>NZ_JAOEEA010000001.1 GCF_029837695.1 Pseudomonas sp. GD04019
TGGGCGGCCGGTCGGGAATCACAGGTTCATCACATCGAGGAAGCGCGGCGTGGCGCTGTCGTCGATCTTCAGGCTCTGGAAGTCGAACAGGTTGCGGTCGGCCAGCTGCGACGGCACCACGTTCTGCAGGGCGCGGAACATGATCTCGGTGCGGCCCGGGCTCTTGCGCTCCCAGTCCACCAGCATCTCCTTGACCACCTGGCGCTGCAGGTTCTCCTGCGAGCCGCACAGGTTGCACGGGATGATCGGAAATTCCTTCATCACCGAGTAGGCCTCGATGTCCTTCTCGTTGCAGTAGGCCAGCGGGCGGATCACCACGTTGCGGCCGTCGTCGGACAGCAGCTTGGGCGGCATGGCCTTCAGCGTGCCGCCGTAGAACATGTTGAGGAAGAAGGTTTCCAGGATGTCGTCGCGGTGGTGACCGAGGGCCATCTTGGTCGCACCGATCTCGTCGGCGTAGGTGTACAGGGTGCCGCGGCGCAGGCGCGAGCAGAGCGAGCAGGTGGTCTTGCCCTCCGGGATCTTCTCCTTCACCACCGAGTAGGTGTCCTTCTCGATGATGTGGTACTGCACGCCGATGGATTCCAGGTAGGCCGGCAGCACGTGCTCGGGGAAGCCGGGCTGCTTCTGGTCCATGTTCACCGCGACGATCTCGAACTTGATCGGCGCCACCTTCTGCAGGTAGATCAGGATGTCGAGCATGGTGTAGCTGTCCTTGCCGCCGGACAGGCAGACCATCACCTTGTCGCCATCCTCGATCATGTTGAAGTCGGCGATGGCTTCGCCGGCCAGGCGGCGCAGGCGTTTCTGCAGTTTGTTCTGGTTGACCGAAAGGCTGCTGGACATGGTGCTCGGGAATCCGGGTGAAGGCGAAAAGCTGGCCATTTTACGCACAAAGCCGGCGCTAGGCAGCCCGTGTTAGGCTGATCGGATGAACGACCTCGATCCCGCCCTCGACCTGCCCGACCAGTTGCACGCCCTGCTCCGCGAAGCGCCGGCTGGCATCAGCGAGTTCCACCTGATCCAGCAGCTCAAGGCTCGGCACTCCACGCATATCCCCAATCTCGGCCTGGCCGACAAGCTGGTGCTGTACCGCACCCACTTCCTGCTGTTCAACGCCCTCTACCTGCTGCGGGATCGCCTGTGGCAGACGCAGAGCGCGCACCTGGAGATCAGCCCGCTGTGCGTGCAGCTGCAACCCTGGCGAGCGGGCCCCGACGCACTGGCCGAACACGACCCGCTACGTGACTACTATCTCAATCTGCAACATTTGCGCGACACCACCGAGGACGACGTGGAGAAGCTGCTCTCCAGCTTCTGGACGCGCATGCAGGGCGGCGACGAGAAGCGCGCGGCCCTGGAACTGTTCGAGCTGAACGGCGACCGGCCGCTCAATCTCGCCACTATCAAGCAGCGTTACCGGCAACTGGTGAGCATCCACCACCCCGATCGCGGCGGTAGTACCAGCCGTTTGCAGTCGATCAACCTGGCGATGGAAATACTGCAGCGCTATTACGGCTGACTCTCAGAGAGCGATTCGCTCTAAAGCCACGGTTCATGCGGGCTGCGGCCTTCTCCTATACTGCGGCATACGGTCGCAGTGATTCGGCCGGCACCCGGCAGCGCTGAGCATGCGCGCCGGGCGCTACGCTCCGGGGCGATCGCACAATAACAAGAGGAGGTGTCTGCATGATCCACCATGTTTGGGGGCTCTTCACCCATCCCGACCAAGAGTGGCAGGAAATCCGTGGCGAGGAGGAATCCATCAGCCACATGTACCTGACCCACGTCCTGATTCTCGCGGCCATACCCGCGCTCTGCGCCTATTTCGGTACCACCGAGGTGGGCTGGCGCATCGGCGATGGCGAGGCGGTCAAACTCACGGCGAGCAGCGCGTTGCAGATGACCATCATGTCCTACCTGGCGATGATCGCCGGCGTTGCCGTGATGGGCGCCTTCATCCACTGGATGGCGCGCACCTACGACTCCAATCCGACCCTCACCCAGTGCATCGTCTTCGCCGCCTACACCGCCACCCCGCTGTTCATCGGGGGCGTCGCCGCGCTGTACCCGAGCCTGTGGCTGGGCATGCTGATCGGCACGGTGGCGGTCTGCTACACGGTGTACCTGCTGTATGCCGGCATCCCCACCTTCATGGGCATCCCCCAGGACGAAGGCTTCATGTTCTCCAGTTCGGTGCTGGCCGTGGGCCTGGTGGTGCTGGTAGCGATGATCGCCTGCTCGGTGATCCTCTGGGGCTTCGGTGTGGGGCCCGTCTACACCAACTGATAGGACGTCAAACCACAAGGCCGCCCACGGGCGGCCTTGTGGTTTGCTTGAAGAAAGTTGAACCCCGACGGCACCAGGTGGGCTCTAAGGCTGTAAGCCGGCCCGCAGAGGAGCGTCGCCCCATGACTCCGCATTTCCTGAACCTGTTCACCCATCCGGACGCCGCCTGGCACGAGATCCGGCAGGAAGAGGAACAGCACCCCGCCCATTATCTCGGTCATCTGCTGCTGCTCGCCCTGATTCCCGCCGTGAGCCTGTACGTCGGCACCACCGCGATTGGCTGGAGCCTGGCCGAAGACGAGCGGGTATTCCTGGACGAGCGCAGCGCCCTGCTGCTATCCCTCAGCGTCTATTTCACCGCGCTGATCGGCACCCTGATCATGGGCGGCTTCATCCGCTGGATGTCGCGCACTTTCGATACTCGGCCCTCGCTGAACCAGTGCATTGGCTTCGCCGCCTACACCGCTACGCCCTTGTTCCTCGCCGGTCTGGCGGCGGTCTTCCCTAGCCGCTGGCTGGCGATCATCGCCCTGGGACTGGCTTGTGCCTACTCGACCTTCCTACTGTTCGTCGGCCTGCCCACCTTCATGCGTATCCGCCAGCAGCAGGGCATGCTCTACGCCGGCTCGGTATGGGCGGTGGCGGTGCTGTCGGTGGTCACCCTGCTGGTGTCGGCCATCCTGCATTGGCACTTCTATACGCACCCGGTGTACGAGCGCACCACGCCGGAACAGGGCTACCCGACCCGTGAGGAAAGGCCGACCGTGCAAGAGCAGCAGCACAGCAACGACTGACGCGACCAGCGGTCGGTTTGGCCGCGCCGGGCATTGCGGCATAATTGCCGCATGCCCGAATCGCTCTACCACCGCGTCGAATCCTGTTACCAGCAGGCCGAAGATTTCTTCAAGCGCCCGTTCGCCCGCCCCGAGATCAGCTTCAAGCTGCGCGGGCAGAAGGCCGGCGTGGCGCACCTGCACGAGAACCTGCTGCGCTTCAATCCGAAGCTGTACGCGGAGAACCGCGAGCACTTCCTCAAACAGACGGTGGCCCATGAAGTGGCGCACCTGGTGGCGCACCAACTGTTCGGCCCGCGCATCCAGCCCCACGGCGAGGAATGGCAGCTGATCATGCGCGGCGTCTACGAGCTGCCGCCGGAGCGCTGCCACAACTATGACGTGGGCCGGCGCAAGGTTACCCGCTACCTCTACCTGTGCCAGTGCCCGGACGGCGAGTTCCCCTTCTCCAGCCAGCGCCACGGCCTGGTCAGCAAGGGGCGGCGCTATTTCTGCCGCCGTTGCCGGGCGACCCTGATATTCAGCGGTGAACAGCGGGTGGAGTAGGCGCGCTGACGATCCCTCACCCCCGGCCCCTCTCCCATGGGGAGAGGGGTGAACAGCCCAGGCCGTAGCCCGGATGCAATCCGGGAAGCCAGCAGCCCGTCCCCGGATTGCATCCGGGCTACCCGAGGGCCTTGCTGGTCTTGAACGCAGCGATTTCTACCTCGTCATAACCCAGCTCGCGCAGCACCTCGTCGTTGTGCGCACCGACCGCTGCTCCGATATGCCGAGGCGACTCCAGCCCTTGCGAGAAACGGATCGGGCAGGCGATCTGCGCCTGCGCCGGCTTGCCCTCGCGCGGCACCTGGGTG
Source organism: Pseudomonas sp. GD04019 (assembly GCF_029837695.1). Taxonomy (GTDB): domain Bacteria; phylum Pseudomonadota; class Gammaproteobacteria; order Pseudomonadales; family Pseudomonadaceae; genus Aquipseudomonas. The sequence continues at coordinate 3,938 of NZ_JAOEEA010000001.1, forward strand.
ACCACGCCACGGGCCTTGAGCTGGGGATGCTCGACCGCCTCGGAGAGCTTCAGCACCGGCTCCACGCAGGCGTCCACTTCGGCGAAGCGCTGTTGCCACTCGGCCAGGTCGTGCTTTTCCACCTCGGCGGCGATTTCGCCCTTGAGTTTCTCCTGATCCTTGGGCGACAGGCCCATTGCCGCCAGTTCCGGACGGCCGAGGGCGGCGCAGAACTGCTGCATGAACTGCGGCTCCAGGCTGCCCACCGACAGCCAGCGGCCGTCGCGGGTACGGTAGTAGTCGTAGAAGCTGCCGCCGTTGAGCACTTGGTTCTGCATGTCCGGCTCGACGTTGCCGGCGAGGAAACCGGCGCCCGCCATGGCATGCAGACTGAAGGCGCAGTCGGTCATGCTGATGTCCACGTGCTGGCCCTGCCCCGTGCTCTGCCGGGCGATCACCGCCGCGAGCAGGCCGATCACCCCGTGCAGCGAGCCACCAGCAATGTCCGCCACCTGCACGCCGAGCGGCAGAGGACCGCTATCACGGCGACCGGTGTAACTGGAGAGCCCGCTGATGGCCAGGTAGTTGAGGTCATGGCCGGCACGATCCTTGTACGGTCCGGTCTGGCCGTAGCCGGTGATGGACACGTAGATCAGCCGCGGATTGATCGCCTTCAGGGCCTCATAGCCGAGGCCGAGCTTGTCCATCACCCCGGGGCGGAACTGCTCCAGCACGATGTCGTACTCCGCCACCAGACGCTTCACCACCTCCAGCGCCTCGGGCTTCTTCAGGTCCAGGGCAAGGCAGCGCTTGTTGCGGTTCAGGTAGGCGTGGCTGGTGGAGACGCCGTCCGCGTGCGGCGGCAGCATGCGCACCAGGTCGACCCGGGTGGGCGACTCGATGCGCAGCACCTCGGCGCCCATGTCCGCCAGCAGCAGAGAGGCGAACGGCCCCGGCAGCAGGGTGGAGAAATCCAGGACTTTCAGCGAAGACAGCGGGCCTTTCATGTTCAGTTTTCCCAATGCACAGAGGATTCGGCCGGCAGGCGGGCGACACACTCGGCGTAGCGCGCCTCCAGCACATTGCGGCGGATTTTCATGGTCGGTGTCATGCAGCCGTTGTCCACGGTCCAGCTGTCCTGCACCAGCAGCAGGTGGCTCAGGCGTTCGTGAGGCTGCAAGTTAGCGTTGAGACTGTGCAGGGTGGCCTGCAGATCGGCGGCCACCTTCTCGCGCGGCTGGGCGCGGGCGGCCGGCGACAGCTCGATCAGCGCCAGCGGCTGATCCAGGTTGCTGCCCATCAGACAGACCTGCTCTACCCAGGTGTTCTTGGCGATCTCGCCCTCGATGGGCGCCGGCGCCACGTACTTGCCCTTGCTGGTCTTGAAGATGTCCTTGACCCGCCCGGTGATGCGCAGATAACCGTCGGCATCCACCTCGCCCTTATCGCCGGTGTGCAGCCAGCCGCCGCGAATGGTTTCCGCGGTTTTCTCCGGGTCGCGGTAGTAGCCCTGCATCAGGGTCACGCTGCGGAAGAGGATTTCCCCGGAGTCGCCGAGGCGCATCTCCAGCCCCGGCATTGGCCGCCCTACCGAACCCAGGCGCACCTGGCCGGGGCGGTTGAAGCAGCCATAGGCGAAGTGCTCGGTCATGCCGTAGCCCTCGCAGATAGCCAGGCCGATGCGTTGGTACCACTCCAGCAGCCCCGTGGAGATGGCCGCCGCCCCGGACACCAGGATGCGCGCACGATCCAGCCCCAGGCCGGCGCGCAGCTTGCTCGCCACCAGCCGCCCCAGCAGCGGGATGCGCAGCAGCAGCGCCAGCCTCGCCGCCGGAATGCGCTCCAGCACGCCTTGCTGGAAGCGCGTCCACAGACGTGGCACGGAGAAGAACACGGTCGGGCGGATGTAACGCAGGTCGCTGGCGAAAGTCTCCAACGACTCGACGAAGGCCACGCCAGCGCCGCTGTACAGGCTGTTGAACTGCACCAGGAAGCGCTCGGCCGCGTGTGACAGCGGCAGGTAGGAGAAGAACTGGTCCTGCGGGCCGATGTCCATCTCGGCCGAGGCATTGGCCCCGGAAAAGCCCATGGCCCGCGCCGAGAGCATCACGCCCTTGGGCTGGCCGGTGGTGCCGGAGGTATAGAGGATGCTCAGCAACTCGTCGCCATGCTGTTCATGACCACCCACCAGCGGCGGATAGGCCTGCAGCTCGTGCCACTGATAGTCGGCACGCAGGGTCGGGTATGGCATGGCAATGCGCTTGACCTGCGGGCCGATGCCGGCCTCCAACTTCTCCGGCTCGTCGAGCTTGCCGAGGATGATCGCCTTGCATCCGGCATGCTCCAGCACATACGCCACACTTTCGGCCGACTGCAGCGGATACAGCGGTACGCTGACCAGCCCGGCCAACTGGATGGCCAGGTCGCTGATAAACCATTCGGCGCAGTTCTTCGCCAGAATCGCCACCCGGTCGCCCGGAGCGCAGCCCATGGCGAGCAGGCCTGCGGCCATGCGCCGGGCCTGGTCGTCGACCTGGCGCCAGGTGAAGTCATGCCAGACGCCGGCCACCGGCTGGCGCAGCCAGACGCGGTCGGGGCTGGCGTCCAGCCAGTGCTGGAAACGTTGTAACGGCAGTTGTTCGGTCATGCGGGCTCTCTTGTTGTTGTTCTTGTCAAAGGCGGGCGGGGCCGTTCAGAGCTTGAAGATACGCCGGGCATTCTCGTGGAGGAATCGCGCCTGCACTTCGGCGCTCAGACCCAGCTCCTTGACCTGCTGCATGCAGCGGGTCAGCGGCAGCTGGGGGAAGTTGCTGCCGAACAGCACCTTGTGGCTGCCGTAGCTGCGCATGAACTGCAGCAGCTGCGGCGGGTAGTAGCGCGGCAGGTAGCCGGAAGTGTCGATGAACACGTTGTCGTGCTTCCAGGCCAGGCCGATCATCTCGTCGGTCCAGGGGTGGCCGATGTGCCCGCCGACGATGCGCAGCTCGGGGAAGTCCAGCGCCACCTCGTCCAGGTAGGGCACCGGGCGGCCGGTCTCCGAGGGCATCAGCGGGCCGGTGTGGCCGACTTGGGTGCAGAACGGGATATCCAGTTCGATGCACTTCACGTACAGCGGGTAATAGAGACGATGGTTGGGCGGCAGCTTCCACAGCCAGGGCACGATGCGCAGGGCCTTGCAGCCCAGCTCCAGCACCGCCCGCTCCAGCTCGCGCACGGCGGCCACCGGCTTGCTCAGGTCCACCGTGGCCACGCCGACGAAACGGTCCGGATAGGCGCGAGTGTACTCGGCGATCTCATCATTGCTGAACACCCAGCCCTCGGGCCGGCACCAGGCGGCCAGCATCAGCTTGTCGACCCCGGCGGCGTCCATGTGCGCCACGGTCTCGTCGATACTCATGGCCTGGTCGAGCAGCTCGGCGGTGCCGGACTTCTCCAGCAGGCGCACCACCTCGGGCATCTTCTCGCGCAGGCGGCCATTGGCAGGCTGGGCCCAGGCATCGATGGCGTTCATCCGCAGCTCCTCGTTCCATTGGCGATCGAAGCAGGTTAGGCCGGCCCTCCCCGCCCCTCAATGACTCAAGTGCTCGGTGCGATTGACCCCACCGCTCAGCGCCTGGCTCAGGCGAAGCCGCGCTCGCCGAGGAAGCGCTGCAGGTAATCGATGAACGCCTGCACCTTGCCGGTGGCGCGGCGGTGGCTGGGGTAGACGGCGAGGATGTCGGCACCGAAGGCGTCCGGGTCGATCCGGTACTCCCCCATCACCCGCACCAGCCGCCCCTGCGCCAGCAACGGGGCGACACTCCACTGCGGCGTGTGCAGCACGCCGAGGCCGGCCACGGCGTTGGCCAGCAGCAGATCGTAGTTGTCGCTCTCCAGGCGCACCCGCCGCGGGTGCGGCAGGCAGATGCGCTTGCCATCCTGCTCCACCCACCAGCCTTCACGCCCCAGCGCCGGGTGCGCGTACATCAGCCAGTCGTGCTGCTCCATGGTCTGCGGGGTGAGTGGCTGCGGGTGGCGCGCCAGGTAGTCGGGGCTGGCACAGAGGTAGATGCGATTCTTGCCGACCACCCGGGCGATCAGCCCCGGCAGGTCGCTCGGTCCCTCGCGCAGGGCCAGGTCGTAACCCATCTCGACCAGGTCGACGAAGGCGTCGCACAGGTCCACGCGCAGACGCAGCTGCGGGTACTCGGCGAGGAAGCCGGCGCACACTTCGTCGAGAAAGGCGCGGCCGAAGGCCAGCGGCGCGGTCAGCCGCAAGGTGCCGTGCAGGCCGTGCTGCAGCTGGTCGATCTCCTCGCCGGCCTCGTGCAGGCGCTGCAACACCTGGCGTGCGGTGTCCAGGTACAGGCGGCCGACCTCGGTCAGCACGATGCGCCGGGTGCTGCGCTCGAACAGCAGCGCGCCGAGCTCGCGCTCCAGGTGGCCGACCGCCTTGGTCAGGGCCGAGGGAGTCTTGCCCAGCAGCTCCGCGGCGCGGCTGAAACTGCCCTGTTCGGCCGCGGCAACGAACATCGCCAAGGCCCCGAGCTTGTCCATGATTTTTTCCTTTTCGGCAAAAAGCTTGTGCGCGTCGGCAGCGTTCTGCCACCGGCAGGCTTTCGCTAGTCTCGCCGCCAGATCAATAAAAACAAGAGGGCATCATGAAAAGAGCACTACTGGCGAGCTCGTTGGCTTTTTCCTCAATGGAAGCCATGGCCGCCGCTGACCTGATCCTGTTCAACGGCCAGGTCTTCACCGCCGAGTCCGGCCAACCACGTGCCCAGGCCGTGGCGGTGGAAGACGGCAAGATCCTCGAAGTCGGCAGCGATGCGCAGATCCTCGCCCTGGCCGATGCCGATACCCGCCGCGTCGACCTGGCCGGCAAGGTGCTGATGCCCGGCATGATCGACACCCACAGCCACCCGGTGATGGGCGCCCTGGCCAGCCTGCGCGCCAACCTGTACGACGAGGTCAAGCCGCTGGCCGAGCTGGAACAGTGGATCATCGAACAGGACCAGGCCGGCACCGCGCGCCTGGGCGACATCGTGGTGATCTCCGGGGCCAGCTCGGCGTACTGGAAGGACAGCCGCGCGCTGGCCAAGCGCTTCAACCAGGGCCGCTGGGCCGAGCAGCCGCTGGTGCTCGACGGCATCGACGGCCACACCGGCTGGGCCAACCAGGCCATGCTGCGCCGCGTCGGCATCGACGCCGCGCTGATCAAGACCCTCGACGAGAAAGAGGCCAGCTACATCGAACACGAGGCGGACCTGACACCCACCGGCTACCTCAGCGAAACCGGCTGGGACCGGGTGCGCAGCCAGCTGCCCAAGCCCTCGGACGCGATGATGCTGAAGGCCGCCCGCGAGGCCGTGCGGATCAATCTGGAAGTCGGCGTCACCGCCTGGATGGACGCGGCGGCCAATGGCGGCGGCGAGCAATCGCTGTTCGAGATGCGGCCCACCACCCAGGACCTCGGCGTGCTGCCGCTGTACCGCACGCTGGCTGAAAAGGGTGAGCTGAATGTGCACGTGGCCGCCCTGCTGCTGACCCATCCGCAGAGCAAACCCGACGACCTCGCGGTGCAGGCCGACGTGATGCGCCAGTTCGCCGGCGTGCCCAACCTGACCTTCCCCGGCCTCAAGGTGTTTGTCGACGGCATCCTCGAATACCCGGGGCAGACCGCCGCGGTGATCGACCCGTACAGCAACAGCCACAAGCAGGGCCAGCTGCTGATCGACCCGCAAGGCTTCGGCCCGTTGCTGGCCGCCGCCGAGAAACGCGGCTGGATCGTGCATATGCATGCGGTCGGCGACAGGGCGGTGCGTGAATCGCTGAATGCCGTGCAGTACGCCCGCCAGCAGAGCCCGGCGCAGATACCGCACAGCATCAGCCACCTGCAGCTGGTCAATCCCAAGGAGTTCCCGCGCTTCAAGGAGCTCGGCGTGATCGCCTCCATGCAACTGCTGTGGGCCACCGCCGAGAGCTACACCGAGGAGCTGGTCAAACCCTACGTCAGCGCCTACGCCTACCGCTTCCAGTACCCGGCGCGCTCGCTGCACAAGGCCGGCGCCACCATCGCCGGGGCCAGCGACTGGCCGGTGTCCAGCCCCAACCCGTGGAACGCCATCGCCCAGGCCAGCACCCGCCAGGGCCCGCTCGGCGTGCTCAACGCGGCCGAGAGCATCGACCGCGAGACCATGCTGCGCGCCTACACCATCAACGCCGCCAAGACCCTGCGCCTGGACGCCAGCATCGGCTCGCTGGCACCCGGCAAGCAGGCCGACCTGATCGTCCTCGACCGCGACGTGTTCAAGGTCAGTGACGCCGAACTGTTCGACACCAAGGTGCTGCAAACCTGGTTCGCCGGCAAACCGGTGTACCAGGCCCCGAGCGAAGCAACCGCCCAACGCCAATAAGCCCCACCCCACCGCCTCCACCGTGCGCCTCTGGCCGTGCGGCGGAGCGGCTCGCCCTGAACTGCCGACCTAATAACCACAACACAAGGCTATTCCATGCGCATCCATCGCCACCTCACCCTGGCCCTCCTGGCCGGCTGTGCCCTGCAAGCCCAGGCCATCGAGCTCAACGAGCAGTTCTCCCTGGCCATCACCCCTACCCTCGCCAGCGACTACCGCAACAGCGGCATCTCGCAGACCCTGGGCGACCCCGCCGCCCAGCTCGACCTGATGCTCAGCCATGCCAGCGGCCTGTATGCCGGGGTGTGGACCAGCAACGTCGACTTCGGCCACGACTGGGAGAATGACGACCACTTCGGCACCCGCCAGGAGATCGACTACTACCTCGGCTACTACTGGCAGATCGGCGACGCCATCAGCCTGGACGGCTACTACAACCGCTCCACCTTCCCCGGCGAAAGCCAGTTCAACGGCAGCGACATCTACCTGACCTTGGAGGCCTACGGCCTGTTCGTCGGCGGCAAGCATTCCCACGACACCGAGCAGACCGCCTTCACCCGCTACGCCGGCTACCGCACCCAACTGCCGCTGGAGATCGGCCTGGAGCTGCGCTGGGAAAACGTCGACTACAAGGACGGAGTGTTCTTCAACGCCGACTACAGCGACTCGCGCGAGGACTACGACAACTGGCAGCTCTCGCTCAACCGCGAACTGGCCGGCGTGACCTGGGGCGTCAGCTACGTCGACACCGACCTGTCGGACGCCGAATGCCTGAGCTTCATGGGCTACGAGGACCTGTGCGGTGCCGACCTGGTGGTGAGCGCCAGCAAGACCTTCTGATCGGCGCCATGCGTAGGGCGAACGCAGACCGCGCAACCCCGAGACTACCCTCGCGGGTTACACCCGTCCTACGCATGCAGTCAAGGTGTAGGGCGGGTGCAACCCGCGCATCTGACCATCGCGAATCTCACCGGCTCCAGGCTGAGATAACTGTATGGTCGATTTGAAAGTCAGCTGCGGATTGCGCTGCCATCGCGGCGGCGTAAGCTGGCGGCTCCTGCCTGGAGCCGCTCCATGAAACCCGCCGACCTGTTCCGTCTGCTGCTGCTCGCCGCCATCTGGGGCGCCAGCTTCCTGTTCATGCGCATCACCGTGCCGGTGCTGGGCAGCCTGCCCACCGCCTTCTTCCGCGCCAGCCTCGGCGCCCTCGGCCTGTTCGCCTTCCTCCTGGTACTGCGCCCGGCCTGGAACTTCCACGGCAAATTCCGCGCCTGCCTGGTGCTGGGCGTAATCAACGCCGGCCTGCCCTCGGTGATGTACTGCCTGGCCGCATTGGTGCTGCCGGCCGGCTACTCGTCGATCTTCAACGCCACCACGCCGCTGATGGGTGTGCTGATCGGCGCACTGTTCTTCAGCGAGGCGATGACCCCGAGCAAGGCCGCCGGCGTGGCGCTGGGCCTGTTCGGCGTGGCCGTGCTGACCCGCACCGGCCCGGTGGCCTTCGACCTGCCGCTGCTGCTGGGCGCCGCCGCCTGCCTGGTAGCGACCATCTGCTACGGCTTCGCCGGCTTCCTCACCCGCCGCTGGATCGGCCAGCAGGGCGGCCTGGACAACCGCCTCACCGCCTTCGCCAGCCTGGTCGGTGCCAGCCTGTTCCAGCTGCCACTGCTGGCCGGCAGCCTAGCCTGGCAGATGCCCACCAGCTGGGGCGGGCCCGAAGTGTGGTTGTCGCTGGCCGCCCTCGGCCTGGTCTGCACCGCGTTCGCCTACGTCCTGTACTTCCGCTTGCTGGCCGATATCGGCCCGATCAAGGCCTCCACCACCACCTTCCTGATACCGCCATTCGGCGTGCTATGGGGCGCCCTGCTGCTGGGCGAGCCACTGAGCTGGGCCTATCTGCCGGGCTGCGCGCTGATTGCGGTGGCGTTGTGGCTGGTGGTACGGCCGAGTGCGCCGGGGGTGGCGCCGGCCAAAGCGTGAACTCGGAGAGTCGGAGCCCTGCAGACCAGTCCCCTCTCCCTCCGGGAGAGGGTTAGGGTGAGGGCCCTGCAGGCAACTCGCAGTTGCCGGATATAACCCCACCCCCACCCCTCTCCCAAAGGGAGAGGGGATACAAAAAAGCCGCCCGAGGGCGGCTTTTTCATAGCGGTGCAATTGCTTACTGCTGCAGCTCCTGCTCACTGAACAGATCGCTGAACAACATGCTGGAGAGGTAGCGCTCACCCGAGTCCGGCAGGATCACGACGATGGTCTTGCCCTGCATCTCCGGCTTCTCGGCCAGGCGCACGGCGGCGGCCATGGCGGCGCCGCAGGAGATGCCGCAGAGGATGCCCTCTTCCTGCATCAGGCGCAGGGCCATGGCCTTGGACTCGTCGTCGCCAACCTGCTCGACGCGGTCGACGATGGACAGGTCGAGGTTCTTCGGCACGAAGCCGGCGCCGATGCCCTGGATCTTGTGCGGGCTCGGTTTGACCTCTTCACCGGCGATGGTCTGGCTGATCACCGGCGAGGCGATCGGCTCGACGGCCACCGAGAGGATCGGCTTGTGCCGGGTGTTCTTGATGTAGCGCGACACGCCGGTGATGGTGCCGCCGGTGCCGACGCCCGCCACCAGCACGTCGACCGCGCCGTCGGTGTCGTTCCAGATTTCCGGGCCGGTGGTCTTCTCGTGGATGGCCGGGTTGGCCGGATTGTCGAACTGCTGCGGCTGGAAGTACTTGCTCGAGTCGGCGCTGGCGATTTCGTTGGCCTTCTCGATGGCGCCCTTCATGCCCTTGGCCGGCTCGGTCAGCACCAGCTCGGCGCCGAGGGCCTTGAGCACTTTGCGCCGCTCCAGGCTCATGGAGGCCGGCATGGTCAGGATCAGCTTGTAGCCACGGGCGGCGGCGACGAAGGCCAGGCCGATGCCGGTGTTGCCGGAGGTCGGCTCGACCAGGGTCATGCCCGGCTTGAGCAGGCCGCGGGATTCGGCGTCCCAGATCATGTTGGCGCCGATCCGGCACTTCACCGAATAACCGGGGTTGCGCCCCTCGATCTTCGCCAGGATGGTGACGCCCTTGGGGCCCAGGCGGTTGATCTGCACCAACGGGGTGTTGCCGATGGACTGGGCGTTGTCGGAATAGATGCGGCTCATGATCCTTTGTCCTTGTGGAAAACCGAGGCCAAACAGCCTAAGCCCGGCCGCGCGGATCGTCCAGCGCAGACGGGTCGAACTCCGCGCCACGTTGGGCAGTCCATCAACAAACACCCGCTGCGACGGACGCCAACCATGAAACGCCGCTACAGCCTGCCGCTCTATATCGTGCTCGGCCTGCTCGCTCTACTGCTGGTCCTGCACCTGACCCTGCCCTACCTGGTCCGCGACTACCTCAATGAAAAGCTGGCGGACATGGGCGACTACCGTGGCCAGGTCGCCGACGTGGACCTGGCCTGGTGGCGCGGTGCCTACCGGATCAACGGCCTGCAGATCGTCAAGGTCGACGGTGACGTGCCGGTACCGCTGCTGGACGCCCCGGCCATCGACCTGGCGGTGAGCTGGCACGCCCTGTGGTACGACCATGGTGTGGTAGCCAAGGTAGTGTTCGAGAGCCCCGAACTGAACTTCGTCGATGGCGGCGAGCGCCCCGAGGATACCCAGACCGGTGCCGGCGTGGACTGGCGCGCCCAGCTGGAGAAGCTGCTGCCGATCACCCTTAACGAGATTCGCGTGGTCAACGGCCGCATCACCTTCCGCAACTTCACCTCGCAACCGCCGGTGGACCTGCAGGCCAGCGACGTCAACGCCAGCCTGTACAACCTAACCAACGTCGCCGACGAGCGCGGCGAGCGGGTGGCGCGCTTCGAAGGCCGCGCCCTCCTACTCGACCACGCGCCGCTGGAGGCCACCGCGGTGTTCGACCCCTTCGAGAACTTCGAGGACTTCGAATTCCGCCTGCGCGCCACCGACGTAGAACTGCGCCGGCTCAACGACTTCTCCAGTGCCTATGGAAAATTCGACTTCAACGCCGGCAGCGGCGATATCGTGATCGAGGCCACCGCCGACGAGGGGCAGCTCAGTGGTTACATCAAGCCGCTGCTGCGCGATGTCGACGTATTCAACTGGCAGCAGGACGTGGAACAGGAATCCAAGGGCTTCTTCCGCTCCATCTGGGAGGCCCTGGTCGGCGGCAGCGAAACGCTGCTGAAGAACCAGCAGAAGAATCAGTTCGCCACGCGCGTGGAGCTGTCAGGCAGCGTCAGGGACCAGGACGTCAGCCCCTTCCAGGCCTTTATCGCCATCCTGCGTAACGGCTTCGTTCAAGCGTTCAATGCACGCTACGAGAACGCCCCGCCGGAGCGTTGATGCACTGTTGGTTGGTACGCAGAGAAACACCAGTGGGTTGCTGTCCTGGCCGCTGTGGAGCCGCATCCTTCTCCTGAGCGGCAAAGATCAACTCTGCAACTCATCATTGAAGATCGACTCGATGGGCAGCCCGAACACCCTGGCGATGCGAAACGCCAGCGGCAGGCTCGGGTCGTACTTGCCGGTCTCGATGGCATTTACGCTCTGCCGCGACACCTCCAGCCGCTGGGCCAGTTCGGACTGGCTCCAGGCCCGCTCGGCACGCAGTTCCCTCAGGCGGTTGTGCATGGCGGCTCCTCAGGCGTAACGCCAACGCACCAGGATGGATGTGAGGGCATAGGCAGCCCAGAAAGTGGGGAACGCCATGATCAGAGAGAAGCGCGGCCAACCAGCGTATTGCTCGAGAAAGCCCCAGGCCGTGAGCAGGCCGACCACCGCCCCGCCAGCCAGCAGCGCGGCACGCGACATCAGGAAACGCAGGAACTCGTCCGGCTCGCTGCGGATGTAGCGGTCGAACACATACAGCGAAGCCAGCAGCGGTATTGCCGGCGAAGCTGCGGCGACCACTCGCAGGGCGTAGGGCAGTTGCTGCAAGTCCACGCCCCAGCTGATCAGGGCAACCAGCGCGGCATACACCAGCATCAGTGACGAGCAGGAAACGATATAGCGACGAGAAGCGATGTTCATGGCGGCAGCTCCAGATCCGATGTCAAGCAAACTTAACACTCGATCTTTCAAAATGTAAAGCTCGCTTGTCATTCGAGCGGCTTTTTGGCCATTTCCCAGCCTGACCCGCCATTCAGTGACTGAATGGCGCGTCTGCGTTCACAGTCCCCCGCCGCGCGCGTTATAGTCGGGGCTTCAGTCACTACCGAACCAGCCGGCAGCGCCCCGTGGCGCGGTCGTTCGAGGATTTGCAGATGAAGTTCGAAGGCACCCAGTCCTACGTCGCCACCGACGACCTCAAGCTCGCGGTCAACGCCGCCATCACCCTGCAGCGCCCGCTGCTGGTCAAGGGCGAGCCGGGTACCGGCAAGACCATGCTGGCCGAGCAACTGTCCGCCGCCTTCGGCGCCAAACTGATCACCTGGCACATCAAGTCCACCACCAAGGCCCACCAGGGCCTGTACGAGTACGACGCGGTCAGCCGCCTGCGCGACTCGCAGCTGAACTCGGAGAAGGTCCACGACGTTCGCAACTACATCAAGAAGGGCAAGCTGTGGGAGGCCTTCGAGTCCGAGGAGCGGGTGATCCTGCTGATCGACGAGATCGACAAGGCCGACATCGAGTTCCCCAACGACCTGCTGCAAGAACTCGACAAGATGGAGTTCTACGTTTACGAGACCGACGAGACGATTAAGGCCAAGCAGCGCCCGATCATCATCATCACCTCGAACAACGAGAAGGAACTGCCGGACGCCTTCCTGCGCCGCTGCTTCTTCCACTACATCGCCTTCCCGGACCGCGACACCCTCAAGCGGATCGTCGACGTGCACTACCCGAACATCAGCGGCGAACTGGTTGCCGAGGCCCTCGACGTGTTCTTCGACGTGCGCAAGGTGCCGGGCCTGAAGAAGAAGCCGTCCACCAGCGAGCTCGTCGACTGGCTGAAGCTGCTGATGGCCGACAATATCGGCGAAGCCGTGCTGCGCGAGCGCGATCCGACCAAGGCCATCCCACCGCTGGCCGGCGCCCTGGTGAAGAACGAGCAGGACGTACAGCTGCTCGAGCGCCTGGCCTTCATGAGCCGCCGCGCCAGCCGCTGAGCCATCGTTCACCCTCTCCCTCCGGGAGAGGGCCGGGGTGAGGGAAGCCCAGCCCACGCAAGAGGTATCCAGCATGCATAGCGGCAGCTGCCTGTGCGGCGCAGTGAAGTATCAGCTCGATGCGCCCATCGAATCCGCCAGCCATTGCCATTGCAGCCAGTGCCGCAAGGCCCATGGCGCGGCGTTCGGCAGCTACGGCAACGTGCCCTGGAGCAGCTTCCGCTGGACCGCCGGCGAGGAATCGGTAGCCCGCTACCACTCCTCCCCCGGCGTGACCCGGACCTTCTGCCGCCAGTGCGGCGCCACCTTGCAGTGGTACAGCGACCACGCCAACCCGGAAACGGTCGGCATCGCCCTGGGCACGCTGGACACGCCGCTGGGCCAGGTGCCGCAGAAACACATCTATTGCGAATCCAAGGCCGACTGGTACGCCATCGCCGACGGCCTGCCTCAGGAACGAAGCTCCTGAGGCCTCACAGATAAACAGACGAGGGTGCAGCCATGCTGCTCAACCTGTTCAATGAAATGCGCGCGGCCAAGGTTCCGGTCTCGGTGCGCGAGCTGCTCGACCTGATCAACGCGCTGAAGCAGCACGTGATCTTCGCCGACATGGACGAGTTCTACTTCCTCGCCCGCACGGTGATGGTCAAGGACGAGCGCCACTTCGACAAGTTCGACCGCGCCTTCGCCGCCTACTTCAAGGGCCTGGAGAAGCTCGACGACTTCCTCGAGACCATGATCCCCGACGAATGGCTGCGCAAGGAATTCGAGCGCCACCTGACCGACGAGGAACGCGCGCAGATCCAGTCCCTCGGCGGCCTGGACAAGCTGATCGAGGAGTTCAAGAAGCGCCTCGAAGAGCAGAAGGAACGCCACGCCGGCGGCAACAAGTGGATCGGCACCGGCGGCACCAGCCCGTTCGGCTCCGGCGGCTACAACCCGGAAGGCATCCGCGTCGGCGACGCCGGCAAGCGCCAGGGCAAGGCCGCCAAGGTGTGGGACCAACGCGAATACAAGAACCTCGACGACCAGGTCGAGCTGGGCACGCGCAACATCAAGGTGGCCCTGCGCCGCCTGCGCAAGTTCGCCCGCGAGGGCGCCGCGGAAGAATTCGACCTCGGCGGCACCATCGACCACACGGCCAAGGACGGCGGCCTGCTCAACATCCAGATGCGCCCGGAACGGCGCAACACGGTGAAGCTGCTGTTGCTGTTCGATATCGGCGGCTCGATGGACGCGCACATCAAGGTCTGCGAGGAGCTGTTCTCGGCCTGCAAGACCGAGTTCAAGCACCTCGAGTACTTCTACTTCCACAACTGCGTCTACGAGAGCGTGTGGAAGAACAACCTGCGCCGCACCAGCGAACGCTTCTCCACCCTCGACCTGCTGCATAAGTACGGCCCGGACTGGAAAATCATCTTCGTCGGCGACGCCGCCATGGCGCCCTACGAGATCACCCAGCCCGGCGGCAGCGTGGAGCACTGGAACGAGGAAGCCGGGTATGTGTGGATCAAGCGCTTCATGGAGAAGTACAAGAAGCTCATCTGGATCAACCCCTATCCCAAGGACGCCTGGGGCTACACCGCGTCGACCAACATCATGCGCGAGCTGATCAACGACCAGATGCACCCGCTGACGCTGCGGGGCCTCGAGGAAGGGATGCGCTTCCTCTCCAAGTGACAACGAACGGGCCCCTGAGGCCCGTTCTGCTTTGGGGCGAAAGCCGTTAGGCTTGGCGCGTTATCCCTTCGCAACGAGCCGATCATGCAAGACCATTCCCTGCAGGACGCCGCCGCACCGGACGGCGTCTGTTACGGCTGTGGCAGCCGCAATCCCCACGGCCTGCACATCAAGAGCCGCTGGCACGAAGACGGTGTGCACGTGGTGGCCGAACACCTGCCCGACCCCATGCACTGCGGCTGGCCGGAGCTGGTCTACGGCGGGCTGATCGCCATGCTGGTGGACTGCCATTCGAACTGGGCCGCCATGGCCTACCACTACCGCGCAGAAGGCCGCGAGCCCGGCAGCCTGCCGCGCATCGAGTGCGTCACCGGCAACCTCGGCATCAAGTTCATCAAGCCGACACCCATGGGCGTGCCGCTGCAGTTGCGTGCACGCATCGACGGCGAGCCAGGGCGCAAGACCCGGGTGATCTGCGAGGTGTATGCCGGTGACGTGCTGACCGCCATCGGTGACTCGGTGTTCGTGCGCGTGGACACCAGCCAACTGGCGACCCAGGCCCACGCCAAGCCGGCCTGATCGAAGCCCAACAAAAAGGCCCCTCGCGGGGCCTTTTTCATTTAGCGCCAGTGGCGCTTCTCGTAAGCGATGGTCTTGTGCTTGCGACCGATGCCGACGGTCCAGCCGATGCCCAGGGCGAGCAGCTCGGCCAACCAGGCCAGCACCAGACCCACACCCAGGCCCCAGTAGATCGCCTGGGGCGCCAGCAGCACCTGGTAGGTGTAGGCGTCGTAGGTTTCCTGCAGCAAGGCCTGGTCGGCAGCGGTACCCAGATGCCAGATCTGCGCATACCAGGGGCCCTGCATGGCCAGCCACTCGCCCTCCAGCAGCTCGGAGCGGGCCACCAGATGGCCGATGCTGTCGGCGTCGCTGCGCATCACCTCATCGGTACTGGCCCGATAGTGGGCGACCAGGGCGTTGAGGTCGCCCTTGAAGAACTTCGCGGCAGTCTCGCGGAAGCCCAGCAGGCTCTCCTCGGACTCGGCGCGGTGGGCGGCCACGCGCTTGGCGTAGTCGTCGACGAAGCCCGGCACCTGCACACCGACCAGCAGGCCGAAGGCGAACACCACGAGACGCAAGTAACCTCTGAACATCCTCACTCCCCCATCTGCCCATGGGCGACGCGTTCGCCGCGGCGCCACAGGCTCCATTCCCCCGGCTGGAACAGGTTCCAGCGCTCGTTATCGGTCAACGGCTCGGTGGCGATCACCGTCACCACATCGTTCGGCGTGGTTTCCGCCTGGAAGTCCACCGTCAGGTCCGCATCCTTCAGCCGCGCCGGGCCGAAGGGCGCACGGCGGGTGATCTGCGCCAGCTTGGTCGAGCAGAAGCAGAACAGCCAGTCGCCGTCGCTGAGCAGGCAGTTGAACACGCCCTTGCCGCGATAGTCCTGGGCCGCCTGGATCAGCACAGGCAGCAGCACCTCCACCGGCACCGGCTCGGGGAAAGCGCCGCGCACGCGGTTGAGCAGGTCGCAGAAGGCCGCCTCGCTGTCGGTATCGCCGACCGGACGGTAGAAATCGAAGGTCGGCGCGAAATCGGTCAGCTGGCCGTTGTGGGCGAAGCACCAGTTGCGCCCCCACAGCTCGCGCACAAAAGGATGGGTATTGGCCAGGCACACCCGGCCGACATTGGCCTGGCGGATATGGCCGATCACCGTCTCGCTCTTGATCGGGTAACGCTGCACCAGCTTGGCCACTTCCGAACCGACACTGGCCGCCGGGTCCTGGAACAGGCGCAAGCCACGCCCCTCGTAGAAGGCGATGCCCCAGCCATCACGGTGCGGGCCGGTCCCGCCGCCGCGCTGCATCAGGCCGGTGAAGCTGAAGACGATGTCGGTGGGCACGTTGGCGCTCATGCCGAGCAGCTCGCACATGGCTCAGGCCTCCTGCAGCGCCGCGCGCAATCGCTCGGCCTCGAGCGCCAGGCGCGCCTCGATGCGCTTGCGCCCGAGCGGCAGAAAGCGCGTGAGGATGCGCCAGCACAGCGCCGGCAGGTCGCCGTTACGGCGCGGAATCAGGTGCAGGTGCAGGTGCGGCACGTGCTGGTTGGCCACCGGGCCGTCGTTGAGCAGCAGGTTGATGCCCAGCACGTCGGGCTCGCTGCGATAGAGCGCCTTGGCCAGGCGATCCGCCAGGGCCAGCAGGGCATCGCGCGGCTGGACCGGCAAGTCGCTCAGGAAGGGCGCATGACCCTTGGCGACGATCAGCACGTGGGCCGGGCGCAGCGGGAAGATATCCAGCAGCACCAGGAAATGTTCGTCCTGATGAATGATGTGGGCCGGCAGTTGGCCGTCGGCGATGGCGCAGAACACGCAGCTCATGGGCTCTCCTTGTCGCATGCGGCCATGCTAGCGCACGCCGCTCGACATGCAACTAGAGACGCGGTTCGATGCGCAGGCGGCGGTCGCCGTAGGCATCCAGGCGGGTATCGGCGTCGGGACGCTCTTCGCGGTCCATCAGCTCGCGCAGGGTCGGCTCGTCTTCTTCCATGGCAGGCGTACGCGGCCCCTGGCGATTTTCCCACCAGCGCTCCAGCGGCCAACGCAGGAAGGCGAAAGCCAGCCACACACCGAGAGCGATCAGCCCGTAGATGGCCAGGTCGGCCACCGCGCGCCAGACGTTCTTGCCCACTTCGAACAGCAGATCGAGGGCGGTGATGGCGATGGCGGGAGCGAACAGCTCCTTGGCCGGATCGACGATGGTCGGCGTTAGCAGCAGCACTGCCACGATCACGCGCAGCGGTTCGCGCAGCCAGCGCCACATCCAGCCGGTCATGCGGAACCACACCAGCAGGCAGCCCAGCGCCGAGATGGCGTAGATGCCCCAGGCGAGCAGATAGTCTTGTTCGGTCATGGCGTTTCGTGGCTTGGCCGGCAAAGGGGCGCTTATGATAACGGCTTTTGCGCCCCCCGACCTCCCTGCGGTCGCCCGAACGAGAACGATCATGACCGACGCCCCCATCGCCCGCCGCGACAGCGGTTCCGACCCCTACCGCTGGCTGGAACAGCGTGACGCTGCCGAGGTGCTCGACCACCTCAAGGCCGAGAACGCCTACCTGGAGCAGCAGCTGGCCGACCAGGCCGAGCTGCGCGAGGCACTGTTCCAGGAGATAAAGGGCCGCATCCGCGAGACCGACCTGTCCCTGCCGGTGCCCTGGGGCCCGTGGCTGTACTACCAGCGCACCACGGCCGGCGACGAGTACCCGCGCCACTACCGCTGCCCGCGCCCGGCCGATGGCTCGCTGACGGTGGACGATAGCACCGAACAGCTGCTGCTCGACCCCAACGCCCTGGCCGGCGACGGCTACCTGTCACTCGGCGCCTTCACCGTCAGCCCGGACCACCGCCTGCTCGGTTACAGCCTGGATACCGCTGGCGACGAGATCTACCGGTTGTTCGTCAAGGAACTGGACAGCGGCGCGTTGCGCGAGCTGCCGTTCGACGACTGCGACGGCCAGATGACCTGGGCCGGCGACAGCCAGACCCTGTTCTTCGTCACCCTGGACGACACCCATCGCCCGCATCGTCTGTATCGCCACAGGCTCGGCGACGCAGGTGCCGAGCTGATATTCGAAGAGGCCGACGGCCGCTTCTTCCTCAGTTGCTACCGCAGCAGCTCCGAGCGCCAGTTGGTGCTGAGCCTGGGCAGCAAGACCACCAGCGAGGCCTGGGTGCTGGATGCCAACACTCCGCAGGGTGAGTTCCGCTGCCTGGCGCCACGCCAGGAGGATCATGAGTACGACGTCGATCACGGCCTGCTGGACAGCGAGTGGACCTGGTTCGTGCGCAGCAACCAGGCAGGCATCAACTTCGCCCTGTACGCCGCCAGCGGGGCACAACCGACCCGCGAGCACTGGCGCGAGCTGATCGGCCACGACGAACGGCGCATGCTGGAGGGCGTCACACTCAACCAGGACGCCTTCGTCCTCAGCCTGCGCGAGGGCGGCCTGCCAATCATCGAAGTCCATCCACAGTCCGCCACGCCCTACCCCGTGCAGCTGCCGGACGCTGCCTACAGCCTCTACGTGCAGGACAGCCTGGAATTCCACAGCCCGGCAATCCGCCTGCGCTACGAAGCGCTCAACCGCCCGGCCCAGGTGCGCCAGCTGGAACTGGCCAGCGGCGAGCAGAAAGTGCTCAAGCAGACCCCGGTGGAAGGCCCGTTCGATGCCGACGCCTATGAAAGTCGTCGCCTGTGGGCCACGGCTGCCGATGGCACCCAGGTACCGATCAGCCTGGTGGCGCGCAAGGAAGTGCTGGCCGCCGGCCAACCCGCGCCGCTCTATCTGTATGGCTATGGCGCCTATGGCGAGAGCCTCGACCCCTGGTTCAGCCACGCGCGCCTGAGCCTGCTGGAGCGCGGCTTCGTCTACGCCATTGCCCATGTGCGTGGCGGCGGCGAGCTGGGCGAGGCCTGGTACCGCGCCGGCAAACTGGAACACAAGCAGAACAGCTTCGGCGACTTTATCGCCTGCGCCGAGAAGCTGCTCGGCGACGGTCTCAGTACTCCTACACAGCTGGTGATCAGCGGCGGCAGCGCCGGCGGCCTGCTGATCGGTGCCGTGCTCAATCAGCGGCCCGAACTGTTCGCCGCAGCCATCGCCGAAGTGCCCTTCGTCGACGTGCTCAACACCATGCAGAACCCCGACCTGCCGCTGACCGTCACCGAGTACGACGAATGGGGCGACCCGAACCAGCCCGAAGTATTCGAGCGCATCAAAGGCTATGCACCGTACGAGAACGTGCGTGCCCAGGCCTATCCGGCGATCCTCGCCGTGGCCGGCTACAACGACAGCCGCGTGCAGTACTGGGAAGCGGCAAAGTGGGTGGCCAAGCTGCGCGCCACCCGCACCGATGCCAACCTGCTGCTGCTCAAGACCGACCTCGGCGCCGGCCACGGCGGCATGAGCGGGCGCTACCAGGCACTCAAGGACGTGGCGCTGGAATATGCGTTTTTGCTCAAGGTACTGGGGATTGCCCCAAGCTGAACTTGGCTTGGCAACACCCTCAAGCCTGTTTATCGTGCGCGCAGTGCGTATTGCCGCTCACTCTGAGAAAAGGAATTACAGAATGCCTGGCCACAAGTTTCTCCCAGCGCTGTTGCTGCTCTGCGCCCTCCCATTGCAGGCCCAGGTCTACACCTGGGTAGACGAGAACGGCCAGAAGCACTTTGGCAGTCAGCCCCCTACGCCTGTACAGCCGGTCGAGACGGTTGAGATCCGCCAAGGATACAGCAGCGATGGACAGCAGCCTGCAGTAGTCGAGAGCGAACAAGACATGGATGCAGGTCTAGGTAACAGCACTGCCGAAGCCTCCGAAGACAAAGCCCCGTCGCAGCGGGAAATGTGCAGCGAAGCGATTCGCTGGACCGGCATCGATATCCCCAACCTCAAGGGAATAGCCGGCGAGCGCAAGCAGGCCGGCAAGATCAACGCCGACCAGCATAAACAAGCGATAGAGGCGTTGGGTGAGGTGAAGAAGCACATCACCATGCAGAACTGCATGGCCAGCGAAGGCAAGGATCGCGAACGCTTCGAGTGCTTGTCCCGCGGCGCCGGCATCATGGTCTGCTCAGGCGCCCTCGAAGCAGCGCTCAAGAACCTGTAAACCGAGCAAAGCCCATGCAGAACCTGCTCTATCGCTGGCTACTACTGGTCGGCCTCGGTCATGTGGCACTCGGCATAGCCCTGGCCTTCGCCGCCCATCTGCCTGTCACCCAGCCCTACTTCGATTACCTGTACGCCAGCGTCGCTACTGCACCGCCGCCGGCCGAATTCCAGACGCTGCTGCGCACCATGGTCGGTCTGTTCGGGCCGACGGTGGCGAGTTGGGGTCTGTTGTTCAGCCTGCTGGTATTCCTCTATCGCGAACATGGCCACCGCCAGATCAAGCCGGCGATCTTCGCCGCGCTGCTGGTCTGGTGCCTGCTGGACAGTGCGATCTCACTGTATTTCGGGCTGCTATGGCATGCCTATCTCAACACGGCGGCGGTGCTGTCGATCGCCATTCCGCTGGTATTTCTGCAACCTCGCATGCTTGAAAGAGAAACCGTATTGCAACTGCGCCATCCACCGGCGCGTCGCCTGCGGATTCTGCTGACCGGCGGCAGCGGCTTTATCGGCAGCCCGCTGGCCAGCTCGCTGAGCCAGGCGGGGCACGACGTGCTTGTACTGACTCGCGATCTGGCCAACGTGCGCCATATCCGTGGCCGTATCACCTGCCTGACCAGCCTCGAACAGATTGCCAGCGACGAGCGCATCGACTGCATCATCAACCTGGCCGGCGAGCCATTGGCCGAGTCGCGCTGGAATGAAGAACGCAAGCGGCGTTTCCTACAAAGCCGGCTCACCACCACCGATGCCCTGCTGAGCCTAGTGCAACGCCTCGAACACAAACCCGATGTACTGCTCAACGGCTCCGCTGTGGGTTATTACGGCCATTGGCAGGATGAAGAGTTGGACGAAAACAGTGCGGCGCGCAGCTGTTTCTCTCACCAGCTCTGCGCTCAATGGGAGGAGCGCGCTCGGCAGATGGAAGCATTTGGGGTACGCGTCTGTCTGCTGCGTATTGGCGTGGTACTTGGGCGCGACGGCGGACCGCTACAGGAACTACGTCGCTCTTTTGATCTGGGCGTAGCTGCCCAATTGGGAAATGGACAGCAATGGATGCCTTGGATCCATCTGCACGACGTGTTGGATATCTGCGTCTTCCTACTGGCCAATCCGAACATCCAGGGGCCGATCAACCTCACTGCGCCAGAGCCGGTAACCCATGCTGGGTTCTGTACCCTTTTGAAGCGGCAGCTTCCCAGCGCCCTGATCAGCGTTCGGGTGCCAACACTTCTGGTGCGAATGTTGGTGGGCGAGATGGCCGACGAAGTGCTGCTAAGCGGACAGCGCGTCCTGCCCGCCAAGCTGCTCGAACATGGCTATGCATTCCGCTATCCGGAACTGGCAATCGCCTTGCGCCAGCTGACTGCCGCTCGCTGAGCCGGCTCACGGCTTGCCGATAGACTCGGCCGGATGCTGTTGCTGGCTGCGCCGTTGGCTCTCCAGCTGCGGCAGCGGTTTGTCTCTGGGTAGCGCTCGCGGCGCCGACAGGGGCGTACGCGGACGCTGGGGGTTGACCAGCAGTGGCGGGGTGTTGCGCGGTGCTGGGGTGATGCTGCGCACCTCGGGCTTGCCGTAGGGTTGCGGCGTGGCGGTGCCGGGCAGGCCCGGCGGCTGGGCCTGGGCGCTCAGGCTCAATGCCAGGATCAGGACGAACGATACGTGGCGCATCGGCGGCTCCAGCGATGTCGGCTTTCGTTCTATTCTGGCAGTCTCGCTATCCAGTAGTTCGCCAGCCGACCGCAGGTACTTTCATGAACAAGCTCGACCAGATCCTCGCCGAAGCCCAGCACCGGCGCGAGACCAGTTACCGCGAGAAGGCGCTGAGGATGTACCCGCATATCTGCGGGCGCTGCGGCCGCGAGTTCAGTGGCAAGCGCCTGAGCGAGCTGACCGTGCATCACCGCGACCACAACCACGACAACAACCCGGAAGACGGCTCCAACTGGGAGCTGCTGTGCCTGTACTGCCACGACAACGAACACCAGCGCCAGGTGGATCTGCACTACCAGAAGGAGGAAGCGGCCGTGGCCGGCTCCGGCAGCAAGGTCACCCACAAGGCCCTGGCCGGCCTAGAGGCGCTGCTGAAGAGCAAGCCCGGAGCCTGAAACGAAAACGCCCGCTGCAAGAGCGGGCGCTGTCCTGGCTCTGATCGATCAGAGCATGTGGTTCTTCTTGAACTGCTGAATGGTGCTTTCCGGACGCCCCTCTTCCTTCTGCAGACCGTAGGTCACGGTCTTGCCTTCCGGACCGCCGCCGATGTCGGTGTAGCGGAAGATCGGCTCGCCCAGCTTGATCATGTCCTGCATGTCGCCATAGCGCTTGAACACGTAGATGCTGCCGTCCTGACGTACCTCACCGTAGAACGGGTCGGCCGGTACCTGCGAGACCTTGAAGAAACGGTAGGCGGCAATCTTGTCCAGGGCCTTGCCCTGATCCTCGGCACGCAGAGCCAGGATGACTTCCTGGCCTGCCGGATCTTTTTCCTCCAGCGGCCGCAGGACCGGGGCCTGGCCGGTGACGAGGAAGTCCTTGAACACCTGGTAATCGTCGAAGACAAATACCTGGGTTTCGCTACGCACCTGATACCAGTCCTCGTTGTTCAACGGCTCCGGAATGGACGCCGACATGGGCGCGGCGCAGGCGGCGAGGGTCGCGGCCAGCATGGCGATGGACAACGGTTTGAGGATGGACATGGCAACTCCTGATGGCTGTTGTAATGGCCGAGCAAGTTGCCGCAATTGCATGACGGACGGATGAAGGGCCCGTGTCAGTTGCATGACGACGGGCCCGGCGTGGCGATCAGCGTAGGAGTTTGCTGTCCAGCACTTCCGAGCCACGGCCCATGACGTTCTCGCTGATCTCGATGAAGTCCTTGGTGCTGGCCTTGTCCAGGCGCATCAGACCGCGGGTGACGTCGTCCAGAGAACGCTGGTTGTCGGTGTTCTTGCGGATCTCGCGGTCCAGCTCCTGCATCAGCAGCACGGCCCGAGCGGTGACCGGACCGGTGGAGGCCTCGGTGCGCAGGCTCTCGACCTTCTTGCTCCAGCTCACCAGCTTCTTGCGGATGGCCTGGTAGCGGTCCTCGCTCATGCCACCGGCGCGGCGTACCAACTCGATGGCGTAGTACTCGGCCAGGCCCTCGCTAATCCAGTCGCTCCTGTCGGTGTCGCGGATGCGGCTGAACACGTGGACCAGCTCGTGCACCAGGGAGCTGGTGCCGTTCTCGCTGACCAGCGGGCGCTCGGCGTGGAAGAAGATCGAGTTGGGCGCCGACAGGCCGCCGCGCCACATGGGATCGCCGGCGCCGACGATGAGCAGCTTGCCCGGGTCGCGCGGGAACACCGACTGGGCCTCGGGCCAGATGAAGGTCAGCAGCGTCAGGATGTCCATGCGGCGCATGCCCTCGCCCACCGGTGCGGCCACGGTCACGTCGGTGTCGCCGAGCTGGGCGCGGCGGCTGCCGATCTTGCCGGCCAGGATCCAGCCCGTGGGGCGGTCGAACTTGCGCGCCGGGTTGTCGATGCGGAACTTGTTCTCGCCGACCTTGGGCCAGCCGGTCTCGACACCGTTCCAGCCCTTGGGTAGGACGAACTGCAGACGCGAGACCAGTTCGACCTTGTCGTCCTTGACCATGTGCGCGCTAGGCACCAGGTCATCGCCACGCACCAGTACCCAGTCCTCGGTCATGCGTGCGTCGAACTTGTCATTGCTGCGCGGGTGGTCGATGCGCACCTTGTAGCTCAGGTTGCTCTTGCCTTTGCCCGGCTGCCAGGTGCCGCGCTCGGGGCTGTCCTGGGTCCAGGAGCCTCCGGCGCTGAAGTCGCTGTAGTAGCCCTTGTCGCCCAGGTCGAAGGTCAGGCTGCGGATCAGGTCGCCCTGCTCCAGGGTCAGGCTGACTTCGGCCACGTCGCTGTCCGGCACGAAGCGCACCTGGTAATCCAGGTCAACACGCTTGGCCGCCCACAGGGGCGCGCTCAGGCCGAGCAGGAGGGTGGCGGTCAGCAGCTTGCGGGCGGGCATCGAAAGGCTCCATGCGATGGGGTTGAGCAACCTTGGACCCGCGCCGGAGGGGAAAGGCTCAACCGGCGCGGAAGATCAGATGATCCTCCCAGTCTTCCTCGGCCACGCTGCCTTCGGCAAGCATGCGCCCGGACTGGGAAATGCGTTCGTGGTGCACGGCATCGGGATCGCCGCAGACCAGATGATGCCAGAGCGGCAGGTCCTTGCCCTCGCTGACCAGGCGATAGCCGCAGGTCGGCGGCAGCCACTTGAACTCGTCGGCCTGGGCCGGGGTGAGCTGCACGCAGTCCGGCACCTGGGCGCGGCGATTGGGGTAATCGCTGCAGCGGCAGGTCTTCAGGTCCAGCAGTTTGCAGGCGATGCGCGTGTAGTAGACGCTGCCGTCGTCCTCGTCTTCCAGCTTCTGCAGGCAGCACAGGCCGCAGCCGTCGCACAGCGACTCCCACTCGTCCTGGTCGAGCTGGGCGAGGGTCTTGCGTTTCCAGAAGGGTTGAACGAGAGCGGCCATGGGATGAGTACAGCGGGTAAAGGCGCGGCAGTCTAGCCGCAGACGAATCCGCGGCCAAGCGCTGCCCGTCAGTAGCCGCGGGCGAATTCCACCTCGCCGCGCAAGGCCTGGCCATCGCGGTAGCGCTGCAGATTGTCGAGGAACAGCCTGGCCATGGCGGCCGGCTCGGTGGGCGCCGAGCTGTGGCCGGTGAGCAGCAGGCGAGGTGCATCCCAGAACGGATGGCCGGGCGGTAGCGGCTCCTCGCGGCACACGTCGATCACCGCGCCGGCCAGTTGCCCGGTGCGCAGAGCCGCCACCAGGTCGGCATCCACCACTGCCACGCCGCGACCGGCGTTGATGAACAGCGCCTCGGCGCGCATGCCGGCGAACAGCGCCGCGTCGCAGAGATCGCGGGTGGCCGGGGTATCCGGCAATACGTTGACCAGGCAATCGGCCCAGGCCGCCTGCTCGGCCAGGGCGTCCAGGCCATGCACTTCGGCGAAGGGCACGATGGCGCGCGGCTGGCGGGCGATGCCGCGCAGCTCCGCGCCGAAGGGCAAGAGGAAACGGGCGATGTCGCTGCCGATATCGCCGGCACCGACCACCAGCACCTTGCAGCCGCGCAGGCTGGGTGGTGCCTGGTTGTCCCAGCGCTGCTCGACCTGGCTGGCCAGGCGCGCCAGCACCCGGCGACGATGGGCCAGCAGGTAGGTCAGCACGTACTCGGCCATCGGCTGACCGAAGATGCCGACCGCGCGAGTCAGGCGATAGTCGCGCGGCAGGCCGATACCCAGCAACGGAGTGATGCCGGCCCAGGTGGACTGCAACCAGTCGGGGCGCAGGCCCTGGCGCAACAACGGCAGCAGCAGGTCCGGCTGGCCAAGCCATACCGAGCAGGCCTGCGCCTCGCCAGCAGTGGCCTGCTCGCCGGCCAGCAGTTGCAGGTCGGGCGCGGCGGCGCTCAGCAGCTCGGCGTAGCGGGCGTGGTCACGCTCCAGCAGGAGGACGCGCATCAGACCGGATCGTTGCGGCGCAGCAGTTCGTCCGGCAGGTGCTCGATGTATTCATCTTCCGGCGGCGGCATCTGCAGGTGGTAGCCCTGTTTGTCGAGGTTCTCCAGCACCTGGGTGATGTCCTCGCGGGCCAGCTTCTTTTCCGGGGTGAGGATCATCTCGAAGCACAGCTGCGGCGCGCCGAAGGCGGCCAGCAGGCCCTCGGGCACGCGCTTGAGGGCGTCGGCCTTGAGCACGTAGAGGTACATCTCGTTCTTGCGCGGGCTCTTGTAGATGGAGCAGATCTTCTTCATTGCAGTACATCCAGCAGGGCTTGGCCCATCAGTTCACGGCGCCATCCGCGCAGATTGTCCGGCAGCGTCCATGGGCCGTCGGGGTAGCCACTCTTGAGCAGGGCTTCGAGGGATTTTTTGCGCAGCATTAGCTCGGGGGCGATCTGCAGGCGCTCGGCCTCGGCCTGGCCCACTGCGCGCAACTTCTTCAGCAATGCGCCGGCCTCGATCGGCAGCGGGGCAGGCAGGGTCGCCGGCCACTGCTCCGGCGGCAGCGCAGCGGCCTCGCGGATCATGCGCAGGATGGTCTCGCCATCCTGGCGCACAGTGCGCGGGTGCATGTCCTCGATACGCGCCAGGGCCACGGTGTTGTCCGGCTGGAAGCGCGCCAGCGGCCACAGCGAATGTTCGCGCAGGATGCGGTTGCGCGGCTGGTTGCGCGCCCGCGCCTGGCGTTCGCGCCAGGCGCACAGGGTGCGCAGTACGGCCAGCTGCTGGGACGACAGCTTCCACGCCAGCTTGGATTCCAGGTAGGCCTCGTCCGGGTCGATCTCGCGGCGCAGGTTGCTGACCAGCTCGGCGCCGTCCTCGAGAATCCAGGCCAGCTTGTCTGCCGACAGCTTTGGCAGCAGCGCCTGGTACAGCTCGGCCAGGTGCACGGCATCCTCGGCGGCGTAGCTGACCTGGGTCTCCGACAGCGGCCGCTGCAGCCAGTCGGAGCGGGTCTCACCCTTGGGCAGCTCGATGCTCAGCACTTCCTGCACCAGGCGCGAATAGCCCATGGAGAAGCCGATATTGAGGTAGCCGGCGGCCAGCTGGGTGTCGAACAGCGGCGCAGGCAGCGCCCCGGTCAGGCGCAGTAAAACTTCCAGGTCTTCGCTGCAGGAGTGCAGCACCTTGGTCACGTTGCGGTCTTCGAGCAGCTCGGCGAAGGGCGTCCAGTCCTTCACTTCGAGCGGGTCGACCAGGTAGGCACGCCGGCCATCGCCGACCTGGAGCAGGCCGGCGATGGGATAGAAGGTGTCGACCCGCATGAATTCGGTATCGAGGGCGACGTAGGGCAACTGCCGCCACTCGGCGCAGTGACGCGCCAGGCTGGCGTCGTCGAGGATCCATTGAATATCGATGGCCACGCGGCACTCCTTGATTGATGCCGCGCAGTATATATGCACGTGGTTGATACCGGGCATTCACGACCCGCGCACTGGCAACTCCCGGCTCGCCAGCGTGTACACTCCCGCGCACTCGCAAACCAGGGAAGAAACACAATGAAAAAGCTCCTCGGCCTCCTCGTGCTGGTCGGCCTGGCCATCGGCGCCTTCCTCTACCTCACCCCCAGCCCCATCGACCCACTGGCCTGGAAACCCCAGACCGCGCCGCTGATGACCGGCGTGCTGGAACCCAACGACACCCTGATGAAGGCCAAGCTGCTGGCCCAGGGGCAGATCCATGGGCCTGAAGACACCGCAGTCGATGCCCAGGGCCAGGTCTACGCCGGCCTGCATGACGGGCGCGTCGTGCGCATCGGCGCGGACGGCAAGGCGGAAACCTTCGCCGCCACCGGCGGCCGCCCGCTGGGCATGGACTTCGACGCCCGGGGCAACCTGATCGTCGCCGACGCCTACAAGGGCCTGCTGCGCATCGACCCGGCCGGCAAGATCGAAGTGCTGGCCACCGAGGCCGAGGGCGGCCCGTTCGTTTTCACCGACGACCTGGATATCGCCAGCGACGGGCGCATCTACTTCACCGACGCCTCCAGCAAGTTCCAGCAGCCGGACTACCTGCTCGACCTGCTCGAAGGCCGCCCCTATGGCCGCCTGATGGTGTTCGACCCGGCGACCGGCAAGACCCAGGTGCTGCTCAAGGATCTGTACTTCGCCAACGGCGTGGCGCTGTCGCAGAACGAGGACTTCGTGCTGGTCAACGAGACCTACCGCTACCGCATCCAGCGCTACTGGCTGAAAGGCGACAAGGCCGGCACCCATGACCTGTTCGCCGACAACCTGCCGGGCATGCCGGACAACCTGCAGGGCGACCGCGCCGGCACCTTCTGGGTAGCCCTGCCGACCCCGCGCAAGAGCGATGCCGATTTCCTCCAGGCCCAGCCCTGGGTCAAGGCCCAGCTGGCCAAACTGCCGCGCTCGCTGTGGCCGAAGCCGGCCGCCTACGGCCTGGCCATCGCCCTCAACGAGAAGGGCGAGATCGTGCAGAGCCTGCACGACACCAGCGGCACCCACCTGCGCATGGTCACCTCGGTGAAACCGGTGGGCGATTACCTGTACCTGGGCAGCCTGGACAATGACCGGATCGGCAAGCTGAAGATCCGCTGATCCTTCCCTCTCCCCTGGGAAAGGGGCCGGAAGTGAGGGGGGCTAGCGACAATCTGGTACTCCCTCACCCCAGCCCTCTCCCAGAGGGAGAGGGAGAAAAAAGCCCGCCAATCGGCGGGCTTTTCGTTTCACACCGGTTGTTCGGTGAGTCTGGGCGGCGCCTCAGTGGGCGCGGGCTCACCCAGCAGATCCTGCATGCTCAGGCGCACCTGGGCCATCAGTTTGGGCAGTTGCTCGACGTCGTAGCGGCTGGCGTCGATCGGCGCGCCGATGTGCAACTGCACGGGCAGGCCGAGGTTGAAGCGCCAGGTGCGCGCCGGTAGCACCTCGGAGATGCCACGGAACGCGATCGGCACTATCACCGCGTTAGTATCCAGGGCCAAGTGGAAGCAGCCTTTCTTGAACGGCAGCAGCTGGCCGTCTCGAGAGCGAGTGCCCTCGGGCGCGGCCCACAGGACGATGCCGCTTTCCATCATGCTGCGGGCCTTCTCCAGGTCCTTCACCGCCTGCTGGCGATTGTGCCGGTCCACCGAGGGGAACTCGGCGGCGCGAATCGCCGAACCGAAGATCGGGATGCCGAACAGCTCCTTCTTCGCCAGCATGCGGATCGAGCCCGGCAGCGCGACGAAGCTGGCGGGGATGTCGTAATGGCTGGCGTGACTGCTGAGCAGGATATAGCGGCGGCCGTCGTTGAAGTCGGGCATCGCGCCGTGCACGCTGAGGTTCATGCGCACCAGGCGCAGCAGCAGGCCCGACCAGCGGCGGGTGTAGCGGTCCACGTCGGCCCGCCGCAGACGCCCACTGACGGCACGCAGCAGGACCTTGCTGCAGTAATAGAAGGTGACCAGCAGCGACCCCAGGACCACGCCGACGCGGCGGGCCAGGTTGGCGCTTTCGATGGCAGGATGCAGGCTGAGCATGGGGTTACCTCGTGTGGCGAACCGCAGTGAGAGTGCCGAAAGGCTCCCGGGTTCGCTTCTGGTTATTCGTGGCTGTCCTTATGATGCGCCTAGCGATGAATACGACACAGGAGGTCCCATGCCACTCGCCCAGCTGATCAGCGCCGACCATCTACACGCCCGCCTGCAGGAGTCGGGCCTGGTCATTCTCGACTGCCGCTTCGCCCTCGACGACCCGACCTATGGCGCCCGCAGCTACGGCGAGGGACATATCCCCGGCGCCCGCTTCGCCGACCTGGAACATGACCTCTCCTCGGCCAAGATCAAGGGCGTCACCGGCCGCCATCCATTGCCGGAGCCAGCCGCGCTGGTCGAGCGACTGCGTGCCTGGGGCATCGACAACGACTCGCAGATAGCGCTGTACGACGACGGCCCCGGCGCCTTCGCTGCCCGTGCCTGGTGGCTGCTGGCCTGGTTGGGCAAGCGTGACGGCGTGTACCTGCTGGATGGCGGCCTCAAGGCGTGGAAGGAAGCCGGGCTGCCGCTGAGCAACGCAGCGCCGGTGGTGACACCGGGCAGCTTCAGTGGCCAGGCCGATACCGCCCTGCTGCTGCATGCCGGGCAATTGCAGCAGCGCCTGGGTAACCCCGAACTCACTCTGCTGGACGCCCGCGCCCTGCACCGCTTCCGTGGCGAGACGGAACCGCTGGACCCGGTGGCCGGCCATATTCCTGGCGCCCAGTGCGCGGTGTTCACCGACAACCTCGGCAGCGATGGCCGCTTCCTGCCGGCCGAGCAATTGCGCGCCCGCTTCGACGCTCTGCGCGGGGCGCGCCCGGTGGGGTCGCTGGTGGCCTATTGCGGCTCGGGCGTCACCGCCTGCCACAACCTGTTCGCCATGAGCCTGGCCGGCTACCCGCTGGCGCCGCTGTACGCCGGTTCGTGGAGCGAATGGATCACCGATCCGGCGCGCCCGGTGGCGACTGGCGATTGAGCAGCGCCAGGGGCGAGGGAGGCAGCGAGTGGCCTGAACACCCTCACCCCAGCCCCTCTCCCAAAGGGAGAGGGGAAATTACCTCTACTGCAGGCCGCGCAGCCGCTTGGGCGTCAGCCCCATGTAGCGGCGCATGGCCGTGGTCAGTGCGCTCTGGCTGGAGAATCCGCATTCCTCGGCGATCCGCACCAGCGCCAGTGGGCTTTCGCGCAGCAGGCGCGCGGCGTGGTCGAGGCGGGTCTTGAGCAGGTACTGGTGGGGCGTGAGGCCCACGCTGTCCTTGAACTGGGCGTGGAAGTGGCTGGGACTGAGGCAGGCCACCTGGGCCAGCTCGATCACCGTGATCCGCCGTGCCAGGTGCTCGGCGATGTAGGCATCCAGCCGCCCCAGATCCAGATTGGCGATAGTGCCACGACCGCGCTCGCCGAACAGGCGCAGGTGCAGCGCGCGCAGCAACACGCCGCCGAGGGCGCGTGCCAGGTGCGGGTCGCTGCCATAGCGAGCCAGCTCCGCGCCGGCGTAGCTCAGCAGGTTCTGGAAATCGGCGTCCAGGGTCGGGTAGCGCGGGCTCTCGAACAGCTCGGCGAGCAGACTGAGGTCTTCCGGCGAGGTATCGCGCTCGTCCAGATCGAGAATCAGCATGCGGTTGTCGCCCATGCCGGCGAACTGGTGATCGGCATCGCCCGGCACCAGGCAGGCGCGCATGCGGCTGACTTCACCGCCGCGGCCACTGACCTCGAATTCCGCGCGCCCGGACAGCGACATCACCAACTGGTGATAGTCATGGGCGTGTTCGTGGGCCTGGCTGTCCAGGCACGCGAGGCGGGCATTGAGCATGGAGATGCACCAAAGCGAAGCGAGGGTTGCACTTTACCCAGTTAATCCGCAAAGAGGCAGTAGCACCGACAGATGGCACTGGTTGCACCCAATCAGGAAAAGGCGCAACCAAAGAACAGGATTGAAATACCTACGGCCTCGCCCCATCTAAACCGCATCATCGATCGACTGAACAGGGCCGCCATGAGCGATCAGGACAACAGCTCCGACTACAGTTCCGAGTACATCGAGGCCGAGGCGCACCGCCAGGCTACTCACCTCGCCCTGCCCGGCCAGACGCTGCCGGACAAGCTCTACGTGCTGCCCATCCACAACCGGCCGTTCTTCCCGGCCCAGGTGCTGCCGGTGATCGTCAGCGAGGAACACTGGACCGAGACCCTGGAGCTGGTGGCCAACACCGAGCACAAGTGCCTGGCGTTGTTCTATGTCGACCAGCCTGTGACCGACCCGCGCCACTTCGATACCGCCTCCCTGCCCGAACACGGCACCTTGGTGAAGATCCACCAAGCCAGCCGGGTGGATGGCAAGCTGCAGTTCGTTGCCCAGGGCCTGAGCCGGGTCAAGGTGCGTGGCTGGCTCAAGCGCCATCGCCCGCCCTACCTGGCCGAAGTCGAGTACCCATCGAACGCCAACGACCAGCGCGACGAGGTCAAGGCCTACGGCATGGCGCTGATCAATGCGATCAAGGAACTGCTGCCGCTCAATCCGCTGTACAGCGAGGAGCTGAAGAACTACCTCAACCGCTTCAGCCCCAACGATCCGTCGCCACTCACCGATTTCGCCGCCGCCCTGACCACAGCACCCGCCAGCGTGCTGCAGGAAGTGCTGGATACCGTGCCGGTCCTCAAGCGCATGGAGAAGGTGCTGCCGCTGCTGCGCAAGGAAGTGGAAGTCGCGCGTCTGCAGAACGAGCTGTCCGCCGAAGTGGACCGCAAGATCGGCCAGCACCAGCGCGAATTCTTCCTCAAGGAACAGCTCAAGGTGATCCAGCATGAACTGGGCATCACCAAGGACGACCGCAGCGCCGACGCCGACGAGTTCCGCGCGCGCCTGGCCGGCAAGACCCTGCCCGAGCAGGCCAAGAAGCGCATCGACGAGGAGCTGCACAAACTGGCGATCCTCGAAGCCGGCTCGCCGGAATACGCCGTGACCCGCAACTACCTGGACTGGGCCACCGCCCTGCCCTGGGGTGTGTTCGGCCAGGATAAGCTCGACCTCGGCCACGCCCGCAAGGTGCTGGACAAGCACCACGCCGGCATGGACGACATCAAGGCACGCATCACCGAGTTCCTCGCCGTCGGCGCCTTCAAGGGCGAGATCTCCGGCAGCATCGTGCTGCTGGTCGGCCCGCCCGGCGTGGGCAAGACCAGCATCGGCAAATCCATCGCCGAATCCCTCGGTCGGCCGTTCTATAGGTTCAGCGTCGGCGGCATGCGCGACGAGGCGGAGATCAAGGGCCACCGCCGCACCTACATCGGCGCCATGCCCGGCAAGCTGGTGCAGGCACTGAAGGAAGCCGAGGTGATGAACCCGGTGATCATGCTCGACGAGATCGACAAGATGGGCGCCAGCTACCAGGGCGACCCGGCCTCGGCGCTGCTGGAGACCCTCGACCCGGAGCAGAACGTCGAGTTCCTCGACCACTACCTGGACCTGCGCCTGGACCTGTCCAAGGTGCTGTTCGTGTGCACCGCCAACACCCTCGACTCCATTCCCGGGCCGCTGCTCGACCGCATGGAGGTGATCCGCCTGTCCGGCTATATCGCCGAGGAGAAGCTGGCCATCGCCAAGCGCCATCTGTGGCCGCGCCAGCTAGCGAAAGCCGGCGTCAGCAAGCAGCAGTTGAGCATCAACGATGCAGCGCTAAAGGGCGTGATCGAGGGCTACGCCCGCGAGGCCGGAGTGCGCCAGCTGGAGAAGCAGCTGGGCAAGCTGGTGCGCAAGGCGGTGGTGCAGCTGCTGGACAACCCGGGCAGCCAGGTGAAGATCGCCCCCCGCGACCTGGAGGCCTACCTGGGCATGCCGGTGTTCCGCGGCGAACAGGTGTTCAACGGCACCGGCGTGATCACCGGCCTGGCCTGGACCAGCATGGGCGGCGCCACCCTGCCGATCGAAGCCACGCGCATCCACACCCTCAACCGCGGCTTCAAGCTCACCGGCCAGCTCGGCGAGGTGATGAAGGAGTCGGCGGAGATTGCCTACAGCTACATCGGCGCCAACCTGAAGAAGTTCGGCGGCGATGCGACCTTCTTCGACCAGGCCTTCGTCCACCTGCACGTACCGGAAGGCGCCACCCCCAAGGACGGCCCCAGCGCCGGCATCAGCATGGCCAGCGCCCTGCTCTCCCTGGCCCGCAACCAGGCGCCGAAGAAAGGCGTGGCCATGACCGGCGAGCTGACCCTCACCGGCCAGGTGCTGGCCATCGGCGGAGTCCGCGAGAAGGTGATCGCCGCGCGGCGGCAGAAGATCTTCGAACTGATCCTGCCCGAGGCCAACCGCGGCGACTTTGCCGAGCTACCGGGCTACCTCAAGGAAGGGCTGACCGTGCACTTCGCCAAACGCTATACCGACGTGGCCAGGGTGCTGTTTGGCTGATGCTAGAGCCGGATAGACCACCCTACCGTTGAATACACCTTATTCAGGAAAGAACATGGAAGTCAGGCGTATCTGCCAGCAGGATCTCGACGCATTCTATGCACTGTTTGGCGAGGTAAATGCCGAGGGAAAATACTCCGCTCGGGCCACACCACCACCCAAGGATGCCGTACGCCACGCGCTGAAGACGGCCGAAGAAAACAACTGGCCCATTTATGTTGCCGAAGAGGGCAATAACGTCATCGCCTCAGCGGAAGCCTATCCCGAGAGCTTTTGCCGGGAGGGTGGTGATGCCCAGGTCGCCATTCTTGGCATGCAGGTCAAGCAGGACTATCGACGACGTGGTTATGGCGAGGCACTCCTGTCCGCGGTGATACGTCATTGCAAAAACCTGGATTTCACCTCCATCGATCTTTCCGTTTTGAAGTCGAACGAAGCAGCAAGAAATCTCTATAAAAAAGCAGGTTTCGCATGGGTCGAGGATCTCCCCGTTTGCACACGCCCTGACGGCAGGGAAGACCAGCCAGAGAAAATGCGCTTGGTGCTCTAGCCGCCCCACCAGACCGCTGGGCTTATCGAATCCCGCCCCGACAAGCCCCACCAACCGCTATGCTGTGCGGGTTTTCGATCGACAGGAGTCCGCCATGAACCGTGCCCATCGCCTGCTATTGCCTTGCAGCCTCGCCCTACTCGCCGCCTGCACCTCGCAACCGAAACCCAGCGTGAGCGTGGAAGAGAAGCAGCTGGGCAAATGCCCGATGGAGCTGCACAGCGGCCAGACCCTGAACATCACCCTGCCGAGCAATCCCACCACCGGCTTCCGCTGGGTAGTGGCCGACGCGGCGCCCGGCGTGCTGCGCAGCCTGGGCAAGGAGGTCTACGTGACGCCGGAAGACGCCGGACTGGTGGGCGCCGGCGGGCAGTCCACGTGGCGCTACCAGGCCTATCAGCCCGGCACGGGCCGCCTGCTGATGCAGTATCGGCGTCCCTGGGAAGTGGAAGTAAAGCCAGCCAAGATCATCGACTGCCAGATCGAAGTGCGCTGAGCGGCATGCCAAGCCAGTTCATCCAGAACCAGCGGCAGCGGTTCTCCAGTTGGTGGAACTCGCCCATCCGCAAGCGAGATCGCCTGGCCGGCGCCGTGATCGGCGCCATGGCCTGCTTCTGGATAGTGAGTCTGGGACGCTTGGCCTTTTCGGCGCCGCCCGCCTCGCTGAGCCAACTCGCACTCTGGGCGCTGGGCGGCGCAGCGCTGGGCGCCGCCTTCGGCGCCCGATATCCCAAACTGGCAACCTGCCTGCTGTTGCCCTTCAGCACGTTCGGCGTCAGCAGCTGACGCGATAAACCACCCGGCCTGGCACTTAACGCACTGGCCTGAGCCAGGGCGATGGCAATAATGGCGCAAACAACAAGAGAGCCCCGCCATGCGCCCACTGCTGCTGATCCTCGCCCTCGCCGGCGTCGCCCTGTTCCTGCTCGGCCTGCACCTCGAATTCCAGTGGCTGACGCTACTGAGCAAGCCAGTGCCGATGATCTGCCTGCTGATCTGGCTGCGCCAGGCGCCGGCCGGCACCTATCGGCGCTGGATCGCCATCGGCCTGGGGTTTTCGCTGCTGGGCGACATGCTGCTGCAGTGGTCGGCCGATCTGTTCGTATTCGGCCTGGGGGCCTTCTTGCTCGCCCACCTCGCCTACCTGGTGGCTTACCTGAGCGATACGCGCCGCCTGGCACCTCTCGACCTGCTGATCGCCGCGCTTGCGGCCGGCGGCATGTTCTTCGTGCTGGCCGGCGCCGGCCTCGGGCCACTGCTGCTGCCGGTGGCGCTGTACAGCCTGGCCATCGGCGCCATGCTGTGGCGAGCGCTGGCGCGGATCGGCGCGGTGGCGGCCACCTCCGCCTGGCTGGCGGCGGGCGGCGCGGCGCTGTTCGTGCTGTCGGACAGCCTGATCGGTATCAACCGCTTCGTCGCGCCGTTCGAGGGCGCCGGCTACGCCATCATCCTCAGCTACTGGCTGGGGCAACTCGGCATCACCGCCTCGGCGGTGGTCCTGCTCGCCCGACCGGCTCAACTGGAAGGAGCTTCCTCGGCGCCGTCCATCTCCCGGCGATAGATGCACAGGCGGTTACGCCCGCCGCGCTTGGCCTGGTACAGGGCCAGGTCGGCAGCGTGCAGCAGCGCATCCATCTGTTCGCCGTCCAGCGGGAACCAGGCCAGGCCGAGCGAGATATTGATCGGCCCCAGTGGCTGGCCACCGTAGCGTACCTGCAGACGGCTTACGGCCAGGCGCAGGGATTCGCAGCGCTCGATGGCATCCTCGCGGCTGATCTCCGGCATTACCAGGCAGAACTCCTCGCCGCCGTAGCGGCAGGCCAGGTCGCTGGTGCGCACGCTGCGCTTCATCTCCATGGCCAGGTGGCGCAGCACCAGGTCGCCGGCCTCGTGGCCGAAGGTGTCGTTGAAGCGCTTGAAGTGGTCCACATCGAGCAGCACCACGGCCACCGGCGACTGCTTGCGCGAGGCGCGCAACAACTCGCGGCGCAGGGTCTCGTCGAGGAAGCGGCGGTTGTGCAGCCCCGTCAGGGCATCCACCAGCGACTGCTGCCGCAGGCTCTCGCGCAGCGACAGGTTGGACACGCCCAGCGATACCTGCTCGGCGAAGGCCTCGGCCAGCTCCAGGTCGGCCGCCTTGTTGCCGCCCAGCGTCAGTACCCCGAGTGGCTCGCCCTGAGCCATCAGCGGCACGCAGAGGTAACCCTGCTCGGCCAGAGCAGTGCCATGCAGGTGTGGGCACAGCAGGTCCTTGCCCGGGTCCTGCACCTGGTGGCTCTGGCCGCGGCGGATGGCCCAGCACGAATGCGGCTCGAACAGATCCATGTCCTGTGGCCAGTCGCCCCAGTGGGCCACGCTCTCCAGCACGTCGCGGGAGGGGTGGTAGAGCGTCAGGCTGCCGGCATTCTGCGGAAACAGCTGGCCGGCGAAGCGGCCGATGATGCCGTAGCACTCGTCGAAGCTGTTGATCGAGTGCAACGCCCCAGCCATGCGGCTGAGCAGGGAAATTTCGCGATTGCGCAGCTCCAGGCGCTGCATGCCACTGGACAGCTGCTCGCTGAGATTGCGCAGGCTGTGACGGGCTGTGCGCCCGTCCCTAAGGGTGCGGAAAGTGAAGTAGTTCAGCAGCCCGATCAGCAGCAGGTCGAGCAGGCCGGTCGCCACCATACCGCCGATCATTACCCTGCGCTGCCATCCGCGGCGCTGCTCGAGAATCTGCAGGCGAACGTTCAGGTCAGCCTGCATCTCGCCGCTGAAGGTGCGCAACGTGTCCATCAGCTGTTTGCCCTTGCCGGTGGAGACGCGCGCCACCGCCGCCTCGATTCCCGCCTGGCGGCGTACGTCGACGGTGCCCTGCAGGTAGCTGCGCTGCTCGGCGATCACCGGTTTCAATCTGTCCAGGTGCTGCTTGAGCTCAGCGTCCTCGGTCGCGCTCTGCTCCAGCACCAGGAGCAGACGGTCCACTTCGGAAAACCCCAGGTAGAGCGGCGAGAGGAAATCATCACGGCCGGTGATGACGAAACCGCGCTGCCCGGTCTCGCCATCGGTCAGCGCCGCCAGTAGTTGCTGACTGTTGGCCAGCAGCCTCTCCTCCTGCTCGTAGCGCATATGGGTGGCGTCGATCCAACGTTCGCCGAACAGCGGCACCAGCAGGTTGAGGCTGAGCATCAGGATGGCCAGCGTGAAGCCGGCCTGGAGTCGTGTTGCCGTCCGCATTTCCCTGCGTTCCTTATCGGGCAGATAGCACAAGAGTAACCGCTGCAGTCCGGATAGCCACCCGTTTCCGGTCATAGCCACGGATAAGCCGGCTGTCTCACGGGCGAGACGGCAACGTCTCGGCAAATCGTCTATAGAGAGAATCAGGACCTTTCAAGGAGGCTGCCATGCATGGCGACCCGTGGGCGCTACTGATGCTTTCGCTGTTCCTGCTGTCCGGCTGCACCAGCCTGCTGCCCAGCCAGCGAGCGGAGGTCACCTCCCCCTTCGGGGACTATCTCGATACCGAGATCCGCTACGCCCAGGCGCAACCGGACAAGACCACCCGCGTCGAGCTGTTCGAGCTGGGCTTCGACCCGCTCAGCCAGGGTAACGGCAAGATGCTCTCGTTCATCGACCTGCGTCTGATGTTCGTACAGCCCAACGTGCCCATCGAATACCTGCCGGACGGCATGCTGCGCTGCCTGGAGGCCAAGGATCGCTGCATCGGCTACGCCTTCGAGTTCAACAAGACCGACACCCAGCGTGTGGGCAGCTTCTGGGCCGACGTGCTCAACTTCCGCAAGACGCGGGAGCTGAAGGGCTGGACCTTCCGCGCGGTATTCGTGCTGGTCGACGACACCCTGGTGCACAAGGTCAGCAACGGCGAGCCGAACATCCGCCGCTACGAGGTCAAGCGCAACCCGCTGGGCCCGCTACAGGGCGGCGGCGAGTTCATCCTGGACCAGTTGCCCTGATGGCGGTTGGGTTGCTGCAAGCTCTTGGCTAGAATGCCGGCCTTTGCGCCCGGACCAAATCACCGTGAAACAGCAGCCCGACCGACTCTTCGCCCAGCCCCTGGACCAGGTGCCGGACTTCGTCTTCAACGAGGACGTGGCCAAGGTCTTCCCGGACATGATCAAGCGTTCGGTACCGGGCTACCCGACCATCGTCGAGAACCTCGGCGTGCTGGCCGCGCAGTTCGCCCAGCCGCACAGCGCTCTATACGACCTTGGCTGCTCCCTCGGCGCGGTGACCCAGGCCCTGCGCCGCCATGTGCGCACCGACGACTGCAGGGTGATCGCGGTGGACAACTCCCACGCCATGGTCGAGCGCTGCTCCGAGTACCTGCACGCCCAGGACGCCATGTTCCAGGAGCTGCTGCCGGTCGAGGTCCTCGAGGCGGATATCCTCACCCTGGACTTCCAGCCAGCCTCGCTGGTGGCGCTCAACTTCACCCTGCAGTTCGTTGCCCCGGAACAGCGCCTGGAATTGCTGAGCCGCATCCGCCAGGCCCTGCTGCCGGGCGGCGCGCTGATCCTCTCGGAAAAGCTGCGTTTCGCCGATGATGCCGAACAGGCCCTGCTCGGCGAGCTGCACCTGGCGTTCAAGCGCGCCAATGGCTACAGCGAACTGGAAATCGCCCAGAAGCGCAGCGCCATCGAGAACGTGATGAAGCCCGACAGCCTGGAGCAGCACCGCGAGCGCCTGCTGGCGGCCGGCTTCTCCAAGGTCGTGCCCTGGTTCCAGTGCCTCAACTTTGCCTCGCTGATCGCCCTGCCATGATCTTCTCCCGCCTCGACCTCGACGCCCTGCAACAGCAACTGGCCGGCAGCCCGCTGCAGGAGTGGGCCGCCGACCTGCCCGCCCAGCTCGACGCCAAGCTCGCCGTGGGCCACGGCGACCTCGCGCGCTGGTTCGCCGCCGTCGAGGCGTTGCCGACACTGGCGCTGGAAAACACCGAGCTGCGCACTGCGCTGCGCCTGGACGGAGCCTGTGACGAGGCCACGCGCACCGCGCTGAAGAGCGCGCTGCAGGGCCTGATCCCCTGGCGCAAGGGGCCGTTCGAGCTGTTCGGCGTGCACGTCGACACCGAATGGCGTTCGGACTGGAAATGGGAACGGGTCGCCCCGCATCTGGACCTGGCCGGCAAACGCATCCTCGATGTCGGCTGCGGTAACGGCTACTACATGTGGCGCATGCTCGGCGCCGGTGCCGATGCCGTGGTGGGCGTCGATCCCAACTGGCTGTTCCTCAACCAGTTCCTCGCCGTGAAGCACTACCTGCCCGATGCACCGGCCTGGCACCTGCCGCTGGCCCTGGAGGAATTGCCGGCGAAGCTGGAAGGCTTCGACACCGTGTTCTCCATGGGCGTGCTCTACCACCGCCGCTCGCCCATCGACCATCTGCTGGAGCTCAAGGACTGCCTGCTCAAGGGCGGCGAGCTGGTGCTGGAGACCCTGGTGGTGGAAGGCGATGCCCAGCAGGTGCTGGTGCCCGAGGACCGCTACGCGATGATGCGCAACGTCTGGTTCCTGCCCTCGGTGCCGGCCCTGGAGCTGTGGCTGCGCCGCGCCGGCTTCGTCGACGTGCGCTGCGTGGATGTCTCCACCACCAGCGTCGAGGAACAACGCAGCACCGAGTGGATGCGCTACCAGTCGCTACCGGAATTCCTCGACCCGGCCGACCACAGCCGCACCCTCGAAGGTCTGCCGGCGCCGACCCGCGCCGTGCTGCTGGCGCGCAAGCCCTGACTCAGTCCAGGTAGCCCAAAGCGTCGCCCAGGCTAATCTTGCTGCGCACGAACACGCCGTTGCCGCGCCCCACTTCCTTGCCGTCCTCGCCATACAGCACGGCCTCGGCGATGAACTGCGACTTGTTGCGGTTGACCACCTTGCCCACCGCTTTCAGCTTGCCGGCCGACACCGGGCGGGTGAGGTAGGTGGTGAAGGCCGTGGTCAACACGAACACCTCGGGCTCGAGGGAGTTGGCGGCGAAGAAAGCCGCATCGTCGAGCAGCTTGAAGTAGACCGAGCCATGCACCGCACCGGCGGCGTGAAAGAACTTCTCCTCCACCTGAATCTCGATCTCCGCCTCGCCATCGCGGACACGCATGACCAGCTGGTAGAAGGCGTTGACTGGTGCGGCGCCATACATGGTCTGCAAGCGCTGGTAGTGTTCCTCGGGGCTCATGGCGACTCCGCTGGGTGAAATACGCCGCCACTCTATCGCGCCACAAAGGCAGCGAAATCACCACGGCCAGACAGCCCGCGAGCATGGCGGAATCGGCCGTTAGGCGGCCCAGCGCCGATGCATCGGTCTCAGACCAGCTCGATGCGGTCATCGAAGATGCGGATCAGGCCCTGCTTGAACAGCCCGCCGATGGCCTTCTTGAAGTTGCCCTTGCTGACGCCGAAAGCCTTGCTGATGACTTCCGGCGGACTCTTGTCGGACAGCGCCAGCTTGCCGCCGGCGTTACGCAGTGCAGTGAGGATCTGCTCGGACAGCTCATCGCGAGCCTGCTGGCCGACCGGCTGCAGGCTCAGGCTGATCTTGCCGTCGGCGCGCAGCTCCTTGATGAAGCCCTTTTCCTGGGAGCCGCCACGCAGGAACTTGAACACCTCGTTCTTGTGGATCAGGCCCCAGTGCTGGCCATTGATGATGGCCTTGAAGCCCAGGTCGGTCTGCTCCACCACCAGCAGGTCGACTTCCTGACCCACCTGATAGTTCGCCGGGGTCTTGTCCAGATAGCGGTCCAGGCGCGCGGTGGCGGTGATGCGCCGGCTGCGGTCGAGGTAGACGTGCACCACGCAGTAGTCGCCGACCTGCAGCGGACGCTTCTCCTCGGAGTGCGGCATCAGCAGGTCCTTGGACAGGCCCCAGTCGAAGAACAGACCGATGCGATTGATATCCACCACCTTGAGGCTGGCGAAGCCGCCGACCTGCACCTTGGGCTTCTCGGTGGTGGCGATCAGGCGGTCCTCGCTGTCCAGGTAGACGAAGACGTTGAGCCAGTCGCCGACCTCGCACGGCTCGCCCTTGGGGATGTAGCGCTTGGGCAAGAGGATCTCGCCATCGGCATCGCCGTCGAGATAGAGGCCGAAGTCGGCCAGCTTAGCCACCTGCAGAGAGTTGTAGCGCCCGATCAGAGCCATGTTCACCACCCAATTCGAAGAGGCGGGCATTCTACACCCTAGGGCCTGTTGACGTTTTGTCACGGCTGCAACGGGTTGCGCGCCAAATCGCGCCATGCGTTGTTGCTGGACTTGACGAGGGATCACCATTCCCTGCGTCCCGCGCCTAGCGGATCGCCGTCCGGCCTGGCGCGATTTTGGCGCAGCAACGCGGACGCGAAAAGCGTCAACAGGCCCTACTGGGAGACAGCCGGTAACATGCGCCACTGGCGTCTAGCACGGGCATGTTTCAGAATCATGGCATTCCGCAACTTCGACCCGCCCCATCTGTCTGAATTACACGGATTCTCGCCGCCCTATCCCAGGAGCTCCTGTGCGCCTTTCCAGTCGCTGGCTGCCGTACCCTGCCGCGTCGCTTTTCGCCCTCGGCCTGCTGTTCGTTGTGCTGCCCATCGCCGCCCGCTACTGGCTGGGCTGGTCGAGCTGGCCGGGCTATGTTTCCGACCTGGGCATCGGTGGGCTGCTCCTGCTGCTGTGCTATCGCCGGCCGCTGCTGGCGGCTCCGCTGGCCGCGATCTGGGCCCTCTTCCTGCTGAGCAACGCCGAGTTGGTCAACGCGGTCGGGCGCATGCCCGAGCCCAGCGATCTCAAATACCTGAGCGATCCCCAGTTCGTCAGCCAGTCCACCCAGGGTAGCGGCCTGCGCTACCCGCTGCTGGCTGGCGCCCTGGTGATCGGCGTGCTGGCTTGCCTGCTGGTCGGACGCAAAGCCGGACCAAAGATTTCCCGCTACGCCTATGTGCTGCCGGTCGCCCTGCTGTGCAGCCACGCCATCGATCAGTACCTGGAGCCCAGCGAGGACGACCAGTGGCGTCTGTTCAACCTGCCGCACAAGGTGCTGGCCGAAGGTA
This sequence comes from Pseudomonas sp. GD04019, assembly GCF_029837695.1. Taxonomy (GTDB): domain Bacteria; phylum Pseudomonadota; class Gammaproteobacteria; order Pseudomonadales; family Pseudomonadaceae; genus Aquipseudomonas. The sequence goes on from NZ_JAOEEA010000001.1 coordinate 45,793, forward strand.
CCAGCCGCGTACGCGTGGCGGTGGAGGACTTGCATGCCGGTGAGGACTCCGGCCTGCCGCCGGATATCGACGGCCTGAGCAAGCTGGACCTGTCCGGCGCACCGCTGCTGCCCGGCGGCGGCAAGGCGCGCAACGTGCTGATCGTGACCCTGGAAGGCATTCCTGGCGCGTATATCGCCAAGAACCGCCAACTGATCGGCAGCAGCTATGAAGAAGACCTGATGCCGCGCCTGAGCGAGTGGGCCGAGCGCAGCATGACCACCCCGGACTACGTGCTGCACAGCCACCAGACCATCCGCGGCCTGTACTCCATGCTCTGTGGCGACTACGGCAAGCTGGACTCCGGCACGCCCAAGGGCGTGGAGCTGCTCAACAGCCAGACCCGCAATCTGCAATGCCTGCCGCACCAGATGCGCACCATGGGCTTCCGCACCCACTTCCTACAGGGCGCCGGCCTACGCTTCATGGCCAAGGACCAGATCATGCCGCACATGGGCTTCCAGCAGACCCACGGCCGCGACTGGTTCAAGAACAAGCCGTACCTGGAGTTCCCCTGGGGCATGGACGACAAGGCCTACTTCGAGGGTGCGCTGAAGTATGTCAAGCAGTTGCGCGGCAACCAGCAGCCGTGGATGCTCACCCTGCTCACCGTCGGCACCCACCAACCCTATTCCGCGCCCAAGGAGTACCTGGAGCGCTACCCCACCGCCAAGCAGGCCGCCATCGGCTACCTGGACGATGCGGTCGCTGACTTCCTCGAAGGCCTGGAGAAACAGGGCGTGCTCAAGGACACCCTGGTGATCGTCACCTCCGACGAATCCCACGGCCTGGAAAACGTACGCCTGGCCTCGGCCTGGGGCTTCAACCTGGTGCTGGCGCCGGATGGCGACCAGCTGCCCAAGGTCAAGCCTGGGGTATACGGCCACGTCGACCTGACCACCTCGGTGCTCGACTACTTCGACCTGCCGGTCCCGGACAACATCGCCGGCCGCTCGCTGTTCCGCGACTACGCCACCCCGCGCGAGATCATGTCGTACACCAACGGCCTGCTGCGTCAGCACGATGGCAAGGTGTTCACCGAGTGCACCTTCCAGCAGGTGTGCCGCCGTTACGAGAGCACCGGCTTCATCACCGCCCATCCCAAGTACATGGGCCGGGTCACCGGGCGCCAGGCACGCCTGGTCAGCCAGCGCGCCGCCCTGCTCGACCAGTCCATCACTGGCGGGCAGATCGGCCAGCGCTATCAGTTCGCCAACCGCGAGCGCATCGACCTCAAGGTCGAATCGCGCGACGACTGGACGGACAACCTGATCGGCGCCCAGTACCTGGAAATGCCCAAGGGCACCCGCACCCGCGTGACCCTGAAGATCGAAGCCGTGCGCCTGGACCGCAACGGCGCGGCGCTGCGCCTGATCACCAAGGAATTCGATCGCAACAACAGCCTGACCATCCCGCCGCTGCCGGCGCTCAAGCGCGGCGAGATCGTCGAGCTGAGCTTCGATTTCGACAACCCGGAAACCCGCAAGGCGTTCTCCTTCCACCTGCTTGGCGAAGGCCGCGGCGCCATCCGCATCAGCGACTTCAGCGTGGTCACCGAGCCGTTGCCGCCGGAGCTGGTGGCTAACCAGGAAGTCGACTCGGCCATGGAGGCGGCGGCTCACTAAGGGTTGCCGCCCAGCTGGTAGCCCGGATGCAATCCGGGGACGGAGCCCCTGTTTCCCGGATGCATCCGGGCTGCTCGTCGCCCCTCTCCCGCAACGCGAGAGGGAGAGGGCTTTTTGGCTTTAGTAACCCAACCCCAACCGGACCAGCTTGCCGTCCGGTGCATCGATCAGCAGATACAGGTAGCCATCCGGCCCCTGGCGCACATCGCGGATGCGCCAACCCTTGTCCTGCAGTAGACGTTCCTCATGCCCCACCCTGTCGCCGTCCAGCTGCAGGCGGATCAGCGACTGGTCGGCCAGCGCACCGATGAACAGGCTGTGCTGCCAGGCCGGGAAGCGCTCGGCGGCATAGAAGGCCATGCCGGAGATCGCCGGCGACTTTTCCCACACGTGCTGCGGCGCCTCGGTGCCGGCCACCCGCTCGCCTTCGGCCTCGGGAATTGGCAGCAAGCTGTAGTTGACCCCGTGGGTGGCCAGCGGCCAGCCGTAGTTGCGTCCTTTGCGCGGAATATTGATCTCGTCGCCGCCGCGCGGGCCGTGCTCGTGCAGCCAGATGGCGCCGCTCCAGGGATTGACTGCCATCCCCTGGGGATTGCGGTGGCCGTAGGACCAGATCTCCGTGCGTGCGCCCGGCTTGCCGACGAAGGGATTGTCCGGCGGCACACTGCCGTCTGGCTTCAGCCGCACCAGCTTGCCCTGCAGCTTGTCCAGTTCCTGGGCGGTGGCGCGCTGGTTGTTCTCGCCCAGACTGATGTACAGGAAGCCCTGATCATCGAAGACCAGGCGCGAGCCGAAATGAATGCCCTCGGACAGCTTGGGCTGCTGGCGGAAGATCACCCGGAAATCCTCCAGCGCACTCATGTCTTCCTTCAGCCGACCACGGCCGACCGCGGTACCGGCCTTGTTGCCGGACTCGTCCGCCTCGGCATAGCTCAGGTAGACCAGGCGATCCCGGACGAAGTCCGGCGACAGTGCAACGTCCAGCAAGCCGCCCTGGCCACGGGCATACACCTGCGGTACCCCGGTCAACGGCGCCTGAAGACGCCCCTGGGCATCCAGCCAGCGCAGGCGCCCTGGGCGCTCGGTGATCAGGCTGCCCTGGCCATCCGGCAGGAAAGCCAGGCTCCAGGGATGTTCCAGACCGCCCACCACCTCGGTCAGCTGCAGCTCTCCGAGCTCGCTACGCTCGGCCATGGCCGGCGCCGCCAGCAGCGTGCCCGTGATCAGGATTGCCAATATCTGCCGCATGTTCGTCCTCGCTCTCGCCCGACCTTTCTTTTAGCCCAATCCCGGTGCAGGCCCCAGGCCGGTTACAATGCCTTTCATTTCCTGATGTGACACCCGCTGCCATGACCGAAGCCGAACGCCTGTCGAAACGCCTGATCCAGCAGATCTCCTGCTCGCGCCGCGAGGCGGAGCTGTACATCGAGGGCGGCTGGGTCACGGTGGATGGCCAGGTGATCGAGGAGCCGCAGCACCCGGTGCGCGACGAGCAGGTGGTATTGCTGCCCGGCGCCAAGGCCGAGACCCAGCCGCCGATCACACTGCTGCTGCACAAGCCGGTCGGCCTCGGCTGCGGCATGGGCGCCAACTCCACCCAGCAGTTGCTCAGCCACGCCCACCACTGGGCCGAGGATGCCAGCGGCATCCGCCCGCTGAACCGCCACCTGCGCCGCCTGGAACTGCTCACCCCGCTGGAAACCGACGCCAGCGGCCTGCTGGTGTTCAGCCAGAGCCACGCGGTGGTACGCCTGTTCAAGGAACAGGGCGCGACGCTGGAGCAGGAATACCTGGTGGAGGTGGCCGGTAGCCTGGACGAAAAAGGCCTCAAGCGCCTGAGCTTCGGCCAGACCTACAAAGGCGTGACGGTGCCGCCGTGCAAGGTCAGCTGGCAGAGCGAGACGCGCCTGCGCTTCGCCATCAAGGCCGTGCAACCGGGCCAGCTGCGTTTCATGTGCGAACACGTCGGCCTGCAGGTGCTGGGCATCCGCCGCCTGCGCTTCGGCCGCACCGGCCTGGCCAAGGTGCCGGTCGGCCAGTGGCGCTATCTGGGGTTGAACGAGAAGTTCTGATCAGTAGTTGGCGTAGCGCTGTTCTATGCGCAGGTATTCGCCATTGGCGCGGATGGCCGCCAGGCCTCGGTTGAAGCGCTCGCTCTGCTCCGGCAGGCGGAAGCCGACGCTGTAGGCGGTTGGCGGAAACAGCATGTACTGGGTCACCGCCACGCTGGTGTCGACCTGCTCGCCGACCTCGCGATTGAAATAGCGCATGATGCGCGGGTCGCCCACCACCACGTCGATACGCCCGCTGTACAACAGGCGGTTGCGATTGATCTGCTGGGCCTCCTCACGGTAGCGCGGGTTGGCCTCGGCCATGGCCTGGAACTCCGGCCCAAGCAGGTGGCGAGCGCGCTGGAAGGTGCTGATCGAGTAGCGTCCCAGATCGGCGATGCTGTTTATCCGGTAGCCACGCGACGACAGCGCCAGGGCGACATTCTGACAATGGATATAGGGCGCCGAGTAGTAGACCGGCATGCCGCTGTAGGCATTGGTGGTGGCGATGCCATCCAGCTCGCCCTTGCCCAGCGCCAGGTGCAGCCGCTCCATGGGCGCGTAGCGCACCTCCACCTCGTCGCCTGCGGCGCGCACAGCAGCCACCACGATGTCGTACTCCAGCCCGCGGCTCTGGCCCTCGAATACGTAGGGCGGCTTGTGCGTGCCGAAGCCGATGCGCAGCGACTCTGCCAGCGCGGTGGGCGCCAGCAGCAGAAACAGCCACAGCCAGACGCGTGAAAACATGCAGTTCCCCTTAGCGATGGACCTAGCATAGGTGGTCGTCCATGGCTGGCGCCATCACTCGCGCATATGCAGGGCGATTCATCCGATGGCGGCGTCTTGGGTCTAGACTCAGCGCTCTCAGACGATGGAGAACTGCCATGCTCAAAGCCGAATACCAACACCGCGGCAAGGTCCCGCAGGACGTGATCGAAGCGGTGGAGCTGCAACTGCCACCGCTGCCTGCCGGCCAGGCCCTGGTCAAGGTGCTGGCGGCACCGATCAACCCTTCCGACGTACTGACCCTGACCGGCGAATACGGCATGCTGCCGCCGCTGCCGGCCATCGGCGGTAACGAGGGCGTCGGCCGCGTCGAACAGCTGGGCGAAGGCGTGAGCAACGTCAAGGTCGGCCAGACCGTGCTGCTGCCGGTGGGCATCGGCACCTGGGTCACCCACCTGCACGCCCCCGCCGCCAAGCTGATCCCGCTGCCGGACGCCGATCCGCAACAGTTGGCGATGATGACCATCAACCCGCCGACCGCCTCCCTGCTGCTCAGCGAGTTCGTGGACCTCAAGCCGGGCGACTGGGTGATCCAGAACGCGGCCAACTCCGGCGTCGGCGGCTACCTGATCCAGCTGGCCAAGCTGCGTGGTTTCAAGACCATCAACGTGGTGCGCCGCGAAGCCGCGGTGGCCGGGGTCAAGGCCGAGGGCGGTGACGTGGTGCTGCTGGACGGCCCTGACCTGCACAAGCGCGTACGCGAGGCCACCGGTGGTGCGCCGGTGATGCTCGGCATTGACGCCGTGGGCGGCGCCGCCACCGATCACGTGGCGGCCTGCCTGAGCGAGGGCGGCAAGCTGGTGAACTACGGTCTGATGAGCGGCGAGCCGTGCCAGGTGTCGGCGGCCTCCTTCGTGTTCCGCGACGTGACCCTGCGCGGCTTCTGGCTGGCCAAGTGGTTCCAGAAGGCCAGCCAGGCCGACCAGTTCCGCGTGTTCGGCGAGCTGACCCAGCTGATCGCCAGCGGCAAGCTCAAGGCCCGTGTCGCCGCCACCTACAACATCAGCCAGATCAAGGAAGCCATTGCTGCGGCCGCCGCTGGCGAGCGCGACGGCAAGATCCTGATAGTGCCCTGAGCGGCTCACGCAAAAAGAAAAGGGGGCCTGTAGGCCCCCTTCTCGTTTCACCGCCGGCTTCGTCCCATCGAGCAGTAACTCGGACTACCCCCTCTCCCTCCGGGAGAGGGTCGGGGTGAGGGCGTCAAAGGCAGCTCGGAGCGGCCTGAACTCCCCTCACCCTACGCGGGCCGCCCCAGCCCCTCTGCCATAGGGAGAGGGGAGCCAGTTTCACTCCGCCGCCGGCTTCTTGCGTTTCAGTGGGGCCATGCCGTCCTGGCTGACCAGGCTGGAGGGCGCGGCCTTCGGCGCGTTCGAGCGGCGCTTGGCGGCTGCAGGCTTGTTGGCCGCACTCTTCTTCGAGCCATCCTTCTTGTCGGTCTTTTTCTTCTTCACGCCGACGGCCTTGCCGGATGCCTTGACGTTCTTCGGCCCCTGGTAGCTGCCCTTGAGCTCCTTGATCACCCGGCGCTCGAAACGCTGCTTGAGGTAGCGTTCGATGCTCGACATCAGATTCCAGTCGTTGTGGCAGATCAGCGATACCGCCAGGCCCTCGGCGCCGGCACGACCGGTACGGCCGATGCGGTGCACATACTCATCGCCGGAGCGCGGCATATCGAAGTTGATCACCAGATCCAGACCCTCGATATCCAGGCCGCGGGCCGCCACGTCGGTGGCCACCAGCACCTTGCTGCCACCCTGCTTGAGGCGGTCCATGGCCAGCTTGCGGTCTTTCTGGTCCTTGTCGCCGTGCAACACGAAGGCCTTGTAGTCCGCCGCCACCAGGTGACCGTACAGGCGATCGGCCTGCACCCGGGTGTTGGTGAAGACGATGGCCTTGCGGTAGGTCTCGTTGCTCAGCAGCCAGTGCACCAGACGTTCCTTGTGGCCCGGATCGTCGGCGGTGATGATCTGCTGGACGGTGGTCTCGCCGAGCTGGTCGACGCTGTTGAGCTTGAGATGCACCGGCTCGCGCAGCACCTTGGCGATCATCTCGCGCAGCACCTTGCCACCGCCGGTGGCGGAGAACAGCAGGGTCTGCTGGCGGTTGGCGCACTCGGCGGTGATGCGCTCGATGTCCTCGGCGAAGCCCATGTCGAGCATGCGGTCGGCCTCGTCCAGTACCAGCACCTCGACCCCGTTGAGCTTCAGGCTGCCGGCGTTGAGGTGTTCCATCAGACGACCGGGCGTGGCGATCAGCAGGTCCGGCTGACGGCGCAGTATGGCCGCCTGCTCCTTGAAGTCCTCGCCGCCGGTGACCAGCGCCGACTTGAGGAAGGTGAACTGGGAGAAACGCTCGACTTCCTTGACGATCTGCTGGGCCAGCTCGCGGGTCGGCAGCAGGATCAGCGAACGCACGTCAGTGCGCTGCTTGGAGTTGGCATCGCCAAGCAGCCGGTTGAGCAGCGGCAGCAGGAAGGCTGCGGTCTTGCCACTGCCGGTCTGCGCCGTCACCCGCAGGTCACGCCCCTGCAGAGCCGGCGGAATGGCCGCGAGCTGCACCGGCGTCGGCTCGGTGAAGTTCAGCTCGGCGACGGCCTTGAGCAGGCGTTCATGCAGGGCGAATTGGGAGAACACAGGACTTACCTCGGCGCAAAATCGGAAAACAGCTGCATAGGTTACCGGTTGTCGGGGCAAAAGGCCGCATCTGATCGAATTTTGTACAAAACCGTCCGAACGGATAGAATGCGCGCCGCCAGCCATTCCGGCCGGCATGGGTTCCCTAACCCCATCCACTAAAAAGGTAGCTTCCATGCTTCTGCCCCATTCGGCGCACCAGCGTCCGGCCCTGGCCGTGCTGATCGCCTTCCACATCCTCATCATCATCGCCAGCAACTACCTGGTGCAGCTGCCGATCACCCTGTTCGGCTGGCACACCACCTGGGGCGCGTTCAGCTTCCCGTTCATCTTCCTGGCCAGCGACCTGACCGTGCGCCTGCTCGGCAAGAGCCCGGCGCGTCAGGTGATCGCCCGCGTGATGATTCCCGCCCTGCTCGCCTCCTACGTGGTCTCGGTGCTGTTCCAGGAAGGCGCCTTCCGCGGCCTGGCGGCACTCGGCGAGTACAACGAGTTTGTCCTGCGCATCTCGGTGGCCAGCTTCCTCGCCTATGTGCTCGGCCAACTGCTCGACATCCAGGTGTTCGATCGCCTGCGCCAGCTGCGCCAGTGGTGGATAGCGCCGACCGCCTCGACCATCCTCGGCAACCTGCTGGACACCTTCGCCTTCTTCTCGGTGGCCTTCTGGCGCAGCGACAACCCCTTCATGGCCGAGCACTGGGTGGAGATCGCCACGGTGGACTACGGGGTCAAGCTGGCCGTCAGCCTGATGCTGTTCGTGCCGCTGTACGGCGTGCTGCTGCGCGCCATACTGCGAGTGCTGGACAACCGAGCCCAGGCGCCGGCCTGAAGGAACATTCAAGCGCAGCCGCGCTCGAACCCAGTATGACCCACTGGAGAAGAGCGGCTCGCCCCAGCGCAGCGGCCCGCATCACCAGGCAGCCCTGGGGAATTGCATGAAACCAGCCTTGATCTACCACGTAGCCGCCAGCCTGGATGGCTATATCGCCCGCCCGGATGGGCAGGTGGACTGGCTGTCGCCCGCCGTGACCGATGACAGTCATGGCTACGCGGCGTTCTATCAGGGCATCGATGGCCTGCTGATGGGCCGCGCCACCTACGACATGCTGCGCGGCCTTGATAATGCCTGGCCCTATGCCGGCAAGCCTTGCCTGGTTCTCGCGCGCAATCCGCTGGAGGCACCGCCAAGCGATGTCGACGGGCGCCACTGCACGCCCATAGAAGCGCTGGAGGAACTAGCAGCACGTGGCTGCAAGCGGGTCTGGCTGGTGGGCGGCGGCAGCCTGGCCGGCAACTGCCTGGCCGCCGGTCTGCTCGACGAGCTGCTGGTGAACATCGTTCCGTATCTGCTGGGTGCCGGCATCCCGCTGTTTGCCACCGGCCTGGAGCGCCGTCTGCGCCTGCGCGGGCAGCAGAGCTTGAGCAGCGGCGTGACGCAGCTGCACTACCAGGTGCTGGCGGAAGACGCCTGACTAGCTCGCCTGTCGCGCCTGCTTGTGCAACAGACGCGCACTGTCCCAGCCGGTGAGCAGCACCGCCAGCCAGATCGGCCCGTAGGTCCACAGCTGCTGGGGAGCGAAGGCCTCGCCTAGGAACAGCACGGCGACGCCGAACAGCAGCACCGGCTCCACATAACTGAGAATGCCGAACAGCCCCAGCGGCAACAGGCGACTGGCCGCCATCATGGCACCGAAGGCCAACGCGCTGAGCAGGCCCAAACCGGGCAATAGCCACCACAGCTGCGGCACCTGCGCGAACACCGCCGGCGGGCCGTAGGCATGGATCAGCCAGATGGCCAGTGGCGCCAGCATCAGCATCTCCAGAACGAAGCCGGACAGCGCATCCAGCTTCATCCAGCGGCGCAGCATGAAGTACGGCGGATAGCCGAGGGCGGCTACCAGGGTCACCCAGGAAAAGGCACGGGTCAGCCACAGCTCGTGGGCCACACCCAGCAGCGCGCAGCACACGGCGATGCGCTGCAACGGGCGCAGACGCTCGCCGTAGAACAACCGGCCGACCAGCACCATGGCCAGCGGCAGCAAAAAGTAGCCGAGAGACACGTCGAGCATCTTGCCGGCCAGCGGCGCCCAGACGAACAGCAGCCACTGCACACCCATCAACGCCGCCGCCAGCGGCAATGCGGCCAGCAGCAGCGGCTCGCGGCGCAGGCGCACGAAGGCCGCGCCGAGCACGTCCCATTGTCGGGCCAGGGCCACCAGCAGCAGGACCGCCGGAATCGACCAGAGGATGCGCTGGGCGAACACCTGCAGGCCGTCCAGCGGCGCCAGTTCGCGCACGTAGCCGGGAATCAGTACGAACATCACCGACGCCGCCACGGACAGCGCCACACCACGACCCGACAGCTGCACCGCCGCCTCCGACCACCAGATTCAAGGTGCGCTATGGCAACACACGCCGTTCAATATCTCAAACACAGTTATGAACGGGTGAATGAGTACAGCTCTGCGCAACCATGCCGCACCACGGAACGCCCGGAAGACTCGCCGCTCCCGGCAGTGCAATCACAGGCTTTCCCGCGCCCAATAAAAAACCGGCCCGCCGGGAGGAGCACCCGTGCGAACCGGTGGACGGACCGAGAACTCGGCCCCAGAGGAGAGTCGGTGAATCAGGCGACCTGGGCCAGTTGCTCGCGGGCCTTGGCGAGGCCTTGCTCGGAGAACTCGGCGCCCATGTTCAGGCCCTCGGCATGCACGAACTGCACGTCGTGAATGCCGATGAAGGCCATGGCCTGGCGCAGGTAGGGTTCCTGGTGATCCAGACCGCTGCCGGCGTAGATGCCGCCACGGGCGGTCAGCACAACGGCGCGCTTGCCGGTGAGCAGGCCCTGGGGGCCGGTCTCGGTGTACTTGAAGGTGACACCGGCACGCAGCACATGGTCCAGCCAGGCTTTCAGGGTGCTGGGGATGGCGAAGTTGTACATCGGCGCGGCCAGGACCAGCACGTCGGCGGCCAGTACTTCGTCGGTCAGCTGGTTGGAGCGGGCGGCCGCGGCCTTCTCGGCATCGCTCTGCTGCTCGGCAGGCTTCATCCAGCCGGCGAGCAGGGTTTCATCCAGGTGTGGTACCGGTTGCTTGGCCAGGTCACGCACAGTCACCTGATCCTGCGGGTGGGCGGCCTGCCACTGGGCGATGAAGTCGGCGGTCAGCTGGCGGGAAACGGAACCTTCTTGGCGGGCGCTGCTTTCGATAACGAGGATGCGGGACATTTGGCTAACTCCATCGGGGTTGTTTGGCTTCGATGGAGTGAAGGTTATGGTCAGCCAATAAGATTAAAAAGCGCAAATATCCGCTTCAAATAATCGATTAAGTTGATTATTTTCGAAGCGAGTTCTAGGCTCACTTCTGCTCGCAGGTAAGATCCACCCGCAGCTTGATGATGTTGCGGGCGAACTTCACCGTCTGGGTCACGCTCTCCCCGGCCTTGAGCTCGGCAGCGCGGGTGCGCGGCGCCTCGGGGCCGTTCTGGAACCGCGCGCTGCACTTGGCATTGAGGGTGCCGTAGTTGTACAGGGTGAGGCCGCCGATGTTGCTGTCGATCTCCTGGATCGTGGCGGATACCTCGGCGCCGTTCAGCTGCTTCTTCAGCTCGGTGGGATAGGCGAAGGCGGTCAGCGGCAACATAGCGAGCAGGACCAGGCAGCAGTTTTTCATCGGCACTCTCCTTTTTGGGGTGCCTAGTGTGCTGTCTCGAAATTAACTGTTCAATTCGGCTGGCGTATTTTCCCGCCATCCTGCGTTGCCACTCCTCGCCATAGCTCTGCTATGACTTGTCGCGGCGCCTTGGCTGGCAGAAAGATCCACTCACCCGTTCTTGAACGTAACTCCAAGACAGCACACCCGATCAGAGAAGAGGAAGCGGCGATGAAAGCGCCCCGTGTCACGCTGGATCAATGGCGCACCCTGCAAGCGGTGGTGGACCATGGCGGCTTCGCCCAGGCGGCCGAAGCGCTGCACCGCTCGCAGTCCTCGGTGAGCTACACGGTGGCGCGCATGCAGGAGCAGCTGGGCGCGCCGCTGCTGCGCATCGACGGACGCAAGGCGGTACTCACCGAGGCCGGCGAGGTGCTGCTGCGCCGCTCGCGGCAACTGGTCAAGCAGGCCAGCCAGCTAGAAGAGCTGGCCCACCACATGGAGCAGGGTTGGGAGGCCGAAGTGCGCCTGGTGGTGGACGCCGCCTACCCCACCGCCAACATCGTGCGCACCCTCTCCGCCTTCATGCCGCAGAGCCGTGGCTGCCGCGTGCGCCTGCGTGAGGAGGTGCTGTCCGGGGTCGAGGAAGTGCTGCGCGAAGGCTCGGCGGACCTGGCCATCAGCGCCCTCAACATCACCGGCTACCTGCCCATCGAACTGGGCGAGGTGGAGTTCCTCGCCGTGGCCCACCCGGAACATCCGCTACATCGCCTGCAGCGCCCGGTGACCTTCCAGGACCTGGAAGGCCAGATGCAAGTGGTGACCCGCGACAGCGGCCGCGTGCAGCCGCGCGACGCCGGCTGGCTCGGCGCCGAACAGCGCTGGACGGTCGGCAGCCTGCCCACCGCACGCACCTTCGTCAGCAGCGGCCTGGGCTTCGCCTGGTTGCCACACCACTTGATCGCCCGCGAGCTGGAAGAAGGCCTGCTCAAGCCGTTGCCGATGGAACAGGGCGACGTGCGCCGACCACGCTTCTTCCTCTACAGCAACAAGGACAAGGTGCTCGGCCCGGCCACGCAGATTCTCATCGAGCTGATCAAGAACTTCGACGGCGCGCCGCTGGAGGCGCCTTTCGCCGCGCCGCTCTCGGCCAGTTGAGGAGTCCAGCATGTCCTACTTCGAACATCAGGGTTGCCAGCTGCATTACGAGGACCACGGCCAGGGCGAACCGGTGCTGCTGGTGCACGGCCTCGGCTCCAGCATCCAGGACTGGGAATATCAGATACCGCACCTGCTGCAGGGTCGCCGCGTGCTGGCCATCGACCTGCGCGGCCACGGCCGCTCCGGCAAACCGCGCGGGCGTTACAGCATGGCCGGCTTCGCCGCCGACGTGGCGGCGCTGATCGAACACCTGGGCCTGCCGCAAGTGCATCTGGTGGGCATCTCCATGGGCGGCATGGTCGGCTTCCAGCTGGGCGTAGACCGCCCCGAGCTGCTGCGCAGCCTGACCATTGTCAACAGCGCCCCGGAAGTGAAGGCCAAAAGCGCCGCCGACCGCTGGCAGCTGGTCAAGCGCTGGACCCTGTCGCGCCTGCTGAGCATGCAGACTATTGGTAAAGGCCTGGGGCGTATCCTCTTCCCACACCCGGAGCAGGCAGAGCTGCGTGCCAAGATCGAGCAGCGCTGGCCGCAGAACGACAAGCGCGCCTACCTGGCCAGCCTGGACGCGATCATCGGCTGGGGCGTGCGCGAACGCCTGAGCACGATCACCTGTCCTACCCTGGTGGTCACGGCCGACCGCGACTACACCCCGGTCACCAGCAAGGAGGCCTATGTGCGCGAGCTACCCAACGCGCGCCTGGTGGTGATCGAACGCTCGCGCCACGCCACCCCGATGGACCAGCCGCAACGCTTCAATGCCGTCCTGGACGACTTCCTCGCCCAGGTCGAGCGCAATCAACCGCAAGAGAAAAACAAGGACCCGCAACCATGCTGAAGCAACTCCTCCTCTCCGCCTGTGGCCTGCTGCTGAGCACCAGCCTGCTAGCCGCCGGCAACCCCCACGTGCTGCTGACCACCAGCCTCGGCGACATCGAGATCGAGCTCAACGCCGAGAAGGCGCCGATCAGCACGCAGAACTTCCTCGGCTACGTGGACGCCGGCTTCTACAACGGCACCCAGTTCCACCGCGTGATCCCGGGCTTCATGATCCAGGGCGGCGGCTTCGATGCCGACATGGGCGAGAAGGACACCTTCAAACCGATCAAGAACGAGGCCGACAACGGCCTGCGCAATGACCGCGGCACCCTGGCCATGGCCCGCACCCAGGTGGTGGACTCGGCCACCAGCCAGTTCTTCATCAACCACAAGGACAACGACTTCCTCAACCACGGCGGCCGCGACTTCGGCTACGCGGTGTTCGGCAAGGTCGTGCGCGGCATGGACGTGGTCGACCGCATCGCCGGCGTGCGCACCGGCAACCGCGGCATGCACCAGAACGTACCGGTCGAGCCGGTGCTGATCCTCAGCGCGAAGAAGCTCTGACCTGCCACTCCTGACGCAGCCACTCGAATGGCTGCGTCAGCCCCCCGACATGCAGATCGCAACAAGCAAACAGCTTGCTCGGACGCGCCCAGATTTCTGAGCACAAATGCGCGTTACAAGCGCGGTCCCTCATCTGGCCGAGAAATAATCCTCAGCCGTTCGCTGCGCACCCATACACCCGCATCCTCTTCATCACCGGCCGGATACATGATCTGTGACCAGCCGTCGTACTCGCTGTAAATCGAAACACCATCGCCGGGCATGATGAACTTGCCGGAAATGCGACACGCCGCGCTGGGAGCCGAATGAAAATGAGCACGGCCCCGCCCGACCACTTCGCCAATCCAGGGACGGTGCCAATCGGCATCCTTGGCTCGCGCATCCAGCTCGCCGCAGCTCTCGGCAAATGCCAGCAATGGCCAGCCCAGCAGGACACACAGACCACAGACGATCCTCGTCATTCTCGCTCCTCGCTCAGCGCAGATAGGCGCCCACCTTGTACTCCAGCAGCTGAACCAGCTCCGGCTGCATATATTGATAGTCGTCCGGAATGCCCAGGCAGATCACCCGCCGATCCTTGAGCAGCGGGCCGAAGCGCTGCTGCAGGCGACGCTGATGCACCCGCTCCATGACGAAGATCAGCTCGGCCCATTGCACCTGCTCGGCGGACAGCAGCACCTCGGCATCCGGCGCCAGCCCGGCCGAATCGCTCTCCACGCCCGGCCAGGCGGCAAAGATCTGCTCGGCGGAGGGGCTGCGCAGGCGGTTGCGGCTGCAAATGAACAGGGCGCGGGTCATGGGCGGCGCCACAACATCAGCAAGCCCAGCAAGGCAAACAGACCGATGCAGATGCCATAGCACCAGGCAGCAGGCCCGGAATGGCCAATGGCTTCGACACTGCCGAAATCCTCCAGCCAGCGCCATAACGGCACCAGCAGCAAGGCCAGCAATACGCCGAGCGGCAGGCTCAGTGCCAGAACCCCCAGGCTCAGCAACAGCCTCTTCATTTCAGGCTCCCTCCTGGCGATAGGGCAACAGCTCCCGCGCCTGTTCGGCATAGGCCATTACCGCCGGCCGCTCCTCGGCGAGGAACTGATCCACAGCGGCGCGCAAACCGGGATGCAGCAGATAGTGCCAGGAGCGGGTGATCTGCGGCTCGAAGCCACGGATCAGCTTGTGCTCGCCCTGGGCACCAGCGTCGAAGCGCTGCAGGCCTTCGGCGATGGCGCGCTCGATGCCCTGATAGAAGCAGGTCTCGAAATGCAGGCGGTCGAAGTCGCCCAGGCAGCCCCAGTAACGTCCGTAGAAGCTGTCGCCGCCCACCAGGCTGAAGGCCATGGCCACCGGGCGACTATTTTGCCGCGCACTGACCACGCGAATGGCCTCGGGCATGCGCTCGGCCAGCAGGCTGAAGAACTCGCGCGTCAGGTACGGCGCGCGGCGCCGCACATGGTAGGTGCTGGCGTAGCAGGCGTAGACGAAATCCCAGTCCGCCTCGCTCAGCTCGTGGCCGAGCTGCCAGCGGAAGTCGATGCCGTGCCCGGCCACCTGTTCGCGCTCCTTGCGCAGCTGCTTGCGCTTGCGTGAGCTGAGGGCGTCGAGAAAGTCCAGGAAGTCGCGGTAACCGCGGTTGCGCCAGTGGTATTGGCAGTCCAGGCGCTGCAGCCAGCCCTCGCGCTCCTGGAACAGTGCATCGTCCTCGGCCCGCAGGAAGTTGATATGCAGCCCGGACACCCCCTCGCCCGCCAGAGTCGCCACCAGCTCATCGAGCAGCTTGCCGGCGACCTGCACATCACCCAGCAACCGCGCCCCCGTCACAGGGCTGAAGGGCACGGCGCCAAGCAGCTTGGGGTAATAGGCGACGCCGGCGCGGTGACAGGCATCGGCCCAGCCCATGTCGAACACGTACTCGCCGTAGGAATGCAGCTTCAGATAGGCCGGCAGCGCCGCCTGGGCCACACCGCTGTCGTCGCACAGCAGTCGGTGCGAGGCCTGCCAGCCGGAATTCCTGCCGACGCTGCCGCTGTCTTCCAGTGCCGAGAGAAAGGCATGGCGCAGGAACGGCTGCGGCTCGGGCAGCAGGGTGTCCCAGGCGGAGGGTTCGATATCGGCGAGGTGGTGCAGGGTACGGAGTGACATGCCGCCAGTCTGGCGGCTCGCCGAGGCAAAAAAAAGCCCCGCAAAGCGGGGCTAGAAAGTAGGAGCGGAGCAGCGTTCGTTGTGCTTAGAAGACGTACTGGGCACGCATGGTGATGGCCTGGCCGTCGTCATCGTCGTTGCCGGCAGCGAAGCGACCGGACTGTAGACGCACGGTATCTTCGTCGGTCTTGGTCATCAGGTAGTTCAGCGACACCTTGACGGCTTCGTTGGCGTACCAGTTAACACCCAGGGTGTGCACCTTGGCCTCGGTCTCGTCCACGGCCACGCCACCGACGGTAGCCATGGTCTGGTCGTCTTCGACGTTCAGGTGGTCGTAGCGATAGAAGACTTCCCAGGCGCCGGTCTGCTTGTTCATCGGCTTGATGGCGTCGAACTTGGCACCGTCCAGCTTGTAGATGCGCGATTCGCCGGTCAGGGTGTAGGCCGCCATGACGTTGTAACCGGTGGCCTCGCGGTCCCCGTTAGTCTTGTAGCCACTCAGGTCACGCTTGAGGTACTCGCTCTGTACCGAGAACGGGCCATGCATGTAGGCGAATTCCAGGCCGACAACATTGTCGTCCTCGAAACCGCCGGTAGCCCCTGTCTCGGAGGGAGCCAGGGCCAGCTGACCCGAGTTCGGACCATTGTTCTCGGTCACGCCACGTACACCCAGACGGGAGTTGATCGCGCCACCGAACTTGGTGCCATCGCTCTCGTTGCCGTAGCTGCGGGTGGCGTAGTCCAGACCGAGGTGCAGTACCTGGGTTTCGCTGACGATAGGGGCGAACACACCACGGGCGAAGAAGCTGTTCACATCCTTGCCGTCTTCGTCTTCCAGATACACGCCGGAATCCTGCTGCTGGATGCTGGTGGAGCCGTAGAACATGCCGCCGTAGGTGCCGTTGACCTGGATACCCATGCCGTTCTCGTGGTCGGTGGTCCAGGAGGCCAGGTCGAGAACCGGCGAACGCTCCTTGGCAGTCACCCACTTGGAGCTGGTGGCTTTTTCCAGGCTGTAGTCCGGGTCGAAGCGGCCGACGCGGATGTTGATCGGGGAGAAGCCGGTGTAGGTGATGGTGGCTTCGTCGAACTTGTTCTCGTTGCTGCGGTTATCGGTGAAGTCGTAGTTGATCTGGTAGCGCCAGTCTTTGTAGTTGCCACCGATTTCGATCTGCGCGCGGCGGAAGAAGGCTTCGTTGGCGGTCTCGTTGTTAGTGGTGTAGAAGCCGTCGAACGAATCGAAGTCCGCCTGGATACGGCCACCCAGCTTGAAGCTGTATTGCTTGTCGGTAGTCGAGACTTCCAGACCGCTCTTGGTCTTGATCACGAGATCGGCGCCGTCGGTGGTGACGGTGCCGGCGAAAGCCTGGGCGGAAATGGCCAGAGCCAGGGCGCTGGCAGCAAAACCGGCGAAGTGCTTCATCGAGGATTCCCCTATTGGTCTTTAGAAAAACACTGGGCTTGGCCCTGCGTGTTGGGGGGGAATCTTGGCGGCGGGTTATTTCAGCTCGGTTGTATTTATATGAAAGTTAAATTACACAGGAACTTTTTACTCCCTTTAATCATAAGCAGGAAAAGCCCGCCCAGCCTGGGTCGACGCCGTTTTCAGGCCTGACGAAAACGCGCCGCCAGCCAATGGTCGATGCTCAGCCAGCGCCCGGCACCGATGAAGAACAGCGTCAGCAGCATGACCAGGTAGGTGACGGCGAATTCGATGCCGTTGTTGAGCACCACGAATTTGCCGCTGCCGGTCAGCCAGGCGTAGTTGCCGTGCTCCTGCAGGAGCTCGCGAGCGCGCTCCAGCTTCTCCCCCGCCGCCAGCACTCGCTCGTTGGCGAAGGGCGCTGAGGCATCGGCGATGGCCTGCCAGCCGAACTCCCAGTGCACGGTGAAGATCGCCACCAACATGGTCGCCATCAGCGGCACGCTGATCCAGCGCACGGCCAGGCCGCACAGCAGGAGGATGGCGCCGCCCGCCTCGGTCAGCGCCGCCAACCAGGCCAGCAACGCGGGAAACGGCAAGCCCAGGCCCCAGTCCGGATTGCCGAACCAGGCGATGGTGCTGTCCATGTCCGCCAGCTTGTACGTGCCGGCCATCCAGAAGATCGGCACCAGGTACAGGCGCAGCAGCAGCGGAGCGAGAAAATCCAGGCGACGCGTAGCGTCCAGGCCATCCTGGAGGCGATTGAGCAGGTTCAGCATGATGCTCTCCCGGGGCTGAGCAACGTGGCCCAGCCCCTTCAGGTAACGGGTGGAAACCAGATGTCCTGGCGCTGCCAGTCGTCCAGCAGCGCACGGGCGTTGGCGAAGTAGTGCCGGTCGGCGGGCAGGCCGTTGATCTCGGCCAGGTCGAGCAAGGCTTCGGTGCTCGGCGTGCCCGCTTGCAGACGCAGGGCCAGGTGATAGGCAAAGGGCGACAGCTGCTGGAAGCGCACCCGCTCCGCCGAGTCGCGCCAGGCCAGCAAGCAGGTGGGCTCGGCGGGTGCCTCGCGGGGCTGGTAATCGGCACCGATGCGCTGCACCGGCCAGGCATACGCCAATGGCCAGGCCAGCGGTGACCAGCCATGGGACGGCAAGCGGTCGGTGGCGATATCCAGCGCCAGTTCGACGCGCTCGTAGTGAGCCAGCTCGGCGATAAAGCCGGGATCGCCCTGCTCCGCACCGCCGCCGGTCTCCAGCCAGGCGACGAACTCCTCGCCTATCGCCAGGAAATACGGCGTGCTACAGCGGTGCCTGGCGATAAATTCGCGCACCAGCCGCTGCCGTCGCGCCTCGCCCAAGATCCGGCACAGCACCGGAAAGCCGCTGGTGATAAAGCCATCGAGGTTGTTGAAGAACAGCTCCTCGTACACCGCCATGCGTTCGGCCGGGACTCCCGGCAACAGCGGCTCCGCCCGCGGCTGGCGAATGCGCGCGGCGAAGGCCATCTGGTCGCGCGTGCTCATGCCTTGGCCTCCCGCTGCAGCGTGCGGATCTGCCCCACCTCGGCATACAGCTCGGCCAGCGGCGGGAAGTTGAAGTCGCGCTCCAGCAGGGTCGGGCGCACGCCATGCACGGCGTAGCTGTGCGCCAGCAACTGCCACACCGGGTCGCACACTGGTGCGCCGTGGGTGTCGATCTTCAGGTCGGCGGCCTGGTCCAGGTGCCCGGCCACATGCAGATAGGCAATGCGCTCATTGGGCATCGCCTCGATATAGGCGCGCGGGTCGAAGCCGAAGTTGTGGGCGTTGACCTGCACGTTGTTGATGTCCAGCAGCAACTGGCAGCCGGCCTCGGCCAGCACCGCGCGGATGAATTCGACCTCGTCCAGCGCACCGGGCAGGCGCGCATAGGCCGAGACGTTCTCGATGATCAGCGGCCGCTCCAGCACCTCTTCCACCTGACGGATGCGCGCGGCTACCCGGCAGACCGCCTCATCAGTGAAGGGCAGCGGCATCAGGTCGTACAGTTGGCCATCGTCGGCGCAGGCCGACAAGTGCTCGCTGTAGCCACGGATGCCATGCTCATCGAGGAAGACCTTGATCGCCCGCAGCAGCTCAAGGTCCAGCGGAGAGAAACCACCCAGGTTGAGGGACAGGCCGTGGCAGAGAAACGGCAGGCGTTCGGTCAGCGCGCGCAGCTGGCGGCCGAAGCGACCACCGACGCCAATCCAGTTTTCCGGGGCGATCTCGAGGAAATCCACTTGATCGGCCGCACTGTCCTGCAGCTCACCGAGCAAGCCGCGACGCAAGCCCAGGCCGGCGCCGCTGACGAAGTTGCCGTTGGCCATGTCCCGCCGCCCTTACTCCGCCTGCTCGGTCTTCTCGCCGCCGCACTTGCCTTCGTGGCCGGCCTTGCCCTCCTCGCCGCAGCTGCCCTCCTTACGTGCCTTGTCGCTGCCGCATTTGCCTTCACCGCACTTACCTTCGGCGGCCTTCTCGGTGCCCATCATCTCGGCACCGCACTTGCCCTCGCCGCAGGAGCCTTCGTGGCCTTTCTCGTGGGCGGCCAGGCTGTAGCCGCTGGAGAGCTCCTGGGCGGCGAACGGATTGCTGCCGGCCTGGGCGGCGAAAGCAGTGCTCAGCAGGGCGGCACCCAGAGTGATGGCTACGGAATTGCGCTGTTTCATGGAATCTCTCCAGTCGTGGTTATTGTGCGAGAGGCGATTGGCCCCTTCGCAACACTAGACGGAGGTCGGTACGAGTCGTTACAGCGCGGCGGAAAAATTTCTGCGAATCAGGATTCGCGACGCTGGCGGGCGAGTTTCTCGGCCAGGGCATCCAGTTCGGGAATGGCTTCGTCCGGGAGCTGTCGCAGCAGCGCCTGGCTCAGCTTGAGCTGGCGGATAAAGCGCCGGCAGTGGCTGCACATGGCCAGGTGCGTGCGCAGGCTGATGCGCTCGCGCAGGCGCAGCTGGCCATCGAGGTAATCGCTGGAATGGGCCACCAGTTCCTTGCAGCTCAGCATTGGCCGGTCTCCTCGAAATGCTCCAGGGTGGCGAACACCTTGAGCCGGGCGCGGTGCAACAGCACTCTGACATTGGAGAGCGAGAGGTCGAGAAGATTACAGATCTCCTCCAGCTCCAGGCCCTGGCGCTCACGCAGCAGCAGCACGCTGGACTGGGTCTCGGACAGGCTGGCGATGGTCTTCTCCAGACACTCGCGCAGTTCCGCTTCGGCCAACAGGGCCTCGGGGGTGTCCTGTTCCCATTGGCTGGGCGGGGTCTGCCAGTGGCCGTCCTCGGCAAAGCGCTCTGCACCGACGCTGCCATGCGGCGCCGGCAGGTCGTCGAGCAACGGCTCGCGACGCTGCTGCTTGAGGCGGCTCTTGGCGGTGTTGGCGGTAATGGTCAGCAGCCAGGTCTTGAGACTGGAACGCTGCTGGAAGCCGGGCAGGTTGCGCACCACGGCCAGCCAGGCGTCCTGCACCACTTCGTCGGCGTTGCGGCTACCGACTATGGCGTAGGCCACGGCGCGCATGGCGCCCTGGTAGGTACTGACCAGCTCGCGGAAGGCATGCTGCTCGCCGGCCAGCAGGCGGGCCAAAAGCTGCTGTTCATCCATGGCGGAGTCCAAGAAGGGTTTAGGTCGTCGCGAGCGCAGGTCAGGCTAGGCGAAAACAGGTGAGGACGCGCAGTTTACGAGTTGTAAATGAGCAGTCCGAACCTGTTTTCAACAACGCATGGCCAAGCGCAGCAGACCTTAACCCTTCTTGCGCAGGATCACGCTGCCGATGGAATAGCCCGCGCCGAAGGAGCTGAGCACACCGAGGCTGCCAGCCGGCAGGTCATCCTGGTGCTTGTGGAAGGCGATCACCGAGCCGGCAGAGCTGGTGTTGGCGTAGGTATCGAGGATCACCGGCGCCTCGTGCGGCTCGGCGTCGCGGCCGAGCAGCTTGCGGGCGATCAGCAGGTTCATGTTGAGGTTGGCCTGGTGCAGCCAGAAGCGCTTCACGTCGCTGACGTTGAGCTGGTTCTCTTGCAGGTGCGCACCGATCAGCTCGGCCACCATCGGGCAGACGTCCTTGAACACCTTGCGGCCTTCCTGGACGAACAGCTTGTCCTTGGCGCCGATGCCCTCTTCCGCCGCGCGGTTGAGGAAGCCGAAGTTGTTGCGGATGTTGTTGGAGAACTGGGTCAGCAGCTTGGTGCCGACGATGTCCCACTGGTGCTTCGAGGTGGCCTGGTCAGCGCGCTCGATGATCACCGCGGTGGCACCATCGCCGAAGATGAAGTGGCTGTCGCGGTCGCGGAAGTTCAGGTGGCCGGTGCAGATCTCCGGGTTGACCATCAGCACTGCGCGCGCCTGGCCGGTGGCGATGGCGTTGTTGGCGGCCTGGATGCCGAAGGTGGCCGAGGAGCAAGCCACGTTCATGTCGTAGCCCCAACCGTCGATGCCCAGGGCAGCCTGTACTTCGATGGCCACGGCCGGGTAGGCGCGTTCCAGGTTGGAGCAGGCGACGATCACACCGTCGATATCGGCGACAGTCCTGCCGGCGCGCTCCAGCGCTTCCTTGGCGGCGGCCACGGCCATCTCGCAGAGGATGCCCCACTCTTCATTGCTGCGCTGCGGCAGGCGCGGGGTCATGCGCTGCGGATCGAGAATGCCGGCCTTGTCCATCACGTAACGGCTCTTGATGCCGGAGGCCTTCTCGATGAAGGCGCTGTTGGATTCGGTCAGTGCCTCGATCTCACCGCGCTCGATGGCGGCGGCGTTGTCGGCATTGAACTGCTGGACATAAGCGTTGAAGGAGGCCACCAGCTCGTCGTTGGAGATGCTGTTGGCGGGGGTGTACAGGCCAGTGCCACTGATTACGGCTTTGTGCACGGGACATTCCTCTTCTTCTATGGCCGCCCGGAGCGGCTGGCTTGTCGGTTGCGCCACGGCGGCGCGAATTCGGTGCGGCTGCTATCGAGGCCAGGCAGTGGCGCAGCTCTGCAAAGTGCGGAGTTTGCCATAGCCGGGGCCTGCGGCGCTGCCATCGCGATGCGACACCAGACTGGCGGTGCGGCAGTGCGCTTTCAGTGGAGATGCTCGATAAGGCCGGCAAGGCACAGGGTAATTGCGGCGATTGTCGGCAAAATCAGCAGCATTGTGTCGGGCTTGGCAAAAGCCTGGCGTGCAGCTCATCGACCGAGACGTTGCTGCCGTCATCCCGCTTTGACCGGGCGCTCAGGAACGGCGCAGAATCGTCCCTTCCCACGGCATAGGAACGCGTCATGTTCGGCACCCACGATCTGCTCCTGTTCGTCATCTCCGGCCTGTTGCTGAACATGGCCCCCGGTCCCGACTCGCTGCTGATCATGGCGCGTAGCGCCACCCAGGGCTGGCGTGCTGGATCGGCGGCAGCGCTGGGCATCGGTGCCGGCACCTGCGTGCACATAGTCGCCGCCGCGCTGGGCATGTCCGCCGTGCTGGCGACGTCGGCTACCGCCTTCATGGTGGTCAAGCTGATCGGCGCCGCTTACCTACTGTACATCGGCATCAGCATGCTGCTGGCGAAACGCAAGGAGGCCGCCGAACCGACCGCCATCGAGCTGCCCGCCCTGCCCTACGGGCGCATCTTCGCCCAGGGCTTCCTGACCAACGTGCTCAACCCCAAGGTGGCACTATTCTTCCTCGCCTTCGTACCGCAGTTCATCAGCCCGGACGCCGAGCACAAGACACTGGCGTTCATCCTGCTGGGCGTCATCTTCAACATCAACGGCATGCTCTGGTGCCACTTCCTGGCCCTGTCCACCGCCTTCGCCCAGAAGCGCCTGCAGGTCGGCCGGCGTGTCGGCCTGTGGCTGGAGCGCTGCACCGGTGGCCTGTTCACCGCACTAGGCATCAAGCTGGCGCTGGCTGATCGGGTGTAAAACCCGCCAAAGAGAAAGGGGCCGAATGGCCCCTTTCTTGTTTTCGCTCAGTTGCAGTTGGCCGGCGGCGTCGCCGCCACCACGGTGCTGTAGTGGTAGCTGTAGTCGCCGCCGACAGACTGGGTGCCGCTGCTGCCGGCATGCTGGCCGATGATCCAGGTCTCCGCCTTGGGAATGCCACCGTCGGCATAGGCGGCGATGTCGGTGGTGGCGTTGCCGTAGGCACGCACGATGTTCAGACCGACCTGCTCGCGCAGGTACTTCACGTAGTTGGTCTTGTGCGCCTGGGTGTCCGGCGGAATCGGGCCGTCGCCGTAGGGGTTGGAGCGGTAGTGCCACTGCGGGATGCCCTGGTAGTCGAACCACTGGCGCGCATCCTTGGTCACCCAGTACGGCCGGGCAGTGAGGAACACCAGTTGGTAGCCCTTGTCACGGTAGGCCTTCACCGTCTGCGGGGCGTAGTAGTAGGCCTGCGCGGTCTTCAGCCCGACATAGTCGGCGTAGGCCTCGAAGTCGTTGATGGTCAGGGTGCCGTCGATGTCGAACAGCACGGCCGGGCGATTCGGGTCGACCACGCTGAGGTAGCCGTCGACCTGGCTGAGGTCGCCCTCGACCACGAAGCGCACGCGGTACTCGCCCACCGGCCGAGTGCCGACCGCCACGTTGATCTTGCCGTCGCTGTCGGTGGTATGGCGACCCAGGTAGCTCCAGCCACTCATGCCGGTGCCGTACAGGTAGGCGTGCACGTACTCGCCTTCCAGGTCCTTGTGCAGCACGGCGTCGTAGTCGAACTTGGCGGTGACGGTGGCGGCCTGGCCGCTGCGTACCATCTGGTCATGGACCATGTGCCAGGGCTTGTACAGACCGGCCAGCACCTGGCTGCCGAAGTTGCGGAAGTTCTTCTTCGCCGGCTTGGTGAAACTCGGTGGGTTGGCCGGGCTTTGGAAGTCCGGACACTGGGCGCTGACCTGGGCACTCAGGGCCAGCAGGGTGAGGGCTGCAAGAGCTCGCATCGCTACATTTCCTTATGGTTCGTTATTGTTATGGCGCTACCCCGGAACGGGGCGCGCTTGAAGTTAAGCAGCGATTGTTAACCGCACATGAACACCCGCCACGCCGTATCGCCCGACCATCCGCGCCACACCGCGGCGACGGCTCTGGCATGCGGGTGACAGCACGAGGCGACTTGCTCGGCTTGTGACCGGCATCACTGATCGGTTAGCGTCTGGATCGTCCCCACCAGCTCCGGCGACCACCATGGCCCTGCATACCTGGCTGATCTACCTCACCGCCGTCTTCGGCCTGTCGCTGACGCCCGGCCCCAACGGCCTGCTCGCCCTGACCCACGGCGCGCTCTACGGCCACCGTCGCGCCCTGTGGACGGTCACCGGCGGCATGCTCGGTTTCGTGCTGCTGATGGCGCTGTCGATGTTCGGCCTGGCCGCCCTGCTCAAGGCCTCGGTGCATGCCCTGCTGGTGCTCAAGTGGCTGGGCGCCGCCTACCTGATCTGGCTCGGCATCCAGCTATGGCGCTCGCCGCCGCTGCACCTCACACCGCTGGAGTCGGCCGCACCGCGCCCCGGCCTGCAGCTGTTCCGCCAGGGTCTGCTGTCGGCCCTGTCCAATCCCAAGGTGATCCTGTTCTTCGGCGCCTTCCTGCCGCAGTTCCTCGACCCGTCGCGCAGCCTGTGGCTGCAGTTCGCCGTGATGGCGGCCACCTTCGCCCTGGTCGAAGGCGTGGTGGAATACCTGCTGGCGCGCACCGCGCAACGCACCCGGCCCTGGCTGGAGCGCGCCGGCCGCGGCTTCAACCGTTGCTGCGGCGGGCTGTTCGCCGCCATGGGCCTGGCCCTGCCGCTCACCCGCTAAACGACGAAATCCAGCCGCCGCAACCAACTGCAGGCCAGCAGCGCGCCACACAGGCGCGCACTGTCCCTGGAGTCGTCCAGCCACAACAGCCAGCCTTCGCCCTGCGCCTCCAGGCGCCACTCGCGCGCCCCGGCCAACGCCTCGATGCGCTGCTGCAAGGTGGTTTCGTCCAGCAACAGGGTTTCGATCAGCACGGCGCGGAACATGGCGGTCTCCTGCGGGGAACGCCCCGCTCGTGTGATGTCAGTGGACGACCGGCTTGACCAGCGCGGTCTTGCCGTCGGACAGCAGCCAGGCCACCAGCGTCGCCGGTTGTGTGCTGCTGGGATTGCGGGTGATGCGGTGCAGCTGACCCGGCGCCTCGTACCAGGCATCGCCGGCCTTGAAGCGTTGCGCCGGCTGGCCATCCAGGGCCGATTCCACCTCACCGCTGACCACCACCACGAACACCGCGCCCGGGTGGGTATGCGGCCGTGAGGTGGCGCCCGGTGCAAACTCCACCCGCAGCGCCTGGGCGTGGCTGCCGGGCGATGCCGGCAGCTCGGCCGCCGCCACCGGCGTTACCGTCTCGTCACCCGCGCCGCCATGGCCTAGCGCGGTGGCGCTGGCCAGGGCGGACAGGACGAATATCGCTAGCGACCTGCGCATGACGATCACTTCGCCGGCTGCATGGCGAAACCGACACCGAAGCGGTTCCACGCGTTGATGGTGACGATGGCCAGGGTCAGCTCGGCGATCTCGCTCTCGCCGAACTGCGCCGCCACCTGCTCGTAGACCGCGTCCGAGGGATGGCCCTCGGTCAGTTGAGTCATGGCGTCGGTCCAAAGCAGGGCGGCACGCTCGCGCTCGCTGAAGAACGGCGCGTCGTGCCAAGCACCGAGAGCCAGCAGGCGGCGGGCCGACTCACCCTGCTTCAGCGCATCGGCGCTGTGCATGTCCAGGCACAGGGCGCAGCCATTGAGCTGCGAGGCGCGCACCTTGATCAGCTCGCGCAGCGAGCCTTCCAGGGGGAAGGCCGCCTGGGTCTGTTCCAGGGCATAGAGGGCCTTGAACACGTGCGGGGCGGTCTGGTGATAGTTGTTGCGCTTGCTGGTCATCATGGCGGCTTCTCCGAAAGAGACCCGATGTCGTAC
The DNA here is from genome assembly GCF_029837695.1 of Pseudomonas sp. GD04019. Classification (GTDB taxonomy): domain Bacteria; phylum Pseudomonadota; class Gammaproteobacteria; order Pseudomonadales; family Pseudomonadaceae; genus Aquipseudomonas. The sequence goes on from NZ_JAOEEA010000001.1 coordinate 71,598, forward strand.
CGGGAATGGTCGCCACTGTATTGATCAGCCATAACGAGATAAATTGGCCAGCAACGTAAACATTGTGCGGAGAAACGGACAATGGCCTTCGACCGCCTGGAAGCGATGCGCGCCTTCTGCCGCATAGTCGAACTGGGCAGCTTCACCCGCGCCGCCGATGCGCTGGGCCTGGCCAAGACCACGGTATCCGGCCAGGTGGTGGCATTGGAAACCCAGCTCGGCGTCAAGCTGCTACACCGCACCACTCGCCGGGTGTCACCGACCACCGACGGCAGCGCCTACTACGAGCGCGCCCGCGCCGTACTCGATGACCTCGACGAGCTGGAAACCACCGTGTCGCAGAACCGCGGCCTGGCCCGTGGCCGAGTGCGGGTGGAGATGCCCACCCCTGTCGGGCGCTTTCTGGTCATTCCTGCCCTGCCCGACTTCGTCGCGCGTTATCCGCAGATCCGCCTGGACGTCGGCTGCAGCGAGCGGGTCGTCGACCTGGTGCAGGAAGGCGTGGACTGCGCCATCCGCGGCGGCCCGGTGCACGACCCGGACCTGGTGTGCAAACCCATCGGCAGGATGCGCTTCACCGTCTGCGCCTCGGCCAGCTACATGGCCGACAAGGCGCCTCTGAGCCACCCGCGGGATCTGGCCGCGCTGCGCTACCTGGCTTTCGTCTACCCGGCCAGCGGGCGGCAGAAGGTCAACGTGCTGCAGCGTGGCGACGAGCGTTTCACCATCGAACAGGAGCCGGCCATGCGCTTCAACAGCGGCGGCGCCTACGTGGCCGCCGCCGAGGCCGGCCTGGGCTTCGTCACGGTGCCCACCGCCGAGGCCGAGCGGCCGCTGGCCGAAGGGCGGCTGGTGGAGCTGCTGCCGGAATGGCAGCTGGAGAGCATGCCCATGAGCCTGGTCTATCCCTACTCGCGGCACCTGTCGGCACGGGTGCGCGCCTTCGTCGACTGGGCCGCCGAGCAGATGGGCAATCATCCGCTCTGGCGCCCCTAGCCATGCGCCGCTGCGTTTCTCGGTGATCGGGAGCTGGGGCATGCCGACGAGCGCGACGAACAGGTCTCTACGACCTGCAGATAGGCCCTGGCGCAGAAGGTGGCCGGCGAGCTGCTGAGCAGGGCGGACCTTGCCAGCAGCTACTGCGCGCCATGGTGCGGATGAAGCAGGACGGCGAGTTCGACGCCATCCTCGCGCGCTATCGCTAGCCCTGCCCGCCCAGTTGCTCCAGGCACTGCTGGGACACCTGCTGTAGGCGCTGGATCAGCGGCTCCGGCAGTTCGGCCTTTTCCAGCGTGGCGATCTCGCTGGCGGAGAAGTCGCGGTCAATGCTCGACACCGTGCAGTCGCAATACTGCTGCGCGCGCTGCTGGCCCAGGGGTTGGCCGGCGCTGTTCACGCAGCTCTGCTGGAAGGTCTCACGCACACCGGGTGGCCAGTCCTTGGCCAGCACCGGCATGCTGGTCAGCAGCAGCGTGGCGAGAGCAACTCGCGGGAAGCGATCCATGGGTGTTCCCTCGCTAGGCGGAAAAAAAAGCGGCCGCGTCAGAGGCGGCCGTTCGCACATCACTGTAGCCCAGGCGGATTGGCGTCGGGGCGGATGTCGAAGCCGCCACGGTTCTCGCTGACCACCTGGAAGTACTGGGTGCTGCCCGGCGCGACCTTCACCGCCAGCTCCTTGTGCAGGCGGCCCATGCCGCACAGGGTGTCGTCCATCTTGTCGATGGTCAGGCCCAGCACGCGAGTGCCGGCCGGCACGTTGAAGCTGGCCACCTCGGCCATGCCGATGCGCGCGGCCACCTTGCGGTCCACCTCGATGGCTACGTAGCAGCCGCCGCCCATCAGGCCCATGTCGCGATTGACGATCAGCCGGCCACCGTTCTGGTGCTCCTCCTGGAAGGCCAGCAAGCGGTCGCTCGGCACCGGGGTGATGTGCTCGGGATCGGGGCGGAACGACGAACAACCAGCCAGCAGAACCAGGGGTAGAACGGCGAAGAACCGGCGCATGGAAGCCCTCCTTGGGCGTCGTGGGGTCGGGCCAGTATTGGCGCTTAGGCGCCGCGGCTCAAGAGGCCATGTGCCTGTCGGCGAAAATCCTGAACCTCGCGCACAGCGCCGCCCTCTACCACTCAGTAACCCCGAGAGGAGAACGACATGAACCGATTGCTGATTGGCGGCCTCGCCGCCTGCCTGCCGCTGCTGGCCATGGCCGATGGCGAGTTGACGGAACACCTCAATGGCCTGCAGGTGGAAACGTCCACCAGCCCGCTGACCGCCCAGGACAACACCGGTGCGGGCCCGGTCACCGGCAACGCCACCCTGGTGCTCAAGCTGACCAACCATGAGACCCAGGCGGTGCAATGCGAGGTCGACCCGGGACCCACTGCCGCCGATCCCCAGGTCCAGCGGGTCAGTCTGGAGCCGGGTGAAAGCGCCACCTTGCGTGTGGATGCCCGCGCCGCCGGCGCCACCAGCGACGGCAAGCTGACCTGCACCCCGGCCGGCGCCTCCTGAGGTTTCACTCACGCCAGGCCCCTCCCCTGGGCCTGGCTTCTTTTTGCCCGCGCACCGGCTAGCCGTGAAAGGTCTGGCGCCAGGCGCTGGGCGACACGCCGAAGGCGCGGCCGAAGTGGTGGCGCAGCGAGACCGGCGAGCCGAACCCGGCCAGTGTGGCGATGGCCTCCACACCCTGCTCCGTGCTCTCCAGCAGGCGTTGGGTCAGAGCCAGGCGCTCGGCCAGCAGCCAGTCGCCCACCGTCATGCCGGTGAGCTGGCGGAAGTGCCGAGTGAAGGTGCGCCGGCTCATCAGCGCGCGCTCGGCCAGGCTGTCCAGGCTGTGCGGCAGGTCGAGATGGGCGCGCACCCAGTCCAGTAATCCGGCCAGGCGGTCGTCGCGGGAGGTGGCCGGTAGCGGCTGCTCGATGAACTGCGCCTGGCCGCCCTGGCGATGCGGCGGCACCACCAGGCGCCGCGCCACCCGATTGGCCAGTTCGGCACCATGCTGCTGGCGCAGCAGATGCAGGCAGCAATCGATGCCGGCGGCGGTGCCGGCCGAAGTCAGCAGGCCTCCGTCGTCCAGATAAAGCACATTGGCATCCACCGTCACCTGCGGATAGCGCTCGGCGAAGTCGTTGGCCCAGGCCCAGTGGGTGGTGGCGCGCAGGCCGTCGAGCAGGCCTGCCTCTGCCAGCACATACGCGCCCAGGCACAGGCCGACCAGCCGCGCACCACGCGCATGGGCCGCCACCAATGCCTCCAGCAACGCCTGCGGTGGCCGCTCCTCCGGGTCATGCCAGCTCGGCACTATCACCGTCTGCGCCCACTCCAGCGCCTCCAGCCCATGCTCGACCTGCAAGGCGAAGCCGGCCGTGGTGGTCAGCGTCCCCGCCTCGGCAGCGCACACGCGCAACTCGTACAGCTCGCCACCCGGCCCCAGGTCGCCGAATACCACACAGGGCACGGACAGGTGGAACGGCGTGATGTGGTCGAAGGCGACCACGGCGATGCGATGGGCAGACATGGCGTTGTTCCGATCCAAAGGTTTGGCCCGATCTTAGCGCAAGCTGGCTTCAGGGCCACTCGCAGCGACAGGCGCGACAGGCCAACAATCTGCCCATCGACAGCCACCCCGCCAAACAAGAGGAACCCACCATGAGCCAGCAACCGAAACGCGCCCTGATCGTCATCGATGTGCAGAACGAATACGTCACCGGCAACCTGCGCATCGAGTACCCGCCCATCGAGCAGTCGATGCACAACATCGGCCGCGCCATGGATGCCGCCACCGCCGCCGGCATCCCGGTCATCGTCATCCAGCACCTGACCCCGGAAGGCGCGCCGATCTTCGCCACCGGCAGCTACAACGCCGAACTGCACCCGCTGGTCGCGGACCGCCCGCGTGACCATTTCATCCAGAAGCAGATGGCCAGCTCCTTCGCCGGCACCGACCTGGCCGCCTACCTCAAGCAGCACCAGATCGACACCCTCAGCGTGATCGGCTACATGACCCACAACTGTGACGACTCCACCGTGCGCCAGGCTCACCACGAAGGCTGGAACGTCGAACTGCTGCACGACGCCGCCGGCTCGCCGCCCTACCGCAACGCCATGGGCTCGGCCACCGCCGAGGAAATCCACCGGGTGTTCACCGTGGTCATGCACACCGGCTTCGCCGCCGTGCTCAGCACCGATGAATGGCTCAACGCCCTGGCCACCGGCGAAGTGCCGCAGCCGGACAACATCTACCTGTCCAACCAGCGCGCCATCGCCAATCGCTGAACACAACGACAGCGCCAGAGCGTGGCGTCGGTCATGTCGACGTGCCGGGGCATTGATTAGAATGCCCCGGTACTCGCCCAAGGACAGGCGAGCCCTACTTCGAGAAGGAACTCACATGCTCTTGCACCGGCTATTCCAGGCATTGCTCATCGGCACCCTCAGCATCACCTCCGCTCAGGCTGCCCCAGCTCTCCACCCCGCCAGCCAAGGGGTGGTCCTGAAGACATTCGAACCCGCCCAGCAAGGCAACGCGCCATACCGTCTGGACCGAGACCCACAGGTGCGCAGCGCCGTGGAGAAGCTGCTGGGTTATGGCCGCGCCAGCTATATCAGAGACAACACGCTGGTGCTCGAACAAGTACTCGAATCACTCAACTCCTCCATGGACATCGTCACGGCCGAACTGCCCAATGGCCGCCGGCTGATCGCCTCGGAGAACAAGATGACTGGCGGCTACGAGCGTGCCGCACTGTTGATCGAGGGTCGCAAGCTGGTGGCCATAGGCCTGGTGCACGGCCCTTGCCTGCCAGACGAAGAAACCCAGGAAGTGACCTGCTACTACAAGGAACCGGCAGCCACTCTGACCATCTTCCTGCCAGCCGGTACCTCTCGCGACAGCGCCCAGCCGCTACGCGACTGGGCCGATCAGCTGCCACCGCTGCTGGCCAATCTCGCCGAAGTCCGCGGCTCGAAGGACCAGGTACAGCAAATCGCCAAGGTCGAGTATGTCGAGCCGGATACCGATGCACCCGGCTGGGATGGCAAGGAACTGGCACTACCCGACGTCATGCTGGAGCTACTGCCCAAGCGCGCCAAGCTGAGCACAGCCATGCGCGACGGCGTATACGTGGCACCGGCGCCGATGGCCGGCGACATCTTCGACACTGGCTGGGAAGAGGCCTCCGGCCAACCGCTGCGCACCGCCGAAGTAGTGCTGTTCAGCCACGCCAGCTTCGACGACCTGCTGGAGCACTATCGCCAACTGGCCGGCGACAGCGAAATCGTCGACGACGGTCAGGTCGCCCAGTGGAGCGGCGAAAATGCCGCCGGTGTATTCACCGTCACTCTGGAGGACGAGCAGGAGCGCGGCGTTCGCATCACTCTCTCGGTCTGGCCACTGAACACTCCGGCTTCCTGACCAACCACGCCACGTAGCCCGGATGAAATCCGGGAAACAGGCAGCTTCGCCCCGGATTGCATCCGGGCTACCCCTCTGAGACTCGTCAAAACAAAAGCCCGGCCTAGGCCGGGCTTTTTCGTATCGCGGAACGTAGGGCGGGTGAAACCCGCGTGACCTGATCGCGGGTTACACCCGCCCTACCGAACCGATCAGCCGTTGATGCGCTTCACTAGCCGCGCCTGCAGCGCCTTGAGCTCTTCCGCATCGCCCTGGTTGGTGGCGTGGATGCCGAGTTTGTCGCCCTCGTAGCGCGGCACGATGTGCACGTGGATGTGGAACACCGTCTGCCCCGCCGGGGCGCCGTTGAACTGGGCGATCTGCACGCCGGCCGGTTCCAGCTCGTCCACCACCACCTGGGTCAGCTTGCGCACCACGCTCATCACCTTGGCCAGGTTGGCGTCGTCGATCTCCAGCAGGTTGCGCGCCGGCGCGTGCTTGGGGATCACCAGGCAGTGGCCGTAGGACTGCGGGAACAGATCGAGGAAGGCCAGCACGTCCTCGTCCTCGTACAGCTTGTAGCAAGGCGCCTCGCCGCGAATGATCTTGGCGAAGATGTTCTGCTCGTCATAGGTTCCGTGCAGGCTCATGGGGTTCTCCGTGGTCGACAAAAAGCAAAGGCGAACCATACCGGCTTCCGTCGAGTCAGGTAAGGATGTCGCCCACCTCGGCGGCCGGCTATCCTGACCAAGTCGCCAGTTCTCCGGAGTACCCATGCCAGACCTTTCCACCTTCCCCATCACGCGCAAATGGCCCGCCACCCGGCCCGACGTTCTGCAGCTGTATTCGCTGCCCACGCCCAACGGCGTCAAGGTCTCGATCATGCTGGAAGAGACCGGCCTGGACTACGAGCCGCACCTGGTCAGCTTCGAGACCAACGACCAGCTCAGCCCGGAGTTTCTCTCGCTCAACCCCAACAACAAGATCCCTGCCATCCTCGACCCCAACGGGCCGAACGGTGAGCCGCTGGCCCTGTTCGAGTCCGGCGCCATCCTCGTCTACCTGGCGGACAAGACCGGCCAGCTGCTGCCGCAGGACGCCGCCGCGCGCTACCAGTGCCTGCAGTGGCTGATGTTCCAGATAGGCGGCATCGGCCCGATGTTCGGCCAGCTCGGCTTCTTCCATAAATTCGCCGGCAAGGATTACGAGGACAAGCGCCCGCGCGACCGCTACGTGGCCGAGTCGGCGCGCCTGCTCGGCGTGCTCGACCAGCACCTGCAAGGCCGCGACTGGATCATGGGCGACGCCTACAGCATCGCCGACATCGCCACCTTCCCCTGGGTGCGCAACCTGATCGGCTTCTACGAGGCCGGCGACCTGGTGCAGTTCCAGCGCTTCGCCAACGTGCGCCGTGTGCTCGACGCCTTCCTCGCCCGCCCGGCGGTGGTGCGCGGCCTGGTGATTCCCGGACGCCGCTGAGCTCACCGGCCACGGCTTGTAGGGCAAGCGGCCGTTGGCCCAGTTCGCCCGCAGGCCGCATGTCCCGGCCACGATTTCCACGGACGAATCGCCACGTGCAACGCCTTCGCTCTCGCCCTCCTGCCTGCCGCTCAAGGGTCGAACTCACGTTCTCCACGAGCTGCTGGAGAAGACCGCGCCGAGAATTGGGGCAGATGCCAACCGAGCAGTGACAAAGCCCGCTGCCCGAAAGTGGCGCTGGCCATCGAGCACTGAGCCCGGCCGGCGCGCGGCAGGTGCGCGCAGGCGTCGCTCCGGGTATCTTCTGCGGCCGAGTAATTGCCGTCAGAACCGCCGATCCATGATTCGCATCGCCCTCCTCTGCGTCGCCGCCCTGTGCGCCAGCCCCGTCCTCGCCAAGGTCGAAGTCGAAGCCGCCGAACAGAAGAACATCGGCCGCATCCTGATCGCCAAGATTTCCGAAGACATCGCCCCCGGCGACTACGAGGCGCTGTTCAAGGGCCTGCAGGCCCACCCCGGCAAGTTCGCCCGCAAGATCCTGCTGCTCGACAACATCGGCGGCAGCGCCGCCGAGGCCATGCGCATGGGCCGCCTGCTGCGCGAAACCGGCTTCGACACCCTGGTGCCGGCCAAGGGCGTGTGCCAGGGCAGCTGCGTCTACCTGCTGGCCGCCGGCCGCAAGAAGACCGTGCGCGGCTATGTCGGCATCCATCGCCCGCACTTCCCCGCCGGCGAATCCGCCCAGGCGCGCCTCGGCGGCATGCCCGCCAACCCGGCCGCCTACCTGCGCGACATGGGCGTGGCGCCCAGCCTGGCCGCCGACATGCAGGCCATCGAGCCGCAGCGCATGAAGGTACTCAGCGCCCAGGACCTGGCGCGTTACCGGTTGAATTGATTGGCGGCTGGCCGCCGGCCAGCGCCACCCCGTAACATCCGCCACCCGTTTTCACCGCAGCGACCGACCCGCACCGGCCGGTCCGCCCTCAGGTACCGCATGAAAATCGCCCGCTTGCGCGCCGACATCCTGGCCGGCCTCACCTCGTCCTTCGCCCTGGTGCCCGAGTGCATCGCCTTCGCTCTGGTGGCCCAGCTCAACCCGCTGATGGGCCTGTACGGCGCCTTCATCATCTGCACCATCACCGCCCTGTTCGGCGGCCGGCCGGGAATGATCTCCGGCGCGGCCGGCTCGATGGCGGTGGTGATAGTCGCCCTGGTGGTGCAGCACGGCGTGCAATACCTGCTGGCCACGGTGCTGCTCGGCGGCCTGCTGATGATCCTGTTCGGCGTGCTGCGCATGGGCAAGCTGGTGCGCATGGTGCCGCACCCGGTGATGCTCGGCTTCGTCAACGGCCTGGCCATTGTCATCGCCCTGTCGCAGCTGGAGCACTTCCACGAAGGCGAAGGCTGGCTCAAGGGCGCGGCGCTGTACTGGATGCTCGGCCTGGTGGCGCTGACCATGGCCATCGTCTACCTGCTGCCGAAGCTGACCCGCGCGGTGCCGCCGGCGCTGGTGGCCATCCTCGGCGTCGGCCTGCTGGTCTACCTGCTCGGCCTGCCCACCCGCACCCTCGGCGACATGGCGCACATCGCCGGCGGCCTGCCGCAGTTCGCCCTGCCGGACATCCCCTGGAATCTGGAGACCCTGCGCATCATCGCGCCCTACGCGATCCTCATGGCGCTGGTCGGCCTGCTGGAAACCCTGCTCACCCTCAACCTCACCGACGAAATCACCCAGAGCCGCGGCCACACCAACCGCGAGTGCGTGGCCCTGGGCGCGGCCAACATTGTCTCCGGCGCGTTCGGCGGCATGGGCGGCTGCGCGATGATCGGCCAGACCGTGATCAACCTCAGCTCCGGTGGCCGCGGCCGCCTGTCCGGCGTGGTCAGTGGGGTGATGATCCTGCTGTTCGTGCTGTTCCTCTCGCCGCTGATCGAGCTGATCCCGCTGGCCGCGCTGGTCGGCGTGATGCTCGTGGTGTCGCAGCAGACTTTCGCCTGGGGCTCGCTGCGCGTGCTCGGCAAGGTGCCGGCCAACGATGTGCTGGTGATCGTCGCCGTCACCGTGATCACCGTGTTCACCGACTTGGCCACCGCCGTGCTGTGCGGCATCGTTATCGCCGCGCTGAACTTCGCCTGGCACCACGCCCGCGAACTGTATGTGGACAGCAACGCGCAGCCCGACGGCAGCAAGCTGTACCGCGCCCACGGCACGCTGTTCTTCGCCAGCACCACGCCCTTCCTCAACCTGTTCGACGTGGCGCAGGACCCGGACCAGGTGACGCTGGACTGCCGCCACCTGAGCTTCGTCGACTACTCCGCCATCGCCGCGCTGCACACTTTGCGCGAGCGCTATGCCAAGGCCGGCAAGCACCTGCGCGTGGTGCACCTGTCCGAGCGCTGCAAGCAACTGCTCAAGCGCGCCGGCATCCAGCACTGAACCACGAGGCGGTCGCAAGGCCGCCTCGCCACGCTCAGGGCAGCTGCGCCATCTGCTGCAACGCGTCGATCACGTACTGCTGCAGCTCCAGCGGCAACGCCGCCAGCTGGCCGGTGTAGTTGCCGACCAGCGGGTAGTAATGCACCACGAGCCGCCAGGGCGCTGGCCTTGTCGGTGTACTGCACATGGGCGGTCACATGGGTATCCGCCGCTATCGGCTGGTCGGCGTGGTCCAGGTGCAGCGTCTTGTTGTAGGTGATCTCAGCCTTGTACACGCGGTTGCTCTGGAAGCCGTAGGCCGAACCTGCGACCACGTAGTACACCCACCGGCCGCCGTGATGGTCCGGGGCTTCACCGTTGTATGTTCAGTTGGACATGTCCTGCTCCCTGGTCTCGGGGATCGCCGGCGACCCCACGTCGCCGGCAGACGCATCCTCCGCGCAAGGCGCCTCGGCATACCAAAGGGAACGGCTTCCCCGGGGCGCCCTCGGCCAGGTCTCAACGGTGCAATGATCGCTGCGTGATGCGGCCCGGAGCCTGTAGCGGCTCAAAGCGCAGGCACGCCCTGCCGCTCGGGGCATCAGCAGGTCGCGGCAGGCGCTTACACCCAGCCGTCGTTGCGCTTGCGCCGCACGCGCAGCACGGTCGGCAGCAGCAACCCGGCCAGCAGGCCGGCGCCGGCGATGCTGCCGCCATACACCATGTAGCGCATCAGCACCTGCTTGTTCTCGCCGCCCAGCTGCGCCTGAGCCTCGCGCAGTTCCGCCTGGGCCTGGTTCAACTGGCTGTCCAGGTCGCTGCGGGTGGCCTGCAGCTCATCGATCAACTTCTTGCGCGAATCCAGCGTCTCCTGCATGCCCTGCACACGGGTGTTCCAGGTGTCGTCGATGCCCTTCAGCTCGGCGCTCAGGTCGGCCACCTTCTGCTCCAGCTGCGGCAGGCGCTCGGCCTGGCCGGGCACGCTCTGCAGGTCGCGGGTGAGAATCCATACGCTGTCGCCGTTATCGCTGCGCACCTGGCTGTAGTCGCCCTGGCTGCGCAGCAGCTCGACCTTCTGCCCCGAGCCGAGCGAGCCGACGATGCGGTAGCCATCGGTGGGGCCGCTGCGCACATAGGTGCTCAGGCTGTCGCTGACCCAGCGCGAATTCTGCGCGCCCTCCTCGGCCTGCGCGCCGGCGGCGTACAAAGTGCCCAGCAAGCAGCTGCCGAGCACGCGGGGTTGGAAGAAAGAGGCAATCACGGAACGCAGACGGGACAAGAGCATGGGCAATCTTCACCAGACAGGGGAACGGAGCCCGCAAGCGGGCACGACCACGTCGACAACCCGTAAAGGCGCAAACGGACCGACGGGTGACAGACCGCGTGAGTCCATCCGAGTTCGCCAACCCCCGGTCGGTTCGGACGAGCTGCTTCCGCGCCGAACAGGCGCCCGACGCCCCTGCGCCCATGCCGGCAGGAGCGCCAACGCGCCATGCAGCCACCCCGTTCCTCAGCGCAGCGTGTAGCCCTTGTCCACCACCCAGTCCTGGCCGTACACGCCACGCGCGCCGTGGGACAGCTGGAACAACACCACCTCGGCTACCGCCTCGGAACTGAGGAACTCGTTGTCCACCAGGCGCGCGCTCACCTCGCTGGCCACACCGGCCAGCGCCTCGTCCGCCAGGCCCAGGCTGTTCCAGATCGGCGTGGCGGTCGGGCCCGGCGACACCAGGTTCAGGCGCAGGCCCTCGCCCGCATGCTCCAGCGCCATGCTGCGCACCAAACTGGACAGCGCCGCCTTGGTGGCGATGTACGCACCCAGGCCGACAAAGCCCAGGTGGCGCAGAAAGGTGCTGATGAACACCACCGACGCCGGCCGCGCCAGCTGCGCCTTCAGCGCATAAAAGGTATTCACCGCGCCGGCGCCGTTGATGCGCCATTGCTCGTCGAACGCCTGCAGATCACTGCCCGGCGCCAGCTTGGCGATGCCCGCGTTGGGCACCAGGTAATGCACCTCGCCCAGCTCGGCAGCCCGCTCGGCGAGGGCCTGCAGCGACGCCTCGCGGGTCACGTCGCCCTCGAACCAGAACAGCCGCTCGGGATACCGCGCCAACAGCGGCTCCAGCCCACCCAGGCTGCGAGACATCGCCAGCACCCGCGCACCGCGCTGCAACAGCTGCTCGCACACGGCCAGGCCAATACCGGAACTGGCGCCGGTCACCACCGCCAGGCGTTGTTCGAATTGATCGTTCATGACTACCTCGAAACAGGAAAAAAAGGGCGCACCCCGGACCAGGCCCGGAGCAGCAACACAGGGATCAATGGGGATAGAGCCGCCCCTGGCGCAGGTCCACGCGCTGGCCGCGCTCGAAGCGCTGCTGCGGCGAGCGAATCCAGCGCTCCTCGCCCGCTTCGTCACGCACGATGTAGGCGGTACCGGTCTGGCCACTGGCACGCTGCACCTGCGCCCCACCCCAGCCACCCACCGCCGCACCAACCACAGCCCCAACCGGGCCACCGGCTGCGGCCCCCACCATCAACCCGGTCAGCCCACCGAAACCGGTGCCGACCGAGTTCTCTTCCTGCTCCGCCACCACCTCGGCGGCCTGAACGGATTGCACGGCCAGCAGGCCGATACTGAAAGCAAGCAAGGCAAAGCGATTCATCTGAGTACTCCGTTATGTAGGCGTTGCGCCGGGAGCTACTCAGCTTTCATGCCAGATATTTTTCTCTTTAATTTCATACGGTTGAGAAATACAGAAGTCGTCATGACAACAGCGGAACGCTGTCGATAAGACACGAGCAAAGGTCGGAATGACAGCGAAGCGGCAGCGGCGAGAGGCTACCCGAGAGAGAAATTCACGCACTGACTGAAAGGACAACTTGCGTGACGTGGTTGGCATTAGCTAAGTTCGGATAACGCTACTGGCGATGCGCCACCCCAACCGCATCGCCGAACAGGATGTCGGCCCACTGGGCCGGTTAGCCGAGCTGGCTCGGCGCGATAAGGAATTTGAAATGCGTTTCGACTTCTGGAGGCTGCTCACCGCCTCCCCTCAGCCAATAACTCCTCCAGGAATATATCTGCTCTCAGATATATTCGCCTACTAGCTCTAATCTTTAGTAATTCGTAAGCAAGAAGTATTAAGACACAGCGAGCCTTGAGTACAACAAATATAAAACCTTCCGCCGATGATTAAAGAGAAGAAATGAATATAAACTGGCTACACATATCCGACATTCATTTCCACCCGCGCAGCCAATGGAGAGACAACCAGTCAATAGACTCTCTACTAGAATATCTTTCAGAATCATTTTCCAAGAAAGAACTGCCGCTACCTGACTTAATTTTTTGCACCGGCGACATAGCCTTTGGAGAGAGCTCTAACGCACCACTCCACGAACAATATTCCGACGCAGAAAATTTCTTCAACAAACTGTTAAATGCATGTGGAAAAGACGGGAAGCCTTTAGCAAAAGAAAGACTATTCATCGTACCGGGCAATCACGACATTAATAGAAACAAGATAAATCAAGATGCACAAGAGACCTTAATCCGCTGGGCAGGGGCCTCACATCAACACATTGATAAAATAAATCAAAGATTTCAAGACAAGAGCAAAGAGTTCCTGACAATCATCTCCAGGCTTGACGAATATGGAGATTTCGTCAAAAACTATTTACCGCATCAGCATGATCCCGAAGGCAGACATCGCTATTCCAAAACAATAAATATCAATGATGTGAAAATAGGAGTATCAGGCTTTAACTCTGCTTGGACATGCTCTGGCCCCGAAGACGATAGGAACCTATGGCTTGCTGCGAACTGGCAATTCAATAAAGCACAAGAAGAAGCAAAAGGATGCGATATTAAAATAGGGCTGATTCATCATCCGACTGACTGGCTAAATAACTCAGACAGAAACATTGCAACTGCATCGATACCAACAAAATATGACTTCTGGCTACATGGGCACAGCCACAACGCATGGGTAACGCCTAGCCAAAACAACATCATGATTGCTGCCGGAGCGGTTGGAGCGTCCAGCTCCGAGGAATTTGGGGTCAACCTCGTATCTCTGGACTTCAGTAGCAAGTCGGGCGTAGTGCATCTGCTTACGAAGAAAGCAGGGTGCGACTGGACTATCCAGCCTATTCCACAGCATGCTCCATTTGGGAAATGGGAGTTTAACTTCCCCAGCCGCATTATAAAAACCAACACGACCGTAGCAGAAAAGCAAAAACCATCGGGCAGCACTATTGACGCAGCTATTACCGAGAAACTCTTAGCCACTCGACTAAAAGAAGCATTAAAACTATTCTCCAATCACACCAACGAATGGATAGCTCCAACAATATCAACAGAAGCGGAGAACGGGGACAGACAAGAGTCCGCAACCTTTATTACACCAGAAGAGATAACAAAATCCCCACGAGACCTACTAATAAGTGCACCACCACAACATGGACTAACATGTCTATCGCACTATCTAATACATGATGCATGGACCAAACAAAATACATTCTGGTTATATTTAGATGCCAGAAACACAAAGCCACACAGAGAAGCCATTTTAAAGCAGCAGGATAAAGAACTACAGGAAGCATCCAGACAAGAAACGGATATATCGTGCGTGGTGCTAGATTCTTGGTCGCCTTCTGAAAAAGACGGAATCAAACTTCTAAATAAAATATATGAAACATACCCAAATATCCCAATAATATGCATGCAGCAAACAACAAACAGCCTGAGTATTAACCAATCCAAGCCATTAGCAAGAACGCCTGAGAACCTCTATCTCTGGTCACTACCACGAGAAAGCATCAGGAAAATAGTTTCCCTCTATAACGACAAGAAAACGATTGGCGACGAGAACAGCATTACCACAAGAATAATCTCAGACATGGAGGTTCTTAATTTACACAGAACCGCACTGAACTGCCTAACACTGCTAAAAGTCTCCGAAATAGACTTTGATGAGAACCCAGTTAACCGCACCGAGATAATAAAGCGAGTACTCTTTTTACTATTCAATATAGATGACATCCCAACCTATAAATCCAAGCCAGACCTTAAGGACTGCGAACATGCCTTGGGGTATTTCTGCGAACAGCTTATAAAGGATGGCGCTTACGGATTTACTCGCTCAAAATTCCTCACCGAAATAAATGACCACGCAAGATCACAACTCATGGACATTGAGACACAAGTTGTCTTCGACGTCCTATATGAGAATAATATAATCGCCCAAATAGGAGACCAATTTTACTTCCGATTCTCATACTGGCTATTTTACTTCGCAGCTCAACGTATGCACCATAGCAAAGAGTTCGCTGACTACATATTTGAGGACATGCGTTACTCCCAATACCCAGAGCTTATTGAATTCTACACCGGAATTGACAGACGCAGAGAAGATGCGCTTAGCACACTTACGGAAGATCTAAAACGAGTTAGACTAGCAGTTCATGACAACTGCGGCCTACCTGAAGACCTCAACCCTTATCGTCTAGGAAAATGGAATTCCTCTGAAGAAACAAAGGAGATAATGCAACAGGAAGTTGCCAACGGAGTAGCAGAGTCGAATCTTCCAGAGATAATAAAGGATCGATACGCAGACAAAAATTACGACTGCAAAAGACCATATAATCAAACCTTTGGCAGCGTTCTATCGGAACATCATTTTGTTCGACTAGTACAAGCAACCTCTGCCGGCTCTAGAGCCCTAAGGAATAGCGATTACGCCAATATTGATCTGAAAAAAGAGTTACTATCTGAACTACTAAAATGCTGGGATCAAATTTCCAGAGTGATCTTTACAATCCTTCCAATGCTCATGGAAAACAAATCCGCAACATACGATGGCGTTCATATAATATTGCTTGGCGAACAATATGGAAATACTCTCATCGAAAGATTTTCGAGCATCCTCACAACGATCCCATCTTCAGTATCTCGAACATTCTCAGACGACCTCTTCTCAATGAAGATGGGGCCATTGTTTTACGATCAGCTAAAAAACACTTCAATCACAGAGCTAAGCAAACACACATTAATACTTCTACTTATCTCCAAAAGACCTCGCGACTGGCACAAAGAAGTCAGCAAATACATATCTCAAGTTCAACATAATTCATTCTATCTTTTTGATATTTACACAAATCTTAGATCGCAATACAGATACTCCTTTGCATCCACAAAAGTTCTTGGAGAAATAGAATACTTAATCAAGATGGCTGCAGCCAAGCATAGTACAGGCAGTAAAACACCGAACTCTAAAATGATCAGCAAAATAAATCCCAAAGTAATTCCTGACAGAGAAAGTCCAAGCGACTAATAGCCATCATCACACCCCGAATTAAATCTGGGTGAGCTTTTAACCCTAAGGGAGGTAACGGATTTTTGGTGGGGCCAACCACATAGCCCCACCAAAGTATCCACTCTGAGAGAAAATCTATAGATAGGGAGAACAGCAAAAAATCTTCTCCCACGCTAAAGTGCTCGCCCTAACATAGAGTTCCTATCGATGAGCAACGACCCCCTCCACGGCCTCCCCCTGAAAGCCATCGTCCAGGCCCTGGTCGACAAACACGGCTGGGACCGCCTCGGCCAGCTCATCGCCATTCGCTGCTTCACCCACGACCCCAGCGTCGACTCCAGCCTCAAGTTCCTGCGCAAAACACCCTGGGCGCGGGAGAAGGTCGAAGCGCTGTATATCAAGGACATCGCCAACAAGCGCTGAGCCGCGCCACCGCGACCATCCGGCGGGCGACCCAATCGGCGAGCGCGAGGCGCTGTCATAACCGGACCAGCACCCTTCGGGGAGGTCCCATGCAACCGCCCGCTCACGTTCTCCACCAGCGCCTGGACCTGGACGGCATCGAGGTGTTCTACCGCGAAGCCGGCCCGCCAGATGCGCCGGTGCTGCTCCTGCCCCACGGCTACCCCTGCTCCTCCTACGAGTTCCGCAACCTGCTGCCGCTACTGGCCGATCGCTGGCGGCTGATCGCCCCGGACTTTCCCGGTTGCGGCTACTCGGGCACGCCCTTCGAGTTCAGCTACGACTTCGACGGCTATGCGGACTTCCTCGCGCGCTTCACCAACCGCCTGGGCATCGAGCGTTTCGCCCTGTACCTGCACGACTTCGGCTCGCAGATCGGCCTGCGCCTGGCCATCAGCCGGCCGCAGCGCATCAGCGCGCTGATCGTGCAGAACGGCGATATCTACGAGGACCAGCTGGGGCCGAAGTACGCCGCGCTCAAGCAGTTCTTCGCCAACCCCAGCGACGAGACGCAACGCACGCTGGCCGAGTCGGTGAGCCTGGAGGGCTTTCGCGACGAGTTCCTCAACGACGTGGAGCCACACGTGGCGGCGCGCATTCCGCCGGACCTCTGGCAGCTGCACTGGGCGCTGATGACGCCGCGCCGCCAGCAGATCGCCCTGCAGCTGATCACCGGGCTCAAGGAGAATCTGGCCTGGTTCCCGCACTACCAGATGTATCTGCGCCAGCATCAGCCGCCGACGCTGATTCTCTGGGGCCCGCGCGATGGCTTCATGCCCGAGGGCGCGGCGCGCGCCTACCTGCGCGACCTGCCGGACGCCGAGTTGCACCTGTTCGAGGATGGCGGCCACTGGCTGCTGGAAACCCACCTGCAGGAAGTGGCGGCGCTGATGCGCGACTTTCTCGAACGCACCCAGGGCGGTGCGGAACAGGATTGAGGCCGGCCCGCCCTACTCCGCCCTAGCCAGGGTTTGCCAGCGCCGCTGGCGAGGACAGAGCGCCAGACCAGGCAGCCCGCAGTCAGGGTTGCAGGTAGCGCTGCTTGATGCGCGCCTGGGTGCCGTCGGCGATCTGCTTGCGCAGTACCTCGGCATACATCTGGACGAACTCGGGCTGCACGCTTCTCTTGCTGAAGGCCACTTCCACGCCCTCGCTGGACACCACCACCGGCGTGGGCTGGATCAGCTCGCTCAGGCCCAGTTCCTCGATCTCCTGCTGGCCGGAGTGTTCGTCGGCGATCACCCCGTCGATGCGCCCCTTGGCGGCCATGCGCCAGAGGTTGAGGCGGTTGGCGTTGAACTTCATGCGGTCGTGGAAGGCCGGTGTCCGGATCAGCTCCAGGTAGCTCGGCCCGTATGAGACTTCCAGCTGCGCGCCCAGGCGGAAGGTGGTGTCGCGTAGTTGCAGCAGCTCACTCACCGGCCAGCGGGCGGCGGCATCGCGGCGCATGAACAGGATATTGCGCGAGGCCTCCTCGACCACCCCGGAGAAGTGCGCATACACCTCGCGCTCGGGTTTGCGGTAGGCGCCGGGCAGGATGTCGAGACGGCCCTGCTCCAGTTCGCGCAGGGCCCTGGCCCAGGGCAGGCGCACCAGCCGCGCCTCGCAGCCCATGGCCTGGAGCACGGAGCGCACACCGTCGACGGCGGAGCCGACTACTTCGCCATCCGCCAGCTGCATGCTGTAGGGCGGGTCGTCGTCCCAGCGCAGGGTCGCTTCGCAGGCGGCGCTCGCCAGGCTCGGCACGAACAGGACCACTGCCAGCAGGAGCCGGCGGCAGTGCAGCATGGCAAGGACGGAGAAAGGCATCAGGCGCTCGGGACAGCTCGGAACCGGTAGCTTTGACTCTAGAGAATGCCCCGGCGCCGGTAAAGGACGGCGCTGCGCTCGGCACGCGTGCTGGCAATCGGATAAGCGACCCGGCCGCCTGCACAAATCTTCTAAACCTCGGCAGGCGGACGCGCTAAGGTCACGGCAGGCCGAGCGCCGCCTTTCGGAGAACCCCGTGGACACACGCAACTGGATCGACCTCGCGCAGGATGCCGACACCGGCATCGAGTCGATCCGTGCCCATTTCGAGGGCCACGCCTACGACCCGCACTGGCACGACAGCTACCTGGTGGGCGTTACCGAGCAGGGTGTGCAGCAGTTCAACTGCCGCCGCGAGAGGCACCTGAGCACGCCGGGCAAGGTGATTCTGCTGGAGCCGGGCGAGATCCACGACGGCCACGCGCCGACCGCGGAAGGCTTCACCTACTCGATGCTGTACATCGACCCGCAGTGGCTGGAGCGCGAGCTGCACGCGCTGTTCGAGCATGCGCCGGCGGACAGCACGCCGAGCTTCGCCCATATCCTCAACAACGACGCCCCGATGGCCGGCGCCATCTTCCGCGCCTTCCACACGCTGCACGAGGGCGACCTGCGCATCGTCCGGCAGACCGCCATCGACGACCTGCTCGGCAGCATGACCAGCCGCCTGCAGTGGCGCAAACGGCAGAACCCGGACCCGCGCTTGCCGCTGGTGGCCCAGCGCGCCCGCGACTACCTGCACGCCAACTTCGACCGGGACATCGGCCTGGACGACACGGCGGCGGCCTGCGGGGTGGATCGCTTCCGCCTGACCCGCGCCTTCAAGAGCGCCTTCGGCATCGCCCCGCATGCCTACCTGATCCAGCTGCGCCTGGCCAAGGCACGCCAGCGGCTGGCCCGTGGCGACACGCCAGCCGATGTGGCCTGCGCACTGGGCTTTGCCGACCAGAGTCACCTGGGCCGCTGGTTCCGCCGCGCCTACCGGCTCACTCCTGCCGACTACCGTCGCCGCTGCACAAAGCTTCCAGACTGACCCGCCGCCACGCCGCAGCATGAGCCTCCCTGACACGGAGAAGCCATGCCATGCGTACCCATCATTCTCGTCACGGTTGGAGGGGCTGAGCCATGCAGTCCCTGCTGCCCTTCCTGCTGTTCGCCTTCGTCGCCACCATCACGCCGGGGCCGACCAATATCCTGGCGCTCAGCCACGGCGCGCGCTTCGGCGTGCGCGCCACCCTGCCACTGGTGCTCGGCGCGTGCCTGGCGGCGGCGCTGATCGTGCTGCTGGTGGGCTTGGGCCTGGGCGAGGCGCTGCTGCGCTACCCGCGCGTGCAGCTGGCGATGAGCTGGCTCGGCGCGCTGTGGCTGAGCTGGCTGGCCTGGCAGCTGTGGCGCAGCGCGGACGTGCCGCTGAACACAACGGACGCGCGCGAGCTGGGCCCGCTGAGCGCGGCGGCCCTGCAGCTGGTGAACCCCAAGGTGTGGATGATGGCGGTCGCGGTGGTCAGCGTGTTCGCCGCCGGTAGTGCGGACAAGGCCCTGCGCGTGCTGCAGCTGTCGCTGATCTTCCTGCTGCTGGCCGTGCCGAGCATGACCGCCTGGGCCCTGCTCGGCACCGGCAGCGCGCGCCTGCTGCAGTCGCCGCAGCGGATGACGCGTTTCAACCAGATGCTGGCGCTGTTGCTGTTCGCCTCTACCTGGCTGGCGTTGTTGCTTTAGGGCTTGAAGACCTTCACCGCTTCCAGCCAGGCCGGATCGAGGCGCTTCTGCTCCACGTCCAGCCCACGTTGCTCCATCAACTCGCGGTGCGCGTCGATCTCGCGGACCATGTGGCTGAGGTCGGCGCTGTTGCCGTCCAGCTGGTGCATCTGGGTCACGCCCAGGTGGTAGAAGCGCAGCAGCTGCATGGCGCTGGCATCGCCCGCGGCCACGCCAGCCTTGACGTGGTGCATGACGTTGGTGACGCGCATCAGGCTGCGCTTGAGCCCCCAGCCGTAGGCGGCCGCCGCCATGAACGGGCGGTGCCACAGCTGCAGGCGCACCACTGCGATGGTCAGGCCCATGCCGCACAGCACGCCGAGCAAGTTCCACTTAAAGTTGTCGCCGGGCGGGCCGCCGAACAGCTGGGTGCTGGCGGTGGCGCAGAGCATGGCCAGCACCAGGAAGATGGCGATCACCACGAAGGTGCTGCGGCGGGTCTGCTGGCGATAGAGCTCGGGGCTCATGGGCTGGATTTCGAACATGACGAGTCCGGGTGAAGACGAGGGAGCGCCACCTTGCCTGATCGGGCCGGAGCGGTCGAGCCCTGCCGGCGGGCGGAGCATGACAAGCCTTGTCAGAGCACTTCGATACGGTCCCGGCCATTGGCCTTGGCCCGGTACAGCGCCCGGTCGGCGCGGTCGAGCATGCTCTGCGGGTTTTCGTCGCCCAGGTAGTGGGTGATGCCGAAGCTGGCGGTCTTGCGCAGCACGGTGTCGAAGTCGAACTGGCGGATGCGTGCCTGCAGGGTGAGCGCGGCGGCCTGGGCCTGCTGGGCGTCGATCTCCGGCAGGATGACCAAGAACTCCTCGCCACCCAGGCGGCCGACCTTGTCGACGCTGCGCACGTTGTCGCGCAGCAGCGTGGCGAACTGGCGCAGCACGCTGTCACCCACCGCATGGCCGTGGTGGTCGTTGACGTGCTTGAAGTGGTCGATGTCCAGCAGGATCACCGAGAACGGCGTGCCGTAGCGCTGGGCGCGGGCGATTTCCTCGGCGAACAGCTGGTCGATGCGCGCGCGGTTCCACAGCCCGGTGAGGCCATCGACGCTGGCGCTCAGGGCCAGGCGGTCCTGGTGCAGGAACATGGTCTTGTGCGCCTTCTCCAGCACGAACGCGCACAGCACGCCGAAGGAGAAGGAGGCCAGCACCCAGATCAGGTGCAGGCGCTGCACGCCCGGCTGCAGGGCATCGCCCAGGGTGACGGCGAGCAGCAGCACGACCGAGGCGCCGGCCGTCTGCAGGGCCTGGCGCAGGGTCAGGCCGGAGACGGTGAAGGTCCACATCAGGTTGAGGTAGATCTCCGGCACGAAGTAGGCGAAGTCCGGCTTGCCGTAGTTGAACAGCAGGTTGGTGACCACCGCCCCCACCGGCGCCACGAACAGCAGCACCAGCATCCAGCGCTGCCCCGCCTCGCGGTAGCTGAGCAGGCCGACAGCCAACAGCGCCAGGGGCACCAGGATGCCGTGCGCCAGCAGGCGCAGGCCGAGATGATCGCTGGCCACGTTCTGCTCGATGGCGGCGTAGATCAGGTACAGCACCATGGTGAGGAAGGCGACGTAGCGGATCTGCGGCAGCTTGGCCTGCCGGTACCAGTGGGCGAAGTCCTGGCGCGTCGCCTCCGGCAAGCCGTGCAACGGGTTCAGCGAGCGCGTCAGCCTATCGATCACCCTCACCGGAGAACTCCTTTCCAATGGCCAGATACCCAACCGCTCAGGACGGTTCATCTATGTCGACCGTTAGCGCCCAGGCATGGGTTCAACTTGCCATCATCGCGGGCCAGGTGCAGAGACATGCAATTGCCGCGCTCAAGCCGGCACGCCGGACAGGTATTTCTCGATGTCGAGTTCGTCGATCTGCTCGGGCCGCAGATGACGCTGTGCGTAGCGCAGGGGCAGGCCGGTGCGCAGGAAAAGGGCGAACAGGTCCGCGTCGATGTGGCCTTTGTCTCGCAGGTTGGCCAGGATGGCCACCGACTCGGACAGGGTCTTGGCCTTCTTGTACGGCCGATCGGACGCCGTCAGTGCCTCGAAGATATCGGCGATGGCCATGATCCGCGCGGGGATCGACAGGCTGTCCCGGTCCAGCTTGCGCGGGTAGCCGGTGCCGAGGAGGGTCTCGTGGTGAGTACCGGCGTATTCGGGCACCCGCTTGAGATTGGCGGGCAGCGGCAGGTATTCGAGCATGACGATGGTCTGGATGATGTGCTCGTTGATCTTGAAGCGTTCTTCGGCCGTCAGCGTCCCGCGGCTGACGCTGAGGTTGTAGAGTTCGCCGAAGTTGTACAGATGCTCCGGCACCGTGATCTGGAAGCCGTATTTCGGATCGAGGGCCTTGCTCGGAGGACGCGGGAAGATGTGCTGCGGCTTGTCCGCCAGCAACCGTTCGGTCGCCGGCAGCGGCGCCTGTGGCAGGTTCTGGAGACGCATGGTCTCGTCCTGCGACAGACCCAGCCGGTCGTCGAAATGCCGCTGCCAGGTGCGCTCGCCGATGCGCTGCAACATTTCGATGCGTTCTTCCGCCATCAGCTCGCTGCCGATATTGCAGTCGGCGACGAAGGCGAATTCCTCCTGCAACCGCTGGAACTGCTGTTGATAGCCGGCGTCGGCAACGGCCTCTTCCACGCCGTCGAGGATGGCCTGCAGGCGGGCGACCTGCGCATCGCGCAGGAGCACTTCGAAGCGCATGCGCACTTCATGGATGCGGTTGTAGATGGTTTCCAGCTTGGTGGCCTTGTCGACCACGTGCTCCGGGGTGGTGATCTTGCCGCAATCGTGGAGCCAGGCACCGATGCGGAACTCGCGCCACTCGTCCGGCGTGTTGAAGCGGAAATCCGCCAGCGGCCCCTCGCTGACCTCGCAGGCCTCCTCGGCCAACATCAGCGCGAGCGCCGGCACGCGCTCGCAGTGGGCGCCGGTGTAAGGGCTCTTGGCATCGATGGCGCCGGCGAGAATTTCGATCATCGCGTCGATCAGCGCATTCTGCGCCTCGATCAGGTTCTGATTTTCCAGGGCCACCGCGGCCTGGGAAGCCAGGGCCTCGATGAACGACAGCGACTGTTCGGAGAAGGCCACCACCTCGCCGCTGTGAGGGTCCAGGGCGTTCATGAACTGCAGCACGCCGATTACCTCGTCGTGACGCGCGGCCAGCGGCACGGTGATCATCGACACGGTGCGGTAGCCGGATTGGGCGTCGAAGTGGCGCGTGCCGCTCAGGTCGAAACGGGTTTCGGCGTATACGTCGTCGATGACCACGGTCTGGTTATGCAGCGCGGCATAGGTGGAGACGTGAGCCTCGTTGGGCGCGCCGGTCAGCGGATCGTGCAACGGAATTTCGTCGGCCGGCAGCGGGTCGTCCATCGAGCGCAGGGCGAAACGCAAGGCGCCATGACTGGTTTTCAGGTACATGGTCGCGGCTTCGGCGTTGCAGATCCGCTTGCCCTCCATGAGGATGTGGCGGAAAAGCGCCTCGCGATCCCGTTCGGATGACAGCAGCAGGCCGTTTTCCACCAGGCTCGACAGCTTCGACTGCGACTCCTGCAGCGCGTGGGTCTGGCGCTGCAAGGCGTCCTTCATGCTGTTGTGGTTGCGGCTCAGACAGTCGACTTCGTGGAACACCGACCCCTCGGCCGCGGGCCCGCTGAAATCCAGCTCGCGTATGCGCCGGGTATCGTCGGCCAGGCTGTCGAGGGTCGCGTTGATGTTCTGCAAACAGGCCAGCGCCAGCGGCAAGGTGCACAGCAGAATCACGATGCTGAGACACAAGACATGCAGCGGCGCCCAGCCGAGTACCAAAGCCAGTACGGGCAACAGCTGCATCACGAAAAAAGTGGCGAGGACGATCGTCCAATTCTTCAAGCGCAACTTGAAAGGTCCCGAGGTCATACAGCGGCCTGCCTTGAATTCCTTTTTATTCGAAAGGGTGGCGAATCACGACGTTTGCAGCTTGTATTAGCATGTCGTGTAAATTTTGACGTCAATTCGCCTTCGGAATCGGTACCAGCAGGGAGAGTACTATGTTTGTTCTCAAAAGAATCGCCTTCTGCCTGTTCGCCAGCCTATTGATGCCTTCCGCCCTGCTCGCCGAAGAGCACGAGCCGATCATCGGCTATGTGATGAAAGTGCAAGGTGAAGCGTTCGTCCAGGCAAATGGCCATCTCCAGCCCGCCGTCGTCGGCACTCCGCTGCACCGCGGAAGCCTGCTGAAAACCGGACCAACGGGCTCCATGGGGGTGACCCTGGAGGACAGCACGGTGATGTCCGTCGGGCCGGAAAGCGAACTGACCATCGATGCCTACGCCTTCGAGCCCAGCCAGGATTCGTTGCAACTCAGCGCGCGGATCACCCGCGGTACGCTCAACTACATCTCCGGCATCATCGCCAAGCTCAAACCCGAGGCCGTGCAGATCAACACCCCGACCGGCACCATCGGCGTACGAGGCACGCGCTTCCTGGTCAAGGTCAGTTGATGCTGCGGTCGTTCCAGCGCGAGTTGCTCCTGCTGCTGGTCGTCCTGCTCACGTCCGGCTGTGCCTCGAGCAAGTCCTATGTGGTGCTGCTGGAAAGCCCCGACGGCAGCACCGGCGCGATCGTCGTCGAGACGGCCAAGGGCGTCACCCGCATCGACAAACGCGAGCACGGCGTGGCGCTGGACGGCGCGGACATGAACACCTTCGCCGTGAAGCGCCCACGCATCGACAAGGATTTTGCGGCGGCCATGGCGGCCCAGCCGACGCTGCCGACAACCTACCTGCTCTACTTCAAGACCGGTGGCACCGCGCTGACCCCGCAATCGAAAATCGCCGTGCAGGAGTTGCTGCGGACATTGCGCGAGCGCGGCCCTACAGCCGTATCGGTGATCGGACATACCGACACCACCAGCGGCAGCGCCTGGAACGAGAAGCTCGGGCTACGCCGCGCGCAGCATGTGGCGACGATGCTGCAGGCCGCCGGTCTGCAGGCGCTGGAGCTGATCGTCACCTCCCATGGGGAAAGCAATCTGCTGGTCCCCACGGCCGATGAAACCCCGGAACCGAAAAACCGCCGGGTGGAAGTCACCCTCCGCTAGCATCTCGCGGAGGCTACTTGCGCGTCATCACGAACGAGTCGCCCCGCTCCCCTGCCCGCAACCGCTCGGCATGGAAGGCCACCAGACCATCGTCGGGCCGCTGCACGTGCAGGCTGTCGAAAGCCTCACCGGCGCCCGGATCGCCTTTCGCCAGCAGGCCATATGCCGCCTCGTAGGCCTCGTCGGACTCACCACCGATGCCCGCGGCCTGCAGCGGCTCGAACACCCGCAGCGGTTGCCGCTTGCCCTTGAGCAGCACCTCGCCAACCGGACGCATCGGCACCTGCGGGCATTGGCGGCAAATCACCTCGGAAACGCACACGGCCGTGCCGACATGGGCGTTCAGGCCCTCGATGCGCGAGGTGGTGTTCACCGGATCGCCGAGCGCGCGGTAGTCGAAGATCGTCGAACCGCCGAAGTTGCCCACCACCACCTCGCCGCTGTGCACGCCGATGCGCGTCTGGCCGAAGTGGATGCCCTGCGTCTGTAACTCGGCCGCATAGCCCCGGGCGAAACGATGGATCTCCAGTGCGCAGGACAGCGCCCGCGCGCAGTGGTCGGGCTGGGCCAGCGGCGCCGAGAACATGATGGCCACCGCGTCGCCAACGATGCGGTCGAGCGTGCCTTCATGGCGAAAGGCGATGGCGATGACCTCGTCGAGGTAGGCGTTGAGCAGGCTGACCACCGCCTCCGGCTCCTTGCGCTCGACCATTTCGGTGAAATCGGTGAGGTCGGTGAAGACGAAGCTGCATGTCTGCCGCTGACCACCCAGGGTCAGTTGGCCGGGGTTCTCCACCAGATGCTTGACCAGATTCGGTGATACGTAGCGCGAGAACGCCTGGCGTATCCAGCGCTGCTCGCGCTCGGCCGCCATGTGGCGGATCAGGCTCGCGGCGACGAAGACCAGCGCCAGGAGCAGCGATGCAGTGAACAGGTCGATCAGCAGGCGCTGGCTGGTGAAGGCATACCAGGCCAGGGCGTTGAGGCCGACGAGGATGCCGAGGGTCAGCGATGCCGAGGCCAGCGCGGGCAAACGCAGCGCTAGCAGGCACACCAGCAGACCGCCCAGCGCGAGGCTCAGCGCCTCCACGGCGATGGCCCAGCCCGGCCGCTGCAGGTAGCTGCCGGTGAGAATTTGCTCCAGCGCCTGGGCATGCACCTCGACCCCGGGGATGATCCCGCCGAGCGGGCTGAAGCGAAGGTCCTGCAGGCCCTGGGCGGACGTACCGACAAGCGCGATGCTGCCCCTCAGCGCGGCTGGTGCCTGCCCTGCCAGCACCTGCCAGGCAGGCACTGTGCGCGCTCTGTGGGGGCGGCTGAAATGCACCCAGAGCTCGCCTTCGGCAGTGGTCGGAATGCTCAGGCGACCGATATCGATGCGCTCGACACCCGCCGCATTGCTCACGGCGCGGTAATGGCCGGCTCGCTGCTGCAGACGCAGGGCCTCGGCAATCAGGGATGGCCGAACGGCCTGGCCGAGGCCGACCAGCAGCGGCACCCGCCGCACCACACCGTCGCCATCGGGGCGGAACGTCAGCGTGCCGCTACCGCCGGCCGCCTGCTCGAGCAGCGGCAATGGCCGGATCGCTCCCTGGAAGACGGGCAGATGGCCGAGTACCGGGCCGCCCTGCTCGACCAGGCCGAAGCGGCTGAGCGGCAAGCCGGCGGATGACGCCTTGCGCTCAAGGGCGAAGCCCAGCACCACCGGGCTGCGCGCGACGGCAGCTGCCAAACGGGCATCGTGCGGGGGCAGCGCGGCGAGCCGTTGGGCGAGGGCAGCGGGCAGATCTTCGCCGCGCATCATTATTTCGGGCGAGGTGCGGTCGGGCTCGGCGAAGAGCACGTCGAAGGCGATGACCGAGGCTCCCGCCGCCTGCAGACGCTCCACCAATGCCGCGACCTGGGTACGCGGCCACGGCCACTGGCCGAGGCGCTGCAGGCTCTGCTCGTCGATGTCGATGATGCGCACCGGCACATCCTGATACGCCCGCGGCTGCCAGCGCTGGTACTGGTCGAACAGCGCGGTACGCAGGTTCTGCAGCGGCAAGGGTTGCCAGAGGAAAACCGCCAGGCAAGCCAGCACCACCGTCAGGCATATCAGTACATTCGGCGCGGAAGGTCGTGAATGGGGCACGAGGTCGAGGCTCCGGCGTGGACGGAACACGGCGACCGCTCAGCAGGCGCCATGACTGGGCCACCATACGAGAAGGCGCGCCGGCGAGGCAATCAGGATGACCGCCGGGCTCAGCCGCCGCTCGCGCTCAGTTCTCCACCGCCGCCCATTGCTTGCCCAGACGCTTGTCGGACACCGCCATCTTGGTGCCCAGCTGCTGGGCGAACAGCGACACGCGGTATTCCTCCAGCATCCATCGATACAGCACCAGTTCCGGGTCGCGCTTGCCTTCCTGGGCGTGCTTGGCGGCGCGGGCCTGGTACTGCTCCCAGTAGCCAGCCAGTTCGCCGGTCCACACGCGATCGCGCTGCAACTGCCCGCCGATTTTTTCGAAGCGCTGCTCGATGGCCTTGAGATAACGCGGGATTTCCTTCAGCCACTCGCCCGGTGTCTCGCGCACGAAGCCGGGATAGACCAGGTTGGCCAGCTGCTGCTTGATGTCGTTGAGGGCCATGGCCTGGGCCAGGTCGATCTTGCCCTTGAAGCGCTTCTGCAGGCCGTGGGTGAGCTTGAGGATGTCCAGGGTGAGCCTGGCGATGCGTTCGGCGTGGCCGGTCCAGTCGCCACGCTTCTTCTCGGCCAGGGCGGCCAGGGCCGCGCCATCGCGGGGCAGGCTGGCTTCGCCTTCAAGCACGCAGGCGTCGAGGCTGGCCAGCAGGATGTCCTCGACCAGCGCCTCGGGCCGGCCCATCTCGCGATACAGCAGACCCAGCTCGGTATGGCCCGGCAGCTTGCCGCGCAGGTATTTAGCCGGTTCGGCCAGCTGTTGCAGCAGCAGCCTCTGCAGGGCACGGCGGTGCTGGAAGTCGGCCTCGGCCTGGGTCGGGAAGCGGCCTTCCTTGACCACCCCAGCCTCTTCCACCAGCGCCGGGAACACGGTCATGGAGAGGCCGGCGATCTTCTGCTGGGTCTTCTCGGCGACCTGGGCAAAGGCCTTGGCCTCCACCGGCTTCTGCTCCTGTTTCTGCTGCGGAATCGCCAGGGCGGCCTGGCTGGCCTCGGCGAAGCGCGCGGTCAACTCGGCCAGGTCGCGGCCCTCGCCGAGGAACTTGCCACGGGCGTCGACCACTTCCAGGTTCATCTTCAGGTGGCTTTCCAGCTGCGCAGCCGCATCAAGCCAGGCCTCCTCGGAGACGCGGGCGCCGGTCATGCGGGTCAGCTCGCGGCCGAGGGATTCGGGCAGCGAGCCCTGGCCGAAGACGATCTTGGAAAGCGCGGCGCCGACGAAGTCCGGCACCGGCACGAAGTTCTTGCGGATTGCCTTGGGCAGGTTGCGCACCAGGGCGATGGCCTTGGCCTCGATCAGGCCCGGCACCAGCCATTCGAGACGGTCCGCCGGCAGTTGCGGCAACAGCGGCGCCGGCACGCGCAGGGTCACGCCGTCACGCGGGTGATTGGGCTCGAAGTGGTAGGTCAGTGGCAGTTGCAGTTCGCCGAGCTGAAGGATGTCCGGGTACTGGGCGGCGGTGACTTCGGAGGCCGAGCGGGCCAGCACATCTTCCTCGCGCATGATCAGCAGCTGCGGGTTCTTCGCGCCCTCGCTCTTGTACCAGTGCTCGAAGGTGGCGGCCTGGTGGATCTCCGCCGGAATGCGCGCCTCGTAGTAGGCGTACAGGGTCTCCTCGTCAGCCAGGATGTCGCGGCGACGGGCCTTGGCCTCCAGCTCGTCGAGGCGTTCCAGCAGCTCGCGGTTGGCGGCCAAGCACTTGGCGCGGCTGTTGATCTCGCCACGCACCAGGCCATCGCGGATGAACAGCTCGCGCGAAGCAGCCGGGTCGACCGGGCCGAAGTGCACCGGGCGGCGGCCGACCACGATCAGCCCGTACAGGGTGACCTGCTCGAAGGCCACCACCTGGCCACGGCGCTTCTCCCAGTGCGGCTCGAAGTGGTTCTTCTTGATCAGGTGACCGGCCAGCGGCTCGATCCAGTCCGGCTCGATCTTGGCCACCATGCGGGCGAACAGCTTGGTGGTTTCCACCAGCTCGGCGGTCATCACCCAGGCCGGCTTCTTGCGCCCGATCACCGACGACGGATGAATCCAGAAGCGCCGCTGGCGCGCGCCGAGGTAGTCGCCGTCTTCGCTCTTCTGGCCTATCTGGCTGAGCAAGCCGGACAGGATCGCCTTGTGCACCGCGGCGTAGCTCTTGGCGCGCTGCGCCGCCTCGCTGGCCTCGGCCTGCTCGCGGACGATGACATTGACCTTGGTATCGGTGGTGGGCTGCGGCGCGCTTTTGTGGGAGCGGCCTTGGCCGCGATGCGAACTCTCCGGCAACTGATCGCGGCCAAGGCCGCTCCCACGGTTGCCCTCTGCCTTGCTCGCAGACAGCTGCAGCTCACGGGTGATCAGCACCAGTTGGCGGTGGGCGTCGCGCCATTCGCGCAGGCGCAGGTAATTCAGGAAGTTCTTCTTGCACCAGCTACGCAGCGGATTGCTGCCCAGCTCCTGGCGCTTCTCTTCGAAGCCACGCCACAGGTTGATCAGCGCGGCGAAGTCGGAATCCACATCCTTCCACTGCGCGTGGGCCTGGTCGGCGGCCTGCTGGCGATCCATCGGCCGCTCGCGCGGGTCCTGCACGGACAGCGCCGAGGCAACGATCAGAATCTCTTCCAGGCTGCCGAGCTTGGCCGCCTCCAGCACCATGCGGCCCAGGCGCGGATCGATGGGCAGGCGCGCCAGCTGGCGGCCCAGCGGGGTGAGCTGGCTCTCGCGGTTGACCGCCGACAGCTCCTGCAACAGGTTGAAGCCGTCGCTGATGGCCTTGCCATCCGGCGGCTCGATAAAGGGGAAATCCTCGATGCTGCCCAGGCGCAGATGGAGCATCTGCAGGATCACCGCGGCCAGGTTGGTGCGCAGGATTTCCGGATCGGTGAATTCGGGGCGGCCGAGGAAATCTTCCTCGCTGTACAGGCGGATGCAGATGCCCGGCTCGACCCGGCCGCAACGGCCCTTGCGCTGGTTGGCGCTGGCCTGGGACACGGCCTCGATGGGCAGGCGCTGGACCTTGGCGCGGTAGCTGTAGCGGCTGATGCGCGCGGTGCCGGAGTCGATCACGTAGCGGATGCCCGGCACGGTCAGCGAGGTCTCGGCCACGTTGGTGGCCAGCACGATCTTGCGTCCGCTCATGGGCGCGAAGATCTTCTGCTGCTCGGCCGGGGTCAGCCGTGCGTACAGCGGCAGCACCTCGGTGAAGCGCAGGTTGGCCTTGCGCAGCACCTCGGCAGCCTCGCGAATTTCGCGCTCGCCGGGGAGGAACACCAGCACGTCGCCGGGGCGCTTGCCCTCGGCCTTCTCATGGGCGGCGATCTCGTCCAGCGCGGCGAGGATGCCCTGGTCGACGGTGAGGTCGTCGAGCAGGCTCTCGCCCTCCTCGTCCACCTCGGCGGCCAGCGGGCGGTACCAGGTTTCCACCGGGTAGGTGCGGCCGGACACCTCGATGATCGGCGCGCCATTGAAATGCTTGGAGAAGCGTTCCAGGTCGATGGTCGCCGAGGTGATGATCAGCTTGAGGTCGGGGCGGCGCGGCAGCAGGGTCTTCAGGTAGCCGAGCAGGAAGTCGATGTTCAGCGAGCGCTCGTGCGCCTCGTCGACGATGATGGTGTCGTACTTTTCCAGGTAGCGGTCATGCTGGGTCTCGGCGAGCAGGATGCCGTCGGTCATCAGCTTGATCAGCGTGCTGTCCTTGCTCTGATCCTCGAAGCGCACCTGATAGCCGACCAGCTCGCCCAGCGGCGTGGCGATCTCCTCCGCCACGCGGGTGGCCACGCTGCGCGCGGCCAGGCGGCGCGGCTGGGTGTGGCCGATCAGGCCGTGCACGCCACGGCCGATCTCCAGGCAGATCTTCGGCAGCTGGGTGGTCTTGCCCGAGCCGGTCTCGCCGGCGATCACCAGCACCTGGTGTTTCTCCAACGCGGCCTTGATCTCGTCGCGCTTGGCGGCAATCGGCAGCGCGTCGTCGTAGCGGATGCTCGGGATGCTGCGCCTGCGCGCCTCGACCTTGGCGATGGACGCCTGGAAGCGCTCCAGCCATTGGGCCAGCTTGGCTTCGTCCGGCGGCGTCTGCTTCTGCAGCTCGTGCAGCTGGCGGCGCAGGCGGTGACGGTCGGCCAGCATAGTCTGGTCGAGGTTCTTCAGCAGGGATTCGTGGGTATCGGTCATCGCAACGGGCGGCTACTTCGGCTAGGCGGCGATTGTCGCAGTACCGCCAGGGCTTGCCCAGCCTGCCAGAGGGACGAACGGCTGGCGGCAGAATCTGTCTGATTGATCGGGATCAATCCTGATCAGCCTGCCCACGGGCAGGATATGGCCAAATGCCAGATAACTTGCGTGCAGACCTACCATATGAACAGCTGGATTCTCGATCTCTCGCTCAAATACAAGTTCTGGGCCGTCAACCTGGTGGCCTTCGTCACCACCCTGATGCTGGTGCTATTCGCCATGCAGCAGGAGCAGGCCGGCCGCGCAGATGCCGCCCGCACGGCAGCCCAGGCACAGGCCACGCTGTTTGCGGCCTGGCCCGCCGACAGCGAACTGCCTCGTTCCGCCCAGGTGCTGCCCTTCCCCGCCGGCGGCAAGCCGCCGCTGGGCTTGGCCGCCTCGGCGCGCGGGTGGGTGGCACTGGAACACGATGCGCTGTGGGGTGATTCGCCGGTGATAGGCGCCTGGGTGCAGGATGCCGCCAACGGCCAGCGCCTGGCGGTGACGGCCAGCGCTCCCAGTTTGCGGCAGGTGTTCGAGGCCCGCGCCGGCGCCTACGCGGCCTGCGTACTGGTGCTGATGCTGGTGCTGCTCGGCGCCTCGCAGTTGCTGATCCGCTTTATCCTCAGCCATCTGAACCGCCTCAAGGACGTGATGCTGCATGTGGAACGCAGCGGCGACCTGTCCGCCCGGGCGGCCCTGAACAGCCGCGACGAGGTGGGCCAAATGGCCCATGCCTTCAACGCCATGCAGGCCGGCTACCAGCGCGTGGTGGGCACCGTGGCCCAGGCCGCCGCCAGCCTCGACGAAGGCGCGCGACGCCTGGCCACGAGCATGGAGCAGGTGCGCGGCGGCATGCTCGGCCAGCAGAGCGAGACCGACCAGGCCGCTACCGCGATCAACGAGATGTCCACCACCGTGCACCACATCGCCCAGCACGCCGCGGACACCCGCGACCAGTCCACCGAGGCGGACCGCCTCAGCGGCGTCGGCCAGCAGGTGGTGGGCCGCGCCAGCCTCGCCATCGCGGGCCTGTCCCAGGGAGTACAGCAGACTGCGGAGATGATCCAGCGGCTGGCCGACGACAGCCGCACCATCGGCAGCATGGTCGAGACCATCCACGGCATCGCCGAGCAGACCAACCTGCTGGCGCTCAACGCGGCCATCGAGGCGGCCCGCGCCGGCGAGATGGGTCGTGGTTTTGCCGTGGTGGCCGACGAAGTGCGCAACCTGGCCAAGCGCGTGCAGGACTCCACCGACGAAATCACCCGCATGATCGGCAACCTGCAATCCGCCAGCCGCGACGCCGTGGAGTTCATGCAGGAAAGCTCGCTCAAGGCCGACCAGTGCGTGCAGGAAGCCGGCGCCGCTGGCGAGGCCCTCGGCCATATCGCCCAGGCGGTGGCATTGATGCGCCAGAGCAACACCCAGATCGCCGTGGCCGCCGAACAACAGAGCCAGGTAGCCGAGGAAATGACCCGCTCGGTGGTGGGCATCCGCGATGTCACCGAACAGACCGTGCAACAGACCCTCGCCTCGGCCAGCACCAGCGCCGAGCTGGTGGGGCTGGCGGATGATCTGGGCAAGGCGATTCGGCGGTTGAAGTTGTAGGGGTGGGATTGGTGCAGTTCCGTACTGCCTGCGGCGAGTAAAAGGCGTACACAGTCGCAGCAGGCAGCAGAGTGCCCAGCAAAAAAGCCATGCCCGAGCGGGCATGGCACAAGCGAGGGGGAGTTGGTGGTTCCCCTCGATGGGAGCCTGTCAGCGATCACAGGCGCGGCATGTTCTTGGTCACGCAGTGGATGCCACCGCCACCGCCGGCGATCGGGTCGATATTGACCTGGACGATGGCGCGGCCCGGATAGAGCTGGGTGAGCAGGTCCTTGCAGTACTTGTCCGCCGCCGTATCACCGAACTGCGGGGCAATCACCGCGCCATTGATCGGCAGGTAGTTGATGTAACCCGGCGCGAAGTCCGGGTTGTTGCGGGTGTAGACGTTACTGCGCACCTTGAGGGGCGGCGGCAGGGTGTGCACCACCAGCTTGCGCCCGTCGGCGTCGGTGG
This sequence comes from Pseudomonas sp. GD04019, assembly GCF_029837695.1. GTDB lineage: Bacteria > Pseudomonadota > Gammaproteobacteria > Pseudomonadales > Pseudomonadaceae > Aquipseudomonas. The sequence goes on from NZ_JAOEEA010000001.1 coordinate 104,732, forward strand.
CCGCCTTGAGGATGTTCAGGTGGGTGCGGGTCACCGCGTAGTCGTAGGACTTGGGGTCGTTGTCCAGGTTGGCGATGACCACACCTGGCTTGACGAAGCGCGCGTAGAAGTCGACGTGGGCGTCAGTGATGTCCTTGCCCTTGATGCCCGGCAGCCAGATGATCTTGCGCAGGCCGAGGTTGGCCTTGAGCTCTGCCTCGATCTGCGCCTTGCTCATGCCCGGGTTGCGGTTGCTGTTGACCCAGCAGCTCTCGGTCATGATCGCCGTGCCATGGCCGTCCACCTCGATGCCGCCGCCCTCGCCCACCAGTTGGCTGCCAATGTAGTTGGCGTCCAGCTCGTAGCTCAGGGTGTCGGCCACCTGGGTGTCGTTGGTCGAGCGCTGCTTGCCGCCCCAACCATTGAAGTTGAAGTCGACCAGACCACGGCCACCTTGGCCGTCGACCACGAAGCAGCCGCCGTAGTCACGCACCCAGACGTCGTCCAGCGGCATGGTGAGGAACTTGATGTTGCTGGTGCCGCACTTCTGCCGGGCCTGGGTCAGCTGGTTGGAACGGCACAGCACGGTCACCGGCTGGTACTTGGCGATGGTCTTGGCCAGCAGGGCGATGCAGTCGTTGACCGGCGTGGCCCAGTCTTCCCAGACCGCCGTGGAGGCGGCGAAGGCGAGGATCACCCGCTCCTGCGGGGCGTTCTCGTCGGGCATGTACCAGCTGCCGGCCAGTGCCGCGCGCACCCGCGGCGCACTGATGCCCAGGCCCAGGGTGGCAACGGCGCCGATGCCGGCGGCCATCGTCAGGTGTTTCATGAAATCGCGACGCGTAGACATGGTGTGTCCCTCAGTAGTGGTTAGTACGGTCGGGCGCACAGTCGGCCATCTGTACGTCTGCGCTGCTCACGATCTTTGCTGCAGCGCCATAGGGCCGGTGCGATGCGCTTCTGCCCCCTCTCCCGTTCACGAGAGAGGGTTGGGGAGAGGGCGGGTAGACCTGCACCCTCTCCCCCGCCCCTCTCCCACACGTGGGAGAGGGGAGAGCCACGGCAGGCTCTTAGAAAGTGCGATTGGCCCCCAGCACCAGGGTCGCCGAGCACACATCGTCGAAGCCCATGTAGTTGGCGCACTCGCTATCGCCGAGATCGGTGTCGACGTAGCTGGCCGACCAGTTGAGGCCGAACATCTCCTTGCTCAGCTTGAGTTGCCACTCGTTGTAGCTGTCGCGGGTGTCGCCGCTGCCATCGAGCAGCAGCGGGTCCTTGAGGTCGACCTTGCCGTAGCGCAGGTCCAGGGCCACGTCCATCGGTAGCGTGGTGCCGTAGCCGACGTAGCTGTACAGGTAGCTCTGGTCGCCGCCGAGGTTGTCGGAGTAGTAGGCGCCGAGCTTGGCGCCGTAGGCGGTGAGCTGGCTGAAGTACTCGCCGTAGTTGAGCGCGCTCTGCCGTGGGTATTCGTACTGGAAGTAGGCGGTGTCGAGGCTGATGTCGTCGTTGATCTGCCAGTTGTAGCCGGCGTAGTAGTCCAGCTCCTGGCGGGTCTTGCTGCCCAGGCCGAAGTCGACGTTGGAACTCCACACCCCGGCGTACAGGCCGCTGCTGTGGCTCAGGGTGGCCGAACCCTGCAGCGCCGGGTCGTTCTGCGTCTGCGAGATGCCGCGGGTGCGGTAGTCGCTGTAGACGCCGGCATCCAGATACAGGGCGAAGTCGTCGCTCAGCTCAATGGCCTGAGTCAGGCCCCAGGGGGCGAGCAGGACGATGGCCAGGGCGGCCTTGGGGTACGGCATGGTGCGGCTCCTTTCTTGTTGTTCTGTGGGCATGGCTTCGCCGTGCCGCGCTGGCGGGCGCGGAGGCGGTAGCGCTGGAGGCTTAGTGAGCGGTGGTTTTAAACGTGGTCCAGGCACGCATGCGCGCGCGCATCGAGCGCTGCGGGATGTCCTTGCCGGGGATCAGTCGCGCGTAGGTGGCCTCGTCGACGTAGATGTCCGGGTTGTTGCGCATGTCGGCGTCGACCATCGGCCGGGCCTTGGCGCTGGAGGTCGGGTAGCCGGTGAAGTTGCTGATCGCCGCCATGTTCTGCGGGCGCATGACGAAGTTGATGAAGGCATAGGCGTATTCCGGGTGCTTGGCGTCCACCGGGATGGCCATGGTGTCCATCCACACCGTGGTGCCCTCGCGCGGGATGTGGAAGCGGAAGTCCGCCGCCTTGCCGGCACCGCTGGTGGCGCGCTGGGCCTGGGTCATGTCACCGCTGTAGCCGAGCGACAGGCACAGGTTGCCGTTGACCAGGTCGGTGACCGGCTGCGACTGGAACTTGCGGATATAGGGCTTGATCGACACCAGCAGCTCGATGGCGGCCTTCAGGTCCTCGGGTTCTGCGCTGCGCGGCGAGCGGCCGAGGTAGTTGAGCACCACGGCCATGACCTCATCTGGCGAGTCGATCATGGAGATGCCGCAGTCGGCGAACTTGGCCGCGTTCTCCGGTTTGAACAGCAGGTCGAGGCTATTCACCGGCGCGTTGGCCATGCGCTTGCCGATCATCTCGGCGTTGTAGGTGATGCCGATGCTGCCCCAGGTGTAGGGCACGGTGGCGTGGCGCGAGTAAGGGTACTTGGTCTGCAGGGTGCGCAGGCCCGGCTCGATGTCGGACAGGTGCTGCAGCTTGGCTGGATCGAGTTTCTGCAGCGCGCCGGCACGCATCAGCCGCTCGGCCACGGTGTCACCGGGGAAGATCAGGTCGTAGCCGCTGTTGCCGGACATCATCTTGGCCTCCAGCGTCTCGCTGCCTTCCATGACGTCGTAGATCACCTTGATGCCGGTTTCCTTGGTGAAGTTGGCAATGGTGTCCTCGGCGAAGTAATCGGCCCAGTTGTACAGGCGCAGGGTCTTGTCCTCGGCGGCCGAGGCCTGCGCACAACCCAGCGCCAGGGCGGCGAGCAGTAGCGTGTTCTTGGTCTTCATGGTCAGGCTCCCCGGTGGTTCCAGTGGCTATGCAGGTGGCGGCCATCCAGGCCCAGCAACGCTCCGTACATCTCCGGGCGACGGTCGCGGTAGATGCCCCAGGTCATGCGGTCCTCGCGCATGGCGGCGAGGTCCAGTTCGCGCACCAGCACGCCGCTGGTGTCGCGGTCGGCCTCGGCGAGCAGCTTGCCCTTGTGGTCGGTGATGAAGGACGAGCCGTAAAAGCTCATCTGCAGGCCCGGATCGGTGGTCGCCACCTCACGGCCGACCCGATTGGCGGCGATCACCGGGACGATGTTGGCAGCGGCGTGGCCGCGCTGGGTCAGCTGCCAGTGGTCACGCGAATCCAGCGCCGCAGCCCCCGGTTCGGAGCCGATGGCGGTCGGATAGAGCAGCACCTCGGCGCCCTGCAGGGCCAGGCAACGGGCGGTCTCGGGAAACCACTGGTCCCAGCAGATGCCGACGCCGATGCGGCCGACGGCGGTGTCCCAGACACGGAAGCCAGTGTCGCCAGGGCTGAAGTATTCCTTCTCCTGGTAGCCGATGGCGTTGGGGATATGGGTCTTGCGGTACACGCCGAGCAGGCGGCCGTCGGCATCGGCCACGGCCAGGGAGTTGAAATAGGCGTTGCCGGCCTTCTCGAACCAGCTCAGCGGCAGGACCACGCCCAGCTCGCCGGCCAGGGCGGCGAAGCGCTTGAGCAGCGGGCTGTGCTCGTATTCCTCGGCCAGCGCCAGGTGTTTGTGGTCCTGCTCGATGCAGAAGTACGGGGTGGCGAACAGCTCCTGCAGCAGGATCAGCCGCGCGCCGCGGGCAGCGGCCTCGCGTACCAGCTGCTCGGCGCGGTCGAGGTTGTCCTTGAGGTCCCAGCTGCAGGCGAACTGGGTGGTGGCGACGGTCAGTCTGCTCATGGCATCACCCCTTCAGCGGCCACAGCGGCTGCTGCTGGGTGATGCAATGCACCCCGCCGCCGCCGTGGGCCAGCTGGTTGATGCGCACCGGCACCACTTCGCGGCCGGGGAAGGCCATGCGCAGGGTGTCCGCCGCCACCTGGTCGGCGGCGATGCCGTAGGCCGGCATGATGATGGCGCCGTTGCAGATGTAGAAGTTGGTGTAGGAGGCGCAGAACACTTCGGCCTCGGTATCCACTGCATCGGTGGCCTCGTACAGCTCCAGCAGCTCGAACTGGCGCCCCTTGGCGTCGGTGGCCAGCTCCAGGGCGCGGCGATTCTCGCGCACCACCTCGGCGTACACCGAGCCGTGGTCGTGGGTGGCATCCACCAGCAGCGCACCGGGCTTGGCGAAGGCGCACACGCCGTCGACGTGGCCGTCGGTCACGTCACCGGTGACGTACTGCGGATCGCCCGGCAGCCAGATGGTCTTCTTCACCCCCAGCAGGCGGGCGAAGATCTCTTCCATCTCGGCCTTGCTCATGCCCGGGTTGCGGTTGGGGTTGAGCAGCACCGACTCGGTGGTGATCAGCGTACCCTCGCCGTCCACATGGATAGCGCCGCCTTCGTTGGACAGCGGCGTGCCGAAGCACTCCAGGCCCAGGCCGTTGAGGATGCGCCGCGCCAGGCCTTCGTCGAGGCTGTGCTCGGACTTGCCGCCCCAGGCGTTGAAGCGCCAGCTGACGCCGGCCAGGCCCAGCTGCGGGTGACAGACGAAGCTCGGGCCGGAGTCGCGGCACCAGCTGTCATCCACCGCCAGTTCGATCAATTCGACACCCTTGCCACAGAGTTCGCGAGCACGGAACGCCGCCGACGGGTCGACTACCATCTTCACCGGCTCGAAGCGGGCGATGGCGTTGGCGACGCGGGCGAAGTCCACCTGCACCTCTTCCAGGGTCACGCCCCAGCCGGACTCCCACAGCGGCTGATTGTGCGGCCAGACCATCCAGGTGGCGGCGTGCGGGGCCCATTCGGCGGGCATGAACCAAGCGTTCGAAGCGACTGCGTTCTGTTGCATACAAGTGCCTTTCAGTTAAGTCTTTGTTATCACTGAAAACCGCGAATGCGGTGATGGCTTGCATGCTAGGCCTGTAAAAAAGCCGCAACAAACGATAGATTTTGCGCAATCCTGATTAGCCGGACTTATCAATAATGCTCAAGCACTGGCCTCCCCTGAACGCCCTGCGCGGCTTCGAAGCCGCCGCCCGCCTGGGCAGCTTCCACAAGGCGGCCGAGGAGCTGCATCTCACCCAGTCGGCGATCAGCCAGCAGATCCGCAGCCTGGAAAGCTTCCTCGAACAGCCGCTGTTCTTCCGCAATGGGCGCAGCGTGGCGCTGACCGATGCCGGCTTCGACCTGCTCAGCACCACCCAGGCGCTGCTGCAGCAACTGGCCGTGGGCATCCGCCGCCTGGAGCAGTACCGCAAGCCCAACCAGTTGGTGGTCAACACCACCCCGGCCTTCGCCCGTCATTGGCTGGTGCCGCAGCTGGGCGACTTCCACCGCCGCCATCCGGACGTCGACCTGTGGCTGTTCACCAGCGACGAGGTGCCGGACATGGCCACCCAGACCATCGACATCGCCGTGCGCGACGACCTCACCGCCCAGGCCGAATGCAGCTTCCGCGTGCTGCTGGAGGACCGCCTCTACCCAGCCTGCCACCCCAGTCTGCTGACCACCCCGGCGGGCGAACGCACCACCCTGCATGGCGAGCGAGAGATGGACTGGGCCCACTGGCAGGTACAGGGCGGCGCCGATATCGGCCAGCACAGCCAGGGGCTGAACTTCTCCGACCCCGGCCTGCTGCTGGACGCCGCCAGCGGCGGCCTGGGCATCGCCCTGGTCAGCGAGCTGCTAGCCGCCACCGCCTGTTCCCAGCAACTGCTGCAGCCGCTCAGCGAACAACGGGTGCGCGGCCCGCGCTGGACCTGGCTGGTGCACCGCGACAGCGAGAACGACCCGCTCACCCGCCAGTTCTGCGCCTGGCTGGAGCAGCGTCTGAACCCCGGCGCCGCCACCTGAAACCACGCGTCAGCCGTTATGATCGCGGCAGCCCTAAACGACTCAACCCGACACGGAGCCGTCATGCCCTTCATCACCACCCGCACCGTTGTGTTTGGCGACTGCGACCCGGCAGGGATCGTCTACACGCCGCGCATCGCCTACTTCGTCATCGAGGCGATCCACGAATTTCTCTCCCACCGCCTCGGCGGCGAAGGCCTGCGCAAGCTGTTCGCCATGGGCATCCTGCCGCCGGCCCGGGCACTATCGGTGGAGTTCCTCTCGCCCATGACCTGGGACGAGGTGATCAGCATCGAGGTGCGCAGCGAAGCGCCCGGCTCCACCTCGTTCAGCTTCGCCGTGGAGGGCCGCCAGGCCTCGGGCGAGCCGACCTTCCGCGCGTCTATGACCCAGGTGTGCATCGACCCCGAAAGCAAACAGCCAACCGCCCTGCCCGACGCCCTGCGCCAGGCGCTACAGCCCGAATAAGAGAGGCGCAGAAACGAAAAAGCCCCGCCGAAGCGGGGCTTTTTCATGCTGAAGAGGATCAGGCCGTGGCGGCGATCTTCTTCAGCTCCTCGTCACGCAGCTCGCGGCGCAGGATCTTGCCGACGTTGGTGGTCGGCAGGCTGTCGCGGAACTCGACGAAGCGCGGCACCTTGTAGCCGGTGAGGTTGGCACGCATGTGCTCCATCACCTGCTCCTTGGTCAGGCTCTCGCCCGGCTTGACCACCAGGAACACCTTGATCGCCTCGCCCGACTTCTCGTCCGGCACGCCGATGGCGGCGCACTGCAGCACGCCCGGCAGGGTGGCGAGCACGTCTTCCAGCTCGTTCGGGTAGACGTTGAAGCCGGACACCAGGATCATGTCCTTCTTGCGGTCGACGATGCGCAGGTAGCCGTCGTCCTGAATCACGGCGATGTCGCCGGTCTTCAGCCAGCCATCGGCCGAGAGCATCTCGTCGGTGGCTTCCTGGCGCTGCCAGTAGCCCTTCATTACCTGCGGGCCCTTGACGCACAGCTCGCCACGCTCACCCAGCGGCAGGTCGTTGCCGGCGTCGTCGATGACCTTGCACAGGGTCGACGGCACCGGGATGCCGATGGTGCCGATCTGGATGTTCTGGTACGGGTTGACGGTGGCGACCGGGCTGGTCTCGGTCATGCCGTAGCCTTCGCAGATCGGGCAGCCGGTGACTTCCTTCCAACGCTCGGCTGTAGCCAGTTGCAGTGCCATGCCGCCGGACAGGGTCAGCTTCAGGGCGGACAGATCCAGGCGACGGAAGTCTTCGTTGTTGCACAGGGCCACGAACAGGGTGTTGAGGCCGACGAAGGTGGTGAACTTCCACTTGCCCAGCTCTTTCACGGTGCCCGGCAGGTCGCGCGGATTGGTGATGAGGATGTTGTGGTTGCCGGTCAGCATCATCGCCATGCAATGGAAGGTGAAGGCGTAGATGTGGTACAGCGGCAGCGGGCAGATGACGATCTCGCAGCCTTCGCCGAGGTTGGAGCCCATCAGCGCCTTGGATTGCAGCATGTTGGCCACCAGGTTGCGGTGGGTCAGCATGGCGCCCTTGGCGACGCCGGTGGTGCCGCCGGTGTACTGCAGCACGGCGACTTCGCCGTTGTGCGGGCTGGCCTCGTTGACCGGCTTGCCGCGGCCCATGGCCAGGGCCTTGTTCAGCTTGACGGCCTGCGGCAAGTTGAACGTCGGGACCATCTTCTTCACGTGCTTGACCACGGTGTTGACCAGCAGGCGCTTGAGCGGCGGCAGCAGGTCACCCACTTCGGTAACGATGACGTGTTTGACGCCGGTCTTCGGCAGCACTTCCTCGGCCAGGTGGGCCATGTTGGCCAGGCAGACCAGGGCCTTGGCGCCGGAGTCGTTGAACTGGTGTTCCATCTCCCGCGCGGTGTACAGCGGGTTGGTGTTGACCACGATCATGCCGGCACGCATTGCGCCGAATACCACGACGGGGTATTGCAGGACGTTGGGCAACTGCACGGCGATGCGATCGCCGGCCTTGAGGTCGGTGTGGTTCTGCAGATAGGCGGCGAAGACGCCGGAGAGTTGGTACAGCTCGCCGTAGGTCAGGGTCTTGCCCATGTTGCTGAAAGCAGGCTTATCGGCAAAGCGTTGGCAGGACTCTTTCAGTACGGCCTGGATGTTGGGGTACTGGTCGGCGTCGATCTCGGCAGCGACTCCGACAGGGTATTTGTCCTTCCAGAAGTTATCGATCATGGAAGCCTACTCCTGAGCAACAGCTTGTCTACACCGCGCGCAATGGCGGTCATTTGTTGTGATGTGTTGACCTTGACGCGAGGTGGGGACTGGCGCAAAGCGTGCCGAGAGTAGCAGCTTTGCCAGGGAGCGCCTAGCACCAAAGGCAGCCCCAGCGGTCAAAAAAATGACCGATCATCACTGATCGGTCATTTCCTGATGGGGCGGGTGAAAAGCCCCAGGCACAAGGCTTCAGGCGATGTCGCGCAGCTCGCGGCGGAGGATTTTGCCGACCGGTGTCATCGGCAGGGAGTCCTTCAGCACGATGTGCTTGGGCACCTTGTAGCCGGTGAAGTTTTCCTTGCAGAAAGTCTTGATCTCGTCGATGGAGACGCCACCCTCGCGCGGCACCACGAACAGCTTGACCGCCTCGCCGGACTTCTCGTCCGGCACGCCGATCACGGCGCAGCTGGCCACCTTCGGGTGGGCCATGACCACGTCCTCGATCTCGTTCGGGTACACGTTGAAGCCGGAGACGATGATCATGTCCTTCTTGCGGTCGACCACGCGCACATGGCCGTCCGGGTCGATAACGGCGATGTCGCCGGTCTTGAACCAGCCCTCCTCGTCCAGCACTTCGGCGGTGGCCTCGGGGCGCTGCCAGTAACCCTTCATCACCTGCGGGCCCTTGATGCACAGCTCGCCGCGCTCGCCCAGCGGCTGCTCGACACCGTCGTCGTCGATCACCTTGAGCGTGGTGCCGACCACCGGGATCCCGACCGAGCCCAGGCGCGCCAGCTTGCCGTAGCAGTTGGTGGTGGCGACCGGGGACGTCTCGGTCAGGCCGTAGCCTTCGACGACGCTGCAACCGGTCATCTGCTGCCAACGCTCGGCGGTGGCCTTGACCAGCGCGGTGCCGCCGGAGTTGGTGACCTTCAGGCGGGAGAAGTCGAGGTTCTTGAAGTCCGGGTGGTCCATCAGCGCGACGAACAGGGTGTTGAGGCCGAGCAGCGCGGAGAACTTCCACTTGCCCAGCTCCTTGACGAAGCCGGGGATGTCACGCGGGTTGGTGATCAGCACGTTGTGGTTGCCGCTGACCATCATGCACATGCAGTTCGCGGTGAAGGCATAGATATGGTAGAGCGGCAGCGGCGCGATCATGATCTCGCCGCCCTCCTTCATCAGCGGCATGCCATCGTCGCCGAGCTGCTGCAGGCAGTTGTAGACCTGCTGCATGTTGGCCACCAGGTTGCCGTGGGTGAGCATGGCGCCCTTGGCCACGCCGGTAGTGCCGCCGGTGTACTGCAGCACGGCCACGTCGTCCAGGCTCAGCTTGGCCGGCTGGAAGGAGTGGCCCTTGCCGGCACGCAGCACGTCCTTGAAGGCCAGGGCCTGGGGCAGCTGGTAGTCCGGCACCATCTTCTTCAGGTGCTTGACCGCGGCATTGACCAGCATGCCCTTGAGCGGCGGCAGCATATCGCCCAGACGGGCCTCGATCAGGTACTCGATCTGGGTGTCGGGCAGCACTTCCTGCACCGACTTGCCGAAGGTGTTGAGGTACACCAGGGCGCGCACACCGGCGTCGTTGAACTGGTGGCGCATCTCGCGCACGGTGTACAGCGGGTTGGTGTTGACCACGATCAGCCCGGCGCGCATGGCACCGAACACGGCGATCGGGTACTGCAGGATATTGGGCATCTGCACGGCGATGCGGTCACCGGGCTTGAGGTCGGTGTTCTTCTGCAGCCAGGAGGCGAAGGCCGCGGAGTAGCGCTCCAGCTCGGCGTAGGTCAGCGTCACGCCGAGGTTGCTGAAGGCCGGGCGGTCGGCGAACTTCTTGCAGGAGCGCTCGAAGACTTCGACCACCGAGCGGTAGAGATTGAAGTCGAGCTGGTTGGCGACGCCGGCCGGGCGCTTGTCGTCCCAGAAGTCAGGTTGCATTGTTGTTATTCCCCTAGACCTGAATGTGCAAACCGGGCGCCTGAGATGCGACCGGACTGGTCCGGAACTTAGCAGCTCGGGGACGGCAGGCAAATAGTCGAGGGTCACCATTGACCCTGTGAATCTTTACCATGCTTTTCGGCGATTCATCCGCGGCTGGGCTATAGCTACTAATCAGCTCCCGAATGCCGCCAGCCATGCCGCGCAATCTCTTCCTCGTCGTACTCGCCCTGCTCTGCCTGCCGCTGGCGGCCCAGCCGCGCCTGGTCACCCTGGAATACCCGCCCTACAGCAGCCAGGTACTGGCGGACGGTGGCAGCATCGTCGAGCTGACCCGACGGGCATTCGCCACCCAGGGCTACACCCCGCAGATCGACTTCCTGCCCTGGGCACGAGCGCGTGCCGAACTGCGCCAGGGCAGCTACCAGGGCGCCCTCGCCCTGTGGCCGCAGGAGATCAAGGAAGAGCAGCTCACCGCCTCGCGCCCGCTGTTCTACAGCCAGCTCGGCCTGTTCGTGCGCCAACGCGATCCGCAGCCGTTCGGCTCATTGGCCGATCTGGACGGACGCAGGGTCGGCATCGTGCGCGGCTATGGCTATCCGCCGCGTCTGCTCGCCTCCGGTCTGGTCGCCGAGGAGGCGGTGGATGACATCAGCAACCTGCGCAAGCTGGCGGCCAAGCGCTTCGACCTGGTGCTGCTGGAGCGCATCGTCGGCGAGTACCTGGTGGCCGGCGATGCCGAGCTGCGCGGCCGCCTGGTGTGGCAGGAACCGGCGCTGGAACGCATCCCGCTGGTGGTCGGCTTCGCGGCCCAGCGCGCCGGCCAGCCGGACTGGGCCACCATCTTCGAACGCGGCCTGCGCGAACTGCACGCCAGCGGCGAGTACATGCGCATCCTCAAACGCCACAACAGCTGGCGCTAACGGCCCTTTGCCTGGCTGAACAAGCCATGCACAATGCCGCGACTCCCCTGGGCACAAGGACCGCCATGCACCAGCAAGCATTCTGGATAGGCGCCAGCGACGGCACCCCTCTGCACGTACTCCACTGGCACGCCGACACCCCGCCCAAGGCGGTGCTGATGATCGCCCACGGCATGGCCGAACACGCCGCCCGCTATGCGCGCCTGGCCGCGCGCCTGGTGGCCGACGGCTATGAGGTGTACGCCCTCGACCAGCGCGGCCATGGCGTGACTGCAGAGAAGGGCGTGCTCGGCCTGTACGCCGAGCAGGACGGCTGGAGCAAGGTGGTCGGCGACCTCGCCAGCCTCAATCACCACATCCGCCAGCAGCATCCGCAAGCACCGATCCTGCTGCTCGGCCACAGCATGGGCAGCTACATCGGCATGGCCTACCTGATGCAGCACAGCTGCAGCCTGCAGGGCGCCATCCTCTCCGGCTCCAATTACCAGCCGCTGCCGCTGTACCAGGCCGCCAGCCTGATCACCCGCTTCGAGCGCTGGCGCCTCGGCCCTCTGGGCCGCAGCAAGCTGATCGACTTCCTCTCCTTCGGCTCCTTCAACAAGGCCTTCAAGCCCAACCGCACCGGCTTCGACTGGCTCAGCCGCGACCCGGCGGAAGTCGACAAGTACGTGACCGACCCGCTGTGCGGCTTCGTCTGTACCACCCAGCTGTGGTGCGACCTGATGGACGGTTTCCAGCAGATCACCCCGGTACGCAACCTGGCGCAGATCGACAGCGATCTGCCGCTGCTGGTGATCGGCGGCGACCGCGACCCGGTCAGCGAAGGCAAGCGCCTCGGCCACCTGGCCGGTGCCCTGCGCACCGCCGGCATCGCCAATGTGGAACTGAAGATCTACCCCGAGGCCCGCCACGAGCTGCTCAACGAGAGCAACCGCGACGAGGTCACCGACTACCTGCGCGACTGGCTGGAGCGGACCTTGGCCCGCAGCCGCCAGTGCCCCACTCCCAGCAAGGAACCCGTATGACTAAGGTCACCAATATCCCCTACGACGCCCTCGAGGTCGGCCAGCAGGCCAGCCTGGTGAAGAACGTGGAAGAGCGCGACGTGCAGCTGTTCGCCGCCGTCTCCGGCGACAACAACCCGGTGCACCTGGACGCCGCTTTCGCCGCCGAAACCATGTTCAAGGAGCGCATCGCCCACGGCATGTTCAGCGGCGCGCTGATCAGCGCCGCCATCGCCTGCCAGCTGCCCGGCCCGGGCACCATCTACCTCGGCCAGCAGCTCAAGTTCACCCGCCCGGTGAAACTCGGCGACACCCTGACCGTGCAGCTGGAAGTGCTGGAAAAACTGCCCAAGGGCCGCGTACGCCTGGCCACCCGCGTGTTCAACCAGAACCAAGAGCAAGTGGTGGACGGCGAAGCCGAAGTGCTGGCCCCGCGCGCCGAGCAGACCCTGACTATGCCGGAGATGCCGAAAGTCACGGTGGGTTGATGTAGCCCTCGCCCCGGATTGCATCCGGGCTACGACTGCACATGCAAAGGCCGCTCGATGAGCGGCCTTTTTACTCCCTCTCCCTTTGGAGCGGGGCGCGCAGCCAGGGTTGGGGGGAGGAAAGAAAAAGTAGCGCCCTATTCTGGTTTCAACGCCACTTCATGCTTGCCATCATCCGCACGTTCCAAAGTAGCCCGGATGCAATCCGGGGCGGAGCTGCCTGCTTCCCAGATTGCATCCGGGCTACTACTGAGAGCTGCCGACGGCACCCTCACCCCCGGCCCCTCTCCCGGAAGGAGAGGGGCTAGCGCCCTACTCTTGCGCCTCCATGATCCGCACGCTAGCCGTCATTCCCGCACTGAGCGGCAACTCCTGCGGCACCTCCTCCAGCTCGATACGCACAGGGATGCGCTGGGCCAGGCGCACCCAGTTGAAGGTCGGTTCGACATTGGCCAGCAGCTGCGCATCCGGTGCGGCGTTGCGGTCGGTGATGCCGCGGCTGATGCTCTGCACCTTGCCCCGCAGCGGTTCGCTGCCGCTCATCAGGATCACCTCTGCCGGTGCGCCAACGCGGATGCCGGGCAGCTTGGTCTCCTCGAAGTAGGCCTGCACGTAGAAGGAATCGTCCGCCACCAGCGCCATCACCGCCTGACCACTCTGCACAAAGTTGCCCTGGGCCAGGTGCAGGTTGGTGACCTGACCGGAGCGCGGCGCGCGCACCTCGCTGCGGCTCAGGTTGAGTTCGGCCAGCTTGACCTCCGCCTCGGCCTGCTGCAGTTCGGCGCGGGCGATCGCGGCGTTGATCTGGGCGTTCTCGCGCAGCTCGGCGCTGATTGCCTGCGGGCCGAGGTGGGCGCGGCGCGAGGCCTCGTGCTGGCGCAGGTTGAGTTGCTGGCGACGGGTCTCGGCCAGGGCGCGGGCCTTGTCCAGCGCCGCCTGGTAGCGCTCGCGGTCGATGCTCATCAGCAGGTCGCCGACCTTCACCTGCTGGTTGTCACGCACCTTCAGCTCCACCACCCAGCCGGACACGTCCGGCGCGATGGTGACCACGTCGGCACGCACCCGCGCATCGCGGGTCCAGGGCGAGATCATGTAGAAGTGCCACAGCCACCAGCCGGCCAACAGGGCCAGCAGGACCACCACCAGGGTCACCGCCACGCGCGGAAGTGCATTCATTACCAACTCCTTACCAGGTGGCGAACAGGGCTAGCAGCCCCGCCAGCACGCAAACATAGAGGGCGCAGTCGAACAGCGCCTCGTGCCAGATCCAGCGCGCCAGGCCGGCGCGCTGCAGGCCCAGGCGCAAGGCGCCGGTCAGCAGCAGCGCCAGCAGCGCGTACAGCAGCATGGGGCTGAGCAGCACGCCGCCCAGGGTCAACTCACGCAACGCCATGGGGTTCTCCTTGCCTGTCGCACCAGTGGCGCCAGCTGTGAGTCAGTTGCAGCAACGCGGCCTCGGCCAGGCGCAACTCGATGGCCGGCGGCTGGTCGTGCAGGGCTCGCGCCAGGGCATCCGCCGGCGCCTGCAGGTCGTCGCCGCGCGCCTGTGCCGGACCACGCCGCAGCAATGCCTGCACCTCGTCGAAGAAGCGCCGCTCGGCCTGGCGCGGCGCAGCGGGTGCCGCCGCCAGGCAGGCGCGCAGGTGCAGCAGCTCGTCGCCCAGGTCGAGACTGTCGATGCCATCGTCCCAGCGACTGCGGCCACCCTCCGGCAGCTGCGGATAGAAACGCGCCAGCTGCAGCAGGCGGTCGGCCATGCGCCCACCGAACCAGTTCTCGGCGCCTTCCAGGCGGCGTGAGCAGAGCCGCGCCAGATCATCCAGCGTCGCCTTGAGCAGGCGACGGCCATGCCACACCGGGTTGCGCAGCACGATCAGGCGCAGCGCCAGCACGGCGCAGCCAACGCCGATCAGCATGGCCAGCGCCTCGTTGAGGAACAAGGCGACGTTGTAGGCCATGTCGTTGCGCGGCGCGCAGAGCACGATGAAGTGCAGACAGAAGGATGTCGCGGCGCCGGCCAGTGCCGGGCGCGACATGGCCAGCAGGCCGAAGAACAGCGGTACGCCGAGGGCCATGCATAGCAGTGGAAAGCCGTTCCACTGTGGCAACAGAATCTGGCCGACGAAGAAGGCCACCGGCAGCGCGTAGAAGATGCCGCGCAGGAAGGCCATGCCGATCACGTCGGCGTTCTCGCGGCTGGCGAACAGGCTGCACACCACCGCGGCCAGCAGCAGCGCACCGCTGGCGGCCGGCCAGCCGGTGGCCAGCCAGAAGGCCGATAGCACCAGTAGCGTTAGGCAACTGCGCAGGCCGTAAACGGCAGCAGTCTGCAGATCGCGGTGCCAGGACAAGGGCGGCGGTGCGCCCTGCGGAGCCTCGCCACGCACCACCGCATCGAGCGTCGCCTGGGCCCGCGACAGCTGCCGCACCAGCACGGCCATGCGGCCCAGGCAGTACTGCCACGCCAGGGGCATGGATGCGTCGTGGGACTGTTCCAGCAGGCGCTGGTAGAGGACTTCCTGGCCGGCCAGGTCCGGCTCGGCGAGCAGCGCCTGGACTTCGTTCAACGCCGGCGTCAGCGCATGGACGTCGGCCTCGTCCAACTGCTGCCACTGCCGCGCCACGCCACGGGCCAGGCGCAACAGGCCGAGCAGCTCGCGGGTCAGTGCGCGCAGGCCACGAGCACGCTGGCGGCCGAGACGCCCCTCGAACCAGGCATGTTCGCGCTGGGCATCCACCGCGACGATGCGCCCGAGCGTTTCCAGCAGGCCCTGGCGCCCCGCCGCATGCCCCTGCAGCGCGGCGGCCGCCGCCTGCGCCCCGCCCTGCCAGGCCGCACGCGCCTGCTGCACCACCACGCGCTCCACGCGCTGCGGCCAGAGCACGGCGCTGACCGCCATGGAGCAGAGAATGCCCAGGCAGATCTCGGTACAGCGCGCCACCGCCTCGTCGAAAACCAGCAACGGCTTGCCAGTCAGCGGCAGGCAGATGATCGCCACCGTGTAACCAGCCAACACGAAGGCATAGGCCCAGGCGCTGCGCAGCAGGGTCGAGGCCGCCGTGCACAGGCCCAGCCACAGGGCCATCACCAGCAGGAACAACCAGGGCGCCTGGGCGAACAAACCCATGAAGAACACCGAGAGCGCCGTGCCGATAAGGGTGCCGAGCAACCTTGCCAGGCCCTTCTGCACCACCATGCCGGCCAGCGGCTGGGCGACGATGAACGCGGTCATCAGCGCCCATTGCGGCTGGTCGAGGTCGAAGCGCATGGCGCACCACAACGCCAGGCCGCCACTGAGCAGCGTCTTGCAGGCGAACTGCAGGGCGGCGAGATCGGGAGCAAGCAAGGCCGAGAGGAAATCGCGCACGAGGACTACCAGGAAGGCTCTAGAAAGAAGGTAGATGGCCCTGACGAAGCTGACCAAACAACCAAATATAATTATTAGCCGGCTAATCATATTCGTCCACACTGGCGGGATGGACGAACGGCGGTTGCAATTAATTAACCGTGTATTTAATTATTGACCCCATGAGCAAACAGACCAAAAAACCACGCGCCCCCGGGCGCCCCGCCGCCGATGCCACAGTGCAGCGCGAGCTGCTGCTGAACGTCGCTACCGACCTGTTCGCCCACCAGGGCATCCAGGCCACCAGCCTGCGCGCCATCGCCGAGCGTGCAGGAGTGACCCCGGCCCTGCTCAACTACTACTTCGGCAACAAGGACAAGCTGGTCGACGCCATGGTCGAGGAGCGCTTCCTGCCGCTGGTGATGACCGCCGCCCAGGGCCTGCAGCAAGCAGGCGACGACCCGCTCGCCCTGGTCGAAGCCTTCCTCCGCGACATGAGCCGCAACGTTGCCCAGCACCCGTGGATTTCCCAGCTGTGGGTGCGCGAGATCCTCTGCGAAGGCGGCGTACTGCGCGCACGCCTGATGGACCGCGTCGCCCCGCTGGTGCCCCTGCTGCTGGCGCAGAAATTTGCCGCCGCCCAGGCCCGTGGCGCGCTCAACCCCGATCTGGACCCGCGCCTGCTGGTGGTCTCGCTGATCGGTCTCACCCTTCTCCCCTACGCGGCCGCGCCGATCTGGCGCGGCGTGTTCGCCAACCCGCAGATCGGCGACGACGCGCTGATCGCCCACACGCTCGCCCTGCTCAAGGGCGGCATGGAGCCCTGAGATGTACCGTCTGCCGTTCTCTCGCCCACTGCTGGCCGGCCTGCTCATCGCCAGCCTGTTCGGTTGCGACTCCTCCGGCGAACAATTGCTGGGCACCCTGGAGTGGGACCGCGTGGGCGTGCCCGCCGAGGCCTCGGAAACCATCCTCGCCTGGAAAGTCGCCGAGGGTGATCGGGTCGAGGCCGGCCAACTCCTGTTGGAACTGGACCCACGGCGCCAGGACGCGCGCATCGCCCAGGCCCGCGGCGAAGTGGACCAAGCCGCCGCGCGCCTGGCCGAACTGAGCAACGGCGCCCGCAGCGAGACCATCGACGCGGCCCGCGCCACCCTGGCGCGCAACCGCGCCGAGCTGACCGATGCCGAGCGCAACTTCCAGCGCATCGCCGCGCTGTACCAGCGCAAGCAGGTGGCCATCGCCGAGCTGGATCGCTCGCGCGCCGCCCGCGACCAGGCCAGCGCCGCCACCCGCAGCGCCGAGGCGCAGCTGCGCGAGCTGACCAACGGCACCCGACCGGAACAGCTGGAGCAGGCCGCCGCCGCGCTCGACGCGGCCCGCGGCAACCTGGCCCAGCTGGAAGTCGGCCGCGAGCACCTGAGCCTGCGCGCGCCCCGCGCCGGCCTGGTCGACGCTCTGCCGTTCAAGGTCGGCGACCAGCCGCCGGCCGGTGCCGAACTGGTCAGCCTGCTGGTCGGCGAGGCTCCCTACGCCCGCGTGTTCATCCCCGCCAGCATCCGCGCCGAGGTGCAGGTCGGCGACGCCATGCGCATCCATGTCGAAGGCATCGAGCAACCTTTCACGGCCAAGGTGCGCAGCATCCGCAGCGAGGCCAGCTTCACCCCCTACTACGCCCTCACCGGCGACGACGCCAGCCGCCTGATGTATCGCGCCGAGGTGGTTCTGGAGAGCGAGGCCGCGCGCCAGCTGCCGGCCGGCCTGCCCCTGCAGGCGCAACGCCTTGCGGATGAACGCGATGAGCGACCGTGACCTGGTGATCCGCGCCCGCGGCCTGAGCAAACGCTTCGGCAAGCTCACCGCGGTCGACCACCTCGACCTCTCCGTGCCGCGCGCCGAAGTGTTCGGCTTCCTCGGCCCGAACGGCTGCGGCAAGTCCACCACAATCCGCATGCTCTGCGGCCTGCTGCAACCCAGCGAGGGTGAGGTGGAGGTACTCGGCTGCCAGATCCCCCGCGATGCCGAGGAACTGAAGCGGCGCATCGGCTACATGACCCAGAAGTTCTCGCTCTACGAGGACCTGACGGTGCTGGAGAACCTGGAATTCCTCGCCGCCGTGCAGGGCATCGGCCGCCGCGAAACCCGCCAGCGCATCGACGAGGTGCTGGAGCGCTACTGGCTCACCGACCGCCGCAAGCAGATGGCCGGCACCATGAGCGGCGGGCAGAAGCAGCGCCTGGCCCTGGCCGGCGCCGTGCTGCACAAGCCCGACCTGCTGCTGCTCGACGAACCGACCAGCGCCGTCGACCCGCAGTCGCGCCGCGAGTTCTGGGACTCGCTGTTCGAGCTGGCCGAGGAAGGCACCACCCTGCTGGTGTCCACCCACTACATGGACGAAGCGGAGCGCTGCACCCGCCTGGGGATTCTCGACGCCGGCCGCCTGGTCGCCGACGGCAGCCCGCGCGAGCTGATGGACGCCCTGCCCGGCCACCCGCTGCTGATCGAATGTGCCCAACCGCGCGCGGCCCAGCGCGCCCTGCACGATCACCCGGAAGTGCTGGCCAGCGCGCAGATCGGCGCCACCCTGCGCGTGCTCTGCGCCAGCGAAAACGCTCGCGACGACATCGCCGCCGCCCTGCGCTGCGCCGGGGTCGATGCCGAGCTGCGCGACGGCGAAGCCAATCTGGAAGACGTGTTCGTCGCCGTCACCCGCAAGCCGCTGGAGGCCACGCCATGAACCTGCGTCGCATGGGCGCCGTCGTCCTCAAGGAGCTGCGCCAGCTGCGCCGCGACAAGCTGACCTTCGTCATGATCGCCGGCGTGCCGCTGCTGCAGCTGGTGCTGTTCGGCTACGCCATCAACATGGACGTGCGCGGCATCGAGGCCGCCGTGCTGGACCAGGCCAACACCGCGCAGTCGCGCGAGGCGGTGGCGGAGATCGCCTCCAGCCAGGTGATCGAGGTGAAGTACCGGCTGGACAACCCACAACAGATCGACCAACTGATGCGCCAGGGCCGGATCAGCGCCGCCCTGGTGGTACCGCACGACTTCGACACGCGCCTGCAGCGCCACGACCCCAGTCGTCCTCCCCTGCAGTTGGTGGTGGACGGCTCCGACCAGAGCGTCCAGGCCTCGGCCCGGCAACTGGCAGCGTTTCCCCTCGCCGGCTGGAGCAGCGTACCGGGGGTCGAGGTGGTCAACTTCTACAACCCGGAGCGTCTGGCACCGCTGAACACGGTACCCGGCCTGCTCGGGGTGATCCTGACCATGACCATGGTGATGTTCACCGCCGTCGCCCTGGTGCGCGAGCGCGAGCACGGCAACCTGGAGCTGCTGATCGCCACACCGGTGTCGCCCTGGGAGCTGACCATCGGCAAGGTCCTGCCCTTCGTCGGCATCGGCCTGATCCAGGTGTCGGTGATCCTGGTGGTCAGCCACTGGATGTTCGCCGTGCCGGTGCGCGGCTCGCTGCTCGACCTGTATGGCGCCTCGCTACTGTTCATCATCGCCAGCCTGGCGCTGGGCGTGTGGCTGTCCACCCTGGCCAGCACCCAGTTCCAGGCCATGCAGCTGGCCTTCTTCACCTTCCTGCCGCAGATATTGCTGTCCGGCTTCATGTTCCCCTTCGCCGGCATGCCCAAGGTGGCGCAGTGGATCGCCGAGCTGATGCCGCTGACCCACTACCTGCGTCTGTCGCGCGGCATCATGCTGCGCGAGGCCGGTTTGCTTGAACTGTGGCTGGAGATGCTGATCCTAATAGTGTTCTGCGCGGCTCTGCTGGGCCTGGCGGTATCGCGCATCCACAAACGCCTGGATTGAGGCCCAAGTTTTAGCGGATATGTCGTTGTCACCTCTCGGCCATCCGCACGCACTATGCTCGGCCCAGGCTAACGAGACGAGGCCTGTCATGCGACGAAGACTCTCTGCCCTGCCCCTGCTCGTGCTGCTGGCCGGCATCACCTTGCTGACCGCTTGCAGCCGCCTCGACCTGGCCTACCGCAACCTCGACTGGTTGCTGACCTGGCGCATCGACAGCTACCTCGACCTCAACGCCGAACAGAAGGCCTGGCTTAAGCCGCGCCTGGACCAGCACCTGGCCTGGCACTGCAGCACCCAGCTGCCGCAACTGGCCAGCTGGCTGGACCAGGACCGCGCCGACCTGGCCGCCGGCAAGCTGGACGCCGCCCACCTGCTGGCCCGCTTCGGCGACCTGCGGGATTCCCTCGGCACGGTGTCCAGCGAGGTCAGCCCGACCGCCGCCGGCCTGCTGCAACAGCTCAGCCCGCAGCAGGTGCAGCAGCTGCGCCAGTCGATGGCCAAGGAGAACGAGAAACTGCGCCACGAATTCGTCGAGCCGCCATTGGCCAAGCAGATCGCCAAGCGCCGCGAGACCACCGAGGAACGCCTGGAGCCCTGGTTCGGCGAGCTGGACCAGCAGCAACAGGCCCTGGTGCAAAGCTGGGCTGCACGACGCGGCGAACAGAATCGCCTGTGGCTGGACAGCCGCGAGCGCTGGCAGGCGGCACTGTTGCAGGAGCTGGAAGGCCGCCGCAGCGCCGATTTTCCGCGGCGTATCGAGGCGCTGTTGCGCGACCGCCAGAGCTACTGGAGCGAGGAGTACCGCCGCTCGTTCGCCGACGGCGAGCGCAGCCTGGCACAGTTGCTCGACCAGCTGATCGCCAGCGCCAGCCCTGCCCAGCGCCAGCAACTCGGCGAGAGCCTGGGCGCCCTGCGCGAGGATATCGCCGGGATGGAATGCGCTACGCCTGCAGGGGAGGCAGTCGCCAGTCGATCGGAGTGAGGCCGCACTGCTCCAGGTACTTGTTGGTGCGGCTGAAGTGCCCGTTGCCGAGGAAGCCGCGATAGGCCGACAGCGGTGACGGATGCGCCGACTTCAGCACCAGATGGCGCGTGCCGTCGATCAGCTTCTGCTTGCTCTGCGCGTGCGAGCCCCAGAGCAGGAACACCAGGTTGCCGGGCCGCGCATTGACCACCTCGATCACCTTGTCGGTGAACGGCTGCCAGCCCTTGTCGGCGTGGGAGCCGGCGCTGGCCTGCTGCACGGTCAGCGAGGTGTTGAGCAGCAGCACGCCCTGTTCGGCCCAGCTCTGCAGGTAGCCGTGCTCGGGGATGTCGATATTCAGATCGCGCTTGAGTTCCTTGAAGATGTTCACCAGCGACGGCGGCGCCGGCACGCCCGGCTGCACCGAGAAGCACAGGCCGTGGGCCTGGCCCGGGCCGTGGTATGGGTCCTGGCCGATGATCACCACCTTGACCTGCTCCAGCGGCGTGGAATTCAGCGCATTGAAGATCAGTGGCCCCGGCGGGTAGATCACCTTGCCGGCGGCCTTCTCGGCGCGCAGGAACTCGCTCAGCTCGCGCATGTAAGGCTTGTCGAACTCCTCGCGCAAGGCTTCCTTCCAGCCCGGTTCGAGTTTGATGCGGTCGTCGGCGCTCATGCGGCTGTCCTGCTGAAAATACGAAAACGGCACGCTAGGCAAGGCACCGGGGCAAGTCAAGACGTGGGGCGGGTGAAACCTGCGCGATACCCGCTGCGGGTTTCACCCGCCCTACTGATGCCCATCCATCACGCCTGTGGATGCACATGGCCCGGGAATGAAAGTCGGCCAAGACTGCAAGCTCCCACACCCGCGGAGCACAGATCATGAGCACCACCGAGACTGGAGCCGGCATCAGCCGCGAGCGCCTGGAGCAGGCGCTGCAGCACTCCACCTTCGCCCAGCTGCTGGGCGCCGAACTGCTCGATTTCGCGCCGGGCAAGGTCAGCCTGCAGGTGTATAGCCGGCCGGACCTGTGCCAGCACCACGGCTACATGCACGGTGCGGTGGTCGGCTTCATGGTCGACAGCGGTTGTGCCTGGGCCGCGGCGTCGATGGTCGGCGACGTGGTCACCAGCGAGTACAAGCTCAACCTGCTGGCGCCGGCCCTGGGCGAACGCCTGGTGTGCCGCAGCGAGGTGCTCAAGGCCGGCCAGCGCCAGGCGGTGTGCCGGGCCGACGTGTTCGCGGTGAAGGATGGCGCGGAGAAGCTGATCGCCACCGGCCTGGCGACCATCGCCCGGGTGTAACCCTGTAGGAGCGAGCTCTGCTCGCGAAGCTTTCACGCGCTCCGATTCGCGAGCAGAGCTCGCTCCTACTGTCAGGCCGCTGCCGGCGGTTGGTGTTCGCGGCAGATCAGCCCGACTTCCTCGCGCATCAGCGGCTCCTCGGTCAGGCCGCAGAACGGGGCGCCGTCGCGCTGCTGGTGGAAACGGCAAGTGCTGCACAGCCCAAAGCCCGGCACGTCCTGGTTGCGCTGGATCTGCCGCAGCAGGTTGCCGAACAGCGCCTCCAGTTCCACCGCCCGTTCACCCATCTGCGCCAGCGCCGTCACCAGGAAATCCGGCGGCGTGATGGCCTCTACCAACGCCAGCGCCGGCGCGGTCAGGCGCAGATGCACGCTGCGCCGGTCGCGCGGGTCCTGGCTCTTCTCGATCAGGCCCTTGGCCTCCAGCGCCTTGAGCGACTGCGACACCGTGCCCTTGGTCAGCCCCAGGTACTCGGTCACCGCCAGCGGCGTGTTCGAGTAGCGGTTGCAGCGCGCCAGATAGACCAACGCACTGACCTGAATGGGCTGCAGCTCCGCCAGCAGCGGGTGCTGGCGATTCCACACACGCATCAGGCTGGTCAGCCGCTCGAGCAGATCGAAGAGAGTTGTGCCGGTCATATATCACTCCTGTCGAAACATAGTATCGACTAAAAACCATATTGACAAAGAGCGGAACGGGAGTAGCCTTCACGCCAGTATCGAATCGATACCAAATCAATCTGAAGGAGACTCGAAATGACCAACGCACGCTTCTACCACGCCGGCTGCCCCGTTTGCGTCTCGGCCGAACAGACGCTGCTCAACCTGCTGGACCCGGCCATCAAGGTCGAGGTCGTCCATCTCGGCGATCAGAAACAGCGCGTGGCCGAGGCCGAACAGGCCGGCGTCAAATCGGTGCCCGCGCTGGTGGTCGATGGCCAGGTGCTGCACCTGAACTTCGGCGCTTCCATCGACGACCTCAAATAAGGAGCCGACCATGAAAGCCCCCTTCGCTTTCGCGCTCACCGCGCTCCTCGCCAGCCAGGCCTGGGCCCATGGCCCGGGCGGCATCCACAGCGAGAAGACCGCCAAGATCGACGCCGCCTTCGACCTGGTACACACCCGCGTCTTCAAGGACGGCAGCGACCTGGTCTTCGAACAGTTGGTCGACGGCAAAGCCGGTAGCCGCGTGCCGGCCGCCAAGGGCAGCTTCGCCGCCGCCGAGGTGTATAGCTACGTCTGGCCAACCAGCCTGGACGCCGGCAGCGTCGGCTTCGAGCAGGGCTCGGGCATCCTCGCCCTGGCGCTGACCTCGCACCCGGACTTCGATGACACCCCGCAGCTGGATGAAAACCGTGATGGCAAGAAGGACAACGACGGCGGTCTCTGGCACTCGCACTGGGTGGTGCTGACCAAGGACGCCAGCTGCGGTCCTTCCGGCCTCAAGGTGCGCGACATCCCCGAGGGGGCCAAACCCAAGCTGCCTGCCACCTGGCCCGGTGCGCCGATCTACATCGACTCGCCCGGCTATGACCTCAGCGTGAATAACGACGCCGCACGCATCCGTGTACCACTGGCCGCGGTCGGCTTCCCGCAAAGCTTCAACTACGACGGCGTGACCGCCGCCCTGCAGGTCAACGCCGACCTGCACGACCCGCTGCTGTGCGTCTCCAGCGTATGGGACGTGGCCTCCGGCGACCTGTCGCTGCCGGCCACCTGGAAAGAGGAGAAATGACATGAACGTGAAAGTGTTCGACACCCACGTGCGCACGGTCGACGGTGGTTACCTACACTTCGACGTGCTCATCGAAGGCAACGACCAGGACCTGGCCATCCGCTACGCCCGCGAATGGCTCGCCAGCCGCGGCATGGAGGATGCGGACGTATCGCAGAGCCGCTGCCAGTTCTGCCACAGCGAACCGGCCCACCCCGAAGTGGCCGCAGCCATCACCCAGCAGGGCTACTTCATCATCCCGCTACAGGGTTGCTGAGGGTCAGCACGAAAAGTCGCCGAGCGAAGGTCAGGCAAGGCAAAAACAGGCGAAGAAGCGCAGTTTACGACCTGTAAATGAGCATTCTGAGCCTGTTTTAACGCAGCATCACCGAGCGCAGGCACTTTTCGTGCTGAGCCGAGGAGGAACGCCATGAACACGTATCAACCCCTGAACTGCGATCTGCACGACTTCCTGGAGATCGCTTGCATGCACGGCTACCGCCTGCAGGTCGAGCTGGTCGAGGGTCCGAGCTTCGTGGGCAGGGCGCTGGATACGCGCACGGCGCCGAGCAAGGAGGAATTCCTCGTGCTGCAGACCGACGAAGGCAAACAGGAGGTGCGTCTCGACCACCTGCTGGCCATCACCCCGCTCGACCCCGGCGCCAGTTTCGGCCGGGTGGAGCTGGCCGGGATGGTCTGCCCGATCTAATAGACGCGAACTGCAGGCCCACAGGCTTGCAGTTCCTCCCACGAGAAAAGCAGGCAGCTCTATCTATAGGGGTTGAGCTCCGGGTACTGGTGGATAACTGGGAACTCAACTTCGGTAATGGTGAGTCCTATTACCTCTGTTATCTGCCTCCGCAGGGCTTGATGAGCGGCAGTTGGTTCCAAGTTCAGCAGGTAGTTGGCAGCTTGCTCGAGCGCTGACTGGGCGGCCTTCACGTGATGCAAAAACTCAATAGCCTCTTCCTTGTTCACCTTAAGCCTCCAATGAAAGTCAACTTGCACAAGTCCCCAAGATAGCCAGCGACCGACGCACACAGGCGCAGAAAGCTCTCTAACCCATCATCACCGCCGTATTCGTCTGCGCCATCTCGCGCAGGAAGTTCCAGGTGGCCTGCATCCGTGCGATGCCCTTGAGTTCGGTCGGCATCAGCATCCAGAAGGTACGAATGAACTTCACCTCCTCCCCCAGCACCCGCTGCAGGCGTGGATCGGCGTCGGCGGCGAAGGACGGCAGGATGGCGATGCCGGCACCAGCGGCAGCGGCCTGCTGCTGGATAAGGATGCTGGTGCTGCGCAGCGGCACATGGTTGGGCTTGCCGAGTTCGTCCAGGTAGAGCAGCTCCTTGCTGTACAGGAGATCGTCGATGTAGCTGACGAAGCCGTGCTCGCGCAGGTCTTCGCGGCTGTGGATCGGCGCGTGCCGGGCCAGGTAGTCCGGCGAGGCGTACAGGCGCAGGCAGTAGTCGGTCAGCTTGGTGATGATGAACGGGCCGCGCTCGGGCCGGTCCAGGGTGATGACGATGTCCGCCTCGCGGCGCGACAGCTGCAGCATGCGCGGCGCCGCCAGCAGGTCGATACCCAGGTTGGGATGGCGATGGATCAGCTCGGCCAGCTGCGGCGCCAGCATCATCGCGCCATAGCCCTCGGTGACGCCGATGCGCACCAGGCCGGACAGGCCTTCCTTGGGCGTTTGCCGCGCCCGCTCGATGCCGCTGAAGGCGCTTTCCATGGTTTCCGCCTGGGGCAGCAGGTTGCGCCCGGCCTCGGTCAGGCTGTAGCCGGCAGCGCTGCGCAGGAACAGCTGGGTTTCCAGGCTCTTCTCCAGTGCCTGGATGCGCCGCGCCACCGTGGTGTGGTCGACGCCCAGGCGGCGGGCGGCCACGGTCAGCTTGCCGCCGCGGGACAGTTCGAGGAAATAGCGCAGGTTGTCCCAGTCCAAGACAAGGCCCTCTTGTGCAAAAACGCAGAATACACTTGCAAATTACCCCGTTGCCACTGGCAAAAATGCACTGCTAGCATCGACTGCAACAGGCTCGCCGAGCCCTTTCCGCACTTGGCAGGAACGCACGATGACAACCCCAGCAAGCGCAGTCCCCACGATCAAACTGCTGATCGGCGGCGAATTCGTCGAATCCAAGACCAGCCAGTGGCGCGACGTGGTCAACCCGGCCACCCAGCAAGTGTTGGTCCGCGTGCCCTTCGCCACGCCCGAGGAGATGAACGCAGCCATCGCCGCCGCCAAGGGCGCCTTCAAGACCTGGCGCAAGACGCCGATCGGCGCCCGCGCGCGGATCTTCCTCAAGTACCAGCAGCTGATCCGCGACAACATCAAGGAGCTGGCCGCCATCCTCACCGCCGAGCAGGGCAAGACCCTGGCCGACGCCGAGGGCGACGTGTTCCGCGGTCTGGAAGTGGTGGAGCACGCCGCCAACATCGGCAACCTGCAGATGGGCGAGCTGGCCAACAACGTGGCCGCCGGCGTCGACACCTACACCCTGCAGCAGCCGCTGGGCGTGTGCGCCGGCATCACCCCGTTCAACTTCCCGGCGATGATCCCGCTGTGGATGTTCCCCATGGCCATCGCCTGCGGCAACACCTTCGTCCTCAAGCCGTCCGAGCAGGACCCGATGGTGACCATGCGCCTGGTCGAGCTGGCCATCGAGGCCGGCATCCCGGCTGGCGTGCTCAATGTGATCCACGGCGGCGCCGATGCGGTGAACCTGCTCTGTGATCACCCGGATATCAAGGCCGTGTCCTTCGTCGGCTCGACCAAGGTCGGCACCCACGTCTACAACCGCGCCACCGCCAACGGCAAGCGCGCGCAGTGCATGATGGGCGCGAAGAACCATGCCATCGTCATGCCCGACGCACCGCGCCAGCAGACCCTCAACAACCTGGTCGGCGCTGCCTTCGGCGCCGCCGGCCAGCGCTGCATGGCCCTGTCGGTGGTGATCCTGGTCGGCGAGGCGCAGCAGTGGCTGCCCGAGCTGGTGGAAAAGGCCAAGACCCTGAAGATCGGCGCCGGTGCCGAGCCGGGTACCGACGTCGGTCCGGTGGTCTCCTGCGCCGCCCTCGACCGCGTCGGCGGGCTGATCGCCAAGGGGGTCGGCGAAGGCGCCAAGCTCGAACTGGACGGGCGCAACCCGCAGGTGCCGGGCTATGAGAACGGCAACTTCGTCGGCCCGACCATCTTCTCCGGCGTCACCGCGGCGATGAGCGTGTACCAGGAAGAAATCTTCGGCCCGGCGCTGTGCGTGATGCACGCCGCGACCCTGGACGAGGCCATCGAGATCATCAACGCCAACCCGAACGGCAACGGCACCGCGATCTTCACCCGCTCGGGCGCCGCCGCCCGGCACTTCCAGGAAGAGATCGACGTTGGCCAGGTCGGCATCAACGTGCCGATTCCGGTGCCGGTGCCGCTGTTCTCCTTCAGCGGCTCGCGCGGCTCCAAGCTCGGCGACCTGGGCCCCTACGGCAAGCAGGTGGTGCTGTTCTACACCCAGACCAAGACCGTCACCCAGCGCTGGCTGGACGAGGACGAAGTCGGCCAGGTCAACACCACCATCACCCTGAAGTGATGGCGCGGGCGGGGAGCAACAGCTGCCCCGCACCGCTCCGCAACCGCGCGAGGAGCCGCAATGGATTTCGAACTCGACGACGAACAACGCCTGCTGGTCGACAGCGCCCGCGCCTTCGCCGCACGGGAACTGGCACCGCATGCCGCCGACTGGGACCGCGAGCACCACTTCCCAGTAGAAGTGATCCGCCCCGCCGCCGAGCAGGGCTACCTGGCCCTGTATCTGAAGGAAGAAGACGGTGGCCTCGGCCTGTCGCGCCTGAGCAGCTCGCTGATCTTCGAACAGCTGGCCGCCGGCTGCGTGGCCACCACCGCCTACATGACCATCCACAACATGGCCACCTGGATGCTGGCGAGCTTCGCCGATGAGGCCCTCAAGGCGCAGTACCTGCCGGGACTGACCAGTGGCGAGCTGCTGGCCTCCTACTGCCTGACCGAACCGGACGCCGGCTCGGACGCCGCCCATCTACGCAGCCGCGCCCGCCGCGATGGCGACGACTACTTGTTGGACGGCAGCAAGTGCTTTATCTCCGGCGCCGGCAGCACCGATGTACTGATCGTCATGGCGCGCACCGGCGAGGACGGCGCCAAGGGCATCTCCTGCTTCCTGGTACCGGCCAATGCCGAAGGCGTGAAGTACGGCCGCAACGAGGACAAGATGGGCTGGAAGGCCCAGCCGACCCGCACCATCACCTTCGAGGGCGTGCGCATCCCGGCCGGCAACCGCATCGGTCCCGAGGGCCAAGGCTTCGTCTACGCCATGAAGGGCCTGGACGGTGGCCGCCTGAACATCGCTAGTTGCTCGCTCGGCGCGGCCCAGGCGGCGCTGGAGCAGAGCCTGCGCTACGTGGAGGAACGCAAGCAGTTCGGCAAGGCCCTGGCCGAGTTCCAGGCCCTGCAGTTCAAGCTGGCCGATATGCTCACCGACCTGACCGCCAGCCGGCAGATGGTGCGCCTGGCCGCCCACAAGCTCGACCACGGCCACGCCGAAGCCGCGCTGTACTGCGCCATGGCCAAGCGCTTCGCCACCGACCACTGCTTCGCCCTGTGCAACGATGCGCTGCAACTACATGGTGGCTACGGTTATCTCAACGACTATCCGCTGGAGCGCTGGGTGCGCGACAGCCGCGTACACCAGATACTGGAAGGCACCAACGAGATCATGCGGGTGATCGTCGCCCGCCGCCTGCTGGACCAGGGCGGCATGCTCGATCGCCTGCTGTAGCTTTTAGTCCCCTCTCCCCCCCGGGAGAGGGTTAGGGTGAGGGGCTGGCGGGTGACTCGGAGTCGCCTTGTACACCCTCACCCCCCCGCCCCTCTCCCATGGGGAGAGGGGAGCAATCTGACGAGGACCGTTATGACCACCGCCATCGAACCCTACAACCCCGGCATGTTCGACCTGACCCACAAGCTGACGGTGGAGAAGCACGGCCACACCGCGCTGATCACCATCAACCACCCGCCGGCCAATACCTGGGACCGCGACTCGCTGATCGGCCTCAAGCAGGTGGTCGAGCACCTCAATCGCGACGACGATATCTACGCCCTGGTGGTGACCGGCCAGGGCAGCAAGTTCTTCAGCGCCGGCGCCGACCTCAACCTGTTCGCCGACGGCGACAAGGCCCGCGCCCGCGAGATGGCGCGGCGCTTCGGCGAGGCCTTCGAGACCCTGCGCGACTTCCGTGGCGTGTCCATCGCCGCGATCAACGGCTACGCCATGGGTGGCGGCCTGGAATGCGCCCTGGCCTGCGATATCCGTATCGCCGAGCGCCAGTCGCAACTGGCCCTGCCGGAGGCCACCGTCGGCCTGCTGCCCTGCGCCGGCGGCACGCAGAACCTGCCCTGGCTGGTGGGCGAAGGCTGGGCCAAGCGGATGATCCTCTGCGGCGAGCGTATCGACGCCGAAACCGCCCTGCGCATCGGCCTCATCGAGCAGGTGGTGGACAGCGGCGAAGCCCGCGGCACTGCCCTGCTGCTGGCAGCCAAGGTGGCGCGGCAAAGCCCGGTGGCCGTGCGCACCATCAAGCCGCTGATCCAGGGCGCCCGCGAGCGCGGCCCGAATGGCTGGCTGAGCGAGGAGCGCGAGCGCTTCGTCGACCTGTTCGATGCCGACGACACCCGCGAGGGCGTCAACGCCTTCCTGGAAAAACGCGACGCCCACTGGCGCAACAAGTAGAACCGTAGGAGCGAGCTCTGCTCGCGAACAGTACGTGGCGCCTGATTCGCGAGCAGAGCTCGCTCCTACAAAAACAGCAGGTCTATAGCTCAATGAACATGCACTTCGAAGAACGCCCCGCCCTGCACGGCTTCCGCATCGCTATCGCCAGCCTGGACGCGGAGAAGAGCCTCAACGCCCTGACCCTGCCGATGATCGAGGCGCTGGACGCCAAGCTGCAGCAGTGGGCCGAGGATGACGGCATCGCCTGCGTGCTGCTGCGCGGCAACGGCCCCAAAGCCTTCTGCGCCGGTGGCGACGTGGTGCAGCTGGTGCAGCAGTGCCGCGAGCACCCCGGCGAAATTCCTCCGCTGGCGCGGCACTTCTTCGCCGACGAATACCGTCTCGACCACCGCATCCACACCTACCCGAAACCGCTGATCTGCTGGGCCCACGGCCATGTGCTGGGCGGCGGCATGGGCCTGATGCAGGGCGCGGCCATCCGTATCGTCACCCCGAGCAGCCGCCTGGGCATGCCGGAGATCAATATCGGCCTGTATCCCGACGTGGGCGGCAGCTGGTTCCTCGCCCGCCTGCCGGGCAAGCTCGGCCTGTTCCTCGGCCTCACCGCGGCCAGCATCAATGCCCGCGACGCCCTGGACCTGGACCTGGCCGACCGCTTCCTGCGCGACGACCAGCAGGACGTGCTGATCGAGGGCCTGGTGCAGATGAACTGGCGCGAGCAGGCTCCCGAACAGCTCAACAGCCTGCTGCGCGCCCTGGAGCAGGAGTCACGCGCGGACCTGCCAGAGCCCCAGTGGCTGCCACGCCGCGCACGCATCGACGCCCTGCTCGACCTGGCCGACCTGCCCGCCGCCTGGCACGCCATCACCGCCCTGCATGGCGACGACGACCTGCCCCTGGCCCGCGCCGCCAAGACCCTGGCCGCCGGCTGCCCGCTGACCGCGCACCTGGTCTGGGAGCAGATCCGCCGCGCCCGCCACCTGTCGCTGGCCGAGGTGTTCCGCATGGAATACGCCATGAGCCTGAACTGCTGCCGCCACCCGGAATTCCCGGAAGGTGTGCGCGCCCGCCTGATCGACAAGGACCAGGCACCGAAGTGGCACTGGCCCGACCCGGCCACCATCCCGCAGGCGGTGGTCGCCGCGCACTTCGAACCGGTCTGGGAAGGGGCTCACCCGCTGGCGGATCTGTAACGCCTGACACTCCCCTCTCCCGTTCACGGGAGAGGGGCCGGGGGAGAGGGTTCCTGTAGGCGACGCCGAGTCGTTCACCAGCCCCTCTCCCTGACCCTCTCCCCCAGGGGAGAGGGAAGGACATCCAAGGCCCGCGCGGCCGCACTTTCACCCGGGAAAGAACAAGGAGAACAACAAGAATGACCCAGATCGCCTTTATCGGCCTCGGCCATATGGGCCTGCCCATGGCCCGCAACCTGCTGAAGAACGGCTTCGCCGTGTGCGCCTTCGACCTGGTGCAGGAGTCGGTCGCCACCCTGGTGCAGGAAGGCGCGCAACCGGCGGCCAGCGCCGCCGATGCGGTGAAGGGTGCCGCCGTGGTGGTCAGCATGCTGCCCGCCAGTCGCCATGTCGAAGGCCTGTACCTGGGCGCCGAGGGCCTGCTGGAAAAGATTGCCCACGGCGCCCTGGTGCTGGAGTGCTCGACCATCGCCCCGGATTCGGCACGCAAGGTGCACAAGGCCGCCGCGGCCAAGGGCATCGCCCTGCTCGATGCGCCGGTGTCCGGCGGCACCGCCGGCGCCGCGGCCGGCACCCTGACCTTCATGGTCGGTGGCGAGGCCGAGCACCTGGAAAAGGCCCGACCGATCCTCGCCGCCATGGGCAAGAACATCTTCCACGCCGGCCCGGACGGCGCCGGCCAGGTGGCCAAGGTATGCAACAACCAGCTGCTCGCCGTGCACATGATCGGCACCGCCGAGGCCATGGCCATGGGCGTGGCCAGCGGCTTGGACCCGGCCGTGCTGGCCGAGATCATGCGGCAGAGCTCGGGCGGCAACTGGAGCCTGGAGAAGTACAACCCCTGGCCAGGCGTGATGGAGAATGTGCCGGCCTCCAAGGGCTACAGCGGCGGCTTTATGGCCGAGCTGATGGCCAAGGATCTGGGCCTGGCCCAGGAGGCGGCGCAGGCCACCGGCAGCAGCACGCCGATGGGCTCGCTGGCGCTGCAGCTGTACCGCCTGCTGCTCAAGCAGGGCGACGGCAAGCTGGACTTCTCGGCGGTGCAGAAGCTCTTCGTCGAGTAGAGCCTGATCGCGTCATAGAAGCGGCCGCGGGCCCTGAGGCCCGCCGCGGTTTTCAGTTGGAGAGGCGCCAGCCACTCGTGCCTTCACCACGCTGGGAGTGGCGATTGCGGTTGCGATCACGGTCATGCTCACGCCCCCGGTCACGCTCGTGGCGACGGTCACGGTCCCTGTCTCGATCACGCGGGTAACCGTCATAGCGCTGCCCACCATGGCGCTGCCAGGATGACTGGTCGCGGCGGTCATGATCGCGGTAGCGCTGGTCCCAGCCATTGCGCGGCGGCTGGTAGCCATGTACCCGCTGGCGATCCCGGTCGCGATGGCCGTCATGCCGGTCGTTGCGGCGCCGGTCGTCGTGCCACTGGTAACGGCCGTCATACCCCGGCGCGTAGTGCGAATGGCGGCGGTCCTGATAGCGGTCGCGATGCCAGCGGTAGTTGTTGCGGTCGTCGTCGTAGTAATAGACGCGGCGGGATGGGTAGCTTTCGTAGTACTGCACGTTGTAGCCGGGACGGTAGTGATCGTCGCCGTATACGGCACAACCGCTAAGGCTCAGAGCGAGAACTGCAAGGACATGGAAGAGACGGGACATGGCGGCCTCCTTCGACCGCTGGGAAGGAGCCGGCGATTGCCGGCGTCCGGGACTGCTCCCACTGGCTTTGATCGCGGCGCCTGAACGAAGTGCAGCGGTGGCCGTTCCCGAAAGTTGTATCTGCGCATTTCGCACCGCCTGGAAACACGGCGCACCAGCATGGCGCACCCAGCGATGATCCTGCTCTGCCGGCCTGCGACTCTCATCACGAAACGCTCTAAATAGAGCGATCTGGCACGCCATTCGCTATTAACCTGCGCGCAGGATGTACCGGTCCGCTAGGGCCTGCAGTTGGACAAGCAAAATGGTCGACTAGGGTTCCGGCTCGCCGCAGGCGGGTGACTGGTCCGAGAGTGGGCAACCTCGTTCGAGGTCACACGGAGGGACAAAAGCCCGGGAGAAATGCGCGACGCGGCCTCTGCCATCCTGTCTTCGTCCATTGTCCCGAGGTTGTCATGCTGACTCGCCTGCTGTCCTGTTCGCTGCTCGTTCTGCTGCTCCTGCAGCCCGCCCACGCCGCTCCCGAGAAACGCCCGTTCAAGGTCTGCTGGTCGATCTACGCCGGCTGGATGCTGTGGGGCTACATGGCCGAGCAAGGCATCATCGACAAGTGGGCGGACAAGTACGGCATCGAGATCCAGGTCCAGCAGGTGCCGGACTACGTCGCCTCCATCGAGCAGTACACCGCCAACCAGTTCGACGCCTGCGCCATGACCAACATGGACGCCCTGACCATTCCCGCCGCCGCCGGGCTGGACAGCACCGCACTGATCGTCGGCGACTTCTCCGCCGGTGCCGACGGCATTCTGCTGCGCGGCGGCAGCAAGGACCTGAAGGACCTCAAGGGCAAGACCATCCTGCTGGTGGAGAACTCGGTCTCCCATTACCTGCTCAGCCGCGCCCTGGAATGGGCGCACCTGCAGCCCTCCGACGTGACCATCGAGAACGTCTCGGACACCGAGCTGGCCCAGGCATGGCGCAGCGGCCGGGGCGACGCGGTGGTGACCTGGAATCCGATTCTCTCCGACCTGCGCCAGGACGGCGACAGCGTGCAGGTATTCAGCTCGCGCCACGTACCCGGCGAGATCCTCGACCTGCTGGTGATCAACAGCCAGACCCTGAACCAACATCCCGA
This sequence comes from Pseudomonas sp. GD04019, assembly GCF_029837695.1. Lineage (GTDB taxonomy): Bacteria > Pseudomonadota > Gammaproteobacteria > Pseudomonadales > Pseudomonadaceae > Aquipseudomonas. The sequence goes on from NZ_JAOEEA010000001.1 coordinate 138,103, forward strand.
ACTGGGCCGCGCCCTGACCGGCGCCTGGTTCGAGGGCATGCGCCTGATGGGCCTGCCGACCGCTGCCGGTGCGGCGGCACGCGCGCAGATGGCCAGCGCGGCAGACGCTACGCCGGCGGACTTCGACGAGCAGTTGAAGACCATCCGCTCCTTCTACGCACCGCGCTCGGCCGCCGCCTTCGCTCGCGGCGAGAAGATGCCCGACATGATGCAGCGCGTGGCCAACTTCGCCGACGCCCAGCAACTGCTCGGCGAGGGCAAGGGCCTGCAACGCCTGGGTATCTCCTTCGGCGACGACCGCGTGCTGGGCAACAAGGCGCAGATCATGCTGCGCTTCAACCCGACCTACATGCAGCTGGCGGCCGACAACCAGCTGTAGAAGCACCAACAGCGAACATCGCGCACCGCTTTCGTGCGCGAGGTTCGCCGTTATCACACCGTACTCCAACCCGCACCCCAGCAAATCCGCGGCACGGCGCAACTGGCACGATGTTCGCTTGAGCCCAGGCATGCAGAAGCACTCCGCAAGGGGCGCGGCACTACAACTTGCAATGGCCGACTAGGGTTCCGGCCCGTCCACCACGACGGGCGGCTGGTCCGAGAGTTGGCGACCTCGACAGGGGTTACACGGCGGGACAAAAGCCCGGGAGAACGCGCCACCTGATCCGTCAGGCCAGTGCCGCGCCGCTCCTGCCCGCATCCCTAGAACTGGAGGTCTACCCATGCGCAAGTCCCTGCTGTCCTCGCTGATCGCCGCCGGCCTCGCTGCCGCCCTGAGCATCCCCGCTCACGCCGAGAAGAAAGACCAATTCAACGTCTGCTGGACCATCTACGCAGGCTGGATGCCATGGGAATACGGCGCTGCCCAGGGCATCGTCGACAAGTGGGCGAAGAAGTACGACATCGCCATCGAAGTGACCCAACTCAACGACTACGTCGAGTCGATCAACCAGTACACCGCCGGCCAGTTCGACGGCTGCACCATGACCAATATGGACGCCCTCACTATTCCGGCAGCCGGTGGCGTGGACAGCACCGCGCTGGTGATCGGCGACTTCTCCAACGGCAACGACGGCATCGTGCTCAAAGGCGAGAAGAAGACCCTGGGCGACCTCAAGGGCCTGGACGTCAACCTGGTCGAACTCTCCGTCTCCCACTACCTACTCGCCCGCGGCCTGGAAAAGGCCGACCTGAGCGAGAAGGACCTGAAGGTCGTCAACACCTCCGACGCCGACATGGTCGCCGCCTTCGCCACCGACGACGTCAAGGCCGTGGCCACCTGGAACCCGCTGCTAGCCGAGATCGAAGCCACCCCGGCGGTCACCAAGGTGTTCGACTCCAGCCAGATCCCCGGCGAGATCATCGACCTGATGGTGGTCAACAGCGAGACGCTGAAGGACAACCCGGCCCTGGGCAAAGCCCTGACCGGCGCCTGGTACGAAATCATGGCGACCATGAGCGCCGATTCGGCCGCAGGCAAAGCTGCCCGCGAACATATGGCCAAGGCTTCCGGCACCGATCTAGCCGGCTACGAAGCACAACTGGCGGCGACCAAGATGTTCTACAGCGCCAAGGATGCCGTGGCCTTCGCCAACAGCCCGAAACTGCCGGCAACCATGAGCAAGGTGGCCGAGTTCTCCTTCAGCCACGGCCTGCTCGGCGAGGGTGCGCAAAGCGCCGACGCCATCGGCATGAGCTTCGCCCGCGACGTGGTCACCGGCGACAAGGGCAACGTCAAGCTGCGCTTCGACCCGTCGTTCATGCAGATGGCGGCTGACGGCAAGCTGTGATGCCTGGCCCCCTCTCCCCTTGGGAGAGGGCTGGGGTGAGGGAAAGCCCGCGCGGTGCCTAGCACCCTCACCCCTGGCCCCTCTCCCAAAGGGAGAGGGGAATGTGAACGTCCGAGGAACACCATGCGCCTGATCAACCGACATCCGGACCGCGGCGGCCGCCTGCTGCTGATCCTGCTGCCGTTCGCCCTGCTGCTGTTCGCCTATCTCACGGGCTCGGCGGCGCGGCTGACGGAGAACCCCAACGACAAGCTGTTGCCCAGCGCCGGCCAGATGGTCAGCGCGATCGACCGCCTGGCCTTCACCGAGGACAAGCGCAGCGGCAACTACCTGTTCTGGCAGGACAGCGCGTCGAGCCTCAAGCGTCTCGGCATGGGCATCGGCATCGCCGCGCTGGCCGGCCTGTGCCTGGGTATCATGGCAGGCATCCTGCCGCTGTTCCGCGCACCGCTGTCGCCGCTGCTGACCGTGCTGTCGATGGTGCCGCCGCTGTCGATCCTGCCGATCCTGTTTATCGTCTTCGGGCTCGGCGAGCTGTCCAAGGTGATGCTGATCGTTATCGGCATTACCCCCGTGTTAGCGCGTGATCTGGAGCAGCGTGCCCGCGAGATTCCTACAGAAATCCTGATCAAGGCGCAGACCCTCGGCGCCAGCACCTGGACCCTGATCCTGCGCGTGGTGCTGCCACAACTGCTGCCGCGCCTGCTGATCGCCCTGCGCCTGGTGCTGGGTTCGGCCTGGCTGTTCCTCATCGCCGCCGAGGCCATCGCATCCACCGACGGCCTCGGCTACCGCATCTTCCTCGTGCGTCGCTATATGGCGATGGATGTGATCCTGCCGTACGTGGTGTGGATCACCCTGCTCGCCTGGTTGATGGACCTGGGCCTGCGCCAGCTCACCCGCCTGTGCTTCCCCTGGTATGAGGGAGCGAAGGCATGAGCGCCTTTATCGAAGTCAAGAACGTGTGGCAGGAGTACGGCGACCAGGTCGTGCTGGAACGCCTGAACCTGAGCATCAACGAAGGCGAGTTCTGCACGCTGGTCGGCGCCTCCGGCTGCGGCAAGTCGACCTTTCTGCGCCTGCTGCTGGGGCAGGAGCGCGCCAGCCGTGGCGAGATCCTGCTCGGTGGTCAGCCACTGGCCGGCGAGCCGGATAGCAGCCGTGGCGTGGTGTTCCAGCGCTACTCGGTGTTCCCGCACCTCTCCGTGCTGGACAACGTCGCCATCGGCCTGGAGCTGCCACGCTCGCCGCTGCTCGGCCGCCTGTTCGGCGCCGCCAAGCGCGACGCCCGTGCCCAGGCCGAAGTGATCCTCAAGAAAGTCGGCCTCGGCCATGCCCTGGACAAGTACCCCAGCCAGCTCTCCGGCGGCATGCAGCAACGCCTGGCCATCGCCCAGGCGCTGATCATGAAGCCGCGCGTGCTGCTGCTCGACGAGCCTTTCGGCGCCCTCGACCCGGGCATCCGCAAGGACATGCACGCCCTGCTGCTGGAGCTGTGGCACGAGACCAGGCTGACCGTGTTCATGGTCACTCACGACCTGAGCGAGGGCTTCAGCCTCGGCACCCGCCTGCTGGTGTTCGACAAGACCCGCATCGACCCGCACGCGCCGAACGCCTTCGGCGCGCGCATCACCTACGACATTCCGCTGAACAGCGAACGCCGCGCGACTCTGCCGGCGCATCTCGCCGTGAGCCTGCAACCTGCTATCCAAGGAGCCTGAGCATGACTGCCTCTCTCGCCCTGCGCCCGACCCTGTACGAAGAGTTCGTACCCGGCGGCGGCCACACTTCCTTCGTCCTCAAGCGCGGCCAGGTGCTGCGCATCACCGATCTCGAAGGCGACGCCAATGTCAGCCTGCTGCTGCTCTCTGCCGCCGAGAAAAGCGAGCGCCTGAACCTGCCCGATACCCTCAAGTGCCAGCACACCGCCAAGCTCACCGCCGGCCATTGCCTGTACTCGGACATGGGCCGCGTGCTCGCCGCCATCACCGCCGACACCTGTGGCTGGCACGACAGCTTCGGCGGCGTGCTGAACGCCGAGGAAGTCAGCGAGAAGTACGGCGCCGGGCGCTACCAGGAACTGCGCAACGGCTACTTCCGCAACGGCGTGGACAACCTGCTGGTGGAAATGGGCAAGTGGAACCTCAACCTGCAGGACCTGCTGATGGCGCTCAACCTGTTCAGCAAGGTGACGGTCGATGGCGACGGCCGCTTCCACTTCCAGCCGCGCAACTCCAAGGCCGGCGACTACATCGAGCTGTACGCGCCGATGGACTGCCTCGTGGTGCTCACCGCCCTGCAGCACCCGCTGGACCCCAACCCGCAGTACGCGCCCAAGCCGGTGCAACTGAGCTGGAGCCGCGTCGAGAGCGACGGCATCAGCGTGCTCTGCCGCACCTCGCGCCCGGAAAACGGCCGCGGCTTCCACAACACCGAACGCCTGTATATCTGAGGACTCCGCCATGAGCCTTACCGCCAGCGACAAGCACGCCGCCACCGCCGTCTACCGCCACGAGATCCCGGCCGGCGAACCGTTCCTTTGCGAAGTCAAAGCCGGGCAGACCGTGCGCCTGCTCGACCTCGAAGGCAACCAGGCGGTCGACACGCTGTTCTTCAGCGCAAAGAACCCGCGCGAGCGCTACGACCCGCAGCGCACCCTGCGCAAACAGAACAGCGTGTACCTGACCACCGGCACCGTCCTCTACTCCAACCTGGGCAACCCGCTGCTGACCATCAGCGCCGACACCTGCGGCCGCCACGACACCCTCGGCGGCGCCTGCGCCCAGGAGAGCAACACGGTCAGGTACGCCCTGGACAAGCGCTATATGCACAGCTGCCGCGACAACTTCCTGCGCGCCAGCCTGCACGACGGCCGCCTGGAGAAGCGCGACATCGGCGCCAACATCAACTTCTTTATGAACGTGCCCGTCACTCCAGAGGGCGGCCTGACCTTCGAGGACGGCATCTCCGCACCGGGCAAGTACGTCGAGCTGGTCGCACATATGGACGTCATCGTGTTGATCTCCAACTGCCCGCAGCTGAACAACCCCTGCAATGGCTGGAACCCGACCCCTGCCGAGGTACTGGTATGGGACTGAAGCAGCTGCGCGAATGGCTGTTCCGCCTGTGCCAGAGCCGCTCGGGGCAATGCCTTAGTGCTTCCTCCCCTCTCCCTCCGGGAGAGGGGCCGGGGGTGAGGGATGCCCGAGCCAACACTGAAGCGCCCTCACCCTAACCCTCTCCCAAAGGGAGAGGGGATTAAGAGCAGTGCGGACCTCAACTCCGCAAATCACCCCGGACGACCGTGGTGCAGACCGAATAGCGGCGGGACGGCCCGTCATCCCTTTCGAGGGTTCTGCAATGTTCGACAAACTCCTGATCGCCAACCGCGGCGCCATTGCCTGCCGCATCCTGCGCACCCTGCGTCAGCTCGATGTACAGGGCGTGGCCGTGTACTCCGAGGCCGATGCCGCCAGCCTGCATATCCAGCAGGCCGATGAAGCCTTCAGCCTCGGCGAAGGCCCGGCCGCCCAGACCTATCTGGTGGTCGACAAGATTCTGGAAGTCGCCAAGCAGAGCGGTGCGAAAGCCATCCACCCCGGCTACGGCTTCCTCTCCGAGAATGCGGCGTTTGCCGAAGCCTGCGAAGCCGCCGGCATCGCCTTCGTCGGCCCGACGCCCGAGCAGCTGCGCGTGTTTGGTCTCAAGCACACAGCCCGTGCGCTGGCCAAGCAGCACGGCGTACCGATGCTCGAAGGCACCGAGCTGCTGGAAAACCTCGACGCCGCGCTGAAGGCTGGCGAGGAAGTCGGCTACCCTGTGATGCTGAAAAGCACCGCTGGCGGTGGCGGCATCGGCATGCGCGTGTGCAACAGCGCGGCCGAGCTGAGCGACGCCTTCGAGGCGGTCAAGCGCCTGGGGCAGAACAACTTCAGCGACAGCGGCGTCTTCATCGAGAAGTACATCCAGCGCGCCCGCCACCTGGAAGTGCAGGTATTCGGCGACGGCCGCGGCGAAGTGCTCGCCCTCGGTGTGCGCGACTGCTCGGTGCAGCGGCGCAACCAGAAAGTGCTGGAAGAAACCCCGGCGCCCAACCTGCCAGCCGGCATGGCCGAGGAACTGTGTGCGGCGGCGATCAAGCTGGCCAAGGCGGTCGGCTACCGCAGCGCCGGCACCGTGGAATTCGTCTACGACAGCGCCGCCGAGCGCTTCTACTTCCTCGAAGTGAATACCCGCCTGCAGGTCGAGCATGGCGTTACCGAACAGGTGTGGGGCGTCGACCTGGTGCGCTGGATGATCGAACTGGCGGCCGGCGACCTGGCGCCGCTAAGCGAGCTGGCGAAAGGCCTGCAACCCAGCGGCCACGCCATCCAGGCGCGCCTGTACGCCGAAGACCCGGGCCGCGATTTCCAGCCGAGCCCCGGCCTGCTGACCGCCGTGGACTTCCCCAAGGCCGATGGCAAAGCCCTGCGCATCGACACTTGGGTCGAAGCCGGCTGCGAGATTCCGCCCTACTTCGACCCGATGATCGCCAAAGTCATCACCTGGCAGCCGACCCGCGAGGCGGCCAGCGCCGCACTCGGCCAGGCCCTGGCCGATACCCTGCTGTACGGCGTGGAAACCAACAGCCAGTACCTGCGGCAGATTCTGGTCGACGCCCCGTTCGCCAGCGGCGAGCCCTGGACCCGTTGCCTGGAAGGCCTGAGCTACCAGGCCAACACCTTCGAGGTGCTGTCCGCCGGCACCCAGACCACCGTGCAGGACTTCCCCGGCCGCCTCGGCTACTGGGCCGTCGGCGTGCCGCCGTCCGGGCCGATGGACGATCGCGCGCTGCGCCTGGGCAACCGCCTGCTGGGCAACGAGGAAGGCGCCGCCGGCCTGGAAATCACCATGAGCGGCCCGCTGCTGCGCTTCAACACCGATGCGGTGGTGGCGGTTACCGGCGCGGCGATTCCGCTGAGCGTGGATGGCGCCGAACAGCCGATGAACACCGCCCTGCTGATCAAGGCCGGCAGCACCCTCAGCCTCGGCACCATCGCCAGTAGCGGCGCACGGTCCTATCTGACTCTGCGCGGTGGCCTGCAGGTGCCCGAATATCTGGGCAGCAAAAGCACCTTCACCCTCGGCCAGTTCGGCGGCCACGGCGGCCGCGCCCTGCGCGCCGGCGACGTGCTGCACCTTCTACCTCTCGCGCAAAATGACAGCGGCGCGCAACTGCCGGCCGAGCTGTGCACCGCACTGCCCAATGTGCGCGAGATCCGCGTGATCTACGGCCCCCACGGCGCGCCGGAATACTTCACCCCGGCCTATATCGACACCTTCCTCGCCACCGACTGGGAAGTGCATTTCAACTCCAGCCGCACCGGCGTGCGCCTGATCGGCCCGAAACCCGAGTGGGTGCGCGACAGCGGCGGCGAAGCCGGCCTGCACCCGTCGAACATCCATGACAACCCCTACGCCATCGGTGCGGTGGACTTCACCGGCGACATGCCGGTGATCCTCGGCCCGGACGGCCCGAGCCTGGGCGGCTTCGTCTGCCCGGTGACCATCATCGAGGCCGACCTGTGGCAGCTCGGCCAGCTCAAGGCCGGTGACAAGATACGTTTTACCCCAGTGGATATTGCCACCGCGCGACAACTGGCCACGACGCAGAATCACGCCTACGCAGAGCTCTCCCCTCTCCCCCTGGGAGAGGGGCCGGGGGTGAGGGTCTTGGGGCAGGCACAATCTCCCTCACCCTACGCCGGGCGCCCCCAACCCTCTCCCGAAGGGAGAGGGAGCTGGTCCGAGAGCGACCTCATCTCGCCCATCGTTCTCGACATCGGCGAAGCCGACAAGCGCCTGGTCGCCCGCCTCTCCGGCGACACCCACCTGCTGCTGGAAATCGGCCAACCGGAGCTGGACCTGGTGCTGCGTTTCCGCGGCCATGCACTGATGCAGGCGCTGAAAGCGAAGAACCTCAACGGCGTGATCGACCTGACCCCGGGCATCCGCTCGCTGCAGGTGCACTACCAGCCGGAAACCCTGTCGCTGGCCAACCTGCTGGCGGTGGTGATCGGCGAATGGGATGCGGTGTGCAACGCCCAAGACCTCAAGGTGCCGTCGCGCATCGTCCATCTGCCGCTGTCCTGGGATGACCCGGCCTGCCAGCTGGCCATCGACAAGTACATGACCACCGTGCGCAAGGACGCGCCCTGGTGCCCGAGCAACCTGGAATTTATCCGCCGGATAAATGATCTGGAAAATCTCGACGAGGTGTACCGCACCGTGTTCGACGCCAGCTACCTGGTGATGGGCCTGGGCGACGTCTACCTCGGCGCGCCGGTGGCCACGCCGCTGGACCCGCGTCATCGCCTGGTCACCACCAAGTACAACCCGGCGCGCACCTGGACCGCCGAGAACTCGGTGGGCATTGGCGGCGCCTACATGTGCGTGTACGGCATGGAAGGCCCCGGCGGCTACCAGTTCGTCGGCCGCACCCTGCAGATGTGGAACCGCTACCGCGAAGTCGCCGCCTTCCACGGCAAGCCCTGGCTGCTGCGCTTCTTCGACCAGATCCGCTTCTACCCGGTGAGCGCCGAGGAACTGCTGCAGATCCGCCGCGACTTCCCGCTTGGCCGCTATGAGCTGCGCATCGAAGACAGCGAACTGGCCCTGGCCGACTACCAGGACTTCCTCGCCGAGGAAGCCGAAGGCATCGACGCCTTCCGCACCCAGCAACGTGCCGCCTTCGACGCCGAGCGCCAACGCTGGATCGCCTCCGGTCAGGCCCACTACGAGAGCGAGGAAGTGGTTGCCGAACTGGGCGATGACGCTCCGCTTGCAGCCGGCCAGCACAGCATCGACAGCCATATCGCCGGCAACCTCTGGCAGGTGCAGGTCGAGGCCGGCAGCGCGGTGAAGGCCGGCGATGTACTGGTGATCCTCGAGTCGATGAAGATGGAAATCCCCCTCACCGCCCCGCGCGACGGCGTGGTACGCGAAGTGCGCGTGCAACCCGGCTCGCCGGTGCGTGCCGGCCAGCGGGTAGTGGTGCTGGAGGAGGCTTAAGGGATACAGTCGCGGGCAGCGCATCCACAGGGAAGAACCATGCCGCTGACCCGCGACCAGGCCCAGCAACGGGCCGACGATATTCAGGCGTTCCGCCGCGAGGCCCAGCGCCTGCGCGCCGAGGACGCCCTTGCCCTGGGCGACGAACCGCTCGCCCGCATCGCCAGCCACCACGATCAGTTGCTGGCCCAGTACCGCAGCCACTTCGACATCGATCATGACCAGCAAACCAAGCGCCTGTCGCTGAGCATGCGCGTGGTCTCGCTGCTCGGTGCGGTGGCCCTGGCGGCCAGCCTCTTGTTCTTCTTCTATCAGTTCTGGGGCCTGTTCGGCGAAGCGCTGCAGGTCGGCGTCCTGATCGGCTTCTCGCTCGGCAGCCTGCTGCTGACCCTCGCCCTGCGCCAGCGCGATGCCTTCGGCTACTTCGCCAAGCTGGCCGGTGTGCTGGCGCTGGCCTGCTTCGTCCTCAACCTCCACATGCTCGGGCAGATCTTCAACATCACGCCCTCGGACAACGCCCTGCTGTGCTGGGGCGCCTACGCCTTGCTGCTGGCCTATGCCTGCAACGCACGCCTGCTGCTGGCCATCGGCCTCCTCTGCCTGCTGGCCTACAGCGGCACGCGCATCAGCGAGTGGTGCGACTGGTGGTGGCTGGACGCCGCCGAGCGCCCGGAACACTTCCTGCCCGGCGGCCTGCTGCTGTTCATGTTGCCGGCGCTGCGGTCCCAGGCGCGCTTCAGCGGCTTTGCCGCCACCTATCGTGGCGTCGGTGTGCTGGCCATGCTGCTACCGATGCTGGTCCTGGCCAACTGGGGAGGCGGCAGCTACCTGCCATTCGGCCACGACAGCATCGAGAAGGGCTACCAGCTGCTCGGCTTCTTCGTCTCGGCCCTGTTCATCTGGCTCGGCATTCGCCGCGACTGGGCCGAGGTCACTCTGCTCGGCCAGCTGGCGTTCCTGCTGTTCCTGTTCATCAAGATGGTCGACTGGTGGTGGGACGTGCTGCCCAAGTACCTGTTCTTCCTCATTCTCGGCCTCACGGCCATCATGGCATTGCTGGTGCTCGGCCGCCTGCGCCGTGGGCACAAGGGAGGTGCGGTATGAGCGCCCGTTTAGTGCTGTCCGCAGGCCTTGGCCTGATCCTGCTGAGCAATGCCGTGGCCTTGGCCGGCGTTTGGTACAACCGCCAGGGCGAGCCCGAGAGCCAACTGCTGCTGACCGAGCGCGAGCTGCAGCGGAACTGGGATGGGCCGCGCCGGGAAAACAGCGGCCTGAGCATGCGCTTGAACTGGCGGATGCAGCGTTTGCCCTCCTCCAACGGCCAGCACTGCTACGCCGAGCAAGGTCTCGAGGCCGCACAACTGCATGGGCTGGGCTTCACCCAGGAGGAAACCGGTCAACGCCAAGGATGGGTGGTACTGGAGCTGGCCGGCGACGCCTACCGGCTGGCCATGCAGCAGGCCGAGCAGCGTCTGCGCAGCGCCAGCGAAAATCTGGCGGGCAATCCTCAGGCCGAGGACCTGCAGCACCAGGAGCGGGCGGCACGGGAACATCTGCAGAACGAACGTACCCGCGAAAGCCGCCTGTTCGTGGTGGATGTCGGCAGCGACGTCGAAGCCCTGCGCCAACGCTATCCGGAGCGCAGCCGCTACGCCCTGCTACGGGGCACGGTGCGCGCCTGGAGCGATTGCCAGCAGACAACGCTGCGCGGCTCGGTGAGCGACCTGTCCGCCGACGAGATCAACGTGCCGCACGTCTGGCGCCGCCAGCTCGGCGAATATCTACCCCACCCTTACGACATCAGCGAGCGCCCGTTCCAGATGCAGATCAGCTTCGGCCAGCGTCTGGAACCCTGGATCAGCGCCGTAGAGATCGCCGATAAAACCAGCAAGCGCGATGACGAAAACGGCGCACCGCGCTAGCATTGCCGCCATTCCTTCAAGGCTCAGCCCCATGCCGCTCAGCACGTCCCGCAAGGCCCAGTTTTCTCTGCTGCTGCTCCTGACCATTCTGCTGCTGGGCGGCTTCCTCGCCACCAGCCTGGTCAGCTACTACAGCTCGCGCGACAGCATCCGCCACAACATCGTCAACACCGAGCTGCCGCTGACCTCCGACAACATCTATTCGGAGATCCAGAAAGACCTGATCCGCCCCACCCAGATCGCCTCGATGATGTCGCGCGACACCTTCCTGCGCGACTGGGTGATCGCCGGCGAGCGCGATACCCAGCCGATGACCCGCTACCTGCGTGAAGTGCAGGAGCACTACGGCACCTTCACCAGTTTCTTCATCTCCGAGCAGACCCGCGTCTACTACCAGGCCAAGGGCGTGCTGAAGAAGATCGACCAGAACGAGCCGCGCGACGCCTGGTACTTCCGCGTACGCAACATGGCCGAACCCTACGAGATCAGCGTCGACCCGGACATGGCCAACAGCGACCGGCTGACCTTCTTCATCAACTTCAAGGTGTTCGACTACCAGAACAACTTCATCGGCGTGGCCGGTGTGGGCCTGACGGTGGATGCCGTGGTCAAGCTGGTGGACGACTACCAGCAGCGCTACGACCGCAGCATCTACTTCACCGACCGCAACGGCCACCTGGTGCTCACCGGCGCCGAGGGCGGTCCCCTGGGCGCCCAGCGCGGCCAGAATCTGAGCCAGGTGCCCGGCATGGAGCCGCTGCTGGCCAAGCTGCCGCAGCCCAAGAGCGGCAACTACACCTACCAAGAACAGGGCCGCGGCCACTTCCTCAACGTGCGCTACATCCCCGAGCTGGACTGGTACCTGTTCGTCGACAAGCACGAGGAAGGCGCTCTCGCCGGCGTGCGCCACACGCTCTACCTGAACCTGCTGATCTGCGCGCTGATCAGCGCCGTGGTGCTGTGCCTGGTCTACGTGGCCACCCGCCGCTACCAGCAGCGCATCGCCGCCCTGGCCACCACCGACGTGCTCACCGCCCTGCCCAACCGCCGCGGCTTCGACCTGCTGGCCGCCCAGGCGCTGCAGGAGGCGATTCGCGACAAGAGTCCGCTGAGCGCCCTGCTGCTCGACCTGGATCACTTCAAACAGCTCAACGACACCCACGGCCACCTGGCCGGCGACCAGGTGCTGCGCGGCTTCGCCCAGCGCCTGCAGAGCAACCTGCGGCAGTCCGACATCATCTGCCGCTGGGGTGGCGAGGAGTTCATCCTGCTGCTCAAGGACACCGGCAGCAGCACGGCGCGCCAGCTGGCCGAGAAGATCCGCCAGCAGACCGAGGAACAGGTATTCCCCTTCAATGGCGTCAATCTGCACGTCACCACCAGCATCGGCATCACCGAACTGCACGGCGACGACAGCCTGGACCGCCTGATCGCCCGCGCCGACCGCGCCCTGTACCGGGCCAAGCAGTCCGGACGCAACCGCGTGTGCGAAGACGTCAGCGGCCTGCAGCAGTGAACGACGCCGAGCGCTGCCCGCGCTGCGGCCAACCCAATCGTTGCGCCCAGGCCGGGCAGACGCAGGCGGTAGAGGATTGCTGGTGTTTCCATACGCCGATCGCTCCCGGCGTGCTCGACGAGCTGCCCCCCGAACACCGCGACAAGACCTGCCTCTGCCCCAACTGCGCCCGCGCCCTGAGCGGCGAACCTAGCGCCGAATAGCCATGCGCCTGGACCGTTTCCTCAGCAATCTGCCGCGCTTCAACCGCGCCGACGCCCGCCTGCTGCTGGCCGCCGGGCGCCTGCGCGTGGATGGAGCGGTCGTGCGCGACGCTCGCTTCGAGGTCCGCGAGTTCAGCCGCATCGAGCTGGACGACGAACTGCTGCAGGCCGGCAAGCCGGCGCGCTACTTCATGCTCAACAAGCCCGCCGGCGTGGTCAGCGCCACCGAGCATGCCGAGCATCGCACCGTGCTCGACCTGCTCGATGAGCCGGACAAGCACGAGCTGCACATCGGCGGGCGCCTGGACCTGACCACTACCGGCCTGCTGATCGTCACCAACGACGGCCTCTGGTCGCGCCGCCTCACCGAACCACGCAGCCGCCTGGGCAAGGTCTACCGGGTGAGCACCGAACAGCCGATCACAGCCGACTACATCGAGGTGTTCGCCCGCGGCCTGTACTTCGCCTACGAGAACCTCACCACCCTGCCCGCCGAGCTGCAGATTCTCGACTCACACACAGCCCTGCTGACCCTGCACGAAGGCCGCTACCACCAGGTCAAGCGCATGTTCGGCCACTTCCAGAACAAGGTCATCGGCCTGCACCGCGAACGTATGGGGCCGCTGCAACTGGACCCGCAACTGGCGCCAGGACAGTATCGCGCGCTGAGCGCGGCCGAGATCGCCCAAGTGTGAATGACCGTCGGGCAGAAGCTGCGGCGCAGGTCACTCAAGTGACTTGCACCTGCAACACAAGCCTGCTTGAATCAGAACCGTGGTCCGAACGTGACCATTCAGTCGCAACAACACTCTAAGAAAATTCTTCCGGTCGAGTGCCTCAGGCACCACCAACGGGTCTGCCCTCGTCGCGCCGCAAGGCCGATGCCCGTTCCGGAAAGTACCCGCCACTAACAACAATCGTCGGCCAGCCTTTCGAGCCGACCAGGCCCCGTTCCCAGGCACATGCCTACCTGTCCTGAAGCTCGCGCAGCTGTGGTTTTCGCTGCGCGTCCGTATCGCCATGCGTCAGGGGCATGACCATGAAAGCAGAAACCGCTGTGCTGGACATCCAGGGGCAATACCGGGTTTACACGGAGTTCTACCGCGCCGACGGCGCCGAGCAGACCATCATCCTGGTCAACGGCTCGCTGTCGACCACCGCCTCCTTCGCGCAGACGGTCCGCTATCTCCACCCCCATTTCAACGTCGTGCTGTTCGACCTGCCCTATGCCGGGCACTCACGTGAATACAATCCGCATGATCGTTTCCTCACGCGCGAGGATGAAGCCGACATCCTGCTTGAGCTGATCGACTACTTCGCCTGCAACATCGTGCTGTCCTTCTCCTGGGGCGGCATCGCCACCCTGCAGGCCCTGGCCCGCCGGCCGCCGCGGATCGAACGCGCGGTGATCAACTCCTTCTCCCCGGTGGTCAACGGCGCCATGCTCGGCTACCTGCGCGCCGGCCTAACGGTGATGCGCGACTGCGACCGCGAGAGCATCGGCATGGTGCTCAACGGCACCATCGGCAAACACCTGCCCTCGCTGTTCAAGCGCTACAACCATCGCCACGTCACCAGCCTGGAGCGCTACGAATACGAGCAGATGAGCTTCCACGTGGAAACCGTGCTGAACAACGGCGGCCGCTCCTGCGTCAGCTTCGCCGGCCAGATCGAGATACCGCTGCTGTTCGTCAACGGCGAGTGGGACGAATACACCACACCGGAAGACGCGCGCCTGTTCACCCAGTTCGTGCGCCACGGCGAATTCCGCACCATCCCCCAGGCCGGGCATTTCCTCGACATGGAACACAAGGCCGCCTGGATGCAGACCCGCGACGCGCTGCTGGCCTTCCTGCTACCGCCAACCACCTTCAGCCGCACCCGCAGCCAGACGTCGGAGAAGCACGCCCTGGCCGTTTGAGCGCGATTGCGAGCAAAACGGGCGCCGCCCCTGCGCCCAAGCTTCACCTTGGCAGGCGATTCTGGTACAAAGTCAGCCGCCCGAGCGGGCGTCGTATAATGGCATTACCTGAGCTTCCCAAGCTCATGACGAGGGTTCGATTCCCTTCGCCCGCTCCAGAATCAAAAAGAAAAAGCCCTGTTTTTTACAGGGCTTTTTCTTTTCTGGAACTTAGTGGTGTCGAAATCACAGACCAAGGAATGTAGAACCTAGCCAGATCTACCGAAACGGAAGACGCAGATTCACCAACCTTGATCAAGGCCATCAATCAACAAGCTGGTTCAATTCCTCTAGCGCTATAACAGCTTCAGGACCTTTCCCACGCCTACCACTGTTCCACCCTCAAGCATCAGGAACTGAGCGCCCACTCGAAGATCTTGATAGTTCATCCGAGGGGCATACTGAAATAGCACTTTAGCCTCAACCGGGCGGCCAACAGGAACAGCCTCGCTAGGCCCGTCGACAAAAGACACACCTAGGTGCTCGCCATCACCCACACGAAAGTGGGGGCGGTACGGGGTTGTGACAAAGCAAGAGCCACGGCGACCACCTACCTCAGCTGACACGAATTCAACGAGAACAATTGCTCCGGACATTTTCTAATCCGACTGAGTGGGTCTATATCTACTTATAAAGTTGGAAAATCCACAAATACAACGCAAAGAAAGGGAAAGCCAACAGACCCAACATATAGAAGGTGCAAAAAATACTGCCGTACCATCTGGCAAACTTACTCTCACCCCTATCGCCAGAAGAGAATATAGCCTCTATCACCTTTTGAATTGATGACTTTCTGTTATTCCCGACCGGGCCAAAGGCGTTGCTAACAAATACTAAGATACCACTCCACAGCAATATATACGTAGACAATCCGACCGCACCGATAATCCAGATATCATCCCGACTCTTAGAGATCCACCACCAGCCTAGCCCAGTTATCAAGGCGCTCATTGCCAGCACTAAATATAGATTAGATTTCGCGGAGGATAGCTTTATCGCAAGCTTTTCCATTAGCTGTGGCGTGGGCATGCATGTGCCTTATGCTTAAGACTGAAGTGAATAATCTGAGTCCATCGTTAGGACTCGTGTATTTTTGCGTTAACTCTTAATTATGTCGCGTCGAAATGACTTTGGCTTGAGTGAATTTTCTAAGGGCCACTCCGGACCTTGGAGAGCAGTTTATCCCTACGCACCTCCAGCTGATCAGCGTGGCGCGCGTACAAGCTTGGCCCCCAAGTATATGCAACCACAGTTGCCGCCTCTTGATCCGAGAGTGCGTTGAGTGGTTTTGCGTACATGCGATTGGATAGGGCGTTTAGGCCATACCCCTGTCCATTAAATATGAGAGTGGAGTACAGCCCAAAGATCTCATCCGGAGAAAAATGTAGCGAAACAAGTCGTTCCCAGAGAACGCTGCGTATGTGCCAGTTGAGAGTTCCTTTACGTGGGAGGAAGCGATAGTGTAGTTGCTGAGCCACTAAGGCGGAAGGAGATGCGCCTCCTTGCTGTTGCGCAATTATGTACATTCGAATTTTGAGCGGGGGCATGCGGTTTAGAGGATCCGAACTATCCAAGATAGCTTGAATATCATCTCTATGCGACCAGAACACCATGGCTTCATAAGCTAGGACGACTAAAGCTGGCACGAGCGTGAGCGTAACGAGAAGGGTAAATGTGACCTTTGCGAGACGCTTCATATGGGCCCTAACGCCGATCTAAAGAGGTACGTAAAATTCGAAGCATGCGCCGGCTCGGGACGTCCAGCACCATTTATTGCACGTTCTTGAACGACTTACGATAAGCAAATTTATTTTCTTGCCTCAAGCGGGATAAAGCATGCTACTGAAAAGAAGATAAGCAGCGTTGCAACTCCAAAAGCATATATCCTTTCAAATGGAACTAAATAACAAGAAACAGTGCAAATACGCCTGTTGCCGCCATGATTGCCGTTGATGACTTGAGCCTTACCGCATGAACCACATTCCATAGGTTTTAATGCAAGGATCTTGGAGACTCTTTGCATCGCAATACCGTCACACACAGGACACATGCTCATGATATCTATCATAACTATCAATAGGCGACATTGCTGCCGCATACCATCCGAGAAAATTCCGTACGTTGCTTGTCACAAGCCAATTTATTTCCCTGCAGCTCATAGAAGTAAATGCGACTTGGAGCAGGATGGGAAGTGACAGGCTGTGATGCCAAGCGGCACCGTCTTAGAGAAAAGCTACGAAGTAGAGGGGCGAATGTCTAGGATGGCTGTCGGAAAGATGTCGAAATCACATGCCATCAATGGCTAGCAAAGCACAGGGTACCGAGTTGCAAGGGCTTGGCTTCTCGAATTTACCTGCGGTTCGGATAACGCCAAACCGATAGCCGCTAAAGAAAAAAGCACCCGAAGGTGCTTTCTTTCCCAGTCAGCTGGCTAATCCCGCTGCCCTGGCCCGCGCCGCATGCAGCTTCTTGTAGCTCTCGACCAGCCGCAGGTGCTTGTCGAGGCCTTCCAGTTGCATGCTGGTCGGCGTCAGGCCGAAGAAGCGCACGCTGCCGTCCACCGAGCCCAGCGCCGCATCCATGCGCTCGTTGCCGAACATGCGGCGGAAGTTGGCCTCGTAGTCGGCCATGTCCAGATCGTCGTCCAGCTGCACTTCCAGCACCACGTTGAGCGCCTGGTAGAACAGGCCGCGTTCGACGGTGTTGTCGTTGTACTGCAGGAAGGCCTCGACCAGCCCCTTGGCCTGCTCGAACTTCTTCAGCGCCACGTAGATCAGCAGCTTCAGCTCGAGAATGGTCAGCTGGCCCCAAACGGTGTTGTCGTCGAACTCGATGCCGATCAGCGTGGTGATGTCGGTGTAGTCGTCGACCTCGCAGTTCTCCAGGCTCTTGAGCAGGGATTTGAGGCGCAGGTCACTGAGGCTGTGCAGGTTGAGGATGTCGGAGCGGAAGATCAGCGCCTTGTTGGTGTTGTCCCAGATCAGGTCCTCCACCGGGTAGATTTCCGAGTAGCCCGGCACCAGGATGCGGCAGGCGTTGGCGCCGAGGTCGTTATACACGGCCATGTACACCTCCTTGCCCATGTCCTCGAGGATGCCGAACAGGGTCGCAGCTTCCTGGGCATTCGAGTCCTCACCCTGGCCGGAGAAGTCCCACTCGACGAATTCGTAGTCGGCCTTGGCGCTGAAGAAGCGCCAGGACACCACGCCGCTGGAGTCGATGAAGTGCTCGACGAAGTTGTTGGGCTCAGTCAGCGCGTTGCTCTCGAAGGTCGGCTGCGGCAGGTCGTTGAGACCCTCAAAGCTGCGGCCCTGGAGCAGCTCGGTGAGGCTGCGCTCCAGCGCCACCTCGAAGCTCGGGTGCGCGCCGAACGAGGCGAACACGCCGCCGGTGCGCGGGTTCATCAGGGTCACGCACATCACCGGGAATTCGCCGCCCAGGGAGGCGTCCTTCACCAGCACCGGGAAGCCCTGCTCTTCCAGGCCCTTGATGCCGGCGACGATGCCGGGGTACTTGGCCAGCACCTCCTGCGGCACGTCCGGCAGGGCCAGTTCGTTTTCGAGGATTTCGCGCTTGACCGCGCGTTCGAAAATCTCCGACAGACACTGCACCTGCGCCTCGGCCAGGGTATTGCCGGCGCTCATGCCGTTGGAGAGATACAGGTTCTCGATCAGGTTGGACGGGAAGTACACCACCTCGCCGTCCGACTGGCGCACGAACGGCAGCGAGCAGATGCCGCGCGCCTTGTTGCCCGAGTTGGTGTCGTACAGGTGCGAGCCGCGCAGCTCGCCGTCGGGGTTGTAGATCTCCAGGCAGTACTCGTCGAGGATCTCGTCCGGCAGCGCGTCCTTCGGCCCCGGCTTGAACCACTGTTCGTTCGGGTAATGCACGAAGTCGGCGTTGGCGATCTCCTCGCCCCAGAACTGGTCGTTGTAGAAGAAGTTGCAGTTCAGTCGCTCGATGAACTCGCCTAGCGCCGAGGCCAGCGCGCTCTCCTTGGTCGCGCCCTTGCCGTTGGTGAAGCACAGCGGCGACTGGGCGTCGCGGATATGCAGCGACCAGACGTTGGGCACGATGTTGCGCCAGGAGGCGATCTCGATCTTCATGCCCAGGCCGGCGAGGATGGCCGACATGTTGGCGATGGTCTGCTCCAGCGGCAGGTCCTTGCCGAGGATGCGCGTGCCCTCGCCCTCGGTCAGCGCCGGGATCAGCAGGGCCTGGGCGTCGGCGTCGAGGTTGTCCACTTCCTCGATGATGAAGTCGGGGCCGGTCTGCACCACCTTCTTCACCGTGCAACGGTCGATGGAGCGCAGGATGCCCACGCGGTCCTTCTCGGAGATATCCGCCGGCAGCTCGACCTGAATCTTGAAGATCTGCTTGTAGCGATCCTCAGGGTCGACGATGTTGTTCTGCGACAGGCGGATGTTTTCCGTGGGGATGTTGCGCGTCTGGCAGTACAGCTTGACGAAGTAGGCCGCGCACAGCGCCGAGGACGCCAGGAAATAGTCGAACGGCCCCGGCGCCGAGCCATCGCCCTTGTAGCGGATGGGCTGGTCGGCAATCACCGTGAAGTCATCGAACTTGGCTTCGAGACGGAGGTTGTCGAGAAAGTTGACCTTGATTTCCATGGGGGATTACCAGACTAGCGAGCCAAACGATGTGTGGCGGGCATTATCCGTTATTCCGCCCTCTCAGGGTGCGCAGGCATTAAGCCATCACGAAATGTGATGAGCAGCACAATTTATCCCATCTTGAAATGTCGACAACGTCACAAAGCTTGGTAGGCTCTCGGCGAACCCCACACAGGAGTTTTCCGATGAAGGAACAACGGAAGTACCTCGCGTTACGTGCTCATATCGAAAGCCTGCTCCAGGACGGAGCGCAGATCGTCAGCCGCGTACCTTTCACCCTGCGCATCAGCGGACACCTGTTCCGCGTGCAGCACGGCATGTTGATCGGGAACTCGGCAGCAGCCTGACGCCTGTCAGGCATGCACGCACCAGCTCACCGACTCGGGCGGCATGCCCAGGCAATCCACCGCGTGGATCAGGCCTGATTCCAGTGCATCTTGTGCGTTGAGGATGCGCGGAGCGGCCGTCAGGCAGTCGAGCACGTCCAGCGGCACCTTGGCCCCGCGCGTACGTTCGTCGACGATGCTGGCGTACAGCTGCAGGTCATAGTCCAGGCTCATCGCATATTCCGACATGCGCGCGTGGTCGACCGCGCCATTCAGCGTCCAGTGAAAGGGATGAAAGAGGAACTTGCTGTGGTGGCAGGCCGTGCGCTGCTCGCCAGCCAGGAAGATGATATTGCCCATGGACTCGACCGTGCCGAGGTTGTGGGTCTTCACCGGCACCGGCAGGGAAATCAGGAAGTTGTAGAGGGAGAAGCCGTAGCTGCACTCGCCGCCCATGGTCGCGATCTTGATGACCAACTCGTCGGCGCCTTGCTGGATGGCCTGGGAGCATTTGTCGATCAGCTGGCCGCAGGTGGTCGAGTTGATCGGCGCGGTGAAGTGGATCACATGGCTGCGCATGCCCGTTCTCCGTGACAAACGATGAGCGGAAGCCGAAGCTTCCGCTCGCTTGCATCAGCGGTCGCGACCGCCTCCACTGCTGTTTTGACCACCTTTGCGGCCGGCTTCGGACGCTTTCTGGCGATCATTGGCGAAGTTGCCTCCACCGCTCTGACCGCCTTGGCGGCCGCTTTCCTGGCGGGACTGATCACTGCGCTGGCCTTGCTCGCGCTTGCCCGATTCGCCAGTGCCCATCTTGTTCTTGTCACCAGTCATGGTGAACCTCCATCTCTTCAGTCATTGGATGTGAGACACACATTCTTCAATACGGCTTCGATGGCGCCTCAGAGTGACTGAGTAGGTGGGCCCCCGTGCGGTTTCATGTTTTTCCGCCGTTACGGACGAATGGCCACCTACCCGTTGCGCTTCAACTGCCGGCGATGCCGGTGATGGTGATGCCGTAGTGACGCAACAGCAGCACCGCCGGTTCGCTGCTGCGCTTGTCCTGGCCATCGCCGAACTCGCCCTTCTCCAGGTTTTGCCTGGCCCAGTCCAGCAGGTGCTCCACCGCCTCCTCCATTTCCGGCTTGTGATCGGCCTGCATGTCCAGCGTGTTGGTGTTGTTGTCCTTGCTGTAAGTGATGGTCCATTGCGCCATGGTGACCTCCTGCGGGGTACATGCCTGACCAGCGGGCCAGACGCGTTCGTACAGATTTCGAGTCGCTGACCGGGGCAACGGTTCAGGTAATAAGCGAGGCGGCACTACAGGCGGTCGGGCCAGGGTTGCATGAGCCGGCCGCGTCACGCACTCTACCTGTATATAAAGCCAGTACAGCATCATGTTCGCGCCGCTCGACTTTCCCCTCTACTACCTCAGCAACTTCCGCACGGCGCTGGCCTGGATCGAGCAGCGCTATGCCGACCTGCTGGACGCGGACGAGCAGGCCTTCCTGGCGCATTTCCACGCGCTGCCGGAAGCCTCCCAAGCGCTGCTGGTGCGCCTGGTCATGCGCAAGGGCCCGCATTTTCGCGCGGGCAAGCTGGCCTATGCAGAGATCGGCGATATCGCTAGCGCAGCTGCCCCGCTATTGAGCCTGGGCTGGCTGATCGAGGATGCCGAGCTGGAGCTGGACACCCTGTTCGCCCTGCTGCGCAAGGACGAGTTGCTGGTCACCTTCGCCGAGGCCAGGGCGCTGCGCAGCCTGAAGAAGAGCGAGCTGCTGCAGACGCTGCGTGAACTACACCCGACGGCGCGTACCTTCGCCCAGTGGAGCGCGGGGCTGGACCTGCTCTACAGCCTGACCGTCGGCCCGCTGTGCGATCGCCTGCGCCTGCTGTTCTTCGGCAACCTGGCGCAGGACTGGTCCGAGTTCGTGCTGGCCGAGCTGGGCGTCTATCGCTACGAGAGCGTGGCCATCGGCAACGACTCGCGCGGGTTCCGCAACCGACTCGATGTCGACCACTATTTGCACCTGCAGCATTGCCGCGAGCTGTTCGAGGCGGGCCTGCCGATTGCCGAGGTGCTGCTCGAACTGGGCGAGTTCGCCAGTGACAACCCGCACCTGGCGCGACGCCACGCCAAGCTGCTGTTCCACCTCGGCCAGCAGCTGGAGCGCGAGGGCGAACTGGCCGAGGCCGCCACCTTGTACGCCATGAGCCGCCATGGCGAGGCACGCCAGCGTCGGGTGCGCGTACTGGAAAAGCTCGGTGAGTTCCAGCTGGCCCACGACCTGGCCACCACCGCCCTGCTCGCCCCGCACAACGATGCCGAGGCCCAGGCCCTGGAGCGCGCACTGCCGCGCCTACAGCGCCAGCTCGGCCTGCCCAAGCAGCCGCGCCGCCCGCCGGCCGAGGCGGGGCTGATCGAACTGGAACTGCCGCAGCCACTGGAATTCAGCGTGGAATGGGCGGTGCAACAGCACCTGCACGACGAGCAGGCGCCGGCCTTCTACGTGGAAAACACGCTGGTCTGCGGGCTGTTCGGCCTGCTGTGCTGGGAGGCGATCTTCGCCCCGCTGCCCGGTGCCTTCTTCCACCCCTTCCATGCCGGCCCGGTGGACCTGCACGACGGCGACTTCCGCAGTCGTCGCCAGGCGCTGTTCGAACGCTGCCTGGCCATGCTGGATGACGGCAGCCACGCCGAGGCGATCCGCGCCACCTACACGGCCAAGTACGGCATCGTCTCGCCTTTCGTGCACTGGACGGTGCTGACGCCCGAGCTGCTGGAAACCGCCCTGCACTGCCTGCCGCCGGCGCACCTACGCGCCTGGTTCGAGCGCCTGCTCGGCGATATCCGCGCCAACCGCGCCGGCATGCCGGACCTGATCCAGTTCTGGCCGGCCGAGCGGCGCTACCGGATGATCGAGGTGAAGGGCCCCGGCGACCGCCTGCAGGACAATCAGAAGCGCTGGATCGAGTTCTGCGCCCGCCACGGCATGCCGGTGGACGTCTGCTACGTGCGCTGGAGCGCGTCCGCGTGAGTTACGCCGTGGCCGTGCGCGCGCTGTGCGAGTTCACCGCCAAGCAGGGCGACCTCGACCTGCGCTTCACCCCCGCGCCCACCGCCGCCGAGGGCATGGCCGGGCACAGCACGGTGGTCGGTCGGCGCGGCGCCGGCTATCTCGCCGAGCTGCCGCTGGCCGGCGAGTATCCTGGGCTGCTGGTCAGGGGCCGCGCCGATGGCTACGACCCGGCGCAGAACCTGCTGGAAGAGATCAAGACCCACCGCGGCGACGTGGCGCGCATCCCGGACAACCACCGCGTGCTGCACTGGGCCCAGGTCAAGGTCTATGGCTGGCTGCTGTGCGACAGCCTGGGCCTGGAGGAGATCGACCTGGCGGTGGTGTACTTCAACGTGCTGTCGCAGAAGGAAACGGTGTTTCGCGAGCGCTTCGACGCGGCCGAACTTAAGGGTTTCTTCGAGCTGCAGTGCGCGCTTTTCGTCGCCTGGGCCGAGCAGGAAACCGCCCATCGCGCAGCGCGCGATACCAGCCTGGAAACGCTGCGCTTCCCCTACCCCAGCTTCCGCCGCGGCCAGCGCCAGCTCGCCGAATCCGTGTATCGCGCAGCCCGCGATGGCGACTTCCTGGTCGCCCAGGCCACCACCGGCATCGGCAAGACCCTGGCCACCCTGTTCCCGCAGCTCAAGGCCTTTCCCGGCCAGGGCCTGGACCGCCTGTTCTTCCTCACCGCCAAGACGCCGGGCCGGCGCCTGGCGCTGGACGCCCTGGCCAGCCTGCGCGCGCAGGAGGAAAACATGCTGCTGCGGGTGCTGGAGCACGTGGCTCGCGACAAGGCCTGCGAGCACCCGGACAAGGCCTGCCATGGCGACTCCTGCCCGCTGGCCAAAGGCTTCTACGACCGTCTGCCGGCTGCCCGTTCCGCTGCCCTCGAACACCGCTGGCTGACCCAGGAGGCCGTGCGCGAGGTCGCCCTGGCACACCAGGTCTGCCCCTACTATTTGTCCCAGGAGCTGTGCCGCTGGAGCGACGTGGTGGTCGGCGACTACAACTACTATTTCGACATGACCGCCCTCTTGCATGGCCTGACCGTGCTCAACGGCTGGAAGGTCACCCTGCTGGTGGACGAGGCGCACAACCTGATCGACCGCGCCCGCGGCATGTACAGTGCCGAGCTGGACCAGGCCGAGTTCAATGCCCTGCGCAAGGTCGCCCCGGCCGGCCTCAAGGGCGTGCTGGAGCGTGTCGGCCGCCACTGGAACCAGCTGCACCGCGACCAGGAAGTGCCGTACCAGATCTACCCGGCCATCGCCGACCTGTTTATCGTCGCCCTGCAGAAGGCGGTGAGCGCCATCACCGACCACCTCACCGACCAACCCGAGGGCAACCAGGCCGCGCTGCTGCGTTTCTACCTCGACGCCATGCTGTTCTGCCGCCTGGCCGAGGCCTTCGGCCCGCACTCGCTGTTCGACATCACCCGTCATGACACGCGCAGCAGCCGCAGCCTGTCGACCCTGTGCCTGCGCAACATAGTGCCGGCACGCTTCCTCGCCGAGCGCTTCGCCAACGCCCACAGCGCCACGCTGTTCTCCGCCACGCTCAGCCCCGGCCACTACCACGCCGACCTGCTCGGTCTGCCGCGCGACTGGCAGTGGCTGGAGGTGCAGTCGCCGTTCAGTGCCGAGCAGCTCAGGGTCCAGGCGCTGACCAACCTGTCGACCCGCTACCAGCATCGCGAGACCAGCCTGGCGCCCATCACCGACCTGCTGGCCCGCCAGTTCCGCGCGCAGCCGGGCAACTACCTGGCCTTCTTCAGCAGCTACGCCTACCTGGAACAGGCCCTGGACAACTTCCGCCGCGGGCACCCGGACATCCCGGTGTGGACGCAGTCACGCAGCATGAACGAGGCCGAGCGCCAGGCCTTTCTCGAACGCTTCGCCGAGCATACCCAGGGCATCGGCTTCGCCGTGCTCGGCGGCGCCTTCGGCGAGGGCATCGACCTGCCCGGCAAACGCCTGATCGGCGCCTTTATCGCCACCCTCGGCCTGCCGCAGGTCAACCCGGTCAACGAGGAGGTGAAGGCACGCATGCAGCAGATGTTCGGCAACGGCTACGACTACGCCTACCTGTACCCGGGCCTGCAGAAGGTGGTGCAGGCCGCCGGTCGGGTGATTCGCACCACCGAGGACCAGGGCGTGGTCTACCTGCTGGACGACCGCTTCACCCGTGGCGAAGTGCGCCAGCTGTTGCCCAGCTGGTGGCAGGTCGAACGCAGTCGCTACCAGCCGAGCCTGGAGCCTGTTGATTCCTAATGGCCATACACACTTTGCAAACACCCGGTGCTTGAGGCGCGGCGGAATTTCCTTATCCTCCGCAGCGTGACACCGGGCCCCTCTGACGGCTAACCGCCGCCATGTCGGAGTCATAGTTGGTACAACTACGACTGCAAGGAGGGGCTCATGACTGCCCTAGAAACGTTCCTCTTCGCCGACCTGCTCGGCACCGCCACCTGGCTGTGGCTCACCTTCTTCGCCCTGGTAGTTGCCTTGCTGGCCTTCGACCTCGGCATCCTGCACCGCGACAACCACGAGATCGGCGTCAAGGAGAGCCTGCTGCTGTCGGCCGGCTATATCTCCATGGGCCTGCTGTTCGCCGTCTGGGTGTTCTTCCAGAAAGGCGGCGACGCCAGCATGGACTACCTCACCGGCTTCCTCATCGAGAAGTCGCTGTCGATGGACAACGTGTTCGTCATGGCGCTGATCTTCAGCTTCCTGGCCATCCCGCGGCAGTACCAGCACAAGGTGCTGTTCTGGGGGATCATGGGTGTGATCGTGCTGCGCGCCATCATGATCGGCCTGGGCGCCGCGCTGATCAGCCAGTTCGACTGGATCCTCTACGTGTTCGGCGCCTTCCTGCTGCTGACCGGCGTGAAGATGCTGTTCTCCAAGGTCGACGACGAGCCGGACCTGGCCAACAACCGCTTCGTCAACTGGCTGCGCAACCACCTGCCGGTGACCGATCGCCTGCACGAGCAAAAATTCTTCGTGCGCCAGCCCGATGCCAGCGGCAAGCTCAAGTTGTGGATCACTCCGCTGTTCCTGGCCCTGATCCTGGTCGAACTGGCCGACCTGGTGTTCGCCGTGGACAGCGTGCCGGCGATCTTCGCCATCACCCAGGACCCGTTCATCGTCTACACCTCGAACATCTTCGCCATTCTCGGCCTGCGCGCCCTGTACTTCGCCCTGGCCGCGATGATCCATCGCTTCGCCTACCTGAAGTACGCCCTGGCCCTGGTGCTGGTGTTCATCGGCGGCAAGATCTTCCTGCACGGCATCATCGGCAAGGTGCCGCCGGTGATCTCGCTCAGCGTGACCGTGGGCCTGCTGGCCGGCGGCGTGCTGCTGTCGCTGTGGAAGACCCGCAACCAGCCCGCCCACAAGCTCGAATCCTGATTGCAGAGGAGTTTCAACATGTTCCCCTTCAAACCGCTGCTGCTCGGCCTGGGCCTGCTCGCCCTGGCCGGCTGCGACACCGCCGAACAGGCCGCCACGAGCTTCGCCAAGAAGGTCGAGGAAGCCGCCCTGGAAACGGCCCGCGAGAGCCTTGGCGAGACCATCAAGGAGTTCGACAAACAGGTCGATCAGCTCAACGAGCAGGTCGACCAGGCCCAGGAAAATACCCGCCAGTGGATGAACCAGGCCCAGCCGAAGTCCGAGCAGGCACAGCCGCCGCAGGGCGAGCAGCAGGCCGATCAGGACGTGATCGAGACCTGATCAGTCGGCGAAGGCTTCCCGCAGCAGCTGCGGCAACAGCTCGCCGGCAGCGCCCGGCAGGCTGTATTCACGCGGCACGCCAGGAGCTACCGGCTGCGGATTGATGTGCACCACGCAGGCGCCATGGCGCGCGGCGATCTGCGGTACCTGGGCCGCCGGATAGACCAGCCCCGAGGTGCCGATCGACAGCAGCAGGTCGCACTCGGCGGCCGCCGCGAAAGCCTGCTGCAGCGCCGCCTCCGGCATCGACTCGCCGAACCACACCACGCCCGGGCGCACCGGCCCGCCACAGCGCCCGCAGCTTGGCGGCGGCAGGCGCCTGCCCTCCTCCGGCTCGGCCAGCTCCTGGGCAAGTTCGCCATAGGGCGCGGCGCAGGCGAAGCAGCGTGGCGCCTGCAGGCTGCCGTGCAAATGGATCACATCCCGGCTGCCGGCACGCTCGTGCAGATCGTCGACATTCTGCGTCACTAGGGTCAGGCGCGGCACCCGGCTTGCCAGCTCGGCGATGGCCTGGTGCGCAGGGTTGGGCATGGCGCGCAGCACTCGCTGGCGACGCCACTCGTACCAGCCCCAGACCAGCTCCTGGTCGGCCGCGAACGCCTCGGGCGTGGCCAGTTGCGCCGGATCGAAGCGCGCCCACAGGCCGGTCAGCGCATCGCGAAAGGTAGGAATGCCGCTCTCCGCCGACACCCCGGCGCCGGTGAACACCAGCAGGTGGCGACTGCCGCGCAGGGCCTGCAGTATCTCAGGGCGCATGACTGGCGCAGCAAGCATGCCGGGCACTCCCAGAAAAAAGAGCCTCCATTCTGGCCAAGCCGGGACGCCTGCGCCACTCATCACGGCGATGGAACGGGCCGCACCGGGGTCGGTCGCACGCTAACCCATCAGGAGAAACGCCATGCACAACGTCCAGGGTTACGAACGCGCACTGTCCATCGGTTTCGGTCTGGCCGGCCTGGCCTGCGGCATGCATCGCGGCGGCATCGACGGCATTGGCCTGGCCGCCGCCGGCGGTCTCGGTCTGCTACGCGGCCTGACCGGTCACTGCGTGATGAAGGGCTATCTGCAGGATCCGCATCACGAGATCCACTACCTCAAGGGTGAACTGCTGCGCCTGCGCGAGGCCATGGCCCGGTTGGGCCCGCAGGATCCGGCGATCGAACCGCCGCTGGGTGCGGACACCATGGTCTCCGGCTTCGATCGCTCGCTGCTCAACAGCCGCAGAGGCTAGGCCGAGCAGATCATGCGGATGGCCCGCGAGGCAGAGCTGGAGGAAGCCCGGCGCAGCTTGAGGTAAGCCTCACGGGCATTGGCGGCGCAGCGACTCAGGTACTCGCATTCGGCCTGCTGCTCTGCGGTATAGGGCAGCGCCGTTTCGTTCATGAAATGGATCAACGCCTGATGCGCCTCGGCGGATAGCCGGGCCAGCCGGCTTTCTTCCTGGGTGATGCGGGCCTGGTCCATAGAGTCTCTTCTCCTCGCGGAATATTGGGTCTCGGCTTTTTGACGCCAGAAAGCTCCAATGTTCCGCAAGGATCGACGACTGGTCGCGAGTCAGCCTCCACGCTGGCTGGGCTGGGCGCTGCGCTCCGCATGTTCCGCCGTACCGACCGCGCGCTCTGCGCCTCGCTGCTCGCGCTCGGGTGGGCGTTGCGGGTCGTTACCCGGGCCGGGCTGATGTTCCGGGTTCAGGTCCACCTGCCCCGGGCTGAGCGGGTCTGGCTTGCCCGGCAGGGGCGAATGGGGATTTTGATCCTGGGTGGGGTGGTACGGATCGATGGACATGCTCGTCTCCTCGGCCAGGCAGGGGCTGGCCCTCGCCGATTGGAGGCGGGCAGGCCCCGAGGGTTCGAGCTATTTGCGTGCCGACTGCTAGCCGGCCAGCGCAACCGAGCCGACCTGCGGGCGGGCCGGCAGCAGGCGGTACAGGCCCTGCTCGTCACGCTCCACCAGGCCGCAGGCGCAGAGGCGGCTGAGCACCTGGCGCACGCTGAGTACGGAAATCTGCTCGTCGGCCAGCAACAGGAAGCCGTGCAGTTCCCGCGAGCGCAGGCCCTTGCCGTTGCGTTGCAACACTTCGAGGATCTTCAGCCGAACCAGGCTGACCTTCAGTCCGGCTCCCTGCAGCATCGCCTTCAATTGCTGACGTTCGTCGTTGGCGGTCATGGCACTCTCCCTGTGCGTGTGTGATCCACGTCTTGTTAGTTTGGGGGAAAAACTGTCGAGATGAACAGCTCCTATCTATAAGACGAACGAGCGAGGAAAAACCTGCAGCGAAACTGCAACTTTTTTGTCTCGCCTGCGACCCGGTCTTTGTGCTATTTCTCGACCCGCTCCGGCTTCGCTGCCAGACAGGGCGCAAGCAGCAATTCGACACCAAAGCTGCGTCGCCGCCGGGGCCATTGCAAGGGTGGCGGCTGTGCCGCCAGATACAGACAAGCCCGCTGGGGAAAGAAATGAGAAGGCTTGTACTGCTGCTTGTCACGCTGGCGCTGGTCGCCGGCTGCTCCGCAACCGCCAAGACGTATGAAAAGAAGGGCCGCAAAGGCCTCAACATCAATTGCTCCGGGCTCACTTCCAGCTGGGAGCAATGCGAACAGAAGGCGACCCGCGCCTGCGGCCCAAAGGGTTACAAGGTGGTGGCCAAGGCCGGCGCCGACCAGGGCAGCGAAGACGATCCGGCCGATTTCGTGTTCGGCATCAATCCCGCCGGCTTCTCCAGCCGCAGCATGATCGTGGTCTGCAAGTAGACGGGAGGTCCGTTTGCCGCCCCGAAAGGCCCGCCAACGCGGGCCTTTTTCATGGCCTGAACGACTGGCATCTCTCGCCCGCAACAGCATCACACGGCCGGGTATAGTGGCGCCGGCCGCCATCACGAGACGCTACGCATGTACCACGGGGAAAAATTCAACGCCTGGACCCACCTGGTCGGCGCGGTGCTGGCCTGCATCGGCGCGATCTGGCTGCTGGTCCTGGCCAGCCTGACGGGCGAGCCGCGGAAGATCGTCAGCGTGGCCGTCTATGGCGTCGCCCTGGTCGTGCTGTACAGCATCTCCACGCTCTACCACAGCCTGCGCGGGCGGGCGAAGCTGATCATGCGCAAGCTCGATCACTTGTCGATCTACCTGCTGATCGCCGGCAGCTATACGCCCTTCTGCCTGGTCACGCTGGAGGGCGCCTGGGGCTGGACGCTGTTCGGCATCGTCTGGACCCTGGGCATCATCGGCATGCTGCAGGAGATCAAGCCGCGCTCGGAGGCCCGCGTGCTGTCGCTGGTCATCTACGCGGTGATGGGCTGGATCGTGCTGATCGCCATCGAACCGCTGCTCGCCGCCCTCGGTCGCGCGGGCTTCACCTGGCTAGCAGCCGGCGGCGTGCTGTACACGGTGGGCATCCTGTTCTTCGCCTACGACAGCCGCTTTCGCCACTGGCATGGCATCTGGCATCTGTTCGTCATGGCCGGCAGCCTGCTGCACTTCATCGCCATCCTGCGTTACGTGATCTGAACGCCACTCATCGTCGCAACTGAACACCGGCGCGTGCCCCCAGTCGGTTACTGAACACTCTCCCTGGAGAAACGACATGGTTGCATTCGATCCCCAGTCGCGCCACGCGGCTCACCACGCCTATCAGCGGCAGAACATTTCCAACCGGCAGCGGGCACTGTCCACCGCCGCCGGCATCGTCCTCACCGGCGCCGGCCTGCACCGCGGCGGCATCTTGGGCCTGGCCGGGCTCACCCTCGGCGGCCTGCTGCTGGCCCGCGGCGGCAGCGGTCACTGCAACCTCAAGGGTCTGCTGGATGACCCGCAGGCCGAGATTCGCCACCTGCGCGCACGCATACGCCAGCTCAGCGCGACTCTCGCCCACGCCTCCGCCGAGCGCAACGGCACTGGCGCGCGCAGCGCCGAGGCGTTCGATGCCGAGCAAATTCCCGGCGGCAGCTATGCCGTCGATCGCCCATCGGCCAGGCGCATGAGCGGCCACTGCTGAGCCCTGCCGAGCCCTCCCTGGCCATGCCGGCCATGGGGGGCCCGACGCTGCGGCGCGTTCCCCGCGCCGCGCATTCCGCCCCAACCTTTTGTCCTGCCCATCGGTCTTAACCGACAACGCGACTCGCGCCCGCAGCAGGACTATCGACACTCATGGACCTGGTCATCGCCCGCCCCGAGGGGCTCTACTGCCCGCCCGGCGACTTCTATATCGACCCCTGGCGCCCGGTCGAACGCGCCGTGATCACCCACGGCCATGGCGACCATGCCCGCGGCGGCAGTCGCCACTATCTGGCCGCCGCGCCCGGTGCCGGCATCCTGCGCACGCGCCTGGGCGGCGACATCAACCTGGAGACCCTGGACTACGGCGAGCGCCTCGATCACCACGGCGTGACCCTGAGCCTGCACCCGGCCGGGCACGTGCTCGGCTCGGCCCAGGTGCGCCTGGAATACCGCGGCGAGGTGTGGGTCGCGTCCGGCGACTACAAGGTCGAACCGGACGGCACCTGCACGCCATTCGAGCCGGTGCGCTGCCACACCTTCATCACCGAATCGACCTTCGGCCTGCCGATCTACCGCTGGCAGCCGCAGGCGCAGATCTTCGCCGGCATCGACGCCTGGTGGCGGCAGAACCAGGCCGCCGGCCGCGCCAGCGTGCTGTTCTGCTACGCCTTCGGCAAGGCGCAGCGCATCCTCCACGGCATCGACGCGAGCATCGGGCCGATCCTGGGCCACGGCTCGATGGAGCCGCTCAACCAGGTCTACCGCGACGCCGGCGTGCACCTGCCACCCACCCTGTACGCCGGCGACTTCAAGAAGAGCGACCCGCTGCTGCGCCAGGCGCTGATCCTCGCCCCGCCCTCGGCCGGTGGCAGCACCTGGATGCGCCGCTTCGGCGACTACAGCGACGCCTTCGCCAGCGGCTGGATGATGCTGCGCGGCACGCGCCGGCGGCGTGGCGTGGATCGCGGCTTCGTACTCTCCGACCACGCCGACTGGCCGGGCCTGCTGTGGGCCATCGAGCAGACCGGCGCCGAGCGGGTGTTCGTCACCCACGGCTCGGTCAGCGTGCTGGTGCGTTACCTGCGCGAACAGGGCCTGGACGCCCAGGGCTTCGACACCGAGTACGGCGACGAAGACGAAACCGCGCCCGCCGCAGAAGCGGAGCCGAGCCCATGAAGGCCTTCGCCGATCTCTACGGGCGCCTCGACGCCACCACCTCGAGCAATGCCAAGCTCGCCGCCCTGCAGGACTATTTCCGCACGGCCAGCGCCGCGGACGCCGCCTGGGCGGTGTACTTCCTCGCCGGCGGCCGCCCGCGCCAGCTGGTGCCGTCCAGGCAGCTGCGCGAGCTGGCGATGCAGGCCGCCAACCTGCCGGAATGGCTGTTCGAGGAAAGCTACTCGGCGGTCGGCGACCTGGCCGAGACCATCGCCCTGCTGCTGCCCGAATCCAGCCATGAGTCGGATGAAGGCTTGGCCGTATGGGTCGAGGAAAAACTCCTGCCCCTGCGCGGCCTGCCGCCGGAGGAACTGGCGGCGCGCCTGCCGGCGTTCTGGGCGCAACTCAACCGCCAGGCGCTGATGGTGTGCATCAAGCTGATCACCGGCGCCTTCCGCGTCGGCGTGTCCAAGCTGCTAGTGACCCGCGCCCTGGCCAGCCTCGCCGACCTCGACGCCAAGCGCGTGGCCCAGCGCCTGGTCGGCTATACCGACCTGTCGCACCGGCCGAGCGCCGAAGGCTACCGCCGCCTGATCGCCGCCGAATCGGACGACGAACACGTCCAGCGCGGCGGCCAGCCCTACCCGTTCTTCCTCGCCCACGCCCTGCAACTGCCGGTGGAACAATTCGAGGAAAGCCTCGGCCCGGTCGAGGCCTGGCAGGTGGAGTGGAAGTGGGACGGCATCCGCGCCCAGCTGGTCAAGCGTGACGGCCGCCTGTGGCTGTGGTCGCGCGGCGAGGAGCTGATCAGCGAACGCTTCCCCGAGCTGGACGAACTGGCCGCGCGCCTGCCCGACGGCACGGTGATCGACGGCGAGCTGGTGGTCTGGCGCCATCCACCGACCGGCGCCGAACAGCCGCGCCTGATGGACCTCGACAGCGCCGTGCCGGAGGCGGACGTGGAAGACGCGGTCGAACGCTACGGCATCCAGCCCTTCGCCCTGCTGCAGCAGCGCATCGGGCGCAAGACCCTGGGCAAGAAGATCCTGGAGGAGGTGCCGGTGGCCGTGCTCGGCTACGACCTGCTGGAATGGCAGGGCCACGACTGGCGCAGCCGCCCGCAGCACGAGCGGCGCGCGCAGCTGGAGCAGGTGATCGCCGCCTGCGCCAGCCCCAGGCTGATGCCCTCGCCGCTGCTGCACGGCGACAGCTGGCAGGCGCTGGCCGGGCAGCGCGAGGCATCGCGCCGCCTCGGCGTCGAGGGCATGATGCTCAAGGCCCGCGACTCGTTGTATGGCGTGGGCCGGACCAAGGACATGGGCGTGTGGTGGAAGTGGAAGGTCGACCCGTTCAGCGTCGACGCCGTGCTGATCTACGCCCAGCGCGGTCACGGCCGCCGCGCCAGCCTCTACAGCGACTACACCTTCGCCGTGTGGGACGGCCCGCCGGGCGCCAGCCAGCGCAGCCTGGTGCCGTTCGCCAAGGCCTATTCCGGGCTGACCGACGAGGAAATGCGCAAGGTCGACGCCATCGTGCGCAAGACCACCGTGGAGAAATTCGGCCCGGTGCGCAGCGTCACCCCGACCCTGGTCTTCGAGCTGGGCTTCGAGGGCATCGCCCTGTCCAAGCGCCACAAGAGCGGCATCGCCGTACGCTTCCCGCGCATGCTGCGCTGGCGCCAGGACAAGAGCGTGGAGGAGGCCGATACCCTGGCCATCCTCCAGGATCTGCTGCAATGAGCCTGGCCGGCATCTGGTTCGCCCAGCGCGGCTGGAAAGCCTTCGCCTTCCAGAAGGAAGTCTGGCAGGCCGTGACCAAGGGCGAGTCCGGTGTGCTGCATGCCACCACAGGTTCGGGCAAGACCTACGCGGTGTGGTTGGCCGCGCTCAACCGTTTCGCCAGGGCCACGCCGGCCACCACCGCCAGCGGCCAGCCGCGCAAGCGCCAGCCCACCGCCGCACCGCTCAGTGTGTTGTGGATCACCCCGATGCGTGCCCTGGCGGCCGACACCCAGCGCGCCCTGCAGGCGCCGCTGGACGATTTGAACATCGCCTGGAGCGTCGGCCTGCGCACCGGCGACACCGGCAGCAGCGAGCGCGCGCGCCAGGGTCGCAAGCTCCCCAGCGCGCTGATCACCACCCCGGAGAGCCTGACCCTGCTGCTCACCCGCAGCGATGCCGAAACCCAGTTCGCCGGCCTGCGCATGCTGGTGGTGGACGAGTGGCACGAGCTGCTCGGCAACAAGCGCGGCGTGCAGCTGCAACTGGCGCTGGCGCGGCTGCGCCGGTGGAACCCGGGGCTGATCGTCTGGGGCCTGTCGGCGACGCTGGGTAATCAGCAGCACGCGTTGCAGGTGCTGCTCGGCAATACGCCGGGGCGCCTGGTGCAGGGCAGGCAGGACAAGAGCCTGCGTATCGACACCCTGCTGCCGCCGGGCATCGAGCGCTTTCCCTGGGCCGGGCACCTGGGCCTGCGCATGCTGCCGCAGGTGGTCGAGGAGGTCGAAGCCAGCGGCACCAGCCTGCTGTTCACCAACACCCGCTCGCAGGCGGAGATCTGGTACCAGGCGCTGCTCGATGCCCGGCCGGACTGGGCCGGGCTGATTGCCCTGCACCACGGCTCCCTGTCGCGCGAGGTGCGCGACTGGGTCGAACTGGGCCTCAAGGCAGGCCGGCTGAAAGCCGTGGTGTGCACCTCCAGCCTGGACCTGGGCGTGGATTTTCTGCCGGTGGAACGGGTGCTGCAGATCGGTTCGGCCAAGGGTGTGGCGCGCCTGCTGCAACGGGCCGGGCGCTCCGGCCACGCACCGGGGCGCGCCTCGCGGATCAGCCTGGTGCCGACCCACGCGCTGGAGCTGATTGAAGCTGCCGCCCTGCAGGACGCCGTCGTCGCCGGGCGCATCGAGGCGCGCCTGTCACCAGAAAAACCGCTCGATGTGCTGGTCCAGCACCTGGTCAGCATGGCCCTCGGCGGCGGCTTTCGTCCCGACGAGCTGCGCGAGGAAGTGCGCAGTGCCTGGGCCTATCGCGACCTGAGCGACGAAGAGTGGCAATGGGCACTGGCCTTCGTCCGCCACGGCGGCCACTCGCTCACCGCCTACCCCGATTACCGGCGCGTCGAGCCCGACGAACAGGGCATCTGGCGCGTGCCCAATGCGGCGCTGGCCAGGCGCCACCGCATGAGCGTGGGCACCATCGTCAGCGATGCCAGCATCGCCGTGAAATTCTGGGCCAAGGGCGGCAGCGGCCGCTCGCTGGGCAGCGTCGAGGAAGGCTTCATCGCCCGCCTGCGTCCCGGCGACTGCTTCCTCTTCGCCGGGCGCCTGCTGGAACTGGTGCGGGTGGAAAACATGACCGCCTACGTCAACCGCGCCACGTCGCGCAAGGCCGCGGTGCCGCGCTGGAATGGCGGGCGCATGCCGCTCTCCAGCGAGCTGGCCGACGCCGTGGTGGCGCGCTTCGGCGAAGCGGCGCAGGGTAAGTTTCGTGGCCCGGAGCTGCAGCTGTTGCGGCCGCTGCTGGACGTGCAGCAGGCCTGGTCGGCGCTGCCCACGCCCGACTCGCTGCTGGCGGAAACCCTGCATTCGCGCGAAGGCTGGCACCTGTTCCTCTACCCTTTCGCCGGGCGCAGCGTGCACCTGGGGCTGGCCAGTTTGCTGGCCTGGCGTCTCGGCCAGTTGCAGCCGGCGACCTTCTCCATCGCCGTCAACGACTACGGCCTGGAACTGCTCTGCGCCAGCCCGGTGGATTGGCCGCGCTGGCTCAACGCCGACCTGCTGCGCAGCGACGATCTGCTGCACGATGTGCTCGCCAGCCTCAACGCCGGCGAACTGGCGCGGCGGCGCTTTCGCGAGATCGCCCGTATCGCCGGGCTGGTGTTCGGTGGCTACCCCGGCGCGGCGAAAAGCGCGCGCCAGCTGCAGGCGTCCAGCGGGCTGTTCTTCGATGTGTTCCAGCAGTACGACCCCGGCAACCTGCTGCTGACCCAGGCCCAGGAGGAAGTGCTGCGCCAGGAGCTGGACGTGCAGCACCTGCAGCACACCCTGCAGCGCCTGCGCGAGCTGCGCCTGGACCTGCGCGAGGTGAAGCGCCCGCCGCCGCTGGCCTTTCCCCTGCTGGTGGAACGCTTTCGCGAGAGCCTCAGCTCGGAGAAACTCGCCGACCGCATCGCCCGCCTGCTCGCCGATCTGGAGAAAGCCGCCGGACCTGGCGCCTACCAGGCCAACAGCGAGCCCGAGGTGGAGCGCGAGCAACCACGACAACGCACGCCACGGCAGAGCAAGAATGGTCTGCCGCGGGTGAAGAAACGCACCGGCTGAGCGAACAGGAGGAGCACCGTCATCAACCCGATCCACGCGCCTACGCCCGCCCTCGCCATACAGCTCGCCGGCGAGGAAGTCTGGCTGCTGGCCGACAAGGCGCTGTACTGGCCCGCTGGCGACGCATTGCTGATCGCCGACATCCACTTCGGCAAGGCGGCGGCCTATCGCGCCCTCGGCCAGCCGGTGCCGCAGGGCACCACGAGCAACAACCTGCAGCGCCTGGACGCGCTGCTGGCGCATTACCCGTGCCGGCAGCTGATCTTCCTCGGCGACTTCCTGCACGCTCGCACATCCCGCGCGCCGGCCACCCTGGCGGCGCTGCAGGCGTGGCGCGAGCGCAACGCCGAGCTGGCGATCCTGCTGATTCGCGGCAACCACGATCGCAGCGCCGGCGACCCGCCGGCTACGCTGGATATCCGGGTGGTGGCCGAGCCCTATCTGCTCGGCCCGTTCGCCCTGCAGCACGAGCCCGATCCGCACCCCAGCCACCAGGTGCTGGCCGGCCACGTGCACCCGGTGTGCGTGTTGCGTGGCCGCGGCCGGCAGCGCTTGCGCCTGCCCTGCTTCAGCCTGGATGACGGCGTATGCCTGTTGCCGGCCTTCGGCGCGTTCACCGGTGGCATGCAGGTCGACCCGCAACCGGGACGGCGGCTGTATGCGGTCGGTGATGGTGGGGTGTGGCCGGTGGCTAGCGGCGACGGTCCAGCAGGTTGACCGCCAGGCGATCCAGCCAGCCCCACAAACGCTGCTGGATGCGCTTGAACAGCGGGCGGCGATGCCAGTCTTCCAGGGTGATTTCGCGGCTGTGCTCGAAGTCGGTGAGGAAGCTGTCGGCGGCCGCTGCGGTCAGCTGCGGGTCGAGGGCCTCGAGGTTGGCTTCCAGGTTGAAGCGCAGGTTCCAGTGGTCGAAGTTGCACGAGCCGACGCTGACCCAGTCGTCCACCAGCACCAGCTTCAGGTGCAGGAAGCGCGGCTGGTATTCGAAGATGCGCACCCCGGCTTTCAGCAGCCGCGGGTAGTAGCGCTGGCCGGCGAAGCGCACCGGCGGATGATCGGTGTTGCGGCTGGTCAGCAGCAGGCGCACGTCCACCCCGCGGTCGGCGGCGCGCATCAGGAAGCGGCGCACCTTGCGGCTCGGCAGGAAGTACGGCGTGGCCAGCCACACCCGGCGCTTGGCGTGACCGATGCTGCGCAACAGCGACTGGACGATGTCCAGGTGCTGGCTGGAGTCGGCGTAGGCCACCCGGCCCATGCCACGTCCGGCCGGCGGACAGGGCGGCAGGTGGGCCAGCCCCGGCGCCTGGCCCGGACGCCAGGGACTGCGCCCCTCGCAGGCCAGCCACTGGTATTCGAACAGTGAGCGCCAGTGCGCCAGCAACGGCCCCTCGATACGCACCATGACCTCGTGCCAGTAGTCGTCCTGGGCCTGGGTACTCCAGAACTCGTCGGTGGCGCCGGTGCCGCCGACGTAGACGCAGCGCTCGTCCACCACCAGCATCTTGCGGTGGTCGCGGTACAGGTTGCGCAGGCCGCGGCGCCAGCGCAGCGGGTTGTACTGGCGCAGCTGGATGCCGGCGTCGGTGAGGCGCTGACGCGAGGCCTGGCCGAAGCGCAGGCAGCCGAAGCCATCGAACAGGCAGTACACCCGTACACCGCGCCCGGCGGCGGCACACAGCGCCTCCACCAGCGCCGCGCTGCAGTGACCATCTTCCACCAGATAGAGCTCCAGCAGCACCAACTGCTGGGCCGAGGCGATGTCGGCGAGCATGGCCGGCATAAAGGCCGGGCCGTCGATCATCAGCTCGAAGCGGTTGCCGGATTTCCAGGGGAAGATGGCGCCTGTCATCGCGAGGTGAAAATCATCACCGCGCCGACCGGTACCGACAGGCTGATGTTGGACAACCGGGCCGCCTTGGCCAGGGCCTCGACGCCCTCCTCCAAGCCGAAGTGCTCGGCGTGCAGCACCAGCGGCGCCAGGGTCACCACCTGGAAGCGCTGGTCGTCCAGGCGGGTGGCCAGCAGCTCGGCCATGTACGCGTGCTTGCGCCCGCGGATCTCCACCTGTACCGGCAGGCTCAGCTCCAGCTGGGCACCGGGGGCCAGGTCGGTGATCGGCGCCAGGTTGAGCTGGGCCATGATGTGCGCGTCGGGGAACTCCTCGGTGGCGAACAGCAGGTTGCGCAGGCGCTCGTCGCGGACCGGGATGCCGGTGCTCACCGAATCCATTTCGACGCGCAGGCGCGCCGCGCCCTGGTCGTCGATCTTGCCGTGCAGGGTGAGGAAGCGATGCACCTCGGAGAGATTGCCGGCCTTGGTGGAGATGAACGACAGGCGCGAGGACTCGTTGTCCAGGTACCAGGCGGCCTGCGCCGGCAGGGCCAGGCACGTGGCGAGAATAGCGCCGGTCAGAATGCGAAGGGGCTTGGCCATGGGCTCACTTGTGTTGCGGTTTGAGCGCAACGATAGCGGCCCTGCTCGCCCTTGCCAAACGCCGGGCCGTTGCAAGCTGTGGCAGAGCACTAAGCAGCCGGCAACGGCCGGTGTGCTCAGAGCGGATCGGCCTCGACCTGAAGCTGGCAGCCCTGGCGCTGGCCCAGCCAGGCGGCGGTCTGCGTGCTGCCCAGGCCGCGCGCGGTCACCCGCCTGCGCTCGGCATCGTCGCGCAGCTCGCTCAGGGGCATGTACAGCTTCACATAGCTCACGCAGTAGTCGGCCGGATTGCCGCTGACGTAGCGGCAGGAGCAGTACTCCTTGGCCGAGTAGGCGCCGACGATGCCGGGGAAGGACGCCAGGTGCACGCGGTTGACCCAGGCCAGCAGGGCCAGGCCGATCAGCAGCAGGAGGAATGCGGAGAGGAAGGGGCGGCGGCGGATCATGGCTGTTCTCCGAAGGCGGCCTGCACCCGCTTGAGCAATTCGTTATGGCTGTAACTGCCGTCGCGGTCGTCGGCGTAGCGCACCACCACCAGCTTCTGCGCCGGCAGCACGTAGAGCCCCTGGCCCCAGTGGCCGAGGGCGGCGAAGGTGGTCTCCGGCACGTCCGGCCAGGGCTTGGCCTTGCCCTCCAGCGCCACGTTCAGCCACCACTGGCCACCTGGCACCGCGTCGTACGGCTTCTCCGGGTTGGGCTGGTAGTTGGCGAACGGCGTGCGGTTGAACGCCACCCAGCTCTGCGGCAGCAGCTGGCGCTCGCCCCAGCGGCCGTCGCGCTGCATCAGCAGGCCGACGCGGGCCAGGTCGCGGGCGGTCATGTAGGCATAGGACGAGGCGACGAAGGTGCCGCTGGCATCGCGCTCCCACACCGCAGAGCGAATGCCCAGCGGCTCGAACAGCGCGGTCCAGGGGTAGTCGGCGTAGGCCTGCTCGCCGACCATGGACTTGAGGCTGGCACCGAGCACGTTGCTGTCGCCGCTGGAATAGCGGAAGCGCGTACCCGGCACCGCGTCCAGGCCATGCTCGGCGGTGAACGCGGCCATATCACCGCGGCCACGGGTGTAGAGCATGGCCACCACCGAGGACTTCAGCGGCGCGTACTCGTAGTCCTCCTGCCAGGCCAGGCCGGAGGCCCAGTTGAGCAGGTGGCCCATCTTCACGTCGGGATGTGCGGTGAACGGCGGGTAATGCTTGGCCACCGCATCATCGAGCTTGAAACGCCCCTCGCCGTAGGCCGTGCCGAGCACGCTGGCGAACAGGCTCTTGCTGATCGACCAGGTCAGGTGCGGGGTCTGCTGGGTGGTCGGCGCGGCGTAGCGTTCGTAGACGATCACGCCGTCCTTGATCACCAGCAGCGCATCGCTGCGCACGCCAGTGCGGGCGGCTTCATCGCGGGAGGGGAAGGCATAGTCGTCCAGGGCCTGGATGGCCGGGCTGGCGGCAGCCGGCTGGCTGCTCCAGTCCTCGGCCGGCCAGGTTTCCGCGGCCAGGGGGCCGGCGGCCAACAGGCAGCCGGCCAGGGCGGTGCGACGCAACAGGGCAAGGGGCATCGGGCTCGCTCGCAAATTTAGGAGGAGCCGACGCTAGCACGGCGACGGTGAAGTAAAACAGCGCCAATCGCGCCACAGCGCGAGACGAATCAGTCCGGCAGGCGATAGTCCTGCTGGGTCATCAGGTCCAGGCCGCACTCCAGCTGCTCGATCCAGTCGAGGAAGGCGTTGATCATCTGCTCACCGACGAAGGGCCGGCCGTGCTGCGGCACGATCATCGCCACGTCCATCTCGCGCACCATCTGCGCCCAGAAGCGGCAGGCCTTGTTGCTGGCCATGTAGCGCCGGTGGAAACCGGCCATGTTGGGGATGTGCGCGGCGAAGTCACGCACCGGGCTGGCGTCGTCGACCATCGAGGCGCCCATGTCGCCGGAAAAGAGGATCTTGCTCACCGGGTCGTACAGCTGGAAGTTGCCCACCGAATGCAGGAAGTGCGCGGGCACCGCCTTGAGGTTGCACTGGCCCAGCGGAATGCTCTGGCCGCGGTCCGGCAGGGCGATGATGCGGTCGTAGGTGCAGATGCCGTGGCTCAGGGCCAGGTAGTTGGCGGTGAGGTGCGGCAGGAAGCGCGACCACAGCTTGGAGCAGATCACCCGCGCGCGGGTGTGCAGCAGCCACTTGTCCAGGGAGGCGATGATGTCCGGGTCCTGGTGCGAGGCGAAGATATAGGTCAGCGCCTGTACCGGGATGTGCTTGGACAGCTCCAGCGACAGCGGGGTGTAGGTCAGGTCGCCGCCCGGGTCGAGCAGCAGGTACTGCTCGTGGTCGGTGATGAGGAACTGGTTGGACTGCACACCCTCGCCGCTGACCAGGTCATCGAACATCAGGCATTGATGGGTGCCGTTATCGAACAGCACGATGGGCTCGCGACGCATGTACACCTCGGGAAAACAGAGCGAGGCGAGCTTAGGGGCGGGTCTGCACAGGCGTACTGATCTGGATCAAGCGCGAGGGAGGCAATAGCCGCGCGTTGCCGGCAGCGCCCTCACCCCCGCCCCTCTCCCGAGGGGAGAGGGGTGACGTTCTACGCCAGCCACGTAGGGTGGATGACGCTCTGCTCATCCACCATGGCCCCGCGCGGTGGATCGGTGAAGCGCGATCCACCCTACTGCCTGGAGCACAGGGACATGGGCGGATAAGACTTTCTGCATCTACTAGCCTCACGCCCGGCAGATCGATGGGGCGCGATCCACCCTACGAAGCAGGGACGTAGGGTGGATGACGCTCTGCTCATCCACCATGGCCCCGCGCGGTGGATCGGTGAAGCGCGATCCACCCTACAACTGCAGTTCGGCCAGGGCTTTTTCCAGGCGTTTCTCGCGGGCCGTGCGCGCCACTTCCAGCAGATTGCAGTCGCGCGCCCACAGCGCAGCCCATTCTTGCGGACCGGCGGCGATGGCGGCGTCCAGCTCCGGGCGCAGCGCCTTGAACTGGGCGAACAGCCCGGCCAGGGACGTAGGGCGGATGACGCTCTGCTCATCCACCATGGCCCCGCGCGGTGGATCGGTGAAGCGCGATCCACCCTACAACTGCAGC
The DNA here is from genome assembly GCF_029837695.1 of Pseudomonas sp. GD04019. GTDB lineage: Bacteria > Pseudomonadota > Gammaproteobacteria > Pseudomonadales > Pseudomonadaceae > Aquipseudomonas. Next base: position 179,283 of record NZ_JAOEEA010000001.1, read on the forward strand.
TCCGCCAGGGCTTTTTCCAGGCGTTTCTCGCGGGCCGTGCGCGCCACTTCCAGCAGGTTGCAGTCGCGCGCCCACAGCGCCGCCCACTGCTGCGGGCCGGCGGCGATGGCGGCGTCCAGTTCCGGGCGCAGGGCCTTGAACTGGGCGAACAGCCCGGCCAGCAGCAAATGGGTGACCGGATCGCTGGGGTTGTGCCGCGCCACCTCGGCGCAGCCGCTCAGCAGCGCCAGCAGACGCAGGAGCAGATCCTGCGGCCACTGGCTGTCGCGACCGACGCCATATAGCCAGGCGCTCAACGCCGCCAGCACATGCAGGTCCTCGATGCTGCGGAAGGGTTTGACGTAACTGTCCCAGCCATCGCCCGGCAGCAGTTCGCACAGGCTGTTGTCCAGGTGCAGGCGGGCGTGGCCGATGTCCGGCATCAGCGGCAGCGCCGGCAGCGGCTCGATCCGCGCACCCGGCGCGCCGCTGCGCACCACGCCCACGGCCAGGCGCGGTGCGCCCTCTTCTTCCACCCGCGCCGCCACCAGCAGCCAGTCGGCGGCATCGGCGGCGGTGACGAAGTCCTTGCGCCCGGACAGATGCAGGCCGCTCAGACGGGTCTGCAGGTCCGCCGGGCGGGTGCTGCGGTTCTCGGTCACGCACAGCGCGCCGAGGCTCAGCGGCGCCGCCGGCCACAAGGCGCGCAACGCGCCCTGGTAGCCGGCGAGAAACGCCAGACCGGGCGTGGCCGCCAGGCGCCCGCCGAGCACGGCCAGGGCGAACGGGCCGCCATCGTCGACGCGCTCCAGCAGCGCGGCGTACCAGTCGTCCAGGTTGCTCGCGCTCAGGCGGTCGCGGGTTTCCAGCAGGGGTTGCCAGGGCATCACATGAGTCCTCGTCGTCTGTCACACAAGCATCACCGAATCTTCATGGAGGTGACACCGGGTCTTCCTAGCCTGAGCTTGCCCAACAACATCGACCGGCCGCAACCCATCGCAGGCTGGCTCACGGAGGCTAATCGATGACCCAGATCGCCCGAACTGCCGAACGCCGCCTGCACGCCGAACGTCTGATCGGCCCGGATGCGCTGCGTGAAGCCCAGAGCCTGCGCTACGCCGTGTTCAGCCGCGAGTTCGATGCCAAGCTGAAAGGCGCCGAGCTGGGCCTGGACATGGATGACTACGACCCGCACTGCCGCCACATCGGCGTGCGCGACCTGAACAGCGGCAAGCTGGTGGCCACCACCCGGCTGCTCGACCACCAGGCCGCCGCCAGCCTGGGGCGTTACTACAGCGAGGAAGAGTTCAGCCTGCACGGCCTGGCCCACCTCGAAGGCCCGGTGCTGGAGATCGGCCGCACCTGCGTCGACCCGGCCTACCGCAACGGCGGCACCATCGCCGTGCTGTGGAGCGAGCTGGCCGAAGTGCTCAACGAGGGCGGCTATCGCTACCTGATGGGCTGCGCCAGCATCCCCATGCAGGACGGCGGCATCCAGGCCCAGGCGATCATGCAGCGCCTGCGCGAACGCCACCTGTGCACCGAACACCTGCGCGCCGAACCGCGCAACCCGCTGCCGGCCATGGACCTGCCGGGCAATGTCATCGCCGAGATGCCGCCGCTGCTCAAGGCCTACATGCGCCTGGGCGCCAAGGTGTGCGGCGAGCCGTGCTGGGACCAGGACTTCCAGGTCGCCGACGTGTTCATCCTGCTCAAGCGCGACGAGCTGTGCCCGCGCTACGCCCGCCACTTCAAGGCTGCCGTCTGAGAACCTGTCCCGGCTCTCTTGATCGTCGACCATGCTGCGTTGAAATCGGGCTCGGACTGCTCATTTACACTTCGTAGACTCCGCGTCCTCGCCCAATTTCGCCTTGCCTGGCTCTAGCTCAAAAGACCCGAAACAGGTTCTAGCGGTCCTTCCACCAGCCTCTGAGAGCCACGATGATCAAACTCCGCCTCTACCTGCGTCTTATCCGCCTGGCCGCCGTGCTGTTGCTCGGCATGCTGCTGGCCAGCGGCGTCGCCCTGGCCGAGCGCCTGCGCCGCGGCGACCTGATGGGCCTGCGCCAGCGCCTCACCGCCTGGTTCATGCGACGCCTGAGTGCTGCCCTGCCCTTCGAGGTCGAGGTGCGGGGCGAGCTGCCGCAGGGCCCGCACCTGTGGCTGAGCAACCATGTGTCGTGGACCGATATCCCGCTGCTCGGCCAGCTGCTGCCGCTGTCCTTCCTGTCCAAGGCCGAGGTGCGCACCTGGCCGCTGGCCGGCTGGCTGGCGCACAAGGCCGGTACCCTGTTTATCCGTCGTGGTTCCGGGGACAGCGCCCTGCTCGCCCGCCAGCTGCATCGCCACCTGAGCGCCGGGCGCCATCTGCTGATCTTCCCCGAAGGCACCACCACCGATGGCCTGCAGGTACGCACCTTCCACGGCCGCCTGCTGACCAGCGCCATCGACACCGGCACGCCGCTGCAACCGGTGGCGATCCGTTACCTGCGCGATGGCGAGACCGATCTAATCGCCCCCTTTATCGGCGACGACGACCTGCCCTCGCATCTGCTGCGCCTGTTCGCGGCGGATCGCGCCAAGGTGCAGATCCAGCTGCTCGCCCCCATCGCCAGCGCCGGCCAGGAACGCAATGTGCTGGCGCGCCAGGCGCAGCGAGCGGTGCAGGTGGCGTTGTTCGGCGAAGACGGACAGGAGAAAGTACGAGAAGCGGCCTGAAAGATCAGCGGATGCGCTGGTTTCGCAGAAATGCCAACGCATCTAGGAAACGCTGAGCCTTAGCTAGGTTGGTAGTGTTGATCCTCCGCAGGGTCGCCCCTTCGGTGTTGCGGATCAGGATCACATACCTGTTCGCCTTGAACTTCCTCGAATGCAAAGTGCTTTCGCCGAGGGAGTTGTAGTAGATGCGCTGCCCCGCCTCTCGGGTGACGCTTCTGGACGAGCCCACAGCTATCGCGCCCGTTCCTATTGGCGCCGCGCTCGCCACACCTTCACCCGTCGTCACCACCCCATCGGAAAGCAGGATGTACTCCGGTCCCACCACTACCGACTGCGGGCGTTGCTCGGCCACGTAGTCTTCCAGGAAAACCTGCTCCACTACCGATTGCGCTTCGGCAAAGGTATCCGGAGGAACAGGTGTGTAATTCATCCGACTATGGCCGCACCCTGCCAGAACCAGAACACCAAGAAGTAACAAGGCTCTCTTCATACACTCTCAGGCTCCAGGGCAAAGCCTGCATCTAACTGCAATTACCGGGCATGCCGCAATTCTCCATAGCAAACACCTGCAACTGCGGATAAAACTCACGAAAGTCTGCGCTGAGCGGTTCATACAACCGCTCCAGTTCGCCCATGGCGCCAGCCAGCATCTGCGGGCGTGACAGGCGCCGGCTCATGCCCAGCAGCACCTGCTCCAGCACGGCGAAATCCCTGTAGCTGCCCAGCCAGTCCTGCGCGGCCATGCGCGGGGCGATATAGGCCAGGCGCTCCGGCAACTCGGGTTGGGCGGCCAGCACTTGGTATACGCGGCCGGTGAACTGCGGCAGCGGTTCGCTGGCGAACTCGGCCCAGTCGCGGGCCAGGCAATGGTCGAAGAACAGGTCGAGCAGAATCCCCGAAGTGCGCCGGCGCTCGGCAGGGAAGCGCGAGCGCGCCTGCTCGACCAGCGGGTGACGATCGGTGAAGGCGTCGATGCGCCGATGCAGCTGGATGGCCGCCTCTATCTCGGCCGGAAACCGCCCCGCCAGCGGTCCTTTGACGAAGTCGCCGTACAGGCTGCCGAGCAGCTGCTGCGGGGCGTCGCCGCCCAGGTGCAGGTGGGCCAGGTAGTTCATGCAGCCCCCTTGCGCCAGGCGTTGGGCGTCATGCCCAGCCAGCGGCGGAAGGTGCGGCTGAAGTTGCTGGTATCGCGATAACCCAGGCGCTCGGCAACCGCCTCCACACTCAAGGGTGTGCTCTGCAGCAGCCAGCAGGCCAGCTCCTGACGCACCTCGTCGAGCAGTTGCTGGTAGTGCACGCCCTCGTCGCGCAGGCGGCGGATCAGCGTGCGTTCGGACAGATGGAATTCGTCCGCCAGCTGCTCCAGCGTCGGGTAGCTGCCCTCGCAGGCCACCAGGCGCAGCTGCACCCGGCTGGTCCAGTCGCCGCCGGGGCTGGCGCCTTGCAGCTGGTGCTCGCAGTCACGCAGGGCGATGCGCGCGGCCTGGGGATCGGCACTCAGGCTGGGGCGATCCAGCCATTCCAGCGGCAGGCTGACGCTGAAACGCTCGGCGCCGAAGCTGACGCCGGGGCCGAGCAGCTCGCGATAGCGCGCCGACCAGGGTGGTTCGGCGAAGGGGAAGCTGAACGCCAGGCAGTCGTCCGGCAGCACGCCGCACACCGCCTCCAGCAGGCGCAGGCAGACGCCTGCCAGGCTGGTGAAGATGTGCTCGCGCACGTTGCCCAGGTCGAACAGCTCCTCGACGCAGATGCGGTAGCGCTCGCCTTCGATCTCGCCACCGAGACGCAGGCTGGACAGGCGCAGCACGCTGAAGCGCTCCAGCACCGCCAGCACGCCGCGCAGGTCCGGGCACAGGGCGGCGGCGTAGCCCACCGGGCCGTGGGCCGACACCGGCATGGCGCAGCCGACTTCCAGGCCCAGCCAGGGGCAATCGGTGAGCTGGATGCCGCGGCGGATCAGGCGCTGCACCTGGGCGAAGTTGAGCGGGCGGTTGTCGCGGTGCAGGTGCGCCCAGTCCAGCCCCGTGCCGTGCAGGATCTCGGCTTCGCCGAAGCCGCGCTGGCGCAGCGCCGCGCACCGCAGGCGAGCGTAGATGGGGTGCAGGCAGGGTTGCAGCGGGGCGAGGTTCGGGTCCATGGCGGCGGTCCCCGCGCGGAGTGGACTGTCACCATATGACGATTTTCTGCCCAGCTCAACGGTTATGCCGCTGGCCGCGCCAGCGCATGCTGGACCCAGGTCGAAGAACCGTGGAGAGAACAACAATGCCCACCACCCTGCCCTACCGTGACCGCAAACGCCCGCTGTGGCTGCTGTCGCTGTTCGTCCCCTGCCTGGGGCTGATCGGCCCCGCGCTGTACCTGCTGGTAGCGCCGCACGACGCCTGGCTCTGGCTGTCGCCGGTGTTCTTCTACTTCGGCGTGCCGCTGCTCGATGCGCTGATCGGCGAGGACCCGAGCAATCCGCCGGAGTCCGAGGTGCCGGCGCTGGAGGCCGACCCTTACTACCGCTGGATCACCTATCTGTTGGTGCCGGTGCTGTGGGCGACCTTTATCGCCACCACCGCCTTCGTCGCCACCCAGCCGCTGGCCTGGTACGGCGTGCTGGCGATGATCATCAGCACCGGCGGCGGCCTGGGCTTCGCCATCAACCTCGGCCACGAGATGGGCCACAAGAAGAGCGCGCTGGAGCGCTGGCTGGGCAAGCTGGCGCTGGCCCTGGCCTGCTACGGGCACTTCTACATCGAGCACAACAGTGGCCACCACCGTGACGTGGCGACTCCGGTGGACCCGGCCTCGTCGCGCATGGGCGAGTCGATCTACCGCTTCGTCCTGCGCGAGATGCCCGGCGGCTTCCGCCGCGCCTGGCAGCTGGAAAAGGAACGCCTGGCGCGCTGCGGCCAGCGCACCTGGAGCCTGGACAACGAGGTGCTGCAACCGGCGCTGGCCAGCCTGGCGCTCTATGGCGGGCTGACCCTCGCGTTCGGCCTCGCCATCCTGCCGTATCTGTTGCTGACCGCCCTGTGGGGCGCCTTCCAGCTGACCTCGGCCAACTACCTGGAACACTACGGCCTGCTGCGCCGCAAGCTGGACAGCGGCCGCTACGAGATCTGCCAGCCGCACCATTCGTGGAACAGCAACCACCTGTTCTCCAACTGGGCGCTGTTCCACCTGCAGCGCCATTCCGATCACCACGCCCACCCGACGCGGCGCTACCAGTCGCTGCGCAACTTCCCCGATCTGCCGCGCCTGCCCAGCGGCTACTTCGGCATGTACCTGGTGGCCTACGTGCCGCCGCTGTGGTTCCGGATGATGAATCCACGACTGATCGTTGCCGTGCATGCCGATGCGGCGCGCATCAACTTCCAGCCCGGCCACCGCGAACGCCTGATGCGCCGCTACGGCCTGAGCGAGCAGAGCGCATGAGCCGTCATCGCTGCCCGGAATGCGGCTACTGCTACGACGAAGCCAGAGGCGAGCCGCACCATGGCTACGCGCCGGACACACCCTGGGAAGAACTGCCGGACGACTTTGCCTGCCCGGACTGCGCCATCCGGGTGAAGGACGAGTTCGAGCCGCTGCCGGAGTAATCCCCTCGTAGGAGCGAGCTCTGCTCGCGAACCACTGCGCGCTGAACGCTTCGCGAGCAGAACTCGCTCCTACCGACTTCCCCATCTCATCAGTTGCCTTGATGGTCAGTATCGGCACAAACGATCTCTATATCGGGACAACCCGATATAGAGTTCGCCTCAACCCGATACACGACAGCAGCGCCATGACCGACCCCATCGACATCGACGAAATCATCAAGGCCCTCGCCCACCCCGTGCGGCGCGAGATCCTGCAGTGGCTGAAGGAGCCGGAAAAGCACTTCGCCGATCAGGACCACCCGCTGGAGCTCGGCGTCTGCGCCGGCAAGTTCGAGCGTTGCGGCCTGTCCCAGTCGAGCGTGTCGGTGCACCTGGCGACCCTGCAGCGTGCCGGCCTGGTGACCTGTCGCAAGGTCGGCCAGTGGAGTTTCTTCAAGCGTAACGAGGAGGCCATCCAGGCTTTCCTCAGGAACCTCGACGCCCAGCTCTGAGCGGATGCCTGCCCGCAGCAGGCCACCTCTTCCCAACCGTTTTTTCAGGAGCCGGCACCATGCCGTTACCGCTTCTCGTCCTCGCTCTGTCCGCGTTTGCCATCGGCACCACGGAATTCGTCATCATGGGCCTGCTGCCCGAGGTGGCAGCCGACCTCGGCGTGTCCATCCCCGGCGCCGGCTGGCTGGTCACCGGCTATGCCCTCGGCGTAGCGCTCGGCGCGCCATTCATGGCCCTGGTTACCGCCAACTGGCCGCGCAAGCTGGCCCTGCTGGCACTGATGGGCATCTTCGTGCTGGGCAACCTGCTCTGCGCCACCGCTGCCGACTATGAACTGCTGATGGTGGCGCGGGTGGTCACCGCCCTCTGCCACGGCGCCTTCTTCGGCATCGGCTCGGTGGTCGCCGCCAGCCTGGTGCCGGAAAACCGCAAGGCCTCGGCCGTGGCCCTGATGTTCACCGGCCTGACCCTGGCCAACGTGCTCGGCGTGCCGCTGGGCACCGCGCTCGGCCAATACGCCGGCTGGCGCTCGACCTTCTGGGCGGTGACCGTGATCGGGGTGATCGCCTTTATCGGCCTGTGGCGCGTGCTGCCGAGCAACCGCGAACAGGAGCCGGCCGATCTGCGTGGCGAACTGAAAGCCATGCGCGGTGCCGGGCTGTGGTTGGCGCTGAGCACCACCGTGCTGTTCTCCGCCGCCGTGTTCGCCCTGTTCACCTATATCGCCCCGCTGCTCGGTGAGGTCACCGGCGTGTCGCCGCGCGGCATCACCTGGACCCTGCTGCTGATCGGCGTCGGCCTGACCCTCGGCAACCTGATTGGCGGGCGCCTGGCCGACTGGAACCTGGCCAAGGCCCTGGCCGCCATCCTGCTGACCCTGGCCCTGTTCTCAACCCTCGTGCGCTGGACCAGCCTGCTGCTGATTCCGCTGGAGATCAACCTGCTGCTCTGGGCCATGGCCGCCTTCGCCGCCGTGCCGGCCCTGCAGGTCAACGTGATGAACTTCGGCCAGGCCGCACCCAACCTGGTGGCCACCCTCAACATCGGCGCCTTCAACCTGGGTAACGCCCTCGGCGCCTGGGTCGGCGGCCTGGTCATCAGCCAGGGCCTGGGGCTGACCAGCGTACCGCTGGCCGCCGCTGTGCTAGCCGCGCTGGCGCTGGTCGCCGCCCTGCTCACTTTCTCCTTCGGCAGCAGCGCAAGCCCTGCCGAAGCCCTGCTCGACTAAGCCTGGAGGCTGCACCATGACTACCCTGTTCGACCCCATCAAGCTCGGCAGCCTGGAGCTGCCCAACCGCATCATCATGGCCCCACTGACCCGCTGCCGCGCCGACGAGGGCCGCGTGCCCAACGCGCTGATGGCCGAGTACTACGTGCAGCGCGCCAGCGCCGGCCTGATCCTCAGCGAGGCCACCTCGGTCACGCCGATGGGCGTGGGCTACCCGGACACACCCGGCATCTGGTCCGAGGACCAGGTGCGCGGCTGGCACAAAATCACCCGCGCCGTGCACGCCAACGGCGGGCGTATCTTCCTGCAGCTGTGGCACGTCGGCCGTATTTCCGACCCCATCTACCTGAATGGCGAACTGCCGGTCGCCCCCAGCGCCATCGCCCCGGCCGGCCACGTCAGCCTGGTGCGTCCGATGAAGGGTTTCGAAACCCCGCGCGCCCTGGAAACCGAGGAAATCGCCGATATCGTCGAGGCCTACCGCCACGGTGCCGAGAACGCCAAGGCCGCCGGCTTCGACGGCGTGGAGATCCACGGCGCCAACGGCTATCTGCTCGACCAGTTCCTGCAGAGCAGCACCAACCAGCGCAGCGACCAGTACGGCGGCTCCATTGAGAACCGCGCGCGCCTGCTGCTGGAGGTCACCGACGCGGCGATCTCGGTGTGGGGCGCCGATCGCGTCGGCGTGCACCTGTCGCCGCGCCGCGACCTGCATGACATGGGCGACGACAGCCCGCGCGAAACCTTCGGCTATGTCGCCCGCGAGCTGGGCAAGCGTGACGTGGCCTTTATCTGCACCCGCGAGCGTGAGGGCGAGGACAGCCTGACGCCCTTCATCAAAGAACAGTTCGGCGGCCTGGTCATCGCCAACGAGCGCTTCACCAAGGAGCAGGCCAACGCCTGGCTGGCGGACGGCAAGGCTGACGCCGTGGCCTTCGGCGTGCCCTATATCGCCAACCCGGACCTGGTCGAGCGCCTGGCCCAGGACGCCCCGCTCAACGAGGCGCGCCCGGAGCTGTTCTACGCCCAGGGCCCGGTCGGCTATATCGACTACCCGCGCCTGTAACCGCATCGACCCGGATGCACCAAGCCCCGCTCAGGCGGGGCTTTTTCATGGGCGTACACAAGCGGCCATGTGACGCTGCGCCACCTGAGCACCGGTCGCGGGGGCCGACGGGAGGTCGGCCTGCCCGCTGGGCAAGCACGAAGCGGGCTGACTATGATCGACACCCATGTCCTCCCCTCCCCAGCTCCGCCAACCCTGCCCGCCCGGCGCCTGCGACTGCGAACGCGAGCGGCTGCTGGACAGTCCCGGCAGCGACGTGCGCATTCTGCTGCTGACCCGCAACGAGGAGCAGCGCCTGCTAGAGCGCCTGGAAAACCTCAAGAGCCTGGACGACCTGCGGCACATGCAGCAGCGCATGTACGAGCAGCTCGGCATCCGCGTGGAAGTGGCGCCGGGCCTCAACGAGGTGCGCAGCATGCGCGGCATCGCCATCACTATCGGCGCACTGCCGGGCCTGTGCCGCAAGACCCGCCAGGCCATCCCCGCCGCCATCCGCCGCGGCCTGGAACGCCAGCCGGAAATCGCCTACCGCCTGCTCGACTCCTACGATCTGCTGGGCGGCTAGCCCTGCAAACCTCAGTGCCGAGACGATCAGTCGCCGCGCAATAGCCGCACATTGAGTAGTGCCATTCGACGTCATGGTCTAGGCTGATGCTGTCGTAGAAGGAGATGCGTCGCCATGACCGCCGAGATCAAGCCTGACGACAGCAAAGGCAAGGAAACCCGATTGTTCCTGTTCCTTGTGGTTTGCCTGTTCCCCATCCTCTCCGTAGCCGTCGTCGGCGGCTATGGCTTCCTCGTCTGGATGTACCAGCTGTTCGCCGGTCCGCCCGGCCCTCCCGTGTAGCGCCCGCAAGCCAACACATTCGGAGCCGAGCAGCAGTGCCAGACAGCATTCAGATCGCCAGCCTGATCGTACATACCCAACCCGCCCTGATGGTGGCCGTGAAGGCCAACCTGCGCCGGCTGCCCGGCCTCGAACTGCATCAGGAAAGCCCCCAGGGCAAGTTGGTCGTGGTGCTCGAAGCGGAGGACGAGGCGCAGATTCTCACCACCCTCGACGCCATCCAGAACCTGCCAGGCGTGCTCAACGCCGCATTGGTCTACCACGAAGTCCTCGAAGAACAGGACTCGCCCGCCCATCCGTGAAGGGCCCAGCATCGGAGATGCCTGATGAAACTGAGCAGACGTGAATTCGCCAAGGCCAACGCCGCCGCCATCGCCGCGGCCGCCGTGGGCCTGCCGATCTTCAGCAGCGCCAGCAACCTGATCACCGAGGCGGACATGACCCGCCTGGACTGGAACAAGGCGCCCTGCCGCTTCTGCGGCACCGGCTGCAGCGTGATGGTCGCCACCCGCGACGGCAAGGTGGTCGCCACCCACGGCGACATCAAGGCCGAGGTCAACCGCGGCATCAACTGCGTGAAGGGCTACTTCCTGTCGAAGATCATGTACGGCAGCGACCGCCTGACCGAGCCGCTGCTGCGCATGAAGGACGGCAAGTACGACAAGCAGGGCGAGTTCCAGGCCATCACCTGGGACCAGGCCTTCGACATCATGGCCGAGAAGTTCAAGGCCTCGATCAAGGCCAAGGGGCCGGAATCGGTCGGCATGTTCGGCTCCGGCCAGTGGACGGTGTGGGAAGGCTACGCGGCCAACAAGCTGATGAAGGCCGGGCTGCGCAGCAACAACATCGACCCCAACGCGCGCCACTGCATGGCCTCGGCGGTGATGGGCTTCATGCGCACCTTCGGCATGGACGAGCCGATGGGCTGCTACGACGACATCGAGGCCACCGACACCTTCGTGCTGTGGGGGTCGAACATGGCCGAGATGCACCCGGTGCTGTGGTCGCGCGTTACCGACCGCCGCCTCAGCGCGCCGCAGGTCAAGGTCGCCGTGCTGTCCACCTTCGAGCACCGCAGCTTCGACCTGGCCGACATCCCCATGGTGTTCAAGCCGCAGACCGACCTGATCATCCTCAACTACATCGCCAACCACATCATCCAGAGCGGCGCGGTGAACCAGGACTTCATCGGTAAGCACGTCAAGTTCGCCCACGGTGCCGAGGACATCGGCTACGGCCTGCGCCCCACCGACCCGCTGGAGCAGAAGGCGAAGAACGCCGACAAGGCCAATACCTGGACCGACATCTCCTTCGAGCAGTTCGCCGAGTACGTCAAACCCTACACATTGGAACGCGCGGCCAAGGAGTCCGGGGTCAGCGCCGAGCGCCTGCAGAAGCTGGCCGAGATGTATGCCGATCCCAAGCGCAAGGTCATGTCGTTCTGGACCATGGGCTTCAACCAGCACACCCGCGGGGTGTGGGCCAACAACCTGATCTACAACATCCACCTGCTCACCGGGAAGATCAGCGAGCCGGGCAACAGCCCGTTCTCCCTCACCGGCCAGCCTTCCGCCTGCGGCACCGCACGCGAGGTCGGCACCTTCTCCCACCGCCTGCCCGCCGACCTGCTGGTGGCCAACCCGAAACACCGCGCCACCGCCGAGAAGATCTGGAAGCTGCCGCCCGGCACCATCCAGGAGAAGCCCGGCTTCCACGCCGTGCAGCAGAGCCGCATGCTCAAGGACGGCGTGCTCAACGTGTACTGGACCCAGGTCAGCAACAACATGCAGGCCGGGCCCAACATCATGGGCGAGGTGCTGCCGGGTTGGCGCAATCCGGACAACTTCGTGATCGTCTCGGACGTCTACCCCACCGTCTCGGCCCAGGCCGCCGACCTGATCCTGCCCAGCGCCATGTGGGTGGAGAAGGAAGGCGCCTTCGGTAATGCCGAGCGCCGTACCCAGTTCTGGCATCAGCTGGTCAAGGCGCCGGGCCAGGCGCGCTCGGACCTGTGGCAGCTGGTGGAATTCTCCAAGCGCTTCACCACCGACGAGGTGTGGCCGGCCGAGCTGCTGGCCAAGGCCCCCGAACTGAAGGGCAAGACCCTGTTCGAGGTGCTGTACAGGAACGGCCAGGTCGACGCCTACCCCAACGACGAGCGTGCCAAGGGTTACGCCAACGCCGAGGCCGATGCCTTCGGCTTCTATATCCAGAAGGGCCTGTTCGAGGAGTACGCCGCCTTCGGCCGCGGCCACGGCCACGACCTGGCGCCGTTCGACGCCTACCACGAGGCCCGCGGCCTGCGCTGGCCGGTGGTGGAAGGCCAGGAAACCCGCTGGCGCTACCGCGAGGGCCACGACCCCTATGTGGCCAAGGGCAGCGGCGTGCAGTTCTACGGCTACCCGGACAAGAAGGCGATCATCTTCGCCCTGCCCTACGAGCCGCCAGCGGAAGCGCCGGACAAGGACTTCCCGTTCTGGCTCAGCACCGGCCGGGTGCTGGAGCACTGGCACACCGGCAGCATGACCGCGCGGGTGCCAGAGCTGTACAAGGCGGTGCCCGACGCCCTGGTGTACATGCACCCCGACGACGCCCAGCAACTCAAGCTGCGCCGCGGCAGCGAGGTGAAGGTCATCAGCCGGCGCGGCGAGATGCGCGCCCGGGTCGAGACCCGCGGACGCAACAAGCCGCCGCAGGGCCTGGTGTTCGTGCCGTTCTTCGATGCCAACAAGCTGATCAACAAGGTCACCCTGGACGCCACCGACCCGATTTCCAAGCAGACCGACTACAAGAAGTGCGCGGTGCGCATCGAACTGGTCAGCCTGGCCTGAGGAGACAGCCATGCAACGCATCACCATCGCGCTCCTGGCCCTGTTGTGCAGCCTGCCGCTGCTGGCCGACGACCTCGCCTACCCGCTCAACGCACCGGCACCGGACGGACGCCGCCCCGGCGGCACCATCGCCGACGAGGCGCCGACCCCGGTACTGCCCAACGACGAGAACAAGGACCTGCGCCGCGAGCGCAATTACCCCGAGCAACCGCCGACCATCCCGCACAGCATTCGCGGCTATCTGATCGACATCAACAGCAACAAGTGCCTGACCTGCCACAGCCGCGCCAGCAGCGCGCGTACCCAGGCGCCGATGATCAGCATCACCCACTACATGGATCGCGACGGCCAACCGCTGGCCGCCGTGGCGCCGCGGCGCTACTTCTGTACCCAATGCCACGTGGCGCAGATGGAGGTGCAGCCGCTGGTCGGCAACGACTTCGAGAACATCGACCAGTTGCTCCAGCGCGAAGCCGCCGGCACGTCCACCGGCAAGCCCTGAGGAGGCGATATGAAAGCACTGATCGCCTGGCTGCTGAGCTACTGGCATGTCCTGCGCAAGCCCAGCGTGCACTACAGCCTGGGCTTCCTAACCCTGTCCGGCTTCATCGCCGGCATCGTCTTCTGGGGCGGCTTCAACACCGCCCTGGAGGCCACCAACACCGAGACCTTCTGCATCTCCTGCCACGAGATGCGCGACAACGTGTACGTGGAACTCAAGGACACCATCCACTACAGCAACCGCTCCGGCGTGCGCGCCACCTGCCCGGACTGCCACGTGCCACACCAGTGGACCGACAAGATCGCGCGCAAGATGCAGGCCTCCAAGGAGGTGTGGGGCAAGATCTTCGGCACCATCAACACCCGCGACAAGTTCCTCGCCTACCGGCGCGAGCTGGCCGAGCACGAATGGGCTCGGCTCAAGGCCAACGACTCGCTGGAGTGCCGCAACTGCCACAACTTCGAGTTCATGGACTTCACCCGCCAGGGCCAGCGCGCACGGCAGATGCACTCCACCGCGCTCGCCTCCGGCGAGGCCACCTGCATCGACTGCCACAAGGGCATCGCCCACCACCTGCCGGACATGAGCGGGGTGAAAGGCTGGGAGTGAACGGCAGAAACGAAAAAGCCCCGCGGCGCGGGGCTTTTTCTTGGCCTGCATCTGCTCAGATCGAGTCCAGATAACGCTCCACATCCAGCGCCGCCATGCAGCCGGCGCCGGCCGAGGTGATGGCCTGGCGATACACCGAGTCGGCCACGTCGCCGGCGGCGAAAACACCGGGGATGCTGGTGGCGGTGGCGTTGCCGTCGCGCCCGCCGTTGACCACCAGATAGCCGTCCTTCAGCGCCAGCTGGCCATCGAACAGCCCGGTGTTGGGCGTGTGGCCGATGGCGACGAACAGGCCGTCGACGCGCAACTCGCTACTGGCGCCATCGTTGTGCCGCAGGCGCACGCCGGTCACGCCGCTGGCGTCGCCCAGTACCTCGTCCACGGCGGCATTCAGGCGCAGTTCGATCTTGCCCTCGGCAATGCGCGCCCGCAGCTTGTCCTGCAGGATCTTCTCGGCGCGGAAAGTCTCGCGGCGGTGCACCAGAGTCACCTTGCTGGCGATATTGGCCAGGTACAGCGCCTCCTCCACGGCGGTGTTGCCGCCGCCAACCACCGCCACCTCGCGGTTGCGGTAGAAGAAGCCGTCGCAGGTGGCGCAGGCGGACACGCCGCGGCCCATGAACGCCTCTTCCGACGGCAGGCCCAGGTAGCGGGCGCTGGCGCCGGTGGCGATGATCAGCGCGTCGGCGGTGTAGGTAGCGCTGTCGCCGATCAGGGTGAAGGGATTGCCGGCCAGGTCCACGGCGTTGATATGGTCGAAGACGATCTCGGTCTCGAAGCGCTCGGCGTGCTCCTGCATGCGTTGCATCAGCGCCGGGCCGGTCAGGCCGTGGGGGTCGCCGGGCCAGTTGTCGACCTCGGTGGTGGTGGTCAGTTGGCCGCCCGCCTGGATGCCGGTGATCAGCAGCGGCTTGAGGTTGGCGCGCGCGGCGTACACCGCCGCGCTGTAGCCGGCGGGGCCGGAGCCGAGAATGATCACGCGGGCATGACGGGTAGCGGACATGGCCAACTCCTGAAGAAAAAGGGACCGGCCCGCAGCACTCGGGGAAGGCTTGAGGTGGGCACGGTCCCGGCAAGGGGAATTGCCGGCAAGGCTACCCAGGCGATGCAATCGGGGAAAATGCCCATTCTCAATGCGGCCAATAGGCCGAGGCTATGCGCCTGGGGCAACCTGCCCCCTTGGCTATACTCGGATCACCCCCTCCCAGGCTGCCCGGCATGACTCTGCGCAAACGTCTGTTCTGGCTGTTCGCCCCGCTGCTGTTGCTCGCGCTGGGCTTCGCCTACCTGCTGTCGCAGAGCCTGATCCTCAGCCGCTTCGACCGCCAGGACGCGGCCCTCCTGAACGCCGAGGCCAAGCGCCTGCAGGTGCTGCTCGACAACAACCTCAAGCGCAACCTCGACCTGGTGCTGAGCTACGCCAAGTGGGACGACAGCTACGACTTCATGCGAGGTCAGAGCGCGGACTTCATGCGCCGCAACATGGACCCGGAAGCACTGCGGCAGATGAACTTCGACTTCATGCTGCTGCTCGACCTGCAGGACAAGGTCTACGCCGAGCAATGGCTGCCGCCGGACCTGCCGGACATGCTCACCCTGGGCGAGGCGCGGCCGCGCAGCTATGCGGGGCTGCGCGACGCCATCCTCGAACAGATCAGGCGCCTGCGCCATCCCGACAACCGCGAGGACCTGCGCGGCCAGATCGTGGTGATCCATGGCGTACCGCTGGTGCTGGCCATGGGCGGCATCAGCAATAACCAGGACAGCCTGCCCAGCCTGGGCACCCTGGTGGCCGGGCATTTCATCGACGGCGAGCGCGCCGAGCTGCTCCAGGCCCAGGTCAACGGCTCCCTGCGCCTGCTGCCGCCGGCCGAGCAGGACGACGGCTGGCATGCCCTGCCAATGCTCGGCAACACCAGCCTCAACCAGATCGAGATCAGCCCGCGCCGGGTGCTCGACGAGGACCGCCAGCAGCTCGATCTGTTGTTCCGCAATAGCCTGGGCGAGCCACAGCTGCGCATGGAGCTGACCGGTGAGCGGCGCCTGCATCAGGAGGGGCACAAGGCCATCGCCATCTTCCTCGCCGAGGCCACCGCGGTCGGCCTGGTGGCCTGGCTGCTGATCTACCTGGGCCTGGACTTCGGCATCCTGCGCCGGGTGCTGCGGATGAACCGGGAGATCGCCGCCATCGGCCCGGACTCGGCCCACCAGCGCATCGGCGATCGCGGCAACGACGAGCTGGGCCGGTTGGCCCAGGAGGTCAACCGCATGCTCGAACGCCTGGAGCAGAGCGAGCGACGCGATCGCGAGATTCTCGATGCGATCCAGGACGGCTACTTCGAGCTGAACCCCGAGGGCCAGATAGTCGCCGTCAACCGCGCCTTGTGCAGCATGCTCGGCTACCCCAGCGCAGCGCTGCTGAACCGGACCTTCGACATGATGCTGGAAGAGGCGGACATCGAACGCGCGCGCCAGCTGTTCGGCCAGGCCCGGGAGAGTGGCGAGAACATGCGCTTCGCCGCGCCGCTGCGGCGCAACGACGGCAGCCAGGGCTACTACGAAACCCGCTTCTCGCTGATCAGCGACAGCCAGGGTGGCTTCGCCGGCTACCGCGGCATCCTGCGCGACATCAGCGACCAGGTGGCCTACCAGAACCAGCTGCTGGACATGGCCTACCGTGACCCGCTGACCGGCCTGGGCAACCGCAAGGCCTTCACCGAACACCTCAAGCAGGCCTTGGAGCAGGCCCAGCGCAGCGGCAGCCGCCTGGCCCTGCTGTATCTGGACCTGGACCGGTTCAAGGAGGTCAACGACCGCTTCGGCCATGACATCGGCGACGACCTGCTGGTAAGCATCGCCGAGCGCATGCGCGGCACCATGCGCCAACCGGACCGGGTCTACCGCCTGGGCGGCGACGAATTCACCCTGCTGATGCCCGGCGGCAACGTCGAGGCCGCCTACAAGCTGGCCGGGCGCATCCTCGGCGTCTTGCAGAACCCGGCCTGCCTCGAAGGGCAGATCATCGACTTTGTTACGCCGAGTATCGGAATCGCCCTCTACCCGGACCACGCCGACGACCCGGAAGGCCTGGTCAAGGCCGCCGACAGCGCCATGTACGAGGCCAAGCGCGAGCGCAACCGCGCCTGCCTGTATCACCCGCGGCTGCTTTCTTCCTTTCGGCAAAGTGGTTAAGGTCGCGCGATTCCATTCTCGCGGAGCTTGCCATGCCCAATCCCGCCCTCTCCGGCCCGCAATACCTGGGCCAAGGCCTGAAGCTGGTCCTCAGCCCCGGCCTGCGCCTGTTCGTGCTGCTGCCGCTGGCCGTCAACACCCTGCTGTTCATCGGCCTGATCGTGCTGGCCATGCAGCAGTTCGGTGTCTGGATGGACAGCCTGATGCCCAACCTGCCGGACTGGCTGAGCTTCCTCAGCTACGTGCTCACCCCGCTGTTCTTCCTGCTGGTGCTGGTGATCATGTTCTTCACCTTCACCCTGCTGGCCAACATCATCGCCGCGCCCTTCAACGGCTTCCTCGCCGAGAAGGTGGAAGTGGTGCTGCGTGGCCGCGACGACTTCCCGCCCTTCAGCTGGGCCGAGCTGATGGCCATGATGCCGCGCACCATCGGCCGCGAGATGCGCAAGCTGGCGTACTTCCTGCCGCGCGCCATTCCGCTGCTGATCCTCACCTTCGTGCCGGTGCTCAACCTGGTGGCCGCGCCGCTGTGGATACTGTTCGGCATCTGGATGATGGCGGTGCAGTACATCGACTACCCGGCGGACAACAACAAGCTGGGCTGGAACGAGATGCTCGCCTGGCTGCGCGAGAAGCGCTGGCAGAGCCTGGGCTTCGGCGGCACGGTGTACCTGGCGCTGCTGATCCCCTTCGTCAACATCCTGGTAATGCCCTCCGCCGTGGCCGGCGCCACCCTGTTCTGGGTGCGTGAACGCGGCGAAACGGTGCCGGCGCCACAGTGAACACTGGGCTGGCAAGTTTTCTGGCCAGGCGCTTGCGCCTTGGCGATGAGCCCCGCCCCTTGCGGGGCGGGCATCGCGAGCCAACTAGTAGCCACTAGCCATCACCTACAGCCGCCGCAAAACTGTGCCGGACTGCTCTATCTCGATATCTTTACCGATGAAAGGGGCAGCGCTGCAGATATCCAACTGCTATGGTCAGGCTTCCGCACACCACGCTGCACCAAAGCCAGGGGGGCCAATAGATGGGACAGTCGCTGACCAACATGGAGCTGTGCAGGAATGTCGAGAGCGCCTTCCTCCCGCTTCGCTGTGCATGCCGCATCCCGGATGGCCGCTTTATGACGATCCAGATCCTCGCCGAGGGTTCCGACAACGTGGAGCTCACCGTGGTCGGCATCGATATCGGCAACCTGGGTGATGCCCAGCGGATCAACCAGTTGGTGAGCGATATCTGCTTCGACTACGAGCTGGCCAGAGACGGCGACGACACCAGCCCGACCGGTTACAGCCCCAACCTGCTGCACCGCTGATCTCCCGAGCCGGGCACGCCAGCCGCCGGCTGATCCCCTGACGAAAGTGTTACCGGCCGGTGCGGCCCTTCTGCACCGGCCTTTTCATTTGTGTTTCATGCCGCCGCCAGCGCCTGCCACGCGCCCTGTCACTACAAAGAGTGAGTCGGAAGATCACTCCTTCATCCGTTACCCGCCCCGCGCCGATTGATTAGCTTGGCCGCCGATCAACCACCACACACAGGGGTAGCGCATGACTACAACAACAAGGCGCGCGAGCTTCCGGCCGCATGCACTGGCAGCCGCGATCGCACTGGGTCTCTCGGGCGGCGCCCAGGCCGTGAGCTTCAACATCGGCGAGATCGAGGGCCAGCTCGACTCCTCCCTGTCCGTCGGGGCCAGCTGGTCCATGCGCGGCGCCGACCGCGACCTGATCGGCGCCAACAATGGCGGCGACGGCCTCGCCCAGACCACCGACGACAGCCGGCAGAACTTCAAGAAGGGCGAGACCTTCTCGAAGATCTTCAAGGGCATCCACGACCTCGAACTGAAGTACGGCGACACCGGTGTGTTCGTGCGCGGCAAATACTGGTACGACTTCGAACTGAAGGACGAGCAGCGCCTGTTCAAGGACATCGACGACCACAACCGCAAGGAAGGCGCGCAATCCTCCGGCGCGCAACTGCTCGACGCCTTCGTCTACCACAACTACAGCATCGCCGATGAGCCGGGCTCGGTACGCCTGGGCAAGCAGGTGGTGAGCTGGGGCGAGAGCACCTTCATCCAGAACAGCATCAACTCGATCAACCCGGTCGACGTCTCTGCCTTCCGCCGCCCCGGCGCAGAACTCAAGGAAGGCCTGATCCCGGTCAACATGTTCTACGTCTCGCAGAGCCTGACCGACAACCTGTCCGCCGAGGCCTTCTACCAGCTGGAGTGGGACCAGACCGTCGTCGACAACTGCGGCACCTACTTCGCCCAGGTGGACATCATCGCCGACGGTTGCGACGACAACCTGCGCGTGCTGGCACCGCAATCGGTGATCGCCGCCGGCTTGCCGCTGCTGTCCGCGTTCAACGTCGATGCCAACCAGGAAGGCGTGCTGGTACGCCGTGCCGGTGATCGCGACGCTCGCGACGACGGTCAGTGGGGCGCCGCGCTGCGCTATTTCTTCGAGCCGCTGGATACCGAGTTCGGCGCCTACTTCATGAACTATCACAGCCGCGCGCCGTTCTTCAGCATCGCCGCGGCCGACCAGGCCACCTACGACGCCGTGGGCGCCGTGCCCGTGCCAGCGCTGCGCGCCGTGGCCGCAGCCGCCAGCGCCAGCTACTTCCTGGAGTACCCGGAAGATATCCGCCTGTACGGCCTGAGCTTCTCCACCACCCTGCCCACCGGCACCGCCTGGCAGGGCGAGGTCAGCTACCGGCCCAACGCACCGGTGCAGCTGAACACCACCGACATCCTCTACTCCGGGCTGACGCCCCTGGCCGGCTTCAGCAACGTCTCCGTGCTGCAAGGCGTGCCGGGTCAGGACACCACCGGTTACCGGCGCAAGGAAATCACCCAGTTCCAGACCACCTTCACCCACTTCTTCGATCAGGTCATGGGCGCCGAGCGCTTCACCCTGGTGGGCGAAATCGGCGTGGCCCACGTCGGCGGCCTGGAGAAATCTTCCGAGGCACGTTATGGCCGCGACCCGATCTTCGGCCCGGGCGAACTGTCGGGCGATCGCCCCAACACCGCGGGCCCGCTGTTCGGCGCCGGCATCTCCTCCGCCTGCGAGGCCCTCAACAAGGGCACCCTGAACAACGGTGCGGCGGCCGGTGCCTCGCCGGAAAACGTCAGCAAGTACTGCGGCGACGACGGCTTCGGCACTAGCACTTCCTGGGGTTACCGCATGCGCGCCATCTGGGACTACAACGACGTGGTCGCCGGTATCAACCTGAAACCGAGCATCGCCTGGTCCCATGACGTCGACGGCTACGGCCCCAACGGCCTGTTCACCGAGGGCAGCAAGGCGGTCAGCCTGGGTCTGGATGCCGAGTACCAGAACACCTACACCGCCAGCTTCTCCTACACCGACTTCTTCGGCGGCGACTACAACACCTCGATCGATCGCGACTTCCTGGCCTTCAGCGTCGGCATGAGCTTCTGAGCCCCCTACAGAACAAGAAAGGTAAACACATGATGAAACGCACCCTCCTGCACACTGGCGCCCTGGCGCTGTCGCTGCTGGCCACCGGCGTGATGGCCAAGGTCTCCCCGGACGAGGCGGCCAAGCTGGGCACCAGCCTGACCCCGATCGGCGCCGAGAAGGCCGGCAACGCCGATGGCAGCATCCCCGAGTGGACCGGCGGCCTGCCGACCAACGCCGCCGCGGTGGACGCCAAGGGCTTCCTGGCCGACCCGTTCGCCAACGAGCAGCCGCTGCTGACCATCACCGCGGCCAACGCCGAGCAGTACCAGGACAAGCTGTCCGCCGGACAGCTGGCGATGTTCAAGCGCTACCCGGAGACCTACAAGATCCCGGTGTACCCGTCCCACCGCAGCGCCGCGCTGCCGGACGCGATCTACGCCGCGATCAAGACCAGCGCGCTGAACACCGAGGGCATTGACGGCGGCAACGGCCTGTCCGGCTTCGCCGACAGCCGCTACTACGCCTTCCCGCTGCCGAAGAACGGCGTCGAGGTGGTGTGGAACCACAGCACCCGCTACCGCGGCGGCAACGTCAAGCGCTACATGACCCGCGTGCAGCCCCAGGCCAACGGCGCCTTCACCATGGTCCAGTTCACCGACGAGGTGTCCTACCCCAGCAACCTGCCGGACCTGGACAAGAGCAAGGCCGACAACATCCTGTTCTACTTCATCCAGAACGTGACCGCCCCGGCGCGCCTGGCCGGTAACGTGCTGCTGGTCCACGAGACCATCGACCAGGTCAAGGAGCCGCGCATGGCCTGGCTCTACAACGCCGGCCAGCGCCGCGTGCGCCGTGCCCCGCAGGTGGCCTACGACGGCCCGGCCACCGCCGCCGACGGCCTGGCCACCTCGGACAACTACGACATGTTCAACGGCGCCCCGGACCGCTACACCTGGGAGCTGGTCGGCAAGAAGGAGATGTACATCCCCTACAACAGCTACAAGCTGGATTCGCCGAACCTGAAGTACGCCGACATCCTCAAGGCCGGCCACATCAACCAGGACCTGACCCGCTACGAGCTGCACCGCGTGTGGGAAGTGGTGGCCAAGGTCAAGCCGGGCGAGCGTCACATCTACTCCACCCGCCACATGTACTTCGACGAAGACACCTGGCAGCTGGCGCTGGTCGACCACTACGACGGTCGCGGCCAGCTGTGGCGCGTCGGCGAGGGTCACGCCCAGCAGTACTTCCACAAGCAGGTACCCGGCTATACCGCCGAAACCCTGTATGACCTGATCTCCGGCCGCTACTCGGTGCTCGGCCTGAAGAACGAGGAGAAACAGAGCTACGAGTTCGGCGCCAACGCCAAGGCCTCCAGCTACACCCCGGCGGCCCTGCGTCAGGCCGGCGTGCGCTGATCCCAGCAACACCACGCAACTCCGTGATTTGGCGGCCCCTCGCGGGCCGCTTTTTTATGCCCACGCATTTGCGTACTCCCGCCAGGCTCTGCAAGGATGAATCACGCCAACCCGTATTCGAGTGAACCCATGGCCACGTTGTCCCAGGCCGATCTGCCCCGCCTGCCCCCCGGCCACCTGCCCCGCCCACGCCTGCGCGATGCGCTGCTGCAGGCCGACTGCCGCCTGCGCCTGCTCTGCGCCCCGGCCGGCAGCGGCAAGAGCGTGCTGCTCGGCGAGTGCATGCGCCAGCGACCGAGCGACATCCAGCTCATTCACCTCGACCTGCGCGGCCGCCCGCTCGGCGCCACCGATCTGCTGCGCCGCCTGGGCAGCGCACTCGGCCTGAGCGAGTCCAGCCTGGAAGCCACCGAAGATCACCTGTACCAGCTGCAACAGCCGCTGTGGCTGCTGCTCGACGACTATCCGCGCAGCCCCGACGCGGCGCTGGACCAGACCCTCAACAGCCTGCTGCTCGCCACCCCGCCCCAGGTGTGCTGGTGGATCGCCAGCCGGCGCCGGCCCCAGCTGCAGCTGGCACGCCTGCTGCTGGACGGCGAGCTGTTCGAGCTGGGCAGCCGCGAGCTGGCCTTCTCCGAGAACGAGCTGGGCGAACTGCTGCAACGCGCCGGCCACCAATGGCCGCGCCCCGCCGTGCTGGAACTGCTGGAGCAGACCCAGGGCTGGTGCGCCGGCCTGCGCCTGCGCCTGCTCGGCAGCAAGCCCGGCCAGGCGCTGCCGGCCGACGGCGGCGGCCTGCTGCTGGACTACCTCAAGCGCGAGGTGCTGGACGAGCTGCCCGGCGACTGGCAGCTGGCCCTCTATACCCTGGCCCAGTTCCCCTCCTTCGACCACGAGCTGTGCGAGCAGCTGCTCGGCGTCGGCGAAGGCGCGCAGCTGTTGAAGCAGCTGTGCGAGTGCGGCCTGTTCATCGAGGCCGTGGATCAGGACGGTCGCCTGCTGCGCGTGCAGCCGGCGCTGGCGCCGGCACTGGCCGGCCAGCTGCCGAGCAGCATGGCCAAGGCCCTGTTCCGCAAGGCCTGCCAGTGGTACGTCGGGCGCGAGCAGATCACCCCGGCGCTGGAATACGCGCTCAAGGCCGGCCAGCCGGAGGTGGCAGCCAGCCTGATGCAACGCTACACCCAGGATCGCCTGCTGCAGGGCCGCGACCTGGCCCTGCTGCTGGAATGGCGCCGCGAATTGCCGTCAACCCTGCTCAGCAGCACGCCGCGCCTGGCCCTGCTCAATGCCTGGGCCCTGCTGCTCAGCGGTCGGCTGGAGGAAGGCGAGGAGTACCTGGCGGCACTGGGACGCTTCCTGCCGCAGACCAATGCGCTGCGCCAGCAGGAACTGATCGCCCAGTGGAAGGCCCTGGCCGGCAAGCTGGCGTTCCACCGCGGCGACGCCGAGCGGGCGCGGCCGCTGGTGGCCGAGGCCATCGTCGAACTGCCCGAGCGTTCCTGGAGCCAGCGGCTGCTGTGCTACCTGCTGCAGGTCGAGCAGGCGCTGGCCGAGGGCCATTTCGACCAGGCCCAGGAACTCAACCGGATGGCCATCAAGGAGGCCCGCGAGCATGGCAGCCTGGCCTTCGAGAGCCTGCTGGCCCTGGAGCACGCCAAGCTGCTGGATATCCGCGGCGAGCTGCTGCGCGCGGAAACCCTGCTCAGCCGCCTGTACACCGAACTCACCGGCGCCTGGGGCAGCGAGGCCAGCCCCATGCGCGGCCGCACCCAGCTGTTGCGCGCCAGCCTGCTGCTGCAACGCGGGCGCTACCAGGAGGCCGAGACCGCCTTCACTTCCGGCCTGCGGGAATGCCAGGTGTGCGCCGACCCCGCCGCCGTCTGGGGCCACCTGGGCCTGGCCGAACTCAGCGCCCTGCACGGCGACATCGCCGACGCCTTCGCCCGCATCGCCGATGCCGAGCGGCTGATGCAGTACAGCCATATCAGCACGCACCTGTACCAGGGCCTGCTGGTGCTGATCAAGGCGCGCCTGTGGCTCGGCCAGGGGCGCCACGCCCAAGCCGAGAAGGCCCTGCGCGGCCTGCTGGCCGAGGCGCCCAAGCTGCCGCCATTCGGCGCCCCGGAACTCAATCTGCGCCTGCAGCTGGCGCTGGCCCATGCGCAACTGGCCGGCGACCAGCTAAGTGAAGCCCTGGAAAGCCTGCAGGCCCTGCTCAAACAGGCCCTGGTCGAGGGCCGCCGGCCGCTGGCCTGCGAAATCGGTTTCAGCCTGGCCGAGGGCCTGCACGCCAGCAACAAGCAGAGCCAGGCGCGCCAGGCCCTGCTCGATGCGCTGGCGCTGGCCCGGCAGATGGGCCTGGCCAGCGTCGAGCGCGCCTTCGCCCAGCGCAACCCGGCGATGATGCGCTGGGTCGCCGAGAGCGCCGGCACCGACGACGGAGCGCCGAGCGCCCTGCTCAGCCGCCGCGAGCTGGACGTGCTCAAGCTGATCGCCCAGGGCTACTCCAACCAGCAGATCGCCGAGAGCCTGTTCATCTCCCTGCACACGGTGAAGACCCACGCCCAGCGCATCAACTTCAAGCTCGGCGTGGAGCGTCGCACCCAGGCGGTGGCGCGGGCCAAGGAGCTGGGCCTGGCCGGCTAGCCGCGGCGCTGTTCCAGCAACAGGCGGCGGCGCTCGCCCGGCGTCATGCCGAACCAGCGCCGGCAGCCGCGATTGAACACGCTCTGCTCGCTGTAGCCGAGCATGCCGGCGATCTGCGACATAGGGATGTCGCGCTCGGCCAGGTAGAAATCGGCGCGCTCGCGGCGAATACCCTCGACCAGCTCATCGAACCTGTGCCCCAGCTCGGCCAGCTGACGCTGCAGGCTGCGCTGGTGCAGGCCGAGCTGCTCGGCGATCAGCGGCAGGCGGCACTGCTGGATCGGCAACAGGCGCAACACCAGACGGCGCACCTGCTCCAGCAGGTCGGAAGAACCCAGCAGGTGGATATGGCTGAGGTACTGCACCAGGGTGCGGTGCAGGGCCGGGTCCTGCCGTTCGATGCGCTGGCCCAGCTGGCGCTCGCTGATCACCAGCGCGTTGCGCGCCTGGCCCAGGTACACCTCGCTGGCGAAATAGCGCCGATAGCGCGCCTGGGGCAGCGGGCTGCCGCCGGACAGCAACACCACCTGGGCACTGAAGGTCGGGCCGCAAAGCAGCTTCATGGTGTTGTGCGCCACGCCCATGGCCAGTTCCGCCATCTGCCGCTGCGGCCCCGGCAGGCGCAACTCGATGACCAGGCTCGGCGCCCGCGGCTCGCTGAGGTCGAGATCGAGCTGGATGCCGGAGCTGTGGTAGCCGATGAAGCGCACGATCTCCGCCAGGGCCTGGCCGACGCTGGCCGAATTGCAGGCGATCAGCGCGATCGGGCCGAGCACGCTGAGGTGCTGGTACTCGGCCATGCGCAGGCCGAAGTCCGGGCAGTGCAGCTCGTCGGCCACCGTCTCCAGCAGCCCCACCAGAGAGCGGAACGGCACCCGCGCATCCTCGTCGTCGAGCAGTTCCGGGCGCACGCGAAAGCGCTCCAGGAAAGGCAGCGGGTCGTGGCCCAGCTGGCTGACCAGCTCGCGGAAGCCGCCGAAGGAGGTGGTTCTGATAAAGGGTTCCATGTCGTCAAGAATCAAATATCAGTCGTCAAAGATCAATCTTAGCGCGTCGGTTCCACCAAGAATCCGAACATCCCTCCAGCACTTCGGAGCCCCTCATGGAATTCGACTACATCATCATTGGTGCCGGTTCGGCCGGCTGCGTCCTGGCCAACCGCCTGAGTGCCGACCCCGCCGTTTCCGTGTGCCTGCTCGAAGCCGGCCCGCGTGACTGGTCGCCGCTGATCCACGCCCCAGCCGGAGTGGCCGCCATCCTGCCGACCCGCCACGTCAACTGGGCCTTCAACACCGTGCCGCAACCGGGCCTGGGCGGGCGCATCGGCTACCAGCCACGCGGCAAGGCACTCGGCGGCAGCAGCTCGATCAACGGCATGATCTACATCCGCGGCCACCACAGCGACTACGACGACTGGGCCAACCTGGGCAACGATGGCTGGTCGTTCAAGGATGTGCTGCCCTACTTCCGCAAGAGCCAGATGCACCACCTGGGCGCCAGCGAATTCCATGGCGGCGAGGGCGAGCTGTACGTCGGCCAGATCGAGGCCCACGCAGCCAGCCATGCCTTCGTCGAAGCCGGACAGAAAGTCGGCCACCGCTACAACGCCGACTTCAACGGTGCCGAGCAGGAAGGTGTCGGCCAGTACGACGTGACCATCCGCGACGGCCGCCGCTGGAGCACCGCCACCGCCTTCCTCAAGCCGATTCGCGAGCAGCGCAAGAACCTCACCGTGCTCACCGGTGCCCATGCCGAGCGCATCCTGCTGCAGGGCAAACAGGCCACTGGCGTGCAAGTGCGCCACAAGGGTCGCTCGACCGAACTCAAGGCGCGCAAGGAAGTGCTGCTCAGCGCCGGCGCCTTCGGCAGCCCGCAACTGCTGATGCTCTCCGGCATCGGCGCGGAGGCCGATCTGAAGCCCCACGGCATCGCCGTGCAGCACGAGCTGCCGGGCGTCGGGCAGAACCTGCAGGACCACCCGGACGTGATTCTCGGCTACAAGAGCAGCGACAACTCGCTGCTCGGCTACTCGCTGGGCGGCAGCCTGAAGATGGGCTCCGCGCTGGCCCAGTACATGGCGCGCAAGCGCGGCCCGCTGGCGAGCAACTTCGCCGAGGCCGGCGCCTTCCTCAAGACCGACGCGGCGCTGTCGCGCCCGGACGTGCAGCTGCACTCGGTGGTCAGCCTGCTCGACGACCACAACCGCAAACTGCACTGGGGACATGGCTTCAGCTGCCACGTCTGCGTGCTGCGCCCCAAGAGCATCGGCAGCGTCGGTCTGCAGTCGGCCGACCCGGCCGCCGCGCCGCGCATCGACCCCAACTTCCTCGGCCACGACGACGATGTACAGACCCTGCTCAAGGGCTACCGCATGGCCCGCGAGATCGTCGCCCAGGCGCCCATGGCGCGCTTCGGCCTGCGTGACGTGTTCAGCACCGGCCTCGACAGCGACGAGCAACTGATCGAGCTGCTGCGCCGCCGCACCGACTCCATCTACCACCCGGTCGGCACCTGCAAGATGGGCACTGACGAAGCTGCGGTAGTAGACAGCCAGCTGCGCGTGCACGGCATCGCCGGCTTGCGCGTGGTGGATGCCTCGGTGATGCCGACCCTGGTCGGCGGCAACACCAACGCCCCCTCGATCATGGTCGCCGAGCGCGCCGCCGAGTGGATCGCCCAGGGCTGATCCACTGCCCACCCGACAACAACAAGAGGACTCATCCGATGCGTCGTTCCCTACAGCGGCTCTGCGCCGCCGGCCTGACCAGCGCGTTGCTCGCCAGCGCCATCGCCCAGGCCAGCCCTGCCCCGACCCAGCCCGCCAGCGCCGCGACCCAGTTGGCCAACCAGGCCGTGCTGAACCAGTTGCCGTTCGCCGACAAGCAGGACTTCGAGAACGCCCAGCGCGGCTTCATCGCCAAGCCCGAGACCCTGACCATCAAGGACGCCAACGGCAAGGTGGTGTGGGACCTGGAGAGCTACAAGCAGTACATCGCCGCGGACAAGCCAGCGCCGGACAGCGTCAACCCCAGCCTGTGGCGCCACGCCCAGCTGAGCATGGAGTACGGCCTGTTCCGCGTCACCGAAGGCATCTACCAGGTACGCGGCTACGACGTATCGAACATCACCTTCGTCGAGGGCAAGACCGGCTGGATCGTGTTCGACCCGCTGCTCAGCGCGGAAACCGCCAAGGCCGCCTACGAGCTGGTCAGCGCCAACCTGGGGCAAAAGCCGGTGGTCGCGGTGGTCTACAGCCACTCGCACATCGACCACTTCGGCGGCGTGCGCGGCATAGTCGACGAGGCCGACGTCAAGGCCGGCAAGGTGCGCATCATTGCGCCCAAGGGCTTCACCGAACACGCGGTCAGCGAGAACGTGATCGCCGGCAACGCCATGGCCCGCCGCGCCGTGTACCAGTTCGGCGCCATGCTGCCGCGCAATGCCCAGGGCGGCGTCAACGCCGGCATGGGCATGACCGTGTCCGCCGGCGCCACCACCCTGATCCAGCCCACCGAGGAGGTCGAGAAGACCGGCCAGGAGCTGACCGTCGACGGCGTGCAGATGGTGTTCCAGATGACCCCGGGCGGCGAGGCACCGGTGGAAATGCACACCTACTTCCCGGCCAGCAAGGCCCTGTGGATGGCCGAGAACACCACCAACAACATGCACAACGTGCTCACCCCGCGCGGCGCGCAGGTGCGCGATGCGCTGCAGTGGTCCAAGTACATCGGCGAGGCCATCGCCCTGTACGGCGACAAGAGCGTGGTCAAGTTCCAGAGCCACCACTGGCCGCTGTGGGGCCAGCCGCAGATCGTCGACTACCTGAAGAAGCAGCGCGCCCTCTACAAGTACATCCACGACCAGTCCGTGCGCCTGATGAACCAGGGCCTCAACGCCGAGGAAATCGCCGAGACCATCAAGCTGCCGCCGGAGCTGGAGTCCTTCTGGCCGGGGCGTGGCGTGTACGGCACCCTAAAGTTCAACGCCAAGGCCATCTACCAGCGCTACCTGGGCTGGTACGACGCCAACCCGGCCAACCTCGACAAGCTGCCGCCGCAGCCGGCCGCGAAGAAGTACGTCGAGTACATGGGCGGCTCTGCGGCAGTGCTTGAAAAGGCCAAGGCCGACTTCACCAAGGGCGAGTACCGCTGGGTGGCCGAGGCGACCAAGCACGTGGTGTTCGCCGAGCCGGACAACGCGGCGGCGAAGAACCTGCTGGCCGACAGCCTGGAACAACTGGGCTACCAGGCCGAATCCGGCCCCTGGCGCTCGATGTACCTGCAGGGCGCCTTCGAGCTGCGCAACGGCCTGCCGCAGGGCGGCGGCACCGTCACCGCCAGCCCGGACGTGATCCGCGCCATGACCCCGGAGATGCTCTTCGACTACCTGGCCGTGCGCCTCAACGGCGAGCGCGCCGCGGGCAAGAAGCTGGTGCTCAACTACCGCTTCAGCGACCTCGGCAAGGACTACGCCCTGACCGTGGAGAACGGCGTGCTGACCTACGAGCCCAAGCTGGCTGCCAACGCCGACGTCGGCCTGACCATGAACAAGACCACCCTGGAAGACATCCAGCTGGGCAAGGCCACCCTGGAACAGAAGGTCGCTTCCGGCGAGCTGAAGTTCGACGGCCGCCCGCAGGCCTTCGGCGAGTTCATGGGCCTGCTCGACAAGTTCGACTTCTGGTTCAACATCGCCACCCCATGAGAGCCTCGCCGATAGTCGCCGGCACCCTGGCACTGCTGCTCGCCGGCACCAACCCGGCGAGCCACGCCTGCGGCTACGACGGCATGGCCATGGACCTGACCCAGGCCCACCCCGGTTCGCTGGACGTGGCCCTGGCCCTGCACCAGGCCTACCAGGACCAGGCGCTGGCCAGACCCGTGCCGCTGCCCGGCGGCTTCGGCATGCGCCGCGCCCTGAACATGCTCGGCAAGCTGCGCAATACCCTCGCCACCCAGGCACCGGCCGACAGCTTCAGCCTGCTCCTGGTGGAGTCCGGCCTGTGGGCGCGTTTCACGACAGACGACGAGCAGCTGAAACTCACCCCGCACCTGCCAGGCCCTGCGCCAGGCGACGCGGTGCTGATCACCGGAGAAGGCACGCTGCTGGCCCTGCAGAAGGGCCGCCTGAGCACCGAGCAGGCGCTGCAGCTGGGGCTGATTCGTCTGGATGCATCACCCGTGCAGGCTGAGAGCCTGGCAACGCGCTGGCAGGCCGCTTATCCCTGAGCGACCTTGTCGACGACTGTCGCTAATCGTGGAAAAGGGCGCAGGACACGCCTTTAACTGCCGGCTCGATCCATATCGGCCGCCGCGCAGGGTTGAACGCGCCGCAAAGCCATCCGCTGGAGAAACCAGGGCGCCCGGCAAACGGAGCGCCCTGCCCTAGCGTGCTCAGTGAAACGAGCGGATGCCTGTGGGCGCATCGAGGCCATGGGGAAGTCGCATGCCGCCAGCATCGACCTGTACCACTTCGGATACCTGCAGTTCATCGCTCACCGCACTCTTATCCGCGGGCAGTATCAATGACCAAGCCAGATCGATACGCGGGTCCTGGTTATTGGAGATGGGTGGGGTAACGGGTGGGGTGACGGGCTCCTGGGGCAGGATGGTGCCCACATTGCCGCTCGCCTCGGCGATCTGGTAGCCATAAACCGGCTTACCGGCGCTGTCGACGCTGATAATGCTCAAACCGCTGGAGGTTACCGTCTTGCCGGTACCGACGCTGGCGTTGTCGTAACGGCCCGTCGTCGGTGTGTTGAGCAATACCGCATCGCCGTCGATGCTGCCGGACAGCGCATAGTTGGCGGCGGACAAGGCGGCCGAGGTCGTGCCGTCATAGGTCTTGGCAACGGTGCCGACCAGTTGGGCACTGAGGGTCGGTGCCAGGCTGTAGAGGAAGCCATTGCCGCTACCTGCCACGGTGGTGGTGCCGTAACTGGCGTTGTATTGCTTGAAGTCGTAGTCCAGGCCCCCGCGGGTATCGCCCGCGGGATTTGCCGACCACACAAGCCAGCGCCCGTTGGGGGTGGAAAGGGCGTTGCTACCCACATTATTGATGAACGTCTGCCCGGCCAGCTCAATGGCGGTGCCGGTGGCCTGGGAGGTGATGCTGGCGTTCAGGGTCAAGTTGTTGCCGGCCTCCAACTTCAGTGCGCCGTCCACCGAGATGGCACTGTTGACCGTGATGTCGTTGCTGGCCTGCAGGGTCAGGGTGCTACCGGCGACGGCGGCACTGGCGATGGCACCGGGACTCACCGCCTGGTTGCCGGCACTGTTGTTCACCGTGCTGGCGAAGTCGGCGCCGCGCTGCACCAACCACAGGCTGCCGGCACTGCCGTGGCCATCGACCGTGGCATTCGGCGAACGCACCAGGAAGTTGTTGCCCGTCAGCAACTGGATGCCGCCGGAGCCGAGTTCGTCGCCGGCCTGCAAGCCCACCAGGGAGTTGCTGGCGGAGGCGTAGCCCGCCAGGCCGGTGCTGCCGCTGCCAATCGCCACGGCACCGGCATTCGGCGTGGAACCATTGGCACTCCAATTGACATAGGGCACCAGATAATCGTGGTTGGGCAGTACGTAGAGACCCGCCCGGGTGAGGCGATCGCCGGCCGCCCCGTAGAAAGTGTTGCTGGCGCTGGTCAGGCCGACCAGGGGCGCATCGCTGTCGATGAAGGTGATGGAGCCCGCGCTGACACCAGCGTCTGGATTCCTGGCGGTGAAGCCATAAACCACGAAATGGCCGTTGCCCAGGTCGAGCACGCCGCCTTCGGACCCCAGCGAGGCCCGCCGGTAGCCACCGACCAGGGCGTTGGTCGAGTCGATACTGCCGACGAAACTGCCGTCGTTGCTACCTACCGCCACATACCCTTGGCGGTCTCCCCAGAGCGCGTTGTTAAGGACGAACTTGCCATTGCTCAGCACAGTTATGCTCGGGCTCCAGGTGCCGGTCATCGCATTGCTGCTGTCGAAGATACCGGTGCTGGCCGCGCTGCCATCGCGCCACGCCACGTTCCCCGAGAAGTCATGCCACTGGAAGCTGCGGATCAGGTAGTTGCCGCCTGCCAGGGCGACGATGCCGCCATTGCCGACCTCGTCGTCGTCCAGGTCGCCGACCATGGAGTTGCTGGCCGACACGGCCCCGACCGTGCTGCCATTGCCGTTGCCCCAGGTCACCGCACCAACCTTGACGAGGCCGTTGACGACGTCGTTCCAGTGCTGACTGGTCACCACATAGTGGCCGTTGGTGAGGGCAGTGGCAGAAAAGCCCACATGGTCGTAGGCGCTGCTACCCACCAGGGAGTTGCCGGCATTGATGAGGCCGACCGTACCGCCGTTGCCATTACCCCAGGTGGAGGCCCCTACCTCCGCATTGATGCCATCGCTCCAATAGGGGCTGCTCACCACGTAGTGGCCGTTGCTGAGGGCCGTGGAGGTCAGGCCCACGCGGTCGTAGGCAGTGCTGCCCACTAGCGAATTGGCGGCGCTGATGACACCAGCTGTACCGCCATTGCCATTGCCCCAGGTAGCAGCGCCCACCTCCGGATTGAGGCCGTCGCTCCAGTAGGGGCTGTTCACCACGTAGTTGCCGTTGCTCAGAACGGTGACCCCGAAGCTGCCGACCCGGTCGTTGGCAGTGCTGCCCACCACAGAGTTGCCGGAACCGATGACGCCGGCCGTGGGGCCGGTCCCACTCATCCAGGTGGCGGCGCCGGCACTGCTGTTCCAATAGCCACTGGTGACCACCACGTTGCCGTTGGTCAACTCGACATAGCTCGGCTTGTCGTCATAGGGGTGGTTGGAGACGTAGCCCACTCTGTCCGCCGCGGAGCTGCCTATCACCGAGTTGCTGGCATCGACCACGCCAGTGGTGGGGCCGGAGCCACTCATCCAGGTGACGGCGCCGGTATCGAGGGTCGGCGTCAGGTGCCAGTGCTTGCTGAAGACCAGTACATTGCCGTTGCTGAGACTGACGATGCCACTGTTGAAGTTGCTGTCGGTGCCGACGAAATCGTTGGTCTGACTGCCCACCATGGAATTGGTCGCACCGATCACGCCCACGGTGGGGCCATCCTGGCTCATCCAGGTGACGGCGCCGGCATCGACGGCCACGCCGTTGTCCCAGAGGCTGCTCCAGGTGATCGCATTGCCCTGGTCCAACGCCAGGATGTTGGTACCCACATGGTCGCCCGCCGTGCTGCCGACCAGAGAGTTGCTGGCGCTCACCACGCCCGAAGTGGACTGGTTGGCATAGCCAAAGGTGACAGCACCGGCGCCGACCGCGCCGCCATTGTTCCAGTAGGCGGAGCCGATGAGATAGTTGCCATTGGCGAGCGTGCTGATCTTCAGGCCCACCCGGTCACTGGCGGTGCTGCCGGTGAGGGAGTTGGCGCTGGTGACGAAGCCCGACAGACCGGTGGTGCCATTGAACCAGGTTACAGCGCCGACATCGGTCAGTGCACCGTTGTCCCAATAGGGGCTGGCCACCGCCACGTTGCTGCCGGCCAGCGCCGCGACGCCGCCAGAGCCGATGCTGTCGCCCGCAGTGTTGCCGTAGAGGGCCGAGATCAGTCCCCCGGTAGTGCCGTTGTAAAGGAAAGCTGCGCCAGTGCGGATGTTGCCAAAATGGGCACCGGGCGCGCTGACGGCGATATTGCCGTTGTCCAGCTGCACGATATTGCCGTCACCATGCAGAGCCCCGGGTTGCGGGTTGGGGTCCGCCAAGTCGATGTAGAACTGGTCACTCACCGTGTCGGTGATCACCAGATTGGTGGGGTCGAACAGCACCTCGCCGCCCTGGCCGGCATTGACCTGCCCGCCGTAGTTGAGGGTGCCCTTGCTCGACACCTCGATGAAGCCGCGCTCGCCCGTGGTGGCCTGGCCGCGGAAGTCGGTGCGCTCGTCGGACCAGACCACGATGTCGCCATCCGCCCCCTTGGCGCTGAGGTTGCTGTGGGCGTTCACGCCGGTGGTGCGCGCGTTGCTCACCTCAGGGTTGGCCCCGTGGGCATCGCCGCCAATGCGGATCGAACCGCCCTTCTTGGTACCGTCGACCTTCACGGTGGCGGCCGCCAGGTTGACCGTCTGCCCGCTGACGGTGATCTCGCCGCCGCGCTGGCCGGTGGCGCTCAGGCTGCCGGATACGAATGACGAATCGCCGCCGTTGAAGCGGATCGAGCCGCCCGCGGCCGAGCCGTTGGCGGTGATCTGGCCCTGCGTGGTCTGCAGGGCACCATGGCTCGCGTCCAGCGACACCGCACCGCCATCGCCGTCGGCGTGGATGGCGCCGGCCTGGATGATGCCCTGGCCGGCCAGGCTGATGCGGCCACCAGTTTCGCCGCTGGCGTCCAGGGTGCCGGTATTGACCAGCCTGTCGCCTTCCAGGCGGATGACGCCGTTACGTGTGCTCAACGAGCCAGCCTCGACCACACCCTCGTTATTCACCACCGAGTTCAGCAGGCTGTCGGCCGCCTTGGCGGTGAGGATCACCTGGCCGCCGTCCGCCTGGATCAACTGCTTGTTCTGCGCCAGCGCCTGCAGGGCGCCCTTGTCCACCTGCACGCTGAGCAACTGGTCGCCGGCGAAGTCCAGGCTCACCTGCTCGCCCGCCGCCAGGGCCACGCTGCCAAGTCGGGCCTGGATGGTCCCCTCGTTGCTGACCCGGGCCCCGAGGAGGGCCACAGAGCCGCCGTCCTTGGCGGTGATGTTGCCCTGGTTGGTCACGCTGCCACCCTCGCCCGCGAAGGTGTAGTTGCCCGCCGCGAGGTCCTGGTCCGACAGATCCAGGGTCGATGCCACCAGGCCGCCGACGTTTACCTGGGAGCCTTTGCCGAAGAGGATGCCGTTGGGGTTGATCAGGAACACCTGGCCGTTGGCCTGCAGGGTGCCGTAGATGCTCGACGGGTCGCTGCCGACCACACGGTTCACAGCGATGGCGCTGCTGTTGGGCTGGGCGAAGCTGACCTTCTCTCCCTGGGCGATGTTGAAGCTGTTCCAGTTGATCGCCAGATTCTGCGACGACTGGGTCACCGTCATGTTGCCGCCGCTGCTGGCGATGCTGCCTTGTCCCAGGCTTACCTGGCCGTCCGTGGGCAGTGCCAGAGCCTGGCCGCTGGCGCCGACCAGCAGCGCGGCGAGCAGAATCCTGCCGCTGGCCTGCTTGCCCCGGCCACGGGCGTTCTCGGGAGCCGGCACGTAGGCGCCATGGGCAGCGTTCCAGATCAGGCGATAGGCGTGGTTCATGATGTCGGCCTTGAAAGTCGTGTTCAGAAATACTTCACGGTCTGCAGCCCGAAACGCGGGCTGCGATCCTCATCGGAAGTCGGTTCGCTGTCGGTGCGCCAGGCGGCGAAGGCCTGCAGGCTGATCTGCGCGGGCAGGGCCAGGCTCACCCCCAGCCCCACTCCGGAGAGCGTGCGGCGGTTGTCGAGTGTGCCGGCCACGGGGTCATGGCTGATGCGCCCCCCGCCCGCGTCGTAGAAGCCGAAGAGCTGCCAGGCGGGGTCGGGGGAATAGCGCAGCTCCAGATTCGCCAGCCAGGCATCGTCGGCGGAGGCCTCGCCCTGGGGATAGGCGCGCACGCCGTAGGCGCCGCCCAGGCTGAGCTTTTCCGAGGAATCGAGGTTCTTCGCGGCCCGCTGGCCGGATAGGCGGGCCTGGAGGCTGAACCTGTC
The DNA here is from genome assembly GCF_029837695.1 of Pseudomonas sp. GD04019. Lineage (GTDB taxonomy): Bacteria > Pseudomonadota > Gammaproteobacteria > Pseudomonadales > Pseudomonadaceae > Aquipseudomonas. The sequence continues at coordinate 214,498 of NZ_JAOEEA010000001.1, forward strand.
GCTGAGGCGCTGCAGGCGGGTAAGCTGGAAAGCGAACTTGGCGTAGGCCCCATCGGTTTCCAGCCCCGCATCGTCGAGGGCGGCGCTGGCCTCGTCCAGCTTCAGGTGCCCGGTAATCAGGCTGACCCCGTACTGCATGGCGCCGCCACCGAGCCAAGCGTCCTGATGGTCGCCACTCAGGCCCAGGCTCCAGACATCCAGGGTCTTGTCTTGGATCGTGTCGGTGATATCGACCCGGTCCTCGAGCCGCTTGCGCTCGTAGCTCAGCTGGCCGTCTAGGCGGGCCTGGCGGCTGCGCAGCAGAGGCTGCAGGGCATAGACCGAGGCAATGCTGGCCTTGCCATGGGCGTCCAGCGACTCGAAGTCTTCGCCCAGCTCATAGCGCATCTCCGACCAGGCCAGGCCGACCTGGGTGGCATGAGGTCCGACCGGCAGCTGATAGGCGAGGCGCCCGTAGTTCATGCCGGCGCCGGACGTCAGGCCGCGCAGGCTCAGGGTATCGCCGACTCCGGCGGGGCTGTTGATGGCGAGGTTGCCGCCGAGCCGCTCGTTGCCGGTGTAGCTGTTGTCGAAGTTGTCTGCCTCCACGCTACCGGCCAGCCGCGGGCCTGCCCCCAGCGAAACGTCCAGGTCGGTAAGGCCGACCGAGGCGCCCGGCTTGAGGGTGGAGCGCACTTCGACCCCTGGCAGGTCATTGAGCAACAGCAGGGATCGCTCCAGAGGTTCGGCCTGTACCGCGTCGCCCGGTTGCAGGTCGTTCAGCTGACGCCGTGCCGTGGCGTCGTCGAGCAGCGAGCGGTTGTCCAGCTCGATCTTGCCCAGCCGACCTTCGAGCACGGCGATGGTCAGCAGTCCGTTTTCGATGTCCTGCGCCGGCAGATAGGCGCGGGCCAGCAGATAGCCATGTTCGCGGAAATGACGGGTAATACGGTCGGCCAGGCCCTGCAGTTCGGCCAGGCTCAATTCGCGTTCGGTGCTGTCGGCCAGCAGCTCCAACAGTTGCGCCTCGCTGAACACCTTGGCTCCGGTGATGCGGTATGCCTTGACGTACACCTTGACGTCGCTGGGCAGCGTCATCGCCGGGCGAGCCGGCGCCGACTCGGGCAGGACGTTGTCGGAGGGCGGTGGCAGGCTGAGCGGGGCCTTGATGCTTTCCAGGATCCGGCCAGCATCGGGAACCTGGGCAGCCAGCGCAGGCTGTGCAAAACACAGGGCGAATGCGACTACGCTGCTGCATCCGGTGGGTTTCATGAATCTACTGCCTCGCATATGGCTTCGCTTGCTGGGGCGGCATGATCCCATGGGCGCTGCGCAGGCACTTTGCCAGCAGGGGCGAAGACTTTGCCCGCAGACAATTTTTTCCCTTTGGCCATGGGAAGCGGTGCGTGTTCTGGGCTCTAATACCGGCTCCCCCCACACACCCACAGACGCCGGCATGCGCACCACCAGCAATCCCAAGATCCTGCTCGTTGACGACTCGGTGGCCGACCTCCGAGTGCTCACGGAGTTTCTGTCGGCCCGAGGCTTGGACATCGTGGTGGCTTTCGACGGCAAGGACGGTTATCGCAAGGCCCAACTGCTGCGTCCCGACCTCATTCTGCTGGATGTGCACATGCCCGGCAGCGACGGCTTCGCCACCTGCCGGCTGCTCAAGGCCAACCCGGACACCAGCGCCATCCCGGTGATCTTCCTGACGGCCGCCAACCAGCCGCAGGAGCGCCTGGCGGGGCTGACACTGGGGGCGGTGGACTACATCGCCAAACCGTTGATCGATGAGGCGGAAGTGGTGGCGAGGGTGCAGATCCACCTAGAGCTCGCCCGCCGCCTACGCGCCGTCTCCCCTCCCGCTCCGTCTGAGGCTGCGGATACCCGGCCGGAAGCGGTGCTGGTGAGGGTCGCTACCGACCATCTACGCCGGGATCTGCGCCAGCCGCCCTCGCCAGAAATGCTGGCGCGCCTGTGCGGGACCAACGAAACCCGCCTCAACGAATCCTTCCACCAGATCGTCGGCATGCCGATCTATGCATGGCTGCGCGAGGAGCGCCTCAGCCAGGCCCGGGGACTGCTGGCCCGCACCGAAACCCCTATTGGCGACATCGGCGATCATCTGGGCTACACCAATGCCGCCAGCTTTTCCAAGGCCGTGCGCGAGCGCTTCGGCTGCTCGCCGCGCGAGTTGCGTACGCGCCTGCGAGAGCAAGCGGGGCAGCTCGCCCCTCTACCGCAAGGGACAGCGGACGATGCCTGCTGAAGGGCGCCTGCAGCACTGTTGGCGAATGATCTGCCTGTGTTGTCTGCTGACCCTGGCCGGTAGCGCCTGGGCCGAGGTGCAGGATCTGCGAGACGACAGCGCCTCCCAGCCGCTGGAGAGCTTCGACCTGCGTCTCGACCAGGACGGCAGCCTGGACATTGCCGCGGTGGTCGCCTCGCCCGAACACTTCGTCCCCGTCACGGCGCAGACCCAGACCCATGGCTTCGATCCCCGGCCGCGCTGGCTGCGTCTGAACCTGCGCAATCCTGGCCCCATCGCTATCAGCCGCTGGCTGGAGATCGGTCACGCCCGACTGGAGTCGGCGAAGCTCTACATGCGCGATGGCGACGGTCCCTGGCAGGTGTTGGCCAGCGGCCTGAGGGTGCCCATGGCCGCGCGACCGCTGCCCGGACCGAACGCGCTGTTTCCGCTGACCCTGCAGCCGGGAGAAACCCGCACCTTCTATCTGCGCATCCAGACACAGTCTGCCCAGTACCTGGAGCCTCGCCTGTGGGCACCTCACGCCTATCATGACAAACAGCTGCGGGTGGAAAACCTGCGCTCGATGGCCTTGGGCGGGATCGTGCTGACAGGCCTGCTGTCGCTGCTGATCTTCATCCAGCTGCGGGAGGCGCCCTACCTCTATTTCGGCCTGGAAATGTTCCTTATCAGCGCCTTCGAAGCGGTCATGGGAGGGCTGGCGCAGCAATACCTGTGGCCAAGCACATGGGCGTTCCCGCTAGGCCTCGTGCCCTTGCTGGGTGCCGGCATGGCGATCATGCATTGCCAGTTCGTGCGTACCTTTCTCGACCTCAAGCGGCTGGGCCGCGGCTGGGATCGTGCCCAGATCGCCGTCACTGTCGTGGTGGTCGCCGCCGCCTTGGCAGCCAACTTGCACCAGTACATTTTCTGGATTCAGGTTCTGTCCCTCTGCGCGCTACTGACCCTCGGCATCGGCATCACTACCTCTTACCTGGCCTGGCGCGCCGGCAATGCCTCCGCGCGTCTCACCCTGATTTCCTTCGCCACCTTCGCCGCGACCGTGCTGGTTCGAGAAGCCGGGATGTACCTGGGATTTGACCCCACCGGCCCGACACTGGCCAGCGCCCTGCCCTGGGCAGTGTTGGTGATGGCCCCGATCATCCTCATCGCCATTGCCAACCGCACCCAGCAGCTGACTGCCGCGCTGGCGGTGGAGCGCGAAGCCAACCGGGCCAAGACCACCTTCCTGGCTCATATGAGCCATGAGCTGCGCACCCCGCTCAATACCATCATCGGCTTCGCCCAGTTGCTGCAACGGGGCTCCCGGCGCCTCAGCCTGGAGGAAGGCGCCCGCGCCATCGAAGGCAGCGGCCGCCACTTGCTGCATCTCATCGACGAACTGCTGGATGCAGCCAGGGCGGAAATCGGCCAACTGGACGTGATGCCGACGCCGCTGGCGTTCCGCCCTTGGCTGGCGGACATGGTGGAAGTCGCCCGGCTGCAGGCCGAGGCAGCGGGTAACAGCTTCTCCCTGGAAGAGCAGGGCGTGGTTCCCGAATACCTGTCCATCGATAGCCGACGCTTACGTCAGGTGCTCGATAACCTGTTCAGCAATGCCAACCGCTATACCCGTAATGGTCGCATCAGCCTGCGCTACCACGGGGAAAAACAGGGAAGCCAGGTCCGTCTGTTCTTCGCGGTGGAAGACAGCGGCGGCGGTATTGCCGCCAACGACCTGCCGAACATCTTCCAGCCCTTCGTCCGTGGCAGCAATCAGGTCGAAGGCTCCCGTAACGGAGTTGGCCTGGGACTGGCCATTGCCCGGCAACTGGTGCACTGCATGGGCGGAGAGTTGATCGTCGCCAGTACCCCCGGCCAGGGCAGTGCCTTTCGCTTCCACGTGGTGGGCGAACTACTCACGGAGTTGCCTGCGGACCCCATCGCCGCGGAAACCGCAGCGCTTCACCCCGAGGGCGCCCAGTCGGTATTGCTGGTAGAGGACGATCCGGATCTGCGCCTGCTCCTGAGCGAGCAGTTGAGCCGGCATCAACTCAAGGTGGTCACTGCCGTCAACGGGCGGGATGCGGCCAACCAGTGGCGTGAAGATATCGCCCTGGTGATCACCGACCAGTTCATGGAGGGCGGTGACGGCTGGTCCGTACTGCAGATGGTCGCCGAGCGTGACCCTGCCATTCCGGTGGTTCTGATTTCCGCCGCTGCACCGCTGGCGCCGGAAGACTTTGCACCGCACCTGAAGTTTGCCGCCTGCCTGAAAAAACCGGTTAGCGAAACCGACCTGGCAAGCCTATTAGGCACATTCCTGGGGCTGCACGATCTTGCCTCGACCACCCGCGAGCCAATTGCCTCCACCACTGCAGCCCGTCCAGATGCGGCACGCCTGGCCATTCTGGCGGGCCTGGTTGAAACCGGCCAGATCACACTTATCGAAGAGTGGGCCCATGAGCTTGCTGCTGAACAGCCGCGCTGTACCGGCTTTGCCGATGCCGTTCTTCAGGCCGCTTTGACCCTGGACTTCCCCCAATTGGCGACTCTGGCCGAGGCGGCTGAATAACAGGGATCTTAATCTTGGGTCCACTACGGTACGGCGTAATAACCACAAGAGGTCTGCCAGCGGCCAAGTCGCGCAGCTCTGACTGGCAGAGGCCTGTCGCTGCGGGAGGCAGCATTGCTGGTTAGAACCACTTGGGGACGTTGAGGTAAAGCGCAACGCGCGATAAATAGGCGCTCGCTCGCCTACACCAGCACCTGCGCCATGCAATCCCATGCGCTCTGCTTGCCTACAGCCTGACGGCAATCTACCGTCATGCAGCCGTCATCGCAGTGTCACCGGCGCTACATGCGGCCCGCCCAGACTGGCGCCATGAATGTCACAAGCCTGCATATCGCCCTGGTCAGCGAGACCTTCCCGCCCGAAGTCAACGGCGTGGCCAACACTCTCGGCCGCCTGTGCCAGGGCCTGCGCGAGCGCGGCCATCGGCTGCAGCTGGTGCGCCCGCGCCAGGCCGACGAGCCGAACCGTAGCGACGAGGAACTGCTGCTGACCCGCGGCTGGCCGCTGCCCGGTTACGCCGGGCTGCAATGGGGCCACTCCTCGCTGCACAAGCTGCTGCGGCGCTGGAAGCGCAACCGCCCGGACGTGCTGTATATCGCCACCGAGGGCCCGCTCGGCCTGTCTGCCCTGCGCGCCGCGCGGCGCCTGGGCATTCCGGTGGTCAGCGGCTTTCATACCAACTTCCAGCAGTACAGCGACCTGTACGGCTTCGGCCTGCTGACCCGCTTGCTGACCGGCTACCTGCGCTGGTTCCACAACCGCTCGCGCGTGACCCTGGTGCCCAGCCCCAGCCAGCGCCTGGAATTGCAGCGGCGCGGTTTCGAGCGGCTGGAGCTGCTGGAACGCGGCGTCGACGGCCAGCTGTTCCATCCCGCCCGCCGTTCGAGTGAGCTGCGCGCCGAGTGGGGCATGGCCGAGGACGAGGTCGCCGTGGTCCACGTCGGCCGCCTGGCCGCGGAGAAGAACCTGCAGCTGCTGGTCCGCACCTTCCGCGCGCTGCAGCGCAGCCAGCCGCAACGGCGCCTGCGCCTGGTGCTGGTGGGCGACGGCCCGTTGCGTGCGCAGCTGCAGGAGCAGTTGCCGGATGCCCTGTTCTGTGGCGTGCAGCGTGGCGATGTGCTGGCCGCGCACTATGCCAGTGGCGATCTGTTCCTCTTTCCCAGCCTCTCCGAGACCTTTGGCAACGTGGTGCTGGAGGCTCTGGCCTCGGGCCTGGCGGTGGTGGCCTTCGACCAGGCCGCGGCGGCCCAGCACATCCGCCACGGTCACAACGGCGCCCTCGCCACCCCGGGCGACGAGCAGGCCTTTATCGAGGCCGCGCGCTGGCTGCTGGAGGATGCCGAGCTCTTCCGCCGGGTGCGCCTGAACGCCCGCCAGCACGCCGGCAAGCAGGGCTGGCCGGCCATCGTCGAGCAGTTCGAGGAACACCTGCGGCAGGCCCGGCAGGTATAAAAAAAGCCCCGGTGTGCTGGGGCTTGGAAGGGCGCGTCAGAGACGCGCCGGGGTAAAGCGAATGCTCAGACCAGCTGCTTCAGGGCCTCGCGGCTGAACGGCAGGATGTCGCTCTCGCGGCCATCGCGTACCTTCACCGCCCAGTCCGGGTCGACCAGCAGGGCGCGGCCCACGGCCACCAGGTCGAACTCCTGCTTGTTCAGGCGCTCCAGCAGCTTTTCCAGGCTGGCCGGCTCGGCCACCTTGTCGGTGTTGACCATGAACTGCAGGAACTCGCCGTCCAGGCCCACGCTGCCCACGGTGATGGTCGGCTTGCCGGTCAGCTGGCGGGTCCAGCCGGCCAGGTTGAGGTCGCTGCCTTCGAACTCCGGCTCCCAGAAGCGGCGGGTCGAGCAGTGGAAGATGTCCACGCCGGCATCGGCCAGCGGCTTGAGGAAGGCGCCCAGCTCCTCGGCGCTCTGTACCAGGCGCGCGGTGTAGTCCTGCTGCTTCCACTGCGAGAAGCGGAAGATGATCGGGAAGTCCGGGCCAACGGCGGCACGCACGGCCTGGATCAGCTCGATGGCGAAGCGCGAGCGCTGGGCCAGGTCGCCACCGTATTCGTCGGTGCGCTTGTTGCTGCCTTCCCAAAAGAACTGGTCGATCAGGTAACCGTGGGCGCCGTGGATCTCCACGCCGTCCATGCCGATGGTCTTGGCGTCCAGGGCGGCCTGGGCGAAGGCGGCGATGACCTCATTGATGTCCTGCTTGGTCATGCCGTGCACCACGACATTGCCTTCCTTGATCTTCTCGCTCGGGCCGTAGCCCGGCACGCTGGCGTCCGGCTCCGTGCCGGCCTTGCGCACATTACCCACGTGCCACAGCTGCGGGACGATCTTGCCGCCTTCGGCGTGCACGGCATCGACCACCTGCTTCCAGCCGGCCAGGGCGTCTTCACCGTAGAAACGCGGTACATGCGGGTAACCGTTGGAGGCCTTGTGACCAACGGTGGTGCCCTCGGTGACGATCAGGCCGACACCGGCGGCGGCGCGACGACGGTAGTACTCGACCACCTTGGCATTGGGCACGCCGCCCGGGGAGAAGGAACGGGTCATCGGCGCCATGACCACGCGGGTCGGCAGTTCCAGGTTGCCCAGGCGGAAGGGCTCGAACAGGGCTTTAACGGTCATGGGTACTCCTTTGGGCCGGCCAGCTGACCGGTCGTCTCGTCAATGGGCAAAAAAACAGTCAGGGCCGCAGCAGCAGCTCCAGACGGTGAATGAAGGCTTCCAGCGGTTGCAGGCTGCGGCCGACCTTGAGGCGCGCCAGCACGCCCTGCCAGGCGTTGGCGATAAAGGTCGCCAGGTTCTCGCAATCCTCATGGGCGGCCAGCTCGCCGGCCGCCTTGGCCTGCTCCAGGCAGCCCTGCAGGATCTCCACCGAGGCCTGCTGGATGCGCTCGACCTCGGCGCCGATGGCCGGCAGCACTTCGCTCATCTCGAAGCTCAGGCTGCCGATGAAGCAGTGATATTCGGGTTGCTCCTGACGGCTGAAGTGCGCCAGCAGTTCGGCGTAGTAGCCGACGATACGTGCCCGCGGGCTCAGCGCCGGGTTGCTCAACGCTTCGGTGTAGCGCGTCAGGCGTGGTCCGTAGACGAACTCCAGGGCCTGCAGGGCGAAGTCTTCCTTGCTGGCGAAGTAGTGGTAGAAGCTGCCCTTGGGGATGCCGGCGGCCTGGACGATCTCCATCACGCCGGTGCCGTGGTAACCACGACGCGTCATCACCTCCGAGCCCTTGGCCAGGATCAGGTCACGCTTGTCGAGTCGGACTGTGTTGTTCATGGCGAAGAGCATATGACCGGTCGTCTCGCCCCGCCCAGCACTATTGATTCGGGTGATTGGGGGGCATGCGGAAGGCGGCGCTTCCCTCACCCTGGCCCTCTCCCGGAGGAAGAGGGGACTGACAACCTGCAACCTCAGCCCGTACCGGACACTGCCTTCCTCTCCCCTTGAGAGAGGGCAGGGGGTGAGGGCGCGTCGCTACAACCAGGTGACGTGCTGCTCCAGGGGGAAGCGCAGGCGCGGGTTGTACACGCCCTTCTCGCCCTGGCGTCCGACGGCCAGCAGCATGATCGGGATGGCCTGGCGCGGGATATCCAGCACCTTGCGCAGGCGCACCTCGTCGAAGCCTTCCATCGGGCAGCTGGCGTAGCCATGGCTCTGGAAGGCCAGCATCAGGTTCTCTGCCGCCAGCGCGGTGGATTTCACCGCCCAGATGCGCATGTCAGCCTTGCTGTTGGGTTTGCGCATCAGCGGCTTGCGCAGCGCGGCCAAGCGCACCAGCTGGCGCTTGAACAGGCCGAGCAGGCCCAGCGGGCCCTGGTTGTACTGGAATGGCGCGGTCTTGGCGTAGAAGCTGCGGATGCGCAGGGGCACCTCAGGCTCCGGCCAGTACTCCACCACATTGGCGCAGGCCTGCTTCCAGGTATCCGGACGGGCCAGCACGGCAATGATCAGCGGCGCCTTGGCCGCGCTCTGGCTCATGCACACCGGGTGCAACCGCGCCAGCAGCGCCGGATCGCGCACCACCTGAAAGCTCCACGGCTGCAGGTTGCAGGAGTTGGGCGCCAGTACCGCCAGCTCCAGGCAGTCGCGGATCACTTCGTCCGGCACCGCTTCGGCGGTGAAGCGGCGTACCGAGCGACGGCTCTCGATCAGCGCACGCAAGGCCTCGGGCGAGGCCGTGGGGCTGAGATCGTCAGGGGAGAAACTGGTCATCGCGGGCCTCCTCGGCAGATGCCCCGATTAGGCTATCGGGGTGCCGAGAGGGCAAGACGGCGGGGAGAGATCGGCCGGATGAATGGCGCAATCAGCCTAGGGCTTTTTCGATGGCCTGGATCAGCGCCGGATCGTCCGGCGTGGTGCGCGGCGAGAAGCGCGCCAGCACGCGACCGTCGCGGCCGACCAGAAACTTCTCGAAGTTCCAGGTGATGTCGCCGGGAAACTCGGCGCCCTCGCCCGCCAGCAGGCGATACAGAGGATGGCGACCGGGGCCGTTGACCTCCAGCTTGCTGCCCAGCGGAAAGGTCACCCCGTAGTTGAGGCTGCAGAACTCGCGGATCTCGTCTTCGCTGCCCGGTTCCTGGCCGGCGAACTGGTTGCACGGCAAACCCAGCACGGTGAAGCCGCGCTCGTGGTACTGCTGGTGCAGCGCTTCGAGGCCGGCGTACTGCGGAGTCAGGCCGCACTTGGAGGCGACATTGACCACCAGCACAAGCTGGCCCTTGTACGGCGCCAGTGGCAGATCCTGGCCATCCAGCGCGCGCAGATTGAGATCGTGAAAGGCACTCATGACTGACTCCTTGAGCCTGCGCAGGGGACAAAAAAGGCGCCCGTGGGCGCCTTTTCGGTTAACTCAGCTTAGCAGCCGGGGCCTGGCTTGGAACGACCATAAGTCGTATTGCTGGGCCCGATCACAGATCAGTGATGGTGGCCGCCTTCGCCATGGATGTGACCATGGGCGACTTCTTCGGCGCTGGCTTCGCGCACGTTGACCACCTTGACCTGGAAGTTCAGGCGCTGGCCGGCCAGCGGGTGGTTGCCGTCGACGACCACGTCGTCGCCGTCGATATCACGCACGGTGACGATCTGCATGCCGCCGTCCGGGCCGGAGGCGTGGAACTGCATGCCCACTTCCAGCTCGTCGACGCCCTCGAACATGCTGCGGTTCAGGGTGGCGACCAGTTCGGCGCTGTATTCGCCGTAGGCTTCGGCCGGCTCGATGGCCACGCTCAGCTCGTCACCTACCTGCTTGCCCTCGAGGGCCTTTTCCAGGCCGACGATGATGTTGCCCGCACCCTGCAGATACACCAGCGGGGCGCCGCCGGCGGAGCTGTCGATCACCTCACCGGCATCGTTGGTCAGGGTATAGTCGATGGAGACAGCCTTGTTGGCGGCGATCAGCATGGAGGGGAAACCTTTTGCTAGAGATTGGAAAGGGAGCAAGTTTACCCGCCATACCGGCCGAAAGCGACCGCGCGCCTGACGGACGGGACGCGCCGGCCATCCTGCTGCTGGGCTTTCACCAGGACGAGGATGGCCACTGGGTGGCCGACCTGTCCTGCGGCCATACGCAGCACCTGCGGCATCAGCCGCCGTGGCAGAATCGGGACTGGGTCATCGACCCCGTGCAGCGCCAGCGTCATCTGGGCCAGCCGTTCGCCTGTGGCTGGTGCGCGCAATCGAATAGGGAATAGTCATGCCGGCACGCAATATCCTGGTCATCAACTGCGGCAGCTCGTCGATCAAGTTCGCCCTGGTCAACGAGGCCCACTCGCAATTCACCCTCAGCGGCCTGGCCGAGCGCCTGGGCAGCCCGGACGCTGTGCTGCACTGGCAGCGCGGCGGCGAGAAGGACAGCCTGATGCTGCCCGGTGGCGACCACCGCACCGCACTGCATCAACTGCTGCCGCTGGTCCAGGGCGCCGCTGGCGGCAAGCTGCACGGCATTGGCCACCGGGTGGTGCACGGTGGCGAACAGTTCACTGCCGCCTGCCGCATCGATCCCCACAGCCTGCAGGCGATCCGCGCCACCGCACCGCTGGCACCGCTGCACAACCCGGCCAACCTGCTGGGCATCGAGGCGGCGCTCAAGCTGTTCCCCAATCTCACCCAGGTCGCGGTGTTCGACACCGCCTTCCACCAGAGCATGCCCGAGCATGCCTATCGCTACGCCGTGCCGGAGCACCTGTACCGCGAGCACGGCGTGCGCCGCTATGGCTTCCACGGCACCAGCCATCGCTTCGTCAGCCGCCGCGCGGCGGAGATGGCCGGGCTGTCCAGCGGCGACAGCAGCTGGCTGTCCGCCCACCTGGGCAATGGTTGCTCCACCTGCGCCATCGTCGATGGCAAGAGCCGCGACACCAGCATGGGCCTGACTCCCCTGGAAGGCCTGGTGATGGGCACCCGCAGCGGCGACATCGACCCCAACCTGCACGGCCACCTGTCCCGCACCCTGGGCTGGAGCCTGGAGCAGATCGACAACATGCTGAACAAGGACAGCGGCCTGCTCGGCCTGTCCGGCCTGTCCAACGACATGCGCAGCCTCGAGCAGGCCCGCGAGCAGGGCCACCCCGGCGCGACCCTGGCCATCGAGGTGTTCTGCTACCGCCTGGCCAAGTCCCTGGCCGCCATGAGCTGCGCCCTGCCCCAGCTGGACGGGCTCATCTTCACCGGCGGCATCGGCGAGAACTCGCCATTGATCCGCAGCAAGACGGTGGCCCACCTGAAGCTGTTGAATCTCGCCCTCGACAAGGAAGCCAACGCGCGCTGCATCCGCGGCGTCGCCGGCAACATCCAGGCCCACGGCCACTCACGGGTGCTGGTGGTGCCGACCAACGAGGAACGGCAGATCGCCCTCGACACCCTGGCCCTGCTCACCGCCTGACGGCGAGCGGTACGAACCAAGGAACGCCCATGCATACCTTCTTCATCGCCCCCACCGGATTCGGCGTCGGCCTCACTTCCACCAGCCTCGGCCTGGTCCGCGCCCTGCAGCGCGCCGGGCTGAAGGTCGGCTTCTTCAAGCCGATCGCCCAGCCGCATCCTGGCGACTCCGGCCCGGAGCGCTCCAGCGAACTGATCGCGCGCACCCACGGCCTGCTGCCACCCAAGTCGCTGCCACTGGCCCAGGTCGAGCGCATGCTCGGCGACGGGCATCTGGACGAGCTGCTGGAGGAAATCGTCAGCCTGCATCAGCAGGCCGCCCAGGGCATGGACGTGCTGATCGTCGAGGGCATGGTGCCGACCCGTCACGCCAGCTATGCCGCAAGGGTCAACGTGCACCTGGCCAAGAGCCTGGACGCCGAGATCATTCTGGTCTCGGCGCCGGAGGGCGAGGAGCCGGAAAACCTCACCGAGCTGTCCGACCGCATCGAGATCCAGGCCCAGCTGTTCGGCGGACCGAAGGACCCGAAAGTGATCGGTGTGATCCTCAACAAGGTGCGCCATCCGGAAGGCGTGGAGGCCTTCACCGAGCAGCTCGGTCAGCTCTCGCCGCTGCTGCGCGGCGGCGACTTCCACCTGCTTGGCTGCATTCCCTGGCAGGACGAGCTGAACGCCCCGCGCACCCGCGACGTGGCCGAATTGCTCGGCGCGCAGATCCTCAATGCCGGCGACTACGAACAGCGCCGCGTGCAGAAGATCGTGCTGTGCGCCCGCGCCGTGCCCAACACGGTGCAGCTGCTCAAGCCCGGCGTGCTGGTGGTCACTCCTGGTGACCGCGACGACATCATTCTCGCCGCCAGCCTGGCCTCGATGAACGGCGTGCCGCTGGCCGGCCTGATGCTGTGCAGCGACTTCCCGCCGGACCCGCGCATCCTCGAACTGTGCCAGGGCGCCCTGCAGGGCGGCCTGCCGGTGATGAGCGTGAGCACCGGCTCCTACGACACGGCGACCAACCTCAACCGGATGAACAAGGAAATCCCGGTGGACGACCGCGAGCGTGCGGAGAAGGTCACCGAGTTCGTCGCCGGGCATATCGACCACGACTGGCTCAAGCAGCGTTGCGGCACCCCGCGCGAACTGCGCCTGTCGCCGCCGGCGTTCCGCTACCAGCTGGTGCGCCGCGCCCAGGCCGCCAACAAGCGCATCGTCCTGCCGGAAGGCAGCGAGCCGCGCACCGTGCAGGCCGCCGCCATCTGCCAGGCCCGCGGCATCGCCCGTTGCGTGCTGCTGGCCAAACCGGAAGACGTACACAACGTGGCCAAGGCCCAGGGCATCGAGCTACCCGAGGGGCTGGAAATCCTCGACCCGGAGCTGATCCGCGAGCGCTACGTGCAGCCCATGGTCGAGCTGCGCAAAGGCAAGGGCCTCAACGCGCCCATGGCCCTGGCCCAGTTGGAGGACAGCGTGGTCCTCGGCACCATGATGCTGGCCCTGGACGAGGTCGACGGCCTGGTCTCTGGCGCCATCCACACCACCGCCAACACCATCCGCCCGGCCCTGCAGCTGATCAAGACAGCGCCCGGCTACAAGCTGGTGTCCTCGGTGTTCTTCATGCTGCTGCCGGACCAGGTGCTGGTGTATGGCGACTGCGCGGTGAACCCCGACCCCAACGCCGCCGAGCTGGCCGAGATCGCCCTGCAGAGCGCCGCCTCCGCCGAGGCCTTCGGCGTGCCGGCACGGGTGGCGATGATCAGCTATTCCACCGGCGATTCCGGCAGCGGCGCGGAAGTGGAAAAGGTGCGCGACGCCACCCGCCTGGCCCGTGAAACCAACCCCGCCCTGCTGATCGATGGTCCGCTGCAATACGACGCCGCCGCCATCGCCAGCGTCGGCCGGCAGAAGGCGCCGGACAGCCCGGTGGCCGGGCGCGCCACGGTGTTCGTGTTCCCCGACCTGAACACCGGCAACACCACCTACAAGGCAGTGCAGCGCAGCGCCGACTGCGTCAGCGTCGGCCCCATGCTGCAGGGCCTGCGCAAGCCGGTGAACGACCTGTCGCGCGGCGCTCTGGTGGACGACATCGTCTACACCATCGCCCTCACCGCGATCCAGGCAGTACGCGAAAGCTAAGGCCCTTCGTAGGCGGGTGGAGCCGACTCGGGTTTCACCCGTCTACGAGATGCTGCGCTAGAATCCGCCCGCCCGTCGCGCCTGGCCGGCAACGCCTGGCTGACCCTCAAGTCAACCGCAGCACTTGCCGTTCAGTGTACAAGCGTTAACCTTGGCGCCGGACCGACTTGCCGCAAGGAGTGCTGCAGGTATCTCGACCGCATCGGGGCGCACAGAAAGCCCCCTGACCAGGAGCCATTCGAGCCCATGCTGCAATTCCTGCCCGCCCCTCTGCGCGGTGTCATCAGCGCGCTGCTGTTGGCCCTCAATACCCTGATCTGCTGCTGGCCGCTGTTCGCCGTGGCGCTGCTCAAGCTGCTGCTGCCGATCCCGCCGATTCAGCGCGGCCTGCGCTTCGTGATGCACGGCATCGCCGAGTTCTGGATCAGCGTCAACAAGTTCTGGATGAACCTGGTGCGCGACACCCGCTGGGATGTCGAGGGCATTCAGGGCATGGACATGCGCCACTCCTACCTGGTGACCAGCAACCACCAGAGCTGGGTGGACATCCTGGTGTTGCAGTACCTGCTCAACCGGCGCATGCCGCTGCTGAAGTTCTTCCTCAAGCAGGAGCTGATCTGGGTGCCGGTGATCGGCCTGTGCTGGTGGGCGCTCGAGTTCCCGTTCATGAAGCGCTACAGCAAGGAATACCTGGCCAAGTACCCGGAGAAGCGCGGCCAGGATCTGGCCACCACGCGCCGCGCCTGCGCGCGCTACAAGAGCAACCCGGTGTCGGTGTTCAACTTCCTCGAAGGCACCCGCCTGACCCCGCAGAAGCACACCCAGCAACAATCGCCGTTCAAGTACCTGCTCAAGCCCAAGGCCGGCGGCATCGCCTTCGTGCTGGACGCCATGGGCGAGCAGCTGGACGCCATCGTCAACGTCACCATCCACTACCCGTCCGGCAATCCGGGCTTCTGGGACCTGCTCTGCGGCCGTCTGGACCAGGTGGTGGTGCGCTTCGACAAGCTGGCCATTCCCGCCGAATTCATCGGCCGCAACTACGACCAGGACGAGCAATACCGCCTGCAGTTCCAGCAGTGGGTCAATCAGCTGTGGCAGGCCAAGGACGCGCAGCTCGGCGAGCTGCACCAGCAGTTCCCCGGCCGCGGCTGAACCTCAGCGCACCACCAGCGGCGGCTCGTCGGGCCGCCAGCTGGTCCAATCCAGGCGCGGCGGGAACGCGCCGGCGCGCTCCACCGGCAGCCCCGGCGCCACCAGGAAGCCCTGCATGGTGGTGCAGTGATGAGCGATCAGCCAGTCACGCTGCTCCAGGGTTTCCACCCCTTCGGCAACCACTTCCAGCCCCAGGTGGCGTCCCAGGTCGATGATGGTGCTGACGATCGCCGCGTCCTTGGGCGAGTCGAGCATGTTGGCGACGAACAGCCGGTCGATCTTCAGGGTGTCCAGTTCGAAGTGGCGCAGGTAGGCCAGGGACGAGTAGCCGGTGCCGAAGTCGTCGATGGCGATGCGCACACCCAGCTCGCGCAGCTGGCGCAGCTGCTCGCGGGTGGTGTCGAGGTCCTGCATCAGCGCGCTCTCGGTGACCTCCACTTCCAGCTGTGACGGCTTGAGCTGGTGCAGCTCCAGCATCCGCCGCAGATCGTCCACCAGCTGCGGCATGCCGAACTGCACGGGACTGACATTGAGGCTGAGCAGCAGCTGCTCGCCGAACTGGGCGCGCCAGGCCCGGCACTGGCGGATGCCCTGGTTGAAGATCCAGTCGCCCAGGCGATTGATCAGGCGGGTCTCCTCCAGCAGCGGGATGAACACCCCCGGCGAGATGGTCCCGGCGACCCGGTGCTCCCAGCGCAGCAGTGCCTCGAAGCCACGCAGGCGACCGCTGGCCAGATCGATCTGCGGCTGGTAGACCAGCACGAAGTCGTCCTGCTCGATGGCCGTGCGCAGGCTCTCCTCCAGCATCAGTCGCGAGCGGGCGCGGCCGTTCATTTCCGGCGAGAAGAAACGGTACTGCTGGCGGCCGGCGCGCTTGGCCTCGTACATGGCCATGTCGGCCGAGCGCAGCAGGCCGTCCACCGTCTGCCCACATTCGGGGAAGCAGGCGATGCCGATGCTGGCGCCCAGGGTGACCTCCACGCCGTCCAACTGGTGGCGTACCGAGATCAGCTCGATCAGCTTCTCTGCCACTCGCGCCGCGTCCTCGGGATGGTCGAGGGTATCGAGCAGCGCGGTGAACTCGTCGCCGCCCATGCGCGCCACGATGTCGTAGGGGCGCAGGCAATGCTTCAACTGCTCGGCGACCTTGCGCAGTATCTGGTCGCCGGCATCATGGCCGAGGGAGTCGTTGATGCGCTTGAAACCGTCCAGATCCAGGTACAGCACCGCCATGCGCTTGCCGCTGCGGTCGACACGCGACAAGGCGGTGTCCAGCGCCTGGTGGAAGCCGCGGCGGTTGTACAGGCCGGTCAGCGCATCGGTGACCGCCTGGGATTCGAGCTGGGCGTGCAGGTTGCGCACCACCGACATGTCCAGGGCGATCAGCACCATGGAGTTCTGGTACTGCGGCAGTGGCGAGCAGGACAGCGCCGCCGGCAGATACCCACCCGCCAGGGTGCCGAGGACCGCGTCGTGGATGCGGTAGGTCTGGCCGGCACGCCAGTGCTGGTAGAACTCGCTGTCCTGCCATTCGCCGGGCATCTCCGGCGACTTGAGGTAGGACAGCAGCGCGCTGCCCTGCAGGTCCGCCACCTCGCCCTGGAGCATCTGCGCCATGGCCGGGTTGGCGAAGCGGATCAAGCCGTCCTTGTCGATCACCAGGATGCCTTCGGAAGCGTTGTCCAGCACCGAGGCATTGAAGGCCCGCTCGCGATCCAGCTGCTGGGTCAGCTGCAGCAGCTCGTGGCGATGGCGCTCCTGCTCCAGCAGGGTACCGATCTTGTGCTTGAGCACCTTGGGGTCGAAGGGTTTGAGGATGAAATCCACCGCACCGATGGCGTAACCCTGCAGCACCGAGGCCTCGGTGTGGGCGATGGCGGAGAGGAAGATGATCGGCGTATGCCGGGTATGGGGGCTACCACGCATCAGGCGGGCCACCTCGAAGCCGTCCATCTTCGGCATCTGCACGTCGAGCAGGACCAGGCCGACGTCCTCGTCCATCATGCAGCGCAGCGCCGCCTCGCCGGAATCGACGGTGCGCACGTTCCACTCGCCGTCGCCGAGCAGTGCCTCCATGGCCACCAGATTCTCCTCGCGGTCGTCGACCACCAACAGGATCTGCTGGTCTTCCAGCGCCTCAAGTTGCATCTGCGCCATGCAGCCCTCCTCTCCTCGGCATCGCCTTCCTCTCAGCCCCTCGCCTGGTGACGTGGTTGCGCCGACGCCGCCAGCCAGCGGTGGAGCATTTCCAGCAACTCCTGGCGCCCCACCGGTTTGGCCAGGTAGTCGTCGCAGCCAGCGGTGATGCACTTCTCGCGATCGCCCTTCATGGCATGTGCCGTGAGGGCTATGACCGGGACGCCGCAGCCACGTTCATCTTTCAGGATGCGGGTGGCGGTGTAGCCATCCATGTTGGGCATGGCCATGTCCATCAGCACCAGGTCGAAGGGCTCGCGGTCGAACGCCACCAGTGCCTCTTCGCCATCCTTGGCCGGCACCACCGCCAGGCCGAGTTCGTCGAGCAGGGCAGTCATCGCGTAGATATTGCGGATGTCGTCGTCCACCAGCAGCACGCGCTTGCCGGCCAGCTCCGAGCCATCGGCCTGGGGTTCGCGCACGGTGGAGAGGAAACCCTGCAGCGCGGCGCTGAGCGGGCTGAGGTCGTCGCCGCTCTTGCGCACCACCACCGCCGAGTAGCGGCGCAGGCGCTGCAAGTCCTGGCGGGTGATGTCCACGCCGGTGTTGATCACCACCTGGGCGTCCTGCAGGGCGCGGTCGCGATGCAGCGTCTCGAGCAGGTCGAAGCCATCCTGGTCGGGCAGGTCGAGGTCGATCACCAGGGCGTCGAAGACCTGTACGCCGTAGGCCTGGCGTGCCTGCTCGGCACTGGGCACGGCGGTGACGCGGAAGCCCATCTGGATCAGGTGCTCGCGGTAGTGCTCGCGCTCCACCTCCACGTCTTCCACCAGCAGCAGACTGCGGTCGGGCGAGCCGGCCAGGGCAATATCCTCGAATACCCGCTCCAGATCCTGGCGCGCCACCGGCTTGACCAGGTAACGCGTGCCGTCGCCATGCCAGTCCTGCGGTTGCGGCACGCAGGAGACGATGTGCACCGGCACGTCGCGGTACTGCAGCAGCCCGCGCAGGCGCCGATAGATCTGCCAGCCGCTGATGTCCGGCAGCAGGATGTCGAGGATCACCGCGACGAAGCGCTCGCTCTGCAACAGGCCGATGGCCTGCTTGCCGTTGCGGCAGTGCACGCTTGCGAAACCATGGGCCTGGGCCTCCTCGGCGATCACCGCGGCGAAGTTGGGATCGTCCTCGACGATCAGCACCGCCGGCCCGCTGCCGCTGCGCTGCGGCGTGGCACTGAGCGATTCGTCTTCCTTCTCCGCCGGGTTCAGCGCCACCACCGGCAGCCGCACGATGAAGCGCGAGCCCTGCCCCGGCGTGCTCTCCAGGCTGATCTGCCCACCCAGCACTTCCACCAGCTGGCGCGTGATGGCCAGCCCCAGGCCGGTGCCGCCGAAACGCCGACTGGTGGAGCCGTCGATCTGCTGGAAGGCCTGGAAGATGCGCTCGTGCTGCGCCGGGTCGATGCCGATGCCGCTGTCGCGCACCACGAACTGCAGGGTCTCGCGCTCGTCGTCGAGGGATACCGGCGAGTGGCCGATGCTCAGCTCCACATCGCCGTGCTCGGTGAACTTGAGCGCGTTGGACAGCAGGTTGCGCAGGATCTGCTGCAGGCGCCCACGATCGCTGTGGATCACCCGCGCCACGCCCGGCTCCAGGTGGGTGAGCAGGCGCAGCCCCTTGATCTCGGCCATCGGCCGCAGGCTGGAGTCCAGTTCCACCAGCAGATCATGGATGTTCAGCGGTTCGAGCTTGAGCTGCACGCGGCCGGCCTCGATCTTGGCCAGGTCGAGCACGTCGTTGATCAGTTGCAGCAGGTCGTTGCCGGCCTTGTAGACGATGTCCGCGTGCTTGACCTGTTTCTCGGTCAGGTTGCCGGCCAAGTTGTGGCGCAGCTGTTCGCTGAGGATCAGGATGCTGTTGAGCGGCGTGCGCAGCTCGTGGGACATGTTGGCGAGGAATTCCGACTTGTAGCGGTTGGCCAGGGCCAGCTGCTCGGCCTGCTCGCGCAGGCGCTGCTCGGCGGCCTTGCGCTCGCTGATGTCGATGATCACCGCCTGCACCAGGCGCTCGCCGTCGGCACGGATCGGCGACAGGCCGACTTCCAGGGGAATCAGGCGACCGTCGCGGTGCTGGCCGAACAGCTCGCGGTTGCCACCCATGCGCCGCGGCGACGGGTCATTGATGAAGCCGTTGCGCAGGTTCGGGTGCTGGGCACGGGCGGCTGCCGGCAGGAGCATCTCCACCGGCTGGCCGAGCATCTCGGCGCGCTCATAGCCGAACATCTGCTCGGTCTGGCGGTTGACCATGCTCAGCCGGCCCTGGCCGTCGACCAGCACGATGGCGTTGGGCGAAGCCTCCACCACCAGGCGGAAACGCTCTTCGGCGGCCTTGCGCTCGCTGATGTCGATGATCACCGCCTGCACCAGCATCTCCTCGCCGACGCGGATCGGCGCCAGCCCGACCTCCAGGGGAATCAGGCGACCATCGCGGTGCTGGCCGAACAGCTCGCGGTTGCCGCCCATGCGCCTTTGCTCGGGGGCCTTCATGAAGGCCTGGCGCATGGCCGGGTGGCCCTGGCGCAACTGTTCCGGCAGCAGGCGCTCCACCGGCTGGCCGAGCAGTTCGTCGCGCTCGTAGCCGAATAGCAGCTCCACCTGGCGATTGACCATGACCACCTTGCCGCTGCCATCGACCAGCACGATGGCATTGGGCGAGGCCTCGACCACCAGGCGAAAGCGCCCCTCGCTCTCGCGCAGCTGTTGGCGCTGCCGCTCGCTGTCGCCCAGGGCGCGGTCGCGCAGGAACAGGAAGCCGCCGACCAGCAGCGACAGCAGCAACGCGGCCAGCAGGCCGGTGCCCAGGCTGATCGGCAGGTCGCCATTGTTCAACGTCGCCTCATAAGCCGCGGTACTGCGCACCCGCAGCTGCCAGGCGCGACCGTAGATATCGAGCTGGCGAAGGGCCTCGAAGCGCGGGGTGTGGGAGATCGCGCCATTGCGCGAGAGCAGCGGATTGCCGGCATCCTCCGGGTCGACCAGCTCGATCTCGAATTGCGCGGCGTTGTTGCCGAGGATGCCGTGCATCAGGTCGGCCATGCGGAACGAGCCGGAAACCATGCCCAGCATGGCCTGCCGGCGCTCCTCGACCGTACTCAGCGGGGTATTGAGGCGGAATACCGGCAGGTAGAGCAGCACGCCGGTCTGCACATCCTTCTCGGTCTCCTGCTTGAGCTTGAGCGGCCCGGTGAGCGCCGCCTCGCCGCTGTCACGGGCCGCCACGATCGCCGTGCGCCGGGTTGCCTCGCTGTACATGTCGAAGCCGAGCACGCGGCGGTTGCGCCAGTCCAGCGGGTTGATGAACTCGATCACCATGTAGGCTTCGCGCTCGCCCGACGGGTAGGTCTGGAAGTCGCTGCGCCCCGCCGCGCGCGCCTGCTCGACGAAGGCGCTCAGCTCGCCGGCACGCAGGTAGCGCCCCCAGGCCAGGGCCTGGATGCCGGGGTAGTGATCCTGCAGTTGCAACTGATCGGTGGCGCGCTGCCACTCGGCGTCGGAGACCTGGTCGCTGCCGGCCATCAGTCCGGCCATGCCGCGCAGCACCATCTCGTAGGCGCGCATGCGCTCGCGCACGCTGAGTTCGACGCCGTCCACCGCCAGGGCGAAACGCTGCTCCTGGGCCTGACGGTTGCTGTGTTCGAGGGTGCGCCATTGCCAGAACACCAGGGCACCGAGACCGATCAGCAGGACCAGGCTGATCAGCAGAGGGATCCAGGGTTTGCGGGAGTGGAAGATGGGAGCGGCGCCGTCCATGAAGTCTCCTGATCCTGCCCCGGCACGCCTCGTTCACCTTGGGCGCGCCGACTCACACGCGGCTGAGCACGTCGTCTGCTGAGAGTGTAGTCAGGAATTTACCTAGGTAGACCCGCACGACAGACGGCATTTGGCCACCATCAGCAACGCGAAAGGCCCCTCGCGGGGCCTTTCCTTTTCCAGCGTGAAATCAGTACTGGGCGCCGGGCAACGGACGCAGTGTGACTTCGACGCGGCGGTTCTGCGCGCGACCATCGGCCGAGGCGTTGCTGGCGACCGGCTGATCCGGGCCGGCACCACGGGTGCTCAGGCGCGAGGCATCCACGCCCTGAGCCATCAGGTAGTTGGCCACGCTCTGCGCGCGACGCTGCGACAGGCCCATGTTGTAGGCATGGTTGCCGGTGCTGTCGGTGTGGCCGACGATCTCGATGCTGTTCTGGTTGTACTGGCGGAAGGACGTGGCCAGATTGTTCAGCGGGCTGTAGAAGCTGCTGGCGATGTCCGCCGAGTCGGTGGCGAAGGTGATGTTGCCGGGCATGATCAGTTGGATGGTGTCGCCCTGGCGCTGCACCTCCACGCCGGTGCCCTCCATGCTGCGACGCAGTTCTTCTTCCTGCTTGTCGGCGTAGTAGCCGTAACCGGCACCGGCGGCACCGGCCACCGCGGCGCCGATCAGCGCGCCCTTGCCGCGGTTGTCGTGGTTGATCGCGGCACCGGCCACGGCGCCGGCCAGCGCGCCCAGGCCACCGTACTTGGCGGTCTTGTTCACGCCTCCGGAGCTCTGTTGGGGCTGATTTTCATAGGGATTCTGCGAGGCACAGCCAGTCAGCAGCGCCAACAACAGGGCGGCGAGAGTCAGGCGTGAGGGGGTAGACATGGGAATACTCCTGGAGCGGGGTTGGCAGTCGCACGGACCGGCAACGGGTTAGAGCGAAGCGGCAGACAAAGATTCCCGGTCAGGCGCGAATGAACGGATTCTCGCGCATCTCGTCACCCAGGCGGGTATCCGGGCCGTGGCCGGTTACCACGGTGGCGTCCTCGTCCAGGGTGTAGAGGCGCTTGATCGAGCGCTCGATGGTGGCGTAGTCGCCGCCCCACAGGTCGGTGCGACCGATGCCACGACGGAACAGGGTGTCGCCGGCGATCAGCAGCTTGGCCTCGGGGAACCAGAAGCTGGTGGAGCCGGGCGTGTGTCCAGGGGTGTGCAGGGCCACGCCGCAGCCGCAGGCCAGTTCCTCGTCGTCAGCCAGCCACTGGTCCGGCGCCGGCACCGGAGTGTAGGGCACGCCGAACATCTGGCACTGCATCTCCAGGTTGTCCCAGAGGAACTGGTCTTCCTTGTGCAGGTGCAGGCTGGCGCCGGTCTTCTCCTTCATCTGCCCGGAGGCGAGGAAGTGGTCGAGGTGCGCATGGGTGTGGATGATGCTGACCACCTTGAGGCCGTGGGCCTCCAGACGCGCCATGATCAGGTCCGGGTTGCCGCCCGGGTCGACGACTATGGCCTTCTTGCTCACCGGGTCGCCGATGATGGTGCAGTTGCACTGCAGCGGGCCGACCGGGAAAGTCTCGCGGATCAGGCTGGGTTGCGGTGTGGTAGTCATCTGGCGGTTTCCTCGGTTGGCACGGGCCGCGCACGATAATCCTTCGGTGCCCTACCCGTCCATTTGCGGAAGGCCCGGCGGAAGTTGGACGGGTCGCTGAAGCCCAGCAGCAGGGCGATCTCGAACAGCGGCAGGTGGGTGGTCTCGAGGTATTGCAGGGCCAGGCGCTTGCGTACCTCGTCCAGCACTTGCTGATAACTGGTGCCGGCGGCGGACAGATGCCGGCGCAGGCTGCGCCCGCTGGTGTGCAAGGCGCTCGCGGCGCTATCGAGATTGGGAAAGTCGCCGGGGCGGGCCAGCAGCAGGCGGCGCAGGCGACTGAGCAGCCCCTCCTGCACATCCAGGGTGGCCAGCAGCGCCTCGCACTGCTGCTCGCACATCTGCATGGTGGCCGGGTTGGCCAGAGCCATGGGGCGATCCAGATAGTGACGCGGCAGGCGGAACCAGTGCCAGGGCTGATCGAACTGGGCCGGCACGCCGAAGGCTTCGCCGTAGCGCGCGGCATGTTCGGGGGCGGGATAGGCGAAGCCGACTTCCACGCCCTGCGGGCGCTCACCGAGCAGGAACTGGGCAATGCCGTACAGGCTGCCGAACAGGCCCTCGGCGGCGAAGCGACCGAGCACCCCCAAGGGAATCGACTCGCTGGCGCGCAGCTCCAGCGAATCCTGGTTGTCCACCAATTCCAGCTCGAAGGTCAGCCCCAGCACCCGGTAGTACCTGAGTGCGAACTGCACGGCACGCCCGAGGTTGGCGCTGGACAGCAGGGCGTAGCCGAGAATGCCGTGGGCCGAGGCGTTCAGGCGCAGGCCGAGCAGCAGGCCCAGCGCCGGCTCGTCGCACAGCAGCAAGGCGGCACCGGCCAACTGGTGAAAGTCGGCCAGAGACAGCCTGCCGGTAGGGTTGAGCAGCAGCTGCGCACGCAAGCCGGCGGTGCCGAGCAGGCGCTCACGCTCGACACCGAACTCGCCGGCCAGCTGCAGCAAGGCCTCGGCATAGGTGATCGGCACCAGTTCGGAATGCAGGTTCAGGGGTTTGCTCATCAGCGTTCGCCGCAATCGCCAGTGGCCGGATATGACCTGAATATTGGCTGAAGATAACCTTGTCCGCGAAAAGCCGGCAAGCCCATAGTCCGACCACGTCATAACAACAAGATGGGAGGCCGTATGCACAGCCCCACCCCGCACGACCTGCAGATCACCCCGCGCCAGCCCGAGTTCAACCTGCCCTCGCCCTGGGCTCGCCACTGGCACGGCGGCGACGCGTTCAAGAGCCATTTCTTCGACGCCATGTCGCTGCTGTTTCCCGATGGCGAGCGCTTCTTCATCGACTCGGTGCGCGCCTACCGCGACCAAGTGACCGACCCGCAGCAGTTGGCGCAGATTCGTGGTTTCATCGGCCAGGAAGCGCACCACAGTCGCGAACACCAGCATTACAGCGACGCCCTGCGCGCCAGCGGCTATGACCTGGACTACCTGGAGCGTCGCCTGAAACGGCGCCTGGCCTTCGTGCGCAAGCACCTGCCGCCCAAGGTTCACCTGGCGGCCACCACGGCAGTGGAACATCTGACCGCGATCATGGCCGACGCCATCCTGCAGAACCCCGACTGGCTGGCAGGCGCCGACCCGGACATGGCCCGTCTGTGGCGCTGGCACGCTCTGGAGGAGAGCGAGCACAAGGCAGTAGCCTTCGACCTCTACCAGCAAGTCTGCGGGCAACTGTGGATGCGTCGCCGCGCCATGCTGCAGAGCACCTTCTTCTTCACTCTGGATACGATCAAGGGCCTGGTGCACATGCTGCGCCGCGACGGGCTGCTGGCGAGCTGGCGAATCTGGCGCGACGGCCTGGTTTGGCTATGGGGTAGCCGCGGCATCCTGCGCCCGCTGGTACGCGCCTACTTCGACTTTTACCGGGCGGACTTCCACCCCTGGCAGCACGACAACCTGCAGCTGATCCTGGAGAAACGCCGCGAGTTCGACTCCGTGGCCGAGGTCAGCTGAGCAGGCCCAGGCTCTTGGCCCTGGCCACCGCCTGGGTGCGGCGCTCGACGCCGAGCTTGCTGTTGATGTGGCGGGCGTGGGTCTTGACCGTGTGCAGGGAGATGAACAGGCGCTCGCTGATCTCCTGGTTGGAGCAACCCAGGGCGATCAGGCGCAGCACCGCCAGCTCGCGGGTGCTGAGCGCTTCGGTCGCTCCGCCGGGCAGCGGCTCGGCCTCGACTTCCGCCGGCAGGCGCTGGCGCAGGGCCTCGCTCAACGGCGTCGGCGGCGCCGTCTGCAACTGCGCCCGCAGCCATGTCGGCTGGTGGGCGAGCAGCTCGTAGAACGGCAGCAGCGTACCGCCCCGGGCGGTCTCGAAGCTGGTCAGCAACTGCTGCTGGGCGTCGCGCTCGCGCCCACCGGCAAACAGCAGCAGACTCAACTGCACTTGGGCGAATACGCCCAGCAACTGCCCGCCCTGGGCCTGGGCACGCAGCACCAGGGCGCGCAGGCGGCGCTCGGCGGCCTCGGGCTGACCCTGGCGGCGCTCCAAGGCCGCGCGCTGCAGCTCGATATGCAGCGGCAACTGCGGATGGAATTCCGGCGCCGCGGCCGCCTGTTCACCGCCATAGGTTTCCGCCAGGCGCAGCAGCCAGGCGTTGGCAAGGTCGACCTGGCCCTGGCTGAGCCACAGCTCGCACTTGGTCACGGTGATCATCGCCAGGTAATACACCGGCGGCACATCCCAGATATGCATCAGGCGCTCGGCCTCGGCCAACTGGGCGAAAGCTTCATTGAAACGACCCGCCCTGCCCTCCTGGCTGGCCAGGATGCAGTAGCCGATCAGCAGGCTGATATCTCGGCAGCTGCGCGCCTCGGCGATGCCGGCCTGCAGGCGGCAGCTGGCCTCCTCCGGCTGCAAACGTAGGGCGAGCAGGAAACCTTCATAGAGGGTCAGGCGCGCGCGCACTGCATAGACACGCTGCTGCGACAGGCCGCGCAGACGCTCCAGCCCGGCACGCACCTCTTCCAGCGCGCGCAGTATCTCGCCGCGGGCCAGCAGGACGCGGCCACGATCGTAATGGCAGAAGGCCTCGAACAACGGGTTGTCCTGACGCTGGGCCAGCTCCAAAGCCTCGCGATTGAGGCCACGCGCGCGCCACAGGTCGCCACGCACCACCGCCAGGTTGGCCAGAGTGGAGAGACACAGCAGCCGCGAGCCGTAGTGTTGCGCCGGCATGCCGGCCAGGGCCTGGGTGCAATAGAGTTCGGCCTTCTGGCTGTCGCCACGGCCACGGGCGATCACTCCGCTGACGGCCAGCCACTGGGCCAACAGCGATTGCTGCTCGGCGGGCGTCGGCGCCGGCAGGAAGCGCACCAGGTGATCGGCCAGATCCTCCGCCGCATCCAGCTGGCAGGCCAGTGCCAGGGCCCAGCTGTACAGCAGGATCAGTCGCGGCGTGCTGGTGAGCAGGCTGTCCGGAAGGTCCATCTTCCAGCGCAGCAGCATGGCCACGTTCTGCTCGGCCAGCAGGTGTTCTTCGGAGAAGTTCTGCACCAGGCTGGCCGCCACGTCCGGCTGCCCGGCACGCAGTGCCTGCTCGACCGCCTCGTCCAGTTGGCCCTGACTGCTGAACCAGCGGC
Organism: Pseudomonas sp. GD04019; assembly: GCF_029837695.1. Classification (GTDB taxonomy): domain Bacteria; phylum Pseudomonadota; class Gammaproteobacteria; order Pseudomonadales; family Pseudomonadaceae; genus Aquipseudomonas. The sequence continues at coordinate 240,630 of NZ_JAOEEA010000001.1, forward strand.
AGGCACGCAGATGCAGGCGTGCCGGAGGCTGCGACAGCTGGCTGGCCGGATTGGCACGCAGCAAGTCGGAAAACAGGTGGTGATAGCGGAACCAGCGACCCTGATCGTCCAGCGGCACCAGGAACACCTGATGGGCCTGCAGGTGCTGGAGGATGGCGGTGCTGTCGTGGCTGTCGCGCACCGCATCGCACAGTTCGGCGCAGAAGCGCTCCAGGCAGGCGGTGTCATAGAGAAACGCTTGCAGCTCGGGAGGCTGCCGCTCGATCACCTCTTCCAGCAAGTAATCGCGGATCATGCCCTGGGCGCCGTGCAGATCGCGCTCGCCCTCGCTGGCGGCCAGCAGCCACAGGCGCAACCCGGCAACCCAGCCCTCGCTGCGCTGCAGCAGGCTATCCAGCGCCTCGCCGGGCAACTCGGCACCCTGGGCGCAGAACAGCTCGCGGGTCTCGTCCAGAGTCAGGCGCAGGTCCTGCTCCTGCAGCTCCAACAGCTGCCGCGACAGGCGCAGACGCGCCAGATGCCAGTCGGGACGCTGGCGGCTGGTCACCAGCACCAGCATGCCGGCCGGCAGATGGTTGAGGAAGAACTGCAGGCAGCGATCCAGTACCGCGCCCTGAGCCAGATGGTAGTCGTCCAGTACCAGCAACAGTGGATTGTGTGGATCGAGGTACTCGCCCAGTTCGTCGAGCAGGCCGTCCAGCCATTCCTCGAAGGCGAAGGGCTGATGACGCTGACGCATCTTCAGCATGCCCAGGGCCTCGTCGCCAATCCGCGGGAAATGCTGGCGCAGCCCCTCCAGCAGACGCTCGAGGAAGCGCCCGGGATCGCTGTCGCGACGATTCAGGCTCAGCCACAGGCTCTGCCACTGGGCGGGCAGACGCTCGCAGAACTCCACCGCCAGGGAACTCTTGCCAAAGCCGGCCGGGGCGCAAACTAGCAGCAGGCGACCGTTCATGCCCTGTTCCAGACGCTCGCACAGGCGCGGCCGACGCACATGGCCAGCCGGTAGCGGAGGTCTGAAGAAACGTGGCTCGCCGGTGGAAACCGGGACGCTGGCAAGGCCGGGCGAGCTGGAAAGATCGGTCACTGGGGGCGGTCTGGGCTGGACGTGAAATGCCCGCAGCCTATCCCCTTGCGCCGCGCATTTGAAGCCCAGCCCGTCCGCCACAAAAGAAAAAGCCGGCGCGAGGCCGGCTTTTTCAGGGGTGGAGCGAGGATTAACGCACGCCGGCCTGACGCAGAGCAGCCGGGGTGTAATCGGTGGTAGCGGCCTTGTAGTTGAAGTCGTAGGACTGTTTCTCCTCGTTCTTCATGCCCAAGGCCAGGTAGCGACCGGAGATGATGTCGTGCAGGGTTTCCACGGTGTACCACGGCACTTGCTTGTCGTAGTAGTACTGGGAATGAGCCTCGGCGACACGCCACAGGGCGCCACGACCGTCGTAGTGGTCGATGACCGCGGCCTGCCAGCTGTCCTCGTCGATGAACACATCACGCTTGGCGTAGATGTGACGCTCGCCGGCCTTCAGGGTACCAGTCACGTGCCAGACGCGGTGCAGCTCGTAGCGAGTGTGCTCCGGGTTCAGGTGGCCAGCCTTGATGATGTCGGCGTATTTCAGCTTCGGCGAGTCCAGCTTGTAGGAGTTGTACGGAATGTAGATCTCCTTCTTGCCGTTCAGCTTCCAGTCGTAACGGTCAGGAGCACCGTTGTACATGTCGAAGTTGTCGGAAGTACGCAGACCGTCGGCAGCGGTACCCGGACCGTCGTAGGACACCTGCGGAGCACGGCGCACGCGGCGCTGACCGGCGTTGTACAGCCAGGCCAGACGCGGCTCCTTCACCTGGTTCAGGGTCTCGTGGACCAGCAGAACGTTACCGGCCAGACGAGCCGGAGCGGTTACGCGCTGCTTGAAGTAGAACAGGATGTTGCTCGGCTTGCTCGGATCGTAGTCAGTCAGGCTGGTCGGGAAGGTGAACTCATCCTGGAAGTAAACCAGGCTGTAGGAACCGTTGGCCTGCGGAGTAGCCTGGGTCACCAGACGACGCACGCTGCCACCGCGATAGCGGGTGATCTGGTTCCAGATCGCTTCCAGGCCGTTCTGCGGGATCGGGAAGGGGTAGGCGGTCTTGAAGCCTTCCAGACCGTTACCACCTTCGACCAGCTTGGTGGTGGTGGCGTTGGCCTTCACGTCGTCCAGCACGCTCTGCGGGGCAGTGGCGGAGCGATGGGTCGGGTACACCGGGATCTTGAAGCTGTCCGGGTAGCGCTTGAACATGGCCTGCTGACCGGGGGTCAGCTTGTCCTTGTACTGATCGACGTTCTGCGCGGTGATGGTGAACAGCGGCTGCTCACTGGCGAAGGGGTCGGACAGGAAGCCACGATCATCAGCGGTGCCGGCGTTCTGCGGCAGACCGCCGGTCCACTCGGGGATAGAACCATCGGCATTACCGGCCTTCTCTGCGCCCAGCGGAGTCAGGGTGGTGCCGAGCTTGGCGGCTTCATCGGCAGAAACGGCAGCCATTACGCTGGTGGCCAGCATGGAAAGCGCCAGGACACCGGATTGCAGCATGTACTTTGTTGTTTTCATTTGCATGTGTTTCCTCAGAGGATCCTGGTCGCTTAGAAGCTGGCGCCGACGCTAAAGGCTACGAAGTCACGGTCAATCGAGGTGTTGTAGTCGCCACCGAAGAAGTCGGTGTAGGACAGGTTGGCCGTGTAGGTGTTCTGGTACTCGGCTTCGAGACCAAGACTGACAGCCTTACGACCTTCTTCGAAGTTGGCACCCGGACCTGGGGAGTAGCCATCCACGTCATGCGACCAGGCCACGCTCGGACGCAGGTTGATACCGGCGAACACGTCCGGGTAATCCCAGATGGCACGGGTACGATAGCCCCAGGAGCTGTGGGTGGTGAAGCCGTCGTCGTTGCAGTCCTTGGTAGCGTTGCTGTAATCGGGATTACCTACGGCACCGGCGACGGTGACATTGTTCAGACGCTCACAGGTCCCATTCGGTAGCTCGCCCGGGCCGAAGACTGGATCACGACCGTAACGAGCGTCGCTGGTGTGCTCCAAGCCGCCAACGAAGGTCATACCGACCTCACCCACCAAGGTCAAACGGCTGGCACCCATCACCTGATCGAAGAAGTGTGTGAAGGTGGTCTGAATCTGGGTAACTTCCTTACGGTTGTAGCCATGGCGAGTTGCCCCCGGAGCAGCGCTTAGCACAGAAGCATCAGCGTAAGGGTTAGCTACTGAAGGGTTATTCAGTGGACGTACAGCCGAATACAGAACGTCAGTGGTATTCAGCGCAACCGGGGCGTTCGGACGATAACTGACCTCACCGCTCCACGCTGTACCTGTAGGCAGAGTGGTGGAGAAACTCAAACCGTACAGACGAATATCCTCCGGATACTCCATGAAGTAGCTCGAGTTACCGGCAACAGCCAACGCGGAAGCGGAACCACCACTAACACCAAGAATGGAGTTGGCTACGTTATATACCGCTTGATCCGGAGCTTGCGCGCTAAGGATCGGCGCACGGCTGTGATAGTTCATGGCATAGGCGCCGAACTCAGTATCCAGTGGCTCGAAGAAATAGCGGAACGCCAAGCCCCACTGCCCGCTATCACGCGCATCGTGATCGCCAGATCGAGCGACCAGATTTCCTTCCGAGTCGATGTCCAGAGCAGTCAGACCGCGAGAAGTCAGAAGCGGGTTCAGTACGCCATTAACCAAAGCAGTGTTATTGGTCAGCAGACGCAGATTGTCATCGCAGCCATCCGCCGCAACGTCAACCTGAGAGAAGAAGGTGCCGCAGTTGTCGACTACGGTCTGCTCCCACTCCAGTTGGTAGAAGGCTTCCATGGACAGGTTGTCGGTCAGGCTCTGAGAAACGTAGAACATGTTGACCGGAATCAGACCTTCCTTGATCTCGGCACCCGGACGACGGAACGCGGCCACGTCCACCGGGTTCACGGCGTTTATGCCGTTCTGAATGAAGGTACTCTCACCCCAGCTCACAACCTGCTTACCAAAACGCACGGAGCCTGGCTGATCGGCGATGGCGTAGTTGTGATAAACGAAGGCGTCGAGGATTTCGGCACCGGAAGCCTGAGCGCCTTCCTTGCGGTTGGAGTCGTCAATGTCCTTGAACAGACGGTTCTCATCCTTCAGCTCGAAGTCGTACCAGTACTTGCCACGGACAAATACGCCGGTGTCGCCGTACTTCAGTTCGAGGTCGTGGATACCCTTGAAGATCTTCGAGAAGGTCTCACCCTTCTTGAAATTCAGACGACCGTCGTCGGTGGTCTGCGACAGGCCCTGGCCGCCGTTGTTGACACCGATCAGATCGGGATCGGCACTGCGAACCGACCAGCTGGCCCCCACGGACAGCGAGGAATCGAGCTGACCTTCAATCTCACCGATATTGAAGGTGACACCGAAAGCCGGGGCAGCGAGGGTTGAGGCAAGGCTGACTGCCAGAGGCAGCTTGGCCATACGCCAGAACGGTTTAGTGGTTGTCATCGACGCTACTCCATGTGTTTTTTGTTATGGATGCCGCGGACTATAGCTACCACCCCCCTAGGCTTGATCCCCCTAAAGTGTGATTTCCAGTCCCCAGCCTCTCTAGACCGGCCGGTCACGCAGTAGCGAGCCGGCCAGATTCATCACGCGACAGCAATTAACAAGCCAAGCGTTTGCTCTGATCGGACGCAAAAAGGCTATGCGCCCCCGCCCTCAGGGCTCACAGCGTAGACAGGAATGCACTCCCCGCCGCCTGCCACTGCGCGATATCAAGACGAATTCGCTTCTTATCCAACTTCCCCACACTGGTTTTGGGAATATCGGTAACAAGTGCGATCTGACTGGGTATCGCCCACTTGTTGATGCAGCCCTGCTCCACGAAAGGCTTGAGGTGCTCCTTGAGGCCCTTGGCATCCAGGCTCTGGCCATCGCGCAGCACCAGCAGGGCGAAGGGACGCTCGCCCCACTGCGGATCCGGCATGCCGACCACCGCCACTTCGCGCACAGCCGGATGACGGCTGATCAGGTCCTCCAGCTCCAGGGATGACAGCCACTCGCCGCCGGTCTTGATCACGTCCTTGATGCGATCGCGGATATCGATGTAACCGAGATCATCCAAGGTGGCGACGTCACCGGTATGCAGCCAGCCGTGCTCCCACAGCTCCGCGCTCTTTTGCGGCTCGTTGAAATAACCCATGGTCAGCCAGGGCGCGCGCAGCACCAGCTCGCCCTGGGTCTCGCCGTCCGCCGGTAACAGCTGGCCGTCCGGCCCCATCAGCGCGGCCTCCACCAGCGGCACCGGCACTCCGGCCTTGATGCGGTAGGTGATCTGTTCGCTCTCGCTGCCGGCCTTGAGTTCTTCGTTGATGTGGGCGCAAGAGATCAGCGGGCAAGTCTCGGACATGCCATAGGCTGCGGTGAGCTGGATGCCACGCGCCTTGGCTGCCTCGTACAGGGCGCGATTGAGTGCGCTGCCGCCGATGATGATCTTCCAGCCACCGAAGTCCTGGCCCTGCCCCGCCTTGGCGTTGAGCACCATCTGCAGGATGGTTGGTACGCAGTGGGAGAAGGTGACCTTTTCCTTCTGCCACAGTTGTACCAGCAGCTCGGGATCGTAGCGCCCCGGGTAGACCTGCTTGATGCCGAGCATGGTGGCCGCGTAGGGAATGCCCCAGGCGTGCACATGGAACATCGGCGTGATCGGCATGTACACGTCATTGGTACCGAGCAGACGCACGCTGTCCACGCTGCCCAGCACACTGGCCTCGGCCAGGGTGTGCAGCACCAGCTGGCGATGGGTGAAGTACACGCCCTTGGGGTTACCGGTGGTACCGGTGGTGTAGAAGGTGGTAGCCACGGAGTTCTCGTCGAAATCCTGGAAGTCGTACTTCGGGCTAGCGGCCGCCAGCAGGGTCTCGTACTCGCCGACCAGATTGGGCAGCTCGGCGGTCTTCTCGGCGCCATCGGTGAGAAGAAGGGTCTTCTCCACCGTCGCCAGCTGGCTCTCGATGCCCTTGTACAGCGGCACGAACTCGCTGTTGACCAGCACGAACTTATCCTCGGCATGGTTCATGGTGTAGAGGATCTGGTCGGCCGACAGGCGAATATTGATGGTGTGCAGCACCGCCCCGATCATCGGGATGGCGAACATGCATTCCAGGTAACGGTGGCTATCCCAGTCCATCACCGCCACGGTGTCACCGGCCTTCACTCCGGCATCGCTCAACACATTGGCCAGGCGTGCCACCCGCTCGTTGAAGGTGGCGTAGCTGTAGCGCAGCTGGTCGCGGTAGACGATCTCGCGGGTCTTCTCGTAGCGGCTGCCGGAGAGCAGCAGGCGCTTGATCAGCAGCGGAGCCTGGTTGGCGTTTTCTGTCGGCGGGATGACACGGGTCTGCAGCATGGCGGTAACCTGTTGTTCTGCGTTTTTGTTGGTCGACAATCTAAAACCGCTCTGCCGCCGGCTTAATCCACCCAAAGAATGATTTTCCCAATGACTCTTTGGCCATCTTGGGTCACGCAGTAGAATCGACTCATACCTGCCGTCCCGGCTTCACTCTCCAGAGGTAATACCGATGTCCGATATCGTCATCGTCAGCGGCGCCCGCACCCCCATGGGTGGTTTCCAGGGCAGCCTGTCCAGCATCCCCGCCGTGGATCTGGGGGCCGCCGCCATCCGCGAGGCCGTGGCCCGTGCCGGTATCCACCCCACCGATGTCCAGGAAGTGATCATGGGCTGCGTGCTGCCCGCCGGCCTCAAGCAGGGCCCGGCCCGCCAGGCCTCGCTGAACGCCGGCCTGCCGTCCGCCACCGGCTGCACCACCATCAACAAGCTGTGCGGCTCCGGCATGAAGGCCGTGATGCAGGCCTTCGACGCTCTCAAGGCCGGCAGCAACCAGGTGATGGTCGCCGGCGGTATGGAAAGCATGTCCAACGCGCCGTACATCATCGAGAAGGCCCGCAGCGGCCTGCGCATGGGCCATGGCGAAATCAAGGACCACATGTTCTTCGACGGTCTGGAAGACGCCCGCACCGGCCGCCTGATGGGCTCCTTCGCCCAGGAGACCGCCGACAAGTACGGCATCACCCGCGAGGAGATGGACGCCTACGCCATCGAGTCGCTGAAACGCGCCCAGGCCGCCATCCAGAGCGGCGAGCTGGCCAGCGAGATCGTTCCGGTCACCGTCACTAGCCGCAAGGGCGAAGTGGTGGTGAAGGACGACGAGCAGCCGCTGACCGCCAACCTGGACAAGATCCCCGGCCTCAAGCCGGCGTTCAAGAAGGAAGGCACTATCACCGCCGCCAACGCCAGCTCGATCTCCGACGGCGCCAGCGCCCTGGTGCTGATGACCGCTGACGAAGCAACCAAGCGCGGCCTCAAGCCGCTGGCCAGGATCGTTGCCCACGCCACCCAGAGCCAGGACCCGAGCGAGTTCACCATCGCGCCGATCGGCGCCATGAGCAACCTGTTCAAGAAGACCGGCTGGAGCAAGGAAGACGTCGATCTGTACGAGATCAACGAAGCCTTCGCCATGGTCACCATGCTGGCCATGCGCGAGCACGGCCTGGACCATGCCAAGGTGAACGTCTACGGCGGCGCCTGCGCCCAGGGCCACCCGGTCGGTTCCACCGGCTCGCGCCTGATCGTCACCCTGATCAACGCCCTGCGCAACAAGGGCGGCAAGCGCGGCGTGGCCTCGCTGTGCATCGGCGGCGGCGAAGCCACCGCCGTGGCCATCGAGCTGCTGTAAGTCACGCGCCAATGAAAAGCCCCGCCTAGGCGGGGCTTTTTTATGGGCGACTGCTCAGCGCAGCTCGGTAAAGGCCAGCTTGATCCCCAGCCCCACCAGCACCGCGCCCATCAGGCGATCGAACCAATGGCCCATACGCGCGAAGCCGGCGCGCACCCGGCGCTGACTGAACAGCAACGCCACCGGACAGAACCAGATCGCCGTGGCGAACGCCAGGTACACGCCGTAGCCGGCCTGCACCGCCAGTGGCGTGTGCGGGTTGATCACCACGGTGAACAGCGAGAGGAAGAACAGCGTGGCCTTGGGGTTCAGGCCATTGGTCACGAAGCCCGTCACGAAAGCCGCACGCGGCGAACGCTCGACGCCGTCGCCGGCTACTTCCAGGCTGCCCGGCGCCGCCGGCTTGGCACGCAGCGCCTTGATACCGATATAGAACAGGTAGGCCGCGGCCAGCCATTTCAGCGCGTTGAACAACACGATGGACTGCGACACGATCAGGCCGATGCCCAGCAGCGAGTAGGCCACATGCACGAAAATGCCGGTGCCCACGCCCAGTGCCGTCCAGGTGCCGGCGCGGCGGCCGTGGGCCACGCTCTCGCGCACCACGACGGCGAAGTCCGGCCCCGGGCTGGCCACGGCCAGCAGATGGATCAGCGCCACGGTGAGAAATTCCGCCCAGTACATGCGACCTCCGGAGGGTGGGAATCGGTAACAGAGGCTGGCAACCTTACGCCACTGCAACGCATCCAGACAGGTACAGCTGATGAGCAATAGCGCCCGCGCGGTCTTTCTCGACCACGCCTCCCTCGATCTCGGCGACCTCGACCTGACGCCGCTGCGCCAGGCATTCGGTGAGCTGGTCCTGCACGACGCCTCCACCAGCGAACAGGCCGCCGAACGCCTGCAGGGCGCCCAGGTAGCGATCAGCAACAAGGTGCGCCTGGATGTCGCCACACTGGCCGCCTGCCCCGAACTGAAACTGATCCTGGTCGCCGCCACCGGCACCAACAACATTGACCTGGCCGCCGCCCGCGAGCGCGGTATCACCGTCGCCAACTGCCAGGGCTATGGCACCGCCTCGGTGGCCCAGCACACACTGATGCTGCTGCTCAACCTCGCCACCCGCCTGCCCAACTATCAAGCGGCGGTACGCGACGGTGCCTGGCAACGCTCCAGCCAGTTCTGCCTGCTGGATTTCCCGATCATCGAACTGCAGGGCAAGACCCTCGGCATCCTCGGCCATGGCGAGCTGGGCGGCGCCTTTGCCCGCCTGGCCGAGGCACTGGGCATGCGCGTGCTGTATGGCGCCCTGCCCGGCCGCCCGCCCCGCACCGATCGCCTGCCGCTGGCCGAGCTGCTACCGCAGGTCGACGCTCTCAGCCTGCATTGCCCGCTGACCGAGCAGACCCGCCACCTGATCGGCGCCGCCGAGCTGGCGCTGATGAAACCCCAGGCGCTGCTGCTCAATACCGCCCGCGGTGGACTGGTCGACGAACAGGCGCTGGCCGACACCCTGCGCGCCGGCCACCTGGGCGGTGCAGCCTTCGACGTGCTCAGCGAGGAGCCGCCGCGTAACGGCAATCCGCTGCTGGCGCCGGACATCCCGCGCCTGATCATTACCCCGCACAATGCCTGGGGCAGCCGCGAGGCCCGCCAGCGCATCGTCGGCCAACTGTCGGAGAACGTCCGCGCCTTCTTCGCCGGCGCCCCCATCCGTGTGGTCAGCGGGTAAACTACGCGCCTTTTTCACCCGGAGATCGCCATGGACCCACGAAGCGAGGTGCTGTTGCGCCAGGCGGAGCTGTTCCAAGGCGATCTGCTGCTGGCCGGCCTGCCGGCGGACGACCTGCTCGGCCAGCTGCCGCGCGCTCATGGCTGGAGCTGGCATGCCGGCGAGCAGAACACCCTGGGCGCACGCTTCGCCGGGCGCAGCCATTTTGGCACCGGCGTGCCCGAGCGCTCCTTCGCTGGCGCGGTACTGTTCCTGCCCAAGTCCCGTGAACTCACCGATTATCTGCTGCAGGCCCTGGCTGCGCGCCTGGCCGGCCACGAGCTGTACCTGGTCGGTGAGAAGCGCGGCGGCATCGAGCGTGCCGCCAAGCAACTGGCCGTCTACGGCAAGCCGCGCAAGCTGGACAGCGCCCGCCACTGCCAGCTGTGGCAGGTCACGGTGGACAACGCGCCGGCCGCACCCGATCTGCATGCCCTGGCCCAGCGCTTCGAATTGCCCCTGAGCGACGGCCCGCTGCAAGTCATCAGCCTGCCCGGCGTGTTCAGCCACGGCCGTCTGGACCGTGGCAGCGCACTGCTGCTGGAACAGCTGGAGGGTCTGCCGCAGGGCCGCCTGCTCGACTTCGGCTGCGGCGCCGGCGTGCTCGGCGCCACCCTCAAGCGCCGCTATCCGCAGAGCCAGCTGACGCTGCTCGATGTCGACGCCTTCGCCATCGAGAGCAGCCGCCTGACCCTGGCGGCCAACGGCCTGGAGGCCGAGGTGATCGCCGGCGACGGCATCGATGCCGCGCCGCAAGGCCTGGCCGCCATCGTCAGCAACCCGCCGTTCCACACCGGCGTACATACCGACTACCAGGCCAGCGAGCATCTGCTGCGCCAGGCAGCCCGGCACCTGGACAAGGGTGGCGAGCTGCGCCTGGTGGCCAACAGTTTCCTCAAATACCCGCCGCTGATCGAACAGCACCTGGGGCCCTGCAAGACCCTGAGCGAAGGCGACGGCTTCCGCATCTACAGCGCCCGCCGCGGCTGAACCCTCTCCAAGACCCCATTCGAGCGTCCGCCCCCGGGTCGACGCTCCGGAGCCATTTTTCGTGACCGACAGCAGTACCCAGCAACCGCATCTGCATCGCGCCCTCAAACCGCGCCACCTGAACATGATCGCCATCGGCGGCTCGATCGGCACCGGCCTGTTCGTCGCCTCCGGTGCCACGGTGGCCAGCGCCGGTCCGGGCGGCGCCCTGCTGGCCTATGCGCTGATCGGGGTGATGGTGTACTTCCTGATGACCAGCCTCGGCGAAATGGCCGCGCACATGCCGGTATCCGGCTCGTTCAGCACCTATGGCAGCCGTTTCGTCGACGAGGGCTTCGGCTTCGCCCAGGGCTGGAACTACTGGTACAACTGGGCGGTGACCATCGCCGCCGAGCTGGTGGCGGCGCAGCTGATCATGAGCTTCTGGCTGCCGGAGGTACCGGGCCTCTACTGGAGTGGTCTGTTCCTCGGCCTGATGTTCCTGCTCAACTTCGTCTCGGTGAAGGGCTTCGGCGAGAGCGAGTTCTGGTTCGCCCTGATCAAGGTGCTGGCCGTGGTGGTGTTCATCGGCATCGGCCTGGCCACTATCCTTGGCATCATGGGCGGCATGGAGTCGCCCGGCTTCAGCAACTTCACCGCCGGCGACGCCCCCTTCGTGGGTGGCCTGCAGGCCATGGTCGGGGTGGCGATGATTGCCGGCTTCTCGTTCCAGGGCACCGAGCTAATCGGCATCGCCGCTGGCGAGTCGGAGAACCCGCGCAAGAACATCCCCATCGCCATCCGCCAGGTGTTCTGGCGCATCCTGATGTTCTACATCCTGGCGATCTTCGTGATCGGCATGCTGATCCCCTACACCGACCCCAGCCTGCTGCAGAACGATGCCAGCGACATCAGCGTGTCGCCCTTCACCCTGCTGTTCGAACGCGCCGGCTTCGCCGCCGCGGCCAGCGTGATGAACGCGGTGATCCTCACCGCCATCCTCTCGGCCGGCAACTCCGGCATGTATGCCTCGACCCGCATGCTCTACAACCTGGCCAAGCAGGGTAAGGCGCCGCGGCTGTTCGCCCGCCTGTCCGCCAGCGGCGTGCCGCGCAACGCGCTGTACGCCACCACGCTGGTCGGCGCGCTGTGCTTCTTCACCTCCATCGTCGGCGACAGCACCCTGTACACCTGGCTGCTCAATACCTCGGGCATGTGCGGCTTCATCGCCTGGCTGGGCATCGCCGTGTCGCACTACCGCTTCCGCAAGGGCTACCTGGCCCAGGGTGGACGCCTGGAAGACCTGCCCTACCGGGCCAAGCTGTTCCCCTTCGGCCCACTGTTCGCCTTCGCCCTGTGCCTGGCCATCACTCTGGGGCAGAACTACCAGGCCTTCGTCGGCGAGCACATCGACTGGGCCGGCCTGGTCGCGACCTACATCAGCCTGCCGCTGTTCCTCGCCATCTGGTTCGGCTACCGCCTGAAGCACGGCAGCCGCCTGGTGCGCTACAGCGAGATGGATGTGCGCGGCGGCGACGACTGAACTTGCCCCGCGCGGGCGGCTTGGGCACAATGCGCGCCGTCCTAGGGGAGTAGTCTCCCGTGAGCGTCAGCTCACCCGGCGTGCGTCAACACACTTGCTCCGCAGAGCATGGCGCATGCGACCCGCGGCCTGACAGGGCTGGGGTTTGACAAGACCTATGACACGCACACCTCACCCGGGGCGGGGAGGTAGTACGTGTCATAGAACAGTCGAACCCGCCCCTTAGGAATGCTTGATGTTGGAATCCCTGTTCGTCCCCACCGGAATCGTCGCCCTCGCCGAAATCGGTGATAAGACGCAGCTGCTCGCCCTGCTCCTCGCCGCACGCTTCCGCCGTCCCTGGCCGATCATCTGGGGCATCGTCCTGGCCACCCTGGCCAACCATTTCGCCGCGGGCGCCGTGGGTAACTGGATCGCCGGCTTCTTCTCGCCGACCACCCTGAGCTGGGTACTCGCCGCCTGCTTCGCTGCCGTGGCCCTATGGACGCTGATCCCGGACAAGCTGGACGATGACGAGGAATCCCATCTCAAGCGCTTCGGCCCTTTCCTCACCACGCTGATCGCCTTCTTCCTCGCCGAGATGGGCGACAAGACCCAGATCGCCACCGTGATGCTGGCGGCACAATATCCGGACTTCCTCATGGTGGTGATCGGCACCACCCTGGGCATGCTGATCGCCAACGTGCCGGTGGTACTGATGGGCAACTTCGCCGCCGATCGTCTGCCGCTGGCGCTCATTCGTCGCCTGGCCGCCCTCGCCTTCGCCGCCCTGGCCATCTATGTAGCCTGTCAGGCACTAGGGTTCGTCGGCGGCCTGTGATCACGGGCCACGAGAACTGGCACACAAACGGGGCGTGTATCGCGTCGCAGTACTGAGTAATCTGTGCAACGAGTTGCGCAGCGCCAGTGCTGAAGGAGCAGTACATGTCCCTGGATGAAATGAAGAAACGCGTGCGCCAGCACATCGATCTGACCTGGAACCGCGGGCGCCTGGCACTTGCCGAGCAGATGCACAGCCCGGACTTCCTCTACAAGAGTTCGTTCATCGGCCGCCCGCTGAGCAGCGCCGCCTTCGCCCAGATGGTGCAGGACATCCGCAACGCCATGCCGGACATGGAAGTGGTGATCGAGGACTGCATCGCCGAAGGCAACAAGGTGGTGACCTGGAGCACCCTGATCGGCACCATCGAGAAGCCGGCCCTGGGCTATCCGCCCAGCGACAAGGTGCTGAGCATCTCGGCCATGGCCTTCTGGACCCTGGCGCCGAACGGCGATATCCGCGAGATCTGCACCATGTTCGACATGGAGAGCTTCCGCGCCCAGCTCGGCCTGGAGACCCGGCCCTTCGCCGAGAAGGCCCTGCCCTGATATGACAACGGCGCCCTGGGGCGCCGTTTTCGTTACTGCCTGGCCTGCTGGTAGAGCGGCATCACCTTAGGGATGGCCGCCTGCAGCGCCGCGATGCGGCTGCTCGACGACGGGTGGGTGCTCATGAACTCGGGCGGCGCCCCGCCACCGGCCTTGCTCATCTTCTGCCACAGGCTGATCGCCGCGTTCGGGTCGTAGCCGGCGCGTGCCGACAGCTCCAGGCCGATGATGTCCGCCTCGTTCTCGTTGGAGCGGCTGTTGGGCAGGGTCATCAGATACTCCACCCCGGTATCGGCCATCTGCTTGCCGGCCTCACCCAGCCCGAGCAGGGCCGAACCCACCTGGGTCGCCAGCTGCGTGCCATAGGCCTTGGACATGGCCTCGCGGCTGTGCTCGCGCAGGGCGTGGGCGATCTCGTGGCCCATCACTGCCGCCAGCTCGGCATCGGTCAACTGCAGCTGCTCGATCAGGCCGCTGTAGACGATGATCTTGCCGCCCGGGCCGCAGTTGGCATTGAGCTCCTTGCTGTCGATCAGGTTGACCTGCCAGTCCCACTGCGCCGCGTCGGCGCGGAACACCGGGGCCTGGGCGATCAGGCGACGGGCGACGGTCTGGACCCGTTGTGCATTTCGGCTGCTCTTGTCCAGCACGCCCTTGCTGGAGGCCTCGCTGAGGGTCTGCTGGTAGGCCTGGGAATACATGCTGTCGACTTCCTGGGCCGAGAGCATGCTGAACATGTACTGCTTGCGCTCCACGCCCACCGCGCCGCCGCTGGTGGTATTCACGGCCTGGCAGGATGCCAGCAGGGAAAGGCTGGCCAGGGCAGTCAGGCGAAACAGGCTGTGCATATCGAGTCTCCGGGTAATACAGGCGCCGTATGCTAGGTCGCCAGACGCAGCAGGACAATGCTCCCGCTTGCACTCTGACCATCGGCCATCTTTGCTAGTTGCAGAGGCGGTTAATGCTTTAGCGTTGGACAGCCGATAAGCCAGGGACAGGCACAACCCCGACGATGTGGAGTCCCTATGCGCTTCAAGTCCATCCAGTTTTCCGTGGTCGTCCTGGCGGGCGCCAGCGTACTGGCCGTTGTCGTGGCACTGGTGCTCTACGCCCTGTTCGCCGGCTCACGCACCCAGGCCCTGGTACATGAACGCACCCAGGGCCTGCTCGAGCAGGTCATCGACCAGCGCCTGGTCGCCCTGGCCGAAGCCCAGGTCGGCAAACTGCAGCGCCAGTTCGAGGCGCCCATGACCCTGTCCAAGTCGCTGGCCACGCTGAACAGCCAGATGGCGCCGGGTGCGGATGGTGTAGCCAAGGTCAGCCTGAGCCGCGACGAGCTGTCGACGCTGGTGGGTGTCTACCTGGAAAAGAATCCCGAGCTGATCGACCTGTACATCGGCTGGGAACCCAACGCCTTCGACCAGGACGACGACCTCTACGCCGGTCAGGAAGCCAGCGGTTACGACGCCACCGGACGCTTCATGCCCTGGTGGTACCGCGACGGCGGGCAACTCAAGGTCGCCCCGCTGACCGCCGTGCAGATGGAGAGCGAGAAGCTGCTGCCCACCGGCGTACGCGAGGGCGAGTACTACCTGTGCCCCAAGGCCAGCAAGCAGCCCTGTGTGGTCGACCCGGCCTCCTACGACTTCGGCGGCAAACAGGTACTGGTCTCCTCGTTCAACGCACCGATCCTGGTCGATGGCCAGTTCAAGGGCGTGGTCGGCAACGACATGGCCCTGGACTTCATCCAGGGCCTGCTGACCAGCGCCAACGGAGAACTCTACGAGGGGGCCGGCGAACTGGCACTGATCGCCGCCAATGGCACCCTGATTGCCGCCACCAAGGACGCCACGCTGGTCGGCCAGCCCGCCACCGAGGTCCTGGACGCGGAGCTGCTGGAGCGTCTCAAGCAGAGCAGCGGCAGCGAACCGATCCTCAAGCAGGATGATGAGCAGCAACTGTTCGAGCTGCTGCTGCCATTCCAGGTGGCCGGCACGTCCACCCGCTGGACCCTGGCCATCACCCTGCCGACCTCGGCGGTGTTCACCGACCTGCAGCAGCTGCAGGCCGGCCTGGCCGAACAGGCCAACGAAGACACCTTCGGCATGGCCCTGGTCGGCCTGCTGATCGCCGCGCTCGGCCTGCTGGTGATCTG
This sequence comes from Pseudomonas sp. GD04019, assembly GCF_029837695.1. Classification (GTDB taxonomy): domain Bacteria; phylum Pseudomonadota; class Gammaproteobacteria; order Pseudomonadales; family Pseudomonadaceae; genus Aquipseudomonas. The sequence goes on from NZ_JAOEEA010000001.1 coordinate 256,209, forward strand.
GTTCGTCGGCTACGGCATCGCCCGCCCCCTGAAGGACATGGCGGCCATGCTCGACGACATCGCCAAGGGCGACGGCGACCTCACCGTGCGCCTGCAGGTGGACCGTGCCGACGAGCTGGGCCAGATCGCCAGCGGCTTCAACACCTTCCTCAACAAGCTGCAGAACATGATCCGCGACGTGGTCACCTCGGTGCAGAAGGTCAGCGACTCCTCTGAGCACACCGCCGACATCGCCATCCGCACCAACCAGGGCGTGCAGCGGCAGATGGCCGAGATCGACCAGGTCGCCACCGCCGTGCACGAGATGACCGCTACCGCTCAGGACGTGGCGCGCAACGCCACCCAGGCGGCGGAAGCGGCCAGCCACGCCGACCGCTCGGCCAACGATGGCAAACGCATCGTCGAGGGCACGGCCAAGGCGATTTCCGCCCTGGCCGGCGAGATCGGTCGCGCCGTGGGCGTGGTGCAGACCCTGGCCAAGGACAGCGAGAACATCAACGCCATCCTGGTGGCCATCCGCGGCATCGCCGAGCAGACCAACCTGCTGGCGCTCAACGCCGCCATCGAGGCGGCGCGGGCTGGCGAGCAGGGCCGCGGCTTCGCCGTGGTGGCCGACGAGGTGCGTAACCTGGCGCAGAAGACCCAGCAGGCCACCGAAGAGATCCAGAGCATGATCCAGCAGCTGCAGCATGGCACCCGCGAGGTGGTGACCGTGATGGAGCAGAGCCAGGCGCGCACCGACGACAGCGTGCAGCAGGCGCAGATCGCCGCCTCGGCGCTGGAGAACATCACCCAGGCGGTATCGGTGATCAACGACATGAACACCCAGATCGCCAGCGCCGCCGAGGAACAGAGCGCGGTGGCAGAGGATATCAATCGCAACGTCACCAATATCGGCCAGGTGGCCGCCGAGGTGGCGGGTGGCGCCGACGAGGCCAGCGGCGCCAGCGCTGAGCTGACCAAGTTGGCCGAGCAGCAGCGGCGGTTGATCAATCAGTTCCGGGTGTAAGACGGGAAATAGCGAGGTATCACCCGCCTACCATTGCATCAGACGGTAGCCCGGACTTCAGTCCGGGGCTGGCTGCATGCCCGGACTGAAGTCCGGGCTACAACGCTGTCAGGCCTTGTGCGCCCAGCGCTGGCGCAGCCACTCCAGGTCTTCCGGGCGGGTGATCTTCAGATTGTCCGCCCGTCCCTCCACCAACTTCGGCGCCTGTCCGGCCCACTCCAGGGCCGAGGCCTCGTCGGTGATGGCCACACCGGCCACCAGCGCATCGGCCAGGGCCCGATGCAGGGCGGCAAAGCGGAACATCTGCGGCGTATAGGCCTGCCAGATCAGGCTGCGATCCACCGTCTCGGCCACCCGACCATCGGCACCCGCGCGCTTGAGCGTGTCGCGGGCCGGCACGGCGAGCAGGCCGCCGACCGGATCGTTTGTCAGCTCACCGAGCAGTTGGTCCAGGTCGCTGCGCGCCAGATTGGGCCGCGCGGCATCGTGCACCAGCACCCAGTCGTCCGGTTGCGCGCCCAGCTCCAGCAGCTGCAGCAGACCAGCCAATACCGAGTCGGCACGCTCGATACCACCAGCGGCGCGGCAGATGCGCGGGTCATTGGCACAGGCCAGGGTCGGCCAGAAAGGATCGTCCGCTGCCAGGCTGAGCACCAGGCCCTTGAGACGCGGATGATCGAGGAAACAGTTGAGGCTGTGTTCGAGGATGGTCCGCCCGGCCAACTGCAGATACTGCTTGGGGCGGTCGGCGCGCATGCGCGAACCGATACCGGCGGCGGGGATCACCACCCAGAAGGCGGGAAGCTCGTGCGGGTTCATTCGGCCAGTTGGTAGAGGGTCTCGCCCTCTTTGACCATGCCCAGCTCGTGGCGGGCGCGCTCTTCCACGGTCTCGGTGCCTTTCTTCAGCTCCAGCACCTCGGCCTCGAGGATGCGGTTGCGCTCGAGCAGGCGCTCGTTCTCGCCCTGCTGATCGGCGATCTGGCGCTTGAGCTCGGTTACTTGCGCCAGGCTGCCCTCACCAACCCACAGGCGATACTGCAGGCCGGCCAGCACCAGCACGAGGGCGACGAACAGCCAGTAGGGAGCTTTCGACATCGGTACAGAAATATCCATATGAAAAGGGCAGCTTGCGCTGCCCTTTTACCATTTCTAGCCCAACTACTGAAAACGTCGCGAGCGACGGTCAGGCTAGGCGAAATTGGGTGAGGCTGCGGAGTTTACATGCAGTAAATGAGCAAGCCGAACCCGATTTCAACAACGCCTGACCGAGCGCAGCAGTTTTCAGCCGCGGAACTCGGCGCGGCCGCGATACGGCGCCTTTCCGCCCAGTTGCTCTTCGATACGCAGCAGCTGGTTGTACTTGGAGACGCGGTCGGAGCGGCACAGGGAGCCAGTCTTGATCTGACCAGCGGCGGTGCCTACGGCCAGGTCGGCGATGGTGCTGTCCTCGGTCTCACCGGAGCGGTGCGAGATCACGGCGGTGAAGCCGGCGGCCTTGGCCATCTGGATGGCTTCCAGGGTCTCGGTCAGCGAGCCGATCTGGTTGAACTTGATCAGGATCGAGTTGCCGATCTTCTCGTCGATACCGCGCTTGAGGATCTTGGTGTTGGTGACGAACAGGTCGTCGCCGACCAGCTGCACCTTGTCGCCGATCTTGTCGGTCAGGACTTTCCAGCCAGCCCAGTCGGACTCGTCCATGCCGTCTTCGATGGAAATGATCGGGTAGCGCTGGGTCAGGCCGGCCAGGTAGTCGGCGAAGCCTTCGGCGCTGAATACCTTGCCCTCGCCTTCCAGGTCGTACTGGCCGCCCTTGAAGAACTCCGAGGAGGCGCAGTCCAGGGCCAGGGTGATATCGTCACCCAGCTTGTAGCCGGCGTTGGCCACTGCTTCGGCGATGGCGGCCAGGGCGTCTTCGTTGGAGGCCAGGTTCGGCGCGAAGCCGCCCTCGTCACCCACGGCGGTGTTCAGGCCACGGGCCTTCAGCACGGCTTTGAGGTGGTGGAAGATCTCGGCGCCCATGCGCAGGGCGTCGGCGAAGTTCTTGGCGCCGACCGGCTGAACCATGAACTCCTGGATGTCGACGTTGTTATCGGCGTGCTCGCCGCCGTTGATGATGTTCATCATCGGTACCGGCATGGAGTAGACGCCCGGGGTGCCGTTGAGGTCGGCGATGTGCGCGTACAGCGGGACGCCCTTGGCCTGAGCGGCGGCTTTGGCGGCGGCCAGGGACACGGCGAGGATGGCGTTGGCACCCAGCTTGCCTTTGTTCTCGGTGCCGTCGAGGTCGATCATGGCCAGGTCGAGGGCCTTCTGCTCGCGGGCGTCTTTGCCCAGCAGCAGGTCACGGATCGGGCCGTTGATGTTGGCCACGGCGTTCAGCACGCCCTTGCCCAGGTAGCGGCTCTTGTCGCCATCGCGCAGTTCCAGCGCTTCACGGGAACCGGTGGAGGCACCGGACGGCGCGCAGGCGCTGCCGATGATGCCGCCTTCGAGGATTACATCGGCTTCTACGGTGGGGTTGCCACGGGAGTCGAGAACCTCACGGCCCTTGATGTCGACGATCTTTGCCATTCTTGCTAGCTCCAACAGTTGAAAGGTGCGTGAACGAGGGGCTTATGCCGTCTCGATCGGGGCAAAACTTTTGACCAGATCATCCAGCTGCTTGAGCTGGGTGAGGAAGGGTTCCAGCTTGTCCAGGCGCAGAGCGCAAGGACCGTCGCACTTGGCGTTGTTCGGGTCCGGATGGGCCTCGAGGAACAGGCCGGCCAGGCCCTGGCTCATGCCGGCCTTGGCCAGGTCGGTGACCTGGGCACGGCGGCCGCCGGCGGAGTCGGCACGCCCGCCCGGCATCTGCAGGGCATGGGTGACGTCGAAGAACACCGGGTAGTTGAACTGCTTCATGATGCCGAAGCCGAGCATGTCCACCACCAGGTTGTTGTAACCGAAGGAGGAACCGCGCTCGCAGAGGATCAGTCGATCGTTACCGGCCTCTTCGCACTTGGCCAGGATGTGCTTCATCTCCTGGGGCGCGAGGAACTGGGCCTTCTTGATGTTGATCACGGCGTTGGTCTTGGCCATGGCCACCACCAAGTCAGTCTGCCGGGAGAGGAAGGCCGGCAGCTGGATGATGTCGCAAACCTCGGCCACCGGAGCAGCCTGATGCGGCTCGTGCACGTCGGTGATCACCGGCACGCCGAAGGTCTTCTTCACTTCCTCGAAGATCTTCATGCCCTCTTCCAGGCCCGGGCCGCGGAAGGAGGTGACGGAGGAACGGTTGGCCTTGTCGAAGCTGGCCTTGAACACGTAGGGGATACCGAGTTTCTCGGTCACCCGCACATACTCTTCGCAGGCCTGCATGGCCAGGTCGCGCGATTCGAGGACGTTGATGCCGCCGAACAGCACGAACGGCTTGTCGTTGGCGATCTCGATATCGCCGACCTTGATGATCTTCTGGGTCATGTCCTTTGCCTTATGCCTTGCCGGCCTGCTTCAGCGCGGCCTTGACGAAGCCGCTGAACAGCGGGTGGCCGTCACGCGGGGTGGAAGTGAATTCCGGGTGGAACTGGCAGGCGACGAACCACGGATGATCCGGAGCCTCGACCACTTCGACCAGTGCACCGTCGGCGGAGCGACCGGTGATCTTCAGGCCGGCCTGCTCCAGTTGCGGCAGCAGATTGTTGTTCACTTCGTAGCGGTGGCGATGGCGCTCGACGATCACGTCCTTGCCATAGCACTCGCGCACATTGGAGCCGCCGATCAGCTGGCAGTCCTGGGCGCCCAGGCGCATGGTGCCGCCCAGGTCGGAAGCGTCGGTACGCGTCTCGGTAGCGCCGGTGGCGTCCTGCCACTCGGTGATCAGGCCGACAACCGGATGGCCGCTGTTCTGGTCGAACTCGGTGGAGTTGGCGTCCTTCCAGCCCAGCACATTGCGGGCGTACTCGATCACCGCGACCTGCATGCCGAGGCAGATGCCCAGGTAGGGAATCTTGTTCTCACGGGCGTACTGCACGGTCTTGATCTTGCCTTCCACGCCGCGCAGACCGAAGCCGCCCGGCACCAGGATGGCGTCGACGCCTTCCAGCTTGGCGGTGCCTTCGTTCTCGATCTCCTCGGAGTCGATGTAGCGCAGCTTGACCTTGGTACGGTTCTGGATGCCGGCATGGCCCATCGCCTCGATCAGCGACTTGTAGGCATCCAGCAGCTCCATGTACTTGCCGACCATGGCGATGGTGACTTCCTTCTCCGGGTTCAGCTTGGCATCGACCACGCGGTCCCACTCGGAGAGGTCGGCCGGGTTGCATTGCAGGCCGAAGCGCTCGACGACGATGTCGTCCAGGCCCTGGGCGTGCAGCACCGACGGAATCTTGTAGATGGTGTCGACGTCTTCCAGGGCGATGACCGCACGCTCTTCGACGTTGGTGAACAGGGCGATCTTGCGACGCGAGGCCAGGTCGATCTCGTGATCGGAGCGGCACACCAGCACGTCCGGCTGCACGCCGATGGAGCGCAGTTCCTTGACCGAATGCTGGGTCGGCTTGGTCTTGGTCTCGCCGGCGGTCGCGATGTACGGCACCAGGGTCAGGTGCATGAACATGGCGCGCTTGGCGCCCAGCTCCACACGCAGCTGGCGGGCCGCTTCGAGGAACGGCTGGGACTCGATGTCGCCCACGGTGCCGCCGATCTCGACCATGGCCACGTCGGCGTCGCCGGCGCCCTTGATCACGCGGCGCTTGATCTCGTCGGTGATGTGCGGGATCACCTGGATGGTGGCGCCCAGGTAGTCACCACGGCGCTCCTTGCGCAGCACGTCTTCGTAGACGCGGCCGGTGGTGAAGTTATTGTTCTTGGTCATCGTGGTGCGGATGAACCGCTCGTAGTGGCCCAGGTCGAGGTCGGTCTCGGCGCCGTCGTGGGTGACGAACACCTCACCGTGCTGGAATGGGCTCATGGTGCCCGGATCGACGTTGATGTAGGGGTCCAGCTTGAGCATCGTGACCTTCAGGCCCCGCGCCTCCAGGATGGCCGCCAAAGAAGCCGAGGCGATGCCTTTCCCCAAAGAAGAAACAACACCGCCCGTGACGAAGATGTAGCGCGTCATGAAAAATCCTAGAAGTCAGCGTTCAAGCGGTCAGCGCCGCCGGGGTAAAAGCGCAGGCCGGTCCTTGACCAACCTGAAATAAGCATGCCACTGCGGGTTCCGAGGGAGCCCACAGAAGCAGTAACAAGACGGGAGCGTAGTCTACCGGAAAGGCCCTTTCAGCTCAAACCTTGTGCGTTGGTCGGCGGCAGCCAGTGCAGCCGCCACTCTCCCGACGGCGGACCATCCAGGCCCGGCAGGTTGGCCACGGCCAGCAGCTCGTCGCCGCGATACAGCAGCGGCAGGCGCCCGCGCACAAAGGCCGGCACACCGCGCTCGTTGAGCAGACGCTTGAGATCACGATGACCACGACCCGCCAGCATCATGACCTCGCCGCCCTGGCGATAACGCACTTGCAGCGGAGCGGCAGGCCCTGCGCCCCACAATTGCACCGAACCATTGCCGGGCAAGCGCAGCGGCTGCGCCGGATCGGCCCAGGTTGCGGGCTGCGGCGGTTGTTGCAGCCACTCGCCGGAAAGCCACCACAACCGCCCGTCGGCGCGCCTCAGCTCGCCGCCATCCAGGCGCCAAAGCGCAGCGGCATCCGCCGCCGCATCGCGCAGATCGCTCCAGCCTGCCCAATGCTCGCTATCCGGCATCCGGCTATAAGGTGCCAACCAGTGACGCAGCACGTTGCGCTGACGCGCCTCGGACAACGAGATCAGGGGCTGCAGCTGCACAGATGGCAGATTCAGCCAATCGAACGCCTCCGAACCACGCGCAGCGGCCAGGTCCTGCTCGGCCAGTTCGGTGAGCAGATGCTCGGCCTCGCGCATATGCTCGGCGGTCCGCGCCAGGCTGGCACCGGCCTGCGGCCAGTGGCGCGCCAGTGCGGGCACTACCTCACGACGCAGGAAGTTGCGCGCCAGCCCGGTATCGGCATTGGAGGGGTCCTCCACCCAACGCAGGTCATGCTGACGGGCATAGGCCTCCAGCTGCGCGCGCGACACCCGCAACAGCGGGCGTACCAGCCACCCCACTGCGAGACGGCGAACCGCCGGCATGCCGGCCAGGCCACGCACGCCGGCGCCACGCAGCAGGCGGAACAACAGGGTCTCGGCCTGATCGTCACGGTGCTGGCCGGTCAGCAGGATCTCGCCCGCCCCCATCTGCCGCGCGAACGCGGCATAACGCGCCTCGCGCGCCGCACGCTCCAGACTGGCGCCGCCATCCACCTGCACCCGCTCGATACGCAGCGGCACGCCCAGCTCGTCACAGAGCGACTGACAGTGGGCCGGCCAGCTATCGGCGATGGCCTGCAAGCCGTGGTGAACGTGCACGGCCGCCAGCGGCGGCAGCGCCTCGCGCTCGCGCAGGCGCGCCAGCATGTGCAGCAGCACGGTCGAATCCAGCCCGCCGGACAGCGCGACGCGCCAGGTCGGCGCGCCACGCCAGGGAGCCAGTGAAGCGAGCAGGGAAGTTTCGAGTGCGGTCATGCCGCCAGCTTAAACAACAACGGGCCCGAAGGCCCGTGGTCGATGCATGACGCCAATCAGGCGATGCCGTAGCTCATCAGGCGCTCGTAGCGGCGCTCGAGCAGCTTGGCGCTGTCCAGCTTGCGCAGCATGTCGAGCTGCTCGACCAGCTCCGTGCGAATCGACTGGGCGGTGGTGGCCGGATCGCGATGGGCGCCGCCCAGCGGCTCGGCGATCACCTTGTCGACGATGCCCAGCCCCTTCAAACGCTCGGCGGTGATGCCCATGGCCTCGGCCGCGTCCGGCGCCTTCTCGGCGGTCTTCCACAGAATCGAGGCGCAACCTTCCGGCGAGATCACCGAGTAGGTGGAGTACTGCAGCATGTTCAGCTGGTCGCATACGCCGATGGCCAGCGCGCCGCCGGAACCGCCCTCGCCGATCACGGTAGCGATGATCGGAGTCTTCAGGCGCGCCATCACACGCAGGTTCCAGGCGATGGCCTCGCTCTGGTTGCGCTCCTCGGCATCGATGCCCGGGTAGGCACCCGGCGTGTCGATAAAGGTCAGGATCGGCAGCTTGAAGCGCTCCGCCATCTCCATCAGGCGGCAGGCCTTGCGGTAGCCCTCTGGGCGCGGCATGCCGAAATTGCGGCGCACCTTCTCGCGCACTTCGCGGCCCTTCTGGTGGCCGATGACCATCACCGGCTGGCCGTCCAGGCGCGCGGTACCGCCGACGATGGCGGCGTCATCGGAGAAATGCCGGTCGCCGTGCAGCTCGTCGAACTCGGTGAAGAGGTGCTCGATGTAGTCGAGGGTGTAGGGACGGCGCGGGTGGCGCGACAGCTGGGAAATCTGCCAGCTGCTGAGGTTGCCGAAGATGGTCTCGGTCAGCGCGCTGCTCTTGTCCTGCAGGCGGGAAATCTCGTCGCTGATATTCAGCGCATTGTCGTTGCCCACCAGGCGCAGCTCTTCGATCTTGGCTTGCAGGTCGGCAATCGGCTGTTCGAAGTCGAGGAAGTTCGGGTTCATAGGCGTCCGTCTAGCATCGGCGGCCCTGGGGCCGGGCGGTGTTCCATGTGGCGCCTACCTTAAGGGATAGTGCGCCCGTGGTCGAGGCCGAACGCGGCAGGCCGGAGGCCCGCCGTTCAGCGGTATTGGAGGAAGACGTTGTCTTTGCCGAACTGGTCACGCAGGGCCTGGATCAGGTTGTCAGCCGGGTCGATACGCCATTGCTCGCCGAACTGCAGCACCGCCTTGGCCTCGCTGCCGCTGTAGTCCAGGGTCAGCGGGCAGGCGCCCTTGTGCTTGCCGAACAGCTCGCCCAGCCAGCGCAGACGGTCGCCCTGCAGCGCCTCGCGCGGGGCACGAATGCGCAGGCTCTCGGCCAGGCCGGTGCGCGCTTCTTCCAGGCTCATCACCCGCTTGGCGCGCAGGCGCAGGCCACCGGAGAACTCGTCATTGCTCACCTCGCCTTCGACCACCACCAGGGCGTCGGTCTGCAGCAGCGCCTGGGCGCTGGCGAAGGCATCGGCGAACAGCGAGGCCTCGATCCGCCCCGAGCGGTCGTCGAGGGTGATGAAGCCCATCTTGTCGCCCTTCTTGTTCTTCATCACCCGCAGCGCCACGATCAGACCGGCGATGGTCTGGGTGTCGCGGGCCGCGCGCAGCTCGACGATGCGCTGGCGCGCGAAGCGGCGCACCTCGCCCTCGTATTCGTCGATCGGGTGGCCGGTGAGGTACAGGCCGAGGGTGTCCTTCTCGCCCTTCAGGCGCTCCTTGATCGACAGCTCGCGAGAGTTGCGATGGTTGACGTAGAGGTCCGCCTCCGGCTCGGCGAACACGCCGCCGAACAGGTCCATGTGGCCGCTGTCGTGGCTGCGCGCGGTCTGCTCGGCGGCCTGCACCGCCTCTTCCATGGCCGCCAGCAGCACCGCGCGGTTGCGGTCGACGCTGGCCTGGTAGGCCTTGAGCTCATCCTGGTAGTAAGGACCGAGACGATCCAGCGCGCCGGAACGCACCAGTGCCTCCAGGGTGCGCTTGTTGATGCGCTTGAGGTCGACGCGGTTGCAGAAGTCGAACAGGTCCTTGAACGGACCGCCGGAGGCTCGGCACTCGACGATGGCCTCCACCGGCCCTTCGCCCACGCCCTTGACCGCGCCCAGGCCGTAGACGATGCGCCCGTCTTCGTTGACGGTGAACTTGAATTCCGAGGTATTCACGTCCGGCGCGTCGAGGCGCAGCTTCATGCTGCGGCACTCCTCGATGAGGATCACCACCTTGTCGGTGTTGTGCATATCCGCCGACAGCACCGCAGCCATGAAGGGGGCCGGGTAGTGCGCCTTGAGCCAGGCGGTCTGGTAGGAGACCAGGCCGTAGGCGGCGGAGTGGGATTTGTTGAAGCCGTAGCCGGCGAACTTTTCCACCAGGTCGAAGATGTTGCCCGCCAGGTTGGCATCGATACCGTTGCCCGCACAGCCTTCGATGAAGCCGCCGCGCTGCTTGGCCATCTCCTCGGGCTTCTTCTTGCCCATGGCGCGGCGCAGCATGTCTGCGCCACCGAGGGTGTAGCCCGCCATCACCTGGGCGATCTGCATCACCTGTTCCTGGTACAGGATGATGCCGTAGGTGGGCTTGAGCACCGGCTCGAGGCCGGCGTACTGGTAGTCCGGGTGCGGGTAGGACAGTTGCTCGCGGCCGTGCTTACGGTTGATGAAGTCGTCCACCATGCCCGACTGCAGCGGGCCGGGGCGGAACAGCGCCACCAGTGCGATCATGTCTTCCAGGCAGTCGGGCTTGAGCTTCTTGATCAGCTCCTTCATGCCGCGGGATTCGAGCTGGAACACGGCCGTGGTCTCGGCCTTCTGCAGCATCGCGTAGGTCGGCTTGTCATCCAGCGGGATGAAGTCGATGTTGATCAGTTCGTCGTCCGACGCACCCTCGCGCTTCTGGATGCGATGGATGGTCTCCATTGCCCACTTGATGATGGTCAGTGTCCGCAGGCCGAGGAAGTCGAACTTCACCAGGCCGGCCGCCTCCACGTCGTCCTTGTCGAACTGGGTGACCAGGCCGCCGCCCTCTTCATCGCAGGAAGTCGGTGCGAAGTCGGTCAGTTTGGTCGGCGCGATCACCACGCCACCGGCGTGCTTGCCGGTACCGCGCACCACCCCCTCGAGCTTGAGGGCCATGTCCCAGATTTCCTGGGCTTCCTCGTCGGCCTTGAGGAAGTCGCGCAGCACCTCTTCCTGCTCGTAGGCCGCCTCCAGGGTCATGCCGACCTCGAACGGGATCATCTTCGACAGGCGGTCGGCCAGGCCGTAGGACTTGCCCTGCACCCGCGCCACGTCACGCACCACCGCCTTGGCCGCCATGGAACCGAAGGTGATGATCTGGCTCACCGCATTGCGGCCGTACTTCTCGGCCACGTAGTCGATCACCCGGTCGCGGCCGTCCATGCAGAAGTCGACGTCGAAGTCGGGCATGGAAATACGTTCGGGGTTGAGGAAGCGCTCGAACAGCAGGTCATAGGCCAGCGGGTCGAGGTCGGTGATCTTCAGCACGTAGGCCACCAGCGAGCCGGCGCCCGAACCCCGGCCCGGGCCGACCGGCACGCCGTTGTTCTTCGCCCACTTGATGAAGTCCATCACGATGAGGAAGTAACCGGGGAAGCCCATCTGGATGATGATGTCGAGCTCGAAGTTCAGGCGGTCGACGTAGACCTGGCGCTTCTCCTCGTAGTTGGGTGTGGTGTCCTTCGGCCAGAGCACGGCCAGGCGTTCTTCCAGGCCCTCGAAGGACGCGTGGCGCAGGTAGTCGTCGATACCCATGCCGTTGGGCGTGGGGAAGTCCGGCAGGAAGTACTTGCCCAGCTGCACGTCGATGTTGCAGCGCTTGGCGATCTCCACCGTGTTTTCCAGCGCCTCGGGCAGGTCGGCGAACAGCTCGGCCATCTCCTGCGGCGTCTTGAGGTATTGCTCCTCGGAGTAGTTGCGCGGGCGACGCGGATCATCCAGGGTGCGGCCCTCGCCAATGCACACGCGGGTCTCGTGGGCCTCGAAGTCGCCGGGCTTGAGGAACCGCACATCGTTGGTCGCCACCAGCGGCACGCCAGTGCGCGTGGCCAGCGCCACCGCGGCATGCAGGTGTTCCTCGTCATTGACCCGGTTGGTGCGTTGCACCTCCAGATAGAAGCGTTCCGGGAACACTTCCAGCCATTCGTTGAGCAGCGCCTCGGCGCGCCCCGCCTCGCCTGCCAGCAGGGCCATGCCCACTTCGCCCTCACGGGCGCCAGACAGAGCAATCACGCCTTCGGCAGCTTCCTTGACCCAGTCGCGCTGGATGATCACCAGGCCGTTGTCCTGACCCTCGGCCCACCCGCGGGAAATCAGTTCGGTGAGGTTGCGATAGCCCTGAGGATTCATCGCCAGCAGGGTCAGCCGCGACAGAGGGCCGTCCTCCTCCACACTGGCCAGCCAGATATCGGCGCCGCAGATCGGCTTGATACCCGCGCCCATGGCGGTCTTGTAGAACTTCACCAGCGAGCACATGTTGCTCATGTCGGTGACGGCCACCGCCGGCATGCCGGCCCCGGCCACGGCCTTGACCAGCGGCTTGACCCGCACCAGCCCGTCGACCAGGGAAAACTCGGTGTGCAGGCGCAGATGGACGAAGGTAGCGGTCATGACAATCCCGTTGGTGACACAGAAACGATAAGGCCCGGATTGTACCGGGCCTCGACTTAAACAACAGCTTGCGAACCCGCCGCGCGGCGCTTATTCGATCCCTTCCAGCACATTGCGCACTGGCGCGAAGGAGCGCCGATGAATGGGTGTGGCGCCCAGGCGCTTCAGGGCCTCGAGATGCACCGGCGTCGGATAGCCCTTGTGCCCGCCGATGCCGTAGCCCGGGTAAAGCTTTTCCATCTCGGCCATCTCGCGATCACGACTGACCTTGGCCAGGATCGACGCCGCCGCGATGGCCGGCACCTGGGCATCGCCACCCACCACCGGGGCGCTGGGCACCGCCAGCTTAGGGCAGCGATTGCCATCGATCAGCGCCAGTTTCGGCGTGACGCTCAAGCCTTCCACCGCGCGCTGCATGGCCAGCATGGTGGCATGCAGGATGTTCAGCTGGTCGATCTCCTCCACCTCGGCACGGGCGATACACCAGGCCAGGGCCTTCTCGCGAATCTCGTCGAACAGTTTCTCGCGACGCGCTTCGCTGAGCTTCTTCGAGTCGTTGAGCCCGGCGATCGGCCGAGCCGGATCGAGGATCACCGCGGCGGTGACCACCGGCCCGCACAGCGGACCGCGACCGACTTCGTCGACACCGGCGACCAGCTCCTCGACCAGGGCGAAATCCAGTCCGAGCTGCATCAGGCCTGCCTCACCAGCTTGAGCAAGGCATCGGCGGCCTGCTCCGAGGCATCCTGGCGCAGGGCGCGATGAATCACGTCGAAGCCCAGGGTCTGCACCGCGCCATCGTCCAGCAGCGGCGCCAGGGTCTGGGCCAGAGCGTCGGGAGTCGCGGCGTCCTGGATCAGCTCCGGCACCAGCATGCGCTCGGCCAGCAGGTTGGGCAGCGAGATGTAAGGACTTTTCACCAGGCGCTTGAGGATGCGGTAGGTCAGCGGCGCCACCTTGTACGCCACCACCATCGGCCGCTTATGCAGCAGGGCTTCGAGAGTGGCGGTACCGGAGGCGATTAGCACCGCATCGCAGGCGGCCAGGGCCTCGTGGGAGCGGCCGTCGAGCAGGCGCAGCGGCAGGTTGCGCCCGGCGAGCATGGCTTCCAGCTGGGCGCGGCGCTCGGCGTTGGCGCAGGGCAGCACGAACTGCACACCCGGCCGCAACGCGCGCAGCCGCTCGGCGGCATCGAGGAACAGCTCGCCCAAGCGAGAGACTTCGCCACCGCGACTGCCTGGCAACAGGGCAACCACGGTGTCTTCCGGCGCCAAACCCAAGGCTTCGCGCGCACCCTCGCGATCGGCCTGCAGCGGGATGGTGTTGGCCAGCGGGTGGCCGACGAAACGCACCGGCACCTGGTGATCCAGGTAGAAGCGCGCTTCGAAGGGGAACAGCGTCAGCATCAGGTCGCAGGCCTCGCGGATCTTCAACACCCGCTTCTGCCGCCAGGCCCAAACCGAGGGGCTGACGTAGTGCACGGTCCTGATCCCGGCCTGGCGTAGCTTGAGTTCCAGCGTCAAGTTGAAGTCCGGAGCATCGATGCCGATGAACACATCCGGCTTGGCGGCGATCAGCTCCCTGATCAGGCGTTTGCGGCGGCCCAACAGCTCACGCAGGCGGCCGAGCACCTCCACCAGGCCCATGACCGCCAGACGCTCCATGGGGAAGCTCGACACCAGACCCTCGGCCTCCATGCGCGGACCGCCGACGCCGATAAATTCGACTTCCGGATGCTTGGTCTTGAGCGCCTGCATCAGGCCGGCACCGAGGATGTCACCGGAGGCCTCGCCAGCCACCAGCGCAACGAGAAGGGGACGGCTCATGGTCAGCGGGTGATGCCGCGGGTCGAGGCCTGGACAGAATCGCGGAACACCGCCACTTCCGGGAACTGCGCGGCGGACTCGGCCAGCTCGGCCAGCGCCTGCTCGACGGTCAGCCCCTGGCGGTAGACCACCTTGTAGGCGCGCCGCAGGGCGGCGATGGCCTCGGCACTGAAACCACGACGGCGCATGCCCTCGAAGTTCATGCTGCGCGCCTCGGCTGGATTGCCGAACACGGTGACATAGGCCGGTACGTCCTTGCCGATGGCCGTGCCCATGCCGGAGAAGCTGTGGGCACCGATGCGGCAGAACTGGTGGACCAGGGTGAAGCCGGAGAGGATCGCCCAGTCGTCCATGTGCACATGGCCGGCCAGCGCGGTGTTGTTGACCAGAATGCAGCGGTTGCCGATCACGCTGTCGTGACCGATGTGCACGTAGGCCATCAGCAGGTTGTGGTCGCCGATGGTGGTCTCGGAACGATCCTGCACGGTGCCACGGTGAATGGTCACGCCTTCGCGAATCACGTTGTGATCGCCGATCACCAGCCGGGTCGGCTCGCCGTTGTACTTCAGGTCCGGGGTGTCTTCACCGACCGAAGAGAACTGGTAGATCTTGTTGTGCTTGCCGATGACGGTCGGGCCCTTGAGGATCACATGCGGGCCGACCACCGTACCCTCGCCGATTTCCACATCAGGTCCAATGATCGACCAGGGGCCGACCTGAACGTCATCCGCCAGCTTGGCCGACGGATCGATGATGGCGCGAGGGTCGATCAAACTCATAGCTTGCGTTCCGCACAGATGATTTCGGCCGAGCAGACTTCCTTGCCATCGACGCTGGCCTGGCAGGCAAATTTCCAGATGCTGCGCTTGACGCTGAGGAACTTGGCCTCGAGCACCAGCTGGTCGCCCGGCATGACCGGCTGGCGGAAGCGCAGCTTGTCGGAGCCGACGAAGTAATACAGGGTGCCATCTGCCGGTTTCACGTCGAGCATCTTGAAGCCGAGGATGCCGGCCGCCTGGGCCATGGCCTCGATGATCAGCACACCCGGCATGATCGGATGCTCGGGGAAGTGACCGTTGAAGAATGGCTCGTTGATGCTGACATTCTTGTAGGCGCGAATGGTCTTGCCTTCGATATCCAGCTCGGCGACGCGATCTACCAGTAGAAACGGGTAGCGGTGCGGCAGATATTCGCGAATCTCGTTGATGTCCATCATTTGCAGAAAGCCTGTACTAAAAAAAGGGGCGTGCCCGAGGCACGATCAGGCATCAGATGAGACCTGATCGTCCGGGGTCACGGCGGCGAGGCGCTTTTCCAGCTCGCGCAGGCGCCGCGCCATGTCGTCCAGTTGACGGATGCGGGCGGCGCTCTTCTTCCAGTCACCCGCAGTCTGCATGGCAGTACCGGAAGAATAGGCGCCCGGCTCGGTGATCGAGCGGGTGACCATTGTCATGCCGGTCACGAACACGTTGTCACACACTTCGATGTGGCCAACCATGCCGACGCCACCGGCGATCATGCAGTGCTTGCCGATCTTGGTGCTGCCGGAAATACCGACGCAACCCGCCATGGCGGTGTGGTCGCCAACCTGCACGTTGTGCGCGATCATGATCTGGTTGTCCAGCTTCACGCCGTTGCCGATCACGGTGTCGGCCAGGGCACCA
Source organism: Pseudomonas sp. GD04019 (assembly GCF_029837695.1). Classification (GTDB taxonomy): domain Bacteria; phylum Pseudomonadota; class Gammaproteobacteria; order Pseudomonadales; family Pseudomonadaceae; genus Aquipseudomonas. The sequence continues at coordinate 271,940 of NZ_JAOEEA010000001.1, forward strand.
CGATCGATGGTGGTATTGGCCCCGACTTCCACGTCGTCACCCAGCACCACGCCGCCAACCTGGGCGATCTTCAACCACACACCCTTCTCGTTGGCGAAGCCGAAGCCCTCGCCACCGAGCACGGCGCCGGACTGGATGACCACGCGCTTGCCGATTCTCACATCGTGGTAGAGGGTAACGCGCGGTGCCAGCCAGCCGCCCTCGCCCACCACGCTACGCGCACCGATCACACAGTGGGCACCGATGGTAACGCCGGCACCGATCTGTGCACCGCTCTCGATCACCGCATAGGCGCCGATGCTGGCACTCGGATCAACCTGAGCATCGGCAGCGATCAGCGCAGTCGGATGCACACCGGCAGCCGCGACGGGCTTGCTATCGAACAGATGGGAAAGCTGGGCGAAGGCCAGATAGGGGCTAGCCACCAGCAGAGCGTCGCCAGCATAGCCTTCGGCATCGGCGGCGGTCAGCAGCACCACACCGGCTCGGGTCTCGGCCAGGAACTTGCGGTACTGCGTATTGGCCAGGAAACTCAGCTGATCGGGGCCGGCGTCCTGCAGGGTCGCCAGACCGCGAATCGGCTTGTCCGCGGCGCCACGCAGAGTGGCGCCGAGACGCTCGGCCAACTGGCCGAGGGTGAAGACCACGGCGCTCATGCTCAGCGCTGCGAGTTCATGCGCTGAATGACCTGACGGGTGATCTCGTACTGCGGCTTGACGTCGACCACGGCGCCACGCTCCAGCACCAGGTCATAGCTGCCCTGCTTGATCACTTCCTCGACGGCCTTGTCCAGCTTCGGCTTGAGCTGCTTGAGCATGTCGCGGTCGGAGATCGCCTTGGCCTCGTTCAGTTCCTTGGACTGGAACTGGAAATCGCGGGCCTTCTGCTTGAACTCCAGCTCCAGGCGCTCACGCTCGGCCTGCTGCATCTTCTCGGCATCCTTAACCAGACGATCCTGGATACGCTTGGCGTCGGCTTCCAGCTGCTTGAGCTTGTTCAGCTGCGGGCCGAACTTCTTCTCGGCATCCACGGCATATTTCTTGGCGGCATCGGACTCGAGCAAGGCCATCTGATAGTTCATCACCGCGATTTTCATCTCGGCGAAGGCCGGGGTTGCCATCAGGGTGGCGGCAACCAGAACCAGTTGAGTCAACTTACGCACGATGCACTCCTGCAACAAAACACTGTTGTCTAGCAAATTAGAAGGTTTGGCCCAGAGAGAACTGGAATATCTGCGGATCGGAATCGTCCGGCTTCTTGATCGGTGCCGCCAGACTGAAGCTCAGCGGGCCCAAAGCGGTGACCCAGGTCACCCCGACACCAACGGAGCTGGCCAGTTGGCTCGCATCGATACTGCCGCAACCGCTGGTGTTCATGCTCTGAGTAGAGGCTGTCTTGGTCGGGCAATCGGTGAGGAACACGCTACCGACATCCCAGAACAGCACGGTACGCAGCGAACGCTGGTCCTTCACGAATGGCAGCGGGAACAGGTATTCCACACCACCCTGGATCAGCACATTACCACCGTAGGGCAGCGGATCCTGATCATCGGTATAACGGCCGTCGGCCCCCGGGCCAGTGCCTTCACCACCCGGAATCGGGTTGCCGTTAGCGTAACGAGCCACACTCGGCGTACTGCGCGGCCCCAGGGTGCTGTCCTCGAAGCCACGCACGGAGTTGAAGCCGCCGGCATAGTAGTGCTCGTAGAACGGCAAGCCGTTGGTCGAACCATAGCCATCGCCATAGCCCAACTCTGTATGGAAGCGCAGCGCTGTCGACTGGGTCAAAGGTGCGAACTTCTGGCCGCGGTAGTCGAGCTTGAAGAACGACAGATCGCTGCCCGGCACAGTGCTTTCAAGCACCAGGCTCTGGGAATGGCCACGGTTGGCCAGCACGCCACGGTTAAGAGTCGACTCGGACCAGCCGATGGAAGCCTTGAGGTTGAGGAAGCTGTCGCCCTCCTCGTCGATGAAGGCGAGGATCTCGTCGACGGTGTAGTCGCCGGTGTCCAGCGAGTCCTGTTGAATGGTCAGGCCATAATTCAGGCGCGCAGTCTCGCTGATCGGGTAGCCGATGCTGATGCCGGCGCCCAGACTGTCCACCGAGTAGCTGGACACGTCGTAGTCCAACTCGTCGTAGTCGGTGGTGCGGTAGAAGGCGTTGTAACCCAGGCTGACGCCGTCGACTGTCCAGTAGGGGTCGACGAAGCCGAAGTTGTAGCGGGTCTGGTATTCGGAGCGGGTCAGGCCGACGCTGACCTTGTTACCGGTACCCAGGAAGTTGTTCTGGCTGATCGAACCACCGAGGATCAAGCCGGCGTTCTGGGCGAAGCCGACGCTGGCGGTGATCGAGCCGGATGCCTGCTCTTCCACGCTGTAGTTGACATCGACCTGGTCGTCGGTGCCCGGCACCTGCGGGGTCTCGACGTTGACTTCCTTGAAGTAGCCCAGACGCTCCAGACGGGTCTTGGACTGGTCGATCAGGTAGGTCGAAGCCCAGCCGCCCTCCATCTGACGCATCTCGCGACGCAGCACTTCGTCTTCGGTCTTGGTGTTGCCACGGAAGTTGATGCGGTTGACGTAGGCGCGCTTGCCCGGGTCGACCACGAAGGTGATGGCGACGGTCTTGTCCGCATCATTGGGCTGCGGCACGCCGTTGACGTTAGCGAAGGTGTAGCCTTCGTTGCCCAGGCGGCGGGTGATCAGCTCGGAGGTGGTGGTCATCACCTTGCGCGAGAAGGTCTGCCCTTCCTTGACCAGGAGTAGCTTCTTCACTTCCTCTTCCGGCACTTTCAGGTCGCCGGAGAGTTTGACTTCGCTGACGCTGTACTTCTCGCCTTCTTCGACGTTGACGGTGATGTAGACGTGTTTCTTGTCCGGGGTGATGGATACCTGGGTGGAGGAGATATCCATATTGATGTAGCCGCGGTCCAGGTAGTAGGAGCGCAGGCGCTCCAGGTCACCGGACAGTTTTTCGCGGGCGTACTTGTCATCGTTCTTGAAGAACGACAGCCAGTTGGTGGTCTTCAGCTCGAACAGGGCAGTGAGGTCCTCGTCCGGGAAGACACTGTTACCAACCACGTTGATGTGCTGGATGGCGGCGACCGAACCCTCGTTGATGGTGATCTTCAGCGCCACGCGGTTACGCGGCTGGGGAATCACTTCGGCTTCGATCTCGGCGGAGTAGCGACCCTGGGCCACGTACTGGCGCAGCAGCTCGTTGCGCACGCCTTCCAGGGTGGCGCGCTGGAAGATCTCGCCCTCGGCCAGGCCGGACTGCTGCAGGCCCTTCATCAGGTCTTCGGTGGTGATCGCCTTGTTGCCTTCGATCTCGACGGTGGAGATCGACGGACGCTCGACCACGCTGATCACCAGCACGTCGCCTTCGCGGCCGAGCTGGATATCCTGGAAGAAACCGGTCTTGAACAGAGAACGGGTGGCATCCACCAGACGGCGATCGTCGACCTGATCACCGACATTGAGCGGCAGAGCGCCGAACAGGCTGCCGGCGGAAACCCGCTGCAGGCCGTTAACGCGGATGTCTGTGATGGTGAAGGACTCGGCGTGAACTTCGGCGATCATCAGGGCGGCGAGGACCGCAGGTAGCAGCAGACGTTTCATGAAGTCCTTTCTTATTCCAACTGATAATAAAGAAACTGCCGCGATACGCGGCAGATTCGGAATTCAGCTATTCGTTACAGACGACTCAAGTCATTGACCAGGGCCAGCAACATCACCCCAAGCACCAGACTGATACCGATCTGAATGCCCCAACCCTGCACCCGCTCGGACAGCGGACGACCACGCGCCCACTCGACCAGGTAGAACAGCAAATGCCCCCCATCCAGAACGGGAATGGGCAGCAAATTGAGAACCCCCAAGCTAATGCTCAGATAGGCGAGGAAATTGAGGAAATCCGCCACGCCGGACTGAGCCGAAGCGCCCGCCACTTTAGCAATGGTTATCGGCCCACTCAAGTTTTTTACCGACAGCTCGCCGAACAGCATTTTCTTCAGCGAATCAAGGGTTAGCACCGTCATGCCCCAGGTACGGCGCAGGCTCTCGGTGACCGCATCGAGCGGACCGAAACTGACTTCGTGCAGCATCTGCGCGGGCCATTTGCCGCCCTTCACCCCCACGCCCAGGTAACCGCCACGAGCCCTGCCTTCGCCGCGAGCCCCGAGCGTCACTGGCAATTCAAGCTGCTGACCATCGCGCTGCAGACGCAGGGTCACCTGATCGCCGGCACGCGTACGCACCCAATCGACCACTTGCTGCCATTCATCCAGGCGCTGATCGTCCAGCGCCAGCAGGCGGTCGCCCAGACGTACGCCAGCCTTCTGCGCCGGACCTTCCGGATCGAGTTCGTTGACCACCGGCTGAACCGCCGGGCGCCAAGGGGTGATACCAAGAGATGCCAGCGGCTCCGGCTCGTCGACGCCACGCAGCCAGTCACGCAGCACCAGCTGCCGCTCGGCAACCAGAGTTGAGCCCTGCTCGCGCACCTGCAACTGGACGACACCGCTCTCGCCGAGGCGACGCACCAACTGCAGATTGACCGCCGACCAGCCCGGCGTGCTCTCGCCATCCACCGCCACGATTTCCTGGCCCACGCGCAGCCCCGCCGCCGCCGCCAGGCTTTCCGGCTCAACTTGGCCGATCACCGGGCGCACCTGCTGCGAGCCGAGCATGGCGATGATCCAGAAGAACAGGATGGCGAGCAGGAAGTTGGCGATAGGACCGGCAGCGACTATGGCAATACGCTGCTTGACCGATTTGCGATTGAAGGCCTGATCGAGCTGTTCGAGCGGTACATCGCCCTCGCGCTCGTCGAGCATCTTCACGTAGCCACCCAGAGGAATGGCCGCCACCATGAACTCGGTGCCATGACGGTCGTGCCAGCGCACCAGCGGCGTGCCGAAGCCCACGGAGAAGCGCAGCACCTTGACGCCGCAGCGCCGCGCCACCCAGAAATGGCCGAACTCGTGGAAGGTGACCAGCACACCGAGCGCGATCAGAGTGCCGAAGATCATGTACAACCCGCTCATTCCATCTTCCTCCGGGTCAGCGCCCGTGGCGATTCAACCAGTCAACTGCCAGGGCTCTGGCCTGGGCATCCGCCGCCAGCACCGCATCCAGGTCGGCGACCACGGTCGATGCCTGGCGATTCAGGGTGTCCTCGATGATACGCGCGATCTCCGGGAAGCGGATGCGCCGTTCGAGAAACGCCGCCACTGCTACCTCGTTGGCCGCATTGAGCATCGCCGGCGCGCTGCCGCCGGCCTCTGCAGCCTGGCGCGCCAGGCGCAGGCAGGGGAAACGCTGCTCGTCGGGATGCTGGAAATCCAGGCGGGCAACGGCGAATAGGTCCAGTGGCGCCACCCCCGAGTCGATCCGCTCTGGCCAGGCCAAGGCATTGGCGATGGGCGTGCGCATATCCGGGTTACCCAGCTGGGCCAGCACCGAGCCATCCACGTAGTCGACCAAGGAATGGATCACGCTCTGCGGGTGGATCACCACCTCGACCTGCTCGGGACGCGCATCGAACAGCCAGCAGGCCTCGATCAGCTCCAACCCCTTGTTCATCATGCTCGCCGAATCCACGGAGATCTTGCGCCCCATGGACCAGTTCGGATGAGCACAGGCCTGTTCCGGCGAGACGTGCTCCAGCTCGCTCAGCGGTGTTTCGCGGAACGGCCCCCCGGAAGCGGTCAGCAGGATGCGGCGCACACCGACCGCACCTAGGCCACGCGCGTAATCGCCGGGCAGGCACTGGAAGATCGCATTGTGTTCGCTATCAATCGGCAGCAGCGTGGCGCCATGCTCGCGCACTGCCCGCATGAAGAGGTCGCCGGACATCACCAGCGCCTCCTTGTTGGCCAGCAGCACCTTCTTGCCGGCGCGCACGGCCGCCAGGGTCGGCTTGAGACCAGCGGCGCCGACGATGGCGGCCATCACCGCATCCACTTCCGGATGGGCAGCCACTTCACACAGACCACCCTCCCCCGCCAGCACCCGTGTCGACAGGCCGGCAGCCTGCAGCGCGCTCTGCAGCGCACGCGCGCTACCTTCATCGGCGGTCACGGCAAACTGCGGACGATGCCTGAGGCACAGCTGTTCGAGCTCGGCCAGACGAGAGAAACCACTGAGGGCGAAAGCCTGATAGCGCTGCGGGTGGCGCGCGATCACATCCAGGGTGCTGAGGCCGATAGAGCCGGTCGCTCCCAGTACAACTATGCGTTGCGGCTGACTCACTGCGCGCCCCAGCCTGCCAGCCAGAGCAGCACGGCGAACAGCGGAATGGCGGCGGTCAGGCTGTCGATACGATCCAGCACGCCACCATGACCGGGCAGCAGGTTACTGCTGTCCTTGATCCCGGACTGGCGCTTGAACATGCTCTCGGTCAGATCACCGATCACCGACGCCGCCACCACCAGCATGGCACCGGCCAGCGCCAGCAGCAGTCCGGAGGTCTGCCAGCCCTGCTGCAGACCAACCGCCAGGGTGATCAGCAGACTGGCGGCTAGGCCACCAAAGAAACCTTCCCAGCTCTTGCCTGGACTGACCCGCGGCGCCAGCTTGCGCTTGCCGAACGCCTTGCCGGCGAAATAGGCGCCGATATCGGCACCCCAGACCAGCACCATCACCGCGATGATCAGGCCATTGGCCTGCGGCCACTGCTTGAGCTGCACCAGCCCCTGCCAGGCCGGCAGCAAGATCAGCAGCCCGATCAGCAGCTTGCCTGGCAGGCCGCCCCAGCAGCGGCTGCTATCCGGATAGTTCAGCACCAGCAGGGTCGCCACCAGCCACCAGAGCACCGCAGCACCCAGCAACCAGGGCGCCAGAGCCGGAACCAGGTACGCACCGTAGAGCAACACCGCCACCACCAGCGCATAGGCCACACGCTGCGGCTGGGCTGGCAGCCCCGCCAGGCGCGCCCACTCCCAGGCACCCAGGGTGACGACGGCGCCGATGAACAGGGCGAACGCCCAGCCATCGAGCAGGAAGAAACCGCCCAGGGCGATGGGCAACAGGATCAGGGCAGTGATGATGCGCTGCTTCAGCATTGGCGAGCCTCGGCTTCCACCTGCTCGCTGGTCTTGCCGAAGCGACGCTGGCGGGTAGCGAAATCGGCCAGCGCCTTGCGCATGGCCTCGTGCTTGAAATCCGGCCAGAACAGGTCGGAGAAGTACAGCTCGGAATAGGCCAACTGCCAGAGCAGGAAGTTGCTGATGCGATGCTCGCCGCCGGTGCGGATGCACAGGTCAGGCAGTGGCAGATCACCGGTAGCCAGACAACTCTGTAGCAACTCGGGCGTAATGTCTTCGCTCTGCAGATGACCGGCCTGGACTTCCCGCGCCAGACGCTGGGCAGCCTGGGCGATATCCCACTGGCCGCCATAGTTGGCGGCAATCTGCAGGACGAAACGGTTCTCGCCGGCGGTCTGCAGCTCGGCATCGCGCATGGCGGCCTGCAGCTCCGGGTGGAAGCGCGAGCGATCACCGATGATGCGCAGGCTGATGGCGTTGTCCTTGAGCTTGCGCGCCTCGCGACGCAGGGCCCCGAGGAACAGCTCCATCAGCGCACCGACCTCCTCGGCCGGACGCTGCCAGTTCTCGCTGGAGAAGGCGAACAGGGTCAGCACCTCGACGCCGGCTTCGGCACATACCTCGATGACCGCACGCACCGCATCGACACCCGCCTTGTGCCCGGCCACGCCGGGCAACAGGCGCTTCTTCGCCCAGCGGTTGTTGCCATCCATGATGATGGCGACATGGCGCGGTATCGCCGGCGGCGCTTCCTGCTTGGCCTTGCTCACATCACACCGCCATCAGGTCGGCTTCTTTGGCTTCCAGGGCCTTGTCGACTTCTGCAACGAACTTGTCGGTGAGCTTCTGCACTTCGTCGGCGGCGCGGCGCTCTTCGTCCTCGCTGATTTCCTTGTCCTTGGACAGCTTCTTCAGCTCGGCCAGGGCATCGCGACGCACGTTGCGCACGGCCACCTTGGCATCTTCGGCAACGCCACGCGCCTGCTTGGTGTAGCCCTTGCGGGTCTCTTCGGTCAGGGCGGGCATCGGCACACGAATGGTGGCACCGGCGCTGCTCGGGTTCAGGCCGAGGTCGGAAGTCATAATGGCCTTCTCGATCGCCGCGCTGAGGGTCTTGTCATGGGCGACGATCTTCAGGGTGCGGGCATCTTCCACGGTGATCGCGGCAACCTGGTTCAGCGGCATGTCGCTACCGTAGGCCGGGACCTTGACGCTATCCAGAATGCTCGGATGCGCACGACCGGTACGAATGGAGGCCAGATTGCGCCCCAGGGACTCCAGGGATTTGACCATGCGCTCTTGGGCGTCTTTCTTGATCTCGTTGATCATTGTGCATCCTCCTCGATCAGGGTTCCTTCGGCGCCGCCCACCACGATATTCAGCAGGGCGCCAGGCTTGTTCATATTGAAGACCCGCAGCGGCATCTTGTGATCGCGCACCAGGCAGATGGCCGTCAGGTCCATCACGCCGAGCTTGCGGTCAAGCACCTCGTCATAGGTCAGGCGCTCGAACTTCTCCGCGTTGGGGTCCTTGAAAGGATCGGCAGTGTACACGCCATCGACCTTGGTGGCTTTCAGCACCAGGTCGGCATCGATCTCGATGGCGCGCAGGCAGGCCGCCGAGTCGGTGGTGAAGAACGGGTTGCCGGTGCCGGCGGCGAAGATCACCACTTCACCGGTGCCCAGGTGGCGCATGGCCTTGCGGCGATCGTAGTGATCGGTCACACCGACCATGGAGATGGCAGACATCACCAGTGCCGGGATGTTCGAACGCTCCAGGGCGTCGCGCATGGCCAGGGCATTCATCACGGTGGCCAGCATGCCCATGTGATCGCCGGTAACCCGATCCATGCCGGCAGCGGAGAGGGCCGCGCCGCGGAACAGGTTGCCGCCGCCGATCACCAGACCGACCTGCACGCCGATGCCGACCAGCTGGCCGACTTCCAGCGCCATGCGATCCAGCACCTTGGGATCGATACCGAACTCTTCCGAACCCATCAGGGCTTCGCCGCTTAGTTTGAGCAGAATGCGTTTATAGCGAGGTTGACGACCACTCACCTGCTGAGCCATTGCGAATCTCTCCTGCGGCGTTGTTTGGCGACTTATCTTACCCGGCAGTCAGACTGCTGCCCGGTGAATTCGTGCGGGATGCTCCCGCGCTTTGCAAAAGAGGCTGCACGCGTGAGCGGGCAGCCTCTTCGATGCGACAGTGTAGAACCGTCTTACTGCTTGGCAGCGGCTACCTGAGCGGCCACTTCGGCAGCGAAGTCAGCCTCGACCTTCTCGATACCCTCGCCCACTTCGAAGCGGGTGAAGGAAACGATTTCGGCACCGGCTTTCTTGACCAGGTCGCCAACCTTGACTTCCGGGTCCATGACGAAGGCTTGCTCGACCAGGCTGGCTTCGGCCAGGAACTTGGCGATACGGCCTTTGACCATGTTCTCGACGATGTTCTCCGGCTTGCCGGCGATCTTCTCGGCGTTCAGCTGCAGGAAGATTTCCTTTTCCTTGGCGATCAGCTCTTCGGAAACGTCCGACGGGCTCAGAACGGCAGGGTTGGAGGCAGCGACGTGCATGGCAACGTGCTTGGCCAGCTCTTCGTTGCCGCCTTTCAGGACAACCAGAACACCGATGCGGTGGCCGTGCAGGTAGGAGCCTACGACGTCGCCTTCAACGGCAGCCAGACGACGGATGTTGACGTTCTCGCCGCACTTGGCAACCAGAGCCTCACGAGCGGATTCGCGGGAAGCGATCAGCGGAGCGGCGTCGGTCAGTTTCTGGGTGAAGGCTTCGTCCAGGCTTTCTTTGACGAAGGCCTTGAAGTCGTCCTGCAGGGCCAGGAAGTCGGTCTGCGAGTTGACTTCGATCAGCAGGCCACGGCCACCTTCGACGCGAGCGGCGATGGCGCCTTCGGCGGCGACGTTGCCGGCTTTCTTGGCGGCCTTGATGGCACCGGAAGCACGCATGTCGTCGATGGCTTTCTCGATGTCGCCACCAGCGGCAACCAGCGCCTTCTTGCACTCCATCATGCCTTGGCCGGTACGCTCGCGCAGTTCTTTAACCAGGGCTGCAGTGATTTCTGCCATGTTCCTAATCCTCTTGAAGTGGTGTTTCGACCATTCAACCCGGCCACGCCGGGCACAAAATTCGTAAGTGGCAAAAAGGGGGCCTAGCCCCCTTCTCGCACAACGGGATGTTTTATCCCGTTATCAGCCTTCGCTGGCCTCGGAGGCAGCTTCTTCGACGAACTCGTCGGTGCCGCCAGCGGAGTTGCCACGACCACGGATCACGGCGTCAGCCATGGCACCCATGTACAGCTGGATGGCGCGGATGGCGTCGTCGTTACCCGGGATGATGTAGTCAACGCCTTCCGGGCTGCTGTTGGTATCGACGATGCCGATGACCGGAATGCCCAGCTTGTTGGCTTCGGTGATAGCGATGCGCTCGTGGTCAACGTCGATCACGAACAGAGCGTCCGGCAGACCGCCCATGTCCTTGATGCCGCCCAGGCTGCGATCCAGTTTTTCCAGATCACGGGAGCGCATCAGAGCTTCTTTCTTGGTCAGCTTGGCGAAGGTGCCGTCCTGGGACTGGGTTTCCAGTTCGCGCAGGCGCTTGATCGAAGCACGGATGGTCTTGAAGTTGGTCAGCATGCCGCCGAGCCAGCGGTGATCGACGTACGGGGAACCGCAACGTGCGGCTTCTTCGGCGACGATCTTGCCAGCGGAGCGCTTGGTGCCGACGAACAGAATCTTGTTCTTACCGGAAGCCAGCTTCTCGACGAACGACAGGGCGTCGTTGAACATCGGAAGGGTCTTTTCCAGGTTGATGATGTGGATCTTGTTACGCGCGCCGAAAATGAACTTGCCCATTTTCGGGTTCCAGTAACGGGTCTGGTGGCCGAAGTGCACACCGGCCTTCAGCATATCGCGCATGTTGACTTGGGACATGATAGTTCCTTGATAAGTCGGGTTAGGCCTCCACGCATCCCAATCTCCAACCCTTGCGGGCACCCAGGAAATCGTGTCGATACGTGTGCGGGTTAGTGCTTCACGAGCCTACTGGCCGTAAAGCGGCGCGTTTTATACCACACAAAGCCAGGACAGGCTAGCCAAACCCCACTTTAGCGCCATGCCGCCGCCGGGCGGCTTTCTGCTAGAATCGCCGTCTTCCCCGATTTGCCTAGCGCCGCCGGCGCCGAGAGAGACCGCATGACCGTCACCATCAAGACTCCTGCCGAAATCGAAAAGATGCGCGTGGCCGGCCGCCTGGCCGCCGAAGTGCTGGAGATGATCGGCGAACACGTCAAACCCGGGGTCACCACCGAGGAAATCGACCGCATCTGCCACGACTATATCGTCAACGTACAGAAGGCCATTCCCGCCCCGCTCAACTACGGCGCCGCACCGGGCCGCCCGGGTTTCCCCAAGTCGGTCTGCACCTCGATCAACCACGTGGTCTGCCACGGCATTCCCAACGACAAGCCGCTTAAAGATGGCGATGTGCTGAACATCGACGTCACCGTGATCAAGGACGGCTACCACGGCGACACCAGCAAGATGTTCATGGTTGGCAAGGTGCCGGAGTGGGCCCAGCGCCTGGCGCAGGTCACCCAGGAATGCATGTACAAGGGCATCCAGCTGGTCAAGCCGGGCGCGCGTCTGGGCGATATCGGCGAAGTGATCCAGAAGCACGCCGAGAAGCAGGGCTTCTCGGTGGTACGCGAATACTGCGGCCATGGTATCGGCGCCGTGTTCCACGAGGAGCCGCAGGTCCTGCACTACGGCCGCGCCGGCACCGGCATGGAGCTCAAGGAAGGCATGACCTTCACCATCGAGCCGATGATCAACCAGGGCCGCCCGGAAACCCGCCTGCTCGGCGATGGCTGGACCGCCATCACCAAGGACCGCAAGCTCTCCGCCCAGTGGGAACATACCGTGCTGGTCACCGCCGACGGCTACGAGATCCTCACCCTGCGCCAAGACGACACCCTGCCGCGCACCTCGGCCTGAGCCCATACATATAGATAGAAGGTAGGCACGCATGCCGCAGATGGACCCGGAGTTGTTTGATCGCGGCCAGTTCCAGGCGGAGCTGGCGCTCAAGTCCAGTCCCATCGCCGCCTTCAAGAAGGCCATCAAGCAGGCGCGCGAGGTGCTCGACGGGCGCTTCCGCGAGGGCCGCGACATTCGCCGCCTGGTCGAGGACCGCGCCTGGTTCGTCGACCAGATCCTGCAGGAGGCCTGGAAGCGCTTCGCCTGGAGCGAGGACGCCGACATCGCCCTGCTGGCCGTCGGCGGCTACGGCCGCGGCGAGTTGCACCCCAACTCCGACATCGACCTGCTGATCCTGCTCGACAGCGCCGACCACGAGGTCTTCCGCACGCCGATCGAGGGCTTCCTCACCCTGCTCTGGGACATCGGCCTGGAAGTCGGCCAGAGCGTGCGCAGCGTCGACGAGTGCGCCGAGGAGGCGCGCGCCGACCTGACGGTAGTCACCAACCTGATGGAAAGCCGCACCATCGCCGGCCCCGAGCGCCTGCGCCAGCGCATGCAGGATGTCACCAGCAGCACGCAGATGTGGCCGAGCAAGCACTTCTTCCTGGCCAAGCGCAAGGAAGCCAAGGCGCGCCACGCCAAGTACAACGACACCGAATACAACCTGGAGCCCAACGTGAAGGGCTCGCCCGGCGGCCTGCGCGATATCCAGACCATCCTCTGGGTCGCCCGTCGCCAGTTCGGCAGCCTCAACCTGCACTCCCTGGTGCAGCAGGGCTTCCTGGTCGACAGCGAGTACAGCATGCTGGCCTCCGCCCAGGAATTCCTGTGGAAGGTGCGCTACGCCCTGCACATGCTGGCCGGCCGCGCCGAGGACCGCCTGCTGTTCGACCACCAGCGCAAGATCGCCGGCCTGCTCGGCTTCGAGGATGGCGACGGCAAGCTGGCCGTCGAGCGCTTCATGCAGAAGTACTACCGGGTGGTGATGGGCGTCGCCGAGCTGTCCGAACTGATCAACCAGCACTTCGAGGACGTGCTGCTGCGCGAGGGTGAGCGCGGTGCGGCGCAACCGCTGAACAGCCGCTTCCAGGTGCGCGATGGCTATATCGAGGTAACCAGCCCCGGCGTGTTCAAACGCACCCCGTTCGCCATCCTCGAGGTCTTCGTGCTGATGGCCCAGCACCCCGAGATCAAGGGCGTACGCGCCGACACCATCCGCCTGCTGCGCGACAGCCGCAGCCTGATCGACGACGAATTCCGCCGCGACATCCGCAACACCAGCCTGTTCATCGAGCTGTTCAAGTCGCCCCAGGGCATCCACCGCAACCTGCGGCGGATGAACCGCTACGGCATCCTCGGCCGCTACCTGCCGGAGTTCGGCCACATCGTCGGGCAGATGCAGCACGACCTGTTCCACATCTACACGGTGGACGCGCACACCCTCAACCTGATCAAGCACCTGCGCAAGCTGAAGTGGCCTGAGCTGGCGGAGAAATTCCCGCTGGCCAGCAAGGTCATCGACAAGCTGCCCAAGCCCGAGCTGATCTACCTGGCCGGCCTCTACCACGACATCGGCAAGGGTCGCGGCGGCGACCACTCCGAGCTCGGCGCGGTGGATGCCGAGGCCTTCTGCGCGCGCCACCAGCTGCCGCTGTGGGATAGCCGCCTGATCGTCTGGCTGGTGCAGAACCACCTGGTGATGTCGACCACCGCCCAGCGCAAGGACCTGTCCGACCCACAGGTGATCTTCGACTTCGCCCAACTGGTCGGCGACCAGACCCGCCTGGACTACCTCTACGTGCTGACCGTGGCCGATATCAACGCCACCAACCCCAGCCTGTGGAACTCCTGGCGCGCCAGCCTGCTGCGCCAGCTGTACACCGAGACCAAGCGTGCACTGCGCCGCGGCCTGGAGAACCCGCTGGATCGCGAGGAACAGATCCGCCAGACCCAGACCTCGGCCATCGACATCCTGGTGCGCAACGGCACCGACCAGGACGACGCCGAGCAGCTGTGGAGCCAGCTCGGCGACGACTACTTCCTGCGCCACGCCGCGGCCGACGTGGCCTGGCACACCGAGGCCATCCTCCAGCATCCGGCCGGCAACGATCCTCTGGTGCTGATCAAGGAAACCGCCCAGCGTGAGTTCGAGGGCGCCACCCAGATCTTTATCTACGCGCCGGACCAGCACGACTTCTTCGCCGTGACCGTGGCCGCCATGGACCAGCTCAACCTGAACATCCATGACGCCCGCGTCATTACCTCCACCAGCCAGTTCACCCTCGACACCTACATCGTCCTGGACGCCGACGGCGGCCGTATCGGCGACAACCCGGCGCGCATCAAGGAGATCCGCGACGGCCTGGTGGAAGCATTGAAGAACCCGGACGACTACCCGAACATCATCCAGCGCCGTGTGCCGCGCCAGCTCAAGCACTTCGCCTTCGCGCCGCAGGTCACCATCCACAACGACGCCCAGCGCCCGGTCACCGTGCTGGAGATCACCGCGCCGGACCGCCCCGGCCTGCTGGCGCGGATCGGCAAGATCTTCCTCGACTTCGACCTGTCGCTGCAGAACGCCAAGATCGCCACCCTCGGCGAACGCGTGGAGGACGTGTTCTTCATCACCGACGCCCACAACCAGCCGCTGTCCGACCCGGAGCTGTGCGCCCGCCTGCAGGACGCCATCGTCCAGCAGCTGTCGCAGGCCAACGGCGAGACCCTCAACCTCGGCTCGATCAGTATCTGAACCGGGCCACGGCACAGCCGGTGGCCCGCCCCGCAAGAAAGAGACGCCATGAACCACGCCCTGACCCAGCTGCAGCCCTACCCCTTCGAGAAGCTGCGCGCCCTGCTCGCCGGCGCCACTCCGCCAGCAGACAAGCGCCCGATCGCCCTGTCCATCGGCGAGCCCAAGCACAAGTCGCCGGACTTCGTGGCCAAGGCCCTGGCGGACAATCTCGACCAGCTGGCCATCTACCCGACCACCCTGGGCATCCCGGCCCTGCGTGAGGCCATCGCCGCCTGGTGCGAGCGCCGCTTCGGCGTGCCGACCGGCTGGCTGGACGCCGCTCGCCACGTGCTGCCGGTCAACGGTACCCGCGAGGCGCTGTTCGCCTTTACCCAGACCGTGGTGCAGCGCGATGTCGGTGGCCTGGTGGTCAGCCCCAACCCGTTCTACCAGATCTACGAAGGCGCGGCCCTGCTGGCCGGCGCCGAGCCGCATTACCTGCCCTGCCTGGCAGATAACGGCTTCAACCCGGACTTCGACGCCGTGTCGGTAGAGGTCTGGCAGCGCTGCCAGATCCTCTTCCTCTGCTCGCCGGGCAACCCCACCGGCGCGCTGGTGCCGATGGAGCAGTTGAAGAAGCTGATCGCCCTGGCCGACGAGCACGACTTCGTGATCGCCGCCGACGAGTGCTACAGCGAGCTGTACTTCGATGAAGAGAATCCGCCGCCCGGCCTGCTGACCGCCTGCGCCGAGCTGGGCCGCAGCGACTTCAAGCGCTGCGTGGTGTTCCACAGCCTGTCCAAGCGCTCCAACCTGCCGGGCCTGCGCTCCGGCTTCGTCGCCGGCGACGCCGATATCCTCAAGGCCTTCCTGCTGTATCGCACCTACCACGGCTGTGCCATGCCGATTCAGACCCAGCTGGCCAGCGTCGCCGCCTGGCAGGACGAGACCCATGTGCGCGCCAACCGCGACCAGTACCGCGCCAAGTACGACGCGGTGCTGGAGATCCTGCAGCCGGTGCTGGACGTACAGCGCCCGGACGGCAGCTTCTACCTGTGGGCCAAGACCCCAGGCGACGACACCACCTTCACCCGCGAGCTGTTCGCCCAGGAGCACGTCACCGTGGTGCCCGGCTCGTACCTGTCGCGCGAAGTGAATGGCGACAACCCGGGCGCCGGCCGCGTGCGCCTGGCCCTGGTCGCGCCATTGGCCGAATGCATCGAAGCGGCCGAACGCATTCGCCGCTTCGTGCAGGGCTGATGGCCGGAAAAAAGAAGCCCGGCACGAGGGCCGGGCAGTAGGAGCGTCACGCTCACCCTGCCCGGCCACGAGTGAAAGGATCGTGAAACGATCATCCGGCAGCATGCCGGGCTGTCGCTCGTCCGACATGGCATAATCGCCACCCCGATTTACACGATGCAAGCGCAGTGGGCCGACAGCCCCGCGAGGAACTCCAATGTCCTACACCCTCTACGGCATCAAGGCCTGTGACACCATGAAGAAGGCCCGCACCTGGCTCGACGAGCAGGGCGTGAGCTATGCCTTCCACGACTACAAGACTGCCGCCATCGACCGCGCCAACCTGCAGAAATGGTGCGCCGAACATGGCTGGGAAACCGTGCTGAACCGTGCCGGCACCACCTTCCGCAAGCTGGACGAGGCGCAGAAGGCCAACCTGAACCAGGACAAGGCCATCGAACTGATGCTGGCCCAGCCATCGATGATCAAGCGCCCGGTACTGGACCTGGGCGACAAGACCCTGGTCGGTTTCAAGCCGGATATCTACGCCGCAGCACTCAAGTGAACGGGCGCGCCGCCTGATCTCCACCCTATTTCGAGTTACGAGGAACACACCATGTCGCAATCCCTGTTCAGCCTGGCCTTCGGCGTCGGCACCCAGAACCGCCAGGGCACCTGGCTGGAAGTCTTCTACGCCCAGCCGCTGCTGAACCCGGCCGCCGAGCTGGTCGCCATCGTTGCCGAGAAGCTGGGCTACAGCGGCGGCAACCAAGCCATCGCCATCACCACCAACCAGGCTGGCGAACTGGCCAACGCGCTCAAGGCCATCGATGCCACCCAGGCCGCCCTGCTCACCCGCCTGGCCGAGAGCCAGCGCCCGCTGGTAGTCACCCTGCTGGCCGAAGACGCCGCGCTGACCTCCACCCCCGAGGCCTACCTCAAGCTGCACCTGCTGTCGCACCGCCTGGCCAAACCGCATGGTCTGAACCTGACCGGCATCTTCCCACTGCTGCCGAACGTGGCCTGGACCAGCCAGGGCGCCGTCGACCTCGGCGAAGTGGCCGAGCGCCAACTGGAAGCCCGCCTGAAGGGCGAACTGCTGGAAGTCTTCTCGGTGGACAAATTCCCCAAGATGACCGACTACGTGGTGCCGGCCGGTGTGCGTATCGCCGACAGCGCTCGCGTGCGCCTGGGCGCCTACATCGGTGAAGGCACCACCGTGATGCACGAAGGCTTCGTCAACTTCAACGCCGGCACCGCCGGCCCGGGCATGATCGAAGGCCGTGTCTCCGCCGGCGTATTCGTCGGCAAAGGCTCCGACCTGGGCGGCGGCTGCTCGACCATGGGCACCCTGTCCGGCGGCGGCAACATCGTTATCAGCGTCGGCGAAGGCTGCCTAATCGGCGCCAACGCCGGCATCGGCATCCCGCTGGGCGACCGCAATACGGTCGAGTCGGGCCTGTATATCACCGCCGGCACCAAGGTGGCCCTGCTCGACGAGCAGAACAACCTGGTCAAGGTACTCAAGGCCCGTGACCTGGCCGGCCAGCCGGACCTGCTGTTCCGCCGCAACTCGCAGAGCGGTGCGGTGGAGTGCAAGACCAACAAGACCGCGATCGAGCTCAACGAAGCGCTGCACGCCCACAACTGAAAATCGGAGCTGAAGCGTCGCGAGCGACGGCCAGGCAAGGCGAAATCAGGCGAGGGCGCGCAATTTACTGAGTGTAAATGAGCAGCCCGACCGGGCTGGCGATCCAGCCTGATTTCAACGCCGCATGGCCTAGCGCAGCAGCTTCAGACCGATTTTCGGCCGTGTGATGGTGAACAGGCCGGGCTAATGCCCGGCCTGTCTATTTATACTCAGCACATCTCCCAGCAGTGCCGCAGCCCATGTCCCTCACCTCCCCCTGGCGCGCCGACTTCCCCGGCATCCTGGCCCTCGACGCCGAAGGCCAGACCTACCTGGACAGCGCCGCCACCGCGCAAAAGCCCCAGGCCATGCTGGACAGCCTGCTCGGCTATCTGGCCAGCGGCGCCGCCAACGTGCACCGCGCCCAGCACCTGCCCGGCGAGCGCGCCACCCGCGCCTTCGAAGCGACCCGGGACAAAGCCGCGGCCTGGCTGAACGCCGCCAGCCGCGAGGAGATCGTCTTCACCCGTGGCACCACCGAATCCTTGAATTTGCTGGCCTACGGCCTGGAGCACCTGTTCCAGCCAGGCGAGCAGATAGTCGTCAGCGCCCTCGAACACCACGCCAACCTGCTGCCCTGGCAACAGCTGGCGCTGCGCCGCGCCCTGGAACTGGTGATCCTGCCGCTGGACGCCAGTGGCAGCATCGACCTGCAGCAGGCGGCCACGCTGATCGGCCCACGCACCCGCCTGCTGGCGGTGTCGCAGCTGTCCAATGTACTCGGTCGCTGGCAGCCAGTGCATGAATTGATCGCCCTGGCCCACGCCCAAGGCGCGCTGACGGTGATCGACGGCGCCCAGGGCGCGGTCCACGGCCGCCACGATATCCAGATGCTGGGCTGCGACTTCTACGTCTGCTCCAGTCACAAGCTCTATGGCCCGGAGGGTGTCGGCCTGCTATACGGCCGCAGTACGGCACTGGAGCAGCTGCGCCACTGGCAGTTCGGCGGCGAGATGGTGCTGCAAGCCGACTACCGGGAATCCCGCTTCCGCCCTGCCCCGCTGGGTTTCGAGGCCGGTACGCCACTCATCTCCGGCGTCATCGCCCTGGGTGCGACACTGGATTATCTGGCCGGCCTGGACGCCGCCGCCGTGGCCGGCCATGAGGCCGCGCTGCACGCCAAGCTGCTCGCCGGCCTGGCCGTGCGCGACGGCGTGCGCCTGCTCGGCGAGCCACAACTGACCCTGGCCAGCTTCACCGTGGACGGCGTACACAGCGCCGACCTGGCCCACCTGCTCACCGATCAGGGCATCGCCGTGCGCACCGGTCACCACTGCGCCATGCCGCTGCTCAAGCAGCTGGGCCTGCCCGGCGCGATCCGCGTCTCCCTCGGCCTGTACAACGACGGCGCCGACCTGGAGCGTTTCTTCGCCGCTCTGGACAAGGCCCTGGAGCTGCTGCGATGAGCCTGCCGGCCGCCGCCCAGGAAGCGCTGGACGCCTTCGCCGCCTGCCCCGGCTGGGAACAGCGCGCACGCCTGCTGATGCAATGGGGTGAACGTCTGCAGCCATTGAGTGAGGGCGAACGCAGCGAGGCCAACCGGGTCAGCGGCTGCGAAAGCCAGGTCTGGCTGGTCGGCGCGCGCCACGGCGGTGCCTGGCAGTTCCGCGCCGCCAGCGACGCGCGCCTGATTCGCGGCCTGCTCGCCGTGCTGCTGGCCAGGATCGATGGCTTGGATGGCGCCGAACTGCAACAGCTAGATCTGCCCGACTGGTTCAACCAGCTGGGCCTGGCCCGCCAGCTCTCCCCCTCGCGCAGCAACGGCCTGAACGCAGTGTTGCAGCGCATGCGCGAGCTGGCAGCGGGCTGATCAGCGACGCATCGCCTCGAACAGGGCGAACTCCCAGCGCCGCATCGCCAGCACCAGGGTGTAACCCTCGCGCTCGGTCTCGGCCAGCTTCTGGTCGGCCAGGTGCTGCTGGGCGAATTCCTGCGCCACTCGCTGCAGGCGCTCGACGAAGGACGGCGCCAGCGCCCGGCTGATGCGCCCATGCACCAGCAGCAGGCCCTCGTCGCTGCCGGCGAAGTCCCCGGCGTAGTAATCCTGCAGCGCCTGCTTGCGGAAGTAGCGCATCACCGGCCCGTCCGGCTGCCAGCGGAAGGTCTTGGCCAGTTTCAGGCGGTAGCGGTTGAGCGGCTTCAGCTCGATCACCCCGAGCCGGTCCAGGCGGATCAGCGCGCGCACCGCCTCGGCATCGCTCAGCCGGTAGGCCGCCACCATCTGCTCGAAGGTCCACTGGCTGAGCACGCAAATGGCCACCAGCAGCAGCTTCTCGTCGCCCACCACGGCCTGCTCCTGCTCCAGGCTCAGGGTAGCGAGCAGCGGCTGGGCATCCGCCACCTGGCGGGCCAGGTCGGCGAACTCCAGCTGCAGCACCCGGCAGATCGCGTCCACCCGCGACAGCGGCATATCCGCCTTGGCCAGCATGCGCTTGACGTTGGACTCGGACATGTCCAGCTCGCGCGCCAGGTCGGCGTAGGTGAGCTGCTGCGCCTTCAGCTCGCGCTTGATGATGTCGATCAGATCCGTGGTTGCGCCCATAAGTATCGCCCTGATGAACCAGATAGGCAGTTATACGCTACCGAGCACATCAGGAAGAGACTTTCAGTGCGAAGAAAACCAGACTGCCGCCCACAGCAACGACCTGAAGGAGCAGGCCATGCATAGCACCTCGGCACTACCACGCAGTAACGGCAGCACTTCCATTCTCGGCCTGTTCGGCCTCTGCCTGGTGCTCATCGCCGCCTTCGGCCCGACCGTGCAGCAACCAGCCCTGTACCACGCCTTCGCCGACCAGCGCGCTCTGCTCGGCATCCCCCACGCCCTCGACGTACTTAGCAATCTGCCGTTCCTGCTGCTCGGCCTGTTCGGCATGAGCCGCCTGCGGCAGATCGTCGATGCCCGCTGGCAAGGCCTGTATCTGCTGCTGTGCCTGGGACTGCTGCTGACCTTTCTCGGCTCCAGCGCCTATCACCTGGCACCCGCCGACGCCGGCCTGCTCTATGACCGACTCGGCATGCTGGTGCTGTTCGCCGCCATCCTCGGCCTGGCCGCGGCCGATCGTCTGGGCTTCACCGCGGCGCGCATGACCGCACTCGGCGTGGCACTCGGCGGCAGCGCGGCGCTCTGGGCCTGGTACACGAGCGGCAACCTGCTGCCCTGGATAGTGCTGCAGGCCGGCGGCATGCTCCTGCTGGTCATGCTCGCCTGCTGCCGGCCGCGGCGCGATGCCCACGCGCTCAGGCTGGGCCTGTGCGTGGTCTGGTATGCCCTGGCCAAGCTGTGCGAGCTGAACGACAGCGGCCTGTTCCACCTGAGTGGCGAGTGGTTGTCCGGCCACAGCCTCAAGCACCTGCTCTCCGGCCTCGCCGTGCTGCCGCTGCTGCTACCGCTGTTTGCCAATCGCACGAAGCACTAGAGACGCGGCCGCCAGCTATCGGCATCGCCGGAGTACAGCGCCTCCTGCAAACGCTTGAGCTCACCGCGCTGGGCGAAGCGCGCCAGCTCCTCGTTGAAGCTGCGCAGCAGCGCCTCGGCCGCCGGGTCATCCTTGCGGAACAGCAGGCGCAGCGGCTCGGTATTGAGGTAGCGCGGGTGGTGGGTGATGGCCTGCTCGCCGGGGAACAGGCGGCGCAGCATGGAATAGCCCACGGCGCGGTCCTGTGGGTGCAGGTCGATGCGTTTGAGTTCGAGCAGGCGGAAGGCGGTGTCTTCCTTGCTGTTCTGCTCGATGCGCAGCAGGCCTTTCTGCAGGGCCGCGTCGAACTGCGGGCCGTAGGAGTAGCCGAGGGTGGTACCGATGCGGTAGTTCTTGAGGTCTTCGACGCGGGCCCAGTCGAACGACAGATCCTTGCGGTGGAACAGCACTATCTCCCCGCGCACCAGCGGCTCGCTGCACACCCCGTAGTCCAGGCGCATGGGGCTGCAGCTGTAGGGCATGATCGCGTCCAGCGCGCCCTGCTGCAGCATCAGCACATTGCGATCCCAGGGATAGAAGACGAACTCCACCTGGCGGCCGGCGGCGGCGAACACGGCCTTGACCAGGCGCGCCAGGGCCCCGGCATCCGCGCGCTGCTGGTCGACGTAAGGCACCCAGTCGCCGGTGCCGATGCGCACCACCCGCTCGGCCTGGGCCAGCGGAACGAATGCCAGTAGCACGCCCAGCAGCAGACCGCGCAGCAGCGGCAAGCGTGACAACCTGTGGCAAGGGCAGACAGACGACTGAAACACTGGGCACCTCACGACACGGACCACTGTGCGTCCCTGTGTTCGAGTGGCCTGGCCACTCCACACCCGTTACAGCTTAGTCGAGCCGCACATTGAGGGCGGCCCCCACCCGTCAGCCGCGCAGACGCTGGGTCAGGCCGCGGAGGAAGTTGCGCAGCAGCTGGTCACCACAGGCGCGGTAGTTCTTGTGCTCGGGGCTGCGGAACAGGGCGCTGAGCTCGGCCTTGGTCATCGGCAGGTCGGCGGCACGCAGGATCTCGTGCATGTCGTCGTCACGCAGTTCGAAGGCCACCCGCAGCTTCTTGAGGATGATGTTGTTGGTCAGGCGCTTCTCCACCGGCAGTGGCGGGCGACTCTCGTCGCGGCCGCGCTTGTGCAGTACCAGACCGGCTAGAAAGTGCCCCAGCACCTCATCGGTGCAGGGCTGGAAGCCCTCTTCGTCGTCCTTCTTCAGCAGCGGCGCCACCGCCTCGGGGGCGAGGCTGTAGTCGGCCAGCTGGCAGATACCGGCCAGCTGGGCATCGCTGATATCCAGCAGGTAGCGCAGGCTGCGCAGCACGTCGTTGTTGTTCATCGGGAAACTCTCAGTGGCGCCCTCGGGCGCGGAAGAAGACTAGTCGGATTTGCCCGCGCGCTCGGCCGGGCGCCGCGCGCCAGCCACCAGCTTGTCGATGATGCGCGCCGCCGCGGCCATGCCGAAGCTCGCGGTGACCATCATCACCGCGCCGAAACCACCGGCGCAGTCGAGTTTCACTCCCTCGCCGACGAAGCCCTTGGCCTGGCATACAGTGCCGTCCGGCTTGGGGTAGCGCAGCTGCTCGGTGGAGAACACGCAGGGCACGCTGTAGGTGCGCCCCGGCGTACGGGAGAAGTTGTAGTCGCGGCGCAGGGTGCTGCGCACCTTGGCGGCCAGCGGGTCGTTGAAGGTCTTGTTGAGGTCGGCGACCTGGATCTGCGTCGGGTCGACCTGCCCACCAGCACCGCCGGTGGTGACGATTTGGATCTTGCGCCGCTTGCACCAGGCAATCAGCGCCGCCTTGGCCGCCACACTGTCGATGCAGTCGATCACCGCATCGAGCTGCTCGGTGATGTACTCGGCCATGGTCTCGCGGGTGACGAAGTCGGCCACCGCGTGCACGGTGCAGGCCGGGTTGATGGCGCGGATGCGTGCGGCCATCTCGTCGACCTTGGCCTTGCCCACGGCGCCGTCGATGGCGTGGACCTGGCGATTGGTGTTGGTGATGCACACGTCGTCCAGATCGAACAGCGAGATCTCGCCGACCCCGGAGCGGGCCAAGGCCTCGGCCGCCCAGGAGCCGACGCCGCCGATGCCGACCACCGCCACGTGCGCCGCCGCCAGGCGCTCCAGCCCCTCGCGCCCGTACAACCGGGCTATACCGCCGAAGCGCTGTTCGTCTGCCATCTCACCGCCCTCAAGAATCGGCCGGCATTATACGGCCAGGGGCCGACGCACGCTTCGCTATAGTGCATGGACGGTCCGCGTGGAGTTCGCCATGCGCAACTTCAACTATTACAACCCGACACGCATCCTGTTCGGCGCCGGACAGATCGCCGGCCTGGCCCAGCAGATTCCCGCCGACAGCCGGGTGCTGGTCACCCACGGCGGTGGCAGCATCCTGCAGAACGGCGTGTGGCAGGAGGTCGAGCAGGCCCTGGCCGGCCACTGGATCAGCCGCTTCGCCGGCATCGAGGCCAACCCGCAGTACAGCACCCTGCTGCGCGCGGTGGAACAGGCCCGCCACGAACATTGCGACTTCATCCTCGCCGTCGGCGGCGGCTCGGTGATCGATGGCAGCAAGTTCATCGCCGCCGCCCTGGCCTACCCCGGCGAGCCGTTCGACCTGCTCAGCGGCACGCCGATCCGCCGTGCCCTGCCCCTGGGCTGCGTGCCGACCCTGGCCGCCACCGGCTCGGAGAGCAATCCCCACGGCGTGCTCTGCCACGCCGGCCTGCAGGCGCGCCTGCCGTTCTCCAGCCCCTGCCTGTACCCGCGCTTCGCCGTGCTCGACCCCTGCACCACCTTCAGCCTGCCGCCACGGCAGATCGGCAACGGCGTGGTCGCCACCTTCGTGCATACCCTGCAGCAGTACCTCGCCCTGCCCAGCGACACGCCGCTGCAGAGCCGCCAGGCCGAGGGCCTGCTGCTGACCCTGCTGGAGGAAGGCCCCAAGGCCCTGGCCAACCCGCTGGACTACGCCAGCCGGGCCAACCTGATGTGGTGCGCCAGCCAAGCGCGCAGCGGCCTGCTCGGCTGCGGCGCGCCGCAGGACGACGGCCTGGACGTGCTCGGCCGCCAGCTCAGCCTGCTCTATCACCTCGACCACGCGCAGAGCATGGCCCTGCTGCTGCCGGCGCTGCTCGGCGAGCGCGAACCGGCGCACCTGGCCAAGCAGCTGCAGTACGCCGAGCGGGTGTGGGGCCTGCAGGGCGGCTCGGAGCAGCGCATCGTCGCCGCCATCGCCGCCACCGAGGGTTTCTTCCGCCGTATGGGCGTGGCCACCCGCCTGTCCGCCCACGGCCTGGACGCCGAAGCCGTGGAGGAAGTGCTGACCCAGCTGCAACGCCGCGACGCCAGCGGCGAGCGCCCGGCGATCGACCTGCCGGCCTGCGCACGCATCCTCCTGCGCGCCCTGTGACGACGCGCGATGGAACTCCGCGGCGGCTGCGCCTGCCCAAGCCGGACAGGCGCGCCTGTCGCAGGTCCGGCGGTGCTATACAGGCCAGTGGCTGCGGGGTAGCATGCGCGCCGACCGGCGTCCGCCGGCCCTTTCCCTGTTCCTTTCTGCGGAACCTCTAAGCAGCCATGCCAACGCGCAAACTCGGTATCAATCTGGTGGTCATCGTGGCGGTCGCCGCCCTGTTCACCGGCCTCTGGGCACTCTACAACCGTCCGGTCAGTGCCCCGGACTGGCCGGAGCAGATCTCCGGCTTCTCCTTCTCGCCGTTCCGTGTCGGGCAGAGCCCGCAGACCGGCGTCTACCCGAGCGACGCGCAGATCCGTTCCGACCTGGAACTGCTGAGCAAGCAGACCGACAGCATCCGCACCTACTCGGTGGACGGCAAGCTGGCGGACATCCCGCGCCTGGCCGAGGAATTCGGCCTGCGCGTGACCCTCGGCGTGTGGATCGGCAACGACCTGGAGCGCAACGAGCGCGAAATCGCCAAGGCCATCGAGTTGGCTAACGAGTCGCGCAGCGTGGTGCGGGTCACCGTGGGTAACGAGGCGCTGTTCCGCCAGGAGATCGAGGTCAAGGACCTGATCGCTTACATCGACCGGGTCCGCGCCGCGGTCAAGGTGCCGGTGAGTACCTCCGAGCAGTGGCACATCTGGCAGGAAAACCCCGAGCTGGCCAAGCACGTCGACCTGATCGCCGCTCACGTGCTGCCGTACTGGGAATTCGTGCCGATGGAGGACTCCACCGAGTTCGTCCTCGAGCGCGCCAAGGACATGAAGCGCCTGTTCCCGAAGAAGCCGCTGCTGCTCTCCGAAGTGGGCTGGCCGAGCAACGGCCGCACCCGTGGCGGCGCCGAGGCGGATCAGGCCGAACAGGCCGTGTACCTGCGCAACCTGGTCAACACCTTGAACTCCAAGGGCTACAACTACTTCGTCATCGAGGCCTTCGACCAGCCGTGGAAGGCGAGTGAAGAAGGTTCGGTAGGCGCCTACTGGGGCGTGTACAACCTCGACCGCCAGGCCAAGTTCGCCTTCGAAGGCCCGGTAGTGGCCATTCCGCAATGGCGCATGCTGGCCGTGGCTTCGGTGGTGATGGGCATGCTGGCCCTGGCCCTGATGCTGATCGACGGTTCCGCCCTGCGCCAGCGCGGCCGCACCTTCCTGACCTTCGTCGCCTTCGTCGGCGGCTCCGCCCTGGTGTGGATCGCCTACGACTACAGCCAGCAGTACAGCACCTGGTTCAGCCTGACTGTCGGCGGCCTGCTCGGCATCGGCGCGCTGGGCGTCTTTATCGTCCTGCTCACCGAAGCCCATGAGCTGGCCGAAACGGCCTGGACCCGCACCCGCCGCCGGCCGTTCCTGCCAGTGCTGACCGACACCGCCTACCGGCCCAAGGTGTCGATCCACGTGCCCTGCTACAACGAACCGCCGGAGATGGTGAAGCAGACCCTGGACGCCCTGGCGGCCCTGGACTACCCGGACTACGAAGTCATCATCATCGACAACAACACCAAGGACCCGAAGGTCTGGGAACCGGTCGAGGCTTATTGCCAGCAGCTCGGCGAGCGCTTCCGCTTCTTCCACGTGGCGCCCATCGAAGGCTTCAAGGGCGGCGCGCTGAACTACATCCTGCCGCACACCGCGCCGGATGCCGAAGTGATCGCGGTGATCGACTCCGACTACTGCGTCAACAAGAACTGGCTCAAGCACATGGTGCCGCACTTCAGCGATCCGCAGATCGCCGTGGTGCAGTCGCCGCAGGACTACCGCGACGGTGACGAAAGCACCTTCAAGAAGCTCTGCTACGCCGAGTACAAGGGCTTCTTCCACATCGGCATGGTCACCCGCAACGACCGCGACGCGATCATCCAGCACGGCACCATGACCATGATCCGCCGCAGCGTGATGGACGAGCTGAAGTGGGCCGACTGGACCATCTGCGAAGACGCCGAGCTGGGCCTGCGCGTGTTCGAGAAGGGCTACTCGGCGGCCTACGCCCACGAAAGTTTCGGTCGTGGCCTGATGCCCGACACCTTCATCGACTACAAGAAGCAGCGCTTCCGCTGGGCCTATGGCGCCATCCAGATCATGAAGGGCCACGCGCGCAGCCTGTTCCGCGGCGAAGGCTCGGAGCTGACCCGCGGCCAGCGCTACCACTTCATCGCCGGCTGGTTGCCGTGGATCGCCGATGGCCTGAACATCTTCTTCACCGTCGGCGCCCTGCTCTGGTCGGCGGCGATGATCATCGTGCCGAACCGGGTCGACCCGCCGCTGATGATCTTCGCCATCCCACCGCTGGCGCTGTTCTTCTTCAAGTTCGGCAAGATCATGTTCCTCTACCGCAAGGCGGTGGGCGTGGACCTGGCGCGCTCGTTCCAGGCGGCCATCGCCGGCCTGGCGTTGTCGCACACCATCGCCAAGGCGGTGCTGTACGGGACCTTCACCAAGACCATCCCGTTCTTCCGCACGCCGAAGATGGCCAGCAACCACGGCATCATGGTGGCCCTGGCCGAGGCCCGCGAAGAGGTGTTCGTCATGCTCCTGCTGTGGGGCGCGGCGATCGGCATCAGCTTCGCCCAGGACATCGGCAACGCCGACGTGAAGTTCTGGGTCGCCACCTTGCTGGTGCAGTCGCTGCCGTACCTGGCGGCGCTGCTGATGGCCCTGCTGTCCTCCCTGCCCAAGCCGCAGGAAAAGGACGCCGGTGAGCCGGCTGGCGCGGCCTGATAGCTCGCGGGGTGGATGTCGCCTTGTACATTCACCTGGACTGCGCTCGGTGGATCGATGAAGCGCGATCCACCCTACGAAACGGCGGCCTTGGGGCCGCCGTTTTGCTTTGTAGGAGCGAGCTCTGCTCGCGAACTGCGCGGTAACACTTCGCGAGCAGAGCTCGCTGCTACCGTCTTCGGCACCATCGTTTTGCTTTAGAATGGCCGCCTTTCTGACTTCCGCCGTTCCGGAGCCGCAATGACCGCCCCCTCTCCTAGCCTCACGCCTACCCTGGAGCTTGCCTTCGACCTGATCCGCCGCCCGTCGGTGACCCCGGTCGACGAAGGCTGCCAGGAGCTGATGATGCGCCGCCTGGCCGCACTCGGCTTCGCGGTGGAGCGCATGCGTATCGAGGACGTGGAAAACTTCTGGGCCAAACGCGGTAGCGACGGCCCGGTACTGTGCTTCGCCGGCCACACCGACGTGGTGCCGACCGGCCCGCTGGAAGCCTGGCAGTACCAGCCGTTCGACGTGCGCGTGGACGACGAAGGCATGCTCTGCGGCCGCGGTGCGGCAGACATGAAGGGCAGCCTGGCGTCGATGATCATCGCCGTGGAGCGCTTCGTCGCCGACCATCCGAACCACAAGGGCGCCATCGCCTTCCTCATCACCAGCGACGAGGAAGGCCCGGCCCACCACGGCACCAAGGCCGTGGTCGAGCGCCTGCGCGAGCGCGGCGACCGCCTGGACTGGTGCATCGTCGGCGAACCCTCCAGCACCACCCTGCTCGGTGACGTGGTGAAGAACGGCCGCCGCGGCTCCCTCGGCGCCACGCTCACCGTGCGCGGCAAGCAGGGCCACGTGGCCTACCCGCACCTGGCCAAGAACCCGATTCACCTGGCCGCCGGCGCCCTGGCCGAGCTGGCCGCCGAGCACTGGGACGACGGCAACGCCTACTTCCCGCCGACCAGCTTCCAGGTGTCCAACCTCAACTCCGGCACCGGCGCGACCAACGTGATCCCGGGCGAGCTGAAAGCGGTGTTCAATTTCCGCTTCTCCACCGAGTCGACCGTCGAAGGCCTGCAGCAACGGGTCACCGCCATCCTCGACAAGCATGGGCTGGACTACCACATCGACTGGGCCCTCTCCGGCCTGCCGTTCCTCACCCAGCCGGGCGAACTGCTCGACGCCGTGGCCGCCAGCATCAAGTCCGTCACCGGCCGCGACACCACGCCGTCCACCTCCGGTGGCACCTCGGACGGTCGCTTCATCGCCACTCTGGGTACGCAAGTGGTCGAGCTGGGCCCGGTCAACGCCACCATCCACCAGATCAACGAGCGGGTGCTGGCCAGCGACCTGGACCTGCTCACCGAGGTCTACTACCAGACCCTGGTCAAACTGCTCGCATGAAAATCCATGAACATGCCTGCTACGCAACCCGATAGCTGCGTGACTCGCGATGCTCGCCCTTCGGGCCCGCCTGCGGCGGTTCAGCCGCAATCGGCTGTGAGGCGGTACTCGCTCCTCGCCTATCTATTCGATATGTCTCATCGCTGCGTTCCGTCCGCCTTGCTCTCGGGCCGCTCGCGACGGCCTGTTCATGGATTTTTCGCATGCTGATCTGCCCGATCTGCCAGGCGCCGCTGAGCGCGGTCGACAATGGCCTGGCCTGCCCGGCCAACCACCGCTTCGACCGCGCCCGCCAGGGCTACTACAACCTGCTGCCGGTGCAGCACAAGAACAGCCGCGCCCCTGGTGACAACCAGGCCATGGTCGAGGCACGCCGGCGCTTCCTCGACGGCGGTCATTACGCGCCGCTGGCCAGGCGCCTGGCCGAACTGGCCGCCGAGCGCGGCCCACGCACTTGGCTGGATATCGGTTGTGGCGAGGGCTACTACACCACGCAGCTCGCCGAGTTGCTGCCCGGCGCCGACGGCTATGCCCTGGACATCTCCCGTGAGGCGGTGAAGCGCGCCTGCAAGCGTGCGCCGGAGCTCAGCTGGCTGGTAGCGAGCATGGCCCGCGTGCCGTTGAGCGATGCCAGCTGCGACCTGCTGGCCAGCGTGTTCAGCCCGCTGGACTGGCAGGAGGCGCTGCGCCTGCTCAAGCCCGGCGGCGGCCTGCTGCGCATGGGCCCGACCCGCATGCACCTGATAGAACTGCGACAGAAGCTGTACGACGAGGTGCGCGACTACGACGACCAGAAGCACCTGGAGCTGATCCCCGCGGGCATGCGCCTGGCCCACAGCGAGACCATCACGTTCCCGCTGCAGCTGACCGACGCCCAGGCCCGCGCCGATCTGCTGGCCATGACCCCGCACGGCTGGCGCGCCAGCGCCGAACGCCGCGCCGCTGTGATCGCCGAAGACTTCGAAGTGACCGTATCCATTCGCTACGATTGGATCGAGAAAATCTAGAGAGCCCACCATGCGCCAACCCGATATCGAGATCTACCTCAAGGACGCCAGCCAGGACGCCATCACGGCCTGGTTGAGCGAGGTCTTCGGCTCCTGCAGCGAGTGGCAGCAGCGCGGCCAGACCTTCAAGTGCCAGGCCGGCGCGATTCCGGTGGTGTTCCTGCCCAAGGCCGTGGGCAAGTGGCACAGCCTGATGCTGGAGAGCGAGGCCACGCCCTGGGCCGACGACGTCGCCTGCGCCCATGCCGCCTTCGCCGCGCTCGGCGTGGAGATCCGCTGCTCCACCGGCGGCTGGAGCGAGGAACAGGGCGAGGAAGACGCCGACCGCTGGATCAAGGTCAACGCCGAAGGCGAGCAGGAATTTATCTGGCGTACGGAGTGAGCAGGTAAGCGGCGGCACGCTGACCACCCACTCTCATCACGAAGCCTCTGAGTAGTTCCACACATGCAAACGCTACTTTCAGATCGGTCCTACCAACGTCATCTGCGCATCATTCATGCATGCGAGAAAGGCGCCACCGGGGTTTATTGGGGTCACCGACTGATAGCAACGCTGCTGTACCGGAATATGCTTTCTCAGCTAAACGAGATGCACCGACATGAGGTAGAGCATTTCGAAATTTTCGGAAAACTCATGCATGCCAGAGGGGTGAGGACAGTGATAGCTCCTGTTTTCTGGTGCATAGGAGGAATTCTGTATGGCGTCGTCACAGCTCTCGCAGGGCGCCGCGCGATCTGGAGAAGTACTGCCGTCATTGAGGCAATTGTTGAGCGAGAGCTGAACGAGGCCGCCGATTACTTTCGGAGTCGGGACCCTGAGGTCTATCAAGCGATCCAGCAGATCCTGATCGATGAGCTAGAACACAAGCTCGCAGGTGAAGCCAACAGCCCGGGAATAGCCCACATAGATAAGGTCGTAGAGCCCGCCGCAAAGGTTGGTGCAGCCGCTTCAAAGGAGCTGGCGAAACGTCTCTGACCTGTCCAAGCCTGAAAAGCAAAAGGCCCGTCGCTGACGGGCCTTTTGTCGTGTAGCGGGTCTTCGGTCAGACCTTGGACACGTCTTCCGCTTGCAGGCCTTTCTGGCCCTGGATCACGGAGAACTCGACCTGCTGGCCTTCAACCAGAGAACGGTGACCCTCGCCACGGATGGCGCGGTAGTGGACGAATACGTCCGGACCGCTTTCGCGTTGAATGAAGCCATACCCCTTGGAATCATTGAACCACTTGACGGTTCCGACCTCACGATCAGCCATTACCACTTCCCTCGATTCTCGATTTTGTTGTTGCCCCGATGGGCTTCGACGGTTCGGCGCAAACGTTCTTCTTCTTCTTTCCGACCCCGGCCAACACGAGCGTGGAGCGGTATTCCGAAAGGCGTCCTGATGCGACCGCCTCGCGAGTATAAAACAAGCGTTCGTCTTGCCAAGGGATTTTTTCGGCCGTCTGCAAGGCCCATGGCACAGGGCCTGCAGCCGTTTTTGCTCAGCCCGCGGCGAGCAGTTCGGTCAGCTTTTTCGCCAGGCTCTGGTACTGATAAGCCTCCAGACGGTAGGCCCAATCGCTACGCCCCGACAGCTCGGCAGCCGATAGATCACTACCCTGATCGAGCAGCAGCCAGTACTGGTCGGCCTTGCCATACAGGCTGCCCGAAAGGCGCTTGCCGGCGAGGGTGACCAGGCTGAATTGCAACGCTGGCTTGCCCTCGAAGGTCAGCTGCGCCAACGGCGCGGCGTCGGCGAAACGCAGGTCGGCGAAGAACTGGCCCATGCTATCGGCGGCACCGTTGAAGGCCAGGCGCTTACCCTTGGGCAACTCGCGCACCTGCAGGTGAGCGTCCTCGGCCTTGTCGCGGAACAGGGTCAGACGCTCGCCACTGGCATGCCGCAGCTGCAACTCGCGCACCGAGGTGAACGGCACCGCGGTGACGCGGCGATCCAGCCACTCCAGTTCGGTGGCAGGCAGTTCGATGCGCTGGCTGACCAGCCAGCTCTGCGCCTCGTCGCCACGGCGCACCAGCTGTCCGGACTGCTGACCGGGCTTGCCGATCAGCAACGACAGCGGCGGCTGGCCTTCCGACTGCAGGGTGACGCGCACGCCCTGCTGCTCGGGCTCGCCCTTGTCGGCCAGGCCGAGGCGCCCGTACAGCTCGGGGTTGGCCGTGCGCGGCTCGACCTTGCGCGCCTCGGCCAGCGCCTTGAGCAGCGCGCCGATGGCCGCCTGATTGGCCGAGTAATCGGCCTTGTCCGGCAACACCCAGCCGGACTCGCGACGCTGCAGGCGCACCAGCGGCTGGCCGACGCGCCGGATCTCGATGGCCTCGACCTGCGCCGTCTGCAGGCCCGGCAACCAGGCCTCGGCCTGCACGGGCGCGCGGGGTTTCTGTACCTGACTGGTGAAGTACCAGCCGGCCACCAGGGCGAGCGCCAGCACGCCCAGCACGAACAGGGTTTTGCGATTCATAGGCTGTTCTCCTCAATCAAGGAGTCGGTCAATACGAAAAGGGAAGGCGAAGGGGAAAGGGCCATGCCCTCCCCCCTTGCACGGGTCATGCGGCCTTGCGCCGGCGCCACAGCCACAGGGCCAGCACGCCGAGGGTCAGCAGCAGCGGCACGGCGAGGATATTGACCAGCTTGAGGGTGCGGCCAAGGTCCTCGATCTGCGCGTTCAGCTGGAAGCGCACCTCGCGCAGTTCCTTGCGGATGCGCAGCTTCTCGGCGATGAACTGCTGCACCGTGGCCTGCTGCTCGGGGGTCAGCTCCAGCGGCTTGCTCGGGTCCTGCTGCTGCAGCGAGGCGAGCTTCTGGTCGGTCTCGGCCAGGCGCTTCTGCAGGTCCTCTTCCTTGACCCGGAACTGCGCCTCGGCATCGCGCTGCAGGGCCTCGACCACCTCGAACGGACGGCTGAAGCGGCCGCGCGAACGCACGCTGATCAGCGCATCGCTGCCGGACAGGTTGTCCAGGGCGTTGATGGCGAAACCGGCGTTGTCGGCAAACGGCTGCGGCACGCGCTGGCCGAAGAAGTCCTGCACCTGCACCCACATGCGGTCGGTCAGCAGGTCGGTGTCGGCCACGGCTATCACATTGATGTTCTCCGCCGACTTCAGACCGTCCTTCTGCCCTTCGATACCGTTCGGATAGGCCGACTGCGCCGGGCCGCTGATGCGCGCGGCGATGGCATAGCGCTCGCCGGTCGGCTCCAGGTCGCGGATCAGCTCTTCTGGGTTGGCCAGGGTGGCGAAGCGCGCGGCATCGAACGGCATGGCGTACTCGGAGCTCTGCAGCAGCGGTACGAACTGGGTCTTGGCGCCCTCGACCGGCTCGAGGATGCCGGCGGTGGCGATGTTCAGGCTCTCCAGGCTGGAGGTGGCCACGTCGTCCTGGTTCATCGCCCGCTTCGGCAGCGCCAGCCAGGCGGCATGGCGCGCCGGGCGCTGGCCCTGGCCCATGCTCACGGACAGCGCGTAGGAGCCGTCACCGAGCACCTTGTCCGGCACCATGCGCAGGCCCCAGGCCTTGAACAGCGGCTCCAGGTCGGAGGCCTTGCCCTCGTCATCGCCCGGCATCATCGGCGGTGCGTTGTCCGCCTCGCTGAGCGGGTCGACGAACACCAGCAGCTTGCCGCCGCGCAGGACGAACTGGTCGATGGCGTACAGGGTCGGCTGCGGCAGGTTCTTCGGGTGCACCAGCAGAAGCACCGAGACCTGGTCCGGAATCTTGTCGATGCCGGCCTTGAGGCTGTCGATCTTGAACAGCTGGCGCACCTCTTCCATCACCATCCAGGGCGCCATCGGCTGGCGCGCCATCATGTCGAAGCCGCCATTGAGCTGCAGCCCACTGAGCAGGCCAATCACCGGCCGCTCCGGTTTGGCCAGGCCCTGCACCAGCTGGCTCAGCTGGTATTCGAGGAACTCCTCCTGGTCCAGCGGGAAGAACGGGATGACCTGCTTGTCGTCCACCGCGTTGGTGCCGGCCAGGCCGAAGTAGATCTGCTCGCCGCTCTGGTTCGCCGGCACGGCCTGCAGGCCGAAGCCGGCGGCCTTGTCCTCGTCCTCGGAGAACGGCTCGGGGTCGATGATGTGCAGCTTGATCTTGCCGTTGGCCGCACGCTCGTAGGCCTTGAGCATCTCCTCCACACGCACCGCGTAGTTGCGCAGCACGGCCAGGTCGCGGGCGGACTTGTCGGAGTAGAAGAAGTACAGGTTGATCGGCTCGTCCAGCTCGCCAAGGATGCGCTCGGTGCCTTCGGAGATGGTGTAGAGCTTCTGCTCGGTCAGGTCCAGGCGCACATTGCCCAGGCCCAGGGCCGAGAGCATGTTGAAGGCCAGAAAGGCCACGGCGATCAGCAGCAGGCCGGCGCCGGAATACATCAGTTTCTTCATGGTCAGTCAGCCTTCTTCAGATCGACCACGATGGCGGTGGCAGCCAGCCAGGCGCCCATCAGGGTGATGAAATAGAGCAGGTCGCGCAGGTCGATCACGCCCTTGCTGATCGCGTCGAAGCGGGTCAGGAAGGACAGCGAGGCGACCGCGTCGACGGCCCACTGCGGCGCCCAGGCCAGTGCGTCGAGCACCATCGGGAAGCCGCTGACGATGAACAGGAAGCAGGCGCTGACGGCGAGGATGAAGGCGATCACCTGGTTCTTGGCCAGGGCCGACATGCACGAGCCGATGGCCAGATAGGAGCCCGCCAGCAGCCAGCTGCCGAAGTAGCCGGTGAAGATCGCACCGTTGTCCGGCTCGCCCAGGTAGTTGACCGTGATGATCATCGGGAAGGTCAGCAGCAGGGCGATGCCAGCGAACACCCAGGCGGCGAGGAACTTGCCCAGCACCGCCTCGGCGCGGGTGATCGGCAGGGTCATCAGCAGCTCGATGGAGCCGGACTTGCGCTCCTCGGCCCACAGGCGCATGGCGATGGCCGGCACCAGGAACAGGTACAGCCAGGGGTGGAAGTTGAAGAACGGCGACAGGTCCGCCTGGCCGCTTTCGTAGAAGCCGCCGAGGTAGAAGGTGAAGACCCCGGACAGCACCAGGAAGATCAGGATGAACACGTACGCAAGAGGAGTAGCGAAATAGCTGGCCAGCTCGCGTTTGAAGATCACGGGCAACTGCTTCATGCCGCCTCTCCCCGGGTCAGGCTGCGGAACACTTCATCGAGCCGGCCGCGTTCCACGTCCAGCTCCGTCACCTGCCAGCCGCGCTGGCGAATCAGTTCGTTGACCTGCGGGAAGATCACCTGGCCGGGCGCGGCCACCAGAGTCAGGCTGCCCTCGGCGTTGTCTTCCACGGCGATCACGCCCGGCAGCGCCGCCAGGGCCTCGCGGTCCAGCTCGCCGGCGGCGACCAGGGTCACCGCCTGGTGGTAGCGCGAACGGCTCTCCAGCTCCAGCGGCGTACCGTCGGCCACCAGCTTGCCGGCGGCGATCACCACGGCGCGGGTGCACACCGCCGACACCTCTTCGAGGATGTGGGTGGAGATGATCACGATCTTGTCCTTGGCCAGGCTCTGGATCAGCTGGCGCACCTGGTGCTTCTGGTTCGGGTCGAGGCCGTCGGTGGGCTCGTCGAGGATCAGCACGCGCGGATCATGCAGGATCGCCTGGGCCAGGCCGACGCGGCGCTTGAAGCCCTTGGACAGGGTCTCGATGCTCTGCTCCAGCACATGCTGCAGCTCCACCTGCTCGACCGCGCGCTGCACGCGCTGCCTCTTCTCGACGCCGCGGAAACCACGGACCTCGGCGATGAATTCGAGGAAGCCACGCACCGTCATGTCGCCATAGCAGGGCGCGCCTTCGGGCAGGTAGCCGATCTGCTGCTGGGCCTTGAGGGTGTCGTTCTGGATGTCGAAACCGAGAATGCTGGCGGTGCCGGAGGTCGGCGCCAGGAACCCGGTGAGCATCTTCATGGTGGTGGATTTGCCGGCGCCGTTGGGGCCGAGAAAGCCCAGCACTTCCCCCTGCTGGACCTGAAAGCTGAGGCCATCGACGGCCGTATGTTGGGCAAAACGCTTGGTTAGATTTTTTATTTCGATCATGGCTCTTGTCCCTACGGGATAAGCCCCGGGCCATGCTGACCTCGGGGGCCTTTGCAAACGCTGGCGGACTATAAAAGTCGACCCGCGGCAAGGCAAGACAACGGCCATGAGGAAAAGTTGCAGGATGGTCTGCAGGCCAGGAAATCCGCGGCCTGGTGAACACTTGTACTGCATGGCTTTTTTGCCGCCGCTCACCGAATACGGCACACTAGCCGCCCCGAGCGCTTGCTCGTTTCCACAGTCGCCCACGTATGACCCGCTCCCCGCTTCACCGCCTCGCCTTTGGTGCCCTGCGTCGTCTGCTGTACCTCTGGGTACGCTCGGAAACCATCAACCAGTCGTCCTTCAACCTGCGCCTGGATCGCAGCAAGCCGGTGTTCTACGTGCTGCAGCAGCCCTCGGCGGCGGACCTGGCAGTGGTCGACAAGGAATGCACCAAGGCCGGCCTGCCACGCCCGGTATTGCCGGTGGCGCTCGGCGAGCAACTGGAGCCGGCCGGTTTCTTCTACCTGACCCGCTCGCCCAGCTGGTTCGGCGGCCACGACAAGCGCGGTACCCCGCCGACCCTGCAACGCATTCTCGCCAGCCTCGACGGCAACGCCCTGGATGACGCGCAAATCGTCCCGGTCAGCGTGTTCTGGGGCCAGTCGCCGGACCGCGAAACCAGCCCGTGGAAGCTGCTGTTCGCCGACACCTGGGCCGTCACCGGGCGCCTGCGCAAGCTGGTCAGCATCCTGATCCTCGGGCGCAAGACCCGCGTGCAGTTCTCCGCCCCGATCCACCTGCGCGAACTGCTCGACCAGAACAAGGGCCGCGAGCGCACCCAGCGCATGGTCCAGCGCATCCTGCGCGTGCACTTCCGCAACCTGAAGACCACGGTGATCGGCCCGGACGTGTCGCACCGGCGCAACCTGGTGAAAGGTCTGATCCACGGCCCACTGGTCCGTCAGGCCATCCGCGAGGAGATGGAGCGCGAGAAGATCAGCCAGGAGAAGGCCGAGGCCCAGGCCCTGCGCTACGGCAACGAGATCGCCTCGGACTACACCTACACCGCCATCCGCTTCCTGGAGACGGTGCTCAGCTGGTTCTGGAACAAGCTGTACGAGGGCATCCAGGTCAACCACCTGGAGGCGGTGCGCGACATCGCCCACGGTCACGAGATCATCTACGTGCCCTGCCACCGTAGCCATATCGACTACCTGCTGCTGTCCTACCTGCTGTTCCGCAACGGTCTGACGCCGCCGCACATCGCCGCCGGCATCAACCTCAATATGCCGGTGGTGGGAGGCATCCTGCGCCGCGGCGGCGCCTTCTTCATGCGCCGCACCTTCAAGGGCAATCCGCTGTACACCGCGGTGTTCAACGAATACCTGCACACCCTGTTCAGCAAGGGCTTCCCGGTCGAGTACTTCGTCGAGGGCGGTCGCTCGCGTACCGGCCGCACCCTGCAGCCGAAGACCGGCATGCTGGCCATCACCCTGCGCAGCTTCCTGCGCTCGAACCGCCTGCCAATCGCCTTCGTGCCGGTCTATATCGGCTACGAGCGCGTGCTGGAAGGCCGCACCTACCTGGGAGAGCTGCGCGGCGCGGCGAAAAAGAAGGAGTCGATCTTCGACATCTTCAAGGTCATCGGCGCCATTCGGAAGCAGCGCTTCGGCAGCGTTCACGTCAACTTCGGCGAGCCGATCAAGCTGGCCGAGTTCCTCGACGCCGAGCAGCCGGGCTGGCGCACCCAGGATCATGGCGAGCAGTTCCGCCCGGCCTGGTTGAACGCGACCACCAACCGCCTCGGCGAGCGCGTGGCGCAGCACCTCAACGAGGCGGCGGCGATCAACCCGGTCAACCTGGTCGGCCTGGCCCTGCTTTCCACCGCCAAGCTGGCGCTGGACGAGCAGGCCTTGACCCGCGTGCTCGACCTGTACCTGGCGCTGCTGCGCAAGGTGCCCTACTCGCCCCACGCCACCCTGCCGCAGGGCGATGGTCAGGACCTGATCCGCTACGTGCAGAGCATGGACCTGCTGGCCGAGCAGAAGGACGCCCTGGGCAAGATCCTCTACCTGGACGAGCAGAACGCCGTCCTGATGACCTACTACCGCAACAACGTGCTGCACGTGTTCGCCCTGCCTGCCCTGCTGGCCAGCTTCTTCCTCAGCAGCTCGCGCATGAGCCGCGAGCAGATCCTGCGCTACGTCGGTGCGCTCTACCCGTACCTGCAGTCGGAGCTGTTCATCCGCTGGTCCGTGGACGAGTTGGAAGGCGTGGTCGACCAGTGGCTGGAGGCCTTCGTCGAACAGGGCCTGCTGCGCCGCGAGGACGACATGTTCATCCGCCCGGCGCCCAGCTCGCGCCAGTTCGTCCTGCTCACCCTGCTGGCCCGCGCCATCGTGCAGACCCTGCAGCGCTTCTACATGGCCACCGCCTTGCTCCTCAACGCCGGGCAATATGCCCTGAGCGCGGAAGAGCTGGAGAACCTCTGCGTGGTCATGGCCCAGCGCCTGTCGATCCTCCACGGCCTCAACGCCCCGGAGTTCTTCGACAAGAGCCTGTTCCGCCACTTCATCCAGACCCTGCTGGACCAGGGCGTGCTGCGCCAGAACGGCGAAGGCAAGCTCAGCCACCATCCGCAGCTGGCGGAACTGGTGGAAGGCGCGGCCAAGCGCGTACTGCCGGCAGAGATTCGCCTGTCGATCCGCCAGGTGGCGCTTGAGCGTGGCGAGGAAGCGCAAGAGCCGGTCTGAGGCTGACGCCAGCACCGCAGAAGGGCCGCTCATGCGGCCCTTTTGCTTTCAGTGGCGCGTCAGGCCTCATGGCCACAGCTGCAAGCCGCCAAGCGGATCGGCAGTACCTTCAGTCCGACCGCGTCTGCCACAATGGAATTATGAGGAGGGCAATGCAGTCAGTTGTGTAGGTCTCATTCGCTTCATCCTGAGCCGGGGACGGCCAGAGCTACGCAGTCATTCCGAGACGCGCCTGAAAATATCTCCGCAGGTGCGGCGCCCGGAACAGGGAGATTAGTCAATGAGATGGACTCTACCCGGCTTGCAGGTGTCGTTCAGGCTTGTGCTGCTGAGCCTCTGCTTGCTATGCGCCTCGGCACACGCAGTCGAGGAGATCACCCTGTTCAGCTATCAGCACAAGCCACCCTATGTGATCGATGGCAAGCGCCAGCAGGGGCTGTATTACGACCTGGCCGAGCAATTGAACGCTTACCTGCCCCAGTACCGCTTCGTCGTGCGGCAGATTCCACGCAGGCACCTGGACTACCTGTTGTCGAAGGACCAGCTCGACGGCATCGTGTTGGGCACCAGCCCCGACTGGTTCAGAGACGCGCCACGCCATCTATGGACGGAGGCCTTCATCGACGATGCCAACCTACTGGTCTCCCGCAGCCAGGGCGAGGTCAGCAGGCTTTCCGCCGACCAGCTTGGCGGGCGACGCCTGGGCGTGGTCAGTGGGCATCGCTACCCGGAGCTGGACGACCTGCTCGGCAAGGAGCGGATCAGCCGCGAGGCAGGCATCAGCGAGAGCGCCAACCTGCTTCGGCTGCAACGTGGCTGGCTAGACGCCGCCGTGATTGGCAAGCGCACCCTCGATTTCTATTTCCAGGAGCAGCAAGGTCTGCGCAGCCAGCTATATGTCGCCCAGCCGCCGTTGCGCACCTATCAACGCTCCCTGCTGGTGCCGACTGGTTATGCCCGGTTGCTTCCGGAGCTGAATCGGACAATCGGCACGCTGAAACAGGCACCATCCTGGCAACACCGACTGGAACAGTACCGCACCCCCTAGAAGCCCAGCGCTAGAGCCGCCCGAAGCGCTGGCGATACTCGGCCGGCGTCAGCCCGGTCAGTTCCTTGTACATGCGCCGCATATTGGAATCGCTGCTGAAGCCCAGCTCGGCACTGATGGTGGTGACGGACGCCGCCGTCAGCATGAGCCGCTCGCTGACCTGGTTCAGCTTGATCCGCCGGGCGTAGCTCGCCACCGCCTGCCCGGTCTCGCCCAGCACCTTGCGCGCCAGCGTGCGCTCCGACATGCCCAGCCGGTTCGCCAGCACCGCCACCGTGATCTGCTCGGCCGGCAGCCGTTCGACCAGGGCGTGCAGCTGGCGCAGCAGCGTGCCGGCCTGCTCCATCAGGCTCATGCCCTGAAATGCAGGATGTGGCACCACCGGGCGCGGCAATACCATGAGCCTGGTGAGATCGCGGACCACCTCGGCGCTGACGCTGCGCTCGATCAGAGCCTGGGCAATCGGCAGATAGCCATTCACTCCGGACGCCGTGGCGGTGTTCGCGTTGAACACGCAGTTCTGCTCGCTCTGCCAGTGTACCCGGGGAAAACGCTGGCGCAGCGTCTCCGCCAGCCACCAGGTCACCGTGGCCGGCTGCCCATCCAGGCGACCGCTGGCCGCCAGCAGGCCGACGCCCGTGCAATAGCTCCACAGCTGCAGACGCCGGCTGCCCGTCGACAGCTCGCGTATCAACGGCGCATGCCCGGCCAGCACCTCGTCCACCTGCTGCGCCGACTCCGCCCAGAAGCCCGGGATCAGCAAGGCATCCAGTTCCCGCTCGGCGAGAGAAGCCGTCGCCTGCAGGGTGACGCCGTGGGCGCACTCGACCGGCCCAGCCTGCAAGGCGACATAGTCGGCCTCGAACAAGCCGCGCCCGCTCCGCCGATTGGCCGCATGCAGGAGATCGGCAAAGGCGAACAGCCCGGCGGGCATGCAGCGGGGAAACAGCAGGAGACCGATTCGCATGGCGGCGAGCATGACCTAAAAGGAATCAATTATGTCTGTTCCCGCCATTATGGCGCCGCGTCCCACTGGGCACCATAGAGCCATTATCCAGAGGGACAGCCGATGAACATCCAGCAGATCCGCAACGCCACCATCATTCTCCAACTCGGCCCGCACCGCGTCCTCGTCGACCCCATGCTGGCCGCCAAGGACGCGCTGCCGCCGCTGCGCCTGTTCGGCGCCCGGCAGCGCAACCCGCTGGTCGAGCTGCCGGCCGGCACCAGCGCCGCGCTCGAGTCGGTCACCCACTGCCTGATCACCCATTGCCAGCGCGGCCACTTCGACCACCTGGATCGCGCCGGCGCGCGCTGGCTGCGCGAGCGGCAGACTCCGGTGATCTGCACACCCCACGACGCGCCGCATCTCGCGCGGCTGGGCCTGAACGTGCAGCCGCTGCCGCAACAACACGCCCAGCCGAGCCCCTTCCTCGGCGGCAGCATCCGCACGATCGCCTGCACCCACGGCCTGGGGCTGGTCGGCAAGCTCATGGAGCACGGTGTTGGCTACCTGATCGAGATGCCCGATGCCCCCAGCCTCTACCTGGCGGGCGACACCATCCTCACCCCGACCGTGCGCGATTTCCTCCTGCGGCATCAGCCCCAGGTCAGCGTGGTGCCCGCGGGCGGCGCCCGCTTCGACCTGGGTGGCGACATCATCATGGGGCTCGAGGAGGTCATCGAGTTTGTCCAACTGGCCCAGGGCATGGTGCTGGCCAACCATCTGGAGGCCATCAGCCACTGCCCCGTCAGCAGAACGGCGCTGGCCAGCGCGGCGCGCAGCGCGGGGGTGAGCGCCAGGCTGCTGATTCCCGAGGACGGCCAGACCCTGGCGTTCGACACCGCACAGTCCACGCAGCTGCGCGCCTGAGACCCGGTATGACCGCCCCGCCGATTGCTTGAACCGCGCGCAGCCCGGCGTCATCGAATTCCTACAGGCCATCTCGGCCTGGGAGGTGAATCATGAGCCAGATCCACTACGCCAATCCCATGGGCGCTGACGACCCGCAGGATCCTGTGCCGCCCATCGAGCCGGGGATCTACCCCGACGAAGGCGAGGAGCAGTCGCCGGACCGGCAGCGCCCG
The DNA here is from genome assembly GCF_029837695.1 of Pseudomonas sp. GD04019. Taxonomy (GTDB): domain Bacteria; phylum Pseudomonadota; class Gammaproteobacteria; order Pseudomonadales; family Pseudomonadaceae; genus Aquipseudomonas. The sequence continues at coordinate 313,596 of NZ_JAOEEA010000001.1, forward strand.
GAAGACTGGAGAGATCCCAACGACCCCGGCATCGAGCAGCCCAGCAAGCCCGATGAGGGCAGCCCGCTCAACGCGCCCAACTGAACGTCCCTGCGACTGCTGCCACCTTCCCGCACATCGGAGCGTGGCAGCGCCAGGCTCCTGCGCTGGAACGCCCGACTGGCCTGGCGGACGAATGCCTGCGCGTGCTGCAGATGGCCAACCACCGCTCAGTCGCCGCATCACCTCGATGCCGCGCCTCATTCAGATGGAACACAACGTGCCCTCTGCTTTCATAGTGAATGACTGAACTCACGCTCGATTTCAGCTCCTGCCTTGTTGAGCACAAACATGGAACTGCTCTTCGCTAACGGCCCTGATCGCAGCCTTCAGGAACACGACCACCCGCTGGATAGCGGGACCATCGGCGCGTTGCTGCAGAGTCACGACTGGTCCGAGTCGCCCCTGGGGCCACCCATCGGCTGGTCATCCAGCCTCAAGACCCTGATGGCCACGGTGCTGCCGGCCAAGGCGCAGATCGTGCTGTTCTGGGGGCCGCAGTTCGTCGCCCTGTACAACGACGCCTACGCACCCAGCATCGGCGCCAAGCACCCGCGGGCGCTGGGCCGCCCGGCCGTGGAGAACTGGAGCGAGCTGTGGGACGACCTCGAACCGCTGCTGCGCGGGGTGCGCGAGACCGGCGAAACCTTCTCGGCCAAGGACCGCCCCTTCTACATCGAACGCCACGGGCACGGCGAAACCGTCTACTTCGACGTGTCCTACTCGGCGGTACGCGAAACGGACGGCAGCGTCGGCGGCGTGCTGTGCATCGTCACCGAGACCACCGAACGCGTGCAGTTCGAGCGCCGTCAGGCATTCCTGCTGTCCCTCGGCCCGGCGCTGCCCGCCACCCTCGAACCGGAGCAGATCGAGGCCAGCGCCCTGCGCCGGCTCGGCGAGGCCCTGGGCGCCGCACGCGTGTTCTACGGCGAGGACAATGGCGACGGTGTGAGCTTCGCCGTCCATCAGGATCACGTGCAGGGCGTGCGCTCGGCCGTCGGCGTGCACCGCTACCGGGACTTCGGCAACGGCCTGCTGGCGGCGCTGCGCACCGGGCAGACCGTGGCCCGCGCCAACATCGCCAGCGAGGCCGGGCTGAGTGTCGGCGAAGCGGCGCTGTGCGCCGAGCTCGACCTGGCCGCGGCGCTCTATATCCCGGTCGTTCGCCTGGGCGCACTGGAGGCGACGCTGGTGATTCACTTCCGCCAGCCCCACGCCTTCGCCGAGCACGAGCTGCGCCTGGCCCAGGAGGCCGCGCAGCAAGCCTGGGCTTCGATCAGCCATGCACGGGCGGAAGCAGCACTGCGCGCCAGCTCCGCGCAGCTGTCGGCGATGTTCGACCAGGCCAGCGCCGGCATCGCCGTGTGCGACCGTTACTGGCGATTCATCCGGGTCAACGACCGTTACTGCGAGATCGTCGGCCGGCCGCGCGAGGCCCTGCTCGGGCTGCGCATGCAGGACATCACCCATCCGGACGACCTGGCCAGCCGCGCCCCCCAAGGCGAAGGCAAGCTCGATGACGGCGCGCCCTTCGAGGTCATCAAGCGCTACGCCCGCCCGGACGGCACGCCAGTCTGGGTGCAAAACCAGATCACCCCGTTGCTGGACGAACAGCACAACCCCAGCGGCGTGCTCTGCGTGTGCATGGATATCAGCGCCCGGGTCCGCGCCGAGGCCGAACTGCGTGAGCTGAACGAGGGCCTGGAGGAGCGTGTCGCGGCGATGGTCACGCAGCGCGAGGCGGCGATCGAGCAGCTGCACGAAGCGCGCAAGATGGAGACCATCGGCCAGCTCACCGGCGGCATCGCCCACGACTTCAACAACCTGCTGACACCGATCATGGGCACCCTGGAACTGATTCGCCGGCGCCTGGACGACGAGCGCTCGCGGGATCTAGTCGACGGTGCGCTGCAGGCGGCGGACCGCGCCCGCATCCTGGTCGGCCGCCTGCTGGCCTTCGCCCGCCGGCAGACCCTCAAGCCGCAAACGGTGGAGCTGAAGACCCTGGTCGATGGCATGCACGAACTGATGGAACGTTCGATCGGCCCGATGATTGCGGTGACCATCGAGATTCCGCAGCAGCTGCCAGCCGTGGTGGTCGACCCGCACCAGCTGGAGCTGGCGATTCTCAACCTGGCGGTGAACGCCCGCGATGCCATGAGCGACGGCGGCCGGCTGGAAATCGGCGCCGCGCTGGACACGGTCGCGGCCGACCAGGTCAGCGGCCTGTCCGCCGGGCGCTACGTCTGCCTCAAGGTGGGCGACAGTGGCAGCGGCATGAACGAGGAAACCCTGCGCCGCTGCGTGGAACCCTTCTTCTCCACCAAGGGCGTGGGCAAGGGCACCGGCCTCGGCCTGTCCATGGTGCAGGGCCTGGCCGCCCAATCCGGCGGCGGCCTCGCCATCGCCTCGCAGCAGGGCCAGGGTACCCAGGTGAGCATCTGGCTGCCGATCGCCGCCGAGGCGGCGACGGGCCCAGGCAGCGAACAGACCGACGCCCCACTGGCACCACGGCCCACCCAGGTACTGCTGGTGGACGACGAGGAGATGGTCCGCCAGACCACCAGCCTGCAGCTGCAGGACCTGGGCTATGCGGTCAGCGAAGCCGCTTCGGCGGCGGCGGCCTTTCAATTGATCGAAGCGGGACTGGCGCCCGATGTGCTGGTCACCGACCACATCATGCCGGACAAGACCGGCGCCCAACTGGCCCAGGAAATGCGCCTGCGCCTCCCCGACCTGCCGGTGCTGATCATCACCGGCTACTCGAACCTGTCGCCGGCGCAGATGCATGGCTTCGAGGTGCTCGCCAAGCCGTTCCGCCGTGCCGAACTGGCCGTGCGGCTCTCGCAACTGGCGCACGGCAAGGACTGAATTGCTCCAGGCCCGACATCCTGCCGCCTGCGGGATGGCAGTGCTCAGCGGTGAAAACCACATAAGCGCAGCCAGTGGACGCCGCCCCAGGGTTTGGCTCTCCTGCCCCACTCCGCTAAGCTCGCCGGAATCTCATCGCTGTAAGGAAGCCCCCAATGCTCCGCCTCACCACCCTCGCCGCCGGCCTGCTGCTGTCCGCTGGCGCCTATGCCCTGTCCCTTTCCGACCTGACCCAGAGTGACGCCAGCGGCGGCCTCAAGGACGCGCTGACCCAGGGCGCGCAGGTCGCGGTGAAGCAGCTCGGCAAGCCGGGTGGTTTCAGCAACAACGACGAGGTGCGCATCGAGCTGCCCGGCAAGCTGGGCAAGGCCGCGCAGACCATGAAGATGATGGGCATGGGCGAGCAGGTGGAAGAGCTGGAAACCAGCATGAACAGGGCCGCCGAAGCCGCCGTACCGCAGGCCCAGGCGATCCTGGTGGACGCGGTGAAGAAGATGACCGTGAGCGATGCCAAGGCCATCCTCGCCGGCGGCGAAGACTCCGCCACCCAGTACCTGAACAAGACCAGCCACGAACAGATCCGCGCCAAGTTCCTGCCCATCGTCAAGCAGGCCACCGACAAGGTCGGCGTGGCCAAGCAGTACAACAGCTTCGCCGGCCAGGCCGCGGCCCTGGGCGTAGTGGACGCGAAGAGCGCCAACGTCGAGAACTACGTGACCGAGCAGGCCCTCAACGGCCTGTTCAAGATGATCGCCGAGCAGGAAGCCAGCATCCGCCAGAACCCGGCCGGCGCGGCCACCAGCCTGGCGAAGAAGGTTTTTGGCGCGCTGTAAGCTGCAGCGTAGGGCGGGTGAAACCCGCGGGTCCGAACGCGGGTTTCACCCGCCCTACGCTAGCTCGCTCGATCATCGCGGGATGAAAGAGACCGTAGCCCGGATGCCATCCGGGAAGCAGGCGACTCCGCCCCGGATGGCATCCGGGCTACATGAGAAAGCAAAAGCCCGGCAGATGCCGGGCTTTTTTGTGGCCGGGCTTGTGGCCCTGCCGGGTGCCGGAACGAGTCCGGCTTCGGGGAGTAACGCGGCGTACCGGGCGGGTAGCCCCCACTAGGGTGTACGGCGCGTGGCGCGGGCGAGAATCCGCCATTGCCGGGTCGGGCGCCATAAGCGTCCGCAATCACACACTCTGCGCAGCATGCCAGGGAAAGCTTTCAGCCAGCTTTCCCTGGCGCGACCTGTTCGGTCATCTCGCCCGTACGCATCGCTGCGCACGGGCTTGATCTCAGCCGATGGTCATCAGGCTGGCGTTGCCGCCGGCGGCCGCGGTATTCACGCTCAGGGCGTGCTCGATCAGCAGGCGCTCCAGCGGAATGTCGGTCTCGCCCTTGTTCAGGCCGTGCACGCTGACGATGGCGCCCTTGCGCTGGGCAGCCTGCTGGCTGACTTCACGCAACTGGTCGGAATCGCCGTGGTGCAGGATGGCGTCGAACTCGGCCTCCAGGCTGGTCCAGTCGGCCACCGTGGCGATGCGCTTCTGCACCTCCTTGGGCAGCTTGCCGATCAGCTCGCGCTGGGCTTCCATCAGCAGCGCGTGGCTACCGACTGCCAGCGTGGCAGCCAGTTGCGCCAGCAGGTCGCCGCGATCATCGGCCAAGCACAGCACGCGTTCGCGCGGCAGCAGGCTGTAGGTGTTGCGCTCGCCGGTCGGGCCGCTCAGCACGTGGCTGGTGTAGCTCTGCGACAGCTCGCCGTACCGGGCGAACAGCGCGGCCACGGCCGGCTCGTGCTTGGTCGCCCACTCGGCGAAGGCGGCACGCGCCTTGTCCAGCTCGGCCGGCGCGCCGATGGCGTGCACGTTGTCGCCCTTGAGCTGCTGGGCCACGGCGTCCTGCGGGCGGGTCGACAGCAGGCGATAGAGGTACAGCGGGCCGCCGGCTTTCGGGCCGGTACCGGACAGGCCTTCGCCACCGAACGGCTGCACGCCGACCACGGCGCCGACGATGTTGCGGTTGACGTAGAGGTTGCCGACCTTGGCGCTGTCCACCACCTGGGCGATGGTCTCGTCGATGCGGGTATGCACGCCGAGGGTCAGGCCGTAACCGCTGTCGTTGATCTGCTGCAGCAGGTTGCCCAGCTCGGCGCGCGGGTAGCGCACCAGGTGCAGGACGGGGCCGAAGATCTCGCGCTTCATCTCATCGAAGCTGTCCAGCTCGATCAGGGTCGGCAGCACGAAGGTGCCGCGCTTGATCTCGTCGCCATCGGCACGGGCGGCCTGGAACACCTTGCGGCCCTTCTCGCGCATGGCGGCGATGTGTGCCTCGATGCCAGCCTTGGCCTCGGCGTCGATCACCGGGCCAATGTCGGTGCACAGGCGCTCCGGCGAGCCGACGCGGTATTCGGCCATGGCGCCTTTGAGCATCTCGATCACGCGGTCGGCCACGTCGTCCTGCACGCACAGCACGCGCAGGGCCGAGCAGCGCTGGCCGGCGCTGTCGAAGGCGGAGCTGACCACGTCGATCACCACCTGCTCGGCCAGGGCCGAGGAGTCGACGATCATGGCGTTGAGGCCGCCGGTCTCGGCGATCAGCGGCACGGTGCGGCCCTGGGCATCCAGGCGCCCGGCGATGTTGCGCTGGAGGATGCCGGCCACTTCGGTGGAACCGGTGAACATCACGCCACGCACGCGCTCGTCACCCACCAGGCGCGCGCCGACGGTTTCGCCACGGCCCGGCAGCAGCTGCACGGCGCCAGCCGGCACGCCGGCCTCCAGCAGAATGCGCACGGCTTGCGCTGCGATCAGCGGAGTCTGTTCGGCCGGCTTGGCCAGCACGGTGTTACCGGCGGCCAGCGCGGCAGCAACCTGGCCACTGAAGATCGCCAGCGGGAAGTTCCACGGGCTGATGCACACCACCGGGCCCAGCGGGCGGTGGCTGTCGTTGCCGAAGGCACGCGCCTGGGCGGCGTAGTAGCGGAGGAAGTCCACTGCCTCGCGCACTTCGGCGATGGCGTTGGCGAAGGTCTTGCCGGACTCGCGCACCAACAGGCCCATGAGCTGCTGAATCTCGCTCTCCATCTGGTCGGCGGCGCGCTCCAGCACGGCAGCGCGCTCGGCGGCCTGGGTCGACTGCCAGATCTGCCCGCTGGCCTGGGCGCAGAGGATCGCGCTCTTCACGTCGGCCTCGCTGGCCTCGTGTACGTGGCCGACCAGGTCACGGTGATCGGCCGGATTGCGCACCGGTTCGGCCGGGCCCGGGTTCGGCGTGTCGCCACCGAGCATCGGCGCGGCGACGTAGCTGGTGTTGGTCGACGACAGCAGCGCCGAGCTCAACGAGCCCAGGCGGTGTTCGTTGGCCAGGTCAATGCCTTCGGAGTTCAGACGGGCGTCGCCGTACAGGTCACGCGGCAGCGGAATGCGCGGGTGCGGCAGGCCGAGGGTGCCTTCCTGCGCGGTCATGCGCTCGACCTGCTCGACCGGGTCCAGCACCAGCTCTTTCAGCGAGATGCTCTGGTCGGCGATGCGGTTGACGAAGCTGGTGTTGGCGCCGTTTTCCAGCAGGCGGCGAACCAGGTAGGCCAGCAGCGTTTCGTGGCTGCCGACCGGGGCGTAGATGCGGCACGGACGGTTGAACTTACCGTCGGCGACCTTGCCCACCACCTGCTCGTACAGCGGCTCGCCCATGCCGTGCAGGCACTGGAACTCGTACTGACCCGGGTAGTAGTTCTGCCCGGCGATCTGGTAGATGGCCGATAGCGAGTGGGCGTTGTGGGTGGCGAACTGCGGATAGATGGCTTCCGGCACGGCCAGCAGCTTGCGCGCACAGGCGATGTAGGAGATGTCGGTGTAGGGCTTGCGGGTGTATACCGGGTAGCCTTCCAGGCCCTCGACCTGGGCGCGTTTGATCTCGCTGTCCCAGTAGGCGCCTTTTACCAGGCGGATCATCAGGCGGTGACGGCTGCGCTTGGCCAGGTCGATGACGTAGTCGATCACGTACGGGCAACGCTTCTGGTAGGCCTGGATGACGAAGCCGATGCCGTTCCAGCCGGCCAATTCGGGGGCGAAGCACAGGCGCTCGAGCAGGTCGAGGGAGATTTCCAGGCGGTCGGCTTCCTCGGCGTCGATGTTCAGACCGATGTCGTACTGCTTGGCCAGCTTGGTCAGGCCCAGCAGGATCGGGTACAGCTCGTCCATCACGCGGTCGTACTGGGCGCGGCTGTAACGCGGGTGCAGGGCGGAGAGCTTGATCGAGATGCCCGGGCCTTCGTAGATGCCGCGGCCGTGGGAGGCCTTGCCGATGGCGTGGATGGCCTGCTCGTAGGAGGCCAGGTAGCGCTTGGCGTCTTCCTCGGTCAGCGCGGCCTCGCCGAGCATGTCGTAGGAATAGCGGAAGCCCTTGCTCTCCATGTTGGAAGCATTGGCCAGGGCTTCGCCGATGGTCTCGCCGGTGACGAACTGCTCGCCCATCAGGCGCATGGCCATGTCCACGCCCTTGCGGATCACCGGCTCGCCGCTCTTGCCGATCAGGCGATTGAGCGAGGAGGACAGGCCGGCTTCGTTATGGGTAGCCACCAGCTTGCCGGTGATCAGCAGGCCCCACGAGGCGGCGTTGACGAACATCGACGGGCTTTGGCCCAGGTGCTGGCTCCAGTTGCCGTTGGCGATCTTGTCGCGGATCAGCGCGTCGCGGGTGGCCTTGTCCGGGATGCGTAGCAGCGCCTCGGCCAGGCACATCAGCGCCACGCCTTCCTGGGACGACAGGGAGAACTCCTGCAGCAGGCCCTGCACCAGGCCCTGGCGGCCGCCGGCGTTCTTCTGGTTGCGCAGCTTCTCGGCGATGCCGAGCGCCATCTTCTGGGTGGCCTCGGCCTGCTCTTTCGGCAGACGGGCCTGCTCCAGCAGCATCGGCAGCGCCTCGGTCTCCGGACGACGATAGGCGCCGGTGATGGCGGCACGCAGCACGGACTGCGGCAAGATGCTCTCGGCGAAATCGAGGAATACCTGCAGGCCCTGCTCGCTCAGCGCATCGACCGACTCTTCACCCGCCGCGGCGGCCAGGCCGGAGTGCTCGGCCGGGGTCAAACCACCTTCCACCTGCTCCAGATAGTTGAAGATCGCCTGCTTGATCAGCCAGTGCGGCGTGCGGTCGAGCTGCTGGGCGGCTTGCTTGAGGCGTTCGCGGGTGGCGTCGTCGAGTTTCACGCCGAGGGTGGTGGTGGCCATCGGTAATCCTGTCTGAGTGGTGCGCGGTTGGCGCGCGTGACCGAAGAGTAAACCTCCCGACAACAATGGTGCAACTAAGTGCAACCCATATCTCCGACGAGAGGCATAACCCAGTGCAACCAGGAAACGATACTGACTACAGACAACCTTAGCCGCACCAAACCAGGCTGCGGCGCAAACCGACGATCGAGCGCCCATGAAAAAGCCCGGCAGTTGCCGGGCTTTTCATCATCGCTTGCAACCTCAGCGTAGCTGCGGCTCGCTCTCCTTGACCCTGAACCAGGCCGCATACAGCGCCGGCAGGAACAGCAGGGTCAGGGCCGTGGCGACGATCAGGCCACCCATGATGGCCACCGCCATCGGCCCGAAGAACACGCTGCGCGACATCGGGATCATCGCCAGCACCGCCGCCAGGGCGGTCAGCACGATGGGACGGAAGCGCCGCACGGTGGCCTCGATGATCGCGTGCCAGCGATCCAGGCCGGCAGCGATGTCCTGTTCGATCTGGTCCACCAGGATCACCGAGTTGCGCATGATCATGCCGGACAGGGCGATGGTGCCCAGCATGGCAACGAAGCCGAACGGCTGCTGGAACACCAGCAGGAACAGGGTCACGCCGATCAGCCCCAGCGGCGCGGTGAGGAACACCATGGCCGCCCGCGACATGCTCTTCAGCTGCAGCATCAGCAGGGTCAGCACCACCAGGATGAACAGCGGGATGCCGGCGTTGACCGACTTCTGCCCACGGGTCGAATCCTCCACCGTGCCGCCCACTTCCAGCAGGTAGCCGCTGGGCAGCTCGGCGCGGATCGGCTCCAGGGTCGGCAGGATCTGCTTGGTCAGGCTTGCTGGCTGTTCGTTGCCGTAGATGTCGCCAAGGATGGTGACGGTCGGCAGGCGGTCGCGATGCCAGATCACGCCCTCCTCGAAGCCGTACTCCAGGGTGGCGATCTGCGACAGGGCCACGCTCTGGCCACTGCTGGTCGGCACCGCCAGGCTCGGCAGCAACTCCAGGGCCTGGCGCTCACGCACGGTGCCGCGCAGGAGAATCTCGATCAGCTCGTTGTCCTCGCGGAACAGGCTGACGCTGGAGCCGGTCAGCGAACTCTGCAGGAACTGCGACAGGTCGGCGCTGCTCACGCCCAGGGCACGAGCACGCTCCTGGTCGATGTTGAGGTAGACGACCTTGCTCGGCTCTTCCCAGTTCAGGTGCACGTTGGACACGTGTGGGTTCTCGCGCACCTTGGCTGCCACCTGGCGGGCGATGGCGCGCACTTCGTCGATGTGCTCGCCACTGACCCGCAGCTGGATCGGGAAGCCCACGGGCGGGCCGTTCTCCAGGCGCGAAACGCGGGTACGGGCGAACGGGAAGTCCTCGTTCATCACCTCGATCAGCCAGGTCCGCAGCCGCTCGCGATCCTCGATGCTCTTGGCCAGGATGACGAACTGGGCGAAGCGGGTCGCGGCCAGTTGCTGGTCCAGCGGCAGGTAGAAGCGCGGCGAACCGTTGCCGACGTAGGCGACGTAGTTGTCGATGCCCGGCTGGTCCTTGAGCTTGGCTTCCAGGCGCTTGACCTGCTCCTCGGTGGCCTTGAGCGATGAGCCCTCGGTGAGCTTGATGTCGACCATCAGCTCCAGGCGGCCGGAGGCCGGGAAGAACTGCTGCGGCACGAAGCGGAACAGCACGATGGAGGCGACGAACAGGCCGATGGTGACCAGGATCACCGTCTTGCGCCGGCGCACGCACCACTCCACCACTTCGCGCACGGTCTGGTAGAAGGTGGTCGAGTAGGGGTCATGCCCTTCCGGGTTGCCGCCATGCTTCTTCGCGTGCAGCTTGGCCAGGTCCGGCAGCAGGCGGTCGCCCAGGTAAGGCACGAACACCACGGCGGCGACCCAGGACACCAGCAGGGCGATGCACACCACCTGGAAGATCGAGCGGGTGTATTCGCCGGTGCCGGATTGCGCGGTGGCGATCGGCAGGAAGCCGGCGGCGGTGATCAGGGTGCCGGTGAGCATGGGGAAGGCCGTGCTGGTCCAGGCGAAGCTGGCCGCCCGGAAGCGGTCGTAGCCCTGCTCCATCTTGATCGCCATCATCTCCACCGCAATGATCGCGTCGTCCACCAGCAACCCGAGCGCCAGCACCAGCGCACCGAGGGAAATCTTGTGCAGGCCGATGCCGAAGTAGTGCATCAGGGCGAAGGTCATCGCCAGCACCAGCGGGATGGACAGCGCCACCACCAGGCCGGTACGCAGGCCGAGAGAGAAGAAGCTGACCAGCAGCACGATGATCAGCGCCTCGACCAGCACCTGGACGAACTCGCCCACGCCGGTCTTCACCGCCGCCGGCTGGTCGGACACCTTGTGCAGCTCCATGCCCACCGGCAGGGTCTGCTGCAGGCGGGCGAACTCGTGCTCCAGGGCCTCGCCCAGCACCAGGATGTCGCCGCCGGCCTTCATCGACACGGCGATGCCGATGGCGTCCTGGCTCATGAAACGCATGCGCGGCGCCTGCGGATCGTTGAAACCGCGATGCACCTCGGCCACGTCGCCGAGGCGGAAGGTACGGTCGCCGACGCGGATGGGGAAATCGCGAATCTCGTCGACCGAGGTGAAGCGCCCGGACACGCGCATCTGCACGCGGTCGGTCGGCGTTTCGAAGAAGCCCGAGTAGGCCACCGCGTTCTGCTCGTCCAGCGCCTGCTGCACGGCCGCCAGCGGCAGGCCGAGGGTGGCCAGTTTGACGTTGGACAGTTCGATCCAGATTTTCTCGTCCTGCAGGCCGAGCAGCTCGACCTTGCCCACGTCCTTGACCCGCTGCAGCTGTAGCTGCAGGCGGTCGGCGTAGTCCTTCATCACCGCGTAGTCGAAGCCCTCACCGGTGAGCGCGTAGATGTTGCCGAAGGTGGTGCCGAATTCGTCGTTGAAGAACGGCCCGCGGATGCCCGGCGGCAAGGTGTGGCGAATATCGCCGACCTTCTTGCGCACTTGGTACCAGAGCTCGGGGATGTTCTTCGAGACCATGTCGTCGCGGGCCATGAAGGTGACCACCGACTCGCCCGGGCGGGAATAGGAGTTGATGAAGTGGTAGTCACCGGTCTCCATCACCTTCTTCTCGATGCGCTCGGTGATCTGCCGCGAGACTTCCTCGGCAGTGGCGCCCGGCCAGTCGGTACGGATGACCATGGCCTTGAAGGTGAACGGCGGGTCTTCGCTCTGGCCCAGCTTGGTGTAGGACAGCGCGCCGATCACCGCCAGCACCAGCATCAGGTAACGCACGATGCTGCGGTTGCGCAGCGCCCATTCGGACAGGTTGAAGGACATGGCTTACTCCTTGTGCGCCAGTGCAACCAGGCGGTTGTCGCGATCCACCGGGCGCACCTTCTGCCCATCGAGCAGCACGTGCACACCGGCGGCGACAACCCAGTCGCCCTCCTTCAGGCCTTCCAGGATCGATACGCGCTCCTGGCCGTAGGCGCCGACCCGCACCGGAGTGCGCACGGCCTTGGATTCCTTGGGATCGATGACCCAGACGAACGGCTTGCCCTTCTCCGCGCTGAGTGCGGACAGCGGCACCGACAGCGGCACCTCGCCGTCGGCCTTGATCGCCACGCGGGCGCTCTGCCCCACATCGGCCTTGACCTTGGCGTCGCTGAAGGTGACGCGGGCGGCGAAGGTGCGCGACTGGGCGTCGGCGGCCGGCGACAGCTCGCGGATGCGCCCGGGGAATTGCTTGTCCGGCTGCGACCACAGCTCGATGCTGACTTCCTGGCCGATGCGCAGGCGCTCCAGCGACTGCTCGGGCACGCTGATCAGCACCTCGCGTTCGCCGTCGACAGCCAGGGTGAACACGGTCTGGCCGGCGGCGACCACCTGCCCCACCTCGGCCAGGCGCCGCGCCACCACGCCGTCCTGGGAGGCGCGCAGCACCGCGTAGCCGGCCTGGTTGTTGGCCACGTCGAACTCGGCCTTGATCTGCTTCACCCGCGCCTCGCCGGCACGGTACTGGTTCTCCACCGTGTCGTACTGCGACTGGCTGATCAGCTGGCGGGCCAGCAGGGTCTTGTAGCGGTCACGCTCGGAGCGCACCAGCTTGAGGTTGGCCTCGGCGGCATTGACCTGGGCCCGGGCCGCCTCCAGCTGCAGCTTGACGTCCTGCGCGTCCAGCTCGGCCAGCGGCTGATCCTTGCGTACCCGGTCACCGGCGTCCACCAGGCGCTTGGTGATCTTGCCACCGATGCGAAACGCCAGCTCCGGCTCGAAGCGCGCACGCACTTCGCCGGGGTAGGTATCCACCGCATCCGCCGCCGGCAGCGGGTGCACCACCATGGCCGGCCGCGCCGGTGCCTCGACGGTTTCACCGTTGCCACAGGCAACCAGCAGGGAGATCAGCGACAGAGGCACAGCGAGCGACAGAGCATGACGGAGCATGATGGACGACCTTTCGCAAAAAGATGCTTGGAATACTTATACTGCCCGGTATAGTAAAAATAGCGAACTCGCCAGTCCAGTATTAAAAAGCCAAATGTCCGACAAATCTTTTCAGTCCACCGGCGGCCCCGGACGGCCCAAGGATCCCGCCAAGCGCCTGGCCATTCTGGAAGCCGCCAAGCGCCTGTTCATGCACAACGGCTACGACGGCAGCAGCATGGATGCCATCGCGGCCGAGGCCGGGGTTTCCAAGCTCACGGTGTACAGCCACTTCACCGACAAGGAGACGCTGTTCGCCTGCGCGGTGGAGTCCAAGTGCGCGGAGCAGCTGCCGCCGCTGTTCTTCGAGTTGCGCCCGGACAGCAGCATTGAGCAGGCCCTGCTGGCCATCGCCCGCGGCTTCAACGCGCTGATCAACAGCGAGGAATCCCTGGCCATGCATCGTCTGATGGTGGCTCAGGGCGCGCAGAATCCGCAGCTGTCGCAGCTGTTCTTCAGCGCCGGCCCGCAGCGGGTGATCGATGCCATGCAGCATCTGCTGGAGCAGGCCAACAGCCGCGGCCAACTGCAGGTCGACAACCCGCAGCACGCCGCCGAACACTTCTTCTGCCTGATCAAGGGCGGCTGCCACTTCCGCCTGCTGATGGGCGTGGCCCAGCCACTGGGCGCCCAGGAGGCCGAGGAGCACGTGCAGGAAGTGGTGAAACTGTTCGTGCGCGCGTACAGGCCCTAGGGCTTCAGCGCCTTCTTCGGATAGATGTCGTAGCGGCTGGACTTGCCCTCCAGCGCGTAGCTCGGTTTGGCGCCCTCGATGATCGGCGCCTTGCGCGGGCGCTTGACCACCACCCGGTGCGTGGCCAGGGCCAGGGCGGCCTCGAGCAGCGCCGGGGCGTCCAGGTCGTCGCCCACCAGCGGGCGGAACAGGCGCATCTCCTTCTTCACCAGCGCGCTCTTGTCGCGGTGCGGGAACATGGGGTCGAGGTAGATCACCTGCGGCGGCTCGCCCTGCCAGTTACCCATCAGCTCGATAGCATTACCCTGCAGCAGACGCATCTGCGCGGCGATGGGCGCCACCTCGGCGTCCTGTGCGGCACGCGCCAGGCCGTCTTCGAGCAGGGCGGCGATGATCGGCTGGCGCTCGCTCATGGTCACCGCGCAGCCCAGGCTGGCCAGGACGAACGCATCGCGCCCCAGCCCCGCCGTGGCATCCAGCACGCTTGGGCGCACGCCTGGCTGCACACCGACCGCCTTGGCGATCATCTGCCCGCTGCCGCCGCCATACAGGCGACGGTGCGCCACGGCGCCCTCGACGAAGTCCACGCGCACCGGCCCCGGCGCCTGCGGCCCCAGCTCGGCCAACTGCAGCCCCTCCTCGCCCAGCTGCAGGGCGAATTCGGCCTCGCTCTCCAGTTGCAGGTCGAGGCGTTCGGCCCAGGCACGCACCTCGTCGGCATAGGCAGGCAACAAGGCCTCGGCGCGGATTCTGGTTACAGGCCGTTCGTCACTCATCAGGAAATATGCTCAAGAAACGCTCAATCGAGGCGGCGCGCGGCCGATAGCAGGGTGAAGCCCTATTCTGCCAGACGCGGCCCGCGACGGCCGCACCGAGTTCGATGATGTTCGATAGTCTCTCCGCGCCCCGCCCCTCCGCGCTGGACAAACAGCTGGATGCCGGCCTGCGCGACTCCCTCGATTACCAGATCCTGCGCCGCACCCTGATGCCCAAGGGCGATCAGCCCGCTCCCACGCAGACCGCAGAGGCAAGCCAACCAGCCGCCGACGCTCCACCGGTGGAAGCCATGGCGCAAGCCGCCAGCTTCCAGCAGGTACTGCAGCAACGCGAGCTGCAGCTGAACGTGACCGCCAACCCGCAACCGCAGAAGACCGACCCGCTGGTGCTGGACCTGGCCAGCAACGGCTTCACCACCCGCGGCCTGGATGACGCCGTGCGCTTCGACCTGGATGCCGACGGCCGCACCGACAGCATCAGCGCCCCCAGCGGCGACGACGCCCTACTGGCGCTGGACCACAACGGCAATGGCCGCATCGACGATGGTCGCGAGCTGTTCGGCGACCAGAACGGTGCCGCCAATGGCTTCGCCGAGCTGGCCAAGCACGACGACAACCGCGATGGCCGCATCGATACCCAGGATGCAGTGTTCGAACGCCTGCGCCTGCTGCGCTTCGACGCCGCCGGCAAGCAACACACCCAGAGCCTGTCCCAGGCCGGCGTGGCCGCCATCGAGCTGCAGGCCCATGACGTCAAGCAGGCCCTCGGCGCCTACGACGAAATCGCCCAGCTCGGCCAGTTCGAATTCGCCGACGGTCGCCGCGGCCAGGCCGCCGACCTGCTGCTGGCGCGCCGCTAGCAGTTACGCAGCGCTAGCGACAGAGGCGAAACAATCCCATATCCAGGTGAAAGTGGTCGCGATGGGCGGCGTTGTACTCCGGCCCCAGGGTGACATTGAAACTGGAGCACGCCGCATCGCGCACCTGGCGCAGGAACAGCGCCTCCTGCCCCGCCCCTTCCCAGTGCCTGGCCACGCTGATGCGCCGCCCATCTTTCAGGCGAAAGCCGGCGATATCCAGGGCGTTGGCGCTGGCGTGCTGGCTGCGCCGCTGACTGGTACCGATGTTGCGGCAGGCGAAGCTGCCCAGATGTTCAATGCGCGCCACCGGCTGGCCGAATGCCTGGCGCGCGGCCGGCTGCAGGCCGTGCTCCTCGAACAGGGCGTAGGCCACGGCCAGCTTGCAGCTGGCGAGGAACGCCGAGCTGAACTGCACGCCGGCGCGCTGCACCCGCACCGCATTCTCCACCGCGCAGCCGGCGGCGGGCTCGCTGTCCGCCACTGCCGTGTAGCGCAGCACGCTGCTGTCCAGCGCCAGCCGGCACAGCTCGGGGTCGCGCTGCAGGCGCATCAGCTTATAGCCGGTCAGCAGGTTGGGCGGTTGGCGTACGTCCAGCGGCGTCCAGGGGTTCCACGCCGGCGGCACGGGCAACCAGCCGCGATAGACCGCCAGGGGCGTGCCGAGCAGCATCAGCAGCACCAGCCAGCAGAACGCCCGGCGCATACCGTCAGCCGAACAGGTCGTTGATCTCGTCGAACGGCATGGCCTCGCCCATCGCCGCCAGGCTGCCACGGGCCAGTTCGCCGGCGGCGAAGAAGAACTCGCCGTAGGCGACCCGCGCCAGGTTGGAGCCGACGCTGACCCGCTTCACCCCCAGCTCGATCAGTTCGGCCAGGGAAAGGCGCAAGCTGGGTGAGCCGACCAGCACATTGACCGGCCGCGGCGCCACGGCCTCGACCACCGCCTTGATCTCCTCGCGGCTGCGCAGTCCGGGGGCGTAGAGCACATCGGCACCGGCCTCGGCATAGGCCACCAGGCGGCGGATGGTGTCATTCAGATCGGCGCGGCCGTGCAGAAAGTTCTCGGCCCGCGCGGCCAGGGTGAAGGGGAAGTCCAGGGCACGCGCGGCCGCGACGGCGGCGCGAATGCGCTCCACGGCCAGGTCCTGTGGATAGATCGGCATATCGGCACGGCCGGTAGCGTCCTCGATGGAGCCGCCCACCAGGCCGACCCCGGCGGCCAGGCGAATGGTTTCCGCGCAGTGCTCGGGCGCGTCGCCGTAGCCGTTCTCCAGGTCGGCGGCCACCGGCAGAGACGTCGCCTCGACGATGGCGCGGGCATTGGCCAGGCATTCATCGCGGCTCACCGCGCCTTCTGCGTCGCGCCGCCCCAGGGAGAAGGCCAGGCCCGCGCTGGTGGTGGCCAGGGCCTGGAAGCCGAGCTGGGCGAGCATCTTCGCCGAGCCGGCGTCCCACGGGTTGGGCAGGACCAGCAGGCCCTCGCCCTGATGCAGAGCCCGAAAGGCTTCGCCACGCTCTCGCTGGGTACTCATGGTGCTGCTCCTTGCGCTGAGTGAAGTGGCAACCCTAGCCGCCCGCATGGCGAACGGAAAGGCTGGCCCCTGTCAGAGCAGACCGAGCTGTTCCACCTCGGGTTCCGCCGGCGCCAGCTCCGGCAGGCCGGGCAGGCGCTCGCCCAGCAGGGCATGGAAGCGCAGGGCCTGGGCGGCGGCCAGGTGATTGTCCGGGGTATGCAGGAACACGTGGGGCGTCAGGCCCTGTTCGATCCAGGCGGCGACCTTGTCCAGCCAGGGTTCGAGGAACGCCTGGTTGGCCTCCAGGTCCGGCCCGCCGATGAAACGCAGCTGCGGGCTGGCGCTGAAGGCCGTCGGCCGCGGCGGCAGGCGCGGCTTCTTCGACTGGGCATGCAACACCGCGGCATCGCGCAAGGTGCAGGCGAACAGCGCCCGCGAGTCCAGGCAGATGCGTTCCACGCCGCGTTCCTGCAGGCTGCGATTGAGCAGGCGCTCGTCCTCTTCCCTGGCGAAGAACGCCGGATGGCGCAGCTCCACGGCAATGGCGCGGCCAGAAAATTCATCGAGCCAGGCCAGCAGCTCACCCAGGCGCGACGGGCCGAAGCTGGCGGGCAGCTGCAACCACAAGGGGGCGACCCGCTCGCCGAGCGGCGCCAGCAGCTGCAGGAAGTCCACCGTGGCAGCGAAGTGATCGCGCAGATCGCCGTTATGGCTGATATCGCGCGGCAGCTTGGCGCAGAAGCGGAAGTGCCCCGGCATCTGCTCTGCCCAGCGCTGCACGGTCTGCGCCGCGGGGCGGGCATAGAAGGTGGTGTTGCCCTCCACCGCATTGAAGGTGGCGGCGTAGTGGCTCAGGGTATCGGCGGGACGCAGATCGGCGGGATAGAAGCTGCCGCGCCAGGCCGGCTCGTTCCACGACGGGCAGCCGAGGAAGTAAGGGAGCATCAGGCGTAGAGGTCGAGACCGAGAACTTCGCTGGCGTCGCGGTCTTCGGTGTAGCTGGCGGCGCTGCCATAGGCGGCCAGGGCCTGGTTGGCCTTTGCACTGAAGCCGCGCTGCTGCTGGCTGACATTGTCCTGGTAGCGCGCCGGCAGGCTGTCGCTGCTGGCGTTGCCGGCCTGCACCTTGCGCGGCTGGGCGAGCTGCTCGTAACCCTGGGTGGCGGACGGCGAAGCGGGTTGTTCGCGGCGTTGCTCGACCTCGCGCTGTGCCTCGCGGAAAGGCGTGACCGCGCTGCCCGGGCGAGAGCTGCGATCCAGCGGATAAGAGGATGAGAGGCCGTCGAGACGCATCAGTTACTGCTCGGAATACGTGGGTGGCAATTTAGCGGCGCCAAAGAAAAATGGCAATTTGCTCAGGCCGGCAGCGGACGGAAGGCGTGACAGCGAAGCGGCAGGCCGAGAATCTGTTTCGGATATTTTGAGCTAGAGCCAGGCAAGGCGAAATTGGGTGAGGACGCGGAGTTTACGAAGTGTAAATGAGCAGTCCGAACGCAGCATGGCCGACGATCAAGAGATCCGAGACAGGTTCTCAGGGCTTGGGCGCCTTGGGTGTGGCCACGTTGTCGCGCAGGTAGACCGGCTGCGCTTCGTCGGCGGGCAGTGCCTCGCCGCGCTGCCAGGCGAAGGTGGCCAGGCTCAGCAGATCCTGGGCATGCGGCAGCATGGCGTTGTCGCTGCCACTCGGCGCCAGGGCAATGCGCGCGCCATAGGTGCCCCAGCCGGTGCCAGCGGCGAACCAGTCGCCACTGGCACCACGCGGCAGCTCGGCACGCTCCGGCGCCAGCACCGCCTCGATGCCCTGCAGGCGCATCTCGCCCTGCTCGGCGGCGTAGCAACCCCAGTACACCTCGTCCATGCGCGCGTCGATGGCCGCGGCCACCTGCCGCGCACCATGCTCGCGCAGCGCACGCTGGGCCAGCACCGCCAGGTTGGAAACCGGCAGCACCGGCTTGTCCAGGGCGAAAGCCAGACCCTGGACCACGCCGATGGCGATGCGCACGCCGGTGAAGGCACCCGGGCCACGGCCAAAGGCGATGGCATCCACCGCGGCCAGGGCCACCCCGGCCTCGCCGAGCAGGTCGTGGATCATCGGCAGCAGGCGCTGGGCATGCAGGCGTGGCGCCACTTCGTAGTGGCTGAGCACCTTGCCGTCATGCAGCAGGGCGACGGAGCAGGCTTCGGTGGCGGTATCCAGGGCCAGCAGGGTGGTCATCGGCATGTCCGGTGGGGCAGAAAAAGGCGGCGATTATAACTGGTGGGAGCGGCCTTGGCCGCGATGGTTACCGGCGGCAATCGAGCTTCGCGGCCAAGGCCGCTCCCACAGAAAGTTGCTAGCGCAGAAAGCACAACGGCCCGCAATGCGGGCCGCTGGTTAAAGCGATCAGCCGATCAGCTGATCAGCTGAGGGCGGCGAATACCTTGGCGGTGATCTCATCCACCGAGCCAACGCCGGCGATGGCGCTGTACTTCGGGGTGCCTTCGGCGGCGGCCAGCTTCTGGTAGAAGTCCACCAGCGGCTTGGTCTGCGAATGGTAGACGGACAGGCGATGACGCACGGTTTCCTCGGTGTCGTCCTTGCGCTGGACCAACTCGTCGCCGGTCTCGTCGTCCTTGCCTTCCACCTTCGGCGGGTTGTAGACCAGGTGATAGACGCGGCCGCTGGCCTCGTGCACACGGCGACCAGCGATGCGCTGGACGATCTCTTCGTCGTCGACGGCGATCTCGACCACGTTGTCGATGGTCACGCCGGCTTCCTTCAGCGCTTCGGCCTGGGGAATGGTGCGCGGGAAGCCGTCGAACAGGAAGCCCTTGGCGCAATCCGGCTGAGCGATGCGCTCCTTGACCAGATTGATGATCAGGTCATCGGAGACCAGACCGCCGCTTTCCATGATGCTCTTGGCCTGCAGGCCCAGTTCGGTGCCGGCCTTGACCGCGGCACGCAGCATGTCGCCGGTGGAGATCTGCGGAATACCGAACTTCTTGGTGATGAAACCAGCCTGGGTACCTTTGCCGGCACCGGGCGCCCCCAGCAGAATCACGCGCATCGAAGTGCTCCTCAAAATAAAGACAGAAAGTCGTCGGATTCGCCTCGTGGGGCCAATCTCAATATTTGGGTTTCGGCGTCACTGAGCGGCCAAAAGGAGGGCCACAATACACAGCGCTTCGGTGCGGCACAAGCCACCGAAAGTCGGAGGCGGCGGGGCTTCAGCCGGTGTTGCGCAACCCTGCTGCGATACCCGCGACACTCACCAGTAAAGCCTGTTCCAGAGGGCTGTCCACCGGGTTCTCGCGCAGTCTGCAACGGGCCAGCAGCTCGGCCTGGAGCAGGTGCAGCGGGTCCAGATAGATGTTGCGCACGGTGATCGCCTCACGGGTCTCCGGACTGTGGGTGAGCAGCTCCGACTGATGGGTCAGGCCCAGCACCGCGGAGCGGCACTGCGACAATAGGTCGCGCAACTGCGCACCCAGCGGTTGCAACTCGGAACCGACCAGCCGCTCGTCATACAGTGCGGCAATCGCCAGGTCGGCCTTGGCCAGCACCATCTCCAGCATGTCGATGCGCGTGCGAAAGAACGGCCAGTGCTCGCGCATGTCCTCCAGCAGCCCCTTGCCGCCGCCCTGAATGGCCTTGTCCAGGGCCTGCTCCCAGCCCAGCCAGGCCGGCAGCATCAGGCGGGTCTGGGTCCAGGCGAAGATCCACGGGATGGCGCGCAGGCTCTCCACCCCACCGGCGCGGCGCTTGGCCGGGCGGCTGCCCAGCGGCAGGCGGCCGAGCTCCTGCTCCGGCGTGGCCTGGCGGAAGTACTCGACGAACTGCGGATGCTCGCGCACCACCGCGCGGTAGGCGGCCACGCCCTCGGCGGCCAGGCGATCCATGGACGAGCGCCAGGCCGGTTCCGGCGCGGGCGGTGGCTGCAGGGTCGCCTCCAGCACGGCGGCCAGGTAGAGGTTGAGGTTCTGCTCGGCCAGCTGCGGCAGGCCGAACTTGAAGCGGATCATCTCGCCCTGCTCGGTGGTGCGGAAACGCCCGGACACCGAGCCCGGCGGCTGCGACAGGATCGCCGCATGGGCCGGGCCGCCGCCACGGCCGACGGTGCCACCGCGGCCATGGAACAGCAGCAGCTCCACCTCGTGCTTGCGGCAAACGCTGACCAGGGTTTCCTGGGCGCGGTACTGGGCCCAGGCGGCCGCCGTGGTGCCGGCATCCTTGGCCGAGTCGGAATAGCCGATCATCACTTCCTGCGGCCCATGCAGGCGCGCGCGGTAGCCGTGCAGACCGAGCAGGCGGTCGATGGCCGGGCCGGCGTTGTCCAGGTCGGCCAGGGTCTCGAACAAGGGTGCAACCCGCATCGGTCGCTGCAGGCCGGCTTCCTTTAATAGCAGTTGCACCGCCAGCACATCGGACGGCGCACCGGCCATGGAGATGACGTAGGTGCCCAGCGAGGCCGCCGGCGCCGCGGCGATCACCCGGCAGGTGGCCAGCACCTCGGCGGTCTCGGCCGAAGGGCGATGGTGCGACGGCAAAAGTGGGCGTCGGCTGTCCAGCTCGCGCAGGAGGAATTCCAGGCGCTGCTCTTCATCCCACTCGGCGTAGTTGCCCAGACCCAGGTAGTCGGTGATCTCGGCCATGGCGGCGGCATGGCGCGCGGCATCCTGGCGGATGTCCAGGCGCACCAGGAACAGGCCGAAGCAGGCGGCGCGACGCAGGCAATCGAGCAATTCGCCCTCGGCGATCACGCCCATGCCGCTGGCGTGCAGGGAGTGGTAGCAGAGCTCCAGCGGCTCCAGCAGTTCGCGGTTGTCGTGCAGCACCTCGGGGCCGGGTGCAACCTCGTCGTCCAGCGCCGCCTCGGCCCAGGCACGGGTGGCGCGCAGGCGCTCGCGCAGCTGCTTGAGCAGGGCTCGGTAGGGCTCGGGATGCACGCCGACGCGAACGCGCAGTTCGTCGCTGGCCTGCTGCATGGACAGCTCGGCGGCCAAACGGTCGACGTCGCGCAAATACAGGTCGGCAGCCATCCAGCGCGCCAGCAGCAGCACCTTGCGGCTGACTTCGGCGGTGACATTGGGATTGCCGTCGCGATCACCGCCCATCCAGGAGGCGAAGCGCACCGGCGCCGCCTCCAGCGGCAGGCGCAGGCCGCAGGCGTCGTGCAGGGCCTGGTCGGCCTTGCGCAGGAAGCTCGGCAGCGCCTGCCACAGGGAATGCTCAATCACCGCGAAGCCCCACTTGGCCTCGTCCACCGGGCTGGGCCGGCTGCGGCGGATTTCCTCGGTGTGCCAGGCCTCGGCGATCAGCCGGCGCAGCTTGAGCTGGGCCTGGTCGCGCTCGGCGGCCGACAGGTCGGCGTGGTCCAGGGCCGCCAGCTGCGCGGCAATCGCGTCGTACTTCTGGATCAGGGTTCGGCGCGCCACCTCGGTGGGGTGCGCGGTGAGCACCAGCTCGATGTCCACCCGACCGAGCTGGCGCGCCAGCTGCTCCGGCTTGTGCCCGCCGGCCACCAGGCGCTGCAGCAGCTCGGCCAGCACGCGGTCGTCGAAGGGCTGAGCCTCGCCAGGGCGACGACGGCGGATGCGGTGGTACTGCTCGGCGATATTGGCCAGATTGAGGAACTGGTTGAACGCGCGCGCCACCGGCAGCAGCTCGTCATCGCTAAGCGCGGCGAGGGTCTCGCGCAGTTGTTGCTCGCCGGCCGAAGGGCCCTTGCGCCCGGCCTTGGAGCCCTGGCGGATCAGCTCGATCTTGGCCAGGAAGGCCTCGCCGAGCTGATTGCGGATGGTGTCGCCGAGCAGCTCGCCGAGCAGGTGAACCTCTTCGCGCAGACGCGCATCGATCTCTGCCATGACCCTTCTCTCCCTCGGGATAGAGCCTTCAGCTTGCACAGGGCGACCCATTCTTACAAGCACACGACGAACTGCCGGCGGTCGAACGCCAGCGAGCTAGTCTCAACCTTGCGGGCGTCACAAGCGTCCGTGCCCGGCCTACAGGATGTTCCCGGGCCGCTATCCGTCCATGAAAGGGCAATCGAGGTGCCTATGAAGATCCGAGAACTCACCCGCCATTGGGAGCAGAACGCCAAGGGTCGCCTGACCCAGAGCCAGTACCACATCCATCTCGACCTGGAGTCGGCGGCGCGCCTGGCGGCGCTGTCCGAGATGTATCCGAAGCGCAGCGCCGAGGAGCTGCTCGGCGAACTGATCAGCTCGGCACTGGAGGAACTGGAGGCCAGCCTGCCCTACGTCAAGGGCCACAAGGTGGTTGCCACCGATGAACAGGGCGACCCGCTGTACGAGGACATCGGCCCCACGCCGCGCTTCCTCGCGCTGTCGCGCAAGTACCTGCAGCAACTGAGCGCGCAGAGCGACGGCACCCAGCACTGAGTCGCCCGCCCTGCCAAAGCCCCCTTCCGGGGGCTTTTTCATGCGCGTGAAAAATCTTGAACATTCTTTTTCGGGCAGCAGTCACAGCACTAGGCCGGGGCAAACGGCAGCGATTGGCAAGGCTTCTTCGCCAATCCGCCGACATCCGGCAGGTAACTCGTTTTGACAATGGAACTGCATGGAGCCAATCACCATGATCAACAGCTCGAGAACACTGCTGCTCACCCTCGCCATCGGTGGCAGCCTGGCGCTGGCCGGTTGCGCCGGCAACCCGCCCACCGAACAGCTCGCCTCCGCCAACGCGGTGATCAAGAGTGCCGAGGCCGCTGGCGGCCCCGAGTACGCTCCGGCGGACATGAAGGCGGCGCAGGACAAGATGACCCAGGCCCAGCTGCTGATGCAGGGCCAGGAATACGAGCAGGCCCGCCGCCTGATCGAACAGGCCGAGGCCGATGCCCGCGTTGCCGAGCGCCGCGCACTGGCCGGCAAGGCGCAACGCGGTCTGCATGACGCCCAGCAGGGTGTGCAGCAGATCCGTGAAGAAGGCTCGCGCACCCCGATCATCGTGCAGTGACCCAGGAGGAGCGAAATATGAATCGTATGACCCATCTGTTCACCCTTTCCGCCCTGAGCCTGGTCCTGGCGGGTTGCGCCCACGAACCGAATCCCAACCTGGAGCAGGCTCGCGCCAGCTACGCCGAGCTGCAGGCCAATCCGCAGGCGCAGACCCTGGCCAGCGTGGAAACCAAGGAAGCCGGCGACATGCTGACCCGCGCCAACCAGGCCTACGAGTCCGGCCAGGGTAGCGTGCAGGTCGACCACCTGGCCTATCAGGCCAACCGGCGCATCGACGTGGCCAAGGAAACCATCCTGCAGAAGAACGCCGAAGAGGCGCTGAAGACCGCTCCGGCCCAGCGCACCCAGGCGCAATTGGACGCACGTAATCAGCAGGTCGACGTGCTGCTGCAGCACCTGCAGGCCCAGGAGACCGAGCGCGGTTCCGTGGTGACCCTGGGAGACGTGCTGTTCGAGGTGGACCGCGCGCAGCTGACCAGTGCCGGTATGCAGAACGTACAGGAGCTGGGTAATTACCTGCTGCAGAACCCGGAACGCCAGGTGGTAGTGGAAGGCTTCACCGACAGCACCGGCACCCGCGACCACAACCTGCGCCTGTCCCAGGCACGTGCCGACTCGGTGCGTAGCGCCCTGGTGGCCATGGGTGTCGACCCGCGTCGCATCACCACCCACGGCCTCGGTCAGGACTACCCGGTGGCCAGCAATGCCACCGCCGACTCGCGCACCCTCAACCGCCGGGTGGAAGTGACCATCGCCCACGGCCAGGGTCCGGTGGCGCCGCGCGTACGACTGTAACGGTGCCGCAACGAAAAAGCCCCGCCTAGGCGGGGCTTTTTCATGCCTGCAGCAAACGTCGGTAGAACTCGGCCATTTCAGTCGAGAAGGCCACCAGCACCGCACGCCGCAGATTACTGCCTGCAGGGCGCGGAAGGCGCAGTTCGCTCACTGCGATGCGTGCGGCCGCCTCCGGCGGGTAGCCATAGACACCGCAACTGATGGCGGGAAAGGCGATGCTGGAACAGCCCTGGGCATCGGCCAGGGCCAGGCTGTTGCGGTAGCAGGCGGCCAGCAACGCCGGCTCGCCACGTTCACCACCATGCCAGACCGGCCCGACGGTGTGGATCACCCAGCGCGCCGGCAGACGAAACCCAGGGGTGATGCGCGCCTCGCCGGTGGGGCAACCACCCAGTACGCGGCAGGCTGCGAGCAGGTCGGGGCCGGCAGCGCGGTGGATGGCACCATCCACGCCGCCACCGCCGAGCAGCGAGCTGTTGGCCGCGTTGACGATGGCGTCCAGCGCCAGGATGGTGATATCGCCGTGGAAGACCTCGACCTGCATCGTTCGCCTCCTCGGCAGCCGCGACTACTGCTGCGGCGCCTGCGGGGTTTCCTGACCCATGCAGCGCACGGCCCGCTTCTTGTCGTCCACCAGCACGCCGGTCAGGCCCTTCTGCTGGGTATCGAACAGCACCAGCACGCCATCGATGCACTGGGCCACCTGATTGGCGGGCTTGAGCGAGACCTTGTAGTCCTCGCCGGCGACCGTCTTGAGCATGGTGAACTCGGCCAGCAGCAGGGCGTCCTCCTCCTTGGCGAAGTGCACGTAGCCGTAGTACCAGAGCACGCCAATGGTGCCGATGATGCTGGCGATGCCGGTGAGAATCAGGGGAATGGCGTTGCGTTCTTCGCTCATGGGAAAGGCTCTTGATCCGGAAGGCGCACAGTTTACCCGCAGCTCGCGCACACCGCGCGGGCGGGATGTCGCAGCCGCTACGACTTGCCGCCGGCGCGTACTTCCTCGCGGGCACGGAAGGTGGCGTCGTAGATGCGCTCGGCCAGGCGCGAGAACGGCAGGCTCTGCACCCACACGGTACCGGTGCCCTTGAGGGTGGCGAGCAGGATGCCCTCGCCGCCGAACAGCATGCTCTTCAGCCCGCCGGCCAGGCCGATGTCGTAGTCGATGCCGCTGGTGAAGGCCACCAGGCAGCCGGTGTCCAGGCGCAGGGTCTCGTTGTTCAGCTCCTTGCGAATCACCGTGCCGCCGGCATGCACGAAGGCCAGGCCGTCGCCTTCCAGCTTCTGCAGGATGAATCCTTCGCCGCCGAAGAAGCCGGCGCCGATGCGCTTGTTGAAGCTGATGCCGATCTCGGTGCCATAGGCGGCGCAGAGGAAGGCGTCCTTCTGGCAGATCAGCCTGCCGCCGACCTGGCTCAGGTCGATGGGCACCACGGTGCCCGGATAGGGCGCGGCGAAGCCGACCCGGTGCTGGCCGTTGCCTTGATTGCTGAAGTGGGTCATGAACAGCGACTCGCCAGTGAGCAGACGCTTGCCGACGCCCCACAGCTTGCCCAGCACGCCGCTGGCCGAGCCGTCACCCATGCGCGTCTCGAAGCGGATGCCCTCGGTCATGTAGTTCATCACCCCGGCCTCGGCGATCACCGTCTCGCCCGGGTCGAGGATGATCTCCACGGTCTGCGCCGAGGCGCCGAGGATTTCGTAGTCGAGTTTATGGCTGGCCATGGCGAGGGTTCCTTGATCGGTAGCCCGGATGCAATCCGGGACAACGGCCAACCCGGATTGCATCCGGGCTACGGCTTGCACTTAGAGGATATTGGCATAGTCCGCTTCGATGCGATCGAGGCTCAGATGGTTGAGGAAGTTAGAGAAGCACATCCAGGCCGCCAGCGCGTTGAGATCGCGGAACTGCGGCGGCAGGTATTTGGGCGGTGCCACCAGGCCTTCGTCCACCAGCTGGCGCAGGGTGCGCATGTCTTCCAGGGTGGTCTTGCCGCAGAACAGCAGCGGGATCTGCTCCAGCTTGCCTTTGCGCACGGCGAGCTGGATGTAGTTGTAGATCAGGATGAAGCCCTTGAGGTAGGACAGATCCTTGGTGAACGGCAGGCCATCCGGGGTGGAGCCGCGGAACGCGCGGCTGGCGTTGCCGTAGCTTTCCTCCAGGGTGAAGCCCTGCTCGCGATAGAACTCGTAGACCTGCAGGAAGTCCGCCCCCTCCTCCGCCATGTGGATGGCGCGGGTGCGGTTGGTCAGCTTGCGCAGGCGGTACGGGTAGGAGGCGAAGGCGATCACCTCCATCAGGATGGCCAGGCCTTCCTGGGTCACGGTCGACGAGGGCGGGCCTTTGGCCAGGAAGGTGCACACCGGCTGGTTGAGGCCGTTGAGCGTGGTGCCGACATGCACCATGCCCTCGTGCACTTCCAGCGCGCGCACGTCGCGCTCGTTGAACAGGGCGTCGGCGCGCACCTTGATGTAGTCGGCGCCGGCCGCCGCGTCGGCGACTATGCCGTCGGACTCGAACACGCGGATGGTGTCGTCGCCGAACACCTTGGCCAGGCGCTCCTGCAGGATGGCTACTGCGTCCTTGGCAGTCAGCGTCTTGGCCTCGTCGACCAGATCGCCGCGAGCGGCGATGTTGTTCAGGTAGCCGGAGAGCATCACGCCGAGGTCGGCCAGGGTCGGGTCGCCGGCGTGGAAGGCGTCCGAGGCGGCGCCATACAGCTCCTGGGAGATCAGGCCGAAGTCGGCGGTACCGCGCGCCTCCAGCATGCGGATCACCATGCGGTACTCCTTGCACATGCGCCGCATGATCTGCCCGACCGGGTTGAACTGGCCGAGCTGGCGGGTGATGTCACGTTCGATGTTCTGGAATTCCAGCTTCTTGGCCGTGGAGTCGAAGGCCAGCGGGCGGCTCTCGTAGTAGGCCCGGTCCACCGCCGGCAGCTCGCGCCCCTTGGCCTTGAGGAAGCCCTGGCGGATGCTGTCGTCCCACTTGATCGCATCGAGCACGCGGATCGGCGTCTGCGCCTCGACGATGCGCCCGGACAGGGCGCGGATGATGCCGTGGTAATCGTCCTGCGACTTGCGTCGGCTCATGCCAGCCCCTTATTCGGCACTGCGCTGGTAGCGCGCCACTTCGACGAAGACGTCGGCGTTGGCCTGGTCGTCGAGGTAGCTGAATACCTTATCCAGCGGGCTGGTGACCAGCACCGCCTCGCCCTCGGGAGTTTCCACCGGCTGGCCCTGCAGGGCGCCGCCCTCCATCTCCTGGAGGATGCGTTCGACGTCGAGGTTGTAGATCACCAGCTCGTTGCCGGTGGTCAGCTCGAAACCGGCGATGGCGAAGTTGGCACCCAGGCGCTTGGGCAGGCCGGCCGACATGTACCAGCGGCGACCATGATGGGCCACGGTGAAGCCGTACTCCTCGGCCACCTGGTCCTCGGCTCCTTCGCCCCAGGCCTTGGCGCTGTACACGTTGGAGCCGGCACGGGCGATGCTCAGGTACTGCTGGTCGCCCCATTCGTCCTTGCGCTCCCAGTCGCCGAGCAATGGCATGGGCGCCGCCTCGTTGGCCGGGATGGGATCCTTGAAGGTCACCAGGCAACCGCTCAACAGCAGGCAACTCAGGGTGGCTAGGGCCACGCGCCAGGCTTTCATCATGCACTCCTTGTGAGGTTCTGGGTCGTCGGATGGCGCAAAGAAAAGCCCCGCCAAGGCGGGGCCGGACCTCATGGTAGGGGCAACTCGTTAAGCCCCGATGACCAGATCGAGGAAGCGCTGCAGCACCGCGCGCTGAGCCTCCAGATCGAAGTCTTCCACCCCGTCGACAATGGCATGATATTCCATCCGCAAAACCAGCGTAGTCAACACCTGCGCGTCCTCGAACGGCGCTGTGGAGCCCATGGCCCGCACCGCGCGCTCGGCGAAGCGGAAACGCAGGCTCTGGTGGGCGAGGAACAGCGGGCGCAGATCGGCGTTGGTCAGCGCCTCCTGGCGGAAGGCCAGCTCCACCAGCAGCTCGTCATCGTGGTCACGCATCTTGGCCTGGACATGGGCCACGGCCAGGTCGATGAAATGGCTGACCATTTCGCGGCGGGCGCCCGGGTCCTGCTCGATGGCCGCGGCGATGCGGCGGAAGTCCTCGTCCACCCCGGCCCACAGCGTCGCCAGGCTGGCCGAGCTACGTTTGACGAACAGCGCGAAGCTGTCGGCGATCAGGTCCTGGATGTCATTGAAGTAGTAGGTGGTGGCCGACAGCGGCACGCCGGCCTCGGCGGCCACCGCGCGATGGCGCACGCCGCGCAGCCCCTCGCGAACGATAATGCGCAATGCCGCATCGAGAATGCTCAGGCGGCGCTGTTCGCTGCCCTGGCGACTGGCCTTGCGGCCGCGATACTGCACGGATTCGGCTAGGTCGCCGGCCAGTCTGACCGGGCATTCCGAGGCGGAGCTGAGGTTCACTGCTGATGGTTCCTCGCACTGACTGAAGATAAAAAACAGGGGCCTGCCGCGACGGTAGACCCCTGAGTTTCAAACAGCTAAGTGGCCAAGTGCCACTCTCACCTCGACGGTGCCCGTTCCAGAGCCTCCGATCAAGCCTGCGGCCGCATATGCGGGAACAGGATCACATCGCGGATGGATGGCGAATTGGTCAGCAACATTACCAGCCGGTCAATCCCGATACCCTCACCGGCGGTGGGCGGCATGCCGTATTCCAGAGCGCGGACGAAGTCGGCGTCGTAGTGCATGGCTTCGTCGTCACCGGCGTCCTTGTCGGCCACCTGCTGCATGAAGCGCTCGGCCTGGTCTTCCGCGTCGTTCAACTCGGAATAGGCGTTGGCGATCTCGCGGCCACCGATGAACAGCTCGAAGCGGTCGGTGACGCTCTGGTCGTCGTCGCTGCGACGGGCCAGCGGCGAGACTTCGAACGGGTAGCGGGTGATGAAGTGCGGCTGCTCCAGCTTGTGCTCGACCAGCTCCTCGAAAATCATCACCTGCAGCTTGCCCAGGCCTTCGAAGCCGAGCACCTTGGCACCGGCCTTCTTGGCGATCTCGCGAGCCTTGTCGATGTCGTTGAGGTCGGCGGCGGTGATGTCCGGGTTGTACTTGAGGATCGAGTCGAACACCGACAGGCGCACGAACGGCTCGCCGAAGTGGAACACCTTGTCGCCGTAGGGCACATCGGTGGTGCCCAGCACCGCCATGGCCAGCTCGCGGAACAGCTCCTCGGTCAGGTCCATGTTGTCTTCGTAGTCGGCGTAGGCCTGATAGAACTCGAGCATGGTGAACTCGGGGTTGTGCCGGGTCGAAACGCCTTCGTTACGGAAGTTGCGGTTGATCTCGAAGACCTTCTCGAAACCACCGACCACCAGGCGCTTGAGATACAGCTCCGGGGCAATACGCAGGAACATCTGCATATCCAAGGCGTTGTGGTGGGTCTCGAACGGCTTGGCCGCGGCGCCGCCGGGAATGGTCTGCAGCATCGGCGTTTCGACTTCGAGGAAGTCGCGTTTCATCAGGAAGCTGCGGATGTGGGCGATCACCTGGGAACGCACGCGGAAGGTCTGGCGCACGTCTTCGTTGACGATCAGGTCAACGTAGCGCTGACGGTAGCGCTGCTCGGTGTCGGAGAGGCCGTGGTGCTTGTCCGGCAGCGGGCGCAGGGACTTGGTCAGCAGGCGCACGTCGGTCATCTCGACGTACAGGTCGCCCTTGCCGGAGCGGGCCAGAGTGCCTTCGGCGGAGATGATGTCGCCCATGTCCCAGGTCTTCACCGCGGCCAGGGTTTCTTCCGACAGGGTCTTGCGGTTGACGTAGACCTGGATGCGCCCGGTCATGTCCTGGATCACCATGAACGAGCCGCGGTTGAGCATGATGCGCCCGGCAACCTTGACCGGAATGGCAGCGGCTTCCAGCTCTTCCTTGCTCTTGTCGACGTACTGTTTCTGCAGGTCGGCGCAGTAGTTGTCGCGGCGGAAGTCATTGGGGAAGGCGTTGCCCTGCTCACGGATGGCGGCAAGCTTCTCTTTGCGCTGGGCAATCAGCTTGTTTTCTTCCTGTTGCAGTTCGTGCTGGTCGAGTTGTTGGTCGCTCATGTCGTCGTCATTTCCGTCACGGTGTCGTTGCCGCCCTCGGCGCGAGGGCGGAATCGAAAGGTATTACAGGCCTTGCTTGAGGCTGGCCTCGAGGTACTGGTCGAGGTCGCCATCGAGGACCTTCTGGCAGTCGCTACGCTCGACGCCGGTCCGCAGATCCTTGATCCGCGAGTCATCCAGCACGTAGGAGCGGATCTGGTGGCCCCAGCCGATATCCGAC
Source organism: Pseudomonas sp. GD04019 (assembly GCF_029837695.1). GTDB lineage: Bacteria > Pseudomonadota > Gammaproteobacteria > Pseudomonadales > Pseudomonadaceae > Aquipseudomonas. Next base: position 344,103 of record NZ_JAOEEA010000001.1, read on the forward strand.
TTGGAGTCTTCCAGGGCCTGGGAAGCGGCGTTGCGCTTCATCATCTCCAGCTCGTACAACTTGGCCCGCAGCATCTTCATGGCGGTGTCCTTGTTGGCGTGCTGGGAGCGTTCGTTCTGGCAGGCCACCACGGTATTGGTCGGCACGTGGGTGATACGCACCGCCGAGTCGGTGGTGTTCACGTGCTGACCGCCGGCGCCGGAGGAGCGGTAGGTGTCGATGCGCAGGTCGGACGGGTTGATCTCGATCTCGACCTTGTCGTCGATCTCGGGGGAGACGAACACCGCCGAGAACGAGGTATGGCGACGGGCGCCGGAGTCGAACGGGCTCTTGCGCACCAGGCGGTGCACGCCGATCTCGGTGCGCAGCCAACCGAAGGCGTACTCGCCCTTGACGTGCACGGTGGCGCCCTTGATGCCGGCGACTTCGCCTTCCGACAGCTCGATGATGGTGGCATCGAAGCCGCGTTTGTCGGCCCAGCGCAGGTACATGCGCAGCAGGATATTGGCCCAGTCCTGGGCTTCGGTACCGCCGGAGCCGGCCTGGATGTCGAGGTAGGCGTTGTTCGGGTCCATCTCGCCGCTGAACATGCGGCGGAATTCCAGCTTCTCGAGGATTTCGCGCAGGCGCTCGACCTCGGCGATGATGTCGTTCACCGCGCCTTCGTCGTTCTCTTCGGCGGCCATTTCCAGCAGATCCCTGGAATCGGCCAGGCTGCCGGTGAGGTCATCGATGGTTTCGACGATCTGCGCCAGCATGGCGCGCTCGCGGCCCAGGCTCTGTGCGTACTCGGGCTTGTTCCAGACGCTGGCATCTTCCAGCTCGCGGTTTACTTCGACCAGGCGATCATGCTTCTGATCGTAGTCAAAGATACCCCCGAATCGACAGGGTCCGCTCGGACAGGTCCTTGATGCTGTTGAGGATCGGATTGATTTCCATGGTGGGCAGCACTCTCGGGCAAAGGCGCAGAACGACCGGCTCCGGCCCGTCGGAGCGGCGTTGCGCCTGGCTCGACCGGGCACGGCAGGGGCCGCGACCGCAAAGTTTCTGAAAAGCCGGCGAGTATACCCGACTCGCCGCGCCCTGGCAGCCCGCGCACTGACCGGCGGGCCGCGCCCGCTCACGATCTAGTGAGCTAGAGACAAACGGGGGCGAGAGTGAGCGAAGAAGCGCAGTTTACAAGCGGTAAATGAGCAGTCTGAGAGAGCTTTCGCTCCCGTTTAGCCGACGCGCAGCAGGTCGTGTGTGGGCGCCCCTCAGAATTTCACGCTCAGCCGCGCCGCCAGGGCGTTGTCGCGGGCATCCTCGGCGTAGTGGCCGGCGTAGGTCAGGCCGAGATAGCAGCGCTCGCTCAGCTCGTGATCCAGGCTCAGGTCCAGGCGCAGGGTGCTGCGTTCGAACTCGCGACCCTGCAGGCGCAGCGCGTCGCCCTCCTCGCTCCAGGCGCGACTGGCCAGCCGGTCGCCGCCCAGGTCCTGACGCAACGCCAGGCTGGCGCGGCCGACCCACTTGCGCTGCTGCACATACCAGGGCGCGGCCAGACGCCAACCGAGAGTCAGATAGCCGCTCTCCTCGTCCGCGCCGGGCAGACGCAGGCCGCGCTCGCGCTGGCTGGGCGCATCCAGCTGCACATAAGCCAGGCCGGCGAAGGGCTCCAGGGTGAAATCGCGGAAATCCAGGGCCAGGCTGCTCTCACCGAACAGCTGCCAGCTGCGCGCCCGCTCGCCCCGCTCCAACTCGTGCCAGCTCTGCAGCGCACCGAGCTTGAAGCCCAGCTGGTTGTAGATGCGCGTGGCGGCGTACAGGCCCAGGTGCGTGCTGTCGCTGTCGGCATGGCCGGCATCATCCTTCAGGCGGGTGCGGGACACCCCGGCCAGCACGCCGCCGATCCACTGCCCGCCCAGTGGCCGATCCAGGCCGAGCAGCAGTCCCTCGCCGTTACGCTGCAAACCGCCATCCCAGGCACCATCGATGCCGTAGGCGCGCGACCAGAGCGGCCAGTCGCCTTTCTGCGCCTGCTTCTCACGGAAGGCGAAACGCACCTGCTGCAGACGATCCAGCGCCGCCTCGCGCGGCAGGCGGCTGTCGTCCAGCAGCAGTGCGCGCTGATCGAGCAGCAGATCGTCGGCCAGCGCGGCCTGGCCGATCAGGGCCAGCACCATCGCGCTCAGTGTCGTTCGCCTTGCCATATCCGCCCTCCCGCTGGACTGGCGGGAGTCTATCAGGGCAGTGGCTGCGCCGTGGTCACCGCCAGCCAGGGCCCGCGCGACTCGCCGGCCAGGGCGCTCCAGTACCAGGCCGAGTGGTCGCTGAAGCTGATTCCAGCGGCATCCTCGATATATTCGCAGACCCGCAGCGGGCCGCCCGGGCCCTCGGCGACGAAGCAGCGCTGCACACCGGAAGCGGCAACGCGCCGCTCCAGCGCCTGCGCACCGATGCGATAACCGAGCCCGCGAAAACAGTCTGCCGCCGGGTGCAGCTTGCGCGTCGGCCGGGTGACATGCCGCAGGCTGATGATCCGTTCGCCGTCGCTGAAACGGCCGATGGCGCCGGGAAACTGCGCAGCAAAACTCAGCTCCACCGGCGACAGCGCCAACGGGCGCAACTCGCGGCCGGCAAAGTAATGCGGCCATTCGTGCGAGCGAACCAGCGGCTGCGCCGGCTCCGCCTGCCCCTGCAACAGCGGCCAGCCACCCAGACAGAGAAACACCAGCGCCAACGACGCCTGCCAGAGGCCCGCTGCGGCGACTACCGGAGCCCGCACCGGAAGCGGCGCCGCTTGCCACACGCCGGCGCCGACGATGCGCAGCACCAGGGCGCAGACCACGCCGAACACCAGCAGGCCGATACCTTCGTGCATCCAGCTCGGCCAACCCAGGCGGCCGGTTTCCTGTAGTACCAGCAGACTATTGCGCAGGATATTGCCGACCAGCACCAGCGCGCCGAGCAGCGGAATCCTGCGCAGCAGCAGGCGGTCCGGCAGGCGCAACCAGGCGGCGGTGGCGAAGGCGGTGAAATAGGCGACCCAGGCCATCTGGATACCGGAACACGGGGCATCGACCATCACCAGTTGCCCGCCCACCTCCAGCGCGCAGCCCTGACGCAGAGTCTCCAGCCCGCCAGCGCGCAGCAGCCAGACACTGGCCTCGGCGGTCAGCACGCGCAGCGGATAGCCCAGATAGAACTGCAAGGAGGACAGCAACGGCAGCGCCAGCAACCCCAGGCCGAACCAGGCCAGGCGCGGCTGCCCGGCGCTGCGCAGCGCCATGGCCACGCCGAGCACCGCCAGCACGCCCAGCGCGGCGCGGGGCAGCGGCGGCCAGAACCCCTGGCTGAGCACCGCCAAGGCGGCCAACACGACCGCCGCCAGCAGCCAGCCCACGCGCGGTGCGTCAAGAAAGCCGGTGCGCTCGCGCCACAGCACCAGCAGCAATGCGCCCAGCGCGACGATGCCGTAGGGGTCATCCGAGCCATCGCTCAGGCGCCGCGCACTCCACAGCCATAGCGGCCACAGCGCGGCGCTCGCCAGCAGCAGCCAGAGCCAGGCCGGCAGGCGCGGCAGCTGGTCAGTGCGCATGGCTGCGGCGCCGGCTCGCCCAGAACATGCCCAGCGCGGCGACCAGCAGCATGGCCCAGGCCGCCGGCTCTGGAGTGCTCGGCACCAGCGCGCCGATCGCCTGATTGCTCACTCCTTGCGGCAGCGGCAACGGCTGCTGGACCTTGGCCGCCGCGCCCGGCTGCGGATTGCGCACTTCGTCATCCACCGCGACGAACGAGGTATAGGGCGTCAGCAACCCATACTTGAGGCCGAGGTCGAGAATCGCCTGGCTGTGCTCGTAGCCACCCTCCAGGGTTTCCTGGTCCACCAGCGTGGTCACCCGGCGGCGCGCCCACAAATGGGTCAGCGCCTGGCTGTCCTTGCGCACCTCGGCCGCGACTATCGGCACCTCGGCCTGGAAGAACCCCTGGCTGCCATGTCCCTCCACCCGCAGTCGCCCCTGGGCCGGACCGCGCCACTTGCCGAACACCGCCAGCGGGCGCTCGGCGAACAGGTCCGGCAGTAGCGCCGGCTCCACGTCGTACACATCCAGGCCTTCGAAGGTCAGCTTCGGGCTGGCCAGCAGCGGTGCATCGATCATCCGCCGCAGACGCTCGGCCTCCTGCTGCGCCGACTCGGCATCCAGCACAACGAACGGCTCGCCCTGACCCGCGCGGGCCAGCCCCTCGATCAGCTGGCGATTGACCGAACTGCCAATGCCGAAGGCGAACAGGTTGGCCTTGTCTAGGTTCTCGCGCACCAGCCGGAAGGCCTCCCGCTCCACCGCCACGAAACCATCGGTAACCACCACGAAGCTGCGCGAGCGCTCGGCATCCACCGGTATCGCCAAGGCCTGGCGCAGCGCCGGCAACAGTTCGGTGCCACCGGAGCCCATCTGCGTGTCGAGCAGCGCCAGCGCCGTCTCGATATTTTCTTCGGTGGCCGGCTGCGACTGCGGCGCCAGCATGCTGCTACTGCCGGAGAACAGCAGGACGTTAAAGCTGTCGGCCGGGCGCAGGCCGCCGATCAGCTTGCGCAGCAGCTGCTTGGCGGTATCCAGCGGGAAGCCGTGCATCGAGCCGGAGATATCCACCACGAAGATGTACTCGCGCGGCACGATCAGGCTGCTCGGCGCCTGCTTGGGCGGTGCCACCAGGGCGAGAAAGAAGTTCTCCTGCTCGCCTTCGCTGAGCAGCACGCCGCTCTGGAAGTCGGCGCCAGACAGGCGATAGTCGAGCACGAAGTCGCGATTGTTCGCCGGCCGGCCGTCGTCGCCCAGGCTCAGGCGCAGCCGGTTGGCCTCCACCTGTTCACGTTGCAGCGCGTGGCTGGGCGAGGCGACGTCCGCCAGCGGCGTCGGCGCCATCATGTCGATGGCGAGACTGAAGCCGGCACTCGATGGCACGCCCTCGCCCAGATGAGCGGTGGCGATCCATGGCTCGACCTTGTGGCTCGCGCTGCCCGGCTTGCCGTTGTAGCGCGGCCCGACCACCGTCGGGAAGACGAAGCGATAGACGCCCTCCTCCGGCAACAGCAGCTCGGTGTAGCGCAGCTCCACATCGACCTCATCGCCCGGCAGGATGTTGGCCACCTGCATCTGGAACACGTTCTCGCGCTGCTGCTCCAGCAGCGCCGCGGTCTTGCCGGCGCTCTTGGCCTGCTGGTACTCCACCTTGGCCTTCTGCTTCTCGCGGATCTGCGCACGCAGCTCGCGCTCGCCCAGGCGCACGGTCATGCCGTACACCGCCGCGCGGGTCGAGCCGGGGAACACATAGCGCGCCTCCAGCGCCTGCTGGCCCTCGTTGCGATAGCGCTGCACCACGCGCACATCGGCCATCACGCCGAGAATGCGCACCTGCACATCGGTGGACTTCAGCGGCAGGGCGTCCACCACGCCATCGCCGCCCTCCACCGCGAAGTAAGGGCTCTCGCCCTGATCCTGCTGCGCCGCCACCAGCGTCGAACAACCCAACAGCACCAGCCCCAGGGCCGTCCGCAGAGCCCGCCTACCTATTCCCGGCAACATATCCACCTCCCGCTCACGATTGCTGATGGCGGGATGCTGCGAGCGCAGAGTGTGAAAAGTTTGAAGATTGCGTGGGCTTTATGTGGAATGCTCGCCGAGCGGCCTGAACTACCCTGAAAAAAGGCCCGACACCCCGCTATGGCCCGCGCCAGGGCGAACCGCCACCGTCACGCATTCGGAGTCGCCGTTCATGCGCCCAGCCTTCAGTCTGCGCAGCCATATCGCCCTGCTCATCGCCCTGTTGGTGACCCTGCTCAGCTGGCTGCTCGGCACCCTGATCGGCAACGACTCCAGCCAGCGCATCCGCGAGGAAGTCGGCCGTGACCTGGTAGAAGTGTCGCTGCAGATGATCGACCGCCTGGACCGCGACATGGCCAGCCGCGCCGCCTACCTGCAGGTGCTCGGTAGCCTGAATGTACTGCGCCAGCCGGACGACGCCGGGCAGATCCGCGAGCTGCTCGACCGCCTCAAGCAGGAGATTCCCAGCATCGCCTGGATCGGCTTCACCGATCCCAAGGGCACCGTGCTGGCCGCCAGCGGCGGCATCCTCCAGGGCGCCAGCCTGGCCCAGCGCCCGGTGTATATCCAGGGCTACCGCGGCCTGTTCATCGGCGATGTGCACGAGGCCGTGCTGCTGGCCAAGCTGCTGCCCAATCCGAGCGGCGAACCGATGAAATTCGTCGACATCAGCCTGCCGGTGTACGGCCCGAACGACAAACTGGCCGGGGTGCTGGCGACCCACCTGTCCTGGACCTGGGCAGACGAGGTGCGCCGCTCGCTGGTCGAACCCATCCAGCAGCGTCGCAACGTGGAGTTTCTGATCCTCGGCCGCGACCACACGGTGCTGCTCGGTCCCAAGGCCATGATTGGCCAGCGCCTGGAACTGAGTGCCCTCGAGCGCCCTCTCGCCAAGGACGGCCAGTGGGCCGTACAACGCTGGCCGGACGGCCAGGAGTACGTCACCGGTTTCGCCGCCAGCCATGGCTACCAGGGTTACGCCGGCCTCGGCTGGATCGTGGTGGCGCGACAATCGCTGGACGAAGCCTACGCGCCGGCCCGGGCGCTGAGCCGCAACATCGTGCTGTGGGGCGTCGGCCTGGCGCTGCTGTTCGCCGCCACCGGCTGGCTGCTGACCGGCTATTTCACCCGCCCGCTGCGCCAGATCGCCGAGGCCGCCGACCGCCTCAGCGCCGGGCAGATCGCCGAGATCCCCGATCTCGACAGCCCGCGCGAGATCGCCGTGCTAAGCCAGTCGATCCGCCAACTGGTGGAGAGCCTGACCCATCAGCAGAACGCCCTCGGCCTGATGGAGAACAAGGCCCACAGCGACCCACTGACTGGCCTGGCCAACCGTGCCGCGCTGGAGAAATTCCTCATGCTGGGCAAGCAACGCGAAGGCTGCCTGGCCCTGCTCTATCTCGACCTGGACGGCTTCAAGCCGGTCAACGACAAGCTCGGCCACGCTGCCGGCGACCAGTTGCTCAGACACGTGGCCGTGCGCCTGCGCGGCTGCGTGCGCGACGGCGACATGGTGGCACGCCTGGGCGGCGACGAGTTCGTGCTGGTGCTACAGGTGCAGGAAGAGGAAGCGCAGGCGCGCATTCGTCACGTGGCCGAGCGCGTGCTGCATGGCCTGCAGCAGCCGGTGCGGATCGACGAACAGGAAGTCAGGATTGGCTGCAGCATCGGCGGCGCCCTGTGGCCGCTGGACAATCCCGAGCTGGAGAGCGTGCTGGAGATGGCCGACCAGGCGCTGTACCGCGCCAAGCATGCCGGGCGTAACCGCGCGGAGTTCCAGGACACAGCCCAGAACCCCGCGTAAACCTCAGTTGACCACCAGCTCCTGGCGCACCTGGGCTTCCAGCTCGGCCTTGAGCGAGGGCTCCAGCTTGAGCTGGCGGGCCAGCTCCTCCAGATAGGCGCGCTCCATGAAGTGCTCCTCGTCCACCATCAGCACGCTGGCGATGTACATCTCCGCGGCCATCTCCGGGGTAGTGGCGGCGCGTGCCACCTCACCCGGATCGAGCGGTTTGTTCAGCTCGGCATCCAGCCAGCGCATCAGCTCGGGGTCGTTGGACAGCGCGCCGATCTGCTCCTCGATCAGTTGGCGCTCCTTGGCGTCCACATGACCATCGGCCTTGGCCGCCGCCACCAGCGCCTTAAGGATGGCCTGGCTGTGCAACTCGGCCTGGGGCGCCGGCAGACGGTCGACGGTCTGCGGCTCGACGCGCGGCTGCGCGGTGCCCTGCTGCTGGGCCTGCCAGTTGCCATAAGCCTTATAGGCGATCACCCCGAGGGCAGCCAGGCCACCGTAGGTCAGCGCCTTGCCACCCAGCTTGCGCGCGCTCTTGTTGCCCAGCAGCAGGCCCAGGGCACCGGCCGCCAGAGCGCCACCGCCGGCGCCCTTGAGCAGGGTGCCGAGATCGCCACCACCCTTGACACCGCCGCTCGCGCCGCCGGCAAGGCCGCCGAGCAATCCGCCCAGGCCGCCGGATGACGATGAGCCGGACTTCTGCTGCAGCAGGTCCTGGCCGGATTTGAGCAATTGGTCGAGCAGTCCACGAGTATTCATCTGAGCCCTCCTTCAGGGGTTAACCGATCCATGGAGGTGCCCCGATTCTAGCCATATGACCTGCAGGAGGGGGTGACGCAGTGCTTCGGAATATTGCAGAGCGCCTTGCGGAACCCGCAAGCGGAGCGTGAACCAGTTCAGGGATTCGCACGGAACTGGACAAGTGTGCTCGCAAAGGGAGCAGGCCATCACATTTGCTCGGCAGGCGATCTTTCAGGATCGCCCGAGTCCCGCCACCCCGGCGGCCGGAGCAGCCGCCCATGCCCCTGCCTTCGCCCCATCGCCTTGTTCCGCGCCGCGCCTTGCTCGGCGCCTTGGGGCTATTGGTCGGCCTGGGTGGCACACCGAGCAACGCCGGCAACACCCAGCCCTCGGCGCTGGCCGAAGCGATCAGCAGCAATCGCCTGCAAGCCTGGCAGCAGTTGCTGGAGCAGCCCGCCAGCGGCGACGAGGCGCTTGTGCTGGAGCAGGTCAACCGCTTCGTCAACCGCAGCGTGCTGCATGGCGAGGATCTGGATGTGTGGGGCGAGGCCGACTACTGGGCCACGCCACGCGAGACCCTCGGCCTGGGCCGCGGCGATTGCGAGGACATCGCCATCGCCAAGTATTTCGGCCTGATCCAGCTGGGCGTGCCCAGCGCCAAGCTGCGCCTGACCTTCGTCAAATCCCTGGAGCTGAAGCGTGCGCACATGGTGCTGGCCTACTACGCCGACGAGCGCGCCGAACCGCTGATTCTCGACAACCTGCAGGCGCAGATCCTGCCGGCCCGCGAGCGCCGCGATCTGCTGCCGGTATACGCCTTCAACAACCACGGCATCTTCCTCGGCAGCGCGCCGCAGCGGCAGTCCAAGCAGTCACCGCAGTTGCTGTCGCGCTGGCAGGATGTCAGCGCGCGGGCGCTGGCCGAGGGCCTCTCGACCAACAACCCGCACGCCATCTAGCGCCTGGCGCCGCGCTCGTAGGCGCCCAGATCGCACACCGCCAGGTCATCGCCGTTACCATCGCGCGGCCGCGGGTAGCCACGCTGATCTACGGTCGGGCACGTACCGACACCTGCGTCCAGTGCCGGGCTGGCGGGAGGAAGGCTGAAAGTCGGCAAACCGGCGCTGTTGTCGGCCAGTGCATAGAGCACCTTGCCGTAGATGCTCTGATCATCGACATAAACAGCGGCTGGGCAATTGCCCGAATCGAGGCCGAGCAGCAGCCCGCTCGCCCGCTGGACGGTTGCGTCGTTGATGCAATTGCCGAACTGGTTGTCGACAATCACGCTGTTGCGCATGTCCAACAGACCTCGGTTATGCAGCCCCACCGCCGCGTTATCGGCAATGGTGACGTGCAGCAACTTCATGCGCGGGGAGTAATACAGAAGATCGGTGGCGCCACCGTTGGCCACTGCAGAATAAAACCCGTACCTCGAACTGCTAGCCGCCACCGTGACATTGGACATCGTCAGTACGCCATAGACCGCATTGCGTACAGCGACGCCTTCGTCGCCATCGGCCCGGCTGTCCAGAATGGCCACCCGCGCCAGGCTGGCCTCACCCGTATTGAACAGGGCCGCCCCCGCGCTGATGCTGTTGGAGCTGATGACCGAATTGCCACGGAACAGGGTGTCACGCACGCTCAATGTGCCGGTATTGAACAGGGCACCGCCCTCAGCGCGGCCAAGATCATAATTGGCGATGCCGTTGCCCTCCAAAATGCTGTCGTAAAGCTCTAGCGTGCCCTGGTTGTATATCGCCCCACCACGGTGCTCAGCAAACCACAGGTACCAGATACGCAGCCCCGTCAGCAGACTGCGACGCAGCACGACATGGCCGCGATTCTCGATACCGCCGCCATTCGAGGTGGTATAGCCGTTGCGCAATGTCACATCCTGCACATCCAGCGCCGCGCCGGCTTCCACCTCGAACAACCTGTCCATGCTTCCGCCGTCGATGATGGTATCCTCTCGAGTGACGCCCACCACGGTCAGATTGCCGGCGAGTACGTCGAGATCACCATTGACGTTCTGATCCTCGTCATAGACGTCACCGTCCACACCATATTCCGGTGGCAAGGAAAGCTGATAGGTACCGGCCCGCAGCACGATGCGATTGGTGCCACCCAACTGGTTGTTCACGCTAACGGCATCGCGCAACGAACAATGGGCATCGCAGATACCATCGAACTCATCGTTGAAGCGGTTGACCTTCAGGTCCTGGGCCAGTACGGCATCAGAAAGCGCAAGAACAGACGCGCAGGCAAGCGCGGATATGGAGTAGCGCATGGCGGAGGCTCCAGATACGGGACGTTATTCGCGGACAACGCCCAGCTTCCGCAGACCTGTCACACAAGGGCGACGGATAACTTCTTAGGGGTGCGCAGGAACCCAGTCAAGACCGCTCGTCCACCAGACCTCATCGCGGCGCCAGGGCCAGCACGCCCTGGCCGTGGCCTGAGCGCTCAGCGAACCTTCGAGCCGCGCTCGTAGGCGCCCAAGTCGCACACGGCTACTCCGTCACCGTCGCCATCCTGCGGCCGCGGGTATCCGCGCTGATCTACGGTCGGGCACGCGCCTACACCCGCATCCAGAGCCGGGCTGGCGGGAGGCAGGCTGAAGGTCGGCAAACCGACGCTGTTGTCGGTCAGTGCATAAAGCACTTTGCCGTAAATACTCTGATCATCGACATAAACAGTTGCAGGGCAGTTGCTGGAGTCGGCGCCTAGCAGCAATCCGCGAGAAATTAGGCTCCCCGCGTTGACGCAGTTGCCCTCCCGGTTATCGATAAGCAGGCTGTTGCGCGCGGTCAAGCTGCCCTGGTTGTGCACCCCGACGGATAGATTATCCGCAACGGTCGCGTGAATCAGCTTCATCGAAGGAGTACCCGGATACATGGGATAGTCGCTCCCGTTGGCAATGGCGGCGAAGCTCTCCTTCCCAGCGAAGGGTGTCTCCGCCACGGTGACATTGGCTAGCGTCAGCGAGCCTTCGCCATCGTTGCGTATCGCCGCGCCCTGGCCGTCGCCACTGTTGCTGACGAAGGATGCCCGTATGACGCTGGCCACGCCGGTATTGAACAAGGCCCCGCCGATGCCAGTTTCGTCGTCGGTACTCACGCCATTGTCGACAAACAGCGTGTCTCGCACCTTGAGCGTGCCAGAGCTGAAGATGGCTCCGCCAAAAGCCCCACCGCTGTCTCCCGTTAGCACATAGTTGCTCTTGAATTGGCTGGCATACACCTCGAGTTGGCCACTGCTGAAGATTGCTCCTCCGCTCTGCTCACCGCCCCATGGATATCGGCAGCGGTTCTGGGTCAACAAGCTGTGGCGCACGGTCAGCTGGCCACGGTTTTCGATTGCCCCGCCGTCCTCGGAGGTCTCCCCGTTGCGCAGCGTGAGATCCGACACCGTCAGAGCAGCACCGGCCTCGACCTCGAACAGACGGTCGACCGCGCCACCGTCGATGATGCTGTCGCGACTGTCGGTGCCGACCAGGGTCAGAGAGCCGGCGAGCACATCGAGGTCACCATTGAGGTTCTGGTCCTCGTCGTACACCTCACCCTCCTCGCCGTAATCGGGGGGCAACGCCAGGGTGTAGGTGCCGACGGGCAGGAGGATGCGGTTGTCACCACCCAGCAGATTGCTGGCCGCGACGGCGTCACGCAGCGAACAATGGCTATCGCAGATACCGTCGAACTCATCGTTGAAGCGGTTGACCTTAAGGTCCTGGGCCAGGACAACATCGGAAAGGGCAAAGACAGACGCGCAGGCAAGCGCGGATATGGAGTAGCGCATGGCGGAGGCTCCGGATACGGGACGTTATTCGCGGACAACGCCCAGCTTCCGCAGACCTGTCGCACATGGGCGACGGATAACTTCTTAGGAGTGCATAGTCCCCCAGTCAAGACCGCTTATCTGCCAGGCCTCAGCACGGTGCCCAGGGGCTGGCCGCCATTCGGTCTTCAGCGCCAGCTCGGGGTGCTCCTCGCCCACCACCCGCTCAGCGAACCTTCGAGCCGCGCTCGTAGGCGCCCAGGTCGCACCCGACCACTCCATCCCCATTGCCATCCTGCGGCCGCGGGTAGCCGCGCTGGTCGACCTGCGGGCAAAGACCGACACCGGCATCCAGCGCCGGGCTGACCGGCGGCAGACTGAAGGTGGGCAAGCCCGCACCGTTGTCACTAAGTGCATACAGAACCCTGCCGTAGATGGCCTGCTCGTCGACATACAGGTCCGCCGGGCAGTTGCCCGAGTCGCTGCCGAGCAGCAGGCCGGCGGAACGCACGATGGTTCCGTAGTTGATGCAGTTGTTCTGCGGGTTGTCGACGATCACGCTGTTGCGCAGTTCGAGGAAGCCGTCGTTATACAACCCCACCTGCCCATTGCCGGCGATGGTGACATTCAGCAGCTTGAGGCGCGGGCTACCGGGGTAGGCCCAGTGGTCCGAGCCGTTGGACACCGCCGCATCCGTCTCGGACTCCTGGCTGCCGCTGCCCGTGATCGTGGCGTTGGACAGGGTCAGCACGCCGTTGCCATCGTTGCGCACCGCGGTGCCCGGGCCGTCGCCCCTGCTGCCCAGAATCGCCACGCGGGCCATGCTGGCCTCGCCGGTATTGAACACCGCCGCGCCGAAGCCGGTAACGTCATCGGTGTCCACCACGTTGTTCTCAAACAGGCTATCGCGCACCTGCAGCCGGCCGGCGTTGAACAGCGCGCCACCCTGGGCGCTGCCGCTGTCATTGATGTTGATGACGTTGTGTTGAAAGAGGCTGTCGTAGACCACCAGCGTGCCTTCGTTGTAAATCGCGCCGCCGTAGTGCTGACCATCCCACTGGTAGGAGATCAGGTTGTCGGCCAGGCGGCTGCGCCGCACGATGAGCTGGCCGCGGTTCTCGATGGCTCCACCGTGGGTCGAGGTGAAGCCGTTGCGCAGGGTGAGGTCATCGGCATACAGCACGGCCCCGGCAGCAACCTCGAACAGCCGATCGATGCGGCCACCGTCGACAATGCTGCCGTCTCGCCCGGCGCCCACCAGAATGACGCTGCCGACAATCACATCGAGGTCGCCGTTGAGATTCTCATCCTCGTCGTAGACCTCCCCCTCCTCCCCATACTCCGGCGGCAGGGACAGCTGAAACGTGCCCGCCGGCAGCAGAATGCGGTTGGGCCCCTGGCCCGTCTGGTTGTGCGCGCTGATCGCGTCACGCAGCGAGCAGTGGGCATCACAGACGCCATCGAACTGATCATCAAGACGGTTGACCCGAAAATCATGGGCCAGTGCGGAGTCGGCAAGAGCAAGAACGGATGCGCAGGCAAGCGCGAACGGGACATGACGCATGGCGGAACCCCCATGGGCAGACGTTATCGCGGATAACGCCCGGCTTCCGCTCCAGCGCCGCATCGTAGCGGCGCATTAACCTTTAGAAGCCCACCCCGGTAGCGTCAACGCCACTCATCCGGTCAGCTCAACGCGGAGCCAGATGCGCCACCATCAGCTGCACGCTCTCGCGGCCTTGGTATTCGTTGACGTCCAGCTTGTAGGCCAGCTCCACCCAGCGCACGTTGGGGTTGGGCCAGGTGTCGCGGTCGACGTTGAAGGCGATGCCGTCCAGGGTCTGGCCGCCACATTCGGTCTTCAGCACCAGCTTGAGGTGCTTCTCGCCCACCACCCGCTGATTGACGATCTGGAACACGCCGTGGAACAGCGGCTCGGGGAAATGCTGCCCCCAGGGCCCGGCATGGCGCAGGGCCTTGGCCAGCTCCAGGTGGAACTCCTCGACGCCCAGCTGGCCGTCGGAGAGCAGGCGGCCGGTGAGATCGTCCTCGCTCAGCTGGCGGCGCACCTCGGCGTCGAAGGCGGCTGCGAAGGCGCCGTAGTTCTCCTGCGGCAGCGACAGGCCGGCGGCCATGGCGTGGCCGCCGAACTTGCTGATCAGCCCCGGATGCCTGGCCGCGACCGCGTCCAGCGCATCGCGGATATGCAGCCCCGGCACCGAGCGCGCCGAGCCCTTGAGCAGGCCGTCACCGGCGTCGGCGAAGGCGATGGCCGGGCGGTGGTAACGCTCCTTCAGGCGCGAGGCGAGGATGCCGATCACGCCCTGGTGCCAGTCCGCCTCGAACAGGCACAGGCCGAACGGCATGTCCTCGACGTTCATGTCCTTGAGCTGGGCCAGCGCCTCGCGCTGCATGCCCTGCTCGATGGCCTTGCGGTCCTTGTTCAGGTCGTCGAGCTGCTGAGCCATGTCGCGCACCAGCGCCTCGTCGTCGCACAGCAGGCACTCGATGCCCAGGCTCATGTCATCCAGGCGCCCGGCGGCATTCAGGCGTGGCCCGAGGATGAAGCCGAGGTCGGTGGAGCTGATGCGCCCATGCTGCCGCCCCGCCACTTCGAGGATCGCCCGCAGCCCCGGCCGCGCCCGGCCGGCGCGGATACGCGCCAGCCCCTGATGGACCAGGATGCGGTTGTTGGCGTCCAGCGGCACCACGTCGGCCACGCTGCCCAGGGCCACCAGGTCGAGCAGCTCGCCCAGATTCGGCTCGGCTGCGCCGCGGCTGGCAAACCAGCCGATCTCGCGCAGCTTGGCGCGCAGGGCCAGCAGCACATAGAACATCACCCCGACCCCGGCCAGGGACTTGCTCGGGAAATCGCAGCCCGGCTGGTTGGGATTGACGATGGCGTCCGCCGCCGGCAATTCAGGCCCCGGCAGGTGATGGTCGGTGACCAGCACCTTGAGCCCGGCGGCCTTGGCCGCGGCCACGCCCTCGACGCTGGAGATGCCGTTGTCCACGGTCAGCAGCAGATCGGGTTGACGCTGCAGGGCCACGGCGACGATTTCCGGCGTCAGGCCGTAGCCGTACTCGAAACGGTTGGGCACCAGGTAATCGACATGGGCCGCGCCGAGCATGCGCAGGCCGAGCACGCCGACCGAGCTGGCGGTGGCGCCGTCGGCATCGAAGTCGCCGACGATCAGGATGCGCTGGCGTTGCTCCAACGCCTGCACCAGCAGTTCCACCGCGTCGTCCATGCCCTTCAACTGCTGGTACGGAATCAGCCGCGCCAGGCCCTTGTCCAGCTCGGCGGCGGACTGCACACCCCGGGAGGCGTACAGGCGGGTCAGCAAAGGCGGCAGATCGCCCAGGTCGGGCAGGTTTTCGGGCAAGGGGCGAAGATCGATGCGCATGGGTATTCCGGTTGTTCTGCTAGGCGGCCCAATAGCGGCGCGGAAGACTCCCTCTCCCTTTGGGAGAGGGCTGGGGTGAGGGTGTTACGGGCAGCTCGGAGCCGCCGGATAGTCCCTCACCCCTGGCCCCTCTCCCAAAGGGAGAGCGGAAAGATCAACGCTCGCCGTGCAGCCACTCCAGCGGGATCTCGTGCTGGCCACGCTCGTCGGTAACGTAGAGCAGACCGTCGCTGATCATCACGCTCCAGCTCACCGAACGCGGCAGGTCGCGGGCCAGGTGCTCCAGGGCCTCCTGGTCCACGCCGACCACGTTGATGTTCTTCAGGCTACGCACGCCATCGAGCACCTTGTTCTGCCACACCCGCAGGCTGCCATAGGCCACCAGGCTGAAACGCTCGGTGCGGCGCGAGCACCAGGTGATGCGCTCGGCATCCGGCTGGCCGACTTCGATCCAGTGCAGCACGCGGTCGTCCAGGCTCTTCTCCCACAGCGCCGGCTCGTCGACGTCGGACAGGCCGCGACCGAAAGCCAGCTGCTCGTGGTACCACAGCGCATAGGCGATCAGCCGCACACACAGACGCTCCTCGGTCTCCGAGGGATGCTTGGCCACGGTGAAGCGCAGGTTCTCGTAGACGTTGCGGTCGATGTCGGTGAGGTTCAGTTCGACTTTATAGGGCGTGGCTTGCAGGGCCATGGGCGGGCTTCTTGGCTGGCGGGAAAGGCGGCAAGTCTACCCGAAAGGCCGACTCGCCACGAACCCGGCCGCTCAGCGGGAGAAGCGTGCCCAGAGCTGCTCGAACTCCGCCGCATAGGCCGCTACCAGCTGCGGGTGATCGGTCACCATCAGGTTCTCCTCGTTGCTGGTGCTGGCGCTACGGGTCCAGTTGAAGCTGCCGTTGAGCAGCAGGCGGCCATCGAACAGGGCGAACTTGTGGTGCATGTGGAAGGGGCTGTCGTCGATGCGCAGCGGTACGCCTTGGGCGAGCAGCTGCTGGATGTCGCTGCCCTCGTCGAACTGCTTTTCGTTGTCGCTGATCACCCGCACCGCCACGCCACGGCGATGACAGGCGACGATCTCCTCGCTGAGGCGATCGTCGGAAATGGTGTAGATGCAGATATCCACGCTGCTGCGCGCCTGGCGGCACAGCTCGCGGATCTTGCGCAGGCAGTCCTCGCCGGGGCTGAAGTGGGCGCTGGCCACGGCCGGGCGCGGCGGCGCACTGGCGGCGTCGAGGGTCTTGATCACCTGCTCCAGCCATTTCAAAGCCGGCAGCAGATTGGCCGTGTCTGTCAGCGCCAGGTCGCGCACCAGGTCGAAGGCGCGGTTGCGCAGGTAACGGATCTGGTCCGGCCCCAGGTCGCTGCCGAGCTGGCGCAATTCGTCGCGCTCCTCGTTGCTCAGCTTGAGATCGACCAGGCTGTCGCGCAGTTGCTGGTCGAGACGGGCAAAGTCCATTTCCGTATCCTCAGGTCGTGCTTCGACGCCGACTCAGCGCGGCAAACAGCACGCCGCACAGGGCACCGAACAGGTGGTATTCGAAGGAGATGCCCTGGCTCGGCAACAGGCCGAGCCACCAGCCGCCGTAGTAGAACAGCACCAGCAGGGCGATCAGCAGGCTGCCCAGGCTGTGCTCGAACCAGGCGCGCGCAAGCAGCAGGCCCCACAGGCCGAACACCCAGCCACTGGCGCCCAGGTGCATGCCCGGCCGGGCGAACAGCCAGACCAGCAGGCCGCTGCCGATAATGATGAAGGCGCTGGCCGCAAGGAACTGCCGCAGCGAACCGAGCAGCGCCAGCCAACCCAGCAACATCAGCCCCGGCAGGTTGTTCAGCAGATGCCACCAGCCGGCGTGCAGCCAGGGCGCGAAGAGTATGCCGGGCAGGCTGCCGGTGTAACGCGGTAGCACGCCCCAGGCATTCAGGGCATTACCGCTGAGACTGTTGCCTACCTGTAGCGCCAGCATCAGCGCGGCGATGCCGGCGAGCAGCCGCAGGCGCGGTGCCAGCCAGGCCGTCACTTCTGCTCCGGCACCGCCTCGGCGGGCGGCTGCGGCGCACCGAGGAACTGGCCCAACTCACGCAGGCGCTGGGCCATATCGCCCATGCGATTGTGGGTGCGCAGATCGATCTCGATCTTCTTGTCCATCGCGTTCATCAGCGGCAGGAAGCTGTTCTGCAAGGTCTCGGCCAGCCGTTCCAGCAGCACCTGAACGCCCGGCTGCGGCGGTGCCTGCACGGCTACCTCGACCTGCGGCTGCAGGCTGCCAAGGCGCTGCAGACCGGCCAGCAGCTCGTCCCAGGGAATGTCCTGCTGCTTCTGCGGCTCACCGCCCAGAGCACGGATGCCCTCGACCAGATCGTTAAGCTGGGCCACCACGCGGGAACCGACATCGCTGTCGCTGCCGCCCATGGCCTTGTTGCGCAGGAAGTCGCGCTTGATCTGCGCCCAGCGCTCGCTCTGCTCGGCCGTCATATTGCCGCGCAGCTCGGCCAGCTTGAGCAGGTTCTCCTCGGCGCCGGTGGTGAGCAGCTGCGACTCGCCCTGGTAATGGTCGGCAATCAGCTGCAGCAGCTCGGCGTCGTTCATCACCGCGCTGATCTTCTCGGTCATCTTGTTCATGTTGCGGTAGCTGCCCTGCAACTTGAACGGCGGCTCAGTGCGGTACTGGTCAGCCTGGGCGGCGCTGGCGATGTACTGCTGGTTGACCCGGCCCACCACGTCGCGCACCTGCATCAGGCGTTGCAGGGTGCTGACGATCTCGTTGATCTCCGCACCACTGTAGCCGTGGCTCAGCTCGTTGGCAGAGAACGGCTTGCCCTCGGCCTTGGCGACGAAGCGGTAGACGTCGGCCATGTCGCGGGTGGCCAGCGGCGCCAGCACCGGGTTGGAGGTCAGGCCGTTCTCGATGTAGCTGAGGGAGAAGGCCTCCTGCATGCCGCCCAGGGTGTCGCCGAGGTTATAGATGTCGGCGCGGTTGGCCAGCATGTCCGGGATCTTGAAGACGTCGCCGGACTCGGTGTACGGGTTGCCGGACATGATCACGCAGAACTTCTTGCCACGCATGTCGTAGGTCTTGGTCTGGCCCTTCCACACGCCTTCGATGCGCCGCGTGCCGTCGCACAGCGAGATGAACTTCTGCAGGAATTCCGGATGGGTGTGCTGGATATCGTCGACATACAGCATCACGTTGTTGCCCATCTCCAGCGCCAGGTTGAGCTTCTCCAGCTCCTGGCGCGACGTGGCGTCCGGCGCCTGGGCCGGGTCGATGGAGCGCACTTCATGACCGAGGGCCGGGCCGTTGATCTTCATGAAAATCAGGCCGAGGCGATGGGCCACGTACTCCATCAGCGTGGTCTTGCCGTAGCCGGGCGGCGAGATGAGCATCAGCAGGCCCATCAGGTCGGTGCGCTTGTTCTCGCCGGCGGTGCCCATCTGCTTGGCCAGGTTGTCGCCGATAAAGCCCAGGTACACATCGTTGATCAGCTTGTTACGCACGAAGGAGCTAAGCGGCTTGGCCTTGAACTCGGCCAGGCGCAGCGCCGCACGCTCGCGACCGATCACTTCCTGGCGCAGCGCCTGGTAGCGCTGCAGGCCGGGCAGGAAGGATTCGCGATGGCTGCGCAGGCGGGCGAACAGATCGTCCACCGCCAGCACCAGCTGGCGCTCGTGGATACGCGAATGCTCGCCCATCAGGTTGGCGACGGTGAAACGCAGATCCACCTCGGTGACGCGACCGGGGAAGCCATCGACCAGCAGCGACAGTGCCACCGCCTCGGCGACATAGCCGGCCAGCGGCGCGAACTCGTCCTGGGCGCAGAGGCCGCGCAGCCAGTTGTCGGCCAATGCCCATTGCGCCGCCGGGCGACCTTGCAGGCGTGCCAGGGCTTGCTGGTAGTCGTCCCACATGCGCGCGCCCTGCAGACGCAACTTGAGGCCTTCCTGCAATTGCTTGGCGTACTTGCTGAAGACGAACTCGATACGCTCGGCAGCCAGTTCCTGCACCAGATATTCGGCGGCCTCGCCCACCACAGTAGCGGCCAGGCATAGGGGCTGTTCGGCGAGGAAAGCCTGCAGTGCCTCGGCGATCTCGTCCTGCAGCTGCTGCAGGCCTTCACGACGACCGAACAGCTGCATGATGTGGCGACTGGTGCGCGCCCGCTCCGGCCATTGCGCGGCGCTTTCGTTGTCGCGTTGCAGGTTCCAGAACAGACAGGCCAGCGCGCGAGCTTCGGCGCCGTAGCGCAGCAGGCCGGCGCTGTCACGCAGCGGCAGCAGCTGGGCGAGGATGGCGGCGGCATCGTGGTCGTGGATGCCCTTCTCGTAGCCTTCCTTGTAGCGCGGCGCGGCGAAGTCGCGGATCAGCTTGGCCAGCTCGTCCGGTTGCGCCAGCAGGGATTTCAGGCGCTCCAGGCCGAGGCCCTCGCGGCCCTCGTCGGCGGCCGCCAGCACCTCGCCGGCCAGGTATTCGGCGCGGTACAGCTGTTCGGATTCGGATTCCAACGGCACCTGCCAGAACGGCTTGAGCGCCTCCAGCTCGGCGTTGGCCAGCGGTTCGAGGAAATCGGTGCCGGTCAGGTGCAGGTACAGCTGATCGCCGCGCGGCAGCAGGGTCAGGTCCAGCTCCTGGGTGTTGACGCTAAAACGGTGGCGCGGGCCGAGTTTGATGACGTTGCCGCCTTCCTCGAACAGCTCGCTCTTGTCACGCAGTGCACGCACGGCCTGGTCGCGGGCACCCTTGAGGCGCGCCTCGATGTCGTCGGCCTTGACGCTGTCCTTCAGCTCGCGCAAACGGCCGGTCATCTCGCGGAGTTTGAGGATCAGCGGGTCGGCGGCGAAGAAGGCGTTGAGCTCCTCGGCCTGGCTGAACTTGGCGGTGCGCCGGGACAGGCTGTCGAGGATGCGTTTGGCCGCATCCAGCACGCTCTGCGCCTTGCGCTGGCGCTCGTCGAGCAGCGCCTGCTTGTGCGCCTCGAAGGTCTCCAGCAGCTCCTCGCGCTTGGCCAGGATGTCGCCGATGAACTGCTCGTGGTCGCCGAACTGGCTCTCCAGTTCCTCCAGCTGCACCAGCAGGCGGGCCAGCTGCTCGTCGCAGCGCTCCGGGTCCTGGGCCTGGCCGAGGGCATTGGTGATGCCCTGGCTGAACAGTTTGAACTGGGCACCGAACTGCGCCACCGTCTCGCTCGATCCCAGGCCCTTGCGCCGTTGCTCGGCGCGGGCCTTGGCCTGGTTGAGGCGGGCATAGATCTCGGAGATGGATTCGACGATGCGGGTGCGCTGGGTGGCATCGTCGATCTTCAGCGACGCCATCAGAGCGGACAGCATGTCCAGGTCGGCGGCCATGGTCTGCAGCGCGGCCAGCGGCTCGGCCAGCTGGGCCACGGTCTCAGCCTTCTGCGCCTGCTCATCCAAGCCCTGCAGGCGCACGACGAAAGGCTGCAGCGCGGCATCGCCGGCAAGGAAGGTGGCGGTAGCAGCAGAGGTGCGCTCCTGGGCGGCCAGCAGCTCGGCCTCCATTGCATCCAGGCGCACCAGGTCGATGTAGCGGTATTCGCGAATGGTCAGCAGCAGACCGCGCTGAGCGGTGATGCCGTTGAGGCCATCGACGAAGCTCTGCGCCTGGTCCCAGCTGTCCGGTAGCAGGCCATCGAGCAGCGTCTTGTGGCGGCTCGCGGCATCGGCCATGGCCTGGGCCGACTGCTTGCGGATGCTCTCGACCTTCTCGTATTCGTCCAGCACTAGCTCGGAAGTGGCGGCGATCTCGCGCAGCAGCGGCGCCAGGCCGGCCAGTTGTTCGCCGCTAAGCCAGTGATAGGCGTCGAACAGACGGCGGGTGTTCTGGCACAGCAGGCTGTAGCGCTGCACCGATACCGCCGGCGTATCGATCTCGCGGCACAGGTCGTAGAGGTCGGAGACGCCGCGTACCAGCTCGGCATTGCCGATCTTGCCGAGGAAGCCGCTGCGCGCCGGCTGGCGGGCGGCGAATTCGTCGCTGCAGAACGGCGTCTGCCAGATCTGCATCGGGTGGATGCGGGTCGGCTCCTCGCCTTCGGCAGCGAAGATCACCGTGCGCCCGTCTTCCAGGCGCGCATAACCGTGGCCGAACAGCGGGTTCTGCAGCTGGCGGTTGATCATGTTGTAGGTCAGCAGCACAGCCCGCCCCTGCTCGGGGTGGTAGAAGATGTACTGCACGTCCTCGCCGTTGGGCGAGCGCACGGCGCGCTTGAAGCGCATGCCGGCCATCGATTGCTCGAAAGTCTTGTACTCGCCGTTCTGCAGGTAGTAGCCGCCAGGGAAGATGATCCCGTGGTCTTCCGGCAGCTGCACGCAGGCCTGGCCGATGGCGTCGATGCGCTCCACCTTGCCGGTGAGGCCGTTGTACACCAGGTAGCGCCACTGCTCCTCGCGGTACGGCAGCACCTTGAGCAGCACCAGGCTGCCGAGGCGGGCGAACTCGACCTGGGCATCGTCCAGCGACTGGGTCTTGTCCAGCACCTCCTCGCGGTAGATGCCCAGGCCGTCCTCGGTGTTGTTCTCGACCTTGATGGTGAGGTCGCCGCCGATGGTCTCGACGAACAGGGTGTCGAGGATGTTCAGGTGCGGATGGCGGCCTTCCACCACCATCTCGCGGGTGGCCTTGGTCCACTCGAAGTCGAACGGCGCTGGCAGCGCGATGTCGCGCTCGCCGCGGTTGTCGATGTAGCGCACGTCCTTGCCGTCGAGGGAGATCGACCAGCGGAACACGCGGATATCGGTGATGCACTCGCCGATCTGGAAGCTCGCCAGCAGCTTGCCGTCGCGGATGGCCAACTGCAGCAGGCGGGTATTCTTGTAGTAGCTGTACAGCTCGTTGAAGTCGTTGACGAAGCCGGGCGAGGCCAGGAAGGTGCCGTCCAGCGGCACCGGTTCGGCTTCGTAGGCATCGCCCTCGCCCACCAGGCGGTAGAGGGAGAACACGTCGGCAACGCCGGTTTCCTTCTTCAGGCCGAGGAATACGTTGTAGCCGAACAGCAGGCAGTCGCCGACCTGGACGATGTCGCGGGCGATGCAGTTGTTCTCGGTGCGGATGCGCACCCGCCCGACCACTTCCATCTGGCTGCTGCCGAACTCCTCCAGGCGCTGGCCGTTGAGGTTCTCGGTGATCTGCCGCAGGCGTTGGCCCTGGTCCAGCAGGCGCTTGTGCAGCACCTCGTAGGCGCCGCCTTCGGCGACGGCCTTGTCCAGTACGTCCTGTGTTTGGGTTGCGGCGGGTGCGTCCGACATCGTGGCCTTCCTGGATCTGCGCTGTCTGCGGGCAATGGTGCGGGGAGTGGAGCTAACGGGCTGAGCGGAATCGGTTGAGCGAATCGGGCAGAGAGTGGGCGACTTAATATCAGCCGCCTATCAGCCACTCGCTGTCACCTTCCTGGGCACGACATGCGCCGAGCTCGGGAACTGACGCTTCAGGCACCGATTTTTTTGGCGACCTCGGCCAGCTTGTCGCGCATGGCCTGATCGATTTCTTCGGGTTTGATCTGGGAGATGATCTTCTTCAGTACGCGAATCTCGTTGTCGTCGATTGCGCCGTCGCGCTCGGCGATGTCCAGCAGCGCACCGAGCTCCTGCACGTCCAGGCAGCCGTCATTGGCGAAGCATTGGATCGAGCGGAAAGACATTTCCAGATAGTCCCTGGGTTCCAACATGACACTTCTCCTTGTTTGGTATGGCTGGGCTGGTACCCGTGTCTTCGACGGAGGCGAGCCAATCTCGCCTCCGTACAGGTTGTTACTCGATCAGGCCTCGGCAGCCGGTGCCACGACCGCCAGGTCAGGCTTGTGCTCGGCCGGCTTGCCGTTGAGCAGACGGGCCAGCACGTCCTGCACCACGGGGCTCTTGCCGACCACGCCTTCGATGGCCTTGCCCACCGAGAGCGACTTGGCGAAGGAGTTGAAGAAGTCGCCCTCGCCGCCGACGATCTCGATCTTCGCCTTGGCCAGTGCGGTGGCGAGTACCTCGGCCTGGTCCTTGGCGATCTCCTTGTTGGCGGCAATGGCTGCCATGGCCTCCTCGAAGCTCTTCTCCAGCTGCATGCGGAACTCCTCGTGCTGGCGAGCGCTGTCGCTGAGGGCGTCGAGGGCACCGAATTTCTTGCCCAGACCTTCCGCTTCCGCGTTCAGGCGCTGCAGCAGCACGTCGGCTTCCGACGTACCCAGATCCTTGGTCGCCTGGGCCTTGGCCGCCCCGAGCTGCTGCTCGCCACGCGCCTGGGCGCCCAGTTTCTCTTCCAGCACCTTGGCTTCGGCCAGGCCATCCTTCTCCTTCGCGGCGGCCTGGGCTTCCAGTACGCGAGCCTCGGCCAGGCCTTTTTCCTGCTCACCCTTGGCTTCGGCGATCAATTGCTCGGCACGCACGCGCGCCTCGGCCAGACCGTCCTTCTCCTTGGCCGCGGCAGTGACTTCCAGCACGCGGGCGTCGGCCAGGCCAGGCGCGGCGCGCTCGGCCTCAATGCCTTCGGCCATGCGCTTCTTGGCCTCGGCCTGCTTGGCCGCGGCTTCCAGCTCGGCCTGGGCCAGGTTGTTGATTTCCACCGCCTTGTGTTTGGAGCGGGTCTCGTCGGCCTCGGCCTGCTTGACCTGGCGCACCAGCTCCTGTTCAGCCTGGGCCTGGGCCTGCAGCACGATAACCTGCTTGGCGCGTTCGGCCTCGGACACTTCACGCACTTCCTTGATGCGCTCTTCTTCCTGGGCCACGGTCTTCTCGACCGCCACGCGCTCGCGAATCACGTTGGCGATGTTCTTGCGCTGCTCTTCCAAAGCCTTCTCGGCCTCGATGCGCTGCAGCTCGACCTCACGCTCGCGAGCGACCACTTCCAGGTCCTTGGCACGGGTGACTTTCTCCACCTCAATGACCACGGCGCGCTGGCGGTTCTGCTGGGCCACTTCGACTTCACGCTGATGGTTCTCGGCGCGCACGTCGATTTCCTGCTGCGACTGGATACGCGCCTGCTCGGCCTTGAGGCGTTCCTCTTCCTTGACCTTGATGGTCTCCGCTTCCTCGCGGGCACGGATGGTCTCGATCTCGCGCTTCTGCCGGGCCTCGGCATCGGCCTGCTGGCGCTCCAGGGCCAGGGTCGCCTCGCGGGTCTCGACGTTCTTCTTCTTGATCGCCAGCTCCTCGTTGCGCTCCAGCTCGTTGGTGACGACGTTCTGCGCGGCGGTCAGCTCGGTGATCTTGCGGATACCAGCGGCGTCGAGGATGTTGCTCGGGTCCAGCGAGGCCTTGGCGGTCTGCTCCAGGTAGTCGATGGCGACATCTTCCAGCACGTAGCCGTTGAGGTCGTTGCCGATGGTCTCGACGATGCGGTCGCGGAAGTCCTGGCGGTTCTCGAACAGCTGGACGAAGTCGAACTGCTTGCCGACGGTCTTCAGCGCCTCGGAGAACTTGGCGTTGAACAGCTCGTTGACCGCGGCGCGGTCGGAGGCACGGTCCACGCCGATGGCCTTGGCCACCTTGAGCACGTCTTCCTGAGTCTCGTTGACGCGCAGGTAGAACGCCACGGTGATGTCGGCACGCATGTTGTCCTTGCAGATCAGGCCGTCCTTGCCACGGCGATCCACTTCCAGGGTGATCAGCGAGATGCGCATGAACTCCTTGAGGTAGATCACCGGGTACACCAGGGCGCCGGTGAAGTGCACCTTGGGCGTGGAAGACATGTCGTTGACGATCAGCGCCGTGCCCTGCGGGACCTTGATATAGAAGGCCTTGAACAGCACGAAGAAGCCGAAGATCAGCAGGAATACGACACCGACGCCGATCAGGAAGGGCATCACCAATTCGAGGCTCATTGCAATCAATCTCCTTTGATTCTGGGGTGAGTTCGAGGGTCAGAAGCCCTTGAACTCGTCCTCGGTAATGACCCGGTAGGCGTGTTCGCCTTCCAGGTACTCCAGCAACACGACACGGTCGCCACGTTTGAAACCGCGCGCCTCGTCGGCGCGCACGCGCAGGATCAGGCCCGCGCCACCGTCTTCCAGTACCGCCTCGCCGCGGCTCAGGGTGACCCGGCCACTGCGCACCACGGCGGTCTGCCCCAGCACCGACTTGCTGCTGGTGGCTTCCAACTTGCGGAACAACGGGCGCAGCGGGCGGCACAGGGCTGCCGTTACCAACACGGCCAACAGCAGCGCACCGAACACCAGCACCAGACCCAGCGGGTAGCGCAGAATGCCCAGCGGCAGATGACGCAGCAGCAACAGCTCGACGAAATAGCTGGCGATCCAGGCGAAGAAGAACAGCAGGGTCAGCACCAGCGTCACCGGAACGCCATTGAGGCCCAGCTTGAGCAGCAGGCCGGCGAGCCCCTCGGGCTGCACCGACTCCAGCGTGGAGTCGGCCTCGATATCGAGCACATCGACTTCGAGGATGCCCAGCGCGGCGACGCACCAGTAGAGCACCGCCAGGCACAGCAGGAAGCTGAAGATGACGGTGGGAAACGCAAAAGTGCTGTGCAGGAAATTTTCCATCGAGTTCCTATCCCTGAATCAGGCGGCGGAGCGAACTCCGCCGCAACGCACGACGGTCAGGACTTGGCCTTGTCCTTGAGGCGCGCCAGTACGCTGTCCGCGCTGGCATTGTCGGCCTTGATGCCGGCGGCACGCAGCTTGGCTTCCAGCGAGTCGTCGACGTTGGCCGCTTCGGCCAGCTCGGCCGTCGCTTCCATCTTCGCCGCCCGCTCGGCCTGCTGCTGCTTGATCCGCTCCAGCGATTCCACAGCAGTGTGCAGCTTGGCCTGGGAGCCGCCGTAGCGCTGGGCCACGGCCATCTGTGCCTTCTGCACGCTCTCGGTGGCCTTGACCGTATCTACCTGCTGCTTGAGGCGCTTGATATTGGCCTCGGCCTGGGTCACCGCCTTGCGCAGCTGCGCGACGCTGGCGGCATAGCTGTCAGCTTGCTCGCGCTCGCTGTTCAGCTCGACTTCCAGGTTGGCGATCTTCACCGCCACTTCCTGGGCCAGCGCTTCGTTGCCGGCCTCCAGGGCCTTCAGCGCGTACTGCTCGTATTCGGTGACCTTGGCCGAGCTCTTCTCGGCGCGATCGGCGGCCAGTTTCTGCTTGGCCATGATCTCGGCCAGCGCTTCCTTGGACTTGCGCAGCTCCAGGTCGGCGTCGCGGATTTCCTGATCGAGGATACGCAGGGCCTGGCTATCCACCATGGCCTCACCCACTTCGTTGGCGCCGCCACGCAGGGCGGTCAACAGTTTGCTCCACACGTTCATGGCAATCTCCTTAGGCACCGGCCTTGAGGAAGCCTTCATAGGCTTCGGTGGCCTGAATCACGTTGTCCGCCAGCATCTCGATTTCCTGCACCACGTTGGAGAGCACCGAGGACGCGCTCAGGGCACCGAACATGGTGTAGCAGGCCTGCCCGTCCGGCAGGGTTTCCAGACCGATCGAGGACAGCGGGAAGAGCTTGTGACTGCGCAGCACTTCCTCATTGAACGCCGCGCCATCGCGCACGTCGGCCGCCGGCCAGAGCAGCGCTTCGACGATGATCTGCTCGCCGAACACAGCGATGAACAACGGCAGGTCACCGTATTCGCGCATGGTCACGTGCAGGCTGGCGTCGGCGCCCTGGATCAGCTCGATGGCCGCGCGACCATCCTTGAACAACTCCGTCGCGGACAGCGCATCGAACAAACCTTGTGCAGTCCAAACCTGAGGCATGGCACCTCCCTCCTTCTCCATAGAGGCCTGCCCCACCTGGGGCTGGCGCAGTTTCCGCTCGAATGCCGCGAGCGCTTGCGCATGCTCGGGCAGTATCCACACCTCTTTCTTGATCAAGCCCTGCTCGCGCAGACGCTGACGAAAGAGACGCTGGTAATGGGCTGACGATTTGCTTTCCATGGGCAAGAGATTAGGCACTCACATGTAATGAAGCAACTACTCACATGTAATATTTTCAAACGCATGTATGACGAGCGCGCGAGCACGCAGAGAGCAGACCGAAAAGGGCCGCCACGGGAAAGGGTTTGCGGGTATGGGCAACGGGAGGGAAAGCCTTCCAGGGCCAGATAGGGAGCGCGCATCCTTTCGCCCGGCGATTTAACCGCAGATACTCCACCGACGAAAGCCCAAGGCGCGTCAACCAGGTCGCATCCAACAGGAGTCACGATGATCCCCAGCAAACCCCTCGCCGGCCTGAAAGTGGTCGAGCTCGGCACCCTGATCGCCGGCCCCTTCGCCTCGCGCATCTGCGCCGAGTTTGGTGCCGAAGTGGTCAAGGTCGAGTCGCCGGATGGCGGCGATCCGCTGCGCAAGTGGCGCAAGCTGTACGAGGGCACGTCGCTGTGGTGGTTCGTGCAGGCGCGCAACAAGCAGTCGATCACCCTCAACCTCAAGCACGAGGATGGCCGCGAGGTGCTGAAGAAGCTGTTGAGCGAGGCCGACATCCTGATCGAGAACTTCCGCCCCGGCGTGCTGGAAAAACTCGGCCTCGGCTGGGATGTGCTGCACGCACTGAACCCCAAGCTGGTGATGGTGCGCCTGTCCGGCTTCGGCCAGAGCGGGCCGATGCAGGATCAGCCGGGCTTCGGCGCGGTGGGCGAATCCATGGGCGGGCTACGCTACATCACCGGCTTCGAGGATCGCCCGCCGGTGCGCACCGGCATCAGCATCGGCGACTCCATCGCCGCGCTATGGGGCGTGATCGGCGCCTTGATGGCGCTGCGTCACCGCGAGGTCAATGGCGGCCAGGGCCAGGTGGTGGACGTGGCGCTGTACGAGGCGATCTTCGCCATGATGGAAAGCATGGTGCCGGAGTTCGACGTGTTCGGCTTTATCCGCGAGCGCACCGGCAACATCATGCCCGGCATCACGCCCTCCTCCATCCACACCTGCGCCGACGGCAAACATATCCAGATTGGCGCCAATGGCGATGCGATCTTCCAGCGCTTTATGCGCGCGATTGACCGCGCAGACCTGGCCGACGACCCGACATTCGCCGACAACGCCGGCCGCGATGCGCGCCGCGATGAACTCTACGGGGTGATCGACCGCTGGGCCGCCAGTCTGCCACTGAGCGAGGTGGAGGCCATCCTGGTACGCGCCGAGGTGCCGGCCAGCCGCATCTACTCGGCCGAGGACATGTTCAAGGACCCGCAGTTCCTCGCCCGGGAAATGTTCCTCTCGGCCAAGCTTCCGGACGGCAAGCCATTCAAGATGCCCGGCATCGTGCCCAAGCTATCGGAAACCCCCGGGGGCGTGGAGTGGACCGGGCCGCAGCTAGGCGAACACAACCAGGCGGTGCTGAGCCGCCTCGGCTATAGCGCCGAACAGATCGCCGCGCTGAAGGATGGCGGCACGATCTGAGGTGCGGCGCTCAGCCACCCTGGCACTGTGCTGATCACCCGATTCGATCAGCAGAACGCATTGAGCCGCTAGGGCCGCGAGTAGGTCTGGAACAACAGCCGCACCTGCGCACTCGGCTCGCCGAAGTACTTACGGTACAGCGGCTCGATCTCGCCGCTGCGGTATACCAGGCTCAGCTCGCGATCCACCAGCAGGCGGAAATCCTCGTCGCCACGAGCCATGGCCAGCGCCAGGGGTTCCAGCTCGAACAGCCGATCCAGTACCTGCAGCTCGTCCGCCGCCGGGCTGAGCACCACCTGATTCTGCAGCACCACGCGATCGGCGAAGAAGGCATCGGCCTTGCCCTGCGCCACCGCAGCGACCCCCGCGGCGTAGTCGACCACCGGCACCACGCTGGCCTGCACGCCATACAGGCGCAGCTTGCCGCGCACCCAGTGCTCGGAGACGCTGTCGCCGATGACGGCAAAGCGCTGGCGGATCAGGCCGCGGTTGATGGTGGCGCGCCACTGCGGACCGTTGTACTTGGCACGGCCATTAAGCGCCGCCACCAGGGCGGGCGAAACGTCGTTGCGTACCATCACGCCGCGCCCGGCCGGGTAGATGGGCAGCGAGAAACTCACCTGCTCGCGCCGCGCCAGGGTTTCGACCAACCCGCTGCACATCAGGTCGACTTCTCCTCGCTGCAATGCCGCCACTACCTGGTCGCGCGCCAGGGCTCGATAGTGCACCTGCAGCCCGGCCAGATCCTGCTCGCGCTTGACCCGCTCGGCCACTCGCTGGCAGAGGTCGACGGCGTAGCCCGCAGGCTCGCCGCCCTGCTGCGAGGAGAAGGGCGCCAGGTCAGGCAGATAGCCCAGATTGAGGCTGTTGCTGCCGCGAATCCGCTCCAGGGTCTGCGCCGCCAGCGGTTGCGCCAGCAGCAGCGCTACCAGCATCCAGGTCGCGCGTTTCATGGCGCATCTCCCTTCAGCGCCATGTGCTGCTCCAGCATGCGGTCGGCGATGTAGCCGAACAGCAGGTAGCCCACCGCCGTGACGATCATGCCGCCGAACACCGCCTCGGTGCCCGACGCGTACAGGGCGTAGAAGCTGTAGGCCATGGCCAGCGCCAGTGCAACCATGTTGCGGTACTGGATGGCGCGCGCCACGCCGGCCTTCTGCATGATGATCAGCAGCGCCGAGAGCGCAGTGATGTAGGGAATGATGTTGGTCACCGCCGCCAGGTTGACCAGCTTGCCGAACTGCTCGGAGGCGTTCGGCGAGATGGTCGATACCGCCATGCCGGTCTGCAGCACGGCGTTGGCGATCAGGCCGAGCAGCGGCGCGCCGAGCAGTGTCACGCGGGCGAACAACTGCGGGAACATGCGTTGTTCGGCGGTGACCTTGGCGGTCTGCGCCAGAGTGAACTGCCAGCCCAGCAGCGAGCCGACGCAGGCCATCACTGCCAAAGCCATGATGATGTTACCGACCCAGCCATTGAACATCTGCGCGTAAACGAAGGCGAACGGCGCGCTGGAGTTGGCCAGCTCGGCGTTCGGCACTATGCCCATGATCACAGAGGTGGACAGCACGTAGATCACCGCCGCGCCCAGAGTACCGAGCAGGCAGGCCAGCGGCACGTTGCGCTGGGGATTTTCCACCGCATCGGAGTTCTGCGCCGCCGACTCCATGCCGAGGAAAGCCCACAGGGTCAGCGGAATGCTCTGGGCGATGGCGTCGCTGGTGGCAATGCCATTGGGGTTCCAGGCCTGGCGGAAGATCTCCGGATCGAACCAGAACCAGCCGATCACCGACAGCCCTGCCACCGGGATGATCACGCCCCACACCGTCACCGAGCCAATCTGCCCGGTGACCTTGGGCCCGCCGAAGTTGGCCAGCGAGGTCAGCCAGATCAGGCCGACGCTACCGACGAACAGCGGAATCGCGCCAGTGCCCAGCCAGGGGAAGAACGGCGTCAGGTAGCCCACCGCCGAGATGGCGATGGCCACGTTGCCGATGGCCAGCGACAAGAAGTACAGGTAGGAGCAGAGGAAAAACGCCGACTTGCCGTGAGCCTCCTCGGTATAGGCCGACATGCCGCCAGGCCGTGTGCAGTAGATGCCGCACTGGGCGAAGCAGTAGGCGATGGCCATCGAGCCGATCGCGGTGATCGCCCAGGACAGCAGCGACACCGCCCCCAGCTGGGCCATGCTCGACGGCAGCATGATGATGCCCGAGCCCATCATGTTCACCGCCACCAGGGTGGTCAGCCCCGTCAGCCCCATCTTCTTCCCCGCCATGCCCGCGCCCTCCCCCTTGGCTGCTCCCTCCATACTAGGAGCCGCCCGGAGATTGCGCCTGTCAGCCGTGCAACTCGCGCGAATCCGCCGGCGCCTGCTCGCGCGCCTGCAGGCCGTAGTCGCGCAGCACCTCGGCGACACGCAGGCGGTAGTCGGCGAACACTCCGTCGCGCCCGGCCCTCTGCGCCTGGCGATGTTCCTCGGTGTTGCGCCACTGGCGCACCGCCGCCTCGTCGCGCCAGAACGACAGCGACAGTAGCTTGCCCGGCTGGCTGAGGCTCTCGAAACGCTCGATGGAGAGGAAACCGTCGATGGCCTGCAGCTTCTCGCGCAGATCGGCGGCGATGCCCAGATAGGTGTCGCGCCGCCCCTCAGCCGGCTGCACCTCGAAGATCACCGCGATCACGGCTGCGGCTCCACACCCAGGGTGCCCTCGACCACTTCGAGGAAGCTGCGCTCCTCGCTCAGGATGAAGCGCTTGTCCTGGGCCAGGGCGAAGTTGGCGCGGCCCTCCGGGTCGCTCTTCAGCCGGGTGCGATAGGCCTCGTAGGCCGCCAGGCTGGGGAAGGCGATCAGGCCCCAGGCGATATCGTTACTGCCCTCATGAGGTAGGAAGTAGCCAAGCAGATGGCCGCCGCAACGCGGGATGATGCGCCCCCAGTTTTCCGCGTACTCGCGGAAGGCCTCGCGCTGGAACGGGTCGATCTGGTAGCGGATGAAGCAGGTGATGGGCATGGTGCGTCCTCCTGGGTTGATGTGGCCAAGCTAACGCTTTGTCGCTGCCCGATGGTTCGACTAGGATCGAACCATGAAAGACGGACCCAACATCGCCCGCATCGCCGCGCTGATCGGCGACCAGGCCCGTGCCGAGGTGCTCACCGCGCTGATGGCCGACCGCGCCCTCACCGCCACCGAACTGGCCAACCTGGCCGGCGTCAGCAAGCCGACCATGAGCGCGCACCTGGCCAAGCTGCTCGACGCCGGGTTGATCGCCGGCGTGGCCCAGGGGCGCCACCGTTACTTCCGCCTGGCCGACGCCGACGTCGCCCGCCTGATCGAAGCTCTGATGGGCGTTGCCTTCCGCGCCGGCGCCATGCGCGTGCGTTCCAGCCCGCGCGAACCGGCACTGCGCAAGGCGCGGGTGTGCTACGACCACCTGGCCGGGGAACTGGGCGTGAAGGCCTACGAAACCCTGCTGCAACGCGGCTGTATCGAGGAACAGGGCGAGGAACTGCGCCTGACCGAAGCCGGCAAGAACTGGTTCGGCGCACTGGAAATCGATGTGGAGGCCGCTGCCGGACGACGGCGTCATCTCTGCCGCCCCTGCCTGGACTGGAGCGAGCGTCGACACCACCTCGGCGGCGCCTTGGGCGCGCAGCTACTGCAGCGTTTGCTGCAGCTGGGCTGGGCCAAACGCGATCCGGCCTCGCGGGTGGTCGCGTTCAGCGCCCGTGGCGAGTGCGAGTTGGAACGCCTGCTGCAGGGCTGAGCGATGTCAGCCCTGCATTGGCTTCAGCCCCATGACCTCGTCATGCCGAGCAGCAAACGTCTAAACGTTGCTCAGGGTTTCGACCAGCGCTGCGCCGCCTGCTGATCGCTGCAGCGCCCTTCCACCCAGC
This sequence comes from Pseudomonas sp. GD04019, assembly GCF_029837695.1. GTDB lineage: Bacteria > Pseudomonadota > Gammaproteobacteria > Pseudomonadales > Pseudomonadaceae > Aquipseudomonas. Next base: position 376,643 of record NZ_JAOEEA010000001.1, read on the forward strand.
GCGCTCCGTCCGGCGTGTCTTCCTTCTTCCAAAACGGCGCGCGGGTCTTCAGGTAATCCATGATGAAGTTACAGGCGTCGAACGCCGCCTGGCGATGGGCGCTGGCGGTGCCGACGAAGACGATGGGCTCGCCCGGCTGCAACCGACCGACCCGGTGCAGCACTTCCACCCGCAGCAACGGCCAGCGCTGCTCGGCCTCGCTGACGATGCCGGCCAGAGCCTTCTCGGTCATGCCCGGATAGTGTTCGAGGAACATGCCGTGCACATCCTGGCCATCGTTGTAGTCGCGCACATAGCCGACGAAGGTGGCCACGGCACCGATGCCCAGGTTGGTGGCGTGCAGCGCATTGAGCTCGACGCCCGGATCGAAGGCCTCGACCTGAATTCGGATGCTCATAAAGTTGTCCTCAAAGCGTAGCGAGCGGGTGTCAGCTCGGGGCGGACGGAGCACAGGAACCGGAATGTACAACTAGTACATGAGGATTCCGAGCACCGCCCAACCCGAGATCACACACGCGCAGTAGCTTTGCGGATAATTTTCAGCCGCCTGTAACGGTGGGGAAGAAGGCCACTTCGTCGCCGTCGGCCAGCTCGGTCTCCAGTCCGCACAGTTCCTGATTGCGTGCGCACATCAGGTTCTGTTCGGCCAGCACCTGCCACACGCCACCACGGCTGAGCAGGTGGGCGCGCAGCTGTTCGAGGTTGCCCAGGGCGGCGCGCTGCAGTTGCTCGCCATCGATGCCCAGTACCTCTCGGTAGCGGGCGAAATACTGTACGCGAATCATGTCAGGCTCCCTGCCTCGTGATAGTCCAGATGGTAATCGCCGCTCTTGCCACCGGATTTCTCCAGCAGGCGCACGGTTTCAATGTTCATGCCGCGGTCCACGGCCTTGCACATGTCGTAGATGGTCAGCGCGGCGATGCTGGCGGCGGTCAGTGCCTCCATCTCCACGCCGGTCTGGCCGGCCAGCTTGCAGCGCGCCTGGATGCGCACGCAGTCGATGCCCTCGACTTCCAGTTCGACCTTGACGCTGGTCAGCAGCAGCGGGTGGCACAGGGGGATCAGCTCGTGAGTCTTCTTCGCCGCCTGGATGCCGGCGATGCGCGCCACGGCGAACACGTCGCCCTTGGGATGGCTGCCGTCGGCGATCATCGCCAGGGTCGCGGGCAGCATGCGTACACGGGCTTCGGCCACGGCCTCGCGGGAGGTCACCGCCTTGTCGGTGACGTCCACCATGTTGGCGCGGCCTTGGGAATCGAGATGGGTCAGCACAGTCTGGCTCCGGGATAGATGCGGCCATTGTAACGCCGCCACCACGGGGAGCGCGCGCCCGCGACGCTCCTCCGGTCGGAGGAGCGTGCGGCTGCATCGGTTACATGTGCGCTTCGGCGTACTCGGCCAGCACCGAGCGCGGCACCCCTTGCAGGGTGATGTGCACACCGTGCTCGAAGTCCTTGAAGCGTTCGGTGAGGTAGGTCAGGCCGGAGCTGGTGGCGGACAGGTAAGGCGTGTCGATCTGCGCCAGGTTGCCCAGGCAGATCACCTTGGAGCCCGTACCGGCGCGGGTGATGATGGTCTTCATCTGGTGCGGGGTGAGGTTCTGGCATTCGTCGATCAGGATCAGGCTGTGCTGGAAGCTGCGCCCGCGGATGTAGTTGAGCGATTTGAACTGCAGCGGCACCTTCTGCAGGATGTAGTCGACGCTGCCGTGGGTGCTCTCATCGTCCGAATGCAGCGCCTCCAGGTTGTCGGTGATGGCGCCGAGCCAGGGCTCCATCTTCTCCGCCTCGGTACCAGGCAGGAAGCCAATGTCCTCGTCCAGGCCCTGCACGCTGCGGGTGGCGATGATGCGCCGGTAGCGCTTGCTGACCATGGTCTGCTCGATGGCCGCGGCCAGCGCCAGGATGGTCTTGCCGGAGCCGGCGGCGCCGGACAGGTTGACCAGGTGGATATCCGGATCGAGCAACGCGAACAGCGCCAGCGACTGGTAGATGTCCCGTGGTTTGAGGCCCCAGGCTTCCTGATGCAACAGCGGCTCCTGGTGCAGATCGAGGATGATCAGGGTGCTGCCCTCGATGCCCTTGACCCAGCCGACGAAGCCCTGCTCGTCGATGATGAACTCGTTGACGTGCACGGCCGGCAGGTTGTCGGTGAGCTGCACCTGGTGCCAGGTACGGCCATGGCCCTGTCGGGTCTCGACCTTGCTCACGCGGTCCCAGAACGAGCCGCTCATGTTGTGGTAACCGCGCGACAGCAGGGACACGTCGTCGACCAGCTGGTCGGTGTGGTAGTCCTCGGCGGAGATGCCACAGGCACGCGCCTTCAGGCGCATGTTGATGTCCTTGGTCACCAGCACCACGCGCATGCCCGGGTTGCTGCTGCGCAGGTCCACCAGCTGGTTGATGATCTTGTTGTCGTTGAGGTTTTCCGGCAGCCAGGTGATGGGCTCGGCACGCTTGCTCATGAGGATCGACAGGCTGCCCTTCGGCCCGCTCTTGCCGCGCTGGATGGGGACGCCCTTCTCGACGTCCTCGGGAATCGCATCACCGAGTACCTGGTCGATCAGGCGGATGGCCTGGCGGCATTCGGCGGCGACCGTGTGCTTGCCGGTCTTGAGCTTGTCCAACTCCTCCAGCACGGTCATGGGAATGGCGACGTGGTGTTCCTGGAAATTCAGCAGCGCGTTGGGATCGTGGATCAGGACGTTGGTGTCGAGGACGTAGAGGGTGGGCTGGGTGGAGCGGGTGCGTCCGTGATCATCCATACTCGGTCACCTTATCGAGGGGCCTGGACGACAGAGCCTCTACAGCTCCGTCGCGGAGGACCGCCCACCTCCCGAACGGAGCGGGATACGCGAGCAAAGGTGATGGCCGAGGGCCGCCACCTGTGCTGCAGGGTTCGGCGGTCTGCTTTTTTAATACCCCAATCTGGATGACAGAAAAAAGAACTTTTTCTTCGGCCGGAAGCTTTTTTTACAGCGCGACGAATAACGCTTGGCGAGGTGCAGGTGCGCCGTTAAAGTCGGAAGTCCTCCCTGCGGCGAAGCCCTTCGCAACGCCGCTTCGCTTCACCTCCCTTGATCGCCTTCTCTCGCTTGGCACCGCCCGGCAAATGCGCTGCTGCCCGTCTCGTCAATCGCCCTCATAGGTAGAGCTGGGGACGCCATCCAGCCTAGAATCGCGCCTCGCTTACTGGAGAGCCACTCGATGCTGTTGGTGATTTCCCCCGCCAAGACCCTGGACTACGACACCCCGCCGCCTGTTGGCCGCTTCACCCAGCCCGAGCACCTGGACCATGCCCAGGAGCTGATCGGCCAGCTGCGCCAGATGAGCCCGCAGCAGATCGGCGAGCTGATGCACCTGTCGGACAAGCTGTCGGCGCTCAACGTGGCGCGCTATGGCAGCTGGCAGCGGCCGTTCAATCCGTCCAACGCCAAGCAGGCGCTGCTGGCGTTCAAGGGTGATGTGTACACCGGGCTGCAGGCCGAGGATTTCAGCGAGGCCGACTTCGACTTCGCGCAGAACCACCTGCGCATGCTCTCCGGTCTGTATGGCGTGCTGCGCCCGCTCGACCTGATGCAGCCGTATCGCCTGGAGATGGGCACCAAGCTGGCCAACGCCCGCGGCAACAACCTCTACGACTTCTGGGGCGAGCGCATCAGCGGCTGGCTCAACGCGGCGCTGGCCGAACAGGGCGACGACATCCTGCTCAACCTGGCCTCAAACGAGTACTTCGGTGCGGTCAAGCGCAAGGCGCTGAACGCGCGCGTCATCGACACCGAATTCAAGGACCTGAAGAACGGCCAGTACAAGATCATCAGCTTCTACGCCAAGAAGGCCCGCGGCCTGATGGCGCGCTACGTGATCAAGGAGCGCATCCGCGATCCCGAGCAGCTCAAGGCCTTCGACTATCAGGGCTATCGCTACAGCGCCGAGCAATCCAAGCAGGACAGCCTGGTGTTCCTGCGCGACCATTCGGAAGACTGATCTGGCCGACAGGGACAGTACGACACGGCGTCGAGTGGTTATCATCGGGCCTCCCCTTCTTTGCGAGACAAGGAGTGCCCATGACCCAGCCCGTAGTCCTGATCACCGGTTGCTCCAGCGGCATCGGCCGCGCCCTGGCTGACGCCTTCAAGGCCGCCGATTACCAGGTCTGGGCCTGCGCCCGCAAACCCCAGGACCTCGCCGGCCTGACCGCCGCGGGCTTCGTCGCGGTGGCGCTGGACGTCAACGACGCCGTGGCCGTGCAGCGTGCCGCCGAGCGCGTGCAAAGCGAGGCCGGGCGCCTCGACGTGCTGATCAACAATGCCGGCTACGGCGCCATGGGCCCGCTGCTCGATGGCGGCGCCGAAGGCATGCGCCAGCAGTTCGAGACCAACGTGTTCAGCCTGGTCGAGCTGACCCGCGCCTGTTTCCCGCTGCTGCGCGCCAGCCGTGGCCTGGTGATCAATATCGGCAGCATCTCCAGCGTGCTGATCACCCCCTTCGCCGGCGCCTACTGCGCGTCCAAGGCCGCCGTGCATGCCCTCTCCGGTGCCCTGCGCCTGGAGCTGGCGCCGTTCGGCATTCAGGTGATGGAAGTGCAGCCGGGGGCCATCCAATCCAGCTTCGGCAGCAATGCCAGCCACAGCGCCGAACAACTGGTCAATGAACAGTCACCCTGGTGGCCGGTACGCGAGGGCATCCGCGCCCGCGCCAATGCCTCGCAGGAAAAGCCGACGCCGGCCGCCGAGTTCGCCGCCACCCTGCTCGCCGCCGTGCGTCAGGCCGAACGCCCCGCCCTGCTGCGCATCGGCAATGGCAGCCGCAGCCTGCCGCTGATCAACCGCCTGCTGCCACGCAAGCTGATGGACCGCATGCTGAGCAAGCGCTTCGGCCTGAATACCCGGCTGTGAGCACCATGCCGCGCCGCTTCCCGATCTACCAGTACGTGCTCGGCGCGGTGGTCACCGCCTTCGCGCTCAACCTGCTGCTGCGCGCCGGGCTGAAGATCGGCGGGCTGCCCGCCACGGTAATGGCCGCCGTGCTGGTGGCCTTCGCCCTGCGTTGGTGCTTCGTGCGCCTGGAGCGACACCGGCCAAGCATCGGCGAACGCTGGAGCCTGGTGGCGCTGTATGCCGGCGCGCTCGGTGTGATCTATCTGGTGATCCTCGGCCTGATGTGGCTGAAGGACGAGCCCGGCGACATGGGCCTGCTGCTGTTCTTGTTCCACTACCTCTGCTACCCGACGGCCCTGGCGCTGATCCTCCATCTGGGCCGGCGAGTCGACTGAGGCCATGCGCCTGTCCGACTCGAGGTACGCACCCGCCGCCACCCTGGCCAGCGAGCTGCGCGACCACCCCGACTGGCACCTGGGCCGCCAGCGCTACAGCCTCTGGGCCCTGGCAGTGGAGTGCCCGGCCGTGCTGGCGCGGATGCAGGCGGCGCGACAGCTGCTGGGCGACTGGCTGCACCCGCCCGGCGTACGCCAGGCGCATATCACCCTGTTTGTCTGCGGTTTCCCTTGCACAGTGCCCCGGTACGACGACGATATCGCCCTGGAGCGGCTGGACGCCCAGCGCAGGGCTATCCAGGCGCTGCGCATGGCACCGCTCGAGCTGCGCATCGGCGGTCTGGACAGCTTCGCCAGCGCGGCCTTTCTCAGCGTGCAGGAGGATGGCCAGCTCGATCAGCTGCGCCAAGCACTTGCGCAGCTCGCGCCAGAAGTGCGCCAGGCCGAGTATGTGCCGCACATCACCGTCGGCCTGTATCGCCAGGCCGTCAGCGCCGCCAACTGGCGCCAGCGCGCCATGCCACTGTTCGACTGCCCGCCACTGCGCCTGCCGGTACGCGAAGTGCAACTGCTCAGCTATGCCGCCGCCGAACCCCAGGGCTCGTTGCGCATCGAGGCGCGGGTCGCGCTAGCATAAGCGGCGCACTCGTCAGGACGACTCTCCATGCTGCACACCCTCGCCGTCGGCAACTACCGCTCCATCAACAACCTGGTGATGCCGCTCGGCCGCCTCAACCTGATCACCGGCGCCAACGGCAGCGGCAAGTCCAATCTGTACAAGGCCCTGCGTCTGCTGGCCGAGACGGCGCGTGGTGGCGTGGTCAACGCACTGGCGCGCGATGGCGGACTGGAATCAACGCTATGGGCCGGGCCGGAGAAGATCAGCCGGCGCATGAAGAGTGGCGAGGTGCCGATCCAGGGCGGTCCGCGCAGCGAGGTGGTGCGTCTGCGCCTGGGCTTCGCCGGCGATGATTTCGGCTACGCCATCTCCCTGGGCCTGCCCGAACCCTCGCGCTCGGCCTTCGCCCTGGACCCGGAGATCAAGCGCGAATGCATCTGGGCCGGTCCCTGCTACCGCCCCGCCTCGCTGCTGGTGGATCGTGAGGGCCCGCTGGTCCGCCAGCGCGAGGGCCGCAGCTGGCAGGTGCTGGCCCAGCATCTGCCGAGCTACGACAGCCTGTTCGACCAGATCGGCAACGATCCGGGCTGCCCGGAGGTGTTCCAGTTGCGCGAGACCATTCGCCGCTGGCGCTTCTATGATCACTTCCGCACCGACGCCGATGCCCCGGCGCGCCAGCCACAGCTGGGCACCCGTACCCCGGTGCTGCACCACGACGGCCGCGACCTGGCCGCCGCCCTGCAGACCATCCGCGAGATCGGCGACCGTCAGGCCCTGGAAGAGGCCATCGCCGATGCCTTCCCCGGCTCCGAGCTGAGCATCGACTTCCAGCCCGGCGGGCGCTTCAGTGTGGCGTTGCGCCAGGAAGGGCTGCTGCGCCCACTCTCGGCCGCCGAACTGTCCGACGGCACCCTGCGCTACCTGCTGCTGGTAGCCGCCCTGCTCACGCCCCGGCCGCCCTCGCTGATGGTGCTCAACGAACCCGAGACCAGCCTGCACCCGGATCTGTTGCCGGCCCTGGGACGACTGATCGTCGAGGCGTCGAAGCACACCCAGGTGTGGGTGGTGTCCCACGCGCGCCGGCTGATTGCCGCGCTGGAGCAGCACCCGGAATGCAATTCCATCGTCCTCGACAAGAACCTCGGGCAGACCGCCATCCAGGGCCAGGGCATGCTCGACGAGCCCGCCTGGCACTGGCCGGACTAGGTGCTGGACGACAAGTCGTCGAACCAAGATTAGGCGTAGGGCGGGTGAAACCCGCATTGGCAGCTACGCGTGTTCCACCCGCCCTACCCTGCTTGCCGGACTAGGCCCGGCCCGGCTCGGCCGTGGCGGCCACCGGCCTGGGTTGGCGGAACACTAGCACGTTGCCGAGCATCACCAGCAGCAGGCCGAACAGCGCCGGCGCCGTCCATTGGTAGCCCTCGACGAACACCGAGATGTTCAGCGCCACCACCGGGAACAGCACGGTGCAATACGCCGCACGCTCGGGGCCCATGCGCCCAACCAGGGTCAGATAGGCGGTGAAGCCGATCACCGAGCCGGGAATAGCCAGGTACAGCAGCGAGCCGATGTAGCGGGTGTTGGCCTCGAAGGTGAAGGGAATACTGGCAACCAGGCAGTAGCCGGTCAGCAGCAGCGCGCCGTAGAACATGCCCCAGGCGTTGGTGGTCAGCGGCTTGAGCCCGGCCTGCTGCTGCAGGCTGGAAAGCAGGTTGCCGGCGGAGAAGCACAGGGTGCCGAGCACGGCCAGGCCAATGCCGAGCAGGGTCTCGCGGCTGGCCTCATGGTGCGACAGCTCCGGCCAGAACAGCAGGCCCAGGCCGAGCAGCCCCAGCGCGCCACCGGCCAGCACGTTGGCGGCGATCCGCCGGCCCATGAAGATCCGCGCGTTTAGCGCGTTCCACAGGGTGGCGGTGGAGAAGATCACCGCCACCAGACCGCTGGGGATCCACTGGCTGGCGGTGTAGAAGCACATGAAGTTGAGGCAGAACAGGCACAGGCCCTGGGCCAGGCACAGCAGCTGGCCGCGCCGGTCGAGGCGCTGCAGGCGCCGGCTGAGCAGGAGCAGGACGAACAGCACGCTGGCCGCCAGGGCGAAGCGGTAGGCGATGGATACCGGAATGGCCACCTCGCCCAACTGCAGCTTGAGGGCAATCCAGGTGGTGCCCCAGATCAGGACGGTGAGCAGGTACAGCGACAGGTTCATGGCAGGGCTCCGTTGACGGCCCCAGTTTCCTCCCAGCCCACACCGCCGTGCTTGCACAAACTTGCGCTTATCTGTTGCCAAGCGCTGGCGGCGCGGCGCCGTGGGAGTAGGATGGCAGGCATCCTCTCCAGCCGATGCAAACCCCGATGGCCAGCCTCGAACAGAACCTGGTGTTCCAGTCGCTCAGCAGCTCGCCCAACGCGCGCCTGCTGCGTGGCGCCGAGCTGGGCGACGAACTGGATGCGGCGCTGTGGACCAACCACCACGACGCCCGCGACTACCAGGGCCCGGATCACCACACCCTGTCCTGCTACCTGGCCGGTGGCACCGGCACCTTCCGCCGCGAACGCCCCGGCGCCAAGGGCGCGCCGGACAAGCTGTGCGTGCTGCCGGCCGGCCACGAGTCGTCCTGGGTGATCAACGGCGACATTCGCCTGGCCCATCTCTACGTCAGCCCGCAGCGTTTCGCCGCCAGCGCCGTCACCCTGCTCGACCGCGAGCCGCGCGAGCTGCAGCTGCGCGAGAGCACCTTCCTCGAAGATCCGCAGCTGGCCGTGCAATTCCGCCAACTGGTGGCGCTGGACTGGGACGAGCCCGGCGAGCGCCTGCTGGCCAGCAGCCTGGCTCATGAAATGATCAGCCACCTGCTGCTGAGCCAGGTCGGCCTGCGCCAGGGCTTGAAGCTCAAGGGAGGGCTGGCACCGCACCTGCGCCGGCGCCTGGTGGACTATATCGAGCAGCACCTGGACCAGGCGCTGTCACTGGGCGAGCTGGCCCAGCTGGCGGCATTGTCCGAATACCACTTCGCGCGGATGTTCCGCGCCAGCTTCGGCCTGCCACCGCATCGCTATGTGCTGCAGCGCCGCCTGTTGCGGGCGCGCGACCTGCTGCAGCACGGCCACCTGGCCCTGGGCGAGATCGCCCTGGCCTGCGGCTTCGCCAGCGCCAGCCACTTCAGCAACCGCTTTCGCGAGGCCTTCGGCGCCGCACCCGGGCTGCTGCGCGCGGCGCGCTGATCAGACCAGCGCGCTTACACCGCCAGCCAGCGGCAGCGCCGCCGCCAGTGGCAGCACCCAGCGCTGGCGCCAGGCCAGCAGCGCCACCAGCAGCAGGCCGGCAAGCATCAGCTGGCACAGCCAGAACACCGCGCCGATCTCACCGCCCGCGCTTATCCAGCACAGGGCCAGGCCACCCACCAAGGCGGGCAGCGCGAGCACACGCAGCAGGCGCTGGCGTGCCGGGCTCAGGGCGCCCTGGAACAGCAACTTGTGATGGCGGCTCATGGCCAGGCTGAGGGCGGTCATGGCGAGGTAGCTCAGGGCGAACGCGAGCAGCAACATCAGACGGCCTCCTCGACCAGAATGCGGCGAGCGCGCGGCGCCTTGACCGCAGCCGGCTGGGCGAAACGCCAGGCGCACAGGGCGCTGAGCAGGCCGCCGACGATCAGGAACAGGTCGATGCCGGCCAGCTCCCAGTCACCACGCGCCAGGCTGGACAGCAGGTGGCCATGCTCGCCGGTGAAGGCGTTGAGCAGCGGCAGGCCCAGGGCCAGCAGCGCGCCCAGGGCCAGCTGCTGGCTGAGCAGGCGGCGCGGCTGGCGCAGGCCGACCACGGCCCACAGTGCTGCCAACAGCCAAGCGCCGACGAACACCCAGGCCTCGGCGCTGGCGCGCTCGGCCATTCCGGTCGGGATCAGGCGATTGCCCCACAGCAGCGCCAGGCTGGCCAGCGGCAGGCCGGCGAATACCGCGCCGTTGAGCGCACGCACCACGCCGATACCGGCGCCGCCGCGGGCCTCGCGCTTGGCGACCCAGACCTTGACCCCGCCAACCAGCAGGGCACAGCCGGCCAGGCCGAGGAGGAAATACAGACCGCGCATCAGGGTGCCGCCGAACTGCACCATGTGCAGGCCGGCCAGCCAGGTATAGGTGGTGTAACCGGCCGGCGCCTTCTGCTCATGCAGCAGCTCGCCGCTGGCGGCGTCGAAGGTCAGCCCGGTCAGCGGACGGCCGATGCGCGACTCGCTGCTCTGCTCGCTGATATCCACCACCGCCGAGGCGTCGCCCGGGTGGTGCGCGCTGATCCAGCCGGCCTTGCTGCCACCCCAGTGCTGCTCGGCCTTGTCGACCAGAGCGTCGAGCGACAGTGGCGGCTGCGCCGGCTGATGCATCTCCTCGCGGTGATAGGCGCCCGCCACCTCACTGAAGAAGTGTTCGACGTCGCCCTTGTAGGCCACCAGCAGGCCGGCCGGCATGAAGTTGGAAACGAAGATCACCACGCCGGTGTAGGCCAGCACCAGGTGGAAGGGGAAGCCGACCACGCCGAACAGGTTGTGCGCATCCAGCCAGGCGCGCTGGCCGTTGGCATTGGGACGCAGGGTGAAGAAGTCCTTGAAGATGCGGCGGTGGATGATCACCCCGGAGATCAGCGCCACCAGCATGAACATGCCGGCCAGGCCGACGATGTACACGCCGATCATGCCGGCATGCAGGGTGTAGTGCAGGCGGAAGAAGAAGTCGCCGCCGACCGTCTCCGCCATCGGCTCGCCACCGGCCGGGGAGAACGCGTAGTTGTGCTGCTCCTCGGTACCGTCCACTTCCCAGCCCAGGCGCCAGAACGGCTCGCGCTCGCTCGGCCCGTGCATCCAGAAGGCGTGCAGCTTCTGGCCCTCGGTGCGGCTCTGCATCCAGTCGCGCATCTGATCGGCACTGGCCACCTCACTCGACACCTGATGCAGGGCCGGGCGCATCCAGCGCTCCAACTCCTTGTCGAAGCAGGCGATGGTGCCGGTCAGGATGATCACGTAGAGCAGCCAGCTGGGCAGCAGGCCGCCCCAGGTGTGCAGGCCGGCCATGGATTGACGCAGGCTCATGGGCGCACTCCCAGCTCGCTCGGCAGGAAGGCCGCCAGGCCCATCGCCAGGGTCAGGCCGACCAGCCACAGCCAGGCACGGATGGCACTGCTGGCGGCGAACACGTAGATCGCCGCCGCCGTCCACACGGCGAAGCTGAGCATGCCGGCGAAGGCCACGCGGTCCGGCCGCGCCAGCGGCAGGTAGACGGAGAAGAAGGAGGCAAAGCCGTAGGCCAGGGCATAGCCCCCGACCAGTGCTGCCAGCACGCGCGAGGCGATGCTCCAGGACGACAGGGTGGAATTCTTGCTCACGGTCGACTCATCGTTGGGGCGTGGTCAGTCCTGCCCGCGGAGCGGTGCTGACCATCGGGACAGATTGACCTCGCATATTATTGATAAATATTCGCAAATGAAAGCAGCTCAGCTCTCGTCCGAGTCACGGCCGATGCGCACCGGCGCCTGCACCGAAGGGAAGCGCGACGAGGCGAAGCGCACCACCAGAATCGCCATGGCCAGCAGCAGAATGGCGCCGGAGACATAGACCACGCCCATGTCCGGGCGATGATGGTGCGACACGTCGGAGATCAGCAGGCGGGTCAGCGCGGTGATCGCCACGTAGATCAGGAAGCGCACCGGCATATGGTTGGTCTTGAAGTAGATGCCGACCATGGCGCCCAGCTCCAGGTAGATGAACAGCAGCAGGATGTCATCCACCGTGATGTGGCCCTTCTCCAGCATGCCGAGAAACGCCACCACCGAGGCCCAGGCGGTGATGCCGCCGATGGCGAACAACGCCAGGTAGTGGAAACTCTCCACCAGCAGATTGCCCAGGGACTGGGCCAGGTCATGCATGCCGCCCCGCAGGGCATCGATTCGCTTGAGACTCACCAGCACACTCCTTCGACTGAACGGGTCCATGCTGGACCAGTTGGATGACAGCAGCTATGCAGGATGAGGGCCACGCGGCGGGCTTGCGCCGCAGGTGGCGAATCAAATACTGTATATACATACATATCAACCATCTAGCTTATGGGAATGAGGTGATGAATGGCCGTCGAAGTGGTGTACCGCAGCAGTCGCGATCCGGAGCGCTTGTTCATGGATAAGTCCGAAGCCGATCGCTACGACAAGATGCTGGAGCTGGCCGAGGCCCTGTCCAGCGCCCTGCACAAGGCCGTGCCATCGCTGAACGAGGAACAGGTGGAGGAGCTGGGCATCTTCATGGCGAAGAACCGCGACACCTTCGCCAAGGCCTTCAAGAACCAGCCGGACGCCCTCGCCGAGCTGGACGCGGCCTCCGCCGACGCCTGACGCGCCGTTTATTCAAACCGCCTGCCAGGCGGCTAGCGATGCTGGGCGCTCCCGTCCTTTTCCGGAGAGCGCCATGCGTCCCTGCCCAGCATCCTCTATGCCCCGCTGTTCTTCTGCGGCCTGATCGGCCTGGCCACCTGGCTGGTGGGCTTTAGCGATGTTTCTCCTACCCGGCTGGCGCTGATGCGTTCGCTCGCGGCCAGCCGACCAGTTCGAAGGACGGAAACCAGCAAGGTCCGCGTGCAATGCGGCCCCCCCTTCGACCAACAGGCGCAATGGCCGGTCGGTCGCCAGTAGCAATTGATGGGCGTAGTGCGCATGGGGTCGCGCGTTGTCGCTGGCACTCGCCAGCAGGCAGTAATCGGCACCGAGCCAGAGCGCGCCGTGCCAGTGCTCTGCCTTCTTGGCAGCTCGTCGAATGGAGCGGCAGCAATTTCCAAGCCCGCGTCCCGCGCGGGTCCGGCCACGTGCCGAGATTGACCGACCGGCCAACTCGGGAGTAGTGTCGGCGCATCCCTCAACGGATGCCCTCCATGAATCACCTCGCGCTCACTCGCTCCAGCCTCGCCGCCCTGCACGGCGAGCATCCGTGTGCGCCACCACCTGTCGCCCCTCCCCGCGCTCGCCGGGCCGGCACGCCACCGCCGCCACCCGCCCGCGCCTGATCGCCTGCGGCTCGTCGCCGACGGTCGATCACTAAAAACCCTTTTCCGGTTTACCGCCCCGCACGCGCTTCTGCGCGCCCGGCCGGCGGCTTTCGACAGGTGATTATTCATGCGTTTCGACAAGACCTTCTGGGGCGTCTGCGCCTCCACCACGCTGTTCGTCCTGCTCTGGAGCAGTGGCGCGATCTTCGCCCGCCTGGGCCTGGATCATGCCTCGGCCTTCGCCTTCCTGGCCCTGCGCTTCCTCCTCGCCTTCGGCGTCCTGCTGCTGGTCGGCGCCCTCGCCCACACCTGGTTGCCAAAGCGCGGCCTGCGCCTGCACACGGCCGGCACCGGCCTGCTGATGATAGGCAGCTATCCCATCTGCTACCTGCTGGCCCTGGATCACGGCATCACCCCCGGGGTGCTGGCCACCGTGCTCGGCGTCCAGCCGATCCTCACCCTGATGCTGCTGGAGCGGCGCTTCGCCGCCCTGCGCCTGGCCGGGCTGATGCTGGCGCTGTGCGGCCTGGTGCTGGTGGTGTGGCAGAGCATCGGCCTGGCGCGCTTTTCCCTGGCCGGCATGGCCTACGCCCTGGGCGCGCTGCTGTTCGTGACCCTCGGCGCCATCGCCCAGAAGGGCCTGGACCAATCGCCGCTGCAGGCGCTGCCGCTGCAGTATGGGGTGAGCCTGCTGCTGTGCGGTCTGTTCCTGCCGTTCCAGCATCTCGAGGTGGAATGGTCGCTGGACTTCCTGCTGCCGCTGTTGTGGCTGGGCGTCGGCATCTCGGTGGTGGCGCAGCTGCTGCTGTACCGGCTGATCCGCGCCGGCAACCTGGTCAATGTCACCAGCCTGTTCTACCTGGTGCCGGGGGTGACGGCGGCGATGGACTACCTGTTCCTCGGCAACGCCATGAGCGGCCTGAGCCTGGCAGGCATGGCCGCCATCCTGCTCGGCCTGATGCTGGTGTTCCGCCAGCCACGGGCGAGCGGCGCGGCGCCCCGGCTGGCCGAGGCCGACTAGACGCGCAGCGGCTCAGCCGTACAGCAGGCGCTCGGCCAGAATATCGGCGACCCGCGCCGGCGAGCGCTTGTCGGCCTGGGCGTGGGCGTAGATCTCGGTCAGACGCCGGCCGATCTTCGCCAGGTGGGCGGTGATCGCCGGCAGCTCCTCGCCGCGATGCTTGAGCGCCACGTAGATCAGCCCGCCGGAGTTGATCACGTAGTCCGGTGCGTAGAGGATGCCGCGCGCCTCCAGCTCGTCGGCGACCGCGGCGTGGGCCAGCTGGTTGTTGGCCGCGCCGGCCACCGCCGCGCAATGCAGCTCGCTCACCGTCTGGCTGTTGAGCACGCCGCCCAGGCCGCAAGGCGAGAGGATGTCGCAGGGCGTGGAGAACAACTCCTCGCTGCTTACCGGACGAGCGCCGAGCTGCTCCACCGCCAGCTGCACACGACCGGGATCGAGGTCGCTGACGAACAACTCCACACCATCCGCGGCAAGCTGCTCGGCCAGGGCGTAGCCGACATTGCCGAGCCCCTGCACGGCCACACGCAGGCCCTGCAGATCGTCGCTGCCGAGGCGCGCCAGGGCGGTGGCGCGGATGCCGGCGTACACGCCCATGGCGGTGTGCGGCGAGGGATCGCCGGCGGAGGTGGTGCTGGTGACATGGCGGGTCTGCTGAGCGATGCAGTCCATGTCGGCGCTGGAGGTGCCGCTGTCCACGGCGGTGATGTAGCGGCCATTCAACGACTCGATCATGCGGCCAAAGGCCTCGAACAGCGCGCCGCGGCTGTCCACATGCGGCGGGCGGATGATCACCGCCTTGCCGCCGCCCTGCTCCAGGCCGGCCAGCGCGGCCTTGTAGCTCATGCCCTGAGCCAGGCGCGTGGCGTCGCGAATGGCGCTGTCGTCGTCGGGGTAGGCCAGGTAGCGGCAGCCACCCAGGGCGGCGCCGAACCGGGTGTTGTGGATGGCGATGATGGCCTTGAGGCCGGTGGCAGGATCATGGGCGAGATGCAGCGCTTCGAGCCTGGCGCTTTCCATCATGGTGAACATGGCGGACTTCCTTCGCTGGCTTTACAGGCCAGTATAGGTCGGCCGCCGTGACCGGGCCGGGCAGGCGGGAATAAGACCGGCTGGCCTTATCGCCCCTGCACCTTCCACCAGTTACAGAACTCCTCCAGCGCCGTCCAGATCGGCACTTGCGGCTCGTACTCCAGGTACTGGCGGGCGCGGCTGATATCGAGGGAAAAGTCGCGCCCCATCACCGCCACGCCGAGGCGGAACAGCGCCGGCTCCGGGCGGCCCGGCAGCAGCTTGCAGATGTTTTCGTTGAGCGTCGCGGCCGCGTAGGCCAAGCCGAACGGCATGTGCTTGGTCACCGGCGGCAGGTCGAACCGGCGCAGCACGAAATTGACCACGTCCCACAGCGGCACCGGCGCGCCATTGCTGATGTTGTACACCTTGCCCAGCGCCGGGCCGGCGGCCAGCAGGCTGCTGAACAGGGCGTCGTTGAGGTTCTGCATGCTGGTGAAATCGACCTTGTTCAGGCCGTTGCCGATCACCATCAGGCGGCCCTTCCTATGCATCTCGATCAGCCGCGGAAAGATGCTGGTGTCACCGGCGCCGGTGACGAAGCGCGGACGCAGGGCGATCACTTCCAGGCCGAACTCCTGAGCCTCGAACACCTTCTGCTCGGCCAAATACTTGGTAGCGCCGTAGTGGTCGACGAACTTCCGAGGCACCTGCTCTTCGCGCAGCCCGACATGGGCCTTGCCGTCGAAGTACACCGACGGCGAGGACAGATGCACCAGGCGGCGTACCTTCTGCCCCAGGCAGCCCTCGATGACGTTCTGGGTCAGCACCACGTTGCCCTGGTGGAAGTGCTCGCGCGTGCCCCAGGTGCCGACCGAGCCGGCGCAGTGCACCACCATCTCCACGTCGCGACACAGCTTGTGCGCCAGGTCCGGGTCGGACAGGTCGCCCTGGACGAATTCGGCGCCACGCTTGGTCAGGTGCGCCACCGCCTCCGGGCGGCGCCCGTTGACCCGCACGGCGAGGCCCTGTTCCAGGGCAAAACGGGCGAAACGCCCACCAATGAAGCCGCTCGCACCCGTTACCAGAATCTTCATCTGCACCGCCCCCGATCTTGTTATGCCACCGACTCTAGCAGCCGCCACGCGCCCTGGCTGTTGCCCAGGCGGCCAGAACAGCGGCCTTGCAGGCCCATCGCTCAACTTTTTTGACACTCGTTAAGTAATTTGCACGCTTATTGCAAAATATTTGACGATTTCAACCCTCTGTCACCCATTTACTCGCGGAGTCATCCGACATGCCGTTGCGCCTTAAACTTGCCATCAGCTTCCTGCTGATCGGTCTAATCCCCGTGTTGGCGATGGCCTTCACGGTCTACCAACAGGCCAGCCAGGCCCTGCGCGAACAGGCATTGAACGGCCTGGAGGCCGTAGCGAATATCAAACAGCAGCAGCTGCAGGATAGCTGGCAGGCACGCCACAACCAGCTCGTTGCACTGGCCAGCAACCTCGGCACCAGCTACGCCGGGCTGGATGAAACCGCCCTGCTCAGCACCGCCAACTATGACCGGCCGATCTTCCAGAACTTCGTCGAGACCTTCGGCTACCGCGAGCTCAAGCTGGTGTCGCGCGACGGCCATGTGCTGTTCAGTCTGCAGCGCGGCGCCGACTACCAGCAGCAGCTCGGCGAACCCGCCTGGCGCGATACCCCGCTCGGCCGTCTGGTGCGCACCGCGCTGAACAGCGGCCAGGCCGCGATCGGCGACCTGGCGGTGAGCACGCCCGGCGGCGAGCCCAGCCAGTTTCTCGCCGCGCCCATAATCGAAGAAGGCGAGCTGCAACTGCTGCTGGTGCTGGAGTTGCCGCTGGCCGAACTGAACCGGGTGATGCAGGCCCGCCAGGGCCTGGGCGAGACCGGCGAGACCTACCTGGTAGGCCCCGACGGCCGTCTGCGTTCCGACTCGGTGCGCTTCGCCGAACACCAGGTGGCGCGCGATGGCCAGCCGGGCGAGCGACTGCCCGGCGCCGCCATCGGTAAAGCCCTGGCTGGCGAGCAGGGTCGTCTGGCCGAACCCGGGTTGAATGGCCAGCCGGTGCTCAAGGCATTCGTCCCGCTGCAGCTGGATGGCCGGCGCTGGGCGCTGGTCGCCGAGATGGATCAGGAGCAGGCCTTCGCCGCCGTGCGCACGCTGATGTGGCAAGTGGTGGTGCTGGTGCTGCTGACCATCGCCGGCGTGGCCCTGGCCACCTGGCTGGTCAGCCGCAGCGTGATGCGCCCGCTGGGCGGCGAGCCGCGCAGCATGGCCGAGCTGGCCCGGCGCCTGGCCGCCGGCGAGTTGCGCCTGAGCGCCGAGGGCACCGAACACAGCGGCCTGATGCAGGCCCTGCACGAAATGGCGCGCGCCTGGCGCCAGGTGGTCGAACGCCTGCGTCAAGCCAGCCAGGCGGTGGGCGATGCCAGTGGCGATATCCTGGGCGCCGCCGGCCGTACCAGCACCAGCCTGGACCAGCAGCAGGAAGCCCTGGAGCTGGTGGTCAGCGCCGTCGACCAGATGGCCGCCACCGTGCAGGAGATCGCCAGCAACGCCAGCCAGAGCGCCGACGGCAGCGCCGCCGCGCGCGATGCCTTCGTCACCGTGCAGGCCAGCCTGCAGCGCATGATCGGCCAGCAGGACCAACTGCTCGCCGGCCTGCGTGGCGCCGATCAGGTGGTGCAGACCCTGGCCAGCGACAGCCAGCAGATCGGCTCGGTGCTGGGGGTGATCCGCGCCATCGCCGAGCAGACCAACCTGCTCGCGCTCAACGCTGCCATCGAGGCAGCACGAGCCGGCGAACAGGGCCGCGGCTTCGCCGTGGTCGCCGACGAGGTACGCAACCTGGCCCTGCGCACCCGCAGCGCCACCGAGGAGATCGTCACCATAGTCGCCGCCCTCGGCGAGTCGTCCGGCGAGGCCCAGGCGCGCATGCAGGGCTCCAGCGAACAGGCCCGCGCCCTGGAGGTGGAAACCCAGGCCGTACTCGGCTCCCTCGGCCACCTGGACGACTCGCTGCAGGGCGTGCACGCCCTGGCCTTCCAGATTGCCGCCGCGGCCGAGCAACAGGCGGCCACCACCCAGGAGGTCAACCAGCACATGCACCGCCTCAACGACATGACCGGCGAAAACCGCCGCACCGCCGCCCACACCCGCGACTGCGGCGAACACCTGCGCAAGGTCGCCGGCAGCCAGGAACAGTTGGTGGCGCAGTTCCAGCTGTGAGGCACAGGCCTGCGTAATCCGAATGCAATTCGGACTCGGAGCTGCCCGCACTCCCGGATTGCATCCGGGCTACCGCGGGCTTAAAAGCGCACTTGTAGGGTGGGCTCAGGAGCGCAGCGAACAGCCCACCGGGCACCACGATGTACTGCCCACGGCGAGTACACCCTACGGATTGACCAACCACTCACCCACGCCATTCTCCAGATGGCGAGTCAGCTGATTCAGCAGCTCGCCGCCATTGCGCCAGTGATGCCAATACAGCGGCACATCCAGCGGCCGTCCCGGCAGCAGCTCCACCAGCACTCCGGTCGCCAGCTCGCGCTGCACCTGCAGTTCGGGCACCAGGCCCCAGCCGAAGCCGGCGCTGGTCAGGCGCACGAAGCCCTCCGACGACGGGCACAGGTGGTGGGTAAAACCGCCGCCGATCCCCAGCCCCGCCAGGTAGCGGTGCTGCAGCAAATCGTCCGGGCCGAAGACGATGGCCGGCACCTGACCCAGGCGCTGCAGGTCCACGCCCTGGGGAAAATGCCGCGCGATGAAGGCCGGGCTGGCCAGCGCGCGGTAGCGCATGGCACCCAGTGCCAGGGCACGGGCACCGGCCACCGGGCGCTCGGCGGCGCACACACAACCGGCCACCTCGCCGGCACGCATGCGCTTGAGGCCGACGTCCTGATCCTCCACCACCAGGTCCAGCAGCAGGCGGTGCTCGGCGCAGAAGTCGCCCATCAGCGGCGCCCACCAGGTCGCCAGGCTGTCGGCGTTCAACGCGATACGCAGGCGCTCCGCGCTGCCGCCCTCGTCCAGTGCCGGCACCTGGCCCTGCAGATCGCGTTCGAGCAGGCGCACCTGCTGCACATGGTTGAGCAGGCGCCGGCCGATCTCGGTGGGTGCCGGCGGCGCGGCGCGCAGCAGCACCGGCTGGCCGACCCGCGCCTCGAGCAGCTTGATCCGCTGCGACACCGCCGACTGCGACAGGCCGAGCAACTGCGCGGCACGCTCGAAGCCACCCTGCTCCACCACGGCAGCGAGGGCCGCCAGCAGCTTGTAGTCGAACATCAGTTCTCCTAATGAGAGATCAGCATGATTTGTTTTTCTTATACAGCCGATCTGCCCAGACTGGCCAGCATCGCAACCCTCACAAGGACTCCGCCATGACCGGCGAAACCAAACTGAGCAAACTGCTCGCCACCCTGTCGCCGCGCCTCAACCCGGGCGAGTTCGTGTTCTGCTCGGTGGCCGGCCCGACCGTGCTGCATGACGCCGTGGCCGTCGGCAGCTTCCGCGAAGCGGAAGGCACCACCCTGATCCTGCCGCGCGCCGAGGCGGATCGCCTCAACCTGGCCTACGACTACGTGGCCGCCTGGATCACCTTGGAAGTACATTCCTCGCTGGCGGCCGTCGGCCTCACCGCCGCCTTCGCCACCGCGCTGGCCAGGGGAGGCATCAGCTGCAACGTGATCGCCGGCTACCACCACGACCATCTGTTCGTCGCCCAGGCCGACGCCGAGCGCGCCCTGGCGACGCTGCAGCGCCTGGCGGCGGAGAGCCGCTGAAATGTGGCAGAGCTACCTCAACGGCCTGCTGGTGGCGGCCGGGCTGATCGTCGCCATCGGCGCGCAGAATGCCTTCGTCCTGGCCCAGAGCCTGCGCCGCGAACACCATCTGCCGGTGGCCGCGCTGTGCGTGCTGTGCGACGCCCTGCTGGTCACCGCCGGGGTATTCGGCCTGGCGGCCGTGCTGGCGAAGAGTCCGCTGCTGCTCGCCGTGGCGCGCTGGGGCGGCGCGGCCTTCCTGCTCTGGCTGGGCGTGCAGGCGCTGCGCCGCGCACTCAGCCCGCAGGCCCTACGGCAGCAGGACAGCGGCCCGCGCTCGCGCCGCGCCGTGCTGCTGGCGGCCCTGGCGGTGACCCTGCTCAACCCGCACGTGTACCTGGACACCGTGCTGCTGATCGGCTCCCTCGGCGCCCAGCAACCGGTGCCCGGGGCCTACGCCCTGGGCGCGGCCAGTGCCTCGCTGATCTGGTTCTTCACCCTCGCTCTGGGTGCCGCCTGGCTCGCCCCCTGGCTGGCGCGCCCGGCCACCTGGCGCCTGCTCGACCTGGCGGTGGCCGCCATGATGTTTGCCGTGGCCTGGCAGCTGATCGCCAACGCGCCTGGCGCATGACCGCAGTGGTGTCGCAGCGTTATGCTGCGGCGCTCAAACCCGGGCTCTGGAGAGCGCTCTTGGATACGACGGTGTTTGCCGTGGTGATGGCCGCTGCAGTGCTGCACGCGGGCTGGAACGCCCTGCTGAAGATCGGCCTCGACCGCTTCCTCACCGCCTCGCTGATCCAGATCGGCGCCGGCTGCATCGCCCTACTGGCGCTGCCCTTCTTCAATACCCCGCTGACAGGCGCCTGGCCCTACATCGCCATCTCCGCCCTGCTGCACATTGGCTACAACATCTTCCTCTCACGGGCTTACCAGCATGGCGATCTGTCCCAGGCCTATCCGATCGCCCGGGGCAGCTCGCCACTGCTGGTCGCCCTGCTGGCGCTGCTGGCCGGGGATGCGCTGCATGCGGGGCAATGGACGGGTCTGCTGGTGCTGGTCGGCGGCATCTGGCTGATGGCCTGGCGTGGTGGCCACGGCGCCGCGCCCAACGGCCCGCTGCTGCTCAATGCCCTGGCCACGGCGGCCTGCATCGCCGGCTACACCCTGGCCGACGCCCTTGGCGCGCGCAGCAACGGCGACGCCATCGGCTATGCGCTGTGGCTGTTCGCGGTCAACGGCGTGGTGGCGACCACCGTCATCACCCTGCGCCGTGGCCCGCGCATCTTCCTGCAACTGGGACCGCACTGGCGCGGCGGCCTGGCCGGCGGCGCCATGTCGATGCTGGCCTACGGCCTGGTGATCTGGGCCACCACCCAGGCGCCGGTGGCCATGGTCTCGGCCCTGCGCGAAACCAGCGTGCTGTTCGCCCTGCTGATCGGCTGGCTGTTCCTCAAGGAGTCGATGCCGGCACTGCGCCTGATCGCCTGCTGCGTGATCGCCGCCGGCGTGGCGCTGATGAAACTGGCCTGACTCGCCCTGCACTTCCCGCCCGGCCGCCGGTCCCAAACAAGGGCCGGCGAAGCCCCTGGCATCGGCTTTCCCACACAGTTGCTGCGTGGATAAGGCCAGGGTCGGGTGCTATGATCCCGGCCTCGCGGCACATTAAAGAGTACAAACTCGTCGCCGCCCGTATTCCGGCCGCCCCGTGAACGGCCTGCGCTAGTCGCACATATCCCGACCTGATGATGAGGAGATAGACCATGGCTTTCGAATTGCCGCCGCTGCCGTATGAGAAAAACGCCCTCGAGCCGCACCTGTCCGCCGAGACCCTGGAATACCATCACGGCAAGCACCACAACGCCTACGTGGTGAACCTGAACAACCTGGTGCCGGGCACCGAGTTCGAAGGCAAGAGCCTGGAAGAGATCATCAAGACTTCCTCCGGCGGCGTGTTCAACAACGCCGCGCAGATCTGGAACCACACCTTCTACTGGAACTGCCTGTCGCCGAACGGCGGTGGCCAGCCGACCGGCGCCCTGGCCGATGCCATCAACGCCACCTTCGGTTCCTTCGACAAGTTCAAGGAAGAGTTCAGCAAGGTCTCCATCGGCACCTTCGGTTCCGGCTGGGGCTGGCTGGTGAAGAAGGCCGACGGCTCCCTGGCCCTGGCCAGCACCATCGGCGCCGGCTGCCCGCTGACCAGCGGCGACACCCCGCTGCTGACCTGCGACGTGTGGGAACACGCCTACTACATCGACTACCGCAACCTGCGTCCGAAGTACGTCGAGGCGTTCTGGAACCTGGTCAACTGGGACTTCGTGGCAAAGAACTTCGCCGCCTGAGTCGCCTCCAGCGTTCGCCAAAAGCCCGGCCTCTAGCCGGGCTTTTTCGTTGGCGCGCCCGGCGCCTTCTCGAGCGCCAATGCCCGCGGCTGACGACGAATGATTCGCATCGCCATCGCCGGCCATCGTCTCGCCGATGCAGGCCCGAAAAATATGGGATATGACGTAATGGCCCTTTGACGGCTCACGCGCATTTGCCAATACTCACAACGGTCATGAGCCTCCGGCGGCGAACAAGGAATACGCATTTGAAGCTGGATCTGAAAAACAGCCTGTCACTGAAACTGCTGCGTGTTGTCCTGATGTCGGCATTGGTGGTCGGGGTAGTGCTGAGCTGCGGGCAGATCGTCTTCGACATCTACAAGACCCGCCAGGCCGTGGCCAGCGATGCCCAGCGCATCCTCGGCATGTTCCGCGACCCGTCCACCCAGGCCGTCTACAGTCTCGATCGCGAGATGGGCATGCAGGTCATCGAGGGCCTGTTCCAGCATGAGGCCGTGCGCTATGCCGCCATCGGCCACCCGAACGAACCGATGCTCGCCGAACGCTCCCGCGAGCTGCAGCCCTCCCCCAGCCGCTGGATCACCGACCCGATCCTCGGCAAGGAACAGACCTTCACCACCCAGCTGGTCGGCAAGGGCCCGTACACCGAGTATTACGGCGATCTGACCATCACCCTGGACACCGCCAGCTATGGCGAGAACTTCATCACCACCTCGGTGATCATCTTCGTCTCCGGCGTGCTGCGCGCCCTGGCCATGGCCCTGGTGCTGTACATGGTCTACCACTGGCTGCTGACCAAGCCCCTGTCGAAGATCATCGAGCACCTGACCCACATCAATCCGGACCGCCCCAGCGAGCACAAGCTGCCAATGCTGCGCGGCAACGAGAAGAACGAACTGGGGCTGTGGATCAACACCGCCAACCAGTTGCTGGAATCCATCGAGCGCAACACCCACCTGCGCCGCGAGGCCGAGAACAGCCTGCTGCGCATGTCGCAGTACGACTTCCTCACCGGCCTGCCCAACCGCCAGCAACTGCAGCAGCAGCTCGACCAGATCCTCGACGACGCCGGCCGCCTGCAGCGCCGCGTGGCCGTGCTGTGCGTCGGCCTGGACGACTTCAAGGGCATCAACGAACAGTTCAGCTACCAGACCGGCGACCAGCTGCTGCTGGCCCTGTCCGACCGCCTGCGCAGCCACAGCGGCCGCCTCGGCGCCCTGGCCCGCCTGGGTGGCGACCAGTTCGCCCTGGTCCAGGCCGACATCGAGCAGCCTTATGAGGCCGCGGAGCTGGCCCAGAGCATCCTCGACAGCCTGGACACCCCCTTCGCCCTGGAGCAGCAGGAAGTACGCCTGCGCGCCACCATCGGCATCACCCTATTCCCGGAAGACGGCGACAGCACCGAGAAGCTGCTGCAGAAAGCCGAACAGACCATGACCCTGGCCAAGAGCCGTTCGCGCAACCGCTACCAGTTCTACATCGCCAGCGTCGACAGCGAGATGCGTCGCCGCCGCGAGCTGGAGAAGGAACTGCGCGAAGCGCTCAGCCGCAACGAGATGCACCTGGTGTTCCAGCCGCAGGTCGACTACCGCGATCACCATGTTGTCGGCGTCGAAGCGCTGATCCGCTGGCAGCACCCGCAACACGGCTTCGTTCCGCCAGACCTGTTCATCCCGCTGGCCGAGCAGAACGGCACCATCATCGCCATCGGCGAATGGGTGCTGGACCAGGCCTGCCGCCAGCTGCGCGAATGGCACGACCAGGGCTTCAGCGACCTGCGCATGGCGGTCAACCTGTCCACCGTGCAGCTGCACCACGCCGAACTACCGCGCATGGTCAGCAACCTGCTGCAGGTCTATCGCCTGCCGGCACGCAGCCTGGAGCTGGAAGTCACCGAGACCGGCCTGATGGAAGACATCAGCACCGCTGCCCAGCACCTGCTCAGCCTGCGCCGCGCCGGCGCGCTGATCGCCATCGACGACTTCGGTACCGGCTACTCCTCGCTGAGCTACCTGAAGAGTCTGCCGCTGGACAAGATCAAGATCGACAAGAGCTTCGTGCAGGACCTGCTGGATGACGAAGACGATGCCACCATCGTTCGCGCCATCATCCAGCTGGGCAAGAGCCTGGGCATGCAGGTGATCGCCGAGGGCGTGGAGACCGCCGAGCAGGAGGCCTACATCATCGCCCAGGGCTGCAACGAGGGTCAGGGCTACCTGTACAGCAAACCTCTGCCGGCCCGCGAACTGACCCTCTACCTCAAGCAGGCCCGCCGCCTGAGCAACGCCAGCAACCCCGCTACCCTCTGACCCTCCGTCGCGCCAAGCGCCGACGGAGTGGTGCGGCCTCTAGACTGCAGGCACACCTTTTCCGCCGCAGTCCCCACATGAAGTCAGCCCTCCTCCTGATCCTCATCCTGCTCCTGAGCAGCACCGCCACGGCCGAAGATTCGCCCTGCCGGCTCAAGGTTGGCTGGGAGGAATGGTTCCCGCTGATCCATCAACACGACGGTCAGCTCACCGGCAGCGAGTACCAGTTGCTGCTGCAACTGGCCAACGGCGCCGGCTGCAGCCTGGAGTTCATCGAAGTACCCTGGGCCCGTGCCCTGCAACTGCTCAAGCGCGGACAACTGGACATGCTCTACGGCGCCAGCCGCACCGCCGAGCGCGAGGCCTACGCCCAGTTCAGCCAGACCTACCGCCTGGAGCAGATGGTGCTGGTGGTACGGGTACCCGAGGGCAGCCAGCAACAAGACACCGGCGAGCTATCGCTGGTGGCCTGGCTGGCCGAGCACAGACCCGGCGGCCAGCCGCACATGCTCGGCCTGATCCGTGGCTTCTACTACGGCGACGCCCTGGAGCCGATAGTCCGCGATCCCGCCACCCGTGAGCAGCGCCTGGAAGTGCGCTGGGATCAGCAACTGCACCAGATGCTGATCCTGGGTCGCATCGACGGCTACCTGGTGGAGGCCAGCGTGGCCCGTGCCCAGCAAGCGGTCGGCGGCCAACCGATGCGCGTGTTCAACGTCAGCGAACACCCGGAAGAGCCCATGCACCTGATGTTCTCCCGCGAAGTCCCGCGCGCGGTGGTGGAACGCTTCGATAACGCCATACGTCTACAGCGAGAAGCCCCGGCAGTCCTCCACTGACGCGAGACGTTCCCGCATGCGCCAACGCTTGATCCATGCCCTGCTGCTGATCCTCACCCTGACCAGCTGCGCCTCGCTCGCGCCGCGCGATCCGCTGCGGATCGATCTGGTCGGAATGGAGCCATTGCCGGCGCAGGGGATGGAGATGCACTTTGCCGTGGTGTTGCGGGTGCAGAACCCCAACGACAATCCCGTCGACTATGACGGCGTGGCCCTGAAACTGGACGTCAATGGCCAGCCGCTGGCCAGCGGCGTGAGCGACCAGACGGGACAGGTGCCGCGTTATGGCGAGGCGCTGCTGCGGGTGCCGCTGAGCATTTCCGCGTTCTCGGTAATGCGCCAGGCCTGGGCGGCAGCCGGTTATCAGAATGGGCGCGACCTACCCTATGAGCTGAGCGGCAAGCTGGGCGGCGGACTGCTGGGTACCACCCGCTTCAGCGACGCCGGCACCCTGAACTGGCCGCAACCGGCCAGCACCCCGTGAAGCACGCACCGGTCTTGTTGCAGGCAGTGCACCTGGCGTACACCCAATAAGGTGCGCTCTCAAGGATGATCGCATGCCCCTCGTCGCGCTGGTTTGCCTGGCTCTTTCAATGCTGATGGTGGGAGGCAACATCGCCATCGGAAAGGCCGTACTCGCTGACTTCCCCGTGTTCCTGTTCGCCTTCCTGCGCTTTCTCATCGCTTGCCTGGCGCTGGCCCCCGGAATGCTCAGCAGGCCGGTACGGCGCGGACTGGATCGTGGCGCAGCACGTGGTCTGTTCCTGCAATCCTTCTTCGGCTGCTTCCTGTTCAGCCTTTTCATGCTCTATGGCGTGACGCTGACCTCCGCCACCAGTGCCGGCATCATCACCAGTGCTACCCCCTGCCTGATCGCCTTGCTCGCCTGGTTGTGGCTGCGCGAACGGGTCGACACACGCAGTGCGCTGGCCATCGTGCTAGCGGTCGGAGGCATCGCTCTGCTCAATCTGCTGGAAGCTGACGGAGGCCGCGACAGCCTGTTGGGCAACCTGATGGTGCTGGGTGCAGTGTTGGCTGAGGCACTGTTCGCCATCTACTCACGATGGCTGTCGCTGCGTCTTCATCCCTGGGCCATGGCCTTCGGCGTCAATCTGGTCGGCCTGCTGCTGTTCCTCCCTCTGGCGCTGCCGCAGTTGCTGGCCTTCGATTGGCACACACCAACTGCTGCTACCTGGGGCTTGCTGATGTTCTATGCGATCACCGCGAGCGTGCTGTCCTTTCTCCTCTGGTATCGAGGTATACGCCAGGTACCGGCCAACATCGCCGGGCTGTTCACCGGCCTGATGCCAGTCAGCGCCGCTCTGGTTGCGGTTCTGGGGCTAGGCGAGAGCTTCGCGTTGAGCCACGCGCTGGGAATGTCGCTGGTGCTCGGTGCCATCCTGCTCGGCGCGTGGCGCCCGCGGAGCATACGAGAGAGCCGGGCAACCGCCTCATGACGCCTGCTTCTCGCCCGGCTCCTTGCCCTCGTGGGCGAGGTGCTCGATCACCGCATTGAGCTCGGCGCCGAGCAGCAGCACCGCCGAGGAGATGTACAGGTACAGCAGGAACACGATGATGGCGCCGATGCTGCCGTAGGTGGCGTTGTAGTCGGCGAAGTTCTGCGCGTAGTAGCCGAAGCCCAGCGAGGCGGCGATCCACACCACCACCGCCAGGATCGAGCCGGGAGTGATGAAGCGAAACTCCTGCTCCACGTCCGGCGCCAGGTAGTACACGGCGGCGACCACCAGCACCAGCATCAGCACCGCCAGCGGCCAGCGCAGCCACGCCCAGAGCAGCACCACCGTCTCCTCCAGCCCTACCTGCATGGCCAGCCAGTTCATCGCCTGCGGCCCGAGCACCATCAATGCCGCGGCCAGCAGCAGGGCGGCGGCGATGGCCAAGGTATAGAGCAGCGACAGCGGCACCAGCTTCCAGGCCGGGCGCCCGTCCTCCACGCCGTAGGCGCGGTTCATCGCCGCCATGGTCGAGCGCACCGCCGCCGACGAGGTCCACAGGGCCAGCAAGATACCGATGGAGAACAACCCGACCTGCTGGGTCTGCAGCTGGGCGATCACCGGGTCGACCAGCCCCAGCGCATCCTGCGGCAGCACCAGCTCGGCCTGCTGGTGCAGCCAGTCGAAGATCGGCTGGGCATCCAGCACGCCGATCAGGGCGATGAGGAACAGTAGGAAGGGAAACAGCGAGAAGAACAGCTGGAACGCCAGCGCCGAGGCGTAGGTGGGCAGTTCGTCGTCGATGAAGTCGGTGGCGGTGTTGCGAACGATGGTCCACCAGGACACGCCGCGCAGGTCGATGAATGGCATGGCTCCTCCGCATCCTCATGCTCTCCCTGCAAGGTGGGACGGCAGAGCAGCGCCATCGGTTCGACCAATCGCCCATGCCACGACAAAGCCCTATACAATCTGCGGCCTTTCCGCTCCGACCGAGGTACCGCCATGAGCACCCTGCCACCCTGCCCGCACTGCGGCTCCGAATACACCTACGAGGATGGCAGCCAGCTGGTGTGCCCGGAATGCGCCCACGAGTGGTCGGCCGATGCGGCGCCGGAAGCCGGCGACGGTGAGCGCGTGATCAAGGACTCGGTGGGCAATCTGCTGCAGGACGGCGACAGCATCACCGTGATCAAGGATCTCAAGGTCAAGGGCACTTCGCTGGTGGTCAAGGTCGGCACCAAGGTGAAGAACATCCGCCTGTGCGGCGGCGACCACGACATCGACTGCAAGATCGACGGCATCGGCCCGATGAAGCTCAAGTCCGAGTTCGTGCGCAAGGTGTGAGAAGAAGGCCCGGCGCGAGGCCGGGCCTGGCATCACTGCAGATTGCCCTTCAACCACTCGGCCTGGGCCTTCAGCGGCTCGGGCACAGCACCGAATGCGGGCCATTCGCCCCCGAGAACCAGTAGGCGCTCTGTCCCAGCGCGTTCTTCCAGGCCTGCGATTGCAGCTCTCCTCCGATTGCATAGTGCAGAAGCAGATGCGGCTTGTAGGCCCAGCGCTTGCCTGCACCTTTCACGGAAAAGAACAGGTCCGGCGGAAAGCCTGAGTCGTACCTACCACTCGGCGTCCTTCAGCGTCTCGATGTTTTCTTCGGTGACTTCAGGCATGACGGCTTCCTCCGTCTGTGCCAGCCCCGTACCGGCGATAGCTGCACGGTGCGTGTCGCTCGGGCCTGTCGCAAAGGCAAATCCTTCCTCCGGCGCGTGGGTCGACTAGGCTGAGATAAGCGGGGCGCGCAACGTGCCCCGGAGCGCCCAAGGGAGGCCAGCATGCGCAGCCTTTCGCTCATTCTTCTCCTGCTTGTCAGCCCGCTGCTGGCCGCCGAAACCTGGCGGGTGGTTGGCGACGAACAGTTCGCCCCCTACAGCTTCGTCACCCAGGAAGACGACACGCCACGCGGGGTCGACGTGGACCTGGTCGAGGCAGTGATGAAGGAAGCCGGCGTCGCCTACAGCCTGCGCCTGTACCCCTGGGAGCGGGTCAAACGCATGCTCGAACGCAACGAGGCGGAAATGGCCTTCCAGTTCGCCGGCACGCCCGAGCGCATGGCCCAGTACGAGTTGGTCGGGCCGATCCGCACCGGCTCCACCGTATTCATGACCAGCCACAAGATCAGCCTGCAGGACTGGAAGTCCCTGGACGACCTCACCCCGTTCGTCATCGGCCAGGTGCGCGGGTACGCCTACGAGTCCACCTTCGACAAGGCCGACCTGCGCCGCGATACCAGCGCGCAGAACCCGCGCCAGCTGGTGTCCATGCTGCTGGCCGGGCGCATCGACATCATCGTCGGCGACCGCACCCAGCTGCTGTATTTCATTCAGGAGCAACGCGCCCAGGAGCAGGTGCGCGTGCTGCCCACTGCGCTGGTGGAGATGCCGCGCTATGTGGCCTTCGCCAAGGGCGACAGCCAGCGTGCCAGGCAGTTTGGCGTAGCGCTGGAGAAGGTGCGGGCCAGCGGGGAACTGGAGAAGGTATTGCGCAAGTGGGAGGAGTGAAACTCACTGCACCGGCAGAAAATTGAGGAACAGCAGGCTCTGCGCGTAGTTCACCCCGAGGCGCCGGTAGCGTTCCTCAAGCACATGGGTGAGCAGGTCCAGGCGCGCGGTCATCTTGCCGAACTCCACCGCGTAGCTGAGGTTGCTGCCCTCGTTGGACAGCAGCAGCGGCCGGCCCTGGGCGTCGCGGCGCTGGGCGAGCATCCAGGCGGCCTTCTCGATATTGCGCGCGGCGTTGTAGATGAACTGGGCGTCGAAGGAGTCGGTCAGGTAGAACTCGGTGCGCCCGCCATGGGCGGTCACCAGCATGCTGCCCAGGGCATAGATGAAAGCGCCGACCCGGTCGCCCTGGAAGTCCGGCCCCAGCGAGTAACTGAGCGCCGCCACATCGCGCCGCCCCTTCAGCTGCGGCAACGGCTGGTTCTGCTCAATGGCCAGGTGGATCGCCTGCTCCGCCTCGGCCCGCGTGGTCAGGCCGGTCTTGCGCCATTCCTGCGGGT
This sequence comes from Pseudomonas sp. GD04019, assembly GCF_029837695.1. Lineage (GTDB taxonomy): Bacteria > Pseudomonadota > Gammaproteobacteria > Pseudomonadales > Pseudomonadaceae > Aquipseudomonas. The sequence goes on from NZ_JAOEEA010000001.1 coordinate 406,382, forward strand.
TGCGCTGGTACAGCTTGCTCATCAACTGGTACAGGCTGTTGAGGTTGTCGCGCATGGCCAGGGTCGCCATGCGGTCCACGTCGCTCTGCAGGAACTCGCCGGCCTGTGGCTCGCTGCTCTTGCTGACGATGGACTCGTGCGCCAGACGGCCGGAGCAACCGCCCAGGCCGAACACCAACAGCAGCGCCGCAACGGCGCAGACCAGCTTCGTCATCGGATTGCCCCCGCTCTCCTACGAACCCTCGGCTAGCAGTAAAGCGCAAAAGCTGCCGCCGCACCGTGCGCCATGCCTCCACTGGGGAAGGCTTGCGCGAGGCCCACTCCACGTCCGCAACCCGAGGCCACGATCGCCAATTAACTCCCCTGATCACAAACTGTTCGGCTGCGAGGACAGCAGCAACATGAAGGCGATCTGTCCGGGCACCGCCAAGCCCGAACCAGCGCGCGAGTACGCCTCCCGCACTCCATTGGGCCAGGGCGCAGCAACGCAGAAGCGCTGCCAGGCCAGCGCCACCCGCTGAGCCGCTATCGCGCCCCCCCATGAATCCGGCGTTTACACAGGATTTACACTGCCCCGCGCAATGCGCTGAACGAAGCGCAGTCGAAAGCTGTAACCGGACGACCGGTTTCCCACAGGAGCTTCGACCATGCTTTCGCGTATCCCCATCATCACTGGTCTGATTGCCAGCCTGTTCCTCGCTGGCGAGCAACAGGCCCAAGCAGCAGACGGCGGCGATGTGGCCATCGGTGTCGCCGCCGGCGCCATCATAGGCGGAGTGCTGGCCAGCCAGCGGCCGGTGCGGGTCTACGAGCCGGAGCCGGTGTACGCCCCGCCCCCCGTCGTCTATTACGAACCGCGCCCGGTCTACTACGAGCCCCGCCCGGTGTATTACCAACCGGCCCCGGTGTACTACGTGGCCGAGCCGCGCTACCACCACAAGCACTGGCGCAAGCACCACCGCCGCCATCACCACCATCACGGTCATGGCCGTCGCTGGTGAACCAGGAAGCCCCGCCCATGCGGGGCTTCTTCATTCAGGGGCCGTGAGTTGTGCCGCGAGCGGCGAATGCGCTAGGTTCGCTCCCCCGCCAATCCAATGGATGGATGCCCATGCTTTCCCTGAAGAATCTGCTGTATGCGCTGGTGTTCGGCGTGATGATGTACTTCGCCATCCAGCAGGCGCTGGAGATGGGCGACTCGCGGGAATGGCCAACGGTAGAAGGCGTGATTACTGAATCACACATTACCCGGACTACGGAGCAGCGATCCTCCGTGCGCTACGAATACGAGGTGCGGGTGCAGTATTCGTACAACGTGGACGGGGTTGGCTACACAAGTGATCGTTTGCGCATCCGGCGCACCCGCTATAGCTGGGAGACAAACGCCCAGCGGGAGCTGGCGGAGTATCCGGTGGGGCAACGGGTACGGGTGTATTACAACCCGAAGGAGCCCGAGCGGAGCCTGTTGAAACATATTTGACCGCCCGAACCCAAGGCGTAACTTGGCTAGCCCCCAGCAACTGTTGCAACCACAGCACCTCCTCCAAGGACAGCCCATGAGCGACGAAGAACTCCCCGTGGAATGTGGCACACACGGCAAAACCGCCGCCGCCTTCATCTGTCAGCACCTGCCGGCAGGCGAGAACCAGGGATTCAATGTCGGCTACGACCCGGAACGCCCCGACGACGCCTATCCGGACGCCTGGTGCGACCAGTGCGAAGCCATGCTGGAGCAGGAAGGCGAATGGAATGACCGCTCCGAAACCTTCGCCGACATCAAGATGGTCTGCGCCGGTTGCTACTGCGAGATTCGCGAACGCAACTGGCAGCAGGACGAGGAGGCCCTGATTGAGCTGATCAGCGAGAGCTTCGAATACCTGCAGGCGCGGCAGGCCAGCTTTATGGAAACCTACGGCATCGGCGACTACGAGCGCTGGGACTGGTACCAGGAAAACGCCACGCTGGTGTTCTCCAACGGTGGCAAACCGGTCGTGGAGTGCGATATCGATTTCGTCGGCAGCTTTTCCAGCCACTCCAATACCTGGATGTGGGCCTGGGCCAATGACTCGCTACTGGAGCAGGTACGGACGGGCTCGCGGGCCATACGCGAACTGGGCGACTCGCAGGGTTTACTCAAGCTGGCCTGCGCCACCTGGGCGGCGGAGCCGGTCGATGGCTGGGAGATGACGGCGGTGATGGCCAAGCATCTGGGCGCCATCGGGGCCTATCGCGCGCCTAGTGATAATGGGTTTCTGCATATGGTGGTGAGGCAGGCGCGCTGGGTGAATTGAGGGGCAGTTGCTGGCCGAGTTGTCAGCTATGGCGTTGGGCCAGTATTCGCAGTATGGTCGGGAGCATCGACCTGCAAGGATGCGTTCATGGCCTTCATTGCCACGATTCCTCGCCAACGGACTGCTCCGGTGCCGCCCCATGCGGTGCGCTCGCTCATTATTGAAGGTGCCTGGCGGCATGGTTTCGCCCTGCTGGGCGACTCACTTTCTTTGCTTGTGCAAAGAAGAGTAAGCAAAGAAACACACCCCGGCATACGGGTCTCGCTGCGCTCGACTTCCCTCCCTCCGGTGCCGCTCCGGGGGCCGGCTTACCAGGGCCATCCATGGCCCTTTAAGCCTCTCGCCGCATCCATGCGGCTCGTCCCCCTACGCAACACCTACGCTCGGCCTTCTGACGGGGAGTTTGCGCGCATGCAGGTTTCGCGTTTCTGGTTGTTCGGCGCTGTCGGTATGCCTCGCCGTAGAGCGGGTGCAACCCGCGCAGCCGGCCTACGCGGGTTACACCCGCTCTACCCAATCGTTCCCACGCTCTGCATGGGCATGCAGCCTCAGACGCTCCGCGTCTGCGGGGCGCAGAGCGTCCCTCAAGGGGTTCCCACGCGGAGCGTGGGAGCCATCAACAAAATCAGAAGCCACCGCCGCACTCCCAACCTTGCACCAAAGGGTCGGGCCGGGATCGGGTGCCATCAGGAGGCTGAGTGGAATCGTTGCGTAAGGGGTTGAGCGGCATGGATGCCGCGAGAGCCGCGATGGGCCAGAGATGGCCCTTCGCGGCGGGTCCCTGGAGCAATGATGGAACGAAGGGAGTCTCGCGTAGCGAGACCCGGATGTCGGGTGTGCTTTCTCTTTGGTTACTTTCTCTTTGCACCGGGCGGCGATCCCCAAGCAAAGAGAAAGTGACTCGCCGGGAAGGCGAAAAACGTGATTTCAGAATTAATAGAAATTTCGGTGAGCGCTGATATTGGACAAACTAAGCGTGGTACGCCCTACGGACAAAAGGAGCATGTTGTGGCGGTAGGTATCCCAGCAAAAAAAGCGACTTTTCGCTTTGCCCAGAAATTTGACGGTGTTGTATGTGCCGCATTAGGCAACGACCATCTATACGTGCAGTACGGAACTAAATCCGGAAAACGTTATTTCAAAGACTTTGACCTGCGGCACTACTCTGGCGACGAGGAGAGCGAGCCGGCCCTACTGGACCAAGAAGCAGAAGTACGCTGGAGGCCAATGTTTCTGCACGGCAACCTGCTGCATGTATACGGAGAGCAGCCAGAGCTGATTGATGTAAATCAGTGGGAGCGTATATATAGCGAATACGATGGAACTGCCAATCCCAACTGGTCGATCGACGGCCGCTTTGTCTATCACGGCAAACACACTTATCGAGCCTTTGGCTGGAACAACTATACCCAAGGTCTGGACATCGTTCGAGACGGCAAGATCATTGGTCACGCCGATATTGATATCCAATACTTCATGCCCTGCGCTGATGGTCTGATATACGGAGTACGACTCTCGGCACCAACCTTCTGCGTGTATTCAATTACCGAGGGCACGGTGAAGCTTGAAGTGCCGCTGGCGCACTACGAGTTCGCCTACGACGAGCCCACAGCCTCGGTATCCCGGCGTGGCGACCGACTTCATGTCTTAGCCGGAAACCATATACTTATCATTGATCTGGTAAGTTTCTCCATCGTCGCTGAGTTCGCCTATTTCAACACTGACTTCATGCAGGCGCTGTTGACTGGATTGAAATACAAAAACGCCGCCATCCCACACTTCATCAGCGCTTCAGAGAGCACGTTGATACTGAGCGGCGCCAAATATCTACTCTGTTTATCTACTGTTGACGGCTCAGTGTTGTGGGGCCATGAAAGCAAAAGCGACATGATTGCCGCCAATACCGATGGTGACTTGGTATTCGGCTTGGAGGAGCGCCGCCCACGCGCTTGGGACAAATACACAGGAGACGAAGTGTGGCAGGCATCAGCCGGCACCACCGCCAACACCATTGAGGTGTGTGGCAACTGGGTGATCTTTTACCAGCCCGCCGGGGACATTCAATGTTTCACTTGGAAGAAACCATATACGTCACCCCAACTAAGGGATGCTGACTAGTGAAATAAAAAGCCCGTCATTTGACGGGCCCTTGTCACTCAACAACGCAGCGCCACTCAGGCCTCCACCGTCTCACGACGCTTGGCCTGCTTGTGCGCCTGATACTCCCTCGCCGCCTCATGGAACGCCCCAATCAGCGCGTTGTAATCGGCCTTCTCCCAATAGCGATACTCCGGATGCCACTGCACACCGACAGCAAACGCCTTGGCGCCAATCACGCTGACCGCCTCGATCTGCCCATCCTCACACACGGCCTCGACCTGTAGCCCCTCACCGAGCCGGTCAATGCCCTGTCCATGCAGCGAGTTGACGCTGATCTCGCGCTCGCCGAGCAGCCTGTGCAGCACGCCGCCCTCGGTCAGGGCGACCTTGTGGATAGGGCCGTAGGCCACGTTGTCCGGTACGTCCTTCACTTCGCGGTGGTCGAGGCGGCCCGGCACGTTATGCACTTCGCGGTGCAGGGTGCCGCCGTACAGCACGTTGAGTTCCTGCACGCCGCGGCAGATGCCAAGGAAGGGAATGCCACGGTCGATGCAGGCGCGCATCAGGCGCAGCACGGTGGCGTCGCGGGGTTTGTCGGCCAGGCCCAGGCCGGGGTGGTCGTCGCCGTAGTAGCTGGGGTGCACGTTGGACAGGGAGCCGCCGAACATGATGCCGGAGACGCTGTCGAGCACGGTCTCCATGTCCAGGTCGTCGCCGAAGGCCGGGATCATCAGCGGGAAGGCGCCGAAGCCGGTGACGGACTGGATGTATTTCTCGCCCACCAGATGAAACCAGCCGATGTCGCGATCGGTCAGCTGCCAGCGACACAGGGGAAGGCCAATCATGGGTTTGTTCATTGCAAGGGTGTCCTCTTCTGAGAACCTATTAGGGCTGGCTGCGCGTCGGAAAAACTGCGTTAAAAGCGGGCTCGGGCTGCTCATTTACAGCGCGTAAACTCCGCGCCCTCGCCCGCTTTTGCCTTGTTTTTCTCTAGCTCGCTCAACCCTAAGTCGGTTCTATTTAATTGAAGTGGGCTGCCCTTGGGACAGCGGGCTACCGGGTCACGACAACCGTGAACCCGCTCACCCAAGGGGTGCCGCTTCCCGCCGGCAGGGCGCCTGCGGGTTACTGCACCAATGCCGCGCCCGCGCGGCAGGGTTACTCCCCTCTCCCACTGGTGGGAGAGGGGCTGGGGGAGAGGGCGTTGTTCGACTGCCCCTCTCCCCAACCCTCTCCCGTGAACGGGAGAGGGAGCAAAGCGCGCTGCCCGGCCACTGTCGCCAGCCGGGCTGCACAAAAAGGGCCGGTCCGAAGACCAGCCCTGGTTAGCGCTTAACCATTGCTCGGGAAGGCGAACTGCGCCGCCTCGTGGCTGGCGCGCTGCGGCCAGCGCTGGGTGATGGTCTTGCGCTTGGTGTAGAAGCGCACACCGTCCGGGCCGTAGGCGTGCAGGTCGCCGAACAGCGAGCGCTTCCAGCCGCCGAAGCTGTGGTAGGCCACCGGTACCGGCAGCGGCACGTTGACGCCGACCATGCCGACTTCGATCTCGTCGCAGAACAGGCGTGCGGCCTCACCGTCGCGGGTGAAGATGCAGGTGCCGTTGCCGTATTCGTGGTCGTTGATCAGCTGCATGGCGTCTTCCAGGCTGCCGACGCGGACGATGCACAGCACCGGGCCGAAGATCTCTTCCTGGTAGATGCTCATCTCGCGGGTGACGTGGTCGAACAGGGTGCCGCCGACGAAGAAGCCTGCCTCGTTGCCCGGCAGGGACAGGCCGCGGCCATCCACCACCAGCTTGGCGCCCTGGGCCACACCGGCGTCGATGTAGCCCTTGACCTTGTCGCGCGCGGCGCCGGTGACCAGCGGGCCCATGTCGAGGCCGCAGGAGGTGCCGGCGCCGATCTTCAGCGCGGTGATCTTCGGGGTCAGCTTGGCCACCAGGGTATCGGCGACCTGGTCACCCACCGCCACCACCACGGAGATGGCCATGCAGCGCTCGCCGCAGGAGCCGTAGGCCGCGCCCATCAGGGCGTTGACGGTGTTGTCGATGTCGGCGTCCGGCAGCACCACGGCGTGGTTCTTGGCGCCGCCCAGGGCCTGTACGCGCTTACCGCGGCGGTTGGCCTCGGTGTAGATGTATTCGGCGATCGGCGTGGAGCCGACGAAGCTGATGGCTTTGACTTCCGGCGCTTCGATCAGCGCGTCCACCGCTTCCTTGTCGCCGTTGATCACGCCGATCACGCCCTTGGGCAGGCCGGCTTCGTGCAGCAGCTGGGCGATGAACAGGGTGGAGCTCGGGTCGCGCTCGGACGGCTTGAGGATGAAGCAGTTGCCGCAGACGATGGCCAGCGGATACATCCACAGCGGCACCATGGCCGGGAAGTTGAACGGGGTGATACCGGCGACCACGCCCAGCGGCTGGTGGTCGGACCAGCTGTCGATGTTCGGGCCGGCGTTGCGGTTGTATTCGCCCTTCAGCAGCTCGGGGGCGCCGCAGGCGTACTCGACGTTCTCGATGCCGCGCTGCAGTTCGCCGACGGCGTCTTCGAGGGTCTTGCCGTGCTCCTCGCTGATCATCGCGGCGATCTTGTCCTTATGCTCTTCGAGCAGGACCTTGAAGCGGAACATGACCTGGGCGCGCTTGGCCGGCGGGGTGTTGCGCCAGGCCGGGAAGGCGGCCTTGGCGGCGTCGATGGCGGCCTGGATGGTGGCGCGGTCGGCCAGCTCGACCTGACGCACCGGCTCGCCGATGGACGGGTTGAAGACCTGGGCGGTACGGCCGTTGCGCAGAACGATTTCGCCATTGATGAAGTGGGCGACGGTGCTCATGGGGTGCAATCTCTCAGTTTGAATTCGGGTAGTCCCCTCTCCCGCTTGCGGGAGAGGGTTAGGGAGAGGGGCTTTGGCTTATATGTGCCGGCCGCCCTCTCCCCCGGCCCCTCTCCCATGAATGGGAGAGGGGAGGCAATGCATCAGTCGAGCTTGTTCAGCACGTCGCCGACGGCGTTGAACAGGCGGTCCAGCTCTTCCGGCTTGGTGTTGAAGGTCGGGCCGAACTGCAGGGTGTCGCCGCCGAAGCGCACGTAGAAGCCGGCCTTCCACAGGGCCATGCCGGCCTCGAACGGGCGGATGGTCGGGTCGCCGTCACGCGGGGCCAGTTGCAGGGCACCGACCAGGCCGCAGTTGCGGATGTCGATGACGTGCTGGCTGCCCTTGAGGCCGTGCAGCACGTTCTCGAAGTGCGGCGCCAGCGCGGCGGATTGCTGGATCAGGTTGTCTTTTTCCAGCAGCTCCAGGGTGGCCAGGCCGGCGGCGCAGGCGACCGGGTGGGCCGAGTAGGTGTAGCCGTGGGTGAATTCGATCATGTGCTCAGGGATGGCCTGGTGCATGAAGGTGTCGTAGATCTCCTTGGAGGCCACGACCGCGCCCAGCGGGATGGCACCGTTGGTGATCTGCTTGGCGGCGTTGATGATGTCCGGGGTGACGCCGAAGTATTCCGCGCCGCTCCACTTGCCCATGCGGCCAAAGCCGGTGATCACTTCGTCGAAGATCAGCAGGATGTTGTGCTGGGTGCAGATCTCGCGCAGGCGCTCCAGGTAACCCTTGGGCGGAATCAGCGCGCCGGCGGAACCGGACAGCGGCTCGACGATGACGGCGGCGATGTTGGAGGCGTCGTGCAGCTCGATCAGCTTGAGCAACTCGTTGGCCAGCTCCACGCCGCCGGTTTCGGCCATGCCCCTGGTGAAGGCCATGCCCGGCTGCAGGGTATGCGGCAGGTGGTCGGCGTCCATCAGTTGGCCGTACATCTTGCGGTTGCCACCGATGCCGCCCAAGGCGGTGCCGGCAATGTTCACGCCGTGGTAGCCACGGGCGCGGCCGATGAACTTGGTCTTGGCCGGTTGGCCCTTCAGGCGCCAGTAGGCCTTGGCCATCTTCACCGCGGTGTCGGCGCACTCGGAGCCGGAGCCGGTGAAGAACACGTGGTTGAGCTCGCCCGGCATCAGATCGGCGATCTTCTCGGCCAGCTTGAACGACAGCGCGTGGCCGTACTGGAAGCCCGGCGAGTAGTCGAGGGTGCCGAGCTGCTTGGCCACGGCCTCCTGGATCTCGCGGCGCGAGTGGCCGGCGCCACAGGTCCACAGGCCGGAGAGACTGTCGAACACGCGGCGGCCCTGGTCGTCGATGAGGATGTTGCCTTCGGCGGCCACGATCAGGCGCGGGTCGCGCTTGAAATTGCGGTTGGCGGAGAAGGGCATCCAGTGGGCGTCCAGCTTGAGCTGGCTGGCCAGGGACGGGGTGGCAGACTGCGGCATGTTCATCGTGGCTCTCCAGAGCGGCACTGGTTGTCTTGTTGCCATGCAAGGTGCCACGGGCATAAAGTCACGAAAATCCAATTCTTCGCACTTTAAGTTCAGTGATAACTAAACAATGAGTAATCGCCGCGCAGACCCGCTGGCCCAGGTCAGCGACTTCGAGATCCGCCTGCTGCGCCTGTTCCGCAGCGTGGTCGAGTGCGGCGGCTTCTCCGCCGCCGAGAGCGTGCTGGGCATCGGCCGTTCGGCCATCAGCCAGCAGATGAGCGACCTGGAGCAGCGCCTGGGCCTGCGCCTGTGCCAGCGCGGCCGTGCCGGCTTCGCCCTGACCGAGGAAGGCCGCGAGGTGTATCAGTCGTCGCTGCAGCTATTCGGCGCACTGGAGAGCTTCCGCAACGGGGTCAACGGCCTGCACCGCGAGCTGCGCGGCGAGCTGCATATCGGCCTGACCGACAACCTGGTGACCGTGCCGCACATGCGCATCACCCATGCCCTGGCGCGGCTCAAGGAGCTGGGCCCGGAGGTGCGCATCCAGATCCGCATGACGCCGCCGAGCGAAGTGGAACAGGGCGTGCTGGACGGCAGCCTGCATGTCGGCGTGGTGCCGCAGAGCCACGCGCTGTCCGGCCTGGAGTACCAGCCGCTGTATGGCGAGCGCTCGCAGCTGTATTGCGCGGTGGGCCATCCGCTGTTCTATGTGGACGACAACCAGCTGTCCGACACCCGCCTCAACGCCCAGGACGCCATCGCCCCGACCTTCCGCCTGCCGCCGGAAATCCAGACCCAGTACCAGGTGCTCAACTGCACGGCCAGCGCCTCGGATCGCGAGGGCATGGCCTTCCTCCTGCTGACCGGACGCTACATCGGCTATCTGCCGGACCACTACGCCCAGCAGTGGGTGCAGCAGGGCCGCCTGCGGGTACTCAAGCCGACCACTCGCTTCTACGATCTGACCATGGCCTCGGTGACCCGCAAGGGCCGCCGGCCGCAACTGGTGCTGGAGACCTTCCTCGAGGCGCTGGCCGGCACCAGCTGAAACCACCAAGGAGCAAACGCGATGGATGCACTGCAGGACGAGGTACGGCGCTTCTTCGAGGACTTCGTCGCGGCCTTCGCCGAATTCGACGGCGCGCTGATCGCCCGCCGCTACGGTGTGCCCTATCTGGCGTTGAACGCCGCCGGCGAGCCGCGCCTGTTCAGTACAGCCGCTGACATCGGCGACTACTTCCAGGGCATAGTCGACGACTACTACGCTCAGGGCTGCCGCAGCTGTCGCTTCCACAGCCTGGAGATCACGCCGCTCGGCTGCGCCGCCGTGCTGGCGAGCGTGAGCTGGGAGTTGCTGGATAGCAGCGGCGCAGTGATCGGCGCCTGGCGCGAATCCTACAACCTGGCTCGCGGCGCCGACGGGTTGCGCATCCATGTCTCGACCGACCATGCCACGACCGGCGACAACACCTGACAGAACAGCTGGAACGCCCGTACCACTAAGGCCATCGCCATTTTTCCAGCAGCCGCAAGATGCACCAAAATGACGCTTTTCTGGCGCTTCCTAGGGGGTTTTACCGAGCCAAACGCGGGCTTCGTCTGAACAACACACGTTTTTGACGCCTGAGGGTTGTTTCGTGACCCGCCCTGCGGTATCAGTTCGCACACAAAACCGATCATCAGTACGGACCCTCTCGATGCCTGCAGCCCCCGCCCCTGCTACCGGCACCGGCAAACCCGCCGGCCGCATCCGCCAGAAGAACGAAAACGCCATCATCGCCGCCGCCGAAGTGGAGTTCGCCCGCCACGGCTACAAAGGCACCAGCATGAACAGCATCGCCCAGGCGGTGGGGCTGCCCAAGGCCAACCTGCACTACTACTTCAGCAGCAAGCAGGGCCTGTATGTCGCGGTGCTCGGCAACATCCTCTGCCAGTGGGAAAAGACTCTCGACAGCATGACGGTGGACGACGACCCGGCCGTTGCCCTGAGCCGCTACATCCGCGCCAAGGTCGAGTTCTCGCGCACCCAGCCGCTGGCCTCGCGCATCTTCGCCATGGAAGTGATCAGCGGCGGCCAGCACCTGGTCACCTACTACAACCAGGACTCGCGCGACTGGTTCCGCGGTCGCGTCGAGGTGATCCAGGCCTGGATCGATGCCGGCAAGATGGACCCGATCGACCCGGCCAACCTGATCTTCCTGCTGTGGGGCAGCACCCAGCACTACGCCGACTTCGCCAGCCAGATCTGCCTGTTCACCGGCAAGAGCAGCCTGAAGAAGGTCGACTTCGAGGACGCCGCCGACAACCTCGAGCGCATCATCCTCAAGGGCTGCGGCCTGACGCCACCGGCACGCGGCTGATTCGCTAACGATCACGCCGGCATGGATACGTAGGGTGGATCACGCTGCACCGATCCACCGAGCGGGGCCATGGTGGATGAACAGAGCGTCATCCACCCTACATCCTGGTTTGCCAGTCATGTAGCCCGGATGCGATCTGGGATAGGTTTCTCGCCCCGGATTGCAACCGGCCTAGAGCCGGCGGCGGCGCCCGGTGATCATCGACAGCGGCAGGTTCTCGCGCAGGCGCAGGCTCTCCACCAGCGCCGCCAGCAGGTGCACGCAGACCAGCGCCAGCAAGGCGTTGGCGAAGCAGTCATGGATCTGCAGCGGCAGGTCCTCGCCCCAGAAGTGGTCCACCTCCTCCATCAGGAAGCCGGTCACCCCGAGGCCGAGCAGCAACAGCATCATCAGCACCATCACCAGCGCGCCGATCGGCGAATGGCCAAGACGGTGATAGGGGCGTCGCTGGATCAGCGCCGAACAGTGTTCGCGCAGGCGCGTCGGGGTCGGCCAGAAGTCGGCCCAGCGCGCCGCGCTCGGGCCGGTGAAACCCCAGACCAGGCGCACCGCCAACCAGGCCACCGCGTAGTAGCCGAGCCAGCGGTGCCAGTCATCGCCCTCCTCGGTGAACCAGTAGTTGGCGATGAAGGCGCCGGCCAGGGACCAGTGGCACAGGCGCACCAGCGGGTCCCACAGCTGCAGGGTTTCCCGGCTCACCGGTCAGTCCTCGATCTCGGTCTTCACCGCGTTGCCGGACACCGGGTCGAAGTAGATCTCGACCTTCTGCTTGTCCTTGTTCCAGCCGTAGATCTCGTAGCAGTTGCCATCGGTGACCTTGAACTTCTTGATCTCGTAGCCCTGGGTCTTGAGGTCGTCCTGGAACTTGGCCTGGTCCTGCCACTGGGCCTTGTCGGCGGTGGTGCATTGCGGGCCGGCGAGGGCCAGTGGGCTGGCCAGGACGAGGGAAAGCAGTAGCAATTTGCGCATGGGTCTGTTCCTTGTGATGTGGCGACGGGTGCCGGCGGCGCCGGCGCAGCTCAGCTTAGACGGCAGCTCGCCAGGGCGCCCGTGCCAGCAGCTGCGCACAGCGCTGCTGGAGGAACTCACGCAGCAGACGCACCGGCCCGCTGAGCTGGTCGCGGTGGGCGCAGATCAGGTTGAGCGGCGTCGGCTCGCCCTGCCAGTCGCCCAGCGCCACCTGCAGGCGCCCGGCCTGCACATCGTCCGCCACGTCCAGCCAGGACTTGTACACCAGCCCCTGCCCCGCCACGGCCCAGCGCCGCACCACGTCGGCATCGTCGCTGACCCGGTTGCCGCTCACCGTCAGCGCCTCGCGCTGCTTGCCGGCGACGAAGCTCCAGCGCTCGTGCACGCGGCCGCCGAGCATGTACAGGAGGCAGTTGTGCCGGTGCAGCTCCGCGGGCACGCGCGGCTTGCCGTGGCGGGCGAAGTAGGCCGGCGCACCGCACAACACGCGGCGGTTGTCCGCGGCCACCGGCAGCGCCACCAGGCTGGAGTCCTCCGGCTCGCCATAGCGCAGGGCGATGTCCACCGGCTGGCGGAACAGGTCGGCATTGCGGTCGCTGAGCAGCAGGCGCAGCGACAGCTGCGGGCGCTCGGCCTGGAACTGGTCGAGCCAGGGCAGCAGCGCGTTGCGGCCGAAGTCGGACGGCGCGGCGATCTGCAGCACGCCGCTGATCTCGGCCTTGGCCCCGGCCAGCTGCTGGCGCCCGCTCTCCAGGCTGAGCAACGCGGCGCGGGCATGGGCCAGGTACTGCTCGCCCTCGGCGGTCAGGCGCAGGCTGCGCGTGGAGCGCAGCAACAGGCGCGCCTGCAGCTGCGCTTCCAGACGCTTGAGCGCGGCGCTGGCCACGGCTGGCGAGCAGTCCAGCTCGCGGGCGGCGGCGGACAGGCTACCCAACTCGGCGGTGCGCACGAACAGGGCGAGATCGTCGAAGCGCAGCATGATGCGGCTCCATTTTCAAAGTTGAATTGAAAGAGACTCTATGGCAGCCCGGTTTTTCTCGCCAGACAATTAACCGAACATGCGCCCAACGCCAGCCGGCACGCCGACTAAGCTGGAACATCGACTTCGCCATTGCGCCCCTTCGAGGATCACGCCGCATGAAAGCCATCGCCTACTACCAGTCCCACCCCATCGACCACGCCGAGGCGCTGCTCGACGTCGAGCTGCCCGCGCCGCAACCCGGCCCGCGCGACCTGCTGGTGGAAGTGCGGGCCATCTCGGTGAATCCGGTGGATACCAAGATCCGCCGCAACGTCTCGCCCGAGGCCGGCCAGGCCAAGGTGCTGGGCTGGGACGTGGCCGGCGTGGTGGTGGCGGTGGGTGACGAGGTCAAGCAGTTCCGCCCCGGCGACCGGGTGTTCTATGCCGGCGCCATCGACCGCGCCGGCGGCAATAGCGAGCTGCACGTGGTGGACGAGCGCATCGTCGGGCGCATGCCCGGCTCGCTGGACTTCGCCCGCGCCGCCGCCCTGCCGCTGACCGCCATCACCGCCTGGGAGCTGCTGTTCGAACGCCTCGGCGTGCGCGAGGGCAAGGGCGACAGCCGTGACAGCCTGCTGGTGATCGGCGCCGCCGGTGGTGTCGGCTCGATTCTGGTGCAACTGGCGCGTCAGCTCACCGGGCTGACCGTGATCGGCACCGCCTCGCGCGCCGAGACCCAGGACTGGGTACGCGAGCTGGGCGCCCACCACGTGATCGACCACGGCCAGCCGCTGCTGCCGCAACTCAAGGCGCTGGGCATCGAGCAGGTCGGCATGGTCGCCAGCCTGACCCACACCGACCAGCATCTCGACCAGCTGATCGAGGCCCTGGCGCCCCAGGGCAAGCTGGCGCTGATCGACGACCCGGCGCAACTCGACGTGGTCAAGCTCAAGCGCAAGAGCCTGTCGCTGCACTGGGAGTTCATGTACACCCGCTCGCTGTTCCAGACCGACGACATGGTCGAGCAGCACCGCCTGCTCAACCGGGTCAGCCAACTGATCGACGACGGCGTGCTGAAGACCACCCTCGGCGAGCACTTCGGCAACATCAATGCGGCCAACCTGCGCCGCGCCCACGCGCTGCTGGAGAGCGGCAAGGCGCGCGGCAAGATCGTCCTCGAAGGCTTCTGAGCACCGCCCGCCAGGTCGCACGGACGCGAGGCGGCAGCTCACGGCGCAGCGGCTAGACTGCAATGGACCCGGACTCTTCAGCGGTGGTCCGGGCCTTCTCCGCCGTGACTGCTGAGGGTTCAGGATGCGACCCAGGATCAACCGGCCAATGCGCGTGGCCGGCCTCTACCTGTTGTTCAGCGTTGCCTGGATCGTCCTCGGTGATCTGCTGTTGCAGACGCTGGAACTGGACGGCGCCACCCAGGCCGGACTGCAGACCGCCAAGGGCCTGGTTTTCGCCGCCCTCAGCAGCCTGCTGATCCTGTTGCTGTACCGCTTCGAGCAGAACGCCCAGCAGCAGCTGGAGCGCGATCTGCGCGAGCACGCCCGCAAGCTGCGCCAGGCCCAGGGCGAGGCGGGCCTCGGCACCTGGCAGCAGGATGGCGACCACCTGCACTGGTCCAGCGAGGCCCTGCAACTGCTCGAGCGCCCGGAAGCGGATGCCCGCAGCAGCCTGGACGATCTGCTGAGCTGGCTCTACCCGGCCGACCGCAACGCCGCCCAGCGCGCCCTGCAGGCGCTGCTGGACGATGGCGAGCCGCTGCTGATCAACGTGCGCCTGAACCGTCCCACCAGCGATGCGCCGGTGTGGCTGATGCTGCGCGGCCGCCATGGCGACGGTGGCGCCCACGGCAGCGTGCAGAATGTCAGCGGGCAGAAGCGCGACGAACTGGCCCTGCGCGAGAGCGAGCAACGCTTCCGCCAGCTGTTCGAGCAGACCCCGCGCATCGCCGTGCAAGGCTACGACCGCGAGCGCCGGGTGATTTTCTGGAACCAGGCCAGCACCCAGCTGTATGGCTACGACGTGGCCGAGGCCATGGGCCGGCGCCTGGAGGACCTGATCATCCCGCCGCCGATGCGCGAGCAGGTGGCCAGCGACATCCAGAGCTGGATGATCGGCGGCCCCGCCATCCCCGCCGCCGAACTGACCCTGCAGCACCGCGACGGCAGCGAGGTGCACGTCTATTCCAGCCACCTGATCCTGCGCAACACACGCAACCAGGTGGAGCTGTACTGCGTCGATATCGACCTGGGCCAGCAGAAGAGCGCGCACCAGGAACTGGAGGCCAGCGAGGCGCGCTACCGCGAGCTGGTGGAGCAGCTGCACGAGGCGATCTTCCTCACCGACAGCGGCGGCCGCCTGACCTTCGTCAACCCGGCCTGGCAGACCATCACCGGCTACAGCATCCGCGAGAGCGTGGGCCGCCCGCTGCTGGACTTCATCGACGACGACCAGCGCGAGTCGGCCGCGCAACACATCGCCGCCGTCATCGCCCACCAGCGGAGCAGCTGGCTCGGCGAGCTGCGCCTGCGCGACGCTGGCGGCCGCCCGCACTGGGTATCGCTGCGCCTGGCCGCCGGCCCGCAACACGGCCTGGGTCTGCGCGGCAGCCTCAGCGACATCCACGAGCGGCGCCATACCCAGGCCCTGCAGGAGGCGCGCAACGCGGTGCTCGATCGCATGCTGGCGCAGCGCCCGCTGCAGGAGAGCCTGAGCGACATGGCCCTGCGCCTGGAGCGCATCAGCCCGGAGATGCTGGTGTCCATCCTGCGCCTGGACGATGGCGTGCTGCGCCTGCTGGCCGCGCCCAGCCTGCCGGCCAGCTACGCCGCCACGGTGGACGGCATGCCGGTGCAGCTCGACCTGGGCAGCTGCGGCCATGCCGCCGCCAGCGGCGAGCTGACCATAGTCGAGGACATCCGCAGCCATCCCAACTGGGTCGAGTTCCGTGACCCGGCGCGGCTGGCCGGATTGAGCGCCTGCTGGTCGCTGCCGTTCAAGAACGACCAGCAGCAGGTGCTCGGCGTGTTCGGCATCTACTACCGGCGGCAGATGCGACCGAGCCGCGAGGATATCGAGCTGGTCACCGAGTTCACCCGCCTGGCCGGCATCGCCGTGCGCCAGCAGCAGCGCGATGCCGAGCGCCTGCAGAGCGAGCTGCGCTTCCGTGCAACCTTCGAGCAGGCGGCGGTCGGCATCGCCCACCTGGCGCCGGACGGCCGCTGGCTGCGGGTCAACCAGCGCCTGTGCCAGATGCTCGACTACGGCCGCGAGGAGCTGCTCGCGCTGACCTTCCAGGACATCACCCACCCCGACGATCTGGACAAGGATCTGGGCCTGACCAGCCAGCTGCTGGCCGGCGAGATCCAGCGCCTGACAATGGAGAAGCGCTACCTGCGCCGCGATGGCAGGGTGCTCTGGGCCAACCTCAGTGCCACCCTGGTGCGCCACACCAACGGCGAGCCGCACTACTTCATCTCGGTGGTCGAGGACATCGGTGTACGCAAGCAGCAGGAGCTCGCCCTGCGCCAGGCCGCCACCGTGTTCGAAAGCACCCAGGAGGCGGTGGTGATAGTCGATGCGCGGCGGCGCATCCTCACCAGCAACCCGGCCTTCAGCGCCATCACCGGGCTCAGCCCCGAGGACGCCCTCGGCCAGCGCCTGCCGCTGCTGCCGGGCAACAGCCTGGAGCGCGCGCGCTACCGCACCCTGTGGCGCAAGGTGCAGGACAGCGGGCACTGGCAGGGCGAGATGAACAGCCGCCGCCAGGATGGCTCGCGCTTCCCCTTCTGGCTCACCGTCAGCCGGGTGCGTGACTGCGACCCGCAGCAGCCGCAGTACGTGCTGACCTTCACCGACCTCAGCCAGTACCGCGACAGCCAGGAGCGCCTGGCCCACCTGGCGCACTTCGACACCCTCACCGACCTGCCCAACCGCCTCTATGCCATGGAGCGCCTCGGTCACGCCCTGGAGCACGCCCAGCGTCATGAGGAGCGGGTGGCGGTGCTGTACTTCGACCTGGACAACTTCAAGACCATCAACGAGAGCCTCGGCCATAAGGTCGGCGACGAACTGCTGGTAGCCGTGGCGCGGCGCCTGCAGCAGCGCCTGCGCAACGAAGACACCCTGGCGCGACTGAGCAGCGACGAGTTCCTGGTGGTGCTGGAGAACCTGCAGCGCCCCGAGGAGGCGGCCGGCATCGCCCGCACCCTGATCGAGCTGCTGGAGCGCCCGCTGCCGCTGGGCAACGGCCGCGAGGCCTACCTGGGCGCCAGCATCGGCATCAGCCTCTATCCGGACGACGGGCAGAACAGCGACGACCTGCTGCGCAATGCCGACAGCGCCCTGCACCAGGCCAAGCAGGAAGGTCGCAACACCTTCCGCTTCTACACCCAGGGCCTGACCCACCAGGCGCATACCCGCCTGACCCTGGAAGGCCAGCTGCGCCAGGCGCTCAAGCGCAGCGAGTTCATCCTCCACTACCAGCCCCTGGTGCGCGGCCACGACGGCCATCCGGTCGGGGTGGAGGCGCTGCTGCGCTGGAACAGCAGTGCCGGCATGATTTCCCCGGCGCAGTTCATCCCCCTGGCCGAGGACACCGGGCTGATCGTGCCGATCGGCAACTGGGTGCTGCGCGAGGCCTGCCGGCAGATGCAGTTCTGGCGCCAGCAGGGCCTGGGCCTGCATACCCTGGCGGTCAACCTGTCGCCACGTCAGTTCCGCCAGGCCGACTTGGTCAAGCAGGTGCGCGACGCCCTGCACGACAGCGGCCTGCCGGCCGAGCACCTGGAACTGGAGATCACCGAGGGCGCGCTGATCGAGAACGTCGAGCAGACCCAGGCCACCCTGGCCGCGCTCAAGGAGCTGGGGCTGAAGCTGGCGATCGACGACTTCGGCACCGGCTACTCGTCGCTGGCCTACCTGCGGCGCTTCCCCCTGGACAAGCTGAAGATCGACCAGAGCTTCATGCGCGGCGTGCCCGAGGACCAGGCCAACCTGGAAATCGTCGCCACCATCGTCGGCCTGGCGCGCAACCTCAAACTCTGCGTGCTGGCCGAGGGCGTGGAGACCACCGAACAGCTGCAGGCCCTGCGCCAACTGGGCTGCGAGCAGTGCCAGGGCTACCTGTTCAGCCGCCCGCTGAGCGCCGTGCAGCTGGCCCACTGGCTGCGCAGCGACCATCAGTCGGTCGGTTGACCCAGGTCAGGGAATCGCAACGGCACGGGTCTACACTGCAGCCCTCAACGTCCTCGTGGAGGTCTGCGATGAACATCCAGATTCGTCAGGTAACGACCGCCGAAGGCGCCCGCTGGCAGGTCAGCCTGGACCAGCATGGCGTCAGCTTCCGCAGCGAGGCCGAGGCCCGCGACTTCGTTCGCGTGCTGCAGGCCCGCCTCAAGGCTCCGCACCCACTGCCCGGGCGCGGCCTCGCCGAGGTGCGCAGCGCCAGCTGAGCGAGCGCCGTTCAGAACTCCAGCGCGTGACGCCGCGCATGCCGCGCGGTGAGCAGCCCCAGGGTCAGGGTGATGATGCCGCACACGGCGATGACCAGCGCCATCGGCCGAGCGCTGCCGTCGTGCAGCGCGCCCACCAGCCCGGACGCACCCGCCGCCACGGTGAACTGCAGCGAGCCGATCAGCGCCGAGGCGCTGCCGGCATGGGCGCCCTGCCCGGCCATGGCGCAGGCCGTGGCATTGGGCAGCACGCAGGACAGGCTGGCGGTGGTGATGAACAGCGGGATCAGCAACGGCCATAGCTCCGCCGGTCGGGCCATGGCCACCGCCAGCAGCGCCAGCGTCGCGGCGCAGTAGATCCACACCGTGCGCTTGAGCCAGTAGCCGGGGCCGTGGTGGCGCAGCAGCCAGCCGTTGAGCTGGGCGGTGAGGATGAAGCCGGCGGCGTTGGCGCCGAACAGCCAGCCGTAGTGTTCGGCGGGCACGCCATAGAGGTCGATGAACACGAACGGCGAGCCGGAGATGTAGGCGAACATGCCGGCCATGGCCACCCCGCCAGTCAGCCCGTAGCCGATCAGCAGGCGGTCACGCAGCAGCACCGAGTAGCGCCCCAGCGCCCCGCCCAGCGGCTGCACGGGAAACTGCGCCGAGCGGGTCTCCGGCAGCCACAGCAGCACGGCTGCCAGGCACAGGGCGCTGAACAGCACCAGGCCGAGGAAGATCGACTGCCAGCCGAACAGCTGCAGCAGCACGCCACCGCCCAGCGGCGCAAGGATCGGCGCCACGCCCATCACCAGCATCAGCTTGGAGAACACCTTGGCCGAGGCCAGCGGGTCGCACAGGTCTCGCACCACCGCCCGCGAGATGACCATGCCGGCGCAGCCGCCCAGGGCCTGGACGAAGCGCGCGACGATAAGCCATTCCAGGCTCTGCGCCAGGGCGCAGGCCAGCGAGGCCAGGGTGAACAGCACCAGCCCGGCGAGCAGCGGCTTGCGCCGGCCGAAGCGATCCGCCAGCGGGCCGTAGATCAGCTGGCCCAGGGCGGTGCCGGCGAAATAGGAGGCCAGCGACATCTGCACATGGTCGACATCGGTGCCGAACACCCGCGCCAGGGTCGGGAAGCTGGGCAAATAGAAATCGATGGCCATGGGCCCGAAGGCGCTGAGCGTGCCCAGTATGAGCAGGATGCGAAAATTCATCGGTTCTCCACGACGTGGTACTACCCGGAAAACGAAGGGCGCCCCGCCCGGAATACGCACGGCGGGAGCCTGGGCTCCCGCGCGGCAGGTCAGTGCTGCTCAACCGCCTTGTGCTTGGCCTTGCGCTTGTCCAGCTTGTCCGCCAGCGACTCTACCAGCAGGTAGAACATGGGGATCAGGAAAGTCGCCAGCAGGGTGGCGGCGAGCATGCCGCCGATTACCCCGGTACCGATCGAGTGACGGCTGGCCGAGCCGGCGCCGGTGCTGATGGCCAGCGGCACGCAACCGAGGATGAAGGCCAGCGAGGTCATCACGATTGGCCGGAAGCGCAGCTTGGCCGCCTCCATCGCCGCCTCGAAGATGCCCATCTTCTGCTCCTCGCGGCATAGCACGGCGAACTCGATGATCAGAATGGCGTTCTTCGCCGCCAGGCCGATCAGGGTCACCAGGCCGACCTGGAAGTACACGTCGTTGGCCAGGCCACGCATCCAGATCGCCAGGATCGCGCCGAACACCGCGAAGGGCACGGCGGTGACCACGGCCATCGGCAGCGTCCAGCGTTCGTACTGGGCGGCCAGGATCAGGAACACCAGGATCAGGCCGAAGATGAACGCGGTACTGCCCGAGCCATGGGTCGCCAGTTCCTGGAAGGCGGAGCCGATCCAGGCCAGGTTGTACTGCTCGCCGAGCACCTCGTCGGCCACTTCCTGCATGGCCTCCAGTGCCTGACCGGAGCTGTAGCCCGGCGCCGGCCCGCCGAGCAGCTTGGCCGCCGGGTAGACGTTGAAGCGCGCGTAGGAGTCCGGCCCGAGGATGCGCTGCACGCGCACCAGCGAGGCCAGCGGAATCAGGTCGCCGCCACTGGAGCGCACATACACCTGGTTAAGGTCTTCCGGATTGCGACGGAAATCCGCCTCGGACTGCAGGCTGACCTGCCAGGTGCGCCCATACAGGTTGAAGTCGTTGACGTAGTAGCTGCCGAAGGTCGCCTGCATGGCGGTGAACACATCGTTGATCGCCACGCCCAGAGCACGCGCCTTGGTGCGGTCGAGGTCGACGAAGTACTGCGGCACGTCGGCATGGAAGGTGCTGTTGACCCCCGCCAGCTCCGGACGCTTGGACGCGGCGGCGATGAACTTCTGCACCACCGCACTGAGCTCATCGATGGAGCCGCCGCTGCGATCCTGGATATAGGCCTCGAAACCGCCCGTGGTGCTCATGCCGCTGATGGGCGGCGGGTTGAAGGTCATCACCAGGGCGTCCTTCTGCTTGGCGCCCATGCCCATGAACTGCTGCGGCAGGTTGCGCGCATCCAGTTCCTCTGTGGTGCGCTCCTTCCAGTCCTTCAGGGGAATGAACGACACCCCGGCGTTGCTGCGGGTACCGAAGGTGAGCACGTCGAAGCCGGCGAAGGTCACCACGTCCTCCACCGCCGGGTGCTGCATCAGCTCCTCGCTGACCGCGCTGGTGACCTGGTCGGTGCGGCTCAGCGAGGCCGCCGGCGGCAGGAAGTAGGCGTTGATCACATAGCCCTGGTCTTCGTCCGGCACCAGCGAGCCCGGCACTCGACCGAACAGCACGACCATGATGGCGATCATGCCGCCGAACAGCGCCACGCCGATCAGCGAGCGCTTGAGGAAGAAGCGCACGCCAGCGGTATAGCCGTTGGTGAAGCGCTCGAAGGCGTTGTTGAACCAGCGGAACGGCGCTGCCGGCTCCTTGTGCTCGGACTTGAGGATCAGGGCGCAGAGCGCCGGCGACAGGGTCAAGGCGACGATGCCCGAGATCACCACCGACACCGCGATGGTGATCGCGAACTGCTTGTACATCTGCCCCGCCAGGCCGCCGAGGAAGCCGACCGGGATGAATACGGCGCACAGCACCAGGACGATGGCGACGATCGGTCCCGTCACCTCCTCCATGGCCTTGATCGCCGCGTCACGCGGGCTGAGCTTCTCGGTCCGCATCACCCGCTCGACGTTCTCCAGCACCACGATGGCGTCGTCCACCACGATGCCGATGGCCAGCACCATGCCGAACAGGGTCAGCAGGTTGATCGAGAAGCCGAGCATGTACATGCCGGCGAAAGTGCCGATCAGCGACACCGGAATGGCCAGCACCGGGATCAGCGTGGCCCGCCAGTTCTGCAGGAAGATGAACACCACCAGCATCACCAGCACCAGGGCCTCGATGAAGGTGTGGATCACCTCCTCGATGGAGACCTCGACGAACTTGGTGGTGTCGTAGGGAATCTTGTAGGCGATGCCTTCGGGGAAGCGCTTGGCCAGGCGTTCCATGGTGGTGCGCACCGCCTCGGCGGTATCCAGGGCGTTGGCGCCGGGCTGCAAGTAGATACCGAAGGCCGCGTTCTTCTTGCCGTTGAGGCTGGTGACCAGGGAGTAGTCCTGGGCGCCCAGCTCGACGCGCGCCACATCGCTGAGCAACAGGCTGGCACCGGTCGCGTCGGTACGCAGGATTACCTGCTCGAACTCTTCCGGCGTGGTGAAGCGCCCCTTGGTGCTCACCGTGTAGGTGAAGTCCTGCGGGTTGCTGAGCGGTTCCTTGCCGAAGCTGCCGGCGGCGAACTGCGAGTTCTGTTCCTGGATGGCGCTGACCACGTCGCTTGGCGTCAGGTCGTACTGCGCCAGCTTGTCCGGGCGCAGCCAGATGCGCATGGAGTAGTCCTTGGAGCCGAACTGGCTGGCGTCACCGACGCCATGGATGCGCTTGAGCTCGTCGATCACGTTGATCAGCGCGTAGTTGCTGATGAAGATCGGGTCGCGCGAATCGTCCGGCGAGAACAGGGTCACCACCTGCAGGATGTCGGAGGACTTCTTCTCCACCTTCACACCCTGCCGGCGCACTTCCTCGGGCAGCTTGGCCAGCGCGGCCTGCACCCGGTTGTTGACGTCGATGGTGGCCTGGTCCGGGTCGGTGCCGACGTCGAAGTACACGGTCAGGCTCATGGCGCCGTTGCTGTCGGAGTTGGACAGCTGGTAGATCATGCCCTCGACGCCGTTGATCTCCTGCTCCAGCGGCGCGGCCACGGTCTCTGCGATGACCTGCGAGCTGGCACCCGGGTAGGCCGCCGTCACCGATACCTGCGGCGGCAGGATCTCGGGGTACTGGGCCACCGGCAGCGCACGCATGGCCGCGAGACCGGCGAGGATGATGACGATGGAAATCACCGCCGCGAAGATCGGTCGATCGATAAAGAACCTGGAAATCACGGGCCTGACTCCTTACTGCTTGGCAGGGGCGGCGTCGACCACCTTGACGGGCGCGTTAGGGTGAACCTTGGGCAGGCCCTCGACTATCACCTTGTCGCCGGATTCGATACCGCTTTCCACCACCCAGCGGCCATTGGCGGTGTGCGCCGTGCCGATCGGGCGAATGCGCGCCATACCCTGGTCATCCACCACATAGACGAAGGTGCCGTTCGGCCCCTGGGACAGCGCGCGCTCCGGCACGGTGATCGCGTTGGGCTTGTTGATGCCCTTGACCACCACGCGCACGAACTGGCCCGGCATCAGCGCCAGGTTCGGGTTGGCCACCACCGCACGGGCACTGACGGTGCCGGTGCTGCGGTCGATCAGGCTGTCGGTGAAGTCGACCTTGCCTTCCACCGGGTAGCTGGTGCCGTCGCCGAACTTGATCTCCACGCTCATCTGCTGGCCGCCCTCGCGCACCAGGCTGCCGCTCTGCAGGCCGCTGCGCACGGCGGACACCTCGCGATCGGGAGCGGCGAAGTTGACGTAGAGGGGGTCGAGCTGGGTGATCTGGGTCAGCAGGCTGGCGTTCGGGTCGCCGGCCACCATCAGGCTGCCTTCGGACACGGTTTCCTTGCTGGTGATACCGGAGATCGGCGCCTCCACCGTGGTGTAGTCGAGGTCGATCTGCTTGGACTGCACCTCGGCCTTGGCCGCCTCGATGTTGGCCTTGCTCTGTTCGAAGTTGGACACCGCATTGTCCAGCTCGCTCTCGCTGGCGAAGCCCTTCTTCTGCAGCTCACGGATACGTTTGAGATCGCGCTCGGTCTGCCGGTAGCGCGCCTGCTCCTGGGCCAGCGAGCCCTTGGCGCGGGACAGAGCGGCCTGGTACGGGCGCGGGTCGATGCGGAAGAGGATCTGCCCCTGCTTGACCTGGCTGCCCTCCTGATAGGTGCGCTCCTGCAGGATGCCGCTGACCTGGGCACGCACCTGCACTTCGCGGAAGCCGGCGGTGCGCGCCGGGTATTCGAACTGCAGCGGCAGCGATTCGACCTTGGCTTCCTCCACCACCACCTCCGGCGGCGGCATTTGCTGGCCCTGTTCGGCGGCCTGCAGCCACGGACTGAACAGCATGCTCAGGGCAAGCGTTGGGAATGCGAACGGAAGCGAGCGAGCAAGCATGGTCATCTCCATGACGTCTTGAAGTGGGCAAGGCCCCGAAGGAGTGCCATGCTAGTTACATACATCTGCGTCTGTAAACTGAACAACGGCACAGAATTCATTACACTGAGTTCCCCAGAACAAGAGCCTAGACGGATTCCGCTTACCCGCCATGCGCCGAACCAAAGAGCAAGCCGAGCAGA
Organism: Pseudomonas sp. GD04019; assembly: GCF_029837695.1. Classification (GTDB taxonomy): domain Bacteria; phylum Pseudomonadota; class Gammaproteobacteria; order Pseudomonadales; family Pseudomonadaceae; genus Aquipseudomonas. The sequence continues at coordinate 430,601 of NZ_JAOEEA010000001.1, forward strand.
CTCGCGTCGCCATCATGGCGGCCGCCGAGCAGCTGTTTCTGGAAAAGGGCGTGGCCCACAGCACCCTGGAACAGATCGCCCGCGCCGCTGGGGTGACCCGTGGCGCGGTGTACTGGCACTTCGAAAATAAGGCCCATCTGTTTCATGAAATGCTCAGCCAGGTACGCCTGCCGCCGGAGCAGCTGACCGAGCGCCTCAGCGGCTGCGGCGGCGCGGACCCGCTGCTGTCGCTGCGCGACCTGTGCATCGAGGCAATCGCCAACCTGGCCCGCGACGAGCAGCGACGGCGCATCTTCACCATCCTGCTGCACCGCTGCGAGTTCACCGATGAACTGCGCGAGGCCGAGCAGCGGCACAACGCCTTTATCAACCAGTTCATCGGCCTGGTCGAGCAGCTGTTTGCCCGCCCGGCCTGCCGCGAGCGCCTGCTACCGGGCATGTCTCCGCGCCTGGCCGCGCGGGCGCTGCACGCGCAGATCATCGGCCTGTTCACCGACTGGACCCGCGACCCGCAGCTGTTCGATCCGCTGTCGGACACGCCAGCGCTGATCGATGCGCAGCTGCGCGGCCTGCTGCGCGAGTGGAATCCGCCGGCCTGACGGATCAGGCCGCCTCGGCTGCGTAACCCTCCTCGCGCAACACCGCCAGCAATTGCTCCAGGCTCAGGCGGCTGGCCACCCGCACCTCGCCGGCAGCCAGGTCGACCTGAACCTCCGCCGCCGGATCGCCGGCCTGCACCGCACGGGTGATGGCGCGCACGCAGTGACCACAGCTCATGCCCGACACTTTCAGAACCTGCATAACATTCCCCTCATTGAATTGCTGACGAGACCAGCATCGAGCTTGCCATCAGGGCAAAGTCAAGGCCTCGCGACTTGTAGTCCCCGCCAGCCTGGCCCAAGCTGCACAGAGCCTCTGGAGGGATTCGCCATGCGCCTGCCCATCGCCCTGCTCTTGTTGCTCAGCCTGCCGGCCCTGGCCGACGAGTCGGTGCCCGAACCCACGGCCGAGTCGGCCGCGATGCCGGTCCAGGTCCCGCCCCTGCCCGCCACCGTCCCGCTGGCGCCGATGACCCTGCCTACGCCGATCGACTACGGCGTGCTCACCGTGTCCCGCGAGCGCCTGGAAGTCTCCACCCCCTGCGAGATCGGCCTGTACCTGCAGGGCAACCTGACCGCGCGCCTGTATCAGGGCCAGTCGATCACCCTCAACCTGCCGCCGGGTGAGGTGCTGGTGCGCCTCGGCCAGCTCGGCGGCGGTGACTGCCAGCCGCGCTTCGAGCAACTGCGCCACCAGACCCTGCGGGTCACCGCCGGCGAGGTGAGCAAGTACCGCATCGCCATGGACTCCCTGGGCCTGCAGCTGATTCCGGCACCGCTCAACTACTGATACGCGAGCCGGCGCTTGACCTTGACCCGAGGTCAAGGTTGATTCTAGGGGCGAATTCTTTGGAGTCGCCCCATGTCTACCCTGCAGACTTTCGACCTTCCCATCCGTGGCATGACCTGCGCCAGTTGCGCCGGCCGCGTGGAGCGCGCGCTCGCCCAGGTGCCGGAGGTGCAGCAGAGCCAGGTCAACCTGGCCAGTGAGCGGGCGCGGATCACCGCGCCGCGCGAGCGCCTGGGCGAACTGCTAGCCGCCGTCGAGCACGCCGGCTATTCAGTGCCACAACAGAGCCTGGAACTGCAGCTCGGCGGCATGACCTGCGCCAGCTGCGCCGGGCGCATCGAGCGAGCCCTGGGCAAGGTGCCCGGCGTCAGCAACGTCAGCGTCAATCTGGCCAGCGAGCGCGCCCGCGTCGAGCTGTTGGACGGCACGGACCTGGCCGCGTTGATCGCCGCGGTGGAGCAGGCCGGCTATTCGGCGTCCCTGCTCAGCGAATCGGCCAGGGTCGATCCGCAGGCCGCCCTGCGCCGCGAACGCTGGGCCGTGATCGCCGCCCTGCTGCTGGCCGCTCCACTGCTGGTGCCGATGTTCGCCGAATGGGCCGGGCTGCACTGGATGCTGCCGGCCTGGGCGCAATTCGCCCTGGCCACGCCGGTGCAGTTCGTACTTGGCGCACGCTTCTATGTCGCCGCCTGGAAGGCCGTGCGTGCCGGCAGCGGCAATATGGACCTGCTGGTCGCCCTCGGCACCAGCGCCGGCTACGGCCTCAGCCTGTATCTGTGGGCCACGGCTGGGCATCACGCGCCGCACCTGTATTTCGAGGCCTCGGCCGTGGTCATCGCCCTGGTGCTGCTCGGCAAGTACTTGGAGAGCCGCGCCAAGCGCCAGACCAGCGCAGCCATTCGCGCACTCGAAGCCTTGCGCCCGGAGCGCGCCACTCGCCTGGTCGATAGTCGCGAAGAGGACGTGGCGATCACCGCCCTGCGCCTGGGCGACCTTGTCGTGGTGCGCCCCGGCGAACGCTTCCCGGTGGATGGTGAAGTGCTGGAAGGCCACAGCCAGGCCGACGAAGCGCTGATCAGCGGCGAGAGCCTGCCCGTGGCCAAGGCACCGGGCGACCAGATCACCGGTGGCGCCATCAATGGCGAAGGACGTCTCGTCGTGCGTACCACGGCACTCGGTGGCGAAACGGTGCTGGCGCGGATCATCCGCCTGGTGGAAGACGCCCAGGCAGCCAAGGCGCCGATCCAGAAACTGGTGGACCGGGTCAGCGCGGTGTTCGTCCCGGTCGTGCTGCTGATCGCCCTCGCCACCCTTGGCGGCTGGCTGCTGGTCGGCGCCGGCGTGGAGCAGGCACTGATCAACGCAGTGACGGTACTGGTGATCGCCTGCCCCTGCGCCCTCGGCCTGGCCACCCCGGCGGCGATCATGGCCGGCACCGGCGTGGCCGCGCGCCACGGCATCCTGATCAAGGATGCCGAAGCCCTGGAGCTGGCCCACAAGGTCACGGTGGTGGCGTTCGACAAGACCGGCACCCTCACTTCCGGACAACCGCGCATCGTCCACCTGGCCACGGCGGGTATCGAGGAAAGCGAGCTGTTGCGCCTGGCCGGAGCCCTGCAACAGGGCAGCGAACATCCACTGGCGCATGCCGTGCTGCAGGCCGCCGCGGAACAGGACATCGCCCTGCCAGCGCTATCCGCCAGCCAGGCGTTGGCGGGTCGGGGTATTCGCGGCGTGATCGAAGGGCGCGAACTGGCCCTTGGCAACCAGCGCCTGTTCGGCGAACTGGGCCTGAGCAGCCAACTGCAGAACCAGGCCAGCGATTGGGAGACCGAAGGTCGCACCCTGTCCTGGTTGATCGAGCAGAGCGCGCCCCCCAGGGTGCTGGGGCTGCTGGCCTTCGGCGACAGCCTCAAGGAGGGAGCCGCCGACACCATCGCCGCGCTGCGTGAGCGCCATATCGAGAGCCATCTGATCAGCGGCGACAATGCCGGCAGCGCCGGGGCCGTGGGTCGCGCGCTGGGCATCGACCGGGTGCATGCCCAGGTACTGCCGGCCGACAAGGCCGCCCATGTCGCCGGGCTGAAAAACAGCGGCGCTGTAGTGGCCATGGTCGGTGACGGCATCAACGACGCCCCGGCCCTGGCCGCCGCCGACGTCGGTATCGCCATGGGTGGCGGCACCGACGTGGCCATGCACGCCGCCGGCATCACCTTGATGCGCGGCGACCCGCGCCTGGTACCGGCGGCGTTGGAAATCAGCCGACGCACCTGGAACAAGATCCAGCAGAACCTGTTCTGGGCCTTCGTCTACAACCTGGTGGGCATCCCGCTGGCCGCCTTCGGCCTGCTCAACCCGATGCTGGCCGGCGCCGCCATGGCCCTGTCCAGCGTCAGCGTGGTGAGCAACGCCTTGCTACTCAATACCTGGAAGCCCGAACTGGAGAAACGCCCATGAATATCGGCCAGGCAGCCAAACAGAGCGGGCTCAGCGCCAAGATGATCCGCTACTACGAGTCCATAGGCCTACTCAAGCCGGCTGGACGCTCGGACAGCGGCTATCGCCTGTACGGATCACAGGATCTGCACGTGCTGGCCTTCATCAAGCGCTCCCGCGACCTGGGCTTCTCGCTGGAAGAAGTCGGCAAGCTACTGACCCTGTGGCAGGACCGCGATCGCGCCAGCGCCGACGTCAAGGCCCTGGCTTTGGCCCATGTCGAGGAGCTGAACCGCAAGATCGCCGAACTCACCGCCCTGCGCGACACGCTCAGCGAGCTGGTGCAGCACTGTCAGGGCGATCATCGGCCGGACTGCCCGATTCTTAAGGACCTGGAGTCCGGCTGCTGCGGAGGCTGAGCCGCCCCGCTTAATCCTTTTTGGCAGGCAAGTGCATTCGCGCATCTATATCAAATGATAAAAGCAAGCTAGTGATATAGATTCCTATTTACTACCAAATGCGACTTCTTTACACTCGCGCCGCCGAACCCGCACCAGATATCGATTGATGGCCCTCAAGGACGAGCAGGGGTATCGGCTTGCCTGCAGAAACTGCAGCGCGCACTAAAAAAAGCATCTGCCAGAACTCGTCTACAGGACCATCCCATGCATCGTCATCACGTGTCGCCGCTGGCTGCCGCCATCGCCGTCGCCCTGAGCTTCGCCAGCGCAGCCCAGGCCGAAACCACCGCTACCGAGCAACAGAAAGAAGCTGTGCAGCTGGAAGCGACCCAGATCGAAGGCCAGGGTCTGGCAGGTCAAGCCACCACCGAGGGCACCAAATCCTATACCACTGGCGCCATGGCCACTGGCACCAAGCTGCCGCTGTCCATCCGCGAGACCCCGCAGTCGGTCAGCGTGATCACTCGCCAGCGTATCGAAGACCAAGGCATGGAAGACCTCAATGATGTGGTCAAGTACACCCCCGGCCTTACCGTTAACCAATACGGCCCGGCACGCCAGAGCTACAAGGCTCGCGGCTTCGAAGTCGACAACATCATGTACGACGGCATGCCGACCAGCATCTCCACCTATACCCAGGACGTGATTTCCGCCGCCGACCTGGCCATATACGACCGCGTCGAGATCGTCCGCGGCGCCACCGGCCTGATGCAGGGCGCCGGCAACCCGTCCGCCGCCATCAACCTGGTACGCAAGCGCCCCACCGCCACTCCGCAGGCCAGCATCAGCGGCAGCGCCGGCTCCTGGGACACCTACCGTACCGAAGTGGATGTGTCCGGCCCGCTGAACAGTGAAGGCACCATCCGTGGTCGCGCCGTCACCGCCTACCAGACCAACGACAGCTTCCAGGATTACGTCAGCGGCGAGCGCGGCCTGCTCTACGCCATCGGCGAGATGGACCTGACCGACGCCACCACCCTGACGATCGGCGCCTCGTACCAGAACGACAACAGAAACGACAACTGGGTCGGCCTGCCAAGCAAGCCGGGCGGCGAAGACTTCGGCTTCGACCGTGACACCTACTACGGTGCTGACTGGTCCTACTGGGATACAAAGACCACCCAGCTGTTCAGCGACATCGAGCACCGTTTCGACAACGGCTGGAAGATGAAGCTGGCAATGAACAAGATGTGGGGTCGCATCCACATGCTGGGTATGTACAACAGCTGCTACTACACCGCCTGCGACACTATCGATCAGGGCGGCGGCCAGTACGTCTACACCGACGACCATAGCAGCTACGACGCCGTCGCATCCGGCCCCTTCCAGCTGCTCGGCCGTGAGCACGAGCTGGTCGTCGGTACCAGCTACCGCGAAGAAGCCTTCGACGGCCACGGCGGCTGGGGCGACATCATGTACTCCGATGGCAGCGGTCCGGCCGTTGGCTTCGACCCGGATGACTGGGATCCGAGTAACACCGACAAGCCGAGCTACAACATGCGCCTCTGGGGCATGAAGACCGACGAAACCCAGACCGGCACCTATGTGACCAGCCGCTTCAACGTGGCCGACCCGCTCAAGGTGATCGTTGGCGCCCGTCTCGACTGGCACGAGTTCGAGACCGAGACCGACAGCTACAAGGTCACTCGTAACCTCACCCGTTACGCCGGTGCGATCTACGACCTGAACGACACCTACTCGGTCTACGCCAGCTACACCGACATCTTCAAGCCGCAGCAGGCCATCGATGCTTCCGGCAGCGTTCTCAAGCCAATCGAAGGCGAGAACTACGAGATCGGTCTGAAAGGCGAGTACCTGGACGGTGCAGTGAACGCCACCGTGGCGCTGTTCCAGGTCGACCAACTGAACCGCGCCGTGGAAGACACCAGCGGCCCGACCCCCTGCCCGAGCAACCCGATCTCGCCTTACTGCCAGCGCGCATCCGGCAAGGTGCGTAGCCAGGGTCTCGATTTTGAAGTCAGCGGTGCTCTGACCGAGAACTGGAACGCCAGCGCGTCCTACACCTACGTCGAAGCCAAGTACAAGCAGGATGCCAACGAGGACAACGAAGGCGAGTACTTCGACCCGACCATCCCACGTCACCTGTACAAGCTGGCCACCGTCTACAACCTGCCGGGCCAGTTGAACCAGTGGCGCGTCGGTGGCGACGTCATCAGCCAGAGCTCGACCGAGAGCCCGGAAGGCTACCAGCAGGAGGACTACTCCCTGGTCGGCCTGATGGTTGGCTACAAGGTGAACGAGAACATCGACACCCGCATCAACATCAACAACCTGTTCGACAAGCACTATTACAGTGGTATCGACTTCGGCAACCTGAACTACGGCGCTCCGCGTAACGCCATGTTCAGCGTGAAGTGGACCCTGTAAGCGAAACAGCCCCCACTGAGCCGGTTCACCGGCTCGGACGGAGCCAATAAAAAAGGGAGCCTAGGCTCCCTTTTTTCATGCTTGAAGCTTCAGGCTTGCGATTGCAGATAGTTCTGCAGGCCCACACGACCGATCAGGCCGAGCTGCTGCTCGAGCCAGTAGGCGTGGTCTTCCTCGGTGTCGTTGAGCTGCAGCACCAGGATGTCGCGGCTCATGTAGTCGCCGTGCTTCTCGCACAGTTCGATGCCCTTGGCCAGGGCCTCGCGCACTTCGTACTCCAGGGCCAGATCGCTCTTCAGCATGTCCGGCACGGTGGCACCGGGGTGGATCGCCTTGGGCGTCATGTCCGGTGTGGCTTCGAGGAAGAGGATGCGCTGCAGCAGGGCGTCGGCGTGCTGGGTCTCCTCCTCCATCTCGTGGTTAATCCGCTCATAGAGCTTCTCGAAGCCCCAGTCCTGGTACATCCGCGAATGCAGGAAATACTGGTCGCGCGCAGCCAGCTCGCCACGCAGCAGATCCTTCAGATAATCGACGACTTCGGTCGCGCCTTGCATGACTCGTTTCCTTGCTAAAAAAGATCGCTTAGGTAGGCAGCTTCGACCCTGCGCGCACAATGGTCAAGCAACAAAATGTCGCTCTCGGCGGAGCGATTCGCATTAGCGCAAAGCCGCATGGCTATTGGGCTGCAGTGAATTCAAGCGCTAACGAAAATCACTGTGGATAAGGCCTTGCACGAGCTTCTCCGGTGTCAGGATTGCGCCCCCGGAGCGGGACACAATCCTGCCTGCAAAGCGTCAGACGAACATGCCGCCAGACACCTCCACGCGCTGCGCATTGATCCAGCCGGCCTCCTCCGACAGCAGCATGCCGATGGCATTGCCGATATCGTCCGGCAGGCCGACCCGGCCCAGCGCGGTCTGCCCGGCGATGACGGCGTTGAGCTCGCGGTTGTCACGCACCACGCCCCCGCCGAAGTCGGTCTCGATGGCACCGGGGGCAATGGTGTTGGCGCGAATGCCGCGACCGCCCAGTTCCTTGGCCAGGTAGCGGGTCAGCACTTCGATGCCACCCTTCATGGCCGCGTAGGCGGCGTAACCCGGCAGGGAGAAACGCGCCAGCCCGGTAGAGACGTTGAGGATGCGCCCACCGTCGGCCAGCAGCGGCAGCAACCGCTGGGTAAGGAAGAAGGTGCCCTTGAGGTGGATGTTCATCAACTGATCGAACTGCTCCTCGCTGGTCTCGGCGAAGGGCGCATGGATGCCGATGCCGGCGTTGTTCACCAGTGCATCGAAACTGTCGCGCTGCCAGGTCAGGCTGAGCGCCAGGCGTACCCGCTCGGCGAAGTCGGCAAAGCTGGCGCTGCGGCCCACGTCCAGCTGCAGGGCCACGGCCTGGCGCCCCAGGGCGCGAATCTCGGCCACCACGGCATCGGCTTCGCTCTGGTTGCTGTGGTAGGTAAGGATCAGGTCATGACCATGGCGCGCCAGGTGCAGGGCGGCGTTCTTGCCCAGGCCGCGGCTGGCGCCGGTGATGAGAGTGATCTTGCTCATGTTGTGTACCTCGTCGAAGTGAGTGACGGACGAGACACAGACTATTGATCGACGATAAACGGATAAATCAGCCACCTATGGTTAGACTGTCCACAAATCGATAACAGTGAACCGCCATGGATCGACTCAACGCCATGCTCGCCTTCGTGCGGGTCGCCGAACTGGCCAGCTTCACCCGCGCCGCCGAGAGCCTCGGCCAGCCCAAGGCCAGCATCTCGCTGCAGGTGCAGCAGCTGGAGAACCAGCTCGGCGCTCGCCTGCTGCACCGCACGACGAGGCGCGTGCAGCTGACCCAGGACGGCCAGGCCTGCTACGAACGCTGCAAGGACCTACTGGCCGACGCCGACGAGATCGCCTCGATGTTCCAGCTAGACGCCGGCCAGCTGCGCGGTCGCCTGCGGGTGGACATGGGCCAGGCCCTGGCTCGCGATCTGGTGCTGCCGCACCTGCCGGCCTTTCTCGCCGAGCACCCGCACCTGGAGCTGGAACTGAGCTGCACCGACCACAAGGTCGACCTGATCCGCGAAGGCTTCGACTGCGTGGTGCGCATCGGCAGCCTGGTGGACGCCGCGCTGATCGCCCGCCCGCTGGGCCTGATGGAGCAGATTAACTGCGCCAGCCCGGACTACCTTGAGCGCTTCGGCATGCCGCGCAGCCTCGCCGATCTGGCCGCGCATCGGCTGGTGCACTACGTACCGACGCTGGGCATGAAGCCGATCGGCTGGGAGTTCGTCGAAGAGGGCGCGCCGCGCTGCATGGAGATGCCCGGCGCGCTGACGGTGAACAGCACCGACGCCTACACCCAGGCCTGCCTGGCCGGGCTCGGCATCATCCAGGTGCCGCTGGCCGGCATTCGCGGGCACCTGGCCAGCGGCCGGCTGGTGGAGATACTTCCCGAGTATCGTGCCGCGCCCATGCCGGTGTCGCTGCTGTACCCGCACCGGCGCAACCTGTCGAAGCGCGTGCAGGTGTTCATGGACTGGCTCAGCCGGCTGGTGCGGGACTACCTCGACGGAACCAGCCTGCCGGCAGCAAATTGATCGCCAGGCCACCGAACACCAGGGCACAGGCCAGCCAGCCGAGCGGAGTGAGCGCCTCGCCCAGCAGCAGCCAGCCGGCCAGCAGTCCCGACACCGGTACCGCCAGGGCGAACGGCGTGACCTGGCTCGCCGGGTAGCGGCGCAGCAGGAAACTCCAGATGGCGAAGCCCACCGTGGTGGCCAGGAAGGCGATGTACAGCAGCGCGCCGACGCCGCGCCAGCTCAGTTCGCCCAGCGCCGCGCCCATCGCTTGCGGCCCCTCGAACAGGTAGGACAGCCCCAGCAGCGGCAGCACCGGCACCAGGCTGACCCAGCAGATCAGGCGCAGCATGTCGCTGGCGCCCGAGCGCTTGGTGGCGATATTGGAGAAGGCCCAGGCCAGTGCCGCCACGACCACCAGCACGAAGCCCAGCAGGCTGTCGCCCAGGGGCCGCTGCAGGCCGATCAGCACCAGACCGCCGACTGCCAGAACCAACCCGGCCAAGGCGCGAATGCTGGGCCGCTCACCTAGTACCAGCGCGGCGATCAGCACGGTGAAGAACACCTGGCTCTGCAGCACCAGCGACGACAGGCCCGCCGGCATGCCCAGATGCATGCCGACGAACAGCAGGCCGAACTTGATCACCCCGAGCAGCACGCCGATCTGCACGATGCGCCACCAGGGCGCCGGCAGCGGCCCGCGCAGGAACAGCAGCGGCAGCGCCGCCAGGGCGAAGCGCAGGGCGCAGAACAGCAGCGGCGGGAAGTCCTGCAGACCGATCTTGATGACGACGAAGTTGACACCCCAGATCAGGGTGACCAGCAGGGCCAGGAGGATGTGCGGCAGCGGCATGAGCGAGGCTCCGGAATGTCAGCCGCCACCCTACCAGCGCCGCACCGCACCCGCCCGATACAGTTCCCCGCTTTCGCGACCAGACAGGTCGCTGGTCACTGCATCCAGGGCGGTGGTGGCGGCTCGTCGCGCGGCGCGTCCTCGGCGTTGCGGGCGGCCTCGCGGCGCGCCTGCTCGGCCATGGCGGCCTTGATCTCGCGCATCACCGCATCCACGTCCGCTTCTTCCTCCGGCTCGACGAACTGGCCGGTTAACTGGCTCTCCGGGGTCAGCTTGCCGTCCTCGTAGAGCGCCCACATTTCCTTGGCGTAGCGGGTATCGAGCAGTTCCGGAGCGAACTGACCGAAGTACTCGGCCATGTTGCGCACGTCGCGCTCGAGCATGCTGAAAGCATGGTTGTTGGCCGCTGCATCCACCGCCTGAGGCAGGTCGATGATCACCGGACCGAGCGGATCGAGCAGCACGTTGAATTCCGAGAGGTCACCGTGGACCAGGCCGGCGCAGAGCATTTTGACGATCTCGCCGATCATGAAGGCGTGGAACTCGCGGGCGTCCTCGGGCAGCAGGTCGACGTCGTTCAGGCGCGGCGCGGCATCGCCGTAGCCGTCGTCGACCATCTCCATCAGCAGCACGCCGTCCTGGTAGTCGTAGGGCTTGGGCACCCGCACGCCGGCATTGGCCAGGCGGAACAGCGCGGACACCTCGGCGTTCTGCCAGGCCTCTTCCTGCTCCTTGCGCCCGTACTTGCTGCCCTTGGCCATGGCCCGGGCATCGCGGCTGTTGCGCGTCTTGCGTCCCTCCTGGTACTCGGCGGCCTGGCGGAAACCGCGCTTGTTGGCCTCCTTGTAGACCTTGGCGCAGCGCAGCTCGCCAGCACAACGCACGACATAGACCGAGGCTTCCTTACCGCTCATCAGCGGGCGCACCACCTCGTCGATCAGACCATCTTCGAGCAAGGGCTCCAGGCGTTTCGGGGTTTTCATCGAACTGATCGGGCCTCCACGGGAAACAATCCCGCCCTTATACGGCAATCCGCCGTCGCCGCCCAGTTAGTGGCCGACCGACAGGGTCCGGCGCAGCGCCTCGATGGCGTAGCGCACCTTGGCCGGCTGGGCATCGCGGCGCGGGGTGACGATATGGATGCCGACCGGCGCCGGCTGCCATTCCGGCAGCAGCACCAGCAGCGCGCCGCTGGCCAGCTCGGCGCGAATCTCCGGCTCCGGCTGCAGCGACACGCCCATGCCCGCCAGACAGAAATGCCGCACCGACAGGATGTTGTTGCAGGCCACCCGGCTCTCGATGCGCAGGCGCTGCTGGGCGCCGCCGGGGCCGTGCAGGGTGAGCTGCTGGGCGCGCTCGTGGTTCAGGCTCAGCCAGTCCAGGCCGACCAGCTGCTCCGGCCCGAGCACCGCCCCGCAGCGCGCCAGATAGGCCGGCGCCACGCACAGCAACATGCGCCAGTCGCCGAGATGGCGCGCGACAAGGCTGGAGTCCTCCTGGGCGCCGACACGGATGGCCAGGTCGATACGCTGCTCGATCAGATCGATCTGCTCGTCCTGGAAGAACAGCCGCAGGCTCAGGCCCGGATGGGCGCCGAGCAACGGCGCCAGGGCGTCGGTGATCAGCCGTCCGGAAAAACCCACCGGCGCGGCGATGCGCAGCTCGCCCACCGGTGCATCGCGCAGTTCGGCCAGGCGCTGTTCGGCCTGCTCGGCCAGCGCCACGATCTGCCGACAGCTCTGGTACAGCTGGGCGCCGGCCTCGGTCAGGGTCAGCTTGCGGGTGGTGCGGTGCAGCAGGCTGACCTGGGTGCTCTGCTCCAACTTGCCGATCTGCTGGCTGACCGCCGACGCGCTCATGCCCAGCGCCTCGGCGGCGGCCACCATGGAGCCCTTCTCCACCACGGTGGCGAACAGGGCCATGCGCTTTAGCTGCTCCATTATTAAGCCCTGCTTAATTATCCAAGGTATTTAAGCCGCTTTTTCTCGGATTTATCCAGCTGCGATTATTCAACCATCGCAACCCACCGAGGACCACCCCATGAAAATCGCCCTGATCGGCGCCACCGGCTATGTCGGCGCCGCCCTGCTGGAAGAATCCCTGAACCGCGGCCACCAGGTCACTGCCCTGGTGCGTAATCCGCAGAAACTGCCGCAGCACGCCAACCTCGACGCCCAGCCGGCCGACGTGCATGACGTGGCCGCCCTGGCCGACCAGCTGCGCGGCCACGATGTAGTGCTCAGCGCCTTCAACCCCGGCTGGGGCCTGGCCGATATCCGCGAGCAGTTCATTGCCGGTAGCCGCGCCATCAGCGCCGCCACCAAGCAGGCCGGCGTCAAGCGCCTGCTGGTGGTTGGCGGCGCCGGCAGCCTGTACGTGGCACCGGGGCAGCAGCTGATCGACACGCCGAACTTCCCCGCCGAGTACAAGGAAGGCGCCGAAGGCGCGCGCCAGGCCCTGAACCTGCTGCGCGACGAGCAGGAACTGCAGTGGACCTTCCTCTCCCCCGCCGCCCTGCTGCAGCCGGGCCCGCGCACCGGCCAGTTCCGTATCGGCGGCGAACAGCTGCTGATGGATGGCGACGCCCCGGCGCCTATCTCGGTGGCCGACCTGGCCGTGGCCCTGCTCGATGAAGCCGAGCAGCCGCAGCACATTCGTCAGCGCTTCACCGTCGCCTACTGATCGGCCATCCCGCCCGCGCCTGCGAGCGCGGGCAACCTCACCCAGGAGATCGCATGAGCAACTTCACCGCCTCGGCCCACGTCGTCACCGACACCCCGGCGCGCTACATCAGCCGCCTGTGCAAGCACTTCGCGCACAAGCTGCCGGTCAGCTTCGACGAGCAGCAGGGACGCATCGAGTTCGCCTTCGGCCTGAGCCTGCTGCAGGCCGATGCCCAGGGCCTGACCCTGCGCGTGGAAAGCGCCAGCAGCACCGATCTGGAAAAACTGCAGGGTGTGGTAGCCAGCCACTTCGAGCGCTTCGCCTGGCAGGAGGCGCTGAGTCTGGATTGGCAGGCCGGAGCCTGATCGCATGCGGGTAATGGGCTAGACGCGGGTTTCACCCGCCCTACGGAGTCGGTTCGTAGAGCGGGTGAAACCCGCGCGAATGCGGCATAGATGGCACCTGCCCTACACAGGCAGGACGGCTTAACTCGGCGGCAGGGTCAGCTCGATGCTTTCCCCCAGCGACTCGTCCAGGCGCTGCAGTTCGCCATGGATGGCCGCCGCATCGTCGGCCAGGCGCTGGGCGATGGCGGCGAACTCCTGCTCGGCCTCGATAAAGGCCAGCACCACCGACGGATCGAAACGCGTGCCGCTGGCCGCGCCGATGCGCTGCTGCGCCTCGGCATGGCTCATCGACTGGCGATAGGGATGGTGGCTGGTCAGCTCCTCGTAGTCGCCGACCAGCGCCATCAGCCGCGCCGCCAGGGGAATCTGCTCGCCGCGCAGGCCCTGCGGATAGCCGCTGCCATCCCAGTGCTCGTGCTGGCTGTAGACGATGTCGCGGGCATCACGCAGGAAGTCCGGCACGCTGCCCAGCTTGGCCTCGGCCGCCAGCAACGCATCGCGCCCGGCCACCGCATGCCGGTGCAGCAGCTGCAGATCATCACCCTGCAGCGGCACCGGGCTGAGCAGGATGCGATCCGGCAGCACCAGCTTGCCGATGCCATGCAGCAGCGCCGACTTGCCCAGCTGGGCGATGCGCTCGGCGCTCAGCTCATCGGCCAGCGCCGGCTGCTGGTAGGCCAGCGCCTTGGCCAGGGCGACCATGTAAGGCTCGACCCGCGACAGGTGCTTGCCGTTGGGGTTGTGGCGCATCGCCGCCAGGCTGGCCATGGCCTCGATGGTCACTTCCTGCAGGCGCTGCATGTCACGGGTGCGCCGGCGCACTTCCAGCTCCAGGTACTCGCTCTTGTCGCGCAGGAAGTCCGCGCTGGCCTTGAGCTGCAGCTGGGCGTGCACGCGGGCGAGGACGATCGGCGGGCTGATCGGCTTGGTGATGTAGTCCACCGCGCCCAGGTCGAAGCCCTGCTGCTCGTCGGCCACCTCGGTCTTGGCGGTGAGGAACACCACCGGGATGTCCGCCGTGGCCGGGTTCATCTTGAGCAGGCGGCAGACTTCATAGCCGTCCATCTCCGGCATCATGATGTCCAGCAGGATCAGGTCCGGCTGCTGGCTGCCTGCGGCGATGCGCAGGGCCTTGTGGCCGTTGTTGGCGACCTTGATGCGGTAGCTGTCGGCCAGCAGTTCACTCATCAGCTCCAGATTTTCCGGCGTGTCGTCCACCAGCAGCACCAGCGGCCGGTCGGGCCGGTCGAGCATGTCCACCATCATCCTTCCCCCTTGAGAGCGATCCCGTGTTGCTGCGCCACCTGACGCAACAGCACCAAGGCCCGCTCGAAATCGAAGCCATGTACCGCCGCGGCCAGCGCTGCGTATTCATCATTAAAGGCGCTGCGCAGCAGTTCGGCCTGTTCGTCGAAGAGTTTTCCGGCGCGCGGATCGTCGTCCTCGAACAGTCGCTGCAGCTGATGGCACAGCGGCGCCAGTTGCTGCGGATCGGCGCTGCTCAGCAGCGCCGGCTGCAACGCCGCGATGGCCGCCACCAGCGCCGCCAGGCTGCGCTCCAGTTCGCCGAGCTGGGCGTCCAGCTCGTCGTGACGGGCATCCTTGATCGCACTCTCGATGGCCGCCGCCTGGGTCGCCAGATCCAGCGCGCCAAGGTTGCCGGCCAGGCCCTTGAGGCTATGGGCCTCGCGTTCGGCACGCTCCTGCTCGCCGGCGGTCAGGGCCTGGCGCAGCCGTGTGGCGCAATCGGCCTGGCTGGCGGCGAACTTGTCCAGCAGACGACGGTACAGCTCCGGCTTGCCCAGCACCCGGCGCAGGCCGCTGGCCAGGTCGACGCCCGGCAGCTGCCAGTCCGGCAGTCCGGCCTGGGCCACGGCCGCCACCGGCTTTTCGCTGGCGCGCAACCAGCGCCCCAGGGTGGCCCACAGCTCGGCGGGCTCGATCGGTTTGCCCAGATGGTCGTTCATCCCCGCCGCCAGACAGCGCTCGCGGTCAGCCGGCATGGCGTTGGCGGTCATCGCCACGATCGGCAGCCCGGCGAAGCGCGGCTCGCGGCGCAGCGCCTGGGTGGTGGCGACGCCGTCCAGCACCGGCATTTGCATGTCCATCAGCACCAGGCCGTAGTAACCGTCCGGACTGGCACGCAATAGCTCGATGGCAATCTGCCCGTGCTCGGCCTGCTCGATCTGCAGGCCGCTCTCCTGCAGCAGGCCGCAGGCCACCTCGCGATTCAGCTCGTTGTCTTCCACCAGCAGCACGCGCTGGCCGCTGAAGTCCGGCACCACCTCGCCCACCGGCAGACGCGCGAAGCCCTGGGCCATGCCCGCGCCGCCCAGGCTGCGGATCACCGCATCGAACAGCAGCGAAGGGTTGAGCGGCTTGAGCAACACGTCCTCGATGCCGGCGCGCTCGGCGCCGAGCAGCACCTCCTCGCGGCCGAAGGCGGTGGCCATCAGCAGGTGCGGTCGCGGTTGCAGGCCCAGCTCGCCGACCTTGCGCGCCAGTTCCAGGCCGTCCATGCCGGGCATCTGCCAGTCCAGCACCAGCAGCTCGTAGGGGTCGCGGCGCAAAACGGCATCCTGTACCCGCTGCAGGGCCAGCCTACCGGACTCCACCGCATCGACGCGAAAGCTCATGCTCTCAAGCATGCCGCCGAGTACCTGGCGCGCACTGTCGTTGTCGTCCACCACCAGCACCCGGCGCCCGCGCAGGTCGGCCTGGGCCAGCAGCCGCGGGCCCTGTTCGCCGGCGATACCTAGGGGCACCCGGCACCAGAACAGGCTGCCGCGGCCGGCCTCGCTCTCCACTCCCACATGCCCGCCCATGGCCTCGGCCAGGCTCTTGCAGATGGCCAGGCCGAGGCCGGTGCCGCCGTACTTGCGGGTGGTGGAGGTGTCGGCCTGCTGGAACGACTCGAACAGACGACCGCGCTGCTCGGTAGTCAGGCCGATGCCGGTGTCGCGCACGCCCAGGTACAGCAGCAGCTGATCGGCGCTGCGCTGCTCGGCGCGCAGGATCACCTCCACCTCGCCCTGCTCGGTGAACTTCACCGCGTTGTTGGCGTAGTTGATCAGGATCTGCCCCAGGCGCAGCGGATCGCCGATCAAGTGCTGCGGCAGCGCGGGGTCGAGGTTGAACACCAGCTCCAGGCCCTTGCCGCCGACCTTGTCGCCGATCAGCCCGGCGAGGTTCTCCAGCACCTGCTGCAGGTCGAACTCGATGCGCTCGATGGTCAGCTTGCCGGCCTCGATCTTGGAGAAGTCGAGGATGTCGTTGATGATCCCCAGCAGGTGCTGGCCGGCCTGCTGGATCTTGCTCAGGTAGTCGCGCTGGCGCGGGTTGAGGTCGGTCTTCATGGCCAGGTGCGACATGCCGATGATGGCGTTCATCGGCGTGCGGATCTCGTGGCTCATGTTGGCCAGGAAGTCCGACTTCAACCGCGCCGCCTCCTCGGCCAGTTCCTTGGCCTTGGCCAGTTCGGCCTCGGTCTGCTTGCGCACGGTGATGTCGCGGCTGACGCCGACCAGGCCGAGCAACCGGCCCTGGTCGTCGTGGAAGGTGGTGCGCAGGGTGTCGAACACCACCTGGCGGCCATCGGGATAGGTGACCTGGCCCTCGCTCTCGAACGGGTGCGGCCAGTTCATCGCCGTGCGGTCGTGCTCGGCGCGGACCGCCGCCCAGGCCGGCGCCAGCAGCTCGGTGTCGCGGCGGCCGACCACCTCGTCGTGGCTCTTGCCGAATAGCTCGGCACAGGCCTGGTTGATGCCCATGTAGCGGCCCTTGGCATCCTTGAACCAGATCGGATCGGGAATCGCGTTGATCAGTGCCAGCAGCGTGCTGCGTTGGCGCTGGGCCTCGGCCTCGGCGCGCTGGCGCTCGGCGATCTGCACGGCCAGGCGGCGGTTCCACACCAGCACGAAGGCGATCAGTGCGACCAGGCCGAGCAGATAGGGCCAGCCCACCTGCAACAGGCGCCGCCAGTTGAAGGCCGTCAGCGGTGGCAGCCAGCGATCCTTGATCGCCTCCTGCTCCTCGCCGCTCAGGCTGGCCAGGGCCTTGTCCAACAGGGCGATCAGCGGCGTATGGTCGATCCGGCTGGCAAAGCGGAACTCGCTGGTGGAAAGGCCCGTCTCGCCGCGCAGCTCCAGGTTGGTCAGGTTCAGCTCGCGGATCAGGTAACTGGCCACGATCATGTCGCCGACATAGGCATCGGCGCGCCCCGACGACACCGAGCGCAGCGCCGCCTCGGTGTCCGCCACTTCCAGCAGCTGCGCCTGCGGCACCTTGTCGTGCAGCGCCTGTTGCAACACGTAGCCACGCTCGATGGCCACCACCTTGCCGGCCAGGTCGCCGGGGCGCTGCACCGCCACGTCGGCGCGGGTGAAGATCAGGCTGCTGCTGACCAGGTAGGGGCGAGTGAACGCCATGTAGGCCTGGCGTTCGGCGGTCATGGCCACCGAGGGCAGCAGGTCGACCTTGCCCTCGCGCAGAGCGCTCAGGGCCGCGTCCCAGTCCTCCAGCAGCACCGGCTCCAGGCGCAGGCCGAGGCGCTGGGCGAGCAACGCCAGGTAATCGCCGCTGAGCCCGCGATGGCGGCCCTGTTCGTCGAGCACGTCGAACGGCGGCCAGCCGCTGCGCTCGATGCCCACCCGCAGTACCGGGTGCTCGGCCAGCCAGGTGCGCTCGGCCTCGTCCAGCTGCAGCGCAGCGGGTGCGGCCAGCGGCAACAGGCAGAGCAGGAGCAGGCAGCAGAGACGCGGCATGGGGTACTTCCTTACCAGGCGGATGCGCTCTCAGCATAGGCTTTGAAAGTCAGATGCGGATTGGCAGGCCGCCGCCCCGGGCCGACAATCGAGCCATGCCAATCAACGGGACCTTCGCCATGCTCGACCAAGACCACTGCTGGCAGGCCGTGTGCGACCGCGATGCCGGCCAGGACGGGCGCTTCTTCTTCGCCGTGAAGAGCACCGGCATCTACTGCCGACCCAGCTGCCCGGCGCGCCGGCCACGGCGCGACAACGTCAGCTTCCACACGAATGCGGCCAGCGCCGAGGCCGCCGGCTTCCGCCCGTGCAGGCGCTGCTCGCCCACCGGCAAGAGCAGCGCCGAGCAGCTGGACGAGCTGGTGATCGCCGCCTGCCGCCTGCTGGAGAACAGCGACACGCCGCCGACCCTGGACTGGCTGGCGACACGCATCGGCCTGTCCGCCTCGCACCTGACGCGCGCCTTCAAGGCCCGCACCGGGCTGACCCCGCGGGCCTGGTTCGATGCCCATCGCCGTCAGCGCCTGGAGGCCACGCTGCCGCAGTCCGGCTCGGTGCTGCAGGCGGCGCTGGACGCCGGCTATTCCGGCACCCGCGCCCTGTACGAACAGCCCGCCGGACTGAGCCCGGCGCAGCGTCGACAGAAGGGCGCCGGCGAGGTGCTGCGCTACGCCATCACCCTCTGCCCGCTCGGCCTGCTGCTGCTCGCAGCCAGCGACAAGGGCGCCTGCGCCCTGCTATTCGGCGATGACGAGTTGGAATTGGAAGCCGAGCTGCAACAGCGCTTCGCCGCCGCCGAACTGCGCCGCGACCAGCGCGGCCTGCGCGACTGGCTGCGCGAGGTGGTGTCCCAGGTCGAGGAGCCGAGCCGCGCCGCCAGCCTGCCGCTGGACATGCGCGGCACCGCCTTCCAGCAGCAGGTATGGCAGGCCCTGCGCAACATTCCGCCGGGGCAGACACGACGCTACGGCGAGCTGGCCGAGCAGCTTGGCAGCCATGCCCGCGCGGTGGCCCGTGCCTGCGCCAGCAACCCGCTGGGCCTGCTGGTGCCCTGCCACCGGGTGATCGGCGCCAGCGGCGCGCTCACCGGCTACCGCTGGGGCGTGCCGCGCAAGCAGGCGCTGCTGGACCAGGAAGGCGCCACGCTGGGTGACTGATGCCCTCCTTCCCTCGCTGACTCCCCTCTCCCCCTGGGAAAGGGGCCGGGGATAAGGGACTGCCAGGCTACTGCGTGTAGCCCGTGGCACCCTCACCCCAACCCTCTCCCGAAGCGAGAGGGAGTCAGCTCCCAGACTTGCGACAATCCTCTGCCGGGCCGAAGCTATGCGGCCTGAAGGAGAGCCCATGGATATCGCCGAACTCACCCGCCGCCTGCACGCCATTCGTGACCACAACGACTGGCGCCGTTTCCACAGCCCGAAGAACCTGGCCATGGCCGCCAGCGTGGAGATGGCCGAGCTGGTGGAAATCTTCCAGTGGCTCTCCGAAGACCAGGCCCGCCAGCTCTCCGCCGAGCAGCTGGAACATGCCGGCCAGGAGGTCGGCGACATCGTGCTCTACCTCCTGCTGCTGTGCGCCGAGCTGGGCATCGACATGGAGCAGGCGGTACGCGCCAAGCTGGCCGACAGCGAGAGGCGCTTCACATGAGCGACAGGCACTTCGACGAACTGGCCACCCGCTTCGCCGAGAAGATCTACGGCGGCGCCAAGGGCGCCATTCGCCTGGCGGTGCTGCAGGCCGACCTCAAGGAAGCGCTGCCGGAGCGCCCGCTGCGGGTGCTCGACGTCGGCGCCGGCCTCGGCCATATGAGCCTGTGGTTGGCCCAGCGCGGCCACAGCGTGACCCTGGCCGAGCCGGCCGAACCGATGCTGGAAGGCGCCCGCCAGCGCTTCGCCGAAGCCGGTGTGGAGGCGCAGTTCATCCAGGCGCCCTGGCAGGAGCTGCTCGGCCAGCTCACCGAACCCTACGACCTGGTGCTGTGCCACGCGGTGCTGGAATGGCTGGCCGAGCCCCATGCCATCCTGCCGGTGCTGCACCAGCTGGTCGCGCCCGGCGGCTGGCTGTCCCTGGCCTTCTACAACAAGGACGCGCTGGTCTACCGCAACCTGCTCAAGGGCCACTTCCGCAAGCTGCGCAAGGAACGCTTCGCCGGTGAAGGCCAGAGCCTGACGCCGCAGAAGCCGCTCGACCCGCGCGAACTGGCGGCGCAACTCGACGGCCACTGGCAGGTCGAAAGCCAGAGCGGCGTGCGCGTTTTCCATGACTACATGCCGAGCGAATTCCAGGCCAAGGCCGAGCTGTCCGATCTGCTGGAGATGGAGCTGGCGCACCGCCGTCACCCGAGCTTCGCCGGCCTCGGCCGCTACCTGCATTGGGTCTGCCGGCCGCTGTAGCTGACTCAAGCCTGCGCACGACTTCCGGAGCCAATATGAAAGTCCTGCTCATCTCACCACTGCTTCTGCTGCTCGCCGCCTGCCAAAGCGACAATCCCTACGTCGCCGGCGGCAACCCGCTACCAGCGGCGCCCGCCAACGCGGCCAATCATTTCGACCGCAGCGCCTACCCGGTGGCGCCGCGCGACTACGGCCGCTATCGCGACTGGAGCTGGCGCCAGCAGCCGGCCGGCAGCGCCTGGGCCGATGGCGCGCTGGTGGCCGAGGCAGTTGGCGGCGGCCTGGACCAGCGCGGCCTGCGCCCGGTGCGTGCCGGCAAGGCCGCCGACCTGCAGGTGAGCGCCTACCTGAGCCTGGAGCGCCGCCAGTACCAGGTGCGCGACGACTACGGCAGCTACTACGGCCACGGCCCCTATGGCGACCACTACGGCATGTACGGCAGCGTGCCACTGGTGCGTACCTACGAAGTGGAAGTGGCGGTGGTGCAGATAGAACTGTTCGACGGCGCCAGCGGCGAGCCGGTGTGGAACGGCAGCGCCGAGGCACGCAGCGAGGGCAGCCAAAGCGAACGCGCCGACGCCCTGCGCCGCGCCGTGACAGATGCCCTCGGCGCCTACCCGCCGGAGTGATGCCGGGCTTGCCGAACGGCGCCACTTGGAGTTCGATAGAGGCTCTACCTCGGAGGTTTCGATCATGTCCCCGCGTCTGTTGCTGATCCCGGTTCTGCTGCTCCTGGCGGCCTGCCAGAGCGCTCGCGTCGAACGCGATTTCGATGCCAGCCGCGACTTCGCCGCCTACCGCAGCTGGAGCTGGCAGGAGCCGGCCCTGCAGTACCGTCCGGACGATCCGCGGATCAAGAGCGACCTCACCGAACAGCGCATCCGCAGCGCCGTCGGCGAGCAGCTCGACCAGCGCGGCCTGCGCCCGGCCCAGGCCGGCAGCGCCGGTGATCTCAAGGTGCAGGCCTGGCTGATCGTCGACGAGCGCCAGGACCAGGTCAGCACCAACTACGGCGGCTACTGGGGCGGTTATTGGGGAGGCTACTGGGGCGGCCCGACCTATACCGAGACCCGCACCGTGGACTACAAGGTGGCCACCATCCAGGTCGACCTGTTCGACGGCAAGGACGGCAAGCTGGTCTGGCGCGGCAGCGCCGAGCAGATCATGCGCCAGTCGCCGCCCAGCCCCGAGGAGCGCGAGGCGGCGATCCGCGCCACGGTGACCCAGGTACTGGCGCAGTATCCACCGCAATGAGCGAGCAGCAGCTCGGCCATCGTCCAGCCAGCGACGACGACCTCGACCAGGTGGTGTGCTTCGTGCGCAACGCCGACGAGCTCTTCTATGCCTTCCCCCGCGCCCACTGGCCACTGACCCGCGCGCAACTGGCGGCGGCCTGCGCGGAACGCCAGGGCAGCACCCTGGCGCTGCTCGACGGACAGCCTGCCGGCTTCGCCAACTTCTACCAGAGCGTGGCGGGCGAGTATTGCGCCCTGGGCAACCTGATGATCGCGCCCTGGGCCCGCAGCCAGGGCGTGGCCAGTTACCTGGTCGGCGTGATGGAGCAGCTCGCCCTGCGCGACTTCGACGCCCGCGAGCTCAAGGTCTCCTGCTTCAACGACAATGCCGCCGGCCTGCTGCTCTATGCGCGCCTGGGCTATCGCCTTGCCGGCCTGGAGGAGCGCCAGCGCGGCGAGCAGCGGGTGGCACTGCTGCAGTTCGTGAAGAGCCTGCGAAGCTGACCGCCAGGACAGCAAAGCGCATACTACCCGCCCCTTTTCCCGGAGACCGCCATGCCCAACTGGTGGCTGCTCGCCCTGCCCCTGCTCGCCGGCGCCGTGATGCCGCTGCAGGCCGGCATCAATGGCCAACTGGCCAAGCACCTGTCCAGCGTGATGGCCGCCGCCCTGGTGTCGTTCCTGGTCGGCACCCTGGCGCTGCTGATCATCGTGCTGTCTCAGCGCGAAGTAGCCGGCCTATCCGCCTTCAAGGGCCTGACCTGGTGGCACTGGAGCGGCGGCCTGCTCGGCGCCTTCTTCATCGCCACCGCGGCCTTCGCCGGGCCGCGCATCGGTGCCCTGCTGTTCATGGTGCTGGTACTGGCCGGCCAGCTGGGCATGGCCTTGGTGCTCGACCACAACGGCTGGGTGGGCTTTCGCGAAGCACCGATCACGGCGGGCAAGGCCGCCGGTCTGGCACTGATCGTCGGAGGGATCTGGCTCATTCGTCGCGGTTGACGACGGAATGCTGGCACATTGCTTTCCTTGCCCCTGCGGCAACGCTATGCTGCTGATATGCCGAATTTGTGATCACAGCAGCACATGGCCCCCGACGCGCAGTTCCCCCGCAGCAGCTCCTTTATCCTCCTCCGCGAAAGTCAGGACACCCGCGTCCGCACGCGCCTGGGCGGCATCTACTACCTGTTCGCCTGGGTGCTGACCTGGAGCTTCAGCGCCGCGCCCAACGCCATGCTGGTGCTGGGCCTGGGCGGCACTGCGTTCTTCGCCCTGATGATGGTCCTGCGCTGGCTGCATCGCCTGCCCGTCCACCAGAACGACGAATACCTGCGCCAGTGGATCGACCGCCACTGGGCGCTGATCCTGCTCACCAGCCTGGCCTGGGGCCTGGCCCATGCCTGGGCACTGCTGCGCCCCGATTTCGAGCCGTCACGGCTGATCGCCACCCTCAGCACCGTGGCCTTCGGCACCGCCATGGCCTTCAACTTCCCCATGCGCAAGCAGCGCTGCGTGGTCGCCATCCTGCTGCTGTACGCCCCGGGTATGGCCGTGCTGGCCTGGCAATGGCCGAACCAGGAAGCCCTGGCGGTGACCCTGGCCTTCTATCTCAGCTACCTGCTGCTGGCGCTCAACCGCAGCCATCGCGAGTACCACGCCACCCTGACCATGGAGCAGCAGTTGGTCGACCAGCGCGAGCGCTACGAGCAGCTCAGCCGCACCGACAGCCTGACCCAGCTGGGCAATCGCCTGCAGTTCAACGCCCTGTTCCCGGCCATGGTTGCCAACGCCCGCCGCCAGGGCACGCCACTGTCGCTGGTGCTGCTGGACATCGACTTCTTCAAGCGCATCAACGACGAGCATGGCCACAGCAGTGGCGACGCCTGCCTCAGCGACTTCGCCGAGCGCATGCGCCAGGTGTTCCGCCGCGACAGCGACGCCCTGCTGCGCCTGGGCGGCGAGGAATTCGGCGTGCTGATGCCGGGCACCCCGCTGGACGAGGCCTGCCAGTTGGCCGAGCGCTTCCGCATGGAACTGGCCACCCGTGGCTTCGAGCTGCACGGCCAGCGCCTGCCGCTGACCACCAGCCTCGGTGCGGGCTGCCTGGACACCGAGCTGGACGAGAGCGCCGAGGCCTTCTTCAAGCGCGTCGACGACGCCCTCTACCGGGCCAAGGCCGAGGGCCGTGACCGTTTGGCCCTGGCCCTCTCCTGAGCCTATTCGCCGACCTGGAATTCCACCCGCGCCGTCGCCCCGCTCTGATCGAGCAGGCTGAGCTGATACAACCCAGCCGCCGCCAGCTTCTGCTCGACACTCTCCCCGGGCTGGCTCTCGCCCACCGGCGCGCCGTTGAGGAACCACCAGCGCGTACCGCTGCCACCCAGGGCCGAGAGCTTGAGCTGCAACGGCCCGTCGCTGCTGGCCGGGCGGCGCAAACGATCACCCTCGCGCACCCCGACGATGGACAGCGGCGCCGCCGGTGGCGGCAATGCCGGCGGACACTCGGCCGAGGCCGCCGGCAACCGCGCCGCGCGCCGCTCGCGGCGTGGCAGCCAAGGCTCCAGCGGCGCCGGCCACAAGGCGATCTGGGTTTCCCGCGCGCCCGCGCAGTTGGCCGCCACCTGACGGCCATTCGCGTCCAGCCAGACCCGTTGACTCAGGCCCAGCCCCAGTGGCTGGTCGGATGCCTGCAGGGTCGGCGGCGTGGTGCCGTCCAGGGTCCAGGCGAAGCGCTGACGCCGGCAGTTGGGGTCGCTGCGCGCCAGCTCCTGGCCCAGCGGCCAGCAGATCGCCGCCACGCCGAGGCTCGCCGGCACCTCCTGTACCGGCGGCGCCAGGCCGCGCTGGCGGTCACGGTTGACCAGCAGATCGTGCACCTGCAGCAGCAGCGGCGCGGCCGAGGCCAGGCCGAACTGGCCAGGCACCGGAGTGCCGTCCGGCCGGCCGATCCACACCCCGATCAAGTGGCGCGGGCCGACGCCGACGGCCCAGGCATCGCGGAAGCCGTAGCTGGTGCCGGTCTTCCAGGCCAGCAGCGGGCGCTGCACCAGCTCGGCACGCGGGTCGCGGTCCGGACGCGCCTGGCCGGCGAGGATGCGCCGCACTATCCAGGCCGCGCCGGGCGACAGCAGGCGCCGCTCATGCAGTACGTCCTGCGGTTGCAGCCGTGGCCGCGCGGCCAGACCATTGCGGGCGAAGGCGCTGTAGCCGGCCACCAGTTCCTCCAGGCGGCTGCCGGCGCCGCCGAGGATCAGCGCCAGGTTCGGCTCGGCGCCGGCCGGCAGTGCCAGCGGTACCCCGGCGCCACGCAGCTCGCCGGCGAAACGCTTCGGCCCATAGGCCTCCAGCAACTGCACGGCAGGCAGGTTGAGCGAGGTTGCCAGGGCCTCGCTGGCCGACACCGGGCCGATAAAGCCGGCGGCGAAGTTGCCTGGGCGGTAGTCGCCATAGCGTCGTGGCACATCCTGCAGCAGCGACTCGGAGTGGATCAGCCCGGCGTCCATGGCCAGGCCGTAGAGAAACGGCTTGAGGGTGGAGCCGGGCGAGCGCTGGGCGCGGATCATGTCGACATGGCCGAAGCGGCGCTCGTCGCCGACATCCAGCGAGCCCAGGTAGGCGCGTACCGCCATGCTCTCGCTGTCCACCACCAGGATGGCCGCCGAGGTGCGTTCCGGCAGGCGCGCGCGCCAGCCCAGCAGCAGGTCCTCCAGGCGCCGCTGCAGATTGGCGTCGAGCGTGGTGCGGATCAACGGCGGGCTGCCCGCCACATTCAGCCGCCGCGCCAGCAGCGGCGCCAGGTCGGGCTCGCGGCGCGGCGCCAGCAGCACCGGCTCCTGCAGCGCCTCGTCCACTGCCGCCTGCGGCCATTGCTGGAACTGCGCCAGGCGCCGCAGCACCTTGTCGCGTGCGGCCTGGGCGCGTTCGGGGTGGCGGTCCGGGCGAAGCCGGCTGGGCGCCTGGGGCAGCACCGCGAGCAGCGCTGCCTCGGCGCGGGTCAACTGGCTCGGCGACTTGCCCAGGTAGGCCCAGCTGGCCGCCGCCACGCCCTGCAGGGTGCCGCCGAACGGCGCGCGGTTCAGGTACAGGGCGAGGATCTCGTCCTTGGACAGGTGCCACTCCAGCTGCAGGGTGCGCCACAGCTGCTTGAACTTGCCGACCAGGGTCCGCTCGTGCGGATCGAGCAGGCGCGCTACCTGCATCGACAGGGTGCTGCCGCCGGACAGCACCCGCCCGCCGGTGAGGTTCTGCCAGGCGGCGCGGCCCAGGGCCAGCGGATTGACCCCGGGGTGCGCGTAGAACCAACGGTCCTCGTAGGTCAGCAGCGCCTGCAGGTAATAGGGCGAGACCTCGCCCGGCGCCACCGGGTAGCGCCACACGCCATCGGCATCGGCGAAGCGCCACAGCGGCGTGCCATCCTCGGCCAGCACCACGCGGGCCAAGCCGTCCTCCGGCAGCGGCAGGGGGAACAGCCGGTCGGCCGTCCACAACCCCAGCAGCAGGACGAGTGGCAGCCCCAGCCAGGGCCGGCGCAGGAGCCGCCAGAAGCGCTGAAGAAACGGCATGTTCATCGGCTCGGGTACTTCGCCATGGACGGGCTCGGACGCAACGGGGGGAACTCGGCTCGGGCCCGTGCAGCCCAAGCTTGAGGATCACCCACAGAGTGTAAGGAAGGATCGATGGGAACCGAGAGCTTCTTCGAGCGACTGGGCGAGGTACTGGGCAACTTCATTCGTGTCCTGGTCGAGGCCCTGACCGGCTTCTTCCGCATGATCGGTCAGGCCGGGGCCAACTTCATCGACGGGCTGTCCCGCTCACTAGGCATGGACCCGAACTGGATCAGCATCCTGGTGCTAATCCTGGGCCTGCTGTTGCTGTTCAGCGCGATACGCGCCTTCCTGCGCGGCTCGATAGTCTGGGGCCTGATCGTCCTGTTGCTGGCACTCTGGGTGCTTAGTCTGCTGATTGGTTGATAGCTGCTGGCAAAGGCATCCATCCGCGTCAGAGTACTAGACGTGAGCAGATCTCCAGTCGAATGCTTTCCAGCACCGCCTCCATCTCTGCCAATACCTGGTGATTCCAGAATCGCAGCACGCGATAACCTCGCCTGCTCAGATATTCATCCCGCTCGCGGTCGCCATTTGTCTGCTCCGCGTGCTGCCCACCATCCAACTCGATTATCAAGAAATGCTCCAGGCAAACGAAGTCGACGATGTAGCGGCCTATGGGCTTCTGCCGTTTGAACTTGAGGCCCATGCAGCGATGAGCACGCAGGTGGTACCAGAGCCGCGTCTCGGCGTCGGTCATATGGGTTCGCAGCGTCTTGGCGTTTTCCCTCAGGCCCATTGGAGCCTCCTTGCTCCCACTACCCTCTCCCCCGCCCCTCTCCACTAGGCGTGCCCCCACAAATGGGCGAGGGGTGACTCGGCCCTCATCTCCCTGCACGATCAGTCCCCTCTCCCGTTCCCGGGAGAGGGCTAGGGAGAGGGTGCTGCTCAGCGCTCGCGCACCACCAGCTGCGCCGGCGCGGCGCCCAGCGCATTCCATGCCGGGCGATACATCGACTCCACCTGGGGCGGCGGCACCCGGTAGGTGCCGGGGGTGACGGCGCGGGCCAGGTACAGCAGGTGGGTGGTGTCGTAGCCGTTCACGTCCAGGGCGGCGACGAAGCGGTCGTCGCGGAACTCCTGGTGCTTGATCGCGGCGTTCTGCATCGACTTCTGCCACTCCTTCACCGCGCTGCTGGCGTCGTCCAGGCTGGCGGCGCTCTGCGCCAGGTTCTGGTTCTCCAGCTCCAGGCCGGCCGGCAGCAGGTCCACCACCAGGGCGTCGGGCACTCGTTCCTCGGCGCGCACCGCCAGGTGCACCAGCACCAGTTGGCCGCTGGCCAGGTTGTTCAGGTCCAGCGGGCGACCGTCCAGGCCGTAGAAGCCGCGCTCAATGCCGAGGTTGTTGCTGCGCGCCGCCGGTGCCGAGGTCGGGTAGCCGGAGATGGTCAGCTGCTGGTAGAGCTTGTCGGCGAAGCCGGTGCTCAGGCTCAGCGGCTCGCTCAGGCTGGCTCCGTCCAGCTTCAGCGCCGGTTGAGCGTTGCTCAGCTCGCGCACTTGGCCGCCGGCTTCGAGCACGGCGTTCCAGCTCTTCTCGGGGGTCTTGATCAGGCCGCGACCGGCGAGGAACAGCGCGTTGCGCTCCTGGGTCGACAGGTAGTCCTGCAGGGCGCGTTCCTCGGCCAGGCTGAACAGCAGCTGATCGCGGCTACTGGCGGCCAGGTCGTTCTCCTCCAGCAGGGCATAGATCAGCGCCTGGTCGCGCAGCGGGCTGCCGTAGTCGGCCAGCCACTCCTGGCGCTGGCGGCCGAGTCCCAGGCCGAGGGCCAGGGCCTCGTCGGCGCGGGGCTTGTCGCCCATCTTCTGCAGGGCCACGGCCAGCTGTACCAGCGGCAGGCCGGACTTGGCGTCGGCGCGGCGGTCGTACAGCGCGCGCAGGCTGCCCAGCGGCGCCTGCTGACTGCGCGCCAGCACCAGGCCGGCGTAGGCCTGCACGGCGAAGCGGGTGTGGTCGAGGTTGTCGCTGTAGCCGGCATCCACCAGTTGGCGGTCCTGCAGGTAGCGCAGCAGGCGCTCGTTGGCCTTCTCCAGTGCCTCCGGCGGCACGGCGAAGCCCTGCTCGCGGGCGCGCAGGAGGAAGTCGGTGACGTAGGCGGTCAGCCAGAATTCCTCGTCGCTGTCCGAACCCCACAGGCCGAAGCTGCCGTTGTAGCGCTGCATGCCGAGCAGGCGCTCGATGCCGATCTCGATGGAGTTGCGCCGTTGCTCTTCCGGCTCGCCCTCCAGGCCGAGTTTCTGCAGCGTCGCCGAGTCGGCATAGAGCGACGGATACAGGCCACTGGTGGTCTGCTCCAGGCAGCCATAGGGGTAGGCCCGGAGCGCCTGGATCTGCTCGGCCAGGTTCAGCGGCGGACGGCTGGAGACACTGAGCAGCGCCTCGCGTCCGGCCGGTTCGAAGGCCGCCAGGGTGCCGGCCGGCAGCTGCCAGCTGTCGCCCTGCAGCACGCTGCGCAGGTGCTTCTGCTGCGCCGGCCAGGCCGAACGCACGCCGATGCGCCACTCGCGGGCGAAGGCCGGCAGGCTCTCACCCGGCAAGCTCAGGCCGTTGACCTTGACCCGCAACACACCAGTACCGTAACCGCCAACGGCACGCACCGGGATGCGCAGGGTGGTGCGCTGGGCCTGGTCGAGCTGCAGCGGCGCCATGTAGCCGCCGGGCGTTTCGGACAGGCTCAGTTGGCCTTCGGCCTCGATCTGCACGTCGAGCTTCTGTGCGGCACCGGACAGATTGGTCAGGTCCAGGGCCACGCTGGTCTCGTCGCCACCGGCGAGGAAGCGCGGCGCCGACAGCTCGGCCACCAGCGGCGCGGCGACCACCGTCTTGCCCTCGCCCATGCCGTAGTGCTCGTCGGTCCAGGCCTGGGCCATCAGGCGCAACTCGCCGTTGAAGTCGGGGATGTCCAGGCTGACGTCGCCTTCGCCCTGGGCGTTCAGCTCGACCGGTACGCTCTGCAACGCGACGATGGTGACGCTGGTGTCCGGGCGCTTGCCGCCCTTGGCCAGCGCCGCGTCGCCACCGAAGGCCAGCTTGGCCAGGCGACCCTGGCCGGCCTCGATCAGCTGGCCGTAGACGTCGAGTTGGTCGACGCCATAGGCCTTGCGACCGAACAGCTCGGCGAACGGATCGGGCGTCTTGTATTCGGTGATGTTGAGAATGCCGACGTCCACCGCCGCCACCAGCACGTTGACCTTCTGCGCCGCGCTACCGTCGGCATTTTTCGCCTGCACCTTGACCTTCAGCGGCTGCTGCGGACGCATCTTCTCCGGCGCGGTGAGGCTGACCTGCAGCTGGCGTGGCGCGCGGTCGAACGGCAGGTGCAGCAGGCCCACGGCACGCTTGGGCGTGGCATTGGCCTCGCGCTCACCGGGGCGGATGACCAGGGCGCTGACGTACAGGTCATGCCGCGCCCACTCCTTGGCCAGGGGGATATCGAAGCTCTTGCCCTCGGCGGGCACCTCGATTTCCTCCCACCACAGCGGGCCGTCGCTGGACTCGACCATCAGGTAGCCGCTGCCACCGGACGGCGGCGTGACGGTGACCTTGGCCGTATCGCCGCTACCATAGGCCGGCTTGTCCAGGGCCAGCTTGACCTGGTCCGGGCGCACCGCGCCGCCTTCGGTGTTGTCCTGCCAGGAGTAGCCGGCCCAGAAGCGCAGGCTGCTGGTGATGTCGGTCTGGGGATCGGTCACTTCGACGCGATAGGGGCCCCACTCCACCGGGAAGCTGACCTTGGCGGTGCCGCCGGCGGCGACTTTGATGCCCTCCTCACCGAGGTTGAGGAACTTCTCGTTGTAGTGATAGTTCCAGCCCTCACTCTCCGAGAAGCTCCAGTAGTAGTCGCGGCGCTCGCGGATCAGGCGCACCTGCAGGTTGTCGCTGGCCAGCTTGTTGCCGGCCGGGTCGGCCAGCAGGATCTCGAACTCGGCCAGGCCATCGCCATCCACATTCTCGCCATCGAACAGGCCACGCAGCCCCGGCAGGCGCTCGGCCGGCCACACCGGCTGCACCAGGCGCCGGGTGATCGGGCGGCCGCCGGATTCCTGCAGGCTGGCCTGGAGGATCAGCTGCAGCGGCGACTTGGCCTCGGCCCAACGGTTTTCCACACCGACCGTGGCCTTGCCCTGGGCATCCAGGGTGGTTTCTTCCAGTTCCAGGTCCTGGCTCAGCTCTTCCTCGGTGACCGAGCCGAACTGGTAGCCGGGCAGCGCCTTGACCGCCTCGCGCAGCGGGCGCACGTAGACCTGGCCCGTCAGGCGATTGCCGGACGCCGGCGCACCGTAGAGATAGCGGCCTTCGACCTGGAAGCGCGCCTCGTCGCTCGGCTTGATCGGGTTGTCGCTACCCTTCAGCTCCAGGGCCAGGCGTTCGGGAAGGAAGTCCTCGACGAGGAATTCATAGATCTGCTGGCGGCCGCCGCCGAAGTCGAACAGCAGCTGCCAGCGCCCGGTCGGCGCCTCGCCGGCCAGTTGCAGCTTGTACTGGTACAGGCCGTTTTCGCCCGGCTCCCAGACGAACTTGCGGCTGACCTGCTCGTCCGGCCGGCGCACTTCCACGTTGACCGGTTGCGGCTTCACCGCGCGGCCATCGGCATCGCGCAGCAGGGCGTTGAGCAACACCAGCTCGCCCGGGCGATACAGGTCGCGCGGGCCGAACACGAAGAACTGCAGCGGGTTGGCCACCGCACCGGCGATATCGAACTCGGCCAGGTCCAGGGCCGGGCTGCCGAGGTTGAGCAGGCTGGTCTGCTCGCCCTGACGGGCCAGCACCACGGCGGCCTTGTCCGGCAGCGGCAGTTCGGCATGGCCGGCGCCGTCGGTCTTGGCGCTGGCCAGCACCTGGCCGTTGCCGCCGAGCAGTTCGACCTCCACACCGGACAACGCCTTGCTGCCTTCCAGGGCCTGGGCGAAGGCGTCCAGGCGACCGTGGTAGCGATGCACGGACAGGCCGATGTCGCTCAAGGTGAACAGGCTCGCCGGCTGCGAATAGTTGTAGGTGCCGGCCTGGCGCATCACCGCCAGGTACACGCCGGGCTGCTTGAAAGGCTCCAGGCCGGCGATCGGCAGCAGCAGGGTCTCGCGGGTGTTGCGCGCCGGGTTGAGGTCGAAGCGGCCGCTGTAGACCAGCTCGGCCATGGGCAGCAGCTCGCGCGACTGCCAGGTGTCCAGGTTGGAGCTGCGCCCCCACTGGGCGAGGAAGTTGGGCAGCGACTCCTGCTTGATACGGAAGAACTCGACGTTGACCTTGTCGACGTTCAGCGCGATCACCGGCAGGCCTTCGGCCAGGCGTGTCGGCAGCAGCGAGCCGCGGCTGGCGAAGCCGACGGTGGGCTGCAGGTCGCGGGTATCAATGGTGGTGCTGTATTCGGCGGCCAGCTCGCTGCCGTTGATCGCGCGCAACCCGCGGTCGACCGAGAGCACCAGGCTGCGCTGTGGCTCCAGATGGCGCAGGCGCAGCTCCATCAGGTTGTCGGACAGCTCCCAGGCGCCGTCGACCTTGCCGCTCTTCTTGTCCACCAGGTGCAGCTTGGCGGCGAAGTCCTGCTCCGGGTCCAGCGGCACGCTGAAGCTCACCGACAGGGTGCTGGCGCCATCCAGCTGGACTTCCGAGGCGTCCGCCACGCTCAGCTCGCGGCCGGCGTAGCGCTTGCTCAGCGCGGCCTTGTCCACCGCCGGGCGGGCGGCATCCTCCTGGACGGCGGGTTTGCCGGGCGGGGCCGCGGCGGTATCGGGGGTGGAGGAGTCGCAGGCGCTCAGCAAGCTGAGCGCGAATGCCAGAAACAATCCTTTGTACTGCATGGCGGGCCTCGCGCAGATATCTGAGGCCCAGCACTATAGCCGAGCGCCGGCGCTCTTACAGGCGAAAGCGTCCCACTTGCGCACTGAGGGCCTGGGCCAGATCCTGCAGCGCCTGGCAGTTGTCACGGCAGGAGGCGACTTCGCTGGCGGTGGAATGGGCCAGGTCGGCGATGCCCTGCACGTTGCGGTTGATTTCCTCGGTGACCGAGCTCTGTTCCTCGGTGGCCGTGGCCACCTGGTGGTTCATGTCGCTGAGGCGCTCGACCTGGCCGGCAATCGACTCCAGCGCGCGCCCGGTGCTCTGGCTGGCCTCGACGCCGGTGCCGGTGGCCTGCTGGCCGGCCTGCATGGAACTGACCGCCGCCTCGGCGCCCTGCTTGAGGCGCAGGATCATCTGCTGGATCTCGTCGGTGGAGTTCTGCGTGCGGCTGGCCAGGGTGCGCACCTCGTCGGCCACCACGGCGAAGCCGCGGCCCTGCTCGCCGGCACGCGCCGCCTCGATGGCGGCGTTGAGCGCCAGCAGATTGGTCTGTTCGGCGATGCCGCGGATCACCGCCAGCACCTGGTCGATGGTCGCCACCTGAGTGGCCAGTTCGCCGACCGCCCCGGCCGCCGTGCCGATCTCCCCGGACATGCGCTGGATATGCGCGATGGAGCCGTTCACCTCGCTGCGCGCGCTGGCCGCCTCGTCGCGCGCCCTCTGCGACACCTCCGCGGCGGAGCCGGCGTTGCGGGCGATCTCCTGCACGGTCAGGCCCATCTCGTGCACCGCGGTGGCCACCAGGTCGGTCATGTCCTGCTGCTGGCCGGAGCGTAGCGCGGTGTTTTCCACCACCCGCGTCACCTGGGAGATCGAGTCGCGCAGCTTGTCGCTGGTGGCCAGCACCTCGCCGATCAGCTGCCGCTGGCCTTCGAGGAAGCGATTGAAGCCACGCGCCAGGTCGCCCAGCTCGTCGGCGCGCGACTCATCCAGGCGGCGGGTCAGGTCGCCTCCGCCACCACCGATTTCCACCAGCGCCCGGGTCACCCGGCGGATCGGTCGCACCAGGCCACGGGCCAGCAGCACCACCAGACCCAGGCACAGCAGCGCCACGCCAGCACCGATCAGCGCGGTCACCAGCAGCGCCTGGCGTGCCTCGCCGTACACCTGCTGCTCCGGCAGCTCCGCCACCAGTTGCCAGTCCAGCGACTGCAGCGGCATGGCCATGGCCAGGAAGGTTTCGCCGTCACGCTCGAAACGCTGGACCTGGCCGGCCCGGCCGACCAGCGCCTGGGCCGCCTCGGCCCCGACCAGTTCGCTGAGGCTGCGCTTGTCGCTGATCTGCGCATCCGGGTGAATCTTGACCCGGCCACCGGCATCCACCAGGTAGACGCGGCCCGCCTCGCCCAGGTGGAAGCCGCGCACCAGGTCGGACATGGCACTGAGGCTCAGGCCCAGGCCACCCACGCCGAGGGTACGGCCGCCAACCTCGATGCGCTGGTTGATGAACAGGGTGGGCACCGCCGTGGTCTTGTCGATGTCGACGTCCAGCGAGCGCGGCTTGCCGCCGTCGACGAAGTCGTAGAACCAGGCGTTTTCCGGCGCCCGGGCGAGGGTGCGATCCAGGCCGTCGCCGGTGTAGTACTGGCCGGAGTCCACGGCCACCAGGAAGGTGGTGAGGGCCTTGTTGGCGCCCTGCTCCTGCTTCAGGTAGCGCACCATGGCATCCAGCTGCGCCGGGTCTTCACCGGCGGCCAGCCAGTCGCCGACCAGGCTGTTGCCGGCAATGCCGCGGGCGGCGGTGAGGGGTTCGCTCAGTACCCGCTCCAGGTCGTTGCGCACCGCCTCGACCCGCGCCGGCAGCTCGCCGTTGACCAGGTAGCGCTCGATCTGCCGGTTGGCCACGCCGGAGTAGATGACGATGACGATCAGCACGCTGATCATCAACGCCGCGCCCATGCTGAGGATCAGTTGCCACTGGATGCTGCTGCGCCAGAACCCCATTTTCCGCTCCTCGACTTCGAACACCGCCTGAGGCCCGACCGCAGCCCGTGTAGCTGGCTATATCGACCGACTTGCGGCTGCGCTTGAGTAGCACCGGAGTGAGGGTCGTAATCTGCACGATAGACCAAACGGCAGGACCTGGAGAAAGCGCCGCAGCGCACGGATGGCACCGTCTGCAGCGCAACTCGGCAGCGCGCCGGTATTGGAGGAAACAGGCGAGTTGCTCAAGCGCTCAGTTCACATAGCCGGGCATTGGGCGTCAGGCGCAAGAATGCCTCGATCGGCAGGCGCACCAGGTTCTCGTGGTCGCCGGCCTCCAGGTAGATGTCGGCCTGCCGCGCCAGCATCGGGTCGATCAGCATGCCCATACCGTAGGCCTCGCCCAGGGCCGGAATGGCGCCGCGCTCGCAATCCTTGAACAGGCTGCCGAGGCTCTGCTCGCTGGTCAGCTGCCAGCGCCAGGGGCCGCTGCGCACCTTGCCCAGGTCGAGCTGGCGATTGGCCGGCAACACCGCCATCAGGTAGTGGCCGCGTCGATCGTCGAGGATCACCGGCTTGGCCATGCGGGCGGCGGGAATGCCGGCCTTGCGCGCCGACTCCAGGCTGGTCGCGGAATGCTCGTGCTCGACCAGATCGAAATGACAGTCGGCCCGCTGCAGGCTACGGGCCAGGGTTGCGGCCATGTGCATGATCCACCTCGACTGCTGTGGCACCGGTAATATCAGTCTAGCCCTGCCGCTGCCGACGCCCGTGTCAGTCCATGCAACGCTTGCTGCTATCGAGGCCTGCGCATAGTCGCTCTGGCGCTATGCCGGCGCGCCTATAATCCAGCCTTTTGCCGGGGATGCCCATGTCCGCACTGCTCGACGCCTGGCGTCACGCACCGACCCATCGCCGGGTCTGGGCGCTGGCCGCGCCGATGATCCTGTCCAACCTCTCGGTACCGCTGGTGGCGCTGGTGGATGCGGCGGTGATCGGCCACCTGCCGCACACCCAGCAACTCGGCGCGGTAGTGGTCGGTGGCAGCCTGTACGCCATGCTGGTCGGCGTGTTCGGCATCCTGCGCATGAGCGCCACCGGCTTCGCCGCCCAGGCGGCCGGCCGTGGCGACGGTGGGGCATTGCGCCTGGTGCTGCTGCAGAGCCTGGCGCTGGCCACCGCCATCGCCGTGCTGATCGGCCTGCTGGCGATTCCGCTGAGCGACCTGGCGCTGCAGCTGATGCGCCCCTCGGCCGCGCTGGACGCGCTGACCCGCGACTTCTTCCACGCCCGCCTGTTCGGCCTGCCGGCCACCCTGGCCTGCTCGGCCCTGGTCGGCTGGCTGCTCGGCACGCAGAACGCCCGCGGCGCGCTGGCGGTGATGCTGACCACCAACCTGCTCAACGTCGCGCTCAACCTGTGGTTCGTCCTCGGCCTGGACTGGGGCGTGCTCGGCTCGGCGCGCGCCTCGGTAGTCGCCGAATGGTGCGGCGCGCTGCTCGGCCTGGCGTTGGCCTGGCGCACTCTCGGCCGCCACCCCGGGCAGATATCGCTCGACGCCCTGCGTCAGTGGCGCGGCTGGCAGGCGCTGCTGGCGGTGAACCGCGACATTCTGATCCGCACCCTGGCCCTGCACCTGGTGTTCTTCCTCATCACCGTGCAGGGCACCCGCCTGGGCGATGCCACGGTGGCGGCCAACGCCCTGCTGCTCAACGGCCTGCTGGTCGCCGCCTTCGCCCTGGATGGCCTGGCCCACGCGGTGGAAGCCCTGTGCGGCCATGCCATCGGCGCCAATGATCGCCTCACCCTGCGCCGCTCATTGGTGGTGGCCGGCGGCTGGTCACTGTTCGGCAGCCTGCTGTTCGCCGTGCTGTTCCTGCTCGGCGGCCAGCTGTTCATCGATCTGCAGAGCGACATCGCCGAAGTGCGCAGCGCCGCCTACCCTTATCTGCCGTACCTGGCGCTGTTGCCGCTGATCGCGGTGTGGAGCTACCTGCTCGACGGTCTGTTCATCGGCGCGACCCGGGCCAGGGAAATGCGCAATGCGATGCTGGTCAGCGTGGCCCTGGGGCTGCTGCTCGGCTGGCTGCTGCAGGGCCTGGGCAACCACGGACTGTGGCTGGCTTTTCTATGCTTCATGCTGATGCGCGGTCTGACCCTGGCCACCCAGGCCTGGCAGCTGCGCCGACGAGACGCCTGGTTCGGCGCGAATCACTGAGCGGAGACGGATATGTTGCCTGCCCCCAGCCCTGCCGATGAAACCCTGCGCCAACGGGCGCTGGACAAGCTGGATGTGGTCGACACACCGGCCGAGCTGTACCTCGACACCCTGGTGCGCCTGACCCGCGAGCTGTTCGAGGTGGAAACGGTGCTGATCAGCCTGATCGACCGCGACCGCCAGTGGTTCAAGGCGCGCATCGGCCTGGACGTGGCGGAGACCCCGCGCGACATCTCCTTCTGCGGCCACGCCGTGGCGGCGCGCAGCCCGCTGGTGGTGGAGGACGCGCACCTCGACCCGCGCTTCGCCGACAACCCGGTGGTCACCGGGCCGCCCTTCCTCCGCTTCTACGCGGGCCAGCCGCTGTACAGCAGCGACAACCAGCCGATCGGCACCCTGTGCATGCTGCACCCGCAGCCGCGCGGCCTGAACCAGCAGGAGCGCTTCCGCCTGCGCGACCTGGCCACCCTGGTGGAGGGCTATCTGCAGCTGCGCAGCGTCAGCCAACAGGCGCACAAGCTGCGCGAGGCGGTAGACCGCGAACAGCGCAAGGCGCTGATCGACCCGCTGACCCAGCTGTGGAACCGCGCCGCCCTCAACCAGTTCTTCTCCCGCGAACTGGCCAGCGCCACTGGCGCGGGCCTGCGCCTGGGGCTGATCTACGGCGACCTCGACCACTTCAAGCAGGTCAACGACCAGTTCGGCCACGCCGGCGGCGACCAGGTGCTGTGGGAAAGCTCACGACGCATGGGCACGGCGCTACGCCCGGACGACCTGCTGGTGCGCCTGGGCGGCGAGGAGTTCATCGCCCTGGTCTCGGTGCACGATGCCCGCGAGCTGGGCCATATCGCCGAGCGCATGCGCAAGGCGGTCGGCGACACGCCGATGACGGTCGCCGCCAAGCCGCTGCCCGTCACCATCAGCCTGGGTACCGCGCTGCTGGAGTCCGGGGAGAACCAGGGAGACCTGCTGGAACGCGCCGACCGGGCCCTGTACCTTGCCAAGAAACAGGGCCGCGACAGAACGGTCCACGCCGAACCAGCCACCTGAGGAGTTCCCATGGCCGACGCCATCGCCGCCAGCCTGCACTACCTGTCGATCTTCGTGCTGTTCTCCCTGCTCACCTGCGAGCATGTGCTGTTCAAGGCCGATGTGGATGTGGCCACGGCGCGCAAGCTGCTGCGCATCGACATGATCTACGGCGCCACCGCCGGCGTGGTCCTGCTCACCGGGCTGGCGCGGGTGCTCTGGTTCGGCAAGGGCCTGGACTACTACCTGCACAACTGGGTGTTCCACGCCAAGGTCAGCCTGTTCATCCTGGTCGGCCTGCTGTCGATCCTGCCGACCCTGACCTTCTTCAACTGGCGCAACGATCTGCTGGCCGGCAAGGCGCCGACCATCACCCCGGCCCAGGCCAAACGCACCATCATGGTGATCCGCCTGGAGCTGCTGATCCTGGTCTGCCTGCCGTTCCTGGCCAGCCTGATGGCGCGCGGGGTCGGTTACTTCAACTGAGCAGCAAGTAGCCCGGATGCAATCCGGGAAGGTCGCTCCCGGAGTGCATCGGGGCTACCAGCGGCCATAGAAAAGCCCGGCGATTGCCGGGCTTTTTTGTTGCTTGAGCCGGGTGGAGAAGCGGCCGCGCAGTGGCTGCGAGCCCCTCACCCCGGCCCTCTCCCGGAGGGAGAGGGAGCACTTCAGCGACCAGTCCTCAGGTCGCCAGGTACGAGGAACGGGTCAGCCCCAGACGCAGCGCATCCAGATACTGCGAACGCTCATTGGCGGTGAGCTTGGCGCTGGCCACCTTGTCGCGGTAGTAGGTCATCAGCTCCTCGGGCGACAGGTGCACGTAGCGCAGCATGTCCTCGATGGTGTCGTGGGTCTCGATGCCGGTGTGGTACACGCTGCCGTCCGGGTGCTGGTAGATGTTCACCGAGTCGGTGTCGCCGAACAGGTTGTGCATGTCGCCCAGGATCTCCTGGTACGCGCCGACCAGGAACACGCCGAGCACGTAGTCCTCGCCCTCGCGCACTTCGTGCACCGGCAGGCTGGTCTCGATGGACTGCTCGTCGACGTACTGCTTGATCTTGCCGTCGGAGTCGCAGGTCAGGTCCTGCAGCACGGCGCGGCGCAGCGGCTCCTCCTCCAGGCGGGTGAGCGGCAGGATCGGCAGGATCTGGCCGATGGCCCAGGTGTCCGGCAGGCTCTGGAACACCGAGAAGTTGCAGATGTACTTGTCGGCCAGCTTGTCGTTGAGCTCATCAAGCACCGCGCGGTGCGAGCGCTGGCGCGCCTTCAGCTGGTTGTGCAGGCGGCGGCAGATGGCGAAGTAGCACTGCTCGGCCAGGGCCTTCTGCGACAGGCTCAGCTTGCCAGCGGAGTACTGCGCGGCCACTTCCTCGATGTAGTGGGTGGCGCGCCAGTAGGTCTCGGCGACCATTTCCGGATCGCTGTCCTCGAGCAGTTCGATCAGCACCTGCAGCACTTCCGGCTGCTCGACGCTGGCATCGATTTCCGGCACGTCGTCGTTGTGGCGCTCCACGTCGGTCACCTGCACCACCAGCACGGCGTGGTGCGCGGTCATGGCCCGGCCGCTCTCGGAGAAGATGTGCGGATGCGGGATGTCCTGGCGGTCGCAGAACTCCTTGAGCATGTCGACCACGGTGGCGGCGTAGTCCTCCATGTCGTAGTTGATCGAGCTGGCGTTGCGCGAGTGGGTACCGTCGTAGTCCACGCCCAGGCCGCCGCCGACGTCGATATGGTCGACCGGCAGGCCGAGGGCGCGCAGCTCGCCGTAGTAGCGGATGGCCTCGCGGAAGCCCTTGCGGTAGTCGGCCAGGTTGGCGATCTGCGAGCCCATGTGGAAGTGCAGCAGGCGGATGCCCTGGTCCAGCTTGGCCTGCTTGAGGCGCTCGACCACCGAGAGGATTTGCGCGGCGGACAGGCCGAACTTGGACTTCTCGCCGCCGGTGTCGGCCCACTTCGAGGACGCCAGCGAGGACAGGCGCACGCGCAGGCCGACCTGCGGAGTGACCTTGATCTTGGCCGCCTCCTCGATGACGAACTGCACCTCGGATTCCTTCTCGATCACGATGAACACGTTGTGGCCGAGCTTCTGGCCCATCAGTGCCAGGCGGATGAACTCGCGGTCCTTGTAGCCGTTGCAGACGATGGTGCCGCCCTTCGGCGCCAGCGCCAGCACGGCCATCAGCTCGGGCTTGGAACCGGCTTCCAGGCCGATGGAGACGTCCTGGGTGGCGATGATGTTCTCCACCACCGCTTCCTGCTGGTTGACCTTGATCGGG
Organism: Pseudomonas sp. GD04019; assembly: GCF_029837695.1. Lineage (GTDB taxonomy): Bacteria > Pseudomonadota > Gammaproteobacteria > Pseudomonadales > Pseudomonadaceae > Aquipseudomonas. The sequence goes on from NZ_JAOEEA010000001.1 coordinate 470,042, forward strand.
TACAGGGCGGTATAGCGGCTGCCGTATTCGAGGCGCTCGATGGCGGCGTCGAAGGCACTGGTCAGCTGGCGCACGCGCGACTGCAGGATGTCCGGGAAGCGCACCAGCAGCGGCAGCGACAGGCCGCTCTCACGCAGGCCGTCGAGCTGGGCGTAGAGGTCGATCGGCGCGCTTTGCGGGCCGTTGGGACGCACTTCGACACGACCGGCATCGTTGATCGAGAAGAAGCCGGCGCCCCAGTGGCGAATACCGTAGACGCTGCGGCTGTCCGCAACCGTCCATTGGCTACCGTCGTCTTTGCGTGTGCGTCTTGCGGCCATCGAGGTCTCCTGTGAGGCAGATAAAGAGCTGCCGCCCGGCAGCAGATATAAGGGTATGGATGTGACGATTGCAGGAGAGTGGACTGCCCCTCCTGCCTGGAAGTTTAGGAAGTGGCGCGTCAGCCGCCGGACTTCTTGGCCTTGAAACCGCGTTTGACCAGTTCTTCGAGCAGCAGCTCGACCATGTCGCCCTGGATTTCGATGACGCCGTCCTTCAGCCCGCCGCCGCAGCCACAGCGCTTCTTCAGGGCGCTGGCCAGCTCCTTCAGCTCGGCCTCGGCCAGCGGCACGCCGGTGATGGTGGTCACGGTCTTGCCGCCACGACCCTTGGTCTCGCGGCGCACGCGGGCGATGCCATCGCCTTCGGGGATGACGCTCTTCTTGCAGCTACAGGCGTCCACCGGCTGGCCGCAGTCGGGGCAATGCCGACCGCCATCGGTGGAATAGACGAGACCGCTCAGGGCGGAGAACGACGAAGCTTTCTTGACCACCGGCTTTTCCTCGTAGGGGTCAGGATAGCGACTGGCTGAACGGGGTCAGCCGCGGGGCCCCACTCAGGCAGGGGCAGCGCAACCAGGCATGGCGCCTGGCTTTGAAGGTGGCGCAGTGTAAGGGCAAACGCCGCGCGTGCTAAGTGCGAAATTGCGCCATTGATCGACGGATTGGCGACCTCGTGCGGCATAGCGCACGCCACGCACGGAAATACTGCACAAATCCGCGCCCGGCGCGGGTTTCGCCCTCCCTCTCCCCCGGGAGAGGGGGCGGGGGTGAGGGACTAGTGGGCTGCTCCGAGTTGCCTGTGACACCCTCCTCCCTGCCCTTTGCCAAAGGGAGAGGGAGTCATCCCTGCATCGCCAAGTACAGCCGCAGCGCCTGCAGCGAATCCGGGCAGTAGGGCTTTTCCAGCGCATCGCTTAAGGCCTGGCTCGGCGCGATGAAGCACGCCTCCAGCACCTCCTCCGGCTGCAGCACCAGTGGCGCGTTGGATACCGCGGAAAACACCGCGCCCCACAGGCGATTGCCCGGCTCGTCGAAGTAGAAGCGCCCGTGCTCGCGCAGTGCCACACCGACTACGCCCAGCTCCTCGGCCAGCTCGCGGGCGGCGGATTCGGCGTAACTCTCGCCCTCGCCAACCATGCCGCCGGCCGCCACGTCCCAATAGCCGGGATACACGGCCTTGCTCAGGGTGCGGCGGTGCACGCACAGCTCGCCACGGGAATTGAACAGCAGGATGAAGGTGCCGCGGCCGATCAACCCGCGCTCGCGCAGCTCGGCGCGAGGCAGGCCGCCGAGCAACTGGTCCTGCTCGTCGACCCAGGCGACCCGCTCGGCATCGGAGGCGGCGCGATGGGCCGCCTCGCGTTCGGCACCGGCCATCAGCCCTGGCTCAGCAGGGTCCGCAGGTCGATGATCGCCGCGTTGGCGCGGGAGATGTAGTTGGCCATCACCAGCGAATGGTTGGCCAGCACGCCATAGCCGCTGCCGTTGAGGATCATCGGGCTCCACAGCGGCTCCTGGGCGGCCTCCAGCTCGCGGATGATCTGGCGCACGCTGACGGTGGCGTTCTTCTTCGCCAGCACGTCGGCGAAGTCCACTTCGATGGCGCGCAGCATGTGCGACAGCGCCCAGGCCTGGCCACGGGCCTCGTAGAACACGTTGTCGATCTGCAGCCAGGGCGTCTTCACCTCTTCCTCGCGCACCGGCACGATCTGCCCCTCGGGAATCGGCTGGTTCGGCTCCACATCGGTGTTCAGGCGGACCCGACCGACGCTGGCCGACAGGCGCTGGGACAGCGAGCCCAGGCGCGTGGCGACATCGCCCAGCCAGTTGTTGAGGTTGTCGGCACGGGCATAGAACTGCGCCTTGGGCTGGCTCGGATCGGCAAGGGCCGCCAGGTAGCGATCCAGCGACTTGATGCCTTCGGTGTATTCGGCCTCGGAAGCCGGCAGCGCCCAGCTCTTGTTGTCGAAGTTGAAGCGCGGCTCGGCCTTGGCCAGGTTCGGGTCCTCGGTGGACTGCGACTGGGAGCGGGCGAAGTCCTTGCGCAGGGCCCGCGACAGGTCGCGCACCTGCACCAGCACGCCATATTCCCAGGCCGGCATGTTGTCCAGCCACAGGCCGGGCGGGGCGATGTCGTTGGACAGGTAGCCGCCGGGCTTGGTCAGCAGCGACTCGGACACCTGCTTGAGGGTCTCCACCGTGGTGTAGCCGCTGACCAGCTTGCGCTGGGCCTGCTCGGCCGCCGCCTGGGCGTGCTGCTGTACCGGAAACAGCTCCGGCTCCTGGCTCCAGTACCAGCCCACCAGCATGGCGCCCAGCAGATACAGCCCCAGCAGGGTGCCAACGGTCTTGCCCAGCCAGCCACCCGCGGCGTAGCTGCGCACACCATCGGCCTTGTCATCGACGTTGCCGCGCAGCTCGCCTGCGCGATTCTTCCAGTCCAGCATGATCTTGATCCTTGATTGCGTCTTCGCTTGATCCGACCCTATCCGCGGCCGATCGTTGTTCTGCACTATAAGTGAAGCTCAGGGTACGAGCAGCGACAGAATGGACTTGCTGCCGCCGATTCGGCCAAATGCTGGAAAATTGACGTCAAATGACCGATGGTTGTTCCTAGAGATATCAGCAGTGGTAGCATCACGCCATCATCCAGCCCACAAGGCTGAATAACCATCAGATGCGAGCATGAACGAGCACGAAGACCCCAGCCGCGATCGGCTCAAGCTGCACTTCGCCAAGCGCGTGATCCACCAGGCGCGCCAGGTACTCGAGGTGTGGCAGCGCCTGCAGCAGGAAGAATGGGGCGCTGCCGTGATGTCCGAACTGGCCGAGACCAATCTCGGCCTGCTGCGCTACGCCGAACGCTTCGAGCAGGACGTGCACGTACAGCTGGCCCGCTCCATCGTGCAGTGCCTGGAAGCGGTCGAGGCCAACCGCGGCCGCCTCACCAGCCAGCTGATCACCGAGCTCAACCAGCTGATGCAGCGCCTGTCGCGCACCGGCTTGCGCCATGGCGACCAGTACGAGCAGACCTTCCTGCCGCCGCTGCGCAAGCCGGTGTACCTGGCCCTGCAGGACCAGGACCGCGCAGAGCGCCTGGCCCAGCAACTGGAATTCTTCGGTCTGTACGCCCAGCCACTGGCCAGCGCGCAAGCCTTCCGCGCGGCCATGGCCGAGCGTCATCCGGCCGCCATCCTGATGGAAGTGGACTTCGCCGGCCCCGGCCAGGGCATGGTCCTGGCCGGCGAGGCGCAGGAAGGCCTGGAGCACAAGCTGCCGCTGCTGTTCTTCAGCCACGAGGACGTCGACACCCCGACCCGCTTGGCTGCGGTACGTGCCGGCGGCCAGGAATTCTTCACCGGCAGCCTGGACGCTTCCGGCCTGATCGAGCGCATCGAGATCCTCACCAACGTGGTCCACTACGACCCGTACAAGGTGCTGATCGTCGACGACTCGCGGGCCCAGGCCACGCATACCGAGCGCGTGCTCAACAGCGCCGGCATCGTCACCCGCACCCTGACCGAGCCGATCCAGGCCATGGCCGAGCTGGCCGAGTTCCAACCGGACCTGATCATCCTCGACATGTACATGCCCGACTGCAGCGGCACCGAGCTGGCCAAGGTGATTCGCCACAACGACCGCTACGTCAGCGTGCCGATCATCTACCTGTCCGCCGAGGACGACCTGGACAAGCAGCTCGACGCCATGAGCGAGGGCGGCGACGACTTCCTGACCAAGCCGATCAAGCCGCGCCACCTGATCGCCACCGTGCGCAACCGCGCGGCGCGGGCGCGCAACCTCAAGGCGCGCATGGTGCGCGACAGCCTCACCGGGCTGTACAACCACACCCATACCCTGCAGCTGCTGGAGGATGCGCGCTTCCGCGCCCGTCGCGACGGCCAGCCGCTGACCTTCGCCATGCTCGACATCGACCACTTCAAGAAGGTCAACGACACCTTCGGCCACCCCATGGGCGACCGGGTGATCAAGAGCCTGGCGCTGTTCCTCAAGCAGCGCCTGCGCAAGACCGACCATATCGGCCGTTACGGCGGCGAAGAATTCGCCGTGGTCCTGACCGATACCGATGCGGTCACCGCGGCCAAGGTGCTGGACGAAATCCGCAGGCGTTTCGCCGAGATCCACTACCCGGCCCAGCCCCATGACCTGACCTGCACCTTCAGCTGCGGCATCGCCGAAATGGCCGAGGGCATGGACAGCAACAGCCTGTCCAAACAGGCCGACGAGGCGCTCTACATGGCCAAGCGCGGCGGCCGCAATCGGGTCGAGATTTACCTGGGCGAGCCGACGTGAACCACGTCACAGCGTCATAAAGTCGTAACCAAACCGCAATAACCTGCGGACACCGCCTCAGTAGTTTTCCGGTGTCCGAACATGCGTCTCAAGCAGCTCACCAACCTCTCCACCACCCTCCTGATCACCGCCTGCCTGGCCCTGGGTGGCACGCTCTGGTGGTCGGAACGGGCGCTGGAGCAGCCTTACCTGCTGATGCAGCGCTACCTCAACCTGTCCCAGCAATTCCAACAGCAGATCGCCGCCAATGTGCAGGCCTACCTGGCCAGCGGCGATGCCGTGCGCCACAGCCAGGCGAGCCAGGCCATCGGCGAACTGGAAGCGCAGCTGAGCGAGTTGCCGAGTGAGCTGGCTGACTCCCTGCGCCCCAGCCTGGAAGAACTGAATCGCTTCGCCTCTAGCGACCTGCTCGCCGCCGGCAAGCTGGCCGGCGACCCACAGGGCCTGCTGCTGCAGGCGGAGCGGGAAATGGGCGGCGCCCTCGACCAGTTGGCCCGCTACGCCGCCGACAGCGGCAATCCGCAGGCTGCCAGCTATGCCCAGCCGCTGTTCGCCGCAGCGCAACACCTGGCACGCCTGGGCCATGCCCGCGGCAAGCTGGTGAGCAGCGGCCGCAGCGAACTGGCCGGCGACGTGGAACGCGAACTGGGCGCCCTCACCCAGCAGGCCGCTGCACTGGACGCCCTGCCCCTGCTCGGCGTGGCCGACAGCGCCGACACTGGCAACAGCTTCGCCGACCTGCTCGGCCTGGCTGGCGACGCCGACCAGCAGCAGACTGAAGACAAGGGCATCGCCCTCAAGCGCGACTTCGCCAGCCTGGTCAAACGCTACCCGGCCGAGTTGGCGCGCACCCGCGCGCTGATCCAGCAACGCAGCGAACTGGCCAGCGCCAGCGCCACGCGGATCGAGCAACTGCAGCGGGCCCTGGCCGGCCTCGAACCGCTGGTGCGCGCCGAGCACGGCCGCATTCAGGGCGAGGCGCGCCTGATCCAGGGCCTGGTGATCGGGCTGATCCTGCTGATCGCCCTGGGCCTGGACCAGATCCAGCGGCGCCTGGGCAACGTGCTCAGCCGCCTGGCACCGGCCCTGTCGACCTGGGCTGCCGGTGACTTCGCCGCGGACATCCAGCTGCAGGCGCGTACCCGCGAGATGCGCGATATCGAGGACTCGCTGAACCGCCTGCGCCGCTACCTGGTGGAGCTGGTCGGCACCATTCACCAGCACGCCGGCGAAGTGGCCGGCAGCAGCCGAACCCTGGCCGAGCTGAGCCAGGGCCTGCACGGCGGCGCCGAGCGCCAGCTGGCCGACACCGCGCAGATTCGCGATGCCCTGGGCGAACTGGAAGGCACCATCGCCCAGGTCGCCGACGACGCCAGTCAGGCGGCCGAAGCCAGCCGCGCTGCCAGCCGCGCAGTGGAGCAGGGCCAGCGGGTGATCGAGCAGAGCCTCAACGGCCTGCACGGGCTGGTCGGCGAGGTGCAGGGCAATGCCCAGTCCATCGAACAGCTGGCGGCCGAGACCGCCACCATCGGCTCGGTACTCACGGTGATCCGCGGCGTAGCCGAACAGACCAACCTGCTCGCGCTGAATGCTGCCATCGAGGCCGCTCGCGCCGGAGAAGCCGGACGCGGCTTCGCCGTGGTCGCCGACGAGGTGCGCTCGCTGGCCCAACGCACCAGCGGCGCCACCGAGGAGATTCAGCAGTTGATCGCCCGCCTGCAGCAGGCCGCCCAGCAATCGGTCAGCGCGATGCGCGCCCAGGTCGAGCACGCCGAGGCCACCGCCGGCCAGGCCGAACAGGCCGACGGCGCGCTGGACGAAGTGGTGGTGGCGATCCGCACCATCGCCAGCATGGCCGAACGCATCGCCGAGGCCACCGCCCAGCAGGGCGGCGCGGCCAGCGAGATCCGCGACCGCAGCGAGCGCATCCATCACCTGGGTGGCGACAACCTGACCCGCATCGGCGAGGGCCGCGCCCAGGGCGAGCAGTTGCTGCAGTTGGGTGGACGCCTGCATACGGCGGTACAGGCCTTCCGTGTCTAACCGCACATCGGCCGGCAATATCCACTGACACCCTGCGCCAGTAGGTCGCCTAGGGTCGCTCGGCCGACTTGGGTATGATGCCGCCACGTCTCTCGTGCGAGCCCGCCATGCGCCGTCTGCTGCCCCTGTTCCTGCTGCTGTTCACCCTGCCGGCCCTGGCCGGTCTGTTCGATGATCCCAAGCCACGCGGCGTGATCGAAGACTCCACGCTGAACAACAGCGGCGACTTCCTGCCGGTGCGCGAGGCCTTCCGCCTGAGCCTGGTGAGCAGCGACGCCAAGTCGGTGAAGCTGCGCTTCGTCAACGCCGAGGGCTACTACCTCTACCGCCATCGCTTCCAGTTCCGCATCGAACCCAGCGACCTGGCCAAGGGCGAGGCCTCGCTGCCGGCGGGCGAGCCCAAGCACGACGAATACTTCGGCGATGTCGAGGTGTACTACGGCATCACCGACGTCACCCTGCCGATCGACAACCCCATCGACCTGCCCTTCACCGTGCACGTCGGCTACCAGGGCTGCGCCGACAAGGGCCTGTGCTACCCGCCGGAGAACGAGCGTATCGAGGTGGATGGCGAGGGCGCCGCGCCGACCACTGACGCGACCGCCGCATCGGCCCCGGCCACCACACCGAGCGGCTGGACCTGGAAGGAGCTGGCACTGTTCTTCCTCGGCGGCCTGGCCCTGACCTTCACTCCCTGTGTGCTGCCGATGCTGCCGATCCTTACCGGCGTGGTCCTGCGCGGTCAGCCGGGCGGTGCGCGCAGCCTGGCGCTGTCGCTGGCCTACGTGCTGCCCATGGCGCTCAGCTTCGCCATCCTCGGCGCGCTGATGGGCTTGTTCGGCGCCGAACTCAACCTGCAGGCGCGCCTGCAGTCGCCCTGGGTGCTGGTGCCCTTCGCCATCTTCTTCGCCCTGTTCGGCGCCGCCAGCCTGGGCTTTCTCGAACTGCGCCTGCCGGCCGCCATCGATGGCCCGCTGCAACGCCTGAGCCAGCGCCTGAACGGCGGCACGGTGCTCAGCGCCGCCGCCCTCGGTGTGCTGTCCAGTCTGCTGGTCTCGCCTTGTGTATCGGCACCACTGGCCGGCGCCCTGCTGTATATCAGTGCCAGCGGCGACGCCCTCGGCGGCGGCCTCAAGCTGCTGGCCCTGGGCCTGGGCATGGGCGCGCCGCTGGTGCTGTTCGCCGTCGGCGGCGGCGCCCTGTTGCCCAAGTCCGGTCCCTGGATGCTTACGGTGCGCAATGCCTTCGGCGCTCTGCTGATGGCCGTAGCCGTATGGCTGCTGGAGCGCGTGGTGCCGGGCCCGGTCGCCCTCGCCCTGTGGGGCCTGCTGGCCGCCGGCGTGGCGCTCTGGCTCGGCGTGCTGGAGCTGACGCTGAAGACCCACCACCAGAAGCTGGCCCAGCTGATCGGTCTGCCACTGCTGGTTTATGCGGTCGTCGCCTGGGTCGGCGCCCTGCAGGGGGCGAGCGATCCGCTACGGCCACTGGGCCGCGCCGAGGCCGCCGTCGCCAGCACGTCAACCAGCGCTGTCCACAGCGAGTGGCAGACCATCACCACCCCGGCCGAACTGGACGCGGCCCTCGCCGAAGCCAGGAGCGCCGGCCAGCCGTTGCTGCTGGACTGGTACGCCGACTGGTGCATCAGCTGCAAGGTGATTGAGCGCGAGGTGCTGACGGCGCCGAGCGTGACTGCGCAGCTGGGCGGCTATCGGCTGATCCGCTTCGACATCACTGAGAGCCGCGAGGACCAGCGCGCCCTACTCGACCGCTACCAGCTGTTCGGCCCCCCGGCGATCCTGTTCTTCGGGCAAAAGGGTGACGAATGGTTGGATCTGCGTGTCGTAGGTGAAATCAGCGCCGCCGACTTCGCCGATCGCCTGACCCGCGCCGCCGCTCGCCAGAACTGACGACGTCATATTTCTGCCGCAAATTTCGTCCATCTTGCCGACTACTCCCGGCAACTGGACAGCCCGCAGCGCTTTCGGCATAGTCCCGGCCATTCCAAGGTCAGAACAATAAGGAAGCGCCCATGGCTACCCTCCTGGTGCTGCACGGCCCCAACCTCAATCTGCTGGGCACCCGCGAGCCCGACAAATACGGCGCCACGACCCTGGCCGAGATCAACCAGGACCTGGAGCAGCGCGCCCGCGCCGCCGGCCACCACCTGATGTACCTGCAGAGCAATGCCGAGTACGAGCTGATCGAGCGCATTCATGCGGCGAAAGGTGAAGGAGTCGACTTCATCCTGATCAATCCGGCGGCTTTCACCCATACCAGCGTCGCATTACGTGACGCGCTGCTGGCGGTGAGCATCCCATTCATCGAAGTGCACCTGTCCAACGTGCACAAGCGCGAACCCTTCCGCCATCACTCCTACTTCTCCGACGTAGCGGTGGGAGTGATCTGCGGCCTTGGCGCCAGCGGTTACCGCCTGGCCCTGGAGGCCGCCCTGGAACAATTAGAACGCCCCTGACCTCACCCTTGGGAGTTGCAAAACTATGGATATCCGTAAAGTCAAAAAACTGATCGAGCTGCTGGAAGAGTCCGGTATCGACGAGCTGGAGATCCGCGAGGGCGAAGAGTCCGTGCGCATCAGCCGCCACAGCAAGCAGCCGGCTTATGCTCCGCAGCCGGTTTATGCCGCCGCCCCGGCTCCGGCCGCCGCTCCGGTCGCCGCTGCTGCTCCGGCCGTCGCCGCTGACGCCGCTCCGGCCGCCGCCAAGCTGAACGGCCATGTGGTGCGTTCGCCGATGGTCGGCACCTTCTACCGCGCCGCCTCGCCGACCTCGGCCAACTTCGCTGAAGTGGGCCAGAGCGTGAAGAAGGGCGACATCCTGTGCATCGTCGAAGCGATGAAGATGATGAACCACATCGAGGCCGAGGCCAGCGGCGTGATCGAGTCCATCCTGGTGGATAACGGCCAGCCGGTGGAATACGACCAGCCCCTGTTCACCATCGTTTGATGCGCGGGGAACCTGCGATGCAGCTGGAAAAAGTCCTGATCGCCAACCGTGGCGAAATCGCCCTGCGCATCCTGCGCGCCTGCAAGGAGCTGGGCATCAAGACGGTGGCCGTCTACTCCACCGCCGACCGCGAGCTGATGCACCTGGGCCTGGCCGACGAGACCGTGTGCATCGGCCCCGCGCCCGGCGCCAAGTCGTACCTGAACATCCCGGCGATCATCGCCGCCGCCGAAGTCACCGGCGCCACGGCCATCCACCCGGGCTACGGCTTCCTCGCGGAAAACGCCGACTTCGCCGAGCAGGTGGAAAAATCCGGCTTCGCCTTCATCGGCCCGACCGGTGACGTGATCCGCCTGATGGGCGATAAGGTCTCGGCCAAGAACGCCATGATCAAGTCCGGCGTGCCCGTGGTACCCGGCTCCGAAGGCCCGCTGCCGGAAGACGAAGAAACCGCGCTGAAGATCGCCCGCGAGGTTGGTTACCCGGTGATCATCAAGGCCGCTGGCGGCGGCGGTGGTCGCGGCATGCGCGTGGTGCACAAGGAAGAAGACCTGATCAAGTCGGCCAAGCTGACCCGCACCGAAGCGGGCGCCGCCTTCGGCAACTCGATGGTCTATCTGGAGAAGTTCCTCGGCAACCCGCGCCACGTGGAAGTCCAGGTGCTGTCCGACGGCCAGGGCAACGCCATCCACCTGGGCGACCGCGACTGCTCGCTGCAGCGCCGTCACCAGAAGGTCCTGGAAGAAGCCCCAGCCCCGGGCATCGACGAGAAGGCCCGCGCCGAAGTGCTGCAACGCTGCGTCGACGCCTGTGTCGAGATCGGCTATCGCGGCGCCGGCACCTTCGAGTTCCTCTACGAAGACGGCCGCTTCTACTTCATCGAGATGAACACCCGTGTGCAGGTCGAGCATCCGGTCACCGAGATGGTCACCGGTATCGACATCGTCAAGGAGATGCTCAGCATCGCCGCCGGTAACAAGCTGTCGATCAAGCAGAGCGACGTGGTCATCCGCGGTCACGCCCTGGAGTGCCGGATCAACGCCGAGGACCCGGACAACTTCATGCCCTGCCCCGGCAAGGTCAAGCACTACCACGCCCCGGGCGGCAACGGCATCCGTGTCGACTCGCACCTGTACAGCGGCTATTCGGTACCGCCGAACTACGACTCGCTGATCGGCAAGCTGATCTCCTACGGCAAGGACCGCAGCGAAGCCATGGCACGCATGCGCAACGCCTTGGACGAGCTGGTGGTCGACGGCATCAAGACCAACATCCCGCTGCACCGCGACCTGACCCGCGACAAGGGTTTCGCCAAGGGTGGCGTGAACATCCACTACCTGGAGAAGAAGCTGGGCATGGACAAGCACTGAGTCCGTCCTCGCTTCACCACACGGGCTGCCTGCGGGCGGCCCGTGTGCTTTCCGGTCGGCGCCCGCGGTGGCGGCGGCCGTGCCCCTCAAGTAAGCTGCGCGCCCAAATCGCACCATCCTGCTGCACCGCACACGAGGTTCGCCATGCCCTGGTTACAAGTCCGTCTCGCCATCACCCCGGAACAGGCAGAGACCTACGAGGACGCGCTGCTCGGCGTCGGCGCCGTGTCGGTAACCTTCATGGACGCCGAGGACCAGCCGATCTTCGAGCCGGACCTGGGCACCACCCCGCTGTGGTCCAACACCCACCTGCTGGCCCTGTTCGAGGCCGACACCGACCCGGCCAACCTGGTCGCGCACCTGCAGCTGCTCACCGGCGGCGAGCTGCCGCAGCACGAGATCGAGCACATCGCCGATCAGGACTGGGAGCGCAGCTGGATGGACAACTTCCAGCCCATGCGCTTCGGCCGCCGCCTGTGGATAGTACCGAGCTGGCATGCCGCGCCTGAGCCGGAAGCGGTCAACCTGCTGCTCGACCCGGGCCTGGCCTTCGGCACCGGCACCCATCCAACCACCGCGCTGTGCCTGGAGTGGCTGGACGGCCAGGAGCTGAATGACTGCACCGTGATCGACTTCGGCTGCGGCTCGGGCATCCTGGCCATCGCCGCCCTGCTGCTCGGCGCCCCGCAGGCCATCGGCACCGACATCGACCCCCAGGCCCTGGAGGCCTCGCGTGACAATGCCGGGCGCAACGGCATCGACCCGGCGCGTTTCCCGGTCTACCTGCCCGCCGACATGCCGCAACAGCCGGCCGAAGTGGTGGTCGCCAACATCCTGGCCGGCCCGCTGGTGTCGCTGGCCCCGCAGATCAGCGCCCTGGTCAAGGCCGGCGGGCGCCTGGCGCTGTCCGGCATCCTCGCCGAACAGGCCGAGGAAGTGCGCGCCGCCTATGAGGGCGCCTTCGAGCTCGATCCGACCGCGATCAAGGACGGCTGGGTACGCATCAGCGGGGTGAAGCGCTAGCAGCGCTTGTATTCCCAGGCCCCTGCTTGGGTAAACTAGCGCCCTGTTTCGCACGGACCGCCGCATGACCGACAGTTTCGTCACTCAATGCCCCCACTGCCGTACCAGCTTCCGCATCAGCCGTGCGCAGCTGGGCGCAGCCCATGGCGCCGTGCGCTGCGGGGCCTGCATGCGCGTGTTCAATGCCGCCCAGCAACTGCTGGTGGACCAGAATCGAGTCAGCAAGCCGACTACGCCGGCGCCCGCTGCGGCGACGCCACCGCCAGCACCCGCCAGGCCGGCCGCCCCCGCCGAACAACCCAGTGCCGCGCAGCCGCCGCGCCCGGCACCTGCTGCCGCGCCAACGCCCAGCCAGCCAGCCGCCGTACCGCCGGCACCCGCACCAGTGCCGACCCAGCCGAGCCCGGCGCCCGCGGCGGAAAAGAAATCCGTCGACACCCTGTGGATTCACGATGATCTGGACCTGGACAGCCTCGACCTGGACGAGGAACTGGCCAAGCTGGAAGAGCAGGAGATGCAGCTGTCCCGCGAGTTTCTGGCGATGGGCAACGCCGCGCAGAACAACGAGCACCTGCTGCATGGCGACGAGGAAGACAATCGCCACGACGAGAGCTGGGCCGAATCGCTGATCAAGGATGAGCCGCCGCGCAAGCCGGAAGCCCTGCAGACGGCACGCCCACGCGTGGAGCCGCCGGCCGAGCCGCACTATCAGCCGCAGCCCAGCCCGGAACCGATCCCTGCCCCGGCACCGGCCATCAGGGCCGAAGCGCCACGCAAGGCGAAACCGATCGAGGAACCGGAAAGCGAGCGCGACGAGCCAGTCCTGGGCGATCTCAGCGCCGACGAGGATGCCGAGGAAATCGGCGACGGCGACTACGGCATCGCCGCCGAGCCGGCCGCCAAGTCCGCGCGCAGCGAGCCGGGGCTGCGCGACAACGGCCTGCTCGACCTGAATGACGATCCGCTGCAGCTGGACTGGCAGCAGCCGAAGAAGCCCTGGGGCCGCTGGATTGGCTGGGGTCTGCTGAACCTGATCGCCGCCGCCGCCCTGGCCACCCAGTACGTGATCTACCACTTCGAGGAGCTGGCCCGCCAGGACCAGTACCGCCCCTGGTTCGAGACCCTCTGTCCGGAGATCGGCTGCACCCTGCCGTCCAAGGTCGATATCTCCCAGGTGCGCAGCACCAACTTGGTGGTGCGCAGCCATCCGCAGTACATGGACGCGCTGATGGTCGACGCCATCCTCTACAACCGCGCCCCCTTCGCCCAGCCCTTCCCGCTGCTGGAGCTGCGCTTCGCCGACCTCAATGGCCAGCTGATCGCCAGCAGCCGCTTCCGCCCCAGCGAGTACCTGAGCGGCGAGCTGGCCGGCCAGGACGAGATGCCTCCGCAGACACCGATCCACATCTCCCTGGAGATCAAGGACCCGGGCGCCAAGGCGGTCAACTACAGCCTCAGCTTCCACTCCCCGGAATAGGCTGAAAACGCCGGATTCCCGGCGTTTGCGCCACTCCACCTAGCCAACGGCGATAACCCGATGGCTGCTCATAATTTGTTCAAAACAGCCTTTATCCGGTCACCGAGAGCGGGTATCATGCCCTCCCTTTTTCGCACTCCCCCGATCGCCGTTCCGCACTTTGGCAGGCTACGCCATTGCCCGAAACGACCCTCGAGACAACAGGGATGACCAGTCGGTGGTACGCATCGGCCCTTACACACTGCCCAATCAGCTGATCCTCGCCCCCATGGCGGGCGTCACCGATCAGCCGTTCCGGCAGCTGTGCCGGCGCCTCGGCGCCGGGCTGGTGGTCTCGGAAATGGTCACCAGCGACGTGCGCCTGTGGAACAGCCGCAAATCCAGCCTGCGCATGATCCATACCGGTGATCCCGAGCCGCGCTCGGTGCAGATCGCCGGTGGCGATCCCGAGATGTTGGCCGAGGCCGCTCGTCGCAATGTGGAGATGGGCGCGCAGATCATCGACATCAACATGGGCTGCCCGGCCAAGAAGGTCTGCAACAAGGCCGCAGGTTCGGCGTTGATGAAAGATGAAGAATTGGTGACGGCGATCCTCAATGCTGTGGTCAGCGCCGTCGACGTGCCGGTGACCCTGAAGATCCGCACCGGCTGGGATCGCGCCAACAAGAACGGCATCACCGTGGCCAAGATCGCCGAGCAGGCCGGCATCGCCGCCCTCGCCGTGCACGGCCGCACCCGCGCCGACCTGTACACCGGCGAGGCCGAGTACGACACCATCGCCGCGATCAAGCAGGCGGTCTCGATTCCGGTGTTCGCCAATGGCGACATCGATTCGCCGCACAAGGCCCGCGCAGTGCTCGACGCCACCGGCGCCGATGCCCTGCTGATCGGTCGCGCGGCGCAGGGGCGGCCGTGGATCTTCCGCGAGATCGCCCATTACCTGGCGACCGGCACGGAGCTGCCGGCGCCGACGCTGTACGAAGTAGAACGAATCCTGCTGGAACACCTGGCCGCGCTGCACGCCTTCTATGGCGACCTGATGGGCGTACGCATCGCCCGCAAGCACGTCGGCTGGTACCTGGCAACGCTACCCGGCGCCCGCGAGTTCCGCGCCGAGTTCAATCGTCTGGAAAGTACGGACGCGCAGTACACCGCCGCTCGGCAGTTCTTCGCCGAGCAGAACAATAAAGGAGAAGGGGTGGCCGCATGACGAGGATGACCGAGCCTTTTTTTGAGCAATCAGTTTTTGATGGGGCAGTACCCGTGAGCGACAACGCCAACCTGAAGCAGCACCTGAACACACCGTTCGAGCAGGGCCAAACCCTGCGCGACAGCGTGGAGAAGGCCCTGCACAACTACTTCGCCCATCTCGAGGGGGCCGACGTCACCGACGTCTACAACCTGGTCCTGACCGAGGTCGAAGCGCCGCTGCTGGAGACCGTGATGAACTACGTCAAGGGCAACCAGACCAAGGCCTCCGAGCTGCTCGGCCTGAACCGCGGCACCCTGCGCAAGAAGCTCAAGCAATACGATCTGCTGTAAGCCTCGAATACATGGAAAAGGGCGGCCCGCACATAAAAGGGGCTCGCCCTTTTTTACTGAATCTCCAGCTCCGATGGACTTTGCAATGACCGACCAGACCACCCGCCTCCCCGTTCGCCGCGCCCTGATCAGCGTCTCCGACAAGACCGGCATCCTCGAGTTCGCCCGTGAACTCGTCAGCCTGGGCGTGGAAATCCTCTCCACCGGCGGCACCTACAAGCTGCTCAAGGACAACGGCGTCGCGGCCGTGGAAGTGGCCGACTACACCGGCTTCCCGGAAATGATGGACGGTCGCGTGAAGACTCTGCACCCGAAGATCCACGGCGGCATCCTTGGCCGTCGCGCCCTGGACGGCGACGTGATGGAGCAGCACGGCATCAAGCCGATCGACCTGGTCGCGGTCAACCTCTACCCCTTCGCCGCCACCGTGGCCAAGCCGGGCTGTGACCTGGCCGACGCCATCGAAAACATCGACATCGGCGGCCCGACCATGGTCCGCAGCGCGGCGAAGAACCACAAAGACGTGGCCATCGTGGTCAACGCCAGCGACTACGCCGGCATCGTCGAGTCGCTGAAGGCCGGTGGCCTGAGCTACGCCCAGCGCTTCGACCTGGCCCTCAAGGCCTTCGAGCACACCGCCGCCTACGACGGCATGATCGCCAACTACCTGGGCACCATCGACCAGAGCCGCGACACCCTGTCGACCGAAGAGCGTGGTTCCTTCCCGCGCACCTTCAACAGCCAGTTCATCAAGGCCCAGGAAATGCGCTACGGCGAGAACCCGCACCAGAGCGCGGCGTTCTACGTGGAAGCACAGAAGGGCGAGGCCAGCGTCGCCACCGCCATCCAGCTGCAGGGCAAGGAGCTGTCATTCAACAACGTGGCCGACACCGACGCCGCGCTGGAGTGCGTGAAGAGCTTCGTCAAGCCAGCCTGCGTCATCGTCAAGCACGCCAACCCGTGCGGCGTGGCCGTAGCCACCGACGCCGAAGGCGGCATCCGCAAGGCCTATGACCTGGCCTACGCCACCGACACCGAGTCGGCCTTTGGCGGCATCATCGCCTTCAACCGCGAGCTGGACGGCGAGACCGCCCAAGCCATCGTCGACCGTCAGTTCGTCGAAGTGATCATCGCCCCGAAAATCTCCCAGGCCGCCCGCGACGTAGTGGCTGCCAAGGCCAACGTGCGCCTGCTCGAGTGCGGCGAATGGCCGGCCGAGCGTAGCGCTGGCTGGGACTTCAAGCGCGTCAACGGCGGCCTGCTGGTACAGAGCCGTGACATCGGCATGATCAAGGCCGAAGACCTGAAAGTGGTCACCAAGCGCGCACCGACCGAACAGGAAGTGCACGACCTGGTGTTCGCCTGGAAAGTGGCCAAGTTCGTCAAATCCAACGCCATCGTCTACGCCAAGGGCCGTCAGACCATCGGCGTCGGCGCCGGCCAGATGAGCCGCGTCAACTCCGCGCGCATCGCCGCGATCAAGGCCGAGCACGCCGGCCTGCAGGTCGCCGGCTCGGTCATGGCCTCCGACGCCTTCTTCCCGTTCCGCGACGGCCTGGACAATGCCGCCGCCAACGGCATCACCGCGGTGATCCAGCCGGGTGGTTCGATGCGCGATGCGGAAGTCATTGCGGCCGCCGATGAGGCGGGGATTGCGATGGTGTTCACCGGCATGCGTCATTTCCGTCACTGATTGACGAGGCGGTGGATGGCTGCGGCCATCCACCCTACTCCGCACCCATTTCGTAGGGTGGATAACGCTCTGCTTATCCACCAAACGGGCTCAAGGCCCGCCTCCACTGGGAGAGCAACATGAACGTATTGATCATCGGCAGCGGCGGCCGCGAACATGCCCTGGCCTGGAAAGTGGCGCAGGACAAGCGCGTCGAGAAGGTCTTCGTCGCCCCGGGCAACGCCGGCACCGCCACCGAGGCCAAGTGCGAGAACGTGAGCATCGACGTGCTGGCCATCGAGCAGCTGGCCGACTTCGCCGAGAAGAACGTGCAGCTGACCATCGTCGGCCCGGAAGCGCCGCTGGTGAAGGGCGTGGTCGACCTGTTCCGTTCGCGCAAGCTGGACATCTTCGGCCCCACCGCTGCCGCCGCCCAGCTGGAAGGTTCCAAGGCCTTCACCAAGGACTTCCTCGCCCGTCACGCGATCCCCACCGCCGACTACCAGAACTTCACCGAAGTCGAGCCGGCGCTGGCCTACCTGCGCGAGAAGGGCGCGCCGATCGTGGTCAAGGCCGACGGCCTGGCCGCCGGCAAGGGCGTGATCGTCGCCATGACCCTGGCCGAAGCCGAGGAAGCCGTGCGCGATATGCTCAGCGGCAATGCATTTGGCGACGCCGGCGCGCGGGTGGTGATCGAGGAATTCCTCGACGGCGAAGAAGCCAGCTTCATCGTCATGGTCGACGGCGAGCACGTGCTGCCGATGGCCACCAGCCAGGACCACAAGCGCGTCGGCGACGGCGACACCGGCCCGAACACCGGCGGCATGGGCGCCTACTCGCCGGCCCCGGTGGTCACCCCGGACGTGCACCAGCGCGTGATGGACGAAGTGATCTACCCGACCGTGCGCGGCATGGCTGCCGAAGGCAACGTCTACACCGGCTTCCTCTACGCAGGCCTGATGATCGACAAGGCCGGCAAGCCCAAGGTCATCGAGTTCAACTGCCGCTTCGGCGACCCGGAAACCCAGCCGATCATGGTCCGCCTGGAAAGCTCCCTGGTACTGCTGGTCGAGGCCGCCCTGGCCAAGGCGCTGGACAAGGTCGAAGCGACCTGGGACCCGCGTCCGACCGTGGGCGTGGTGATCGCCGCCGGTGGCTACCCGGCCGACTACGCCAAGGGCGACGTGATCGAAGGCCTGGACGCCGCCGCCAAGATCGACGGCAAGGTGTTCCACGCCGGTACCGCGCTGAACTCGGCCGGTGAAGTGGTCACCGCCGGTGGCCGCGTGCTGTGCGCCACCGCCATCGGCAAGAGCGTGTCCGATGCCCAGCAGCAGGCCTACCGCCTGGCCGAGCAGATCTGCTGGAACGGCAGCTTCTACCGCACCGATATCGGCTACCGCGCCATTGCCCGCGAGCAAGGCGAGAGCTGATTTTCAGCCGATAGAAAAAAGGCCCCGCATTGCGGGGCCTTTTCGTTTCTGCATTGCGATCAGATCCGCAGGGTGGGCTGCCGCTGCGCGGCGAGACCACCCTACTGCCGTTAGTGCCAGTTACGCAGATCGCGATCCTTGGTCTCCGGCATCAGGAACAGGCCGATGATGAAGGTCATCACCGCCACCACGATCGGGTACCACAGCCCGTAGTAGATGTTGCCGGTGGCGGCGACCATGGCGAAAGCGGTGGTCGGCAGGAAGCCGCCGAACCAGCCGTTGCCGATGTGGTACGGCAGCGACATCGCCGTGTAGCGGATGCGCGTGGGGAACAGCTCGACCAGTAGCGCGGCGATGGGCCCGTAGACCATGGTCACGAACAGCACCAGCACGGTCAGCAGCAGTACCAGCATCGGCGTGTTGATCTGCGCCGGGTCGGCCTTGGCCGGGTAGCCAGCGCTGCGGATCACCTCGGTCATCTTGGCGTTGAAGGCATCGGACTGCGCCTTGAACTGGTCGGCCGGCATGCCGGCGCCGGAGAACGAGGCGATGGTCTGCTCGCCGATACGGATGCTCGCCGGGGTGCCGGCCGGCGCCTCCTCGTTGGCGTAGTTCACCGAGTTGCGCGCCAGGAAGCCCTTGGCGATATCGCAGGAGGTGACGAACTTCGAGGTGCCCACCGGGTTGAACTGGAAGGAGCACTCGTTGGGATCGGCCACCACCGTCACCGGCGCCGAGACCTGGGCCTGCTCCAGCGCCGGGTTGGCGTAGTGGGTGATCAGGCCGAACAGCGGGAAGTAGGTCAGCGCCGCGACCAGGCAGCCGCCGAGGATGATCGGCTTGCGCCCGATCTTGTCCGACAGCCAGCCGAACACGATGAAGAACGGCGTGCCGATCAGCAGCGACAGGGCGATCAGGATATTCGCCGTGGCCGCCTCCACCTTCAGCGTCTGGGTCAGGAAGAACAGCGCGTAGAACTGGCCGGTGTACCAGACCACCGCCTGGCCGGCGGTGCCGCCGAACAAGGCGACCAGCGCCACCTTGGCATTCTCCCAGCGGCCGAAGGCCTCGGTCAGCGGCGCCTTGGAGGTCTTGCCCTCCTCCTTCATCTTCTTGAAGGCCGGGCTCTCGCTCAGGGTCAGGCGAATCCACACCGAGATTGCCAGCAGCAGGATCGACAGCAGGAACGGGATGCGCCAGCCCCAGGCGGCGAACGCTTCCTCGCCGAGCCAGGTGCGGGTACCGAGGATCACCAGCAGCGAGAGGAACAGGCCCAGCGTGGCGGTGGTCTGGATCCACGAGGTGTAGAAGCCGCGCCGGCCATGCGGTGCGTGCTCGGCCACGTAGGTCGCCGCGCCGCCGTACTCGCCACCCAGGGCCAGGCCCTGGAACAGCCGCAGCACGATGAGGATGATCGGCGCCGCGATGCCCCAACTGGCATACGACGGCAGGATGCCGACGATGAAGGTCGACAGGCCCATGATCAGGATGGTGATGAGGAAGGTGTACTTGCGCCCGACCAGGTCGCCCAGGCGACCGAAGAAGATGGCGCCGAACGGCCGTACCGCGAAGCCGGCGGCGAAGGCCATGAGGGCGAAGATGAAGGCCGCGGTCGGGTTGACCCCGGAGAAGAACTGCGCCGCGATGATCGCCGAGAGCGAACCGTACAGGTAGAAGTCGTACCACTCGAAGACGGTGCCGAGGGATGAGGCGAAAATCACTTTTCGCTCCTCGGCGGTCATGGGTCCGGCCTGTGCCTGGCCGGCGTCTGCCGTTGCTACGCTCATGGGGTGCCTCCCGACGCCAGTCGGCAGAGAGCGAGGATCGCCCTTTACCCGGACGTCTTTTCTTGTGATTGTTCTGATCTGGAAGGCTAGTCGGACGTTGCAGGGCCGGCATTAGACCTTAGTCTAATGTTCGATAAATCTGTGGTAGGCGCCTGCTGCGTGCGCGAACGATCTGCGCAAAACCGTCTCGAATGCCGATTCGAGACGGGTTACAGGGTAAAGATGCGGTAAAGCTCCCACTAAGGCCGCCGCCACGACTGCCTTTTATGTATTACCCATAGCTATAATCCGGAAATCTATCGAAGAAGGGACTCCGCCGTGCGCCGGCTCTGGATCGCCACAGGACTCATCGTCAGCCTGCTCCTGGGTCTGCCGGCTCTGGCCACGGCTGCGCCGACGGCCGAGGAAAGCTGGTCGATCCTGCTCGACAAGTCGGCCCAGCTGACCTTCGACGAGGTCCAGGCCCAGAGCTCGCGCTTCCAGCCCCTCGACCGCCTCGCCTTCACCCTCCCCGCTTCACCCCAGGCCATCTGGCTGAAAGTCGATACCCGCGCCCTCTCCGCCCCGCACTGGCTGTGGCTGTTCGCCCCGCGCGTGCAGCACCTGGACTTCTATCTGGTCCAGGACGGCGTGCTGGAGCAGCAGCTACGCACCGGCGAGGCTCTGACCCTGAGCTCGCGGCCGCTGCCGTCGCGGGCCTACCTGTTCAGCCTGCCCAACGACAACCAGCCGCGGGTCGCCTACCTGCGCATGACCTCCAACCACGCGCTGATGATGTGGTTCAAGGTGATCGACGAGACCCAGTTGGTCGCCCAGGAGAAGCCGGCCTATCTGTTCGGTGCTCTGCTCGGCGGCCTGCTGCTGCTGGCCCTGTTCAACCTGCTGCGCATGGCCTACTCGCCGACCGCCAGCAACCTGTGGCTGGCCGGCATGCACGTCGCCCTGGCCCTGTGCGCTACCGCCAACATCGGTCTATTGGCGGTGCTGCTCCCGGAACAGAGCTACAACCAGTCGCTGATCGCCGACCTGGCGGCGCTGACCGCCGCCCTGTGCATCCTCGGCTACACCCGCTTCTTCTTCAGCGGCAGCAAGGCCGAGCGCAGCCCGCTGCGCCATGTGCTGCACCTGGAGTTCGCCGTGCTCGCGCTGGCCGCGGCCATGATCGGCTTCACCGGCCTGTTCTGGCACAGCTGGCTGGTCTACGGCCTGGTGGTGCTGGTGGCGTTGACCGTGCCGGCCGTGGCCTTCGTCCACTGGCGCGGCGGCTACCGCCCGGCGCGCCTGATATTCGCCGGCATGCTGATCTTCGATATCGGCTTCGCCACCCTCGGCCCGGTGCTGTTCGGTTTCGACCAGCTCAATCCCGGCTGGCTGGTGCTTTGCCTGTTCAGCGTGGCCATGGTCGCCGGCCTGGTGCTCAGCATCGCGCTGTCCGAGCGCCAGCGGCAGATCCAGAGCGACACCCTGTTCCGTCGCACCAACGAGGCCGCCACCAGCGCCGAGCTGAAGGCCAAGGCCGAGTTCCTGGCCAAGATGAGCCACGAGATCCGTACGCCCATGAACGGCGTGCTGGGCATGACCGAGCTGCTGCTGGGCACGCCGCTGTCGGCCAAGCAGCGCGACTACGTGCAGACCATTCACAGCTCCGGCAACGAGCTGCTGACCCTGATCAACGAGATTCTCGACATCTCCAAGCTGGAGTCCGGGCAGATCGAGCTGGACGACGTGCAGTTCGACCTCAACGCGCTGATCGACGACTGCCTGGACATCTTCCGCGCCAAGGCCGAGCAGCAGAAGGTCGAGCTGATCAGCTTCACCCAGCCGCAAGTGCCGCGGGTGATCAGCGGCGACCCGACGCGCCTGCGGCAGATCCTCATGAGCCTGCTGGACAACGCCTTCCGCCAGACCGACGAGGGCGAGATCCTGCTGGTGGTGGCGCTGGACAGCGAAGCCAGGGAGCCACGCCTGCGCATCGCCGTGCAGGACAGCGGGCGCCCGCTGGAACCGAGCGAGCGCGATGCGTTGCTCAACACCCAGCTGCACAGCAGTGACTTCCTCAGCGCCAGCAAGCTCGGCGGCCGCCTGGGCCTGATCATCGCCCGCCAGCTGGTGCGCCTGATGGAGGGCGAGTTCGGCGTGCAGAGCGGCGGCAGCGCCGGCAGCACCCTGTGGCTGACCCTGCCGCTCGACCCGCAACGCCTGGAACAACCCACCGCCGACCTCGACGGCCCGCTGCAAGGCGCGCGCCTGCTGGTGGTGGACGACAACGAGACCTGCCGCAAGGTGCTGCAGCAGCAGTGCGCGGCCTGGGGCCTGCAGGTCAGCGCCGTGGCGTCCGGCAAGGAGGCCCTGGCCCTGCTGCGCACCAAGGCGCACCTGCGCGAATTCTTCGACGCGGTGCTGCTGGACCAGGAAATGCCCGGCATGACCGGCATGCAGCTGGCGGCCAAGATCAAGGAAGACCCCAACCTCAACCACGACATCCTGCTGATCATGCTCACCGGCATCAGCAATGCGCCGAGCAAGATCATCGCGCGCAACGCCGGGATCAAGCGCATCCTGGCCAAGCCGGTGGCCGGCTACACGCTGAAGACCACCCTGGCCGACGAACTGGCCCAGCGCCAGGCCGGCGCGCCGCGACAGCCGCAGGTCGACAGCGGCCCGCTGCAGGTGCCGGAAGACTTCCGCATCCTGGTCGCCGAAGACAACAGCATTTCCACCAAGGTCATCCGTGGCATGCTGAGCAAGCTCAACCTGCGCCCGGACACCGCCAGCAACGGCGAGGAAGCCCTGCGCGCCATGCAGGAGCAGCAATACGACCTGGTGCTGATGGACTGCGAGATGCCGGTGCTCGACGGTTTCTCCGCCACCGAACAGCTGCGCGCCTGGGAGCAGCGCGAGCAGCGCGGGCGCACGCCGGTGGTGGCATTGACCGCGCATATCCTCTCCGAGCACAAGGAGCGCGCGCGCCAGGTCGGCATGGACGGGCACATGTCCAAGCCGGTGGAAATGTCGCAACTGCGCGACCTGATAGCCCACTGGGTGGGCGAACGCGAACGCCGCCAGCGCGACGCCCTGCCCTCCTGAATGCTGGCGGTGGTCGACCATCGCCTTCTATGCTGTGCCCCTCTGCCCCTGAAGAGCCCTGTCCATGCTGTCGCTACTGTTCACCGTCTATCTGAAGATGCTGGTCCTCTACAGCCCGTTCTTCGTGCTGTCCTGCTTCATCAGCCTGACCCCGGGCTACAGCGCCAAGGAGCGCAAGAGGCTGGCCTGGAAGGTGGCGCTCGGCACCCTGGTGTCCAGCGTGCTGCTCTACCTGTTCGGCCAGACCATTTTCGAGATCTTCGGCATCACCGCCGACGCCTTCCGCATCGGCGCCGGCAGCGTGCTGTTCATCTCCGCGCTGGGCATGGCCCAGGGCAAGTCGGCGGTGCAGGCCGACAACGTGCAGCAGGACGTCACCATCGTACCGCTGACCATTCCGCTCACCGTCGGGCCCGGCACCATCGGTGCGCTGCTGGTGATGGGCATCAGCCAGCCGGAGTGGGACGACAAGCTCTCCGCCATCATCGCCATCGCCATTGCCAGCGCCACCGTCGGCCTGGTGCTGTATCTCTCCGACAAGGTCGAGCGCCTGCTCGGCCAGCAGGGCCTGCAGATTCTCAGCCGCCTGATGGGCCTGTTCGTCTGCGCCCTGGCCGCGCAAATTATCTTCACCGGCGTGCGCGGCTACCTCGCCCCCTGACCCCGCCCTCTCCTGGCGCACCAGCACAGCCCGCCGGCCCACAAACGGGGCGGCGGTGCGCCTCCGCACGCCCTATAAAAAGCAAAATAACTTACGAAACAATCACTTAACGAACTGGCACAACATCTGCTCTGGAAATTCCAACTTGGATACAAGAAGGAACCGAGAAAGATGTCCCACAGCGGATTCGGCTGGACCCTGGGCGAATGGCAACAGGCCTATCGCAGCGAACAACTGCAACCGAGCGTGCTCGCCGAGCTGCTCGCGCAACTGGCGAGCGACGATCCGGCCTGGATAAGCCTGGCCACACCGATCCAGCTGCAGGCCCAACTCGACGCCCTCGCCGAGCGCCTGGCCGCCGTCGAAGATGACTTGAGCAAGCTGCCGCTGTACGGCGTGCCCTTCGCCATCAAGGACAACATCGACGCGGCAGGATGGAAAACCACCGCCGCCTGCCCCGAGTTCGCCTACACGGCCGAGCAGGACGCCCATGTGGTCGCCAAGCTGCGCGCCGCCGGCGCCATCGTCATCGGCAAGACCAATCTCGACCAGTTCGCCACCGGCCTGGTCGGCACGCGCTCGCCCTACGGCGCGGTGCCCAACAGCTTCAACCCGGATTACGTCAGCGGCGGTTCCAGCTCCGGCTCGGCAAGCGTGGTGGCGCGCGGCCTGGTGCCCTTCGCCCTGGGTACCGACACCGCCGGCTCAGGCCGCGTGCCGGCCGGTTTCAACAATATCGTCGGGCTCAAACCGACCAAGGGCTGGCTGTCCACCACAGGCCTGGTACCGGCCTGCCGCAGCCTGGACTGCATCTCGGTATTCGCCCTGACCGTGGCCGACGCCCAGGCCGTGGCCAACATCGCCGGCGGCTATGACGCCAGCGATGCCTACAGCCGCAAGAACCCCAACAACGCCAAGGTCGGCATGCCGGCCAAGCCGCGCCTGGCCGTGCCGGCGGCGCCCGAGTTCTTCGGCGATGCCGGCAACCAGCAGGTCTTCGAGCAGGCGCTGGGCAAGCTGCGCGAGCTGGGCGCCGAGCTGGTGGAGATCGACTTCAGCCCCTTCCAGCAACTGGCCGAGCAGCTCTACTACGGTTCCTGGGTCGCCGAACGCACGGTGGCGCTGGAAGCTGTCGAGCCCGCCCACATCAACTCGGTGGTGCGCGGCATAGTCGCCAACGGCGAGAAATACAGCGCCTGCGATGCCTACAAGGCCGAGTACATCCGCGCCGAGCTGGCGCGCCAGATCAACGACGCCCTGGCCGGTTTCGACGCTCTGGTGGTGCCGACCTCGCCGACCATCCGCACCTTGGCCGAGATGGAGGCCGAGCCTGTGCTGTTCAACAGCCAGTTCGGCACCTACACCAACTTCACCAACCTCGCCGACCTGTCTGCCCTCGCTGTACCCGCAGGCCTGCGCGCCGATGGCCTGCCGGCCGGCATCACCCTGCTCGCCCCGGCCTGGCACGACCAGGCCCTGGCCGCCCTCGGTCGCCGCTGGCAGGAATTCCTCGCTCTGCCACTGGGCGCCACCGGCCGCTCGCTGCCGGCCCAGACTGTATCCGCCCAGGCACCGGGCAGCGTGCGCGTGGCCGTGGTTGGCGCACACCTCACCGGCATGCCGCTCAATTTCCAGCTACTCACCCGCGACGCGGTGCTGGTCGAGCAGACCACCAGCGCCGCCAGCTACCGGCTGTATGCCCTGCCCGGCACCGTGCCGCCCAAGCCGGGCCTGGCGCGGGTCAGTGAGGACGGCGCCGAGATCATCGTCGAGCTGTGGGATGTACCGCAGGCGCGCTTCGGTGAGTTCGTCGCCGAGATCCCGCCGCCGCTGGGCATCGGCAACCTGCAGCTGGCCGACGGCCGCTGGGTCAAGGGCTTTATCTGCGAGCCCTATGCGCTGGCCGGCGCCCGCGACATCACCAGCTTCGGCGGCTGGCGCGCCTTTATCACCAGCCTCAAGGGCTGAAGACATGTCCAAGCGCGTGGCACCACCCAGCCTGGCCGACGGCATCTACCGGCAGTTGAAGGAGGACATCTTCGAATTCCGCCTGCTGCCGGGTGATCGCTTCAGCGAGGGCGAGGTGGCCGAACGGATGGCGGTCAGCCGCACGCCGGTGCGCCAGGCGCTGTACCGGCTGCAGCGTGAGGGCTACCTGCAGGTGCATTTTCGCAGCGGCTGGCAGGTCAGCCCGCTGGACTTCGAGCAGTTCGAGGAGTTCTACGACCTGCGCACCCTGCTCGAACTGGAGGCGGTACGTCGCCTGTGCCAACGCCCCGAAGCCGAGCCGAGCCCCGCACTGCAACAACTCAGTTGCACCTGGTTGGTGCAACCCGAGCAGCGCCTGCGGGATGGCAGGGCGGTTTCCCTGCTCGACGAACAGTTCCACTGCCAGCTGGTGGAGGCCGGCGGCAACCGCGAGATGGCCCGCGTGCACCTGGAGGTCACCGAGAAGATCCGCATTCTAAGGCGCCTGGACTTCACCCAGACGCCACGGATTACCGCCACCTACAACGAACACGGACGGATTCTCGGCGCGATCCTCGCGCGCCGATGCGAAGAGGCACAGCTATTGCTCAGGACCCATATCGAGGAGAGCAAGGCGGAAGTGCGCAAGCTCACTCTGCACATGCTGCACAGCGCCCGACAGAAGGCGCAGGCGGCGCAGGGCGAGCGCGATGACCTTGGTTCCACTGCCAGAACGGATAACAACAACCCAGCAGTTCAACACTCAAGTTCGTGAATGGAGATCGCACTATGCAACGTCGCAGCCTGATCAAGGCCTTCACCCTTTCCGCTTCCATCGCCGCCATGGGCATGACCTGGACCGTACAGGCCGCCGAGACCATCAAGGTCGGCATCCTGCACTCGCTGTCCGGCACCATGGCCATCTCCGAGACCTCGCTGAAAGACATGGCGCTGATGACCATCGACGAGATCAACGCCAAGGGCGGCGTCAATGGCAAGCAGCTGGAAGCGGTGGTGGTCGACCCGGCCTCCAACTGGCCGCTGTTCGCCGAGAAGGCACGCCAGCTGCTGACCCAGGACAAGGTCGACGTGGTCTTCGGCTGCTGGACCTCGGTATCGCGCAAGTCCGTGCTGCCGGTATTCGAGGAACTCAACGGCCTGCTGTTCTACCCGGTCCAGTACGAAGGCGAAGAGATGTCGCCGAACGTCTTCTACACCGGTGCGGCGCCAAACCAGCAGGCCATCCCGGCCGTCGAGTACCTGATGAGCGAAGACGGCGGCGGCGCCAAGCGCTACTTTCTGCTCGGCACCGACTACGTCTACCCGCGCACCACCAACAAGATCCTGCGCAGCTTCCTGCATTCCAAAGGCGTGCAGGACAAGGATATCGAAGAGGTCTACACCCCCTTCGGTCATAGCGACTATCAAACCATCGTCGCCAACATCAAGAAGTTCTCCGCCGGCGGCAAGACCGCGGTGATCTCCACCGTCAACGGCGACTCCAACGTGCCGTTCTACAAGGAACTGGCCAACCAGGGCATCGAAGCCACCGACATCCCGGTGGTGGCCTTCTCGGTCGGCGAGGAAGAACTGCGCGGCATCGACACCAAGCCGCTGGTTGGCCAGCTGGCGGCCTGGAACTACTTCCAGTCGGTGGACAACTCGGTCAACACCGCCTTCGTCGACAAGTGGAAGGCCTATGCCAAGGCCAAGAACCTGCCGAACTACCAGACCGCGGTGACCAACGACCCGATGGAAGCCACCTACGTCGGCATCAACATGTGGGCCCAGGCCGTGGAAAAGGCCGGTACCACCGACGTCGACAAGGTGCGCGAGGCCCTGGCCGGCCAGACATTCGCCGCGCCGAGCGGCTACACCCTGACCATGGACAAGACCAACCACCACCTGCACAAGCCGGTGATGATCGGCGAAGTCCAGGAGGACGGTCAGTTCTCCATCGTCTGGCAGACCGAAGGCCCGCTGCGCGCCCAACCGTGGAGCCCCTTCATCCCCGGCAACGACAAGAAGCCGGACTACGCGGTGAAGTCCAACTGAGCTGAGTGAGGCTTTCGGGGAGTCCGCGTGCGTCATGGCATCCCCAGCCCCTCTCCCATGAGGCGAGGGGTGACGGAGCGCCAGCCACCGTAGACCTCTCATGGCACCACACGCTTCCCCTCTCCCTCCGGGAGAGGGGCCAGGGGAGAGGGTGTGTCAGCCGACACCGATCTCTCTCGGGCTCGTAGCCCGGATGCAATCCGGGAATCGCCTCCGGATTGCATCCGGGCTACGGCCACCTGCAAAGGACTCATCCGCAATGCCCACTGCCCTTTACCGAATCCTGCTGTCACTGGCGCTGCTGCTGCCACTGACCGCCCATGCCGGCGACGCCAGTGACTTCGTCGCCGCCAACCCGACCAAGCAGGCCAAGCTCCTCGAGAGCTGGGCCGCACAGCCCGATGCCACTCGCCAGCCGCTGCTCGATGCCTTGCAGGCCGGCCGCCTGGCCGCCGACAGCGGCAAAACCGCCTTTATCGAACAGGACGGCCAGTTCGTCGCCGCCGAGGGCGAGGCTCAACCCGCCTCACCGCCGAAGAAGCTGCGCCTGAACAACCGCCTGCGCGGCCTGCTGGCCAACGTGCAGGCCAGCCAGCAACTGCTCGCCGCAGAACCGGCCACGCGCCTGGCCGCCGCCCAGCAGCTGCAGAAGAGCGCCAAGCCGGCCCAGCTGGAACTGCTGAATGCCCGCGTCGCCGGCGAACAGGACGACAGCGTGCGCGCCGCCCTGGCCCTGGCCCTGGCCAACCTGCAGCTGGTCGATCCCGACCCGGCCGTGCGCCTGAGCGCCGTGCGCCTGCTCGGCGAGAGCGGCGACCCGCTGGCCCGCACCCGCCTGGAAGGCCTGCTGGCCGAAGGCGTGGAAAGCGACGCCGCCGTACGCACCGCCGCCGAGACCAGCCTGGCCCAGGTCAAGCGTCGCCTGCTGGTTGGCGAGCTGCTCGGCCAGGCGTTTAGCGGCTTGAGTCTTGGCAGCATCCTGCTGCTCGCCGCCCTTGGCCTGGCCATCACCTTCGGGCTTCTGGGCGTGATCAATATGGCCCACGGCGAGATGCTGATGCTCGGCGCCTACACCACCTACATGGTGCAGATCGCCTTCCAGAAATTCGCTCCCGGCTACCTCGCCCTCTACCCGCTGGCCGCCCTGCCGGTGGCCTTCTTCGTCACCGCCGCCATCGGCATGGCGCTGGAGCGCACGGTGATCCGCCACCTCTACGGCCGCCCGCTGGAAACCCTGCTGGCCACCTGGGGCATCAGTCTGATGCTGATCCAGCTGGTGCGCGTGGTGTTCGGCGCGCAGAACGTCGAGGTCGCCAACCCCGGCTGGCTGTCCGGCGGCGTGCAGGTGCTGCCGAACCTGGTACTGCCTTACAGCCGCATGGTGATCATCGGCTTCGCGCTGTTCGTGGTGGCACTGACCTGGCTGCTGCTGAACAAGACCCGCCTGGGCCTCAACGTCCGTGCCGTCACCCAGAACCGCAACATGGCCGCCTGCTGCGGCGTGCCGACCGGGCGGGTGGACATGATGGCCTTCGGCCTCGGCTCCGGCATCGCCGGCCTCGGTGGCGTGGCCCTGAGCCAGATCGGCAACGTCGGCCCGGACCTGGGCCAGAGCTACATCATCGACTCCTTCCTGGTGGTGGTACTCGGCGGCGTCGGCCAACTGGCCGGTAGCGTGCTGGCCGCCTTCGGCCTAGGCATCGCCAACAAGCTGCTGGAGCCGCAGATCGGCGCCGTGCTCGGCAAGATCCTGATCCTCGCGTTGATCATTCTGTTCATCCAGAAACGTCCGCAAGGCCTCTTCGCTCTCAAGGGACGGGTGATCGACTGATGACCGCGACCCTTATTGCGCCATCGACCGTAGGGCGGGTGAAACCCGCGCGACAGATCGAACGCATCGCTGCAGCCGCGGGTTGCACCCGCCCTACGGATTTAAAGGACGAGTGACAGATGAATGCGATTAATCAAACGCTGCTGGCGCGAGCCAGCAATGCCATCGGGCCGAAAGCCTCGCTAGCAGTTGGTGGACTGGTCCTTGCCATCCTGCTGGCCATGCCGCTGCTGCACCTGCTGCCGGCGGACAACGCCCTGCACGTCTCGGCCTATGGCCTGACCC
Organism: Pseudomonas sp. GD04019; assembly: GCF_029837695.1. Lineage (GTDB taxonomy): Bacteria > Pseudomonadota > Gammaproteobacteria > Pseudomonadales > Pseudomonadaceae > Aquipseudomonas. The sequence goes on from NZ_JAOEEA010000001.1 coordinate 499,870, forward strand.
TGGTCGGCAAGATCCTCTGCTACGCCATCGTCGCCTTGGCGCTGGACCTGGTCTGGGGCTACGCCGGCATGCTCTCGCTGGGCCACGGCCTGTTCTTCGCCCTCGGCGGCTACGCCATGGGCATGTACCTGATGCGGCAATCGGCCGGTGACGGCCTGCCGGCCTTCATGAGCTTCCTCGCCTGGAGCGAGCTGCCCTGGTACTGGTACGGCACCAGCAACTTCCTCTGGGCCTTGTGCCTGGTGGTGCTGGCGCCCGGCCTGCTGGCCCTGGTGTTCGGCTTCTTCGCCTTCCGCTCGCGGATCAAGGGCGTGTACTTCTCGATCATGACCCAGGCGCTGACCTTCGCCGGCATGCTGCTGTTCTTCCGCAACGAGACCGGCTTCGGCGGCAACAACGGTTTCACCAACTTCCGCACCATCCTCGGCTTCGATATCACCGCGCCGGGCACCCGCGCCTTCCTGTTCTTCTGCACCGTACTGCTGCTGGTCGGCAGCCTGGCGCTGGGCTTCATGCTGGCGCGCAGCAAGTTCGGCCGGGTGCTGACGGCGCTGCGCGATGCGGAGAACCGCCTGATGTTCTGCGGCTACGACCCGCGCGGCTACAAGCTGTTCATCTGGGTATTGAGCGCAGTGTTGTGCGGTCTGGCCGGCGCGCTGTACGTGCCGCAGGTAGGCATCATCAACCCCAGCGAGATGTCGCCGACCAACTCCATCGAGGCCGCCATCTGGGTCGCCCTCGGCGGGCGCGGCACGCTGATCGGCCCGCTGCTCGGCGCCGGCCTGGTCAACGGCATGAAGAGCTGGTTCACCGTGGCCTTCCCGGAATACTGGCTGTTCGCCCTCGGTGCGCTGTTCATCGTCATTACGCTGTTCCTACCAAACGGCGTGATCGGTCTGATCAAGAGGAAGTCATCATGATCGCTACTGCGCATTTCATCTGCGGCGTTGCGCGGTGCTCGCTCCTCGCCGTACCCGCTCGTACTGCCTCGTCGCTGTGCGCCGCGCGCCTTGCAGCTGAAATTGCTCGCGACGCGCTCCTGACGATTTCCACGGAGAAGGACCAATGAGAGCCACTCCGGTACCCGAATTCATGCTCGAACCCGCCTTCGACCCGGCCGGCAGCGGCCGCGATGCAGTCGGCCTCGGCAGCGCCGCGGCCAAGGGCCTGGATGTGCGCCACGGCACCATCCTCACCCTGGAAGGCATCAACGTCAGCTTCGACGGCTTCCGCGCCATCACCGATCTCAACCTGTACATCGGTGTCGGCGAACTGCGCTGCATCATCGGCCCCAACGGCGCCGGCAAGACCACCATGATGGACGTGATCACCGGCAAGACCCGCCCGGACAACGGCCATGCCTACTTCGGCGAGACCCTCGACCTGACGCAGATGAGCGAGGTCGAGATCGCCCAGGCCGGCATCGGCCGCAAGTTCCAGAAACCCACGGTTTTCGAGGCGCTGAGCGTGTTCGAGAACCTGGAGCTGGCGCTGAAGACCGACAAGTCGGTGTGGGCCAGCCTGCGCGCCAAGCTTTCCGGTACGCAGAAAGACCGTATTGAGGAAGTGCTCAGCACCATCCGCCTGGAAGGCTCGCGGCATCGTCCGGCCGGGCTGCTGTCGCACGGCCAGAAGCAGTTCCTCGAGATCGGCATGCTGCTGGTCCAGGACCCGCAACTGCTGCTGCTCGACGAGCCGGTAGCCGGCATGACCGACGCCGAAACCGAGTTCACCGCCGAGCTGTTCAAGTCGCTGGCGCGCAAGCACTCGCTGATGGTGGTCGAGCACGACATGGGCTTCGTCGGCACCATCGCCGACCACGTCACCGTGCTGCACCAGGGCAGCGTGCTGGCCGAGGGCTCACTGGAAGATGTGCAGGCCAACGAACGGGTGATCGAAGTCTATCTCGGCCGCTGACTAATGATCCGCTGATGGTTCCCACGCTCCAGCGTGGGAACCCCTCCCGGGACGCTCCGCGTTCCAGCGACGCAAAGCGTCGCCCGATGCATACCCACGCAGAGCGTGGGCACGATCAGACAAGGACAAAGACCATGCTGCAAGTCCAACAGCTTCACCAGTACTACGGCGGCAGCCACATCCTGCGCGGCCTGTCCTTCGAGGCCAAGGTTGGCGAAGTCACCTGCCTGCTCGGGCGTAACGGCGTGGGCAAGACCACCCTGCTGAAATGCCTGATGGGCCTGATTCCGGCCAAGGAAGGCAGCATCAACTGGGAAGGCCAGACCATCAACGGCCACAAGCCGCACCAACGTGTGCACGCAGGCATCGCCTATGTGCCGCAGGGCCGCGAGATCTTCCCGCGCCTGACCGTGGAGGAGAACCTGCTGATGGGCCTGTCCCGCTTCGGCGCCAGCGAGGCCAAGACCGTCCCCGAGTTCATCTACGAGCTGTTCCCGGTGCTGCGCGAGATGAAGCAGCGCCGTGGCGGCGACCTCTCCGGCGGCCAGCAGCAACAGCTGGCCATCGGCAGGGCGCTGGCCAGCAAGCCGCGCCTGCTGATCCTCGACGAGCCCACCGAGGGTATCCAGCCCTCGGTGATCAAGGAGATCGGCGTGGTCATCCGCAAGCTCGCCGAGCGCGGCGACATGGCCATCCTGCTGGTCGAGCAGTTCTACGATTTCGCCGCCGAGCTGGCCGACCAGTACCTGGTGATGAGTCGCGGCGAGATCGTCCAGCAGGGCCGCGGCGAAACCATGGAAGCGGATGGCGTGCGTGGCCTGGTGGCGATCTGAATAACGACGCTCCACCAGGACTTTGCGCATAATCGGCTCCTCTCCCCGCTGGATGCCGGCACCGATGACCGCACTGCGCCACCTGCCGCTCCCCCTCTGCGCCGTGCTCGGCTGCGCCATGGTCATCTATGGCGGCAGCCTGCCGGACTACTGGCTGCGTCGCTCCATGCCTGAGGGCATGGAGCCAGCCTATCCGCTGCAGTGGGTGCTGCTGTTCTGCGCCATCACGCTGGCCGAGTGCGGCTTGCTGCTGGCCGTGCTGCGGCCCCGGTCGTACTGCCGCTCCTGGGGCCGCGCTTGGTGCGCCACTCTGCTGGCAATACCGCTGGCGCTGTTCTGGATAACCGGCGTGCTGCATTCGCCACCGCACTATGGCCTGCATCTGCAGTGGTGGCTGCTGGTGTGCGCCGCTCTGCTAGTACTGAGCCTGTACTCCAGCATCGCCGCCTGGCTGCACAAACGCGCTGAGGCCCGTCGCTGAACAACCCCGATCGAGCCCCCGCGCAGCGTTTTTCCGCCAGCGGTTACTGCAACGAATCCACCAGAAAATTCAGCCGCGCCGGCTGCTCGCCATCCAGGCCGGGCAGTTCGGCTTCATCCTTCAGACTGACGCCCGACAGCTTGCGCCGGCAGGCCTCGCGCATCAGGTACAGCAGCTTGTGCGCGGCCAGGCCGTAGCTGAGGCCCTCCAGGCGCACGTTGGAGATGCAGTTGCGGAAGGCGTCGGTCAGCCCGACCTTCGGCGCATAGGTGAAGTACAGGCCGAGGCTGTCCGGCGAACTCAGGCCCGGACGCTCGCCGATCAGGATCACCACCATCTTCGCGCCGAGCAGCTCGGCCACCTCGTCGGCCACCGCCACCCGTCCCTGCGGCACCAGGCACAGCGGTGCCAGCGACCAGTCGTACGCGGCCATCTGCTCGCGCAGGCGCTGCAGGAATGGCTGGCTGTGGCGCTGCACGGCCAGGGCCGAGAGGCCATCGGCGATCACGATAGCCAGATCGTAGCCGTCGGGATGCTTGGCGCGATGCTGGCGCAGTAGTTCGACCGAGGCCGCATCCAGCCGCCGGCCCAGATCGGGGCGTTGCAGGTAGGTATGCCGGTCCGCCGCCGCGCTGTGCAGCAGCAGCGCTTGCTGGCCATCGCCGCCGAGCTGCGCGGCCAGCGCGGAACAGTCCAGCGGCAGGTGCACGGCATCGCGTGCCTGGGCATGCGCGAACTGGAAGTCCAGCTGCGCATCGGTCGGCAGGCTGGTGCCGGCGCGGCCCAGGGCGATGCGCGCCGGGGTCAGGCGGCGCAGTTCCTGCCAGGGATTGTCGATGGCACCGCTCAGTGGCTTGTCGTCTTTCAACGCTTGTTTCCTTGTGTAGCTCCCGCGGGTTGCACCCGCCCTACACGTCGTAGGGCGGGTGCAACCCGCGCAATCATCTAGCCCAACTGCGCCAGCGCCTGGCGAAATGCCGGCGGCAGGTTGCCGCCGAGGCGCACCTGGCCATCGCGCTGGGAGAGGATTTCCATGCGCTCCAGCCACGCCTCGAACTCCGGCGCCGGGCGCAGGCCAAGCACCTGACGGGCGTAGAGCGCGTCGTGGAACGAGGTGGTCTGGTAGTTGAGCATCACGTCGTCGGAGCCGGGGATGCCCATGATGAAGTTGATGCCGGCCGTGCCGAGCAGGGTCAGCAGGGTGTCCATGTCGTCCTGGTCGGCCTCGGCGTGGTTGGTGTAGCAGATGTCGCAGCCCATCGGCACGCCGAGCAGCTTGCCGCAGAAGTGATCCTCCAGGCCGGCGCGGATGATCTGCTTGCCGTTGTACAGGTACTCGGGGCCGATAAAGCCGACCACGGTGTTCACCAGGAACGGTTTGTAGTGGCGCGCCACCGCGTAGGCGCGCACCTCGCACGTCTGTTGGTCGACGCCGTGGTGGGCGTTGGCTGACAGTGCGCTGCCCTGGCCGGTCTCGAAATACATCAGGTTGTCGCCCAGCGTCCCGCGCTGCTGCGACAGCCCGGCCTCGTAGCCCTCCTGCAGCACCTGCAGGGTGATGCCGAAGCCGGCGTTGGCCGCCTCGGTGCCGGCGATGGACTGGAACACCAGGTCCACCGGCGCGCCGCGCTCGATGGCCGCGATGGAGCTGGTGACATGGGTCAGCACGCAGGCCTGGGTGGGGATCTCGTAGCGCTGGATGATCGCGTCGAGCATCTTCAGCAGATCGGTGAGCGCGCCCAGGCTGTCGGTGGCCGGGTTGATGCCGAACATGGCGTCGCCGTTGCCGTAGAGCAGGCCGTCGAGAATGCTCGCGGCGATGCCGGACGGGTCGTCGGTCGGGTGGTTGGGCTGCAGGCGCGTGGACATGCGTCCGCGCAGGCCCATAGTGTTGCGAAAACGGGTGACCACGCGAATTTTCTGCGCCACCAGGATCAGGTCCTGCACGCGCATGATCTTCGACACCGCCGCCGCCATCTCCGGCGTCAGTCCGGGAGCCAGGGCACGCAGGCTGGCCTCGTCGGCGCGCTCGCCGAGCAGCCAGTCGCGGAAGCCGCCGACAGTGAGATGGGCGACCGGGGCGAAGGCCGCCGCGTCATGCGTGTCGATGATCAGCCGGGTGATCTCGTCGTCTTCGTAGGGAATCAGTGCCTCGCTCAGGAAGTGCTTGAGCGGGATATTGGCCAGGGCCATCTGTGCGGCGACACGCTCGGCATCGCTGCTGGCGGCCACGCCGGCCAGGTAGTCGCCGGAGCGCGCCGGGCTGGCCTTGGCCATGACCTCGCGCAGGCTGTCGAAGCGCCAGGTGTGATGGCCGACGGTGTGGCTGAAACTGGCCATGGGTATCTCCTACGAACCTGCTCAAAGTCTGCTGCGCGTCGGGCCTGCTGCGTTAAAAGCCGGCCGGGACTCGGCGTCTCAGAATGCTCATTTACCACTCGTAAACTGCGCTTCCTCGCCGACTTTTGCCTTGCATGCCTCTAGCTCGCGAGCCTTTGAACAGGTTCTGAAAATGTCCCGCCGTTGCCGGCGGGCGTGGATCTATTACGGTTGCAGCAGAGCGTCGGCCGGCACGGCGTCGCGCTGGGCGCCGGTCAGCAGGAAGTACACCATGCCGATGCTCATCAGGCCGAGGAACAGCAGCGCGATGGTGCCGTTGAACCAGATCATCGCGGCCAGGCACACCAGCGCCAGGACCAGGGCGATGCCCGGCACCACCGGGTAGCCCGGTGCCTTGAAGGTGCGCTCCAGGTGCGGCTCGCTCTTCCGCAGCTTGAACAGGCTGAGCATGCTCATGATGTACATGACGATGGCGCCGAACACGCTCATGGTGATCATCGCGGCGGTCAGGCTCATGCCCTGCAGGGCGATCAGGCCGTCGCTGTAGATCGCCGCGATACCGACCAGGCCACCGGCGATGATGGCGCGGTGCGGGGTGTGGAAGCGCGACAGCTTGGCCAGGGCCGGCGGCAGGTAGCCTGCGCGAGCCAGGGCGAAGAACTGCCGCGAGTAGCCGAGGATGATGCCGTGGAAGCTGGCCACCAGGCCGAACAGGCCGATCCACACCAGCATGTGCAGCCAGCCGGAGTTCTCGCCGACCACGGTTTTCATCGCCTGCGGCAGCGGGTCGTTGATACCGGACAGGGCCTTCCAGTCGCCCACGCCACCGGCCATCACCATCACGCCCATGGCCAGGAACACCAGGGTCAGGATGCCGGCGATATAGGCGCGCGGGATGGTGCGTTTCGGGTCCTTGGCTTCCTCCGCGGCCATGGCTGCCCCCTCGATGGCGAGGAAGAACCAGATGGCGAACGGAATCGCGGCGAAGATGCCGGCGATGGCAGGCATGCCGAACACGTCGCTACCGGCCCAACCGTTGAGCACGAAGTTGCTGAAGCTGAAGCCCGGTGCGACCACGCCCATGAATACCAGCAGCTCGACTACCGCCAGCACGGTGACCACCAGTTCGAAGGTGGCGGCGATGCTGACGCCGAGGATGTTGAGGGTCATGAAGATGAGGTAGGCACCGACCGCCGCCAGCTTCGGGTCGAGCCCGGGGAACTGCACGTTGAGGTAGGCGCCGATGGCCATGGCGATGGCCGGCGGCGCGAAGACGAATTCGATCAGGGTGGCCATGCCGGCGATCATCCCGCCGGTGGGGCCGAAGGCACGGCGGCTGTAGGCGAAGGGTCCGCCGGCGTGCGGTATTGCAGTGGTCAGTTCGGTGAAGCTGAAGATGAAGCAGCTGTACATCGCCGCCACCATCAGCGTGGTGACCAGGAAGCCCAGCGTGCCCGCCACGCCCCAGCCATAGCTCCAGCCAAAATATTCCCCGGAAATCACCAGACCCACGGCGATGCCCCACAGATGCAGGGTGCCGAGCGTCGGTTTCAGTGTCGTTGTTGTCATTGCCCATTCCTCGATGTGAGAGCCACGTCAGACGTCGATCGCTTGGCGAGGATATCCAGCCGACCCCGGCCGAGACTTGACCTTGCAAAGTCCGCGCACGGCTGCAGAGTCAAGTCGCCAGATGGGCTACAAGCCGCTCTGCGCCGGGCCTTTGCGCCACATGAGTGCATTTCGCCGAACGCCCGCCCCAAGGCAATGCACAACCATTCTGATCAGGCGATCAACTTGCTCATCTAGAGCCTTCGCCGAGGGGGCATGAGTATTGCTAAACGTTACCTATCTCTCTGATGCGCACCGCCCATGTCGCTGAACATTCCTCATCCGCTGGCCATGACCGATGCCCCAAGCAATCTCGGCGTGCTGTCGGCCGCCGCCAGCGGACTGGATCGTTTCATCGGCCTGCAGGGCGGCGACGCCGAGCGGGTCTTCGGCGTCGCCGGCATCGATCCCGACCTGCTGCTGCACCCGACGCTGAGCCTGAGCCTGAGCAACTACTGCAAGGTGCTGGAGGAAGCGGCCACGCAATCGGGCTGCGACAACTTCGGCCTGCGCTACGGCCAGCAGTTCCAGCCCCGCGCCCTCGGCCTGCTCGGCTACGTCGGGCTGTGCTCGGACAGTCTGGAACAGGCGCTGCAGAACTTCGCCCGCGCCTTCCCCTATCACCAGCACGACACGCTGATCCGCCTGGTGGATATCGGCGAGTGCTACCGCTTCGACTATCAGGTGCGCCACCCGGCGATCCTCGACAAGCGCCAGGACGCCGAGCTGACCATGGGCATGGCGCTGAACCTGGTGCGCCATGTGCTGGGCCCGACGTGGGCACCGCGCGCGGTACTGTTCGAACACGGCAAACCGGAGGGCTGGCGCGAGCATCAGGCGGTGTTCGATGCGCCGATACTGTTCGACCAGCCGTGCAACGCCCTGCTGATCCCCAAGCGCGACCTGGCCGGCCAGTTGATGCCCGAGCGCGACCCGGTGCTGCTGATGCTGGTGCAGGACGCCATCGCCCGCCTCGGCGGCCAGCAGCACCAGCAGTGCCTGGTCGACCAGGCCCGCGGCCTGGTGCGCGATGCGCTGCCGCTGGGCGCGCCGGCGCTGGAACAGATTGCCGCGCACCTCGGCCTGACGCCCGCGGCGTTGCAGCGGCGCCTGCGCGAACGGAACCTGTGCTTTTCTGCGCTGATCGACCAGGTGCGCCGCGAACTGGCCCTGCACTACCTGCGCCGGCGCCTGCCGGTCAGCGAACTGGCGCCGCTGCTCGGCTATTCCGAGACCAGCGCCTTCTCCCGAGCCTTCCGCCGCTGGTTCGACACCAGCCCGCGGCAATGGCTGCAGGCATCCACGGCCTGAGCCTATGCAGCCACTCGTCAGCGCGCTATACACTGGCGCACCGCCCTCCCCGGCTGGATGCCTTCGATGAACGCCCCCGTTAGCCCGATCCTGTTTACCCCCGCCTGGCACGCCGAGCTGGAGCTGGCCTATGCCCGCCAACAGGACTGGACGCGCCCGGTGCTGCGCCGCCACCTGGGCCCGCTGCGCGTGCAAAAACACCTGCACGCCGAGGGCCCGCAGGTCTGCCAGCACATCATCGTGCACCCGCCCGGCGGCATCGCCGGCGGCGATACCCTGGACATATCGGTCGAGGTTGGCGAACGGGCCTGGGCCCAGCTGACCAGCCCCGGCGCGGCCAAGTGGTACCGCGCGGCCAGCAGCGCGAAGCAATCGCTGGCCCTGCGCGTGCGCCCCGGCGCGACCCTGGAGTGGCTGCCACAGGAAACCATCGTCTACGCCGGCGCCCGCGCCGAGCTGAGCACCCGCATCGAGCTGGAAGGCGACGCCCGCCTGTTCTACTGGGACATCGTCGCCCTCGGCCGTCCTGCCGCAGCCGAGCGCTTCGACGACGGCCACTTCCAGGCGCGCCTGGACGTGCTGCGTGACGGCCGCCCGCTGTGGCACGAGCGCCAGCGTATCGACGGCGATGACGGTCTGCTCGACTCGCCCATCGGCCTGGCCGGCCAACCGGTGTTCGCCACCCTGCTGGTCAGTGGCGAGATCGATGCCGAGCTGCTGGAGCGCTGCCGCGAGCTGGGCTGCCCGGCCGGCAACACCGTGCGCGGCGACCTGACTCAACTGCCGGGCCTGCTGGTGGCCCGCTGCCTGGCCAGCGAGGCGCTGCACGCGCGCGCCTGGCTGATCGAACTCTGGCGCCTGTTGCGCCCTGCCCTGCTCGACCGCGAGGCCGTGCCCCCGAGAATCTGGAGTACCTGATGGCTTTCACATCGTAGGGTGGAAAACCGCGCAGCGTTTTCCACCAACAACCGGCGGATGTAAAAAGCGACATCCACCCTACGCCGCACCTCAACGACTAGCGGCGTTGTCACGCATGACTGGAGCAATACGATGGATCTTTCGCCCCGCGAAAAGGACAAGCTGCTGATCTTCACTGCCGGCCTGGTCGCCGAGCGCCGCCTGGCGCGTGGCGTGAAGCTCAACTACCCGGAAGCCATGGCACTGATCTCCGCCGCCCTCTTGGAAGGCGCCCGCGACGGCCAGACCGTGGCCGAGCTGATGCACTTCGGCACCACCCTGCTGACCCGCGAGCAGGTGATGGAGGGCGTGCCGGAAATGATTCCGGAGATCCAGATCGAGGCCACCTTCCCCGATGGCACCAAGCTGGTCACCGTCCACCAACCTATTGCCTAAATAGCGTAGGGCGGGTGAACCCGCGTCACAGGTATGCGGGCTTACCCGCCCTACGTCAGGAAGCCACATGATCATTCGCGACGCCCTGGCAACCGATCTGCCGACCCTGCGCGACATCTTCAACGACGCGGTGCTCAACACCACGGCGATCTGGATGGACAACACCGTCGACCTGACCAACCGCCAGGCCTGGTTCAGCGCCCGCGCGCAGCAGGGCTACCCGATCCTGGTGGCCGAGAACGCCGCCGACGAGGTGGTCGGCTACGCCTCGTTCGGCGACTGGCGCCCCTTCGACGGCTTCTGCAACACGGTCGAACACTCGGTCTACGTGCGCGCCGACCAGCGCGGCAACGGCCTCGGCCCGCTGCTGATGACCGCACTGATCGCGCGCGCCAAGGTCTGCGGGAAGCACGTGATGGTCGCCGCCATCGAGAGCGGCAACGCCGCCTCGGTGCGCCTGCACGAACGCCTCGGCTTCGTCACCACCGGGCAGATGCCGCAGGTGGGCCGCAAGTTCGGCCGCTGGCTGGATCTGACCTTCATGCAACTGATCCTCACCCCGGAGCGCAGCGCACCATGACGCTGGCCATTCAGCGTCTCGCCGCGGCGGACTTCGAGCGTTACCGCGCGGGGCTGATCCGGCTATTGCTCGACGCCGTGGCGCATGACGCCTCGGTGGGCTTTCTCGCCGACCTCGATGCGGCCGAGGCTTCTGCCTATTTCGACCAGGTGCTGGTCGGCCTGCGCGATGGCTCGCAGCTGCTCTGGGTCGCCCAGGACAACTCACAGGTGCTGGGCAGCGTGCAGCTGGCCCTGTGCCAGAAACGCAACGGCCTCAACCGCGGCGAAGTGCAGAAGCTGCTGGTACACAGCAGTGCCCGCCGTCGCGGTATCGCCCGCGCGCTGATGCTGCATCTGGAGCGTGAGGCCGCGGCACTCAAGCGCGGCCTGCTCTACCTCGACACCGAGGCCGGCAGCGAAGCCGAACCCTTCTATCAGGCGCTGGGCTACACCGGCATCGGCGGCCTGCCCGACTACGCCTGCGGCCCGGACGGTACCTACCGGGCCAACGCCATCTACTACAAAACCCTGTCGAGACCCCAGCCATGATTCCCGGCGAATACCAGATTCAGGACGGCGAAATCGAACTCAATGTCGGCCGCCGCACCCTCAGCGTCACCGTGGCCAACAGCGGCGACCGGCCGATCCAGGTCGGCTCGCACTTCCACTTCTTCGAGACCAATGACGCACTGACCTTTGATCGCGGCCCCACGCGAGGTATGCGCCTGAACATTCCGGCCGGCACCGCAGTGCGCTTCGAGCCGGGCCAGTCGCGCGAGGTCGAGCTGGTCGAGCTGGCCGGCGGCCGCAGCGTCTACGGCTTCGCCGGGCGGGTGATGGGCAAGCTCTGAAACCTGATTTTCGTAGGGTGGAAAACGCCACTGGCTTTTCCACCATGGACTGATCGGTGGATGGCTGCGGCCATCCACCCTACGCGAGACGGAACGCATGAAGATTTCCCGCCAAGCCTACGCCGACATGTTCGGCCCCACCGTCGGCGACAAGGTGCGCCTGGCCGATACCAACCTGTGGGTCGAGGTGGAGCAGGACTTCACCACCTACGGCGACGAGGTGAAGTTCGGCGGCGGCAAGGTGATTCGCGACGGCATGGGCCAGAGCCAGCTGTGTGCCAAGGACGTGGTCGACACGGTGATCACCAACGCGCTGATCATCGACCACTGGGGCATCGTCAAGGCTGACGTCGGTTTGAAGGGCGGACGCATCGCCGCCATCGGCAAGGCCGGCAACCCGGACATCCAGCCCGACGTGACCATCGCCATCGGCGGCGCCACCGAAGTCATCGCCGGCGAGGGCATGATCCTCACCGCCGGCGGCATCGACACCCACATCCACTTCATCTGCCCGCAGCAGATCGAAGAGGCCCTGATGAGCGGCACTACCACCATGATCGGCGGCGGCACCGGGCCGGCCACCGGCACCTTTGCCACCACGGTCACGCCCGGCCCGTGGCACATGGCGATGATGCTCAAGGCCGCCGACGCCTTCCCGATGAACATCGGCTTCACCGGCAAGGGCAACGTCTCGCTGCCCGAGCCGCTGATCGAGCAGGTAAAAGCCGGCGCGATTGGTCTGAAGCTGCACGAGGACTGGGGCACCACGCCGGCGGCCATCGACAACTGCCTCGCCGTCGCCGACCAGTACGACATCCAGGTGGCGATCCACACCGACACCCTCAACGAATCCGGCTTCGTCGAGACCACCCTGGGCGCGTTCAAGAACCGCACCATCCACACCTATCACACCGAGGGTGCCGGCGGCGGCCACGCGCCGGACATCATCAAGGCCTGCGGCTTCCCCAACGTGCTGCCCAGCTCGACCAACCCAACGCGGCCGTTCACCCGCAACACCATCGACGAACACCTGGACATGCTGATGGTCTGCCATCACCTCGACCCGAGCATCGCCGAGGACGTGGCCTTTGCCGAAAGCCGCATCCGCCGCGAGACCATCGCCGCCGAAGACATCCTGCATGACCTCGGCGCGTTCTCCATGATCAGCTCCGACAGCCAGGCCATGGGCCGCGTCGGCGAGGTGATCACCCGCACCTGGCAGACTGCCGACAAGATGAAGCAGCAGCGCGGCGCCCTGCCTGGCGACGGCCCGGGCAACGACAACTTCCGGGTCAAGCGCTACATCGCCAAGTACACCATCAACCCGGCGATCACCCACGGCATCAGCCACGAAGTGGGCTCCATCGAAATGGGCAAGTTCGCCGACCTGGTGCTGTGGCGCCCGGCGTTCTTCGGCGTGAAGCCAACGCTGATCCTCAAAGGTGGGGCGATTGCCGCCAGCCTGATGGGCGACGCCAACGCCTCGATCCCGACGCCGCAGCCGGTGCACTACCGACCGATGTTCGGCAGCTACGCCGGCATGCTCCATGCCACCAGCCTGACCTTTATCAGCCAGGCGGCGATGGATGCCGGAGTACCGGAGAAACTCGGCCTGCAGAAGCAGATCGGCGTGGTCAAAGGCTGCCGCACGGTGACCAAGGCCGACCTGATCCACAACGACTACCTGCCAAGCATCGAGGTCGACCCGCAGAACTATCAGGTCAAGGCCGACGGCCAGCTGCTGTGGTGCGAGCCGGCCGAGGTGCTGCCGATGGCGCAGCGCTACTTCCTGTTCTGAGCCCTGCGATTCAGGAGCGCCGCTGGCTCCAGGCCAGCGCCGCGCCGCTGAGGATGATCACGGCCATGCCGAGCACGGCCCAGGCGTCGGGCAGGTGATCGAACACCAGTATGCCGATCAGCGCGGCGATCAGGATCTGCCCATAGGTGAAGGGCGCCAGGCTGGCGGCGCTGGCGAAGCGGTAGGCATGGGTCAGCAGCATGTGCCCGGTCATCGCCAGGCCACCGAGTGCCGCCATCAGCAGCACGTCCATGGGTGCCGGTGTCTGCCAGGTCCAGGGCAGCAGCAGGCCGGTTCCCAGGGTTCCCACCAGCGCGGTGAGGAAGTTGCTGGTGGCCGGGGCATCGGTAGCGCTGAGCCGGCGAGTGAGCAGCTGGTACAGACCGAAGCAGAACGCGGCGGCCAGGGGCAGCAGGCTCGCCGGAGTGAACAGCTCGCCGCCGGGCCGCACGATCAGCAGCACGCCGAGCAGGCCGCCGCCCACCGCCAGCCATACCCCGCGACTGACCGCCTCCTTCAGCCACAGTACCGACAGCACCACGACCACCAGCGGCGCCAGGAAGATCACCGCCGTTGCCTCGCCCAGCGGGATGTAGCGCAATCCGCAGTAGAACAGCAGCGTCACCCCGACCAGGCTCAGGCCACGCGCCAGCTGCAGCAGCGGCCGGCGGGTGCGCACCAGGTCCAGCCCCATGCGCGGGGCGAACACCACCAGCATCAGCAGGTTCTGCGCCAGGTAACGCAGGCACACCACCAGCAACAGCGGATAGGAGGCGGTGAGGGTCTTGGCCAGGGCGTCCTGGCTGGACAGCAGCAGGCCGGCAGCGAGGATCAGCGCAATGCCCAGACCGGGGCGGGAATGCTCGGGCAAGATCGGAACAACCTAATAATGAGCCGGCTAACTATTTTGCCAAAAACCATTTCCACCAACCAGCGCCGACCGTCCAGTGAACCGGCGCCGATAGGGGATGGGGCTAGAGTGAATACACCGCTGCGCTCGAGGAGGCCGCCATGCTCATTCCATCCCGCATAACCCTTTTCGCCGGCGCGCTGCTGCTGACCACGGCGGCCGGCGCCGAAACCCTGATCCCGCTCAATGGCCAGAGCCAGCAGCAGATCCAGAGCGATATCGCCTCGTGCCAGAGCCAATCCTCCAGCGCCCCCAGCAGTTCCAGCAGCAGTGGCGGCGGGCGCCTGCGCGGCGCCGCCGTGGGCGCGGCTGCGGGTGCGACGGCTGCCGAAGTACGCGGACGTCAGCACGACGAGGCCTACGACCGCATTGACGACGATGTGAAACAGGAATATCGGCAGAATCAGGCGCGCCAAGCAGCAGCCGCCGGCGTGGTGGTCGGCGGCTCCCGGCAGCGTCGGGAACGGCGTGAGGAGCGGCGCAACGACCAGGCCGCACAAAGCAGCTCCAGCCAGGCCTATATGAACTGCATGAGCGCCCGTGGTTACTCGATCAGCCCATGATCAGCGCAACTGACTGTCCTTGCTGCCGCGCCTGTTGTAGCCGCTGAACGCCGCCTGCTCCCGATCGTGCTCCGCCTGGCACTTCACGCACAGGCGCACGCCGGGCACCGCCTGGCGGCGGGCCTCGGGGATCGGGGCGTCGCACTCTTCGCAATGACGCAGGCTCTCGCCCCTGGGCAGCTGGCTACGCGCCCGGGCGACGGCGTCCTCGATGCTGCTGTCGATCTGTTCCTGCACCGCGCTATCGTTGGTCCATCCGCCGGCCATGAAGCACCTCCGGGCATCTGTCTTACAGGCAGATATGCGCCCACCACCGGCCGATTGCAAGCGCAGCGCCGGCCCCGCCGGCTGGCTATGCTTGCGGCAATCGAGAGGGAATTCTGCCGATGTCCTGTCTACGCCTGCTGACGACCCTGCTGCTCAGTTGCGCTGCCCTGCTGGCAAGGGCGGAGACGCTGGTGGCCATCGACAACGCCAACCCACCCTTCATGTATCAGCATGAGGAGCAGCCGCAGGGGCTATACCCGCAGCTGCTGCAGGCGATCTTCGCCCGCCTCGGCGAACCGCTGCTGATCCAGCCCATGCCATGGAAACGCGCGTTGCTCAGGGGCGCCGCGGGGGAAGTGGGCATCGCCGGCATCTATCGCAACGCCGAGCGGATCAAGCTGTTCGACTACTCCGAACCGATCTTCGAGGAGCGCCTGCTGCTCTATGTGCAGCGAGACAAGCCGTTCGCCTTCGACCAGATCACCGACCTGCATGGCAAACGCATCGGCGTGATTCGCGGCTGGAGCTATACCGAGGACTTCGACCAGGCGGTACGGGAAGGGCGAATCCTCGCCCAGGAAGGCAGTTCGGATGAATCCAACCTGCGCAAGCTGGCATCCGGCCGGCTGGATGCCGTGGTGGTGATCGAACTGGCGGGGCAGCGACTGCTGCAGCTGCCCGGCATGGAGCACCTGACCGCCCTGCCCCAGCCGCTGAGCATCAACCCCACCTTCCTGGTGTTCGCCAAGCAGGCCGACCAGCGCGAGCTGCTGCAGCGCTTCAACCAGGTACTGCGCGACATGCGCCAGGACGGTTCGCTGCAGCGCCTGGTGCAGCAGGCAACCGCTACTCCTTGACGTTCATGTACTCGCGCGCCCAGACGATGTAGTCCTCGGGCTGGGTGTACTTGTGCGTCAGCTCGGTGGCATTGAGGTCGCTGGCGGCGATGCCGCGCTGCTCGCGCAGGCAGTCGTAGGTGGCCTTGATCGCGGCGAAGTAGGCGGCGTGGCCGTCGACCACGATGCGCACGCCGAGGCTGGCCAGGCGGGCATCGTCGCGCAGCGACGGGTTGCCATAGCTGACCAGCATCAGCGGCACGCTGAGGTTCTCGGCGATTTGCTCCAGGTGTTCGAAATCGCGGATGCCGACCATGCAGATGCCGTCGGCACCGGCCTGCTGGTAGGCCTGGGTGCGGCGGATCACCTCGTCGATTTCGAGCACGCCGGCGTTGGTGCGGGCGATGATCGCCAGGTCCGGATCGACCCGCGCCTCCAGCGCCGCGCGAATCTTGCCAACGCCCTCGTCGACGCCGATCAGGTCGGTGGACTTGCGGCCGAACTGGGCCGGCAGCAGGGTGTCCTCGATGGTCAGTGCGGCAATGCCGGCGCGCTCCAGCTCGACCACCGTGCGCATCACATTGAGTGCGTTGCCGTAGCCGTGGTCGGCGTCGGCGATCACCGGCAGGCGGGCGACACGTCCGATGCGCGAGGCCTGCTCGACGAACTCGCTGAGTGTGATCAGGGCGAAGTCCGGCGCGGCCAGAACTTGTAGTGAAGCTACAGAGCCACCCAGGATGCCCACCTCGAAACCGAGATCGGCGGCGATCCGCGCGGACATGGGATCGAACACCGAAGCCGTGTGATAGCAGGCATTCGATTCGAGTAGTGCGCGGAACTGCGCGCGAAGGTCGTGGTGCGAGGTTCTGTGCATGGGAGGCGCTACTGCCGATTCGTGGTCGTAAGGGTCGGCCAATTATGTAGTAAAACTACAAAACCAGCCAAGTATCCCGCCAGCCGAAGCTGCCAGATCAGTCTTGCGCTCGCCTTTCAGCGGCGCAATCGCAGCCTTCAGATAGACCGAACCTTCCGACAAGGGGTGGATTCCTTCGAATCTATTTTGTTATGTTATTTCATCTATATAAGGAATCAGCATGTCAAACTTGCAGAAAATTGGACTGATAGGAATATCAACCACCCTGCTTAGCAGCGCGGCCTGGGCGAAAGAATCCGTCCAGCTGGAAAGCCTGACCATCACCGACAGCCACTACGAGCGCGCCACCAGCCCGGTCGAGGGTTATCGCGCCACCCGCTCCGCCACGGCCACTCGCAGCGATGTGGATATCCGCGACACGCCGCAGAGCATCGACGTGGTGCCGGCCCAGGTGCTGCAAGACCTCAACAGCACGCGCATCGACCGCGCTCTGGACTTTGCCGGCGGCGTGTCGCGGCAGAACAACTTCGGCGGCCTGACCTTCCTCAACTACAGCGTGCGCGGCTTTACCACCGGCGAGCTGTACCGCAACGGCTTCGCCATCAACCGCGGCAGCTACAGCTCGCCGGATGCTTCCGCCATCGAGCGCGTCGAGGTGCTCAAGGGGCCATCGGCCAGCCTGTATGGCCGTGGCGACCCGGGCGGCCTGGTCAATATCGTCAGCAAGCGCCCGCAGGCCGAGGCATTCAGCACTCTCAATCTGAGTGCCGGCAGTTGGGATCGCTACCGCAGCAGCATGGATGCCAACACGCCGCTGAGCGAGGACGGCAGCCTGCTGTCGCGCATCAACCTGGCGGTGGAGGACAACGGCAGCTTTCGCGATCACGTCGGCAACCGCCGTCAGGTGGTCACGCCTTCGCTGAGCTGGCAGCTGGACGCAGACACCCAGCTGCAGCTCGACGCCGAGTTATCCCGCACCGAGTCGGTGTTCGATCGCGGCATCCCGGCGGTGAATGGCGAGATGGGCTCGGTGCAGCGCTACACCTTCCTCGGCGAGCCCAACGACGGCGATATCCGCAACGACAACCAGACCCTCGACCTGGCGCTGGAGCGCTATCTCAACGAGGACTGGAAGCTGCGCCTGGCCAACCACTACACCCAGGGCACCCTGAACGGCGACAGCTCCGAGCCGCAGAAACTGGTTGGCGACACCATCACCCGCTTCCACCGCCAGCGCGACTTCGAGTGGAACGACAGCATCACCCAGGCCGAGCTGCACGGCAGCTTCGAGCTGGGCGGCTGGCAGCATCAGAGCCTTATCGGCCTGGAGTACGAGAACTACCGCAACAGCCAGAAGTACCCGCAGAGCGACACCCTGGCCAGCTATGGCCTGGATATCTACAACCCGGTGTATGGCAAGCCGAAGCCGCCGATCACCAAACCCAACGATTTCCACGAGCACACCGAGAGTTATGCCCTCAACCTGCAGGACCAGATCGCCTTCACCGAGCGTCTGCGCGGGTTGGTCGGCGTGCGCCTGGAGCGCGTGGAACAGACCTCGCTGAACCGCGCCACGGGCGTCAGCAACCAGCAGGAGAAGGATGTCGCCACCCCGCGCGTCGGCCTGCTCTATCAACTCATCCCGGAGGTGGGTGTATTCGCCAACGCCGGCACCTCGTTCAAGCCCAACGCCATCGGCAGCCAGGGCCAGGTGTACAAGCCGGAGAAGGGCCTGGGCTACGAGAGCGGCCTCAAGTTCGACCTGCTCGACGGCCGCCTGGGCGGCACCATCGCGCTGTTCCAGATCGACAAGGAAAACGTGGTCACCACCGATGCCCTCGGCGACAGCGTGGCCGCCGGCGAGGCGCGCAGCCGCGGGCTGGACCTGCAGTTCAGCGGCCAGCTCAGCGATGCCGTACGCCTGATCGGCGCCTACGCCTATATCGACGCCGAGGTGACCAAGGGCGACGCCGCCATCCCGGCCGGTAGCGACCTGCTCGGCATCCCGCGCCACGCCGGCAGCCTGCTGGCGGCGTACGAATTCCAGGACGGCGCCCTGCGCGGTTCGGATATCGGCGCGGCCCTCAACCATGTCGGTGAACGCTCCGGCCAGGCCGGCAGCGACTTCCGCCTGCCGGCGTACGAAACGCTGGACTTGCTCGCCCATTACAAGGCCAGTGAGGACCTGACCCTGGGCGTGAACCTCAACAACCTCTTCGACCGCAAGTACTACGAGCGCTCCTACAACAGCGTCTGGGTACTGCCCGGCGAGCCCCGCAACCTCAGCTTCAGCCTGAGCCTCACCCTCTGATCACAAGGACTCCACCGATGCGTATTTCTTACCCCCTACTGCTCGCCGGCCTGCTCGTCTGCGGCCAGGCCGCCGCCCACGGCCTGTGGACCGAACAGCGCCGCGGCAACCACGAAGTGATCTACGGCCACGGCGCCGAAGACGATGCCTTCAAGGCGCAGAAGATCAGCGGCGCCTGGGCCTATAACGGCACCGGCAAAATGATTCCGGTCGGCATCCAGCGCCAGGATGACCACGCCCGCCTGCAGCCGCTGCGCGCCCCGGCGGTGCTGGCCGTGGCGCTGGACAATGGCACCTGGTCGCAAACGCCGGACAAGCAGTGGCTCAACCAGGGCCGCAGCCAGGTACCGAACTCGACCCACTCGCTGCACACCTACAAGTACAGCCTGGCCATCTACCAGGCCGGGGCTCGCCTACCGGAGCTGAAACAGCTGCGCCTGGCCATCGTGCCGCAGGTCGATCCGCTCGGCGTCGGCCCGGGCAACCCGCTGCGCGTGCGGGTGCTGGTCGATGGCCAGCCGGCCAAGGACGTGAAGCTGATCGGCGACTACCGCGGCATGCCCCACGAAATCAGCGCCACCACCGATGCCGATGGCTATGCCGAGGTGAAAGTACGCAACGCAGGGCTGAACGTGATCGCCGCGTCGCTGTATCTGCCGGTCAAGGGCGACGCGGACATCGACGAGCTCGGCTTCTTCAGCTCGCTGACCTTCCTCGGCAGCGAGCATCACGAGTAGCACGCCTCAGGGCGTGGCGGCCTGAGGCAGCCAGCGCCGACGAATGGCATCCAGGCTGCCGTCCTGGCGCATGCCGTCGAGCTGGCGCTGCCACTGCATCACCAGCTCCGGCGAGGTGCGCGGCGAGAAGGCGATGTAGTAGTCGGACTTCATGAACGCCAGGTGGCCCTGCACTTCCTCGGGGGTCAGGCCGCCGGTGGCCAGCTCCTCGCGCAGGGTCAGGTCCTCGGTGGCGATCAGCTTGACCCGGCCGTGCTTGAGCATGGTCACCATCTGCTTGGAACTGGGCACGCCGTAGAGATTGGTAAAGCCCATGCGCTCCAGGCTCTCGTAGGTGTACCACTGCTTGGGCAGGGCCAGGGTGCCGGCATGGGCCGCCTGCTCCAGGCTGTCGATCTGCAGCTTGCTCGACTTCAGCGAATAGAAGCGCGTGGAGCCGCGCAAGATCGGGCCGACCCACTGGAACGATGACTCCCGTTCCACCGTGCGCACCACCGAGAACAGGCCGGTGTCCGCCTCGCTCTTGGCCAGGTGATAGGCGCGGGTCCAGGGCAGCAGCTCGACGCTGGCGCTGCTGCCGGTGCGGCGGATCAGCTCGTGCACCACTTCCACCGCATAGCCGTCGGGCTGGCCATCGCGCAGGAAGCTGGTTGGTGGAGCTTCCTCGGTCAGCAGGCGCAGCTCAGCCTCCGCCCAACCAGGCAGCAGGCCGAGAACCAGCCAGGCGAACAGCCACGCACGCATCTACGACTCCCTCCCCACCGCCTTCAGACTAGCCCAAGACGCACGCGTGATCAGGGTTTCAGCAGGCTCTGGACGCTGCTCTCGCTCAGGTTGTGACGATCGACATACACGGCCGCCAGCTTTACCTCGCGCGGTCCGTCACGCTCGCCACGCAGCAGGCGCTGGGCGCGCAGCACGCTCTGGTAGCCGATCTGCCGCGGTTGCTGGACCATCAGCGCGCTGAGCTCGCCCTGGCGCAGCGCCTCCACCAGCAGCGGGCTGGCATCGAAGCCGATATGTACCAGCTTGCCCGCCGACTTGAGCCGACGCAGGGCACCGAGCACTTCCTGGGTGGTGCCCTCGCTGGGCGTGAACAACCCGTCCAGCTCGCGCAGCTCGCGGGAAAGGCGCGCCAGCGCCGGCTCGTCGCCCAGCGGCAGATAGCGCTCCAGCGCAATCTCCAGGCCGCCCTCACGGGCTCCCTTCAGAAAACCACGCTCACGTTCGCTGGTGGACTGCACCTGGGCATTGAAGCGCAACAGCGCGACCCGCCCCTTGCCGCCCAGCAGACGCGCCATCTGTCGGCCGGCCTGCAACCCGGCGCTGAAATTGTCGGTGGCGATGGCGGCGACCACCGCATCGCCACCCAGATCGCGGTCGATGTACAGGCTGTCGATGCCCTTGCGCTTGAGCGCCTGCAGATGCTCGGCGATCTCCGGCCCGCTGGGCGCGACGATCAGCACCCGGCACGGGTTGCTAAGCACCTTGTCGATCAGGCGCAGCTGCACCTCGGCATCGGCGTCGCGGGCCGGCCCGCGAAAATGCAGGCGCACGCCCTGCTCGTCGGCCGCCTGCGCCGCGCCTTCGCGCACCTGCCGCCAGAACGACTGGCCGCCGGCGCTGGTGACCATGCCGATGCAGTCCGCCAGCGCCGGTGGTGACGACAGCAGGAACAGGCACGCCAGCAGGCTAAGACGGAGCACGACAGACATCGATGGCACTTCCACGGCAATTGGGTGCGGCGACGGGGCCGCCTCTGTGCAATCTAGCATCCCGCGGGACCGCCAGCCGACCTGCGGCATGCACGACACGCCGGGCTCGCATAGAATGCGCGGCCGTTTTTTTCCGGAACACCGCGCCATGAACCACGCCTCCCCCGCCAATGCCCTGGGCATCGACTTCGGCACCTCCAACTCCACCGTCGGCTGGTGGCGTCCCGGCGTGGAGCCCTTGCTGGAGCTGGAGGACGGCAAGATCACCCTGCCTTCGGTGATCTTCTTCAACACCGAAGAGCGCCGCCCGGTGTATGGCCGCCAGGCCCTCGACGAATACCTGGAAGGCTACGAAGGCCGCCTGATGCGCGCGCTGAAGAGCCTGCTCGGCTCCAAGCTGCTGAAGAGCGAGACCACCGTGCTCGGCAGCGCCCTACCGTTCCGCGACCTGCTCGGCTTCTTCATCGGCGAGCTGAAAAAGCGTGCCGAGGCCCAGGCCGGTCGCGAATTCGAGCAGGTGGTGCTGGGCCGCCCGGTATTCTTCGTCGACGACGATCCGCAGGCCGACGCCGAGGCCGCCAACACCCTGCTGGCGGTGGCGCACAAGCTCGGTTTCAAGGATGTGTCGTTCCAGTTCGAGCCGATCGCCGCGGCCTTCGACTACGAGCGCACTATTCAGCGCGAGGAGTTGGTGCTGATCGTCGACATCGGCGGCGGTACCTCGGACTTCTCCCTGGTGCGCCTGGCCCCCGAGCGACGCCACCTCGACCAGCGCCAGGACGACATCCTGGCCACTGGCGGCGTGCATATCGGCGGTACCGACTTCGACAAGCAGCTGAGCCTGGACGGCGTCATGCCGCTGTTCGGCTACGGCAGCCGGATGAAGAGCGACGCGCTGATGCCCACCAGCCACCACCTCAACCTGGCGACCTGGCACACCATCAACGCGGCGTACGCACAGAAGGCCCAGCTGGCGCTGAAGAGCATGCGCTACGACATCGTCGACCCGACCGGTATCGACCGCCTGCTGCGCCTCACCGAGCAACGCGCCGGGCACTGGCTGGCGATGCAGGTGGAAGAGGCGAAGATCACCCTGACCGAACAGCCCGAGTACCGCATCGACCTGGCGCGTATCGAGGCCGATCTGCAGGTGCTGCTCGACCGTCCGCTGTTCGACCAGGCCATCGACGGCCTGCTGGTACGCATCCGCGAGGGGGTCGACGAACTGCTGCTGCGCGCCGGCGTCGACCACGCGGCGGTCGACACCATCTTCTTCACCGGCGGTTCCAGCTCGGTGCCGGCCCTGCGCCAGAGCGTCGCCGCCCTGCTACCCAACGCCCGCGCCACCGAGGGCAACAGCTTCGGCAGCATCGGCAGCGGCCTGGCCATCGAGGCCGCGCGTCGCTACGGCTAGACCACTGGTGATAGCGGTCGCTGCAGGGCGACCGGCAAACCGCTAAGGTGGCTCATCTATCCGTCGGAGACCGCCATGCGCCACGCCCTGCTACTGCTCAGCCTGTTCACCCTCGCCGCCTGCGACGGCGGCGCGGCTACCGCCACCACCGCCAAGCTGCAGGCGGACAAGGCGCAACAGGCCCAGCAACAGATGGAACAGCTCAAGCAGCAGATCGATCAGGCCAACGCGCAGAACCAGCAGCGCCTGCAGGAAATGGAACAGGGCCAACAGTGAAAGACCGGGCTCGCCGATATGGGTGATGCCATTCACCTAAGCGAGGAGCCGGCCCTTTTCTATTCGATGGGAAAACTCGGCAGGTAGCCCGGATGCAATCCGGGGACGGAGCTACCCACGTCCCGGATTGCATCCGGCTACGATCAGCTCAACGAAAAAGGCCGGGCAAATGCCCGGCCTTTTCTTTACCGCCGCAAAATCAGGCGGCGCGGCGCAGCAGGAATACCCCGGCCACGGCGCAGATCGCCGCCGGCACCGCCACCGCCAGCAACGGCGAGAAGCCGAACACCAGGCTGGATGGGCCCAGCAGGTCCTGGCCGATGCGGAACACGAAGCCCACCAGCACGCCGGTGAACACACGCTGACCGAGGGTCACCGAACGCAGCGGGCCGAAGATGAAGGAGATCGCCATCAGCACCAGCGCGGCGGTCACCAGCGGCTGCAGCACCTTGGTCCAGAACGCCAGCCAGTAGCTGCCATTGTTCAGGCCTTGCTCGGCCAGGTAATGGATATAGCGCCACAGGCCGCTGACCGACAGGGCCTCGGGCTCCAGCACCACGGTGCCGAGCAGCTGCGGGTTGAGCTCGATGTCCCAGCGCTGGCTGTCGGCCTTCTGCACCTCGGTGCTTTTCTCGTGGAAGAGCGTGGTCTTCACATCCTCCAGCATCCAGTGGTCGCCCTGGTACTGGGCGCGACGGGCGAAGCTGGCGGACTGCAGCTTGCGCTGCTCGTCGAACTGGTAGCGGGTCACGCCGACCAGCTTGCCGTTGGGCTGCACGGCGTTGATGTGCACGTATTCCTGGCCCTGGCGGTGCCACAGGCCGTGCTTGGAGCTCTGCGCCTCGCCGCCACCCTGGGCCAGGGAGCGGTGGGCCTGGGCCAGATTCTCGCTCCAGGGCGCCAGGTACTCGCCGACCAGCACGCCGGCGAGCATCAGCACCAGCATGGGCTTCATCACCGCCCAGACGATGCGCCCGACCGACACGCCGGCGGCGCGCATGATGGTCAGCTCGCTGTTGCTGGCCAGGCTGCCGAGGCCGATCAGGCAGCCGATCAGCGCCGCCATCGGCAGCATCTCGTAGGCCCGGCGCGGCAGGGTCAGCAACACGTAGATCAGCGCTTCGAGAGTGCCGTAGCTGTCGCTGAGGTCGCCCAGCTCGTCGACGAAGGCGAACAGCAGGGCCAGGCCGACGATGATGCCGAGTACCGAAAGGATGGCGAAGAAGACGCTGGTGCCGATGTAGCGGTCGAGCTTATGCATGGGCCATCCCCTTCACTGCGCGGCGACTGGCCAGCTTGAGTTTCATCGGTTGCCAGAGGAACAGCGCCGCGCCGATCAGCAGGAACAGCGCGTGCACCCACCACAGGCCCAGCTCCATCGGAATCTTGCCCTTGTCCAGCTGGCCGCGGGCACCGATCAGCAGGGCCAGGTAGGCCATGTACAGCAGGATCGCCGGCAGCAGCTTGAGGAAGCGGCCCTGGCGCGGGTTGACCCGGGCCAGCGGCACCGCCAGCAGGGTGACGATGAATACCAGCAGCGGAATCGACAGGCGCCACTGCAGCTCGGCCTGGTGGCGCGGCTCGTCGCTGCCGATCAGCTCGCGGGTGGGAATCGCCTCGCGCTCGCCGATCTCGCTGCTGACGCTGGGCTTGGCCAGCAGCACGCCGTGGGTCTCGTACTTGGTGGCGCGGTAATCGGCCTGGCCAGGGTTGCCGTCGTAGCGGTAGCCGTTCTCCAGAATCAGATACCGGCTGCCATCGGCCTGAATCTCTTGGCGGCCCTTTTCGGCGACCAGCACGGTGATACCGCTTTCCTTCGGTTTATCGCCGTTGGCGGGAGCGGTCATGCGCTTCTCGGTAATGAACACGCCACTGAGCTGGCCGCGATCCTCGGACAGGCCCTCGGTGTAGGTCACCCGCGAGCCGTCCTTCATCGCCTGGAAGCGCCCGGGCACCAGGGTGTCGAACTCAGTCAGGGCATCCTGCTGGTTGAAGATGCGCGCCACCTCGCCGACGCCCTGGGGCGCCAGACCCAGGCTCAGCCAGGCGACCATCAGGGCGACCACGGTGGCCGGCGCCATGCTGTAGGCCAGCAGGCGGCGGTTGCTCATGCCGGTGGCCGAGAGCACGGTCATCTCGCTGTCCAGGTACAGGCGCCCGTAGGCCAGCAGAATGCCGAGGAACAGGCCCAGCGGCAGGATCAGCTGCAGGAAGCCGGGCATGCGGTAACCCATGATCAGGAACAGCACCCCGGGGTCCAGCACGCCCTGCGCCGCCTGGGCCAGGTACTTGATGAAGCGGCCGCTCATGATGATCACCAGCAGCACGGCACTCACCGCACCGAGGGTCGTCAGCACTTCACGGGACAGATAACGGAAGACGATCAAACCGGACGCTCCAGGGTTGTCAGGCGCAGGCAGGCACGCTCACACTAGCCGCACTCGGTAGCACGGCCCGCAATGGCGGACCTCGAAAAAATGACCGGCATTATCCGTCAAACCCGCTTCTTTGTCTTGGGGACAGCACATGGAATTCCTCGTCAAAAGCACCCGCCCGGAAACCCTGAAGACCGCGACCCTGGTGGTCGCGCTCGGTGAAGGCCACAAGCTCGGCATCGCGGCCAAGGCCGTGGACGACGCCAGCGGCGGCGCCATCTCCACCCTGCTCAAGCGCGGCGACATCGCCGGCAAGCAGGGCCAGACCCTGCTGCTGCACAGCCTGCCAGGCCTCAAGGCCGAGCGCGTGCTGCTGGTCGGCAGCGGCAAGGGCGAGCTGTCTGACCGCCAGTTCCGCAAATTGGTTGCAGCCGCCCATGGCGTGCTGAAGAACCTCGGCGGCGGCGATGCCGTGCTGGCCCTCGGCGAGCTCAAGGTCAAGGGCCGCGACGCCTACGCCAAGACCCGCCTGCTGGTGGAGACCCTGGCCGACGGCGGCTACGTGTTCGACCAGTTCAAGAGCAAGAAGGCCGAGCCGAAGGCGCTGAAGAAGATCACCCTGATCGCCGACAAGGCCGAGCAGGCCGAGGTCGAGCGCGGCAGCCTGCACGCCCAGGCCATCGCCACCGGTATGGCCTTCACCAAGGACCTCGGCAACCTGCCGCCGAACCTGTGCCACCCGAGCTACCTGGCCGAAGAGGCCAAGGCCCTGGCCAAGGCGCACAAGAACCTCAAGGTCGACATCCTCGACGAGAAGAAGCTCAAGGAGCTCGGCGCCGGCGCCTTCCTCGCCGTGGCCCAGGGCAGCGAGCAGCCGCCGCGGATGATCGTGCTCAACTACCAGGGCGGCAAGAAGGACGAGCAGCCCTTCGCCCTGGTCGGCAAGGGCATCACCTTCGACACCGGTGGCATCAGCATCAAGCCGGCCGCCGGCATGGACGAGATGAAGTACGACATGTGCGGCGCCGCCAGCGTGCTCGGCACCCTGCGCGCCGTACTGGAGCTGCAACTGCCGATCAACCTGGTGTGCCTGCTGGCCTGCGCCGAGAACATGCCCAGCGGCCGTGCCACCCGCCCCGGTGACATCGTCACCACCATGAGCGGGCAGACCGTCGAGATCCTCAACACCGACGCCGAAGGCCGCCTGGTGCTGTGCGACACCCTCACCTATGCCGAGCGCTTCAAGCCGCAGGCGGTGATCGACATCGCCACCCTCACCGGCGCCTGCATCGTCGCCCTGGGCAGCAATGCCTCCGGTCTGATGGGCAACAACGACACCCTGGTGAAGCAGATCCTCAAGGCCGGCGAGCATGCCGACGACCGCGCCTGGCAGCTGCCGCTGTACGACGAATACCAGGAGCAGCTGGACAGCCCGTTCGCCGACATCGCCAACATCGGCGGGCCGAAGGCCGGCACCATCACCGCCGGCTGCTTCCTCTCGCGCTTCGCCAAGAACTACCACTGGGCGCACCTGGATATCGCCGGCACCGCCTGGATAAGTGGCGGCAAGGACAAGGGCGCCACCGGCCGCCCGGTCCCGCTGCTGACCCAGTACCTGCTGGATCGCGCCAAGGCCTAACCTGACGTAGCCCGGATGCAACCCGGGGACTGCACGTCCCGGATTGCATCCGGGCTACCGAACCATTCACCGCGAGCAAGCGAATGCGCGTCGAGTTCTACGTCCTTTCCTCCGCCACTGCCGATGGCCGCCTGCGCGCGGCCTGCCAGCTGGCGAGCAAAGCCTGGAAGGCCGGTCTGCCGGTGTTCCTGCGCGGCGCCGACGAGGCCCAGTGCGCCGCCCTGGACCAGTTGCTGTGGAGCTTCCGCCCGGAGTCCTTCATCCCTCACGGCCTGCATGAGGAAGATCCGCAGGCGCCGGTGGTGATCGGCCTCCACCAGGCCCCGAGCCAGGCCGGCGGCGTATTGCTCAATCTGCATCCGCAGCTGTCGCCGCATCTGGCCCAGTTCAGCCGGGTGATCGAGATCGTCAACCAGGAACCGGCCCTGCTCGCCCAGTGCCGCGACAGCTTCCGCCAGTACCGTCAGCTGGGCCACGACCCGCAGCGCGTGGAACTCTGAAGGCTGCCGAGGTCGAAATAGGCCTAGACTCGGCGTAGAATCTGCCGCCCCGCCCATCTCTCCTTGCTCGCAACGCCCATGGACAGCTCCAAACCGCCCAAGTCCGATCTCCTGCTGGACGATCTGGAAGCCATCCGCCAGTTGCTGGAGAAGGAGCAGCTGGAGCCGCCGCTGCTGACCGAAACCCTGGACGACGACCTGCAGATCCCGCTGCTGTCGGAAATCATCGAGCCCAGCCCGAGCGCTCCCGCGCCGGTCCCTGCATCTGCAATACCTGCCACACCGATTGCCAGCGTGCCGCTGTCCTACCCGGTGCAACCGGCGGTCGCCCCGGCGCCCGCTGCCCCTGCCGCCACTCCCGCCCCCAGACCGGCCACGCCACAGCCCCAGGTCAGCGCCAGCGTGGTGCAGAGCGGCCTGATCCAGAACCGCCTGGACGCCGAGCTGCGCGCCGCCGCCCAGCTGATCCTGCAGGACGTGATCGACGATTTCGTGCCGCAGATCGAGGCCGAGCTCAAGCGCCGCCTGGATGCCCGCCTCGACCGCCTGATCAAGCAGCCCAAGCCCTGACCCCTGAAACCTCCCCGTAGGAGCGAGCTCTGCTCGCGAAATGCGTCGCCTGGTTCGCGAGCAAAGCTCGCTCCTACCGATCCGCCGCACACCAGCCGGCGGCCAGTGGCCCAGGGTGGGTGCCAGCCGTTATACTTCGCGGCTTTCCCGCCCAGTTGCCAATACGGTCCCGCCGCACCCATGGACAAGACCTACCAGCCCCACGCCATCGAAACTTCCTGGTACCAGACCTGGGAGAAGAACAACTATTTCGCCCCGCAAGGTTCCGGCGAGCCCTACACCATCATGATCCCGCCGCCGAACGTCACCGGCAGCCTGCACATGGGTCACGGCTTCAACAACTCGATCATGGACTGCCTGATCCGCTTCCGCCGCATGCAGGGCCGCAACACCCTGTGGCAGCCGGGCACCGACCACGCGGGCATCGCCACGCAGATGGTGGTCGAGCGCCAGCTGGCCGCCGACGGCATCGGCCGTCACGACCTGGGCCGCGAGCAGTTCCTGGAGAAGGTCTGGGAGTGGAAGGAACAGTCCGGCGGCACCATCACCCGGCAGATCCGTCGCCTGGGATCCTCGGTGGACTGGTCGCGCGAGCGCTTCACCATGGACGAAGGCCTGTCCGAGGCCGTTAAAGAAGCCTTCGTGCGCCTGCACAACGACGGCCTGATCTACCGCGGCAAGCGCCTGGTCAACTGGGACACCAAGTTCCACACCGCCATCTCCGACCTCGAAGTGGAAAACCACGACGAGAAAGGCCATCTGTGGAACCTGCGCTATCCGCTGGCCGACGGCAACAAGACCGCCGACGGCAAGGACCACCTGATCGTCGCCACCACCCGCCCGGAAACCATGCTCGGCGACAGCGCCGTGGCCGTGCACCCGGAAGACGAGCGCTATAAAGCCCTGATCGGCACCTTCGTCGAGCTGCCGCTGGTGGGCCGCCGCATCCCGATCATCGCCGACGACTACTGCGACCCCGAGTTCGGCACCGGCTGCGTGAAGATCACCCCGGCCCACGACTTCAACGACTACGAAGTCGGCAAGCGCCACAACCTGCCGCTGATCAACATCTTCGACAAGAACGCCGCCGTGCTGGCCCAGGCCCAGGTGTTCAACATCGACGGCAGCGTCAACGCCGAGATCGACGGCAGCCTGCCGGCCGAATACGCCGGCCTCGACCGCTTCGTCGCCCGTAAGCAGATCGTTGCCGCCTTCGAGGCCGCCGGCCTGCTGCAGAGTATCGACGATCACGCGCTGAAGGTGCCGAAAGGCGACCGCTCCGGCACCGTCATCGAGCCGTGGCTGACCGACCAGTGGTACGTCTCCACCAAGCCGCTGGCCGAGAAAGCCATCGCCGTGGTCGAGAGTGGCGAGATCCAGTTCGTGCCCAAGCAGTACGAGAACATGTACTTCAGCTGGATGCGCGACATCCAGGACTGGTGCATCAGCCGTCAGCTCTGGTGGGGCCACCGCATCCCGGCCTGGTACGACGACGCCGGCAACGTCTACGTCGGCCGTGACGAGGCGGAAGTTCGCGCCAAGCACAACCTCGCAGGCGTCAACCTGCGCCAGGACGAAGACGTGCTGGACACCTGGTTCAGCTCCGGCCTGTGGACCTTCTCTACCCTCGGCTGGCCGCAGCAGACCGACTTCCTCAAGACCTTCCACCCCACCGACGTGCTGGTCACCGGCTTCGACATCATCTTCTTCTGGGTCGCCCGGATGATCATGCTGTCCACCCACCTGACCGGGCAGATCCCGTTCAAGACCGTGTATGTGCACGGCCTGGTGCGCGACGGCCAGGGCCAGAAGATGTCCAAGTCCAAGGGCAACGTGCTCGACCCGCTGGACATCGTCGACGGTATCGAGCTGGACGCCCTGCTGGAAAAACGCACCAGCAGCATGATGCAGCCCAAGCTGGCCGAGAAGATCGCCAAGCAGACCCGCGCCGAGTTCCCCGAAGGCATCGCCGCCTACGGCACCGACGCCCTGCGCTTCACCAACTTGGCGCTGGCTTCCACCGGTCGTGACATCAAGTTCGACATGGGCCGCGTCGAGGGCTACCGCAACTTCTGCAACAAGCTGTGGAACGCCGCCAACTTCGTCATCGAGAACACCGACGACAAGGACACCGGAGTCAATGGCGAAGCCGTCGAGCTGTCGCCGGTGGACCGCTGGATCATCTCCGCCCTGCAGCGCTGCGAGCAGGACGTGACCCGCCATCTCGACGCCTTCCGCTTCGACATGGCTGCCCAGGCCCTCTACGAATTCATCTGGGACGAGTACTGCGCCTGGTATCTGGAGCTGGTGAAACCCGTTCTGTGGGACGAAAACGCGCCAGTAGAACGCCAGCGCGGCACCCGTCGCACCCTGGTGCGCGTGCTGGAAGTGATCCTGCGCCTGGCCCACCCGTTCATGCCCTTCATCACCGAAGAAATCTGGCAGCGCATCAAGGGCCAGGCCGGCATCAGCGGCGAGACCATCATGCTGCAGGCCTGGCCGGTGGCGAACGAGAGCCGTATCGACGCCGCCGCCGAAGGCGACATCGAGTGGGTCAAGCAACTGATGCTCGGCGTACGCCAGATCCGTGGCGAGATGAAGATCTCCATGGCCAAGCGCATCGACATCATCGTGCAGAACGCCAACGCCGAAGACCTGCGCCGCCTGGCCGACTTCGAGCCGCTGCTGAACAAGCTGGCCAAGCTGGAATCGGTCCGCGTGCTGTCCGCCGGCGAGGAAGCGCCGATGTCCGCCACCGCCCTGGTTGGCGAGATGCAGGTGCTGGTGCCGATGGCCGGGCTGATCGACAAGGACGCCGAGCTGGCGCGCCTGGACAAGGAAATCCAGCGCCTGCAAGGCGAAGTCCAGCGTGTTGGTGGCAAGCTCGCCAACGAAGGCTTCGTCGCCAAGGCCCCGGCCGAAGTGCTCGACAAGGAGCGCGCCAAACTGGCCGAAGCCGAACAGGCGCTGGCCAAGCTGGTCGAACAGCGCGAGAAGATCGCCAACCTGTAACGCCAAAAGGCCCGCACATGCGGGCCTTTTTCTGGCCAAGGAAAGCCGATGATCGAATTGCGCTTCGAATCGACCCTGCCGATCACACCGGAGAACGCCTGGCGCTGGATCACCGAGGTGCGCGGCCTGCGCCAGGAAATGCGCCCCTGGCTGTGGATGAGCGTGCCGCGACATATCCACAACCTGCGGGACGTGGCCGTCGAACCGGGCCGACCGCTGTTCACCAGTTGGCTGTGGCTGTTCGGCGTGCTGCCGCTCGGTGTGTCGCGCCTCACCCTGCTCTCGCTCACGCCCAACCAGGGCTTCGTCGAACAATCACCGATGACCGGCATGCGCCTTTGGCGCCATGAGCGCAGCCTGGCGCCGGTCGCGGGTGGCGTTCGGCTGGTTGATCAACTCACGGTCGATCCGCTACTGCCGGCGCCGCTGGTGCGCCTGTTCCTGCACCTGCTGTTCAATAGCCGCCATCGCACCCTGCGCCGCCGCGCCACTCGCTGAGGAGTATTCCCACTATGGAAGTCAGCAAGACCAAGACCAGCTTCTACCGTCGCCTCTACGTGGCCTGGCTGATCGACAGCGGCAGCGCCGCCAGCGTGCCGGCCCTTATGGAAGCCACCGGCATGCCCCGGCGCACCGCACAGGACACCCTGGCCGCGCTCGGCGAGCTGGATATCCTCTGCGACTTCGTCCAGCACGATGGCGAGCGCAACAACGCCGGCCACTACCTGATCCGCGAGTGGGGCCCGATCGACCGCACCTGGGTCGAAGCCCATCTGGCGCAGATCAAGACGCTGCTCGGCTACCCCTGAGACCTACCCGCCGCTAACCAAGAGCCGCGCTACCGCTTCCCTCAGCGCGCCGCTTGATTCGCCGAACCACGCATCCCCCATCTGGTTGGCCAGCGCTCCGCTGCCTTCCCGGCCTTTCTCGCACTCTCGTAAAAACTTGTACAAATCAATTTAATTGTACAACTCCACATTCCGGTGTTTACTTGTACAACAATTTTACCTTGTACAAGTTTATGAATGGGAGGTGCGCATGGGTGATCGTCTCAAGCTCGGCATCAGCGCCTGCCTGCTCGGCGAGCGGGTGCGCTACAACGGCGGCCACAAGCGCTCCGCCTTGTGCACCGAAGTCCTGGCCGAACACTTCGAGCTGCTGCCGGTCTGCCCGGAAACGGCCATCGGCCTGGGCACTCCGCGCCCGGCCATTCGCCTGGTGGACGATGCCGATGCACCGCGCGCGCTGGTCCCCCAGGAACACGACCGCGATTTGACCGCTGCGCTGCGCGCCCAGGGCGACCGCGTCGCCCGCGAGCTGGATGACATCAGCGGCTTCGTGCTGATGCACAAGTCGCCGTCCTGCGGCCTGCACCGGGTCAAGCTGTACCGCGACAACGGCCATCTGGCCGAGGCCTCTACCCGTGGTGTGTTCGCCGCCCGCCTGCACGAGCTGCGCCCGGAGCTGCCGCTGGAAGACGAGGGTCGCCTGCACGACCCGGTGCTGCGCGAGAACTTCCTCAACCGGGTGTTCGTCTACGGTCGCTGGCAGCGTCTGCTCGCCGGCGGTCTGAGCCAGCAGGGTCTGCTCGATTTCCATGCCCGCCACAAGTACCTGCTGATGGCGACTCACCCGCAGCAGCAGAAGGCCCTCGGCCGGCTGCTCAGCAACCTCGCCAACCAGGACCTGGCCGACCTGGCACCGCGCTATTTCCGCCAGTTGATGGCCGCGCTCAGCCGCCCGGCCACCCGCGGCACCCACAGCAATGTGCTGCAGCATCTGAGCGGTCATCTCAAGCAGCACCTCGGCAATGCCGAGCGCACCGAGCTGCAGCGGCTGATCGAGCAGTACCGCACCGGGGTCATCCCGCTGGTGGTGCCGCTGACCCTGCTGCGCCACCACTTCAACCGTCATCCGGATGCCTACGTGGCCAACCAGGACTACCTGCAGCCGTACCCGGACGATCTCAGCCTGAGGAATGCGATTTGAGCGACACACCCGTCGACTACCCCAGCGCCCTGGCCCTGGGCTACCTGCCGATCCGCGACGTGGCGCGCGCCACCGGGGTCAACCCGGTGACCCTGCGCGCCTGGGAGCGGCGCTACGGCCTGGTGGTACCCTTCCGCACGCCCAAGGGTCACCGCCTGTATGCGCCCGAGCAAGTGCAGCGCATCCAGCAGGTGCTGACCTGGCTCAACCGCGGCGTCGCCGTCGGCCAGGTCAAGGAGCTGCTGGAGCAGAGCCCCCCGCCGGAAACCCTCGGCAATGGCGTGTGGGACGAGCTGCGCCAGGCCATGCTGAACAGCGTGGCGCGTCAGGCGGAACGCAGCCTGGACGAGGCCTTCAACCGCGCCCAGTCGCTGTATCCGCCACAGATCCTATGCAGCCAGCTGCTCCTGCCGCTGCTGGCCGAGCTAGACCGGCGCTGGCGCGACCTGCCGTTCGGCGCACAGCTGGAGCAGGTGTTCTTCCACTCCTGGCTGCGCAGCAAGCTCGGCGCGCGCCTGTACCACGACAACCGCCAGTACAACGGCGCGCCGCTGCTGCTGGTCAGCCAGTCCGGCCTGTACCTGGAGCCCGGCCTGTGGCTGTGCGCCTGGCTGATCAACAGCGCCGGCTGCCCGGTACAGGTGCTGGACTGGGCGGTGCCGACCAGCGAACTGGTGCAGGCGGTGGACCATATCGCCCCGCGCGCCCTGCTTTTGTATTCCAGCCAGGCCCTGGCCGCGCCGCTACGGCACCAGCTGCCGCGCCTGCTCGAAGCCTGCGCCATCCCCGTGCTGCTGGCCGGCCCGGCCGCCACCATCCATGCCGAAGAGCTGCACGGCCTGCACCTGGCCGCCGACCCGCTGCTGGCCGAGCAGCGCCTGCGCGAGCTGGACCTGCTTGAGGACCCGTCGTGCGCCAGCTGATGTGGCTGCGCAGCGACCTGCGCGTAGCCGACAACAGCGCGCTGGCCGCCGCCATGGCCGCCGGCGCGACCCTGGCCGTGTACCTGATCAGCCCCGCGCAGTGGCGCGAGCATGACGACGCGCCGTGCAAGGTCGACTTCTGGCTGCGCAACCTGGCCGAACTGCAGCCGCGCCTGGCCGCACTCAACGTGCCGCTGCTGATCCGCGTGGCGCCGTACTGGCGCGATGCCCCACAGGTGCTGGCCGAGCTGTGTCGCGAGCACCACGTCGCCGGGGTGTGGGTCAACGAGGAATACGGCATCCACGAACAGGCCCGTGACCAGGCAGTGGAGCGCGAGCTGCAACGCCACGACGTAGCCTTCCACTCGCGTCTGGACCAGCTGTTCTTCCGTCCCGGCAGCGTGCTGACCAAATCGGGCAGCTATTTCCAGGTGTTCAGCCAGTTCCGCAGGGTCTGCTACCAGCGCCTGCACACCGCCCTGCCGGCACTGGTGCCAATGCCCACGCTGCAGCAACCGCTGGATATCGCCGGCGACACCATCCCGGCCGAGATCGACGGCTTTGCCACACCGGACGCGGCGCTGCGCGAGCACTGGCCGGCCGGCGAGGAAGCCGCCCGCGAGCGCCTGGCCCTGTTCGCCGACGAGCTACTGAGCTGGTACCAGCAGCGCCGCGACATCCCCGGCGTGGACGGCACCAGCCGCATGTCGCCCTACCTGGCCTGCGGCACGATCTCGCCGCGCCAGTGCCTGCATGCCGCCCTGCGCAGCAACCAGGGCGAGTTCGAAACCGGCAACCCCGGCGCCGTCACCTGGATCAACGAGCTGCTCTGGCGCGAGTTCTACAAGCACATCCTGGTCGGCTATCCGCGCGTGTCGCGCCATCGTGCCTTCCGCACGGAAACCGAGGCGCTGCGCTGGCGCCATGCGCCGGACGAGCTGGCCGCCTGGCAACAGGGCCGCACCGGCATCCCGCTGATCGACGCCGCCATGCGTCAGCTGCTGGCCACCGGCTGGATGCACAACCGCCTGCGCATGGTGGTGGCGATGTTCCTGACCAAGAACCTGCTGATCGACTGGAGAGAAGGGGAACGCTGGTTCATGCGCCACCTGATCGACGGCGACCTGGCCGCCAACAACGGCGGCTGGCAGTGGAGCGCCTCCACCGGCACCGACGCGGCGCCCTACTTCCGCCTCTTCAACCCGGTCAGCCAATCGCAGAAGTTCGACCCGGACGGCCGCTTCATCCGCCGCTGGCTGCCAGAGCTGGCGGACCTGGACAAGCGCGACATCCATGATCCGTCCGCCCGCGGCGGGCTGTTCGCCGTGCCCGGCTACCCGGCGCCGCTGATCGATCTCGGCGCCTCCCGCGACCGTGCCCTGGCGGCGTTCCGTGACCTGCCCAAGAAGGGGACCGACGATGAGTGATTTCCTGCGCGACTTCGCCCAGCGCTTCGCTGCCCTGGATGCCGGCAACCTGCAGCGGCTCGGCCAGCTGTACAGCGACGACATCCTGTTCCGCGACCCGCTGCACGAAGTGCGCGGCCTGCCCGCGCTGCGCGCCTACTTCGCCGAGCTGTACGCCAACGTGCAGGAGCTGCACTTCGAGTTCCACGGCTTCGATCAGGTCGCGGACGGCGAGGGCTACCTGCGCTGGACCATGACCTTCCGCCACCCGCGCCTGCGCGGCGGCGCGCCGATCGCCGTGGATGGCTGCTCGCACCTGCTGTGGTGGGACAAGGTCTACCAGCACCGCGACTATTTCGACGCCGGCGCGATGCTCTACGAACATCTGCCGCTCCTGGGCGGGATCATCGCCTGGCTCAAGCGGAGGCTGGCATGAGCCGGCGCATCTGGCTCACCGGCGCCAGCAGCGGCATCGGCGCGGCCCTGGCCGAACTGCTGCTGCAGCGCGGCGAACGCCTGGCCCTGAGCGCGCGCAACGCCGAGGCGCTGGCGGCCATCGCCCTGCGCTACCCGCAGCAGGTGCTGCTGGTGCCCGGCGACCTCGGCGACGCCGACCAGGTGCGCCTGATCGGGGAACGCATCGCCCAGCGCTGGGGTGCCCTGGACCAGGTGATACTCAATGCCGGCACCTGCGAATACATCGATGCCCGCCACTTCGACGCCGCCCTGGTGGAACGGGTAATGCGCGGCAACCTGCTGTCCGCCGCCTACTGCATCGAGGCCGCCCTGCCGCTGCTGCGCCTGGGCCAGGCGCCGCACCTGGTGCTGATGGGCAGCTCGGTGACGCACCTGGC
Source organism: Pseudomonas sp. GD04019 (assembly GCF_029837695.1). Lineage (GTDB taxonomy): Bacteria > Pseudomonadota > Gammaproteobacteria > Pseudomonadales > Pseudomonadaceae > Aquipseudomonas. The sequence goes on from NZ_JAOEEA010000001.1 coordinate 536,094, forward strand.
CCTGCCGCGTGCCGGCGCCTACGGCGCGTCCAAGGCCGCGCTGCGCTACCTGGCCGAATCCCTGCGCCTGGACCTGCCGGAGATCGACATCACCCTGGCCAGCCCCGGCTTCGTCGACACCCCGCTGACCCGCCGCAACGACTTCCCCATGCCCATGCTGTGGCCGGTGGAACGGGCCGCCGGACACATCGTCTCGCGCCTCGACCGGCGCCCGCTGGAAATTGCCTTCCCCGGCCCGTTCATCGCCGTCCTGCGTCTGCTCGCCCATCTACCCGCCCGCCTGCGTCTGGCCCTGGGCCGCCGCCTAGCGCGCAAGGAATCCGTATGAAAGTCGCCATCGTCGGCAGTGGTATTTCCGGCCTCACCTGCGCCTACCTGCTGCAGCGCCAGCACCAGATCACCGTGTTCGAAGCGAGCGACTGGATCGGCGGCCACACCCACACGGTCGACGTGCAGCTGGAGGGGCGCAACTACGCCATCGACACCGGCTTCATCGTGTTCAACGACTGGACCTACCCCAACTTCATTCGCCTCATGGACAGGCTGGGGGTTGCCTCGCAACCCACCGAGATGAGCTTCTCGGTGCACGACCCGGTGAGCGGCGACGAGTACAACGGCAACAACCTCAACAGCCTGTTCGCCCGCCGCAGCAACCTGCTCAGCCCGCCGTTCTGGGGCATGTTGCGCGACATCCTGCGCTTCAATCGCGAGGCCCTGGCCGACCTGGCCGCGAGCCGCATCGCCGGCGACACCACGCTGGGCGAGTACCTGCGACAACATGGTTACGGCCAGCGCTTCATCCAGCACTACATCGTGCCGATGGGCGCGGCGATCTGGTCCATGTCGCTGCAGGACATGCTCGGTTTTCCCCTGCAGTTCTTCGTGCGTTTCTGCAAGAACCACGGCCTGCTGTCGGTCAGCCAGCGGCCGCAGTGGCGGGTCATCCAGGGCGGCTCGCGCAGCTACGTGGAGCCACTGACCCAAAGCTTTGCCGAGCACATCCGCCTGCACTGCCCGGTGCAGCGCGTGCAGCGCGACGCCGAGGGCGTCACCGTGCACAGCCCGGCCGGCGTGGAACGCTTCGATCGCATCGTGCTCGCCTGCCACAGCGACCAGGCCCTGGACCTGCTGGCGGCGCCGACCCTGGCCGAGCGCGCCATCCTCGGCGACCTGCGCTACGCCGACAACGAGGTGGTGCTGCACACCGACACCCGCCTGCTGCCGCGCCGCAAACTGGCCTGGGCCAGCTGGAACTACCGCCTGGGCGGCCCCGCCGAACAGCCGGCGGCGGTGACCTACAACATGAACATCCTGCAGGGCATCGAGGCGCCAAAGACCTTCTGCGTCAGCCTCAACCAGACCGCCGCCATCGACCCGGCGCAGATCCTCGGGCGCTACCGTTACGCCCATCCGCAATACAGCCTGGCCGGCCTGCGCGCCCAGGAACGCTGGCGCGAGCTGCACGGCACGCACCACACCTACTTCTGCGGCGCCTACTGGGCCAACGGTTTCCATGAAGACGGCGTGGTCAGCGCGTTGCGCGTGGCCGAAGCATTCGGTGAGCGCCTGTGAACAGCGCGCTCTACCAGGGCTGGGTCAGCCACCGCCGGCACCTGCCGCGCGGCCATGGCTTCCGCTATCGCATGGGCCTGCTCTATCTGGACCTGAGCGAACAGGACGAGGTGCTGGCGTTGTCCCCCCTGGCCGGCCGCTCGCGCTGGGCACCCTTGGCCTTCCGCGAGAGCGATTACCTGCCGCACCTCACCAGCGCCGGCCTGGTGCTGGAGCAGGCGGTCCGCCAGTGCGTCGAACAGGCTCTGGGCCATGCGCCGCAGGGGCGCATCTGCCTGCTCACCCAGCCACGCAGCTGGGGCCTGGCCTTCAACCCGGCCAGCTTCTTCTACTGCTTCGAGGCGGACGGTCGCCTGGCGGCGATCCTCTGCGAGGTCAGCAACACGCCCTGGCGCCAGCGCTATCACTACGTCCTGCCGGCCCATGCCGAGGGCGAGTCGCGGCAACGGGTGGCCAAGGCCTTCCACGTCTCGCCCTTCATGCCCCGCGACGTGGAATACCGCATGCGTTTCGCCCCGCCCGGCGCGCACCTGCGCATCCACATGGAGGACTGGCAAGGCGCGGATCGCCTGTTCGAGGCCGGCCTGGGCCTACGCCGCGTCGAGCTGAGCCGCGCCAGCCTGCACCGCCACCTGCTGAGTTTTCCCTGGATGACGGCCAGGACCCTGCTGGCCATCTATTGGCAGGCCCTGCGCCTGCTGCTCAAGCGCATGCCGCTGTTCGACCATCGCGCCGCGGATGACGAGCGCCCCACCGCCTTACTGGAGCCCCGCCATGAAAAGCCCTGACCTGATATCCGCCAAGAGCAACGTACGCAGCGGCAACGGCCCGGGCGCAGGCCTGCTGCGCCGCCTGGTGCTGCGCCAGCTCGGCCAGCTGCGCCACGGCCGGCTCAGCGTGCTGGAGAACGGCGAACGCCTGGAATTCGGCCAGGGCGGCGCCGGCCTGCACGCGGAGATCGAGGTGCTCGACCCGGCCCTGTGGGCGCTAGTGGCCGGCAATGGCTCGATCGGCTCGGGCGAGGCCTATATCCATGGCTACTGGAGCAGCCCGGACCTGACGGCGGTGATCCGCCTGTTCGTCGCCAACCTCGACGTGCTGGACAGCATGGAGCGTGGCCTGGCGCTGCTCTTCGGCCGCCCGCTGATGCAGGGCCTGCACTGGCTCAACCGCAACACCCGCGCGGGGTCGCGGCGCAACATCGCCGCCCACTACGACCTCGGCAACCAGCTGTTCGAGCAGATGCTCGACCCGACCATGATGTACTCGGCCGCCATGTTCGAGAGCACCGACGACAGCCTGGAACAGGCCCAGCTGAACAAGCTCGAACGCATCTGCCAAAAGCTCGCCCTGCGCCCCACGGATCACCTGCTGGAGATCGGCACCGGCTGGGGCAGCATGGCCATCTACGCCGCCACCCACTACGGCTGTCGGGTGACCACCACCACCCTGTCGCGCGAGCAGTACGACTACACCCGCCAGCGCATCGAGCAGCAGGGCCTGCAGCAGCGCATCACCCTGCTGCTCAAGGACTACCGCGACCTCGACGGCGAATACGACAAGCTGGTCTCCATCGAGATGGTCGAGGCGGTCGGCCACCGCTACCTGCCCGACTACTTCCGCCAGTGCAGCCGGCTGCTCAAGGCCGACGGGCTGATGCTGCTGCAGAGCATCACCATCCGTGACCAGCGCTACGCACAGGCGTGCCGCTCGGTGGACTTCATCCAGCGCTACATCTTCCCCGGCGGCGCCCTGCCCTCGGTGCACAAGCTGCTGCAGGTGGTGACCACCGAGACGGACATGAACCTGCACCACATGGAGGATTTCGGCCTGCATTACGCGCGCACCCTGCGCCTGTGGCACGACAACCTGCGCCGCGCCCGCCACCCGCTGGAGCAGCTGGGCTACGACCAGTACTTCTACCGCCTGTGGGAGTTCTACCTGTGCTACTGCGAGGGCGGTTTCCTCGAACGCAGCATCGGCACCGCCCAGCTGCTGCTGGCCAAGGAGGCCGCGCGCCCGGCGCCGCTGCTCGGTCGCCTGCGCGCTTGAACCGCGCCCTGCTGCTCAATGCCGGGCTGTTCCAGCTCGGCTGGTGGGCCTGCGTGCTCAGCCCACAGCGCCCCTGGCTGCTGGCGTTCGCCCTGCTCATCCTGGCCGCGCACCTGCGCTGGCTGGCGCAGCCCGGTGAATGGCGCGGCCTGCTCAGGGTGACCCTGTTCGGCGCGGCGCTGGACAGCGCACTCGCCGCCCTCGGCCTGTTCGACTTCAGCCTGCCGCCGCTCTGGCTGGTTCTGCTCTGGGCCCTGCTGGCCTGCACCCTGCGCCATAGCCTGGCCTGGAGCGCCCGCCCGCACTGGCGCGCCGCCCTGCTCGGCGCACTGGCCGCACCGCCCGCCTATATCGGCGGCGCCACGCTGGCCGGCGTCGGCCTGCCACTGGGCATTCCGCTTACCTGGCTGCTGCTCGCCCTGCTGTGGGCGGCCGCACTGCCCCTGAGTCATCGCCTGGCCGGCAACTGAACCTCGTTCAGCTGCGGTTCAGCCTGGGTTCAGGCGGCGTTCAGCACCCTCCCCCTAGTCTGTGTCCAGCGAAACTTCACCGAGGTACAGACCATGAAACGCTTCCCGACCTTGCTGCTCAGTGCCGCCCTGAGCTCGTCCCTGCTGCTCACCGGCTGCGCCTCCAACCTCAACGGCAGCACCTACTCGCGGGCCGACGCGCGCGCCGTACAGACAGTGCGCATGGGCATCATCGAGTCCCTGCGCCCAGTCCAGATCGAAGGTACCCGCACCCCGATCGGCGCCCTCGCCGGCACCGTGGTCGGTGGTGTCGCCGGCAGCGGTATCGGTGGCGGCCGTGGCAGCACCATCGCCACGGTACTCGGCGGCGTTGCCGGCGGCATGGCCGGTGCGGCGGTGGAGGAAGGCATCACCCGCAGCCAGGGTGTCGAGATCACCGTGCGCGAGGACGACGGCGGCATGCGTGCCTACGTGCAGGAGGTCGATCCGGCCCAGCAGTTCCGCGTCGGCGACCGCGTACGCATCAGCACGGTCAACGGCAGCAGCCGCGTGGTGCTCTGAGGAGGACAGGCTCATGAAGACCCTATGGCTTGCCGCGGCGCTGCTGGTGTGCGGCGCCGCCCTGGCGGACGACGGCGACTACTGGTACCTGCAGACCAGTGTGTACACCACGCACTGGTCGCATGACCCGATCCACAACAACAACCAGGACCTGATCGGCGTGGAGCGGCACAGGGCCGATGGCGATTTCGCCGGCATCGCCACCTTCCGCAACTCCTATCGCCAGCGTACCCAGTACGCCTATGTCGGCAGGCGCTTCGACGCCGAGCGCCTGCCGGCCTACCTGAAGGTCTCGGCCGGTGCCATCCAGGGCTATCGTGGCGAGTACCGCGACAAGATCCCGCTCAACCGCTACGGCGTGGCTCCGGCGCTCATCCCCTCGCTGGGCCTGCAGATAGGCCCGGTCAGCACCGAGGCAGTGTTCTTCGGCAATGCCGGCGCCATGCTCAACATCGGTACGCGCATCTGAACCCCGGGCGAGACCGCGCCGGCCAGGACGGCTACCGGTCAGCCTGCGCCCCGATCCACCCGCCGCTACCGTACACTGCGCGCCCTATGGCGAACCTCACCCATATCCCCCACGTCCAGATGCCCGTAGAGCCGGCCATCAGCTGCTCCAACTGCGCCGCCTGCTGCTGCCAGCTGGAAGTGATGCTGATCACCGATACCGGCGTGCCGCAGCGCTTCATCGAGACCGATGACTGGGGCGGCGAGGTGATGCGCCGCCTGGACGACGGCTGGTGCGCAGCGCTGGACCGCGACAGCATGCGCTGCACCATCTACGAAGTACGCCCGCTGATCTGCCGCGAGTTCGAAATGGGCTCGCCGGAATGTCGTGACGAGCGCGGCGGCCTGGACGGCATCTACCGCTAGCGAGCGGACATGAAAAAGCCGGGCACTAGGCCCGGCTTTGATGCAACCAATCCGATCAGAAACTGGTGCGGTAGTGCAGGGTGTACGCCTCCACCCCATCGTTCGGCTGCTTGATGCCGGCGTTGGAGTAGTGGAGCGCACGGATGCCGACTTCCTGGCCGGAGAAGCGCAGGCCGAGGCCGATGCGGTCTTCGAACTGGAAGGAGGAGCCCAGGTCGTTGTCTTCCAGCTCGGTATTGGCGAAAGCCGCCACGCCGATGCCGGCCTCGATGTAAGGCTTCACCGTCTCGCCGGCGAATTCGTAGACGAATACCGGAGCGAAGGACAGGCTGTGATTGCTGGAGGTCTCGTCACCTTCCCAGTAGGTGTAGCCGGCATCCCAGTAGCCGGTCAGGTGACCGACGCTGCTCTGCCACCAGCTTTTATCCCAATCCCACTGGGCGCCCAGGCGATAGACCATGGTGGAATCGCCGCTCTGGCCGATGGCGGCAGTGAAGTCGACGGCCTGTGCGGACAGGCTGCTCAGGCCGAGGGCTGCTGCTGCGGCCAGGGAAAGTATCTTCTGCATACACAACATCCTGTTAGCGATGGAGGTGGGAGAGTTCTTATCGTCTCGCAGTATAGGAAAAAATCTTATTAGAGAAAGGTAGAACCCACTCAAAAAGCATTGATCCCTCACACAGGGAGCAACTCTACCGCTGCGAGTTCCAACAATAATTTCGGCAACACCGCCTGCATCGCCGCGGCGTCGCCACTGCACCACAGGCGAATGCCCCGGGCCGGCCCGGAGGCGCGCAGGCCCCGCTGGTCGAGCAGCGATTGCAGGTGGCGCGCCACGGCCGCGCCAGTGTCCACCAGGCTGATCGATTCCGGCACCAGCTCGCGCAGCAGCGGCCTGATGAAAGGATAGTGGGTGCAGCCGAGAATCAGGGTGTCGCAGCCCTCGGCCAGCAACGGTGCGACCCAGCCCTGCAGCAGCTGGCGAGTGCGCGGCGCATCCAGCTCGCCGGTCTCGATCTGCTCGACCAGGCCCGGGCAAGGCTGGGTGATCACCCGCACGTCGCTGGCGAAGCGATCGAGCAGCGCGGCGAACTTGGCGCTCTTCAGGGTGCCTGTGGTGGCCAGCACGCCGACCACCCCGCTGCGGGTGGCGGCAGCCGCTGGCTTCACCGCCGGCTCCATGCCGACGATGGGCAACTCGGGATAGCGCTCACGCAGGTCGGCCACCGCGGCGGCAGTCGCCGTGTTGCAGGCCAGCACCAGCGCCTTGGCGCCCTGCCCCAGGAGGAATTCGGCAATCTTCTGGCTGCGTTCGCGGATAAATTCCGGGGTCTTCTCGCCGTAGGGCACATGGCCGCTGTCGGCCACATACAGCAGCGACTCGTCCGGCAGGCGCGCCTGAATCTCGCGCAGCACCGAGAGGCCGCCAACGCCGGAGTCGAACACGCCGATCGGCGCCTGGCTCACGCGCGCACTCCGCAGACCGAGCACTCGGGATCGCGCTTGACCCGCAGCTCGCGAAAGCGCGAACCGAGGGCGTCGACCAGCAGCAGGCGGCCCACCAGCGGCTCGCCGAAGCCGGCCAGCAACTTGAGCGCTTCCAGCGCCTGCAGGCTGCCGACCAGCCCGACCAGCGGACCGACCACGCCGGCCTCGCTGCAGGTCAGCTCCGCCTCGCTGCCGTGGCCATAAAGGCAGTGGTAGCAGGGGCTGGCCGCGTCGCGTGGGTCGAACACCGCGAGCTGACCTTCCAGGCGAATCGCCGCGCCCGAAACCAGTGGCTTACCGGCGGCCACGCAGGCGGCATTGACCGCCTCGCGGGTGGTGAAGTTGTCGCTGCAGTCCAGCACCAGGTCCACCGCGGCCACGGCGGCGGCCAGGTAATCGGCGTCCAGCGCCACACGATGCGGCACCAGCTTGATCTGCGCATTGATGGCAGCCAGACGGGCCATGGCCGAGTCGACCTTGGCCACGCCGACCTGCATGCTGTCGTGAATGATCTGGCGCTGCAGATTGGTCAGGTCGACCCTGTCGAAGTCGGCCAGGTGCAGCTCGCCGACACCGGCGGCGGCCAGGTACAGGGCCACCGGTGAGCCGAGGCCGCCGAGGCCGACTATCAGCACGCGGCTCTGTTTCAGCTTGAGCTGCCCGGCCACGTCGATCTGCGGCAGCAATATCTGCCGGCTGTAGCGCAGCAGCTCGTCGTCGTTCAGTTCCAGGCTCATGCCGACCATTGCCCCAGGGAAATACGTTCGTGCCCGCCCAGGTCGCGGCGGCTGTCCACGGCGGTGAAGCCCGCGACACTCAGCAGCCCGCGCACCGCCTCGGCCTGATCATAGCCGTGCTCCAGCAGCAGCCAAGCACCGGCCTCGAGGTGCTGTGGCGCCTGGGCGATGATCTGGCGGATATCGTCCAGGCCATCGGCGCCGGCCACCAGCGCGCTCATCGGCTCGAAGCGCACATCGCCCTCGCCCAGATGGCTATCCGTCACCGCAATGTAAGGCGGGTTGCTGAGGATCAGGTCGAAGCGTTCGCCGGCCAGGGCGTCGAACCAGCTGCTCAGGCGAAACTCGGCATTGCCCAGCTTGAGGCGCAGGCGATTGCGCTCGGCCAGCTCGACGGCCTCGGCGATACGGTCCACCCCGGTCACTTTCCAGCCGCCGCGCTCGCTGGCCAGGGCCAGGGCGATGGCGCCAGTGCCGGTGCCCAGGTCGAGCACCCGCAGCGGCGTGGCCGGTGCCAGCTGCAGGGCGGTCTCCACCAGCAGTTCGGTATCGGGGCGGGGAATCAGGGTGTGCGGCGCCACTTCCAGGTCCAGGCTCCAGAAGCCCTGGTGGCCAAGGATATAGGCCACCGGCTCGCCCGCGCGGCGGCGTTCGAGCATGGTGGTAAAGGCACTCCGCTGCTCGGCGCCCGGCTCTTGCTCGGGCCAGGTGCGCAGGTAGCTGCGCGGCTTGCCCAGGGCGGCGGCCAGCAGCAGCTCGGCATCCAGGCGCGCCGTCGGCGAGTCGGGTAGTTCGGCGCTGTCGAGCAGGATTTGGATGCTGTTCATGTTTCTCTCGTAGGGTGGATCGGGGCGCATAGCTCGCGCTTTACCGTTCCACCGAGCGATGCCTGTGGTGGATTAACAGAGCGTCATCCACCCTACACGGCTATGCCTGTAACTCCCTCTCCCTCTGGGAGAGGGCTGGGGTGAGGGAGTTGCAGGCCACTCGGCGTAACCTGAAAGCCCCTCACCCCCGGCCCCTCTCCCGGCGGGAGAGGGGTGAAATCAATCAATCGCCCAGAGCGGCCAGCTGGTCGGCCTGGTATTCCTGCAGCAGCGGCTCGATCACCTGCTCCACCGCGCCGCCGATCACTTCGTTCAGCGAATACAGGGTCAGGTTGATGCGATGGTCGGTCACGCGGCCCTGGGGAAAGTTGTAGGTACGGATGCGCTCGGAGCGATCACCGGAACCCACCAGCAGCTTGCGCGTGTCGGAGATCTCCTTGTGCGCGGCGGCGTCCTGCTGGTCCTGCAGCTTGGCCGCCAGCCAGGCCATGGCCTTGGCGCGGTTCTTGTGCTGCGAGCGCTCTTCCTGGCACTCCACCACCATGCCGGTGGGGATGTGGGTGATGCGGATGGCCGAGTCGGTCTTGTTCACATGCTGACCACCGGCGCCCGAGGCGCGGTAGGTGTCCACGCGCAGATCGGCCGGGTTGATCTCGATGGCCTGCTGTTCATCCGGCTCCGGCAGCACGGCGACGGTGCAGGCGGAGGTGTGAATGCGCCCCTGGGACTCGGTCTCCGGCACGCGCTGCACGCGGTGGGCGCCGGACTCGAACTTGAGCTTGGCGTAGACGTTGTCGCCTTCCACGCGGCTGATGACTTCTTTATAGCCACCGTGCTCGCCGATGTTCTCGGAGAGGATCTCGACTCGCCAGCCCTGGCGCTCGGCGTAGCGCGAGTACATGCGGAACAGGTCGCCGGAGAAGATCGCCGCCTCGTCGCCGCCGGTGCCGGCGCGGATTTCCAGGAACACGTTGCGGCCGTCGTTGGGGTCCTTGGGCAGCAGCATGCGCTGCAGGCGGTCTTCCAGCTCGACCAACGCCTCCTTCGCCTGGACCACTTCCTCCTCGGCCATCTCGCGCATTTCCGGGTCGCCGTCCTTGAGCAGTGCCTGGGCGCCCTCCAGGTCGTCCTGGGTCTTGCGCAGCTCGCGATAGGCGGCGGTCACCGGCTCCACCTCGGCGTACTCCTTGGAGTAAGCACGGAACTTGGTCTGATCGCTGATCACCTCGGCGTCGCCGAGCAGCGCGGTGAGCTCCTCGAAGCGGTCGTGGAGGATGTCGAGTTTCTTCAGCAGGGAGGCTTTCATGTCTTGCTCGGGCCCTCGTCGAGGGCAAACAGTTCCTGGGCCACGGCCAGCGCTTCGAAGCGACCGTCGGCGGAGATTTTCTTCAGCTGCACGCTAGGCGCATGCAGCAGCTTGTTGGTCAGGCCACGGGCCAGTTGAGCCAGCACGTCGTCGGCATTGCTGCCGTTGGCCAGCAGGCGCTGGGCCTTGGCCAGCTCCTCGTCGCGCAGGCGCTCGGCCTGCTGGCGATAGGCGCGCAGCACGTCCACCGCAGCCAGCTCGCGCAGGCGCTGCATGAACTCCTCGGCGCCGCTGGAGACCAGTTCCTCGGCGGCCTGGGCCGCGCCCTGGCGGCTCTTGAGGTTTTCCTCGATGACCTCGTGCAGGTCGTCGACGGTATAGAGGTAGACGTCGTCCAGCTCGCCCACTTCCGGCTCGATATCGCGCGGTACGGCGATGTCGACCATGAACATGGGCTTGTGCTTGCGCTGCTTGAGCGCGCGCTCCACCGCGCCTTTACCCAGGATGGGCAGTTGACTCGCAGTGGAGCTGATAACGATGTCGCTGTTGGCCAACTCCTGGGGAATATCGGCCAGTAGCACGGCATGCGCGCCAAACTGCTCGGCCAGCTGGCTGGCGCGCTCCAGGGTGCGGTTGGCGACCACGATGCGCCGCACGCCCTGGTCATGCAGGTGGCGAGCGACCAGGCTGATGGTCTCGCCGGCGCCGATCAGCAGGGCCTGGCTGCGGTGCAGGTCGGCGAAGATCTGCTTGGCCAGGCTGACGGCGGCGAAGGCCACCGATACCGGGTTCTCGCCGATGGCGGTGTCGGTGCGTACGGTCTTGGCGGTGCTGAAGGTGGCCTGGAACAGGCGGCCGAGCAGCGGGCCGACGGTACCGGCCTCGCGCGCCACGGCGTAGGCCGACTTCATCTGGCCGAGAATCTGCGGCTCACCGAGGACCATGGAGTCCAGCCCGGAGGCCACGCGCATCATGTGCCGCACCGCGTCGTTGTCCTGGTGCACGTAGGCGCAGGCGCGCAGCTCGTCGAGGCTCAGGCGGTGGTATTCGGCCAGCCAGCGCAGCACCTCATCGGCGGACAGCTGGTCCTGCTCCAGATACAGCTCGCTGCGGTTGCAGGTGGAGAGGATTGCCGCCTCGCGACTGGGCGTGACGCGACACAGCTGCTGCAACGCCTCGACCAGCTGCTCGGGAGTGAAGGCCACGCGTTCGCGGACGTCCACCGAGGCGGTCTTGTGGTTGATGCCGAGGGCGAGGAAGGCCATGCAGGGTCGCTAAGGGAATTCTGGATAGCGGGCGATTGTCCTACGTCGCCCATGGGAGAACAACTGGCGCGACAAATTGACCCGATAGGCAAACCCGCGCGGCGCGGTGGGCTTGCCGCCGTCGCTTGTGTCATGATGCAGCCACGCCACGGACCGCAGCTTTATCTATGAACAAATCCCTCGCGTTGCTCACCGCCTCCCTCCTGCTCGCTGGCTGCCAGACCCTGGCACCCACGCCGGACGGCACCCCGTCGGTTGAGGACGCAGCGGCCAGCAAGGCCCCAGCCGAGCCCAAGCAGTACGCCTCGTTCAGCGAGGAGACGCTGTACGCGCTGCTCTCCGCCGAACTGGCTGGCCAGCGCAACCGCTTCGACATCGCCCTCGGCAACTATGTGCAGCAGGCCAACGCTACCCAGGACCCGGGCGTGGCCGAGCGCTCCTTCCGCATCGCCGAATATCTGGGCGCCGAGCAGGCCGCGCTGGACAGCGCGCTGATCTGGTCAAAGTCCGCCCCGAACAGCCTCGACGCCCAGCGCGCCGCCGCCGTGCAACTGGCCCGCGCCGGTCGCTACGACGACGCCATGCAATATATGGAGAAGGTCCTGCAGGGCCAGGGCGACACCCACTTCGACTTCCTCGCCCTGTCCGCCGCCGAGACCGACCCGGACACCCGCGCCGGCCTGCTGCAGAGCTTCGACCGCCTGCTGCAGAAATACCCGGAGAATGGCCAACTGCTGTTCGGCAAGGCCCTTTTGCTGCACCAGGACGGCCGCGCCGAGGAAGCCCTGAAGCTGCTCGAAGGCCATGCCGCCAGCGAGAAAGAAATTCCTCCGCTGCTGCTGCGCGCCCGCCTGCTGCAGGGTCTGGACCGTGGCGAGGAAGCGCTGCCGCTGCTGGAGAACGGCATCGAACGCCACCCGGACGACAAGCGCCTGCGTCTGGCCTATGCCCGCCAACTGGTCGAACTGCAGCGCCTGGACGAAGCCAAGAGCGAGTTCTCCGGCCTGGTCCAGCGCTTCCCCGATGACGACGACCTGCGCTACTCGCTGGCGCTGGTCTGCCTGGAAGCCGAAGCCTGGGACGAGGCCTCCGTCTACCTGGAAGAACTGGTGGCGCGCAACGCTCATGTCGATGCCGCCCACTTCAACCTGGGGCGCATCTACGAACAGCGCGGCGACAAGGAAAGCGCGCTGATCGAATATGGCCTGGTCGGCCCCGGCGACGACTTCCTGCCGGCCCAGGTGCGCCAGACCGAAATCCTCTTCGACAGCCAGCGCGCCGCCGAAGCCAGCAGCCGCCTGGCGCGCAGCCGCGAATCCCAGCCGGACTACGCCATCCAGCTGTACCTGATCGAGTCCGAAGCCCTGGCCAACCGCCAGCGCCTGGAAGAGTCGTGGAAAGTGATCGGCCAGGCCCTGGAGCAGTTCCCCGGCGACACCAACCTGCTCTATACCCGCGCCATGCTCGCCGAGAAACGCGGCGACCTGCCCGGCCTGGAGCGCGACCTGCGCAACATCATCGAGCGCGAGCCGGACAACGCCACGGCACTGAATGCCCTCGGCTACACCCTGGCCGACCGCACCACCCGCTACGACGAGGCCCGCGCCCTGATCGAGCAGGCGCACAAGCTCAACCCGGAAGACCCCGCCACCCTCGACAGTCTGGGCTGGATCAACTACCGCATGGGCAACCTGGAAGAAGCCGAGCGCTACCTGCGCGCCGCCCTGGCCAAGTTCCCCGACCACGAAGTCGCCGCCCACCTGGGCGAAGTGCTGTGGGCCCAAGGCAAGCAGCGCGAGGCCCGCAAGATCTGGGCCGGCGCCCTCGAAGCCCAGCCCGACAGCCCCATCCTGCGCTCCACCATCCAGCGCCTGACCGGTTCCGAGAAGCTCTGACCCATGTTTCGCCACGCCCTCGTTTTCAGCCTGATCACCCTGCTCGCCGGCTGCGCCGGCCTCACCAGCCGCGAGTCCGTCGAGGGCCAGGGCGACCCGCAGCAGTGGCAAGCGCACAAGGCCAAGGTCGCCGCCCTGGATGGCTGGCAGATCAGCGGCAAGGTCGGCATCCGCGCGCCCAAGGATTCCGGCAGCGGCACCCTGTTCTGGCTGCAGCGCCAGGACTACTACGACATTCGCCTGTCCGGCCCGCTCGGCCGCGGCGCCGCGCGCCTGACCGGCCGCGACGGCGACGTGCTGCTGGAAGTGGCCAACCAAGGCCGCTACCAGGCCGAATCGCCCGAGGCCCTGCTGGAAGAACAGCTGGGCTGGCGCCTGCCGGTCTCCCACCTGTTCTGGTGGGTGCGCGGCCTGCCCGCGCCGGACAGCAAAAGCCGCGTCACCCTCGACAGCGATAGCCACCTGGCGCGCCTGGAGCAGGACGGCTGGCAGCTGCAATACCTGAGCTACGTCGAACAGAACGGCTATCGCCTGCCCGAGCGCATCAAACTGCACGGCACCGACCTCGATATCACCCTGGTGATCAAGGACTGGCAGCCGCGCCAGCTCGGCCAGTAAGCGCCAGGCTCGCACCGATTATTCCCTCTCCCCTCGGGGAGAGGGCCAGGGAGAGGGGGCTACCCCAAGAACCCTCTCCCCCACCCCTCTCCCGTAAACGGGAGAGGGGACATACCCACTCGGCATTCCAGCTCTGCATATGACAACCCAAGCTATCCCCGCCCACGCCGAACTGATCCTGCCCGCCCCGGCCAAGCTCAATCTGATGTTGCATATCCTCGGCCGCCGCGCCGACGGCTATCACCTGCTGCAGACCCTGTTCCAGTTCCTCGACCACGGCGACGAGCTGGGCTTCGCCCTGCGCCAGGACGGCGAGATCCGCCTGCATACCGAAGTCGCTGGCGTGCCGCATGACAGCAATCTGATCGTGCGCGCCGCACGCAAGCTGCAAGCCGAGAGCGGCACCACGCTGGGCGCCGATATCTGGCTGGACAAGCGCCTGCCCATGGGCGGCGGTATCGGCGGCGGCAGCTCGGATGCCGCCACCACCCTGCTCGGCCTCGATCACCTGTGGCAGCTGGGCTGGGACGAAGATCGCCTGGCTGCTCTGGGACTGAGCCTGGGCGCCGACGTACCGGTGTTCGTGCGTGGTCGCGCGGCCTTCGCCGAGGGCGTTGGCGAGCAGCTGCAACCGGTGGAGCTGGAAGAGCCGTGGTTCCTGGTCGCCATCCCCCAGGTGAGCATCAGCACGGCCGAGGTTTTTGCCGACTCCGAGTTGACACGTGATACCCCCGCCATTACAGTTCGCAGCCTTCCCGAGGGGGGCGGTCGTAACGACTGCCAACCGGTTGTCGAGAAGCGTTACCCCGAAGTACGTAACGCCCTGAAAAAGCTCAACAAATTTGTTGCTGCGAAGATGACCGGAACCGGAGCTTGCGTGTTTGGGAGCTTCCCAAACCAGGCCGATGCTGATAAAGTCTCGCGCCAACTTCCGGCCACCCTGCCGAGCTTTGTTGCTCGCGGCTGCAATCGGTCTCCGTTGCATCGCAAGCTCGAAACGGCAACTCGGAAGTGAATGCGGGACAGTCGGTTATCCGATACAGGGGCGTCGCCAAGCGGTAAGGCAGCAGGTTTTGATCCTGCCATGCGTTGGTTCGAATCCAGCCGCCCCTGCCATAACCACCCAGCATTCGATAAACACTTTAGGGGCGTCGCCAAGCGGTAAGGCAGCAGGTTTTGATCCTGCCATGCGTTGGTTCGAATCCAGCCGCCCCTGCCATACTCTCGAAAGCTGTTCAGAAAGCCGGTCTTTTTGAACAGCTTTTTTCATCGGAACCACAGGCAGGTACTGCGCGTGTCCAAGATGATGGTCTTCACGGGGAACTCCAACCCCGATCTGGCTCGTCGCATCGTGCGTCAGCTGCATATCCCCCTGGGCGATGCATCCGTAGGCAAGTTCTCTGACGGCGAAATCAGCGCCGAGATCAACGAGAACGTGCGCGGCAAGGATGTCTTCATCATCCAGCCGACTTGCGCGCCGACCAACGACAACCTGATGGAACTGGTAGTGATGGCTGACGCCTTCCGCCGTTCCTCGGCGACTCGTATCACTGCCGTGATCCCCTACTTCGGCTATGCCCGCCAGGACCGCCGTCCGCGCTCCGCCCGCGTGGCAATCAGCGCCAAAGTCGTGGCCGACATGCTGACCGTAGTCGGCATCGACCGCGTTCTGACCGTCGACCTGCACGCCGACCAGATTCAGGGCTTCTTCGACATCCCCGTGGACAACATCTACGGCTCGCCAGTCCTGACCGACGACATCCAGGATCAGCGCTTCGAGAACCTGATGATCGTCTCCCCGGACATCGGCGGCGTCGTCCGCGCTCGCGCCGTGGCCAAGAGCCTGGGCGTCGACCTGGCCATCATCGACAAGCGTCGTGAGAAGGCCAACCAGTCCGAAGTCATGCACATCATCGGCGATGTCGAAGGCCGCACCTGCGTGCTGGTCGACGACATGGTCGACACCGCCGGCACCCTCTGCCACGCCGCCAAGGCGCTGAAAGAGCACGGCGCCTCGAAGGTCTACGCCTACGCCACCCACCCGGTGCTGTCGGGCCGCGCCATCGAGAATCTGGAAAACTCCGTGCTGGACGCACTGGTGGTGACCAACACCATCCCGCTGTCCGCCGCGGCTCAGGCCTGCCCACGCATCCGTCAGCTGGACATGGCCCCGGTTATCGCCGAAGCGGTTCGCCGCATCAGCAACGAAGAATCGATCAGCGCGATGTTCCGCTAAGCGGAACCTCCCTGGCGACAAGTGCCCCGCCGCGTGCGGGGCTTTTTGCCCAACCGTCCGCACGCTGGTCGCAAGCGCTTCGGACGGTTTGGTTTATTTGGAGAACTGCAATGACTGAATTTGCCCTGAATGCCAACGTGCGTTCCGACCTGGGGAAAGGTGCGAGCCGCCGCCTGCGTCGTAACGAAAGCCTGGTTCCTGCCGTGATCTACGGTGGCGAGAAGCCGGCCCAATCCATCAGCATCCTCGCCAAAGAACTGGCCAAGCTGCTGGAAAACGAAGCTGCCTTTAGCCACGTGCTGGCCCTGTCCGTTGACGGCACCGCCGAAAACGTCGTGATCAAGGCCCTGCAGCGTCACCCGGCCAAAGGCTACGTAATGCACGCTGACTTCGTTCGCGTCGTTGCCGGCCAGAAGCTGAGCGCCCACGTTCCCCTGCACTTCGTCAACGAAGCCAGCTCGGTTGGCGTGAAGCAGCAAGGCGGCGAAGTGTCCCACACCATCTCCGAAGTCGAAGTTTCCTGCCAGCCGCAAGACCTGCCGGAATTCATCGAAGTCGACCTGGCTAAAGTGGAAGTCGGTCAGATCGTTCACCTGTCCGACATCAAACTGCCGAAAGGCGTCGAGCTGGTGGCCCTGGCCCACGGCAACGACCTGGCAGTTGCCAACATCCACGCCTCCCGCGTGAAGGACGACAGCGCCGAGTAATCACTCACGCTGCTCCTCCTGTAAAAGGGCCCCTGACGTGACTGCCATTCAACTGATCGTCGGCCTGGGTAATCCAGGCCCCGAATACGACCAGACCCGGCATAACGCAGGGGCCCTTTTCGTTGAGCGCCTGGCCAACAAGCAACGCGTCAGCCTGAGCCTCGACAAGAAGTACTTCGGCCTGGTGGGCAAATTCAGCCATCAGGGTCGCGACGTTCGTCTGCTCATCCCCACCACCTTCATGAACCGCAGCGGCCAGTCCGTGGCGGCGTTGGCGAATTTCTTCCGGATCAGCCCGGACGCCATCCTGGTGGCCCACGACGAACTCGACATGCCTCCCGGCGTCGCCAAACTCAAACTCGGTGGCGGCCACGGTGGGCACAACGGCCTGCGCGACATCATCGCCCAGCTCGGCAATCAGAACGGCTTCTACCGCCTGCGCCTCGGCATCGGCCATCCTGGCCACGCCAGCCTGGTCTCCGGCTTCGTCCTCGGCCGCGCGCCGCGTAGCGAGCAGGAGCTGCTGGACAAGAGCGTCGACTTCGCCCTCGACGTGCTGCCAGAAATGCTCGCCGGCGACTGGACCAAGGCCATGCAGAAACTGCACAGCCAGAAAGCCTGACCCTTTTCACGACTTCATCTCCGCGAGGGATACACCATGGGATTCAACTGCGGCATCGTCGGCCTGCCCAACGTCGGCAAGTCCACCCTGTTCAACGCCCTCACCAAATCCGGTATTGCCGCGGAGAACTTCCCCTTCTGCACCATCGAGCCGAACAGCGGCATCGTGCCCATGCCTGACAGCCGCCTGGACGCCCTGGCCGCCATCGTCAAACCGGAGCGCGTGATCCCCACCACCATGGAGTTCGTCGACATCGCCGGCCTGGTCGCGGGCGCCTCAAAGGGTGAAGGCCTGGGCAACAAGTTCCTCGCCAACATCCGCGAGACCGACGCCATCGCCCACGTGGTGCGCTGCTTCGAGGATGAAAATGTCATCCACGTCGCCAACAGCGTCGATCCCAAGCGCGATATCGAGATCATCGACCTCGAACTGATCTTCGCCGACCTCGACAGCTGCGAGAAACAACTGCAGAAGGTCGCCCGCAACGCCAAGGGCGGCGACAAGGAAGCCCTGGCGCAGAAAGCCATCCTCGAGAAGCTCATCCCCCACTTCAGCGAAGGCAAACCCGCGCGCAGCCTGATGAAGAACATGAGCGCCGACGAGAAGCTGGTCATCCGCGGCTTCCACCTGCTCACCAGCAAGCCGGTGATGTACATCGCCAACGTCGCCGAAGACGGCTTCGACAACAACCCGCACCTCGACGTGGTTCGCGCCATCGCCGAGGAAGAAGGCGCCGTCGTGGTACCGGTGTGCAACAAGATCGAAGCCGAGATCGCCGAGCTGGACGAAGACGAGGAGAAGCAGATGTTCCTCGAGTCCATGGGCATGGAAGAGCCGGGCCTGAACCGCGTGATCCGCGCCGGCTACGACCTGCTCAACCTGCAGACCTACTTCACCGCCGGCGTGAAGGAAGTCCGCGCCTGGACCGTACGCATCGGCGCCACCGCCCCGCAGGCCGCCGCCGTGATCCACACCGACTTCGAGAAAGGCTTCATCCGCGCCGAAGTGGTTGCCTACGACGACTTCATCCAGTTCAAGGGTGAGGGCGGTGCCAAGGAAGCCGGCAAATGGCGCCTGGAAGGCAAGGAATATATCGTCAAGGACGGCGACGTGATGCACTTCCGCTTCAACGTCTAAGCCCCTGCAAAAGCCCCGCAATCGCGGGGCTTTTCATATCCACCAAGCGCCCTCCCCCGCCGAGCCTAAGCGCTTGATAACGAATCAATTTGTCCGCCAAACGGGGTTGACAGCCCAGGCCGACAAGAGAATAATGCGCGCCACTCGGCTACATAGCTCAGTCGGTTAGAGCGCAGCATTCATAATGCTGATGTCCCAGGTTCAAGTCCCGGTGTAGCCACCATATCTCGGAAGGGGTTAGCGCAAGCTAACCCCTTTTCTTTTGCGCCCAATAAACCCCCTCGGCATAAACTGGCAATCTTCATGCGGCCTTTAACGACAAACGCCTAAGCCAATACGCCTAATCGGAGCGCCCCATCTAAGATACGAATACCTTGCCGGACTCCGAGCAAAAGCATTCCGGCGCCGCAACAGAACCGGAGCAGGACATGAAAGACAATTTCGAGAGTATTCGAGCAGAACGCGACGTGCCGAGCTACCGCCAGACTGCTATTCAAAGCAACTACACAGGGTTGTGGAGGCAGATCGCCCTCGGCATTGTGGTCGGCTATTCCGTATTGGGAGTTTTGAGCGCTGTAGGCTGGGTGATTTTTTTGAAGCTTGCGGTGGGAACCCTACAGATTAATATTCCCTAGAAGCAAACCTGATAGACGAACATCCTAGAACCGTTGTATCAATAGCGGCCTATGAAGCGTTGTCTAGGAAAGACAAATGCCTCGATCAAAAGATAAACGCGCCAACTGTAGCGATGGTAAATTAGCAAGCTAATTTGCGCAGAATTTCAGCACATGCAGCGCACATATGCTCCAACTATGCGACCTAGAGACCCATACCCAGCTCAGGTGAAGCACCAGAAGCACAAACGGAATCTTAAAGAAGGGATAGCACCAATGCTAACAAAGCTAGAAGCACATGGATTCAAGAATCTTTTGAATTTCAGCGTTCATCTAGGGCCTTTCAACTGCATTGCCGGCTTAAATGGCGTAGGAAAATCAAATATATTTGATGTAATAAAATTCCTATCCTTGCTAAGCGACAAATCTATTGTCGAAGCCGCCCTCGCAGTTCGAGACTCAGACTCGAGCGACCCTTTAGATATATTCTGGACCAACGGCGAATTCCGAATAGATCGCATCAAACTAGCTGCCGAAATGATCGTCCCCTTTGACATAATCGATGATTTCGGGAGAAAGTCACAAGCGACATCAACCTTCTTACGGTATGAAGTCGAACTAGCTTGGGATAAAAACACAGACTCATCTAGTATGCTAGGGCTGTATCTAGCTAAAGAAACTTTGGTTCATATCAACAAAAGCCAAGCCACAAATCTTCTCAACTTCCCGCTAAGCGCCGCAAAATTCAGAGATAAGATAGTTATAAACAACCGAAAAGGCGCCGGCTTTATTTCAACACAAGTCACAGAAGACAACATTACAGAAATACATCTACACCAAGATGGCAACGGCGGCCAACCACAAAAAATACCAGCAAGACATATTCCAAAGACTGTAATAGCAAACACAAACAGCGCTGTTTGGCCCACAATTCTTGCTGCGCGTAGAGAAATGCAATCTTGGCGCTTCCTATCTCTTGAGCCAAGCGCCATGCGACGCTCAAACAAAATGCATGAAGAGGGCAATGTTGGCTCCGATGGCGGCCGACTGGCGGCCGCACTCTATAAGCTCTACAGAAAAGACCAGAATATCTTCTCTAGAATAGCAAGCCGACTCTCTCAAATAATCCCAACTTCGGATGCCAGGGTCGATCTTGACCAAGTGAGACAATTACTGACTATTGAGGTAAAAGAAAGATCAGGGGCGTTCCTACCTGCGCGCGCCTTATCGGATGGAACTCTACGTTTTCTCTGCCTTTGCATCATTGCAGAAGACCCAGACTTCAAAGGACTTCTCTGTTTTGAGGAGCCCGAGAATGGCATTCATCCAGCCAAAATGGGCGCTATGCTTGAATTATTAAAAGAGCTCGCAGTGGACACCAACGAGCAAGTAGATGACGAAAATCCTATGAGGCAAATCCTGATTGCGACTCACTCACCTGTTCTAGTAAAACTAGAAAACCTCAACGACTTAATTTATGCAGATGTAGTGAAAGTAAAAGGACCGGACGGCAAGCCAGCTTCAACCATAAGATGTAAAAGCTTAAAAGACAGCTGGCGCAGCGGAGACAAAGACGAAAGCATTAATAAGGGATCAATCATCTCATACCTTACACTGCCACCATCTACTCAAATCAGTCTAGGATTAGAAGAAGAACTATAAGGATATAAAATGAAGATAAACTTCATCTTAACGGGCGAGGGCAGCTCCGACCTACGTCTTGTAGAGCACATTGAGAACATTTTGATCCAGAATGGATTCGACGAGGCCAGTGGTGAAGCGCCAGACCTTGGCAGGCTTGTAAATCCTCCGGGTCGTACCGTAAGAGAAAAACTAATTGCCATACTTCAATACTATCCAGATATAGATGCAATATTTGTTCACAGAGATGCTGACGGGACAGGTACAGCGGCAAGAGAGCAGGAGATCGCTCTAGCTTGCGGAGGAATAGCTGGACTTCCCACAGTCATCCCTATCATACCAGTCACTATGCTAGAAACATGGCTATTAGCAGATCAAGACGCTATAAAAAGAGTGTCCGGAAATCAGAACAACCAAGGCCAGATCACCTGCATACCCGGCCTTAATAGGCTTGAATCCACCAGAGATACTAAAACACTGCTTCTTGAGGCTCTTTGTGAGGCGAGTGCAGCGCAAGGGGGGGCGATTGGCAAAATTCAAAAAGCGCTTCTCTGATATGAGAGCGCGCTTAACCTATGACTTAGATCCTGACGGGCCAGTATCCCAGCTACCGTCATACCAAAGCTTCCGTAATCGGCTACAGCAATTCTCGCAAGAGCGAATCGGAAATATTTAGTTGAATCAGAGCGCTATATTGCACTCTCCCAGATATAGAGTGGGTCAATGCCCACTCTTACCAAACTGCCAGCTCAGGGCTCATGCCTAGCACCCCGCCCGGCCAGCAGCAGGCCGCTGACGATCAGCGCGCCGCCTACCCAGTGGTAGGTCTGCAGGCTTTCACCCAGCAATATCCAACCGAGGATGGCGGTGAATACCGGCATCAGGTAGTTGCTCATGGCCGTGCGCGCGGCGCCCAGTTCGCGCAGGCCGATGTTCCATAGCTGGTAGGCCAGTACCGAGGCGAACAGCGCGGTGTAGCCGATGGCGGCGAGGTTGGGCAGGCTGGGTTCGAAGCGCGCGCCCTGCCAGAGTTCCCAGGCGTAGAGCGGCGCCAGCATCAGCAGACCGATCAGCACCAGGGCGCCGAGCAGGGTGAAAGGCGGCAGCTGGAAGTGCGCGCTCCAGCGGCGCAGCAACAGCGAGTACAACGCCCAGTCAAGGGTGGCCAGCACCA
Organism: Pseudomonas sp. GD04019; assembly: GCF_029837695.1. Lineage (GTDB taxonomy): Bacteria > Pseudomonadota > Gammaproteobacteria > Pseudomonadales > Pseudomonadaceae > Aquipseudomonas. Next base: position 557,889 of record NZ_JAOEEA010000001.1, read on the forward strand.
TCAGCAGGTCGCCCTTGGCGAAGGACAGGCTGGCCAGCACCTGCCAGTTGCCCTGGGCGATCAGCCACAGCAGGCCGATCAGCGCCACCCCCAGGCCGCCCCAAGCGCGCCGCGCCGGCCATTCCCCCAGCAGCAGACCCGCGCCGATAAAGGTGGCCAGCGGCAGGCAGGTGCTGACCAGGCTCAGGTTGATCGCCGCGGTGCTCAGCGCCGCCGTGTAGAGCAGAACATTGTACAGGGTGATGGCCAGCAGCGCGGCGAACCACAGGCGCCAGCCAGCGCTGCGCAACGTGTGGCGATGCTGCCAGAGGGAGGGGCCGACCAGCGGCAGAAGGATCATCAGGGCCACGGCCCAGCGCCAGAACGCCAGGGAGAATGGCGGGATGGCGCCGGTGAAGGCGCGCGCTACCAGCGAGTTGCCGGCCCAGAACAGGCTGGCTAGGGCCAAGCCGAGCCAGGCCAGCAGTTGCGCGCGAGGCACCTCAGGACTGGCCGAACGGGCGCAGGCGGTACTGCGGCGGCAGCTGTTCCAGGCCGCTGACGGTGACATTGAGGTTCTTCCAGCGGCCATCCTTGATGCCGTAGATGCAGCCGTGCACCGACAGCTCCTGGCCGCGATGCCAGGCGTTCTGCACGATGGTGGTGTGGCTGACGTTGGCCACCTGGTGGATGACGTTGAGTTCGCAGAGGCGGTCGACCTTGTCTTCCTCGTTCTCGATCGTGGCGAAGTGCTCGCGCTGCTCGTAGTAGAGGTCGCGGATCGAGCGCAGCCAGCCGTCGATCAGGCCGAACTGGCGGTCCTGCATGGCCGCGCGCACGCCGCCGCAGCCGTAGTGGCCGGTGACCAGGATGTGTTTGACCCGCAGCACGTCGACCGCGTACTGGATCACCGAGAGGCAGTTGAGGTCGGTGTGCAGCACCACGTTGGCCACGTTGCGGTGGACGAAGATATCGCCCGGCAGCAAGCCGACGATCTCGTTGGCCGGCACCCGCGCGTCCGAGCAACCGATCCAGAGGAACTCAGGCGTCTGCTGCTTGGCCAGCTTGGCGAAGAACTCAGGGTCCTTCTCGTTGACCGCTTCGGCCCAGCGCGCGTTGTTGTCGAACAGGTGCTGCAGGTCGCTCATGTGGTGGTCCTTGTCGCCCGCCGCAGCAAGCGCTAGTCGATCAGGGTGCAGGCCATTACCAGCGCGTCTTCGCGGCCACCGGCGGCCGGGTAGTAGTCGCGGCGCCGGCCGACCTCGTTGAAGCCGTAGCGCTCATACAGGCGGTAGGCGCCCTGGTTGCTGGCGCGCACTTCGAGGAAGCATTCGCCGGCCTTGAGCTCCATCGCCCGACGCATCAGGTGTTCCAGCAGCAGCAGGCCGAGGCCCCGGCCCTGGCTTTGCGGGCGCACGGTGATGTTGAGCAGGTGCGCCTCGTCGATGATCACCTGGATGATGCCGTGGCCGACCTGTTCGTCGCCGTCGAACATCACCCAGCAGTCGTAGGACTTCAGGCCGTCGGCGAACAGGTTGCGGTTCCACGGGTGGCTGAAGGCGGCGTTCTCGATCTGCACCACGCGGTCCAGGTCCGCCTCGGTCATCGGGCGGAAACTGATGGCGCCGCTCATGCCTCGGCTTTCCAGCGCGGCATCAGCCGGCGCATGGCGCGCCACAGCTCGGCCTTGCGCTGCGGCTCGTCCATCAGCAGCTCCAGGCTCGGTAGCGCCCAGGCGGCGCCCAGGCCCTCGACCTGCAGCTCGCGGTTGTAGGCCTCCTCGTCCGCCTCACCGGCGAAGCGCACGGCCGGCAGGCCGATCAGCCACAGGCAGCTGCAGGGCTGGCTTTCCAACTGGCCTGCGAGCACGCCCTGGACATAATCGCGAGCGGCCTCGGGGCCCTGGTCGAGGTTGCCGCGCGACAGCAGTGGCCAGCGGATCGGCGAGCCGTCGCCGACCTGCTGCGGGGCGTCCGGCAGGCCGGCGGCGCGCAGCAGGTCCTTGAGCAACAGATAGGAAGGGTCGCGGCTCTGGAAGGACTCGCCAGTGGCCAATTCGACCAGCAGGGCGCAGTCGCCGGCGCGCAGCAGCTGCAGGGCGAAGCGTGGTGGCGGCACCACCGGCTTGACCTCAGTCACCGGCACCTCTTCCGGCTCGGCCTTGGCCTCCGGCTTGGCGAATACCTTGGACGCGGCCGAGGGGCGCGGCACTTCGATGACCGGGCGCTGTGGCTGCTCTACCGGCGCCTTGGCCTCGACCACCGGCGCCGCCACGGGCACCAAGGGCGCGGCGGGTGCGACTTCCAGCTCAGGCAGCGGCTGCAGCAGCTCGGCGCGCGACGGCGCGGCGAACGGCAGCTCCACGCGCGGCAGCCAGCTGGCCACCTGCATGGCGGTCAGATAGGCACGGCGGCGGACTTCTTCGATCAAGAGGGGCTTCCAGACAAGGCGGAATCAGGCGCGAATTGTGGCCTGAATCGGCCCCCGGGAAAAGGCCGATGGGCGTGACGGCCAGCTGCGCACCTTTGCAGTACAATTCCGCGCTTTATAAGAAAGCAGCCTGCCGAACGGATGCCCCGATGATTGACCCCAAGCGCGTCTTGCGCGCCCTCGCCGAGCACTGGACGCTGCTCGAACCGCTGTGCGAGCGCTTCGACGCCGGCACCCTGAGCCTGATCGAGCTACGCAACCAGCTCGGTGCGCAACTGCCCGAGGGCAGCCCTGCCGACATCACCGCCCTGCTCGACCAGTGGATCCGCCTGGATATCCTGGTGCCGGTGGCCAAGAGCCCCAACCGCTTCGAGCTGAACGCACAGATCCACGACTTCCTCGCCTACCTGCGCCGCGAACACCGCCTCGGTCTGTGCCTGGAGATCGAAGCCTACCTGCGCCATCTGGAGCGCCTGGCCGGCTATATCCAGGACGCCTTCGAGGTGCGCGACGGCAATGACCTGGCGCGCCAGCTGCGCCTGCTCGATATGCGCGTCAGGGACGTACTGAAGAAGCTCGGCAACGACGAGCAGGCGCTGATCGGCGTGGCCGAACGGGCCAAGACCAGCGACCGGCAGATTCCGCTGCGCCAGCGCTACGCCGAAGTACTGGCGACCTGGGACGAATACGTCGAGCCGATGATCCAGCTGGTCGCCGCCGACGGTGCCTTCGAGCAGGGCGTGCGCCGTGTCGAACAGGTGCTGCTCAAGCTGCTCGGCGAACAGCAGCGCCTCGGCCAGCTGGTCGACGATGACCTGCTGTTGCGCACCCATGCGCGCATTCTGGAAATGCAGACCACCGCCCAGCTGACCCTGCGCAAGGCCCGCGAGCTGCTGTTGCCGCTGCGCGAGGAAGCGCGTCGGCACAACGCCGTGACCCGTGGTGCGGCGCTGGCCCTGGCGGCGATCCGCAAGAAGGGCCTGGACGCCGTGCCGCAGGCATCCTTGCCGCTGCACAGCCGCCCGCAGAGCACCTTCCTTGGCACCGCCTCGCAGGTCGAGGCGTACGTTTACGCCCTCGCCCGCTTCGAGCCCAAGCCGTCGCAGTTCCCCAAGGCCAGCGGCACGCGCAAGGGCGAGCCGCAACGCGCGCCGCGCACCGCCCGCGAGATGATTGAGCGCTGCGAGCAGGCCCTGCCGCTGCCGGACCTGATGGGCTGGCTGCTGGACCAGGAGCCCAACGGCGCCACCGACGAATTGCTCTACTGGTTCTCGCGCCTGTCCCGCGACAGCCGCTTCCAGCGTGAGCGCCTCGAGCGCCGCGACTACCTCACCCGCGAGCATCAGGTCAGCCTGAGCTCCTATGCATTGGTAGGCCGCCCAAATGGTTAAGCCTTGCGTAGGGTGGACAACGCTCCGCTTGTCCACCATTGACCACTCCAAACTCTCAGGTGGAAAACGCTTCGCGGTTTTCCACCCTACGACTGCCTGCGAGCATCGCGTATGAATATCGACCTGAAAGAACTGACCCAGCTGGCGCCGATCTTCCGCGAGCTGTTCAAGGGCTACCACATCAGCCGCCGCGACCCGGAGCTGTACACCCAGTTGTCCAACCTGCAGGACCAGTACCGCGCGCTGTTCAAGTCGCTCGGCTACGAGCTGACCTGCGACACCCGCGGTTTCTATTACTTCGTCCCCGAGCAGATGGGCGCCCAGGTCAACAAGACCGCCCAGCGCCTGGCGCTGTTCACCTTCATCCTCGTTGAGCATTTAGCGGACCAGGGCCGCGACCCGCTGGCCGTGCTCGATGGCGGCAGCCTGGGCCGCGACGAGCTGCCGCCGCTGCTGGAGAAGTACAAGGACCTGTTCCTGCAGGCCGAAGTCACCACCCAGGACGAGCTGGAAGAGAAGGTCATGCGCCGCCTGACCCAGCTCGGCTTCGCCAGCGAGGACAACGGCGTGTACCGCTTCCTCGCGCCGATGCACCGCTTCCTCGACGTGTGCCTGGCCGTGCAACAGGACCGCGACCTGGCCGCCAGCCTGCACAGCGCCCTGCCGCTGCCGACGCCAGTGCTGGTTGCCGATGACAGCGAGGACGACATCGTGCTGATCGAGCCCGTCACCGACGTGGCCATCGAGGAAAGCGAAGAAGACGCCCTGGCCCGCGCCATGGCCGAAGAACGTGATGCCCAGGAGATCGACGCATGAGCCAGGAACGCTACGGCATCCGCCGCTTCGCCCTGCTGAACACCGCCGGCTACAGCCTCGGCCTGTTCCCGCTGGAAAACCCGCTGTCGGTGTATGGCGCCAACAACCTGGGTAAATCGGCGTCGATCAACGCCCTGCAGTTCCCGATCCTGGCGCGCATGTCGGACATGAGCTTCGGCAAGTACAGCCTGGAGGCCTCGCGCAAGTTCTACTTCGCCAGCGACACCAGCTACATCCTCGTCGAAGTGTCCCTGCCCCACGGCCCCCACGTAATCGGCGTGGCCGGCCGCGGCCCGGGCGGCGGCTTCGGCCACCAGTTCTTCGCCTATCAGGGCGAGCTGGACCTGCAGCACTACCAGAGCAACGGCACCTGCCTGCGCCAACGCGAGCTGTTCAACAACCTCGGCCAGGCCGGCATCGTCGCCTACGAACTGAAGCCGGAAGAGCTGCGCCGCCTGCTAGTCGGCGGGCACACCTCGATCCCGCTGGACCTGACCCTGATCCCGCTGCGCTCCACCAGCGAGCAAAGCCTGAAGACCTTCCGCGCGCTGTTCATCAACCTGCTGCATATGCGCGAGATCACCGCGGCGAAGCTCAAGCAGCTGTTCCTCGATGCCTTCGAGCACAGCCTGCGCTCCGGCAGCGTCGACTACATCGCCGCGACAGAAGAGGCGTTTCGCGACGTGCGCCGCATGGAGCAGGACTACCAGGCCCTGGTCACCGCTGGCCCGCTGATCGAGGCGCTGTCCGCCGGTGTGGCCCAGCGCGAAGTGCTGCGCGGCAAGCTGCATCGCCTGTCGCCGCTGCTGGATAACCTGCTCGGCACCTGGCAGGACTACGCCGGCGCCCGTCGTGACGAGCTGCTGACCCAACACGAGCACTACCGCGCCGAGCAGGACGGCCTGCAGCACGAGCAACGCGGCGGCACCCAGGAGCTGATGCGCCTGGAGCGCGAGATCAGCGAGATCCAGCGCTGGATGGGCGAGCTGGCGGTGCTGAAGAACCGCTTCGCCCTGGTCGACGACGTCAAGGTGCTGGAAGCCCAGCTGCTCGCCGCCAAGGACGCCCACGACGAACTGGCCGGCGCCCTGGCGCAGTCGCGGCAGTTCTCCGCCGAGGATCTCGACGAGCGTCTGCGCGACTTGGAGAAGCGCCTGAAGTCGGTCAAGCAGCAGCTCGACCACGCTGACAACAACAGCTACTCGCGCCTGCGCGAGGAGTTCAGCCAGGCCGATGTGGATCGCCTGATGCGCCTGTTCAACGGCCAGCTGTTCAGCCTGCCGCTGGGCGAGAAAGGCATCCAGGCCGAGGGCGATGACTGGGTCAAGGCCGTGGAGGCGGTGCTGGATCGCTTCAAGGGCGATCACTTCGAAGTGCCCGGCCTGTCCATTGACCTCTCGCACATCGAGCCTCCGGCCCTGCAGGCCCTGGCCGACCGCGCCGCCCTGCGCGACCAGCGCGACCGCCTGGAGCGCGAGCTCAAGCAACTGAAGACCCAGCAGGCGGTGGCCAACGACCGCGCCGCGAGCAAGGCCCAGGCCGAACAGCTGTACCAGGCCGTGCTGGATGCGCAGAAGGCGCTGGAAGACTTCCGCCGCTGCCAGACCCTGTCCGCCGAGGATGCCAGCAAGCTGGAACAGCTGGAGCAGTTGGAAGCCGCCCAGGACGAACTCAAGCGCGCCGCCGATGCCTTCACCGAGCGCGTGCAGCAGCTCTCCGCCAAGCTGCAGCTGGTCGGCCGGCAACTGGCCGACCTGGAAGCCAAGCAGCGCACCCTGGAAGACGCCCTGCGCCGTCGCCAGCTGCTGCCCGCAGACCTGCCGTTCGGCACACCGTTCATGGACCTGGTCGACGACTCGCTGGACAACCTGCAGCCGCTGCTCAACGACTACCAGGACAGCTGGCAGGCGCTGCAGCGCATCGACGGGCAGATCGAGGCGCTGTATGCCCAGGTGCGCCTCAAGGGCGTGGCCAAGTTCGACAGCGAGGACGACGTCGAGCGCCGCCTGCACCTGCTGGTCAACGCCTACGCGCACCGTCAGGACGAGGCGCTAACCCTGGCCAAGGCGCGTCGTGCGGCCGTCACCGATATCGCCCGGACCCTGCGCAACATCCGCAGCGACTACGACAATCTGGAACACCAGCTGGCGCTGTTCAACCGCGAGATCAACAAGCGCCAGGTCTCCAACCTGGAGAGCTTCCGCATCGTGCTGGCGCCAAACAAGGACGCGCTCAAGCACATCGACCAGATCATCCACAGCGCCGGCCAGTACGAGGAAGGCGAGACCCTGTCGGTGTTCGATCTGCAGCAGAGCGGTGATCAGGACGCGAAGAACGAGGAAGCCAAGGAGTACCTGGCACGCCTGGTCGCGGCCAACCACAACCAGCTGGGCCTCAAGGACCTGTTCGAACTGGCGTTCGAGATCACCAAGGTCGGCGGCCAGCCGGTGATGCACACCGACATCGACGGCGCCGCGTCCAACGGCACCACCATGACCATCAAGGCGCTGACCAACATGTACCTGTTGCTGCACCTGATGGACCGCGAGCAGGCCGGCAAGGTACGCCTGCCCTACTACCTCGACGAGGCGGCAGATATCGACGAGCGCAACCAACAGGCGCTGATCGAGACCAGCCTGCAGCTGGGCTTCGTGCCGATCCTCGCTTCGGTGAAACCGCAGGTGTCGGCCACCGTGGCCATCGACCTGGAAGGTGGCAGCGGCCCGAACGGCATCTACATCGACGAAGCGGACTGGAAGTACATCAAGCGCCGCGAGACGGCCAAGGCGCAGGAGGAGCAGGCCGAGCCGGCCTGATCTTTACGCGCAAACGAAAAGGGCCGCTTATGCGGCCCTTTTTCTGGGGAGTGGATCAGTCGTCCTGATGGTCCTGGAGGATCTGGCCGTTGGTGGCGTCCAGCTCCATGTCCCACTTCACGCCCTGGGCGTCGCGTACTTCCACCTGGTAGATGTAGCGGCCGTATTCCTCTTCCAGCTCGGTCTCGGTGACCTGGCCACCCTGGTGCTTGGTCAGGGCGGCGGCGTTGAGCTTCTCGAAGCTCTGGATGGTGCCGGCGTCGCGCAGTTTCAGCGCTTCGTCCGGGCCCAGGTCACGGGCCTGGGCAACGCCGGCGGTGGTGGCAAGGGCGGTGATGGCGAAAAGGGCTGTCAGCTTGTTCATCTCGTGTCTCCGTCGGGAGTGATTGGTTTCGACGGGAGTAACGATACCCAGGCCGACTTAACCCAAGCTGAATCCACCTATTTCTCCAGGGCGATCTTCGGCGCCCACTTCAGCCACTCCTCATTGACCTCATCGTTGAGGGCAAAGGTCTGGCCAGGTTTGGCCGGGCCGCCCATCACCGCGTTGTCCGGCGTGGCGAAGGCGATACCGCCTTCCAACAGCGCCTCCAGCGACTCGGTACGCACCTTCACGCCCTTGAACAACCCGGCATCAACCCCGATGCCGCTGGCATTCCAGAAGCGACTGCCGGTGCGCACCAGGGGTGCGTAGCGCGGCTCGATCAGTACATGGATCAGCACGCGGTCGGAGGTCGGGCCCAGTTCGAAATGCGTGACCTTGCCTACCGGCACCTCGCGGTAGCTGAGCACTACCCCGGGCTTGATCGAGCCACGGCGCGCCGTGCTGAGGATCAGGCGCAGCCCTTCCTCGCGAGTCTCGGCGGTAGGCGCCTGCTTGCGCACCTCGAAATAGTTCTGCGGCTTGCCCGCCTTGGCTGCCGGTAGCACCTCGATATACTGGCCGCTGACCAGGGTCTCCAGGTTGGCGGTACGCACCAGGCCCAGCTCGGGCTTGACCACCCAGAACTCGCTACCGACGGAAGTCACGCGCCCGACGGCCTTGGTGATGCGCGCATTGAGCAGCACGGCCTGCAGATCGTCGGTCAGCTCGACGCTTTCCACCTTGCCCACTTCGATACCCTTGAAGCGCACCGAGGTGCCCGGATTCAGGCCGTCGCCAGTGGGTACCTTGATCTGAATCGCCACGCCTTCCTGCAGTGCGGCGTCGCGGTCGCCATGCAGGGTGAAGCGCTGGATCTTGCGATTGACCGGCGCCTTCATGTCCGGCGTCTCGAAGGTCACGCCACCGGCCAGAAGACTCTGCAGCGACTCGCTCTTGACCTCGATACCGGAAGAGATGCCACCCTTCAGGGTGATTCCGCTGGAATTCCAGAAGCGCGTGGAGCTGTTCACCAGATTGGCGTAGGCCGGCTCGATATGTGCCCCGAGGACCACGCGCTTGCGATCTCGGGAGAACTGGAAGCTCTGGATGCTGCCCACCTTGACCTGGCGGAACAGGATCGGACTGCCGACCTCCAGCGAACCCAGGGTGTCGGCGAATAGCACCAGGTGCAGGCCGGGGGCATCGATATCCAGCGGCGGCGCCTTGGGCCGGGCGACGAAGTCGCGCAGCGGCGGCCGACTCTTGTCACCAGGCTTGACCGCAATGTAGTTGCCCTTGACCAGCGCCTCCAGGCCGGTGATGCCGGCCAGCGAGATGGAAGGCTTGACCACCCAGAACTCGGTACCTTCTGTCAGGTAATCCTCAGCCTTGGGATCCAGGGTCAGATCCAGCGACGCAGAGCTCAGGCTCTCGTCTACCTTGATGGCCTTGACCGTGCCAACCTGGATGCCCTTGTACATCACCGGCGTGCGCCCGGCCTCGATGCCCTCGAAGTCCTGCAACTTGAGGGTGGCCTTGATGCCGGCCTGGGCCGCGTCGAAGTCCTCGTAGAGGCGGAAGGGAATAGTCGGATCGGTAGGTGGGCTGTCCTTGCGATGCTCCGGCGTAGCGAATGCGATGCCGCCCGCAATGATGCTGGAAAGCGACTCGGTACGTACCTTGACCCCGGATAGCCCGGCGTCGATGGTCACACCGCTGGCATTCCAGAAGCGCGTGTGCTTGCGCACCAGGCTGGCGAATTCGGGCTGAATGAATACCTGAATCTCGATGGTGGTCTGGTCTTCCGCGAGCTTGTAGCTCTTCACCCGGCCGACATGGATCTGCTTGTAGAACACCGGGCTGTCGCGATTGATCGAGCCCAGACGGTCGGATTTAAGCGTCAGGTGCAGACCGGGCACCGTATCGGCCAACGGCGGCTGCTCACTGAGCGCGACGAACTTGCGGGTCGGCTCACCATCGCCGGGGCTGGCGGTGATGTAGTTACCCGATACCAGTGTTTCCAGGCCCGTGATGCCGGCCAGCGAGACGCTGGGCTTGACCAGCCAGAAGCGCGTATTGCTGCGCAGATGCTGCTCTACGCGCTTGTCCATCTCGAGGGTGACGCGCACACCGCGCTCTTTACCGTGATCGTCCAGCTCCATGCCGATGACCTTGCCGATCGACATGCCCTTGTAAATGACTTCGGTCTTGTTGACCTGAATGCCATCGCCCGAGGGGAAGAAAATCTGAATCTCGATGCCGGCTTGGCTGTAGGCCCGATAGGCCAGCCAGCCGCCAATCAGCAAGGCGATCAGGGGTAGCACCCAGATGGCGGACCAATTGGTGGTGCGTCGGGTCTTCGCGGTGTTCAGCTCGGTCATGCAGGAAAGCTCCATTCCTCAGAGCGGGTCCGAAGGCTCCTTGCGGCAGCAGCAAGGTCAGCGCCCGCTATCACGCTAGTTCATCGACAACATGGCGAACAGCAGGCGCAAGCCTAACGCAAGCGGCGCTCA
>NZ_JAOEEA010000010.1 GCF_029837695.1 Pseudomonas sp. GD04019
ACGCAGTTTCAACTAGCCGCCGTGTACCGAGACCTGATTGCGCCCGCCGTGTTTGGACTGGTACAGGGCACGGTCGGCCCATTCGATCAGTTGCTGATGGTCCTGGCTGGTCTGTCCCAGGTCCGCCACGCCGAGGCTGATGGTGAAGCGGATTTCCTGGCCATCGGCCTCGACCACCAGCGCCTCCACCAATTGGCGCAGGCGTTCGGCGAAAAGACGGGCGCTGACCTTGTCGACGTCCGGCAGCAGCACCACGAACTCTTCGCCGCCATAGCGCCCGGCGATGTCGGTGTCGCGGATGGCCTCGCGCACCACCTCGGCGACGAACTGGATCACCTTGTCGCCAGCCGGATGACCGTAGGTGTCGTTGATCTTCTTGAAATGGTCGATATCGAAGATCACCAGCGCCGCCATGCTGCCGTAGCGGCGATGGCGCGAGTATTCGCGGCGCAGCTCCTCTTCCCAGTACCCGCGGTTGTTCAGGCCGGTGAGCCGGTCGGTGCGCGACAGGTGCTTGAGCTGGCTGTTGGCCGACTGCAGCTGGTGCTTGTTCACCGCCACATCGGTGACGTCATAGATGATCAGGCAGATGTGCTCGATGCGGCTGTTGGTGGCCTGCAGCGGCAGGATGGTGGTGTTCTGGTACATGAAGTCTTCCTGCCCGGTGATGGGCTGGTAGTTCTTGAACCGCACCAGGTAAGGCCGCTGCTCCCAGATGGTGAACGCCGGGGTGCCGAGGGTGGCGACGCTGTCCACCTTGTGGCGGAACCACTCCTGCTCCACCTCGGGGAACAGGTCGAAGAAGGACTTGTGCAGCACCTCTTCCGGGGTGCGCCCGGAGCGGTTCTCCATGAAGCTGTTCCACACCTCGACGCTGAACTCGCGATTCAGCACCACCACGCCCACGTCGATGCTCTGCACTATCGTCAGCAGCCAGTGGAACTCGTTGAGATCGATGTTCTCGGCCATGTTCAACCCATCATGTAGGCGAGTTTTTTGGTCAGCAGCGGCACCGAGTCCTCGGTGAACAGCAGCATCAGGTCGAAGTGGATATCGTGCCCCTCGATGCTGTAGCTGAACTCCACCGCCAGGGTCTTGCGCCAGCGCTGCTGATTGATGCGGATCAGCTCGTCGATCGGCGCATGCTGGCCGAGAATCTGCGGGTGGCCCTGGGAGAACTTGATGTTGATCTGCTCGGCGATGCCGCTGAGGCAGGCGCCGATCAGCACGCTGGACATGTCCAGCAGCATCTCCATGGAGGAGCTCTCGGTGGCGCTGCGGTGCAGCAGCTTGGCCATGTCGGCCACTTCCGAGTCATGGAAGATCAGCAGCGCCTCGCCGGAAATGCCGCCGCCGATATAGCCCTGGCACACGGCGGTGAGGCGTTCGTCGCTCTGCGCATCGGCTAGCGCCATGTGCAGCTCACCGACCTCGAGGATGTTGACGTTGGGCAGCGGTAGTTGCACGAACACGCCCAGCACCCGCGCCAGCAGCGCGGCGGCGCGGCCCATGGCGACGTTGATCACCTCGCGGAAGGCATCGCGGAAGTTCACCGACGGCTCGCCCAGCTCGCTCAGCTCTCGCGGCGGCGCGGCGGCGGCCGCGTCGAACAGACCGAGGCGCTGCAGGGTCTCGCGCACCAGTTCGGGCTCGGCCGGCTTCTTCAGGAAGGCCAGCGCGCCCAGCTCGGTGACGCGGCGCACGGCCTCGTCCTGCACATCGCCGGAAACCACGATGACCCGGCACTCCAGCCCCTCGTCACGCAGGCCGGCGAGCACGCCGTAGCCGTCCAGCACCGGCATGGTCAGGTCGAGCAAAAGCAGATCGATGCCGCCCTCGCGAATCCGCTGCAGGGCCTCCGCCCCATTGGTGGCCTGGCTGATCTGCACGGGCCATTCCGCCGGCAAGGCACGCAGCAGCTGCTTGCGCGCCATGGCGGAGTCATCGCAGACCAGCAGGGAAATGGTCGCCATCGGCAATCCTCGTAACGCATGGGCCGGATCGATACTGCCAGCCTTCTTGTTAGCACTGTTGCCGCGTCGAGTCACGACCATGCGGCAAAGGGGCCCATAAGGAAGCACCTTTCGCCGGCAAAAGCCATATCAATGTGCCATCACCTGCAGTCTATATCGCCATTTGCGAAGGCGCGCACGCTTGGACCGAAGCCTTTCCCTCTAAAGCGCCACCACTACGGCTGAACCCATGGCCCCGCCCAACCCCAGGCGCCCAGGAGTCACCGAAGATTGCCCGACGTCGCGCGGTACAGTAGCGGGAGCGATCTCCCGGGCCAAAAAAAAGGCGCCCGCAGGCGCCTTTTTCCAACAGCGAGGAGCACTCAGTAGTAGGCGTTCTCGCGGTTGCTGTGGTCGGTCACGTCGCGCACGCCCTTGAGCTCGGGAATGCGCTCCAGCAGGGTCTTCTCGATGCCTTCCTTGAGCGTGTAGTCGGCCTGGCCACAGCCCTGGCAACCACCGCCGAAGCGCAGCACGGCGATGCCTTCCTCGACCACGTCCACCAGGCTCACCTGGCCGCCGTGGCTGGCCAGGCCTGGGTTGATCTCGGTCTGCAGGTAGTAGTTGATGCGCTCGGTGACCGGGCTGTCCTCGTTGACCATCGGCACCTTGGCGTTCGGCGCCTTGATGGTCAGCTGGCCGCCCATGCGGTCGGTGGCGTAGTCGACCACGGCGTCTTCCAGGAAGGGTTCGCTGACGGCATCGATCCAGGCGGTGAATTCCTTCAGCGCCAGGGCAGTGTCTTCGGCCTTCTGCTCTCCCGGCTTGCAGTAGGCGATACAGGTTTCCGCGTAGGGCGTGCCGGGCTGGGTGATGAACACACGAATGCCGATGCCGGTGGTGTTCTGCTTCTTCAGCAGATCGGACAGGTAATCGTGGGCCGCGTCGGTAATGATGATGGCGCTCATGGCAACTCCTCGCAAAACATGGAGGCCAGTGTACGCCAATCGACCGGCAGGGATAAAGTCCTAGTAATTTAGTAGGAATAATTCCCAGCACCGACTCCGCTAGAATGCGCACTCGATCTCCCTGAGTTAGTCCCACCATGACCGATTGGATCACCGCCCTGCCCAAGGCCGAACTGCACCTGCACCTGGAAGGTTCGCTGGAGCCCGAGCTGCTGTTCGCCCTGGCCGAGCGCAACAAGATCGCCCTGCCCTGGGCCGACGTGGACAGCCTGCGCGGCGCCTACGCCTTCAACAACCTGCAGGAATTCCTCGACCTCTACTACCAGGGCGCCAACGTGCTGCGCACCGAGCAGGACTTCTACGACCTGACCTGGGCCTACCTGCTCAAGTGCCAGGAACAGGGAGTGATCCACACCGAACCCTTCTTCGACCCGCAGACCCACACCGACCGCGGCATCCCCTTCGAGGTGGTGCTGCGCGGCATCCAGCAGGCACTTATCGATGGCGAGAAGCAGCTGGGCATCAGCCACGGCCTGATCCTCAGCTTCTTGCGCCACCTGTCCGAGGAAGAGGCGTTCAAGACCCTGGAACAGGCCATGCCGTTCCGCGACGCCTTTGTCGCCGTCGGCCTGGACAGCTCGGAGATGGGCTTCCCGCCGCGCCTGTTCGAGCGGGTGTTCGCCAAGGCCCGCAGCGAAGGCCTGCTGACCGTCGCCCATGCCGGCGAGGAAGGCCCGCCCGAGTACATCTGGGAGGCGCTGGACCTGCTCAAGATCGAGCGGATCGACCACGGCGTGCGCGCCATCGAGGACGAGCGTCTGATGCAGCGCATCATCGACGAGCAGATCCCGCTGACCGTCTGCCCGCTGTCCAACATCAAGCTCTGCGTGTTCGACCATATGCGCCAGCACAACATCCTGCAAATGCTCGAACGCGGCGTGAAAGTGACGGTGAACTCGGACGACCCGGCCTACTTCGGCGGCTACGTCGGCGAGAACTTCGCCGCCCTGGAGCGCGACCTGGGCATGACCCGCGAGCAGGCCGCCCGTCTGGCCAGCAACAGCCTCGAAGCGAGACTGGTAAAGTAGCGCGCTTTTTTCGTCACCCCAGTCAAGAATCGGAGTTGCAGATGTCCCGTTTCGCCACCAGCCTGAGCCTGGCCGCCACCCTTCTCAGCGGCCAGGCCATGGCCGCCGACCTGTTGCAATGGCAGGACAACAGCCTGACCTACCTCAACGGCATCGACTTCAAGGTCGACCCGCCCCGGCAGCAGACCCTGACCTTCGAGCACGCCAGCGGCTGGAGCTTCGGCGACCTGTTCGTCTTCGTCGATGGCATCAAGTACAACACCGAGGCCACCAACGGCGCCGGTGACGGCCACAGCTTCTACGGCGAGATCAGCCCGCGCCTGTCGTTCGGCAAACTCAGCGGCAGCGACCTGGCGTTCGGCCCGATCAAGGACGTGCTGCTGGCCGCCACCTACGAGTTCGGCGAGGACGATGTCGACTCCTACCTGCTCGGCCCGGCCGTTGACCTGAACGTGCCCGGCTTCGACTTCTTCCAGCTCAACACCTACTACCGCGAGACCGACGGCAAGCGCGACGGCAGCGGCGTGTGGCAGATCACCCCGGCCTGGAGCTACACCGTGGCTGTGGGCAACTCGGACCTGGTCATCGACGGCTTCATGGACTGGGTGGTGGACAACGACGACAGCTACCACGCCAACCTGCACTTCAACCCACAGATCAAGTACGACATGGCCAAGGCCATGGGCTGGGGCAAGCGCTTCTACGTGGGCGTCGAGTACGACTACTGGAGCGACAAGTACGGCATCGACGATGACAGCGTGCTGGGCGACGAGATCCTCGGCGGCACCGACCAGAGCGCCATCAGCCTGCTACTCAAGGGCCACTTCTAAGCGCCTGCTGCTGACACAAAAAAGCCCGCCATCACGGCGGGCTTTTTTATGGCTTCCAGCTCCTGTAGGGCGGGTGCAACCCGCGTCGCTGTCCATCGCGGGTTGCACCCGCCCTACACATGCCCCTCGTCAAATCATCAGAGGTTCTGGTAGCGGTTCATGTCCAGCACGCCCGCCTCCACCGGCTCGGTCTCTCGGATATAGGCCGACAGGTCGTGGAAGTAGTGCCAGAACTGCGGGTGGCTGCGGCGAATGCCCCAACGCTGCACCACCTTGTCCAACGCCGCCGGGTCGCGCGCCTGCTCCAGGGCTCCGACGAACTCCGGCACCTGGCTCGCCGGCAGGCTGAACATGAAGTTCGGATAGCTGGTGAGCACCCCCGGATACACCGTCAGGGTATCCAGCCCCGGCTGGTAGCGCAGGGATTCGCCAGTCATGAAGGCCACGTTGCTGTGCGCGCGGTTGCGCAGCAGGCTGTACACCTCGCGCTTGCCGTCGGCCAGCTCGACCCGCAGCAGGGTCGTTTCCGGCAGATGGTCGATCACCTTGAGCCCGCCGGCCGGACGCCCGGTCAGGCGACTCAGGGCCTGCTCGGCATCCTCCAGCTCCGCTGGCAGGCCCGGACGATGGCAATCGGCGCCCTCGCAACGGTTGAGCGGGTCGGGCCGCGCATTGAGGTCGGCATAGCGGGCCAGCAACGCCTGGGCGAAGGCGCCCTTGGCGCCCTGCTCCGGCAAATCGATGCCGGTGGCGGTATCCAGATCGGCCTCGGTGTAGTCCAGCCACATTTTCAATTTGCCGCCGTCCTGGTACCAGTCGTCCAGGTAGACCTGGCGCGACTGTGCTGGCAGCAGGCGAAGGAAGTTCAGCTCGGCGCCATTGCGGATCAGGTCGAAGTACAGGCGGGTCTGCGCCTGATGGGCGACATTGCCGAACACATCGAAGTTGACCACCAGTTGGTAGTAGGTGCGCTCGAACAGTGGGTAGTCCATTAGCCACATCGTCTGCGGGATCTCGCCGATCAGGCCCTTGCGCACCATGGCGCTGTCGTAGTGGCGGTAGATCGACAGCAGCGCGTTATCGTTACCGCCCCAGACGCTCGACCAGCCCGGCAGCGGCGCATCGGCATAGGCGCCGCGACGCAGATCCTCGTACTCGTTGCGCTTGTCGCGGAAGGCCTTCCACAGGCCGAGCAGGTCGCCGATCTCGTCGAACTGGCCGGGCATGGCCAGCAGCGGCGTGGCCTGGGCGCGGTACTCGGCATCGGTGATGTAGAGGTCGTGCTGCGGGTCCTGGAACACCGCCCAGAAGTTGTCGCGGATCACGTCGGTGGCGATCTGTCCGCGGCACACCGGACCCCGGATAAAGGTGCGCACGAAGTACTCGGCGTTATCCAGCATGAACTGGTAGCGCGCCTGGGCCGGAATCGCGGCGAAGGTCTCGAACGGGTTGGCGCGGCGCTGGGCGCCGTAGCCGGGCACCGCATCCACCGTCCAGTCACTGGCGTAGAACAGCTCGCGGGTGCGCTCGAGCTTCTTGGCGCTGAGCGGATAGGTGATGTGGGTCTTGTGCACGATCACGCCCTGGATCGGCCACAGGCGGTAGTACACCTGGGTGCCGGGGTCCTCGTTGGGGCGGCGCGTGGCGATAGGGTCGATCGGCTGGCCGCTCGGCGTGCGCGAGCGCACCAACTGGAAGAAATGCCCCGGCTCGCCGCCCTCGAAGTACAGATGAGCCAGGAACAGGTGCTCGAACAGCCAGCGGTTGACCAGGCTCTCCCGCGCGCCGGGCGCATTGAGGAAGGCTTCCCATTCGGCCAGCTGCTTCTGCTCGGTGGCAGACGGCTGCAGCGCATGCTCCTCCACCTGTGCGCCCTCCTTCAGCCACTGCTGCAGGGTGGTGTACTCGGTATCGTTGAGGCCGGTGACGGCGAAGGGCATGCCGGCATGGGCGAACTTCTTCGCGTAGGCGTCGAACTCGCCGGGCAGCGGGCACTGGTTGTCCCGCTCCAGGGAGATATCCAGATCGGCCGGCAGCTTGGCGTTGGGCTGCAGCGGGTTGCTGCGCCCCAGCTCCAGCATGCGCGTCACCAGCGCGGCCTGGCTGGCCTGCGGGTCGAGCACGGAGTGGAAGCCCTTTTCGCGCCAGGCTGCCTCGCCCTGGGCATCGAAGTACAGCCTTGTGCTGGCCTGTGCCTTGGTCCGCGCGCCGTCGTACACCGGCAGCTTGTTGGCCCCGCGCAGCACGCCCTCGCCGCTACCCAGGTTGAGCTGGCAGGGCGAGTCGTAACAGGCGTGGCAGGCCACGCACTTGTTGGTCAGGATCGGCTGAACGTCATGGTTGTAGGAGATCGGCTCGGCAGCGAACAGCGGCGCGCACAACAGCGCCAACGGAGCGAGAAAACGACGGGGCATGGCAAAGTCCTTATGCGGCGAACGGGCATTGTAAGGCTATGACAGCGAAACGGCCCAATATGAGCCATTTTCATGCAGATCCCGCAGGCGTCTGAGAGCCATGCAGCTTTGCTATCATCCACGGCCTTTCTACACGCTCACCCCCAGGTAGTCCCATGTCCGACCGCAGCGCCCGCCTCCAGGCCCTTCAGCAAGCCCTGAAAGAACGCATCCTGATCCTCGACGGCGGCATGGGCACCATGATCCAGAGCTACAAACTGGAGGAAGAGGACTACCGCGGCGCACGCTTCGCCGACTGGCCGAGCGATGTGAAGGGCAACAACGACCTGCTGCTGCTGAGCAAGCCGCAGGTCATCGCCGAGATCGAGAAGGCCTACCTGGATGCCGGCGCCGATATCCTGGAAACCAACACCTTCAACGCCACGCGGGTCTCGCAGGCCGACTACGGCATGGAGGCCCTGGCCTACGAGCTGAACGTGGCCGGCGCCCGCGTCGCCCGTGAAGTGGCGGATGCCAAGACCCTGGAAACCCCGGACCGTCCGCGCTTCGTCGCCGGCGTGCTCGGCCCGACCAGCCGCACCTGCTCGATCTCCCCGGACGTCAACGACCCGGGCTTCCGCAACGTCACCTTCGACGAGCTGGTGGAGAATTACACCGAGGCCACCCGCGGCCTGATCGAGGGTGGCGCCGACCTGATCCTGATCGAGACCATCTTCGACACCCTCAACGCCAAGGCGGCGATCTTCGCCGTGCAGCAGGTGTTCGACGAGGACAATGTCGAGCTGCCGATCATGATCTCCGGCACCATCACCGACGCCTCCGGCCGCACCCTGTCCGGCCAGACCACCGAAGCCTTCTGGAACTCGATGCGGCATGCCCAGCCGATCTCCATCGGCCTGAACTGCGCCCTCGGCGCCAAGGAATTGCGCCCCTACCTGGCCGAACTGTCGGCCAAGGCCGATACCCACGTTTCGGCCCACCCCAACGCCGGTCTGCCCAACGCCTTCGGCGAGTACGACGAGACCCCGGCGGAAATGGCGGCGGTGGTCGAGGAGTTCGCTGCAAGCGGCCTGCTCAACATCATCGGCGGCTGCTGCGGCACCACCCCGCCACACATCAAGGCCATCGCCGAGGCCGTGGCCAAGTACAAGCCGCGCGCGATTCCGGAAATCGCCAAGGCCTGCCGCCTGTCCGGCCTGGAGCCGTTCACCATCGACCGCAGCTCTCTGTTCGTGAACGTCGGCGAGCGCACCAACATCACCGGCTCGGCCAAGTTCGCCCGGCTGATCCGCGAGGAGAACTACGCCGAGGCCCTGGAAGTCGCCCAGCAGCAGGTGGAAGCCGGCGCCCAGGTGATCGACATCAACATGGACGAAGGGATGCTCGACTCCCAGGCGGCCATGGTGAAGTTCCTCAATCTGATTGCCTCGGAGCCGGATATCTCCCGTGTGCCGATCATGATCGACTCCTCCAAGTGGGAAGTGATCGAGGCCGGCCTGAAATGCATCCAGGGCAAGGGCATCGTCAACTCGATCTCCATGAAGGAAGGCGTCGAGCAGTTCAAGCACCACGCCAAGCTGTGCAAGCGCTACGGCGCCGCCGTGGTGGTGATGGCCTTCGACGAGGTCGGCCAGGCCGACACCGCCGCGCGCAAGAAGGAAATCTGCAAGCGCTCCTACGACATCCTGGTGGGCGAAGTCGGCTTCCCGCCGGAAGACATCATCTTCGACCCGAACATCTTCGCCGTGGCCACCGGCATCGAGGAGCACAACAACTACGCGGTGGACTTCATCGAGGCCTGCGCCTTTATCCGTGACGAGCTGCCCTACGCGCTGTCGTCCGGCGGCGTGTCCAACGTGTCGTTCTCGTTCCGCGGCAACAACCCGGTGCGCGAGGCGATCCACTCGGTCTTCCTCTACTACGCCATCCAGAACGGCCTGACCATGGGCATCGTCAACGCCGGCCAGCTGGAGATCTACGACGAGATCCCCAAAGAGCTGCGCGACAAGGTCGAGGACGTGGTGCTCAACCGCACGCCCGGCGGCACCGACGCGCTGCTGGCCATCGCCGACAACTACCGCGGCGGCGGCGCGGTTAAGGAAGCAGAGAGCGAGGAATGGCGCTCGCTGCCGGTGGCCAAGCGCCTGGAACACGCGCTGGTCAAAGGCATCACCACCTTCATCGTCGAAGACACCGAAGAATGCCGCCAGCAGTGCGCGCGCCCTATCGAGGTGATCGAGGGCCCGCTGATGTCCGGTATGAACGTGGTCGGCGACCTGTTCGGGGCCGGCAAGATGTTCCTGCCCCAGGTGGTCAAGTCCGCCCGTGTGATGAAGCAGGCCGTGGCCCACCTGATCCCCTTCATCGAAGCGGAGAAAGGCGACAAGCCGGAGGCCAAGGGCAAGATCCTCATGGCCACGGTGAAAGGCGATGTGCACGACATCGGCAAGAACATTGTCGGCGTGGTGCTCGGCTGCAACGGTTATGACATCGTCGACCTGGGCGTGATGGTGCCGGCGGAGAAGATTCTGCAAACTGCCATCGCCGAGAAGTGCGACATCATCGGCCTGTCCGGCCTGATCACCCCATCGCTCGACGAGATGGTCCACGTCGCCCGCGAGATGCAGCGCCAGGGCTTCACCCTGCCGCTGATGATCGGCGGCGCTACCACCTCCAAGGCGCATACGGCGGTGAAGATCGAGCCCAAGTACCAGAACGACGCGGTGGTCTACGTCACCGACGCCTCGCGCGCCGTGGGCGTCGCGACCCAGCTGCTGTCGAAGGAACTCAAGGCCGACTTCGTGCAGAAAACCCGCGACGAGTACGTGGTGGTGCGCGAGCGTACCTCCGCGCGCGCCTCGCGCACCGAGCGCCTGCCCTACGCCGACGCCCTGGCCAACAAGCCGCAGTTCGACTGGGCCGGCTACCAGCCGCCGAAGCCGAGTTTCACCGGCGTGCAGGTACTGGACGACATCGACCTGCGCGAACTGGCCGAGTACATCGACTGGACGCCCTTCTTCATCTCCTGGGACCTGGCCGGCAAGTACCCGCGCATCCTCACCGACGAGGTGGTCGGCGAGGCGGCGACTGCGCTGTTCACCGACGCCCAGGCGCTGCTCAACAAGCTGATCGACGAGAAGCTGATCAAGGCCCGCGCCGTGTTCGGCTTCTGGCCGGCTAACCAGGTACGCCACGACGATATCGAGCTGTACGGCGACAACGGCAAGACCCTGGCCACCCTGCACCACCTGCGCCAGCAGACCATCAAGCCGGACAGCAAGCCGAACCTGTCCCTGGCCGACTTCGTCGCGCCCAAGGAAAGCGGCAAGACCGACTACGTCGGTGGCTTCATCACCACCGCCGGCATCGGCGCCGAGGAAGTGGCCAAGGCCTACCAGGACAAGGGCGACGACTACAACAGCATCATGGTCAAGGCCCTCGCCGACCGCCTGGCCGAAGCCTGCGCCGAGTGGCTGCATGAGCGCGTGCGCAAGCAGTACTGGGGCTACGACGCCGACGAGCAACTGGACAACGAGGCGCTGATCAAGGAGCAATACGTCGGCATCCGTCCCGCTCCCGGCTACCCGGCCTGCCCGGACCACACCGAGAAAGCCACCCTGTTCAAGCTGCTCGACCCCGAGGCGGAGGTCGGCAAGGCCGGCCGCAGCGGCGTGTTCATCACCGAGCACTACGCCATGTTCCCGGCCGCCGCCGTCAGCGGCTGGTACTTCGCCCACCCCGAGGCGCAATACTTTGCCGTCGGCAAGGTCGACCAGGATCAGGTAGAAAGCTACTCCAAGCGCAAAGGCCAGGACCTGGCGGTCAGCGAACGCTGGCTGGCGCCGAATCTGGGGTACGACAACTGACCCGGTGCTGACTCAACCGCATTTCCCATCAGAGGACAAGGACGTCATGGAAAACAACACGGATCGCAGAGTCGCTACCGCAACTCCCCTGTTGGTGCTGCTTCTCAACTATCTGATCGGTGTGTGGCTGTTCTGGCTACTGCCACCGCTGATGTACTTCTTCTATCGCAAGCGTGGCTGGCTCCTGGCACGGGAGCTGTCACTGAAGCTGACCGACCTGCATCTCTCCCTGCTGGTACTGGCAGTGCCTCTAGGCTTGCTACTTGGCGCATTAGGCATCGTCGCCAACGATGCGGAAATGCCCCGCTGGCCTCTGGAGATTCTCACCAACCTGCTGATCATCGCTTTGGGCATCTACATCCTTATCAGCTATGTCTTCTTCGTCGTGAAGGCCTACAAGGGGCAGCTGCATTCGCCCAAGTTGAACATGGGAATAATCGAGGCAATGCGCGGTAAACGCGCCGCTCAACAGCCCGCAGATCAGCCCACGGTGGACTAATCCTTTATTCTCAGGCCGCTCCTTGGACGTCAAAGCCCTACCGATCCGCCTCCGATGCCGTGTATCGCCAACTGGTTACCTGGGCCCCCAGCTGCATGATCGACTGCGAGCTGCTGGTCGATCTGCAGCCTGACCGCAATCACCACTGAAGCATCCGAATGACTCCGCTAGAAATCATCGCCTCCGCCCTCGGCATCACCTCCGTCTGGCTGACCGTGCGGCAGAACATGCTGTGCTGGCCCATCGGCCTGGTCATGGTGCTGCTCTATGCCTGGTTCTTCTTCTATGCCCGCCTGTACTCGCTGGTGCTGCTGCACGGTGTGTTCGCCGCCATGCAGCTGTACGGCTGGTGGCAATGGCGCCAGGGCGTGGATGAGAGTGGCCGGCGCCCCGTCAGCGGTACCAGCACCCACGAGATGGCTGTCGGCCTTGGCGTTGCGCTGGTCGGCGGCTTGCTGCTGGGCCTGGTCATGGATCGCTTCACCGAGGCCGTATATCCCCAGGCTGATGCCCTGCTCACCGCCTTCAGTTTGCTCGCCCAGTTGTGGATGGCGCTCAAGCGCTGGCAGTGCTGGGTACTGTGGATAGTGGTCGATGTGCTCTATGTCGGCTTCTTCGCCTTCCAGGGCTACTGGCTGACCGCCGCCCTGTACGGCGTATTCACCGCCCTGGCCGTGCTCGGCCTGCGCGAATGGCGCAGTGCCTGGAAGGCGGCCCCATGAAAGTGGTGGTGCTGACCGGCCCCGAATCGAGCGGCAAGACCTTTCTCGCCGAGCGCCTGCAGCAGCGCTTCGGCGGCCTGGTGGTCGGCGAGTACGTGCGCCATTTCATCGAGCAGGAACGGCGCGATACCTGCCTGGCGGACATTTCCGCCATCGCCCGCGGCCAACTCGCCTGGGAAGATGCGGCGCGCACCCAGGCGCCGGAACTGCTGATTCTCGATACCCACCTGCTCAGCAATATCCTGTGGAGCCAGACGCTGTTCGGCGACTGCCCGGCCTGGCTGGAGTCGGAGCTGCTGGCACGCGAGTACGATCTGCACCTGCTGCTGTCACCGCAGGGTGTCGAATGGGAAAGCGATGGCCAGCGCTGCCAGCCGGACCTGGCCGACCGCCTATGCTTCCACCAGGGCTGCCGCGACTGGCTGCAGCGTCACCAGCGCGCCTGGGTCGATATCGACGGCGACTGGACGGCGCGCGAGCGCCAGGCCATCGAACAGGTACATCGACTGCTCGGCTGAAGCCCGCCGCCGCGCCACCTACACTGCCCTTCCACTTCGAGAACAGCGCTGGATCATGTCGCCCATTACCTACATCCGCCTCCACCCTTCCGCCGGTCTGCTGTTCGTGCAACTGCTCGGCGTGCTGCTGTACCCCTGGATGGAAGACACGCAGATCGGCCGCGCGCTCTTCGGCGCCTTCGGCGTGCTCGTGCTGGGCATGGCCCTGCATGTGGTCAAGCGCAGCCCGGTGCAGACCTGGGTGGCCGGCCTGCTGGCGCTGCTGGTCATAGGCCTGAACCTGCTCGACATGTTCGCCCCCAGCACGCTGCTGGAGGCGCTGATCGCCATCCTGGAGGCGGCGTTCTACTTCTATGCCGCAGCCAGCCTGATCGCCTACATGAGTGCCGATCTGCATGCCAGCACCGATGAGCTGTACGCCGTCGGCGCCACCTTCACCCTGCTGGCCTGGGCTTTCGCCCATCTGTTCACCTTCTGCCAGTTGCTGGCGCCGGGCAGCTTCGCCGCGGCCATCGACCCGGAGGCTGCGCGCACCTGGATGGAGCTGCTGTTCCTCAGCTTCACCACCCTCTCCGGCGTCGGCCTGGGCGACATCATCCCGCTGACGCCGGTGGCGCGCTCGCTGGTGATGATCGAGGAGTTCGCCGGGGTGATGTACCTGGCGCTGGTGGTGTCGCGGCTGATCGCCATGACCGTGGCCAAGCGCTGAGAACCTGTTAGGAACTCTTGATCGTCGGCCATGCGTGATTAAAAACAGGCTCGGACTGCTCATTTACACCTCGTAAACTGCGCGTCTTCACCCACTTGATTCGCTAACGCTCACCCTTCGGGCCAGCCTGCGGCTGTTACTCCCGCTGGTCGTTGCGCCTTGCCTGGCTCTAGCTCAAAAACTCCTAAACAGGTTCTAGGGCCTCGGTTCAGAAAAGAAAAAGCCCGCTGACGCGGGCTTTTTCATGCATGAGGGGCGGTTACTTCTTCACCTCGAAATCGCGCCCCCACAGGCGAATCGACCGCACCTCCGCGCTCGGCCCCTCGAAGACGAACTTTTGCCGCACACCGGTCAGCGCCGGGATGGTCACGTCGTCCGGGTTGAGCAGGCCCGGCAGCGGCGCGCTGGAATAGCCCTCCTGATCGATGGCCAGCAAGGCACCGGTCTGACGCAGGTTGATCAGGCGCAGCGGCTTGTCAGTGGTGTTCTTGAAGCCCAGCAGCGCGCTGAGATTGCCGTCTTCGACGGTCTCGATCTTGAGCAGCTGCACGCTGACCTGGCCATCGAGCTGCTCCAGGTTGGAGACGACGATCGAGCCATCGGCGCCCTGGGCATCCACACGGCCTTCGGTGACGCCGTCGGACACACCGCCCAGCAGGTTCTTGCCGGCGGTGATCGCCGTGGACACGGCCGCCTTGGCGGAGTCCTTGATGGTGCTCGGCTCGGCTGCGGCTTCGTCGGCCAAGGCAGCTGGCGCACCCAGCGCGATCGCCAGGGAGAGGGCCAGCGGGGAAATCCTGTTCATGGTGGTACTCCTGTGATGACGACGGCTGGAAACGCCCTACAGACTGCTCGCCGGGCGCCAAAAAAGCGAGTCGGCAAGCGAGGAATTGCCGGCTGGCTAACGATTCTCCCGCTCGCACCGCGCCAGGTGCCAACGAGAAAACTCGAACTCCGCGGCGGCGGCTTCGCTCCAAGTACCAGGAGCCAGTCCGGCTCGCACGACGGAGTGACAACATGTACAAGCACACTTTGGCGCTACTGGGCCTGGCCGCCGCGATAACCGGCTGCTCGACCATGGAGAACCCGGCGGACTATGCGACCTACCGCTACGAGCCGCTGGTGCAGGACGTTCGCGACGGCATGACCAAGGACGAGGTACTGACCATCGGCGGGCCACCCTCCTCCGAGGTGCAGAACACCGTCACCGCCGGCACCTGCAACAACTACATCCTCAATGTCGACGGCAAGGAGCAGCCCTACTACGTCACCTTCACCAGCGAAGGCCGAGTCGAGGGCAAGGGCTTCATGACCTGCGAGCAGCACCAGAACAACAAGCGCCGGCTCTGACAGCCAAACGAAAAGACCCGCTGCCTGGCAGCGGGTCTTTGCATGGGGCTTAGAACAACAGCTGGAACAGGCCGATCACCACGATCAGGCCGATGATGAAGATGATGCCAACGGTCCCGCCTAGAAACTTCAGCATGTTGGGGCTCCTTCTTCCGGGTTGACGCAGTTTCGACCTCCATAGCCGCCGCAACGTTTCCCCTGTTTGCCTCGCCCCGCACACACCTCTGCTGATTCGCTGGATGGAAAACCCAGGCGAATTGCTGGAGCGGCTGGGCATGCTGCCGGCATCACTGCCGAAAACGGATGCTCGCGCCTTCCCTGTCTCGCTCCTGCTGCTCTCCTGCGCCCTGTCCCGAAGCATGGACCGCCTAAACCACATCGCCGACCAGGCCATGTACGCGGCCAAGCGCAGCGACGACAACCAGTGCACCTGGGCCAGGCGCTGCCGCTACAGGCTCGGGGCGAGCGAATCAGACGCCGGAGCGGCGCACGAACTTGATCGAATATTCCATCTGCGGCTTGCGCGTCACGCTGATGGCGCGACGGGTGACGGTATCCAGGGTGATGTTCCAGAAGCCGCTGCTGGGCACCGTGATCCGCGCCGGGAACTTGTCGAAGGCGCCGCCGTGATAGGTATGGCGGCCGCCATTGCGGTAGCTGCGGAAGTTGGCGTCGTTCATCAGACGGATATTGCAGGGCTGCGAGCAGTGAATCACGACGATGTCGTCTTCGTTGAGCTGCTCGCGCTGGTGGATGAATTTCATGCGTCGTGGTCCTGAGGGGTGAAGCGGAGCGCGACGATACCATGGGGCCGCAGCGCAGGCAGGTTCCGGCGATGGAACGCAGCTATTCATCGCCAGGCGAAGCGCTGCTACGCTGGGTTGAGCCAAATCGTCCCCTCAGGAGTATTCATGCGTCTACCCGCTCTCGCGCTCGCCCTGTTCACGCTCGCCGGCTGCGCCGGCCCCGGTTACTTCGAGGCGGTGCCGCCGAGCAGCCCGGAGCAGGCCGTCGTCTACCTGTATCGCCCCGAGGCGGACAATCCGGGCCGGCAGCCGCTGCGTTTCTCCTACCCGGACGTGCTGATCGACGAGCAGAGCGTCGGTACCCTGCAATTCAATGCCTACCGCCGCATCGAACTGGCGCCGGGTCGCCACGACCTGCGCATCACCGGCCTCACCCGCCAGGCCAAGTGGGAACCGCGCGATATCAAGCAGACCTTCTCGGTCGCCCCCGGCGAGATCAAGTACCTCAAGCTCGACGTGCGCTTCAACCTGAGCGAGATGACCCTGGGCAGCCCCGGCCCCAGCTACCTGATCAACGTGCGCCCGATGCGCGCCGACGACGCCGTCTACGAGATCCGCAATACCCAACCGCAAACCCCATGAGGCAAGGAGCTACTCCATGAGAACCAAGCACTTTCTCGCCCTGTCGCTGACCGCCGCGCTGATCAGCGGCTGCCAGAGCAACGCCAACGACGAGCTGAGCAGCGAATACGACCGCACCGAGTCCTATACCGAGGGCGTGCCCGGCGGCGCAGTCACCGAGACCGACGAGATGCAGGCCAGCGTCACCGCCATCGACCCGGCCAAGCGCAGCTTCACCCTGAAGGATGACGACGGCAACAGCCGCACCTTCCAGGCCCCGCCGGAGATGCACAACTTCGATCAGCTCAAGGTCGGTGATCGGGTCCGCGCCGTGGTCGGCCTGGAGCGCATCGTCTACCTGCGTCAGCCGGGCGAGGTGGCGACCGATGGCGCCGCCGGCGTGGCGGCTACCGCGCCGCTGGGCAGCAAGCCGGGCATGCTGGTGGCCGACACCATCGAGATCACCGCGCTGGTCAAGGGCATGGACACCACCCTGCGCACCGCCACCCTGCAGTTGCCCGATGGCAGCGAGCGCACCATCAAGGTCCGCCCGGACGTCGACATGAAGACCGAATACCTCGGCCGTCAGGTGGTACTGCGCATGACCTCCGCCTTCGCCATCAGCGTCACGCCGCAGTAACGGCAGCGCCTCCACGAGGACAGCCCATGCCACCCGGAGTGACAGGTCTGCTGCAGGCTCCCGATGACAAGCCAGGGGAAGAGCAGTTCATTACCCTGCTGCAGACCGGGCAGCTTCGTCTGGAGCAGATCGTCTCTCGCGGCCAGGCCAGCCCCACGGGCTTCTGGTACGACCAGCCGACACCGGAATGGGTAGCGCTGCTAGCTGGCAGCGCCACCCTGGAATTCGACGACGGCCGCCTGCCACTGGCGGCCGGCGACGCCCTGCTGATTCCCGCCCACTGCCGACACCGGGTCGCCGAGTGCTCGCAGGACGCCATCTGGCTGGCCCTGCACTTCCAGCCCTGACCGGCTGCCCTACGCGCCACCGGCACCCGGTGGTAGCATGCGCGCCCCATGCGAATCTCCGACCTCCACCAGCGTCTCGCCGACCTCGGCGCCCTGCCCGCCCATAGCGGTCGGGTGGTACGCGCCTGGCTGCAGGGCAAGCCGCTGAACACCGGCACCAAGCGCCAACACACCGAGCACTTCCTGCCGCTGTCCGTGCGCAATGGTCTGCCGCAGCTGAGCGAGGAGCTGGGGGGCCTGGCCCGGGTACGCTCCGAGCACCCGGCCGCCGATGGTTCGGTGCGCCTGCTGGTGGAGCTGGGCGACGGCCAGATGGTGGAAAGCGTGCTGCTGCCGCGCGGCGGCCTGTGCGTGTCCACCCAGGTCGGCTGCGCCGTGGGTTGCGTGTTCTGCATGACCGGCAAGAGCGGCCTGCTGCGCCAGGTCAGCAGCGCCGAGATCGCCGCCCAGGTGGCCGTGGCGCGCCGCTACCGGCCGGTGAAGAAAGTGGTGTTCATGGGCATGGGCGAGCCGGCGCACAACCTGGACAACGTGCTGGAGGCCATCGACCTGCTCGGCACCGACGGCGGCATCGGCCACAAGAACCTGGTGTTCTCCACCGTCGGCGACCCGCGGGTGTTCGAGCGCTTGCCGCAGCAGCGGGTCAGGCCGGCCCTGGCCCTGTCGCTGCACAGCACCGATGCCGCCCTGCGCGAACGCCTGCTGCCCAAGGCACCGAAGATCACCCCCGCCGAACTGATGGAGCTGGGCGAGACCTACGCCCGCCAGGTCGGCTACCCGATCCAGTACCAGTGGACCCTGCTCAAGGGCGTCAACGACAGCCAGGAGGAGATGGACGCCATCCTGCGCCTGTTCAAGGGCAAGTACGCCGTGCTCAACCTGATCCCCTACAACAGCCTGGAAATGGACGAGTTCCAGCGCCCGGACGGCGAACGCATCGTGCAGATGGTGCGCTACCTGCACAGCCGCGGCGTGCTGACCAAGGTACGCAACAGTGCCGGCCAGGACATCTACGGCGGCTGCGGCCAGCTGCGCGCCCGCGCCTCAGGCCTGATCGACGCGCGCCAACTCGACCACTGACCCGCGCCGGGCACTGCGCTAGCATGCGGCCCATGCCCTCCGGAGCCGCCACCATGACCAGAACGCTCGGCCTGCTGCTACTGGTACTGCCGCTGATGACCTCGGCGGCCACCCTGCGCGAGAAACTCCAGGAGCGCCGCGAGGAACGTGCCCAGCAACGGCTCGACGCCAAGCTTCCGG
Organism: Pseudomonas sp. GD04019; assembly: GCF_029837695.1. Taxonomy (GTDB): domain Bacteria; phylum Pseudomonadota; class Gammaproteobacteria; order Pseudomonadales; family Pseudomonadaceae; genus Aquipseudomonas. The sequence continues at coordinate 18,531 of NZ_JAOEEA010000010.1, forward strand.
CCGGCAGCCGAGTACTGCACGACCAGCCCTATGGCGAACACCCGCGCCAGCGCTTCGACGTCTATCTGCCACCCGCAGCGAAGCAGGCACCGATCCTGTTCATGGTCCACGGTGGCGGCTGGCACACCGGCGACAAGGCCATGGCCGCGGTGGTCGAGAACAAGGCCAGGCACTGGCTGAACAAGGGCTACGTGCTGGTTTCCAGCAACTACCGGCTGATCCCGGATGCGGACCCACTGGCCCAGGCCGCCGACGTGGCCGAGGCCTTCGCCAGCGTGCAGCAGCAAGCCGCCGGCTGGGGAGGCGACCCGGCGCGCATGGTGCTCATGGGCCATTCGGCCGGCGCCCACCTGGTCAGCCTGCTGGCCAGCGACAGCACCCTGGCGCCCAACGCCAAGCCGCTGTGGCTGGGGACCGTGGCGCTGGACAGCGCCGCCTTCGACGTACCGGCAATCATGCACGCTCGCCACTACCCGCTGTACGACAAGGCCTTCGGCAGCGACACCGCGCTATGGCGCGCCGCCTCGCCGCTGCGGGTGCTGCGCGCCGGAGCCGGGCCGTTGCTGGCCGTCTGCTCCACCCGGCGCGACGATGCCTGCCCACAGGCCGATGCCTACGCCGCCAAGGCGGCCACCCTCGGCATGCGGGTCAGCGTGCTGCGCCAGGACCTCTCGCACAGGGCGATCAACCAGGAACTCGGTGCCGAGCCGGCCTACACCGCCGCCGTCGACGCCTTCCTCAACAGCCTCGGCCTGCCCTGAGCCACGTGCTACCCTCGCCGCCCCGCAACCGGCAACCCGACCCATGCATACCCTCGAACAACTACGCCGTGGCGAACTGGCCGGCATCACCCGCCTGGACCTGGCCGCCGACCTCAGCGAATTCCCGCGCGAGATCTTCGACCTGGCCGACAGCCTGGAGGTGCTCAACCTCAGTGGCAATCGCCTGACCAGCCTGCCCCACGACCTCTCGCGGCTGAGCAAGCTGAAAGTGCTGTTCTGCTCGGACAATCCCTTCGAGACCCTGCCGGAAGTGCTCGGCGACTGCCCGCAACTGGAGATGGTCGGTTTCAAGGCCAACCGCCTCCGACACATACCGGCCGCCGCGCTGCCGCAACAATTGCGCTGGCTGATCCTCACCGACAACCGCATCGAGTCCCTGCCCACCGCACTGGGCGAGCGCCCGCGCCTGCAGAAGCTGATGCTGGCCGGCAATCGCCTGAGCACGCTGCCAGGGAGCATGGCGCAGCTGCACCGCCTGGAGCTGCTGCGCATCGCCGCCAACCACCTGGAGACCCTCCCCGACTGGCTGTTGCAGCTGCCGCGTCTGGCCTGGCTGGCCTTCGCCGGCAATCCGGGCAGCGACGCCAGCGAGGCCGACGCCCTGGCGCGCCATCCGCTGCCGGCCATCGACCGCAGCCAGATCAGCCTGGGCGAGATCCTCGGCCAGGGCGCCTCGGGCATCATCCACCGCGCAGATTGGCAGCAGCCTGGCCTGCCAACCCGCGCCATGGCCGCCAAGCTGTTCAAGGGCGAACTGACCAGCGACGGCCTGCCCCACAGCGAAATGGCCGCCTGCCTGGCCGCCGGCGCGCAGGACAACCTGATCCGCGTCGCCGGCCCGCTGGCCGAGCAGCACGGCGAGCCGACCGGCCTGCTGCTGGAGCTGATCGGCCCGCAGTACCGCAACCTGGCCGGCCCGCCCTCGTTGGCCAGCTGCACGCGCGATATCTACGCCGAGGATCGGCGCTTCAGCGCAGACGAAGCGCTACATATCGCCCGTGGCGCCGCCGCCGCAGTGGCGCACCTGCACGAGCGCGGCATCCTGCATGGCGACCTGTACGCCCACAACCTGCTGGTGAACCGGGCCGGCCACTGCCTGCTCGGCGATTTCGGTGCCGCCTCCTTCTTCGCCCCGCACAGCGCCACCGGCAGCGCGCTGCAGCGTATCGAGGCGCGCGCCTTCGGCTGCCTGCTGGAGGAATTGCTGCAACGCTGCGATTCCGGCGAGCTGGAGCCCCTGTGGCAACTGCAGCGTCGCTGCGTGTCGGCGACGCTCGACGAGCGCCCACACTTCGCTGAGATCCTCGACCAGCTCGGCGCCTGAGCCGCTTGCATGGCGCCCGGGTGGCGGCCATCCTCTGCGGCGTCCCCTCCGAGCCCGACCATGTCCCGATTGCATCGCTATCTCTGGCTGCTCGCTCTCGCCAGCCTCCTGGGCCTGCTGCTACCGCTGCTGAGCGGCCTGCTGGCCGGCGCCCACGGCACCCTGCCCTGGCTGCTGGACCTGGCCAGCCACTGGCAATGGCTGTTTCTCGCCGGCCTGATGCTCGCCGTGCTGCTCGGCGCCTGGTTCGATAGGCGCTGGCTGCTGCCGCTGCTGGCCGTGCCGCTACCCTGGCTGACCGCCGCCCCCGAGCTGCCGGCCGGTACAGGTGGGAGCGAACTGCGCGTGGCCAGCGCCAATGTGTACCTGAACAGCACCGACATCGCCCCGCTGGCCACCTGGCTGGAGCAGGCGCGGCCGGACCTGCTGGTTCTGCTGGAGGTATCGCCGCAGTACGCCAGCGCGCTGCAGCAGCTGCCCGGCTACCCGCACCGGCTGCTGCACCCCGACGGTTCGCCCTTCGGCATTGCCCTGCTGTCGCAGCTGCCGCTGCTGCATACCCAGGTGAACGAGGACGAGCAGGGCATCGCCCATCTGCGCGCGCAGCTGCGCCACCACGGCTGCAGCATCGCTCTGAGCGCCTTCCATCCCATGCCACCGCTGTCGCCGGACTACCACACCCGCCGCGACACGCGCCTGCGCGAGCTGCTGCAAGGCACTGGCCAACGGCCGGCCCTGCTCGCCGGCGACCTCAACGCCACGCCCTGGTCCAGCGCCTTCGCCGGCCTCGACCAGATTGGCTGGCGGCGCGCCAGCGGCCTGGCGCCGACCTGGCCGAGCCTGGGCGCGGGCCTCATGGGCATCCCCATCGACCATGTCCTGGCCAGCCGGCACTGGCGTCTGCTCGGCCACGAGCGCGGCCCGCACATCGGATCCGACCACTTCCCGGTACTGGCCAGGCTCGCCCTGAGCAACTGCCAGAACGACGAAGCCCCGGACACGGCCGGGGCTTCGGGGGACATTCGCTAGCGCTCAGGTGCCGCTCTTGACCTTGCTCCAGATGCGCGTGCGCACCCGGTCGATCTTCAGCGGCATGGCCTCCAGGGCGTACAGCTTGCTCATCACGTCTTCCGGCGGATAGACCTTGTTGTCGGCCTTGAGCGCCGGGTCGACCAGGGCATCGGCCTTCTGGTTGCCGTTGGCGTAGTGCACGTGGTTGCTGATGGCGGCCATCACCTCCGGCTGCAACAGGTAGTTCATGAAGGCGTAGCCGGCGGCCTCGTTCGGCGCATCGGCCGGCATGGTGACCATGTCGAACCACATGGGCGCGCCTTCCTTGGGGATCACGTACTCGATCTTCACCCCGTTGCCGGCCTCGGCGGCGCGGCTGGCGGCCTGCATGATGTCGCCGGAGAAGCCGATGGCCACGCAGATATCGCCGTTGGCCAGGTCGCCGACGTACTTGGAGGAATGGAAGTAGCGCACGTTGCCGCGCATCTGCATCAGCAGTGCCTCGGCCTGCTTGTAGTCGTCGAGGTTCTGGCTGTGGTGCGGCAGGCCCAGCTGATGCAGGGCGATCGGCAGCATCTCCGGGCCGTTGTCGAGGATGGCCACGCCACACTTGGCCAGCTTGGCCATGTGTTCGGGCTTGAAGATCAGGTCCCAGGAGTCCACCGCCACGCCCTCGCCCAGCACGGCCTTGACCTTGTCGACGTTGTAGCCGATGCCGGTGGTGCCCCACAGGTAGGGGAAGCCGTGCTGGTTGCCCGGATCGTTGGTCTCCAGCGCCTTCATCAGCACCGGGTTGAGGTTGCTCCAGCCGGGCAGCTGGCTGCGGTCGAGCTTTTTCAGCGCGCCGCCCTGGATCTGCCGGGCCATGAAGTGGTTGGACGGGAACACCACGTCGTAGCCGGAGCGCCCGGCCATCAGCTTGGCATCGAGGGTCTCGTTGCTGTCGTAGACGTCGTAGTGCGCGGTCTGGCCGCTGGCCTTCTCGAAGCTCTTCAGGGTGTCCGGGGCGATGTAGTCGGTCCAGTTGTAGATGCGCACGCCATCGGCGGCCTGGCTGGCCGATGCGATCAGCATCAGCGGGAGGATCTTCTTCAGCATGGGTTACCTCGTTGATTGTTCTTGTTAGGCAGTGACTCGGGGCTGCGCCGATCAGAAGATCAGCACGAAGGTCTTGCGCACCGTCTCCTGGATATCCCAGATGCCGGTGGTGTTGGCCGGCATCATCAGCGCGTCGCCGGCACGGATCTCGATCGGCTCGCCGCCGTCCGGGGTGAAGGTGCAGCGCCCGGCGATGAAGTGGCAGAACTCCTGCTGCACGATCTGCCGACGCCAACGGCCGGGACTGCACTCCCATACGCCGGCCTCGACGCCATCCGTACGCTCGACGCTGTGGGTACGGGTCACCGCATGGGGCTCGCCCAGCGGCACGGCCACCGGATGGACCTCGTCCAGGGCCAGCTCGGCGGTGTTCTTGAAGTGGTCGATGTTCATCGGATTCTCCGCAGTCATTTCATGAAACCTTCCATAAAGCCCGCCACGCCTTGCGCCAGACGGCGGCGCCAGGGCGCACTGGCGGGGTCGGCCAGCACCCGGTCCTCGTGCACGAAGCTGCGGATGATGGCGTTGTAGCCGAGCCAGCGCAGCGGCTCCGGCTCCCAGCCGGGTAGGCGCTCCAGGCCGGAGTCGCCGTACACCCAGGGTTGGCGGGTCAGTTCGTTGTCCTGGTCGAGGATCAGCGCGGCCAACGTGCGGCCGCCCAGGTTGCTGGCGCCGACGCCCTCGCCGCCGTAGCCGCCGGACAGGGCGATGCCGTTGCGCGTGTCACGCAGCATGTGCGGATGGAAGCGCCGGGCCATGCCCAGATTGCCGCCCCAGGCGTGGGTCAGGCGCACGTCGCGCAGCTGCGGGAACAGCTCACCGAACAGATAGCGGCGCAGCTCGCGCTCATCCTCGGTCAGGTTGAAATCGCTGCGCAGCTGGCCGCCGAAGCGATAGCCGCCGCGGGCGCCGAACACCAGGCGATCATCGGCACTGCGCTGGCCATAGGTGACCTGGCGACTGGCCTCGCTGAAGGCCTGGCCACGTTCCAGGCCGATCTCGGCCCAGGTGGCGGCCGGCAGCGGCTCGGTGGCGACCAGCAGGCTCTGCACCGGCAACTGGTGGTGGCCCAGCGGGGGCAGGCTGGCGGCGTAGCCCTCGACGGCCGGCACCACCCAGTCCGCGCTGACGCTGCCGCTGCCGGTACGCACCAAGCCGCGCTGCCACTCGGTCACCCGGCTCTGCTCGTAGAGCTCGACACCCATGGCTTCGACGCAGCGCGCCAGCCCGCGCACCAGCTTGGCCGGCTGGATGGTGGCGCAGTGCGGGCTGTAGAGCGCGCCATAGGGATTGGCCATGCGCAGCTGCTCGGCCAGCTCGGCCGGTTCGAGCCAGCAGTAGTCGCCCTCGCCCAGCCCGAGGCCACGCAGGTGCTGCAGATGTTCCTGCAGACCGCTCAGCTGTTCGGGATAGCGCGCCGCGCAATAGAGCACGCCGCCCTTGCGCAGATCGCAGGCGATGCCCTCACGCTCGGTGACGCTCGCCACCTCATCGGGGATGCCGTGCAGCAGGTCGAAGGCCGCGCGCCGTGCCTCGGCCGGCAGGCCGGCGAGCAGGCGATCCTCGCCGAGGATATTGCCCATCAGCCAGCCACCGTTACGCCCGGAGGCGCCGAAACCGGCGGTCTCGGCCTCGAGCACGACGACGCGCAGCTGCGGCGCCTGGCGCTTGAGGTAGTAGGCGGTCCACAGGCCGGTGTAGCCGGCGCCGACGATCACCACATCGGCACGCAGGTCGGCCTGCAGGCTCGGCCGCGGCGTCAGCGGCTCGTCGAGCTGGTCCATCCACAGGCTGATAGTGCGCCACGAGGTCATCGGGGTCTCCGTCGTCGGTTGATCGACAGAGACTAGTCAGGTGGCTCAGGGCTTGTCTTGCGTGCGGGCCCGCGAGGAAATTTGCTTGAGGTAGGTCTTGGGCGTCACGCCCATACGCTCGCGGAAGCACTTGTAGAAGGCCGACAGCGAGTTGAAGCCGGCAGCGAAGGCCAGCTCATCCACCCGCCGCGGATCGCTGCCCGCCGCCAGGCCGTCGAGCAGGTGCTGCAGGCGCGCCTGGTTGACGTAGCGATAGAAGCTCTGCCCCAGCACCTGGTTGAGCAGGTGGGAAATCTGATTGCGGCTGTAGCCGGTGGCGGCGGCCACCTGCTGCAGGTCCAGCTCCGGATCGAGAAACGGCCGGTGCTTGTGGAAGTAATCCTGCAGGTCCTGCGCCAGCAGGCTCAGCTGGCGTGCGGACAGGCCCAGTCGGCTGATGGCCGGACGCGAACTGCCACCCTCGCCGCCCGAGCGCGCCTCGTGCACCAGCGTGGCGTATTCGTTGATCCGCCAGATCAACCCGTCGCGCACGGTGATCGCCTCACCGGTACGGAACGACGCCAGGCGCTCGCCACCCTGCAGGGCGAAGCGGTACTGGATGAACGCCGTATGGCCATCGATGCGGATGCGGTCGACATGCTCCAGCAGCTCGCCGGGGCGCCGCGGCAGGTTGTTCTCCACATACTCGCGCAGGTCGGCCAGGTGCATGGTGCGCTGCTGGAAGAAGTCGTTGTACTCGATATCCGGGTGATACAGCGCCAGCACCGCCTCAAGGTCGCGGTGCTTCCAGCTCAGGTGGTAGCGCAGGATGGTCTCGCGGGTACGCTCGGTCTGCGCGGCGTCGTCGGGGAAGTCGCTGGCGTGCATGGGCAATTGGCCGGAATGGATGCTGCAGCTTGCCCGATTCGCCGGCGCCAGCCTAGCCAGCAAACAGGCGAATGCCACGCGGCTGGGCCAGCGCGGCGGATGGGCTCATGCCGATGATGGTGCGGAAGGTGTGGCTGAAATGCGCCGAGTCGGTGAAGCCGGCGGCCATCGCCGCATCGGTCAGGTTGAGGCCGCGGGCCACGCCGACGCTGGTGACGAACAGCCGGTGCCACTGGCGATAACGGCGGATGGGCACGCCGATCTTCTGGCGGAACAGCTGGGTCAGGCGCGGTACCGACAGGCCTACCTGCTCGGCGAGGAAGTCGATGGACTGGTTGCACGATACGTCGGTCTTGATCAGCGCGATGGCGCGAACGATACGCGGGTCGCTGGTGAAGCCGGGGGGCGCTTCCTGGCGCGGATTGATCATGCGCTCCAGCCACTCGTAGACCTCAGGAGGTGCGGCCGTGCGCCGGTGCAGGTCATCGAAACCGGCGATACAACTGTCCTCCTCATCCAGGGCGAAGTGCACCGCTCCCCGGCGCCCGGCCATACGCGGCGCCAGCAGCGCGTGGTCCTCGCCGAATACGTCCAGGTAGCAGATGGCGACGCGTGAATCACCGCTGTCCACCGTCAGTTCCAGACCTGCGGGCAACAGGGCGCTGCGACAGGTCAGCACCTCGTTGCGGCAATGGATCAGCAGTTCGCCATCGAGGGCAACCAGCAGCATGGCCGCGGCCTGCGACAAAAGCAGCGGCTCGGCGAAGGGGCTGAGGCAGAAGGTGCGCTTGTCCCACAGATACAGCAGGGACGGGGCATCGATCGGGTGCATGGACGTGTTCCGCCCTGTTCTTGTTGTTCTTGTGGGCGGCAGGGTAACCACAGACGCACGAACGTTGAAAGTCCATCTGCCAACGCCGTCGCAATAATTTATGTGCCACCGGGTTGATTTCATCAGTTCTTACAAGCCGGTCCTGTGTCCGGGTGCTTTCATGGCCGCCAGCTCCGCTGCTGTGTGCGGAGATACAAAAACAAAAAACGAACACACAGGTACCCCACCATGAAGAAGCTGCTCATCCCAGCGCTGGCCACTCTCGGCCTGTGCGCGACCCTCCCTGCCCTGGCCAACACCCAGTCGCAGACCAAGCACCCCATCGTCCTCGTCCCCGGCATTTTCGCCTTCGACACCATCGCCGGCGTCGATTACTGGCACCAGATCCCCAGCGCCCTGCAGAGCCAAGGCGCCAAGGTCCACGTGCCGAAGATCAATGCCTTTGACAGCTCGGCCAAGCGCGGCGAATCGCTGATCGCCCAGCTCGAGCAGATCCGCGCCAGCTCGGGCGGCACGGTGAAGAAGTTCAACCTGATCGGCCACAGCCAGGGTGGCCTGACCACTCGCTACGTGATGAACACCCGCCCCGACCTGGTGGCTTCGGTGACCACCCTCAACTCGCCGCACAAGGGTTCGCCGCTGGCCGACCTGGTCACCGGCGTCGCGCCACCCGGCAGCCTGCAGGGCGTAGCCTTCGACGTGTTCGCCAACGCCGTGGGCAACCTGGTCAACCTGTTGTCGAACAACAAGAAGAGCCCGTCGGACGTGCGCGCCATGCTCGCCGAATTCAACAAGCCGGGCGCCGCGGCCAACAACCAGCGCTTCCCCACCGGCGTGCCGACCTCCTCCTGTGGCGAGGGCCCGGAAACCGTCACCCTCAACGGCAACAGCATTCGTCTCTACTCCATGAGCGGTACCGCACCACTGACCCATGTGGCAGACATCTCCGACCCGCTGTTCGGCGTCACCTACCTGGCCTTCGGCCTGAGCGAAGCCAACGACGGCGTCACCGGTCGTTGCTCAAGCCACTTCGGCAAGGTGCTGAAGGACAACTACTTCATGAACCACCTGGACATCACCAACCAGGTATTCGGACTGGTGTCGCTGTTCGAGACCAACCCGAAGACCGTGTATCAGAACCAGGCCAACCGCCTGAAGAACCTCGGCCTGTAATCCGTGCTCGGGCATGGCGCACTCCCGCGCCATGCCCGTCGCGAGGAGCGTTCTATGTCCAGCAGAATCATCCTGGCCGCACTGGCCACGGGCGCGGTGATAGTCGGCGGCACCTTGCTGCTGTATCGCCCGCAACCCATCCCCACCGCACAATCCGTGTCCCCAACCGAATCCGCCCCGCTCGCCGCCACGCTGCCGAGCGACGAGCGCAGCCAGCAGGCCAGCGCGCTCAATCGACAGCTGCGCCAGACGCCTGCCGCCGCCCTGAGCGATCCCGGGCCACTGCCACCTTCGCTGCAGGGCAGCAGCCACGGCGTGACCCTGCGCGCCGATGCCCAGGGCAACCTGCAGCTGCAACCCAACCTGCTGCACCTGTTCGACTTCTACCTGGCCGGCCGCGAAGAGGAAGGCCTGGACAAGGTGCTGACCCGCATCCATCAGGACCTGGCCGCGCAGCTCAAGGGCCACGCCCTGGACCAGGCGCGCGACCTGCTGAGCCGTTACGTGGACTACCGCATCGCCCTGCAGAACCTGCCCGAAGCCGATAGCTCGATGGACGCCGGCGCCCTGCGCCTGCGCCTCGACGCGCTCAACGCGACCCGCCAGCAGTACTTCAGCGCCGAGGAGTACGCGCTGTTCTTCGCCAACGAGAACGCCGAGAACGCCGAGAACGAATACATGGTGCAGCGCCTGGCGCTGGGCCAGCAGACTGGTCTGAGCGAGGAACAGCGCCAGCAGGCCGTGGCCGAACTGGAGCTGCAGCTACCGGAGGAAGTTCGTGAGACCCGAGCCGCCAGCACCCGCCAGGGCGAGCTGTACGCAACCACGCAGGCCATGCTGGAGCGCGGCGCCAGCGCCGAGGAAATCCGCCAGGTACGCGAGCAGGCACTGGGCAGCGAGGCCGCCAATGCCCTGGCCGAACTGGATCGCCAGCAGGCCGCCTGGAAGCAGCGTCTGGCCGACTACGCCAGCGAGCGCAATCGTCTGCGCGCCGCCGGGCTCAGCGACAACGAGCTGCAGAGCGCCGTCGCCGAGTTGCAGGCCAGCCGTTTCGACGAGCTGGAGCGCAAACGGGTGCAGGCACTGGACGCGGATCTCTAGCGAGGACGTGGTAGGCGATTGCACAGGTAGATGCCGGCAATCGCCAGCGCCCCGCCGATGCAGATTTGTGGAGTCAGGCGCTCGTCCAGCAGCAACGCGCCGAACAGCACGGCGGTCAGCGGATTGAGGGCGATGAATACGCCGGAGCGGGTTGCACCGATCTGGCGGATACCGTCGTAGTACCAGATGTAAGCCAGCGCCGAGCCGATGGCGCCGAGGTAGAACAGGCTCAACCACTGGCCGCCTGTTGGCAGCGCCCAGGTCCCGGGCACCAGAGCCAAGGTGGTGGCGCATAGCATCAGAGTGCCCAACCAGATCGAGTAGCTCACCGTGTGCAGCGGCCCCAGCGCCTGGGAGAGCCCACGGGAGAACACGCTATAGATCACCCAGCTCAGCACGCAGCCGAAGATCAGCAGGTCGCCCCACCAGGCGCCATCGAGTAGCGAGCCCTCACGACCGAGGATCACCAGCCCAGCCCCTAGCAAGCACAGACTGATGCCCAGCAGTCGCAGCGGTGTCAGGCGCTCGCCGTAAAAGCAGAAACCCGCCAGGGCGATCAGCGCCGGATTCAGCGCGACGATCAGCGCCGCCCGCGAGGCGCTGGTGTGCTGCAAACCGAAGAAGAAGCACAGGTTGTACAGGAAGATGCCGCAGCCACCGAGCAGCGCCAGCCGCCCCCATTGCCGTGGCGACGGCCGTGCCCAAGCCCCACCAATGAAGGGCAGCACCAACGCCAGCGTCAGGCTGGCGATGATGAAGCGGGTGCTGGCCGCCAGCAGCGGCTCCATGTCACCCGCCAGGTAGCGCCCGGCGACGAAGGTGCCGCCCCAGATCATCGCCACCGCCACCAACTTCACGTAGACCCACATGCCAGATGCCCATCGATGCTTATTTCACCCAGCATCCAGCTAATTCAGGCTAATAGTAAAATGAGTGAAAACTCATGACGGCAGCCTGCACATGACCCTCACCCAACTGCACATCTTCACCGTGGTCGCCGAACTCGGCGGTTTCACCAGCGCGGCGGCGCGCCTGGGCATCAGCCAGTCGGCGGTGTCCCACGCGATCAAGGCGCTGGAACAGGAACTGGATATCGTGCTGCTGCACCGCCATCAGGCCCGGGTGGAGCTGAGCGATATCGGCCAGCACCTGCTGCAGCGCGCCCGCGCCATGCTCGGCCTGGCCGAGACCATGCGCCAGGAAGCTGCTGCCGCACGCGGCATGAAGCTCGGCACGCTACGCATCGGCTCCTTCGGCCCTAGCGCCTCGATGCGCCTGCTGCCGCTGATCCTGCAGCGCTTTCGCGAGATGTATCCGGGAATAGAAGTACTGATCGACGAGGGGCCGGATCGCCAGATCGTGCAATGGCTGCAGGAGCGCAGGGTCGATATCGGCTTCGTGGTGTTGCCGGAACCGCGCTTCGACAGCGTGCCGCTGTTCGAGGATCAACTGGTCGCCGTGCTGCCCGCCGAACACCCTCTGGCCGCGCAATCGGCAGTTGCACTGGCGCAGCTATGCGGACAGCCCTTCGTGCTGACCGAGGCCGGCTCATCCGAACTGGTCGACAACCTGTTCCGCAGCGCCCGCCTGCAACCCGACATCCGCTATCGCTGCAGCCAGCTGATCAGCACCTTGGACACGGTCGCCAGAGGCGACGCGGTCACGGTGGTGGCGGAGCTGTCGGTGCCGGATGGCGGCGCGGGGCGCTACTGCATCAGGCCATTGCGACCCGCGGTACCGCGCCGAGTCGGCCTGGCCCTGCCGGACCGGCGCCAGGCCTCGCCGGCGACCACTGCCTTCATTGAGCTGGCCACCGAGCTGCTGCGCAGTGGCACGCTGAGTCTGGCGGTCGAACCCGCGCGGACTAACCTCTAAGGCAAAACCGAGGGGAAACCACCATGGACGAGCAGGACAACGACAAGCCGCTGACCTTCCGCGAGATGCTGCAGAGCGTGCTGGCCGCCGCCTTCGGCGTGCAGAGCGGCAAGAACCGCGCGCGCGACTTCAGCCGGGGCAAGCCGAGCCACTTCATCTTGCTTGGCGTGTTGTTCACCTCGATCTTCGTGCTGCTGCTGTTCGCCCTGGTCCAGTTGGTGCTGCACCTGGCCGGGGTCTAGCGCAGCAACTCGTCGATGGAGAACGAATAGGCCTGCATGGCCGGATTGCGGGTGGCGCTGAAGCGCTTGAAGTTCAGGCCGATGTCGGAGCGCTTGAGGCGTGCCTGCAGCTTCTTCGCCTGCTGCGCATCCACCAGGCGCAGCAGACGGGCCATCTGGTCCTTGCCGCCACGCTCGGCGAAGTCCAGCCCCGCGGCATGGTCGTGCAACATCACAAGGGCGCAGCCGCCGAGGATGAAATGCCCGGTGGCCAGTGCCGCCAACTTGCCGTCCACGCGCGCCTGCAAGGCACTCGGAGAATTGTTCAGCGCCGTGAAGCGCAGCTGCCGGCCCTGCTCCTGCGCCGCCTGCATGGCACCGAAGGCCATCTCGTCGTTGGCCGACCAGACCATCTCCACGTCCGGGTAGCGCGGCAGCAGGGCCTTGGCCTGCTCGTAGGCGCGCTGCTGGCGCCATTCACCGTAGAGCAACTGACGCAGGCGCACCTGTGGGTACTCCGCCAACGCTCGATGCAGCCCCGCCTCGCGCAGGGTGGCCGAGGGAGTGTTCTTCACCCCGGAAAAGGCCACCAGCTCGCTGCCGTCCTTGGCCTGCTGCAGCAGCGCCTTGGCCATCAGGTAACCGGCTTCTTCGTCGTTGGTGACCAGGCTGCCGATCCAGTTGCGGTATTTGTCGCGCGGGCCGCCGACCCTCTGCTGCTGCTCCTCGGTCAGGGTGCTGTGCAGGGCGAACAGGCGGATGCCGCTGTCGGCCAGCAGGCGCAGGATCTCCGGCCCCAGGTATTGCTCGTTGACGAACAGCACGTAATCCGGCTTGTGCGGACGCTCCAGCAGCGCACGGGCGTTCTGCAGGATGGTCTCGGCATTACGCTCGCCATAGACCACCTCCAGCTGCATGCCGAGGTCGTCAGCGGCGTCCTGCATATAAAGGCTGTAATTGACCCAGAAGCGCTCGTGGGAATAGCCCGGATTGAGGAAGACCACCGAAGTGGCCTGGGCCGAGAGGCAAAAAAGGCTCAGACAGAGAAGCAGAATGGCACGCGCGAACAAAACCATGAATCCAGATTCAGCATTATCGCGGCGCATTATACAGAGCATCCTCTGGCCAAGTGCCACCATCGATCATGCCGAGCCATAAAAAAGGGCCAGCGTCGGTTGCCCGCGACTGGCCCTTCCTCTTCTTTATGCCGGCTATTGATGGCTGACCCAGAACACTGCGGTGCTTACCGCCAGCAGGATCAGGGCGAAGATGGCCCAGGCGTCGACAACGCTGTCCTTTTCGTCTGCAGTGGTGTGCTCGGTCATGGTGCCCCCGTTTGTTGTGGTTATGGGTTTCCCAGAGTTAAGACCAGCCGCGCTGCGCTCTCAAGTCGGCTCGCTTATCTACTTTAGCTATGTACTTATATGGAAACTTCATTTTTTCGAATATTCACGAACTGATATCTTTGCCCGGCCCTGATAAAGAGCGCGTTTACCGTGCGCGCGAAAAAGCCAATTTCTGCCTGATGAAGCAGTAGCCTGACCCACAGGACCCCTATGTACGTATACGACGAGTACGATCAGCGGATCGTCGAGGACCGCGTCAAGCAGTTCCGCGACCAGACCCGCCGCTACCTGGCCGGTGAGCTCTCCGGTGAGGAGTTCCGCCCCCTGCGCCTGCAGAACGGCCTGTACATCCAACGCTTCGCGCCGATGCTGCGCGTCGCCGTGCCCTACGGCCTGATGTCCTCGGCCCAGGTGCGCATGATGGCCAAGATCGCTCGCGACTATGACAAGGGCTACGCGCATATCAGTACCCGGCAGAACGTGCAGTTCAACTGGCCGGAGCTGGAAGATGTGCCGGACATCCTGGCCGAGCTGGCGACCGTGCAGATGCACGCCATCCAGACCAGCGGCAACTGCATCCGCAACACCACCACCGACCAGTTCGCCGGTGTGGCCAAGGACGAGATCGTCGACCCGCGCCCCTGGTGCGAGATCATCCGTCAGTGGTCGACCTTCCACCCCGAGTTCACCCACCTGCCGCGCAAGTTCAAGATCGCCGTCAACGGCGCCGTGAGCGACCGCGCCGCCATCGAGGTGCACGACATCGGTCTGGAAGCGGTGAAGAACGAAGCCGGTGAGCTGGGCTTCCGCGTCTCCGTCGGCGGCGGCCTGGGCCGTACCCCGATCGTCGGCAGCTTCATCAACGAGTTCCTGCCGTGGCAGCACCTGCTCGGCTACCTCGACGCCATCCTGCGCGTGTACAACCGCTATGGCCGTCGTGACAACAAGTACAAGGCGCGCATCAAGATCCTGGTCAAGGCACTGACTCCGGAAGTCTTCGCCGAGAAGGTCGAGGCCGAGTTCGTCCACCTCAAGGATGGCCCGACCACCCTGACCGAGGCCGAAGTCGCCCGCGTCGCCGCCCACTTCGTCGATCCGGCGTACCGCGAGCTGGCCGACCAGACCGCCGAACTGGCCGCCCTCGATGCCCAGCACCCGGGCTTCGCCCGCTGGCGCCAGCGCAACACCTTCGCCCACAAGAAGCCTGGCTACGTCGCCGTGACCCTGTCGCTGAAGCCTACCGGCGTGGCACCAGGTGATGTTACCGACAAGCAGCTGGACGCCATCGCCGACCTGGCCGATCGCTACAGCTTCGGTGAGGTACGCAACAGCCATAACCAGAACATCATCCTCGCCGACGTCGAGCAGCAGCAGCTGTTCACCCTGTGGGGCGAGCTGCGCGAACTGGGCTTCGCCACGCCGAACGTGGGCCTGCTGACCGACATGATCTGCTGCCCGGGCGGCGACTTCTGCTCCCTGGCCAACGCCAAGTCGATCCCGGTGGCCGAAGCCATCCAGCGCCGCTTCGACGACCTGGATTACCTGTTCGACATCGGCAACATCGACCTGAACATCTCCGGCTGCATGAACGCCTGCGGCCACCACCACGTCGGCCACATCGGCATCCTCGGCGTGGACAAGAAAGGTCAGGAGTTCTATCAGGTGTCCCTCGGCGGCAGCGCAGGTCGCGAAGCCAGCCTGGCGCAGATTCTCGGCCCGTCCTTCGCCCAAGAGCAGATGGCCGACGTGATCGACAAGCTGATCAAGGTCTACGTGGAGACCCGCACCGAAGAAGAAACCTTCCTCGATACCTTCCGCCGTGTCGGAATCGACCCGTTCAAGGAGCGCGTCTATGCAGCGAATCATTAAGAACGGCCAGATCCTGGACGAGACCTGGCACCTGCTGCCGGCCGACGCCAGCCTCGACAGCATCAGCAACAGCGACGACCTGATCGTGCCGCTGGCCCTGTGGCGCGAGCACGCTCATGCTCTCAAGGCCCGCGACGGCGGCCTGGGCGTATGGCTGGAAGCCGGTGAAGAGATCGAGGAAATCGTCGACCAGTTGGACAACTTCCAGGTGATCGCCCTCAACTTCCCCGCCTTCACCGACGGCCGCCACTGCTCCAGCGCCTACCTGCTGCGCAACCGCTACGGCTACAAGGGCGAACTGCGCGCCATCGGCGACGTGCTGCGCGACCAACTGTTCTCCTACCAGCGCGTGGGCTTCGACGCCTTCGCCCTGCGCGCGGACAAGGACCCGGTCGATGCGCTGAAGGCCTTCGAAGAGTTCGGCGAGGTCTACCAGGCCTCCACCGACCAGCCGCTGCCGCTGTTCCGCCGCCGCGCCTGATTCGGCCCCATGAAAAAGCCCCGCACCGCGGGGCTTTTTCGTTTCAGGCCAAGCCTTATGTAAGAGCGAGCTCTGCTCGCGAACCAGGCCAAGCAACAGCTTCGCGAGCAGAGCTCGCTCCTACCCAGACTATGCCCGCACCGACTCCCAGGCCACGCTGGCCAGCAGCTCTCGGCAGTCGGCCAGCTGTGTCTGCGTCCGCCCTGCCAGCCAGTTCCGGGCGAAGTCGTGGGTCGGGCCGATGATCACTGAGCCGAAGCAGTCCGTCGGCATGGCCTTGAACAGACCCTCCTGGCGATAGCCGGCCAGGGCATCGAGGATGCGCTGATAGTGCACGCGATTGGCCTCGCGCAGTTGCTCCCCCATTTCGCTGGCCTCGACCCGTCCGCGGCTGTGCAGGACGAAGCGCGCCCAGTCCGGGTTGGCCGCCACCCAGTCGATATAGCTGGTAACCAGCAACCGGACGCAGGCCTCGGCGCTGTCAGCCGTGGCGAAGCCCTCCTCCAGCAAAGCGGCGTATTCGGCAGTGCCGGCCAGGTAGAGCGCGCCGATGATCCGTTCCTTGTTGCCGAAGTGATGGTAGAGGCTACCGATGCTGGCGCCGGAGCGGTCGCGGATCATCTCGATGGTGGTGGCATCTACGCCGGTTTCGGTGAAGCAGGCCAGGGCGGCCTGAAGGATTTCGTCTTTGCGGGAACGGCGAGCCATGAGGCTTCCTCATCAAACTAGAATAAATTTCTAGAATTAAATTCTGATATTCGTATACTGCCTCGGCGCGCGCTTCTCTTCAATGCCATCCCTTTCAGGAGCACCCATGAGTCAGATGATGCAGATGTACAAGCAGGCAGGCCCGGCACAGTTCAGCGCCATGATCGGCCAGGTCGCCCCCTACTTCGCCAGCATCGCCCCGCAGTTCGTAGAGCTGCGCCCGGGCTACGCCGAAGTGACCTTCCCCAAGCGCCGCGAAGTGCTCAATCACATCGGCACCGTGCACGCCATCGCCCTGTGCAACGCCGCCGAACTGGCCGCCGGCACCATGACCGATGCCTCCATTCCCGCCGGCTGCCGCTGGATTCCCCGCGGCATGACCGTGGAATACCTGGCCAAGGCCAAGGGCGACGTACGCACCGTGGCCGACGGCAGCGCCATCGACTGGAGCCAGACCGGCGACATCAAGGTGCCGGTGGTGGCCTACGTGGAAGGCGAGCCGGTGTTCCGCGCAGAGATCACCATGTACGTCAGCCAGGCGTAAACGAAAAGGCCCGGCATATGCCGGGCCTTTCCTTCTACTCGACGTCTCAGCCGAGATTGACCAGCACCCGGCCGACCATCTGGCCGGCGAGGATCTGCTCGATGGCCTTGGGCAACTGCTCCAGGCTGACTTCCTCGGCCAGACTCTCCAGGTTGCCGAGCTTCCACTGCAGGGACAGCTTGTCCCACATGGAGGCCTTGACCACCAGTGGCAGTTCCACCGAATCCACCCCCAGCAGATTGACCCCGCGCAGGATGAAGGGCGCCACGCTCCCCTTGAAGCCCATGCCGGCGGTCAGGCCGCAGCAGGCGGCGCTGGCGCCATAGCGCAGCGACTTGACCACGTTGAACAGGATGTCGCCGCCGACCGTATCCACCGCACCGGCCCAACGCTCCTTGAGCATCATCTTCTCGCTGCCATCCTGCAGCTCCTCGCGCGGCACGATCTGCTGCGCGCCGAGCTGACGCAGGAACTCGCCCTGCCCAGCCTTGCCGGTGGACGCCGCAACGTTGTAACCGAGGCGCGATAACAGGGCCACGGAGATCGAACCGACGCCGCCGGTAGCGCCGGTCACCAGCACTGGGCCGGCAGCCGGGGTCAGCCCGGCCTGCTCCAGCTTGTCCACACACAGCGCGGCGGTCAGGCCGGCGGTGCCGAGCAGCATGGCCTCTCGCAGCGACAGGCCCTTGGGGCGCTTGATCACCCAGGCGGCCGGCACGCGGATGTACTGGCCGAAACCGCCGGCGGTGTTCATGCCCAGGTCATAGCCGGTGACGATGACCTCGTCGCCCGCGGCGAATTCGCTTACCGAGGACTCGGCCACCACGCCGGCGGCGTCGATGCCCGGAGTATGCGGGAAGGCCTTGGTCACACCGCGATTGCCGCTGGCGGACAGGGCGTCCTTGTAGTTGAGCGAGGAGTACTGCACGCGAATCAGCACCTCGCCGGCCGGTAGATCGGCGACGGCGCGCTCGACCACCTTGGGCACGAAGGCGCCGTTTTCCTCGCTGACCAGCAATGCCTTGAACTGGCTCATGCCTAGCTCCTTACCAGAACCGTTGTTGATTGAGACGACTCCACCAGCTCAGTAGCAGGCGGTCCAGCGTGACACTGGCGGCCAGGCCGAAACGCTCCGGCAGGCTCTTCTTCTCGGCGAAATGCAGATGGAACAGCTCGGCCTCGCGGGCGCGCTCGGCCAGGTATTCGTCGCTGGTCTTGAGTTCATCGACCAGGCGCTTTTCCAGCGCGGCGATACCCAGCCAGACTTCACCGGTGGCGATCTCGTCGATATTCAACTGTGAGCGATAGCGGGCCACGAAGTTCTTGAACAACTCATGGGTAGTTTCCAGGTCTTCCTGGAACTTCTCCCGGCCCTTCTCGGTGTTCTCGCCGAGTACGGTGAGGGTGCGCTTGAACTCGCCGGCGGTGAGCAGCTCGACGTCGATGTCGTGCTTTTTCAGCAGGCGATGGATGTTGGGCAGCTGGGCCACCACGCCGATGGAACCGAGGATGGCGAACGGCGCGGACAGCACCTTGTCGCCAATGCAGGCCATCATGTAGCCGCCGCTGGCGGCCACCTTGTCCACGCACACGGTGAGCGGCACGCCGGCCTGGCGGATGCGCGCCAGCTGCGAGGAGGCCAGGCCGTAGCCATGCACCATGCCGCCGCCGCTTTCCAGGCGCAGCACCACTTCGTCCTCGGCAGTGGCCAGGCTCAGCAGCGCGGTGACTTCGTGGCGCAGGTTGTCGGTGGCCGAGGCCTTGATGTCGCCATCGAAGTCGAGCACGAACACCCGCGGCTTGTGCCCGCCTTCCTTCTTCTGCTGCTTGGCCTGCTTCGCCTCGGCCTTGCGCTGAGCCTTGAGCTGCGCCTTGTCCAGCAGCTCGTGTTCCAGACGCTCGCGTAGCGCCTTGTAGAAATCGTTGAGCTTGTGCACCTGCAACTGGCCACCGCCTTTCCCGCGCCCCTTGCCACGCAGCGCGGCAATGGTCAGCAGTACCACGATGATCGCGACCACCACGGTCAGGGTGCGGAGCAGAAAGTCCGCATAATCCAACAGAAACTCCACAGGTTCCCCCTCGTCTATCCTGTCCCAGGGCCCAAGCCAGCACCCGCCGGCCCCCAGCATACCGGCGCGAACAGCTGCCGGCCAATCGCGACGAACCGCGCATCGGCCGTCTTCAGTGAATTCAAACAAGCGTATGTTTTTTCGTTGACAGCGGCCCGACTCCGGCCCTACCCTCGCGAAACTTCAACCCGCCGGGATCGACTGCGGACGTGGGCAGCATCTACCTGATACGACATGGCCAGGCCTCATTCGGTGCAGACGATTACGACGTGCTGTCGCCGCTCGGCGTGCGCCAGGCCGAAGTGCTCGGCGACCATCTCGCCCAGCTCGGTATCGGCCTCGATCGTTGCCTGAGCGGCAGCCTGCGCCGTCAGCAGCACACCGCCACCGCCGCCATGCAACGCTGCGTGGCCGCCGGACTGAGTGCCCCGGAGCTGGAAATAGACCCAGCCTTCAACGAATTCGATGCCGAAGCGGTGATCCGCAACCTGCTGCCGGCCATGCTGCCGGACGAGCCGGACGCCCTGGCCATCATGCGCAACCCGAAAGAAAACCGCGCCGCCTTCCAGCACCTGTTCGCCCGTATCATCCGGCGCTGGGTTAGCGGCGAGTACGACCAGCCCGAGCATGCCAGCTGGCAAGGCTTCGTCGATACCGTGCAGGGCGGCCTGCAGCGTGTGCTCGAACGCGCCGAGCGCGGCCAGAATATTGCCGTGTTCACCTCCGGCGGCACCATCACCGCCCTGCTCCACCTGCTGACCGGCGTACCGGCCGACAAGGCCTTCGAACTCAACTGGCAAATCGTCAATACTTCGCTCTCGCGCCTGCAGTTCCGCGGCAGTGAGGCGACCCTGGCTTCCTTCAACAGCCGTGTGCATTTGGAGCTGTTGAAGGCCCCGGAACTCATCACCTATCGCTGAGTCCGGCCCACAGCGGCCCGTATAAGGCCGTCAGTAACCCTTGATAACAAAGGATGAAACCATGAGCTCCGTTGCCGACACCATCAACACCATGAAGTCCAAGTTCAACGCCAGCGCTGCCGCCGGCCTGGACCTGGTGTTCCAGTTCAACATCGAAGACGGTGAGAACTACGCGCTGATCGTCAAAGACGGCACCTGCGACGTGCAACAGGGCGACAATGCCAATGCCAACGTCACCCTGATCATGGACAGCGCCACCCTGGCCGGTATCGCTTCCGGCGAAACCGACGGCATGCAGGCCTTCATGGGCGGCAAACTGCGCGCCGAAGGCGACATGATGCTGGCCATGAAACTGGCCGAGCTGTTCCCGGTATAAGCCCTCGGGCATACGCCGCGAAACGCAGAAAACCGGAGTCCTCGGGCTCCGGTTTTTTTTCGCCCGCACCCAGGGCAAATGCGGCAATCAGGCCCCTTGATCGACAACCAACAGCCACATCTATAACGCTGTGCTTTGCTTGTTAGGGCCCACGGGCAACATTAGATTAGCCAATGATAAGTGGCACCCATCATCATCAGAAGGGATAAGCATGACGCTGACAGACCAGTCCACCGGCATCCGCGAAGGCGAAGAGCTCGATGCCGCGCAGATCGACCCGTACCTGAAGGCGCACATCCCGGGTCTCACCGGCACGCCGCGTATCAGCCAATTTCCCGGCGGCGCCTCCAACCTGACCTATCTGCTGGAATACCCCGAGCAGGAATTCGTTCTGCGTCGCCCGCCATTCGGCCACAAGGCCAAGTCGGCTCACGACATGGGTCGCGAATACCGCATCCTCAACCAGCTCAACGATGGCTTCCCGTACTGCCCCAAGGCCTACGTGCACTGCACCGACGAGTCGGTGATCGGCGCAGAGTTCTATGTGATGCAGCGGGTCAAGGGCATCATCCTGCGCAGCGACATGCCGGCCGAGCTGAACTTCAGCGCCGAGCAGACCAACGCCCTGTGCAAGAGCTTCATCGACAAGCTGGTCGACCTGCATAACGTCGACTATCAGGCCTGCGGCCTGGCCGACCTGGGCAAGCCGGAAGGCTATGTGAAGCGCCAGATCGAAGGCTGGAGCGACCGCTACGAGAAAGCCCTGACCCCCGACGCCCCGACCTGGGAGCCGGTCAAGGCCTGGCTGCGCGAGAAGATGCCAGCCGACCACCACAAGCCGGGCATCGTGCACAACGACTACCGCTTCGACAACGTGATCCTCGACCCGGCCAACCCGATGCAGATCATCGGCGTGCTGGACTGGGAGCTGACCACCATCGGCGACCCGCTGATGGACCTGGGCAACACCCTCGCCTACTGGATCGAAGCCGCCGACCCGCAGCCCATGCAGCTGATGCGCCGCCAGCCGAGCAACGCCCCGGGCATGCTGAGCCGCCAGGAGTTCGTCGACTACTACGCCCAGCGCGCCGGCATCCAGATCGACAACTTCGACTTCTACTACTGCTACGGCCTGTTCCGCCTGGCCGGCATCGTGCAGCAGATCTACTACCGCTTCTTCCATGGCCAGACCAAGGACAAGCGCTTCGCCCAGTTCATCATGATGAACAAGCTGCTGGAGCAGGCTGCCCTGCAGGTCATCAAGAAATCCACCCTGTAACCCGGCTCAGACAAGGTACTCGCAATGTCCAAGACCAACCTGTTCGACCTCGACGGCAAGATCGCTTTCGTCTCCGGCGCCAGCCGCGGCATCGGTGAGGCCATCGCCAAACTGCTGGCCCAGCAAGGTGCCCACGTGATCGTCTCGAGCCGCAAGATCGACGATTGCCAGAAAGTCGCCGACGCCATCGTCGCCGACGGCGGCAAGGCCACCGCCATCGCCTGCCATATCGGCGAGATGGAACAGATCAGCAACGTGTTCGCCTTTATCCGCGAGCAGTTCGGCCGCCTCGACATCCTGGTCAACAACGCCGCCACCAACCCGCAGTTCTGCAACGTGCTGGACACCGACCTGGGCGCCTTCCAGAAGACCGTCGACGTCAACATCCGCGGCTACTACTTCATGTCCATCGAAGGCGGCAAGCTGATGAAGGCCAACGGTGGTGGCTCGATCATCAACGTCGCCTCGATCAACGGCGTCTCCCCGGGCGAGTTCCAGGGCATCTACTCGGTGACCAAAGCCGCCGTGATCAGCATGACCAAGGTCTTCGCCAAGGAGTGCGCGCAGTTCGGCATCCGCTGCAACGCCCTGCTGCCGGGCCTGACCGACACCAAGTTCGCCTCGGCGCTGACCAAGAACGACGCCATCCTCAACGTCGCTCTGCAGCGTATCCCGCTCAAGCGCGTGGCCGCTCCGAGCGAAATGGCCGGCACCGTGCTGTACCTGGCCAGCGATGCCTCCAGCTACACCACCGGCGTGGCGCTGAACGTGGACGGCGGCTTCCTCTCCTGAGGATTCGCCGGACATGAAAAAGGGACCCTCGGGTCCCTTTTTGTTTGCCTCGCGAAAAGCTATTGCCAGTCCTTCAGCGCCTGCTCGGCGGCCTGGTTCATCGGCCTGGCTAGCAGCCCGGTGGGGCTGAGGCTGACGGTGAAGGCGGCGCCGTCGGCAATCGGCAGATAGGTGACGCGCGCGGCCTGCGGATCGAACAGGAACAGGTCGCGCTGGCTCAGGCGCAGCCAGCGCCACAAGTCGATGCCATAGGGGCTCTGCGCCAGCTGGACCTGGGCATGGCGGGCATTCTGTTGCTGCTCGATGGCGAGGAAGCGACCGGAGAGCTTCTCCAGGCGGTAGCCCGGCTCCAGGCCGATCAGCGCGGCCAGGCCCTTCCAGCCCAGCAGGCGAGCGTCCAGCTGCCACAGGTCGCCCTCCAGTGTCACCTCACGCTCTTCGCCGCCCTCCAGCAGGTTGACCCGGTAGCGCTGCGGGCCGTCGGCGGCGAAGCTCAGGGTCACCAGCGGCTTGTCCTGCGCCTGGGCGTCATAGCTGCGCAGGTCATAGGCGACCACCCCAACCAGCAGCGCCAGAGCCAGGAAGGCCAGACCGGCGGTGCCGCGCAGCCAGGCGAGGAACCAGTTGGGAGCGAACAGGATGCGGGCGGCGATGAACAGCGCCAGCAGGGCCAGCAGGCCGGTGAACCAGGCCAGGCCGTCGTACTGCATGCGTGTGATTCCTTATACGAATTTTTCTCGGCATTATGCTCAGCAGCTGCGCGGCGAACCAGCAACGGCGCCGCACAATTGAACCCACTTCGAGTTTTTTATGCCCTTTCCCTTCGAGCTGGGAGTCGACCCGACCACCCTGCTGATCCTCGCCATCGTCGCCTTCACCGCCGGTTTCATCGACGCCATCGCCGGCGGCGGCGGCCTGCTGACCATTCCCGCCCTGCTCACCGCCGGCCTGCCGCCGCACCTGGTGCTGGGCACCAACAAGCTGTGCGCCACCTTCGGCTCGGCTACCGCCAGCTACACCTTCTACCGGCGCAAATTGTTCCAGCCGCGGCAATGGCGCAACGCGCTGATCGCCACGGCGATTGGGGCGGCGATTGGCGCGATCATCGCCCACTGGCTGCCAGCCGCCTGGCTCAACCAGATGCTACCGGCGGTGGTATTCGGCTGCGGCCTGTACCTGCTGTTCGGCAAGACACCGGAGACCCACGGCCAGCAGGACGCGCCGGTGGCCCAAGGCCGCCAGTGGCCACAAGGACTCGGTCTGGGCTTTTACGATGGCGTGGCCGGCCCCGGCACGGGGGCCTTCTGGACCGTCAGCACCCTGCTGCTCTACCCCATGGATCTGGTCCGCGCCAGCGGCGTGGCGCGCAGCATGAACTTCGTCAGCAACGCCATGGCCCTGACGGTGTTCATCCTTGCCGGCCAGGTGGCCTGGCTGCTCGGCATCAGCATGGGCCTGGCGCTGATGGCCGGCGCCTTCTTCGGCGCACGCACGGCGATCAGCGGCGGCTCCAAGTTCATCCGCCCGGTCTTCATCCTGGTCGTGCTGGCACTGACCGCACGCCTGGCCTGGCAGCACTGGTTCTGAGGAGTCGTCATGCAACTGAGCAAAACCACACCGATCCTGCGCATCTTCGACGAGGCCAAGGCGCGGGAATTCTATGTGGAGTATCTGGGCTTCCGAGTCGACTGGGAGCACCGCTTCGCCCCCGGCATGCCGCTGTATCTGCAGGTCTCCCGCGACGGCTGCGTGCTGCATCTGTCCGAGCACCATGGCGATGCCTGCCCGGGCGCGGCGATGCGCATCGAGACCGATGCCCTGGACGCGTTCCACCAGGAGCTGGAGCAGAAGGGCTATGGCTACGCGCGGCCTGGTATCGAGGCCCAGCCCTGGGGGAGCCGAGATATGAGCGTGAGCGATCCTTTCGGCAACCGCCTGACCTTCACCGACGCCGTGGGCTGACCCTCAACGCGGCAGCTGCGGCTCCGGCTGACCAAGGCGACGAGCCACATAGAGATCGATCAGATAGCGGGCGATGGAGCGGTGCATCGGCAACGGCGGCAGCTGGTCGATGGGGAACCAGCGGGCGTCCTCGATCTCGTCGGCCTGCGGCACGATCTCGCCGCCGACATATTCGGCGTGGAAGCCGAGCATCAGCGAATGGGGGAACGGCCAGGCCTGGCTGCCCAGATACTGCAGGTTGCCGACCGCGATGCCGACTTCCTCGTGCACCTCGCGGGCCACGCACTCCTCCGCCGACTCGCCCGGCTCGACGAAGCCCGCGAGGGTGCTGTAGACCCCGGGCACGAAGCGCGGCGAACGGGCCAGCAGCACCTCGTCGCCACGGCTGACCAGCACGATCATGCTCGGCGAGATCCGCGCGTAGCTGTCCAGGCCGCACTCGGGGCAGCGCATGCAGCGCTCGCCAGGCACCTGGCGATTGCGGCTGCCACAGCGACCACAGAAGCGGTGATTGAGATCCCAGGTGCCGACCTGCTCGGCGAACGACAGCATGCGGAAGGTCGGGTAGTCGGCCTGCAGCATGAACTGGCGCAGACCTTGCCAGAAGCAGCCGGGCATCTCTGCCGGCCGATCCAGCGCCAGCAGCCAGACCGGTTCGCCATCGAAGTGACCGAGGCCGTGTTCGGCCACCACCGGCAGGTCCTGGCGCTTAAGCCACTCACGGGGAAACAGCACGCCGTTGCTGTCGGCGAGGAAGCCCTGCGGGCAACGCACCAGCGCCCAGCCACCGGTCTGGGCGTTGTCCAGCGGCGGCGTGGTCTGCCAGCCGGAAGCCATCAGGGGGTTACCGACAGGCCCAGGGCACGCACGCTTTCCTCGGCCAGATCGAGCACGCTCGGCGTGGTCTCGGGACGCAGCACGGCGCCACCTTCGAGGTAGTACTCCAGGCTGCTGAGGGCATCGGCCAGGGTTTCCAGCATCTGCTCGGAAGGCATCTGCCGGGCATCGAGCATCTGCGTCTGGATGTAGTCGGCGCACAGGCCGATCAGCTTGGCCGCACGCTCCTGTCCGAGGAACCAGAGGCCGCCACGCACCGCCTGCAGGCTGAACGGCACGTTGGCCAGGTGCAGCTTGTCGCCGTTGGCTTCCAGATAGGAAGTGATCGCCCGCTTGGCCAGGGCCAGACCGCCCTGGGCCTCGTCGACCACCACAATGCGTGCTTCGACCAGCTGGTGAGCGGCGAAGGCCTCACCCTCGTCACCCGGCTGCACCGGCGCCGGACGCTGGTTGCGCTGCTCGCCACGATCCAGGCTGGCGACCATGCTCTCCACATAGAGCACCGCTTCGGCCAGCTTGTGCAGATCGGTATTGGCGGCAGGGCTGTTCTCGCCCCAGCCATTGACCACCGGCAGCTGCACCTGCAGCGCGTTGGCCGCCGAGCTGAGGCCGACCATGCTGAGGGTCTTGGCCAGCTTGCCGAGCAGGGCGTGCAGGTTGCCGAAGCTGTCGGGCTGGGCGGTGCCGCGCTCGATCAGGTCGAGCAGGTCCTTGACGCTGGCCAACTCCTCGCGGATGGCGGTGGACAAGGAGCGCATCACGCCCTGGCCGGGGCCGGACAGGCGCTGGTATTCCTCGTCGAGCAGGTGGTCGGTGAACGGCAGCGGGGTCAGGCCGAACACGTCACGCACGGCGCTGGCCTGCGGGCCACGGCTGTCGGCCAGAGCCACCAGGTAGAGCAGCTCCTTGAGCAGGCTGCGCGGCGCCTCGTAGCTGCCGTTGGCAGCCAGGGCCTGCTTGATCTCGCGATCCAGGCGCGAGAACAGTTGCTTGCGCGACTTGCGCGGCAGCAACTGACCGTCCAACTGCGACTCCACGGCGGCGGCGCCGGCCCAGTACAGGCGACCGGCCGGCTTGTCGACGAACAGGCTATCCAGGCGACCCAGGGCGCGCAGCATCAGCTTCAAGCCGGCCTGGGGATTGTCTTCGCGGATGAAGCCGAGCAGGCCGACCTGGAACATGTGGCGCAGACGGCGCGCATCTTCGGCGCTGGCATTACCCAGCGGCACACCGGCCGGTCGCGCCTGATCCAGGCGCACGCTGAAGAAGAAGCTCTCCGGCAACGGCGGCTGGGCACCGGCCTGACGCAGATCGTTGATCGCCGGCAGCAGCAGCTCGGGCATTTCCTGGCGGCTGGCGTCGACGTTTTCCAGATAGCGGCGCAGCACGTAAAGAGCATTGCTCAGGGCCGCCAGCTGACCGTCGCGCTCCTCGCCGGCACCGGCGGGAATATCGGTGGCCTGCTGCAGCACTTCCTGGGCCAGCAGCTCGGCGCCGGCCAGTTCGATCAGATTGAGGGTGCCACGCACCTGCTGCAGGTTTTCCACGGCCTGCTGCAGCAGGCTGCCGTTGTTCCGTTCGGCAATGAACTGTTCGAGACTCTGTTCGGTCTCTTCCATGGTGGTGAACAACTCGTCACGCACCAAGCTCAGGGATGTCGCTCCAGTGACCATGGGTCCGATAAACCTCTCAGTCGGCGAATTCCGGTTTCTGCTTGCTCATGTGCGCGGCCATGGCCACGCGCAGATCGGCAGACTGCAACATCGCGCCATTCCAGTTGGCGACGTACTCGAGGCCATCGTCGACCCGGTGGTCGCGCATGTAGCGAATCATGTGTTTGGTGCCGCGGATGGCGATCGGCGACTTGGCGGCGATCTCGCGGGCGATCTCGAACACGCCGGCCAGCAATTCTTCCTGGCTGGCGTAGGTGCGGTTGACCAGGTTGATGCGCAGTGCCTCATTGCCGTCGATGGTGCGGCCGGTGAAGGCCAGCTCACGCATCATGCCGTCGCCGATGATACGCGGCAGGCGCTGCAGGGTGCCGACGTCGGCGGCCATGCCCATGTCGATCTCCTTGATGGAGAACTGCGCATCCGCCGTGCTATAGCGCATATCGCAGGCCGAGATCAGGTCGATGGCGCCACCCAGGCAGTAGCCCTGGATCGCCGCAAGCACCGGCTTGCGGCAGTTGTCGACGGCGTTGAACGAGCCTTGCAGCTGGAGGATCTTGCGGCGCAGGGCTTCGGCGTTGCGGCCGACGTCCTTGCCCAGGGCGCTCCCGGCCTGGGCCAGCAGCATCAGGTCGATGCCCGAGGAGAAGTGCTTGCCGGCGCCGGAAAGCACCACCACGCGAGCCTCGTCGGTTTCGTCGACCCAGCGGAAGATCTCGATGATCTCTTCCCAGAAGTCGACGTTCATCGCGTTGACCTTCTCCGGGCGGTTGATCTGCACATGGGCGATCTTGTCGATGAGTTCGACGCGGAAAGCTTTGTATTCGGGCACGCAGATCATCCTCGAGGGCAAGGCGCACGGCAGCGCGCATAGATATGTTGTTTTGGAATCAATCGGCCCACTATAACAAGCACGAAACAAAAGTCGATGCTGGCTACTGTGATGCAGAACACGCTAGCAAAGCTAAGAAGATTTCTGACTATATTCGTTAAACGCTTGATCTTTTTGGAGCTGGTCCGGAATCTTCGCCCTTTTCTTCAGGGGACAGAACCGATGAAGCGATCCTTGGCAGGCGCCCTCGCGCACAACTTCCTCGGTGGCTCGCCGTCCTGGTACAAGCTGACCATTCTCTTCTTCTTGATCGCCAATCCGGTGGTGCTATGGAGCGCCGGCCCGGTGGCGACCGGTTGGCTGCTGGTGGGCGAATTCATCTTCACCCTGGGCATGGCGCTCAAGTGCTATCCGCTGCTGCCTGGCGGTCTGCTGGTGCTGCAGGCCATCCTGCTCGGCCTGGCCACACCGAAGGCTCTCTACGACGAGCTGGCGCACAACTTCCCGGTGATCCTGCTGCTGATGTTCATGGTCGCCGGCATCTACTTCATGAAGGACCTGCTGCTGTTCCTGTTCTCCCGCCTGCTGCTGGGCGTGCGTTCCAAGGCGCTGCTGGCCCTGCTGTTCTGCCTGCTCTCGGCCTTCCTCTCGGCCTTTCTCGATGCGCTGACCGTGACCGCGGTGATCATCAGCGCGACCCTGGGCTTCTTCTCCGTCTATCACCGGGTCGCTTCGGGCCGTGGCGTCCAGGACGAGGAGTCCCTGGAGGCCGAGGCGATAGAGCTGCACCGCGAGGACCTGGAGCAGTTCCGCGCCTTCCTGCGCAGCCTGCTGATGCACGGTGCCGTGGGCACCGCACTGGGCGGGGTGTGCACCCTGGTAGGCGAGCCGCAAAACCTGCTGATCGGCCACGAAATGGGATGGAGCTTCGTCGAATTCTTCCTCCAGGTAGCGCCGGTGTCGATGCCGGTGCTGGCCGCCGGCCTGGCAACCTGCGTGCTGCTGGAGCGCCTGGGCTGGTTCGGCTACGGCGCCCAGCTACCGGCCGCCGTGCGCCAGGTGCTGGCCGAGCACGCCCGCGCCAGCGATGCCCGGCGCACCCCGGAGCAGCTTGCCGCACTCTTGGTTCAGGGCCTGGCGGCAGTGCTGCTGATCATCGGCCTGGCCCTGCACATGGCCGAAGTCGGCCTGATCGGCCTGGCGGTCATAGTGCTGATCACCGCCTTCTCCGGCATCACCGACGAGCACCGTATCGGCCGCGCCTTCCAGGACGCACTGCCGTTCACCGCGCTGCTGGTGACCTTCTTCGCCGTGGTCGCGGTGATCCAGCAACAGCAGCTGTTCACCCCGCTGATCCAATGGGTGCTGGCGCTGCCCATGGAGCAGCAGCCGGGCATGCTGTTCATCGCCAACGGCCTGCTTTCGGCGATCAGCGACAACGTGTTCGTCGCCACCATCTACATCACCGAGGTCAAGCAGGCGTTCCTCGCCGGCAACATGAGCCGCGAACACTTCGAGGCGCTGGCGGTGGCCGTCAACACCGGCACCAACCTGCCCAGCGTGGCCACGCCCAATGGCCAGGCGGCCTTCCTGTTCCTGCTCACCTCGTCCATCGCCCCCCTGGTGCGCCTGTCGTACGGGCGCATGGTGTGGATGGCCATGCCCTACACGGTGGTCATGGGTGGCCTGGGCTGGTGGGCGGTCAGCTACTGGCTGTGAGGCCCGGCCTCACTTGCCGAGGTTTTCCGCCTGCACCCGGTTGCGCCACTGGCGCCAGGTGTAGAGCGGAATGCCGACCATCAACACCAGGAAACCCCAGAAGATCGCCTGCTCGCCGGTGCCGTACAGCGCCCACATCGAGTAGATGAAGGCGCAGCAGCCGATCCACAGCAGCCGGCCGCTCTCACGGTGGCCGAAGTCGCCGGGACGCATCGCCATCAGGTGCAGCAGCGCCGCGGCGCAGAATACATAGGGCACGACGCCGGCCATGGTGCCGAGCAGGATGATCACGTTGAACACCTCGACCAGCTCGCCCTGCCCGTCCACGATCACCAGCAGGGTCACCAGCACGCCCGACACCAGCAGACCATTGGCCGGCACGCCGTAGCGATTGGTCTTGGCCAGGGACTCCGGCAGCAGGCCGTCGCGAGCGGTGGCCATGGGAATCTGGCCCTGCAGCAGGACCCAGCCATTGAGCGCGCCGAGACAGGCGATCACCGCACCGCCAGCGATGAAGTAGTAGCCCCAGTCGCCCAGCATCACCCGCGCCGCGTCGGCGAAGGGCGCAGTGGATTTAGCCAGCACTTCCGGCGGCAGAATGCCCTGCACGGCGGTGATCGAGAGGATGTACACCACCGCCGCCACCAGAGTGCCGACCAGCGTCGCCCGTGGAATGGTGCGGCGTGGATCGCGCACATGCTCGGCCGGCACCGTGGCCGACTCCAGGCCGATGAAGGACCACAGGGTCAGCGCCGCCGTGGTGGCGATGGCCTGGGCATAGCCGCCGCCGGGTAGCTGCGCCGGCTCGGGGATGGTCAGGTACTCGGGGTTGAAATAGAACCAGCCGAGCACACCGACCAGCAGCAGGGGCACCAGCTTGAGCAGGGTGAGGATGTTCTGCACGTAGCCGAAGGCGGTGATGCCGCGCAGGTTGATCAGCGTACACAGCCAGATGGCGCCGATGGCGGTAGCCACCATCGGTATCGGTGCGCGCAACGCCGGCAGGAATACCTGCAGGTAACCGACCAGGGTCACGGCGATGGCGGCATTGCCGATCCAGGCCGCCTTCCAATAGGTCCAGGCGCACAGATAACCGGCGAAGCCGCCGAAGGCATCTCGGGTATAGGCGTAAGGGCCGCCCGCCGCCGGATTGAGCCGCGCCAGACGCGAGAAGGTCAGGGCCAGCAACACCGCACCGGTGCTCGACACCAGCCAGCCGACCAGGCTCAGGCCACCGTAGGGCGCCAGGCTGGATGGCAGGAGGAACACCCCCGAGCCGACCATGTTGCCCACCACCAGGGCGGTACAGGTCCAGAAACCCATCTCGCCCTTGCCACTCTTGTCCTGAGCCATGTTCCCCCCGGATTTGCACAGGCCCGGTCACCTGACCGGCGCTACTCCTTGATGCAATCCACTGTATAGCAGGCCTGCCCCGCCACTTCCTCCCGCTGCAGACCATGCACGTCGGCGTCGAAGCCGGGGAACTGGCTGTCGAAGGTGCGGGCGAACTGCAGGTAGTCGATGATTGAGCGGGTCTCGGGGGTGAAGCGTTCGCCCGGCATGATCAGCGGGATGCCCGGTGGATAGGGCACCAGCATCACCGCGGCGATGCGCCCTTCCAGCTGTTCGATCGGCACCGCCTCGACCTCGCCACGCACCAGCTGGTTGTAGGCGTCGGCCGGCTTGATCGCCACCTGCGGCAGCACCGTGTACATGCGCTTGAGCGCCTTGGCCGTGGCGTTCTCCCGGTAGCAGCCGTGCAACTGGTCGCACAGGTCGCGCAGGCCCATGCCGGCATAGCGCGCTCCACCCTCGCGGGCGATCGACGGCAGCGCGTCGAGCAGCGGCACGTTGGCGTCGTACAGGCGCTTGAACTCCAGCAGCTCGGTGAGCAGGGTGCTCCACTTGCCCTTGGTGATGCCCATGGAGAACAGCACCAGGAAGGAGTACAGGCCGGTCTTCTCCACCACCAGGCCGCGCTCCCAGAGGAACTTGCTGACCACCGCGGCAGGGATGCCGGCCTCGGTCAGCTTGCCGTCGGCGGACAGCCCCGGCATCACCAGGGTGACCTTGATCGGGTCGAGCAGCACGTAGTCCTCGGCCACCTCGCCGAAGCCGTGCCAGTCGGCGTTGGGCTGCAGCAGCCAGTCGGCGGTCTGCACACCCTCGCCGCCGGCCTGTTCCGGCTGCCAGATGCTGAACCACCAGTCGTCCTGCTCCAGGTTCTGGCGCAGGTTGGCCAGGGCGCGGCGGAAGCTCAGCGCCTCGTCGAAGGTTTCCTGGATCAGCGAGCGCCCGGCCGGGCCCTCCATCATCGCCGAGGCCACGTCCAGCGAGGCGATGATGCCGTACTGCGGCGAAGTGGAGATGTGCATCATGAAGGCTTCGTTGAAACGATCACGGTCCAGCTGGCGCGCACCGCCGTCCTGCACATGGATCATCGAGGCCTGGCTGAAGGCGGCCAGCAGCTTGTGCGTGGAGTGGGTGGTGAACACCAGCGGCGAATGCTCGTCGCACTGGGTGCCCATGCCGTAGCGCCCGGCGTAGAACTCGTGGAAGGCGGCGTAGGCGTACCAGGCCTCGTCGAAGTGCAGCACTTCCACCGAGTCGCCCAGGGCCTGCTTGACCATCTCGGCGTTGTAGCAGAGGCCGTCGTAGGTGGAGTTGGTCACCACCGCCAACTTGACCTTGGGTGCGCGGCCGCGGGCCAGCGGGCTGGCGTCGATCTTGGCCTGGATTGACTCCCTGCTGAACTCACTCAGTGGAATCGGCCCGATAATGCCCAGCTCGTTGCGCTCCGGGCACAGGTACAACGGGATGGCGCCGGTCATGATGATCGAATGCAGGATCGACTTGTGGCAGTTGCGGTCCACCAGCACCAGGTCGTCGCGGCCGACCATGGAGTGCCAGACGATCTTGTTCGCCGTCGAGGTGCCGTTGATCACGAAGAAGGTGTGGTCGGCGCCGAAGTTGCGCGCGGCGCGTGCCTCGGCCTCGGCCAGCGGGCCGGTGTGATCGAGCAGCGAGCCCAGCTCCGGTACCGACACCGAGAGGTCGGAACGCAGGGTGTTCTCGCCGAAAAACTGGTGGAACGCCTGCCCCACCGGGCTCTTGCGATAGGCCACGCCGCCGCCATGGCCGGGCGTGTGCCAGGAATAGTTGGACTGCGCGGTGTGCTGCACCAGCGCCTTGAAGAATGGCGGCAGCAGGCCGTCGAGGTAGTTGTGCGCGGCGCGCGCCACCTGGCGGGCGAGGAAGGACACGGTGTCTTCGTACAGGTAGAGAATGCCGCGCAGGTGGTTGAGGTCGGCCATGGCTTCGGCCGGCGCGTTCTCGATGGTCACCTGCTCACCCAGGGCGAAGATCGGCAGCTGCGGTGCGCGCACGCGGGCAATGCGAATCAGCTCGACCATGTCCTGCAGCAGTCGCTGGTTCTCCCCCGCCCCTTCGGCGGCCACCAGGATGCAGGCCAGGCCATGGTGGGTGGAGGCGACAATGCGGCCTTCGGCGGAGCTGGCGGTGGGGAGGATAGTGAAGCCGTCCTTGCTCAGCTCTTCGGCAATGGCACGGACACGCTCACCGGCGACGGTATCGGCCTTGATGTCGCGGTGAACGATGAGGATGGGGAAGTTCAGGTCTTTATACATTGGAGGTTCCTGAGGGTGGTGCTCTCAGGCACCTATCCCCTCAGGTTAGAAGTTCGCCCGAACGGGCGGAACCCCCAGTGCGGAAGGCTGTAAGAAAAGGTCGCATTGGCCATACGACCGGTTCCGCTCAGCTCACCGGCTCCTCGGCCGGCGCGTCCATCTTGGCCCACAGCGACGGGCCGCCGGCGGACTTCTCGATGATCGCCAGGCGCGCCGCATGGGCCGCCAGCTCCTCGTCGCTGGCGCGCAGCACGCGGGTCAGGTTGCGGCCCGGATCGAGGCGACGGATCGGGCTGGGCAGCACGCGACCGGAACCGTCACCGCCTTCACCGGCCAGCGACAGGTGGGTCTGGCCACCGGTCATGGTCAGGTAGACGTCGGCGAGAATCTCGGCGTCGAGCAGTGCGCCGTGCAGGTCGCGGCCGGAGTTGTCGACGCCATAGCGCTTGCACAGGGCGTCGAGGTTGTTGCGCTGGCCCGGATGGCGCTCACGCGCCATCAGCAGGGTATCGAGAATCCCGCAGTAGTCGCTGACATCGCTGCGTTCGGTCTGCCCGAGCAGGGCAAATTCGTTGTTGATGAAGCCAACGTCGAACGCTGCGTTGTGGATGATCAGCTGGGCGCCAGTGATGAACTCGAAGAACTCGTCGGCCACATCCTTGAAGCGCGGTTTGTCGGCGACGAATTCGTTGGTGATGCCGTGGACCGCGATGGCGCCCTCGTCGATCTCGCGATCGGGGTTGAGGTAGACGTGGAAGTGGCGGCCGGTCAGGCGGCGGCCCTCCAGCTCTACGCAGCCGATTTCGATGATGCGGTGACCATCGGTAACCGGCATGCCGGTGGTTTCGGTGTCCAGTACCACACTACGCATGCTTCATTGCCCTCACTTCATCTACACCGCGGTTGGCCAGCTGATCGGCCTTCTCGTTGCCCGGGTGGCCGGTATGCCCGCGCACCCATTGCCACTCGACCTTGTGGCGGCCCACTTGCTCGTCCAGCGCCTGCCACAGGTCGGCGTTCTTTACCGGTTCCTTGGTCGAGGTCTTCCAGCCGCGTTTCTTCCAGTTCGGCATCCATTCCTGGATGCCCTTCATCACGTACTGCGAGTCGGTCACCAGGCGCACCGAGCAGGGCCGAGTCAGGGCGATCAGCGCGCAGATCGCCGCCATCAGCTCCATGCGGTTGTTGGTGGTGTTGGGCTCGCCGCCCCAGAGTTCCTTTTCAGCACCTTTGAATACCAGCAGCGCTCCCCAGCCACCCGGGCCGGGATTGCCCTTGCAGGCGCCATCGGTATAGATCTCGACTACGTCTTCGCTCATTGAATGCTCTAGTTATCCGAATCGCGCCGGCTGACCTTGGCCACCGGCATCGGCAGCAGCTTGCCCATGCTGGCCCGCTGTACCGGCCGCAATGGGCGCAGGCCGACTACCAGCTTGCGCGCCACCAGCAGATAGAAGCCGGCACCAGGCGCCTGCAGACGACCGCCCCAGCGTTCCAGTCCAGCCAGGCGCGCCTGCCAGGCCGGCGCGGAAAGCGGCGGACGATAGCACCCGAAGCGGCGTTTCTCCAGCGCGAATCCCAGCAGGCTGAGCCAGTCCGCCAGGCGGCTGGGCGAGATGCAGCGGGCCTGGCGAAAGCCATCGCGAGCGAAGTAATGACGCAGGCCCCAGGTGCTCCAGGGATTGACCCCGGTAACCAGCAGATAGCCGCCCGGACGCACGCTGCGCGCCGCCTCGCGCAGCAGCCCATGGGGCGACAGGCTGAAGTCCAGGCCGTGCTGCAACACCACCACATCGGCGGCGTGTTCGCCCAGCGGCCAGGCCTGCTCCTCGCAAGCAATATGCACGCCGGCCAGCGGTGCGCCCAGGCGCACATTGCAGCGAATCTGCGGCGCCTTGGGCGGCTCGGCCGCGGCCGGGCCGTAATGCACCAGGTAGCCACCGAAGTAGCGCGCCAGTTCCTCATCCAGCGCCTGGCGCTCTTCGCTCAGCAGCAGCTCGCCCAGCGGTGAAGCCAGCCACTCGCGGGCGGCGGCGGTCAGTTGCAGCCAGTCGGCATCGGCCTGGGCGAAGGGTGGTTCGCTCATCGGGACCTCCATGACACAAGCGGGACGTTGCCGATTAAGATGCGCCATTGCTCTCAAAATGGCGACCCCGCACATGTTTCAGATCGACGCCCTGCCCGCCTTCAGCGACAACTACATCTGGCTGCTGCAGGACAACGCCACCCGCCGTTGCGCCGTGGTCGACCCAGGCGATGCGCAACCCGTGCTGAACTGGCTGGCCGCGCACCCGGACTGGCAGCTCACCGATATCCTCGTCACCCATCACCACCCGGACCATGTCGGCGGCGTGGTCAAGCTGAAGGATGCGACCGGCGCCCGGGTCAGCGGCCCGGCGCAGGAGAACATCCCGGCCCGCGACCTGGCGCTGGACGATGGCGCGCAGGTCGAAGTGCTCGGGCGCAACTTCCTTATATATGCGGTGCCCGGCCACACCCTCGGCCATATCGCCTACTACCAGGCCGAGGAAGGCTGGCTGTTCTGCGGCGACACCCTGTTCGCCGCCGGTTGTGGCCGTCTGTTCGAGGGCACGCCGCAACAGATGAACGCCTCCCTGCAACGCCTGGCCGCCCTGCCGGACGCCACCGCCGTGTACTGCACCCACGAATACACCCTGAGCAACCTGCACTTCGCCCGCGCAGTGGAGCCGCACAATCCGGCGGTAGCCGCGCGCTTCGCCGAAGTCAGCGCCTGGCGTGCCAATGGACGCATCAGCCTGCCCTCCAACATCGCCCTGGAGAAGGCGACCAACCCCTTCCTGCGCTGCGACGAAACATCCATTAAAGAAAAAATCGACGAGCGGAACGGCGCCCAGCAGCGTACGGCGGACGAGGTGTTTGCTTGCCTGCGCAGTTGGAAAGACCAGTTCAAGGCGGCCTGACAACTGACCGGAGGGCTGGTGAAAACTTGACCACCCCTAGGGGCATTCCTAGAATCCCCCCACTTTTTTGCGCCGGCAGATGCTACCGACCGATGTTCTTATTACCTTTCGGAACCCTTGATCCAGCAGTGCTGACCCGGCGAGCGAAGGCTCTGGCGGTGCTGCTGTGCCTGGGTCTGGCGGGTTGCCAGAACATGGCGCCGAGCGACGACGATGGCAGCGACACCGACCGAGCCGTGGCCCTGCAGCAGGAGCCGGAATGGCTCAACGAGCCCGCTGAACCGCAAGCGCCCACGGATATCTGGGAGCGCATGCGCGACGGTTTCAAGCTGCAGGACGAGATTGGCATCAACCCGCGCATCGAGAACCAGCGCCTGTGGTTCGTCAGCAACCCCTCCTTCCTGGAAAACGCCAGCGAGCGCGGCAGCCTGTATATCCACTACGTGGTCGAGCGTCTGGAAGAGCGCAACATGCCGATGGAGCTGGCCCTGCTGCCGGTGATCGAAAGCGCCTATAACCCCCTCGCCTACTCGCGCAGCCATGCCGTCGGCATCTGGCAGTTCATTCCGTCCACCGGTCGCCACTTCAACCTGCGCCAGACCAACTGGTACGACGGCCGCCGCGACATCACCGCCTCGACCAATGCCGCGCTGAGCTACCTGACCCGCCTGCACGACATGTTCAACGGCGACTGGCTGCTGGCCCTGGCCGCCTACAACGCCGGCGAAGGCACGGTGAGCCGCGCCATCGAGCGCAACCAGAAGCTTGGCCTGCCCACCGACTACTGGAACCTGCCGCTGCCCCAGGAGACCCAGAACTACGTGCCGAAGCTACTGGCCCTGTCGCAGATCGTGCTGTCGCCCGAGGCCTACGGCGTGCGCCTCAACCCGATCGCCAACGAGCCGTACTTCGAGCAGGTGGCGAGCAAGCCGGGCCTGGACCTGGCGCGGGTGGCGGCCATGGTCGACATGGAAGAGGACGAGCTGGAGAGCCTCAACCCCGCCTTCAAGAAGGGCATCACCATGGACGGCCCGCAGCACCTGCTGGTGCCGATCGCCAAGGCCGAGCTGTTCAACGCCAACCTGGCCCTGATGAAGCCGCAGGAAGTGGTGCGCTGGCAGGAGTACCGGGTGCGCTCGGGCGACAACCTGCACAGCATCGCCAACCGCTACCACCTGACGGTGAACACCCTGAAGGACGTCAACCAACTGCGCAGCAACAGCCTGCGCGTCGGCCAGGTCCTCAACATTCCTGCCCAGGGCGGCGGCCGCGAGCCGGTCGAGGGCCTGCAGCAGGTGGCCAAGGCACCGGCCAGCCAGCCGCAGCGCTATAAGGTGAAGAGCGGCGACAACCTCTGGCAGATCGCCAATGCCCACGGCGTTTCGCTCAAGGACCTGCAGCGCTGGAACGGCCTGAATGCCCGCAGCAAGCTGAGCCTGGGCCAGGTGCTGGATATCCGTGGCGGCAGCGGCGGCACCGGCAACTCGGTGGCCGCGGCGAAGAACAACGATGCCCGGCAGAACGTGACCTACTACCGGGTCAAGAATGGCGACTCGATGTATCTGATCGCCCAGCGCTTCAAGGTCAACGTCAAGCATTTGCAGAGCTGGAATCCGCGCAGCAACAGCCGCGCGCTGAAGCCGGGGCAGACCCTGACCCTGTACCTCGACTGACAGAAGTCCCACCGCATGAAAAGGCCGCCCCAGGGCGGCCTTTTCGTCAGCGCTTGCTCAACACCTCCAGGCAGCGCCCGGTAAGCTGAGTGAAGCGCTGGAAGGCGACGAACTGCTCGTGCTTGAGCGCTCGCCCGGAAAGCCGGCTGTCGGCATACAGCACCCCGATCTCGCGGGTGCCGGCCAGCAGCGGGGCGATGAAGAACATGCCCTGGCCGAGCATCTGACGCATTGGCAGGGTCACCAGCTCGGCCAGGTTGTAGCTGGCCGGCACCCCCATCCACAGGGCCTCGCGGTTGCGCAGCGCGTAGCTGAAGATATGCGGCTGCTCGGCC
Source organism: Pseudomonas sp. GD04019 (assembly GCF_029837695.1). Lineage (GTDB taxonomy): Bacteria > Pseudomonadota > Gammaproteobacteria > Pseudomonadales > Pseudomonadaceae > Aquipseudomonas. The sequence goes on from NZ_JAOEEA010000010.1 coordinate 56,630, forward strand.
TGCTTGGCCGGCAGCTGGAAGTTCGTCAGCCACTGCTCGGTACCCTCGCCCACCGCACGCTTGGCGCGGAAGGCGGTCTGCCCGTCGGCCAGCACCGCCAGCATCGCCCGCTCCAGCCCCGCGCCCTGGTGCAGGCCCTTGAGCAGGGTGTCGAGGATCAGGCCGACGTCGGCCTTCTGGTTGACCATCATGCCCAGGTCCTGCAACGCCTGCTGCATCACCAGCAGGTTCGGCTGCAACAGACGCGCCTTGCGCTCCTGCTGCTGCAGTTTGATCTGCTCCGGATCGGTGTTGGGAATCAACTTGCACAACTGGCTGGCGCCGAAGGTGGCCGCCACCTCGACCGCTTCCTGGGCGCTCTCCAGCACCTGCGTGAGCGCATCTTCGGCGCTGACGCCGGTGAACTCCGCCAGTTGCTCCACCAGCTTCTCCATCTCCGGCGAGTCCCAGCCTTCCAGCGCCGCCTCGCTGATCTTCACACCGAGGCTGATGGCGCGCACCGCCGGGTCGTGCTGGTTGCCGCTGCCATGGGCGAAGGTCGCCAGTTCGCCCAGGTTCCAACTCTTCACCAGGCCCTGGGTGAGCTGGCGGAAAGTGATCCCGAGCACCTGGCGCGCCGCGTCGTCCAGCTCAACTCCGGGCTGCTCCAGGGCGTCGGCCAACTCGTCAGCCTGCTCGCCGCCACAGGCCCAGAAGGCCAGCTCGCCGACCGTGTGCAGCAGCGCGGCGATGAACACCTCTTCCTGATTCTTGGTCAGCACGTAGCCGGCGATGTTGCGCGCCTGCACGGCGGCGTGGAACGAACGCGCCAGAAGCATCTGTAACTGCTCGCGCGGCACCCGGGTGAGCAGGCTGTCGATCAGGCTGACCGACATGCCGATCAGGCGCACGTTGTCGAAACCGATCAGCACGATGGCTCGCGAGATGGTGCGGATGCTTTCCTGTGAGGGGTTGTAGTAGACGCTGTTACCGACCCGCAGCACCTTGGAGGTGAGCGAGGCGTCACGCAGCAGCACGTCGGCCAGCTGCTGTACCGAGGCCTTGTCGGCCTGCGACAGGCGATGCAGGTCCTGCACCACGGCGGCGAGAGCAGGCAATTCGGCCTGATTCAAACGGTCTATCCATGCCTGTAACCCGATACTGCGTTCCGCCAAGGCAGCGACCTCTTTGCAATTTGTTTCAGTGTAATCAAATTGATGGCACACGCCCTGAAAAAGGCACTCTTTTTCCAGCGGATACAAGCTGTTACTGTACCCAGCAGACAAACAAACGATGGCCAGGCGCGGGTTTCAACTCGTTCCTGAACCCATGGTCAGAAAGCCCCATGGACCGGACCCCCGCCCGATGCGACCCTTGCTCTCGCTGATTCTCGGCCTGGCCATGAGCTTTCCCGCCTTCGCAACCCTCAGCGAAAGCCATGGTTACGCCCAGTTCGGCATGCTCAAGTACCCCGCCAGCTTCACCCACTTCGACTGGGTCAACCCCGACGCGCCCAAGGGCGGCACGCTGCGGGTCATGGCCTATGGCACGTTCGACACCCTCAACCCTTATAGTTTCAAGGGCAGTAGCCCGTCGGCGGCGCCCAACTTCCTGCAGTACGGGGTCAGCGAGTTCAACGAACCGCTGATGGTCGGCACCGGTCCCTACGACCCCTCGGGCGACGAGCCAGCCTCCAGCTACGGGCTGATCGCCAAGAGTGTCGAGTACAGCGAGGACCGCAGCTGGGTGGTGTTCAACCTGCGCAAGGAAGCCCGCTTCCATGACGGCCAGCCGATCACTGCCTTCGACGTCGCCTTCACCTACCGCACCCTGGTCAAGGACGGGCACCCGCAGTACCGCACCACGCTGCAGGAAGTGCAGCGGGTCGACATCCTCAACCGCCACCGCATCCGCTTCGTGTTCAAGCGCGCCGGCAACCCGCTGCTGATCCTGCGCCTGGGCGAGCTGCCGGTAATGGCCCAGCACTACTGGAAGAAACGCGACTTCAAGGCCACCAGTTTCGATGTGCCAATGGGCAGCGGCCCCTACCGCATCACCCGGGTGGAGCCAGGGCGGCGCCTGGTGTTCGAGCGGGTCAAGGACTGGTGGGGCGAGAAACTGGCGGTCAACCGCGGCAAGTACAACTTCGACCGGGTCGAGGTAGAGTTCTACCGCGACAGCAGCGTGGCCTTCGAGGCGTTCAAGGCCGGCGAGTTCGACTTCTACATCGAGCACCAGGCGAAGAACTGGGCCAACGCCTACCGCTTCCCCGCCATCGCCCGTGGCGAGGTGATCCGCGCCGAGATCCCGCACCAGATTCCCACCCAGACCCAGGCGCTGTTCATGAACAGTCGCCGCGACATCTTCGCCGCGCGCAAGGTGCGTGAGGCCCTGGGCCTGATGTTCGACTTCGAGTGGACCAACCGCGCCCTGTTCAACAGCGCCTACAAGCGCAGCCCGAGCTACTACCCCAACAGCGAGTTCGCCGCCAGCGGCAAGCCGGAAGGCCAGGAATGGCTGCTACTGTCGCCCTATCGCAAGCAGCTGCAGGCCAAGCTGTTCACCCAATCGTTCGCCCTGTCCGCCACCGATGGCCGCGGCATTCCTCGCGAGACCCTGCGCAAGGCGCTGGGTCTGCTCGCCGAAGCCGGCTGGAAACCTTCCGGCCAGCATCTGGTCAACGCCAAGGGCGAGCGCTTGCGCTTCGAGATCCTGCTGGTCAACCCCAACCTGGAACGCATTCTCCAGCCCTACACCGAGAACCTTGCCAGCATCGGCATTCAGGCCGACCTGCGCACCGTGGACCGTGCCCAGTACAAACAGCGCCTCGACCAGTTCGACTACGACATGATCCTCATGACCCTGCCGCAGAGCCTCAGTCCCGGCCTGGAACAATGGCTGTACTTCCACTCCAGCCAGGCCGGCGTGAAAGGCGGCAAGAACTACGCAGGCGTGCGCCACCCGGTGGTCGACGCCCTGCTCGACAAACTGCTCGCCGCGCAGACCCGCGAGGAGCAGGTGGCCGCCACCAAGGCCCTGGACCGGGTTCTGCTCTGGCAGCACTACAGCATTCCCAACTGGTACATCAATCACCATCGCCTGGCGTACCGTAACCGGTTCGCCTTCGTCACCACCCCGCCCTACACCCTGGGGCTGCGGGCCTGGTGGCTGAAGCCCACGGAGACCGTTCGATGAGCCCTACCCTGCGCACCCTCGGCGCCGCCCTGCTGATGCTGGCCGGCGCGGCCCAGGCCGAACCGCGACACGCCATCACCCTCTACGACGAGCCCCCCAAGTACCCGGCGGACTTCAAGCACTTCGACTACGTCAATCCGGATGCGCCCAAGGGCGGCATCCTGCGTCAACCGGGTACAGGCGGCTTCGACAGCTTCAATCCCTTTATCCCCAAAGGCAACGCGGCGGGCATCGGCCTGATCTATGACAGCCTGACCTACCACTCGCCTGACGAACCCTTCACCGAATACGGCCTGCTCGCCGAGAAGATCGACAAGGCGCCGGACAACAGCTACGTACGCTTCATCCTCAACCCCAAGGCCCGCTTCCACGACGGCACCCCGGTAACCGCGGACGACGTGATCTTTACCTTCAACATCCTGCTGGAGAAGGGCGATCCCATGTACCGCCACTATTACGCCGACGTGGCGCAGGTGGTAGCCGAGGACAAGCTGAAGGTACGCTTCGACTTCAAGCACAAGGACAACCGCGAGCTGCCGTTGATCCTCGGCCAGATCCAGGTGCTGCCCAAGCACTGGTGGGCCACCCGCGACTTTGGCAAGGGCGGCCTGGAGCCGCCGCTGGGTAGCGGCCCCTATCAGATAGGCAAGGTCTCGCCGGGCAGCTCGGTGCGCTTCGAGCGGGTCAAGGACTGGTGGGCCAAGGATCTGCCGGTGAGCCGCGGCCTATACAACTTCGATACTATCCAAGTCGACTACTACCGTGACACCCAGGTGGCGCTGGAGGCCTTCAAGGCCGGCCAGTTCGACGTCAACCTGGAGTACTCGGCCAAGGACTGGAACACCGGCTACGACTGCCCGGCCTTGCGCGACGGCAAGTTCACTATGCAGGCCATCCCCAACCATAACCCGGCCGGCATGCAGGGCTATGTGTTCAATCTGCGCCGGCCCATGTTCCAGGACCGCCGGGTGCGCGAGGCGATCGCCCAGCTGTTCGACTTCGAATGGGCCAGCAAGCAGCTGTTCTACGGCGCCTACAAGCGCACGCACAGCTACTTCGAAAATTCCGAGATGGCCGCCACCGGCCTGCCTTCCGAGGCCGAGCTGAAGCTGCTGGAGCCGCTGCGCGACAAGCTGCCACCGGAGGTCTTCACCCAGGAGTTCAAGCCGCCGGTCAGCGATGGCAGCGGCATCATCCGCGAGCAGAGCCGCCGCGCCTTCCAACTGCTCACCGAGGCGGGCTACCGCATCGAGAACGACAAGATGATCGGCCCGGACGGCAAGCAGTTGGTTTTCGAGTTCCTCAACTTCCAGCCCAACCTGGAGCGGGTGATCCTGCCCTTCAAGCGCAACCTGGCCGAGTTGGGCATCGACCTGCAGATCCGTCGGGTCGATACCTCGCAGTACATCAACCGCCTGCGCTCGCGCGACTTCGACATGACCTCGGCGATCTGGCCGCAGTCCAGCTCCCCCGGCAACGAGCAGCGCGAGTTCTGGCACTCCGCCAGCGCCGACAACCCCGGCAGTCGCAACCTGATGGGCCTGCGTGATCCGGCCATCGACCAACTGGTGGAGGGACTGATCCGCTCCGACTCGCGCGAATCACTGATCACTCATGCCCGCGCCCTGGACCGCGCCCTGCTCTGGGGGCATTACGTGGTACCCAACTACTACGTGGACACCTGGCGCGTGGCCTACTGGCAGCGCTTCGGCCGCCCCAAGGTCGTCCCGCTGTATGACTACGGCCTGATGAGCTGGTGGGAAGAGAAACCGCTGCACGTCGCCCAGCCCAAACCCGCCGTCGAGCAGGAAGCCCAGTAATGCTGGCCTATATCCTTCGCCGCCTGCTGCTGATCATCCCCACCCTGCTCGGTATCCTGCTGATCAACTTCATCATCGTCCAGGCCGCTCCCGGCGGCCCGGTGGAGCAGATGATCGCCAAGCTGGAAGGCTTCGATGCTGCCTCCGGCGGTGCCACCGCACGGGTTTCCGGCGGCGGCGGCGAAGTCGCCGTGGCCGGCTCCAACTATCGCGGCGGCCAGGGCCTGGACCCGGAGCTGGTGGCCGAGATCGAGAAGATGTACGGCTTCGACAAGTCCGCCCCCGAACGCTTCTGGCTGATGATCAGCAATTACGCCCAGTTGAACTTCGGCGAGAGCTTCTTCCGCGATGCCACGGTGATCGAGCTGATCCTGGAGAAGATGCCGGTCTCCATCTCCCTGGGGCTGTGGGGCACGCTGATCACCTACCTGATCTCCATACCCTTAGGGATAGCCAAGGCCACCCGTCACGGCAGCGCCTTCGATATCTGGACCAGCTCGGCGATCATCATCGGCTACGCCATCCCCGCCTTCCTCTTCGCCATCCTCCTGATCGTGCTGTTCGCCGGTGGCAGCTACTGGGACTGGTTCCCCTTGCGTGGGCTGACCTCGGGCAACTTCGACGAACTCAGCCTGGGCGGCAAGATCCTCGACTACTTCTGGCACCTGGCCCTGCCAGTGACGGCCCTGGTGATCGGCAACTTCGCCACCCTCACCCTGTTGACCAAGAACAGCTTCCTCGACGAGATCGGCAAGCAGTACGTGACCACCGCCCGCGCCAAGGGCCTGACCGACAGCCGCGTGCTCTACGGTCACGTATTCCGAAACGCCATGCTGATCGTGGTGGCCGGCTTCCCGGCGGCGGTGCTGGGCATCTTCTTCGCCGGCTCCATGCTGATCGAGGTGATCTTCTCCCTCGACGGCCTCGGACTGCTGGGCTTCGAATCCATCGTCAACCGTGACTATCCGGTAGTGTTCGGCACCCTGTTCATCTTTTCCCTGTTCGGCCTGGTGGCCAAGCTGGTGAGCGACCTGATGTACACCCTGATCGACCCACGCATCGACTTCGAAAGCCGGGAGAACTAAGCATGGCGCTCTCCCCCCTCAATCAACGCCGCCTCGCCCTGTTCAAGTCGCACAAGCGTGGCTGGTGGTCGCTGTGGCTGTTCCTCATCCTGTTCGTGCTCAGCCTGGGCGCCGAGCTGATCGCCAACGACAAACCGCTGGCAGTGCGCTACGACGGCGAATGGTACTTCCCGGTGGTCAAGCGCTACCCGGAGACCACCTTCGGCGGCGAGTTCCCGCTGCAGGCCAACTACAAGAGCCCCTACATCCAGGAGCTGATCACGGCGAAGGATGGCTGGATGCTCTGGCCGCCGATCCCCTTCAGCTACTCCAGCATCAACTACGAACTGCAGGTGCCGGCGCCCGCGCCGCCCTCGGCGCAGAACTGGCTGGGCACCGACGATCAGGGCCGCGATGTACTGGCCCGGGTGATCTACGGCTTCCGCGTATCGGTGCTGTTCGCCCTGGCGCTGACCCTGGCCAGCTCGGTGATCGGCGTATTCGCCGGCGCCCTGCAGGGCTACTACGGCGGCTGGGTCGACCTGGCCGGCCAGCGCTTCCTGGAAGTCTGGTCCGGCCTGCCGGTGCTCTACCTGCTGATCATCCTGGCCAGCTTCGTCCAGCCCAACTTCTGGTGGCTGCTGGGCATCATGCTGCTGTTCTCCTGGATGAGCCTGGTCGACGTGGTACGCGCCGAATTCCTCCGCGGCCGCAACCTGGAATACGTGCGTGCGGCCCGCGCGTTGGGCATGGGCAACGGCGGCATCATGTTCCACCACATCCTGCCCAACGCCATGGTCTCGACCATGACCTATATGCCCTTCATTCTCACGGGCGCCATCGGCACCCTGACCTCGCTGGACTTCCTCGGCTTCGGCCTTCCGGCCGGTGAGCCCTCGCTGGGCGAGCTGGTGGCCCAGGGCAAGGCCAACCTGCAGGCGCCCTGGCTGGGCATCAGCGCCTTCGCCGTGCTGGCCGTGATGCTCAGCCTGCTGGTGTTCATCGGCGAAGCCGCCCGCGATGCCTTCGACCCGAGGAAATGAGATGACCGATTCGAACAACCTCATCGAAGTGCGCGACCTGGCCGTCGAGTTCGTCACCGGCAACCAGGCCGTGCGGGTGATCGAAAGCATCAGCTTCGACATCCGCAAGGGCGAGACCCTGGCCCTGGTCGGCGAGAGTGGCTCGGGCAAGTCGGTCACCGCCCATTCGATCCTGCGCCTGCTGCCCTACCCGCTGGCCCGCCACCCGGCCGGCAGCATCCAGTACGGCGGCCAGGACCTGCTCAAGCTGGCCCCGGACAAGCTGCGCGGCATTCGCGGCAACCGCATCGCCATGGTGTTCCAGGAGCCGATGACCTCGCTCAACCCGCTGCACAGCATCGGCAAGCAGATCGGCGAGGTGCTGGCCTGGCACAAGGGCCTGACCGGCGACGCCGCCCAGGCGCGGATCATCGAGCTGCTGGAGCTGGTCGGCATCCCCGAGCCGGCCAAGCGCCTCAAGGCCTATCCGCACGAATTGTCCGGCGGCCAGCGTCAGCGGGTGATGATCGCCATGGCCCTGGCCAACGAGCCGGAGCTGCTGATCGCCGACGAGCCGACCACCGCGCTGGACGTCACCGTGCAGCTGAAGATCCTCGACCTGCTCAAGGATCTGCAGGCGCGCCTGGGCATGGCCATGCTGCTGATCACCCACGATCTCAACCTGGTGCGGCGAATTGCCCATCGTGTATGTGTCATGCAGCGCGGTTGCATCGTCGAACAGGCGTCGTGTGACGAATTGTTCCGCGCTCCGCAGCATCCCTATACCCGGGAACTGCTCGGCGCCGAGCCCAGCGGCATGCCTGCGGCCAACCCCGCCGGCGCGCCGCTGCTGGAAGTGGACGACCTGCGCGTGTGGTTCCCGATCAAGAAAGGGTTGCTGCGGCGCACGGTGGACCATGTGAAGGCGGTGGACGGTATCGATTTCAGCCTGCTGCAGGGCCAGACCCTGGGCATAGTCGGCGAGAGCGGTTCCGGCAAGTCCACCCTCGGCATGGCGATCCTGCGGCTGCTGAGCAGCCAGGGCGCCATCCGCTTCCAGGGCCAGGCGCTGGATGGGTTGTCGCAACAGGCCGTAAGGCCGCTGCGGCGGCAGATGCAGGTGGTCTTCCAGGACCCCTTCGGCAGTCTCAGCCCACGCATGTGCGTGAGCCAGATCGTCGGCGAGGGCCTGCGTATCCACGGTATCGGCAGCGAAGAGGAGCAGGAACAGGCCGTCATCGACGCGCTCAAGGAGGTAGGGCTGGATCCGGAGACCCGGTTCCGCTATCCCCATGAGTTTTCCGGCGGGCAACGGCAGCGGATTGCCATTGCCCGGGCACTGGTGCTGAAACCGGCGCTGATACTGCTGGACGAGCCCACTTCGGCGCTCGACCGCACGGTACAGCGCCAGGTGGTGGAACTGCTGCGCTCGTTGCAGGCCAAGTACAACCTGACGTACCTGTTCATCAGCCACGACCTGGCGGTGGTCAGGGCCCTGAGCCACCAGCTGATGGTGGTGAAACAGGGCAAGGTGGTTGAACAGGGGCCGGCCGAGCAGGTATTCGCCGCGCCACAGCACCCTTATACCCAGCAGTTGCTGGAGGCCGCGTTCATGGCTCCTGCAACCGCCGACTAACTGAAAGAGGAATGACGCACATGGGTTTTCTCGCCGGTAAGCGCGTACTGATCGTTGGCGTGGCCAGCAAACTGTCGATCGCCTCGGGCATCGCCGCCGCCATGCACCGCGAGGGCGCCGAGCTCGCCTTCACCTACCAGAACGACAAGCTCAAGGGCCGCGTCGAAGAGTTCGCCGCTGGCTGGGGCTCCAACCCCGAGCTGTGCTTCCCCTGCGACGTGGCCAATGACGAGGAGATCGCCAAGGTCTTCGAGGAACTGAGCAAAAAGTGGGATGGCCTGGACTGCATCGTTCACTCCGTCGGCTTCGCCCCTGGCGACCAGTTGGATGGTGACTTCACCGCCGTCACCACCCGCGAAGGCTTCAAGATCGCCCATGACATCAGCGCCTACAGCCTGGTGGCCCTGGCCAAGGCCGGTCGCGAGCTGATGCAGGGCCGCAACGGCAGCATCCTCACCCTCTCCTACCTGGGCGCCGAGCGCACCATGCCCAACTACAACGTGATGGGCATGGCCAAGGCCAGCCTGGAGGCCGGCGTACGTTACCTGGCCGGCAGCCTTGGCCCGGAAGGCACTCGCGTCAACGCCATCTCCGCCGGCCCGATCCGCACCCTGGCCGCCAGCGGTATCAAGAGCTTCCGCAAGATGCTCGCCGCCAACGAGAAGCAGACCCCGCTGCGCCGCAACGTGACCATCGAGGAAGTCGGCAATGCTGGCGCCTTCCTCTGCTCCGACCTGGCCTCGGGCATCAGTGGCGAAATCCTCTATGTCGACGGCGGCTTCAACACCACCGCGATGGGCGCCATCGAAGACTGATGCGATAGCCGGAAACGAAAAAGGCCGCTTTTTCAGCGGCCTTTTTTCTTGGGCGTCTCCCACCACGAGGGCGGGAGATCCTGTAACTCAGAAGCGCTCGATATCGGCCTCTGCCTGCAACTGCTGGCGATAGGCGGCGAAGTCCTGCTGGCCGGTACGCGAGGCCAGGAAGCGACGGTAGCTGACCTTTTCTTCCTCGCTCAGCTCGGCCTTGGCCTGGCCAACGCCGTCGAGACGCAGCACCACGTAGTCACCATTGCTCAGGCTGACACCGGCATAGGTCGGCTTGCCGTCTTCACCCGGCTTGGCCATGCGGAACAGCGCCTGCAGCACAACCGGCTCGACGCCTTCCTGGCTGCGGGTAGCGGCCTGCACCACTTTCCAGTCCTTGCCAGCGTCGCCCTTGCGCAGATCGGCCATCAGCGCCTCGCCGTTAGCCTTGGCCGCTTCACCGGCCTTCTTGCGCGCCAGGGTGTCACGAATACCGGCGGTGACTTCCTCCAGCGGCAGCTGCGCCGGCTTCTTGTGTTCCTTCACGCGCACCACGACCACGGTGTCCGGATCCAACTCGATGGCGCTACTGCTGCGCCCGTCTTCCAACACTTCCGGGCTGAAGGCAGCCTGCACCACCTGCCGGTTGGCGGCGATACCCTCGCCACCCTCACGACCGAAGGCACCGCTGGTCTGCACCTGCAGCTGCAGCTCTTCGGCCGGCTGCGACAGATCGGACGCCTCGTAGCTAGCCTCTTCCAGTTCCTTGGCCACCTCGACGAAGCGCTGCTCGACCTGCTGCGCCTTGACGTCGCGCTCCAGCTTGTCCTTGAGGCTGGCGAAGCTCGGCACCTCAGGCGCCTGCACGTCCAGCAGCTTGACCAGATGCCAGCCGAATGCGCTGCGCACGGGCGCGGATACTTCGTCCTTCTTCAGCGCGTACAGCGCCTTCTCGAACTCGGGGTCGTACACGCCCGGACCGGCGAAGCCCAGATCGCCACCGTTGCTGGCGGAGCCCGGGTCTTGGGAGACTTCCTTGGCCAGCTTGGCGAAGTCCTCGCCCTGCTTCAGGCGTGCGGTCACTTCGTCGAGCTTGGCCTTGGCCTGCTCGTCGCTCAGCTTGTCGTTCACTTCCAGCAAGATGTGCGCGCCACGACGCTGCTCGGCCAGGTTGGCGATTTCTTTCTTGTAGAGCTCCTGCAGTTCTTCGTCGCTGGCCTTGGCCTCGGCGAAGAAGCGCTCCTTCTTCAGCTCGACATACTCGACCACGACCTGCTCGGTGCTCATGAACTGATCGGCGTGCTCGTCGTAGTAAGCCTTGATCTCTTCATCCTTCAGCTCGACGGCCTTGGCATCGGCGGCGATGGTCCGGGTGGCGAAGTCGCGGGTCTGCTTGTCCAGACGCACGAAGGCCTGCAGCTCGGCGTCGGTGACGAAGTTGCTGGCGGCCAGAGTGGCCTGCAGCTGGCTGACCAGCACGTCCTGGCGCAGGCGCTCGCGGAACTGCATGCGACTCATGCCCTGCTGCTGCAGGATCTGGTCGAAGCGTGCCGAATCGAACTTGCCCTCGACCTGGAAGGCCGGGGTCTGCAGGATCAACTGATCCAGCGAGGTCTCGGAGAAGCCCATGCCGGCTTCCTTGGCGCCTTGCAGCAGCAGGGTGCGGTCGATCAGATTATCGAGGGCAGCCTTGCGCAGCAGGTTGTCGTCCAGCAGCGAGGCGTCGAAATCCTTGCCGAATTGCTGGATCAGCTGGCGACGCTGCATTTCCACCGCCGCGTTGAGGCTGTCCAGGCTGATCTCTTCGCCATTGACCTCGGCGGCATTGCGGCTGTTGCTGGTGGACTGGAGGATGGCCTCGAAGCCGGTGAACGCCATCAACATGACGATCAGACCGACGATGGTCTTGGCGATCCAGCCCTGGGAATTGTCCCTGATGTTCTGCAGCATGCTTCCCCCGAAACGGCTGCACTGAACGAACAGCGAATGCAGCGCGGGTATTGAATCCGGATAAAAGAAAGGCGCATCCGAGGATGCGCCTTCTCATAACTGATGGAGCGGATGGGATTCCGCTCCGCACCGAACCGGGCTGACCCGGTACGGCGGGGCAAAGCCCAGAGAGACGCTTAGTTGACGGCGTCTTTCAGAGCTTTACCAGCTTTGAAGCCAGGGATCTTGGCAGCGGCGATCTTGATCGGCTTGCCAGTCTGCGGGTTGCGGCCGGTACGGGCAGCGCGTTCTTTGACAGCGAAAGTACCGAAGCCAACCAGCACCACGGAATCACCAGCCTTCAGAGCGCCAGTGACGGATTCGATCACTGCGTCCAGCGCGCGGCCAGCAACAGCTTTCGGGATATCAGCGGATGCGGCGATGGCATCAATCAGTTCCGACTTGTTCACTCTTAAGTCCCCTTATTTCTGTTGAGTTGTTTCTTAGTTGTTTGGTGTAAGCAAAGCGGGTGCTGAAGGGCCTGCCGACACATAGGAGCCGCTTTATAACAAGGGCTCGAAAATAGTGTCAAGGAAGCCTTCGGCCTAATGCGTGCTGATTCGCTCCTTGGAATCAGTCTCGCGCGTATCATCCTTTGCAACCATCTCGGGAGCCGCATCGGGCAAGGGCTCCGGGGCGTATTGCAGCGCAATTTGCAGGACCTCGTCAATCCATTTAACCGGCTTAATGGTCAGGTCTTGCTTAATATTTTCGGGAATTTCCTTGAGATCGCGAACATTCTCTTCCGGAATGATCACAGTCTTGATTCCACCCCGATGGGCAGCCAGTAATTTCTCCTTGAGACCGCCAATGGCCAGTACCTGACCACGCAGGGTGATCTCCCCAGTCATGGCCACATCGGCGCGCACGGGAATCTGCGTCAAGGCCGAAACCAAGGCCGTGCACAGACCGATACCGGCACTGGGACCGTCCTTGGGCGTGGCACCCTCCGGCATGTGGATATGCACGTCGCGCTTCTCATGGAAATCCAGGGGAATGCCCAGGCTCTTGGCCCGGCTGCGCACCACGGTCAGCGCAGCGGTCATGGACTCGGCCATCACGTCACCCAGCGAGCCGGTCTTGATCAGCTGGCCCTTGCCCGGCACCACGGCAGTTTCGATGGTCAGCAATTCACCACCGACCTGGGTCCAGGCCAGGCCCGTGACCTGGCCGATCTGGTCCTGCTGCTCGGCCAGGCCGTGGCGATAGCGGCGCACGCCGAGGAAGTGCTCCAGCGAGTCCGACGTCACCAAGACCTTGATGCGTTTCTCCTTGGCGTGCTCCTTGACCGCCTTGCGGCAGACCTTGGAAATCTGCCGCTCCAGGCTACGCACGCCCGCCTCGCGAGTGTAGTAGCGAATGATGTCGCGAATCGCGGCATCCTCGAACTCCAGCTCGCCCTTCTTCAGGCCGTTGGCCAGCACCTGCTTGGGTGTCAGGTACTTGATGGCGATATTGACCTTCTCGTCCTCGGTGTAACCCGGCAGACGGATGACTTCCATGCGGTCCAGCAGCGGACCGGGAATATTCATGGAGTTGGCGGTGCAGATGAACATCACGTCCGAGAGGTCGTAATCGACCTCCAGGTAATGGTCGTTGAAGCTGTGGTTCTGCTCCGGATCCAGCACCTCGAGCAGCGCCGAGGCGGGATCGCCACGCATGTCGCTGCCCATCTTGTCGATCTCGTCGAGCAGGAATAGCGGGTTGCGCACGCCGACCTTGGTCAGCTTCTGGATCAGACGACCAGGCATGGAGCCGATGTAGGTACGGCGGTGGCCGCGGATCTCGGCTTCGTCACGCACGCCACCCAGGGCCATGCGCACGAACTTACGATTGGTGGCACGCGCAATGGACTCGGCCAGCGAGGTCTTGCCCACGCCGGGCGGACCGACCAGGCAGAGCACCGGCCCCTTGAGCTTCTTCACCCGCTTCTGCACGGCGAGATACTCAAGGATGCGCTCCTTCACCTCCTCCAGACCGAAGTGATCGGCTTCGAGGATATCCTCGGCCTTGGTCAGATCGAGGCGCACCTTGCTCTCGGCCTTCCACGGCACGTTGGTCAGCCAGTCGATGTAGGAGCGCACCACGGTGGCTTCCGCCGACATCGGCGACATCTGCTTGAGCTTGTTCAGCTCGGCATTGGCCTTGGTCAGCGCCTCTTTGGTAAGGCCGGCGTTATCGATGCGCTTCTTCAGCTCGTCGATCTCGTTGTGGCCTTCGTCGATGTCGCCCAGCTCCTTCTGAATGGCCTTCATCTGCTCATTCAGGTAGTACTCACGCTGGCTGCGCTCCATCTGTTTCTTGACCCGGCCACGGATGCGCTTCTCGACCTGGAGCAGGTCGATCTCGGCATCCAGCAACGCCAACACGTGCTCGACGCGCTCGGCCAGGCTGGTGATCTCGAGGATTTCCTGCTTCTGCTCGATCTTCAGCACCATGTGCGCGGCCATGGTATCGACCAGGCGCGCCGGATCATCGATGCTGTTCAGCGATGACAGCACCTCGGCCGGCACCTTCTTGCCCAGCTGCACGTACTGTTCGAACTGGCTGAGCAGGCTGCGGGTAAAGACTTCCGACTCGCGCTCGGCTGCTTCGCTCTCGTCGAGCAACTGCACCTCGGCGCGGCAATGGCCATCCACCTCGATGAACTTCTGCACGCAGCCGCGCTGCTCACCCTCGACCAGCACCTTGACCGTACCATCCGGCAACTTGAGCAGCTGCAGCACGGTGGCCACGGTGCCCATGCGATACAGCGCCTCTTCGCCTGGATCATCGTCTGCCGGGTTGCGCTGCGCCAGCAGGAGGATCTGCTTGTCGCCGGCCATGGCGGCCTCCAGGGCCTCGATGGACTTCTCGCGACCGACGAACAGCGGGATGACCATGTGCGGATAGACCACGACATCACGCAGCGGCAGGAGAGGCAATTCGATGGTTGTCTTCATGATTTCAGCTCTACGGCGGCCATTCGGCCGTAAACGGACGGGAGTACCCTTGGCCCTAAGATGGGGCCGCCCCTGGGAAAAAACAAGCGAGAAAGGCGGAAAAGCAAAGGGCCCCGTAGGGCCCCTTGTTTCAACGGTTTACAGACGTCAGGCGTCCGGCGCGGCCTTGGCCGGCGGCTCGCTATTCTCGTAGATCAGCAGCGGCTTGGAACTGCCTTCGATCACGCTCTCGTCGATCACCACCTTGCTGACATCGCTCTGCGAGGGGATCTCGTACATGGTGTCGAGCAACACGCCTTCAAGAATCGAACGCAGACCACGGGCACCGGTCTTGCGCTCCAGCGCACGGTGGGCCACAGCCTTCAGCGCGTCGGCACGGAACTCCAAGTCCACGCCCTCCATCTCGAACAGCTTGGCGTACTGCTTGGTCAGTGCGTTCTTCGGCTCGGTGAGAATCTGCATCAGCGCAGCCTCGTCGAGTTCGTCGAGAGTAGCGATAACCGGCAGGCGACCGACGAATTCCGGAATAAGACCGAACTTCACCAGATCATCCGGCTCGACCTCACGCAGCGCCTCGCCGACTTTCTTGCCCAGGTCCGGGCTGCGTACTTCGGCGTTGAAACCGATGCCGCCCTTGGTGGAGCGGGCCTGAATGACCTTCTCCAGACCGGCGAATGCACCACCGCAGATGAACAGGATGTTGCGCGTATCGACCTGCAGGAATTCCTGCTGCGGATGCTTGCGACCACCCTGGGGCGGAACCGAAGCGACGGTACCTTCGATCAGCTTCAGCAGTGCCTGCTGCACGCCCTCGCCCGAGACGTCACGGGTGATGGACGGGTTGTCCGACTTGCGCGAGATCTTGTCGATTTCGTCGATGTAGACAATGCCCATCTGGGCCTTTTCCACATCGTAATCGCACTTCTGCAGCAGCTTCTGGATAATGTTCTCGACGTCCTCACCCACGTAACCGGCTTCGGTCAGGGTGGTAGCGTCGGCAATGGTGAACGGCACGTTGAGCAGACGAGCCAGCGTCTCGGCCAGCAGAGTCTTGCCCGAACCGGTCGGACCGATCAGCAGGATGTTGCTCTTGCCCAGTTCGACATCATCTTTCTTGTCGCGCTGGTTCAGACGCTTGTAATGGTTGTATACGGCAACGGAAAGCACCTTCTTGGCGCGCTCCTGACCGATCACGTACTGATCGAGGATGCCGCTGATTTCCTTGGGCGCGGGCAACTTGTGCGCGCTGCTCTCGGCCTGGGCTTCCTGCACCTCCTCGCGGATGATGTCATTGCACAGGTCGACGCACTCGTCGCAGATAAAGACGGAGGGACCGGCGATCAGCTTGCGCACTTCGTGCTGGCTTTTGCCGCAGAAGGAGCAGTAGAGCAGCTTGCCGTTGTCCTCGCCGTTGCGGGTGTCAGTCATTCGATCGATCCAATACGGTAGGCATGAAACACAAGATGAAGGCAATTGCAGGCATTTTCAACCCTGCAGGACGGCCGGATACCCCGGCCGTTGCGCTGAAACACCGAATCAGACAGCCAGCTGACGCTTGTTCAGAACCTGATCGATAAGGCCATATTTGACCGCTTCGTCGCCGCTCATGAAGTTGTCGCGGTCGGTGTCCTTGGCGATCACGTCGATCGGCTGCTTGCAGTGGTCGGCCAAGATTTTGTTCAGGCGTTCGCGGATAGTGAGGATTTCACGGGCGTGAATCTCGATATCCGAAGCCTGGCCCTGGAAGCCACCCAGCGGCTGGTGAATCATCATGCGCGAGTGCGGTAGGCAGTAACGCTTGCCGGCGGCACCGCCAGCCAGCAGCAGCGCGCCCATGCTGCAGGCCTGACCGATGCAGATGGTGGACACGTCGGGCTTGATGAACTGCATGGTGTCGTAGATCGACATGCCGGCAGTCACCGAACCGCCCGGCGAGTTGATGTACAGGTGGATGTCCTTGTCCGGATTCTCGGCTTCGAGGAACAGCAGCTGGGCCACGACCAGGTTGGCCATGTAGTCCTCGACCTGGCCGACCATGAAGATCACTCGCTCCTTAAGCAGGCGGGAGTAGATGTCATAGGCGCGTTCGCCACGGGCGGACTGCTCGATCACCATCGGCACGAGGCCGCCGGCGGCTTGGATGTCAGGCATGGTGTTCATGAAAGAGTTGTGCGACATGTCTAGCGATCTCTCCCTAATAGTCATGTCTCTAAAGACGCATAAGCCAGCGCGAAGGCTGGCTTATGGTTGTGCTCGAACGAGGCGAGGGATCAGGCTGCTTGCGGGGCTTCCGCCGGCTTGACCGCTTCTTCGTAGGAGACCGCTTTATCGGTCACGCTGGCCTTCTGCAGGACAGTATCTACAACTTGTTCTTCCAGTACAACCGAACGCACTTCGTTCAGCTGCTGGTCGTTCTTGTAGTACCAGGCCACAACCTGCTGCGGCTCCTGATAAGCCGAGGCCATTTCCTCGATCAGCTCGCGAACGCGGGCTTCGTCGGCCTTCAGCTCGCCCTGCTTGACCACTTCGGCGACGATCAGGCCCAGCACCACGCGGCGCTTGGCTTGTTCTTCAAACAGCTCGGCCGGCAGCTGGTCAGGCTTGATGTTGCCACCGAACTGCTGAACGGCCTGCACGCGCAGACGGTTCACTTCGTTGCCGATCAGGGATTTCGGCACTTCGACCGGGTTGGCGGCCAGCAGGCCTTCCATGACCTGGTTCTTCACCTTGGACTTGATGGCCTGACGCAGTTCGCGGTCCATGTTCTTGCGCACTTCGGCGCGGAAGCCTTCCAGGCCGCTTTCCTTGACGCCGAACAGGGCGAAGAAGTCGTCGTTCAGTTCCGGCAGCTGCGGAGCGGAAACGCTGTTGACGGTCACGGTGAACTCGGCGGTCTTACCGGCCAGGTCCAGGTTCTGGTAGTCAGCCGGGAAGGTCGGATTGATTACGCGCTCTTCGCCAGCCTTGACGCCGACCAGGGCATCTTCGAAGCCCGGGATCATGCGGCCGGAGCCCAGCACCAGCGGAGTGCCCTTGGCGCTGCCGCCAGCGAAGGCTTCGCCGTCGATCTTGCCAACGAAGTCGATGTTCAGCTGGTCGCCATTCTCGGCGGCACGCTCGACGGCTTCGAAGCGGGTGTTCTGCTTGCGCAGGATTTCCAGCATGTTGTCGACGTCGGCGTCGGTCACGTCAGCCTGGAGGCGCTCGACGGCGATGCCATCGAACCCAGCCAGCTTGATTTCCGGGAACACTTCGAAAGTGGCGACGTACTCGAGGTCCTTGCCCTTCTCGAAGATCTTCGGCTCGACGGACGGAGCACCAGCCGGATTCAGCTTCTGCTCGACGATGGCTTCGTAGAAGGTGGCCTGGATCAGGTCGCCCAGGGCTTCCTGGCGGGCGCTGTCTTCATAGCGCTGACGGATGACGTTCATCGGCACTTTGCCGGGACGGAAACCAGCCACCTTGGCACGACGGGCAGTCTGTTGCAGACGCTTGGTCACTTCGGTCTCGATGCGCTCGGCAGGCACGCCGATGGTCATGCGGCGCTCAAGAGCGGAGGTGCTTTCAACAGAAACTTGCATGGATATTCCTCGTTGCACAGACATAAGCCGGCGTTCCGGCCCCAGAATCGAAAGGCAAGCATTCTAGTGGCTCGAATAGCAGAAGTCACCTGCACAAAACGAGCAAGAAACGGCGGGGTATATAAGGAGGGATTACAAAGAAAAGATGGTGCGGACGGAGAGACTCGAACTCTCACACCTTTCGGCGCCAGAACCTAAATCTGGTGTGTCTACCAATTTCACCACGTCCGCGTGGTAACACTTGAAACGAAAACGCCAGGCTTTTGGCCTGGCGTTTTCTCGAATATGGGGTGGACGATGGGAATCGAACCCACGACACCAGGAGCCACAATCCTGTGCTCTACCAACTGAGCTACGCCCACCATATTGCGTTGCTTGTGCCTGATTCGCCAATGGCGCACCCGGCAGGACTCGAACCTGCGACCATCCGCTTAGAAGGCGGATGCTCTATCCAGCTGAGCTACGGGCGCTTAATCATCTGCGGAACAGACTTCTAAGCTACAGCTCCAACCGCTTCCGGTCGTTGCCATCTTACCCAGCGGCTGGCTGTGCTCGACAAGCGGGGCGAATCTTATAGAGGCGATCCGGGGGCGTCAACACGAAAATGAAAAAATTCCTGTTGGATAAAGGAGTTACAGGAAAGCACGACGCATGTGCCTTTGCCCCACCGGCCGCCCATGCGAGAATGCGCGACCTTTTTTCCACCCTCCCCTATGGTTAAGCAAGCGTCATGACCGCAAAACTGATCGACGGCAAAACCATCGCCGCCAACCTCCGCAAGGACATCGCCAAACGCGTCGCCGAGCGCCGCCAGCAGGGCCTTCGCGCCCCCGGCCTGGCCGTGATCCTGGTCGGCAGCGACCCTGCCTCCCAGGTCTATGTGTCGCACAAGCGCAAGGACTGCGAGGAAGTCGGCTTCGTTTCCGTGGCCCATGACCTGCCTGCCACCACCACTCAGGGCGAGCTGCTGAGCCTGATCGATCAGCTCAACCGCGACAGCGCTATCGACGGCATTCTGGTACAGCTGCCCCTGCCCGCCCATCTGGACGCCTCGCAGCTGCTCGAACGCATCAACCCGGACAAGGACGTCGACGGCTTCCACCCGTTCAACGTCGGCCGCCTGTCCCAGCGCATGCCGCTGCTGCGCTCCTGCACGCCGAAAGGGATCATGACCCTGCTGGAAAGCACCGGTGTCGACCTGCACGGCCAACACGCCGTGGTCGTGGGCGCCTCCAACATCGTCGGCCGCCCGATGGCCCTCGAACTGCTGCTGGCCGGCTGCACCGTCACCGTTACCCACCGCTTCACCAAGGATCTGGCAGGCCATGTGGCCCAGGCTGACATCGTGGTCGCAGCCGCCGGCAAGACGGGCCTGGTCAAGGGTGACTGGATCAAACCGGGCGCCATCGTCATCGACGTGGGCATCAACCGTCAGGACGACGGCAAGCTGGTCGGCGACGTGGAGTACGACGTGGCCGCCGAGCGCGCCGGCTGGATCACCCCGGTACCGGGCGGTGTCGGCCCGATGACCCGCGCCTGCCTGCTGGAGAACACCCTCTACGCTGCCGATCATCTGCACGCGTAAGCCGTTCCGGCAATGAAAAACGGCGCCCTAAGGCGCCGTTTTCGTTTCCACCTCAGTTCTTACTGAGCTTTCTGCCAGGACTTCACCAGCTCGTCGTAGCTCACGGTCTCGCCTTTCGGCTTCTCGTTCTCCAGCTTCGGCTTGGGTGCGCCCGGCTGGTCCAGCCAGTATTGCGGGTCCTTCTCTTCGTTGAGTTTCGGACCGCAATCACCCTGCACGCCGGAACGCTCGATGCGCGCCATCATGCTGTCCTGGGCCGCCGCCAGACCATCCAGAGCCTCCTGTGGAGTCTTGTCGCCACTCGCCGCCTCGGCGATGAACTGCCACCACAGCTGAGCCAGGCGCGGGTAGTCCGGCACGTTGGTGCCGGTGGGGGTCCACTGCACCCGGGCCGGACTGCGGTAGAACTCGACCAGACCGCCGAGCTTGGGCGCGGCATCGGTCATTGCCTGGGAGTTGATGTCCGACTCGCGAATCGGCGTCAGGCCGACCAGGGTCTTCTTCAGCGAAACGGTCTTGGCGGTGACGAATTGCGCGTACAGCCAAGCCGCCAGGCGCTGTTTCTCCGGAGTCGACTTGAGGAAGGTCCAGGAGCCTGCGTCCTGGTAGCCGAGCTTCATGCCCTCCTCCCAGTACGGGCCCTTGGGCGACGGCGCCATGCGCCACTTCGGCGTGCCATCCTCGTTGACCACGGCCAGCCCCGGCTTGGTCATGTCCGCAGTGAACGCGGTGTACCAGAAGATCTGCTGGGCGATATTGCCCTGGGCAGGCACCGGGCCGGCCTCGGAGAAGGTCATGCCCTGGGCTTCCGGCGGCGCATACTGGCGCATCCAGTCGACGTACTTGGTGGTGGCGTAGACCGCCGCCGGGCCGTTGGTGTCGCCACCGCGAGCGACGCTGGAGCCCACCGGGCGACAGCCCTCGACGCGGATGCCCCACTCGTCCACCGGCACGCCATTGGGCAGGCCCTTGTCGCCGCCGCCGGCCATGGAGAACCAGGCGTCGGTGAAGCGCCAGCCCAGCGACGGGTCCTTCTTGCCGTAGTCCATGTGGCCATAGACACGCTTGCCGTCGATTTCCTTGACATGCTCGGTGAAGAACTGGGCGATGTCCTCGTAGGCCGACCAGTTGACCGGCACACCCAGCTCGTAGCCGTAGATTTCCTTGAACTTGGCCTTCAGCTCGGGCTTCTCGAACCAGTCGGCGCGGAACCAGTAGAGGTTGGCGAACTGCTGGTCGGGCAGCTGGTAGAGCTTCTTGTCCGGCCCGGTGGTGAAGGAAATGCCGATGAAGTCGTTCAGGTCGAGGGTCGGCGAAGTGAAGTCCTTGCCCTCGTTGGCGATCATGTCGCTGATCGCCACTGCCTTGCCATAACGGAAGTGGGTGCCGATCAGGTCCGAGTCGTTGACCCAGCCGTCATAGATGTTCTTGCCGGACTGCATCTGGGTCTGCAGCTTCTCCACCACGTCGCCTTCCTGCATCAGGTCGTGGGTGAGCTTGATCCCGGTGATCTCGCTGAAGGCCTTGGCCAGGACCTTGGCCTCGTATTCATGGGTGGCGATGGTCTCGGAGGCGACATTGATCTCCATGCCGCGGAACGGCTCGGCCGCCTTGATGAACCACTTCAGCTCGGCGAGCTGCTGCTCCTTGGTCAGGGTGGACGGCGAGAACTCGCTGTCGATCCATTTCTTCGCCGCCTCTTCATAGGCATCCGCCCAGGCCGCGCCGCTCAATCCGGACAACGTCAGCAGGGCTGCCAGCGCCATGCTATGTCGGGTCTTGTAGTTGTTGTCGAACATAGACTCCTCCTTGCTTGAATAGAAAAGCGACCGTCCAGCCAGGCAGCCGGTCAGCCCCAACGCATCACCACGAGTAACCACACGACGGACAGCGCCGAGGCTATCCAGGTGCTCCAGTCGGTCACGCCCACTACCAGCAGGTGCAGGTAGGCGCTGCCGAGCAAACCGATGAACAGCCGGTCGCCACGGGTGTTGACGATCGGCAGAAAGCCTCTGCGCTCGACGCAGGGCGAGCGGATTTCCCATACCGTCATGCCCACCAGCAGCAGCGCGATGCCGCCGAAGAAGGCCGCCGTGACCGGAGTCCAGGCCATCCATTCCATAGTCGTTTCTCCTCAGACCCGGCCCAGGGCGAAGCCCTTGGCCACGTGGTTACGGACGAACCAGATCACCAGCATGCCCGGCAGGATGGTCAGCACCCCCGCCGCCGCCAGCACGCCCCAGTCGATGCCGGAGGCCGACACGGTGCGGGTCATCACCGCCACGATCGGCTTGGCGTTCACCGAGGTGAGGGTGCGCGCCAGCAGTAGCTCGACCCAGGAGAACATGAAGCAGAAGAACGCCGTGACACCGATGCCGGGGCCGATCAGCGGGATGAAGATCTTCACGAAGAACTTGGGGAAGCTGTAGCCGTCGATGTAGGCCGTCTCGTCGATCTCCTTCGGCACCCCCGACATGAAGCCCTCGAGGATCCACACCGCCAGCGGCACGTTGAACAGGCAGTGGGCCAGCGCCACGGCGATGTGGGTGTCGAACAGGCCGATGGACGAGTACAGCTGGAAGAACGGCAGGAGGAACACCGCCGGCGGCGCCATGCGGTTGGTCAGCAGCCAGAAGAACAGGTGCTTGTCGCCGAGGAAGCGGTAGCGCGAGAACGCATAGGCCGCCGGCAGCGCCACCAGCAGCGAGATGAGGGTGTTCAGACACACGTAGTACAGCGAGTTGAGGTAGCCGGTGTACCAGCTCGGGTCGGTGAAGATCACCTTGTAGTTGGCCAGGGTGAAGTCCTGCGGCCACAGGGTCAGGCCGCCGAGGATCTCGGTGTTGCTCTTGAACGACATGTTCAGCAGCCAGTAGATCGGCACCAGCAGGAACAGGATGTAGAGCAGCAGCGCCAGGGCTTTGCGAATGGTCATGGGGCGCTCCTCAGCTCTTCTGGTCGTTGTGGGTCATGGCCGTGTAGAACGCCCAGGACACCAGCAGGATGATCAGGAAGTACACCAGCGAGAACGCCGCCGCCGGCCCCAGGTCGAACTGCCCCACCGCCATCTTGGTCAGCGTCTGGCTGAGGAAGGTGGTGGCGTTGCCCGGCCCGCCGCCGGTGAGCACGAACGGCTCGGTGTAGATCATGAAGCTGTCCATGAAGCGCAGCATCACGGCGATCAGCAGCACGCTCTTCATCTTCGGCAGCTGGATGTGGCGGAACACCGCCCAGCTCGAAGCACGGTCGATGCGCGCGGCCTGGTAGTACACGTCGGGGATGGCGCGCAGGCCCGAGTAGCACAGCAGCGCCACCAGCGAGGTCCAGTGCCACACGTCCATCACCAGCACCGTGCCCCAGGCGTCCATGGTGTTGGCCGCGTAGTTGTAGCTGATGCCCAGCTTGCTCAGGGTCCAGCCCAGCAGGCCGATGTCGGCGCGGCCGAAAATCTGCCAGATGGTGCCGATCACGTTCCACGGGATCAGCAGCGGAATGGCCATCACGATCAGGCAGGCCGAAGCCCAGCGGCCCTTGGTCGGCATGCACAGGGCGATGGCGATGCCCAGCGGGATCTCGATCAGCAGCACGCAGGCGGAGAAGATGAACTGGCGCAGCAGCGAGTCGTGCAGGCGCTCGTCCTGCAGCACCTGCTGGTACCACTCGACGCCGACGAAGGTGCGCGTGCTGGCATCGAAGATGTCCTGCACCGAGTAATTGACCACCGTCATCATCGGCAGGATGGCGCTGAACGCCACCAGCAGGAACACCGGCAGCACCAGCCACCAGGCCTTGTTGTTGATCACCTTGTTCATGCCCGCACCTCCACCAGCACGTCGTCGGCGTAGAGCATCAGCCACTGGGACGGGAAGCCGATGTAGGCCACCTTCTGCGGCACCGGCAGGTCCTCCTGCAAGCGTGCCTTGAGCGTCACGCCGTCCAGCTCCAGAGTGAGGATCTTGTAAGTACCCAGGTCCTCGACATGGCGCACTTCGCCGCGCAGGGCATCGACGAAGGGCTCGTCGCTGACATGCACGAACTCCGGGCGGATACCCAGCTTCAGCGGCCGCCCGCCCAGCCCGGCCAGGTGCTGGCTCAGGGCCGGCGCCAGCGGCACACGGGTCTGGCCGAAGCACACGCCGCCGGCGTAGGGCGTGACCTCAATCAGGTTCATTCCCGGGCTACCGATGAAGAAGCCCACAAAGGTATGTTTCGGGCGTTCGAACAGCTCGCGCGGGGTGCCGAACTGGACGATCTGCCCGCCGTACATCACCGCGATCTTGTCAGCGAAGGTCGAGGCCTCCAGCTGATCGTGGGTGACGTAGACCATGGTGATGTTGAACTGCTCGTGGATCTGCTTGAGCTTGCGCCGCAGCTTCCACTTCAGGTGCGGGTCGATCACCGTCAGCGGCTCGTCGAAGAGGATCGCCGACACATCGTCGCGTACCAGGCCGCGGCCCATGGAGACCTTCTGCTTCTCGTCGGCCGTCAGGTTGCGCGCCTTCTTGTGCAGCAGCGGGTGCAGGTCCAGCACCTCGGCGATCTCGTGCACCTTGCTGGTCACGCGGGATTCGGCCAGGCCCTGGTTGCGCAGCGGAAAGGCCAGGTTGTCGAACACCGTCATGGTGTCGTACACCACCGGGAACTGGAAAACCTGGGCGATGTTGCGCTCCTGCGGCGGCAGGTCGTTGACCTCGCGCATGTCGAACAGCACCTTGCCCTCGGACGGGCTGAGCAGCCCGGAAATGATGTTGAGCAGGGTCGACTTGCCGCAGCCGGACGGGCCGAGCAGCGCATAGGCGCCGCCCTGCTCCCAGACATGGGTCATCTCGCGGATGGCGTAGTCGTCCGGCCCGCTCGGTTGGGCGCTGTAACTGTGAGCCAGGTTCTGCAGGCGTATCTCGGCCATGGTGCGCTCCTCAGGACCTGCGAATCGGCGCCAGGACCAGTTGGTCCCGGGTATCGAAAACGAACAGCTTGTGGGTCGGGATGTAGATGCGGATCGGCGCGTCGACGTCGTACTCGTGCACGCCCTGCAGGTGCAGGACCAGGGCGAAGTGCTCGCTGCGCACGTGCAGGAAGGTCTCCGAGCCGCTGATCTCGGCCAGCTCGACGGTCACCGCCAGCTCCAGATCGTCGTCGTTGGAGGGCACCAGGCCGATATGCCCGGGACGCACGCCGAAGCGGTACTGCCCTTCCGCCAGGCCGCGCAGCTCGGCGGTCAGCGGGAAATGCACGAAGTCCTCGAAGCTCACCTCGCCATCGCTGATGCGCCCGTGCATCAGGTTGATCGGCGGCTCGGAGAACAGCTCGGCGGCCAGCACCTGTTGCGGCCGGTGGTAGACCTCGGTGGTCTTGCCGCTCTGGATCACCCGCCCCTCGTGGAGGATGGTGGTGGTGCCGCCCAGGGCTAGCGCCTCGTTGGGCTCGGTGGTGGCGTAGATGGCGATGCTGCGACGGGCGCGAAACAGCTCGCGCATCTCCTGGCGCAGCTCCTCGCGCAGCTTGTAGTCGAGGTTGACCAGCGGCTCGTCGAACAGCACCAGGTCGGCGTCCTTGACCAGCGCGCGGGCCATGGCCGTGCGCTGCTGCTGGCCGCCGGACAGCTCCAGCGGGTAGCGCTTGAGGAACTTGTCGATGCGCAGCATCTGCGCGGTTTCCTGCACCTTGCGCTCGATCTCGGCCTTGGCCACGCCAGCCTGGCGCAGCGGCGAGGCGATGTTCTCGTACACCGTCAGGTTCGGGTAGTTGATGAACTGCTGGTAGACCATCGACACGTTGCGCTGGCGCACCGGCACGCCGGTGACATCGGCTCCATGCATCAGGATGCGACCGCTGCTGGGCTTGTCCAGCCCGGCCATCAGGCGCATCAGCGAGGTCTTGCCGGCGAGCGTGCGGCCCACCAGCACATTGAAGGAGCCCGGCTCGAAGCTCAGGCAGGCATCATCGATGTACACCTGCTGGTCGACCACGCGGCAGACATGTTCCAGCGTTAACGACATGGCGTGTCCTTATGGTTATTTCGCCCGTCGCCGCGAAGCTGCTGTTCGGCGGCGGCACTGCCATAAGGCGACATTCGTGCCAGGGCCGATGTGCGCAAACGAAAATTCGCCATGCCGCTGATTGCAAAGGAATATCCGCAAAACCGTGGAAACTGCTGTGGCAAGTGCTGAACAGTTTTGAACAGCGAAACTTGAACAACTGAACACTTCGCCCTTTGACTTTGAACAGCAATGAACAACACTGGGCGAACGCTCAATCCCTCTCCCGCCCGCGGGAGAAGGTCGGAGCCAGGAGGCGCCCAGCGCCCTCCTGCGCAGGCCCGTCTATTGCAGTAACGGCGACGCCAGCACGGAAGCTGTGACGATAAATACAAGAATCAGGCGAACCCTCATGACTGCTACTGCCCCGGCGCCGAGCCACGACGCCATCGTTCATGACTCCTGGAGCCGCTGCCGCGACTTCGGCCTCTCCCACCAGAGCCAGCCGGCCTTCGGCCAGGCCGCGCCCGGCGAGGTCTCGGCCCTGCTGGAGAGCCAGCATTTCCTGGTGCAGACCACCCACCAGGAGGTACTGCCCTACTACGAGAACATCCTGGCCAACTCCAACTGCCTGATCATGCTGGCCGACAACCAGGGCCAGCTGCTGCAGTCCTGGGGTGACCGCCGCTTCGTCGAGCCGGCCCAGGCCGCTGGCTTCGTCCCCGGCGCGCTGTGGCAGGAACGCTACAGCGGCACCAACGCCATTGGCACGGCACTGGCCTGTGGCCAGGCGGTGCATATCCAGCGCGACGAGCACTACCTCAAGGCCAACCGCTTCATGACCGGCTCGGCCTCGCCGATCTTCGATGCTGCCCGGCAGATGATCGGCGTACTCGACGTATCCAGCGACAGCTACCTGCCACCCGCCCACACCCTGGGCATGGTCAAGATGATGAGCCAGTCGGTGGAAAACCGGCTGATCCTCAACCTGTTCAAGGACGACTACTTCCAGCTCAGCTTCAACACCAGCCTGGACAACCTGGACAGCCAGTGGGCCGGCCTGCTGGTGTTCGACGAGGCCGGGCAGATCGTCTCGGCCAACCGCCGCGCCGACAGCCTGCTCGGCGTCGGCCTGTCACGGGTGAATATCGAGAGCCTGTTCGACGTGCCGCTGCAGCAGCTGCTCAACCAGCCGGAGAACCTGCCCTTCGCTCTGCGCGCCGCCGGCCGTTACCGTTTCCACGGTCTGCTCAAGCGCCCGCGCAAGCCACGCATCCAGCCCCGCGACTTCCGCCCGCAAGCGCCCCAGGTCCAACCACAGACAGGCTTCACCCTGGCCAATATCAACCTCGGCGACCCACGGGTGGACAAGGCCGTACGCCAGGCCGAGAGACTGGTGGAGAAGGACATCCCGATCCTGATCCAGGGCGAGACCGGCGCCGGCAAGGAGGTGTTCGTCAAGGCCCTGCACAACGCCAGCTCGCGCGCCGGCCAGCCGCTAATCGCGGTCAACTGCGCGGCGATTCCCGCCGAGCTGGTGGAGTCGGAACTTTTCGGCTACGAGAAAGGCGCCTTCACCGGCGCCAGCCAGAAAGGCAGCATCGGTCTGATCCGCAAGGCGCACAGAGGCACCCTGTTCCTCGACGAAGTCGGCGACATGCCGCTGGCCGTGCAGGCCCGTCTGCTACGCGTGCTGCAGGAACGCAGCGTGCAGCCGCTGGGCGGCGGCGAGCCCTACCCGGTGGACATCCGCCTGGTCTCGGCGACCAACCGCCCGCTGCGCCAGGACGTGGACGCCGGCCTGTTCCGCGCCGACCTCTACTACCGCATCAGCGGCCTCAACCTGGAGCTGCCGCCGCTGCGCGAGCGCACCGACAAGGCCGCGCTGTTCCAGCGGGTGTGGGAGCACCACCGCGAACCCAGCCAGTGGGCCGGCCTCAGTCGTGAAGTGCTGGCGCTGTTCCAGCGCCACCCCTGGCCCGGCAACCTGCGCCAACTGAGCAGCGTGATGCAGATCGCCCTGGCCATGGCCGACGACCAGCCGATCCGCGTCGAGCACCTGCCGGACGACTTCTTCGCCGACCTGGAGACCGAGGCCGACGCCCCGCCAGCCCGCGAAGCGCTGCC
This sequence comes from Pseudomonas sp. GD04019, assembly GCF_029837695.1. Classification (GTDB taxonomy): domain Bacteria; phylum Pseudomonadota; class Gammaproteobacteria; order Pseudomonadales; family Pseudomonadaceae; genus Aquipseudomonas. The sequence goes on from NZ_JAOEEA010000010.1 coordinate 84,354, forward strand.
CGAAATCCTCGACCTGGCCAGCCAGTACCAGGCCTGCGGCGGCAACATCTCGCACCTGGCCCGCAGCCTGGGCCTGAGCCGCAATACCCTGTACAAGCGCCTGCGCGAGCAGGGCGTGAAGGTCTGAGTTAGACCGCCACCTGCTGGCGACGCGCGAAAGCACCGAGCTCCGCCGCCGCCAGCGGTCGGGCAAACAGATAGCCCTGGCCCTGGTCGCAGCCCAGCTCGGCCAGCAGCGCGCGGGTCGCCTCGTCCTCGATGCCCTCGGCGGTGGTGTGCAGGCCCAGACTGCGGGCCATCTGCACGATGGCGGTGACGATGGCCTGGTCCTGGGCATTGCCGGTCAGGCCACGGACGAAGGACTGGTCGATCTTCAGCTTGTCGACCTGGAAGCGCTGCAGGTACGACAGGCTGGAATAGCCGGTGCCGAAGTCGTCGATCGACAGCTTCACCCCCAGCTCCTTGAGGCGTCGCAGCTGCGCGGAATCCTGCAGCAGAATCGATTCGGTCAGCTCCAGCTCCAGGCAGGCAGGCGCCAGGCCGAAGCGGTCCAGCGCCGCGCGCACCATGACCTCCAGATTGCCGCGGCGGAACTGCACCGCCGACAGGTTCACCGACACGGCGAAGCGCGGCAGCCCGGCCGCTTGCCAGAGCATGGCCTGGCGACAGGCCTCGCCCAGTACCCACTCGCCGATCTCGACGATCAGCCCGGACTGCTCGGCCACCCGAATGAAACGGTCCGGACCGAGGGTGCCACGCTGCGGGTGCTGCCAGCGCAACAGCGCCTCGGCCGCCAACAGGCGGCCGCCGTGCAGGTCGACGATCGGCTGGTAGTGCAGCACGAACTCGTCGCGGCGTAGCGCCTGGCGCAGGTCGAGCTCCAGGGCCAAGCGCTCGTGGGTATCGGCGTTCATCTGCTCGTCGAAGAAACAGAAGCCGTTACGCCCCGCCGACTTGGCCTGGTACATGGCCAGGTCGGCGTGCTTGAGCAGGGTGTCGAAGTCGTCACCATCGCCGGGGAACAGCGAGATGCCGATGGAGATGGAGGTGACGATCTGCATGCCCTTGAGGGCGAACGGCTGGGCCAGTTTCTGCTGCACCAGCGCGGCCACCGAAGACACCGCCGCCAGGTCCGCCACGTCGGCCAGCACCATGAGGAACTCGTCGCCGCCCTGTCGGCTCACGGTGTCGATATCGCGCACCGTGTCCTTCAGGCGGCGTGCCACCTCCTGCAGCAGCTCGTCGCCGGCGGCGTGGCCAAGGGAGTCGTTGATGGTCTTGAAGTTGTCCAGGTCGAGGAACAGCAGCGCCACCTGCTCGTCGTCACGCCGCGCGCGGCCGATGGCCTGCTCCATGCGGTCGCGAATCAGCAGGCGGTTGGGCAGGTTGGTCAGGGCGTCGTGCTGGGCCAGGTGGGTGAAGCTGGCCTCGGAATCCTTCACCCGCAGGATCTCCTGCTGCAGGCGCAGCAGGGTCTTGCGCAGGTCGTTGGCCAGCAGCCACACCGCCGCCGCACAGGTGAGCAGGATGCAACTGACGTTGACCATGCGCCCGATGCCCAGCGGCAACGGCTCGAAGCTTTGCAGGCCGCTCAGCGCCGCGTAGGTGAGGAAGGCCACCACCGCCAGAATGCTCAGCAGCAGGCCAACGAACAGGCGCAGCGAGGCCACCATGCCGGCCACGATCAGGATCGCCGGAAAGCCCAGCACCGCCGCGCTGTACAGGCCCTGGCTGAACCACAGCGAGGCGCTGACCAGCACGGTCAGCGAACAGAGCACCAGCGCCACCGACAGCTCCACCCTGCCGCGCCGGTTGAGCCTGCGCCCGACCAGCACCAGTGCCAGCGCCGCGGCAACCAGGCCGGTATTCAGCCAGCTGCCCGCGATCATGGTCTGGGCGCCGATCAGCAGCAGAACCACGCACAGTACGTTGGCGATCTGCACCAGGCGCTGCGCCTGCAGACGGCGCTCCAGCGGGTCGCTGCCGGCGTCCGGCTGGCGAGAGGGTTGCGCACGCGTCATAACAACTTCACTTCCATGAGGCGACTGCTGCGTCAATAACGGCGAAGGCAACGCTAGCGAAAGCCAACGCCGCCCGGCAAGCGCGGATAGTATCGCGCCCGGTCGACTTGCGTAGTCTTGTCGGGCGACATGATCTTCTGGTAACCGGCCTCTCGACGCGAACGCCTAGCACGTACACGCCAACCGAGGAGCACAGTACTGGCTCGGTCGGTTCGCGACATTTGACCCGGAGCAAGACCTCATCGCCTCTGCAGAAGCGATTGGGCCTAGAGATGTCATCGCCTGCCCCTGGCTAGCCGTTAGAATGCGGCCACGCGCTCCCCAAGGCGGAGGAGCCTGTTCCGAAATCCGGGACTACCCCGAAGCAGCACTGCGAGCCCCCTTATGAGCGAACTGAAGATCGAAGACCTGCAACTCGGCAGCGGCAAGGCCGCCGTCAAGGGAGCCCTGATCACCACCCAGTACCGCGGCTGGCTGGAGGATGGCAGCGAATTCGACTCATCCTACTCGCGCGGCAAGCCGTTCCAGTGCGTGATCGGCACGCGCCGGGTGATCCAGGGCTGGGACCAGGGCCTGATGGGCATGCAGGTCGGCGGCAAGCGCAAGCTGTGGGTGCCGGCACACCTGGGCTATGGCGAGCGCCAGGTCGGCTCGATCCCGCCGAACTCCAACCTGGTGTTCGAGATCGAGCTTCTGGAAGTGCTAACCCGCGACGACTGATCCTCAGGCCGTGGCCAGACGCCGCCGACGCAGGCTCCAGCCCTGCTGCATGCCGGCCGCCGCCAGCAGGATCGCCGCCACACCCAGCCACTGCAGCGGGCTGAGGCGATGCCCGAAGGCCAGCCAGTCGACGAAGATCGCCGCGATCGGATAGATGAACGACAGCGCCCCGGTCAGCGCCGTCGGCAGCTTCTGGATGGCGCTGTACAGCAGCATGTACATCACCCCGGTATGCAGGATGCCCAGCGCCGCCAAGCTGGCCCAGGCCTGCGGCTGCTCGGGCAGCTGATAACTGGCCAGCGGCGCCAGCATGAGGATGCCGGTGAGCAGCTGAATCAGCGCGATCAGGTGCGGCGGCGTGGCGGAGAGGCGTTTGACGATCAGCGCCGCCACTGCATAGAGCAGTGCCGCGCCCAGGGCCAGGGCGATGCCCAGCAGGTAGTTCTCGCCCGAGGTACCGGTGTCGCCGTGGGCACTGACGATGGCCAGCATGCCGAGGAAGGCCACGCCCAACCAGGCCAGCTTGGCCAGGGTGATGCGCTCGCCGAGGAACAGCGCGGCCAGCCCCACCAGCATGAACGGCTGCACGTTGTACACCGCCGTGCTGATGGCGATGGACGCCTTGGAGTAGGAGGCGAACAGCAGCAGCCAGTTGCCGACGATGGCCACCCCGCTGACCAGCGCCAGGACCAGCACCCGGCGACTCAGCAGCTCGCGGCGCAGCAGGCCGAGCGCGGCGCACACCAGCAGCAACATCGCGCCGCCGATCACGCAGCGCCAGAACACCACGTCGATCACGGCCTGGCCGGAGACCAGAACGAACCAGCCGATGGTGCCGGAAATCAGCATCGCCGCGATCATTTCCAGCGAGCCGCGCTTGAGGGTCTTGTCCATGGTCGGGGTCTCCGGTTGGGGTGCAACTATTATTCGGCTACCCCTACCGACCAATACAGGTCTAATCTAAGGCGAAACTGGAGCACTGCCTTTATTACGAAGGTATTTTTCAGAAATAACCTTATGAGCACGTCATGACCGACGAAATCGACCAGCTTCTGCTGAACGCTCTGATGGAAGACTCGCGCCGCTCGCTCAAGGCGCTGGCGCAGATCAGCGGCCTGTCCTCGCCCAGCGTGGCCGAGCGCCTGCGCCGTCTCGAGGAACGCGGGGTGATCAAGGGCTACACGGTGGAAGTGGACCCACGCCACTTCGGCTACCAGCTGCAGGCCATCGTCCGCGTGCGCCCGCTGCCCGGCAAGCTGCAGGAGGTGGAGCGGCAGATCCAGTCGATCCCCGAGTTCACCGAGTGCGACAAGATCACCGGCGAGGACTGCTTCGTCGCCCGCCTGCACGTGCGCTCCATGGAGCAGCTCGACGAGCTGCTGGACCGCATCAACGCCTATGCCGAAACCAACACCGCCATCGTCAAGAAGACCTCGGTGCCGCGCCGGCTACCACCGATGACCTGAAGGATTTACCCATGCGATTCACAATCACCGCACTGGCCCTGCTGCTGGTTGGCCAGACGGCCATGGCGCAGCCGACCGAGCTGCGCGCCGCCGTCGATGCCGCCGTGCAGCCGGCCATCGAGCAGTACCGGATTCCCGGCCTGGCCGTGGCCATCGTGCACAAGGGCGAGCGGCACTTCTTCAACTACGGCGTCGCCTCCCGCGACAGCGGCCAGGCGGTGAACGAGCACACCCTGTTCGAGCTGGGCTCGGTGAGCAAGCTGTTCAGCGCCACCCTCGGCGCCTACGCCCAGGCCGAGGGCAAGCTGCGCCTGGACGACCAGGCCAGCCAGCATCTGCCGGCGCTGCGCGGCACTGCGTTCGACCAGATCAGCCTGCTCGACCTGGCCACCTACACCCCCGGCGGCCTGCCGCTGCAGTTCCCGGATGCCGTGCACAACGAGCGGCAGATGCTCGACTACTACCGCGCCTGGCAACCCGCCTACCCCGCCGGTAGCCAGCGCCAGTATTCCAACCCCAGCATCGGCCTGTTCGGTCACCTGGCCGCCGCCAGCCTGGGCAAGCCCTTCGACCAGTTGCTGGAGCGCCAACTGTTCCCGCAGCTGGGCATGACGGAGAGTCATGTGCACGTGCCGCAGGGCCAGATGGCGCGCTACGCCTGGGGCTACCGCGACGACCAGGCGATTCGCGTGCAGCCGGGCCCGCTGGATGCCGAGGCCTACGGGGTGAAATCCAGCGCCGCCGATATGCTGCGCTTCGTCGAGGCCAGCCTCGATCCGTCGCAGCTACCGGCACCGCTGCGCCAGGCCATCGCCACCACCCATCAGGGCTACTACCGGGTCGGCGACATGAGCCAGGGCCTGGGCTGGGAGCGCTATGCCTATCCCATCACCCTGCAGCGTCTGCAGGCCGGCAATTCCTCGCAGATGGCGCTGCAGCCACATGCGGTCGAGCGCTTCGCCACGCCACAGCCGGCTGAGGGCGACCTGCTGCTGAACAAGACCGGCTCGACCAATGGCTTCGGCGCCTATGTAGTGCTGTTGCCGGCCCGCGACACCGGCCTGGTGATCCTGGCCAACCGCAACTACCCGAATGCCGAGCGGGTGCGCCTCGCCCTGCAGATCCTCAACACACTGGAGCCCTGAGTCGCTGGCCCATTGCCAGGCTCCAGCCGGGGGCGGAAAGCCCGTATGATGGCCGGCCGCATCTGCTTCCGAGTTGCCATGCTGTCCGCCGTCAAACGCTACCAGGCGCTGTTCTCCGCTGCCCTGGCGCGCTACTTCCCCCGCACCACCGAGTACCTGCGCGCCGAGCGTGAGGCCGCCGCCAGGCTGCGCCAGCCGCAACCGCGCGCCAAGCGCGCCGCCAGCGGCGGCAAGGCCAAGGCCGGTGGGCGCAAGAAGAAGGCCAGCGATGGCCCTGCCCCCGCACCCACCGGCATCTATTCCAGCGCCCGCCTGAAGATCGACGAGAGCCAGATCGCCGCCATGCGCGAACGCGTCGCCGAGGCGGTGGCGGCGGGACTGATCGGTGCGCCGTCCGATGAACAGTGGGCGATGATCCTCTGCCGCGCCCCGCTGGCGCGCATCTTCGCCGGCGCCGGCTCGGGCAAGTCCACCACCCTGCTGCTGCGCGTGGTGTTCATGCTCTGCCACCTGCAGATTCCCGCCGCTAGCCTCACGGTGATCTCCTTCACCAACGCCTCCTGCGCCGAGCTGCGCGGTCAGCTGCTGCGCCTGCTGGCCTTCTGGCAGTTCCCCTTCGACGAGGCGCAGACGCGCCAGTGCGTGCGCACCTTCCACTCGGCCATGGCGCAGCAGGCCAAGGCGCTGCTGGGTGCGCCGAGCTGGTTCGAACAGCTCGGTAGCGGCGCCAGCGAGGAGCCAGACGCTCCTGCCGGTGGCCGCCTGCCACCCGCGCAACAGCGCCTGCTGCGCCAGGCTTACGACGAGCTCTACGCCAGCGATGCCGCCTTCCGCCAGCAAGTGCATGAGCTGCTCGGCGTGGCCATGCCCGAAGCCGTCGGCAAGCCGCCGCAGGAGGGCCTGCGCCTGGCCGGCGAGCTGCGCGCCACGCCCCTGTTCGAGGCGTTCTACCAGCAGGGCTGCTTCGCCGAGAGCCTCGGCCTGCGCCCGGACCGTATCGACGCCGCCACGCTGGACTACGCGCCGCGCGAACGCCTGTTCCTGCAGGCACTCGCCAGCTTCTGGGCGCGCTTCCAGGCGCTGTTGCAGGCGCAGGGCGTCACCACCTTCGATGCCGCCTTCCGCCAGCTCGGCGAGCGCCTGGCCAACGCCGAAGAGCTGCCGACGGAAGCCATCGAACCGCTGCGCCATCTGCTGATCGACGAGTTCCAGGACATCTCGCCGCAGATCGTCCAGTGGCTGCAGGCCGTGCATCGCGCCCTGGCCGGCCGCGGCAAGGCGGTCAGCCTGATGGCCATCGGCGACGACTGGCAGTCGATCTACGGCTGGCGCGGCAGCTCGCCGGAGCTGTTTCTCGACTTCGACCGTCACTTTCCTTGCCGCGGCAAGGCCAAGAGCCAGGTGCTGATGCTGACCAGCAACTTCCGCAGCATCGAGCCGATCCTGCGCGATGCCGAGGCGCTGTTGGCGGGCGTCGCCTGCAAACAGGCCAAGAGCAGCCAGGCGATCAAGACCGCGCAACCGGGCGACCACGGCGTGCGCCGCATCGAGGGCTTCGACCTCAAGCGCCAGCTGCCCGAGCTGCTGCAGGAAATCGCCGCGCAGTGCGCGCATGTCGCCCAGCGCGGCAGCCGCGAGCGCCACCCGGTGCTGCTGCTGGGCCGGCGCAACGATGCGCTGAAGCAGGTGCAGGCCCAGTTGGACCCGAGCCTGCCGGTGCGCGCCTACAGCATCCACCGCGCCAAAGGCCTGCAGGGCGAGGTGGCGATCATCCTCGACGACGGCGGCAGCCCCGAGTCGCATCCACTGCGCAATGCGCTGTATGCCCACTGCGGCCTGTTCCGCAACAGTTACGACCAGGCCATGCGCGACGAGAGCCTGCGCCTGGCCTATGTGGCCGCCACTCGGGGCGTCAGCCGGGTGATCTGGTATTCGGGCAAGCGCTGAACACGCAGGCATGAAAAAGGCCGCCAGAAGGCGGCCTTTTTAGTGGAGCGGAACAGCTTACTCGGCCAGACGCCAGGTGGTGCCGCCCTTGCCGTCTTCCAGCACCACGCCCATGGCGGTGATCTGGTCGCGGATGCGGTCGGACTCGGCCCAGTTCTTGTCGGCACGGGCCTGCAGGCGCGCGGCGATCAGGGCGTCCACCGCGGCGGCGTCGACCTTGCCGGCGGCACCAGCCTGGAGGAAGGCATCCGGCTCCAGCTGCAGCACGCCGAGCACGCCGGCCAGCTGCTTGAGCTGGGCGGCCAGGCCGGCGGCGGCCTGTACGTCCGACTCACGCAGGCGGTTGACCTCGCGGATCATCTCGAACAGCACGGCGCAGGCTTCCGGCGAGTTGAAGTCGTCGTCCATCGCCGCGCCGAAGCGCTCGACGAAGGCTTCGCCACCGGCAGGTGCCGCTTCCGGCAGGCCTTTGAGGCCGTTGTAGAAGCGCTCCAGGGCGCCCTTGGCTTCCTTGAGGCTGTCTTCCGAGTAGTTGATCGGGCTGCGGTAATGGCTGGACACCAGCAGGTAGCGCACCACTTCCGGGTGGTACTTCTCCAGCACCTCGCGGATGGTGAAGAAGTTGCCCAGGCTCTTGGACATCTTCTCGCCGTCCACGCGCACCGCGCCGGCGTGCATCCAGGCCTTGGCGTAGAGCTTGCCGGTGGCCGCCTCGCTCTGCGCGATCTCGTTCTCGTGGTGCGGGAACACCAGGTCCGGGCCGCCGCCGTGGATGTCGAAAGTCTCGCCCAGGCAGCAGGTGGACATCACCGAGCACTCGATGTGCCAGCCCGGACGACCGGCGCCCCAGGGCGAATCCCAGCTCGGCTCGCCCGGCTTGGCGCCTTTCCACAGGACGAAGTCCAGCGGGTCCTGCTTGATTTCGTCGACCTCAATGCGGGCACCGATCTTCAGGTCTTCGATCTTCTTGCGCGACAGCTTGCCGTAGCCGACGAACTTGCCGACGCGGTAGTACACGTCGCCATTGCCCGGAGCGTAGGCGTAACCCTTGTCGATCAGGGTCTGGATCATCTGGTGCATGCCGGCGATATGACCGGTGGCGCGCGGCTCGATGTCCGGGCGCAGCACGGACAGGCGCGCCTCGTCCTCATGCATGGCGGCGATCATGCGCTCCACCAGCGCTTCGAACGGCTCGCCGTTCTCCTGGGCACGCTTGATGATCTTGTCGTCGATGTCGGTGATGTTGCGCACGTAGGTCACGTCATAGCCGCGCTGACGCAGCCAGCGGGTGACCATGTCGAAGGCGACCATCACGCGGGCATGGCCGATATGGCAGAAGTCGTACACGGTCATGCCGCACACGTACATGCGCACCTGGTTGCCTTCCAGCGGCTGGAACGGCTCCTTGACCTTGCTCAGGGTGTTGTAGATGGACAACGCCATGGATCAGGCTCCCCAGGTGTCGCGCAGGGTGACGGTACGGTTGAACACCGGCTTGCCGGGCTGCGAGTCCTTCAGGTCGGCAACGAAGTAGCCTTCGCGTTCGAACTGGAAGCGTTCCTCGGCGCCGGCATTGGCCAGCGACGGCTCGGCGCGGCAGCCGGTGAGCACCACCAGCGAATCCGGGTTGATGTTGTCGAGGAAGCTGCCGCCCTCTTCGTCCTTCTCCGGGTTGGCGGAGCGGAACAGGCGGTCGTACAGCCGCACTTCGCATTCCACGCTCTCGGCGGCCGGCACCCAGTGGATCACGCCCTTGACCTTGCGGCCTTCGGGGTTCTTGCCCAGGGTGTTCTCGTCGTAGGAGCAGCGCAGCTCGACGATGTTGCCGGCGGCGTCTTTGATCGCTTCGTCAGCGCGGATCACGTAGCTGCCGCGCAGGCGCACTTCGCCACCCGGGATCAGGCGCTTGAAGCCGTCCGGCGGGGTTTCCTCGAAGTCGCTGGCGTCGATGAAGATCTCGCGGCTGAACGGCAGCACGCGCACACCCATGTCCTGCTTGGGATGGCGCGGCAGTTCGAGATTCTCGATCTGGCCTTGCGGATAGTTGGTGATCACCACCTTGAGCGGCTTGAGCACGCACATGGCGCGGGCGGCGTTGGCGTCCAGGTCCTCGCGGATGGCGAACTCCAGCATGCCGATATCGACCACGCCGCCGGCGCGGTTGACGCCGATCATGTCGCAGAAGGTACGGATCGAGGCCGGGGTGTAGCCGCGGCGACGATAGCCGGACAGGGTCGACATGCGCGGGTCGTCCCAACCATTGACGTGTTTCTCGTCAACCAGCTGCTTGAGCTTGCGCTTGCTGGTGATGGTGTAGTTCAGGTTGAGGCGAGCGAACTCGTACTGGCGCGGTTGCGCCGGCACCGGCAGTTGCTCGAGGAACCACTCGTACAGCGGGCGATGGTCTTCGAACTCCAGGGTGCAGATGGAGTGGGTGATGCCCTCGATGGCGTCCGACTGGCCATGGGTGAAGTCGTAGCTCGGGTAGATGCACCACTTGTCGCCGGTCTGGTGGTGATGGGCGTGGCGGATGCGGTAGAGGATCGGGTCGCGCAGGTTCATGTTGCGCGAAGTCATGTCGATCTTGGCGCGCAGCGAACGGGCGCCGTCCGGGAACTCGCCGGCCTTCATGCGGGCGAACAGGTCCAGGCTCTCTTCTACCGAGCGCTCGCGGAACGGGCTGTCCTTGCCGGGACTGGTCAGGGTGCCGCGGTACTCGCGCATTTCCTCGGCGTTGAGGTCGCAGACGAAGGCCTTGCCGGCCTTGATCAGCTCGATGGCCCAGGCGTGCAGCTGGTCGAAGTAGTCGGAGGCGTAGCGCTCCTTGCCGGCCCATTGGAAGCCCAGCCACTCGACGTCGCTCTTGATCGCGTCGATGTATTCCTGGTCTTCCTTGGCCGGGTTGGTGTCGTCGAAACGCAGGTTGCACTCGCCGCCGAATTCCTGGGCCAGGCCGAAGTTCAGGCAGATGCTCTTGGCGTGGCCGATGTGCAGGTAGCCGTTGGGCTCCGGCGGGAAGCGGGTGATGATCTTGGCGTGCTTGCCGCTGTCCAGATCGGCCTGAACGACGGGGCGCAGGAAGTTGGCGGCTTTTTCGACGGTGGGCTTGCTCATGATGTCCTTAGCTTCGAGGTGCGCGGCTCGCGGCCCGTGGCGGTTTCGCCCCAGGGTAGGCCGGTCAAGACAAAGCCCGTATGATACCCAACCCGTCAACCCCCTGACAGCCGCAAAGCGACCAGGAGTGGCCTTTTAGAACCTGTTTACGATCTAGCGAGCTAGAGCAAAACGCGGGCGAAACGACCGAAGAAGCGCAGTTTACAAGTGGTAAATGAGCATTCTGAGGGAGTTTCAACCTCGTTTGGCCGACGCGCAGCAGATCGTAAACAGGTTCTTAGCGCGAACGCGCCGCCGCCCTGCCCGCCTAGCCCGAATTCGAGAGCGTATCGCCATGATCAAACTGCACACCAACCACGGCGTCATCACCCTGGAACTGTTCGAAGACAAGGCCCCGGAAACCGCGGCCAACTTCAAGGAATACGTGAAGAGCGGTCACTACGACGGCACCGTGTTCCACCGCGTGATCGGCAACTTCATGATCCAGGGCGGCGGTTTCGAGCCGGGCATGAAGCAGAAGTCCACCCGCGCCCCGATCAAGAACGAGGCCAACAACGGCCTGTCCAACAAGGTCGGCACCGTCGCCATGGCCCGCACCATGGACCCGCACTCCGCCTCCGCGCAGTTCTTCATCAACGTCGCCGACAACGGCTTCCTCGACCACACCGCGCCGACCATGCAGGGCTGGGGCTACGCGGTATTCGCCCAGGTGACCGAGGGCATGGACGTGGTCAACGCCATCAAGGGCGTGGACACCACCATGAAGTCCGGCCACCAGGACGTCCCGGTGGAAGACGTGATCATCGAGAAGGCCGAAATCGTCGAGTGAGTCGATGATCCTGCTGATCTCCGATCTACACCTGGAAGAGGAACGCCCGGACATCACCCGGGCGTTTCTGCATTTCCTGCAGACCCGCGCCCGCCAGGCCGAGGCGCTGTACATCCTCGGCGACTTCTTCGAGGTATGGATCGGCGACGACGGCATGTCGCCCTTCCAGCAAGGCATCGCCCGCGCCCTGCGCGAACTCAGCGATGCCGGTACGCGCATCTTCCTGATGCACGGCAACCGCGATTTCCTGATCGGCCGCGCCTTCTGCCGCGCCGCCGGCTGCACCCTGCTGAAGGACCCGAGCATCGTACGCTTCAACGACGAGCCGGTGCTGCTGATGCACGGCGACAGCCTGTGCACCCTGGACGTGGGCTACATGAAGCTGCGCCGCCTGCTGCGCAACCCGCTCAGCCTGTTCATCCTGCGCAACCTGCCGCTGTCCACCCGCCACAAGCTGGCGCGCAAGCTGCGCAACGAGAGCCGCGCGCAGACCAGCATGAAAGCCCGCGAGATCATCGACGTGACCCCGGACGAAGTGCCGCGACTCATGGCCGAACACGGCGTGCGCACCTTGATCCACGGCCACACCCACCGCCCCGCCGTGCATGAACTGGAAGTGAACGGCCAGCCGGCCCGACGCATCGTTCTCGGCGACTGGGACAAGCAGGGCTGGGCCCTGCAGGTGGACGCCAACGGCCTGCACCAGGCGCCGTTCGCCCTCGACTGAGCGACCGGCGAGAGCCAGCCCACATACCGGCACAGTGCCACTTGACGCACCGGCGGGCGCTACGCAGCATTCGCGCACCGTTCCCGCAGTCAAGGACAGATCATGGATATCTCCAGCGGCCCCAGCTCCAAACTCTCCCTCATCAAGTACGTCGGCATTCCGGTGCTGGTCGCCGCCGTCGGCTTCGTCGGCTTCAACGGCGTGTTCTTCTACAACGAAGCCGGTTTCGCCACCCATGTGCGGACCATCTTCGGCGAAGAGAAGATCGTCGACGACGTGGGCTACGCCACCAAGTGGTTCGGCCGCGCCACCCCGTGGAAGAAGGCCCTCAGCGTGCAGTCGGTGCTCACCGAGGCCCTGGAGATCGACGACAGCAGCGACAACGACTCCCTCGGCGCCACCATCGAGGCCTTCCCCATCGTGTTCCTCGGCAACGTCGACGCCAAGGTCGAGTCCTCGGCGCGCTTCCGCCTGCCCAGTGGCGACCAGTTCCTGAAGATCGCCCAGGAATATCGCAACCCGGAAAACTTCATCAAGACCGCCCTGGTCCCGGCCATCAAGGAAACCCTGCAGGCCACCGCCTCGCTGATGAGCGCCGACGACTTCTACGCCGGCGCGCGCAGCGAGTTCGCCGCCGAGTTCGAGAACCAGCTCAACGACGGCCTGTACCTGATCAAGCGCAAGGAAGTGCGCGGCCCGCGCGGCCACCAGCCGAGCCAGACCGCGATCCTCCAGGCCGGCACCGAGCAGGGCACCTTCGGCGACAACAGCGCCAGCCAGTTCGTCACCGAGAAGGTCATGGACAGCAAGGGCATCCCGGTGCGCAAGCAGCAGCAGTTCCGCAAATACGGCGTGGAAGTGGTCGAGGCGCGCATCACCAACGTCGACCCCAACCCGCAGTACAAGCAGCGCATGGTCAAGGTCCAGCAGGCCCTGGCCGAGCTGGCCGTGGCCCGGCAGAACCGCCTGAAGGAAGAGGAAGAGAAGCTGCTGGTCACCGCCCGCGGCGAGAAGGAAGTGGAAGCCCGCCGCCAGGAAACCCTGCGCGACCAGATCGAGCGCACCACCCAGGCCGAGACCGAGAAGCAGCTGGCGCGCATTAACGCCGAGCGCGAGAAAGGCCGTGCCGAGATCGAGAAGCAGACCGCTGAGCTGCTGCGCGACAAGGCCGCCATCACCGCCGACGCCACCAAGATCACCGCCGACGCCGAAGCCTATGCGCGCAAGGCCGTGATCGAGGCCGACGGCGCCCTGCAGCCCAAGCTCGATGCCCTGGTGGAGATCAACAAGGTGTGGGCCGAGGCCGCCTCCCAGGCACCGGTACCCGGCGTGATGATGGGTGGTGGCGCCAACGGCGCCAGCGCCAGCCGCCAGGACGAGATCGGCCAGCTGATGGGCATTCTCGCCACCAAGGCCGCCCGTGACCTATCGCTGGACATGAAGGTCAAGGAATAAGCCGCACCGCGTCACCCGAACGCCCCGCTCCGCGGGGCGTTTTCGTTTGGCGACACGCTTCGTTGATGCGGGTCAAGGCTCGCCCCGGTACGCCGCGTAGGCTGGTGTGCAACCGGGCAATTGCCCGGACCGTGCGATGGAGGTCGCCATGAACGACATTCTTCTGGTGTGCTACTCGCGTACCGGGAACACCCGGCTGGTCGCCGACGAGCTGGCCCAGCTCACCGGCTGGCCGCTGGGACTGATCCACGACACCAAACCGCGCGCCGGCACCAGCGGCGACTGGCGCTGCATGCTCGACGCCTGGCTGCGCAACCGCCCCGACTACCGCTACGAGGGCCCTGCGCTGGAACGCTTCGAGCACATCGTGCTGCTCACCCCGGTGTGGATGAAGGGCCTGGCCGCGCCGCTGCGCACCTTCCTCGCCGACCACGACCTGTCGCGCCAGCGCATCTCGGTGGTCTGCACCCAGGGCGGCCGCGGCGGCTTCAATGCGGTGGAAGAGATCGCCACCCTGACCCGCCAGGTGCCGTCGCCGGTGCAGATCCTGCTGCAGAGCGAAGTGCTCGGCGGTCTGTCGCCACAACGCCTGGAAGATTTCGTGGTGCAGGTGCTGGCCTCCTCCACCTACCAGCGCGATCGCCAGCGCCCCGTCTGGCTGTCGCCCGTGGCCTCCTGAGAACCAGCATCTCCCGGCTCGCGACCATGCGGCGTAAAGGCGCCCAGGGTCGCCAGCCCGGTCGGCATGCTCGTTGACCGGCCATAAACTCGCGTGCGAGCCCAGCGCGCTTTCCCGGGCGTTTCGCGGGCAACCGGAACCTTGCCTGGCCTAATCCAGAAGACCGTGAACAGGTTCTGCACCAGCGCCTCGCCCTTGGGGCGTTTTCTTTTGCGCACGCCGGTACAAAACCGGCACGACCATGCAAGAGCGCAACGGCGCCCGGCGTGACACTCCATGCTCCTTTCATTCCTCTCTGGAGCATCGCCATGGCCACCGCCTCTGCCGCCGCCGGCAAGACCCTGCTGAATCCGCTCGATCACACCCTGATCATGATCGATCACCAGTCGCAGATGTCCTTCGCCACCAAATCGATCGACGCCGTCACCCTGCGCAACAACGCCGCCCTGGTGTCCAAGGCCGCCAAGGAGTTCGGCGTCGCCACCATCCTCACCACCGTGGCCGAGAAGAGCTTCTCCGGGCCGATCTTCGACGAGATCAAGTCGGTGTTCCCCGAGCACCAGGTGATCGACCGCACCACCATGAACACCTGGGAAGACCCGCGCATCGCCGTGGAGGTGAACAAGTTCGGCAAGAACAAGATCGTTCTCGCCGGCCTGTGGACCTCGGTATGCATCGTCGGCCCGGCCCTGTCGGCGATCGACCAGGGCTTCGAGGTCTACGTCATCGCCGACGCCTGCGGCGACGTCTCCGACGAGGCCCACGAGATGGCCCTGCAGCGCATGATCCAGCTCGGCGCGCGACCCATGACTTCCCTGCAGTACCTGCTCGAACTGCAGCGCGACTGGGCCCGTGGCGAAACCTACGACCAGACCGTGAAGACCTCCATCGAACATGGCGGCGCCTACGGCCTCGGCCTGATCTACGCCAAGACCATGTTCAACGCCTCCGAAGGCCACTGACAGCGGCGCGCCGGGCCTGGAACGGCCCGGTCTCGTCCAGGAGCATCACCATGTCCATCGAAAAAATCCTCTACCGCGCCTATGCCGAGGCCTACGGCGGCCGTGACGGCCGCGCCGTGTCTTCCGACGGCATCCTCGACGTGGCCCTGACCACGCCCAAGGAACTGGGCGGCGCCGGCGGCGAAGGTACCAATCCGGAGCAGCTGTTCGCCGCCGGTTACTCCGCCTGCTTCCTCGGCGCCCTCAAGTTCGTCGGCATGCGCGACAAGCTCAGCGTGCCGGCCGACGCCTCCATCGAAGGTGTGGTCGGCATCGGCGCGGTACCCACCGGCTTCGCCATCGAGGTGGAGCTGCGCATCAGCCTGCCGGGCCTGGCCCGCGAGGCGGCGCAGGAGCTGATCCAGCGCGCGCACATCGT
Organism: Pseudomonas sp. GD04019; assembly: GCF_029837695.1. Classification (GTDB taxonomy): domain Bacteria; phylum Pseudomonadota; class Gammaproteobacteria; order Pseudomonadales; family Pseudomonadaceae; genus Aquipseudomonas. The sequence continues at coordinate 99,837 of NZ_JAOEEA010000010.1, forward strand.
CTGCCCCTACTCCAACGCCACGCGCAACAACATCGACGTCACCCTCACCCTGGTCGACTAAACAGGATTACCACCATGCCTCGTATCGCCTTGCTCAGTGCCCTGATCACCCTGGCCGCCGGCCAAGCCTTCGCCGCCGGCAGCCCCGGCGTGGAACACCAGACCCAGGCCTTCCTCCAGGCCCTGGAAGCCGGCGGTGGCAAGCCGCTGGAAACCCTCAGCCCGCAAGAAGCACATGCTGTACTGGTCGGTGCCCAGGCCTCCGTGAAAGTCGACCTGTCCGGCGTGAGCGTGTCCGAGAAGACCATCCAGGCCGGCGGCCAGTCGATTCCGCTGACCATCGTCCGCCCCGAAGGCGGGAAGGGCGAGCTGCCGGTGTTCATGTTCTTCCACGGCGGCGGCTGGGTGCTCGGCGACTACCCGACCCATGCCCGCCTGATCCGCGACCTGGTGGTGAACTCCGGCGCCGTGGCCGTCTACGTCGGCTACACCCCGTCGCCGGAAGCCAAGTACCCGACCGCCATCGACCAGGCCTACGCCGCCACCCAATGGGTTGGCGAGCATGGCAAGGAGATCCAGGTCGACAGCTCGCGCCTAGCCGTGGCCGGCAACAGCGTCGGCGGCAATATGGCCGCCGTGGTTGCCCTGAAAGCCAAAGAGGCCGGCACACCGAAACTGCGCTTCCAGCTGCTGCTGTGGCCGGTGACCGACGCCAGCTTCGAGACGGCGTCCTACAACCAGTTCGCCCAGGGCCATTTCCTAACCAAGCCGATGATGCAGTGGTTCTGGGACAGCTACACCACCGACCCGAAGCAGCGCGCCGAACGCTTCGCCTCGCCGCTGCGCGCTACTCCGGAGCAGCTGAAAGGCCTGCCACCGACGCTGATCCAGACCGCCGAGTTCGACGTGCTGCGTGACGAGGGCGAGGCCTATGCGCGCAAGCTGGACGCCGCCGGCGTCACCGTCACCGCGGTGCGCTACAACGGCATGATCCATGACTACGGCCTGCTCAACCCGCTGGCCCATGTGCCGGCCGTGCACGCCGCCATGCGCCAGGCCGGCGCCGAACTGAAACAGCACCTGCAATAGTCCAGGGAAGGGCCGACGATGGAAGCGCACAACGCCGAGGAAGTGGTCACCCTGCTCATCCGTCACCGGGTTCGCCAGGGGCAGGATGAGGCTTACGAACACTGGCTGCGCCGCATCGTCAAGGCGGCGCACGGTTATCCCGGCCACCTGGGGGTCGACGTGATCCGCAGCCAGGAAGGTGGGCTACAGCTGTTCACCAGCGTGTTGCGCTTTGCCGGCGCCGCCCAGCTCCAGCACTGGCTGGGCTCGGACGAGCGTCGGCAGCTGCTCGAGGAAGTCAGCCCGCTGCTCGACAGCGACGAGGACCTGGAGCTGCACCCCAGCCGCGAGTTCTGGTTCACCCCCACACCGGTGGGCAACCGGCCGCCGCCGCGCTGGAAGCAGGCCTGCGTCACCTTCGCCGTGATCCTGCCGCTCAGCCTGCTGGTACCGCTGCTGTGGCAGCCGCTGTTCGCCGCCCTGCCCTGGCTGGGCGGCCACCTCGCCAGCAATGTGCTGATCACCCTGACTATCGTCCTGCTGGTGGTCTACCTGTTCATGCCGCGCGTCACCCGCTGGTGCGCCGGCTGGCTCAACCGCTCCTGATCGAGGCCGCCCGCATGTCCGACGATCCCGCCAACAACAGCCGACGCCGCTTCCTGGCGGCGTCCTCGGTCCTCGGCGCCGCCGGCGCGCTGTGGCCCGCCCTGCCGATCTTCGGCGCCGACAAAGGAGGCTCCATGCACCCCGACCTGATCCTGCACAACGGCCGCATCCACACCGTGGACCGTGAGAAACCCAACGCCAGCGCCGTGGCCATTCACCAGGGCCGCTTCGTCGCCGTTGGCAGCGACGCCGAGGTAATGTCGCTACGCGGCAGCGCCACCCAGGTCATCGACCTGCACAAGCGCACGGTGATCCCCGGCCTCAACGACTCACACCTGCACCTGATCCGCGGCGGCCTCAACTACAACCTGGAGCTGCGCTGGGAGGGCGTACCCTCGCTGGCCGACGCCCTGCGCATGCTCAAGGACCAGGCCGACCGCACCCCGACGCCGCAGTGGGTACGGGTGGTCGGCGGCTGGAACGAATTCCAGTTCGCCGAGCGCCGTCTGCCGACCCTCGACGAGATCAACAAGGCCGCGCCGGACACCCCGGTGTTCCTCCTCCATCTGTACGACCGCGCCCTGCTCAACCGCGCGGCGCTGCGCGTGGTCGGCTACGACAAGAACACGCCCAACCCGCCGGGCGGCGAGATCGTCCGCGATGCCAACGGCGAGCCCACCGGCATGCTCATCGCCCGGCCCAACGCGATGATCCTCTACGCCACCCTGGCCAAGGGGCCGAAGCTGCCGCTGGAGTACCAGGTCAACTCCACCCGCCAGTTCATGCGTGAGCTCAACCGCCTGGGCGTGACCAGCGCCATCGACGCCGGCGGCGGCTACCAGAACTACCCGGACGACTACCAGGTGATCGAGCAGCTGGCCAAGGACAAGCAGCTGACCGTACGCATCGCCTACAACCTGTTCACCCAGAAGCCCAAGGAAGAACTCGCCGACTTCCAGAACTGGAGCAAGATCGTCAAACCCGGCCAGGGCGACGACTTCCTGCGCCACAACGGCGCCGGCGAGATGCTGGTGTTCTCCGCCGCCGACTTCGAGGACTTCCTCGAACCGCGCCCGGACCTGCCCGGCACCATGGAAGCCGAACTGGAACCGGTAGTGCGCCACCTGGTGGAACAACGCTGGCCGTTCCGCCTGCACGCCACCTACGACGAATCCATCTCGCGCATGCTCGACGTGTTCGAGAAGGTCGACCGCGACATCCCGTTCAACGGCCTGCCCTGGTTCTTCGACCACGCCGAGACCATCAGCCCGCGCAACATCGAACGCGTGCGGGCGCTGGGTGGCGGCATCGCCATCCAGCACCGCATGGCCTTCCAGGGCGAGTACTTCGTCGACCGCTACGGCGCCAAGGCCGCCGAGGCCACGCCGCCGATCCAGCGCATGCTGGCCGAAGGCGTGTCGGTGGGCGCCGGCACCGACGCCACCCGCGTGGCCAGCTACAACCCCTGGACCTCGCTGTACTGGATGGTCAGCGGCAAGACCGTCGGCGGCCTGGAGCTATACCCCCAGGGCCTGCCACGCGAGACCGCGCTGCAGCTGTTCACCCACGGCAGCGCCTGGTTCTCCAGCGAACAGGGCAAGAAGGGGCAGATCAGGGTCGGCCAGCTGGCGGACCTGACCGCACTGTCGGCGGACTTCTTCAGCGTCGAGGAAGAAGCCATCAAGTGGATCGAATCGGTACTGACCGTGGTTGGCGGCGAGGTGGTGTACTCAGCCGCCGAGTTCGACAAACTCGGCCCGCCACAACTGCCAGTGCTGCCCGACTGGTCGCCGGTGGCCAAGGTGCCCGGCCACTGGAAGCCGGCCGCACCGCTGGTGGCTGCCGTGCACCAGTGCATCGGCAGCTGCGCCGTGCATGCCCACAGCCATGAGCGGGCACGGCAGTCGTCAGTGCCGATCAGCGACTTCCAAGGTTTTTGGGGGGCGTTCGGCTGTTCGTGCTTCAGTTTCTGAGCCGCTAGCGGCGTTGCTACCTAGGTCGACTTCTCAGGGTGCGCAGGGCTGCTAAGCTTGCGGCTCTAACCCTGATGCCAGAGCGGCGCGACCGATGAAAAGCGTGGCGATACTTCTATTTCCCGATGTCCTGCTGCTCGACGTGGCGGGGCCTATCGAGGTGTTTTCCATCGCCAACCGCTACCTGCCGCCAGACGCGCAATACCGCATCAGCACCGTCAGCAGCAGCGATGACCTGCACATACGCGCCTCCAATGGCATTCAACTGCTGGCCGACTACCGCCTGAGCGAGGCGCCCCAGGCGTTCGACCTGCTGCTGGTGCCAGGCGGCCCAGGCGCCTACAACGGCGAACACGGCAAGCTGCTGCCCTGGTTGCGCGACGCCGCCGGCGCCTCCTGTCGCCACGGCTCGATCTGCACCGGGGCATTCATTCTCGGCGAGGCCGGCCTGCTCGATGGCCGCCAGGCCACTACCCACTGGAACTACACCGAGCGCCTGGCGCGCCGCCACCCTTCGGCCTGCATCGGTACCGACCAGATCTTCATCCGCGACGACCGCCTGTTCACCTCTGGCGGCGTGACCGCCGGCATCGACATGGCGCTGGCTATCCTCGCCGAGGATCACGAGCGGCATATCGCGGTGAGCGTGGCCAAAGTGCTGCTGGTGGCGATGAAGCGCCAGGGTGGCCAGGCGCAGTTCAGCCCCATGCTGGCGGAAGTGGCGCGCGAAGCCTCGCCAATCAGCCATGTGCAACAGCACGTGCTGGAGCATCTGGACGGCGAACTCAGCGTGGAAAGCCTGGCCGCCATCGCCGGCATGAGCGCACGAAACTTCGCTCGTGTGTTCGTCCGCGAGACCGGAGTCACACCCATGGAGTTCGTGCAGAACGCGCGCATCGACCGCGCCCGACAGCTGCTGGAAACCAGCGAGCTGCCGCTGAAAACCGTGGCCTTCCGCAGCGGTTTTCGCAGTGTGCGCTGCATGCGCCTGCTGTTTAGCGAACGCCTGGGGCTGACGCCGGCGCAATACCGCCACCAGTTCGGCTAGTCCTGTCCGTTCATAGCCCTCCCTTGGCAGTCGATGTCCCCATAAGCGGGTTTCTGCCGCGCGCCCTCGGCGCGATGATGTTTCCCTGCCATAACGTTGCGCGCCATAGGCGGCCGCGGTCTGCACAGGCTTCGCAGAAGGCCGATGACCACCCGCCAGGAGGAGAAAGGCGCGCCCCACCGGTTACAAGGAGCACGTCGTATGGGCAACGACGGAACACGGGACGAGCGCGGGGCTGAGCGACGGCACGCGAAACAGGGCACAGTCGATGATGGCGATTTCACCGTCACCATCGAGCTCAAGGAGTTCATTTCCCACCGCTCCTGGCGCGGCGGCAGGCTGGTCTATTCGGGAGGCCGCCTCAAGGGCAACATCGGCATCAACTATTCGGGCAACGGGTCGAATTGCCTACCGCCCTCGGCGATCGAGAAGCTGCTGATCGACACCAGCGGCAACTCCACCGAGCGCAATCGCCAATCGCGCACTGAAAGCTTTGACTGCGCCTTTGGCAGTCTGGCAACCACCACCCACGCCGAACAGGTGCCGACAGAAGGCAAACTGATCGACGAGGTGATGCTTGCCCTGTACGCGCAGATCAGCCAACGGCGGCGTCAGCAGTCGGCGAGCCTGGCACCCTGGCAGGAGCGCCGCGCCAAGGAGCTGATCGCCAGCAATCTCGGCGGCGAGCTGTCGATTGCCCGCCTTGCGGCCGAATGCGGCCTGTCGCGCAGCCACTTTTCCCGCGCCTTCCACGGCAGCACCGGTTATTCGCCACAGCAGTGGCGTACGCACTTGCGCATCGAACGAGCCAAGGCCCTGCTGGGCGGCGAAGGTCGTTCCATCGCCGAAGTGGCACTGGACTGTGGCTTCGCCGACCAGGCCCACCTGGCACGGGTGTTCTCGCGCCTGGTCGGCCTGCCGCCGAGCCAATGGCGCCGCGTGCAGCGCAGCTAGGCGTTGCCGAACAGCAGCACCTTGAGTCCGGCGTCCGGGTCGCTGTCGGCGAACTCCGGCGGGTTGGCCAGGCGCTCGACGAAGCGCAGCTGCGGCGCCTCGCGGGCCATCTCGTCGATGAGGAAGGTGGGCGCGATGGCCGGGTCGTTGACGCAGGCCAGCACCCGCCCGCCCGGCGCCAGCAGGTCCGGCAGGCGACGCATGATCTTGGCGTAGTCGCGAGTCAGCACGAAGCTGCCCTTCTGGAAGCTCGGCGGGTCGACGATGATCAGATCAAAGGGGCCGTCCTTGCGCAGCTTGCCCCAGGAATTGAACAAGTCGTGGCCGAGGAAGCTGACCCGCGACAGTTCATGACCATTCAGCCGATGGTTGTCGCGGCCGCGGCTCAGGGCCGGGCGCGACATGTCCAGATTGACCACCTTCTGCGCGCCGCCGGCGATGGCCGCCACCGAGAAGCCGCAGGTGTAGGCGAACAGGTTGAGCACCCGCTGCCCGGCCGCCTGCTCGCGCACCCACTGGCGGCCCAGGCGCATGTCGAGGAACAGGCCGTTGTTCTGCTTGCGGCCGAAATCGAGCAGATAGCGCAGGCTACCCTCTTCGATCTCGCCGCCGTCGATGGCCTCGCCCACCAGGTACTCGGTGGCGCTGTCGGCCGTGTAGCGGTGCTGCAGCAGCAGGTGGCACGCGCCGCTGCGCGCCCAGGCCGGCGTGGCGGCGAACTGCAGCAGCATGTCTTTCAGCCCGGCCAGCGGCTGCGCCTCGGGCTCACGAAACAGCGCCACCAGCAGCACGCCCTGCAGCCAGTCGGCGGTGACATGCTCCAGCCCCGGCCATTGCCGGCAGCGGCCATGGAACAGCCGGCGCGCCTCATCGGGCAGGCAGGCGAAGGCCTGGTCGAGATGCTGTTGCAGGAGGGCGATGGCGGAAGAATTCATGGCAGATGTGCGAAAACGGCTAGGCCGCGCATTCTAAGCCAGGCGGGGTGTTTCTCGCGGGCAAAAAAACGGCCCATCGCCGGGAGACGTGGGCCGTAAAGCACTAAAGGTCGTACGTGGTGCCCCGTCGCCAGCCGATGAGGGATGGCTGCCGACGGAGCGGAACGCGTGGACGGACGACCGGCCGCCTACGCGTGGGGTATTACAGGTGGGCGTCCTGGTATTCCTGCTCGGCTTCGTCGAAGCGCTTGTTCATGGCGGCGGACGGCGCGTTGCCGATGCGGCTGAACAGCACGATGGCCAGAGTGGCGAGGATGAAGCCCGGGATGATTTCGTACAGACCCAGACCGATCCAGTTCTTCCACACCACCACGGTCACCGCACCGACGATCATGCCGGCCAGGGCGCCATTGCGGGTCATGCCCTTCCACAGCACGGAGAGGATCACCACCGGACCGAAGGCCGCACCGAAGCCGGCCCAGGCGTAGGACACCAGGCCCAGTACGCGGTTATCCGGGTTGGAGGCCAGGAGGATGGCGATGATGGCGACCAGCAGCACCATGGCGCGGCCGACCCAGACCAGCTCTTTCTGGCTGGCGCCCTTGCGCAGGAAGGCCTTATAGAAGTCCTCGGTCAGGGCGCTGGAGCACACCAGCAGCTGGCAGCTGAGGGTGGACATCACCGCGGCGAGGATGGCGGACAGCAGGATGCCGGCGATCCACGGGTTGAACAGGATCTTCGCCAGTTCGATGAACACACGCTCCGGGTTCTCGCTGACCGGGCCAGCCAGTTCCGGATGGGCGGAGAAGTAGGCGATGCCGAAGAAGCCCACAGCCACGGCGCCGCCGAGGCAGAGGATCATCCAGGTCATGGAGATGCGGCGGGCGGCCGGGATCGACTTGACCGAATCGGCGGCCATGAAGCGCGCCAGGATGTGCGGCTGACCGAAGTAGCCCAGGCCCCAGGCCATCAGCGAGATCACGCCGATGAAGGTGGCGCCCTTGAGCATGTCGAAGTTGGTGGCGTCTTCCAGCTGGATGGCAGCGAAGGTGCTGTCCATGCCGCCGGTGGCGACCATCACCATCACCGGAGTGAGGATCAGGGCGAAGATCATCAGGGTGGCCTGCACGGTGTCGGTCCAGCTCACTGCCAGGAAACCACCGATGAAGGTGTAGGCGATGGTGGCGGCGGCACCGGCCCACAGGGCGGTCTCGTAGCTCATGCCGAAGGTGCTTTCGAACAGACGGGCACCGGCGACCACGCCCGAGGCGCAGTAAATGGTGAAGAACACCAGGATCACCAGGGCAGAGAAGATGCGCAGGATGCGGCTGTTGTCTTCGAAGCGGTTGGTGAAGTAGTCGGGCAGGGTCAGGGCGTTGCCATTGTGCTCGGTCTGCACGCGCAGACGGCCGGCGACGAACAGCCAGTTGAGGTAGGCGCCGACGACCAGGCCGATGGCGATCCAGCTCTCGGAGATGCCGGCGACGAAGATCGCGCCCGGCAGGCCCATCAGCAGCCAGCCGCTCATGTCGGAGGCGCCGGCAGACAGGGCGGTGACGAAGCTGCCGATGCTGCGGCCACCGAGGATGTAGTCGGACAGGTTCTTGGTACGCAGGTAGGCGACGAGGCCGATCAGGACCATCGCGGCGATGTACACCACGAAGGTGATCAGCATGGGGGTGCTAGCTGTCATGGGACGATGCCCTCTCGCTTGTTGTTATGGCCGCGGGGTTGGCCGCGACTGGGTTGGCAAACGCGCCCGCTCGTGACGGACACTCGATTCCCCGGCCGTTGGGCCGGGGCTGTACAGGTAGACGCCCACCGGCGGCGCCCCATCACGCCACTCCCCTCCCGGAAACGACGACAGGGCCCATTGACCGGGCCCCATGAGGATGCCGACCGACGGCAATAGCGCGGCCTCTACCTTGGGTTTAGTCCATGGCTCCGGCGGCACAAGCGCAACGCGAACGCGCGCATCCGGAGCGGGATGCAGGACTCTAGTGACAGCGGCATGACGGCTTCTTGCGAAAAACTCCGGAGTTTTTGCGAAAAACTCCGGAGCTGACTCAGATCTGGAAGCGCGCGAGCATGCCCTTCATCTTCTGCCCCAGCTGGTGCAAGCCCTGGGCGGCCGCCTCGGCCTGCTTGGAGCTGGACATGTTCTGGCTGCTGGCCTCGCGGATGCTCTCCATGGCCAGCACCAGCTGGTCCATGCCGGCCAGTTGCTGCTGGGCCGACACGGCTATCTCGGCCACCGCCTGGGCGCCCTCGTCGATGTTCAGCGACAGCAGGCGGATCGCCTCGCCGGCCTGGCCGGACTGCTTGACCCCCTCGCTCACCGCGCGGCTGCCCTGCTCCGCCGCCAGCACCGTGCTGCTGGTGGCGCGCTGGATCTCACCGAGAATGCCGCGCACCTGCACCGTGGCCTGCTTGGACTGCTCGGCCAGGCTCTTCACTTCCTGCGCCACCACCGAGAAGCCCTTGCCCTGCTCGCCGGCCTTGGCCGCCTCGATGGAGGCGTTGACCGCGAGCAGGTTGGATTGCTCGGCCAGGTCGTTGACCGTGGCGATGATCTCGCCAATGGTCTGCACCTGCTCGGCCAGGTGGGTGATGTTCTCGCCGACCTGCTCCATCTGCTGCTGGATGCGGCGCATGCCCTCCACCACCTCGTCCACCGCGCGACGGCCGTCCTGCGACACCTGCAACGAGCGCTGCGCCGCCTGCGACACCGACAGCGCACGCTGGCTGGAGAGCAGCGCGGTCTGCTTGATCTCCTCCATGGTGGCGCTGGTTTCGCTGATGGCGGTGGCGGTTTCCGCCGTGCCGCTGGCGATCTGGTAGGCACCGGCGGCGATCTCGCTGGCCGAATCGGTGAGCACACCGATGCCGCTGCGGATATCGCCATTGATCTGGCGCAGGTCCACCAGCATCTGGGCAAAGGCGTTGCCCAGCAGGTCGCCAGGCGACTGTGGCTGCACCTCGATGGTCAGGTTGCCGGCGGCGATCTGCCGCGCCGATTCGGCCATCTGCCGCAGGGCCTGGAGCATGCGCGCGAAGGCCTGGCCGAACTGGTCGCTGGCGGATTGCGGCCGCACCTCCACGGCCAGGTTGCCGGCGGCGATCTGCCGCGCCGACTCGGCCACATGGCGCAGGGCCTGGAGCATGTCGGCAAAGGCATGGCCGAACTGGTCGTCGCGCGACTGCGGCTGCACCTCCACGGCCAGGTTGCCGGCGGCGATTTGCCGCGCCGATTCGGCGGTCTGCCGCAGCGACTGCAGCATGCGCACGATGGCCACCTGCAATGCACCTATCTCGTCCGAGCGCCGGCTGATGGGCAGTTCGACGGCCAGGTTGCCCACGCTAACCCGGTCAGCCACCTCGCTGACCGCACGCAGCGGACGCGCGATGTGCTGGGTAAGAAACAGTGCGGCGGCCACCACCAACAGCACAGAGAGAATGAGGCCGATGAGGATGGCGCTCTGCGAAGTGCTGGCGCTCTCGGCAGCGGCGGTATCCCGCAGCCCCTGCAGGCGCTGTTCCTCCGCGATCAGTTCGGCGACCAGCGCGCGAATGTCGCCCATCAGCTGCTTGCCCTGGTCGGTCAACACGCGCTCGCGAGCCGCCTCGAAGCCTTGCTGGCGGCTCAGTTCGATGGTCTCGCGCAGGGACTGCAGGCGCTGTTCGATCAGCGGCTCGAGCCGGTCCAGACGCTGTTGCTGCTGCAGGTTGTCGGCCGTCAGCTGGCGCAGGTTGCGCTGTTCCCGGTCCAGGCGTGGCAACGCGTCCGCATAGGGCCGCAGGTAGCGGTCGGCGCCGGTGATGAGGAAGCCGCGCTGGCCGGTCTCGGCGTCCTGCACCAGAGACAGCACGGTGTTCAGCTGTGCCACCACCTCATGGGTATGGGCGACCCAGCGCGAGGTCTCCAGCATGTTGAGGGTGTTGCGGTAGGAAATGCCGCCGATGACGACAATGACCAGCAGAATCGCGCAGAAGCTGATCCACAGCTTCGCCCCGATCGAGAACCTCATGTCCCTGCCTCCCCGGCCATCCGCCGGCTCCGTGATGGTGCTCCGCCTTCAGTGATAGCTCAGATTCGCCGACTTGGCCCAGGCAAAGGGTCTATCTCGCGCCACGCACGCAGGCTGGGAAGCGATCAGCGCTCGATGATCTGCCCGCGCATCGGCGCCAGACGCGCCAGCAGGCGGTTCTGCACCGGCACCGCGACACCCTCTGCCTCCATCGCGTCGATCAGGTCCTCGACCAGCGCATTGAAGTCGCCGCGGTCGATGTTCAGGCCCTTGTGGCTCTCCTCCATGCTGTCGCCGGTGTACACGCAGGGGCCGCCGGCCTCGACGCAGATCTGCTCGATCAGCTTGTCGCGCAGGCGCTCGATATCGATGTCGGCGAAGTGATGGGTGATGCGCGGGTTGCGCGCCGCGTTGAGCAGCATGCCCTCGACGATACGGGTGATGCCCTGGTGCTCGCCCAGGCCGCGATACAGGCTGTCGTCCTTGGGTGGCGGCGGGCTGGCGGCGCAGGCGCCGAGCAGCAAGGCCAGGATGATCGACAATCCGCGCATGATCAGAAGCTCCCCTGCAGGGACAGGTAGACCCCGTCCTGATGATCGAGGCCGGCGATCTCACCGAGCCGGGCGTAGGCCAGCACCACGGCCAGGTGCTTGTTGGGGAAATAGCCGACGAACAGGTCGGACCAGTCGCTCTCGCCGGCGAAGCTCAGGTTGTCCGGCTTCTCGCGGTACTCCACGCCCACGGCCCAACGCGGGTTGAGCAGCACGGCGATGGAGCCTTCCTTGAGCAGCGAATGCTCGTCGCGGCGGTCGCCACCGAAGCCCAGCAGGCCCTGCTCGTTGGCCCGGCTGTAGCGCAGGTTGCCGTTGAGCAGCAGGTTATAGCCAAAGGCGGCGCCGAGCAGCAGGCGACTGGCGGCCACGTAGGCCTCGGTGTCCTCGTCGCGCTGGGCGCCGACCAGGCTGGGTACCAGGAAGTCCTTCTGGCGTTTGTGCTCGATGCCCAGGGACACCTGCGGCAAGCGGTCATAGATCAGGTCGCCGAACAGACGCACCTTGAGGCCGAGGATGTCCTGGCTGAGGCTGTTGTCTGGCAGGCTCAGGTCGCGCGCCAGGGTGCCCAGGTCGAAGCGCTGGCGGGCGTAGGACAGCTCGACCCGGTTGCCGTAGGACACGGCCAGGCCGCCGACGTCCAGGCGGTAGTCGCCGGTCTCCACCCGGGTCAGGAAGCCGGTGGCACCCCACTCGCCCTCCTCACCGTAACCGGCCAGCACCGCCCAGGGCACGATGCCGCCGCCGGCCGCGCCGTCGATGCTGGTCGCGCCGCCGGTAGCCAGCAGGCGCCCCTGCTCGGCGCCGGCCAGCGTCGGCAACAGGCCGCAGAGAAAGACGATCAGGCGTGTGCGCATGCTCAGAAGACCTTTGCCAGTGGGGAGCCCTGCCATTGCCGCAACCACTGCTCGAAAGCGGCGGCCGGCATCGGCTTGCCGATCAGATAACCCTGGGCGGTATCGCAGCCCCAGCGCGCCAGGAGTTCCAGCATGGGGGCGAGTTCCACACCCTCGGCCACCACCTTGAGGCCCAGGCTGTGGCTCATCTCGATGGTCGAACGGACGATCACCGCATCCTCGCTGTGTTCGTCCAGCTCGCGGATGAACGACTGGTCGATCTTCAGCTCCTGCACCGGCATGCGCTTGAGCTGGGCCAGGGACGAATAGCCGGTGCCGAAGTCGTCCACCGACAGCTGGATGCCGCAGGCGCGCAGGCGCAGCAGTACATCCAGGGCGCGCTGCTGGTCGCGCATCATGGCGCTCTCGGTGATCTCGAACACCAGTTGCTCGGCTGCCACGCCCTGCTCCACCAGCTGTCGCCGGACCCGTTCGGCCAGCTGCAGATCGCCCAGGTCCTCGGCGGAGATATTCAGCGACACCTGCATGACCAGGCCATGGCCGTTCCATGCGTGGAGCTGGCGCAGCGCCTCGCCGATCACCCAGGTGGTGAGCAGCTGGATGCTGCCGGTGCGCTCGGCCAGCGGGATGAACTCGCCGGGAGACACCATGCCGTAATGCGGGTGGTTCCAGCGCAGCAGGCACTCGGCCCCATGCACCCGGCGCGCGGAAATATCCAGCTTGGGCTGGTAGTAGAGGATCAGCTCGCCGCGCTCGGCGGCGTGGCGCAGATCGCGCACCAGGTTGATCTGCCGCTGGTGGGCGTCGTCGCGGCCTTCCTGGTACAGCTCCAGACGCCCGGACTGCTGGGCGGCGTCCTGCATGGCGATGGCGGCACGGCGCAGCAGGTCGTCCGGGCTGTCGCCATGGGCGGGATAGGCGGCGATGCCGATGCTGCAGTCCAGGGCGACGTCCAGGGTACCGACGCGCATTGGCTTGAGCAGCAACTGGTGCAGACGGTCCGCCGCGGCGATGGCGTTATCGCTGTCGCTGTTCTCCAGCATCAGCAGCATCTCGTCGTTGACCAGCCGCGCCAGGCTGTCGCCGGGGCGCAGGATGGCCTGCAGGCGCCGGCTCAGTTGCTGCAGGGCCAGGTCGGCACCGTCGGCGCCACAGCTGTCGAGGATGGTGCGGAAGTTGCCCACGCCGATATGCAGCAGCGCGGTGGGCCGCACCGCGCTGATCGCGCTGCCCAGCCGCTCCAGGGCCAGGGTGCGGTTGGGCAGGCCGGTCAGGGCATCGTGCAGGGCGTTGTGGGCCAGCTGCCGCTCCCGCTCGGCGATGCCCTCCTGCATGCTGGTGAAGGCCTGGGCCAGGCTGCCCAGCTCGTCGCGGCGCTGCAGGGCGATGGGGCTGAAGTAATCGCCCCGGCCGATGCGCCGCGCCACGCGCGCCAGCTCCTGCACCGGCTGCGCCAGGCTGCGTGCCAGCAGCAACGCGCCGAGCAGGGAACCGAAGAAGGCGGCCAGGGCGATCAGCAGGATGTCGTGATCCAGCGGGGCAAAGGCCTGCTCGGCCTGGTCCAGGGATTTGTGCAGCAGCGCCAGCACCTGATAGTCGCCCGCGCTGGCCAAGTTGCGCCATTCGCCCAGGTAGCGCTGGTCGCCGGCCTGCAGCAGGCGGCTGCCGCTGTCCTGCTTCTGCTGCAGGATCTCCTCGCGCAGGCGGCCGTGCACGCTGGGCGGCAGGGTGCTGATCCAGCCGGTGGCCGCGCCCCGCTCGATGGACACCAGGGTCAGCTCCAGGTGGGTCAGTTCACGCAGCTCCTGGGCGAAGCTTTCGTCGATGTGGAAACCCATCACCACCCGCGCGATCGGCAGCGGCGCGCTGACGGCGGAAGCCACCAGCAGGTAGACCTCGCCTTCCACCGGCAGAAGGAACACCTGGGCGCCCTGCCCGGCCTGCTCGACTACCCGGCCGGCCAGGCGCTCGGCCGCCGCGGCGCCGATGCGCGGGTCGCTGCTGACCTGCAGGCTGCCGTCCAGCGCCAGCAGCAACACGGCGTCGGCATTGATCCGCGCGCCATGGTTGGCCAGCGCCGAGCGAATGGTGTCGCCGTCGCCGCTGGCCACCGCGTCCTTGAAACCGAAGTCGGCCGCCAGCACCTGCACGGCATCGCGCAACTGGCTGCCGCGCAGTTCGATCAGTTGCTCCAGCACCCGGCCGCCGACCTCGAGGTCCTCGCGCAACTGGCTCTGCACCGCCGCGCCGGTGGCGGCCTTGACCGAGAAGTACAGCGCGCCGACCACCACCGAGAGGAGGATGATCAGGACCCCGGCGATGCGCGCCTGAAAGCTATGGCTGAACTTCACTCGCCGCCTTCCTGAAGGCCTCGCCAAAGGCACTGGGCTTGGGCGCAGCGGGTGCCACCGCACCACCAGCCAGCTGCAGCGGGAAGCGCTGGCTCAGCCCGGCCGCCGGCACGTCGAGGCTGCCGGCATTCAGCGGCAGCATGTTCTGCAGCTGCGGGTGCCACAGGGTGACCTGGTAGCTGCCCGCGGGCAGGCCGTCGAGGATCAGCCGGCCTTGGGCATCGCTGACGGCGAACCAGGGATCGTCGGTGACGTAGACGTAGCCGACCATCCAGTCGTGGATATTGCAGCCGAGCACCACCACGCCGGGCTTGTCGAACAGCACCGGCTCGCTGGGCGTGCCCTTGTACAGGCGCAGCTCGAAGCGCTTGGTCGGCGAGAAGGAATAGACGTGGTGGCGGATGTCGTCGCTGTTGGGGAATTTCACCGCGGTGCCGCTGCGCACGGCCAGCACGCTGGGCACGAATTGCTTGTCGCGCTGGTCCATGATCGCCGGCTCGTTGTGCGTCGAGGCGCCCACGCCCTTGAGGCTGAGTACGGCGTTGACCAGCGGCTGGCCCTGGCCGTCCACCAGCTCGGCGGCGAGCCCGGCGGCGCCGACCGGCAAGGCGTTACAGCTGAGGAGCAGGGCCAGGACGGAAAGAGGGCGCTTCATGGGGATGACTTCCACTGCCCGCCGGGACGGACGACTGTGCTTAGGGAGTTCTCGCAGCGTAGCCGACAGCCCGGCCAAGTTCACATCAGGACAGCACGCTGCGGTCGAAGATGAACCCTCCGGCGGCCTGCGGCCGGTGCTCCAGCAGGTTCTGCGGGCGGCCCATCTTCGGCTGGTTCTTCTCGCCGGTATCCGCGATCCAGCCATGCTGCTTCATCTTCTCCAGCCGGCCGCGTAGCGTGGTGTGCTGCACCGCCTGGCCGAGGCTGGCCTGGAATGCGGCCAGCGCCTCGGTCACGGTGAAACGCGGCGCCAACAGGTACAGCGGCAGCGAGGTGTACACCGCCTTGCCGGCCAGGCGCTCGGCGGCCTGGACCACCAGTTGGACGTGGTCGAACGGCAACGGCAGTTCTTCGCCCAGCACCTGGTCCAGGGGGACGAAACGCAGGTCATCGCCCTGCAGCTCGGTGTCCGGCGCCAGCAGCGCCAGGTAGAAGGTCGACAGCGACCAGCCCCGCGGATCACGCACCGCGTTGCCCACGGTGGCCACCTGTTCCAGGTGATGCGGGGCGATGCGCGCCTTGTCCTGCAACGCGCGCTCGGCGGCGGCATCCAGGCTGGCGTCGGCGCAACGGCCGTTGACGAGCACGCCGGGCAGTGCCCATTGCCCCTCGAACGGCGCCTGGCCACGGCGAATCAGCAGCAGCTGCAGCGCGCCCTCTTCCCCCAGGCGCAGCGCCACGATGTCCACCCCGGCCAGCACTTCGGCGGCAGCCATGTTCCTCTCCTTCGAATTCCAGCGACTTATTTCATCTTGACGAATAACTCACAGAATTTCATCCGTCCCGGTAAAAAGCGCTTGCCAACTTATTTCATCAGATGGAATATGTAACCACCTTCACGGCAACAAGGAATGCCAAGATGAAAATCGCCAGCTTCGACGTCGATGCGCAAAAGGGCTTCACTCCCCTGTGCCCGAACGAGCTGCCGGTTCCCGGCGGCGATGCCATAGCCCCTGCCCTCAACCAACTGGCCGAACGCGCTGTCATGCGCCTGGGTAGCAAGGACGCGCACAGCCCGCAGGCCGCCTGGGTCGCGCCGAGCCACGCGGAGATGCTCAAGCCGCTGCCGCTGGCCAATGCCGACCTGTCCTGGGTCAGCCACTGCGTGCCGGGCACGCCGGGCTTCGAGCTGCTCGACGAGTTGCCCGCCCCGCTGGACTACGACTACTTCGTGTGGAAAGGCGTGGAGCCGGACCTGCACCCCTACGGCGCCTGCTACCACGACCTGGCCGAGAAACGCAGCACGGGCGTCATCGAGTTTCTCCGGCACAATGGCGTGAACCGCGTGCTGGTCGGCGGCCTGGCCCTGGACTACTGCGTGAAGACCACCGCCCTGCAATTGCGCCGCGCCGGCTTCCTGGTCGATGTGTACCTGCCGGCCTGCCGGGCGATCGCCGAGGACACCGCCAACAGCGCCTGCGCCGCGATGCGCGCCGCCGGCATCGCCCTGCACGCCAGCCTGGATGAGCTGGATGCGGCACTGAACATGGATGGAGACAACTGAGATGACCGAGAGCGTATTCGCCGAGCGCATCGTGCAGAACCTGCTGGACACCGACTTCTATAAGCTGACGATGATGCAGGCGGTGCTGCACAACTACCCCAACGCCGAGGTGGAGTGGGAGTTCCGCTGCCGCAACGCCGAGGACCTGACGCCCTACCTGGCCGAGATCCGCTACCAGATCGAGCGCCTGGCCGAGCTGGAAGTCACCGCCGACCAGTTGGCCTTCCTCGAACGCATCCCGTTCATGAAGCCGGACTTCATCCGTTTCCTCGGCCTGTTCCGCTTCAACCCGCGCCACGTGCAAACCGCCATCGAGGACGGCCAGCTGTGCATCCGCCTGCGCGGGCCCTGGCTGCACGTGATCCTCTACGAGATCCCGCTCCTTGCCATCATCAGCGAGGTGCGCAACCGCTATCGCTACCGCGAGGTGCTGCTGGAGCAGGCCAGCGAGCGCCTGTACGACAAGTTCGACTGGCTCAAGCGCGAGGCCTCGGCCGATGAGCTGGACGGCTTCCAGGTCGCCGACTTCGGCACCCGCCGGCGCTTCTCCTACCGGGTGCAGGAGCAGATGGTGAAGATCATGAAGCGCGACTTCCCCGGGCGCTTCGTCGGCACCAGCAACGTGCACCTGGCCCGCGAGCTGGACCTCAAGCCCCTCGGCACCATGGCCCACGAGTGGCTGATGGCCCACCAGCAGCTCGGCCCGCGTTTGATCGACAGCCAGAGCGCCGCCCTGGACTGCTGGGTGCGCGAATACCGCGGCCTGCTCGGCATCGCACTGACCGACTGCATCACCATGGATGCCTTCCTGCGCGACTTCGATCTGTACTTCGCCAAGCTGTTCGACGGCCTGCGCCACGACTCCGGCGACCCGCTGCAGTGGGCGGAAAAAGCCATCGCCCACTACGAGAAGCTGGGCATTGACCCCATGAGCAAGACGCTGGTGTTCTCCGACGGCCTCGACTTCGAAAAGTCGCTGCAGCTCTACCGTGCACTTCACGGTCGTATCCACGTAAGCTTCGGCGTCGGCACCAAACTGACCTGCGATATCCCCGGCGTCGAGCCGATGAACATCGTGATCAAAATGACCGCCTGCAACGGCCAGCCCGTCGCCAAGATTTCCGACACACCGGGCAAGACCCAGTGCCGCGACGAGAACTTCGTCAGCTACCTGAAACATGTTTTCCGCGTATGAGGACCCAGCCATGAGCAACCGCCAAGCCGAAATCGCCGCCGCCCTGGACGTGGTACCGCCCTTCGCCGACGAGGCCGCCCTGGTGGCGGAGATCGAGCGGCGCAAGAACTTCATCAAGAACACGCTCAAGAGTTCGGGCCTGAAGGTACTGGTGCTGGGCATCAGCGGTGGCGTCGACTCCACCACCGCCGGGCGCCTGGCCCAGCTGTCGGTCGAGGAGCTACGGGCCGAGACCGGCGATGGCGGTTACCGCTTCATCGCCGTGCGCCTGCCGCACAAGACCCAGCATGACGAGCACGATGCCCAGGACTCGCTGAAATTCGTCGGTGCCGACATCAACGACACGGTCAACATCGCCCCCAGCGTGCTCGGCCTGGGCGAACAGGTCGCAGATCTGCAGAAGCTCGCCGAGCCGCGCCGCGACTTCGTCAACGGCAATATCAAGGCGCGCATCCGCATGGTCGCCCAGTTCGCCATCGCCAACGCCAACAATGGCCTGGTGATCGGCACCGACCACGCCGCCGAGGCGGTGATGGGCTTCTTCACCAAGTTCGGCGACGGTGCGTGCGACCTGGCCCCGCTCTCCGGCCTGGTGAAAGGCCAGGTACGCGCCATCGCCGCGTACCTGGGCGCACCGCAACACCTGGTGCAGAAGACGCCGACCGCCGACCTGGAAGAGCTACGCCCGGGCAAGCCGGACGAAGAAGCCCACGGCGTGAGCTACGCCGAGATCGACGCATTCCTGCACGGTCAGAAGGTCAGTGAAGAGGCCTACGCCACCATCGTGCGCACCTACGACAACACGCGCCACAAGCGCGAATTGCCGCTGGTGCCATAACCCGCGTCCAGCCCGCCTCAGTAGCGGGCTATCGGCGCCGGTGGCGGCTGGTCGGGAATGGTCGGCTCACCCGGGGGCTGCGGCAGGTCGGGCTTGCCGGGCTGATCAGGGATATCCGGATCAGGCTGGCCGGGAATGGCGCCGTTCAGCTGCCAGCCACGCGGGCCTGGCGGGAAGAAGTGAGTCAGTGTCGCGTACATGAGATGCCCTCCTCGGCTAACTCTGAGCGGTAGAGTTCGCCGAGGCGGGAGAAATTCACTGCATTTTCGTGCGTCAGGGTTGCTCGAACAGCACGCTGATCGACACCAGCACCGACTGGTCGGGGTTGTCGCCCAGGTGGTAGTCCGGCGCCGGACCGTAGCCCAGCCAGATCTGCCGGCCGTTCTTCTGCACCAGATCGGAACGCTCGTCCCCCGCCCCCTCCAGTCCCGCCAGGACATCGCTCACCTGCTGCCGCGGCATGCCCAGGCGCAGCCGATCGTCGACCACGAAGCCCTCGGGCTGGCCTTTACTCTCCACGTCCTGCAGCCAGCCGACGAAAAGTTCGTCGGTGAACTGCGCCACCTTCCAGCAACGCACTTCGCGCAGGCGCTCGCCTTCGAACACCAGCAGCAGCGCATTGCCATACAACAGGCCACGTCGCCCCTGCTGCAGCGGCAGTTCGGCAGTCGGCGCGCCGAGGTGTTTGACGAAGGCGGCCGGCGGCGCGCGGGGCGCCAGGCCGAACACCTCGCCATCGGTGCGCAGGCTCAGCTCGGCCTGGGCCAGGGTGGCGGCGCAGTTGAGCAGCAGGCAACCGGCCCATTTCCCTAAATTCATGGTGAATCCCTCCCATTGCAGACGGGCCGCGGTCCGCTGGCCGGCTATGCTGACGCATGCCATCCGCCGCCGCCAAGGACCGCCCCATGTCGCCCATCGACTCGGACAGACACCTGCCTCGCACTCTACTCGACACCTTGATCCGCGCCGGACTCATCGCCGCGCTGGTGGTGTCCTGCTATGAAGTGTTCCACCCCTTCCTCAGCCTGATGCTGTGGTCGGTGATCCTCGCCATCACCCTTTACCCGCTGCACCGCCTGCTCAGGCCGCATCTGGGCAACAGCGACAGCCGAGCCGCCACATTGATCGTGCTGATCGCCATGGCCTTGCTGATGCTGCCGATCTACCTGCTCGGCGCCTCGCTGAGCGACTCGGTGGAGGTGGCGATCGACACAGTGAAAAGCGGCTCGCTGCGCATCCCCTCGCCGCCCGATTCCGTCGCCGGCTGGCCGCTGATCGGCGAGTCGCTGCACGGTTTCTGGGAGCAGGCCTCGTCCGATCTGACCAGCCTGCTGCAACGCCTGGCGCCCTATATCAAGGATGTGACCCTGGTCCTGCTCGGCAAGATCGCCGGGGCCGGCGCCGGCTTCCTGATCTTCATCGCCGCCCTGGTCATCGGCGCCATCATCATGGCCTACGGCGACAACGGCCACCGCAGCGCCCAGCGCATCGCGGCGCGCATCATCGCACCCGAGCGCAGCGGACATTTCGTATCGCTGTGCACCTCGACCATCCGCGCCGTGGCCCAGGGCGTGATCGGCATCGCCTTCGTGCAGATGCTGTTGCTCGGCATCGGTTTCGTGGTCATGGGCGTCCCCGGCGCGGGGCTGCTGGCGATGGGCGTCCTGCTGCTGGGCATCATGCAGCTGCCACTGCCGCTGATCACCCTGCCGGTGATCGCCTTCGTCTTCTACAGCGAAGGGCCGACCCTGGCGACCATCGTCTTCACCATCTACACCATGCTCGCCGGCCTGGTCGACAACGTGCTCAAGCCCCTGCTGCTGGGGCGCGGCGTCGACGTGCCGATGCCGGTGGTACTGATCGGCGCCCTGGGCGGCATGCTCAGCGGCGGCATCATCGGCCTGTTCATCGGCCCGGTGGTGTTGGCGGTGGGCTACAAGTTGTTCTGGCAATGGGTCGATACGCCACCCGTGCAGATCCAGGAGTCGCGGTCGGAAGGCACCTGAGCCAAACCGCGGGCACAAAAAAGCCGGGCGAGCCCGGCTTTTTTCATGGCGGCGCCGATCAGGTCTTCGGCAGGGTCACGCCGGTCTGGCCCTGGTACTTGCCACCACGGTCGGCGTAGGACACTTCGCAAGCCTCGTCGGACTGCAGGAACAGCATCTGCGCCACGCCCTCGTTGGCGTAGATCTTCGCCGGCAGGGTGGTGGTGTTGGAGAACTCCAGGGTCACGTGGCCTTCCCACTCGGGTTCCAGCGGGGTGACGTTGACGATGATGCCGCAGCGCGCGTAGGTGCTCTTGCCCAGGCAGATGGTCAGCACGTCACGCGGGATGCGGAAGTACTCGACGGTGCGGGCGAGGGCGAAGGAGTTCGGCGGAATGATGCACACCGGCCCTTTCACATCGACGAAGCTCTTCTCGTCGAAGTTCTTCGGATCGACGGTGGCCGAGTGGATGTTGGTGAACACCTTGAATTCGTCGGCGCAGCGTACGTCGTAGCCGTAGCTGGAAACGCCGTAGGAGATCAGGCGCTCGTTGCCCTCGGTGCGCACCTGGCGCTCGACGAAAGGCTCGATCATCCCGTGATCCTGGGCCATGCGGCGAATCCACTTGTCCGATTTGATGCTCATGGCGGGAGTCCTGAAAGCAGTGGTTGAAAAATGATCGCGCATCTTACCGGGAGGCAGGGCGCGGTTCAAAGGCCTCCGTCGGAAGCCCGGTAGGAACGGGCTCTGCTCGCGAAGGCTCTACGTGAAAGCTTCGCGAGCAAAGCTCGCACCTATCAGCGACGGTCAGTCGTCGCTGATCTCGATGGTCGGCATGGCCTGCGCGCCAAGCCCGGACTGGGCGATGCGCGCGCCGACGCTGCGAGCCATCTCCTGGTAGATCATGGCGATCTGACTCTCGGTGTCTGCCACCACGGTGGGCTTGCCACCGTCGGCCTGCATGCGGATGGCCATCGACAGCGGCAGCGAGGCCAGCAGGTCGACACCGTACTGACCGGCCAGCTTCTCGCCGCCGCCTTCGCCGAACAGGTGCTCGGCATGGCCACAGTTGGAGCAGATGTGCACGGCCATGTTCTCCACCACGCCGAGCACCGGGATGTTGACCTTGCGGAACATCTCTACCCCCTTCTTGGCGTCCAGCAGGGCCAGGTCCTGCGGGGTGGTGACGATCACGCTGCCTGCCACCGGTACCTTCTGCGCCAGGGTCAGCTGGATATCGCCGGTGCCCGGCGGCATGTCGACGATCAGGTAGTCCAGGTCGTCCCAGGCGGTCTGGGTCACCAGCTGTAGTAGCGCGCCGGAGACCATCGGCCCGCGCCACACCACCGGAGTGTTGTCGTCGGTGAGGAAGGCCATGGACATCACCTGCACCCCGTGGGCTTCCAGCGGCACGAAGAACTTCTGGTCGCGCACCTTGGGACGGGTACCTTCGGCGATGCCGAACATGATGCCCTGGCTGGGGCCGTAGATATCGGCGTCGAGAATGCCGACGCGGGCGCCTTCACGGGCCAGGGCCAGGGCCAGGTTGGCGGCGGTGGTGGACTTGCCCACGCCGCCCTTGCCGGAGGCCACGGCGATGATGTTCTTCACCCCAGCCAGGGCCGGCACCTGCTCCTGGGCCTTGTGCGCGGCAATCGCTACATCGACCTGCACCCGCGCCGACTCCACGCCGTCCAGGCCTTCCAGGGCCATCTGCAGCATCTGCGCCCAGCCGCTCTTGAACAGCCCGGCGGCATAGCCCAGCTCCAGGCGCACGGCGACCTTGCCACCCTGGATGTCGACTTCGCGCAGGCAGCCGGCGCTGACCGGGTCCTGATTCAGATGGGGATCGGTGAACTGACGCAGGCGGGCTTCGACCGCTTCGCGGGTGACGGCGCTCATGGGGCAACTCCGAAAGGCAGAGCAAAACAGGCGGGCATATTACCCCAGGGCCGCGCCCGGTACGGATGAAAAAAAACCGCCGCGCCTATATAGTGGCCGACTTCCCTCGATTCACCTGTACGGCCTGCTCATCATGTCCGAAGCCCGCAAGATTCTCGTCACCAGCGCCCTGCCCTACGCCAACGGCTCGATCCACCTCGGCCACATGCTCGAGTATCTGCAGACCGACATGTGGGTGCGCTTCCAGAAGCTGCGCGGCAACCAGGCCATCTACGTCTGCGCCGACGACGCCCACGGCTCGGCCATCATGCTGCGCGCCGAGAAGGAAGGCATCACCCCGGAACAGCTGATCGACAACGTCCGCGCCGAGCACATGGCCGACTTCGCCGACTTCGGCGTGGACTTCGACAACTACCACTCGACCCACTCGGAAGAGAACCGCGAGCTGTCCGCCGCCATCTACCTGGCGCTGCGCGACAACGGGCACATCGCCACCCGCTCGGTAACCCAGTACTTCGACCCCGAGAAGGGCATGTTCCTCGCCGACCGCTTCATCAAGGGCACCTGCCCGAAATGCGCGGCCGAGGACCAGTACGGCGACAACTGCGAGAAATGCGGCGCCACCTACGAGCCGACCGAGCTGAAGAACCCGCGCTCGGCCATCTCCGGCGCCGTGCCGGTGCTCAAGGACTCCAAGCACTTCTTCTTCAAGCTGCCCGACTTCGAGGCCATGCTGAAGACCTGGACCCGCTCCGGCACCCTGCAGGACGCCGTGGCCAACAAGATCGCCGAATGGCTGGATGGAGGCCTGCAGGAGTGGGACATCTCCCGCGACGCGCCGTACTTCGGCTTCGAGATCCCCGACGAGCCGGGCAAGTACTTCTACGTCTGGCTGGACGCGCCAATCGGCTACATGGCCAGCTTCAAGAACCTGTGCAGCAAGCGCCCGGAGCTGGACTTCGACGCCTTCTGGAACAAGGACTCGACGGCCGAGCTGTACCACTTCATCGGCAAGGACATCGTCAACTTCCACGCCCTGTTCTGGCCGGCGATGCTGGAAGGCGCCGGCTACCGCAAGCCGACCGGCGTCAACGTGCACGGCTACCTGACCGTCAACGGCCAGAAGATGTCCAAGTCGCGCGGCACCTTTATCAAGGCCAGGACCTATCTGGACCACCTGAACCCGGAATACCTGCGCTACTACTACGCCTCCAAGCTCAGCCGCGGCGTGGACGACCTCGACCTGAACCTCGAGGACTTCGTGCAGAAGGTCAACTCCGACCTGGTCGGCAAGGTGGTCAACATCGCCAGCCGCTGCGCCGGCTTCATCCACAAGGGCAACGCGGGCGTGCTGGTCAACGCCAACCCCGAGCCGGAGCTGTGGGCCGCCTTCCAGGCAGCAGCGCCGAGCATCGCCGAAGCCTACGAGGCCCGTGACTTCTCCCGCGCCATGCGCGAGATCATGGCCCTGGCCGACCGCGCCAACGCCTGGATCGCCGACAAGGCGCCGTGGGCTCTGAACAAGGTCGAAGGCAAGCAGGCCGAGGTGCAGGACATCTGCGCCCTGGGCGTCAACCTGTTCCGCCAGCTGGTGATCCTGCTCAAGCCGGTGCTGCCGAAGCTGGCGGCCGACGCCGAGGCCTTCCTCAACGTCGCCCCGCTGACCTGGGACGATCTGGCCACCCCGCTGGCCGACCACCAGCTGAACCCGTTCAACCCGCTGCTGACCCGTATCGAACCCGCGAAGATCGAAGCCATGACCGAAGCCTCCAAGGAAGACCTCGCCGCCGAAGCCACCAAGCCAGCCGGCAATGGCGAGCTGACCAAGGACCCGCTGGCCGCCGAGATCAACTTCGACGCCTTCGCCGCCGTCGACCTGCGTATCGCCCTGATCGAGAAGTGCGAGTTCGTCGAGGGTGCCGACAAGCTGCTGCGCCTGTCGCTGGATATCGGCGACGAGAAGCGCAACGTGTTCTCCGGCATCAAGTCCGCCTACCCGGACCCGAGCAAGCTGGAAGGCCGCCTGACCCTGTACGTGGCCAACCTGGCCCCGCGCAAGATGAAGTTCGGCGTCAGCGAAGGCATGGTGCTGGCCGCCGGCCCCGGCGGCGAGGAAATCTACCTGCTCAGCCCGGACAGCGGCGCCAAGCCAGGCCAGCGCGTCAAGTAAGGCTAGCCTTGTAACAGGCCCGCCACGCCAGTCGCGGGCCTGGAGCAAACACGCATGACCGACTTCCTCTTCGCCCTGATCGGCGCCGCGCTGGTCAGCAACCTGATCCTCGGCCTGCCGCTCGCCGCCGATGCTCTGCGTCATGCCCGCGGGCAGGCCCTGGGGCTCGCCGGAGCACTGCTGATCCTACTGGCCGCGCCCAGCGCCTGGCTGCTGCAACAGGCCCTGCAGGTTGTCGAGCTTAGCTATCTCTACCTGCTGATCGGCCTGCCGCTGCTAGCCGCCCTGAGCTGGCTCAGCCTGGCTCTGCTGTCGCGTCTGCGCCCCTCCCTACTCCTGGACGGCTTGTGGCCACTGCTGCTCGGCAATGGCCTCGGCGCCATGCTGCTGGCGCGTTCGCTGGAGAACTTCTCCGCCGCGCTGGCCCTGGGTATCGGTGGCGGCCTTGGCTTCTGGCTGGTACTGCAACTGATGAGCGACCTGATCGAGCGCATCGAGCAATGCGATGTGCCGGCCGCCTTTCGCGGCACGCCGATCCTGCTGATCGCCGCCGGGCTGATGGGCCTGGCCTTCCTCGGCTTCAACGGCATGGGGGCGGCATGAGCACCGCCAGTGCACGCATCCAGGCCATCGACGCCCTGCTGCCGCAGACCCAGTGCGGCAAGTGTGGCCACCCTGGCTGCAAGCCCTACGCCGCAGGCATCGCCAACGGCGAAGCGATCAACAAGTGCCCGCCGGGCGGCAGCGCCACCATCCACGCCATCGCTCAGCTGCTGCAAGTACCGGAGCTGCCGCTGGAGCTGCCGGAAGTACCGCCGCAGATCGCGCTGATCCGCGAGGCCGAGTGCATCGGCTGCACCAAGTGCATCCAGGCCTGCCCGGTGGATGCCATCGTCGGCGCGGCCAAGCTGATGCACACGGTGATCACCGCCGAGTGCACCGGCTGCGAGCTGTGCGTGGCGCCCTGTCCGGTCGACTGCATCGACATCCTGCCGCTGACCGGCGCGCAAGCGCAGCAACAGCGCGAGCGTGCCGACCAGTTCCGCAGCCGCCACGAGGCCCACCTCGCCCGCCTGGCGCGCAACGACGCCAAGCGCCAGGCCGAGCGCGCGGCGCGGGCGCCTGCAGCCCAGCCCGCGACTCCAGCGCAGCCAGTCGCCAGCAACGACGACCAGTACAAGCGCCTGAAGATCGAAGCCGCCATGGCCAAAGTGGTGCTGGCCAAGGCCGAGAAGCAACTGGCCCAGCGCGGCAACGACGAGCTGCAGCGCCAGGTGGACGAACTGCGCCAGGCCGCCGAGCGCGCCCAGCAGGCGCTGGAGCACGCAACGCCAGCGGCGCCGACCGCCCCCACCGAGGGTATCGCCGCGCTCAAGCAGGCCAAGATCCAGTTCGCCCTGCGTCGCGCCGAACTGGACAAGGCCACGCGCCAGGGCGCGGATGACGCAGCCTTGCAGGCGCTGCGCACCAATCTGGAGGCAGCCGCCCAGGCCCTGCATGCCGCCGAAGAGGCCAGCGGCAAGCCACTGCCCGACCTGGTGCGTACCGACAAGCGACCGGTCGACCTCAAGCTACGCGAGCTAAAGACCGAGCACGCCTACGCCCGCGCCGAGCTACAGCGCCTGGAGCGGCGCCTGACGGCCAACCCCGAAGCGGCATCAGCCGACACCCTGCAGCAGGCCCGCCAGCGCCTGGCGAACGCCGAGCAACAGCTGCATGACTACCAGCAGCCCTGAAATCGCCTTCGACCCACGCCCGAGCATGCAGCGGGTGCTGCTCGCCTGCCTGCCCGGCGCCCTGGCATTGCTCTGGTTCAACGGCTGGGGGCTGCTGATCCAGCTGCTGCTGGCCGCCCTCACCTGCTGTGCCTGCGACCTGCTGGCTCGCAACCTGCGCGGCCAACCCCGCGCCGCCGGGGAGCGCAGCCTGTTCGAGCAGCCGCTGCTGGCCGAAGGCAGTGGCCTGGTCAGCGCCCTGCTGCTGGCTCTGGCCCTGCCCAGCTACGCGCCCTGGTGGCTGACCGTGGCCAGCGCCGCCTTCGCCAGCCTGTTCGGCAAGGCCCTGTTCGGTGGCTTCGGCAACAATCCGTTCAACCCGGCCATGCTCGGCTACGCCTTCGCCCTGGTCGCCTTCCCGGCACAGATGGTGCACTGGCCGGCGCCCGGCGCGGAGCATGGGCTGCTGGGCGCCCTGCAGCAGATCTTCGGCTTCGGCCCCGGCCTGCCGGATGGCTGGAGCCAGGCCACGGTGCTGGACAGCCTGCGCCACAACGACCGCCTGACCATCGACGAGCTGTTCGCCAGCCACCCGGCCTTCGGCGGAGTCGGCGGGCGTGGCGTGGAGTGGGTCAACCTGGCCTTCCTCGCCGGCGGCCTGTTCCTGCTGCAGCAGAAGGTGATCCGCTGGCAGGCGCCGGCCGGACTGCTCGGCGCCCTATTCGTCGCCAGTCTGCTGTGCTGGAACGGCTCGGGCTCGGACTCCAACGGCTCGCCGCTGCTGCACCTGTTCAGCGGCGCCACCATGCTCGGCGCCTTCTTCATCGTCACCGAGCCGGTCAGCGGCCCGGATAGCCCGCGCGGGCGCCTGTACTTCGGCATCGGCGTCGGCCTGCTGACCTATGCCATTCGTACCTGGGGCGGCTACCCGGACGGCCTGGCCTTCGCCGTGCTGCTGATGAACCTGTGCGTGACCCGCCTGGATCGCCTGGGGGCCGCGCGATGAAGCGCATGGCCGCAGTCCTGCTGGTGATCGGCCTGTGTGGCGCCGCCCTGCTCGCCACGCTGCAGCATTTCGCCGCGCCGCGCATCGAACAGCAGCGCCAGGTCGCCGCCGAGCGCGCCCTGCTCGATCTGCTGCCAAGCGGCAGCTACGACAACCGTCCACTGCAACAGCCCATCGCGCTGCCGGCTGGCGGCCTACTGGGCAACGCCCGTAACGAGCAAGGCTACCTGGCCAGCCTCAATGGCCAGCCCAGCGCGGTGCTGTTGCCGGTGACGGGAAAAGGCTACGAGGGGCCGATCCGCCTGTTGGTGGCGATCACTCCGGATGGCCAGCTACTCGCCAGCAAGGTTCTGCAACAGCAGGAAACGCCAGGCCTGGCCGACCTGCCGGCCCCTGAGCGCACCAGCTGGCTGAACGGTTTTACCGGCAAGACAGTGCATGACGACGCTGCAACCTGGACGTTGCGCGCGGACCAGGGCCAGGTCGACCAGATCGCCGGCGCCACCATCACCTCACGCGCCGTCAGCGACGCCCTGCAACGCGCCCTGCGCTTCTTCGACGCCGAACGACAGCGACTGCTGGAGGCGCAACCATGAAACCCGCCCTGCGCCTGCTCGCCTTCGCCCCGCTGCTGGGCTGCACCGATCTGCTGATCAAGGGCATCGCCATCGGCCTGGGCGGCCTGCTGCTGATAGCACTGTGCAACCTGCTGCAGGCGCCGTTGCGCAGGCACTTGCGGGAGCATGGCCGGCTGCTCGCCACGCTGCTGATCGGCGCCGTGCTGGTCGGCGGCCTCGAGCTGCTCCTGCAAACGCTCAGTGCCGAGCTGGCTGCGGCGCTTGCGCTCCATCTGCCGCTGTTGCTGCTGCCCTGCCTGACGCTGGCCCTGGACGAACAGCCGCAGGCAAGAAACGGCCTGCAGCTGGGGCTAGGGTTTGCCCTGTTCGCCGTGCTGCTCGGCAGCCTGCGTGAGGCCCTCGGCCATGGCAGCCTGCTGGCCCACGCCGACTGGCTGCTGGGCCCCGGCTTCTCCGGCTGGCACTGGAGCCCGGTGCTGCCGCTGCTGACGCAGGCCGCCGGCGGCTTTATCCTGCTCGGCCTGCTATTCGCCCTCTTTCGCCATTTCGACCAAGACGACGCCCGATGAACGCCGCCAAGCGCCACGAGATCTTCCGCCGCCTGCACGAAGACAACCCCGAACCCAAGACCGAGCTGGCCTACACCACGCCCTTCGAGCTGCTGATCGCGGTGATCCTCTCCGCCCAGGCCACCGACGTCGGCGTGAACAAGGCCACGGCCAAGCTATACCCGGTGGCCAACACCCCGGAAGCCATCCATGCCCTGGGAATCGAGGGCCTCTCCGAGTACATCAAGACCATCGGCCTGTTCAACAGCAAGGCGAAGAACGTCATCGAGACCTGCCGCATCCTGGTCGAGAAACACGGCAGCCAGGTGCCGGACAACCGCGAGGACCTGGAGGCGCTGCCCGGGGTCGGCCGCAAGACCGCTAACGTGGTGCTCAACACCGCCTTCCGCCAGCCCGCCATGGCCGTGGACACGCATATCTTCCGGGTCAGTAACCGCACCGGCATCGCTCCGGGCAAGAACGTGCTGGAGGTGGAGAAGAAGCTGGTCAAGTTCGTGCCTAAGGAGTTTCTGCTGGACGCGCACCACTGGCTGATCCTGCACGGCCGCTACGTCTGCCAGGCACGCAAGCCGCGTTGCGGCGCCTGCCGCATCGAGGATCTGTGCGAGTATAAAGCCAAGACTTCCGACGATTGAAAAGCCATTGAATCGGGCCTAGTGCCGATTGAAAAAATCTTTTTTACCGGCTCTGGCTTTATCGCTATAAGGTGCGCCATCAGCATTCCGAAAGCTGGAGTGATACATGAGCACTGGCAAAGAAGAACTCGAAGATGACTTCGTCGCCGAAGAGGTGGAAGACAGCCCCGAGCGCACGGTAGAGGTGGCCAAGACCAACCTGACCAAGCGCCGCATCATCGACAACCTGCTCGATGAGCGACGCCTGCAGCGACAGTTGAACGACTATGACTACGACCTTTGAGGTCAGACCCGAAAAGCCCCGCAGTGCGGGGCTTTTTCGTTACTGATTGACTGCCTGCGGCCGGCGGCGCGCGCACTTGTTGGCGTACATGGCCGTGTCTGCCTGCTGCAGCAGGGCGTCCAGGTCACTACCACCGCGCAGGGAAGACTCGGCGAGCCCCACGCTCAGCGACAGCGGCCGTCCGGTATTGCGGCGGAACGCCTCCAGCGCGTGATGCATGCGCAACAGCACCTCCTCGCCGCTGGTGTAGTCGCTGGCCAGCACCACGAACTCGTCCCCGCCCAAACGGGCGACCACATCCGTGCTGCGGAACAACGAACGCAGCAGCTGTGCGGCATCGACGATCATCGCGTCGCCGGCGGCATGACCGAAGCGGTCATTGGCCTGTTTCAGATAATCCAGGTCGGCATACAGCAACAGGCAGCGCCCGCCGCGGCGCCGCGCTGACTCCAGTTCGCGCTCGGCAAGCAGCAGAAAACCTCGGCGGTTACGCAGCCCGGTCAGCTCGTCGGTCAGCGACAGCTGGCGCACCTCGGCGGCCATCCGCTCGCGTTCGCGCACCTCGGCCTGCAGGCGATGGTTGACCTCGACCAGCTGCCCGGTGCGCTCCTCTACCCTGCGCTCCAGCTCGGCGTAGACCTGCACGTTTTCCAGGGCGATCGAGGTGGAATCGGCCAACGCCTGCAGCAGCTCGACCTGCTCGGCCGTGGCGGTATGCGGGCTGGCCCAGTAGTTGCCGATGGCGCCGATCGGATCCAGGGTGCGGATAGGCACCATGACCAGGCTTTTGACGAAGGTTGGACGGTAGGCCTCGTGGGGAATGCGCGGGTCCAGGTAGATAT
This sequence comes from Pseudomonas sp. GD04019, assembly GCF_029837695.1. Taxonomy (GTDB): domain Bacteria; phylum Pseudomonadota; class Gammaproteobacteria; order Pseudomonadales; family Pseudomonadaceae; genus Aquipseudomonas. Next base: position 130,148 of record NZ_JAOEEA010000010.1, read on the forward strand.
CCGGGATCACCGTGGCCTGGCGATTGAGCATGGCCCAACCGCTGATGCACAGGCTCATCGGAAAGCGCTGCCCCTTCCACAGGGGCGAAATGGCGTCCTCGTCGCGATAGAAACATTGCTGCCCATCGCGCAGAACGAAGGTGGCGCCGTCGGCACCGGTCAGCTCGCGGGCCGCGCGACGGACAATCTCCGCCACCCGATCCACATCCCTCGCCATCGACAGCTCCTGCACAACCCGGATCAGGCGCAGCGCCTGGGGATCAGCCGTCATGGAACACCTCGATGGCCAGGCAAATGGCCACTGCCTTTGTAAGCTTTCACTTACAAAGAATAGCAGCAGTCAATCGTTTCGCTTGGGCGACAGCAGCTCGATCTTGTAGCCATCCGGGTCCTCGACGAAGGCCAGGATGCTGGTGCCGTGTTTCATCGGGCCCGGCTCGCGGGTGATCTTGCCGCCACGCGAGCGGATGTCCTCGCAGGCTTTGTAGACGTCTTCCACTTCCAGAGCGATATGGCCGTAGGCAGTACCCAGCTCGTACTGGTCGACACCCCAGTTGTAGGTCAGCTCGATCACGCTGTTCTCGGCCTCGTTGCCGTAGCCGACGAACGCCAGGGTGAACTGGCCGTCCGAGTAGTCCTTGCGGCGCAGCAGGGTCATGCCCAGCACTTCGATATAGAAGGCGATGGAGCGGTCCATGTCGCCGACACGCAGCATGGTGTGCAGCAGTCTCATCAGGTTTTCCTCATCGTTGCCCTGGTGCGGGCCTATAAAAACAGAACCCCGGCTCATGGCCGGGGTTCGTTTGGCGCAGGGTTTTCAGCTTATCAGAACAGCTTGCGGCCCTTGCCGGCGGCGATACGCATGCGCAGCGCGTTGAGCTTGATGAAGCCCGCTGCGTCCGCCTGGTTGTAGGCGCCGCCATCCTCCTCGAAGGTCGCGATGTTGGCGTCGAACAGCGAGTCGTCGGACTTGCGCCCAACCACGATGACGTTGCCCTTGTACAGCTTCAGGCGCACCACACCGCTCACGCTGGCCTGCGAGGCGTCGATCATCTGCTGCAGCATCAGACGCTCCGGGCTCCACCAGTAGCCGGTGTAGATCAGGCTGGCGTACTTGGGCATCAGCTCGTCTTTCAGGTGGGCCACTTCGCGGTCCAGGGTGATCGACTCGATGGCGCGGTGGGCGCGCAGCATGATGGTGCCGCCGGGGGTCTCGTAGCAGCCGCGGGACTTCATACCGACGTAGCGATTCTCGACGATGTCGAGGCGGCCGATGCCATTCTCGCCGCCGATGCGGTTCAGCTCGGCCAGCACGGTGGCCGGAGACATTTCCTTGCCGTCGATGGCGACGATGTCGCCCTTGCGGTAGGTCAGCTCGATATAGGTCGGGGTGTTCGGCGCCGCTTCCGGAGAAACGGTCCACTTCCACATGTCTTCTTCGTGCTCGGTCCAGGTGTCTTCCAGCACGCCGCCCTCATAGGAGATGTGCAGCAGGTTGGCGTCCATGGAGTACGGCGACTTTTTCTTGCCGTGGCGCTCGATCGGGATGGCGTGCTTCTCGGCGTAGTCCATCAGCTTCTCGCGCGACAGCAGGTCCCACTCGCGCCAGGGGGCGATCACCTTCACGCCCGGCTTCAGCGCGTAGGCGCCCAGCTCGAAGCGCACCTGGTCGTTGCCCTTGCCGGTGGCGCCGTGGGAGATGGCGTCGGCGCCGGTCTCGTTGGCGATCTCGATCAGGCGCTTGGCGATCAGCGGACGGGCGATGGAGGTACCCAGCAGGTACTCGCCTTCGTAGATAGTGTTGGCGCGGAACATCGGGTAGACGAAGTCGCGAACGAATTCTTCGCGCAGGTCGTCGATGTAGATTTCCTTGACGCCCATGGCCTGGGCCTTGGCGCGGGCCGGCTCGACCTCTTCGCCCTGACCGAGGTCGGCGGTGAAGGTCACCACTTCGCAGTTATAGGTGTCTTGCAGCCACTTGAGGATCACCGAGGTGTCCAGGCCACCGGAATAGGCCAGAACTACCTTCTTAACGTCCGCCATGCCAATCAACTCCACGGGGTTGTACGGAAAACCCGCGATTCTACCGGCCGTGCCGGCCGATTTACAGGGGCGCGACAGACACTAACGACAAAGCGACAGTTTTATTTGTGGGCGCGCCGTCAGGATTTCGCCGCGGGTGCCGCCGGAGCCTCTGCGGCGGGCGCCGGCTCGCTGGCCGCAGGCGGGGCGCTCGGCGCGGGCTCGGCTGGGGTTTCCGCTACCGGCTCGCGGGACAAGGTCATGGTCACCCGGCGGTTCTTCGCCCGATTGGCCTCGCCGCTGTTCTTCACCAGCGGATAGCGCTCGCCGTGGAAGCGCACGATGATCTGCTCGGCCGGTATGCCGCGCGACTTGAGGTACTCCTCCACCGCCACGGCACGACGGCGCGAAGTATCGCGATTGGTCAGGCGGTTGCCGGAATTGTCGGAGTGGCCGTCGAGCTGGATGCGGTTGACGGTGGGATCGGCCTTGATGAAGTCGAGGATGATGTCGATCTTGGCCTGGGCCAGCGGCTCCAGCGTGGTGCCGCCGCCGGGGAAGCCCAGCTGGGTCTGGCGGATCTGGTCGAAGTTGACCGGCAGCAGGCCGACCGTGCACTTCAGGTAGTCGTTGTAGGCCTGGTTGAACTTGATCGGCAACAGGCGCACTTCCAGGCTGTCGCCGCCCTGCAGGGTGCGATGGCGCACCAGCGGGCTGCGTCCTTCCATCAGGCCGGTGAGCAGGCGCCCGGCCTGCTCCTGATTGCTGTTGAACGGCACCTCACCGCTGCCGATGCTCAGTGCCCCGAGATTGATGTCGCCGCGGCCGGGCTGCCAGGGCGCGGCGGCCGCCAGCAGGGTGGCGGAACCCGCGCCCAGCCAGCGCTCGCGGGCCCTGAGACGGAACGTGGCCTGCTCGCCGGCACGGCGGACGAACTCGCCTGCACCAAAGTCGGCAATGGGCTGGCTCAGGCGGCATTCGAACTGGTCGCCCTCGACCTTCCACTCCACTTTCTCCATGCGTGTCTGGAAAGTGATGGCCGCCGCCGGCATGCACCAAGGCAGGCTGGCAAGCAGGCTGAGCAGGAAGAAGCTGGGCTGGCGCAAGATCGGCTCCGTGGGGAGATACGGCTTTCAAAGCCCGTATCGGCCACGACAGCGGAAACTTGATAGGCCGTCTGGCCGGCAAAACTGGTAGCATTCGCCCACGTTTTACCTGCCGGGAATCCCCATGTCCGACCGCATTACCCTGCTGCGCCCAGACGACTGGCACATCCATCTGCGCGATGGTGCCGTCCTGCAGCACACCGTCCGCGATGTCGCGCGGACTTTCGCCCGCGCCATCATCATGCCCAACCTGGTACCGCCGGTGCGCAACGCCGACGAGGCCGACGCCTATCGCCAGCGCATCCTGGCCGCCCGCCCGGCCGGCAGCCGCTTCGAGCCGCTGATGGTGCTGTACCTCACCGACAAGACCAGCGCGGAAGACGTGCGCGCCGCCAAGGCCAGCGGCTTCGTGCATGCCGCAAAGCTGTACCCGGCCGGCGCCACCACCAACTCCGACTCTGGCGTGACCAGCATCGACAACATCTTCCACGTGCTGGAAGCCATGGCCGAAGCTGGCCTACCGCTGCTGGTACACGGCGAAGTGACTCGCGCCGAAGTCGACGTGTTTGATCGAGAGAAGCGCTTTATCGACGAGCACCTGACCCGCGTGGTCGAGCGCTTCCCGACGCTTAAGGTGGTGTTCGAGCACATCACCACCGGCGATGCCGCCGCCTTCGTCAAGGCCGCGCCGGCCAATGTCGGCGCCACCATTACCGCGCATCACCTGCTGTACAACCGCAACCACATGCTGGTCGGCGGTATTCGCCCGCACTTCTATTGCCTGCCGATCCTCAAGCGCAACACCCACCAGGAAGCCCTGCTGGATGCCGCCACCAGCGGCAATCCGAAGTTCTTCCTCGGCACCGACTCGGCACCGCACGCCAAGCATGCCAAGGAAGCGGCCTGCGGCTGCGCGGGCTGCTACACCGCGCACGCGGCCATCGAGCTCTATGCCGAGGCATTCGAACAGCGTAATGCGCTGGACAAGCTGGAAGGCTTTGCCAGCCTGCACGGCCCGGACTTCTACGGCCTGCCGCGCAACACCGACCGCATCACCCTGGTGCGCGAGGAATGGACCGGTCCGAGCGAACTGCCGCTGGGTGACAACCTGGTGATCCCGCTGCGCGCCGGCGAGAAACTGCAATGGCGCCTGCTGGAGGATCAAGCGTGAGCGAAGACAACTTCGACGACGAACTCGACGGCAGCCTGCCCTCCGGCCCGCGCCACCCGATGGCCGCGCGCTTTCGTGGCTACCTGCCGGTAGTGGTGGACGTGGAAACTGGCGGTTTCAACTCAGCCACCGACGCCCTGCTGGAGATCGCCGCGACCACCATCGCCATGGACGAGGACGGCTTCCTTTATCCGGACCACACCCACTTCTTCCGCATCGAGCCCTTCGAGGGCGCCAATATCGAGGCGGCAGCACTGGAGTTCACCGGTATCAAGCTGGATCACCCGCTGCGTCAGGCGGTGAGCGAGGAGCACGCACTGGGCGAAATCTTCAAGGGCCTGCGCAAGTCGATCAAGGCCAATGGTTGCAAGCGCGCCATCCTGGTCGGCCATAACAGCAGCTTCGACCTCGGCTTCCTCAACGCCGCCGTGGCCCGCTGCGACCTCAAGCGCAACCCGTTCCACCCCTTCTCCAGCTTCGATACCGCCACCCTGGCCGGCCTCGCCTACGGCCAGACCGTGCTGGCCAAGGCCTGCCAGGCCGCAGGTATCGACTTTGACGGCAAGGAAGCGCACTCCGCGCGCTACGACACCGAAAAAACCGCCGAGCTGTTCTGCGGCATCGTCAACCGCTGGAAGGAAATGGGCGGCTGGGACGACTTCGACCAGTAAATCCCCGCTACAACGAAACCCGGCCCAGGCCGGGTTTTTTTTGGAATGCGAAAGCCAGCCATACGGGAGGAACTGTCGCCAAGTTTTGACAAGCATTCTCATTAACATTAGTATCCGACCCCAAGAGCAACCCCACACCACTTCGAGTCTGTCCATGTACGTTTGCCTCTGCCAGGGTGTTACCGACGGTCAAATCCGCGAAGCCATCTACGAAGGCTGCTGCAGCTATCGTGACGTGCGCGAGAGCCTCGGCGTGGGTACGCAGTGCGGCAAGTGCGCCTGCCTGGCCAAGGAAGTGGTGCGCGACACCCTGAGCGAAGTACAGAGCAGCCAGGCCGCCCTCGCCTGCCAAGCCAGCTTCGTCGCCGCCTGATCCTGCAAATACGAAAAAGCCGGACCTCGAGTCCGGCTTTTTTATGCCCGCAAGATGACGATCAGGCCTGCGGCACACCGCTATGAAAGCGGAACTCCTGGTCCGGCGACTCGATCAGCTCGCGCTCGGCCTCGCGCACCCGCTCGATCACCCGCACCACGTCGGCCTCCTCGCCGTACTGGTAGGCCAGCTTGAGATAGCCCTGGAAGTGCCGCGCCTCGGATTTCAGCAGGCCGCCGTAGAACTTGCCCAGTTCCTCGTCCAGATGCGGCACCAGCGCCTCGAAGCGCTCGCAACTGCGCGCCTCGATAAACGCGCCCACCACGAGGGTGTCGACCAGCTTCTGCGGCTCGTGGTTGCGCACCAGCTTGCGCAGGCCAGAGGCATAGCGCGACGCCGACACCGGGCGCAGCTCGATGCGCCGCTTCTTCATGATGCGCAGCACCTGCTCGTGATGCACCAGTTCCTCGCGGGCCAGGCGCGACATGAAGTTGATCAGGTCCAGTTCCTGGCCATATTTGGCCATCAGCGCCATGGCCGTGGAGGCCGCCTTGTACTCGTTGTTCTTATGGTCGATCAGCAGCGTCTCCTGATCGGCCAGGGCCGCCTGCACCCAGGCAGCGGGGGTGGGACAGGCAAGAAACTGATGGATTTCAGGCAGATTCACGGCGAACGATCCAGAGGTAACGGCAACGGCCAGTTGGCACCGGCAGCAAGGGCGGGCCATTATACGGATGAAGGCGCGCGGGGCCAGCCGGGCCGTGATGCAGGTCAAGACCGCCGCCAGCGGCCGCCTCTATAGTGGGCTGCATCAAAGCACTTCAAGCACAGGGAGACGCTCATGCAAGCCATACGCAGCATTCTGGTGGTGATGGACCCGCAGCAATCCGAGGGCCTGGCACTCAAGCGCGCCAAGCTGATCGCCGGCGTGACCCAGTCGCACCTGCACCTGCTGGTCTGCGACAAGAAGGGCGAGCACGGCGCCTACCTCGCCGAGCAGCAGGCCAGCCTGCAACAGGAAGGCTACAGCGCCACCATTCAGCAGGCCTGGCACGACGGCCTCTACCAGACCATCGTCGCCGTGCAGCAGGCCGAAGGCTGCGGCCTGGTGATCAAGCAGCACGTGCCGGACAACCCGCTGAAGAAGGCCCTGCTCACCCCCGAGGACTGGAAGCTGCTGCGCTACTGCCCGAGTCCGGTGCTGATGGTCAAGACCAGCACGCCCTGGACCGGCGGCATCATTCTCGCCGCGGTCGACGTTGGCAACGGCGACTCCGAGCATCGCACCCTGCACTCCGGCATTGTCAGCAACGGCTATGACATCGCGCACCTGGCCAATGGCAGCCTGCATGTGATCAGCGCCCACCCCTCGCCGATGCTCTCCGCGGCCGACCCGACCTTCCAGCTCAAGGAAACCATCGAGGCGCGCTACCGCGAGCAGTGCAAGGCCTTCCAGGCCGAGTACGACGTCAGCAACGAGCGCCTGCATGTGGAGGAAGGCCCGGCCGACGTGCTTATCCCCTATACCGCTCAGAAGCTCGGCGCGGTGGTCACCGTGATCGGCACCGTGGCCCGCACCGGCCTCTCCGGTGCTCTGATCGGCAATACCGCGGAAGTGGTGCTGGACGCCCTGGAGAGCGATGTACTGGTGCTCAAGCCGGACGACATCATCGCCCACCTGGAAGAGCTGGTCGCCCAGCGCTGATCCACAGCCAGCGGTTAGCCTGGAGGCAATCCAGGGGCGGAATCGCCTACTTCCCGGATTGCATCCGGGCTACGACGCTCAGCGCTGATCCGGCGCACCAACGAAAAAGCCGCCCAAGGGCGGCTTTTTTTATTGATCGGCAATTGTCAGACGCGGCTTTCCACGCCCTCGCGCAGGAAGCGCGGTGCGATGTAACGCTCGTAGTGCGCCTCGGAGAGCAGGAAGAACTCGCGGTCGATAGCCTCACGCAACACCGGCAGCTCCCAGTCGCGGAACTCCGGCAACAGGGCCAGGCCGTAGGCGTCCAGGCGACTGATCAGGCGCGAGGCGCGGGCGATCAGCTGGTAGGCCCAGCAATACTCCGACTGCTCGGGCACGAAGCGCACCTGGTGCTGTTCCAGCTGCGCGCGCAGGCGCCCGGAATCGAACACCTCCACCTTGCCCTGCATCACCTGCACCAGCAGCACTTCGAGGCGCTTCCACACCGCACGCTTCTCGTCGTCGCCGTAGGCGTTCCAGTTCACCACCTCGTGATGGAAGCGCTTGCAGCCGCGGCACACCAGGTCGCCGTAGACGGTGGAGCAGAGGCCGACGCAGGGCGTCTTGATGCGTTGATTGGACATATGAGGCAGGTGCGGCACGGCAAAAACAGGCCGGTCATGATAGCGGCTCACCCTGGCAGGGTCATCATGACCAACCAGACCTTTTTCGACTTTCCAGACAAACGACGGACAGTAACCCAAGAGGCCGATTGGATCGGGGTTTGCGCTTAACTTTGGCGTCCCGTTCCAGTAGAATCGGACCGCCTTTTTAGGCGCCGATGTCCGTCAGAAGCTGTTTTCAAAGCGTCACGAGCACAGTTGATCCGCCAGGAACGTCGTTGGCGCCGGGTTCAGTGAACCCTGCGCCAGCCCTCATCATTCCCGCTCCTGCGGCGTAAAACTTTGAAAGCAGCTTCTAGTATGAGGCTATCGACACACCGGCCAGTGCACTCACAAAGTGCAGCGGCGCGGCGTGCGATGGCTTTAGGATGAGCGTTGCGGGCCGCCGCGACTACTGATGAGGGTAATAACTGTGCTTGAAGCCTATCGCAAACACGTAGAAGAGCGTGCCGCCCAAGGGATCGTTCCCCAGCCGCTGAACGCCGAGCAAACCGCAGGCCTGGTCGAGCTGCTGAAGAATCCCCCGGCTGGCGAAGAAGCCTTCCTCGTCGACCTGATCACCAACCGTGTTCCGCCAGGCGTGGACGAAGCCGCCTACGTCAAGGCCGGTTTCCTCTCCGCCGTGGCCAAGGGCGAAGCCAGCTCCCCGCTGATCAGCAAGCAACGCGCCGTTGAGCTGCTGGGCACCATGCAGGGCGGCTACAACATCGCCACCATGGTCGAGCTGCTGGACAACGCCGAGCTGGCCGAAGTCGCCGCCGAGCAACTCAAGCACACCCTGCTGATGTTCGACGCCTTCCACGACGTCGCCGAGCGTGCCAAGAAAGGCAATGCCAACGCCAAGGCCGTAATGCAGTCCTGGGCCGACGGCGAGTGGTTCGTCAACCGCCCTGCCGTTCCGGAAAAAGTCACCCTGACCGTGTTCAAGGTCACCGGCGAAACCAACACCGACGACCTGTCGCCGGCCCCGGACGCCTGGTCCCGCCCGGATATCCCGCTGCACGCCCTGGCCATGCTGAAAATGGCTCGCGACGGCATCAACCCGGACGCCCCCGGCTCCGTGGGCCCGATCAAGCAGATGGAAGCCCTGAAAGCCAAAGGCTTCCCGGTTGCCTACGTCGGTGACGTAGTCGGTACCGGCTCCTCCCGTAAGTCCGCCACCAACTCGGTGCTGTGGTTCTTCGGCGATGACATCCCGAACGTGCCGAACAAGCGCGCCGGTGGTTTCTGCTTCGGCACCAAGATCGCCCCGATCTTCTACAACACCATGGAAGACGCCGGCGCCCTGCCGATCGAATTCGACTGCACCAACCTGGCCATGGGCGACGTCATCGACGTGTATCCGTACAAAGGCGAAGTGCGCCGTAACGGCAGCGATGAGCTGGTCACCAGCTTCCAGCTGAAGACCGACGTGCTGCTGGACGAAGTCCGCGCCGGCGGCCGTATCCCGCTGATCGTTGGCCGCGGCCTGACCGAGAAGGCCCGCGCCGAGCTGGGTCTGACTCCGTCCACCCTGTTCAAGAAGCCGGTCGCTCCGGCCGACAGCGGCAAGGGCTTCACCCTGGCCCAGAAGATGGTCGGTCGCGCCTGCGGCCTGCAGGAAGGCCAAGGCGTACGCCCGGGCACCTACTGCGAGCCGAAGATGACCACCGTCGGCTCCCAGGACACCACCGGCCCGATGACCCGCGACGAGCTGAAGGACCTGGCTTGCCTGGGCTTCTCCGCCGACCTGGTGATGCAGTCCTTCTGCCACACCGCAGCCTATCCGAAGCCGATCGACGTCAACACCCACCACACCCTGCCGGACTTCATCATGACCCGCGGCGGCGTATCCCTGCGTCCGGGTGACGGCATCATCCACAGCTGGCTGAACCGCATGCTGCTGCCGGACACCGTCGGTACCGGTGGTGACTCGCACACCCGCTTCCCGATGGGCATCTCCTTCCCGGCCGGTTCCGGCCTGGTGGCCTTCGCCGCCGCCACCGGCGTCATGCCGCTGGACATGCCGGAGTCCGTACTGGTGCGCTTCAAGGGCAAGCTGCAGCCGGGCATCACTCTGCGTGACCTGGTCCATGCCATCCCCTACTACGCCATCCAGCAGGGCCTGCTGACCGTCGAGAAGAAGGGCAAGATCAACGCCTTCTCCGGCCGCATCCTCGAGATCGAAGGTCTGGACGAGCTGACCGTTGAACAGGCCTTCGAGCTGTCCGACGCCTCGGCCGAGCGCTCCGCCGCCGGTTGCACCATCAAGCTGCCGGAAAAGGCCATCGCCGAGTACCTGCGTTCCAACATCACCATGCTGCGCTGGATGATCGGCGAAGGCTACGGCGATGCCCGTACCCTGGAGCGTCGCGCTCAAGCGATGGAAGCCTGGCTGGCCAACCCGCAACTGCTGGAAGCCGACAAGGACGCCGAATACGCCGAGATCATCGAAATCGATCTGGCCGACGTCAAGGAGCCGGTGCTGTGCGCGCCGAACGACCCGGACGACGCCCGCCTGCTGTCCACCGTCGCCGGTGAGAAGATCGACGAAGTGTTCATCGGTTCGTGCATGACCAACATCGGTCACTTCCGCGCTGCCGGCAAGCTGCTGGACAAGGTCAAGGGCGGCATTCCGACCCGTCTGTGGCTGGCTCCGCCGACCAAGATGGACGCCCACCAGCTGACCGAGGAAGGCTACTACGGCATTTACGGCAAGGCCGGTGCGCGCATGGAAATGCCGGGCTGCTCGCTGTGCATGGGTAACCAGGCGCGCGTACAGACCGGTTCGACCGTGGTGTCCACCTCGACCCGTAACTTCCCGAACCGCCTGGGCGACGCCACCAACGTGTACCTGGCCTCTGCCGAACTGGCAGCGGTCGCCTCGATCACCGGCAAGCTGCCGACCGTCGAGGAGTACATGGAGTACGCGAAGAACATCGACAGCATGGCTGCCGACGTCTATCGCTACCTGAGCTTCGATCAGATCGCCGAGTTCCGCGAAGCCGCTGCCAACGCCAAGATCCCGGCCGTACAGATCTAAGCGTTACTGCAACAAAAAGCCCCGCCTAGTGCGGGGCTTTTTTTATGGAGCGAAACCGCGGGTGCCGTGGTCGGATTTTCTGAAGCCCTTCGCGGGCACCCTTTCATAAGGAGTTCACCATGAAACCCTGGATTCTTGCTCTGCTCTGCGTGTTCGGCCTAACCGGCTGCGCCACCGACTACATCATCGCCACCACCGACGGCCAGATGCTCAGTTCCGAGGACAAGCCGGAGATCGACGATGAAACCGGCCTGATCACCTACGAGGACGCCGAAGGCAACGAGCAGCAGATCCCGCAGAGTTCGGTGAAACAGATCATCGAACGCTGACCAGACCGGCCCGCTTCGGCGGGCCGCGACCTTTTGTGCACTTGCCAGACGGAACGCAACGGGAATAGCGTGACGGTACCTGCCTCACTAGGAGTACCTCATGAAACATTGGCTTCTCGCATTCTTCTGTCTTGCCGCGCTGACCGGCTGCGCCAGCGAATACCTGCTGGTTACCACGGACGGCCAGATCCTCACCAGCGATGGCAAACCCGAACTGGACGACGACACCGGCATGTACGAGTTCGAAGACAGCGAAGGTCGCAAGCAACACATCCCGCAGAACCAGATCAAGCAGATGATGGAGCGCTGAAAGCGTCCCATCCGCTGCGCCCGTCGTGCTGGCATATGGCTTGCTAAGTCCTATGCAGCAGAGCCTCCTTCAACGGCGGAGTGGCTCACAGACAATGGCGTCGCTTCCGGCCATTCGCTGATGGCAGAAGCGGCGCCTTTTTGTTCAACGGCGGAACAAAGACATGACTGATAGCAACAACACCCGCAGCGACGCCCTGGCCTGGGTCGCCGGCAGTGATGCCCCGGAAAAAAGTGCACTGAACCTGGGCTTCATGGCCTTGACCGATTCCGCATCGCTGATCGTCGCAGCCACCCAGGGCTTCGCCCAGCCCTACGGCCTGACCCTCAACCTGCAACGCCAGACCTCCTGGGCCGGCCTGCGCGACCGCCTGCTGAGCGGCGAGCTGGACGCCGCCCAGGCCCTGTATGGTCAGGTCTACGGCATCCACCTGGGTCTCGGCGGCAGCGCCACCGAGATGGCCATCCTCATGGGGCTGTGCCAGAACGGCCAGGCGCTCAATTTGTCGCAGCCGCTCAAGCAGGCCGGTGTGACCAGCGGCGAGGCACTGGCCGCACGCGTGCGCCAAGGTGGTGCAAAGCTGACCTTCGCCCAGACCTTCCCCACCGGCACCCACGCCATGTGGCTGTACTACTGGCTGGCCGCCCAAGGCATCCATCCGCTGGAGGACGTCAACACCGTGGTGGTACCGCCTTCACAGATGGTCGCCCACCTGCGCGCCGCGCGTATCGACGGTTTCTGCGCCGGCGGCCCCTGGGGTGCACTGGCGTTAGAAGAGGACCAGGGCTTCACCCTGGCCACCAGCCAGAACATCTGGGCCGACCATCCGGAGAAGGTGCTCGGCGTCACCCGCGAATTCGTCGAGCAGTACCCCAACACCGCACGCGCCCTGACCATGGCCGTACTGGAGGCCAGCCGCTTCATCGACGAGAGCGAAGAGAACAAGCGCAGCACCGCGCAGCTGATCAGCAGCAGCGAATACGTCGACGCACCGCTGTCGGCCATCCAGCCGCGCTTCCTCGGCCAGTACGAGGACGGCCTCGGCCACGCCTGGCTGGACGCTCACCCGTTGCGCTTCTTCGCCGACGGCGCGGTGAACATGCCCTGGCTGTCAGACGGCATCTGGTTCCTCACCCAGTTCCGCCGCTGGGGCCTGCTCAAGGACGACCCCGACTACCTCGCCCTGGCAAGGCAGATCCACCAGTTGGACATCTACCGCAGCGCCGCCGAAGCCCTGGGCATCCCGGTGCCGGAAATGCCCATGCGCCGCTCCACCCTGCTCGACGGCAGCGTCTGGGATGGCAGTGACCCGGCCGGCTATGCCCGCTCGTTCGCCATCCATGCGCGCGCCGACAGCGCCGCCGCCATCGCCCTGTAACGGACCGAGACACACGCACGATGCTACGCATACTCCTGATCAACGATACCCCGAAGAAGGTCGGCCGCCTGAAGAGCGCCCTGATCGAGGCCGGTTTCGAGGTGATCGACGAATCCGGGCTGACCATCGACCTGCCCGAGCGGGTCGAGGCGGTACGCCCCGATGTCGTGCTGATCGACACCGAATCCCCGGGCCGCGACGTGATGGAACAGGTGGTACTGGTGACTCGCGACCAGCCACGGCCGATCGTCATGTTCACCGACGAGCACGACCCGCAGGTGATGCGCCAGGCCATCCAGTCCGGCGTCAGCGCCTACATAGTCGAGGGCATCCAGGCCGACCGCCTGCAGCCGATCCTTGATGTGGCCATGGCCCGTTTCGAGAGCGACCAAGCCCTGCGCGCCCAGCTGCAAGCCCGCGACGAGCAGCTGGCCGAGCGCAAGCGCATCGAACTGGCCAAGGGCCTGCTAATGAAGATGAAAAGCTGCAACGAGGAAGACGCCTACACCCTGATGCGCCGGCAGGCCATGAGTCGCCAGCAGAAGCTGATCCAGGTGGCCGAGCAGATCATCGCCATGCACGACATGTTGGGGAACTGAACCACCAAGCGTGGCGACTGTACTGCCTGCGAAGGCCACTGTATCGGCTCACTCCAGCATCACCATGGCACTGTAACGCTCAACTCGGCCAGCGCCTGTATCTGCCGGCCCGTTGTGCCACTCGGCTAGGGTAGATCCATCTTTCCCTGCCGAGTACGCACCATGAAGGAACGCCAGTTGCTGGCCGAGGCCGACCGCCGCGCCCTCGCCTATTTCGACGGCAGCGCTCAGCGCAGGGTGTACCCGGACGATGACGCCATCGCCGCCCTCAGCGCCTTCGAGCAACCGCTGCCGGAGTCCGGCCAGGATGCCCAACGGGTACTGCAGCAGCTCGACGAACTGGGCTCACCGGCCACGGTGACCAGCAATGGCCCGCGCTACTTCGGCTTCGTCATCGGTGCCACCCTGCCGGCCGCCGCGGCCGCCGAACGCATGGTGCTGGCATGGGACCAATGCGCCTCATCCTTCGACAACTCGCCCATTGCCGATCGCCTGGAAAAGGTCGCCGGCCGCTGGGTGTGCCAGGCCCTGGGCCTGCCGAGCGATAGCGCCGTGGGCTTCGGCACCAGCGCCACCGCCTGCACCCTGGCCTGCCTCTCCGCCGCACGCCACACCTTGCTGGCTCGCCAGGGCTGGGACTTCGACGCCGATGGCCTGATGGGCGCCCCGGAAATCCGCGTGGTGCTCTCCGAGACCGCGCATATCACGGTGAAGAAGGCCCTGCGCGTGCTCGGCTTCGGCATGAACCGCCTGCACTATGCGCCGGTAGACGAGCACGGCCGCATCGACCCGGCACGCCTGCCGGCGCTGGACGAGCGCACCCTGCTGATCCTGCAGGCCGGCGAGGTCAACACCGGCGAGTTCGACCGCTTCGCCGAGCTGATCCCCAAGGCCCGTGCCGCCGGCGCCTGGGTGCATGTGGACGGCGCCTTCGGCCTGTGGGCCCGGGCCTCCTCGAAGGCCGAGCTGGCCGAGGGCGTGGAACTGGCCGATAGCTGGACGACCGACGGCCACAAATGGCTGAACACGCCCTACGACAGCGCCATGGCCATCTGCCGCGACGCCGATGCCCTGGCCGCGGCGATGAACAGCGATGCCGCCTATGCCACGGCGAGCAAGGACGCACAGAAGAACCTGACTTTGGAATTCTCCCGCCGCGCCCGTGGCATAGCCATCTGGGCGGCGCTGGCCAGCCTCGGCCGCGATGGCCTGCGCGAGCTGATCGACCGCCATATCCGCCAGGCCGGCGAGCTGGCGGAAACCCTGCGCGATGGCGGCTACCAGGTACTCAACCGGGTGGTGCTCAACCAGGTGCTGGTACGCGGCGACTCGGATGAGCAGACGGCCGCCATCCGCGAGGCGGCGCAGAACTCCGGCGAGGTCTGGTTCGGCCCGACCGTCTGGCAGGGGCGCCCGGCTTTTCGCCTGAGCCTCAGCTCCTGGCGCACCGAGGATCGGCATGTCCACGCCCTGGCGGAACTGCTGTTGCGTCTGAAACGCCAGCTCTGAGCCGCTCGCCGCAGCGCAAAAGCGCTGCCCTATCAGCTAGGCGTGGCCCCAGGAAGAACCGACTGCACCGCTCATTTGCCCGTGAACTGCTCTGGACAGCGGCGGACCCGCCCCTTATCTTCGCCCCAGGCCACACGCATGTGGCCTGCGTCGCTCGGACGGTTCCGGGCGCTTACGTACTCCGAGGAAAGCATGGCTGACAATGCCAAGCGCCGCTTTGCGCGCATCGATCGTCTCCCCCCCTACGTTTTCAATATCACCGCCGAACTGAAGATGGCCGCCCGCCGCCGTGGCGAGGACATCATCGACTTCAGCATGGGCAACCCCGATGGCGCCACGCCGCCGCACATCGTCGAGAAGCTGGTGCAGGTCGCCCAGCGCGAAGACACCCACGGCTACTCCACTTCCCGCGGCATCCCGCGCCTGCGCCGCGCCATCTCGCGTTGGTACAAGGATCGTTATGAGGTCGAGATCGACCCGGAAAGCGAAGCCATCGTCACCATCGGCTCCAAGGAAGGCCTGGCGCACCTGATGCTGGCCACCCTGGACCATGGCGACACCGTGCTGGTGCCCAACCCCAGCTACCCGATCCACATCTACGGCGCGGTGATCGCCGGCGCCCAGGTGCGTTCGGTACCGCTGGTGCCCGGTGTGGACTTCTTCGCCGAGCTGGAGCGGGCCATTCGCGAGGCCATCCCCAAGCCGAAGATGATGATCCTCGGCTTCCCCTCCAACCCCACCGCCCAGTGCGTGGAGCTGGACTTCTTCGAGCGCGTGGTGGCCCTGGCCAAGCAGTACGACGTGCTGGTGATCCACGACCTGGCCTACGCCGACATCGTCTACGACGGCTGGAAGGCCCCCTCGATCATGCAGGTGGAAGGTGCCAAGGACATCGCCGTGGAGTTCTTCACCCTGTCCAAGAGCTACAACATGGCCGGCTGGCGCATCGGCTTCATGGTCGGCAACCCGGAGCTAGTCAGCGCCCTGGCGCGGATCAAGAGCTACCACGACTACGGCACCTTCACTCCGCTGCAGGTGGCGGCCATCGCCGCCCTGGAAGGCGACCAGCAGTGCGTGCGCGACATCGCCGAACAATACCGCCAGCGCCGCAACATGCTGGTCAAGGGCCTGCATGAGGCGGGCTGGATGGTGGAGAAGCCCAAGGCCTCCATGTACATCTGGGCCAAGATTCCCGAGCCCTATGCCCACCTGGGTTCGCTGGAGTTCGCCAAGAAGCTGCTGCTGGAGGCCAAGGTCTGCGTATCGCCGGGCTTGGGCTTCGGTGACTACGGCGACGACCATGTGCGCTTCGCCCTGATCGAGAACCAGGACCGCACCCGCCAGGCCATTCGCGGCATCAAGGCGATGTTCCGTGCCGACGGCCTGCTGCAGCCGCCAGCGGCCAAGTCGCGCAAGGCCCAGGTCGATTGAGCCCAGTGCGATGAAAAAAAGGCCTCGGCGGAGATTTCCGCTGGGGCCTTTTCGTATCAGCCGCTTTCCATCAGCCGGAGTAATCCAGTGCGGTCCAGGCACGCCCCAGACCGCTGGCGATCATGCAGCCCGGCCGCTCCAATGCTTCATCACTGCTCTGCGCCAGGCGGGTCACCTCGCCCTCGCCATCGCGCTCGGTCAGCCATTGCAGGCGCCCGCAATTGGGCGTGTCGATCACGTAACTGGCGGCGATCAGCGAGTTTTGCCCCGGCAGGCGAACCACATCGAGCACCCTGCCCGCCTCCTCCACCCGCTTGCCGTCGCGCACCAGCACGGCCCAGGCCTCGCCGCCCTCGATCACCAGATAGGCGCCATTGGCCCTGGGTTGCTCCAGCTGCGGCTGGGCACAGCCCGCCAGCAAGGCCAACAGCAGAATTGTCATCAGCTTGTGGTGCATATAGGCAGCTCCTGTTCCGGCTTCGGTCTCGATGATCTCGACGGCGCTTGAGCTGTACTATTATCCAGCAGTGTTTATTTGTACAGTATTTTTCGTTTACTCTTTCGCGGCCACGGACCCAAGGAGATCGACCATGCTGGACGTACTGCAGCTGAAGAACAAAGTGAACCAGATGCCCCTGGAGAGCATCCGCGCCACGGTAGACGAGCTGCGCCTGGAGGGCCTGGTCACCGGCAGCAAGACGCCCTTCAAGCGCGTGCACTTCAACACCTGCTTCGCCGAGATCGAGGCCCTGCTGCAGCGCGCCGGCTATCACCGCCAGGTGGATGTGGTGGGCTACCAGGGCCAGGCCTATGCGCTGTTCGACCCCGGCCGCTGGGAGGCGGTGGAAGTGCTGCGCTGGCTCAAGGAATACGTCGAGGAGGCTCAGCGCCAGCGCGTCTGAAACAACGCGCCACCGAACCAAAAGCGCTCATGATCGTGCGGGCACGGCCCCCGCACGGTGCAGTTCCGCCCTATTCGCAAGCCTCGGCCGAAGTTCTTCGCCACGCCCGCCACCTCGGCTAAGTCGCTGATTCGCAAACACTCTCTCCTCGCTGGAACAGCCTGAATCGCTATCCGTGGCGCTCACGCGGACGGGCTCTGGGAAAACCTGGCAAGGCCCTTGCAAAACTCCTCGCAGATTCCAGCGCAGCACACCAACGGCGGTGAGCCGTGGATCACGGACAACGGCGTCCCTCAGGGCTCCTCCCCCATCGGGAGCTCTGGCGGACGCCGTTTCTATTTGCCCATGCAAGGAATACCCCCATGAGTGATCGTGATTCGAACAAGCCCGTCGATAGCAGCCGCCGCAACTTCCTCAAGCAGTCCATCGCCGTTGCCGGCACCGTCGGCGGCATCGCCGCCCTCGGCCTGTCCGCCCCCGGCTTCCTGCGCAGCGCGGCCTATGCTGCCGGCTCCGATGCGCCGGAAAAGGCCGCACTGAAGATCGGTTTCATCCCGCTGACCGACTGCGCCTCGGTGGTGGTCGCCGCCACCCAGGGCTTCGCCGCCAAGTACGGCCTGACCATCACCCCGAGCAAGGAGGCCTCCTGGGCCGGCGTACGCGACAAGCTCAACACCGGTGAGTTGGATGCCTCCCACGTGCTCTACGGCATGATGTACAGCTCGCAACTCGGCGTCGCCGGCCCGCAGAAAGACATGGCGGTGCTCATGGGCCTGAACCAGAACGGCCAGGCCATCACCCTCTCCAAGCAGCTCAAGGAAGCCGGCGTCACCACCGGCGAGCAACTGGCCGCGCATATCAAGAAGGGCGGCAATCCGCTGACCTTCGCCCAGACCTTCCCCACCGGCACCCACGCCATGTGGCTGTACTACTGGCTGGCCAGCCACGGCATCAACCCCTTCACCGACGCCAAGACCATCACCGTACCGCCACCGCAGATGGTCGCCAACATGCGCGTCGGTAACATGGACGGCTTCTGCGTCGGCGAGCCCTGGGGCGCGCGGGCGATCTTCGACAAGATCGGCTTCACCGCCACCACCACCCAGCAGATCTGGGCCGACCATCCGGAGAAGGTGCTGGGATGCTCCCGCGAGTTCGTCGAGCAGAACCCCAACACCGCCCGTGCCCTGGTCATGGCCATCCTCGACGCCAGCCGCTTCATCGAGGCCAGCGCCGAGAACAAGAAGGCCACCGCCAAGCTGATTGCCGGCAAGGCCTACGTCAACGCGCCGGCCGAGGTGATCGAGCAGCGCTTCCTCGGCCACTACGAGGACGGCCTCGGCAACAGCTGGCAGGACCAGCACGCCATGGCCTTCTGCAAGAACGGCAGCGTGAACTTCCCCTACCACTCCGACGCCATGTGGTTCCTCACCCAGTTCAAGCGCTGGGGCCTGATCAAGGACGACCCGGACTACGCCGGCCTGGCCGCCAAGGTCAACCAGACCAAGCTCTACACCGAGGCCGCCAGTGCCCTGGGCATCGCCGTGCCAAGCAGTCCGCTGCGCAGCAGCACGCTGATCGACGGCAAGGTCTGGGACGGCAGCAACCCGGCCGCCTACGCCGCGTCATTCGCGATCAAAGCCTGAGTTCGGAGGTGAGCATGAACGCGCCACTGAAAACACCGCTACAAGTCGCTCCCAGTGTGGCTCCGCGTCAGGCTTTGCCTGGCGCGGAGGCGCTCGCCAGCCTGGTCAAGGCGGTGATTCCCCCACTGCTCGGCATCGCCCTGTTCATCGGCGTGTGGGCGCTGATCGCCGCGCGCAGCGAGGGCCTGCCGGGCCCGCTGTCGACCTGGCACTCGGCCGTCGAACTGTTCGCCGATCCGTTCTACGACAACGGTCCCAACGACATGGGCATCGGCTGGAACATCCTGCATTCGCTCGGTCGCGTCGGCGTCGGCTTCGGCCTGGCGGCGCTGATCGGCATTCCGCTGGGCTTCGCCATCGGCCGCTTCGCCTTCCTCGCCGGCATGCTGTCGCCGATCATCAGCCTGCTGCGCCCGGTGTCGCCGCTGGCCTGGCTGCCGATCGGCCTGCTGGTGTTCGAGGCCGCTGGGCCTGCCTCGATCTGGGTGATCTTCATCAGCTCGATCTGGCCGATCATCCTCAACACCGCGGCCGGCGTGGCCAGCGTGCCGCAGGACTATCTGAACGTCGCCCGCGTGCTCAAGCTCTCGGAGTTCAAGGTGCTGACCCGCATCCTGTTCCCCGCCGTGCTGCCGCATCTGATGACCGGCATCCGCCTGGCCATCGGCGTGGCCTGGCTGGTAATCGTCGCCGCCGAGATGCTCACCGGCGGCACCGGCCTGGGCTTCTGGGTGTGGGACGAGTGGAACAACCTCAACGTCGAACACATCCTCATCGCCATCATCATCGTCGGCCTGGTCGGCCTGGCCCTGGAGCAGGCGCTGCTCCTGCTGGCCAAGCGCTTCGACTACGCGAGCTAAGGAGACCGCCATGGACAAGTTCGTCGAGCTGACCGGCGTCAGCAAACACTTCGATACCAAGAAGGGCCGCTTCCAGGCCCTGACCGACGTCAACCTGAGCATCGCCAAGGGCGAGTTCGTCTCGCTGATCGGCCACTCCGGCTGCGGCAAATCCACCGTGCTCAACCTGATCGCCGGTCTGCTGGAGGCCAGCGAGGGCGGGCTGATCTGCAACGGTCGCGAGATCGACGGCCCCGGCCCGGAGCGCGCCGTGGTATTCCAGAACCACAGCCTGCTGCCCTGGATGACCTGCTTCGGCAACGTCCACCTGGCGGTGGAGCGGGTGTTCGGTAGCAAGGAGAGCAAGGCCCAGCTCAAGGAACGCACGGCCGCCGCGCTGCACATGGTCGGCCTCGACCATGCCACGCACAAGCACCCCAGCGAGATCTCCGGCGGCATGAAGCAGCGCGTGGGCATCGCCCGCGCGCTGGCCATGGAGCCCAAGGTGCTGCTGATGGACGAGCCGTTCGGCGCGCTGGACGCACTGACCCGCGCCCACCTGCAGGACGAGTTGCTGCGCATCGTCGGCCAGACCCACAGCACGGTGGTGATGGTGACCCACGACGTGGACGAGGCGGTGCTGCTGTCGGACCGCATCGTGATGATGACCAACGGCCCGGCGGCAACCATAGGCGATATCGTCCAGGTCGAGCTGGATCGTCCACGCGACCGCCTGGCCCTGGCCAACGACGCCCGTTACCACGAGTACCGCACGGCGGTGCTGGAATTCCTCTACCAGCGCCAGCAACGCCCCGCCGCCTGAACCAGACAGCTCGACAACGCCCGGCCCTGTGCCGGGCTTTGTCGTTTTCTCCTCTTCTCCAAAGAAGCGACAGAGCCTAGTCTGGGTCCGATAACAACAACTAGAGGAACCACCATGCTCTACAGCCTGTATATCGCCGCCATCCTGGCGCTGCTGCTGATCGGCCTGTCGCTCAACATCTCGCGCCTGCGCATGCGCCACCAGGTGGCCTTCGGCGACGGCGGCAAGCCGGACCTGATCAAGGCCGTGCGCGCCCACGGCAACAGCCTGGAGCAGTCGATGCTGTTCATCGTGCTGCTGTATCTCGGCGAGGCGACCGGCCAGATCGGCGGGCCGCTGACCGCCGCCCTCGGCTTCGCCTTCATCATGCTGCGCCTGCTCTACTGCACCGGCCTGTTCGCCCGCATCCTGCTGTTGCGCCAGGCCAGCCACGCGCTGACCATGCTGGTGCTGCTGGCGGTCACCCTGCTTCTGCTGATTCCGCACTGAAGCGCTGCAAGCGCCGCAGCCAACTATCGACGCAGTCGACCACGCTTTGCGGCGCCTTCAGCCAGGCGCTGTGCGGGTTCTCCTCGGGCGGCCGTGGCGAGGCCAACTGCTCGATATGCGGCTGCGCCTGGATCAACTCGGCCAGCCCCAGGGTGGAGGCCGGCGGAGCGAACTGGTCGCCCTCCATCTGGATGTACAACGAAGCCACCCGGCTGCGCGGCGCCGGGGCCAGCGGCAGTCCCAGGTGGCGGTAGTGACCGCTGAAGGCCACCCAGCCCCAGTCCTGCATCAGCGAACGCGCCTCGTGGCCGCCGAATCCCAGGCGGCGCCCCGGTAGGTAGCCGAGCACAGTGACGATCAGGCCGAAAAACAGCGCCACGCTGGGCGTGAGCAGCTTGCCTAGGCCGCTCCAGTGGCGATAGTGGATATTGCCGCAGGCCACGCCCACCACCGGTACCGGACTGTCCGGATGGGCCGCGGCGTACAGCGTGGCGATGTGTCCACCCAGGCTATGACCGAGCAACACCGGCGCGGCCTGGGGGAAGTGGCGCCGGGCCAGGACGATCAGCTTGGGTAGAAACTCTTCCACCAGCTGCCGATAGCCGTAATCGAAGCGACGATTGGGCCGCGGCTGGCTCTCGCCCTGCCCCGGCCAGTCGGCCACCAGCACGTTGTAGCCAGCCGCCACCAGGCGCTGGGCCAGGCCCTCATACTTGCGCGCGGTAACGCCCAGCGCCGGCAGCACTACCAGGGTATGGGCTGCTGCGGAAGTGGCGGAATAAAGGGTGACCGGGCAATGGAACTTGCCATCGGCGAACTGCACGGCATCGACCATGGCGTTTCTCCTGCGTGTATTGCGGCGAATCTAGAGCAACTGCTCTAGAAACTCCATAAGCCAAATCGCAGGCAAAAAGAAGCCGCGAGATCGCGGCGGGGAGAGGTTAGCCAGAAGCAGCACCTGAATTAGGGTCGATGTTGCACCTCTTGTGTGACAGGCGTGTGACTGGGTAGCGGCGGCAGATCGTGCGGCGCCTGCAGGCGCTCCTGCAGGCGTTCGACGAACAGGCCGGCGTCTGCCCGGGAACGGAACGGCACATCGCAAGCGCCCAGCTTGACGATCCAGCCGCGGTTGGCGGCCTCGGTCACGGTGATATCCATGGTGTCCCCTCTTCAGAAATGAGTCAGGCCAGGCGAGCTTAGGCCCGCCGCTCTTGCGCGCAAAAGTTCGAATTCGTCTATCCACATAACTGATCGAGCTGAATCGCCAAGGCGCAGCGGCGGCTCTGCCATGCACCTTTTCCGGCCACAAGCGCAGCGGCGTGCGAACCGCATTCAAGCAGCGCCAGGTTGCCGCCATGTGACAGCCGGCGCTATGGTGGTGCCTCCAACCTCAAGGAGAAGCTCATGCCCTGGTACGCCTGGCTGATCATCATCCTGGCCCTCGGCTCCATCCTCGGTAGCTTGCTGTTGCTGCGCGACAGCGCGCGCAAGCTGCCGCTGACCGAGGAACAGCTCAAGCGCATTCACGAACGCAACGCGGAAATGGATGCCAAGGACGCCCAGGACCGCTGATTCCCTGCCGACAAGGACGTTGCATGCCGCCGTTGCACCTGCGTTTGCTCCTGCCCATGCTGGCACTCGGCATGGGCATCGCCCTGGGCTTTATCGAGCCGCTGGGTGTGGCGCTGAGCGCCGTCTTCATCGCCTGGGTGCTGTTCGCTGAAACGTATTTGCCACGCTGGCTGTGGTGGAGCGGCGGATTGCTCGGTGGCATCGCCCTGGCGGCGCATCTGCTGCCCGGTTTCCAGCCGATGCCACTGTGGCCGCCACTCCAACTCAGCGAGGATGCCCCGCCCTATGCCCTGCGCCTGTCCTGGGACAAGCTGCTGCTCGGTTTGACCTTGCTGGCCTGGTGGCTGGGCCAGCCATCCCGGCCGGCCGTAGGTCCGCGCCTGGCGCTGCTGGCCGGCCTGATCACGCTCCTCGCCGTGCCGTTGGCCGCCCTGGCGCTCGGGCTGGTCGGCTGGCAGCCGAAATGGCCGCAGCAGCTCTGGCTATGGTTGGCAGTGAATCTGGGAGTGGCGGTGTTGGCGGAGGAGCTGTTGTTTCGCGCCTGGCTGCAACCGGCACTGGTGGCGCGCCTGGGCACCTTTGGCGGGCTGATCGCTACCGCCCTGCTGTTCGGCGCCGCGCACCTGCCGTTCAGTCCAGTGTTCGCCCTGGTGGCGCTGCTGGCCGGCCTCGGCTACGGCCTGGTCTTCCACTACAGCGGCCGGCTATGGCCGGCCGTGGCGCTGCATGGAGCGGTCAATCTGACGCATGTGCTGTTGCTGAGCTACCCGCTACGTTCGGCCTGACGTCGATGCCGTAGGGCGCGAAAATCTGCTGCAGCTGGCCGTTGTCGCGCAGGATCTGCATGGTCGTACGGAAGTCTTCGGCACTGATCGGTGCCCGCGGGCTGAGGATCGCGTAGTGGCGGTAGCGCTGGTCTTCCCAGTCCGAAATCAGCAACTGCTGTTGCAGCTGCGGCTGCTCGCGCAGGCGTGCACCGAGCCAGGAACGGGTGATGGGCGCCACATCGGCACGCCCGCGCAGCACCAGGTTGAGGTTGCTCTCGTGGGAGTAGGTGAGCACCGCGTTGAAGTTCTGCTCCAGCCACTTCGGATCGTTGTTGAAGCCGGCGAAACCATAGTGGTAGCCGTTGAACAGGGCCATGCGCTTGCCCATCAGCTTGTCGAAGTAGCGCTGGTCGCGACCCGGCTCGGCGCGGGCCACCAATATCTCGGCATCCTCCAGGCCCAGGTCGACGCGCGTGCCGGAGATGCCCTGCCAGTTCCAGTCGGGGTTTTCGAAGATGGCGACATGGAAGCGCGCCTGACGGAAGTCGTCGAAGCGGCGATTGAGCGAGGTGGCGCGCAAGGCGAAGCGATGTTCGCTCTGGGCTTTGTTGAGGGCGTCGACCAACTCACCGAGCAGACCGTTATGCGGATTCGACTCGGGCTTGATCACGTAGGGTGGGAAATGTACTGCGGCGATCAATACCTCGTCCGCCGCACCGACGCCTGTGCTGAACAGCGCTGCCAACACCAGCAAAGCGCCTGGCAATCCCTGTCGACGCCGATACATATTGACCTCATAGACAACCGAGCTGAGCGAAGACTAGCCCAGGGCCACCACGGCGTAAATGGAGAAAAATCCGTGGCCCGCCGGCTCAGCGTGGCATCGGGTCGGCGCGTTCGTCGCCAGCCTCTGCCGCCGCCATCACGAAATAGCGCTGGAGCAGCTCGCCGAGCTTGCCGCTGCGCTGCAACTGGCCGAGCAGGCTCTCCAGGCGCACCCCATCGATAGGGCCCTGAGGACGCAGCAACGCATGGTGGCGGTAAACCTGATCGGTACGCTCGGACACCAGCAACTGCCGTCCTTCCTGCGGATGCTCGCGCTGGTAGATACGCAGGTAGGAACGGGTCACCACGCTGATATCCACCCGGTCATGCAGCAGCATCAGCAGGTTGCTGTCGTGGGAATAGGTGAGTACCGCATTGAAGGTACGGGTCAGGTATTCCTGGTCGGCGTTGTAGCCGGCGAAGCCATAGTGATAGCCGTTGTACAGGGCCACGCGCTTGTCGCCGAGGCTGTCGAAGAAGCTCTGATCGCGGCCGTGCTGGTTGCGCGCCACGTAGACCTCGGCATCGGCGATCTGCAGGTCGAGCTTGTCCACGGGTGTGTTCTGCCAGCCCCAGTCCGGCGACTCGAACAGGATCAGGTCGTAGCGCGCCTGGGTCAGGTCGCGATAGCGGCGGGTCACCGAGGTCGGCACCAGGTCGAAGCGGTAGTCGCTCTGCGCGCTATTCAACGCGGCCAGCAGCTCGGGCACCAGGCCCTCGGGCGCGGCGCTTTCCGGCTTCACGATATAGGGCGGGAAGTGATACGCGCCGACACGCACAGGCTGCTCGGCGACGGCAGGGAATGCGCAGAGAACCAGAGTGATCAGCAGCGAACGGAGGAGCACTGGCAACGCGGTTACCTCGAAGGGGAAAGCCAGGTGTCCGGCTCATCCTTGTAGCCGCGACTGGCCATGGGCCAGTGCTGCTAGCAGCTTAGCCTATTAGTCAGCTTTTCTTGAAGACCAGGGCCAGCGCTTCTTCGGCCAGCTGGTCCAGGGTGATCTTGCCATCCGGGCGGAACCAGGTGGTGGTCCAGCTCAGCGCACCGGTGAGGAAACGGCGCAGCACGAACGGATCGGCGTTGAAGTAGCCGGCATCGCGGGCATCGCTGAGCACATCGAGCCAGATCTGCTCGTAGGTGTCGCGCAGGCTGAGGATGTAGGCCTGGCTCTCCTCGGACAGCGAGCGCCATTCGTAGACCAGCACGCCCATGGCCTCGCCGGTGCCGCCCATGATCGACTGCAACTCGCAACGGATCAGGCCCAGCACCCGCTCGCGCGTGTCCGACGATTCGGCCAGTGCGGCGCGCATCAGCGCGGTGTTGTAGACGATGGTTTCCTCCATCACCGCCTTGAGGATCTCGTCCTTGCTCTTGAAGTGGTGAAAGATGCTGCCGGACTGGATACCGACGGCGCTGGCCAGATCGCGCACCGTGGTGCGCTCGTAGCCCTTGCTGCGGAACAGGTGGGCGGCGGTCTGCAGCAGCTTGCCGCGGGCGCTTTCCGGATCGGTCAGCTCGGCGCGGGCCACCAGCTCCTGCATCACTTTTCGGGCTTTCTGTTCGTCCAGACTCATTGCATCCCCACGTGGTAACTCACTGCGTCGCGCATTGTACGCAAGCTGGCGAATTTAGGGCCTGCCAGGCGACCAAGCAAGCGCTCGGGATAAAAGTTGCCAAAAGACTTTTCAACCAAGCGCTTGCTTGGTAGTGTTCGCCTCATCTTTTCGCTGCCGCGAGAGCTTCGTCATGAGCAAGACCATCCGCATCGGTTGTGCCTCCGCGTTCTGGGGCGACACCTCCACCGCCGCCGCTCAACTGGTACGCAGTACCGAGCTGGACTACCTGGTGTTCGACTACCTGGCCGAGATCACCATGTCGATCATGGCCGGGGCGAAGATGAAGAAGCCGGACGAGGGCTACGCCACCGACTTCGTCGAGGTGCTCGCCCCGCTGCTCGGTGAGATCGCGCAGAAGAAGATTCGCGTGATCAGCAACGCCGGCGGGGTCAACCCGAGCGCCTGCGCCGCCGCCCTGAGCAACGCCTGCGCCAAGGCCGGCATCGATCTGAAGATCGCCGTGCTGCACGGCGACAACCTGCAACCCAAGCTCGGCGAACTGGCCAAGGCCGGCACCGTGGAAATGTTCAGCGGCGCGCCGCTGCCGCCCATGTGCGTGTCGGTCAACGCCTACCTCGGCGCGCCAGGCATAGTCGAAGCGCTGAAGCTCGGCGCCGATATCGTCATCACCGGCCGTGTGGTCGACAGCGCCGTGGTCAGCGCCGCCCTGGTGCATGAATTCGGCTGGGCCTGGAACGACTACGACAAGCTGGCCCAGGCCGCCCTCGCCGGCCACATCATCGAATGCGGCGCGCAGTGCACCGGCGGCAACTTCACCGACTGGCGCGATGTGCCGGACTACGAGCACATCGGTTTCCCGGTCATCGAAGTGCAGGCCGACGCCAGCTTCGTGGTGAGCAAGCCCGAAGGCAGCGGCGGCCTGGTCAGCGTGCTGTCGGTGGGCGAGCAGATGCTCTACGAGATCGGCGACCCGCGCGCCTATCTGCTGCCCGACGTGGTCTGCGACCTCACCCAGGTACAGCTCGAGCAGGTCGGCGCCAACCGCGTCCAGCTCAAGGGCGCCCGCGGCCTGGCGCCGACCGGCCAGTACAAGGTCAGCGCCACCCACCCGGACGGTTTCCGCTGCACCGCCAGCTGCCTGATCGCCGGCATCGACGCCGTGGCCAAGGCCGAGCGCGTCAGCCAGGCGATCATCAGGAAGACCGAGGAAATCTTCGCCGAGCGCGGCTGGGGCCCCTACCGCGAAGTGAACATCGAGTTGCTCGGCGCCGAGGCCACTTATGGGCCCCACGGCCAGCGCAAGGACACCCGCGAGGTGGTGATCAAGCTCGGCGTGCGCCACGCGAAGAAAGAAGCCCTGATCCTGTTCTCCCGCGAGATCGCCCAGGCCGCCACCGGCATGGCGCCGGGCCTGACCGGTATCGTTGGCGGGCGCCCCACCGTGTACCCGGTGATCCGCCTGTTCAGCTTCCTGGTCGACAAGTCCGCCTGCGAACTGGCCGTCGAGATCAACGGCGAGCGCAGCGCGGTCGCCCTGCCCCGCATCGACGCCTTCGACCCGGCGCAGATCGCCGACGAGATCGCCGTGCCCGCCCCCGCCGGCCAGGCCGACGCCAGCGTGCCGCTGGTCAAGCTCGCCGTGGCCCGCTCCGGCGACAAGGGCAACCACAGCAATATCGGCGTGATGGCGCGCAAGCCCGAATACCTGCCATGGATCGCCGAGGCGCTGGGCAAGGAAGCCGTGGTCGACTGGATGAGCCACGTGCTCGACCCGCAGATCGGCCGCGTCGAGCGCTGGTACCTGCCGGGCAGCCACAGCCTCAACTTCCTGCTGGAGAACGCCTTGGGTGGCGGCGGCGTGGCCAGCCTGCGCATCGATCCGCAGGGCAAGGCCTTCGCCCAGCAGTTGCTGGAATTCCCGGTGCCGGTGCCGCAGGCACTGGTGAACGAACTGCAGGACTGATCCGTGGGAGCGGCCTTGGCCGCGATGAGCCAGCGCAAAAAGCATCGCGGCCAAGGCCGCTCCCACAAAACAGATTGCACGCTGGGTGACGGCCAAGGCCGCTCCCACAACGACCGACGAGGACGATAACAACAATGGCATACGACTCAGTCTTCAAGCCCGGCCTGTTCACCGGCCAGACCATCCTGGTCACCGGCGGCGGCAGCGGCATCGGTCGCTGCGTGGCCCACGAGCTGGCATTCCTGGGTGCCCATGTGGTGCTGGTCGGGCGCAAGCTGGAGAAGCTGGAAAGCACCTGCGGCGAGATCATCGAAGACGGCGGCAGCGCCAGCTTCGCGGTCTGCGATATCCGTGAGGAAGAAGCGGTCAAGGCCATGGTCAAGGCGGTGATCGCCGAGCGCGGACCGATCCATCACCTGGTCAACAACGCCGGCGGCCAGTTCCCCGCGCCGCTGGTGTCGATCAACCAGAAAGGCTTCGAGACCGTGGTGCGCACCAACCTGGTCGGCGGCTTCCTGATCGCCCGCGAGGTGTTCAGCCAAAGCATGAGCAAGACCGGCGGCAGCATCGTCAACATGCTCGCCGACATGTGGGGCGGCATGCCCGGCATGGGCCACTCCGGCGCTGCCCGCGCCGGCATGGAGAACTTCACCAAGACCGCCGCCTACGAATGGGGCCACGCCGGTGTGCGGGTCAACGCCGTGGCACCGGGCTGGATCGCCTCCAGCGGCATGGACACCTACCCCGAGTCGATGAAGAACATGATCCGCTCGCTCAAGGATCATGTGCCGCTGCAGCGCATCGGCACCGAGTCGGAGGTGGCCGCGGCCATCGTCTTCCTGCTCTCCCCCGGGGCCAACTTCATCAGCGGCAACACCATCCGCATCGACGGCGCCGCCAGCCAGGGCACCCGTGCCTGGACCCTGGGCAAGGCGAAGAACAGCGAGTCCTACAACGGCTTCCACCGGGCCTATGTGCCCGATGTACTGAAGGATTAATCCGATGCCCGTCATTCAGTCCGAACTCGACGTCCACGGCGACGCCTTCGCGCAGAACCGCGAGGCCATGCTGGCCGCCATCGCCAGCTTCCGCGAAGTGGAACAGAAGGTCCTCGACAAGGCGGCCGAGGCTAAGGCCAAGTTCGAGAAGCGCGGCCAGCTGCTGCCGCGCGAACGCCTCAACCTGCTGCTCGACGCTGGCGCCCCGTTCCTCGAACTCTGCTCCCTGGCCGGCTACAAGCTGCACGATGACAAGGATGGGACTCAAGCGGGGGGCGGCATCATCGCCGGTATCGGCTATGTGGCCGGCGTGCGCTGCCTGGTGATCGCCAACAACAGCGCGATCAAGGGCGGCACCATTTCCCCCACAGGCCTGCGCAAGTCCCTGCGCCTGCAGCAGGTGGCCAGCGAGAACAAGCTGCCCATCGTCACCCTGGCCGAGAGCGGCGGCGCCAACCTGACCTACGCCGCCGACATCTTCGTCGAGGGCGCGCGCGCCTTCGCCAACCAGGCGCGCCTGTCCGCGGCCGGCATTCCGCAGATCACCGTGGTTCACGGCTCTTCCACCGCCGGCGGCGCCTATCAGCCGGGTCTTTCCGACTACGTGGTGGTGGTGCGCGGCAAGGCCAAGATGTTCCTCGCCGGCCCGCCCCTGCTGAAGGCCGCCACCGGCGAGATCGCCACCGACGAGGAACTGGGCGGCGCCGAGATGCACGCCCAGGTCGCCGGCACCGCCGAGTACCTGGCCGAGAACGACGCCGACGGCGTACGCCTGGCCCGCGAGATCGTCAGCCTGCTGCCATGGAACGCGCAGCTGCCGACGCGCCCGGCCAAGGCTTACAGCGAGCCGCTGTACCCGGCCGAAGAGCTGCTCGGCATCGTCCCGGCGGACGCCAAGAAGCCCTATGACGTGCGCGAGATCATCGCCCGTATCGCCGATGGCTCGGCCTTCCTCGACTTCAAGAACGAGTTCGACAGCCAGACCGTCTGCGGCCACCTGGCCATCGAAGGCCAGCCCTGCGGCTTCATCGGCAACAACGGGCCGATCACCCCACGCGGCGCGGCCAAGGCCGCCCAGTTCATCCAGCTGTGCGAGCAGAGCAACACGCCGATCCTGTTCTTCCACAACACCACCGGTTTCATGGTCGGTACCGAGTCCGAGCAGAATGGCGTGATCAAGCACGGCTCCAAGCTGATCCAGGCCGTGGCCAACGCCACGGTGCCGAAGCTGACCATAGTCGTCGGCGGCTCCTACGGCGCCGGCAACTACGCCATGTGCGGTCGCGGCCTCGATCCACGCTTTATCTTCGCCTGGCCCAACAGCAAGACCGCCGTGATGGGCGGCGCCCAGGCCGGCAAGGTGCTGCGCATCGTCACCGAGGACAAGCACCGCAAGGAAGGCAAAGAGGCCGACCCGAAGATGCTCGACATGCTGGAAATGGCCACCGCGCAGAAGCTCGACAGCCAGTCCACCGCGCTGTACGGCACCGCCAGCCTGTGGGACGACGGCCTGATCGACCCGCGTGACACGCGCAAGCTGCTCGGCTTCCTGCTGGACATTTGTGCAGAGGCGCAAATGCGGCCACTCAAATCCAATTCCTTCGGCGTCGCCCGCCTTTAGTCCCCTCTCCCTCCGGGAGAGGGTTAGGGTGAGGGGCCGTCCCCAACACCCTCACCCCAGCCCTCTCCCAAGGGGAGAGGGAGTCAGAACGAGGAGAACAAGAAAAATGATCTTTACCCAGGAACACGAAGAACTTCGCCGCACCGTCCGCAACTTCGTCGACAAGGAAATCAACCCGCACGTCGACGAATGGGAAAAGGCCGGCAAATTCCCCATGCACGAGATTTTCAAGAAGGCCGGCGACCTCGGCCTGCTGGGCATCTCCAAGCCGGAGAAATTCGGCGGCATGGGTCTGGACTACAGCTACTCGGTGGTCGCCGCCGAAGAGTTCGGCACCATCCACTGCGGCGGTATTCCGATGGCCATCGGCGTGCAGACCGACATGTGCACCCCAGCCCTGGCCCGTTTCGGCTCCGATGAGCTGCGCGAGGAGTTCCTGCGTCCGGCCATCGCCGGCGACATGGTCGGCTGCATCGGCGTGTCCGAAGTCGGCGCCGGCTCCGACGTGGCTGGTCTGAAGACCACCGCGCGCAAGGATGGCGACGATTACGTGATCAACGGCAGCAAGATGTGGATTACGAACTCTCCGAGTGCCGACTTCATCTGCCTGCTGGCCAACACCAGCGACGACAAGCCGCACGTCAACAAGTCGCTGATCGTGGTGCCGATGAACACCCCGGGCATCACCCTCAGCCCGCACCTGGACAAGCTCGGCATGCGCAGCTCGGAGACCGCCCAGGTGTTCTTCGACAACGTGCGCGTACCGCAGCGCAACCGCATCGGCCACGAAGGCGCCGGTTTCATGATGCAGATGCTGCAGTTCCAGGAAGAACGCATGTTCGGCGCGGCCAACATGATCAAGGGCCTGGAGTACTGCGTCGACAGCACCATCGAGTACTGCAAGCAGCGCCACACCTTCGGCACCCCGCTGATCGACAACCAGGTCATCCACTTCCGCATGGCCGAGCTGCAGAGCGAGATCGAGGCGCTGCGCGCCCTCGTCTACCACGCCACCGAGCTGTACGTGAAAGGCAAGGATGTCACCAAGCTCGCCTCCATGGCCAAGCTCAAGGCCGGCCGCCTGGGCCGCGAAGTCACCGACAGCTGCCTGCAGTACTGGGGCGGCATGGGCTTCATGTGGGACAACCCGGTATCGCGCGCCTACCGCGACGTACGCCTGGTCTCCATCGGCGGCGGCGCCGACGAAATCATGCTGGGCATCATCTGCAAGCTGATGGGCATCCTGCCCGGCAAGAAGAAGGGTTGATCCGTAGGGTGGATGTCGCTCTTTCCATCCACCAAGACGCCGCACGGTGGATCGGTAAAGCGTGATCCACCCTACGACCTGCGGCGCAGAGCACCGCACAGCGCATTCCCACGCAGAGCGTGGGAACGATCACGAGGAGCCTGTGATGGCTGAACTACCGAACACCGAAACCCTGCTGCTGGAGCTGGTCGAGGGTGTGCTTTACGTCACCCTCAACCGCCCGGACAGTCGCAACGCCATGAGCCTGGCGATGGTCGAGGAACTGCGCGCCGTGCTGCGCGCGGTGCGTGCCGACCAAGGCGTGCGCGCCCTGGTACTGCGCGGCGCCGACGGCCACTTCTGCGCCGGCGGCGATATCAAGGACATGGCCGGAGCCAGAGCCAAAGGCGGCGACGCCTACCGCGAGCTGAACCGCGCCTTCGGCAGCCTGCTGGAAGAAGCCCAATGCGCGCCGCAGGTACTGGTCGCCGTGCTGGAAGGTGCAGTGCTCGGCGGTGGCTTCGGCCTTGCCTGCGTCTCCGATATGGCCATCGCCCACCAGGGCGCGAAGTTCGGTCTGCCGGAAACCAGCCTGGGGATTCTGCCGGCGCAGATCGCCCCGTTCGTGGTCAAGCGCATCGGCCTGACCCAGGCTCGTCGCCTGGCGCTGACCGCCGCGCGTTTCGACGGTGCCGAGGCCCTACGCCTGGGCCTGGTGCATTTCAGTGAGGCAGATGACCAGGCCGTGGTCGACCGCCTCGCCGAGTGCCTGCAGCAGGTCCGCCAATGCGCCCCGGGTGCCAACGCGGCGACCAAGGCGCTGCTGCTGGCCACCGAGACGGAACACCTCGGCAGCCTGCTCGACCACGCCGCCGGCCAGTTCGCCGAGGCGGTAGTAAGCGGAGAAGGCGTGGAAGGCACCATGGCCTTTGTGCAGAAGCGCAAACCGAAGTGGGCTGAGTAAGCCGACGACACGCACAGACTACCCCCTCTCCCTCCGGGAGAGGGCTGGGGTGAGGGAACCACAAGCAGCTCAGAGCAGCCTGAAACACCCTCACCCCTAGCCCCTCTCCCAGAGGGAGAGGGGAATAGATCGTAGGGTGGATGTCGCTTTCTACATCCACCAAGAACACCGCCCGGTGGAACGTCGAACGGCGATCCCCCCAACACAGACCACAGCGGTTTGAACGGCAGGAGTAGAACAACAACATGCCCGCATTCAACAAGATTCTGATCGCCAACCGCGGCGAAATCGCCTGCCGGGTGATGCGCACCGCCCAGGACCTCGGCTACCGCACCGTGGCGGTATTTTCCGAGGCCGACGCCGGTGCCCGCCATGTGCAACTGGCCGACGAAGCCGTGTGCATCGGCCCGGCCCAGGTCAACCAGTCGTACCTGGTGATCGACAACATCATCGCCGCGGCGCAGAAGACCGGCGCCGACGCCATCCACCCCGGCTACGGCTTCCTCTCCGAGAACGCCGACTTCGCCCGCGCCTGCGAAGCCGCCGGCATCGTGTTCATCGGCCCGACCGTGGAAGCCATCCACCTGATGGGCAGCAAGCGCCTGTCGAAGATCGCCATGCTCGAGGCCGGCGTGCCGTGCATTCCCGGCTACGAAGGCGCCGCCCAGGACGACGAAACCCTGGCTCGCGAAGCCGAGCGCATCGGCTACCCACTGATGATCAAGGCCAGCGCCGGCGGCGGTGGTCGCGGCATGCGCCTGGTGCATGAATCATCCGAACTGGCCGCGCAGATCCGTACCGCCCGCTCCGAGGCGCAGAACGCCTTCGGCTCCGGCGAGCTGATTCTCGAGCGCGCCGTGATCCGCCCGCGCCATGTGGAAATCCAGGTATTCGGCGACCAGCACGGCAACATCGTTTATCTGGGTGAACGCGACTGCTCGGTGCAGCGCCGCCACCAGAAAGTGGTCGAGGAAGCGCCCTGCCCGGTGATGACGCCCGCGCTGCGCCAGGCCATGGGCGAGGCGGCGGTGAAGGCGGCGGCTTCGGTCAACTACGTCGGCGCCGGCACCGTGGAATTCCTTCTCGATCAGAGCGGCGAATTCTTCTTCCTGGAAATGAATACCCGCCTGCAGGTCGAACACCCGGTCACCGAACTGATCACCGGCCAGGACCTGGTCGCCTGGCAGATTCGCGCGGCCGAAGGCCAGCCGCTGCCGCTCAAGCAGGACGAAATCCGCCTCACCGGCCACGCCATGGAAGTGCGCCTGTACGCCGAGGACTCGGCGCACAACTTCCTACCGCAAACCGGCCAGGTGCTGCGCTGGGAACCGGCGCTGCGCGACGGCGTGCGCATCGACCATGGCCTGGTCGAAGGCCAGGCCGTCACCCCGTTCTACGACCCGATGCTGGCCAAGGTCATCGCTTTTGGGGCCACCCGCGACGAGGCGCGGCGCAAGCTGGTACGCGCCGTCGAGGACTGCGTGCTGCTCGGCGTCAACGGCAACCAGCGCTTCCTCGCCAACCTGCTGGCACATCCCGAGTTCGCCGCCGGCAACGCCACCACCGCCTTTATCGGCGAGCACTTCGCCAATGATCCGAGCCTGGCGCCACAAGCGCCGGCTGCCAGCGAGCTGGCTACCGCCGTCGCCCTGCTCTACCAGGCCAGTGCCTGCGCCAGCGCGCATCAGTCGGGTCTCTCCGGCTGGCGTAACAGCAGCGGCGCGCCGTGGAGCTTCGTGCTCAAGCAGGGCGAGCAGAAACACTCGGTCGAGCTACAGGTAGTCGAGTCCGGCGAACAGCCGCTGCTGCGCGCCCAGGTCGGCGCGCAAAGCGTCGAGCTACGCCTGCTGGCCAGCGACGGCCGCTGGGCCACCCTGCAGCTGGACGGCATCCGCCAGCGCCGCGCCTATCATCTGGCCGGCGAGCAGGTATGGCTGTATGGCCACAACGGCAACCTGGAGCTGGTCGATGTCACCCACGCGCCCGCCGGCGGGCAGAACGCCGCCAGCTCCGGCACGGTCAAGGCGCCGATGGATGGCGCCATCGTCGAGGTGCTGGTCAGCGAAGGTCAGCAGGTCAGCAAGGGCCAACTGCTGGTAGTGCTGGAAGCGATGAAGATGGAGCACCCGCTCAAGGCCGGCATCGACGGCGTGATCCGCCGCGTGCAGGTCAGCCAGGGCGATCAGGTGAAGAATCGTCAGTTACTGGTGGAGGTCGAGGCCGCAGAGGCCTGAGCCCCCTCACCCTACGCGGGCCGCCACAACCCTCTCCCAAAGGGAGAGGGAGTTATCCGTGCTCGACCTGAACACCGTACACAACCAACCTCACCAGACAGCCCCCTCTCCCTCCGGGAGAGGGCCGGGGTGAGGGAATACCAGGCCCGACCAGATCAAGAAGAGGTACCGCATGTCCCTGCAAGGCAAAACCCTGTTCATCACCGGTGCCAGCCGTGGCATCGGCCGCGAGATCGCCCTCAAGGCCGCCGCCCAGGGCGCCAATATCGTTATCGCCGCGAAGAGCGCCGAGGCCCACACCAAGCTGCCCGGCACCATCCACTCGGTGGCCGCCGAGGTCGAAGCCGCCGGCGGCAAGGCCCTGTCCCTGCAACTGGACGTGCGTGACGAGGAAGCGGTGAAAGCCGCCATGGCCCAGGCCGCTGCGCACTTCGGCGGCATCGACGCGCTGATCAACAACGCCGGCGCCATCCGCCTCAAGGGCGTCGAGCACCTGGAGCCCAAGCGCTTCGACCTGATGTACCAGATCAACAGCCGCGCGGTGATGGTCTGCAGCCAGGCCGCCCTGCCCTATCTGAAACAGAGCAAGGGACACATCCTCAGCCTGTCGCCGCCGCTCAACCTCGATCCCAAGTGGTTCGCCAACTACGGCCCCTACACCACCACCAAGTACGGCATGAGCATGCTGACCCTGGGCATGCACGAGGAATTCAGGAAGTACGGCATCAGCGTCAATTCGCTGTGGCCGAAGACCGTGATTGCCACCGCCGCCATCGAATTCGAGGCCGGTGGCCCGGTCGTGATGAAGGCCGCACGCCTGCCGGCAATCATGGCCGACGCTGCCTGCGCCATCCTGTCCAGCAGCGAACGCACGATCAGCGGGCGCCTGCTGATCGACGAGGAAATCCTCCGCGAACAGGGCCAGGAAGACTTCGAGCGGTACCGCTACGATCCGGCCGGCAAGCTGATGACCGATCTATTCGTCGACTGATCCCGTGTTGACGCGCGCCAGTCATCCATCCCCTTGGGCTGGCGCGCCTTTTTAGTTGCGGAATTCGATCTGCAGCTCCGCGCCCTCCACCGAGTCCAGGTAGTCGTTTTCGCGCTCGTTGGTGATAAGCCGGCCATTGATTTGATAGGGCCCCGGCTGATCCTGTTTCTCGACAAAGAGCGGCGGCAGCAGCCCCTGCTCCGGTTGTTGCTCCTGGGGGGCGGGCTCGAGCGTGTCCACCAGCTCCTTCGGCAGCCGCAGGTCGAGCTTTTCCGGCAGGGGCTCCAGCTTGGGCTGCTTGGTAGACGCCTTTTCGGCGACCTTGGGGACGACTCGGGCGGCGGCCGGGGCCTTGTCTGGGGGAGCCGCGCGCACCACCGCCTCGGCTGTTTCCCGCTCTGGCTTGGGCAAGGCTACGGGCAGTTTCTCGGGCACCAGTTTGTTGGTGACCACAGGCGCAGGATCGGCAGGCTTAGCGGGTTGCGCCTTGGCAGGAGCGGTCTCGGTCTTGGGCGGCTCCGGGACTGGTACCGGCGGCTTGTGTGGCTCATCGCAGGCCACCAGCAGGCCGAGGACCAAGGGCAGCGCCATCGCACGAAAAACTTTCATGGTGGGCAGGTTTCGCAAGATGATGCCCTATGCTCGCCCCTCCCCCCGCTTCTGGCAAGCCGGAGAATTTACTCGATGTTGCGCCAGGCCTGCAGCGCAACGGCATCCAGCGCCTGCCACTGGCCGGCGCGAACCAGCTCAGCGGGCGGCAACCAGAGTGCGCCGCGGGCCTGCAATTGCGTCCCGCACGGCGGCAACAGGTTGCTCAGCGGCAGACTACGCACCTGCCATTCAGTGGCCGCATCCTCGTGTTCCCAGTCGCTAGGCAACACCCGCCATTCGATCACCCCGTCCGCGAAGCGCAGGAACTGCGGCATGCAGCCGATATGGCTGCCGGTGCTGCGCAGGTTGCGCTCCCGGGTGTCGAGCAACAGCAGCTGCCATTGGTCGGTATTGACTCGCTCCGCCACCTGCATGCGCGGGATATGCCGGGTCAGCGCCAGGTAACGGCCATCGGCGGACCAGATCAGCGACGGCCCCAGATCGGCGACGGCCAGCCCCGAAGCGGTGAGCAGGCAGCCGCCACCGCGCGGATGGCGCTCGCGCAGGTAATGGTCGCGGTACTCGCTCTGGGCGCCGAACAGCCAGGCCGCATCGCCGCCCCCTGGCGCCGGCAGCACGAAATCGCCGTCGGCATTGGCCACCTGCGGGCACTCGACCAGGCGCCAGTTCGGCAAGGCTTCCAGCGCTTCCTGACCAACGCGCAGCTCCAGACGCTGGTAGTAGAGGCGCGAGTCCTCCTCCCGCTCGATAAAACGCGCTGCCCGCAGCGCCGCCGGCGCGGCTCGGTCGAAGCGGCGCAGCGGAGTGTCGCCCTCGTCGCGAGCGAGACGACCACGCACCTGGGCCAGGCTGAGTACGCCAGCGCGAAAATCCAGCAAGCGCGCCACCAGCGGTTGCCCGGCGAACTCCAGCAGGCGCCGCCGCTGCATATCCACCACGCAGACGCGGTGCGGCACGGCAGGCGCCTCGGCGAAGGCCACCAGGGCCAGATAGCGACCGCAGTCGGAAACGCGGTGATCGAGCAGCCACTGGTCTTCCAGCACCCAGTCGCCGATACGACAGGCGTAGGCGCCCAGCCGTCCATCCGAACTGTCGCGCAGCCATTCGAAGCGTGGGCGATCCCCACCGAGCAACGGCTCGCCGAGCACGGCGCCTTCGCCACGGCGCCCCTCGCCCATCAGCGGCAGCACGCGGACCAGACCGGTACCGCACTGCTCGCCGGCCAGCAGGCGGCCCTCGGCGTCGTGGCCTATACAGGTTTCCACATCGCTGTAGTAGTCGTGCAACTCATAGCCGAAGCGCAGATGGTCGAGCTGTGGCGTGTTCATCCGCCCGGCCAGCGTCAGCGTCTGTTCGGTCAGCTCACGCGGCCCCTCCCAAGACAGGCCGGGCTCGTCGTCCGCGGCGGCCCAGGGCTCGGGCAGCTGCCGCCAGCCCTGCCCGGCCTGCCACAGCCAGAGCGGCCGTGACCAATGTGGCGTCGATTGCAACGCGGCGGCATGGCACACCAGCGCCTGGCCATCGGCACGCCACACCGGCACCGCCTCGGCGGCGATCAGCAGGTCGCTGGGCTCGCCGTCGATCTCCAGGCGCAAGGTCGGATAGCGCAACGGCGCCAGAGGATCGTCCAACTCGCGCAGGCGCTCCGGCAGATGGGCGATGCCGCGCAGGCGGTGATCGCCTGCGGGCGCGGGAAAATCCTTGTCGACGTGCGGCAACGACCAGCCCGGCTCCAGCCACAGATCGGCTACGGCGACCAGCTCGACCATCTCGCTCTGGCGCAGCAGATCGGCCAGTGCCATGCGATAACCCTGGTTACCTACCAGCGGGCTGTGCCGACCGCTGATGGCCTCGTCGCTGAACTCGTCGATCTCCCAGAATTCGCCAACTTCGGCGCTGCGGTACACCCGTCGCTCCTGGCGATCGAGGATCAGCAGGCCCCAGGTGTCGCGGCTGGGCAGCGGCGCAGCGAAGTAGCGGCCGCTGCTGGAGAAGCGCGCCGAGGCGCCTATGCCTTCCAGCAGCACACCATCGGGGAACAGGTAGTTGCCGTAAGTCGGCCCGCCCATGGCGATCTCGCCCCAGGCGAAGGTGCGGACGACCTCGCCCTCCGGGGTCAGCAGGTCATCACCGCCCCAGGCGCTGGCACCACGCACGGCGGCCGCCTCGGTGGCTTCCGGCTTGGCCTTGGCCAGACCCAGGCGCCTCTCCAGCGTCGAGGCCAGCCCCAGACCGACGAACAGCAGCACGATGCCCGCGGTGATGCCCCACCAGGTGGGCGCCCAGTGGATGATGGAGAAACCGAAGCCGATGGCGCCGGCCGTCACCAGCCCGTTGCACAAGCGTGCCGGGCGCCTCCAGGCGAGGCGCACAGCGCCCCAGGTGAACAGCGCCGCCAGCAGCACCAGCCCCAGAGCCAGCAAGGGATGCAGCACGGTTAGCGCCGCGATGGGCGCGACCAGCTTGAACAGCTCCCAGACCAGTTTGAACAGCAGGCGGGAAAGCGGCTCGTCCGGGTTCGGGTCGGCGGAATGCACAGCGCGGCTCCTTGCGCGTGAAAGGAGCCGCAGTGTAGCCGGACGCGTTCGCCGCTAGCGCGAACTGTCCGGCTTTTCCAACTCTGCCTGCAGGCGCTTCAGCTCGGCGTCCAGGTCCCGCTGCGGA
This sequence comes from Pseudomonas sp. GD04019, assembly GCF_029837695.1. Lineage (GTDB taxonomy): Bacteria > Pseudomonadota > Gammaproteobacteria > Pseudomonadales > Pseudomonadaceae > Aquipseudomonas. The sequence continues at coordinate 169,170 of NZ_JAOEEA010000010.1, forward strand.
AACTCCCGCTTGAGCATTGCCAGCAGCCGATCGGCGTCGGCGTGCTGCCCGGCCTGACGCATGCGCAACACATTGTGCAGTTGCAGCTCCAGGGGCGGCGCCTCGGGCACATCGGAATGGCCCAGGGTTTCGGCCAGTTGATCCTCGCTTAGCTCCTCATGCAACGCATTGCCTGCCTGTATCTCCGAACGTTGCTTAGCCGCTTGCGCCGCTGCCTTAGCCTTTGCCTGAGCAGCTGCCTGAGAGCGGGCCTCCTCACGCGCCGCATCGGCTTCGGCTGGGGCGGCGGCAGAGTCGGCCATGGCTTCGACCGGCGGCGCTGCCAGGGGCTTGGCCGGGGCCATCTGCCGCGGTGCGGCGGTAGCCGCTGGCGAGACCGAGAAGGAAGCGCCCGAATCCAGGGCGCCTGCCACGGACTGCTCCGGCTGCTCGGCCTTCTTGTACTCGCGCTCGGCGCTCTGCTTGCGCGCCTCCGCTATCGGTGCCGGGGCCATCTCCTGCAACGCCGGGGCGGACGCCGGGGCCGGCGCATCGTAGGTCTGCGGCAACTGCTCACGGGTATGCAGCGACAGATTGAGGCCGATGCCGAATACCGCCAGGCCGGCCACAGCCATGGACCAACGGGTGCGGCTGCCGGCGCCAAACAGCCAGGCGTGCAGGCGCTGCGACCAGCTCAAGCGCGGTTGCGCCAGGGCCTCACGGGCGGCCGCCATGATCAGCGCATCCACGGCGGCAGACGGCTCGCCCTGGCTGTGCTGACGGAAATGCTCCAGCAGTTGCTGTTCCTGCTGCAGATCGTGGTCGTGTTGGCTCATGCGGATACCTCCTCGGCCGAAGCCGGATCGGCCAGCAGCCGACGTAACTTGTTCAGCGCATAGCGCAGGCGGCTCTTCACGGTTTCCGCCGGAGTACGGGTGAGTTCGGCGATCTGGTGAAGTTCAAGGTCGCCGTGGGCGCGCAGCAGGAACACCTCGCGCTGCTCCTCGGGCAGATCGGCCAGCGCCGCCTGCAGGCGCTCCTGGTCGCGACTCAGCAGCAACTGCTGCTCGGGACCGGGCCCCGGATCGGCACTGGCGTGCTGCGCCTCGTCGTACTCATCGAGCTTTCCCTGGTGGCGCCCGCTCTTGCGCCAGTGGTCGATCAGGCGGTTGCGCGCGATCTGGTACAGCCAGGTCTTGAACAGCACCGCCTCGCGCTGCTCGCTGGCGCTGCGGATCAGGCTCATCCAGGTGTCCTGGAACACCTCCTCGGCCAGCGCATGATCGCCGCACAGACCGAGGAGGAAGCGAAACAGACCGAGGCGGTGGCGCTCGTAGAGTTGGGCGAACGCCGCCGCCTCGCCATTGCGATAACGCCGCAACAGCGCGGCATCATCGTCCATCAGTGGTTGGTTCAATTAGTCGGCCCTGACTTGAACGTTTTGCGGAGTTTGCAGGCTCTGCGCCAATTCGACCAGCTGGACGAACTCGCCACGCAAGCCGAACGGGTCCTCGCCCTTGGCGCCACGTGCCAGCTTGGCACTGTCGGCCAGCGAGAAGTTGCCAGTGTATTGACCATCGCGCAGCTGTTGGGCAAAGGCGGCTACCGCGGCGGCGAAGCGTAGATCGTCGCTGGCATTAGCGATAGGCGTCGCTTCGTTCTTGGCAATCGGGCGCTCGACCAGCTTGCTGGCACCGCCCTCCGGCGCCTTGTAGCGCAGGCGCAACCAGGCGATCTCGCCGGCCTTGCCCTGTTCCTTGACTTGGGCATAGCGCAGTGGCTCCAGCCAGCCCTTGGCGCCCACCGGCACCACTTCGTACAAGGCTGTAACGGTATGCCCGGCGCCGATCTCGCCGGCATCGACCTTGTCGTTGCTGAAGTCTTCACGCTTCAGGGCGCGGTTCTCGTAGCCCAGCAGGCGGTATTCGCTGACCTCGGCCGGGTTGAACTCGACCTGGATCTTCACATCCTTGGCCACCACGGCCAGGGTCGAACTGAGCTGGTCGACCAGCACCTTGCGCGCCTCGCGCAGGTTGTCGATGTAGGCGTAGTTGCCGTCGCCGGCATCGGCCAGCTGTTCCATCAGTTGCTCGTTGTAGTTGTCGGTGCCGAAGCCCAGGGTGGTCAGCGACACACCGGTCTTGCGCTTGTCGGCGGCCAGTTGCTTGAGCGTCTCGAAGTCGCTGATACCGACATTGAAGTCACCATCGGTGGCCAGCAGGATGCGGTTGATGCCGCCCTTGAGCAGGCCCTTCTGCGCTTCCTGATAGGCCAGCTGGATGCCCGACTCGCCGGCAGTGGAGCCACCCGCGGTGAGTTGATCGATGGCAGCACGAATCTTGGACTTCTCGCTACCGGCGGTGGACTCCAGCACCACGCTGGCATTGCCGGCATAGGTGACCAAGGCCACGCGGTCCTGCGGGCGCAGCTGATCGACCAGCAGCTTGAGGGTGCTCTGCACCATCGGCAGGCCTTCGCGACGATCCATGGAGCCGGACACGTCGACCAGGAACACCAGGTTGGCCGGTGGCAACTCGGCGGCGCTCAGATCGGCGGCCTTGATCGCCACGCGCAGCAGACGGGTCTCGGGATTCCACGGGGTTGTTGCCAACTCGGTGGCAACGCTGAACGGCACGTCGCCCTCGGGCTTGGGATAGGCGTAGGGGAAGTAATTGACCAGCTCCTCCAGGCGTACCGCGTCCTTGGGCGGCAGGCTGCCGTCGTTGAGGAAGCGCCGTACGTTGGCGTAGGCACCGGTGTCCACGTCGATGCTGAAGGTCGATACCGGCTGCTGGGCCACGGCCTGCACCGGGCTGCTCTCGATCTTCTGGTACTGCTCGCGGTAGACGTCCTGGTAGCCGAAGGCGGCGCTATCAGCCATCGGCGCCGGGGCGATCATCGGCACGCTTTGCGGCATGGCCTTGCGCGCCTCCAGGGCACCGGCCACGACCGACGGGGCGTAGGCGGCGTTGGCGTCGACCTCCTCGCGCAGCACCTCTTGCTTCATCTTGGGCTCCGCCACCTTGGGTACCACGAGGCTGGTGGCAGGCTCATCGTTGGAGGCGCTACAGGCGGCCAGGCCCAGCAACAGGGTGGCACCGAAGCCGGCGAGCAGGGGTTGGCGGATCAGAACGGTGATGCTGGACATGGCGGGTTCTCCTCGGGCGAAAAGTCCATTCGCCTGGGTAGACGCAGCGCCATGTCGGTCCGGGTTAAGCCCCCTGCGAAATTCCCTCGGCGGCCCGGGTGGCGGCCTGCTGGTGGAACTCGCGGAAGCTGATCATGCGCCTGGCCGCCGGGTCCCAGAGTTTGAGATTCAGGCAGCGCCAGATATCGCGCGGATGCAACGAGGTGACCGTCGGCTCGCGCAGCGCCGGGATCGCCGCCATCGCCTCGGGCAGGCGATAGAAGGGAATCGTCGAGTTGGCGTGGTGCACGTGGTGGTAGCCGATGTTGGCGGTGAACCAGGCCATGATCGGCCCCGTGCGCATATAGCTGGAGGAATGGATCGCGGTCTCCACGTAGTCCCAGTCCTCGCCCTGTGGATAGCGCGCGCCGGGGAAGTTGTGCTGGCAGTAGAACATGTACACGCCCAGCGCCGAGCCGACCAGGATGGGGATCAGCAGCAGGTACAGCAGCAGGTCGGGGGCGAAGTGCGACAGCAGCAGCACCGTGGCCAGGTTCAGCGACAGGGCCAGCAGCGACCACCAGCGGTGGCGGGGCTGGGTGATCAGCGAAACCAGGCAGATGCTGAATACGAAGATGGTCTGCGAGCCGAGCAGGATCATCAGCGGGTGGCGGGCGACGTGGTAGCGCAGGCGCTTCCAGGTGCTGGCGCGGGCGTATTCCTCGGTGGAGATCAGCGGGAAGGTGCCCAGGTCGGTGTGGGTGGACAGCAGCGGCAGGCGTCCCTGCTCCGCACCAACGTACTGGCAGCTGTGGCCGTGGTGGTAGTCGTGGGACTGCTTCCACAGGGTGGGCGGCGCCAGCAACATCAGGCCGTACCCCTTGAAGAACAGGTCGGCGAAGCGCGAGCCGCGCAGGATCGCGCCATGCATGTAGTCGTGGAACAGCACGAACATGCGCACCAGCGCCAAGCCGAGGAGCACGCTGAACACCAGGCGCAGCGGCCACCACAGCGGCGTGGCGGCGCCAGCGCCGAACAGCGCCAGCGCCGCGAAGCTGGTCCAGAAGTGCCACCAGCTGCGGCGCCGGTCTTCGACGGCGAAGGGCAGCGTCTGGCGGATCAGCTCCTTGCCGAAGCGCGCCAGTTCCTCGCGGCTCAGCGCGTCGGTGGGCCAGGGCACAGCCGTTTCCGCGGTTTGCCCCTGGGGCTCGTGGACCGTCATCGCGCCTTCCTCGCTCAAGCCAGGGCCGGTGTGGCTGCCTGCAGCTGCAGGAACAGCTCGGGCCGCCGCTGCTTCCAAGGCTGTGCCTGTTCGAGCTGGCCGGCCAGACGCAGCAGCAGTGCCTCACCACCGAACTCGGCGCTGAGCATCAGGCCGATCGGCAGCCCCTCGGCGTTCCAGTGCAGCGGCAGGGAGATGGCCGGCTGCCCGGAGGCGTTATGGATGGCGGTGAAGGGGCTGTAGTCGAGCAGCGGCGCGTAGGCCTTCTCCACGTCCTCTTCCTGCACGTCGACCACGCCATTGCGGATCGGCGGTGTCGCCAGGGTCGGAGTCAGCCAGCAGTCGTAGGTCTGATGGAAACGCGCCATCTCCCGACCGACCTGCTGCAGCACCAGCTCGGACAACTGGTATTCCACGGCGCTGACGGCACGGCCGCGCTGCTGCACCGCACGGGTCAGGCCTTCCAGCTCGCCCTCCTGCGGTGGGCGCCCCAGCTGCAGGCTCATCAGCTCCACGGCGAAGGCGATGCCGGAGAACCACAGGGTGGTAAAGGCGCCGACGAAGCTCTCCGGCTCGATCTGCGGCTGCGCCTCCTCGACCATATGGCCGAGCGATTCGAGCAGCCTGGCGGTTTTCTCCACCGCCTCGATGCAATCGGGATGCAGCGGCCGCCCGGCCGGATCGACGCGGGAGAAGGCGATGCGCAGCTTTCCGGGCTCACGACCGACCTCGTCGAGGAAAGCGCCGTTCATCACCGGAGCACGGTAGGGATCACCCGGCACCACGCCGTGGGTGGCGTCCAGCAAGGCGGCGCTGTCACGCACCGTGCGGGTCAGCACATGCTCGTCGAGCAGGCCGCTGAGCAGTTCGCCGAAATCGGGGGCCAGCGAGTTGCGCGCCCGGGTCGGCTTGAGCCCGACCAGGCCGCAGCACGAGGCGGGAATGCGGATCGAGCCGCCACCGTCGTTGCCATGGGCCGCCGGCACCATGCCGCAGGCTACCGCCGCCGCGGCGCCACCGCTGGAGCCGCCCGTCGAGTAGTCCAGATTCCAGGGATTGCGCGCCGGCCCGTAGAAGGCGCACTCGGTGGTCGGCAGGATGCCGAACTCCGGGGTATTGGATTTGCCGATGAAGTTCAGCCCCGCCTTGCGCCAGCGGCTGACCAGCTCGCAGTCCTGCTCCATCACCCGCTCGCGCAACATGCGCGACGACAGCGCCGACGGCATGCCCTGGCAATCACCGAGGATGTCCTTGAGCAGGAAGGGCACGCCGTGCAGCGGGCCGGCAGGCGTGGCCCGGTCCTGTTGCGCCGCCAGCGCCCTGGCCATGTCGTAGGCCTTGTAGACCACCGCGTTGGTCGCGGGGTTGAGAGCCTCGATGCGGCGGATAGATTCCTCTACCAGTTCCGACGGCTTTACCTCGCGCTTGCTGACCAACTCGGCCAGCCCGAGGGCATCGAATTCCGCGTATTCGGTAAAGGGCATCGCACTCTCCTGACTAGTTGTTCATTCAACGCAACGCAATCTTGAAAAGTGGCTGTCACAGGCCTGTGTAAGTGTTCGAAATAACGCCACCAATTCCAATAGCGCTGGCTTTGCAATATCGCGAAATATAGAACCTGTCGGTTCACATATAAGGACACCAAAAGACCGGAAATCCTTCGGGAGTTGAACTCGTCGACATATCGGACCGTTTGTCGAATATGCGGTAGGCAGAGAGATGGCAGATATACGCCGTTTGGAGTATTCCCTTCGGATAGATGCTTCAAGAGGATGAATGCGGCAAAGCCTTCTACGCAGACGGCTCCGGTTGTTCGAAATAATGGTCATAGAAGATCGATATAAGTGATCGGGGAAAGTTGAGCACATGATCGAAAAAGAGCATAACCAGCACCTCTCTTACGCAAACTTTGCCGAGAGTCTGCAACACCACGCCCGGACCATTCCCGATCAACTCGCCTACCGACTTCTGCTGGATGGCCGCGACAGCCAGATCACCATCACCTTTGCCGAACTGGACCTGGCCGCCCGCGCCACGGCCGCCACCTTGCAACGCCATTGCGCGCCTGGCGACCGGGTGCTGATCCTGCTCAAACCCGGCCTCGACTATGTGACCGGGTTCCTCGCCTGCCTGTATGCCGGCCTGATCGCGGTGCCCGCCTACCCGCCGGGCGCCACCAAGACCCTGGATCGCCTGGATGGCATCCTCGGCGACTGCAACCCGGCGGCGGCCCTGACCACCCGGGAAGACACCGAGGCGATTCGCACCCGCTTGGCCGAGACGGCGCCGGCCACCCGGGTGCTGGACATCACCCAGCTCGACACCAGCGCCAGCGACTGGAACCCGGTCGCGGTCACCCGCGCCGACGCGGCCTTCCTGCAGTACACCTCCGGCTCCACCGGCACGCCCAAGGGCGTGGTGGTCACCCACGGCAACCTGATCCACAACTCGCAGAGCATCCACGAGAACTTCTCCACCCATCAGGGCAGCCACAACGTCAGCTGGCTGCCGCCGTACCACGACATGGGCCTGATCGGCGGCATCCTGCAGTCGGTCTACGTCGGCTACCCCTGCACCCTGATGGCGCCGATTCACTTCCTGCAACGCCCGCTGCGCTGGCTGCAGGCCATCAGCAAGTACCGCGGCACCATCAGCGGCGGGCCCAACTTCGCTTACGAGCTGTGCCTGAAGAAGGTCAAGGACGAGGAACTGGCCGACCTCGACCTCAGTTGCTGGGAGATCGCCTACAACGGCGCCGAACACGTAAGGGCGCAGACCCTCGAATCCTTCCATGCCAGGTTCTCCCGCTGCGGCTTCCGCAGCGGTGCCGCCTTCCCCTGCTACGGCCTGGCCGAAGGCACCCTGCTGGTAACCTGCGACCGCGCCCTGCGCGAACCGGTGATCCGCCACTTCCATGCCCCGCTGCTCGAAGACAACCGCGCCGAGCCGGTGGCCAACGCCTTCGTCATGGAGTCACCGGAGGTGCGGGTGCGCACCCTGGTCAGCAGCGGGCGCGGCATTCCTGGCCACGAGCCTTTCATCGGTGACCCGCAGACTGGCGAACGCCTGCCCGAGGGCCACGTCGGCGAGATCTGCGTGGTCGGCGACAGCGTCGCCCAGGGCTACTGGCGGCGTCCGGAGAGCACCGCCGAGGCATTCCTCCCGGCGCGCCCGGAGCAGGCCGAGCACAGCAGCTACTTCCGCAGCGGCGATCTCGGCTTCCTGCTCGATGGCGAGCTGTATGTCACCGGCCGCCTCAAGGACCTGATCATCCTCAACGGCGTCAACCACCATCCCGGCGATATCGAGAGCACGGTATTCCGCGCCGACGAGAGCTTCCGTCCGGACGGTTCGGCCGTGTTCAGCGTCGACCTGGGGGACAGCGAACAACTGGTGGTGGCCCAGGAAGTGGAGCGGCGCTCCGTCCGCCAGCTGGACGTGGCCCGCGTGCTGGCCGATATCAAGGCCGACCTCTGGCAACAGCACCGGGTGGCACAACCGATAGTCCTGCTGGTATTCGGCGGCACGCTGCCGCGCACATCCAGCGGCAAGGTCAGGCGGCAGGAGTGTCGCCGCCTGTTCGAGCCATTGATCCGCACGCTGCAGGAGGAATTGCCGGCGGACAGCATCGAGGTGAGCAGGAAAGTCGTGGTCGCCGAGCTCGGCGGTCGCGTCCTGCTCGATTCCACCCTCAACAGCCAGACCCTGGAAGCATGAGCTTCCTCTCGGGCAGCGCCCTGCTCCGGGCCCCGGCCACCAGCCTGCTCCCTCGTACGCTGAGGGCACCGCTGGCGGCCGTGTATGACGGCGAACGCAACTCGCCGCCGGTGCTCCCCCTGTTGCCGGAAGCCAATCAGGAGCGTCTGAGCCTAGTGAGGATGCTTACCGCCATCGCCTCGGTACGCACCATCGACGACCTCAAGCTGCGCACCCAGCAGGCCCTGGCGATGTACCTGCCGTGCGAACACTTCATCTTCGCCAGCGGCCGGATCAGGGCGCACCGCGCCTTCGTCTACAACCTGATCCATACGGACGCCATGTCGGAACAGTGCCTGGGCGAGATCGTCGGCAACGAAGGCATGGTGCCGCCGCTGGACATCGACCTGGCCGAGCACTACGGGCGACCCAAGTTCACCACCACCAGCGAGATGAAGACCCCGACCGAGCGCATCTGGGCCGATATCTTCCGCCGCCACGGCATCGCCAACGTGGCCTGGATGGTGCTCCCCGGGCTGCAGCGCAACACCTTCACCGGCTACTACTTCATTAACGCGACCGCGGACATCAGCCACGAGAACAAACTGCGCATGACCGTGCTGGCGCCCTACCTGCACATCGCACTGAACCGTGTGCGCGGCAGCAAGCAGCTGCGTGAGCAGCAGAACGACAGGGGCAGCCCACAGGCCTCTTCGCTGCTGTCGAGCCGGGAAACCGAGATCGCCCGCTGGGTGGTGCGCGGCAAGACCAACTGGGAGATCGGCCAGATCCTCGGCATCAGCGACAAGACGGTGAAGACCCACATGCAGAACATCCTCAGCAAACTGCATGCATCGAGTCGGGCGCAGATCGCCGCCTTATTCTCCGACGAATAACAGATAACTCCTTCCGGATATAACTGGAACGACAGTGTTGAACTGTCGTCCCATATCGCCGCTCGCCTAAGATAATTCATGACATTTATATGCCAGCGCAGAAGTCACAAATAAGCGGTGCCATTACTCCATCTGGAGTATTGAGCGCGCAACATTGGACACCCAACATCGCAACTCCCAAGTGATATCCCACAAGGAAACACTTGTCCTCGAGAGTAATTCCGCAAGCACCATAAAAATAACTATTCGTGCCCTCGGGCATTCTTGCCGCTGCGCTTACAACACCCAAGTCTTATTCCACTTCGTGGCGATATGGACCTTTTATATGGACAGGGAACTTGTGGAGGACATGTGCATATTGACGAGATAACCGCCTCTGTCACGGCAACCGTGGCTGGGCTACTGGAACTCGATTCGAGCTCCCTCGATCTGGAGCGCTCGTTCCACGAGATGGGCGTCGACTCGGTGCTCATCGTCGGGCTCTCCGCCGAGTTCGAGGATCTCTTCGGCATCTCGCTGGACCCCGAGTTCGCCTACCAGCATGACAGCGTGCGCAAGATCAGCGCGCACCTGCATTCCGTCATCACCGCGGATGCGAGGTAAGCCAGCATGAGCCCTTCCCTGATCAACCGCACCCGCCAGGAACTGCTCGACTTCGCCGGTCTCGACGAGACGGTGACCAGTGCCCAAGGCACCCGCATCACCACCGAGAGCGGACACACGCTGATCGACTTCGTCGGCCAGTTCGGCGCCGTACCCTTTGGCTACGGCGCGCCGCAGATTCGCGAGGCGGCCATCGCCTTCCTCGACTCCGGCCTGCCCTCCTTCATCCAGCCGCTGGGCAACCCGCTGGCCGAACAACTGGCCGCGCGCCTGATCGAGATCGCCCCCGGCGAAATGGCCAGGGTCAGCTTCGCCACCAGCGGCGCCGAGACGGTTGAAGCCGCCATCAAACTGGCGCGCGCCGCCACCAACCGCGAGCTGATCGTCGGCACCCACACCGGTTTCCACGGCAAGACTCAGGGCGCCGTGGGCGTGACCGGCAAGCCGGTCTACCGTGAGCCCTTCCATATCCGCGGCAACGGTTTCACCCACGTGTCCTATGGCGACCTGGAGGCCCTCGAAGCCGTATTGAAGGAGCAGCGCGTCGCCGCCTTCTTCGTCGAGGCGGTGCAAGGCGAGGCCGGCATGATCACCCCGCCTGCTGGCTACCTGCTGGCCGCGCAGAACCTGTGCCGCAAGCACGGCGCCCTGTTCGTACTGGACGAGATCCAGACCGGCCTGGGCCGCACCGGCCAGCTGTTCGCCGCCGAAGCCAACGGCCTCACCCCTGACATGCTGCTGCTGGCCAAGGCGCTGGGCGGCGGCCTGGTGCCGATCGGTGCCTGCATCTACGGCGAACAGTGCTGGAGTCGCGACTTCGACCGCCACCACAGCTCCACTTTCGGCGTGAACGGTTTCACCGCAGCCATCGGCCTGGCGGTGGTCGAGCACCTCACCGCCAACGACCGCGCCGTGGTGCGTCAGGCGGCCGAACGCGGCGCCTATCTGCGAACCCGCCTGGAAAACCTGGTGCAGAGCTACCCGCAGGTGTTCGAGAGCCTCGACGGCCGTGGCCTGATGCTCGGCCTCAAGTTCCGCCGCTGGTCCGGCGAGCGCCTCTACACCCTGTCGCTGGCCAGTGCCTTCGGCGCCCTGGTACCCATCGTCTGCGGCTACCTGAAGACCCGCCACGGCGTGTACTGCCTGCCGACCCTCAACGAGGGCAACGTGCTGCGCATCCAGCCGCCGCTGAGCATCGACCAGGACGATATCGACGTGCTGGTGGACGGCCTGACCGCCGCCGCCGAGCTGATCGCCCACGACCAGCAGCATCGCCTGATCCTCGAGGCCCAGGGCTTCCCGGCACAGCGCGGCCCGCTGGCCAAATGGTCGGCGCCCAGCGCCAGCAAGCCGCGCAGCCACGACCGCGGCGGCCGCTGCCTGGGACGCTTCGCCTTCCTGCTGCACCCCACCACCCAGGAGAGCGTCAACGGCGACAACATAGTCGACGCCCTCGGCGTGGTCGGTGAAGAGAAGGCCTTCATGCAGGATTGGCTGAGCGAATTCTCCGACTGGGCCAAGCCCGATCTGGACGCCGGCGTGTCCTTCCATGTCCGGCAGATCTACAACGACCAGGGCGACTACGTGGAAGGCTGGCTGGTCGGCAGCCTGCTGCAGCCGCGCGATCTGATGCGCCTGAGCCTGGGCAAGCGGCGCAAGCTGATCGACAACTACCTGGACGCGGTGCGCCCGCTGGGCGTCGACTTCGTCGGCCTCGGCGCCTACACCTCGGTGATCTCCAACGCCGGCCTGGATGTGGTCAACGACCGCTTCCACACCACCACCGGCAACAGCCTTACCGCCATGGTCGGCGTCGACGCCCTGCTCAGCACCTGCGCCAACCGCGGCGCTCCGCTGGCCAAGCGCCTGACCGGGGTGATCGGTGCCTACGGCTCGGTGGGTCGCCTGGCCAGCCTGCGCCTGGGCAAGTTCACCGAACACCTGGTGCTGCTCGGCAACGCGGCCAATCAGGGTGCCATGCACGAGCTGCGGCTGGTCGGTGGCGAGCTGTATGCCACGGCCCTGCGCGGCATCCACAGCGGGCATCCGAGCGGCATCGGCAAGCCCCTCGCCGCTCTGCTGTCGGCACAACAGGTGGAGCAACTGCTCGACCGCGATCTGGGCGACGACGCCCAGCTGCGCGAGCTGTTCGACACCGTCGATGCCCTGGTGCGCGAACACAATGGCGTGCAACCGCCGGTGGTGGTCGCCTCCGACCTGGCCCACTGGCTACCGAAGCTGGAGGCCGTGCTCTCGGCCACCTCCAACGGCTCCGCCTTCATCGACCCGGCCGCGCTGCACCACAACGCGATCATCTGCGACTGCGCGCAGCCGCCGGATATCGGCCATTCCTCGCTGCCACAGCGCCCGGATGTGACGGTCATCGAGGGTGGTCTGATCCACCTGCCCGAACGTGGCTACCGCTTCGGCAACCAGAACCTCACCGACCTGCCCACCGGCGTGACCTTCAGCTGCCTGGCCGAAACCATGGTGCTGACCATGGCCGGCAAGACGCGCGACTACAGCATCGGCAAGCGCCCACCGCTGGAAGAGGCCGAGGCCATCTTCGAGCTGGCCCTGAACTTCGGTTTCGCCCCCGCCGTCGAGCAACTGGTCGAGATGGCCGGATAACCACAAGAACAACTCGAGAACTATCCCATGTCGATGAAACACGCACGAAGCGTCACCGAAGCCCGCCTGCCGGGCCTGATCGCCGCACTCGAAGCACGCGGCCGCATGGCGCTGGAGAAGGCAGATTCCAGCGAGCTGTGCGAGCTGTTCCGCCGCTACAAGGCCGCCGGCCTGATCATCCCCGAAACCTACGGCGGCCTCGGCGCCTCGCCGCGCGAGACGGTGGAGATACTGCGTGCGGTCGGCGCCCTGTGCCCGTCGCTGGCAGTGATGATGACCATGCACCACCACACCATCGCCACCATCGTGCAGCTCGGCGGCCTGATTCCGGCGGCGGACGAGCTGCTCTACGGCATCTGCCAGGACCAGCTGCTGATCGCCTCGGCCTTCGCCGAAGGCAAGGTCGGCGCGGAGATCTTCAACACCAGCGTCAAGGTCACTCCGGTCGAGGGCGGCTATCGGCTGCGCGGCACCAAGAAGCCCTGCACCATGAGCCACAACATGGACGTGATCGTGGTCGGCGTGGCCCGCGAGAACGATGACGGCAGCATCACCCAGGGCTTCGCCGTGGTGTTCAACGACGGCAACGGGGTATCCCGCGAGCGCTTCTGGAACACCCCGGTGCTGCAGGCCGCCGACAGCAACGCGCTGGTATTCGACGACGTGTTCGTACCCGCCGAGCGCATGCTGCTGGCCGAGGCCGTGGACGACGAAGCGGTGGCCGCCTCCGCCCAGGAAACCTCGCTGTCCGGCCTGTGCTGGTTCCAGCTGATGGTCGGCGGCACCTACCTGGGCGTGGCTTCCGCGCTGGTCGAGCTGCTGCTGAAGAAACGCCACACCGAGGATGCCCCGCTGGCCCAGCTGGCCATCGAGCTGGAAGGCGCGCACCAGGCCCTGGTCGGCGCGGCCCGTGACCTGGAAGAACAGCGCGCCGCCGACGAGGCCAGCTACAGCAAGGCGCTGTGCACGCGCTTCATGGTCCAGGGCACCATCGAGCGCTCCACCAACCTGGCAGTGGAGTTGCTGGGCGGCATGGCCTTCATCGCCTCCGACGAAGTCGCCTACCTGCTGGCCGCCTCCCGGGCGATCTGCTTCCACCCGATCTCCCGCGCCGCCGCCACACCGCTGCTCGCGGCGTACCTGCGGGACTCGGCAGCCGCACCGGCGGCGCAAGGCTAAGGCGCTGCGTCGCGCCGACCGAGGTCGGCGCGAAGCGATGATTCACATGACTCAGCAGGAAGCCTGACATCATGGCGACGACAGACACGCTCTATCCGGTGCGGCCGGGCAACATCCATCCGCTGTTCCACTTCTTCGCCATTCCGCTGTTCGCCGTGCTGCTGGTGTTCAACGCCGCGGCCATCGGCGTGATCCTCGCCATGGCGCTGACGCTGCAGCTGGGCCGGCGCATTCTGCAGGCGATTCCCGGTGTCTCCGCCCTCGGTGGCGTCATCACGGACACCTATCACGCTCAGGTCCAGCGCCTGGCCAACCGGGTGCTGAAGGACCCGCGCGACGAGCCCATCCTGGCCGCGGCCATCACCCTTGGCCTGACCGCCATCCCGATCTTCATCGCCCAGCTGGTTATCGTGGAGATCTCCTGGCCGCTGGTGCTGGGCTTCTACGCCTGTGTCTACGGCCCGAACATCCGCGCCTTCGTGCGTTCGTTCAGCTCCATGCACCAGGAAGGCCACAAGGTCGGCGGCCTGTTCAAGCGCGCCAGCCTGGTGGAGAAGTGGACCGGCAACTCCTTCCTCTACATGTTCTTCGCCATCCCCATGGGCCTGACCCCGCATGCGGCGGCGCACCTGCAGCAGCATCACCGGGAAAACGCCGGCCCGCTGGATGTCTACGCCACCGCCCGCTACGACCACGCCAACGCCTGGCACTTCATCGTCTACATGGTGCGCGAGGTGATGTACCAGCAGCTGCTGGTGTCGCCGTACCTGTACTTCCGCAGCAAGCGCAAGCCGGCGCAGATGCGCAGCATGATCGTCGGCAACCTGCTGCACCTGGCCCTGTTCGCCCTGCTGGCGCTCTACAGCTTGCCGATCGCGGTGCTGTACATGCTGGTGCCCTGGTGCGCGAGCAACTTCCTGATGGGCGTCATCCACTGGAGCCAGCATGCCTTCTACGGCGGCCAGCAGGACCCGAAAGACTTCATGTACAACACCGTGACCCTGCTGGAAAAACCGGTGAACACCCTCAACGAGGGCTACCACGTCTGCCACCACCACTGGGAGAACGTGCACTGGTCGGAGAGCCCGGCACTGTTCGAGCGCATCAAGCCGGAGATGAAGGCCGCGCAGTCCCTGGTGTTCCGCGACCTCAGCGTGCTCGACCTGTTCCTCATGCTGATGCTGCGCCGCTTCGACGCGCTGGCCGACAAGCTGGACTGGTGGGAGCCGCTGTCCCAGGCCGAGAAGGTGGCCCTGCTCAAGCGCCGGGTCGCCCCCGCGCCCATCGCCGAGCACGAACAGGCCTACCAGCAGAACGCCGCCGGCCACCAGGCCGCGCCACGCCCTCTGCACTTCCCCCAGCAACCACAGCGGACGTGACCTCGCCATGAGCAAAGCACTGACCCTGAAAGTGGCCTACATCGAGCGGGAAACCGAGGATGCCGTGACCATCCACCTCAAGCAGCCGCTGCTGAGGAAGATCCGCTACACCGCCGGCCAGTACCTGACCCTGGAAGTCGACGTGGATGGCGACGGCGCCAAGGGCTGCCGGGCCTACTCCATCAGCAGCACGCCGGGCCTGGACAAGACCCTGTCGATCACGGTCAAGCGCATCGCCGGCGGCAAAGTATCCAACCGCCTGGTGCAGCAGCTGGCCGCCGGCGACGCGGTGCAGACCCTGGGCGCCCACGGCCGCTTCACCTTCGCTCCGCAGGCGGGCAAGCGCCGCCACCTGGTGCTGTTCGCCGCCGGTAGCGGCATCACGCCGATCTTCTCCATCCTCAAGTCGGCCCTACACTTCGAGGCGGACTCGCGGGTGTCGCTGATCTATGGCAACCGCAACACCGACTCGGTGATCTTCCGCGACAAGCTGGAGCATCTGCAGCGCCTGTTCGGCGAGCGCCTGAACCTGCTGCACGTGCTGTCCCAGCCGGAGTCGCCCCACCCGCACAGCGGCCGCCTGACCCGCCAGCGCGTCGGCGAAATCCTCCAGGCACTACCGAATCCGCCGGGCTACACCATCGAGTACTACGCCTGCGGCCCCAACGGCATGATGGATGAAGTGACCGAAGCCCTGCAGGCCATGGGCGTGCCTGCCGAAGCGGTGCACATGGAGAGCTTCACCCCGGCCAAGGCCAGCACCCAGCCGCCGGCGCAGTCCAACGCGCCGAAGCAGGTGCAACTGCTGATGCAGGGCCAGGAATTCAGCTTCGCCGTGCCGCCGGGCCAGACCATTCTCGAGGCCGCCCTGGCCAACGGCGTACAACCGCCCTTCTCCTGCCGCAGCGGCTTCTGCACGGCCTGCATCTGCACCAAGCTGTCCGGCGAAGTGGAGATGCGCGAGGACCACGGCCTGTCCTCGGCCGAACTGAAGATGGGCCACGCGCTCATGTGCATCGGCTATCCGGCGACGGACGATGTGCGACTGCAGGTCGAGTAACCCAGAACAACTCCAGGAAGGTGGACGTGGTGGATAGAGAAGCGATTCTGGCGGCACAAGACGAGATCCGCCTGGCCAAGCGCGCGGAGCTCAAGGTCGACCGCGAGCGCCAGGCGCAGCTGCTGGCCCTGCAACAGCCCGACCCGGTCAGGTTCCTGCTCTGGTCAGCGCTGCACGTGGCAGTGTGGGTCGCCGGCGCCGCCGCCATCCTGCTCAGCGAGCACTGGCTGGTGCAGCTGCTCGCCGTGCTGGTACTCGGCAACCAGATGCACGCCTTCACCATCCTGCAGCACGACTGCGGCCACCAGAACGCCTTCCGCTCCAGCCTCTGCAACCTCTGGGCCGGGCGCTTCTTCGCCTGGTTCATCGTCTTCCCCTACTCCTCCTTCACCGAGTGCCACAAGCACCACCACCGCTACCTGGGCGATGCGGACAAGGACCCGGACGAGTGGAACTACGCCGGCGGCGTGAAGTGGATGTTCCTGCGCATCGCCGTGTTCGTGCCGCGCTTCACCTACTTCTCCCTGGTGCGCTACGGCAGCAAGGTACGTAACCTGGTGCTGCGCGAGCTGGTGTTCAACCTGCTGACGATGGTGGCGCTCGGCGTCTGGTTCGCCAGCATGGGCATGCTCTACCAGTTCGTGCTGATCTTCATCCTGCCGGTACTGCTGCTGGCGCTGCTGATCAACCCGATCTCGCGCGGCTACGAGCACTTCCCGATGGCCACACTCGGCAGCGAGGACGAGCAGCGCCTGGACCTGGCACACAACACCATCACCATTCCTAGCCGCGTGCTCAGCCTGATCTGGGCCAACATCAACTACCACGTCGAGCACCACGTCTATCCGGGCGTGCCGTTCTTCAACCTGCACAAGGTCCACGCGCTGCTCGACAACAAGCCGTTCCTGCGCGACCGCTGGCTGCTCGCCCGCCTCTTCGCCCGTCAGCCGCAGGAGCCTCGCCACGGGGCTGCTCCAGCCGCCGATGCCAGCTGAGGAGATGGCCATGGACTGTATGTTCTGCAAGATCGCCGCGGGCAGCGAGCGCTCGGTAAAGGTTTACGAGGACGAGCACTGCTTCGCCTTCATGGACATCCACCCGCTGGGCCAGGGCCACGTGCTGCTGATTCCGCGCCAGCACGTGGAGACCCTCGACCAGCTGCCGGCCGCCACCCGCCAGCATCTCTACCTGAAGTTCGACCAGCTGCTCGCCGCCCAGCGCCGCGCCGGTTTCGGCGTCGAGGGCTCGCACCTGATCGTCAACGACGGCAAGGCCAGCAACCAGCACATTCCCCATGCACACCTGCACCTGATTCCGCGCAAGCGCGGCGACGGTCTGGGCTTCGGCTGGCGCATGTTCCTGCACTTCACCGGCCTGTTCGGCCCGCGCACCGGCCAGGACATCCTGCTGCTGCAGGCGGACGCCATCGCCGCGCAGATCGAGCAGCCCGCCCGGACGCGTGCGCCGGCCGACGAGGCGCTGGCTCAGGTCCGTTGAGCTTCCCGCGCGATAGAAACCCCAGCAGCGACAGAGAAGAAGATGACTGCACAGCTCAACGCGTCCCTGACTGCGGAGAAGGTCTACCGGGTCCTGATCATCGGCGCCGGCTTCTCCGGCATCGGCATGGCCGTGCGCCTCAAGCAGCGCGGCGAGAAGGACTTCGTGGTGTACGAGAAGGAGGCCGGCGTCGGCGGCACCTGGTGGGTCAATCAGTATCCCGGCTGCGCCTGCGATATCCCCTCGCACCTCTACTCGTTCTCCTTCGAGCCGAACCCGGACTGGTCGCGGCGCTTCTCGCCGCAGCCGGAGATTCGCGGCTACCTGGCGCATTGCGCGAACAAGTACCAGCTGCTGCCGCATATCCAGTTCAAGCGCGAGGTCGCTTCGTTGCGCTGGCTGGAGAAGCGCGCGCTGTGGCAGATCACCGATGGCGCGGGTCAGGTGGTGTTCGCCCGCTTCGTGGTCGCCGGCACCGGCGCCCTGTCCACGCCCGACTACCCGAACATCGCCGGCCTGCAGCGCTTTCGCGGGCGCGTGTTCCACTCCCAGCACTGGGACCACGACTACGACCTCAACGGCAAGCGCATCGGCGTGATCGGCACCGGCGCCTCGGCCATCCAGTTCATTCCCGAGATCCAGCCGGCGGCGGCTGCACTCAGCGTGTTCCAGCGCACCCCGCCGTGGATCATCCCCAAGCCGGACCGCGGTTTCTCGCGCTTCGAGCGTGGCCTGCTGCGCCGCTTCCCGCGCCTGCAGAAGCTGGTCAGAAGCCTCACCTACGCCACCCACGAGACCCGCGCCCTGGGCTTCGCCTTCAATCCGAAGTTGATGGCCTTCCACCGCTTCCTGGCCCTCAACATGCTGCGCCGCCAGGTCCGCGATCCGGAGCTGCGCCGCCAACTGACGCCGCGCTACGCCATCGGCTGCAAGCGCATCCTGATCTCCAACGACTACTACCCGGCCATCACCCAGGCCAATGTCAGCCTGGTGACCCAGGGCATCCGCGAGATCGACGAAGACGCGGTGATCACCGAGGACGGCCAACGCCACCCAGTCGACCTGCTGATCCTCGGCACCGGCTTCAAGGCCAGCACGCCCTTCCCGCGCGGGATGATCTTCGGCCGCGACGGCCAGGACATTCTCGATACCTGGAGCCAGGGCCCCGAGGCCTACAAGGGCACTACGGTGGCGGGCTTCCCCAACCTGTTCCTGCTGATGGGCCCCAACACCGGGCTCGGCCACAACTCCATCGTCTACATGATCGAATCACAGGTCGCCTACATCCTCGGCGCCCTGGATACCCTGGAGGCCCAGGGGGCGAGCAGCCTGGATATCCAGCCTCAGGTCCAGGAGCGCTTCAACGCGGCGCTGCGCAACCGCATGCAGGGCGCGGTGTGGGACGTCGGCAACTGCCGCAGCTGGTACAAGCACGCGGAGAGCGGGCGCAACGTGGTGATCTGGCCGGGCTTCAGTTGGAGCTTCCGCCGCGCGACCCGAAGCTTCGACGCCGAGGCCTACCGGCTGACCGATACCACCGAGTGATCCACCTTCAGTACAAGGAAACTGTGATGAGCCCGTCCGGAAAAACCGTCTTCGCCTTTGGCTGCTACCTGCTGGTGCTGGGGGCAACGCTGCTGCTGGCGCCCAACCTGCTGCTGGCGCTGTTCGGCTTCCCACTGACCGAAGAGGTGTGGATCCGCATCGTCGGGATGCTGGTGATCTACCTGGGCATCTACTACAGCTTGGCCGGGCGCCGCGACCTGCGTTCCTTCATCGCCGCCACGGTGCCGGTGCGTGCCTCGGTGCTGGCGGTCTTCGGCGTTTTCGTCGCCACCGGCATGGTCTCGCCCATGCTGCTGGTACTCGGCGCGCCTGATCTGCTCGGCGCCTTGTGGACCTGGAAGGCGCTGCGCAGCGAGCGTTTCTCGACCGCCCTCGCCAGCACCTGAGAGACATGACCCGCCTAGCGGCGGGTCGGTTAATCGCGGCTTATTGCTGGCCGCCCGTCTCCTGACACAACTGCTTGGCCAGCATGCCGAGGGTCATGATCGCCCGCTCCGACTCGCGGTTCCACGGCACGCCACAGGTCAGGCGCAGGCAGTGGTTGAACTGCTCGGTATTACTGAAGATCATCCCCGGCGCGATGCTGATGCCCTGCTGCAGCGCCCGCACATGCAGCTCCTGGGCGCTGACCTTGCCCGGCAGACTGACCCAAAGGATGAAGCCACCATAGGGGCGGGTCATCTGCGTGCCTTCCGGGAAGTGCTGCTGCACCGCCAGCTGGTAGGCGGTCATGTTCTTGCGGTACTCCTGGCGGATGTGCCGCAGGTGGCGGTCGTAGCCACCGTTTTCCAGGTACGCGGCCACGCCCATCTGGGTCACGCTGCAGGCCGAGTGGGTACTGAAGGTCTGCAGCCGCTCCACCTCTTCCTGATAGCTGCCGGCGATGATCCAGCCAATGCGCACACCGGGCGACAGGGTCTTGGAGAAGCTCGAGCAGTACACCACTTGGTCGTCGCGATCGTGGGCCTTGAGCGCCTTGCTGCGTCCGGGTTCGAACAGCAACTCGCCGTAGATGTCGTCCTCGATCACCTGGATGCCGTGATCGCGGGTCAGACGCAGCAGTTGCTTCTGCCGCTCCTCGGGAATGCTGCCACCCAGCGGGTTGCTCAGCCGTGCGGTGAGCACCAGGGCCTTGATCGGCCACTGGTTGGCGGCCAGCTGCAGGGCCTCCAGACTGAGGCCGGTGGTCGGGTCGCTGGGGATCTCGATGACCTTGAGGCCGAGCACTTCGGCCAGTTGCAGCAGGCCGTAATAGGTCGGCGACTCGGCGGCGATCAGGTCGCCAGGCTGGGTCAGCACGCGCAGGGCCATGTGGATGGCGTCCACGCAGCCATGGGTGATCACCACCTCGGACGGATCGACCACCACGCCGGCATCGCGCATGCGGATCGCCACCTGGCGGCGCAGCGGCTCGTAACCGGGGCTGAACATGTAGCTGAAGGCGCGCGGACTCTGGAAGCGGGTGACCTTGGCCAGTTGCTGGTGCAGCGAGCGCACCGGCAGGTAGTCCACATGCGGCACCGCCGCGCCCAACGGGAACACGCCCTCCTGGCGGGACTCGGTGAGCACCTGGCTGATGATGCTGCTGCGGGTGACCATGGCCGGCCGTTCGACGCGGGCGATATCCGGGGTGGAGGCGGTCAGGCCGGCCGTCTGATGCACGTAGAAACCGGATTGCGGGCGGGCGCGGATCAGGCCCATGTCCTCCAGGTTGGCGTAGGCCTGCAGCACGGTGGCGTGGCTGACGCTGAGCTGCGAACTCATCTTGCGCACCGAAGGAACGCGCTCGCCCGGCTGATAGACACCGCGGCGGATATCCTCGGCCAGCTGCTGGGCGATGCGCTGGTAAAGCAACAAACTGGTCATGAGGAGGCTCCTTGCGCTACTGGACCGTAACAGTAGCGAAATGCGGTCAAGGCTTGACGATACAGTCAGAACATTTGCTAACGGTACAGTTTCATCTGTTCTAGCTTAGGCGCTGCTCTGCACGGCCATGATTAGACTTTGGTCTAATAAAAAACCCCGGGCCGAGGCACCGGGGTTTTTAGTTGCAGGCAGTTCGCTTAACGGTATTCGCCGAGCTTGCCAGCCTCGTCGGAGATCAATATCTCGACCCGACGGTTCTGCGCGCGCCCCTTGACCGAGGCGTTTTCCGCCAGCGGATGCGCCTCACCGTAGCCCTTCACCTGCATGCGCTTGGCGTCGATGCCGAGGTCTGCCAGTACGTCGGCCACGGCCTGGGCACGGGCCCGCGACAGCTCCAGATTTTCTGCCGCCACGCCACGGTTGTCGGTGTAGCCCTCGATGCGAATGGTGCGCCGCGGGTTGATCTGCAGGAACTGCACCAGCTTGAGGATGGTGCGGTTGGCGGAGGCTTTCAGTTCGGTACGACCGGCGTCGAACAGCACATCACCCAAGGTCATGACTAGGCCGCGATCGGTCTCGCTGGCGGCCAGGCTGACCACCTGCTCCTCCAGCCACTGGCCCTGTTGCTGGGCATTGAGCAGCTTGGCCTCGCGCAGCGCCAGTTGCAGGCGCTCGCGCTCCAGATCGAGCTTGGCCAGGCGCTCCTGGTTGAGGTTGAGATCGGCGTGCTGGCGAGCGATCTGGCTGTAGCGCTGGCTGAGGAAAGCATAGTGTTCGACGTCGTCGGCGCTGCCCCAGTAGTTGGACAGACGCTCGGCACGGGCCAGCGACTCGCCGGCACGGATCACGTCCTTGGGCGCGCTGCGCAGCACGTCCGGATCTTCCTTCACCTGCTGGAAGCTGGCCTCGGCCTCGCCCAGCACCTGCTGGCTGTGCTGGCTGGCGCAACCGCCCAGCAGGGTCAGAGACAGCAGCAGCGCGCTGCCCATAGTCATTTTCGGCATCACGGCAGCTCTCCCAGTTGCTTGCGCAGGCGGGTGAGGCGCGCGTTCAGTTCATCGAGCTGCTTCTGGCTCTTCTGGTTAAGCACCTTGGCTTCGGCGAGGCGAGCGTCGAGCTCGGCCTGTTCGGCGAACACCCGGGCGCGCTTGTAGTCCTCCTCGCCCATGTTCTTCTCGGCGCGGGCCAGCTTGCGCTCGGCCTCACGCATCTCCTCGAGTTGCGGATCTGCACCGACCGCGCGGGCCTGCTCGACGGCCTGCACGGTGAGGCGCATCTGCTCGTTCGGCGCCGGGTCGTTGGCGCAGCCAGCCAGCGCCAGCATGGCCAGGACAAGGATTAGACGTGGGTTCACTGAGAATCTTCCTGCTCTTGCGGGGGAACGTCGGCGGCTTGCAACTGCTGGGCTTTCCAGCGCTCCAGATTGCGCTGCAGGAGAGACTCAGGCAGGCCGGCGGCGGTCAATTCTGTCATCTTTTTCGCCAGCTGTCCGCGCAGCCAGGGATCGTTGCAGGCGGAGTTGTGCGACAGGGTCAGGTACAGACCTTCACTGGAGATCGGTGGCTCCAGGGTTTCCAGGTTCTCAAGCATGCCCAGGGTGTTGGCCAGCGCCACGCCAGGGTAGCGCTCGTAGATCACGTAGTCGGTGCGCCCTAGCAGCAGTTTCTGGAAGGCCTGGATCAGGCTGGGCACTTCCTCGAGGCTGAGGTTGGCCTTGGCAAAACTGTCGAACTGCTGGCCGAAACTGTTGTGCACCAGCGTGCCACCGGTACGCCCGCGCAGATCCTCCCAGCCGCTGTAGGGGAAGCCCTGGCCCTTGCGCACCCAGACCACGCTAGGCGTGCTGAAGAAGGCCGGATGCACGTAGTCCATGCTCTCCAGACGCGGCAGGGTGAGGAAGGCGCCGGCCAACAGGTCGACGCGCCCGGTGCGCACCTCGTCCTGGGCGCGAGACCAGGGGCCGGTATGGATGATCTCGATCTTCACCCCCAGTTGCTCGCCGATCAGCGCCAGCAGGTCGGCATTGGCGCCGATCAGGTGCTGCGGGCTTTGCGGGTCGCGCCACAGATAGGGCGGATACTCGGGGTTGCCGGTGGCCACCAGGCGTTCGCACTTGCCGGCGGCCGGAGCCAGACCGGGAAGCAACAGCCCCAGGAGGCCGAGGATTTTCAACGACAACATTTTTCGCATCGGAAGCACCGCTGGTATGCGTGGCAAGCGGCGGGCCTTCACCAGCCCCCGCGCTCTTCATGCTAGCGTAGCAAGCACGCCTAATAATTATTAGCGATAAGGATTCGCCATGAAAAAAATCGCCCTCGGCATCGCCCTGTTGCTGGCAGGCGCGGCCGGCGCTCTGTACCTCTCCCCTGCCGCGCTGGTGGCCGGCGTGCGGTTCGTCGAGCGCCAGCTGGCTGGCGTCTCTCCGCAGGAAATCACGGTCGACGAGCTGACCATACATTACTACGAAGGCGGGCCGGCAGACGGTGAAACACTGCTGATGATTCACGGATTCGGTGCCGATCGCGATAACTGGCTGCGCTTCTCCCGTCACCTTACCCATCGCTACCGCGTCATCGCCCTCGACCTGCCAGGCTTCGGCGAGAGCAGCAAACCGGATGCCAGCTACGATGTGGTCAGCCAGATGGAGCGCGTGCGGGCCTTTGCCAACGCTCTGCAGATCGACAAGCTGCACCTGGTCGGCAATTCCATGGGCGGACATATCGCTGCGCTGTATGCCGCGCGACATCCCGAACAAGTGCTGAGTGTCGCGCTTCTGGACAATGCCGGAGTCACCGCACCGCAGAAGAGCGAGATGATCCAGCGCCTCGAGCGCGGCGAGCCCAACCCGCTGGTGGTCCGCAGAGCCGAAGACTTCGATGCGCTGATGAACTTCGTCTTCGTCAACCCGCCGCCGCTGCCGGAGTCCCTCAAGCGCTACTTTGCCGAAAGGTCGGTGGCCAACCAGGAGCGCTACGACCGCATCTTCGCCCAGTTGCGTGGACACTATGTGCCGCTGGAACCTGAACTGCCGAACATCCAGGCGCCGACACTGGTGTTGTGGGGCGAGCAGGATCGTGCCCTGCATGTCTCCAGTATCGAGGTGATGCAACCGCTGCTGAAGAGGCCAACCGTGGTGGTGATGAAGGATTGCGGCCACGCGCCGATGATCGAGCGCCCCGAGGAAACGGCGCAGCACTATCAGGCCTTCCTCGACAGCCTGTAGAAGCCGGTCTTCCGAAAACAAAAAACCCGCTCGATGAGCGGGTTTTTTGCGAGAGCGAAGAAGCTGGATCAGACCAGTTTCTCGAGCTCCGGTACGGCTTCGAACAGGTCAGCCACCAGGCCGTAGTCAGCCACCTGGAAGATCGGGGCTTCTTCGTCCTTGTTGATAGCGACGATGACCTTGGAGTCCTTCATGCCTGCCAGGTGCTGGATGGCACCGGAGATACCGACCGCGATGTACAGCTGCGGAGCGACGATCTTGCCGGTCTGGCCAACCTGCATGTCGTTCGGCACGAAGCCGGCATCGACGGCAGCGCGGGAAGCGCCAACGGCAGCGCCCAGCTTGTCGGCCAGAGCGTACAGGTGCTTGAAGTTGTCGCCGTTCTGCATGCCTCGGCCGCCGGAAACGACGATCTTGGCAGCGGTCAGTTCCGGACGGTCGGACTTGGCCAGCTCTTCGCCAACGAAGGACGACTTGCCGGCGTCGCCGCCAGTGGCAACGGCTTCGATGGCAGCGGAGCCACCTTCGGCGGCAGCGGCGTCGAAGCCGGTGCCACGCACGGTGATCACTTTCACGGCAGCCGAGGACTGCACGGTAGCGATGGCGTTACCGGCATAGATCGGGCGCTTGAAGGTGTCGGCGCTTTCGACGGCAACGATCTCGGAGATCTGGTCGACGTCCAGCTGAGCGGCAACGCGCGGCAGGATGTTCTTACCGTTGCTGGTGGCGGCAGCCAGGATGTGGCTGTAGCCCTTGCCCAGCTCGGCAACCAGCGGAGCGACGTTCTCCGGCAGCTGATTGGCGAAGGCGGCGTTATCGGCAACCAGCACCTTGCTCACGCCAGCGATTTTGGCAGCGGCTTCGGCAGCAGCACCGGCATTGGAGCCGGCGACCAGCACGTGAATGTCACCACCGATCTTCTGAGCAGCGGCAACGGTGTTCAGAGTGGCAGCGGCCAGAGCGGCGTTAGTGTGTTCTGCAACAACCAAGATAGTCATTTAGATTACCTTCGCCTCGTTCTTCAGTTTCTCGACCAGTTCAGCCACGGACTTGACCTTGATGCCGGCGCTGCGGGCAGCAGGCGCTTCGACTTTCAGGGTCTTGACGGTGGAGGCGGTGGAAACGCCCAGGGCGTCCGGAGTCACCACGTCCAGCGGCTTCTTCTTGGCTTTCATGATGTTCGGCAGCGACGCGTAGCGCGGCTCGTTCAGACGCAGGTCGGTGGTGACGATCGCCGGCAGGGCCAGGGCAACGGTCTGCAGACCGCCGTCGATTTCGCGGGTCACGTTGACCTTGTCGCCAGCCAGTTCGACCTTGGAAGCGAAGGTACCCTGGGCGAAGCCAGTCAGGGCGCCCAGCATCTGGCCGGTCTGGTTGTTGTCGCTGTCGATGGCCTGCTTGCCCATGATGACCAGTTGCGGCTGCTCCTTGTCGACCACGGCTTTCAGCAGCTTGGCCACGGCCAAGGAGTTCAGCTCTTCATTGGTCTCAACCAGGATCGAACGATCAGCACCCAGGGCCAGAGCGGTACGCAGTTGCTCCTGAGCGGCGTTCGGGCCGATGGTGACGACGACGATCTCGCTCGCCACACCTTTTTCCTTCAGACGTACGGCCTCTTCCACGGCGATTTCGCAGAAGGGGTTCATCGACATCTTGACGTTGGCGAGGTCGACGCCGGAGTTGTCCGCCTTGACGCGGACTTTGACGTTGTAGTCGACCACTCGTTTGACAGCTACAAGAACCTTCATGGATTCCTCGTTACTCTCCGGTGAATAAGAATGTCGCCAAGGCAAGCCTGGCCGGTGATGCTAGTCGGCCGGAACCGACGGTCAGCCCATACGGCGAACGCAAAACCGCCCGTATCTTGACCGGAACGCCCTTTTCGGTCAACACGAAAAACTCCCATTTATCTGGCGCCAAGCCTTGCGCTACACGGCTTTGACAAAATTCAAACAAACGTTTGTATTGGACGTGCAAGGGGCTATATATATAATGCCCAGCGCGCAGGCCAGAGAAAGCCTAGCCATAGCCAGATCAATAACACCGAAGAAGCCTTGAGTAGGAGATTCTCTGTGGAACGCGAATTTATGGAATTCGACGTCGTCATCGTCGGCGCCGGCCCCTCGGGCCTGTCCGCCGCCTGCCGACTGAAGCAGAAGGCCGCCGACGCCGGCAAAGAAATCAGCGTCTGCGTGGTCGAGAAGGGTTCCGAAGTCGGCGCTCACATCCTCTCCGGTGCGGTCTTCGAGCCGCGCGCTCTGAACGAGCTGTTCCCCAACTGGAAAGAGCTGGGCGCCCCGCTGAACACCGAAGTCAAGCGTGACGACATCTATATGTTGAAGAACGCTGACAGCGCCATCAAAGTGCCGGGCCTGTTCGTGCCCAAGACCATGCACAACGAAGGCAACTACATCATCTCCCTGGGCAACCTGTGCCGCTGGCTGGCCCAGCAGGCCGAAGCCCTGGGCGTCGAGATCTACCCGGGCTTCGCCGCCCAGGAAGCGCTGATCGACGAGAACGGCGTAGTGCGCGGCATCATCACCGGTGACCTCGGCGTCGACCGTGAAGGCCACCCGAAAGAAGGCTACTACACCCCCGGCATGGAACTGCGCGGCAAGTACACCCTGTTCGCCGAAGGCTGCCGTGGCCACATCGGCAAGCAACTGATCAAGAAATTCAACCTGGACTCCGAAGCCGACGCCCAGCACTACGGCATCGGCATCAAGGAAATCTGGGACATCGACCCGGCCAAGCACGAGCAAGGCCTGGTGGTACACACCGCCGGCTGGCCGCTGGACGTGGTCGGCACCGAGAACACCGGTGGCTCCTTCCTCTACCACCTGGAAAACAACCAGGTCGTGGTCGGCCTGATCGTCGACCTGTCCTACGGCAACCCCTTCCTATCGCCGTTCGACGAGTTCCAGCGCTACAAGCATCACCCGGTGATCGCCCAGTACCTGGAAGGCGGCAAGCGTGTTGCCTACGGTGCTCGCGCCATCTGCAAAGGCGGCCTGAATTCGCTGCCGAAGATGGTCTTCCCGGGCGGCGCGCTGATCGGCTGCGATCTGGGCACCCTGAACTTCGCCAAGATCAAGGGCAGCCACACCGCCATGAAGTCCGGCATGCTGGCCGCCGAAGCGGTAGCCGATGCACTGCTGGCCGACGGCCAGGGCGGCGACCTGCTCAACGGCTATGTCGATGGCTTCAAGGCCAGCTGGCTGTACGACGAACTGTTCCGCAGCCGTAACTTCGGCCCGGCACTGCACAAGTTCGGCCCGGTCTTCGGTGGCGGCCTGAACTGGCTGGACCAGAACGTGTTCGGCGGCAAGATCCCCTTCACCCTGCACGACACCAAGCCAGACTATGCCTGCCTGAAGCCCGCTGCAGAATCGAAGCGCATCGACTATCCGAAGCCGGACGGCAAGCTGAGCTTCGACAAACTCTCCTCGGTGTTCCTCTCCAACACCAACCACGAGGAAGAGCAGCCCTGCCACCTGAAGCTCGCCGACGCGAGCATTCCGATCAACGTCAACCTGCCGAAGTACGACGAACCGGCGCAGCGCTACTGCCCGGCTGGCGTGTATGAGGTAGTGACCAAGGAAGACGGCGAGAAGAAGTTCCAGATCAACGCGCAGAACTGCGTGCACTGCAAGACCTGCGACATCAAGGACCCGGCCCAGAACATCACCTGGGTCGCCCCGGAAGGCACCGGCGGCCCGAACTACCCCAACATGTAATTCGAGCCGTATTGAAAAAGCCGCCGCGAGGCGGCTTTTTTATGCCCGTCATACGCCGGTGAAAACCTACTGCCGCTCGGCGATGCCCGGCATCCTCATACGCAGCATGACCTCGGTCACCCGCAGCACGCGAGCAACCCTCCGCCGTCAGCAGTTATAGCAACACCTCCACCTACCAGGACAGGCCGCCGTGGCGCCTCTTGGCCTCCAGCACCGCTGCCCCCCCCCCCCGGAATGCCACTATCCAACCACCCGCCTCTCTCGCTCGAGCACTGGCAACGGGATAGCCGCTCCTTCAGTTGATCGTTACCCCAACCGGGGATAAACAGCAGGCAATAAAAAAAGGGCTCCCTAGGGAGCCCTTTTCAGTATCGCGTCCGATCAGTGGGCGAACAGCGAGCCACCTTTCTTGCCGGCCAGCTTCTCCGGCTTGATCAGGAAGCGCGCCAGGGCCGGCAGCAGCCATAGGGCACCGAACATGTTCCACAGCAGCATGAAGGTCAGCATCAGACCCATGTCGGCCTGGAACTTGATCGCCGAGAAGATCCAGGTGACCACGCCGATGGCCAGGCACAGACCGGTGAACAGCACGGCCTTACCGGTGGAGCGCAGGGTCTGGTAGTAGGCTTCCTGCAGCGGCATGCCGGCGCGCAGGAAGCTCTCCAGGCGACTGTAGATATAGATGCCGTAGTCGACACCGATACCCACGCCGAGCGCGATCACAGGCAGGGTCGCCACCTTCACGCCGATGCCCAGCCAGGCCATCAGGGCGTTACCCAGGATGGAGGTAAGGATCAGCGGCAGGATGATGCACAGCATGGCGCCGAAGGAGCGGAAGGTGATCAGGCACATCACCGCCACGCAGATGTACACCAGCACCAGGATCTTCAGCTCGGAGGTGGCGATCACCTCGTTGGTGGCGGCCTCGATACCGGCGTTACCGGCAGCCAGCAGGAACTGCAGATCGTCCTTGTTGTTCTCCTTGGCGAACTCTTCCACCACGCCAACGGCACGCTTGAGCGTTGCAGCCTTGTGGTCGTTGAGGAACACCAGCACCGGCGCCAGCGAGCAGTCGGCGTTGTACAGGCCGTCCGCACGGGCGATGGAGTTGTTGAGGATGTCCGGGTTGCGCGACAGGGTCTCCCACTTGAGGCTGCCCTCGTTCATGCCCTTGATCACCTGCTTGGACACGCTGACCATGGAGATGGCCGACTGCACGCCCTCGGTGTTCTCCAGCTGCCACATCAGTTGATCGATCGGCGCCAGGGTCTGGTGCGTGGAGCAACCTTCGTTCGGCGTCTTGACCATCACCACCAGCACGTCGGAGCTGGTCGAGTAGTTGCTGATGATGAAGTCGTTGTCCTTGTTGTAGCGCGAGTCCGGACGCAGCTCCGGCGCACCCTGGTCGAGGTCACCGATCTGCAGGTGAGCCTTCTGGTACCAGAAGGACGCCACGCCGGCGGACAGGGCGATGACCACCGAAATCGGCGCCACCACCGGATGGGCGAAGTTGGACAGCAGGCGCCAGAACGGCTGATCGCAGTTGGCCTCGCGCTTGCTGCGCTCGACGGCCTTCTTGCTGATGCCGATGTAGGAAATCGCTACCGGCAGCAGGATCAGGTTGGTGAACACGATCACGCCAACACCGATGGAGGCACCGATGGCCAGCTCGCGGATCACGCCGATGTCGATGATCAGCAGGGTGATGAAGCCGACGGCATCCACCAGGATGGCAATCATGCCCGGCAGGAACAGCTGACGGAAGGTACGGCGCGCCGCGGTCAGGGCGTTGTCGGCGTCGCTCGACTGCAAGGCGATACCGTTGATCTTCTGCACCCCGTGGGAGATGCCGATGGCGAAGATCAGGAACGGCACCAGCATCGAGTACGGGTCGAGGCCGAAACCGGCGAGGTTCATCAGGCCCAGCTGCCAGACCACCGCGATGAGGGTGGTGGAGACCACCGAGATGGTCGAGCGAATGCACCAGCTGAACCAGTACAGCAGCACCAGGGTGATGACCAGGGCGATGCCGAAGAAGGCCACCACCATGATCAGACCATCGATCAGGTCACCGACCTTCTTGGCGAAGCCGACGATGTGCACCTGCACATTGGGATTCTGTGCCTGGTACTTGTCGCGGATCTTCTCTTCCAGCTCGTGGGAGAACTGGCGATAGTCCAGCTTGAGCAGCTTGCTCTGATCCTTCGGGTCCGGGTACTGCTCGAGCAGTGGCACATCGACGATGCTGGACTTGAAGTTGTTGGCCACCAGACGGCCGACCTGGCCGGACTTCAGCACGTTGCCACGCAGCTCACCGAGGCTCTGCGCGGAGCCGTCGTAGGTCTGCGGAATCACTTCGCCGCCGTCAAAGCCCTCTTCGGTCACTTCGGTCCAGCGCACGCTGGGGCTCCACAGCGACTTCAGACCGGAACGGTCGACGCCGGGGATGTAGAACACCTCGTCGTGGATCTGGCGCAGGGTCTCCATGTACTCCTTGGAGAAGATGTCGCCATCCTTCGCCTCCACGGAGATACGCACGGTGTTGCCCAGGTTGGCCAGGTCATTGCGGTGCTCGAGCATCTTCTCGATGAAGGGATGCTCCAGCGGGATCATCTTCTCGAAGCTGGTCGAGGGACGGATGTGCGAGGCCTGCCACAGCAGCAGCATGGTGATCACCGTGCACAGCGCGATCACGATGGGCCGGTTGTTGAAGATCAGGCGCTCGAGGAAGGTCGCCTTGTCCTGGTGATGGCTACTCATGGAACTCATATGCTCATTCGCCCCGGATTATTGTTTTTGGCCTGGCTCGGCGCCAGTCGGAGAAGCGATCTGCACGCCGCCCTGCCCCACCAGGACCAGGTTGCCTGC
The DNA here is from genome assembly GCF_029837695.1 of Pseudomonas sp. GD04019. Lineage (GTDB taxonomy): Bacteria > Pseudomonadota > Gammaproteobacteria > Pseudomonadales > Pseudomonadaceae > Aquipseudomonas. Next base: position 199,699 of record NZ_JAOEEA010000010.1, read on the forward strand.
CGCGTCGTCGGTGGCACCGGCCAGGGAGGCACGGTCCGGACGATTGACCACGGTGAAGGTGCGCCCGGAGTCCTTGCTGGTCAGGACGCTGCCGCCATGGCCGACGATGACCACGGTGCCGTCCTTGAGCAGGCTGGCGTTGGCCAGACCGAATTCCAGCGGGCCGCTGTCAGAGAGCAGTTTGACCTGCTGCCAGGTGGCGCCGAAATCGGTGGAGCGGAACAGGTTGCCGCGCAGGCCATAGGCCAGAACGGTGTTGGCGCTGGCGGTGCCGATGGCGCCGAACAGGGTGCCTTCATACGGACCCTTGACCTTTTCCCAGGTCTGGCCCCAGTCGGCGGAGCGGAACATGCTGCCCGCCTCGCCCACCGCGAACAGGCCGGCGTCCTTCACGGCGGTGATGCCGTTGAGGTGGTAGCCGTCCTCGTTGTCCATGCGGTCGCTGACGTCGTTCCAAGTCTTGCCGCCGTCGGTAGTTTCCAGCAGCGCGCCATAGGCGCCGACTGCATAACCGGTGCTGGCGTCACGGAACCAGACGTCCAGCAACGGTGCTTCGCGCTGCAGGTCTTCGAACTGCAGATCCCAGTTGGCGCCGCCGTCGTCGGTGGCGAGGATCTGCGCGTCATGGCCGACGGCCCAGCCATGCTTGTCGTCGGCGAAGTACACCGCGGTCAGCAGCTGGCGGCTCGGCACACGAGCCTGGACCCAGTTGCGCCCGGCGTCTTCGGAAAACAGGATGTGGCCACGATCGCCAACGGCGACCAGGCGCTTGCCGGCGTGGGTCACGTCGAGCAGCAGGCTGGTGACGGCCTGGGGCGATTCGATGGAAAGGACGGCGGCTGCGTCCGCGGCCTGCAGAGGCAGGGGCGCGGCGAATGCCAGAACGGAACATACGCTGAGCAGCGACAGCGCTTTCGCCAGCGGCGAGTGATGACGGGCCGGGGCCTGGACGGAAGTCAGACAACCGGAGCGGGTGCGCCGCACGACGGGCTCACGCATATATTTCCCCCTTTATTCTTATAGGTGGGTTCATTGCCTTTTATCAGGCGGACTCATGCTATACGGCTTTGGAAAAACCTGACAATCGGCGTGACGTTATGTTTTGTTAAGCGCCGAATCGCCGAGAATCGCCACAGAGTAAAAGGCCGCCCGCACTCTAGCGGCCTTTTGCCTTCACGTCTCTGCCAACTCAGCGAGCCCCGACTCGGCACAGGGTTGCCAGCGAGAAGCGGTTGGACTCGGGTAACGGCTGGCTGAAGCCCAGCAGCTTCCACTCATAGCGGGCCGGCGCGCCGTTGCACATGTCCTTGTCAGCGGTTCGTAGGCCACATTGAGCCCGGCACTGGCCGGCGACGTAGCCCAACCTGACGAGCAGCCCCATCCGATCCAGCGCCTCATGCACCAGCAGCGCAGCGCCGGCCATGCAGAAGACCGAGAGATCCGAAACATTCAGAAAGGCCAGACAGAAAAATGTCGACCCGGCCGCAGACCGGGTCGCAAAAGCCACTCGAACGAGCGGTGGGAGTAGAACTGGTGAACGGCGGAGGCAGGCCTCCGCCTTGCTGCAACTTAGCGAGTGCCGCGGCGACGCAGGGCGGACGGGGTGAACTCGCTCTCGGCCGGAATCGCCTTGCTGAAGTTGGCGGTGGTCGGCTCTTCGCTGTCCAGGTTCTGCACGTAGTAGCGACGGCTCTGCAGATCGTGGAAGGCCTCCATGGCCGACCAGGTGGTGGGCAGGTCGTAGTAGTTCTTCAGGTAGGCGATGGACACGCGCCACAGCTCGCCACGGGTGTCGTACTGGTCCACTACCGCGGCCTGCCAGCTGTCCTCGTCGAGGAACAGAGTGCGCTTGCCGTACACATGGCGGGCGCCCGGCTTCAGCGTGCCTTCCACCACCCAGACGCGATGCAGTTCGTTGCGGGTCAGTTCCGGATTGACGTGACCGACTTTCAGCACGTCGTCGTATTTCACCCCGGCCGCAGCGATGCGGTAGTTGTTGTAGGGGATGTACATCTCCTTCTTGCCCAGCAGCTTCCACTCGTAGCGATCCGGCGAGCCGTTGAACATATCGGTGTCGTCGGCGGTGCGCAGGCCCTCGGAAGCGGCGATCGGCGTGTCGTAGGCCAGGTTCGGCGCGCGGCGCACGCGGCGCTGGCCGGCGGCATAGGCCCAGGCCTGGCGCTGCTCCTTGACCTGGTCGAGGGTCTCGTGGACCAGGGCGGCGCCACCGGCCAGGCGAGCCGGACTCTTGGTGAAGTTCAGGTAGTAGAACAGGATGTTGTTCAGGTCACCGTAGCTGCCCTTCGGATCGTAGTAGCGGAATAGCGCCTCGACCTCGGACACCACCGGCGAATAGGCGCCGGTGCGCTGCACCGCGGCCTCCACCGAGCGGCGGGTGATGTAGGTGCCGCGATAGCGCACGATGTGGTTCCACAGCGCCTCGACACCGTCCTGCGGGATCGGGAACGGCACGCCGCCATAAGCGTCGGCGAAGCCGTTGCCGCCCTCTACCAGCTTGGCAGTGGTGGCGTTCTTGATGCTGTTGTCGTAGATCCACTGCGGCGCCGAGCCCGAGCGACGGCTCTGGTACACCGGCATCTTGAAGGTCTCGGGGTAGGAGTTGAACAGGGCGATCTGGCCCGCGCTCAGCTTGTCCTTGTACTGGTCCAGATTGGCCTTGGTAATGGTGAACAGCGGCTTGTCGTCCGGGAACGGATCGACGTGATGCTGACCGGAACCCTTGTAGCCAGCGGGGGCCTGGGTGATACCGCCGGTCCACTCAGGAATGCTGCCATCGGCATTGCCGGCCTTCTCGGCACCGAAGGGGGTGAGCGTGGTACCGAGCTTGGCCGCATCGGCGGCGGAAACAGCGGCCATGGCGCTGCCGGCGGAAAGCGCGAGAGCGACTGCGGCGCCCATCAGCGTGTGTTTCATCAACATGGTGGTTCTCCGTACTAGCGAGCCGGGCGGCTTGGCCGCCCTGCCCTGTGATTCGGCTTCAGAAGGAATACTTGAGGTTGACGCCAAGGTTGTCACGGTCGCGACCGCTGTTGTTCTGTCCGCCGCCGTAGTACTCGGTGTACTGCACTTCGGCCTCCAGGCTGTTCAGGTAGCTGGCGCGCAGGCCGACCGAGTAGGCCATGGCCCCCTCGACGAAGTTGCCGGTCTGATGCGAGTTGCCCTGGAAGTTGTGCTTGAACACGCCAAAGGGCGACAGGTTGACCCCGGCGTACACATCGTTCCAGGTACCGGACAGGGCCAGGGTGTAGCCGTACGCGTCGCGGCTGATCTGGTCCTCGTCGTCGTAGTCGGAGACGTAGGCGCCGTTCGGGCGACCGGCGAAGCCACGCCTGCTGCCGTCATAGGCGGTGTAGGTCAGGCTGCTGGCGCGGGCATGCTCGGAAGCGATCTCGGCCACACCCATCAGCGAGTCGAAGCTGATCGCCGGGCCGAAGTTATAGATAGTGCCCAGAGAGAGGTTGAACGCTTCGATGCGCTCGTAGTTGTGGAACATCGGACCACGGCACAGCTGCTTGCCGGAGATGTCGGCGCAGGCCTGGTCGCCGGCAACGTTGCCGTCATAGATGTTGGTCTGGCCAAAGAAGCCCTGGCCCAGCAGATCGCCGAGCAGATCGTTGGTGGCGCTGATCCCCACCGGCAGGTTCGGCCGGTAGGCAATCTCGCCGAACACCGAGGCCTCGCCGATGGTGGTGTTGAAGCTGAAGCCGTAGACGCGGATGTCTTCCACGTACTCACGGCGGGCGACGGCATTGCTGGCGGCGTCCAGGGTCGCCACGGCCGGCGAGAGTGCGGGTCCAAATGGCCCAAGAGCCGCACTTATGGCGTCCAGATCGACGCCTTCGTAATGGCTCAGGTCCACCGCGATCTGCGGTTCCTTGGCGTGATAGTTGATGTAGTAGAAACCGAACTCGGTGAGGTTCAGTTCCTCGGCCACGTAGCGCAGGGCGAAGCCGTACTGGCCATCGTTCTTGGCGTTGATGTCGCTACCGACGTTTGCCACCTTGAATACGTTGTACTGCGGGTCCAGGTAGGCATTCGGACCGAACGGGCCATTGCCGACCAGACCGGCGCCGAGTGCGCTCTGGTAGCCGGACATCACCACAGGCAACAGCGGGTTGTCGTAGCGGGTGTAGGCCGTATTGCCGCCCTCGGCGAACAGGTCGGTCTCGGAGAAGAAGGTGCCGGCCGGATCGATGGCCGACTCTTTCCAGTTCCACTGGTAGAAGCTTTCCAGCGACAGGTTGTCGGTCAGGCCGATGTTGAAGTTGAAGGCCTCCACCGGCACCAGCACTTCCTTCAGCTCGGAGCCCGGCAGACGGAACTTGGCGGCATCGATCGGGTTGGTGGTGTTGATGCCACCACGGTAGAAGATGCCCTCGCCCCAGTTGAATACCTGGCGGCCGACCTTGACGGTCAGCGGCATGGTGCCGACGTCCCAGTTGCCATAGACATAGGCGTCGAGGATCTCGGCGCTGTTGCCGGCGTTACGGCGGGTCTCGTCGGTGAAGTGGTCGTTGTTCGGGTAGCTTTGGCTCGGGCGGAAATCGTCGTTGTCGTTGCGCTTGTCCATGATCTGGGTGTCATAGAACGCAGTGCCGCGCACGAACATGCCGTAGTTCTGGTAATTGGCTTCCAGGTCCGAGGTGATCTTGAACACTTCGGAAACCAGGCCGGTATCGAAGTTACGGTTACCGTCGTTGCCGTTGGTGTCGTCGTTGGTCTTGTCCTGGCCCTGCACCCGGTACAGCTGGCCGTAGGACAGGGTGGTGTCGAGCGAGCCGGTCACTTCACCATCGACGAAGCTGAACTCGACGGCACTGGCCGGCACGGCCAGCAGCAGCGGAATGAGCCCGGCGAGGGCGAAACCCGCCTTGGCGGGAGCGAGACAAAGAGACGACTTGCGCAAGGGGATGGCCATCGGCAACTCCATGGATCGATTGTTCTTGTTATGTCCGACTTACCGGGCGCGCCCGGTCTCGGCCGACGCGGGACCATTCAAGATCGATACCAATAAACCAATTCCACCGAGAGTTTTTCGATGTCAGGCATGCCAGTCCCCGATATGGCCAATGCCGCCTGCGGATGTCCCAATTTGTCGCCCAGCTGGCGCTATCTAACCTTGTGATTGCGTTCACCTTTTCGCAACGAAAGCGTCTGGAACGGGGCTTTGGCGACCAGTGAAAACTGACCAGGAGAAAAGGAAACAGTGCGGTAACAACGGATGCTACCGAGCAAGCGCTCGGTAACATCCGCTTACCGATCAGGCCAGGCTCTTGCTGACCACCTCGTAGACATCGCTGGACAGCTCGCCGGAGACGAGGATGCGCTCCAGCTCGCCACGCATCAGCGCCTGGCGTTGCGTGTCGTACTTGCGCCAGCGGGTCAGCGGCCCCAGCTGGCGCGAGGCGATCTGCGGGTTGGAGGCGTTCAGGCTGATCACCTGGTCGGCCAGGAAGCGGTAACCGCTGCCATCGGCGGCGTGGAAGTTGACCAGGTTCTGCCCGGCGAAGGCACCGATCAGCGCGCGCACCTTGTTCGGGTTCTTCATGGTGAAGGCCGGGTGCTGCATCAGCGCCTGCACGCGAGCCAGACCGCCCGGCAGGGTGCTGGCGGCCTGCACGCTGAACCACTGGTCCATGACCAGCGCGTTGTCCTTGAAGTGCTCGGCAAAGGCGTCCAGCGCCTTGGCCTTCTCCGCCTCGAAGGACGAATTGACCAGCACCGCCAGCGCGGTGAGGCGCTCGGTCATGTTGTCGCACGCCTCGTACTGTTCCAGGGTCGCGGCCAGCACTTCCGGCTTGCCGGTGAGCATCAGGTAGGACAGCGCGATGTTCTGCAGGCTGCGGCGGGCGAAGTGGCGGGACTCGGCCACGTAGGGCGTGCTGCGCGACAGCTCGCGGTTGGCCTGGTAGCGCTTCCACAGCGGCTCGAACAGCGCCTCGGCCAGCTGCGCGCGAGCGAACTCCCGGGCGGCGTGGATGGCGTCGACATCGGCCACTTCGGCGATCTCGGTGAGGTAGGCCTCACCGGGCAGCGAGAGCATTTCGGCGACCATGGCCTGGTCCAGCGACTCGTTCTCCAGCACGCTGCGCAGCGCGGTGAGCAGGCGCTTATCCAGCACCAGGGGCTTGCCACGCTGGTGCTGGCCAATCAGCTCTTGCAGCACCTGCACGGACAGCTGCTGGCCGGCCTCCCAGCGGTTGAAACCGTCGGAGTCGTGCTGCATGAGGAACATCAGCTGGTCGCGGCTGTAGGGGAAGCTCAGCTTGACCGGCGCGCTGAAGCCGCGCAGCAGCGACGGCAGCGGCTTGGCCTCGATATTGACGAAGGTGAAGGCCTGTTCGGCCTGGGTCACCTGCAGCACGCGGGTGCGGCCGACCGGCTTGTCCTCGCCGACCAGCTGCAGAGGCAGCTCGCGGCCCTGGGCATCGAGCAGCGCCAGTTCCAGCGGAATCACGAACGGCAGCTTCTCGGCCTGCCCCGGCGTGGCCGGGCAGCTCTGGCGCAGCTGCAGGCGATAGGTATTGGCCGCTGCATCGTAGCTCTCGCTGATATCCAGGCGCGGCGTGCCGGCCTGGGTGTACCATCGCTTGAACTGGGTCAGGTCGACACCGCTGGCATCTTCCATGGCCTTGACGAAGTCATCGCAGGTCACCGCCTGGCCGTCGTGGCGCGCAAAATACAGGTCGGAGCCTTTGCGGAAGGTCTCGGCGCCCAGCAGGGTGTGGATCATGCGCAGCACTTCGGAACCCTTCTCGTAGATGGTCAGGGTGTAGAAGTTGGAGATTTCCATGTACGCATCCGGGCGTACCGGGTGGGCCATCGGGCCGGCGTCTTCGGCGAACTGGTGGGTGCGCAGGTAGGCCACGTCCTCGATGCGCTTGACCGTGCGCGAGTTCATGTCGGCCGAGAACTCGGCGTCGCGGAACACGGTGAAGCCTTCCTTGAGCGACAGCTGGAACCAGTCGCGGCAGGTCACGCGGTTGCCCGACCAGTTGTGGAAGTACTCGTGGGCCACCACCGCCTCGACCCGCTGGTGGGCGGCATCGGTGGCGGTCTCGGCACGAGCCAGCACGCAGCTGGAGTTGAAGATGTTGAGACCCTTGTTCTCCATGGCGCCCATGTTGAAGTCATTGACGGCGACGATCATGAAGATGTCCAGGTCGTACTCGCGCCCGTATACCTCCTCGTCCCACTTCATCGACTTCTTCAGGCTGTCCATGGCGTGCTGCACCTTGTCGATGTTCTCCGGCTCGACATAGATACGCAGGGTGACTTCGCGCGCGCTCATGGTGGTGAAGCTGTCCTCCACGCACCACAGGTCGCCGGCGACCAGGGCGAACAGGTAGGCCGGCTTCATGAACGGGTCTTCCCAGGTCGCCCAGTGGCGGCCATCACCTTCGCTGCCGCTGGCAATCGGGTTGCCGTTGGACAGCAGCACCGGATAGCTGTGCTGCTCGGCGCTGAGCGTGGTGGTGAACTTGCTCATCACGTCCGGGCGGTCGAGGTAGTAGGTGATCTTGCGGAAGCCCTCGGCCTCGCACTGGGTGCAGAACATGCCGCTGGACTTGTACAGCCCTTCCAACGCGGTGTTGCTCTCCGGATGGATGCGCACCGTGCTGTCGATGACGAAGCGTTCTTGCGTCGGCTGCAGAGTCAGGTGGCTGTCGCTCAGCTGGTAGTCGGAGGCAGCCAGCTCGCGGTCATCCAAAGCCACGCGGAGCAGCTCCAGCTGCTGGCCGTCCAGCATCAGCGGCGGCAAGTCGGCGATCAGTGCCGGGTTGCGGCGCATCACCAGTTGCGCGTGGACCAGGCTGTGGTCCTCGTACAGCTCGAAGGTCAGATGGGTCTCGTCGATCAGGTAGTCCGGCGCCTGATAGTCCTTGAGGTAGATCATTTTCGGCTGTTCGGTACGCATCGGCTTGTGGCCTCTTATTCGGTGAGTACGGCGACCTGGTAGGCCGTGTATTTGCGCAGATTGATCACGCCCGTGTCGAGAATCAGGTACTGGCCCTTGATGCCCTTGAGGATACCCTCCACCACCGGGGTCTTTTCCAGGTCATGGCTGGCGACCTTGGTCGGATAGGCATCGACCGGGTAGCGGATTTCCAGCACCTCGACATCGCTGACCGGCTGGATGGCCTGCAGACCGAAGCGCTGCTGCAGCGCAGCGATGCCTTCGGCGCAGCTGCTCATCAGTTGCTCGCGCACGCCAGCGAGGTCGACCGGCTCGGCATCGCCCTTGAGCAAGGCACGCCAGTTGGTCTTGTCCGCCACCTGGGTGCGCAACAGATCTTCGACGAAGCCGGACTGCTGGCGGGTAGCCACACGGAAGATCGGCAGCGCCTGGCTGGCGCCCTGATCGAGCCAGCGGGTCGGCAGCTGGGTGGCGCGGGTGATGCCGACCTTGATCCCGGAGGAGTTGGCCAGATACACCACATGATCGGTCATGCAGTACTGCTCGCCCCAACCCGGCTCGCGACAGGTGCCCTGCTCGTGGTGGCACTTCTCCGGGCTCATGATGCAGCTGTCGCACTGCGGCAGTTTGGTGAAACAGGGATAGCAGTAGCCCTGGGCGAAGCTCTTTTTGGTCTTGCGCCCGCAGTGGCTGCAGTGGATCGCACCGAGGAATTCCAGGCGGATGCGCTTGCCCAGCAACGGGTTGACCGGAACCTCAGTCTCGTCCAGGCGGAAGGCGTATTGCGCCGTCTCGCCCAGGCGGATGGTCATCTTGCTCAGCGCACCACGGCCCAGCTCGTTCATGGCCTGGGTCATCAGTGCAGGGTGTCGTTGGATTTGAACAGCAGGTTCGGGATCGGCTCGGCGTGGGACTGGCACTCCTGCGGCCCCATGTAGCCGGTGCGCTCTTCCTCGGGCAGGTTTTGCACCTCCCAGGCGATCATCGCCTGCAGCGACAGCTCCTTCTGCTCCTGGGTCAGCTTGCGGCCGTCCGGCCACTTGCCGATCTCCACCGCCAGCTTGAGGCTCTGATAGATCTCGGGGGTGATGTTCTCGATCATTTCGGCAAAGGACGACATCCAACGGACTCCGACAACGGAAGCTAAACAGGGGGCCAAGTTTACCGGCGCGCACGCGCCAGTGCACCGCCGATCAGGCCGGCGGCGCATCCGGCGGCCAGCCCGCCGACGTGGGCAGCATTGGCGATGGAACCGAAGCCTAGGGTGTCGATCACCCCGGACAGGCAGACCAGCAGCCAGATCAGCATCATCGCCAGCACGCCACGCGGCAACGCGTAGGCCGGGGTCGGCGCCAGCAGCTGGAAGATCCAGCAATAGCCGAGCAGGCCATAGAGCACGCCGGACAGGCCGCCGAATAAAGAAGGGCCGCCGAACCAGAACTGCGCCAGGTTGGACAACAGACCGAACAGCAGGCTCAGCCCCAGCAGGGCAAAGGCGCCCTGGCGAAACTCGATGCGCCGGCCTAGCTCCCAGTACCACATGGCGTTCATGGCCAGGTGCAGCACGCCGAAGTGGATGAACATCGGCGACACCAGGCGCCACCACTGCCCCGCCTCGAGGCTCGTCAGCCAGGGCTGGAAGTAGATGTAGTCGCCCTGGATGTGGAAGTCCTGGAAGGTCAGCCAGCGCAGGGTGGTGAAGTTGTCACCGAGCAAAGTGACTGTAGCCACCAGGAGCGTCAGCAGCAGCACCGCGCTGGTCATCCAACTGGCCCGCAATTGCGCCACCAGGCCAGGCCGCAGTGGGTGCGCGGGTGTGGGTACATCCTCCTCCGCGGCACCACGTGGATAGCGCAGGTACAGTTCGCGCACCTGAGCAACCAGCGGTTCGACCGGCACCCACAGCACCTGCGCATCACGCTCCTCGCTGACCCGGTGCGGCACCTGCAACCGGCGCAACAAGCTGACGAAACCGCTGAGGTCTTCCTGCAACGGCCGGCGCAGCGCCTCTACCCGGCTCACTGCGGCGCCTCCGGCCGTTCCACCTCGACCCAGACGAACTTGTCCGGATCGATCTGCAGCTCGTCGTCCAGACGGTAAGCCACCAGCTTGCCGTACATCACCGCGCTGTAGTCCAGACAGGCCAGGTTGGGCCGCAGCGGCGCCGGGCGGCCGCGGCGCCAGTAGTGGCCGACGAACAGCATCGGCTCGTCCAGGCCGTACTGCAGCAGGCGGCCCTTGTCGGTCGGGGTCAACGGCAGGCTGGCCACGCTGTCGGGCAAGGCATCGGGCTGGAACACCACGTCGCCATAGGTCTGCGGGTCGTCTTCCCAGAACTTGGTGCGGAAGTAGGCGCGGGTGAAGCCTTCCTCGCTGGTCAGGGTCAGGCCCTGGGGCAGGCGCAGGTCGGTACCCCGCAACAGACGCTCGAACACTCGGTTGGCGAAGCTGCCCGGCACCGCCGAGGCCACCACGAAGTCGCGGTCGATGCGGCCGTCCGGGTAGTCGGCCTTGAGCGCGCCGATCAGGCTGTCATCCCAGCAGGCATGCACCAGGCGGAAGCGCCCGGCGTCGATGAACAGCGGCATCTGCTGGAACCAGTCGAGGAAGTCGCGCCAATCCTGCGGATGTTCGGCGAACTGGCGGAAGGTCTGCTGCAGCAGGCGCTCGTGGCGCGGCGTGTGTTCGCGCACATGGCGGCGCTCGCTGTGCGGCGGCGCCTCGGTGTACCAGCCGAGGGCGTTGTATTCATGATTGCCCATGATGCACAGGGCCTGGCCAGCCTCGACCATGTCGTGCACCAAGTGCAGCGCCTCGCGGATGCGCGGGCCGCGGTCGATCAGGTCGCCGAGGAACAGCGCCATGCGCCGTGGATGGCGCCAGACACCGCCCTCGCGGCGATAGCCCATCTGTTCCAGCAGGCGCGCCAGGCTGCGACCGCAGCCGTGCACGTCGCCGATCAGATCGTAGCCGCGCGCGGGGTCGAGCATCTCAGTCGTGACTCCACTGGCGGCCGCCCCAGCCGAGCTTGGTGCGGCAGGCCTCGTAGTAGTTATGGTCGAGCGGATGGATCAGGCGCAGCTTGTGCGGCTTCTTGGCCACCGTGATGGTGTCGCCGGGCGCGCAGGTGAAGTGGTTCTGGCCGTCGCAGGACACCAGCGGGTAGATCGGCAGATCGTCGGCCACTACGATCTTCAGTTCGCTGTTGCCGTCGACCACGATGGGCCGGCTGGACAGGGTGTGCGGATACATCGGCACGATGACGATGGCATCCAGCTTGGGATGCATGATCGGCCCGCCAGCGGACAGCGAGTAGGCGGTGGAGCCGGTCGGCGTGGCGATGATCAGGCCGTCGGCCTTCTGGCTGCAGACGAAGTGGCCGTCGATGAACAGTTCGAACTCGATCATCTTGGTCGACTTGCCCGGGTGCAGCACCACGTCGTTGAGCGCATCGCCCTGACCGATGGCCTCGCCGTGGCGCCGTACCTCGGCCTCCAGCAGGAAACGGCTCTCCTCGAGGAAGCGCCCTTCCAGCACCTCGGCGACCTTCACCTCCAGTTCGTCCGGCTTGATGTCGGTGAGAAAGCCCAGGCTGCCACGGTTGATGCCGAGCACCGGAATCTTGTGCCGGGCCAGGGCGCGGGCGGCGCCGAGCATGCTGCCGTCACCGCCGACCACCACCACCAGGTCGCAGATCTCGCCGAGGTTCTTCCGCGAGCAGGTCTGCAGGCCGTGGCCGGGCAGCACTTCGGCGATGGTGTCTTCGAGGATCACGTGCAGGTGACGCTCGAGCAGGAACTTCTTCAGGCGGCGAATGGTGTCGAGCACCTGGGCGCTGCCCAGGCGGCCGATGATGCCGATATTGCGAAATTGCTCCATGGGGCGCTCTGCAACGGGGGAGTTGCCCGGATTATGGGCGAAAGCCGCTGATCGCAGCAAACCGCCTCGGCTATGCTCGGCCCATGAATTCGCCGCTGGATGACCTGCTGGCGCAGCTGCGCCAGCCCCAGGTACGCGACCTGGCCTGGGCCCTGCTCTCTCCCGCCCTGCTCGATGGCAGCGAGCTGCCCCTGCGCCATCCACTGGCCGCCAGTCGCTGGTTCGATGAGCCGCAGCGCCTGGTCGACTGGCTGCTGCACCAGGAAGCGCACAGCGCGGCGCTGCAAGAGCACCTGGCCAACGGCTCCAGCCGCCTCGGTCGCTATTACGAGCGACTGTGGCAGTTCGCCCTGCAGGCGGCCCCGGACGTGCAGCTGCTGGCCGCCAATCTGCCGATACGCCAGGACGGCCACACGCTGGGCGAGTTGGACCTGCTGCTGCAGGACGACGAGGGCGTGCACCACCTGGAACTGGCGATCAAGCTGTACCTGGGACCGGATCAGCAATCCGGCACGGACGCTGCCAACTGGCTCGGGCCGTCCAGCGAGGATCGCCTGGGGCTCAAGCTGGACCACCTGGCTCGCCACCAGTTGCCGTTGGCATCCAGCCTGGCGGCCCAGGCAACGCTGGCGCAGCTGACAACGCAAGCACCCCGCTCCGCCGCCTGGCTGAGTGGCTACCTGTTCTACCCCGCGCCCGGCGACTGCCGCGCGCCCTCGGGCTGTAACCCCGAGCACCTGCGCGGGCGCTGGCTGCGCCGCAGCGACTGGGCGCGACTGACCACAGCGGAGCAACACTGGCAGCCGCTGGAAAGACATGCCTGGCTGGCACCCGCGCACGTGCCAACGTCAGCACTGTGGTCGCCCGCACAACTGGCTGTATGGATGGAAGGATTGTCCGAGCAGGCACCGGCACAATTGCTGGTGCGCCTGGAGCGGGATGACGATGAGTGGCGCGAGGGCGAACGGCTATTTCTGGTCAACGACCAATGGCCGCACTGTGCCCCGCGCTAGCGATCAGTGGCTGCGCTCGGTGCGCCCGCCGGAACGGGCCAGGTAACCCGGACCGTTTTCGCACAGCAGTGCGCCACGCTGTACCGCCGGCAGCGCATCCAGGCCATCGCGCAGCGCATAGGCGCTGAAGCCCATCTGCGAGAGCAGGAACACGGCGCTGGCGCTGCGCTTGCCGCTGTCGCAGTAGCACAGGTAGGTACGCGACTTGTCCAGCAGACGCACCTTCAGGCGCAGCAGGTGCAGCGGCATGTTCAGCGACTCTTGCGCATGGCCGCGCTCGTATTCCGCCTGCAGGCGCACATCCAGCCACTGGGCACCGGCCGACAGTAGGCGCGCGGCCTCGCCGAACGACACTTCGTCCACCACCGGCGCCTTGAGCAGGGCGAAGAAGTCCTGGCGGTCCAGGCGCAGCACCATGCCGGGCTCGATCATGGTCACGGTGGCGTTGCGCGGTTGATCGGAAAGCAGCGCCTCCTCGCCGAAGCAGGCACCGACTTCCAGCTCGGCCAGCACCTGGCGGCCGCCCTCGCCGCCGCGGAACACCTCGGCGCGCCCGCTCTTGAGGAAATAGCAGCAGTCGCCGCCCTCGCCCTCCACCAGCACCCGGCTGCCGGTCGGCAGATCGATCGGACGCAGGCGTTCGAGCATGGCGCGCACGTTGGCCGGCGGCACCTTGGTGAACAGCGGATTTTCCAGTAGACGCTCCAGCCACTCGACGTCGTCGCCATTGCTGCCTAGGTCCAGCAACAGGTCCTGGTAGGCCAGGCGCCAGGTCAGCAGGCGACTGAGATTGGCGCTGTCCAGGGCCAGCACGCTGACGTCGGTCAGCGCCCGCGCCTCGTGCTGACGCGGCAGGGTCGGTGACAGGGGATGGCAGCTGGCCTCGCTGCCGGCCTGCAGACGCTCCTCGCGGCCATCGGCATCGCGCAGCAGCAGCTCGCCGGACAGCAGGTAATAGGTGGTGCGGGCCTGGTCGCCCTGGCGGAACAGCAGCTGGCCGGCCAATAGCGGCTGCGGCACCAGCTGGGCACGCAATTCGCGCCATTGCTGCTCGGAAAGCACGTTGAGCGGGGTAAAGCTGCGCAGCTGTTCGGGATTCAGCGGCTCGGTCATCGACACCTGTCCTTCATTATTCTTGGCGTACTGCTGCCAGTTCTTCCAGGCGTTGGGCCATGGCCCGGCGCCCCTGCAAGCCTCCGGTGTGGAGCAGCAGCAGGCGCGTACCCGGAGCAAAGTAACCGGCCTCCACCTCGCCGCGCAATGCCAGCATGGCCTTGCCCGTGTAGAGCGGCTCCAGCGGCAGTCCACTAGCTCGCTCGCAATCGTCGATACACTGCGCCAATGGCGCATCGATCCGGCCAAAACCGCCGCGACTGGCGTCCAGCAGGCGGTAGCCCGCATCGAGCCGCCCCGCCTCATGGCGGATGGCCTGCAGCTGGCTTTCCACACCATGGCCAGGCGGCACTGCCATGGCCACATGCACCGGGCGTTCGCCGCCTTCGGCCAGCACCAGACCGGCCGCCGTGGTACCGGTGCCGGCCGCCAGCCACCAGCCGTGGTAGTCGCTCCAGCCCAGTTCGGCCAATTGCGCCCTGGCCAACTCGACTATAGCCGCGCAGGCCCGGGCCGCCAGCAGGCCACCGCCGCCTTCGTTCACCGGCAACAGCTGCGGATAGCGCTCGCGCCAAGGCTGCCAGAAGTCGGCGCGATGCCGCTCGCGATAGCCGGCGTAGCCGAGCCAGTGCAGACGCATGCCGTATTCCTGCAGATCACGGGTCGTGGGCGTGTCCTGCGGCTCACCGCGCAACAGGCCGACGGTCTCGAAACCGAAGCGCCGGCCGGCCGCGGCCAGGGCATGCAAGTGATTGGAATGGGCACCGCCCAGGCTGATCAGACCATCGGCACCCGCGCCCGCGGCAGCCTCGATATGCGGCCTGAGCTTGAACCACTTGTTGCCGGAGATCAGCGGATCGAGCAGGTCCAGGCGCAGCACGGCGACCTCGACGGCGGCGAGCGCGAGCCAGTCGAGACGCAGGGGCTGCAGGGGGGCGGATGGGTTCCAGTGCGGCAGGACAATAGACATGGGAGCTGATCGGCTGGGCGCCAGGAGTCAGGCGCCGGGCACCATGGTAACCGCTCAGCTCACGGTGCGCAGGCGCGCTCCGGCCTTGTGTCGCGCACAGCAGTTGGACTCGCCGACCACGAAGCGGCTGGGCGTTTCCACCCGGTCGATAGGCATGGCACAGCGATCACCGGACGGCAGACTAGCCTCGCACGTCGGCTGCTGGTAGTGCGCCAGCCACTGGCGGTACTGCTCCTCGGAGACGAAGCACTTGGCCGCCGCGTAGCTCATGGGGTTGTTCTGGTAGCGCGCGATGTCCTGCAGCGGGATGGTCAGGTGGCCGGCGCCCGGGTGATAGACGACGAACACCACACCGAGCTTGGCCAGGCGCTCGAGGATCTGCTCGCCGCCCTGGCTGGCCAGGTCGTCGCGCTCGCGCTTGAGACGCTCCAGCTCATTCTGCAGCTGAGTTTCCTGCTCGGCGCGGTAGGCCAGCTCGACGTCGCGAATGGCCACCTGCTCCTTGAACTCCGCCACTGCGGCGGCAACCCGGGCCTGCAGCTCGGCATCGAACTGGGCGCGCAGGATGTCGGCCTCGGTACGGCCGTGGCGCTCCAGATCGCGCAGCTGACGGGACAGCTCCTCGCGGGTCTGCTGCATACCATCGGCCTGGGCGCCCAGCTGTTCCTTGAGGCTGGCATTCAGCTCTTCCTGCTGGCGCAGGGCCTGGTGCAGGTTGTGGATCTCGGTCTGCAGCGAGCGCTGGCGCTCATCGGCAGCCAGCTTGAAGCGGGCCTGCTCTTCCTCGTACTGCTTGCCCAGGGTGCTGATGCGCAGGCGCTGCTGCTTGATCAGCTGGGCGGTCTTCAGGCGATGCTCCTGCTCCTTGCGCTCGGCCTGCTTATCGGCCTCATCGCGAGCGGCATCCGGCGCCTGCCATTTGTCTTCGGCGGCCACCTGCAGGCGCTCCGGCAGCACCACGGCGGTCTCTTCTTCCGCCAGCAGGCCGAGGGCGTTGCGCTTGACCACGTCGCGGATCACCGCCAGGTCGTTCTTGCCCGGCGCCAGGCTGGGGTCCCACAGGTGCATCTGGTGCCAGGACACCGGGCACTGGCTGCGGCAGGCCAGGCGGATCGGGCCGGCGCCGAGGTCCGGGCCGCGTCCGGCGTTGTCGGCGAGATGGCGCAGCGGCAGGTTCCAGCCCTTGTCGGCCGCGCCACTCTCGTCGAAGTCCAGGTAGAAGAACACCGCGGCACGCACCATCAAACGCGGATTGATCAGCACATAGGCCATGCGCATCTGCTGGTCGGCGAACTCGGGCATGCTCACCACGTTGTCGAGCAGGGCCTCGAACTCGGGGAAGAGCATTTGCTTGCAGACGCCCTGTTCATTGAAGAACAGCACCGCCTCAACCATCTGCGCTTTGTTCTGCATGCTCATGGATTTTCCTCAAGGCCACCGGGATCACGATCGGCGCGCTACGGTTGTTCCGCGCGTGCACATAACCTGCGAAGCAGGCGCCATCCATTGTTTCAGGCAAGTCTAGGGGAAAACGGAACGCGGGCAATGTGACTGGGTTGGCAGCGCCCTGCCACCGCGCGGCAGCA
This sequence comes from Pseudomonas sp. GD04019, assembly GCF_029837695.1. GTDB lineage: Bacteria > Pseudomonadota > Gammaproteobacteria > Pseudomonadales > Pseudomonadaceae > Aquipseudomonas. The sequence continues at coordinate 216,199 of NZ_JAOEEA010000010.1, forward strand.
GACCGGCGGCAGGGTGAAACTGTGACGGGCTGGGCGTTAGAGCCTGCTTACGATCTCGCGAGCTAGAGATAAACGGTGGCGAGAACAGCCGAGGACGCGGAGTTTACGAGTGGTAAATGAGCAGTCCGAGGCTGTTTTCAACACCGTTTAGCCGACGCGCAGCAGATCGTAAACAGGTTCTCAGGCCTTGGCGGCAGCCAGGTAGGGCGCCAGACGGCGGCCCATTTCCTCACCGAGCGCCTGCAAACCGCTCATCGGACGGACCATCACCTCGAACTCGACGATCTTGCCGCTCTCGTCGAAGCGGATCATGTCGATGCCCTTGAGCTCGCGCTCACCGACGCGGGCGGAGAACTCCAGCACCACATTCAAACCATCGGCACTGACCAGTTCGCGGTGATAGGCGAAGTCCTGGAACACCTGCAGCACGGTATTGAGGATCAGATTGACCGCCTGCGCGCCCGGATAGGGGCTGTGCGCCATCGGCGAGCGGAAGACCGCCTGGGCATGCAGCAGCTCGGGCAGCTGGCGCAGATCCTTGGCGGCGATGAATTGGTGCCAACGCTGCAGGCTGGCAGCGGCCGCCGGTTGCAATTGCAGATCGGTGGACATGGGGTTTCTCCTTGTTGTTATGCGCCACATAGCAAACGCCCCGCACTGGGCGGGGCATTTTCGTTACAGCTCGGCGGCGAGGCGCGAGCCCTGGTTGATCGCCCGCTTGGCGTCCAGCTCGGCCGCCACGTCGGCGCCACCGATCAGGTGCACGCTCTGGCCGGCGGCGACCAGGCCATCCTGCAGCTCGCGCAGCGGGTCTTGGCCTGCGCAGACGATCACGGTGTCGACCGGCAGCACCTGCGGCTCGCCCTCGGCGATGCGGATGTGCAGGCCGGCGTCGTCGACCTTGAGGTACTCGACCGAGTTGAGCATCTGCACGTTCTTGTTCTTCAGGCCGGTACGGTGGATCCAGCCGGTGGTCTTGCCCAGGCCGTCGCCGACCTTGGTCTTCTTGCGCTGCAGCAGGAACACTTCACGGGCAGCCGGATGCACCTCGGCCTTGATCCCGGCGATGCCGCCACGGGCGTCCAGCGCGGTGTCGATGCCCCACTCCTTCCAGAACGCATCGCGGTTCAGGCTGGTGGTCTCGCCGGCGTGGGTGATGAACTCGGAGACGTCGAAGCCGATGCCGCCGGCGCCGATCACCGCGACCTTCTGGCCGACCGGCTTGCGCTGCAGGATGGCGTCCAGGTAGCTGATCACCTTGGCGTTGTCGATGCCTTCGATGGCCGGGGTACGCGGGGCGATGCCGGTGGCCAGGATGATCTCGTCATAGCCGCCCTTGGCCAGGTCATCGACCGACACTCGGGTATTCAGGCGCAGGTCGACACCGGTGGTTTCCAGCTTCTTCTTGAAGTAGCGCAGAGTCTCGTAGAACTCTTCCTTGCCCGGCACGCGCTTGGCCACGTTGAACTGGCCGCCGATCTCGCCGGCTGCATCAAACAGGGTCACGCTGTGGCCGCGCTCGGCCGCCACGGTAGCGGCGGCCAGACCCGCCGGGCCGGCGCCGACCACGGCGATCTTCTTCACGGTGGCGGTGGGGATGTAGTTCAGCTCGGTCTCGTGGCAGGCACGCGGGTTGACCAGGCAACTGGTCAGCTTGCCGCCGAAGGTGTGGTCCAGGCAGGCCTGGTTGCAGCCGATGCAGGTGTTGATCTCGTCGGCGCGGCCGGCGGCGGCCTTGTTGACGAAGTCCGGGTCGGCGAGGAACGGACGGGCCATGGAGACCATGTCGGCGTCACCTTCGGCCAGCACCTGCTCGGCCACTTCCGGGGTGTTGATGCGATTGGTGGTGCACAGCGGGATGCTGACTTCGCCCTTGAGCTTGGCGGTGACCTTGGTGAAGGCCGCACGCGGCACCTTGGTGGCGATGGTCGGGATACGCGCTTCGTGCCAGCCGATACCGGTGTTGATGATGGTAGCGCCGGCCTTCTCGATGGCCTTGGCCAGCAGGACGATCTCGTCCCAGGTGCTGCCGCCCTCGACCAGGTCGAGCATGGACAGGCGGTAAATGATGATGAAGTTCGGGCCTACGGCCTCGCGCACGCGGCGGACGATTTCCACCGGCAGGCGCATGCGGTTCTCGTAGCTGCCACCCCAGCGGTCGGTGCGGTGGTTGGTGTGGGCGGCGAGGAACTGGTTGATGAAGTAGCCCTCGGAACCCATGATCTCGACCCCGTCGTACTCGGCCTGCTGGGCCAGCAGGGAGCAGGTGACGAAGTCCTGGATCTGCTTCTCGATGCCTTCCTCGTCCAGCTCACGCGGCTTGAACGGGTTGATCGGCGCCTGGATGGCGCTCGGCGCCACCGACTTCGGGCTGTAGGCATAGCGCCCGGCATGCAGGATCTGCATGGCGATCTTGCCGCCCGCCTCGTGCACCGCCTTGGTGACGATCTTGTGCTTCTCGGCTTCCTCGACGGTGGTCAGCTTGGCCGCGCCGGAGTACACGCCACCCTCCTCGTTCGGGCCGATGCCGCCGGTGACCATCAGGCCGACGCCGCCACGGGCACGCTCGGCGAAGTACGCTGCCATGCGCTCGAAGCCGTTCGGCTTCTCTTCCAGGCCGGTGTGCATGGAGCCCATTAGGGTGCGGTTCTTCAGGGTGGTGAAACCCAGGTCCAGGGGGGCCAGCAGGTTCGGGTAGGCGTTGCTCATGGTCATCTCCACAGCGTCGGGCTTATCACGGTCTGCCACGCACTGATTCGCACGTGGTCGTTGTTGCGGCAGACGATAAAGAGCGACCGCCGACCGCTCAATGATCGAAAAGCACAAGTTATTGATCGTAACTGACAGCCCGACTAGGCAAAGGCGACGCCTTGCCCTAGGCTGGCGGCTTTATTTCCACCAGGCCTCATCATGCTCAAGTTGCTCCACCGCACCTTCTGGCTGCTGCTCGTCATCCTGCTGATCGCCTACGCCACCTGGATCCAGTGGCGGCCCGCCAGCCATTTCCTCAGCGACCTGCGCAGCTCGCTGGCCTTCAGCCTGGGCAGCGACCAGGGCCGCGGCAACCTGCTGGGCATCCAGCCCGAGCTGTACCGCGCCGACTACCGCAGTTCCCTGCACCTGCACCGCAAGCTGGCCGCCTACCTGGACCAGGCCCAGAGCCAAGGCCTGCTCAACCCGAAGACGGTGGTGGTGCTGCCCGAACATATCGGCACCTGGCTGGTGGCGGTCGGCGAGAAGCGCGAAGTATTCGCCGCCCGCGACCTGGCCGAAGCCCGCATCTGGCTGGGCCTCAGCCATCCTCTGGAGCTGATCCGCGCGCTACTGGCCAACCAGGGCACGGCGCGCTTCAGCGACGCCCTGCTGCGGATGAAGGCCGAGCAGATGGCCGCCGACTACCAGAACCTGTTTGGCGGCCTGGCCGAGACCTACGGAGTGACCATAGTCGCCGGCTCCATCGTGCTGCCGGAACCTCGCGTCGAGGAAGGCATGCTGCAGGTCGGCGACGGCCCGCTGTACAACGTCAGCCTGGTGTTCGGCAGTGACGGCATGCCGCTCGGCCAGCCCCAGCGCAAGGTGCTGCCACATCGCGACGAGGACAGCTTCACCGCTGCAGCCTCAGACCAGGCGCTACACGTAGTCACAACCCCGGCCGGTCGCCTGGGCGTGCTGATCGGCACCGACAGCTGGCGGGCGGAGAGCTACGCCCCACTGGTCGCGCAACAGGTGGAGCTGCTGGCAGTGCCGGCCTTCCTGCATGGCAACGACCATTGGAACGGCATCTGGTCCGGTACTCCCAACGACCTGCGCAGCCGCGCCAGGGAGCTCAGCGAGGGCGAGGCCTGGTTGCGCCACTCCCTGCCGGCGCAGCTGCAGGAGACGCCCGCCCGCGCCGGTATCGCCGTGTTCATGCGCGGTCAGTTGTGGGGCCTGGGCAGCGACGGCCGCAGCATGGCGGTGCAGCGCGACCACCACCAGGTGGTCGACGAAGCGCCCGGCGCGCGCCTGCTCAACCTGTGGCTGTGAGATGAAGCCGAGCCGCGTCCGCCTCGGCGACCTGTCCGTCGCCTTCGTCCACGGTCTGGTGGCCGCCCTGGCCGAGAAAAGCCTGGCCGCCGACGATCTGCTGCGCCAGTTCCGCCTGGACGCCGCCCGCCTGGCCCTGCCGCGCGAGCGCTTGTCGATTCCGCGCTACATGCGCCTGGGCCACAGCGCCATCGGCCTGTGTGGAGATCGCGCCCTGGGCCTGGAGATGGGCCGCCACAGCCGCATCAGCCAGGCCGGCCTGGCCGGCGTCACGGCCGGGCAGGCACCGACCCTGCGCGAGGCGGCGCGCACGCTGATCCATTTCGAACCACTTTACGCCCACAACTACCGCGGGCAGTCGAGTTTCACCGAAGACACTGGTGGCGCCTGGTTGAGCTTCTACTCGATCAGCCCCTACAACGACTTCAATCGCTTCGTGGTGGATTCGGTGCTCTCCAGCTGGCGCCACCAGCTCGGCGCCCTGCTGGGCGAAACGCTGGTGGTGGAACGGGTGGAGATCGAGTTCCCCGCGCCGGACTATGCCGAGCGCTACGAAACCTGTTTCGGCTGCCCGGTGGAATTCGGCGCCGCCCACAACCGTCTGCGCCTGGCCAACGCCAGCCTCGACCAGCCGCTCTCCCAGCACTGCCCCAGCACCTGGCAGCAACTGCTGGAACTGGCCGAACGGGAGCTGGAGCAATTGACCCGCACCCGCAGCCTGCGCGAACGCATCACCCATCTGCTCGGGCCGATGCTGCACGGCCGCGAGCCGGAACTGGACGAAGTGGCGAGGAAATTACAGCTGCCGAGCTGGACGCTTCGGCGCAAGCTGGCCGAGGAAGGCACGCAGTTCCGCACCCTGCTCAATGAAACGCGGCGGGATCTGGCGATGGCCTATATCCGCGATACTGAACTGGCCTTCGGCGAGATCGCCTACCTGCTCGGCTTCGCCTCGGCGGAGGCGTTCCAGCGCGCCTTCAAGCGCTGGAGCGGGCAGACTCCAGGGGAGTTCCGCCGCAGCCAGCGTCTACAGGCGACTTGAGAACGAGCCTTACAGCTCGGTGGCATCTTCGGCCGGGTCGGCCGGATCATGCTCGATAGCGTGGGATTCCAGCAGCTCTTCGACGTAGTCATCCATAGGTTCTTCCTCCTGTCGTTAGGTCTTGATTGAAACAAAGACCATGCCAACAGACTGAAGATTCCCAATGACAAAACGGTGACGACGAAACTTTTCCGCCAGATGCGAAAAGCCCCCAGCTCTTGCGAACTGAGGGCTTCTCTGTATATGGCGCAGCGGACGGGACTCGAACCCGCGACCCCCGGCGTGACAGGCCGGTATTCTAACCGACTGAACTACCGCTGCGCGTCGGTCTCGCAAGAGATATGGTGGGTGATGACGGGATCGAACCGCCGACCCTCTGCTTGTAAGGCAGATGCTCTCCCGGCTGAGCTAATCACCCGAGTAGCCTTGCGAGGTGGCGCAATTTACGCAGAGGCCTTTGCTAAGTCAATACCCTGCTTGAAATTTTTCTTCAGGATCGGTTTTTACGACGGTTCTGCTCATGCCCGATACGGGTGCCGAGGGCACCCGTCTGGTGCAATCGCAATCAACCCGCGCGCAGCAGCAGGCGAGTCGTCACCAATCCTTTCTCGGCCCGCTCCAGTCCCGCTTCGTCGACCCGCACGCCCTGCTCCTCCAGGCTCACCAGCCAGCGCAACAGGCGCGCGAACTCGGTTGGCTGCAGGCTGACCTGCAGGCCACCGTCGCCCTGGTTGTCCAGGCGCTCGACATTCAGGCCCTGGCTGGCCGCGCTGCCGGTCACCAGGCCCTGCAGGGCAGTGGCGTCGATGCTGACCTGCGGACGCCCCTGCAGCGAGCGCACCTGCGGCGCATGCTCCTGCAGGTAGGCATGCAGCGCCCGCTGCTGCTGGAGGAAACTGCGCGCCTGCTCCAGGTTCTGGCTGACCGGCCGCCACAGCAGCAGATAGAGCAGCACCAGCGCCAGGAAGCCGCCGAGCAGCACCAATGCCAGACGGTCACGCGCGGGCATCCCCTGCCAGCGGGCGGTCAGCGGATGATGGGCGACCCGCGCCTGTAGTTGCGAAGCCAAGCCGCTCATCCATTACCTCCAATCACCAGGCGTGCGCTGACGCCGCTGTCTTCACGGCTCGCCGAGCCCATGTCCACCGCCAGCCCAGCCTCCTGCAGGCGCGTACGCAGGCTCTCCAGCGAGGCAAAATCGTTGGCCTGCAGGTTAAGCGCCAGGTCGCCGCGCTGAGCATTGAAGTCCAGCTGCTGTACCTGCACCTTCGCGCCTTCCTGATTGATCGCCGCGGCGGCCTGATCGAGCAGGCTGAGTAACTGGCTCTGCCCTCCTCCTTCGGCCTCGGCCAGGTGCTGGTCGAACTGCGCACGCAGGTTGATCAATTTGCTGTCGTCGGGGAACAGCTCGCGGTACAGCTCCTGACTGGCCTGGGCATAACGTTCACCCTCGCGCTGCAGGTACCAGCCCTGAGCCAGATTGAAACCCCATTGCAGCACCAGACACAGACCGACCAGCGCAGCCAGCGGCCTCCAGCGCTGCCACTGACCGGACGGCTCGCGCCGGGCAAACGGGCCCTGCGCCAGATTGCACTGGGCCCGCTGTTGCGCCAGCCAGGGCAACAGCTGGGTCACTTCATGAGTCTCGTCGACGTCCGCGGGCGCCGGTTGGCCGCTCGCCACATAGGCGACCCGAGGGGATGGGCAGAGCGCGGCCAGTTGCGGCCAATCCTCGCTGCGCAGGGCCAGACGCGCCTCACCGGTGCCGCCGAGCAGCCAGCGATCGCCCAGGCACAGCAGCTGACTGCCCTCCTCGACCAGCAGATCGGCATCCACCTCGATGCGCTGCGGCGGGTTGTCGCCACACAGCGCCAGCCAGCCGGACAGCCACACACGGCGCACCGCATAGACCCGATGACGACCATCGGCCAGTTGGCCGCCAACGCTCAGGTGAAACTGCTCCACATCCTCGGCCAGCAGCTCCTCCACGGCGAACGGCAATGCCTTCTGCAGCCAGCGCGCCTTGGTGGTGGGCAGCTGTACGGCGCAGACGGTCACCGCCTCCACCGGCAGCACCAGGCGCCAGGCCTGATCCTCATGCGGCAGCGCTTCGGCGAAGGGGCGCTGGCTGCAGATATCGCCATCGACCCGCCAAACCGGCAGATCGGTCGCCGTTTCGGCACAGGCCTGTGGCGGAAGAAAAACGCTGAGCAGACTCATTCCTCGGACTCCTCGACGGGCATGGGCGCCAGGCCCTCCTGCCCCAGATCGCGCGCCATGACACGCACGCGCCCATCATTACCACGTTGCAGATAGCTGGCCAGCACCTGGCGCCGGTCACCCAGCAGCACTTCGGTGGTGACACGAAAATACTGGCTACCGGTGAGCAGCCCCTGAGGGCTCACCGCATAGGCGGTCAGCTGCTGGGTGAACGCACCGGTATCACGGTAACCGGTACGCCCGCGCCCCTCGATCACCGTTTTCAGCGCCGACTCGGGGATGTTGTCACCCAGGCAGGCCAGCACTTGGGCGCTGGCGGTATTGATATTCAGCCCGATGTCTCTGGGCAACGCACTGACGAAGGGCGCCAGGCGCCGGTAGTCGGCCTCGTTCATGCCCAGCAGCAGGCGCAGTTCGGAGACATCGGCGATGCGCCCTACCCCGGTCCGATAGGGCGGCTTGAGCAGCAGGTACTGATCGTCCTCCGCGCCGGACATGCCGCCGGGGTCCTGATCGCCATCGACCCAATCCAGCAGGCGATCGGCATAGGCCGGGCTCAGCTGCAATGTCTGCAACAGCCGACGCAGCCGCAGCAGCGCCTGCTTTCCGGCCTCGCCATCGGCGGCCAGGCTGTTGAGGTTGAAGCGTCCGGACAGGTCCTCGATGCGCAGGCGCAGCTCGCCGCCTTCGTCCAGCGTGAAACTCAGCTTGGGATTGGCCCAGGGCTCGGCCAGGTGATCCACCTGGTCGGTGCCCAGATCACGCCGCAACATGGCCTTGGCCAGCAGCTCACCGCCCTCAGCGTAGTACTGCGCCTGGCGCACCAACAACTGATTGCCGGTGCTGCGGATCGCCAGTTGCTGGCGCAGCAGCAGTGCAGCGCAGATGATGGTCACCAGCGCCACCACCAGCAGCACGGTGATCAGCGCCACCCCGCGTTGGCGCCTCATATTTGCGGCTCCTGCGGCAGCTCCGGGCTGGGCTCTTCCGGCAACAGCTCGCCGCCGTCTTCTGCCCCATCCTCGCCATTGGGCGGTGTGACCTGCTCCTGCGGCGGCATCTCCGGCATGCGCCAGAGGCGCCGCAGCTCGCCGTAGTAACGGTGTTCGATGGTCAGCTCGACGGCCTTGGGCAACTGACGCAGCGCCTCGTCGGCGCGACTGTTGGCCGCCGGCCAGCTCTGCAGCCAGCGGCCTTCTTCATCGAGAAAGCGCAGCTCGAAGCGCTTGACCCCCTCCAGCGCCTGCTGCACCCGCGGCTGGCTGTCCTGGGCCTGATCCAGCACCGACCAGTAGGCGCGCTGCCAGCGCTCGCCTTCCAACTGCCAGCGCACCCGCTGCAAGGTGGCCCGCGGCTGGCCAAGCGGATTGCGCCAACCGCTGCGCGTGAACTCCAGCTGGGTATCGCGCCCGCTGTCGCCACGCATGGAAGGCAGCGGGTCGCCCAGCGGGTCACGCACCGGGCGTGCATTCACCTGCAGCAGATCGCGTTCGAAGGCGGCCATGGCCTTGGTCAGCTCACGTAGACGCTGCTCTTGCTCGCGCTGGCCGCGGTCGGTCTGCATCACGCTGTCGAGCATGCGGTAGGTGGCCATGGCCAGCAGGGCGAAGATGGCGATGGCGATCAGCACCTCCAGCAGGGTAAAGCCACGTTGCCTCATGGCTCGACCCCGACGAAGCCACTGAGGGTGACCAGCGCGTTGTCCTCGATCTTGCCGCGCAGGCCGCGCTCGGGACGCAACGCCACCCGCACGGTGACGCGCAGCATCTCCGGCTCGCTGGTGGCCTGCACTTCGCTCTGCCACAGCCAGCGGCGGCCGGCGTATGTCTCCTCGCCCTGCTCGCGCCCCTCGCCCGGAGGACTGTCCGCCAGCTGGATATCCTGCAGGCGGTTGTCCGCCAGCCAGGTGGCGAAGGTCTTGTCCTCCAGCCGGGCAGCGGTCTTCAGCGAGCGGGCGCTGGCGCTGAGCACGCTGGCGGCGACCACGGCGAAGATCGCCAGGGCCACCAACACCTCGAGCAGGGTGAAGCCACGGGCTCGCCTCATCCGGAGCGCCCCTTGGCATTTTCCGGCTTCAGCTGCGGCTCGGCGAAGCCATCGCTGCTCAGCAGCAGCACCGGCGCGCCGCGCTCGCGACCACCGGCCAGACGCAGGGTGAAGGGCGTCAGCTCGCCACTGGAGAGAATCAGCAGCTGTGGCGGCTTGGGTCCGGACTTTTCCTTGTCGCCCTTGGCCGTCGGCAGGCCGACATTCTGGTCTTCCACCTCGATGCTCAGCTCGACCCACTCCGGCAACTCGTGAATCCTGTTATCCAGCGGCTCCCAGCGCGACTTCAACGGCTCGTAGCGCAGCACCTGGTAGCTGTGCGCCTCGAAGCGCACGCCGTACTCGCGGTTATCCAGCACGGCCTCGTCGAGCAGGACGCGCAGCAGGCTGTTGAGGCGATCGGCCTCGTCATTGAGCTTGCGCGCGGGGCTGCTGGCGAGGCCGCTGCCGATCACGGCGAGGCTGGTCAGCACGCCGAGCAGGACCAGCACCACCAGCAACTCGATGAGAGTGAAGCCCCGCGCAGCTCGCATCGAAAATCAAAGGTCCCAGTTACCGATATCGGCGTTGGTACCGTCGCCACCTTCCTGGCCGTCAGCGCCGAGAGAATACAGGTCA
>NZ_JAOEEA010000011.1 GCF_029837695.1 Pseudomonas sp. GD04019
GTCGTTCGCTTCGCTCACTCGGGACCGGCTAAAGCCGGCCCCTTAACCAAACGTTATACGGCAGAGATGAACGGCCGTTATTTAGGAAGGGATATCCAAAATGCATCCGATTCAATGCAGGTGTGGCGCCGTTAAAGGCCAGCTCGAAAGCAATAACACCCACAGTCGCTTAATCTGCCATTGCGCCGATTGCCGTGCCTTTGCGCGTTTTCTTGGCAATCCCTCTGGCGTGCTGGATAAGCAGGGTGGAACCGAGATAGTCCAGATAGCGCAACAGCACTTGCGCTTCTTGCAGGGCGAGGAGCTTTTGTCGGCAGTGCGGCTCAGCGATAAGGGCATGCTGCGCTGGTACACGTCATGTTGTTCGACGCCTATCGGCAACACCATGGCTGATCCCAAGGTGTCGTTTATCGGCTTGGTTCACACCTGTCTGGACCGTCAGCACATGGATAGGGATTTTGGTGCCGAGATTGCGGTGCTGAATACGGACACTGCGCTGGGCGATCCGCAGCCCAAGCAGCGTGGGCTCCTTGGTGTTATCGCTCGGTTTATCTGGATCGTGGTCACAAACCGTATCGGTGGGGGGGACCGGAAGTCGCCCTTGTTCGATGTTTCGGGCGTGCCGCGGGTCGTTCCCAGAGTCTTGAGGCCTGAAGAGCTGGCCAGCTTGAAAGTCGATGCGTGAGCCTTGTTCGACCTGGTCAACCGGTGCTGGAGAGGTGCCTTCCCATTCGGCCAGCCCAGCGCCAAACCCGCCCAAACGCATATTCGCGATGAGGTCAAATTGAGATGACAGGCAAGCGTCCAACCACTATCGCCGAATACATCGAGGCAGCGCCTGTCGAGAGCCGGCCGCATCTGCGCACGCTGTACGAAATTCTCAAGAGCGTCGCGCCGGAGGCGCAGGAGGCGATCAAGTGGGGCGCTCCGTTCTTCGTGGAGCCGCGTTTTCTGTTCTCTTTCTCCGCGCACAAGGCGCATTGCAACTTCGCGCCCACCCAGGCGGCGCTGGAGGCGTTTCGGAAGGAGCTGCAGGGGCACAGGACCACCAAGAACTACCTGCAGATTCCCTACAGCGAGCCCGTGCCGGAGGCATTGGTGCGCCAGTTGGCCGAGTACTGTTTGCGGGCTGTTCGAGCGCGCAAGGATGAGGCCTTTTGGTAGCTTGAACTCCGACCGGCGCTGCCTGCCTGTTTGCACATGGATTGCACTTTGTGGCTTACGCGCGTCCCTCGCATATGTTCGAGCCCTTGCTGCCATGTGCAGCGCAGGGGCGGGAAGGGCAGGTACGACGCGGTCGCTGGCGCCTAATCATTCAAGGTTCGCTTCATGTATCGATTTCCTCCCAGACACAAGGCGCTGATCGGCGCGGAAAGCATCGAGTACGTGCTGGCCGGCAGCGGGCCGGCGACGGTGGTGTTGGTCAACGGCTCCGGCGGGCCGATCGAGGGTTGGCACAAGGTGTTCGAGGCGCTCTCGGCAGTGGCCAGGGTGTTCGCCTACAACCGTCCCGGCATCGGCGGCAGCGCCAAGCCGCAGGTGGCCCAGTCGGCCGCGCAGATGGTCGATTCGTTACGGCAGACCCTGCGGGCGGCCGGGCTGCAGCCGCCCTATGTGCTGGTGGGGCATTCCCTGGGTGGGCTGATCGTCAACCTGTTCGCTCGGCTGCACCCGCAGGAAACGGCCGGGGTGGTGCTTGTCGAGGCATCGACGCCGGATGACGTGCTTCTGCTGCACCAGCACGACACCCGGCTACAGCGCTTGCTGGCGGCGCTGCTCGCCAAGCTGTCACCGCCCAATCCACTGGCGGAAACCCAGCAGCTGGAGCGCTCCGTGGCCGAGTTGCAGGTGGCGCCTGGTTTCCCGCCGGTACCGCTGACCGTTATCAGCGGCGGCAAGCCGGCGATGGCCTGGGCCACCGCAGAGCAGGCCCTGACGTTGCGAGCCGAGCATCAGAAGGCGCTGGCCAAGCTGTCGCCGCTGGGTCGGCAGGTGATGGCGCTGCGCAGCGGCCATTTTCCCCAGTTCAGTGAGCCGGAGCTGGTGGTGGCTGCTATCGGCGAGATGGTAAAGGCCGCCGCGCACCAGCCAGGTTGATGTCCGCACGGTTGCTAGCGGTCAGCTGTGCGCTCGGTGGCTTGTAAGCCATTCGCTATGTTCTTCGTCGGAAAGGGTTGATTTCATATTGATATCACCGTTCCGCTCGCATAGCCTTTATTCACTATCGCTTTTAGCCCGTTGGCTAAGCGGCAGCTGGTTCTACGGATGGACTATTCCCCGCATTCAATAGGCCGTCTTACCGTAGAGCTGTCGGTATGTATTTCAAACGAATCCTCGCCACGTTGGCGTCATTCTCCGCTTTGCTCCTCGCGTGCGCACCGCTGGCCCACGCCGGGCAGGCCGGTGGGCAGCTGAATGTCAGCCTGACCATCGTCAAGAGCTGTGAAGTAGCGGGCGAATCCACCTCCGGCGCCTACCGGGTCAGCAGCCGTGGCTGCGAGGCAGCTGCCTATCAGCTGCAGGACGAGAGTGGAAAGCCGCTGGCCACCCAGCCCGCCGAGCGCGACGCGGTTACCCGCCTGGACGCCAGCGACAGCGCCAGCCCGCGCGTCGTCGTTTACTGGTAAGCCACCTCAGTAGCTGATGATCAGCAGCACATTGTCGATGTAGGTACCCGCCGGCACGTTGGGCTGGCTCGGGTCGATGATCGCCTGGTAGGAAAAACTCTGTGAGTCGCCGGTGCCCGCCGCGCTGAGCGGCGTCGTGGTGTTCCAGATCACGCTGCTGTTCGGGCGGTACAGGTGGTAGCGCATGTATTGCCCGCCATTGGCCAGGCGTCGCCAGGACGCCTGGTAGTGCTGCCCATCGTCGAAGCCCAGGGTGAAGCCTTCGCTATTGGTACAGGTGACTGCCAGCGACTGCACCTGCGGGCCGAACTGGCTGATCAGCGCATGGGTGCCGAAATTCACCGCCGGCAGGCTGTCGATCTGGCAGGCCTTGGTCACCACCAGGGTGATGTTGATCGTGGCCAGCGAGCCGCTGCCCCAGTTGTTCGGAGTGCCGCAGATCACCACACAGGGCTGGGTCAGGCCAGGGCTGCGCTCCCAGGCGCAGATATTGAGCGCGCCGAGCACGCAGATCGCCCAGTCCCAGCGCAGGGTGACGCTGGCGGTGTAGGTGCCGGCCGGCACGTTGGGGCCGAGGTTGGTGCGGAAGTACAGGGCGATGGCGGAGGAGGTTCCGCCGATGGTCAGCAGGTTGATCACCCCCAGCTGCTGCGCCGTGCCGGAGGGCAGCGCCTGGGTGAACCCGGCGTCCTGATAGATCTGGAAGGGGATCTGGTTGCCGTTGCCGTCCTTCAGCAGCAGCGGTGCCGCCGAATTCAGAGTCACCCGCACGTAGGCACCACTGAACGCCGTGAGTACCCCGCCGCAGGACAGACCGGCCCCCGCTGCGGCCTGCTGGGCTACGTTGCGCAGGGCCAGCGAGCTGGCAGTACCCAGGTTGACGGCGGCGGTATAGGTACTGCAGGCGGCGCGTGCGGGAGCCGCGCCGAGCAAGCCAAGCACCAGCAGCAGGACTAGCAGGTTGCGCCGGTTCATGGCGTGGTACCGCCTGGCAAACAGGGCAGTGGGCCGATCAGGGCGATCTCCGCGGCCTTGGGGTCCAGTGCGAACTGGCTGGAGCAGGTCGCGCCGCTGGGCAGGCGCACTTCGAGGCTGTTCTGCTCGGCCAGGCCCTCCAGATACACCTGGCCATCCCAGCCGACGTAGGTCTGCTGGCCAGAGGGCTGGTGGGTCACCCGCGCGCCCCGCGGCAGCGCCGTGCCGCTGGCGTCCACCAGGCCCACGCTGGCGGCCAGGCGCTGCTGCAGGTCGAACTGCAGCAGGGCGCCGCTGCCCTCGTGCACGGCGATCTGGCGCAGGGTGTCGCCGCTCTGCACGTTGCTCGGCAACTGCAGCAGGTCGATCTCGTACTGGCCGGGGTAGTAGGACGGCACCCAGGGCACCAGCAGGTAGCCATGCTCGTCGGTCTGGCCCAGCAACTGGTGCTCGAAGCGCACCGGCACCTTGGCATAGCCGTTGGTGCTGACCACCACGAAGGCGTCGTCGATGCGGTTGCTGGCGAACACCTGGCCTTGCATGGCCACCAGCGAGCCACTCAGCCCGCCCCAGTGGGTGGTGAGGTCGCCATCCTGATAGATGCCTCCCTGCAGCTGGGCCTTGCTGGTGCGCCAGGTCATGTCGGCCTGGCGGTACTCGCCACCACCGCCGGCGTAGCCCAGGTTCCAGCCCAGGCCGCCCTCGCTGGGCGGGCTGCGGCTGTAGTTGACCCGCGCGCGCTGGTCGCCGTCGCTGTTGCGCTCGATGCCGGTGGAGAGGGTGGCGAGCAGGTCGAAGGGGATCACCAGCTGCGCCTGGGCCGAGTAGTCGGACTCGCCGATCTGCCGGTTGAACGACAGGTAGACGCTGCTGTTGCTCCACAGGCTCTTCGACCAGGACAGGTTGATCAGACGAGTGCGGGTGCCGTCGTGCTCCTCGTTGGCGAAATAGCCGACACCGAAGGAGCCGAAGCGCTCCGGGCTGAAGGTGAAGGTCAGCTGGTCGCTGGTCTTGCTCAACTGGCCGCCGGTGAGGCCATCCTCCAGGGCGTCGACCAGGCTGAGGTCGGCGTAGCCCTCGCTGCGCTGGATGCGCTGGGCGGTTACGCCGAAGTGGCGCGCGTAGTAGCTGTAGCCGAGGCTGTACTGCTGGCCGCTGCCGATGCCCTGGCTGTGGCTGACCGAGCTGGTCAGGGTGCCCAGCATGCCCAGGCCGAATGTGCCGCCGAGGCCTCCCAGGCGCAGGTCGTCGCCGACTTCGGCATGGCCTTCCAGGGTGAAGTGGTCGTTGACCCCGTAGCGCAGGGTGCCGCTGCTGGCGAAGCTGCCGTAGGAGAAGTTCTCCAGGCCGTAGTCGCGGCGCAGCTTGCCGGCGGACAGCGAGTAGTCGAACAGGCCCTGCTTGAGCAGGGTGTCGGTGACGTAGAAGGGCACCGCCGTGGCCACCTGGCGGCCGAGGGCGTCGGTGGTGACCAGGGTCGCGGTGCCGGCGCCGCTGATGTAGGGCACGGTGTTCAGGGTGAACGGGCCGGGACGCAGGGTTTCACTGCTGACCCGCGAGTTGTCGATGAACAGGTCGAGGGTGCTGGGCACTGCGGCATCGCCGTCGAAGCGCGGCAGCGGGTAGGTGATCAGGTCCGGGCGCAGGGCGAAGTTGCGGGCGATCTGCAACCCGCCCAGGCGTACCGCGCTGTTCCAGGTCAGAGCGTCGGTCACCAGGTCGCCGCCGCTGTAGCTGACCATGTCATCCTGGCGATTGAAGCGCCAACTGGTGTCGTAGCGGGTGTAGCCGTCCTGGTAGCCCGGTCCGCTGAAGCTGTGGCGATAGACGCCAGTGTTGGAGATCACGCCGAAGCCGTCGAACAGGCGCTGCTCCAGCCAGGTGTTGGCATAGTGGCTGCCGCTGTCGCTGTAGTAGAGGTCGTAGTTGAACAGCAGTCCGAGGGAGCTCTGCGCCGGTAGCGGCTGGTTCAGGCTGGTGGCGCCGAAGCTCTGCAGCGGCAACCACTCGCTGGGTAGGGTGAGCAGCAGGCGCTGGCTGTCCTGCTGGTACTTGCTTTGTAGCTGGTCGATGGAGTCCAGCGCCACCCAGGGCTCGCCGCCAGCATCCAGGCGCACGCCGGCGGCGATCAGCTCGCCGCGTTCGACGTATAGCCGGCCTTGCAGCTCGCGCACCGCCAGCACCTTGCCGCTCGGCAACTGGTTCACCACCAGCTCCAGGTAGAGTTGGTTGGCGCTCTCCAGCTGCTCCGGCGACTCGGCCAGAGCTGACGTGCAGAGCAGCAGGGCCAGCAGGCACAGGCGCCGCAGCCAGTCACTCGGGCTGGATTTGCTGGGGCTTTTTCCATTCGTTGATCCGGGCTTCCAGGCGGCCCTGCCGAGGCGCGGCGCTGGGCAGCTGCCAGCGCATTTCCGCGCCGGGCAGCACGTAGCCGAGCAGGCCGTTGGCCAGGCTGAACTGGCCGAGGTTGGCCTGTGAGAGGCGGGCATGGGCTGAGCCCTGGTTGCGGATGTAGAGGAAGCGCTGGCCGCCGCTCTCGACGATGCGGTAGTGCAACTGCGGCGCCAGGGGCTGGCCAGTCCGTGGTGCGTCACTGGAGCCGTCATCCAGGAAAGCCCCGGCACCGGTCACGAACAGCGGCACCGAATAGCGCATCTGGAACTGCACGCCGAGCTCTGGCGGTCGCTCGTTCGGCGGCAGTACCTCGTCCACCAGCACCCGGTAGCTCTGCAGGGTGCCCGGCGCCGCCGGCTGCAAGCTGACCAGGCGCACCAGTTGGCGCTTGCCCGGCTGTAGGGTGGCCATGGGCGGGCTGCCGACCACCTGCTTCTGCTGGCTGAGCTGGTCCTCGAAGCCCGTCTGGTGCCAGGCCAGCACGCGGATCTGCAATTCCACCGGCGCCAGTCCGCGATTCTCCAGCCACAGCGCCGCGGCCTTCTGTTCGGCCTCGATCAGCGGGTTGATCGGCCAGATGAGAATCGAGCTGGCCGCCTGGCCGGTCTGTGCCACCAGCAGCGCCAGCAGGAGCCAGTGCGGGCGGAGCGGAGTGAATGAAACGAGGTTGGTCATGGTCGCTCAATAGCTCAGGGTCACGGTGACCGTGTCGACGTAGAAGCCGGCCGACGGCATGGGGCTGACGCTGAACAGCCGCGCGTAGACCGGGTAGGTGAGGCTGTTGCCGCTGGAGGGGAAGGTGGTGCTGATGTTGGCGCCGCCATTGCTGCCGTTGCCCCAGACGACGCTGTAGCCGGCGTCCTGGTACAGCTGGTAGCGCAGCTTTTCGCTGCCCTTGGCCAGGAAGCGCCCGCTGCCGACGCCGCTGGCGTTGTTGCCGGCATTCAGTGACAGGGTGAAGGGCGTGCCGGGCGAGCACTGCAGGACGATGGAGCCGCTGCCCGGCGTGCTGACCACGTCCAGGTTGCTGCTCAGGGTGCTGACCTGGCCGAAGGAGATGCTGCCGAACGAGGTGGCGTCGCTGCTGCCGGCGCCCAGCAGGCAGCCGGGGACTATCACCGCACGCAGCTCGAAGCTCTGGCTCAGGGTCTTGTCGTTGATGCCGCTGTCGGCGAGTGACGGCAGCGTGAAGGGCAGCAGGAACAGCCCTGGCCAGATGCTGCGGGGCGCAAGCCAAGGGCATCGGCACGACATCACCAACTCACCGTGACGGTCAGGGTGTCGCCGTAGTTGCCCGCCTGGGGCACCGACTGCGCCGGCACCCTGCCGTATACCGGCAGCCACTGATCCTGTCCGTTGCCTATGCCGGTGACGCCGGTGCTGTTATCCCAGACGGTGGCGTAGTCCGCTGCGGTGTAGAGGTTGTAATCCAGCTGCGCGGCGCCGGGGCCGAGCAGCTTGCGGCTGGCCACCACGCCGCTCTGGCCGCCGTTGATCAGTACCCGGTAGGGTACGTTTTGCTGACAGTTGACCCGCAGCGCGCCGGCGTTGGGCTGGCCGACCTTGCTGACCGAGTTGGACAGGGAGAAGTGGGTGCCGAAATCCAGGGTGCCGAAGTCGATGCTGCCGCCGTTGATGCTGCCGGCATAGCAGGCGGGAAGAACCTCGACGATCAGTCCGATACTGGCCGTCTTGTCGACCGCATGCTGTTCGGCCGAGCCGAGCATCAGCAGTGGTAGCCACCACGGGCGGAATGTACGGCGCATGTTTCTTCCCTGAGCTGAAAAGAATTCCTCGATCGGGTGGATTGCTGACTCACCAGGTGACCGTGACCTGCACGGTGTCTAGGTAGGTGCCGGGGGCGGGTGTGGCCTGGGCGGGCACCCGGCCATAGACGATGACTTCTTCGTCGCTACCGGTGCCGACGCCGGTGAGTACCGTGCCGCTGGCGCCGCCATCGCCCCAGGGCACCTGGCGCGCGCCGTCCTGATACAGGTCGTAGGCAACGAAGGCGCCGCCGCTCTGCATGCGCCGCTGGCTGCCGCTGGGGTTGGCGCCGGTGTCGATGGCGATGCTGTAGTTGGTGTTGAGGCTGCACTGCAGGCCGAAGGAGCCACCGCCGCCGCTGCCCACCGAGCGGCCGTCGATGGTGTTGTCCAGGTTGGTGTAGTCGCCGAAGGTGAGGGAGCCGAAGGTGTTGACGCCGCCGCTCTCGGTGCCATTGGTGACCGTGCACCCCGTACCGACGATGAGCTGCACGTTCATTTGCCCCTGCAGCTCGCCGGCCGCCCAGGCCGAAGTGCCGAAAAGACTAAGCAGAATTACCGATGCGCTCTTGAAATGGTTCACGGCTGGCCCATCCCTTCAGGCTGAAACTCCACTGTTTTTGGGACCATAGTCCAGCCCCCGTGTACGCTCAAATTGGCACGAAACAGGCGCGCTGGTAGCTGTGCTGTCTGTGTAGCCGTCACCGCAGCTAAGTATCTGATGAGAAACAGCTATTCCTGCTTGTAGGCACTTTACCCGGGTGTTGATGGCAAATGGCTTACATCTCTTCTTGGCTTTGGCGTACGCGCTTGGAGAGCCAGATTCTGACTTTTCGATCAGGTAGAGCGAGCCGGTTCCCGCTGCGCTCTGCCACCGCTGAAAGCGGTAATGAAAGCGCGCGTAAGTCAGGGATTCGCTGGCCTTGGGCTACTTTTGCCCGCTCGTCTTGTGGCCCACCCAGGCGGATGGGCGGCACTGTGCATTCGGAATAACAGTTCCATAATCCCTGCGTCGTGCGCTGCGCTGTGCGCACGAGTCAACCCCACATGGATCTCTCCAAGGGTGACGTGCCATACCAGTGCAGTAGCTCGCGCAGTGATTTAGGTAGTTCTACGGGCAGGGTGCGCCCCTTGTTGAATAGGAGTGTTCAGCAATGTCCCGCCTGCCTGAAAATCCGCAATTCCCGCCTCTGCCCGATCTGCTGCCGCCCGGCCAGGAAGATGCTCCGGTCGCCAGTGCCGCAACCCGCGGCAATATCGCCATCAACCCCAACATCACCGCGCTGCCCGGGCCGGGTGAGATTATCATTCCGCAGTTCCGTAGCGTGCGCGCCGGTTGTTGGCTGCTCAACTACAAGCCCAGCGGCGCCTCGCTGGTGTCGTACGACGGGACTCTGCGGGTCGAGTCGCACAGCGATGGCCGCACGGCCAGCGGCGACCTCTATCAGCGCCCGGTGATCTTCCTGCCGATCCCCATCCCGGTGCCGTTCCCCACCCTGCAGACCAAGACGGCGGCGACCAACCTGTCGCTCAAGCCGATCCTGTTGGCCGGGCCCAATCCGGCCTCGGGCATCCCGATCCTGGCGCGCAACAACTACCGCTACTACGTGCGCGTGACCT
This sequence comes from Pseudomonas sp. GD04019, assembly GCF_029837695.1. GTDB lineage: Bacteria > Pseudomonadota > Gammaproteobacteria > Pseudomonadales > Pseudomonadaceae > Aquipseudomonas. Next base: position 9,383 of record NZ_JAOEEA010000011.1, read on the forward strand.
CGCTGCCGGAGTATTTCTACCTGGGCAACAGCTTCAGCCTGGGCTTCCAGCTGTACCGCTTCACCGCGCCGAACACCTGGGCGCTGGAGAGCACACTGACCGCGCAGATGGTGCGGATCACCGCGCCGGCCGGCTATCCGTCGCCGTCCGACTACGCCGAGGGCGATGTGAAGAACGCCGCCGGTGCGGTGGTCGGTCGTCTGACCATGGGCTGGCTGTCCACCTACTTCCGCCGCTGCACCATCGAGATCGACACGGTCAACGGCTCCGAACGGCCGACCAACAGTGGCGTGGGCCACACCTGGGCGACCGTGATGGACGCGGTGGGCTTCCAGACCAGCGTGAGCCTCAGCGACACCAACGTGCTGGAGCCCAGCGGCGCCTCCTGGTCCAACGGTGAAATGCACGCGGCCATGCTGGCGCGGCGCTCGGTGGTGAACCTGGACACCGAGTGGCGCTATCACATCCTCGCGGTGAAGAACATCGACTCCACGCCGCGCGGGATCATGTACGACAACGGCGGCACCGACTCCAACAACGTGCCGCGCGAAGGCGTCGGCATCTCCTCGCACTGGACCATCGACCCCGGCTGGGGCACGGTCAGCGGCCAGCGTTTCGGCACCGCCGCGGCGCCGTACTTCCGCACCGCGGTGCATGAACTGGGGCACGCCCTGGGCCTGTACCACAACTCGGCGGACTTCGGCTTCATGTGCACCAGCGACGTGATCGCCGCCAGCGCCACGCCGGGCAATCCGTTCCCGGGCAATATCCAGTGGTCGTTCCATCCGGACAACCTCAAGCAGCTGCGCCACTACCCGGACCCGTTCATCCGCCCCGGCTCGGTGGCCTTCGGCAGCGCCTCCACGGCGACCCCGCCGATCACCCCGACCGACCTGGAAGCGGAAGTGCTGGGACTGCAGGTGGAGGTCAACGCGCTGCTCGGCGAAGTGCCCCTGGGCGCGCCGGTGCGCGTCAGCGTGGCGCTGGTCAACCGCAGCGAGCAGCCACTTCAGGTGCCGGCCGACCTGAGCCTGAAGAGCGAGCATGTCAGCGGCAGCGTGACCGATCCATCCGGCAACCAGCGCACCTTCCGCACCATCATCCACTGCATCGAGGACTCGCCATTCCGCGTGCTGCAGCCGGGTGAGCGCATCGAGGAGTCGATGACCCTGATGCGCGGCGCCGAGGGCGCGCTGTTCGGCGTGTCGGGCATCCACGAGGTGCGGGTGGACGTGCACTGGGACATCGACGGCATGGTCGCGCATGCTTCCGGTCGCGCCACGGTGATGGTCACCGCCGCGGTGGACGAGCGTCACGCCCAGGCCGCGCACAAGGTGCTGGCCACGCCGGACGCGCACCTGGTGCTGGTGTTCGGTGGCGATCACCTGAGCGACGGCATCGAGGCCATCCAGGCCGCGCTGGCGTCGCCGGTGCTCAAGCCGCACTTCGCGGCGATCGAGACCAAACGCCTGGCCGCGCGCTTCATGAAGCGCAAACCGGACGTCAAGGCGGCCACCGCGCTGCTGGATGACAGCACGGTGATGAGCAACGCCGAGCAGAACAAGCTCGACCGCCTGCTCAGTGATGCCGGTGGCAGCCTGCCGAAAATCAGCCGGGCCAAGCCCAAGCCTGCCCGCCTGGCGACTGCCAAGTAGGGCATAACGGATGCGGGGCTTCGGTCCCGCATCTCGCAAAAGGAGAGTCTGATGGCAGAGCTCGATCCCAGATTGCCGGGCACCTGGCGCATGTCCGAACAGGCGCCCTGTGCGGCCGGCTACGCCGCGCACCTGCGCTTCGAGGACGGCGGCCTGTATTTCGGCAGCACCGAACCGGCCGGCGGCTTCACCTGGTGGGACCAGGGGCGCTGGCGGGTAGCGGCGCCGGGGCAGGTGGCGCTGTCCACCGCCAACGACGAAGTGGTGACCTACGCCTACAGCCTCATCGACGGCACACTGACTTTCACGGACCCGTCGGGTTGTAGCTTCAGCTACAGGCGCAGTACTTAGCGCCCAAGGCGCCCGACCTCCGGCAGGAGATCGATGTGCACTGACGCGGATGTCGCGGGTTGCACCCGCCCTGCGTTGCGCAGGGCGGGTGGCGCCTGTCAGCGTTCGCCGAGCTCGAAGGCGGTCAGGGTGAAGGTGGGGATGCCGATATCCTGCAGCTTGCGCGAGCCGCCCAGCTCGGGCAGGTCGATGATCGCCGCGGCCTCGTGCACCTGGGCGCCGAGGCGTTTGACCAGGCGCGCGGCGGCCAGCAGGGTGCCGCCGGTGGCGATCAGGTCATCGAAGATCAGCACCCGGTCGCCTTCGCACAGGCTGTCGGCGTGGACTTCCAGCAGGGCTTCGCCGTACTCGGTCTGGTAGCTCTCGGCGAGTACTTCGGCCGGCAGCTTGCCCTGCTTGCGGAACAGGATCAGCGGCTTGTTCAGCTCGTAGGCCATGATCGAGCCGAACAGGAAGCCGCGCGCGTCCATGGCCGCGATATGGCTGAACTCGGTCTCGACGTAACGCTGGATAAAGCTGTCCACCACCATGCGCAGGGCGCGTGGCGACTGGAACAGCGGGGTGATGTCGCGGAACACCACGCCGGGCTTGGGGAAGTCCGGCACCGGGCGGATCAGCGATTTGATGGCGAATTCGTCGAAGATCATCGCGTGTCCTCAGTCGGGCATATTGCCGCCGGCCAGAGCGCACAGCTCGATGGGGTCGAGGATCTGCACTTCCTTGCCTTCGGCGTTGATCAGGCCGTTCTGCTGGAAGCGGGTGAACACCCGCGACACGGTCTCCACGGCCAGGCCCAGGTAGTTGCCCACTTCGTTGCGCGACATGGCCAGGCGGAACTGGTTGGCCGAGAAGCCGCGGGCGCGGAAGCGAGCGGAGAGGTTGACCAGGAAAGTGGCGATGCGCTCGTCGGCGGTCTTCTTGGAGAGCAGCAGCATCATCTGCTGGTCGTCGCGGATCTCGCGGCTCATCACCCGCATCAGCTGGCGGCGCAGCTGCGGCAGCTGCACGGACAGCTCGTCCAGGCGCTCGAAGGGAATCTCGCACACCGAGGTGGTTTCCAGGGCCTGGGCCGATACCGGGTAGACCTCGGTGTCGACGCCGGACAGGCCGACCAACTCGCTGGGCAGGTGGAAGCCGGTGATCTGCTCCTCGCCCGAATCGCTCAGGGTGAAGGTCTTCAGCGCGCCGGCGCGCACGGCGAACACCGAGTCGAAGGCATCGCCCTGGCGGAACAGGAACTCACCCTTCTTCAGTGGGCGCCCGCGCTTGACGATGCGGTCCAGGGAGTCCATGTCCTCCAGGTTCAGCGACAGCGGCAGGCACAGTGCGGCCAGGCTGCAATCCTTGCAGTGGGCCTGGTGGGGGCTGTGTACCTTGATGGTTTCTGGCATCGGAGTTCCCTGAGTGGAGATCACACACAAAGACAAAGGTTAACCCATTGGGCCGCAGGTGGACCAGGCCGACCAAGGTCGGCGGGGGATTAGGTTCGATGGTGGGACATGGCTGACCGCTTGCTCAAGTTTTTTCGTCGCCTTCCGATAGCCCGGTGGAAGAATGCGCCGAGGGAGATTCCATGCTGAGGGTAGACATGAACGGCCTGGTCGAGCGCCTGTCGCTCGGTGTGCAGCGCCAGGTAGCACGCGCCGAGGGCGTGGTGGCCAGCGAGGAGGAAGTGCGCGACGGCCTGCGCGTGACCCTGTCCGAACTGGGCAAGGTGCGCGCCGCCGCGCCGAAGAACAACGATATCGACGAGGCCGACCTGCCGGACAACATCAAGGAAATCCTCAAGATGATCCGCGAGCTGCGCCGGCAGATCGCCGAGAAGCAGGCCGAGCTGCAGGCGCTGATGGCCGAGTCGGGGGACCCGGAGGCCAAGCAGATGCGCCTGGAGATGTTGCGCGGCGAACTGGCCTCGCTGCAGGGCGCCCTCAGCACGGCCCAGGCCAGCCTAGTGGAGGCGTTGAAAGACAAGCGTCTGAGCGATGACCAGCGCATGCAGGCGGCCAGTCTGGCGATGGCCTGACCCTATGGCGTGTATGAAATCCGGGATTGCGGGTTCGTTCGCCCCCGGATTGCATCCGGGCTACTTGGCTGAGCGATGACCCGCTCATGCAGGCGGTCAGTCTGGCGATGGCCTCAACCTGTAGCCCGGATGAAATCCGGGATTGCGGGGTTCATTCATTCCCGGATTGCATCCGGGCTGTGGGCTTGTCCGAATTTCAGATAACCCGCGAGAAGCGCTGCTGGTTCTGCTGCTCCAGATAGTGGTCGAACAGCATGCACAGCGAGCGCACCAGCAGGCGGCCGGCCGGGCGCACGTCGATGCCGTGTTCGCTCAGCTCGATCAGACCATCGCGGGCCAGTTGCTGCAGCTGCGGCCAGATGGCCGAGAAGTAGCTGCGAAAATCGATGGCGAAGCGCTCCTCGATCTCGCGGAAATTCAGCTGGAACTGACAGATCAGTGCCTGGATCACGGCGCGGCGGATGCGGTCGTCTTCGTTGCAGTGCAGGCCGCGCTGGGTGGCCAGTTGGCTGTTGCCCAGGCTCTGCTGGTAGTTGGCCAGGTCGCTGCTGTTCTGGCTGTACAGGTCGCCGACCTGGCTGATGGCGGACACGCCCAGGCCGATCAGGTCGCAGTGGCCGTGGGTGGTGTAGCCCTGGAAGTTGCGCTGCAGGGTGCCGTCTTCCTGGGCCATGGCCAGCTCGTCGTCGGGCAGGGCGAAATGATCCATGCCGATGTAGCGGTAGCCGGCGGCAGTGAGCTGCTCGATGCTGCCCTGCAGCATCTCCAGTTTCTGCGTCGGGCTGGGCAGCTCGTTTTCGTTGATCCGCCGCTGCGGCATGAAGCGCTCCGGCAGGTGCGCGTAGTTGAACACCGAGAGCCGGTCCGGCTGCAGGGCGATCACCTCGGCCACGGTGCGGGCGAAGCTCTCCGGCGTTTGCAGTGGCAGGCCATAGATCAGGTCGATGTTCACCGAGCGGAATTGCAGGGCGTGCGCCGCATCGACGATGGCACGGGTCTGTTCCAGGGTCTGCAGGCGGTTGATGGCGCGCTGCACGTCCGGGTCGAGGTCCTGCACGCCGAGGCTGACGCGGTTGAAGCCCAGCTCGCGCAGCAGGCCCATGGTCGACCAGTCGGCTTCGCGCGGGTCGATCTCGATGCCGTAGTCGCCACTGTCGTCGTTCAGCAGGGTGAAGTGCTGGCGGATGTGTTCCATCAGCCGCCGTAGTTCGTCGTGGCTGAGGAAGGTCGGGGTGCCGCCGCCGAAATGCAACTGTTCGACCACCTGGCGTTGGTCCAGGTGGCGCGAGACCAGGGTGATTTCCTGCTCCAGGCGCTCCAGATAGGGCAGGGCGCGGCCGCGGTCCTTGGTGATCACCTTGTTGCAGGCGCAGTAGTAACAAATGTTGGCGCAGAACGGCACGTGCACGTAGAGCGACAGCGGGCGCTGGGCCTTGCGGCTGTCGCGCAGGGCGTGCAGCAGGTCGAAGGAGCCGACCTCGCCATGGAACTGCACGGCGGTGGGGTAGGAGGTGTAGCGCGGGCCTGGCCGGTCGTGGCGGCGGATCAGGTCGGCGTCCCAGCGGATGGCGTCGAGCATGGAGAGATCCCTGGATTGGCAATGTGGCCAGTCTAGGGATTGCGGCGGCGATGCTTTTTGACTCAGATCAGGTCGGCGCGTAGGAGCCTGTCAGAGGCTACCCCTGCTTGGGCGCTAGTGTCCCATCAACCAATGCTGGTGCGGGCCGGGCAGGGTCCACAGGCCGAACAGGATTACCAGCAGACCGCCGGCCATGCGCACGCCGCGCTGGCGCAGCAGGGCGGTCAGGCGTTCGGCGGCCATGCCGGTGGCCAGCAGCACCGGCCAGGTGCCGAGGCCGAAGGCCAGCATCAGCAGCGCACTATCGGCCGGTGAGCCCTGGCTGGAGGCCCACAGCAGGGTGCTGTAGACCAGGCCGCAGGGCAGCCAGCCCCACACGGCGCCGAGCAGCAGTGCGCGCGGCAGGCTGCTGACCGGCATCAGGCGGCTGGCGATGGGTTGCAGGTGGCGCCAGAGGTGACGGCCGAGGGCCTCGATGCGCGTCAGGCCGCTCCACCAGCCGGCCAGGTACAGGCCCATGGCGATCAGCAGCAGCGCAGCGATCACCCGTAGCACCATGGCCGCCGGGCTGCTGGCCACGGCCCAGCCGGCCAGGCCGATCAACAGGCCGGCCGTGGTGTAGCTGAGGATGCGCCCGAAGTTGTAGGCCAGCAGCAGACGGAAGCGTCGGGCGCGCTGTTCCGGCGGAATGGCCAGGGTCAGCGCGCCCATCAGGCCGCCGCACATGCCCAGGCAATGGCCGCCGCCGAGCAGGCCGAGGATCAGCGCGGAAACCAGCAGCGGCGCCAGTTCAGGCACGTGGCTCGTCCTTGTCTTCGGCCTTGTCGGCTTCGGCAATAGCGGCCTTGTGCTGCGGGTCTTCGTCGTCGAACAGGATGCTGTGGGCGGGGCTGTCCAGGTCGTCGTACTGGCCGTTGTCCACCGCCCAGACGAACAGCCAGATGGCGAAGCCGACCAGGACCACGGCAATCGGAATCAGGATGTAGATGGCGGACATGGCGTCTCCGGATGCGGACCAGGCGTAGGGTGGATGTGGCTTTGTACATCCACCATTGCAGGTTGGTGGATCGCTGAGGCGCGATCCACCCTACAGGCGTGCCAGGCGCAGGGCATTGAGTACCACTAGCAGCGAACTGGCCGACATGCCGAGCGCGGCCCATAGCGGCGTGACCCAGCCGAGGGCGGCGAACGGCAGCACCAGGCCATTGTACAGAGTCGCCCAGGCCAGGTTCTCGATGATGATGCGCCGCGTGCGGCGGGCCAGGGCAAAGGCCTGCACCAGGCTGCCGAGGCGGTTGGACAGCAGCACGGCGTCGGCGCTGGTCTTGGCCAGGTCGGTGGCGCTGCCCATGGCCACGCTGATGTCGGCGCCGGCCAGCACCGGCACGTCGTTGACCCCGTCACCCAGCATCAGTACGCGGCGGCCCTGGGCGTGCAGGTCTTCGAGTACCGCCAGCTTGGCGTCCGGGGTGAGGCCGCCACGGGCATCGTCGATGCCGAGCTGGCGCGCTACTTCGCCGACCATGGGCGAGCTGTCGCCGGACAGCAGGATGATCTGCCAGCCCTGGGCACGGCAGGCGGCGAGCAGCTCGGGAGCGTCCTCGCGCAGGCGGTCGCCGAGGACGAACCAGGCCAGCGGGCCGCGCTCGTCGCCGAGCAGCAGCCACTGGCCGTGCTCGCCGGGAATGGCCGGTGCCGCGCGGCCGGCCAGCGCCGCCACATAGCCGGGTTGGCCGATGCGCAGGCGGCGGCCGTCGACCACGCCCTGCAGGCCCTGGCCGGGCTCGCTGGCCAGTTGCTCGGCGCCCTGGTTGCTGTGGCCGAAGGCGCGGGCGATGGGGTGTTCGGAGCCGTGTTCGAGGGCGGCGGCCAGAGCCAGGCAGGCGTCGGCGTCCAGCTCGCGCAGGGTCTCGATGCGCTCCAGGGTCAGGCGGCCCTCGCTGAGGGTGCCGGTCTTGTCGAAGATCACCGTGTCGATCTGCTTCAGGCCTTCCAGCACATGGCCACGGGTCAGCAGCAGGCCGAGCTTGTGCAGGCTGCCGGTGGCGGTGGTCAGCGCGGTCGGGGTGGCCAGGGAGAGGGCGCAGGGGCAGGTGGCGACCAGCAGCGACAGCACGATCCAGAACGCCCGCTCGCTGTCGAGCTGCCACCAGATCAGGCCGACCACGGCGGCCAGGCCCAGCACGATGAGCAGGAACCACTGGGCCACGCGGTCGGCCATCTCGGCCATCGGCGGCTTGTCGGCCTGGGCGCGTTCGAGCAGGCGCACGATGGCGGACAGGCGGGTGTCGTTGCCGAGGGCCTCGACCTGCACGGTCAGCGGGCCCTCGACATTCAGCGTGCCGGCGGTGACGACATCGCCTTCACTACGGGCCAGAGGCAGGTATTCACCGGTGAGGAGGGATTCGTCGACGCTGGACTGGCCGCTGACGATGCGCCCGTCCGCCGGCAACTGGGCACCCGGCGGCACCAGCACGCGATCGCCGACTGCCAGCTCGCGCAGCAGGATGCGCTGGCTCTGGCCGTTGTCGTCCAGGCGCAGGCACGAGGGCGGCAGCAGGCTGACCAACTGCGCGGTGGCCGCCGCCGTGCGTTCGCGGGCACGTCGCTCCAGGTAGCGGCCGGCGAGGAGGAACAGGGCAAACATGCCCACTGCGTCGAAATACAACTCGCCGACGCCGGTGACGGTGGACCAGATGCCGGCCACGTAAGCGCCGCCGATGGCCAGCGACACCGACACGTCCATGGTCAGGTGGCGCGTGCGCAGGTCGCGCAGGGCGCCGCGGAAGAACTGGCCGCAGCAGTAGAAGACGATGGGCGTGGTGAGGAACAGGCTGGTCCAGCGCAGGATCTTGTCCAGCTCCGGCGACAGGTCGACGTTGAACTCCGGCCAGGTGGCCATGGCAGCCATCATCACCTGCATCCACAGCAGGCCGGCGACGCCGATCTGGCGCATCGCCTTGCGGTTCTCCGCAGCCAGGCGTTCGCTGGCCTCGTCCGCCTGCCAGGGGTGGCCGGCGTAACCGATGCGGCGCAGCTCGGCGAGCAGCTGGCTGAGCGGTACCTGGCTGTCGGCCCAGCGTACCTGCAGACGCTGGTTGGACAGGTTGAGGTTGGCCTCGGCCACACCCGGCAGTCCGCGCAGGTGTTTCTCGATCAGCCAGCCACAGGCGGCGCAGCTGATGCCTTCGATCAGCAGGCTGGTCTCGCTGAGTTCGCCCTGGTGCTGGACGAAGCCTTGTTGTACTTCGTCGCGGTCATACAGCGCCAGCTCGTCGGGCAAGGCCTTGGGCAGGCTCTGCGGGTTGACCGCGCTGTCGCTGCGGTGGCGGTAGTAGTTGTCCAGCCCGCCGGCGACGATGGCCTCGGCCACGGCCTGGCAGCCCGGGCAGCAGAAGGCCCGCGGCTGATCCAGGACGCGGGCCTCGAAACGGCTGCCGGGAGGAACCGGCAGGCCGCAGTGGTAGCAGGGAAGGGGGCTGCTCATGCGGGCTGGAACATCACTCGCCGAGCTGGACGCGCTGGCCGCTGACCAGCTTCTCTTCCTCGAACAGGCGCCAGTCCTTGCCGCCTTCCTGGCCGATCAGCTCGATGAAGCGACGGCCCTCGACGGCGTCCAGCAGGTTGCCGGCGTAGCTGCCATCAGGCTGGGCCTGCAGCACCACGCGGCGGTCGCGCTCCGGCTGGGTCGGCGAGATCAGGTTGAGCACCAGCTGCGGCGGGTTGCTGTAACCCTGCAGCTGCAGGCTGACGCTGCCGCGTTCGTTGTCCAGGGTGAGGGCGGCCTTGAGCTTCAGGCGCTGGGCCAGCTCCTCGCGCTCCAGCGAGGTGTTGATGCCCTTGCCGACGTCGTAGTAGTTGTCCGACAGCAGGCCCGGCGGGTTCTTGGTGGCGATCACCAGCATGCTGGTGCCCAGCACCACGGCCATGCCGAGGATGCCGAGGATGAACCAGACCCAGGGCTCTTTGTACCAGGGGTTGACCGGAGTTTGAGGCGACGACATGGAGTGACCTGTGTTCAGCGCACGCTGGGGCCGATGAATCGGCTGTCGGCGTCGCTGTGGATGGTGGGATCTTCCAAGGCCTGGACCTTGAACAGAATTTCATTGGCGCTGGAAGGCAGCTTCTCCGGCTCGATGGACAGCTCCACCGGAATCGACAGCACCTCGCCGGCGGAGGCCTTGATCTCGCTGCGGCCTTCGTACGTGAGGCCGTCGATGCCTTCGACGGAGATCAGGTAGGTCAGGTCGCGCTGGGCCTTGTTCATCAGCTTCACGGTGTAGACGTTCTCGATGTGGCCCTGTTCGTTCTCGCGGAACAGCACGCGGTCCTTGAGCACGTCCACCTCCACCAGCGAGCGGCTGGCGATGGCCCAGGCGAACAGGCTCATCATGGCCAGCAGCACGACGGCGTAGCCTATCAGGCGCGGGCGCAGCAGTTGGGTCTTCTGGCCCGATAGATTGTGTTCGGTTGTGTAGCTGATCAGGCCCTTGGGGTAGCCCATCTTGTCCATGATGCTGTCGCAGGCGTCGATGCACGCAGCGCAGCCGATGCATTCGACCTGCAGGCCGTCGCGGATGTCGATGCCGGTCGGGCAGACCTGGACGCACATGGTGCAGTCGATGCAGTCCCCCAGGCCCTCGGCCTTGTAGTCGGCGTTCTTCTTGCGCGGCCCACGGTGTTCGCCACGGCGCGGGTCGTAGGAAACGATCAGGGTGTCCTGGTCGAACATCACGCTCTGGAAGCGCGCGTAGGGGCACATGTAGATGCACACCTGTTCGCGCAGCCAGCCGGCGTTGCCATAGGTGGCCAGGGTGAAGAAGCCGACCCAGAAGTAGGCCCAGCCATCGGCCGCACCACTGAGCAGGTTGGGGATCAGCTCGCGGATCGGCGAGAAGTAGCCGACGAAGGTCAGGCCGGTGACCAGGCCGATCAGAATCCACAGGCTGTGCTTGGCCGCCTTGCGCGCGAACTTCTCGGCGCTCATCGGCTGCTTGTCCAGCTTCATGCGCTGGTTGCGGTCGCCCTCGGTGATCTTCTCGCACCACATGAAGATCCAGGTCCACACGCTCTGCGGGCAGGTGTAGCCACACCAGACGCGGCCGGCGAACACGGTGATGAAGAACAGGCCGAAGGCGGCGATGATCAGCAGCGCCGACAGCAGGATGAAGTCCTGCGGCCAGAAGGTGGCGCCGAAGATGAAGAATTTGCGTTCCGGCAGGTTCCACCAGACGGCCTGACGGTCGTTCCAGTTCAGCCAGACGGTGCCGAAGTAGAGCAGGAAGAGAAAGGCTCCGCCGCTCAGACGCAGGTTGCGGAACAGGCCGGTGAAGGCGCGGGTGTAGATTTTTTCGCGGCTGGCGTATAGGTCGACGGTTTCGCCGCCCTTGGCCGGGGGAGGGGTGATGTTTCGGACGGGAATCTGTTCGCTCATCAGGGTCGTACCACGGCTTGGGTGAGTGCTCCGTCGATACTTGCCGAAGGAGTCAGGATTTCACGGCACTATGGTACGCCTGATCGAGCGTTGCCCGGGTGCGACCGGCGGTCGCGTCCCGGGCGGGGTGACGCCTTACTTCTCGACGGCTACGTCGGTCTTGCCGTGCGACAGGCTGTACACGTAGGCGGCCAGCAGGTGCACCTTGTCTTCGCTACCCACGTACGGCAGCTGGGCAGGCATGTTGCCGCTGCGGCCGTAACGGATGGTCTGCTGCAGCTGGGCGTAGCTGCTGCCGTAGATGAAGGCGCTCGGGTTGGTCAGGTTCGGCGCGCCCATGCTCGGGGTACCGGTGCCTTCCTTGGTGTGGCAGGCGAAGCAGACGGTCTCGAACACCTGCTTGCCGGCGGCGATGTCGGCCTTGGTGCCTTCCGGCAGCTTGCGGCCGGCCAGTTCAGTGAGCACGTAGGCGGCGACGTTACGCACGCCTTCCTCGCCGATGGTCGGCGCCTGGGCCGGCATCTGGCCGTGGCGGCCACCGATGATGGTCTGCTTGATGTCTTCCGGCTTGCCGCCCCAGCGCCACTCGTTGTCGGTCAGGTTGGGGAAGCCGTAGGCGCCCTTGGCATCGGAGCCGTGGCACACGGAGCAGTTGGAGGCGAACAGGCGACCGCCCATTTTCAGGGCTTGTTCGTCCTTGGCCACTTCCTCGATCGGCAGACCGGCGAACTTGGCGTAGATCGGCGCGTATTCCTTGTCAGCGCGGACCATTTCCTTTTCCCACTGGTGCACACCGGTCCAGCCGGATTCGCCGTTGGCGAAGGGCTTGCCGTCGCCAGCTTCGTTGTAGCCCGGCAGTACGCCTTTCCAGTTGCCCAGGCCCGGGTACAGGACCAGGTAGCCGAGGGCGAAGATGATGGTGCCGATGAACAGCATGAACCACCACTTCGGCAGCGGGTTATCGAACTCCTCGATACCGTCGAAGGCATGGCCGACGGTGTCTTCGGTGGTCTCGGGGCGTTGGCCCTTGCGAATACCGAAGATCAGCGCAGTAAGAGCCACGATGGTGCCGAGGCTCAGTACGCTGACGTAAATACTCCAGAACAAAGTCATTCTTTATTGCTCCCAGAATCTTGCTCGTCACGCTTTTTGGCCGGGACGTCGTCGGCGAAGGGCAGGTTGGCCGCTTCGTCGAAGCTGCTCTTGCGTCTGCTGCTGTAGGCCCAGAGCACCACGCCGATGAAGGCGATGAAGACCACTGCCGTGCCGATGCCGCGAATCATCCCGATATCCATCACGCGTTACCGTTTGTTCTTGATAGAAGTGCCCAGGCCTTGCAGGAAGGCCACCATGGCGTCCATCTCGGTCTTGCCTTTGACGGCTTCGCGAGCACCGGCGATGTCTTCGTCGGTGTAGGGCACGCCGAGGGCGCGCAGGGCTTCCATCTTGGCGGCAGTGTCCTTGCCGTCGAGCTTGTTCTCGACCAGCCACGGGTAGGCCGGCATCTTCGATTCCGGAACCACGTTGCGCGGGTTGTACAGGTGCGCACGGTGCCAGTCGTCCGAGTAGCGACCACCGACGCGGGCCAGGTCCGGACCGGTACGCTTGGAGCCCCACAGGAACGGGTGGTCCCAGACGCTCTCGCCGGCTACGGAGTAGTGGCCGTAGCGCTCGGTCTCGGCACGGAACGGGCGGATCATCTGCGAATGGCAGCCGACGCAGCCTTCGCGGATATAGATGTCACGACCTTCCAGCTCCAGGGCGGTGCGGGGCTTCATGCCTTCCACCGGGGTGTTGGTGACGTCCTGGAAGAACAGTGGAACGATCTGGGTCAGACCGCCGATGCTCACGGCCAGGACCATGCCGATGGCCAGCAGGCCGATGTTCTTCTCGAATATCTCGTGTTTGCTACCGGCCATCAGTGCGCAACCTCAGCAGGAATCAGGGCGGCTTCGTCGTACTTGCTCTTGTCAGCGGCACGCACGGTACGCCAGGTGTTGTAGGCCATCAGCAGCATGCCGGTAACGAAGAAGGCACCGCCGAGAGCGCGAACCATGAAGCCTTCATGGCTGGCTTCCAGGGCTTCGACGAAGGAGTACATGAGGGTGCCGTCTTCGTGGACCGCACGCCACATCAGGCCCTGGGTGATGCCGTTGACCCACATGGAGGCGATGTACAGCACGGTACCGATGGTGGCGAGCCAGAAGTGCGCGTTGATCAGAGCGATGCTGTGCATCTGCTCGCGACCGAACACTTTCGGGATCAGGTGGTACAGCGAGCCGATGGAGATCATCGCTACCCAGCCGAGGGCGCCGGCGTGTACGTGGCCGATGGTCCAGTCGGTGTAGTGGGACAGGGCGTTGACGGTCTTGATCGCCATCATCGGGCCTTCGAAGGTCGACATGCCGTAGAACGCCAGGGAGACGACCAGGAAGCGCAGGATGGGGTCGCTGCGCAGCTTATGCCAGGCGCCGGACAGGCTCATCATGCCGTTGATCATGCCGCCCCAGCTCGGAGCCAGGAGGATGACGGACATGGCCATGCCGAGGGACTGGGCCCAGTCTGGCAGGGCGGTGTAGTGCAGGTGGTGCGGGCCGGCCCAGATGTACAGGGTGATCAGCGCCCAGAAGTGCACGATGGACAGGCGATAGGAGTAGATCGGACGCTCGGCCTGCTTGGGCACGAAGTAGTACATCATCCCCAGGAAGCCGGTGGTCAGGAAGAAGCCCACGGCGTTGTGGCCGTACCACCATTGGACCATCGCATCGGTGGCGCCTGCGTAGACCGAGTAGGACTTGAACAGGGTGACCGGCATTTCCATGCTGTTGACGATGTGCAGCATGGCGGTGACCAGGATGAAGGCACCGAAGAACCAGTTGCCCACATAGATGTGCTTGGTCTTGCGCTTGATGATGGTGCCGAAGAACACCGCGCAGTAGGTGATCCAGACCACACCCAGGAGGATGTCGATCGGCCACTCCAGCTCGGCGTACTCCTTGGAGGAGGTGTAGCCCAGCGGCAGGGTGATCACGGCCAGCACGATCACGGCTTGCCAACCCCAGAAGGTGAAGGCGGCCAGACTGTCGGAGATCAGGCGGGCCTGGCAGGTGCGCTGAACCACGTAGTAGGACGTGGCGAACAGGGCGCAGCCGCCAAACGCGAAGATCACCGCGTTGGTGTGCAGCGGGCGCAGACGGCCGAAGCTGGTCCACGGCAGGTTCAGGTTGAGTTCCGGCCACACGAGCTGTGCGGCGATGAACACTCCGAGACCCATCCCGATGACCCCCCAGATTACCGTCATAACGGCGAACTGGCGGACCACCTTATAGTTATAAGCAGTCTGACTGATTGCTGTGCTCATGCTAGGGGTACCACGGTTAATGGAGTTTTTTAGGGGTAAAAAATCGGCGGCAAGTATGGAGAAATGAGGTACCCATTGCAACGCCGGACGCCTGTGCGATCAAGGTTTTAGCGGCCTTTTGAGCTGCCGGTAAACGCTGTCGAACCCGTCTTTTGCACCAGAGGTAACCCTGCTCCAAGGAGGGAATTGCCTTGGGATTGTTACCGGGTGCGACTGTTCAGCAGCTTAGACCACACCCGGCGCGGAGGTGTGCAGGCGGTCAGGAAGGGTGCGACATCAGGTCGCATTAGCAGGAGGTCGCGGGTGCCGGGCGGCACCCGCGGAGGGAAGGGTCACTCGCGGGCCAGGGTTTTCTCCAGCTCTGGCTGTTTCTGCGACAGGCTGTAGACGTAGGCGGCCAGCAGATGAACCTTGTCTTCGCTGCCCACATACGCCAGCTGCGCCGGCATATGGCCGGTGCGGCCGTAGCGGATGGTCTGCTGCAACTGGGCAAAGCTGCTGCCATAGATGAAGGCGCTGGGCTTGGTCAGGTTCGGTGCACCCATGCTCGGGGTGCCCTTGCCGTCCGCGCCGTGGCAGGCGAAGCAGGTGCCGGCGAAGATCTTCTGCCCGGCGCCGATGTCGGCAGTCTCGCCTTCCGGCAGTTTGCGCCCGGCCAGCTCGGTGAGCACGTAGGCGGCGACGTTGCGCACGCCGTCCTCGCCGATCATCGCGGCTTGTGGCGGCATCATGCCGCTGCGGCCGCTGGCGATGGTCTGCTTGATCGCCTGCGCGTCGCCGCCCCAGCGCCACTCGCTGTCGGTCAGGTTGGGGAAGCCATAGGCGCCCTTGGCGTCGGAGCCGTGGCACACCGAGCAGTTGGAGGCGAACAGGCGGCCGCCCATCTTCAGCGCGCGCTCGTCCTGGGCGACCGCCTCCACCGGCAGCTTGGCGTAGCTGGCGTAGATCGGGCCGTATTCCTTGTCGGCCTTGTCCATCTCGCGCTGCCACTGCTTGACCTGGGTCCAGCCGCCTTCGTAGCCCGGCAGCTTGCCGGCGAAGTTGCCCAGGCCCGGGTAGAGCAGCAGGTAGGCGCCGGCGAAGATCAGCGTGCCGAGGAACAGCATGAACCACCACTTGGGCAGCGGATTGTCATATTCCTCGATGCCGTCGAAGGCGTGGCCCAGGGTTTCTTCGGTGGTGCCGGGGCGCTGGCCCTTGCGGGTGGCGAACAGCAGCCACAGCAGGGCGATCAGGCTGCCCAGGGTGAGCAGGGTGATGTACCAGCTCCAGAAAGTGGTCATGTCCGATTACCTCTTGTTCTTCAGGCTGGTGCCGAGCACCTGCAGGTAGGCGACCAGCGCTTCCATCTCGCTCTTGTCCTTCACGGCCGCCTGGGCGCCGGCGATGTCCGCATCGCTGTAGGGCACGCCGAGGGTGCGCAGGGCCTGCATCTTGGCGCCGCTGTCCTTGCCGTCGAGCTTGTTCTCGACCAGCCAGGGGTAGGCCGGCATCTTCGACTCCGGCACCACGTTGCGCGGGTTATAAAGGTGCGCACGGTGCCAGTCGTCCGAGTAGCGACCGCCGACGCGGGCCAGGTCCGGGCCGGTACGCTTGGAGCCCCACAGGAATGGGTGGTCCCAGACGCTTTCGCCGGCCACGGAGTAGTGGCCGTAGCGCTCGGTCTCGGCGCGGAACGGGCGGATCATCTGCGAGTGGCAGCCGACGCAGCCTTCCTTGATATAGATGTCGCGGCCTTCCAACTGCAGGGCGGTGTAGGGCTGCATGCCCTTGACCGGTTCGTTGACCACGTCCTGGAAGAACAGCGGGACGATCTGGGTCAGACCGCCGATGCTCACCGCCAGGACCATCATCAGGGCCAGCAGGCCGACGTTCTTCTCGAGTATTTCGTGCTTGCTGCTCATCAGTGGGCGACCTCCGCGGGGATCAGGGCTTCGGCGTCGTATTCGGCCGGCTTGGCGGCGCGCACGGTCAGCCAGGTGTTCCAGGCCATCAGGAGCATGCCGAGCAGGAAGATCGCGCCACCGGCCACGCGGATCACGAAGCCCGGGTGGCTGGCCTCGAGGGCCTCGACGAAGGAGTAGGTGAGGGTGCCGTCGTCATTCACCGCGCGCCACATCAGGCCCTGGGTGATGCCGTTGACCCACATGGAGGCGATGTACAGCACGGTACCGATGGTAGCGAGCCAGAAGTGCGCGTTGATCAGCGGCAGGCTGTGCATCTGCTCGCGACCGAACACTTTCGGGATCAGGTGGTACAGCGAGCCGATGGAGATCATCGCTACCCAGCCCAGCGCGCCGGCGTGTACGTGGCCGATGGTCCAGTCGGTGTAGTGCGACAGGGCGTTGACGGTCTTGATCGCCATCATCGGGCCTTCGAAGGTCGACATGCCGTAGAACGCCAGGGAGACCACCAGGAAGCGCAGGATCGGGTCGGTGCGCAACTTATGCCAGGCACCGGAGAGGGTCATCATGCCGTTGATCATGCCGCCCCAGCTGGGAGCTAGCAGGACCAGGGACATGACCATGCCCAGGCTTTGCGCCCAGTCCGGCAATGCCGTGTAGTGCAGGTGGTGCGGGCCGGCCCAGATGTACAGGGTGATCAGCGCCCAGAAGTGCACGATGGACAGGCGATAGGAGTACACCGGGCGTTCGGCCTGCTTGGGCACGAAGTAGTACATCATCCCGAGGAAGCCGGCGGTGAGGAAGAAGCCCACGGCGTTGTGGCCGTACCACCACTGGACCATGGCGTCGGTGGCGCCGGCATACAGTGAGTAGGACTTGGTCAGGCTGACCGGCAGCTCCAGGTTGTTGACGATGTGCAGGATCGCCACGGTGAGGATAAAGCCGCCGAAGAACCAGTTGCCCACATAGATGTGCTTGGTCCTGCGCTTGAGCAGAGTGCCGAAGAACACCAGGGCGTAGGCGACCCAGACGATGGTGATCAGGATGTCGATCGGCCACTCCAGCTCGGCGTATTCCTTGGAGCTGGTCCAGCCCAATGGCAGGCTGATGGCGGCGAGGACGATGACCAGCTGCCAGCCCCAGAAGGTGAAGGCGGCGAGCTTGTCGGAGATCAGGCGGGTCTGGCAGGTGCGTTGCAGCGAGTAGTAGCTGGTGGCGAACAGAGCACAGCCGCCGAAGGCGAAGATCACCGCGTTGGTGTGCAGGGGGCGCAGCCGGCCGAAGCTGGTCCACGGCAGGTTGAAGTTCAGTTCGGGCCAGGCCAGCTGGGCGGCGATGAACACGCCGAGCCCCATCCCGACTATGCCCCAAACCACCGTCATAATGGCGAACTGGCGGACCACCTTATAGTTGTAGGCGGTGCTGCTGGTTGTGTTCATGTGTTGGGCTTCCATCCACGGTTAGGAAAAGCAGGGCAAGCATGGGTAATGGCAAGTTGATGGTTATTGACGAGGATCAATGCCGAGCGCGGGGATGGCTGTGGAACGGGGCGGACGAAATGTCGCAGGTCACCCTGATCCTCGCCCACGGCGCCGGCGCGCCGATGGACAGCGACTTCATGCAGCGCATCGCCGAGCTGCTGGCGGCGCGCGGAGTCAGCGTGTTGCGCTTCGAGTTCCCCTATATGGCAGCGAGGCGTGCGGGCGGCGGCAAGCGTCCGCCCAATCCGCAGGCGCAGTTGCTGGAGTGCTGGCGTCAGGTGTATGCCGAGGTGCGTGAGCGGGTGAGCGGGCCGCTGGCCATCGGCGGCAAGTCCATGGGCGGGCGCATGGCCAGCCTGCTGGCGGACGAGCTGGGCGTCGATGCGCTGGTCTGCCTGGGCTATCCCTTCCATGCGGCAGGCAAGCCGGAGAAACCGCGGGTGGCGCATCTGGCCGAGCTGCAGACGCGGGCGTTGATCGTTCAGGGCGAGCGCGATGCGCTGGGCAATCGCGAGACGGTGAGTGGCTACAACCTGGCGCCCGCTATCACCGTCGAGTGGCTGACGGCGGCCGACCATGATCTGAAGCCGCTGAAGGTTTCAGGTTTTTCCCATGAGCAACATCTGCAGCGTGCGGCTGAGGTGGTGGCGGCGTTTTTGCGTGAGTGAGCTGGGCTTCTGGAAGCCGCGGGTTGCACCCGGTCGTGGTGGGCGTGCGGAGTGGGGTGGGTGAAGCCCGCGACGGGATTGCCCCGGGGCCTGTATTCACGGCAATGAAAAAGGCCGGTAACCCGTGAGGGTTATCGGCCTTTTTATCGCAGCAGCAATCAGCGGTTGAAGCGCTCCACCAGCGAGTACTGGTCCCGGGCGGTGGTGGTCAGCTCGTTACTGAGCTGGGCGGTGCCGAGGGCTTCGCTGGCGGTCTGGTCGGCCAGCTGGGCGATAGTGGTGATGTTCTGGTTGATCTCGTCGGCCACCGCGCTCTGTTCCTCGGCGGCGGCGGCGATCTGATTGGCCATATCGGTGATGTTGGCCACCGCGTCGCTGATGCCCTGCAGCGCCTGGTCGGCCTGCTGCACACGCTCCACGCCCTCGTCGGCATGCTTGCGCCCGATCTCCATAGTCATCACCGCTTCCTCCGCGGTGCGTTGCAGCTTGGCGATCAGGGCATGGATTTGCCCGGTGGATTCGGCTGTGCGCTGGGCCAGCGAGCGCACTTCGTCAGCCACCACGGCGAAGCCGCGGCCCATCTCGCCGGCGCGCGCCGCCTCGATGGCCGCGTTGAGCGCGAGCAGGTTGGTCTGGTCGGCGATGCCCTTGATCACATCGACCACGCCGCCGATCTCGTTGCTGTCCTGGGCCAGGCGCGACACGGTCTCGCCGGTCTCGCCGACGGAGGTCGACAGGCGCTGGATGGCGTTGCGGGTTTCCGCGGCGACGTTGCGGCCTTCGCCGGTAAGGCGGTTGGCCTCCTGGGTGGCGATGGCGGCGCGGGCCACATTGCTGGCCACTTCCAGGGTGGTGGCGGCCATCTCGTTGATGGCGGTGGCCACCTGCTCGGTTTCCACCCGCTGGCGCTCCAGCCCCGCGGAGCTGTTGTGTGCCAGCTGGTCGGCCTGCTGGGCCTGGCTGGTCAGGCGCTCGGCGGTGTCCTGCAGGCGGGTCAGGCAGGTGCGCAGGCGCGCCTCCTGGCTGAGCATGGCCATTTCTAGACGGGCTTCGGCGCCGCGGCTGTCGGTGTACATCTGCGCGATCAGCGGGTCGGACGTGGTCTGCTCGGCGAGGCGCAGCAGGCGCTTGACGCCACGGGTCTGCCAGCCGATACCGGCCAGGCCCAGCGGTACGCAGAGCAGGGCCGCGAGCAGGAAGCCCCAGGTAGAACCGATCCAGTGGCCGATAAGGAAGCCGATCTGGCTGATCAGGATGAATGGCAGCCAGGCCTGCAGCACCGGCAGCCAGCGATCGGTCATGGGGATGGCTGGCTTGCCGGTGTTGATCCGCGCGTACAGCGCCTCGGCGCGGCGGATCTGCTCGGCGCTGGGCTTGACCCGCACCGACTCATAACCCACCACCTGGCCCTTCTCCAGGATCGGCGTGACATAGGCGTTGACCCAGTAGTGGTCGCCGTTCTTGCTGCGGTTCTTCACCACACCCATCCACGGGCGGCCCTTCTTCAGGGTCTGCCACATGTGCTCGAACACCGCGGGCGGCACATCCGGGTGGCGCACCAGGTTGTGCGGCGCCCGCAGCAACTCCTCCCGCTCGAAGCCGCTGACTTCTATGAAGGCCTGGTTGCAGTAGGTGATCTGGCCCTTGAGGTCGGTGGTGGAGATCAGGCGTTGCTGGGCGGGGAAGGTGCGCTCGCGCTGGGTAACGGGCTGGTTGTTTCGCATGCGTAATCGCTTCTTGAACGGATGGCTGTCTTCGGCACATCGGCCGCGCTAAGGGAAAGTTTAGCGATGGGAGGCGGGCGAAGGGAGCTCGATCTGTCCACATGGGTAGGAATCGTTATATGCGAAGCAACTTCCAGAATAAGTAATCGTGCCGAAAAATATATGAAACTTATTTGAAGTGATCCTGTCTCGCGCAACTTGCCTTTTGGTCATCGTGACGATGTATCGATGCTGCTTATTGTTGGGTAATTGGCGCTCTTATAATGGCTTATTTGCCCGCTAGCGGATTTTTATTTGGCGTCATAAAAATGACGATAGACTTCTTGGGAATAACATTCTTCTATTTTTACTTCGTGAAGTACCGCAAAAAAATAGGTGTTACTTTCTAATTCATCCCTTGTATGCTGCGTCCTAGAGCCGCATCCAAGGGTGTGTGCCAAAAAAACGACGCGCGCAAAGCGCTCGATCGGTTACCTCTGGTAACTAGGTCACTGTTTTCAAAGAAATAACTTTAAACCTGCCTGTTGCGGAACTTTGTTGTTTCGCAAGGCATCTGTTTTGCTCGGGACTATTTCAATTCCTGTATCAATTTAATTGGAACGGAAGATAGCCCCCGGTGGTAACAGAGACCCGAGGAATGTGCAGTACCTGTAGTCCGGTCTCGCGAAGTAGGCGGCAGCCATGGGGCTGTTGTATCGATCAACGCAAGGAGGAGATCGTCCAATGCGAATCAGCATCTTTGGGCTGGGCTATGTAGGAGCTGTGTGTGCTGGTTGCCTGTCGGCCAGAGGGCATCAGATCGTTGGGGTAGACATTTCGCCGCTGAAGATCGATTTGATCAACAGCGGTCGGTCGCCGATTGTGGAGCCCGGGCTGGAAGACCTGCTGCAGAAGGGCGTGAGCAGCGGCAAGCTGCGCGGCACACTGGACGTGCGCGAGGCGATTCTGGAGACCGATATCTCCTTCCTGGCGCCGCCGACGCCGAGCAAGCGTAACGGCGATCTGGATGTGTCCTACATCGAGGAAGTCTGCCAGCAGATCGCTCAGGTCCTCCCCGAGAAGACCAGCCGCCACACCGTGGTGGTCCGCAGCACCGTGCTGCCGGGTACCCTGCGCAATGTGGTGATTCCGACTCTGGAGAAATACTCCGGTCTCAAGGCCGGCAAGGATTTCGGTGTTGCAGTGAACCCCGAGTTCCTGCGCGAGAGCACCGCGATCAAGGATTACGATTTCCCCGCCATGACCGTGATCGGCGAGCTGGATCAGACCTCCGGCGACCTGCTGGAAGAGATCTACAGCGAGCTGGATGCCCCGATCATCCGCAAGACCGTCGAGGTCGCCGAGATGATCAAGTACACCTGCAACGTCTGGCACGCGACCAAGATCACCTTCGCCAACGAGATCGGCAACATCGCCAAGGCGGTAGGGGTCGATGGTCGCGAAGTGATGGACGTGATCTGCCAGGATCACAAGCTCAACCTGTCCAAGTACTACATGAAGCCCGGCTTCGCCTTCGGTGGCTCCTGCCTGCCCAAGGATGTACGTGCCCTGAACTACCGTGCCACCCAGCTCGACGTGGAGTCGCCGCTGATCAGCGCTCTGATGCCCAGCAACGAGGCCCAGGTACGCAACGCCTACAACCTCATCGCCAGCCAGGACAAGCGCAAGGTCGCGCTGCTCGGTCTGAGCTTCAAGGCCGGTACCGATGACCTGCGCGAGAGCCCGCTGGTGGAGCTGGCCGAGATGCTCATCGGCAAAGGCTTCGACCTGAAGATCTTCGATCGCAACGTCGAATACGCCCGCGTCCATGGTGCCAACCGCGACTACATCGAATCGAAGATTCCCCACGTCTCCTCGCTGCTGCGCTCCGACCTCAATCAGGTCGTGGCGGATGCCGACGTGATCGTCCTCGGCAACGGCGACGAGCTGTTCGAAACCGTGGTCCAGCAACTGCCGCCCGGCAAGAAGCTGATCGACCTGGTCGGTTTCATGCGCCAGTGCAGCGACGAGGTCAAAGAAGGCCTCTGCTGGTAGCGAATGCTGCAGGTAAATGTGCACCGGGCGTTACAACAACAATAAAGACGCCCCCGGTTGCAGAGCAGTAAACCAAACGGGATTGGCAACCATGGAAAGTCTTCAAGGACGCTTGCGCAACGGCGCGGGCTGGCTGTTCTATTTGTCGCTGTTGGGTGGCATGGCCTTGCTGCTGCCACACACCATCTTCGATCCGGATTCGACGGACTTCCTGCTGATACTTGGCGCAGTGGGCATCTGGCGTTATTCGATGGGCGCGATCCATTACGTTCGCGGGCTCATCTTTCTCTACATCGTCTACCCGCACTATCGGCGCAAGGCGCGCCGGCTGGGCGAGGCGGCCGATCCTTCACACGTCTACCTGCTGGTGACCAGCTTTCGTATCGACGCCTTGACCACCGCCGCGGTGTACCGCTCGGTGATCCAGGAAGCGATCGATTGTGGCTACCCCAGCACCGTGGTGTGCTCGATCGTCGAGCTATCAGACGAGCTGCTGATCAAGAACCTGTGGAACCGCCTGGAGCCGCCGGCTCGCGTGCGCCTGGACATTGTGCGGATTCCCGGCACCGGCAAGCGTGACGGGCTGGCCCAGGGCTTCCGCGCCATCTCCCGGCACCAACCGGATAACCGCGCGGTGGTGGCCGTGGTGGATGGTGACACCGTGCTCTCCGCGGGTGTGGTGCGTCAGACGGCACCGTACTTCACCCTGTTCGACAACCTCGGCGGACTCACCACCAACGAGTTCTGCGAGGTGCGCGGCGGCTACGTCATGCAGGAGTGGCACAAGCTGCGTTTCGCCCAGCGCCACATCAACATGTGCTCGATGGCTCTGTCCAAGCGCGTGTTGACCCTGACCGGGCGCATGTCGGTGTTCCGTGCCGAGGTGGTGACCGATCCGGGCTTCATCGCCGACGTCGAGAACGACCATCTCGAGCACTGGCGTCTGGGGCGCTTCAAGTTCCTTACCGGCGACGACAAGTCCAGCTGGTACAGCCTGATGCGCCTGGGCTACGACACCTTCTACGTGCCGGATGCCTCCATCCATACCGTGGAACACCCGCCGGAGAAGAGCTTCATCAAGGCCAGCCGCAAGCTGATGTTCCGCTGGTACGGCAACAACCTGCGGCAGAACTCGCGTGCGCTCGGCCTGGGCATACGCCGCCTGGGTGTGTTCACCAGCGTGGTCCTGCTCGACCAGCGGGTGTCCATGTGGACCAGCCTGCTCGGGCCCTCGGTGGCGATCATCGCCAGCGTCAAATATGGCTTTGCCTACCTGCTGATCTATCTGCTGTGGATCGGCCTCACCCGGCTGGTGCTGACCCTGCTGCTGCTGGCCTCTGGCCACAGGATCGGTCCGGCTTATCCGTTGATCCTCTATTACAACCAGATCGTCGGCGCACTGGTGAAGGTGTACGTGTTCTTCCGCCTGGACCAGCAGTCCTGGACGCGCCAGAAGACCAAGCTCAACCGCGATCTCGCCAGCTTCCAGCGCTGGTTCAACACCTGGTCGTCCCGAACCATGACCTTCTCCGCAGGCAGCGTCTTCGTCGCTGCTCTGATGTGGGTGGTCTGAAGCTCGCGACCCATCAAAGACTCTTGATTGCATAAAGGAACGAATATGAGCGCAGTGATCAGCCCCAGCATCAACAGCAACGTGGTTCACGAAGCCGAAGCCCAGCGCCAGTACGCGCGCCTCAAGCTGCCGGCGAAGATCCGCTACTTCACCCAGCAGGGCCAGGAACTGGAGGCTCAGCTGCTCGATCTGTCGGTAGGCGGCTTCTCCTTCCATCCGGGTAACAACCTGCTCACCGAAGGGCAGTACTGCCGTGGCAAGCTGATGTTCGAGGTCGAAGGCATCGGCTTCAACATGGATGTCGAGTTCCAGGTGCGTTCGCTCGGCGGCAAACGCGCCGGCTGCGAGTTCCACCACCTGCGCCCGCGCGAGATCGCGACGCTGCGCTACCTGATCAGCGCCTTCCTCAGCGGCGAGCTCATCAACGCCGGTGATCTGATCAGCACCTTGCAGCGGGAAAACTTCACCAAGCCGCGCAAAGGCGTCGACGGTGCGCCGACCGGCCTGTTCGGGCGTCTGCGTGCAGTGAGCCTGAGCATGGGCATCTTCCTGGTCGGCGTCGCGGCGTGCAGCTACATCCTGTACCAGCTGTACGACATCTACTTCATCACCCATGCCGACTCTGCCCAGGTGGTCGTGCCTGGTCAGGAAGTGGCCATGCCTCGCGAGGGCTCCGTGCAGAGCCTGGTGAAGATCGGTGACGTGGTGAAGAAGGGGGCTCCGGTCGCGACCTACTCGGCCACCATGCTCGATGCGCTGAAGAACATCCTGCCGGAATCGGAAATGACCCCGGAGAACCTGGAGCGTCTGTTCAGCAAGAACATCCAGGGCACCCTGACCAGTCCTTGCGAGTGCCGTGTCGTGGCGCAGTTGGTGGGCGACGGCCAGGTAGCCGCCAAAGGAACCACGGTATTCACCCTGGCGCCGCTGGATAGCGTGGCCAGTGTGGAGGCGCGCTTCCCTTACCGTGCTTTTGCAGACCTGCAGCCGGGCACTCCGGTGGACTTCCTGGTCGGCGGCGAACAGACCCCGCGCGCGGGCACCATCACCAGCATGGCCCTGCAGGACGGCGGTCTGGCTTCCGACATCCGCGTCATGATCACGCCCCGTGACCCACTGGATAACGTGCTGGTCAAACGTCCGGTCGATGTGCGCATTCAGCCGTTCGATGGTCTGTGGACCCGCACCACCGTGGCGGCCGGCAAATGAACAGGGTCATGCTGCTGGGTTGCAGTTTGTTGGTGGGATGTTCGACACCGGATCTGCAGCTGGCCAAGGATGCGAAGTTCCGCGGGGATACGGAAACGGCAGAGGCCAATTTCCGCCCCCTGGCGGAGCTTGGCTATGTCGATGCGCAGATAGGTCTCGCTGATCTGCTGATCAAAAGCCCCTCCAAGGAAAAGCAGGCCAAGGGCGAGCAGATGTATCGCGATGCCATGGAGAAGTCTCCTTTGGCACCTACTCGCCTCGGCAAATGGCTGGCCAGCAAGCCGGACATCTCTGCACAAGAACGCGATGAGGCGGATCAGCTGCTGCGTCGCGGGCTGCAGTTGGGCGACACGAGCACCGTGCTGCCCTGGGTTCGCGTCAAGCTGACTGGGCCCCTGGGCGCCCAGGACCCGGAGATCGAGCGTCAGCTCAATCTCTGGGAGGGGCAGGGGGTCGCCGAGGCTCAGCTCGGCAAGATCCTTCTGTACCGCGCCCGTGGCGACTATCAGCAGCACGTCGCGGAGATCGAGCAGACGTGCCAGCGCTGGCTTGCCCAGGTTAGCGAGTGCTATGCCGAGCTGGCGGTGGTCTATCGCAGCCAGGGGCGTGGCGACGAGCAGGCCGCCCTGCTGGAGCGCATGCAGTCGGAGTTCGAGTCCGGCCGCCTGCCTCCGGAGACGATGCGCGACGTGGCCAAGGCCCTGGTCGGCAGCGATGCCGGACAACCCGACCCGGAGGCGGCCAAGGGCCTCTATGTGGCGATCGCCCCGACCTTCCCCGATGCCTGGTGCGACCTGGCGGAACTGTCCATCCGCTATCCCCAGCTGGTCGAGAGCCCGGACGAGATCCACGCCTATCTGCAGAAAGGGCTGGATGCAGGGATCAATCGAGCGGCCTACATGTTGGGACGTCTCTACCTGCGCGGGAAAGTCATCCCGGCCGACCCGGTTGCCGCGGAAAAATACCTGCTGATGTCGGCCCCCCTGGAGCCCAGGTCCAACTACTTCCTGGGCAAGCTGTACGCGGGCGGCCAACTGGGCCAGATCCAGCCGGAGAAAGCGCTCGAGCACTACCTGATCGCGGCGCGCGCGGGTGATGTCCAGTCCGACATTGATCTGGCCAGGCTCTTCAGCGACGGCCAGGGGGTGAAGATCAACAAGGTCTATGCCTATTCGTTTGCCAATTTGGCCAAGCAAGGTGGCCTGCCTTACGGCCAGGTCCTGATTGACCGTCTTGCGCCCAGCATGAACTCGGCGGAAATCGCCAAGGCTCTGGAGCTATCCCAGGGCGAAATGCGTGCGCGTGGTCAAGAGCAGGTCAGCGCCACCCTCAAGACAAACAGTACGCAGGGAATGCTATGACAGTATCCAAACGATCAATTGCTCTGCTGATTTGGGCTTCCGGATGTTCCGTCGCCTCGCTGCACGCGGCCGAGTTGCCATCGGGCCTGTCTTATGGGGCCAACGTAAAGATCACCGGGCAAAGTATCGAAGATCAGGACTTGGGTACCCGTGATGGCGGTGACTTCAACGGAGCGGGTATCAGCCTGCGCCCTTGGGTCTTCCATCGCTCGGGTGACTGGAGCGGTTACGTGCTCGGCGAGGCCTTTGCGGCCACCGACGTCATCGAATCCGATACCAGCGAGTCGGACACATTCGACCCCGACGACGCCCGCGAGCGGGACGACAAGTTTCTCGCGCTCCACGAGTTCTGGGTCGACTACTCCGGCTTGACGGCCTACCCCGGTGAGTCGCTGCGCTTGGGCCGGCAGAAAATCAGAAGCGCCGATGGCCTGTGGTGGGACAGCAATATCGAGGCCCTGCGCTGGACCTTCGACACCACTCTGCTGAGTGCCCATGTTGGGGTTGCGGAGCGCTTCAGCGATTACCGCACCGATCTCGATGAGCTGGCTCCGCAGGATGAGGACCGTGTCCATTTCATGGCCGATATCGCCAGGCAATGGCGCCCTGGTCACTGGGCTGGAATCAAGTTCCACCACAGCGATGACAGTGGCGACCTCAACCAGGTCGGTGAAGAGCTGGGCGATCTGGACAAGACCTACAGCGGCGAAGCCACCTGGCTGGGCGTGGAGTTCAACGGCGACTTCTACAACCACCGCAGCATCAACCCACTGAGCTATTTGGCCAGCGTTACCTGGATGAACGCCGATCTCGACTATCTCACAAGCTCGTCGGTGGGCGGTGCACGCCGGGTTACCGGGCAGCGCAGCGAGGATGTCGATGCATGGGCACTCGACCTGGGGCTGCGCTGGAACATCGACGACGCCTGGCGGGTGGGCACCACCTATACCCGTGCATCGGGAGGCGCCGAAGAACAGTTCCTGCAAACGGATCTGCAGAGCAATCGCTCCAACTTCACCGGAACCAAGTCCTCGATAAACCGTTTCGGTGAGGCCTATCGCGGTGAGATGACCAACCTGCAGGCGGCCAGCCTGTTCGCCGGTTGGAATATCGATAACGAGTACGACGCCAGTCTCATCTATCACCGTTTCTGGCGGGTCGACGATGACTTCGATAGCAAAAGTGGACTGCAGACAAACATGGTTCCCGGCGAGAAGGACATCGGCCAAGAGGTCGACCTGGTACTGACTCGATACTTCGATGAAGGGCGTATTCCGCCTGCCCTCGGTTGGCTGGGCGCCAAATCCGCCCTGGTCCGTTTCCGTGGCGGCTTGTTCTTTGCCGGAGACGCTTTTGCCGATGAAGCCGATTCGAAAATGCATCGAGCATTTCTCGATGTGGTTTGGCGCTACTAGACAGGGGGTTTGCAATGAACGCGCGTCGATCAATAGTTGCAATCGTCTTGCTACTTGGGTTCGTACTCAGCTCCATCGCCAGAGCGGATGGCGCTCCTATCAAGGGACTGGTATTCGATCCGGCAAAGGTGCAGGAGGACTATCAGGTATCCGGCACACCGGCAGAATCGCTGGAAGTCACGCCACCTAAATTTCCAGACCTGACCCCTTACACCGCCGAGGCGGTGCAGGCAAAGATTGTCCGCAAGCCTGCCGGCACAATCGCTGTGCGCCGCATGCTGGAGCAGAACACCCTGGTGGAATTCACCGGGGGTGATGAACGTATCCGCGAGTGGCTGAAACGCCAGGGTGAAATGCCGCAAGTCATATTCATCGACGGCGGCTACGTCACGCCCAAGGATCTGGCGAAGGCACTACCTGCCAAGTACTTCGAGGAAACCGAGCCGGGTATCTATATCGCCCGCCGGCCGATCGTGGTGAACCAGGGCGCGACCTTTCATATCGACAAGAGCGCCAAGGACTTCAGGCTGTCGAGTGATCATGGCGCCTTCCTCATCAACGACGGCAAGCTGTTCATTACCGACAGCCGCCTGACCGCCTGGCGCGAAAAGGACAACAGCCAGGACTGGTTCGCCAAGAAGGGGCGTTTCCGGCCGTTCCTCAACTCCTGGGGTGGGACCGAAACCTATATCGTCAACAGTGTCGTTTCCAGCCTGGGTTACACGGCGAGTAAGTCTTACGGCGTGTCGATTTCCCAGTACAGCCCGGCGATGCATCCGATCATGCAGCGCGACCATCCTACCGGTTGGCTGATCAACTCCATGTTCGACGACATGTGGTACGGCTTCTATTGCTACGAGGCCTTCGATGTCGTGCTGCTCAACAACACCTATCGGAACAACCTGGTCTACGGCATCGACCCGCATGACCGTTCGCGCCGACTGATCATTGCTGGCAATACGGCTTATGGCACGGTGCAGAAGCACGGAATCATCATTTCCCGCGAGGTGAACGACAGCTGGATCATCAACAACCGCTCTTATGAAAACACCCTGTCCGGGATCGTGATCGACCGGATCAGCGTGAATAACGTGGTGGCCAATAACGAGGTTTATCGAAACGGCTCGGACGGCATCACGATTTACGAGAGCGGCAACAACCTGCTGATGCGCAACAGGTCCTTCAGCAATGGACGGCATGGCATCCGCGTGCGTAACAGTTACGACGTGACGCTGTACGAAAACATTGCCATGGCCAATGGCTTGTTGGGCGTCTACGGGCATGTGAAGGACCTCACCCACACGCCGCGCGATCTTCAACTCGACCCCTTCGACATGAACCTGTCATTGAACGTAATAGGTGATCGGCTGATCGGTAATCAGTCCGGCGCCATTTCTGTTGTGGCCCCCCGCAGCGTGAAGCTTTCTCGCTTGGAAATGCTGATGCCCACCAAAGATTCGGGTGTGGGGATGTTCGGTGCGCTCGCTCAGGGCAAGAGCGAGATTCTCGACCTGATGATTCGGCAGAAGAAAGCAGTGCACGTCTTGCCGTCGCAGAAACTGGCTCAACGCCAATAGGCGAGGTGATCAAATGAATCGTAAGTTTTTTATCAGTCAGACAGCTATTGGTGCGGCACTCGGAATGTTGGCGATTCAATCTGCCTTTGCCGAGCAGACAGCACCGCAATATGCCATCGAGAAGTGCTGTGAAATCTGCCCACAGGCTCTCAACGATGCCACCTACACCGGCGACATGAGTGATTTCAGCAAGTTGGTGCAAGGCAAGGAGGACTGGCTGTTCCGGACCAAGACCGACCTGATGACCCAGATGGGCACCACGCCGGAAGGCTATGCCCACTTGCAGCAGTTGAGCGACCGGCTCAAGGCCATGGGCACCCAGTTGATGATTGTCTATATCCCGACCCGGGGCATGGCCAACGCCGACAAGCTGAGCCCCGAGACACGCAAGATGTTCGAGTTCGATCTGGCAGAGGACAACTATCACAAGGTCATCGAGAAGATGCGTTCGCTGGGCATTCTGGTACCGGACCTGACGCCCATGCTGGAAGAACATGGCGAAGCGGACAAACCCTACTTCTACAAGCGCGACCACCACTGGACGCCATACGGGGCCGAGTTCGCCGCCAAACTGGTTGCCGAAGAGCTTCGCCGTTCGGAGATATTCAAGAGCATCCCGCGCAAGGAGTTCGTCAGTCGCCCGGATGGCCTGGGCTACAAGATCGGCTCGCTCAACCAGGCGTTTCATAAGGTCTGCGGCTACAGCTATGAAAACCAGTACGTGACCCGCTTCATCACCGAGCCCAAGGACGAGGCGAGCGACCTCTTCGGTGACGAAGAGCTGCCGCAGGTGATTCTGGCCGGTACCAGCTTCAGTACGCCGCAGTACAACTTCTCCGGCTTCCTGAAGGAACAGGCCGCCGTCGATATCGACAACCGTTCGGTGAGCGGCGGCGGGTTCCACAGCGCGATGCTGCAGTATCTCGGCAGCCAGGACTTCCAGGAGCGGCCGCCGAAGATCCTGATCTGGGAAATCACCAGCTACTACGACATCTCCATGCCGATCTTCTACCGGCAGATCATGCCGATGCTGGCTGATGGCTGTAAGGACAAGTCGACCACATTGAGCAAGAAGGTGACGCTGCAACCGGGGCGCAATGAAATCCTGGTGAATTCCGGCGTCCTGCCCATTCGCAGCGAGCGCTATCTGGCAGACGTCCAGTTCAATCAGCAAGGCGTCAAGTTGCTCAAGGGTACCGTCTGGTACATGAGCGGCTCCAAGGAGCAGCTGAAGATCGAGCGCACTCGTGAAGTAGAGGGTGACGGGCGCTTCGTTTTCAACCTGCGGGACGATGCGGAAGGAGCAGGGCAGACGCTGCTCTCATTTGACCTGGACATGCCTGCGGATATGCCCAAAGGGCTCCAGGCAGAAGTGAATGTCTGTCCGCGCCAACCAGGCCAGATGCAGGCTCAGGCCGATTGAGCTATAGGCCTGCGCCGCTGGCGCAGGCCACAAGGAGGATAAAATGGTTTTCTCGTCCAACGTGTTCCTGTTCCTGTTCCTGCCGGCCTTTCTCGGGCTGTATTACCTGTGCGGGAATCGTTATCGGAACCTGTTGTTGCTGGTCGCCAGCTACGCGTTCTATGCGTGGTGGCGCGTCGATTTTCTGTTTCTGTTCGTCGCGGTCACCGCATTCAACTACTGGCTGGGCATCCGCATCGGCGAAGCTGGAGTACGCACTCGCAAGGCGCAGCGCTGGATGCTCCTGGGGGTAGCTGGCGACCTCGGCGTGCTGGGCTACTTCAAATACGCCAACTTCGGCGTGGCCAACATCAACACGGCGCTGCAGTCCATGGGCTTCGAGCCGTTCGTGCTGACCGCCGTGATACTGCCGATCGGCATTTCCTTCTACATCTTCCAGTCGCTCAGCTACCTGATCGACGTGTACCGGGGAGACGTGGAGGCGACTCGCCATCCGATCGACTTCGCCGCCTTCATCGCGCTGTTCCCGCAGCTGATCGCCGGTCCGGTGCTGCGTTACAAGGACCTGGCCGACCAGTTCACCGATCGTACCCACAGCTTCGACAAGTTCTCCGAGGGCGCCGCGCGCTTCATGCAGGGCTTCGTCAAGAAGGTTTTCATCGCCGACACCCTGGCGCCGGTGGTGGACCATTGCTTCGGCCTGACCAACCCGACCACGGGTGAGGCCTGGTTGGGCGCCATCGCATATACCGCTCAGCTGTACTTCGATTTCTCCGGTTACAGCTGCATGGCCATCGGCCTGGGCCTGATGATGGGCTTCCGCTTCATGGAGAACTTCAACCAGCCCTATATCAGCCAGTCGATCACTGAGTTCTGGCGGCGCTGGCACATCAGCCTGTCCACCTGGCTGCGCGACTATCTGTACATCAGCATGGGCGGCAACCGTGGCAGCACCTTCCAGACCTACCGCAACCTATTCCTGACCATGCTGCTTGGCGGCTTCTGGCACGGTGCAAACTGGACCTTCATGATCTGGGGCGCCTGGCATGGCGCGTGGTTGGCCATCGAACGTGCCTTTGGCGTCGATGCGGCCCCTGATCACATCCGTCCCTGGCGTTGGGCGTTCACCTTCCTGCTGGTGGTGCTCGGCTGGGTGATCTTCCGTGCCGAGAACCTCGACGTGGCCTGGCGCATGTATGCCGCGATGTTCAGCTTCTCCGACTGGGGGCTGTCCGACCTGACCCTGAGCAAGCTGACCAGCTTGCAGATGGTCACTCTGGCGCTGGCCTACGCGGTGATGGCCTGGTGTGGTCTGCGACAGTTCCAGCGCCGTGGCGCTCCGCAAGCGCCGGGCACCGCCGCGATAACCGCTGCGACTGATGCCGCTGCCACCCTGGATGCACGTGTACTGATGATGCGCATCCTGCTGCTCCTGCTGTTCGTCGTTTCGGTCATGAAGCTGTCGGCGCAGAGCTTCTCTCCCTTCCTGTACTTCCAATTCTGAGGAGGCCGCCATGACCCGATACGCAAACGTCATCTATAGCCTGGCCTTCATCCTGGTGATGCTGGGGCTGGCTCTGTCCTCGCTGCCGGCGGCGTTGAGTTTCTCGGCCTCCAGCGATACGTCGATCGTCGATGGCAAGCTGACCAGCACCTTCGAGAAGCACTACGACAAGGGCTTCGTGCTCAAGGATTTCGGTACCAATGCCTGGGCAGCGCTGGAATTCGGCCTGTTCGGCGAAGGCCGGCCCGGTGTGGTGGTCGGCCGTGACGAATGGCTGTACACCGCCGAGGAGTTCAATCCGCCGAGCAACGCGCAGCAGCTGACCGACAACTGGCAGCTGATCCAGGGCGTGCAGGGCGAGTTCAAGCGCCGCGGCATCGAACTGGTGGTCTTGTTGCTGCCGGCCAAGGCCCGTCTGTATCCGGAGTACCTCGCCGAGCAGAAGCCGATCAAGCTGCAGCAGGAGCTCTATCAGGATGCCCAGCAGCGCATGCAGCGCACCGGTCTGCAGGGGCCTAACCTGTTGGCCGCGCTGGAAGCCGGCAAGCGCCAGGGACAGGTCTTCTTGCGCACTGACACGCACTGGACGCCCTATGGCTCTGCCGTGGTGGCCGACGCTGTTGCTGACTACCTGCGTGAGCGCAACTGGCCGGCTGGCGACACACGCTACAGCACCCGCGTGACTGGCAGCGAAACCCACAAGGGGGATCTGCTGACCTACCTGCCGCTCGATCCCTACTTCGTCAGCCTGCAACCGGCCCAGGAGCCCCTCGAGAAGCGGGTTACCGAGCAGGGTGAGGAGGGTGGCGACCTGTTCGGCAGCAATTCCCCGCAGATGGCGCTGGTCGGCACCAGCTACAGCGCCAACCCGAAGTGGAATTTCCTCGGCGCCCTGCGCCAGTCGCTGGGTAGCGACCTCTACAACTATGCCGAGGACGGCCATGGCCCGCTGGTGCCAATGCTGCGCCTGCTGGCCAAGGGCGAGGAAGAAACCCGCGGCCTCAAGCTGGTGCTGTGGGAAGTCCCGGAACGCTATCTGACGATGCCGAGCGACCTGACCGAGTTCGATGCGCAGTGGCTGGCCCAGCTCCGGGCCGGTCCGGACTCGGCCGAGCGCCTGGCCCTGAAAGGCTCCGCCAAACCGCTGGCGGCTCAATGACTACTTCAAGAAGGAAGATGACCATGCATACCTCCATTCGCACACTGGCCCTGGGACTGGGTCTGAGCTTCACCGCCGCTGTCGGCAGCGTCCAGGCCGACGAGGCCGGTCTGTACGGCCCGACCGCACCGGCCGGCTCGGCCTTCGTGCGGGCCTACAACGCCGGCTCCTCGGAACTGGACCTGAGCCTGGGCACGGTCAGCATCAAGGAAGTGGAGCCGCGCGGCAGCAGCGACTTTTCCTTCCTACCCGCGGGCAGCTACAGCGCCAGCGCCGCCGGCAAGAGCCTGCCGGTGGAACTCAAAGCCGACCAGTATTACACCCTGGTACAGCTGCCCAGCGGCGAGCTGAAGCTGGTCGAGGACCCGGCCTTCAAGAACCGCCAGAAGGCCCTGGTGCGTGTCCAGAACCTGTCCGACACCCCGGTCAGCCTGAAGACCGCAGACGGCAAGACCGAGGTGATCCCGGCCGTGGCCGGCAAGGGGCGCGGCGACCGCGAGATCAATCCGGTCAAAGTGCGTCTGGCGCTTTTCGCCGGCGAGCAGAAGGTCAGCGACCTCAGCCCGCTGGTCGTCGAGCGAGGCGAGGTGGTCAGCCTGTATGTCACCGGTAGCGCCGGCAACCTTTCACCGGTGTGGGTCAAGCGCCCCGTGAAGTCCGACTGAGGCCATGGCATGAGAGTGGTTCGGCTGACGACGATGGCACTGCGTGGTGCGCTAGTGTTGGCAACGCTGCTGGCTGGCGGCTGCTTCTGGGACAGCAAGGCGGCGCTGGTGCCGCCGGACGGCTACTTCAAGAGTGCCGCGGCGCCGAAGGGCAAGGTGCCCAGTTGTCCCTCCGTGCCCACGCCCTATACCGGTGACCTGCACTTCCCGAGCAAGTACAGCGGCTCCGATGCGGCCCGTGACAAGCTCAACCTCGTGGCGGCCGCCACTTATGAGCGTCTGACCGGTGACGTGCGCGAACTCGAAGGAGGAACCAATCGCCTGGTCGAGCGTTACTTCGACACGGGCCAGCAGGCCTATGCCGAGTGCGCCGTCTCCTGGCTCCACAGCTGGGCCCAAGCCGGGGCGCTGCTGAGCGAGAACTACAACCATACCGGCAAGTCGGTTCGCAAATGGGCGCTGGGAAGCATTGCAGGTGCCTACTTGCGCTTGCAGTTCTCCCGCTCTCAGCCGCTCAAGGGCTACGCCGAGCAATCTGCGTCCATCGAGAAGTGGCTGGGCCAGTTGGCCGATCAGGTCGTGAAGGACTGGGATGCTCAGCCCATGGACCGGCGCAACAACCACCAGTACTGGGCGGCCTGGTCGGTCATGGCCACTGCCGTGGTGCTCGATCGGCGCGATCTCTTCGATTGGGCCGTTGAGCAGTATCGACATGGCATGCAGCAAGTGGATAAAGACGGCTACCTGCCCTTGGAGCTGTCCCGTCAGACCCGCGCGCTCGCTTACCACAACTACAGCATGGGCCCGCTGATGATGATTGCGGCCTTCTCTCAGGCCAATGACTTGGATCTGCGCCAGGAAAACGACGGAGCCCTTCAGCGTCTGGCGCTGCGCATGCAGGCGGGCTTGCAGGATCCAGGAATATTTCAAGAGAAAACCGGTTATCCGCAGACGTTGGAGGATCTGCGGAGCAATAACCGCTTCGCCTGGCTGGAACCGTACTGCGCGCTGTATTCGTGCTCGGAGAGCACGGACGCGTGGCGTCGTTCCATAGAGCCGCTGAGCACCTATCGGCTCGGCGGGGACCTCACCCAGCTATTTTCCGGGCAACTGCCTTGAGGTTGGTCCTGATGTTCACTCCGCGCCGGAGTCGGCGCGGGATGGCTCAGATTTGAATGGATATGAATGGAGACAAACCAATGATTCCGGTAATTCTCTCTGGCGGTAGCGGTTCGCGCCTCTGGCCACTTTCGCGCAAGCTGTACCCCAAGCAGTTCCTCGCCCTGACCGGCGAGCTCTCGCTGTTTCAGCAGACCCTGCAGCGTCTGAGCTTCGACGGCATGCAGAAGCCGATGGTGGTGTGCAACCTCGAGCACCGCTTCATCGTTAAAGAGCAGCTCGGCAAGATCGGCGTAAGCACCCAAGGCATGCTGCTCGAGCCGTTCGGCCGCAACACCGCACCGGCGGTGGCCATGGCCGCCCTGCAGCTGATCGCCGAAGGACGTGACGAGCTGATGCTGATCCTGCCGGCCGACCATGTGATCAGCGACGAGCTGGCCCTGCGCAAGGCCCTCGAGCTGGCGCGCATCGC
This sequence comes from Pseudomonas sp. GD04019, assembly GCF_029837695.1. Lineage (GTDB taxonomy): Bacteria > Pseudomonadota > Gammaproteobacteria > Pseudomonadales > Pseudomonadaceae > Aquipseudomonas. The sequence continues at coordinate 45,074 of NZ_JAOEEA010000011.1, forward strand.
CGCCGAGGAAGGCGAGATGGTGCTGTTCGGCATTCCCGCCAACAGCCCGGAAACCGGCTTCGGCTATATCAAGGCGGGCCGTAGCGAAGACGGCGACGACCTGATCCCGGGCGCCTATCGGGTCATGCAGTTCGTCGAGAAGCCCGACGCCGTGCGTGCTGCCGAGTTCGTGCGCAGCGGCGGCTACTACTGGAACAGCGGCATGTTCCTGTTCCGCGCCAGCCGCTACCTGGATGAACTGCGCGCCCACGAACCGGACATCTACGACACCTGCGTGCTGGCCCTGGAACGCAGCAAGGCCAGCGCCGGGGTGGTGACCATCGATGCCGGCACCTTCGAGTGCTGCCCGGACAACTCCATCGACTATGCGGTAATGGAGAAGACCAGCCGCGCCTGCGTGGTGCCCCTGGCCGCCGGCTGGAACGATGTGGGCAGCTGGTCCTCGCTGTGGGACGTGCACGAGAAGGACAGCGACGGCAACGTGCTCAAGGGCGACGTGGTCACCCACAGCAGCCACAACAGCTTCGTGCACGGCACCTCCAAGCTAGTGACCCTGATCGGCATGGACGACGTGGTGGTGGTCGAAACCAAGGACGCGGTGATGATCGCCCACAAGAACGCCGTGCAGGACGTCAAGAAGCTGGTCAACGTGCTGGACGCCCAGGGGCGCCAGGAAACCCAGAGCCATTGCGCCGTGTATCGCCCATGGGGCAGCTATGACTCGGTGGACAACGGCAACCGTCACCAGGTCAAGCACATCACCGTCAAACCGGGCGCGCAGCTGTCGCTGCAGATGCACCACCACCGCGCCGAGCACTGGATCGTGGTGTCCGGCACGGCCCAGGTGACCTGTGACGACAAGGTGTTCCTGCTCACCGAGAACCAGTCCACCTACATTCCGATCGCCTCGGTGCACCGCCTGGCCAACCCCGGCAAGATCCCTCTGGAGATCATCGAGGTGCAGTCCGGCAGCTACCTTGGCGAGGACGATATCGAGCGCCTGGAAGACGTCTACGGTCGCACCCCGGTCAAGACGGAAACGGTCGGCTAGATCCGCTGGGAGAACCAAAGGGGCGGCCACTTGGCCGCCCCTTTTCGTTTAGGTCTTGCCCGGATGGCGTGCTGCCTGCGTCGAGTACACCCTAGGTTTAGGCTTCGCTTCTGCCGGAGGGTAGGGTGGCCCGGGCGGCGTACCGCTCTCCCGCGGCGCGGGCAGCCCAGCCAACCTCATGCTTTCAACAGCTGGCGCAGCACGTAGTGCAGGATGCCGCCGGCCTTGAAGTACTCCACCTCGTTCTGCGTGTCGATGCGGCACAGCACCTCGACCTTCTGCTGGCTGCCGTCCTCGCGCTGGATATCCAGGGTCAGGGTCATGTGCGGGCGCAGTTCGACGCCGTCCAGGCCACCGATATCGACCTTCTCGCGTCCGCTCAGGCCCAGGCTCTTGCGATCCTGGCCAGCCATGAACTGCAGGGGCAGCACGCCCATGCCGACCAGGTTGGAGCGGTGGATGCGCTCGAAGCTTTCGGCGATCACCGCCTTCACCCCGAGCAGGTTGGTGCCCTTGGCCGCCCAGTCGCGGGATGAGCCGGTGCCGTACTCCTTGCCGGCGAAGATCACCAGCGGCACGCCCTCGGCCTGGTAGCGCATGGCCGCATCAAAGATCGCCAGCTTGTCGCCGCCCGGCAGATGCAGGGTGTTGCCGCCTTCCTCGCCGCCCAGCATCTCGTTGCGGATGCGGATATTGGCGAAGGTGCCGCGCATCATCACCTCGTGGTTGCCGCGCCGCGAGCCGTAGGAGTTGAAGTCCACCGGCGCCACGCCGTGCTCGCTCAGGTAGCGCCCGGCCGGGCTGTCCTTCTTGATGTTGCCGGCGGGGGAGATGTGGTCGGTGGTCACCGAGTCGCCGAGCAGAGCGAGGATGCGCGCGCCGTGGATATCGCCCACGCGCGGCGGGACGCCGGCGATATCGCTGAAGAACGGTGGATGCTGGATATAGGTGGAATCGGCCTGCCACTCGTAGGTGGCCGCCTGCGGCACGGCGATGGCCTGCCACTGGGCGTCGCCGGCGAACACCTCGGCGTATTCCTTGCGGAACATGGCGGTGTCGACCTTGGCGATGGCATCGGCAATTTCGCGCTGGCTCGGCCAGATGTCTTTCAGATACACCGGCTGGCCATCCTTGCCAGTGCCTAGCGGCTCGCGGCTGAGGTCGATGCGCACGTTGCCGGCCAGGGCGTAGGCCACCACCAGCGGCGGCGACGCCAGCCAGTTGGCCTTGACCAGCGGATGCACACGCCCCTCGAAGTTGCGGTTGCCGGACAGCACCGAGGCCACCGTCAGGTCGGCCTGCTGGATGGCCGCCTCGATCGGCTCCAGCAGCGGGCCGGAGTTACCGATGCAGGTGGTGCAGCCGTAGCCGACCAGGTCGAAGCCCAGTTGGTCGAGGTAGGGCGTCAGGCCGGCGGCCTTGAAGTACTCGGTGACCACCTTGGAGCCGGGCGCCAGCGAACTCTTCACCCAGGGCCGGCGGCTCAGACCTTTCTCCACCGCCTTCTTCGCCACCAGGCCGGCGGCCATCATCACGCTGGGGTTGGAGGTGTTGGTGCAGGAGGTGATGGCGGCGATCACCACGGCGCCGGTCTTCAGCCGGTAGGTCTGGCCCTGGTCGGCGTAGTCGACCTCCGCGACCTGATCGGCATTGCCCACCGCCACGCCGCCACCGCCTTCGCTGAGCAGGCGGCCTTCCTCCTTGGCCGGCGGTTTCAGCTGCACGCCGAGGAAGTCCTCGAAGGCGGCCGGCACGTCCGGCAGCGCTACCCGGTCCTGCGGGCGCTTGGGCCCGGCCAGGCTGGCTTCGACGCTGCCCAGGTCGAGCTCCAGGCTGTCAGTGAACAACGGCTCGTGGCCGGGCAGGCGCCACAGGCCCTGGGTCTTGGCGTAGGCCTCGACCAGCTGCACCACCTCCTCAGGGCGACCGGACAGGCGCAGGTAGCCGAGGGTGATGTCGTCCACCGGGAAGAAGCCACAGGTGGCGCCGTACTCCGGGGCCATGTTGGCGATGGTGGCGCGATCGGCCAGGGGCAGGTCGGCCAAACCGTCGCCATAGAACTCGACGAATTTGCCGACCACACCCTTCTTGCGCAGCATCTGGGTGACGGTCAGCACCAGGTCGGTGGCGGTGATGCCTTCCTTCAGCTTGCCGCTGAGCTTGAAACCGATCACCTCGGGTATCAGCATCGACACCGGTTGGCCGAGCATGGCTGCCTCGGCCTCGATGCCGCCCACGCCCCAGCCGAGCACGCCGAGACCGTTGACCATGGTGGTGTGCGAGTCGGTACCGACCAGGGTGTCGGGGAAGGCGAGGGTGGCGCCGTCCTCGTCCTTGGTCCACACGGTGCGGGCCAGGTACTCCAGGTTGACCTGGTGGCAGATGCCGGTGCCCGGCGGCACCACGCTGAAGTTGGCGAAGGCGTTCTGCCCCCAGCGCAGGAAGGCGTAGCGCTCGCCGTTGCGCTGCATCTCGATATCGACGTTCTGGCCGAAGGCGGCGGGCGAGGCGTATTTGTCGACCATCACCGAATGGTCGATCACCAGGTCCACCGGCGACAGCGGATTGATCTTCTGCGGGTCGCCACCGGCCTGGGCCATGGCCGCGCGCATGGCGGCCAGGTCGACCACCGCCGGCACGCCGGTGAAGTCCTGCATCAGCACCCGCGCCGGGCGGTACTGGATCTCGTGGTCGGAACGGCGCTCGCCGAGCCAGTCGACCATGGCCTGGATATCGCGTGGGCTGACGGTGTGGTCGTCCTCGAAGCGCAGCAGGTTTTCCAGCAGCACCTTGAGCGACATGGGCAGGCGGTCGAGATTGCCGAGGCGCTTGGCGGCCTCCGGCAGGCTGTAGTAGCGGTAGGTCTTGGCGCCTACCTGCAGGTCACGTCGGCATTTCAGGCTATCCAGGGAAGGCATGGTGGGACTCCTGCACGGTTGAACCTCTGAAACTAGACCGTCAGGTCAGCTCCTGCCACTGCACTGGACCGGCCAGACGCGCCCCGGGTTCCCGACGAAGGGCCCGACTCCGCTATCATGCGCGGCCTGAGGAGAACCGCCGATGAACACCCTACTACTGCACTGCCGCCCCGGTTTCGAGGGCGAGGTTTGCGCCGAGATCAGCGACCACGCCGCGCGCCTGGAAGTGGCCGGCTACGCCAAGTCCAAGCCGAGCAGCGCCCACGCCGAATTCGTCTGCAGCGAGCCCCAGGGCGCCGAACGCCTGATGCGCGCGCTGCGCTTCAGCAAGCTGATCTTCCCGCGCCAGTGGGCGCGTGGCAGCTACCTGCAGTTGCCGGAGACCGATCGCATCAGCGTGCTGCTGCAGGCGCTGGCCGAGTATCCACAGTGCGGCAGCCTGTGGCTGGAGGTCTTCGATACCAACGACGGCAAGGAGCTGTCGAACTTCTGCAAGAAGTTCGAGGGCCCGCTGCGCAAGGCGCTGGAGAAGGCCGGCAAGCTGGTCGACGACCCGAGCAAACCGCGCCTGCTGCTGACCTTCAAGAGCGGTCGCGAGGTGTTCCTCGGCATCGCCGAGGCCAACAACCAGGCGCTCTGGCCCATGGGTATCCCGCGCCTGAAGTTCCCGCGCGAGGCGCCGAGCCGCTCGACCCTCAAGCTGGAGGAGGCCTGGCACACCTTCATCCCGCGCGAGCAGTGGGAGACGCGGCTGTCGGACGAGATGACCGGCGTCGACCTGGGTGCGGCGCCGGGCGGTTGGACCTATCAGCTGGTCAAGCGCGGCATGCTGGTTACCGCCATCGACAACGGTCCCATGGCCGAGAGCCTGATGGACACCGGCCTGGTCACCCACCTGATGGTCGATGGCTTCACCTGGAAGCCCAAGCAGCCGGTGGACTGGATGGTCTGCGACATCGTCGAGAAGCCGGCGCGCACCACGGCGATGGTCGAGGAGTGGATCGGTGGCGCGCACTGCCGCGAGGCGGTGGTCAACCTCAAGCTGCCGATGAAGCAGCGCTACGCCGAGGTGTGCAAGCTGCTGCAGCGTCTGGAGGATGCCTTCGCCGCGCGCAAGATCAAGGTCTCCATCGCCTGCAAGCAGCTCTACCACGACCGCGAGGAAGTCACCTGCCACCTGCGGCGTCTGTGATGAAGTAGGAGCGAGGGTGGCGCCGAGCTCTCTGCTCGCGATCGGTTGTAGCCTCGGTGCTGTCATTCGCGAGCAAAGCTCGCTCCTACAAGGTCCAGTGGCGTCCCTGGCCTGGCACTCCTGGGGCAGCCGTTCGGCCTCCCGCGCTGGGCGCGTGTTGTCCTTTGCGCCACAATAGCCGCCTGTTTCTCGGAGTAGCCCATGTCCCTGCAACCCGACGCCATTCTCGACGCCTGCGGCCTCAACTGCCCGGAGCCGGTGATGATGCTGCACAACAAGGTGCGCGATCTGCCGGCCGGCGGCCTGCTCAAGGTGCTCGCCACCGATCCCTCGACCAAGCGCGATATCCCCAAGTTCTGCATCTTCCTCGGCCACGAGCTGCTGGAGCAGGGCGAGGACGGCGGCACCTACCAGTACTGGATTCGCAAGAAGCTCGATTGACCCGCTGCCGTTCCCTGCGGCCAGGTTCCGACATGCCTTACTACTTCGCCTACGGCTCCAACATGAATCCCGCGCGCATGCAGGCGCGCGGCCTGGTCGTCGAGGAGATGATGGCGGCGCGGTTGCCGGGCTATGCCCTGAGCTTCAACAAGCGTGCCCACGACAATCCCGGTCGGGCCTACGCCAATATCCGCCACCAGGCCGGCGGCGTGGTGGAAGGCGTGCTCTATCGCCTGGCCGACGATCGCGAGATCTTCAAGTTGGATGTGTTCGAAGGCACGCCGATCTACTACAGCCGCGAACGCATGCGCATCGAAACCGAGCGAGGGGCCGTCTCCGCCTGGATCTACATCGCCAATCCGGCCTGGCGCAGCGAGGGGCTGGCGCCCAGCAGCGGCTACCTGGCCCATCTGCTGGCGGGCCGCGAGCTACTTTCCGCCGACTACTGGGCGGCGCTGGCCGCTACCGTCGCGCTCGCCGACTGAGCGTGAATGCGCCGACGCGCGCTGCGCGCCAGGCGGATGCCGAGCAGCACGGCGGCGCAGGTCAGTCCTACCACCAATCCTTGCCACAGGCCGCTGGGCCCGGATGGCTGGCCCAGCCAGTCGGACAGCCCCAGCGCGTAACCCACCGGCAGGCCGATACCCCAATAGGCGAACAGGGTGATCAGCATGGTCGCGCGGGTGTCCTGGTAGCCGCGCAGGGCGCCGGCGGCGGTGACCTGCACGGCGTCGGAGAACTGGAACAGCGCCGAGTACACCAGCAGGGTGGCGGCCATGGCGATCACCGTCGGGTCCGGGCTGTAGATGGTGGCGATCTGCTCGCGCAGCAACAGCACCAGGCTCGCCGACAGGCAGGCGTAGGTCAGCGCCGTGCCCATCGCCACGCCGGCGGCGAAGCGCGCATCACGCGGTGCGCCGCGGCCGATGGACTGGCCGACCCGTACCGTGGCCGCCATGGCCAGGGAGTAGGGGATCATGAAGATCATCGAGCTGAAGTTGAGCGCGATCTGGTGCCCGGCCACCACGGTGGCGCCGAGGCCGCCGATCAGCAGGGCGATCACCGAGAAGATGCTCGATTCGGCGAAGATGGACACGCCGATGGGCAGGCCGACGCTGAGCAGACGGCGGATCACCGGCCACTGGGGCCAGTCGAAGCGCTGGAACAAGCCGCTGGGGCGATAAACTGGCGCCCAGCGCACCCACCACAGCATGCCCAGCAGGCTGCACCACATCACCACACCGGTGGCCCAGCCGCAGCCGACGCCGCCCAGGGCCGGGAAGCCGAGGTGGCCGTAGATCAGCACGTAGTTGAGCGGGATGTTCAGCAGCAGGCCGCAGATACCCAGCACCATGCTTGGCCGGGTGCGACCGAGCCCGTCGCTGAAGCAGCGCAGCACCTGGTACAGCGCCGTGGCCGGGAAGCCGCAGGCCACGCCGCGCAAGTAGCCCATGGCCAGGGCGCTGAGCTCGGCGTCCACGCCCATCAGGCGCAGCACCGGCTCGGCGTTCCACAGCAGCACCGCGCACAGCGTGCCGATGGCCAGGGCCAGCCACAATGCCTGACGTACCAGCGGGCCATTTTCCGCCTCTTTGCCGGCGCCGAAGCGTTGCGCCACCTTGGCCGTGGTAGCCAGCAGGGTGCCATTCATCAGCAGGAACACCGGCACCCACAGCGAGTTGCCCAGGGCCACGCCGGCCAGGTCGCGCGCGCTGACCCGGCCGGCCATAACGGTATCGACGAAGCCCATCGAGGTGTAGGCCAGTTGGGCGATGATGATCGGCGTGGCCAGCGCCAGCAGGGCGCGGATTTCGGCCAGGGTGCGGGCGGAGCGGGAGAGGGCGTGCATGGGGTGGTCCGGCGGGATGGAGCAGGGAGGCGCGCTAGTCTAGCCCTGTCTGGCTGGTCAGGAAAGCGCGCTGTCCTTCAGTCGAGAGCTCGTGCCCAGTTCCCTCCTCCTGCTGGAAAGGGCTAGGGTGAGGGAGGCGCTTGCCGGGTTTAAGGCCCTCACCCCCGGCCCCTCTCCCGGAGGGAGAGGGGAGCAGAGCGGCCTCGGCACCTGTATTACCCGCAGGCGAAAGAGCGGCTATTCGTCGGCCGCGGCGATAGAATGGCGCACCGCTACCGGAGAGCCCCATGCAGATAGTCGCCGACGAAAACATCCCGCTGCTCGACGAATTCTTCGGCGCCTTCGGCCCGATCGGCCGTCACCCCGGCCGGGCCATCGACCGCGCCGCCCTGGGCGATGCCGAGGTGCTGCTGGTGCGCTCGGTGACCCAGGTCGACCGCGCACTTTTGGCAGGCAGCAAGGTGCGCTTCGTCGGCACCTGTACCATCGGTACCGACCATCTCGACCTGGACTACTTCGCCGAGGCCGGCATCGCCTGGTCCAGCGCCCCCGGCTGCAACGCTCGCGGCGTGGTGGACTATGTGCTCGGCTGCCTGCTGGCGCTGGCGGAAAGCACTGGCGCCAAGTTGCCGGAGCTGACCTACGGCGTGGTCGGTGCCGGCCAGGTCGGCGGGCGCCTGGTCGAGGTGCTGCGTGGTCTGGGCTGGAATGTGCGGGTCTGCGACCCACCACGCCAGGCCGCCGAGGGCGGCGACTTCGTCGATCTGGCGAACATCCTTGCTGAGTGCGATGTGATCAGCCTGCACACCCCGCTGGATGCCGGTACGCGCCATCTGCTCGGCGCCGAGCAACTGCGTCGGCTCAAGCCCGGCGCCTGGCTGATCAACGCCAGTCGCGGGCCGGTGGTGGACAACGCCGCGCTCAAGATTCATCTGCAGGGCGGCGCCGATCTGCGCGTGGCGCTGGACGTATGGGAAGGCGAGCCACTGGCCGACCCCGAGCTGGCCGCGCTGTGCCAGATCGCCACCCCGCATATCGCCGGCTACAGCCTGGACGGCAAGCTGCGCGGCACGGCGCAGATCTACCAGGCCTATTGCCGCGTCATGGGGCTGGAGGAGCGTGTGAAGCTGGCGGACCTGCTGCCGTCGCCCTGGCTCGCCGAGATGGGCCTGCATGAGGACGCTGGCATCGACTGGGCGCTGGCCAGCCTGTGCCGCGCGGTATACGACCCGCGTCGCGACGATGCCGACTTCCGCCGTTCCCTGGTCGGCGATGTGGCGCAGCGCAAGGCGGCCTTCGACCGTTTACGCAAGCACTATCCCTATCGTCGCGAGATCGACGGCCTGCAGGTACGCCTGGAGGGTGACGCGCCGCACCTGGCGGCGCTGGTCGGCGCACTGGGCTGCACGCTGCTCTAGGCTCAGGCCGCTTCCGGCAACGCTGCGTCCTTCTCTTCCTCGCGCAGGTGCTGGCTCAGGCTATCGCAGCTGCGGTGCCATTCCAGCACCCAGGCCGGCAGCGCTGGTGAATCCGGACTCTGTCCCAGGTCGACGGCGAACTCGCGCGGGTCCAGGGTGCCGCCAGGCGCCTTGAACAGGCCACGGATCAGCACCGTGCCGAGCACCCGGCCGCGGCGCACGAAGCGGTGCTCGATAAAGGTCCACTTGCCCTCCCAGCCCAGCACCCGGCTGTGCACCTCGAAGCGCTCGAAGGGCCTGAGGTCGCGACGGAACTTGGCCGTGGCGTCGCCCACTATCGGCAGCGCCCTGTGCCGCCAGGCCACCCGAGCGGCGCCGGTGCGAAGCACGAAATCCATGCGCGCCACGTCGGCCAGGGTCAGGTAGCGGCCATTGTTGACGTGGCCGTTGAAGTCCAGGTCGTTGGGCAGCACGCGCATGTGCAGCACGCTGGTGCCCAACGGGTGCACGCGCGGGCGCCAGCGGAAGGTCAGCAGCATGCGGATCAGACGGAACCACAGGTTCATGGGTATATCTCCATCAGGCGAATTGGCGCATGAAGGCCTCGGTGGCCTCGTCCGCCGGAAAGTAGGATTCCAGGCGCAGCTGCTCGAGGCCGGCATCCAGCGGCGCACCCAGGGTGGTGATGGTGGTGAAGAAGCGTAGGTCGATGCCGTTCTTGCGGAAGTGCGTCATCAGCACCGGGCTATCCAGCTGGCCGGCGCCCAGGGCCGGCCACTGCTCGGGCATGTCCGGGAAGCAGGCGATCTCGTCGAACAGCCGCTCGGTCAGTGCGTCACCACCGACGCGCAGGGCCTCGGCACGCAGGCGCTGGATCAGGAAGGCCGACAACTCCAGCCAGTTCACCACCTTCGAACGCAGGCCCCTGGGGTGGAGCAGCAGCTTGATCAGGTTGGGCGCACCCTGGGGGCCGAAGACCTCCGCTGGGGGCGGCTCGTCCATCAGGAAGGAGGAGAAGTGTTCGCCGGCGCGGTTGGTGCGCAGCTGATTCCAGCGGCAGTCGATCAACGCGGCCGGATAGGGCTCCTGCTTGGCCAGCAGCAGTTCGATGGCTTGGCGCACGAAGGCGGATTCCGCCGCCTCCAGCGGGCTGTCGCGAAATACTGCGGCGAAGCCGGCGGCAGCCAGCAGGGTGTTACGCTCGTGCAAGGGCAGGTCGAGGCTGGCGGCCAACTGCAAGATCATCGGCCGGCTCGGCTGCGAGCGGCCACTCTCGAGGAAGCTGATATGCCGCTGTGAGGTTGCCGCGATCTCGGCGAAGGCCAGTTGACTGAGTCCGCGGCGCAGGCGCCAGGTTTTCAGCAGGTTGCCGAAGCTGTCGCCCTGGCGGGCTGGATAGGAAGTGGTGGTGGGCATGGGCAGGCCTTGAAGAACGCTATGGCCTTCTTTCTACCCGCGCCCCGGCAAGGCGGCAATTACATCGGAGGTAATAGCGCAGCGCCCGGCCGTGGCAGAATGCGCGTCAGGATGCCTGGCGTGGCGCCTGCCAGGCCTTGTCCAAGGCGCGACAGGCCTGCTGGATCATCTGCTCGGTGATGGGAATTTCCCGACCCTCGGCGTCGATGATGGCGCCGCCCAAGGGTTGCGGCAGATTGGCGGGTTTGACGTGGGGTTGCGGGGACTGCTGTTGCACTTTCATGACCGTTTCCTCCGGACTGTGTGGAAAGTCTAGGACGGGCAGATGAAGGCGCCGTGACAACCGGCGCGAGAGGTTTTTCCGCGGCACCGAACGGTGCGCCGTATTGGAGTGGCTATGAGTGTTTTCCATCTGGGCCTGATCATCAATCCGCTGGCCGGCCTTGGCGGCCCGGCGGCGCTCAAGGGCAGCGACGGCGTGGCCGCCGAGGCTCTGGCCCGTGGTGCCGAGCCGCGCGCCGCGGAGCGTACGCGCATCGCCCTGGAATGCCTGCGGCCGGCGGCCGAGCGCCTGCAGTTCGTCACCTTTCCCGGCGCCATGGGTGCCGATCTGCTGAGCGAGCTGGGCTACGCCCACCGGGTGTTGGGCCGTCTGGCCGAAGGCCCGACCACGGCCGCGGATACCCAGGCCGCGGTGCGCGCCCTGCAGGACGCCGGCTGCGCGCTGATCCTGTTCGCCGGCGGCGACGGCACCGCGCGCGATGTGTGCAGCGCGGTGCGCGAGGACCAGCCGGTACTGGGCATCCCCGCCGGGGTGAAGATCCATTCCGCGGTCTATGCCATCAGCCCACGCGCCGCCGGGCAGATGGCCCTGCGCCTGATCGAGGGTGGCCTGGTGCGCCTGTCCAGCGGCGAAGTGCGCGATATAGATGAAGCGGCCCTGCGCGAGGGCAAGGTGGGCGCACGCCATTACGGCGAGATGTGCGTGCCGGTGGAGGGCGAGTTCATGCAGCACGTCAAACAGGGCGGCATGGAATCCGAAGAGCTGGTGCTGGTGGACCTGGCCGACTGGCTGCAGGAAAGCTGGGAAGACGGCGTGCGCTACGTGTTCGGCCCCGGCTCGACCCTGCATGGCCTGGCGCAGAACCTGGGCCTGGAGACCACCCTGCTGGGTGTGGACGTGATCGAGGACGGCGCGGTGATCGCCCGCGACGTGACCGAGGCGCAGCTGTTCGAGTTGATCGACGGCCATCCGGCGCGCCTGCTGGTCACTGCCATCGGCGGCCAGGGCCATATCATCGGTCGCGGCAACCAGCAGATCAGCCCACGGGTGCTGCGCGCCATCGGCCTCGACCACCTGCGGGTGATCGCCACCAAGCGCAAGCTCGGCACTCTCGAGGGTCGCCCCTTGCTGGTGGACAGCGGCGATCCGGCGCTGGACGAGGCCTTCCCCGATGCCGTGCGGGTGTGGGCGGGCTACAGGGAAGAGCTGCTTTACCCATTGCGTTAACAGGAGAAGGCCATGCATCAGGGAAGCTGCCTGTGCGGCGAGATTCGCTACCAGATCGAGGGTGAGCTGGCGCCCATCCAGCTATGTCATTGCAGCCAGTGCCGGCGGGCACAAGGCACGCCGTTTGCCAGCAATATCCCGGTCAGCGAAGCCGCGTTCCACCTGCTCAGCGGCGCCGAACGCCTGCAGGCCTTCGAGCCCTCGCCCGGCAAGCAGCGGGTGTTCTGCTCGCGCTGCGGCTCGCCCATCTATAGCCGCACCAGCCAGCTGCCGGGCGTGCTGCGCATTCGCGTCGGCAGCCTACTGGGCGAGGTGGCGAGCCGTCCGGGCTGGCACATATATGCCGACTCCAAGGCCAACTGGTGGGAGCTGGACGACGATCTGCCGCGGTACGCCGAGCGCAAGGAATGACCATGCGCTATCTCCTGCTTCTGCTTCTGCTGTGCGCCCTGGCCCCGGCCTGGGCGGCGGCGGGTATCGACCCGCAACGCCTGGTGCTCGACGCCCGCAGCCAGGTCGGCGTGACCCTGAGCTACGACCCGCTCTACCGCCAGCTGGACTACCCCGGCGGCGACGTGCCGCTGAGCACTGGCGTGTGCACGGATGTGGTGATCCGTGCCCTGCGCGAGCAGGGCCTGGACCTGCAGCAGAGCGTGCATGAGGACATGCGCGCGCACTTCGCGCTGTACCCGAAGAACTGGGGGCTGAAGCGCACCGACCGCAATATCGATCACCGTCGCGTGCCCAATCTGATGACCTGGTTCAGGCGCCAGGGCCTGGCGCTGAAGGTCAGCGACAAGCCGGCGGAGTACCGGGCCGGCGACATCGTCACCTGGGATCTGGGGCGCGGCCTGACTCATATCGGCATCGTCTCCGACCGCCGCAGTCCGGCTGGTGTGCCGCTGGTGCTGCACAACATCGGTCGGGGCACGCAGGAAGAGGACATCCTGTTCGGCTTCGCCATCACCGGTCACTATCGCTTCGCTGACTGAGGCCAGCGCTGGGCTCAATGAGTTAGCATCCGCCGCAGGATTTTCGGAGGTCTCGATGGCATTACCACCCCATATCCAGGCCGGCGAGCGTGTCGTGCTGTTCGACGGCGTGTGTCGGCTGTGCAACGGCTGGGCGAAGTTCCTGATCCGCCATGACCACGCGCGGCGGTTCCGCCTGTGCTCGGTGCAGTCGGCCGAGGGGCAGGCGATCCTGGCCTGGTTCGGTCTGCCCACCGATGCCTTCGAGACCATGGCCTACGTGGAAGGCGAGACGCTGTTCGTCCGTTCCGATGCCGTACTGCGCATCGTCGCCCAGCTGCCCGGCGCCTGGCGTCTGCTGGCCATCCTGCGCTGTCTGCCGCGTGTATTGCGCGACTGGTGCTACGACCGCATCGCCCTGAATCGCTACCGCCTGTTCGGCCGCTACGACACTTGCTTGCTGCCCGACGCCGACCACCAAAGGCGCTTCCTCGACGCCGACGAGCCGCGTCCATGAGCCTGTTCTCGGAGAGCCGTCGCCAGGCATTGAGCCTGGCCTGGCGCTTCGTCGCGCCGTACCGCTGGCGCCTGGTCGGCGCCCTGGCCGCGCTGATGTTCACCGCCGCCATCACCCTGTCCATGGGCCAGGGCATCCGCCTGCTGGTGGACCAGGGCCTGGCGACCCAGTCGCAGAGCGCGCTGAACCAGTCCATCGCGCTGTTCTTCGTGCTGGTGCTGGCCCTGGCGGTCGGTACTTTCACCCGCTTCTACCTGGTCAGCTGGATCGGCGAACGCTTCGTCGCGGATATCCGGCGCAAGGTGTTCGACCACCTGATCGACCTGCATCCGGGCTTCTACGAGAGCAACCGCGCCTCGGAGATCCAGACGCGCCTGACCGCCGATACCACGCTGCTGCAGACGGTGATCGGCTCGTCGCTGTCCATGGCCCTGCGCAACGGCATCATGCTGATCGGCGGGGTCATCCTGCTGTTCGTTACCAATCCCAAGCTCAGTGCCATCGTGGTCTGTTCGCTGCCGCTGGTGGTGGCGCCGATCCTGATCTTCGGCCGCCGCGTGCGCGCGCTGTCCCGGCAGACCCAGGACCGGGTCGCCGACGTGGGCAGCTATATCGGCGAGACCCTCGGCCAGATCAAGACGGTGCAGGCCTACAACCACCAGGCCCAGGACCGCCAGCGTTTCGCCGGCACCGTGGAGGCGGCCTTCGCCACCGCCGGCAAGCGCATCCGCCAGCGCGCCTGGCTGATTACCGTGGTCATCGTGCTGGTGCTCGGCGCCGTGGGCGCCATGCTCTGGGTCGGCGGCATGGACGTGATCGCCGGGCGCATCAGCGGCGGTGACCTGGCCGCGTTCGTGTTCTACAGCCTGATCGTCGGCATGTCCTTCGGCGCCATCAGCGAGGTGATCGGCGAGCTGCAGAGCGCGGCCGGTGCCGCCGAGCGCATCGCCGAACTGCTGCGCACGCGCAATGCCATCACCGCGCCCAGCGAAGGTTTGCTGCAACTGCCAGCACGCGTTAGCGGCGAAGTCGAACTGCATGGCGTGCGCTTCTTCTATCCGGCGCGGCCGGAGCAGCCGGCCATCGATGGCATCGACCTGGCGATACGTGCTGGCGAGACCCTGGCCCTGGTCGGTCCGTCCGGCGCCGGCAAGTCGACCCTGTTCGATCTGCTGCTGCGCTTCTTCGATCCGCAGGAGGGCGAGGTGCTGGTGGAGGGTGTGCCGATCCAGCGTCTCGATCCGGCCGATCTGCGCCGCTGCTTCGCCCTGGTGTCGCAGAGTCCGGCGCTGTTCTTCGGCTCGGTGGAGGACAACCTGCGCTACGGGCGCCCGGATGCCAGCGCCGCCGAGGTCGAAGCGGCGGCGCGCGCGGCTCACGCTCACGAGTTTATCGAGCGTCTGCCGCAGGGTTATCAGACCCACTTGGGCGAGGCCGGGCTGGGCCTCTCGGGCGGCCAGCGCCAGCGCCTGGCGATTGCCCGCGCGTTGCTCACCGATGCGCCGATCCTGCTGCTCGACGAGGCCACCAGCGCACTGGATGCCGAGAGCGAACACTTGATCCAGCAGGCGCTGCCGGGGCTGATGCGCGGCCGCACCACGCTGGTCATCGCCCACCGCCTGGCCACCGTGCAGAACGCCGACCGCATCGCCGTGGTCGACCGCGGCCGGCTGCAGGCCATCGGCACTCACGCCGAGTTGGTGGCAAGCAATCCGCTGTACGCACGTCTGGCGCAGCTGCAGTTCAATACCGAGCGTCGTTAAGGAGCAATGGTGCACAAGGAATTTGGTGTGGTGGTGCTGGGCGGTTACGGCAATTTCGGCCAGGTCATCGTGCGCAAGCTGGCGGCTATCGCCGGCATGCGCGTGTGGGTGGCCGGGCGCGACCTGGCCAAGGCCGAGGCGCTGGCGGTGCAGACCGGCACCCAGGCGTTGCAGCTGGACATGAACGCTGCCGATCTGGCGGAGCGCCTGCGTGGCCTGGGCGCACAGCTGCTGATTTCCACCGCCGGGCCGTTCCAGCGCCAGGACTATCGGGTGGCTCGCGCCGCGATCGAGGCTGGCCTGCATTACGCCGACCTGGCGGATGCCCGCGCCTTCGTCTGCGCTATAGGCGAGCTGGATGCGGCGGCGAAAGCGGCTGGGGTGCTGGTCTGCGGCGGCGCCAGCTCGGTGCCGGCACTGGCGGGCGGGGTGATCGACAGCCTGCTGCCGCGCTTCTCCCGTCTGGACGATATCTGGCACGGCATCAGTTCCTCGGAGAAAACGCCGGGCGCCTCGACCCTGGCGGCGGTGCTGGACTACTGCGGCAAGCCGTTCCAGCAATGGCGTGACGGTGCCTGGTGCGAGGTGTTCGGCTGGCAGGACCTGGCGCGTCACGACTTTCCGGCGCCGCTCGGTCCGCGATGGGTGGCCAACTGCGATATTCCCGATCTGCAGCTGTTCCCGGCGCGCTATCCGGGTGTGCGCAGTGTGCGTTTCTCGGCCGGGGTCGGCTTGCGCTTGACCCAGTTCGGCACCTGGGCGCTGGCCTGGCTGGTGCGCGCCGGCCTGCTGCGCAGCGCGGTGCCGCTGACCGACTTCCTGCATCGCCGCGCCGTGTCGGTGGAGCCGTTCGGCGACGGCCGCAGCGGCATGTTCGTACGCCTGAGCGGCTTCGACCAGAGCGGCCAGCCGTTGACGCTGTGCTGGGAATTGCTGGCCGAAAACAACGACGGCCCGAACATCCCCTGCATGGCCGCCGTCGCCCTGGCCCGCAAGCTGGCCGCCGGCACGCTGGATGCCCGTGGCGCGATGCCGTGCCTGGGGTTGCTGACGCTGGAGGAATACCTGGCGGAGCTGGACGGGCTGGCGATCAGCAGCGCGCTGCGCCAGCTCTGATCAGGCGTGTGCGCGCGGCTTGATGGTGGCCGCCGCACCCGTCGAGGCGAGGATGATGGCGCCGATCGCCAGCCACTGCATCGGGCTCAGGTTCTCGCTGAGGAAGATCAGGCCGGAAAGGGCAGCGATGGCTGGCTCCAGGCTCATTAGCACGCTGAAGGTGCGCGCCGGCATGCGAGTGAGGGCGAACATCTCCAGGCTGTAGGGCAGGGCCGAGGACATCACCGCCACGGCCAGGGCCACTGGCAGCAGGTCCACCGAGAAGAGTCCGCCGCCGACTTGCCAGAGCCCCACCGGGAACACCAGCAGTGCGGCGACTACGGTGCCGAAGGCCACGGTCTGCGCGCCGTGGGCGGCACCGGCCTTCTGCCCAAACAGGATGTACAGCGCCCAGCACACACCGGCGCCCAGGGCCAGGGCCATGCCCAGCGGGTCGAGATGGTCGCTGGCGCTGGTGTCGGGCAACAGCAGCCAGAGGCCCAGCACGGCCAGGGCGATCCACACGAAATCCAGCAGGCGGCGCGAGGAGAGCAGCGCCAGGGCCAGCGGGCCGGTGAACTCCAGAGCCACGGCGATGCCCAGTGGAATGGTCTTCAGCGACATGTAGAACAGCAGGTTCATCGCTCCCAGCGCCAGGCCGTAGCCGAGCAGCGAGCGCCAGGCGGCGAAATTGGGGCGGCTGCGCCATGGGCGCATGACGATGCACAGGATCAACGCCGCCAGGCTCAGGCGCAGGGCGGTGGTGCCCTCGGGGCCGATCAGCGGGAACAGGCTTTTGGCCAGAGAGGCGCCGCTCTGGATCGAGGTCATGGCGACCACCAACAGGGCGATGGGCAGGGCGATGGAGGTGGAGCGCGACATGATGGATTCCGAGCGGTACTGCAATAAAAAACCGGCCACTGGGGCCGGTTCTTCAATTTAGGCGCTGTGCGAGGAGTCGTCGAGCGAAGGTGAGGCTAGGCAAAAATGGGTGAGGAAGCGGAGTTAACAGATTGTTAATGAGCATTCCGAACCCATTTTTAACGACGCATCGCCGATGCGCAGGCACTTCTCGTACAGTGCCGACCTAGATCAGCGGTATTCGCAGAGATAGGCGGTGTCCACGGCGACCTTCAGCTGGAACTTGCTATTGCCCGGCACGGTGAACTTGCTGCCGGCTTCGAAGGTTTCCCAGTTGTCGCTGCCCGGCAGCTTGACGGTCAGGGCGCCGGCGACCACGTGCATCACTTCCAGCTGGGCGGTGCCGAACTCGTACTCGCCCGGAGCCATGACGCCGATGGTGGCCGGGCCTTCGCTCATGGCGAAGCCGATGGATTTGACGGTGCCGTCGAAGTATTCGTTGACCTTGAACATGGCGGGCTCCTCGGAAGGGTCAAAAAAGGCCCGCCAGTATGCCCAACCAGCCCGTCTCAGTCAGCCCTCAGGGGGCAAATATCAGCGGCAGGAGCCGGGCGGTGTTGCGTGCATCTTCCAAGGCCCGGTGCTGGCGGCCCTGGAACTGCAGGCCGGTCAGCTGCAGCGCGCCTTGCAGGCCCACGGCGCGCTTGAGTTGGCGGCTGTCGGCGAAGCTCTGCTTGAGATTGTGGTGCGGGATGTCCTGCAGGCAGCTGCACAGATCGTGGCGCTGCCATTCCTGCTGCAGCTGACGGCGGTCGTAATCGCCCCAGCTACCCCAGCCCGCCAGGTGTGGCAGATGGGGCTCCAGCCAGCGTTCGAACTGTGGCCAGACCTGGCCCAGCGACGGCGCGCCGTCGATCTGCGCCTGGCTGATATGGGTCAGCTCGCGGCAGAAGGCGGTCAGGACGGGGCGGCGCAGGGGGCGGACGAAGCGCTGGAAGTGCTCTAGTTCGTGGCCATCGGGGGCTACCAGGCTGGCGCCGATCTCGATGATTTCCATGTCTGCCAGCGGCCAGCCACCTTCTTCGGTGGTGGCTTCCAGGTCGATGATCAGCCAGTGCCGCATAGATTCCCTCCATGGTTGCCGGTGAGTATGGTGCCGGGCATAGCGCCTTGCACAGTTTTGCCATGCAGCTGTGCTGGCCGGCCGCCCCTCGATCCGGGCTATGCTTGGACACTAGTTAGCGAGGAGGTGGTGCATGGCAAAGGTGGCATTTATCGGTCTGGGCGTGATGGGTTTTCCCATGGCCGGGCATCTGGCGTGCGAAGGCCACGAGGTCTGCGTGTACAACCGCTCGCCGGCCAAGGTGCAGCTGTGGGAAGACGAGTTCGCCGGCGAGTCGGCGCCCACCCCGCGCGAGGCGGCCCAGGGCTCCGAGTTCGTGATGACCTGCGTCGGCAACGACGATGACTTGCGCAGCGTACTGCTCGGCCCGGACGGCGCCTTCGCCGGCATGGAGGCCGGCTCGATACTGGTCGACCACACCACCGCCTCGGCCAATGTCGCCCGCGAGCTGGCCGCCGTTGCTGCCGAGCAGGGCCTGGGCTTTCTCGATGCACCGGTATCCGGCGGCCAGGCCGGCGCCGAGAACGGCATGCTGACGGTGATGGTCGGCGGCGAGGAGGCTTTCTACAAGCGCGCCGAGCCGGTGATCGACGCCTACGCCAAGATGATCAAGCTGATGGGCCCGGTGGGCAGCGGCCAGCTGACCAAGATGGTCAACCAGATCTGCATCGGCGGCCTGGTCCAGGGCCTGTCCGAGGCGCTGCATTTCGCCCAGTGCGCCGGTCTCGACGGCTATGCGGCGATGGAAGTGATCAGCAAGGGCGCGGCGCAGTCCTGGCAGCTGGAGAATCGCCACCAGACCATGCTGGAGGGCAAGTTCGACTTCGGCTTCGCCGTGGACTGGATGCGCAAGGACCTGTCGATCCTGCTGGAAGAGGCCCGCCGCAACGGCGCGCAGCTGCCGGTGACGGCGCTGGTCGATCAGTTCTATGCCGATGTGCAGGCCATGGGCGGTGGCCGCTGGGATACATCCAGCCTGATTGCCCGCCTCAAGCAGCGCCCCTGAGAACCTGCTTACGATCTGCTGCGCGTCGGCCAAGCGTCGTTAAAAACAGGTTCGGAATGCTCATTTACCATTCGTAAACTGCGCTTCCTCACCTGTTTTTGCCTAGCTTGGCTCTAGCTCGCGAGATCGTAAACAGGTTCTAAAACTGCAGCGCCCGCCCGGCTCCGGGCGGGCTTGCTGGCGTCATTCGCCGCCCATCTGACGCGCTCGGTCGCTGCCGGCCTCAGGTGCGGAAGATAAAGTACACCGCGCCGAGCAGGCACAGGCCCGCCCACAGGTAGTCCAGCTTCAGCGGCTGCTGCATCACGTAGACGCTGAAGGGAACGAACACCGCCAGGGTGATCACCTCCTGCATGATCTTCAGCTGGCCCACCGACATCTCGGTGTAACCGATGCGGTTGGCCGGCACCATGATCAGGTACTCGAACAGCGCGATGCCCCAGCTGACCAGCGCCGCGACCAGCCAGGGCTTGCTGTTCATGGTCTTCAGATGGCCGTACCAGGCGAAGGTCATGAAGATGTTGGACAGGGTGAGCAAGGCCGCGGTTTGCATCCAGACCGGCATGGCGATGTTCTCGTGAGGAAAAGCAGCCAGCCTAAATAGGTACGCGCGGCCGGCCAAGTCCCGGGCGCCGATGAATCGATGCGAGGGGGAAGGGTGTGGGCAAGTGGATTCGCGGTGGGGCATGGGTGGGGGTTGCAGGCGTTGCCGCACTGGCGGCATGGAGTGGTTGGCAAGCCTGGCAGCAACGCGCCATCTGGGCCGAGCTGGAGGTGGCGCCGGCGCTGATGACGGCGCAGCAATTCGAACTGGGCGCTCAGCGCTTGTTCTGGGACGGCCAGCGCCTGCGGCTGGTGGACGGGCAGCGGGTGTTGTGGGCCAGTGAGGGCGGTTTTCTCGCCGCCGGGCGCGGCCATGAAGAGGTGGAAGAGCATCGCGGTGCGATGTTCGTCGAGGAGCGTCGCGAACTGCTCTGTCGCCGCCAGCGCCTGGAGACCATCGAGCAGCGCGGTGCGCGTCTTCTCTTGCGTGGCAGCCTGGGCTGCGCCGACGGCAGCGAAGCCGGCTATGCGCTGATTCTGGAGGACGACGGCGAGCGTGGCGTGCGCCTGGCCGTGGCGCTGGATGACGAGCGCCTCAATCGCATCTATCTCAGTTGGCTGCGTGAGGCCGACGAGCGCTTCCATGGTTTCGGCGAGCAGTTCAGCGCCTTCGACCTGGCTGGCCGGCGCTTGCCGATCCTGGTGCAGGAACAGGGTGTCGGTCGCGGCCTGCAACCCATCACCCTCGCCGCCAACCTGACTGCCCGCGCCGGCGGCGATTGGTGGACCAGCTATGCGCCGGTGCCGCATTACCTGACCAGCAAGGGCCGCAGCTTTTTCAGCGAGTCCGGCGCCTATCAGGTGTTCGACCTGCGCGACGAACAGCGCGTGCAGCTGGAAGTGCATGCCGGGCAACTGGCGGCACGCATCTATACCGCCGCCGATGCGCCGGGGCAGATCGCCCAGCACACGGCGGTGGTCGGGCGTATGCCGCCGCTGCCGGCCTGGACCCAGCACGGCGCCATCGTCGGCCTGCAGGGCGGCACCGAGCGGGTGCGCGGCATTCTGGATCAGCTCGATCAGGCTGGTGTGCCGTTGGCCGGTGTCTGGCTGCAGGACTGGGTGGGCCAGCGCACCACCAGCTTCGGCAAGCAGCTGTGGTGGAACTGGAGTCTGGATGAGCTGCATTACCCGAACTGGGCGGCGCTCAACGGCGAGCTGCAGGCGCGCGGCGTGCGCAGCCTGGCTTACGTCAATCCATTCCTGGTGGATGTAAGCGAGAAACCCGGTGCCGCGCGCAACCTGTATGCCGAGGCCCGCGAGCGCGGCTATCTGCTGCGTGATGCCTCCGGTCAGCCGCTGGCGCTGCTCAACACCAGCTTCAGCGCCAGTATGCTCGACCTGAGCAATCCCGAGGCACGCCAGTGGCTTAAGCAGGTGTTGCGTGAGGAAATGCTGGCCAAGGGCTTTTCCGGCTGGATGGCCGATTTCGGCGAGGCGCTGCCCTACGAGGCGCAACTGGCCAGCGGCGAGCCGGCGGCGCTGGCGCACAACCGTTATCCCGAGGAGTGGGCGCGGCTCAACCGCGAGTTGCTGGAAGAGGCGGGCGGGCACGGCGAGCTGTTCTTCTTCATGCGCTCGGCCTTCAGCCGCAGCCCGGGGCTGACCACCAGCCTGTGGGCCGGCGATCAGTTGGTGACCTGGGACGCCGATGATGGTCTGCACAGCGCACTGCTGGGCATGCTCTCGGGCGGGCTGTCCGGCTTTGCCCTCAATCACAGCGATACCGGCGGCTACACCACCATCAGCCATCCGCTGAAGGACTATCACCGCGACGAGGAACTGCTGCTGCGCTGGATGGAGTTCTCCGCCTTCACCAGCCTGTTGCGCAGCCACGAGGGCAATCGCCCGGATGCCAACCAGCAGATCTACAGCTCGCCGCAGCTGCTGGCCCAGTTCGCTCGCAGCGCGAAGATCTTCGCGGCGCTGGCGCCCTATCGTCAGCAGTTGATGGAGGAGGCCGCGCGCACCGGCATGCCGCTGCTGCGTCCGTTGTGGCTGCACTATCCGGATGATCCAGCCGGGCAGCAGGCGTTGCCGCGCAGCTTCCTGCTGGGTGACCAGCTGCTGGTGGCGCCGGTGCTGGAGCCGGGCGTTGCCGAGCTGGAGGTACTGTTGCCGGCCGGTAATTGGGTGCATCTCTGGTCGGGCAAGGTATTGCGGGTGCGCGCGGGTGAGTCGGTGAAGGTGCCGGTGCCCATGGGCCAGCCGGCGGTGTTCTACCCCGAGGGCGCTGCCCTCGCCGAGAGCCTGGCGGCGCTGCGCGACATCAGGTAATGGAAGACGCGGCGCCCAGGCGTTAAGATCGCGCCCGCTCAGCGCATGAGAGGTCTTATGGAGTGTCGTGCCGGCTGCGGTGCCTGTTGCATCGCGCCTTCCATCAGTTCGCCGATTCCCGGTCTGCCCCAGGGCAAGCCTGCGGGCGAGCGCTGCCTGCACCTCACCGCCGAGTTTCTCTGCGCCATCTTCGGCAGCCCGGAGCGTCCGGATGTCTGCCTGGCTTTTTCCGCCGCGGACTACGTCTGTGGCGACAGCCGCGAAGAGGCGGTCCGCCTGATTGGCTGGCTGGAGCAGGCCACCGCCTGAGCGAGTCCAGGCCCGGCGGCGCTGCCGGCGGGTCAATATCCCCAAGGAGCAATGATGATTGCATTGAGTCGAGCGGCCGCCATCTGTGGTCTGAGCCTGCTGGCAGCTGGTATGGCCCATGCCGAGGACTGGCAGCTGGCCAAGGACGAGGACGGCATCAAGATCTACCTGAGCGAGGTGCCGGGCTCCAAGTACAAGGCCTATCGTGGCGTGACCACCATCGCCAGCGATGTGGCGACCCTGCGCAAGCTGCAGGAAGACGTGAAGGGCTCCTGCGCCTGGATTCATGCCTGCGCCGAGCAGAGCCTGCTCAAGCACGAAGGCGCCGAGAGCTGGGTCTACACCCGTTTCGAGATGCCGTGGCCGGTGGAGGCCCGTGATTCGGTGCTGCACGTGGTGTCGGAGCAGGGCGCCGATGGCAGCCTGACCCGCAAGATGGACGGCCAGCCCAAGTTCATCCCCCTCGACCAGGACCACACCCGGGTCACCAGCCTGAATGGTTACTGGAGCCTGGTGCCGAAGGACGGCAAGGTCGAGGTGATCTACCAGGTGCACACCGAGCCGGGTGGCAGCGTGCCGTCCTGGCTGGCCAACAGCTTCGTGGTGGATGCGCCGTTCAATACCCTGAAGGGGTTGCGTGATCTGGCCGAGAAACGCTGAGGTCAGAAATGAAAAAAGGCTGCCAATTGGCAGCCTTTTTCTTTGCCCGCAAAACTTACTTGCGGTCTTCAAGCTTGACGTAGTCGCGCTTGTCGTAGCCGGTGTAGAGCTGGCGCGGACGGCCGATCTTGTACGGGCTGGACAGCATTTCCTTCCAGTGCGAGATCCAGCCGACGGTACGCGATAGGGCGAAGATCACGGTGAACATGCTGGTTGGGATGCCGATGGCCTTGAGGATGATGCCCGAGTAGAAGTCCACGTTCGGGTATAGGTTGCGCTCCTTGAAGTACGGATCGGTCAGGGCGATCTCTTCCAGGCGCATGGCCAGCTCCAGCTGCGGGTCGTTCTTGATGCCCAGCTCGGCCAGCACTTCGTCGCAGGTCTTCTTCATCACGGTGGCGCGCGGGTCGCGGTTCTTGTACACGCGATGACCGAAGCCCATCAGCTTGAACGGATCGTTCTTGTCCTTGGCCTTGGCGATGAACTTGTCGATGTTCTCGACGCTGCCGATCTCGTCCAGCATGGTCAGTACGGCTTCGTTGGCGCCGCCGTGTGCCGGGCCCCACAGCGCGGCGATGCCGGCGGCGATACAGGCGAACGGGTTGGCACCGGACGAGCCGGCCAGACGTACGGTGGAGGTGGAGGCGTTCTGCTCATGGTCGGCGTGCAGGACGAAGATGCGGTCCATCGCCTTGGCCAGTACCGGGCTGATCGGTTTGATCTCGCACGGGGTGTTGAACATCATGTGCAGGAAGTTTTCCGCGTAGTTCAGGTCGTTACGCGGGTACATCATGGGCTGGCCCATGGAGTACTTGTACGCCATGGCGGCGATGGTCGGCATCTTGGCGATCAGGCGCATGGCCGAGACTTCGCGGTGCTGGGCGTTATTGATGTCCAGCGAGTCGTGGTAGAAGGCGGAGAGGGCGCCGACCACGCCGCACATGATGGCCATCGGGTGGGCATCGCGGCGGAAGCCGTTGAAGAAGCTCTTCAACTGCTCGTGAACCATGGTGTGGTTCTTGATGGTGCTGACGAACTTGGCCTTCTGCTCTGCGGTCGGCAGTTCGCCGTTCAGCAGCAGGTAGCAGGTTTCCAGGTAGTCGGACTTCTCGGCCAGTTGCTCGATGGGGAAGCCGCGGTGCAGCAGGACACCGGCGTCGCCGTCGATGTAGGTGATCTTCGACTCGCAGGAGGCGGTCGACATAAAGCCAGGATCAAAGGTGAAGCGACCCGTGGCGGTCAGGCCCCTCACGTCGACAACATCGGGACCTACGGTGCCGGTCAATACGGGCAGCTCTACGGGGGCATTGCCCTCGATGATCAACTGCGCTTTTTTGTCAGCCATGTTCGGCCTCCTGTTTATGCTTGAAATCATCAGAAGCCCCCCACGCAGGGCCCGGGACACTATAGAGACATAAATCTGAAAGTCAATTTACTGAAACCCAGACAGCAGAGGGGTTTCAGCCCTTTTTTGGGGCAAAGGGAATGGCCTAATACGTCATTTATTAATGGCGTGCAATCCGCTTTTTGGGGTGGGCCATTACGTTGTCATTAGTTACCTAACTGTCTATACTCTGCGCCCGGCCGTCAGGGGCTTTAAGGCCTACAATTAGACGGCTGGCACTCCCTTGGTGAGGGGTACCTGACCAGTGCACTTCCCGACAACTTGCCCTGCTTGTTAGGGGCCTCTAGTGTGAAAAAAGCCGTGAATAGCCAACGACCTGTAAACCTAGATCTCAGGACAATCAAACTCCCGATCACAGCTTATACGTCCATTCTGCACCGTGTTTCCGGTGTCATCCTCTTCCTCGGTATCATCGTGATGCTCTATGCGCTCGATAAAACCCTGGCATCCGAGGAAGGCTTTGCAGAAGTACAGGCGTGCCTGACCAGTCCGCTGGCCAAGCTGATCATCTGGGGCCTGCTGTCCGCCCTGCTGTATCACCTGGTGGCCGGTGTACGCCACCTGATCATGGACATGGGTGTCGGCGAGTCGCTGGAAGGCGGCAAGCTGGGCTCGAAGATCGTCATCGCCGTTTCGGTGGTGGTCATTGTTCTGGCGGGGGTCTGGGTATGGTAACCAACGTAACCAACTTCTCGCGTTCGGGCCTCTACGACTGGATGGCCCAGCGCGTATCTGCGGTCGTTCTCGCGGCTTATTTCCTGTTCCTGATCGGCTACCTGGTGGCTAATCCGGGCCTCGGCTACGCCGAGTGGCATGCTCTGTTTTCCCACACTGCGATGCGCATCTTCAGCCTGCTGGCTCTGGTTGCTCTCATCGTGCACGCCTGGGTCGGTATGTGGACTATCACCACCGACTACCTGACGCCCATGGCCATCGGCCGCTGGGCGACCGGCGTGCGTTTCCTCGTCCAGGCGGTTTGCGGCGTGCTCCAGTTCGTCGTGTTCGTCTGGGGTGTGCAGATCCTGTGGGGTTTCTGATCCATGTCTAGCATTCGTACTCTTTCCTATGACGCCATCATCGTTGGTGGCGGCGGTGCCGGCATGCGTGCCGCACTGCAGCTGGCCCAGGGCGGTCACAAGACTGCCGTGGTGACCAAGGTCTTCCCGACCCGCTCGCACACCGTATCCGCCCAGGGCGGCATCACCTGCGCCATCGCTTCGGCCGACCCGAACGACGATTGGCGCTGGCACATGTACGACACCGTCAAGGGCTCCGACTACATCGGTGACCAGGACGCGATCGAGTACATGTGCTCCGTGGGCCCGGAGGCCGTGTTCGAGCTCGAGCACATGGGCCTGCCGTTCTCCCGTACCGAACAAGGCCGCATCTATCAGCGTCCGTTCGGTGGCCAGTCCAAGGGCCCGGACAATCCGTCCGTCCAGGCTGCCCGTACCTGCGCCGCGGCTGACCGTACCGGTCACGCCCTGCTGCACACCCTGTACCAGGCCAACCTGAAGGCCGGCACCTCGTTCCTCAACGAGTGGTACGCCGTCGATCTGGTGAAGAACCAGGACGGCGCCATCGTCGGCATCATCGCCATCTGCATCGAGACTGGCGAAACCGTCTATATCCGCTCCAAGGCCGTGGTTCTGGCCACTGGCGGTGCGGGCCGTATCTACGCCTCCACCACCAACGCCCTGATCAACACCGGTGACGGCGTGGGCATGGCCCTGCGCGCCGGCGTGCCGGTGCAGGACATCGAGATGTGGCAGTTCCACCCGACCGGCATCGCCGGCGCTGGTGTGCTGGTCACCGAAGGCTGCCGTGGTGAGGGTGGTTACCTGATCAACGCCCATGGCGAGCGCTTCATGGAGCGTTACGCTCCGAACGCCAAAGACCTGGCCGGCCGCGATGTGGTTGCCCGTTCCATGGTCAAGGAAGTGATCGCCGGCAACGGCTGTGGCCCGGACAAGGACCACGTGCTGCTGAAGCTCGACCACCTCGGCGAAGAAGTGCTGCACAGCCGCCTGCCGGGTATCTGCGAACTGTCCAAGACCTTCGCTCACGTTGACCCGGTGCTCGCTCCGGTTCCGGTGATCCCGACCTGCCACTACATGATGGGCGGCGTTGCCACCAACATTCATGGCCAGGCCATCACCCAGGATATCAACGGCAACGACAAGATCATCGAAGGTCTGTTCGCCGTGGGTGAAGTCGCCTGCGTATCGGTACACGGTGCCAACCGTCTGGGCGGCAACTCGCTGCTTGACTTGGTGGTATTCGGCCGCGCCGCTGGCCTGCATCTGGAAAAAGCGCTGAAAGAAGGCGTGGAAGTCCGTGGTGCCAGCGAAACCGACATCGAGGCTTCGCTCAAGCGCCTGTCCGGCGTCAACGAGCGCAGCAGTGGTGAAGATGTGGCTCCGCTGCGTAAAGAGCTGCAGCAGTGCATGCAGAACTACTTCGGCGTATTCCGTACCGGCGAATACATGAAGAAGGGCATCACTCAGCTGGCCGATCTGCGCGAGCGCATCGCCAACGTCAAGATTGCCGACAAGAGCCAGGCCTTCAACACCGCGCGTATCGAAGCGCTGGAGTTGCAGAACCTGCTGGAAGTGGCCGAAGCCACTGCCATCGCCGCCGACACCCGTACCGAGTCCCGCGGCGCCCACGCCCGCGAAGACTACGAGGACCGCGACGACACCAACTGGCTGTGCCACTCCCTGTACTTCCCGGGTGAGAAACGTGTTGCCAAGCGCGCTGTTAACTTCGCGCCGAAGACCGTTCCTGCATTTGAACCCAAAGTACGTACTTATTAAGGGTGGCCACCATGTCTCTTGGTAACACTTTGCAAGTCAGCGTTTATCGCTACAACCCGGAAAAAGACGCCGCGCCGTTCATGCAGGACTTCACCGTGCAGATCGACGGCAAGGACCTGATGGTTCTCGACGTGCTGGCCCTGATCAAGGAACAGGACGAGGGCTTCTCCTACCGTCGCTCCTGCCGTGAAGGCGTGTGCGGTTCCGACGGCATGAACATCAGCGGCAAGAACGGCCTGGCCTGCATCACCCCGATCTCCACCGTGGTGAAGGGCAACAAGCTGGTCATTCGCCCGCTGCCGGGCCTGCCGGTCATTCGTGACCTGGTCGTCGACATGAGCATCTTCTACAAGCAGTACGAGAAGGTGCAGCCGTTCCTGCAGAACGATACGCCGGCTCCGGCCATCGAGCGTCTGCAGAGCCCGGAAGAGCGCGAGAAGCTGGACGGTCTTTACGAGTGCATCCTGTGCGCGTGCTGCTCCACCAGCTGCCCGTCCTTCTGGTGGAACCCGGACAAGTTCCTCGGTCCCGCCGCGCTGCTGCAGGCCTATCGCTTCCTGGCCGACAGCCGCGATACCAAGACCGCCGAGCGTCTGGCGTCCCTGGATGACCCGTTCAGCGTGTTCCGCTGCCGCGGCATCATGAACTGCGTGAACGTATGCCCCAAGGGTCTGAACCCGACCAAGGCCATCGGTCACGTACGTAACATGCTGCTGCAGAGCGGTACCTGATACACAGCTTCACGCAACACCTGCGTCGGCGGAACGATTCGCCGGCGCAGTAAAGCCAGAGCCCCAGCTCACAAAGCCAGGGCTCTTATTTGAAAGAAAAATGACGACCAGCAGGGGCATCCGGGCTGGTACCCGGACTATCTGCGGGATCCGTAGTGGCTTACCAGGTCGCTGCTTCAGGACTATGAATGGCCCAGCTACGGCTTCTACGCCGGTGGTGTCCCCTTACCGAGGGTGACCAAGCATGCAAGAAAGCGTGATGCAGCGCATGTGGGACAGCGCCCACCTATCCGGTGGCAACGCGGCCTACGTGGAAGAGCTCTATGAGCTCTACCTGCACGATCCCAACGCTGTGCCCGAAGAGTGGCGCACCTACTTCCAGAAACTGCCGGCCGACGGGAATACCGCCACCGACGTTTCGCACTCCACTGTCCGCGATCATTTCGTGCTGCTGGCCAAGAACCAGCGCCGTGCTCAACCGGTTTCCGCCGGGAGCGTGAGCAGCGAGCATGAGAAGAAGCAGGTGGAAGTTCTGCGCCTGATCCAGGCATATCGCATGCGCGGCCATCAGGCCTCCACGCTCGACCCGCTGGGTCTGTGGCAGCGTCCTGCGCCAGCCGATCTGGCAGTCCATCACTATGGGCTGACCAACGCCGACCTCGACACCACCTTCCGTACCGGTGAACTCTACATCGGCAAGGAGGAGGCGACTCTACGGGAAATCCACGAGTCGCTGCAGCAGACATATTGCCGCACCATCGGCGCCGAGTTCACCCACATCGTCGATTCCGAGCAGCGCAAGTGGTTCCAGCAGCGTCTGGAAAGTGTGCGCGGCCGCCCGGCCTATTCGGCCGAGGTGCAGAGCCATGTGCTCGAGCGCCTGACTGCCGCCGAAGGCCTGGAAAAGTACCTGGGCACCAAGTACCCGGGCACCAAGCGCTTCGGTCTGGAAGGTGGCGAGAGCCTGATCCCGCTGCTGGACGAGATCATCCAGCGCTGCGGCTCCTACGGCACCAAGGAAATCGTCATCGGCATGGCCCACCGTGGTCGTCTGAACGTACTGGTCAATACCTTCGGCAAGAACCCGCGCGACCTGTTCGACGAGTTCGAAGGCAAGCAGGTCGAGGGCCTGTCCTCCGGTGACGTGAAGTACCACCAGGGCTTCTCCTCCAACGTCATGACCTCAGGCGGCGAAGTCCACCTGGCGCTGGCGTTCAACCCGTCGCACCTGGAGATCGTCTCTCCGGTGGTCGAAGGATCGGTGCGCGCCCGTCAGGACCGCCGCCAGGACGCGACCGGCGACAAGGTGCTGCCGATTTCCATCCACGGTGACGCGGCGTTCGCCGGTCAGGGCGTGGTCATGGAAACCTTCCAGATGTCGCAGACCCGTGCCTACAAGACCGGCGGCACCATCCACATCGTGATCAACAATCAGGTCGGCTTCACCACCAGCCGCGCCGATGACTCGCGCTCCACCGAGTACGCCACCGACGTGGCGAAGATGATCCAGGCGCCGATCCTGCACGTGAACGGCGACGACCCGGAAGCGGTGCTGTTCGTCACCCAGCTGGCCGTCGACTACCGCATGCAATTCAAGCGTGACGTGGTCATCGACCTGGTCTGCTACCGTCGTCGCGGCCACAACGAGGCCGACGAGCCGAGCGGCACCCAGCCGCTGATGTACCAGCAGATCGCCAAGCAGCGCACCACCCGTGAGCTGTATGCCGAGAGCCTGGTGCAGTCCGGCCGCGTTACCCAAGACGCAGTGAACGCGCGCATCGAGGAATACCGCAGCGCGCTGGACAACGGCCAGCACGTGGTCAAGAGCCTGGTCAAGGAGCCGAACAAGGAGCTGTTCGTCGACTGGCGTCCGTACCTGGGCCATGCCTGGACCGCGCGTCACGACACCCGCTGCGACCTGAAGACCCTGCAGGATCTGGCCGGCAAGCTGCTGGAGATCCCGGAAGGCTTCGTGCTGCAGCGTCAGGTTTCCAAGGTGCTGGAAGATCGCGCCAAGATGACCGCCGGCGCCATGCCGATCAACTGGGGCTACGCCGAGAACCTGGCCTACGCCAGCCTGCTGTTCGAAGGCCACCCGGTGCGCATGACCGGCCAGGACGTCGGCCGCGGCACCTTCTCGCACCGCCACGCGGCGCTGCATAACCAGAAGGACGCGACCACCTACCTGCCGCTGCAGAACCTCTATGAAGGTCAGCCGCGCTTCCAGCTGTACGACTCCTTCCTCTCGGAAGAAGCGGTACTGGCCTTCGAGTACGGTTACTCCACCACCATGCCCAACGCGCTGGTGATCTGGGAAGCCCAGTTCGGCGACTTCGCCAACGGTGCCCAAGTGGTGTTCGACCAGTTCATCTCCAGTGGCGAGCACAAGTGGGGTCGTCTGTGTGGCCTGACCATGCTGCTGCCGCACGGCTATGAAGGGCAGGGCCCGGAGCACAGCTCCGCGCGTCTGGAGCGCTTCCTGCAGCTGTGTGCCGAGCACAACATGCAGGTCTGCGTGCCGACCACCCCGGCGCAGGTCTACCACATGCTGCGTCGCCAGGTGATTCGCCCGCTGCGCAAGCCGCTGGTAGTGCTGACGCCGAAGTCGCTGCTGCGCCACCCGCTGGCCATCTCAACCCTGGAAGAACTGGCCGAAGGCTCGTTCCAGACCGCCATCGGCGAGATCGATCAGATCGATCCGAAGAAGGTCGAGCGTCTCGTGCTGTGCAGCGGCAAGGTGTACTACGACCTGCTGGCCAAGCGCCGTGCGGAAGGCCGCGAGGACATCGCCATCGTGCGTATCGAGCAGCTCTATCCGTTCCCGGAAGACGACCTGGCCGAGATTCTGGCGCCGTACAAGAACCTCAAGCACATCGTCTGGTGTCAGGAAGAGCCGATGAACCAGGGCGCCTGGTATTGCAGCCAGCACCACATGCGCCGTGTCGCTTCCGCGCACAAGAAGGAACTGTTCCTTCAGTACGCCGGCCGCGATGCCTCGGCTGCTCCGGCCTGTGGTTACGCTTCGATGCACGCCGAACAGCAGGAAAAACTGCTGAACGACGCCTTTACTGTTTAACGCCTTCGCGCACGGAGGCGGCGGCACGGGCCGTCGCCTCCTTGAAGAAACCGAATTTAAGGAAACACACACAATGGCTATCGAGATCAAAGCCCCAACCTTCCCGGAATCGGTTGCCGACGGCACCGTCGCTACCTGGCACAAGAAGCCGGGCGATGCGGTCAAGCGTGATGAGCTGATCGTCGACATCGAAACCGACAAGGTGGTGATGGAAGTACTCGCCGAAGCCGACGGCGTACTCGCCGAAATCGTCAAGAACGAGGGCGACACCGTCCTGTCCGGCGAACTGCTGGGCAAACTGGGTGACGCCGGCGCTGCCGTCGCCGCCCCGGCTGCTGCTCCTGCCGCCGCCCCGGCCGCGGCAGCCGCTCCGGCTGCTGCTGCCGATGACGACGCCATCCTGTCGCCGGCCGCGCGCAAGATCGCCGAAGAGGGCGGTATCGACCCGAACAGCATCACCGGCACCGGCAAGGGTGGTCGCGTGACCAAGGAAGACGCCGTTGCTGCCGTCGCCGCCAAGAAGTCCGCTCCGGCCGCTGCCGCCAAGCCGGCCGCTCCGGCTGCCGAAGCTCCGGTCTTCGCCGCCGGCGATCGCGTCGAGAAGCGCGTACCGATGACCCGCCTGCGCGCCAAGGTTGCCGAGCGTCTGGTCGAAGCCCAGTCCACCATGGCCATGCTGACCACCTTCAACGAAGTGGACATGCACGAAGTCATGGCCCTGCGCAGCAAGTACAAGGACCTGTTCGAGAAGACCCACAACGGTGTGCGTCTGGGCTTCATGTCCTTCTTCGTCAAGGCCGCCGTCGAGGCGCTGAAGCGCTTCCCGGCGGTCAACGCCTCGATCGACGGCAACGACATCGTCTACCACGGCTACCAGGACATCGGCGTTGCCGTATCCAGCGACCGTGGCCTGGTGGTTCCGGTGCTGCGCAACGCCGAGCTGATGAGTCTGGCCGAAGTCGAGAACGGCATCGCCACCTTCGGCAAGAAGGCCCGTGACGGCAAGCTGTCGATCGAAGAGATGACTGGTGGCACCTTCACCATCACCAACGGCGGTACCTTCGGCTCGATGATGTCGACCCCGATCGTCAACCCGCCGCAGGCCGCGATCCTCGGCATGCACAACATCATTCAGCGCCCGGTGGCCATCAATGGTCAGGTCGTGATCCGCCCAATGATGTACCTGGCACTGTCCTACGATCACCGTCTGATCGATGGCAAGGAAGCGGTCAGCTTCCTGGTCACCATCAAGAATCTGCTGGAAGACCCGGCTCGCCTGCTGCTGGACATCTGATCCCACGGCTGCGCAACGCGGTGGCCCCCACAAGGGGCCACCCGGTTTTATTCGAGAAGGAATGAGTTATGACCCAGAAATTCGACGTGGTAGTGATTGGCGCTGGCCCCGGGGGCTACGTGGCCGCCATCAAGGCCGCGCAACTCGGTCTGAAGACCGCCTGCATCGAGAAGTACCAGGACAAGGATGGCAAGGTCGCCCTCGGCGGTACCTGCCTGAACGTCGGCTGCATTCCGTCCAAGGCGCTGCTGGACAGCTCCTACAAGTACCACGAGGCCCACGAGGGCTTCAAAGTCCATGGTATCGAGGCCAAGGGCGTCACCATCGACGTGCCGCAGATGGTTGCGCGCAAGAACACCATCATCAAGAACCTGACCGGCGGCGTCGCCGGTCTGTTCAAGTCCAACGGCGTGACCCTGCTGGAAGGCCACGGCAAGCTGCTGGCCGGCAAGAAGGTTGAAGTCACCGGTCTGGACGGCAAGACCCAGATCGTCGAAGCCGACAACGTGATTCTGGCTTCCGGCTCCCGTCCGGTCGACATCCCGCCGGCTCCGGTCGATCAGGACGTGATCGTCGACTCCACCGGCGCCCTGGAATTCCAGGCCGTGCCGAAGAAGCTGGGCGTGATCGGCGCCGGTGTCATCGGCCTTGAGCTGGGCTCCGTGTGGGCTCGCCTGGGCGCCGAAGTGACCGTGCTGGAGGCCATGGACAAGTTCCTCGCTTCCGCCGACGAGCAGATCTCCAAGGAAGCCCTGAAGATCCTCGGCAAGCAGGGCCTGGACATCCGCCTGGGCGCCCGCGTGACTGGCAGCGAAGTGAAGAAGAAGCAGGTTACTGTGACCTTCACCGACGCCACCGGCGAGCAGAAGCTGACCTTCGACAAGCTGATCGTCGCCGTTGGCCGTCGCCCGGTGACCACCGATCTGCTGGCCGCCGACAGTGGCGTGACCCTGGACGAGCGTGGCTTCATCTTCGTCAACGACCAGTGCGAAACCAGCGTTCCGGGCGTATACGCCATCGGTGACGTGGTGCGCGGCGCGATGCTTGCGCACAAGGCTTCGGAAGAGGGCGTGATGGTTGCCGAGCGCATCAAGGGCCACAAGGCCCAGATGAACTACGACCTGATCCCGTCGGTCATCTACACCCACCCGGAAATCGCCTGGGTCGGCAAGACCGAGCAGCAGCTCAAGGCCGAAGGCGTCGAGATCAACGTCGGTACCTTCCCGTTCGCCGCCAGCGGCCGCGCCATGGCTGCCAACGACACCGCCGGTCTGGTCAAGGTCATCGCCGATGCCAAGACCGACCGCGTGCTGGGCGTGCATGTGATCGGCCCGAGCGCGGCCGAGCTGGTCCAGCAGGGCGCTATCGGCATGGAATTCGGCACCAGTGCCGAAGACCTTGGCATGATGGTGTTCTCGCACCCGACCCTGTCCGAGGCGCTGCACGAAGCGGCCCTGGCCGTGAATGGCCACGCCATCCACATCGCCAATCGCAAGAAGCGTTGATGCGTGCCGCGCCCCGTCTGTAAAGGCGGGGCGCTTCAGGAAAAACCACGGCGGACGGCCCGTGGCGGTTCGCAAGGACCAGTCGCAGGAATGTCCGTCGGACTGCTAACCAGTGCAGTCACAGGTGGCGCGGCGCCTCGAGCGCAGCGCCGAAATGCGCAATACCTAAACGAAGAACGGTAGATAAGCATGAATCTTCACGAGTATCAGGGTAAGCAGCTGTTCGCTGAATACGGCCTGCCGGTTTCCACTGGCTTTGCCGTTGACACCCCGGAAGAAGCGGCTGCGGCCTGCGAAAAGATCGGTGGCAGCGAGTGGGTTGTCAAAGCCCAGGTGCACGCCGGTGGCCGCGGTAAAGCGGGCGGCGTCAAGCTGGTCAAGAACAAGGAAGACGCCAAGGCGTTCGCCGCCAACTGGCTGGGCAAGCGTCTGGTGACCTACCAGACAGACGCCAACGGTCAGCCGGTCACCAAGATCCTGGTTGAGTCCTGCACCGACATCGACAAGGAGCTGTACCTCGGCGCCGTCGTCGACCGTTCCAGCCGCCGCATCGTGTTCATGGCTTCCACCGAAGGTGGCGTGGACATCGAGAAAGTCGCTCACGAGACTCCCGAGAAGATCCTCAAGGCCACCATCGACCCGCTGGTCGGCGCTCAGCCGTACCAGGGCCGCGAGCTGGCCTTCCAGCTGGGCCTGCAGGGCGACCAGATCAAGCAGTTCACCCACATCTTCGTCAACCTGGCCAAGCTGTTCCAGGACTACGACCTGGCGCTGCTGGAAGTGAACCCGCTGGTGATCAAGAAAGACGGCAACCTGCACTGCCTGGACGCCAAGATCAACATCGACGCCAACGCCATGTACCGTCAGCCCAAGCTGCGTGCCATGCACGACCCGTCCCAGGACGACGCTCGTGAAGCCCATGCGCAGAAGTGGGAACTGAACTACGTCGCGCTGGAAGGCAACATTGGTTGCATGGTCAACGGTGCTGGCCTGGCCATGGGCACCATGGACATCGTCAACCTGCACGGCGGCAAGCCGGCCAACTTCCTCGACGTCGGCGGCGGCGCTACCAAAGAGCGCGTGACCGAGGCCTTCAAGATCATCCTGTCCGACAGCAACGTGGCTGCCGTTCTGGTGAACATCTTCGGCGGCATCGTGCGCTGCGACATGATCGCCGAAGGCATCATCGGCGCCGTGAAAGAAGTCGGCGTGAAGATCCCGGTCGTGGTTCGTCTGGAAGGTAACAATGCCGAGCTGGGCGCCAAGGTCCTGGCCGACAGCGGTCTGAACATCATCGCGGCCACCAGCCTCACCGACGCTGCCCAGCAGGTCGTCAAAGCCGCGGAGGGCAAGTAATGAGCGTCCTGATCAATAAAGACACCAAAGTCATCTGCCAGGGCTTCACCGGCTCGCAGGGTACTTTCCACTCCGAACAAGCCATCGCCTACGGCACCAAGATGGTTGGCGGCGTGACTCCGGGCAAGGGCGGCACCACTCACCTGGGCCTGCCGGTGTTCAACACCGTCAAGGAAGCCGTTGACGCCACCGGCGCCACCGCTTCGGTGATCTACGTTCCGGCTCCGTTCTGCAAGGACTCGATCCTGGAAGCGGCCTACGGCGGCATCAAGCTGATCGTCTGCATCACCGAAGGCATCCCGACCCTCGACATGCTGGACGCCAAGGTCAAGTGTGACGAGCTGGGCGTACGCCTGATCGGCCCGAACTGCCCGGGCGTGATCACTCCCGGCGAGTGCAAGATCGGCATCATGCCGGGTCACATCCACCTGCCGGGCAAAGTAGGCATCGTGTCGCGCTCCGGCACCCTGACCTATGAAGCCGTTAAGCAGACCACCGACGCCGGCTTCGGCCAGTCCACCTGCGTGGGCATCGGTGGCGACCCGATCCCGGGCTCCAACTTCATCGACATCCTGAAGCTGTTCCAGGAAGACCCGAAGACCGAAGCGATCGTGATGATCGGTGAGATCGGCGGTTCCGCTGAAGAAGAAGCCGCTGCCTATATCAAGGCCAACGTCACCAAGCCTGTAGTGTCCTACATCGCTGGTGTGACCGCGCCGCCCGGCAAGCGTATGGGCCACGCCGGCGCCATCATCTCCGGTGGTAAAGGCACTGCGGACGAGAAGTTCGCCGCCCTGCAGGACGCCGGTGTGAAAACCGTGCGTTCGCTGGCCGACATCGGCAAGGCCCTGGCCGAGCTGACTGGCTGGGAAGTCAAGAAGGCCTAAGGCTTTCGCGACTGCAAGGAGGCCGCCTCAGGGCGGCCTTTTTCATTTCTGGCTTGCCGGTCAGAAACTTTGCAGCCAGGCGACAGATAGTTGCCTCGTATCGACAGATCGACCGCTGTCAGACGCGGCCTGCGAGAAAAATCGTTAGGCTTGCAAGCATTTTCCCATCCAACCCCACAAGGGAAGGACAGGGAGCCCTTCGATGGCCCCGGACGCGGGGCCATCGAGTTTCCCAATCCAGCGGAAACCCTGCCGTTTTCCCATGAAATTCTGTCTGTGGTACTTCCTGCTATGACTCGTTTGAAAAGCCTCGACCTCCTGGCCCTGGGCTTCATGACCTTTGCCCTGTTCCTCGGTGCCGGCAACATCATCTTCCCGCCCAGTGCCGGCATGGCCGCCGGCGACAACGTCTGGTCCGCCGCCTTCGGCTTCCTGATCACCGGCGTCGGCCTGCCGCTGCTCACCGTGGTGGCCCTGGCTCGCGTCGGCGGCGGCATGGACGAGCTGACCGCGCCGCTCGGTCGCTTTGCCGGTACCTTGCTCGCGGTGGCCGTGTACCTAGCCATCGGCCCGCTGTTCGCTACTCCGCGTACCGCCGTGGTGTCGTTCGAGATGGGCGTGGCGCCCTTCACCGGTAACGAGCCGTTGCCGCTGGCCCTGTACAGCGCGGCCTATTTCGCCGCCGTGCTGTTCCTCGCCCTCAACCCGGGCAAGCTGGTGGACAGCATCGGCAAGTTCATCACCCCGGTGTTGCTCGCCGCGCTGCTGGTGCTGGGTGGGGCGGCGCTGCTGGCGCCGGCCGGCGAGATCGGCCAGAGCACGGAGGCCTACCAGGCCGCGCCCTTCGTCAAGGGTTTCCTGGAGGGCTACCTGACCATGGATACCCTCGGCGCGCTGGTGTTCGGCATCGTCATCGCCACCGCGATCAAGGATCGCGGTATCCGCGATGGCCGCCTGGTCACCCGCTATTCGGTGGTCGCCGGCGTCATCGCCGCCACCGGCCTGTCCCTGGTGTACCTGGCGCTGTTCTACCTCGGCGCCACCAGCCAGGGCATCGCAGGCGATGCACAGAACGGCGTGCAGATTCTCACCACCTACGTGCAGCACACCTTCGGCACCTATGGCAGCCTGCTGCTGGCGGTGGTGATCACCCTGGCGTGCCTGACCACCGCCGTCGGCCTGCTGACCGCCTGTGGCGAATACTTCAGCAAGCTGCTGCCGATCTCCTACAGGACCATGGTGCTGGTGTTCGGCCTGTTCAGTTTGCTGGTCTCCAATCAGGGGCTGACTCAGCTGATCAGCGTTTCGGTGCCAGTGCTGGTGGGACTCTATCCGCTGGCCATCGTGCTGGTGGCGCTCAGCCTGCTGGGCAGCTTCTGGTGCTCGGCGCCACGGGTGTTCGTGCCGACCATGGCCGTGACCCTGGTGTTCGGCCTGGCCGATGCCCTCAATGCGGCCGGCTTCAGCGGCCTGGTACCGAATGTCTTCGCCCATCTGCCGATGGCCGCCGAAGGCCTGGGCTGGCTGGTGCCGGTGGCGGTGACCCTGCTGGCCGCGGCCGTGGTAGACCGCCTGCGCGGCGCGCCGGCGACCCAGACCGCCTGAGCCTGACTCGGGGCTGCGCAATGCAGCCCCTCTGGCGCGCACGTTTTGGCGCGCTGCACCTGTTGTTTGGCGCTTCTGGCATCTTCTGCCGATTGCCGCCCGGCCAGGCGTGCCGGACAATCTCCGGGAATCCCTCTGCAGTCCGCCCGCCATGTCGCAAACCATCTTCTTCGCCCACGCCAACGGCTTTCCCTCGGCCACCTACGGCAAGCTGTTCGCCGCCCTGGCGCCGGACTACCAGGTGCAGCACCTGGAGCAGCACGGGCATGACCCGCGCTTCCCGGTGGACGACAACTGGAACAACCTGGTGGACGAGCTGATCCTGCACCTGGAGCAGGGTGCCGAGCCGGTGTGGGGCGTTGGCCATTCGCTGGGCGGTGTGCTGCATTACCACGCCGCACTGCGCCGTCCCGAGCTGTATCGCGGCGTGGTGATGCTGGATTCGCCGCTGCTCACCGGTGTCGACCGCATGGTGATCCGCGCGGCCAAGCGCTTCGGCTTCATCGACAAGATCACCCCGGCCGGCCGTACCGTCGGCCGCCGCGAGGCCTTCGTCGACTTCAGCGAGGCTCGCGATTATTTCGCTGGCAAGACCCTGTTCCGCCGTTTCGACCCCGACTGCCTGGACGCCTACGTGCGTCACGGTCTGCGCGAGGAGGGCAAGGGGCTGCGCCTGCGCTTCGACCCGGCCACCGAGATCAGCATCTACCGCAGCGTGCCGCACACAGTGCCGGGGCGCCCGCAGCAGCTCGCCGTGCCGCTGGCGGTGGTGCGTGGCCGCCATAGCAAGGTGGTGCTGCCGCACCATGCCCGCCAGGTCAGCCGCGTGCGCCAGGGCGAATACCTGAGCCTGCCCGGCGGCCATATGTTCCCGCTGGAGCGTCCGCAGGACACCGCGCGCCTGCTGCGCGAGCTGTTCGGCCGCTGGCAAGGGCAGGGCATGGAGCGTTCCGCATGAGCATCAAGGTGGAAGAAACCCGTTTCAGCCTGCCGCATGTGGAGCTGGCGGCGCACCTGTTCGGCCCCGAGGACGGCATCCCGGTCATCGCCCTGCATGGTTGGCTGGACAACGCCATGACCTTCGCGCGCCTGGCGCCCAAGCTGGAAGGCCTGCGCATCGTCGCCCTGGACTTCCCCGGCCACGGCCATTCCGGGCACTACGCCAGCAACTCCAGCTACAGCATGTGGGAGTACCTGGAGGATGTGCTGCTGGTGGCCGAGCAGCTCGGCTGGCAGCGTTTCTCGCTGCTCGGCCATTCGCTAGGCGGCATCATCTCCACGCTGCTGGCAGCGGCGGTACCGGAGCGCATCGAGCGCCTGGCGCTGATCGACGGCCTGGTGCCGTACACCGCCGAGGCCGACAGCGCGCCCAAGCGCCTGGGCGATGCGCTGCGTGCGCGCCTGGCGGTACGCGACAAGCAGAAGCCGGTCTATGTCGACATGGACAAAGCCGCCGAGGCGCGTATGCGCGGCGTGGTCGCGGTCAGCCGCGAGGCCGCCGAGCTGCTGGCCCAGCGCGGCCTGGAGCCGGTGCCGGGTGGCTATACCTGGCGTACCGATATCCGCCTGACCCTGCCCTCGGTGATGCGCCTGACCTTTGCCCATGTCGAGCAGTTCGTCCGCGCCGTGCAGTGCCCGGTCAGCCTGATCCTTGCCGAGGGTGGGCAGATGAATGTCGAGCCGCACCTGAGGAGCCTGATCGAGGGCACTGCCTTCGAGACCCATATCCTTCCTGGCGGCCATCACCTGCACCTCAACGACGAGGCCGGTGCACAGCAGGTTGCAGACTGTTTCAATCCATTCTTCCGCCACGCTTGACGCGGCCCCGGCAACTGCCGAGGCTGTGCAGGTCGTATCGGAGATTGCCATGATCGATCTGTACACCGCCGCCACGCCGAATGGACACAAGGCGTCCATCGCGCTGGAGGAACTGGGCCTGCCGTATCAGGTGCACGCGCTGTCCTTCGACAAGAAGGAGCAGAAGACCCCCGAGTTCCTGCGCATCAACCCCAACGGGCGCATCCCGGCCATCGTCGACGACGGCTTTGCCGTGTTCGAGTCCGGCGCCATCCTCATCTACCTGGCCGAGAAGACCGGCAAGCTGCTGCCCAGCGACCCCAAGGGCCGTTCCCTGGCATTGCAGTGGCTGATGTTCCAGATGGGCGGAGTAGGGCCCATGCAGGGCCAGGCCAACGTGTTCTTCCGCTACTTCCCGGAGAAGCTGCAAGGCGCCATCGATCGCTACCAGCACGAGACTCGCCGCCTCTACGAAGTGCTCGACAGTCGTCTGGGCGAGGCCGAGTACCTGGCCGGCGACTACGGCATCGCCGATATCGCCACCTATCCCTGGGTGCGTGTGCACGACTGGGCCGGCGTCTCGGTGGATGGTCTGGAGTATCTGCAACGCTGGATGGCGGCGCTCGATGCGCGTCCGGCGGTGCAGCGCGGCCTGCTGATACCGGAGCGGGCCAAGGACGATGATCGCGTGGTGAAAACCGCGCAAAGCATGCTGACACGCTAAGGAGCCGCATGCGTTATTTCGCTTTTTGCCTGACTCTGATCTGTACGCCACTGCTGGCCGCTGATCTGCCTGGCAGCCAGGACCTGGACAGCCTGCCGCGCTTCCCGCGCGCTGAGATCGTCGACTACC
Organism: Pseudomonas sp. GD04019; assembly: GCF_029837695.1. Taxonomy (GTDB): domain Bacteria; phylum Pseudomonadota; class Gammaproteobacteria; order Pseudomonadales; family Pseudomonadaceae; genus Aquipseudomonas. The sequence goes on from NZ_JAOEEA010000011.1 coordinate 85,379, forward strand.
GCGATCAACCTGCTGCGGAGAAGCGCTACCCGCAGGACAGCCTGCGCCGCATCAGCGGCCAGCTGCGTGCCGCCGAGGTGCTCGCCGAGGGGCGCCTGCGTGCGCTGACCTATCGCCTGCCGGAGGAGCATTCGCCGCGCGAGGCGCTGACGGCGGCCCGTGAGCACCTGCAGGGGCAGGGCGCCGAGCTGCTGTTCTGGTGCGAGGGGCGCGACTGTGGCTCCAGCAGCCTGTTCGCCAACGCCATCTTCGGCAACGCCAAGCTGTACGGTCCCGAGGAGCGCCAGAGCTACCTGCTGCTGCGTCTGGCCGAGCCGCAACAGGACAGCCTGCTGGCCCTGTACGGCATCACCCGCGGCAATCGCCGTTCCTACCTGCACGTGGAGCAGCTGGACGCCAATGCGGCCCTGCCGGCATTGCTGCCCACCGCTGGCACCCTGCTGCGCCAGCTCAAGAGCAGTGGTGAGCTGAGCCTGCCGCAGCTGGGCGCGCCGGACGAGCAGTGGGGCGATTTGTTGGCCCGCACCCTGAGCCTGGACAGCACCCTGCGCGTTGGCCTTGCCGGTGCACAAGCCGAGGCCTGGCGCGCGGAGCTGGAGCGCCGCGGCGTGCGCGGCAACCGTCTGCAGGTGGTGGCTGCCGAGGGCGCGGGCCTGAGTCTGCAACAACTACGCTGAACAATGAGGCGAGCCGGGCCGCTTTCTGCCCGGATCCTGGGAATATCGAACCATGTTGAACAATGATCGCCTGCTGGTGCAGATCCTGCTGCTTGCGTTGCTCGGCGCCTGCGTCTGGGTGCTGGCCCCGTTCTTCTCGGCGCTGTTCTGGGCCGCCGTGCTGGCCTTCGCCAGTTGGCCGCTGATGCGCCTGCTGACCCGCGCCCTGGATGGCCGGGAAAACACCGCCGCGGCCATTCTCACCGCCGGCTGGATGGTGCTGGTGGCGGTGCCGCTGGTATGGCTGGGCTTCAACCTGGCGGACCATATCCGCGACGCCACCGAGCTGTTCAAGGACTTCCAGGGCGACGGCCTGCCGGACCCACCGACCTGGCTGGGCGGCCTACCGTTAGTGGGTGACCGTTTGGTGGGTATCTGGACGCGTATCGACGAGGAGGGCGCGGCCCTGCTCGCCACCGTGCGCCCGTACCTGGGCCAGGTCGGCAACTGGCTGCTGGCACGCAGCGCGCAGATCGGCGGCGGCATGCTGGAGCTGGCCCTGAGCCTGGTGCTGGTGTTCTTCTTCTACCGCGACGGCCCGCGCATGGCGGCCTTCGTCCACAGCCTGCTGGAACGTCTGATCGGCGACCGTGCCGAGCACTATCTGAGCCTGGTGGCGGGCACCGTGCAGCGGGTGGTCAACGGCGTGATCGGCACCGCGGCGGCCCAGGCTCTGCTGGCCATGATCGGCTTCTATATCGCCGGTGTGCCCGGTGCCCTGGTGCTGGGCATCATCACCTTCATCCTCAGCCTGATCCCCATGGGACCGCCGCTGGTGTGGATTCCCGCCACCGCCTGGCTGGTCAGCCAGGAGCATTACGGCATGGCGGTGTTCCTCGGCATCTGGGGCATGTTCGTCATCAGCGGCGTGGACAACGTGCTCAAGCCCTACCTGATCAGCCGTGGCGGCAACCTGCCGCTGGTGGTGGTGCTGCTCGGCGTATTCGGCGGCATCCTGGCCTTCGGCTTCATGGGCCTGTTCCTCGGCCCGACCCTGCTGGCCGTGGCCTACAGCCTGCTCGGCGACTGGGTTGGCAATACCCCGCGAGTCATCGAAGCGGATGCCGAGCGCAAGGACGGGGAGTAGTTGGCATCCTGTGCAGAATTCTGCTCACCGTCCTTGGTGGGCGGAATGCCACGGTGATAGCCTTGTCCGGCTTTTCGGCTGGCATGGCCGAAGCCGGGCAATAGCCCCGCCTCAGACCGTGATGATCGGGTCCACAGAGGCCTCGCGCGGTTCAGGGAAGAAAGACCAACACAACACAACGGACAATTTGCGAGTCATCCCATGAAAAAATCTGCAGGTATCGCAATAGGCGTCATCGTGGCCGCCGGCGCCCTCGGCACGGCCGGAGCCTGGTACACCGGCCAACAGCTGCCGGCGGTGCTGGACGCATCGATCAAGCAGGTCAACGCCGACATGGCTAAGACCCTGCCGGCACTCGGTCTCGACGTTTCCGTCGAGCTGCTCTCGCTGGATCGCCACTTCTTCAACAGCGACGCGCGCTACCGCGTCAAGTTCAACGGCTCGCTGGACGGCGAGACCGCGCAGCAGCTGGAGTGGGTGATCACCGACCGTATCGAACACGGTCCCTTCCCGCTGTCGCGCCTCAAGGCGTTCAAGCTGATGCCGGTCATGGCCACCAGCAACTACGCCCTGGAAGCCAACCCGGCCCTGGAAAAATGGTTCGCCGCCAGCAAGGGCGTTTCGCCGCTGGAAGGCCAGGCCAGCCTCGGCTACGACCAGTCCGTGGAAGGCACGGTGCGCCTGAACCCGCTGCAGGTCGCCCTGGATGAAGACAGCAATCTGGACTTCAGCGGCCTGACCGTCGATTTCGACACCACCGCCGGCGCCAAGGAAATCGACGCCAGCGGCCTGATGGAAAGCGTCAAGGTCAGCTCCAAGCTGCCCTCCAGCGGCGAGCCGATGACCATCGAGTTCAAGGGTCTGACCCTGAACAGCCAGACCGCCAAGAGCGCCAGCGATTTCTACCTGGGCCAGAACGAGGTCAAGCTGCAGGTCGTCGAGGTCAAGGTTGGCGAAGCTGCCCCGGTACTGCTGAAAGACTTCGTACAGCGCGACGAAACCAGCGAAGCCGACGGCAAGCTGGCTGGCCGCTCCAGCTACAACGTCGGCATGGTCAGCTACCAAGGCCACGATATCGGCGGCCTGGAAATGATCTCCAGCGTGAAGAACATCGACGCCGCAGCCCTGCAATCGATGCTCGCCCTGTACAGCGAGATCATCAAGAGCACCGGTCAGCTGCAACAGGCCAGCCTGGAAGACGAGGCCAACCTGCCGGAGCTGAGCGAAGCGCAACAGGCCCAGCTGATGGTGGACGTGGACAAACTGCTGGCCGCCAAGCCGAGCATCGCCCTGGAGAAACTGGCGTTCAAGACCGCCAACGGCGAGAGCAGCCTGAGCCTGGCCGTTGACCTGAACAAGCCCGAGTCCTTCGAGCTGCCGCCGGATCAACTGGCCAAGCAGCTGATCGCTCAGCTGGATGCCAAGGTCAGCGTTTCCAAGGCCATGATCGGCGACGTGATCGGCCTGCAGGCCACCATCGGCGGCGAGACCGACAAGGAGGCCGTTGCCCAGCAGGCCTCGATGATGACCGAGATGGCCAGTGGCATGGCCCTGTCCACCGAGCTGGCCAAACTGGAAGGTGACAACATCGTCACCAGCCTGCACTACGCCAACGACAAGGTCGACTTCAACGGCAAGCAGATGACCGTCGAGGAGTTCGTCGCCATGGCCTTCGCCAGCGGTGCCGGTATGGGCATGGGCGTCGCGGACCTGGGCGCGGAAGAGCCCGAGATGGAAGGTCTGCTGGAAGAAGAAAGCACCGAGGAAGAGGCTCCGGCCGAATAACCTCCGCAGGTGCCGAAAGGCCCGCATTTCCACTGGAGATGCGGGCCTTCTTGTTTCAGGCGGAAATGCTCAGCTGGCTGCCGATGCTCGATTGGTAGCCGGCACTCTCCTGATACTGCTTGAGCAGCTTGGCGATCAGCCCCGCGTAGTTTTCCTCCTCGTTGCTGTCGGCCTTGGGCGGCTGGGCGACCGCGTCGAGCAGGCTGCTCAGCTCGTCCTGGCTGACGCTGCCGTTGCCATCGCTGTCCAGCTGGCCGAACAGCTCCCCGCTGCCGGCTGCGCCCTGTGCGGGTGGTGGTGGAGGCGGGGCCAGGGCGGCCAGTTCGTCCAGGTTGAGGCCGCCGTCGCCGTCGGCATCCAGTTCCGCCAGCAGGCCGGCGGAATCCTTGCCGCCAGGGCCGGGCAGGGCACTCAGCTCGTCGGTGTCGATGCTGCCGTCGCCGTTGGCATCCAGCTTGGCGAACATCTCCTCGGGATTGGGGCCGCCGGGCGGCGGTGGTGGCGCCAGGGCCGCGGTTTCCTCGCTGTCGAGGCTACCGTCGCCGTTGGCGTCGAGCTGGCTGAACAGCTCGTCGATGTCGATGGTCAGGCTGCTGTCGGTTTCCTTGGCTGCGCTCAGCGCGCTCTGCATTTCTTCCTTGGCGATGCCGCCACTGCCATCGCTGTCGAGCAGGCTGAACAGCTTCTCCTGTACCTGCGCCGGGCCACCGCTGCAGCCACCGCCGCCGGCGCTGCTGCGCTGGACCGAGGTATAGCCGCTGTAGCCCGAGTAACTGCTGACACCACTGATCATGGGAGTCACTCCTGTTGTTGGCATGCCGGAGGGTTCTCCGGTGATGTCAGCTTCGGCGTGCTCTGTGTCGCGGGTTTATGGACTTTGTATCGCGCCGTCTACAAACCGCAGCCATCTAGTGTGGATGAAGCTCGCGACAGGCCCCAGTCCGGAGTCATTCGTGACAAGCGTGGTGCAGGCGCGGGTTTCACCCGCCCTACCACTCGTCAGCGTGGCAGGCGCAGGATGGCGGTCAGCCCGCCACCATGGGTCTCTACGAGCAGGATATCGCCGCCCTGGCGCCGCGCCGCCTCGCGGGCGATGGTCAGGCCCAGGCCGACGCCTCCGGAGCTGCGGTTTCGCGAGCCCTCGACGCGGAAGAACGCCTCGAACACCGCCTCGCGCTGCGCGGGCGCGATGCCCGGGCCGTGGTCGATCACCCGCACCTCGACACCTTCGCGGCTGTCGTGCAGCTCGATGGCCGCATGGCCGGCGTAACGCAGGGCGTTCTCCAGCAGGTTGCTGACACAGGAACGCAGCGCCAGCGGCTGCACGCGCAGCGGTGCGCAGTGGCCATGGAAAGTCACTTCGGCGCCGCGATCCTGGGCGTCCTCGACCATGGATTCGAGCAGTGCCTGCAGGTCCAGCCACTGCAGAGCCTCGGTACTGCGCTGCTCGTGCAGGTAGCTCAGGGTGGCGTCGAGCATGCCGATCATTTCGCCCAGGTCATGGCCCATGCGTGCCCGCAGTTGCGGGTTGGGAATCTGCTCCACACGCAGCTTGAGGCGTGCCAGCGGGGTACGCAGGTCGTGAGATACGGCGGCGAGCATGCGCGCGCGCTGCTGTACCTGCTCGCGGATGCGCCGCTGCATCAGGTTGAAGGCGTGTGCGGCCTGGCGTGCCTCCTGCGGGCCGGTCTCCGGCAGCGGTGGGCTGTCGAGGTTGTCGGAGAGCCGCTCGGCCGCCTCGGAAAGGCTCTGGATCGGCCGACTGAGCAGGCGCGCGCCATACCAGGCGGCGACGATCAGGGTCAGCAGCTGGAAGCCCAGCACGATCAGTGGACCATGAATACTCGGCCCCGGCGGCGGTGGGCGCAGGGCCTCGTACCGGGCCATGGGCGGCGGTGGTGGCGGCGGGCGGCCGTAGTGGCTGAACCAGAGGAAGGCCAGGCCATGGGCCAGCAGGATGGCGGCGAGGAACACGCCGAACAGGCGGGCGAACAGACTGTCGGCGCGGCGCATCAACGGATCTCGGCGGCGTCGAACAAATAGCCCTCGCCACGCACGGTCTTGATCAGTGCCGGGCTGCGCGGATCGTCGCCGAGCTTCTGGCGCAGGCGCGAGACCAACAGGTCGATGCTGCGGTCGAAGGCCTCGATGGAGCGGCCGCGCGCCTCGTCCAGCAACTGCTCGCGGCTGAGTACCCGGCGCGGGCGTTCGAGGAATACCCAGAGCAGGCGGAACTCGGCGTTGGACAACGGCACTACCAGGCCGTCCGAGGACTGCAACTGGCGCAGCACGCAGTGCAGGGTCCAGCCGTCGAAGCGCACGCTGGCGCGCGGCTCCTCGCGCGGCGCGCTGCGGTCGTCGCGTACGCGACGGAGGATGGTCTGGATGCGCGCCACCAGCTCGCGTGGCTCGAAGGGCTTGGCCATGTAGTCGTCGGCGCCCAGCTCCAGGCCGATGATGCGGTCGGTCGGCTCGCAGCGCGCAGTGAGCATCAGGATCGGTATGTCGGAGCCCGCGCGCAGCTCGCGGCACAGGGCCAGGCCGTCCTCGCCGGGCAGCATGAGGTCGAGGATGACCACGTCGAAGTGGCTGGCGGCCAGCGCACGGCGCATGGCACTGCCATCGCCGACGGCCTCGCTGTCGATGTTGAAACGGGTCAGATAGCCGCCCAGCAGCTCGCGCAGTTCCAGGTTGTCGTCGACGATCAGGGCGCGGGTCGTGCGGACGCGCGACTCACGGGCGGTCAGTGCTTGCACCGTAACGGGCTCCAAACTGCGGGCGGGGAAGGGGCTGGCGCATTCTAGCCGGCCGAGAGCCTGGGCTGACGCCGCCCGTCACCATGCTCGATGGCTCAGGTGTCGGCAGCGTGTCGGCCATGTATCGGCACCGATACAAAGCGGTGGGGCGCGATCTTTACGCATTCTTTATCGCCCACACCGCTTTGCGGAATCGCTCCTTTACGCCGCCCAGGCGAAGAATTCGCCCACAGCGGCGTAGTCCGCATTACGGAGCGATCACATGAGCATTCTCGACGGGGTGTCCCTGGGCCTGGCCCTGGGGCTGTTCATCTACCTGCTGGTGGCGCTGCTACGCGCCGAGCGCGGCTAGGAGGCCCCATGCAACTTCAAGACTATGGCCTGATCCTGGCCTTCTTCGTCCTGGTGCTGGCACCCGCGCCCTGGCTGGGGCGTTATCTGTACCGCGCCATGGAGGGCGAGCGCACGCTGCTGACGCCGCTGCTGCAACCCATCGAGCGCATCTGCTACCGCGTCGCCGGTGTCGACTCGAGGCGCGATCAGAGCTGGCAATCCTACGCCCTGGCGCTGCTGGCCTTCACCCTGGCCAGCCTGGTCGTGCTGTTCGCCATCCTGCTGCTGCAGGGTGTGCTGCCGCTCAACCCGCAGCAACTGCCGGGCCTGGAGTGGACCCTGGCGTTCAACACGGCGGTGAGTTTCGTCACCAACACCAACTGGCAGGCCTACAGTGGCGAGGCGTCCCTGAGCTACTTCAGCCAGATGATCGGCCTCACCGTGCAGAACTTCGTCAGCCCGGCGGTGGGCCTGGCCATCCTGGTGGCTTTCGCCCGCGGCATCGCGCGCAAGTCCAGCGCCGGCATCGGCAACTTCTGGGTCGACCTGACCCGCGCCACGCTGTACGGCCTGCTGCCATTCTGCGTGATCCTGGCGCTGTTGCTGGTGTGGCAGGGCGTGCCGCAGACCTTTATCGACTACGTGCAGGTCAAGACCCTCACGGGTGCCGATCAGACCATTCCGCTCGGCCCGGCGGCCAGCCAGATCGCCATCAAGCAGCTCGGCACCAACGGCGGCGGCTTCTTCGGCGTGAACTCGGCGCATCCCTTCGAGAATCCCACGGCGCTGAGCAACCTGCTGGAAGTGGCGGCGATCATCCTGATCCCGGTGGCGCTGGTGTTCAGCTTCGGCCACTACGTCAAGGACCTGCGCCAGAGCCGCGCGATCCTGGCCTGCATGCTGATCCTGTTCGTCATTGGCCTGGGCATCACCCTGTGGGCCGAGCATCAGCCGAACCCGGCGCTGGCGGCGTTGCCGATCGAGCAGGCCGGCTCGCTGGAAGGCAAGGAGAGTCGCTTTGGCGTGGCTGCCTCGGCGCTCTGGGCGGTGACCACCACGGCCGCGTCGAACGGCTCGGTCAACGCCATGCACGACAGCTTCAGCGCCATCGGCGGCATGATCCCGATGTTCAACATGATGCTCGGCGAGGTGATCTTCGGCGGCGTCGGCGCCGGCCTCTACGGCATGCTGCTGTTCGTGCTGATCGCCGTGTTCCTCGCCGGCCTGATGATCGGCCGCACCCCGGAATACCTGGGCAAGAAGCTGGAGGCCCGCGAGGTGCGCCTGCTGGTGGCGACCCTGCTGGTGATGCCGATCGGCGTGCTGGTGTTCTGCGCCCTGGCGGTGAGTCTGACGGGCCCGGCGGCCTCGATCAGCAACCCCGGTCCGCACGGCTTCAGCCAGGCGCTATACGCCTACACCTCGGGCACCGCCAACAACGGCTCTGCCTTCGGCGGCTTCGGCGCCAACACGGCGTTCCACAACCTGCTGATCGGCCTGGCCATGCTGCTCGGGCGCTTCGGCTACATCCTGCCGATCCTCGCCATCGCCGGCAGCCTGGCGGCGAAGAAGCGCGCACCGCTGAACGACAACAGCTTCCCTACCCACGGCCCGCTGTTCGTCACCTTGCTGACCCTGACCATTCTGCTGGTCGGTGGCCTGACCTTCCTGCCTGCGCTGGCCCTGGGCCCGCTGGCCGAACACCTGGCGTTCTAAGGGAGAACCAAGATGAATGCCCCAACCCGCGCGCCCAGTAGTGCCGTGCAAACCTCCAAGACCAGCTTCCAGGCGCTGTGGCAACCGGCGCTCAAGCAGGCCTTCGTCAAACTCGATCCGCGCCAGCTCAAGCGGGCGCCGGTGATGCTGGTAGTCGAGCTGACCGCCATCCTCACCACCGTGCTGTGCTTCATTCCCAACCCTGCGGTCAGCGTCGGCCTGGCCGTGCAGATCGCCCTGTGGCTGTGGTTCACCGTGCTCTTCGCCAACTTCGCCGAAGCCCTGGCCGAGGGCCGTGGCAAGGCCCGCGCCGACAGCCTCAAGGCCGGTAGCCAGGGCCTCACCGCGCGGCGCAAGGTCGGCGAGCAGTTTCAGGCCGTGGCCGCCAGCCAGCTGCGTCGTGGCGATATCGTGCGTGTCGAGGCCGGCGAGCTGATCCCCGGCGACGGCGAGGTGATCGAAGGCATTGCCGCGGTCAACGAGGCGGCGATTACCGGCGAATCCGCACCGGTGATCCGCGAGTCCGGCGGCGACCGCTCGGCCGTCACCGGCAACACCCGCGTGGTGTCGGACTGGCTGCTGGTGCAGATCACCGCCAACCCCGGCGAGTCGACCCTGGACCGGATGATCGCCCTGGTCGAAGGCGCCAAGCGGCAGAAGACGCCGAACGAGGTGGCGCTGGATATCCTGCTGATCGGCCTGACCCTGATCTTCCTGCTGGTGGTGGCCGCGCTGCAGCCGTTCGCCCGCTACGCCGGCGGCGACCTGCCGCTGGTGTACCTGGTGGCGCTGCTGGTGACGCTGATCCCCACCACCATCGGTGGGCTGCTCTCGGCTATCGGCATCGCCGGCATGGACCGCCTGGTGCGCCTCAACGTGATCGCCAAGTCCGGCCGCGCCGTGGAAGCGGCGGGCGATGTGCACACCCTGCTGCTGGACAAGACCGGCACCATCACCTTCGGCAACCGCCGCTGCAGCGCGCTGGTCAAGGCACCGGGCGTCAACGGGCGCGACCTGGCCGAGGCGGCGCTGCTGGCCTCGCTGGCCGACGACACGGCGGAGGGCAAGTCCATCGTCGAGTACCTGCGTGCCCTGAGCCCGGTGGAGGCGCCGGAGCGTGGCTCGGTGCGCGGCATCGCCTTCAGTGCCGAGACGCGCCTGTCCGGGGCCGACTGGAGCGGCCGCAGCTTCCGCAAGGGCGCGGTGGACGCGGTACTGCTGTACCTGGGCATGAGCCGCGAGCAGATGCCCGAGCACCTGGCGCGCGAGGTCGACAAGATCGCCCAGAGCGGGGGTACGCCGTTGCTGGTGGCCGGCGACAATCGCCTGCTCGGCGCCATCCACCTCAAGGACGTGGTCAAGCCGGGCATTCGCGAGCGGTTCGCCGAGCTGCGCCAGCTTGGCATCCGCACCGTGATGGTCACCGGCGACAACCCGCTGACCGCCGCCGCCATCGCCGCCGAGGCGGGCGTGGATGACGTGATCGCCGAGGCCACGCCGGAGAAGAAACTGCAGCGCATCCGCAGCGAGCAGGCCGACGGCAAGCTGGTGGCCATGTGCGGCGACGGCGCCAACGACGCCCCGGCGCTGGCCCAGGCCGACGTCGGCCTGGCGATGAACGACGGCACCCAGGCCGCCCGCGAGGCCGCCAACCTGGTGGACCTGGACAGCGACCCGACCAAGTTGCTGGATGTGGTGCAGGTGGGTAAGGAACTGCTGGTGACCCGCGGCGCGCTGACCACCTTCTCGGTGGCCAACGACGTGGCCAAGTATTTCGCCATCCTGCCGGCGCTGTTCGCCGGCATCTACCCGCAGCTGGGCACGCTCAACATCATGCAGCTGCACAGTCCGCAGAGCGCCATTCTCTCGGCCATCGTGTTCAACGCGCTGATCATCATCGTGCTGATTCCCCTGGCCCTGCGCGGCGTGCGCGTGCAGGCGGCGGATGCGGCCAGCCTGCTGCGGCGCAACCTGCTGATCTACGGCCTGGGCGGCATCCTCGCGCCCTTCGTGGGCATCAAGCTGATTGATGTACTGCTGGTGATGCTGGGGCTGGTGTAGCGCTTTTGCTCCCCTCTCCCGCGTGCGGGAGAGGAGCCGGGGGAGAGGGTAATTAGCAACACAGAAGCCCTCTCCCTAACCCTCTCCTACAAGTGGGAGAGGGGACTAGTTCAGTGAACTTCTGAGGATTTGGGAGAAATATCATGCTCAAGCAACTCCGTCCGGCCCTCGGCATTCTCGGTCTGATGACCCTGATCACCGGCGTGGCCTATCCGCTGCTGGTCACCACCGTGGCCCAGGTGGCCTTCCCCGAACAGGCCAATGGCAGCCTGCTGCACGATGCCCAGGGCCAACTGCTCGGCAGCGCGCTGCTGGCGCAGAACTTCGAAGGCGCCCAGTGGTTCCAGCCGCGCCCCTCGGCCGCCGGTTTCGCCACCGTGGCCAGCGGCGCCAGCAACCTGGCGCGGAGCAACCCGGCGCTGGCCGAGCGCATCGCCAAGGACGCTCAGCGCCTGCTCGGCGAGGGCAGTGCACCGGTGCCGCTGGAGCTGGTCAGCACCTCGGCCAGCGGCCTCGACCCGCACTTGTCGCCGGCCGCCGCGCGCTGGCAGGTGGCGCGTATCGCCGCCGCTCGGCACCTGCCGAGCGCCAGCCTGGAGCGGCTGATCGAACAGCACACCGAGCGCTCTGCCATCGGCCCTGAGGTGGTCAACGTGCTGGCGCTGAACCTGGCGCTGGCGGACAATCGCGCCTTCGCCGTGAACGAGAACAGCCCATGAGTGATGCGCTACGCGCCGATGCACTGCTGGCCGAGATGCCCCGCGAGGGCCGCGGCCGGCTGAAGGTCTTCCTCGGCGCGGCGCCTGGCGTGGGCAAGACCTACGCCATGCTGCAGGCCGCCCAGGCGCAGATGCGCCAGGGTGTCGACCTGCGCGTCGGGGTGGTCGAGACCCACGGCCGGGCGGAGACCGAGGCGATGCTCGCCGGCCTGCCGCAGCAACCGCTCAAGCGCGTGGAGTACCGCGAGCGCCCGTTGCAGGAGATGGACCTCGATGGCCTGCTGGCCAAGCCGCCGCAGCTGGTGCTGGTGGACGAGCTGGCCCACAGCAATGCCCCCGGCAGCCGCCACGCCAAGCGTTGGCAGGACGTGCAGGAGCTGCTCGACGCCGGCATCGACGTCTATACCACGGTCAACGTGCAGCACCTGGAGGCGCTCAATGACCAGGTGCGCGACATCACCGGCGTACAGGTGCGCGAGACCCTGCCGGATTGGGTGCTGCAGGAGGCCGACGAGATCCTGCTGATCGACCTGCCGCCGCGCGAGCTGCTCGAGCGCCTGCGCGAGGGCAAGGTTTATGTGCCCGAACAGGCCCGGGCGGCCATCGACGCGTTCTTCTCGCAGACCAACCTCACCGCATTGCGCGAGTTGGCCATGCACACCGCCGCCGCGCGGGTGGATGCCGACCTCAACCGCCGCTATCGCCAGCAGGGCCAGGAGGCGCCGAGCGTGCGCGGCCGCCTGCTGGTCGGCATCGACGGCGACGGTCAGGCTGAGCGCCTGGTGCGTCACGCCAGCCGGGTCGCCGAACGGCGCCATCTGCCCTGGTCGGTGGTGCATGTGGACACCGGCGGCCCGCGCGACGAGGAGCGCCTGGGCAATCTGCAAGCGGCCCAGCAGCTGGCCGAGCGCCTGGGTGGGGAGGTGGTCAACCTGCGCGCCGGCGAGGTCGCCCGCACCCTGGTGGCCCATGCCCGCGAACGCCGCGCCAGCCTGATCCTGGTCGGCCGCAGCCGCCAGCGCCTGCGCCGCCGCTGGCGCTTCGGCCAAGGCCTGGCCGAGCGCCTGCTGGCCGCCGGCAAGGGCCTGGAGATCAGCGTGCTGGACACCGAGGCGGAACTGGCTCCGGCCAGGCCGCGAGCGCGCGAGTCGCTGGCCTGGCGCGACTACCTGCTGGCGGGGCTGGCGACGGCCGTGGCCAGCAGCGCCGCGCTGGGTCTGGCGCACTTTATCCAGTTGCCGAACATCTCGCTGATCTTCCTCGCCGCCGTGCTGGTGGTGGCGGTGCGCAGCTCCCTGGGGCCGGCGCTGCTGTGCGCCGGTCTGTCGTTCCTGGCCTACAACCTGCTGTTCATCGAGCCGCTGCTGTCGCTGAAGATCGCCCGCCAGCAGGACGTGCTGACCCTGCTGTTTTTCCTGCTGATGGCCGGGCTGACCGGCAATCTGGCCAGCCGCCAGCGCCGCCAATTGCAGGCCTTGCGCCAGACCCAGGCGGAGACGACTGCGCTGCTCGAACTGTCGCGCAAGCTCACCGTGGCCACCGACCGCCAGGCGGTGTTCTCCGCCGCCACCCAGCAGTTCGGCCTGTGGCAGGAGGTCGAGATCAGCCTGCAGTCGCGTGACCGCGACGGTGTGTGGAAGGTCGAGGCCGGTGTGCAGCGCCTGCTCACCGAACAGGAGCGCGCCGCCGCCGACTGGTCCTGGCAGCACGCCCAGCCAGCCGGGCTGGGTACCGGCACCTTGCCGGGCGGGCGCTGGTGGTGGTGGCCGCTGGCCGGCGAAGAGGGGCCGCTGGCCCTGCTGGGCGTGGCGCCGAAGAGCGAGCGACCGCTGACCCCGGAGCAGCGCCGGCTGATCGCGGCGCTCGGCCAACCGTTGGCCCAGGCCCTGGAGCGCGCCCAATTGGCGGCGGATCTGGAAGCGGCGCGCCTGCACGGGCAGACCGAGGAGTTGCGCAGTGCGCTGCTCGCCTCGGTGTCCCATGATCTGCGTACGCCGCTGACCGCCATGCGTGGCTCCATCGACAGCCTGTTGGCCTTGGGTGAGCAGATTCCCCTGGCCGACCGTCGTGAGCTGCTGGAAGGCACGCGCGACGAAGCCGAGCGCCTGGATCGCTATATCCAGAACCTGCTGGACATGACCCGCCTCGGCCACGGCGGCCTCAAGCTGGCGCGCGACTGGGTGGCCCCGGCGGATATCGTCGCCAGTGCCGTGCAGCGCTTGCGCCCGGTGCTGGCGCCGCTGCAGGTGGAGTTGCAGGTGCCGACGCAGCTACCGCTGCTCTATGTGCATGCGGCGCTGATCGAGCAGGCGCTGGTCAACGTGCTGGAGAACGCCGCCCGCTTCTCGCCGGTTCACGGCCGCCTGCGGGTCGGCGTCGAGGCGGATGAAGGCGAGCTGCGCTTCGCCGTCAGCGACCAGGGCCCCGGCATTCCCCAGGCCGAGCGGGAGAAGATCTTCGATATGTTCTATACCGCTGCCAGGGGCGATCGCGGTGGCCAGGGCACCGGGCTGGGCCTGGCGATCTGTCAGGGCATGCTTGGCGCCCATGGCGGCAGGGTGACGGTGGGTGACGGGCTGGACGGGCTCGGCGCGACCCTGACCCTGCATCTGCCGTTGCATGCGCAACCGCAGCTCGAGGAAGAGTAGGGCGATGGCGAACAACATAACCACCATCCTGGTGATCGACGACGAGGCGCAGATCCGCAAGTTCCTGCGTATCAGCCTCAGCGCCCATGGCTATCGGGTGCTGGAGGCCGGCAATGGCGGCGAGGGCCTGGCCCAGGCGGCGCTGGAACGCCCGGACCTGGTAGTGCTCGACCTCGGCCTGCCGGACATGGATGGCCAGCAGGTGCTGAGCGAGCTGCGCGAGTGGTCGCAGGTGCCGGTGCTGGTGCTCTCGGTACGCGCCAGCGAGGGCGAGAAGGTCAAGGCCCTGGACGGTGGCGCCAACGATTACGTGACCAAGCCCTTCGGCATCCAGGAATTCCTCGCCCGGGTGCGCGCGCTGTTGCGCCAGGGCGGCAGCGGCGAGACGCAGGAGGCCACGGTGAAGAGTGGTCCACTGGCGGTCGACTTCGCCTATCGGCGAGTGACCCTGGCAGGCAGCGAGGTGGCGCTGACCCGCAAGGAGTACGCGGTGCTGGCGATGCTCGCGCGGCATCTCGGGCGGGTGGTGACCCAGCAGCAACTGCTCAAGGATATCTGGGGGCCGACCCATGTCGAGGACAGCCACTATCTGCGCGTAGTGGTCGGGCATCTGCGGCAGAAGCTCGGCGACGATCCTGCCGCGCCGCGCTTCATCGTCACCGAGGCGGGGGTAGGCTACCGCCTGCTGGAGGTGCAGTGACTGCGCGTCAGGCGTGGTCGCGCTCGTACTTGTCCAGGGTATCGCTGGCGATCTGCCGGCCGAGCTGGATCAGCTCCGGTGCCTTGTGGAACTCGAAGAAGCGGCATACCCGCTTGGGCACGTTGACCAGGATGTCCGGCGGATAGCCGGCGATCTTGTACTGGGCCAGCGAGGTCTGCATGGTCTCGAAGCTCTGGTTGACCAGCTCCAGCAATGAGGCCGGGCCGACATTGCCGAGCACCCGGGAGCCGCTGGCCGACTTGGGTGCGGCCTCCTCCGAGGCCTTGGGCACGCGGCTGTCGTCCAGCCAGGGATTGGGCGCCGCGGCTTCGGCCAGCAGTTCGTCTTCCTCTTCATCGTCACGACGCAGGAAGGGCAGCTTGGCGCTGATCGAGCCCATCAGCTGGTCGATCTTGCCCTTGATCGCCGCCGGCCGCTCGATTACCGGCAGGCTGTACTGTTTCTGGTTCAGCGCGTTGAGGTTGACGGCGACGATCAGGTCGCAGTGGCTGGAGACCACCGGCACGATCGGCAACGGGTTGAGCAGGCCGCCGTCGACCAGCATGCGCGAGCCCTGGATGACCGGGGTGAACAGGCTGGGGATGGCCGCCGAGGCGCGCATGGCCTTGTGCAGGCAGCCTTCCTGGAACCAGATTTCCTGCTGGTTGGTGAGGTCGGTGGCGACCGCGGTATAGGGAATGGCCAGGCTCTCGATGTCGATCTCGCCGACGATCTCGTGGATCTTGCCGAACACCTTTTCGCCGCGGATGGCGCCGAGGCGGAAACTGACATCGAGCAGGCGCAGCACGTCCAGGTAATCCAGGCTCTCCGTCCACTCGCGGTATTCGCTGAGCTTGCCGGCGGCGTAGATGCCGCCGATCACCGCGCCCATGGAGCAGCCGGCGATGCAGCCGATCTCGTAGCCGCGGGCTTCCAGTTCCTCGATCACGCCGATGTGCGCATAACCCCGTGCGCCGCCGGAGCCCAGTACCAGGGCCACTCTCTTGCTCATTGCCGATCTCCCCACCAATGCCGCGAACATACCCGGCCAGAGCGGTTGCGCCAAGCCGGCATTTGCTGTGCTCGACGCGCAGGACGCAGCCGCAGGGGCAGAATTGAACGGCTATTTCCGCGTCTCCGCACTAGAATCCAGGCTCCTTGTGACCGGGCACTTTGCCGTTGCGCTGACGTCCAAGCCGGTACCCGCCTTCAGGAGAACATCATGCACAAGACCATCCTCATCGCCTCGTTGCTGCTGGCCCTGACCGGTTGCGCGGCCAAGACCGCCTACCGCGACAGTTGCGCCAGCCAATCCAACGCCGCCTGGCGCGAACTGGACCTGGCCAAGGCCGAAGGTTTCGCCGGCACGGTCAGCTACTCCAAGGCGCTGACCCTGCTGACCGGGGCCAAGACCTCGCAGCAGTTCGAGGGCTACGAGAGCTGCACCAAGAACGCCGAGAAGGCACGCTTCTATATCCGCGAATCGCGTGCCGGGCGCTGACATGCAGCTGGATTTCACCGCCCTGGCCCCGCTGGAGGCCTATCGCTGGCTGGCCTCCACCGTCACCCCGCGACCGATCGCCTGGGTTTCCACTCGCTCGCAGGAGGGCGTCGACAACCTGGCGCCGTTCAGCTTCTTCCAGGTCATCAGCGACGAGCCGCCGACCCTGATGGTGAATGTCGGCAATCGCGCCGATGGCAGCCTCAAGGACACCCTGCGCAATGCCCAGGACACCGGCGAGCTGGTGATCCAGCTGGTCGGCTTCGCCCAGGCCGACGCGATGAACGCCTCATCCGCCAGCCTGGCCCACGGCCAGAGCGAGTTCCTGCACTGCGATATCGCTACCCAGCCATCGCTGCGGGTGGCGCCACCGCGGGTGCTGGAGGCTCCGGTGGCCTTCGAGTGCCGGGTGGCGGAGGTCCAGCCTTACCCACGACAGTCGCCGAGCTGCCACCTGATCTTCGCCGAGGTGCTGCTGGCACATATCGACGACGGCGTGCTGGACGCCAATGGCCGCATCGATCCGGCCAGGCTCGACCTGGTCGGCCGCCTCGCCGGCAGCGGTTATACCCGTACTCGCGACATCTTCCATCTGCAGCGTCCGGCCTGACTCGCCGCACAGTTTCATGAGCAACTGTTTCGCGACGCTTTGCCCGGTCCGTGTTGACCAGTAGCATCGACGGATCGAACAGGAGCGAATGATGCGGACGAAACTGGATGCGGTGCTGCATGAGGTGAATCAGGTGTTGCTGGGCAAGGAGCCACAGGTGCGCCTGGCGCTGACCTGTCTGCTGGCCCGCGGGCACCTGCTGATCGAAGACCTGCCCGGCATGGGCAAGACCACCCTCAGCCAGGCGCTGGCACGGGTGCTGGGGCTGAGCTTCCAGCGCATCCAGTTCACCTCCGACCTGCTGCCCGGCGACATCCTCGGCACCTCGGTGTTCGACAAGGACAACGGGCAGTTCGTCTTCCACCCGGGGCCGATCTTCGCCGAGCTGGTGCTGGCCGACGAGATCAACCGCGCCACGCCGAAGAGCCAGAGCGCGCTGCTGGAGGCGATGGAGGAGGGCCAGGTGACCATCGAGGGCGCGACTCGCCCGTTGCCGGAGCCGTTCTTCGTCATTGCCACGCAGAACCCGGTCAGCTCTGGCGGCACCTTCGCCTTGCCGGAGTCGCAGCTGGACCGTTTCCTCATGCGCCTGTCGCTGGGCTATCCGGCCAAGGCGGCAGAAAAGGCCCTGCTGCTGGGCGAGGCACGGCGCGAGCTGCTGCCGAGGCTGGAGCCTTTGCTCGACCATAGCGAGCTGGCGGCGATCCAGGCGCTGATCCCCCAGGTACGCGCCAGCGATGCCCTGGTCGACTACGTGCTGCGCCTGGTCGAGGCCACCCGCAGCGAGCCGCAGTTCGCCTGGGGCCTGTCGCCACGGGCCAGTCTGGCGCTGCTGGCGGCGGCGCGGGCCTGGGCGTTCCTGGCCAATCGTGAGTACGTGATTCCCGAAGATGTGCAGGCCGTGCTGCCGGCGGTCGTCGGTCACCGTTTACGTGAGCGGGCCGACCCCGCTGGCCATGGCGGCGGTGCGCTGGTGCAATGGCTGCTGCGCGAAGTCTCGGCGGTGTGATGCTGCCGATTTCGCTCAAGGTCCGCTGGCGGCGCTGGGTGGTACGGCGTATCCCGGCGGCGTCGCAGGTGCAGCTCAATCAGCGGCGCATCTTCATCATGCCCGACCGGGTGGGGGCCGCGTTCTCGCTCGCTCTGGTGCTGATGCTGCTGGCCGGCATCAACTACGAGAACAGCCTGGCCTACGGCCTGACCTTCCTGCTGGCGGCCGTGTTCGTGGTCGCCATCCTGCACACCTACCGCAACTTTGCTGGGCTGATCCTCAAGGCCGGGGCCAGCGGGGCAGTGTTCGCCGGCGAGCAGGCGCGCTTCAAGGTGCGCCTGGAGAGCGATGGCCGAGCCCACCAGGCCGTTGGCCTTGGCTGGTCGCCGCAGCCACTGCAGATCATCGATGTACCGGCCAATGGTCAGCGCGAATGCGAGTTGAGCCTGCCAGCGCTACGTCGTGGCTGGCTGCGCCCGGAACGCATGCGGGTGGAGAGCCATTTCCCCCTCGGCATCCTGGTGGCCTGGAGCTGGGTCGATCTGGATCAGGCGGTACTGGTCTATCCACGCCCGTTAGAGGGCGACTTGCCTCTGGCCATCGGTGGTAATGCCGATGAAGAAGACGAGGGACGCAAGGTGGCGGGGCAGGGCGCGGATGACTATCAGGGGCTGCGCAGCTACCAGCCGGGCGACTCGAAGCGCCGTTTGCACTGGAAGGCCTTTTCGCGAGGTCAGGGTCTGCTGGTCAAGGATTTCGCCGCACTGGCCGGGCGCGATCTGTGGTTGGATTTCCAGGCCCTTGGCGGCGATGTCGAGGAGCGCCTGTCGCGCCTGTGCTACTGGGTGCTGCAGCTGGATGGTCGCCAGCAGCCGTATGGGTTGCGCCTGCCGGGTGTGGAGCTGGCGCCAGACTTTGGTGAGCCCCATCGCGAAGCCTGCCTACGGGCCTTGGCGCTTTATGGTGAGCGGCCATGAATGCGATTCAACCGATTCCGCGTATCGCCCTGACCTGGCTGCTGGTGGCCCAGGTGCTGGTGATACTGCCGCATTTGCTACACCTGCCACTGTGGATCATCGGTTTGTGGCTGGCCTGCGCCGGTTGGCGGGTGCAGGTGTTCCGCATGCGCGCACGTTTTCCGACTGGCCTGGAAAGAGGCGTGCTGGTCGTTGCGACCGGGGCAGCTGCGTTCTTTTCTCGCGGCAGCCTGATCGGGCTGGACGGTGGTGTGCTGCTGCTAGTGGCCACCTTTATCCTCAAGCTGGTTGAGCTGCGTAGCCGGCGTGATGCGTTGGTGCTGATCTTCCTCGGCTTCTTCGTGGTGATCACCGGCTATCTGTTCGACGACGGACTGCTCTCTGCGCTCTATAGCCTGTTGCCCGTCACGGCGCTGCTGGCTGCGTTGATCGGCATGCAGCAGAGCAGCCTGGCCGAGCGACCGGCCGCGACGGTCAAGCTGGCAGCCTCACTGATGCTGCAGGCGGTGCCGTTGATGTTGCTGCTGTTTCTGTTCTTTCCGCGCATGGGACCGCTGTGGAGCCTGCCCAACCCGCAGAAGGCGTTGACGGGGTTGTCCGACAGCATGTCTCCGGCTGATGTGGCAGAGCTCAGTCAATCGTCGGCTCTGGCATTTCGGGCCAGCTTCGATGGCGCTGCACCAGATCGTCGAGATCTTTATTGGCGTGCATTGACCCTGGAGCATTTCGACGGCCGCCGCTGGTCCCAATCCTGGGGAGCACAGCAGCGGACCCAGCCCCAGTGGGTCAGGCAGGGGGAGGCGCTCGATTACACCATTATCATGCAACCTAGCGGCGCGCCCTGGTTGTTCACATTGGACGTCGGCCAGACAAATCTCGAAGGCGCCGTGCTGATGAGCGATTTTCGCCTAGAGCGCAGACGCCCGGTTACCCAGAACTTGCTCTATCAAGTGCGATCCTGGCCTGGCGCTGTGCGTGAGCCGGTCTTGTCTCCGATGATACGGCGCAGCGCCTTGCAGCTACCTGACGCGGGCGATCCTCGAAGCCGTGAGTGGGCTCGCCAACTGATGCGTGAGCATTCCGATACTCAAGAGCTGGTTGGCGTGCTGCTGCAGCACTTTAATCGCGAACCATACAGCTACACCCTGAAACCACCAGCGGTTGGGCGCGATAGCGTCGATGAGTTTCTGTTCCGCACCCGCAGTGGCTTTTGCGCCCACTATGCCGGTGCTATGACTTTCGTGTTGCGCGCGGCTGGTATTCCTGCGCGGATAGTCACCGGCTATCAGGGAGGAGAGTTCAACGGTGATGGCAGTTATCTTTCGGTCAGGCAGTTGGATGCGCATGCCTGGGTGGAGTACTGGCAGGAAGGGCGCGGCTGGCTCAGCGTCGATCCAACTTTCCAGGTTGCACCGGAGCGCATCGAGCTAGGCGCGCAAGATACCTTCGCCGAGAACGAAGACTTCCTCGAAGAATCACCTTTCTCACCATTACGTTATCGCAACGTAGGGTGGGTCAACGAGCTTCGCCTGGCTTGGGACAACATCAATTACAAGTGGCAACGCTGGGTGCTGGGTTACCGCAGCGAACAGCAATTAGGGCTCCTGCAGCGCTGGTTCGGTTCTCTCGATTGGCAGCGTCTGGCTCTGGTGATAGTCGGTAGCGGTGGCCTGCTTCTGGGGCTGCTGGCGCTTTGGCTGTTCAAGCCCTGGCAACGCGAGCGCGACCCGCAGCAGCGCCTGTTGAGGCGTTACGAGTCCTTGTTGTTGCGACATGGCATACGCCGCGACAAGGGTGAGGGGGTACGGGCGTTTGCGGCGCGAGCGGCAGGGCTGATGCCGTTGCAGGCGCGTTCAATTGCCGATTTTGCCCAGGCCTTCGAGGCTCAGCGCTATGCGGGACAGCCTCAGTCAACGGATCAGCTGAAGGCGCTATTGCGACGTTTGCGTCGCGAGCTGCCCTGGCGCATGCGGAGGAATAGCTAGATATGGCGAAATTCCAGCGAGAGCTGCGCGAGCGAATCATCGAGCTGCAGGTAAAACTGTATGCCTGTATCGCCCGGTTGCAGGTCCATACGGACGACGAGGCGCTGCACGACCTGCGCATCGCCCTGCGCCGCTTGCGCAGCCTGTTGCGGCCACTGCGCAGCGAGAAACTGTGCGCCGCCCTGGAGCGGGCTGCCGCTGCGCTGGGCGAGACCAGCGGCCCGCTGCGGGATCTTGAGGTATTGGCGGGCGAGCTGGAGCAACGCGGCCAGTCGCATGCGGCCCAGCGACGGCGAGCTCATCTGGCGCAAGGTTACGCCCGCTTGCTGGAGGGCCTACCGCTGAATCGCCTGCTGATCCTGCTCGACGACTGGCACGAGGATCAGCGCCAGCTCGCGCGCAACGGCGAGTGGCACATCCGGGGCAAGGCGGTGACCAAGTACATGCGCAAGCAGAGCCGGAAACTGGCCGAGGCATTGCGCAACCCCGCGCACGACCGGCATCGCCTGCGCCTGCTGATCAAGCGCCTGCGTTATTGCCACGAGGCTTGGCCGCAACCTGTGGATCTGCCCGCCGCTGCGCCCAAGGCGCTGCGTAACGCCCAAAGTGCCCTTGGTGACTGGCACGACCACTGGCAATGGCTGCAGCGTCTGCAAACCGAGCCTGATCTGGTGCCCTGTGCCGAGGTCTGGCGCGAGCGCCTGCAGCAGGCCGAGGCCGAAGCCGATCTGGCCCTGCAGGCGCTACTGGAGCATTTCCCGGAAGCCCCGGCGCAGAGCTGAATGCTCGGCAATATCGCCGCTGAATTGGCCGCTCAGTCCCTCCCGCGGCGGCGCGCTTTTCTCTAAGCTTCAGTCTGTATGAAAGGAGATTGCGCATGACCTTTGCTGAACTGATCCACGCGGTGCACACCCATCCGCAGCACGTCGTCGTTCCCGGCCTGTGGGGCCAGGGGCGTGCCACCTTTGGCGGCCTGGTGGCGGCCATGGTCTATGAGGCCATGCGCCTCAAGGTGCCTGCGGGGCGCCCGGTGCGTTCGCTGTCCATCACCTTCGTCGGGCCCATGCTGATGGGCGAGCCGGTGGCGTTCGAGGTGGAAGTGCTGCGCGAGGGCAAGTCGGTCAGCCAGGTGGTTGGCCGGGCTGTGCAGAACGGTGCGGTGGTGGCCATGGCCCAGGGCAGCTTTGGTGCCTCGCGGGCCTCTGCCGTGCGTGTGGAAGCCGAGGCCGCTCCGGCCATGAAGGCGGCGGAAGAGTGCCAGGAGCTGCCTTATCTGGCCGGCGTCACTCCGGAGTTCACCCGTTTCCTGGCTATGCGTTGGGGTGAGGGCGGCATGCCCTTCACCAACAATCCTTCGCGGCATATGGGCGGCTGGGTGCGCTTGCGCAGCGATGTGAGCCACGACAAGGTCACCGAGGCCCATCTGCTGGCGCTGGTGGATGCCTGGCCGCCGGCGGTGCTGTCGCACCTGAGCAGACCAGCCCCCGGCAGCTCGCTGACCTGGACCATCGAGTTCGTGCACCCGATCCCCAGCTTGACCACCCATGACTGGTGCCTGTACCGGGCCGAGATCGAACACGCGCTCGACGGCTACGGCCACATCGCCGCGCGGTTGTGGACGCCCGACGGCCAGCTGCTGGCCCTGAGTCGGCAGACCACCACAGTATTCGACTAAACCTGCGGCAGTCCGAAGAAGGCCCTGGCCGCGGCGGTGCTGTGCGCCGCCAGCGCCTCCTGGCTCTCGCCGCGGTGCAGGGCCACTTCGCGCAGTACCTCGGTGAGGAAGGCCGGCTCGTTGTGTCCGCTCTTCGGCTTGGGCCGCAGGCTGCGTGGCAGCAGGTAGGGCGCATCGCTCTCCAGCATCAGGCGTCCGGCCGGAATGTCGCGCATCAGTGGGTGCAGGTGAGTGCCGCGGCGCTCGTCGCAGATCCAGCCGGTGATGCCGATATGCAGGTCCAGGTCCAGATAGCTGTACAGCGTCGTTTTCTCGCCGGTGAAGCAATGCACCACGGCGGCCGGTAGCTGGTCGCGGAACTGGCGCAGGATGGCGATGAGGCGCTCGCCGGCCTCGCGCTCATGCAGGAATACCGGCATCTGCAGCTGCGTCGCTAGTGCTAGCTGTTCCTCCAGTACCTTCTCCTGTTGCGGGCGCGGCGAGAAATCGCGGTTGAAGTCCAGTCCGCATTCGCCCACCGCGCGTACGGGCGCCTCTGTCAGCAGAGCGCGCAGATGGCGTGCGCTGTCGGCGCTCCACTGGCTGGCATCGTGGGGGTGCACGCCCGCTGTGCTGAACAGCTGAAGGCCGCTTTCGTCGAGCTCCCGACAGAAGTTCAGCGCCTGTTCGCTTTCCTCCAGGCTGGTACCGGTCAGCACCAGCTGGCAGACGCCGGCTGCCCGGGCACGAGCGAGTACCGCGTCACGCTCCCGCGCGAGGCTGGGGTGGGTCAGATTGACGCCGATGTCGATGAGTTGCATGGTGCTACCCTCACAAGCCGAGCGGGGCAGCATACCAGAGCCTTGCTTGCCGTAATAAAGCAAGTAATTACAGGTAGTTATGTATGCTTGTTAATGTTTATTACCAGCTCGGACTGGCGGATTGATAGCCGCTGTGCCAACCTCCGCGGCCCTCGCGGCGGAACCATCTGTCGCCCGGCCGGACCACGTCGTGGCCCGGTTTCACCCGGAGGCCCGATGACGCGAGCGTTGCTGTTCCTGCTCTGCTGCCTGGCAATTGCCCCGGCCCATGCTCGTCTGAGCGGCCTCGGGGGCAACCTGCCGCATGCGGGTAGCCAGCGCGACCTCGCCGAGATCCGCAAGAGTGGCGAACTGCGCGTGCTGGTCAACCAGAGCCGCAACAGTTCCGCCGAGATCAAGGGCCAGGCCATCGGCCTCGAGTACCAGCGCCTGCGTGCCTTCGGTCAGTACCTCAACCGTAATGCGCGCGATGGTCGTGACCTGCGTTTGAAGATCATTCCCAAGCCCAAGGATCAACTGGTCGCCGCCCTGCAGAAGGGCGAGGGCGATCTGGTGGCTCCCGGCGAGCTGCTCGATGCCCATCCGGGGCTCGGCATCAGCGCCAGCGCCGCGATCCGCCGCGACGTGCCGCTGGTGGTGGTCGGTAACCGGCGCAACCGCCACTACAAACATCTGCAGGACATGTCCGGGCGCAGCCTGACGCTGCCGGTGGGCAGCGCCGTCAGCGATGCCCTGCGCGAGGTCAATCAACAGCTGGCCCAGCAACAGAAGCCGCCGATCGTGGTGGAGTGGGCCGACTCCAGCCTGGCCGTGGAGGACGTGCTGGAGATGGTCCAGGCCGGCATCTACCCCTGGACGGCGGTGGAGCTGCCGATCGCCGAGCGCTGGCAGAAGGTCATGCCCGGGCTGCGTATCGAGCGGCGTCTGGTGGTGGGTGAGAAGGGCGACATGAGCTGGTTCGTGCGCCGCGAGTCACCCATGCTGCGCGCCAGTGTCGACCGCTTCCTGGCCGACTACCGGGCACCGAGCGACCAGGACTCGGCGTTCCAGCGTGTGTACCGACGCTCCTACAAGGTGCGCAACCCGATAGTCACCCGGACTGATCGTCAGCGCCTGGAGCGGGTGCGCAGCGTGCTGCAGAAGCACGGCGAGAAGCAGGATCTGGACTGGCTGCAGTTGGCCGCCGTAGCCTACAAGGAATCTACCCTCAACCCGGCGGCACGCGGCGCTTCGGGTGCCACCGGACTGATGCAGATCACCCCGGCGGCGGCCCGCAGTGTGGGCGTCGGCAATATCCAGGCGCTGGACACTAACGTGCTGGCCGCCACCCGCTACATGGCGCGTATCCGCCGCGAATTCTTCTCCAGCCGGCAGATCGCCGAGGACGAGCGCATGGCTTTCGTCCTGGCCGCCTACAACATGGGGCCGCAACGCGTGCAGGGGCTGCGCGCCGAGGCGCGGCGCCGCGGTCTGAACCCCAACCGCTGGTTCTTCCAGGTGGAGCGGGTGGCCATGGAGCAGATGGGCATGGGTGTAGTCAGCTACGTCAATGCGGTGAACAAGTATTACCTTGCCTACGATCGGGAACGCTTTCTGCTGGAACCGCCGAAGCAGAAGCTTAGCAACAAGAATTGATCGAATTATCTGATTTTCATAAGCGCAAAATTGCGCTTTTATGATCGTTAAATTCGAATAATATGTGCCTCACCAACCCAAACAACTCCTCCACAAGGAACTGGCACATGAACAAGCTGATCACCACCCTGATGTCCTCCAACGCCGGCTACGGCATTACCCTGCTGCGCATCGTCACCGGCCTGACCTTCGCTGCCCACGGCGCGCAGAAGCTGTTCGGCTGGTTCGGTGGCTACGGCCTGGAAGGCGTCGCTCAGTGGATGGAAAGCATCGGCATCACCCCTGGCTACCTGATGGCCGCACTGGCCGGTAGCGCCGAGTTCTTCGGCGGCCTGGCCCTGGTGGTCGGCCTGCTGGTTCGCCCGGCGGCGGTTTCCCTGCTGGTCTCCATGGTGGTTGCCGCGGTGACCGTGCACTGGGCCAACGGTTTCTTCATCACCAACAACGGTTTCGAGTACGCCATGATCCTCGGCCTGATCAGCGCCGTGCTGATCATCGAAGGCGCCGGCAAGCTGTCCCTGGATCGCGCCATCGCGCGCTGATCCGCCCCGCTAACGAAAAGGCCCGCTCTTGCGGGCCTTTTTGCATTCAGAGTTTCTTCTCCTTCTCCCGACTCTCCGCCAACTGCTCGGCGGCTTCCAGGCGCAGGCGCTCGCGCTCGTCGAAACGCTCCTCGGCCAGGCTGGCGATGGCGGTCTGGCGGTCCGCTTCGCTGAGCCCGCTGTTGGCTTCGATGCGGGCCTTTTCCTGGCGATAGCCGTTGAGCCGCTGTTGCCATTGCTGGCGCTGCTGATCCAGCGCCTCCAGGCGTGCGGTGGCTTCGGCGCCGACCAGCTGCAGGCGCAGCTGCTGGATCTGCGCCGGGCTGGCGCCTTCGGCTTGCAGGGCAGCGGTCTGCTGGCGCAGCTCGGCCTGCAGCTGCGGCACCACCATCTCCTGCAATTCCTCCGGCAGGCCGGCGCGCAGGCGGTCCATGACCTCGGCTTTCTGCTGGTCGTTCAGCGACTGGTCATGGCGGATCGCCAGGCGCTGCAGGGTGAACTGGTTGTAGGCCTCCTCCTGGGCGAAGAAGGCCTGGTGCGCCTCGGCGCTGAACAGGCTGGCGCGCAGGTTCTGCACCGCCTGCTCGCGCTGGCGCATGGCGTCCAGGCTGGCCATCTGCGGCAGGTCCTTCTCCAGTTGGATCAGTTGGCGCTTGTAGTCCAGGTATTGCGCCAGCAAGGCCAGGGCCTGGCTCTCCGCCGGCTCGTCGAGCTGGCTGCGCACGTAGGCCTGCAGGCGCTCGATGCTGACCTGGATGCTCTCTTCGCCATAGGCGCTGAGGAAGTAATCGAAGATGCGCCGGATATCGATGCTGATCAGCAAATTGCCGTTGGCGTCGATACGAAACTGGCCGTCCACCTGGGTGCCGGCGAAGGAGGGTGGCAGCGGGGTGATACCGGCGGTCAGCGCCGGCGGTTGTTGGGCAGCCTGCTCCGGTTGCGGCGGCGCCAGTGGCGCGGGGGCCTCGGCCGGCGTTGGCGGCGCAGGCGGCTGGCCTTGTGGATCAAGCGGGTTGAAGTAGAGGGTAGCGGCGGCGCCCGCCCCGATCAGCAGGGGCACGGCCAATAGCAGTGGCTTGTTCACGGCGAGACTCGGCAGGAGAAAAACATCGGAGCCCGGGCGGGCCCCGATCGGTGGCTCAGAGGCCGGCCAGCTTGAGGCGGTTGGCCTGCTGGCGGTACACGGTGACCGGGTCAGTCTCGAACAGGCTGGTCAGGCCGAAGGTCTGGTTGACCTCGTCGAGGTGGTTCATCCGGTAGTTGTCGCGGATGACTTTGCCCAGGTGCGAGCTGCAGCGGCCGACCAGGCCGTCGTTGGCCTCGTCGAAGGTCAGCGAACTGGCGCCCATCAGAACATCGCTGACGTCCAGAACGTTGGTCAGCGGGCTGGTGCCGCTCCAGGAGTAGTAGCTCACGCCGTTGACCTTGTAGGCGCCTTCGCCGCAGGAGCTGGTCGGAATGCCTTGCGGGTATTTGGCGTTGAACACCGCCGCGCCCTGGCTGTTGAGGGACGCGAGAGCGCCCAGGGCGTTCTGCGGAGTGGTGCTGGGGCTGCCGGAGAGGAAGTTGATCAGCGCGCCGAGGCCGTTGACGATGCCGGCGACCAGTGCCTCACCGGCCGAGCCCGGCGGGATCTGGCGCAGGAAGTCGGCGGTGTCGGAGCCCTTGTGCGGCGCGCCGACGCTGGTCACCGAGGCGATCAGATCCGGGCGGATGGCGGCGACGTAGCGGATGGTCGGGCCACCATGGCTGTGGCCAACCAGATTGACCTTGCCTTTGCCGCTGATGGCGGCGATTTCTTCCACCTGGTCGAGCAGCTCTTCGCCACGCAGTTCGGAGGTATTCAGCTGGCTGACTTCGGTGATGTAGACGCTGGCACCGTCCGAACGCAGGGACGACGGGATGCCGTACCAGTAATCGATGCCGAGGATGCTGTCAAAACCGAGCATGCCGTGGGTGAGCACGATCGGGTACTTGGTCTTGGTGTAGCCGGTGGAGCCGAACAGGCCGGCGTCGGCCTGGCCGGACAGCAGCAGGCTGCTTCCGACACAGAGGGCGAGCAGAGTCTTCTTATTATTCATGGGGTGCTCTCGAACGGTGAGATGGGCAATGATCCGTCCTTGCGTCAGCCACCCGCTTCCCTCCTGGATGCGGTACTGCAGCAGGAGCTGAAAGGGCATTAATTGTGCCAATAACGGCGTATTTAGAACGAGGGCTCTAAACGGGCGTTTGCGACGCAAGCCGCATGGCTCAAGGGTTGCCGCTTCGGTTAAGTATTGTTACCTAGGGAAACAGCCGCTCCCCCTCCAAGGGAGGGTGACCGCTGTGGGCAACTCTGCAGTGGTACCGGATCAGCCCAATGGCCATATGACCAAGGGCAGATAGCGACCCTGCTCGGACCGATACAGCACCAGTTCCTCAGCTCGCCAAATAAAGCGCGGCGAGCCGATATGCCCCGGCAGACCACTATCGCGCGCCAGCGTCAGATGCGGGCGGTAGGCGCGGGGCTCGCTGGGCAGTCCGGCGTCAGCGAGTAAGCCAGCGAGGCCATCGGCTAGGGCCAGCAGCTCGACGGGCGGCTGGCTGGGAGCCAGGTGCAGCAGGCCACCCTGCCAGCAGTCGAGACGGTCCGCCTGCAGGCTGAAGGCCAGCTCGTGCAACGGCAATTGCGGCGGTAAACCTTCCAGCAACGGCAGCGTGGTTTCGGGCAGGTGGCCGAGAAAGGCCAGGGTCAGGTGCAGGTTGGCGCTCGGAACCGGTCGGCCCGGGATGGCCAGATGCGAGCGCCAGGCGTCGATCTGCACGGCAATCGCGGGTGGACAGGGCAGGGCGAAGAACAATCGCAGCATGAGCTTACCTTGACAGCCTTGGGCGGCATTTTTAGGATCACACCCCATAGCGCCGATTTAAGAGCAACTTGCGGGGCGCTGCCCGGTTGGGCGAATACCGCTAAAGCGCTGGCCGGTGTCGCCTCCCACCGCAGTCCGGCGGGACTCTGAGGCTGAGACTGCATCCATGAGCTGCCCGCGCACCCATCTGTATTTTTCCCCCTTGCCGCGTACCGCGGTCAATCGCCATCCGCATGTGCTGCTGGTCGGCAGCCATCAGCCACGTCTGCTCAAGAGTCTCGAAGGCTGGCCCAAGCAGTGGTCGGGAGCACGTAACTTCCTTATCCGTTTCGCCGGCGCCAGCGCGCAGGATCTCGCCCGCCTGCCGGCGGATGCCTTCGATCTGGTGGTGGTCGGCGTCGAGGCGCAGCCGGTCAACGATGAACTGATCGGCCAGTTGGTGCGGGTCGCGCGCCAGGGCTTGATCAGCCTGCGCTGACCGCCGGGTAGTCGATGGCGGTGATGTAGAACTCCTGCTCGCCGCCGGGCGTCTGTACCCGCACCTCGGCATCCAGCGCCTTGCCCACCAGGGCACGGGCCAGGGGCGAATCGATGCTGATCAGCCCCAGTTTGAGGTCCAGCTCGTCGGGGCCGACGATACGGTAGCGCGATTCGTTGCCATCCTCGTCCTCCAGGGTCACCCAGGCACCGAAGTACACCTTTTTCGGGTCGGCCGGCTGGGCGCCGACCACCTTGAGGTTCTCCAGGCGCTTGGTGAGGAAGCGCACGCGGCTGTCGATCTCGCGTAGCATCTTCTTGCCGTAGATGTACTCGGCGTTTTCCGAGCGATCGCCGAGGGCGGCCGCCTCGCTGACCGCCTGGGTCACCTGGGGGCGGCGCACGTGCCACAGTTCGTGCAGCTCGGCGCGCAGGCGCGCCTCGCCTTCGGGGGTGATCAGCGGGGTGCCTGCGGTACGGGGTGGTCGATAACGGCTCATGCTGTTCGCGAAATCTGGAGGTCGGGCGATTCTAGGTTCTGTACGAAAACTCGTCGAGCGAAGGTCAGGCTAGGAAAAAGTCGGTGAGGAAGCGGAGTTAACCAGCTGTTAATGAGCATTCCGAACCGGCTTTTGACGACGCATGGCCGAGCGCAGACAGTTTCCGTAGAGAACCTGGCAAGCTCAGACCTCGCGCAGCACGGTCAGCGGCGAGGCATTCAGTGCCCTGCGCGTACCCCACACGCCGGCGCCACCCACCAGCAGTGCACCGATCAGCGGCAACAGCAGCAACCAGGGGTGCGGCTGCCACTCCAGCTCAAGCGCATAGCGATACAGCAGGAAACTGGCCAGCTCGCAGCCGACGGCGGCCAGCAATCCGCTGCCGGCGCCGAGCAGACTGAACTCGGCACGGCGGGCGCGCAGCAGCAAGCGGCGCTCGGCGCCGAGGGCGCGCAGCAGGGCGCCCTGGCGCAGGCGCTCGTCGAGGGTCGCCTGCAGACCGGCGAACAGCACCGTCAGGCCGGCTGCAAGAACGAACAGCAGCACGTACTCAATTGCCAGACTGACCTGGGCCGTGATGCTGCGCAGCTGCTCCAGCAACGCTTCGACCTGCAGCAGGGTGACGGCGGGGAACTCGCGCGACAGCTCGACCAGGCGTTTCTCGCTCTGCGGCGGCAGGTAGAAACTGGTCAGGTAGGTGGCGGGCAGGTCCTGCAGGGTGTCGGGTTCGAAGATCATGTAGAAGTTCGGCTGGAAGCTGTCCCACTTCACCTGGCGCAGGCTGGTGACCTTCGCCTGTTTCTCCATCCCGCCGACGCTGAAGGTCAGCTCGTCGCCCAGCTTCAGGCCGAGGCTTTCCGCCAGTTCCGACTCCACCGACACGCCAGGCTGCTCGCCTTGCGGCTGGGGCTGCCACCACTGGCCATCCAGCAGCACATTGCCTGCGGGCAGCTCGGCGGCCCAGGTCAGGCTGAGGTCGCGCTGGATGGCGCGCTCGCCCTGGCTTTCCTTGCTGACAATGCCTTGTACAGGCTCCCCGTTGATCATGGTCAGGCGCCCGGCGACTATCGGGTAGAGCGGCTCCGGGTGTGGCGACAACTGGCCGAGGCGCGCAGTGAAGGCCTCGCGCTCGTCCGGCAGCACATTGAGGGCGAAGTGGTTGGGCGCCTGCTCCGGCAGCTGGTCCTGCCAGGTATCCAGCAGTTCGCCGCGCAGCAGGGCGATCAGGCTCATGGCCAGCAGGATCAGGCCGAAGGCCAGCGATTGTCCGGCCGCCGCCAGCGGATGGCGCAGCAGCTGGCCAAGGCCCAGGCGCCAGGGTAGGGAGGCACGTGCCAGCAGGCGGCGCAGGGCATTCAGGCCGAACAGCAGGGCACCACCGAGCAGCAGGGTGGCGAGCAAACCGCCGCCGAGCAGGCCCAGGGTCAACTTCAGGTCCAGGCTCAGGCGCCACATGATCAGCCCTAGGGCAAATAGCGCTGCGCCATAGACCAGCCAGGAGCTGGGCGGCACAGGGAGCAGGTCGCGGCGCAGCACCCGCAGCGGCGGTACGCGGCCTAGGGCGGCCAGGGGCGGCAGGGCGAAGCCGGCCAGCGCCACCAGTCCCGTGGCCATCCCGGCCAGAGCCGGCAACAGTCCACCAGGCGGCACGCCAGGAGGCAGCAAGCCTTGGAGCAGCTTGAACAGCACCAGTTGACCGACCCAGCCGAGCAGGGCGCCGGCCAGGCTGGCGAGCAATCCGAGCATGGCCAGCTGCAGGCCGAACAAGCTCAGGGCTTCGCGGCGCGACAGACCCAGGCAGCGCAGCAGGGCGCTGGCATCGAAACGGCGTGCGGCGAAGCGGGCTGCCGAGAGCGCCACGGCGACGCCGGCCAGCAGCACGGCGGCCAGGCTGGCCAGATTCAGGTAGCGTTCGGCACGACCGAGTGCTCCGCCGATCTGGCGATTACCGTCGCGAGCGTCTTCCAGGCGCTGGTGAGCGGCGAGGCTTTTCTCGGTCGCGTCGCGATAGCGGGCCAGGGTCTCCGTCTCACCACGCCACAGGTCGCGATAGCGCACCCGGCTGCCCGGCTGGACCACGCCGGTAGAGGCCAGGTCGTCGATGTGTATCAGCACGCGCGGGGTGAGGCTATAGAAGTCGCCTGCGCGATCGGGCTCGTGGGTCAGCACGCGAG
Source organism: Pseudomonas sp. GD04019 (assembly GCF_029837695.1). Lineage (GTDB taxonomy): Bacteria > Pseudomonadota > Gammaproteobacteria > Pseudomonadales > Pseudomonadaceae > Aquipseudomonas. The sequence continues at coordinate 116,616 of NZ_JAOEEA010000011.1, forward strand.
TCAGGCGCAGCTGGCGGTTACCGACTTCGATGCTCTGGCCAACCTTGAGGTCCAGCGCCGCGAACAGTCGTGCCTCGGCCCAGGCCTCGCCGGGCTGCGGGCTGCCTCCAGGCTGGTCGGCGGCATAGGGCTCGGCGGCGCTTTTCAGTTGGCCGCGTAGGGGGTAGCCATTGCCGGCAGCCTTGATGCTGGACAGCTGGATGCCCTGTTCGCCGGCAATCACGCTGGCGAACTCGACCACCTGGGCATGCTCCAGCCCCAGCTTGCGGCCGGCTTCGATCTGTTCAGGCGCAGCCGGTGCGCTGCCGTTCAGCACCAGGTCGGCGCCGAGGAATTCGGTGGCGCGCAGCAGCATGGCGCCGTTCAGGCGGGCGCCGAAGTAGCCGATGGCGGTGCTGGCGGCGACGGCCACCAGCAGGGCGAAGAACAGTACGCGAAACTCGCCGGCGCGGGCATCGCGCAGCAGCTGGCGCCAGGCGAGGACGAACAGGCGGGCGAGCATCAGGGCTCCACGCTGTCGACCAGACGGCCGGCTTCCAGGCGGATCAGGCGACGGCAGCGGTGAGCCAGACGCTCGTCATGGGTGACCAGAACCAGGGTGGTGCCGCGCTCCTGGTTCAGCTCGAAGAGCAGATCGCTGATGCGCTCGCCGGTATGGCTGTCGAGGTTGCCGGTGGGCTCGTCGGCGAACAGGATCGCCGGCTCGGCGGCGAAGGCGCGGGCGATGGCCACGCGCTGTTGCTCGCCTCCGGAGAGCTGGCGCGGGTAGTGACCGAAGCGCTGGCCCAGGCCAACCCGCTCCAGCAACGAGGCGGCGCGCTGGCGGGCGTCGCTGCGGCCTTCCAGCTCCAGCGGCAACATGACGTTTTCCAGGGCGTTGAGGTTGTCCAGCAACTGGAAGGATTGGAAGACGAAGCCAACGTGCTCGGCGCGGACCCGTGCGCGGCGATCTTCGTCCAGTGCCTGCAGGGCATGGCCAGCCAGCCCCACTTCACCGGCGCTGGGCAGGTCGAGTCCGGCCAGTAGGCCGAGGAGGGTGGATTTGCCGGAGCCAGAGCTGCCGACGATGGCCAGGCTGTCGCCGCGGGCCAGATCGAGGGAGAGATCGTGGAGGATGGCCAGCTCGCCTTCCGTGCTGGGGACCACTTTGCTAAGGTGCCGCGCAGTAAGAATGCTTGCGCTCATGGAGAGTCCGATGCGTGCATTGTGGATGAGCGGTGCGCTGACGCTGATGTTGTGGGCTCAGGGCACACTGGCCGGCACCGTACTGGTCGTCGGCGATAGTATCAGCGCCGCTTTGGGCCTGGATACACGCCAGGGCTGGGTGTCCCTGCTGCAGAACCGCCTGCATGAGGGTGGTTTCGCGCACCAAGTGGTCAACGCATCGATCAGCGGCGATACCAGCTCAGGCGGCCTGGCGCGCCTGCCGGCGCTGCTTTCACAGCATCAGCCGCAGTTGGTGATCATCGAGCTGGGCGGCAACGATGGCCTGCGCGGCCAGCCCCCCGCGCAATTGCAACAGAATCTTGCTCGCATGGTGGATGCCTCCACGGCTGCAGGGGCGAAAGTGCTGCTGTTGGGTATGCGCCTGCCGCCGAACTATGGCCAGCGCTATACCCAGGCCTTCGCTCAGGTGTTCAGTGATGTGGCGGTGGATAAACAGGTGCCGCTGGTACCGTTTCTGCTCGAGGGCGTCGGTGGTGTACCGGGCATGATGCAGGCCGATGGCATCCACCCGGCCGTGGCGGCCCAACCGCAGATGCTGGAGAACGTCTGGCCGACGCTGGAGCCGCTGCTCTGAGCCTTCCCCGTCTGCTGGCTTTCGGCTATCGTGGCGCCCCCGCCTCGGAGCCCTGAATGCCGCGTCCCGCCTGGTCCCTGTACGCCTACCAACTGATCGTGCCCGACGAACAGCTCGACCTGTTCGCCTGCCGCGAGGCGAAGGTCCATCTGGTGGCCAAGCAGCTGGAGTTGGGCGGCTTCGCCGATCGCACTTTGTGTGGCGGTCTGTTGCCGGCGCTGCCGGTGATGCGCGATGTGGACAAGGCCGGTTTGCGTGACAAGCGCCTGTGCCCGGCCTGCCGTCAGGCGCTGGAGGCTCAGCGCCGCGGTGAACGGCTACTGTGGCCCGACGCCTGAACCCTCCCGGCCCGCTTGCGGCCGGTGTACAATCCCGAGTCCTTCCATCAGCCATTTTTGCCAAGGATTAACGGATGTTGTCGCGCGTTTCTGCAGTCGCCCTCGCCAGCCTGATCGTGGCCGGCCCTGCCGCCGCCCTCGAGCTGCCCCTGCCGCCTCCGGGCGAAGATATCGTTGGCCAGATCCAGGTGGTCAAGGCCAAGTACGAGGACACCTTCGCCGACATCGCCACCGCCAGCGATCTGGGCTATCTGGAGATGGTCGCAGCCAACCCGGGAGTAGATCCCTGGCTGCCGGGCGAAGGCGCCGAGATTATCCTGCCGACCCGCTACATCCTGCCGCCGGGCCCGCGCGAAGGCATCGTGATCAACCTGGCCGAGTACCGCATGTACTACTTCCCCAAAGGGCAGAACGTGGTGCACACCTTCCCGCTGGGGATTGGTCGTGAAGGCTGGGGCTCGCCAATCGCGCATACCACCATCACCGCCAAGACGCCGAACCCGGGCTGGACGCCGCCGGCATCGATCCGCGCCGAGCACGCCGCCGATGGCGACCCGCTGCCGGCCTACGTGCCGCCAGGCCCGGATAACCCGCTGGGGCCGTTCAAGTTCACGCTGGGCACGCCGGGCTACCTGATTCACGGCTCCAACAAGAAGTTCGGCATCGGCATGCGCGTCAGCCACGGCTGCTTCCGTATGCTCAACAACAACGTGCTGGAGCTGGCGAAAATGGCTCCGGTGGGCACTTCCGTGCGCATCGTCAACGAGCCGTACAAATTTGGCGTCAGCGGCGGCAAGGTCTATCTGGAAGCGCACGCGCCGCTGACCGACAGCGAAGAGCCGTCGGTGGTGGACAAACACACTGCCGTGATCAACGCGCTGCTGAAGAACGACGCACTGGGCGGCAGCATGCGCCTGGATTGGGAGATGGTGCGTGAGGTGGTGGCCTCGGAAGATGGCATGCCGATCGAGATCGCCATACCGCAGGAAGCGGTAGCCAATCATGAAGCTGCTCCGCTGGAGCTCTAGGTCTCGACTCAAAGAGCCCGCCCGCAGCGATGCCGGCGGGTTTTTTGTTGCCGGGAAAAATCGTGGGCATTAAAAAAGCCGACCCGGCGAACCGGATCGGCTTCTTCAAAGCCTTGGCAAGAATTACTTGCGGCTAGCTTTTTCCAGCATACGCAGAGCGCGCTCGTTGGCTTCGTCAGCAGTTTGCTGAGCCTTCTGAGCAGCAGCCAGAGCCTCGTCGGCCTTGCGGTAGGCTTCGTCGGCACGAGCTTGGGCGCGGGCAGCGGCGTCTTCGGTAGCGGTCAGACGGGCTTCGGTTTCTTTGGATACGCTGCTGCAACCGGTGGCCAGAACGGCGGCCAGAGCCAGAGCAGAGAATTTCAGAACGTTGTTCATCGTGTTCCCCTTAAGGTGGACTTTCCATGAAAAGCAATTTCCCGAGCTCGGGAAATTAGCCGGGCTACATACTACCCATTACTTTTAGTAAGTAAACCGACCTGAAGCAAGTGAAGCAAAAAAAAGCCCGATCTGTTCAAGATTTAATCTTTTCTGTTTAAAAAACATGCAGTTCGAGTGCTCTCAGGGCTGCCTGCAAGTCTAAATCGCGACACTTTCAGTTGGTGCGTCAGTGCATTTCTGGCGCATAGCGTAGCGGGTGAATCGCTTGATAATATCCATGGCTACGTAGCCGGCAGGATGTACTACCGGACAATTCCAGGGACGTTAAGATGTCGAAATTCATCAAGTGGGGACTGTTGGCCATCGTGGCCGTGGCGATACTGATCAAAGCATCGCTGTGGTTGTCGGTGCGTTCGATCATGAATGATGCGATCGCTCAGATGTCTCCCTTCATGAACTTGAGTTACCGGGGCATCACTTCTTCCTTCGATGGCCGTGTCGGCGTCGAAGGTATCAAGGTCCAGGTGCCGATGTTCAACGACGATTTTCATATCGCTCACGCGGAGCTCAAGTTCAAGAGCTTGATGGATCTGTTGTCGTTCAAGGAGCGTCTGGCCGAGGGCAAGTTCCCCGAGCAGATGGCGGTGAACATCAAAGGGCTCACCCTCGATGTACATGGCCCTTTCATGGAGATGATCCATCAGGCGCCGGAGCAACCCGATCTGGAGACCGCGCTAACCAGCGTGGCCTGCGGCAGTAGCAGCCGGATCGGGGTCGATGAGCTGCTCGAAATGGGTTATCGCACTTTCGAGACCGACGCCCAGTTCTCCTACCTGTTCCAGCCAGGGGCGCAGACCCTAAGCTTCAACCTCTCCGCAGACATGCGCGACATGGGCGACTATCGCATCAATTTCTCCTTGGCCAACATGTCGGAGAAGCCTGGCGATCTGCGCGTCAACCCGCCGCGGGTATCCACCGTCACGGTGGAGATCAACGACAACCAGTACCAGCGCAAGGTCAGCAGCTACTGCGCCGCCAAGCTGGGCCAGTCGGAAGAAGCCTATCTGCAGACTTCCATGGAACATCTGGACCAGTCGCTACGCGCCCAACGCATCGCTCTGGATCCAGCGCTGCTGGAGTCGCTGAAAGCCTATTACAAGGATCCACAGGCACTGCGCGTCGAGCTGGCACCGACCGAGGGTATGACCTGGGATGGCCTGCAGTTCTTCGAAGCCAAGGACGTTCTGGCGATGCTGCGTCCGGCCGTACTGATCAATCAGCAGGCGGTGGAACCTCTGGCGTTTTCCTGGGTCGATCCCCAGGCGGCGCCGGTCCCCGTAGCGAACGAACTGGTGCGCGCCGAGGAGAATGAGCAGGTGCAGGTTTCGCAGTACGAGTTCGTGAATGTGGAAAGCCTGCCCAACCATGCTGGCAAGCGGCTACAGTTCATTACTTATGACGGCACCTATTATCAGGGGGTGCTGCACAAGATCGAGAATGGCAAGGTGTTCCTCAGCGTGCAGATGGGTACCGGGTCGGCCGAGATGTTTCTTCGTCTGGAAAAGATCGATAAGGTAAGGGTTCTGTTCTAGAGCCCCATTGAGGAGATGAAATGAGCCAAGGGTTGTCCATCCACCATGACCAGGCGGGTCATCAGTTCGAGGCCGTCATCGATGGCCACCGCGCCTATCTGGCCTATATGGATCTGGGCAAGCAGACGCTCGACATCTACCGTACTTTCGTGCCGAACGCCCTGCGCGGGCGCGGCATTGCGGCGGCGCTGACCGAGCAGGCTCTGGAATATGCCGAGTCCATGGGCTACACGGTGATTCCGTCCTGCTCCTATGTGGAGCGCTATCTGGAGCGTCGTCAGCGCCAGCAGCTCAAGCACTGAACCAGCTGCAAACGAAAACGCCGGGCAATGCCCGGCGTTTTCATTTCTGCCGAATGTCAGCCGCGCTGGCGTTTGGGCAGCACGTCCTTGAGTTTGGCGTGCATGCTGCGCAGGGTCTTCTCGGTAGTGTCCCAGTCGATGCAGGCATCGGTGATGGAGACCCCGTACTTGAGATCGCACAGGTTCTTCGGGATCGACTGGCTACCCCAGCCCAGGTGGCTCTCCACCATCAGGCCGACGATGGAGTTATTGCCTTCGAGAATCTGGTTGGCCACGTTCTCCATGACCAGCGGCTGCAGGGCCGGATCCTTGTTGGAGTTGGCGTGGCTGCAGTCGACCATGATGTTCGCGCTGATCTTGGCCTTGGCCAGTTCCTGCTCGCAGATGGCGACGCTGACCGAGTCGTAGTTGGGCTTGCCATTGCCGCCGCGCAGCACCACGTGACCATAGGCATTGCCCTTGGTGGTGACGATGGAAACGCCGCCTTCCTGGTTGATGCCGAGGAAACGGTGCGGGCTGGAAACCGACTGCAGGGCGTTGATCGCCACGGTCAAACCGCCGTCGGTGCCGTTCTTGAAGCCCACTGCCGAGGACAGGCCGGAGGCCATCTCGCGATGGGTCTGGGATTCGGTGGTGCGGGCGCCGATGGCCGACCAGCTGATCAGGTCCTGCAGGTACTGCGGGGAGATCGGGTCGAGCGCCTCGGTGGCAGTCGGCAGGCCCATTTCGGCCAGGTCGCGCAGGAGCTGACGGCCAATGTGCAGGCCATCCTGGATCTTGAACGAGTCATCCAGGTAAGGGTCGTTGATCAAACCCTTCCAGCCGACCGTGGTGCGCGGCTTCTCGAAGTACACGCGCATGACCAGGAACAAGCTGTCGGATACCTCGGCAGCCAGCACCTTGAGACGCTCGGCATACTCGTGAGCAGCCTTGATGTCGTGGATGGAGCAGGGGCCGACCACCACGAACAGGCGGTGATCCTTGCCGTCGAGGATGTCGCGAACCACCTGGCGGCCGTGGGCAACGGTGCGCTGGGCTGCTTCGGTGAGGGGGATTTCGCGCTTGAGCTGCGCCGGGGTGATCAGGGTTTCATTGGACGAAACGTTAAGATCGTCAATCGGTAAATCAGCCATCGTGGTACTCGTCAGGTCACGGGAGCCGAGCGCCTCTTCAGGCGGAATCATGGGGCGCAGCGGGGGACAGGCACCTTAACGCGTTCCAGGCCGCCTAGACAATGGGCGGAACCGCTCGGTATCAGTGGATTTGCGTGCTGGGAAACTCCGCGGCATGCAGGGCTATCCACTCACGGGCGACGGTTTCCACTTCCAGTGGTGAGCCCAGTTCTTGCTCGCGCTGATGGCGATAATGCTCGATCTGGCAGACCTGCTCGACCATGCGGGCGCGAAACAGCGTGTCTTCGTCGATGAAGGCGATGCCGACCAGGTAGTTCTCCGCCTGCTTGCGGCACCAGGCGACTACGCCAGGATAGCGAGCCTGCTCGCCCAATACCGGAATGCGCAACTCGACGGCGGTTCCTTTGCGAAAGCCCTTGCTGGAATTGCACGCCACCCCGCCCAGACTGATATTGTTCAGCCTCTGTCGCGGCAGGAAGGCATGTTTGCGCTGGACCAGCTCCACTGGCATGTCGCTTGGGTGACGCAAGAAACGACGCATTGTGACTACTCCGGATGCCATCCATTTGACATCACACGTGAACAGTATAGTGCCCAGCCTGGAGCTAACCGATTTTGATGCAGACCGCCTGTTGCTGGATCTGCCAGGAAGCTCTCTGCTGATATTTACTAGCATAGGTTGTGCCAGTTGCCGCTGGGCCCGACGCGAGCTGCCTGGTATGCGGCTTCCGGTCCAGCGCCTGTGCTGGGTCGATGCGGGCCACAACGCCGGTTTGGTCCAGCGTTATGGCGTTTTTCATCTGCCAAGCCTGTTTCTCATTCATGACGGCCAATTCTTTGGCAGTTTGCAATCCCAGCTGAATTCGATCGGGCTTTCTGCACTGCTACAGCAGGCACTAGGTCGTGAACCTGAGGAATTACCCTGATGGCGGATCCGCAACGCCAACGCATCGGTATCGTTGGTACCGGTGCCATTGGTGGTTTCTACGGCCTGATGCTGGCCCGCGCGGGGCACGACGTGCATTTTCTGCTGCGCAGCGATTATGCGGCGGTGGTGGAGGGAGGGTTGCAGCTTAACAGTGCCGTGCATGGCCAGCTGCATTTACAGCCGGTACAGGCCTGGCGCAATGCAGCCGACATGCCGGCCTGCGATTGGTTGCTGGTGGGGGCCAAGACCACCAGTAATGCCGAGTTGGCGCCCGTCATCGCCCAGCTGGCCGCGCCAGGCGCCAAGGTGGTCCTGCTGCAGAATGGTTTGGCCGTTGAGGAGCAGTTGCGGCCTCTGCTGCCGGACTCGCTGCATCTGCTTGGCGGGCTGTGCTTTATCTGTACCCATCGCGCAGCCCCTGGAGTGATCGAGCATCAATCCCTGGGCGCGGTGAATCTGGGCTATCACTCCGGCCCGGCGAGTTCGAGCGAAGCCCGGCTGGCGCTGGTCGAAGAGGGCGCCGAGCTGTTTCGTTCGGCCGGCCTGGAGTCCACCGCTATGCCGGACCTGCAGCAGGCGCGCTGGCAGAAGCTGGTGTGGAACGTGCCCTATAACGGCCTCTCCGTGCTGCTGGATGCCGGCACCACTCGCCTTATGGCCAATGACGACAGCCGCGGGCTGATTCTGGATCTGATGCAGGAAGTGGTGCAGGGCGCCGCGGCCTGCGGGCATGTTCTGCCGCAGGGCTATGCGCAGAAGCTGCTGGCGGTGACCGAGCACATGCCGGACTACCTGCCCAGCATGTACCATGACTTCAAGCACAATCGCCCGCTGGAGCTGCAGGCCATCTATGCCGCACCTCTGGCGGCTGCCGCAGCCGCGGGCTGCGAACTGCCGAAAATGCGCATGCTGCACCAGGCATTGCGCTTCCTCGACGCGAGCTGAGAGCACTATGGGCAAGGGACTGGGTGACAAGCTGGTATTGGCGATCTCCTCGCGCGCATTGTTCGATCTGCGCGAGAGCCATCGCATCTATGAGAGCGAGGGCGTCGAAGCCTATCGCCAGTATCAGATCGACCACGAGGATGAAATCCTCGCCCCTGGCGATGCCTTCCCGCTGGTGGAGAAGCTGCTCAGCCTGAATGGCAATCTCGGCCAGGCGCGGGTCGAGGTGATACTGGTGTCGCGCAACAGCGCCGATACGGGGCTGCGCATCTTCAATTCCATCACTCACCACGGCCTGGGCATCTCCCGCGCTGCGTTCGTTGGTGGCCGCAGTCCATACCCCTATCTGGCGGCGTTTGGCAGCCACCTGTTTCTTTCCACCCATGCCGAGGATGTGCGCGGTGCGTTGGGCGCCGGTTTCGCCGCCGCCACCATCCTGTCTGGTGGCCCGCGTCGTGCGGCGAGCACCGAGCTGCGCATCGCCTTCGATGGCGATGCCGTGCTGTTTTCCGACGAGTCCGAGCGGGTCTACCAGCAGGCCGGGCTGGAGGCTTTCCAGCAGCATGAGAAGGATTCCGCCCGCGAGCTGCTCGGCGGCGGCCCGTTCAAGCCTTTCCTGGCTGCGCTGAATCGCCTGCAGCGCGAGTTTCCCGAGGAGCAGTGTCCGATTCGTACCGCGCTGGTCACCGCGCGTTCGGCGCCGGCCCACGAGCGTGTGATCCGCACCCTGCGCAACTGGGACATCCGTCTGGACGAATCGCTGTTCCTTGGCGGCCTCGACAAGTCGGCCTTCCTCGAAGCCTTCGCTGCCGATGTGTTCTTCGACGACCAGACCGGCCATTGCGAGCGTGCCAGTCAGGTGGTCGCCACCGGCCACGTACCGCATGGCGTGAGCAACGAACTGCAACCCTGACGCTGGCGACAGCGCTGCTAAGCTCAGAGAGGCCCTAGCAGGAAGTCAGGGAGGCCGCATGTTGCGTTCGATTCTCTATGCCACCGATCTTGGGCTCTATGCGCCCTATGTGCTGCAGCACGCCCTGGCTTTGGCCAAGGCCTTCCAGTCCGACCTCTATGTGGTGCACGCGGTCGAGCCAATGGGCCTGTTCGCCGAGTCGGTGCTGAGCACCTATCTGGATGAAAAGACCCTGCAGGAACTGCGCAGCAAGGGCCTGACCACGGTGATGGCCAGCATCGAGCAGCGCGTGCTGGAGGGCTTTCGCGACGAGATGGGTGAGGCGCAGCAGGACATGCAGATAGTTCGCAGCGTACGGGTAGTGCAGGGCGACCCGGCCCAGGTGATTCTCGACGAGGCGCGGAAACTCGGGGTCGATCTGCTGGTCGTAGGCAGTCACAGCCATGGCGCTGCGCATGAGATCCCCCTGGGCAGGACGGCGGCGCGCCTGTTGCAGCTATCGGAGACGCCCGTTTATCTGGTGCCGATGTTGCAGCATCGCTAGCGGGGCTTATCGCCAACCGTTAGACGAACGGCATGCACAACTCAGAAAATCGTCTAGTTTTATCTCTAAACCGTTAATATGGTTATATCGCTGCGTTGGCAAATTCGGGCAGCGTCTATCTGCTTTGAGGGACATCTATGAAGCTGCAGCAACTGCGCTACATCTGGGAAGTGGCGCACCATGACCTCAACGTCTCTGCCACTGCGCAGAGCCTCTACACGTCGCAGCCCGGCATCAGCAAGCAGATCCGCCTGCTGGAGGACGAACTGGGCGTCGAGGTTTTCGCCCGTAGCGGTAAGCACCTCACCCGCGTCACGCCAGCCGGCGAGCGCATCATCACCACCGCCGGGGAAATCCTGCGCAAGGTGGAGAGCATCAAGCAGATCGCCCAGGAATTCTCCAACGAGAAGAAGGGCACCCTGTCCATCGCCACCACCCACACCCAGGCACGCTATGCGCTGCCGCCGGTGATCAGCGGCTTCATCAAGCAATACCCGGAAGTGGCTCTGCACATGCACCAGGGCTCGCCGACCCAGATCGCCGAGATGGCGGCTGATGGCACCGTGGATTTCGCCATCGCCACCGAAGGCCTGGAGCTGTTCAACGACCTGGTGATGATGCCCTGCTACCGCTGGAACCGTTGCGTGATCGTGCCCCAGGGCCACCCGCTGACCAAGCTGCCGAAACTGACCCTGGAAGCGCTGGCCGAACACCCGATCGTCACCTACGTGTTCGGTTTCACCGGCCGCTCCAAGCTGGACGAAGCCTTCAGTCACAAAGGCCTGACGCCCAAGGTGGTCTTCACCGCGGCCGACGCCGACGTGATCAAGACCTATGTGCGCCTGGGCCTGGGCGTCGGCATCGTCGCGCGCATGGCGGTCGACGCCAAGCTCGACAACGACCTGGTGATCCTCGACGCCAGCGAACTGTTCGAGTCCAGCATCACCAAGATCGGTTTCCGTCGCGGCACCTTCCTGCGCGGCTTCATGTGCGATTTCATCGAGAAGTTCGCCCCGCACCTGACCCGCGACGTACTGGCCAAGGCCGTGCAGTGCCACACCAAGGCCGAGCTGGACGAGCTGTTCGACGGCGTCGAGCTGCCCGTGCACTGATTCCTGCGGGCATGAAAAAGGGCGCCTTCCGGCGCCCTTTTTCGTTCTGCGGTATCAATGGCTGATGTGCAGGCCGCACTCGCGGTTGTCTTCGCCCTTGGTCGGGTCGAAGTAGTCGAAGTTGTTCGGCAGGTTGTGCTTCACCAGGTACTCGTACAGCTCCTTGGAGCTCCAGTGCAGCAGCGGGGCGACCTTGATCAGGCCGTCCGGGTTGACGCTCACCGGGTCCATCTGGGCGCGCACGGCGGTGTCGCTGGCGCGCAGCGCCGTAAACCAGACTTGCGGCGCGGCTTCGCGCAGGGCACGGGCGAAAGGTTCCAGCTTCACTTCCTCGGTGAAGGCGGCGTGACGCGGATCGTCCAGCGCCGGCACCGGGCCGTCGATGGCTTCGCGATGGGCGCGTGAGCGCAGCGGCAGGTAGGTCTTCAGATTGAGGTTGAGCTGCTTGCTCACTTCGTCGGCGAACTTGTAGGTCGCCTCGGTGTTGTAGCCGCTGTCCATCCAGATCACCTGGGTGTCCGGTTTGACGCGGGTGACCATGTGCAGGATGACCGCCTCGAAGGGGCGGAAGTTGGTGGTGCAGATCGCCGTCTTGCCCAGGCTCAGGGCCCATTCCACGAGTTTTTCGGCGTCTTTTCCGAGTTCGGCGTTGATAGTGGCCAGATCGAACGTCATCTGAGCGGTCCTGTGGGCAGTGAATTCGAGGGCGACGATGTTACCAGCCCATAGCGGCCGCAACCACCGGCGTGGCCGGTTTACCAGCGCCTGGCCATGCTGCTAGAGTGCCGGCCCTCGAACAGCCCAACGCATTTAGGAGACGCCCGTGGAAATCGCCTGCCTCGACCTCGAAGGTGTACTGGTTCCGGAAATCTGGATCGCCTTCGCCGAAAAAACCGGCATCGACGCACTCAAGGCGACCACCCGCGACATCCCCGACTACGACGTGCTGATGAAGCAGCGCCTGCGCATCCTCGACGAGCATGGCCTGAAGCTGCGCGACATCCAGGAAGTGATCGCCACCCTGAAGCCGCTGGAAGGCGCGGTGGAGTTCGTCGACTGGCTGCGCGAGCGCTTCCAGGTGGTGATCCTCTCCGACACCTTTTACGAGTTCTCCCAGCCGCTGATGCGTCAGCTGGGCTTCCCGGCCCTGCTGTGCCACAAGCTGATCACCGACGAGACCGACCGCGTGGTGGGCTACCAACTACGCCAGAAGGACCCCAAGCGTCAGTCGGTAATCGCCTTCAAGAGCCTGTACTACCGTGTGATCGCCGCCGGCGACTCGTACAACGACACCACCATGCTCAGCGAGGCCCACGCCGGCATCCTGTTCCATGCGCCGGAAAACGTGATCCGCGAGTTCCCACAGTTCCCGGCCGTGCACACCTATGAAGACCTCAAGCGCGAGTTCCTCAAGGCGTCCAACCGCGAGCTGAGCCTGTAAGCTTCGCCGCAATGAAAAAGGCCCGCAGCTGCGGGCCTTTTTTGTGGGTGTCTGTCTGGGTTCAGAGCGCTTCCAGCGTCTGCAGCAACACCTTTACCTTGGTGATGGACTCCTGGTACTCGGCCTGCCAGTCCGAGTCCGCCACGATGCCGCCGCCACCCCAGCAACTGACGGTGCCGTCCTTGACCAGCAGGCTGCGGATGGCGATGGAGCTGTCCAGCTCGCCGCGCACGTCCAGGTAGAGCAGGGAGCCGCAGTAGAGCGAGCGGCGGGTCGGCTCCAGCTCGTCGATGATCTGCATCGCGCGGATCTTCGGGGCACCGGTGATGGAGCCGCCGGGGAAGCTGCCGGCGACCAGATCCAGCGCATCCTTGCCCTCGGCCAGCTCGCCGGTGACAGCGCTGACCAGGTGATGCACGTTGGGGTAGTTCTCCAGGGCGAACAGCTCCGGCACCCGCACCGAGCCCGTGCGGCAGCTGCGACCGAGGTCGTTGCGCAGCAGATCGACGATCATCAGGTTCTCGGCACGGTCCTTGGGGCTGGCCAGCAGCTCGGCGGCGTTGGCGGCGTCCTCGCTCGGCGTGACACCACGCGGACGGGTGCCCTTGATGGGCCGGGTTTCCACGCGGCCCTGGCTGACCTGAAGAAAACGCTCCGGCGACAGACTGAGAATGGCGCCGCCATCGTCGAGAGCCTGGAAGCCGGCGAAGGGGGTAGGGCAGGCCGTCCGCAATGCCTGATAGGCGCTCCAGGAATCACCTTGGCAGGGCGCCTGGAAGCGCTGGGCGAAGTTGACCTGGTAGCAGTCGCCGGCCTGGATATAGGCCTGGATGCGCTCGATGGCGCGCCGGTAGTCGTCCTGGCTGAGGTCGGCCTGGAATGGCTTACGCAGCGAGAAGGGGGCCGTTTCCTGCGGCGTGCCTGCTTCGAATAGCTGCACCAGTCGTTCGCGTTCGGCCTGCGGCAGTCGCGGGTGAAACACTAGATGGCTGGCCTGCTGCTGATGGTCGCTGATCAGCGCCCAGCCATAGAGGCCGAAGCGGGCATCGGGCAGTTGCAGGTCATCGGTGGTCTGTTCCGGCAACTGTTCGAGTCGGCGACCGAAATCATAGGCCAGATAGCCGATCAGTCCGCCGGTGAAGGGCAGTTCGCTTCCCTCCGGCGCCTCGGCTCGGCCGAGCCGGGCCAGGCCGTTGCGCAGGCGTTGGAAGAAGATCTGTCCGGTTTCATCTTCCTGTGGGGCGAACTGCTCCAGCGGCCAGGCGCTGAGCAGATCGAAGCGTCCGCGCTCGGCCTGTGGCCGCCCGGCATCCAGCAGCACAGCCCCCGGCGCATGGCGCACCAGGGCGAAGTAGGCGGCGGGATCGGCCCGGTAGGGCAGCGGGTGGGCGCGGCAGGTGCTCATGCGGCGAATTCGGTAGGTCGGGCTCGAATTGTAGGATTACCCCAGGCAATGAAAAAGCCCGGCATCGCCGGGCCTTGTCACCGAGCCGGGGCTCAGATTTCTTTCGGTTTGACGTGGCCGAACAGCTGCTGGGAGAAGCGCACGCGATCTTCCACGCTTTCCTTCACATCGTTCTTCGCCAGCTCGGCCAGGCGGGCTTCTACCGCATGGGCGCGATGGGTCAGGCCGCAGTCGTTGGCGATCTGGATGTTCAGGCCGGGGCGGGCGTTGAGCTCGAGGATCAGCGGGCCCTTGTCCACGTCGAGCACCATATCCACGCCGATGTAGCCCAGGCCGCACAGCTCGTAGCAGCCGGCCGCGAGCTTCATGAAGCCATCCCAGTTGGGCAGCTGCACGCCATCCACGGCGTTGGTGGTGTCCGGGTGCTTGCTGATCTTGTTGTTCAGCCAGGTACCCTTGAGGGTCACGCCGGTGGCCAGGTCCACGCCAACGCCGATGGCGCCCTGGTGCAGGTTGGCCTTGCCGTTGGACTGGCGGGTCGGCAGGCGCAGCATGGCCATCACCGGGTAGCCCATCAGCACGATGATGCGGATGTCCGGCACGCCTTCGTAGCTGATGCTCTTGAAGATCGGGTCCGGGGTGACCCGGTACTCGATCAGCGCGCGGTCGCGGTGGCCACCCAGGGAGTACAGGCCGGTGAGGATGCTGGAGAGCTGGTGCTCGATGTCTTCCTGGCTGACGATTTTGCCGGAGACGGTCTTGTAGCGGCCCTCGAACTTGTCGGCGATCACCAGAATGCCGTCACCGCCGGCGCCTTGCGCCGGCTTGATCACGAAGTCGTTGCGGCCACCGATGATCTCGTCGAATTTCTCGATTTCCTTCTCGGTGGAGATGATCCCGTACAGCTCAGGCACATGGATACCGGCCTGGATCGCACGCTCCTTGGTGATGATCTTGTCGTCGACGATCGGGTACAGGTGCCGTTTGTTGTACTTCAGCACGTAGTCCGCGTTGCGTCGGTTGATGCCCATGATGCCTTTGGCTTCAAGGGCCTTCCACGTCTTCCACAGGCCGATCATGGGTTCAATCCTTCAGGAAGGCTTTGAAGCGGAACAGCTCGGTCAGGCGGTAGCCGCGGTAGCGGCCCATCGCCAGCATGAAGCCCACCAGAATCAGCAGCACGGCCGGGAAGGTGAAGATGAAGTAGGTCAGCTGCGGGATGCTCATCAGCATGTGGGCCAGGGACGCGGCGATCAGGGTGCCGACGGCGACCTTGAAGGCATGCGTACCGCCGCGTTCTTCCCATGTGATCGACAGGCGCTCGATGGTCATGGTCAGGATCACCATCGGGAACAGGGCGACCGACAGGCCGCGCTCCAGGCCCAGCTTGTGGCTGAGCAGGCTGATCACGGCGATCAGCACCACCACGAACGTCAGTACCACCGACAGGCGCGGCAGCATCTGCAGCTTGAGGTGCTCGAGGTACGAGCGCAGCGACAGGCCGAGCGCGGTGATGATGGTGAACAGCACGATGCCGAAGCCCAGCTGGGTCTCGCGGAACGCCAGGGCGATCAGTACCGGGGTGAAGGTGCCGAGGGTCTGCAGGCCGCCGAGGTTGCGCAGGATCAGGATCACCAGCACGCCGATCGGGATCATGATCATGATCTGGTAGGTCTGCTGGGTCTGCAGCGGCAGGCCGTACAGCGAGTATTCGAGGAAGTCGACGTCGGTGTTCTCGTCGGTCAGCTTGGCCAGGCGGATGGCGTTCATCTCGCTGTTGTTCAGGGTGAAGCTGACCTGGGCCTTCTTGCCGCCTTCGATGTTGATCAGCGGCTCGTCGCCGGTCCACCAGACCACGCGGTCGCTCGGCAGGCCTTGCTCACCGGTGTCCGGATTGAAGTACAGCCAGTCCTTGCCGTTGAAGCTGCGCAGCCACAGTTCCGGGCTCTGCTGCAGGTCGGCGGCCAGGCGGATGGTGTGCACGCGCTCCATCGGCACGTGGGCGATGGACAGCAGCAGATCGATGACCTTGGCCTTGTTGACGGTGGAGGCGTCGCCGCCGAGCAGCAGCTTGACGTTGTCGTCGCCCACGTTGTTGGCGCGCTTGATGGTCTCGCTGATGAAGGTCTCGACATCCGCCGAGTGCTGGCGAATGGGGGCTAGCAGGGCTTCGGCGGCGATCTTCTCGGCGCCTTCCACGGCGATGCTGTCGCGGAAGATCGGGCCCTTGGCCTTGGCCGGCTCACCGCTGTAGCGCTTGGTCAGCACCAGGCGGTAGTAGAGGGTCTGCTTGCCATCGGCGCGGCGGGCGGACCAGGTCAGCTTGCGGTTGCCGTCGGCGCGATTGACGCTGACGCCGTAGTTGTTGGAGATGAAGCTCTCGTTGAGGCTTACATAGTCCTGGTTCAGTGGCGGCACGAACATCTGCACCTTGACCGGCTCGCGCGGGCTGGCCTGGAACTCGACCTTGGCGTCGATGTTCCACAGGTCGTCGGTCTCGTCCTCGGTCACCGGAATGCCGAGAACGAAGATCTGGTAGGCCGTGACCAGAACGCCCACAGTCACCAGAAGGGTGATAAGGACTTTCAGATGCAGGGTAAGAGAGCGCATGTGGGTTACTCGGCAGAGTTTGCGTCAGGGGTACAGCCGGGCTTGCCGGCAGCATATTTAAGACTGGGGTCGACCATGGCATCCAGACGTTTGAGCGCTTCGGAGCCAATCAGCAGCGGGTATTGGAAGGCACTGCGGTCGGTCAGGTTCACTTCGATGGTGCGACGGGCCTTGCCCATGCACACCTGCAACTCGATCACCGGGCGGGCGGTGTAGGTCTTTCCTTCTTCTGGGTCGAAGTCGCCGGCGCGGCGTTTGATCTTGCTGATGCGCGCCAGCGGTCGTTCGATCGCGTGCTCGTGTGCTTCATCGATAGCCAGATAGAAGCGCACCCAGGTCTCGCCGTCACGTTTGAAGCGTTCGATATCGCGGGCGCTGAGGGAGGCGGTCTTGGCGCCGGTATCCAGCTTGGCGGCGACCTGCAGGTCGAGATCGGTCAGGCTGACGTATTCGTTCAGACCATAGACGGTCTTTTCGGCGGCGAGCGTCAGGCCGGGTAGCAGGCTGCAGCTGAGGATGATGGCGAGAGACTGAAGTCGCATAAATCCTTGTTGGGTCGCGTCGTCGGGGCGGCGGCAGGGCGCAAGGCCGGCTGGTGGAGTCTAGCAGGCGTAGAAATGGCCTGGGCCAGCTCATGCGGGCGGCATTCTAACATGGGGTTTTTCTGCTGCGACAGCCGCTTATGAGCGTTTCTGCAGGTTGATTGCACGATTGCGGGACGCGTTGTCTGTTATGCAGATTGTCGACAATCTGATTTTGAAGTGTTGACAGTCATCAGCATCAGGCATAGTTTCGCCGCAACTAAAGCGCATTGTGTTGACAATAATGCTCGACGCTCTCGAAGCCCCCAGCAACGACCAGAATGACTCGGAAACCCTGGCCGAGCACGTGTTTCGCCGCATTCAGGCGGCCATCGTGCAGGGCGAGATTCCGCCGGGCAGCAAGATCTCCGAGCCGGAGCTGGCGCGTACCTATGGCATCAGCCGTGGCCCGCTGCGCGAGGCGATTCATCGTCTGGAGGGCCAGCGCCTGCTGGTGCGTGTCCCCCATGTCGGCGCGCGGGTGGTGTCGCTCAGCCATGCCGAATTGATCGAGCTTTATGAGATCCGCGAGTCCCTCGAAGGCATGGCCTGCCGCCTGGCCGCCGAGCGCATGACCCAGGGTGAGATCGACGAGCTGCGCCGGGTGCTCGACCTGCACGAGCAGGACGCTGCCTTCAAGGCCGGCGTCGGCTACTACCAGCAGGAAGGCGACTTCGACTTCCACTACCGGATCATCCAGGGCAGCGGCAACAAGACCCTGGCGCAAATGCTCTGCGGCGAGCTGTACCAGCTGGTGCGCATGTATCGCCTGCAATTCTCCGCCACGCCCAATCGACCACGGCACGCCTTTGCCGAACATCACCGCATTCTCGATGCCATCGCCGACCGTGACGGCGAACTGGCCGAACTGCTGATGCGCCGTCACATCGGTGCATCCAAGCGCAATATCGAGCGCCACTACCAGGAAGCGCTCGCCAACCCGTCCAAAACACGAGGTGAGTCATGAGTGTAAGAACCCCCGGTCAGCGCTTCCGCGATGCCATCGCTGCCGAGCAGCCGCTGCAGGTGATCGGCGCGATCAACGCCAACCACGCGCTGCTGGCCAAGCGTGCCGGCTTCCAGGCCATCTACCTCTCCGGTGGCGGAGTCGCCGCAGGTTCCCTGGGCCTGCCGGACCTGGGCATCAACACCCTGGACGACGTGCTCACCGACGTGCGCCGCATCACCGATGTCTGCGACCTGCCGCTGCTGGTGGATATCGACACCGGCTTCGGTCCCAGCGCCTTCAATATCGAGCGCACCATCAAGAACCTGATCAAGGCCGGCGCCGCCGCCGCCCATATCGAGGACCAGGTCGGCGCCAAACGCTGCGGTCACCGTCCGGGCAAGGAAATCGTCTCCTGCGAAGAAATGGTTGACCGTGTGCGTGCCGCCGCCGATGCCAAGACCGACCCGAACTTCTTCCTGATCGCCCGTACCGACGCGATCCAGGCCGAGGGTGTGGACGCCGCCATCGAGCGTTGCCAGCGCTACGTGGAGGCGGGCGCCGATGGCATCTTCGCCGAGGCCGCCTACGACCTGCCGACCTACAAGCGCTTCGTCGATGCGCTGAACGTGCCGGTGCTGGCCAACATCACCGAGTTCGGCGCCACGCCGCTGTTCACCCGCGACGAGCTGGCCTCGGTCGGCGTGGCCATCCAGCTGTATCCGCTGTCCGCCTTCCGTGCGGCCAACAAGGCGGCGGAAAGTGTCTACACCTCGATCCGCCAGAACGGCCATCAGAAAGACGTCATCGAGCTGATGCAGACTCGCGCCGAGCTGTACGACCGCATTGGCTACCACGCCTTCGAGCAGAAGCTCGACGCGCTGTTCGCCGCTGGCAAGAAGTGATCGGCTCGCAGGCCGTACATGGCCTGCCACAACAATAAGCAGTACTACCGGATTCAGATGAGGAGAGAGCGATGAGCGCTTCCGTAGACACCACCACGCCAGGCTTCAAGCCGAAGAAGTCCGTCGCCCTGAGCGGCACCGCCGCCGGCAACACCGCCCTGTGCACCGTCGGCCGTACCGGCAACGACCTGCACTATCGCGGCTATGACGTGCTCGATTTCGCCAACCGCTGCGAGTTCGAGGAAATCGCTCACCTGCTGGTGCACGGCAAGCTGCCCAACGTTGCCGAGCTGACCGCCTACAAGGCCAAGCTCAAGGCCCTGCGTGGCATCCCTGCGGCGCTCAAGGCCTCCCTGGAGCAACTGCCGCCGTCCGCCCACCCGATGGACGTGATGCGCACCGCCGTGTCCGTGCTCGGTTGTGTGTCGCCGGAGAAGGACGACCACAACCACCCGGGCGCCCGCGATATCGCCGACAAGCTGATGGCCTCGCTGGGTTCGGCGCTGCTCTACTGGTACCACTTCAGCCACAACGGCAAGCGTATCGACGTGGAAACCGACGATGACTCCATCGGCGGCCATTTCCTCCATCTGCTGCACGGCGAGAAGCCGCGCGAATCCTGGGTGCGCGCCATGCACACCTCGCTCAACCTGTACGCCGAGCACGAGTTCAACGCCTCCACCTTCACCTCGCGGGTGATCGCCGGGACCGGCTCCGACATGTATTCCTGCATCGCCGGCGCCATCGGCGCGCTGCGCGGGCCGAAGCATGGCGGCGCCAACGAGGTGGCCTTCGAGATCCAGAAGCGCTACGACAACCCGGACGAGGCCGAGGCCGACATCCGTGCTCGCGTGGAGAAGAAGGAAGTGGTGATCGGCTTCGGTCACCCGGTCTACACCGTTGCTGATCCGCGCAACAAGGTAATCAAGGAAGTGGCGCGCGAGCTTTCCGCCGAGCAGTCCAACACCAAGATGTTCGACATCGCCGAGCGCCTGGAAACCATCATGTGGGACATCAAGAAGATGTTCCCCAACCTCGACTGGTTCAGCGCCGTCAGCTACCACATGATGGGCGTGCCCACCGCCATGTTCACCCCGCTGTTCGTCATCGCCCGCACTTCCGGCTGGTCCAGCCACGTCATCGAGCAACGCATCGACGGCAAGATCATCCGCCCGAGCGCCAACTACACAGGCCCAGAGGACCTGAAGTTCGTGCCGCTCAAGGATCGTCCCTAATTATTATGAAAAGCCCGATGAACAACACCGTGAATAGCCAATACCGCAAGCCGCTGCCCGGCACCCAGCTGGACTACTTCGACACCCGCGAGGCGGTCGACGCCATCGAGCCAGGCGCCTACGCCAAGCTGCCGTACACCTCCCGCGTGTTGGCCGAGCAGCTGGTGCGCCGCTGCGAGCCGGAGGCGCTGACCGCTTCGCTCAAGCAACTGATCGAACGCAAGCGCGACCTCGATTTCCCCTGGTACCCGGCGCGCGTGGTCTGCCACGACATCCTCGGCCAGACCGCGCTGGTCGACCTGGCCGGCCTGCGTGACGCCATCGCCGAGAAGGGTGGCGACCCGTCCAAGGTCAACCCGGTGGTGCCGACCCAGTTGATCGTCGACCACTCGCTGGCCGTGGAATTCGGTGGCTTCGACCCGGATGCGTTCGAGAAGAACCGCGCCGTGGAAGAGCGTCGCAACGAGGACCGTTTCCACTTCATCGAGTGGACCAAGACCGCGTTCAAGAACGTCGACGTGATCCCGGCCGGCAACGGCATCATGCACCAGATCAACCTGGAGAAGATGAGCCCGGTGATCCAGGCGCGCGGCGGCATTGCCTTCCCGGATACCTGCGTGGGCACCGACTCGCACACCCCGCACGTGGATGCCCTGGGCGTGATCGCCATCGGCGTCGGCGGCCTGGAGGCCGAGACCGTGATGCTCGGCCTGCCGTCGATGATGCGCCTGCCCGATATTGTTGGCGTTGAGCTGACCGGTAAGCGCCAGCCCGGCATCACCGCCACCGACATCGTTCTGGCCATCACCGAGTTCCTGCGCAAGGAGCGGGTGGTCGGCGCCTACGTCGAGTTCTTCGGCGAGGGGGCGGACAGCCTGTCGATTGGCGACCGCGCGACCATCTCCAACATGTGCCCGGAATACGGCGCCACCGCCTCGATGTTCTACATCGACCAGCAGACCATCGATTACCTCAAGCTGACCGGGCGTGAGCCGGAGCAGGTGGCGCTGGTCGAGCAATACGCCAAGCTTACCGGCCTGTGGGCCGATGCCCTGGTCACCGCTGAGTACGAGCGGGTGCTGAGCTTTGACCTGTCCACCGTGGTGCGCAACATGGCCGGCCCGAGCAACCCGCACAAGCGCCTGCCGACCTCGGCGCTGCAGGAACGCGGCATTGCCGACGAAGGCAAGCTGGCGGCGGCCAAAGCCGAGGAAGCGGCCGGTCAGCTGCCGGATGGCGCGGTGATCATCGCCGCCATCACCAGCTGCACCAATACCTCCAACCCGCGCAACGTGGTCGCCGCCGGCCTGCTGGCGAAGAAGGCCAACGAGCTGGGCCTGATCCGCAAGCCGTGGGTGAAGACCTCGTTCGCTCCGGGTTCGAAGGTCGCCAAGCTGTACCTGGAAGAGGCCGGTCTGCTGCCGGAGCTGGAAAAACTCGGCTTCGGCATCGTCGCCTATGCCTGCACCACCTGTAACGGCATGTCCGGTGCACTGGACCCGGTGATCCAGCAGGAAATCATCGACCGCGACCTGTATGCCACTGCCGTACTGTCGGGTAACCGCAACTTCGACGGGCGTATCCACCCCTACGCCAAGCAGGCCTTCCTGGCCTCGCCGCCGCTGGTGGTGGCCTACGCCATCGCCGGTACCGTGCGCTTCGATATCGAGCAGGACGTGCTGGGCTTTGATGCGAGCGGCAAGCCGATCACCCTGAAGGACCTGTGGCCGAGCGACGAGGAGATCGACGCCATCGTCGCCTCCAGCGTGAAGCCGGAGCAGTTCAAGCAGATCTATATCCCGATGTTCGACCTGGGCACCGTGCAGGAGGCCGAGAGCCCGCTGTACGACTGGCGCCCGATGTCCACCTACATCCGCCGTCCGCCGTATTGGGAAGGCGCGCTGGCTGGCGAGCGCACGCTCAAAGGCATGCTGCCGCTGGCGATCCTGCCGGACAACATCACCACCGATCACCTGTCGCCGTCCAACGCCATCCTGCTGGACTCGGCTGCCGGTGAGTACCTGGCGAAGATGGGCCTGCCGGAGGAGGACTTCAACTCCTACGCCACCCACCGCGGCGACCACCTGACCGCCCAGCGCGCAACCTTCGCCAACCCGCAGCTGGTCAACGAGATGGCCGTGGTCGATGGCGCGGTGAAGAAGGGCTCGCTAGCCCGGGTCGAGCCGGAAGGCAAGGTCATGCGCATGTGGGAAGCCATCGAAACCTACATGAACCGCAAGCAGAACCTGATCATCGTCGCCGGTGCCGACTACGGCCAGGGCTCGTCCCGCGACTGGGCGGCCAAGGGCGTACGCCTGGCCGGCGTGGAAGTGATCGCCGCCGAAGGCTTCGAACGCATCCACCGCACCAACCTGGTGGGCATGGGCGTGCTGCCGGTCGAGTTCAAGCCGGGCACCACCCGCCTGACCCTCGGCCTCGACGGCACCGAGACCTACGACATCCAGGGCGAGGTATCGCCGCGCTGCGACCTGACCCTGGTGGTCAATCGTCGCAATGGCGAGGTGGTCAAGGTGCCGGTGACCTGCCGCCTGGACACCGCCGCCGAAGTCCATGTGTACAAGGCCGGCGGCGTGCTGCAGCGCTTTGCCCAGGACTTCCTCGAAGGCTCGGTGGCCTGATTTTGTAGGGTGGATGGCGTTTTTCCATCCACCTAACCGGTCCCATGGTGGATCGGTGAAGCGTGATCCACCCTACAGTCCACTCATACTCCAGCCAGGACTCAATCATGGCTCAACAGCCCCAGATCAAAATCCCCGCCACTTACCTGCGTGGCGGTACCAGCAAAGGCGTGTTCTTCCGCCTGCAGGACCTGCCGCAGAGCTGTCAGGTGCCTGGCGCGGCCCGCGACAAGCTGTTCATGCGGGTGATCGGCAGCCCCGATCCATATAGCGCGCATATCGACGGTATGGGCGGCGCCACGTCCAGCACCAGCAAGTGCGTGATTCTGTCCAAGAGCAGTCAGCCAGATCATGACGTCGACTACCTCTACGGCCAGGTCTCCATCGACAAGGCCTTCGTCGACTGGAGCGGTAACTGCGGCAACCTGTCCACCGGTGCCGGTGCCTTCGCCCTGCATGCCGGGCTGGTCGATCCGGCGCGCATTCCGGACAACGGCGTGTGCGTGGTGCGCATCTGGCAGGCCAATATCCAGAAGACCATCATCGCCCACGTACCGGTCAGCAACGGCCAGGTGCAGGAAACCGGCGACTTCGAGCTGGACGGCGTGACCTTCCCGGCGGCGGAGATCGTGCTGGAGTTCCTCGATCCATCCGATGATGGCGAGGAGTGCGGCTCGATGTTCCCCACCGGCAACCTGGTCGACGATCTGGAGGTGCCGGGCGTCGGTACGTTCAAGGCGACCATGATCACTGCCGGCATTCCGACCGTGTTCGTCAATGCGGAAGACATCGGCTACCAGGGCACCGAGCTGCGTGAGGACATCAACGGCGACCCGCAGCAGTTGGCGCGCTTCGAGCAGATTCGCGTGGCCGGTGCGCTGCGTATGGGGCTGATCAAGACGGCGGAGGAGGCGGCGACCCGTCAGCACACACCGAAGATTGCCTTCGTCAGTCAGCCCAAGGGCTACAAGGCCTCGAGTGGCAAGACGGTCGAGGCCGGCGAGGTCGACCTGCTGGTGCGCGCGCTGTCCATGGGCAAGCTGCACCACGCCATGATGGGCACTTGCGCCGTGGCGATTGGCACGGCGGCGGCCATCCCCGGCACCCTGGTCAATCTGGCGGCTGGTGGTGGCGAGCGTGAGGCGGTGCGTTTCGGTCATCCGTCCGGCACCCTGCGGGTCGGCGCCGAAGCCAAGCAGGTCGACGGCGAATGGACGGTGACCAAGGCCATCATGAGCCGCAGTGCACGGATTCTGATGGAAGGTTGGGTGCGGGTGCCGGGCGACTCCTTTTAGGAAGCGCCCGCTGGGGTCAGTGGTTGTTGACGCCCAGCATCAGGCCGCCGGCGCCGACGAAGAAGGCGCCGGTGCTCTTGTTCAGGCGGCTGACGCCCTTGCGGCTACGCACTAGACGGCGAATCTGCATGCCGAACAGGGCGTAGGTGGTGGACGCGACGCACAGCTCAGCTAGCAGGTAGGTGGTGCCGAGGTAGAGGAACTGCTCGGCCGTCGGCTGATCCGGCTTGATGAACTGCGGGAAGATCGCCGCGAACAGCAGGATGGCCTTGGGGTTGCTGATGCCGACCAGAAACTCGTTGAGCATCAGCTTGCCGATGGGCGGTTGTACTGGCGTGCGTTCGGCCAGTTCGCCGTCGCTGGTCCGCAGGCCACTGAACTCGGTGCTGCGCCAGGTCTTGATGCCGAGGTACACCAGGTACAGGGCGCCGACCCACTTGATGATGGTGAAGGCGGTCTCCGAGGCCAGCAGCATGGCGCCGAGGCCGACCGCGGAGATGAACAGGAAGATGGCGTAGGAGGCCAGGCGCCCGAAAGTGGCCAGGATGGCCGCGCGGACGCCGTAGTTGATGCCGTTGTTGAGGGCGCAGAAGTTGTTGGGACCGGGACCGAGCGAGATCAGCGCGGCGATCGGGGCAAACAGTACTGCGTCCATCAGCGTCATGACGGTCACCGAGGCGTGGGTTACTTGAGGCGGCGTTCGACGCCTTTTTCCACCAGGATCTTGGCCGAGATTTCCTCGACCGAGAAATGGGTGGAGTTGATGAAGTTGATGTTTTCGCGGCGCAGCAGGTTTTCCACCTCGCGCACCTCGAACTCGCACTGGGCGTAGCTGGCGTAGCGGCTGTTGGGCTTGCGCTCGTGGCGGATGGCGGTAAGCCGGTCGGGGTCGATGGTCAGGCCGAACAGCTTGTGTTTGTAGGGTTTGAGGGCCGCCGGCAGCTGCAGGCGCTCCATGTCTTCCTCGGTCAGCGGGTAGTTGGCGGCGCGGATGCCGAACTGCATGGCCATGTACAGGCAGGTGGGTGTCTTACCGCAGCGCGAAACACCGATCAGAATCAGATCGGCCTTGTCGTAGTAGTGGGTGCGGGCACCGTCGTCGTTGTCCAGGGCGAAGTTGACCGCCTCGATGCGCTCCATGTAGTGGGTGTTGCTGGCGATGGAGTGGGATTTGCCGACCGAGTACGAGGAATGCTCGCTCAGCTCGGCTTCCAGCGGCGCGAGGAAGGTGGAGAAGATGTCGATCATGAAGCCTTCGGATTGGCCCAGGACGTCACGGATCTCGTGGTTCACCACGGTGTCGAAGATGATCGGCCGGACGCCGTCTTTCTCGGCAGCATTGTTGATTTGCTGTACCATGGCCCGCGCCTTCTCCACGCTGTCTATATAGGGGCGTGTGAGCTTGGTGAAGCTGATGGCCTCGAATTGCGCCAACAGACTTTGCCCGAGGGTTTCCGCGGTGATGCCGGTGCCGTCGGAAATGAAGAATGCGGTTCGTTTCATTGATGGCGGAGGCCTTAAGTCAGGAACGATTCTTGGCTATCATAGGCCCCCTTTGCCGGGCCCGTACTGGTCGGCATTGTGACTTATTTCCTTGAGGCAAAGCCAGGCTGCGGCGGCGCTGCACCGGCTCTGCCACGTACAGTGGAGAGTTCACCTTGGTTGAGTACGTAATTTCCCTCGATAAGCTCGGCGTCCACGATGTGGAGCATGTAGGGGGCAAAAACGCATCCCTGGGCGAAATGATCAGCAACCTGGCTGGTGCCGGCGTCTCTGTTCCGGGTGGTTTCGCCACTACTGCCCAGGCCTATCGTGACTTTCTCGAACAAAGCGGCCTGAACGACCGCATCCACGCCGCCCTCGACGCGCTGGACGTGGATGACGTCAACGCCCTGGCCAAGACCGGCGCACAGATCCGCCAGTGGGTGATGGACGCCGAGTTCCCGGCTCAGCTGGATGCGCAGATCCGCACGGCCTTCGCCGAGATGAGCGCCGGCAACGACAACATGGCCGTCGCCGTGCGTTCGTCCGCCACCGCCGAAGACCTGCCGGACGCTTCCTTCGCCGGCCAGCAGGAGACCTTCCTCAATATCCGCGGCGTGGACAACGTGATTCGCGCGGCCAAGGAAGTCTTCGCCTCCCTGTTCAACGACCGTGCCATCGCCTACCGCGTGCACCAGGGCTTCGACCACAAGCTGGTCGCCCTGTCCGCCGGCGTGCAGCGCATGGTCCGCTCGGAAACCGGCACCGCCGGCGTGATGTTCACCCTCGACACAGAGTCCGGCTTCCGTGACGTGGTGTTCATCACCGGCGCCTACGGCCTCGGCGAGACCGTGGTGCAGGGCGCGGTGAACCCCGACGAATTCTATGTGCACAAGCAGACCCTGGAAGCGGGCCGCCCGGCCATCCTGCGTCGCAACCTGGGCAGCAAGGCGATCAAGATGGTCTACGGCGAAGAGGCCAAGGCCGGTCGCTCGGTCAAGACCGTCGATGTCGACCGCGCCGAGCGCGCGCGCTTCTGCATTACCGACGCAGAAGTCAGCGAACTGGCCAAGCAGGCGCTGATCATCGAGAAACACTACGGCCGCCCGATGGACATCGAGTGGGCCAAGGACGGTGACGACGGCAAGCTGTACATCGTCCAGGCCCGTCCGGAAACCGTGAAGAGCCGTGCCAGCGCCACCGTGATGGAGCGCTACCTGCTGAAGGAGAAGGGCAAGGTTCTGGTCGAAGGCCGCGCCATCGGCCAGCGCATCGGCGCCGGTCGCGTGCGGGTGATTCACGACGTGTCCGAGATGGACAAGGTCCAGCCGGGTGACGTACTGGTCTCCGACATGACCGACCCGGACTGGGAACCGGTGATGAAGCGCGCCAGCGCCATCGTCACCAACCGCGGTGGGCGTACCTGCCACGCGGCGATCATCGCCCGCGAACTGGGTATCCCGGCCGTGGTCGGCTGCGGCAACGCCACCCAGGTGCTGCAGGATGGCCAGGGCGTGACCGTTTCCTGCGCCGAAGGCGACACCGGCTTCATCTTCGAAGGCGAGCTGGGCTTCGATATCCGCAAGAACTCGGTCGACGCCATGCCCGACCTGCCGTTCAAGATCATGATGAACGTCGGCAACCCGGACCGCGCCTTCGATTTCGCCCAGCTGCCCAACGAGGGCGTGGGCCTGGCTCGCCTGGAATTCATCATCAACCGCATGATCGGCGTGCACCCCAAGGCACTGCTGAACTTCGCCGGCCTGCCGGCGGAGATCAAGGACAGCGTCGAGAAGCGCATCGCCGGCTATGACGATCCGGTCGGCTTCTACGTCGAGAAGCTGGTCGAGGGCATCAGCACCCTGGCCGCGGCCTTCTGGCCGAAAAAGGTCATCGTGCGCCTGTCGGACTTCAAGTCCAATGAATACGCCAACCTGATCGGCGGCAAGCTGTACGAGCCGGAAGAAGAGAACCCGATGCTCGGCTTCCGTGGCGCCTCGCGCTACATCAGCGAGAGCTTCCGCGACTGCTTCGAACTGGAGTGCCGTGCGCTGAAGAAAGTGCGCAACGAGATGGGCCTGACCAACGTCGAGATCATGGTGCCCTTCGTGCGCACCCTGGGCGAGGCGTCGCAAGTGGTCGAACTGCTCGCCAGTAACGGCCTGGCCCGCGGTCAGAATGGCCTGAAGGTCATCATGATGTGCGAGCTGCCGTCCAACGCGCTACTGGCCGACGAGTTCCTCGAGTTCTTCGACGGCTTCTCCATCGGCTCCAACGATCTGACCCAGCTGACCCTGGGCCTGGACCGCGACTCCGGCATCGTCGCCCACCTGTTCGACGAGCGCAATCCGGCGGTCAAGAAGCTGCTGGCCAATGCCATCGCCGCCTGCAACAAGGCCGGCAAGTACATCGGCATCTGCGGCCAGGGCCCATCCGACCACCCGGACCTGGCCAAGTGGCTGATGGAGCAGGGCATCGAGAGCGTGTCGCTCAATCCGGATTCGGTGCTGGATACCTGGTTCTTCCTGGCTGAAGGCCAGCAAAGCTGATTCAAGCGTCATCCCAGAAGGGCGGGAGTGATCCCGCCCTTTTTTATGTATGGCTCCGGGCTGTTGTCCCGGGGCACGGCCAAGATTGCTCCCGCCATTTCTCGTGCAAGAAGCAGTATGCAAAGCAGTAGTGAGTTGTTTCCCGTCGCCCTGATCAGTGCCGAGCTGCGCGGTGATCTGAGCGAAGACGTCTATCGCCTGAAGCCTGGCAATGCGCCGGACTTCTCCGTCGAGCTGGCGCTGACCCGCCTGGGCCTGACAGCTCAGGAGCAGCGCGGCGAGCCGGTGATCCTGCTGCACGGCAGTTTCTCCAACCGGCGTTTCTGGTATTCGCCGCGTGCCATCGGCCTCGGCCCTCATCTGGCGCGCGCCGGCTTCGATGTATGGATCGCCGAGATGCGCGGCCACGGCCTGTCGCCGCGCAACCAGGCCTACAAGCACAACACGGTGGCCGACTACGCCCGCTACGACCTGCCGGCCATCGCTGCCTTCGTGCGCGAGCAGAGCGGCCGAGTACCGCATTGGGTCGGCCATTCGCTGGGCGGCACTACCCTGGCCGCCGCATTGGGCGGTGGTTATCTGACAGGGCAGGACGCAGCATCGGCAGCGCTGTTCGGCACCCAGATCAGCCGCATCTACTGGCCGCTCAAGGTGCCGCCGGTGGAGTGGGGCAGCCGTCTGCTGCTCAAGGGCTTCCACCACATCTCCGGCGCGCGCTTCAAGCGTGGTCCCGAGGATGAGCCGATCGGCCTGGCGCTGGAGAGTCTGCGCTGGCACCGCCTGTTCGGCCGTTTCGGCGACTCAGAGCGTGACTGGTGGGCAGGCCTGGCCGATGTACAGGTGCCGCTGCTGGCGGTCAGCGCCGCCGGCGACCTGCAGGACCCGACCTGGGCCTGTCGCAAGCTGTACGAGCAATTCCGCGCCGCGCCCCGCAGCTTCCTGCAGCTGGGTAAGGAGAACGGCTTTTCCAGCGACTTCGGCCATGTGGAAATGCTGGTCAGCAAGGAGGCGCAAGCGGAGGTCTGGCCCTTGATCGAGCATTGGCTGCGTGAGCTGCAACTGCCGGCGGAAAAGCAGCAGGATTGAGGTTCCAAGCGCTCTGGCATGCGGCTAAGATGTGACGATTTCGCCGGTCCGGTCACGATTCGCTGCCTTTGCAGCGTCTGGCCTCCAGGCGCCGCCTACTCTGAGTTTCAACTGATAGGAGCATCTCCATGCAATACGTCACTCCCGATCTGTGCGACGCCTACCCGGAACTGGTTCAGGTGGTCGAGCCGATGTTCGCCAACTTCGGCGGCCGCGACTCCTTCGGCGGCGAGATCGTCACCGTCAAGTGCCACGAGGACAACTCGCTGGTCAAATCCCAGGCCGATCAGCCGGGCAAGGGCAAGGTACTGGTTGTCGACGGCGGCGGCTCCCTGCGCCGCGCCCTGCTGGGCGACATGATCGCCGAGAAAGCTGCGAAGAATGGCTGGGAAGGCATGGTGATCTACGGCTGCGTGCGCGACGTCGACGTGCTGGCGCAGACCGACCTGGGCGTGCAGGCGCTGGCCAGCCACCCGATGAAGACCGACAAGCGCAACATCGGCGATCTCAACGTGGCCGTGACCTTCGGCGGCGTTACCTTCAAGCCGGGCCACTATGTCTATGCCGACAACAACGGCGTGATCGTGTCCCCCGAACCGCTGAAGATGCCGGAGTGAGCCTCGCGGAGCTCGCAGTGGCGGGCTCCATGTGGCGACAGTGAGCGCAGGGATGTACGAGAAAGACAATCTGCAGTGGGGGCTGTTGCACGCCTTCGTCCTGGACGGTCGGGGCGGCGCGCGCAGTCTGGAGTGGGATCAGCTGGAGGGGCTACAGCTCACCGAGCAGGAGAGTCTCTGGCTGCACTGGGACAGAGGCCATCCGCAAACCCGTGCCTGGCTGCGCGAGCACAGCGGCCTCAGCGAATTCAGCTGCGATCTGCTGCTGGAGGAGAACACCCGGCCGCGCCTGCTGGCACTGCCCGAGCATGAGCTGCTGCTGTTCCTGCGCGGCGTCAATCTGAATCCCGGCGCCGATCCTGAAGACATGGTTTCGGCGCGCATCTTCGCCAGCGCTCGCCGTGTCATTTCCCTGCGCCTGCGCCCCCTGCGCGCCACCGAAGAGCTGATCGCCCTGCTGGAGCAGGGCCAGGGCCCGCGCGACAGCACCGAGCTGGTGTTGCAACTGGCCCACTACCTCACCGACCGAGTCGACGGGCTGATCGATGGCCTTTCTGATCAGTTGGAGGGGCAGGAGGAACGCCTCGACAGCGACGAACGCTTCATGCCCGATCACGGCGTGGTGCTGCATGTGCGCCGCCGCGCCGCCGGCCTGCGCCGCTTCCTGGCGCCCCAGCGGGACATCTTTGCCCAGCTGACGCGCAACGGTTATGGCGACGGCGACCAGTGGAACGAGCTCAACAACCGGCTGACCCGCTACCTGGAAGAGCTGGAGATGATTCGCGAGCGGGTCGGGCTGGTGCTGGAGTCAGAGCATCGGCGGATGAACGAGAAGATGAACCGGGCCATGTACCTGCTCGGCGTGACCACGGTGTTTTTCCTGCCCATGAGCTTTCTCACCGGCCTGCTCGGCATCAATGTCGGCGGTATCCCCGGGGCCGATAGCCAATATGGTTTCCTGCTGATCTGCGCCATTCTTGCCAGTGTCGGCGCGCTGCAGTGGTGGGTGTTCCGCCGGCTGCGCTGGCTCTAGATGTGACTTGCGCCTGGGTCACCACGTCTAGGCAACAAATCCATGCGAGGTAGGCATGTACGATCCTTTTGAAGAGTCCCTGCGCGATCTGCTCAAGTCGCAGCCCGCGGACCACGATGATGACGCGACCCTCGGCCGTGTGCTGAAGACCGCCAACCGCCAGGTCGGCGCCGGCGATCTCTTCGGTCTCATGGGGCGAGGCCTCGAAGCCATCATGATCGCCCTCAACAACGGTTCCGCACACGTGGCACCGGTTTCCCGCCGCACCCGCGCCGCAGACAAGGCTGACTGAATATGGAATTCGATCCCTGGACTCAAAGTCTCGTTAACGCCATGAGCTCGGTATGGGCTCCCGTCGCGGGCTTCATCCCTCGTTTCTTCGGCGCCCTGGTCGTGGTGCTGCTCGGTTTCGTGGTGGCCAAGCTGCTCGATACCCTGTTGTCCAAGCTGCTGGCCAAGCTCGGCCTGGACCGCCTGATGGCGGGTACCGGCCTGAACAAGATGCTTTCCCGGGTTGGCATCCAGGTGCCGGTATCGACCCTGATCGGCAAGATCGTCTACTGGTTTGTTCTGCTGATCTTCCTGGTTTCCGCCGCCGAATCCCTGGGGCTGGACCGTGTGTCCGCCACTCTCGATGTGCTGGCGCTCTATCTGCCCAAGGTACTTGGCGCCGCCGTGATCATGCTGTCCGGCGTGCTGCTGGCTCAACTGGTCAGCAGCCTGGTGCGCGGCGCTGCGGAAGGCGTGGGCCTGGATTACGCCGCCGGCCTCGGCCGCATTGCCCAGGGCCTGGTCATCATCATCAGTATCTCGGTGGCAATCGGTCAGCTGGAAGTGAAGACCGAACTGCTGAACAACGTGATCGCCATCGTGCTGATTTCCGTGGGCCTGGCAGTTGCCCTTGCGCTAGGCCTGGGCAGCCGCGAAATTGCCGGACAGATTCTGGCCGGCATCTATGTTCGCGAACTCTATGAGGTCGGGCAACAAGTGAAGATTGGCGATGTCGAAGGCCAGATCGAGGAGATCGGTACCGTGAAGACCGTGCTACTCACCGAAGAGGGTGAGCTGGTTTCGGTGGCCAACCGTACCCTGCTCGAGCAGCGCGTCAGCAGCCGCTGACGCGCCAATCCCTGCTAATGTATGCGACCAGCGCTTCTCGCGTTGCGCTCTGGCGCTGCCTTCTGACCTGACTGTCGGCACGAGTTGTTTTGAACAAGGCCCAATCGCTTCCCACGCGGTACGACCCACGCGAGCTCTCGGACGAGGAGCTGGTGCAGCGTGCGCATGTCGAGCTGTTCCACATCACGCGTGCTTACGAAGAGCTGATGCGGCGTTACCAGCGGACTCTGTTCAATGTCTGTGCGCGTTACCTCGGTAACGAGCGTGATGCCGATGATGTCTGCCAGGAAGTTATGCTGAAAGTTCTCTATGGGCTGAAGAACTTCGAAGGCAAGTCCAAGTTCAAGACATGGCTATATAGCATCACGTATAACGAGTGTATTACTCAGTATCGCAAGGAGCGGCGCAAACGCCGCCTGCTCGATGCATTGAGTCTCGACCCGTTGGAAGAGGCTTCCGAAGAGAAGGCGCCCAAGCTGGAAGAGAAGGGCGGCCTGGATCGCTGGTTGGTACATGTCAATCCCATAGACCGGGAAATCCTGGTATTGCGCTTTGTTGCGGAACTGGAGTTCCAGGAAATCGCCGACATCATGCATATGGGCCTTAGCGCCACCAAGATGCGCTACAAGCGCGCGCTCGACCGCCTGCGAGAAAAATTCGGCAATGTCAGTGAAACTTAATTAGCCGAACAGCCTCTTACGCGCAGTGTGCGCGAAGAAATATCACCACACAGCAGTGTGTAGTTTTGTTACAATCGCCGCCATGTTGTTCTCGGTCGCTCGGGCCGGGCAACTATTAATCGTCTTTTGATGGGGATTTACGGATGAAACTGAAAAACACCTTGGGCGCCGTCATCGGTACTCTGGTTGCCACCACTTCGCTGAACGTATTGGCTCAAGGCCAGGGCGCTGTCGAAATCGAAGGCTTCGCCAAGAAGCAGTACTTCGATGAAGCTCGCGACTTCAAGAACGATGGCAACCTGTTCGGTGGCTCCATCGGTTACTTCCTGACCGATGACGTCGAGCTGCGCCTGGGTTACGACGAAGTGCACAACGCTCGTGCCGAAGACGGCCGCAACATCAAGGGCTCCAACACCGCCCTGGATGCTCTGTACCACTTCAACACTTCTGCCGACAGCCTGCGTCCGTACGTCTCCGCTGGCTTCTCCGACCAGAGCATCGGCCAGAACGGCCGTAGCGGTCGCAACGGTTCCACCTTCGCCAACCTGGGCGGTGGTGCCAAGTACTACTTCACCGAGAACTTCTACGCCCGTGCTGGCGTTGAAGCTCAGTACAACATCGACCAGGGCGACACCGAGTGGGCCCCGAGCGTTGGTGTCGGTCTGAACTTCGGCGGCGGCTCCAAGCCGGCTCCGGTTGCCGAGCCAGTCGCTGAGCCAGTTGCCGAAGTCGCCCCGACTCCGGAGCCGGCCGAAACCGTTCGCGTCGAGCTGGACGTGAAGTTCGACTTCGACAAGTCCAAGGTCAAAGAAGAAAGCTACGGTGATATCAAGAACCTGGCCGACTTCATGAACCAGTACCCGCAGACCAACACCACCGTTGAAGGCCACACCGACTCCGTCGGCACCGACGCCTACAACCAGAAGCTGTCCGAGCGTCGTGCCAACGCCGTTCGTGAAGTACTGGTCAACCAGTACGGTGTAGGTTCCGAGCGCGTTGGCTCGGTTGGCTACGGCGAGTCCCGCCCGGTTGCCGACAACGCCACCGAAGCCGGTCGCGCGGTTAACCGTCGCGTAGAAGCTGAAGTGGAAGCCCAGGCCAAGTAATTGGCGCTGAGCTTTGCAGAAAACCCGGCCTAGGCCGGGTTTTTTGTGGGCTTCAGAAGGTTTCGGAAGCCACGGTATTTCTCCCCTCAACGGGCATTGTAAGGCCGACTCAGCCTGATTAGACTGCGCGGCAATTCAGCCCCTCGCAGTACCAAGGATTGTCATGATCAAGAAATGTCTGTTCCCGGCGGCCGGTTACGGCACTCGCTTTCTGCCAGCCACCAAGGCCATGCCCAAGGAAATGCTGCCAGTGGTCAACAAGCCGCTGATCCAGTACGGCGTCGAGGAGGCTCTGGAAGCAGGCCTGAGCGAGATTGCCATGGTCACCGGGCGTGGCAAGCGCGCGCTGGAAGACCATTTCGACATCAGCTACGAGCTGGAGCACCAGATTCAGGGCACCGACAAGGAGAAGTACCTGGTCGGCATCCGTCGCCTGATCGACGAGTGCAGCTTCTCCTACACCCGTCAGATCGAGATGAAAGGTCTGGGCCACGCCATCCTCAGCGGCCGCCCGCTGATCGGTGACGAACCGTTCGCCGTGGTGCTGGCCGACGACCTGTGCTTCAACCTCGAAGGCGACGGCGTGCTGCAGCAGATGGTCAAGCTGTACAACCAGTTCCGCTGCTCCATCGTTGCCATCCAGGAAGTACCGCCGGAGGAAACTTCCAAGTACGGCGTGATCGCTGGCGAAATGATCCGCGACGACATCTACCGCGTGAACAACATGGTCGAGAAGCCGAAGCCGGAAGACGCCCCGTCCAACCTGGCGATCATCGGCCGCTACATCCTGACCCCGGACATCTTCGACCTGATCGAGAAGACCGAGCCGGGCAAGGGTGGCGAGATCCAGATCACCGACGCGCTGATGAAGCAGGCCCAGGATGGCTGCGTGATCGCCTACAAGTTCAAGGGCAAGCGTTTCGACTGCGGCGGCGCCGAGGGCTACATCGACGCCACCAACTTCTGCTTCGAGAACCTGTACAAGACCGGCAAGGCCTACTGATAGGCCGTTGCTGTCAGCAAAGCCACCTGCGGGTGGCTTTGTCGTTTCTGACCTGCCGACTCAGGGGATGGGCATCGCCTCCGAACCGGGCCCCAACGGCTGGCCGTAGCTGAACTCGACGTAGTTGCCTGCAGGGTCGCGCAGGCCGCAGTAGTAACCGACCGGGTAGGGCTCGTCCCGTGGTGCCCAGACCAGGCAGCCGGCCTCGGCGGCTCTTCTGGCGATCTCATCGACCACCTCGCGACTGGCCACGGCAAAGCCGAAATGGCTGTAGTCGTTCGCCGCCAGTTGGCGATCGGTACCGCCGGGCATGATCACGAAGATGAACTGGTGTTCCTTGCCTGGCTCGGCCATCCAGACGATCTTCGAGCCCTTGCCGGCCCGTTCGTGAATCACCCGCATGGCGCAGAAGTCGCGGTAGAAATCCACGCAGGGCTGCAGCTCGGGAACGTGCAGGGCGACATGGGTGAGGGTGGGGCGCATGGCGATCCTCCTGGCGAACCGCGGCGGCGCGGCTCGGGTCTAGTCCTACATCATCCAGCATACACGCAGCCCCCGGGCTCTCCGGTATGCTTGTCGCCTGCAAGGAGAACTGCGATGTCCTATGAATTCGACCTGTTCGTGATCGGCGCCGGTTCCGGCGGTGTGCGTGCCGCCCGTTTCGCCGCCGGCTTCGGCGCCAAGGTGGCGGTGGCCGAGAGCCGCTATCTGGGCGGCACCTGCGTCAACGTCGGCTGCGTGCCGAAGAAGTTTCTGGTGTATGGCGCCCATTTTGCCGACGACTTCGAGCAGGCCGCGGGCTTTGGCTGGAGTTCGGACGAGCCGCAGTTCGACTGGCCGACTCTGATCGCCAACAAGAACCGCGAGATCCAGCGCCTCAACGGCATCTACCGCAACCTGCTGGTCAACAGCGGCGTCACTCTGTTGGAAGGCCATGCCAAGCTGACCGGCCCGCATGAGGTGGAGATCAACGGTCAGCGCCACAGCGCCAAACACATCCTGATCGCCACCGGTGGCTGGCCGCAGGTGCCGGATATCCCCGGCAAGGAACTGGCAATCACCTCCAACGAGGCGTTTTTCCTCGAACAGCTACCCAAGCGCGTGCTGGTGGTGGGCGGCGGCTATATCGCCGTCGAGTTCGCCTCGATCTTCCATGGCCTCGGTGCCGAGACCTCGCTGCTGTATCGCAAGGATCTGTTCTTGCGCGGCTTCGACGGCGCGGTGCGCCAGCACCTCAAGGAGGAGTTGGAGAAGAAGGGCCTGGACCTGCAGTTCAATACCGACATCACCCGTATCGAGCGCCAGGCCGACGGCAGCCTGCTGGCCACTCTGAAAGATGGCCGCGAGCTGGCCACCGACTGCGTGTTCTACGCCACCGGGCGCCGGCCGATGTTGGATAACCTGGGATTGGAAAACACCGGCGTGAAGCTCGACGACAAGGGCTTCATCCACGTCAATGAGCAGTTCGAGACCAGCGAGCCCTCGATCCTCGCCCTCGGCGATGTGATCGGCCGCGTGCAGCTCACCCCGGTGGCGCTGGCCGAAGGCATGGCGGTGGCCCGACGGCTGTTCAAGCCGGAGGAATACCGCAAGCTGGATTACAACCTTATTCCCACCGCCGTGTTCAGCCTGCCGAATATCGCCACCGTCGGCCTGACCGAGGAGCAGGCGCGCGAGCAGGGCCACGAAGTGAGGATTTTCGAGAGCCGCTTCCGGCCGATGAAACTGACCCTGACCGAGTGCCAGGAGCGTACCTTGATGAAGCTGGTGGTCGACGCCAGGAACGACAAGGTGCTCGGTTGCCACATGGTCGGGCCGGAGTCCGGCGAGATCGTCCAGGGCCTGGCCGTGGCGCTCAAAGCCGGGGCTACCAAGCGCATCTTCGACGAGACCCTGGGCATCCACCCGACTGCCGCCGAGGAGTTTGTTACCATGCGCGCCCCTGTGACCAGCTGAAGGCGCCATGCAGCAGATCTTCTACCTTGCCGACCTGTTCGGCGTCGCCGTTTTCGCCATCACCGGCGCGCTGATGGCGGGGCGCAAGTCCATGGACCTGTTCGGTGTGCTGGTCATCGCCGTGATCACCGCGCTGGGGGGCGGCACCCTGCGTGACCTGATCCTGGACAACCATCCGGTCAGCTGGATTCGCAACGATACCTATATCCTGATCGCCTCCATCGCCGCCGTCGGCACGGTGCTCTGGGTACGCCTGACCCAGCCGATCCACGAGCGCGGGCTGCTGATCGCCGATGCCTTCGGCCTGGCCGTGTTCACCGTGATCGGCACCGAGGTGGCACTGCAGCACAACGTGCCCTACAGCACGGCGGTGATCATGGGCGTGATGACCGGCGTGGCCGGTGGGGTGATGCGCGACGTGATCTGCAACGAGATCCCGCTGATCTTCCAGAAGGAGATCTACGCCACCGCCTGTATCCTCGGCTCGCTGGTGTTCATCGTCATGCGCGAGCTGGAGACGCCGCATTGGCTGGATACCGGGGTCGCCATGCTGGCCGTGCTGCTGACCCGCCTGGCGGCGATTCGCTGGCACCTGTCGTTGCCGCGCTTCCATCTGCTGGATCGCGACTGACGCCAGGCGCCTTGCGTATCAATGGTGGTGTTCGGCCTTCGGCGCCTCGGCCTCGATGGCGACTTCCACCTCCACCTTGCCGGCCTTCTCGAACTGCAGGGTCAGCGGGAAGCGTTCGCCGGCCACCAGCGGCTGCTTCAGGCCAAACAGCATGACGTGGTTGCTGCCGGGTTCGAAGCGTGCCTCGCCATTGGCGGGCACGCCCACCGAGTCGACCTTCTGCATCTTCATCACGTCGCCCAGGTGCACATGGGTGTGCAGCTCGGCCGTGGCGGCCAGGGGCGTGCTGGCGCCGAGCAGACGGTCGCCCTCGGTACCTTTGTTGTGCACCACGAAATAGGCGGCGCCATTGGGCGCAGTAGGCGGCAGCGCGCGCGACCAGGGATGCTCGATATGCAGCGCGCCGATGCTGTAGTCATGGGCGAATACGGGGTTGCCGAACAGGGCGAGCAGAACGAACGGGGCCAGCTTCAGGCGCATGCGCGTACCTCCGGAGGGTGAGTTGTAGGCACCCTAGCACGAAGCGGTGCTACAGACGCTGCGGCAAAGTTGCGCAATGCGGGTAATATCTAGCTGCGGCCTGTGGACGGGTCGCCGAGTCGAGAGGTGGAAGAGAGTGCAATCCGAAAGCCTGACCCGAGGCCAGCTGCCGCCACTGGAGCAGTTGATCGCCTGCCACGAATGCGACCTGCTCATGCACCATCCGCATGTCGGGGAAGAGCAGAAGGCCTGCTGCCCCCGCTGCGGCTACGAGATGGTGGTGCATCGCTCGCAGATGCGCCGTCGTTCGCTGGCGCTGGTGCTGACCGCGCTGATCCTGTTCGTACCGGCCAACTTCCTGCCGATCATGAGCCTCAGCATCCTCGGCCAGCATGCCGTGGATACGGTGTGGAGCGGGGTGGTGGGGCTGTATCACTCGAACATGCAGGGCGTGGCCGTGGTGGTGTTCTTCTGCAGCATGCTGGTGCCGCTGCTCAAGCTGCTGTGCCAGCTGTTCGTGCTGATCGCCATACCGCGGCCGGCTCTGCGGCCGCTGGCCTGCTACTGCTACCGCATCTATCACCACATGCGCGAGTGGGGCATGCTCGAGGTCTACCTGTTCGGCATTCTGGTGTCGATCGTCAAGCTGATCGACATGGCCAAGCTGCACCTGGGCGTGGGCCTGGCCTGCTTTGTTGCGCTGATGCTGGCGCAGATATGGCTGGAGGTCACCATGTCGCCACACCAGGTGTGGGATGCGCTGAGCGAAGAGGAGGATGGCGATGCGCGCACTTGATGCCGGCATCATCGTCTGTGGGGAATGCCACAAGCTGGAGTACCTGCGCGAAGGCGAAGTGCAGCATTGCACACGCTGCGGCGGTCATCTGCATGCCCGTCGACCGAACAGCATCGCCCGCACCTGGGCCCTGCTGATCACGGCCGCGATTCTCTATATCCCGGCCAATGTGCTGCCGATCATGACCGTGAGTTTCCTCGGCAAGGGCGCACCGTCGACCATCATGGGCGGGGTGCTCGAGCTGATTCATGCCGACATGCTGCCGATCGCCCTGGTGGTATTCGTCGCCAGCATCCTGGTGCCGACCTTCAAGCTGGTCGGCATCGCTCTGTTGCTGTACTCGGTGCAACGGCATCAGCCAATGTCTGCGCAGCAGCGCATTCTCATGTACCGCTTCATTGAATGGATCGGGCGCTGGTCGATGCTGGATATCTTCGTCATCGCCATCCTGGTGGCGCTGGTCAATTTCGGCAATCTGGCCAGCATTCAGGCCAATCTGGGGGCCGCCGCCTTCGCCACCGTGGTGATCCTGACCATGATCGCCGCAGTCACCTTCGACCCGCGACTGATCTGGGACAACACCTTCGACGAGGCAGTGGAGGAGCAGGAGGCTACTGCGCAGGCGGATTAGCCCGGCATGGCAAGAGAGCGAGAAGGTTGCAGCTGGAACTCGAGAACGGAGGCCGCTCTCGAGTTGCGCAGATTGCTAGTTGCGACCGCCGTGGCTGTTCTGGCCGCCTTTGCGTCCTGCCTCGGAAGCCCGCTGAGGGTCGTTCTTGAAGTTGCCGCCGCTTACATGGCCGCCTTTCTTGCCAGCCTCGGAAGCACGTTGCGGGTCTTCCGCGAAATTACCTTTACCGCCGCGATGTCCAGCCATTTTTAGATCCTCGTCAGTAATTTGGGTGTATGCCAAGGGGCACCCTTACTCGGAGAGAACGAGGAATCAAGGTGTTCATTTTTTTTTAATGAATTAAAAGCATATCGAGGCCGAACAAGGACCTACAGGCTGGGCGAAAAGCTATAAAAGCCGTATTTATTCCCCCGCTATGCGGAGCAGGTATCTCTTAATCTCCAAAAGATATCTTCTCCTCTTTGGATTTGCCGGACAATTCGCTCTGGCTCAAGGGTTCTGCCCCGTTTTGCAAGGCCAGACGGCCCAGCATTTCCGCCAGCTCTGTCAGGTTCTGGTAACAGCACATCTTTATATTCGAGCGAGCACTGCTTTAGCGGCTGTCGGTGCACGTCTCATCAGGGAGGAACAGCCGCCATGGGCAATTCGGATTCAGGCAGGTACCGGTCGAAGAGACTTCGCAACGGGCCTTTACTCTTCTGGGTGCTGACAAGCACGCTGTTGGGCCTCTTGCTGGCATGGCAGCTCCTCTACCATCCTCCAGCACCTCGGCCCGACGTGGACCAGAACGTCATTCGGCTCGGCTTCGTGGGCGATCTCGAGCGCTCAACTCCCATCGACTACCGCGAGCATCTGCCGAGTCCTTCTCTCGAATCGCTCTCCTTGCCACCTTCGCATACCGGCAATACCGCTCGGCAGCCATCTGCGCTGCAGCTCGAGCTGCATCGCTTGCCAGACAGCACGCGCATAAGCTTCTGAAGCCTGGCGCAAACAGCTTGAATCATCGTCGCGGCCGCCAGTCGACAGAGGAACACAGTCGACTGGAGCAACAGCATGAGCAAGCACACACCGCGAGTTCACGAGCTCGACGATATCGAGGACCGCATGGACTCGGTACGCGAGCTGGATTTCGATGACCGGCACGACGAGCGCGGGGGGCGTATCGGCGATGAGCGCCCAGGCGAAACGTATTCGGCCGAGCGTGAGGCACACGCCGGCATGACGGGTGGCGAGACGCTGACCGACAGCGCTCACGAGGACAACGTGACAATGGACGACCTCAGCCCCGACACCCTGTTCGATGAGAGCGGTGCCAACTCGCCGGACGAGTTGGGCCACAGCCATCCGCTCGACAAGGAATTGAGCGTGGTCGACGGGTCGGCCATTGGCGGCGGCATCGGCCTGGACGAAGCGGAGTTGGCTCGCTCCGCCCCGCTGGACGGCAAGCCCTGGACGGACCAGGTGATCGAGGGCGAAGACGAAGAGTAGGCCGACTCAGCCGAGGGCCTCGATCAGTTCTGCCTTGCGCATGGTCGAGCGCCCGCGGATGTCCCGCTTGCGCGCCATGTCCAGCAGCTCTGGTCGGGTCATCGACTCCAGCTACGAGCCGGGCCGTGGCACGCCTTCTCGGGTCTTCGCCGCGCGGCGAGCCGAGGATTTGCGTGCGGCCTCCTTCTTCTCCGGACTCTTCTTCTGGCCCGAGCCGCCGTTGCGCTCGCCGCCGCCGGACTGCTTGTTCACCGTGGCCCAGGCTCGTCCCTGCGCCTCATGCTTGGAGAGGCCTCGGGCCTCGTAACCCTCCTCGATATGCTCGGCCTTGCGCTTCTGTTTGTCGGTGTACTTGTCTTTGCTACCGCGAGGCATGGTCGTCGTCTCCGCTGGCACCGCGTTCGCGCGGCTTCACCTCAACAGAAGCGGGCCCACCTCGATAGTTCGAATTTTCATCAAACCTTCCGCTGCGGTGCGAGTCATTTTCTAGAGACCCAACGGAGTGGCCATCATGACACTGCTTTGCCTGATTTCCGGATGCCAATGGTTCCCTGATCGATCATCCGCCCTGCGCCTGTGTGGCAGCGAGCTGCTACACGAATGCTGCAGCCGCTGCGGTACCCGGCGCTATCTGCTGCCAGGAGAGCGCCAGGCGCTGCTGAGTCTGCGCCCTGGTCGTCAATTGCCTTGGAGCTGAGCGACTATCTGGTGGCGGCTCTGCACGAGGAGTTCGCCGACTTCGGGCAGCCAGAGCAGATGCTGCGTGCCGGCCTGCGCCTGCTGATGGCCGCTTTGCTCGGCGGCCTGCTGGGCTTCGAGCGCGAAGCCAAGGGCAAGGCCGCCGGGTTGCGTACCCACATGCTGGTGACCCTGGGTGCGGCGCTGTTCGTGATGATCCTGGAGCTGGACGAGGCCGAGCATGACGCCGTCAGTCGAGTGATCCAGGGCATCGCCGCCGGTATCGGTTTCCTCTGCGCCGGCACCATTCTCAAGGGCGACAACGATAGCCAGATCAAGGGCCTTACCACTTCTGCCTCGCTCTGGTTCAGCACCGCCATCGGCATCGCCGTGGGCATGGGCCGCGAAGGCACTGCGGTGATGGCCACGGTGCTGGCGCTGATCATCCTGCACGCGCTTCCGGTCCTCGAACGCGAGGCCAAGCAGCCACCCCCCTAGCGGAGAGGTATCTCATGTTCCGCGAGTTCGAACATTGCACGGCGTGGACCGATGCCATGTACAACGGCGCCAGTTTCATCGGCCTCATCGAGTACCAG
Organism: Pseudomonas sp. GD04019; assembly: GCF_029837695.1. GTDB lineage: Bacteria > Pseudomonadota > Gammaproteobacteria > Pseudomonadales > Pseudomonadaceae > Aquipseudomonas. The sequence goes on from NZ_JAOEEA010000011.1 coordinate 158,618, forward strand.
CCCAAGCGATATGGCAGCGAGGTGACGGTGCTCTGGGTATTCGACCCACGCTGCGTCTGCGAGCGCGAGGCAGAGGATGCGGCGGAGCGTATGTTGCGCTCGATCCTCGACATCCACCCGGAGCGCGGCGTGCTCTACGCCGATGGTATCCCGCTGTAAGCAGCCTGAACTTTGCCGCCGCCGCGGGCTCGGAACTCAAGGAGCCATTGCCGGCTCATTCCCACTTTCCCAGCTACACGTCCGCCGGGCGTCAAGGAGCCCATAGCGATGCATGCGATTCGCCAGGCCGAAGCCCGCGTCAACGCCAGTCTCGCCGCCGCAACGCCGCGCATTGCCATCGAATCGGTAACGCCCCAGGTGGAGGGCGGACGCTTCGCCGCCAAATGCCTGGTGGGGCAGCCGCTGGCCGTCGATGCGGTGATCTTTACCGACGGTCACGACCAGATCGCCGCGGCGCTGCTCTGGCGTGGTGCCGGCGAGCAGCAATGGCAACGCGTGCCGCTGCAGGCTCAAGGTAATGATCGCTGGCGCGGCTGGCTGGTGCCGGAGGCGCCGGGCCGGGCGGAGTTCGTCATCGAGGCCTGGCAGGACATCTATGCCAGCTATCACTACGAATTGAAGAAGAAGTACGCCGCCGGCGTGCCCGTCGCCCTGGAGATTCAGGAAGGCGAGGCCTTGGTTCGGCGCATCGGGGCCGAAGCACCCGCTTCGCTGGCGGAGCGCTTCGCCGGACTGTTCGGGCGCCTTGCCGATTGCGAGACGGTGGACCAGCGCGTGGCCGTGCTGCTCGACCCGCTCACCAGTGAGTTGATGGGGCGTGCCGAGCACCGCCCGCACCTGGTGCGCAGCGGGGCGTTCCCGCTGGACGTGGACCGCAAGCTGGCCGAGTTCGCCAGCTGGTACGAGCTGTTCCCGCGCTCGGAAAGTGGCGACCCGCAGCGCCACGGCACCTTCGCCGACGTGCAGCGGCGCCTGCCGGACATCGCCGCCATGGGCTTCGACGTGCTGTATTTCCCGCCCATCCATCCCATTGGCCGCACCCACCGCAAGGGCCCGAACAATAGCCTCAAGGCCGGCCCGAACGACCCCGGCAGCCCCTATGCCATCGGCAGTGCCGAAGGTGGGCACGAGGCCGTGCATCCGGAGCTGGGCAGCCTGGAGGACTTCCGCGATCTGGTGCAGGCCGCGCGTAACCATGGCCTGGAAGTGGCGCTGGACTTCGCCATCCAGTGCTCTCCCGACCATCCCTGGCTCGAGCAGCATCCCGGCTGGTTCAGCTGGCGTCCGGACGGCACCATCCGCCACGCCGAGAATCCGCCGAAGAAGTACGAGGACATCGTCAACGTCGACTTCTACGCCGAAGCCGCCGTGCCGGACCTGTGGATGGCGCTGCTGGAAGTGGTGCAGGGCTGGGTGGAGCAGGGCGTCACCCTGTTTCGCGTGGACAACCCGCACACCAAGCCGATGCCGTTCTGGGAATGGCTGATCGCCGAGGTGCGTCGCGCCAATCCCGAGGTGATCTTCCTCTCCGAGGCCTTCACCCGCCCGGCCATGATGGCGCGTCTGGGCAAGCTCGGTTTCGCCCAGAGCTACACCTACTTCACCTGGCGCAACAGCAAGAAGGAGCTTGAGGAATACTTCGCCGAACTCAACCAGTCGCCCTGGCGCGAGTGCTATCGGCCGAACTTCTTCGTCAACACGCCGGACATCAATCCGTACTTCCTGCATCACGGCGGCCGCGCCGGTTTCCTGATCCGCGCCGCGCTGGCGACCATGGGCTCGGGCCTATGGGGCATGTACTCCGGCTTCGAGCTGTGCGAGGCGGCACCGGTGCCCGGCAAGGAAGAGTACCTGGACTCGGAGAAATACCAGCTGCGCCCGCGCGACTACCACGCGCCGGGCAACATCGTCGGCGAGATCACCCGGCTCAACCAGATCCGCCGCGACAACCGTGCCCTGCACAGCCACTTCGGCTTCCAGGCCTACAACGCCTGGAACGACAACATTCTCTTCTTTGGCAAGCGCACCGCCGAGCGCGACAACTTCATCCTGGTCGCCGTCAGCCTCGACCCGCACAACGCCCAGGAGGCCAACTTCGAGTTGCCGCTGTGGGAGTTCGGCCTGGCCGACGATGCCGCGCTGGAAGGCGAGGACCTGATGAACGGCCACCGTTGGACCTGGCACGGCAAGGTGCAGTGGATGCGCATCGAACCCTGGCATCTGCCATTCGGCATCTGGCGCGTGCGCCCGGTGCGCTGACAGGAGTACCGCATGCCCCGTAGCAAAGCCTTTCTCGACGATCCGCAGTGGTACAAGGATGCGGTGATCTACCAGTTGCACGTGAAGTCGTTCTTCGATGCCGACAACGATGGCGTCGGCGACTTCGCCGGGCTGATCGACAAGCTCGACTACATCGCCGACCTCGGCGTGAACACCCTCTGGCTGCTGCCGTTCTACCCCTCGCCACGCCGCGACGATGGCTACGACATCGCTCTCTACAAGGGCGTGCACCCGGACTACGGCACCCTGGCCGACGCCCGTCGCTTCATCGCCGAGGCGCACAAGCGCGGGCTGCGGGTGATCACCGAGCTGGTCATCAACCACACCTCGGACCAGCATCCCTGGTTCCAGCGCGCGCGGCGCGCGAAGAAGGGTTCCAAGGCGCGCGACTGGTATGTCTGGTCCGACACGGACGACAAGTATCCCGGCACGCGGATCATCTTCCTCGACACAGAGAAGTCCAACTGGACCTGGGACCCGGTCGCCGGCCAGTACTTCTGGCACCGCTTCTACTCGCATCAGCCCGACCTCAACTTCGACAACCCCCAGGTGCTGCGCGCCGTGCTCGGGGTGATGCGCTACTGGCTGGACATGGGCGTGGACGGCCTGCGCTTGGACGCCATTCCTTATCTGATCGAGCGCGACGGCACCAACAACGAGAACCTGGCCGAGACCCACGTGGTGCTCAAGCGCATCCGCGCGGCCCTGGACGAGCGCTACAGCGACCGCATGCTGCTGGCCGAGGCCAACCAGTGGCCGGAGGACACTCGCCCGTACTTTGGGGGCGAGGAGGGCGGCGAGGGTGACGAATGCCATATGGCCTTCCACTTCCCGCTGATGCCGCGCATGTACATGGCCATCGCCCAGGAAGACCGCTACCCGATCACCGATATCCTGCGCCAGACCCCGGATATCCCGCCCAACTGCCAGTGGGCGATCTTCCTGCGCAACCACGATGAGCTGACCCTGGAGATGGTCACCGACGACGAGCGCGACTACCTGTGGAACTACTACGCCGCCGACCAGCGTGCACGTATCAACCTGGGTATCCGCCGCCGCCTGGCGCCGCTGGTGGAGCGTGACCGCCGACGCATCGAGCTGCTCAACAGCCTGTTGCTGTCGATGCCGGGCACCCCGGTGCTGTACTACGGCGACGAGATCGGCATGGGCGACAACATCTATCTCGGCGACCGCGACGGCGTGCGCACGCCCATGCAGTGGTCGATGGACCGCAATGGCGGCTTCTCCCGCGCCGACCCGGCCAAGCTGGTGCTGCCGCCGATCATGGACCCGCTGTATGGCTACCAGACGGTCAACGTCGAGGCCCAGGCCCGCGACGCCCACTCCCAACTCAACTGGATGCGCCGCATGCTGGCCGTGCGCAAGCAACAGCAGGCCTTCGGCCGCGGCAGCATGAAGATGCTGGCGCCGAGCAACCGGCGCATCCTCGCCTACCTGCGCGAGCTGCGCGGCGCCGACGGGCGCGAGGAGAGCATCCTCTGCGTGGCCAACCTGTCGCGGGCTGCCCAGGCGGTGGAACTGGAGCTGTCCGCCTACGACGGCCGGGTACCGGTGGAAATGGTCGGCGGTGCGTCCTTCCCGCCGATCGGCGAGATGACCTACCTGCTGACCCTGCCGCCGTACGGCTTCTACTGGTTCTACCTGGCGGACGCCTCGCAGATGCCCAGCTGGCACGTGGCACCGGTGGAACGCATGGCCGAGCTGCCGACCCTGGTGATCAAGCGCGACCTGCAGGAGCTGGCCCACGCGCCCAGCCGCGGCGTGCTGGAGAGTGACCTGCTCGCCAGCTACCTGGGCCGGCGTCGCTGGTTCTCCGCCCAAGGCGACGGCACCGCCAAACCCGAGCTGGCCTACGTGCAGCCGTTCGGTGACCTGCGCGCACTGGCCGAGATCACCCAGGGCGGCGAGCGTTACCAGCTGCCGCTGGCCTACGTCGACGAAGGTTCGTCCGGCAATCCGTTGGCTCAGCAACTGGCCCTGGCGCGGCTGCGTCGTGGCCGCCAGGTGGGCCTGCTGACCGATGGCTTCAGCCTGCCCGAATTCACCTACGAGGTGCTCGCCCACCTGCACAGCCGCCAGGTGCTGAAGGCCGGGGACAGCGAGATCCATTTCCTGGCCAGCAGCCGCTTCGCCGACTACCCGGCGGTGGCGGGCGAGGAGACGCGACTGATCTCCGCCGAGCAGTCCAACAGCTCGGTGATCATCGGCGAGCGCATGGTGCTCAAGCTGGTGCGCCGCCTGTTCCCAGGCGTACATCCGGAAGCGGAGATGGGCGGTTTCCTCACCGCCAACGGCTACGCCAATATCGCCCCGATGCTGGGCGAGGTTCGCCGAGTGGACGAGACGGGTGAGTCCTTCACCCTGATGATCCTGCAGGGCTACCTGAGCAACCAGGGCGATGCCTGGAGCTGGACCCTCGACAACCTGCAGCGCGCCATCCGCGACGAGCTTAGCGGCGGCATCTCCAACGTGCAGAGCGAATACGACGCCCTGACTGAGCTGCAGACCTTCGCCGCCACCCTGGGCCGGCGCCTGGGCGAAATGCACCTGGTCCTGGCCAAGCCCAGCGACGATCCCGATTTCGGCCTGCGCCCCAGCAACGAGACGGACAGCCAGGGCTGGGGCGAGTCCATCGGCGCGCAGCTGCAGCAGGCGCTGGACGCGCTGGATAATAACCGCGCCCGCCTGAGCGAGGCGGACCAGCGCCAGGTCGACCTGCTGCTGCAACAGCGCGACGAACTGCTGCGTCTGGTCGGCGACCTGGCGCGGCTGTCCAGCGGCGGCGTGCGCATCCGCGTGCATGGCGACCTGCATCTGGGCCAGGTGCTGGTGGTGCAGGGCGACGCCTACATCATCGACTTCGAGGGCGAGCCGAGCCGGCCGCTGGAGCAGCGCCGCCAGCGTCACAGCCCGATGAAGGATGTGTCCGGCATGCTGCGCTCCTTCGACTATGCCGCCGCCATGGTGCTGCGCAACGCCCAGGGCTCCGATTCGTCCGACCAGGCCACGCTGGCCCGCCAGCGCATCGCCTCGCGCTACCGCAGCGAGGCGCGCACGGCCTTCTACGACGCCTACCGTCTGGCAGCCGCCGACCTGCCGCACGAGTGGCAGGCCCGCGAAGGCGAGGGCGCCGCGCTGGCGCTGTTCAGCATCGAGAAGGCCGCCTACGAGGTTCTCTATGAAGCCGCCCACCGACCCGACTGGATCGATGTGCCGCTGCACGGGTTGCTGGAGCTTGTTCACCAATTGCAGGGAAACCGTTGATGACTGACCTGGAACGTCTGCGCCGCGCCGAGCATGGCGACCCCTTTGCCTTCCTCGGCCCGCAACCGGATGGCGACGGCAGCCTGGTGCGCGTATGGCTGCCCGGCGCACTGGCGGTCGAGCTGCTGGCCGCCGACAGCGGCGAGCTGCTCGGCGCCATGCAACTGGAGGACGCCGGCGGCCTGTTCAGCCTGAGGCTTGATCGCCCGCGGCCCTATCGTCTGCGCATCCACTGGCCTGAGGCCGAGCAGGAAACCGAGGACCCTTACGCCTTCGGCGCCCTGCTCGGCGATATCGACCTGTACCTGTTCGCCGAGGGCAACCACCGCGATCTCGGCCGCTGCCTGGGCGCCCAGCTGATGCAGCAGGACGGCGTGCCGGGCGTGCGTTTCGCCGTATGGGCGCCCAATGCCCGGCGGGTTTCGGTGGTCGGCGACTTCAACGGCTGGGACGGGCGCCGCCACCCCATGCGCCTGCGTTACCCGAGCGGGGTCTGGGAGCTGTTCATCCCGCGCCTGGGCGCCGGCACCGTGTACAAGTTCGAGATTCTCGGCGCCGACGGCGTGCTGCCGCTCAAGGCCGACCCGTTGGCGCTGGAAGGCGAGCGGCCGCCCGCCACCGGCTCGCGCGTCGCCGCGCCGCTGGACTTCGCCTGGAGCGATCAGGACTGGCTGGCCAACCGGCAGCAGCATCAGGGCCATGACCGGCCGCTGAGCATCTACGAGGTGCACGCCGGCTCCTGGCAGCATGTCGACGACCGCCCGCCGACCTGGGCCGAGCTGGCCGAGCGCCTGATTCCCTATGTACAGGACCTGGGCTTCACCCATATCGAGCTGCTGCCGGTGATGGAGCACCCGTTCGGCGGTTCCTGGGGATACCAGCCGCTGTCGATGTTCGCTCCAACCTCGCGCTACGGTTCGCCGGCCGATTTCGCTGCCTTCGTCGATGCCTGCCACCGCGCCGGCATCGGCGTGATCCTCGACTGGGTGCCGGCGCATTTCCCCACCGACGAACACGGCCTGGCGCGCTTCGACGGCACCGCCCTGTACGAGTACGCGCACCCGTTCGAGGGCTTCCACCAGGACTGGGACACCTTCATCTACAACCTCGGTCGCACCGAGGTGCACGGCTTCATGCTGGCCTCGGCGCTGCACTGGCTGCGCACCTACCACATCGACGGCCTGCGCGTGGATGCGGTGGCCTCGATGCTCTACCGCGACTACTCGCGCAAGGACGGCGAGTGGATTCCCAACCGCCACGGCGGGCGCGAGAACCTGGAGGCCATCGAATTCCTGCGCCATCTCAACGAGGTGGTGTCAAGCGAGGCTCCCGGCGCCTTGGTGATTGCCGAGGAGTCCACTGCCTGGCCGGGGGTCAGTCGGCCGGCCGGCGAGGGTGGCCTCGGCTTCGCCTACAAGTGGAACATGGGCTGGATGCACGACAGCCTGGCCTATATCCAACAGGACCCGGTGCACCGCAGCTTCCACCATCACCAGCTGACCTTCGGCCTGATCTACGCCTTCTCCGAACAGTTCGTCCTGCCCATCTCCCATGACGAGGTGGTGCACGGCAAGGGCTCGCTGCTGGGCAAGATGCCGGGCGACCGCTGGCAGCAGTTCGCCAACCTGCGCCTGTTCCTCGCCAACATGTGGACGCACCCGGGCAAGAAGCTGCTGTTTATGGGCTGCGAGTTCGGCCAGTGGCGCGAGTGGGACCACGATCAGCAGTTGGACTGGTACCTGCTGCACTACGGCGAGCACGTCGGCGTGCAGAACCTGGTCCGCGATCTCAATCGCCTGTACCGCGACTACCCGGCGTTGCACCGCCTGGATGGCCGCGCCGAGGGCTTCCAGTGGCTGATCGGCGACGACCAGCGCAACAGCGTGTTTGCCTGGCTACGTCACGCCGAGGGCGAACCGCCGCTGCTGGTGGTGCAGAACTACACCCCGGTGCCGCGCGGCGACTACCGCGTCGGCGTGCCCATCGCCGGCAGCTGGCGCGTGCTGCTCAACAGCGACGACGAGCGCTACCTGGGTTCAGCCGCCGGCAGTCGCGGCCAGCTGCATACCATCGCCCACAGCGATCACGGTCAGGTGCAGTCACTGCCACTCGACCTGCCTCCGCTGGGCGCCCTGATCCTGGTCGCCGAGCAGGGCTAAGTTATTGATCTGTTGGCCCTACCGCCCATCGGGTAAGTGGAACACCGATCGAAGCGGCCGAGTCGACAGCATCAGGCGGCGCAACACTAACTGCGCCTCTGCAGTCATCCCACCAGCCGCCGGCACCGCCGGCAAAGGAAGACAATGATGAGCGATACCATCAAAGACACCATCAAGGTCCTCAATAACCTGATCGAGACCAGCAAGGACGGCGAGGCGGGCTTCCGTACCTGCGCCAAGGACGTCAAGGATCCGCAACTGCAGTCGCTGTTCAACAACCGCTCGCGCGAATGCGCGGCCGCGGCCGGCGAGCTGCAGGGCCTGGTGCTGGAACTGGGCGGCAAGCCGGAAACCGACACCAGCGTGGGCGGTGATCTGCACCGTCGCTGGGTCGACCTCAAGGCGCTGATCACCGGCAAGAGCGACGAGGCCATCCTCAACGAGTGCGAGCGCGGCGAGGACGTGGCCAAGAAGCACTATGCCGAAGCCCTGGAAGAGAAGAACCTGCCGGCCAATGTGCGTGAAGTGATCCAGCGCCAATACGCCGGGGTGATCCGCAACCACGACCAGATCAAGGCCCTGCGCAACATGGCGCGCGCCAGCTGATCGAGTTACGTTGAACCTGACTGCCCGTGGGCCTCGGCCCACGGGCAGTTTTGTTTTCAGCGTCGTTCAAATCGTTCGTAGAGATTCAGCAGCGGCTGGGTCGACAGACCGTGGAACAGGATGCTCAGGGCCACCACGCTGAGCACCAGGTCGCTGGCTTCGCTGGCGGCCAGGGGCGAGAGGTCGTGGTTGAGGGCGTAGCTGAGGTAGTACAGGCTGCCGATGCCGCGGATGCCGAACCAGCCGACGAACAGGCGGTGGCCGAGCGGCAGCTGGCGGTTGCGGATCAACAGCACGACCATGGCCGGGCGCACCAGGCAGAACAAGGCTAGCGCCAGGGGCAGGGCGCGCCAGTCCCAGTGGTAGAACAGCAGGGCGCCGAGCAGGGTCACCAGCAGGATTTCCAGAATGCGTTCGAGCAGCCCGCCGAAGGAGAGGATGTCGGCCATCAGCGCGCCGGCGGCGATCTGCGGGTGCTCCTCGGGGTCGGAGCCGAACTCCACCAGCACATTCGCCTGGCCTTCCTCGCGGGGCTCCGGGTTGCCGCTTTCCTCGGCGGGCTCGTCGGTGTGGCTGCTGGTCTCCACTTCGGCATGGCGCAGGCCGAGGCCGGCGGCGAAGGTGGCGAGGAAGCCCCAGGCGCCGATGAACTCGGCGCAGGCGTACGAGAGGGCGATCAGCGCCAGGGCGAGGAAGTCGTTGGCCGTGACCACTGTGTCGGTGTGGCGCGCACGCAGGTAGATCACCAGCCGGCCCGTGCCGCGCCCCAGCCAGTAGCCCAGCAGCAGCCCGGCGGGAATGGCCCATAGCACGTCGACGAGCAGCCAGCGCAGCAGGTCGCCGGTGGGTGGCAGTGCGGACTGATCGGCGATCAGCAGCAGGGCGAGTACGACGAAGGGGAAGGCGATGCCGTCGTTGAAGCCGGCCTCGCCAGAGATGGCGTAGCGCAGGCGGTCGACATCGCCGGCGCGGCTGACCTGTACCAGGCTCGCCAATACCGGGTCGGTCGGCGAGAGGATGGCGGCCACCAGCAGCGCCAAACCCCAGTCCAGGCCCAGCCACAAGTGGCCGACCAGGGTCATGCCGAGGATGGTGCCGACCAGTACCGGGCCGGCCAACAGCCAGGCTGCGCGCCATTCCATAGCGCGCAGGGGCAGGCGCAGCTTGAGCCCGCCGATGAACAGCGAGACCAGCACCGCCACCTCGGCCAAGTGTTCCAGCCACAGGCTGATGTGGCCGAGGCCCAGTTGCCAGAGTTCGAGGCCGAAGGGGCCGACGACCAGGCCGAAGGCGAGGTACAGCACCGATGACGACACCGGCAACAGACGCAGGTAGGCGGACGCCAGCGCGAGGATCAGCAGCAGGGTACCGAGTACCAGCAGCCACAGGCTGAAGCTCATGGCGTTCTCCGTTGGCGTGGGGTAGGAGAGGGTGGAGGATGCATCGGGAGGCCGCCTCATGGGTCACTCAGTTGAGACGGGGCGGCAGCCCGCGGGGTTCAAGGCGCTTTACGAGGCGGCTGCTCCTGCAGGCGATCTGCCCGTGCATGCCAGCCGCCATCACGGGCATCGGCACACCAATCCGGTCCGACAGCGCGGCGATTGCCTGAACTTGTACCGTCGCGCTTGGCTCCATCTAGCAGGGTTCGAGCCGGCGGAGTGGCGGATGGAAGCGAACGATGTGTGGTATGACAGCGCGGTGTCCTATCAGCTGGATGTCGCCACCTTTCATGATTCCAATGGCGATGGCATCGGCGATTTCCCCGGCCTCACCGCGCGCCTGGACTATCTGCGTCAGCTGGGCATCAACAGCCTGCTGCTGATGCCATTCCATCCGTCATCGGAGCTCGACGACGGCTATGACGTGATCGACCACTACGGCATCGACCCGCACCTGGGCAGCTTCGGCGACTTCAGCGCCTTTATCGACGAGGCACGGGCGCGCGGCATTCGGGTGCTCCTCGATCTGGTGGTCAACCATACCTCCAGCCAGCATCCCTGGTTCCAGGCCTCGCGCCAGCCGGGCTCGCCGTTGCGCGACTACTACGTGTGGGTAGAGGAACCGGACGACGATCACGCCGACCAAGTGATGTTCCCCGACCGCTACGACAGTGTCTGGACCTACGACGAGCAGGCCGGCGCCTACTACTTCCATCGTTTCCACGACTTCGAGCCATCGCTGAACCACGGCAACCCCAAGGTGCGCCAGGAGGTGATGCGCATCCTCAGCTTCTGGCTGGCCCTGGGCGTGGACGGCTTCCGGGTGGACGCCGCGCCCTACCTGATACTGCCCAAGGGGCCGGCACAACACTTCAGCGACCCGCATGAGTACCTGCGCCAGTTGCGTCGCCATACCAGTCGCTATGGCCACGGGGCGCTGCTGGTGGGCGAGGCCAATGTGGCGCCCGAGGAATTGGGACAATTCTTCGGCGATGGCGACGGGCTGAACCAATTGTTCAATTTCGTCGGGGCCGAACGCATGTTCCTGGCCCTGGCCCGCGAAGACGGCACGCCGATCCGGGAGCTGGAATCACTGCTGCCACCGCTGCCGCCCAGCGCCCAGTGGATGAACTTCCTGCGCCATCACGACGAGCTGAATCTCACCTGGCTGGACCCGGCTACCCGAGAGCAATTGCTGGACAGCATTGCGCCCCACGAGCACATGCGCATCTACGGACGCGGCACGCGCCGGCGCCTGGCTCCGCTGCTGGGTGATCCGCGGCGGGTGCGCCTGGCGCAGAGCCTGCTGTTCAGCCGCAGCGGCGCGCCGCTGCTGTATTACGGCGACGAGCTGGGCATGGGCGACAAGCTGGAGCTGCCGGATCGCTTTCCGGTGCGTACGCCGATGCAGTGGTCGGCGGAGCGCAACGGCGGTTTCTCCACTGCCGATCCGCAGCGCCTGATCCGGCCGATGATCGACGACGGCGAATACGGCTATGCCCGGGTCAATGCCACCGAGCAGTGGCTGCAACCGCAGTCCCAGCTCAACGCCACGCGGACGCTGATCGAGACGCGGCGCTCCTGCCCCGAGTTCGGCCTGGGTCGCCACGAATTCATCGAGTGCGATGGCGGCGCGGCCGTGCTGGCCGAGAGCTATTTCCTCGATCACGGCCGAGTGGTCTGCGTACACAACCTGTCCCGCAACGCCTGCACGGTACGCATACGGCACCCGGAGCTGGCCGGACGCGATTGCTACGAGCTGATCTCGCGCCAGGTGGCACGGGCCGACGCCATCGGCGCGCTGGAGCTGCGGCTGGCGCCCTATGGGTACACCTGGTGGCGGGTCGGCTCGATCTTCTCACCGGCCGAGAACGGTGCCAGCGTGGCTAGCGCACTTGCGGAAGCACCGAGCTAGCGAAGGCCTCGATGAAGCGCTGCTGGTGGCGGTTGACGTTGTGCAGGTAGATGCGCTCGAAGCCCTGCTGCAGATCGGCGTGCAGCCAGGCGGCGTGTTGCGCCAGGTCGCTGCCGATGCGTACCTGGTCGCGCAGATCCTCGGGGCGCACCGTACGGGCCGCCGCTTCGAACGCCTCGACGCTGTTGAGATCCTGGGTGAGCAAGCCGGGCAGCACGTTGGTACGCCATTGCTGATGGGCTCCGGCGAGGGCCTCCGCGTCGCTTGCGGCATAGGACAGCTTGGCCTGCAGCAGCAGGGGCTTGCCGGCGCCACCGCCGTCGCGGAAGGCGTCAACGATGCGTTGCTGCTGCTCCGGCGCGCTGCTGACCGTGATCATGCCGTCCGCCCAGCTTCCCGCCCAGCGCGCGGTCTCTTCCGAAAGCACCGCGGCGTACAGCGCCGGCGGGCGTGACGGCAGGCTGTACAGCCGTGCCCGTTCCACCCTGATCAGGCCATCGCACGATACTTCCTCGCCGGCCCACAGGGCGCGGATGATCGCCACCGCCTCGACCAGACGGGCATTGCGTTCCGCCTTGGGCGGCCAGCGCTCGCCGGTGATCGATTCATTGATCGCCTCGCCGCTGCCCACAGCCAGCCAGAAGCGCCCCGGATACATCTGCGCCAGGGTCGCGCTGGCCTGGGCGATCAGCGCCGGGTGGTAGCGGAAGCACGGTGTGTTGACCACACCCAGGTCGAAGGCGGTGCCCTGCAGCGCGGCGCCCAGCCAGGACCAGGCGAAGCCGCTTTCGCCCTGGCTTTCGCTCCACGGATGGAAGTGATCCGAGCACATGCCGGCGGCGAAGCCGGCGTGTTCGGCCTGCAGCAGCAGTTGCAGCAGTTCGCCGGGCGGGAACTGTTCGTGGGAGGCGTGATAGCCGATCACGGGCATGGGGCGCACCTCAACTGGGAGTGGTCAGGCCCGCGGCGCTCATCAGCAGGCGCAGCAGCCAGGCGAGCAGCGCCAGGGTCAGCACGCTGCCGGTCCATAGCGCCACCAGCCAGGCCAGGCGGCGCCACAGCGAGGGTTCAGTGGTAGCCCTGGTCATGTGTCACCTTGCCGCGGAACACGTAGTAGCTCCAGGCCGTGTAGCCGAGGATGAAGGGGATGATCAGCAGCGCGCCGACCAGGGCGAAACCCTGGCTCTGCGGCGGCGCGGCGGCGTCCCAGAAGGTGATCGACGGCGGCACTATGTGCGGCCACAGGCTGATGCCGAGGCCGGCGTAGCCGAGGAAGATCAGCACCAGGGTCAGCACGAACGGCTTGGCGTTGTCGTAGTTGGCCACCGAGCGCAGCAGTTGCTGGAAGGTCAGCAACACCAGCAGCGGCACCGGCAGGAACCAGAACAGGTTGGGCAGGCTGAACCACCGCTTGGCGATGGCCTCATGGGCCAGCGGCGTCCACAGGCTGACGATGCCGATCACTACCAGCAGCACCAGGGCCAGCGGGCGCGCCAGGTCGTGCATGCGCTCCTGCAGCGGGCCTTCGGTGCGCATGATCAGCCAGGTGCAGCCGAGCAGGCAGTAGGCGACCACCAGGCCCAGGCCGCAGAAGAGCGGGAATGGCGCCAGCCAGTCCAGCGAGCCGCCGGCGAACTGTCCGTCACGCACCGGCAGGCCCTCGATAAAGGCGCCGAGCACCACGCCCTGGGAAAAGGTGGCGACCAGCGACCCGCCGATGAAGGCCTTGTCCCACACATGGCGCCAGTGTTCGGAGGCCTTGAAGCGGAACTCGAAGGCCACGCCGCGGAAGATCAGGCCGATCAGCATGAAGATCAGCGGCAGGTACACGGCCGACAGCACCACCGCATAGGCCAGCGGAAAGGCGCAGAACAGGCCCGCACCGCCGAGCACCAGCCAGGTCTCGTTGCCGTCCCAGATCGGCGCCACCGTGTTCATCATCACGTCGCGGTCGCCGCGCTCGCGGAAGAACGGGTAGAGCATGCCGATGCCCAGGTCGAAGCCATCCATAACCACATACATCATCACGCTAAAGGCGATGATCAGGGCCCAGATCAGCGACAGTTCGATGCCCATGTCTCAGCCCTCGTCCACTCGTTCTTCCGGCGCCGACAGCGGTCGTGCCGGAGTGCGCGGCCGGCCGGCGCCGCCGTCGTTGGTCTCGCGGCCCTCGTGGGGCACCGGCCCCTTGCGTACCAGGCGCAGCACATAGACCAGGCCCACGCCGAAGACGAAGAAGTACACCACCACGAAGGTCACCAGGCTGATGCTCATCTGCGTGGCGCTGTGCAGCGACACCGCATCGCGGGTGCGCATCAGCCCGTAGATCACCCAGGGCTGGCGGCCGATCTCGGTGGTGAACCAGCCGGCGAGTATCGCGATCAGGCCGCTGGGACCCATCAGCAGGGTCAGGCGCAGGAAGGCCTTCGACTGGTACAGACGGTCGCGCCAGCGCAGCCACAGGCTCCACAGGCCGGTGAAGATCATCAGCAGGCCAAGGCCGACCATGATGCGGAAGGTCCAGAACACGATGGTGGCGTTGGGCCGATCCTCGGGCGGGAAATCCTTCAGCGCGGGGATCGGCTCGGTCAGGCTGTGGTTGAGGATCAGGCTGCCGAGTACCGGTATCTCCACGGCGAAGCGGGTTTCCTCGCGCTGCATGTCCGGCCAGCCGAACAGGATCAGCGGGGTAGGGCCCGGCTCGTCGTTGCTCCAGTGGCCCTCGATGGCGGCGATCTTCGCCGGCTGGTGCTTGAGGGTGTTGAGGCCGTGGGCATCGCCGATCAGCGCCTGCAGCGGCGCCACCAGCAGGGCCATCCACATGGCCATCGAGAGCATCTTGCGCACGCCCGGGTTGTCGTTGCCGCGCAGCAGGTGCCAGGCCGCCGAGGAGCCGACGAAGAAGGCGGTGGCGAGGAAGGCGGCCACCGCCATATGGGTCAGGCGGTAGGGGAAGGAGGGGTTGAAGATCACCGCCAGCCAGTCCACCGGGATCACCCGGCCATCGATGATTTCGTAGCCCTGGGGCGTGTGCATCCAGCTGTTGGACGCGAGGATCCAGAAGGTCGAGATCAGCGTGCCGATGGCCACCATCACCGTGGCGAAGAAATGCAGGCGCGGGCCGACGCGGTTCCAGCCGAACAGCATGACGCCGAGAAAGCCGGCCTCGAGGAAGAAGGCGGTCAGCACCTCGTAGGTCAGCAACGGCCCGGTGACGCTGCCGGCGAAGGTGGAGAAGCGGCTCCAGTTGGTGCCGAACTGGTAGGCCATGACCAGCCCGGAAACCACGCCCATGCCGAAGTTGACGGCGAAGATCTTCAGCCAGAAGTGGTAGAGGTCGCGATAGACCTCTTTCTCGGTCTTCAGCCAGAGCGCCTCGAGCACGGCCAGGTAACTGGCCAGGCCGATGGTGATGGCCGGGAACAGGATGTGAAAGGAAATGGTGAAGGCGAACTGGATGCGCGCCAGGTCCAGGGCTTCCATGTCAGTCTCGCGGTCAGGACAGCGGGTGGGCTCGGGTCAGCATGCGCGCCGACTCAAGGTGATGCTTGAGCACCGGCAGCTTGGCCCGGGCAAAGGCCTGCAGCTCGGGGTCGCCCTGCTCGGCGGCCTGGTTGAACAGGGCAATGCTGTTCTCGTAGCTGCGCGCCTGCAGGTCGGCGTAGAGGGCGTCGAAGTTGTCACCGCTCAGCTGCTGCAGCTGCGGCTTGCTGCGCTTCAGCAGCTCGGCATCGGCCGGCAGGTTGACCTGACGGGTGCGCGCGAAGGTCTGCAGATCGGCGTTCTCGCGCGGGTGGTGATCGATGACCTGCTGGGCGAAGTCCTTCACATCCGCCGACTGGCTGAGGCGCAGCGCCAGCTGGGCCGCCTCGGTCTCGGCGATGCGGGCAACCACGGCCTGCTCGACGAAGGTCTGGGTATCGACGGTGGGCGCCGCCAGCAGCGGGTTTGTGGCGAACAGCAGCAGCCATAGACCGGCGCTGCGCAGGGTGTTTCTGGCCATGGCGAGCCTCCGAAGCCGTTGCAGAATCTAGGTTTGTGACGAGGGCGCTGGGGCAGGGTTCAAATTTTCTCCCTGGCTCAGGAGTAGATCGCCAGGTGGTGCGGGTAGTCGCCGACCCGTGCGCCCATCACCATCTCGCCGATCCAACTGGTGAGGATCGAGGTGTAGGCGCGCTGGTCGCTGTCGTTGCTCAGCGAGTGGTCGGCGCCATCGACGATGCGGTGGGTCAGCGAGTGCGCCTTGACGAAGGCGGCGCGATAGCTCATCAGCGTGGTGTGCGGCACGAAATCGTCGTGTTCCGACTCCACCAGCAGTACGTCGCCCTCGAACTCGGAGCAGGCGGACAACGCGCGATTGCCCTGGGGCGGCACGAAGGTGCGGCGATACTCGGCCAGGCGCTCGCGATCGAGCTGGTGCTTGGGCCTGTCCCATTCCTCGTCCCAGTACAGTGCCGGCACGCGCAGGGCCAGCCATCTGACGGGGCGCAGGGTGCTGAGGATGGCCGAGAGGTAGCCCCCATAGCTGGTGCCGATCACCGCGATGGCTCCGGTGTCGGTGGCCGGGTGGCTGGCCAGGCGGTCGTAGGCGGCGACTATGTCGGCCAGGTTCTGCTCGCGGGTCACACTCTGCTTGCGCGACTGGGTACGTTCATGGCCGCGCAGGTCGAAGGTCAGGCATACGCAGCCCAGCCCCGCGATGCCCTTGGCGCGGGCCAGGTCGCGTTGCTGGCTCCCGCCCCAGCCGTGAACGAAGAGGATTCCCGGCACCTTGGTCTGCGGCGAGACCATGGTCCCGGCTATCGTTTCTTCCTCCACCATGATTTCCACTTTCTCGCTATGGGATGCCATGCGCCTGCACCTTGACGTATTTGCTCAGTTGGCCGACTTCCGGCTCTTCGCCGCTGTAGAGCTGCTGGGCATCGTCTGGCGGTTCGCTCTCGCCGTAGCATTCGAAGGTGGCGGCGCGCACGCAGCGCAGCGCCGGGTCGGCCGCGAAGGCCTCCAGGGCGAAGATCTCCGCCGCGCTGGCGCCGCCGATGCGCCAGGACTGTTCCAGCACACCGGAGCGCGGCTTGCCGAGGCTGTCGATGCCCTGGGCCACGTCGTAGTTGCGCCGCGAGGCGGACAGGCCGAAGGCGGCGATGGCGGCATGCTCGTAGACATGCGCTTGCGACACGGCCAGGCGGATCGCCTCGGGCATGTCCAGGCGCATCAGCTCGGCGTAGTCGCCGCGCACGATGGTCAGGTCCGAGCCGCCGTAGACTTCCACGCCGGTGTTATCGCGGGTCAGGCGCTGGCTGCCGTAGTAGCTGGCGATGATGCCGGCGACCAGCACCTGGCCGACGCTGAAGGTCACCACGTCGTTGAGGTTCTCTTCCAGCACCAGGCCCCAGGTGGCGACTTCTGCGGCGTCCTGGCCGGCCAGACAATCGGCCAGGGCCTGCCGATCACGGATCACTTCCTGGCCGCGCCCGGCCTTGCCCAGCACCTGCTTGACGCGCACCGGGCCGTGCTCCAGCAACTGTTCGCCGGCGCGCTGGGCGTCGTTCAGGTCGAACACCGTGCTCCCGCCGAGAATGGAGTTGGCCACCTGCTTGGAAAACTCGTGGGACCAGCCTTGCGGCACCTGGCGCGGGTGTTCGGGTAGCGGATGACTGATGGCCTTGGTCGACATGAATGGCTGCGCCACCATGCCGCCGAAAAAGTCTTCGGGGCCGCGAATACCCAACTCCTGAGCGCGTTGCGTGCCGATCAGGGTGTCGCTGGGAATCAGGTAGTAGTTGCCGGTCGCGTGCTCGGCGGGATCATGGTCGCCGAGGAAACGGGTGCCGAGCAGGGCTGCGATCTTGCGTCCCAGCACATGATGCACGGCACGTTCATGTTGGCTGACGCCCGACTCGCTCGGTACCAGCAGGACTCCGTCCTTCATGCTCAGCGATCCTGCCATGCGCCACCGCCTCGCTCGCAATCTTTCCGAGCCTGGCTGCGATCCTCCAGGCCGTAGTAGTAGGTCACCACCTTGGCGTCGTCCGGCACATTGGGCTCGTTGGACGGCGGGTTGCTGCTGCTCGACCGGTGGTTGGCCAGGGTCTCCTGGGTGATGGCAGCGGTACAGCTGGCCTTGTGGTTGGCGGCGCACTCGGCGACCTTTTCCTTCTTGGTGCCCAGGGTCTCCTGGCTCTCGTTGCTGCACGACCAGTTGATCGAGCCCTCGGGCATGCCCTGGAATTCGTAGCAGCTCTCGCTCTCCACTGCCTCGACACCGGGGCTGGCGGAGCGGGTTAGGATGTGGCAACCCTCGGCCATGGCCAGCGAGCCGAACAGGCTGCCGACCAGCAATACAGCGGTCTTGGCGATCATCTGTTGCCTCCGGTGTGATTCGTGGAACCTATGCCTTCTGAACCGGCCAACGACACGGGAGTTCAGACTTTCTCCGCTAAGAAAGGTGGAACTAAGCGGGCCCGCGCGAACCCTTATCTGGAGTAGTCCTGAGGAGGGAACGCCGCCATGAAGAGAGATTGGGAGCTGATCAAGGCGCTGATGCTGGAGATCGAGAGCCGCGAGCAGGGGCGCTACTTCGTGCCCGAGCCGTTTGCCGGCCATGACCTGGAATCGGTCAAATACCACTTGCACCTGCTCGACCAGGCCGGCCTGGTGGAGTGCGAACTGGACGAGCCATGGGACGGTGTGCCGGTGCTGATCGGGCGCAACCTGACCCTGCTCGGCCACGACGTGCTGGACAGCCTGCGCGACGAAGAAGTGGCGCGTCCGCGCCCGGCGCCGCTGCTGGCGCAACTGACCGGCGCGCCTCGGGAAACGCTGCGGCGCATCGCCTGAGGAGGTCGCCATGGCAGGGGAAGTGGAGGTTGCCGAGTTCAAAGAGAACATCCTCGCCAAACTCAAGTACGCGGTCGGCAAGGATCCGGGCAACGCCTTCGACCACGACTGGTTCGAGGCCATTGCCCTGGCGGCCCGCGACCATGTGATCGACCGCTGGGAAGAGGCCTCGGCCCAGCTCGATCGACGCGGGCAGAAGCGCATCTACTACCTGTCGCTGGAATTCCTCATCGGCCGCCTGCTGATCGACAACCTGAGCAATCTGGGCCTGCTCGACGTCGCCCGCCACGCCCTGGCCGAACTGAACGTGGACCTGGAACGGATTCGCCAGGTCGAGCCCGATGCGGCGCTCGGCAATGGCGGCCTCGGTCGCCTGGCCGCCTGTTTCATGGAGAGCCTGGCCACCCTCGGCCTAGCCGCCCACGGCTACGGCATCCGCTACGAGCACGGGCTGTTCCGCCAGGTGGTCGCCGATGGCTGGCAGCTGGAACAGACCGAAACCTGGCTGGACTTCGGCAACCCCTGGGAATTCGAACGTCCCGAGGTCAGCTACAGCATCGGCTTCGGCGGCAGCGTGCACAGCCTGACGGAAGAGGGCGAGTTGCCGCGTCACGTCTGGCAGCCCACCGAGACCATCCGCGCCATCGCCTACGACACGCCAGTGATCGGCTGGCGCCGCAAAGCGGTGAATACCCTGCGCCTGTGGCGCGCCCGCGCCGAGGAAGACCTGCAGCTGGACCGCTTCAACGCCGGCGACCATATCGGTGCGGTGGTGGATGTGGTGCGCGCCGAGAGCATCTCGCGGGTGCTGTATCCGGCCGACAGCACCGAGGCCGGCCAGGAGCTGCGCCTGCGCCAGGAGTTCTTCTTCGTCTCCGCTTCGTTGCAGGACCTGCTGCAGCGCCATGTGCGCGAGCACGGCGACATCCGGCGGCTGCCGGAGCGAGCGGCGATCCAGCTCAACGACACCCACCCGGCCATCGCCGTGGCCGAACTGATGCGCCTGCTGGTGGATGTACACCAGCTCAGCTGGTACGACGCCTGGCAGCTGACGGTGGCGACCCTGTCGTATACCAACCATACGCTGCTGCCCGAGGCGCTGGAATCCTGGCCTGTATCGCTGATGGAGCGCCTGCTGCCGCGGCACATGCAGATCATCTATCTGATCAACGCCTACCATATCGATTCGCTGCGGGCCCAGGACATCCACGACTTTGCCCTGTTGCGCTCGGTGTCGCTGATCGAGGAAGACCACGGTCGGCGGGTGCGCATGGGCAACCTGGCATTCCTCGGTGCGCACAGCGTCAATGGCGTGTCTGCGTTGCACACCGAGCTGATGCGCAAGACGGTGTTCCGCGACCTGCATGGCCTGTACCCGACGCGCATCAACAACAAGACCAATGGCGTGACCTTCCGCCGCTGGCTGTTCCAGGTGAACCCGAAACTGACCGAGCTGCTGGTGGATACCCTTGGTCCCGAAGTACTGGATTCGCCGGAAACCGTGCTGCGCGGCCTGGAAAACCATGCCGACAAGAAGACCATGCACAAGCGCTTCGCCACCCTGCGCCAGCAGAACAAGGCGGCCCTGGCGGCATTGGTACAGGAGCGCCTGGGCGTGACCCTGGATACCAGCGCGCTGTTCGATGTGCAGGTCAAGCGCATCCACGAATACAAGCGCCAGTTGCTCAACCTGATCCACACCGTGGCGCTGTACCAGGCGATCCGCAACGACCCGACCACCGACTGGGTGCCAAGGGTGAAGATCTTCGCCGGCAAGGCCGCGGCCAGCTATCACCAGGCCAAGCTGACCATCAAGCTGGCCAACGACATCAGCCGCACGGTCAACGACGACCCCACGGTGCGCGGCCTGCTCAAGGTGGTGTTCATCCCCAACTACAACGTCAGTCTGGCCGAGACCATCATCCCGGCGGCGGACCTGTCCGAGCAGATCTCCACCGCCGGGCTGGAAGCCTCCGGCACCAGCAACATGAAGTTCGCCCTCAACGGCGCGCTGACCATCGGCACTCTGGATGGCGCCAACGTCGAGATGAGCGAGCAGGTGGGCAACGACAACCTGTTCATCTTCGGCATGACCGCGCAACAGGTGGAGCTGCGCAAACAGGCCGGCGAGCTGAACATGGCCAGCGTCATCGCCGGTTCGGATCGCCTGAGCGCCGCGCTGGAGGCGATCCGCGGCGGCGTTTTCTCACCGGACGACCCAACGCGCTACGTGGGGCTGGTGGATGCCCTGGTGTACGACGACCGCTTCATGGTCTGCGCCGACTTCGACGACTACTGGGCCACCCAGCGTCGGGTCGACGAACTCTGGCAAGACCCGGCCCGCTGGTGGCGTGCGGCGGTGCTTAATACGGCGCGGATGGGCTGGTTCTCGTCGGACCGTACCATTCGTGAGTACGCCAAAGAGATTTGGGGGGCGCCGCCGGTGGGGTGAGTTAGGGTAGGGGCCGGCTTTAGTCGGTTCCGAGTGAGCGAAGCGACTTGAACCACTAGTTAGGTGACTGGTTGCCACCGATTTGAGATCTTTTTGAGTTCATCTGCGTCGATGTTTTCAGGCTGATTGTGCGATAAGTGCGAAATAAAATTCATGATGGATTTCTTTTGCTGGGTTGAAAGAAGAAACCATACGCCTTGAGACTGGTCGTCAGCAGACTTGCACTTGCTGTAGTTGTTTAATACGTATAGGACTTGCAAATAAACTAGAGAGCCTGGATTGCCCCTCAGTTCTTGAAGGATGAAGATCATATAAGTTGGCAGATACTGCAAGGCTTCAGATGCCGGAATTTGCTCGAATAAATATGGATTTCCCTCAATCTGTTCATCGGTCAATCCTTTTCTTTCAGGAAAGGCTCTTTTGATTGATTCGATGAGGATCAGCTCGGCTTTCACGAGACGTTACCTAACGTTTGGTTAAGGGGCGGGCTTTAGCCCGTCCCAGTGAGCGAAGCGAACGATTTGAACCATTTGTTAGGTGGCAGTACGCATAGCCCTTTCAATATGCGGGCTAAGTTGATTGGTAACTGCAAACCAAAGCATGCGCAAGTCGCTAGCTAGGCCCCAAAGTGGGTGGGTAGCAAATGGGCGATTTCCTTGAACCAAGGGATGGCTAGCTAGCGCAATGCCATAACCGATTGGGCCGAGGACTAGGAGCGCCCACCAAACCACAAAAAATGACGCCGCAATGCCTAGAAACAGGCCCAGAACAGTACCAATGTAGTGGCATACGCGGGTAGCCGGTTTTGAGTGAGCGGCGAGGTATGCAAGCCAGTATTGATCAAAACCTTCATAGATCATCGAGAAAGCTCGCTGTGGTCTAACGATTAAGCTAGGGGGCAGGAAAAAGCGTAGCTTTTGACTGTGCAGTGAACGAAGTGAGCGATAGTTGAGTTCATTGTTAGGTGCCTACAGTGGATAGCTGAAAAATTTCTTGAAGTAGCTGGCGTAGCAGATTGTTGCTGATACTGCCAGACCGGCACATAAAGTCAGTGATGGTATGTAGTCTTTAGCACTTGCTGGTATTCCGATGTGACCTGCCAAATATCCTGCCCCCATTGAAAATAGTAGTAGTGCCACTTTGGGAAGATTTAGCGAGCGTGATATGAACGCTGAAAATCCAAAAACTATGCCGGCAATTGCTGATGGCAGAATGCAAAATATCCCAATAAATAGTGCAAACACAAAGGGCATGCCGACTACTGAGAATGCTCCTACCGCAGCTCCAGCGCCGGTTTTGGTAAGGATGCCAATGATGAAAAGACCAATTCCAATAATTAATCCGTACAAAGCGACTGCCCCTACAGTCAGCACCATTGCGGTGATAAAAAATAGGAGGCTGTCGCGTGCTATTCCTTTAGCGTGGCTACTGAACATTTTTGGCACCTAACGATTAAGCTAACGGCGACCAAAAGCGCAGCTTTGGACGTCCAGCGAACGAAGTGAGCAGCGTTGAGCGACTTGTTAGAGGTCACAGTTCGTACTCTGGATTGTAAACAACGAAGTGTGGCGAGCTTTCAAAGCTCTTGTCTTGGTCGGACAAGTGCTCATGACTCCAAGACTTTCCATGCTTCTCGATTCCGTTTGCACAGCTCTCAAGAAATTTAGCAATGCGCCGTAGCTCTTTAGGGGATGCGACTAGCGTGATCTCTGCTAGCTCGGCCGGTATTAGGTCTTCAGCGTACTGCTCTTCCTTGGAGTAACCGTGAATTTCCACTGTGACCTCTAACGTTTGGTTAAGGGGCCGGCTATGCCAGTCCCGAGCGAGCGAAGCGAGCGGCTTGAACCATTTGTTAGGCGAAGATGCTCGGGCCGACGCTGTGTTGGTTGCAGCACGATGGCCGAGCCGCCGCGGACTTTCAAGCGCGAACAGCGTGGCGGGACGACACCTGTGCACGGCGTGTGTGCGCCAGATGGGGCGACAACAGGGCGAGAGCCAGCACGTGCATCACGGCGAGTTTTCCGGCCACAGATTGGCAGCGGAATAAATGCTGAATGTGCGGTGACTAACCCAACTTCCATGTATTGCACCGGGTCCAAAAAGTAATACCGCCTAACGATTAAGCTAACGGGCGTCCAAAAGCGCAGCTTTTGGACGTCCAGCGAACGAAGTGAGCGATAG
>NZ_JAOEEA010000012.1 GCF_029837695.1 Pseudomonas sp. GD04019
TGGCTACAGGCTTCTAGGCTGCCTGCGTCCGCCGGGCCCCGCCGACCAGGGCCAGTAGCGCCACTACCAGCAAACCCAGCATCGCCAGGTTCACCGGGCTCCAGCCCAGGCCGCTGATCAGTGCGCCCGAGGCGAGCGAGGCGGCCGCGGCCACGCTGCCGTTGCCCAGTTCCATCAGTCCTTGGGCCTGGCCGCGCTCGTCGGCGGAGTGACCCTGGCCGAGCAGGGTGGTGCCGGACACCAGCATCAGGTTCCAGCCCATGCCGAGCAGCAGCGACGAGACCAGGAAGTGGCTCTGCAGCTCGCCGCTCAGGGCGATAACAGCGCTGGCGGTCAGCAGCGCGATGCCCAGTAGCGCCACACGCTTGCACCCCAGGCGATCCACCAGCGGGCCGGCGACGAAGGCCGGCAGGAACATGCCGACCATGTGCCAGCGGATCACCTCCGCGCCCGCTTCCAGCGGCAGACCGCAGAAGCTCATGGCCAGCGGCGTGGCGTTCATCACCAGGACCATCAGCCCGTTGCCGATGGCGGTGATAAGCATGGCGCTGCGCACTACTGGTCGTGCCAGCAGCTCGCGCATCGCGGCCAGGCCACGACTGGCGGACGGCGGTAGCGCGCCCTGACGCAGGCCGGCCAGCAGGGCGATGGCCAGCGCGGCGAGCAGCGAGACCAGCAGGTAAGCACCGACGAAGGGGCGCTCCAGGGCATCGCGGGCCCACAGGGTCAGCGTCGGTGCCAGTAGGGCGGCGCACAGTCCGCCGCCGATCACCCAGGCGGTGGCGCGGCCCTTGTGCGCGTCGTCCACCGCCTCCAGGGCGGCGAAGCGGTAATACATGGCCGAGGCCTGGTATACGCCGATGGGCAGGGCGCCCAGGCAGAACAGCCAGAAGTCCGCCAGCCACACGCCCAGCGCGCTGAGCAGGCCGCCGAGCACACCGGCTCCAGCACCGAGCAACAGGCCAGCGCGGCGCCCGCGGCGCTGCATGAAGGCCGACAGCGGCTGGGTCGCCAGCAGATAGCCGAGCACCAGCAAGGCCAGGGGCAAGGTGGCCAGACCATTGAGCGGCGCCAGCTGCAGGCCGACCAGCGAGGTCAGCGTGATGCCGATCATCGCGCAACTCCAGAACAGGGCCTGGGCGATGAACAGACGCAGCAAGGTGGGGTTGCGCAGAAGCAGCATGGTGTCAGTCCTGGACGCAGCCGGCGGGCTTGACGGTGCGTTCGCTGGTGGCGGGCGAGCGCGCCAGCTTGGCGGCGGGGCGGATCGGCCGGCGTACCAGCTCGCCGCCGCAGTTCGGGCAGGTGCCCTGCAGGCGGTCTTCCGCGCAGTCGACGCAGAAGGTGCATTCGAAGGAGCAGATGCGCGCATCCAGCGAATCGGGTGGCAGGTCGCGGTCGCAGCATTCGCAGCCGGGGCGCAGTTGCAGCATGGTGGTTCTCCTTGGTTCGCGAGGTGGATTGGGTCAGGCGAAGCGTTCGGCATAGTCCTGGGGGCTCACCGACAGGTGCTTGTGGAAGGTGCGCCGCAGGTTTTCCGGGTGGCGGAAGCCGGTCAGCCGCGCCACGGTGCCGATCGAGGCGCCGGCGTCCTGCAGCAGCAGGCGCGCCGACTCCAGGCGCAACTGCTCGACGTAGCGACCGGGGCCCATGCCCAGTTCCTGGACGAACAGCCGCGACAGGCTGCGCGCGGAAAGATGGGCCTGCTGCGCCAGGGCTTCCAGCGATAGGTCGGCGGCCAGGTTCTGCGCCATCCACTCCAGCAGGCCGAGCAGGCGCGGGGTGCGGCTGGCATCCGGGGCGAGCAGGGCGCTGAACTGCGCCTGGCCACCGGGGCGACGCAGGAACATCACCAGGCGCCGGGCCACGGCCAGGGCCAGCGGGCGGCCCAGATCAGCCTCGACCAGCGCCAGGGCCAGGTCGATGCCGGCGGTGACGCCGGCCGAGGTGAACACATGGGGATCGCCGTCGCGACCGCTCGGGTCGTAGGTGTGCAGGCGATCGCCGTCCACCTCGATGCGCTCGTGGCAGCGCAGGGCTGCCACGTCGGCCCAGTGGGTGGTGGCGCGGCGGCCGTCGAGCAAACCGGCGGCGGCCAGGATCAGCGCGCCGGAGCACACCGAGCCGAGGCGGCGGATCTGCGGCTCGGCGTGGCGCAGCCAGGCCAGCAGCGGCTGGTTGGCGCATTGCGCGGTCTCGCCCAGGCCCCCGGGAATCAGCAGGGTATCCAGCCCGGCCGGATCGCAGTCACGCCAGGCCTGGTCGGCGACCAGGCGGAAGCCGGCGGAAGTGGCCAGCGGACCGGCCTCGTCGGCCAGCACCAGCAGGCGATACGCCTCGGCCTGGCCCTGGCGACGTAGCTCGACATTGGCCGAGGCGAATACCTGCAGCGGGCCGGTCACGTCGAGGCTCATCACATCGGGGTAGATCAGGCTGGCGATGGTGCGCATGGGGTTCTCCAGAAGCTTGTGGCGAGTCTGCGCTCGCCCTGTTCTGGCAACAAGGACAATCACCCCACAGATATGGCCAGTCGCTCAGTCAGCGTTGGCCAGTCTTTCCAGAAAGCGCAGCAGCAGGCTCTCTTCCTCGCGCAGGCCCTGGCGTGGCTTGGCGGCGCGCAGTGCAGCCAAGCTGCCGTCGAGGAAGGCATCGATCACCGCCGGATGGATGTAGCACTTGCGGCAGATGGCCGGGGTATTGCCGAGCAGGCGGGAAACCTGGCGGGTGACCTCGACCACCTGGCTCTTGGCCTCACTGTCGCTGCTCGGACGTAATTCGCGCAGGCGCTGCAGGGCCAGGGCGCTGCCGGCCCAGGTGCGATAGTCCTTGGCGGTGAAGTCGCTGCCGGCGTGGCACTGCAGGTACTGGTTGACGTCCGCCGAGCTGACTCCGCGACGCTCGCCGGCGTCGTCCAGGTACTGGAACAACTGCTGGCCGGGCAGCTCCATGCAGCGCCGCACCGCCCGGGCCAGGCGCGGGTGGGTCAGGCTGACGCGGTGCTCGATACCGCTCTTGCCGCGGAAGTGGAAGCGGATGGCGGCGCCGGCCACCTCGACGTGCCGGTTGCGCAGGGTAGTGAGGCCGAAGGACTTGTTGTCCCGCGCGTACTGCGGGTTGCCGACGCGGATCAGGGTCGAGTCGAGCAGGGCGACCACCGTGGCCATGACCTTGTCGCGGCCCAGATCGCGCAGGGCCAGGTGTTCTTCCACCTGGCGGCGCAGGGCGGGCAGGGCGCGACCGAATTCGAGCAGGCGTTCGTACTTGTTGCAGTCGCGCACCTCGCGCCAACGCGGGTGGTAGCGGTACTGCTTGCGTCCGCGGGCGTCGCGGCCGACCGCCTGCAGATGGCCGCGCGGGTCGGGGCAAATCCACACGTCGGTATAGGCCGGCGGAATCGCCAGGGCGTTGATGCGCTTGATCTCGTCGGCGTCGCGGATGCGCTCGCCATGGCTGTCGAAGTAGACGAAGTGGCCGCGCAGCTTGCGTCGGCTGATGCCGGCCTGGCGGTCATCGACATACACCAGGTCCGGCGGCAACGCGGGACACAGCGCGGTGCCGGTGTCTTCGCGCTCGTCGGCTGGCAGCGGGCGGGTGCCGCTGGCCAGCGGCGGTTCCTGTTCGCTCATGGCTCGCGCTTCCAGTCCAGGGCCTGGTTCCACAGCTCGCCGCCGCAACGCGGGCAGGTGGCAGCCTGTCCCGCCTGCAGCGGTTGCGGGTTGCCACAGCGGTTGCAGGCGTACAGGCCCTCGCTGGGAACGTGCCGGTAGGTCGGGTTGAGTTCTTCCGGAAGCACCGACAGGCCGCTTCGGGTCTGCTCGGCGGGGAAGTAGTACAGGCTCAGATCGCCATCCACCTCGAGGATGCCAAGGCGCACCTGACCCAGGTGCTGCACGCCGCCGCGACGCAACTCCATGTGGAATTCGTCGCTGGAGATGTTCTGTGCCTCTAGGGAGCCCAGCTCGTACAGGCCATCGCGAATGATCACCACCGGCTTGCCCTCGACCCAGCTGCCGAAGCGCGGGCTGCGCTTCATCAGGCGGGTGGTCAGGCTGTAGAGCAACAACAGGGTGGCGAACACCACGAAGACCGGCAGCAGCGGCACGTCGTCGTAGAACGATACGTCGCCGGCGGCCGAGCCGAGGGTGAGGATCACCACCAGCTCGAACAGCGACAGCTGGCGCACGCCGCGGCGCCCGGAAACCTTCAGGAAGATGAACACGGCCAGGTAGGCACACGTTGCGCGCAGGGCGACCTCGCCGAGAAACGCCAGGGGAAAGTCATCCAGCAGCATGCGTTGCCAGTCGAAAGCTTCCATGCGTACCTCCTCAGCCGACTTGCGGGTTGCTCCAGGGCATGGACCAGGGCGCCAACTCGTAGCCGTCCTTGCTCAGTTCCAGACGCGCCAGTTCGACCAGGCCGGCCAGGCGCGCCGGGTCGCCATATTGCGAGCGCGCCACGTGGGCCTGGGACAGCAGTTCGACATCGCTGTCATCGAACACGCGGAAGGAGAAGCTGGCGTCCTCGCGGTCCGCCCGGGTTTCGCAGGCGTGTGGCAGGAAGGCCTGTTCGACGATATGCAGGGCCTCTTCGAGGCTGAGGGCGGTGCTCATGCGGTGCCTCCGTCTGTGGCTGTTAGTGAGTAGACGGGGCGGCAGCCGTTAGGTTCGTACAGAAAAGCGAAGCCCCCTGGGCCGGAGGGCGCAGGGGGCTTCTGTTGGCGGCAGGCCGGGGCGAGCGGAGTGTTACTCGGGCATGCTCCAGGGATCGAGCGAATAGCCCTGGCGGCTGATCTGCTCGCGGGACTGGGCCAGTGCGTCGGCCAGCTGCGCCGGGTCGGCGTAGGTGCGGCTGTCCAGTTGGGCCTGGCTCAGGCGGCGGTTGGTGCGGTCGATCACCGCCAGGGTGATCACGCCGGTACCGTCCTGCGGTTGCCAGGCGACGCACTGGAACGGCTGGAAGGCGCGGCCGGCGATCAGAAGAGCTTCGTTGACGCGGAGCGAGGTGTTCATGGGTCTGTTCTCCAAGGATGCCCAGTGTGCGATCTGGCCAGCGAAAGCACGTATTGCCGCGGCCTGTGAACTGTTGATGGCGAAACCTGACCTTGGAGTCACATGCTGTCGTAAAAACATAGATATATGTCGCATGTTGGCGTTTTTCGGGGCTTTGTGCCCTGTGACGAGCTTTGCGAAGGTGCCGTTGCGCTGGTTATCCTAGCTGCCATGCAGCCCACACAAGGAGTGACACCATGTTGTACAGTCTTATCTCGCTGATCATCTTTGCCCTGGATATCTGGGCGATCATCAACGTGGTGAAAAGCAATGCCGACACCTTGAAGAAGGTGCTCTGGGTGGCGCTGATCGCGCTGCTGCCGGTGATCGGCCTGATCATCTGGGCGCTGATGGGCCCACGCGGCAACATGAAGTTCTGACCCCACCGCCTGTTCGCCCGGCTGGAGCCGTCGGGCGTATCTCCTTACAATGCGCGCCTTCTTCATGGGCGGGCCTGGTCCGTCCGATTCCACCAGCGACGACGGGGCCACCCATGAGCGATTACCAAGAAACTCTCTACGACGGCTATGGCCAGCGCTTTCGCATGGACAGGCTGCTGCATGAGGTGCGCACCGAGCACCAGCACCTGGTGATTTTCGAGAACGCGCGCATGGGCCGGGTGATGGCGCTGGACGGAGTGATCCAGACCACCGAGGCCGATGAGTTCATCTACCACGAGATGCTCACCCATGTGCCGATCCTGGCCCACGGCAACGTCAAGCGCGTGCTGATCATCGGCGGCGGCGACGGCGGTATGCTGCGCGAGGTACGCAAGCATCGCGGCGTGGAGAGCATCACCATGGTCGAGATCGACGGCACCGTGGTCGACATGTGCAAGGAGTTCCTGCCCAACCACAGCTGCGGCGCCTATGACGACCCGCGGCTGAACCTGGTGATCGACGACGGCATGAACTTCGTGGCGACCACCACGGAGAAGTTCGACGTGATCATCTCCGACTCCACCGACCCGATCGGTCCGGGCGAGGTGCTGTTCTCCGAGAACTTCTACCAGGCCTGCCGGCGCTGCCTGAATGACGGCGGCATCCTGGTGACCCAGAACGGCACGCCTTTCATGCAGCTCGATGGCGTACAGACCACCGCCGGACGCATGGATGGCCTGTTCGCCGACTGGCACTTCTACATGGCCGCCGTGCCCACCTATATCGGCGGCAGCATGACCTTCGCCTGGGGGGCTACCTCCGCCGGTTACCGCAAACTGCCACTGGACACCCTGCGCCAGCGCTTCGCCGGCAGCGGCATCGTCACCCGCTACTACAACCCGGAAATCCACCTGGGCGCCTTCGCCCTGCCGCAGTACGTGCTGCAAGCGGTGAGCAAGCCGAGCAACGACTGATGTGATGGGTGAGTGAGAAAGCCGGCGAATGCCGGCTTTTTCGTTTCTGCCACGGGCTGATCGCCGGGGCGCTCACGGCTCGGATAGCGCCTGTGCCGCTCTTCGGCGCATTGCCAGCGCTGTTCGCCGACGGCTTGCCAGCCGCCCGGCGCGCTCGGGATGGGGGCGTATACCTGGTGCGAAAGTGGGCGTGCACCACGGCAGCAGCGCAGGCGCCGTCCAGAAGCGCAAAAGCTGGCAGATGCCGGCTTTCTTCACGCTCGAGGCAGGGGCGCGGCCGAGCGCTCTACAGCGTGATCAGGCCTTTCAGCAGCGCCTGGTGGAAGCGCTCGGGTGCCTCGACCTGCGGTGAATGACCGAGCTCGGGGAATTCCACCAGTGTGCCGTTCGGCAGTGCGGCGGCGGCCTTGCGGCCCAGCGCCGGGTAGTCGCCCAGGCGCTCGGCGACCGCCTTGGGCGCGCGATTGGCGCCGGGAGCGGTACGGTCCTTGCCGCCGATCAGCAGCAGGGTCGGTGCCTGAATGCGGCCGAACTCGTGGATCACCGGCTGGCTGAACAGCATCTCTGCGGTCTGCGCCTGGTTCCAGGCGACGATCTCGCGGCCCTTGCCGTGGTACAGGCCGACCTGCATGTCCACCCAGCGCTCGTACTCCGGCTTCCACTGGCCGTTGTAATAGAACTTCAGCTGGTAGTTCTTGATGCTCTCGAAGCTGGCCTTCAGCTCACCCTGGTTGAGCTGGTCGATGCTGGCATAGGGCACGCCCTCGGCCTGCCAGTCCTCCAGGCCGATGGGATTGACCAGCACCAGTTGCCGCACGCTCTGCGGATGGTTGAGGGCGAAGCGTGCGGCGAGCATGCCGCCCATGGAGTGGGCGATCAGCGTGACCTTGGCCACGCCCAGCTGTTCCAGCAGGGCCTGGGTATTCAGCGCCAACTGGTTGAAGCTGAACTGGTAGCCGCGCGGCTTGCTGGAGGCGCAGAAGCCGACCTGGTCCGGCGCGATCACCCGGTAGCCCTGGTCGCTCAGGGTCTTGATGGTCTGTTCCCAGGTGGCGCCGCAGAAGTTCTTGCCGTGCAGCAGCACAGCCGTATGGCCGTTCGCCTGGCCCCTGGCGGCGACGTCCATGTAGGTCATGGACAGGCTCTGTCCCTGGGACTGGAACGCGAAGCGCTGCTGCGGATGGGGATAATCGAAGCCTTCCAGCTGTTCGCCGTAGCTCGGCGTAGCGGCATGGATGGCAGTGCTGCTGGCAAGCAGGGCGGCGCACAGCAGAGTGGAGTTCAACCTGGGCATGGGGAGAGTCCTGGCGATGGGAAGTGCGGCATTTTTAGGACAATTCCCCGCAGTCGAGAAAGCCTGGCACTGTTCCCGGATGTTTCCTTGGCGAGAGCCGCGCAGCTCCGATCTAGAGCGTCGCAAGCATGCCTAGCCGGCGCAGCGCGGCGCCGCGGGGGTGAGCCGTATGACCAGGTGGGAGAGGTAGAAGAACGTCTCGTAGGCCAGCGATTCGGCCTTGGTGTGCCAGCTGCGATAGCGACTGGTGGGCGTCGGTGCGGCGTAGGCGGTGATGCCGATGTCCCGGGCCAGCGTCATCGCCCGCTTCATGTGCAGGGGATCGCTGACGATCAGCGCGTTGTCGAGCCCGTGCTGTTTCATCAGGGCGCAGGCCTGGGCCAGGTTTTCGGCGGTGACGGTGGAGACCGCCTCGGTCAGCATGCGCTGGGCCGGAACCCCGGCGGCGAGGGCGTACTGGTGGGCGACCGCGGATTCGGCGTGCGCATCCGCGATGCCGATACCGCCCGTGAGGATCAGGTAGTCCGCGGCCTGATTGCGGATCAGCTGGATGCCATGCTTGATCCGCTCCTCGAACACCGGCGATGGCTGGTTCTGCCACACGGCGGCGCCGAGCACGATCACCGCATCGACTTTGGCAGGCGCTGGCTCGGCTGCGTAGCGGGCAATCTGCAGCGCTGCCGTGGCGACTGCGCCGATCAGCAGCGCTGGCAGCGCCAGGCGCATGCCCATGTGGCGAGGCAGGTTCAGCGCTGTTCCACCCGCTGATGCAGCTGTTGCGACAGCTGTTCCAGATGCTCGCCCAGGCTGACCAGCGACTCCTGGGCGCTGAGCAGCTCGGCGCTGGCGGCGCGCTGGCGCTGGCTGGCCTCGCGTTGTGCGGCGCTGTGGTCGCGCACCTGGATCAGCTGGTGGTGGGCCTGATCCAGCGCCTGGCTGTGTTCGAGGATGGCGCCGGAGAGGTTGGCGGTGAGGCTGGCGTTCTCGGCCAGGGCCTCGCCCACGTCGCTGACCTGCGCGGCGCCGGTATTGACGATCTGCTCGGACTGGCCGAGCACGCTCTGCACCGTGTCGGCGGTCTGGTTGCTGCGCTGGGACAGCGAGCGCACCTCGTCGGCGACCACGGCGAAGCCGCGCCCGTGCTGGCCGGCGCGGGCCGCCTCGATAGCGGCGTTGAGTGCCAGCAGGTTGGTCTGCTGGGCGATGGCGCTGATCATCTGCATGGATTCGGCGATGCGCTGGTTGCTCGCCTGGATCGCCTGCATGCTGTCCTGGGCCTGCTGCATACGCGTGGCGCAGGCGTTGACCTGGCCGCTGCTGTGCTGGGTGTCCTGGCTCAGCTGCTGCATGTGCGCGGTGCTCTGCGCCAGGCTGGCGAGCACTTCATGCACGGCCAGGTCGAGCTGGTGCATGGCCTCTGCCTGCTGCTGCACGTCACCGTCGATGCTCTGGCAGCGCTGGCGCATGTTGTCGAGGGTGCGGTAGAGCTGCTGCGACAGCTGGCGCAGGTCGCCGGCGCTGTGGCGCACCTCGTCGAGCAGGCTGGCCAGCTGCTGGCTGCCGGCGGTGGCCGCCTTGCCGACCCGCTCGGCCTCGTCCAGGTGCTGCTGTGCGCCATCCAGCGCCTGCTGGCGCACCCGGGCGCTGTACCACTGGGCCAGCCACATGGTGATCACCGGCAGCAGGTAGCCCGAGTATTCATTGACCATGGCGTCGCGCGCGCTCAGCTCGAACTGCGGCAGGGCAGCGCCGGAGCGGTCCAGGCGGATCAGCCAGAACACGAAGACCAGCTGCAATAGGCTCCAGAACGCCGCACTACGCCCGCCCAGCAGCAGATAGGCGAAGCCGATCACCACCAGAGGCCAGAAGATGTGCGCGGAGTGCAAACCGCCGAGCTGGTAGACGAGGATCATCGCGTAGCTGCTGATGAGCGCCATGGCGAAGTTGACCACCGCGCGGGCCGGCAGCCAGGCCTGGCGCAGCATCAGCAGGGCCAGCGGCATACCGATGATCAGCAGGAGCGAGCCCTGCACCAGCGCATCGTTGCCCAGACGGCCCCACTTGATGCCGCTGTACAGGCCGATGGTGAGGCCGCACAGGCAGAAGAAGGCCAGCATCCGGCTCATCAGCTGATCGCTGGGGTCCTGCTCGGTCTGGGGCATGAGTGTGGCTAACAGCCCTTGCTGCATGGGAGTTGGCTCCGTTCTTGTTGGTTTGCCGAACGTATCGGCGAAGTGGGTCGTGACTTGAAACTGGCTGAACTGACTGGTGGCACATGGCCTGCAGTCAGATTAACCAGTCAAATCACTGGCGGCGAACAATTGGCGACAAGGCGCCAGAAACGGCCGTTTCGTCGCCCATAAAGGCAGGAAAGTCGCCTTATTCCGACCAGACGGCGTACTCGTTGTCGCTGGGATCGGCGAAGTGGAAGCGCCGGCCACCGGGGAAGGCGAACACCGGCTTGAGAATCCGTCCGCCCGCCGCCTCCACCGCATTCTGCGTGGCATTGAGGTCGGCGCTGTACAGCACGATCAGCGGGCAGCCCCGGTCGCTGGCGAAGTCCAGCGCCGCGCGGAAGAAGCCGCCGTCGATGCCGGCGCCGACGAAGCAGCTGTAGTCCGGGCCGTAGTCGACGAAGCTCCAGCCGAACACCTGGGCGAAGAAGGCCTTGCTCGCCTCGGGTTCGCGGCAGGGGATTTCCAGGTAGTTGATGCCGTGGTGCTGGTGCATGGCTTATTCCTCGCAGGGTTGCAGGTCGGCTGCGCCTACTTCTTGGACCGCATCCAGGTGGGCGAGGTCGGACACCTCCATGGCGCGGGTGTCGACCTTGTAGGCGGAGACCAGGATGCGCGCGGTGCCGGCGATCACGCACTTGCCGCTGGGCAGCTGTGCCGGCACGCCGAGCTGGGCGAAGGCCTGTTGCTGGTTGGTGAAGCAGAACCAGGGCAGGCGGGCGTCGTCCGCGTCACGGGGAATGGCGGCTGCGCTCGGGCCCTGGGCAAAGAAGCACAGCTGCGAGTTGATTTCGTCGTGGGGGCGGTAGCTGTATTCGCCGCTCAGGGCGAGCTGGCCGCGATAGAAGCGCTGCTCGCCGTCACGGTGATCCAGTTGCAGGCCAGTGGCCTGGGTGAGGGCGGGTAGCAGGGCGGCAAGGAGGCAGAGGGCACGCATGGAATCGTCCTGATCGAGGGCGCTGCGCGCCGGGTCCATTGGTGCGGCAGAACCTAGCAGGCATCGCCGCGGATGTCTGCTACCTCGATGGGTTCAGGCACTCGGCCGGGTCATGGGGTCGCGTCCTTCGGCGCTTCCTGCCAGCTGTCGTCCGGGTCGAAGCGGGCCATGGCCAGCGCCTGCCTGTCACCCTCGGGGCCGAGGTCCTTCTCGAACACTTCGCCCTCATGGCTGATCATGAAGCTCATCACCCCGCTGTTGCCGTAGTCGGCGGGCCAGGCGACGAGGGCGAAGCCGCGGCTCATGTTGTCGCCGAGCCGGTAGTTGTAGGCGCCGCCGGGGGCCGAGGGCCCCTGGGCCTCGAGGATGCGGTAGCGGTAGCCGTGCCAGTCGCCGTCCGGCAATTCGTCGCCGAACAGCGGCCCCAGCGGGCTTTCTTCCACGCCCGGCTGGTCGGGCCAGTACAGGCCGTCGTGCTGGCCGTCGCTGCTGGCGAACTGCTGGGCGTATTCCAGGACGCCGTCGCCGTCGCGGTCGATCTCGGCGTAGTCCATCTGCGCATCGTGGTAGGCGCGTACCGCCTGCAGGGTGGCCAGTTCATTGCGGCCGATGCGGCGCAGGCGAATGGTCTCGCCGCCGGCCCGGGTGTCGAAGAACCAGCCGTCCCTGCCGCGCACCAATGGCAGCGGCAGCTCCCAGGCGCTGTTGCCGACCACCAGGCGCGAGCGGTCGCGGGCTTCGGGGCGGATCTCGTGCTTTTCCCGGTACAGGGCGAGGAAGGCCTCGACATCCTCGCGTTCCACGCCATCGCGCGGGATGTAGCTGCGCCAGTCGTTGCCGAGCAGCGCCGCCAGGCGCGTCGCATCGGCCTGCTGGGTGCCGAGGGCGGCGACGAAGGCGGCGGCGGCTTCCTCGGGGCTGGGGAAGGCTTGCTGGGCGTGCAGTCCCTGCACGGGTAGGGCCAGCAGGGTGAGCAGGGTGAGGCTCTGGATCGCGTGCATGGGCGGGTCTCCTTATCAGCGCCGTCTGGCGCCGCCGCGGGACGAGGACATGGCCGGGCGGCTCACCGCCCGTCCGCTGGCGCGCGCCGCTTGCGGGCGGCTGGCGGCGGCGCGGCTGGCCTGGCCGCGTTGCTGATAGGCGCGCTCCCTGTCCGGTGTACGGGCGCCGGCAAAGGCGTTGTCGCGGGCGCCGCGCGACGAGGCGTGCTGCTGACGGGCCTGTTGCCGGCTCTGCGCCGTGCCGCGCTGGCTGGACTGGGCGCGCTGGCGCAGCTGATCGGAGTTGCGCATGTCGCGATTGGCGGTCTGTGCCCTTTCGCGGGCCTGGCGGTTGCTAGTGGCCGGGCTGTCGAAGCCGCGCTGCTCCAGGCTCTGCCGCGCCCGTTCGCGGTCGGCGACGCGCGCCGGGTCGCGGCCGCGCAGGTCCTGGCGCTGCTCGCCGTTGGCCAGGCGCTGGCCGTATTGCTCGCGGCTGGCGCGGTCGCGGTAGGGCACGCCGTCGCGGTTCACCGCGTTGTGCTTCCAGGTTCTGTCGCCGGTGTTGATCTGGCGATTGCTGTTGATGTTGTTGTAGCGGTCCACGTCGATGTCGATATCGCCACCGCCCCAGTCGCAGTCGCCCCACAGCGAGTCGATGATCGCCACACCGGCGGCGAAGCCGATGCCGGCCACCACCGCGGAGCCGAAGTAGTAGCCCGGGGGCGGTGGGTAGTAGACCGGCGGATAGGCCGGGTAGGGCCAGGTGCCGTAGACCACCGTGGGGTTGTAGCTGGGCACGTAGACCACCTGCGGATCGGCCGACTCGATGATGATGGTCTGCTGGCTGCCGCCGCCGCTGCTGGTCACTTGGGTAGAAGCTGCGGCCGGCTGCTCGCTGACCTTCTGCTGCTCGTTGGATTCCAGGTTGCCGGCTTCCTTGGCCTGGCGGCGCAGGCGCTGCACCGAGTCCATCACCTTGTCGGGGCTGGCGAGGAAGGCATCGCCGACCTTCTGCACCCAGGCGGGGTCCTGGCCCAGGGTGATCAGCACGGCGGGGAAGGCCACCAGCGATTGCACGCTGGGGTCCCAGGGCTGGTCGGACACCTGGCGCACGGCATCGTCGCCGCTGGCGTCCGGATGCTCCGTCGACCAGGTCACCGCGTCGGCCACGTCGCCGGGGTAGGTGGCGGCCATCAGCACCTGGGCCAGCAGGGCGTCGGGGTACAGGGCCAGCGGGGCGAGCATCTGGTCGAGTTCTTCGTTGCTGAAGACCTGCTCGCTGGGCGCGCTGTTCTCGCCATCGGCGGCGGGCACGGGGCTGACGAGCAGGGCCAGGAGCAGGCCCAGCAGGCTCAGGGACGGGTGAATACGCATGGCGATTCTCCTTGCGCGCAGGCGCAACCGTAGGCGGCTATCGCCGCGCTCTGCCTAGCATAGGCCAGTTCGACAGGAGTGCAGGCGCGGGGCGCTGCCAGGCGCATGTCATGAAATGAAAAGCTCCTGTCGTGCGATGAGAAGCACCCTCCAGAGGCCGGTTCTACAGTCCGATCCACGCTATTGGTGGCTAATAACAAGACTGGAGAACAGGCATGGCCAAAGCCGTCCGTTTTTATGAGGCCGGGGGTCCGGAAGTGCTGCGCTACGAGGACGTCGAGGTCGGTGAGCCCGGCCCTGGTCAGGTGCGCATTCGCCACGTCGCCGTCGGCCTGAACTACGCCGATACCTACTTCCGCAATGGCACCTACCCGATTCCGCTGCCCAATGGCATCGGCGTCGAGGCGGCCGGTGTGGTGGTGGCGCTGGGCGAGGGCGTGGACAACGTGGCGGTGGGTGACCGGGTCACCTACACCGGCTTCATCAATACCCTCGGCGCCTACAGCACCGAGCGCCTGATCCCGGCCGCGCCGCTGATCAGGCTGCCGGAGACCATCGCCTTCGAGACCGCCGCGGCCATGACCATGCGCGGCCTGACCTCGGCCTACCTGATGAAGAAGATCCACGCCTTCCGCGAGGGCGACAGCATCCTGCTGCACGCCGCCGCCGGTGGCGTCGGCCTGATCGTCTCGCAGTGGGCCAAGCTGCTCGGTTTGACGGTGATCGGCACCGTGTCCAGCGCGGCCAAGGCCGAAGTGGCGCGTGCCCACGGTTGTGACCAGGTGATCGACTACAGCCATGAGGA
This sequence comes from Pseudomonas sp. GD04019, assembly GCF_029837695.1. Lineage (GTDB taxonomy): Bacteria > Pseudomonadota > Gammaproteobacteria > Pseudomonadales > Pseudomonadaceae > Aquipseudomonas. Next base: position 14,027 of record NZ_JAOEEA010000012.1, read on the forward strand.
CGTCGCCCAGCGCGTGCGCCAGCTCACCGGCGGGCGTGGCGTGGACGTGGTGTTCGACAGCGTCGGCAAGGACACCTTCATGGGCTCGCTGGATTCGCTCAAGCGCCGCGGCCTGCTGGTGTGCGTCGGCACCGCCTCGGGTCCGATCGACGGTTTCAACCCACAGCTGCTGGCGATGAAGGGTTCGCTGTACATGACCCGCCCGGCGCTGGCCGACTACATCGCCGACCCGGCGGAGAAGGCGGAGCTGGCCGAGGAACTGTTCGGCCTGGTCGGCAGCGGCCGGATCCGCATCGAGATCAACCAGCACTATGCCCTGCAGGACGCGGTGCAGGCCCACCGCGACCTGGAGTCGCGCAAGACCACCGGATCGTCGATCTTCGTCATCTGAGGAGGCCGCCATGCGAGTCGAACAACTGACCTGCGCCATCGGCGCCGAGCTGATCGGCGTCAACCTGGGCGACGCCTCCCGCGACGCCGACCTGTTCGCCGAGATCAAGGCGCTGCTGCTCAAGCACAAGGTGCTGTTCCTGCGTGACCAGGACATCAGCCGCGCCGAGCACGTGGCCTTCGCCCGGCGCTTCGGCGAGCTGGAGGACCATCCGGTGGCCGGCAGCGACCCGGACCACCCGGGCCTGGTGCGCATCTACAAGTCGCCGGATGCGCCCAACGACCGCTACGAGAACGCCTGGCACACCGACGCCACCTGGCGCGAGGCGCCGCCCATGGGCTGCGTGCTGCGCTGCGTGGAGTGCCCGCCGGTGGGCGGCGACACCATGTGGGCGAACATGGCGCTGGCCTACGAGAAGCTGCCGGAAGAGGTGAAGCAGCGCATCGCCGGCCTGCGTGCGCGGCACAGCATCGAGGCGAGCTTCGGTGCGGCGATGCCGATCGAGAAACGCCTGGCGCTCAAGGCGCAGTTCCCGGATGCCGAGCACCCGGTGGTGCGCACCCATCCGGAGACCGGCGAGAAGGTGCTGTTCGTCAACGCCTTCGCCACCCACCTGAGCAACTTCCATACCCCGGAGCATGTGCGCTACGGCCAGGACTACAGCATGGGCGGCAGCGACCTGCTGCGCTACCTGGTGAGCCAGGCCTACATCCCGGAGTACCAGGTGCGCTGGCGCTGGCAGCCCAACAGCGTGGCGATCTGGGACAACCGCAGCACCCAGCACTACGCGGTCATGGACTACCCACCCTGCCATCGCAAGATGGAGCGCGCCGGCATCATCGGCGACAAGACCTTCTGAGTCGCAACATCCCCATTCGCGCCATCTACTAATAAATATCTGAGGCAACAGGCATGAACTTCCTCGACGGTTCTCTCTTCCCGGAAAACCAGGACAAACTCGTCATCACCGCGGCCCCATACGGCCCCGAATGGTTCCCCTCGGACTATCCGGAGGACATTCCGGTGACCATGGAAGAGCAGGTCCAGAAGGCCGTCGACTGCTATGCAGCCGGCGCCTCGGTACTCCACCTGCATGTGCGTGAGCTGGACGGCAAGGGCTCCAAGCGCCTGTCCAAGTTCAACGAGCTGATCGCCGGCGTGCGCGAGGCGGTGCCGGACATGGTCATCCAGGTCGGCGGCTCCATCTCCTTCGCGCCGCCGGAAGACGGCGCCGCGGCGAAGTGGCTGCACGACGACACCCGGCACATGCTCGCCGAGCTCGATCCCAAGCCCGACCAGGTCACGGTGACCGTCAATACCACGCAGATGAACGTCATCGAGCAGATGGACGTGCGCGACTACACCGGCACCTCCATGGGCAGCGATACCTATGAGGCCTACCGCGAGATGATCGTGCCGTCCGGCCCGGGCTTCATCGAGGAGCATATCAAGCGCCTCTCCGCCGCCGGCATCCAGAGCGCCTTCCAGTTCTACAACATCAACAGCTACGAGACGGTCGAGCGCCTGATCCGCCGCGGCGTCTACAAGGGCCCGCTGGTGTGCAACTGGGTGGCCATCGGCGGCGGCATGGACCAGCCGCATATCTACAGCATGGCCAACTTCCTGCGCGCCATCCCCGACGGCACCATGCTCACGGTGGAGAGCACCATGCTCAACACCCTGCCGGTCAACCTGATGGGCATGGCGATGGGCCTGCACGTGCGCTGCGGCATCGAGGACAACATCTGGACCCAGGATCGCTCACGCAAGATGACTTCCGTCGAGCAGATCGAGCAGCTGGTGCGCATCGCCAAGGAGATCGGCCGCCCGGTCGCCAACGGCAAGGAAGCCCGCGAAATCCTCAAGATCGGCGTGTTCTACGACACGGTCGAGGAAACCCTGGCCGCCAACGGCTTCGCCCCGAACCCCAAGGGCGGTCAGCAGGGCTTCCTGCGCAAGTGATTGAGCGGCGGTTGCCGAGTGCCGTTCGACTCGACGGCATCGCACAACCCGGCTGGCAGGCGGCATCGCGCCAAACCGCACGCCGGGCCGGAAACAGCTGCCACAGCGCGGCTGAGTGACACGGCGCCCTCCGCAGGCTGGGGGCGCCACGCCGCTGGGCAAAGGTCTCTGCCGCGGGCGGCGCCCGGGCCACGAACCGGGCGCGCCGTCCGCGGTGCTGGCGATCCTACAGGGTCGTGCAGAGGCCTTTGCCGAGCGTCGTCTTGCACGACTACAACAATAACAAGCAGTAGCAGTACAACGAGGTAGCCACATGGCCTTTCACCACAGCACCCAGGGCGAGGAAATCGACACCTCGGCCGGCATTCCGCGCAGCTACGCTTGGATCGTCTTCGCCCTGACGTTCGGCCTGCTGATCTCCGACTACATGTCGCGGCAGGTGCTCAACGCGGTGTTCCCGCTGCTGAAGGGTGAATGGGCGCTGTCCGACAGCCAGCTGGGCCTGCTCAGCGGCATCGTCGCGTTGATGGTCGGCCTGCTGACCTTCCCGCTGTCGCTGCTGGCCGACCGCTTCGGCCGGGTGCGCAGCCTGGCCCTGATGGCGCTGCTGTGGAGCCTGGCCACCCTGGCCTGCGGCCTGGCGCAGCAATACGAGCACATGCTGGTGGCGCGCTTTCTGGTCGGCGTCGGTGAGGCCGCCTACGGCAGCGTCGGTATCGCCGTGGTGCTCTCGGTATTTCCCAAGCACATGCGCGCCACCCTGACCGGTGCCTTCATGGCCGGCGGCATGTTCGGCTCGGTGCTGGGCATGGCCCTGGGCGGTGCGATTGCCGCGCATTTCGGCTGGCGCTGGGCGTTCGGCGGCATGGCCCTGTTCGGCCTGTTGCTGGCCGCGGTCTACCCGCTGGTGGTGAAGGAGTCGCGGGTGTCGCACAAGCGCTTCGCCGACGCCGCCCGGCAGGCGGCGGACAAGGCCGCCAAGCCGCTGCGCACCCTGTACAGCAGCCGCTCGGTGATCGCCGCCTATGTCGGCAGCGGCCTGCAGCTGTTCGTCGGCGGCACGGTGATCGTGTGGATGCCCAGCTACCTCAATCGCTACTACCAGATGGGCACCGACAAGGCCGGCGCGCTGGCCGGCATCATCGTGCTGTGCAGCGGCGCCGGCATGATCCTCTGCGGCATGCTCAGCGACCGCCTGTGCCGCAACGCCCCGGAGCGCAAGATCGCCCTGGCCATCGCCTATTGCCTGGGCAGCTGCCTGCTGCTGTCGCTGGCCTTCGCCCTGTCCGCCGGGCCGTTGCAGCTGCTGCTGATCTGCCTGGGCATGCTGATCGCCGCCGGCACCACCGGCCCGTCCGGGGCCATGGTGGCCAACCTGACCCACTACTCGGTGCATGGCACCGCGTTCGCCACCCTGACCCTGGCCAACAACCTGCTGGGCCTGGCGCCAGGGCCGTTCGTTACCGGTCGCCTGTCGGACCTGTTCGGTCTGCAGGTCGCCTTCCAGCTGGTGCCGCTGGTCAGCATCGCCGCCGCCGCGGTGTTCTTCTACGCCCGTTGCCATTACCTGCAGGACATCGCCCGCCTGCGTGGCGGCCAGGGGCGGGAGGACGCCGGTCCGGCAGCACTGGAGGTACAGCCATGAGCCGCGCCCTGCGTATCGACGTGGCCTTCGACTTCGTCTGCCCCTGGTGCCTGATTGGCAAGCGCCAGCTCAAGCGCGCCGTGGTGCAGCTGCAGCAGACGCATCCGCACCAGGTGGTGAGCATCAATTGGCAGAGCGTGCAGCTGCTGCCGCAACTGCCGGCCGCCGGTGAGCCCTTTGCCGAGTTCTATCGCCGCCGCCTGGGCAGCGACACCGCGGTACACCTGCGCCAGGCCCAGGTGCAGGAGGCGGGGGCGGAAGTCGATCTGCGCTTCGACTTCCAGCGTATCGCCCGCATGCCCAACACCGCCGACGCGCATCGCCTGATGCGCCGCGCCGTGGAACTGGGCGGCCCGGAGCAGCGCGAGCGCCTGCTGGAGCGCCTGTTCGCCGCGCATTTTCGCCACGGCGAGGATATCGGCGACGCCAATACCCTGCTGACCATCGCCGAAACCTGTGGCTACCCGCGCGAGGAAATGGCCCGCGCCCTGTACCGCGACGGCCGACCCTTGCAGACGCCGGATACGGCTGCCAGCAGCGTGCCGCAGTTCGTCTTCGACGGGCGCCTGCTGCTCTCCGGCGCGCAGCCGGCCGACCTGCTGCTGCGCGGCATGCGCGAGGCCCTCGGCTTTCCGGAACGGCGGAGACTGCAGGCATGACCCACCGCCATCACATGCCGGCCCGGCAACGGCCGGCGGCCGCTCAGCGCGCGCCGTTCGAGTTCGCTAGCGGCTACCCGGCCAACGCCAACCCGCTCAGGGCCGCCACTTGTCCGTTAGAGGAAGAGGGCGGCCGCGTCTACATCGTCATCGAGGACTTCGCGCCATGAGCGCCATCGCCCTTACCCAGATCAACGACCGTGCCCGCCAGTTGGCGCCGGGCATCAGTGTCAGCCTGGTGGTGGCCGCGGCCGCCACTTTCCTCTCCGAGCACTATGGCGCGCCGGTGATGCTGTTCGCCCTGCTGCTGGGACTGTCGCTCAACTTCCTCGCCGCCGAGGGCAAGTGCAAGGCCGGCATCGAGTTCACCGCGCGCACCGTGCTGCGTGTGGGGGTGGCCCTGCTGGGCATGCGCATCACCCTGGAGCAGATCGCCGCGCTGGGCTGGAAGCCGCTGGCACTGGTGGTGATTCTGGTGGTGGTGACCATTTCCGTCTCGGTGCTGGCGGCCAAGGCGCTGGGCTTCAAGCGCATCTTCGGCATGCTTACCGGCGGCGCCACGGCCATCTGCGGCGCTTCGGCGGCGCTGGCCCTGGCCGCCGCGCTGCCCAGCCATCCGCAGAAGGAAAAGGCCACGCTGTTCACCGTGATCGGCGTGTCGGCGCTGTCGACCCTGGCGATGATCCTCTATCCGATGATCGCCAACGCCCTGGGCCTTTCGCCCCAGGAGGCGGGGGTGTTCCTCGGCGCCACCATTCACGACGTGGCCCAGGTGGTCGGCGCCGGCTACAGCATGTCGCCGGAGACCGGCGACATCGCCACCGTGGTCAAGCTGATGCGCGTGGCCATGCTGCTGCCGGTGATCGTCGCGGCCGCCATGGTCACCCGCCTGCAGGGCGCCGAAACCGCTGGCGAGCGGCCGCCGCTGCTGCCCTGGTTCGCCGTCGGCTTCCTGATCCTCGCCTGCGTCAACAGCACAGGCCTGGTGCCGGAGGTGGTGCAGGGTGGAGTCAACGAGCTGTCGCGCTGGTGCCTGGTGGTGTCCATCGCCGCGCTGGGCATGAAGACCCAGCTCAAGGAGCTGGCCAGCGTGGGCATCAAGCCGATCCTGCTGATGGTCGGCGAAACCATCTTCCTGGTCATCCTGGTGCTGCTGTTGCTGCGCTGGGGCCTGTGATCCGTGCGCCGGCGCTGGCGCCGGCACAACCCGAGAGAGACTGTCGATGAACAAGATCTACCCCAACGCCCACGTGGCGCTCGAGGGGCTGGTGGCTGACGGCATCAGCATCGCCTCCGGCGGCTTCGGCCTGTGCGGCATTCCCGAGGCGCTGATCGCGGCGCTGGGCGAAACCGGCAAACGCGGCTTCACCGTCATCAGCAACAACTGCGGGGTCGACGATTTCGGCCTCGGTCCGCTGCTGTACAGCCGGCAGATTCACAAGATGATTTCCTCCTATGTCGGCGGCAACAAGGAGTTCGAGCGCCAGTACCTGGCCGGCGAGCTGCAGCTGGAGTTCACTCCCCAGGGCACCCTGGCCGAGAAGCTGCGCGCCGGCGGCGCCGGCATCCCGGCCTTCTTCACCCGCACCGGCTACGGCACGCAGATCGCCGAGGGCAAGGAAACCCGCCAGTTCGACGGCGAGTGGTACGTGATGGAGCGTTCGCTGACCGCCGACCTGGCGCTGATCAAGGGCGCCAAGGCCGATCGCGCCGGCAACCTGACCTTCAGCAAGACCGCGCGCAACTTCAACCCGCTGTGCGCCAAGGCCGGCCGGGTCTGCGTGGCCGAGGTGGAGGAAATCGTCGAAGTGGGCGAGCTGGCCCCGGACGAGATCCACCTGCCGGGCATCTACGTGCAGCGCCTGGTACTCAACGCCAACCCACAGAAGCGCATCGAGATGCGCACCACGAGGAGCTGAGCAGCATGGCCTGGACCCGCGAAGAAATGGCGCAGCGCGCCGCCCAGGAGCTGCAGGACGGCTTCTACGTCAACCTCGGCATCGGCCTGCCGACGCTGGTGGCCAACTACATCCCCGAGGGCATGGAGGTCTGGCTGCAGAGCGAGAACGGCCTGCTCGGCATCGGCCCGTTCCCGGGCGAGGAGGAGGTCGATGCGGACCTGATCAACGCCGGCAAGCAGACCATCACCACGCTGCCCGGCAGCAGCTTCTTCGACAGTGCCGAGAGCTTCGCCATGATCCGTGGCGGGCATGTCGACCTGGCCCTGCTCGGCGCCATGCAGGTGTCGCAGCACGGCGACCTGGCCAACTGGATGATCCCCGGCAAGATGATCAAGGGCATGGGCGGCGCCATGGACCTGGTGGCCGGTGTGCGCCGCGTGGTAGTGCTGATGGAGCACACGGCCAAGGGCGCGCCGAAGATTCTCGAGCGCTGCGAGCTGCCGCTGACCGGCGTCGGCGTGGTCGACCGCATCATCAGCGACCTGGCCGTGCTGGACATCACCGAGGCGGGCGTCGAGCTGGTGGAAATGGCGCCTGGCGTCGACTTCGACCAACTGCAGGCCGCCACCGGCTGCACCATCCTGCGCTGAGCCTGATCTGCCGCCGGGCGCGCGGTCTTCCGGGCCGAGCTGTCGGCGGACGCGTTTCACCTCCCGTTCACTCCATGGCGGGATGTGTCCTGCCGGGGTCTGTGCCCCGGCCTTCGTGCGACGGCTGGCGCTCCAGCGGCCGTGCGCACCTTTTACCGAGGCAATTGCGACATCCAGCACCCACGAGGACCGGACGATGCGAAGGACTGTTCTGCCGTACCTGCTCTGCCTGTTGTGCCTGGACGCGCTGGCCGACGCCCGCGCGGTGCGTCAGCTGTATGGGCTGGACAGCCATAGCCGGCTGCTCTGTGCCAGCGCCATGCTGTACTTCGACCCCCGCGAGAAGGCACCCGATCCGCGCCTCCTCACCGCGGTGTTCCACCATCTCAACAGCCTGGAGGCCGACGTGCAGCAGCTCGGCCAGCCGCCTGAGCTGGCCGGGCCGCTGGCGGCCATGCACCGGCTGTTCGACCAGCTGGACGGCTTGCCGCGCAGCGAGCGAGAGCGCTATCCGCAGCTGATCGGCCTGTTGCTGGAACAGCGTCGGCAGCTGGGCGACGCCGCCAGCCGCGAACTGGCGCGGCTCGGCCAGGCGCAGCCGCTCGGCGAGCAGAGTCGCGACCTCGCCGGGCTGTTGCTGGACTACCAGCTGCGTCACTACCCGCTGCCGCAGAAGGAAACCTGGCTGTTGCCGGCCGAGCGCCTGCAGGCCCTGGATGTGGACATCGAGCAGCGCTTCGCGCTGTTGCAGGCGCAGCATGGCGCCGCGCTGGGCAAGATCCGCAGCGGCTACCGCTTCGTCCACCGTCAGTTGCAGCAGGGGATCGGCAGGGGCGAGGGCGGTGGTGGCGCCGAGTTCTACCTGAGCCGTGCGGTGCTTGACCTCGACGAGCTGGCCCTGGCCGCGGAGCAGGGCCAGCCCTGAGTCACTTGTCCTTGCGCGGGCCGTGCTCGCTGCGCCAGGCCGCCGGTGGCATGCCGAACTGGCCGATGAACCAGCGGGTGAAGGAGCTGGGCATCGAATAGCCGAGCATGTCGGCAATACGCCCCAGCGAGTAGCTGGGGTTTTCCAGGTAGCGAATCACCAGGTCGCGGCGCACGCCATTGATCAGGTCGCTGAAGGTGGCCTGGTTGTCTTCCAGGCGGCGCTGCAGGGTGCGCACGTTCATGCCCATGGCCATCGCGATCTGTTCGATGGTGGCGCGGCCCATGGGCAGCAGCAGGTAGATGGCCTTGCGCACCTCGAACATCAGCGGCGTTTCCTGGTCGGCCTGCAACGAGTCGAGGAAGCGCTGGGCATAGCGTGCCATGGCCGGATCGGCTTGCGGGTTGGGCACGTCGAAGTCGGCGGCGTGGCAGACGATACCGTTGAACTCGCCGTTGAACTCCAGCTTCTGGCCGAGTACGCGGCGGTGCACCTGCAGATCGTCCGGCGCGGCGTGGGTGAAGCTGACGCTGATCGGTTTCCAGTGCACACCGAGCAGGGCGGCGCACAGGCGGTACATCACGCCGATGGCCAGCTCGTTGCCCTGGCGGCAGCTCAGGCCGGTCTCGGTGACCACCTCTTCGCGGATAATCACCATGCTGCCGGCCTCCTCGATGAAGATCGCCAGCGAGTCGTTGAGCAAATGGCGGTACTGCACCACCACCTGCAAGGCCTCGCGCAGGGTGCGCTGGTGGGTCAGCAGCAGGCTGACCGCGCCGAAGTCGGAGAGCTGGCGCGATTCGGCCATGCGCAGGCCGAAGGTCTGGCAGTGGCTGGCCGTGGCGGAGTTCTCCAGCAGACGCACGGCGGCGTCGATCGGAATGCGGTGTTCCGGGTCCTGCAGCAGGGTCTTGCTGAGGCCCACTTCATTGAGCAGCGCCTGGACATTGAGTCCCAGGTGCTGGGCCACTTCCAGGTAATTGGTAAGAACCGCTGCGCGAACCAGTGTTGTCATTGTTCTAGTTCCTTCACAGGCATGGCCGCTTGTGACGGCCGCCGCGCATGATGCCGAAGCCGGCGGCGACGGTCACCTGGCTGTCATGAAATGAAAAATCGCGGCCGCCCTGCTGAGCTTAGCAGCGCCGCGTCGGGCGACTGCCCTGCGCCAAACACATGGCCGACCGGGCCATGTCATGAATTGCGAAATGGCTGACGCCTAATGTGAAGCCTGCGCTGTGCCCGGCCTCTACTGTCTGGTCAACCCGACGCCTCGTGCGTCGATTGATCCGGCAGTCCAGGAGCCCAGCGTGGCCAGCACAGACTTCACCGTTCTCATCATCCCCGGCCTGCGCGACCACGTTGCGGACCATTGGCAGACGCTGCTCGCCGCGCGCCTGCCCAATTGCCGCACGGTGCCGCCGCTGCAGGCCGACAAGCTCAGCCTGGCGGCACGGGTCGCGGCGATCCAGAGCGAACTGGAGCGCATCGAAGGTCCGGTGCTGCTGGTGGCCCACAGCGCCGGCGTACTGATGGCGGTGCACTGGGCGGCGCGTCATTCGCGGCCGATTCTCGGCGCGCTGCTGGCGACTCCGCCGGACCTGAACAGCACCTGGCCGCCGCAATACCCGAGCCCGCAAACGTTGCAGGACCACGGCTGGTCGCCGCTGCCGCGCGGTCCGCTGCCGTTCCCCAGCATCGTCGCGGCCAGCAGCAACGATCACCTGGCCAGCCTTGCGGCGGTGCGCGAAATGGCCCGCGACTGGGGCAGTGCCTTGGTCCAGCTGGGTGCGGTCGGCCACCTCAACCCGGCCGCCGGCTACGGCGAGTGGCCGCAGGCCGAGGAGCTGATCCAGGCATTGCTGGGCTGAAGCGCGAAGCGCCAGCAGCACTTTTTTCAACCGAACAAGGAAAGACACCCACCCGTTACCCGCTCTCGCGCCCCGTCGCGGGCGCGGCATGTCGTAAGCCCTAAAAAGCGGAGTCAACGCTATGCACAACAATAACAAGCAGCATCGCTTTCCCTTGCGTAGAAGCCTGTTGGCCACGGCCGTCATGCTGGCCACCGTGCCGGCCGCCCAGGCCTTCGAAGTCGATACCGGCAGCCCGGACTGGTCCGTGCGCTTCGACAACACCGTCAAGTACAACTACGGCCTGCGCACCGAGAGCGCCGACTCGCGCATGCTCGGCACGCCGAACAACAACGACGGCGACTACAACTTCCGCAAGGCCGGCACCAACATCACCAACCGCGTCGACCTGCTGACCGAGCTCGACGTGGTGTACCAGAACCGCATGGGCTTGCGCGTCAGCGCCGCCAGCTGGTACGACAAGGCTTACGACAACACCGGCTCCAGTTCCAACCCCTTGGTCAACGGCAACGACGACTACTCGTCGATCGCCGGCTGGGGCGGCCGCCCGGCGGCGCCAGAGGTGTTCGGCAGCCCGCACCTGAGCCGCTACGCCCAGCGCTACTACAGCGGCCCGTCCGGCGAGGTGCTCGATGCCTTCGTGTTCTACAGCACCGAGGTCGGCGAGGAGTCGCTGCTCAGCCTGAAGGCCGGCCAGCACAACGTGTTCTGGGGCGAGACCGTGCTCAACCCGGTGCACTCGATCAGCTACGGCCAGTCCGGCCTGGACCTGGCCAAGCTGGCCGCGTCGCCGGGCACCGAGGCCAAGGAGCTGTTCGTTCCGCGCAACCAGCTGTCCACCAGCTTCACCCTCAACTCCGAGTGGTCCTTCGCTGCCCAGTACTTCTTCAACTGGGACGCCGCACGCCTGCCGGAGGCCGGCACCTACTACGGCACCTCCGACCTGATCGGCGAGGGCGCCCAGTCGTTCATCCTCGGCCACACCGGTGGCCCGGGTCTGGCCGGCCCGAACGGCACGCTGACCAATATCCGCCGTGGCGATGACCTGACCCCGGACGATCAGGGCGACTGGGGCGTGATGGCCAAGTGGTCGCCGCAGTGGCTGGATGGCACCCTGGGTCTCTACTACCGCAATACCTCCGACATCCTGCCGCAGGCCGTGCTCGACGCCCGCGAGCTGACCCTGGCCGGTGGCATTCCGGGCCTGCGCAACTCGATCGAGACCACCTCCTACCGCCTGGCCTATGGCGAAGACATCGATATCTACGGCCTGAGCCTGTCCAAGGACATCGGCGGCATCAGCGTCGGCAGCGATCTGAACATCCGTCACGGCATGCCGCTGTCGAGCATTCCGGCCATCTACAGCCCACTGCTTGTCGGCGGCGCCGGCCCCTTGTCACCGCGCGATCCGTCCACCGGCGTGGTCGATGCACCGATGCGCGAAGGCGACAACATGAGCGCCACCGGCGACACCCTGCACTGGGTGGTCAACGGCCTGGTGGCCCTGCCCGAGACGCCGCTGTTCGACGCCGCGACCCTGCTCGGCGAGGTCTACTACAGCAACCTGCTGAGCCTCGATAGCAAGAACCAGGCGCTGTACAAGGGCGAGGACAGCTACCACGGCATCGACAAGCCGACCCGCGACAACTGGGGCGTGGCCGTCAACTTCACCCCGACCTGGTACCAGGTGTTCCCGGGCGTGGACCTCTCCGCGCCGATGTCGATCAACCTCGGCATCGACGGCGTCTCCCCGGTCGCCGCCGGCGGCGCCGAGGACACCGGCAACTACGCGGTGGGCGTCAGCGCCGCCATCTACAACCAGTACTACGTCGACCTCAAGTACGTGGACTCCTTCGGCGACGCCGAGAAGTGCGAAGACGGCGCCGCGGATGGCTCGACCCCCAACGCCTTCGACCTCACCCAGCGCCACACCTGCTACGCCGGCGGCTACTCCTCATTCTCCGGCGGCGGTGCCACCGGCGAGGACCGCGGCGCGGTCTACCTGACCTTCAAAACCACTTTCTAACCACGAATTGCCCAGCCTCTGAGCAGGAGAACAACAAGATGAAATTCGTGCATACCGTACTGGCCGCATCCCTCACCCTGGCCATCGTCGGTCAGGCCAGCGCCGCCGTTTCCGCCGACGAGGCGGCCAAGCTCGGCACCAGCCTGACCCTGGTCGGCGCCGAAATCGCCGGCAACGCCGATGGCTCGATTCCCGCGTACGAAGGTGGCCTGACCCAGGCCCCGGCCAGCTTCAAGGCCGGGGACAGCGTGCGTCCCGATCCCTTCGCCGGCGAGAAGCCGCTGCTGGTGATCGACGGCAAGAATGTCGAGCAGTACAAGGATCAGCTCAGCGCCACCACGGTGGAACTGGCCAAGCGCTTCCCCAGTTTCCGCGTCGAACTGTTCCCCACCCATCGCTCCGTGGCCATGCCCCAGGCGGTACTGGACAACAGCCTGAAGAACGCCACCGGTGCCAAGGCGCTGGAGGGTGGCCAGGCCATCGACAACGTGTTGCCCGGCGTGCCGTTCCCGATCCCGCAGTCGGGCGCCGAAGCCATGTGGAACTTCCTGCTGCGCTACCAGGGCGTGACCATCAACTCCAAGTACGACTCGTGGAACGTCGACGCCGCCGGCGTGGCCAGCCTGGCCACCACCGGCCAGGCCTACATCAGCTACCCGATCTACCAGGACATGAACAAGCCCATCGGGGCGACCGACACCTACTACCAGATGAAGCTGTACTACACCGGCCCGGCGCGCCGCGCCGGCGAGGCGATCATGCTGCGCGACGCCGCCAACCCGCTGGAGCAGCCACGCCGCGCCTGGCAGTACCTGCCGGGTGTGCGCCGGGTGAAGCTGGCGCCGAGCCTGGCCTACGACACGCCCAACCCGGGTACCGCCGGTGCCGGCACCTACGATGACGTGTTCGTGTTCAACGGTGCGCTGGACCGCTTCGACTGGAAGCTGGTGGGCAAGCAGGAAATGATCGTGCCGTACAACACCTACCGCCTGACCTACGCCCCCGAGGCCAAGGCCATCACCACCGCCAACCACGTGGCGCCGGAGTTGGTGCGCTGGGAGAAGCACCGCGTCTGGGTGGTCGAGGGCACCCTCAAGCAGGGCGCGCGCCACATTTACGCCAAGCGCCGCTTCTACCTCGACGAGGACAGCTGGGTGGCCCTGGCCTCGGACCAGTACGACGCCCGTGGCCAGCTCTATCGCGGCTCCTTCGCCTTCCTCAGCCAGAGCTACGACAAGACCGTGCCGGACTCCACGCCATTCATGATCTACGACCTGGTCGGCGGCACCTACAACATCAACGGCGTGGTCGGCCCGTACGGCGGCATCCGCTACATCGATGCCCTGGCCAAGGCGCAATGGGCGCCGGAGTCGCTGGCGGGTGCCGGTATCCGCTGAGTTTCGGGTCGCAAACCCCGCCATCCGTGCCGCCCGGTCCCCCTGGGCAGAACGTCAGCCGTCCGGAATCCGGGGGCCGGCGTGGCACGGCGGGGCATTGATCCGGCGCCGCCGGGCATGGCACCCGTGCCCGCGGCGCAACCTTATATGCCGAGATTGACCATGAGTGATTTCTACCGAGTCCTGCTTCCCCTGCTGGGCCTGCTGCTGGGTGTGCTGCCCGGCGCTGTCCGTGGCGAGTTCATCGACGTGCTGGATCTGCCGGCGCGCCACAGTCCACTGGCGGAGCGGGCACCGCTGAACGACGTCGCCCGCACGGGTGACAGTCTGGTCGCGGTGGGCCAGCGTGGCCACATCCTGTATTCCGACTACACCGGCGGCCACTGGCAGCAGGCCCGGGTGCCGGTGAGCAGCGACCTCACCGCCGTGTATTTTCCCACCCGGGCGAGCGGCTGGGCGGTGGGCCACGACGGCGTTGTCCTGCACAGCGCGGACGCTGGCGGCAGCTGGAGCAAGCAGCTCGACGGGCGCCAGATCGGCGCCCTGATGCAGCGGCACTACGCGGCGCTGGCCGCCGCCGAGCCGGCCAGCGAGGAGTGGTCGCTGCGCCTGGCCGAGGCCCAGCGGATGGTCGAGGAGGGCGCCGACAAGGCGCTGCTCGACGTGTGGTTCGCCGATGAGCGTCTCGGCTACGCGGTGGGCGTGTTCGGCCTGATCCTGCGCACCGACGACGGCGGCCAGCACTGGCGCCCCTTCGGAGAGCGCACCGACAACCCCCAGGGCCTGCACCTGAATGCCATCGGCGCGGTCGACGGCGTGCCCTACATCGCCGGCGAGCAGGGCCTGCTGCTGCGCTGGAACGCCGAGCGGCAGCGCTTCGTCGCCCTGCAGATTCCCTACGCCGGCAGCCTGTTCGGCGTCATCGGCCTGGACAACGAGTTGCTGGTCTACGGCCTGCGCGGCCACATCCTGCGCAGCGCCGACGGCGGCGCCAGCTGGAGCGCTCTGGACAGCGGCGTGCAGAGCAGTATCACGGCCGCCGCCTGGGACGGCTCCCGGCGCATTCACCTGTTCAGCCAGGCCGGCCACGTGCTGCGCCTGTTGCCCCAAGGCCACAGCCTGGAAGTGTTGCCGCAGAGCGTGATGGCGCCGATTGCCGCTGCCGATTTCGCCGCCGACGACAGCCTGGTGCTGGTCGGCAATCGCGGTGCGCGCAGCCAGCGCCTGCCATAACGAGGTCAACGAGAAACCATCATGGGCAACATCAAACAAGACAGCATGCCGGTGATCCGCGACCTGCGCGATTTCGACCGCCACAGCGGGCATTTCCTCGAACGTCTGCTGTTCAACCACCGGCCCTGGTTCGTCGCGATCATCGCCATGCTCTCCGTGCTGCTCGGCTACATGGCGCTGACCCGCCTGGAACTGCGGCCGAGCTTCGAGAAGATGCTGCCGCAGAGCCAGCCCTACATCCGCAACTTCCTCGACAACCGCGACCAGCTGCGCGGCCTGGGCAACTCGGTGCGGGTGGTGGTGGAGAACCGTGACGGCGACGTCTTCGACCCGGCCTACCTGGCCGTGCTCAAGCAGGTCAACGACGAGCTGTTCCTCACCCCGGGCGTGGACCGCGCCTGGCTGCGTTCGCTGTGGGCGCCCAGCGTGCGCTGGACCGAGGTGACCGAGGAGGGCTTCCAGGGCGGCGCGGTGATGCCCGATGGCTATGACGGCAGCCCGTCGAACATCGAGCAGCTGCGGCAGAACATCGGCCGCGCCGGCATCGTCGGCAGCCTGGTGGCCAACGACTTCAAGTCGAGCATGCTGGTGGTGCCGCTGCTCGACAAGGATTCGGCCACCGGCCACGGCATCGACTACTACGCCTTCGCCAAGACCCTCGAGCAGCTGCGCAGCAAGGTCGAAGGCCTGAATGCCGACGCCAGCGGGGAGGGCCCCTACAAGCTGCGGGTGATCGGTTTCGCCAAGCTGGTCGGCGACCTGATCGACGGCCTGCTGCAGGTCATGGCGTTCTTCGCCCTGGCGGTGGTCGCCGCCTTCGCCATCATCCTGCTGTACACCCGCTGCCTGCGCAGCACCCTGCTGGTGATCGGCTGCTCGCTGTTGGCGGTGGTCTGGCAGCTGGGCATCGTCGCCTGGCTGGGCTACAGCATCGACCCCTATTCGGTGCTGGTGCCATTCCTGATCTTCGCCATCGGCGTGTCCCACGCGGCGCAGAAGATGAACGGCATCATGCAGGACATCGCCCGCGGCACCCACAAGCTGATCGCCGCGCGCTGCACCTTCCGCCGCCTGTTCGTCGCCGGCGTCACCGCGCTGCTGGCCGACGCGGTGGGCTTCGCCGTGCTGATGCTGATCGACATCCCGGTGATCCAGGACCTGGCCATCGCCGCCAGCATCGGCGTGGCCGTGCTGGTGTTCACCAGCCTGCTGCTGATGCCGGTGGCGCTGTCCTATGTCGGCGTTGGCGCCAAGGCCGCCGAGCGCGCCCTGCGCATCGACGACCAGGGCAAGCAGCACCGGGGCTTCGGCCGCATCTGGGACTGCCTGAACCGCTTCACCACGCCCAGGTGGGCCACCGGCACCGTGCTGCTGGCGGCGCTGCTCGGCATCGGCGGCTTCGCCTTCAGTCTGCAGCTGAAGATCGGCGACCTCGACCGCGGCGCCCCCGAGCTGCGCGCCGACTCGCGCTACAACCTGGACAACGCCTACATCACCGGCCACTACGCGCTGTCCAGCGACCTGTTCGCGGTGATGATCAAGACCGGCCCCGAGGGCTGCCTGAACTACCGCACCCTGGTCCTGGCCGACCGCCTGGCCTGGGAGCTGCAGCAGCATCCGGGCGTGCAGACCACCGTGTCGCTGGTCAACGCGGTGCGCCAGATCACCGCCGGCTCCTTCGAGGGCAACCCGAAGATGGCCAGCATCCAGCGTAATCAGGACGTGCTCAACTACGCCGCCCAGCAGGCCTCGGTGAACGCGCCCGAGCTGTTCAACACGCAGTGCTCGCTGATGCCGGTGATCGCCTTCCTCAAGGACCACAAGGCCGAGACTCTGGACGGCGTGGTGGCCATCGCCGAACGCTTTGCCAAAGACAACAGCACCGAGGATCGCCAGTTCCTCCTCGCCGCCGGTTCGGCCGGCATCGAAGCAGCGACCAATCTCGTGGTGCGCGAGGCCAACCGCAGCATGCTGCTGTACGTGTACCTGGCGGTGGCGGTGTTCTGCCTGATCACTTTCCGCAGCTGGCGCGCCATGCTGGTGGCGCTGCTGCCGCTGGTGCTCACCTCGGTGCTGTGCGAGGCGCTGATGGTGGCCATGGGCATCGGCGTGAAGGTGGCGACCCTGCCGGTGATCGCCCTCGGCGTGGGCATCGGCGTGGACTACGCGCTGTACCTGCTCAGCGTGCAGCTGCACTACCAGCGCCAGGGCCGCAGCCTGGGCGACGCCTACCGCAGCGCGGTGGCCTTCACCGGGCGGGTGGTGGCGCTGGTCGGCATCACCCTGGCTGCCGGCGTGGTGTGCTGGGCCTGGTCGCCGATCAAGTTCCAGGCCGACATGGGCATCCTGCTGACCTTCATGCTGCTGTGGAACATGCTCGGCGCGCTGGTGCTGATTCCCGCGCTGTCGCACTTCCTGCTGCGCAATGTCGGCCAGGGCAAGCGCGGCTCGATCATCGGCTGGCCGTTCGGCAAGGGGCCGCAGCGCAAGCGTGCCGAGTTGCAGGAACAGCTGCGCCGGGTCGCCGGGCGCTAGCGCGACATGCTCGACTGGCTCAAGGGTTACCGCCGCGAGATGCTCGGCGGTGACCTCGGCGCCGGCCTGGTGGTGGCGCTGATGCTGCTGCCTCAGGGCATGGCCTACGCCATGGTCGCGGGCCTGCCGCCGGTGCTCGGGCTGTACGCCAGCATCGTGCCGGCCCTGGCCTACGCCCTGGTCGGCAGCAGCACCACGCTGTCGGTGGGCCCCATGGCGCTGACCTCGCTGGTGACCGCCACGGCCCTGGCCGAACTGCAGACGACCAGCACGCTCGGCGCCCCCGTGCTGGCCGCCCAGCTGGCGCTGCTCAGTGGCGCCGTGCTGGTGCTCTGCGCGCTGCTGCGCCTGGGTTTTCTCTGCTCATTGCTCAGTGCTCCGGTGCTGGGTGGCTTCACCGCCGGCGCCGCGTTGCTGGTGGCGGCGGGGCAGGTCGAGACGCTGCTCGGCGCGCCAGCGGCCTGGCCCTCGGCCGCACTGGGCCTGGGCACATTGCTCGCGCTGTACGCCGCGCGCCGCTGCCTGCCGGTGGTGCTGGCGCGTCTGGCGCCGGCACTGTTGTTGGCGCTCGCCACCCTGCTGGTGGCCCTCGGTGAGCTGGATCAGGCCGGGGTGCCGGTGCTGGGCGGACTGCCCGAGGGCCTGCCGTCGCTGGGGATCAGCCTGCAGCCCGGGCTGTGGTCCGAACTGCTGCCGTCGGCGCTGCTGCTGGCCTTCGTGGTGTTCGTTTCCGGCCATTCCTCGGCGCGCATGCTGGCGCAACGGCGCGGCGAGCGCATCGACGATGGCCGCGAACTGCTCGGCCAGGGCCTGGCCAACCTGGCCAGCGCGCTGACCGCGGGGCTGCCGGTGAGCGGCGGGCTGTCGCGCTCGGCGCTCAACCATGCCGCCGGCGCGCGTAGCCAGCTGGCCGGCGTGGTCACCGCATTGCTGCTGGCGCTGGCCCTGCTCCTGCCCACCGGTTGGCTGAGCCTGCTGCCGCTGCCGGCCCTGGCCGCGACCATCCTCTACGCGGTGCTCGGCATGCTCGATCTCGACGGCCTGCGCCGGGCCTGGTGCTTCGACCGCGGGGAGGCCGGCGTATGGCTGGCCACCGCCGCCAGCGTGCTGTGGCTGGGCGTGGAGCAGGGTGTGCTGGTCGGTGTGCTGCTGTCGCTCGGCGGCCACCTGGCCCGCAATGCCCGGCCGCACATCGCCGTACTCGGGCGCATGGCCGACGGCGAGACCTTCCGCAATGTGCGCCGCCATGCGGTAGAAACCCGGCCGCACCTGCTGTTGCTGCGGGTCGACAGCAGCCTGTTCTTCGGCAACGCGGCGGCCGTGGGCGCGCGCATCGAGGATCTGGTGAGGGCCGAGACACGGGAGCTGGTGCTCGACATGTCCGCGGTCAACAGCATGGATTTCTCCGCTCTGGCCGCCCTCGGCGAGTTGAGCCGCAGCCTGGCCGCCCGCGGCGTGCGCCTGCACCTGTCGGCCATCAAAGGGCCGGTGATGGATCGCCTGCGCCGGGCCAGCCTGGAGCGCGAGATCGGTGGCCAGCTGTTCGAGACCACCGGCCAGGCCTACCGGCGACTGTGCGAGGCCGAGAGGGAACCTCTGGCGGTCTGAGCGTCAAATGGCCGCCTCGACAGAATTTTCACCTGTCGGCGCGGACAATTTTCGCCCTCATCAACAGCGGACTCCATTCGTCATGCCTTCAGTGGACGCCTCCCGTTCCCCTGCGCAACCCCTCGCGCCCCTGCCGCCCACTGTGGCCGGCCACCTGCTCTTCACCCTCGCCAGTGCCCTGGTGCTGATGCTGATGTATTCGGCGCTGCGCCTGGCGCTGCTGCACCACAACAGCGAGCTGATCGCCGATGTCAGCCGTGGCGACCTGTTCGAGGCCTTCTTCAACGGCCTGCGCTTCGACCTGCGGGTGGTGGTGTACGCCGTGGCGCCGCTGCTGTTGTCGCTGCTCAGCCCGCGCGCCATGGCGGCGCGCAATGCCCACGTGGTGTGGCTGACGCTGGTCGCCAGCCTGACCCTGCTGCTCGGCGTGGTGGAGATGGACTTCTACCGCGAGTTCCACCAGCGCTTGAACAGCCTGGTGTTCCAGTACCTGGAGGAGGACCTGGCTACCGTGTCGAGCATGCTCTGGCACGGCTTCCCGGTGGGCCGCTACCTGCTGGCCTGGGCCCTGGCGACGCTGGCGCTGGGCATGCTGTTCCACTGGCTGGAGGGCGCCACCCGGCCGCGCCGGGCCAAGCCGGCGCTGGCCTGGTACTGGCGCCTCGGCGTGTTCTTCCTGTGCCTGTTGCTGGCGGTGATCTGCGCCCGCGGCACCCTCAAGCAGGGGCCGCCGCTGCGCTGGGGCGATGCCTTCACCACCGATTCGATGTTCGCCAACCACCTGGGTTTGAATGGTGTGCTGACGTTGGTCGATGCCGCCGAGAACAGCTTCTCCAGCCACCGCGACAACGCCTGGAAGGCCACCATGCCCGATGCCGAGGCGCTCGCCGTGGTACGCCAGATGCTGCTCGGCGAGCAGGACGTGCTGGTGGACGAGGACAGCGCCGCGATCCGCCGCGACTCCACGCCGCTGGCGGCAGGCACGCTGCCGATCAAGCACGTGGTGGTGATTCTGATGGAGAGCTTCGCTGGGCGCTGGGTCGGCGCGCTGGGCAGCGACGCCGGCATCACCCCGAACTTCGACCGCCTGAGTCGGGAGGGGCTGCTGTTCACCCGCTTCTTCTCCAACGGCACCCACACCCACCAGGGCATGTTTGCCACCATGGCGTGCTTCCCCAACCTGCCGAGCTTCGAGTACCTGATGCGCACGCCGGAAGGCAGCCACCAGTTCTCCGGCCTGCCGCAGCAGCTCGGCGCGCGCGGCTACGACGACCTGTACGTGTACAACGGCAACTTCCAGTGGGACAACCAGTCCGGGTTCTTCAGCAACCAGGGCATGCGCAACTTCATTGGCCGCGAGGACTTCGTCGACCCGGTGTTCATCGACCCGACCTGGGGCGTGTCCGACCAGGACATGTTCGACCGCGCCGCCGTGGAGCTGAACAAATTGGACCCTGCCAAGCCGTTCTATGCGCTGCTGCAGACCCTGTCCAACCACACGCCGTACGCACTGCCGGAGCAGTTGCCGATGCCGCCGGTGACCGACCGCGGCTCGCTCAACCAGCACCTCACCGCCATGCGTTACTCGGACTGGGCGCTGGGGCAGTTCTTCGACAAGGCGAAGCAGGCGCCGTACTACAAGGACACCCTGTTCGTGATCGTCGGCGACCACGGCTTCGGCAGCCCGGAGCAGCTCACCGAGATGGACCTGTTCCGCCACAACGTGCCGCTGCTGCTGCTCGCGCCGGGCATCCAGGACAAGTTCGGCGCGCGCCGCGACACGGTCGGCACGCAGATCGACGTGGTGCCGACCATCATGGCTCGTCTGGGCGGCAAGACCCGCCAGCAGTGCTGGGGCCGCGACCTGCTCGGCCTGCCCGAGGGCGACCAGGGCATCGGCGTGATCAAGCCGTCCGGCAGCGACCAGACGGTGGCCATCGTCAGCGGCGAGAAGATCCTGGTGCAGCCCAAGGACCTGCCGGCCAAGCTGTATCGCTATGACCTCGGCGCGCGCAAGGCGCAGGTGGTGCAGGGCGATGCCCAGCAGCCGGAGCTGCAGAAACGCCTGGAGGCCTTCCTGCAGGTGGCGACCCAGAGCCTGCTGCGCAACACCGCCGGCGTCACCGACGCCGCCGGCAAGGACTCGCGCTAGCTAGAGCGCTTCCAGCCGCGGACGCAGCTCCTCCAGGCTGACGTGGCGGCCCATGTGCTCGCCTCGCTCGATGGCCCAGGCATGCCGCACGGCCGGGTCGTCGGCCAGGCGACCCAGATAGGCGTGCAGGTTGGGGTAGTCGCGCTGCAGGTCGAACAGGTGGTGGTATTGCACCCAGCGGCCGAGGCCGGCCAGGTAGGCATCGGCCAGGCTGCGCCGCTCGCCCAGCAGCCACTGCTTGCCAGTCAAGAGCCGCTCCAGGTGGGCGCAGGTCATGGCCACGTCGGCACCGCCCAGGCGGCGCAGCAACTGCTGTTCGGCTTCGCCCAGGTCCGCCAGCTCGTAGGCCTTCCACAGCGGGATGAAGGCGGCGAAGAAGTCGGTATTGAGGAAGGCCAGGGTCTGCACCAGGCGGTCGTACTGGGCGGTGCCCGGGGCGATGCCGATGCCGCTCTCCAGGCCGCGGCCGTTGAGGTGTAGCAGGATGGCCAGGCTTTCGGTCAATACGCGGTCGTCTTCGAGCAACAGGGCGGGCGTCTGCAGCAGCGGATTGACCTTGGTGTAGAGCCGGTCCCAGGGCTGCTCCAGCATCTCCACGCGATTGAGCAGGTAGGGTTGGCCGAGCCATTCGAGGGCGACCAGGGAGCCGAACGAGCAGCCTTGGGGAACACCGTAGAAGAGGATGGGGTGCATGCTTGTTTCCTTGTGCGGGTGGGTGTGGAGACAAGCTAGGGCTTAATCAGGCTATATTCCGTCCTATATAGATTCGGGAGTTCACCATGGCCAAGCCGACGACCCGGGTGCTGGCGGTGCTGGAGCTGTTGCAGGCCCACGGCCAGCTCAGTGGCAGCGAACTGGCACGGCGCCTGGAGGTGGATGGACGGACCCTGCGGCGCTACATCGCCGCGCTGGAGGAACTGGGCATACCGGTGCTGGCGGAGCGTGGTCGTTACGGCGGTTACCGTCTGGTCGCGGGCTTCAAGCTGCCGCCGCTGATGTTCACCCAGGACGAGACCCTGGCGGTGGCCCTCGGTCTGCTCGCCGCGCGGCGACTGGGCCTGGCGGAGGCGGCACCGGCGGTGGCCAGCGCCCAGGCCAAGCTGGAGCGGGTGATGCCGGCCGACCTGAAGCCGCGCATGCGTGCGCTCAGCGAAAGCATCACCCTGGCGGTGCCGGCGGCCCGCGCCGAGGGCGGCGACCAAGTGCTGCTGCCGCTGGCCTCGGCGGCCCAGCTACGCCAGCGGGTACACCTGAGCTACCGCAGCGGGGACGGCCGGGAAAGCAGCCGAGACTTCGACCCCTACGGCCTGATCTACCGCGATGGCCGCTGGTACGCGGTGGGCCATTGCCACCTGCGTGTCGGTCTGCGCTCGTTTCGCCTGGATCGCGTGGCCCGGGTCACGCCCCTGCCGGCCTCGTTCGGCAAGCCCGAGGATTTCGACATCGAGGCCTACCTGGACCAGAGCCTGGCCAAGGTGCCGCGGCCCATCGCGGTGCAGGTATTGCTGCGCTGCGACCTGCAGCAGGCGGGGCTGGAGCTGGGCGGGCGCCTCGGGTTGCTGCAGGCGGCAGAGGCTGGGGTGCTGCTGACGGCGCGCACCGAATCGCTCAACTGGTTCGCTCGCCAGCTGTGCCTGCTGTCCTGTCCATTCGAGGTCATCGAGCCGACCGGCCTGCGCGATGCCGTGGCCGACCATGCACGGGTGCTGCTGGCGCGCCTATCGGGGTGAGGCCCGCTGGAACTGCCGGGGCGCCACGCCGTTCCAGCGCTTGAAGGCATGAATGAAGTTGGACACCTCGCCGTAGCCCAGGCGCTCGGCGATCTCCTCCAGTGTCAGGCCGCCGGTGGCCAGCAGTTCTTCGGCCAGGGCCTGGCGCACTTCATCCAGCAGCAGGCGGAAGTTGCTGCCTTCCTCGTCCAGGCGTCGGCGCAGAGTGCGCGAGCTCATGTTCAGGCCGGCGGCCACCTGTTCCATGTCCGGCAAGCGGCCGGGACGTTCCAGCAGCAGGCTGCGGATGCGCCCGGCCAGACCACTGTGCTGGCTGCGCTTGGCCAGCAGGCGCTGGCACTGCTCCTCGCACAACTGTGCCGCCTGCGGGTGGGCGCCGGCCAGCGGCAGGTCGAGCAGATGGCGGGGGAAGACGAAGCGGTTATGCGCCTGGCCGAACCGCGGCAGCACGCCGATTTCCTCGACAAAGGGCCGCGGATCGGCCGGCTGCGGCAGGTTCAGCTCCACCCGCAGGATCGGCAGGTCGCGGTGGAACAGCTCGCGCAGCACCTGCAGCATGCCGGACAGGTCGCGTTCCAGGAGGAAGTCGCGCAGGTCGACGGGCACGTTGTGATCGTCCAGCAGCAGGTGCACCTCGGCGTCGTGCTCCTCCAGACGCATGTCGTGGAAGGCATAGGTCAGGTCCAGGTAGCGCAGGCCGAGGCCGGCGGCGTCGCGGAAGGTCGGGCTGGCGAGCAGGGCGAAGCCCCAGATGCCGTAGCTGTTGAGCCGGTAGCGCCGGCCCAGCGGCAGGCCCAGGCCGGGCCGTGTGCCTGCGGCATGCAGCAGATTGCGCACCAGCTGCAGCTCCTGCTCGGCCTCCACCTCGGCGCCGGGGTCGGCCAGCAGGCGCCAGTCCAGGCCGGTGCCCTGCAGGCAGGCGTCGAGGCTTAGGCCGAGATCGAGGCCGTACTGGGTGAGGAGTTGCACGCTGACGGCACTACGGCGTGGGCGAGGCATGGCTTGTCCGAAAGTCACAATTTATTGGCCGACTATGCCATAAACCGTGGCGAGGGGAGTGGGTAGCATCGCCGTCATCCGCAATACTGGCGGCTCACGGAGATAACAATGAATAAGATCACTCCCGAGCAGCAGGCGCCCCTGCGCGTGCTGATCATAGGCTCCGGCTTCGCCGGCCTCGGCCTGGCCATGCGCGTGCGCCAGCGCGGCGAGGACGACTTCCTGCTCCTCGAGAAGGGCAGCGAGCCCGGCGGCACCTGGCGCGACAATGATTACCCCGGCGCCGCCTGCGACGTGCCCTCGCACCTGTACTCCTTTTCCTTCGAACCGAAGACCGACTGGACCCGCCGTTACGCGCCCCAGGCGGAGATCTTCGCCTACGTGCGCCAGTGCATCGAGCGCCATGACCTGGCGCCGCGCATCCGTTGCAACAGCGAAGTGGCGGAGGCCTGGTTCGACGAGACGGCCGCGCTGTGGCGGGTGACCACGACCGACGGCGCCCGCTTCAGCGCGCGGGCGCTGGTCAGCGCCTGCGGCCAGCTCAACCGGCCGCTGTACCCGAATATCCCCGGGCTGGAGCGTTTCGCCGGGGATAGCTTCCACTCGGCGCGCTGGCGCCACGACGTGGATCTGGCCGGCAAGCGTGTGGCGGTGATCGGCACCGGGGCCAGCGCCATCCAGTTCGTGCCGCAGATCGCCGCCAAGGTCAGCAGGCTGCACCTCTTCCAGCGCACGCCGGCCTATGTGCTGCCCAAGCCGGATCGGCCGTACAGCCGCTTCGAGCTGGCGCTGATGCAGCGCTGGCCGTGGACGCAGAAGCTCGACCGGGCCTGGCAGTACCTGTTCCACGAGGTCCGTGGCGTGGCCTTCTTCGTTCTGCCCGCGCTAACGAAACCCTACCGCCAGCTGTTTCTCCGCCATATCGCCCGCGAAGTGGCCGATCCGCTGCTGCGGGCCAAGCTGACCCCGGACTACCCCTTGGGCTGCAAACGCATCCTGATCAGCAACGATTACTACCCGGCCCTGGTGCAGCCGCAGGTGGAGGTGGTGAACGAGGCGATCCGCGAGGTGACCGAGCGTGGCATCGTCACCGCCGACGGTGTGGAGCGCGAGGTGGACGTGCTGATCCATGGCACCGGCTTCGCTGCCAGCGACTTCCTCGCGCCGATGCAGATCCGCGGCCTCGGCGGTTTGGAACTGAACCAGGCCTGGCGCGACGGCGCCGAGGCCTACAAGGGCATCAGCGTTGCCGGCTTCCCCAACCTGTTCATCCTCTACGGGCCGAACACCAACCTGGGCCACAACTCGATCATCTACATGCTCGAGAGCCAGTTCCCCTATGTGCTGGACTGCCTGGCCAAGCTGGAGGAGGGCGTGCGCTACCTGGATGTGCGCCGGCCGGTGCAGGCCGAATGGAACCGCCGGGTGCAGCAGGCCATCGAGCACTCGGTGTGGGAGCAGGGCTGCAACAGCTGGTACAAGAATGCCGCCGGCAAGCACACCAACAACTGGTCCGGGTTCACCTTCAGCTATCGCCGCCACACCCGCCGGCCACAGTGGAGCGACTATGACCTGGTCCGTTGAGTTGCCGGCGCCGAGCCTCGCCCAGCGCCTGCTCACGGCGCTGCTACGGGCCAGCACCTGGCTGGTGTTCCGCAGCGGCATGCATCCGCGCCTGGCGCCGCGCCTCCAGCGCCGCGTGCTGCGCCTGGCCACCGCGATTGCGCCAACGGCGCGCGGGGTGCGCGTCGAACCGGGCGTGCTCGGCGGCGTTGCCTGCGAATGGCTGCTGTCGCCACGCGACAACGGCTGGGTGCTGCTGTATGTGCATGGCGGCGCCTTCATGGTCGGCAGCCCGCACACCCATCGGGCGATCACCACTCACCTGGCCAGGCGCACTGGCGCGCGGGTCTGCGCGCTGGACTACCGCCTGGCGCCGGAGCATCCCTGGCCGGCGGCGGCCGATGACGTGCTGGCGGCCTACCGGGCGCTGCTGGAGCAGGGCCAGCCGGCCGAACGCATTGTCCTGGCCGGTGACTCGGCCGGTGGTCATCTGGCTCTCACCTGTGCACTGCGCCTGCGTGAGCAGGGACTGCCGCAGCCAGCGGCGCTGGTGTGCCTGTCGCCGGTCACCGATCTGACGGGCAGCGTCTGGCACGAGCCAGCGGGCGGCGATCCGCTGATCACCCGCGGCTGGCTGCAGCAGGGAATAGGCGCCTACTGTCCAGCAAGCGAGGCGCGCAGCCAGCCGCTGCTGTCACCGCTGCGGGCCGAGTTGCATGATCTGCCGCCGCTGCTGGTGCAGGTCGGCGAGGACGAGCATCTGCTGGAACAGAGCCTGCGCCTGCGCGAGCGCCCGGGCCTGGACCTGCGCCTGGAGGTCTACCCGGGCCAGTGGCATGTGTTCCAGATCAATTGCGGCCTGCTGGCGGTGGCCGACTTGGCTATGCGTCGGATCAGCGAATTTCTTGGGGAGCGAGGTTGCCGATGAATACCATCCTGATCACCGGAGCCGCGTCTGGTATTGGCGCCGCCGCCGCCCGGTTGTTCCATTCCCGCGGTTGGAGCGTCGGCCTGCTGGATATCGATCAGCAGGCCCTCGCCGCGCTGGCGGCAGAGCTCGGTGGGGTGTGGCACGCCGCGCTCAATGTTACCGATGCCGGTGCGGTGCGCGAGGCGCTGCAGGACTTCTGCTCGGCCCACGGCGGCCGCCTGCGCCTGCTGTTCAACTCGGCCGGGGTGTTGCGCTTCGGCCATTTCGAGGACATCAGCCTGGAGGAGCACGCGCGCATCGTGCAGATCAACGTGCTCGGCCTGCTGCAGGTCACCCATGCGGCCTTCCCCTACCTCAAGGGCACGCCGGGCGCGCAGGTGGTCAATATGGGCTCCGCCTCGGGGCTGTACGGTACGCCGCATATGGTCAGCTACTCGGCCTCCAAGTTCGCTGTGCGCGGCCTGACCGAGGCGCTGGAGCTGGAGTGGCGACGCCATGGCATCCATGTCGGCGACCTGATGCCACCCTTCGTCGCCACGCCGATGGTCGACAGCCAGCGCTTCACGCCACCCGCGCTGCGGCGCATGGGGGTGAAACTGTGCGCCGACGACATCGCCCAGGCGCTGTGGCGGCAGGTCGAGCGGCCCAGGGTGCACAGGCCGATTCACTGGCTGTTCCGCCTGATGTACGGCGCCGGCCAGGTCTCGCCGCCGGCCATCAGTCGCCTGCTGATGGGCTGGATGAGCCGCGATTGAGCCGCCCGTCGCTGAAGCGCGGTTCAACGATGGGAGGGGCGGCAAGGTGCCCGGCTAGACGCTACCCTGAAAAAACGACGGTACCGGTCAGCATTCGTCTGACCAACCGTCCGCGGGCCTCTGGCTCGCGCATGACAGATCAGGCAGTCACTGCCTGATTCTCGGGCGGCACCGCGCGGTGCCGCATGGCCGCCAAATCCTTGGCGGCTGCGGTCGATCCATCGCCTGAGAGGAGGTCGTTTATGAGCACAGCCTTCCAAGATGATGTCAGCACTAACGTTCTGCGCCGCATGAAAGAGGGCGGCTTCGATTTCGCCCGTGTCCATCCCATCGAGTTCTACGCCATCTTCCCGAATGAGGATCGGGCCAGAGAGGCGGCCAGGCAGTTTCGCGGCGAGTCCATGAACGCGCAGGTGAGCATCCGCGAGGATGGCGCCTGGCACCTGCAGGTGAGCAAGGTGATGTATGCCACCCACGCCGGTATCGGCGATTTCGAGCAGGATCTGGAGGCTCTGGTGGTGCCGCTCGGCGGCGTGCTGGACGGCTGGGGCGTGACCCAGGAAGTCCGTCTCGACGCTCAGGTCGCCAGTCGGCTCTGAGCGCTGTGAATGCCGGCCAACCCGCTGGGTTGGTCGGTACACCTGTCTTCTCTTCTGTCTTTAACCAATCAGGCCGCGGTGCGCTGTTGCAGCGCCTCGAGGTAGCCGATCACGTCCGGTGCGCCGGCCAGGCGCAGGCCTTCGCCCAGGGCATTGGCCTCCGGCGAATCCTTGGGCAGCAACAGGAATTCCGGGGCATCCGGATAGCGCAGCAGCGACAGACGCGCATAGGGCAGGCCGTTGTCCAGCAGCAGGCTCATGAAGCTCGGCTCGCTCCAGGCCTGCACCGGCATGGCGGTCATGTGGTACAGCCGGCGTAGTTCGGCCAGGCCGCTGGCGCTCAAGCGATAGCGGGTCAGCTCGGCCGGCAGGGTGACTTCCAGGCCGCGCAGGCGGGCGTAGGCGATGGCGCAGGCGAACTCCTCGCCGTGCTGCTCGCCGGCCCAGAACATACGCTCGCCATACCAGCTGGCCTGGCGCAGCTCCACCGCCTCGGCGGCGAGGAAGCGCGGCATGGCTTGGCTGATGGTCTTGAGGAAATCCTTGTAACTGATGATGCGGGCGCAACGCCCGAGGGGGCAGGAGGCCAGCTCTTCGAAGCTGGTGAGTGAACTGTCCAGGCTCGGCGGCGGGCTGCACAGGCCATCGATTTCGCGCAGGTCGAAGTCGTCGAGGTGCACCTGCTGGCGTTCCACCACGCCCATCAGCACGGCGCGGGCGGCCGCCTTGTCTTCCTGCACGGGCCCGGAGAGGGCGTCGCGCGGCAAATCCACCAGGCGATGCAGCGGCGGGCCGGCCTGCCACCAGACGCTCGGTACCGGCACCGGCAACGCCTTGAATGGCAGGCGCAGACTGCGCGCACGCTCGAACACCAGGCGCGGCACACGGCCACTGAGGCCGAGGCGCTGGGCCAGCGCGGACAGGCGCGAGGCGATGCTGGTGGGGGATTCGGACAGACTCATGACCCGAAGGATACTCCTGGCACTACGGTGCCAGTGTGGCAGAGGCGTCGGCACGCTGCACTATACCGATGCATCGGGCCCATGATCATGGGCGCTGATTGAGCCGTTGCCTGTGGCAGAATGATGCCGATCATTTCGAGGGTGCCTCCATGCCCAGCCTGGTGCTGGATATCGCTTTGCCTGCGGAACGCTTCCTGGCCGTGTACCAGGGGCGTGCCAATCGGGTTCTGCTCTATAGCCGCGATGGCCGCAAGGTCAGCTTGCCGGCGCATCATTTGCGTCCATTCCTGCGCCATGACGGTATTCACGGCGTGTTCGAGCTGGAATTCAGCACGGCCGGGGAACTGCTGGGCCTGCGTCAGCTGCAATGAGACTCGAACGGTCTCCTTATTACTCCCTTGCCTCGCCTGAGGCTAGTGCCGGCGGCTATAATCGCGCTCTGTTTCCCACTGCCACCCCTTACTCCGAGCCGATCCGCCCATGTACGACCTGGCCCGCGCGCTGCTGTTCCGTCTCGCCCCCGAAACTTCTCACGAACTGTCCATCGACCTGATCGGTGCCGGTGGCCGCTTGGGCCTCAACGGCCTGGTATGCAAGGCGCCGAACAACCTGCCGGTGACGGTGATGGGCCTGCAGTTCGCCAACCCCGTGGGCCTGGCCGCCGGCCTGGATAAGAATGGCGACGCCATCGACGGCTTCGCCCAGCTCGGCTTCGGTTTCGTCGAGATCGGCACCGTGACCCCGCGCCCGCAGCCGGGCAACCCCAAGCCGCGCCTGTTCCGCCTGCCGGAAGCGACCGCGATCATCAATCGCATGGGCTTCAACAACCATGGCGTCGATCACCTGCTGGCTCGGGTCGCGGCGGCCAAGTACCAGGGCGTGCTGGGCATCAATATCGGCAAGAACTTCGATACGCCGGTCGAGCGCGCGGTGGACGACTACCTGATCGGCCTGGACAAGGTCTACGCCCACGCCAGCTACGTCACCGTCAACGTCAGCTCACCGAACACCCCCGGCCTGCGCAGCCTGCAGTTCGGTGACCAGCTCAAGCAGTTGCTCGAAGCCCTGCGCCAGCGCCAGGAAGACCTGGCCGCACAGCATGGCAAGCGTGTGCCACTGGCGATCAAGATCGCCCCGGACATGAGCGACGAGGAAACCGTGCAGGTAGCCCAGGCCTTGGTGGAGACCGGCATGGACGCGGTGATCGCCACCAACACTACCCTCGGCCGCGAGGGAGTGGAGAATCTGCCGTTCGGCAACGAGGCCGGTGGCCTGTCCGGCGCGCCGGTGCGCGACAAGAGCACCCACACCGTGCGCGTGCTGGCTGGCGAGCTGAAGGGCCGCCTGCCGATCATCGCCGTGGGCGGTATCACCGAGGGCGCGCACGCGGCGGAGAAGATCGCCGCCGGGGCTAGCCTGGTGCAGATCTATTCCGGATTTATCTACAAGGGGCCGGCGCTGATTCGCGAGGCGGTGGACGCCATCGCTGCGCTGCCGAAGAACTGAAGTCATAAAAAGGGCCCCGGAGGGGCCCTTGGGCTCTCGCCCACCGCCCGGATGGGACGGTCTGGTGAAGTCGGGGTGATCCTGATTCAGCCGACGGCGTGGAGTTCGTTGAGTCTGTGGATGCCGGCGGTGCCGGTCAGTCCGTCCCAGTTGTCACCGCGGCCCTCGCGCCAGCCGTTGATCCAGGCTTGACGGGTAGTAGGGTGGGTGAAAGGACACATATCGCGGGATTTACCATGAATGCCGTGCTGATAGCCGCGCAAGAAAGCTCGTTCCAACGGATCACGCTTAAGTCTTCTCATCGGGTGTTGCCCTCACTGTTGACTGTTATGTCCCGTTGGCCCCGTGGTGGGACCAGGCAGAAAGTGCTTCCGCCAGTGGGGCCCGCTGCCGGCGTGGCGGGCCACCTGCCGACACCGTTGCGGTGCCGGCCTGAGTTGATTTCTATCGAATGCGTTTCACCCTGTGAATGATCGTTTTGTCATAAGGACGTAACGTGAGTGGGATGGGAGCCATAAGGTTCAACTCTTTTTTGCGGGCCTCGTTGCTGAGGGCCGCGTCGTTGGGGAACCTCGGCTGTCCACGCAGGCGCTTTGCCATTGCGAACTGCTCTCGTCTACGAGCGCTGTTTATTCCGACGAAGGGTCGCGGTGCGACCTTCCGTCACATATGGTGGCCATGCAGCCACCCCGATTACTGGATGTCCCATGTCTGACCGCTACGAACTGATCCTTACCTGCCCCAAGAGCCTGGAAGGCCTGCTGCTCGAAGAAGCCAGCGGCCTGGGTCTGGAAGAGGCGCGCGAGCAGACCGCCGCCGTGCGGGGCTTCGCGCCCATCGAGGTGGGTTATCGCCTGTGCCTCTGGTCGCGCCTGGCCAACCGCGTGCTGCTGGTGCTGCGGCGTTTCCCGGTGAGCAACGCCGAAGAGCTGTACCAGGGTGTGCTGGCGGTGGACTGGGCCGAGCACCTGGACCCGTCCGGTACCCTGGCGGTGGAGTTCAGCGGCCATGGTGCCGGCATCGACAACACCCACTTCGGCGCGCTGAAGGTCAAGGACGCCATCGTCGACAAGTTGCGCACCCCGGCCGGCACCCGCCCGTCGATCGACAAGGTCGACCCGGACGTGCGCGTACACCTGCGCCTGGACAAGGGCGAGGCCGTCCTGTCGCTGGACCTGGCCGGACACAGCCTGCACCAGCGCGGCTACCGCCTGCAGCAGGGCGCCGCGCCGCTCAAGGAAAACCTGGCCGCGGCCATCCTGATCCGTGCCGGCTGGCCGCGCATCGCCGCCGAGGGCGGCGCCCTGGCCGACCCCATGTGCGGCGTAGGCACCTTCCTGGTCGAGGCGGCGATGATGGCCGCCGATATGGCGCCTAACCTGCGCCGT
This sequence comes from Pseudomonas sp. GD04019, assembly GCF_029837695.1. Taxonomy (GTDB): domain Bacteria; phylum Pseudomonadota; class Gammaproteobacteria; order Pseudomonadales; family Pseudomonadaceae; genus Aquipseudomonas. Next base: position 45,412 of record NZ_JAOEEA010000012.1, read on the forward strand.
GAGCGCTGGGGCTTCTCCAACTGGCTGGGTCACGTGCCGGCGATCTGGAAGAAGCTGCACGCCGAGGCCGAACAGCGTGCCGCCGCCGGCCTGGCCAAGCCGCCGCTGTGGATTCGCGGCTACGAGGCCGATCCGCGGTTGATCCAGCCGGCCCGCAACAACATCGAGCGCGCCGGCCTCGGCGAATGGGTCAAGCTGTACCAGGGCGAGCTGGCCACCTTCGAGCCGCGCCCGGACAAGAACCAGACCGGTCTGATCGTCAGCAACCCGCCCTATGGCGAGCGCCTGGGTGATGAAGCGAGCCTGCTGTATCTCTACCAGAACCTCGGCGAGCGCCTGCGCCAGAGCTGCCTGAACTGGGAGGCGGCGGTGTTCACCGGCGCGCCGGAGCTGGGCAAGCGCATGGGCCTGCGCAGCCACAAGCAGTATTCGTTCTGGAACGGCGCGCTGCCGTGCAAGCTGCTGCTGTTCAAGGTGCTGCCCGAGCAGTTCGTCACCGGTGAGCGCAGCGAGCGGCGCCAGGCTGGCGAGGAGGGCGTTGCGGCTCCGGTGGCCAGCGAGCCGGCGCGCCTGTCCGAAGGCGGGCAGATGTTCGCCAACCGCCTGCAGAAGAATCTCAAGAGCCTGGGCAAGTGGGCGAAGAAGGCCGGCATCGAGTGCTATCGCCTGTACGACGCCGACATGCCGGAGTACGCCCTGGCCATCGACCTGTACCGCGACTGGGTGCACGTGCAGGAGTACGCACCGCCGCGCTCCATCGACCCGGACAAGGCCCAGGCGCGCCTGCTCGATGCGCTGGCCGCGATTCCGGTGGCCCTGGGCATCTCGCCGGACAAGGTGGTAATCAAGCGCCGCGAGCGCCAGGCCGGCACCAAGCAGTACGAGCGCCAGGCCAGCCAGGGCCAGTTCATGGAAGTGAACGAGGGCGGCGTGCGCCTGCTGGTCAACCTGACCGACTATCTGGACACCGGCCTGTTCCTCGATCACCGCCCGCTGCGCCTGCGCATCCAGCAGGAGGCAGCCGGCAAGCGCTTCCTCAACCTGTTCTGCTACACCGCCACGGCCACCGTGCACGCGGCCAAGGGCGGCGCGCGCAGCACCACCAGCGTCGACCTGTCGAAGACCTACCTGGACTGGGCGCGACGCAACCTGTCGCTCAACGGCTTCTCCGACAAGCAGCGCCTGGAGCAGGGCGACGTAATGGCCTGGCTGGAGGCCGATCGCGGCGAGTACGACCTGATCTTCATCGACCCGCCGACCTTCTCCAACTCCAAGCGCATGGAAGGGGTGTTCGACGTGCAGCGCGACCACGTGCACCTGCTCGACCTGGCCATGGCGCGCCTGGCCAAGGGCGGCGTGCTGTACTTCTCCAACAACTTCCGCAAGTTCCAGCTCGACGAGAGCCTGGCCGAGCGCTACGCGGTGGAGGAGGTCAGTGCCCAGACCATCGACCAGGACTTCGCCCGCAATCCGAAGATCCACCGGGCCTGGCGTCTGACCGCCAAGGCTTGAGCATCGCACCCATGAAAGAGTCCGCCGATGGCGGGCTCTCGCGAGGCATTTCGCAGTTCAAGATGGTAGCCCGGACGCAATCCGGGAAGCAGGCAACTCCGCCCTCGGATTGCATCCGGGCTACCCAGGGTTTGATGCAGCACCGATGAAAGAAGGGCAGGAAAGCCGTTTTTCACGGCGAAGCTACCCGAAGGGGTAGCACAGGGATGTACGCCATGAAAAAGCCCGCCAGATGGCGGGCTTTTTCGTTGCAACGCACTCAGCGCCGGTAGATATCCAGCAGCACCTGGTCGAGGATCGCCGAGGCACCCCAGGGACGCTGGTCGTTGAGGATTGCCACCACCACCCAGTTCTGTCCCTTGGCCGTGCGGGTGAAGCCGGCGATGGCGCGCACGTTGTTCAGGGTCCCGGTCTTGATGTGGCCCTGGCCCTCCATGCCGGTGCGCTTGAGGCGCTTGCGCATGGTGCCGTCCATGCCCACCAGCGGCATCGAGGCGATGAACTCCGCCGCGTAGGGGCTGTGCCAGGCGGCCTGCAGCATGCCGGCCATCTCGCGGGCGCTGACCCGCTCGGCGCGCGACAGGCCTGAGCCGTTCTCGATCACCAGGTGCGGCGCGGTGATGCCCTTCTTCGCCAGCCAGTTGCGGATCACCCGCTGGGCGGCCTTGGCGTCGTCCGGGTCGGCGCGGTCGCGGAAGTTCTGCCCCAGACTGAGGAACAGCTGCTGGGCCATGGTGTTGTTACTGTACTTGTTGATGTCGCGGATGATCTCGGTGAGGTCCGGCGAGAAGGTGCGCGCCAGCAACTGGGCGTTCTTCGGCACGTCGCCGACGCGGTCCTTGCCGATGATGCTGCCACCCAGTTCCTGCCAGATGGCGCGCACGGCGCCGGCGGCGTAGGCCGGGTGGTCGAGCAGGGCCAGGTAGGTCTGCGCGCTGCAGCCCTCGGCCAGCTTGCCGGTCACCACCAGGGTGGTGCCGTCGAACTGGGTCACCGGGTTGTAACGCACATCCGGCCAGGCCGGGCACTTGGCGGCGCCGAGGGCCTTGACCTTGTTGTCGATGCGCACGTTGGTCAGCGGCGGCTCCATCATCACGCTTACCTTGCCGCCGCTGGTGCGGGCGATCATGCGCACGGCCTTGAGGTTGACCAGCAGCGAGTCGGGGCCGACCAGGAACGGCTTGTTCGGGTCGCCGCCGTCGTCGTTGAAGCTGGGCAGGGTCGGGTGATGGAAGTGGTTGCGGTCCAGCACCAGGTCGCCGGTGATGCGCTGCACGCCGTTGGCGCGCAGGTCGCGCATCATCAGCCAGAGCTTCTCCATGTTCAGTTTGGGGTCGCCGCCACCCTTGAGGTAGAGGTTGCCGTTCAGCACGCCGTTCTTCAGCGGGCCGTCGCCGTAGAACTCGGTGCGCCACTGGTGGGTGGGGCCGAGCAGTTCCAGGGCGGCGTAGGTGGTGACCAGCTTCATGGTCGAGGCCGGGTTCACCGACACATCGGCGTTGTAGATGATGCCGCCGCCACTGCCATCCAGCGGCAGCGCTACGACCGACAGGCTGTTGGCGGAGATCTTGTTGGCCTTGAGCGACTGCTGCACCTTGGCCGGCAGCGTGCTGCTGACCTGGGCGGCGGAGAGCGGAAGAGCGATGGGAAGCAGGAGTGAAGCGACGACGAGACTGCGGAACGTTCTGATCATTGGCACTGGCCCAGGCAGAAAAAAGGGCGAAAAGAGGTGCGGATACCGCTGTTTTGCCGCGCATTATGCCCCAAGCATGCGGTGCTGGGGGCTCGAACAGCCAATCGCGCGGGCTTTATTTCTGAACGGGCGGGCAGCTCGTGCGGCAACCTGCTAGAGTGCCGCCCGTTGCAATCAATGAGTATCTAGGAGTGTTTATGGCCACCAACCGTTCCCGCCGCCTGCGCAAGAAACTGTGCGTCGACGAATTCCAGGAACTGGGCTGCGAGCTGACCCTCGGCTTCAACGAAGGCCTGAGCGAAGAAGGCGCCGACAAGTTCGTTGACGAGTTCCTGCGCGACGGCATCGACGCCAACGGTCTGGGCTACGTCGGCGGTGAAGACTACGGCTTCGTCTGCCTGGCCAAGCGCGGCTCGGTCAACGAGGAGCAGCGCGCTGCCCTGGAAGCCTGGCTGAAGGGCCGCAAAGAGCTGAGCGAGTTCAGCCTCAGCCCGCTGATGGACGTGTGGTATCCGGAGAACCCGGTAAACAAGGCCTGATCGGCCGCCACGCGCATGAAAAAGCCCGGCCAGTGCCGGGCTTTTTTATGGCCGGGATTCAGCTCAGGCCCGCCTTGGCCAGGATCGCCGCAGTGTCTACCGGATCGATCTGCTCGGGGCGCAGGTAGCGCTCGGCGTACAGCTGAGGGATGCCGGCGCGCACGAACAGGCCGAACAGCTCCGGGTCGACGTGGGCGCCGCGGCACATGCCGGCCATGATGGTGAGCGATTCGGTCAGGGTCTTGCCCTTCTTGTACGGGCGGTCTACCGCGGTGAGCGCCTCGAAGATGTCGGCAATCGCCATCATCCGCGCCGGCAGGCTCATTTCCTCGCGCCTCAGGCGTTTCGGATAGCCGCTGCCGTCCATCTTCTCGTGGTGCCCGCCGGCGATCTCCGAAACGTTCGCCAGGTGCTTGGGGAACGGCAGGTGATCGAGCATGCGGATGGTCTGCACCATGTGATTGTTGATGATGTAGCGCTCCTCGGCGGTGAGGGTGCCGCGGGTGATGCCCAGGTTGTACAGCTCGCCGCGGTTGTGCTTGTGCAGAGGCACGTCGAGCTTGAAGCCCCAGGGGTTGTCCGGCGCAATCAGTTCGCTGTCCGGGCGCTCCAGCAGGTGCTCGGGCTTGTCGGCCAGCAGCGGCTCCTGCACCGGCAGCGTGGGCGCGGGGCTGCGGGCCTGGCGCTGGTTCTCTTCCCAGGACACGCCGATGCGGTCGTCCAGGGTGCGGGTCCAGGTGCGCGCGCCGATGCTGCGCAGGCGTTCCAGGTCGGCGTCGGCCATGGCTTCGCCGCCCAGGTTGCAGCGGGCGATGAAGGCGAAATCGTCATCCAGCGCGGCCAGGGCCTGGTCGCGCAGGCTGGCCAGGTCGGTCTCCGCGCCGCCCTTGGCCACGCCCTCCCAGTAGGCGATCCAGGCATCGCGCTTGAGCACCTCGAAGCGGGTGCGTACCTCGTGGATGCGGTCGTAGATGGTCTCCAGCTTGGTCGCCTTGTCCACCACGTATTCCGGCGTGGTGACCTTGCCGCAGTCGTGCAGCCAGGCGGCGATATGCAGGGCTTCCCATTCCTCGTCGCTGGGCTGGTAGTCGGCGAATGGCCCGGCGTCGCTGGCGGCGGCGCGGGCGAGCATCAGGGTCAGTTCCGGCACCCGCTGGCAGTGGCCGCCGGTGTAGGGGCTCTTGGCGTCGATGGCACCGGCGATCAGCTGGATGAAGGCGTCGAGCAACTGCTTCTGCTGTTCCAGCAGGCGCTGGCTCTCGATGCACAGGGCGGCGACGCCGGACACCGCCTCGACATAGGCGATGCGCTGCGGCTTCAACATGGTCGGCTCGGCCTCTTCGCCAGTGTCGCGGTGCAGCAGCATCAGCACGCCGACCGTCTCGCCCTGGCGGTTATGCAGGCCGGTGCAGACCAGGTGTATGCGCGGGCTGTCGAGGGTATGCAGCAGGCTCTGGAAGCCTTCGGCCTGGTCGAAACCGAGGGAGGCCACGGCGGTGGCGCCACCCTCGGCCGGCTGGCGAATCCAGCTGGGGAGGTTGCTGGCGCCGGCCGGGTACTCGGGGATGCGGTGCTGTTCCAGGCTGTGCTGCTCGTCGTTGATGAACAGGCCGTGGGGTTCCAGCTTGCCGCTGCTGCCATCGCGCAGGTAGAGCAGGCCGGCGCTGGCCTCGCTGAGGTCGACCGTTTCCTTCAATACCCGGCGCAGCAGGGCGTCGAAGCGGGTCTCGGCGGACAGGCTGGCGGTGATGTCGAGGAAGCTGGACAGGGTGTCCTTCATCTTGCCCATGGCCACGGCCAGCTGGTCGATTTCCAGTACCGGCGAGCGGCCGCTGGCCGGGTGGGCGAAGTTGAAGCTGCGGATCGCTTCGGCCTCGGTCACCAGGGCGCGCAATGGCTTGACCAAGATGCGCGACATCAGCCAGCCGAGCGGTATGCACAGCAGCAGGATGGTCAGGGTCAGCATCGCGCCCTGCCAGCGAATGCGATAGGCATCGGCCAGCAGTTCTTCCTCCGGCGCCAGCAGGGCCAGGCGCAGGCCGTTGGGGCCGCCCTCATTGAGCTGGCTGTAGGACACCTGCCACTGCTTGCCGGCCAGTTTCATGGCGCCCTGACGATCCTTGTGCAGGCCACGCTGGAACAGTTCGCCGAGTGCGGGGCTCAGGCGATCGACCTGGGCCAGGTGGGGGGTGCCATTGCTCACCACCAGCTTGTCGATGTTCGGATAGGCCACCGCGGCGCCATCCGGGCGGTACAGCACGACCTCGGTGGAGGGCGTGACCTTGTGCCGGGCCAGGGTCGCGGAGAGGTCGGCCAGGGTCAGGTCGGCGCCGAGCACCGCGTCGCCGCTGCTGACGCGGGCGAGGGTGGTGCCGACGTCCTTGGTGGAGAAGAACGCATAGGGTTCGGTGGTGATCAGCTCGCCGCTGGCGCGGGCGCTCTTGTACCAGTCACGGACGCGTGGGTCGTATTTTTCGCTGAGGTTCTGCCGACGGCTGATCCAGTTGAGGTCGGCGTCGAAGTACTGCGACTCCGAGATCGGGCGGGCATCGCCGCTACGGTCGATTGTCCAGATCTGGAAGGCGGCGTTGCTCGGGGCGTCGAAGATCTGCTTGAGCCGCTCGTCGCGCAGTGGCCGCACCATGAAGAAGTCGCCGTCCTCGTAGCCCAGGTAGATCGAGGCCAGCTTGGGGTTGTCCTGCAGAGCCTGAGCGAACATCGGCAGCAGGCTCATGCGCTGGTAGCTGTCGCGTGCCAGGTTCTTCTCGTTGAGGGCGAGCAGGCCGAGCAGGCGGCGGATCGGCTGGTAGGTGTGCTGCAGGTCGGCTTCCACTTCCTCGCGCATCTGGCCGAACAGCTGCTTGCTGCTGGAGAGGATGACCTGGGTGGTCTGGTAGTAGTTGAACAGGCCGAGGATCACGCCGCTGCCGAGCAGCAGCAGAGTGAACAGCACGCTGATATGAACGTGGAGTGGAAAGCGCCGCTCTTTGCTTCGAGTCTTGCCCTGCATTGTCTCACTCCTTTGACAACATCTCAGGTCAGGCCAGAAGCATAGCCGCTTCGTCAGCTCTGCGAGTTCGTTCGACCTCGGCTCAACCACTGGGCCAGGCCGTGCATCAGCAGGGCCATCAGAATGGCCAGCACCACGCCGATCAGGCTGTTGAACAGGCGCACCTGGGCCAGGTGCCAGTCATGTGACAGGCTCTCGGCCAGCAGCACGAAGCTGATCGTCACCTGCAACACGAACAGGCCGTAGTGATGGGCCTGGAAGGCGCGGCTGAGAGTGATCAGCGGCAGGATGAACGCCACCATCAGCGGCGGGCTCTGCAGGCTGTGGCCGAAATAGATCAGCAACGCCGCGGCGCACAGGCTGGCCATGCTCAGCTGCAGGGCGCGCACCAGGCTGCCGCGGATCTCCAGCTGCAGGGTGGCGATCAGTGCCAGGGTCAGCCAGTAGCCGCGCTGCAGGTCGGCCAGCTGGACGATCAGGCCGGCCGCCGCGCAACCCAGGGTGCAACCCAGCGCATGCAAGCGCCAGCGCTGTTCCGGCAGGCGCTTGGCGTGTCGCTTGAGGACCTTGAGGATGGCCATGAAACGCGGCATGTACGGCCACATGCGCAGGCCATGCAGGCCGCGCAGGCCGAAGGCGAGCAGGGCGACCCAGAGCCCGCCGAGGACGAACAGCGCGCCTACCGCATCGGCGTTCTTCAGGCTGCCGATACCGAACTGGCCCTGGCCGAGGCACAGACACACGGCCAGGCCGATGCCCAGCTTGCCGGCCTCGGTGCCGAAGCGCTGCAGCCAGGCCAGGAGAAAACCGTAGGCGCCAAACAGGCAGAGGCTGAGCAGCGGGTGGCTGGCCGACCAGAAGCCCAGGCCGGCGCTGCAGGCGCCGAGCAGGGTGAGCAACAGCAGGCGCAGCATGCCGAAGCGGTGCAGCGGGTTGGCCTGAGCGGCCTGAAAGGCGCCGACCGAGGCCCAGAGAAAACCGGGATGGCCGCTGAACAGCCCGAGCACCAGGGGCAGGGCGCAACCCAGGCCGGCGATCACCGCCGGGCCCCAGGCCGGTGGGCCTGCGTGCCAGCTGATCGCCTGCTTGAGCAGCTCCTTCATCGCATCACACCGGGCTGGAGCGCCCGGTCATCTCCCGGGCCATTTCGGTGGCGTAGCTGTCGGTCATGCCGGCGATGAAGTCGATCATGCGCAGGAATGACAGGTACAACGGCCAGCCCGGCTCCGGCGCGTAGTGCGCCAGCAGGTCGAGGATGCGCCGGTTCTTGAACGACAGGCCGCGCCCGGAATGCTGCTCCAGAGCCGCGCCGCAGAAGGCGTTGAGCAGAATTTCCAGGGTGGTGTAGGCGCCGATCTCGTGCAGGGTCTTGCGCTTGTCCTGGAAGATCTTCTCCCGCGCCATGCCCTTGGCGCGCAGCACGCAACGCTTGGCCGGGCCGTGCATGTGCTCCACCAGATCACCTTCCAGGGTGCCACTGAGCAAGGCCGGCTGCTGCTCGACGAAGGCCCGCGCGGCAGCGTTGGTCAGGTGTTCGATGGCCTTGCCGCGCAGGATCGCCAGCTTGCGTCGGCGCGAGTCGCTGGCGCCGAGCTGGCGGTAGGTTTCCGGCAGGTCGTCGCCGACCAGGTCAAACAGCAGCGCCTCGACCTCGGCATAGTCGAGCAGCTCCATCTCCACGCCGTCTTCCAGGTCGATCAGCGCGTAGCAGATGTCGTCCGCCGCCTCCATCAGATAGACCAGCGGATGGCGCGCCCAGCGCTGCTCGCCGAGCTGGGGCAGGCCGAGCTTGGCCGCGATCTGTTCCAGGCGCGGCAGCTCGTGCTGGTAGCAGCCGAACTTGTGCTTCTTGTAGCCCACGGCCTCGGCGTGGCGGGCGGTCCAGGGGTATTTCAGGTAGGTGCCGAGGGTCGCGTATGTCAGGCGCATACCGCCGTCGAACTGGTGGTATTCCAGCTGGGTGAGCACGCGGAAGCCCTGGGCATTGCCCTCGAAACTGAGGAAGTCGCCGCGTTCGGCGTCGCTCATGTCATCCAGCCAGCCGCGCCCGCTGGCCTGCTGGAACCAGTGGCGGATAGCGTCCTCGCCGGAGTGGCCGAACGGCGGGTTGCCGATGTCGTGGGCCAGGCAGGCGGACTGTACGATCACCCCCAGGTCGCTCGGCTCGCACCAGTTCGGCAGCGCGTCGCGCAGCATCTCGCCGACGCGCATGCCCAGCGAGCGGCCCACGCAGCCGACCTCCAGGGAGTGAGTCAGGCGCGTGTGAATATGATCGTTGCTGGAGACCGGGTGGACCTGGGTCTTGCGTCCCAGGCGGCGGAAGGCACCGGAGAAGATGATGCGGTCGTGATCCTTGTGAAAGGGGCTGCGGCCCAGCTCGTCAGAGCTATGGACAGGTTTGCCGAGACGTTCACGGGTGAGCAGGGTTTGCCAATCCAAGGACTGTCCTCGCCGGTGGGTGGTTTCCTGGCTCCGCCAGGCCGTATGGCCCTAGCTTCGGTGTTCACGGCGATGCCTGCAAGTACCGGGGCGCTTTGGTCCCGCCACCACTGAGCGGGCGACAGGCGGCAGGGCGATGCATGGTTTTTTTTGTGATCACAGTGATATCGTCGTGCCATCGCGTCCAATAACAATTAGAGAATCAGCACGTGATTTCAGAAGCTGCCTTACCCAAGGACTCGCAGCAGCAGTTACGCATCCGCCGTTTCATGATGAGTGTGGCGATGTACGTTCTGGCCTGCGTTCCCCAGGGCGTTTCCTTGTACAACGGTATCTCCCCGTCCTGGGTCATGCCGGTCTGGGCGGCCATCGCGGTAGCCACCAACCTCGGCTTCTTCCTCCTGTTCCACTTCGGCCTCAACCTGCGTTTCCGCGATCCTAGCCTGACCATGGCGCAGATGGTCGCGGCCATCGCCATGGTGCTGTTCACCCAGACCTACGCCGGCGAGGCGCGTGGCGCCTATCTGGTGGTGCTGCTGATCATCATGGTGTTCGGCTGCTTCAAGCTGCACACCCGTGAGCTGCTGGGCCTGAGCCTGCTGACCATAGTCGCCTACGGCCTGACCCTGCCGCTGATCCAGCGTATCGACGGCGAGCGTTTCAATCTGGCGGTGGAGATGGTGCTGTGGTGCAGCTTCTCCGCCTTCCTGCCGTTCATTTCCATCCTCGGCGGCAATATCAGCAACCTGCGCAAGAAGCTGATGGCCAGCAATGCGCAGTTGCAGGAGGTGCTGCAGCAGGTCACCGAACTGGCCACCCATGACGAGCTGACCGGGGTGTACAACCGGCGCTACCTGCTGGAGATGCTGCACCACGAGAAGAACCGCACCGACCGCGGCGGTGCCGGTTTCTGCGTATGCATTCTCGACCTCGATTACTTCAAGCGGATCAACGATACCTACGGCCATCCGGTCGGCGACGAGGTGCTCAAGACCTTCGCCAATACCGTGCAGCCGCTGCTGCGCAGCACCGACTTCTTCGCCCGCTACGGCGGCGAGGAGTTTCTCCTGTTCCTGCCGCAGACTTCGCTGGAAATGGCCCAGCACTGCATCAAGCGCATCCAGGATGCACTGGCCGAAGCCAATTTCGAGGGGATGCCGGCCAATGTTCGCGTCACCGCCTCGATCGGCGTGGCCCAGTACTACCTGCAGGAGACAGTACCGGCGCTGATCGAGCGTGCCGACAAGGCGCTGTACCGGGCCAAGCAGAACGGCCGCAACCGCATGGAACTGGCGCCGTTCCACCGACCGATCCTGATCTGACCCCCGCTGGCGTCACTATCAGCGATGAGCATCCGCCTGGGCCAGAGCGCGGACTACCTAGTGATGCCGCTCTACAGGCGGCCGTTGTGCCGCCTGCACACCACGCACCACCGGATAGAGCATAAGACCGACGCGTGCCAGCTTGCCGAAGGCGCCGAGACGCCCGCCGAACAGGGTCAACAGCACGCCGGCGGCAACCATCAGCGGGGTCTTCACATTGGCTGGCTCGCCCTGACGCATCTGGCGCAGCTGCTGCAGGGGATGGGCCAATGGCTGCACGTGGTAGCGCAGCTGCTGGCGGTGCATCTCCATGCGCAGGCGGACCAGCTCCTTGCGCATGTCGCGGCGAGCCGCACTGGACAGAGTTTCGCTCATGGCAATAGGCGCTCCTTGTTGCGGGCCAGTTCGGTGACCGTGGCGCGGAACGGTGACTCGCCGTCGCGTGCCAGGCGCATGGCCTTGAATACGCACAGCAGCATGGCTGTGGCGAATACCAGGCACAGGCCGATGGCCGCGGGCAGGCGGTAGGTGTCCCAGAAGGCGATCAGCACCACGGTCGACAGACCGAGCAGGACCAGCAGGCCGAAGATCAGGCTCAGGCCGGAGAAGATGAACAGTCGGAACGAGCGCGACTTCTCCTCCTGGAACTCGATGCCGAGCAACTCCAGATGGCCCTGCAGCAGGCCGACCAGGGCGCCTCCCAGCTTCTTCAGGGAGGGCTTGGGCGGCTCGCTGGCCGCCTGCGACTGCATGTCATCCATGCTCGGTCTCCGGCTTAGCGGCGCCCGGCCAGCAGGCCGAGCAGGAAGCCCACGCCAGCGGCTACGCCGAGGGTTTGCCAGGGATGCTGCTGCACGTATTCCTCGGTTTTCGCCACGGCCAGGCGCCCCTGGACTTCCAGGCTGTGCTCGGTGTCCTTGAGGATGTCCTTGGCCCGGCCAAGGTTGCCGCTGATGCGTGCGCGCAGCTCCTGCACCTGGGTGCCGGCCACGTCGGAGGTCTGCCGCAGCAGATGCTCGGTGTCGCTGATCAGGGCCTGGAACTCGGCGGACAGCGCATTCTGCGCATCGCGCAGGTTGCGGCGGTGGGTGTCCTTGTCGATGTTCGCAGTGGTGCTGGTGGTGCCAGTGGTTTCGAAGCCGGACAGATCGGAGTTCGGGGTAGTAGGCATGGCGCCCTCCTGTGGGTCGTGGTTGCGGACTCTTCAGGTTCGAGCGGGGGTAGGCCGGCCAGGTTCAGGCTTTATTCGTGCCCTTGTGTGGCACATCTTTTGCCTCGCCATGGTGCGCCGAGTTTCATGCGTGCCCCTTGGTGGCGCGCCTGGTCCACGGTGGATCTGTTGTCTCTTTCGATATGTCACTGAAAATAAAGGTGAAAAATCACATTGGTGATTTTTTGCGAAACCTTCTGCTCCGATTCGGAGCGCAGTGGCGGCGGTGCATGACGAGCAATTGCTCATGTTTGGTGCATCGCATCGGAATCGAGATCGTTTTTGGTGCTTATTCGACCGGGGAGCCATTCGATGGAAAACCTAAACAGCGCCGTGGAAACCCTGATTCACGGCTCCAACACCCTGTTCATTCTGCTCGGCGCGATCATGGTTCTGGCCATGCACGCCGGCTTCGCCTGCCTCGAAGTGGGTACGGTGCGGCACAAGAACCAGGTCAATGCCCTGTCGAAGATTCTCTCCGACTTCGCCGTCTCGGCCCTGGCCTATTTCTTCGTCGGTTACTGGGTGGCCTATGGCGTGACCTTCTTCGCGCCGGCCAGCGAGCTGACCGCCGGTAGCGGTTACGCCCTGGTGAAGTTCTTCTTCCTGCTGACCTTCGCCGCCGCCATCCCGGCGATCATCTCCGGCGGCATTGCCGAGCGCGCCAAGTTCGGCCCGCAGCTGTGCGCCACGCTGCTGATCGTCGCCTTCGTCTATCCGTTCTTCGAGGGGCTGATCTGGAATGGCAACTTCGGTCTGCAGGCCTGGCTGACCGAGCGCTTCGGCGCCGCTTTCCATGATTTCGCCGGCTCGGTGGTGGTACATGCGGTTGGCGGCTGGCTGGCCTTCGGCGCGGTGATCCTGTTAGGTCGCCGCGATGGCCGCTACCGCGAGGGGCGCCTGGTGGCCTTCGCGCCGTCGAACATCCCGTTCCTTGCCCTGGGCTCGTGGATCCTGATCATCGGCTGGTTCGGCTTCAACGTGATGAGCGCCCAGACCCTGGGCAGCATCAGCGGCCTGGTGGCGGTCAACTCGCTGATGGCCATGGTCGGCGGCACCGTTGCCGCGCTGCTGGTGGGTCGCAACGACCCGGGCTTCCTGCACAACGGCCCGCTGGCCGGCCTGGTGGCGGTGTGCGCCGGCTCCGACCTGATGCACCCGGTCGGCGCGCTGGTCACCGGCGCCATCGCCGGTGCGCTGTTCGTCTGGGCGTTCACCGCGACCCAGGTGAAGTGGAAGATCGACGACGTGCTCGGCGTGTGGCCGCTGCACGGCCTGTGCGGCGTGTGGGGCGGCATCGCCTGCGGCATCTTCGGCCAGAGCTACCTGGGCGGTCTCGGTGGCGTGAGCCTGGCCAGCCAGCTGATCGGCACCGCGCTGGGCGTGCTGGTGGCGCTGGTCGGCGGCTTCTTGGTGTACGGCCTGCTCAAGGCCTCGACCGGCATCCGCCTGAGCCAGGAGCAGGAGTACTACGGTGCCGACCTGTCGATCCACAAGATCGGCGCCAACAGCCAGGACTGAGTCCGCGCTGGATAGCAAAAGCCCGCCAATCGGCGGGCTTTTTCGTTGCTGTGTGGCTTGGCGGTCTAGTCCGGATGTAATCCGGGGAGCGGGCAGCTCCGCCCCCGGATTGCATCCGGGCTACCAAGCTCTTCACCCTCCCAACTTGTAGGCGAGGGCCAGGAGCCCGAGACGGCGAGTAGACAGCAGGACGGTCGGTTGCCTCGAGATCTATCAGAGCGACAGGCTGTAGCTGAGGATCAGGCGATTCTCGTCCAGGTCGTTGCCGAAGTTGGAGCGGGTCGTGGCGTTGCGCCATTTGACGCCGAAGTTCTTCAGCGGGCCGTCCTGGAACACATAGGCGATGTCGGTGTTGCGCTCCCATTCCTTGCCTTCGGACAGGCCGGCACCGCGGTCGACGTTGTCGCCGGAGAGGTAGCGGGTCATGAAGGTCAGGCCGGGGATACCGAGGGCGGCGAAGTTGTAGTCGTAGCGAGCCTGCCAGGACTTTTCGTCCTTGAAGGCGAAGTCGCCGATCTGCACGTAGTTGACCAGGAACGGGTCGGTTCCGCCAATGTAGGCGTAGCCGGTGTCGCCGCTCATCTTCTGGTAGCCCAGGCCGAAGGCGTGGCCGCCCAGGCTGTAGGTGAACATGGCGCCGAAGGCCTTGTTGTCGACGTTGGTCTGGCCGTCGTCGGTGGAGCGGGCGAAGCGGATATCGCTCTTCAGGCTCTGCTTGTCGCCCAGCGGCAGCAGGTGCACGGCGTTGAGGATGTGCTGCTTGTAGAACTCATCCAGGGCGCCGTAGTGGTAGGCGGTGGTCAGCTGGTCGTTCCACTTGTAGCTGGCGCCGGCGAAGTTGAACTCGTCGCTGGTGACGCCACCGGTGCCGGTGATGCCACGGCCGTTGCCGCCGGTCATGGTCATGGCTTCATGGTCGGAGGAGTCGCGCTGGTTGACCCGGCTCAGCTGGCCGGCATCGAAGGTCAGCCCGGCAATCTCCTGGGAATTGATCCAGCCACCCTGAAAGCTCTGCGGCAGCAGGCGCGAGTCGTTGGCCTGCACGGTCGGCAGCTTGGGCATCAGGGTGCCGGCCTTGAGCACGCTGTTGGAGACCTTGACCTTGGCGGTGACGCCCAGATCGCCATAGTCATCCTGGGCGCGGCCGGTTTCGCGGTCGCGCTGCAGCAGGCCGGTGCCGCTCTCGCTGGGGCTGGAGTCGAGCTTCAAGCCCAGGGTGCCGATGGCGTCGACGCCGAAGCCTACGGTGCCTTCGGTGTAGCCCGACTCGTAGCGCAGCAGGAAGCCCTGGGCCCATTCCTCGGCCTTGGACTGGGCGGCGCCTTCCTGGCGGAAGTCGCGGTTCATGTAGAAGTTGCGCAGTTCCAGGCTGGCCTTGCTGTCTTCGATGAAGGCGGCCTGGCTGATGGTCGGCAGGGTGAGGCTGGTGCCCAGCGCGGCCAGGGCCACGCCGCGGGCAAGAGGGGACTTGCTCATTGTTATTGTCCTCGGCTGGTGATGGCGGCCCGGTTGTCCGGTCCGGTTGCAGCGAGGGGAGTAAGCCACTTTGCCGCGGCGGCGGCTTCTAGACCTTGGTCGAGGCCTTATTCGATCCAGTGTGGGAAATAACCGAGCTTGCGCTGCACCATTTCATCGTGGGCCGGGATCACCGTCAGCTGCGGTTGCTCCAGCAGCAGCTGGTGGACTTTCTCCAGCTGCTGGCGGGTGCCTTGCGGATCGTTGTCGACCATGCGCTTGCTGATCCAGAACTTTTCCTTCGGCCCGGTGAAACCTTCCAGGCGCCAGCTGGTGTCACCGGTGAAGAAGAAGCGACGGCCGTCGTCGAGGGTGAGGAACAGGCCGACCGAACCGGGTGTGTGGCCTTCCAGCGGCACCAGCACCAGGCTGCCGTCGCCGAACATGTCGTGGCTGCGGGCGAAGCCCATGAACGGGTATTCGCCGTACTGGAACGGCACCCAGCGGATGGCATGGGCGAACTGGCTGGGCAGCACCGCCGGCGGGGTTGCGATGCGGCTGAATTCGATCTCCTCGTAGGGCGCCCACACCGGCACTTCCGGGAAGTCGGCCAGGCCGGAAGCGTGGTCCCAGTGGCTGTGGGTGAGCAGGATGCGGTCGACGCGAATGCCGGCATGGTCCAACTGGTCGCGCACCGGGGTGACCTGGCCATAGCGCAGCAGTGGCTTGTCGTACCAGGGCATTTCCGATTCGAACTGCTGGTCCACCTGGCGGCCCAGGGAGGTATCGAGCAACAGGGTGGCGGCGTGATGCTCGATCAGCACGGCCACGTGGTTGGCGATGGCCTTCTCGGTCCAGGCACCGCCCTCGACGGTAAAGGCGTCGCGGGTCTCGGTCTCGGCGGTCTTGACCAGGGCGAAACGCAGGCCGGCGGCCTGACTGGTGCCGGCGACCATCAGCAGCAGGGCGAAGAGCAGGGGGCGCATATCAGTTTCCTTCAACGGGCAGGAAGGGCGAGGGTTCGGCGATGCCGAAGGCCAGGGGCAGGCGGGCGCGGCGCAGGCGCCAGCGACCGGGGGTGAGCGCCAGCATACGTTCAGCGCCGGGCGGCGCGGGTTCGGGATAGTCCTCGGGCCAAACCAGCTCGGCGCGGGCTTCCAACTGCAGCAGGTCGCCGCTGGCGAAGTCGATCCACAGCAACGCGCAGCGCGGCTCCAGCAGCAGGTTGCCGAGGGTGTTGAACATGAAGTTGCCGCTGTAGTCCGGCAACCACAGGCGACCATCCGTGCCCAGGCGAACGAAGCCGGGCGGGCCGCCGCGGTGCGACACGTCGACGTCCTCGCCATGGCTGCTGGCGATGAACAGGGTGTCGCTGTGCAGCGCCAGGGGCAGCCAGCGCGGGTCTAGACCTTCGCCCTGTTCCAGTGGGCCGGGCTCACGCGGCTCGGCCTGCCAGCGACGCACCTGGATGTACTTGGGGCAGTTGCCGAACGACTCGTGCACGTCGACCGCGAAGCCACCCTCGTCGAGATGGCGGGCGCGGCCATTGAGCCGGTTGCGCCGGCGGGTCGGCAGCTCGATGCCGAGCAGGCCGAGTCCTGCGCCGTCATGCAGGTTGGCGGCCAGTGGATCGTCCGCCTCGGGCAGTGCCCGGATCTGCAGGCGCTGCGGCTGCGGCGAGTGGACGAAGCCCGGTGCGCCCCAGAGCACCGAGGCCTGGGGCTGGCCAGCGGCGTCGCGGCTGCCGACCAGCAGCCAGGGCAGCAGGGCGAAGAACTCGCGGTGCTGCTCCGGCATATGGTCGCGGATCACTCGCTTGCCGATCTCCTCCAGCTTGTCACGCACGCCCAGGCGGGACTGGATCTGCTGCTCGCCGGGATGGAAGGGGCTGTCCATGGCGAACTCCTCAGAGGCCGGGCATGCCGATGTAGCCGGGCAGGGCGCGGATACGCGCGAACCAGGCGGCGAGGTTGGCATAGGGCGCCAGGTCCAATCCGCCATCACTGGCCAGCGCGATGTAAGGGTAGACGGCGAGGTCGGCGATGGTCGGCGCCGAACCCTGTGCCAGCCAGCTGTGCTGAGCCAGATGTGCGTCCACCAGCTCCAGTACCTGCACGGCGCGCTGTTGGGCCTGCTGCAGGTCGCCGGGCATGCGGAACAGCCCATGCAGGCGGGCTTGTCCCGGACCCTTGGCCACTTCGTTGGCGGCGAAGCTCAGCCAGCTGGCGATGCGCGCCTGGCTCAGGACGTCCTGCGGGTACCAACTGGGGTCGGCATAGCGCTTGGCCAGGTACACCAGAATGGCCTGGGAGTCATAGATCGCCTGACCTTCATCGACCAGCACCGGCACCTGGCCGCGCGGGTTGAGGGTTAGGAACTCCGGGCGCTTCTGCGCGCCGCCGAGCAGATCGATCTGTTGCAGCTCGACTTCACGGCCGAGCAGGGCGAGGAACAGGCGGACCTTGTAGCAGTTGCCGGAGAGGGTGAAGTCATGAAGCTGCATGGGAGGAGTCTCGCGAAGGGGTGTGACTCGATATTAGACAGACAGGTCTGTATATTTCAAGTGGGGATTTTTCCGAACTGGAGCGCGGTCATCGCCGCCCGCATAATGTCCGCCTTGGAGGGCCAGATGGCATCGAGCAAACGCGAACAATTGATCAGCACCGCCCAAGGCCTGTTCGCCCGCGAGGGTTACCACGCCACGGGCATCGACCGCATCCTGGCGGAGTCCGGGGTGGCCAAGATGACCCTGTACAAGCACTTCCGCTCCAAGGACGAGCTGATCCTGGCCGTGCTCGAAGAGCGCGAGCGCGAGACGCTCGGCAACCTGGCCCAGCTGCGCGCCGCCAAGCTGCCGCGCGAGGCGCTGTTGCTGACCTTCGACGGCCTGCATGCATGGATCAACGAGCGCGATTTCTGCGGCTGCAGCTTTATTCATGCGGCGGCGGAGTTTCATGACCGCGAGCACCCGATCCATCGTCAGGCGGCGGGGTTCAAGGCGGCTTTCGGTGGGCATTTCCGCGAGCTGTTGCAGGCGCTGCAGGCGTCCCAGGCGGAGCAACTGGCCGGGCAGCTGCAGTTTCTGCTGGAGGGCGCACTGAGCATGGCCCACGTGCAGGGCCCGGGGGACCAGGCGTTGCAGGCCAAGGCGGCGGCGGCGATTTTGCTGGGCGCCGCCGGTATCTGAATCAGGCCCCGCCGAGCAGGCGCGCCTCGCCGGCTTCGATGGCCTGCAGCGGTCCGGACAGCAGCACGGTATCGCCCTCGCGCAGCTGCGGCCGCGCTTCCAGCGCCAGGTTGACGCCATTGCGGCGCACCGCCTGCACCTCCAATCCCAGCGCTTCCAATTGCATATCGGTTGGGCAGCGGCCGCAGGCATGGGCATCTGCCGGCAGGTTCACCGCATGCAGCAGCACGCGCGGCTGGCCCTGGGCGTCCACCAGGTTGGCCTGGGCGCCATGGTAGAAACCGTGCAGCAGGCGATAGCGATTACTGCGCACGTCATCCAGATGCTGCTGCACCCGTTGCTCGGGAATGCCGAGCATCACCAGGGCGTGGGACGCCAGCATCAGGCTGGACTCCAGCACTTCCGGCACCACTTCGCTGGCGCCGGCCGCCTGCAGTTCGGCGAGCCGGCTGTCGTCGCGAGTGCGCACCAGGATCGGCAGGTCGGGGCAGTGCTGGCGTGCCTGCTCGACGATGGCCAGGGCCACGTCGGTCTTGTCCACCGCCACCACCAGCAGGCGGGCACGGGCGATGCCGACGGCCTCCAGCAGGTCGCGCCGACGCGAGTCGCCGTAGTGCACGTTGTTTTCGCCAGCGCTGGCTTCCTCGACCCGCACCGGATCATCGTCGAGGGCGACGAACTCCTGGCCCTCACGCTGCAGGAAGCGCCCGATGGACTGGCCGACTCGGCCGTAGCCGCAGATCACCGCATGACCACGCAGCTCCGCACTGTGGCTGGCGATCTCCTCCAGATGGCTCTCGCGCCCCGGTGTGCGGCGCAGACGCGCGGCCAGCAGCGGTGCGGCGCGCAGCAAGAGCGGGGTGAGGGCCATGGAGCAGAACGCGGCGGCCAGCAGCAGACCGGCCAGTGGCGCTTCCAGCATCTGCTGCTGACGCATCAGCGCCACCAGGGCGAAGAAGAATTCGCCGGCCTGGGCCAGGGCCAGGCCGCTGCGCCAGGCTGTTTCGCCGCTCTCGCCGCGGACCTTGACCAACAGCGCCACCAGGCCGCCCTTGAGCGCGAGCAGCAGCAGGGTGGCGCCAAGGATGGCCCAGCCCTGCTCGGCGAACAGCTTGAGATCGATCAGCATGCCTACGCAGACGAAGAACAGGCCGAGGAGAATGTCGCGGAACGGCCGGATATCCGCTTCGACCTGGTGGCGATAATGGCTTTCGCCCAGCAGCATGCCGGCGAGGAACGCGCCCAGCGCCATGGACAGGCCGAGCATATGGGTGAGCCAGGCGGTGAGCAGGACGATGACCAGGGCGAGCATGACGAACAGCTCGGCGGAATGGGCCTGCGCCACCTCGTGGAACAGCTTGGGCAGCAGCCAGCGGCTGGCCAGCAGCAGGCCGAGGAACAGCAGCACGGTCTTGCCCAGCGTCAGCGGAATGGCCAGGTACCAGGGCTCGCCGCCGTGGCCGGCAATGGCGGGCACCAGGGTCAGCAGCAATACCGCCACCAGGTCCTGGAACAGCAGCACGCCCATGGCGTTCTGACCATGGCCGCTGAATACCTCGCCGAGGCTGACCAGCTCCTTGCCGACGATGGCAGTGGAGGAAAGCGCCAGGCCCAGGCCGAGCACTGCGGCGCTGGTTGGCGCCACGCCGCCTAGATAGAGCAGGGCACCCAGGGCCGAGCCGCACAGGGCGACCTGCAGACTGCCCAGACCGAATACGGTACGCCGCAGCGCCAGCATGCGCGGCAGGGAGAACTCCAGGCCCAGGCTGAACAGCAGGAACACCACGCCCAGTTCGGCCAGCCGTGGCAGATCACGGGCCGAGCCTATCCAGTCCAGCGCGGCCGGTCCCACCAGCAGGCCGACGCAGAGGTAGCCGAGCACCGGCGGCAGGCGCAGGCGACGGAACAGGGCGATGACCAGCAGCGAGCAGGCCAGGATGATCAGCAGGTCGGTGAACAAGGCGATTCTCCTTCGATTGCCTGCGAGCATGCCGAAGCGGCAACCAGGCGTCCATGCTCTCGGTCAAAGTGGCCATTGGTCGGTTTTGCCTCAATTTTCTGGGGTGCCTGCCGTCAAAGAGGCAGTTCACCCTGCTTGGTACTTCATCATGAATACTCTGGCTTCCCTTTCCCCGTCGCAGTCCCGCCCCACTGGCATCAACACCCTGGCCAACCCGCGTGGCCATGTGGATGCCCAGGGCACCCTGGCCAATCGCCTGGCCAACCGCCTGGGCCTGGAGCCCGGTGCGCTGGACGGCAAGCGCGAAGACTTCACTCCCGACAAGGTGGCAGGCCGGGTGCTCGGCTTCATCGAGCAGCGCCTGAAAAGTGAGGCCGCCGCCGGCGCCGACACTTCCAAGCTGGAAAGCCTGCTGGCCCAGGCCCGTGAAGGGGTGGAAAAGGGCTTCGAGGAGGCGCGCAAGATCCTCGACGGCATGGGCGTGCTCAAGGGCAAGGTGGCGGAAGACATCAATGCCACCTACGACAAGATTCAGAACGGCCTGAAAGGCCTCGAGTCCGACTACGGCGTCAAGGCTCCCGCCAGTGGCGGCAACACCGTCGCCGTGGCCGCGCGCAGCGAGCGTTTCGCCGCCCAGGCCGAGACCTTCGACATGCAGGTCACTACCCGCGATGGCGATCGCCTGAATATTTCCATCGCCAGCGCCTCCGCCAGTTGGTCGCAGAGCGATGCGGCTGCCGCCAGCAACGGCAACGGTTCTCAGGCCAGCGCCAGCAGCAGCTCCGGCAGCATGCAGATCGGCGGTTGGCAGGTGCAGGTGGAAGGCGAGCTGGACGATGAAGAGCGCGCCGCCCTGGAGGACCTGTTCAAGCAGGTGCAGGACATTTCCAGCGACTTCTATTCCGGCAATCTGGGTGGCGCCTTCGACCGCGCCATGCAACTGAACATGGATGGCTCGCAACTAGCCTCGATGTCGCTGCAACTGACTCAGACCAGCGTGCGTCAGGCCACCGACGCCTATGGCGCCGTGGCCCAGCAGGGCGGCCAGGCGGCCAGTGCGGTGAACGACGATCTGATCGACTACGCCCGCGGCTTGCTCGATGCGCTGCGCACCGCCGACAAGGTCTCGGAAGATGCCAAGGGCACCTTGGAACAGCTGCTGGACGGCGGCTTCAGTCTCGACGAGCGCTTCGACGGATCCTTGCTGGAGAAGGCCAAGGAGCTCAACGGCCGCCTGCTCGACGGCCTGCAGGGCATGCTGCAGAACCCGCCGGCCGAGGAAGCCTGAGCCGGTGCTAGACTGCGTCTCTGATTGATTCGGAGACGCCCCGATGCCCCCTGAATGCCAACTCTTCGGCACCCTCGGCTGCCACCTCTGCGAGGTGGCCGAGGCGTTGTTGATGCCCTTTGTCGAATACGGCCTGCTGGTCGAACTGGTGGATATCGCCGAGCGCGAGGACTGGGTCGAGCAATACGGCCTGCGCATTCCGGTGCTGCGTCGCAACGACAGCGGCGCCGAGCTCGACTGGCCGTTCGACGCCGATCAGGTGGTAGCCTTCCTGCGCTGATCCATCTCTTTTGACTGCTTGATATCTTGAACGGCTGATGCGTATTTTGTACGGATCAACCACAGGGATATGCAGTCATGAGTACCGACGGCCGTAGTGCGCTTGCAGAGCGCTTGTCCGGGATTACCGAGATCGAATGTGTCACCGCCGACCTCAACGGGGTACCGCGGGGCAAGGTGATGACTGCAGAGGGCTTTCTCGAAGGCCGCCGCTTGCAGCTGGCGCGGGGTGTGCTGTTGCAATGCATCATGGGCGGCTATCCGCCGGCGCGTTTCTACGGCAGCGACGATGGCGACCTGATGCTCAGCACCACACCAGAGCGGGTGTTCCGTCTGCCCTGGAGCGAGTCGCGGGCCATGGCCATCTGCGACGCCGATGAGCTGGATGGGCGCAGTTCGGGACTGTCTACCCGCGGCCTGCTGAAGAAGGTGGTGGCTGCCTATGCCGAGCGTGGCTGGCAGCCGGTGGTGGCGACCGAGCTGGAGTTCTTCGTCTTCGAGCGGCATCTCGATGCGAATCGTCCTTTCCAGCCGCCACTAGGTCTGGACGGCAGTCGCGAGACTGGCTGCTCGGCGTTCAGCGTGTCATCCGGCAACGGCCTGCGGCCGTTCTTCGAGGAGGTCTATCGCTGCATGGAGGCGCTCGGTCTGCCGCGCGATACCTTCATGCACGAGATGGGCGTCAGCCAGTTCGAGATCAATCTGCTGCATGGCGATCCGCTGCAGGTGGCCGATCAGACTTTCCTGTTCAAGCATCTGCTGCGCGAAGTTGGCCTCAAGCACGGTCTGGCGGTAGTGTGCATGGCCAAGCCGCTGCCGCATACGCCGGGCAGCTCCATGCACATTCATCAGAGCGTGGTGGAGCAGGGCAGCGGTCGCAATCTCTTCAGCGTCGAGAATGGTGAGGCGGCTCCAGCCTTCTTTCATTTCATCGGCGGGCAGCAGGCGGCGCTGGCGGACTTCACCCTGCTGTTCGCACCGCATGTGAACTCCTACCAGCGTCTGTGTCATCCCTACGCCTCACCGAACAATGCCTGCTGGTCGCACGACAATCGCGCCGCCGGGCTGCGTATTCCGGCCAGTGGACCTGCGGCGCGGCGGGTGGAGAATCGCCTGCCAGGAGCCGACGCCAACCCCTATCTGGCCATTGCTGCCAGCCTGGCCGCCGGCCTGCATGGCCTGCAGCAACAGTTGGAGCCGAGTGCGCCGATCCAGGGCGAGTTCGAGGTGCCGCCCAAGCTCAGCCTGCCGTGCACCATGCATGCGGCCTTGCAGCGCCTGCAGGGCAGTGCGCTGGCGCGGCAGTGGTTCGGCGAGGAGTTCGTCGACGGCTATTGCGCCAGCAAGGGCATGGAGCTGACGAGTTACCTGGACGAGATCACACCCTGGGAGCGGAGGGTGTTGGGAGCCCAGGTCTGAAACGCAGAGGCCCCCATGGGCGGCCTCTGGCTGGTGCAGGTGGTTCTATTCCTGCTCGACGCGGCGTGCTTCGCGCTGGAGCTGATAGACGAAGCGCTCTACCTGACGCTGCTCCAGGCCGCTCATGCGGTGGAAGCGCAGGCCGACGAAGGTCATGTTGACCTTCTCCGCATATTGCACGTGGCGCAGCTCGCCGGCAGTGGTCATGGAGCCGATCGGCAACATGGCGGTGAAGCGCTCGTAGACCTGGCCGGGCTGCAGGCGGCTGCTGACATCGCCGGCGAAGCGCAGACGGCAGCCGGTGGCGGAGATATCCAGCATCTGGCCCTTGATGCCGGGATTGAGCTTACTGCCGGACAGCTCGATGTTGACCAGTTGACCCTGGCTGAGCGCCGCACGGAAGGCATTGCGACGCTGGTGATAGGTCACCCGCTCCGGGATGTAGCTCCAGTAGCAGCGCGAGCCATCCAGCTCGCCGAGCTGCACTGGATCCTCGCACTCCCAGGCGATGCGTACGCCATCGTGAAAGCCCTCCACACGGAACGGTTCGCCGTTCTGCATGAAGCGCTCGCCATCGTTGGGAATCATTTCGTCGAGAGCAATAACGCCGCGATCGCGGTCGATTTCGATCAGATAGCTTTGGAACCGCAGGTTGCGGTCCTTGAACATGACAATGAGGGGATCATGGCTCTGCTGCAGTAAACGCAGGTTGGCAACGATCTCCAAGGGTGCGGTCAGCACCTTGGGTGGCTGTGGGCCATCGTCCTCAAGGAATGGGTTGGGCACGATCCGGGTATCTCCAGGTACTACCGCACTAGCATACTGGCATATTGCCGGCATGTCCCTGTGCTTGTTGTTATGGCTCAGGCCTGGCTGAGAGGGCGTTGCTGCGCGATTCTAGCGGCGCCGCCGCGGCTGTCATAGAGCCCTGGCGTCTCACCGCCACGGAGAATGCCGAGCACGCTCTTGAGCGATGCCTGATTGGCACGGATCAGCCGGCCATTGCGCTGGTTCGCGTCACGGCAGCTTTCCAGCAGCTGGTTCAGCTCATCGCTGCGCGCCAGCAGCTCTGCACCATTGGCCTGGCCGGCGGCAAAGGTTTCCAGGCCGGCGCGATCAGCGCTCAGCTGCTGCTCGCCGAGCAGTTTGCTGCGTGCGCTGCCATGCTGGTCGAGCAGGCTGAGGAGGGGGAGTTTCTCGCCGAGGATCTGTTCCAGGCGCGGCAGGTCGCGTTCGCCCATGGCCTGGAATTCGGCATCGATCAGCTCAAGCAGGCGCTGGGCCGTGCCGATATCTTCGATGAACAGTTGCAGCAGATCGTTACTTTGCATCGCGGGCTCTGGGGATCGGGCGTCCAACACCCCCAGCGCAGCCCTGGGACTAGCGCTGGGATTCGAAATCGAGCAGCTTGCCGGCGACGCGCTTGGCATCGACCTGGTAGCTGCCATCGGCAATGGCCTGCTTCAACTTGGCGACACGTTCTTTATCAACGGTCGGCAGGTCGCGCAGCTTGTCGCCGGCTTTCTGCAATTGCTGGGCTTCACGGCTGAGCTGCACGGATTCGCCAGTCTTGCCGGCAGTGGCCTGCTCGTCGGCAACCTGTACCGCATTCTGCGGAGTGCTGCTGACGGCCTCGTTACGGCCGCTGGCCTGGGCATTGCCTGCGCGCCCGCTGTTGGCGGGGCTGGCGGCATTGTTCAGCCGGTTGAAGTCGATAACCATGGTGTAAACCTCTGACGGTATCTGGACGCTTGACTGGGTTGTCGGCCGGTTCCGTCGAAACTTTAGGGCGCAATTATGTGCGTCGTTTAACAGTGTAGGAAATCGTTAGGGATAAGCGCTACAAGAATCATGCCTACATCCCTACCTCGACCTGTCCAGGTCCTATCACCCTGGCTCTGACCACGCGTTGAGAACTTAGGTTGCGCACGTTGATCTGCTGGCCGAGAGTCCCGCCGGACAAGGCTTCGCCCTGCATGCGCACGTTGATGCCGCCAGCACGCGCGGCGATTACCACCTGATCGCCGCGGCGCACGCTTTCCGCCAGCTGCAGGATTGCAGGAGTCAATACCTGATCTGCCTGAAGCGGACGCGTCAGTTTTTTGCCGATGGCCTGCTCGGGATCGCTGATATAGCCTCGATTGAGCAGTCCAATGTCTTGCTCGATCATGGCGATATCCGCCGGTCCAATGATGCTGTCGCGTTTGAGTGGGTTCTTCAGCACTGCCACCGGTCGGAAGATGCGCACCTGGGCGGGGATGAACACTGTCCAAGGCGTTGTGCCTTCGCAGCTGACCCGGACGGTTACCCGGCCAATCGGCTGTGCAGGGCTTTCCAGGCTTTGCGTCAAATCGCTGTCGCACGCGGCGAGGCGCAGCCGCGGGTCGATCGGGTTCACCTGAATCTCATGGCGTGCGGGGATTTCGCTACGCTCTAGATAGTCCTCGACGGTGAACTCAAGAAAGCCTTCGGTGGCGCCGATAAGCTCTTCGGGCAGGGTCAGCGGCGCGGCGTGCAGCGAGCTGTAGCCGAACAGGCCCAAAGCGGGTACAACACCGGCAAGGAAACGGCTTTTTGCCATCATGCGTCGGTAAAGTGTCGTGAGTGCGTTCATGCAGCTCACGAAGCAAGGCTCGTGCCGCCTGCTAGGCTTAGCAGGAGCGCGACGATATGAACAATAAGGAGTCTGGGCATGGCCGGAGTATTGGACTCGGTTAACCAGCGTACCCAACTGGTCGGGCAGAACCGCCTGGAGCTCTTGCTGTTCCGTCTGGACGGCTCGCAGCTGTATGGCATCAATGTGTTCAAGGTGAAGGAGGTGCTGCAATGCCCCAAACTCACCGTAATGCCCAAATCCAGCCAGGTGGTGCGCGGTGTGGCGAACATCCGCGGGGGCACCATTCCCATCCTCGATCTGGCGCTGGCTACTGGTAGGCAGGCGCTGGACGATATCAACAACAGTTTCGTGATCATCACCGAGTACAACACCAAGGTGCAGGGTTTCCTGGTGCGCTCGGTCGAACGCATCGTCAACATGAACTGGGAAGAGATCCATCCACCACCCAAGGGCACCGGCCGCGACCACTACCTGACGGCGGTGACGCGAGTGGACAACAAGCTGGTGGAAATCATCGACGTGGAGAAGATCCTCGCCGAGGTGGCGCCCATGTCGGAGGCCATTTCCGAAGGCGTGGTGGACGTCGAGACCCAGGCTCGCGCGGTATCCAAGCGGGTGTTGATCTGCGACGACTCCTCCGTGGCACGCAAGCAGGTATCGCGCTGCCTGGAGAGCATCGGTGTCGAGGTGGTGGCGCTCAACGACGGCCGACAGGCCTACGACTACCTGCGCAAGCTGGTGGAGGATGGCAAGATCCCGGCGGAGGAGTTCCTCATGCTGATCTCCGATATCGAGATGCCGGAGATGGACGGCTACACCCTGACTGCGGAGATTCGCTCCGATCCAAGGATGCAGAACCTCCACGTGATTCTGCATACTTCGCTCTCCGGGGTGTTCAACCAGGCGATGGTGAAGAAGGTTGGCGCGGACGATTTCCTCGCGAAATTCCGTCCGGACGAACTGGCTTCCCGCGTGGTCGAGCGTATCCGGGTAGCTGATGGGGGCTGAGGGCTCGGCCCTCGGTTAGAACTATGTTTGGTGAGGCGGCATTAGTGTCTTCAGGCAATTTGGATTTCGAGCAGTTCCGGACCTTTCTGGAAAAGGCCTGCGGCATTCTGCTGGGGAGCAACAAGCAGTACCTGGTGTCGAGCCGCCTCAACAAGCTGATGGAGCAGCAGGGAATCAAGACCCTCGGCGAGCTGGTGCAGAAGATGCAGGCCCAGCCTCGCGGAGGGCTGCGCGAGCAGGTGGTGGACGCCATGACCACCAACGAGACCCTGTGGTTCCGCGATACCTATCCCTTCGAGGTGATGAAGAATCGGGTCCTGCCTGAGCTGATCAAGGCCAATCCGAACCAGCGCCTGCGCATCTGGTCGGCGGCCTGCTCCTCGGGGCAGGAGCCTTATTCGCTGTCGATGACCATCGACGAGTTCGAGAAGACCAACCTGGGCCAGCTCAAGGCTGGGGTGCAGATCATTGCCACCGATCTGTCGCCCTCCATGCTGACCAACTGCAAGTCCGGCGAGTACGACAGCCTGGCGATGGGCCGCGGCCTGTCGCAGGAGCGTCTGCAGCGCTACTTCGATCCGAAAGGGCCGGGGCGCTGGGTGGTCAAGGCGCCGATCAAGAGTCGCGTTGAGTTCCGTGCGATCAACCTGCTGGAAAGCTACGCGGCCCTCGGCAAGTTCGACGTGGTGTTCTGCCGCAACGTGTTGATCTACTTCTCCGCCGAAGTGAAGAAGGACATCCTCACCCGCATCCACGCGACCCTCAAGCCGGGCGGCTACCTGTTCCTCGGTGCGTCCGAGGCCCTCAATGGCCTGCCGGACCTGTACCAGATGGTGCAGTGCAGCCCTGGGATCATCTACAAGGTGAAATGACACAAACCCGCGAGAGCGTAACGGGAGGCCAATGGCCTCCCGTTTTCGTTTCTGTGCGGCAAAAAGGGTGTTGCCATGCTGCCAGTGGCCTTGCCACGTAGCGGAAAAGCTTTGCCGCTTGCCGCTCTCGGATAGCGCTAATTCACCATAAACTGCTGATTTAAAAGTAAAAATTAAATTGGCACAGCCATTGCTTTATGTCTGGCACGACGCCCAAACGGCAAAGGTTCCAGATCATGAGCATCAGCTTCGCAAACGCACTCGGCATCCACGAAACGGCCCTCAGCTTCCGCGCAGAACGCGCCGAAGTGCTGGCCAACAACATCGCCAACGCCGATACCCCGCATTACAAGGCTCGTGATCTGGACTTCTCCGCCGTGCTCGCCGAGCAGAACGAGAAGCAGAGTGGCAAATACTTCGGCCTGAATCGCACCGACAGCCAGCACATTGTCGCCGACGCCATCCAGCTGGCCGATCCGGCGCTGCGCTACCGCACTCCGTTCCACCCGTCCATCGACCAGAACAGCGTCGACATGCAGCAGGAACAGGCCAACTACGCCGAGAACGCGGTGCAGTTCCAAGCCAGCTTCACCATGCTCAACAGCAAGTTCAAAGGGCTGATCGGCGCCCTGCG
Source organism: Pseudomonas sp. GD04019 (assembly GCF_029837695.1). GTDB lineage: Bacteria > Pseudomonadota > Gammaproteobacteria > Pseudomonadales > Pseudomonadaceae > Aquipseudomonas. The sequence continues at coordinate 73,377 of NZ_JAOEEA010000012.1, forward strand.
CGGCGAATAAGGGAGATCACGAACATGTCACTCGCCAGTGTCTTCAACATCGCCGGTACCGGCATGAGCGCCCAAAGCACTCGTCTGAATACCATCTCCAGCAATATCGCCAACGCTGAGACCGTCTCCTCGAGCATCGATCAGACCTATCGCGCGCGCCATCCGGTGTTCGCCACTGTCTTCGAGTCGAGCATGCAAGGCGACCGCGGTTCGCTGTTTGCCGATCAGGACCAGGCCGGTCGCGGTGTTCAGGTGCTGGGTGTGGTCGAGGATCAGAGCAGCCTGACCCCGCGCTACGAGCCGAACCATCCGGCGGCGGACGAGAAGGGCTATGTGTATTACCCGAACGTCAACGTGGTCGAGGAGATGGCCGACATGATTTCCGCCAGCCGTGCCTTCCAGACCAACGTCGAAATGATGAACACCGCCAAGCAGATGATGCAGCGCGTGCTGACCCTGGGCCAGTAAGCGGCGAACGAGGAGCAAGACAATGAGTGTCAGTGGCGTCAGTTCCGTACTGGACCAATACCAGATCAAGCAGGAAACCGGCCAGAGCAAGGAGCTCGGCAAGAACGAGTTCCTCGAACTGCTGGTGGCCCAGCTGAACAACCAGAACCCGCTGGAACCGCAGGAGAACGGCGAGTTCATCGCCCAGCTCGCGCAGTTCAGCCAGGTCGAGGGTATCGAACAGCTCAACACGCGCATGGAGTCGCTGCTCTCCGGCTACCAGTCCTCCCAGGCTTTGCAGGCTTCGTCCCTGGTCGGGCGCAAGGTGATCGTGCCGAGCGAGAAAGCTGTGGTGGATACCAGCGAGACCTTCAAGGGCAGCCTGGTGCTGCCGGTCACCAGCAGCAACGTCTACGTCAACGTCTACGACAGCGCTGGCAAGGTAGTGAACCGGGTCAACCTCGGTCAGCAGGCCGCCGGCAATGTCAGCTTCATGTGGGACGGCAAGGATTCCAGCGGCAATCTCATGCCGCCCGGCACTTACAAGTTCGAAGCGCAGGCGACCTACGCCGATGGCACCAAGGGCCTTTACACCTTGCTGCCGGCGAACGTCGACAGCGTCGCCCTCGGCCAGAACGGCGGCGAAATGAAACTCAACCTGGCAGGCATCGGCGCAGTGCCGCTGTCCCAGGTCCAGATCATCGGTCAATAACCCCAGGCTGTAAGCGCCGGCAGTAACGGCGAAGGAGCATATCCATGGCTTTCAACATCGGTCTCAGCGGTCTGCGGGCAGCCACCAGCGACCTCAACGTCACCGGCAACAACATCGCCAACGCTGGCACCGCAGGCTTCAAGCAGTCGCGCGCCGAGTTCGCCGACGTCTACGCCGCCTCGGTGCTCGGTACCGGCTCCAATCCGCAGGGCAGCGGCGTGCTGCTGGGCGACGTGTCGCAGTTGTTCAACCAGGGCAACATCAACTACACGCAGAACGCCCTGGACCTGGCCATCAACGGCAACGGCTTCTTCGTCACCAGCAACAACGGCGAGATCAGCTATACCCGTGCCGGCTATTTCGGCACCGATCGTGACGGCTATGTGGTCAACAACTTCGGCTACCGCCTGCAGGGCTATGCGGTAGACGCGGCTGGCAACCTGCAGAACGGTATCGTCGACGATATCCAGATTCGCACTGCCTCCCAATCGCCGCGCGCTACTGAAAACATGGCGCAGACCTTCAATCTGAACTCGAACAGCACGGTGCCGACCGTGACGCCGTTTGACCCGAGCAATCCGCAGACCTACAACTCGTCGACCTCGACCAATATTTACGATACCCAGGGCAATGCCCATGTGTTCACCCAATATTTCATTAAGACAGGCCCGAACACCTGGTCGATGAACGTATTGGTCGATGGTCGTAGTCCTTCCAACCCGGATGGTGACGGGGCTGCGGTTACTGCTGTGAATACGGCGGCAGCTGCTCCTGGAGCGACTCCGGCGAGTGTTCTGGCTGCTGTGCCGGGAGGCAGCGACGCTAGCGTCATTGCTGCCGCCACCGCCGCAGCCGCTGCTCCTGGCGCAACAGCGGCGAGTGTTGCCGCGGCAGTTTTCGCAGCTTCCGAAGCGCTGGCTACTGTGCCCGCTACTGCTGGTTTGACTTTCAGCGCAGCTGGACAGCTGCTTTCCACTACCAGCACGGATTTCACCGTGAATCCCGATGGCACCATTGCCATGAATAACTGGGTTCCAGCGGCACCAGATAGCTCCGTGCCTCCCATTTGGAGCGCGAACGGTGCCAGTGCCGCTGCAACGGGCATGATTATCGATTTTCGTGATGCCACCCAATTCTCCAGCGCCTTCGCCGTTACCGCCGTCAGCCAGGACGGCTACACCACCGGCGAGCTGGCAGGCCTGGAGATCGACGACACCGGGGTGATCTTCGCCCGCTACACCAACGGCCAGTCGCTGATCCAGGGTCAGGTGGTGCTGGCCAACTTCGCCAACGTGCAAGGCCTTACCCCCGTCGGCAAGACTGCCTGGGTGCAGTCCTTCCAGTCCGGCGAGCCGGTGGTGGGTACGCCGCGCTCCGGAACCCTGGGTGCCCTGCAGGCCGGTGCGCTGGAGGACTCCAACGTCGAGCTGTCGGACCAGCTGGTAAATCTGATCGTCGCCCAGCGCAACTACCAGGCCAACGCAAAGACCATCGAGACCGAGAGCGCCATCACCCAGACCATCATCAACCTGCGTTGATAGGGGAGGAGGGGCCTTGCCGCCAGCGGCAAAGCCCCGCCGGATTGCCGGCAAGCAAAGCTATCTGATTTAAATAAATCCTTATTAATCATGTAGATAAGTTGTATTTTAAGTCCTGGCACGCGGTTTGCTGTACAGCAGGTAACTGAGTTACGAGCGGCAATTGCCGACCTGCGGAGCAAACCATGGACAAGATGCTGTACATCTCCATGACGGGCGCCAGCCAGAACACCCTGGCCCAGCGTGCCCACGCCAACAACCTGGCGAACATTTCCACCAGCGGCTTCCAGCGCGACTACGAGCAGGCGCGCTCGATGCCGGTGTTCGGCGACCACTATCCGGCTCGGGTCTACGCGATGACCGAGCGCCCGGCCACCGACTTCACCCCCGGTTCGTTGCAGGAGACCGGTCGCGACATGGACGTGGCCGTCGACGGCCAGGGCTGGATCGCCGTGCAGGCGGCCGATGGCAGCGAAGCCTACGTGCGTACCGCCAGCCTGCAGATCGATGCCTTCGGCCAGCTGCGCACCGGCAACGGTTTGCCGGTACTCGGCAACGGTGGGCCGATTGCCGTGCCGCCGGAGCAGAAGGTCGAGATCGGCCAGGACGGCACCATCAGCATCCGCGCCCTCGGCGAGGCGCCGAACGTGATGGCCGAGGTGGACCGCATCAGGCTGGTCAACCCGGATCCCAAGACCATGGAGAAGGGCGCCGACGGTCTGGTCCGCGTCGAGGGCGCCACCGAGCCGATCGCCGCCGACGCCAATGTGCGCGTGACCTCCGGCTTCCTCGAGTCGAGCAACGTCAACGCCGTCGAGGAGATGACCGCGATCCTCTCGCTGTCCCGCCAGTTCGAACTGCACGTGAAGATGATGCGCACCGCCGAAGATGATGCGGCGGCCATGGCACGGGTCATGCAACTCAGCTAATCACCAACGCGAAGCGCCATGAAACTGGCGCTCGAGGAGAAAGAACATGCTTCCTGCACTCTGGGTTGCGAAAACCGGTCTGTCCGCCCAGGACATGAACCTGACCACCATTTCCAACAACCTGGCCAACGTCTCGACCACCGGCTTCAAGCGCGATCGCGCCGAGTTCGAGGATCTGCTGTACCAAATCCGTCGCCAGCCCGGCGGTCAGTCCAGCCAGGACAGCGAGCTGCCCACCGGCCTGCAGCTGGGTACCGGTGTGCGCATCGCCGGCACCCAGAAGATCTTCACCGCCGGCAGCCTGCAGACCACCGAGCAGCCGCTGGACATGGCGGTCAACGGTCGTGGCTTCTTCCAGATCCTGATGCCGGACGGCACCGTCGGCTACACCCGTGACGGCAGCTTCCACCTGGACTCCGACGGTCAGATCGTCACCTCCCAGGGCTTCCCCCTGGAGCCGGCCATCGTTCTGCCGGCCGAGGTGCAGACCTTCACCGTCGGCGAAGACGGCACCGTGTCGGTGACCACCGCCGGCAACCCGGCCGCCCAGGTGATCGGCAACATCCAGACCGCCGACTTCGTCAACCCGGCGGGCCTGCAGGCCATCGGCAACAACCTGTTCCTGGAGACCGCTTCCAGCGGCGCCCCGCAGGTCGGCACCCCGGGCCTGACCGGTCTGGGCACCGTGCTGCAGAACACCCTGGAGAACTCCAACGTCAGCGTGGTGGAAGAGCTGGTCAACATGATCACCACCCAGCGCGCCTACGAGATGAATTCCAAGGTGATCTCCACCTCGGACCAGATGCTCTCCTTCATTACGCAGAATCTTTAATCCCGCGGGCGTCCTAGGCGCCGGCAACTAGCAACACGAACGCCGTGAGGTAGTGGTTATGAACCGGCTGATGATTCTTCTCCCCCTGCTGGGCTGCGTGGTCCTGAGTGGCTGCGTCACGCCTCCGCCGAAGCCGGACGATCCCTATTACGCGCCGGTGCTGCCGCGCACCCCGCTGCCGGCGGCTCAGACCAACGGCTCGATCTACCAGGCCGGCTTCGAAACCAATCTGTATGACGATCGCAAGGCCTACCGGGTCGGCGACATCATCACCATCAACCTCAGCGAGCGCACCCAGGCGAGCAAGAAGGCCGGCTCCAGCATGTCCAAGGACAGCAGCGCCAACATCGGCCTGACCTCGCTGTTCGGCGGCGGCGTGTCCATCGACAACCCGAGCACCAGCCTCAACCCGCTCAAGGCCGAGAACCTCAGTCTTGATGTGGGCTACGAGGGCACCCGCGATACCGATGGCGAAAGCGAGGCCGACCAGAGCAACAGCCTGTCCGGCTCGATCACCGTGACCGTGGCCGAAGTGCTGCCCAATGGCATCCTCGCCGTGCGCGGCGAGAAGTGGCTGACCCTGAACACCGGCGACGAGCTGGTGCGCATCGCCGGCATGATCCGCGCCGACGACATCGCCACCGACAACACCGTGTCCTCGACCCGTGTGGCCAATGCCCGCATCACCTATTCCGGCACCGGCGCCTTCGCCGACGCCAGCCAGCCGGGCTGGTTCGACCGGTTCTTCATGAACCCGTTGTTCCCGTTCTGACCAGGTACCGATCATGAAGCGACTGATTTCCGCCCTCTGCCTGCTGCTCGCCGCCACTACCGTGCAGGCCGAGCGCCTGAAGGACCTGGCCAGCATCCAGGGTGTGCGGACCAACCAGCTGATCGGCTACGGCCTGGTGGTCGGCCTCAATGGCACCGGCGACCAAACCACCCAGACGCCGTTCACCCTGCAGACCTTCAACAACATGCTGGCCCAGTTCGGGATCAAGGTGCCGACCGGTGGCGGCAACGTGCAGCTGAAGAACGTCGCCGCCGTATCCGTGCACGCCGAGCTGCCGCCGTTCGCCAAGCCCGGCCAGACCCTGGACGTGACCATCTCCTCGATCGGCAACTCGAAGAGTCTGCGCGGCGGCAGCCTGCTGATGACGCCGATGAAGGGTATCGACGGCAACGTCTACGCCATCGCCCAGGGTAACCTGGTGGTCGGCGGCTTCGACGCCACCGGCAGCGACGGCTCGAGCATCACCGTCAACGTGCCGTCGGCCGGGCGTATCCCCGCCGGTGCTACCGTCGAGCGTCCGGTGCCGAGCGGCTTCGACCAGGGCAACAGCCTGACCCTGAACCTCAATCGTCCGGATTTCACCACGGCGAAGAACATCGTCGACCAAATCAACGGCCTGCTCGGCCCGGGCGTGGCCCAGGCCATCGACGGCGGCTCGGTGCGCGTCAGCGCGCCGCTGGACCCGAACCAGCGTGTGGATTACCTGGCGGTACTGGAGAACATCGAGATCGAGTCGGGCCAGGCGGCGGCCAAGGTCATCATCAACTCGCGTACCGGCACCATCGTCATCGGCCAGAACGTCAAGGTGCAGCCGGCCGCGGTGACCCACGGCAGCCTGACCGTGACCATCACCGAAGATCCCATCGTCAGCCAGCCCAATGCCCTGGCCGGTGGCCAGACCGCCGTGGTACCGCGCTCGCAGGTGGATGCCGAGCAGGAAGCCAAGCCGATGTTCAAGTTCGGCCCGGGCACCACCCTGGACGATATCGTGCGTGCGGTTAACCAGGTGGGCGCCGCACCTTCCGACCTGATGGCCATCCTCGAGGCGCTGAAACAAGCCGGCGCCTTGCAGGCCGACCTGATCGTGATCTGACGGAGGCGGCCATGGATTCCAGAATCGCAGCCGGCATCGACAGCGGCGCCTACACCGACCTGAACCGGCTCAACCAGTTCAAGGTCGGCGGCGACAGCGACGGCAACATCAAGAAGGTCGCCCAGGAATTCGAATCGCTGTTCCTCAACGAAATGATGAAGGCCATGCGCAAGGCGAACGAAGTGTTCGGCGAAGGCAACTTCATGAACAGCAACGAGAGCAAGACCTACCAGGACATGCACGACCAGCAGCTGGCCGTGACCCTGTCGACCAGCAATGGCGGCATCGGCCTGGCCTCGGTGCTGGAGCGTCAGCTCAGCCAGATGAAGAGCGGGCCGAAACGGGTCAATCCGTTCGCCCAGGTCGAGGCGCCGACGGGCGCCGCGCGTGCCGGTGCCTTCAAGCCGGCGGGCGAGGGCGGCGTTGCCTTGCGTGACGACTCCCAGCTGCTCAATCAGAGGCGCCTGAGCCTGCCGAGCAAGCTCACAGACCGCCTGCTGGCCGGCATAGTCCCGGCCGCCGGCGAAGCGCAGCCGCTGGCCGGCAGCGACTGGGTGCCAGCGCAAGCCACGGCGGTGGCGGGTGAAAAGCCGCTGAGCCTGGGCGACAGCGACGCTATCAGCGGTCGCCGCGTGGCCCAGCCGCCGCTGGCCAAGGGCAAGTCGGCCTTCGCCTCGGCCGCCGAGTTCATCGAGACCATGCTGCCGATGGCCGAGGAGGCTGCGCAGAAGATCGGCGTCGACGCCCGCTACCTGGTGGCCCAGGCCGCCCTGGAAACCGGCTGGGGCAAGTCGATCATTCGCCAGGCCGATGGCTCCAGCAGCCACAACCTGTTCGGCATCAAGGCCCACGGCGGCTGGGAAGGCGACTCGGCGCGGGTGCTGACCACCGAATACAAGGGCGGCGAGGCGGTGGAGGAGTCGGCGTCGTTCCGCGCCTACGACTCCTATCAGCAGAGCTTCAACGACTACGTGAGCTTCCTGCAGGGCAATGGCCGCTACCAGGAAGCCCTGGCCGTGACCGACAAACCGGAACGCTTCGTGCGTGAGCTGCAGGAAGCCGGTTACGCCACCGACCCTCAGTACGCTCGCAAGATCGCGCAGATCGCCCGGCAGATGCAGACCTATCAGGCTGTAGCGGCCGTCGAAAGCCCGACTACAAGGACCTGAGAGCTAGATCATGGCTGACCTACTGAGCATTGGCCTGTCGGGGCTGTCGGCGAACAAGACGTCGCTGGCAGTCACCGGCCACAACATCACCAACGTCAACACGCCCGGCTTCTCGCGGCAGGACACGGTGCAGGCCACGCGCATCCCGCAGTTCAGCGGGGCCGGCTACATAGGTTCGGGCACCACCCTGGTGGATGTGCGGCGCATCTACAACGAATTCCTGACGACCCAGGTGCGTACCAGCACGGCGCTGAACAGCGACGTGTCCGCCTATCTGGACCAGATCAACCAGCTCGATTCGCTGCTGGCCGGCAGCACCACCGGCGTCACCCCCGGCCTGCAGAAACTGTTCGCCTCGCTGCAGACCGCAGCGGAGGACCCCGCCAATATCCCGGCACGGCAGCTGGTGCTGTCCGAGGCCGAGGGCCTGGCCAAGCGCTTCAACACCATTTATGACCGCTTGTACGAGCAGAACGCCTTCATCAACAAGCAGCTCGAGGCGGTGACCGACCAGGTCAACCAGCTGGCCACCTCCATCGCCGGCTACAACAATGCCATCGCGGTGGCTGCAGCCAACGGCCAGGCGCCCAACGACCTGCTTGATGCTCGTGAAGAAGCCGTACGCAAGCTTTCCGAGTTCATCGGCGTGACCGTGGTGCCGCAGGACGACAGCAGCTACAACCTGTTCATCGGCTCCGGCCAGCCGCTGGTAGTGGGCGCCACCGCCTCGCGCCTGGAAGTGGTGCCGGGGCAGTCCGACCCGCTGCGCGCCGAGGTGCAGTTCGTCAGCGGCAACTCACGCCAGGGCATCACCTCGCTGATCACTGGCGGGGAGATGGGCGGACTGATCCGCTACCGCGAAGACGTACTGGACGAGTCGCTGAATGCCGTCGGGCGTCTGGCTCTTTCGATTGCCGATCAGGTCAACAGCCAACTGGGTCAGGGCCTGGATCTCAAGGGCAATTTCGGCGAGCCGCTGTTCCGCGCGATCAACGATCCGCTGCTGATCGGCCAGCGCAGCATTGCCCGCGTCGGCAACAGCGACCCTTCGGCCAACCTCAACGTGTTGATCGAGGACACCACGGCGCTGAGCACCAGCGACTACGAGGTCGAATTCACCAGCGCCACCGAATATGTGGTGCGCCGGGTCTCCGATGGCCAGACGGTGTCGGCGCTGTATGACGACGATGGCGATCCGGATACCCCGCTGGTCGCCGCGCCTTCTCCGTACGACATCACCAGCGCCACGCCGCTGGTGTTCGAGGGGTTCTCCATGAATGTCGCTGCGGGCACCTTTGCCGTCGGTGACCGCTTCCGGGTGATGCCGACCCGTACGGCCGGTGACGATATTCGTGCGGATCTGAAGAACGCGGAGGAACTGGCCTTCGCCTCGCCGCTCAAGGCCGAGACCAGCCCAGGCAATATCGGTACCGGGGTGATCACCCAGCCGAGTTTGACCACCAAGATCGACATCTACGACCCGGTGGTCCAGGCGGCTCTGGAGAACAGCCTGCGCACCACGCCGCCGCTGCGCATCGTGTTTACCTCGACCACCGGTTACGACGTGGTGGACACCACCGGCGCCGTGCTGAGCAGCAACACCATCGTGCCGGGGCAGAACAACACCCAGCAGATCACCGCTGGCACACCGCCCAACGACTTCACCTTCGAGTTCACCATCAGTGGCCGGCCCAGCACGGGCGACAACTTCACCATCGCCTTCAATACCAACGGCGTGTCGGATAACCGCAACGCTCTGAAACTGGCGGATCTGCAGAACAAGGCGACGATCGGTATCGACCCGAACTTCCCTGGTACCACCGGCACGAGTTTTACTGACTCCTACGGTGATCTGGTGGAGCGGGTCGGTACCCTGACCAGCCAGGCGCGGGTGGATGGCGAAGCGACTGGAGCCATCCTCAAGCAAGCCACCGACAACCGCGATTCGGTGTCGGCGGTGAACCTCGACGAAGAGGCGGCCAAGCTCATCCAGTTCGAACAGTACTACCAGGCGTCGGCGCAGATCATTCAAGTTGCGCGGACTCTGTTCGATACCCTGATCAACACCTTCTAAGCCGGATAGCCATCATGGTCATGCGCATCTCCTCCATCCAGGCCTTCAACAACGGTGTTAATGGCATCGGGCGCAATTATTCCAATGTGATCCGCACCCAGGAACAGATCAGCAGTGGCAAGCGCATCCTGACCCCGGCGGACGATCCGGTGGCGTCGGTACGCCTGTTGCAGCTGGAGCAGCAGCAGGCGTTGCTCGGTCAATACAAGGACAATCTGACTGCGGCGAAGAACAGCCTGACCCAGGAGGAAACCACGCTGAACTCGACAGTTACGGTGCTGCAGCGCATCCGGGAGCTGGCGGTGCAGGCCGGTGGTGGTGCGCTGTCGGCAGAGGACCGCAAGTCTATTGCCAAGGAGCTCGGCGAGCGCGAGAGCGAGCTGCTCAACCTGATGAACAGCCGCAATGCCCGCGGCGAGTATCTGTTCGCCGGCTTTCTGGGCAAGACCGAGCCGTTTCTGCGTAACCCCGATGGCACCTACTCCTACTTTGGTGACGAAGGGCAGCGCAGCCTACAGGTGGCCAGCTCGACGACGGTGGCCATCAACGACAACGGCAAGCGTCTGTTCGAGGATGTAATCAACGCCGATCGAGTGCTGGAAACGGGCGGGATCAACAATCCCGCCCTGGCCGGTCAGGTGCCTCCGCTGCCGGCGACCACCATTCCTCCAGTGCCGGCTGCGGATCAGCGGGTCTTCATGTCACAGGGACTGGTAGAAAATCAGGATACGTTCAACGCTAATTTTCGTGCGGGTGAGCCGTACTCGCTGGCGTTCGTTAGCGGCAACGAATTTCGTATCTATGACAGCGCCGGCACCGACGTGACCTCGGAGGTTCCCGGAGGTGGGCAGATTGATCCGCTGGCCAATGGTGGCAACGTTATCAACTTCCGTGGGATGCGCTTCCAGTTGGATGTGGTCTTGCAACCGGGCGACAACGAGCAGGACCTGGACAACCTGTTGGCTGATACCACCACGCCAGGCACCCCAGGCATCGGTACCCACAGTTTCACGCTGCAGTCTGCGCCGACCGAATTTGCCGTGACCCGCTCTTCTACCAACGCCTCTACGGCAGTGGTTGCCGGCGGCACGATCAGCAACCAGGCCACTTTCAACGCACAGTTCCCTACTTCCGGTGTCGTGCTGCGTTTTACCAACGCGACCGATTTCGACGTCTACGCCCAACCGGTGGGGCCGAGCAGCACACCCATTGCCACGGGCACGGCGCCGGGGCCCTATCCATCCACGTTCAGCGTGTTCGGCGCCGACTTCACGCTCAGTGGGGCGGCAGCGGCTGGCGATGAATTCGGCGTCAAGCCGCAGTTCCAGGAGCAGCGCAGCATTCTCAACACCATCTCCCAGTTGAGACAGTCGCTGGAGTCATCTCCTACCTCTGCGGCTGGGAATCTTGCGGTACGCGACGAAGTATCCATTGCCCTGAAGAATCTCGATAACGGCATCGGGCAGGTGCTTGAGGTGCAGACCGAGATCGGCGCTCGGCTCAATCTGATCGACACCACCGAGGTCGATAACGAGGATGTGACGCTGGTCAACAAGGCTGTTCAGGCCGATCTCAGTGAACTGGACTACGCCGAGGCCCTGTCGCGCCTGTCGTTCCAGACGGTCATTCTCGAAGCCGCGCAGCAAAGCTACGTCAAAATCGCCGGACTCAATTTGTTCAACCAGCTGCGTTAAGGTATCCGAACAAAATCCCTAGCGGCTGATCAGGAAACTGGGAATGAACATTTGTGTATTCGGCGCGGGCTACGTGGGGCTGGTCCAGGCTGCCGTCTTGGCGAACGTGGGACACAACGTGCTGTGCATCGAGAGCGATGCCGCCAAGCGCGAAATGCTGGAGAACGGCAAGGTGCCGATCTATGAGCCCGGATTGGAGGGGCTCGTGCGAAGCAACGTGGCGGAAGGGCGGCTGCGCTTCTCGGGTGATTTGGCGGATGCGGTCAAGCATGCCCGCATCCAGTTCATCGCGGTGGGTACGCCTTCCGATGCCAATGGGCGTGCCGATCTCACCTATGTGAACGACGTGGCCAGGGGCATTGCCCAGGCCACCGAAACCGATCAACTGATCATCAACAAATCCACCGCTCCTGTGGGTACGGCGGATGCTATCCATGCATTGATGTCAGAGACTCTGGCAGGGCGCGGGCGCTCCGAGCTGGCGGTTGATGTGGTGGCCAATCCCGAATTTCTCAAGCAGGGTGCGGCAGTCAGCGATTGCCAGCGGCCGGATAGGATCATCGTCGGTTCGAGTGATGCGAACAGCATCGAGGTGCTGCAGGAGCTCTACGCGCCGTTCAACCGCAACCGGGAAAAGATGATCATCATGGATCGGCGCAGCGCCGAGCTGACCAAGTATGCGGCCAATGCTTTCCTCGCCACCAAGATCTCCTTCATGAACGAGATGGCCAACCTGGCGGAGCTGTTCGCTGCTGACATCGAGATGGTGCGCAAGGGCATCGGTGCCGATCCGCGTATCGGCTACGACTTCATCTATCCCGGCTGCGGTTATGGCGGCGCGTGTTTTCCCAAGGACGTACGTGCCCTCAAGTCCTCGGCCTCCGAGGTCGGTTATGAGCCTGCCATCCTGCACGCGGTGGAGTCGGTCAACGAATCTCAGAAGCTGAAGCTCGGCAGCAATATTCTCGACTGCTATGGCGGCGATCTGCGTGGCCGTGTCTTCGCTCTCTGGGGCTTGGCCTTCAAAGCCAACACCGGCGATATGCGTGAGGCCCCCAGTCGCACTCTCCTGGAGGGTTTGTGGCAGGCGGGTGCGAGGGTGCGTGCCTTCGATCCTGAGGCTATGCCGGAATGCCTGCGTCTTTACGGAAAGCGGCCGGATCTGGAGCTGGTCGATAGCAAAGAAGAGGCGCTGGCCGGAGCCGATGCGCTGGTAGTCGTGACCGACTGGCAGAGTTTCAAGGCGCCGGATTTCGATTTCATCCGGCGCACGCTCAAGGACGCCTGCGTCTTCGACGGGCGCAACCTCTACGATCCTCAGGTAATGCGCCGCTACGGCCTACGTTACTACTCCATCGGCCGCCTCCCGGTTTAATCTCCCCCCGTAATAAGCAGGCTTCGCATGCGTGGCCTGCTTATTGCTATACCTGTATACAAGACAACAACACGTCGACTAATTGACGGTTCAGGTATCCGCGTCGAGGGAGCAGCGATGAAGGCGGTCATTCTTGCCGGCGGGCTTGGCACACGCATCAGCGAGGAGTCTCACCTGAGACCCAAGCCGATGATCGAGATCGGTGGCAAGCCGATTCTCTGGCACATCATGAAGATCTATTCCCATCATGGAATTCAGGACTTCGTCATCTGCCTCGGCTACAAGGGCTATGTGATCAAGGAGTACTTCGCCAACTACTTCCTGCACATGTCCGACGTCACTTTCGACCTGTCAAAGAATTCCATGGAAGTCCACCAGCGCTACGTCGAACCCTGGCGAGTGACCCTGGTCAACACTGGAGAGGACACCCTGACAGGTGGACGTTTGCGCCGCGTCCGCGAACATCTGGGCGATGAACCGTTCTGCTTTACCTACGGCGATGGTGTGGCGGACATCGATGTCAGTGCGCTCATCGACTTCCACAAGGCGCACGGAAAACCGGCCACGGTAACCGCCATCCAGCCGCCTGGGCGCTACGGAGCGCTCGGTATGCATGGCGATCTGGTTGATGCCTTTCAGGAAAAGCCTGCGGGTGATGGCTCCTGGATCAACGGTGGCTTTTTCGTTCTCAACCCTTCCGTCATCGACTACATCGAGGGCGATCAATGTAGCTGGGAAGGGGAGCCGTTGATGCGCCTGGCTGAGGAGGACAATCTGATGGCGTTTCGTCACCGGGGCTTCTGGCAGGCGATGGACACGCTGCGCGACAAGAATCAGCTGAATGATCTCTGGGTTGGCGGCAAGGCGCCCTGGAAACTCTGGCAATGAATCAGTTCGCGGCATGCTATCGCGGACGCAGGGTATTGCTGACCGGGCATACCGGCTTCAAGGGTAGCTGGCTGGCAGCCTGGCTGACCGAGCTTGGTGCCGACGTTGTCGGTTTTTCCCTCCCCCGTGAGCTGAATGGTGACGCTCCGCACTGGGATGCGCTGGCGCTGCCAGTGACCGATCTGCGTGGCGACATCCGGGATGCCGCCCTACTGCAGCGGGTAGTGGCCGAGTACCGCCCGGAAATCGTTTTCCATCTGGCGGCACAGTCGCTGGTGCGACCCTCCTATCGAGCGCCGCTGGAAGCTTGGTCGAGCAATGTCCTCGGCACGGCCAACGTCCTTGAGGCTTGCCGTCTCGCCGAGGGTGTCGCTGCGGTGGTGGTGGTGACGACCGACAAGGTCTATGCCAACCGCGAGTGGCCCTGGGGTTACCGGGAAAGCGACGAGCTCGCCGGTCACGATCCCTATAGTGCTTCCAAGGCGGCCACCGAGCTGCTGTGCGACAGCTACCGCAAATCCTTCTGGCATCATGCCGGGCCTCTGCTCGCTACCGCCCGTGCGGGAAATGTGATCGGTGGCGGCGACTGGGCCGAGGACCGTCTGATTCCCGATCTGGTTCGGGCCGTCCAGGCAGGGCAGACGCTGCAGATCCGCTCGCCATCGTCCACGCGCCCTTGGCAGCATGTGCTGGAGTGCTTGTCCGGCTATTTGTTGCTGGGCCAGCGCCTGTTAGAGGGGGATCGTGCCTGCGCCGAGGCGTGGAACTTCGGCCCTGCGCCGGAAGCCAATCGCCGCGTTGCCGATATTCTCGATGCGCTGCAGGCCCACTGGCCCGCTTTGAGTTGGCAGGCCACCGCGGGAGATGGTCTGCACGAAGCCCGGCTGCTTTATCTGGACAGTGCCAAGGCCCATCTTGGGCTGCACTGGACCCCCGTCTGGCCATTGTCGACCGCCTTGGAAATGACTGCCGACTGGTATCGACGCTGTCATGAAGACGGAGAAGTACCTACCCGCGATCAACTCGCCCGGTTTGCCGAGGCGGCTCAGGCTGCGGGGTGCGTATGGGCCTGACCCCGGTGGCCACCGCGATCGACGGCCTGCTGCGCGTCGAAGGTGACGCACACCACGACGAGCGCGGCGCCTTTGCGCGTCTGTTCTGCGCCCAAGAGCTCGAGTCGTTGCTCGGCCCGCGCCGCATCGTGCAGATCAACCAGTCCCACACTCGCCAGGTCGGCGCGGTGCGCGGCCTGCATTTCCAGCGCTACCCCCATGCCGAGATGAAACTCGTACGTTGCATCCGTGGCGAGGTCTGGGACGTGGTGGTGGACCTGCGCCGCGGCTCGCCCACCTTCCTGCGCTGGCATGCCGAGCGCCTGAGTGCAGCCAACCGAATCATGCTGGTGATCCCCGAGGGCTGTGCCCACGGTTTCCAGACGCTGGAGGCGAACAGTGAGATGCTTTACCTGCATACCGAGTTCTACCGTCCCGACGCGGAGGGTGGGGTGCGTCATGACGACCCGGCGCTGGCCATCGAATGGCCGCTTCCCGTGCGGGACCTGTCGGCACGTGATCGTCAGCATTCACTTATCACCCCGGACTTCGTTGGGCTGGCACCATGAATTGTCGTCACTGTGACGTTGCGCTACGGCATTCCTTCCTCGACCTCGGTCACGCGCCGCCGTCGAATGCCTATCTGACCGAAGCCGACCTGACGAGGCCGGAGCGCTACTACCCGCTGCGCCTGTGGGTCTGCGAGCATTGCTGGTTGGTACAGACCGACGACTATGCCGATGCCGGTGAACTGTTCGCGGCCGACTATGCCTATTTCTCGTCCACTTCCAGCAGCTGGCTGGCACACGCCAGCGATTATGCCGAGCGTATGCGTTCGACGCTCGCGCTGCAGGCGGATAGCCTGGTGATCGAAGTGGCGGCCAACGACGGTTACCTGTTGCGCAACTTCGTCGCCGCGGGGGTTCCGTGCCTGGGCATCGAGCCCACCACCAGTACGGCCGATGCCGCCGAGCGGCTGGGTATTCCGGTTCTGCGTGAGTTTTTCGGTGAGGCGCTTGGCCGCCAGTTGGCGAAGGAGGGCCGGCAGGCCGATCTGCTGATCGGCAACAACGTGTTCGCCCACGTACCGGATATCAACGACTTTTCCCGCGGGCTCAAGGCCGTGCTCAAGCCTGGCGGTACGCTCACCCTCGAGTTTCCGCACCTGCTGCGCCTGATCGAGCTGGTGCAGTTCGATACCGTCTACCACGAGCACTTTTCCTATCTGTCCTTGTATAGCGTCCAGCGCATCCTTTCCGCTGCTGGTCTGCGTATCCATGATGTTGAGGAGTTGGCCACCCACGGCGGCAGTCTGCGTATTTTTGCCTGCCATGAGGATGATCCGCGTACCCAAGCGGCGTCGGTGGAGGCCGTTCTGCAGGCGGAGGCCCAGGCCGGCCTACGCGACTTGACGACCTATCGTGGCTTCCAGGCCCGAGCGGATCGGGTCAAGGATGACCTGCTCAGCTTCCTGCTGGAGCAGAAGCGAGCTGGTCGGCGGGTAGCCGCTTATGGTGCCGCCGCCAAGGGCAACACCATCCTCAACTACGCCGGGGTCCGGCCTGATCTGTTGCCATGGGTATTCGATGCTGCACCATCGAAGCAGGGGAAGTACCTGCCGGGCAGCCATATCCCGATTCGTTCGCCGGAAATTCTGGACGAGATACGTCCCGACCTGCTGTTGATCCTGCCCTGGAACATCGCTGAGGAAGTGATGGCGCAGAACGACAGGATTCGCCAATGGGGCGGTCGTTTCGTCATCGCTGTGCCGGAGTTGGAAGTCGTATGAGCTCGCGCATCCACTACACCAAGCCCTCCATCACCGAGCTAGAAGTCGAGTATGTGACCGATGCCGCGCGCAATGGCTGGGGCGAGAACTGTTATGCCTACATCCAGCGCTTTGAGGCATCGTTCAAAG
Organism: Pseudomonas sp. GD04019; assembly: GCF_029837695.1. Lineage (GTDB taxonomy): Bacteria > Pseudomonadota > Gammaproteobacteria > Pseudomonadales > Pseudomonadaceae > Aquipseudomonas. The sequence continues at coordinate 89,891 of NZ_JAOEEA010000012.1, forward strand.
CGCACCTGGGAGCACGCCACGCGATTGCGACCTCCAGCGCCACCGGCGCGCTGCACATGGGGCTGGCCGGCCTCGGGATCGGGCCCGGTGACGAGGTGATCCTGGGCGACATCAATTGGATTGCATCGGCGGCACCGGTGACCTACCTGGGCGCCAAGCCGGTCTTCGTCGATGTACTGGCGGATAGCTGGTGCCTCGACCCTGAGCGGGTCGAAGCGGCGATCACTCCGGCAACCAAGGCGATCATCGCCGTGCATTTGTACGGCAATCTCTGCGATATGGATGCGTTGCTGGACATCGGTCGTCGCTATGGAATTCCCGTCGTAGAGGATGCAGCGGAGGCCGTCGGTTCTGTTTACCGTGGACAGCGTGCCGGTACCCTGGGTGCGTTCGGCGCCTTTTCCTTTCATGGCACCAAGACGCTCACGACTGGCGAGGGTGGCATGTTCGTAACCCAGGACGACGCCCTGTTCGACAGGGTATTGGCCATGAGCAACCACGGTCGCGTCGCGGGCAACCCCAAGCAGTTCTGGCCCGAGCTGCTGGGCTTCAAATACAAGATGTCGAACCTGCAGGCAGCATTGGGTTGCGCCCAGACCGAGCGCATTGAGGAGTTGATCGCCGCCAAGCGAGCTGTCTTCCAGGCCTATCGCGAGCGTCTCCAGGACCTGCCGCTGCGCATGAATCCGCAACCGGCAGACACCGTGAACGGCTACTGGATGCCGACGCTGGCGGCTGATGAGGGCGTGGCCTTTGACCGCGAGGCTCTCCTGCAGGCATTCCAGGCGGACCAGGTGGACGGGCGAGTATTCTTCTGGCCGCTCAGCCAGTTGCCCATGTTCGAGTCACGCCCCGAGAACAGCGTGGCCTACGGGCTGTATCAGCGGGCCATCAATCTTCCCAGCTATCACGACCTGGACGAGGCGAGCATAGAGCGTGTCGTACGCCACGTGCGCAGCGCATTCGCCATCTCCTGAGGATCGCCCATGGACCAATCCAACCCACATAACTACCTGGACGGCGAGAAACGCTACTTCAGCGAAATCGGCGACTATTTCGCGCAAAGCACCGGTAGCTTCAGCGAGAAGGCTCACGCCGTGGCGCGCTTCATGCCTCGCCAGTCGTTCAGCTACATGCTGGCGCGCATCGAAGTCTACAAACGTATCCTGCCGCTGCATGGTTCTGTGCTGGATTTTGGTATCCACCGCGGTGCGTCGTTCTTCACCTGGCTTCAGCTCAACGCCATCTACGAGCCCTACAACCACAATCGCAAGTTCATCGGCTTCGACTCGTTCAACGGTTTCTCGGCCCTTGGCGACGAGGACTCCGGAGGCGAGGCCATCGCGCTGAAGAAGCAGGGCGGCATGGAGTTTCCGGATGGCTTGACGGAGATCATGCGGGGTATCGAACTGCACGACCTCAACCGTCCGCTGGGGCATGTGCGCAATGCCCTGGTAGTTCAGGACGAAGCGGGAGCGGGGCTCGCCAGATACCTTCAGGAACATCCCGAAACCATCGTGGCCATGGCCAACTTCGGCCTGGGTCTCTATCAGCCGACACTGGAGTTGTTGACCCTGCTCAAGCCTCGTCTGCAGAAAGGCAGCGTGCTGGTGTTCGAGGAACTCAACCAGGCCAACTGGCCGGGCGAAACCAGGGCTCTGTACGAAGTCTTCACGCCCAACGAAATCTGTTTGCAGCGCGACCCGATCTGCCCGCATCTCAGCTACATGGTCTACGGAGGCTAATCATGCCCAGTGCCGTCATAGTTGGAGCTTCCATAGGCGGCCTGGTGGCTGCTGCCCAGCTCAGGGAAGCTGGCTGGGACGTTACCTTGCTGGAAAAGGGCCAGTCGGTAGGTGGCCTGTACGCGACCGTTGATACCCCCTTCGGTACCTGCGAGTTGGGTATGCACGTGCTTTATGTGAGTGCTGAGCAACAGGCATTGCTGACCGCGATGTTTGGTTCCGAGGTGTTCATCGAGAAACGCGGTGTGCAAGTGGATATCGGCGCTTCGTTCAACGCAGGCGTGCTCAACCCGAACAGCATTTACCCCGATGTGCGCCATCTGCCAGAGCTGCCCCTGATTCGCGAACAGGTCCTGCAGCGAAGCGAGCACACCGCCCAGGCCAGCGTTGCCGAGGAATCCCGAGCACGCTTCGGCGCCGTGGCGGCGGAGCAGGTGATAGCCCCGATACTTGAGAAGCTTTGGAAACAACCTGCGCAGACGCTGACCTCCGGCGCATTGCACTGCTTTTTCGACCTGAGGCGGATCATTCTGGCGGACAAGCCGCAAGCCGATGCCCTGAAACAGGAGCCTCGACTGGACGCGGTGATCGGCAACCCCGAGCAGACCCACCCGGCCGGCGAGGTATACGGCGGGCGTAGAGCACTGTTCTTTACTGCTGCGGCACATGACCTTTCCGACCGGGCTGTCAATTATCTGCGCGGGGAGGGCATCTGCGTCGAGCTGGGTTGCGACGTGCGCCTGGACGACGACATGCTGGTACGCGACGGTAAGCCGCTGAGCGCCGAGTTCGACGCCTGCATCATCGCCAGTCCGCTGGCCGCCTTGGCGCCCGATGTGGCGCAGCAGCTGGACAGTGTCGAGCTGTCGATTTTCTACTTCCAGATCGAGCCGCTGGAGCTGCCGGCCTACTATGTGCTTTGCCATGACAGTGGGCTCGCAGCGAGTCGCATCGTCAATTATCGAGCCTACAACTTCGACCAGGCGCCTCACCTTGACCGCGTGCTCGCGGTCGAGGCGGTGCACGAGGTCGGCCAGCCACCGTCCATAGAGCGCCTTGTCGCAGAACTGCAGCAGGTCCTGCCTGGCGTCCGCGTGCTCGATAGTCATGGATTGTCGCGTCGACTGCGGGTAGCCGTGCCGAGCCTGGCCAATGCGGCCAGGCTGGATGACTTGGCCCAGCGGGTAAGCGAGCGCTCGGGGTTTACTCTGCTCCACTTCACCGGAATGCGCACTGACAAGGGCTTGTTCTTCTCCCATCAAACCGTTGGAGCCGCATATGCAGCCGCACTGGACTGTTCGCAAAGGCTGCCTTGAAATCGCCTCGATGCCGTTCTACTGGCGGCTGAGTGACGGAAAGCATGCCGTACCAGGCATCGATGCGCGCATGCCGGTGCGGCTGCAGGTCAACGCCGAGTTCGATTACCTGGAGCTGGCACTGACCGCCAGTGAGCAAGCGTGCCTGGATCTCGCTTACCAGCAGGATGCCAATATCGGTTTCATCAACCCCGAGTCGGGGCAGATCGATACCTATGGGGCAAGCGTGAACGCCTTTTTTCTGGAGGCGGTGAGCGCCGTGCGGCCGGCGCGAATTTTCGAGATCGGTTGCGGCGCAGGCTTCAGTATCGAGTTCATGCGGCGACATGGCTGGCAGGTTACGGGTATAGACCCGTCCGAGTACTCATTGCGCTGGAGCGAGCGTCTGGGTTTCCCGCTGATCAACCAGTTCTTCGATGCGGATGCGCTCGGCCTGGACGCCGACTTCGTGTTCTGCAACGACGTTTTCGAACACGTGGGCACAGTGGTCGAGTTTTCCCGCCAGGTCTGCAAGGCGCTGGTCGCAGGAGGAACCTTCGCGTTTGCCACGACCAACTCGACGCAGGCAATTCAGTTCGGCGACATCTCGATGCTCGAACATCAGCATGTGAACATGTTCACCGAAGGCTCGATCATTCGAATCCTGCGGGCTGCCGGCTTCGGCGAAGTACGGGTTGGCCGGGGCTCCTATGGCAATACCTTCCATGTTGTTGCCCGCAAGGGCGGCAGTTCGTTGCCCGCCGATGGAGTGCAGGGCGACTGTGACGGCTATTTCGAGCGTGCGCAGCGCCGGATCGAGGCCTTCACGCGGCTGCATGCCCAGTTGCATGGTGCCTGTGGCTACTACGTGCCGCTGCGTTGCATCCCCTATCTCGCCGCGGTAGGCGACTACGGCGATCACGATCTCTTCGATTCCAACACCAGTTGGCATGGCAAGTACATTGATGGCTACCAGAGGCCGATTCGCTCACCGCAGGAGATTGTTCCGGAAGATGGTCGGGCGATCTTCATCGGCTCGAATACCTTCTATGAGGAAATCCGCAAGAGCCTTATGGCGCGCGGCGTTCCGGCCGGGCTCATTCATGGCATCAGTACCCTGGGGGAGGTGTAGCGATGCCGGCTGCCCCCCGTGTTGTCATTTCCCAGTCGATGTTGTTCCCCTGGGTCGGCCTGCTGGAGCAGGTGCGCCTGGCTGATATCTTCGTGCATTACGACGATGTGCAGTTTTCCAAGGGTGGTTTCGTCAACCGCGTGCAGCTCAAGACTCCGGAAGGCATGCGCTGGATGACGGTGCCGCTGGAATCGCTGCACTTGGGCCAGCGCATCGACGAAGTGCGTATCGCTCCGCCGGAGCGTTGGCGCGATGCTCACATGATGCTGCTGCGGCGCAGCTTCTCCGGTGCGCCCTTCGCTGCGGATGCTCTGGAACTGGCCGAGGAAGTCTATTTCAGTGAGCATGCGCATATCGGTGCGCTGGCGCGTGCTTCCCTGCTCACGCTGGTGCGCTACTTTGGCCTCGATGCTGGTACGCGTTTCGTCGATGTGACCGAACTGGCTATCCCGGGCAGCAGCAGCGAGCGCGTTCTCGCCGTGGTGCGCAGCCTGGGAGGCGATGTCTACATCACCGGTCACGGTGCATCGCGCTACCTCGACCATCCAGGCTTCGAGCGCCAGGGTGTCAACGTCGAGTATGTGAATTACCGGCGCCTGCCTTATCCGCAGGCACATGGCGCTTTTACCCCCTATGTATCGGGCCTGGACCTGGTCGCCAATTGCGGCCGGGACGGCGTGCGTTACATTGCTTCCGACACCCTTACCTGGAGAGATTTCCTCAATGAGCGCGACTGACTCGTTCGATGCTGACATGTGCACGCAGATCGAAGGCCTGAAAGCCGACCGCGACGTCCAGGCGCTGTCGCGCATCTGGCTGCGGGAGACCTCTCCACATCGGTACGTTTATAACTTCAAATGGATGGGGCGGCCGATCATCCAGTTTCCTCAGGACATGATGGCCATGCAGGAAATCGTCTGGGCAACCCGTCCGGATCTGATCATCGAGACCGGCGTCGCTCATGGCGGCTCCGTCCTCTATTACGCCTCGCTGCTGGAGCTGATGGGACATGGTGAGGTAGTCGGCATCGATATCGATGTTCGTGCCCATAACCGCAAAGCCATCGAGGAGCATCCGATGAGCCGGCGCCTGCGCCTGATCGAGGGCTCCTCGATTGCGCCCGACATCATCGCTCAGGTCCAGGCGCTGGCCAAAGGCAAGCGGGTGATCGTCGTGCTCGACTCCAATCACACCCACGACCATGTCCTGGCCGAACTGCGTGCCTATGCGCCGCTGGTATGCGAAGGCGGATACTGCGTGGTGATGGACACGGTGCTGGAGGACATGCCGGCTTCGCTGCTGGCCGACGATCGGCCCTGGAGCGTCGGTAACAGCCCCAAGACCGCAGTCCACCAGTATCTGAAAGAAACAACGGACTTCGTGATCGACAAGGATCTCGAGGCGAAGCTGCTTATCACCGTGGCACCGGACGGCTATCTGCGTCGTGTGCAGGGTGCGCAGGCCTGATCGGATATCGCCAGTTCCTGGCCCTGGTTCTACGGGCGGCCCGCCGCCCACCGCAATGACACGGTGCATGCATGCAGAAGATAGAAAGTCAGATCGTGATCGGTGTGCCGATCTACAACGAAGGCGCCTACATCCTGGAGACGCTGCGCTCGCTTGCCGCGCAGACCCATGGAGAGTTCAAGGTGCTGGTGGCGGACAACGCCTCGACCGACGGTACCGAGCAGGTCTGCCGGACGTTCTGCGCCACGGATAAGCGTTTCACCTACGTGCGCCACGCTTCCAACCTGGGAGCCTTGGAGAATTTCCGCTACTGCCTGGAGAACAGCGATTCCGAGTTCTTCATGTGGCTGGGCGGCCATGACCAGGTGGTACCGGAATTCCTGGCCGAAACCCTGGCGCGGATGCAAGCAGACGACAGCGTAAGCCTGGTGTATGGGCATACCAGCTACATCGACGAACTCGGCCGGCCCCTGGCGCAGACCAACGGCGGCAATTACATTTTCGACGAGCCACTGCAGGCCCATGAGCGCTATCTCAAGCTGTTGCGGGCGCTGTATCGCTGCGAACCGGTCAATCAGCTGATCCGACGCTCCTGTATCGACTTCTCGTTCCGCCCGGTCATCAGTGCCGATCTGGCGTTTCTCTGCCATCTGGCCGGCCATGGCCCATTCGCTCGGGTAGAAAAGCCACTCTACGTGCGCCGTGAGATCAGCAAGCGCGACAGCACGCCCATGGAGCGGCTGACCGGGCAGAAGATCGAGGCGAAACACTACGAGCTGGCGGCGTTGTTCGTCGACAGCATTGCTACCCATCCAGCCATCGACCCGGCACGCAAGCCGCAGTTGATCAGCCAGGTTCTGCAGTGGATGGACGAGCGCTTCAAGGTCTTCAGTGCTCGCTCTGCAGCGCCGGTGGCGGCGTCTGCCAGCGTATCGTCGGCGGCCAGTGGGGCAGCTCCGTTCTTCAGCGTCGTCATGCCGATGTACAACCGCGAGCGCTATGTAAAGGAGGCGATCGATTCCGTATTGACGCAGAGCGATGCCGATTTCGAGCTGATCGTGGTTGACGACGGTTCTACCGACCGTTCGTTGGAAATCGTGGAAAGGATCGACGATCCAAGGCTGCGGCTGTTGCGCAATCAGCACGGCGGCGGTGCGGCGGCGCGTAATACCGGGATCAAGGCTGCGCGCGGCGAATTTATCGTCTGGATCGACAGCGATGACAAGCAGGCGCCGGGCGCCCTGGCCACGCTGCGCAAGAGCATCGCCAGTGTCGATGCCGATATCTTCTATGGCGACCTGGAAATATTCGACGAGGAGCAGAGCAATCAGGTCCTGCATACCCACTATCCAGACCACCTGGGACGGGACCTGCTACCACTACTGATTCAGGGCAACTGCCTGCCCAACCCCGGCACGGCGGTGCGCCGCGAGCTGTACGCGCGCCATGGCGGCTATGACACGTCCTTTACCCGCTGTCACGATTACCAGATCTGGACCCGGCTCGCCGACACCGCACGCTTCAAAAAGGTGGACGCGATTCTCTGCCACTGGCGGCAGCATGGTGAGAGCCTTTCCAGCGCCAAGACGCGTGCCTTCGAGGCCAAGGTGATCCTGGATGCCTTCGCCCGTTATCCGGTCAGCCGCCTGTTCCCCGATTTGGCCGATGACACCCGTGGCCAGGCCGAGGCCTGCCAACGCGTATCCGGCATCCTGCAGCAGTTGCAGGAGTATTCATCCGCCTTGCGTCTGGCTTACAAGGCGCGTGCTCTCGGTCATGCGGCTGGTGAGCTGGCTGAGCTGGAAAAGCTGGCAGGGAACGGCTACGAGCCCGCTTTTTCCATCATCCTCACCACCTACAACCGGTCCGATCTGCTGCGCGATGCGCTCAGCAGTGTCGGTCGACAGACACTGCGGGACTTCGAAGTCATCCTGATCAACGATAATGGCGAGCCGGTCGAACATCTGCTGGCTGACTACGACTTCCCTATCAGCTACATCCGTCAGGGCCGCAACCGAGGCCTGTCCGCAGCGCGCAACGCCGGCCTGAAGCAGGCCAGGGGCCGCTATGTGGTCTATCTCGACGATGACGACATCTATCTGCCCAATCACCTGGCGGTACTCGCCGAGGCGTTCGAGCAGCATCCGCAGAGCGTGGTGTACACCGGCGTGGAATACGTCAGCGAGCGCCTGGAGGAGGGGCGACGTGTCGAGCTTGGCCGCAACCGACCTTTCCAGCACGAGGTGTTTGATCGGGACCGCCTGTTCGCACAGAACTACATACCGGTGAACACCTGGGCGCACCCGCGTGACATGCTCGCGGAGGTTGGTGAATTCGACATCGACCTTGCTGCTTTTGAAGACTGGGACATGTTGCTGCGGCTGGCCACTCGCTACCCCTTCGTGCATGTGCCGACGGTCACCTCGGAGGTGCATACGCGGGAGGTTGGAGCGGGCGCCGATCACATGCTGGGGCGCGAGCGGAAGAATTTTCCTGCCCTCTATAAAGAGCTGTATCGGCGTTATGCCGGCTCTTCCAGCGAGGGCCTGCAGCACGAGCGCCGGCAGATGCTGGCGCGTCTGGGGGAAAGACCCAGCAAATCCAGCCTGGAACGTTGGTTGGCGGAGCGACTGCCGACGGAAACGGAAAATCGCTTAATCAGTGAGCATCTGCAGGCACATGGCGGTGGGCCGCTCATCGGTGTGGTGGTGCTTGATATCGACGGGCAGTCAGACAAGCTGATGGCGACTCTGAAGAGCCTGAGTGGTGATCGCTGCCTCTATTCCACGCTCAAGATCATCGTGCTGACACCGAGTACGGCCCCCGCTACTTCAGCGGCAGACAAATTGCACTTCATCCGCCTGGCTGGCGACGAGTTGGCAGGGCAGATCAACCGAGCGGTCGGGGAGGCTGATTTCGACTGGTTCATGTTGGTCCAGGCGGGCGATGAGTTCACGCCGAGCGGTCTGATGATTGCGGGCCTGGAATTGCTGGCCAGCCCCGAGTGCCGGGCTGTGTACGGTGATCAGTTGCAGCGTCTGCCGGATGGCAGCTTGGGGGGGGCTTTCCTGCCTGGCTTCAATCTCGATCTCCTCCTCAGTTTCCCTCTGGTAGCGGCCCGCTACTGGCTGTTCCGCAGGGATCTGTTTATCAGCATGGGCGGTTTCGACGCGCAGTTTGCCGAGGCCTTGGAGTTCGAGCTGATTACCCGGTTGATCGAGCAAGGCGGGTTGGTGGGGCTCGGTCATATCGACGAGCCCTTGTTGATTACCGCGGCGCCAGCGCTGCGCGACAACCCGGACGAGCGCCGGGTGATCGAGCGCCATCTGGCGAATCGGGGCTATCAGGCCAAGGTACTCCCCGGCCTGCCCGCGCGTTACCGGGTGGACTACGGCCACTCAACCAGCCCGCTGGTGTCCGTGCTGATTGCCGCCGATGTGCCGCTGGCACGCCTGCAGCGCTGTCTGGATAGCCTGCTGGAAAAGACCAGCTATCCACATTACGAAATCCTGCTGGTCGACTGCTCCACAGACGCCGAAACACAGGCATGGCTGCAGGCTGTTGCCGCTCTGGGCGACGCCAAGCTGCGAGTAGTGAGCTGTGCAGCGCCCGCGAAGGCGCTAAATGCTGCCGCAGCGGCGGCACAAGGCGAGTATCTGCTGCTGCTTTCCGGCGAGTCGGCGGTGATGCAAGAGAACTGGCTGGGTGAGCTGCTCAACCATGCCCAGCGCCCAGAAGTCGGCATCGTTGGAGCCAAGCTCCTGACGGCCGATGGGCGTATCGACCAGGCAGGGCTCCTGCTCGGCCTGGGTGGGCCGGCCACTGCCGCATTTGCCAGCGAACCAATGAGCGCCGCAGGTTATATGCAGCGCTTGCAGGTCGACCAGGACTACAGCGCGGTGGGCGAGGCGTGCCTCATGGTGCGCGCCGAGGTGTTCCGCCAGCTAGGCGGTCTCGATAGCGATATGGGTGCCTACCGCGATGTCGATCTCTGCCTGCGGATGCGCGATGCCGGCTACCTGACCGTCTGGGCCGCACATGCTGCAGTGCTGCATGAAGGGCAGCCTCGGCAGGCTCGTGTCGACGAGCAGGATAAGGTCTATCAGCGCCACCTGCCGGCGCTGGCTCGTGATCCGGCCTACAACCGCAACCTCGCACTCAGTGGTCGCGGATTCGATCTCGAGAGCGACACCGGTCTGACCTGGCGTCCCCTGACCTGGCGTCCCTTGCCAGTTGTCCTGGCGCACCCGGCAGACCCCTGGGGATGTGGCAACTATCGGATGATCAAGCCGTTCTCCGCGCTCAAGGAGGCTGGACTGGTCGACGGCATGATGTCCATGGGGCTGCTGCAGGTGCCGGACCTGGAGCGCTTCGATCCCGATGTGATCGTGCTGCAACGACAGATCGGCGATGAGCGTCTTGAGGCGATGCGGCGTATTCGTGAGTTCTCGCGTGCCTTCACGGTGTACGAACTCGACGATTATCTGCCCAATCTGCCGCTGAAGAGCGCGCACCGCTCGCAGATGCCCCGAGACATCCTCAAGTCGCTGCGCCGCGGTTTGGACCTGGTGGATCGTTTCGTGGTGTCTACCGCACCTCTCGCCGAGGCCTTTGCCGGGCTGCATGGCGACATCCGTGTAGTGAAGAACTACCTCCCGACGCATTGGTGGGGGGATCTACAGGGGCTGCGTCGCCAAGGACGCAAGGCGCGGGTCGGCTGGGCCGGCGGCGTCGGCCACACCGGAGATCTGGAAATGATCGTCGATGTGGTGAAGGAGCTAGCGGGCGAGGTGGAGTGGATCTTCTTCGGCATGTGCCCGGAGAAGCTGCGCCCCTTCGTTCATGAAATCCATCAGGGCGTCGATATAGACCAGTATCCGAAAGCGCTGGCGGCACTGAATCTCGATCTGGCGCTGGCGCCTGTCGAACAGAATCTGTTCAACGAATGCAAGAGCAATCTACGGCTGCTCGAGTATGGCGCCTGCGGGTTCCCGGTGGTGTGCAGCGAAGTGCGCTGCTATCAGGACGATAATCTGCCCGTTACCCGGGTGAAGAATCGCTTCAAGGATTGGGTCGACGCCATTCGGATGCATATAAACGATCTGGACGCGGCGGCTCGTGCGGGGGATCAGTTGCGGGAGGCAGTGCATCGCGACTGGATGCTCAGCGGCGAGAATCTGCTCCGTTGGCGTCAAGGCTGGACTCCAGACTAAGGGCGTTACACGCAAAATCCCGGCAGTCAATCGGAGATTGGCTGTCGGGATTTCGTCACAGTGGCTAGTTCTGCTGCTTTTATTGGTTAAGTCACTGATGTAAAAGCAAAAAAAAAATCAATAAAAAAGCAAAAAATCTCTCTAAAGCTCCTGCCTCCAGCGCCGATACAAAGTACGAATGCGAACTCTCTGGGCGTCTGAGCATGCAGGCCCGAGCTCGCAAGCTCAGACAAACGGTTTTACGGTCATCTGGAGGCATTACCATGGCCCTGACAGTCAACACTAACGTTGCGTCCCTCAACACCCAGCGCAACCTGAATACTTCTTCCAAAGGTCTGGATACTTCGCTGCAGCGTCTGTCCACCGGCTTCCGCATCAATAGTGCGAAAGACGACGCCGCTGGCCTGCAGATCTCCAACCGTCTGACCAGCCAGATCAACGGTCTGAACGTTGCTACCCGCAACTCGAACGATGGTATCTCCCTGGCGCAGACCGCTGAAGGTGCCCTGCAGCAATCCACCGGCATCCTGCAGCGTATGCGTGACCTGTCGCTGCAATCTGCCAACGGCTCCAACGGCGCTACCGAGCGTGCCGCTCTGCAGTCCGAAGTTGCTCAGCTGCAACAGGAACTCAACCGTATCTCCGATACCACCAGCTTCGGTGGCCGCAAGATTCTGGATGGTTCCTTCGGTTCGCAGAGCTTCCAGGTTGGTGCCAACGCCTACGAGACCATCGCCGTCTCCATCGGCTCCGCTGCTACCGACCGTATCGGTATCAACCGGGTTGAAACTTCTGGCGCAGCTGCTGTAGCGACTGCTTCCGGTGCCGCTTTCAGCGCCACTTCCGGCAGCGCCTACGCCGATTCCACCTTCGACATCGACTCCAAGCTGTCCGATGGCGCCGTGACCATCACTGGCGCTGCCAGCGGCTCGGCTAGCGAAGTGGCCAAGGCCGTCAACGCCAAGAGCGATGAAACCGGCGTTACCGCCAATGCTCGTACCGTTGCCGAGCTGGGTGGCATCACTGCCTCCGGTACCGTGTCCTTCAACCTGTACGGCGGCACCAGCAAGTCGCTCGATACCGATAGCGCTACCGTCTCCGCGGTGGTCACCGACACCAGCGATCTGTCTTCTCTGGCTGAGGCGATCAACAAGGAAACTGGCAAGACCGGTATCTCCGCGATCTCCAAAGGCGACACCATCGAGCTGACCAGCTCGCGCGGTGACTCGATCATCCTGTCCAACTACTCGGGTTCGGGTGGCGCGACTCTGCAGGCGAAGAGCTTCGATGGCGAAGACGATATTGGTACTGCTGCAACTGTCGTAGAAGGTGGTGGTGCTCGTGCCGATGGCCAAGTTCAACTCGAGGCAGCCGATGCCTTCCAAGTGACCGGTATGTCCGGTGGCCTGGGTGCCGACGGCTTCAGTGAGCTGGATGCTGTCAACACGATCGACATCAGTACGGCCGCGGGAGCACAGGATGCCTTGGGTATCATCAACGGTGCGATCTCCAACATCGACAGCCAGCGTGCTCAACTGGGTGCTGTGCAGAACCGCTTCGAGAACACCATCTCGAACCTGCAGAACATCTCTGAGAACGCCTCCGCTGCTCGTAGCCGGATTCGTGACACCGACTTCGCTACCGAAACTTCGGAACTGACCAAGAATCAGATCCTGCAACAGGCCGGTACCGCGATCCTGGCTCAGGCCAACCAGCTGCCGCAGGCTGTACTCAGCCTGCTCGGCTAAGGTCAGAGGCGCTAGACTGCGGGGAGAAGGGCTTGGCTCTTCTCCCCGCTACCTCTTTGTGAGGAGAAAGTTATGGACGTCGGTTCAATCAAGAATTCGTTGAATCCGCTGCTTACTGGGCGCGCTGCTCCCGTAGAAGAGCGTAAGCAGTCAACTGGCAGCCCCGAGGAAGAGCCTGTAGTTCAAGCGGCTGCCGCTGGGCAGGGCGGTGCCTCCCGTGAGCAGGTTGAATCAGCTGTGTCGACCATCCAGGAGTTCGTTCAGTCGGTGCGGCGGAACGTGAATTTCACCCTGGAAGATGCTTCCGGAAGAGTGGTGGTTAAAGTTACCGATGCGTCTTCCGGGGACATCATCCGGCAGATTCCGTCGGAAGAGGCCCTCCAGTTAGCCGAGAGTCTCGAGGAAGTGCGTAGTTTGCTGTTCAAGGCCGAGGCTTAACTTTTTAGTTGGCACGGCTTTTGACTGTTAGCCACCATTCGGTGGTTAAGAGTCATATTTTTGGCGAGGTGAGAAATGGCTGGAATACTAGGTGTTGGAACGGGCATCAAGATTGATGAAATCGTCGCCGCGCTGGTTAACGCCGAGAAGGCACCGAAGACTCAGCAACTTGATCGCCTTGAGAAAGCAACGACCTCGCGCTTTTCCGCGCTAGGTACGTTGAAAGGGTCGCTGAGTGGGTTGCAGACCGCCATCCAGAATCTCAACAAGCCATCTCTTTTCACGACTCGCACTGCCTCTTCGAGCAGCAGTGCAGTGCTCAGTGCCAAAGCGGACACTGCAGCTATTGCCGGCAAGTACAGCGTTCAGGTCCAGCAACTGGCGACCAGCAGTAAAGTCGGTTTGCAGTCGGTGCCTGCCACTGCCTCCACTACGTTCAACAGTGGAAAAATGACTATCTCTGCTGGCTCATCCAGTATTGAGGTGGATGTTACTGCTGCCAATAACACCCTTGCAGGCGTGCGTGACAGCATCAATGCCGCCGGTAAAGACAAAGGCATCAGTGCCACTATAGTGACGGATGCTTCCGGATCTCGGTTGGTACTGAACTCAAGCAAGACCGGCGCTGGCAACGACATCAAGGTCGCTGTCGCTGAGGATGGCGTTACGACGGGTACTGTGGCCCTTGCCACTCAAGCTTTTCAGTCATCCGCTAGCCTCAAGCTACCTGCCTTCAGTGGTGCTCCGGGCGCCACTTTGTTTCAAAGCGGAAACCTAGCCATCAAGGCAGGCTCGACCAATCTCAATGTGGCTATCAGCGATGGTTCTTCTCTTGAAAGTGTTCGAGATGCCATCAACGCTTCCGGTGCTGGCCAAGGGGTCTCAGCCAGTATCGAAACAGATGCGTCCGGCTCTCGATTGGTGTTGAACTCCACCAACGGTACCGCGCTTGAAGTGACGGCAACTGCCTCTGGTGGTACTCCCACCAGCAATGCTTTGACCTCTCTGAATCCCGCTGCTGGGGTAACTGCTACCTCCGCCAGTCCCAACTCCACCAGTGGTGCGGCTGGGGTAATCAGCAAAGCTCAGTCGGCTGTATTGTTCGTTGATGGTCTCAAGGTCGTCAGCGAAAGCAATACCGTGTCTTCTGCCATTGATGGCGTCACGCTGAACCTAGCCTCGGCTCAAAGTGAGAGCGACCTGGCTGCCGGTAAGACTATCGACGTCACCATTGGCGTCGATAAGGGCTCGGTCAAGACGAATATCCAGAAGTTTGTCGATGCTTATAACGGCGTCATGACTACTGCTGCACAGCAAACCGCCGTGGTTCAGGTTGGCGAAGGCTCCAAGCCGGTTACGGGGGCGCTGGTCGGAGATGCCACGGTTCGAGGGCTGCTGGCGGGATTGCGCAACGAGCTTGTCAAGACGACGGGAGAAGAGGGGGTTCGTGCGCTGGCTGACCTCGGTATCACGACCCAGAAGGACGGCACGCTCAAGATTGATGACGCTAAGCTGTCCTCGGCGCTGGATGCTGACTTTGAGCAAGTCTCCAGCTACTTTACGGGCGACAAGGGTTTGATGGTGCGACTCGACAGGAATGTCGGCGAATACCTCAAAACCGGCGGAGTATTTGATCAGCGCACCAAGGCGTTGCAGGCCACCTTGACCGGACCTGGCGGCATAGACGAACAGCGCAAAGCGCTGGATATGCGCGTTGGTAAAATCCAAGAGCGTTTAGTGGCTCAATACACCGCCATGGACCAGCTGGTTGCTCGTCTGCAGAAAACCAGCGAGAGCCTGACCAACCAGTTGGCCAGCCTGCCTGGCCTCGTGAAGAAGAGCTGACGATGAGCAAGAAACCGATCGACACCTATAAGCAGGTCAAGACCAGCCAGGAAGTCAGTCCTTACAGGGCCGTACAGATGTTGCTGGACGGCGCCTTGGAACGTGTTCTGCTCGCGCGTCAGGCGCAGGCGGAAGGCGATATCGAGATTCGCGGTATGGCGGTGGGCAGCACCATCACCATCCTCGGCGTGCTACAGGCCAGCCTCGACAAGAAGTTGGGCGGCGAGATCGCCGAAAATCTCGATGCGCTGTACGACTACATGACCCGCCGTCTGGCTGGTGTAGCGCTGGACGATACGCCGCGCAGCCTTGATGAAGTGCAGAAGCTGCTGACTCAGCTGAAGTCTGCCTGGGACGGCATCGGTCCGGAAGTAGAGCCCGCCGCCGCTACGGAATAATCCGCTTTTTTGCTTCGTTCGGTCCTCAAGGTGAGGACCGCTTTGCCGATACAAAGACTGTATCCAGGCAATGTTCAGTGGAGCAATCATGAACGCAATGGCGGCCCTTCGGCAGTATCAAACCGTCAACACTCAGGCCCAGGTCAGCGACGCCAGTCCGCATCGTTTGATCCAGATGCTCATGGAAGGTGGCCTGTCCCGCCTGGCGCAGGCCAAGGGCGCCATGATGCATGGCCAGCATGCAGCGAAAGGCGAGCTGATCAGCAAGGCAATTGGTATTATCGGCGGCCTGCGCGAGAGTCTCGACCTGAAGCAAGGCGGCGAAATTGCCGCTAATCTCGACAGACTCTATGAGTACATGGTTTCGCGCCTGGTTGAGGCCAACATCGGTAACGATGTGGCGATCATCGACGAAGTGGCCGAGCTGTTGCGCAACGTGAAATCCGGTTGGGATGCCATCAGTCACTGAGCATCTGCAGTGTGAAGGGGAAGTAGCCATGAGTTCATCCGTCCAGCTTCTTGAAGCCACCGGTAACGCCTTGCGTGATGCACTTGCTCGCCGGGACTGGGCTGCCATTGGTGAGCTGGATGCCCAGTGCCGCCATGCCGTCGATGAGGCCATGGTCGAGGCCGAGCGTGACGAGGGCGTGCTGCGTGAGCGTATGCAGACTCTGCTGGATCTCTACCGTGAATTGGTGATGACCTGCCAGGCCGAGCAGCGTCGCTTGGCTGGCGAGCTGGTACAGCTCAACCAGTCGCAACAGGGTGCCAAGGTCTACCAGCTGTTCACCTGAAGATCATCCTTCCTTACGAATTTCTCAGGCATCTACAGACAATTACGGATGCTCTCGGGATTCGCAGAAAAATTTACGCCATAAATTTGACTCTCGCCTGATTTTTGACTTTACTAGTGGCCAATTGCCGTTGTCGCTTGGCGACTCCTTTTCCCAGCCCGCGAGCCAGACCAGAATAAGATGTGGCGTGAAACCAAAATCCTGCTGATTGACGACAACGCCGAGCGCCGCCGCGACCTGGCGGTGATTCTCGGTTTTCTTGGCGAAGACCATCTGGCCTGCAGCAGCGCCGATTGGCGTGAAGCAGTGGGCAAGCTCGACTCCAGCCGCGAAGTGCTCAACGTCCTGCTCGGCGATGTGAACGCCAAGGGCGGTGCCCTGGAGCTGCTCAAGCAGATCATCGCCTGGGACGAGAACCTGCCGCTGCTGATGATCGGCGAGCCGGTTCCGGCCGACTGGGCGGAGGATCTGCGCCGGCGGGTGCTGGCCAGCCTGGAGATGCCGCCCAGCTACAACAAGCTGCTCGACTCCCTGCACCGTGCCCAGGTCTATCGCGAGATGTACGACCAGGCCCGCGAGCGTGGCCGCCAGCGCGAGCCCAATTTGTTCCGCAGCTTGGTCGGCACCAGCCGTGCCATCCATCAGGTGCGTCAGATGATGCAGCAGGTGGCCGATACCGAGGCCAGCGTGCTGATCCTCGGCGAATCGGGTACCGGCAAGGAGGTGGTGGCGCGCAACCTGCACTATCACTCCAAGCGCCGCGAAGCGCCGTTCGTACCGGTCAACTGCGGGGCGATTCCGGCGGAGCTGCTGGAAAGCGAACTGTTCGGCCATGAGAAGGGCGCATTTACCGGTGCCATCACCAGCCGTGCCGGGCGCTTCGAACTGGCCAATGGTGGCACCCTGTTCCTCGACGAGATCGGTGACATGCCGCTGCCGATGCAGGTCAAGCTGCTGCGGGTGTTGCAGGAGCGCACTTTCGAACGGGTCGGCAGCAACAAGACCCAGTCGGTGGATGTGCGCATCATCGCCGCCACCCACAAGAACCTGGAAAAGATGATCGAGGAGGGGACCTTCCGCGAGGACCTCTACTACCGCCTCAATGTCTTCCCGATCGAGATGGCGCCGCTGCGTGAGCGCGTGGAAGACATCCCGCTGCTGATGAACGAGCTGATCTCGCGCATGGAGTTCGAGAAGCGCGGCTCCATCCGCTTCAACTCCGCCGCCATCATGTCGTTGTGCCGCCATGACTGGCCAGGCAACGTGCGCGAGCTGGCCAACCTGGTCGAGCGCATGGCGATCATGCACCCCTATGGCGTCATCGGTGTCGGTGAGCTGCCGAAGAAATTCCGTCATGTCGATGACGAGGACGAGCAACTGGCCATCAGCCTGCGCGAGGAGCTGGACGAGCGTGCCGCTATTGGCTCCAGCATGCCGGGCATGGCCAATACTGCCATGCTGCCGCCGGAGGGCCTCGATCTGAAGGATTACCTCGGCAATCTCGAACAGGGGCTGATCCAGCAAGCGCTGGATGATGCCAATGGCGTAGTGGCGCGAGCCGCCGAGCGCCTGCGCATTCGCCGCACCACCCTGGTGGAGAAGATGCGCAAGTACGGCATGAGCCGCCGCGATGACGAAGGTGGCGACGAGGACTGAATCTCCTCGCTGTCCATGAAATAGAGCCGGAGCTTTGACGCAAGCTCCGGCTTTATTTTTTAAGTGATTGAAATATAAAGCCTATTTTTTAGGCATGGGGATTGCTAAGACACTCTCGACTGACCGTCTGCTGACGGTTCGCCAGCCGAGAGAAGAGCATGAGCCAAGCCGCCCCGTCGCCCGTTACCCCCGAAGCCGCCGCGCCAGCTGCGCCTATCGAACAGGCCAGCCGTGCCAACCTGGAACAGGCCTTCGCCCTGTTCAACCAGATGTCCACGCAGCTCAGCAGCTCCTACAGCATGCTCGAGGCGCGGGTCAGCGAACTCAAGGGCCAACTGGCCCTGGTCAGCGCGCAGCGCATGCAGGAGTTGGCCGAGAAGGAGCGCCTGGCCCAGCGTCTGCAGAGTTTGCTCGATCTGCTGCCCGGCGGCGTGATCGTCATCGATGGTCAGGGTGTGGTGCGCGAGGCCAATCCGGTGGCGCGCAGCCTGCTGGCCAAGCCGCTGGTGGGGATGCTCTGGCGCGAGGTGATCGCGCGCAACTTCGCTCCGCGTGAAGACGACGGCCACGAGATTTCCCTCAAGGATGGGCGCCGCCTGTCCATTGCCACCCGTTCGCTGCAGGGCGAGCCGGGGCAGCTGGTGTTGCTCACCGACCTGACGGAAACCCGCCGACTGCAGGATCAGCTGGCGCGCCACGAGCGCCTGTCGTCCCTGGGGCGCATGGTCGCCTCGCTGGCTCATCAGATCCGCACGCCGTTGTCCGCCGCGCTGCTGTATGCCAGTCACCTCGCCGAGCAGGAGCTGCCGTTCGAGCAGCAACAGCGTTTCGCCGGGCGCATCAAGGAGCGCCTGCATGAGTTGGAGCATCAGGTGCGCGACATGCTGGTGTTCGCCCGCGGCGAGCTGCCCTTGCCCGATCGCATCGCCCCCAACGCCTTCTTCGACGCCTTGCGCCGCGCCGCCGAGCCCCATGTGCTGGGCATGAATGTGCGCTGGCAGTGCGATACCCGCCTGGGCGAGTTGCTGTGCAACCGCGACACCCTGGTCGGTACCGTGCTCAATCTGATCGAGAATGCCATTCAGGCCGGCGGCCGCGAGGCCAGCCTGAAGATTCACCTGTATGCCCGCGACAACAGCCTGCGTCTGTGTGTCAGCGACAACGGGCCGGGCATCGACGAAGTCACCCTGGCGTGCCTTGGCGAGCCTTTCTTCACCACCAAAACCACCGGTACCGGCCTCGGCCTGGCGGTGGTTCAGGCCGTGGTGCGCGCCCACCAGGGCGAGCTGCGCCTGCGTTCGCGCGTTGGTCGTGGCACCACCGCCACCCTCGTATTGCCGCTGATCAGCGCGGCGCAACCGGATATTCAGGAGTAAGCCCATGACCGCCAAGGTTCTGCTGGTCGAAGACGACCGCGCACTGCGTGAGGCGCTTGCCGACACCCTGCTGCTCGGCGGCCATGACTTCCGCGCCGTTGAGTGCGCCGAGGATGCCATCGAGGCGCTGGGCGAAGAGGCTTTCAGCCTGGTGATCAGCGACGTCAACATGCCCGGCATGGACGGCCACCAACTGCTCGGCCTGATCCGCGCCAGCTATCCGCAACTGCCGGTACTGCTGATGACTGCCTATGGTGCGGTCGAGCGTGCGGTGGATGCGATCCGTCAGGGCGCCGCCGATTACCTGGTCAAGCCGTTCGAGCCGCGCACTTTGCTGGAGCTGGTGGCGCGCCACGCCCTCGGTCGTCTGCCAGCCAGCGACAGCGATGGCCCGGTGGCCTGCGAGCCGGCCAGCCGGCAACTGCTGGAGCTGGCCGCCCGCGTGGCCAGGAGCGATTCCACCGTGCTGATCTCCGGCGAGTCCGGTACCGGCAAGGAAGTGCTGGCGCGCTACATCCATCAGCAGTCGAACCGCGGCAATGGCCCATTCATCGCCATCAACTGCGCGGCGATTCCTGACAACATGCTCGAGGCCACCCTGTTCGGTCACGAGAAGGGCGCCTTCACTGGCGCCATCGCCGCCCAGCCGGGCAAGTTCGAACTGGCCGATGGCGGCACCATTCTGCTCGACGAGATTTCCGAGATGCCGCTGGGGCTGCAGGCCAAGCTGTTGCGCGTGCTGCAGGAGCGCGAAGTGGAGCGGGTAGGGGCACGCAAACCGATCAACCTGGATATCCGCGTGCTCGCCACCACCAACCGCGACCTGGCCGGCGAAGTGGCAGCCGGGCGTTTCCGCGAAGACCTCTACTATCGCCTGTCGGTCTTCCCGCTGGCTTGGCGTTCCCTGCGCGAGCGGCCTGCCGACATTCTGCCGTTGGCCGAGCGCCTGCTCGGCAAACACGTCAAAAAAATGAACCATGCCGCCGTCCAGCTCTCGCCGCAGGCCCGCGCCGCGCTGGTGGCACATGCCTGGCCGGGCAATGTGCGCGAGCTGGACAACGCCATCCAGCGTGCGCTGATCCTGCAACAGGGTGGGCTGATCCAGCCGCATGACCTGTGCCTGACCGCGCCCATCGGCATGGCGCCGATTAGCGTCGCGCCGCCTGTGAGGCTGGTGGCTGGCAATCCCGTGGCCCCGGCGACGGGAGCGTCGGTCCCGGCTCCGACCAGCAATCCGACAGAGGAGCCAACCGCCGCTGCGGAGGGCGCCGGTGCCCTGGGCGAAGATCTGCGCCGCCGCGAGTTCCAAGTGATCATCGATACCCTGCGCGCCGAGCGAGGCCGCCGCAAGGAGGCTGCCGAGCGCCTGGGCATCAGCCCGCGGACCCTGCGCTACAAGCTGGCGCAGATGCGCGACGCCGGCATGGACGTGGAAGCCTACCTCTACGCCAGCTGAGTATTCGGCCACGCTCGGCCTTGCCGAGCGCGGCAGTAACAATCCCCTCTTGGCCCGCCTCGCGCGTGTCTTTGTTTTTTGGCACTGTGCTTGCAGATACCCCCGCACAGGCCGCGTAGCGTCAAAAAACCGCGGTCGCTGGAGGAAAGGTCATGAGCCAGGGTGTCGAATTCAATCGCCTGATGTTGGAAATGCGCTCCATGCAGATGGAGGCCATGGCCAAGGTCAAGCCTGCGCAGGTTTCCGCGCCGGAGCCGGGTGCGCCGAGCTTCTCGGAAATGCTCGGCCAGGCCGTTGAAAAGGTGAACGAGACCCAGCAAGCGTCCAGCCAGTTGGCCACTGCCTTCGAGATGGGGCAGGCGGGTGTCGATATCACCGACGTGATGATCGCCTCGCAGAAGGCCAGCGTTTCCTTCCAGGCCATGACCCAGGTGCGCAACAAGCTGGTTCAGGCCTATCAAGACATCATGCAGATGCCGGTTTAACAGGGCGGATTTGAGTCATGGCTGAAGCAGTCGCTGCAAACGTACCCGCCACCACTGGCGCCGACGAGCCGAAGAAGCCGCTGTTCGGGCTGGCCTTCCTGGAGAACCTCTCCGAGATGTCCATGCTGCGCCAGCTCGGCCTGCTGGTCGGCCTGGCCGCCAGCGTGGCGATCGGCTTCGCCGTGGTCCTGTGGTCGCAGCAGCCGGATTACAAGCCGCTGCTGGGCAACCTGGCCGGTATGGACAGCAACCAGGTAATGGAGGTGCTCAATGCCGCCGACATCGCCTACACCGTCGAGCCCAATTCCGGGGCGCTGCTGGTCAAGTCCGACGACCTCGGCCGCGCCCGCATGAAGCTGGCTGCCGCCGGCGTGGCGCCGGCCGACGGCAACGTCGGCTTCGAGATCCTCGACCAGGAGCAGAGCCTGGGCACCAGCCAGTTCATGGAGGCCACCCGCTATCGCCGCGGCCTGGAAGGCGAGCTGGCGCGCACCATCTCCAGCCTGAACAACGTCAAGGGTGCCCGCGTGCACCTGGCTATCCCGAAGAGCTCGGTGTTCGTGCGTGACGAGCGCAAGCCCACCGCCTCGGTGCTGGTCGAGCTCTACCCGGGCCGCAGCTTGGAACCGAGCCAGGTAATGGCCATCGTCAATCTGGTGGCCACCTCCGTGCCGGAGCTGACCAAGTCGCAGGTCACCGTGGTCGACCAGAAGGGCAACCTGCTGTCCGACCAGCAGGAGCTGTCCGAGCTGACCATGGCCGGCAAGCAGTTCGACTACACCCGGCGCATGGAAACCCTGTTCACCCAGCGCGTGCACAACATCCTGCAGCCGGTGCTGGGCAATGGCCGCTACAAGGCCGAGGTTTCCGCGGACGTCGACTTCAGCGCGGTGGAATCCACCTCCGAGATGTTCAACCCGGACCAGCCGGCCCTGCGCAGCGAGCAGCAGGTCAACGAGCAGCGCTCCAGCAGTATGCCGCCGCAAGGCGTGCCGGGTGCCCTGAGCAACCAGCCGCCTGGCGCCGCCACCGCTCCCGAGCAGGCCGCTGCCGCACCGGCGCCGGCCGGCCCGGTCGCCCCCGGCCAGCCGCTGCTGGACGCCAATGGCGCGCAGATCATGGACCCGGCCACCGGCCAGCCGATGCTGGCGCCGTATCCGGCGGACAAGCGCGAGCAGTCCACCCGCAATTTCGAGCTGGACCGTTCGATCAGCTACACCAAGCAGCAGCAGGGCCGCTTGAAGCGCCTGTCGGTAGCCGTGGTGCTGGACGACAAGGTCAGCATCAACCCCGAAACCGGCGATACCACCAGCAGTCCCTGGAGCGCTGATGATCTGGCCCGCTTCACCCGTCTGGTGCAGGACTCGGTGGGCTTCGACGCCAGCCGCGGCGACAGCGTCAGCGTGATCAACGCGCCGTTCTCCTCCGAGCTCGGCGAGGTCATCGAGACCCCCTGGTATCAGAGCGAGCTGTTCCTGATGGGCATGGGTGCCCTGAAGCAACTTTTCCCCGCGCTGTTGATCTTCCTTCTGGTGTGGTTCGTTTTGCGCCCGGTGCTCAACAACATCGCCGGTGGTGGCAAGAACGCCGCGGGCGAAGGCCGCGAGGGCGATGTGGAGCTGGGCGACATGGGTGGCCTGGAGGGCGAACTGTCCTCTGATCGGGTAAGCCTCGGCGGCCCGCAGAGCATCCTGCTGCCAAGCCCCACCGAGGGTTATGATGCACAACTGAACGCCATCAAGAGCCTGGTGGCGGAAGATCCGGGCCGCGTCGCCCAGGTAGTCAAAGAGTGGATCAACGCCGATGAGTGACAATCGCACCGCCGTCAAGCTGAACAAGGTCGACAAGGCCGCCATTCTCCTGCTGTCCCTCGGCGAGACGGACGCGGCGCAGGTGCTGCGTCACCTCGGGCCGAAGGAAGTGCAGCGGGTCGGCGTGGCCATGGCCGGCATGCGCAACGTGCAGCGCGAGCAGGTCGAGCAGGTGATGGGCGAGTTCGTCGATATCGTCGGCGACCAGACCAGCCTGGGCGTCGGTTCCGACGCCTACATCCGCAAGATGCTCACCGCGGCGCTGGGCGAGGACAAGGCCGGCAACCTGATCGACCGCATCCTGCTCGGCGGCAGTACCAGCGGCCTGGACAGCCTGAAGTGGATGGAGCCGCGCGCCGTGGCCGACGTGATCCGCTACGAGCACCCGCAGATCCAGGCCATCGTGGTCGCCTACCTCGATCCGGACCAGGCCGGCGAGGTGCTCAGCCACTTCGACCACAAGGTACGCCTGGACATCATCCTGCGCGTGTCTTCGCTCAACACCGTGCAGCCGGCGGCGCTCAAGGAGCTCAACCAGATCCTCGAGAAGCAGTTCTCCGGCAGCGCCAACACCACCCGCGCCAACCTGGGCGGCGTGAAACGCGCGGCGGACATCATGAACTTCCTCGACAGCTCGGTGGAGGGCCAGCTGATGGACTCCATCCGCGAGGTCGACGAGGACCTGTCCAGCCAGATCGAGGACCTGATGTTCGTCTTCGACAACCTGGCCGACGTCGACGACCGCGGCATCCAGGCGCTGCTGCGCGAGGTGTCTTCGGACATCCTGGTGCTGGCCCTCAAGGGCGCCGACGACGGCATCAAGGAAAAGGTCTTCAAGAACATGTCCAAGCGCGCCGCCGAGCTGCTGCGCGACGACCTGGAGGCCAAGGGCCCGGTGCGCGTCAGCGAAGTGGAGACGGCGCAGAAGGAAATCCTCACCATCGCCCGGCGCATGGCCGAATCCGGCGAGATCGTCCTCGGCGGCGCCGGCGGCGAGGCGATGATCTAAGCCATGGTGCCGCCCAAGGAAGCGCCCAGCGAGCTGATCCGCGCCAAGGACGTGGCGGGCTTCGACCGCTGGGCCATACCCAGCTTCGATCCCGAGGTCGAGACTCCGCCCGAACCCGAGCCGGAGCCCGCACCTGCGGTCGAGGTCGAGCAGGTTCAGGTGGAGGAAGTGGCGGTCGAGGACGTCAAGCCGCTGACGCTCGACGAGCTCGAGGCGATCCGCCAGGACGCCTACAACGAAGGCTTCGCCACCGGCGAGAAGGACGGCTTCCGCGCGGGCCAGCTCAAGGCCAAGCAGGAGGCCGATGCCGCCTTGGCCGGCAAGCTGACGCAGTTGGAGCAGCTCATGGGCCACCTGATGGCGCCCATCGCTGAGCAGGACCAGGAACTGGAGAAGGTGCTGGTCAATCTGGTCAGCCAGATGACTCGCCAGGTGATCAAGCGCGAATTGACTAGCGACTCCAGCCAGATCCGCCATGTGCTGCGCGAGGCGTTGAAGCTGCTGCCCATGGGCGCGAGCAACGTGCGCATCCACATTCATCCGCAGGACTTCGAGTTGGTGAAGGCCCTGCGCGAGCGCCACGAGGAGAGCTGGCGCATCCTCGAGGACGAGTCCCTGCAGCCCGGCGGCTGCCGGGTCGAGAGCGAGCACAGCCGCATCGACGCCAGTGTCGAGACGCGCATGGCCATGGCTCTCAAGCAGCTGTTCGAACAGCAGCGGGCGCAGGTCACCAATCCCCCGGAGGCCGATATCCAGGTCGATCTGGAGAGCCCCGATGCGCCTTGAGCGCACCAGCTTCGCCAAACGCATGGCCGGCTATGCAGAGGCCGTCGAGCTGCCGACTCAGCCGGTGGTGGAAGGCCGCCTGCTGCGCATGGTAGGCCTGACCCTGGAGGCCGAGGGTCTGCGCGCCGCCCTCGGCAGCCGCTGCCTGGTGATCAACGACGACAGCTATCACCCGGTGCAGGTAGAGGCCGAGGTGATGGGCTTCTCTGCCGGCAAGATCTACCTGATGCCGGTCGGCAGCTTGGCCGGCATCGCCCCCGGTGCTCGCGTGGTGCCGTTGCCGGACACCGGTCGCCTGCCCATGGGCATGTCCATGCTCGGCCGGGTGCTGGACGGCGCCGGCCGCGCCCTGGATGGCAAGGGCGGGATGAAGGCCGAGGACTGGGTGCCGATGGACGGCCCGACCATCAACCCGCTCAATCGCGACCCGATTCATGTGCCGCTGGACGTCGGCATCCGTTCCATCAACGGCCTGCTCACCGTCGGTCGTGGCCAGCGCCTGGGCCTGTTCGCCGGTACCGGCGTGGGTAAATCGGTGCTGCTGGGCATGATGACCCGCTTCACCGAGGCGGAGATCATCGTGGTCGGCCTGATCGGCGAGCGGGGCCGCGAGGTCAAGGAGTTCATCGACGAGATTCTCGGCGAGGAGGGCATCAAACGTTCCGTGGTGGTCGCCTCGCCGGCCGACGATGCGCCGCTGATGCGCCTGCGCGCCGCCATGTACTGCACGCGCATCGCCGAATACTTCCGCGACAAGGGCAAGAACGTCCTGTTGCTGATGGATTCGCTGACCCGCTTCGCCCAGGCCCAGCGTGAAATCGCCCTGGCCATCGGCGAGCCGCCGGCGACCAAGGGTTATCCACCGTCGGTGTTCGCCAAGCTGCCGCGCCTGGTCGAGCGAGCCGGCAACGCGGAGCAGGGCGGTGGTTCGATCACTGCCTTCTACACCGTGCTCAGCGAGGGCGATGACCAGCAGGACCCGATCGCCGATGCCGCCCGTGGCGTGCTCGACGGCCACTTCGTGCTGTCGCGCCGGCTGGCCGAGGAAGGCCATTACCCGGCCATCGATATCGAGGCCTCGATCAGCCGGGTCATGCCCCAGGTGGTCAGCCCCGAGCATCTCAAGCAGGCCCAGCGCTTCAAGCAGCTGTGGTCGCGCTACCAGCAGAGCCGTGACCTGATCAGCGTCGGCGCCTACGTGCCGGGCGGCGATCCCGACACCGACCTGGCCATCGCCCGCCAGCCGGCCATGGCCCGCTACCTGAAGCAGAGCCTGGGCGAAAGCGAGTCCATGGCCGATAGCGTCAGCCAGCTGGCGCAGGTGTTCAATCCGCAGGCGCAGGCCTGATAGATGGCCAACAGCCGCGCCGCGCGCCTGGCGCCGGTGGTCGAGATGGCCGAGCGCGCCGAGCGTGAAGCCGCCCGGCAGATGGCCCATATGCAAGGTCTGCTGGCCAAGGCCGAAGCGCAGCTGGGCGAGCTGGAACGCTACCGCGCCGACTACCAGCAGCAGTGGATCAGCGAGGGCAGCAAGGGCGTGTCCGGGCAATGGCTGATGAATTACCAGCGTTTCCTCAGCCAGCTGGAAACCGCCATCGGCCAGCAGCTGCAGAGCATCAACTGGCACCGGCAGAATCTCAACAAGGCGCGAGCCGCCTGGCAACAGCGCTATACGCGGGTGGAAGGTCTGCGTAAGCTCGTTCAACGCTACCTGGACGAGGCGCGTGCGGCCGAGGACAAGCGCGAGCAGAAGCTGCTCGACGAGCTGTCACAACGCCTGCCGCAACGCGAGCAGAATTGACGCGCGGTTGCCGCCGTCATCTGCGGGTGCTACATCTTCTCTTTGCATAAGAATCAACAAGGAGTGCTACATGGCCATCACCGCGCTACCTTCGGGCGACGGGCAGGAGCTGACCATTCACATCCAGGGGCGCTTCGACTTCTCTGCGCACCAGGAATTTCGCGATGCCTACGAGCGTGTGAGCGCCACCCCCAAGCGCTACGTGGTAGACCTCAAGGGCGCCACCTACCTGGATAGCTCGGCCCTGGGCATGCTCCTGCTGCTGCGCGACCACGCCGGTGGCGATCATGCGCGCATCAGCCTGGTGAACTGCAATCCGGACGTGCGCAAGATCCTCTCGATCTCCAACTTCGAACAGCTGTTCCAGATCGGCTGACCGCCATGCCCAACCGCCTGTCCATCCTGATCGCCGAGGACAGCGCGGCGGACAGGATGCTGCTGTCCACCATCGTCAGCCGTCAGGGCCATCGTGTGCTCACCGCCAGCAATGGCCTGGAGGCGGTCGGGCTGTTCCAGCAGGAGCGCCCGCAACTGGTGCTGATGGATGCGCTGATGCCGGTGATGGACGGCTTCGAGGCGGCGCGGCGGATCAAGGAGCTGGCCGGCGAGGCGCTGGTGCCGATCATCTTCCTCACCTCACTGACCGAGAGCGAAGCACTGGTGCGCTGCCTGGAGGTGGGTGACGACTTCCTCGCCAAGCCCTATAACCAGGTCATCCTGCAAGCCAAGATCAGCGCCATGGACCGTCTGCGCCGCCTGCAGAAGACGGTGCTGGAGCAGCGCGACCTGATCGCCAAGCACAACGAGCACCTGCTCACCGAGCAGCGGGTGGCCAAGGCGGTGTTCGACAAGGTGGCCCACTCCGGCTGCCTCAGCGCCACCAACATCCGCTACCTGCAATCGCCCTTCGCCCTGTTCAACGGCGACCTGCTGTTGGCCGCGTTCAAGCCCTCCGGTGGCATGCACGTGCTGCTCGGCGACTTCACCGGTCACGGCCTGCCGGCGGCCATCGGGGCCATGCCGCTGTCCGAGGTGTTCTACGGCATGACCGCCAAGGGTTTCTCCATGGCGGAAATCCTTCGCGAGATGAATGCCAAGCTCAAGCGCATCCTGCCGGTCGGCGTGTTCTGCTGCGCCACCATGCTCAACCTGAGCTTCCAGCGCCGGGTGGTGGAGGTGTGGAACGGCGGCCTGCCGGATGGCCATCTGCTGCGCGTCGGCAGCGGCGAGCGGGTGCCGCTGGTGTCGCGCCACCTGCCGCTGGGCGTGCTGGACCCGGCGTCGTTCAACGAGGCCTACGAGGTGCATCCGCTGCAGCTCGGCGATCGTATCTTCCTGCTCTCCGACGGTGTGTTGGAAACCCGCGACGCCAGCGAGCAGTTGTTCGGCGAGGAGCGCCTGCTGCAGGTGTTCGCCGGTGGTCACGCACCGGAGCGTCTGTTCGACGAGATCCAGCGCGCGCTGGCGGCGTTCCGTGGCGAAGCCCAGGACGACGTCAGCATGATCGAGCTGAGCATGGTCGATGACTGTGCCCTCAGTCGCCCGCCGCTGGCCTTCTCCGACAGCGGCCAGAGCAGCCCGCTGGACTGGTCGGCCAGCTTCGAATTCCGCGCCGAGGCGCTCAAGCGCTTCAACCCGCTGCCGTTCCTGCTCCAGCTGCTGATGGAGGTGCGCGGCCTGCGAGCTCAGGGCGGGGCGTTGTACACGGTGATGGCCGAGCTGTATTCCAACGCCCTGGAGCACGGCGTGTTGGGCCTGAAGTCCGGGCTTAAGTCCGATGCCCAGGGCTTTGCCCAGTACTACCGCGAGCGCAGCCAGCGTCTGCTAGCGCTGCAAGAGGGCTTCGTGCGCTTCGACCTGGAGCTGCTGCCGGAGGCCGATGGTGGCTGCCTGCGCATCCACGTGCAGGACAGCGGCGCCGGTTTCGATGTGAGCAGTGCCCTGGCTCGGCATCGCGATTGCGACAGTCTCAGTGGCCGCGGCCTACGCCTGATCTGCCAACTCGCCGACCAGTGTCAGTGGTCGCCCGACGGCCGTGGCGCCATCGTGGAGTTTCGCTGGGCGGCTCAGGCATAATCGGCGCTTCCCGATCATGGAGTGAGCTGGTGTCCGATTCCCATCTCGATCAGAGCGTGCTGGCTTCCCTGCTGGATGTCATGGGGGAGGAATACCCCGTGCTGCTGGATACCTTCCTGCTCGACTCGGAGGAGCGCCAGCGCCATATCCACGAGGCCATGGCCGCCGAGGACGCCCAGGCCCTGCGCCTGGCGGCGCACAGCTTCAAGGGCAGTTGCAGCAACATGGGCGCCACGCTGCTGGCCGGCCTGTGCAAGCACCTGGAAGAGGCCGCCCGCCGCGAGCGGCTGGACGAGGCGCCGGCCCTGGTCGAACAGATCGGCCGCGAGTTCGCCATCGTGCGCATCCTGCTCAAGTCCGAGCGCCAACGCTATCGCTGAGCGCCTCGGGCAAAGTTGGCCCGGCCCTTGCTCTACCCCGGTACGATCCCCCACAAACGGAGAGTACCCATGTCCGTTGCACCCGACTTTCTCCTTCAGTCCGCGCCCGAAGTGCGGCCGAAGACATCCGCGGTCAAGGCCCCCGCCAATGGTCCTGAACCCAGCAGGAACGAGGCTTCCAGCTTCGCCGAGGTCTACGCCAAGGAGCGGCAGAGCAAGGCTGCGGAGCGCAAGGAGGCCAGTGCCAAGGCCGCCGAGGAGCGCTCTGCCGAGGCCAAATCGACAGACGAGGCAGCGACCGAGCCTGCCGCCGAACAGCCGGTCGTTGCCGAAAGCGGCAATGCCTTGCCGGAAGAGCCGGCCGAGGGCGGCGAGGAGGGCGTCGATCCGTTGCTGCTGATGGCCATGTCGGGCCAGCTGCCGGCGGCTGAGACGGTCGATCCGCTGGCTGCCCAAGGCGAGGTTCCGGTCGAAGGCGATGCTCTGTTGCAGACAACCACGTCGACGATGACCAGCGCCACACCGGCGACCATGACCGAAGCCAGCCACGATCCCGAACTGGACATGCTCAACAGCCTGCCGGCGGTAAAGCTGGCGCTTGAAGTGGGCGCGCAGGAGAAGGCTGCCGCTCAGCAGCAGCTGAGCCCAGGAGCGGTCGCCGCCGAGAAATCGGCCAATGCCAGCCAGGGCTTCGCCAATGCCCTGGCCGCCTTCTCCGGCGATGCCGTGCCCAGCGAGGAAACATCGACCGAGAGTCTGGAAGGCGAATTGCTCGGCGAAGGGCTGGACAACTCCCTGACCACGGTTCGCGAAGGCCAGGCCGACGCCCGTGCCGAGGCTTTCGCCAGCAAGCTCAGCGCGCTCAGCCAGGCCATCAACCAGCACAACAACGTGCAGCGCCTGCCGCTGGTGCCCGGCCAGCCGGTGCAGGTGAACCATCCCGGCATGAGCGAGGCGGTGGTCGACAAGGTGATGTGGCTGTCCAGCCAGAACCTCAAGTCCGCCGAGATCCAGCTTGAC
Source organism: Pseudomonas sp. GD04019 (assembly GCF_029837695.1). Lineage (GTDB taxonomy): Bacteria > Pseudomonadota > Gammaproteobacteria > Pseudomonadales > Pseudomonadaceae > Aquipseudomonas. Next base: position 119,822 of record NZ_JAOEEA010000012.1, read on the forward strand.
CCTGCCGAGTTGGGGCGCATGGAGGTGCGCATCGAGCTCAACAAGGACCAGGCGGCCCAGGTCACGTTCATCAGCGCCAACGCCAACGTGCGTGACCAGCTGGAAGGCCAGGTTCACCGCCTGCGTGAGCTGTTCGCCCAGCAGGGCATGAACCAGTTGGACGTCAACGTTTCCGACCAGTCCATGGCCCATGGTTCCCAGGGCGGTGGTGAGGAAGGGCGGCGGCAGTCCGGCGGCCGAGGCATGGGTGGCTCCGGCGATGAAGAGGTGCTGACCGGCGTCAGTGAGTTGCGTGGCCCGTCCTCTGCCGCGCCGCGTGGCCTGGTGGACTACTACGCCTGACGCTTCGCCAAGCCCTGTAATTACCTGCGCCCGGTGCCGATAAAGCACCGGGCGCAGTCGTTTTCGGGTGACAGGCGGTCGTTGCCTTGGTATATCGGCTGCCTGTGTCGGGTGGGGCGATAGCGGCTATCTTGTTTACAAGGTGGCATAACACTTGCTCCTAAGCCCTTGACCAGGGACAAAACACTGAATAGTGACGGATTTTTGGCATGGCAAAGAAACCAGCTCCTACACCCCCGGCAGCCGAAGGCGGCGAAAAGGCCGGCGGCAAGGGCAAGCTCAAACTCATCATCATTATCGTGGTGGTGCTTCTGCTGGCGATCGGGGGCTCCGTGGGCGCGACCTGGTTCCTGCTCGGCAAAGACAAGGGCGCAGACGAAGAGAAGCCGGCCGAGGAAGAAACCAGTGAAAGCGCCGCCCCGGTCAAGCAGCCGGCGTTGTACGAGAGCATCGCCCCAGCCTTCATCGCCAACTACAAGCACCAGGGCCGGCAGCGCTACATGCAGGTCAGCGTCGCGCTGATGGCGCGCAACCAGGCCGAGCTGGATGCCCTCAAGGTCCACATGCCGCTGATCCGCAACCGCCTGGTGATGCTGTTCTCCGGTCAGGACTTCAGCGCGCTCATGACCCCGGTCGGCAAGGAGATGCTGCGCAGCCAGGCGACCGCCGTGGTGCAGGAAGTGGCGCAGAAAGAAACCGGTAAAACCGTGGTCGAACAGGTACTGTTCACCAACATCGTGCTGCAGTAGCAGGAGCCCCGCATGGCCGTACAAGACCTGCTGTCACAGGATGAGATCGACGCGCTGCTGCATGGCGTCGACGATGGCCTGGTCGAGACCGAGGCCGATGCCGACCCGGGCAGCGTCAAGAACTACGACCTGACCAGCCAGGATCGCATCGTCCGCGGACGCATGCCGACCCTGGAGATGATCAACGAGCGCTTCGCTCGCTACACCCGCATCAGCATGTTCAACCTGCTGCGCCGCTCCGCCGATGTGGCGGTGGGCGGGGTGCAGGTGATGAAGTTCGGCGAGTACGTGCACTCGCTGTACGTGCCGACCAGCCTTAACCTGGTGAAGATGAAGCCGCTGCGCGGCACCGCGCTGTTCATCCTCGACGCCAAGCTGGTGTTCAAGCTGGTGGACAACTTCTTCGGCGGCGACGGCCGCCACGCCAAGATCGAGGGCCGCGAGTTCACTCCCACCGAGCTGCGCGTGGTGCGCATGGTCATCGATCAGGCCTTCATCGATCTCAAGGAGGCCTGGCACGCGGTGATGGACGTCAATTTCGAGTACATGAACTCGGAAGTGAACCCGGCCCTGGCCAACATCGTCAGCCCCAGCGAAGTGGTGGTGGTGTCCACCTTCCATATCGAACTGGACGGCGGCGGCGGCGACCTGCATATCACCATGCCCTATTCGATGATCGAGCCGATCCGCGAGATGCTCGACGCCGGCTTCCAGTCCGACGTGGACGATCAGGACGAGCGCTGGATCAAGGCCCTGCGCGAGGACATCCTCGATGTCAGCGTGCCGCTCGGGGCGACCCTGGCGCGCCGCGAACTCAAGCTGCGCGACATCCTGCATATGCAGCCCGGCGACGTGATTCCGGTGGACCTGCCGGAGCAGATGATCATGCGCGCCAACGGCGTGCCGGCCTTCAAGGTCAAGCTGGGTGCCCACAAGGGCAATCTGGCCCTGCAGATTCTCGAACCCGTGGAGCGCATGCGCTGAGCGCGCGGAGCCCTGGGTCAATTTTCCGGGCAGTCGCTTTCGGTCCGACTGCCCCTCAGATGAACAGCCAGCCGAGGTAGAGCGATGGCAGACGAAAACGAACAAGGCACCAGCCCCGAGGAGCAGGCCCTGGCCGACGAATGGGCCGCGGCCCTCGCCGAGGCCGGTGATGACGCCGGGCAGGCGGACATCGACGCGCTGATGAGCCAGGGCGGCGGTGCTGCAGCACCGGCCGCGCCGCGCATGGCGATGGAGGAATTCGGTGCCGCACCCAAGCCGGGCAATGGCCCGGTCTCGCTGGATGGACCGAACCTGGATGTGATCCTCGATATCCCGGTGTCCATCTCCATGGAAGTGGGCAGCACCGAGATTTCCATCCGCAATCTGCTGCAGCTCAACCAGGGCTCGGTGGTGGAGCTGGACCGCCTGGCCGGCGAGCCGCTGGACGTGCTGGTCAACGGCACCCTGATCGCCCACGGCGAAGTGGTGGTGGTCAACGAGAAGTTCGGCATTCGCCTGACCGATGTGATCAGCCCCAGCGAACGCATCAAGAAGCTGCGTTGAGGCGATGATGCGCGCATTCTGCAGCCTTTTCCTGCTGGCCCCGTTGACGGTACTGGCCGCCGAGCCGGCGGCCAAGGCGGTGACCACCCCCATGGCCGGTAGCGACATCGGCAGCCAGCTGGCGCAGCTGCTGCTCGGCCTGTTGCTGGTGATCGGCCTGATCTTCGCCCTGGCCTGGGTGATGCGGCGGGTGCAGCAGATCGGCCCGCGCGGCAACCAGGCGATCAAGCTGGTAGCCAGCCAGGCCCTCGGTCCGCGTGACCGCCTATTGCTGGTGCAAGTGGGCGGCGAGCAGGTACTGCTCGGCCTCACTGCCGGACGCATCACACCGCTGCACGTGCTCAAGGAGCCGGTAAGCCTGGAAGCTGCCGAGCCCGCCACGCCCGAGTTCGCCCAGCGCCTGATGGAACTGCTTGGCAAGGACCAGAAGGACAAATCCTGATGCTGCGTTTGTTGCTGGTACTGGTTCTCAGCCTGGGCGCCTCGCTGGCTTTCGCCGAAGAGACTCCGCCGGGCGTTTCTGCGCTGATCCAGCAGGGCGAAAATCCGCTGTCGATCCCGGCCATTACCCTGTCCACCGACGCGGAGGGGCAGCAGGAGTACTCGGTCAGCCTGCAGATCCTGCTGATCATGACGGCGCTGAGCTTTATCCCGGCATTCGTCATGCTGATGACCAGCTTCACCCGGATCATCATCGTGTTTTCCATCCTGCGCCAGGCCCTGGGCCTGCAGCAGACCCCATCGAACCAGATACTCATCGGTCTGGCCCTGTTCCTGACCATGTTCATCATGGCGCCGGTGTTCGAACAGATTAACCGCGACGCCCTGCAGCCCTATCTCAACGAGCAATTGACGGCGCCGCAGGCGATCGCCAAGGCCGAGGTGCCGATCAAGGAGTTCATGCTGGCGCAGACCCGCGCCTCGGACCTGGAGCTGTTCGTGCGCCTGTCCAAGCGCACCGACATCCTCTCGCCGGAGCAGGCGCCGCTGACCATCCTGATCCCGGCCTTCGTCACCTCCGAGCTGAAGACCGCATTCCAGATCGGCTTCATGATCTTCATCCCGTTCCTGATCATCGACATGGTGGTGGCGAGCATCCTCATGGCCATGGGTATGATGATGCTGTCGCCGCTGATCATTTCCCTGCCGTTCAAGATCATGCTGTTCGTCCTGATCGATGGCTGGGCGCTGATCATGGGCACCCTTGCCGGTAGTTTCGGCACGTTATAGAGGACGCGCAGATGACCCCGGAAATCGCCGTCGACCTGTTCCGCGAAGCGCTCTGGCTGACCGCCCTGATCGTCGGCCTGCTGGTGCTGCCGAGCCTGCTGGTGGGGCTGCTGGTGGCCATGTTCCAGGCCGCCACGCAGATCAACGAACAGACCCTGAGCTTCGTTCCACGCCTGTTGGTGATGCTGCTGACGCTGATGTGGGCCGGCCCCTGGCTGGTGCGCGAGCTGATGGAGTACACCCAGACGCTGGTGCAGAACATTCCGCTGTTGATCGGCTGATGTTGGAGCTGACCAACATGCAGATCGGCGGCTGGGTAGGCCAGTACCTCCTGCCGCTGTTCCGCATCGCCTCCATGCTGATGGTGATGCCGGTGATCGGTACCCAGCTGGTGCCGATGCGGGTGCGCCTGTACCTGTCCCTGGCCATCTGCCTGGTACTGGCGCCGAACCTGCCGCCGATGCCGCAGGTGGACGCCGTGAGCCTGCAGTCCATGCTGCTGATCGGTGAGCAGGTGCTGGTCGGGGTGATGTTCGGCTTCATTCTGCAGTTGTACTTCCACCTCTTTACGGTTGCCGGACAACTGATTGCCACGCAGATGGGCCTGGGCTTCGCCTCCATGGTCGACCCGGCCAATGGCGTGTCAGTGCCGGTGCTCGGCCAGTTCCTGCTGATGCTGGTGACCCTGCTGTTCCTGGCCATGAACGGCCATCTGGTGGTGTTCGAGGTGCTGGCGGAAAGCTTCGTCACTCTGCCGGTGGGTGAGGGTTTGCTGCTGGATCACTACTGGACCCTGGCCGGTAAGTTGACCTGGGTGATCGCCGCCGGTCTGTTGATCGCGCTGCCGGTGGTCACTGCGCTGCTGATCATCAACCTGGCCTTCGGTGTGATGACCCGAGCGGCGCCACAATTGAACATCTTTTCCATTGGCTTCCCCCTGACGCTGGTCTTGGGCCTGCTGATTTTCTGGATAGGGCTTTCCGACTTCCTCGCACATTTTCAGACGCTCACCAGCGAGGCTCTGCAACAACTGCGCGAACTGGCGCGCATACGCTGAGGAGGCTCTGCCATGGCTGAGAGCGAAAGCGGCGCGGACAAGAGTGAGGAACCCACTGGCAAGCGCCTGGAAGAGGCGCGCAAGAAAGGCCAGATAGCCCGCTCCAAGGAGCTCGGCACCTTGGCGGTGACCCTCGGAGGGGCGGCGGCGCTGCTGATTTACGGTGCAGATATAGGCCAAGTGTTGCTGGGGACGATGCGCGGCAACTTTGCCCTGCCGCGTGAGGTGTTGCTGGACGAAGGCTCCATGGCCCGCCACTTGCTCGCCACGGGTTTCGAAGCTCTATTGGCGTTGCAGTCATTCTTTGTGGTGATGCTTATTGCCTCGATCATCGGCCCCGTGGCCCTGGGCGGCTGGCTATTTTCCGCCGAAGCGCTGGCGCCCAAGTTCAGCCGGATGAACCCGCTGGAAGGGCTCAAGCGCATGTTTTCCACCAAGGCCCTGGTGGAGCTGCTCAAGGCATTGGCCAAGTTCGTGATCATCCTGATGGTGGCCCTGGCGGTGCTCAAGTCGGACCAGGACGACTTGCTGGCCATCGCCAACGAGTCGGTCGAGTCGGCCATCCTGCATGCCATGCAGGTAACCGGCTGGAGCCTGCTGTGGATGGCCTGCGGGCTGATCCTGATTGCCGCTGTGGATGTGCCGTTCCAGCTCTGGGACACCAAGCAGAAGCTGATGATGACCAAGCAGGAAGTGCGCGACGAATACAAGGACAGCGAGGGCAAGCCCGAGGTCAAGTCGAAGATTCGCCAGTTGCAGCGGCAGATGGCCGAGCGGCGGATGATGCAGCAGGTGCCCGAGGCCGACGTGGTGATCACCAACCCGACCCACTTCGCCGTGGCACTGAAGTACGACCCGGCGAAGGGCAATGCGCCGATGCTGCTGGCCAAGGGCGGCGACTTCCTGGCGCTGAAGATTCGCGAGATCGCCCAGGAGCACAAGGTCACGCTGCTCGAATCGCCGGCCCTGGCGCGGGCGGTGTTCTACTCCACCGAGGTGGACCAGGAGATTCCCGCCGGCCTGTACCTGGCCGTGGCCCAGGTACTGGCCTACGTCTACCAGCTCAAGCAGTTCCGCTCCGGCAAGGGCAAGCGCCCGGCGCCGCTGGCGAATCTGCCCATCCCGCCGGACCTGCGTCGCGACGAGTGACGCGTCACTCGATCACGCCGCAAGCCACGCGCACACCACCACCGCCCAGCGGCTTGGGGTGGTCGGCATGGTTGTCGCCTCCGGCGTGAATCATCAGGGCATGGCCCTTGAGCTCGTCCAGGCTTTTCAGGCGCGGCGCCAGCACCGGCTGCCCGGCGTTGCCGCTGGCATCCACGTACAGCGCCGGCAGGTCGCCACGATGGGCGTCGTCCTGCCACGGCGTGCCGTGCTTGCCGGCGCCGTCCGGGTCCCAGTGGCCGCCAGCCATTTCGGCGGCCGAGGGCTGGCCGTCCTTGCTGCCAGGCGCGCAGTCCGGGTTGGTGTGCAGGTGGAAGCCATGGATGCCCGGCACCAGGCCGGACAGGGCAGGGGTGAAGACCAGGCCATAGCGGCTCTGCTCGACCTTGACGCTACCGACCTGCTGGCCGCTGCCTTTGGCATCCACGGCGTGCAGCGGGATGTTGAGCGGGGCGGCTTGCACGCTGCCGGCCGCGACGAGCAGGGCGGCGAGGGTCCATGGGCGCATGGCGGTTCTCCTGATAAGTGGTTGGAGAGCTTGTGACTGTCAGCCGCTGCCAGGGTTTCCTGTTTCGAATGTAAGCCATTGTTTTTCAATAGCCTGGGAAATCTGGCCGGGTTCTTGCTCTGACCTGCCCACGGCGCCTTTTCGCGTCAAAAGATTGAACTGGCTGGGGTAATCAAGTGGCAGTGGATCGGGCGCAAATCATCGGTGATGTACGCAGCAATCTGGTGGGGTTGCGCCAGGGCAATCTGGGCATCCCGTTGCTGCTGCTGGTCATGCTCGCCATGGTCATGCTGCCGATCCCGCCGTTCCTGCTCGACGTGCTGTTCACCTTCAGCATCGCCCTGTCCATCGTGGTACTGCTGGTCGCCATCTACTCCCTGCGCCCGCTGGACTTCGCCGTGTTCCCCACGGTGCTGCTGGCCGCGACCCTGCTGCGCCTGGCGTTGAACGTGGCGTCCACGCGCGTGGTGCTGCTGCACGGCCAGGAGGGTCACGATGCCGCGGGCAAAGTGATCCAGGCCTTCGGTGAGGTGGTGATCGGCGGCAACTACGTGGTTGGTGCCGTGGTGTTCGCCATCTTGATGATCATCAACTTCGTGGTGGTCACCAAGGGCGCCGGGCGTATCTCCGAGGTAAGCGCACGCTTCACCTTGGACGCCATGCCTGGCAAGCAGATGGCCATCGACGCCGACCTCAACGCCGGCCTGATCGACCAGGCCGAGGCCAAGAAGCGCCGTACCGAGGTGGCCCAGGAGGCCGACTTCTACGGCTCGATGGACGGTGCCTCGAAATTCGTCCGTGGTGACGCCGTCGCCGGCCTGCTGATTCTGTTCATCAACTTGATCGGTGGTATCGCTATCGGTGTATTGCAGCACGACCTGAGTTTCGGCGACGCCGGGCGTATCTACACCCTGCTGACCATCGGTGACGGCCTGGTGGCGCAGATCCCGTCCCTGCTGCTGTCCACCGCCGCCGCGATCATGGTGACCCGCGTATCCACCTCGGAAGACATGGGCGCCCAGGTCAGCCGGCAGATGTTCGCCTCACCCAAGGCCCTGGCCGTGTCGGCGGCGATCATGATCGCCATGGGTCTGGTGCCGGGCATGCCGCACTTTTCCTTTATCAGCCTCGGTCTGGTGGCCGCCGGTGCGGCCTACTGGATCGCGCACAAGCAGCGCAAGACCAAGGAGGATGCGGTCAAGGAAGTCCAGCGTCAGCAGGAGCTGCTGCCGGCGCAAAAGGCCCAGGAGGTCAAGGAGCTGGGCTGGGACGACGTGACTCCGGTGGACATGGTCGGCCTGGAAGTGGGTTATCGCCTGATTCCGCTGGTCGACCGCAACCAAGGCGGCCAGCTGCTGGCGCGGATCAAGGGTGTGCGCAAGAAGCTGTCCCAGGAAATGGGCTTTCTGATGCCGTCCGTGCATATCCGCGACAACCTCGACCTGTTGCCCAACGCCTATCGCCTGACCCTGATGGGCGTCAGCGTGGCCGAGGCCGAGGTGTATCCGGAGCGCGAACTGGCGATCAACCCCGGCCAGGTGTTCGGCACCCTCAATGGCATCGCCGCCAAAGATCCGGCGTTCGGACTGGAGGCGGTGTGGATCGATCCGACCCAGCGCGACCAGGCGCAATCGCTCGGCTACACGGTGGTGGATGCCAGTACCGTGGTCGCCACCCATCTCAACCAGGTGCTGCACAAGCATGCCCATGAACTGCTCGGCCACGAAGAGGTCCAGCAATTGATGCAGCTGCTGGCCAAGAGCTCGCCGAAGCTGGCCGAGGAGCTGGTGCCGGGCATGATTTCCTTGTCCACCCTGCTGCGGGTGCTGCAGACCCTGCTGCAGGAACAGGTGCCGGTGCGCGACATCCGCAGCATCGCCGAAGCCATCTCCAACGTGGCCGGCAAGAGTCAAGATCCCGCCGCGATGGTGGCCGCGGTTCGCGTCGCGCTTTCTCGCGCAATCGTGCAAAGCATTGTGGGACTAGAGCCGGAGCTGCCTGTGATCACTCTGGAACCCAGGTTGGAACAGTTATTGCTCAATAGCCTGCAGAAGGCCGGTCAGGGCTCCGAGGATGGCATCCTCCTCGAGCCCGGCATGGCCGAGAAGCTGCAACGCTCCCTGGTGGAAGCGACGCAGCGCCAGGAAATGCTCGGCAAACCGGTGATCCTGCTGGTAGCCGGTCCGGTCCGGGCGATGCTGTCGCGATTCGCGCGGCTCGCCGTACCGGCCATGCATGTACTGGCCTACCAGGAAATACCGGATAACAAGCAGGTCACGATCGTTGCTACGGTCGGCCAGAACTGAGGGTTCTAAGCCATGCAAGTCAAACGCTTCTTCGCCGCCGATATGCGTACCGCCATGAAACTGGTGCGTGATGAGCTGGGCGCCGATGCCGCCATCATTGGCAATCGCCGTGTGGCCGGTGGCGTGGAGCTGACCGCGGCCCTGGATTACCAGCCGACGACCCCGGCGCGTCAGGCCAACCCGGCGCTGGAAGCCGAGCTGCGCAAGACCCAGGCGAAAATCGCCAATGCCCAGGCCGAACTGACCGTGCGTGCCGTGGCTGACGAGCGCAAGGATCGTCAACTGTTCGCCAACGAATCGCTGGTCGCCCCGGAGCTGCCGGCCACCGCCGTCAAGGCCCAGCGTCCGGTGGTCGCCGCACAACCTGCAGCCAAGCCGGCTGCCGCTGCGGTGGATCAGCGCGCCTTGGATGCCATGCGCTTTGAGCTGCACGGCCTACGCGAGTTGATCGAAGTACAGCTGGGCTCCATCGCCTGGGGCCAGCTGCAGAATCGCAAGCCGCAACAGGCCAACCTGTGGCGCCGCCTGCAGCGGATGGGCCTGTCCGCCGAGCTGTCCAAGGCCCTGCTGGAGCGCGTGGCCAAGGTCGCCGAGCCGCGCCAGGCCTGGCGCATGCTGCTGGCCCATCTGGCCCACGCGATCAAGACGCCCGACGTCGAGCCGCTGGAAGAGGGCGGTGTGATTGCCCTGGTCGGTCCCGCCGGCATGGGCAAGACCACCACCCTGGCCAAGATGGCCGCGCGCTACGTGCTGAAATACGGCCCGCAGAGCATCGCCCTGGTCAGCATGGACAGCTTCCGCATCGGCGCCCAGGAGCAGATCAAGACCCTCGGCCGCATCCTCAACGTACCGGTGACCCAGGTCGACCCGGGCCAGTCGCTGGTCCAGGCCCTGGCCCCGCTGGCGCGCAAGAAGGTGGTGTTGATCGATACCGCCGGCCTGCCGGGCAATGACCCTGCGCTGCGTCTGCAGTTGGAGAGTCTGGCCGCGCGTGGGGTCAAATCGAAAAACTATCTGGTGCTGGCCGCTACCAGCCAGGCTCAGGTGCTCAAGGCCGCCTATCACAGCTACAAGCTGTGCGGCCTGGCCGGGTGCATCCTGAGCAAGGTCGATGAAGCCGCCAACCTGGGTGAAGTTCTGGGGCTGGCTATCAGCCAGCATCTACCGGTAGCCTATCTGGCAGATGGGCCGAAGATTCCGGACGATCTGCAGGTGCCGCGCAGCCATCAGTTGGTGAGCCGCGCCGTGAGCCTGCAGACCGCCGACGATCCGAGCGAGGAGGCCATGGCGGATATGTTCGCCGGCCTGTATCACCACCCGGCGCGCCGCGTGGGGTAAGGCAGGCGGCAGCGTGCAAGGCGTTCTAGTGTTAGGAAAGGGTCGGTGTGGTTGCCCGACCAGCCCAGTCCAGGCAAGACAAGGTAAGAGAAGAACATGGGTAGTATGCATCCCGTACAGGTGATCGCAGTCACAGGCGGCAAGGGCGGTGTCGGCAAGACCAACGTGTCGGTGAATCTGTCACTGGCGCTGGCCGACCTCGGTCGCCGGGTCATGCTGATGGACGCCGACCTGGGCCTGGCCAACGTCGACGTCCTGCTCGGCCTGACCGCCAAGCGCACCCTGGCCGACGTGATCGCCGGCGAGTGCGATCTCAAGGATGTGCTGATCCAGGGCCCCGGCGGTGTGCGCATCGTGCCGGCGGCGTCCGGCACGCAGAGCATGGTGCAGTTGTCGCCGGTGCAGCATGCCGGCCTGATCCAGGCCTTCAGCGACATCAGCGACAACCTCGATGTACTGGTCATCGACACCGCCGCCGGCATTGGCGACGGCGTGGTCAGCTTCGTGCGCGCGGCGCAGGAAGTCATCGTGGTGGTCTGCGACGAGCCGACCTCGATCACCGACGCCTATGCGCTGATCAAGCTGCTCAATCGCGATTACGGCATGAGCCGCTTCCGTGTGCTGGCCAACATGGCCCATACGCCGCAGGAAGGGCGCAATCTGTTTGCTAAGCTGACCAAGGTAACCGACCGTTTTCTCGATGTGGCTTTGCAGTACGTCGGCGCCGTCCCTTACGACGAGTCCGTACGCAAGGCCGTGCAGAAGCAGCGCGCGGTATACGAAGCCTTCCCGCGCTCGAAATGCGCACTGGCGTTCAAGGCGATCGCCCAGAAAGTCGACACCTGGCCGCTACCGGCCAACCCGCGCGGCCATCTGGAGTTCTTCGTCGAGCGTCTGGTGCAGCAACCGATCGCGGGTACGGCCGTATGACAGCAGCCAGTGGACTACGCATGTACAACAAGGCGCAGGCGCAGGATTCCCAGCACCAATTGATCGAGCGCTACGCGCCCCTGGTCAAGCGCATCGCCTATCACCTGCTGGCGCGCTTGCCGGCCAGCGTGCAGGTCGATGACCTGATCCAGGCGGGCATGATCGGTCTGCTGGAAGCTTCGAAGAAATACGACGGCAGCAAGGGCGCCAGCTTCGAAACCTACGCCGGCATCCGCATCCGCGGCGCCATGCTGGACGAGGTGCGCAAGGGCGATTGGGCGCCGCGTTCGGTACACCGTAATACCCGCATGGTCAGCGACGCGATTCGCGCAATCGAGGCGCGCACCGGAAGAGACGCTAAAGATCAAGAGGTTGCGGCCGAACTCCAATTGAGTCTCGAGGATTACTACGGCATTCTTGGCGACACTCTGGGCAGCCGCCTGTTCAGCTTCGACGACCTGGTTCAGGACGGCGAGAGCGGCGGTATGCACGAGGATGTCAGCAGCAGTCACGGAGGGCCCCTGCATGGTCTGGAAGATGAGCGCTTCCAGGCGGCCCTGGCCGATGCCATCGCCAACCTGCCGGAGCGCGAGCGCCTGGTGCTGTCGCTGTACTACGACGAAGAATTGAATTTGAAGGAAATCGGCGAAGTCCTGGGGGTCAGCGAATCCCGGGTCAGCCAGTTGCACAGCCAGTGCGCCGCGCGTCTGCGGTCCAGGTTGGGCGAGTGGCGGGCCAGCTGACGGCTAACCGGTTTCATGATTTGCGACGCTACCGGGCTGCCGGAGGCGTTTAGGACTGTACGGAGGTCGACTTGGACAAGAACATGAAAATCCTCATCGTTGACGATTTTTCGACGATGCGACGGATCATCAAGAACCTCCTGCGTGATCTGGGGTTCACCAATACCGCGGAGGCCGACGACGGCAACACCGCTCTGCCCATGCTGCAGAGCGGCAGCTTCGACTTCCTGGTGACCGACTGGAACATGCCCGGCATGACCGGCATCGACCTGTTGCGTGCGGTGCGCGCCGATGACCGCCTGAAGACCCTGCCGGTGCTGATGGTGACTGCAGAAGCCAAGCGCGAGCAGATCATCGAAGCCGCCCAGGCCGGTGTGAATGGCTACGTGGTCAAGCCGTTCACCGCCCAGGTGCTTAAGGAGAAGATCGAGAAGATCTTCGAACGGGTTAACGGCTGATGTCCGCCGCGAGGGCGCTATGGCAAACGATGATTCAACCCTGGGCGAACTCGAATCGACCCTGAAGACACATGCGACCCAACTCGTCGAAAGCCTGGAGAAGGGCCGTTTCGGCGAAGCGGTACAGCTGATCCATGAGCTGGGCAAGGCGCGCGATCATGGCCTGTACCAGGAAGTCGGTAAGCTCACCCGCGAGCTGCACAACGCGATAGTCAATTTCCAGATCGACCCGCGCATGCCGGGCGCCCAGGAAATCTCGCAGATATCCGATGCCACCGAGCGTCTGTCCTATGTGGTCACGATGACCGAGAAGGCGGCCAACCGCACCATGGACCTGGTCGAGCAGAGCGCGCCGCTGGTTAATGACCTGGGCGACGAGGCGCAGAGCCTGTCGGCCGAATGGGGCAAGTTCATGCGCCGCGAGATGAGCGCCGACGCCTTCCGCGACCTGGCCAAACGCATCGAGCTGTACCTCGCCCGCAGCGAGCGCGACAGCCAGAAACTCTCCGGCCACCTGAACGACATTCTGCTGGCGCAGGACTTCCAGGATCTCACCGGGCAAGTGATCAAGCGGGTGACCCAGTTGGTCACCGAAGTGGAAAGCAACCTGCTCAAGCTGGTGCTCATGGCCAGCCACGTCGACCGTTTCGCTGGCATCGAGCACGACCACGCAGCGCTTCGCGCCGAGCAAGAACAACAAAAAGAGCCTTCCAAGGGTGAAGGTCCGCAGATTCATGCCGATAAGCGTGAGGACGTGGCGTCCAGTCAGGACGACGTCGACGATCTGCTGTCCAGCCTTGGATTTTAAGGCTCTAACAGAGCCTTTGGAGCGCACCGATGAGCTTCGACGCCGATGAAGAAATCCTCCAGGACTTCCTGGTAGAGGCCGGCGAAATTCTTGAGTTGCTGTCCGAGCAACTGGTCGAGCTGGAAAGCCGACCCGATGACATGGACCTGCTCAATGCGATTTTCCGTGGTTTCCACACCGTCAAGGGTGGCGCGGGCTTCCTCCAGCTGAACGAGCTGGTGGAGTGCTGCCACATTGCGGAGAACGTATTCGACATCCTGCGCAAGGGTGAGCGCCGCGTTACCGCCGAACTGATGGACGTGGTGCTGCAGGCGCTGGACTCGGTCAACGAGATGTTCAGCCAGGTGCGCGAGCGGGTCGAGCCTACCCCCGCATCCCCCGAATTGCTGGCCGCACTGTCGCGCCTGGCCGAGCCGGAAAGCGCCGAAGAGTTGGCCGCCGCGGCCGAGCCGGAGCCGGAAGCGGCCGCCGATGAAGACATCTCCGACAGCGAGTTCGAACAGCTCCTGGATGCCATCGGCGACCAGCCGGCAGAGGCTCCCGCGCCGGCAGCCGGCGGTGACGAGATCACCGACGACGAATTCGAAGCACTGCTCGACCAGCTGCACGGCAAGGGCAAGTTCGCCGCGGACGAGGCTCCTGCCGTTTCGGTTAAGGCTGCCGCTCCTGCGCCGGCCGCCGGCGGTGACGAGATCACCGACGACGAATTCGAGGCGCTGCTCGACCAGTTGCACGGCAAGGGCAAGTTCAGCGCCGAAGAAGCGGCGCCTGCGCCCAAGCCGGCGGCCGCCGCGCCCGCGGCAGCCGGTGGTGGTGACGAAATCACCGACGACGAGTTCGAGGCACTGCTCGATCAGCTGCACGGCAAGGGCAAGTTCACCGGCCCGGACGAGAGCGCCGCGCCAGCTGCCAAGCCTGCGGCCGCTGCCCCGACCACCAAGAAGGCGGAGCCGAAAAAAGCCGAACCGGCCAAGCCTGTCGCCAAACCGGCGGCCAAACCCGAGCCAGCCAAGCCCGCCGCCGCGGTGCCGGCGCCGGCGCCAGCTGCTGCGGGCGGTGCACCAGCCGGTGCCGCCAGCGAGGCGGAAACCACGGTGCGGGTCGATACCGCGCGCCTGGACGAGATCATGAATATGGTCGGCGAGCTGGTGCTGGTGCGTAATCGCCTGGTTCGCCTGGGCCTGAACAGCGGCGACGAGGCCATGGCCAAGGCCGTGTCCAATCTCGACGTGGTCACCGCCGATCTGCAGACCTCGGTGATGAAGACCCGCATGCAGCCGATCAAGAAGGTCTTCGGGCGCTTCCCGCGCCTGGTCCGCGATCTGGCGCGCAACCTGAAGAAAGAGATCAACCTGGAGCTGGTCGGCGAAGAGACCGACCTCGACAAGAACCTGGTCGAGGCCCTGGCCGATCCGCTGGTGCACTTGGTGCGCAACGCAGTCGACCACGGCATCGAGGGCCCGGACGAGCGCGAGGCCGCCGGCAAGGCACGCGGTGGGCGCGTGGTGCTGTCCGCCGAGCAGGAGGGTGACCACATCCTGCTGTCGATCTCCGACGACGGCAAAGGCATGGACCCGGAAATCCTCCGCGCCAAGGCGGTGGAGAAGGGGCTGCTGGACAAGGACGCGGCCGACCGCCTGAGCGAGACCGAGTGCTACAACCTGATCTTTGCCCCGGGCTTCTCGACCAAGACCGAGATTTCCGATGTGTCCGGCCGTGGTGTCGGCATGGACGTGGTGAAGACCAAGATTTCCCAGCTCAACGGCATCATCAACGTGCACTCGGCCAAGGGCCAGGGCTCGAAGATCATCATCAAGGTGCCGCTGACCCTGGCGATCATGCCGACCCTGATGGTGATGCTGGCCAACCAGGCCTTCGCCTTCCCGCTGGTCAACGTCAACGAGATCTTCCATCTCGACCTGTCGCGCACCAACGTGGTGGACGGCCAGGAAGTGGTGATCGTGCGCGACAAGGCGCTGCCGCTGTTCTATCTCAAGCGCTGGCTGGTGGTCGGTGCCTCCAACGAGGAACAACGCGAAGGCCACGTGGTGATCCTCACCGTGGGCAGCCAGCGCATCGGCTTCGTGGTCGACCAGTTGGTGGGCCAGGAAGAAGTGGTGATCAAGCCACTCGGCAAGATGCTGCAGGGCACGCCCGGTATGTCTGGCGCTACCATTACCGGTGACGGGCGCATCGCCCTCATCCTCGACGTGCCGAGCATGCTCAAGCGCTACGCGCGTCGTATCTGATCGATCGCGGCTGGCCCGGCCAGTCGCTCTGGAGTGTTTATGGCAGTCAAGGTCCTGGTGGTGGATGATTCCGGCTTCTTCCGCCGCCGGGTCTCGGAGATTCTCTCCGCCGACCCCGATATCCAGGTGGTCGGTACCGCCACCAACGGCCGCGAAGCCATCGATCAGGCCCTGGCGTTGAAGCCGGACGTGATCACCATGGACTACGAGATGCCGATGATGGACGGCATCACGGCCGTGCGGAACATCATGCAGCGCTGCCCGACGCCGGTACTGATGTTCTCCTCGCTGACCCATGAGGGCGCCCGTGTCACCCTCGATGCGCTGGATGCCGGTGCGGTCGACTACCTGCCGAAGAACTTCGAAGACATCTCGCGCAACCCCGAGAAGGTCAAGGCCATGCTGTGCGAGAAGGTGCATACCATCGCCCGCAGCAATCGTCGCTACAGCACCTTCAGCGCCCCGCCCAGCGCGGCGGCCCCGGCCACCAGCACGTCGAGTGCCCCGGCGCGCCCGGCGCCTGCTGCACCTGCTCCGGCCGCCAGCCGGCCGAGCGCGGCGCCTGCACCGGTGGCGCCCAGTGGTGGCGCCCTAAAGCGTAAGTCCTACAAGCTGGTCGCCATCGGTACGTCCACCGGCGGCCCAGTCGCTCTGCAGCGGGTGCTGACCCAGCTGCCGGCCAATTTCCCGGCCCCCATCGTGTTGATCCAGCACATGCCGGCGGCCTTCACCAAGGCTTTTGCCGAGCGCCTGGACAAGTTGTGCCGGATTACTGTCAAGGAAGCCGAGGACGGCGACCTGCTGCGCCCCGGCGTCGCCCTGCTGGCCCCGGGCGGCAAGCAGATGATGGTCGACCCGCGCGGCTCGGTGCGCATCCTGCCGGGTGACGAGCGCCTGAACTACAAGCCCTGCGTCGATATCACCTTCGGCTCCGCCGCCAAGTCGTACAACGACAAGGTGCTGGCCGTGGTACTCACCGGCATGGGCGCCGATGGCCGCGAAGGCGCGCGCCTGCTCAAGCAGGGCGGCAGCCAGGTGTGGGCCCAGGACGAAGCCAGCTGCGTGATCTACGGCATGCCCATGGCGGTGGTGAAGGCCAACCTGGCCGACGCGGTGTACGGTCTGGACGATATCGGCCGGCATCTGGCCGAGGCCTGCATCTGATGGATGTACTGAGCCTCATCGGGATCATCCTGGCGTTCGTCGCCATTCTGGGCGGCAACTACCTGGAAGGCGGCCACGCCGGAGCGCTGCTCAATGGCCCGGCGGCGCTGATCGTGATCGGTGGCACCTTGGGCGCGGCATTCCTGCAGGCGCCGATGAGCGTGTTCAAGCGCTCCCTAGTGATCCTGCGCTGGATCGTCTTCCCGCCACGCGTCGATCTGGCCGGCGGCATCGCCAGCGTGGTCAGCTGGAGCATGGCGGCGCGCAAGGAAGGGCTGCTCGGCCTCGAGCCGGTGGCCGATGCCGAGCCCGATCCCTATGCTCGCAAGGGCTTGCAGCTGTTGGTGGACGGCGCCGAGCCGGAAGCCATCCGCAGCATCCTCGAGGTCGACCTGTACACCCAGGAAGGGCGCGATATCCAGGCGGCCAAGGTGTTCGAGAGCATGGGCGGCTATGCGCCGACCATCGGCATCATCGGTGCGGTGATGGGCCTGATCCATGTCATGGGCAACCTGGCCGACCCGAGCAAGCTGGGCGCCGGCATCGCCGTGGCGTTCGTCGCCACCATCTACGGTGTGGCCTTCGCCAACCTGCTGCTGTTGCCGATCGGCAACAAGCTCAAGTCGATCGCGGCGCGTCAGTCGCGTTACCGCGAGATGCTGCTGGAAGGCATCCTCTCCATCGCTGAGGGCGAGAATCCGCGCTCCATCGAGCTGAAGCTGCAAGGCTTCATGGACTGACGAGGTAGGGGACCGACATGGCCCGGCGGCGCCACCACGAGGAACACGAGAATCACGAGCGCTGGCTGGTGTCCTACGCGGACTTCATCACCCTGCTGTTCGCCTTCTTCGTGGTGATGTACTCGATTTCCTCGATCAACGAGGGCAAGTACAAGGTGCTCTCGGAAAGCCTGGTCGGCGTGTTCAGCGAGCCGGAGCGGGCAATCAAGCCGATTCCCATCGGTGACGAGAAGCCGCGGACCACCGAGCCCGATCGCTCGATGATCGAGGACAACCCCAACAGCAGCACCTCCAGCGAGGATCCCAGCGACCCGTTGCAGCAGATCGCCAGCAGCATGCGCGATGCCTTCGGCGACCTGATCGCCTCCGAGCAGCTGACCGTGCGCGGCAACGAGCTGTGGGTGGAGATCGAGTTGAACTCCAGCCTGCTGTTCCCCAGCGGCGATGCGGTGCCCAATGAAATGGCCTTCACCCTGATCGAGAAGGTGGCGAAGATCATCGCGCCCTACGAGAACCCGGTGCACGTCGAAGGCTTCACCGACAACCTGCCGATCAGCACTGCCCAGTACCCCAGCAACTGGGAACTTTCCACGGCGCGGGCGGCCAGCATAGTGCGGATGCTGGCGATGGACGGAGTGAATCCCGGACGTCTGGCGGCGGTCGGCTATGGCGAATTCCAACCGGTGGCCGACAATGCCACTGAGGAGGGCCGCTCGCGCAATCGCCGCGTGGTGCTGGTGATCTCGCGCAATCTGGATGTGCGCCGCAGCGTCAGTGGCGTGGGCAGCGGTAACGCCAAGCCCGATGCCGCCCTGAAGCGGGCTGGCACGCAACCTGCACCGGCACAGACTCAAGCGGCACCGGTGAGTGGTTCCGCCAATATTCCGACGCCCGCACCGTGAGGCGTCATCCAGTTCTCGGCAGGGGGACGGCCAGGCCGGGAGGACGAAGAAGATGAAAGTCTGGGCAGTAGCCAATCAAAAAGGTGGAGTCGGCAAGACCACCACCTCCATCGCCCTGGCGGGCCTGCTGGCCGACGCCGGCAAGCGCGTGGTCGTGGTCGACCTCGACCCGCACGGTTCGATGACCAGCTATTTCGGCCATGATCCGGATAGCCTGGAGCACAGCAGCTTCGACCTGTTCCAGTACCAGGGCACGGTGCCCGAGGGGCTGCCGGCGCGCCTGCTGCTGCCGACCAGCCATGAGAACATCTCCCTCCTGCCTTCCAGCACCGCGCTAGCCACTCTTGAGCGCCAGTCGCCGGGGCAGAACGGCCTGGGCCTGGTGGTCGCCAAAAGCCTGGCGCAGCTGTGGGAGAAGTTCGATCACGCGATCATCGACAGCCCGCCGCTGCTCGGCGTGCTGATGGTCAATGCCCTGGCCGCCAGCCAGCAGCTAGTGATCCCGGTGCAGACCGAGTTCCTCGCCGTGAAGGGGCTGGAGCGCATGGTCAGCACCCTGGCCATGATCAACCGCTCGCGCAAGCAGCCGTTGCCCTACACCATCGTGCCGACCCTGTTCGACCGCCGTACCCAGGCCTCACTGAATACCCTGCGGGTGCTGCGCAACTCCTATCCTGAGCACCTGTGGCAGGCCTATGTGCCGGTGGACACGCGCCTGCGCGACGCCAGCCGGGCAGGGCAGACGCCCTCCCAGTTCGATAACAACAGTCGCGGCGTCATCGCGTATCGCGCGCTGCTCAAGCACTTGCTGGCGGGGCAACCGGCCAGTCAGGTAGCCTGACGGAGCAGGCTATGCTGATCAGACCGGTTCAAGTCATCGGCCAGCCCTGCCGATAGTCTGTAAGACCTATTTCGTGGAACTCCCTATGAGCCGTACCGCCGCCACCGCCACTCGCCCACAGCAGGCCCTGCAGTCCTACCTGGATGCGCTGCTGCAGGAGGCGGCTGTCGAGCTGGAACAGGAGCAGGAGCTGAGTTTCGACGAGTTCGAGGCCGCCGTGCTCGAGGAACAGGTGCGCGATGCTCGTCGCGTGGAGGCCAAGCCGGTACTGGCCAGACCGCTGGCCCTGGCGGAAGCCAAGCCGCAAGTGCTGCCGACCATCGAATTGCGCATGCCGGACGTGCCGCCGATCATCGAGGTGCCAGTGGCACCTGCCGAGCCAGAGGTCGAGGCGCGTGTGGAACAGGCGCCGGCTGCCGCGCCGAGCCTGGAGGGACGGCCGAGCTGGGCGGAAGAGCCCTTCGAGTGCCTGCTGTTCGATGTGGCCGGATTGACCCTGGCGGTGCCGCTGGTTTGCCTGGGCACCATCCACCCGCTGGCGGGCACCGAGTTGACCCCGCTGTTCGGTCAGCCGGACTGGTTCCTCGGCCTTCTACCGGGCCAGGACGGCAATCTCAAGGTGCTGGACACGGCACGCTGGGTGATGCCCGAGCGCTACCGCGAAGACTTCCGCGACGGCCTGCAGTACGTGATTTCCGTGCAGGGCTACGAATGGGGCCTGGCGGTACACCAGGTCAGTCGCTCGATCCGCCTGGACCCGAGCGAGATCAAATGGCGCAGCCAGCGTTCGCAACGCCCCTGGTTGGCCGGTACGGTGATCGAACACATGTGCGCGCTGCTGGATGTCTCGGCCCTGGCCGAGCTGATCGCCAGCGGCGCCACGCGCAACGGAGCGATCCGCGCGAATTGAGTGCAACGCCCCGTTTCGCGCGGGGCTCTATAGTTAACGACAAGCGGGCTCACCCGCGAACTTGACCG
Organism: Pseudomonas sp. GD04019; assembly: GCF_029837695.1. Taxonomy (GTDB): domain Bacteria; phylum Pseudomonadota; class Gammaproteobacteria; order Pseudomonadales; family Pseudomonadaceae; genus Aquipseudomonas. Next base: position 139,880 of record NZ_JAOEEA010000012.1, read on the forward strand.
AGGCTAGGGACATGAAGAAATCGTCAGCGCAAGGTTCCGAAGATCCGATTCTGCAGTGGGTGACCTTCCGCCTGGATAACGAGACCTACGGCATCAACGTGATGCAGGTGCAGGAAGTACTGCGCTACACCGAGATAGCCCCGGTTCCGGGCGCACCGACCTACGTGCTGGGCATCATCAACCTGCGCGGCAACGTGGTCACCGTGATCGACACCCGTCAGCGCTTCGGCCTGTCGCCGGCGCCGGTCACCGACAACACCCGTATCGTCATCATCGAGGCGGACAAGCAGGTGGTCGGCATCCTGGTCGACAGCGTCGCCGAGGTTGTCTACCTGCGCCAATCCGAAGTCGAGACCGCGCCGAACGTGGGCAACGAGGAATCGGCCAAGTTCATCCAGGGCGTATGCAACAAGAACGGCGAGCTGCTCATCCTGGTGGAACTGGACAAGATGATGAGCGAAGAAGAGTGGTCCGAGCTGGAGAGCATCTGACCCATGCTGGAGATCGCGGTTGCCGTGCTCGGTGTGTTCAGCGTGCTGCTTGCCGGCTTCTGCTATCAGCTGTCGCTGAAGCTGCGCCAGCAGGCGGAGCTGCAGAAGGAGCGCGACGCTCTCCGCGATCAACGCCTGAAAGAGCTTTCCCGCCGCCTGGATGCCTACCTTACCGGTAGCATCCGCATGGGCGAGGAGCTGCACGAGCTGCGCCGCGTGGTGGCGCCGCTGCCGGACAAGCTCAACCAGATGGAGCAGCGCGATCCCTCCAGCCTGTCCTTCACCCAGGCCGCCCGCCTGGTGGGGATGGGCGCCAGCGTCGATGATCTTACCCACTCCTGCGGCCTGACCCAGGCCGAGGCCGAGCTGGTCAGTCGCCTGCACAAGGCGCCAAAGCAGCGTTCTTGAGCCTTTTCCTTACATCCTTCGGTTCTGACTTTCCGATCGTGTGGCGCTAACCGTTCCAAGCGCGCGGTATCCCTGTGCCTAAGCTGAATACATGGAGCTGACTTCCCGAGGAGGTCCACCATGCGTTTCGCATTGTTGTTGCTGTTGTGCCTGGTCGTGCCGAGTGTGGGTGCCAGTGAGGCGCCGCTGGAGGTCAGGGGCGCGACCACGGTGAACGCCGTGCAGGCTCGCCAGCTCTATGAGTTCGGCGTGTTGTTCATCGATGTGCGCCCGGCCCGCGAATGGGGCTGGGGGCATGTGCACGGGGCGTTGCATCTGCAACTGGACCAGCGCTTCGTCGAGCTGTCCGGGCCGGACTGGCCGCGCAACATGCCCATCGTCCTGTACTGCGACAGCGAGGTCTGTCCGGAGAGCGCCGAGGCCGCGCGCCTGGCCGTGGGCTGGGGCTTCCAGCAGGTCTTTTACTTCCGCTCGGGTTACTTCGCCTGGCAGTTGCTTGACTTCCCCCAGGGCCGGGGGCAGGAAGGCGAGTTGCTAGCCTTTATCGCCGGGGAGCCGCCAACCGCGGCCGGTCAGACTGCGGAGTGACGTCGCGCTCCGCCGGCTCTTCGACGAAGCCGGCCGGACGCTTGCCCTTGAGGTACCAGGCGAAGGCGATGATCTCGGCGATGGTGCGGTAGAGCGGCTCGGGGATCGCATCGCCCAGTTCCAGGCGTGCCAGCAGGCGCACCAGTTCAGCGTTCTCATAGATCGGCACTTCGTACTCGCGGGCGATGGCCAGAATCGCCTCGGCCAGTTCGTCGTCACCCTTGGCGGTGAGGCTGGGCGCATTGCTGCCGTCGTAGGCGAGGGCGATTGCCTGGCGCGGGGCTTTATCCTGCTTCATGCGGTTTCATCCACCCAGCGCTGTTCCAGATTGGTCTTCGGGCCCTGCGGTGGCATGCCCTGGCGGCAGCTCAGCTCGCCCACTTCCAGGCCGGCACCGAGCAGGCGCTGGCGCAGGTTGTCCAGCTCCTGGTCGATCAGCTGCGCGGTATCCGCGCGCTCGGCCCACAGCTGGCTGGACAGGCTGCCGCGCAGCAGCTGCGCCTGGACCTGCAGCGGGCCCAGCGGGTCGAGATCGAAGGCCAGATCGATGCGCCACAGGGTTTCCTTCTGCTCCTTCTTGTTGCCGGTGTTTCCCGGTTCCTCGCGCTGCAGCTTGACCTGCAGCGGCACCACGTCGTGCTGGTTGCGCATCGGCAACTCCAGCTGCCAGGTGGTCAGCAGGTTGCCTTCGGGCGTCACCTGGGACTGGGCCAGGCTCGACAGCTGGTGCGTCTGCAGGCGCGATACGGCGGCGGCGGCCAGTTTGAGCAGGGCTTCCAGGTCGGCCTCCTCGTCCATCGCTTGCAGCAGGCGCGAGGGCAGGGGGAAGCTCATGGCCTGCTGGCGCAGGCTGACCTGGCCGAGTGCGCCGAGAGCATTGCGCACGAAGGCGGGCATGGCCTGGGCCAGCGCATTGCCGGCGCTGGCGGCGGGCAGTGGCGCGCCGCCCGGTAGCGTCGGCAACAGCTGGGCGACCAGGCGCAGCAGGTTGGCCTTGAGATCCTGCGGCAGGTTCTGCGCCTGGCCGCTGAGCAGCTTGGCCTCGAGAAACACGCCGCTCTGCTCCATGGCCTTGGCCAGGCCTTCGGCGCTGCCCAGTTGCTTGCCGTCCGGAAGCATGCCGAGCAGCTTGTCGATGCTGGTGCGCAGTTCGCTCGGCAGGCCGTCCTGCTGCGTCATGCCCTGCAGGCCCTTGAACAGGCCTTCGAGCGAACCCTGGCGGCTCTGCTGGGCGGCCAGCTGTTGGCCCAGCACCAGCTGGTCCAGGCGCCCGCTCAGTGGCAGGAAGTTGAGCGCCTGGCTGCCCTGCACCTGGGCGGTGAGCAGGCTGCCGATGGGCAACGGCAGCGGGGTTTCCACGCTCAGCTTGCTGCCGGACAGCGAGGTGTTGAGCAGATTGACCACCACCCGGTAGAGCGCCTGCTGGGTCTTGAGCTGGGCGATCTGCTCACGGGATTCGACCTTGCCTTGCAGCAGGGTGCCGACCGGTAGCTGCTCCAGGTCCAGGCTGGTCAGCAAGCGCGTGTCGCCGCCCTGCAGGGCTACGGCCAGGCGCGTCTCGGACAGCGCGGTGACGGCCAGGGTGGTGCCCTGGGCCAATGGACGTGGGCTGCTGGCTTCGAGTGTGGCTTGCTTGCCGCCGTTCAGCGTCAGCTTGAGCAGCAACTGGAAGCTTTGCGCCACTTCCTTGGCTGCCAGCACTTCGGCCTTGGCGGTTTCGCCGGCGGCCAGCATGCCTTCCAACGGCTGCAGCAGCTTCACCGCCAGATCGGCGGCGTTGGGCGTAGCGGGGCGGACGACCGGCGACGTCGCGGGAAGCGGGCGAGGACTGCTGATTTCTGCCATGGCCGGGTCACACCCTGTCAAAAAGCCGGCTTCGGAGGGTAAAGCCCGGCATGTATAATGCCGGCCGTTTCCGGGCTGGCTGTACGGTCAACTTGCCACAGTATAGCGGCCAGCCCCCCTCTGACTTGAACCCCTCCGGGATGCCATGCAGTGATCAGTCCACGACTCCAAGCCGTTGCCCTCGCCTGCGAGCGGGACTGGCGTCTGCTATTCGAGCACCTGGAGTTGGACCTCGCCGGCGGCACCCTGTTGCAGGTAGCTGGTCCCAACGGCAGCGGCAAGACCAGCCTGCTGCGCCTGCTGGCCGGGCTGATGCAGCCGACTGCCGGTGAGGTGCTGCTGAACGGCAAGCCGCTGGCCAGCCAGCATGGCGAGTTGGGGCGCAGCCTGCTGTGGATCGGCCATGCCGCCGGCATCAAGGGCCTGCTCACCGCCGAAGAGAACCTCGCCTGGCTCTGCGCGCTGCACCAGCCGGCCGCGCGCGAGGCGATCTGGCAGGCGCTGGAAGCGGTCGGACTGCGAGGTTTTGAGGATGTGCCCTGTCACACCCTGTCCGCCGGCCAGCAGCGCCGCGTGGCCCTGGCCCGGCTGTATCTGGATGCGCCGCCGTTGTGGATTCTCGACGAACCCTTCACCGCCCTGGACAAACAAGGCGTGGCGCAGCTCGAAGCGCATCTGGCGCGGCACTGCGAGCAGGGCGGCCTGGTGGTGCTGACCACCCACCACACGCTCAGCGAAAAGCCTGCCGGCTACCGCGAGCTGGACCTGGGGCGGCGCAGCGCATGAACAACGTCTTCCTCCTGCTGCTATCACGCGAAGCCCGCCTGCTGTTCCGCCGCCCGGCCGAGCTGGCCAACCCGCTGGTGTTCTTCGCCATCGTCATCGCCCTGTTCCCGCTAGCGGTCGGCCCCGAGACCAATCTGTTACAGACCTTGTCGCCCGGGCTGATCTGGGTGGCGGCGTTATTGGCCGTGCTCCTCTCGCTGGACGGGCTGTTCCGCAGTGATTTCGAGGACGGCTCGCTGGAGCAGTGGGTCCTTTCGTCGCACCCGCTGCCCCTTCTGGTCCTGGCCAAGGTGCTGGCACACTGGCTGTTCTCGGGGCTGGCCCTGGTGCTGCTGGCGCCGCTGCTGGCCCTGATGCTCGGTTTGCCGGGTCGCTGCCTGCCGGTGCTGCTGGCCTCGCTGTTGCTCGGTACCCCGGTGCTGAGCCTGCTCGGCGCGGTGGGCGCGGCACTGACCGTCGGCCTCAAGCGCGGCGGGCTGCTGCTGGCGCTGTTGATTCTGCCGCTGTACATCCCGGTGCTGATTCTCGGCACCGGGGCGCTACAGGCGGCCCTGCAAGGATTGCCGGCGGCCGGCCACCTGTTGTGGCTGGCCAGCCTGACCGCCCTGGCGGTCACCCTGACACCCTTTGCAATCGGCGCCGGGCTGAAGATCAGCGTCGGCGAATAACTAAAGAGTCACCGTGATGAGATGGACCTGGTTTCACCAGTGGGGTTCGCCCAAGTGGTTCTATGAGCGCAGCGGTCGCTGGCTGCCGTGGCTGGCCGCGGCTGCTGTGGTGCTGCTGGCCGTCGGCATCGTCTGGGGCCTGGCTTTCGCGCCGCCCGAGAAGTACCAGGGCAACAGCTACCGGATCATATATATCCATGTTCCGGCGGCGTTCCTCGCCCAGTCCTGCTACCTGATGATGGCGGTGGCCGGCCTGGTCGGCCTGGTGTGGAAGATGAAGCTGGCCGATGTCGCCCTGCAGCAGGCCGCGCCCATCGGTGCCTGGCTGTGCTTCGTCGCGCTGGTCACCGGCGCCATCTGGGGCAAGCCGACCTGGGGCACCTACTGGATCTGGGACGCGCGTCTGACCTCGATGCTGATCCTGCTGTTCCTCTACTTCGGCGTCATCGCCCTGGGCAACGCCATCAGCAACCGCGACAGCGCAGCCAAGGCCTGTGCCGTGCTGGCGCTGGTCGGCGCGGTGAACATCCCGATCATCCAGAAGTCGGTGGAGTGGTGGAATACCCTGCATCAGCCGGCCACCTTCAAGGTCACCGGCAAGGCCAGCATGAGCGTGGAGATGTGGCTGCCGCTGCTGCTCTGCGTGCTCGGCTTCTACTGCTTCCTCGGCGCCGTGTTGCTCTACCGCATGCGCACCGAGGTGCTCAAGCGCGAGGCCCGCAGCAGCTGGGTGAAGGCCGAGATCGGCCGTCTGGTGGAGGGCAGGGCATGAGCTTCGCCTCCTTCGCCGAATTCCTCGCCATGGGCCACCATGGCGCCTACGTGTGGTCGGCCTACGGCATCAGCCTGGCGGTACTGGCCCTCAACGTCGCGTTGCCGATTCTGGCCCGCCGGCGTTACCTGCAAGACGAGGCGCGCCGTTTGCGCCGGGAGAAACAACAGTGAATGCGGTCCGCAAGAAACGGCTGTACATCGTCCTGGCCATCCTCGTCGGCGTCTCCGCCGCGGTAGGCCTGGCCCTCAGCGCGCTGCAGGAGAACATCAACCTGTTCTACACCCCGACCCAGATCGCCAATGGCGAGGCGCCCAAGGACACCCGCATCCGCGCCGGCGGTATGGTCGCCGAGGGCTCGGTCAAGCGTTCCAGCGATTCGCTGCAGGTGGAGTTCGTGGTCACCGACTTCGCCAAGAACGTGACCATCCGCTACCAGGGCATCCTGCCGGACCTGTTCCGCGAGAAGCAGGGCATCGTCGCGCTGGGCAAGCTTAATGACGAGGGCGTGCTGATCGCCGACGAGGTACTGGCCAAGCACGATGAGAACTACATGCCGCCGGAAGTCACCAAGGCCCTGAAGGACAGCGGCAAGCTGCCGCAAGACGGCGAGGTCAAGCCATGAACGCCGCGCTGATGATTCCCGAGCTGGGCCATGTGGCCCTGATCCTCGCCCTGTGCCTGGCCCTGGTGCAGGCGACCCTGCCGCTGATCGGCGCCTGGCTCGGCGACCGCCAGTGGATGGGCCTGGCCCAGCCGGCGGCCTGGGGCCAGTTCGCCATGCTGGCGTTCGCCTTCGCCTGCCTGACCTGGGCCTTCATGGTCGACGACTTCTCCGTCGCCTACGTGGCCAACAACTCCAACAGCGCCTTGCCCTGGTACTACAAGTTCAGCGCCGTATGGGGCGCCCACGAGGGCTCGCTGCTGCTCTGGGCATTGATCCTCAGCGGCTGGACCTTCGCCGTGGCGATCTTCTCGCGCCAATTGCCGGACGTGATGCTGGCCCGCGTGCTGGCCGTGATGGGCATGATCAGCGTCGGCTTCCTGCTGTTCCTGATCATCACCTCCAACCCCTTCGAGCGCCTGCTGCCGGACGCGCCGCTCAACGGCCGCGACCTCAACCCGCTGCTGCAGGACTTCGGCCTTATCGTCCATCCGCCGATGCTGTACATGGGCTACGTCGGCTTCTCGGTGGCCTTCGCCTTCGCCATCGCCGCGCTGCTCGGCGGCAAGCTGGACGCCGCCTGGGCACGTTGGTCGCGGCCCTGGACCATAGTCGCCTGGGCCTTCCTCGGCATCGGCATTGCCCTCGGCTCCTGGTGGGCCTACTACGAACTGGGCTGGGGCGGCTGGTGGTTCTGGGATCCGGTGGAGAACGCCTCGTTCATGCCCTGGCTGGTCGGCACCGCGCTGATCCACTCGCTGGCCGTGACCGAGAAGCGTGGTGTGTTCAAGAGCTGGACCGTGCTGCTGGCCATCGCCGCCTTCTCCCTGAGCCTGCTCGGCACCTTCCTGGTTCGTTCCGGCGTACTGACCTCGGTGCATGCCTTCGCCAACGATCCGGCACGCGGCGTGTTCATCCTGATCTTCCTGCTGGTGGTGGTCGGTGGCTCGCTGGCGCTGTTCGCCGTGCGCGCGCCGGTGGTCAAGAGCCAGGTCGGCTTCGCCCTGTGGTCGCGCGAGACCCTGCTGCTGGCCAACAACCTGGTGCTGGTGGTGGCCGCCTCGATGATCTTGCTCGGCACCCTCTACCCGCTGGTGCTGGATGCGCTGTCCGGTGCCAAGCTGTCGGTCGGCCCGCCGTACTTCAACGCGCTGTTCGTGCCGCTGATGGCGCTGCTGATGCTGGTGATGGCCGTCGGCGTGCTGGTGCGCTGGAAGGACACCCCGGTGCAATGGCTGCTCGGCATGCTCACCCCGGTGCTGGTCGGCAGCGTGGTGCTCGGCTTCCTCGCCAGCTGGGCCTTCGGTGATTTCCACTGGAGCGTGCTGGCAGTGTTCCTGCTGGCGTTCTGGGTGTTGCTGGCCGGCGCACGCGACCTGCTCGACAAGTGCCGCCACAAGGGGCTGCTGAAGGGTATGCGCAGCCTCTCCAGCAGCTACTGGAGCATGCAGCTGGCGCACCTCGGCATCGCCGTGTGCGCCATCGGCGTGGTGCTGGTCAGCCATGGCAGCGCCGAGCGCGACCTGCGTCTGGCGCCGGGCGAGTCCCTGGAGTTGGGCGGCTATGTGTTCGTCTTCGAGGGTGCCAAGCACTTCGAAGGCCCCAACTTCACCTCGGACAAGGGCACCGTGCGCGTGCTGCAGGATGGCGAGGAAGTCGCCGTGCTGCACCCGGAGAAGCGCCTGTATACCGTGCAACAGATGCCGATGACCGAGGCCGGCATCGACGCCGGGCTGACCCGCGACCTCTACGTCGCCCTCGGCGAGCCGCTGGAGAATGGCGCCTGGGCCGTGCGCGTGCACATCAAGCCCTACGTGCGCTGGATCTGGCTGGGTGGCTTGATGATGGGCCTCGGCGGCCTGCTGGCGGCCTTCGACCCGCGCTATCGGGTCAAGGTGCGTAGCCGCGTGCGCGACGTGCTGGGCATGCCGGAGGCGACTGCATGAAGCGCCTGATCCTGCTGTTGCCGCTGGCGCTGTTCCTGGCCATGGCCGTGTTCCTCTACCGCGGCCTGTTCCTCAATCCGCAGGAGCTGCCCTCGGCGCTGATCGACAAGCCGCTGCCGGCCTTCAGCCTGCCGGACCTGAAGAACGAGCAGCGCATGATCACCGAGAAGGACCTCAAGGGCCCGGCGCTGGTCAACGTCTGGGCCACCTGGTGCCCGACCTGCAAGGCCGAGCACCACATGCTCAATCGCCTGGCCGAGGCCGGCGTGGTGATCCACGGGGTCAACTACAAGGACGACAGCGAGGCCGCGCGCAAGTGGCTGAAGGATTACCTCGACCCCTACCAGGTCAACGTAGCCGACCCGCAGGGCTCGCTCGGCATCAACCTGGGCGTGTATGGCGCGCCGGAGACCTTCCTGATCGATGCCCAGGGCGTCATCCGCCACAAGTACGTCGGCGCCATCGACGAGAACGTCTGGCGCAAGGAGCTGGCGCCGCGTTACCAGGCCCTGCAGGAGGAGACACCGTGAAGCGTCTGCTGATCGCCTGCCTGCTGGGGCTTAGCCTGGTCGGCGCCGCCCGTGCCGCCATCGATACCTACCAGTTCAAGGACGAGGTCGAGCGCGAGCGCTTCCGCGGCCTCACCGAAGAGTTGCGCTGCCCCAAGTGTCAGAACCAGAACATCGCCGACTCCAATGCGCCGATCGCCACCGACCTGCGTCGCGAGATCTTCCGCATGCTGGAAGAGGGCAGGAGCGACAAGGAGATCGTCGATTTCCTGGTCATGCGTTATGGCGACTTCGTGATGTACAAGCCGCCGCTGGACAGCCGCACCTGGCTGCTCTGGTACGGCCCCTTCGGCCTGCTGGGCCTGGGCGCCATCGCGCTCTGCGTGCTGGTGTTGCGCCGCCGCAAGGTGGAACAGGCGCCGGCACAGGTGGCCCTGAGCGCCGCCGAACGTGAGCGCCTGGACGCTCTGCTGAAAGAAACCCGGGATACCCAAGACTGATGATCGAATTCTGGCTCGCCGTCGGCCTGCTGCTGCTGGTCGGCACGGCTTTCCTGCTGATTCCCGTGCTGCGTGGCCGTCGCGCCCAGGCCGAGGAAGACCGCACCGCACTCAACGTCGCCCTGTACCAGGAGCGCCTGGCCGAACTCACCGCGCAGCGCGAGGCCGGCACGCTGACTGGCGAACAGTTCGACGCCGGCCAGGCCGAGGCCGCGCGCGAACTGCTGGCCGACACCGAGGGTGCCGGCAATGGCCGTGGTCGCCTGCTGGGCAAGGCCCTGCCGCTGTTGATCGCCCTGGCGCTGCCGGGCCTGACCTTCGGCCTGTACTGGCACTGGGGCGCGAGCCAGGAGTTGGCCGCCATGCAGGATCGCCCGACCATCGACCAGATGACTGCGCGCCTGGAACAGGCGGTCAAGGACAACCCGGATTCCGCCGAGGCCTGGTACTACCTGGGCCGCATCTACATGGGTAACGGCGACGCCGGTAAGTCCGCCATGGCCTACGAGCATGCGGTGCGTGCCGCCGGCCGCGCGCCCGAGCTGCTCGGCCTGTGGGCCCAGGCCCTGTACTTCGCCGCGGACAAGCAGTGGAGCGCGCAGATGCAGGCGCTCACCGACGAGGCGCTCAAGGCCGATCCCAACGAGGCCACCAGCCTCGGCCTGCTGGGCATCGCCGCCTTCGAGGAAGAGCGCTTCGCCGAGGCCATCGACTACTGGCAGCGCCTGTCGGCGCAGATGCCGGCGGAAGACCCGGCCCGCGCCTCGATCCAGGTCGGTATCGACCGTGCCCGCGAGCAAATGCAGGCCGCCGGCCAGCCGGCGCCGGGCGAAGTGGTGAACAAATCCATGGCGGTGATCCGCGTCAGCGTCGATCTGGCTCCTACACTCAAGTCCAAGGTGCAGCCTGGCGATACGGTGTTCGTCTTCGCCCGCGCCGCGTCTGGCCCGCCCATGCCGCTGGCGGTCAAGCGCCTGACCGTGGCCGACCTGCCGGCCAAGGTCGAACTGAGCGACAAGGACGCGATGATGGAGCAGCTCAAGCTCTCCAGCTTCCCGCAGATCCAACTGGTGGCGCGGGTTTCGCGCAGTGGTGTGGCGACCCAGGGTGAGTGGGTCGGTCGTGGTCAACCGATCGCCAGCAGCACCAGCGAGCCCCAGCAACTGCTGATCGACAGCCCGGAGCAAGCGCAATGAACAAGTCGCTGGTTTCTCTCACCCTGCTGCTCGCCCTGAGCGGCTGCGCCCTGCAGCCAGGCGTCACGCCCAAGGGCGGCGAGCCTGCGCAGAAGCAGCAGAGCCATCCGCGCTATGCGCCGCCACCCGGTGGCAATGCCTATTGGGACCCGGCGCTGGGCGTGTATGTGATCCAGGGTTCTACCAAGCTGTACTACCGCGAGCGTGTCTACTACCGCTGGGATCGCGGCTGGAACTGGGCCAGTAGTCCGAGCGGCCCCTGGCAGCCCACCGACAGCAGCGGTGTGCCGGCGGGTCTCGGTCGCACCATCGCCGACTAAGAACCATCCCGTATCTCTTGATCGTCGGCCATGCTGCGTTGAAATGGGGTTCGGACTGCTCATTTACACCTCGTAAACTGCGCGTCCTCACCCCATTTCGCCTTGCCTGGCTCTAGCTCAAAAGATTCGGAATAGGTTCTAGAGCGGCCAGCGCCGCCTCCAGATTGCGCCGGGCCGGCGCTTCCCATAGCGCCGCCAGCGGCGCATGGTGATAGAGCGCCGGTGTATCCAGCAACTGGCGCAACAGCTTGGCGCGGCCGGCGCGGAACAGCGGCTCCGGCACCCAGGCATACTCGGCGCGCACGGCCGCTTCGTAGCCCGCATACACTTCTGCACCGCTCGCCAGAATCGATAGATCGATATCCACCACCAGCGCCGCATCGGCGTCTTCCGGCGCCTGCTGATGGCGGGTGGCGAGGATCATCTCGCGCAGCGCCGCGCTCCGTTCGCCCAGGTCCGCGTCCTCCAGCCACTGGCAGGCGCGCTCGGCGCTGGCCGCCTCGTTGTCCTGGCGGCGGGTGTCGTAGACCAGGTCATGGGTCCATAGGGCCAGCTCCACCAGCGCGGGGTCCCTGGCCAAGTGCTGCCAGCGTTGCAGATGGGCCAGGCAGGCCTGGATATGGCTGATGCCGTGGTAGTGGCGGTCCGGCGCGGCATAGGCCGCCGATAGCTCGGCGTAACTGCCGTTCGGTGCCGAGCCGCCCAGTTCCTGCCAGAGTGCTTGCCAGCGTGTTTCCGAGAGCATCCTTCACCTCGCCAGAATCGGGGCCGCCAGCATAGCGCGGGCGCGGCTCTTGGCCGCGAAAAACCCTGTGATACACTCCGCCGACCCCCAGATTTGCCCCCCTTTTCCAAGGAAATCCATGAGCTTCATGGCAGCGGATAGCCGCGTTCTGCAGTCTTCCCGATCCGCGCCCGCGGAGGCCCTGGCATGCGCCTGAAGTGCATCAAGCTGGCGGGCTTCAAGTCCTTCGTCGACCCGACCACGGTCAACTTCCCCAGCAACATGGCGGCGGTGGTCGGGCCCAACGGCTGCGGCAAGTCCAACATCATCGACGCCGTACGCTGGGTGATGGGCGAGAGTTCGGCGAAGAACCTGCGCGGCGAGTCGATGACCGACGTCATCTTCAACGGCTCCAACACCCGCAAGCCGGTGACCCAGGCCTCCATCGAGCTGATCTTCGACAACTCCGACGGCAGTCTGGTCGGCGAATACGCCGCCTTCGCCGAGATTTCCATCCGCCGCCGGGTGACCCGCGACTCGCAAAACACCTATTTCCTCAACGGCACCAAGTGCCGTCGGCGTGACATCACCGATATCTTCCTCGGCACCGGCCTGGGCCCGCGCAGCTACTCGATCATCGAACAGGGCATGATCTCCAAGCTGATCGAGGCCAAGCCCGAGGATCTGCGGAATTTCATCGAGGAGGCCGCCGGCATCTCCAAGTACAAGGAGCGCCGCCGCGAGACCGAGAGCCGCATCCGCCGCACCCAGGAAAACTTGGCGCGCCTGACCGACCTGCGCGAAGAGCTGGAACGCCAGCTCGAACGCCTGCATCGCCAGGCCCAGGCCGCCGAGAAGTACCAGGAATACAAGGCCGAGGAGCGCCAGCTCAAGGCCCAGCTGTCGGCCCTGCGCTGGCAGGCGCTGAACCTGCAGGTGGGCAGTCGCGAGCAGGTGATCGGCGACCAGGAAGTGGCCTACGAGGCCCTGGTGGCCGAGCAGCGCAGCGCCGACGCCAGCATCGAGCGGCTGCGCGACGGCCATCATGAGCTGTCCGAACGCTTCAACCAGGTCCAGGCACGCTTCTACTCAGTGGGCGGCGACATCGCCCGCGTCGAGCAGAGCATCCAGCATGGCCAGCAGCGTCTGCGCCAGCTGCAGGACGATCTCAACGAGGCCGAGCGCGCGCGTCTGGAAACCGAATCACACTTGGGCCACGACCGCACCCTGCTGGCCACCCTGGGTGAAGAGCTGGCCATGCTCGAACCCGAACAGGAGCTGACCAGCGCCGCCGCCGAGGAGTCCGCCGCCGCCCTGGAAGAGGCCGAAGGCGCCATGCACGGCTGGCAGGAACAGTGGGAAAGCTTCAACCAGCGCAGCGCCGAGCCGCGTCGCCAGGCCGAAGTGCAGCAGGCACGCATCGCCCAGCTGGAACAAAGCCTGGAGCGCCTGGTCGAGCGTCAGCGCCGCCTAAGCGACGAGCTGGCCCAGCTGGCCGCCGATCCCGAAGACGCCGCCATCCTCGAGCTGGCCGAGCAACTGGCCGTCAGCGACATGCAGCTGGACGAGTTGCACGCCGCCGAAGAGGGCCAGGCCGAGCGCCTTGAACAGCTGCGTGGCGAACTGCAGCAGGCCAGCCAGGCCCAGCAACAGGCCCAGGGCGAACTGCAGCGGCTGAACGGCCGCATTGCCTCGCTGGAGGCGCTGCAGCAGGCCGCGCTCAATCCCGGCAAGGGCGCCGCCGAATGGCTGCGCGAGCAGCAACTGAGCAACCGTCCGCGCCTGGCCGAGGGCCTGCGCGTGGAGAGCGGCTGGGAACTGGCCGTGGAGACGGTGCTGGGTGCCGATCTGCAGGCCGTGCTGCTGGATGATTTCAATGGTTTGAACCTGAACGGCTTCGACCAGGGCGAACTGCGCCTGATCAACCCGCAAAGCGGTGGCGCGCGCATCGCCGGCAGCCTGCTGGACAAGGTCGAGGCCAGCATCGACCTGGCGCCCTGGCTGGGCAAGGTGCGCCCGGTCGAGAGCCTGGATCAGGCCCTGGCCCAGCGCCTGCAACTGGGCGATGGCGAGTCGCTGATCAGCCGCGACGGCTACTGGGTCGGCCGGCAGTTCCTGCGTGTGCGGCGAGCCAGCGAGGCCGAGAGCGGCGTGCTGGCGCGCGGTCAGGAGCTGGAGCGGCTGCAGGCCGAGCGTGACGAGCGCGAAGCGGCCTTGGCTGATCTCGAGGAAAATCTGCAGCGCTTGCAGGCCGCACAGCGCCAGCAGGAAGAGGCGCGCGAACAGCAGCGCCGTCTGGTGCAGGATGAAGCGCGTCGTCAGGGCGAGCTGAAGGCCAAACTCTCCGCCGGCCAGGCCAAGGCCGAGCAGCTGGCCCTGCGTCGTCGTCGCCTGGAGGAAGAGCAGGGCGAGGCCGCCGAGCAGCGCGAGCTGGAGCAGGAACAGTTGGGCGAGTCGCGCCTGGTCCTGCAGGACGCGCTGGATGCCATGGCCACCGACACCGAGCAGCGCGAGACTCTGCTGGCCAGCCGCGACCAGCTGCGCGAGCGCCTCGACCGGGTGCGCCAGGAGGCGCGCCAGCACAAGGACCATGCCCATCAGCTGGCGGTGCGCCTGGGCAGCATCCGCGCCCAGCATGAGTCCACGCGCCAGGCCCTGGAGCGCCTGGAGCTGCAGTTCGAGCGTGCCATCGAGCGCCGCGAGCAGCTCAATCTCAATCTGGAGGAGGGCGCCGCGCCGCTGGAAGAGCTGCGCATGAAGCTCGAGGAACTGCTGGAAAGACGCATGGGCGTGGAGGACGAGCTCAAGCTCGCGCGCCTGGCGCTGGAAGATGCCGACCGCGAGCTGCGCGACGCCGAGAAGCGGCGCAGCCAGGCCGAGCAGCAGGCGCAGCTGCTGCGTGGCCAGCTGGAACAGCAGCGCATGGACTGGCAGGGCCTGAACATACGGCGCAAGGCGCTGCAGGATCAGTTGCTGGAAGACGGCTACGACCTGCACGGGGTGCTCGCCACGCTGCCCACCGAGGCCAGCGAAGCGGCCTGGGACCAGCAGCTGGAGCAGCTGGCGGGGCGTATCGCCCGTTTGGGGGCGATCAACCTGGCGGCCATCGACGAATACCAGCAGCAGTCCGAGCGCAAGCGCTACCTGGATGCGCAGAATGCCGACCTGGTGGAGGCTTTGGAGACCCTGGAAAACGTCATCCGCAAGATCGACAAGGAAACCCGCAACCGCTTCAAGGAGACCTTCGATCAGATCAACTCCGGCCTGCAGGCGCTGTTCCCCAAGGTCTTCGGCGGCGGTCACGCCTACCTGGAGCTGACCGGCGAAGACCTGCTGGATACCGGCGTGGCCATCATGGCGCGCCCGCCGGGCAAAAAGAACAGCACCATCCACCTGCTGTCCGGTGGTGAGAAGGCGCTGACCGCCCTGGCCCTGGTGTTCGCGATATTCAAGTTGAACCCGGCGCCGTTCTGCATGCTCGATGAAGTGGATGCGCCGCTCGACGACGCCAACGTCGGCCGCTATGCACGGCTGGTCAAGGAGATGTCGGAGACGGTGCAGTTCATCTATATCACCCACAACAAGATCGCCATGGAGATGGCCGATCAACTGATGGGGGTGACCATGCACGAGCCAGGTTGCTCGCGCCTGGTGGCGGTGGATGTCGAGGAGGCGATGACGCTGGTGGAGGCCTGAACCAGGCATTAAGCGGGGCAAAATGCCTTGCAACGGTGCACATTTACCGTTCGTCGTGCTAGCTTAGGCCTCACTTTTGTTACGCGCGAAAAATATCTGTAGAAACATACAGTTGTTCGCGTTCCAAAGGGGCAGGAAGCCCTTATTTTCATTACATTTTTCATCGTTCAGGGGCTTGGGAGTTTCATGGAGCTGCGCTATTGGCTGATCGTCATCGGTGTCATCGTCATCGTCGGCATTCTGTTTGATGGCTGGCGCCGCATGCGTGGGGGCAGTGGCAAGCTGAAGTTCAAGCTGGACCACAGTTTCAGCAACCTCCCCGACGACGATGCCGATCCCGACCTGCTTGGCCCCGCACGCGTCATCGATCGCAAGCGCGAACCCGAATTCAACGAAGCGGACATGCCCACCGTCAGCGCCAGCGAGCTCAACCGCAAGCGCAACCTCGAGCCGAAACAGGGCGACCTGGGGCTGGACGCCGACGAGCCGGTGCCAACCCTGCTGATTCCTGTCGAAGATGACGAGGAGCTGCCCACCCAGGCCCGCGAAGCGCTACCGGTGGAGGAAGTGCTGGTGATCAACGTGATCGCCCGCGATGCCGACGGCTTCAAGGGCCCGGCGCTGCTGCAGAACATCCTGGAGAGCGGCCTGCGCTTCGGCGAGATGGACATCTTCCACCGCCACGAGAGCATGGCCGGTAACGGTGAAGTGCTGTTCTCCATGGCCAACGGCGTCAAGCCGGGCACCTTCGACCTGGACGACTTCGAGCTGTTCTACACCCCGGCGGTGAGCTTCTTCCTCGGCCTGCCGGGCCCGCGCCATCCGAAGCAGGCGTTCGACGTGATGATCGCCGCCGCGCGCAAGCTGGCCCACGAGCTGAACGGCGAGCTGAAGGACGACCAGCGCAGCGTGATGACCGCGCAGACCATCGAGCATTACCGTCAACGCATCGTCGAGTTCGAGCGCAAGAAGCAGCTCGCCGGCAAGCGCTGACCGCTTCACCGCATGCAATCCCAAGAGCAGCCTAGGCTGCTCTTGTCGTTTTCAAGGACACCCGCACCATGACCGACGCCACCCAACGCATTGCCGACCTCCGTGCCGAACTGGATGAGCACAACTACCGCTACTACGTGCTGGACGAGCCCAGCGTGCCGGACGCCGAGTACGACCGCCTGTTCCGCGAACTGCAGGCCCTGGAGGCCGAGCATCCGGAGCTGGTGACGCCCGAGTCACCGACCCAGCGCGTCGGTGGTGAGGCGCTGAGCGCCTTCGGCGAGGTGCGCCACGAGGTGCCCATGCTCAGCCTGGGCAACGGTTTCGAGGAAGAAGACCTGCGTGCCTTCGACCGCAGCGTGCAGAACGGCCTGGGTCTCTCCGGTGGCGATCTGTTCGGCGGTAGCGCCGCGGTGGAATACAGCTGCGAGCCCAAGCTCGATGGCCTGGCCGTCAGCCTGCTGTATCGCGACGGCCAACTGGTGCGCGGCGCCACCCGTGGCGACGGCAGCACCGGCGAAGACATCAGCGCCAACGTGCGCACCATCCGCAACGTGCCGCTGAAGCTCAAGGGCGAAGGCTGGCCGGCGCTGTTGGAAGTGCGTGGCGAGGTCTACATGCCCAAGGCCGGCTTCGACGAGCTCAACGCGCGCCAGGCCGAGAGTGGCGGCAAGACCTTCGCCAACCCGCGTAATGCCGCGGCCGGCAGCCTGCGTCAACTGGACCCGAAGATCACCGCCAGTCGCCCGCTGGAGTTCTGCTGCTACGGTGTCGGCCAGGTCAGCGGCGAGCTGCCGGCCACCCAGGTCGGCATGCTGCAGCAGCTCAAGGCCTGGGGCGTGCCGATCAGCCGCGAGCTGAAGCTGGCCAAGGGCGTGGAGGCCTGCCTGGACTATTACCGCGACATCGGCGAGCGGCGCATGGGCCTGGCCTATGACATCGATGGCGTGGTGTTCAAGGTCAACAACATCGAGGACCAGCAGCAGCTGGGCTTCCGCGCGCGCACCCCGCACTGGGCGCTGGCCCACAAGTTCCCTGCCCAGGAGGAACTCACCGAGCTGCTCGACGTGGAGTTCCAGGTCGGCCGTACCGGAGCCGTTACCCCGGTGGCGCGCCTCAAACCGGTCAAGGTGGCCGGCGTCACCGTGGCCAACGCCACCCTGCACAACATGGATGAAGTGGCGCGCCTGGGCCTGATGATCGGCGACACCGTGATCATCCGCCGCGCCGGCGACGTGATCCCCCAGGTGATGCAGGTGGTGACCGAGCGCCGCCCCGCCGACGCCCGCGAAGTGCACGTGCCCGAGCAGTGCCCGGTGTGCGGTTCCGCCGTCGAGCGCACCCAGCTGGTCAAACGCGCCAAGGGTAAGGAGACCACCAGCGAAGGCTCGGTCTACCGCTGCGTCGGCCGCTTGGCCTGCGGTGCCCAGCTGAAGCAGGCGATCATTCACTTCGCCTCGCGCCGCGCCCTGGATATCGAAGGCCTGGGCGACAAGATCGTCGAACAACTGGTAGACACCGGGCTGGTAGCTTCGCCGGCCGACCTGTTCACCCTGACCTACGAGCAGGTAGTGGTGCTGGAAGGCTTCGCCGACCTGTCGACCCGCAACCTGCTGGCGGCGATAAAGGCCAGCGCCAAGCCGAGCCTGGCGCGCTTCATCTATGCCCTAGGCATCCCAGATGTCGGCGAGGAGACCGCCAAGCTGCTGGCCCGCGCGCTCGGCTCGCTGGCGCGCATCCGCCAGGCCCTGCCGGAAGTGCTGACCTACCTGCCGGATGTGGGCCTGGAGGTGGCCTTCGAGATCCACAACTTCTTCGGCGACTCGCACAACCTCAAAGTCATCGACGAGCTGCTGGCGCGTGGCGTCGAGCTGCAGGAGGAGGGCGAGCTCAGCGCCGAGTTCGCCGCCTGCGCGACCCTGCCCGGCTTTATCGACAAGCTCAACATCCCCTTTATCGCCGCCACCGGTGCCGAGAAGCTGGCGGCCAAGTTCGGCAGCCTGGAGGGCGTGATCAAGGCCGACTGGCTGGACCTGCGCCAGGTCGAGCGCCTCAACGAGAAGGCCGCCAAGTCCCTGCGCGACTTCTTCGATGTGCCAGCCAATGCCGAGCGCGCCGCACGCATCGAGGCGCAGCTGCGTGACTTCGGCATGCACTGGGCGAGCGAGAAGAGGGTGGTCGAGGGCTTGCCGCTGGCCGGGCAGACCTGGGTGCTCACCGGCACGCTGGAAACCATGAGCCGCGATGTCGGCAAAGACAAGCTGGAAGGCCTGGGCGCCAAGGTGGCGGGATCGGTATCGGCCAAGACCCACTGCGTGGTGGCCGGGCCTGGCGCCGGCTCCAAACTGACGAAAGCCAGCGAGCTGGGCGTGAAGGTGATGGACGAAGCGGAATTTCTGCAGCTGCTGGCCGGCTACGGTCTTTGAGCTAAGAGGCCCCGGCGAACGCCGGGGCCCTGACCATTACTGGCCGGTGACGTTGACGCAGGTCTTGCCGTAGAAGGGGTAGAAGCCCTTGGTGTGGTAGTCGGCGGTGGCAACGGTGGAGATGCTGCCGTTGGCCTTGGCGGCTTCGATGGAAGCGTCGCCCTTGTTGACCAGGCCGATGATGGTGGTGGCGCAGGAGGTGCCCTGCTTGCCGCCCTGAGCGGTGGTGGCGGTGATCGGACCTTTAACGTCGGTGATCAGGCCTACGCCTACCGGCGACAGACCGTTGGCGCAGCCGCTCAGCAGGGTGGCGAAGGCAGTGGCAGTCAGAATACGTTTCAGCATTTTTAGCATCCTTGGCTTTTGGTATGTCCCGGCCCAACACCGGGCTCGCGGCGACCTTAACCAAGGAGGCGCCGCGGAGCAAACGTGGTTGCCCGCAGCGTTGACTGGTTCAAATTCTGCGCAATTCCATCGCGTTAATTGAGGCCGTCCAGCAGCGCCTTGGCCGGCACCAGCTTGACCGCCTTCTTCGCGGCGATCTGAATCGCCTTGCCGGTGGCCGGGTTGCGACCGGTGCGTGCCGGACGCTCGCTGACCTTGAGCTTGCCGATGCCCGGCAGGCTGATCTCGCCATCGTTCTCCAGGGCATCCGCGACTATGTCGCCAAGCTGGTCGAGCAGGGCGCGCACGTCGCTCTTCTGCAGGTCGGTGGCTTCGGCGAGGTCGGAAATCAGCTGGTCTTTGGTGATGGCCATGGGGCGCTCCGGTGAGAGGGTTTGGCCGGCAAGCTACCACAAAGCGGCTTCATCTTCCCGGTCGCTGTCCACGCGGCTGCGGGTCAGGTTTTTCCCGAGGCTGGGCAGGCTATTTTGCGACCCGGTCGCGTTGGAATTCCCCTACGGCCAGTCGTGCATGCAGTGTCTATGCTTAGTGGCATAACAATATTGCTGACGACCCCGCTGGAGCTTGCCATGTTGCGTCTATTCGCCGATCTCGGATTCCGCTGGAAGATCGCGCTGCCGATTCTGCTGCTGGCCGTACTGCTGGTGCTGATGGGCACGCTCGGTGTATTTGGCATCGGTCAAGTGGCCGACTCCAGCACCAAGCTGACCAACCGCTATCTGCCCGCCATCAGTCTGCTATTGAATGCCGACCGCGATCTCTATCAGGCCTTCACTGCTGAACGCAGCCTGCTCGACGAGGCGGCCAGCGAGCACGTCGAGGCCTTGCGCGCGGCCCATGCGGAGAATGCCCAGCAGGCCTACGACCGCGTGCATAAATACGCAGAGATGCAGCCCGGCGCCGAGGCCATGGCCCTGGTGGCCAAGTTCGACAGCGGTTTCGCCCAATGGAAGGCCACCTCGGCCAAGGTGCTTGAACTGATCGGCAGCGATCCTGCGGCCGCCTCGGCCCTCAGCTTCGGCGACAGCGAGGCCCAGTTCGAGGCCATGCGTGACTCCATCGACAAGCTGGGAGAGCTGGAGGACAAGGAGGCCAACGACGAAGGCAACCTGGCCATTGCCCTGGGCGAGGAGCGCAGCTGGCAGCAGGGCGGCATCACCGTGTTCGGCCTGCTGATCTGTGCCGTGCTGGTGCTGGGCTTCCCGGTGCTGGTGACTCGCCCGCTGCACAATCTGCTGCACCGTATCGAGCAGATCGCCGATGGCGATGGCGACCTGCGCGTGCGTCTGGATGTGCTCTCGCGTGACGAGCTGGGCAAGCTCAGCCATGCCTTCAACCGTTTCCTCGACAAGCTGCAGCCGCTGATCCGCGAGGTAGGTCGGGTCACCGGCGAGGTCGCCGACTCGGCCCAGACTCTGGCTGGGATGGCGGCGGCCAACGACCGCCTGATCAGCAGCGAACACGCGGCGGTAGACCAGGTCAGCACTGCGGCCAGTGAGATGAGTGCTGCGGTGCACGAGGTGGCGCGCAGCGCGCAGAACGCCGCGGATGCCGCGCGTACCGCCGAGGTGCAGTCGCGCGAGGGCGCCGAGGTGGTCGGTGCCACCATCCATGCGATTCGCCAGTTGGCCCACGAGGTCGAAAGCGCCTCTGACACCATCCAGACCCTGGAACAGGAGACCGCCAATATTGGCGCCGTGCTGGCGGTGATCAAGGGCATCGCCGAGCAGACCAATCTGCTCGCGCTCAACGCCGCCATCGAGGCGGCGCGGGCCGGCGAGCAGGGCCGTGGTTTTGCCGTGGTGGCTGACGAGGTGCGCGCCTTGGCCGCGCGCACCCAGGAGTCGACCAAGGACATCCAGCAGATGATCGAGCGCCTGCAATCGGGCGTGCAGAACGCGGTCAAGGCCATGCATTCGGGCAGCGCCCGGGCTCGCGACAGCGTGGAGCGCGCCGCGGGGGTGGACGGCGCGCTGTCGGCCACCGGCGACTCGGTGGCGCGGATCAACGACATGGCCGCGCAGATCGCCAATGCCTGCGACGAGCAGAGCAGCGTGACCGAGGAGATCGCGCGCAACATCAGCGATATCCGCGACCTGTCCAACGAGGCGGCGCAGACTTCGGAGCAGAGCACCCAGGCCAGCGCGCGGCTGTCCGAGCTGTCGCACGGGCTGGCGCAACTGGTCGGGCGGTTCCGCGTCTGATCCGCCGTCTGCGCGTCTAAGTGGTTGTAACTTCTCGGTTTGCCAGTACAATGGCGCGTCCCGTCGCCTGACGGGCTGCGTTATGGTGGTCCCATCGGTCCCCCCGCAACGATTACCCGTCAACCTGGTCAGGTCCGGAAGGAAGCAGCCACAGCGGGAACATCGTGTGCCGGGGTGTGGCTGGTGGGGCCGCCTCCAATCTCTCCCCGCCAATCATTCGTTCAAACGGACTCGTTCCGCGCTTCGTCGTGCCTAGTGGAAGTCGCGGCTGCGCACGTCCAGGCCGTCGAGCAGGGGTGTGAGGTCGTGCAGGCGGCCGGCGATCACGTGGCGTACGCCGCTGGCCTGTTCCAGGTGACCGTCTACCTGCATCAGCCGGGCGCCAACCAACACACGGCGCTGGCGCTCGGCCAGTTCGAGGCGGACCACCACGTTGAGCATGCCGTGCTCGTCTTCCAGGGTGACGAAGGTGATGCCGCTGGCGGTCTGTGGCCGTTGTCGGCCGATGACCAGGCCGGCGACCTTGACCAGGCGGCCGTTGCTGAGCCCATCCAGCTCCCGCGAGCTGCGGCAGCGCCGTGCGCGCAGGTCGTCGCGCAGCAGGGTCAGCGGGTGCGGGCCCAGAGTGGTGCCGATGATGGCGTAGTCGGTCTGCACGTCCTCGCCCTGGTTCGGCTGCGGTAGCTGCACCGGCGACTCGTCGGCGGCCGGCAGCTCGGCGAACAGCGGCGCCTGGCGCTCCACCCCGGCGATCGCCCAGCGCGCCTGGTGGCGATGACCGACCAGGCCCTGCAGGGCGCCGGCATCGGCCAGCAGGGCGCGGCAGCGGTCGTCCAGGTCGACGCGCAGGCAGAGATCGGCGATATCGCTGAAGGGCTGCATCTGGCGGACCCTCTCCAGGCGCCGCGCGTGCTCCTCGCGCAGGCCACGGATCAGGCGCAATCCCAGGCGCAGGGCGGGCTGGCCATCCGCGCCGGGCTCCAGGCTGCAATCCCAGTCGCTGTGGCGCACGTCCAGCGGGCGGATTTCGACCTGGTGCCGGCGAGCGTCCTGCAGCAGCTGGTCCGGGCTGTAGAAACCCATCGGCCAGCTGTTGATCAGGGCGCAGACGAAGGCTGCCGGCTCGTGGCATTTGAGCCAGCTGCTGGCATAGGTGAGCAGGGCGAAGCTGGCCGAGTGGGACTCGGGGAAGCCGTAGTTACCGAAGCCCTTGATCTGCTCGAAGATGCGCGCGGCAAATTCGGCGCTGTAACCACGCGCCAGCATGCCCTCGGTCAGGCGCTGCTGGTGCGGCTCCAGGCCGCCGCGACGTTTCCAGGCGGCCATGCAGCGGCGCAGGTCGTCGGCCTCGCCGTGGGTATAGCCGGCGGCGACCACCGCCAGCTCCATCACCTGCTCCTGGAACAGCGGCACGCCCAGGGTGCGCTCGAAGACATTCTTCAGTTCCTCGCTGGGGTAGGTGACTTCTTCTTCACCGTTGCGACGACGCAGATAGGGATGGACCATATCGCCCTGGATCGGTCCCGGGCGGACGATGGCCACCTCGATCACCAGGTCGTAGAACTCCTTGGGTTTGAGCCGCGGCAGCATGGCCATCTGCGCCCGCGACTCGATTTGGAACACGCCGATGGTGTCGGCACGGCTAATCATCTCGTAGGTGGCCTGGTCTTTCTCGGGGAGCGTCGCCAGGGTCCAGCGCTTGCCGCGGTAGTGGGCGATCAGGTCGAAGCAGCGGCGCAGGGCGGTAAGCATGCCCAGGGCCAGTACGTCGACCTTGAGCAGGCCGACCTCGTCCAGGTCGTCCTTGTCCCACTGGATCACCGTGCGCTCGGCCATGGCGGCGTTCTCCACCGGCACCAGTTCGGTCAGCGGTCGCTCGGAGATGACGAAGCCGCCGGGGTGTTGCGACAGGTGGCGGGGAAAACCGATCAGCGCGTCGGTCAGCGCCAGCACCCGGCGCAGCGCCGGGCTTTCCGGGTCGAAGCCAGCCTCGCGCAGGCGCTCGGGCGGCGGCAGGCGGTCGGTCCAGCGGCCACAGCAGTCGGCCAGGGCGCCTTGCTGCTGCGCCGGCAGGCCGAGGGCCTTGGCCACGTCACGGATGGCGCCGGCTCCGTGGTAGGTATTGACCACGGCGGTAAGGGCGGCGCGGTCGCGGCCATAGCGGCGGAACACGTATTGGATGACTTCCTCGCGCCGTTCGTGCTCGAAATCCACGTCGATATCCGGCGGCTCGTTGCGCTCGCGTGACAGGAAGCGTTCGAACAGCAGTCGGCGGCCTTCCTGTAAGGGATCGAGTTCGGTAATGCCGAGCACGAAGCACACCGCCGAGTTGGCCGCCGAGCCTCGGCCCTGGCAGAGGATGTGCTGGCTGCGAGCGAAGGCGACGATGTCGTGCACGGTGAGGAAGTAGCTCTCGTACTCCAGCTCGGCGATCAGCTGCAGCTCCTTCTCCAGCTGATCCCGAACCTTCTGTGTCATGCCATTCGGCCAGCGATTGCGCGCGCCTTGCTCGACCAGATGACGCAGCCAGGTGGTAGCCGTCTGGCCCGCTGGGACGACCTCATGAGGATATTCGTACTTGAGCTGGTCGAGATCGAAATGGCAGCGCTCGGCGATGCGCAGGCTCTCCGTCAGCAGTTCAGGAGGATACAGCTCACGCAGCTCGCCCAGGCGCCGCAGGTGGCGTTCACCGTTGGCGAACAGGTACTGGCCGGCCTCGGCCACGGTCAGATGATGGCGGATGGCGGTCATGCAGTCCTGCAGGGCGCGGCGGCCACGGGCGTGCATATGCACATCGCCGCAGGCCACGGCGGGAATGCCGGTGTGCTCGGCCAGTGCCAGTAGCTCGGCCAGGCGCCCGGCATCGTCCGGGCCGCGGTGCAGCTCCACGCCCAGCCACAGGCGTTGGGGGAACAGCGTCTGTAGCCAGTGGCCGTCTTGCGCGTTGTGCCGGTCGGGCAGCCACAGCGCCAGCAGGCCTTCGAGCGGCGCCGACAGGTCCTCGCGCAGTAGGCGATAGCTGCCTTTGTCGGCGCGCCGACGGGCGCGGGTGATCAACTGGCATAGGCGCTGGTAACCCGCCAGGTTCTCCACCAGCAGAACCAGCTTGGGGCCGTGGTCGATGCGCAGCTCGCAGCCGACGATCAGGGGCACGCCGCTTTCCTTGGCCGCCTGCCAGGCGCGCACGATACCGGCCAGGCTGCATTCGTCGGTGATCGCCAGGGCGCGGTAGCCCAGGCGCCGGGCGCGCTCGAACAGTTCCAGGGCGCTGGAGGCGCCGCGCTGGAAGCTGAAGTTGGACAGGCAGTGCAGCTCGGCATAACCGTTCATGCGAACCACCCGTGCAGCTGGAACGGCTCGTCCGTGCCGACGCTGCGGAACACCCAGGCGCGCTGGCCGTTGCGGGTTTCCACCAGGTAGTAGTCGCGGCGCAGGTCGCCACCGTCCCACCAGCCGGACTCGATGCGCTCCGGGCCGGCGAGGATGCGCGCCAGCGGTTCGCGCAGCGGCTGTGGCTCGTGCAGCAGCCAGCCCGGACGCGGCCGATCGGCGAGAGCCATGGCCTTGCCGGAGAAAGGGCGCCAGGCGTGTTCGGGGCGTGGGTCGGCATGGGCACTGAGGCCGTGCAGGGCGTCATCGCCGAGGCGGGCGCGCAGGCGCTCGCGCAGCTGCTCCCAGCTCTGGTTCTGCTGGGGGCGTGGATCGAACAGCTCGCGGCATTCGGGCACGAAGGCCGGCAGATCGCGGGCCGTCAGCGTCAGGGCCAGCACCGGCGCAGGCAGTTGCAGCTGCTCCAGGCGCACGCGGGTCAGCTCGAAGAGCAGGCCGGCATCGCGTTCGGCGGCGAGCAGGCCGACCTTGAGTTCGGTGGCCACGCCGCTGCGGTGCTCCAGGGTCAGGCTGAAACGCTGCACGCCACCGTCGCGGCTGGCCAGGTAGGCAGCCAGGTCACCCAGGGCGCGGCGCAGCGGAAACAGCAGGGCCTGGTGCGAGGCAACCTCGAAGTTCAGCTCGATGCGCGTGCTGAACTCGTCCGGCGGCAGGTAGAAGTCCAGCCCCAGCGGGCGGTGGCCGAGCAACTGGTCCAGGTGCCCCAGCAGCTGGGATGGAAAGCGCCTGGCCAGGCCTTCGCGCGGCAACTCCAGCACCTGGCGCAGCTGGCGCAGGCCCATGCGTGTCAGGGCGCTGGCCATCTCGCCGGGCAGGCCGGCGCGGGTGACCGGCAGCTGAGCGATGGCCCGGGGCAGCTCTCGCTCGTCGACGGCCAGCT
The DNA here is from genome assembly GCF_029837695.1 of Pseudomonas sp. GD04019. GTDB lineage: Bacteria > Pseudomonadota > Gammaproteobacteria > Pseudomonadales > Pseudomonadaceae > Aquipseudomonas. The sequence goes on from NZ_JAOEEA010000012.1 coordinate 165,291, forward strand.
CGGCGTGAACATTGGCCAGGGCGCGGGCAGCGGCCGGATTGGGGGCCAGGACGATGCGGTGGCGATAGCCCAGGGCATCCAGCTCCGTGCGTAGCCGTTGCTCCAGGCGGGGCCAGGGGCCGAGCAGGGCCAGGCTGGAATGCACTTCCAGCAGCAGGGCACGTGGGTAGTGCAGGCTGACCTGCGAGCTGAAGCCATAGGCCCAGGCGGCGAGGAACTGCTGGCAGCGCTCCACGGCGGCCAGGTCGTAGTCGGCAGTGGCGAAGTCGCGACTGAGCAGCTGGGCGGCGTTCAGCGCCATGCCGGGGCGCAGGCCGAGTTCGCGCGCCGCCGGGTTGAGCGCCTGCAGTACGCGGCGATTGGCCGGCCCGCTGAGCAGTGCCAGCGGCGCCTGCGGGTCATCGCGCTGGCGCAGTGCGTGGTCCAGCGCCAGTTGCGGCAGGAGAATGCAGGCCCAGCGCATCTCGGCCTCAGAGCGCGATGGCGCGTGCCGGCGCCAGGCCGCCGCGGCACTTGAGCACGCGCACTTGCGCCGGCCCCTCCAGCAGCAGGCGCAGTGCGGCGGGCGAGGGATTGTGCGCGGCACTGGCCGGACGATAGGCGAAGCCCAGGGTCTGCCCGGTTTCGGCGGCTACCTGCAGGCGGCGCAGGGCTCGGTCGCTGGCCTGGCTCGGCCAGCACAAGACCGCACCGCAGCTGCCGGAGCGCAGGCATTGCTCGGCGGCCCAGAGGGCGTCTCCCTCGTTGGTGCGCACGATCTCCAGGCAGTGGAGATCGATACCGGCCACCTGCCAGGCCGGCGCGTAGGGCAAGTAGGGCGGGGCGATCAATACCAGGCGCTCGCCGGCCTGGCTCAGGCGCGCCAGGGTCGGCCACAGCAGATGCAGCTCGCCCAGGCCCGGCCGGGGCAGAAGGATTTCGCTGAGCGCCGCCTCTGGCCAGCCGCCGCTGGGCAGGGCGGCGTCCAGGCGGCTATGGCCACTGGGTTGCAGGCTGCTGGGTTGGCCTTGGGGTTGCCCCCTCCAGACACGGCGCTCGTCGAGCAGGCGATCCAGGGCGATGACCGATGCATTCATGCGGAGCACCGGGAAGAAAGAGTGGGGAGGGCGGGCATGGCAGTGTCGCTAAAATACTGTATATAAAAACAGTATTTGATCAGGCGCATGTCGACAAGCCCGCTCCGATGAGGGGTGCTGTCCGCGGCGGATGCAATTTGCCCGGTGCTCCGCTAGGATTAGCCACTTCCGCTATCCCAGCCGCGACGGTTTTTCATGAGTTATCAGGTTCTTGCACGTAAATGGCGCCCGCGCAGCTTCCGCGAGATGGTTGGCCAGACCCATGTGCTCAAGGCCCTGATCAACGCCCTGGACAGCCAGCGTCTGCACCACGCCTACCTGTTCACCGGTACCCGCGGCGTGGGCAAGACCACCATCGCGCGGATCATCGCCAAGTGCCTGAACTGCGAAACCGGCATCAGTTCCACGCCTTGTGGCACCTGCTCGGTATGCCGTGAGATCGACGAGGGCCGCTTCGTCGACCTGATCGAAGTGGACGCCGCGAGCCGCACCAAGGTCGAGGACACCCGCGAGCTGCTGGAGAACGTGCAGTACGCGCCGAGCCGCGGGCGCTACAAGGTCTACCTGATCGACGAAGTGCACATGCTCTCCACGCACTCGTTCAACGCGCTGCTCAAGACCCTCGAAGAGCCGCCGCCCCACGTCAAGTTCCTGCTCGCCACCACCGACCCGCAGAAACTGCCGGTCACCATCCTCTCGCGCTGCCTGCAGTTCTCCCTGAAGAACATGCCGCCGGAGCGTGTGGTCGAGCACCTGACCCACGTACTGACCGCCGAGAGCATTCCGTTCGAGGAAGACGCCCTGTGGCTGCTCGGCCGCGCCGCCGATGGCTCGATGCGCGATGCCATGAGCCTGACCGACCAGGCCATCGCCTTCGGCGAGGGCAAGGTAGTGGCGAGCGATGTGCGTTCGATGCTCGGTACTCTCGATCACGGCCAGGTCTACGGCGTGCTGCATGCGCTGCTGGAAGGCGATGCCCGCGCGCTGCTCGAAGCGGTGCGCCACCTGGCCGAACAGGGCCCGGACTGGAACGGCGTGCTGTCCGAGATGCTCAACGTGCTGCACCGCGTGGCCATCGCCCAGGCGCTGCCGGAAGCGGTGGACAACGGCCAGGGCGATCGCGACAAGGTGCTGGCGCTGGCCCAGGCGCTGCCGGCCGAGGATGTGCAGTTCTACTACCAGATGGGCCTGATCGGCCGCCGCGACCTGCCGCTGGCGCCGGACCCGCGTGGTGGCTTCGAGATGGTGCTGCTGCGCATGCTGGCGTTCCGCCCGGCGGATGCCGACGGTGCGCCGAGGTCACCTTTAAAGGATCTGGGGATCAGCAAGGCCACAGCTGATTCCGACAAGACCCCGGTGGCCGGCGCAGCCCCCGTTGCCGCGCCGGCCACTATCGTTGCTCCGGTTGCTCCGGTTGCTCCGGTTGTTGCGCAGCCTGTGCCTGCCCCCGAGCCTGTCGCGGCTCCGGCTCCGGCTCCGGCTCCGGCTCCGGCTCCGGCTCCGGCTCCGGCTCCGGCTCCAGTGGTTGCTGCCCCAGCGCCCGTATCTGTGCCTACTCCCGTGATCGCACCGCCGCCGGCCGAGTCGGCGGCAATGGTCGAGGCGGTTGCCGAGCCTGTCGCGGTCGTCGATGTGCCCTGGGAAACGGCCGCGCCAGTTCCGGTCGAGGAGAGCCTGCCGGTCGCTCCGACGCAGGTTCCGGTCGAGCCCCAGGCCGCTATCGTCGAAGGCCCGGCCGAGACGCCGGTGGCGCTGCCGCTGGGCGAGTCGGCGGCGCAGGTGGTCGAAGTGGCTGCGAGTGCGCCGGTTGCCAGCGTGGAGGCCGACGATGACGACGAGCCGCCACCCGGTGACTACGACTACTACGAGGCCGACGCCGACAGCCTCGACTACGATTTCGATGCACCGGCCCAGCCCGAAGCTGCCGTGGCAGAGCCGCTGCCGGCCGCGCAACCGGCTACCGGCCTGGCGGCCGAGTGGCTCGACCTGTTCCCGCGCCTGGGGCTGTCCGGCATGACCGGCAACATCGGCGCCAACTGCACCCTGATCGAAGCCAATGGCGACGACTGGCTGCTGCACCTGGACCCGGCGCACAGTGCGCTGTTCAATGCCACCCAGCAGCGCCGTCTGAACGACGCGATGAACCAGCACCTGGGGCGCAACCTCAACCTGCGCATCGAGCTGGTTCGTCCGGAGCAGGAAACCCCGGCCCAGGCCGCTTCGCGCAAGCGTGCCGAGCGCCAGCGCCAGGCCGAGCAGTCGATCCACGACGACCCGCTGGTGCAGCAGATGATTCAACAGTTCGGCGCGTCGATCCGCGCCGACTCCATCGAACCCCTGACTCACTGAGTTAGATAGCTGAGGACAGCATCATGATGAAAGGCGGCATGGCAGGCCTGATGAAACAGGCGCAGCAGATGCAGGAAAAAATGCAGAAGATGCAGGAAGAGCTGGCCAACGCCGAAGTCACCGGCCAGTCCGGCGCCGGCCTGGTGAGCGTGGTGATGACCGGTCGCCACGACGTCAAGCGCATCACTCTGGACGACAGCCTGATGCAGGAAGACAAGGAAGTGCTGGAAGACCTGATCGCCGCGGCGGTTAACGATGCCGTGCGCAAGGTCGAGCAGAACAGCCAGGAGAAGATGTCCGGCATGACCGCCGGCATGCAGCTGCCGCCCGGTTTCAAAATGCCTTTCTAAGCCTGTACCCGTAGGAGCGAGCTCTGCTCGCGAAGCGCTTGGTTCGAGCAGAGCTCGCTCCTACATCGTCTTTTCACTTTGGTGTCTTCCCCATGAGCTTCGGTCCCGTAGCCCGGATGCAATCCGGGAGCGCCCGATGCCATGTTTCCCCGGATTGCATCCGGGCTATAGGTCCGTAGGAGTTCCATGAGCTTCAGCCCGCTGATCCGCCAACTGATCGATTCGCTGCGTCTTCTCCCCGGTGTCGGGCAGAAGACCGCGCAGCGCATGGCGTTGCAACTGCTGGAGCGCGACCGCAGTGGCGGCATGCGTCTGTCGCAGGCGCTGGCGGCGGCGATGGAGGGGGTAGGGCACTGCAAGCGCTGCCGTACCCTGAGCGAGGACGAGCTGTGCCCGCAGTGCAGCGACCCGCGCCGCGACGATGCGCTGCTGTGCGTGGTGGAGGGGCCGCTGGACGTGTTCGCGGTGGAGCAGACTGGTTACCGCGGGCGCTACTTCGTGCTCAAGGGGCATCTCTCGCCGCTCGACGGCCTGGGCCCGGAGGCCATCGGCATTCCCGAGCTGCTGGCGCATATCGGCGCCAGCCAGTATGGCGAAGTCATCCTCGCCACCAACCCGACGGTGGAAGGCGAGGCCACCGCTCACTACATCGCGCAGATGCTAGGCGACAAGGGCATCGTTCTGTCGCGCATCGCCCACGGCGTGCCGCTGGGGGGCGAACTGGAGCTGGTGGATGGCGGTACCCTGGCCCATGCCCTGGCCGGACGCCGACCGATCTCCGGCTGATCCGCCGCTCGCCAGGCTGTTCAGCCCGATCTCATCCGTAAGGCATCCATTTGCCGCTTCTGTCCGCATGCAGTGCCGCCGAGCGCCTATCGCGAACGATTCGGCAAGCACGGCAAAAAAGCACCGACGCCGCTGGCGGAAGACACTTGAGAAGCATTACCATTCGCGCCATCTCAATGCCCGGTGGCAGACGTTTTCCATGGCGGCCTCTCAGCAGCAAGCCCTCCAACAGCTCTATGTCGACCATCACGGCTGGTTGCACGGCTGGCTGCGCCAGCGCATGGGCTGCGCGCAGAACGCCGCGGACCTGGCCCAGGACACCTTCCTGCGCCTGCTGAGCAAGGAGCGCGACCTCACGCCGCTGCGCGATCCGCGCGCCTACCTGTCGACCATCGCCCACTCGCTGCTGGTCAACCACTGGCGACGCTTGGCCATCGAGCGCGCCTACCTGGAATCCCTGGCCCTGCAGCCGGAGCAATACGCGCCGTCGCCGGAGCAGCGCGAGCTGATCATGGCTACCCTGCTGCAGATCGACGCCATGCTGCGCCGCCTGCCGGGCAAGGTGCGCGACGCCTTCCTCATGGCCCAGCTGGATGGCCTGACCTACGCGCAGATCGCCGTGAAGCTCGGCGTTTCCGAGCGCATGGTGAAGAAGTACATGGCCCAGGCCATGTTGCACTGTCTGACCTTGGAGCAGGACTGAGCCATGGCCGGCAGCGCTTCCCCGATCGACTTCGTCGTGCTGCAGCAGGCCGCCGACTGGTTCGCCCTGCTGCGCGATGAGCGCGCCAGCGAGCTGGACCGCCAGGCCTGGCAACGCTGGCTGGACGCCCAGCCGCAGCATCGCCAGGCCTGGCAGCGGGTGGAAACCATCAGCGGCCAGTTCGAGCGGCTGCCGCAACGCCAGGCGGCGCGTTCGGCGCTACAGGCGCGTGGCATGGACCGGCGTCAGGCGCTCAAGGTGCTGTCGATCATCGGTGGCGGCGGCCTGCTGGCACTGACCGGCCGCACGCTGCCCTGGCAGCAGTGGCAGGCCAACCAGCGCACGGCGGTGGGCGAGGTGCGTGGCAGTCAGCTGGCCGATGGCAGCCGGCTGTGGCTGAACACCGACAGCGCGCTGGACGTGGACTTCACCGCCGATCTGCGGCGCCTGGTGTTGTATCGCGGCGAGGTGCTGATCGAGGCGGCCGACGATGCCCGTCCGCTGTGGCTGGAAACCGCTCATGCGCGTTTGCGTGTACAGGGCGGGCGTTTCGCCGTGCGCCAGCAGGACGACGGCTACCTGGTCTCGACCCAGGTCGGCGCGTTGGAGATTCTCGGTGCGCGCCGGCAGAGTCTGGTGGCGGGTCAGCAGGCCTATTTCGATGCCCGCTGGGTAGATCGCCCGGCGCCGCTGCGCCAGGGCCAGCAGGCTTGGACCCACGGCATTCTGCAGGCCGACGACATGCCGCTGGGCCAGTTCATCGCCGAGCTGTCGCGCTACCAGCACGGCCACCTGGGCTGTGATCCCCAAGTGGCCGATCTGCGCCTGGTCGGCGCCTTCCCCCTGGCCGAGCCGGAGCGCATCTATGCCGCCCTGGAAGCCAGCCTGCCGGTGCGCGTGGTGCGTCGGCTGCCCTGGTGGATCAGCATCGAGCCACGCAACGCCGCTGCGGTTTGAGTGCAGGCGAAAATATTTTTCATTTGTGGTTCCCCTTTTTTCATCTCGCCTGGCTCTAGGGGCAAAGGGCGATTTCGCCCGGCCATTTTCACCAGACCCAGGGGATTTCCATGCGTAGCACCATCAACCGTCCGGCTCCTCAGACCCTGCGCCGCGCCATTCGCGCCGCCGTGCTGGCCATGCCGCTGGCCGCCCTGCAGCCGGCCCTGATTGGCCAGGCGCATGCCGCCGAAACGGAGCAGAGCCTGCGCAGCTACGCCATCGCGGCCGGTCCGCTGTCCAGCGCCCTGAGCCAGTTCGCCGGCGAGGCGGAAATTCTCCTGGCGGTCGATGGCCAGCTCACCGCCGGCAAGCAGAGCCAGGGCCTGCAGGGTCAGTATTCGGTGGACGAGGGCCTGGCGCAGCTGCTGCAAGGCAGCGGCCTGCAGGTGGTGCGCGACGCCAGCGGCGGCTATTCGCTGAGCGCGGCGGGTGAGGGCGGTACCAGCCTGTCGCTGGAAACCACCGAAGTCGAAGGCTTCGCCCTGGGCAACGCGCTGGGCAGCATGGACGGCTACAACGCCACCCACAGCAGCGTGGCGACCAAGACCAGCAAGGAGCTGGTGAAGACCTCGCAGAGCGTCTCCGTGGTGACTGCCGCGCAGATCGAGGAGCAGGGCTCGCGCACCGTCGCCGAGGCCACGCGCTACACCGCCGGTGTGCTCACCAACCCCTACGGCAACACCCACCGCTACGACTACCTGGCCATGCGCGGGATCAACGATGGTTCGGTGGACAACATCATCATCGACGGCCTGAAGTCCATGGGCGATCCCGGCTCGTTCACCAGCCTGCAGATCGACCCGTACTTCATCGAGCGCATCGATGTGCTCAAGGGCCCGTCTTCGGTGCTCTACGGTCGCAGCAACCCGGGCGGCCTGGCCGCACTCACCACCAAGCGCCCCGAGTTCGAACAGGCCGCGCGCATCGATGTGTCCTACGGCAGCCACGACTACAAGCAGACCGCCTTCGACGTCACCGGCCCGCTCAACGACAACGTCGCCTACCGCCTGGTCGGCCTGGCCAAGGACGCCGACGTGCAGGTCGACCACGTCGAGGAGACCCGCTACGCGCTGATGCCCAGCCTGATGCTGAATCTCGGCGACGACACCCTGCTCAACCTCTACGCCTACCTGCAGCACGACCCGAACGGCGGCTACCACGGCAGCGCCCCGGCCTCCGGCACCCTGCATAAGCGCAATGGCGAGCGTATCTCCGGCAGCTTCTTCGAGGGCGACCCGAGCGTCGAGGAATTCACCCGCACCCAGCAGATGCTCGGCTACGAGCTGGAGCACCGCTTCAACGACACCTGGAGCGCGCGGCAGAATTTCCGCTACCTGGACGCCAGCAGCGACAACAGCCAGGTCTGGGGCAACGGCTACCTGAGCGCCACCAGCAACGAGCTGGCCCGCGGCTTCAGCGGCGGCGAGGAGAACCTGCACGCCTGGATCGTCGACAACATGCTGCAGGCCGAATTCGCCACTGGTGCGGCGCAGCACACGGTCGTCACCGGCCTCGACTACCAGTACTCGAAGAAGGTACGCTACGACCGCGACTACACCAGCGTCGGCCCGATCGACGTGTTCGACCCGGTCTACGACAACAACGACCTGGCCGATCTGGCCACCGTCAGCGATGCCCTGCGCCGGCAGAAACAGGCTGGTCTCTACGTGCAGGACCTGATCGAGCTGGGCGGCTGGAACTTCACCGCCGGCCTGCGTCAGGACTGGTATGACGTTTCCATCGACGACGACCAGCAGGGCACCAAGGATGCCAATACCGGCGACAAGCTCAGCGGCCATGTCGGCGTGCTGTATTCCTTCGACAACGGCCTGTCGCCGTACCTGAGCTATTCCACCTCGTTCAACCCGACCTCCAACTACTCCGATGGCGCGCAGATCCTCAAGCCGACCACCGGCGAGCAATGGGAAGCCGGCCTGAAGTTCCAGCCGCCAGGCACCGACGACCTGTACACCATCTCCTTCTTCACCATCGAGATGGAGAACCTGTTCGCCAAGGAGAACAACTTCAGCAACGACTACGAGTACAAGGGCGTCGGCGGCATCGACTCCAAGGGCGTGGAGCTGGAGGCCCGCGTGCAGGTCACCGACAACCTGCAGCTGATGGGCAGCTACACCTACAACGACGTGGAGTACAGCAAGTCCTACTTCGTCTTCGATGCTCTCGGCGGCGTGGTGGATGCCAAGGGCAATACGCCGTACCAAACCCCCGAGCAGATGGCCAGCCTGTGGGCCGACTACGGCTTCAAGGACGGCCTGCTGGCCGGCCTGAGCATCGGCGCCGGCGCGCGCTACGTGGGCGAGAGCGAGGGCAGCGATCTCAACGACTTCCAGGTGCCGTCCTACACCCTGTTCGATGCGTCGGTCAGCTATGACCTGGCCAACGTCGGCCTGCAGGGCACTTCGGTGCGGGTCAACGCCAACAACCTCACCGACGAGTACTACGTGGCCTCCTGCTACTCGGCCACCGCCTGCTACCTGGGCGAGGAACGTACCGTGGTGGCCACCGTCACCCAGAAGTTCTGATGCGCTGAAGCGGCCGCCGTCTCGTGAGGGACGGCGGCCTTCTGCTGTTTGCGAGACGGAAAGACATCATGCGCAACATCCTGGTTCTGCTGCACCGCTACCTGGGTCTGGCCACGGCGATCTTCCTCGCCCTGGCCGGCCTCACCGGCAGCGTGCTGGCCTTCCACCACGAGCTGGACGAGTGGCTCAACCCGCAGTTCTATCAGACCGAGCACGCCGCCACGGCGCGCATGGACGGCCCGAGCCTGATCGAGCGGCTGGAGGCCGAGCACCCGCAGCGCCTGGTCTGGTACATGGAGCAGCCGGACGAGCCCGGCCACTCGGCGCTGCTGGCCACCGTGCCGCGCACCGATCCGACCAGCGGCCAGCCTTATCCGCTGGCGCCGCGGGTGTTCTATCTTGACCCGGCCAACGGCCAGGTGCTGGGCGAGCGGGAGTGGGGCGCCTGCTGCTTCTCCCGCGAGAACTTCGTGCCCTTCATCCTCGAGTTTCACTACAACCTCAGCCTGCCGGGCAACTGGGGCATCTGGCTGATGGGCATCATCGCCATCCTCTGGACCCTCGATTGCCTGGTCTCGCTGTGGCTGACCCTGCCGCGCGGCCGGCCATTTTGGGGCAAGTGGGGCAAGGCCTGGAAGATCAAGCGCCAGCGTCTCAACCACGACGTGCACCGCGCCGGCGGCCTGTGGCTGTGGCTGCTGCTGACCCCGGTGGCGGTGAGCAGCGTGGCCATGAACCTGCCGGCCGAGGTGTTCAAGCCGGTGGTGTCGCTGTTCTCCGAGGTGCCGCTGAGCACCTACGAGGCGCGCGGGCGGCTGGCGAAGGAAGAACTCGGCGAGCTGAAGCTGGATTACCGCCAGGCCTATGCTCTGGCGCGGGAGGAGGGTGACCGCCTGGGCCTGCACGCGCCGATCACCGAGCTGTACTACAGCTTCGAATACAACTTCTTCGGTGCCGGCTTCGGCGACCACGCCAGCGATGAGGGCAACGCCTGGGTCTTCGTGCATGGCGAGGATGGCCGCGTGATCGGTCGCGAGATCCCTGGCGTGGGCACGCTCGGCGAGCGCTTCTACCAGCTGCAGCTGCCGATCCACGGCGGGCGCATCCTCGGCTTCCCCGGGCGGGTGCTGATCGCCGTGCTGGGGCTGGCCATCGCCGTGCTCAGCGTTACCGGCATCGTCATCTGGTGGCGCAAGCAGCGTGCGCGGCGCTCTGCCGGGCGTCGCGCCGAAGCGGCTGTGCTCACTTAAGGCCGGTGAAGGCCGGGGCGTGCTCGCGGTAGTAGTGCAGGGCGTCGATGAAGCGCTCGGCCTGCGGGCGGTCCGCGAGGTGGAACTCACGCAGGGTGTCGCCATTGGGGCCGTTCAACCGCACGCGATAGCCGAGCCCGCTGCGGCGCAGCTCGATGGTGTCGAGCGAGTTGAAATAGATGCGCTCGCGGATGTCCTGTGGCGTACCGGCGGCCGAGTCGTGCTCGCTGCGAAAACCCAGGTAGCGGCTGTCCAGATAGGCGGAGATGGCGCTCTGGGCGGCGGGCTGCTGCTCCGCCACCTCAGTGATCACCGCATAGGCTTCGCGTTCGGAAATGGCCTGGGGCTGGTAGTCCTGGCGGGTCACGCAGCCCGCCAGGAGGCAGGCAAAGATGGCGATCCAGATGACGCGCATTTTTCCTCTCCATGGCAGCGCTGGGATTTTCCGGCGCCCAAGCCGGTCATAGCGTCGGCGGCCATCCGCTGCCAAGATGGCGGCCCACCGTTCCCCCCCGAACTACTCCTGGTAAATCCGTGACTCCTGCGCTTCTACGATCCGCTGCGCTGCTCCTCGTCCTGGGAGCGCCGCTTGGCGCCTCTGCCGCCTGCCCCGTGGGGCAGATGGAAATCTGCTTCAACAGCTGCATCTGCGTGCCGGAGTTCGAACAGGTCCGCAAGGAAGTGCTCGGTACCGCCGCGGTGACGCTGGAGCGCTGGATCCTGCAGTCCCGTGATACCGCGCTGACTTCCGGCACCCAGCCGATTCCGCCGGGCATCCGCGCTCAGCTGCTGCCCTATTACGACAACGTGCTGCTGGAGACGGTTCGCTTTCGCGTCGGCGCCCTCGACGAGCTGGATGTGGCCAGCACCATGCTGCAGAACCCGGATATCCAGGCGGTGACGCTGGTCGACGTGGTTGTGTTCCGCAGCCAGGAGGACGCCGAACTCGACGTCGCCCTCTGGGCTCATGAACTGTGGCACGTGAAGCAATACCGCGAGTGGGGTTCGACCGGCTTCGCCCAGCGCTACACCCACGACTTCAATGCCGTGGAGGCGCCGGCCTACGACATGCAGATCAAGGTGGCACGGGCGCTGCGGGCGCAATAATCCGCAGTCGCTTGAAAACCAAGCAAGCGCTCGGTTAGGGTGGCGAAAACAACAATGGGAGCCACCCACATGTCCGCCTTCCAGGAATACTTCGACCAATCCCATCAGCTGGTCCGCGATTCGGTGCGCCGCTTCGTCGAGCGCGAAGTTCTGCCCCATGTGGCGGACTGGGAGGAGGCCGAGGAATTCCCCCGCGAGCTGTACCGCAAGGCCGGCGCCGCCGGCATCCTCGGTATCGGTTATCCGGAACAGTATGGTGGCAGCCACGAGGGCGACCTGTTCGCCAAGGTGGCGGCCAGCGAAGAGCTGATGCGCTCCGGCTCCGGTGGCCTGGTCGCCGGCCTCGGCTCGCTGGATATCGGCCTGCCGCCGGTGGTCAAGTGGGCCAAGCCGGCGCTGCGCGAGCGCGTGGTGCCCGCAGTGCTGGCCGGCGAGAAGATCATGGCCCTGGCGGTAACCGAGCCCTCCGGCGGCTCCGACGTGGCCAACCTCAAGACCCGCGCCGTGCGTGATGGCGACTTCTATCGCGTTACCGGTAGCAAGACCTTCATCACCAGCGGCGTGCGCGCCGACTACTACACCGTGGCCGTGCGCACCGGCGGCGAAGGTTTCGGCGGCGTCAGCCTGCTGCTGATCGAGAAGGGCACGCCCGGCTTCACTGTCGGCCGCTCGCTGAAGAAGATGGGCTGGTGGGCCTCGGACACCGCCGAGCTGTTCTTCGACGACTGCAAAGTGCCGGTGGAGAACCTGATCGGCGCGGAGAACATGGGCTTCGCCTGCATCATGGCCAACTTCCAGAGCGAGCGCCTGAGCCTGGCGCTGATGGCCAACATGACCTCGCAGATGGCATTGGAGGAGGCCCTGGCTTGGGCCCGCGAGCGCGAGGCCTTCGGCAAGCCGATCGGCAAGTTCCAGGTGCTCAAGCACCGCCTGGCCGAGATGGCCACCCAGTTGGAAGTCTCCCGCGAGTTCACCTACCGCCAGGCCGCCAAGATGGCCGCCGGCAAGAGCGTGATCAAGGAAATCTCCATGGCCAAGAACTTCGCTACCGACGTGGCCGACCGCATCACCTACGACGCCGTACAGATCCTCGGCGGCATGGGCTACATGCGCGAAAGCCTGGTGGAGCGTCTGTACCGCGACAACCGCATCCTCTCCATCGGCGGCGGCTCGCGCGAGGTGATGAACGAGATCATCAGCAAGCAGATGGGGCTCTGAACGGCGCCTTCTGGACAGTGTGATGGCCAATTAGTAGCCTCGCCCGAAGCGCCTCGATTGGGGCGCAGGGCTTTGCCGTAGCCATGTCGTGTTTGCTTTTCCTTCCTGTCGCATTTGCTTTGCGTCGATCTAGGAAAAACAACGGCTTACAGCGCGACAAGGAATGTTATCCGACACTTGCTCGGATGTTATGCGACAGTAATGTCGCCTAATAATAGTTAGCTTTACTCATAAAATCCTATGCCTCTACACCGATCAAAAGACAGCCATCTAGGTCAAAAAATAGTCAGCATTATTGTCCTGTATTTATTTCTGTCGGCGGGGGTATATGCTTTTGCATATCACGATTTCGTGCCAAATAAATTCATATTCTGGCCATCACTGATTATCAGCCTAGGTATCACTCTTTTCTTAATTACCTTTGTGGCTAAGGGCCTGAAAAATAAAACATGGATTCCTGCGAAAGGATTCTCAACCTATGGCCCTATCAAAAAAGCCACTGCATTCCTAGCATTACCACTATCTTTATTCTTTTCCGCATGGCTAAATCTTTACTATCTCGCACCAAGAGTCATAACCAGTTTTGCGGGAGAAGAAAGCTTTAAACTAGACACTGCCAGCGCGCAGAAAATCCATGGCAGGCGCAAGGTCTGCGACTTCTCAATAAAACTCCGCGCAACAGAAAGCTTTCTTTTTAAAATTTGTACTAACTCAGTATTTTATGCGCACAGCCCAAAAGAAAACTTCCAAGTAAAAATGCACACTAAAGAATCATTTTTAGGGTTAATAGTCACTGGCGTAGATCGTGCTCAGTAATGCTAACAAATGGTTCAAGTCGTTCGCTTCGCTCACTGCGGGACCGGCTAAAGCCGGCCCCTTAACCAAACGTTAGGCCCATGGAAAAAGAATTGCTTCGCCTCATAACCAAACGCGATGAAACTCAAATCAGCGATAAACAGTGGGCTAGATCCGCAGAGCTTGCCCTAGCTAAGTCCGGGCTTCCCGAAGCTGAGTTCTGCCACGCCTATTCGCATCTCGTTGCCAGTGAGTTTGTTATGGGGGAGCTTTCATATGCCGAGGGTGATTTAGCTATGAACCGGCTATCTACACTATCTCGCAAAACTCTTTCTGGATTTCCATTAAAAATTTACTTGGCTTTTGATGCTGGTGAATACCAGCGTCCAAAAGACGCCACGACTACTATCCCGTGGTTGAGTTACACAATGCCTCTTATTATCGAGGCTCTAAAAAATCTAGAACATCCGGCGAGCCATGAGCCTAACTAGTGGTTCAAATCGTTCGCTGCGCTCACTGGGACGGGCTAAAGCCCGCCCCTTAACCAAACGTTAGGCCAAAGCTGAATGCTCACCGACGCAGAGAAAATTGCCCAAGGCCAAGAGCGCTGGCTTTGCCTTGACTGCACTAAAGACACAGACAAGAGCCAAGAGTATTACATGCTCAAGTTAAAGGTCTGGAAGTCCATACATCCACAAATTGACGGAATGCTTTGCCTCTCATGCGCAGAGAAAAGGCTTGGACGGAAGCTGGTGCACAAGGACTTTATGCTTACACCTGTGAATTTTGGTCAGTCCCGAGTGTGCCCAGCTCTTGCTGAGAGGTTTTTCACTGACGCACCGCAAAAGCCTAACAACAAGTTCAAATCACTCGCTTCGCTCGCTGGGACCGCGCTCCGCGGCCCCTTAACTTGAACGTTAGGCGCAAGGGCAAAATTGGTTATTCAGCACCGAGTCAGGAAACACAATCACCGCATCAGCGCGGTGTTCCTGAATCGAATGGTTGCCTGGCAGTAGAGGCCGTTATTTGTGGCCAGCAAAGGAGTTGCTTTCAGAGAATGTGCACGTCACAAATAACTTCCGGGGACAAAACCGACACGTGCGCACCGGCGGTCAAGCGCAGCGCTGGCCTCACTTGCAGCGTACGGCTGGGCAATCTAACAATTGGCTCAAGTCGTTCGCTTCGCTCACTCGGGACCGGCGAAGCCGGCCCCTTAGCCAAACGTTAGAGGCCAACATGGAAATTAGTGATGCCTTAAAAATGATTGACCGGATCAATCATCTCCCAGAGATTTATGACCAAATAGAAAAATCCGTCCTGGCAGTCATATACAGTTACTACAATGAAATCTTAACTGTAGAGCTCGACGAAGCAGTCATAATGAATGACGATGAATATGATGATGAAGAATTGAGTCGTTTAATTGAACAGAAAAAATTAATTCATGCAAAATATTGGTCGAATCTAGCAGGCTTTTATCAGTCATGCAGTTCGAGCAGCGAACCTGATCACGTCTGGAGTAATTTTTCAGAAATCGAGATATTACAAAATGGCGACGAGGGAAATTCTTTATTCCTTTTTAAGGCAAAATACAAAGACCAAGATTCTAATCTAACCACAAATAGAGCTTATCTACTTCGCTTAAATGGAGCGCTACTGAAAATTGAGCACACATTCTTTGGGTAGCCCTCTAACAACACGTATATGGACTCTCCCCACAAGTAGTGGGCAAAAGCTTTTGATCTGCGCTGCCGTCGGTGCGGTTA
>NZ_JAOEEA010000013.1 GCF_029837695.1 Pseudomonas sp. GD04019
CTGTTTGTCCAGCAGACGCAGTACCACCCGCTCACCATTGGCCGACGGCAGTGTGGATACGCGGATATCGACTTCGCGGCCGCCGACCTTGAGCGAGATACGGCCGTCCTGCGGCACCCGCTTTTCGGCGATGTCCAGGCGCGCCATGACCTTGACCCGCGAGACCAGCAGCGCGGCCAGCTCGCGGCGTGGCTCGATCACTTCGCGCAGAATGCCGTCGACGCGAAAGCGTACGACCAGGCGTTTCTCGAAGGTTTCCAGGTGGATGTCAGAAGCACCGGCCTTGATCGCCTCGCTGAGGATGGCGTTGATCAGGCGGATGATCGGCGCGTCGTCTTCCTGCTCCAGCAGGTCACCGGATTCGGGGGTGAGTTCGGCCAGGCTGGCCAGGTCGAGTTCGGCGCCAAGGCCCTCGGCCATCTGCCGCACCTCAGAGGAGTCGCGCTGGTAGGCCAGGGTCAGTTCCTGCTCGAAGGCTTCGGGCTCCAGCCAACGCAGCGGCAGCACACGACCGGCGAAACGCTGGGCCTCCTGCACGGCCGCCAGGCTGGCGCCGCGGCGCACCTGCAGCTGTGCCTGGCCAAAGGGCTCGCGCAACAGCACGCCGTGGCGTTTGGCGAAGGCGAATGGCAGGGAGCGCAAGGCCGGACCTGCCGGAGCCGCTAGTGCGGCGTGGGTATCGGTGGACATGTGCGGGCCCGTTCCTGAAACAGAAGATCCATCTAGCTGTTGTTTTTGTTGTTATGCGGCACGACTGAGGCGCCAAGTTAACGGATTTCCAGGCAAAACTGCAGTGCGGATTTCGCAGCTTTGTACAAACAGCGACAACACTAGCGGCGAATTGTTATGGCCGCGGGTCGGAATACATCGGGCAGACAAAAAAGAACCCCGGCATTTGCCGGGGTTCTGCTACCGCAAGAAGCTTATTACTTGTCTTCGCTGCGCTGGTGCTTGAAGAACACACCGTTGTCGCCGAAGGACGAGGCGATGAACGGAGAGGTCAGCTCCATCTCGCCGATCTTCACCGCGCTGTTGCGACGCTGCTGGGCATAAGTGCGGCTGATCGACGGAATGATCGAGGTCTTGATCTCCATCGAAGTGGCATACACGTCATACAGCTTGGTACCGGCATTGAGCGTCACCAGGTCGCTGCGGAAGTCGTGCGCGGCTGTGGAGAACAGGTTGCGCACTTCCGCTTTCGGCACGAAGTAGATCTGCGTCGGCGCCTTGACCGCAGTCACGGCCTGGCCGGTCTGGGTGACCTCGGCCATATCGTCGACCCGCAGCTGGGTCGGCTTCAGCGTCACCGCGGCGAACAGCACCTGTAGGCCGAAGTTGTCGGTGCCTTCCGGCAGGACGATCTGCGACATCTCGTTGGCAAAGAAGTTGTAGTTCTGCCCTTGGCCGCTCCAGCTGGCCAGTGCCGAGACATTGCGCGAAGGCTTGCCATCGACGAAGGCCTTCCAGGCCATGCCCGGCTGAACACTGCCACCAGACGGATCGGCGGCCAGCGACAAACGCAGCAGACCGCTATCCGCTCCCTGGAACAGACCAGTGTAAGGATTGCCGGGCACCGGATTGAACTTGACCTTGGCCATCACGCCACGCTGATGCATGCCCTTCTCGTAATCGGCCGGCACCACGTCGCTCTCTTCACGCACCTTCTTCCACAGGGTATTGGCCAGCAGGGCCGAGGTATTGATGCCCTCCAGCGGCGGCAGCTGACCTTCAGTGTACTGGGTACGCATGGCACCGTTGACCCACAGGTTGTCCTGCTTGGCCTTGGCCGGCCAGGTCTGGTAGTCGGCCGGAATGTTCAGACCCCAGGGCTTGAAGGCGTTGGCCACGCCCACCAGGCTGCTGTCGAGCTGCGGGTTGTGACGCTTGATCACGTCGACCATGGTGGTGTTTTCGACCCAGGCCAGGCCTTCCGCGGTGTAGATCTCCGGGCGGTAGTCCTTGGTGTAGAAGCGGTCGGTCATCAGACGACGCGAGGCGTTCATGATGAAGATCTGGAAGGCAGTTTCACCGAAGGCGAAGCCGTCCGGGCGCACGGTCTCGGCCAGCATGCCGACCAGGGTGTCGATCTTCTCGATGTCGTTGCCGTACACGCGCTTGAGGTTGGCCAGGGTGGCCGGGTCCTTCGTCAGGTCCTCGAACTTGGTGATCGGATTGAGGCCGATCTCGCGACGAAACTCGTTGTAGCGCGGTACGCCACGTTCGCGATCACGCAGCACGTCAATGGTCGCCAGGTCGATGTTGCCGACCAGCGGAATCGACAGATTGCGCAGGAAGTTCGGGTAGTTGTTGAGGGTCAGCGAACCCGGATTGGTGATGCCGAAGGAGTACCACAGGCGATCCGCGTGCTCGCCGTTGAGTAGGTTCTCGGCGTCGCGATCACGAGTATTCTGCAGCTGCACCGAGCGCGCGATGACGTTGGATCCGATGTCATAGACGTCTACCTTGTCACGCATCAGCGGGTGCATACGATAGACCGCGACGAACTCCTCGGTCAGCGTGTAGGGCACGCCGTAGTTGTTCGGGTTGGTCGAACCAACGATCCCGCTCAGGGCATGGGAGATGGTCGAGCTGCCGACGTTGGTCGGATCGACGCCCAGGATGCGCAGGACGAAGGAGTTCGAACCGGCCAGGTCTTCCTGCAGCATGCGCGCTTCGGCCTGGTATTTATCGCGATTCGGGCCGGAGCCCAGCAGCCCCCACCAGTTGGCGTACATGGCACGCTCGGTGACGGGGTTGGCGATCACCGCCGGGGTCCACTCCACGGTATGGATCTTGGCCATCAGCGCGGCGTTGACCAGGCGCGCATGGTCATACAGCCACTGGTCATCCTTGCCCGGATACTTCTGCTTGAGCATGGTGGCGATGGCGTTGTGTTCCTTGGTGAACAGCTGGTGCAGCATGCTCAGGCCGACCCACCAGTTCTCGTTGAAGCCGGTGATCGGCTTGCCGCTGATGAACTCGGTCGGCAGGGTGCCATCCGGGTTGATCTTCAGCTTACCGTCGACGAAAGAACGCACCTTGTCGTTGGTTTCCTTGCTGCTGCCGTACAGCTGCGAACCGTCCCACCAGTGGGTGTTGTGGTTGCGGTAGGTGGCCGGCTTGCCGGCGTCGGCGGCAGTGCGGGTCGGGTCGGCCTGGGTGCGGCGCACGGACATGGTGCCGGAGCCGAGCACGTCACCGGCCGGCAGCGGAACCTGAATCGGATTGGCTTCGGCGTTGGGGCCGTGCTCCACCCAGTCGTGCACCATGAACTGGATCCAGGAGGCGGCGATGAAGTTGAGGCTGGGCGCTGGCTTGAACTCGCCTCGGGCCATCAGCAGGTTACTCACTTCCCGCGGGTTGGGGCTGAGCAGGGTGTCGGATTCGGTTTCGCCATGGGTCACGGCGGGGTTCACGTTGCGGCCGAAGCGGCGGTAGACGGAGCCTTCGGCAGGGTTCGCGAGGATGTTGCAGGTACCGTCCTCGGTACGGGCCACCTGGCTACGCGCGTCACAGGTGATCTTGGCGTTGGCGGCAGGCAGGTTGTCGACGTCGAACAGGTTTTCCTTGAACAGCACATCGCGCTCCAGCGCGAGTGAGATCAGGGCGGCGTAGATGCCCAGAGTGCCGAACTTGACCAAGCTCGGCCATGTGACCCAAACAGACATGGCGTTATCTCCCGATTCTTCTTGTACTAATACGGTTGAATGCCGGTTTACCGGCTGGCGGGAGATTAGGGATTTGCGCGCCCCCCTCCCCCCTCCCGCGGGAGGGGGGAGCGGGAATCGGGACTACCGTCGGTCAGGCAGGTGCTCAGGCGCCGCGCTGCTGCATAGCGAGGATGGCTTCGGTGCGACCGGAGAGATTGAGCTTCGAGTAGATGTTCTTCAGGTGCCACTTGGTGGTGGACAGGGCGATGCCGGTGCTGGCGCTGATTTCCGTGTTGGACAGCCCCTTGAGCAGGCAGGCGAAGATCTCCGCTTCCTTGTCGGTGAGCAGGCTGACCAGGTCCGGCAGCGCGGTGGCGGGCGCCTGACTCTCGGCCAGGAGGAACTCGGCGTAGGCCTCGCTGTAGGCTTCCGGCACCTGCAGCTGGCCCGAGCGCAGCAGGCCGAACACCGCCTCGGCGAAGCCGGGCGCCTCGTCGAACACCGAACGGTTGATATTGACGATGCCGAAGCGCGCCACCAGTTCCAGCAGCGCCTTGATCTGCTGTTCCGGGGTCTGCTGCGGCGCGCTCTGCACCAGCAGGTTGGCCTCTACCACCAAGGCCCGTGCCTTCATCTCGCTCTGCTGCAGAGACTGCGCCAGCACCTTGAGGATGCGACAGGCGCGCGGCTGGGCGCCACGCATCACCAGCCAGTACACCGCGGCCAGACCGTAACGCTCCCAACATTCGTCGTAGGGCCTCACCCTCTCCCACTCGCCGGCCGCCAGGCGCTCCTCGATACCCAGGCGCTGGGCCAGGCTATCCAGCGCTGCCAGGCGCCCGTCGAGATAGGCCTGGCGCATGCTCTCCTGGGCCACCTGGCTGGCGAAGCGTGCGTAGTTGCCCAGCTGCAGGATGCGCGACAGCTGCTCCAGCAGCCGCCCGGCGCGGCCCTGGGACTGGCGCCGATAGAGCAGGCGCGACAGGGTGATGTGCACGGTGGCGATGGTTTCGGTGGCCGAGGACGAGGTGACCATGGCCATCAGGTCCTCGCACAGTTGCTGCGCCGCGGCCAGCTGATTCTGCTCGTACAGCGCCACCACCATGGCGGTGGCGCGATTGAGCCAGGCCGGCGAGGAGCGCTCGGTGCGCTGATAATCCTGGCACACGTCCTTGCGCGCACTGGTGGCGCGCCCGGCATTGCGGTTGCACAGGGCGATGATCAGGTCGGCGTAGCTCTCCAGGAACAGCTGGCCGGTGCGCGCCAGCAGCGCCTTGGATTCCAGAGCCAGCTGGATCGACTGCTCCAGACGCCCGTGCATCAGGTGGTGGTAGGCCAGGATGGTCAGGGCCAGGGCACGGATATCCGAGGAGATGCCGGGGGCCAGCAGGTCCGACCAGCGCTCGCCAGGGTCGAACGCCAGGTCGTACTGGAACAGCTCCAGGTTCAGCGCCAGCAGCTGACGGGTCGGCGCCTCCAGCCCCGGGCGATCGGCGCAGCGCTCCGCCAGTTCGTCCACGCAGTAGCGCGCCTGGTGGAAGCGCCGCGACAGGGTCAGCGCGTAGGTCATCGGCACCAGCAGACGCGGCCGCTCGCACAACTCGGCTTCGCTGAGCGGTTCCAGCCACTTCAACACCTCGGCGAAGTGGCCGCTGCGCACCCATTGCTCGCACGCCTCCTCCAGCAGGCAGTGGAACAGCGCCTGGTCGCCGCTGCGCTGGGCATGCTGCAGGGCCTGCTCCAGATCGCCACGGGTATGGAAATGCAGGGCCGCGCGGCGGTGCAGCACCGGCACCTGCTGCGGCTGGTGCATGGCCAGGCGCTTGGCCAGGAAGTCGTGCAGCAGCGCATGGTATCGGTAGTGGCCGGGCAACTGGTCCACCGGCAGCAGGAACAGCTCGCGGGCGGCCAATTCCTCCAGCAGCAGCGCCGAGCCGGTGCGATCGAGGACCTGGTCGCACAGCTCGCCATCGAAGCGCTCGAAGATCGCGCAGCTGAGCAGGAAGTCATGCATTTGCGGCGACAGGCGCTTGAGCACCACATGACCGAAGTAGTCGACTATTTCCGGCTGGCTGCCGTTGAAACGCTCCAACGCCACCGTGCCGAAACGGGCGTAGGCCAACAGCGCCACCTTGACCCCGGCCATCCAGCCCTCGGTCATGGCCATCAGGCTGTCGACATAAGCCGGGCTGAGATCGGGCCCGCCGAGGTGGGCGTTGAGCTGCTGGATTTGCAGCGGCGACAGGCGCATGTCGTGCTGGTCGATGCACAGCAGCTTGTTCTCCAGCTTCAGGCGGCTGAGGGAGAAGCCAGGATGATTGCGCCCGGACAGCACCACCCGGGTACCGCCCGCCAGGCGCTCGAGCATGGCCGAAAGCACTTCTAGGATGGTCGGCTGGCTGATGAACTGGAAATCGTCGAGGACGAGATAGAGTTCACCGTCGACGCGGTTCAACGCATCGGCCAGGTATTCGCCCACCACCTCGGGCGCCTGGTACATCTCGGCGGCGAAGGGGTTGAACCAGGAGACGTCGAAGTCTTCGACCAGGGCGCGGATGCCCTCGGCCAGGTGGCGGAAGAAACGCACCGGCTCGTTGTCACGCGCCTGCAGCGGGTAATGCACCACACTGCGCCCGGGCCTGCCCGCCTGCCAGTGGGCCAGCAGCGTGGACTTGCCGGAGCCGGCGGGAGCCAGCAGCACGGTCAGGGGAAATTGCGCGCAGTGATTGAGCAGCTCGAGCAGCTCAGCACGGGCGAACCCCACAGGAACCGGGGCAGGCGGTTTGCGATCTTCCATTGCAGTGATCCGTCAGGCTTATTTTTATTGTTGAACGGGAAGCACGTGGGAGCCGATGATAGCGGCTCGTTTCCAGGAAGTTTCGAAACATTTCACGCTTCTGGCCGCCACTCGACATGCGGCAACAGTGCGCAAACACGCAGATAGATCAAGCAGGTGCGCCATGGACAGGATACTTGCGGTATGGTTGACGGCGCCCGCAGAGTACGGGCCCAACCGATGCGAGCCGAACAGAGCCCGCACGAATAAGAAGAACAACGGGGGATTCATGCTTTGAGCGCTACCCGCATCCGCCTTCCCGCCTGGCTGCAACGCCATGGCGTGACCGGCCTCTGCCTGCTCGTGGTGCTGCTCATGACATTGGGCCTGACCAAGCAGAGCGTCGACCTGCTGCGCCTATTGCGCAGCGAAGCGCCGAGCGTGCCGGCCGCCGCCACGGCCGCGCAGCCGCAGCAGGTGTCCCTGCAACAGCTGCAGAACCTGTTCGGCACCCCGGCCCGCCCCGCCGGTGATCAGAACGCGCCGCCCACCAAGCAGCAGATGACCCTGGTGGCCAGCTTCGTCAATCCGGACGCCCAGCGCTCCACGGCCATCATCCAGGTCGCCGGCGACAAGCCCAAGCGCATCGGCGTCGGCCAGGAGATCAACTCCAGCACCACCCTGCAGGCCGTACACAAGGACCATATCGTGCTCGACCGTGGCGGCCGCGAGGAGAGCCTGCACTTCCCGGCCCTGCGTTCGCCCACGCTGACACCTTACTCCGCCGATCCCTATTCACCGCAGGAACCCACTGCCCAGCAACTGGAACAGCTGCAGGACGAAGACGTCCAGGCTTTGCAACAGCGCATCCAGGACCTTCAACAACGCATGGAAGGCGACGGCGACATGTCCGCGCCCGAAACACCGGAAGCCGAATAAAGCCCATGACCGACTCCAAATTCCTGTCGCAGAAACGCCTTCCCCTCGCCCTGCTGCTGGCCGCGAGCTGCCTCGCCGCCCCGCTGCCGCAGGCCATCGCGGCCGAGCCGGCAGCCACTACCCAGGGTGCCGAGACCTGGACCATCAACATGAAGGACGCCGACATCCGCGACTTCATTGATCAGGTGGCGGAAATCTCCGGCGAGACCTTCGTCGTCGATCCACGGGTCAAGGGCCAGGTCACGGTGATCTCCAAGACCCCGCTGGGGCTGGAGGAGGTCTATCAGCTGTTCCTCTCGGTGATGAGCACCCACGGCTTCAGCGTGCTGGCCCAGGGCGACCAGGCGCGCATCGTGCCGGTCACCGAGGCGCGCAGCGCCGCCAATAGCAGCCACGCCGCACCCGACGACGTGCAGACCGAGCTGATCCAGGTGCAGCACACCTCGGTCAACGAGCTGATCCCGCTGATCCGCCCGCTGGTGCCGCAGAACGGCCACCTGGCCGCCGTGGCCGCCTCCAACGCACTGATCATCAGCGATCGGCGGGCCAACATCGAACGCATCCGCGAGCTGATCGACCAACTCGACTCCCAGGGCGGCGGCGACTACAACGTGATCAACCTGCAGCACGCCTGGGTGCTGGATGCTGCCGAGGCCCTGAACAACGCGGTGATGCGCAACGAGCGCAAGGACGGTTCCGGCACGCGGGTGATCGCCGATGCCCGCACCAACCGCCTGATCATCCTCGGCCCACCCGCTGCCCGTCAGCGCCTGGCCAACCTGGCCCGCTCGCTGGACATCCCCAGCACCCGCTCGGCCAATGCCCGAGTGATCCGCCTGCGCCACAGCGATGCCAAGAGCCTGGCCGAGACCCTCGGCGACATCTCCGAAGGCCTCAAGGCCCCCGAGGGCGGGGGCGAAGCGGGCGGTACCAGCAAGCCGCAGAACATCCTGATTCGCGCCGACGAGAGCCTCAACGCCCTGGTGCTGCTGGCCGAGCCGGACACCGTGGCGACCCTGGAAGAAATCGTGCGCAACCTCGACGTACCGCGCGCCCAGGTGATGGTCGAGGCGGCCATCGTCGAGATCTCCGGCGACATCACCGATGCCCTCGGCGTGCAGTGGGCGGTGGACGCCCGCGGCGGCACCGGTGGCCTGGGCGGGGTCAATTTCGGCAACACCGGTCTGTCGGTCGGCACCGTGCTACGGGCCATCCAGGAGGACGAGATCCCCGACAATGTGACCCTGCCGGATGGCGCCATCATCGGCATCGGCACCGATCATTTCGGCGCGCTGATCACTGCTCTCTCCGCCAACAGCAAGAGCAACCTGCTGTCCACGCCCAGTCTGCTGACCCTGGACAACCAGCAGGCGGAGATTCTGGTAGGCCAGAACGTGCCGTTCCAGACCGGCTCCTACACCACCGACGCCTCGGGGGCGAACAATCCCTTCACCACCATCGAGCGCGAAGACATCGGCGTGACCCTCAAGGTCACCCCGCACATCAACGACGGCGCCACCCTGCGCCTGGAGGTGGAGCAGGAGATCTCGTCGATCGCGCCCAGCACCGGGGTCAACTCCCAGGCGGTGGACTTGGTGACCAACAAGCGCTCGATCAAGAGCGTGATCCTCGCCGATGACGGCCAGGTCATCGTGCTCGGCGGGCTGATCCAGGACGACGTCACCAGCACCGACTCCAAGGTGCCGCTGCTGGGCGACATCCCGCTGATCGGCCGGCTGTTCCGCTCGACCAAGGACACCCACATCAAGCGCAACCTGATGGTCTTCCTGCGCCCGACCGTGGTCCGCGACCGTGCCGGCATGGCCACATTGTCGGGCAAGAAATACAACGACATCAGCGTGCTCGGTGCCGACGAAGACGGCAATAGCCAGCTGCCGGGCGATGCCGTGCGCCTGTTCGACAAGCCGGGAGCTGCCGCCATCGACCTGCGCAAGGCAGAGGAATGACGGTGATAGCAATGAAAAACGCCGCTCACTGAGCGGCGTTTTTCATTGCAGGTTCGTGATCGAATCAGCCGCTTATAGCGCGGCCAAACCACGGGCCAGGTCGGCCTTGAGATCGGCCACGTCTTCCAGCCCCACGGCGACGCGGATCAGGTTGTCGCGAATGCCGGCATTGGCCCGCTCCTGCGGCGACAGGCGGCCGTGGGAGGTGGTCGCCGGATGGGCAATGGTGGTCTTGGTGTCACCCAGGTTGGTGGTGATCGAGATCACGCGGGTCGCGTCGATGAAACGCCACGCCGCTTCCTTGCCGCCCGCGACCTCGAAGCTGACCACCGCACCGAAGGCACTCTGCTGCCGCTTGGCCAGCTCATGCTGCGGGTGGCTGGGCAGGCCGGAGTAGTAGACCTTGTCGATGCCCGGCTGGGTCTCCAGCCACTGGGCCAGTTGCAGGGCGCTGGCACTGTGGGCCTGCATGCGCACGCGCAGGGTTTCCAGGCCCTTGAGGAACATCCAGGCGTTGAACGGGCTGAGGGTCGGCCCGGCCGTGCGCAGGAAGCCCACCACCGCTTCCATCTCGGCCTTGCGCCCGGCGACCACGCCGCCCAGGCCGCGGCCCTGGCCATCGATGTACTTGGTCGCCGAATGCATGATGATGTCGGCGCCAAGCGCGAGCGGCTGCTGCAGGGCCGGGGTGCAGAAGCAGTTGTCCACCACCAGCAGCGCCTTGCGGGCATGGGCGATCTCTGCCAGGGCGGCGATGTCGACCAGTTCGGCCAGCGGATTGGACGGCGACTCGACGAACAGCAGCTTGGTATTGGGCTTGAAGCCCGCTTCCCAGGCAGCCAGATCGGCCAACGGCGGATAGTCCACCTCGATGCCGAAGCGCTTCAGGTACTTCTCGAACAGGCTGATGGTCGAGCCGAACACGCTGCGCGACACCAGCACGTGGTCGCCGCCGCTGCATTGGCTCATGACGATGGCCAGGATCGCCGCCATGCCGGACGCGGTGGCGACCGCTTGCTCGGCGCCCTCCAACGCGGCGCTGCGCTCCTCGAAGGCTCGCACGGTCGGGTTGGTATAGCGCGAGTAGACGTTGCCCGGCACTTCGCCGGCGAAACGCGCGGCGGCATCGGCGGCGCTACGGAACACGTAGCTGGAGGTGAGGAACATGGCCTCGCCATGCTCGCCCTCCGGCGTGCGGTGCTGGCCGGCACGCACCGCCAGGGTGTCGAAGCCAACGCCTTCGAGGTCGCTGTCCAGCCGCCCCGCTTCCCAATCCTGGCTCATGGCTGCTCCCGCTCTCAGTCGTTGTGCAGATCGATGATGGCGCTGACCATCGGGCTGCCCGCCTTGGCCGCATCGTTACGCGCCTGCTCGATCTTGTGCAGATAGTGCTCGTTGACGTCGCCGGTCACGTACTGGCCATCGAACACCGCGCAGTCGAAGTGCTCGATCTTGATCTTGCCGCCACCGACCGCCTCTTTCAGGTCGTCCAGATCCTGGTACACCAGCCAGTCGGCGCCGATCAGCTCGGCCACTTCCTCGGTGCTGCGACCATGGGCGATCAGCTCGTGGGCGCTCGGCATGTCGATGCCATACACGTTCGGGTAGCGTACGGCCGGAGCCGCCGAGCAGAAGTAGACGTTCTTGGCGCCGGCCTCGCGGGCCATCTGGATGATCTGCTTGCAGGTGGTGCCGCGCACGATGGAGTCATCCACCAGCATCACGTTCTTGCCGCGGAATTCCAGCTCGATGGCATTGAGCTTCTGCCGTACGGATTTCTTGCGCGCGGCCTGGCCGGGCATGATGAAGGTGCGACCGATGTAGCGGTTCTTGACGAAGCCCTCGCGGAACTTCACGCCCAGATGGTTGGCCAGCTCCAGGGCAGAAGTACGGCTGGTGTCCGGGATCGGGATGACCACGTCGATGTCGTGATCCGGACGCTCGCGCTGGATCTTCTCGGCCAGCTTCTCGCCCATGCGCAGGCGGGCCTTGTACACCGACACGCCGTCCATCAGCGAGTCCGGGCGGGCCAGGTAGACGTGCTCGAAGATGCACGGCGAGTACTGCGGATTCGATGCGCACTGGCGGGTATGCAGCTTGCCGTCTTCGGTGATGTACACCGCCTCGCCCGGGGCCAGGTCGCGGATCAGGCTGAAGCCGAGCACGTCGAGGGCGACGCTCTCGGAGGCGATCATGTACTCCACGCCCTCGTCGCTGTGACGCTGGCCGAAGACGATCGGGCGAATCGCGTGTGGGTCGCGGAAACCGACCACGCCGTAGCCGGTGATCATCGCCACCACCGCGTAGCCACCGCGACAGCGGGCGTGCACACCGGCAACGGCGGCGAACACGTCTTCCTCGGTGGGCTGCAGCTTGCCGCGCACCGCCAGTTCATGGGCGAACACGTTGAGCAGCACTTCCGAATCGGAATTGGTGTTCACGTGGCGCAGGTCGGACTCGTAGATCTCGCGCGACAGCTGCTCGACATTGGTCAGGTTGCCGTTGTGCGCCAGGGTGATGCCGTATGGCGAGTTGACGTAGAACGGCTGCGCCTCGGCTGAGCTGGAGCTGCCAGCGGTGGGATAGCGCACGTGACCGATGCCGACGTGACCCACCAGGCGCTGCATGTGGCGTTGCTGGAAGACATCGCGCACCAGGCCGTTGTCCTTGCGCAGGAACAGACGCCCACCGTGGCTGGTGACGATGCCGGCAGCGTCCTGGCCGCGATGCTGGAGCACGGTAAGGGCGTCGTACAGGGACTGATTGACGTTGGACTTACCGACGATACCGACGATGCCGCACATGTGACGCAACCTCTGTGTAGTGAATCAGGTAGTTCCAGGCTCTTACGGCAGTTTAGGCTGCAAGAGACCCTCGTAGGACGGAAGCTCGGGCGTCTGCGTGATGCCGCTGGCGAGCCACTGGCTGGTCAGGCTCAGAATCAGATTCTTCGACCAATCCGCCACCATCAGAAAATGCGGCATCAGGGTCGACTGCTGCCACCATTCATCCTGTTGTACCGGGGCCAGGCTGACCAGGCCCACCAGTACCACCACCAGCAAGGCCCCGCGCGCCGCGCCGAAGACCATGCCGAGAAAACGGTCGGTGCCTGACAGGCCGGTTACCCGGATCAGCTCACCGATAAGGAAATTGATCAGTGCCCCGACCAGCAGGGTCACGATAAACAGAATGGCGGAGGCCGCGATGACGCGCATCGACGGCGTCTCGATGAAATCCGTCAGGTGCTGCGACAGGGCGCCGCCGAACATCCAGGCGACCACACCGGCGATGATCCAGGTCAGCAGCGACAAGGCCTCCTTGAAGAAGCCGCGGCGCAGGCTGATCAAGCTGGAAATGGCGATGACGGCGATGATCGCCCAATCGACCCAAGTGAATGCCACGTTGCTGCCTACAGACGGGAAAGGCGGCGAATTCTAGCAGAGCGTGCCCGGCCGGGTAAGCCGGGGCTGCTATATGGCTCCGATAGAGGAAATCAGCCGTTTTCCGGCTGGAAACGCACCACGAAGCCCTTGAGATTCTGCTGGCGATTGAGCAGATCGCGCAGGCGATCGGCCTCGGCGCGCTCGATCACCGGGCCGACGAAGACCCGGTTCATGCCGTCAAAGCTGCGGATATAGGCGTTGTAACCACCGCTGCGCAGTGTCTGCTGCAGCTTCTCGGCACCGGCGCGACTGGACAGGCTGGCCAGTTGTACCGACCAGCTGACCGGCAGGTTATTGGCATCCAGGCCACTGGCCGGCTTCGTTGCAGCCTGGGTCGGTGCGGGAGTCTCCGCAGGCGGCGGGGTCTGGACCTGAGCTTGCACCTGCGGCTCGGCAACAGGCTGGGTCGGCGCGGCAATCGGCTCACTGGATGTCTGCGGCACCGGCTCCACCGGCGGCACCTCGTCCTCGGCCACCGGCTCGGGCACCACCACCGGCTCCAGGGCAACATCCGGCATGCTCGGCCTGTCCGGCATAGCCGGTGCATCCACCGTCACCTGGCGCAGCTCGTCCTCACGGGAAAACAGCATCGGCAGGAAGATCACCGCCAGCGCCACCAGCACCAGCGCGCCGACGATCCGCTGCTTGAGCCCCTTATCCAGCACTGCCATTGCCTGCCTCCGCCTGTTGGCCGAGCCACTCCAGGGCTTCGGCCACGCAATAGAAAGATCCGAACACGAGAATTTCGTCGTCCTCGCTCGCCTGGCCACACTGTACCAGCAATGCCTCGGCCACGCTGGCGCAGGCACGCACATCCGCGCCCAGGTTGTGCAGCGCCGCCTCCAACTCGCCAGCCGGACGACTGCGCGGGCTATCCAGCGGCGCCACTGCCCAGCCCTGCACTTCGAGCTGCAGCGGCGCCAGCACGCCCTCCAGATCCTTGTCAGCGAGCAGGCCGAATACGGCGAGACGCCTACCCTTGAGCGGCCGCGCGGCCAGGCGCGTGGCCAGGTACTCGGCGGCATGCGGGTTGTGACCGACGTCCAGCAGCAGCGTCAGCGCCCTGCCCTGCCAGGTCACGCGGCGCACATCCAGGCGACCGGTCACGCGCGTACGCTGCAGCGCAGCGGCCAGGCTTTCCGGCTGCCAGGCCATGCCCAGCACGGCATAGGCCTGCAGAGCCAGGGCGGCGTTTTCCATGGGCAGATCGAGCAACGGCAGATCGTGCAGCTCCAGCACGCGGCCATCGGCGGTCAGGCCACGCCAGTGCCAACCGCCTTCGCTCACCGCCAGGTCGTAGTCGCGTCCGCGCAGGAACAGCGGGCAATCCAGCTCGGCCACACGCTGCAGCAATGGCAACGGCGGGTCCAGGTCGCCACAGAACGCGGGCTTGCCCTGGCGCAGGATGCCCGCCTTCTCGAAGGCCACCGACTCGCGGGTATCGCCGAGCCAGTCGGCATGGTCCAGACCGATGCTGGTGACCAGCGCCAGATCGGCGTCGACCAGGTTGACCGCATCCAGCCGACCGCCTAGGCCGACTTCCAGGACCACGGCGTCCAGCGCTGCGCGTTCGAACAGCCAGAAAGCCGCCAGGGTGCCCATCTCGAAATAGGTCAGGGAAATCTCGCCGCGCCCAGCTTCGACTGCCGCAAAAGCCTCGCAGAGCTCAGTGTCGCTGGCATCGCGCCCTTCGAGCTGGACGCGTTCGTTGTAGCGCAGCAGATGCGGCGAACTGTAGACGCCGACCTTGAGCCCCTGCTCACGCAGCAGGGAGGCCAGAAAGGCGCAGGTGGAGCCCTTGCCATTGGTACCGGTGACGGTGATCGCCAACGGCGCGGGCTTGCCCAGGCCAAGCCGGCGAGCTACCTCGCGACTGCGCTCCAGGCCCATATCGATGGCACTGGGATGCAGCTGCTCCAGATAGCTCAGCCAGTCGGCGAGGGATCGGCTCATGCGGTGGCCGCGGGAGTCGGCAGATGCTGCAGCTGCGCCAGCAGGCGGGCCAGGCGCGGGCGCAGATCGTTGCGGTGGATGATCATGTCGATAGCGCCGTGTTCGAGCAGGAACTCGCTGCGCTGGAAGCCTTCCGGCAGCTTCTCGCGCACGGTTTGCTCGATCACCCGCGGACCGGCGAAGCCGATCAGCGCACGCGGCTCGGCGACGATCACGTCACCGAGCATGGCCAGGCTGGCGGAAACGCCGCCGTAGACCGGATCGGTCAACACGGAAATGAAGGGAATGCCCTCTTCGCGCAGACGCGCCAAAACGGCGCTGGTCTTGGCCATCTGCATCAGGGAGATCAGCGCCTCCTGCATGCGCGCGCCACCGGAGGCGGCGAAGCACACCAGCGGGCAGCGCTGCTCCAGCGCGGCGTTGGCGGCACGTACGAAGCGCTCGCCGACGACGGCGCCCATGGAGCCGCCCATGAAGCTGAACTCGAAGGCACAAGCCACCACGGGCATGCCCTGCAGTTTTCCGCTCATGGACACCAGCGCGTCTTTCTCGCCGGTCTCTTTCTGCGCGCTGGCGATGCGGTCCTTGTATTTCTTGCTGTCACGGAATTTCAGGCGATCCACCGGCTCCAGCTCGGCACCCAGCTCCTCGCGCCCCTCGGCGTCGAGGAACAGGTCCAGGCGGGCGCGTGCATCGATGCGCATGTGGTGGTTGCACTTGGGGCAGACGTCGAGGGTTTTTTCCAGTTCGGGGCGATAAAGCACGGCATCGCAGGATGGGCACTTGTGCCAGAGCCCTTCGGGCACCGAGCTCTTCTTGACCTCGGAACGCATGATCGAGGGGATCAGCTTTTCTCTCAACCAGTTGCTCATGCTTACTCTCCGTAGCTGTTCGGGGTCTTGGGCGACCCAGGCAAACTCTGATTCAGGCCGAAGGCGACGGCTGCCGCCTCCCGGCCGGGGCGCAATGGGTTATGGACGGCAGGCGCCTGCCCGTCGTCACATCAACCGCCACGCGCCGCGCGAATGAAAGCCTCGACCTTTTCTGCATCCTTGATGCCCTTGCTCGCCTCGACCCCGCCGCTGACATCCACTGCATAGGGATGCACCCGAGCCACCGCCGATGCGACGTTATCCGCATGCAGGCCGCCGGCCAGAATCAGCGGCTTGCTCAACCCCTCAGGCACCAGTGACCAGTCGAAAGCCTCGCCAGTTCCGCCGGGCACGCCCTCGACATAAGTATCGAGCAGAATGCCTTTGGCTCCAGGGTAACGGTTCACCTGAGCAGCGATGTCGTCGCCGGCCTTGACCCGCAGCGCCTTGATATAGGGGCGATGGATGCTTTCGCACTGCTCTGGAGACTCGTCACCGTGGAACTGCAGCAGGTCCAGCGGCACGCTGGCGAGGATCCGCTGCAGTTCATCGCGATTCATATCGACGAACAGGCCGACCGTAGTCACAAACGGCGGCAGCGCAGCGATGATCACCTGCGCCTGTTCGATGCCGACGGCGCGTGGGCTCTTGGAATAGAACACCAGACCGATGGCATCCGCTCCAGCCGCGGCTGCGGCCAGCGCATCCTCGACCCGGGTGATTCCGCAGATTTTGACGCGAACGGCTGTCAACGTGCCGGCACCTTCTGAGAACGAAAAATCGATGGTAGCAAAGCTGCGAGGCAGTTTCAGCCGAAGCTTTGCGGCAACGAGGAGAGGAAATGCGGCCCCAGGTAACGCTGCGGCAACTCGAACTCCTCGGGATACTCCACCTGCACCAGATAGAGCCCATAGGGATGCGCCGTCACGCCACCGGCGCGGCGATCACGCGAGGCCAGGGCATCAAGCACCCAGGAGGGCTCCCGCTCTCCGGCGCCAATGGTCATCAGGACCCCGGCGAAATTCCGCACCATGTGGTGCAGGAAGGCATTGGCACGCACATCGATGACGATGAAGCGGCCGTGCTCGATTACCTCGAGGTGGTGCACCGTCTTCACCGGTGACTTGGCCTGGCACTGCACCGCGCGGAACGAGGTGAAATCGTGCGTGCCGACCAGGTGGCGGGCCGCTTCACGCATGCGCGCCACGTCCAGCGGGCGGTAGTTCCAGGTGACTTCCTCGGCCATATGCGCAGGCCGGATATGGTCGTTGTAGATCACATAGCGGTAGCGCCGGGCACAGGCCTTGAAGCGGGAGTGGAAATGCGCCGGCATGACCTTGGCCCAGGTCACGCTGATATCGGCAGGCAGGTTGGCGTTGGCGCCCATCACCCAGGCCTTGAGCGGACGCTCGGCATGGGTGTCGAAGTGCACCACCTGGCCACTGGCATGCACACCGGCATCGGTCCGCCCGGCGCACATCAGGCCGATCGGCTCGGCGGCCACCTGCGACAGCGCCTTTTCTAGCGACGCCTGCACCGTGGGCACGCCACTGTCCTGGCGCTGCCAGCCGCGGTAACGGGTACCCTTGTACTCGACGCCAAGAGCGATTCTGAAAACGCCAGGGGCGGCCATTTCGGCCGCCCCTGTTGGTGTTGCATCAACCATGGATCAGCTCAGTTTGGAGATCAGATCGCGAGCTTCCTGCTGCTGACCTTCGCTACCCTCGGCAATCACTTCGTCGAGGATGTCACGGGCGCCTTCGCTGTCGCCCATGTCGATGTAGGCACGCGCCAGGTCGAGCTTGGTGGCGGTTTCATCGGTACCCGAGAGGAAGTCGAAGTCGTCGTCCACGTCCAGACCTGCTGCAGTAGAAGAAGCTTCTGGCAGGGAGGCCGGCAGCTCGTCGGCCAGACCGCTGCTCAGCTGATCCAGCTCGGCGGAGACTTCATCCAGCTGGGCAGCGAAGCTGTCGTCGGCCGGAGTGCTGGGAGTCTCTTCGGCGAGAGACAGATCGAAATCGGCCGGCATGTCCAGATCGACTTCGCCACTTGCAGCGCTGGAGGCGATCGGCTCGTCATCCAGGCTCAGCATGAAGTCGTCGTCGGCAGCGGTCGCGCTCGGCTTGCCGTCGGTTTCCAGATCCAGGCTGAAATCGGCCAGATCGTCACCCAGGGACAGGCTATCGTTGGTGCTTTCGCCACTCAGGTCGAGATCGAAGTCCATGTCGGCGCTGGCGGTGCTCGCCGGCGCAGCCGGAGTGTCGAAGTCCAGACCGGAATCCAGGTCCAGATCGCCCAGGGTGGTTTCGGCAACCGGAGCGGCGGGCTTGGACGGCTCGTCGAGATTGACGTCCAGATCATCCAGGCTCAGGTCGAAGGAGTCATCCAGATCGGAGGCTGCGGCTGGCTGCTGAGCCACCGGCTCGTCCAGGGTCAGGTCGTCTAGGCTGAACGCATCCAGATCGTCGGACGCGGCGACCGCGCCACCGGCAGCCAAGGCGGCCACGGCCATCGCCGGGTACTTGGCCTTCAACTGATCGACGGCACCGGCAGAACCGCCGATTTCGCGCAGCTCCTGCTCCTGGCGGGCGAAGCCATCGCGGTCACCCAGCTCGGCATAGACTTCCATCAACTTCAGGCGCAGATCGCTACGGTGCGGCTCGTCGTTGATCGCGTTGTGCAACAGCTCGGCGGCCTGGGTGAACTTGCCGTAGGCGATATAGATATCGGCCTCGCCCAAGGCATCGGCGGTTTGCGGCGCGACACGCTCTTCGGCCTGCTCGCGCACCACGGTTTCGCCAGAGGCATCACCGAGACCGGCGAAGCTGTCATCCGGCAGATCCATGTCACTGGCGAACGCGTCGTTGTCGTCATCGGCGGCCAGGCTGTTCTGCAGCTCGGCCTCCTTCATTGCATTGCGGCGCGACAGCACCATCAGACCGACCAGCAGCACCAGCAGCGCACCACCGCCGACGGCGCCGAGCAGCATCGGGTTGGCCAGCAGCTGGTCGACCATACCTTGCGGCTCGGGCTCCTTGACTACCGGAGCAGCAGGCTTGACGGCCTGGGCGGGCTTGGCCGGCTGAACCGGCTTGGGAGCGGCAGCAGGTTTGGCCGGCTGAGTGGCAGGCGCCTCAACTACCGGCTTAGCCGGCTCGGTCTTCGGGGTAGTTTCTTCGTAATTGAAGTCGGTAGTCGCTGGCTTCTCGACCGGAGGCACGGCTGCCGGCTTGGTCTCGGCGGTCGGCACAGGCGGTGCAACCGGCTTCTCTACCGGTTGTTCCGCGGGCTTGGTCGCGGTGACCGGCGCGGCCGGAACTGCCGGAGCGGCTGGCTGGGCGGGAGTCGCGGCAGCCTTGTTCTGCTGAGCCAGATCGGCCTGCAGCTTGGCCAACTGGCTGTCTTTCAGCTCGAGCAGGCGCTGGGCCTTGTCAAGCTGGCTCTGCAGGTCGGCCATGCGGCTCTTCAGCTCGGCGCTCTCACGACGGCTGGAGTCCAGGCTTTCCTTGGTCACGGCCAGTTGATCATTGAGCGCCTTGCTGTCGCCCTTGCCCTTGTCGCTACCGGCAGTGGACTTGCCACTGTCGGCGGCCACCAGCTTCAGGCTGTCCTTGGCATCGGCCTTGGCCGGAGCGGCACCGGCGCTGTCGCGCTTGGTGGCATCCAGTTGGCGGGCGCTACTGGCGGCGACGCTGCGGCCTTCGCGCCAGGCAGTGTTCTGCTCGCCAACCTGAGCGATGGCCTCGCTCTGGCTGCGGCTCTTGACCTGGGCGTCGGTCGGTAGGCGCAGCACCTGGCCGCTCTTCAGGCGGTTGATGTTGCCGTCGACGAAGGCACCCGGATTGAGATCCTGGATGGCCAGCATGGCCTGGTGCACAGAACCGCTCTGGCGGCTGCGCTGGGCGATCTCCCACAGGGTATCGCTGGAAGTGGTCTGGTATTGGTCGGCGTCGATCTTGGCGGTGGCCGGGGTGGCGGCAGGCTTCGCAACCGGCGCAACCGGCGCAGCCGGACGGGACGGAGCGGCGGCGCTCGGCGTTACCGTGCGCGGGGTCGGCGCAACGGTCTGCGGACGCGGAGTCGGAGCGGCGGCTACCGGCAGACGCGGCGCGGCAGTGACTACCGGACTCGGCGAGTACATCGGTGGATCCAGCAGCAGGGTGTACTCGCGCAGCAGGCGGCCGTTCGGCCACAGCACTTCGACCAGGAAGTTGACGTAGGGCTCGCGCACCGGCTTGGTCGAGGTGATGCGAATCACGCTCTTGCCGTTGGGCTTGATGATCGGAGTGAACTTGAGATCGGTCAGGAAGTACTGACGATCAACACCCGCCTTGTTGAACTCTTCAGGCGAGGCGAGCGTCGGGATTACTTCGGTCTGCGCCAGATCGCGCACTTCGAGCAACTCGATCTCCGCCACCAGCGGTTGGCTCAGCGAGGACTGCAGGTCGATTTCCCCCAGCCCCAGTGCATGTGCCGTACCCGAGGTCAGCGCGGAAGCAGCCGCAATTGCCAGCACCAGTTTGCGAACCCGAACCATAGCGTAATCCCTTGTTTTATCTTTTTTTCTCGTTGAACGAGAGGATTTGAAGTGCGCTGCCTGCACCCACCCGAAAGCGGCTCCCCGTCAGCGAACTACCAAAACAGTATTGCCAAGCTAGAATAATTCTTCAAATTTGGGGCTAAGTATCTTTTACAGATAGTGTTTTATCAACAACTCACCAATTTGCACAGCATTGAGCGCGGAGCCTTTTCGCACATTATCTGACGCAATCCACAAATTAAGCTCAGCTGGATCATCCAGGCCAGCGCGCAGGCGCCCTACATAGAGTTCATCCTGCCCCACCGCATCGCCGACCACGGTTGGATAATCGCCCTGCTCCACCAGCTCGATCCCGGCCTGCTGCTCCAGCAGCGCAGCGACTGCGGCCACATCCACCGGCCCTGCGGCCTCCAGGCAAACGGCCAGACTGTCGCCGAAGAACACCGGCGCCACGCAGCAGGTAACGGCTACTTTCAGCCCATCGATCGCCAGCACCTGTTTCAACTCGTCGGCAATCCGGCGCTCCAGACGCGCATGACCGCCCTCTTCCACTTCGCCGAGCTGCGCCAGCAGATTGAAGGCCACCTGGCGACCAAATACCTGCGGCTCCAACGGACGCATGTTGAGCAATTCGGTCGTCTGCCGGGCCAGCTCGCTAACGCCGGAACGGCCAATAGTGGAAACGGACAACACCGCATTCACCACGATCTTGCGCAGACAGAGCTGGGCACGCAGCGGCGCCAGTACAGCGGCCAGGGCGGTGGCCGCCGGAGCCGGACTGGCCAGCAGATAGGGAGCTCCCGCCCCGGCCAACACTTCGGCATTGGCTTCCGGCACCACGGGCAGCGCCTGCGACAGGCCGCCACTCAGGTCGATTACCGAGCAGCCGGCGGCGTGTGCCTTGGCGCCATACTGGCGACTGACATCCTCGCCCGCCGCGAAGAAGGCCAGCTGTACCTGAGCGAAATCGAAGTCGGCAACCTCGCGCACCCGCAGGTTCTTGCCGCGGAAGGCCATGGCCTGGCCGACGGAATCATTTCCGGCCAGCAGGTGCAGGCCCGCGACCGGGAACTCGCGCTCCTCCAGCAGCTGCACCAGGGTTTCACCCACGGTGCCGGTGGCGCCGATCACGGCGATAGCGAGAGACTTGGACATCGGAACACCTTGAGACAGAGACGCGAGTGGGCGGCACTCTACCCTCCGCCCGAAAGGCTGACCACAGAAACAAAAAAAGGCCGTTAATCACCGGCCTTTTTTGCTGACTGCCTAACGAATCAACGCTCCAGCAGGATCCGCAGCATGCGTCGCAGCGGTTCGGCCGCGCCCCACAGCAGCTGGTCGCCGACGGTGAAGGCGCCGAGATACTGCGAGCCCATGTTGAGCTTGCGCAGACGACCGACCGGTACGCTCAGTGTGCCGGTAACGGCGGTCGGGCCCAGGTCGCGAATGCTCGCCTCGCGGGTGTTCGGCACCAGTTTGACCCAGGGGTTGTGCTGGCTGATCAGGCCCTCGATGTCGGCCATCGGCACGTCCTTGTTCAGCTTGATGGTCAGCGCTTGGCTGTGGCAGCGCATGGCGCCGATGCGCACGCACAGGCCATCCACCGGGATCGGACTCTTGAAGCGCCCGAGGATCTTGTTGG
This sequence comes from Pseudomonas sp. GD04019, assembly GCF_029837695.1. Lineage (GTDB taxonomy): Bacteria > Pseudomonadota > Gammaproteobacteria > Pseudomonadales > Pseudomonadaceae > Aquipseudomonas. The sequence continues at coordinate 21,783 of NZ_JAOEEA010000013.1, forward strand.
TTTCCGCCTGGCCCTTCCACTCTTCGCGGCTCTGGCCGTTGGGCAGTTCCTTGTCGATGTAGGGGATCAGGCTGCCAGCCAGCGGCACGCCGAAGTTGTCCACCGGGAACGACTCGCCACGCATGGCCTCGGCGACCTTGCGGTCGATGTCGAGGATGGCGCTGGCCGGATCGGCCAGCTCATCGGCGACGGAAGCATTGATCGCACCCATCTGCTTGATCAGCTCGCGCATGTTCTGCGCGCCGGCGCCGGAGGCGGCCTGGTAGGTCATGGCGCTCATCCACTCGACCAGACCGGCTTCGTACAGGCCACCCAAGGCCATCAGCATCAAGCTGACGGTGCAGTTGCCGCCGATGTAGTTCTTGGTGCCGGCGTCCAGCGACTGGTCGATCACTTTGCGGTTGACCGGGTCCAGCACGATCACCGAGTCATCGGCCATGCGCAGGCTGGAGGCCGCGTCGATCCAGTAGCCGTTCCAACCAGCTTCGCGCAGCTTGGGGAAGACTTCGCTGGTGTAGTCGCCACCCTGGCAGGTCAGGATCACGTCGAGGGTCTTCAGCTCGTCGATGCTGTAGGCATCCTTCAGCGGGGCGACATCCTTGCCAATCGCCGGGCCTTGGCCGCCGACATTGGAGGTGGTGAAGAACACCGGCTCGATCAGGTCGAAGTCACGCTCTTCCAGCATGCGCTGCATGAGCACGGAACCGACCATACCGCGCCAACCGATCAGACCTACACGTTTCATAACACTCACACCTATATAGGCAGCCCGTCGGTAGATGCCCGACAGGGCTGGAAAAATTACAGACTGCGCAGGGCCTCGACCACTGCATCACCCATGGCAGCGGTACCGACTCGGGTCTTGCCTTGCGACCAGATGTCGCCAGTACGCAGGCCCTGATCCAGCACCTTGCTCACCGCCAGCTCGATGGCATCGGCGGCCGCGGCTTGGTTGAAGGTGTAACGCAGCATCATCGACACCGAGAGGATGGTCGCCAGCGGGTTGGCGATGCCTTGGCCGGCGATATCCGGCGCCGAGCCGTGGCACGGCTCGTACATGCCCTTGTTGTTGGCGTCCAGCGAGGCGGACGGCAGCATGCCGATGGAACCGGTAAGCATGGAAGCCTCATCCGACAGGATGTCGCCGAACATGTTGTCGGTGACCATCACGTCGAACTGCTTGGGCGCGCGCACCAGCTGCATGGCGGCGTTGTCGACGTACATGTGCGACAGCTCGACGTCCGGGTAATCCTTGGCCACTTCCTCGACCACGGCGCGCCACAGTTGGCTGGAGGCCAGCACGTTGGCCTTGTCCACCGAGCACAGCTTCTTGTTGCGCACGCGGGCCATGTCGAAGCCGACGCGGGCGATGCGGCGGATCTCGCTCTCGCTGTACGGCAGGGTGTCGTAGGCCATGCGCTCGCCGCTCTCCAGCACCTTGCTCTCGCGCGGTTGGCCGAAGTAGATGCCGCCGGTCAGTTCGCGAACGATGAGGATATCCAGGCCGGACACCACTTCAGGCTTGAGGCTGGAGGCCTCGGCCAGTTGCGGATAGAGGATGGCCGGACGCAGGTTGCCGAACAGGCCAAGCTGCGAGCGAATCTTCAGCAGGCCGCGCTCCGGGCGGATGGCCGGGTCGATCTTGTCCCACTTCGGCCCGCCGACGGCGCCGAGCAGCACGGCGTCAGCCGCGCGGGCGCGATCCAGGGTCTCGTCGGCCAGCGGCACGCCGTACTTGTCCACGGCAGCGCCACCCAGTTCGTCGAACGACAGCTCGAAGCCCAGAGCGTACTTGTCGTTGGCCAGGTTCAGTACCTTGACCGCTTCGGCCATGATTTCCGGGCCGATGCCGTCGCCGGGGAGAATCAGAATCTGCTTGCTCATGCTCAATCCTTAAATCACTTGATCGCGCCGAACAGCCAGGGGCTGCTCTGCTGGTGTTTGCCTTCGAAGGCCTTGATCGCGTCCTGGTCCTGCAGGGTCAGACCGATGTCGTCCAGGCCGTTGAGCAGGCAATGCTTGCGGAAGGCGTCGACCTCGAAGGAGTACTGCTTGCCGTCCGGGCGGGTCACGGTCTGTGCCGCCAGGTCCACGGTCAGCTGATAGCCCTCGGTGGCCTCGGCCTGCTGGAACAGCTCGTCGACTTCGGCGTCGGTGAGGATGATCGGCAGCAGGCCGTTCTTGAAGCTGTTGTTGAAGAAGATGTCGGCGTAGCTCGGCGCGATGATGGTACGGAAGCCGTACTCTTCCAGCGCCCAGGGCGCGTGCTCGCGGGAGGAGCCGCAGCCGAAATTCTCGCGGGCCAGCAGCACGCTGGCGCCCTGGTAGCGCGGGAAGTTCAGCACGAAGTCCTGATTCACCGGACGCTTGGAGTTGTCCTGGTTGGGCTGACCCACATCGAGGTAGCGCCACTCGTCGAACAGGTTGGGGCCGAAACCGCTGCGCTTGATCGACTTGAGGAACTGCTTGGGAATGATCTGATCGGTGTCGACATTGGCGCGATCGAGCGGGCAGACCAGGCCGGTGTGTTGGGTAAAGGCTTTCATCTATCTACTCCTCAGGCCTGCATCAGTTCACGCACGTCGACGAAACGACCGGTCACCGCCGCCGCCGCGGCCATGGCCGGGCTGACCAGGTGGGTACGTCCACCGGCGCCCTGGCGGCCTTCGAAGTTGCGGTTGGACGTCGATGCGCAATGCTCGCCGTTGCCCAGCTTGTCCGGGTTCATCGCCAGGCACATGGAGCAGCCCGGCTCACGCCATTCGAAACCGGCCTCGATGAAGATCTTGTCCAGGCCTTCCTGTTCGGCCTGCGCCTTGACCAGGCCCGAGCCCGGCACCACCAGCGCCTGCTTGACGGTGGCGGCGACCTTGCGGCCCTTGGCCACTTCGGCGGCGGCACGCAGATCTTCGATACGCGAGTTGGTGCAGGAACCGATAAACACGCGGTCCAGCTGGATATCGGTGATCGCCTGGTTGGCGGTCAGGCCCATGTACTTGAGGGCGCGCACGATCGAGTCGCGCTTGACCGGGTCGGCCTCGACGGCCGGGTCCGGCACGTTCTGGTCGACGGCCAGGACCATCTCCGGCGAAGTGCCCCAGCTGACCTGCGGCTTGATGTCCTCGGCACGCAGCTCGACGATGGTGTCGAAGTGCGCATCGGCGTCCGACACCAGGTCGGCCCACTGCGCCACGGCGGCATCCCAGTCGCTGCCCTTGGGCGCGAACGGACGGTTGCGCACGTAGTCGATGGTCTTCTCGTCCACCGCCACCATGCCCACGCGGGCGCCGGCCTCGATGGACATGTTGCAGATGGTCATGCGGCCTTCCAGCGACAGGTCGCGAATGGCGCTGCCGGCGAACTCCAGGGCATGGCCGTTGCCGCCGGCGGTGCCGATCTTGCCGATCACGGCGAGGACGATGTCCTTGGCGGTGACGCCCAGCGGCAACTTGCCCTCGACGCGTACCTGCATGTTCTTCATCTTCTTGGCCACCAGGCACTGGGTGGCGAGCACATGCTCGACCTCGGAGGTGCCGATGCCGTGGGCCAGGGCGCCGAAGGCGCCGTGGGTGGAGGTGTGCGAGTCGCCGCAGACCACGGTCATGCCCGGCAGGGTGGCGCCCTGCTCCGGGCCGACCACGTGGACGATGCCCTGGCGCACGTCGTTCATCTTGAATTCGAGGATGCCGAAGTCGTCGCAGTTCTCGTCCAGGGTCTGTACCTGAATGCGCGACACTTCGTCGGCGATCGACTCGAGACCGCCCTGACGCTCGGCGCGGGTGGTCGGTACGTTGTGGTCCGGGGTGGCGATGTTGGCGTCGATGCGCCACGGCTGGCGCCCGGCCAGGCGCAGGCCTTCGAAAGCCTGGGGGGACGTCACTTCGTGGAGGATGTGGCGGTCGATGTAGATCAGCGACGAACCATCGTCGCGGCGCTTCACCTCGTGCATTTCCCAGAGCTTGTCGTAGAGCGTCTTGCCGGCCATCTGCTATGTCCTCGATCAGGTCATGTGCGGTGCGAGGGCTTATAACCCTTCTGCTGATGTGGCGATCCTAGGGATTCGGCTCGAATAACTCCAATTCATATTTTTTATTCGAATCATTCCTGAGTGGAATGTGATGGGTTATAAACCGGCGAAATCCTTCTCTGCCGGAGCATTCATGGACCTGGCCAACCTCAACGCCTTTATCGCCATCGCCGAGACCGGCAGCTTTTCCGAGGCTGCCGAACGCCTGCACCTGACCCAACCGGCCGTAAGCAAGCGCATCGCCGGCCTGGAACAGCAGCTCGACGTGCGCCTGTTCGACCGCCTGGGCCGCGAGGTGAACCTGACCGAAGCCGGCCGTGCCCTGTTGCCACGCGCCTACCAGATCCTCGGCGTGCTGGACGACACGCGCCGCGCGCTGACCAACCTCAACGGCGAAGTCACCGGCCGTCTGACCCTGGCCACCAGCCACCACATCGGCCTGCATCGCCTGCCGCCGCTGCTGCGCGCCTTTACCCGCAGCTATCCGCAGGTGGCGCTGGATATCCAGTTCCTCGACTCGGAGGTGGCCTACGAGGAGATTATCCACGGCCGCGCCGAACTGGCGGTGATCACCCTGGCGCCGGAGAGCCGCGAGCCGGTGCACGCGGTGCCGGTGTGGGACGACCCGCTGGATTTCGTCGCCGCCCCCGAACACCCGCTGGCGCGCAACGGCGCGGTGACCCTGGCCGACGTGGCGCTGCACCCGGCCGTGTTCCCCGGCGGCAACACCTTCACCCACCACATCGTCAACAACCTGTTCGCCGCCCAGGGTCTGACGCCGAACATCGGCATGAGCACCAACTACCTGGAGACGATCAAGATGATGGTCTCCATCGGCCTGGCCTGGAGCGTGCTGCCGCGCACCATGCTCGACGACCAGGTGGTGCGCCTGCCGCTGCCGGGCATCCAGCTGCAGCGCCGCCTCGGCTACATCCTGCACAAGGAACGAACCCTGTCCAACGCGGCCAAAGCCTTCATGGTGCTGCTCGACGAACAGCGTCGCTTGCCTTGAGGCCGGATCAACGGCTAACGTGACGGCATAACGATAAGAAAACACGCTTGCATGCCTCTACAACGCCCCTTTCCACCAGGCGGCCATGTCGTGCCGAGCGCCGGACGAGAAACGCAATGTCCAAACCGAAGCTGCCGCCCTTCCCCTTCATCCCTGCCCTGGACCCCGCCGAGTTCGAGAAGACCTGGCAGGACGCCCCGCGCCTGCTCGCCGCCCTCACCGGCGCGCATTTAGGCGCCTGGTACTGGGACATCGAAAGCGGCAAGGTCAGCTGGTCGCGCGGCGCCCAGGCCCTGTTCGGCCTGGACCCCAAGCAGCCGCTGGAGCAGCGGGTCGACTACATCGAGCTGATCCCCGAGGAAGACCGTGCCATGGTCCAGCGCCTGTTCAAGCAGGTGCTGGACGGCAAGCCGATTCCGGACGCTCTGCGTCACCGCATCCGCTGGCCCGACGGCAGCCTGCACTGGCTGGAGATCAGCGGCCGTCCGCAGCTGGACGCCAATGGGCGCAAGCGGGTATTCGGCGTCATCCGTGAAATCACCCAGCAGCGGGAACAGGAACAGGCCCTGCGCGACAGCCAGGAACGCCTGACCCTGGCCCTGGAATCGGCCAACCTGGGCACCTGGGACTGGCACATCCCCAGCGACATGCTCTATGGCTCGGACCGCGCCGCCAGCCTGCACGGCCTACCCGCCGAGCCCTACCACGGCGAGTTCAGCGGCTTCTTCCAGCACGTGCCGGAAGAGGACCGCAAGGTCATGCGCAAGGCCTACCGCGACGCCGTGGGCGGCATAAAGCGCGACTACCAGGTGACGTACCGCACCCGCCTGGACAGCGGCGACATGCGCTACCTGGAGAGCACCGCCAAGCTCTACCGCGACGAACAGGGCGCGCCCCTGCGCATGGCCGGCATCCTCATGGACATCACCGAACGGGTACAGCGCGAGCAGCGCCTGGCCGCCTCCGAGGAGAAGTTCGTCACCCTGTTCCAAGCCAGCCCCGACCCGATCTGCGTCACCCGCATCCGCGACGGCGTGTTCATCGAGGTCAACCCCAGCTTCAGCCAGACCTTCGGCTGGCAGCCCAAGGAAATCGTCGGGCGCAGCGCGCCGGAGCTGGGCTTCTGGGTCGAAGAGAGCCAGCGTGACCAACTGTTCGCCAAGCTCACCCGCGATCAGGGCCTGAGCAACGAAGAGGCGCACTACCGCACCAAGGACGGCCGCGAGCTGGCCTGCGTGATCTCCAGCCGCTTTATCCGCGTCGACCGCCAGCTATGCATCACCACCACCTTCCGCGACATCACCGAGCGCCAGGCCGCCGAGGCGGCGCTCAAGGCCAGCCAGGAGAAGTTCGCCAAGGCGTTCCACTCCAGCCCCGATGCCATCACCATCACCGAGCGTGACAGCGGCCGCTATATCGAGGTCAACGAAGGCTTCTGCCGTCTCACCGGCTATCGCCCGGAGGAGGTCATCGGCCGCAGCGCGCATGAGCTGAACGTCTGGGCCTACCCGGAGGAGCGCGAGCGCATGGTCGAGCTGATCATCAACGAAGGGCGCGCCTACCACCTGGAGATGCACGGCCAGCACCGCGACGGCAGCATTCGCCTGGTCGAGGTCTCGGTCGAGCCGATCGAGCTGAACAACACCCCCTGCCTGCTGCTCAACGCCCGTGACATCAGCGAGCTGAAAGAGGCCCAGGCCCAGGTGCGCCACCTGGCCTACCACGACCCGCTGACCAACCTGCCCAACCGCGCGCTGCTGATGGATCGCCTAACCCAGCAGATCGCCCTGCTCAAGCGCCACAACCTGCACGGCGCCCTGCTGTTCCTCGACCTGGACCACTTCAAGCACATCAACGATTCGCTCGGCCACCCGGTCGGCGACGCCGTGCTGAAGATGGTCACCGCGCGCCTGGAGGCCAGCGTGCGCCTGGAAGACACGGTGGCGCGCCTGGGCGGCGACGAGTTCGTGGTACTGATCTCCGGCCTGGATGGCACCCGCTCCGAGGTCACCCGCCAGGTTCGCCAGGTCGCGGAGAAGCTGCGCGGCCTGCTGGCCGAGCCGATGCTGCTGGACGGCCATCGCCTGCAGGTGACACCGAGCATCGGCATCGCCCTGGTGCCGGACCACGGCGACAACCCCACCGACCTGCTCAAGCGCGCCGATATCGCCCTGTACCGGGCCAAGGACTCCGGCCGCAACACCATCCAGCTGTTCCGCAAGGCCATGCAGGACGCCGCCAGCGAGCGCCTGCGCCTCGAGAGCGACCTGCGCCTGGCCCTGGCCCGCGGCGAGTTCGAACTGTACTTCCAACCCCAGGTGGATGCTCGCGACGGCAGCGTGATCGGCAGTGAGGCCCTGCTGCGCTGGAGCCACCCGACGCTCGGCCCGCAGTCGCCGGCGCAGTTCATCCAGGTACTGGAAGAAAGCGGGCTGATCCTCGAAGTTGGCGCCTGGGTGCTCAGCGAGGCCTGCCATGCCGGCGCGCGCCTGATGCGCGACGGTCTGGTGCGCCGCGACGCCTTCCAGCTGTGCGTCAACATCAGCCCGCGGCAGTTCCGCCAGAACGACTTCGTCGAGCGCGTGGAGCGCTGCCTGGAGCAGAGCCAGCTGCCAGCCCGCATGCTCAAGCTGGAGATTACCGAGGGCATCGTCATCCACAACCTGGACGACACCATCGCCAAGATGCACCGCCTGAAGAAGCTCGGCATCAGCTTCGCCATGGACGATTTCGGTACCGGCTACAGCTCGCTGACCTACCTCAAGCGCCTACCGGTGGACGTGCTGAAGATCGACCAGTCGTTCGTGCGCGACGCCACCAGCGACCCCAACGACGCCGAGATCATCCGCGCCATCGTCGCCATGGCCCGCAGCCTCAACCTGGCGGTAATCGCCGAAGGCGTGGAACAACCCGAGCAGCTGGAGTTCCTCCTGCAGCAGGGCTGCCACCAGTACCAGGGCTACCTGTTCAGCAAGCCGGTGCCGCTGCTGGAGTTCCACGATCTGCTATTGGCCAGCCGCCGCGCCTAAGAACCTGCCCACGATCTGCTGCGCGTCGGAAAAAGCTGCGTTAAAAGCAGCCTGGGTCGCCAGCCCGGTCGGAATGCTCATTTACCACTCGTAAACTGCGCTTCCTCAGCTGCTTTTGCGGGGCCGCCCAGGCCTTGTTTTTCTCTAGCTCGCGAGATCGTGAGCAGATTGAAATGAAGAAGGGCACCCGCAGGTGCCCTTCTCTCCTCCTCTACCGACCTATCAGCCTTCCAGCGCCGGCTTCTCGCCGCCAATTGGGATGCGCTTGGCCTTGGCTTCTTCCGGCACGATGCGCACCAGATCGATGTTCAGCAGGCCGTGGGCCAGGCCCGCCGCCTTGACCTCGATATGGTCGGCCAGGCGGAACGACAGCTTGAAGCCGCGCTGGGCGATGCCCTGGTGCAGGAAGCTGACGTTTTCGGCGGCGCGTTCGCGCTTGCCGCCGGTGACGGTCAGCACACCGCGCTCGACCTGCAGCTCGAGGTCTTCTTCGCGGAAGCCGGCGGCCGCGACTACGATGCGGTACTGGTCGTCGCCATGCTTCTCGACGTTGTAGGGCGGGTAGGAACTGCCGTTCTCGCTGCTGCGCAGCGCCGACTCGAACAGATCGTTGAAACGGTCGAAACCGATGGACTGGCGGAACAGAGGGGCCAGGGAAAGTACGTTGCTCATGTTGCGTCTCCTGAATAATCAGCAAGTGTCGTTTCATCGCAGGACCCGACTTCGGCATCCCGCAACCCATAGATGGGAGCCCGGTTTTCGATTTCAAGGGGGAATTTGTCATGCACAAAATCATGCTGATCAGCGGTGCCAGTCGCGGCATCGGCGCCGCCACCGCCCGCCTGGCGGCGCAGCGCGGCTACCACCTGCTGCTCAACTAGCGCAGCCGGCTGAACGAAGCCACGGCGCTGGCTCGCGAGATCACCGCCCACGGCGGCGTGGCGCATACGGTACAGGCCGATATCGCCGAGGAGGCGGACGTGCTGCGCCTGTTCGCCGAGCTGGATGAGCACTATGGCCGCCTGGACGCGCTGATCAACAACGCCGGCGTACTGGAAGCGCAAATGCGCCTGGAGCGGATGGACGTGGCGCGCTGGCAGCGCGTACTGGCCACCAATGTGATCGGCAGCTTCCTGTGTTGCCGCGAGGCGATCAAACGCATGTCCAGCCAGCATGGCGGCAACGGCGGAGCCATCGTCAACGTCTCGTCCATGGCCGCCCGCCTCGGCTCACCCAATGAATACATCAACTACGCGGCAGCCAAGGGCGCGGTGGACAACCTGACCATCGGCCTGGCCCGCGAGGTGGCCGGCGAAGGCATTCGCGTCAATGCCGTACGCCCGGGCCTATCGAGACCGATATCCACGCCGCCGGCGGCGAACCGGGGCGTATCGAGAGGCTCAAGGGCAGCGTACCGCTGCAGCGCGGCGGCAGGCCCGAAGAAGCGGCGGAGGCGATTCTCTGGCTAGCGTCGGCACAGTCGTCCTACTGCACCGGCACCTTCATCAACGTCAGCGGCGGCCGCTAGGCACTTTCCGCCAGCGCCGCCTCGGGCGCGCCGAGCAACTGGTCGATGCGCTGGCAGTCGTTCTCGCGGCGCACCTCGGCGAACAGCGCCACCGCCTCCGGGTAGCTGCGGGTAAGCATGGCCAGCCACTGCTTGAGGCGCCCCGGCGCATAGCGCGGCGCCAGCTTGCGCCGGGCCTGCCGCCAGAAATCCTGGAGCAGCGGTTGCAGCTCGCCCCAGCTCATCGGCACGACCTCTTGCCCGGCACGGGCAGCGGCGATCTGCCGGGCCAGGTCGGGGCGCGAAACCAGGCCGCGACCGAGCATGATGTCCTCGGCGCCGCTGACCTCGCGACAACGCCGCCAGTCATCGACCGTCCAGATCTCGCCATTGGCATACACCGGCACATCGACCACCTCCTGCACCCGCGCCACCCATTCCCAGTGGGCAGGCGGCTTGTAGCCGTCGACCTTGGTCCGCGCGTGCACCACCAGTTGGTCGGCGCCGCCTTCGGCCAGGGCCCGGGCGCAGTCCAGGGCGCCATCCGGGCTGTCGAAGCCCAGGCGCATCTTGGCGGTCACCGGAATCTCTGCCGGAACCGCGCGGCGCACCTCGCACAGGATGGCGTGCAGCAGCTCTGGCTCCTTGAGCAGCACGGCGCCGCCGCGCGACTTGTTCACCGTCTTGGCCGGGCAGCCGAAGTTGAGGTCGATCACCGGTGCGCCCAGGGTGCAGGCGAAGGCCGCGTTGTCGGCCAGGCAGATGGGATCGGAGCCAAGCAGTTGCACGCGCATCGGCGTGCCGGCCCGCGTGAGCGCGCCGTCTGCCAGCTCGGGGGCCAGCTTGCGGTAGGCGGCCTCGGGCAGCAGGCGGTCGCAGACGCGAATGAACTCGGTGACGCACCAGTCGATGCCGCCAACACGGGTCAGCACATCGCGCAGGATCTCGTCGACCAGCCCCTCCATGGGAGCCAGGGCGATTTGCATGGGTCAGTCCGGGAAAACGGGGCGCACAGTTTAAGGCGCCACTTGCTCAGCGCAAGATGGTCCACACTGCAGGAGACCAAAGGGAGAACACCATGCTGCGCCATTCACTACTCGCCCTGTGCCTGCTCGGCGCCCTCGCCCAGGCCGCCGAACCCCTCCCGCGCGGGGTACAGGTCATGCCGCCGGACCCCGCACCCGGCGGCCCGGGCCGGCTGATCTTCAGCCGCGACAACAACGCGCCGAACGCCTGCGACGTGGAGCTGTACGTCAATCAACAAGTGGTAGCGAAACTGGGGCCGGGCGAGCGCACCAGCCTCGACCTGCCCAGCGGCGAACTCAGCGTAGCCGTGGCCATTTCCTCGGCCGGCTACTGCGGCGGACGTGGGCCAGAACAGGAGCAGTCGGTGCTGCTCGGCTCGGGCGAGACCCGGCAATTCGCGATCATGGTCGAGCCGGGCCAGGTATTCCTCGCCCCGCTGCTCCACTAGAGCTGCAGCGGATAGGGCTCCAGCAGCGCCTGACCGTAACCCTCGACGAACTCGGGCGGCATGCGCTTGGGCTTGCCGCTGGACAGCTCGATGCAGACGAAGGTGGTCTGCGCACGCAGCAGGCTGCAGGCATCGGCCGGGCGCCACAGCTGGAAGCGCCGGGTCATCTTCAGCTTGTGGTCGGACTCGACGATCCAGGTGGCCATCTGCAGCTCTTCGCCCTCGTAGGCGCTGGCCAGGTAGTCGATCTCGTGACGCAGCACGGCCATGGCCCGGTCCATACGCCGGTACTCGGCCAGGTCCAGGCCCAAATGTTGCGAGTGGCGCCAGGCGCAGCGCTCCAGCCAGCTGACGTAGACCGCATTGTTGGCGTGGCCCAGGCCGTCGATGTCTTCGGCGGTGACTTGCAGATCGATCACGAACGGCTGTGGCAAATCCCAACTCACGGCTTGACCTCCAGACTGGCCGCCAGGTCGCGAGCCTCGCTGGCCAGTTGGGTGATCTGGTCCCAGGCACGGGCGCGGATCAGGTTATCCGGGGCGATCCAGGTGCCACCGACACAGGCCACGTTGGGCAGGCGCAGAAAGGTCAACAGGTTGTCCGCGGTGATGCCGCCGGTCGGGCAGAAACGGATGCCGGTGAACGGCCCCTTGAAGCTCTTCAGCATCTTCACGCTGGCAGCGCCGTTGGCCGGGAACAGCTTGAGCGAGCGATAGCCATACTCCAGGGCCAGCAGCACTTCCGAAGGCGTCATCACCGCCGGCAGATAGGGCAGGCCGGAGTCTTCCGCGGCAGCGGCGAGGCGTTCGGTGCAGCCGGGGCTGACGGTGAACTGGGCGCCGGCATCGCGGGCCTCCTGGAACTGCTCGGCGTGGATCACCGTGCCAGCGCCGACCAGCAACTCCGGCAGCGCCTTGCGGATCGCCGACAGGGCGTCCAGCGCGCGCGGCGTGCGCAGCGTCACCTCGAGCACGCTGACGCCGCCGGCGTGCAGTGCACGGGCCATGTCCACCGCCAGCTCGCAATCCTCGATCACCAGTACCGGCAGTACCGGGCGCGCCCGCTGCAGCACCGCTTCCATTGTCAGGCTCATGTCATTTCCCCCTCATCGAGATTCCGACACCGATCGGCATAGGCTGCTGTGACGGCGCCGAGCCGGACCGGAGCACAACTCCGGTCCGCCGAGAACATGGGAGGGAGTGTAACGTTTTAGAGCGGCCCTTAGCGCTTTGCGTTCCTTACCGGCTCAGGATGCCAGCGCCGTTGCGCCGAACACCCGGTGCTCGGCGGCGGCGTTGCGCCCGGTATTACCGAGCAGCTCCAGCACCGCCTCGATCAACCGCGGATCGGCCAGCGAGCGACTGTGGCCACCCTCCTCCAGGGTCAGCAGGCGGCTCTCGGCCCAAGCCGCATGAATATTCTGCGCCTCGGCGAAAGGCACCATCGGATCATCCTTGGCATGCACCACCAGGCCGGGGAAATCCAGGCGGTAGCGCTCCACATCGAGCTGTGCCGCCGGCATGCCGGCGCTTTCCTCGACCATGCGCACGAAGCGCGTCCGCGCCTGCTTCGGTAGACCGACGAAATGAGCGAAGCGGCGCAACGCACCGAGGATCCGCGCAGGCGCGGCGATGGTTACCAGCGCCTCGGTGCGCAAGCCCAGCTGGGTCGCCAGCAACGCGCCGGCACCGCCGAGGGAATGGCCGATCACCGCCTTCAGTGGCGGCAGCTCGCTGGAAGCCTCCAGCAACGCTCGAGCGAACAGCACGACGTTGGCCTCATGCCCCGGAGAATGGCCGTGGGCCGGCCCATCCAGCGCCACCACGCCATAACCGGCGCGCACCAGGGCGCGGATCAGGTCGGCGAACTGGGTCGGCCGGCCTTCCCAGCCGTGCAGCAACAATACCGCAGGCCCTTGCCCCCAGCGCAGGGCGGACAGGCCGAAACGCAGGGTGATGCGCTCGGCCTCGGCCAGCAGCGGCAGCTCCCAATCGCGCGGCGGCAGGTCGCGCGGCGTGAGGAAGGCCCGGTGCATCTTGCTGGCCACCAGATCAGGCGCCAGGCGACCAACAGTGGCGTTGAAACCACGAATCCAGCTCATGCTGCTCATCTCGCTTCTCCCTCACACCAAAGCCCGCCAGGCGGGCATGCTTTCAGATCACTGCCGACTTGGCGGCGCGCAGAATTCGGTCGGACAGCTCGCCATCACCCAGGGCGCGGGCCAGCGCCAGGCCACCGACCATCAACGCCAGGTCAGCCAGGGCCTTGTCGGCGTCCTCGGGACTGCCAGCCAGCTCGGCAACCATCAGCTCGGTGTGCTCGACCAGCACGCTACGAAACGGCTCCGGCAGGCGACTGAGCTCAGCCAGCGAGCTGGGCAGCGGGCAGGCGTCGACTTCGGCGTCGCGGTGCTTGCGCGACAGATAGAAGGCTGCAGCCAGCACGCGACGGTCATGGGCGGACAGGCTGTCGTCGAGCTGCTTAAGCATCTGCCGGCGACGCGCCAGCAGTTGGGTGAACGCCTCCAGCATCAGCGCGTCCTTGCTCTCGAAGTGGGCATAGAAGCCGCCGACGGTCAGCCCGGCAGCCCCCATCACCTCACCGACACTGGGCTCGACCGGGCCACGCTGAATCAGCGCACTAGTGGCAACATCGAGAATACGCTCGCGGGTTCTGCTCTTCTTGTCGCTCATGGCAGCCTCCATAAGATTATGTATTTAATATTATATATGTAATAAGAAACCGCAAGCAGGCAATCAGACCGCTCGTCGGTGACTTTTCAGGAGGCTGAAAAAACAAAAGGGCCATTCCGAAGAATGACCCTTGAAGTCCGCAAAACGCGGAAAGAAAGTGGCGTCCCCTAGGGGACTCGAACCCCTGTTACCGCCGTGAAAGGGCGGTGTCCTAGGCCACTAGACGAAGGGGACAGAACCTTCGAAGAACAAGGCCAGCACTAGGCTGGCCCTGTCAGTGATTTGGTGGAGCTAGACGGGATCGAACCGTCGACCTCTTGCATGCCATGCAAGCGCTCTCCCAGCTGAGCTATAGCCCCGGATTTTGCGTCTCTCGACGTGCAGTGCAGGCACTGCGAAAAGTGGCGTCCCCTAGGGGACTCGAACCCCTGTTACCGCCGTGAAAGGGCGGTGTCCTAGGCCACTAGACGAAGGGGACGAAACCTTCATTCACTCGAACGGCTGGAATTCGTTCGGTGGCAATTTGGTGGAGCTAGACGGGATCGAACCGTCGACCTCTTGCATGCCATGCAAGCGCTCTCCCAGCTGAGCTATAGCCCCGTCGCTTGGACGGGGCGCATATTAGGGGCGAGGCCATTGCCTGTCAACACACTTTTTCGTCGAAGCCGAAAAAATTCAGAAGGCAGAACAATCACTTACCCGAGAAGCCGGCCAGCCACCACCTCGCTCGAGGCGATGACCGGCAGCCCCTTCGCTCAACCGCGGAAACCTTCCAGCAGCTTCTTCCACTCCTTGGTCTCGCCATTGCTGACACCACCGAGCAGCTCAATGGCCTGGCGCAAACGGAAGCGCGACAGATCGGCACCGAGAATCTCCATGGCATCCAGCACCGAGACCGAGCTGGCCTTGCCGGTGATGGCCGGGAAGATCAGCGGCATCAGGTCGCGCAGCTTGAGGCCGAGGCCCTCGCAGACGAACTGGATGCAGGCGGTGATCTTCTCCTTGTCCCACTGGCGCAAGGCCTCCAGCTCCCACAGCAGCAGCTGCAGGGCCTGGCGCACCTGATCGGGGCTGAGCTTCTTGTGCGCCAGCAACGCAGGGTCGAGCTGCACGCCACCGCTGAAGAAGAAGCTGGAGAGCGGCGCGATGTCGCTGAAGGTCTCGACGCGCTGCTGCACGTGCGGAGCGATCTGCATCAGGTACTGGGAGTTGAACGCCCAGTCCTGCACGCGCTTGGCGAACTGCTCCACCGGCAGCTCGCGCAGCCACTGGCCATTGAGCCAGGACAGCTTCTCGATATCGAAGATCGGCCCGCCGAGGGAAATACGCGACAGGTCGAAGTGCTCGATCATCTCGGCCAGGGAGAACTTCTCGCGCTCGTCCGGCATCGACCAGCCCATGCGCCCCAGGTAGTTGAGCAGGGCCTCGGGCATAAAGCCCATGCGCTCGTAGAAGGTGATGCAGGTGGGGTTCTTGCGCTTGGACAGCTTGGACTTGTCCGGATTCCGCAGCAGCGGCATGTAGCAGAGCTTCGGTTGCTCCCAGCCGAAGTACTCGTACAGCTTGATCAGCTTCGGTGCCGATGGCAGCCACTCCTCGCCGCGCAGGACGTGAGAGATTTCCATCAGGTGATCGTCGACAACGTTGGCCAGGAAGTAGGTAGGCAGGCCGTCGGCCTTCATCAGCACCTGCATGTCCATGCGATCCCAGGGGATCTCCACGTCGCCGCGCAGCATGTCCGGCACCACGCAGATACCCTCGCTCGGCACTTTCATGCGCACCACATGGGACTCGCCGGCGGCAATGCGCTGCTGCGCCTCGCTCGGAGCGAGGTGCATGCAGTGACCGTCGTAGCGCGGGGTTTCCTTCTTCGCCATCTGCTCGGCGCGCACCTGGTCCAGGCGCTCGGCGGAGCAGAAGCACGGGAAGGCGTGGCCCTTGCTGACCAGTTCGTCCGAGTACTTCTTATAGATGTGGCCGCGCTCGCTCTGCCGATACGGGCCGTGCGGGCCGCCGACATCCGGGCCCTCGTTCCACTCGATACCCAGCCAGCGCAGGGCGTCGAAGATCTGCTGTTCGGACTCGCGGGTCGAGCGCACCTGATCGGTGTCCTCGATGCGCAGGATGAACTCGCCGCCATGCTGGCGTGCGAAGCACAGGTTGAACAGGGCGATATAGGCAGTGCCGACGTGCGGGTCGCCGGTGGGCGACGGCGCAATGCGGGTGCGGACTTTGGTCATGACAAGTCTCGGGAACGGGGAAGATGGATCAGGGGCGCGATGTTAGCAGGCCGGCCGCCACCGGCTCCAGCAGGCCGGCCCGCGGCAGGCTGGCCATGAGGAAGTCGAGGAAGGTCTTGACCTTCATCGCCTGGAAGCGCCGCGAGGGATAGACGGCATACAGCTCGCCGATCGGCAGCTTCGCATCGGGCAGCAGTTCCACCAGGCGACCGCTGCGCAGCGCTTCCTCGGAGATCATCACCGGCAACCCGGATATGCCGGCGCCGGCCAGCACCGCCTCGCGCGCGAAGGTGATGTTGTTGCACGACAGCACTCGCTGACACTGCACCTGCTCGCCGACCAGCGGCCAGTAGCGCGGCGAATCCTGCGGCAGGAGGATGGCGCGATGCCCAGCCAGCTCGTGGATGGTCCGCGGCGCGCCGTGCAGGGCCAGGTATTCGGGGCTGGCGCACAGGCGCCGCGGGCTCTCCAGCAGCTTGCGCGCGATCAGCGTGGAATCGCGCGGCTGGCCGATCTGGATGGCGATGTCGACGCCCTCCTCCAGAGGATCGACGTCGCGCGAGGTCA
Organism: Pseudomonas sp. GD04019; assembly: GCF_029837695.1. GTDB lineage: Bacteria > Pseudomonadota > Gammaproteobacteria > Pseudomonadales > Pseudomonadaceae > Aquipseudomonas. The sequence goes on from NZ_JAOEEA010000013.1 coordinate 38,332, forward strand.
GCTCCACCTCGGCGCTGATCTGCGGGTACTGACGCATGAAGCGCCCGAGCACGCCGCTGAGGAACAGCTGGCCGAACTCGATGGGCGCCGTGATGCGCAGCAGGCCGGAAGGCTCCTGCTGCAACTGCATCACCGCCTGCTCGGCCTCGGCGAAGTCGAGCATGATCTGCCGGCAGCGCTCGTAGTAGGCCTGACCCACTTCGGTCAGGCGCAACTTGCGCGTGGTGCGGTTGAGCAGGCGCACGCCGAGGCGCTCTTCCAGCAGCGCGATGCGTCGGCTCACCGTGGACTTCTGCATGCCCAGGCTCTGCGCGGCCTGGGTGAAGCTGTGGCATTCCACCACGCGGGTGAAGATCAAGGCGTCATCGAGCCCCACGATTGTTCCTCAAAAGCAACAAAGTTTGCGAATTCTACCGGCTACAGCCTTGGCGGCAACACTGTTAGATTTGCTTACACTTACGCCCCGCCGTTCGAGCCCGCTCATGCCTGCCCAATTGCAACGCCGCCTGTCCGTCTTCGTCGCCCTGTTCGCCATTGTCACCCTGGCCCTCTTTGGCCGCTGGCTGCTGGTCGGCCGCTTTCACGAGAGCACCGACAATGCCTATGTGCAGGGCGAAATCACTCGCGTCTCCAGCCAGCTGGGCGCCCGCATCGAGCAAGTGCTGGTGGCCGACAACCAGCACGTGGAAAAGGGCCAGTTGCTGCTGACCCTTGAGGCCGCCGACTTCCAGCTGGCCCTGGAGCGCGCCCGCGCCGCCCTGGCCACCCGCGAGGCGGAACTGACGCAGGCGCAGAGTCGCCTGGGCCAGCAGAGCAGCCTGATCGCCGCCAGCCAGGCCGACGTGGCCGCCGGCGAAGCCAACCTCAACCGCACCCAGATCGACCTGTCCCGCGCCCAGACCCTGCGCAAGCCGGGCTATGTCTCCGAGGAGCGCGTCACCACCCTCTCGGCTGACAGCCGCGTGGCCCGCTCGCAGCTGTCCAAGGCCGAGGCCGACCTCAGCGCCCAGCGCCAGCAGGTGGATGCGCTGAACGCCGACATCAAGCGCCTGCAGGCGCAGATCGCCAACGCCAAGGCCGAGATCGCCCAGGCCGAACTGAACCTGACCCGCACCGAGATTCACGCGCCGATCAGCGGCACCATCGGCCAGCGCTCGGCCCGGACCGGCCAGGTGGTGCAGGCCGGCGCTTACCTGATGTCGATCGTGCCGAGCGACGCCATCTGGGTACAGGCCAACTTCAAGGAAACCCAGATCGGCAAGATGCAGGTCGGCCAGCACGCCGAACTGGTATTCGATGCCTACCCGGACACCCCCATCGAAGGCCGCATCGATAGCCTGTTCGCCGCCTCCGGCGCGCAGTTCAGCCTGCTGCCGCCGGACAATGCCACCGGCAACTTCACCAAGGTGGTGCAACGCATCCCGGTCAAGCTGACCTTCGCCGCCGACAACCCGCTGGCCGGCAAGATCCGCCCCGGCATGTCCGTGGAAGTTAAGGTCGATATCGCCAGCGACGCCCAGCATGGCGGCTGACAGCCTGCTTCGCCCGGTCGGCGAACCGACCCGGCGCGACTGGATCGCGGTGATGAGCGCCATGCTCGGTGCCTTCATGGCGGTGCTGGATATCCAGATCACCAATTCCTCGCTGAAGGATATCCAGGGCGCGCTGTCGGCCACCCTGGAGGAAGGCTCGTGGATCTCCACCTCCTACCTGGTGGCCGAGATCATAATGATCCCGCTCACCGCCTGGCTGGTGCAGTTGCTCTCGGCGCGGCGCCTGGCGGTGTGGGTGTCCGTTGGTTTCCTGATCTCGTCGCTGCTCTGCTCCATGGCCTGGAGCCTGGAGAGCATGATCGTATTCCGCGCCCTGCAGGGCTTCACCGGCGGTGCGCTGATCCCGCTGGCCTTCACCATGACCCTGATCAAGCTGCCCGAACACCATCGGGCCAAGGGCATGGCGCTGTTCGCCATCACCGCCACCTTCGCGCCCTCCATCGGCCCGACCCTGGGCGGCTGGCTGACGGAGAACTGGGGCTGGGAATACATCTTCTATATCAACGTGCCGCCGGGCCTGTTGATGATCGCCGGCCTGATGTACGGCCTGGAGAAAAAGGCGCCGGACTGGCAGCTGCTGAAAAGCACCGACTATGCCGGCATCGTCACCCTGGGCCTGGGTCTGGGCTGCCTGCAGGTGTTCCTCGAAGAGGGCCATCGCAAAGACTGGCTGGAGTCGCAGCTGATCGTCGGCCTGGGCAGCGTGGCGGTGGTCAGCCTGATCCTTTTCGTCATCCTGCAGCTGTCGCGGGACAACCCGCTGATCAACCTGCGCATCCTGCGCGAGCGCAACTTCGGCCTGACCAGCATCTCCAGTTTGGGCATGGGCCTGGGGCTGTACGGCTCGATCTACCTGCTGCCGCTGTACCTGGCGCAGATCCAGGGCTACAACGCTCTGCAGATCGGCGAGGTGATCATGTGGATGGGCCTGCCGCAGCTGTTCATCATCCCGCTGGTCCCCAGACTGATGAAGGTGATTTCGCCGAAGTGGCTATGTGCCGGCGGCTTCGCCTTGTTTGGCGCCTCCAGCTTCTTTTCCGGGGTGCTCAATCCGGATTTCGCCGGCGAGCAGTTCAACCATATTCAGCTGATTCGCGCCCTCGGCCAGCCGATGATCATGGTGACCATCTCGCTGATCGCCACCGCCTATATCCAGCCGCAGGATGCCGGGTCCGCCTCCAGCCTGTTCAACATCCTGCGCAACCTCGGCGGCGCTATCGGCATCGCCCTGCTCGCCACCCTGCTCGACAGCCGTGCCAAGACCTACTTCGACTACCTGCGCGAGGCCCTGGTACCGGGTAACCCGCAGGTGGACGAACGCCTGGCCCTGCTCACCGAGCAGCTCGGCAGTTCGCAGGCGGCGCTGGGCAAGCTCAGCGAGATCGCCCATCAGCAGGCCACGATCATGGCCTACAATGACGCCTTCCACTTCGTCGGCCTGGCCCTGGCCATCAGCATGCTCGCCGTGTTGCTGACCCGCGCCCTACCCGCTGGCGCCACCGGTGGCGCAGCTCACTGAGTTCGCCAACCGCAGGTCCATTCATGTCCGCTTCACGCTACCGCTCGCTGCTGCTCGTCGGCGCCTTTTTCATCATCTATATCGGCTGGGGCACCACCTACCTGGCCAACCACTTCCTGCTGCGCGAGCTGCCGCCCTTCATCATCGGCACCCTGCGCTTCAGCCTGGCTGGCGTGCTCGCACTGCTCTGGGTCGCGCTGCAAGGCGGGCTGAAAGTACAGCGCAGCGACTGGGGCGCCGCGCTGATCGGCGGCCTGCTGCTGATCGCCGTCGGCCAGGGCGCGCTGATCTACGCCAACCAGCATCTGCCCACCGGCATGCTGGCGATGCTCTACACCACCTTGCCGCTCTGGAGCGTGGCCCTGGAGTGGCTGCTCGACGAACGCCCGCCGCTGTGGGTGCTGCTGGGCCTGGCCATCGCCAGCGGCGGCATCGTGCTGTTGATGGGCGGCGGCCTGGGCGAAGACGCCGGCCTGCTGCAATGGTTCTCCGGCGCCCTGGTACTGCTGGCCACCCTGCTCTGGGCCGTCGGTGCCTGGTGGCTGCGCCAACGCCCGCCGCTGCGTTCGCCCGCCACCGGCCTGGGTCTGCAGATGCTGGTCGGCGCGCTGGTGCTGGCCGGCTTCGGCCTCTGGCACGGCGACTGGCAGATGCTGCGATTAGGTGAACTGAGCAGTGCCGGCTGGCTGTGGCTGGCCTACCTGGTGCTGCCGGTGAGCCTGGGCGTGTACCCGGCCTACTTCTGGCTGCTGCGCGAGGTGAAACCGAGCCTGGTGTCGACCTTCGCCTTCGTCAACCCGGTGGTAGCCCTGCTACTGGGCTACCTGATCCTCGGCGAGCGCCTTGACCTGTCCGCCGGCCTGGCCTGCCTGGCGATCCTGGCCGGGGTGTCGATGATCATCTTCGGCCGCCGCTGAGCCCTTAGTGGAGGGCTTCACCCGCCCTACGACAACAGCCATGTAGCCCGGATGCAATCCGGGAGGCCGCATCGCCTGCACCCCAGCTTGCATCCGGGCTACCAAGAGTTCAGACCTGCAACAGCCGGTCACGCAGCTTCTGGATCTCGTCGCGCAGCTGCGCGGCGGCCTCGAATTCCAGGTCGCGGGCCAGCTGGTACATCTTCTCTTCCAACTGGCGGATGCGCCTGGTGATCTCGCTCGGCGAGCGCAGCTCGGCCTCGTAGCGGGCGCTCTCCTCCGCCGCCTTGGCCGCAGCCTTGCGCTTGTTGCTGCGCGCACCCGGCACCACGGCGCCTTCGAGGATGTCCTTGATGTCCTTGGTCACGCCTTTCGGCACGATGCCGTTGGCCGCGTTGAAGGCCAGCTGCTTCTCGCGGCGCCGGTCGGTCTCGCCGATCGCCCGCTGCATCGAGCCGGTCATATTGTCGGCGTAGAGAATCGCCCGGCCGTGCAGGTTGCGCGCGGCGCGGCCGATGGTCTGGATCAGCGAGCGCTCGCTGCGCAGGAAGCCTTCCTTGTCCGCATCGAGGATCGCCACCAGCGACACCTCGGGCATGTCCAGGCCTTCGCGCAGCAGGTTGATACCCACCAGCACGTCGAAGGCACCGGTACGCAAGTCGCGGATGATCTCCACCCGCTCCACCGTGTCGATGTCCGAGTGCAGGTAGCGCACCTTGACGTCGTGGTCGGCCAGGTAGTCGGTGAGGTCCTCGGCCATGCGCTTGGTCAGGGTGGTGACCAGCACGCGCTGCTCGACGGCCACGCGCTTGCGGATCTCCGAGAGCAGGTCGTCGACCTGGGTGCGCGCCGGGCGCACCTCCACTTCCGGGTCGACCAGGCCGGTGGGCCGCACCACCTGCTCGATCACCCGCCCGGCATGCTCGCCTTCGTAGTTGCCCGGCGTAGCGGAAACGAAGATGGTCTGCGGGCTGGCCGCCTCCCACTCCTCGAAGCGCATCGGCCGGTTGTCGAGTGCCGAGGGCAGGCGGAAGCCGTACTCCACCAGGGTTTCCTTGCGCGAGCGGTCGCCCTTGTACATGGCACCGATCTGCGGGACGGTGACGTGGGACTCGTCTATCACCAGCAGCGACTCCGGCGGCAGGTAGTCGTACAGGGTGGGTGGCGGCTCGCCCGGAGCGCGCCCGGATAGGTAGCGCGAGTAGTTTTCGATGCCGTTGCAGTAGCCCAGTTCGAGGATCATCTCCAGGTCGAAGCGGGTGCGCTGCTCCAGGCGCTGGGCCTCGACCAGCTTGTTGTTGGTGCGCAGGTAGTCCAGGCGCTCCTTCAGCTCGGCCTTGATGTTCTCCACCGCGCCGAGCAGCGTCTCGCGCGGGGTCACGTAGTGACTCTTGGGATAGAAGGTGAAGCGCGGCAACTTCTTGATCACCTCGCCGGTCAGCGGATCGAAGGCCGACAGGCTCTCCACCTCGTCGTCGAACAGCTCGACACGGATCGCCTCCAGGTCCGATTCGGCCGGGAACACGTCGATCACATCGCCGCGCACGCGGAAGGTGGCGCGGGCGAAGTCCATGTCGTTGCGCGTGTACTGCAGGTCGGCTAGGCGGCGCAGCAGCGCGCGCTGGTCCATTTTGTCGCCCCGATCCACGTGCAGGACCATCTTCAGGTACTCCTCCGGGCTACCCAGGCCATAGATGGAGGAAACGGTGGCCACCACGATCGCATCCGGCCGCTCGATCAGCGCCTTGGTCGCCGACAGGCGCATCTGCTCGATGTGGTCGTTGATCGAGGAGTCCTTCTCGATGAAGGTGTCGGAGGCCGGCACATAGGCCTCCGGCTGGTAGTAGTCGTAGTAGGAAACGAAATACTCGACCGAGTTGTTCGGGAAGAAGCTCTTGAATTCGCCGTAGAGCTGCGCGGCCAGGGTCTTGTTCGGCGCCAGCACCAGGGTCGGGCGCTGCACCTTGGCAATCACGTTGGCGATGCTGAAGGTCTTGCCCGAACCGGTCACCCCCAGCAGGGTCTGGTGCGACAGGCCGGCCTCCAGGCCCTCGACCATCTGGCGGATGGCCTCCGGCTGGTCGCCGGCGGGCTTGAAGCGGGTGACGAGCTGAAACTCCGACATGGTCGACCTCACGATGCCACTGTGACGCGGCGCAACCGCGGGCGTCATAGCTTGTGAATGCGCGCTGGCGCTGTCGCCGCGCACAACCTGGGCCGCTATAATAGCGGCCCGTTCATGCAACCCCTAGCCCGTTTCCGTGCAGGGTGTTGCCGGTTCCCACCTTCTCCTCTCCGAGACCGCCGCAATCATGAGTCTGTTCTCCGCCGTCGAAATGGCGCCGCGCGACCCGATCCTGGGCCTGAATGAAGCCTTCAATGCCGATACCCGCAGCACCAAGGTCAACCTGGGTGTAGGCGTGTACTACAACGAGGAAGGTCGAATTCCGCTGCTGCGCGCCGTCGCCGAAGCCGAGAAGGCTCGCATCGAAGCCCACGCACCGCGTGGCTACCTGCCGATCGAAGGCATCGCCGCCTACGACAGCGCCGTGCAGAAACTGCTGTTCGGCGCGGATTCCGCCCTGCTGGCCGAAGGCCGCGTGGTCACCACCCAGGCCGTTGGCGGTACCGGCGCGCTGAAGACCGGCGCCGACTTCCTCAAGCGCCTGCTGCCCAACGCCGTGGTCGCCATCAGCGATCCGAGCTGGGAAAACCACCGCGCGCTGTTCGAGTCCGCCGGCTTCCCGGTGCAGAACTATCGCTACTACGACGCCGCCACCAATGGCGTGAACCGCGCCGGCCTGCTGGAAGACCTCAAGGCCCTGCCGGCCCGCTCCGTCGTGGTACTGCACGCCTGCTGCCACAACCCGACTGGCGTCGACCTCTCTCTGGATGACTGGAAAGCGGTGCTGGAAGTTCTGCGCGAACGCGAGCACGTGCCCTTCCTCGACATCGCCTACCAGGGCTTTGGCGAGGGCATCGACCAGGACGCCTTCGCCGTGCGCCTGTTCGCCGAGTCCGGCCTGCCGTTCTTCGTGTCCAGCTCCTTCTCCAAGTCCTTCTCGCTGTATGGCGAGCGGGTCGGCGCGCTATCCATCGTCACCGCCAGCAAGGAAGAAGCCGGCCGCGTGCTGTCGCAAGCCAAGCGCGTGATCCGCACCAACTACTCCAACCCGCCGACCCATGGTGCCACCGTGGTCGCCAGCGTGCTCAACAGCCCCGAGCTGCGCGCCCTGTGGGAGCAGGAGCTGGGCGAGATGCGCCAGCGCATCCGCGACATGCGCCTGGCCATGGTCGAGCAACTGGCCGCCCAAGGCGCCAAGCGCGACTTCGCCTTCGTCGCCCGTCAGCGCGGCATGTTCTCCTACTCCGGCCTGACCGCCGAGCAGGTGGAGCGCCTGCGCAGCGAGTTCGGCATTTACGCCGTCAGCACCGGGCGTATCTGCGTGGCCGCGCTGAACCGCAGCAACCTGGACGCCGTCACCCGCGCCATCGTTCAGGTGCTCTGAGAGGAATTGCGGAAGTCGCCCTGCGGGTGTTGACTTCCCCTTTTTAATCAGTAGGATACGCACCGCTGTTCCGCGATAGCTCAGTCGGTAGAGCAAATGACTGTTAATCATTGGGTCCCTGGTTCGAGTCCAGGTCGCGGAGCCAAATCCAAAAGCCCTAGGTGAAAGCCTGGGGCTTTTTTGTTGCCTGCCGGACTCTCATCCAGGGCTTTTCGTTACTCGGTGGTTTTCCCGAGCCCTGACAGCAACCGCCGCTCGCTAATAAAGAAGAAGCCCCGCATCGGCGGGGCCTCCTTCTCCTTCATTCCAAGGCGGCACGATCAGAGGCCGTCTCGCTCCAGGTGATCGAAGTCCACCGCCTCCCCGGGCTTGGCGCCCAGCTTGTCGCGGATGTCCTCGAACATCCGGTCGAACTCGTCGTGGCCACGCATGATCAGCGAGTGGTTGGTCGGCAGACCGTGCTTGGCCGCGATGCGGGTGGCCACGCTGGCGAAGTTGAAGGCGGTGTCACGGTGCAGCTCGAACTCGTCCTTGAACGCTTTGCCGGCGATATGCCCTTCCATGCGGAAGTGCATCATCGGCCCCTCCTTCGGATCGCGGCGAACCTCGTAGAACAGGTCCACTGCAAAGTCGATCTGGCCAGGCAGACTGGCTCTATGTAGATGCCCCGGTTCAAACATGATGCCTCTCCTTGCTGGTCGAAGACTTCATTCTAGACCAGCATCGCCAAGCACAACGGCCCCCGATCAGTGCACCGACGCACCAGCGCCGCGCTCCTGAATCAGTACCCAAGGTGACACCACCACGGCCCACAGCTCCGGATCGCGCGCGAGGAAATCCTGCGCCAGCGTCTCCTCTACCTTGGCCACTTGCCCGGCCTGCAGCCACGCGGCGACCTGGGCACGATCATCTTCGGCCACGGCCTGCGCGACTTCCACCAGGTCCATGGCGACACCGACCCACAGCAGTTGGCCACGGGCAAAGAAGGGTTGCAGCTCCTGCCAGGAAATCTTGGCCGTTTCGCCAAGCAGCTTGGCATAGAGGGTGCTAGGTTGTTCTGTCATGACTTGCTCTGTGTAGAAAACACACGGTTGGGGAAGACGGGCGCCATGATAACGACCGTCCCTCACCAGGCAAGCTAGAAACCCGACCACACACCGGCAGAAGGACCTCCCAGTCACCACAAGACGCGCCGTTATTCTGTACGTTTATTTCAACCAAGCGACACCACCCCATCACGCCTCCACATGTGCGCTTTTCAAGCCGCAAAACAGAGTTCTACACTGTGCCGGTACAGTTGCCGGGGGGTGTGACCGGGTACTTTTACCGGTCCTGCAGCTTTTGGCCGCATGGATTACAAAAACGATAAACACATAAAGAGTGGAGCACTATGAAACAGGCTACCAACCAAGTTACCAAGCTGTTCGCCGTTATGGCCCTGGCCGGCGCTGCCAGCTATTCGATGGCTGCTGACACCATCAAGATCGCTTTGGCCGGTCCGGTGACCGGTGCCGTCGCCCAGTACGGCGAAATGCAGTTCATCGGTGCCGAGATGGCCATCGAGCAGATCAACAAGGCCGGCGGGGTGAACGGCGCGATGCTCGAAGGCGTGAAATACGACGACGCCTGCGATCCGAAACAAGCCGTTGCCGTAGCCAACAAGATCGTCAACGACGAAGTGAAATACGTCGTTGGCCACCTGTGCTCCAGCTCCACTCAGCCAGCGTCCGACATTTACGAAGACGAAGGCATTCTGATGATTACCGCGGCCTCCACCAGCCCGGACATCACCGCTCGCGGCTACCAGCTGGTGTTCCGCACCATCGGCCTGGACAGCCTGCAAGGCCCGACCGCCGGCAACTTCATTGCCGACCACGTCAAGCCGAAGACCGTTGCCGTCGTTCACGACAAGCAGCAGTACGGCGAAGGCATCGCTACCGCGGTCAAGCAGACCCTGGAAGGCAAAGGCACCAAAGTCGCCCTGTTCGAAGGCATCAACGCCGGCGACAAGGACTTCTCCGCCCTGATCTCCAAACTCAAGCAAGCCAACGTCGACTTCGTCTACTACGGCGGCTACCACCCGGAACTGGGCCTGCTGCTGCGCCAGGCTTCTGAGAAAGGCCTGAAGGTCAAGTTCATGGGTCCGGAAGGCGTGGGTAACAAAGAAATCTCCGCCATCGCCGGCCCGGCTTCCGAAGGCCTGCTGGTGACCCTGCCGAAGTCCTTCGACCAGGATCCGAAGAACCAGGCTCTGGTCGAGGCCTTCAAGGCCAAGAACCAGGACCCGAGCGGCCCGTTCGTGTTCCCGGCCTACGCCGCCGTACAGGTCATCGCCGAAGGCATCAAGAAAGCCGGCGAAGATGACACCACCAAGGTAGCCGCCGCACTACGCGCCAATACCTTCGACACCCCGACCGGCACCCTGGGCTTCGACGACAAGGGTGACCTGAAGGACTTCAGCTTCGTTGTCTACGAGTGGCACCAGGACGGTACCAAAACCGAAGCCAAGTAAGCTTCCCGCCTGAACCCAAAGCCCACTGCGCGAGCAGTGGGCTTTGTTTTATTGAGTTTTCCGGCCATCCGTCGCGTCACAAGCGCCGCTTCACGGAACGCGCCGAGGAGTTAGGTAATGCCTGAGCTCTATCATTATCTGCAACAGCTGGTTAACGGTCTGACCGTTGGCAGCACCTACGCCCTGATCGCCATCGGCTACACCATGGTCTACGGCATCATCGGCATGATCAACTTCGCCCACGGCGAGGTGTACATGATTGGCTCGTACGTAGCCTTCATCGTCATCGCCGGGCTCACCATGATGGGTCTCGACAGTCTCCCCCTGCTGATCATCGGCGCCTTCGCCGCCAGCATCATCGTCGCCAGTGCCTACGGCTACAGCATCGAACGGGTGGCCTACCGGCCATTGCGCGGTAGCAACCGCCTGATCCCGCTGATCTCCGCCATCGGCATGTCGATCTTCCTGCAGAACGAAGTACTGCTCGCCCAGGATTCCAAGGACAAGGCCATCCCCAACCTGATCCCCGGCAACTTCGTGTTCGGCGAGAGCACCATGAACGGTGTGGTGATCTCCTACATGCAGGTGCTGATCTTCATCGTCACCATCGCGGTGATGTACGGCCTCACCATGTTCATCTCCAAGTCCCGCCTGGGCCGCGCCTGCCGCGCCTGCGCCGAGGACATCAAGATGGCCAACCTGCTGGGCATCAACACCAACAACATCATCGCCCTGACCTTCGTCATCGGCGCCACTCTGGCCGCCGTGGCCGCGGTGCTGCTCGGCATGCAATACGGGGTGATCAATCCGCACATCGGCTTCCTCGCCGGCATCAAGGCGTTCACCGCCGCGGTGCTCGGTGGTATCGGCAGCATCCCCGGCGCCATGCTCGGCGGCCTGGTGCTCGGTGTGGCCGAAGCCTTCGGCGCCGATATCTTCGGTGACCAGTACAAGGACGTGGTGGCCTTCAGCCTCCTGGTGCTGGTACTGCTGTTCCGCCCGACCGGTATCCTCGGCCGCCCGGAGGTCGAGAAAGTATGATGACCAAGAACCTCAAGACCGCCTTCTTCAGCGCCCTGCTGGTGCTGGCAGTGGCCTACCCGGTACTCGGCCTGAAACTGACCACCGTCGGCATCAAGCTGGAAGTGCACGGCGCCAGCCCGGCCGTGCTGTGGACCATCGCCGCCGTGGCCGTGTTCATGTTCTTCTGGCAGCTGTTCCGCGACCGTCTCTCCGCCGCCTGGGCCAGCGCGCCCAGCGTGCCGAAGCTGCCGGCCGGGGCCAGCAACTTCCTCACCCTGCCCTCCACCCAGCGCTGGATCATCCTCGGCCTGGTCGTGGTCGCCCTGGCCTGGCCGTTCTTCGGCAGCCGCGGCGCCGTCGACATCGCCACCCTGATCCTGATCTACGTGATGCTCGGCCTCGGCCTGAACATCGTGGTGGGCCTGGCCGGCCTGCTCGATCTGGGTTACGTCGGCTTCTACGCCGTGGGCGCCTACAGCTACGCGCTGCTGTCGCACTACTACGGTCTGGGCTTCTGGATCTGCCTGCCGATCGCCGGCCTGATGGCGGCGTTCTTCGGCTTCATCCTCGGCTTCCCGGTGCTGCGCCTGCGCGGCGACTACCTGGCCATCGTCACCCTCGGTTTCGGCGAGATCATCCGCATCCTGCTGCGCAACATGACCGAGCTGACCGGGGGCCCCAACGGCATCAGCAACATCGACAAACCGACCCTGTTCGGCCTGTCGTTCGAGCGCCGCGCCGCCGAGGGCATGCAGACCTTCCACGAGTTCTTCGGCGTCGCCTACAACTCGATCAACAAGGTGATCTTCCTCTACCTGATCGCCCTGCTGCTGGTGCTGCTGACCCTGTTCGTGATCAACCGCCTGCTGCGCATGCCGATCGGCCGCGCCTGGGAAGCGTTGCGCGAAGACGAGATCGCCTGCCGCGCGCTGGGCATGAACCCCACCGTGATCAAGCTCTCCGCCTTCACCCTCGGTGCCTGCTTCGCCGGTTTCGCCGGCAGCTTCTTCGCCGCGCGCCAGGGCCTGGTGACTCCGGAGTCGTTCACCTTCATCGAGTCGGCGATCATCCTCGCCATCGTCGTGCTGGGTGGCATGGGCTCGCAGCTGGGCATCATCCTCGCCGCCGTGGTGATGATCCTCATGCCCGAGCTGATGCGTGAGTTCAGCGAATACCGCATGTTGTTCTTCGGCGCCCTGATGGTGCTGATGATGATCTGGCGTCCGCAGGGCCTGCTGCCCATGCAACGCCCGCACCTGGAGTTGAAACCATGAGCCGCCCGATTCTTGAAGTCAGCGGGCTGACCATGCGCTTCGGCGGCCTGCTGGCCGTCAACAATGTCGCCCTGACCGTGCAACCCAAGCAGGTGGTCTCGATGATCGGCCCGAACGGCGCCGGCAAGACCACCGTGTTCAACTGCCTGACCGGCTTCTACCAGCCCACCGGTGGCGTGATCCTGCTCGACGACGAGCCGATCCAACACCTGCCGGGCCACAAGATCGCCCACAAGGGCGTGGTGCGTACCTTCCAGAACGTTCGTCTGTTCAAGGAAATGACCGCGGTGGAGAACCTGCTGGTCGCCCAGCATCGCCACCTCAACACCAACTTCCTCGCCGGCCTGCTGAAGACCCCGAACTTCCGCCGCAGCGAGAAGGCGGCCATGGAGTACGCGGCGCACTGGCTGGAAGAAGTGAACCTCACCGACGTGGCCAACCGCCCGGCCGGCACCCTGGCCTACGGTCAGCAGCGCCGCCTGGAAATCGCCCGCTGCATGATGACGCGCCCGCGCATCCTCATGCTCGACGAGCCGGCCGCCGGCCTCAACCCCAAGGAAACCGAGGATCTCAAGCAGCTGATCGGCATGCTGCGCAACGACCATGACGTGACCGTGCTGCTGATCGAGCACGACATGCACCTGGTCATGAGCATCTCCGACCACATCTACGTGATCAACCAGGGCACTCCCCTGGCCGACGGCACGCCGGAGCAGATCCGCAACAACCCGGACGTGATCAAAGCCTATCTGGGGGAGGCGTAAGCATGCTGAATTTCAACAACGTCTCCACCTTCTACGGCAAGATCCAGGCCCTGCACAACGTCAGCATCGACGTGGAACAGGGTGAGATCGTCACCCTGATCGGCGCCAACGGTGCCGGCAAGTCGACCCTGCTGATGACCCTGTGCGGCTCGCCGCGCGCGGCCAGCGGCAGCATCCGCTACATGGGTGAGGAGCTGGTCGGCCAGGAATCCTGCGACATCATGCGCAAGAGCATCGCCGTGGTGCCGGAAGGCCGCCGCGTGTTCTCCCGCCTGACCGTCGAAGAAAACCTGGCCATGGGTGGCTTCTTCGGCAGCAAGGGCGACAACCAGGAGCAGTTGGACAAGGTCTTGCAGCTGTTCCCGCGCCTCAAGGAGCGCTTCGCCCAGCGCGCCGGCACCATGTCCGGCGGCGAGCAGCAGATGCTCGCCATCGGCCGCGCGCTGATGAGCAAGCCCAAGCTGCTGCTGCTCGACGAGCCGTCCCTGGGCCTGGCGCCGATCATCATCCAGCAGATTTTCGACATCATCGAACAGCTGCGCAAGGATGGTGTGACCGTGTTCCTGGTCGAGCAGAACGCCAACCAAGCGCTCAAGCTGGCCGACCGCGCCTATGTGCTGGAGAACGGCCGCATCGTCATGCAAGGCACCGGTGCGGACCTGCTGGTCGACCCGAAGGTGCGCGACGCCTACCTCGGCGGTTGATACGCCTGGCCTGAACGAAACGGCCCCTCGCGGGCCGTTTTCATTTCAGCTGACCAAAGGCCACCACTCATCCGGCCGAGCCTTTAGAATCGCCGCCTCTTTTCTGCGCCTATCGTATCCGCTGGGCCTCCGGAAATCGGCAGCCGGCAAACCCGGCCTGCCAGCTGCGGGACCGCCCACCGGCGCCCCCGTCGAAACTCAGGAACGACACCCCATGATCCTTCGTCCACTCGTAGCACTCTGCAACCGCACCAGCCTGGTCGCCCAGATCGCCATAGGCCTGGTCGCCGGCATACTTCTCGCCCTCCTCGCCCCGCAGGCCACCGATGAAGTCGGCTTCCTCGGCAGCCTGTTCATCTCCGCGCTGAAAGCCGTGGCGCCAGTGCTGGTGTTCATCCTGGTGGCCTCGGCCATCGCCAACCACAAGCCGGGCCAGCCCACCCACATCCGCCCGATCCTGATGCTGTACTTGGTCGGCACCCTGGCCGCCGCCATCGTCGCGGTGATCGCCAGCAGCCTGTGGCCGTCCTTCCTGGTGCTGCACGAGGCAGCCAGTGGCAGCACCCCGCCCGGCGGCATCGCCGAGGTACTCAAGAGCCTGGTGCTGAGCATGGTCGACAACCCGGTCAACGCCCTGCTCAAGGGCAATTTCATCGGCATCCTGGCCTGGGCCATCGGTATCGGCATCGCCATCCGCCACGGCAGCGACACCACCCGCGCGGTATTCGCCGACCTGGCCAACGGCGTGTCCTTGATCGTCAAGGTAGTGATCCGCTTCGCCCCGCTCGGCGTGTTCGGCCTGGTCGCCACCACCTTCGCCGACGCTGGCCTCAAGGTCCTGCTCGGCTACGCCCACCTGCTCGCCGTACTGGTCGGCTGCATGCTGTTCGTCGCCCTGGTGGTCAACCCGTTGATCGTCTTCAGCCAGATTCGCCGCAACCCCTATCCGCTGGTGTTCACCTGCCTGCGCGAAAGCGGCATCACCGCCTTCTTCACCCGCAGCTCGGCGGCCAACGTGCCGGTCAACCTGCAGCTTGCCGAACGCCTGGGCCTGCACGAAGACACCTACTCGGTGTCCATCCCGCTGGGCGCCACCATCAACATGGCCGGCGCCGCCATCACCATCAGCGTACTGACCCTGGCCGCGGCGCACACCCTGAATATCCAGGTCGACCTGCCCACCGCCATCCTGCTCTGCGTGGTCTCGGCCGTCTGCGCCTGCGGCGCCTCCGGCGTGGCCGGCGGCTCGCTGCTGCTGATCCCGCTGGCCTGCAGCCTGTTCGGCATCCCCAGCGAAGTGGCGATGCAGGTGGTCGCCATCGGCTTCATCATCGGCATCCTGCAGGACAGCGCCGAGACCGCGCTGAACTCCTCCACCGACGTGCTGTTCACCGCCGCGGCCTGCATGGCGCGTGACAAAGCCTGAGCCAGTCGCGTTGAAGAAAAGCCGCCCGCGAGGCGGCTTTTCTATGCCAGTGGCACTTGCCCACCCGGCCGAGCGAATGAACAATCGCGGCCAACAAAGGAACACCTCGGCAAGCTCACTCAAGGAACAGAGCCCATGGAAGGTAACTCCGTCACCAACTGGTTCGGCGAGCACTTCACCGAACTGCACCCAATGCTGCAGCGCCTTCACCGGGAAGGCGGCGAACTGACGGGCGAAGTAGAGGTGCGCTACGGCCGGGGTCTAGCCGGCCTGCTCGGCCGCCGCCTGGCGAAGAAACTGGGGCTCCCCGCGGCCAGCCAGCGCTGCGAGATGCGCGTAGACATTCGCCACTCCGCTGCATGCCTGTTCTGGAATCGCCGCTTCGCCGGTGGGCAGAGCATGAACTCCACCTTCGTACCTCATGGGCACTTTCCCGACGGCTACTGGCTGGAGAGCACCGGCAAGCTGTCCCTGGAACTGGGTGTACGGATCCTCGATGGCGGCTGGCATTGGCAGCAGCGGCGCATGCTCTTCCTTGGTAGACCATTACCCGGCTGGCTGCCGCCCCGCTCCGAAGCCTACAAGCACATCGAGAACGAGCAGTATCGGTTCTCCGTTTCCTTTACCCTGCCCTGGCTGGGCCTGCTGTTCAGCTATGCGGGCAATCTGCAGGCCTTGGAGAACTGAGCATGTTTATCGCGCATGCCCCCTCAGGCTATCTGCTCGGAGTATTGCTGCAGCGCATCCGCCGCTCGCCGGTCATCCTGCTGGCATGCGTCATCGGCGCAACCCTACCCGATCTGGATCTTCTGTATTTCTACCTGGTTGATGGCCGCCAGACCCACCATCACAGGTATTTCACCCACTGGCCGCTGCTTTGGCTCGGCCTGGCGCTGCTCAGTGCCATTTGGCTGGGCCTCAGGCGCAGCAGCGCCGCGGCCGGCGCCGCCCTGGCATTCGCTCTCGGCGGCATGCTGCACATGCTGCTGGACAGCTTCGTCGGCGATATATGGTGGCTGGCACCCTTCCATGACCATGCATACGCGCTGTTCAGCGTGCCGGCGCGCTTCCAGCCCTGGTGGCTGAATTTCCTCCTGCACTGGAGCTTTATCGCCGAGCTGGTGATCTGCCTGGCTGCGCTGGCGCTATATCGCTATCGAAAACAACCCGGAGACCAGCAGACATGCCGATGATCGAATATCAATTGATCATCCAAGCACCGATCGCACAGGTATACGACGTTTCGCAAGATTACTCCGTGCGCTACGACTGGGACCCCTTTCCTGACCATATCGAGGTCGTTTCCGGTAACAGTGAGCGACTAGAGATCGGTAACCGTGTATTGATCCGATCCAAGCTCGGCATGCGCATGCTGGTCGAATTCGTCCAGGTCAAACCATGCCAGCGTGCAGCGATCACTATGCTTGAAGGTCCGTGGTTCCTTCGTAGCTTCGCCGGCTCCTGGATATTTCAGGAACCCGAGCCTGGGCTGACACTGACACGCTTCCGCTACACCCTCACGACCAGACCTCATTGGCTGAGTTTTGTCATCGAGCCGATCGCAGCCTGCTATTTCAGAATCGTTGTGCGGCAGCGACTCAATGGGCTGAAAAGTTTCTGGGAAACCTCTGCAAGGACTCGCGTGTGAACCACATCATCTGCCTGGCAGCCGCACAAACACTGAATCTATGGACTCACCGGAAAAGGATCTTCCCCATGCGCAAACTCGGCATCACATTACTTCTGACCATGCTTGCAGGCACCGCCCACGCCGGCTGCGGCGAAGGCCGCGGCACCTGTTACTACTACAAGCAGGGCGAGCTGAAGGGCCAGGGCGCATGCGCGGTGACCACCTGCGCGGCCACCGACCAGTACTTTCACAGTGAGTGGATCTGGGACAACGGCAATACCGTGAACATCACCCCCACCAAGGACAAGCAGGGCACGCTGGTCAACGGCAAGCCGGGCTATGTGCTGCAGCTGCCGTTCAAGGAAGAGGGCATGATCTGCTACGCGATTTCCGAGAACGACGAACTGGTGTGCAACGACTCCGGCGTGTTCTAGTCGGCGTAGCACACCGGTGAGCTGGACGGCCCGCGCCGCTCCAGCTCTTCTTCGAGGAATTCGGCCAGCACCTGGGCGTTGTTGAGGCGCTCTTCACGAGCGGCAAACAGCAGGGGCAGGGTGCCGCGCTCCGCCATGGCCAGCAGGCCCTGCCAGTGCTCGGGATGGGCCGCCAGCTCGCCGCGGTAGAGCAGGCGGAACTCGTCGAACAGCGCCGGATCGTGGCAGAAGCCCTTGCGCAGGGCATCCGACGGCGCCACCTCCTTGAGCCAGGCGCTCAGGCCCAGGTTCTCCTTCTTGCAGCCGCGCGGCCATAGACGATCGACCAGCACCCGCTCGCCATCGGCGGCGTCGATCGGCTCGTATACCCGCTTGCAGCGGATCATCGCTTAGTCCACCTGGTCCGGGTCATCATCCTGATCATCATTGTCGGCGCTGATGGCGCCCAGGCAGACCAGCTCGTGCTCGCCCTCGGCACCCGCGATGCGCCAGCTGCCCGCTTCGGCACCCGCCGTGGCGGCAGCCACCGCCGCGGCACTGAACGTCCACACGCGGCGGGTGCGCCCATCCATGCATTCGATGCTGAGTTGCACCTGCTCGGCCTGGGCCTGTTCGTCCAGCTCGAACTGCCAGGCGTGCAGGCCGTCGATCAGCAGCATGTCCGCGCTGCGCAGGTCGTCGAGCAGGCTCATGCCTCACCCTCCAGGCGCGCCAGGCGCTCTTCCAGGGCGGCGATGCGCGCCTCCAGTTCGGCGATGCGACCATCGTCGCTGGCGCTACGGACCGGTGCATCGGCCTGGCGCGCCGCTAGCAGGGCCTCCAGATCAGCCGCCTCGCCCAGCAGGTGCATGTAGCGATCCTCGCGCTGACCGCTCAGGCGTGGCAGCAGGCAGGCCAGCTCGCGGCCGATCAGGCGTTCCAGCTGGTGCTGCACTTCGGCGCCATCCTCGAACTGATACAGGCGGTTGCTACGAGTAAGCAGTTCGTTGATGGTCTGCGGCCCGCGCAGGAACAGCAGGCCGAGCAGCGCCTGCTGCGGTTTGACCAGTTCCAGCCCCTTGTCCACCCGATGCTCCCAGCGGTCGGCGCGACCGCCCATCACCAGACGGGTCAGGCCACGCCCCTCGAGGGCACGCAGGGCCTGGCCGACCTGGCCCTCGGTGAGGTTCATCAGCGGCTCGCGGCTGGTCTTCTGGTTGCACGCCAGGACCAGGGAGTTGAGGGTCAGCGGGTAGGTTTCCGGCGTGGTGGCCTGCTTCTCGATCAGGCAGCCGAGGATGCGGACCTCGGTGGCGTTGAGCGGCTCGAAGCCTTCGGTGGCGCTGGACATGGGGCGATTCCGTGCGAGGTAGAAAAGGCCACTAGCCTGCCACGACCGGCGCGCGCTGGGAACTCAGGCGCCCGGGTAGGCCTGCTGCTCCTCGTCGGTGGCGACCAGGGTTTCGCTGGCGGTCACCACCCGGTCGCGGCCACGGCTCTTGGCCTGGTAGAGGGCCTGGTCAGCGGCGTTGAGCCACTGGGTGGCGTCCAGTTGGAACGGGCTGTAGCCGGCCAGACCGATGCTGAGGGTAATGCGCAGCTCCGGCGCCAGCGGGCTGCGGATCTCGGCGAGTTCCTGGCGCAGGCGCTCCATCACTTCACCTGCCAGCACTGGCGGAGTGTTGGGCAGGATCACGCAGAACTCGTCGCCACCGTAGCGCCCGGCCATGTCCTCCTGGCGCAGACTCAGCACCAGCTTCTCGCTGAGCAGGCGCAGCACGCTGTCGCCGACCAGATGGCCGTACTGGTCGTTGATCTGCTTGAAGTGGTCCACGTCGATCAGTGCCACCGTGGCGCGCTGCTGGCCACCGCGGCACTTGATGAACTCGCTCTGCAGCAGATCCTTCCAGTAGCCGTGGTTGAACAGACGGGTCAGGCTGTCGGTGCGGCTGGCCGCGCGCAGGGCCTGCTTGTGCTCGGCCAGCTTGATGCTCAGGCGATAGCTGACCCAGCCCAGCGCCAGCGGATAGAGGATCAGCATCGGCAGGCAGGCATACAGCTGCGGCATGCTGGTATCGGGATTGAACGCCGGGCCGAACAGCAGCATGGCCAGGCCGATGCCGGCGAGCATGGCCAGGCTGCCATTGAGGAAGAAGCGCGCGCCACCGGCGGCGATGTTGTTCATCGCCATCATCGCCAGGATGGTCACGGTCGGCAGCACGTTGAACTGCATGGTCGCCGCCCAGAAGCCGCCGAACACCGAGTCGATCAGCAGGCTGCGCCGCTCGGTCTTGTAGGGCGTGGCGGACAGGCGTGCGAGCTGGTAGGCCAGGTGCGGCCAGAGGAAGCCGTTGAACACCAGCAACCCCCACAGCCAGGGCGCCGGGCGCAGCGGCCAGAGCGCGAAAGCCACGCAGAAGAAGCCGATGCCCAGGCCGATGCCACGGGGCAGGTAGATGCGTTTGGCGAATGACAGGCCAGAGCCCGTGCTTCTATCCATGGTCACACTCGGGGCGGTCTCGCCTTTGAGGATGGCTCCATGGGCCCGACTATACAAGCTGCAGCATGTTTCCGAACTTGAGCTGGCGGCCCGGGCTGGGTAAGTTTGCCGCACTCGCAAGGAGAGCCATCGATGACCCACGCCCGTTCGCTGTTGTTCGCCGCCCTGCTGCCGCTGTTCGCCGGTTGCCAGCTGTTCGAAGTGTACGACGCCACGCCCCCTACCCCGGTCCAGCGCCTGCAGGGCCAATTGGTCCTGGAACAGGGCCAGCTGATTCTCCAGCCCTGCGGCGAGCAACGCAGAATCGCCCTGATCAACGACGGCAGCAGCGACATCATGCGTGACGCCAGCGGGCTGCTGGCCGACGGCAACGACAGCCTGTTCGTCGATCTGCGCGGCTGGCCGGTGGCGACCAAGCAGGCGGGCCTGGACGGCGAACTGCGCCTGGATGAGGTCTACCGCCTGCAGGGCGAAGGCCCGGCCTGCAACGAGCCGGGCTTCGACCGCCTGCTGCTGCGCGCCAGCGGCCATGAGCCGGACTGGAGCCTGGGCGTCGGCGAACAGGGCCTGGTGCTGCTGCGCCCGAGCCAGGAGCCGCTGGCCGTACCCTATCTGGAAGAACAGCTACCCAACGGCAGCTTCAGCCTCAGCAGCGAGGCCAATGGCCAGCGCCTGGAACTGTGGCTGGCGCCGCAACGCTGCGTGGACAGCATGAGCGGCGCGGTGCAGCACCTCAGCGCCGAGCTGCGCCTGAATGGCGAAGTGCAGCGCGGCTGCGCGTCCCTGGGTGGTGCGCGCAACCGCTGAGCAGCCCCCGCCTCGCTTTCGTGAGGCGTCTGGGCCGCCTATGCTGAAGACGGACCCAGACAGTCGGAGACTGCCATGCTGCGTATTGCCCTGAACGGATACGGGCGCATCGGTCGCGCCCTGCTGCGCGCCTTGTTCGAACGCGGGCTGGAAAGCCAGCTGCACGTCGAGGCGATCAACGAGACCGGCGATTTCACCACCCTCGCCCACCTGACCCGTTTCGACTCCACCTTTGGCCGCTTTCTCGGCCAGGTGGATATCCATGAAGACGTGATGCAGGTGCGCGGCCAGTCGATCCGCCTGATCAGCCACAAGGACTTCATCCAGCTGCCGTGGAAGCAGCTGGCGGTGGACGTGGTGGTGGACTGCACCGGCAAGGCCAAGAAGCGCATCCTCGCCGAGCAGCACCTGACCGCCGGGGCGCCACGCGTGCTGCTCTCGCACCCGCTGGAGACGGCCGACCTGACCGTGGTCTACGGCGTCAACCATCACCTGCTGGGCAACCAGCAGATCGTCTCCAACGCCTCCTGCACCACCAACTGCCTGGCGCCGCTGGCCCAGGTGCTGCACACCGCGGTGGGCATCAAGCAGGGGCTGATGACCACGGTGCACGCCTACACCAACGACCAGAACCTGCTCGACAAGACCCACAACGACCTCTATCGCGCCCGTGCCGCCGCGCTGTCGATGATTCCCACCGCCACCGGCGCGGCGAAGACCATCGGCCTGGTCATTCCGGAGCTGGAAGGCCGCCTGGACGGCATGGCGGTGCGAGTGCCGACCGCCAACGTATCGTTGCTCGACCTGACCTTCACCAGCGAACACCCGACCAGCCGCGAGGCGATCAACGACATCCTGCAGAAGGCTGCGCGTCAGCTACCGCTCGGCGTGATGGAGTGCAACGACCTGCCGCTGGTGTCCGCCGACTTCAACGGCTACCCGGTGTCCTGCGTGGTCGACCTCAACCACACCCGGGTGCAGGGCGGCAACCTGGTCAAGGTGCTGGCCTGGTACGACAACGAGTGGGCCTTCGCCAACCGCATGCTGGATGTGCTGCAGACCTGGCTCAAGCCACTGGAGCCGAATCGTACCGTGCCGGTGCAGCCTGGCTAGCTGACCCGCAGGTAGCACAGCGTGGTGCGGCGTGAACCGGCGCCGCGCCGCTGTGGGTCGGGAAAGGTTTCCACCTCGACGAAGCCGGCCTTGCGCATCATCCCCGCCGAGCCGGCGTTCTCCTCGTGACGTTCGATGTAGATGTCGCGAATGCCCCGGGCACTCAAACGCTCTATCGCCTCGCCGAGCAGGCGACTGCCCAGGCCGCGCCCGGCCAGCTCGCGGTGCACCACAGCCTCGCCGATATAGCCCTGGGGCAGATCGCGACGCTCGGCCGGCTGATAGCGCTCGAAGTTGCTGCTGGCCAGGAAGGTAACGAAGCCGGCCAGCGCACCACCTGTCTGCTCCGCCAGCACGGCCTGTACCGAGCCCTCGGCGATGCCCTGCAGGTGCGCCAGCACGGCGTCCTGCGGCAGGTAGTTCCAGGGATTGGGGCCGTGTTCGAAGATGAACACGGCCATGGCCGGGATGTCCTCGGGCCGCGCCGGGCGACTGGTGAAGGTCTCGCTCACAGTCCGCTCCGAGGGAAATCCGGCAGCGCCGCGCCGCGCTCGACGCAGGCCGCCACCGCCTCGACCAGCGGCGTCAGGTCGTAGCCCTGCTGCGCCAGCCAGGTGTCGCAGTAGTAGCTGGTGGCGTAGCGCTCGCCGCCGTCGCAGAGGATGGTCACCACCGAGCCGCTCTGGCCGGCCTCGACCATCTGCCGCGCCGCCAGCAGCGCGCCGATCAGGTTGGTGCCGCTGGACGCGCCGACGCGCCGGCCGAGGCGCCGTGCCAGGTAATGCATGGCGGCCAGCGACAGCGCATCCGGCACCTTGCACATGGCATCCAGCACCTGGGGCATGAACGACGGCTCGACCCGTGGCCGGCCGATGCCCTCGATGCGCGATCCGCAGTCCAGGGTCAGGCTGCGGTCGCCGCTGACGTAGCTGTCGAAGAACACCGAGCGCTCGGCGTCGGCGCACAGCACGCGAGTGGCGTACTGGCGGTAGCGCACGTAGCGGCCCAGGGTGGCCAGGGTGCCGCCGGTGCCGGGGCTGGACACCAGCCAGGCCGGCTCGGGGAAACGCTCATGGCGCATCTGCTGGAAGATCGACTCGGCAATATTGTTGTTCGCCCGCCAGTCGGTGGCGCGCTCGGCGTAGGTGAACTGGTCCATGAAGTGGCCACCGGTCTCGCCAGCCAAACGCACGGACTCGGCGTGGATGAGCGTGGGATCGTCGACCAGGTGCGCCTGGCCGCCGTAGAAGGCGATCTGCGCCAGCTTCTCCTTGGCCGTGCTGGCGGGCACCACCGCGATAAAGGGCAACCCCAGCAGCCGAGCGAAATAGGCCTCGGAGATGGCGGTGGAGCCGCTGGAAGCCTCGATCACCGGCGCGCCGGGCTTGAGCCAGCCATTGCACAGCGCGTAGAGGAACAGCGAGCGGGCCAGGCGGTGCTTGAGACTGCCGGTGGGGTGGCTGGATTCGTCCTTGAAGTACAGCTCGACACCCGGCAGACCCGGCAGCGCCAGGGGAATCAGGTGGGTATCGGCGCTGCGCTGGAAGTCCGCCTCGATGATGCGCACCGCCTCGCGGGTCCACTGGCGTGTATCGGTCATGCTTGTGTCCTCAATCGAGAATGCCGGCAGGTGCCGGCGCGGCGCTGCGCCACTGGCTCAACGCCACGCCGACGAACACCAGGGCCGCGGCGGCGTATTGCGCGGGCGTCAGGCTCTCGCCCAGCAGCAGCGCGGCGAAGATCAGGGTGAACACCGGCAGCAGGTTGGTGAAGCCCGACGCCTGGCTGGCCGGCAGGCGGCTGACGCCGAAGTTGTACAGGCCGTAGGCACCGACCGTGACCACCACGCCAAGGTAGACCACCGAACCGACGCCCAGCAGGCTGAACTGGCTCGGCAACGGCTCGGTGACCAGTGCCAGCGGCAGGAAGAACAGCGAACCGATGAAGGCCTGCATGGCCGTGAGGATGAACGGCGAGTAGCGCTCGGAAAGGAATTTCAGCAGCAGCGTGTAGCAAGTGGCGCAGAGCATGGCGACGAATTCGTAGAAGTTGCCCAGCAGCGGCGCCGGCGCATGGGAGTCCGCCTCGCTGGCCAGGCTCAGCCAGATCGCCCCGACCACCGCCAGGAGGAAGCCGGCCCAGGTGCTTCTGGCCACGCGCTCATGCAGAAAGAGGAACGCGCCCATGGCCACCAGCAGTGGCAGCAGCGCGGTGATCATGCCGGCCTGGGTGGCGCTGGTGTGCTGCAAGGCCAGGGCCTCGAAGATGAAATACAGGCAGGGCTCGCAGGCCGCCAGGGCCAGCAGGTAGCGCCAGTCACCAGGCCGGTAGTCGAGGCGCCCACGCCAGCGCCAGGCCAGCAGGAACACCAGGCTGCCCAGGGCCATGCGACCGAAGATCACCCACATCGGCGGCAGCTCGGCGAAGGCGAATTTGAGGGCGATGAAGGAACTGCCCCACAGGGCCATGGCCAGCACCAGGCACGCCATCGCGAACAACCGTCCCTGCCGGGCCATCACCACTACCTCTGGATCAAAAACTCAGTGTAGGTGGCGAGCCCTGACACGGACAGGCACAGCGACAGAGCAAAACTGTGTGGACACAGCTCGCTCAGGGATCGAGTTTAGGGGACTGGAGACTCTCAGCCATACCGAATAGCCGACTGTATAAGCCTTCGATATTCTCGAACTTTTCGAACAGTCCCTTATTCAACACGCGAATATTTGGCCTTTCGGCTTTGACGCCTTCTGCATTGCCTTTGGTGTGTCTGGCAACCCTGAGAGTTTCCAAACAAGGTAATGGTTGGCCTGGCCCAGCACCGAAAAACAAGAAAGGGCCTAGCTCCAGAGTGTCCTTATTGAAATAAACCAGAACCACGCATCCCGATGGCTTTCCGGCTAGCGCGATATGGATTTTTTGTTGCGCAGTCGTTGAGCCGACAAACGATGCCTTGAGTTGGATATGCCTGATATAGCCATTGGCTTCAGCTATGAGGTCGTAGCCTGAGCGGTCTACTTCTGGCTTGGAAATTTCAAGACTGCAATCCTTGAGCTTCCAAGAGCATTTCAACAACTCCCCAATCAGCAGGTGTTCAATCAGTTTTTCGCGATACGAAGAGTGAAGAGAATGCTCTTCCATATTGAGTTACCTAAATGCAGTGCAAGAACCAGGGTCTAGCTCCGAGTTGCTAGAGCATCGCGGCCAAAGCCGCTCCCACAGAAAGCTACTGCTCCCAGGGCTTGCCGCGGGTCTTCGGCTCCAGCGGCAGCTGCTGCAGCACCGCCGCCTTGGCCAGCATGTAGGCGCTGACCGGGGCGCTGATGAACAGGAACAGGCTGATCAGCAGCTCGTGGGAGCTCAGGGTCTGCTCGCCGGCGCTGAAGAAGATCAGCGAGGCCACCACCACGCCGCCGACCCCGAGGGTGGTGGCCTTGGTCGGGCCGTGCAGGCGGGTGAAGAAGTCCGGCAGGCGATACAGGCCGATGGCGCCGATCAGGACGAAGCCGCTGCCCAGCAGGAGCAGCGCGCAGATGAGGATTTCCAGCCACAGGCTCATTCGATGATGTCTCCGCGCAGCATGTACTTGGCCACCGCCACGGTGCTGACGAAGCCGAGCACGGCGATCAGCAGGGCGATCTCGAAGAACAGCTCGGTGCCCTTCCAGATGCCGTAGAGGATGATCAGGGCAATGGCGTTGATGTACAGGGTGTCCAGCGCCAGCACCCGGTCCGGCAGGCTGGGCCCCTTGATCAGCCGCGCGGCGGCCAGCAGCAGGGCCGCGGCGAGCATGGCCAGGCACACAGGGATCACGTAGCCGAGCATGGGAATATCTCCTTCAGCGGCGCCTCGTAGCGCTGCTTGATCTCGTCGATCATCGCCTGCGCATCCGGCACGTCCAGGCCATGCACCAGCAGGTTGCGGCGATCCAGGCTGAGGTCGGCGGCCAGCGAGCCGGGGGTCAGCGACACCACGCTGACCAGCACGCTGATGGCCAGCTCGTTGTCCAGGTCGATCGGCACCTCCACGAAGGCCGGGCGCAGCTCGCGCACGCGGCCGAGGGTCAGGCGCGCCACCTGGAAGTTGGCGACCAGGATGTCGCCCATCACCATCAGCAGGAAGCGCAGCAGCTTGAGCGGCTTCCAGCCACGCGGATGCTCGATCAGCAGGCGGTTGCAGGCCAGCGGAATCAGCACGGCCAGCACGCTGCCCAGCAGCCACTGGCCGAAGGCGAAGGTATCCACCAGCAGCATCCAGGTCAGCAGCAGCAACAGGCTCTGCGCCGGGTGCGGCAATACTCGCTTCATGGCCGGTCCTCGCCGATCAGCGCCCGATAAGACGCCAGGTCGTGCAGCTGTGCACCGGCGGCGCGCGCGTAATCCAGCAGCGGTGCGGCCAGGGCCACCAGCCCCAGGCTACAGGCGAGCAGCAGCACACAGGCCGCCAGGCGGCCGCGGTCCAGCTCGGCGCTGTCCAGGGTACTGGTGCCGACCCGCCAGAACAGGGTGCTGCCGGCGCGACTGAAGGCCACCAGCGCGGCGAAACCACCGAGCAGCAACACCGCCCACAGCGCCGCCGAGGGCGCGGCCTGGAGTAACAGCAGCTTGCCGAGGAAACCGGACAGCGGCGGCAGGCCGATCACCGCCACGGCGCCGAAGAAGAACAGCGCGCCGAGCAGGTGGGGATTTTCCAGCGCCGCGCCCTGCACCAGTTCGCCGCCGTGCCTGCCGCGCTGGCGGACGATCAGGTCGGCGAGCAGGAACAGGCCGCCGGCCACCCAGGTGCTGTGCAGCAGGTAGAACAGGGCCGCGGCAATAGCCTCGGGCGTGCCGACGGCCACCGCCGCCAGCAGCGTGCCGGCGGACACCAGCACCAGGTAGGCCAGCAGCGTTTGCAGGCTGCGCGCGGCCAGGGCGCCCAGCGCACCGAACGCCAGCGTGGACAGGGCCAGCGGCCACAGCCAGGGCTGGACCAGATTGGCCAGCTCGCCACCACCGGCACCGAACACCAGGGTGCAGACCCGCAGGATGGCGTAGATGCCGACCTTGGTCATGATCGCGAACAGCGCCGCCACCGGCGCACTGGCCGCGGCATAGGCACGCGGCAGCCAGAAGGACAGCGGCAACAGCGCCGCCTTGAGGGCGAACACCAGTATCAGCAGCAGGCCGGCGGCGGCCAGCAACGGCACGCTGTCCCCACTGGCCGTGGCGACCCGCCGGGACAGATCGGCCATGTTCAGGGTGCCGCTGACCCCGTAGACCAGGCCCAGGGCGATGAGGAACAGCGCCGAGCCAACCAGGTTGAGGATCACGTAGTGCAGCCCCGCCCTCACCCGCGCGGCGCTGCGGCCGTACAGCAGCAGCGCGTAGGAGGCGATCAGCAGGACCTCGAAGAACACGAACAGGTTGAACAGGTCGCCGGTGAGAAAGGCACCGTTGATACCCAGCAACTGGAACTGCAGCAAAGCGTGGAAGCGTGGGCCACGGCGATCATCGCCACGCAGGGCGTAGAGCACCACGGCGCTGGCCAGAACGGCGACGGCCAGCAGCAACAGGGCGCTGAGACGGTCGAGCAGCAGGACGATGCCGAACGGCGGTTGCCAGTCGCCCAGAGCGTAAACGTGCAAGCGGCCATCGTCGGCCTGCAGCAGCAGCGCCATGGCCAGCGGCAACAGGGCCAGGGTGGCGAGCAGCGACAGCGTGCGCTTGAGTCGCTCCAGCGACGGCAGCACCAGCAGCAGCGCGCCGACCAGCAGCGGGATCAGGATCGGCAGGATGATCAGGTGATTCAAGACGCCCGCTCCTGGTCCGGCTGGCCATCCGACTGGCCGTCCACATGGTCATTGCCCAGATTGGCCACGCCACGCAGGGCCAGGACCACGACGAAGGCGGTCATGGCGAAGCCGATGACGATGGCGGTCAGCACCAGTGCCTGGGGCAGCGGGTCGGCCGGATTGACTCCCTGCCCCAGCACCGCCACGTCGCCACTCAGGCGACCCATGGCGAACAGGAACAGGTTGACCGCATAGGACAGCAGGGTCAGGCCCAGCACCACGGCGAAGGTGCGCGCGCGCAGCAGCAGGTACACGCCGCTGGCGGTGAGCAGGCCGAGGGTTGCGGCGAACAGCGCCTCCATCAGTGGATCTCCTTGCTGGCGGATGGGTACAGGCTGAGCTTGCCCAGGTTGACCAGCATCATCTGGGTGGCGCCGACTACCGTGAGGTACACGCCAAGATCGAACAGCATGGCGGTGGCCAGCTCGAACTCGCCCACCAGCGGCAGCTCGAAGTGGCCGAAGGCGGAAGTCAGGAACGGCCGACCGAACACCCAGCTGCCGAGCCCGGTGAGCGCGGCAATCAGCACACCGACGCCGGCCATGCGCTGGTAGTTCAGCGGCAGGCGCTGCTCGACCCAGGCCACGCCGCTGGCGATGTACTGCAGGGCCAGGGCCACGGCGGTGATCAGCCCGGCGATGAAGCCGCCACCCGGCAGGTTGTGGCCACGCAGGAAGATGAACACCGAGATCAGCAACGCCAGCGGCAGCATTAGACGCGACAGGGTCATCAGGATCAGCGGGTTCTTCGCCCAGGCCCAGCGCCGGCCCTGGGGGTCGCAGGTCGGGTGGGTCAGACGCAGGCCGTCGAGCATGGCGAAGATGCCCACCGCGGCGATGGCCAGCACGGTGATCTCGCCCAGGGTATCGAAGCCGCGGAAGTCCACCAGGATCACGTTGACCACGTTGGTGCCGCCACCGCCGCTGATGCTGTTGGCCAGGAAGAACTCGGCGATGCCGGTGTCGTACGGGCGGGTCAGCACCACGTAGGCCAGCACCGCCACCATCGCGCCACAGCCGCCGGCCAGCAGCAGGTCGCGCGCGATGCGCGGCAGCGAGCTCTCGCCGGGCGTGCGCGATGGCAGGTAATAGAGCGCCAGCATCAGCAGGATGATGGTCACCACCTCCACCACCAGCTGGGTCTGCGCCAGGTCCGGCGCGGAGAAACGGGCGAAGGCCAGCGCCACCAGCATGCCGCCGACGCCGAGGATCAGCAGCGCTACCAGGCGCTGGCGATGGAGTATCGCGGTGAGCAGGCCGCTAGCCGCCAGCACCAGCATGCCCAGGGCGGTGAAGCCATCGAGCGGGCTCAGGCCACGCTCGCCGGTCAACTGCGGCAGCGGCGCCAGGGCCACGCCGACCAAGACCAGGGCGCTGCCCAGCAGCAGCGCCAGATAGCGCTGCAGCGAGCCGTTCTCCAGGCGCGAGGTGATCCAGCCGGCCAGGGCCACCAGGCGCTGCACCTGCTGTTCGAACACTTCTTTGGCGTCCACCTGCGGCAGGCTTTCGTACCAGCGGAACAGCGGCTTGCGCCCGACATAGACCAGAATGCCGCCGACCAGGGCGACGCAGCTCATCGCCAGCGGCAGGTTGAAACCGTGCCAGATCGCCAGGTCATAGGCCGGCAACGTACCGCCCAGGCTGGCCTGCGCCGCCACCGCGAGCAACGGTGCCACCGTGTAGCCCGGCAGCATGCCCACCAGCAGGCAGAGGAACACCAGGATTTCCACCGGCACCTTCATGTAGCGCGGCGGTTCGTGGGGCGGGAACTTGGGCAGGTTGATCGGCTCGCCGTTGAAGAACACGTCGTGGATGAAGCGCAGCGAGTAGGCCACCGAGAACACTGCGGCCAGGGTCGCCACCAGCGGGATCAGCCAGTTGAAGGCGCTGCCCTGCAGGGCGTGCTGCAGCGTCTCGCCAAAGAACATTTCCTTGCTCAGGAAGCCGTTGAGCAGCGGCACCCCGGCCATCGCCGAGGACGCCACCATGGCCAGCACGGCGGTGTGCGGCAGGTACTTCCACATGCCGTTGATGCGGCGCATGTCGCGGCTGCCGGTCTCGTGATCGATGATGCCGGCGGCCATGAACAGCGAGGCCTTGAAGGTGGCGTGGTTGATGATGTGGAACACCGCGGCGACGTTGGACAGCTGCGAGTCCATGCCCAGCAGCAGCACGATCAGGCCCAGGTGGCTGATGGTCGAGTACGCCAGCAAGCCCTTGAGGTCGTGCTGGAACAGCGCCAGCACCGCGCCGATCAGCAGGGTCGCCAGGCCAGTGAGGCCCACCAGGTAGAACCACAGGTCCGAGCCGGCCAGCGCCGGATACAGGCGCGCCAGCAGGAAGACCCCGGCCTTGACCATGGTCGCCGAGTGCAGATAGGCCGACACCGGAGTGGGCGCCGCCATCGCGTGGGGCAGCCAGAAGTGAAAGGGAAACTGCGCCGACTTGGTGAAGGCGCCCAGCAACACTAGCACCAGTGCCACGGGATACAGGGCGTGGGCATGGATCAGCTCGGCCGAGGCTAGCACCACGCTGAGCTCGAAGCTGCCGACGATATGGCCGATCAGCAGGATACCGGCGAGCAGCGCCAGCCCTCCTCCCCCCGTCACCGCCAGGGCCATGCGCGCACCCTTGCGCGCATCGCTACGCTTGCCCCAGAAGCCGATCAGCAGGAACGACGACAGGCTGGTCAGCTCCCAGAAGGTCAGCATCAGCAGCAGGTTTTCCGACAGCACCACGCCGAGCATGGCGCCCATGAACAGCAGCAGGTAGCTGAAGAAGCGGCCGATGGCCTCGCGCTCGGACAGGTAGTAGCGCGCGTAGAGGATCACCAGCAGGCCGATGCCGAGGATCAGCAGGGCGAACAGGAAGGCCAGGCCATCCAGGCGCAAGGAGAGATTGAAACCGATCTGGCTCAGCCAGGGCTGCGATACCAGCAGCAACTCGCCGGCGAATACCCGTGGCGCCAGCCACAGCAGAATGCCCAGGCCCAGCAGCGGCGCCACCGCGGTGGCCAGGCTGCAGGTGAGACGGCCATGGCGCTCGAACAGGACGGGAAGGAAGGCGCCGAGAAACGGCAGTCCGACGATGAGCAGCAGCTCCATGAATCTCCCCTGTCCAGGCCCGGTCCAGCTGGTGGATCGGGCAAATCTACTCTGTTCCTCGCGCGGCCGGGCCTCTGTTTGCGAAGGGCGTGCCGCGATTATCCATAACTATCAGAACTAAGCCATGGATAAATTATTACATTATGCACAGAGCTTTTGGCTCAGCAGCGAGGATAGAACAGATAGGGGGGCGGCTTGCGCCTATCGCCGCTCATCCCTGCAGTGCCGCCTCCCAGTGGCGCACGGCGTCGGGCATGGCGTCGAAGCTGAACGCCAGGAAGGTCGCAGGCGCCAGGGTGCGGCCGGCCTTCTTGAATTTCATCTTCACCAGCACTTCCGCCGCCAGGTTGTCCCGCACATGCAGCGCATGCTGGAAATAGGCGCACTTTTCATCGGCATAGAGCAGCCGGGTCTCGACCCGCACCCGGCTGAACAGGCCGATAGGGCGTAGGAAGCGCACCTGCTGAGCCAGGTTGACGAAACCGGCGCCACCGCGCAGCACGGCGAAGAAACGCCCGACCTTGAGCAGGTAGTCCAGCTGCGCGGTCTCGGCGTACTGCAGGTACTTGTCGCTCTTGAGCACGCGGATACCCGAGTCGAAGGGCGTGACCCAGAAGCGGGTTTCCACGGTATCGGTGGCCGCTCGGCTGGCGTAGCCGCACAGTCCGAGGAAGAAGGCGATGAGATTGCGCAGCAGACCGGACATTGGCGGCTCCCTTTCAGCCCTGATTCCTTGTCAGACCAGGCTCTCGACAAAGGAGAACATCAATACCGCCGCGTGCTTGCCTGCCGCAATCCCTGGGCCCGACGCTGATAAAGCGCAATAACTCCCGGTAATCGACGCTCTTTACTCATGGCTAGCCGCCGCCGGCTTCGCCAATCCCCTGACCACCAGATAGAGCAGCGGCCCTATGGAGACGAACACTACGGTGAGCAGTAGATAGGGAATGATGGAGGCGAACGATTTCTGCCGCGCCTGGTTGTCCCGGTACATCCAGAAGCAGGCCAGCGCCGCGAGGATGTAAAGATCGATCACCACCTGGGCGGTATCCAGGCGGGACATGAGCTGCAGGCCGAACTGCAGCAGCGACTGTTCGGCCTGCAGCATGACGAAAGCCGTATAGGCCGAAAACGCGATGAGTACCGCCAGCGGCAGAGCGATCTTCTTCATAAGCCTTCCCTGGTCGAAGAATCGGCCGGACAAAGAAAAGGCCCGGCAGATGCCGGGCCTTTTTCATTGCATCAGTGTGCGACGCGACTGGTGCCGTCGACGGTCATGATGCGTACGCGCTCGCCGACGCGGAAGATCTCGTTCTCCTGCACCTGCTGCACATAGGCGCGCAGGGTGCCGTCGTCTTCGCGCACGGTGATTTCCACGCCCTGGGTGCGGGTCAGGCCTTCCTCGGTCATGGAACCGAGCAGACCGCCGGCCACGGCGCCGATCACCGCCGCCACCACCGAGCCACGGCCGCCACCGATGGCGCTGCCGCCTACGCCGCCCACCACCGCACCGGCGCCCGCGCCGATCGGGGTCTTGGTGCCTTCGATCTTCACCGGGCGCAGCATTTCGATGGTGCCCAGGCGCACGGTCTGCACCTTGCGGGCCTCGTCGCGGCTGTAGCTGTCGCCGCTGAGGTTGGAGACACAGCCACCCAGCGTGAGGGTCAGAGCGACGAGGGAGGCAGTCAACAGCTTGGTATTACGCATGTGGTTCTCTCCATATGAGGCAGTGTCCATTAGACCGCGGCGCCAGGCAGCTGTCACCAGCCCTTCTAGCGCGAGTCCAAAGGGAGGGTGCGACATCGGGTCAGATTTGCAGTCGTGGCGGGCTGGCGCAGGATGGCGATTCATTCCCGCGAGCCATGCCATGGACTACTTCATCGTCGCCATCGCCACCCTGGCCGGCCTGGTCTTCCATGGCTGGCTGTATCTGCGCATCCGCCGCTGGATGGATCGTGACCTGGCCCTGTCCATGGCCGCCGGCGACCCGGCCATGCAGCGCTATATGCTCGAACGCCTGGCCGAGGCCGCCGACCAGGGCGTGCGCCGGGGAAAACTGGAAGACTGGCTGCACCAGGCCGCGCGCGACTATCTGCAGCGCAACAACTAACAACGACCGGCTAGGCGCCGCTCGCCAGGCGCCATATGCGCGCGAGATCGCAGGCGCGCGCCTGCAGCTCCGCGCCGGCGCCGGCCATGGCCTGTTCCAGGCTCTGCGGCCCGGCGGTCAGGCTGAACGCCGCATCGATGCCCGCCTCATACAGCGCCTGGTAACCCTCGCCCAGGCTGCCGGCCAGGGCGATGACCGGCACACCCGCCGCGCGGGCGATACGCGCCACGCCGATCGGCGTCTTGCCATGCAGGCTCTGCGGGTCCAGACGCCCCTCGCCAGTGATCAGCAAATCCGCACCCTGCAGCGCCTCGGCCAGGCCGGACAACTCGGCCACCAGCTCCACTCCCGGACGAAAGCCGGCTCCCAGAAAAGCCTTGGCGGCGAAACCCAGGCCGCCGGCCGCGCCGACGCCGGGCAGCGCGCGGTGGTCCGCACCGAGTGTCGCCGCAAGCACATCGGCGTAGCGGCCCAGGGCAGCGTCCAGCAGCGCGACCTGCTGTGGACTGGCGCCCTTCTGCGGGCCGAATACCTGGGAAGCGCCGCGCGGGCCGCACAGCGGGTTGTCGACATCGGCGGCGATTTCCACCCGCACCTGCGCCAGACGCGGGTCAAGGCCACTGGCATCGATGCGCGCCAGCTGCGCCAGCGCCGCGCCACCGGGCGGCAGTTCGCCGTCTTGGTCATCCAGCAAGCGCACGCCCAGAGCCTGCAGCAGGCCTGCACCGCCATCGTTGGTGGCGCTACCGCCGAG
Source organism: Pseudomonas sp. GD04019 (assembly GCF_029837695.1). Taxonomy (GTDB): domain Bacteria; phylum Pseudomonadota; class Gammaproteobacteria; order Pseudomonadales; family Pseudomonadaceae; genus Aquipseudomonas. The sequence continues at coordinate 71,793 of NZ_JAOEEA010000013.1, forward strand.
ACCGAGGATGATTCGCTGGGCACCGGCATCCAGCGCCGCGCGGATCAGCTCGCCGGTGCCCTGGCTGCTGGTGACGGTGGCGTCGCGGCGTTCGCGCGGCACCAGGTGCAGACCGCTGGCCGCGGCCATCTCCAGCACCGCGGTGCCATCGCCGAGCCAACCCCAGTGAGCCGTAACCGGCTCGCCCAGCGGACCGTGGACCAGTTGCTCATGCCGCTCGCCACCGACGGCAGCCAGGACCGCGTCGACTGTGCCCTCGCCGCCATCGGCCATGGGCCGCAGGAGGATCTTGGCGTCAGGGAAGACCTGGCGCCAGCCACGGGCGATGGCCGCCGCCACCTCGGGCGCGGAGAGGCTCTCCTTGAACGAGTCGGGGGCGATGACCAGCTTCATGGGTGGATCAGGGTGCCAGGCGTTCGCGCAGCCAGGCGTCGTCCTGCAGGCGGTAGTTGAGACGGTCGTGCAGGCGGCTGGCCCGGCCCTGCCAGAACTCGATGCGCTCGGGCAGCAGGCGATAGCCGCCCCAGTGCGGCGGGCAGTCCGGGGCACGGTCGAGGAACCGCTGCTCGGTTTCGGCGAGCAGTTGCTGCAGCTCGTCGCGGTCGCGAATCACCCGGCTCTGCGGTGAGGCCCAGGCCCCCAGGCGGCTGCCCAGCGGGCGCACCTGGAAGTAGGCATCAGATTCCGCTGCCGAGACCTTTTCCACCCGGCCTTCGATGCGCACCTGGCGCTCCAGGCTGGGCCAGAAGAAGGTCATGGCGGCGAACGGACGCGCCGCCAGCTGCTCGCCCTTGGCGCTGTGGTAGTTGCTGAAGAAGGTGAAGCCGCGCTCGTCGAGGCCCTTGAGCAGCAGCACCCGGCAGTGCGGTCGGCCCTCGCCGTCCACCGTAGCCAGGGTCATGGCGTTGGGCTCCACCGGCAGCTGCTCGGTCTTCACCGCATCGTCGAACCAGCGGCGGAACAGGGCGAAGGGCTCGCCCGGCGCCTCGGCCTCACTGAGGCCGTCGCGGGTGTAGTCACGACGCATATCGGCGAGCGACTGGGGGGTACGGCCATCCGGAACACGGTTTTCCGCCATGCTGGCTTCCTCGAACGGTGATGCCGTCAGCTTACTGCGCCTTGTCCTTTTTCTTTTGATCTGCGGCAACCTGGGCCACCGGCATGGCTGCCGCCGGCGCCGGCTGGTTGTAGGTGGCCAGCAGTGCGACCAGGGTCTTCTGCGGGGTCAGGACGATTTCCACGCGGCGATTCAGGGCACGGCCGGCATTGCTGTCGTTGGCGGCGCGCGGCATGTCCGAACCGACGCCTTTGAGCAGCAGGCGATCACGCTGCAGGCCGCTGAGGCGGAAAATCGAGGCCACGGCCTTGGCGCGGTCCTCGCTGAGCTTGAAGTTGGCGTCCAGCTGACCGCGGCTGTCGGCATGGCCGAGAATCAGCACGCCGGTACGCTTGTCGGTTTCGAGGATCTTGGCGACCTTGGTGAAGGGACCGAGCACGGCCGGCATCAGCATGCTCGGGCGATCCGGGTTGAACGAGCTGTCCACCGGGGCGGTGACCACCAGCACGTTCTCGCGGCGCTCCAGCTCCATCTTGCTGCCGCTCAGGGCGGCCTTCAGGCGCGGCTCGTACTCGTCCAGCCAGGCATTGGTGACTTCATGATCGATCTTCGGCGGCGCCTTCTTGGCGGCGACCGCCGGCTTTTCGCTACCGCCGAAGGGCCACCAGCTGCTGGCACCCTCCTCTTTTTTCTTGTCGGAATTGGCGCAGGCGGCGAGGCTCAGGCAGCAGAGCAGGACGAGTGTTTTCTTGTGCATGGTTAGATCTTCCCCCAAGCAAGTTACAGGCATTGGCCCAGCGTTCGCGCCAGTCTCTGCGCGCGCGGGTCCATGAGTACATATGGTCCGAGACTGTTGGTGACGAAACCGAAGGCGATCTCGCGTTCCGGGTCCGCGAAGCCTACCGAACCACCCGCTCCGGGGTGGCCGAAGGCCTTGCGGCCGAGGCCGTAGGTGGCGTTGGCCACCTCCGGCTGGTCGAGCATGCAGCCCAGGCCCAGGCGGGTCTGGGTGAGCAGTGTGCGGTCTTCGCCGCAGGAGTGTTCGCGGGTCATTTCGCCAAGCAGCTCCGGTTCCAGCAGACGGCCGTCCAACAGCGCCGCGTAGAAGCCGGCCAGGGCACGGGCATTGCCGTGACCATTGGCCGCCGGCTGCTGCATGCGTCGCCATTCCGGCTTGTTGGTGCTGGTGAGAATAGACGGCGGATTGGCGAAGGCACGGGTGGTCAGCGAGGCCGGCTCGTTCATCATGCACTTGAGCAGGCGCTGGGCGGCGGCATCGCCCATGTCGCCCTTCTTGCGGGCGATATGGGATACGCGGGGAAACTCTTCCTCGGCCAGGCCGACATGGAAGTCCAGGCCCAGCGGCTCGGCGATACGGGCGACGATGGACTCACCCGGACCGCGCCCGTCGGCGCGACGCAGCAACTCGCCGACCAGCCAGCCGTAGGTGATCGGTGAGTAGCCGTGGGCTTCGCCCGGCGTCCACCAGGGGCGTTCGGCGGCCAGGGCGGCGGTCATCTGCGGCCAGTCGTAGAGGGCTTCGGCCGGCAGCGGTGCATGCAGGGCCGGCAAGCCGGCGCGATGGCTGAGCAACTGGCGCAGGGTCACGCGCTCCTTGCCGGCGGCGGCGAACTCGGGCCACCAGCGCGCCACGGGGGCATCCAACTCCAGCTTGCCCTGCTCCACCAGCTGCAGGGCGGCGACGGCGGCGAAGGTCTTGGTGCAGGAAAACAGGTTGAGGATGGTGTCGCTGTGCCAGGCCTCAGTGCCGTCCTTGTCGGTGCTGCCGGCCCAGATATCGACGACGGTTTCGCCGCCGATCTGCACGCATAACGCGGCGCCACGTTCCTGGGGATCGTCGAACAGTTCGACGAAGGCATCTTTCAGCGCATCGAAGCGCAGGTCGAAATGGCCCTGAATCTGCAACCTGATACTCCTCGGTCAGAATGGCCGGCATTGTTCCAGTCCCGGCTACTCCTGTGAATCCTGGCGCTTTGCTCAAGTCACTTCGTCGGACCAACGGTCCGCCGGGCCGGAGCGCACGAGACGCGCCGGGCTGGACTGCAAGCGAGGAAAATCAGGGATTGGCGGGCGTTTCTACCTTGGCCGGCGCGGTCTTGGGCAGCAGCGCGGCGGGCGCCTTGAGGTTGGCCTTGCGCACGGCCTCGACGAAGCCCTGCCACGGGCGATCGGTGATGGCGACCAGGCCGAAGTGGCCATTCTCGCCGTCGAGCAGGCGGCCGCTGACCGGCTGATCCAGGTACTGGAACCAGTGCACGCCGACGATCGACGGCTCCTCCAGGGCCTTGGCCAGGAAGTTGGCGTAGGCCGGGCCACGCTCCTCTTCCTTGTAGGTCTCGGCCACGCCGCCCCAGAACGGACCGCGGTCGCGGCTGCCGAAGTGGAATTCGCTGACCAGCAACGGCTTGTCCAGCGCGCGCAGGGTGGCGAAGTCGTAGCCATGCTGCGGCTCGTTCACGTAGAAGTTGAAGCTCAGCACGTCGCAGTATTGGGCGCAGGCCTCGATCGCCTCGGGGGTGGCGATGGCGAAGCGGCCGCCGAGCAACATGTGATTGGGCGAGTGCCACTTCAGCGAGTCGGCGATGGTCTTGAAGTATGTGGTGGCGAACAGGCGCTGGAAGGCCTGCAGGTCCTTCTCGATCTGCGGGAACTCGGCGCTCGGCAGCGGCGGCTCGAAGCCCGGGTCTTCCATCAGCTCCCAGGCCTTGAGCTCGATGCCCCAGGCCTTGGACAGGCCGTTCTGGTTGCGATACTTGTCGCGCAGCTGCTTGAGGAAGGCGCGCTTGGCCGGCACATCGGTGGTCAGGCGCAGGGTGCCGTAGGCCAGGGCGTAGCGGGCCTTGGGATCGTCGCCAGGCGCGGCCCAGGCCAGCTCGTTGTCGGCGAAGAAGCCGAGCAGCCAGGGGTCGTCACGGCGATCGCGGGTGGCAATGGCGATGGCGCGCTCGGCGGCCATTGCAAAGCGCGGGTCGAACGGATCGGGCATGCCGCCCCACCAGTCGTGGCCGGTGCTGATGATGGCGTAGTCACCGGAGATCGACAGCGGAATGCTGTACGGCATGCGCTGGGCATTGCCCAGGGTGTCGTCGCTCCAGTTGCCCAGGCTGTTGAAGCCCCAGGCCTGCAGGCGATCGAGGGTGTGCTGGCTCCAGCGGTCCGCATCGAAGCCCGGTGCAGGGCAAGGAGCCAGCTCTGCCGGCGCCGGCGTGGCGGCCAGCGGCGGCTGGGCGGTGGCGCAGGGTTCGGCATGGGTGCGCTGCAGGTTGGCGCGGTAGAAGTCGTACCAGCGCCCGTGATCGAAGGCGCAGCCCCGGCTGGCGCCACTGTTGCTGCGGCTGTCGCGCTTGCCGTAGTAGGCGGCCAGCGGCTCGCCGTCCTTGGGCAGTGCGGCGAACATGCTCTCGCGGCCTTCCACGTAGGTCTGGCTCTGCCAGGCGCTGACCGCGTTGACGCCCAGGGAATAGAACGGATGCCCCTCGGGGGTCACCAGATACCAGCGACCGTCGCGCTTCTCGGTGCGGAAGAAGCCCTTGGCCTCGAAGCTCGGGCCGTTCAGCCAGCCGCCGAACTTGTCCTGCTGCGGGCGCTCGGCCAGCCAGGCCTTGAGCTGCTCGCCTTCGCGGGCGGCGGCATCGCGCAGCTGCTGATCCTTGCTGATCTTCTCCGGCCACTGGCCGCGGCTGTACTGGCCCCATTCATCGACCATGCCGCTATAGATGGCCTGCTGCGCGGCCGCAGCCGACTGCACGCCGAAACGGCCGAGCAGAATGCTCTGCGGTGCATTCGGCTTGCTCATGCTCAGCACCACGGCGCTGACCTGGGCCGGGTTCAGCTCGCCCTCGACGGTTTCCGCCAGCAGCACGCGCTGACCGTCGACGCTGACCGGCATGGGCGGGCCGGCGCGCATGCCCTGGGCCCGCGGCGAAGTAGCGGCAAGCGGCACCAGCAGGGTCTGCGCCGGGCCGGCCGGCAGCGCGATGCGGCTGGTCAGCACCTTGCCGTCCCGGCTCTCGATGCGTACGTCCAGGGTGATGGCCCAGTCCATCGCACTCTGCAGGCGCAGGCTCATGGCGCCGGCCTGGGACCAGTCCCAGTCGCCGCTCTGCGGGCTCAGGCGCAGGCTGGGGTTGTCGCCGACATTGAAGGTGAAGCGGCGCAGCACCTCGCCCTCGGCGGTGGGCTCGGCGGTCAGCTCGGGAAAGCTGGCGGCCTGGCTCTCGACCTTCACCACGTCGGTGGGCTTGATGAAACTGAACAGGGTCTGCTGCCCTTCGGGGGCCGCCAGGGTGGGCGTGGCGAAACTCAGGGCAAAAACCAGGGGCAGGGAACGGTGAATCATCGAACAAGTACTCCGGAAGATGCCCAAGTAGACACTACGAGGGCTACGGATGCCACCCCGGACGTCCTAGCGCGGCGCTGCGACGAGCCCCAGCAGGCAGTCGACCCAGGCATCCAGGCGCTGCCGCGCCCGCTGCGAGCCGGCAGCGGCGCCTTCCTCGACCGCAGCCATGCGCAGCCGCTGCAATGCCTCCTGCACCTGTGTGGCAAACAGCTGGGCATCGCCCGACCAGCACACCACCTCGTGCAGCAGACCCAGCTCGGCGGCGCGGGCGGCGTTGCTGCGCTGCTCCGGCTGGTCGGTGACCAGCAGCAGGATCGGCCGGCGGTATACGTGGGCCACGGACAGCGCGGCCATGCCTGGCGCCGAGACGATCAGCGCGCTGTGCGCCGCGGCATCGATCCATTGCGGATCGCGCGGTACCCAGCCGGTGCGCCCGGCATAGCCCTCGCCCACCAGCAGCGCCTGCAACCCGGTAGCGGCCAGCCCCTGTTCCAGGCCTGTCGCCAACTGCGGATCGCGAAAATGCGGGTTGAGATAGACGGCGGCGCGCGTTTCCTGGGCCTGGACCGGACGCTGCGCCAGCGCGATGGGCGTCGGCAGGTTGAACAGCCACGGCGCCACCCGCTCAGGTTCGGCGTAGGCGAAGTCGTGCTGCAGGCAGGCGCGCGCACGGCGCAGCTCGAAGCCGATGGCCGCGGCGAAGCCCAGCGCCAGCCAGTTCGGTAGGCGCCCCTGGAAGTTGTCCAGCAAGGCCCGGCGCAGGCTGGCGCCGTAGACATGCACGATCTTGCGCCGCCAGCCAGGCAGGCAGCCCATCACCAGCAACGCCGGGTGGAAGGAGTCGTTGATCAGCAGATCGACAGTGGCGATACGGCGGCGCAGGCGCCAGATGTCGCGCAGCATGTGCCGCGGGTCTAACAGGTAGCGCGCGACATTGCCGTCGGTGGCACCGCGCTGCATGTTCTGGCGTTCATCGAACTGCACCGCGTAGTGGCGCGACAGCACCTCGGCGGCGATACCGAACTCGCCGAGAAAAGCCGCGCCCTCGTTCGAGGTGGTCAGCACCTGCACCTCTGCGCCGCGTTCGATCAGGGCATGGGCGAGCAACTGCGCACGCATCAGGTGGCCACGGGCATCGGCGGTGGCCAGGTAGAGAATCCGTGGTTTCATCCGGCGAAACGTGCCCGCAAACGCAGGGCCACGCCGGCCAGGTACATGCCCAGCGCCCCGCTAATACCGAAGGCCCGGTCCACTGCGCGCGCCTCGGCCAGCATGCGTTGCAGGCGTGGCATCTCCGCATCGCCCACGCTCAGCCCCAGGGTGCGCATGCACAGGCGCACATGCTTGCGCTCGTCATGCAGCACGCGGGTCAGCAGCGGTTGCAGCGGGTGCTCGGCAGCCAGCACCGCACAGTGACGGGCCAGCACCCGCTCGGCCATCTGTTCGGCACACAGGCCGATGGCATAGGCCGGCACCAGTACGCCCTGCTGGAAATGCGGCGCATGGCGACGGGCAATGCGCTGCCAGCGGCGAATCTTGGCCCGGCTGAGCCAGTCCGGGCGCAACTCCGCAGGCGGCTGCATGCCGCGCTCGCGCATGGCGGCGGCGAACAGTTCGCTGTGTTCCTGCTCCTCACGCAGATGCTGCTGCACCTGGCGCTCCAGCCAGGCCGGGGCGGTCGGCATCAGCTCGTGCTGCAGGGTCTTCTCGGTAGCCTCTTCGCCGATCAGGTAGATGCGCAGCAACAACAGCTCGCCGGCCCGGCTGCCGTGCAGCTGGCGCAGGGCAGCGCGCTTGATGCGATCGACCAGCCAGGCCTGCAGGCGCGGCCAGCCACGCAGCCGCGGCGCGGCGAAGGCCGCCAGGTGGACGACGGTCATTGGCTGGTGTGTTGCTGGCCGCTGAGTACCAGGCCGATGAAGCTGTCCTGCAGGAAGGCCTGAGCGGCGGCGCCAGCCTGCGGGTAGTCGATCTGCTGGCCGCGGAAGGCGAGGTAACCCTTGCCGTCGCGGGCGCCCAGCAGCAGCTTGTCGTGCTTGGCGAAGCCTTCGCTGCGCAGCGGTTGCAGCAGCTCGACGTTCTCCATGCCGAACAGGAACAGATCACGCTGGATCACCGACAGCGGCAAGCGGCTGCGCAGGGCCTGCAGCTCCAGGGTCCAGCTGCCGTTCTGCAGTGTCTTGGTCAGGTCGCCATGACCGCCCGGCACATGCAGGCTGGCACGCACCGCCGGCACGGCGGCCTTCTCCAGACCGAGGGCGATGGTGATGTCGGCGTACTCGGCCTTGGCCGCCTCGACCCGGTTGTCGCGCACCTGGACGAACTGCTTGGCCAGCCTGGCGGCGGTGGATGGCGACGCCAGTGTCTGCAGCGCCTGCTCATGGGTCAGCAGGACCTGGCGCTTGCCATCGACCTCGGCCTCGATGCGGTAGGCATCCAGCTTCACCTCGGTCAGGTCGCCCTGCACCGGCGCGTGGGCATGCACGCTGCTGCTCCACTCCTGGCCATCCTTGCTCACCAGCAGGTGCAGGCTGACCGGCACCACGCGACCATCTGCAGCCTTGGCCTGACCGTGCAGCAGCACGTCGCCGATCACAGCATCGTCGGCGTAATCATGGGCATTGCGGAACAGAACGGTTCTAGCCGTCTGGTCCAGTTCGACGCGACCGTGCTCATCGTCCAGGGCAATGCGGTTGCAGCTGGTCAGCGGCGCCAACGGGCAACCGCTGGCGTTGGCGAAGGTGTGCACGCCACGACCACTGAATGCTTCGGCATGGGCCAGGCTGGAGAGCAGCCCCAGGGCCAGTGGCAAGGCGCTGCGTGATAGAAACTTCGACACATCCATGGTCGTTCCTCAGTGAATGGCGGGCTTGTGGTAGGACAGGGCCTGGGCATCGGCGTCGCTGCGGCCCAGGGTATTGATGCCGAGGCCGCGGGCCAGGGCGCCGCACATGTCGACGGCGGAGAACGCGACTATTAGGCCCATGGCGCCGAGCCGGCGCAGCCCGTGCACGGGCGGCAGGTCCTGCCGGTTGAGCGTGCGCAGGCTGAACCCCAGACGCGCAAAGAGAATCGCCAGCGGTGCCAGTGGGCCAGTGCGGGCGAGCCACTGCAGACGGTCCGGTAGATAGGCGCGGACCAGGTAAGGCGTCAGGCCGACCGAGTCCTGACCGCGCATCCAGCGCAGTTTGAGCGCTTCGCCACGGGAATCCGGCAGGCGATGCTCGGTGTGCGCAGCAGCGGCGTAATGCAGGGCCACACCAGCGGCCTGCAGGTTGAGGCCGAGTACCTGGCAATGCGCACGGTACACGCCATCCAGCGCCCGGTAGGCATGCTCGGCGAACACCTCGCGGCGGAACACCACGTTGTTGGCGTAGAAGTTACGGGTAGCCTCGGCCTGCAACGGGCTGGGGAAGTACATGAAGTCGATGGTGGTCAGGGCCGTGCCGGCCAGGCTGCTGCTGTAACTGGTACGCCCAGCCACCACAGCCGGTGGCTGCTCGGCGCACAGGGGCAGGAGCAGCTGTTCGAGCCAGTCGGCAGCCGGGATGCAGTCAGCATCGGCGAACACCACGTGATCGCAACGCGCCGCATCAGTGGCGGCGAAGCCGAGGTTCTTCGCCGAGTAGTAGCCGGTGCTGGCGTCGATCAGCACGAACTGCAGCGCCAGGCCGGAGCTGCGAACCAGCTCGGCGCAGGTTTCCGCCGGCAGACCATCGTGGGTCACCACCACCTGGGCCAGGCGGCTCAGCGCCAGGCTCTGGCCCTTGAGGTGTTCAAACAGGCGACCGAGGCTACCGGCCACCTTGGCCAGGTCGGCGCCGCCGCGCAGGTTGTTGGTTTCCAGTACCAGGGCCGTACGTGCGGCCAGATCGTGCAGGTTCATCCTTGCCCCTCGGTTCATCCATGAGCGATGACGGCAGCCTAGCAGGCAGCCATCCGCTCCGACTTGCGCCAGCTCACGTCGGTGGCAGAGACCGCTCAAAGTCTCGCGAGCTAGAGCCAGGCTAGGCAAAAACAGGCGAGGACGCGCAGTTTACTGCGGTAAATGAGCAGTCCGAGACGCCGCGTCCCGGCCTGTTTTTAACGACGTATGGCCGACGCGCAGCAGACTTTGAAAAGGTCTCTCAGACGGTACCGCCTTTCATCCGGTCAAGCAGGCGGTCCGGCAGCAGGCGATTGAGCACGCGGAACAACTTGGCCGGCACCGTCACCGGGTAGCGGGTGCGCGGCACGCGACTGTCCAGCGCGCGCAGCACGGCCTCGGCCACCGCCTCGGCCGGCAGGGTGTACTTCACCGCGGCTCCCTCCTTGGCCAGTCGCTCCTCCATCAGCGCATAGCTGGCGACATGGGCGCCGCGACTGGTATCCACGTGCTTGCGCAGGGCCAACAGGCTGTTGGCGCGGAAGCGCGCGATGATCGGGCCCGGCTCGATCAGCACCGCCTCGATGCCACTGCCGGCCAGTTCCAGGCGCAGGGTGTCGACCAACCCCTCCATGGCGAACTTGGAAGCGTTGTAGGCGCCGCGCAGCGGCAACGCGGCGTAGCCGAGCACCGAGCTGTTGAACAGGATGCGGCCGTGGCCCTGGCGGCGCATGACCGGCAGCACCGCGGCGGTCAGCTCGATGGGGCCGAACAGGTTGCTCTCGAACTGCTCGCGCCAGGCCACGCGCGGCAGATCCTCGATGGCGCCGGGCTGGCCGTAGCCGGCGTTGTTGAACAGCGCATCCAGGCCACCGCCGCTCTGCTCCAGCACCCAGGCCAGAGCCGCGGCGATGCTAGCGGAGTCGTCCAGGTCCAGGCGCACCGCCTCGAAGCCTTCGGCCTGCAGGCGGGCGACATCTTCGGCCTTGCGCGCCGAGGCGAACACTCGCCAGCCGGCAGCGCGGCAGGCCAGCGCGGTGGCATGGCCGATGCCCGAGGAACAGCCGGTGATCAGGATGGTGCGCATGGGCCAACTCCCTGGCAGATAAATGAGGTCAGGCGATTTCGCGACGGAACGGCGGCAAGGCGTTGAGGATCGCCTTGCCATAGCGCTGGGTCACCACGCGGCGATCCAGCAGGGTGATGGTGCCGCGGTCAGCCTCGGTGCGCAGCAGGCGGCCGCAGGCCTGGATCAGGCGCAGCGAGGCGTCGGGCACGGCGATTTCCATGAACGGGTTGCCGCCACGCGCCTCGATCCACTCGGCCAGCGCCGCCTCCACCGGGTCGTCCGGCACGGCAAAGGGGATCTTGGCGATCACCACATGCTCGCAATAGGCACCCGGCAGGTCGACGCCCTCGGCGAAGCTGGCCAGGCCAAACAGCACGCTCTCCTCGCCATCGTCGACCCGAGCCTTGTGCTTGTTCAGGGTCTCCTGCTTGGACAGGTTGCCCTGGATCAACACACGCTTGCGCCAATCGCGGTCGAGGCCATCTAACACGTCCTGCATCTGCTTGCGCGAGGAATACAGCACCAGGGTGCCGCGTGCGCCCTTCACCAGCTCCGGCAGGTCGCGAATGATCGCGGCCGTGTGGGCAGCGGCATCGCGCGGATCGGCCTTGAGGTCCGGCACTCGCAGCACGCCGGCGTCGGCATGGTGGAACGGACTGGGCACCACGGCGGTGACCGCCGCCTTGGGTAGGCCGGAGCGCATGCGGAAACGGTCGAAAGTACCCAGCGCGGTCAGGGTGGCGGAGGTCACCAGGGCGCCGTAGGCGACATTCCACAGATTGCGGCGCAGGGTCTCGGCGGCCAGGATCGGGCTGGCATTGACCTCGATATCGAACAGCGCACCGCCCTCGGCCAGGGTCAGCCAGCGCGCCATTGGCGGGCTGTCTTCCGGGTCCTCGACGGTGAAGGCGGTCCACAACTCCCAGTTGCCCTGGGCGCGGGCCAGCAGGCTGCCGAACAGCGGATACCACTCCTCGGCCTGGTGGCTGGCGATACCCAAGCTAGTGCCCTCGTCGTCCATCGCCTGCTTGAGCAGCTCGGTGAGGCGGGTGAACAGGTCGGTGAGCTTGGCGAAGCCCTTCTTCAGTTCGATGCCCAGTTCGCGCAGGTGCTCGGGCACCAGGCCGCCCTCGAATCGATGGCGCGGACGCTCGCGGCCTTCCATGTCTTCGCCGGCGCGAAAATCGGCCAGCTGCTCGCAGGCGCTGAACATGAACTGCTGCTGCGTCCTGAGTTCCCTTGCCTGGTCCGGCACCTGCTCGATCAGCCGGCCGAGGTCGCCGGGAAGCGGATGCTGGGCCAGCAGTTTGGTCAGATTCTTCTCCACCTGGCCGAGCCAGTCGGCGGTGCTGCGCAGGCGGGTGAAATGGGCGAAGTGGCCGATGGCCTTGTCCGGCAGGTGGTGACCTTCGTCGAACACGTAGAGCGTCTCGCGCGGGTCCGGCAGCACGGCGCCGCCGCCTAACGCGAGGTCGGCCAGGACCATGTCGTGGTTGGTGACGATGACGTCGACCTTGGTCATGCCCTCGCGCGCCTTATAGAAGGCACACTGCTGGAAGTTCGGGCAGTGGCGGCTGGTGCACTGGCTGTGGTCGGTGGTCAGGGTGCCCCAGACCTGGTCCTCCAGCTCCTCGGGCCAGCTGTCGCGATCGCCGTCCCAGCGGTTGCCGGCGAGCTTCTCGATCATCTTGCTGTAGAGCTTCTGGCTATGTTCGTCGACGTCGATGCGGAAGCCTTCTTCCTCGAACATCTGCGCCGTGGCGCTCTGCGCCTGGCCGTCCTGTAGCAGCATGTCGAGCTTGGACAGGCACAGGTAGCGGCCACGGCCCTTGGCCAGGGCGAAGCTGAACTGCAGGCCGGCGTTGCGCATCAGGTCCGGCAGGTCCTTGTGCACGATCTGCTCCTGCAGCGCGACCGTAGCGGTGGCAATCACCAGGCGCTTGCCGGCGGCCTTGGCGGTGGGGATGGCGGCCAGGCTGTAGGCCACGGTCTTGCCGGTACCGGTGCCAGCCTCCACTGCCACCACGGCGGGCTCGCCGTCGCGCTGACCTTCGTCGTTGTGCTTGATGGTGCCCAGCACCTTGGCCACTTCGGCGATCATCAGGCGCTGGCCGTAGCGGGCCTTGAGCCCCTTGGCTTCGAGAAAACGGCTGTAGGCGCCCTGGATCTGGGACTTGAGTTCGGAGCTAAGCATGGGCGCGAAAAGGCTGGATAAATTTTCAGTAGTTTACCGATAGGTTATGCTCGCGCGCCATCCCGCGACCGAGACTCCCGATGACCGTCTTCTCTGCTCTCTATGCCGTGCACGTGCTGGCCGCCCTGGTCTGGGTCGGCGGCATGTTCTTCGCCTGGATGATCCTGCGCCCGGCCGCCGTGGCCAAACTGCAGGCACCGGAACGCCTGAGCCTATGGCTGGAAGTGTTCCATCGCTTCTTCCTCTGGGTATGGATCGCCGTGCTGGTGCTGCCGGTTTCCGGTATGGGCATGCTGCATATGCGCTTCGCCGGTTTCGAGACGGCACCCCGCTATGTGCAGGTGATGATGGGCTTGTACCTGGTGATGCTGGCGCTGTTCCTGCGCGTACGCTTCCTGCAGTTGCCGCTGCTACGCCAGGCAGTGGACGCACAGAACTGGCCGGCCGGTGGCGAGGCGCTCGGACGTATCCGTCGCCTGGTGGGAAGCAATCTGCTGGTTGGGCTTGTCCTGGTGGCCATCGCAGCCGCCCGCCCGACTTTCTGACGAGGCTAAATCGGCTCCCGCACCACCCTAAGATGGTGCGGGAGTGGATCACCGCCAAAAGCGTTATTGCGCGGGTTGCGCCTCGACCGAAGCCTCGACCCGACGGTTGACGGCACGTCCCTCGTCGGTGCCATTGTCGGCCACCGGGCGAGACTCGCCGTAACCTACCGACGACACCCGATCACCCGAGACCCCGTACTGGTTGACCAGCACGTCACGCACGGCATTGGCGCGCCGCTCGGAGAGACCCTGGTTGTAGGCATCGGAGCCGTTTGAGTCGGTGTGACCTTCCACGGTGGTGCTGGTCTGCGGGTACTGGCTCATGAAGTCGGCCACGGCCTTGATATCGGCCTGGCTCTCTTGCTTGACCACAGACTTGTCGTAATCGAACTTGACGTCCAGCTCGACACGCACCGGCTCACCTGCATCGACTACAGGCTCAGCGGCAGGGGCGGTATCCGGGTAGGTGGGAAGCGGGCAACCGTTGTGCCGTACCGGAGTGTTGGGCGGGGTATCGGGGCAACGGTCGCGGCGATCGAATACACCGTCGCCATCCTCGTCGCCATCCTGGGCATAGCAGATCAGAGTTCCGATGACCGCACCGGCCACGGCACCTCCAGCTGCCCAAGTAGAACTTTCGATGGCGCCAAGACCTCCTCCGGCCAGGCCGCCAATCGCCGTGCAAATGGGCCAGTTCCCTTGGTTGAGCGGCGCATCTCCCGTACTGGAAGTTGTGACGCAACCAGAGAGAACACTACTGACCAAGAGAAGGGGTACAACTGCCCTTGAGATGCTTCTCATGGCGGGATCTCCTGTGTCACCGGTTCGATTACCGGTAACACAGGAGTAAAGACCCGTCCCCTAAAGTGTACAAGCCAGTCCCGGTGGACGACTGCGCAGTATGCTGCAGCCGCCTTGCCGGGATATGACTACTTAGGGGCGAGCTTCAACCTCGGCTTCCACGCGACGGTTGATGGCACGGCCATCGCTGGTGGAGTTGTCAGCCACCGGGCGGCTTTCGCCATAACCCACCGAGCTCACGCGGTCACCACCGACGCCATACTGGTTGACCAGTACGTCACGCACGGCGTTGGCACGACGCTCGGACAGACCCTGGTTGTATGCGTCGGTACCGACGGAGTCGGTGTGACCTTCAACCACGGTGCTGGTGGACGGATACTGGCTCATGAAATCGGCCAGTGCCTTGATGTCGCCTTGGCTTTCTTCTTTAACTACCGACTTGTCGAAGTCGAACTTGACGTCCAGCTCGACGCGTACCGGCTCGGCAGGCTCCGGAGTGACGGTCTCTTCGACCACGGTCTCCTCGACCACTGCCACTTGCTCTTCAGCGCCATGCACCCAGCAATACGCTGCGGCCATACCGGCGCCAATCAGCGCGCCGCCACCGGCCCATTCAGAGCTTTCGATCGCACCCAGTGCAGCACCGGTCACACCACCCACTGCCGCGCAAGTCGGCCAGTCGGTTTTCTGAATGCCAGCACAGCCGGTCAGCAGGCCGCTTGCCAGGATCAGGGGTACAGCTTTCCTTGTGATACTCATCTTCTTAGGTCTCCTGTAGGGAATCGGCATACAACCGACAGCAAAGAAGTAAAGATGGCTTCCTTACTATCCGCCAGTTATAGGCAGTTTCCATACCAAGGTCCATAGGCCATTTCCAAGGAGCGCGATAGTCTTGGCATTCGTACTCGGGATTTTCACCATATGACTCACGCCCCATCCTCACGCACACCGCAGCAGGCCTTGGCCGCACTGCTGGATCATAATGCGCCGCAGCGCCTGTTGCTGGTCGGCGCCAGCCAGTTGCCGGCGGTAACCGCCTTCCAGGAAGCCCATCCGCAAACCCTGCTGGCCCATGCTCCGGCCGGGGCGTTACCGGCGGAACAGGCCGCACAGCGTTACGATCTTGCACTGGTGGTGGACTGCCTGGAGCACCTGCCCAAGCGCACCGCCCTGGAATTGCTCGGCGGCATCCGCAACCTCAACGCCAGTCGCCTGGCCGTGCTGGTCGATCTGGCCGCCTGCGGCTGGCAGGAAACCGAGCTGTTCGCCCTGGCCCTGCAGGCCAGCGAGAGCTTCCAGCGCGAGGGCCAGACGCTGACCCTGTTCACCTACGACCTGCGCGATTACAAGCAGGTTCCGGATTGGCTCAACGCCAAGTTCTGGGCCAATCCGCAGAACTTCGGCAAGTACTGGTGGTGATGCCATGAGCCAAGCCTGTCCCTGCGGCAGCGGCAGCTCGCTGGACGCCTGCTGCGGCCATTATCACCTCGGCACTCCTGCGCCCAGCGCCGAACACCTCATGCGCTCGCGCTACAGCGCCTACGTGCTGGGCCTGATCGACTATCTGGTGGCCACCACCCTGCCCGCCCAGCAGGCCGGGCTCGACCGTGACGGCATCCGTGCCTGGAGCCTGGGCAGCACCTGGCTGGGGCTGGAGGTGGAAGGCAGCGAGCTGATCGGCGCACAACCCGAGCACGCCTTCGTCACCTTCATCGCGCGCTGGCACGACGGCAGCGGCGAACACAGCCATCGCGAGCGCTCGGCCTTCGTCCAGCGCGAGGGCCGCTGGTACTTCCTTGACCCGACCACGCCACTCAAGGCCGGACGCAACGATCCCTGCCCCTGCAATAGCGGGCAGAAATTCAAGAAGTGCTGCAGCACCTATCTGAGCTGAGAAAACTCTGCTTCATTTGTTAGCCAGAACCCGGCGGGGGCCGGGGCCAACAAGGAGCAGTAGATGCAGCACAAGCACAGTGGAACGGCGGCCGGTCTGGTCGCTCTGCTAATGGTCGGCGCCGTTCAGGCGGACGACGTGCAGGTCAGCCTGGGTAGCAGCGAGCGGGTCACCCGCCTGTTCGCCTACCCCAACAACTGCAGCGTGATCTGCTATCGCGACTGGACCCTGGAGCAGACCGCCGAGCATTACCTGCAGCAGAGCCTGGAGCGCGACGGCTACGCCGATGCCACGGTCAAGGTCAGCCAGAGCGGCGATATGCTCACGGCCAGCTTCAGCGGCGTACCCGCCGACTACGGCACGCCGCTGAGCAACCTGCTGGCCGCCGGCGACTCGGCCTTCGACGGCGCCAGCAAGCTCAACGGCGACGGCAAGTGGCAGTACAGCTGGTACTTCTTCCTACCGCTGGGCATGGCCCTGGACAACCGCAAGAGCGTGGAGCTGCTGCACTTCCCGCCGGACTACTCGCTGACCCAGGCCCAGGACTACCTGGAATCCAAGACCACCGACCGCTGGGCCTCGCTGCTGACCGAGAACGGCGTGGCGGCGGCGCAGACGCCGGCCTACCAGACCATCATCGACATCGCCCCGATTGCCGCACCTGCCAGCGCCGGCAGTGACCTGGAAGGCGTCTACAGCTACTTCACCGACTACCAGACGACCATGGTCGCCCAGCTCACCGCCGGCAACGGCACGCCGCTGCCCATGGTCGCCTTTGGCGGTCCGGTGCGCACTTGGGTCAACAGCCAGTACAAGGTCAACATCGGTGTGCTGGGCCTGGACGAGATCACGCCTGCGCCGGGCCAGAACGTGCCGGTACTCGGCGCCAACCACCCCAGCTATATCTGGTATGCAGCCGACCCGGAGAACTACGGCGGCGACCAGGCCAAAGCCGACGCCGCCGGGCTTAAGGTGATGGGCCAGGACATCAGCGCCGCCTGCTGGCAGGCCGGCATGGGCCAGAACCCTGCCGCCGATCCGCAGCAAACGCTGAACAGCTGCACGCAGAAATGGCAGGTCACCGACAAGGTGCAGACCTGCGAGCTGTTCTACACCTCGATCCGCAACCTGACGCCGCCCCAGGCCCAGGCCAAGTGCACGACCGGCAAGAGCTGACGTCAGAAGCAACGAGGCCCGCAATCGCGGGCCTTGTACTTATTCCTGCAGCTTGAGGTGCGAAGTGTCGGGCGGCGGTCCGGCCGGAGCGGCCTTGGCCTGGCCCATGTCGCTGCCGGTCGGTGCCAGGCTGAACTGCGAGAAGTCCACCTGGGGCGCCTGGGCCTCGGGCTTGGCATCCTGCAGGTCGCTACCTACCGGCGCTATGCCGAAATCCGGCGCCTGCACATCACTGAAGGCGGCCATGTACTCGTCGCGCGGAATCACCCGCGCCGATGTGCCGCTGCTGGCGACCGCCACCGGCGATGCGGCGACCGCCACTGGAGCCGAAATTGGCGCAGCAACCGGAGCAGGCGCTGGCGGCGGCGCCATCTCCACCTCCTCCACTTCCAGCGCCTGAACGATGGCCAGCGCCCCGGCGCGCTCCATGGTCGCGCGGTACTTCTCGGCACCGGCGGCATCCAGGTTGCTCTTGATCACGATGCGTCGCCCGGAGAACAGCAAGGCGATGCGCTGAGCATCAGCCTGGAACAACCGCGCCAGGTTCTCCTTCACCTGCTCCAGCGCCGCACCCGGTACCACCTGTCCGGCGAACGCGATCTCGTAGAGGCTCATGGTCACACTCCTGTCCAATTCGGCCCCCAGTATGGCGCAGTTTTTTTCTCGGAACAGCAGGTGGCCGCCAAGCAGCCGCTTGTTACACTGGGGCGTCCATTGGAGCGATGCAATGTTTTCACAGATGCAATTCCACATCATCGCCCTGACGATCATTACCGGCCTGCTGTCAGGCCTCACGGGATGCACCAGCTGGTTCAGTGGTGATTTCCAGGACCCGGAAGTCCACCTCGTCAAGGTCGATGTGATCAAGGCCAAACTGCTGGAGCAGCAGTTTTCCCTGCGCTTTCGCATCGACAATCCCAACGATTTCGAATTGCCGATGCGCGGCCTGAGTTACGACATCGAGCTCAATGGCGTACCGCTGGCCGAGGGCGAGTCCAGCGAGTGGCTCGATGTCCCTGCCCATGGCCACAGCCACTTCGAGGTACCGGTGCGTACCAACCTGTGGCGCCACCTCAAGGGCGTGGTCAAGGCGCTGGAAGATCCGGATCGACCGATCCGCTATCGCCTGCGCGGCGAGCTGAAGACCGGCCTGTTCTTCGGCCGCGACGTGCATCTGCAGCGCAATGGCGAGATAATCCCCGGCGATCATATTCCGGAGTAGCTTCATGACTCAGCAACCCCACGTCCACGGCCCCGACTGCAACCACGACCACGATCATCACCACGATGACGACGGCCACGTGCACGGCCCGCACTGCAACCATCATCACCAGGAGCCGGTGCGCAACCCGCTGAAGGAAGTCGGCCGCAACGATCCCTGCCCTTGCGGCAGCCAGAAGAAGTTCAAGAAGTGCCACGGCGCCTGACCTGAACCTACCCGGCAGGGCGCAAGCCCTGTCAGGCCCCTACTCCCCGCTGCTTTCGCCCTCTACAATCCGTCCCCATCTCAGCCTTCCTGCGCCAGGAGCCAGTCATGGGTTCGCGCCTGTTTTCCCGTCCGCTGTTCGTCGCCGCTGCCGCCACCCTGTGCAGCACTCTGTTCCTCGGCGGTTGCCAATCGTTCCTGAATGGCCGCTACTCCAGCAGCGTGCACCCGGACCAGGGCATCGTCCGCGTCCAGGGCCTGGCGCAGAGCGTGGTGGTGCGGCGCAACGCGCTGGGCATGCCGCTGATCGAGACCACCACTTTCCATGACGCCCTGTTCACCCTGGGCTACGTGCACGCCGCCGACCGCCTCAGCCAGATGGTCGGCATGCGCCTGCTGGCCGAGGGCCGCCTGGCCGAGATGAACGGCCCCGGCGTGCTGGAAATCGACCGCTTCATGCGCACCGTCAACCTGCGCGCCAGCGCCGAGGTGCTGTACAAAAATGCCTCGCCACGGATCAAGAAGTTCTTCGAGGTCTACGCCCGCGGCGTCAACGCCTACCTGTTCCGCTACCAGGACAAGCTGCCGATGGACCTGGCCGAGAGCGGCTACCGCCCGGCCTACTGGAAGCCGGAAGACTCGGTGCTGCTGTTCTGCCTGCTTAATTTCGGCCTGTCGGTCAACCTGCAGGAGGAAATCGCCTCGCTGAACCTGGCGGACAAGGTCGGCGCCGACAAGCTGGCCTGGCTGCTGCCCAGCTATCCGGACGAACCGCTGCCCTTCGAGGAAGCCGAGAAGCTGCGCGGCCTGAGCCTGGCCGGCAAGATTCCGGGCCTGGCCGCGGTGAACAACGCCGCAGGCCAAGTGGCGGAGCTGAACATGCTCGGCGTCGCCGCCTCCAACAACTGGGCCATCGCCCCGCAGAAGAGTCGCAGCGGCAAGAGCCTGCTGACCAACGACACCCACCTGCCGCTGTCGATGCCGTCGATCTGGAACTTCGTGCAGATCCGCTCGCCGAAATTCCAGGCCGCCGGCGTATCCATCGCCGGGGTACCGGCCGTGGTCGCCGGCTTCAACGGCAAGCTGGCCTGGGGCATGACCATGGTCATGGGCGACAACCAGGACCTGTTCCTGGAGAAGGTCAAACGCGAGGGCGGGCGCCTCTACTACCAGGCCAACGGCAAGTGGCAGTCGGCCCGCGAGCGCCAGGAAACCTTCTTCATCCGCGGCCAGCGACCGATCCGCGAGACCGTCTACGAGACCCGCAACGGCCCGCTGCTCAACTCGGCCCTGGGCGAGCGCAAATCGCCGTTGCAGCCGCTGCAGATGTCCAGCGGCTACGGCCTGGCCCTGCGCAGCATCCAGGGCGAGGCGGACAAATCGATCGACGCCTTCTTCGACCTGTCCCGCGCCCAGTCCGTGGAGCAGGCCTTCGAGGCCACCCGCGAAGTGCGCGCCATGGCGCTGAACATCGTGTTCGCCGACGCCCAGCACATCGGCTGGCAGGTCACCGGGCGCTACCCTAACCGCAAGATGGGTACCGGCCTGGTGCCGTCGCCGGGCTGGGACGGCGCCTACGACTGGGATGGCTACGCCGACGCCATGCTGCACCCCTATGACCAGGACCCGATGCAGGGCTGGCTGGGCACCGCCAACCACCGCACCGTGCCGCGCGGCTACGGCATGCAGCTGTCCAACTCCTGGTTCTACCCCGAGCGGGCCGAGCGCATCGCGCAACTGGCCGGCGCAGGACGCCACGATCAGAAAAGCATGATCGCCATGCAGTACGACCAGACCACGCCGTTCGCCGGCAAGCTGCAGGCGATGTTCGATGCACCGGGCATGGCCGAGCCGCTGAAGAAGGCCATCGCCGCCCTGCCGGCCGCCGAGCGCGGCAAGGCCGAGGAAGCCTACAAGCGCCTGATGGCCTTCGACGGCCGCATGGCAGCCACCTCGGCCGACGCCGCGCTGTACAGCGCCTTCCTCCAGGAAAGCGCCAAGGCCACCTTCCTCGACGAACTGGGCCCGCAGACCAGCCCGGCCTGGCGTGCGCTGGTGGAGATCGGCAACAACAGCTATTCGGCCCAGGCCGACCACCTGCTGGGTCGCGACGACAGTCCGTTCTGGGACGACGTGAAGACCGCGCAGAAGGAAGACAAGCCGGCGATCATGGCGCACAGCCTGGCCGGCGCCGTCAGCTACCTGGAAGCCGAGCTGGGCGCCAATCGCAGCGCCTGGCAGTGGGGCAAGCTGCACCAGTACAACTGGACCAGCGAGGCTACCAAGATGGCGCCCTACCTGAGCGCCAGCCAGCGCAGCGGCATCGAGGCCATCAGCAGTTACCTGGACCGCGGCCCCTACCCGGCCGGCGGCGACCACGGCACCCTCAACGTGGCCGCCTACGAATGGGGCAATGACTTCAACGTCTGGCTGATCCCGGCCATGCGCGTGGTGGTCGACTTCGGCCTGGAAGAACCGATGATCGGCGTCAACAGCTCCGGCCAGTCCGGCAACCCGGCCAGCCCGCACTACGCCGACGGCATCGAGGCCTGGCTCAAGGGCGGCTACATGAGCTTCCCGTTCCAGAGCCGCAACCTCGACAAGGTCTACGGCAACAAGCGCCTGATGCTGATGCCGGGCAAGTGATCATCGCCTGAATCACGCACCGCGGCTAAGCACAAGCCGCGCCTGCCTGCCCCTCCCCTTTATGCGGGGGAGGCGCTGGAGCCGGGCGCGGAGACTTCCTCAGCCACGGGGAAGCGATAGCCTTCCTTGCCCACATAGCGCCCCGTCTGCTCGTCCCAGAGCCTGAGGCGCAGCGCCTGCAAACCCTCCCAGAAGGAAATCACCTGCGCGTCGGCGAACAGCTCGTTCTCCTTCCAGCAGCGCTTCAGGTTGTAGTTGGGGATATGCGGTATCAGGTGATGGACGTTGTGAATGCCGATGCTCGCGGAGAACCAGCGCAGGACGGGCGGGAAGATGAAGACGGACGAGCCGTGCAGCGCGCTGTCGACGAAGCTCCACTCCTGCGCCGGGTACCAGCGTGACTGTTCGAAGTGGTGATTGATGTAGAACAGGAACACCATCACCGGCGTGCCGAGGGCGTAGCTGAGCAGCTGGATCACGAACACCAGGTCGTAGCCCGAGGCCCACAGACCCAGCCCGATCAACAGGATAGCCAGGCTGGTGAGGTGCACGGACAGGTGCACATGGCGCGGCCAGCGCCGGTCCGCGACGACGCGCGGGAAGATCACCAGCTTGTACAGCGCGTGCAGGGTGAAGAAGAAGGCCGGATGGCGCAGGACCCGATAATAGAACCGCTGCCGGCGGCTCAGCGCCTGGTACTGGCGAACGCTGAGGAGCGGCATGTCGCCGATGCCGGTGCGGGACAGGTCATTGGTGCTGCCATGGTGATAGTTGTGCTCGTGCTGCCAGTGGTGCGCCGGCATGAACACCAGCAGCCCCAGCAACGGACCGACGACATCGCTCAGGCGCTTGGAGCGGAACAGAGAGCCGTGCATGACGTCATGGAACAGCACGAAATTGCGCGCCAGGAACAGGCTGTTCAGCAGCAGCAGGGAAACGGTTATCCACAGCGGCCCGCTCCAGTTCTGGTAGATCAGGTAGTTCAGCGCGAAATGCGGGATCAGCGTCGAGGCGATCTGCCAACCCGAGCGCGCATAGCTGGGGGTCGCGTAGCGCCGTGCCAGCTCGACCATCTGGCCTCTGGCGAGTTTTTCCTGCGAGTTCTGTACGGACATATGCACCCTGCCTCGTGACGTTGTGCCTGTGGGACTGCCGATCACAAGGCCCGCAGAGCCTTGAGGATTCCCAGCAGGTGGTAGAGCCTGAGCGTCGGTAAGCCGGCGACGAAGGAAGCTTCCTGGCGCCCGCAGTACTTCTGCTTGTGAAAGAAATTGCCCTGGCAGGGATAGATGAACGCACAGCGGCGATAGATGAAGTCGAACGCCCAGGCCACCCAGGCGTTGTGCGGATAGGCCTCGCCCTTCTTCAGCGCCAGTGGCGACAGCCCCAGGCTAAGGAGCTCCTTGCCCTCGGCTTTGAACTGGCCCATGGCGTGCAGCACGATGGCGTCGTTGGTGCCGTTCGGCGCGTCCTTGATCGCCCGCGATGCGTTGTGCAGATAGCCGATGACCCGACCGTCGCGGTACATGGGGTCGAACACGGCGAGGGCCAGTAGCCGGCCGTGCTTGCGCGCCCAGAAGTAGCGGACGTCCTCCTCGTCCTCGAACACCAGTGGCCGCGTCAGGCCGGCGAGATCATGGCCGCCCTTGCGCGCGAGCCATTCCCGGTTGAGTTCGTCCAGCTCCTCGCCGCCCTGCTCGCTGAGCCGACCCTCGTGCACCTCCACGCCTTCGCTGCGCGCCTTGTTGCGCCAGCGGCGCAGGTGGGCGTACTGCCTGCCGCGCAGCTCGAGGTCGAAGCCGGCCAGGTCGATCTCCGAATTGACGCCAAACTCGTTCACCGGATAGCCGCGGGCGCTCAGCAGATCGGCGAAGGCACTGCCGATGTCGAGAAACACCGTGAGCGTCTTGGTGCTCGCCAGATAGGCATCGAGCAGCGGCGCGAAGTCGGCCTTGGCCGCTATCGGGTCGCCAATCACCACGTTCATCCCGCGCGGCGCATAGAGCGGGTGCCTGACCGGGATATAGGCCAGGTAGCCCAGTTGCTCGTGAATGAAATGGACCGCGCCGGGCTGCAGCGAGGAATAGGCCATCGCGCTGCCGCCGTGGCGCAGCAGAAAGGGCCACAGCCGCGTGTGTTGCGCCTGGTCGGCGAAGTCACCGGCCAGCGCCGAGGAAACGGGCTGCATCGCATCATCCCCCGGATGGCTGGGTTTCGCCGATATCCGCGCGGATCACCTGCTGGCTCAGCACGTGTTCGGCGAGCGCATGGTTGTCGGTTTGCGTGGGGTGGAAGCCGCGCTTGAGCACCTGCAGGCAGCCACGAGTCATGCGCGCGAAGAAGCGCTCGTCGCGGAAGAAATAGCGGAAAGCGCGACGCCAGGTAGCGAGACGGAACAACTGGCCGTCCTGGCGCAGGAAGGTGGCGCAGGCGAGCGCCAGGTAGCTCATGTTGACCAGGTAGGCCATGACCACCCCGTAGCCCAGCCAGAAGCGGCTACCCTCGGTGGCCTGGTAGACATCGAAGGCCACGGACTTGTGTTCGATTTCCTCGGCGAAGTGCCATTCGTACAGCGCGCCGGCCCGCGCATCGCACTGCCGCAACCGGCCGCTGCTCAGGGTGATCTCCGCGAACAGCTCGTTGATGCGCTCGACGCCCACCACGAAGGCCAGCTGCTGCCGCGCGGTCGAGGTCGGGGTGAGGATCTTGAACGACAGGAAGCCGGTGAAGCGCCGGAACGTCTGCATGCGGAAGCCCTGGCGCTGCAGCACCTCGATGAACTGCTCGTGGCCGCGGGAATGGGAGAGCTCCTGGCCGATCAGGCCGCGTGCCTGCTGGAGCAGCACCGGGTCTTCGATCTTGCCGAGGTACTTCTTGATCGTCTGAACGATGAAGGTCTCGCCATCGGGGATGGTCATCGAGTAGGCATTCAGCCAATGGGTCAGGAAGACGTCGTCCTTGACCCAGATCCGCGGCGTATCGTGTTCGTCGTAGCGGATGTCGAAGCGCCGGGCAGAAAGGGCTTCCCGGCTGTCGCTGGCGTTATCGCTCATCAAGCATTCCCCGTGGTTATGGTTATTGGGCTGGAGGTGCAGGGACAGCACTGCCCACCTGCCTCGCTTGCGATAAGCGACGGGACTCTAGAGCACAACGAATGCGCCGCGACATCGGCCGAATGGCGTAGCGGGATGGGCTGGCGGGCGGAGTCAGCAGTGCGGGCCAGCCGACAGAGCGGCCAGCCCGCACAGCCCACCGCCGGTCAGGCGGGCGGCGCTGACGGGTATGTCAACGCTCGTAGGCGCCCAGGTCGCAGATCGCGCTGCCGTTGCGGTCGCCATCGCGCGGCCGCGCCACGCCGCGCTGGTCGTTGTGGGTACAGGAGCCCAGACCGGCATCCACCGCCGGGCTGCCATTGCGCAGCTGGTGGTACTGGGTGCCGGGCCCGTTGCCATTGGCAACCGTTGTCGAGGACAGCCGCGCAGCCAGCACCTGGGAGAACACCACATCGTCCTCCACCGTGACACTGTTGCCGGTGCAGGTGGTGACGTCCGACCCGAGCAGCAGCCCCGAGGCCCGATAACCAACCCCCTGGTGGCTGCAGTTGATCGGCACCTGGTTGAGGCGGTTGCCGGCGACGATGCTGTTGCGCAGCGTCAGGCTGCCCAGGTTGCTGATGCCGAGCCCCTCGTTGCCGGCCACGGTGACATAGCTCAGCTGCATCTGCGCCTCCGCGCCGCTGGGCGAGAAACCGGCCAGGCCGTTGGCGATCACGCCATTGGTGTCGGTACCGAAGTTGCCGCTGACCGTACTGTTGACCAGACGCAGCACGCCGCGCTGGTTGTTGACGATCGCCGCCCCGCCACCGCCGCCGGCATATTGCCCGGCCAGATTGCCGACGAAGGAGGAACGGGCCACGTCGGCATATCCCTCGTTATAGAGGGCCCCGCCATGGGCGTAGTCGACGTCGTTGTCGGTGACGCTGTTGCCCTGGAAGTGAGTGTCGCGCACCACCAGCGTGCCCAGGTTGTAGATAGCGCCACCCTGCCCGGAGAAGCCCTCGTCACCGTTGGAGTTGTTGTCGCGGAACAGGCTGAACCTGACATTCAGCTCACCGAAGTTGGCAATTGCCCCGCCCTTGCCCTGGATGCCTGGCGTGGCGCGATTGTCGTAGAAGCCGACGTAGGTGATCACCGTCTCACCGTCGTTGCGTATCGCCCCGCCATAGGTGTCGGCACGACCGCCACGCAGGCTTAGGTTGCGCAGGTTCAGCTTGGCGTCCGGCAACACCTCGACCAGGCGATCGGAAACGCCCTGAATGAAGGTGTTGGTATAGATGCCACCGACGATGGTCAGCTCGCCGGTGATATCCAGGTCGCCGCGAGTACCAACGTCCTCATCGGGATCGGGCTCCTCGTCCGGGTTCCAGCCAGGGTCGGCCAAGGTAAGGGAGTAGGTGCCCGGGCGCAGCTCGATGCGATCCGGGCCGGGATTGAGGTTGGCCTTGTAGATGGCCTCGCGCAGCGAGCAGTCATCCGTACAAGCAGGACGAAATACATCCTCCGTGTTGTTGACGACTATGGTCGCGGCGCCCTGAGCCATGGGCGTGGAGAGCGCGGCGGCCAGAGCAATGGAAGAGAAGCAGGCAGAGCGGATGTGCATGGCGATTCTCCAGATGGTTGAGAACTCCCAGTCGGAGAATGCTCGGCTTCCGGCGACCGCCATCGACGCCTGAACGATGGGCAGCTCTCACTAGACTGGCGAAACCCTCCCGGGTTCGCCGCCGCTCTGCCGATGCTGCGTGACCTCCATCACACCCCGCTACCACTAGCCGTTTCGCTGCTGAAACAGCCTCTCCCTGCGAGTTGAGAATCGCTTCACAAACCGCTCTAGCCTGGGGGTTTCCGTTCGTCGGCAGTGACCTTTGAACAGACGCCCAGAACCTGCCGTTTCGCTGACGGAAATCCCTTGCGCATCAATGCGATAGAGAGTCCCCACATAGCGCCGAATTATCGTCAATTTATAGGCGCCAGTATCTCGACGAACGGTAATTACCAAAGCCGAAACAGCACCGTATAAAGCGCTCCATTCCCGGCCGGATCACTGGCCAGGTGGCAAAAGCTTCATTCTGTGTGCGAGTAACTGGCAGGGCGGCTAGGCAGTTTTTCAAGTCGGGATCGACCTGCGCTCCGAATGAGATTTACATCGTTATTCGTCGGAGTTTTTTACTTTCATGATCGACCTCAATACCTGGAACCTCACCATCCCTGTCGGCGAACCCGCTACCACCATCAACACCCCGATGCTCGCCGGCGGTTACCAGGACGACTACTTCCAGAACATCAACGGCGTCCTGTTCTTCTGGGCGCCGGTGGACGGCACCACCACCAAGAACGCCAAGTACCCGCGCAGCGAACTGCGCGAGACCTATGCCGACGGCACCCGGCGTAACTGGAAGTATCAGGACGCCAACAACAACGCTTTGGACGCGACGCTGAAAGTCACTCAGGTTCCGTCCACCGGAAAGATCGTGATCGGCCAGATCCACAACGTGGAAGGCGACGATCCGCCCATCAAGGTGCAGTACCAGTACAGCGCTTCGGACAAGACCGGGAAGATCGTTGCGATCTACCGCACCAAACCGGGCGTCGATAGCGTCAGCGTGACCATTCGCAATGGCGTAGCGATGAACCAGTCGTTCTCCTACTCCATCCGCCTCACCCGTGCCGGCACGCTGGCGGTCTACACCAAGGTCAACTCGGTGAGCGAGCGCTGGACGACCAAGCTGGACCCGACCTGGGGCGCGCAGACCATGTACTTCAAGGCCGGCTCCTATGTGCAGGACAACATTGGCGACAACACCGAGGCAGGTGCCGTGCAGTTCAACCAGCTGAAGATCACCCACCAATAAGCATGGGAAACAGGCGCCGGCTGAAGCCGGCGCCTGCTTGTAAATAGCGGACTCTTAATCGCAGCTCGACATATGCAGAAGCGACTAGAAGCTCAAATGATTTAAAAACAAGCCTTTACATCTTATTTGTCGCACTAGACTTCAAGTTGAGCGGCTAACCCCGCTTCCGGCGGGGTCTTTATTAGAACCAAGAACAGCTGCCAAGCACCTGACCCCGCCGGCACCTTTCGCGAGGGCCTCATGGGAATTGCTGCCAGCGAGTTGTGCCAACATGTCATCCGCCCCACGCTTGTCTATCTGGGGCGACACTCAGCTACCGCCGAAGCCCTGCTCCTGGGCGCCGCCGCCAGCCAATCGGCACTCGGTAGCGCACTGACCGACAGCCAGGGCCACGGCCTCTACCGCATCAGCGCCGTGCGCCACCAACAGCTGTGGGATCAGCATCTGGCCCTCGATCCGGACTTGGCCAGCCTGGTCCGCGGCCTGGCCAGCCAGCACGCCTTCCTCGCCGCCCCGCACCTGGAACTGACGGTCAACCTGCGCTATGCCACGGCCATCGCCTGGCTGCTGGTGGAGAGCGAACAGGCGACGCTACCGGCGGCCGACGACCTGCACGGAATGGCCCGAATCTGGCGCAAGGTGTTCCATCCGCATGGTCGTCTGCGCGACTTCCTGCAAGCCTGGCAGCAATGCGTCCCACCACCGCACCAGGCAGCCTGAATGGGGAAAGACCAAACCTTTGCAGTGACTGACCAGTCACCTACAGGCCATCCTGGGGTTAACGAAAGTTCACGAAAAACCCGTCCCAGAGCGGTTGGCAAGGCCCGGCAAACCAGTTAGCTTGCCGCCCTCGTTTTTGCTGTTCGTGAGCCTCCTAATGAAAAAACTCTGGTTGAAGACTTCTCTCGCACTGGCCATCGGTGCGGTTTCCACTCACAGCCTGGGCAATGGAGTTGCCATCAATGAACAGAGCGTCAGCGGCATGGGCACCTCCTTCGCCGGTCGCGCCTCCGCGGTCAACGACGCCTCCATCCTGTTCGGCAACCCGGCGGGCCTGACCAAGCTCAAGCGCCCGGAAGTGACCGGCGGCTTCGGCCTGGTCGACGCCAAGGTCGACCTCGACAACGCCAGCGCCGAAACTTCCAAGGGCGACATGGTGCCACTGACCCCAGTGCCCTTCGCCTTCTATGCCAGCCCGATCGACGAGAGCTGGCACTGGGGCCTGGGCCTGTATGTGCCCTATGCATTGATCAGCGACTACGAGAAGAGCTTCGGCGGCCGCTTCAAGGGCCAGTACAGCAAGGTGGAAGTGGTCACCCTGCAACCGACCCTCAGCTACCAGATCAACGACCGCGTGTCCGTCGGCTTCGGTCCGACCATCAACAAGATCAAGGGCAAGCTGGTCAGCAAGCTGGACAACAGCGCCGCCTTCGGCACCGGCGAGACCAAGGTCGGCATCAAGGGCGACGACGTCGGCTACGGCTTCAACGCCGGCGTGATGGTCGATGTCACCGACCAGCTGACCTGGGGCCTGACCTACCACTCCAAGGTCGACTACACCCTGGAAGGCCGTACCCGCATTACCGGCGGCGACGGCCCGATCTTCAGCGCCTTCAACGGCCAGTACGACGCCTCCCTGGACTTCACCACCCCGGAGACCGTGGACACCTCGGTGACCTACGAATTCGATGACAAGTGGACCCTGTACGCCGGAGCCACCTTCACCCGCTGGAGCCGCCTGCAGGAAATCGTGGTCGAGAACCAGGGCACCCCGAGCATCCTCGGCCTGAGCCCGATCGCCGAAGTCGCCGAAGAGCTGAAATGGCATGACACCTGGTCCTACGCCATCGGCGCCTCCTACCAGCTGAACCCGCAGTGGGTGCTGCGTACCGGCCTGGCCCTCGACCCGTCGCCGGCCGAGAACGAGCACCGCAGCGTGCGCATCCCGGTGGGCAACCGCAAGGTGTTCTCCCTGGGTGCCGGCTGGTCGCCGAACCCCGACCTGACCATCGATGTGGCCTACTCCTACCTGCGCGAGAACGAGGCCAAGGTCAACCAGCACTCCACCGAGCTGGCCGGCCGCGAGATCGCCCCGGGCTTCAGCGCCGAGTACAACAACAGCGCCCACGGCGTTGGCCTGCAGGCCACCTACCGCTTCTGACGGCGGGTTCTGCAAACATGAAAAAGCCGGGCCTTTGCCCGGCTTTTTCATGGGTCACCCTTAACTACTGGGCGATAGCCTTCTCGATGGCCGCCAGCAGATCCTCGTCGTCCGGCTTGGTCAGGCTGGAGAAACTGGCGATCACTTGGCCATCGCGGCCCACCACGTACTTGTAGAAGTTCCAGCGCGGCGCACTGCTCTGCTCGGCCAACTCGCTGAACAACGGTATCGCCTCGTCGCCGCTGACCGCCTGCGGCTCGCTCATGGCGAAGGTCACGCCGTAGTCGATGAAGCACACCTTGGCCGTCTCGCCGCTGCTGTCGGCCTCCTGCTTGAAGTCGTCCGAGGGTACGCCCAACACCTCCAGCCCCTGGCCCTTGTAGCGCTGGTAGAGCGCCTCCAGCCCCTTGAACTGCGGGGTGAAGCCGCAGCGACTGGCGGTATTGACCACCACCAGAGCCTTGCCGGCGAAGCGCTGGCACAGGTCGATGCGCTCCTTGGAACGCAGCTGCTGCAGCTCGCCCTGGTCCTTGAGCAGCGGTGGACACTCAGCCGCCCACAGCGGGGCGGCAAACAGGGACGACAGCAGCAGGCAGGAAAGACGAGCGATCATGGGGACATCTCCAGACGGTATGCGCTCACGCTACTCGTCCGCGCCCATGCCGGCAACGGTCGCCACGGCGACGCTCAGCACAGGCTCATGCCCAGCTGCAGCAGGGCTAGCCCGCCACGACTCCAGCCCCACCAGGCCAGCGCCAATAAGAGCGCCACTGGCGGCAGGGCCAGCATGGTGACGGTCGTACGGCTCACGCCGCCGCTCCGGCCCGCAAGCGCGCCACCGGCTGCTCACGCACCGGCCAGTTGAGCGCCGCCGCCAGCAGGCCGAAGAGGATCGACAGTTGCCAGACCACCTCGTAGCTGCCGGTATGGTCGTATAGATAGCCACCCAGCCAACCGCCGAGGAACGAGCCGATCTGGTGGAACAGGAAGACGATGCCACCGAGCATGGACAGGTTGCGCACACCGAACAGGGTGGCCACCGTGCCATTGGTCAGCGGCACCGTGGACAGCCACAACAGCCCCATGGCCATGCCGAACGCATAGGCGCTCCACTCGGTCAGCGGTGAATAGACGAAGGCGACTATCACCACCGTGCGCGCCAGATACAGGCCGGTAAGCAGGCGCGGCTTGGACATGCGCCCGCCGAGCCAGCCGGCAATGTAGGTGCCGAATACGTTGAACAGCCCGACCAGCGCCAGCACCGTCGTACCGACCGAGGCCGGCAGGTGCTGATCGACCAGGTACGACGGCAGGTGCACGCCGATAAATACCACCTGGAAGCCGCAGACGAAGAAGCCCAGCGCCAGCAACCAGAAGCCGGAGTGGCTGCAGGCCTCGCGCAACGCTTCGCCCAGGCTTTGCTCGCTGCCGGCCGGGGCCGGTTGCGGGGTGTCACGCACCATCAGCGCCAGTGGGACGATCAGCGCCACCAGCATGCCCAGAGCGATCAAGGCCGACGACCAGCCCAGCCAGCCGATCAGCCCGAGGGTACCCGGCAGCATGGCGAACTGGCCGAAGGAGCCGGCAGCCGCCGCGATACCCATGCCGATGCTGCGCTTCTCTGGCGGCAATGCGCGACCGACCACGCCGAGCAGCACCGAGAACGAGGTGCCGGACAGACCGATGCCGATCAGCAACCCGGCGCTCAGCGACAGCGACCAGGCCGAGTCGGCACCGGCCATCAGCGCCAGGCCGACGGCGTAGAGCAAGCCACCGGCGACTATCACCCGGCGCGCGCCGAAGCGGTCGGCGATGGCTCCGGTGATCGGCTGGGCCAGGCCCCAGATCAGGTTCTGCAAGGCGATGGCAAAGGCGAAAACTTCACGCCCCCAGCCGTATTCGCCACTCATCGGCGAGAGGAACAGGCCGAAGCCGTGGCGGACGCCGAGCGACAGGGCGAGGATCAGCGATGCTCCCAGCAGGAGCCAGCCTGCCGTGCGCCATGGGTTGTTCATCTGCGTTCTCCGCGGGGCGTTCCCGTCAGTCGATGGTTTCCAGATCGTCCAGCAGCGCCATCAGCTCTGCCCGCTTGTCCGCGCCCAGGCGCAGCGCCAGCGCCTGCTGGGCCCGCTCCCATAACGGTGCGCCCTGCTCCAGCACGCGCACGCCGGCAGCGGTCAGGGTTACCTGCCGGCTGCGCTGGTCGGCACCGCCACCGAACTGCAGCAGCCCCCTGCCCTCCACCACCCGCAGGTTGCGCCCGAGGGTGCTTCGATCCAGCCCCATGGCCTCGGCCAGGGCGGAAATGCTCGGCTGCCCCAGGCGCTGCAGGTTGCGCAGCAGGGAAAACTGCGCGGCATTCAGCCCGACATCGGCCAGGGCTTCGTCGTAGAGGCGGGTCACCCCGCGGCTGGCGCGGCGCAACTTGGTACAGAGGCAATGGGTCGGCAACATGGGGTACAGGTATATACCCGCATCTATCGATCAGGCAGTTACAGTTGCGACAAAAACGAGGGGAACAGCCGCGTCACCCTATGGGTGCGCGGCGCGTACCAGACACGCTTATCCATTCATCGATGGTCGACTGCCGCTGCGCTCCGAGACCGCCCTAAGGTGTGGCGCTTTTGTACGGTGCCACTCGCCGAGGGCAGTGCACCACTAGGCACTTAGGCCGCGACCAGGCGAGACGCTTCGATCAACTCCACAGCGCCAACGCCACCAGCACCGCACACTCACCCAGCTCCAGCAGCGCGCCGGCGGTATCGCCGGTGGTGCCTCCCAGGCGAGAGATAAGCGCGCGGCGCAGCAGCCAGAACACCAGGACGGCAGCGAGCAATGCCAGCACGGCGGAGAAACCGAGCAGCAGCATGGCCAGGCCATGTAGCGCCAGGATCAGGGGCAGGCGCTCACGCGGCAGATGCTCGCTAAGCGCCGCGCCCAGGCCGCCGGCGCGCACATAGGCGGTGGTCAGGAACAGCAGCGGCAGCAGCGCGCGGCCCAGCCAGGGCGCCAGCAGTAGCCCG
This sequence comes from Pseudomonas sp. GD04019, assembly GCF_029837695.1. Taxonomy (GTDB): domain Bacteria; phylum Pseudomonadota; class Gammaproteobacteria; order Pseudomonadales; family Pseudomonadaceae; genus Aquipseudomonas. The sequence goes on from NZ_JAOEEA010000013.1 coordinate 103,921, forward strand.
GCCCAGGCACCTCGTTCGAGCAGTACCACCAGGGCGGCGAACTTGAGCAGCAGCACCAGCAGCAGCACCACCACCGCGATCGGACCGCTGCGCGGGTCCTTCATGATCGCTAGCGTACGCTCGCGATCGCCGTAGCCACCGACCCAGGCGTCGGCTGTGTCGGCCAGGCCATCCAGGTGCAGACCACCGGAGAGCCCGACCCAGACGGCCAGCAGAATGGCCGCCTGCAGCAGCGCCGGCGTGTCGCCGAGCAGCCCGCGCAGGGCCAGCAGCAGGCCACCGAGCAGCAGCCCCACCAGCGGATACCACAGCAGCGAGCGGCCGATCTGCGCAGGCTCCGGCATGCCCGCCAGCCGGATAGGCAGGCGGGTGAGGAACTGCAGGGCGATCAGTAGCGGCTGCGGCAGCATCAGGCTTCGGTCAACGCCAGGCCAGGACCGACGTTCAGACCGTGCAGCGCGCCGTAGCCCACGTCCACCTGCAGCAGCTGGTTCTCCGGCAGGTTGCGCGCACGCGCCAGCAGCAGGCGCATCACACCGCCGTGGGTCACCAGCAGCACACGCTGGCCATCCAGCTCGGCCTGCAGGCGCTCGACCGCGCCCAGCACGCGCTGGGCGAAGTCGCGCACCGGCTCGGCCTCGGGCGGGGTGAAGCGGTAGGGATCGTTCCAGAACTTGCCGAGCGCCTCCGGGTCCTCCAGCAGCACCTCGGCCGAGTTGCGGCCCTCCCAGGCGCCGAAGTGCAGCTCACGCAGATCGGCCTCGATGCGCAGCGGCAGGCCGTTGGCTTCGGAAAACTCGCGGGCGAAGGATTCGCAACGCTGCAGCGGCGAGCTGATCACCAGGTCCCAGCCGCCCTTGCCGGCCAGGGCCATCTGCATTTGCTGACGGCCCTGCGCGGTCAGTGCGTCGTCGCTGCTGCCGCGAAAACCGGGGCCGGCGTCGGTCACGCCGTGGCGCAGCATATCCAGGGAAAGGGTCATTGTTTGTCCTCAACGAGAGCTTCAGAAAAAGTAGCCATGCCGCCGTGCAACACACAGGCAAGCTTGATCAGGGGCAGCGCTAGCGCCGCGCCGCTGCCCTCGCCCAGGCGCAGGCCGAGGTCGAGCAGCGGGCTGGCATCGAGTTCGGCCAGCAACGCCGCGTGTCCCGGCTCGGCGCCGGCATGGGCGAACAGCAGCCAGGGCCGCACGCCGGGGTTCATGCGCACGGCGCAGAGGGCTGCCGCACTGCAGATAAAGCCGTCGACCACGGCCGGAATACCGGCCTGGGCACAGGCCAGGTAGGCACCGGCCAGGGCGGCCAGCTCGAAGCCACCAACCCGGCGCAAGGCCTCGAAGGGATCGGCCAGCTGCGAGCCGTGTAACGCCAGGGCACGCTCGATTACTGCTTGCTTGTGGCTAACGCCGGCGCCGTCGAGACCGGTGCCGGGGCCGGTCAGCAGGCCGGGTTGCAGATCACTCAGGGCGCAGGCCAGGGCCGTGGCGGCACTGGTGTTGCCGATGCCCATCTCACCGGCCAGCAACAGGTCGCAGCCCTCGGCCAGCGCCTGCTGCACCGCGTCGCGGCCAGCCTGCAGCGCCGCCACGCATTGCTCGACGGTCATGGCTGGCTCGATGGCGAAGTTGGCAGTGCCGGCGCCCAGGCGCAGGTGGCGCACGCCGGGCAGCTCCAACGCCAGATTGATGGTGCCGAGGTCGACCAGGCGCAGCGGCATGCCCTGCTCGCGGGCCAGCACGCTAACGGCGGCGCCACCGGCGACGAAATTGCCGAGCATCTGCGCGGTCACCGCCTGCGGATAGGCCGACACGCCCTCGGTGACTACCCCGTGGTCACCGGCGAACAACACCAGCTGCGGCTGGGCGATGGCCGGTTTCTCGCGGCCCTGCAGCGCAGCCAGGCGCACGGCCAGAGCCTCCAGCGCGCCGAGGGCGCCGGTCGGCTTGGTCAACTGCGCCTGGCGCGCCAGAGCAGCGGCCTCGGCGACGGTGTCAGGCAGGCGGCAGGCCTGCTGCCACCAGGGTGAGGAAGTCATAGCGGCGCTCCTTTGAGCAGCATGGGCAGGCCGGCGACGCAGAACTGCACGCGCTCGGCCCGTTCGGCCACAGCCTGGTGCAGCCAACCGGCCTCATCGACGTAGCGACGGGTCAGCTCGCCCAGCGGTACCACGCCCAGGCCAGTCTCGTTGCTGACCAGGATGATGCGCCCGGGCAGCTCACCCAGCGCTTCGAGGAAGGCGTCGCGCTGCATGGCCAGACGCGTCTCGTCTTCCAACATCAGAAGGTTGGTCAGCCACAGGGTCAGGCAGTCGACCAGCAGGCAGCGGTCGGGGGCGGCATTGTCGCGCAGGGCACGGGCCAGTTCGAGAGGTTCCTCCACCAGGCCCCACTCGGTCGGGCGAGAGCTGCGATGATGGGCGATGCGCTTGGCCATCTCGCCGTCCCAGGCCTGGCCGGTGGCGATATAGGTGACCGGCAGGCCGCTGTCCGCCGCCAGTTTCTCGGCCAGACGACTCTTGCCAGAGCGGGCGCCACCGAGGATCAGTTCAAGCATTTGGGCTCCTCTCAAGAATGCCGGCCGGTGTAGGGTGGATCGCGCTCCATCGATCCACCAGCAGCGCCCAGGTAGATGTACACAACGACATCCACCCTACAGACCACAGAGTTCGCGGAGCAGCCGGGTATCCAGATGCGCCTCGACCAGGTCGGCCAGGCGCTCGATATCGCGTTCGCGGCGCGCATGGTAATCCACCTGGCGCGCCTCGCGTAGGCCGGCCCAGGCGAGCAGCGCGGCGCAGGCGGCCGGCCGCTCGAACAGGCCGTGCAGGTAGGTGGCCATGACCTGGCCGTCGGCGCTGATGGCGCCATCGGCGCGGCCATCGTCCAGGCGCACGGCGGGATTGCTCAGCGCCGGGCCGGAGCTGACGCCGGCATGGATCTCATAGCCACTGACCGGCAGATCGCCAAGGACCAGCCGACCCTGCACATTGCGCAGCTGCTTCTCCTGCTCCAATACGGTGGCGTAGTCGAGCAGGCCGAGGCCCGCGCTGCTGCCGGCCGGGCCCTCCAGGCCGTGGGGGTCATCAATGCGCGTGCCGAGCATCTGCAGGCCGCCGCAGATGCCGAGCACCTTGCCGCCATAGCGCAGGTGGCGGGCGATCGCCGCGTCCCAGCCATGCTCGCGCAGGCGCGCCAGGTCGGCGCGCACGCTCTTCGAGCCGGGCAGGATGATCAGGTCGGCCGGCGGAATCGCCTGGCCGGGGCCGATGAACTGCAGGTCCACCTGCGGATGCAGGCGCAACGGATCGAAGTCGGTGTGGTTGCTGATGCGCGGCAGCACCGGCACGGCGACGCGCAGCACCTCGCGCTCCTTGTCCGGCTGCAGCACCTGTACCGCGTCCTCGGCCTCCAGGTGGAAGTCCATCAGGTACGGCAGCACGCCGAGCACCGGCTTGCCGGTGCGCTGCTCCAGCCAGTCCAGCCCCGGTTGCAACAGGGCGATATCGCCACGGAAGCGGTTGATCACGAAGCCCTTCACCCGCGCCTGCTCGCTTTCCGAAAGCAGCTCCAGGGTGCCCACCAGATGGGCGAACACCCCACCCTTGTCGATATCGGCGATTAGCAGCACCGGGCAGTCCACCGCCTCGGCGAAGCCCATGTTGGCGATGTCGCCGGCACGCAGGTTGATCTCGGCCGGCGAGCCGGCGCCCTCCACCATCACCACCGGGTACTGCGCCGTCAGCCGTGCGTGGGACTCGAGCACCGCCTCGCGGGCGACGCGCTTGTAGTCGTGGTAGGCGACGGCGTTCATATTACCCACGGCTCGCCCATGAATGATCACCTGGGCGCCGGTATCGGAATTGGGCTTGAGCAGTACCGGATTCATATCGGTGTGCGGCGCCAGGCCCGCGGCCTGGGCCTGCACCGCCTGGGCGCGGCCGATCTCGCCGCCATCGGCGGTGACGGCGGAGTTCAGCGCCATATTCTGCGGCTTGAACGGCACCACGCTCACGCCCTGGCGCTGCAGCCAGCGGCACAGGGCGGTCACCAGGGTGCTTTTGCCGGCGTCCGAGGTGGTGCCCTGGATCATTAGAGTGGCGCTCATTGCGGCCTCTCCTTCAGCGCCTGCTCCAGGCGCTGCCAGCCTGTTTCGTCGCCGGGCAGGCCGAAGCGCAGGCAGCGGGTCTCGGCGAACAGGCGCAGGAGAATGCCGCGCCGTGCGAAGTAGCCATGCAGGCCGACCGCCTGGGGATGGCCGACCAGTTGGAACAGCGCGGTGCCACCGGCCGGGGCCAAGCCATGGTCGCTGAGCAGCACGGCCAGGCGCAGGCCATCGGCACGCAGGCGCTCGCGCTGGCGGCGCTGCCCCTCGCTGTCGGCCAGCAAGGCGCTGGCCACCGCACGGGTCGGTCCGCTGACAGCCCAGGGCCCGAGCTGCTCGCCCAGGCGTTCGAGCCATTCGCTCTCGGCCAGTACGAAGCCCAGGCGGATGCCGGCCAGGCCGAAGAACTTGCCGAACGAGCGCAGCACGATCAGCCCCGGCAGCTGGCTGTCGGCCGCCAGGCTGTGCTCCGGCGTGCAGTCCATAAAGGCCTCGTCCACCAGCAACCAGCCGCCGCGCTCGGCCAGACGCGCATGCCAGGCGAGCAGGCGCTCGCGCTCCATCAGCCGGCAACTGGGGTTGTTCGGGTTGATCACCAGCAGTACGTCGAGGCGCTCCAGCGAGCGCTCCACCGCGCCCTCACCCAGTTCCTGCACCAGATGCCCTTCGCGGCGCCACGCCGCGGCATGCTCGGCGTAGGCCGGCGACACGACGCCGACCCGCAAGCCAGGGCGGCGCAGACGCGGCAGGGCCTGGATCGCCGCCTGGGAACCGGCCACCGGCAACAGTGCTGACACGCCGTAATAGTCGCGAGCGGCCGCCTCCAGACCGTCGTCGACCTCGGGCAGGCGCTGCCAGGCAGAGCCGGGGATGGCCGGCAGTGGCCAGCCATAGGGCGCGATGCCGGTGGACAGGTCGAGCCAGTCCGCCAGCGCAATGCCGTAACGCCGCGCTGCCTCGCGCAGGCGGCCACCGTGCTCAAGCAAGGTACAGCCCTCCCACGACCAGTATCAGCAGCCACAGGGCCACACCGCCATGCACCAGGTTGAGCGCCCGCTCGATATCGCGGGCCTGGGGCGGCGCGCCCTCGCCCAGCTGCGGGCGCTGCTCCTCGATGCCATGGTAGACGGCCGCGCCACCCAGGCTGACGCCCAGGGCACCGGCGCCGGCGGCCATCACCGGCCCGGCGTTGGGGCTGTCCCACTGCGGCGCCTGGCGCCGCCAGCAGCGCAGGGCCAGGCCGGTGCGCCCGAGCAGTGCGTAGGTCAGCGCAACCAGGCGTGCGGGGATGTAATTGAGCAGATCGTCGATGCGCGCGGCGGCCCAGCCGAAGCGCTCGAAGCGCTCGTTGCGGTAGCCCCACATGGCATCCAGGGTATTGCTCAGGCGGTATAGCACTACGCCTGGCGCACCGAGCAGGCAGAACCAGAACAGCGCGGCGAACACCGCATCCGAGCCGTTCTCCAACACCGACTCGGTGCCGGCGCGAGCCACGCCGGTGGCGTCCAGCTCGGCGGTGCGCCGGCTGACCAGATAACCGACACGCTGCCGCGCCTGCGGCAGATCGCCCAGGCGCAGCGCCTGCGCCACCGGCAGCGCATGCTGACCGAGGCTCTTCAGGCCGACGGCGAAATACAGGGCGAGAATCTCCAGCAGCCAGCCCAGGTCGGTCAGGCTCAGCAGCCAGACCAGTGCCACCGGCGGCAGCACCGCCAGGCACCAGCCGCTGACACCATGACTGCGCCAGCCGCGACCACCGGCGTTGAGGCGCTGCTCGATGCGCTTGGCCAGGTTGCCGAAGCCCACCAGCGGGTGCCAGCGCCGCGGCTCACCGAACCAGGCATCCAGGCCCATGCCGGCCAGGGCGGACAGCGCGAGGCTCACGTCTGCTGCCCCCAGCGGTCGGCGAATACCAGCTCGCTCAGCGGCCGCTCGCTGGCCCAGCCTTCCTGCACCAGCATCGGCCGCTCATAGAACTCGCTCACCGGCCCCAGGCACAGCACCGCCACCGGCTGGCTACCGGCCGGCATGCCGAGCAGCTCGGCTAAGGCGAGCGGATCGAACAGCGACACCCAGCCCAGTCCCAGGCCTTCGGCACGCGCCGCCAGCCAGAGGTTCTGGATGGCGCAGCTGAGCGAGGCCAGGTCCATCTGCGGCAAGGTGCGGCGGCCGAACACATGGGCCTCGCGGCCGTCCATCAGGGCCGCCACCAGCAGCTCGGCGCAGTCGCGGATGCCCTCGACCTTGAGCCGCATGAACTCGTCGCTGCGCTCACCCAGCGCCTCGGCGGTGCGCACCCGCTCGGCCTCGACCAGGCCATGGATACTCTCCCTGAGTTCGGGCCGGGTGACGCGGACAAAGCGCCACGGCTGCATCAGGCCGACGCTGGGCGCCTGGTGCGCCGCCTGCAGCAGACGCGCGAGCAGCTCCGGGGCCACCTGCCCGCCGGCGAAGTGGCGCATGTCGCGGCGCTCGGCGATGGCGCGGTAGACGGCGGCGCGCTCGTCGGGGCTGAAGGCGTGGTCGTTCATGGCAACAGCAACTCGGCCGTCGCCCTGGGGTTGGACGGCAGGTAGAAGTGGATATAGGAAGCGGTCAGGCGCCCGCTGCGGAACACCGCCTCGGCCACCGGCTTGCCGTTCGGGCACACGCCACGGGCCAGCGGCGCCTGGGCGCAGTCGAGCACGGAATGGTGGTAAGTATGCCCGCGCAGGCTGCCTTCCGGCAGCTCTACTGCCTGCAACGCCAGCGCCGCCAGGCGAGGCTGCATCACCGCGCGCCCCGGCAGCAGGCCGAGCAGTTCGGCGCTCTCACCCTGCTTGTCGGTCAATGCCTCGAGCAGATAGAGCATGCCGCCGCACTCGGCGAGGATCGGTTTGCCGGCCGCGTGATGGGCGCGAATGGCATCGAGCATCGGTCGATTGCCCTGCAGTTGGCGCAGGTGCAGCTCGGGATAGCCGCCGGGCAGGTACAGGCTGTGCACCTCCGGCAGGGTATGGTCGGCCAGCGGCGAGAACATCACCAGCTCGGCGCCCAGCGCGCGCAGCAGGTCGAGGTTGGCCTGGTAGAGGAAGGCGAAGCTGGTGTCGCGGGCCACGCCGATGCGCACGCCAGCCAGCAGCGGTTCGACGACCTGCGCGGTCGGCGCAGCGAAGCTCACCGGATCTGGCAGCAGCTCGCCGGCGCTGGCCAGCAGGGCATCGGCGGCGGCGTCGAGGCGGGTGTCCAGATCGGCCAGTTCCTCGGCCTGGATCAGCCCCAGGTGACGGCGCGGCAGCTCGATCGCGGCGGAACGCGGCAGGCCGCCGAACCAGCGGATCGAGGGAGGCAGACTGTCGCGCAGGATGCCGTTGTGGCGCTCGCTGCCAGTGCGGTTGGCCAGCACCCCGGCGAACGGCAGGCTGTGCTGGAAGTGCGCCAGGCCATAAGCCATGGCGCCGAAGGTCTGGGCCATGGCGCCGGCGTCGATCACGCCGAGCACCGGTACTTGCAGACGGCGCGCGAGATCGGCGGCCGAGGGGCTGCCGTCGAACAGGCCCATGACGCCCTCGATGAGTATCAGGTCGGCCTCGCCGGCCGCCTGCCAGAGCAGGCGCCGGGTCTCGTCCTCGCCGACCATCCACAGGTCCAGCTGGTACACCGGCGCGCCGCTGGCGCGGGCGAGGATCATCGGATCGAGGAAGTCCGGGCCGCACTTGAACACCCGCACCCGTTTGCCGGCACGGCTGTGCAGGCGCGACAGGGCGGCGGTGACGGTGGTCTTGCCCTGGCCCGACGCGGGCGCGGCGATCAGTAGGGCCGGGCAGTGGCGTGCGGTCATCGCCCTCTCCCCCAACCCCTCTCCCATAAATGGGCGAGGGGAGTAGTACGCGCTGGCTTCAGATTCACATCCCCCTCTCCCGCCTGCGGGAGAGGGCCGGGGAGAGGGTAAGCGCTCAAAACTCCACTCCCTTCTGGGCTTTCACTCCGGCCTTGAATGCATGCTTGACCAGGGTCATCTCGGTCACCGTATCCGCCGCCTCGATCATCCCCGGCTGCGCGCCGCGGCCGGTCACCACCACGTGCTGCAACAACGGCCGCGCCTCGATATCGGCGAGCACCTGGCCCAGTTGCAGGTAGCCGTGCTTCAACGCGATGTTCAGCTCGTCCAGCACCACCAGGCCGATGCTCTCGTCGGCCAGCAGCCGGCGTGCCACCTGCCATGCCTCGCCGGCCATGGCGATGTCGCGCTGGCGGTCCTGGGTCTCCCAGGTGAAGCCCTCGCCCATCACGAACCATTGCACCTCGTCTGGGAAGCGGCGGAAAAAAGCTTCTTCGCCGGTGCTGGCGGCGCCCTTGATGAACTGCACCACGCCCACCCGCATGCCGTGGCCCAGCGCGCGGGCGACCATGCCGAAGGCCGAGCTGCTCTTGCCCTTGCCGTTGCCGGAATGCACCAGCAGCAGGCCGTATTCGTCCTGGGCCTGGGCGATCTTCTCGTCGATCAGGGCTTTCTTGCGTTGCATGCGCGCCAGGTGACGGGCGTCGCGTTCGGCCGACTCGTTCATGTTCGGACTCCTCTTTGCCGGCGCCAGAGCGCCCTGCGCACCCGGCTGGCGGGTACACGAGCATAAACAAGGACAGAACGAGGAAAGGAGCGGCCAGGCCCGAGGGGCCGCAACCGCAGAGCCCGCCGCACTGCCGTGGATCGCGACAGGCCGGTCTCCGGGCTCGTGAGCCAGGCCTCGCGGCCTGCGGATCGCGCCTTCCCGTGCCGCGGCACAGTGGCGTCGAGCGACCCTTCTACTCACCTACCGTTGCGGGGGCAGCGCCGGAATCTTCATAACGAATGCACCGGCTTCCCTGTTTCACCCACGCACGCGTCGCGTCGGGGCACCTGAAGCAGGCGCGCAGGGTAGTTGCTGGGCCGGGGCACGTCAACGCGCCGGACTGGTCGCCCCCTGCTCCGCCACTGGCAGGCTCAGGCGCAGGCGCGTGAGATTGGCAGCATCGTCCACCTCCAGCTCCAGGCTGCCGCGCTGGGCCTCGGCCAATAGTCTCGCCGAATAGGTGCCGAGGCCGGTACCGCCGGGCTTGCCATGGCTTGCGTACTTCTCGAAGAAGCGTGCGCGAAACGCCGCTGGTACTGCAGGCTGGTTCTCCATGACCAGTACGACGCGGTCGGTACGTGCCAGCGTCAGGCGCACGCGGCCGTGATCCGGGGCCGCTTCGCAGGCGTTCTTCAGCAGGTTGTTCAGCAGTGAGAAGCACATCAGCTCCTCGCCGTTGGCCAGCAGCGGCGTCGACTCGCTGGCGTCCTCGGCCACCACCTCGATCGTCAGGCCCTTGGCCTGGTAAGTCAGCCGGGCCGACTCGCACAGGCGCCGCGTCATTTCCAGCAGGTTGAATGGCATCGGGCGCAGCACGAAGCGGCCGGTCTCGATCCGGTGCAGATCGGCGGCCAGGTCGATCATTCCCAGCAGGCTCCGACAATCGTTCTCCAGGCTGTGCAGCATGTGCAGCTGGCGCGGTAGGAGATTGCCACCCTCGAGCAGGCCGCGAGTCAGGCCAAGGATATTGCACAGCGGCGCCTTGAGGTCGTGGCGCGACATACTGCTGACCTCCTCGCGCAGGCGCTCCAGCTCCAGCATGTTGTCGTATTCCTGCTGCAAGGCATTGCGCTGCTCGACCAGGCGCAGCAGGTTGACTACCCGCAGGTGCAGCGACTTGGGGTCCACCGGCTTGCTGACGAAATCGACCGCCCCCAGCTCCAGTCCGCGCAACTGCGCCGCCGGGTCGTTCATGGCGGTGATGAAGATCAGCGGGATGCGGCTGGCAGTCGGGTGACTACGCAGGTGCTGAGCCAGTTCGAAGCCGTCCATGTTCGGCATCATCACGTCCAGCAACACCAGGTCCGGCGGTGCGTCCGAGGTGCAGATGGCCAGCGCGCCGCGTCCGTCGCGGGCAGCCAGCACCCGGTACTCGTCCTGGAACAGCCCGGCGATCAGCGCCAGGTTGTCCGGCACGTCGTCCACCACCAGCAGGGTCGGGCGGCGCTCGGCCACCGGCTCGGCCTCGCCTACCGGAGCTGCCTCAACCACCGGCCGCGGCACCCGCGGCCGCTGGCGCATGGCGCGCTCGAGGCGCTGTGACAGGTCGTTGGCGGTATAAGGCTTGATCAGGATGCTGCTCACCCCGGCGGCGATGGCCTCGGTGATCTGCGCGCGCGAGCTCTCGGCGGTGATCATGATGAACGGCAGCGCCGCCAACCTGGGGTCGCCGCGCACCTCGCGCAGCAGGCTGAGGCCATCCATCACCGGCATGTTCCAGTCGGAGAGGATCACGTCGACTTTGCGCGTTCTCAGCACAGCGAGTGCCTCTGCACCGTTGGCGGCGGTCAGGGTATGCCGGGCGCCCAGACGCTCAAGCTGGCTGCAGTTGACCTTGCGCATGGTGTCGGCGTCGTCGACGACGAGGAATACGGCTTCGGCGATGATCATGACGTCCACTCCGAGTGGAACAATGGAACGGCGCCGGCGGGCGCCTCAAGAGAATTGCCCCTGCAACAGTTCCAGGGCCCGGTCGAAATCGAACAGTTCGACCTGCTGCGCGACTTGCGCCAGGCGCTTGGCCAGGACCGGGTCGAGTGACAACCCGCGCAGCTGCTCGAGTACCCTCAGGGCGGCGGTATCGCTCTCGGCCAGCAGGTGCTTGAGCCGGGTCAGCTGCCGATCCAGCTCGGCATCGCTGCGCGGCGCAACGCCTGCCGTTCCCGCGCCGCCATCGCCCAGCCCAGCCAGCGCCGCCAGCGTCGGTGCCAGACAGCGCTGCACCTCCGCCGCCCGGTCCTGCAGCACCTCGGCTGTCTCGCCGGCCTGACAGGCCCGCTCCAGCTCGGCGGCGGCCTGCGCCACGCCCCTGGCGCCGATGTTGCCGGCGGTACCGCGCAGGCTGTGGGCCAGCCGTTCTGCGGCACGCGCATCGGGGTCGGCCAGCGCAGCCTGGAACTGCTCGGCGAAGCCGGCCTGGGCAGTGCGGAACTTGCCCAGCAGGCGCAGATAGAGATCGCGGCGCCCCATGCAGGTGGCCAGCCCGGCCGCCATGTCGATGCCCTCGATGCTGGCCGGCAAGCCGTCCCGTGAAGGCTCGGGGGACGGCGCCGCCACCTGCCGCGCGGACCGCGGCTTGATCCACTTGGCCAGGGTGATGAACATGCTCTCGACATTGAGCGGCTTGGGAATGTGGTCGTTCATGCCGCTGGCCAGGGCGCGCTCGCGGTCACCCTCCATGGCGTTGGCGGTCATGGCAATCACGGGCAGCGCAGCAAGATGCGCCTGCTCGCGAATCCTGCGGGTTGCCGTGTAGCCGTCCATCACCGGCATCTGGCAATCCATCAGCACGCCGTCGAAGTCGTTGTCGACGGCCAGGATGTCCAACGCCTCCTGGCCGTGCCAGGCCAGGCGCAACTGCACCCCGGCGCTCTCCAACAACTCGCGGGCCAACTCCTGATTCAGTTCATTGTCCTCCACCAGCAGCAACCGCGAGCCCTGCAGATTGGCCATGGTGCTGGCGTTTTGCCCGGAGCGTTCGGTGGCGCGGGTGTCGCTCTGCACGCCCTTGCCCAGCACCGCGCCGATGGCCTCGAGCAGGGTCGAGGAGGTCACCGGCTTGGTCAGCACCACCGGCAGCTGGATGCCCTTCCGCTCGGCCTCCTCGCGGGCCTCTTCACGACCGAAGGCGGTGACCATGATCACCGATGGCGTGTAGCGCAGATTGGCGGAGTGCATCCGACTCACCGTCTCCATGCCGTCCATGCCCGGCATGCGCCAGTCCATCAGCACCAGGTCGTACGGCAGCGTCCTTGCCTCGGCATCGGCCAGCAGGCGCAGGGCCATGCCTCCGCTTTCGGCGACATCCACCTCCAGGCCGAAGCCACGCGCCATACCCGAGAGGATCTCGCGGGCGCTGGCGTTGTCGTCCACCACCAGCACACGCATGCCCAGCAGTTCGTCGGCCTTGAACATGCGCCGCGGCTGGGCACCCTGCTGCACCCCCAGCTGCACCTGGAAGTGGAAGGTGGAGCCATGCCCCGGCTCGCTCTCCACCCAGATGCGCCCGTTCATCAACTCCACCAGCTTCTTCGAGATGGACAGGCCCAGCCCGGTGCCGCCGTATCTGCGGGTGGTCGAGCTGTCGGCCTGACTGAATGACTGGAACAGGCGCCCGCACTGCTCGGCCGTCATGCCGATGCCGGTGTCGCGCACCCAGAAGTGCAGCTCCACCTGCTCCAGGCTCGCAGCCACCGGCTCCACGCCCACCACGATCTCGCCGCGCTCGGTGAACTTGGCGGCGTTGTTGCCCAGGTTGATCAGCACCTGGCCCAGACGCAGCGGGTCGCCGACCAGTGCGGTCGGCAGGTCGGCCTGGATCTGGAACAACAACTCGAGGCCTTTGTCCTCGGCCTTGAGACCGATCATCCCGGCAAAGTTGTCGAGCACATCCTCCAGGCGGAAGGGGATCTGCTCGAGGCTCATGCGGCCGGCTTCGATCTTGGAGAAGTCGAGAATGTCATTGATGATTCCCAGCAGATTCTCCGCCGAGCGGTGCACTTTCTCGATGTAGTTGCGCTGCTTGTTGTCCAGTTCCGTACGCAGCGCCAAGTGGCTCATGCCGATGATGGCGTTCATCGGCGTGCGGATCTCGTGGCTCATGTTGGCGAGGAACTCGCTCTTGGCTCGGGTAGCCTCCTCGGCCAGCGCCCGTGCCTCGGTCAGCGCGCTGATGTCGATATTGATCCCCGTCGCGCGCAGCGGCGTGCCGTCAGCGGCCCGTGTGAAGCGGCTGAGCGACTTGAAGGTTCGCACCACCCCGTCGTTCTGCCGCACGATGCGGAAGTCGAGTTCGAGGCGATCGGCGCCGCTTTCGATCGCTTCGATGAATACGCCGCTGGCCCGCTCCACATCTTCCGGGTGCACCATCGCCGTCCAGTGTTCGAGGGTGCCGCCGAAGCCACCGGGCTGGAGCCCGAACATCTTCTCCAACTGCGGCGTCCAGTAGTTCTGGCCAGTGACCAGATCGACATCGAACAGACCGATGTCGCCAGCCTCCTGGGCCAGGTTCAGGCGTTCACTGGCCGTGCGCAGCTTGGTCTCCATCATCCGGCGCTCGCTGACATCGCGCACCGAAGCGCACACGCAGATGCCGCGCCCTGCCAGACTGGGCAGGTGGGACAGGCCGATCTCCACCGAGAACAGGCTGCCGTCCTTGCGCACGCCGCGCAGGTCATCCAGGTTGGCCCCCATCTGCCGGGTGGTGCCGGTAGCGATGAAACCGTTGCGCAAGCCTGCATGGCGTTCGCGGGCGCCCTGAGGCACCAGGCGCTCGACGCTTTCGCCGATCAGCTCGCCGTGCTCATAGCCGAACAGGATATCCAATTGGGGGTTGGTCATCAGGATGCGACCGTCGGCGCCCAGCACCAGCATGCCGTCCGGCGATGCCTCGATGATGCCGCGGTACCAGGCCTCGGTAGCGCGCAGAGCTGCCTGCTGCACCTCCAATTCCCGGGCCTGGTGCTCCAGCTGCTGGGCCTGGGCGCCCATCTCGTCGGCCTGACGCCGGGTCTCCTGCAGCAGCGCCTGGGCCGTCTCGCTGCGCTCCATGATGGCCATGGCGCCAGCCAGCCTGGGCAGCACCTCCTGCAGCAACAGCGCCTCGTTTTCCTCCAGAGGGCGAAACCCGGCCAGTTCCAGTACGCCGAGCAGGCGCTCGCCGCGCATCACCGGCTGCACCAGCAGATGGCTGACGGCAGCCTCGCCCAATTGGGAACGCACATGCCAGAAGGACGCGGGCAGGTGGTCCAGCTGACGCGGCTGGCGATCCAGTGCGCACTGGCCGAGCAGCCCCTCGCCAAGCTCGATCTCGGCGTGCGGCGGGTGCTCGCCATCCACCGCGTAGCTACCCACCAGCTGTAGACGGGGCGCCCCCTGGTAGAGCACGTACAACACCCCCTGGCACATGCCCAGTTGCGGCGCGATGCGAGCGAAAAAGGCTTGGGCGAGTTGCTGCGGTGTTTCCGCCTGTTGCAGGTCGCTCTGCAGCAGCGAGACATGTCCCTTGACCCAGCGCTGCCGTTCGAGCTGGCGCAGCTCGATCTGCAACTGGGCAATGGCGCGTGCCAGGTCGCCGGTCTCGTTGTGCAGATCGGTATGCGGGATGCTGCGGCCCAGCTGCCCGGCCGCCAGCTGGTCGACGGCATTGCGCACCCGCTCCAGCGGATTGCGGATCGACTGGCTGACCAGCCAGGCCAGCACCAGAGCCAGCGCCAGGCCGCCCAGCAACAAGGCGTAGGTGAGCAGGCTTTGCTGCCGGGCATAATCGGAGATGCGCGCAACCAAGTCGCGCAGTGCCGCCTGTTTGACCTGCGCTATCTCCTCGAGCAGGTCGTCGGCGCGGCGGTCGAGTCGCTGGAAGTCGTCGCTGTTGAGCAACAGCTGCGCCTGGCCCTGGCGCCCCTGCCCGGCGAGCTGCAGGGCCTCGTCTCCGGTCTGCTCCAGCCGCTCCAGGTGCAGTTCGAGCGTCGCCAGCTTGACCTGATTTTCGTTGCGCCAAAGAGTGCTCTTGGCCTGGGCCAGGGCCTCATGCAGGCGCTGCCGAGCGCTTTCCAGCTGTTGCAGGGCCTCCATGCGGACTTCCGCGTTGCTGGTGGTCACCGAGCGCTGCAACGCCTGGACGATGTGCGGCAACTGCACCCTCGCCTCGTGCAGGTGCAGGGCGCCCATCAGATCCTGATCGTAGAGATGCTGCAGATCGCCGGTCAGCCGGGCCTGGGTGCGCAAGCTCTGTATCCCCAGCGCAAGGGCCAGCGCCAGCAGCACGGCAAAACCCAGGATTAGCTTGTGCCGCAGCGCGAGACGTTCAAGCAATACCAGCGCTCTCATCCCAGACTCCTTCTGCGAGGTTTTGGCCGGTGCTCAGGGCTCCTGGGCGATCTGCTCCAGGGCGGCCAACTGCTTGGCCATTTCCTGGTCGCCGTCGGCAAAGCGCTCGGCGATTTCACGAAAGCGCTCGGCATTGGCCAGAAAGGCGTCGCAGATGTCCGGATCGAAATGCGAGCTGCGGCCCTCGCGGATGATGCCGACGGCCTGCTCGTGGGGCATGCCGGGTTTGTATACGCGACGGCTGATCAGCGCATCGTAGACGTCCGCCACCGCCATCAGGCGGGCACTGATGGGAATGTCGTCGGCGGCCAGGCCTTCAGGATAGCCGCTGCCATCCCACTTCTCCTGGTGGCTGTAGGCGATCTCCTTGGCTAGACGGAGAAAGTCGACATCCACGCCCAGTTGGTCCTCGGCATGCTGGATGGCATCGCGACCCAGCGTGGTGTGGGTCTTCATGATCTCGAACTCCTCGGGAGTGAACCGCCCGGGCTTAAGCAGGATGCGGTCGGGGATACCGATCTTGCCGATGTCGTGCAGCGGCGCGGACTTGTACAACAGCCTGATGGTGTCCTCATCGAGGAAGTGGCGGAAGCGCGGATGGTCACGCAACAGCTCGGCAAGCAACTTGACGTAGTTCTGCGTGCGACGGATGTGGTTGCCGGTCTCGTTGTCGCGCGTTTCGGCCAGCGAGGCCATGGCATGGATGGTGACGTCCTGGATGGCCATCACCTCGCGCGTGCGCCGCTGAACCTCCTGCTCGAGAAACTCGTTCTGGTCGCGCAGGAAATCTGCTGCCGCCTTGACCTTGAGCTGGGTCTCGACCCGCGCCAGGACGACCGGTGGGCTGATGGGCTTGGTGATGTAATCGGCAGCGCCCAGCGCCAGGCCGTGGATCTCATCCTCGGTGGCCGCCATGGCCGTGAGGAAGATGATCGGAATGTCACGGGTACGCGGCTCTTGCTTGAGGCGCTCGGCCACCTCATAGCCGGATACGCCCGGCATCATGATGTCCAGCAAGATCAGGTCGGGCAGCGAATTACCCTGGAGGATCTGTAGCGCCTTCTCGCCACTGTTGGCAGCTTTGACCCGATACCTGTCCTTCAGCAGGTCGGTCATCAGCATCAGGTTGTCGGGAGTATCGTCGACCACCAGCACGGTGGACGGTTGGTAAGCCTCTGCTGCCTTGCTCATCACGCGCTGCCCCTCGCCCTGGACAATGCAGGCCCGACCGTATCGATCGAGCCGAACTGCGGCAAGCTTAGTCCGGCCTCGCGCTGCGCGCCGCCCGGCAGATCGGTCGAACCCTCGACGGTACAGGGGCTCACAGCCAAGACAATCCGAGCAAAGGAGAATCCCATGGCCAAGCCAAACTACGCCTCCTGCATCCAGGCCTGCAGCGCCTGCGCCATCGCCTGCGAAACCTGTCTCGCCGCCTGTCTCAAGGAGCCAGACCTGCAGAACATGGCCATCTGCATCGCCTGCGATATCGACTGCGCCGACATCTGCCGCCTGGCCGAGCGCCTGATGGTGCGCGACAGCCCGCTGTGCGACGAATTCCTGCGGCTCTGCGCGGTAACCTGCCAGGCCTGCGCCGAGGAGTGCGGCAAACACCCGCACGACCATTGCCAGCAATGCGCCCAGGCCTGCCAGCGCTGCGTGGTGGAATGCGAGGTACTGGCCGCCTGACGTCGTTTCAGGGCCTGGGCGTGAATCCCGCCGGCTTGCTCGCCAGCCACTCGACGAAGGTGCGCAGGCGCTGGTCGCCAAGTAGCGCCGCGCGGCTGTTGTAGGTCAGCGCAAGCTCCTTCTCGCTGAACAGCTTGTGGATCTGGTTGTGGCAGGCGCGGCAGACCCACAAGGTCGCGGTGATGCGTTCGCTCTTGGCGAAGCGCTTCTGCACGTAAGGCTTGTCGTGCAGGGCCTTGGGGATCAGATGGTGGCGGGTCAGCGGCAGAGTGCGGGCGCAGAGCTCGCAGGCGTCAGGCTGTGGCGGCAGGCGGATGACTTCCGGCATGGCGTGCGGCAGCCGCGAGTCCTATCGCTTGCGGCAGAGCGTCAGGCCGTCGCCCAGCGGCAGCATGCTCAGATCGACGCGCGTATCACGGCGCAGGCCGCGGTTGAGCGCCTGTACCGCGCGGGTATCCGCGCTGTCCGGGTTCTGCTCCAGCACCCGGCCACTCCACAGGGTGTTGTCGAACAGGATCAGGCCACCCTTGCGCGCCAGCACCAGGGCGTGCTCCAGGTACACCGTGTAGTTGGCCTTGTCGGCGTCGATGAAGATCAGGTCGAAGCTCTCGCCGTGGCCGCCGCGCTCCAGCGCATTGAGGGTCTCCAGCGCCGGCGCCAGACGCAGGTCGATGCGTTCGCTCATCCCGGCCTCGTACCAGTAGCGCTCGGCAATGGCGTTGTACTCGCCGGGCAGGTCGCAGCAGATCAGCCGGCCGTCTTCGGGCATCGCCTGGGCCATGCACAGGGCGCTGTAGCCAGTGAAGGTACCAATCTCGAGAATCTTGCGCGCGCCGCACAGCTGCACCAGCAGGGCCATGAACTGGCCCTGTTCGGGGGCGATCTGCCAGCGCGCCATCGGCAGCAGCGCCGTCTCTTCGCGCAGGCGCTTGAGCAGCGGCGCCTCGCGCAGGGACACATCCAGCAGGTACTGGTAGAGGGCGTCGTCGAGATTGAGCGTGCGGTTGGTCATGGCTGGCGTGCCAGCTGGCCGGCGGCCAGGACCCGCTTGGCGCCGAGGTAGCTCTTCTGCCAGTAGGCCTGGGTCAGGTAGTCCAGGCGCACGGTGCCGCCGCTGGACGGCGCGTGCACGAAGCGCCCCTCGCCGACATAGATGCCGGCGTGGCTGACCTTGCCGCCGCCATTGGTGGCGAAGAACACCAGGTCGCCGCTCTGCAGGTCGCTGCGGCCGACATTGGGCACGCGCAGATTGACCATGTCGCGGGTCGAGCGCGGCAGCTGGATACCCGCGGCATTGCGGTAGACGTAGCCGATCAAGCCACTGCAGTCGAAGCCGCTCTCCGGCGTATTGCCGCCGTAGCGATAGGGCGTGCCTTCCAGGCCGATGGCGCTGATCACCACATCATCGGCATTGGCGCCGATGATGGGGAAGGGATTGTAGGGTTCTTGCGAGGGAGGGTTGCCGGCGCAGGCGGTGAGCAGCGCGGCGAGGGCTAGCAGGGAGAGGCGAGCCGTGAAATGCATGGGCGGTCGTCCTGGCCGGAATGCGCCCTACTCTGCCGGCTCGCCGGCACGGGCGCAAGGCCCGTGCACTGCTTGGGATCAGAGTTGAATCAACGATGCAGCGGCGAACGCTCGGCGGACGGCTGCTCCGGCGCCATGGCCAGCACGCGCTTGGCTTCCATGTAGCTGCGGCTCCAGTAGCTGTCGTCCAGGCTGTCCACCCGTACGCCGCCGCTGCGGCTGCTGCTGGAATGGATGAACTGGTCGTCGCCCAGGTAGATGCCGGCGTGGCTGACGCGGCCGCGCCCGCGGTTGTTGAAGAAGATCAGGTCGCCCGGCTCCAGTTCGCTGCGCGATACCAGCGGCGCGTCCAGGTTGATCAGCTCGCGGGTGGAGCGCGGCAGCTTCATGCCGGCCTCTTCCTTGAACAGGAAGCCGACGAAGCCGCTGCAGTCAAAACCGCTGGTCGCCGAGGTACCGCCCATGCGGTAACGGGTACCGACCAGGGACAGGCCATGGGCCAGGATATTGTCCGCCAGCGAAGGCAGTTCGTAGGGTTTGTCGTCCGTGAGATCCGCCATCTGCTCGTCGGTCATGTACTCGACGGGCTTTTGCGGTTGTTCAGCCAGATCCATCTGGGACTGCGGCGCCCGCTGGGTGGCGCAGGCCGCCAACAGGACAGAGAGTGCAATGGGCACGAGGGGTGCGAAGCGCTTTAGCATGGGCACGACCGTGTCAGTCTGGTTTTTATAAGGGGGCGACTATGCCCTCTGCGAACCTGATTTGCAAATTCAATGCCCCGGAATGTGACTCAGTAGTTCCGGCAAAACGTCTGACGCCCTCCCCGATAAACGGGCATCCACCCAGCGGCTGATATCGGTCTGCTGCGGATTGATTTCCACGGTGAAACCCCCATTCCTGCGGGCCTCAACCACCGGCTCGACTATGTAGGGGAAGCTCGCCGTAGTACCGACCGCGATAACCACTTCGAAGCCCTTATGCACCTGGTCATAAAGCCGACCAATGGCATCCTCCGGCAGCATTTCCTCGAACAGCACCACCGGCGGGCGCAGGATGCCCCCGCATTGGGCGCAACGTGGAGGCAGAGGCTTCTGCAGGTGCACGGCCAACTCGGGGTCTTCTGCGCCGCAGGACTGGCAGAACAGCGGCGCCAGTTCGCCGTGGATCTCGATCAGTCGCTCCGGCGGAGAGTCCGCCTGGCGGTGATAGCCGTCGATATTTTGCGTCAGCACCCAGCAACCCGCTTTGCGCCGCTGCAGCTCGGCGATGGCGGCATGCCCGGCATTGGGGCTGGCGTTCAGGCAGGCCTCACCGAGCTGAGCCAGGTATTTCCAGCACAGAGCCGGATCTCGCTGCAGCATCGGCCCGGATAATGCCGACTCGATCGGCAGGCCCTCGGCCGTCAGGCCGTTATACAGGCCGCCGAGCCCGCGGTAGGTGGGCAGCCCGGAGTCCGCCGAGAGGCCGGCACCGGTGATGATCAGGATGCGCTCGGCGTCCTGGATGGCCTGGGCGACGCGGATGATGTCCTGCTGCATGGCATTCCCCCTTCGGAGCACAAAGCGTAGCGAGCGGGTGTCAGCTCGGTGCGGCCGGAGCACAGGAACCGGAATGTACAGCTAGTACATGAGGATTCCGAGCACCGCCCACACCGAGATCACGCCCGCGCAGTAGCTTTGTCAGTGGTTGACCGTATGCGCCAGCATCACCGACAACTGACACAGCGGTCGGCCGCTCTGTTCGTGCCACTGGT
This sequence comes from Pseudomonas sp. GD04019, assembly GCF_029837695.1. GTDB lineage: Bacteria > Pseudomonadota > Gammaproteobacteria > Pseudomonadales > Pseudomonadaceae > Aquipseudomonas. The sequence goes on from NZ_JAOEEA010000013.1 coordinate 123,900, forward strand.
TGAAGGCGGCCTGCACCAGGGCAAGGTCCTTCTGGCTGGTCGGCGCCTTGTTGATGATTTCCTGGGCCTTGAGCGCAGCGACCATGTCGTCGGTGGGGATGAAGGTGTCCTTGCCGACCATGCGCAGGAAGCGCGGCGCCGACAGGCCGCCAAGCTGGCTGCCGTGCTTGGCCAGGTATTTCCACAGGCCGACGATGTCGGTCACCGGCCAGTCGGCGATCAGCGCGCCGAAGCTGCCCTTGTCCTTCTGCACATCGAGAACGAACTGAGCGTTGCGCGGCACGCTCTTGAGCTTGCCCAGATGGCGGATCAGGCGCTCGTCCTGCATCAGCCGCTCCAGGTGCTCGGCGCCCATCAGCACCACCTTCTCCGGATCGAAGCCGAAGAACACCTGTTCGAAGGCCGGCCACTTGGCGTCCACCAGGCTGTGCTTGAGGCCGGCGCGGAACACCCGCAGGGCGATCAGCGACAGGTAGCGGTCGTCACTCAGCTTACGCAGCTCGGCGGCACTCTTCGGCTGCGGCAGCCTGGCCTCCAGCGCCGCGGCCGAGCCGAAGCGGTTGAGGCAGTATTCGTGCAGCCACTGATAGTCACGCATGAGAGTTCCTTGCCCGAAAGAGGCGCACAGGTTGCCCGCACCCTCAGCGGCACGCAATATTCGCCGCCATGAACGATCCCGTGGAAAGCTTCTTCGCCCAGTGCCAGGCCGTGCTCGCCGGCGATGCCGCCCTGCTCGCCCAGTTGCAGGCGGCTGGCTTCCATTGCCAGGCCGGCTACTGGGCCTTTCGCCTGCCGCAGCTGCAGCAGTGGTTGGCACCGCAACTAGACTACCCACGCTTTCGCCAGGCGCTCTACGCCAGCGAGCTGAACACGCGTCTGCAGGCCCTGGGCGGTGAGATCGCCATCGCCGACAACCAGGGCAACAGCGACCTCAGTCTGTACTGCCTGCGCCGTCGTTCCTGAACAGGTGGCAGGTGGCCTCGGCATACAGCGCCGACTCGCCGAAATCCGCCGGCTGAAGCACCTGACCGACCAGAATCAGCGCCGTGCGGCGAAAGCCCTTCGCGGCCACCTTGGCCTCGATATCCGCCAGGGTGCCCCGTACCCAATCCTGGTCGGGCCAACTGGCGCGATGCACCACGGCAATCGGGCAATCGGCGCCGTAATGCGGCAGCAACTCTTCGACAATGCGCGGCAGGTGCTGCACGCCGAGGTGAATGGCCATGGTCGCGCGGTGGCTGGCCAGGGCGCCCAGCTCCTCCCCCACCGGCATCGGCGAGTTATGGCCGTAGCGGGTGAGAATCACCGTCTGCGCCACCTCGGGCAGGGTCAGTTCGGCCTCCAGCAGCGCCGCGCAGGCCGCCGTGGCGGTGACGCCGGGGATAATCTCGAAGGGAATCTGCAGCGCGCGCAATTCACGAATCTGCTCGCCGATAGCGCCGTACAGCGACGGGTCGCCGGAATGCACGCGAGCCACGTCCTGGCCCCTGGCGTGGGCCTCGGCCAGCAGCGTGACGATCTGCGCCAGGTGCAGCTCGGCGGTATTCACCACCAACTCGGCGCTGTGGCCCTGCAGCACGGCCTCGGGCACCAGCGAGCCGGCGTAGAGAATCACCGGGCAGCTGCGGATCAGGCGCTGGCCCTTGACGGTGATCAGCTCGGGATCGCCGGGGCCGGCACCGATGAAATAGACGGTCATGGAAGGTTCCGATTCAGGCGCGGGCGATGGCCAGGGTAGCGGCCGCACTGCGCTGTTTACTATAGATCAGGCTGGCCGGCCGATCGCTCAGCTTGGCCGCGCCGGCCAAGGCACTGGCCTCGGCCACGCTGGCGGCGCCGGTCAGCTCTCGCACCCGCTCCGAGCCTTCACTGAGCTGCGGCTCGTAGAACGCCAGTTGCTCGGCCGAGTAGAAATCCAGCGGCAGGCCGAGGTCAGCGGCCAGCTGCAGCAGCCCCGCCTCATCGCGCTTGACTGCGCTGCTGGCCAGGCCATGCAGCGCAGTCAGCGGCAACGCGAGTTGCGCCAGGGTCTTTTCCAGCAGTTCGCGCAGTTCGGCCGCCGTGCATCCGCGACGGCAGCCGAGACCGGCGACTATCACCGGATCAGGAGTCCTGCTGTTCGCCACGGGCGAAAAACCAGGCGGCGGCCAGGCCCAGGGCGGACCAGAACACGGCGTTGGTCAGCAGTGAGGCGAGGATGAACTCACGCTCCAGGGCAGCGGGCGCCAGGCTCTCGTGCACTTCCGGGTGCGGCGCGCCGATCAGGTGCGGCACGGCCAGCAACACCAGACCGACGCCACGCAGTGCCCAGTTACGACCGAAGGCGATCAGGCCCAGGCCGGCGGCGGTGGCGACCGCGGTGCCGATCCACCAGTACTGGCGCAGCAGCAGGTCGGCGGCGGCGGTACCCGGCAGTTCCGGCGGCAGGCCGGCGGACGGCGCCAGGCTGAACACGGCGAAACCACCCAGGCCCCAGAGCAGGCCCTGCCAAGTCTGGTTCGGCGCACGCAGGGTAAATAGACCGGCCAGCATCAAAGCGAAGCCGACGGCCACCACCAGGTTGCTCAGGCCGGTGGACAGGGTGCGCTGCCAGCCATCTTCGGGAGCCCAGGCCTCGCCGTCGTGACTATGGCCGGCGGCCTCTTCATGTTCGTGCTCATGGGCGGCGACCGGCGCCTCATGGCTGTGTTCGGCCACCGGCTCGGCGGTCTCGAAGGTTTCCGCCTGCAGAATCAGCGGGGTGACCCACAGGCTCTGCAGCAGGGTCAGGACGATGGCGGCCAGCAGGCCGGCGAAGCCCGCGGTCTGGGCGATACGCTTGATCATGGCGGGCTGTCTCAGTGGCAGGGGAAGGCGGCGCTGTGGCGCGTATCGTGGGCGGCGTTATGCATCGCCTCGATGTGCGAGAAGCCGGCGAAGAAAATCAGCAGCGCGCCGAGCAGGCAGCTGCCGGCGGCAATGGCCAGGCGTTTGGACAGCGGGAGTGAAACAGCGGCGGAGGACGACAGCGTGCGGCTGGACATGATGAGCACCTTCCAGGGATTGGTATTCCGGCAGAAGGTCGCAGTGAGGTAATGGCCCGCCCAGGGCCATAAACCGGCATGCGCCCGCCCACCGCGGGTTGCCAACGAGCCCGTTCAACGTCTGCAGCGCACCGGCCCCGCCGGATAACGGCAGGCCCTGGCTCACCAGGCGTCCAATCGGGTTCAACGAAGATTCAGGCCGGTCTCCGGGCTTGCGACGCCTTTGCAGGAACCGGGTCGGCCTTCCCATGCACGAGGCACAGTGGCATTGAGGACCCGTCGATCGCTTACCGTTGCGGGGGCAGCGCCGGACTCGCCCACTCCACGCGGAGAAGGGCCCACCGGCTTCCCGTTTCACCTCGCGCACGGCGGCGAGAGGCACCTGAAACAGCTTTTCTAGAACATCACGAAGGCCGCTCCAGCGTCAACCGCGCGGTTGACCGCCTTGGGGGCACTGCGTAGCCTTGCAGCCTTTCCGAGGTTCTTCTTCGCCAGCCGAAGAAGCTAAGAGGGAACAGGGTCCATGCCCTGGCTGCCCCCGCAACTGTGAACGGACGAGATTCCCCGATAGACCACTGCCAACCGGCGGGAAGGTGGGGAATCGCAGCAGCAGCAATGCCGCACACCGTGAGCCAGGAGACCTGCCTCGCAAATGTTTCGACAACCGGGCGGGGTGATCCGGTGGTGTTCGGCCCTCGCTCGTCCGCGCGTGCCTCGCCCTGCCCGTCCGTCCATTTCACGACGCTTCCGGGGCTGCCATGCAATCGCTCGCCAAACTTCCCGTCACCATCGTCACCGGCTTTCTCGGTGCTGGTAAAACCACCCTGCTCCGCCACCTGCTGGCCAATGCCGGCGGCCGCCGCATTGCGGTGATCGTCAACGAATTCGGCGAGCTGGGCATCGACGGCGCCATTCTCAAGCAGTGCTCCATCGGCTGTACCGAGGAAGAAGCCAACGGTCGCATCTTCGAACTGGCCAACGGCTGCCTGTGTTGCACCGTGCAGGAAGAATTCTTCCCGGTGATGCGCGAGCTGGTGGCCCGCCGCGGCGAGCTGGACCACATCCTCATCGAAACCTCCGGCCTGGCCCTGCCCAAGCCACTGGTACAGGCCTTCAACTGGCCGGAAATCCGCACCGCTTGCACCGTGGATGCGGTGATCACCGTGGTCGACAGCCCAGCCGTAGCCGCCGGCACCTTCGCCGCCTTCCCCGACCAAGTGGACGCCCAGCGCAAGCAGGACCCGAACCTGGATCACGAATCGCCGCTGCACGAGCTGTTCGCCGACCAACTGGCCAGCGCCGACCTGGTGGTGCTGAACAAGACCGACCTGCTCGACGCCGCCGCCCTGGCCGCCGTACGCGCCGAGGTGGCCGAGGAGCTGCCGCCAGCGGTCAAGGTGATCGAGGCCCAGGGCGGCGACCTGCCGCTCGGCGTGCTGCTCGGCCTGAACTGCGAGACCGAACTGCATATCGACGCCCGTCGCACCCACCACGACGAGGAAGACGAGGATCACGACCACGACGAGTTCGACTCCTTCGACCTGGTCCTGCCGGAAGCCGAAGAGGCACGCCTGCTGGCCGCCCTGAAGGACGCCGTGGCCAAGCACGGCATCCTGCGCGTCAAAGGCTTCGCCGCCATCCCCGACAAGGCCATGCGCCTGTTGGTACAGGGCGTCGGCCAGCGCTTCGACCGCCACTTCGACCGTGCCTGGGGCGCAGACGAGGCACGGCAGACGCGCCTGGTGCTGATCGGCCAGAGCCTGGACCGCGCCGCCATCGAGGCGGAGCTGCGGGCGGCGCTGGCGTGATGAGAGCGAGCCGGCTGTGGCTCCCTCACCCCCGGCCCCTCTCCCGAGGGGAGAGGGGAGCAAAGCTACGCCCGACTGAAACCCTGGCGCCGCACCACCTCCCTCTCCCCCCGGGAGAGGGCTGGGGTGAGGGTCTCCCAGGCCACTCGGAACCCTGACCCATGCACCTGCTGCGCGCCCAGGCCGGCGTCACCCTGCCGGCCGACAGCATCGCCAACCTCGGCCAGACCCCGGCCGAGCTGGTGATCCTCTGCACCGGCGACTCGCATCTGTCGCTACTGGCCGAGGTAGCGCGCGAGCTGCCCGAGGATTTCCCCAGCCTGCGCCTGGCCAGCCCGGCGCAGCTGCCCAACCACGCCTCGGTGGATTTCTACGTCGAGCAGGTGCTGCGCCATGCCAAGGTCATCCTGATCTCGGTGCACGGCGGCGTCAGTTACTGGCGCTACGGCATCGAACGCCTGGTTGAGTTGGGCCGGCAAGGCGCCAGGATCATCCTGGTGCCCGGCGACGACAGCCCCGACCCCGAGCTGACCACGCTGAGCAATGTGCCGAGCGAGGACAGCCAGCGCCTGTGGCAGTACCTGCGCCAGGGCGGCGCGGACAACGCGCGGCATCTGCTGCACTGCGCCGCCAGTCGCTGGCTGGATCGCAATTATCCGTGGAGCGAGCCACGCGCCCTACCGCGTACGCTGATCCATCACCCACGCCACGGTGAGGCGACCCTCGACCATTGGCGCGTCGACTGGCAACCGGGCCAGCCGGTGGCGGCGCTGCTGTTCTACCGCGCCCAGGTCCAGGCCGGGAACACCGCCTTCGTCGACACCTTCTGCCAGCGCCTGCAGGCCCTAGGCCTCAACCCGCTGCCGATTGCCGTCGCCAGCCTCAAGGAAGCCGAGTGCCTGGCGCAGGTCGAGACCTGGCTGGGCGAGGCCGACGCGGCGGTGATCCTCAACACTACCGGCTTCGCCCAATCCAACCCGGAATCGCCACAGGAGCGGCCGTTCAGGCGTGACGTGCCGGTACTGCAGGCACTCTGCGCCCTCGATAGCGAAGAACAGTGGCAGGCCAGCGCCCAGGGCCTGGGCCCGCGCGACCTGGCCATGCATATCGCCCTGCCCGAGCTGGATGGCCGCCTGATCACGAGGCCGATCAGCTTCAAGAGCGTGGCCGCGCGCAGCGAACGCAGCCAGAGCGACGTGGTGCGCTATCGCCCGCACCTGCCGGGCATGGACTTCGTCGCCGAGTTGGCGCTGCGCTGGACCCGGCTGGCCGCCAAGGCCAACTGCGACAAGCGCATCGCCCTGATCCTGGCCAACTACCCGACCCGCGACGGCCGCATCGGCAATGGCGTCGGCCTGGATACCCCGGCCGCCGCGCTGAATATCCTGCGCGCCCTGCAGCAGCAGGGTTACCCGGTCGAAGGTCTGCCGAACGACGGCACCGCGCTGATCCACCAACTGCTCGGCGGCGTGACCAACGACCTCGATAACCTCGACGCCCGCCCCTGCGCCCAGAGCCTGGCGCTGGATCACTACCAGCGCTGGTTCGCCAGCCTGCCCGAGGCCAACCAACGCGCCGTGCTGGAACGCTGGGGCCCACCCGAACAGGACCCGATGTACCGCGCCGGCCGCCTGATGATCGCCGGCCTGCGCTTCGGCCTGACCTTCGTCGGCATCCAGCCGGCGCGCGGTTACCAAGTCGATGCTGCGGCGGTCTACCACGACCCGGACCTGGTGCCACCGCATGGCTACCTGGCCTTCTACTGCTGGCTGCGCACGGCCTTCGCCAGCGACGCGCTGATCCATGTGGGCAAGCACGGCAACCTGGAATGGCTGCCGGGCAAGAGCGTCGGCCTGTCCGAGGCCTGCTGGCCGAGCGCGATCCTCGGCCCGCTACCCAATCTCTACCCCTTTATCGTCAACGACCCCGGCGAAGGCACCCAGGCCAAGCGCCGCACCCAGGCGGTGATCCTCGACCACCTGATGCCGCCACTGACCCGCGCCGAGAGCTACGGCCCGCTGCGCGATCTGGAGCGCCTGGCCGACGAATACTACGAAGCCAGCCAGCTCGACCCGCGCCGCGCCCTGGAGCTGCGCAGCGAAATCCAGCGCAAGGTGCGCGAGGCCAGCCTCGACCGCGAGCTGGGCCTGCAGGTCAACGACGACCCGGGCAGCTGGCTGCCACAGCTGGACGCCTACCTGTGCGACCTCAAGGAGTCGCAGATCCGCGACGGCCTGCACTGCTTCGGCGAATCGCCCAGCGGGCGCCTGCGCCGCGACACCCTGCTGTCGCTGGTACGCATCCCCCGTGGAGACGGCCATGGCCAGCACGCCAGCCTGCTGCGCGCGTTGGCCCAGGACCTTGAGCTGGACTTCGACCCACTGGGCGGCGAGCCGGCCGAACCCTGGAGCGGCCCGCACCCGGATTGCCTGCAGGCGTTGAGCGATGAGCCCTGGCGCAGCCGTGGCGACACTCGCGAGCGCCTGGAGCTGCTGGCGTTGCAGCTGATCGAACAGCCCGAATCGCCTGCGCCAGGTCCGGCCAGCAATGCTGTTCTAAATGAGCTGCGCGGCCATATTGCCCCTCTGCTGGATAGTTGCGGCGATGCCGAAATGAACGGCCTGCTCGCCGCCCTGCAAGGCCGCTTCGTGCCGCCTGGCCCGAGCGGCGCGCCCAGCCGCGGGCGCCTGGACGTGCTGCCCACCGGGCGCAACTTCTATTCGGTGGACGTGCGCCACCTGCCCACCCCCACTGCCTGGCGCATCGGCGTGCAGAGCGCCGAACGCCTGCTCGAGCGCCATCTGCAGGACGAGGGCGAGCATCTGCAGCGCCTGGGCCTGTCGGTATGGGGCACGGCGACCATGCGCACCGGCGGCGACGACATCGCCCAGGCCCTGGCCCTGCTCGGCGTACGCCCGGTGTGGCAGCCCGGCAGCCAGCGGGTCGAACGCATCGAGGTGCTACCGCTGGAACAGCTCGGCCGCCCACGGGTGGACGTGACCCTGCGTGTCTCCGGCTTCTTCCGCGATGCCTTCGCCAACCTGATCCGCCTGTTCGATGCGGCCGTGCAGGCAGTGGCCGAGCTGGACGAGCCGGAACATATGAACCCGCTCTCGGCACGGGTGTGGCAGGAAACTTTGAGCCATCAGGACCAAGGCCTGGACCCGGTCGAGGCACGCCGCCAGGCCGGCTGGCGCATCTTCGGCGCCAAACCGGGTGCCTATGGCGCCGGCATCCAGAACGCGGTGGAAGAGCGCCTGTGGCAGACCCGTGCGGATCTTGCTGAGGTCTACCTGAACTGGGGCGGCTACGCCTACGGCCAGGGCGCCGAGGGCCTGCCAGCCCGCGCGCAGTTCGCCGAACGCCTGCAGCAGCTGCAGGCGGTGCTGCACAACCAGGACAACCGCGAGCACGACATTCTCGATTCCAACGACTACTACCAGTTCCAGGGCGGCATGCTGGCGGCGGTCGAGACCCTGCGCGGCGCCAAGGCCGCCAGCTACTTCGGCGACAGCAGCCAGCCGGACAACCCGCGCGTCCGGACGCTCAAGGAAGAGCTGAGCCGCGTGGTGCGCGCCCGCGCGGTGAATCCCAAGTGGATCGCCGGAATGAAACGCCACGGCTACAAGGGCGCCTTCGAACTGGCCGCCACGGTCGACTACCTGTTCGGCTTCGACGCCACCAGCGAGCTGGTCGACGACCACCAGTACGCCCTGCTGGCCGACGCCTACCTGCTGGATCGCGAGACCCGCGACTTTATCCAGCAGCACAACCCCGGCGCGTTGCAGGACATGCTCGAACGCCTGCTGGAGGCTCAGCAGCGCGGCCTCTGGCAACAGCCCGGCGAGTACCGGGCGCAGCTGGAAAATCTGCTGCTGGATGCGGAGGAATCATGAGCCGCTATTCCTGTAGCCCCTCTCCCCTCGGGAGAGGGGTTGGGGTGAGGGAGAACCGAGCCGCACGCAGCCTCCCTCACCCCCGCCCCCTCTCCCAGAGGGAGAGGGGTGTCGTCCCACCGAGCCAACGCGGGTTTCACCCCACCCGCTCGATCCTCATGTCGCATCGCCCCTTCTCATTTATGGGAGAAAGTCGCAGCCCCGTAGGGTGGATGGCGCTCTATCCATCCACCACAATACCGCCACGGTGGACGAGCAAAGCGTCGTCCACCCTACCAATTTCAGCGCCCTGCCCGCAGCCGCTCGGCCGCCTCACGCAGCATCGCCTCGGTGCCGCTCCAACCCAGGCAGCCGTCGGTGATCGACACGCCGTAGCGCAGCTCGGCGGAAAGCGCCTGGCAGCCGTCGAACAGATGGCTCTCGAGCATCACGCCGCGCAGGCTGGCGTCGCCGGCCAGGCGTTGGTCGAGCACGTCGCGCAGCACCGCCGGCTGGCGCAGCGGGTCCTTGCCGCTGTTGGCGTGACTGCAATCGACCATGATCCGTGCGGCAATGCCCTGCTTCTCCAGACTCGCCCGCGCCACAGCCACGCTGGCCGCATCATGGTTCGGCCCGCTGTGGCCACCGCGCAGCACCAGGTGGGTGTCCGGGTTGCCATCGGTCTCGACCAGCGCCGGGCGGCCCAGATCGTCCACGCCGAAGTGCCGATGCGGGTGCGCTGCCGAACGCATGGCGTCGCAGGCGATGGACAGGCTGCCATCGGTACCGTTCTTGAAACCCACCGGCACCTCCAGGCCGCTGACCAGCTCGCGGTGCACCTGCGACTCGCTGGTGCGCGCACCGATGGCGGCCCAGCCCAGCAGGTCGTCGAAGTAGCCGGCCACCAGCGGCTGCAGCAGCTCGGTGGCCACCGGCAGGCCGCGTTCGAGCATGGCCAACATCAGCCGGCGCGACAGTTCCAGGCCGCCGGCCATGTCACCGCTGCCGTCCAGCTGCGGGTCGTACACCAGGCCCTTCCAGCCGATAGTGGTGCGCGGCTTCTCGACATAGGCGCGCATCACCAGCAGCAGCTGGTCGCTCACCTCGGGGGCCAGGGCGGCCAGGCGGTCGGCGTATTCGAGGGCGGAAATCGGATCGTGCAGGGAACAGGGACCGACGACGACCAGCAGACGCGGGTCGGAGCCGTCGAGCACGGCGCGGATGGCCTCGCGCTTGGTCTGTACCTGGCAGGCAAGAGCGGTAGACAGTGGCATGCGCTGGCGCAGATCGGCGGGGCTCGGCAGCGGCGTTGCGCGGCGGCGAGTGGTGGATGGCGGCACGGCCGGTGCGCGCAGAGCGGTAACGGAAGCATTCATGGCGGTGGTCCTCGTCCGGCGTGGCCTCATGCCACGCGCGGCGCGCTATCTGGGTGTTCGACTGGATTCTCGGTGGTGCGCGGCAGCGCTGCTAAATCGCCAGGCGTAAGTGCGGTAAGAACGGTAATAGGCGGTGTAAGCGGTCATGTTTCGATCCTCTATTTGTATCGTGCTGGCCTTGTGGGCCGGAAAAACAAAAACCCCGGTCGGGTGGCCGACCGGGGTTTCATGAAACTGGCTGGTGGCGACCCTTTGCTCTGGGGCGCCTGTGGGGTATCAGGCGCGCCGCTGGCTAAACCAATACCCATAAAAGAAGTAAGCGACGGCCTCGACCTGCGCGCGCACGCCAGCCACGCCGACAGCGGCGGAGCGAACGAGGCGGTTCAGGGAAGGGCGAGACGACATGCTGATCTCCAAAACGATGGTTGCCACGCTAACCGATCGCCCTACCTAACTTCAACCCTTGTCCCGAGGTAACGCCATGCAGCCCCATTTCCCCCTGGCCGCCGTGGTGGCCGCCGACGAGCTCAAGCTGGCGCTGTGCCTGGCCGCCATCGACCCGGCCCTGGGCGGCGTGCTGATCGAAGGGCCGCGCGGCATGGCCAAGTCCACCCTGGCGCGCGGCGTGGCCGACCTGCTCGACGGCGGGCGCTTCGTCACCCTGCCGCTGGGCGCCAGCGAGGAACGCATCGTCGGCACCCTCGACCTGGATGCCGCGCTCGGCGAGGGCCGCGTGCGCTTCTCCCCCGGCGTGCTGGCCAATGCCCACGGCGGCGTGCTCTACGTTGACGAGGTCAACCTGCTGCCCGACCACCTGGTGGACCTGCTGCTCGACGTGGCCTCCAGCGGCATCAACCACGTCGAACGCGATGGCTTGTCGCACAGCCACCCGGCGCGCTTCGTGCTCATCGGCACCATGAACCCCGAGGAAGGCGAGCTGCGCCCACAGCTGCTCGACCGCTTCGGCCTCAAGGTGCAGCTCGGCGGCACGCCCGAGCCGGCCCAACGCGCCGAGATCATCCGCCGCCGCCTGGCCTTCGACGACGCCCCCGAAGCCTTCCTCGCCCAGTGGCAGAACGAACAGGACGCCCTGCGCCAACGCTGCACCGAGGCCCGCCGGCGCCTGAGCGACATCCCGCTGGACGACGCCAGCCTGGACGCCATCGCCCAGCGCTGCTTCGCCGCCGCCGTGGATGGCCTGCGCGCCGACCTGGTGTGGCTGCGCGGCGCCCGTGCCCATGCCGCCTGGCGCGGCGCCAGCAGGATCGAGACGCAGGATATCGACGCCCTGGAATCCTTCGTCCTCGCCCATCGCCGCCGCGAACACACGCCGCCCGCCGCCAACCAGCCACCGGCGCCAAGCCAGTCGGAACAGCAGCCCGCGCAACCGGACCAGGGCGAAGGCCAGTGGGGCGCGCTGCCGCCGCACGCCGTGACTGTCGGCGAAAGGCGCGAGCCGCCCGTTTGGCCAAAAAAGCCCTGAGCATCCGCCCGCGCCAGGCCCCAGGCGCGGATGCCCTACCCCAACCGGGCCAGGCCCAAGGCGGACGCAGCGGCGCACGCGGCAGCGGCACGCCTATACGCATCGACTGGCCGGCGACCCTCGCCCATGGCCGCCCGCGCCGCCGCGCCGACCTGCACTGGCACGCCCGCCGCCTGCGCCCCGGTGAGCTGTGGCTGGTGATAGTCGATGCCTCGGCCAGTACCCGTCGGCATGGCGCCCTGGCCCAGGCCAAGGGCCTGCTCACCGAGCTGTTCGCCAGCGCCTACCGCCAGCACGCACGCCTGGCCGTGCTCGAAGCCGGCGGCGCCCAGCCGCGCTGGCTCTGGCAGGGGCAGAAGGCATCGCCTGAACTGCACGCCTGGCTGAACCAACTCGGCGCCGGCGGCGGCACCCCGATCATCGAGGCACTGCAACTGGCCACGCCCTGGCTAGAGTGCCGGCAACGCCACAATCCAGGCGAACAACAACGCCTGCTGCTGCTCACCGACGGCCGCCTGCGCGACTGGCCGCGGCTTACCACGCTACCCTGCCCTGGGCTGCTGCTGGACATCGAGCGCGCGCCCATCCGCCTCGGCCGCGCCCGTCAGCTGGCCAGCGAGCTGGGCGCCGATTACCACCATATCGACGAACTGGCGCCAGCTTCCCGCGCGCCCATCTGGAACAGACCATGAAAGAACTGCTGCTGGTCGGCATCGGCGCCGGCGACCCGGACTACATCACCCAACAGGCGATCAAGGCCCTGCGCCGCAGCGATGTGATCTTCCTGATGGACAAGGGTCCGGCCAAATACAAGCTCAACGCCCTGCGCCGGGAAATCTGCGAGCGCTTCCTCGACGGCCACCACCCGCGCTTCGCCGAAGGCCAACAGCCAGAACGCGAACGTGACGCCGCCGACTACCGCGCCAGCGTGGACGAGCTGAACCGCGACAAGCAGGCGGTGTTCGAGCAACTGATCGACGAGCAGATGAAAGAGGGTGAAGTGGCCGCCTTTATGGTCTGGGGCGACCCCTCGCTGTACGACAGCAGCATCCGCATCATCGAATCCATCGCCGCCGCACGCAGCGACCTCAGCTATGACGTGATCCCCGGCATCACCAGCCTGCAGGCCCTCACCGCCCGCCACCGCGTACCGCTGAACCAGATCGGCCGCGCCGTGGAAATCACCACCGGCCGCCTGCTCGCCGAAGGCTGGCCGCAGGGTGTGGACAGCGTGGCGGTGATGCTCGATGCCAAGGACACCTACCTACGGTTTGTCGGGCAGGGGCTGCAGATTTATTGGGGGGCGTATGTGGGGACGGCGGATGAGATTTTGATTGCTGGGGCGCTGGATGAGGTGGCGGAGCGGATTGCGGCGACTCGCGCGGAGGCGCGGGAGAGGAATGGGTGGATTATGGACAGCTACTTGCTACGCAAAGAGGATGCGGTAAGTGCATGAAGAGCGCGGCAGTGTACAAAGAACCCTAATCCTCTTCCACACAGGGAGATAATCTCCAACAAGCCGCAAGAGAAGTAACGCTGTACTCAAGGTCGTTCGTTTGGTGAGGCCACTATGAAACATGAAGTTATTCTGGAGCTGGGAAGAATAGGCCGGACATGGGGATATGACTTAGGCTGGGAAAGCATCTGTAAAGCTGATATCGAAATTTGGAAATCTGCGGAACAGCTGTTCAATAAAAAGTCATATTTTCATGAAGACATGGAAATCAAGCTATCTGTAGATCTTAGCTTAATTACAAACTGGTATGAGGGCTTTTACCAGCGAGGACTTTCCAAAGAAAGCAAATATTTAGATGCTTGGAGCGGGAGATTGGCCTTTACGGTAGAGTTTCTAGGGGGAGACGACAGTAAGAAGAAAAACACTCATTATGCTCGGCATTTCGTTGAAAAGTTCATTTACGACATTTTTATTGTGATGAACCTCTCCCTACCAGGGTCCTGCGAATTCCTAAATCTTATTTTCGATGAAGACAATTATCAACTTAGAGGCAGACTACTTCTATCTTCTTATAATTTTGAAAATGGACATCTAGCCTTTTTGAGAGGAGATAGCATCGCCCCTAAAACAATATCAATTGAAAAGACTTTTCAATGGTATGAAAGCCTGAATTTATCAGTTAAGCAAAAATCTGATTCTAATCTAGAGAGTGCGATATTCGCACTTCTACATATCTGCAAATCGAATATGGATGTAACATCTATTGTATGGATGTTTCATGCGCTTGAAGCGATTTATAAAGCACGTGTAGGCGAGAACTTTACAAATCTTATTTGCAGGATGGCTTTCCTTTTTGGCTTTAACTCTAAGCAGGAAAATTTTCTAAAGAAAGAGCTTAGAAAAATATACGATCTAAGAAGCTCTTTTGTTCACGGGGGATACAAAATATACCATCCCATGGAAAACGAACAGCTTGATCCCAGAGTGAGCGAGCATAGGTACAAGGAGTATGAGGCATGCCAAGTAGGCTTTGATCTTGTTGTTCTATCACTTCAGAGACTTATAGAAATGGGGTGGGTTGGAATTGAACTCCGAGAAGAGATACTAGGAATTTCTCTAAACAAAGAATAGCTCTTAGATGTTAAATGAAACTATCCAAGCGCTAATATACAGAGCAGACGGTGGCAGACCGCGTTTTTTTTGCAGATGCATCGATTCTGAATCGCAACTTCTCCTCGGCTGAAACTACAGATTTCGCCTTGCACGGCGAGTCACTTGACTCGCTTCGCTCGCCCTTCGGGCCAGCCTGCGGCTGTTACTCCGCTTCGCTCCGTATCTCTTTGATCGCGCAGAAAGTAACCAAAGAGAAAGCGCGCCCAGCATCCGGGCTTCGCTGCGCGAAACTTCCCCCTCCGGTGCTGCTCCGGGGGCCGGCTTGCAAGGGCCATCCATGGCCCTTCAAGCCTCTCGCCGCATCCATGCGGCTCGTCCCCCTGCGCAACACTTCCACTCGGCCTCCTGACGGGGATTCAGCTCCGAGTTGCTTGATTTGTCTAAGCGCTACGCGCCCGAAGGAGTTAGCAGGGCTCGCTTTCGTAGGGTGGTCTCGCCGCAGGCAGCCCTCCACACCGGAACGGTGTACTGCCCTTCGGGCGAGTAACGCCCTACAGAAGCAGCATCGCGCCTTCAGGCAACTCCCTGCCCCCCTTCAGAAGGCCGAACGGAATCATTACGGAAGGGGTTGAGCGGCATGGATGCCGCGAGAGCGACGATGGGCCAAGGATGGCCCTTCGTCGCGTGCCCCTGGAGCAATGATGGAGTGAGGGAAGTCGAGCGCAGCGAGACCCGGATGGTGGGGGCAAGACCTTTTGGTTCCTTTTGGGGCGTTTGCCAAAAGGGACCCGCCCAGCAGGGCGGAACCACTGCTCCAGCCGACCAAGAAATCGGTAGGAAACAAAACTTCCAAGCCAACACGAGTTGCAGAACCGGAGCCAGAGAGGCGAGCATCAGGCCAACCTCGCAGTAAGGAACCGCAATGAATTCCCACCAAATTCCCGTCGACCTCGCCAAGGCCTACCGCCTCCTCAACCACGGCCCAACCGTCCTGGTCTCCGCCCGCCACGACGGCGTCGACAACGTCATGGCCGCCGCCTGGGCCTGCGTTCTCGACTTCTCCCCACCCAAGCTCACCGTGGTGCTGGACAAGGCTACCCGCACCCGCGAACTGATCGAACGCAGCGGCCGCTTCGTCATCCAGGTACCCACCGCCGCCCAGCTGCAACTGACCAACACAGTCGGCAACCACAGCCTCAAGGACGACCCGGACAAGCTGGCCAAGGCCGGCGTCGAACTGTTCGACATGCCCGGCCACGACCTGCCCTTCGTGCAAGGCTGCTCCGCCTGGATGGCCTGCGAGCTGATCGCCGAGACGCACAACCAGAACACCTACGACCTGTTCATCGGCGAAGTGGTCGGTGCCTGGGCGGATGACCGCGTGTTCCGCGAGGGCCGCTGGCACTTCGAGGAGGCCGACCCGGCCTGGCGCAGCCTGCACCATGTGGCCGGGGGGCATTTCTACGCCATTGGCGAGGCGCTCAAGGCCTAGGAACGCTCACCCTGGACGAAGGCCGCTATATGCCTGGCGCAGGCCAGCGGGTATTGCAGGTGCGGACCGTGGCCGGAGCTGGGCAGGGTCAACAGATGCAGGGTCGGCAGCGCGCCGCTGAGGGCGTGCCAGTTCTCCACCGGGAAGACGATGTCGTGGCTGCCGCCAATGTGCAGCACGGGAATGCCCGTGCGCTTGAGTGCGTCCAGCAGCGGCGGTAGCGGGATGATCGAGTTGCGCGGCCCATCGCCCAGTTGCTGGCCGGCCCACTCGTGAGGCACCGGCGGGCACTGGCCTGATGTACGCGAAGCGATGCGCGCGGCCGACTGGGTTGCCGCCGCGCGGCTCTCCTGGGACAGCGGCTCGAAGAACAGGTGGACGAAATCTTCGAAGTCGTTTTCCCGCCTTGCCAGTTTGTAGAACAGCGGCTCGCCCAGGCGCACCAGCTCACCAGGCGGCGTGGTGCCGAACAGCACTAGGTGGCTGATCAATTGCGGCGCCTGCAGGAACACCAGCTGCGCGGCGATACCTCCGAGCGACCAGCCGCCGAGAACCAGGCGTTGCAGGCCGAGGGCGGCGATCAGGTCGAGAATGTCGCGGGCCAGGCGCGCCGGGTCGTAACTGGGCTCGCCGCCGGACAGGCCCAAGCCGCTGTAGTCGAACACGTACACCCTGAAGCCCTGCTCGGCGAGCGCATCGAGGAACAGCGGATCCCAGTCATCCATGGTGCCGCGAAAGCGCACGCACAGCAGCAATGGCACGCCCTCGCCGATCACCCGATAGGCCAGGCGGCGGCCATTGCTCTCGACAAACTGGTTGGGTACCTGGTGGGCGGGCTGGTGCGGCATGGCGAGCGACTCCTCTGCTGGACTCCGGAGAGCGTAGCCGGCCCCATCACATGCGGAACGATTCGCCCGCCTGCGCATTGCCCTCGAGGTGCACTTTGGCTCGCCGCATCAACGCCGGTATCTCGCTCACCAGGTAGTCCCAGAATCGTTCGTTGTTCACCGTCTCGGCCACTATCCGGGGCGGCAGAAAGCGCTGCATTTCCTTGCGGAAGTCTGTTTTTACCTGCGGATCGCTGGACAGCGAGACGACACGCTCATCCGCCCTGGCCAGGAAGTCCGGCACCAGCACGCGGTGATCGCCCAGCTTGCCTGGCAGCAGTTGCAGCGCCGGCTCGACACCCTGCTGTTTCAGCCACAGCAGGTCCCAGAGGTCACGATTCTTGATGCGGCCACGACGCAGGGCGAAGGCCAGAATCTTGTCCACATAGATTTCTTCCAGCGCCTCGGCATTGAGGATCAAGCCCTGGGTGCCCATGTCCACGCCATAGGGATTGAGCAGGGTCTTCGGCGTGCTCAGGTACGTGGGGATGGCGCAGACATCGATGTTGATGCGCTGGGCCGGCATGCTGCGCGCTTCCGGCCGGGTCTGGATCTTCAGCTTCCAGGTGTCGACATTGCCCGACTCCTTGCTCGGCTCACTGACCTCCACCTGCAGGCCGTACTTGGTCTGCAACCTGTCGATCAGGGTGGCCTTCAGCTGGGACAGATCGGCGCGGTCGAAATCGGCGCCTCCGGTGAAATCCAGGTCCTCGCTCAAGCGATTGGAACCGTAGCAGGCACGCAGGCAGGTGCCGCCGATAAAGCAGAGTTTCTCCAGCATGCCGGCCTCGCTCAGGGCCAGCATGATGTCGTGATGCAGCAGCTCCTTCTCCACCACGACGCGCAGGCGCGCCAGGTCTCCGTTTTGGACGAGGGCCTGGTCCACCAGGCGATCAAACAAGCTCATGGGCTGCACTCCAGTCGATCAGGTCGAGATTGCGCTTCGCCACCTTCATATCGCGCAGCGCCAGGGCTGGAGATGCGCGCCACAGGCGGCAGCGCTCGTCATAGACGAGCTGCTCGCTCAGGTCCTGCGGCCTCTGCCGGGTATGCACGAACTCGATGGTGCCCCAGTGGCCGCACTCGATACGGCTGGAGCGCCCCGAGGACATCAGCGTGACCCAGTTCAGCGGGATCTGCGAAATGATGCCGGCGTCGCTGAGTGCGGTTTCCAGGCTGATGTAGTTGAACTCCTGGGCACGCAAGCGGGCCGCCGCATGAAACAGCAGTAACCCGGAACCGGGCCGGGCCGGGCGGTAGAGATACAGGCCACGGCAAACACGCTCCAGCCTGCCCTCCTTGGCCGCCCGGCTGAGCAAGGCGCGATAGGCCTCGACGGAAATATCCGGCACCAGGGCGCGGACGTCCGAAGGGGTGAACAGGTAGCGGTCTGGGGAGGCAAGCGAGTCCAGGCCGCCATACAAGCGGCGAATGGGCTGGCTGCTTTCGCGGCGCGTTTCCATGGCGATAGCTCAACGGAAAGTTACAGTAACTGTCACTTAGCGTAGAACTGGATAGTCCAAGACTCAACAGAAAATGATGATAACAGTCATTTTCTGTTGAGTAGCTGCTCAAGTTTGCGGATACCAACGCGGCGTATACACCCACTCGCCGCCGCCCTGACGCGGGAAGCGCCGGGTCTGGCTGGAGCCGATGATCACCAGGGTGCGCATGTCCACCAGTTCCGCGGTCAGCTCACCGAGGGTGAGTACGCGCAGCGCCTCGGCCGGGCGGCCGATGTCGCGGCCGAGTACCACCAGGGTCTGCGGTTCGCGGTGCTGGCGCAGTAGGTCGAGAGCACGGCCGAGCTGCCAGGGACGCGCCTTGGAGATCGGATTGTAGAAGGCCATGGCCAGGTCCGCAGCGGCGGCGTGCTGCAGGCGCTTCTCGATCACCGCCCAGGGCTTGAGGTTGTCGGACAGCGAGATCAGGCAGAAGTCGTGCCCCAGCGGCGCGCCGGCCTTGGCCGCAGCGGCCAGGGCGGCAGAGATGCCGGGCAGCACCTCCAGTTCCACGCCCTGCCAGCGCGCTTCGCGGGAAGCCTCCAGCGCCTCCATTACCGCGGCGGCCATGGCGAACACGCCGGGGTCGCCGGAGGACACCATCACCACCCGCCGGCCCTGCGCAGCCAGTTCGAAGGCATGGGCGGCGCGCTGCAATTCCTCGCGGTTATCGCTGGCATGCAGGCACTGATCCGCGCGATAGGGCCCGGCCATGGTCACGTAGGTCTCGTAGCCGAGCACGTCCTCGGCCTCGTCCAGCGCACGGCGCACGGCCGGGGCCAGCAGCTCGGCACAACCGGGGCCGATACCGACCACGCTGAGGCGACCACGTGGGCGGCCGATGGCGGCAGCGGCTTGCGGGCTGTCGGCCAGATGCAGACTCAGCCCCGGCGCCTCGTAGCAGGCCAGCGGCAGCGCCGTGTTCGACTCGATGAAACGCAGTGGCACCTTCAGATCGGCAGCCGCCTGTTCGGCGAACGGCAGCGAGTGCCCTTCGCCTTCGACCAGCAAGGCGGCCAAGGCAGCCTCGGCTAGACCGGCTTCGGCCAATGCGGCGCGCAGTTGGGCAGCCAGCTCGGCAGAAAAATCGGTGCAACGCGCCAACCCCCGGCGCGGATGAATCAGCAGCGCATCGTCACCGCTGCTGGCGGCCACATCGATGCGCAGGCAGCGCTCGCCCTCGGCATGCAGCGGCAGGTTGGCCTGCTGCAGCCAGGGTGCCTCCCCCTCGACACGCAGACGCGCACCGCCGAGCAGGTCGCTGACCAGGCGCTTGCCCTGCTCCAGGTCGGCCAGGGCGTAGCCCTGCGGCGGGTCGAGCAGGCAGGTGCCGAAGCGCAGCTCGCCGCTGGTGGTAATGGCCGGCGCCACCGCCAGCCACTCGCCCAGCTCGCGGGCCAGGCGGTTAACTCCAGCCAGGCCGCCGAGCAGCGGCACCACGGCGCTGCCGTCCTCGGCCAGGGCCAGCACCGGCGGCTCCATGCCCTTTTCCACCAATGCCGAAGCCATGCTGCGAATCACGATGCCGGCGGCGCACAGGGCGATGATGGGCGTGCCGGCGCGGTACAGGCCGCGCAGGTGTTCGGCGAACTCGCGGTAGGTTTGGTCCACCTCGTCCACCCGCCCGGCCAGGCCGTGGATACGTGCCTGCGGGTAGCGCTGCTGCACGCGGCGCGCGGTAGTCAGCGCAGAGGCGCCGAGGATGACGATGGCGGGGACTGGACTCATGCTGGCGCTCCGTCTGAACAATCAAGGCGCTGAGCCCGAGCCCCGTGCCCCTCAAGCAGCTCGGGCAACTCCCTCTCCCATTGGGAGACGACTGCAGGGATGCAGGAGGTAGGGCGACGCAGGAAGCCAAAGCCGAGGGTTGGGGTGAGGGATGAGAGAGCCCACCGCGCTTCATGGACGATTCCAGCCGCCTGCAACATCCCTCTCCCCCGGCCCCTCTCCCGGGGGGAGAGGGGAGGAAAAGCTGCGCTCATCAAATCAGCCACGCCACTTCTCCCCCGGCACCAGGATCATGGAGAAGTACGGCGAGGCCAGCGGGTCCACCTCGTCCAGCGGCACGATGTGCTGGTTGTCCATGGTCGCGCGTTCCACGTAATGCGCGCGCTCGGCCAGGCCGAGGCGTCGCAGCACGCGGCGCACCTTGTCGAAGTTGCGGCCAAGCTTCATCACCACGGCGGCCTCGGCACTACGCAGGCGCTGCTCCAGTTCCTCTTCCGGCAACACGCCGGAAAGCACGCTCAAGGATTGGTTGCGATACACCAGCGGTGTGCCCAGCACCGAGGCGCAGCCAAGCATGGAGCACACGCCGGGCACCACCTCGGCCTCGTATTGCTCGGCAAGGCGATCGTGCAGGTACATGTAGGAGCCGTAGAAAAATGGGTCACCCTCGCAGATCACCGCCACGTCGCGGCCGGCCTCCAGCTCGGCGGCGATCTGCACGGCGCAGGTGTCGTAGAAGTCGGCGATCACATCCTCGTAGGTCAGCGGCGGCTCCAGCTTCTCGGTAGTCACCGGGTAGACCAGCGGCAGGCGGCGCTGCGCCTCGGTGAGATGCTGTTCGATGATGCCAAAGGCGTTGCCGCCCTGGCCTTTATTCGCCTTGGCCTTGGCCACGAAGTAGCCCACCACCGGCGCGGACTGCAGCAGGCGCAGGGCCTTGAGGGTGATCAGCTCTGGATCACCGGGGCCGACGCCGAGGCCGAGCAGACGTCCCCTCATCACTCCACCTCCGTGGCCAGGGCGTTGACCGCGGCGGCGGCCATGGCGCTGCCGCCGCGACGACCGCGCACGATGACGTAGGGCACACCGCGGCTGTCGGCGGCGAGCATGTCCTTGGACTCGGCCGCGCCGATGAAGCCCACCGGCATGCCGAGGATCAGCGCCGGCCTGGGCGCGCCAGCGTCGAGCATCTCCAGCAAGTAGAACAGCGCGGTGGGCGCATTGCCGATCACCACCACGCTGCCTTCCAGATGCTCGCGCCAGTGTTCCAGGGCCGCCGCCGAGCGGGTGTTGCCGAGGTCACGGGCCAGCTGCGGCACGTCCGCCTCGTTCAAGGTGCAGATCACTTGGTTGCCCGCCGGCAGGCGCGCACGGGTGATGCCCTCGGCGACCATGCGCGCGTCGCAGAGGATCGGCGCGCCCTTGGCCAATGCCGCGCGGCCGGCGGCGCCGGCACCGGGTGAGAAGCGCAGGTCCTGCACCACGTCGACCATGCCGCAGGCATGGATCAGCCGCACGGCGAGCTTTTCCATATCGGCCGGGATGGCGGCCAGGTCGGCCTCGGCGCGGATGGTGGCGAAGGATTGGCGATAGATCTCCTGACCATCGCGGATGTATTCGATCATTCGGGTGTTCCTGCGGCGAGCTGCTCGCCGGCTTGGTCGATATCGAGGGATTGCGCCAGCAGGCGGCCGAATGCGGCCTGGCCCTGCTCGCGGCGATAGAGGTCATAGCGGCCGCCGGGCTGGGCCAGCAGCGTGTAGGGCGCGACATGGGCGGCGGCGCAGCTGCGCGGACAGCCGCACAGGTGCACCTGTGCCGGGCCGTGCGGGCCCAGGTGATCCGCCAGGCGCACGGCATCGGCCTTGGTGTCCGCCGCTGCCTTGGCGCAGCCGGCGCTGCCGCTGCAGGCGAGTACCCGAGCCAGCGGCGCGCGGGTATCCAACAGCAGGCCGATGTCGTTCATGGCCTGGGCCACGGCGGCCCGGCGCTCGACCGGTACATCCGGCAGCAGCACGCCCTGCCAGGGTGTGAGACGCAGCTCGCCGCTGCCCTCGGCGTCTGCCAGGTCGGCCAGGGCCCAGAGCTGGGTGGCTTCGAGTCGGCCCAGCGGCGCGCCGGCCAGCAGCATTACCAGGCCGGATTGCGACTGGGCGTGAATGCCCAGAGGAGCGCCATCCGCCTGAGCTCGTTGAGCAGGCGCCGGTGGCGTGTTCAGGGCGAAAGGCAGGCGTGCCTGCAGGCGAGCGAGGAAGCCCGCTACGGCCAGTTCGGCCAGCAGCTGGCGCATGCGGCTGTGCTCGCCGGCCAGCTCGAGGAACAGCTGCAGCGCAGCCTTCACCAGCGGCTCCGCCTGATCAACTTCAATGCTGGCCAGGGCCTGGTCGCACGGCGAGCCGGCCAGGCCGAAGGCCAGCTGCTTGCCATCGGGCAAGGCGCTGAGCCAGAGATCGTGGGGATGGTCGAGCATGGCCAGGGCCTCGCCCCCATCCAGCTGCAGGGCGAACTTGGCGGAGAGGCGGTGGAATTCCGGGGAGTCCTGCAGCAGTGCCAGCAGGCGCTCGGCCAGCGGGCGGGTGTCCAGATGGGCGGCCGGATCGCGCCCGGCGGCGGGGCTGAGCAGCAGGTTGCGTACGTCGTCGGCGGCAGGATTGCTGGGGCCGAGGTCGGCGGCCAGCAGATGCGCCACCAGCGCGGCCTGCTCGCCCTCGCGCACGCCGCGAATCTGCAGGTTGCTGCGGTTGGTCAGTTCCAGCACGCCGCTGGCGCACATCCGCGCCGCCTCGGCCACGGCGCGGGCCTGGGCGCTGCTCAGCAGGCCTCCAGGCAGCTTGATCCGGCAGATGCCGCCATCCAGCGCGGACACGACGCGCCACAGCCCCGGGCAGGCGGAGGGCCTGGGAGCAGATGCGACAACGGCGGCGGATGGATCGGGTTTCAAGCGGTCACCGACAACGAACGACGCGGCGACCGAACCAGTGAAATCCGCACAGGGATTTCTTGGCATCGGTACACCCCGCCCGATGTTGGCACTCGCGACTGCGTCGTCGGCAGGTCTCCTGGCTGACAGGTCATCGTCGCTCCACGGCCTTCCCGATTGCTCAGTGGCATATGTGTGGAGCGACTCGCTGCGTACAGTTGCGGGGGCAGCCACGGTATGACCGTGTTCCCTCTTCGAGCCTGTCTACGATCTGCTGCGCGTCGGCCCTGCTGCGTTAAAAGCGGACTCGGAATGCTCATGTGCTACAGCACACTCCGCTTCCTCGCCTGCTTTTGCCTTGCATGGCTCTAGCTCGCGAGATGGTAAACAGACTCTTAGGCCCGTTTATATGGGCACCGACGAAGGCGCTATTATGCCCGCTTTGCCCGGCGCCGCGACATGCGCCACGACAACAGGTAGGAATCGCCGATGGCGCAATGGCTGACAGTGGTGGGAATCGGCGAAGACGGCTACCCCGGCCTGGGCAAGGCAGCGCGCCGCGCGTTGCTGGCGGCCGAGCGGATCATCGGCGCACCACGCCAGCTCGACCTGCTGCCACCCTGCATTTGCGCCCCGCGCGAGGTCTGGCCGAGCCCCTTCAGCCTCGAACCCGTGCTGCAGCGGCGCGGCACACCGACCTGCGTGCTGGCCAGTGGCGACCCCATGCTGTTCGGCGTCGGCGCCAGCCTGGCCCGGCAGGTCGATGCAAACGAGCTGCTGGTGCTGCCGGCGCCTTCCTCCTACTCGCTGGCCGCCGCGCGCCTGGGCTGGCCGCTGCAGGACGTGACCCTGCTGTCGGTAGTGGCGCGCCCTCTGCCTGCCGTCGCCCGCCATCTGCATGACGGCCAGCGCCTGCTGATCCTGTGCAATGACGGCGATAGCCCGGCAGCTATCGCCGCCCTGCTGCGAGAGCGTGGCTTCGGCGCCAGCCGCTTGAGCGTGCTGGAGCACCTGGGCGGCCCGCTGGAGCGGCGCATCGATGGCCTGGCCGCGAGCTGGAATGTAGAAGCAGTCGCCGCGTTGAATCTGCTGGCCGTGGAATGCCAGGTCGATACCGGCGTGCAAGCGCTACCGCTGACCATCGGCCTGCACGACGACGCCTACCAGCACGATGGCCAACTGACCAAGCGCGACGTGCGCGCCATCACCCTCGCCCGCCTGGCACCTCGTCCCGGCGAGCTGTTGTGGGATGTCGGCGCCGGTTGCGGCTCGATCGGCATCGAGTGGCTGCGCAGCCATCCGCGCTGCCGCGCCATCGCCATCGAGGCGAACGAAGGCCGCCAGCAGCTGATCGCCCATAACCGCGACGCCCTCGGCGTACCGCAGCTGCAACTGGTGGCCGGCGAGGCACCGGAAGCGCTGGCCGGACTGGAATTCCCCGACGCCATCTTTATCGGCGGCGGCGTCACCGTGCCCGGCGTGCTGGAGCTGTGCTGGCAGGCGCTCAAGCCCGGCGGCCGGCTGATCGCCAATGCCGTGACCCTGCAGAGCGAGGCCATGCTAGTGGCCTTCCGCGAACAGCACGGCGGCGAGCTGATCCGCATCGCCGTGAGCCAGGCCCAGCCGCTGGGCGACTTCGACACCTGGCGCAGCGCCCTGCCGATCACCCTGCTGGAAGCCCGCAAACCTTGACCCGCGTGCTGCTGCTCGGTGGTGTCGGCGACGCGCTGCGCCTGGCCCGCCGCCTGGGCCCCGGGCATCTGTACAGCCTGGCCGGGCTGGGCAAGGTGCCGGACGATCTGACTTGCCAGGTGCGCGTTGGTGGTTTCGGCGGTGCCGAGGGCCTGGCCGACTTTATCCGCACCGAAGGCTTCGACCTGCTGCTGGACGTCACCCACCCCTATGCCGCGCGGATCAGCGCCAATGCCGCCACGGCTGCAAAGCTGGCCGGCGTGCCCTGCTGGGCGCTACGTCGGCCGGGCTGGCAGCCACAGCCCGGCGACGACTGGCGCGAGGTGGCCGACTGGGCCGCGCTGGTCGAGGCCCTGGCGTCCTTTCACAAGCCCTTCTTCACCCTGGGCCGCGAGCCGCTGGCGCATCTCGACGAGATTCCCGCGCACCTGCACTGGACCCTGCGCCTGCTCGATGCCCAGCCCGAACACCCACGCGTCCGCTGCATCGCCGCCCGCGGCCCCTTCACCCTCGAAGACGAACGCGCGCTGTTCGCCGCCGAAGGCTTCGATGTGCTGGTCAGCAAGAACAGTGGCGGCAATGCCACCGAGGCCAAGCTGCAGGTCGCCCGCGAGCGCGGCCTGCCGGTGCTGATCCTGCAGCGCCCGCAACTGCCCGAGGTGGAGCGCAGCTTCGCCGATCCCGAAACCCTGTGGCAGGCGCTGCAGCCGCTGCTCCGAGAACTCCGATGAAGACCGAAAGCTACGCCCGCGTGCTGTTCGCCGGCCCAGACCTGAATCACGGCAGCTTTGCCGAACTGGCCCGCCGCCAGTTCAGCGAACAGTTCGGCGCCGCCGTGCTGGACGATCTGTTCGATTCCGATGCCGGCTATGACCAGCTCTGGGCACAAGTGCGCGAATGCCTGAGCAGCGAAGAACTGCCGCTATTGGTCGTCGATCTCGATCCACTTGGCAGCAGCCCGCAGCTGGACTGGCTGCGCGGCGAACTGCAGACCCTGGCCGGCGAGCAGGCTGATCGGCTATTTGTCTGCGCTGGCAATGTCGAGGACATGGCCGCCCTGGCCGCAGTGATCCAGCAGCCGGAAAAACATCTGGGCTGCGTGGACGTGCCGCAACTGCCGGCAAGCCACAGCTGGTCATGCATCCCACCGCACCGCTATCGCGTGCTGCTGTGCAACGGCCCGCGTTGCACCCGGCGCGGCGCCCTGCCCTTGTGGAAGCTGTTGCGCGAGGAGCTGAAGGCGGCCGGCCGCCTGGAGACCGAAGACGGCGTGCATATCACCCGCACCCAGTGCCAGTTCCCCTGCGACCTGGGGCCGACCCTGAGTGTCTACCCGAGTGGCGAGTGGTACCGCATACGCGATGCGGCCGAGGTGAAACGCCTGGTGCAGGAGCGCTTCGTCGAGGAG
>NZ_JAOEEA010000014.1 GCF_029837695.1 Pseudomonas sp. GD04019
CTTGAACTGCGCGAAGCTCGCCCGTAGCTGAGCCACCAGGCCGTCCACCACGCGCCCACTGGCCGCCGTCTCGCTGACCGCCTCGGCCGCCCGCTGGGCCTCGTTGTGGATCACCTCGACCCGGCCACGCACCGCCGACGCGCCATCGGCCTGATGGGCAGCGGAACGGGTAGCGGTGTCGATGGCGCCGTGCACCTCATCCACCGAGGCCTGTACCGACTGCTGTAGGCGCGCGCTGTCGCGCAGCGCCTTGAGACCCTCGGCCGCCTGGCCGCCAGCCTGGCCGATCACCGCCACCGCCTCGCGAGCGCCCTGCTGCAAGGCCGTGATGTGCGCCTGGATATCGCCGGTGGACTGCTGGGTCTTGCTGGCCAGGGCGCGCACCTCGTCGGCCACCACGGCAAAGCCACGGCCACTCTCCCCCGCCCGCGCCGCCTCGATGGCCGCGTTCAGGGCGAGCAGATTGGTCTGTTCGGCGATGGACTGGATCACCGTCAGCACCACCTCGATCTGCTCGCTCTGCTTGGCCAGCTTCTCGATCACCGCCGAACCGTTGTCCACCCGCGCCACCAGTGCCTCGATCAGGGCGCCGACCTTGGCCGCGATGGCCGCATTCTCGTGGGCCGCCTGACGGATGGCCACCACCCGCTGCTGGGCGTCGTGCATGGCCTGGCTCTCGGCCTGGGCCGCCGCCGCCATCTCCTCCAGGGCCTGCAGGCTGCCGGCCACCTCGTCGCGCTGACGTCCGGCCGCAGCCTCTGCCGCCGCGCTGCGCTGGGCCAGGCTGCGGATTTCTTCGCCGGTGCGCTGCGCCACCTCGCCGGCCTCGCGCACGATGGGTTGCAGCTTGGCGATGAAGCGATTGACTGCGTCGGCCATCTCGCCGACCTCATCATCGCTGTCCAGCTGAACCCTGCGGGTCAGATCGCCTTCGCCGGCAGCCAGATCCTTGAGCGCCGCGATCAGCAGCTGCAGGCGGCTGAGCACACGCCAGCCGAGCACCAGCGCGACCACCGCCAGGGTCAGCAGGCCGACCACCAGCAAACCACTGGCGATGCGCCAACGCAGGCTATCGGCAGCCTGCTTCACGGTCTCGCTGCCATCGCGCGCCATGTCGTTGGTCGCCTGCTCGGCCAGCTGCAGGCGCTGCTGCAGGGCCTGGGTACTTTCCTGGGCGGCACCTGAGAGGCTCTTGTCGACCAGCTCGCCGGCGCTGCCGACCAGAGTGGCGAAGCGCGCATCGAGCGCCGTCAGCTCCTGCTCCACGCCATCCAGCGACATGCCCAGCTGGACCTTGCCGATGGAGGCACCCATCGGGTTGATGTCCACCTCGACCATATGCACTTTCGGATCGCGCGACGCCGCGTCGACCAGCTTGGCCAGGGCGCCGTCACCCTGCCCGGCCGCCACCAGCTCGCGCACCCGCGGGCTGCTGCGGTTGAAGTTGCGGGTCAGCCGCTGCCCCTGGGCGTCATAGAAGACTGCGAAGAGCACGGCCGGATCACGCTGGACGATGCGGGTCAGGGCGGTCAGCGCCGGCGCGTCGTTGTCCCAGATGGCCTTGGGTGCCACGCCGGCGAGCATCTGGGCGATGGAGTTGCCGGATTGCTTGAGGTTCTCCTCGAGCACCTTGCGCAGCTGCGCCTGTTCGTCCTTGAGCTGGCTGGAAAGGCCGCCGGATAGACGCTCGCGGGTATTGGTGGAGAGCGCGGCCAGGCCGGCGCGCATCTCCTCCTCGGCGCTGCCCAGCTCACCGGCCAGGCGCTGGCTCTCGCCACCCAGGCGCTGGGTCAGGTCATTGACCAGGTTGTCGACGGTCGCCCGTGTCAGCCACACGGCGATGCCGACCTGCGCCAGCATGGCCAGGCCGAGAGCGATGAATACGGGGCGCAGCAGACGGCTGCGCAACAGCGAGAACAGAACGGACACAACGAAACTCCTTCCGGTCAGGCGACCGATACCTGTGCATCGGCCGCATTCAGCAAAGCTGTAGACAAAGCAAGGTATAGGCCAAATGCCAGCATAAAAAAAACCCCGCTCGGCGCGGGGTTTTGCTCTTGCGGCTGACTCAGTATTCCGGATTGCCCTTGAGCTGGGCTTCCGCGGCCTTGGCCAGATCCGGCGGCAGGAAGTCCTGGTCCGGGTTGTAGTCCGGCTTGAGGAAGCCCGACAGGGCGTCCAGGTCGGCCGGAGCCAGGGTACCGGCGGCCTGCTTCAGGCGCAGGTTGTTGAGGATGTAGTCGTAGCGGGCGTTGTTGTAGTTGCGCACCGAACTGTACAGCTGGCGTTGGGCATCAAGCACGTCGACGATGTTGCGGGTACCGACCTGGTAGCCGATCTCGGTGGCTTCCAGGGCGCTCTGGTTGGAGATGATCGACTGCTTGCGCGCCTGCACGGTTTCCACGTCGGTATTCACCGCGCGGTGCAGGTTGCGGGTGTTCTCTACCACCTGGCGGCGCAGGCTCTCGCGCTCCTGCTCGCTCTGGCTCAGGCGATGATAGGCCTCGCGCACCTGGGAGCTGGTCAGGCCACCGCTGTAGATCGGGATGTTCAGCTGCAGACCGATGCTGGTCTGCTCGGCGTCGCCGTCATAGGGCGAGGCCAGGTCATTGTTGGTGAAGCCGAGGGAGTCGTTGTCGCCCTTCTGGTACTGGGCCACGGCGTCCAGAGTCGGCGCATGACCGGCCTTGTTCTGGCGCAGGGTCTCTTCGGCGGCATTCACCGCATAGTTGCTGGCCTGCAGGTTGAGGTTCTGCTGGGCGGCGGTATCGACCCAGGCCTTGGCGTCGTTCGGTGTCGGCTCCAGCACTGGCAGGGTGTGCAGGATGCCCTCGATGGAGGCGTATTCGCGGTTGGTCAGGGTGACCAGCGCCTGGAACGCATCATCCACCGAGCGCTCGGCGAGGATGCGGTTGGCACGGGCGGTGTCATAGCCGGCCTGGGCTTCCAGCACGTCGGTCTTGTCCGACAGGCCCACGTCGAAGCGCTCGTTGGCCTGGTCCAGCTGACGCTTGAATGCCGCTTCCTCGGCCTTGGTCGAGGCCAGGGTGTCCTGGGCGCGCAGCACGGCGAAGTAGGTCTCGGCGCTCTGCAAGATCAGGTTCTGCTCGGTGGCGGAGAGCTGCAGGGCGTATTGCTGGTCGGTGGCCTTGGCCGCCTGGAACTGGAACCAGCGATCGGCACGGAACAGCGGCTGGCTCAGGTTGGCCTGGTAGGACAGGCCGCTGCGCGAGCTGTCGACATTGCCCGAGCGGGTGTCCACGTCGGTATCGGTGTTCATCGCATCGGCACCGGCGGACAGGTTCGGCAGCAGACCGGCGCGGGCCTGGGGCACCACTTCGCTGATCGCCGCGTAGTTGGCACGGGCGGCGGCCAGGTCGGCGTTGTTCTTCACCGCCTCGTTATAGACAGTGACCAGATCGGTCTTGCTTGCCTGCGGGGCGTCTTCCGCCCATGCCATGCCGGTGGTGGCAGCAGCTACTGCGAGCGCCAGAGAGAGTCTGCGTAGCATGATCAGTCCTAGATGCGGGGGAATCGGGCAAGGCTAAGGTGGCCGCCGAAAACGGTCAAGGCACCGTCGGCACAACGGCAGGCCAGTTTGCAATAAGCTTTGTTGCTTGGCTGCAACAATTTCCCATGCTGTACCAGCCAAGTTGCGATTCCCGACGAAATGCCGCCACCGCCACCACCGCGGACTGTCGCCCGGCGGCGAGCTTGATTAGACTGCCGGCAGTTCTTGTCGGGGTGCCCAGAGTCGTGGGCTGAGATCGGATAGTTCCGGATCCCGTTGAACCTGATCAGGTTAAGGCCTGCGTAGGGAACAAGATGTCCTCGCCGTTCGGCGAGTCTTCTCGCACCAGCCATGGTGCGCCTTGCGTCATCAGGTTCGCTCCGACATCCAGCCAGGAGCCGAGCCGATGAGCGTGCAAAACCACAAGAACCTGAGCGAAAGCGCACAGGTCGACCAGCAGTCCGTACAGCCCTTTCCCCGTTCGCAGAAGATCTACGTGCAGGGTTCGCGCCCGGACATCCGCGTGCCGATGCGCGAGATCAGCCTGGACGTCACGCCCACCGCCTTCGGTGGCGAGATCAACGCCCCGGTCACCGTCTACGACACCTCCGGGCCCTATACCGACCCGAGCGTGACCATCGACGTGCGCCAGGGCCTGGCCGACGTGCGCAGCGCCTGGATCGACGACCGTGGCGATACCGAGCGCCTCGACGGCCTTTCCTCCGAGTTCGGCCAGCGCCGCCTGAACGATGCCGAGCTGACCGCCATGCGTTTTGCCCACGTGCGCAACCCGCGCCGGGCCAAGGCGGGCAAGAACGTCAGCCAGATGCACTATGCCCGCCAGGGCATCATCACGCCGGAGATGGAGTTCGTCGCCATCCGCGAGAACATGAAGCTGACGGAGGCGCGCGAAGCCGGGCTATTGAAGGAGCAGCACGCCGGCCACAGCTTCGGCGCCAGCATTCCGAAAGAGATCACGCCGGAGTTCGTACGCGATGAAATCGCCCGCGGCCGCGCCATCATCCCGGCCAACATCAACCACGTGGAGCTGGAGCCGATGATCATCGGCCGCAACTTCCTGGTGAAGATCAACGGCAATATCGGCAACTCGGCTTTGGGCTCGTCCATCGAGGAAGAAGTAGCCAAGCTGACCTGGGGCATCCGCTGGGGCTCGGACACGGTGATGGACCTGTCCACCGGCAAGCACATCCATGAAACCCGCGAGTGGATCATTCGCAACAGCCCGGTACCGATCGGCACCGTGCCGATCTACCAGGCCCTGGAGAAGGTCAACGGCATCGCCGAGGACCTGACCTGGGAGCTGTTCCGCGATACCCTGATCGAGCAGGCCGAACAGGGCGTGGACTACTTCACCATCCACGCCGGCGTGCTGCTGCGCTACGTGCCGCTGACCGCCAAGCGCGTCACCGGCATCGTCAGCCGTGGCGGTTCGATCATGGCCAAGTGGTGCCTGGCGCATCACCAGGAGAACTTCCTCTATACCCACTTCGAGGAAATCTGCGAAATCATGAAGGCCTACGACGTCAGCTTCTCGCTGGGCGACGGCCTGCGTCCGGGCTCCATCGCCGACGCCAACGACGCCGCCCAGTTCGGCGAGCTGGAAACCCTCGGCGAGCTGACCAAGATCGCCTGGAAGCACGACGTGCAGACCATGATCGAGGGCCCCGGCCATGTGCCGATGCAGCTGATCAAGGAGAACATGGACAAGCAGCTGGAATGCTGCGACGAGGCGCCCTTCTACACCCTCGGCCCGCTGACCACCGACATCGCCCCCGGCTACGACCACATCACCAGCGGCATCGGCGCCGCCATGATCGGCTGGTTCGGCTGCGCCATGCTCTGCTACGTCACGCCCAAGGAACACCTGGGCCTGCCGAACAAGGATGACGTGAAGACCGGCATCATCACCTACAAGATCGCCGCCCATGCCGCGGACCTCGCCAAGGGCCACCCCGGTGCGCAGATCCGCGACAATGCCCTGTCAAAGGCGCGCTTCGAGTTCCGCTGGGAAGACCAGTTCAACCTCGGCCTCGATCCGGACACCGCGCGCAGCTTCCACGACGAGACCCTGCCCAAGGACTCGGCCAAGGTCGCCCACTTCTGCTCCATGTGCGGGCCGAAGTTCTGCTCGATGAAGATCACCCAGGAAGTACGCGATTACGCCAAGGACAACGGCCTCTCCGACGAGAGCAAGGCGGTCGAGGCCGGCTTCAAAGCCCAGGCCGAGCGCTTCAAGGAAGAGGGCTCGGTGATCTACAAGCAGGTCTGATAACGCATCGGAGCTGATAGGGGGTGGACGACGTTTTTCGTCCACCTGCTGCGCCACCGAGGTGGATGGTTAGAGCGCCATCCACCCTACCAACTACAAGCAGGCCTGAGTCCTGCCCTCGCCTGGCCCCGCGCACTGTCGCGGGGCCTGTTCATTCCCCTCAGAGAACAACAATGAACACGCCCAACTACTCCCCCAACCTCGCCGTGCCGCTGACCGAGCGCGCCTTCGGCGCCCGCGACCTGCTCGTGCTGTGGTTCTCCCTCGGCATGGGCCTGATGGTGCTGCAGGCCGGCGCTCTGCTCGCCCCCGGCCTGGGCCTGGCCGGCGCGCTGCTGGCGCTGGTCTTGGGCGTCGGTCTCGGCGCCCTGCTGCTTGGCGCGGTCGGGGTGATCGGCAGCGACACCGGCATGGCCTCGATGGCCGCCCTGCGCCTGAGCCTTGGCCGCCACGGCGCCACCCTGCCGGCGCTGCTCAATCTGCTGCAGCTGATCGGTTGGGGCGCGTTCGAGATCATCGTGATGCGCGATGCCGCCAGCCTGCTGGCCGGCAAGTTCCTCGGCGCGGACAGCGCCTGGACCAACGCCACCCTGTGGACCCTGTGCTTCGGCGCCCTGGCCACCCTGCTGGCAGTCGCAGGGCCGCTGGCCTTCGTCCGTCGCGTGTTGCGCCAGTGGGGCATCTGGCTGCTGCTCGGCGCCTGGGCCTGGCTGACCTGGAACCTGTTCGCCAAGGCCGACATGGCCGCCCTGTGGGCGCGCCCGGGCGACGGTTCGATGAACTTCGCCCTGGGCTTCGACCTGGCCATCGCCATGCCGCTGTCCTGGCTGCCGCTGATCGCCGACTACTCGCGCTTCGGCAAGCGTGCCGGCGGCGTGTTCGCCGGCGCGGCACTGGGCTTCTTCATCGGCTGTCTGTGGCTGATGAGCCTGGGCATGGCCTACACCCTGGCGTTCGCTACACCGGGCGAGGCCAATACTCTGCTGCTGGCCCTGGCCGGCGCCGGCATGGGCATCCCGCTGCTACTGATCCTGCTCGACGAGTCGGAGAAGGCCTTCGCCGATATCCACTCGGCCGCCGTGTCCAGCGGCACCCTGCTGCCGTTCAAGGTCGAGCACCTGGCCCTGGCCATCGGCGTGCTGTGCACCCTGATCGCCTGGTTCGCCCCGCTGGCGCAGTACGAACACTTCCTGCTGCTGATCGGTTCGGTGTTCGCCCCGCTGTTCGGCGTGGTGCTGATGGACCACTTCGTCCTGCGCCGCCGCCAGCTGCCGAGCAGCGTGCCGCTGCTGCGCTGGGACAGCCTGCTGGCCTGGGCCTGCGGCGTGGCCACCTTCCATGTGCTGGTGAACTTCTACCCCACCGTCGGCGCCACCCTGCCGGCGCTAGGCCTGGCCGCCGCCCTGCAACTGCTGCTGGGCAAGCTGGCCGGGCGCGGCTGATCAGCCAGCAGATACCGTTTAGGCGCGCATAAGTAATGCGTAACAACGTAGCCCGGACTTCAGTCCGGGAGGGCGCCCGACATGTCCCGGACTGAAGTCCGGGCTACCGATCGCGCCCTAGGGAGAAGCCTCAGCCGCGACCAGGGAAGTAGAAGGGTTTGACGATGCCGTTGAGGCGCGAATAGGGAATGCGCAATTCAGGATGGCCGCTGGCATAGGGCGCGATGCGGCCGATCTCGTACTTGAGCATGACCGAGCTACGCAGCAGAGCAATGTTGGCGGTGCGCGCGAAGGGCCACTCGGCCTGGTACTCCAGGTCCTCGCCCAGGCCATTGGCCTTGAGCCAGGCCTGGTGGGCCAGCTCGGCCTGCTGCCAGAAGGCCGTCTCGCCGTCCGGCAGCAGCAGGTCGTCCAGGCTCAGCAGGCGGCCCTTGTCGCGGTCGTAGTTGAGGTAGGCGCGCCCGGGAATGCCGTGGGCGCCGCCGGTGAAGCGGTAGCTGGACAGCTCGATCACCACCAGGCGGTCGCGCTGCTCCAGCACCTTGGCCTGCAGATAGCTCATCCAGCCTGGCTTGGCGGTGGCCAGGAACTCGCGCTCGTAGGCCTGCAGCGAGGCTGGCGGCGGATCGCCCGGCAGCTCGATGGTCAGCTTGAGCAACTCCTGCTCGATGCGTGCATTCAGTTCGGGTAGATCATCCAGGCGCTGCAGATCGATATTGATCAGCGGGCAGTCCTTGCCTGCGCAACCCGCCGGGCGGTGTTCCCAGGTGTCACGCGTGATAGGCAGCGCCGACGACTTGGGCTTGGCGGCGAGCAGTATTGCCTGGCACCCACTGAGCAACAGCGAGAGAGACAGCAGGCCGGCAACGGCGATGGGGCGCATGGACTTTCCTCGGGGCGGCGACGGGCGTTTCGACTGTGCACGCCGCCGGGCGTTCCCGGCGTGCGCGCGGCCATTGTCGCCGCACGCGCGCCGCCATCCAAGTGCGAGAAATCACAGGCTGAAGTCGCGACGCACGTGCAGGTAGAGACGATCCCGGTTGTCGAACTGGCCGTACTGGGTGGTCTGCCCGCCGCTGAAGGCGATGTAGCCCGTCTCCAGGTACCACTGATTCCACGGCCGGTAGCCGAGGTTGGCCTTGACCATGTGGCTGCTCTGCACCTCGCGGTTGTACAGCCAGAGGATGCCGGCGTTGAGGCGCTGCTTGGACCAGTCCTTGAGCACCGCGGCCGAGGCCTCCCAGCCGGTCTCGCGCTGCAGGCTGTCCGGTGCGCCATGGCGATGGCTGACCGTGGCCTGCAGGTTGACCGTCCATTCGTTGCGCGTCAGATCGAGGCCGAGCAGCGCCGCCGACTTGGGCACGTTGTCGGCACCCTCCGGCGTCTGCAGCGGCTCGTTGAACAGGTGCACCAGGTCGCCACGCACCACCCAGTCGCCAGCCGGGCGGGCGAACGAGGCGCCGACCAGGCTGCGCCGACGCTGTTGCTCGACCATCCGCCCCTCCTCCACCACATACAGCGGATCGGGGCTGAGGCCGTCGAACAGGTAGAAGTCCAGGTCGGTGCCGTCGATCAGGGTCTTGCCGCGCCAGCCGATATCCGGGCGCTCGTGCTCGTCGTCCTCGGGCAGCCCTTCCGGACGCCCGGCCACGGCGAAGTCGGCGCCGGCCGGAGCGAAGCGGGTGTCCTGGGTCTTGGGCGCGACAACGAACTGATGCTCGAAGCTGTCGCCGTAGATCTCCACCACTGCCATCGGCCGGGTCTGCCGGCCGAGCGAGTAGTCGTCGATGTAGGGCAGCAGGAACTCGCGCAGGTCCAGCGGGTTGAGCACGTCGACCAGGCGGAAGTAGTCGCCGCGGCCCCAGGCGATCTGCTGCTGGCCGAGGCGCCATTGCCAGTTGTCACCGGCCCAGGTCAGGTACAGCTCGCGCAGGTCCTGGTCGGACTCCATGCGGTCTTCCAGCTTGCCGCCGGCATCGTCGTACTGGCTGCGGTAGCGGCCGAGTAGCACGCTGTCGAGGGTCCAGTTGCCCTCGCTGATGCGGCTCTCCAGCAACGCCTCGACGCGATGGCCGGAGCTGCTGGCACCGGTAGTGTCGTGGTGATAGCTGTCCTCCACATGGCCGCGGCTGCTGAGGGTTGCCGCGGCCAGCGGCAGGCTGATCAGGCCCAGAACGCCGATAAGCACTGCACGCATCAGCGAATCCCGTTGCGCAGGGCGCGCTCGCTGAAGTTCTGGTCGCCCAGATCCAGGTTGTAGTCGGCAGCGGTGCGCAGCAGACGGGTCTGGCCACCCTCGACCAGGTTGCTCATCAGCGACTCGTTGACCGTCCAGAAGCCCTCCACCTGAGCTACATCCACCACCTCGAAGGTCTTGATCTGACGACCACCGCGAAAGAACTCGTCGCGCAGGATCAACTTGCGCTCGCGGTCGACATACACCAGGCGCTGGCTGTAGCCGGTGCGCGGGTTCTCCAGACCATCGGCGGTGCGCGCCTCGATCACGTAGACCGGACGGCCCTTGTACTCCTCCTCGCGCAGCAGCTTGTACTGGTAGTCGTCGACGCGCATGCGTTCGATGTCGGCGAAGGAGAAATCGGTACCGAGGAACGGGCCCTCCTTGGAGTTAGTGGCGATACGCCGGGTCTTGCGCAGGGCCGGCAGGTACAGCCACTGGTCGTCCTCGCGGGCGGCGGCCTCGGCGTAGCTGTGCATGAGGATGCCGGTGCCGGCGGTGTCGCTGGGCGCGGTGAAGTACAGGGTGGCCTTGCGCTCCTCGCCGTACTCCTTCTCCAGCATCAGCAGCTTGCGCTCGCGGACGAAGCCGTCGGCCATGGTCTGCACCAGGGTCACTTCCGAGCGGCGGTCCTGACCCTCGTCGCGGTCGCGCACGGTGCGCATGATGGCGGCGGGGTCGAGGGCCTCGGCCAGGGCCGGCAGGCTCAGCAGTAGGCCGAGGGCAATCAGGGAAATACGCATGGGAAAACTCCTTAACGACAGTCGACTGTCAGGTAGCTGTTCGGGGTGGATGACCACTGGGCCTTGGCCTCCAGGTGGTAACCCGGCAGGGATGGGGTGGCGGCGCGCTCGCGGCCCAGGGCGACCAGCTTGAGGCGCTGGAAGTCGGGCCGCGCCAGGTCCTGCAGATCGCGGCTGCGCAGGCTTTCGGCGATCAGGTAGAGCTGGGCAACTTCGTCGTCGCTGGCCGGCAGGCTGGCGTCGCCGTTGAGCACCCGCTTGAGGTAGATCAGGATGTCGGCGGCCGAATAGGCCTGCTCGCTGCGCTGGCGCAGGTTGCCCACCTCCTGCTGCAAGGCCTGCAGGGTGGCGGTGCGCGGCGGCACCTTGGCCTCGGCCTGCAGCGTCCACTCGGCGAGCTGGAAGCCCTGCAGCGTGCCCTGGGCGCCACCGGCCACCCGGCAGTTGGCAGCGAAGTCGGCGGCCAGGCGCTTGGCATAGCTCAGCAGCAGTTCGGCCTTCTCGGCCTCCGCGTAGGGATGGGCCAGGCGCAGCCAGAAGTGCGTGCCGTCGTGCTGCGCCGTGACCAGGCGCGGACCGAGCAGCGGGTGCTGCTCGACCAGCCCGGCCAGGGTCTTGAGGCCCGCGGGCGTGAGCTCGCGCGTCTCGATCAGGCGACGGAAGCGCACGTCATCGCCCTGGGCGGCGATGGCGTTGGTGCTGGCCAGGCTGTCCAGGGACTGGATCGGCGTGCGCCCCTGAGCATCCTTCACTTGCCACAGGTTCTGCGTGGCACCGACCAGGCGTTGCAGATGCTCGGCCTGGTACAGCTCGCCGCCCGGGTAGAGCGTCAGCGCCAGCCAGTCCTGGGCGCCGGCCGGCAGGGCCACGCACAGCAGCCAGATCAGGTGCTTACGCATTGGCCGGCTCCGCCTGCGGATGCGCCGAGGCCTGCGGCGCCTGGCGGGTGCGCACGAACACCGGCAGCACCAGCAGGGCGAACAGCGCGGCGAACAGCATGGTCAGCGAAATGAAGACGCCCAGGTTGACCAGCGACTGATAGCCCGACAGGCACAGCACCAGGAAGCCCAGGCCGAGCGCCAGGGTGTTGATCAGGATCGGCTTGCCGGTATGCCGCAGGGCGTACTGGGTGGCCTCCTGCGGCGTGCCGGGGCTGTGGCGCATGGCCGCAATCACGTGGATCGCGTAGTCGATGCCGATGCCGAAGGAGATCGCCGCGATGATCGAGGTACCGATATCCAGGTCGGTGCCGCTCAGCGCCATTAGCCCGCTGATGCCCACCAGGGTGAACAGCAGCGGCAGCAGGGCGACGAAGCCCAGGCGAATCGAGTGGAACATGGCCATGACCATCAGCACGATCAGCGCCGGCGAGGACAGGATGCTGTTGATCTGCCCCCACACCACCGCGTCGGTGGTGGCCACCAGCACTTCGCCGTAGCCGGACACGCGCACGGTCATGCCGGCCGGCAGCACCTCGCGGGCGTAGTCCAGGGCGCCCTGCATCAGCGCGCCGACTTCCGAGGAGCGGTCGGTGTGCAGGATGGCCAGCACCCGGCCGCTCTGGAAGCGGCGGTCGACCACGTCGAACAGGTCGCGACCGTTGGCGTTCTCGTACAGCAGGTAGTACTGCGCCAGCAGGCTGCCGCTGATGTCGCTCGGCAGGCGGTACTGCTCGGCGGCGAACTGATCCTGAGTCACCTGGTGCAGGCGCTTGACGAAGTCGGCCGGCGAGTAGGTGAAGCCGACCACCTGTTGCTGGCGCAGATGCTCCTGCAACTTGGCCACGGCCTCGATCACGGCCGGGTCCTTGAAGGCGTCGACCTTGCTGCTCTCGATCATGATGCTGATCGGCGTGGTGCCGCCGAACTTGGCGTTGATCGCCGCGTCGTCCTGGCGGATGCGGCTGTCTTCCTCGAAGTAGCCGATCACCTGGTTGTCCACGGTGAGGTTCTCCACCACGTACCAGCTGCACAGCACGATGGCCACCAGCATGCCCAGGGCCAGCTTCTTGCCGTAGCGGGCGAAGTGGCCGAGGGCGGCGATCATGCGGTCCAGGCGGTCGCTGACCAGCAGGCCGTGGCGCGGCGGCTCGGCCTTCCACAGGATGACGATGGTCGGCAGGAAGACGATGGTGATCAACCATGCGAAGAAGATGCCGAAGCCAGTGAAGATGCCGAACTCGCGAATGAAGGTGACGTCGGTCCAGATCAGCGAGAAGAAGCCGACCAGGGTGGTCATGCAGGTCACGAACATCGGCCAGAACAGCTGCTGCATCACCTTGAAGGCGGTGTCGATGCGCGCCTGGCGATCCGGGTTGGGCGGCAGGTTGCGGTAGTAGTCGGCGAGGAAGTGGATGGCGTCGCACACCGCGATGGAGATGATGAACACCGGCATGATCGAGGTGATGATGTTCTGCTTCACCCCGCACGCGGCCATCAGACCCAGGGTCCAGATCAGGCTGAAGATGGCGATCAGCAGCGGCGCGACCACGCCCTGCAGGCGGCCGAAGCTGATGAACAGGATCGACAGGATCACCAGCAGCACGGCCGGCAGCAGGGTCTGGTTGTCCTTCTCCATGTTCGACGCGGTCTGCGCGGCGATCATCGGCGGGCCGCTGAGGTAGATGCGGTCGTCGCTCTGCACCTGGTCGGTGATCGCGACGATGGCCTGGTACACCTGCAGCATGGCCGGCGAGTCATCCTGGGCGATGTTGAACTCGACCTGGATGGTGGTGGCGCTGCCGTCACGCGAGACCAGGCTGTCGAGGAACAGCGGGTTGCCCATGGCCTCGGCGCGCAGGGCGTCGAGCGCGGCCTTGTCCTGCGGCACGCGCGGCATCAGCGCATGCACGTCGAGCGCCTCGTCGACGGTCAGCAGGTTCTCCACGGTGACCAGGCTGCGCACCTTGCGGATCGGCACCAGGCGGGTGTGCAGGCTGTCCAGCCAGGCTTCCTGGGTATGGCTGAGCTCACCGGCCTCGGCCAGGCGCTGCTTGAGCGCGATCAGGCGCGGCTGGTCGGCCGGGGTCAGGCCGCCTTCGAGGACGGCGTCGACATCTGCTTGCAGGCCCGGATCCTCGGCCAGGGCGCGCAGCTTGTCGCTGTCGCTCGGCTGCACCATCTCGATGGCCTGGAAGGCGCGGGTCAGCTCGGCCACCAGGGCCAGACTCTTGGTGTTGAAGATATTGCCCTGGGGATTCTCCAGGGCAACGAAGGCCTGCTCGCCGGTGTTGGAGAACAGGCGTTTGTTGTCGGCATCGGCCACCCGGCTGGGGTGGCTCTTGTCGATCATGTAGGGGGTACTGTTGATCTCCAGGCGACCCACCGCGACCACCGCCGCAGCGCTGATCAGCAGCAGGATGGCCAGCATCAGCCAGGGCCGATGCAGCATCCAGGAGAGCAACTCGACGGCGCGAGTCTTCATGCCGCGGCTCCTTCGCCGGTGTAGGCGTCCAGGCGCAGGTCGTCCTTGGTCTTGCTGCGGTTCTGCGCCTCGGCCACCAGGTTGGCCCAGATCACGGTCTTGTGGATCTCGCTGGTGCCGCCGGCGAAGAACAGGCCGATGGAGTCGCGCAGCAGGCGCTCGAAGTGGAAGTCGCGGCGGTAGCCGTAGTTGCCGTGGATGCGCATGGCATTGAGGCAGGCCTCGTGCATCGCCTCGCTGGCCAGCATCTTGATGATCGAGGCCAGGGTCGAGCAGTCGCGGCCCTGTTCCAGCTCGGTCAGGCCGCGGCCGACCACGCTGCGCAGCAGCTCCAGCTGGGTGTAGGCCTGGACAATATGGCCCTGCACGTACTGGTTGTCGCTGATCGGCCGGCCGAAGGCCTCGCGCTTGAGGCTGTACTGCAGGCATTCGTCGATCACCGGCTGCATGCAGCCGACGATGGAGACGCCGGTGAAGATGCGCTCGACCAGGAAGCCGAAGTACAGCACGCGCAGGCCCTGGCCCTCGGTGCCGACCAGGCTGTCGGCGTCCAGCGCCACCTCGTCGAAGCTCAGGCTGCCGATCGGCGTGCCGCGGTTGCCCATCAGCTCGAACGG
This sequence comes from Pseudomonas sp. GD04019, assembly GCF_029837695.1. Lineage (GTDB taxonomy): Bacteria > Pseudomonadota > Gammaproteobacteria > Pseudomonadales > Pseudomonadaceae > Aquipseudomonas. The sequence continues at coordinate 14,263 of NZ_JAOEEA010000014.1, forward strand.
TGCGGACTGCACCAGGCCGGGCTTGGCGGTTTCGGTGATGAAGCAGGAGATGGCGTTGGCCCCGGCCTCTTCCAGGCGGGCGAAGGTCATGCAGATGTCCGCCACCGGGGCGTTGGTGATGTTCCACTTCATGCCGTTGAGGCGATAGCCGTTGCCATCGCGACGCGCCGCCAGTTTCAGCGAGCGCACGTCGGAGCCGCAGCCCTGCTCGGTAATGGCGAAGCAGCCGATCTTCTCGCCGCTGATCAGCGGCGGCAGCCAGCGCTGCAGTTGCTCCTCGCTGCCGTAGCTGATCAGTGCGGCCTGCACCAGGGCCACCTGGGCGACGAAGGAAACCAGCACGCCCATGTCCTGGCAGCCTTCGGAGAAGCCTTCCAGCGCGGCGGAGAATTCCCACACACCGAGGCCCTGGCCACCGTACTGCTTGGGCATGTGCACGCCGAACAGGCCGCTGCTGCCCAGGGAGCGCCACAGCTCGCGATCGAAGCCCAGCTCCTGATCACGCTGGGCCGAGGTGGGGCGCACCAGCTGGCGGCCGACGGCCAGGTAGTGGGCGCGGATGTCTTGCTGCTGTTGGTTCCAGATACCGTTCATGTTCATGCTCCTATGTGCAGGTTGTTCTGCTGCTTGGCGTCGCGCAGCTGGGAAAGGAATTCGTCGCCTTCGAGTTCGATCAGGCCTTCGATCTGTGCCACTCGCTCGCGGTCGATGGCATCCAGGCGCAGCCAGAACGGATGCACCTCGCGGCCCTGGTAGCGGTTGGCGTACAGGTGCTCGGCCGGGATGCTGGCGGCGCGCGCCGCCATGACCTGCGGGCGGAAACCGAAGAAGCCGAGGTTGCGCAGGGTGACCTGGCGTTCGCCGTCGCCGACCATCGCCGCCACACCGCTGTCGGCCTTGCACAGCAGGCGGCCGTAGGCGCTGAGCAGCAGCATGCCGGCCTTGGCCTCCAGCACCGGATCGCCGATCTGGGCCTTGGTCACGCGGCCGATCTCGCGTACCTGTTCCACCGGCAGATCCTGCAGCTCGGCGATCTGCGTGTAGAGGTCACGGCCGAAGGCGGTCTCCACGCCGAACGCCGGGCGCTGCTCGTCGTCGAAGCGCTTGCCGCGGGCGATCGGCGCCTTGAGGGTGGAATAGGCCAGCAGCTGCTGGTCGCTGTCGCGCACCAGGACGATATGCACGTCCTCCTGGGCCAGATGCTCCAGCGGCTCGGCGTGCAATTGGCGCAGCGCCGCCACCTGCGGGTTGATGAAACCGACCTTGGCGTAGTGGACGAAGGCGAAGCGCAGCAGCTGGCGGGTCAGGTTGTTGTCCAGCTGGTAGTTGGGAATGGCGTAGGTGGCGATGCCGGCGCGGCGGTCGATGCAGAACTGCTGGTAGCTGCGCAGGCCGTTCAGCTGGGGCGCCTGGTAGTGCTTGACCGAGCGTTCGAGGAAGAACGCGTCGGGCCGCTCCGCCGGCAGCTGCCGCCACTGCGCCAGGGCCTGACGCCCCTGCTCCAGCTGCAACTGGTGCTCGCGTTCGGCCTGGGCATCGCGACGGCGGGTCAGTTCCCACACGTCGACATAGATGGCGTCACGCACCGGACGGCCGTTGAGCAGATCGATGATCAGCGCGGTAGCCAGGGTGCCGAACAGGTGGGCGGCGATGCCCAGTTGCGAGGTGTAGTCCTTGCCGGCCAGATGGCGGTCCAGCTCGGCGTACATCTCCAGTGGCACGCACTCCACCGGGATCAGGTAGGAGCAGGCCTGCATCGGGTCGAGGGTGGCCACCTGCTCGGCGCTCAACTGGTTGTCCAACACCGCCAGGTCCGGGTTGCGGTAGTCGAACACCGGAATGTACTGGGCGGCGGCCATGTCGTAGCCGCACACCACCGGCTTGTACTGGCGCTGGCAGACGCGGTGCAGCAGGTATTTCATTTCCAGCCCGGAGCGCCCGGTGACGTCGATGGCATCCACCACCACGTCGGCCTGGGCGACCATGGCCTCGACGTTGTCCGGCGTCACGCCGTGGCCGTGCAGTTCTAGCTTGATATAGGGGTTGATCTGCCGCACGCGCTCGGCGAACACCTCGACCTTGGTCCGGCCGATGTCGCTGGCCACCATGTTCTGGCGATTGGCGTTATTCAGCTCGTAGCTGCCGTTGTCGGCCAGGATCAGGTGCTCGGCACCGCTGCGCACCAGCAGCTCGATCACGCTGCCGCCGGTGGAGCCGCAGCCGGCCACGAGGATAACCGCCTCACGCAGACCACACTGGTCGTCGGTACTGATGAACCCGGCGTTGCGCAGGGTGAGTTCGCGGTAAAACTGGTCGTGATCCAGAGGGGGCTGGGGGTGGCTCATCGTTGCATCCTGCTGAGTTGGGAGAGGCGGGCATCCTATTCAGCGCTTTAATGGCACAACAAGGACCAAATCCCCCTCGCTGTCATTAACGATAAATTCACATAACTATTTGTTTTTATTGATATTTATAGATGTGATCACAGATATTCAGGATGCAGAAACGACGACCGCCCCGGAATGGGGCGGCCTGTCATGGAACCGTCATCGAAAAAAGCGGTCGCGAGCCTCTAGCTCACCAGTTTGTGCAGGTTCTCCGGCACCTTGGTCAGCTCCCAGAGGAAGCTGTCGAGCTTGAAGGTGGAAGTGCGGATCTTTTCCTCGATGTCCTGCAGCTCGCGACAGACTTCCTGGTAGCGCTGTTCGCGGCGCACGGCGGCCAGGGCCTCGCTGATCCGCTCCGGCTGCGCGCCGATGTATTCGCGCACGCGCTTGCCATCCTTCTGCGGACGCACCAGATAGAGGTAGCGCTGCTGGTGCCAGTAGGGCGTGGCGGCGATGCGCGGCGAGTCCTGCAGGGCCTCGAACTCGGCCAGCAGGTTCATGCGCAGGGACTTGAGGCTGTCGAGCTGTTCGGAGATGCGCCAGACCTTCTGCCCCAGGCTCTCCTGGTCGCCGAGCTTGTCGGCCTGGCTCTCGCGGTGGGAGATGTCGGTGATGGTCAGCAGGCTGCCGCGGTCGCTGCCGTCGACGCTGGGAATCGGCGCGGCGCTCATCTGCACCCAGCGCACCTGGCCGTCGCGCGCCTGGATGCGCATCGGATAACGCTCGGCCGACGGACCCTGGCGGCGCTGCATCAGCACCACTTCCACCAGGTCGGCGGAAATCACCTGGGCCAGCGGCCTGCCGAGCGCTTCGGCCGGCGAGTAGCCGAGGAACTGCTGCATGAAGGGGTTCATGTAGGTGATGCGGCCGAACGGATCGAGCACCACCAGGCCCTCCTGGGCCTGCTCCACCAGGTTCTGGTAGCAGCGGGTGTCGCCGGTGCTGTAACAGCTGGCCACCTGCAGCTGCGGCTGCTCGCCGAATTCGGCGTCGGTGTAGGCCACCGGGATATCCGTGTCCGGGTCGTATTGCCGGAGCAGATCGATCAGCTCTGCAGCGCGCATTCCCCACCTCCCTGTTGAAGTCGATACCGACGGCCCCGAGTATACTCATCGGTAGCCAATGAAAAAGACTGCTATTTACGATAAATGCCGAACGGCACGGCATATCGAACGTCACACTATCTTGATGGAATGCCCTGGCGGCGACAGTGCCGGGCCGCGGCGGCAACCCTTGCCAAAGCGCCGTTGCCGCGCGCACATTCACCGGTAACCCGCCAAGGGCGGCTGGATTTTCTGCAGGGAAGGACCCTGCCACGAGGGGGAATTGCATGTCACATGCCGATGTCGAGGTGCTCCAGCGCGAGACCTGCTTCAAGGGCTTCTATCGCCTGGACCGCCTGCATCTGCGTCACCGCCAGTTCGCCGGCGGCATGGGCCCGCAGCTGAGTCGCGAACTGTTCGTGCGTCACGACGCCGTCTGCGTGCTGCCCTACGACCCGCAGCGCGACAGCGTGGTACTGATCGAGCAGTTCCGCGTCGGCGCCATGGACAAGAGCGCCAACCCCTGGCTGCTGGAGCTGGTGGCCGGGCTGATCGACAAGGACGAGCAGCCCGAGGAAGTGGCCCACCGCGAAGCCGAGGAAGAGGCCGACCTGCAACTGACCGCACTCTGGCCCATCACCCAGTACTACCCCTCCCCCGGCGGCTCCGACGAGCGCGTGCACCTGTATGTCGGCCGCTGCAACAGCGAGGGCGTGGGTGGCGTGCATGGCCTGGCCGAGGAAGGCGAGGACATCCGCGTGCACGTCTGGCCGCTGGAAGATGCGCTGCAGGCGGTGAAGGACGGGCGCATCGACAACGCCGCCAGCATCATCGCCCTGCAATGGTTGGCGCTGAACCGTGCGGAAGTGCGGGGGCTGTGGTCATGAACCTGCTGCGCGAGCGTTACCGGGTCGACCTGGTCGAGCTGCAGGCCGCTTGCGAAGCCAACTACGCGCGCCTGCTGCGCCTGCTGCCGGACATGCGCGAGGCCCAGGGCGAGCGCCGCGTGGCCCTGAGCCAGGGCGACCTGCTGCTCGGCGTGCTGCTGATCCGCGTCACCGAGAACTGCCCCTACACCACCACCCTGGAAGTGCGTCAGGAACACAGCCTGCCCTGGCTGCCGGTGCCGCGCCTGGAAGTGCGGGCCTACCACGACGCGCGCATGGCCGAGGTGATCGGCGCGGAAAACGCCCGGCGCTTCCGTGGCATCTACCCCTACCCGAATGCCGCCATGCACCAGCCGGACGAGAAGACCCAGCTCAACCTGTTCCTCGGCGAATGGCTGAGCCACTGCATTGCCTGCGGTCACGAACTGGTCACGGTACTGTGATCACAACCGCGCAAATGTGACGAGTTCACGTTTGCCGGGTTTACCGAATCGCGTTTCACCCACCATAATCCTGGGAACCCGCTCAGGAGTTGGCCCTTGTCGCGCCCGTCGTCTCTTGCCTCCGATCGCCCGGTACTGCTGGTGCAGTTGTCGGACAGTCATCTTTTTGCCGAGGAAGACGGCAAGCTGCTGGGCATGAACACCCGTGACAGCCTGGAAAAGGTGGTCGAGCGGGTGCAGGCGGAACAGAGCGACATCGACCTGATCCTGGCCACTGGCGATCTCTCCCAGGACGGCAGCGTGGCCTCCTACCAGAGCTTCCGCCAACTCACCGCCAACCTCGATACCGATGCCCGCTGGTTTCCCGGCAACCATGACGAGCTGCCGGCCATGCGCGAAGTGTGCAATGGCAGCGATCTGTTGGAGCCGGTGATCGACCTGGGCCAGTGGCGCATCACCCTGCTCGACTCCTCGATTCCCGGCGCAGTGCCCGGCTATCTGGCCGACGACCAGCTTGAGCTGCTCGAACAGGCCCTCAGCGAAGCTCCCGAACGTCATCACCTGGTGTGCTTCCACCATCACCCGGTGTCCATCGGCTGCAACTGGATGGAGCCGATCGGCGTACGTAACCCCGACGCCCTGTTCGCCGTGCTGGAGCGCCACCCGCAGGTCAAGGCCGTGCTCTGGGGCCATGTGCACCAGGAATTCGACCAGCAGCGCGGCGGCATCCGCCTGCTCGCCTCGCCCTCCACCTGCGTGCAGTTCGCCCCCGGCAGCGAGGAATTCCAGGTCGATACCACTGCCCCCGGCTACCGCTGGCTGCGCCTGCACGCCGACGGACGGCTGGAGACCGGCGTGTCGCGGGTCACCGGCATTCACTTCGAAGTCGACTACAGCATCAAGGGCTACTAAAGAACTGGCTCTAGGCCTAGGCCTGGCTTGTCAATGCTTGCGGCTAGCGCCGCCTAGCTTGTAGCCTCCCGCTCCATGAATCCCAGCATCCTCTATATCCACGGCCTCAACAGCTCGCCGGCCTCGACCAAGGCCAGCCAGTTGCTCAAGGTGGCCGAACACTGCGGCATCGCCCAGCATCTGCGCGTGCCGGCTCTACACCACCACCCGCGCCAGGCCATGCAGCAGCTGCAGGCGGCCATCGCTGAGCTGGGCAGCCCGCTGCTGGTCGGCAGCTCGCTGGGCGGCTACTACTCCACCTTCCTCGCCGAGCAGCATGGCCTCCCCGCCCTGCTGATCAATCCGGCCGTGCGTCCGCACCGGTTGTTCGGCGGCAAGGAAGTCGAGCAGACCAACTACTACACCAACGAGACCTGGCTGCTGACCCACGACCACATCGCCGCCCTGGCCGAGCTGGAAACACCCGAGCCGCGCGACGCCGCGCGCTACCGCGTGTGGCTGCAGACGGCCGACGAGACGCTGGACTACCGCCAGGCCGAGACGTTCTACAGCGGCTGCAGCCTGGACATCCGTGAAGGTGGCGACCACAGCTATCAGGGCTTCGCCCAACGCATCCCGGAAATCCTCGCGCTGGCCGGCTTCGCCCCGGCGCTCTGGGCCGATTTCGACTTTTCCACCCTTTAATAGACAAGAGACACCATGGCCCAGCAGAACGCCTATAACGCCGATGCCATCGAAGTACTGTCCGGTCTGGACCCGGTGCGCAAGCGCCCGGGCATGTACACCGATACCGCGCGGCCCAACCACCTGGCCCAGGAAGTCATCGACAACAGCGTCGACGAGGCGCTGGCCGGTCACGCCAAATCGATCCAGGTGATCCTCCACGAGGACAACTCGCTGGAAGTGGTCGACGACGGCCGCGGCATGCCGGTCGACATCCACCCGGAGGAAGGCATCCCCGGCGTCGAGCTGATCCTTACCAAGCTGCACGCCGGGGGCAAGTTCTCCAACAAGAACTACCAGTTCTCCGGCGGCCTGCACGGCGTCGGCATCTCGGTGGTCAACGCCCTGTCCAACCAGGTCGAGGTCAAGGTCAAGCGTGACGGCAGCGAATACCGCATGACCTTCGCCGACGGCTTCAAGGCCACCGACCTGGAAGTGATCGGCAGCGTCGGCAAGCGCAACACCGGCACCAGCGTGCGCTTCTGGCCCGATCCGAAGTACTTCGACTCGCCCAAGTTCTCCATCAGCCGCCTCAAGCACGTACTCAAGGCCAAGGCCGTTCTCTGCCCGGGCCTGGAAGTCACCTTCACCGACAAGAACAACGGCGAGACCACCCGCTGGTACTTCGAGGACGGTCTGCGCTCCTACCTCGTCGACGCGGTGAGCGAATTCGTGCGCCTGCCCGACGAGCCGTTCTGCGGCTCCCTGGCCGGCAACAAGGAGGCGGTGGACTGGGCCCTGCTGTGGCTGCCCGAAGGCGGCGAGTCGCTGCAGGAGAGCTACGTCAACCTGATCCCCACCGCCCAGGGCGGCACCCACGTCAACGGCCTGCGCCAGGGCCTGCTGGATGCCATGCGCGAGTTCTGCGAGTTCCGCAACCTGCTGCCGCGCGGCGTGAAACTAGCGCCGGAAGATGTCTGGGAGCGCATCGCCTTCGTTCTCTCGATGAAGATGCAGGACGCCCAGTTCTCCGGCCAGACCAAGGAGCGCCTGTCCTCCCGCGAGGCCTCGGCATTCGTCTCCGGCGTGGTCAAGGATGCCTTCAGCCTGTGGCTCAACGCCCACCCGGAAACCGGCCTGCTACTGGCCGAACAGGCCATCGGCAACGCCGGCCGCCGCCTCAAGGCCGGCAAGAAGGTCGAGCGCAAGAAGATCACCCAGGGCCCGGCGCTGCCCGGCAAGCTGGCCGACTGCGCGGGCCAGGACCCGATGCGTTCCGAGCTGTTCCTGGTGGAGGGTGACTCCGCCGGCGGCTCCGCCAAGCAGGCCCGCGACAAGGAGTTCCAGGCCATCATGCCGCTGCGCGGCAAGATCCTGAACACCTGGGAAGTGGACGGCGGCGAAGTCCTCGCCTCGCAGGAAGTACACGACATCGCCGTGGCCATCGGCATCGATCCGGGCTCGGCCGATCTGTCGCAGCTGCGCTACGGCAAGATCTGCATCCTCGCCGACGCCGACTCCGACGGTCTGCATATCGCCACATTGCTCTGCGCCCTGTTCGTCCGCCACTTCCGCCCGCTGGTGGAAGCAGGGCACGTCTACGTGGCCATGCCGCCGCTGTACCGCATCGACCTGGGCAAGGAGATCTTCTACGCCCTCGACGACGCCGAGCGCGACGGCATCCTCGACCGCCTGGTGGCCGAGAAACGCCGCGGCAAGCCGCAGGTCACCCGCTTCAAGGGCCTCGGCGAGATGAACCCGCCGCAGCTGCGCGAAACCACCATGGACCCCAACACCCGCCGCCTGGTGCAACTGGGCCTGGACGACTTCGAGGCGACCCGCGAAGTGATGGACATGCTGCTGGCCAAGAAGCGCGCCGGCGACCGCAAGAGCTGGCTGGAGAGCAAGGGCAACCTCGCCGAGGTCATCGCGTGAGGTTGAGCCTCGCCCTCGCCGGCCTGCTGTTCGCCTGCACGGCGGCCGCGGCCGACAAGCCCAAACAACCGGTCGAGCTGGAGCTGCTGGCCGAGCATGCCGTGGACGGCATGGCCGGCGGCAATCTGTCCGGTCTGACCCGCTGCGGCGCGGACTGGCTGGCGGTGTCCGACCGCGAGGACGACCGTCTGTATCGCCTGCAGCCGGGTGACGGCGCCTGGCAGGCCGAGGCCGAGACCTTCGCAGCGCCGCCGGTGCCGCCCAGCGCGCTGCCCTGGGGCTTGCGCATGCGCACCTGGGCGGCCAACCTGGTGCGCCAGGGTGAGCTGGATTTCGAGAGCATCAGCTGCGACGACAAGGGCAACCGCTACCTGCTTAGCGAAGCCCATGTCGCCCTGCTGCAAGTCGGCCCCAGCGGCATGGCCGAATGGCTGCCGCTGCCCGACGAGCTGATCCGCCAGGCCCGCGCCAGCGGCATGCTGCTGCGCCACAACGCCCTGCTCGAAGGCCTAGCCATCGACCCGGCCGGCGAGCGTCTGTGGCTGGCCGCCGAGCGCGAGCGCCGTGGCCTGCTGGTGCTGCACAAGGACAAGGGCCGCTGGCGCTGCACCGGCGGCTGCATCCTGATGTCCGAGGCCGGCCAACTACGCTCGCCGCTGACTCCGCAGAGCGATGCCCGTCACCCGCGCAGCTTCGGCGACCTGGCCTATCTGAATGGCAAGCTGTTCAGCCTGGAACGCCTGGAGCAGCGCATCTGCCGCCGCGACCCGGCCACTGGCGCGGAGCAGAAGTGCTGGTCGTTCGCCGCTGCCGCCCTGGCCGAAGGTCGCGCCTACCCCGAACCCTACGGCGTCGCCGAGGCCCTGTGGCTGGACAAGGACGGCGCCTGGCTGGGCCTGGACAACAACGACCTGGCCCGCGCCGACGGCGAGAGCCGGCCGCTGCTGTGGCAGTTCAAGGCCCCGGCAGGCGGCTGGAGCGCGCCATGAGCGAACGCCCCACCGGCCAGCGCGCCGCCCGCGTGATGCTGATCCTGGCCTGGGTCGCGGCCCTGGCCTTGGCCACGCACTGGTTCGGCAACTGGGAAGAGCAGCGCGACAACCCCAATCGCCAGCTGCAGTCGGTGCACGGCGACGGCTATATCGAAGTGCGCCTGGCCAGCAGCCGCGGCGGCCACTACGTGCTGGACGGGCAGATCGACGGCCACACCGTGACCTTCCTGCTCGATACCGGCGCCACCGCCGTGGCCGTGCCGCAGAAACTGGCCGGCAAGCTCGGCCTGCAGCCCGGCGCGCCGGTGCAGATCCGTACCGCCAACGGTACCGTCACTGGTGCGCGCACCCGCCTCGGCCTGCTGCAGCTCGGCGATATCCAGCTGCGCGACGTGGCGGCGCTGATCACCCCCGGCATGGACGGCAACGAGGTGCTGCTCGGCATGAGCGCCCTCAAGCAACTCGAATTCACTCAGAAGGGCGGCACTCTGGTGCTGCGCCAATCGACTTCACTGAAATGACCATGAGGCACGCATGAGCGACACCCTCGATTTGAGCCTGGAAGGCGTGGAACGACGTTCCCTCGCCGACTTCACCGAGCAGGCTTATCTCAACTACTCCATGTACGTGATCATGGACCGCGCCCTGCCGCATATCGGCGACGGCCTCAAACCCGTGCAGCGCCGCATCGTCTACGCGATGAGCGAGCTGGGCCTGGATGCCGACTCCAAGCACAAGAAGTCGGCGCGTACCGTCGGCGACGTGCTCGGCAAGTTCCACCCCCACGGTGACAGCGCCTGCTACGAGGCCATGGTGCTGATGGCGCAGCCGTTCAGCTACCGCTACACGCTGGTCGACGGCCAGGGCAACTGGGGTGCGCCGGACGATCCCAAGTCCTTCGCCGCCATGCGTTACACCGAGGCGCGCCTGTCGCGCTACTCGGAAGTGCTGCTGGCCGAGCTGGGCCAGGGCACCGTGGACTGGGTACCGAACTTCGACGGCACCCTCGACGAGCCGGCGACCCTGCCGGCGCGCCTGCCCAACCTGCTGCTCAACGGCACCACCGGCATCGCCGTGGGCATGGCCACCGACGTGCCGCCGCACAACCTGCGCGAAGTCGCCAGCGCCTGCGTGCGCCTGCTGGACGAGCCGAATGCCACGGTCGAGCAACTGTGCGAGCACATCCTCGGCCCGGACTTCCCCACCGAGGCGGAAGTCATCACGCCCAAGGCCGACCTGCTGAAGATCTACGAGACCGGCCGTGGCTCGGTGCGTATGCGCGCCGTGTACCGCGTCGAGGACGGCGATATCGTGGTCACCGCCCTGCCGCACCAGGTCTCCGGGGCCAAGGTGCTGGAGCAGATCGCCGCGCAGATGCAGGCCAAGAAGCTGCCGATGGTCGCCGACCTGCGCGACGAGTCGGACCACGAGAACCCCTGCCGCATCGTCATCATCCCGCGCTCCAACCGCGTGGATGCCGACGAGCTGATGACCCACCTGTTCGCCACCACCGACCTGGAGTCCAGCTACCGGGTCAACACCAACGTCATCGGCCTGGACGGCAAGCCGCAGGTGAAAGACCTGCGCACCCTGCTCAGCGAGTGGCTGCAGTACCGCGTCGGCACCGTGCGCCGCCGCCTGCAGTTCCGCCTGGACAAGGTCGAGAAGCGCCTGCACCTGTTGGAAGGCTTGCTCACCGCCTTCCTCAACCTGGATGAAGTGATCCATATCATCCGCACCGAGGACCAGCCCAAGCCGGTGCTGATGGAGCGCTTCGGCCTCACCGACATCCAGGCCGACTACATCCTCGACACCCGCCTGCGCCAGTTGGCCCGCCTGGAAGAGATGAAGATCCGTGGCGAGCAGGACGAGCTGGCCAAAGAACGCGCCAAGCTGCTGGCCCTGCTCGGCAGCGAAGCCAAGCTGAAGAAGCTGGTGCGCCAGGAAATCCTCGACGACGCCGAGAAGTACGGCGATGACCGTCGCTCGCCGATCGTCGCCCGCGCCGAGGCCCGCGCCTTGTCGGAAACCGAGCTGATGCCGACCGAGCCGGTCACCGTGGTGCTCTCGGAAAAAGGCTGGGTACGTTGCGCCAAGGGCCACGATATCGACGCCACCGGCCTGTCGTACAAGGCCGGCGACGGCTTCAAGGCCGCCGCGCCGGGCCGCTCGAACCAGTACGCGGTATTTATCGACTCAACCGGCAGGAGTTATTCCCTCGCCGCCCATAGCCTGCCGTCGGCACGCGGCCAGGGCGAGCCGCTCACCGGCCGTCTGCAACCGCCGCCGGGTGCCACCTTCGACTGCGTGCTGCTGCCGGAAGACAGCGCCCTGTACGTGATCGCCTCCGACGCCGGCTACGGCTTCGTGGTCAAGGGCGAGGACCTGCAGGCCAAGAACAAGGCCGGCAAGACCCTGCTCAGCCTGCCCAACGGCTCGCTGGTGGTACCGCCCAAGCCGGTGGCCAGTGTCGAGGACAACTGGCTGGCGGCGGTGACCACCGAAGGCCGTCTGTTGCTGTTCCCGGTGCGCGACCTGCCGCAGCTGGGCAAAGGCAAGGGCAACAAGATCATCGGCATCCCCGGTGAGCGCGTGGCCAGTCGCGAGGAGTACCTCACCGACCTGGCCGTGCTGCCCACCGGCGCCACCCTGGTCCTGCAGGCCGGCAAGCGCACCCTGTCGCTCAAGCCGGACGACCTGGAGCACTACAAGGGTGAGCGTGGACGGCGTGGCAACAAGCTGCCGCGTGGCTTCCAGCGGGTCGATTCACTGCTGGTGGAAACCCCGGCCTGAGCCGCCGCTGCGCTCAAGCGCAGCGCGCAAGGCATGCCGTAGAGCGCCGCGGGCTGGAGTCCGCGGCCGCTTTGACGGATCATACGCGGCCTTGACGTACGATCACGGCCGCCCGCGCGGCCCTCAGGTGAACCGATGAAACTGCTGCGCCTTTCTTCCGTACTGCTGCTGACCGGCCTCCTCGGCCTGGCCGGCTGCACGGCGCACAAGCCGATACCGCTGTACCAGCTGGACAACGGCAACGCCGCCATTCCCACCCAGCCCCAGGGCCTGGCCGTGCTGCTAGGCCCCGTCTCGGTGGCTGACTACCTGCAACGCGAAACCCTCCTGCAACGTCAGAACGACGGCAGCCTGCTGGCCGCCGACGACGCGCGCTGGGCCGGCAGCCTGGCCGCCGATATCGACCAGTTGCTGCTGCGCCAGCTGGCCTGGCGCCTGGACAGCCAGCGCACCGTGCTGGCCCCCACCACCGCCGCCGACTTCAAGCCGGACGTGCAGGTGCTGCTGAACATCATCCGCCTCGACTCCGGCCCGTCCCATCCGGCCGTGCTGGAAGCCCAGTGGCGCCTGCTCGACAAGAGCGGCCAGCTGCGCGACAGCCAGCTACTGCGCCTGGAAGAGGCCCACAGCGGCACCACCGCCGACCAGGTCCAGGCGCAGAGCCGTCTGCTGCGCCAGCTGGCCCAGCGTCTGGCGGAAGCCATCGAGCCGCTGCGCAACCAACCGATCGCCGAGGCGCCCAAGCCGGCCGTCACCCCGAAACCCGCCAAACCCAAGGCCGAGCAGCAGCCACGTATCCCGTTGGTGGCGCCGACCCGCAGCAACGGCGAAGTCCTGCGCTTCTGACCCACGCCCCCACAGAGCCGAGAACCCGTCCCCATGGCCCGCAAGAAAGCCGCCGTCGATTTCGAAAAATCCCTCGCCGACCTGCAAACCCTGGTCGAGCGCCTGGAGAGCGGCGAGCTGTCCCTGGAAGATTCGCTGACCGCCTTCGAACAGGGCATCGGCCTGACCCGCGACTGCCAGGCCGCCCTGGCCCAGGCCGAGCAGAAGGTCCAGCAGTTGCTGGAGCGTGACGGCGAGCTGGAGGAAGTGCCCTTCGACGCGGACGAACAGGCATGATCGCCGCGTACCAGCAGCGCTGCCAGGCGCGGGTCGACGCCGCGCTGGAAGAATTGTTCGATGCCCCGCGCAGCGAGTTGGCCCGCCTGTACCAGGCCATGCGCTACAGCGTGGTCAACGGTGGCAAGCGCGTGCGCCCGCTGCTGGTGTACGCCGCCTGCGAAGCGCTGGAAGGTGACCTCGACCGCGCCGATGGCGCCGCCTGCGCGGTGGAGCTGATCCACGCCTACTCGTTGGTGCACGACGATCTGCCGGCCATGGACGACGACGACCTGCGCCGAGGCCAGCCGACTACCCATATCGCCTACGACGAGGCCTGCGCCATTCTCGCCGGCGACGGCCTGCAGAGCCTGGCCTTCGAGGCCCTGGCCGACGCCCGCCGCAACCCACAGGACCCGGACCTGCGCCTGTCCATGGTGCTCGGCCTGGCCCGCGCCGCCGGCCCGGCCGGCATGGTCGGCGGCCAGGCCATCGACCTCGAGTCAGTCGGTCGCCAGCTCGACCAGCAGGCCCTGGAAACCATGCACCGGCACAAGACCGGTGCGCTGATCGAGGCCAGCGTGCAGCTCGGCGCCCTGGCCAGCGGCAAGGCCGACCTGGCCGGCCTGCGTTCGCTGCAGCAGTACGCCCGGGCCGTGGGCCTGGCGTTCCAGGTGCAGGACGACATCCTCGACGTGGAAAGCGACACCGCCACCCTGGGCAAGACCCAGGGCAAGGACGAAGCCAACCACAAGCCGACCTACCCGGCCCTGCTCGGCCTGGATGCGGCCAAGGCCTATGCCCTTGAGTTGCGCGACCAGGCCCTGCACGCCCTGCGCTCGTTCGGCGACAGCGCCGAGCCGCTGCGCGAGCTGGCCCGCTATATAGTCGAACGCCGCAGCTAACCGCGGATGACTGCGCTGGGTCGCTGCATGGGCGGCCCATTATCAAACGCTGCAGCCACTGCCGTAGGGCGGTGTAACCCGCGACTTGTGTCACGCGGGTTTCACCCGCCCTACGACATCTGTCAGGCTGCGGCCGCCTCGGGCAACTGCTCCGGCTCCGGTTTGCGCACCGCCACCAACAGTCCCGCGCGCACCAGCAGCCATGGCATCAGCCAGGCCACGAACAGCCCCATCGCCAGGCCGCGCAGCCCCTGCCAGGCCATCGGCTCCAGCGGCAGGACATCGCCGAGCAGCTTCAGGCCCTTCTGCAGCAGGATAAACGCCAGCGCACCGACGAGCGCCGCCAGCAGACGGCGCCAGACAGCGACCTCGGCGGAAAACCCAAGCTGCCGATAGCCGCACAGCACGCCGACCAGCATGCCCGCCAGCAGCGGCACATAGCTGGGCGCCGCGCCCGGCCAGCTCAGCCAGGCGGCCAGGAACACCAGCAGGATCAGGCCCAGGTGCCAGCCAATATGGGCCTCGCGCCAGCCGCTCCAGCGCCGCGCGTACTCGAACACGACGAGGGTGGCGATGCCCAGCAGCGAGCCGCCGAGCACATCCTCCACGTCATGAGCGCCCAGGTACAGGCGGCTGAAGATGATCCCCGTCGCCACGACCCCAGCCACCAGCCAGGCCCAGGTTCGGCGCAGCTCCCAGGCCAGCCAGAACCAGATCACCACGGCGATCTGCGCATGGCCGCTGGGCAGGCCGAAGCTGTCGCCCACCTCGTGATCCATGCGCAGGGCGATATCCGGTCGCGGGTCCTGCCAGAAGTCCTTGAGCCAGGCATTGAGCAGCGCGGTGAGCGCCACCAGCACCAGCAGGCGCAGGAACACGCCGCGGCTCCAGGCCCAGTAGCCCAGTGGCAGGAAGAACAGGATGAATTTCTCGTAGCCGAGCAGGGTGAAGAAACGCATCAGCGGAGTGAGCCCGTCGCTGCGCAATGGCAGCACCCAGTCCAGGCTGTGCAGCAGTTCGTTCATGGCGCGCCCTCATGGGGTTCTTGTTATGGGCAGCGTTGATACCGCATCGCGGTGGCCGCAGGCAATCGCATCGCTACCGATGCTGCTCAAGCCTGGCCGGGAAGCCCCTCACGGAAGGCCGCGGGGGTCACGCCGTACCAGCGGCGGAAGGCGCGATTGAAGCTGGACAGCTCGCGATAGCCGAGCCGATCGGCCACTTCGCCCGAGGTCAGACCCTCGTCGCGCAGCAGGTCGGCGGCGAGCAGGCGGCGGTGCTCGTCGATGATCGAGCTGAAGCTCCAGCCCTCGCGCAGTAAGGTGCGATGCAGGGTGCGCGGGGTCATGTGCAAGTGTTCGGCAACCTGCTCCAGGCTGGCCTCCCCCGGCAGGCTGTCGAGCACCGCGCTGGCGACCTGCTCCAGTTCACCGCCCTCCGCAGTCTGCTCGGCGTACACCAGCAGCGCCTCTTCCAGCGCCGCGCAGACCGCCGCACTCCCGGGTAGTCGCGGCGCCCGCAGCGCCTGCAGATCGAGCACCAGCTCGTCGGCATCGGCGCCGAAAACCACCGGTGCGCCCGCCATGCGCAGCCAGGGGCTCGGGTCCGCCGGCGGGCGTCGGCGCAGGCGCAGCTCGCGCAGGGCCGCCGGGGCGCCGGGGAAGCTCTTCAGGTGGTAGACCTGCCGCGCCGCCCAGAAGTCGACTTCCTCCACCGCCGGGCGCAGGGCCACGCTGGGCCACACGCGCAGGCGCAGCACCTCGCCCTCGATCTCGGCGCTGCTCGCCGAATGGCTGGAAGCCAGCGGCCAGAAGTGCAACAGCCGCTCGATCGCGCTGAGGCGATCCGGCATCAGCTGCATCAGGTAGGCCAGGCCCTGCAGCATGCCGGGATCGTTGAGACGGGCGATCTCCAGGCCGATGGCCTCGTCTCCATCCAGACGCCGCGCCGCCTCCCAGAAGCGCCTGGCGAGAAACGAAGGCACCCGCAGATGCGGCTGGCGCAGCGTGGCCAGGCGCATGCCCCACTCGCGCTGCAGCAACTCCAGATCGATGCCGCGGGCCTCGAGCACCTGCACTGCGCCGACGAAGATCGAGGGGCAAACCGATGCCCGCGCCCGATGTCGCGGGAAAGTATTTGTCCGCCGATGACTCACGACCGCCCTCCGAATATTGCTCCCATCGAACTCCCGTCAGACCCGCGGTCATGGCGGCACTGCCGCGAATGGCAGCCGACCCTCGCCAATATAAAAACAACAGGTGATTTAGTAAGCATGAAGCAACTCGCCTCGACTCGTACACCCGTACGCCCCACCCTGCTGGCCCTGGGCGTGGCCCTCGCGACGCTCGGCAGCACAGCACAGGCCGCGACCTGGCAGGTCGGCGGTGACTGGAGCCTGACCACCAACACCACCCTCACGCTCGGCACCAGTTGGGCCCTGGAGGATGCCGACAAGGGCCTGCTGACCAAGGCCGACGCCGCCAGCATCGGCAAGGTCGGGCGCGGCATCAACTACAACGGCGACGACGGCAAGCTCAACTTCGAGAAGGGCGACACCATCTCCACGGTGTTCAAGGGCCTGAGCGACTTTGATCTCAACGATGGCAGCCAGGGCGCTTTCGTGCGCTTCAAGTACTGGTACGACCATGCCCTGGAAACCGGCGACGGCGACTTCCGCGAGTTCGACGACTCGGGCTGGCAGGACCTGGCGCGCTTCAAGGGCTTCGAGGTCCTCGACGCCTATGCCTGGAAGGACTTCGAGATTGCCGAAAGACGCCTCGGCGTGAAGGTCGGCAAACAGGTGCTGAGCTGGGGCGAGGCGCTGTTCCTGCAGAACGGCATCAATGCCATCAACCCGCTGGACGTTTCCGCATTCAACCGCCCCGGTGTCGAGCTGAAAGAAGGCCAGCTGCCGGTGGAGATGCTCAGCTTCAACTTCGACCTGGCCGACTCGCTCAGTGTCGAGGGCTTCTGGCAGTACAACTTCCGCCCCTCGGTACTCGATGGCTGCGGCACCTTCTTCAGCGGCAACGACAACGTCCAGGAAGGCTGCCAGTTCGACGCCATGATCGGTGGCGGCCTCGCCACCACCGACATCACCACCCGGCCCGATGCGGGCGCATTGCCGCCGGCGCAGCGCATGCTCGGCGAACGCTATCTGCAACGCACAGGCACCGACTGGGCCAGGGACACCGGCCAGTACGGCCTGGCCCTGCACTATGTGATCGAGGCGCTGAACGACGCCGACCTCGGCCTCTACTACGCCAACTACCACAGCCGCACGCCGCAGCTGAACGGCGTGATCTCCCGCCAGGCGCCGCTGGCCGGCGGCAACCCGGGCACCAACCTGAACACCGGCGACTACTACACCGTGTACCCGGAAAACATCCGCCTGTTCGGTACCAGCATCAGCGGTGTGGTCGGCAGCACCGCGGTGTTCGGCGAGTTGAGCTACCGGCCCAACCTGCCGCTGGGCTACAACCCCGCCGACCTGGTCGGCATCCTCGTCGGCCAGGCCACCACGCCGATCCAGCCGATGACCCCGGCCGAACTGGCCGCAGCCCGCGGCAGCACGGTGGAGGGCTACAAGCGCAAGGAAGTCTGGCAGTTCAGCCTGGGCGCCACCGACACCGTTTCCAACGTGCTGGGTGCCCAGCGCCTGGCCTGGGCCGGCGAGATCGGCGCCAACTGGATCGGCAGCCTCGACCCGCAGGACGAGCGCTATGGCCGCGCCGGCAGCTTCGGCCGCACCCCGCCCACCGACGGGGCCATCTGCACCGCCGCCACCGCTTTTGGTGCGCCGGGTGGCCTAAGCGCCGCCGAGCTGGCCGCCTACAACGCCGACAACTGCAACACCGACGGCCTGATGACCGACTTCTCCTGGGGCTACCGCCTGCGCCTGGCGCTGAACTACGAGGACCTGCTGCCGGCCACGGTGATCACCCCGTCGCTCAACTGGCGGCATGACGTCGAGGGCAACGGCCCCAACTTCCAGGAAGGCCAGCAGGCGGCAGGTCTGGCCCTGACCTTCGACTACCGCAACAACTACTCGCTAGAGCTGGCCTACAACGCCTTCTTCGGCTCCAACGAGTTCTCCACCATCGATGACCGCGACTTCGCCTCGGTCACCGTCAAAGCGAGCTTCTGATCATGACTGTCGCCCTGAAGAAACTGCCTTTCGCTCTTGCCCTGCTGGCCGCCTGCACCCTGGCACACGCCAAGGAATCCGACGCCAGCCGGCTCGACGGCTCGCTCACCCCGGTCGGCGCCGAGCGCGCCGCCAACGCCGACGGCAGCATCCCGGCCTGGGACGGTGGCCTGCCCAGCGGTGCCGCGGCCATCGCCAGCAATGGCGACTACGCCGACCCGTTCGCCAGCGAGCAGCCGCTGTACGTGATCAGCAAGGCCAACGTCGCGCAGTACCAGGCCCTGCTGAGCGCCGGCCAGCGGGCCATGTTCCAGCGCTTCCCCGACTACCGCATGCAGGTTTTCCCGAGCCATCGCACCAGCACGCTGCCCCAGGCCTATCTCGACGAGACCCGCGCCAACCTGGCCAAGGTGAGCCTCGCCGAGAACGGCAATGGTCTGAACGGCTACACCTTCGGCGTGCCGTTCGCCCAGCCCACCGAGGCGCTGGAGGTGATGTGGAACCACCTCACTCGCTTCCGCGGCGGTTCGGTGCGCCGCCAGTTCGCCTCGGCCACGGTGCAGGAGAGTGGTGACTTCACCCTGGTCAACTACGACGCCCTGAGCGCGTTCCGCGAGCGCGTCAGCGATCTGGAGCCGGGCGCCAACCTGATGTTCTTCAACCGCATCCGCACCACCTCGCCTTCGCGCTATGCCGGCGAGGTGACGCTGATCCACGAGCCACTCAACCAGGTCATCGAGCCACGCTCCGCCTGGCAGTACATCCCCGGCCAGCGTCGCGTGCGCCGCGCGCCCACCGCGGCCTACGACAGCAGTGCGCGCTACAGCTTCGGCCAGGTGATATCCGACAGCGTCGACGGCTACAACGGCGCGCCGGATCGCTACGACTGGAAGCTGATCGGCAAGCAGGAGCTGCTGGTGGGCTACAACGCCTACCGGCTGGCCAGCAAGAGCCTGAAGTACGCCGACCTGCTCAAGCCCGGCCACCTCAATCCGCAATATGCCCGCTATGAGAGGCACCGCGTCTGGGTGGTGGAGGCGACCCTGAAACAGGGCGCCCGCAACGTCTATGGCAAGCGCCGCTTCTACCTCGACGAAGACACCTGGCAGGTGATGGCGACCGACATCTACGACAGCCGTGGCGAGCTGTGGCGCAGCTACGAGTCGCACCTGGCGATGTACCACGACGTGCAGTTGCCGATCACCGTCGCCGAGGCGACCTACGACCTGATCTCTGGCCGCTACGCGACCAACTACCTGACCAACGAGGTCACCCAGAAGGCCGAGTTCGGCGCCTCGATGTCGAAGGCCGAATTCACCCCGGCCCAGCTCAAGCGCCTGGGCAAGTAGCCCCCACAGCCACATACACGACTCGAAGGAGAGCATTGCATGCCTTTCAGCAAGAAGCAGCGCTGGGGCCTGGGACTCGGAGCCGGGGCGCTGATCGCCGCCGGCCTGGTCACCGGCAGCGTCATCCACCAGGCCCGGGAAACCGCCCAGGCCTACCTGTTCGGCTATCCGCTGGTGATCATGGAGCTGACCAAACAGCACCAGATGCTGGTCGGCACCAGCGCGATCAACGGCCTCAACCACCGCCAGCGCTTCCCCGACGCCAGCTTCAACAGCGTGGTGTCACCGAACGTCGACACGCTCTACACCCTGAGCCACTTCGATCTGCGCCACGAACCGCTGGTGATGAGCATTCCGTCCACCGCCGGGCATTTCTACATGATGCAGATCATGGATGCCTGGACCAACGTGGTGGTGAGCCCCGGCACCCGCACCATCGGCACCGGGCCGAAGACCTACCTGCTCGCCGGGCCGACCTGGCAGGGGCAGGTTCCCAGCGGCATGGAGCTGGTGCGCGTGCCCACCGAGCTGGCCTGGATGATCGGGCGGATCAAGAGCAGCGGGCCACAGGACTACGCCGAGGTCGGCGCGCTGCAACAGCAGTTCAGGCTGATGCCGCTGAGCGCCTGGCAGGGGCATCCGGGCGCGCCGGCACCGGTGGAGATGGCCACCCTGCCGAGGCTCGAACGCGAGCTGCCGCCGGACCGCCAGCTCGCCAACTGGAGCCAGGACGAGTTCTTCTCCACCTTCTGCCGGCTGCTGCCGAACAACCCGCCGCGGGCCGAGGACGCGCCGATGATGGCGCGCATCAAGGCCACCGGCCTGCTCGGCGATGACTGCCAGCCGCAACTGTCGCCACTGCAGCGGCTCGGCAGCGCCATCGGCTACGAGAAGGTAGTCGCCACCCTCAACGACAGCAAAGAGCTGCTGGAAAAGCTGACCACCTACAACGGCTGGCGGATCGGCTACGACCTGGGCGAATACGCCACCCGCTATGACCAACGCGCCCTGGTGGCCAAGATCGGTCTCGGCGCCAACCTGGCGGCCGACGCGATCTATCCAAACCTGTGGAAGGACCAGGACGGCCAGCCACTCAACGGCAACCACCGTTACGTGCTGCATTTCGCCAAGGGGCAACTGCCGCCGGTGCGCGCCTTCTGGTCGCTGACCCTGTACAACGCCCGCCAGTTCCTCGCCGACAACCCGCTCGACCGCTATGCGCTGGGCGACCGTGACGACCTGCACTATAACGCCGACGGCTCGCTCGACCTGTACATCCAGCGGGAGCAGCCAAGCGAGCAGGAGCGCAGCAGCAACTGGCTGCCGGCGCCGGATGGCGACTTCAGCCTGTTCCTGCGCCTGTACTGGCCTGAACAGGCGGTACTCGACAAGCACTGGCTGCCACCGATCATCCAGCGCCTGCCCTGAGCCACCCGCCCCGGCCCCGTCCGGGGCTTTATCATTTGAAGCACCGCGCGTCTGCAGCCATGCTGCTAGGCAGCCCATTGCACACGCGCCGCCCCACCGATGACTTCGCCCGCTCCCGCCAGCATTGCCCAGACCACCCTGGCCACCATCGTCCGTACCCTGGCCACCACCCTGCGCCAGCACTATGGCATCGACCCTCTGCCGGTGCTGGCGCAGGTCGGTATCGATCCGGCGGTGATGAACGACAGCGAGCTGCGCCTGCCGATGACCACGCTCAGCCCGCTCTGGCTGCGCTGCCAGGAAGTCAGTGGCGACCCGAGCTTCGGCCTGCAGGCCGTGCGCTATCACCAGTCGGCCAACCTCTACGGCATCGATCTGGCCCTGTACGCCTGTGCCACCCTGGCCGAGGCGGTACAGCGCCAGGTGCAACTGGTCAGCCTGATCAGCACCGGCGGCGCGGCCTCCCTGCACCAGGATGCAAGCGGCGACTGGCGCATCGAATTCCGCCCACTCGCCCAGGCGCAGCCGACGATGCCGGCGCGGGACTTCTACCTGTTGTTCCAGATCCGCATGTTCGAGCGCCTCACGGGCAAAAGCGCCGCGCAGATCCTGCGCGGGATCGAATTCTATCGCGGCGCGGCGGACACTCCCGCGCTCTGGCAGGAACTGGGCGTGCCGCTGCATTTCGACTGCGACTGCGCCACGCTGATCTTCCGTCGGGAACACTGGGACTTGCCGTTGCCGGGCGCCAATCCGCGCCTGCTGGCCCTGGTCGAGCAACCCATCCTGCAGTACCTGGCCCAGCACGGCATGGCGTTGCCGCTCAGCGCCCTGCGTGCGCAGCTGGCCGGCCTCCTGGAGCGGGACTGCGGCGCCGAGCAACTGGCGAGCGCACTCGGCCTGTCACCGGAGCGCCTGCACCATAGCCTGCGCCAGCATGGCCTGACCTTCGCCCAGCTGCTCGACCAGACCCGTGAGGCCCAGACCCTGCAGTTGCTGGCCAACCCGGACCTGGCGCTGGAGCAGATCGCCACACGCGTCGGCTTCAGCAGTGCAACGAGCCTGGCCAAGGCGTTCCGCCGCTGGCAGGACAGCACGCCGATGCGCTATCGCCGCGACATCCTCGGTCAGGGCTGAGCGCCACCACCATCACTCGCACAAATACCCTGCCTTTCGCCTGATCAGGCTTGCTTTACCCCTGCCGCCCGGCGCCTAAGATGGCCGTATCACAAAAACCAGACAGAGCCGCCGGCCATGCCCTTCTCCTCCCTGCTGATCGCCAACCGCGGCGAAATCGCCATCCGCATCGCCCAGGCCTGCGCCGACCTGAACATCCGCTCGGTGGCCGTGTTCGCCGAGGACGACGGCGCCAGCCTGCACACGCGCAAGGCCGATCTGGCCGTGGCGCTCAAGGGGCGCGGCGTACCGGCTTACCTGGACATGGATCAGCTGATCGCCATTGCCCGCGAACAGGGCTGCACGGCAGTGCACCCCGGCTACGGCTTTCTCGCCGAGAACGCCGAGTTCGCCCGCCGCTGTGATGCTGCCGGACTGACCTTCGTCGGCCCGGCGCCGGAGGTGCTGGAGCTGTTCGGCGACAAGGCCGCCGCCCGCCAGCTGGCAGAACGCTGCGGTGCCCCGCTGGTGGCCGGGATCAACCGCGCGGTGAGCCTGGACGAGGCACGCGCCTTCCTCGCCGCACACGGCGCCGCCATGCTCAAGGCCCTGGCCGGCGGCGGTGGCCGCGGCATGCGCGCCATCCATAACGCCACCGAGCTGGATGAAGCCTACGCGCGCTGCCAGTCCGAGGCACAGAGCGCCTTCGGCAACGGCGCGCTGTATATCGAGCAACTGGTGCAGAGCGCCCGCCATATCGAGGTGCAGGTGCTGGGCGACGGCGCGCGGGTCAGCCACCTGTGGGAGCGCGAGTGCAGCCTGCAGCGCCGCCACCAGAAGCTGGTGGAGATCGCCCCCAGCCCCGACCTGGATGCCGGCCTGCGCGAGGCGATCATCGCCTGCGCCCTGCGCCTGGCCGCCGAGGTGAAGTACCGCGGCATCGGCACCTTCGAATTCCTGGTCGAGGGCGAGCACTTCTACTTCATGGAGGCCAACCCACGGGTGCAGGTGGAGCACACGGTCACCGAGCAGATCACCGGCGTCGACCTGCTGCACAGCCAGCTGCGCCTGGCGGCCGGCGCCAGCCTAGCCGAGCTGGGCCTGCTGCAACCGCCGGTGCCGCAGGGCTGTGCCGTGCAGCTGCGGATCAACCTGGAAACCCTGCACGCCGACGGCAGCGCGCGCCCGGCCGCCGGCACGCTGAGCGCCTACCAGCCACCGTCCGGTCCCGGCCTGCGGGTGGATGGCTACGGCTACGCCGGCTACCCGGTCAGCCCGGCCTACGACTCGCTGCTGGCCAAGCTGATCGCCAGCGCGCCCGATTATCCGGGTGCCCTGCGCCGCGCCTATCGCGCCCTCTGCGAATTCCGCCTGGAGGGCGTGGCGAGCAACCTGCACCTGCTGCAGAACCTGCTGCAGCGTGAGGAAGTGCTGAGCAACCAGGTCAGCACGCGCTTCGTCGAACAGCAGCTGGGCGAACTGCTCGGCGCCCATGGCACGGCCCACCCACACCGCTATTTCGCCCAGGCAGACGCTGGCGCCGCCGATAGCCGCAGCGCCATCGAGGCACCGGCAGGCACCCTGGCGCTGAACACACCGAGCACTGGCGTGCTGGTCAGCCTGGAAGTGGCCGAGGGCGATAGCGTCGCCGCCGGCCAGCAGGTCGCCGTGCTGGAGGCGATGAAGATGGAGTTCGTCGTCCGCGCCGAACGCGGTGGCATCGTTCGCGCCCTGGCCGCCGCACCCGGCGATGCGCTGGGCGAAGGCCAGGCATTGCTGTTCATCGAACCCGCCGAGGTCGACGGCGGGCACGCGCAGGATGAGCAGGCAGTCGATCTCGAACATATCCGCGCCGACCTGGCCGAGGTGCTGGAGCGCCACGCGCGCCTGACCGATGCGCGCCGCCCCGAGGCGGTGGCCAAGCGGCGCAAGACCGGCCAGCGCACCACCCGCGAGAACCTGCACGACCTGCTCGATGAAGGCAGCTTCAACGAGTACGGCGCCATGGCCCTGGCCGCCCAACGCCGCCGTCGCCCCCATGAGGAATTGCTGGAGCTGAGCCCGGCCGATGGCCTGGTGGCCGGCATCGGCACGGTCAATGCCAGCCAGTTCGGCAGCGAGGCGGCGCGCTGCATGGCCATCGCCTACGACTACACGGTGTTCGCCGGCACCCAGGGTGTGATGAACCACAAGAAGACCGACCGCATGCTCGGCCTCGCCGAACAGTGGCGCCTGCCGCTGGTGCTGTTCGCCGAGGGTGGCGGCGGGCGGCCGGGCGACACCGACTTCGTCGGCGTGGCCGGCCTCGACTGCCACACCTTCGTCGGCATGGCCAAGCTGTCTGGCCTGGTCCCAACGGTAGGGATAGTCTCCGGCCGCTGCTTCGCCGGCAACGCCGCCCTGCTCGGCTGCTGCGATGTGATCATCGCCGCGAAAGACGCCACCGTCGGCATGGCCGGCCCGGCGATGATCGAAGGCGGCGGCCTGGGCAGCTTCAAGCCCGAGCAGGTCGGCCCCACCAGCGTGCAAGGCCCGAACGGGGTGATCGACGTATTGGTGGAGAACGAGGAAGAGGCCGTACGCGTGGCCAAGCAGTATCTGTCGTACTTCCAGGGGCCGCTGGCCGACTGGGAGTGCGCCGACCCACGCGAGCTGCGCCATGTCATCCCGGAGAACCGCCTGCGCGTCTACGACATCCGCCGGGTGATCGAGCTGCTGGCCGACAGCGGCAGCGTGCTGGAGCTGCGCCGCCAGTTCGCCCCGGGGCTGATCACCGCCTTTATCCGTATCGAGGGCAAGCCGTTCGGCCTGCTCGCCAACAATCCCGCGCACCTGGGCGGCGCCATCGACGCTGTGGCCGGCGACAAGGCCGCGCGCTTTATGCAGCTGTGCGACGCCTTCGATATCCCCATGGTGTCGCTGTGCGACACCCCCGGCTTTATGGTCGGCCCGGAGGCGGAGAAGCAGGCCACGGTGCGCCATGTGTCGCGCATGTTCGTCGCCGCCGCCAGCCTCAGCGTGCCGTTCTTCACCCTGGTGCTGCGCAAGGGCTACGGCCTCGGTGCCCAGGCCATGGCCGCTGGCAGCTTCCATTCGCCGCTGTTCACCGCCGCCTGGCCCAGTGGCGAATTCGGCGCCATGGGCCTGGAGGGCGCGGTGCGTCTGGGCTTCGCCAAGGAGCTGGCGGCCCAACCGGACGACGCCAGCCGCCAGACGCTATTCGACAAACTGGTGGACAAGGCCTACGCCAACGGCAAGGCGCTGAACATGGCCAGCTACCTGGAGATAGACGCCGTCATCGACCCCGCCGAGAGCCGCGCCTGGCTGCTGCGCGGGCTCAACGCGGCGCCGAAAGCGCCTGCTCGCACAGGCAAGAAACGCCCCTTCGTCGATACCTGGTAAGGACGCACCCATGCACATCGAGCATCAGCTGCTGGCGGTCAACGGCATCGACCTAAGCCTCTACAGCGCCGGCCCGGCGCACGGCAAGCCGGTGTGGCTGCTGCACGGCTTCCCCGAGTGCTGGTACGCCTGGCACCCGCAGATCGAGGCGCTGGCCGCCGCCGGTTACCGGGTGTTTGCCCCGGAAATGCGTGGCTACGGGCAAAGCAGCGCGCCGGCCGATCCCGCCGCGTATGACCTGCTGACCCTGTGCGGCGATATTCAGGGCGCCATGGATGCCCTTGGGCAAACCGATGTCGCGGTGGTCGGCCATGACTGGGGCGCACCGGTGGCCTGGCACCTGGCCCTGCTGGAGCCCGAACGGGTGCAGGCCCTCGGTGCGCTGTCCGTTCCATTCGGCGGGCGACCCAAGCGCCCGGCCATCGAGATGATGCGCGCGGCCTACGCCGGGCGCTTCCACTACATCCTCTACTTCCAGCAGCCGGGCCTGGCCGAGGCCGAGTTGGATGCCGACATCGGCCGCAGCCTGCGCCTGCTGCTCGGCGGCCTGGAGGGCGCGCTGCTGGCCGACAAACCGGCCGATGCCAGACTGTTCGACGGCGCAGACGACCTGCCGCTGCCGGCCTGGTGCTCGCCAGAGCTGTTCGCCGTGTACGAAAAGACCTTCGCCGGCCGCGGCTTCCGCGGTGCGCTGAACTGGTACCGCAACTTCGAGCGCAACTGGCAGCGCACCGAGCACCTGGGCGAGTTGCAGGTCGAGCAGCCGACTCTGTTCCTGCTCGGCGACCGCGACCCGGTCGGGCGCTTCGAGGAGCCAACGCTCAAGCGTATGGCCGCCAAGGTGCCGCGCCTGGAGCAGCACCTGCTGGAAGGTTGCGGTCACTGGCTGCAGAGCGAGGACGGTGCGCGGGTCAATGCGCTGCTGCTGGACTTCCTGGCGCGGCATTACGCCGCGGACTGATCCGCTTACAGGTCGTTTGGGCTGTTTCCGGCGCTTCAGGTAAACTGCCGCATCTTTTGTATGCCTATAACGATCTGCCTGATGCCGACCACCTTCCACGAAATCCCCCGCGAGCGTCCCGCCACGCCCCTGCTCGACAGCGCCGACACCCCGGACGGCCTGCGCCGCCTGGCGGAAAGCGAGCTGGAAAGCCTGGCCGACGAGCTGCGCCAATACCTGCTGTACAGCGTTGGCCAGACCGGCGGGCATTTCGGTGCCGGCCTGGGCGTGATCGAGCTGACCATCGCCCTGCACTACATCTTCGACACCCCGGACGACCGCCTGGTGTGGGACGTGGGCCACCAGGCCTACCCGCACAAGATCCTCACCGGCCGCCGCGAGCGCATGGGCAGCCTGCGCCAGAAGGACGGCCTGGCCGCCTTCCCGCGCCGCAGCGAGAGCGAGTACGACACCTTCGGCGTCGGCCACTCCAGCACCAGCATCAGCGCCGCCTTAGGGATGGCCATCGCCGCCCGCCTGCAGGGCAGCAAGCGCAAGTCGGTAGCGGTGATCGGCGACGGCGCGCTGACCGCCGGCATGGCCTTCGAGGCGCTGAACCATGCCTCCGATGTGAAGGCCAACATGCTCGTGGTGCTCAACGACAACGACATGTCGATCTCCAAGAACGTCGGCGGCCTGTCCAACTACCTGGCCAAGATCATCTCCAGCCGCACCTATTCGAGCATGCGCGAAGGCAGCAAGAAGATCCTCTCGCGCCTGCCGGGCGCCTGGGAGATCGCGCGCAAGGTCGAGGAGCACGCCAAGGGCATGCTGGTGCCCGGCACACTGTTCGAGGAGCTGGGCTGGAACTACGTCGGCCCCATCGACGGCCACGACCTGCCCACACTCGTCGCCACCCTGCGCAATATGCGCGACCTGGAAGGCCCGCAGTTCCTGCATGTGGTGACCAAGAAGGGCAAGGGCTTCGCCCCGGCCGAGGTCGACCCGATCGGCTACCACGCCATCACCAAGCTGGAGCCGATCAAGGCACCAGTCGAGCCGAAGCAACCCTCCGGTCCCAAATACTCCGCCGTGTTCGGCCAGTGGCTGTGTGAGATGGCCGCCGCAGACCCGCGCCTGGTCGGCATCACCCCGGCGATGAAGGAAGGCTCCGACCTGGTGGCCTTCGCCGACAAGTTCCCCGAGCGCTACTTCGACGTCGCCATCGCCGAGCAGCACGCGGTGACCCTGGCCGCCGGCATGGCCTGCGACGGCGCCAAGCCGGTGGTGGCGATCTACTCCACCTTCCTGCAGCGCGCTTACGACCAGCTTATCCACGACGTGGCCGTGCAGCACCTCGACGTGCTGTTCGCCATCGACCGCGCCGGCCTGGTGGGCGAAGACGGCCCGACCCACGCCGGCAGCTTCGATATCTCCTACCTGCGCTGCATCCCCGGCATGCTCATCGCCACACCCAGCGACGAGAACGAGCTGCGCCTGCTGCTGACCACCGGCTACCACTTCCAGGGCCCGGCGGCCGTGCGCTACCCGCGCGGCAGCGGCCCCAACGCCGCCATCGACCCGACGCTTGCGCCGGTCGAGATCGGCAAGGCCGTGGTCCGTCACCGGGGTAGCAAGGTCGCCATCCTGGCCTTCGGCGTGCAACTGACCGAGGCCCTGCGCGTCGGCGAGTCGCTGGACGCCACCGTGGTCGACATGCGCTTCGTCAAACCCATCGATGAGGCCCTGCTGCGCGAGCTGGCGGCCAGCCACGAGTTGCTGGTGACCATCGAGGAAAACGCCGTGATGGGTGGCGCCGGCAGCGCGGTCAGCGAGTTCCTCGCCGCCGAGAACATCGTCAAGCCATTGCTGCACCTGGGCCTGCCCGACTACTACGTCGAGCACGCCAAGCCGGCGCAGATGCTCGCCGAGTGCGGGCTGGACAGCGCCGGCATCGAAGCCGCCATCCGCGCCCGCCTGGCCCTGCTCGACGCCTGACCTCCCGGCCCGTACGGCCCGTTTCTTGCACTATCGTTCCGGATAACTACAAGAAACGTGCGCCGTCCTCGGACGGCCGGGAGTTCACATGCCTCTGCTCAGTCATCGAATGGATTTCCATGGCCGCGAGCGCCGCTGGCTGCCGTGGTTCGGCCGCGCCGGCAAGCTGGCCCTGCGCTGGTCCTGTTGGCTCAACCGCGGCCAGGCCGCCCAGATCGAGAAGACCTTCGCCGGCCTGGCGCAGACCCGCGCCGACCTGCTGACCGGCTGGGCCCGCCAGTACTGGCAGGAGCTGGAGCTGATCGGCAACGGCCTGAGCCAGGCCTGGCCGAGCCTGGCGGACGAGGATCTGGCCCAGGCACGGGCCCATATGCCGGAGGTCTCCGAGCTGTTCGTGGCCGCCCCGGACGGCCGCATCCTGGCCTCCAGCCACGCCCCGCGCGCCGGCCAGAAGCATGACCCGGACGCCACCGCCGCCGGGCTCAAGGCGCCCTTCCTGCGCGGACCCTATCTGGACCCGCTGACGCTGAGCCTGGGCGCCACCACTTCCCAGTTCCACGACGCCGTCACCCTGATGTTCCACCAGCCGCTGCGCCACGCCGGCCAGGTGGTCGGCTGCCTGTGCGCGCGCATCCCCAACGACGTGCTCAGCGACCTGATCCAGCGCGAGGCCGGCCACGTCTACCGCGATTCCGGCGATAACTACCTGTTCATGGTGCAGAGCGCCTATGACCCAGCCATCGCCCCCGGCACCGCGCTGTCGCGCTCGCGCTTCGAGGACGCCACCTTCAGCGGCGGCGACAACCTAAAACAGGGCATACCAACGCCCTTCGGCACCATCCGGGTGCGTCACCACACCGAATTCGAGCTGCGCTTCACCGCACCGGCAACCGGCGAACTGCACCCCGGCGTGCGCGAGACCATCCGCCACGGCAGCAACCTGTTCGTGCTCTATCCAGGCTACCCGGACTACCGCCATGTGCCGGTGATTGGTGCCGGCCTGACCCTGCGCCTGCCTGGCTCGCCGGATACCTGGGGGATGATGTGCGAGGGCGACCTGGAAGAGGTCTACCGCCAGCGCAGCCTGAGCTATGCGCTGTGCCGCCAGCTGCTGTTCGGCCTGTGCGCGCTCGGCGGCCTGCATCTGCTGCTGGACGCCCAGCTGCCGCAGCAGGCCTCGGCCATCACCTTCGCCGTCGCCGGCCTGCTGCTCGGCGCGTTCTGGGCATTCAGCCTGCGCCCACGGGCGCGCAAGCTGCAGGCCCTGTCGGACTTCTTCCTGGACACCGCCGAATGCGGCGCACCGCTGAGCAACCGCCTCGGCGTGGAGCGCTTCGGCCGCGACGAGGCCGGCGCCCTGGCCGGTTGGGTCAACAGCTTCGTCGACAAGATGGACCACACCATGCAGGGCATCGTCACCGCCGGCGACGCCCTGCAGCGCACCTCCAGCGGCCTCAGCCGCACCGCCGCCAGCGCCACCCGGTGCGCCGCCCAGGGCCAGGCGGCGGCCGTGTCTACGGCGCGGGCGATGCTCGAGGTCAACCACAGCATCGGCAGCACCACCGAGCACATAGTCGACAGCGAAAGCGCCTCGCGCCAGGCCCTGGAGATGAGCCGCGCCGGCAGCGACGCGGTGCGCCAGAGCGCCGAGGACGTGACCCAGCTGGCCGCGCGCATCGAGCAGTCGAGCCAGGCCCTGCAGGCGCTGAACCAGCAGACCGAGGAGATCCAGCACATCAGCGAAGCGATCCGCGCCATCGCCGAGCAGACCAACCTGCTGGCCCTCAACGCCGCCATCGAGGCGGCGCGGGCAGGCGACAGCGGCCGCGGCTTTGCCGTGGTGGCCGACGAGGTGCGCAACCTGGCCCAGCGCACGGCCCAGGCGACCCAGGAAATCGCCAGCACCCTGGGCGGCGTGCGCCAGCAGACCCGCGACGCCATGGATGCGATGCAGGCCTGCCAGGACGCGGCGCAGCGCGGGGTGGCGCGCTCCCACGAGGCCAACGCGGCGCTACAACGCATCCAGGCCGAAGTCGAGGCTATGCAGGGCCGGCTCGGCCAGGTCAGCCAGTCCATGCAACAACAACTGGCCCAGGTGCAGGCGGTGACCGACCAGGCCCAGGCCATCACCGGCGCTGCCGAGCGCAGCAGCCAGAGTGCCGACGAGACGCGCCAGGCGGCCCAGGTGCTGGCCCAGCTGGTGCTCGACCTGCACAAGACTGCCAGCCGCCTGAGCCGCCAGGACAGCAGCGAGAAGGCCAACATCAAGGTGACCGACTCGCGCCCCAGCCCGGTCGGTGCATGAGTGTTTGCATCGCCGGCCGTCGCGCATGAGCGAAACTCAAGCCGACCATGGCTAAACTTGCTTGAGATTCAACACGCCGTGCACTAAGGTGCGCGGCGTTTTATTTTCCGCCTAGGTGCGCCCAGAGCCTGTCAGATCGACAGGGTCGGCGTTAAACGGGAAGCCGGTGCGCTCCGCAAGGAGCAATCCCGGCGCTGCCCCCGCAACGGTAATCGACCGCAGCCCACAGGCTGCACGCCCGCTCATCAGCCACTGGGTTTCCCGGGAAGGCGAGCCGGCGCGTCGAGAGCCCGGAGACCGGCCTGGACGGATTCGACTGGTGTTGCGGAGGGCAGCACCGTCAGGCGCCTGCCCGCGCCTGTCCTGCCCTCCTCGAAGTCTTGCGATCTTTGAGGAATCTCCATGAAGCTGTCCCGTTCCCTGCCTCTCTCGGCCCTGGCCGTTGCCCTGCTGCCCGGCACCAGCACCCTGGCTGCCGACCAGGAAGCCGCGCTGAAGCTGTCCGAAACCCTGATCAGCGCCAACCGCGATGTGCAGCAGCGCAGCGCCAGCAGCACCGCCAACACGGTATTCACTCGCGCCGACATCGAGCGCCTGCAGCCCTCATCGGTGAGCGAACTGCTCAAGCGCGTACCTGGCGTCCAGGTGACCGACAACGGTATCGGCAGCCTGACCAGCCTGTACATCCGTGGCACCAAGTCGGCCCAGAGCCTGGTGCTGGTGGACGGCATGCGCATCGGCTCGGCCAGCTCCGGCGACAGCAACCTGCAGCACATTAACGTAGACCAGATCGAGCGCATCGAAGTGCTGCGCGGCCCGCGCTCCGCGGTGTATGGCGCCGACGCCATCGGCGGCGTGGTACAGATTTTCACCCGCCGCAGTGCCGGCGCGGGCCTCAAGCCCTTCGTGCGCATGAGCTACGGCAGCAACGACAGCTGGCAGCGCAGCGCCGGCATCTCCGGTGGCGACGAGCAGACACGTTTCAGCCTGGCCGGCAGCCTCGACGAGACCGACGGCATCGACCGCACCGGCACCTCCTACGGCTCCGACCAGGACCACGATGCCTACCGCAACAAGGCCTTCAGCCTGAGCCTGAGCCACAGCTTCAGCGAACAGCTGGAGGCCGGCGTCAATGTGCTCGACCAGCGCGGCCGCACCGAATTCGACAACCCCTTCGGCCGCTTCGACATGACCACCTTCGAGTCGGTCGGCCAGGACCCGTACAGCGACTTCACCGTCAGCAGCGTCTCCAGCTACCTCGATGCGCAGATCAACGATATCTGGAACAGCCGCCTGGAAGTCGGTCACAGCGAGAACCGCGAGGAGAGCCTGGACAAGCTCAGCGACGAGCGCGGCGTGTTCAACACCTACCGCGACTCGGTGAATTGGCTCAACACCCTGGCCCTGAGCGACAGCCACAGCCTGCTGCTGGGCGCCGACTGGTACGAGGACCAGCTCAACAGCAACACCGCCTTCGACGAGCATCAACGCTGGAACCAGGCCGCCTTCGTTCAGCACCGCTATGATGGCGAGCACTTCTCCACCGAGCTGGGCGTGCGCCACGACAAGAACGAGCAATTCGGCAGCGAGAACACCTGGAGCGGCGCCCTGACCCTGCCGCTGAACGCTGTCAACGACCTGATCCTGTCCTACAGCGAAGGCTTCCGTGCGCCGACCTTCAACGACCTGTACTACCCGGACTACAGCAACCCGGACCTCAAGCCCGAGCACTCGAAGAGCTACGAGCTGCAATGGCGCAGCGAGCTGACCGAGAGCACCCGCCTGGAGGCCTCGGTGTATCGCACCGATATCAAGGATGCGATCGCCAACGATCAGAACTTCATCCCGCAGAACATCGCCACCGCGCGCATCCACGGCTTCGAGGCGACGCTGCAGCAGGAGCTGTTCGGCTGGCAGGGCCAGCTCGGCATCGCCTTCGTCGACCCGCGTGACCGCGACACCGGCCACACCCTCAACCGCCGCGCCCGCCGCACCCTGAGCCTGGATCTGGACCGCGCCTTCGGCGACTTCGCCGTGGGTGCCACCTGGCAGGCCGCGAGCAGCAGCTACGACGATCCGAACAACCAGTACCAGCTGGCCGGCTACGGCCTGCTGGGTCTGCGCGGCAGCTGGCAGGCGACCGGCGAGCTGAAGCTGGAGGCGAAGATCGACAACCTGCTGGACAAGGATTACCAGCGTGCCCTGTACGAGCACGAGGGTGAGCGCTACGGCTACCGCCAGGAAGGCCGCACGGCGATGCTCGGCTTCGTCTGGACTCCCGAGCTGTAAGCGTTAAGCGCAATGCACAAGGCCCCTTTCGGGGCCTTTTGTCTTTCTGCGCTACGGTGTGGCTCAACGAGCCTTGGCCAGCATCGCGCAGAGTTTTCCGATAGCCGCCAGCATCTGGAAGCTGGGGCGCTCCAGGCCCTTGTCCGGCACCGTCCACAGCTGCTGGCGCCGTACTGCCGGCAACTGCGGCCAGGCCCGCCAGTGCTGCAGCTCGGCATCGCTGCCGGCGAGTATCACCTCGGGCGCGCGCCCCAGCACCGCCTCGACATTGACCTGCGGCGCCGGCAGCTGCAGATCGGCGAACACGTTGCGCGCACCGCAGACGTTCAGCGCGTCGCCAATGATCTGCCGCCCGCCGATGGTGTACAGCGGCTCATGCCAGACCTGGTAGAACACCGGCAGCGGCGGTTCGCGCCGGTAGCGCTCGCGCAGGCTGGCCAGGCCAGCGCGGAACTGCTGGCGCAGCTGGCGACCACTCTCGGCATGGCCGACCCGCTCGCCGACCTCGGCGAACTGTTCGGCCAGCTGGTCGAGGTCATGGGGCTCGCCGACATAGAGCGGGATGCCGAAGGACTTCAGCTGTTCGCGCTGGGCAGCAGGAACGCTGTCCGGCCATAGCAGCAACAGATCCGGGCGCAGCGCCAGCAGGGTTTCCAGTTCCACCTGGCCGTACCGCCCCACCGAGGGCAGGTGCGTCAGTTCAGGCGGCCGCTCGCCGCCATCGAGCACACCGACCAGGCGCTTCTCGGCGCCCAGTTCCAGCATGATTTCCGACATCGAGGGGGCCAGGCTGACCACCCGCTCCGCCGCGCCCAGCGGCAGGCTCAAGGCGAGCAGGCAGGTGGCGAAGAGACGCTTAGCCAAGCTGGCGCGGGATGCGGTACAGGCAGAGCAGCACCACGCTGCTCAGGGCAAGAAGAATCAGGGCGACGGCATTCAGCCCGCTGAACAGGGCAATGGCGGCGACCCAGCCCGGCAGGCAGGCGCCGAGGAAGGCCTTGCGCCGCTGGCGCGCCAGCTCCAGCCAGGCCTCGCGCTCATGCTCGCCATCCAGGGCCGCCTCGGTAGCGATCAGCGCGCGCTTGTAGGCGGAGAACAGCGGCAGGCTGACGAACATGGACGCCATGCCGGCGATGAACAGCGGCATCTCCAGCACCGTCCCCAATGCCTGGCTGCCACCGAACAGCAGATTGAGGAAGAACAGCGGTGCCAGGGCGAAGCCGAGCCAGCGCCACCATTCAAGGGCGAGCCGGCGACGCACTTCGGCGCGCGTCACTCGGTCTCTTCCTGGTGCTGCAGCCCCAGCATGTGACCGAGCTTGCCGGCCTTGGTCGCCAGGTACTTGCTGTTGTGCGGGTTGCGCCCGATCTCCAGCGGACGGCGCTCGGCCACGCGCACGCCAAAGCCTTCCAGCGCCTTGACCTTGCGCGGGTTGTTGGTCATCAGATTGATCGCGCGCACACCCAGGTGATCGAGCATCGGCTGGCAGATCGAATAGTCACGCTGATCGGCGGCAAAGCCCAGGCGCTCGTTGGCTTCCACGGTGTCGGCGCCGGCATCCTGCAGTTCGTAGGCGCGGATCTTGTTCAGCAGGCCGATGCCACGACCCTCCTGGCGCAGGTACAGCAGCACGCCACGGCCTTCGCTGGCGATGGCGCGCAGGGCGGCTTCGAGCTGGGCGCCGCAGTCGCAGCGCTGGCTGAACAGGGCATCGCCGGTCAAGCACTCGGAGTGCAGGCGGCCCAGCACCGGCTGGCCATCGGCGATATCGCCCAGGGTCAGGGCCACATGCTCCTTGCCGCTCTCCTCATCGAGGAAACCGTGCATGGTGAACACCGCGAAGGGTGTGGGCAGCTTGGAGGCGGCGACGAAGACGACGGACACCGTGTGCTCCTGTTGGACGTTCGGCAGAAAAGGCCGGCATTGTACCAGCAGCGTCGCACTGCGGCGCAGCGTGAATTGTCGGGGATAAGGATCGAAAGGGCCGATGAATCGGCCAAGCGCATCTAGAGCTTGGACTCCAGCTGCAGCACGCCGTTCTCCTCGCGCCAGCGCACCCGGCTGAGGAAGCTCATGCCCAGCAGCACTTCGGTGGGCGAGTCACCCTCCAGCACCGCACCCTCCACGCCGAGCACTTCCAGGCCGCCGATCTTCACGCTGTCGAGCTTGATCCGCCAGGCGCGGATATTGCCACCGGCGGTGCTGGCCACCATGGGCTTGCCCTGCACCCGATAATCGATGCCCAGGCGGCGGGCCTGGCCCTCGTTCATCGCCACCGAGGTGGCACCGGTATCGACCAGGAACTGCACCGGGTGGCCATCGATGGAGCCGGCGATCCAGTAGTGATTACCAACCCCACGGCTGATGCTGAGCTGGGCCTTCTGCGGCCCGGAGGCGGCGCCGCCCTGGTTGTATTCGCGGCTGATGCCGTAGCTGCGTTGCACGCCATCGACTTCCAGCACCGCGCCCTTGCTGTCGGCACTGACCACCTTGACCCCGCCGGGGCCGGTCTGGCCGCTGCGTACCAGCTTGCGCTGGCCATCCACCAGCAGCACCGCAGCGCCGGGGAACAGGCCGACCACCTGGACCTGGGTCTCGGCATGCAGCAGGGGAGTCAGGACCAGCAACAGGCTGGCGGCGAACAGCTCAAGGCGACGCATCTGGGATCTCCATGTCCTCGTCGAAGGGGTAAGGCTGCTGCCAGCGACTGAAAATCGCTCGCAGCGCGCCGTCACGCACCAGCTCGGTCATGCGCCGGTCGAAGAGTTCGGCCAGGGCGCGACCGCGGGCAGTATCGGCAAAGCCGGCATACAGCGGCAAGCGGGTCAGCACGGTAGTGCGAAAGCGCGCAGGGTCCGAGCCCTCGTGCAGCACGTCCTCGACCTCGGTGGAGGCATCCAGGTAAAAGTCGGCATGGCCCAGTTCGAGCATGCGCAGGATGCCGACGCGGCGCTCGATCTCCTCGAAGCGGCTGATTCCTGGCAAATAGCGCTGGTACTCGTAGCCACGCATCCACGCCAGGCGGTACTGGCCGATGCTCTGCAAGGTCGGCACCGGCTGCTCGCGCAGCGAGAGGGCGGCGATCTGATCGGCGTCGTAGGGCCAGCGTGGGTAGATGATCTTCTCGCTGATCTCGTCGCGATACGAGCCCAGCCAGGCATCCGCCTCGCCACGCTGGACCAGGCCGATGGAGCGGGTGTAGGGCACGATGCGGAAGCGCACCTTCACCCCGGCCGGCTCGAACACCTGGCGCATGACATCCCAGGCCAGGCCGCTGCCGTCCTCATTGGTATGACCGACCCAGTGCTCGCTGACCAGCTGGATCTCGGCCGGCAGTGCCTGGCCGGCCTGGGCGATTGGCCACCCCAGGCACAACAGCAACGCCAGCCAGCAGACACGCATGTGCAGCCTCCGAATCAGGCCAGGCCCCAGACCAGCACCTGCATCGCCAGCCAGGCGAATACGCCGGCCAGCACGTCGTCCAGCATGATGCCGATGCCACCGTGCACATGGCGGTCGATCCAGCGGATCGGCCAGGGCTTGAGGATGTCGAATACGCGGAACACTACAAAGCCTAGCAGCAACCACTGCCAACCCTCGGGCACCAGCCACAGGGTGAGCCACATGCCGACCATCTCGTCCCAGACGATGCCTTCGTGGTCATGCACGCCCATGTCCTCGGCCACCCGGCCGCACAGCCAGAAGCCGAACAGCATGGTCACGCCGAGCATCAGCCAGTAGCCCCAGTCCGGCAGCATCTGCCACAGCGGGATGAAGGGGATGGCCACCATCGAGCCCCAGGTCCCCGGCGCCTTGGGCATGAGGCCGGAGCCGAAACCGAAGGCGAGAAAATGCCAGGGATTGCGCCACACCCGCGGCGCCACTTTCACCAGTTCAGTCACCGCTACTCCCGAAATGCTGATAACCCGCCCGTGGCGGTTCGATGGGACGGCCCTGGCCGTCGATTAGCCGCACGCCCTGCCCCGCCAGCGCCCGGCCGATCACCACGGCCTCCGGCCATTGGGCCTGCAGCGCGGGCAGGAGTTCAGGCGGCAGGGTAAAGGCCAGACGGTAGTCGTCGCCACCGCTCAGTGCACAGTCCAGCGCCGCAGTGCCGGCCAGAGCACGCAGGGCCGGCGACAGCGGCAGGCTGCCCTGTTCGATCTGCAGGGCCAGGCTGGATGCCGCGGCGACATGGCCGCAGTCGGCCAGCAGACCATCGGAGATATCCAGAGCCGCCGTGGCCGTGCCGCGCAGCCATTGGCCGAGAGCCAACTGCGGCTGCGGCGACCAGTAGCGCGCCAGCAGATAATCGGCCGCCTCGCCCTGCGCCACCTGGCGGCCCAGCACCAGCGGCAGCGCGCCGGCACCATCGCCCAGGCTGCCGCCGAC
Organism: Pseudomonas sp. GD04019; assembly: GCF_029837695.1. Classification (GTDB taxonomy): domain Bacteria; phylum Pseudomonadota; class Gammaproteobacteria; order Pseudomonadales; family Pseudomonadaceae; genus Aquipseudomonas. The sequence continues at coordinate 51,690 of NZ_JAOEEA010000014.1, forward strand.
GCAGAGCAGATCGCCGGGACGTGCGCCGCTGCGGGTCAGCGCCTGGCCGGTCGGCACCTGGCCGAACACGGTCAGGGTCAGGCACAGCGGGCCGCGCGTGGTATCGCCACCGACCAGGGCCAGACCACAGGACTCGGCCATCTGCGACAGGCCACGGGCGAAACGCTCCAGCCAGGCCGGATCGGCCTGCGGCAGGGTCATGCCGAGGGTAAAACCGAGAGGCGCGGCGCCCATGGCCGCCAGATCACTGACCGCCACGGCCAACGCACGCTGGCCGAGCAACAAGGGATCGCAGGGATCGGGGAAATGCACACCAGCCACCAGGGTGTCGGTGGACACGGCCAGTTGCTGGCCGGGGGCTGGCTGCAGCAGGGCGCAGTCGTCGCCGATGCCCAGTGCCACGCCTTCGGCCGCCTGCGCACAAGGCGCGGCGGCGAAATAGCGGCGGATCAGCTCGAACTCGCCCAAAGCCTCAACGCTTGTTGGCTTTGACTTCGGCGGCGCGCAGTACCGGCGCCAGCTTGTCCAGCACGCCGTTGACGAACTTGTGCCCGTCGGTGGCGCCGAAGGTCTTGGCCAGCTCGATGCCCTCGTTGATCACGACTTTGTAGGGCACGTCGACGCGGCTGGTTAGCTCCCAGGCGGACAGGCGCAGGATGGCCAGTTCGACCGGGTCCAGCTCTTCCAGGGGGATATCCAGGAAGGTGGCGAAGGACTGGTCCAGCTCGGTCTTCTGCCGCGCCACGCCGAGGAGGATCTCGTGGAAGTAGGCGCCATCGACGCCGCTGAAGTCGTTATCGACGCGGAACTGCGCTTCGATCTCGTTCAGCGACTGACCGGCCATGTGCCACTGATACAGCGCCTGCATGGCCAGGCTGCGGGCCACGCGGCGTTGCGCGATCTTGCCCTTGGCCTTGGGCTGCGGAGCGTCCTGGCTGTCGTCGTGGTTCAGGCTCACTTGGCCTCCAGCTGCGCCAGCAGACTTACCATTTCCAGAGCGGACAGGGCAGCTTCGGCGCCCTTGTTGCCGGCCTTGGTGCCGGAGCGCTCGATGGCCTGTTCGATGGAGTCGACGGTCAGCACGCCGAAGGAAACCGGTACGCCGTATTCCATGGAGACCTGGGCCAGGCCCTTGGTGCACTCGCCGGCGACGTATTCGAAGTGCGGGGTACCGCCACGGATCACCGCGCCGAGGGCGATGATGGCGGCGAACTCGCCGCGCTGGGCGACTTTCTGGGTGACCAGCGGAATCTCGAAGGCACCCGGCGCGCGGATGATGGTGATGTCGCTTTCCTTCACGCCGTGGCGGACCAGGGCGTCGACGGCGCCGCTGACCAGGCTCTCGACGACGAAGCTGTTGAAGCGGCCAACCACCAGGGCGAATTTGCCTTGCGGGGCGATGAAGGTACCTTCGATGGTCTTCAGGGTCATGGGCGAGTCTCAGTCTGTATAAAGAGCCGGGGCGCCGATGGGCGTCCCGTGGGTATCAATGTAGAACGAAAAGCCGGGCCGGGCGCAGGCTGCGCTCGGCCGGGGTCATCATTCAGCGGGCAGGTATTCTACAACTTCCAGGTCAAAGCCGGATATGGCGTTGAACTTCATCGGCGAGCTCATCAGGCGCATCTTGCGCACGCCCAGATCGCGCAGGATCTGCGAGCCGGCGCCAACGGTACTGTAGGTGGCCGGGCTCGGCGCCGGCTGCTTGCCCAGGTGGGCCAGCAGTTCCGGACCGGTGAGCGGATTACCCAGCAGCAGCACCACTCCGCTGCCGGCCTTGGCCACTTCGGCCATGGCCGCGCGCAGGCTCCAGCGCCCCGGTTGCTTGACCAGGAACAGGTCGCGCAGCGGCTCCATGTTGTGCACACGGACCAGGGTCGGCTCCTCGGCGCACACCTTGCCCAGGGTCAGGGCCATGTGCGCGGTGTTCTCCACGCCGTCGCGGTAGGTGACCAGGGTGAACTGGCCCAGCTCGGTATCCAGCGGCTGCTCGCTGACGCGCTCGACGGTGCGCTCGTGGATCAGGCGGTAGTGGATCAGGTCGGCGATGGTGCCGATCTTGAGGTTGTGCTCGGCGGCAAACTGCTCCAGCTCCGGGCGGCGGGCCATGGTGCCGTCGTCGTTCATGATCTCGCAGATCACGCCGCTCGGCTCGAAACCCGCCATGCGCGCCAGGTCGCAGGCTGCCTCGGTGTGGCCGGCACGGGCCAGTACGCCGCCGGGCTGGGCCATCAGCGGGAAGATATGGCCGGGGCTGACGATATCGTCGGCCACTGCGTTGCGCGCCACGGCCGCCTGCACGGTGCGCGCGCGGTCGGCGGCGGAGATGCCGGTGGTGACGCCCTCGGCCGCTTCGATGGAGACGGTGAACTTGGTACCGAAGCCGGAGCCGTTGCGCGGTGCCATCAGCGGCAGGTTGAGCGTCTCGCAGCGCTCACGGGTCATCGGCATGCAGATCAGACCGCGGGCGAAGCGGGCCATGAAGTTGATATGCTCGGCCTGCACGCAGTCCGAAGCGATGATGATGTCGCCCTCGTTCTCGCGGTCCTCGTCATCCATGAGGATGACCATCTTGCCGGCGCGGATGTCTTCGATCAGTTCTTCAGCGGTATTCAGAGCCATCTGGCCGTTCCTCAATTCTTCAGGTAGCCGTGTTCGGCCAGGAAACCTTCGGTGATGCCGCTGGCGGTGGGCTCGGCGGCCTTGTCACCGAGCAGCAGGCGCTCCAGGTAGCGGGCCAGCAGATCCACCTCCAGGTTGACCCGGCGACCGGACTGGTAGTCGGCCATGATGGTCTCGACCAGGGTGTGCGGCACGATGGTCAGCTCGAACTCGGCGCCATTCACGGCGTTAACCGTCAGGCTGGTGCCGTCGACGGTGATCGAGCCCTTCAGGGCGATGTACTTGGCCAGCTCGCGCGGTGCGCGCACGGTGAATTGGATGGCTCGGGCATTGTCCTCGCGCTTGACGATCTCACCGACGCCGTCGACATGGCCGCTGACCAGGTGCCCGCCGAGGCGAGTGGTCGGGGTCAGGGCCTTCTCCAGGTTGACCCGGCTGCCAATCTTCAGGTCGATAAAGGCGCTACAGGCCAGGGTCTCGCGGCTGACGTCGGCCCAGAAGCCGTCGCCCGGCAGCTCGACCACGGTCAGGCACACGCCGTTGACCGCGATGCTGTCGCCCAGCTTGACGTCGCCCAGGTCAAGCTTGCCGGTCTGCACGTACACGCGTACGTCGCCGCCCTTGGGGCTGAGGGCACGGATGGTGCCGATGGATTCGATTATGCCGGTGAACATGCGTCCTCCCGGTGGGTGTTGCAATGCAGCATGGATGAACTCCTGTTTTGGTCAAAAACAGGGCAATGCCGATCGATAGGGATTTTCGCGGGCGCAGCGGACGGCGCCCTGGAAGGGAATCCCGCTCTCTCTTTATCCGGACTATACCGTCGGCCCCGGAATCGCACCGGGTCTGCTGTCCCTTTCGCTGGAAAGGCGCTCGCGGGCTAGACAGTGACTGTCATTACCGCCGGTGGGGAATCACACCCCGCCCTGAGAACGTTGCAGCCAGAAAGTGGCTGCGGCTGGCTTTTTACCACAAAAGCCCGGCGAGCTGTAGGCGCGGGCTCTGCTCGCGAAGCTTTTGCCCGGTCAGGATTCGCGAGCAGGGCTCGCTCCCAGGGGTTGCCTGGGCACGGCGATGATCCGCCAATCGCTGCCGATGGCGCGCATCTCGCGGATCTCCAGCTCCTGCGCCTCGGCCATGCGCGCCAGCGGCCAGTCCAGCAACGGACGGGCGCTGGAGCCGAGGAACTTGGGCGCGACGAACAGTTGGTACTCGTCGACCAGCCCGGCGCGGGCGAAAGCGCCGGCCAGCTTCGGCCCGGCCTCCACCAGCACCTCATTGGCGCCACGGCCGGCCAGCTCCATCAGCAACTTGCGCAGGTCGACATGGCCATTGCTGCCGGGCATAGCGAGCAGCTCGTGGCCGTCCTCGAGGAAACGATCACGGGCGGCAGCCGCCGCGCAGGTGGCGACCAGCGCCGGGCCTGCCTGGAAAAAGGGCGCGGCGAGCGGTACGCGCAAGCGGCCGTCAACCAGCACGCGCAGCGGCGGACGGTCAATGGCCAGCGCGGTCAGCTCGGCATTCAGGCCCAGTTCCTCGGCACGCACGGTCAGGCGCGCCTGGTCGGTGAGCACGGTATCGGCGCCGGTGACTATCACGCTGGCCCGCGCGCGCAGGCGCTGCACCGCGGCGCGCGCCTCGGGGCCGGTGATCCACTGACTCTCGCCGTTGGCCATGGCGGTGCGGCCGTCCAGGCTCATGGCCAGCTTGACCCGCACGAACGGCAGGCCCTGCTCCATGCGCTTGATAAAGCCGGCATTCAAGGCTCTGGCCTCGGCCTCCAGCACACCGCTGTGCACGGCGATGCCGGCGTGCATCAGGCGCAGCAGGCCCTTGCCGGATACCTCGGGGTTGGGGTCCTGCATGGCCGCCACCACCCGCGTCACGCCGGCGGCCACTAGGGCATCGGCGCAGGGCGGCGTGCGGCCATGATGGCTGCAGGGCTCCAGGGTCACATAGGCGGTGGCGCCACGGGCCAGCGCGCCGGCCTGGCGCAGCGCGTGCACCTCGGCATGGGGCTCGCCGGCCTTGGCGTGCCAGCCCTCACCGACCACTTTGCCGTCGCGGACGATGACGCAGCCGACGCGCGGATTGGGATGGGTGGAGTACAGCCCCTTGCGCGCCAGCTCCAGCGCACGGGCCATGTGTTGCTGGTCGGCCGCGCTCATTCCTTGGACGGCTCGCGGGCCAGGCGCTCGATCTCCTCGCGGAACTCGTTGAGGTCCTGGAAGCGCCGGTAGACCGAGGCGAAACGGATATAGGCGACTTCGTCGAGCTTCTGCAGTTCGGTCATCACCAGTTCGCCAAGCACCCGCGACTTGATCTCGCGCTCGCCGGTGGCGCGCAGCTTGTGCTTGATGTGGGCGATGGCCTCTTCCAGGCGCTCGACGCTGACTGGACGCTTCTCCAGCGCGCGCTGCATGCCGGCGCGCAGCTTCTCTTCGTCGAACGGCTGGCGGCTGCCGTCGGACTTGATCAGGCGCGGCATCACCAGTTCGGCGGTCTCGAAGGTGGTGAAGCGTTCGCCGCAGGCCAGGCACTCGCGGCGCCGGCGCACCTGTTCGCCCTCGGCGACCAGGCGGGAATCGATGACCTTGGTGTCGTTGGCGGAACAGAACGGACAATGCATGGAAGATGAGGCCCTACGAAACGGTGGCTCATGGTAGCGCATGCCCCCGACAAGACAAGCCGCCGCCGTTGCGGTATACAGGCGCCCGATTTTTGCGCTATTCCAGCTAGATACGCCGCCGCATCGGATGCCGCCATGTTGCAACGCCCCGCCCTCGCCTGCCTGACCCTGCTGCTGGCCGCCTGCGCCAGCGAGCCGCCCAAGCCCGTCGCCCCGGCCGCACCGCCCCGTCCAGCGCCTGTCGCCAAGCCAGTCGCCCCGCAGGAGCAGGCCCTGCCCGCCCATATGCGCGAGCTGCGCGGCAGCCTGCTGACGCCGCCGCCCGGCAGCGAAGTGGAGATGGCCCTGCTGGTGGTGGACGAGCGCGACCGCCCGCAACAGCTGCTGGGCAGCCTCAAGCTGGCCGGCGATGGCCAGGCCCTGGCCTTCCGCCTGCCGTTCAACCCCGAGTATTTCCCGAGCGGTGCACGGGTCGAGCTGCGCGCACGCATCAGCCAGTCAGGCCGGCTGATCCTGCGCCTGCCGCCACAACGGGTGACCCAGGCGGTCAGCCGCGACTTCGGCGCCCTGTCGCTGGTCAGCGCGCCATGAAGTCCCCCGAAGCCCTGCAGAACGCCTTGCAACAGCTGCTCGGCGACGCCCGCCTGAGCGCAGAAACCCTGCCCGGCACAGATATCCGCCTGTGGCTGGTCGACCCGAGCAACATGGACCGCAGCTTCAGCCCGGAGGAGTCCCGGCGCATCCTCGAGGAGCCGCCCTACTGGAGCTTCTGTTGGGCCAGCGGCCTGGCCCTGGCGCGCTGGCTGGCGGAACAGCCGGAGTGGGTGTGCGGCAAGCGCGTGCTGGACTTCGGCGCCGGCTCCGGCGTGGCGGCCATCGCCGCGGCCAAGGCCGGCGCAGCGGAAGTGGTGGCCTGTGACCTCGACCCGCTGGCCATCGAGTCGTGCCGGGCCAATGCCGAGCTGAACGGGGTGGAGTTGAGCTACTCGCTGGATTTCTTCGCCGAAAAGGATCGTTTCGATCTGATCATCGTCGCCGACGTGCTCTACGACCGCGCCAACCTGCCGCTGCTCGACGCCTTTCTCAGTCGCGGCAAGGAGGCCCTGGTGGCCGATTCGCGAGTCAAGGACTTCCAGCATCCGCTCTACCAGCGTCTTGGCCTGCTCGATGCTTGCACTTGGCCAGACCTGGCCGAGCCGGCGGAGTTCCGCAGCGTCAGCCTGTATCACGCCAAGCGTTGATCTCCCGTAGCCCGGATGCAATCCGGGAGACAGGCGACCCGGATTGCATCCGGGCTACTTGTATCCGCGGCGACCCGCCCGCATTTATAGTTCCAGCCTTTCGCCCTTCCGAGATTCTTCCATGAGCGATACCCCCTACATCTTCGACGTATCCGGCGCCGCCAACTTCGAGCAGCTGGTGATCGAGAACTCCTTCCACAAGCCGGTGCTGGTGGACTTCTGGGCAGAGTGGTGCGCGCCGTGCAAGGCGCTGATGCCGATGCTGGCGAAGATCGCCGAGGAATACCGCGGCGAGCTGCTGCTGGCCAAGGTCGACTGCGACGCGGAGCAGGACATAGTCGCGCGCTTCGGCATCCGCAGCCTGCCCACCGTGGTGCTGTTCAAGAACGGCCAGCCGGTGGATGGCTTCGCCGGTGCCCAGCCGGAATCGGCCGTGCGCGAGATGCTCAAGCCGCATGTGGCCGAGCCGGCGCCGCTCGCCGCCGACCCCATGGAAACGGCCCAGGCGCTGTTCGCCGAGGGGCGCATCGGTGACGCGGAGAACCTGCTCAAGCAGATCCTCGGCGAGAACAACGAGAACGGCGCCGCGCTGATCCTCTATGCCCGTTGCCTGGCTGAACGTGGCGAACTGGGCGAGGCGGAAACCGTGCTCGGCGCGGTCAAGGGCGACGAACACAAGCAGGCCCTGGCCGGTGCTAAGGCGCAGCTGACCTTCCTGCGTCAGGCCGCCAGCCTGCCGGACGCCGCCGAACTGAAGAGCCGCCTGGCACAGCATCCGGACGATGACGAGGCGAGCTACCAGCTGGCCGTGCAGCAGCTGGCGCGCCAGCAGTACGAGGCGGCGCTGGACGGTCTGCTCAAGCTGTTCGTGCGCAACCGCAGCTACCAGGAAGGCCTACCGCACAAGACCCTGCTGCAGGTGTTCGACCTGCTCGGCGGCGACCATCCGCTGGTGACCCTGTACCGCCGCAAGCTGTACCAGGCGATCTACTGATGGCGCCCTTCCGCCTGCTGCTGCGGGTGCGCTACGGCGAGTGCGATGCCCAGCAGGTGGTGTTCAACGCTCGCTATGGCGACTACGTGGACGTGGCGGCCACCGAGTTCTACCGCGCCGTGTTCGGCAGCTACCAGAATCTGCTGGAGCAGAACCTGGACAGCCAGGTAGTGCGCATGGCGATCGACTGGAGCGCGCCGGCGCGTTTCGACGATGTACTTCAGTTGGAGGTGCGCACCCTGCGCCTGGGCAACAGCTCGTTCGCCCTGGAAGTGGACATCCGCCGCAAGGCCGACCAGGCCGCCATCGCCCGCGCCGAAGTCACCTACGTGATGGTGGATGCCCAGGCCTTCACCAAGGCGGCGATTCCCGACGCCATCCGCGCCCAGCTGGAACGTGGCGCGCCGGACGTGACGGTCAATCAGGCCGGCTGATCAGCCGATCCAGCGATACAGCGGCGCTTCGGCGCCGCTTTCTATTTGTACCTGCGGACAATGACGCAGGCGCACCAGCAGGCGCTTGCCGGCGGCATCGCCACCGGCAAGGGCGGACAGCTCGCCGAGCAGCTGCGGACCTTCCATGCTGCCGGCGCGCTGCAGCAGTTCCTGCGCCAGTGGCCACAGGCCATCCGCCGGGTTGCCGGCTGACGCAGTTCGCGGCGCGGCAGGTGGAGCCTCCATCGGCAGATGCGCAGCCAGTTGCGCCCAATCCTCGGCATCCATCTCCACCGTCAGGTCCACCGGCCAGTCGCCGACCCGCCCCTTGATTCGCAGCATCTCGCCCACTCCAGAACATCAGGCCTCCATGCTGCCATGCATGCCGAGGCTGGCCAATTGCATCGATTAAGTGTTACAACATAACCTAACAATTGATCGCCGGAGTTTGCCCCATGCGCCGCACCCTGCTCGCCCTGCCCTTCGCCCTGCTGCCGCTGTCCATCGCCCAGGCCGACAGCCATGAACATGTGCACGACCACGATCATGCCCATGAAGAACATGGCAGCCTCGGCGTGCATGAGCACGGCGTGGCCAGCCTCAATGTGGCGCTGGACGGCCAGACCCTGGAGATCCAGCTGGAGAGCCCAGCGATGAACTTGGTCGGCTTCGAGCACGAGGCCAAGAGCGATGCCGACAAGGCCAAGGTCGCCACCGCCCGCAAGCACCTGAAGCAGCCGCAGGCACTGTTCGCGCTGCCGATCGAGGCCAAGTGCGCGCTGCAGAAAAGCGAGCTGGACAGCCCGCTGTTTGGCGGCCGCGAACATGAGGAACAGGAGCATGCCGACGAGCACGGCCACAGCGATATCGACGCCAGCTACCGCTTCGCCTGCGCCAACGCCGAGGCACTGCAGACCCTGGAGCTGGGCAGCTTCTTCGGCACCTTTCCCGGCACCGAGAAACTGGAAGTGCAACTGATCGGCCCGAGCGGCCAACAGGGCGCCGAGCTGACGCCGAAGAGCTCGCGCCTGAGCTTCTGACACATCGCGGCGCACCTGCCGGGTGCGCCGTCCTTCTTATTGCCTTTAAGCTGTCGTCCTCTCCGACGCGCGAATCGCCCATGCCCGACGCACTGATCGAACTCAACGACCTCGGCTTCGCCTGGCCCGGCCAGGCCGAGCTGCTGGATATCCCCGCCTTCACCCTGCAACGTGGTGAGAGCCTGTTCCTCAAGGGCCCCAGCGGCAGCGGCAAGACTACCCTGCTCGGCCTGCTCGGTGGCGTGCAGAAGCCCGGCCGCGGCAGCCTCAAGTTGCTCGGCCAGGAGCTGGCGACGCTGTCCTCCGGCGCCCGCGATCGCTTCCGCGTCGACCACACCGGCTACATCTTCCAGCAGTTCAACCTGCTACCGTTCCTCTCGGTGCGCGAGAACGTCGAGCTGCCCTGCCGCTTCTCCCAGAGCCGCGCGCATCGGGCCGCGGAGCGCCACGGCAGCGTCGACGGTGCCGCCGCGCAGCTGCTCGAACACCTGGGACTCAAGGCCGAGTTGCTGGAGCGCCGCGCCGACAGCCTGTCCATCGGCCAGCAGCAACGGGTCGCCGCCGCCCGTGCGCTGATCGGCCAGCCAGAACTGGTGATCGCCGATGAGCCCACTTCGGCGCTGGACCATGACGCCCGCGAGGCCTTCCTGCAGTTGCTGTTCGCCGAGTGCCGCGCGGCCGGCGCCAGCCTGCTGTTCGTCAGCCACGACCAGAGCCTGGCGCCGCTGTTCGACCGCAGCGTCTCGCTGGCCGAGCTGAACCGCGCCAGCAAGCCGGTGGAGGTCTGACATGCACCTACTGCGCATCGCTCTGGCCAGCCTGGCCAACCGCCGCTTCACCGCGCTGCTCACGGTGTTCGCCATCGCCCTCTCGGTGTGCCTGCTGCTGGCCGTCGAGCGCGTGCGCACCGAGGCCCGCGCCAGCTTCGCCAGCACCATCAGCGGCACCGACCTGATCGTCGGCGCCCGTTCCGGCTCGGTGAACCTGCTGCTGTACTCGGTGTTCCGCATCGGCAACGCCACCAACAATATCCGCTGGGACAGCTTCGAGACCCTGGCCAAACACCCGCAGGTGAAGTGGGCCATCCCGCTGTCGCTGGGCGACTCGCACCGCGGCTACCGGGTGCTGGGTACCGCCCCCGGCTACTTCGAGCACTATCGCTACGGCCGCGCCCAGCCGCTGCAGCTGGCCCAGGGCAAGCCGTTCGCCGACCTGTTCGAGGTGGTGCTCGGCGCCGAAGTGGCCGAGGCGCTGAAGTACAAGCTGGGCGACCAGATCGTCCTGGCCCACGGCGTCGCCACCGTCAGCCTGACCCAGCACGACGACAAGCCCTTCACCGTGGTCGGCATTCTCGCCCGCACCGGCACACCGGTGGACCGCACCCTGCACATCTCGCTGGAGGGCATGGAGGCGCTGCACGTCGACTGGCAGAACGGCATGCCGGCCCGCGGCAACGCCAAGGTCTCCGCCGAGCAGGCGCGCGGCATGCACCTGCAGCCCAAGGCGATCACCGCCGTGCTGTTGGGGCTGAAGAGCAAGGTCGCCACCTTCGCCGTGCAGCGTCAGGTCAACGAATTCCGTGGCGAACCGCTGCTGGCGATCCTCCCCGGCGTGGCCCTGCAGGAGCTGTGGAGCCTGATGGGCACGGCGGAGAAGGCGCTGTTCGTGGTCTCGCTGTTCGTCGTGCTGACCGGCCTGATCGGCATGCTCACCGCCATCCTCACCAGCCTCAACGAACGCCGCCGCGAGATGGCCATCCTGCGTTCGGTGGGCGCGCGGCCCTGGCATATCGCCGGGCTGCTGGTGCTGGAGGCCCTGGTGCTGGCCGTGGCCGGCGCCGCGCTGGGCCTGGGCCTGCTGTATGGCGGCATCGCCGCCAGCCAGGGTTGGGTGCAGGCGCAATACGGCCTGTACCTGCCGCTGGCGCTGCCCAGCGCCTATGAGTGGAGCCTGCTCGGCGCTATTCTGGGCGCCGCCCTGCTGATGGGCGCCGTGCCGGCCTGGCGCGCCTACCGGCAGTCGCTGGCCGACGGCCTGTCCATTCGTCTATGAGGTTGCCCATGCGTCATCTGTTGTTCGCCCTGCTGCTCGCCGTCGCCACTCCGTTGTGGGCAGCAGAGCCCCGCGAGCTGACCTGGAGCGAGCTGATTCCGGAAGACGCACCGCCACAGGCGCCACAGCAGGCGCCGATGCACGACCTGTCGCAGCTGGCCGATGCCCTGGCCGCCGAGAGCGGCCCGGCGGCCCAGCAATCGGCGCCGGACGCACCGGTGGTGCAGGCGCTGGACAACCAGCAGGTCAAGCTGCCCGGCTACATCGTGCCGCTGGACGTGACCGAAGAAGGCCGGGTGACGGAGTTCCTCTTCGTGCCCTATTTCGGCGCCTGCATCCACGTGCCGCCACCGCCATCCAACCAGATCGTGCATGTCACCAGCGAGCTGGGCGTGCAGATGGACGCCCTGTACCAGCCCTTCTGGATCGAGGGGCCGCTCAAGGTCGAGGCCACCGACAGCGAGATGGGCAGCGCCGGCTACAAGATGACCGCGGAGAAGATCTACGCCTACGAGATGTAGTGCGACAGGCCGTCGCACCCCGAGGTGCGCGGCCATTGAGCCAGATCAACAAGCGCCCGCGCGGGCTCCGTAGCATGACAGTCAGCCAATACGAACTGCTGACTCCCCGGAGCCCACCATGCATAAATCCCTGTTCGCCACTTCCCTGCTGGCCCTCGCCCTGGCCGCCCCGCTGGCCCAGGCCCACCAGGCCGGCGACATCATCCTCCGTGCCGGCGCCGTCACCGTCGACCCGCACGAAAGCAGCAGCGACATCTGGGTCGGCGCGCTCGGCACCGACGTGGCCGGCACCAAGGCCACCCTGGACAGCGACACCCAGCTGGGCCTGAACTTCGCCTATATGGTCACCGACCACGTCGGCGTCGAACTGCTGGCTGCCACCCCGTTCAGCCACGACGTCGGCGTCAAGGGCATGCCCGGCGCCTTCGCCGGCCTCAACGGCAAGCTCGGCGAGCTCAAGCACCTGCCGCCGACCCTGAGCGTGGTGTACTACCCGCTGGACACCGCCTCGGCCTTCCAGCCCTATGTCGGCGCCGGCATCAACTACACCTGGTTCTTCGACACCAAGCTGAGCAGCGAGGCCGAGGACAAGGGCTTCAGCGGCCTCGACCTGGACGACTCCTGGGGCCTAGCCGCCCAGGTGGGCATGGACTACATGCTGACCGACAACGTGATGGTCAACGCCCAGGTGCGCTACATCGACATCGACACCCAGGGCAGCACCAGCTTCGGCGGCCGCGAGGTCGAGGTGGATGTGGACGTCGATCCGTTCGTGTACATGATTGGTCTCGGCTACAAATTCTGAGTCCTCGACTGGCACCAGCAAAAAAGCCCCGCATTCGCGGGGCTTTTTCGTAGGGCGGGTGAAACCCGCGAGAGTACATGGCGCGGGTTTCACCCGCCCTACTCAGCGTCCGAGCAGCTGTGCCAGGCCTTCCGCCAGCGGCGTGGCCGGCGCCAGCTGATAACGCTGGCGCAGCAGGCTGTTGTCGGCCTTCGAATGACGGATATCGCCGGGGCGCGCCGCGCCATAAGTGACCTCGGGCAGGCTGCCGAGCACCTGGCGCACGGCGGCCAGCAGCTGATTGAGGCTGACCGACTGGTTGTGGCCGACGTTCACAGCCCCAGGCTCCACCGCATCTTGGTTCAGGGCCTGCACCAGCAGTGGCACCAGGTCGGCGATGTAGAAGAAGTCGCGGGTCTGCTCACCATCGCCGAACACGCTGATCGGACTGCCGGCCAGGGCGCGCTCGGTAAAGATGCTGATCACCCCGGAATAGGGCGACGAGGGATCCTGGCGCGGGCCGAAGATATTGAAGAAGCGAAAGATCGCCGGCTCCAGGCCGTGCTGGCGACGGTAGAAATCCAGGTAGAACTCGCTGGCCAGCTTGTCCGCGGCATAGGGCGTGAGCGGCGCCTTGGGCGTGTCTTCGGCCACCGCCACGCCCTCGCCGTTGTTGCCGTACACGGCGGCGCTGGAGGCGAACACCACCCGGCGCACGCCGGCCTCGCGCATGGCCTCGCAGATATTCAGGGTGGCGACGAAGTTGCTCTGGTGAGTGCTCACCGGATCGTCCACCGAAGCCTGCACCGAGGCCACCGCGGCCAGGTGCGCCACCGCGCTGCAACCGGCCACGGCACGGCGCACCAGAGCGGCGTCGGCGGCATCGCCCTCGATCAGCTCCAGACGCGGATTGTCCAGGGCCAGGTTGCTGCGCTTGCCGGTGGACAGGTTGTCCAGCACACGCACCCGGTGGCCGGCGGCCAGCAGGGCGTCGCAGAGGTGGGAACCGATGAAGCCGGCGCCGCCGGTGACCAGGATCAGGGAATCGGACATGGGGTTCTCTAGGGCGCTTCAGGCGTGGCGATAGTAGCGGTCGAGCAGCGCCGGCAAGCCGGCGCGCCAGGCCCGCGGCTTGATGCCGAAGGTATGCAGGATCTTCTTGCAGGCCAGCACCGCGTGCTGCGGCTCGTCGGCGGCGTCGCTGCGGGCGGCGTGGGCCTGGGGGCCAACTTCCTGCACCTTGAGCGGGTGCAAGCCGCGCACCTCGCCGATCACTGCCTGGCCCAGGGCCAGCGGCGTGGTCGCCTCGTGGCCTCCGTAGTGATAGATGCCCCATAGCGGGCTCTGGCAGTCCAGCTGCTTGAGCACGGCGAGGATGACCCGCGCGGCGTCGTCGACCAGGGTCGGGTTGCCACGGCGGTCGTCGGCCATGAACAGCTCCTGCTCAAGCTCGGCGCGGCGCAGGAAGCGGCCGAGCAGGCCCTCCGGACTATCGTCCAGCAGCCAGCCGAAGCGCAGCAGAACGTGGCGCGGGCAGGTGGCGCGCACGCACTGCTCGATACGCAGCAGGGCCTGGCCACGCAGGCCCAGGGGCACCGGTTCGTCCTTCTCGCTGTAGGCGGTGGCCCGCGAGCCGTCGAATACCCGGTAGCTGGAGGGCTGCAGCAGCAGGATGTTGTGGTGCTGACAGAGTTCGGCCAGACGCTCCATGGCCCGCTCCTGGGGCGCGAAGCGGCGCTCGTCGAAGCCCTCGGCCTGGAACCAGTCGAAGTAGTAGGCCAGGTTGATCAGCGCGTCGGGGCGGGTCTCGTCGAGCAACTGGGTGAGGCTGGCCCGGTCCCAGCCGCCTTCCGGCGGACGCGGGGCGAGGAAGCCGATGTCTTCCTCGGCACCCTGGCGCACCAGCGCCTGACCCAGGGCATTACCCCCTCCCAGCAACAACAGCCGCATTCGCATAGTTCAGAACAAGACCCGAAAGACCGACGAAGGCCCCGGCCGCCGTGGCGGCGGGGCGAAAGTGGCCATTCTGCGGGTTTCGCGGCGGCTCGTCACTACCAGGGCCGGCGCAGCGGCCCGGTGGCGGACTACTGCACGGTGAAACTGCGGCTGGCGCCGGAGAAAGCGCTGATCCGGCCGGTCACCGGCGCCTTGCTGTCGCCGTAATGCACCAGGCGATACTCGCCGGCCGGCGTACCGGCGGGAATGGTCCAGCGCACGGTGGCATGCGAGGTGCCCCAGAAGCCGTCCTTGCGCAGCCAGTGGTACTGGGTGCTCCAGTCGTTGTCGCGGGCCACCACCTGCCAGGCGCCGTTGACCTTGCGCTGCACCTCGAGGAAGGTGCCCTCGGGGCGCAGGTTGTTGCGCGGGTGGCCGGTCCAGAACACCGCCTGGGCCGTGTCGCCGATGCGGTACTGGGCGTTGGCGTCCGTCACCACCTGACCGAAGCGCTTGCCCAGCGGCGGGTTGTCGTAGACCACCCCGGTGACGAAGTTGTGCTGGTCGTTGCGCAGGTCACGCGGCACCAGGGTGCTGATCACCGCCTGCTGGTCGCGCAGGGCCACGGCCATGTCGTGGAACACCTGCTGGTAGGCGGCCAGGGTCCAGCGGCCGAAGTGGGTGGAGCCACCCTCGTAGTGCTGCTTGTCGTACTCCTCGGCGGTGGTGACATAGCCGGAATAGGCGTTGGACAGTCCGGCCACCACCAGCAGTTGGTCGTTGCCGAGCACCCCGCGCACCGTCTCGCGCAGGCGCCGGCCGGACATCACGGTGAACTCCCCGGGCACCGCCAGCAGGGCGAACTGACCGATGCGCAGGATCGACGCCGGCAGCACCTCGGGGCTCCAGGGATAGGGCTTGAACGCGCTCTGCTGCAGGATGATCGGCTTGGGCGCCTGGCAGGCGATATCCGCCGCGGTCGGCGGGGTGATGGTCTGGGTGATCAGGTTGAGCAGCGGGTTGGTCTCCACCGTGCCCTCGTCGACATCCTCCAGGCCACGGCCGTCCTCGGTGCCGGCGGCGAAGGCGTAGCCCAGCGCGGCGTTGCAGGTCTGCCGCTCCTGGCCGCCACCGAACTGGGGACGCACGCGGATCTTGGAGAAGTCGTTGTACTGCTGGCGGAAGTCGACGGCGCCGGTCAGCTGCACAGTGGCGCCCTGGTACAGCGCCAGCGCCTTGTCGAACTGGCGGTCGCCGATGATCTCGGTGTTGCGGAATTGGTCCTGGGTCGGCCCGGTACCGTCCAGGTTGAGATTGGGCGTGGTGTCGGCGTGGTTGCTCTGGGCGAAGGACGCGACGAAGTCCGGGTTGCCCTGGGCCTTGGCCAGCTCCTCGAAGCGCCATTCGGCGCGGCCCTTGTTGTCACTGGTGAGCAGGGTGTTGCTCTTGTTCATCGACACCGGATGCACGGCGAACCAGCTGATCATGCCGGCGTCGCGGTTGCCCTGGCGCAGGCGCAGCACCAGCATCTCCGGGTCGATCGAGCTGCCGTAGCGCGCCCGCTCCTCGGCCGGGTTGTTGTCGTAGGCGGCCTGCGAGCGGTTGATGCTGGCATTGCTCAGCTCGCCGCGATTGACCAGCACGTGGCCGGGACGCAGGTTGGCGTGGGCCTCGGCGATGGCCGCGACTATGCCGCCCACCTGGGCCTCGAAGTTCTCCTTGATGAAGCCGAGGATGGTCACGTTGTACAGCGCGTAGTGCGACTGGCCGCCGGCCGCGCCGTGGGTATGAGTGGCGCTAAGCACCACGTTCTGCTCGGTGTAGCGCTCGCCGAAACGCTGGCGCAGGCGCTCGACCACCGCCTGGTTGACCGACTGGAACAGCGCACCGGCGTCGACGTTGACGAACACCACGGCGGGCCCGCCGTTGGGCTGGGCGATGATGTAGGCGCGGGCGTACTGACGGTTGTGGATGCCGCTGCTTTTCTGCGCGGGGTCGGCATAGCCCATCATGCCGACCTCGGCGGCGGCGCCGGTGACATCGTACTTGCCGACGCCGATCAGGTAGTTGTCGCTGTAGGCCTGGACGGCCAGGGACAGGACGCTGCCCAGGAACGCGAGCAGCAGTGTGGCGATTCTCCTTGTTTTCATGTTTCAGCACCTCGAGCCAAAGGCTCTTGCATGAACTGCAATCGGTGGCTTGAACTCAGCCGGTGGGTTTCTCGGTCGTCCGGTTTTGCGGCGGCAAAGCTCCGCCCTGCGGCGAGGCCGCAAGCCCGAACCCCCAAGGTGGAAGTGCTGTAGCGACGGTGACTCTGGTAGGAGCGAGCTCTGCGCGAACGCTTCAGTGCATGACTTCGCGAGCAGAGCTCGCTCCTACAGGTCCCTTCGAGAACCTTACTGCGTACCCTTGCGGCGCAGACTGGCCGGGGTGAAGTAGTTTTCCGGCGGCGGCGTGAGGAGGAACTGGCGCGGCGCCTTCTCGTTGTTGCGCAGGCCGATCACCGTGTAGCTGCGGGCGATCAAGTCGTGGTAGACCAGGTTCACCGGGGTGATGTTGGGCACCTCGTAGGCGTTCTTGCTGAACGCCAGGTTGACGTGCCACAGCTCGCCGCGGGCGTCGTAGTTCTCCACCATCAGGGCGTACCAGCTGTCCTCGTCGAGGTAGAAGCGGCGCTTGGCATGCACGTGGCGCTGGCCCTGGCGCAGGGTCGCCTCGACCACCCACACGCGGTGCATTTCCCAGCGGGTCAGGTCGCTGTTCAGGTGGCCCGGTTTGACCAGCTCATCCACCTTGCGCCCCGGCTTTTCCATGGCGTAGTTGTGGTAGGGCACCAGCAGGCTCTGCTTGCCGATCAGCTTCCAGTCGTAGCGATCGGTGGCGCCGTTGTACATGTCGGTGTCGTCGGCGTAGATACCGTCGATCGGCGTGTCGTAGGCCAGGGTCGGCGCGCGGCGCACGCGGCGCTGGCCGGGGTTGTAGATCCACGCCGAACGTGGCTCGGCGACCTGGTCGATGGTCTCGTGCACCAGCAGCGCACGGCCCACGTCGCGGGATGGCGGCAGCAGCTCGCTGGCGAAGAAGTACAGGATGTTGTCGAGGCTGCCGGCATCCTTCTTCGGGTTGTAGTAGTTGGACAGCAGCTGGATGCGCTCGCGCAGGATCGAGTAGCTGCCGCTGGTGGTGACCTGGGCGGTCACCGACACCTCGTCCTGGTAGCGCCCCTGCCAGCGGGCGATGTGGTTCCAGATCGCCTCGCGACCGTCCGCCGGAATCGGGAAGGGAATGCCGGCGTAGGCGTTGAGCAGGCCGTTGCCGCCGGCGGCCAGGGTCGCCTGCTCGGCATTGCGCCGGGTGTTGGCGATGATCTCACTGGGCGCCACGAGGCTGCGGTGGCTGGGATAGACCGGCAGCTTGAAGGTCTGCGGGTAGGTCTTGAGCAACGCCTTGACCCCGTCACTCAGGTTGGCCTCCTCGGCCGCCATGTTCTGCGCGTCGATGATCCGCAGCGGCTTCTCATCGGCATAGGGATCGACATGGAAGCTGCCCGGGCCGCCATAGCCGGCCGGCGCCTGCAGGCCAGCGCCCCACTCGGGAATGCCCTTGGCCGCATCGCCCTGGCGCTCGCCGCCGAAGGGGGTCAGCGCGCCGTCGAGTTGCGCCGCCTGCTCGGCACTCACCTTGGCCTGAGCCGCCAGGGGCAGCAGCAGACCGAGGGAGAGCAGGACGGAGGTAAATGCTGTTCTGGTCATGGTGATCCCTGCCATCAGAAGGAATAGGAGACGTTGAGCGCGACGTGGTCGCGGTCGATCAGCGCGTTGTCCTTGCGCGCGCCCCAGAACGAGGTGTAGGCCAGCTTGCCGGCCAGCTTCTGGCCGTACTTGGCGCCCAGTTCGAGGGTGGCGGACTTGCGCCCCTGGACGAAGTTCTCGTTGAGCGAGGGCGAGGTACCGGACACGTCCTGGCGGAAGGTCAGCCCCGGCATCAGGTCGAAGTTGGGCTGCACGTCCTGCAGCAGGCCGGAGAAGTTCACCGTGTAGCCCCAGGCGAAGGAGTCCAGGTAGTCGTAGTTGACCGTGTCGAGCAGGCTGCCCGGCACATGGTTGAAGGCCACCTCGGCGAGCATGATCAGGTCGTCCAGGCCGGCGGTGGGGCCGAAGGTGTGGATGGTGGAGACCGAGGCGGTATACAGCTCGTGGCGCTTGTACAAGTCGATGCTGCGGCGCGGGTCGTTGGCCGAGCCGTCGCCGAACTCGCCGAGGTCAATGCTGCCGCCGCTGGCCCCGCCAGCGCCGAGGGCGCCTTCGGCCATGCTCTCCAGCTCGTAGATCATCGAGGGTTCCAGCGGCGCGTTGGGCCGATAGGTCAGCTCGCCGGCGACGCTGGTGTCACCGACCGTGCCGGACACGCTGAGGCCGAACAGGCGGATGTCTTCGGGGTAGATGAAGTCGTAGTAGGTGCTGTCGAGCAGGGCCAGGCCGTCCACCAGCGGCACCGAGGCCGGGTCGAGCGCCTGGGCCAGGCTGCACAGGTCACTGAAATTGCCGCCGCTACCGGCGCTACAGGCCATGGACTGGCCCTTCTGGATGCGCAGGAACGGCACCTTGCTGTGGTAGTTGAGGTAGTAGAGGCTGAACTCGGTGTTGTTCCACTCCTCCACCATATAGCGCATGGCGACGCCGAACTGGCCGTCGTCGCGGGCGTCATGCTCCTTGCCGTAGCGGGCACCGGCGACGATGCCGTTCTCGCCGTTGAGGCCTGGCACCAGGTCGGCCAGCGGGCCCAGCTCGTTGCGCAGGTCGACCAGCACGCCGTTGCTGCCCTTGCCGAAGTAGTCCTGGTTGTTGAGGAAGGCGCCGGTGGGGATCAGCTCGTGGCCCTTCCACTCCAGGCCATAGAAGGCCTCGACATTGAGCGCATCGGTCAGGCCCAGCTGGCCGGAGATCATGTTGGTCGGCAGCAGCGCGTCCTTGAGGCTGGCGTTGGGCAGCACCACGCGGCCGATGTCCACCGGGTTGATCACGTTGATGCCGTCGGCGTAGTAGATGCCCTCCCCCCAGTTGATCACCTGGCGCCCGAACCGCAGGCTGTACGGCATCTCGCCGACGTAGCGGTTGGTGTAGAGGTAGGCGTCGAGCAGGCGCGCGCGGTGGCCGGCGCGGTTTTCCAGGTCCGAGGGGTAGCGCTCGTCGCTGTCGGTGTTGTGGGTCTCGAAGCCGTCGCCGCTGGGATCGTGATCCATGATCTGGGTGTCGTACCAGGCGGTACCGCGCATGAACAGGCCGTCCTGCTCGGTGCGCACGTGTAGCTCGGAGGTCAGCTTGAATTCGTTGGAGACGAAGCCGGTGTCGTAGTACTCGCTGCCGTCGTTGTTGTTGGTGAAGATGTTCTGCCCACCGCGCTCGATGCGCTCGGGCGAACTGGTGCGGTACACCGAGGTGAACTCGGCGACGCTCTCCAGCGACGTGGTGACATTGGGCCCGGTATCGATCTCGAACGCCAGGGCCTGCATCCCCCAGATTCCTATTCCGACTGCCAGCGCTATCTTGCTCTTGTTATGCGACATGCTGCTGTCCCCTAGCGGTGATGTGGCGAAACTAGCCGACTTGGAAAAACCTCCATGGGGCCGAGGCGGACAAAAACAGACGCCGAAAGGGCCCTTGAAACATTTCTACACAGGTGCCGTGCGGCACTGCGCGCAGTGCTCATTACGCCTGCCGGGCAAAGGCCTCGAGGCTGCTGGTGTAGATGAACTGCAGGGTGCGTTTGAGCTGCTGCACCCGCTGCTGGCGCTGCTCGGCCGGCAGGGTCAGGGCCAGCTTGGTCACCGAGCTGCCGCCCTCGCACAGCACCAGCGCCAGGCCCTCGGCCTGCTCCGGATCGACATTCGGATGAGCGCTGAGAATCGCCGTGGCAACCATGCCCGCGGTGGCCAGGGTGTCGGCCTGGTTCAGCTCGCGCAGCTCCGGTGCCGCGGCCACGCAGCCCCATACCTCGACGAATCCCGGATGGCTGATCTGGATCTCCACCATCAGGTCAATCAGGCGTTCGATCAGCAGGCCGGCATCGGCGCTGTTGGCCGGGTCGACGATCCGCTTGAGATCCTCTTCCAGACGCTCGCTGACGCTACTGGTGTAGCGCTGCCAGACCTCCTTGACGATGGCCAGCTTGGTCGGGAAGTACAGGTACAGCGAGGCGATCGGCAGGCCGGCCTCGCGGGCGATCTCGCGCATCGACACCGCCTCGTAGCCACGCGCGGCGATCAGCTCCAGGGCGACCTTGAGGATCGACTCGAAGCGCGCCTGGCTACGCTCCTGCTTGGGAGCGCGAGGTGCTTTGGGTTTCACCACGGGGGTGCTTGACAAGGTTTTGTTGGCCACAGCATTCTCGGAAAAACATGAGCAATGCTTATGTTTTAGCGCGACTCTCGCGGAATGGGAAGAGGCCGATGCAAACGAGGCAAAAAACGTGACTGAGCTGGTACTGGCCGTGGACCTCGGCAGCTCCGGCTGCAAGACCGCCCTGGTCGGCCTGGATGGCCGCGTGCGCGCCTTCGCCTTCCGCGCGGTGAGCAACCACCTGTTGCCCGGCGCCGGCGTCGAGCAGTGCCCGGAAGACTGGTGGCGCGCCTTCGAGGAGAGCGCCGCCGAAGTGCTGCAGCGCCCCGAGATCGACCGCTCGAACATAGTCGCGCTGGCCTGCTCCTGCCAGGGCGAAGGCACCCTGCCGGTGGACCGCGACGGCAATCCGCTGGCCCGCGCCATGCTGTACATGGACATGCGCGGCCAGGCCGCCGTGCAGCGTCAGGTCGGCGGCGCCCTGCCGCGCGTGGCCGGCTACGACCCGCTCAAGCTTTGGCGCTGGCTGCGTCTGACCGGCGGCGCGCCGGCGCTGTCCGGCAAGGACCCGTTCGGCCATATCGCCTTCATCCGCGATGAAATGCCCGAGCTGTACGCGCGTACCGCCAAGTTCCTCAACGTCCTCGACTTCATGAACCTGCGCCTGACCGGGCGCATCGCCGCCACCGTGGACTCGGCACTGACCACCTGGGTCACCGACAACCGCGATCCAGCCAACATTCGCTACGACGACGGCCTGCTGCGCCTGGCCGGGCTGAGCCGCGAACAGCTGCCGGAGCTAGTGCGTTGCAGCGATATCCTCGGCACCCTGCGCCCGGCCGTAGCGCAGAAGCTCGGCCTGCCCACCAACCTGCCGGTGGTGGCCGGCGCGGTGGACAACACCGCATCGGCGCTGGGCTCCGGGGCGGTGGCGGACAATGCCCTGCACCTGTACGTCGGCACCTCGTCGTGGATCGGCGCCCATGTGGCGAAGAAGAAGACCGACGTGTTCCGGCAGATCGCCGCCGTGCCCTGCGCCCTGCCCGATCGCTACCTGATGATGGCCATGCAGTCCGCCGCCGGCGCCAACCTCAGCTTCCTGCGCGACCGCATCCTCTACGCCAGGGATGCCCTGCTGCAGAACGAGGCCGGGCCGGACGTCTACCGCATCCTCGACGAGATCGCCGCCGGCGTGCCGGCCGGTGCCCGCGGCCTGCTCTACCTGCCCTGGCTGATGGGCGAACGTACCCCGGTGGACGACGCGCGTCTGCGCGCCGGCCTGCTCAACCTGAGCCTGGAGCACGCCCGCGAAGACATGGTGCGCGCCTTCCTCGAGGGCGTGGCGCTCAACACCCGCTGGATGATGGAGTCGGTGCGCAGCTTCCTCGGCACCCGGCCGGACACCATCACCCTGGTCGGTGGCGGCGGCCAGTCAGATGTATGGAGCCAGGTCTTCGCCGACGTGCTGGACATGACCGTGCTGCAGCCCGAGCAGCCGATCCAGGCCAATGCCCGCGGCGCCGCGTTCCTTGCCGGAGTCGGCATCGGCGCACTGAAGTTTTCCGATCTCGCCGAGCGGGTCGCCATTCGCCGCCGCTTCGAGCCGCAGGCCGCGCACCGCCAGCGCTACACCGACAGCTACGCCACCTTCCGCGCCGCGCACAAGGCGCTGGCGCCCTTCTACGCCAAGCTCCATGGAGACCCACGATGAACGAGCGCGAAGCCCGCGAGGCGGTGGTGCGCACCGCCGTCGCCCTGGCCGACCAGGGCTACCTGGCCGGTGTCGGCGGCAACCTGGCGTTGCGCATCGACGCCGAGCGTTTCGCCGTCACGCCCTCGGCCAGCGACTACTACACGATGAGCGCGGACGATATCTGCGTGCTGCGTCTGGACGACCTGAGCCAGCTTTCCGGCCATGGCAAACCTTCGGTGGAAAGCGGCCTGCACGCCCGCGCGCTGCAGGCGCGGCCGGACTGCATGGCCAGCGTGCATACCCACCAGCCGGTGGCCAGCGCCTTCACCCTGCTCGACCGACCATTGCCGATGCACGGTGCCGAGGCGCGCCGGCTGATCGGCGCCGAGGTACCGATGTGCGCCTATGCACCGTCCGGCACCAGCTGGCTGGCCAGCAATGTCGGCAAGCGCGTGGGCGCCGACCTCAACGCCTACCTGATGCGCAACCACGGCGCCGTCTGCCTCGGCGCCACCCTGGAAGATGCCTGCACCGTGGTGCGGCTGCTGGAGCAGGAAGCCATCGCCTGGTTCCGCCGCGCCCTGGCCGAGCAACCCGACAACCGCCTGTACCGACAGACGCTCGAATTCCTAGAAGAGGACCTGCGATGAACGCCTCCACCGACTTGAACAGCACCTCCGGCATCAGCCACTGGCCGGATACCGACGCCATCGACGCGCGCCTGAAGACGCTGATCAAGCAGCCGATCCGGCCGATCCGCCGCGAACACATGGACAAGGTGCTCGGCTATTTCGACCAGCAGTGCCAGGGCTCCAGGCGCCTGGCAGAGAAGGCCGGCGCGGTGATCCCCGGCGGCGTGCAGCACAACCTGGCGTTCAACTACCCCTTCCCGCTGGCGATGAAGAGTGCCCAGGGCGCGCACCTGGAGGACGTCGACGGCAACCGTTACATCGACTTCCTCCAGGCCGGCGGCCCGACCCTGCTCGGCAGCAACGACCCGGTGGTGCAGGAGAAGGTCATCGAGACCTTGCGCGAGTGCGGCCCGGTCACCGGCCTGTTGCACGAGTACGAGGTCAAGCTGGCCGAGCTGGTGTGCCGCATGGTGCCCTCGGTGGAGATGTTCCGCATGCTCTCCTCCGGCACCGAGTCGGTGATGGGCGCCATCCGCCTGGCCCGCGCCTACACCGGCAAGAAATGGGTGATCAAGATCGGCGGCGCCTACCACGGCTGGAGCGACCAGCTGGTGTACGGCATGCGCATCCCCGGCACCGGCCGGCGCGAGGCCATTGGCATCCCGCGCGGCGCCACTTCGCACACCCAGGAGAGCTTCCCCAACGACCTCGCCGCCATCCGCCGGCGCCTGCAGATCAACCGCCTGTGCGGCGGCACCGCGGCGATCATCGTCGAACCGCTCGGTCCGGAGAGCGGCACCCGTCCGGCGCACCGCGAGTTCAACGCCAACCTGCGCAAGCTGTGCGACGAGTTCGGCGCGCTGCTGATCTTCGACGAAGTGGTCAGCGGCTTCCGCGTCGGCCTGTCCGGTGCCCAGGGCTACTTCAACGTGCGCCCGGACCTGACCATCTTCGGCAAGTGCCTGACCGGCGGCTATCCCATGGCCGGCGGCATCGGCGGGCGCCGCGAGGTGATGATGCTGCTGGCCGGCGGCATCGGCGGCAAGCAGACCAAACGCGCCTTCGTCGGCGGCACCCTGACCGCCAACCCGCTGTCCTGTGTGGCTGGCTACCACAGCCTGCTGGAGATCGAGCGACGCAACGCCCCGGCCATCGCCGGCCGCGCCGGCGACCGCCTGACCGCCGGTCTGGGCCAGATCATCGAACGCCTGGGCCTGCCCTACGTGGTCTACAACCAGGGCTCGGTGGTGCACCTGCAGACCTCCGGCGTGCTGCTGCTCAACGTGCGCAACCCGATCCAGCTGCTGCGCGAGGTCAACCCGCGCAAGCACATGATGGAGGAGATGGGCGCCGCCTACATGGCCCACGGCCTGGTGACCCTGGCCGGCAGCCGCATGTACACCAGCGCGGCCGACAGCGACGAGATCATCGACGAGGCGCTGAACCGCTTCGAAGACGTGTTCAAACTGGTATGAGCCTGCACGACGAGCTGCACCAGGCCAGCCAGCGCCTGGCCGCCAAGGGCCTGTTCAACGACGCCGGCGACAGTCTCTCGCTGCTGCTGCCCGGCACCGGGCGCATCCTGCTGCAGGTCTACGGAGAGGCGCCGCGCGAGGTCGAACTGGGCCAGGGCGAGGATGGCGTGGCTGGCCTGCACGCACGGCTCTATCGCCTGCGCGGCGACATCGGTGCGGCGGCGCTGCTCAGCCCGCGCTGGAGCCTGCAACTGCAGCAGCTCGGCGAGGCCATGCCCTCGGTGTTCGACGAACAGGCGCGGCATATCGGCCGCTCCTGGGCACCCGCCAGCAGCGAGCAGCTTCCCAAGCTGCTGGCCGGCGGCGGCAACGCTGGGCCATTGGAAGGCCGCCTGCTGGCCCTGGGCGTGACGCGCAACCGCATGCTGTTCAACGCCGAGCTGTTCGAGAAATGCGCCATGGCCTACGTACTGGCGCGCTTGGGCGGCGGCGCGGTGAAGAAGGTGCCCTGGTGGGTGCGCCTGATCGCCGGCCAGCGCCTGCGCCAGGACCAGGCCCGCGCCGCCAGCAGCCATGCGGCCGGCCAGCAGGCCGCCGAACTGGGCGCCTATTGAGTCGGGCGGGTGAAACTCGCGTATGCACGACATGACCAACGCGGGTTTCACCCGCCCTACGCCATGCCGCCTAAGCAGACCGTAGGGTGGATGACGCTCTGCTCATCCACCACTGGTCCCGCGCGGGCCGCTACCCGGTGGATCGCCGCCCGACGGATCGCCGCCCGGTGGATCGCCACCCGGTGGATCGATGAAGCGTGATCCACCCTACGGGTGACCTACCGGGGCAACAGTGGCGCCACCCACTGGCACCGTGCTAACTATGCAAGCGCTGCTCCCGACCGGGCAGCGCATAACAACAAGAACAGGCGCCCGCCGCCGCTCTACGACGTCCCTGCAGGGAGCGTGTCCATGAAACCCATCGCCGATCCGCGCTACTCGGAGGCCTCGGCCCCGCCGCAGATTTCCCGCTTCCTGCTGCAGCATGTGGCCGCCGTCGGCCGCGACCCGGCCATGCTGTGCCGTGGCCTGGGCTTCGAGCCGGACGACCTGAAGAAGCCCGACTATCGCCTGTCCTACCGGCAGAGCTATCTGCTGGTGCGCCGCGCCCTGCACAGCCTGGACGACAGCGGCCTGGGCCTGGCCGTCGGTAGCCGGCAGACCGCCGTGTCCTGGGGCCTGGTGGGCATGGCCATGATGGCCAGCCCGACCCTGGGCGAGGCGCTGGACCTGGCCATCCGCTACCAGCGCCACACCGGCGCCCTGCTCGACTGCGAGATGGAAGTGCGCAACGGCCGCTGCCTGGTGTTCGCCAGCACGCGCTTCTTCGATCCCGAGGTGGCGGTGTTCTATCTGGAGGAAGCCTTCGCCAGCGCCCAGGCCATCGTGCGCCACCTGTCCGGCCAAGACCTGGTCATCGACCGCATCGAACTGGAATACCCGCGCCCGCCGCACTGGCAACGCTATGCGGAGCTGTTCCGCTGCCCGCTGAAGTTCGGTGCCGGACACAACCTGATCACCTTCGACGCAAGCTGGCTGGAGCTGCCGCTACCGACCCGCGACGACTACGTGGCCGCCGAGATCGCCGAGCTGCTGGACAGCGCGCGCTGGGAGCAGCACGGCAGCTCCGACCTGATCGAGACCATCCAGCGCGAGGTGCGCAAGAGCCTGTGCCGCCCACCGCAACTGGCCGAACTGGCGCAGCAGCTTAACCTCGGCGAACGCACCCTGCGCCGGCGCATCGACGAGGCCGGGCTGTCCTATCACGGCATCGTCGACTCCGTGCGCCGGGCCAAAGCCCTGGCCCTGCTCAGCCACCGCGACAGCCGGCTGATCGACGTGGCCAGCGAGACCGGCTTCAGCGACGTGCGCAACTTCCGCCGCGCCTTCAAGCGCTGGACCGGGGTGACGCCGCGCACGGCGAAGCAGCGGATTGCTCAGGAGTCCTAGCGGACTGACG
This sequence comes from Pseudomonas sp. GD04019, assembly GCF_029837695.1. GTDB lineage: Bacteria > Pseudomonadota > Gammaproteobacteria > Pseudomonadales > Pseudomonadaceae > Aquipseudomonas. The sequence goes on from NZ_JAOEEA010000014.1 coordinate 78,090, forward strand.
GCCCCTCACCCCGAGCCTCTCCCAGAGGGAGAGGGGGCTGAATTGGTGTTGGATTCGAGCCCGTAACTCGTCGACACCTCGGACAAACTCCCTCTCCCCCTGGGAGAGGGTTAGGGCGGCCCGCGTAGGGTGAGGGCTTTGCAGGCAGCTCGGAGCAGACGGAGAGTCCCTCACCCCCGGCCCCTCTCCCATAGGGAAAGGGGAGGACCTATTCCTGATACACCGGCCACCGTTCGACGATCTTGCCGCCGCGCACGGCCAGCAGATCACCGAACTGCAGCAGCACCGCCTCGCTCTGGGTCGGCCGTAGAAACACCTGATCATCCACCGCCAGGCCCACCGCCGGCGAGCCGTTGACCAGCTCCTGGTTCGAGCTGCGCCCGTAAAGGCCGCTCAATTGCAGGCCGGCCGGCGAGGCCAGGTCGGCCTGCCAGTTGCCGCCGTAAATGAAGAAGGTCTCGCGCTGGTTGACGTCCCACCAGGCGAACAACCGTGACTTCTCGTCCAGTGCCGGAATGCGCAGCGCGCCCGTGCGCTTGAGCACCGGCGTGGCGATGTACAGCGCGGGCTGATGCTCGGCCAGCGACGGCAGGTCGTAGTGGCTGGGCTTGAGCAGGCCGGTACCGATGGCCACCTCGCTACTCAACCGCTCCTGCTCGTGAGCCCGGTAGCTGGGGCTGCCGGCGGTGTTCAGGGTCAGGCCGTCATGCCACAGCGCCGGGAAGCGCTGGCGAGTGAAGTCGACATAGCCCTGGTACAGCGCCATGACCTTGGCCAGCAGTTCGTCCTGGCTGCCGAGCACCGAAGGCAGGTTCATGCCGACGAAGGGGTCGTACCCCATGAAGCCGGCGAACTCCAGCTGCTGCGGGTTATCCGCGATCAGCTGCAGCAACTGCCCCAGCACCTGCGTATCGCTCACGCCGCCGCGATGCAGGCCCACATCCAGCTCGATGTTGATGCGTAGCCGCGTGCCCAGCCCCTGGGCCAGCGCCAGGTATTGCTGCAGGCGCTCGGGCGTATCGATCAGCCACTGCAGCTGCTTCGCCGGATCTAAGGGGCCGCTGTGCTGCTGGTAGAACAGCTGCGCCGAGCGTACCGGCAGTGGCTTGCCGAGCAGGATGTCGGCCTCGGGGAACTGCCGCGCATCGTGATTGAGGAACGGCTGGTGGAAGGCCATCAGCTTGCGGGTGCCGATGCGCTCGCCGATATAGCGCAGCAGACCGGGCGACGGCAGCGATTTCTCCACCAGGCGCAGCTGCTTGCCGCTACGAGCGAGGAACTGGCGCACCACCTCGATATTGTGGTCGAGGCGATCGAGGTCGATCAGCATGGCCGGGCGCATCGGTCCGTTGGCCTTGAGCTCCTGGTTCAGCGCCTGAAAGTAGGCATCGTGCGGCTGCCCGCGATCCCCTGGGCGCAGCCAGGCGGCGGCCAGCAGTCCACCGGCGCCCAGGCCGGCCAGCACGAGTGTGCGTCGTTTCATCGCTGCTCCTTCGAACCTGCTCGGTTCTCTTGATCGTCGGCCATGCGTCGTGCGCCAAGAGCCTCGTAGGGTGGACAACGCCGGAGGCTTGTCCACCAACGGCTGGCACCGAGCCCAGATGGTGGATGGCTTCGGCCATCCACCCTACTGCGGTTCAACCGATATTGAGGCCGAACAACCCGGCCAGATGCGCATTGACGAAGCGCCCCTGCGGGTCGATGTCCCGGCGCAGCTCGGTGAACTCCTTCCAGCGCGGATACAGCGCCGCCAGCTGGCGTGCGCCCAGGCTGTGCAGCTTGCCCCAGTGCGGCCGCCCCTCGTACTTCCAGAAGATCGGCTCGATGGCGGCGAAGAAGTCGCGATGGTCCATCGAGTGGTGCTGGTGGATCGACAGCGCGCAACTGTCGCGCCCCTCGAACATGCTCAGGGGGATGTCGTCGGCCTTCACGTAGCGGTACTCGACCGGCATCCAGGTGCGCAGGTTGCCGTCATCGATGCGCTTGAGAATTTCGCGCAGGCAGGCCGGGCCATGCTCGGCCGGCACCGAGTACTCCATCTCGTTGAAGCGCACGTTGCGCACGTTGGCGAAGATCTCGTAGGAGGCATCCACCCGGTCATCGAAGCTGGCCAGGTGGCGCATGTTGTTGAGCAGGCTGCGGCGCACGCCGGGCGAGTCGCTCAGGTGCTTGTCCAGCCCCTCGATGATGTCGATAAAGCCGTTGCCGCCCTCCTCGTCCGGCGGCACCGGCGGCGTGCTCGGGTCCTCGGTCTCGTTCAGCGCCACCGACAGGGCGTAGTCGGAGTGAGTCACCACCAGCATTTCCCAATGCTGGTTGTCGCGCTTGAGGTTGTCGATGTCCTCCAGCAGTTCCTCGGTCTTGCCCAGCCACTGGCGTTCGCGCAGGCGGAAGGCGGCGCGGTTCTGCATGCGCACCCTGGTCACCACGCCCAGCGCGCCAAGGGAGACGCGCGCCGCATTGAACAGCTCGGGGTTCTGCTCGCGGCTGCAGTCGAGCACCTCGCCGGCGGCGCTGACCAGCTGCAGGCCACAGACATTCGAGGAATAGGAACCGAAACCGATGCCGGTGCCGTGGGTCGAGGTGGCGATCGCTCCGGCCAGGGTCTGGTAGTCGGTGTCGGCCATGTTGATCAGTGCCTGGCCGACTTCCCTGAGCGGCGCGCCCATGGTCGACATCGGCGTGCCGCCGCCGAACTCCGCCTGCAGGGTCTGTGCATCGTGCGCCAGCAGCCCGGAGAAGTTGCTCAGCGACAGCAGGGTATCGTCGGTGGGCACCAGCGCGCTGAAGGAATGCCCCGAGCCGACCGGACGGATCTTGCCCGAGGCCTTGCGGATGACCTGCACCAGCTCGTCCAGATCCTTAGGTGCCAGGCGCTCCAGCGGCAGGCAGCTCTGCACCCCTGACCAGTTGCGCCAGGGTATCGGGCGCGGCGTTTCTGCGGCCCACAGCGAGCGACCCGGCAAGGCCAGGCAGGCGCCCAGCAGGCTGGCGCGTTGCAGCAGTTGGCGACGGGAGACCATATCAGCGGCCCTCCGCAGGCTGCGGCGCGGCGGCCATGAATTCGATCAGCGCGCGGAAGTCCGGCTCCGAGCACTGCATGCACAGGCCCAGCGGCGGCATGCCCTGGAAGCCATTGATGCTGTGATCCAGCAGGGTATCTATGCCCTTCTCCAGGCGCGGCGCCCAGGCTGCGGCATCACCGGTCAGCGGCGCACCGGCGGCCGGGTTGGCGTGGCACTGCTTGCAGCTGGCGCCATACAGCTGGGCCAGCACTGCATCCTGGGGCACGCCTTGTCCGGTGTTCGCCTGCGCTGGCGGCGCATCCTCACCGCCACAACCGGCCAGCAGCGCGCCCAGCCCCAGCACCATGGCCCAATCGCGCCAGCCCCTGTTACGCCCTGCCTGCATAGTCCGCTCCGAGTCTCTGCTCATCTCGATAGCGCCACACTAAAGCAGCCACGCATGGCGTATGAGGTCTCAAACGGCCAGCCAGGAACAGGTAAACGGCCAAAACCGGGGCATTCAGGATGGCCGTTGCTGCCCTCTTTCGCGGCCATCGCTCCCCTGCCGTAGCGGCATCGGCTTGGCTAACGTGAATGCATTGCCACCACCCCGCGCGGAGCGCCCCGTGAGCACAGCGAACGACTTCCAGGATTGCGGCGATGCCGTGTGCATCATCGGTGGCGGCCCCGGCGGCCTGTGCATGGCCCGCGCCCTGAAGCGCCAGGGCCTTGCCTACGAGCAGTTCGAGCGGCACAGCGACGTCGGCGGCGTGTGGGACATCGGCAACCCCGGCACGCCGATGTACGAGTCCGCGCACTTCATCTCCTCGCGCGACCTCTCGGGTTTTCTCGACTTCCCCATGCCCAAGCACCTCCCCGACTACCCGAGCCACCGGCAGATCCTCGAGTACGTCCGCGCCTTCGCCCAGGCCTTCGATCTCTACGACAACATCCGCCTCAATACCGCCGTCGAGCATGTGGCCAAGCGCGAGGACGGGCGCTGGCTGGTGACCCTGCAAGGCGGCGAGCAGCGCTGCTACCGCGCCGTGGTCTGCGCCACCGGCTGCAACTGGGACCCGAACATGCCGGCCATCAAAGGCCAGTTCAACGGCGAAATCCGCCACTCGGTGACCTACAAGCAGGCCGCCGAATTCGCCGGCAAGCGCGTGCTGATCATCGGCGCCGGCAACTCCGGCGCGGATATCGCCTGCGACGCGGCGACCCATGCGGAGCAAGCCTTTATCAGCCTGCGCCGCGGCTACCACTTCATTCCCAAGCACCTGTTCGGCCTGCCCGCCGACGAGGTCAGCGAGAAGGGCCCGCAGCTGCCGATCTGGCTGGTGCGACCGATCTTCCAGGCGCTCCTGCGGGTGATCAACGGCGACCTGACCCGCCTCGGCCTGCCCAAACCGGACCACAAGTTGTTCGAAAGCCACCCGCTGCTGAACACCCAGCTGCTGCATTACCTGCAGCACGGCGATATCCAGGCCAAGCCCGACCTCGACCATTTCGACGGCGACCATGCCGTGTTCAAGGACGGCAGCCGCGAGCGCATCGACCTGGCGCTGTACGCCACCGGCTACAAATGGAGCTGCAAGTACGCCGCCGACTACTTCGAATGGAAAGGCGGGCGCCCGCAGCTTTACCTGTCGATCTTCAGCCGCCAGCACCACAACCTGTTCGGCATCGGCTACCTGGAGACCAACTCCAGCGCCTACAAGCTGTTCGACAACGAAGCCCATGCCATCGCCTGCTACCTGCGCGACCAGCTGCAGCGTCCAGAACAAGCACGCCAGTTCGAACAACTGATCGCCACGGATGACCCGGACCTGTCCGGCGGCATCAACTTCATCAAATCCCAGCGCCACGAGGTGTACCTGGAGGTACACGCGCTAAAGGCCCACCTGCGCAAGCTGCGCCGGCAGATGGGCTGGGGCGAACTGGACGAGGGCTACTACGCCGGCCTGCGCGGCAGCACCAGCGTAGAATCGGCGGCACAACTGCAGCAGGTCTGAGCCGTGACGGACTATCGGGAGCGGGCAATCAGCTCCGTCGATGGCTGAGGCGGAGCCTTACGCTTGTCCAGCGCATATTCCCGCTCCGCCAGAGAGGCGCCGAGGAACTGACGCAACGTAGGTCCCACCTTGAGCAGCCGGGTGGAGAAGATGAACTCCACCACCTCGTGAAACCACACCCGCCGCCCCATGCGGGTATACCAGCGCATAGCATGGCGGAAATCGGCATCGCCGCGGAACAGCACGCGCGCCAATGCCCTGGGCCGCGCCTGCATGGCCACTTCGATCAACTTGAACCAGAGAAACACCCGCCAAGCAGGCACACGCTGCACCGCCAGCACCTGATGCTTGTAGTCCCAGCGACGTGTGTCGGTCTGAATCACTTGGCGCTGTTCGGCCGTCTCGTAGAACGGTGTCCAGCGATGCGGAGTGACATAGAGCAACTGAATCTGGTCCGGGTCATAGCGCAGCAGATGGCGAAACGAGCGCCAGTAATCGCGGTCACTCTCCTCCTGAAAGCCGACCACATAAGTAGCCATGGAGACTATGCCGTGCTGGCGTAGCAGGCGGATCGCCTGTTGGTCCTCACGCACGTCACCGCCCTTGTGAATAGCCGCCAGAGTCGCCTCGTCGTAGCTCTCGATACCGAGCAGAAAGCGGATCACCCCGGCCTGGCGGTACAGGTGCAGGATGTCGGCGTCGCGCACTATGTCTCCGGCACGGGTGGAGCCCACCAGCAGGAGCGGCACATTCTCGGCAATCAGCGCCTCGAGGAAGGCTTTCCAAGCCTTGCGCGACCCAGTGGGGAGTTCGTCGGCGAAGTTGATCAGCTCTACGCCCTGCTCGCGATGCAGGCGCGCCAGCTCTTGGGCGAACTTGACTGGGTCGCGATGGCGCCAGCGGGTCCAGAAGCCACGCTGCCCACAGTAGTTGCACAGATAAGGGCAGCCGCGGGAGAACTGCGCCACCACCGCTCGCTTGCCACCCCAATAGGAATAGCGCGCATGGTCGATCAACTCCCAGCCCACCCGGTAGTCGTCCAGATTGCGTAGCATCGGCGCATCCATGGTGCGCAGCACCTCGCCATCCTGGCGATAGGCGATACCGGCTACCTCAGCCAACGGCGTTCGCCATTGCAGCGCCTGCACCAGCGACAGCGCCGTCTGTTCGCCCTCGCCGCGCACAATGAAATCGATGTCCGAACAATCGCGCAGGATCTCGTCCCAGTGATAGGTCGGATGCACGCCACCATAGATGACCCGCAGCGCCGGCAATCGGTGTTTGAGCAGCCGACACAACTCCACCACCGTTAGGTGGACCGAGCTGGAGCCAGAGTGCCCAAGCAACACCAGATTGGGATCGACCTCGGCGGCATGGGCCACGATGTCCTCCAGCGCCTGGTTCTGCAGATCGGCGTCCAGCAGTTGCACCGCAAACCCAGCATCAAGCAACGGGCCACCAATACTGAGCAGCCCCAGCGGTGGCAGGTGCTCGCCGGGAATGCGGCTACCGATCGCCGTATGCGGCGGATTGATCAACAGGATTCGCTGCGTTTGGGTGGTCATCGCCCTTCCTCGGCATTGGTGATGCGAGGATTTGTAGCGCCGCGGAATGTTTGGACGATGAGCGCTGGATGGAGCCTGTGTGGAGATGGCGAGGGGCCTGCCGCCGAGCAGGCCCCCTAGGATCAGGTACGGAACACACCCAGGCCGCCCTTGAGCGCGCGGGCGGTGTCGCCCAGTTCTGCAGCGGAGCGGTTGATTTCGTCGACGTCCTGACGGGTGTGTTCGAAGGCGTCGCGCATGCCGCCGAGGCGGCCGGACATGTCGGCCACGGCGTGCTGGATTTCCTCGCTGCTGGCCAGGGCCTGGTCCACCGTGCTGCTCACCTGGCCCATCTGCTGCACCAGCGCGTCGAGTGCCTCCAGCGCCTCGTCGGCGTCGCCGGCCAGGGCGCGTGAGCGTTCGGCGGTGCTGCCCATGCGCTGGGCCACCAGGCGGATAGCGCCGGTGACCTTGTCGATCACCTGATGGGCCTCACCCAGCACGGTCTGGGTCTGCCCGGCCAGCTTGCGCACCTCGTCGGCCACCACGGCGAAGCCACGTCCCGCCTCGCCGGCACGGGCGGCCTCGATGGCGGCGTTGAGCGCCAGCAGGTTGGTCTGTTCGGAGATGCCGGCGATCATCTGCAGCACCTGGCCGATCTGCTCGGCCTCGCTGCTCAGGCGCTCCAGGTCGACGGCCAGCTCGACGTTGGCCGAGGTGCTGCCGTGCACGTCGCCGATCAGCCGTTGCAGTTCGTGGTGGGCACGGCTCAGTTCGCCACTGGCGCGTTCCAGGTTGGCGCGCACGGCGCCGGCCAGGCTGGAGGAATGCCCGGCCGCATGCTGGATCGACTGGCCGTGCTGGTCGACATCGGCCAGTTGGCCGGCGGCCTGCTGGATCTGCCGGGTGATGTCGTCGGCGCGCAGCAGGAAGGTGTCCGCCAGTTGTTGATTGCTGTCGGCCATGCCGGAGGCACTGGACAGGGTCTGGCGCAGGTCCTGCAGCAGGCCGGAGAGGCGTTCGCCCATCTGCCCCAATTCGTCGCCGCTGATCAGGGCGATGGGGCGTGACAGGTCGCGATGGTCGGCGATGCGGTTGAGCTGGCCGGTGAGCTGGAGTATGCCGCGCACCAGCATGCGCGCCGCCAGCCAGGACAGCAGCAGGCCGACGCCAAGGGTGGCGGCGCCGATCAGCAACAGGCTGCGCAGGCTGTCGCCGATGGCCTGGTCGAGGCTGTCCAGGGTCACGTCCACGCCGACCACGAAGGGCTGGCCGCCGGCGGTGCGCAGGGGCAGGAAGATCGAGCGGAAGCTGCCGTAGCTGTCGGTGTATTCGTCGAACTGCAACTGGCCGCTGCGGGCCGCCGCGGTCACTGCCGGGCTGGCGTCGGAGTAATGCTCCAGGTGCTTGGCGTACTCATCGGCAGCGATGTCCTCGGGGCCGGCGCCGTCGGAGAGGTAATACACCTGGCCGCCGGCATCCACCATCATGGTGTAGGCGTACTTGAGGCCGACCTCCGCCGCATATTCGCCGAGGTTGCGCACCTGGCCCAGGTATTCGCCATCCTTCAGGCCATCGGCACTGCGCGCGCGCTCCAGATAGTCGTCGCCGAGCAGGCGCGGCACCGCATGGGCGGCGGCGCGCAGGCGATTGTCCATCTGCGCGCGGATATCCAGGGACTTGGCGTATTGGGCGTAGCTGATAAAGGCGGCGATGCTGATCAGGTTGACCAGGGTAAAGGCCAGCAACAGCTTGGTTTGCAGGCTGAGATTGCGCAGCGGCATGACGGCAGTTCCATCCGTTGGTAGAGGGCCGCGGCTGGCGGCGGCCTCCTACTGTGGCGGTTGGCGCCAGCAAAACTTGAGTGGCCTGCCGAACCGTTCGGCGCCGCCATGCCGCAGTCGAAGTCTAGACTGCCATCGCTTCGCGACGCTGTTTCTTCATCAGCTCCAGCTTGCGCTTGTGCACCAGCATGCGCGAGGCGGTGACGTGGATCGGCCCGCCGGTAAAGGTCGGCAGATCGCGCAGGCCCCAGCGGTCACCGTCGTTCTTGTCGATGGCCTGGCCGTTGGCCAGTTTCAGGCTCAGGGTCACGTCGAAGATCAGCTCGCGCACGCTGTCGCGGTTGAAGATCGCAGCGCTGTCGATGGCCTTGCTCAGCGGCACTTCGTTCGGTTTGCGCAGGGTCAGCAGCAGCATGCCGTCCGGGCGCGGCTTGATCGAAACGCTGTGGTCGGGAAAGGCGTCGAAGAATTCCTTGATCGCAATTTGCATCTCTACTCCCTCTTATTGTGTTCCGGGTATCCAGCCAGTGCAGCGCCTGTGCCAACTTGCGCACAGCAATAACGCCCTTATAAATCAACAGCTTAAGAAATGGAGATGGCACTATGCCCGATGCAGAATGCACGGCTCGCTTGTAGCGGCGTGCAAAATGCACGAGAGCACAAAGGGAAAGCCCGCCGTGGCGGCGGGCTCTTGGCTCAGAAGTCGAGATCGACCTTGGCCCACAGGGTTCGCCCGGGCTCGTCAATGGCCACCGGGTCGGCCGGATAGCCGAAGCCGGCATCGCCGGCCAGGTTGAGGTGCTCGGCGTAATCCTTGTCGAACAGGTTGTCGACGCCGGCGCTGAGCTTGAGGTTGGCGCTGACGCGGTAGGCACCGTTGAGCGAGAACACGCCGAAGCCGGCGCTGCTGCCGAAGTCCTGGCCGACCACGTTGCCGCGGCCCTCGTCCACCCGGTTCTGCGCTGCCACCACACGCCACAGGGCGCCGGCGCTCCAGGCGTCGCGCTGGTAGGCCAGGCCCAGGCGCGCTTCCAGCGGCGGCATCTGCGGCAGGGCCTCGTCATCGGAGCTGTTCTTGCCCCAGGCGTAGGCCAGGGTGGCGTCGGTGTTCCAGTGGTCGGTGAGGTCGTAGGCCACGCCCAGCTCCCCCCCCAGGATGCGCGCGTCGATATTGTCGGCCTGCGAGCCGCCCATCATGCCGGCGCTGTAGTCGAACAGGATGTAGTCGCGCACCTGGCCGACGTAGCCGCTGGCCCAGGCCTGCAGGTCGGTGCCGTTGTACTGCACGCCGAAGTCGAGCTGGGTGGTCTTCTCTGGCTCGATGCCGTCGAAGGCGTTGATCTCGCCGGCCGGACCGCGACTCGGGGAGAACAGCTCCCAGTAGTCGGGGAAGCGCTGCACATGGCCGAGGCCGGCGTAGAGGGTGGTCGGCGACTCGGCCAGGTCATGCTCATAGCGCACGAAGCCGCTGGGCAAGGTGTCGGCGCGGGTCTCGTCGGCGGTCGGGTTGGGCATGCTCATCATGCCGCCGGTGCGCTGACGGTAGTCCTTGGCCGAGGCGCGGTCCAGGCGCGCGCCAGCGACCACGCGGTTGCGCTCGGCGAGCAGCCAGGTCAGCTCGGCGAAGGCGCCGTAGCTGTGCATCACCGCGTCCTTGCTCCAGGGGAAGCGGTCGGTGTCGATGTAGCTGTCGCTCATCATGTCGTAGTCGGAGTTGCGCTCGCGGTGCTCGCTGCGCAGGGCGTCGACACCGGCGACCAGCTCCACGTCGGTCCAGGTGAAGGTCGCGGCGAGGCGTCCGCCGACCGTGCGCCGGTCGACCTGGGAGGCCATGGGCATGGCCATCATGCTGCTCGGGTCGGGCTCGCGCAGGCTGAAGTTGTCCATGATGTGGTCGGCGTAGTTGTAGTAGAGCTGCGCCTCCAGCTTGTCCAGCGTGCCACCGAGGTTGGACTTCTCGAAACGCAGGCCGAGGCTCTCGCGCTCGAACTGCGCGCCGTCCATGCCGCGCCCGGCATAGCGCGCCTCGCCGTCGCCCTTGCCGGCGGTGAGCTCGATCAGGGTGTCGGCGTCCGGCGTCCAGCCGATGGCCAGGTCGCCGTTCCACTTGTTCCAGCGCGACGGCACGGTATCGCCGTCGCCGTCCTCGTAGTCATCGGCCTGGGCCTGGTTGCCGACGAAGCGCAGGTAGCCCTGCTCGCCGCCCACGGCGCCATCCAGCACCTTGTCGAAGCGGCCGTTGGAGCCAGTCAGCACGCTGGCGTGCAGGCGCGAACCGAGCTCGCCGAAACGCTCCGGCTCGCGCTCGAACAGCACGGTGCCAGCCGAGGCGCCGGGGCCCCAGAGCACGGTCTGTGGGCCCTTGATCACGGTCAGCTTGTCGAAGGTCTCGGGCGATATATAGGAACTCGGCGCGTCCATCCGGTAGGGACAGGCGCCGAGCATCAGGCCGCCGTTGGTGCGCAGGTTGATGCGTGAGCCGAACATGCCACGCAGCACCGGGTCGCCGTTGCTGCCGCCGCTGCGGATGGCGGCGAAGCCGGGGATGGTCTTCAGGTAGTCGGTGGCATCGCTGGCCGGCACCGGCTGGCGGGCGTCTTTGGGATCGGCGTGGATGGTCAGCGGCGAGCTCTGCTGCACGGCGGTGACCACCGTGGGCGCCAGCTCGGCATCGGCGGCCTCCTCGGCGAAGATCGGCGTGGCCATAGCCAGGCTCAGGGCGGACAGAACGAACGGCAGGCGCCCGACGCGTGCCGGCACGAAAACGAATGGAGTCATGGTGTTTCCTGAATGATGAACAGCGCTATGCCCTCGCGACGAGGGCGACTGATGGCGACTTCAGGAAAGCGACGGGGGCGCCCTGCCGGGCGGGGCCACCAGGAACGGCGGGCTGAGGCCCAGCGCCTCGGCGAAGCGCGGCCGCTCGGGCGGCGCCACCAGCGGCGGTGGCGGCGTGAAGGGAAGAGACTGCAGGCTGGCGATATGCGCACCGCACTGCACGCAGGGCAACTGGTGCGAGGCGGCGCCGCCCCGGTCGTCCTCGCCGAGCTGCCATTGCACACCTTGCGAGGTGCACATGAGCATGAAGCCGTCTTCGCTCATCTGCGGCAGCGCCCACAGCGGCATACTCACGCGCAGCAGCATGCCCACCAGGGCAAAGGCGTAGAGCCAATCGCGGAAGTTACGGCTGAGCGGGTTCAGGGCGGGCATATCCTTTCGTTGCCGGGCATTCTAGCCAGTGCGCGGCCCCGCGCCACTGCCACGGCGTCGCACCCGCCCGTTTCCGGCGGAAGCCACGGTAGGCAGTGCCTCGGTCATGGCTCTACACTGCAAGCCACACCTGCCCTGCAATCAGGATCGAAAACTCCATGGCCGACGAACCACCCGTGACGCCCAGCGGCCTGACCGAACGCAGCTACGAGCTGCTGGTCCAGGCCGTGGTCGACTACGCGATCTACATGCTCAACCCGCAAGGCCGGATCATGACCTGGAACGTCGGTGCCGAGCGGATCAAGGGCTACACGGCGAAGGAGGTGATCGGTCAGCATCTGGAACTGTTCTTCCTGGAGGAAGACCGCCGCCAGGGCAAGGCGCAACGGCTGATCGCCACCGCCCTGCGCGAGGGTCGCGCCCACGACGAGGGCTGGCGGGTGCGCAAGGACGGCACACGCTTCTGGGCGCTGACCGTGCTCGATGCCATCCATGACGAGACCGGCTGCCTGGTCGGCCTGGCCAAGATCACCCGCGACATGACCGAGCGCCACGAGGCGCAGATACACCTCGACGAGGTGCGCGCACAGCTGTTCCAGGCGCAGAAGATGGAAGCCCTCGGCCAACTCACCGGCGGCATGGCCCACGACTTCAACAACCTGCTCACGGTGATCATCGGCTCCAGCGACCTGGCCCGGCGCAGCAACGATCCCGAGCGCATCCAGATGCTGCTGGAGAGCATCCACGAGGCCGGCATCCGTGGCCGCACGCTGACCCAGAACCTGCTGACCTTCGCCCGCCGACGGGCACCACAGGCCTGGGCGCTCGACCTGGTCACCACGCTGCAGGCCTCCTCTGCCCTGTTCGCCCAGGCCCTGCCGAAGAGCATCAGCCTGGACCTGGAAATCTCACCCGCGCTGCATCAGGCGCGGGTCGATGCCACTCAGCTGGAAATGGCCCTGCTCAACCTGGTGTTCAACGCCCGCGATGCCATGGAGGAGCAGGGCGGACGCATTCTGCTGCGCGCCGAGAATGGCCAGTTGCACGGCGAGTGGCAGGGACTGCAGGGCGACTTCGTGCTGATCTCGGTCAACGACGACGGCCCCGGCATCCCCCGCGAACTGCAGGAGCGCATCTTCGAGCCGTTCTTCACCACCAAGCACTTCGGCAAAGGCACCGGCCTGGGTCTCAGCCAGGTGTACGGCTTCGCCCGCGCCGCCGATGGTGCGATCGGGGTCGAAAGCGAGCCCGGCAAGGGCACGCGCATGACCCTTTATCTGCCGGCCGCCGTCTAGCCGGCGTTGTCCGCCATACTGGCTTGCCGGTAAAGTGCGGCCAATTAGCGGCGCACCAGCGCTGCCACTCGATAGAGAGATGGGACGGATCTTGGAACAACTAAAACGCCTTCAAAGCGGCATCGATGGCCTCGACGTCCTGTTGAAAGGGGGTCTGGTCAGCGGCGCCTCTTACATCGTTCAGGGCCGCCCGGGCTCGGGCAAGACCATCCTGGCCAACCAGATCGCCTTCAACCATGTGCGCGAAGGCGGTCGCGTGCTGGTAGCCACGCTGCTGGCCGAATCCCATGATCGGCTGTTCCAGTTCCTCTCCACCCTGAGCTTCTTCGAGCCGCAGCGCGTCGGCGCCGAGATCCAGTTCGTCAGCGCCTTCGACACCATGCAGAACGAGGGCCTGGACGAAGTGGTGCGCCTGCTGCGCCGCGAGATCAACCGACAGAAGGCCACCCTGCTGATCGTCGACGGCGTGCTCAACGCCCGCTCGCGCGCCGAATCGCAGCTGGACACCAAGAAATTCATCTCCGAGCTGCAAGGCCATGCCGCCTTTGCCGGCTGCACCGTACTGCTGATCACCAGCGCCCGCCTGGACGACGGCAGCCCGGAACACACCATGGTCGACGGCGTGATCGAAGTGGGCGAAGAGCTGCATGGCAGCCGCTCGGTGCGCCGCATCCAGCTGCGCAAGACGCGCGGCAGCGGCGCCCTCTCCGGCCTGCACGAGTGCGAGATCACCAACGACGGCATCGTCATCTACCCGCGCCTGGAGAGCCTCTATGCGCGGCCCTCGCAGCCGGGCAGTGCCGACCTGCGGCGAGTGCCCAGCGGCATCGGCGGCTTCGACCAGATGATCGGCGGCGGCCTGCCGGAGTCCTCGGTGACCCTGCTGATGGGGCCGTCCGGCGTCGGCAAGACCTGCGCCGGCCTGAGCTTCCTGGCCCAGAGCACGCCGCAGGAGCCGGGCCTGCACTTCGGCTTCTACGAAAACCCGCAGCGCCTGCGCCTCAAGGCGCAAGCGCTGGGCCATGACCTGCAAGCCCTGGAAGACAGCGGCGCGCTGCATATCCTCTGGCAGCCCACCACATCCGGGTTGCTCGACGCCCTGGGCCTGAAGCTGCTCGACACGGTCGAGCGCCTGGGTATCAAGCGTGTGCTGCTCGACAGCCTGGGCGGCATGGCCAGGGTGGCGACCAACCAGGCGCGCCTGGCCGAGTTCTTCAGCGCCCTGATGAGCGAGCTGCGCGCGCGCGGCGTGACGGTGGTGGCCACCTGGGAGATGCGTGACCTGTTCGGCTCCGAGATCAACGCACCGGCACCGGAACTGTCCAGCCTGGTGGACAACCTGCTGCTGATGCGCTTCGTGGAAATCAATTCCGAACTAAAGCGCGTGCTCTCCACCCTGAAGATGAGAGACAGCAATTATGATCCCGCCCTGCTGGAGGTGGTGATCGACGAACAAGGCCTGCGCCTGGAGAAGACCTTCAGGAATACGGCTGCGGTGCTGACCGGCAGCGCAGTACCGACGGCGGATAGATGAGCCTCAGCGCATGACGACCATCCTGATAGTCGATGACGAATATCTGATCGCGGATATTCTCGGCTACGCGTTGGAGGATGAAGGCTACATGGTGGTCAAGGCCGCCAATGGCCGGCGCGGCCTCGAAGTGCTCGACCGCGAACGTCCTTCCCTGGTCATCACCGACTTCATGATGCCGGTGATGGATGGAGTCGAATTCGCCCGCGCCATCCGCAGCCGCCCAGGCACGGCGCATCTGCCGATCCTGCTGATGAGCGGCGCCCACGGCAGCATCGGCCGGACCACGCCCGAGCTGTTCGCCGATGTGTTCGACAAACCCTTCGAAGTGGATTACGTGATCGCCAAGGTCCGCGAGCTGGTCGGCCCGGCGGGCTGACCAGCTGCCACTTTTTCAGCGACCGAACAGAGCGATCAGGCCCTCCGCCAGCGTGCCGCGCCAGTTCAGATAGTCGTGCCCGCTGGCCCACTCCCGATGCGTCACCGCATAGCCCTTGGCCTGCAGCACGTCGCGCAGATGGCGGGTGGTGTCGAAGATGCCGAGCTGGCCGTTGCCGGCCTCGAACTGCCCCGCCTCCAGATAGAAACGCACCGGCAGCCTGGGCGCACGCACGAACTCGCGGGTCAGCCACTCCGGCTCCTGCCCAGGCGGCGACCACCAGTAGGAGCCGGACTGGCTGAGCACGTTGCCGAACAGCTCGGGGTGCCTGAGCGCCGCATAGCTGGAAGCCAGGCCGCCGTAGCTGGAGCCGGCGATCACCGTGCGCGGCGCCGGTACGCTAAGCCCTTGTTGCGCCACCCAGGGTTGTAGCTCCTCGGCGAGGAAGCGGGCGAAGTCCGGGTTGGGCGGCAGCTCCACGCCGCGTGCCTCGGGGCTGGCGTTGTCGATCAGCACCGCTGCCATGGGCGGGATGCGCCCGGCGGCGATCAGGTTGTCGAGGATGGTCGGTGTCGGCACCTTGCCCAGATAAGCCTCGGCGTCGAACAGGTAGAGCAGATGGTTGTCCGCCGCGCCGGCGCGATAGCCATGCGGGCGGTACAGGTACACCGCGCGGCTGTTGCCGAGGATCTTGCTGGTGAACGCGTGGCGCTCGACGCTGCCGGCCGCCACGCCCGCGCGCTTGTCGTTCCACGGCTGCGGTGGCGCCCGATCCAGCTCCAGCAGCGAGTCGTACTGGAAGCCATCCACGCCCTTGGCCGGGTAGGCTCGGGGGTTGAGTGGATCGGCCTGGGCGGTGGCGAGGATCGCCCGCCGCCGCGTGCCAGGGTCGGCGTCCAGCTCCGGCACGTCCGGCGCCAGCTGGTAGGCCAGGCGCGTCTCGCGTGGCAGGCGGAAGGTCACGAACCACACATCCGAGTCGCCCAGGCGGGCCAGTTCGCTGTGGTCGTAGCCGGGCCCGCCGAACAGGCGCACGTTGCGTTCGGCGCCGCGCCAGAGGAAGGTCACCAGCGCTTCGCGTTCGTCCAGCGCCTCGATCAGCGGCGTGCCGCGCTTGCCCATCTCGCACCAGAAGTCGCGGCTGTCGCCACCGGCTGCCAGCTCGGCCTGCAGCGCACGCAGGCGCGGGCTCTGCAGCTGTTCCGCGGGAGCCCGCTGCGCGGCCAGCGGCGTGACGGCAGACAGCTGCAGGCGGAACTCGGCACCCGCCACGCCCTGCAGGCGCAGGCGGTAGTCGCCGTCCTCGGGCAGCACCAGCTGGAAGGCGCGCCTTCCCGCATCCTTGGCCACCAGGCGGCGCAGATGGTCTCCGTCGGCGGTCCGCAGATCGAGCTGCATGGCGGCGCTGGGCAGCTCGCCACTCAGGTAGTCGCCGCGCGTGAAGTGCAGCCGGTATTCGCGGGCGCCCCGCTCGTCCAACCGGCCCTCGTAGTGGCGCGCCTCCTCGGCCTGGGCGCTAAAAGAGCCCAGGCCGAGGCACAGCACGCCGGCCAGTAGTGGCAGGCGGCTTACCATGCGTAGTTCACGCTGGCGGTGACGGTGCGGCTGGCGCCGTAGAAGCAGGTGTCCACCGCGGCGCAGGAGGCGGCGTAGACCTTGTCGGTCAGGTTGCTGGCGTTGAGCTGCACGGAGGCGCCGTCCAGGTCCGCGGCCAGCCTGCCGAGGTCGTAGCCGAGCATGGCGTCGAGCAGCACCACCGAGTCGACCTTGTAGCTGTTGTCCTGGTCGCCGAAGCTGGAGCCGACATAGCGCACGCCGGCGCCGGCGGAAACGCCCGGCAGCAGGCTGCCGTCGAACTGGTAGGTGGCCCACAGGCTGGCCAGGTGCGCCGGGGTGCGCGGCGGCTCCTTGCCCTCCACGCCCGGGCGGGTGGTCTTGGTGACTTCCGGCTCCAGGTGGGTGTAGGCGCCGACCAGCTCCAGGTTGTCGGTGAGGTTGCCGCGCGCCTCGAGCTCGATGCCCTTGGACTGGATCTCGCCGGTCTGGGTCGGATACCAGCCGCCGTCGTAGGTCACCACGTTCTGCTGGGTCAGGTCGAACAGGGCCACGCTGAACATCGCCTCGCTGCCCGGCGGTTGGTACTTCAGGCCGATCTCGGTCTGCTCGCCGGTGGTCGGCTCGAACGCCGGCTCACCCGGTTCGGGCGTGCTCAGCACCGGCTCGAAGGAGGTGCTGTAGCTGATGTAGGGCGAGAAGCCGCTGTCGAAGGCGTAGAGCAGGCCGGCGCGGCCGGTGAACTCTTCGTCCCGCTGCGACTCGCGGGTGCCGCTCAGGTTGTCGTCGGTGCGGCTGCGGGCACGATCCTGGCGGCCGCCGAGCAGCAGGTTCCAGTTGCCGTACTCGATCTGGTCCTGCAGGTAGAAGCCGATCTGGTCGGCGCGCTGGGTGCTGTCCGAACTCGGCGACAGCGGGCCGACGTCCGCGCCGTACTGTGGGTCGTAGGCGTCCAGCAGGTAGGTGCCGTTGTAGTCGCGGGCGTCGGTGGCGTCGCGGTGGCTGCGCTTGTAGTCCACGCCGGTGAGCAGGGTATGGCTCAGCGGTCCGGTGGCGAAGTCGAACTGCAGTTGGTTGTCCACCACGGCCTGCTCCAGCTCGGCGCGGCTGTCCGCCGGCACGCGGCGCATGGTGCGGTCGTCGACCATGGACATGAACACCAGTTGCTTGAAGCGCTCGTTCTCCTTCAGGTAGCGCAGGTTCTGGCGGAAGGTCAGCAGCTCGTTGAAGCGGTGCTCGAACAGGTAGCCGATGGACGACTGCTCGCGCTCGGACTGGTAGAAGTCCGGATCGCCGACGTTGAGGTGGCGGGAGATGCGCCCGTGCGGGCCGGAGTTGGCCACGCCATCGGTGGGCCAGAAGTTGCGGTAACCGGCATCGGGGTCGTTCTGGTAGTAGGCCAGCAGGGTCAGGCTGGTGTCTTCGTTGGGCTGCCAGGTCAGCGACGGGGCCAGGGCCTGGCGCTCCTCGTCGATGTGGTCGACCTCGGCCTGGCCCTTGCTCAGCAGGCCGTTGAGGCGATACAGCAGGGTGCCCTGCTCGTCCAGCTGGCCGTTGAGGTCGAAGGCGCCACGGCGCAGCGAATCGCTGCCGACGCCGAACTGCACGCGGTTCTTCGCCTCGGTCGACGGGCGCTTGCTGGTCATCGCCAGCAGGCCGCCGGGGTTGGCCTGGCCGTACAGCACCGAGGCAGGGCCGTGGATCAGCTCGACGCGCTCGAGGAACCAGGGGTCGACCTGGGTGTAGGACTCGCCGCCGACGGTGAGTCCGTCCAGGTAGGTGGGCGCATAGCCGAAGCCGCGCACGTAGACCTCGTCGACCCGGTGCGAGGAGCCGCGGTAGTCGGCGAAGGTGCCGCCGCTGTAGCGCAGGGCCTGGGCCACGCTGGTCACGGCCTGGTCGTCCATCTGGTCGCGGGTGACCACGGACACCGATTGCGGGGTCTTGATCAGCGGGGTGTCGGTCTTGGTACCGGAGGCGCTGCGCTCGGCCAGGTAGCCATCGACCGGGCCGGTGGCGCTCTGCTCGCGGCCGATGATGCTGGTGGTGCCCAGTTCGACGGCACCGGCGCCGGACAGCGGCCGGATCACGTACACGCCCTCGCCGCTCGGCGCCGCTTCCAGGCCGGAACCGTCCAGCAACCGTTGCAGGCCCTCGGCCACCGGCCACTGGCCCTGCAGGCCGGCGCTACGCTTGCCGGCCGCCAGTTCGGGGGACACGGCAACGCTGACGCCGGCCTGCTCGGCGAAGCTGGCCAGGGCCGCGGCCAGGCTGCCGGGGGCGACGCTATAGCTGCGGCTGACCGCTGCGCTGTCGGCCGCCTGCAGCGGGGTGATGGCGAAGGGCGCGGCGCTCAGCAGCATGGCCAGCAGGCCATGGCGGACGGCGCGAACGCTGGGCCGCAGGGCGGCGCGAGGCAGGCCGGCGGCCTGGCAAGGATGACGTGGGGACATGATTCGACTCGTGATGGGTTGGCAGTGTTTCTGCTGCCTTGACACCCGAGCCGGCAAAAGGGGACAGCCGGGTGAAATGTTTTTTCACGCCGGCAGGATCGCCACCCAGTAACGCGTGCGATAGGCCACCCGTACCGGCAGTACCTGGGGCAGGCTGTCCAGCACGGGCGTGCTGTTGTCCAGCTGGAAGGCCCCGGACAGACGCAGCCCGGCCACCTCGGCGGCGCAGGTGACGAAGCCGGGGCGATAGCGCTGCAGGGCGGCGGCGAACTCGTCCAGGCGGCCGTTCTGCAGTTGCAGCACGCCACGGGTCCAGGCATCCGGCTGGCCCTGCAGCGCCTGCACCAGCCCAGCGCCGTGCGAGTCGAAGCGCACCTGCCGGCCGGCCTGCAGGCGCAGCGGCGGCAACGCCGAGTCGCGCGGGTGCACGTCCAGGTTGCCCTCCAGCACGGCGATGCGGGTGCCATCTGTGTCCTGGTGAATATCGAAAAGCGCCGCCTGGCCACGCACGCAACCGTGGTCGGTACGCACGACGAACGGCCGCGCCTCGTCGACCATCTGCAGCAGCGCCTGGCCTCGCAGGAAATGCAGGCGGCGGCAGTCGACGTCGTACTGCAGGTCGATGGCGCTGGCAGCGTTCAGTTGCAGCAACGAGCCGTCGGCCAGCTCCAGGCTGCGTCGCTCGCCGGTACCAGTGCGGTAATCGGCCAGCCAGCCCTGACTGCTCGCGCCGCGATAACCGGCCCAGCCGAACGGCAGGGCGACACCGGCGAGCATCAGGGTCTTGAGCAGGTCGCGACGGTTGATGCGCTGGCGCCGACCGAGCGCCGACATGCCCGGCCCGACCGGCACCTGGCCGAGGCGCTGGCTGATGTGCAGGGCCTTCTGCCAGGCGGCCTCGTGATCGGCATGGCTGGCACGCCAGCGCGCACACTCCTCGTGCTCGCGGGCGCTGGCCTCCGGCGAATGCAGCTGCACGAACCATTGCGCGGCCTGGTGGATCACCTGCGGGTCGAGCGTGCCGCTCATGCCAGCGCCAGCACGCAGTGGGCCAGGCCCTGGGCCACGTAGCGCTTGATGCTGCGCTCGCAGACGTGCAGGCGCAGGGCGATCTCGGCATAGGTCAGGCCCTCCAGCTGGGCCATCAGGAAGGCCTCGCGTACCTGCGGCTTGAGGCCGTCGAGCAAGGCGTCGATCTCGCACAGCGCCTCCAGCATCTCCAGCTGTTGCTCGGGCCCTGGCGCCTCGGCCTCCGGCAACTGGGCCACGGCCTGCAGCCAGGCACGCTCCAGCGACTGGCGCCGGTAGTGATTGAACAGCACGCGCTTGGCCACGGTGGTGAGGTAGGCGCGCGGCTCCTGCAGGGCGTCGAGGTGCAGGCTCGGCTCGCTGCGACCAACGGCCAGCAGCACACGGACGAAGGTGTCCTGGGCCAGGTCCGCCGCCTCGCAGGCATTGCCCATGCGCGAAGTCAGCCAGCCCTGCAGCCAGCCATGGTGCAGGCGGTACAAGGCGCCAACCTGGTGGCGGCCGATGGCATCGAGTGACAGGGCGGCAGACACGTTCATCCCCACAGATGAGAAAAGTTGCATTTAATAATAATTATCAACAACAAGCCAGGAGGAATCGAAACCTGTGTTTGGCGGGCTATCATCCGACGCGAAGGACAGCAGCAAATCGATGCGAATCGAGAATGACTGGCAATTGAGTCCTCCTCCGTGAATGGATAAGCTGTCGGCGACTTTCCTGCAGGTCTGGACCCTCTTCCGGCGATGTCGCAGCAATACCCCTCACTCCTGGCCTGCTTCATCGCCGAGCGCCGCAACCTGGCCCGCTTCCTCACCGGGCGCACCGGTTGCCAGGCCACCGCCGAGGATCTGCTGCAGGACGCCTGGTTCAAGCTCAACCGCCTGCAGTCCGGCGAGCCGGTGGACAACCCGCTGGCCTACCTGCGGCGCATGGCGGCCAACCTGGCCATCGACGACGCCCGCGCCAACGCCCGCCGCCTGCTCGACCCGGTGGAGATCGAACTGCTGCTGGAGGTGCCCGACGAGGCGCCGAATGCCGAGCAGGCCATCTCCGACCAGCAGCAGCTGCAGCGCCTGGCAGAGATACTCGAAGAGTTGCCGGCACGGCGGCGCGAGCTGTTCCTCGCCGCGCGCCTCGAAGGCCAGCCGCACAAGGCGTTGGCCCAGCGCTTTGGCGTCAGCCTGCGCACCGTCGAGCTGGAAGTGCGCCGCGCCCTCGACCATTGCGCCCTGCGCCTGCAGCAGCACAGCGAGGCCACGCGCTCGCGAGATACAATGCCGACACCATGACAGACACCTCCTCCCCCGCATTCGAGCTGACCCAGCAGGCCAACGCCTGGGTGGCGCGCCTTACCTCCGGCCAGGCCACGGTCGAGGATGCCCGCGCCCTGCGCGAGTGGTGCGCCCGCAGCGCGGCCCATGCCCAGGCCTACCACGAGGCGGCGCGCCTGTGGCGCGAGCTGGGCCGGTTGCCGCCCGTGGCGGCCCGCCGCGCGCCACGTCGGCGTGTGCTGGGCGGTGGTCTGGCGGCCTGCGCCCTGCTGCTCGGCTTCGCCTGGCTGCAGCCGGGGCAGATCGATGCCCAGGCCTGGCTGGCCGACGCCAGCACCGGCGTCGGCGAGCGCCGCGAGATCCTGCTGGAGGACGGCAGCCGGGTCGAACTGGACGCGCGCAGCAGCCTGGACCTGGACTTCAGCGCCGAACGCCGACGCCTGGTGCTCAAAGGCGGCGCCGCGGTATTCCATGTGCAGCACGACCCCGGCCGCCCCT
The DNA here is from genome assembly GCF_029837695.1 of Pseudomonas sp. GD04019. GTDB lineage: Bacteria > Pseudomonadota > Gammaproteobacteria > Pseudomonadales > Pseudomonadaceae > Aquipseudomonas. The sequence continues at coordinate 99,658 of NZ_JAOEEA010000014.1, forward strand.
TCGTGGTCGAGGCCGACAACGGCAGCGTGACGGCTCTGGGCACGGTGTTCGAGGTGCGTCACCAGGACAACGGCGTGCGCGTGACCTGCAGCGAAGGCGTGGTCGCCGTGCGCTCGGCGGACCGGCCGCCACTACGCCTGGAGGCCGGCCAGCAACTGCGTTACGACACCCGCGCCAGCAGCCCGCCGGCACCGGTCAACAGCGCCGAGGCCCTGGCCTGGCGCCAGGACCTGCTGGTGTTCAAGCAGCGCCCGCTGGCGGAACTGGTCGAGGAGCTGAACCGCTACCGCAGCGGGCGCATCGTCCTGGCCAACCAGCAGATCGCCCAGCGCCCGGTCAGTGGCGTGTTCCACCTGCAGCGCACCGACGAAGCGCTGGCCCACATCAGCAGCAGCCTGGGGCTGAGCGCGACCCATCTACCGGGCAACTGGGTGATGCTGCGCTAAAAAAATCTGCGCGCGGCATTGCGGGTCTAGTCTTCGGTAAACGTCTATCGAATAGGAACGCTTTTCATCTGCACCTATTTGCCGACTAAACCGGGGAAACACATGCCAACGCCTTTTCCGCTCAGGACTCGCCTGGCGAGCTCCATCCTGCTCGCCTGCTCCAGCCTGCTGACTGCCGCGCCCGCTGCCTGGGCCGCCGAGACCACCGCCGAGCAGAGCGAGCAGCTCAGCTTCGACATCCCGGCGCAGAGCCTGGATGACGCTCTCAGCGCCTACGGCATCGCCAGCGGCGCCCAGGTGCTGTACGACGCCGGCCTGACCCAGGGCCTGAGTTCGCAAGCGGTCAGCGGCCAGATGGATCGCCAGCAGGCCCTGCAGCAGCTGCTGGCCGGCACCGGCCTGAGCTACCGCTTCACCGGCGCACGCACCGTCACCCTGGAAGCAGCATCCTCCTCGGCCGGGGAGGCGCTGGAGTTCGCGCCCATCCTGATCACCGGCGAGAAGATCGAGCGCGACCTGCAGCAGACCACCAGCAGCGTGGCCGTGGTCGGCGCCGAGCAGATCGAACGGGCGCGCATCCAGAATCTGCCGGATGCCTTCCGCATGATGGCCAACGTGCGTGACGCCGACTGGGCCGACTCCGGCTACATCATCCGCGGCATCAACTCCGAAGGCGTCGGCGGCCCGGCCGGGCGGCCTCTGGCCACCGTGTATGTCGATGGCGTGGCGCAAACCATGCAGGGCGCGCGCCGCGGCGCACTGGGCATGTGGGACGTGGAGCAGGTCGAGGTGCTGCGCGGCCCGCAGTCCACCACCAGCGGGCGTAATGCCCTGGCCGGCGCCATTCGCATCGAGTCCAAGGACCCGACCTATCACTGGGAAAGCGCCGCCCGCGGCACCGCCGGCAGCCTCGACACCCACGGCTACGCGGCGATGGTTTCCGGTCCTCTGGTGGAGGACAAACTGGCCTTCCGCCTGGCCGCCGAACGCAGCCACGCCGATGGCGGCATCGACTACCCCTACTTCGAGGGCATGCCGCGTCTCGACGAGCGCCAGGACGACGACTACTGGCAAGTGCGCGGCAAGCTGCTGTTCCAGCCACACGGCGAAGATGGCGTGCGCGTGCTGCTGAGCCACTCGAAGAGCTACGACTCGCCGGCCTACAACGATGTCGACGGTCCCAGCGGCGGGGTCGACTACTTCGATCGCGAGTGGGGCAACCAGAGCATGGCGCTGTTCACCGAGGCGCGCAGCACCATCAACTACAACACCGGCCTGGAAATCGCCCAGCCGCTCAGCGAAGGCCTGACCCTGACCTCGCTGACCACCCACGTGAAGACCGAGACCAGCCGCCCCTCGGTCGACCTGGGCACCACCGGCGAATTCGACGAGAAGGAGATCGCCCAGGAGCTGCGCCTGAACTGGGATAACACCCAGTATTCGGCCGTGGCCGGCGTTTATCTCAACACCGGCGAAGAGAAGGGGCGCCGCGATCAGCAACGTCCCTGGGAAAGCTACCAGCGCCGCGACCGCAGCAAGAACGAGGTGGACAACTACGCCCTGTTCGGCGAGATGAACTGGCACCTGACCGAGCAGTGGACGCTGATCAGCGGCATGCGCTACGACTATGAGAAGCAGGACTACAAGGCCGCCAACAGCCGCGTTGACAACGCCACCGGCGCCCCGGTCAGCAGCCTCAACAGCGACGGCGACACCCACTATGACGCCTGGCTGCCCAAGGTCGGCGTGCAATACCAGATCGACAAGCAGCAGAACCTTGGTTTTGTCGTGCAACGCGCCTACCGCGGCGGCGGCACCGCGACCAACTACGTGACTTCCGAGATCTACGACTACGACGCCGAGTACGCCTGGAACTACGAGCTGTCCTACCGCTCGCTGTGGGCAGACGGCAAGTTGCGCCTGAATGCCAATCTGTTCCACCTGGACTGGGACGATCAGCAGGTCAACGTGCCGCAGATTCCCGGCGACTTCACCAGCGACGTGGTGATCAACGCCGGCAAGTCGCATGTCGACGGCTTCGAGATTGAGCTGGGCTACCAGCCGCTGGAAGGCCTGGACACGTTCGCCTCGCTCGGCATGGCCAAGACCGAATTCGACGAGTTCTATTTCGTGCAGAACGGCGTACCGCTGGACCTGGCCGGCGAAGCCTTCCCGCAGGCACCCGAGTGGACGGCTGCACTGGGCGCAGACTATCAGCACCACAGCGGCTGGTTCGTCGGCGGCGACCTCAAGTACACCGGCAGCACCACCTCACGCTCGTTGTTGGAAGGCGCGGAGAAAGACGGTCTGCCGGTCTATACCCTGCTCAATCTGCGCACCGGCTATGCCGGCGATCAATGGCGCCTGACCCTGTGGGCCAACAACGTCACCGACGAGGAGTACTACCTGTATCGCTACGACGAGCCGGGTAGCCAGTTCGCCTCCGTCGGCCGCGAGCGCGTGATCGGCACCACGCTCGACCTTACCTACTGAGAGGTCCGCCGCCCCGCGAGGGGCGGCTGTTTCATCGCGGGCTAGACGTATCCCAACAACAGCAATATCAGCAGGATCACCACCACCAGGCCGAGGCCGCCGGACGGGCCGTAGCCCCAGGAGCGGCTATGCGGCCAAGCCGGTATGGCACCGATCAGCAGCAGGATCAGGACGATCAGCAGTATGGTTCCCAAGGTCATGACGAGTTCCTCACAGTCGTGGACATGCGCGCGCCAGCAGGCGACGCCCATCTAGCCAGGCCATTCCCGGCCCTACACAACTATCGACCCGGCAGCCGCAACGGCAGTTCGGACTATTTCTTCACCCGTGAAAATGCAAAAGCCCGGCAATGCCGGGCTTTTTCCTGTGCCGAGGGCGAGCCTCAGAACGGGATGTCGTCGTCGAAGCTGTCGTAGTCCGGGGCTGGCTGCTGGGCCGCCGGTTGCGGCGCCGGGCGCGGCGCGGCCTGCTGCGGGGCCGGGCGCGACTGCTGCTGACGCGGGGCGTACTCGCCACCGCCTTCGTTGTTGCCGCCACGGCCGCCGAGCAGCTGCAGGGTGCCGTTCATGTCGACCACGATCTCGGTGGTGTAACGCTTGACGCCGTCCTTCTCCCACTCGCGGGTCTGCAGGCGGCCTTCGACGTAGCACTGGCTGCCCTTGCGCAGGTATTCGCCAGCGATCTCGGCGAGCTTGCCGAAGAACACCACGCGATGCCATTCGGTACGGTCCTGCTGCTGGCCGGTCTGCTTGTCCTTCCAGCTGTCGGTAGTGGCGAGGGTGATGTTGGTCACCGCGTTGCCATTGGGCAGATAGCGAGTTTCCGGGTCGCCGCCGACGTTGCCGATCAGAATGACTTTGTTAACCCCACGGGCCATTTCGTTCTCCTAAGCTGAATGCGTCTCCGCGGCCTCTTCGAGCACTCGCTCGAGCAACACGCGGTCCAATTGTTGGGTGTCCACTTTGATGTACAACGCGGCCTCCTCGGCCACCACGATGGCGTCGCTGACGCCGGGTATCGCGAGGAGTCGCCCCACCAGTGCGCTATCGGCCACGGCATGGGCCGTGAGCGGCCGGCGCAGGCTGGTCACATAAGGCGGCTCGCGCATAGTAGCAGCTGCCAGCAGCCAAATAACCCCCAGCGCCGCACAGCCGACGAACACCAGGCCGAGCCCGCCATGCTGGTACAGCCAGCCACCGAGAATGCCGCCCACGGCAGCACCGAGGAACTGGCTGGTGGAGTACACACCCATGGCCGTGCCCTTGCCGCCGGCCGGCGCCACCTTGCTCACCAGCGAGGGCAACGAGGCCTCCAGCAGGTTGAAGGCGGTGAAGAACAGGATGAAGCCGAACACCAACGCTTTCAGCCCATGACCGAAGGCCCAGAAGTGCAGCTCGCAGAGCACCAGCACCAGCACCGCACCACTCAGCACGCGCTTCATCTGGCGCTTCTTCTCGCCATAGATGATGAACGGCACCATGCCGAAGAAGCCGATCAGCAGTGCGCTGAGGTAGACCCACCAGTGCTCTTCCTTGGCCAGGCCTCCCTGGTCGACCAGCGCCAGCGGCAGCACCACGAAGCTGGCCATGAGGATCGCGTGCAGCACGCCGATGCCCAGGTTGAGGCGCAGCAGTTCGGCATTGCGCAGGGTCGGCAGCAGCGCCTGGCGCGCCACGCCGGACTCGCGGTGCTGCAGCGCACTGGAGGCCCGCGGCACGAACAGGGCGACGATCAGCATGCCGACCAGCGCCATGCCGGCAGTGGCCCAGAACAACCCGGACAGGCCGAAAGCGCGGGTCAGCAGCGGGCCGACCACCATGGCCACGGCGAACGACAGGCCGATGCTCATGCCGATCATGGCCATGGCCTTGGTGCGGTGCTGCTCGCGGGTCAGGTCGGAGAGCAGCGCCATCACCGCCGCCGAGATGGCCCCTGCGCCCTGCAGCACGCGGCCGGCGATCACGCCCCAGATGGAGTCGGCATTGGCCGCCAGGGCGGCGCCGGCGGCGAAGATCAGCAGGCCGATGTAGATCACCGGCAGGCGGCCGATGCGGTCGGAGATGATACCGAAGGGAATCTGCAGCACCGCCTGGGTCAGGCCGTAGGCACCGATGGCCAGGCCGATCAGCGCCGGGGTGGCGCCGGCCAGGTCGGTGCCGTAGGTGGCGAGCACCGGCAGGACCATGAACATGCCCAGCATGCGGAAGGCGAACACCAGCGCCAGGCCACCGGCGGCGCGCGTTTCCCTGGCGCTCATGCGTTCGCTGTGCGGATCGTGCATGGAAAAACCCTGAACAAAGAGGCCGGCGATTCTATCAGTCATGACAGGGCCTGTAGACGTTTTGTCGGCGCACCGTGCAGGCGCAAAACGTCGCAGCGGGTCCTGCCATTTCACCATCGCTGTGCTTTGCCGCGTGCCAGCCAGCGGCCGTATACTTTGCCGTTTCCGCCCGCCACCTGCGAGGCTGCAGTCGGGAGCCTCTAAAAGCGTTGGCGAGGCAGTCAGCGCAAGGCAAAAGCACGCGAGGAATGCACTGGGCCCGCATTCGGGTTTACGAGTAGTAAATGAGCATTCTGAGCCTGCTTTAACGCAGCGATGGCAACGCAGGTAGCTTTTAGAGGTTCCCTAAGTGGACAAGATTCTGATTCGTGGCGCCCGCACCCATAACCTGAAAAACGTCGACCTGACCCTGCCACGCGACAAGCTGATCGTGATCACCGGCCTGTCCGGTTCCGGCAAGTCGTCGCTGGCCTTCGACACCCTCTACGCCGAGGGTCAGCGCCGCTACGTCGAGTCCCTGTCGGCCTACGCCCGGCAGTTCCTGTCGATGATGGAGAAGCCCGACGTCGACACCATCGAGGGCCTCTCCCCGGCCATCTCCATCGAGCAGAAGTCGACTTCGCACAACCCGCGTTCGACCGTCGGCACCATCACAGAGATCTACGACTACCTGCGCCTGCTCTACGCCCGTGTCGGCATTCCGCGCTGCCCGGACCACGACGTACCGCTGGAGGCGCAGACCGTCAGCCAGATGGTCGACCAGGTGCTGGCCCTGCCCGAGGGCCGCAAGCTGATGCTGCTGGCCCCGGTGATCCGCGAGCGCAAGGGCGAGCACCTGGCGGTGTTCGACGAACTGCGCGCCCAGGGCTTCGTCCGCGCCCGAGTCAACGGCAAGCTCTACGAACTGGACGAGCTGCCCAAGCTGGACAAGCAGAAGAAGCACTCCATCGACGTGGTGGTGGACCGCTTCAAGGTGCGCGAGGACCTGCAGCAGCGCCTGGCCGAATCATTCGAGACCGCCATCAACCTGGCCGACGGCATCGCCCTGATCGCGCCCATGGACGACGAAGTCGGCGACGAGATCATCTTCTCCGCACGCTTCGCCTGCCCGCACTGCGGCCACTCGATCAGCGAGCTGGAACCCAAGCTGTTCTCCTTCAACAACCCGGCCGGCGCCTGCCCGACCTGCGACGGCCTGGGCGTGAAGCAGTTCTTCGACGGCAAGCGTCTGGTCAACGGCGAGCTGACCCTGGCCGAGGGCGCGATCCGCGGCTGGGACCGACGCAACGTCTACTACTTCCAGATGCTCGGCTCGCTGGCCGCGCACTACGGCTTCAGCCTGGAAGAGCCGTTCGACGACCTGGCCTCCGAACACCAGAAGTTCATCCTGTTCGGCAGCGGCACGCAGAACGTCGACTTCAAGTACCTCAACGACCGCGGCGACATCGTCAAACGCTCGCACCCGTTCGAGGGCATCATCCCCAACCTCGAGCGGCGCTACCGCGAGACCGAGTCGGCCACCGTGCGCGAGGAACTGGCCAAGTTCCTCAGCACCCAGCCCTGCCCGGATTGCCGCGGCACCCGCCTGCGCCGCGAGGCGCGCCACGTCTGGGTCGGCGACCGCACCCTGCCGGCCGTCACCGGCTTGCCGGTCGGTGATGCCTGCGACTACTTCGGCGGCATGCACCTCACCGGGCGCCGTGGCGAGATCGCCGAGAAGATCCTCAAGGAGATCCGCGAGCGCCTGCAGTTCCTGGTCAACGTCGGCCTCGACTACCTGACCCTGGACCGCAGCGCCGATACCTTGTCCGGTGGTGAGGCCCAGCGCATCCGCCTGGCCAGCCAGATCGGCGCCGGCCTGGTCGGCGTGATGTACATCCTCGACGAGCCCTCCATCGGCCTGCACCAGCGCGACAACGAGCGCCTGCTGGGCACCCTCACCCACCTGCGCAACCTGGGCAACACGGTGATCGTGGTCGAGCATGACGAGGACGCCATCCGCCTGGCCGACTACGTGGTCGACATCGGCCCCGGCGCCGGCGTGCACGGTGGCCGCGTGGTCGCCGAGGGCACCCCGGACGAGGTGATGAACCACCCCGACTCGCTGACGGGCAAGTACCTCTCCGGCCGCGAGAAGATCCGCTACCCGGCCACGCGCACCCCGCGCGACAAGAAGAAGCTGCTCAAGCTCAAGGGCGCGCGCGGCAACAACCTGCGCAACGTCGACCTGGAGATTCCGGTCGGCCTGCTCACCTGCGTCACCGGCGTGTCCGGCTCGGGCAAGTCGACGCTGATCAACAACACCCTGTTCCCGATCACCGCTACCGCTCTGAACGGTGCCACCACCCTGGAGACGGCAGCACACGATTCGTTCGACGGCCTGCAGCACCTGGACAAGGTGGTCGACATCGACCAGAGCCCGATCGGCCGCACCCCGCGCTCCAATCCGGCGACCTACACCGGCCTGTTCACCCCGATCCGCGAGCTGTTCGCCGGCGTGCCGGAGTCGCGCTCGCGCGGCTACGGCCCGGGCCGTTTCAGCTTCAACGTCAAGGGTGGTCGCTGCGAAGCCTGCCAGGGCGACGGCGTGATCAAGGTGGAGATGCACTTCCTGCCGGACATCTACGTGCCGTGCGACGTGTGTAAGGGCAAGCGCTACAACCGCGAGACCCTGGAGGTGAAGTACAAGGGCAAGAGCATCACCGAGGTGCTCGACATGACCATCGAGGAAGCCCGCGAGTTCTTCGATGCCGTGCCGGCCCTGGCGCGCAAGCTGCAGACCCTGGTCGACGTAGGCCTGTCCTACATCAAGCTGGGGCAGAGCGCGACGACCCTGTCCGGTGGCGAGGCGCAACGGGTCAAGCTGAGCCGCGAGCTGAGCAAGCGCGACACCGGCAAGACCCTGTACATCCTCGACGAGCCGACCACCGGCCTGCACTTCGCCGATATCCAGCAACTGCTCGACGTGCTGCACCGCCTGCGCGACCACGGCAATACAGTCGTCGTCATTGAGCACAACCTGGACGTGATCAAGACCGCCGACTGGCTGGTCGACCTCGGCCCCGAGGGCGGCTCCAAGGGCGGCATGATCATCGCCACCGGCACCCCGGAGGACGTGGCGGCGAACAAGGCGTCGCATACCGGGCACTTCCTTAAGCCATTGCTGGAACGGGACCGCGCCTAGCATGCTGCAACAATGAAAAAGCCCCGCTACTGCGGGGCTTTCTCTTGTTGCGGACGACTCAGGCTGCCAGATCGAAGCGATCCAGGTTCATCACCTTGGTCCAGGCGGCGACGAAGTCCTGGATGAACTTCGCCTTGCCGTCGGCGCTGGCATAGACCTCGGCATAAGCTCGCAGGATCGAGTTGGAGCCGAAGATCAGGTCGCTGCGGGTGCCGCTGTACTTCACGGCGCCGGTCTTGCGGTCCTTGGCCTCGAACACTTCGGCGTCGGCATCCACGGCCTTCCACACGGTGTTCATGTCCAGCAGGTTGACGAAGAAGTCATTGCTGAGCACGCCGACCTTGTCGGTGAGCACGCCTTGCTGGCTGCCATCGTGGTTGGCGCCGAGCACACGCAGGCCGCCGACCAGGGCGGTCAGCTCCGGTGCGGTGAGGGTGAGCAGCTGCGCCCGATCGACCAGCAAGGCCTCGGTGGTGGCGCCAACCTTGCCCTTGCGATAGTTGCGGAAGCCATCGGCCGTAGGCTCGAGCACGGCGAAGGAGTCGACATCGGTCTGGTCCTGCGCGGCATCGACGCGCCCCGGGGTAAACGGCACGTCGACGCTGACGCCAGCGGCCTTGGCAGCCAGTTCGATGCCGACATTGCCGGCCAGCACTATCACGTCGGCCAGCGATGCCTTGCCGGAAGTCTTCTGGATCTCGACCAGCTTGGGCAGCGCCTTGACGGCGCGCTGGTTGACCTCCCAATCTTTCTGCGGAGCCAGGGCTAGACGCGCGCCATTGGCACCACCGCGCTTGTCGCCGCCACGGAAGGTCGAAGCCGAAGCCCAAGCCACCGAGACCAGGTCGCCAACCGGCAAACCCGACGCCGCGATCTGCGCCTTGAGATCGGCAATATCCGCTGCCGAGGGATTGTGCACGGCCGCCGGCAGAGGGTCCTGCCAGATCAGGTCTTCTTTCGGTACTTCCGGGCCAAGGTAGCGAGCCTTCGGCCCCATGTCGCGATGGGTCAGCTTGAACCAGGCGCGGGCGAAGGCCTCGGCGAAGGCCTGCGGATCTTCGAGGAAGCGCTTGGAGATCTTGCCGAACTCCGGATCGAAGCGCAGGGTCAGGTCGGTGGTCAGCATGGTCGGCTTGTTGAACTTGCCCGGCACATGGGCGTCCGGAATGATCTCCGGCGCGTCCTTGGCCTCCCACTGCTTGGCGCCGGCAGGCGACTTGGTCAGCACCCACTCGTACTTGAACAGGTTCTCGAAGAAGTTGTTGCTCCACAGTGTCGGAGTCTTGGTCCAGGTCACCTCCAGGCCACTGGAGACGGTGTCCTTGCCATGCCCGCCGCCGAAGCTGCTGGTCCATCCGAGCCCCTGGTCCTCGATGGTACCGCCCTCAGGCTCCGGCCCCTTGTGCGACTCGGGGGCAGCGCCGTGGGCCTTGCCGAAGGTATGGCCGCCGGCGATCAGGGCGACGGTTTCCTCGTCATCCATGGCCATGCGGCTGAAGGTGGCGCGGATGTCCTTGGCCGCGGCCATGTAGTCGCCGCTGGCATTCGGGCCTTCCGGGTTCACGTAGATCAGCCCCATGTGGGTGGCGCCCAGGCTGTTGATCAATACACGGTCGCCCTCGAAGCGCTGGTCGTCCCCCAGCCATTTGGTCTCGGCGCCCCAAGCCACGTCCATGTCCGGTTCCCAGACATCCTCGCGCCCACCGGCGAAGCCGAAGGTGCGGAAGCCCATGGACTCCAGCGCCACGTTGCCGGCCAGGATCATCAGGTCGGCCCAGGAGATCTGCTGGCCATACTTCTGCTTGATCGGCCACAGCAGACGGCGTGACTTGTCGATGTTGACGTTGTCCGGCCAGGAGTTGAGCGGCGCGAAGCGCTGCTGGCCGCGCCCGCCGCCGCCGCGGCCGTCGGTGGTGCGATAGGTACCGGCGGAGTGCCAGGCCATGCGGATCATCTGCGGGCCGTAATGACCGAAGTCCGCCGGCCACCAATCCTGGCTATCGGTCATGAGCTTGACCAGATCGGCTTTAAGGGCCTTGTAGTCGAGCTTCTTGAATTCTTCGGCGTAGTTGAACTTCTCGCCGAGCGGGTTGGACTTTTCTGAGTGCTGGTTGAGCAGATCGACGCGTAGCTGGTTCGGCCACCAATCCTTGTTGGTAGTCCCGCCAGCAGCATGATGAAACGGGCATTTACCTTGATCAGACATTGTTCTCTCCTCTCCTCATCAGGTCGGTACCTGCGACTGCGGCCGACGATGGAGAGAGACTAGACCCGCTTCGCCTGAAGGACCAATTTATGAAAAACAACAAGTCGATAGCTTTTATCTCTTACAGCCAGATGCCTGATCGCCAAATCATCGAGTCGAAGAACGCGCGTAAAAGCCACGCTCCAGAAAGCAAAAAACCGGGCCTAAGCCCGGTTCCTTGTGCAGCAGAAGCAGCTTATTCGGCAGCTTCTACGGCTTCGCCAGCGACCTGACGGTCAACCAGCTCGACGTACGCCATAGGAGCGTTGTCGCCAGCACGGAAGCCGCACTTCAGGATGCGCAGGTAGCCGCCCTGACGGGTGGCGTAGCGCTTGCCCAGGTCGTTGAACAGCTTGCCGACGATGGCTTTCGAACGGGTACGGTCGAAGGCCAGACGACGGTTGGCAACGCTGTCTACCTTGGCCAGGGTGATCAGCGGCTCGGCAACGCGGCGCAGTTCCTTGGCTTTCGGCAGGGTGGTTTTGATCAGTTCGTGTTCGAACAGCGACACCGCCATGTTCTGGAACATAGCCTTGCGGTGTGCGCTGGTGCGGCTCAGGTGACGGCCACTTTTACGATGACGCATGATTAATTCCTTACCAAACTTTCGGTTCGGTGATTACGGACGATCAGGCAGTAGCCTTATCGTCCTTCTTCAGACTTGCCGGCGGCCAGTTGTCGAGGCGCATACCGAGGGACAGACCGCGCGAGGCCAGAACGTCCTTGATCTCGGTCAGGGACTTCTTGCCCAGGTTCGGAGTCTTGAGCAGCTCTACTTCGGTGCGCTGGATCAGGTCACCGATGTAGTAGATGTTCTCCGCCTTCAGGCAGTTGGCCGAACGTACGGTCAGCTCGAGGTCGTCGACTGGACGCAGGAGGATCGGATCGATCTCGTCTTCCTGCTCGACCACTACCGGCTCACTGTCGCCCTTCAGATCAACGAAGGCCGCCAGTTGGTGCTGGAGGATGGTCGCGGCACGGCGGATGGCCTCTTCAGGATCCAGGGTGCCGTTGGTTTCCAGGTCAATGACCAGCTTGTCCAGGTTGGTACGCTGCTCGACGCGGGCGTTTTCCACCACGTAGGCAACACGACGGACCGGGCTGAACGAGGAGTCCAGTTGCAGACGGCCGATGCTACGGCTTTCGTCTTCATCGCTCTGACGGGCATCAGCCGGCTCGTAGCCACGGCCACGACGCACGGTGAGTTTCATGTTCAGAGCGCCGTTGTCCGCCAGGTTGGCGATTACGTGATCGCCGTTGACGATCTCGACGTCGTGATCCAGCTGGATATCGGCAGCAGTGACCACACCCGAGCCTTTTTTGGCCAGAGTCAGGGTGACTTCGTCACGGCCGTGCAGCTTGATGGCCAGGCCTTTCAGGTTGAGCAGGATCTCAATTACATCTTCCTGCACACCTTCGATGGCGGAGTACTCGTGGAGTACGCCGTCAATCTCGGCCTCGACCACTGCACAGCCAGGCATGGAGGACAACAGGATGCGACGCAGCGCGTTGCCCAGGGTATGGCCAAAACCACGCTCGAGGGGCTCGAGGGTGATCTTGGCGCGGGTCGAACTGACCGCCTGAACGTCGATATGACGGGGGGTCAGGAACTCATTTACCGAAATCTGCATGGATGCACCTATTTTCTAGCCCTTACTTGGAGTAGAGCTCGACAATCAGGCTTTCGTTGATGTCGGAGGACAGATCGCCGCGAACCGGAACGCTTTTGAACACGCCGGACTTCTTCTCAGCATCTACTTCGACCCACTCAACGCGACCACGCTGGGCGCACAGGTCAAGAGCCTGGGCAACGCGCAGCTGGTTCTTGGCCTTTTCGCGAACGGCCACGACGTCACCAGCTTTGATCTGGTAGGACGGGACGTTCACGGTCGAACCGTTCACGGTGATGGCTTTGTGCGATACCAGCTGACGAGATTCGGCGCGGGTAGCACCAAAGCCCATGCGGTAAACCACGTTGTCCAGACGGCATTCCAGCAGCTGCAGCAGGTTCTCGCCGGTAGCGCCCTTGCGACGGGCAGCTTCCTTGTAGTAACTGCTGAACTGACGCTCCAGCACGCCGTAGATACGACGGACTTTCTGCTTCTCACGCAGCTGGGTACCGTAGTCGGACTGACGACCACGGCGAGCGCCGTGCTGGCCAGGAGCCGCTTCGATGTTGCACTTGGATTCGAGCGCGCGCGCACCACTCTTCAGGAAGAGATCGGTGCCTTCACGGCGAGACAGTTTGCACTTGGGACCAATGTAACGAGCCATTCTTCACTGTCTCCTATTACACGCGACGCTTCTTCGGCGGACGGCACCCGTTGTGCGGGATTGGCGTCACGTCGGTGATGCTGGCGATTTTGTAGCCGCAGGCGTTCAGAGCACGCACAGCGGATTCGCGACCAGGACCCGGGCCCTTGACGTTCACGTCGAGGTTTTTCAGGCCGTATTCCAGAGCTGCCTGACCAGCACGCTCGGCAGCCACCTGGGCAGCGAACGGGGTGGACTTACGGGAGCCGCGGAAACCGGAACCACCAGAGGTAGCCCAGGACAGAGCGTTACCTTGACGGTCGGTGATGGTCACGATGGTGTTGTTGAAAGACGCGTGGATATGGGCGATCCCATCAACCACTGTCTTTTTGACTTTCTTACGAGTACGAGCAGCTGGCTTAGCCATGACTTATATCCTGTCGATTCGCGGGCGCAATTACTTGCGGATCGGCTTACGCGGGCCCTTACGGGTGCGCGCGTTGGTCTTGGTGCGCTGACCGCGGACCGGCAGGCCACGGCGGTGACGCAGACCGCGGTAGCAGCCCAGGTCCATCAGACGCTTGATCTTCATGTTGATTTCGCGGCGCAGGTCACCTTCAGTAGTGAGCTTGGCAACTTCGCCACGCAGCTGCTCGATCTGCTCGTCAGAGAGATCTTTGATCTTTGCCGCCGGATTGACACCGGTGGTTGCACAGATTTTCTGCGCAGTGGTGCGACCAACACCGTAGATGTAGGTCAGCGAGATAACAGTGTGCTTGTTATCCGGAATGTTGACGCCTGCAATACGGGCCATTCAGTGGAACTCCAATTGACAGCTACCCACGCCCTGGAAGCCAAGAAATAGGGCGCGCGATATTAGCGCTGTAATAACAAAGAATCAACCCGGCAGCGCACTAGCTGCCGGGCTCATTACGCGTGAATCACACTCAGCCTTGGCGCTGTTTGTGACGCGGCTCCGCGCTGCAGATCACGCGCACGACACCGTCGCGGCGGATGATCTTGCAGTTGCGGCACAGCTTCTTGACCGATGCACGAACTTTCATCAGTAACTCCTAGAACCTTACGGAAACCATGTCAGCGGAGCATGCCGCCGCCATAGCCCTTCAGGTTGGCTTTCTTCATCAGGGATTCGTACTGGTGCGAAACGAGGTGCGATTGTACTTGGGACATAAAATCCATCACAACCACGACCACGATCAGCAACGAGGTCCCGCCAAGGTAGAACGGAACGTTGGCTGCCACCTGCAGGAACTGCGGGAGCAGACATACGGCCGTCATGTACAGAGCACCGAACATGGTCAAGCGGGTCAACACGCCATCGATATAGCGCGCGGACTGCTCGCCCGGACGGATGCCCGGAATAAAGGCACCGGACTTCTTCAGGTTTTCCGCTACGTCTTTCGGGTTGAACATCAGCGCCGTATAGAAGAAGCAGAAGAAGATGATCCCTGCACTAAACAGCAGAATGTTCAACGGCTGACCGGGAGCGATTGCCTGAGACAGATCCTGCAGCCAGCTCATGCCAGAAGACTGACCGAACCAGGTGCCCAGCGAGGCCGGGAACAGCAGGATGCTGCTGGCGAAAATAGCCGGAATGACGCCGGCCATGTTCACCTTCAGCGGCAGGTGGCTGGTCTGCGCAGCGAAGACCTTGCGGCCCTGCTGACGCTTGGCGTAGTGCACCGCAATGCGACGCTGGCCACGCTCGATGAACACCACGAAACCGATGATCGCTACCGCCAGCAGGCCGATGGCAATCAGGGCGAAGATGTTGATATCACCCTGGCGAGCAGACTCGAAAGACTGCCCGATTGCCGACGGCAGACCGGCCACGATGCCCGCAAAGATCAGCATCGAAATACCGTTGCCGACACCCCGCTCGGTGATTTGCTCGCCCAGCCACATCATGAACATGGCGCCGGCCACGAAGGTCGTCACCGCCACGAAGTGGAAGCCGAAATCTGCCGAGAAGGCTACGCCCTGACTGGCCAGACCAACGGACATGCCGATAGCCTGAACGATCGCCAGGACGAGAGTGCCGTAGCGGGTGTACTGGCTGATCTTGCGACGGCCAGCTTCCCCTTCCTTCTTCAACTGCTCCAGCTGCGGGCTGACGGCGGTCATCAGCTGCATGATGATCGAGGCCGAAATGTACGGCATGATCCCCAGTGCAAAGATGCTCATCCGCTCCAGCGCGCCGCCGGAAAACATGTTGAACAGGCTAAGAATGGTCCCCTCGTTCTGTCGGAACAGGTCGGCCAGCCGGTCAGGGTTTATTCCGGGAACCGGAATGTGCGCACCGATCCGATAGACGATGATCGCCAGGAACAGAAAACGCAGCCGAGCCCACAGCTCGGACAACCCGCCATTGCTGAGCGCGGAGAGAGCACCTTGCTTAGCCATTTAGTCCTCGAACTTGCCGCCAGCTGCTTCGATAGCCGCACGCGCACCTTTGGTGACGGCGATACCTTTCAGGGTAACCGCACGAGTAACCTCGCCGGACAGCATGACTTTCACGCGCTGTACGTGCTGGTTAATCAGGTTGGCATCCTTCAGCGACTGCAGGGAGACGACATCGCCTTCCACTTTGGCCAGCTCGGAAGTGCGCACTTCAGCGCGATCCATGGCCTTCAGGGAAACGAAGCCGAACTTCGGCAGACGACGGTGCAGCGGCTGCTGACCACCCTCGAAGCCCGGAGCAATGGTGCCGCCGGTACGAGAGGTCTGACCTTTGTGACCACGGCCAGCAGTCTTACCCAGACCACTACCGATACCACGGCCTACACGAAGCTTCTCGCGGCGGGCACCCGGCGCGGAACGCAGATCGTTCAGTTGCATGATTAACCCTCCACCTTCAGCAGGTAGTAAGCCTTGTTGATCATGCCGCGGTTCTCAGGAGTGTCCTGAACTTCCACGGAGTGACCAATGCGACGCAGGCCGAGGCCCTTGACGCAAGCTTTGTGGTTGGCCAGACGGCCGTTGGTGCTCTTGATCAGAGTAACTTTGACGGTAGCCATGATCAGAGAATCTCCTCGACGCTCTTTCCACGCTTAGCAGCCACGGAAGCCGGGGACTGCATGGCTTTCAGACCCTTGAAGGTGGCGTACACCACGTTCACCGGGTTGGTAGAGCCGTAGCATTTGGCCAGGACGTTCTGCACGCCTGCCACTTCCAGCACGGCACGCATGGCGCCGCCGGCGATGATGCCGGTACCTTCGGAAGCCGGCTGCATGAACACGTGGGACGCGCCATGCACGGACTTCATCGGGTATTGCAGAGTGGTGCCGTTCAGGTCGACCTGAATCATGTTGCGACGTGCAGCTTCCATCGCCTTCTGGATGGCGGCTGGCACTTCGCGGGACTTGCCGCGACCGAAACCGACGCGACCATTGCCATCACCTACCACGGTCAACGCGGTGAAGGTGAAGATACGGCCACCCTTTACGGTCTTGGCAACACGGTTAACCTGGACCAGTTTCTCGGTGTAGCCGTCGCTCTGGGCCTCGTCACGGTTGCCGCGATCGCGCTTTTGCTCGTTATTTGCCATAACTTAGAACTCCAGCCCGCCTTCACGAGCAGCATCAGCCAGCGCTTTCACGCGGCCGTGGTACTTGAAGCCAGAACGGTCGAACGCTACCTGGGTAACGCCAGCGGCTTTCGCGCGCTCGGCAACCAGCTGGCCGACTTTCTTGGCCGCGTCGACGTTGCCGGTGGCGCCGTCACGCAGTTCTTTGTCCAGGGTCGAGGCACTGGCCAGAACCTTGGCGCCGTCGGCCGAAATGACCTGGGCGTAGATGTGCTGGGAAGAGCGGTACACGCTGAGGCGTACGGTTTCCAGCTCGCGCATTTTCAGGCGTGCCTTGCGAGCGCGACGCAGACGAGTTTCTTTCTTTTCGCTCATTTGCTATGCCCTACTTCTTCTTAGCTTCTTTGCGACGTACGACTTCGTCGGAGTAACGCACACCTTTGCCTTTGTACGGCTCAGGACGACGGAAGTCGCGGATCTCCGCAGCTACCTGACCAACCAGCTGCTTGTCGATGCCCTTGATCAGGATATCGGTCTGGCTGGGGGTTTCGGCAGTAACGCCCTGCGGCAGTTCGTAGTCGATCGGATGGGAGAAGCCCAGCGCGAGGTTCAGCACCTGGCCCTTGGCTTGGGCCTTGTAGCCCACACCGACCAACTGCAGCTTGCGCTCGAAGCCTTGGCTCACGCCAATGACCATGTTGTTGACCAGTGCACGGGTGGTACCGGCCATGGCGCGATTCTGCTGATCGCCATTGCGGGCGGCAAAACGCAGCTCACCGGAGTCCTGGATGACTTCCACGGACGAGTGCACGTTCAGTTCGAGGGTGCCCTTGGCGCCCTTGATCGAAAGCTGTTGGCCTGCGAGTTTGACCTCGACACCAGCCGGCAGCTTAACGGGGTTCTTAGCAACGCGAGACATGCTTATCCCCCCCCTTAGAACACGGTGCAGAGCACTTCACCGCCGACACCGGCAGCGCGTGCAGCGCGATCAGTCATCACACCTTTGTTGGTGGAGACGATGGAAACGCCCAGACCGCCGCGAACTTTCGGCAGCTGATCAGCCGGCTTGTACTGGCGCAGGCCAGGACGGCTGATACGTTTCACTTCCTCGATGACCGGACGGCCTTCGAAGTACTTCAGCTCGATGGACAGCTGCGGCTTGGCGTCGCTGCTGACCTGGTATCCCGCGATGTAACCTTCATTCTTCAGAACGTTGGCTACTGCCACCTTCAGCTTGGAAGACGGCATGCTTACTACCGACTTTTCAGCCATCTGGGCATTACGGATACGAGTTAGCATGTCCGCTAACGGGTCCTGCATACTCATGGGCTAGATGCTCCTGATACAAAAAGAACAGCCTTTCGGCTGGAACCATCCACGAGCTCGGCAAATGCCAGGCTCAGGAGAGCCGGACATTCTAGAGATCGATCAAAAATGAATCAAGCCCCAAAAGGGGCTTGATCGATAAAACAAAGCCGGCGCTAGGCCGGCTTCGCTTCTTGTTACCAGCTGGCTTTCACCAGGCCCGGTACATCACCGCGCATCGCAGCTTCGCGCAGCTTGTTACGGCCGAGGCCAAACTTGCGATACACGCCGTGCGGACGGCCAGTGATGCGGCAACGGTTACGCAGGCGGCTGGCGCTGGCGTCACGCGGTTGCTTTTGCAGGGCGACCTGGGCTTCCCAACGCTGCTCCGGAGTGGAGTTCGGGTTGGCGATGACAGCTTTCAGCTCGGCACGCTTCTTGGCGTACTTGGCTACCGTTTGCTGACGCTTCAGCTCACGGTTTTTCATGCTCATTTTGGCCATGATCCAAACTCCAATCAGTTGCGGAACGGGAACTTGAAAGCACGCAGCAAAGCGCGGCCTTCATCGTCCGTACGGGCAGTAGTGGTCAGGGTGATGTCCAGACCACGCAGCGCATCGATCTTGTCGTAATCGATTTCCGGGAAGATGATCTGCTCTTTGACGCCCATGCTGTAGTTGCCACGACCATCGAAGGACTTGGCATTCAGGCCGCGGAAGTCACGCACGCGCGGCAGGGAGATCGCGAGCAGGCGATCCAGGAATTCGTACATACGATCGCGACGCAGAGTCACCTTGACACCGATCGGCCAACCTTCACGAACCTTGAAGCCAGCAATGGACTTGCGGGCGAAGGTCACGACGGGCTTTTGACCGGTGATCTTTTCCAGGTCGGCAACGGCGTTTTCGATGATCTTCTTGTCACCGATCGCTTCGCCAAGACCCATGTTCAGGGTGATTTTGGTAACGCGCGGAACTTCCATCACGTTGGCCAGCTTCAGTTCTTCCTTCAGCTTGGGCGCGATTTCCTTCCGGTAAATCTCTTTCAGTCGTGCCATGGTGTTTTACCTATGATTCTCAAGCGCCAACCGGCTTTTGGGTGGACTTGAAGACACGAATTTTCTTACCGTCTTCGACTTTGAAACCAACGCGGTCAGCCTTGCTGGTTTCAGTGTTGAAGATGGCGACGTTGGAAACGTGCAGGGGCGCCTCTTTCTCGACGATACCGCCCTGAACACCAGCCATCGGGTTCGGTTTGGTATGACGCTTGACGAGGTTGATGCCGCCGACGATCAGACGATCGTCAGCCAGCACTTTCAGCACCTTGCCGCGCTTGCCCTTGTCTTTGCCGGCGATGACGATGATCTCGTCGTCACGACGAATCTTTTGCATGACGGCTTCTCCTTACAGCACTTCGGGGGCGAGCGAGACGATCTTCATGAACTTCTCGGAACGCAGTTCACGAGTCACCGGCCCGAAGATACGGGTGCCGATCGGCTCTTGCTTGTTGTTCAGCAGAACAGCAGCGTTGCCGTCGAAGCGGATGATCGAGCCATCGGCACGGCGTACGCCGTGACGGGTACGGACCACAACAGCGGTCATTACCTGGCCTTTCTTCACCTTGCCGCGCGGAATCGCTTCCTTCACGGTGACCTTGATGATGTCGCCGATGCCGGCGTAACGGCGGTGCGAACCACCAAGGACCTTGATGCACATAACGCGACGAGCACCGCTGTTGTCAGCGACGTCGAGCATGGATTGAGTCTGAATCATATCTTTCTCCGACCCTTAGTCCTTAGACTTCCACGGCACGTTCGAGGACTTCCACCAGGGCCCAGCACTTGGTCTTGGCCAGCGGACGGGTCTCGCGGATGGAGACCTTGTCGCCGATCTTGCACTGGTTGGTTTCGTCGTGAGCGTGCAGCTTGGTCGAACGCTTAACGTACTTACCGTAGATCGGGTGCTTAACGCGACGCTCGATCAGAACGGTGATGGTCTTGTCCATTTTGTCGCTGACGACGCGGCCAGTCAGCGTGCGGACGGTTTTCTCAGCTTCAGCCATGATTACTTACCTGCCTGCTGGTTGAGCACAGTCTTCACGCGAGCGATGTCGCGCTTCACTTGCGAGAGCAGGTGAGACTGCCCCAACTGACCAGTTGCCTTCTGCATACGCAGATTGAACTGGTCGCGCAGCAGACCGAGCAGTTGCTCGTTCAGCTGCTGAACCGATTTTTCACGAAGTTCATTCGCTTTCATCACATCACCGTCCGCTTAACAAAGGAGGTGGCGAGCGGCAGCTTTGCAGCAGCCAGGGCGAATGCCTCACGCGCCAGCTCTTCTGGAACACCTTCAATCTCGTACAGCACCTTGCCCGGCTGGATCTGGGCTACCCAGTACTCGACGCCGCCCTTACCTTTACCCATACGAACTTCGAGGGGCTTTTTGGTAACTGGCTTGTCCGGGAACACACGGATCCAGATCTTACCGCCACGCTTAACGTGACGAGTCAGAGCACGACGGGCCGATTCGATCTGACGAGCAGTCAGGCGACCACGGGAAACAGCTTTCAGGGCGAATTCGCCGAAGCTGACCTTGCTACCGCGATGGGCCAGACCACGGTTGTGGCCGGTCATCTGCTTGCGGAATTTTGTACGCTTGGGTTGCAACATGTTGCGTACTCCTTACTTAGCAGCTTTCTTACGAGGCGCCGGGGCGACAGGCTTCAGCTCTTCTTGGCGGCCACCGATGACCTCACCTTTGAAGATCCAAACCTTCACACCGATCACACCGTAGGTGGTGTGCGCTTCGTAGGTGGCATAATCGATATCGGCACGCAGGGTGTGCAGAGGCACACGACCTTCGCGATACCACTCGGTACGGGCGATTTCCGCGCCGCCGAGACGACCACTTACCTGGATCTTGATGCCCTTGGCACCAATACGCATGGCGTTCTGTACGGCGCGCTTCATGGCGCGACGGAACATAACGCGGCGCTCCAGCTGCTGAGCAACGCTCTGAGCAACCAGCATACCGTCGAGCTCCGGCTTGCGGATCTCTTCGATGTTGATGTGCACAGGCACACCCATTTGCTTGGTCAGGTCCTGACGCAGCTTCTCAACATCTTCACCTTTCTTGCCGATCACGATGCCGGGACGAGCGGTGTGGATGGTGATGCGTGCGGTTTGAGCCGGACGAGCGATGTCGATACGGCTTACGGACGCGCTTTTTAGTTTGTCTTGGAGGTACTCACGCACCTTCAGGTCGGCAAACAGATAATCAGCGTATTGACGCTTGTCTGCGTACCAGACGGAGGTGTGCTCCTTGACGATTCCCAGGCGGATGCCAACGGGATGTACTTTCTGACCCATCTGATCGACTCCGTTACTTGTCCGCAACCTTGACAGTGATATGGCAAGACCGCTTGACGATGCGATCAGCACGGCCTTTGGCACGCGGCATGATGCGCTTCAGCGAACGCCCCTCGTTGACGAAAACGGTGCTGACCTTCAGGTCGTCAACGTCTGCGCCTTCGTTGTGCTCGGCGTTGGCTACGGCCGACTCCAGCACTTTCTTGATGATCTCGGCGGCTTTCTTCGAGCTGAAAGCCAGCAGGTTGAGCGCTTCGCCCACCTTCTTCCCGCGGATCTGGTCGGCGACCAAGCGGGCTTTCTGGGCGGAGATGCGAGCGCCCGACAGCTTAGCGGCTACTTCCATCGTTCCTTACCCCTTAACGCTTGGCTTTCTTGTCCGCAGCGTGCCCACGATAAGTGCGGGTACCAGCGAACTCGCCGAGTTTGTGGCCGACCATGTCTTCGTTCACGAGGACCGGGACATGTTGACGACCGTTATGCACAGCAATGGTCAGACCGACCATTTGCGGCAGAATGATGGAGCGACGCGACCAGGTTTTAACCGGCTTGCGATCATTCTTTTCCACCGCCACTTCGATCTTCTTCAGTAGGTGAAGATCGATAAAAGGACCTTTTTTCAGAGAACGCGGCACTGTCGTATCCCTCTAATTACTTACGGCGGCGAACGATCATGTTGTCGGTACGCTTGTTCGCACGGGTCTTCGCACCCTTGGTCGGGAAGCCCCACGGCGAAACAGGGTGACGACCACCAGAGGTACGACCCTCACCACCACCATGCGGGTGGTCGACCGGGTTCATGGCAACACCACGAACGGTCGGGCGAACGCCGCGCCAGCGAGTGGCACCGGCTTTACCCAGGGAACGCAGGCTGTGCTCGGAGTTGGACACTTCACCCAGGGTCGCACGGCACTCGGAGAGGACCTTGCGCATCTCGCCGGAGCGCAGACGCAGGGTGACGTAGGCACCTTCACGAGCTACCAGCTGGGCGGAAGCACCAGCGGAGCGAACCAGCTGTGCGCCTTTACCCGGCTTCAGTTCGATCGCATGAATGGTCGAACCAACAGGGATGTTGCGCAGCGGCAGGCTGTTACCGGCCTTGATCGGAGCAGCGGCACCGGATACCAGTTGATCGCCAGCACTCACACCTTTCGGGGCGATGATGTAGCGACGCTCACCGTCGGCGTATTTCAGCAGAGCGATGTGGGCGGTACGGTTCGGATCGTATTCCACGCGCTCAACGACGGCAGGGATGCCATCCTTGTTGCGACGGAAGTCGACCAGACGGTAGTGCTGCTTGTGGCCACCGCCGATGTGGCGAGTGGTGATACGACCGTTGTTGTTACGGCCGCCAGTTTTCGACTTCTTCTCGAGCAGCGGAGCATAAGGAGCGCCTTTGTGCAGCTCCTGATTGACCACTTTGACCACGAAACGGCGGCCAGCGGAAGTCGGTTTGCATTTAACGATTGCCATGATGCGCCCCTACCTTACTCAGCACTGCTGGTGAAATCGAGATCTTGGCCAGCCTGGAGGGAGACATAAGCCTTCTTCCAGTCGTTGCGCTTGCCCAGACCGCGAGCGGTACGCTTGGTCTTGCCCTGTACATTGACAGTGCGGACCTCGTCCACTTTCACGCTGAACAGGCTTTCGACGGCCTTCTTGATTTCCAGCTTGGTTGCATCAACGGCAACCTTGAAAACGAATTGGCTCTTACCATCTGCCAGCACGGAGGCTTTCTCGGAGATGTGCGGGCCAACCAGCACTTTGAATACGCGTTCCTGGTTCATGCCAGCAGCTCCTCGAATTTCTTCACGGCCGACACGGTTACCAGCACTTTGTCGAAGGCGATCAGGCTGACCGGATCGGTGCCTTGAACGTCACGAACATCAACGTGCGGCAGGTTGCGCGCAGCCAGGTACAGATTCTGGTCAACGGCTTCGGTAACGATCAGCACGTCGCGCAGACCCATACCGTCCAACTTGCCCAGCAGAGCCTTGGTCTTCGGAGCATCGACGGCGAAGTCTTCGACAACGACCAGACGATCCAGACGGACCAGCTCGGAGAGGATGGAGCGCAGAGCAGCGCGGTACATCTTCTTGTTCAGCTTCTGGCTGTGATCCTGCGGCTTGGCCGCGAAGGTCACACCACCGCCACGCCAGATCGGACCAACGCTGGAACCGGAACGAGCACGACCGGTGCCCTTCTGACGCCACGGCTTTTTGCCACCACCGGTGACTTCAGCGCGAGTTTTCTGAGCACGGGAGCCCTGACGACCGCCAGCCATGTAGGCGACGACAGCCTGGTGCACCAGAGTCTCGTTGAACTCACCGCCGAACGTGCGCTCGCTGACTTCGATAGCCTGAGCGCCATTTACATTCAGTTGCATCTCAGCTTCCCCTATTAACCGCGAGCTTTGACAGCCGGACGCACCAGCACGTCGCCACCGGTAGCGCCCGGAACGGCACCCTTGACCAGCAGCAGATTACGCTCGGCGTCGACACGGACCACTTCCAGGGACTGCACGGTCACGCGCTCGGCGCCAAGATGACCGGACATTTTCTTGCCCTTGAATACACGACCAGGAGTCTGGCACTGGCCGATGGAGCCCGGAGCGCGGTGGGAAACGGAGTTACCGTGGGTATTGTCCTGACCGCGGAAGTTCCAGCGCTTGATGGTACCGGCATAGCCTTTACCTTTGGACTCACCGGTAACGTCTACCAGTTGGCCTGCTTGGAACAGTTCGGCAGTGATCTGATCGCCAGCCTGGTATTCGCCGTCCTGCAGACGGAATTCCCAGACGCCACGACCAGCAGCGACATTAGCCTTGGCGAAATGACCAGCCTGAGCCTTGGTCACGCGGGAAGCACGACGCTCGCCCACAGTTACCTGCACAGCGCGGTAGCCATCGCTTTCTTCGGATTTGAACTGGGTGACGCGATTCGGCTCGATCTCAATGACCGTAACCGGAATGGAGACACCTTCTTCGGTGAAAATACGGGTCATACCCGCTTTCCGACCGACTACACCAATAGTCATGTTGTAAACCTCATGAGTGTACGGGGCTTTCACCCGCTATGGCCGCCCATTTCAGAGCGTTACACGACTAAAACCGCCAGGTTTTAGCCGAGGCTGATCTGCACTTCCACGCCTGCCGCAAGGTCGAGCTTCATCAGCGCGTCGACGGTTTTATCCGTCGGCTGGACGATGTCCAGAACACGCTTGTGGGTACGAATTTCGTACTGATCACGCGCGTCTTTGTTGACGTGCGGGGAGATCAGAACGGTGTACCGCTCTTTGCGAGTAGGCAGAGGAATAGGACCACGCACCTGAGCACCAGTACGTTTCGCGGTTTCCACGATTTCCTGGGTGGATTGATCGATCAGGCGATGGTCAAAAGCCTTCAACCGAATACGGATTTGTTGGTTTTGCATTTTGACCTCAGACTCTATCTCTGCTTTCCCCAACGGACGGACTACGCCCGTTAAAAGGAGGCGTGATTGTACGGATGAGCCCCGAGGGTGTCAACTTTTGACCAGCCAAAAGAAAAGGGCCCCGAAGGGCCCTTTTCTCCAGCAGTCGTCGATTACTCGATGACTTTGGCAACCACGCCGGCACCAACGGTACGGCCGCCTTCGCGAATGGCGAAACGCAGGCCGTCGTCCATGGCGATCGGCTTGATCAGGGTGACAACCATTTTGATGTTGTCGCCCGGCATTACCATCTCAACGCCTTCCGGCAGTTCGCACGAACCGGTCACGTCGGTAGTACGGAAGTAGAACTGCGGACGGTAGCCCTTGAAGAACGGGGTGTGGCGACCACCTTCTTCTTTGGACAGAACGTACACTTCAGCTTCGAACTTGGTGTGCGGCTTGATGGTGCCCGGCTTGGCCAGAACCTGACCACGCTCTACGTCGTCACGCTTGGTGCCGCGCAGCAGAACACCGCAGTTCTCGCCAGCACGACCTTCGTCGAGCAGCTTGCGGAACATTTCAACGCCAGTGCAGGTGGTCTTGGTGGTTTCACGCAGACCAACGATCTCGATTTCTTCCTGGATCTTGACGATGCCGCGCTCAACACGACCGGTTACCACGGTACCGCGGCCGGAGATGGAGAACACGTCTTCGATCGGCATCAGGAACGGCATGTCGATGGCACGAACCGGCTCAGGGATGTAGGCATCCAGAGTCTCGACCAGCTTCTTAACAGCGCTGGTGCCCATTTCGTTGTCGTCTTGGCCGTTCAGAGCCATCAGAGCGGAACCGATGATGATCGGAGTGTCGTCGCCCGGGAAGTCGTAGGTGGACAGCAGGTCACGAACTTCCATCTCGACCAGTTCCAGCAGCTCAGCGTCGTCCACCATGTCGGCCTTATTCAGGAAGACAACGATGTAAGGAACGCCTACCTGACGGGACAGCAGGATGTGCTCACGGGTTTGCGGCATCGGGCCATCGGCGGCCGAGCAAACCAGGATCGCGCCGTCCATCTGGGCAGCACCGGTGATCATGTTCTTCACGTAGTCGGCGTGGCCCGGGCAGTCAACGTGCGCGTAGTGGCGAACGGCCGAGTCGTACTCAACGTGAGCGGTGTTGATGGTGATACCGCGAGCTTTCTCTTCCGGAGCGGAGTCGATCTTGTCGAAGTCGACCTTGGCCGAACCGAATACTTCGGAGCAGACGCGGGTCAGAGCAGCGGTCAGAGTGGTTTTACCGTGGTCAACGTGACCGATGGTGCCAACGTTGACGTGCGGTTTGTTACGTTCGAATTTTTCTTTAGCCACGACAGTGAACCTCTTGCCTAAAGGGCTGAATCAGCCTTGTTTTTTAACCAGTGCTTCGACGATGTTCGACGGAGCTTCGGAGTATTTGGAGAATTCCATGGAGTAGCTTGCGCGACCCTGGGACATGGAACGCACGTCGGTCGCGTAACCGAACATCTCGCCCAGCGGAACCTCAGCACGGATCACCTTGCCGGAAACCGTGTCTTCCATACCCTGGATCAGACCACGACGACGGTTCAGGTCACCCATCACGTCACCCATGTAGTCCTCAGGGGTTACCACTTCGACCTTCATGATCGGCTCAAGCACAACACCGCCGCCCTTCTGAGCGAGCTGCTTGGTCGCCATGGAGGCGGCCACCTTGAACGCCATCTCGTTGGAGTCGACGTCATGGTAGGAACCATCGAACACGGTCGCCTTCAGGCCGATCAGCGGATAGCCGGCGACAACGCCGTTCTTCATCTGCTCTTCGATGCCCTTCTGGATGGCCGGGATGTATTCCTTCGGAACCACACCGCCCACGACTTCGTTGACGAATACCAGACCTTCCTGGCCTTCGTCAGCCGGCGCGAAGCGAATCCAGCAGTGACCGAACTGACCACGACCACCGGACTGACGAACGAACTTGCCTTCGATCTCGCAGTTCTTGGTGATCTTCTCGCGGTAGGAAACCTGCGGCTTACCGATGTTGGCCTCGACGTTGAATTCGCGGCGCATACGGTCAACCAGGATGTCCAGGTGCAGCTCACCCATACCGGAGATGATGGTCTGACCGGTTTCTTCGTCGGTCTTGACGCGGAACGACGGGTCTTCCTGGGCCAGCTTGCCCAGAGCGATACCCATCTTCTCCTGGTCAGCCTTGGTCTTCGGCTCTACAGCTACCGAGATTACCGGCTCCGGGAAGTCCATACGCTCGAGGATGATCGGCTTCTCCGGATCGCACAGGGTCTCACCAGTGGTGACGTCCTTCATGCCGATCAGAGCAGCGATGTCGCCAGCGCGCACTTCTTTGATCTCGTCACGCTGGTTGGCATGCATCTGCACCATACGACCAACGCGCTCTTTCTTGCCCTTGACCGAGTTGATCACCGAGTCACCGGAGTTCAGCACGCCCGAGTAGACACGAACGAAGGTCAGAGTACCCACGAACGGGTCGGTAGCGATCTTGAACGCCAGAGCGGAGAACGGCTCGCCGTCGTCGGCATGACGCTCGTCGTACTGCGCGTCAGTGATTTCTTCCTTCGGCGTGTCGACCAGGTCAGGGTGGATACCCTTGATCGCCGGAATCTCGGTCGGAGCAGGCAGGAAGTCGATCACGGCGTCGAGAACCAGCGGCACGCCCTTGTTCTTGAACGAGGAACCGCAAACGGCCGGAACGATTTCGCAGGCGATGGTACGCTGACGCAGACCGGCCTTGATCTCTTCGATCGACAGCTCGCCCTCTTCCAGGTACTTGTTCATCAGCTCTTCGCTGGCCTCGGCAGCAGCCTCAACCATGTTCGAGCGCCATTCGTTGGCTAGGTCGACCAGCTCGGCAGGAATCTCTTCCTCGCGATAGCTGGTGCCCTTGTCGTCTTCGTTCCAGTAGATCGCCTTCATTTTCATCAGGTCGATCTGGCCCTGGAAGTCATCTTCCGCACCGATGGCCAGCTGAACCGGGACCGGAGTGTGACCCAGGCGCTGCTTGATCTGGCCGACTACGCGCAGGAAGTTGGCACCGGCACGGTCCATCTTGTTCACGTAGACGATACGCGGAACGCCGTACTTGTTGGCCTGACGCCATACGGTTTCGGACTGCGGCTCAACGCCGGAAGTGCCGCAGAACACCACGACAGCGCCGTCCAGTACGCGCAGGGAGCGCTCAACTTCAATGGTGAAGTCTACGTGGCCGGGGGTGTCGATGACGTTTACGCGGTACTTGTCGTACTGACCACGCGAACCCTCCCAGAAGGTGGTGATGGCAGCGGAGGTAATGGTGATACCACGCTCCTGCTCCTGCACCATCCAGTCGGTGGTAGCAGCGCCGTCATGCACCTCACCCATCTTGTGGCTGAGACCTGTGTAGAACAGGATCCGCTCGGTGGTGGTGGTCTTGCCCGCGTCAACGTGGGCGCAGATACCAATGTTCCGGTAGCGGTTAATTGCTGTGTTACGAGCCATAAAGCCCTCGCAAAAGAATGGAAGCCGTAATTAGAAGCGGTAGTGCGAGAACGCTTTGTTGGCCTCGGCCATACGGTGCACGTCTTCACGCTTCTTGACAGCAGCGCCTTTGCCTTCGAAGGCATCCAGCAGCTCGCCAGCCAGGCGCAGAGCCATGGACTTCTCACCACGCTTGCGCGCGCTTTCTACCAGCCAACGCATGGCCAGGGCATTACGACGGGACGGACGAACTTCGACCGGAACCTGGTAGGTAGCACCGCCTACACGGCGGGACTTTACTTCGACCAGCGGAGCGATGGCGTCGAGAGCTTTCTCGAAGATCTCCAGGGGATCGCTGTTCTTGCGGGTTTTGACGGTTTCCAGAGCACCATAAACGATGCGCTCGGCAACGGCCTTTTTACCGCTTTCCATCACGTGGTTCATGAACTTGGCGAGAATCAGGCTTCCGTATTTCGGATCGTCCAGAATCTCACGCTTAGCTGCTACACGACGTCTTGGCATGATAAGCCCTCAAACGGTCTTCAGGTTAGCCCGGGACCATAACCAATCGGTTACGCCCGACCTTACTCTTATCGACTCAATAAATAGAAAAATGGCGAACCGAATTACTTCGGACGCTTGGTACCGTACTTCGAGCGACCCTGCTTACGGTCTTTAACGCCGGTGGTATCCAGCGAACCGCGAACAGTGTGGTAGCGCACACCCGGAAGGTCTTTTACACGACCGCCACGGATCAGCACGACGCTGTGCTCTTGCAGGTTGTGACCTTCACCACCGATGTAGGAAGTGACTTCAAAACCGTTGGTCAGACGAACACGGCACACTTTACGCAGTGCGGAGTTCGGTTTCTTCGGCGTGGTGGTGTACACACGAGTGCACACGCCACGGCGCTGCGGGCAGTTCTGCAGCGCAGGCACGTCGCTCTTCTCGACGAGACGCTTGCGCGGCTGGCGTACCAGCTGGTTGATAGTTGCCATCTATAAGCTCCACTGTTGTCTTTCGACGCTATTGCCCTAAAGCAAAATGGCAGAGCTAGCGCCCTGCCAAATTTAGGGGTGCATGAGTCTAAAGAGACTCCCGCCCCCAGTCAAGACGAGGCCCCGGGTGATTGCTCACCCGGGGCCCCTTCTCTATCAGTTGCCGCTGGAGTTCAGCGCTTCGGTCAGAGCCGCTTCGACCTCGCTCGCGCTCACGCGCTGAGGCTTGTCGGCATCACGACGACGCTTACGCTCGCTGTGGTAGGCCAGGCCGGTACCGGCCGGGATCAGACGACCCACAACAACGTTCTCCTTCAGGCCGCGCAGGTAGTCGCGCTTGCCGGTCACGGCCGCTTCGGTCAGCACGCGGGTGGTTTCCTGGAAGGAAGCCGCGGAGATGAACGACTCGGTGGACAGCGAGGCCTTGGTGATACCCAGCAGAACACGCTCGAACTTGGCGATGAACTTGTCGTCGGCCGCCAGTTGCTCGTTCTCGCCCAGCACGTGGGTCAGCTCCATCTGATCGCCCTTGATGAAGCTGGAGTCGCCGGATTCGCTGATCTCAACCTTACGCAGCATCTGACGCAGAATGGTCTCGATGTGCTTGTCGTTGATCTTCACGCCCTGCAGACGGTAAACGTCCTGGATCTCGTTGACGATGTACTTGGCCAGCGCGCTGACGCCCAGCAGACGCAGGATGTCGTGCGGATCGCTCGGACCGTCGGAGATAACTTCGCCGCGGTTTACTTGTTCGCCTTCGAAGACGTTCAGGTGACGCCACTTCGGAATCAGCTCCTCGTACGGATCGCTGCCATCGGTCGGCGTGATGACCAGACGGCGCTTGCCCTTGGTCTCCTTGCCGAACGAGATGGTGCCGCTGATTTCCGCCAGGATCGAGGCCTCTTTCGGACGACGGGCTTCGAACAGGTCGGCAACGCGCGGCAGACCACCGGTGATGTCGCGGGTCTTCGAGGTTTCCTGCGGGATACGAGCGATGACGTCACCGACACCAATCTGCGCACCGTCGGCCACGCCAACCAGGGCGTTGGCCGGCAGGAAGTACTGGGCCGGTACGTCAGTACCCGGCAGCAGCAGTTCCTTGCCATTGGCGTCGACCATCTTCAGCGCCGGACGGATGTCCTTGCCGGCGGCCGGACGATCCTTCGGATCCAGCACTTCGATGTTGGTCAGACCGGTCAGTTCGTCGGTCTGGCGCTTGATGGTGATGCCCTCCTCCATGCCAACGAAGGTCACGGTACCCTTCATTTCGGTCACGATCGGGTGGGTGTGCGGGTCCCATTTGGCGACGATGGCGCCAGCGTCGACCTTGTCGCCTTCCTTCACGGAAATCACGGCACCGTACGGCAGCTTGTAACGCTCGCGCTCGCGACCGAACTCGTCAGCGATGGCCAGCTCACCGGAGCGCGAAACCGCGACCAGGGCGCCATCGGCACGCTCGACATGCTTCAGGTTGTGCAGACGGATCGCACCACCGTTCTTCACCTGGACGCTGTCGGCAGCCGAAGTACGGCTGGCGGCACCACCGATGTGGAACGTACGCATGGTCAGCTGGGTACCCGGCTCACCGATGGACTGGGCGGCGATGACGCCGACCGCTTCACCGATGTTGACCTGATGACCACGGGCCAGATCGCGGCCGTAGCACTTGGCGCAGATGCCATAGCGGGTTTCGCAGGTGATCGGCGAACGCACGATCACTTCGTCGATGCTGTTGCGCTCGATGAACTCGACCCACTGCTCGTCGACCAGGGTACCGGCTGGAACGATGATTTCATCGCTGCCCGGCTTCGGCACGTCCTTGGCGATCACACGGCCGAGTACGCGCTCACCGAGCGGCTCGACCACGTCGCCGCCTTCGATGTGCGGAGTCATCAGCAGACCGTGTTCGGTGCCGCAGTCGACTTCGGTCACGACCAGGTCCTGCGCCACGTCGACCAGACGACGGGTCAGGTAACCGGAGTTCGCGGTCTTCAGTGCGGTATCCGCCAGACCCTTACGAGCACCGTGAGTGGAGATGAAGTACTGCAGTACGTTCAGGCCTTCACGGAAGTTCGCGGTGATCGGAGTCTCGATGATGGAGCCGTCCGGCTTGGCCATCAGGCCACGCATACCGGCCAGCTGACGGATCTGGGCGGCGCTACCACGAGCACCGGAGTCCGCCATCATGTACATGGAGTTGAAGGACTCCTGGTCGACTTCCTTGCCTTCGCGGTCGACGACCTTCTCTTTCGAGAGGTTGGCCATCATCGCCTTGGACACTTCGTCGTTGGCCTTGGACCAGAGGTCGATCACCTTGTTGTACTTCTCGCCCTGGGTGACCAGGCCGGAGGCGTACTGCGATTCGATTTCCTTCACTTCCTCGGTGGCGGCGTCGATGATGCGCGCCTTCTCGTCCGGGATGACGAAGTCGTTCACGCCGATCGACACACCGGAGATGGTCGAGTAGGCGAAACCGGTGTACATCAGCTGGTCGGCGAAGATCACGGTGTCCTTCAGACCCACGGTGCGGTAGCACTGGTTGATCAGACGGGAGATCGCCTTCTTCTTCATCGACTGGTTGACCACGTCATAGGACAGGCCGGCCGGGACGATCTGGAACAGCAGCGCGCGGCCGACGGTGGTGTCGACGATGCGGGTGTTCTTGACCAGGCTGCCGTCCTTCTGCTTGACGGTCTCGTTGATGCGCACCTTGACCTTGGCGTGCAGGGAGGCTTCGCCGGCGCGGAACACGCGGTCGACTTCCTGCAGGTCGGCGAATACGCGACCTTCGCCCTTGGCGTTGATGGCTTCACGGGTCATGTAGTACAGACCCAGTACCACGTCCTGGGACGGCACGATGATCGGCTCGCCGTTGGCGGGCGACAGCACGTTGTTGGTGGACATCATCAGCGCGCGGGCTTCCAGCTGGGCCTCGAGGGTCAGCGGAACGTGTACGGCCATCTGGTCACCGTCGAAGTCGGCGTTGTACGCGGCGCAGACCAGCGGGTGCAGCTGAATCGCTTTACCTTCGATCAGAACCGGTTCGAACGCCTGGATGCCCAGACGGTGCAGGGTCGGTGCGCGGTTGAGCAGCACGGGATGTTCGCGGATGACTTCGGCGAGAACGTCCCAGACCTCTGGCAGTTCGCGCTCGACCATCTTCTTGGCCGCCTTGATGGTGGTGGCCATGCCGCGGGCTTCGAGCTTGCCGAAAATGAACGGCTTGAACAGCTCGAGGGCCATCTTCTTCGGCAGACCGCACTGGTGCAGGCGCAGGGTCGGGCCCACGGTGATCACGGAACGACCGGAGTAGTCCACGCGCTTACCGAGCAGGTTCTGACGGAAGCGACCTTGCTTACCTTTGATCATGTCGGCCAGGGACTTCAGCGGACGCTTGTTCGAGCCGGTGATGGCGCGACCGCGACGGCCGTTATCCAGCAGGGCATCGACCGCTTCCTGCAGCATGCGCTTTTCGTTGCGCACGATGATGTCCGGCGCGGCCAGGTCGAGCAGGCGCTTCAGACGGTTGTTACGGTTGATCACGCGGCGATACAGATCGTTAAGATCGGAAGTCGCGAAGCGGCCGCCATCCAGCGGAACCAGCGGACGCAGGTCCGGCGGCAGTACCGGCAGAACGGTCAGGACCATCCACTCCGGGTGGTTGCCGGAGTCCTTGAAGGCTTCCATCAGCTTCAGGCGCTTGGACAGCTTCTTGATCTTGGTCTCGGAGTTGGTCTGCGGAATCTCTTCGCGCAGGCGGCCGATCTCGTGATCCAGGTCGATGGCGTTGAGCAGCTCGCGAACGGCCTCGGCGCCCATGCGAGCGTCGAAGTCGTCACCGAACTCTTCGAGGGCTTCGAAGTACTGCTCGTCATTCAGCAGCTGGCCCTTCTCCAGGGTGGTCATGCCCGGATCGATCACCACGTAGCTCTCGAAATAGAGCACGCGCTCGATGTCACGCAGGGTCATGTCCAGCAGCAGGCCGATACGGGACGGCAGGGACTTCAGGAACCAGATGTGGGCGACCGGCGAGGCCAGTTCGATGTGCGCCATGCGCTCACGACGGACCTTGGCCAGGGCCACTTCCACGCCGCACTTCTCGCAGATCACGCCGCGGTGCTTGAGGCGCTTGTACTTACCGCACAGGCACTCGTAGTCCTTGACCGGGCCAAAGATCTTGGCGCAGAACAGGCCGTCACGCTCGGGCTTGAAGGTACGGTAGTTGATGGTTTCCGGTTTTTTCACTTCACCGAAAGACCAGGAACGGATCATCTCAGGCGAAGCCAGACCGATACGGATCGCATCGAACTCTTCAACCTGACCCTGGTTTTTCAACAGATTCAGCAAGTCTTTCAAGGCCTTTCCTCCTCACAGACTCGCTGTGGCCGACGGTGCGGCCGCAGCAAGGCGTGTTATTCGGTTTCCAGTTCGATGTCGATACCGAGCGAGCGGATCTCTTTGATCAACACGTTGAAGGACTCGGGCATGCCGGCCTCCATGCGGTGATCGCCGTCCACGATGTTCTTGTACATCTTGGTCCGGCCGTTCACGTCGTCCGACTTCACGGTCAGCATTTCCTGCAGGGTGTAGGCGGCGCCGTAGGCTTCCAGTGCCCAGACCTCCATCTCACCGAAGCGCTGACCACCGAACTGCGCCTTACCACCCAGCGGCTGCTGGGTAACCAGGCTGTAGGAACCGGTGGAACGAGCGTGCATCTTGTCGTCGACCAGGT
Organism: Pseudomonas sp. GD04019; assembly: GCF_029837695.1. Taxonomy (GTDB): domain Bacteria; phylum Pseudomonadota; class Gammaproteobacteria; order Pseudomonadales; family Pseudomonadaceae; genus Aquipseudomonas. Next base: position 133,425 of record NZ_JAOEEA010000014.1, read on the forward strand.
GGTTCAGCTTGAGCATGTACATGTAGCCGACGGTGGTCGGGCGCTCGAACTGGTTACCGGTACGGCCGTCGAACAGGCGCATCTGGCCGCTTTCCGGCAGATCGGCCAGCTTCAGCATGGCCTTGATCTCGGTTTCCTTGGCACCGTCGAACACGGCGGTAGCCATCGGCACGCCGCCTTTCAGGTTCTTCGCCAGCTCGAGGATCTCGGTGTCCGAGAACTCGTTCAGGCTTTCCTGGCGACCACCGATCTCGTTGTAGATCTCGTTGAGGAACTTGCGCAGCTCGGCGATCTTGCGCTGCTCTTCGAGCATGCGATTGATCTTCTCGCCCAGGCCCTTGGCCGCCAGACCCAGGTGGGTTTCGAGGATCTGACCGACGTTCATACGCGACGGTACGCCCAGCGGGTTGAGGACGATGTCGACCGGGGTGCCATTGGCATCGTGCGGCATGTCTTCGACCGGCATGATCACGGAGACCACACCCTTGTTACCGTGACGACCGGCCATCTTGTCGCCCGGCTGGATGCGACGCTTGATCGCCAGGTAGACCTTGACGATCTTCAGCACGCCCGGCGCCAGGTCGTCGCCCTGCTGCAGCTTGCGCTTCTTGTCTTCGAACTTGTCATCCAGCAGCTGGCGACGGTCGCTGATGTAGGCCTGGGCCTTCTCCAGCTGCTCGTTGAGAGCGTCGTCGGCCATGCGCAGCTTGAACCACTGACCACGCTCCAGACCGTCGAGGTACTCGTCGGTGATCGCAGTGCCTTTCTTCAGGCCGGCGCCGCCTTCGGCCTTGGCACCAACCAGGGCGGAACGCAGACGCTCGAAGGTAGCGCCTTCGACGATGCGGAACTCTTCGTTCAGATCCTTGCGGATCTCGTCGAGCTGCTGCTTCTCGATGGCCAGAGCGCGGCTGTCGCGCTCCACGCCATCACGGGTGAAGACCTGGACGTCGATGACGGTGCCCTTGGTGCCGGTCGGCACGCGCAGGGAGGTGTCCTTAACGTCGCTGGCCTTCTCACCGAAGATCGCGCGCAGCAGTTTTTCTTCCGGAGTCAGCTGGGTCTCACCTTTCGGAGTGACCTTGCCGACCAGGATGTCGCCGGCCATGACTTCGGCGCCGACGTAAACGATACCGGCTTCGTCCAGCTTGTTCAGCGCAGCCTCACCCACGTTCGGGATGTCCGCGGTGATTTCCTCTGGGCCGAGCTTGGTGTCACGGGCCACACAGGTCAGTTCCTGGATGTGGATCGTGGTGAAGCGGTCTTCCTGGACCACGCGCTCGGACAGGCAGATGGAGTCTTCGAAGTTGAAGCCGTTCCACGGCATGAACGCGACGCGCATGTTCTGGCCCAGCGCCAGTTCACCCATGTCGGTGGACGGGCCGTCGGCCATGATGTCGCCACGCGCCACCACGTCACCCTTGCTTACCAGCGGACGCTGGTTGATGCAGGTGTTTTGGTTGGAGCGGGTGTACTTGGTCAGGTTATAGATGTCGACACCGGCTTCACCGGTTTCCACTTCGTCATCGGCAACACGCACCACGATACGGCTGGCATCGACGGAGTCGATCACACCGCCACGACGGGCCACAACGCAGACGCCGGAGTCACGGGCGACGTTGCGCTCCATGCCGGTACCTACCAGCGGCTTGTCGGCGCGCAGGGTCGGTACAGCCTGACGCTGCATGTTCGAGCCCATGAGTGCACGGTTGGCGTCGTCGTGCTCGAGGAACGGGATCAGCGAGGCAGCGACGGAAACGACCTGCTTCGGCGACACGTCCATCAGGGTGACGTCTTCCGGCGCCTTGACGGTGAACTCGTTGAGGTGACGCACGTTCACCAGCTCGTCGACCAGTTGGCCCTTGGCGTTCATGGTCGCCGAAGCCTGGGCGATCACGTGATCGGCCTCTTCGATGGCGGACAGGAACACGATCTCGTCGGTGACCTTGGTGTCCTTCACCACGCGGTACGGGCTTTCCAGGAAGCCGTACTGGTTGGTGCGGGCATAGGCGGCCAGGGAGTTGATCAGACCGATGTTCGGACCTTCAGGGGTCTCGATCGGGCACACGCGGCCGTAGTGGGTCGGGTGTACGTCGCGGACTTCGAAGCCGGCGCGCTCACGGGTCAGACCGCCCGGGCCGAGTGCGGAGACGCGGCGCTTGTGGGTGATCTCGGAGAGCGGGTTGTTCTGGTCCATGAACTGGGAAAGCTGGCTGGAACCGAAGAACTCTTTCACCGCCGCCGCAACCGGTTTGGCGTTGATCAGGTCCTGCGGCATCAGGCCTTCGCTTTCGGCCATCGACAGACGCTCTTTGACGGCGCGCTCGACGCGCACCAGGCCCACGCGGAACTGGTTCTCGGCCATCTCGCCGACGCAACGGACGCGACGGTTACCCAGGTGGTCGATGTCGTCGACGATGCCCTTGCCGTTACGGATGTCGACCAGGGTCTTCAGCACGTCGACGATGTCTTCTTTGGACAGAACGCCGGAGCCTTCGATCTCGGTGCGACCGATACGACGGTTGAACTTCATGCGGCCGACTGCGGACAGATCGTAACGCTCGGCGCTGAAGAACAGGTTGTTGAACAGGGTCTCGGCGGCATCCTTGGTTGGCGGCTCGCCAGGACGCATCATGCGGTAAATCTCGACCAGGGCTTCCAGCTGGTTGCCGGTGGAGTCGATCTTCAGCGTGTCGGAGATGAACGGACCGCAGTCGATGTCGTTGGTGTACAGGGTCTCGATGCGAACGACCTGGGCCTTGACGATCTTGGCCAGCAGGTCGGTGGTCATCTCGGTGTTGCACTCGGCCACGATCTCGCCGGTGGCCGGATGCACGATGGCCTTGGCAGTGGTACGGCCCAGCAGGTAGTCGAGCGGAACTTCCAGCTCTTTGATGCCGGCCTTGTCGATCTGGTTGATGTGGCGCGCGGTGATACGGCGGCCCTGCTCAACGATGACCTTGCCCTTCTCGTCCTTGATGTCGAACGCGGCGATCTCGCCACGCAGACGCTGCGGCACCAGTTCCAGGTTGAGGGTCTCGCCCTTCACGTGGAAGACGTTGGTGTCATAGAAGGTATCCAGCACTTCCTCGGTGCTGTAGCCCAGGGCGCGCAGCAGGACGGAAGCCGGCAGCTTGCGGCGACGGTCGATACGGACGAACACGGCGTCCTTCGGATCGAACTCGAAGTCCAGCCAGGAGCCGCGGTAGGGAATGATGCGCGCAGAGTACAGCAGCTTGCCGGAGCTGTGGGTCTTGCCACGGTCGTGGTCGAAGAACACACCCGGGGAGCGGTGCAGCTGGGAAACGATCACACGCTCGGTACCGTTGATGATGAAGGTACCGTTCTCGGTCATGAGCGGAATTTCGCCCATGTACACTTCTTGCTCTTTGATGTCCTTGATCGCTTTGTTCGACGACTCTTTGTCGAAGATGATCAGACGGACTTTGACCCGCAGCGGTACGGCGAAGGTCACGCCACGCAGCACGCACTCTTTGACGTCGAACGCAGGCTCGCCCAGGCGGTAGCCAACGTACTCGAGAGCGGCGTTGCCGGAGTAGCTGATGATCGGGAATACGGACTTGAAGGCCGCATGCAGGCCAACGTCGCGGAACTGCTCCTTGCTCACTCCTTGCTGCAGGAATTCGCGATACGAATCCAGCTGGATGGCCAGGAGATAAGGCACATCCATCACGTCCGGCAACTTGCTAAAGTCCTTGCGGATACGTTTTTTCTCAGTGTATGAGTAAGCCATCAGCGTTCCCCAGCTTGGTCACCTGCTTGTTTGGCCGCTGCCGACGGCAACGACCAGAAAATCGTGCAAACCCCTTGGTTTGCGCCGCCCTCGGGCGGGGTTTTCACATCATGGACAGAGCTCATTCGAACTCCGCCCATAACGGAAAAAGGCCGGTGGCATTAGCCACCAGCCATCAGCCTTTCGCTTAACGCTCGGGCTGTAGACGCAAGGTCGTCGCTTACTTGAGCTCGACTTTGGCGCCAGCTTCTTCCAGCTTCTTCTTGGCGTCTTCAGCAGCTTCCTTGGTCAGGCCTTCGGCGATGACTTGCGGAGCGGTGTCGACTTTCTCTTTGGCTTCTTTCAGGCCCAGACCAGTCAGTTCGCGAACAGCTTTGATCACGTTGACTTTCTTGTCGCCGGCTTCGGCCAGAACTACGTTGAACTCGGTTTGCTCTTCAGCAGCGGCAGCAGCCGGGCCAGCAGCAGCAACGGTGGCAGCAGCGGCGGTAACGCCGAACTTCTCTTCCATCGCTTTGATCAGCTCAACAACTTCCAGAACGGTTTTCTGGCCGATGGCTTCGATGATTTGCTCGTTAGTCAGAGACATGACTTAAATCCTGTATTGGGGTGACAGCCTACGCAGCCATCAAATTAAACATATGATTTGAAAGTGCTTTCGGCGCCTTAGGCAGCGGCAGCTTCTTTCTGGTCGCGAACGGCCGCCAGAGTACGAGCCAGCTTGCTGGTAGCGCCTTGAATCACGCTCATCAGCTGCGAAATGGCTTCGTCGTAGGTCGGCAGAGTTGCCAGTACGTCGATCTGGTTTGCTGCGAGGAACTTGCCCTCGAACGCAGCTGCCTTGATCTCGAACTTGTCGTTACCTTTAGCGAACTCTTTGAACAGACGGGCAGCAGCGCCCGGGTGCTCGTTGGAGAAAGCGATCAAGGTCGGGCCGGCGAAAACGTCGTTGAGGATACTGTATTCAGTATCAGCAACTGCACGCTTGAGCAGGGTGTTACGTACGACTTTCACGTACACACCAGCTTCACGAGCCTCTTTACGGAGTCCGGTCATAGCGCCAACAGTCACACCGCGGGCATCAGCCACAACAGCAGACAGGGCGACTTTGGCAGCCTCGTTGACTTCAGCGACGATGGCCTTCTTGTCTTCGAGTTTAATTGCCACGGGTAAAACTCCTGCTTGTTACCGTTTCACCTGGTCGAAACCTGGTGTCGTTTTGGTGTCTGATTCGGTAAGGAATCGGGAGCACCATCTGCGTAGGCTTGTGGAGATCGCTCTCCGGGTTTAAGGCTTGCGCCGCCTACGGTCTTGGATAGCCCCCGCCAGGCAGGGACCCCAATCTTTGCAAGCCGGCGGACGAGTCCGCCTGCCATATCACTTAGGCTTCCAGGGAAGCCTGATCGATCACCAGACCCGGACCCATGGTGGTGCTCAGGGTCACGCGCTTGACGTACACACCTTTGGAGGTGGACGGCTTCAGACGCTTGAGGTCAGACAGCAGGGCTTCCACGTTCTGCTTCAGCGCAGCGGCTTCGAAGCCGACTTTGCCTACGGAGGTGTGGATGATGCCGTTCTTGTCGGTACGGAAACGCACCTGACCAGCCTTGGCGTTCTTCACAGCGGTAGCGACGTCCGGAGTCACGGTGCCGACTTTCGGGTTCGGCATCAGACCGCGCGGGCCGAGAACCTGACCCAGCTGACCGACGACGCGCATGGCGTCCGGGGAGGCGATGACCACGTCGTAGTTCAGATCGCCGGCCTTCATTTCGGCAGCCAGTTCGTCCATACCGACTTTGTCAGCGCCGGCAGCCAGAGCGGCTTCAGCGCCCGGCCCCTGGGTGAACACGGCAACGCGGACGGTCTTGCCAGTGCCGTTCGGCAGCACGGTGGCGCCACGCACGACCTGGTCGGATTTACGCGGGTCAACGCCCAGGTTCACGGAGACGTCGAAGGACTCGGTGAACTTGACGGTGGACAGCTCGGCCAGCAGCTTGGCGGCCTCTTCGAAGTTGTAAGCCTTGCCGGCTTCGATCTTCTCGGCGATAGCCTTCTGACGCTTGGTTACCTTAGCCATTACACACCCTCCACGTTCAGGCCCATGCTACGAGCGGAGCCGGCGATGGTACGCACGGCCGCATCCAGGTCAGCGGCGGTCAGATCGGCCTGCTTGGTCTTGGCGATCTCTTCCAGCTGAGCACGGGTAACGGTGCCAACTTTGACGGTGTTCGGACGAGCGGAACCGCTGGTCAGGCCGGCGGCCTTCTTCAGCAGCACCGAAGCCGGGGTGCTTTTGGTTTCAAAGGTGAAGCTGCGGTCGCTGTAAACGGTGATGATCACAGGAGTCGGCAGACCAGGTTCCATGCCCTGGGTCTTGGCGTTGAACGCCTTGCAGAATTCCATGATGTTCACGCCGTGCTGACCCAGAGCAGGGCCGACGGGTGGCGACGGGTTGGCCTGGCCGGCCTTTACTTGCAGCTTGATGTAAGCCTGAATCTTCTTAGCCATGAGCTACTCCAATATCGGGTCAAGCGCCTCGCTGAGGCTCCCCGGTTAGTACACATTTATCCCAGTGACGACAAAACCCCACAGCCAGCGGCTGCGGGGTTCGGGATGCATTGTCCAGTTATGCCTTCTCGACCTGACTGAACTCCAGCTCCACCGGCGTGGAGCGACCGAAAATAAGCACGGCCACTTGGATCCGACTCTTTTCGTAGTTAACTTCTTCGACAACGCCATTGAAGTCGGCGAACGGACCATCGATAACGCGAACGGTCTCACCCGGCTCGAACAGAGTCTTCGGCTTCGGCTTGTCACCGCTATCGGCAACACGACGCAGAATGGCGTCGGCCTCTTTCTCGGTAATCGGCGCCGGCTTGTCGGCAGTACCACCAATGAAGCCCATGACGCGCGGCGTATCCTTGATCAGGTGCCAGGTCGCCTCGTTCATTTCCATCTGAACCAGCACATAGCCTGGGAAGAACTTACGCTCACTCTTGCGCTTCTGGCCGTTACGCATCTCCACCACTTCTTCGGTGGGGACCAGAATTTCGCCGAACTCGTCTTCCATGCCAGCCAGCTTGACGCGCTCAATCAGCGAGCGCATGACATGCTTCTCGTAACCCGAGTAAGCATGCACAACGTACCAACGCTTAGCCACGGGACACCCTTAACCGACAATCAACGAAACAAGCCAGCCCAGCAGGCTATCCAAGCCCCACAGGACCAACGACATCACCAGAACCACGGCAACCACGATCAGAGTGGTTTGCGTGGTTTCCTGGCGGGTCGGCCAGACAACCTTGCGAATCTCGATGCGCGCTTCTTTTGCCAGAGCAAAGAACGCCTGACCTTTCGCAGTCTGCAGCGCGACGAAACCGACCACCACGGCCAGAGCCAGCAGAGCCAGCACGCGATACAGAAGCGGTTCAGCCGAGAAATACTGATTGCCGACAACACCAGCGACGACCAGAGCAGCTACTGCGAGCCACTTCAGCACATCAAAGCGGGAGTTTTGAGCTTCAGCTTTGGCATTCATGAGAAAACCCTGTTGAAAGAAACGCCAGATCCACTTTTACCCAGGAATCTGGCAGGCCAGGAGGGAATCGAACCCCCAACCTGCGGTTTTGGAGACCGCCGCTCTGCCAATTGAGCTACTGGCCTAAATCGAAGTAAGGCCGACCATTATGCCGACCTTACCGAGGCAGATCAACCGATTACTCGATGACCTTAGCAACCACGCCGGCACCAACGGTACGGCCGCCTTCGCGAATGGCGAAACGCAGGCCGTCGTCCATGGCGATCGGCTTGATCAGGGTAACAACCATTTTGATGTTGTCGCCCGGCATTACCATCTCAACGCCTTCCGGCAGTTCGCACGAACCGGTCACGTCGGTAGTACGGAAGTAGAACTGCGGACGGTAGCCCTTGAAGAACGGGGTGTGGCGACCACCTTCTTCTTTGGACAGAACGTACACTTCAGCTTCGAACTTGGTGTGCGGCTTGATGGTGCCCGGCTTGGCCAGAACCTGACCACGCTCTACGTCGTCACGCTTGGTGCCGCGCAGCAGAACACCGCAGTTCTCGCCAGCACGACCTTCGTCGAGCAGCTTGCGGAACATTTCAACGCCAGTGCAGGTGGTCTTGGTGGTTTCACGCAGACCAACGATCTCGATTTCTTCCTGGATCTTGACGATGCCGCGCTCAACACGACCGGTTACCACGGTACCGCGGCCGGAGATGGAGAACACGTCTTCGATCGGCATCAGGAACGGCATGTCGATGGCACGAACCGGCTCAGGGATGTAGGCATCCAGAGTCTCGACCAGCTTCTTAACAGCGCTGGTGCCCATTTCGTTGTCGTCTTGGCCGTTCAGAGCCATCAGAGCGGAACCGATGATGATCGGAGTGTCGTCGCCCGGGAAGTCGTAGGTGGACAGCAGGTCACGAACTTCCATCTCGACCAGTTCCAGCAGCTCAGCGTCGTCCACCATGTCGGCCTTATTCAGGAAGACAACGATGTAAGGAACGCCTACCTGACGGGACAGCAGGATGTGCTCACGGGTTTGCGGCATCGGGCCATCGGCGGCCGAGCAAACCAGGATCGCGCCGTCCATCTGGGCAGCACCGGTGATCATGTTCTTCACGTAGTCGGCGTGGCCCGGGCAGTCAACGTGCGCGTAGTGGCGAACGGCCGAGTCGTACTCAACGTGAGCGGTGTTGATGGTGATACCGCGAGCTTTCTCTTCCGGAGCGGAGTCGATCTTGTCGAAGTCGACCTTGGCCGAACCGAATACTTCGGAGCAGACGCGGGTCAGAGCAGCGGTCAGAGTGGTTTTACCGTGGTCAACGTGACCGATGGTGCCAACGTTGACGTGCGGTTTGTTACGTTCAAATTTTTCCTTAGCCATCTGACCCGTCTCCGAACAAGGAATTGAGAACTGACACTGCCATTAAAACAAAGGCAGATATCTGCATATCTGCCTTTGTTGAAGTGGAGCTCATGAGCGGATTTGAACCGCTGACCTCACCCTTACCAAGGGTGTGCTCTACCAGCTGAGCTACATGAGCGAAACACTTTGCATGAACAACAAACTTGGAGCGGGCAGCGGGAATCGAACCCGCATCATCAGCTTGGAAGGCTGAGGTTCTACCACTAAACTATGCCCGCGGAGCTTGTGGCTCTCGCTTAAATCTGGTGGAGGGGGAAGGATTCGAACCTTCGAAGTCTATGACGTCAGATTTACAGTCTGATCCCTTTGGCCGCTCGGGAACCCCTCCAAAGTGAGGCGGCATTCTCTTCTCATGCCACCCTGCTGTCAAGCATTTCCTCAATAAAAACTTGAGGTTAGCACTCTTTGACAACAGCCCCGCGAGGCGACCCTCGCAAAGCGGGCGCCATTCTATGCAAACTATTGAGCACTTGCAACGCTTTCACACGGCATTATTTGGTGCTGCAGATCTTTGAAGTCCGAGGCCAGCTGCTGCAGGACATCGTCGGCCAAGCGACGACTCTCCGGAGCGACGCGCACCCAGAAACTGCGCTGCGCTCGCGGCAGCTCTCGCAGCATCGGCTCGTAGCCCGCATCACGCAAACGCTGCATCACACTTTCCGCGGAATCGCTCCGGGGGAAAATCCCCAGAGAAATGCCGTTGGCCAGATCGCCCTGAGTGATGATGTAACTGTCGATCTTGCGTGCCTGCAACTCCTTTAACTGGCGCAACGAGGCCTGGCGCGAAGCCAAAGGAGCCAGATAAACCCAATAGTCCAGCCCCGCCGCCGCATCCACCGCGCGCACCTGAGCCTCGATATCCAGAGCAATAAGGCGCTGCTCGATCTGCCGGGCAGCATCCTCGCCCTGGAAGCTCCCCAGGAACAGACAGGTTTCATCCACAGCGGAAGACGGCTGCACAAGCTCCGGACGCGTCTTCGCCCGGTCGGCAGCATCCAGCAGGCGAATGCCCTGGCGCTCTCCTTTATAGAGAGCCATTGGCTCCACTTCCTTGATCCGCAAAGGCGCCTGCTGCTGATGCCAGACGTAATAGAAGAGGTTAAGAACCAGCAGAAGCAGAAAGAACCAACGCATCAAGCGCCCTCCACCGGCAGCGGGCAAGCCTGAGCCAAGCCGACGAACACAAGGTCAGACACTTGCCGCGCCTGCGGCAACACCTCGCTCACCAGGCCGGCATCGCCTCCCGTGAGATAAACACCAAAGGCCTCTCCAAGCAGCTCGCGAGCAAGCTCGACCTGAGTCAGGACAAAGCCGCGCAACATTAACGCGCAGCCGCGCTCTACAGCCTCGACCGTTACCCTTCCCGGCTGCAGACTATGCATCGCCAGCTCGGCCTCGGCATCGTCGTACCGGATACGCCTTGTATGAGTTCGTAACTGATTGCGCATCAGAGGAAGACCAGGACAGATATATCCACCCAAGTGCTCGCCATCAGCAGTTACGAGATCGGAAGTGACCGCCGTCCCCAGATCCAGCACCAGACAAGCGCCCTGCTCCAGTTGATACGCGCCCACCACCGCGAGCCAGCGATCCAGCCCAAGCCGCGCATAATCGTCATAACCGTTACGCACCCCCGCGAGTTGCAAGGCAGGCTGAGCGCAAAGCACCTCGACCCCGAACTTCGCCTCGAGCACGCCCACCAACGATGAAGTTTCCGCATCGCTACGCACACTGACCAAGCGACAGCCCAGTAGCGACAAGCCAGCGACGTCGCGCAGCGCCTCGAGCAAGCGCTCATCGGAGTCAACGACGCCGCCATGCATCTGCCCCCCGCCTTGAACCCGCCACTTGATCAGGCTATTCCCGCAGTCCAGCTCAAGAATCATCACGCAACCTCAGACTAAGCTCGCCACCACTGAATTGCCGCTCTTGCCCCGCAATATCCAGGCGCAGCGCTCCGACCCGATCCACTCCAAGGACGCGACCATCGATATGCTGAGGCCCCGCCAACAGGCTGACCTCCCGCCCCTGCCAGAGATGTTCCACCTCCCACTCCTCGCGCAACGCCGCAAAGCCCTCTCGCCCATGCAGATCCAGGTAATGGCGCAGCCAGCGACTCAGCATCAACACCAGCTCGGTGCGATCAATCATGCAGCCGAGTTGCTCTCGCAGCGAAGTCCAGGGCTGATCGATTGGCGTCGAGCTGCCAGGCAGCATATTCACATTGATACCGATGCCGATTACCACCTGACATGCACCCGCAGGATCTCCTGCAAGCTCGAGCAGTACACCGGCAATCTTTCGCCCCGAAGCCAGCAGATCGTTCGGCCACTTAAGCCCAACACTGGCGCAGCCAACCTCCTGCAGAGCCCGCAGCACAGCCAAGCCAACCGACAGACTTAAGCCATCGAGAGGAAAGGTCGAGCCTTCAAGACGCAGCCCGAGACTGTAATAGAGGTTCTCGCCAAATGGGCTGACCCAGGCACGCCCCCGACGACCGCGACCACTTTCCTGTTTCTCAGCCAATACCAGGAGCGGAGCTTCAGCAGAGGCGGCTAGGCGGCGCAGCACCTCGGCATTGGTGGAGTCGATCGACTCACTTACCTGGGCTTTCCAGCCAAAGCCACTAGAGGCAGCAAAGATCACCTCTTCATCCAACAACGAAAGCGGTGAGGCCAGACGGTATCCACGCCCGCGCACCCTATGCACTTGCAGGCCAAGTGCAGCTTCGAGATGCTGCAGACGCTTCCAGACAGCCGCACGACTGACTCCCAGCAGCGCCCCAATGGACTCGCCGGAATGAAACTGGCCATCCTGCAGCAGCCGCAATACTTCCCGCATCAAAAGAACGCTCGGATAAAGAGGCAGGCATCATAACGATGCGACATTGAAATGCCTAGAAATGCCAACAACCAGCAATACTGGCAACCATCAACGTCATGGCAATTATCTTTTCATCCCGCCAGAAATAC
>NZ_JAOEEA010000015.1 GCF_029837695.1 Pseudomonas sp. GD04019
AGGCTTCGCATAATATATATTATGTTAAACGATAGGCCATGTGCGTTAGCTTGCCTTGAAGAAGGCAAACCATCGGACATTGCCTTTCGCGGTAGGCAGTCTGGGACTTTTGGCCGGATTGGACCTGTTTTTTGATCGCCTTGGAAGGCAACTTGGGACTTTGTTGGTGTTTTAGAAGGCAATGTGGGACTCCATCTGCTTCTTGGAAGTCAATGTGGGACATCGCTCCTGGTCTCTTCCATCAATAATAACGGCTTATAGTGGAAATATCTGATATGCACCGAGGCCGCTGATAAGGCCGAACTCAGGGGTGCCAACAAAGCTGTCATCCACAGCCTTGGTACCCAACGAGGCTCATGCGATTAGGCGGACATAGTGAATGTCCTGATTACTGTTGTCCGTACGACCTGCGGTGCCTGACGGCAGATCGACTCAATCCGAGACGATCACGATATTGATCGACAAATCACCTAAGACGGTGAGTACGCGCAAAAGTCCATCGCTCAGATTCTCTCGCAGGAATCGATCTCACCCGAATCTAGTGCCTCCCCTGCATACTCCTCCAACCGTTCGATACGCTGTTGTAGTTCAGCTACTTGTTGCTCTAGGCGAACGACACGGCTTTGCGGGCTGCCATCGCCAAAGCCCCAGCCGCGGTCTTCCCGGTAAAGGGTCGCCCATATCCACAGGAACGGCCAGAGTGCATGCAATGTGAACATACTGACCCAGCCGGCGGCATGGATCGAATCCTGATGGGGGTGGTTGCGCTGCCTGGCAATTTCGCAAGGGATGTCATGGATAACAATCATCCCGTAAAACAGTACCAACCCAACAAAAATCAATAAACCCAGTTCAAAGTAATCGAGCAAAGTTTCTTCCGTCCGTGGAGAACTAAACACTATTGGCAGTGTAGTGCAGAGGGCTATGGCCTGCCCCATAGCCCTGCCGCGCTTGCCCCGAGGGCTCTACCTCCTCTGTGTCACCATGGACGTTGCCATCATCCTGCGGCCAGCCTGGCGCTTGATCTCGAGCAAGATAAGTGGTGACGAATTCGCGACGCAGGCGGTGACTGCGCATCTCCGGCATATTCAACATGCACAGCGGTCGCAGCACGGGCGCCAATACCGGAGGCAACTTAGACTTCATTGGGGCTTTTGAAGGCAATGCCTGAAATGCATCGAGACCGCTGATAGGCTGAGTTCTAGAGGCACCAACAAAGCTTCCACACCAACGGATGGGGTCTGGGATTCAACCAGCTCCACCCGCTTCTGGTTTACCGGACTCTGGCTAGCTTCGTGCCGAATGAGTGTTGCGAGTCCGGCGAGTTTGGGACATCCGCTTAAACGGAGCTACCAGTTGAGCCCCATATGCCGTTGGGTAGTCACGCTCTTGTAGCCCTACCTGGGCATCGCCGAGCTTGTCTGTTCCAGCGTAGAAGGTCCTAAACAGGTGATCCCACAGGAGCAAGAACTCGCCGAAGTTAACCTGAGCATCTTCAAACTCACGCTTGTGGTGCCAGCGGTGTGTCTCAGCAACGCCAATCACATTGCTCATCCAGCCTAGCGAGTAGTCCAGATTGGAATGCTGAAATGCAAGATGTACTGTCAGGATGCCAAACCAGGTTGCGACGAGAGATGAAGGTGTTCCCATCGCGAAGAGCACCAAGAGTCCAGGGCCCGCCATGATCGCCGCGTGTAGTGGATGTCGACGCTCGCCATTCATCCAGTAAAGTCGCTCTGCACTGTGATGGGGTTCATGCAGGTGCCATAGCCAAGGCACGTAGTGGCTGAGTCGGTGCATGCCGTAGAGACTGAGATCCAAAACCATGGCTACGATGAGTAGCTTGCACCACAGCGGCAGATCCGTTGGGAAGGTACGCGCAGCGTCAGGCACCCAATCGCCCAGCCGAGCCAGAACCGCAGCGGTGAACTGGATGACGGACAGATTCACGATCAGGTGGAGCAGATCGGTCAGTGTATCGTGGTGGTCGGCAAGCCAGCTCTGACGGAACGGTTGTAGACGCTCCAGCATGGCGACCAGAATAATTCCGACTACGGCAATCAGGGCTGTGCTGGGCCAATATGGCAAGCCCTCGTATAGCTGCCAGATCATCCAGCCAGCCGTACCGCCAAATATGACGGGATAGCTGAACCAGCGGATCATGAATCTTAAGCAATTGTTCATCATGCGGCCCCCTCTTCTTGATGACCCTACGTTAAGCGGCCCCCAGGGTTCTGGCTTGAACAAAAAAGCTGATCTCAGCTGCTGAGACTGACCTGGCTCAGAGCTGAAGAAGGATCGAGGCCAAAGAGGCTGCGAAAGGTGCGAGAAAAGTGCGCGGAATCCGAGAATCCTGCTGCATGGGCGGCCCCTGTCAGACTTTGGCCAGCAGTAATGAGTTGTAACGCAGCGACCAGGCGAAGCCACTTACGGTAGCTGCGCAATGGCAAGCCAGTCTGTTCAACAAACCAATGAGAAAAGCGAGTCGTCGACAGGTGCATCAGATCTGCCAGTTCTTGTCTGCCATTGGTGGGCTCGTTCAAGGCTTCCAGGACAAGTTGCAGCCGTGGATCGATGATTGGTAGATCGGTGAGATTAAGAAATTGGCGAACCGCTCCCCGCATTTTCTGTGCGGTGATACAGGGAGTTGCCAATAGTGTCTGCAGAGACAAAATGCTTTGCACATCGATAGGCAAGATGCTCGTAGAGGCAGTGAATGCCCGTGCCTCCTCAGAAAGTGCATCAAGGTAAATCGAAATAACCTCGACTGCTTCGATTCGATGAGTGACGCCCGCTTGAATGCAAATGGCTCGGGCCGTGACGTGGCTACCAGGTGTAGTCACCGTCAAGTCGTGGTTGATACCAATGGTGATCTGGTGAGCCATGTGGCGGTGCCAATCATGATTGCCTACCTGCCCTAAAAACACCCCGAAACCTGGAGATACCCAGGCTTTGCCGTGCCAGCTGGCGCTATGTGATGCAATCACCTGATAGTTCCTCTGTTTTCCGCACCCTACTCCGAATGACACTCTATTTGATCCAAATCAACGAAGTGCTGTTATCGTCAAAAGGAACGCTCATGCCTCGGGGCAATCTGCTATCGTCGCCCTATCGCCCCGCCTGGTGAATTGCTGTGCGTCGGATTGGATTGATCCTGCTAATGATTGCTAGCCTCGTGCTGCCGACCTTCGGCGGTGTGGCTTTCAGCATGCCGGCACAACCTTGCCCGATGCAGAGCGCCGATCATCAGAACCATGCAACGGCTGATGCTCCTTGCTGCGAACAAATGGACAAGTCCGATGGGCTGGCCAGTAAGTCCCCCTGCAAGTCCGGTCAGGAATGCAAAACCGGAGGGCTTCTCCAGACCACCGTGATCAAGAGCATATCCCCTCTCCTCTCACGCCCCGAAATATTGCTGACCCAGTCGGTGATTAAGCGAGAGCCTGCAGGACTCTGGCGCCCTCCTCGTTTCGTCTAATGCAGTGATCATCACGCGCCTTACAGTCAGGCGCATCGTCGCGGCCACGTTTCGTTGTCTCGACCTCGATCAATCGCATTGGAGGCGAAAGCATGTCCACTTTCCTTTTCCCACGCCGTGGCTATCTCGGCGTGTTGGCTGCCGCATTCTGGGCAGCTCCCTGGCTTGCCGCGCAGGCGCAGCCCCTAACCTTCGAACGAGCCCAAGCTCTGGCCGAGCAGAGTGCCCCTGAGAACCTCGCGCGCCAGGCGCAAGTGGAATCGGCACAGCAGGCTGTAGGGCCCGCAGACGCCCTGCCCGATCCCAAGCTGATTCTAGGCATCGACAACCTGCCGATCGAAGGCCCTGACCGTTACACCCTGAATCGTGACTCCATGACCATGCGCCGCATTGGACTCATGCAGGAGGTCCCCAACAGCGACAAGCGTCTGGCCCGTCGCCAACTGGCCGAAGCCTCCATGACGCGGGCCGAAGCCGAGCAACGTGCCATGCAGTTGGAGATCAAGCGCCAGACGGCATTGAGCTGGTTGGATGTCTACTACGCCGAACGCAGTGTTGGCCTCTTCGATCAACTGGAGCAGCAGATCGACATGCTCCGCTCGACGGTGCAATCGCTGATCGCCGGCGGCAGCGTTCAGCCTGGTGAGCTGTTGCAGGCCGACCAAGAAGCTCTGGCACTGCAGGATCGGCGAGATGAGCTGAATCGCGATGTGGCGATCGCTCGGGCCAAGCTGCGGCGCTGGATCGGCAACGAGGCCGATCAACCTCTGACCGGCAACGTGCCCAACCTGAGCCTTGAAGCTCCGCATTTGCACCACCGCTTGGCTCAGCATCCCGACTTGCGAGCAGCATCGGCCCGGGTTGGCGAGGCCAGCGCTGAGCTGGACGAGGCGATCGCCGAGAAGACGCCTGACTGGGGTGTTGAGCTTGCCTACAACAACCGCGACAACCAGTTCGGCGACATGGTGATGGTGCAGTTCACCTTCGACCTTCCGATGTTTGTTGGCACCCGCCAGGGGCCCAAGATCAACGCCAAGCAGCAGAGCGTGGCGCAGATGGAAGCCGAGCAGGAAGTGCTGCTGCGGGCCCATCAGGCCGAGCTGGAAAGCGGCCTGGCTGAGCTTGACCAACTTCGCAGAACCCTGACGCGCACCGAAAGCACTGTGATCCCGCTGGCTAGCAAACGCTCTGATCTCGAACTGGCCGCCTACCAGGCCGGCAACAGCCAGCTGACATCCGTCATCACCGCCAAGCGCGATCTGATCGAGGCGCAGCTGCGGCAGATCGAACAGCAGCGCAAGCTGAGCCAGCTCTCCGCAAGCCTGTATTACGCGTATGTGGAGGGACTGAAATGAAGGTTTCGGCATTTGGTTTTGCGGTCGCCATGCTGGCCGTTGGGATTGCGGCGGCAGGCGGTGGCTACTGGCTGGCCCAGAGGCAGGCCGGACATAACGTCATGCCAAGCAGCACGCAGCCGAATGAGCGCAAAGTGCTCTACTGGTACGACCCGATGCAGCCGGAGCAGCGCTTCGATAAACCGGGCAAATCACCCTTCATGGATATGGAACTTGTCCCCAAGTACGCGGGGGCTGCACAGGAGTCGTCTGCCCTGAGCGTGCCCGCTCAAGCCGTGCAAAACCTTGGGATGCGAACCTCAAAGGTGGTCCGCGGGGTACTTCCCTCCAGTATCGAAGCGGTCGGCTCTTTGGCCTACAACCAGCGCGAGGTGGCAAACCTCCAGGCCCGCGCTGGCGGATTCGTCGAGCGAATCTACGGGCGTGCTCCGGGCGATGTACTGCCCGCCGGCACGCCTCTCGTCGACCTCCTGATTCCCGAATGGTCCGCAGCCCAGCTGGAGTTCCTGGCGGTACTGCTCACCGGTGATACCCGCCTAATCGCCGCAGGCCAGGAACGACTGCGCCTGCTGGGCATGCCGCAAACGCTGATCGAACAGGTTCGACGCAGCGGCATACCACGAGCGGTGCAAACCCTCACCACACCTATCAGCGGCGAGCTCCAAGCCTTGGAGGTACGCGCTGGGATGACCGTCGAAGCCGGGCAGGATCTGGCGCGGGTCAATGGGCTGTCCACGGTCTGGCTCGATGCGGCGATACCCGAAGCAATGGCTGGAACGGTTCAAATTGGGGCCGATATCCGCGCCACCCTGACAGCCTTCCCTGGGCAACCGCTACAAGGCCGGATTATCGCCTTGTTGCCGAGTGCAGACCCGCAAACGCGTACGGTCACCGTGCGCAGCGAATTGCCCAACCCTGCTGGCAAGCTACGCCCCGGTATGTTTGCGTCCGTGAGCCTGAACAGTGGAGTCGAGCAGCCCGCGCTGCTTGTGCCAAGTGAGGCGGTAATCCGTACCGGCAAACGGGCACTGGTGATGCTGGCCGACGGCGACGGGCGCTACCGCCCACAGGAAATCACCCTGGGCCGCGAAGCCGATGGACGCCTGGAGGTGTTGTCTGGCCTTGAGGAAGGACAGGCGGTCGTCACCTCTGGCCAGTTCCTGATCGATTCGGAAGCCAGCCTCCAAGGTGTCATGGCCAGCAGCGCGGAACAGGACAGTACGAAGAGGCTGCATGAGTCCCATGGCGTGATTCGCGCCCTGGATGCGCAGCAGGTCACCCTGGAGCACGGGCCCTTCGAGAGCCTGAACATGCCCGGCATGACCATGGCGTTTCCGCTGGCCAGCCCAGAGGTGGCCGCCGGCCTCGAGCCCGGGGACCGGGTGCGCATCGGTGCCCGGCAGACGGACTCCGGCCTGCTGATCGAGCTGCTCAGCAAGGAAGGAGGCCAGCCATGATCGAGCGCCTGATTCACTGGTCGATCGGCAATCGCTTCCTGGTGCTGCTGGCGACCTTGTTCATCACCGCGCTGGGCCTCTGGTCGCTGCGCAGCACGCCGCTGGATGCACTGCCGGATCTGTCCGATACCCAGGTCATCATCAGAACCAGCTTTCCCGGCCAGGCGCCGCAGATCATCGAGAACCAGGTGACCTACCCGCTGGCCACCACCATGCTCTCGGTGCCGGGGGCGAAGACGGTACGCGGCTACTCGTTCTTCGGTGACTCCTTCGTCTACGTGCTGTTCGAGGACGGTACTGACCTCTACTGGGCGCGCTCGCGGGTACTGGAGTACCTCAACCAGGCCCAGGAGCGCCTGCCCGAGGGCGTAACCACTACCCTGGGGCCGGACGCCACCGGCGTGGGCTGGATCTACCAGTACGCCCTAGTCGACCGCAGCGGCAAGCATGACCTCGCCCAACTACGTGCGCTGCAGGATTGGTTTCTCAAATACGAGCTGAAGAGCCTCCCCAACGTCGCCGAGGTGGCCACCCTCGGTGGCATGGTCAAGCAGTACCAGGTCGTGCTCGACCCCCAGAAATTGGTGGCCTATGGCGTGACTCAACAAGAGATCGAGGCAGCCCTGAAGAGTGCCAACCAGGAAACCGGTGGTGCCATCCTGGAGCTGGCGGAGCGTGAGTATATGGTGCGAGCCTCAGGCTATCTGCAGAGTCTGGAAGACTTTCGCAATGTGCCGCTGCGGGCCACAGCAAGCGGGGTTCCGGTGCTGTTGGGCCAGGTGGCCACCATTCAACTTGGGCCGGAGATGCGCCGAGGCATTGCCGAGCTGGACGGCCACGGCGAAGTGGTCGGCGGCGTGGTCATTCTGCGCTCTGGCAAGAATGCCCAGGACACCATCCAGGCGGTGAAGGCCAAACTGGATGCCTTGAAAGCCAGCCTGCCCGCCGGCGTCGAGGTGGTTACCACCTATGATCGCTCCCAACTGATAAAGCGCGCCATCGACAACCTCAGCTACAAGCTGCTGGAAGAGTTCGTGGTGGTCGCCCTGGTTTGCCTGATCTTCCTCTGGCATCTGCGCTCGTCGCTGGTAGCGATCATCACCCTGCCCTTGGGCATCCTGATGGCCTTCATCGTCATGCGCTACCAGGGCATCAACGCCAACATCATGTCGCTTGGCGGCATCGCCATCGCCATTGGCGCCATGGTCGATGCCGCGGTGGTGATGATCGAGAACGCCCACAAGCACATCGAGGCCTGGAAGGCCCGTAATCCTGATAATCAGCTCCATGGCGAGGCGCACTGGCGGGTGATTGGCGAAGCCGCGGCCGAAGTCGGGCCAGCATTGTTCTTCAGCTTGCTGATCATCACCCTGTCCTTCCTCCCCGTCTTCACACTGGAGGCCCAGGAAGGCCGACTCTTCGGTCCGCTGGCCTTTACCAAGACCTATGCCATGGCGGCCGCTGCCGGACTATCGGTCACCCTGGTGCCGGTGCTGATGGGCTACTGGATTCGCGGGCATATCCCCAGCGAGCAGCAAAATCCTTTGAACCGCTGGCTGATCAATGCTTACCGGCCGGTGCTGGAGTTTGTTCTGGCCTGGCCCAAGGCCACGCTTGCTATGGCCTTGCTGGTCTTCCTCTCCAGCCTCTGGCCCCTCAGCAGACTGGGTGGCGAGTTCCTACCGCCCATGGACGAGGGCGATCTTTTGTATATGCCGTCGGCCCTGCCCGGCTTGCCTGCAAGCAAGGCAACACAACTGCTGCAGCAGACCAACCGGATGATCCTCACGGTGCCGGAAGTGGCGCGGGTGTTCGGCAAGGCCGGGCGGGCGGAAACCGCTACCGACCCAGCGCCGCTGGAGATGTTCGAGACCACGGTGCAATTCAAGCCGCGTGAGCAGTGGCGCCCGGGAATGACGTCGGAAAAGCTCATCGAGGAACTGGATCAGGCGGTGAAAGTTCCGGGGCTGTCCAACATCTGGGTTCCGCCGATTCGTAACCGCATCGACATGCTGGCGACGGGGATCAAGAGCCCGATTGGGGTCAAGGTTGCCGGCACCTCGCTGGCCGATATTGAGCGCCTCACCCGTGATATCGAAGCCGTGGCCAAGGATGTGCCCGGGGTAAGCTCCGCACTGGCAGAGCGCCTTACTGGCGGCCGTTACGTGGACATCCAGATCGATCGCCTGGCCGCAGCGCGCTATGGCCTGAGCATCGCCGACGTGCAGTCAATGGTGTCGGGGGCCATCGGCGGCAGCAACATCGGCGAAACGGTCGAGGGGCTGGCCCGCTTCCCGATTAGCCTGCGCTATCCCAGGGAGTGGCGGGACAGCCCGGAGGCTTTGCGGCGGTTACCGATTCTGACCGCGACGGGCCAGCAAATTACATTAGGGACTGTCGCCCAGATCAGCCTGACTGATGGTCCACCGATGCTGCGTAGCGAGAACGGGCGTCTCTCGGGCTGGGTCTATGTCGATGTCCGCGGCCGGGACCTGGCATCGACAGTGCGTGAGTTACAGCAGCGGGTCACCGAGCGCGTCCAACTGGACGCAGGCATGACCGTCTCCTACTCCGGTCAGTTCGAGTTCCTGGAACGCGCCAATGCCCGACTGACCTGGGTGGTACCGGCAACCCTGTTGATCATCTTCGTGCTGCTCAACCTGACCTTCAGCCGCTTCAGCGAGGCCTTGTTGATCATGGCCACCCTGCCCTTCGCCCTGTCGGGTGGTATCTGGCTGCTCTACTGGTTCGGCTTCAACCTGTCGGTGGCCACAGGGGTCGGCTTCATCGCCTTGGCCGGAGTCTCAGCCGAATTCGGGGTGATCATGCTGCTGTATCTGAAGAACGCCTGGCATGCACGCGTGGCTGCTGGGCGCAACGACTCTGCGGCACTGCTTGAGGCGATTCGCGAAGGCGCGGTGCTGCGTGTCAGGCCCAAGGTGATGACTGTGGCCGTGATCATCGCCGGGCTGCTGCCGATCCTGTGGGGAGGTGGCGCTGGCTCGGAGGTCATGAAGCGCATCGCCGCGCCCATGGTCGGAGGCATGATCACCGCACCACTGATGTCCATGCTGGTGTTGCCGGCCGCCTTTTGGCTGATGCGGAGACATACCAAAGCAAACGGTACCCCTTCATAGATCGTCATCCTTCACTTGGGCCAATCCGAGACAGCTATGAGGTTTCAGTGATTGGCCTGGGTTCGTTGGATTGCCCTACTTCAGGTAGGAGCGGAGTACACCAACGACTTGCTCCAAGTCCTCGTGCCGCTGTTGCGGGGAAACATCATCTGCCCCCAAGTGTTCGCGGATGTGCCCCTCTAGCACTTCAGCCATTAGCCCATTAACCGCACCCCGGATCGCGGCGATCTGCTGAAGAATCGCGGCGCATTCACTTTCCTGTTCCAGCGCCTTTTCCAAAGCCTGCGCCTGCCCCTTGATACGTCGCACACGAGTCAGGAGTTGTTTTTGCGATTTAGCCGTATGAGCCATGGGGCACCTTAAGAGATTGGTATACTGGGGTATAGTATATTAGAGCTACTTGAAGGACACCCAGAATGCAGTCTCCCGCCCCCGCCCCCGCCAATCGCTGGCAACACTCCCACGTCTTTGATGAGGGCAACCCGCTGGCCGAAAGAAACACCCGCTGGGCCGTGCTTCTGACCGCCACGATGATGGTGGCGGAGATTGTCGGCGGCTGGCTGTATAACTCGATGGCGCTCCTGGCCGATGGCTGGCATATGAGCTCACACGCTCTAGCGCTGGGCCTTTCAGTGCTGGCCTACGCGGCGGCCCGACACTTTGCCAGCGATACGCGGTTTGCCTTCGGCACGTGGAAAATTGAGGTGCTGGGCGGCTTTACCAGCGCAATCTTCCTCGTGGGGGTGGCCATGCTCATGCTCTACCAATCAGTTGAGCGTCTGATCTCACCGTCACCGATTCACTACGATCAAGCCATCGCGATCGCTGCCGTTGGCTTGCTGGTGAATCTCGCCTGTGCGTGGTTACTCAAAGATGGCCATGCCCACCACCACGAACATGGCCATCACCATGAGCATGGCGCTCATGATCACCATCACGACCTGAATCTGCGCTCTGCCTATTTGCACGTCGTGGCAGACGCTGCGACTTCGATACTCGCCATCCTTGCCCTCACCGGTGGCAAATTTTGGGGCGCTAGCTGGCTCGACCCGGTGATGGGGATCGTCGGTGCTGGACTGGTTGCGATCTGGGCTTATGGGTTACTGCGGGACACCGGGTGCATTCTGCTCGATGCGGAAATGGATGCCCCAGTGGTCGCGGAAATCAGGGAAGTTATTGAGGCAAGTCCCATCCTAGCCACTATCACTGACCTACACGTCTGGCGTGTCGGCAAGGGGAAGTACGCATGCAACCTCGCGCTTGCCGTCAAGGATAGCGCCGAGCCGGACTACTTCAGACAACAGTTGAGCATTCACGAAGAGTTAGTTCATGTAAGTATCGAGATTAATCGATGTGGCGCGAAATAACTGCATTGATTATTCACCTCTGAGCTTCGCTTGCAGCTTTCAATCTTGGTGTCGTTAGATAATAAGCCTGTTTAAATTGCCTGCAGGCAAGCTTTACTTGGTGTGACTCGGTCAGGCCAAATCGTTTATTAAATGGCAAGGGCGCTTGTAAGTCGTAGTATATTTGCAGAAATTGGGCTTCTAATTGACCGCCCTGAAGGCTGAGCTGAAAACAGCCAATAAAATAAACGAGTAAGGCCTTATGGAGGGCGATGCAGCATTAAGTGCATCGCCCTCGGGCAGCTAAGCCGCCATTCGCTCACATTCTTCTGCACAGGCGAGGCAGGCTTTCGCGCACTCCTGACAATGATCGGATTGATGTTTGCTGCATTCCTCTCCGCAGGCCCTGCACACTTCTGCGCACAATCTGCAGAAGGTTTTAGCGTATGTACTTTGACGGCTCATCAGAATGGCCGCGAGAGTGCAGAAACTTGCGCAATCTCGATCAAGCTGGATGCACTTAGCCATCATCTGCACATCGCCCTCACCTAGGCAGGCTGACGCGCAGCTCTCACAGGAAAGAGCACAGTCTATGCAGGCTTGGATACAGGAATGAAACTGGGTATGTGTCATCATCGCTCTCCATATTTCGGTACGTTCTGCCCACAGGCGGGGACGTCCTGAAAGACAGAAGCCGCGGGTGGACTTTGCTCGGCGCGGCAGGTTTCTATGAGCTGCCGAACAGCCAGCGTCGCATCTACGAAAGTTACGGGCTAGCAGAGCCCTGCCGACTTCCACGAACACGGGTGTCGCACGCTTGACGGCAGAAGTAGCCATAGATTTTTCTCCGTGGTCCAGATCAGCCGGCCCGACAACACACGACACTGAGCAGGCATGATTGAGCCTTGCAAGATTAGGCTTCAGGACACCTGGTTCATGGCTTTTTGCGCGCCTTCAGCCATTGATCGAGTGCGGCGATTTCTTTCTGTTGCGCGGTAATGATGTCCTCAGCCATACGGCGCATCTCTGCGTCTTTGCCATTTTTGAGCTCGGTTTTCGCCATATCTACGCCCATCTGATGGTGCATCCGCATATTCGCTGCGAAGTCGTAATCCGCGTCGCCGGTCATCGACATGCCATCCTGCATATGCCCTGCATTCTTGGCATCTGCAGATTCGTTAGCATTCGTCCAGGTAGGCGTTACTAACAGGGACATAGCGACAATCGCCATCGCACAGGCCGACAGCGTAAAGCGGCCAACATTAAGGTTGTCGTGTGGTTGTAACATAGTGAATCTCCGGAAAAGGTCGGGAGAGGCACCCCAGAATGATGTGCTTATTATCCCGAAGTGGATGAGCCTCAATCGCTCATGTCTAGGACTCCCTGCGCAGTTTATAAGTTCATAGTAACTTTCTGGCCATACCTGTTCGCCCACTAAGGCAAGAACCGCGGGAGCTAGAAATAGGAATTAATGACGCGCAACTGACGAAAAAGTAATTTTCAGGTCACCTTGGCGTTATTTGGCATGTGGAAGTATGTCGAAAGCGTGCCGCTTAACCGGAACGCTTGGGCACATATACAAATTCACAATTAAAACTGCCAAAAAGCATCAGGAGCGTTTTATGAACAACAAGTCTCTGTTGGGACTTTCTCTGATCGCCTTGAGCGTCAGCGTTGGGCAGGCTGCAATGGCCGCCGAGGAAAACAAAGAGGGATTTATCGAAGGAAGTAGTCTGAGCATCCTCAATCGGAATCTCTACTTCAACCGTGATTTCCGCAAAGGCCAATCAAGTAGCAGCGGAAACGGCTACTCCGAAGAATGGGCCCACGGTGTCATAGGCCGCTTCGAGTCGGGCTTCACGCAGGGCACCATTGGCTTTGGCGTCGACGCATTCGCCATGCTTGGAATCAAGCTTGACTCGGGTGACGGCCGTTCAGGAGCGGGTGGCTCGGTCGATGTCATGCCCTACAACAGTCTCGGCCAGGCCGAGGACAATTACTCCAAGCTCGGCGGCGCCGTAAAGACTCGCTTTCTCGACACTGAGATCAAAGTGGGCGATGTATTCCCTGTGACGCCTGTCGTGCAGTACGGCGATTCGCGACTGCTGCCGGAAAGTTTCCGCGGCGTCACCGTATCCAACACCAGTCTCGACGGCTTGGCTCTCCAGGGTGGGAGGCTGCACTCGATGAGCCAACCAAACTCCAGCAGCATGCGAGATGGCTTCGCAACCTTCTACGCAGGCGAAGTCGACTCTCCGTGGATCGCCTACTTCGGAGGGGATTACACGCTCAACGACAACGTTGGCTTCAGCCTTTACACCAGCCGCCTCAAAGATGCCTGGAGCCAATACTACGCGGGCAGTACTTGGAGCTACCCGCTTGCGGATGATGTCGCCCTGATTGGTGGTTTGAATTACTACAAGGCCGTCGACCAAGGGAAGCAGCTCCTCGGCAGTTTTGATAACAACATTTGGAGCGGCAAGGTCGGCCTCCAGGTCGGAGCGCACACTGTGCTGGTAGGTCTCCAGCGGAACAATGGCAATGACGACTTCGATTACCTGCGACAGTCCGACTCCATCTACCTCGATAACTCAATCCAGTACAGCGACTTCAACTCCCCAAAGGAAAAGTCGTGGCAAGTGCGCTATGACGTGGACATGGCGTCGTTTGGTATGCCGGGCCTGAGCTTCATGACTCGTTATGCGCACGGCTGGGATGCCGACTACAGCAATGCCAACGAGGTCTACATGAGACGTGATGACAATGGTGCTCCGCTCACCGATCAGAAACGCTGGGAGCGTGACATCGAGGTCAAATACGTCATGCAGACCGGTTCGTTGAAGGACATGTCATTCCGCTTTCGGCAGGCCACAACTCGAGCTACCGACTTCGAATCGGATCTAGATGAGTTCCGCCTCATCGTCGAATACCCGTTAGAAGTTCTTTAACTCAGTAGGTAGAGCGGCCTACTGCCGCTCTACCTACTAAGCTGCTGTCCCCTAGAGTGCTCCTTTGGTTTTGGAGACAGCCCTCGGCGCCCAATCGGGCGCTTTTTTATAGGCGCAGATGCCCTAGACGTCACTCATTGGAATGTCGACCAGGCGTCTGGCTGTGCAGCAAGTTACTGGGCGGGGTATTCGGCGACGATCTGCTCAGCCCCGGTTTTAGTCAGACCGATGACTTGGTAGGCATGCTGCACGCCTCCCACTTCCATTCCTGGAGAACCGGCCGGCATTCCGGGTACAGCGATGCCGACCAAGTCGTTGCGCTTGGTGAGCTCGACCACCTGCGCTGCTGGCACATGACCTTCGACGAATTTTCCGTCAATCACCGCGGTATGACATGACGCCAGTCGCGGAGCGACGCCCAGTTTCTGCTTGACCGAAGTCATGTCGCCTTCGACGTGATCAATGACCTTGAAACCGCTCGCTTCAAGGTGCGAGATCCACTTCTTGCAGCAACCGCAATTGGCATCCCGATGCACATCGATGGTCATAGACTCGGCGGCCTGCACGGAAGCGATGGTGAACAAAGCCGCCAGGGTAGCCAGGCGCGCGCCTTTGCTTTTAACTTTCATGGACGTGCTCTTTGCCATCGCTGTGGGTATGGGTCTTAGGGGCAGCTTTCGGGGGTTGCTCAGAGTGGTGAGCACCGGAGCTACCCTCATCGCCAGAGGAAGCTTCCCCTGCATGATGATCAGAGCTTGGGGCAGCCCCGCCATGGTGATCTGCAGGTGCCGAATCATGATGTCCGGGCGCTGCCTCAGACGCCCCAGAGCCATGATGGTCTTCACCAGCGGCGGCATCGCCATGGTGGTCAGGCTTGTTACCGCCATGCTGCCCTTCATGGTTGTGCATCTGGCTTTCCCCGCCACCGTGCTCGTGGCCGCCACTGGATGCCACCAAGGTCTGGTATCGCTCGGCGTCCATCTTCGGTAGCTGGTTCAGGAAGGCAACCATGCCCCAGATGTACTCATCAGCCATGCTCTTGCCCCAAGCCGGCATGCCGGTGGCCTTGATGCCATGCTTGATGACCCAGAAGGCAGCTGCCGGGTTTCCATCTACACCGATTTCGGCGAGATTTGGTGGCGCAGGATAAAGTGCCTGGCTGAGCTCAGTCTTGGCCACGCCGGGCGCGAGGTGGCAACCAATACACATAGCGTTGTAGTTGCCCGCTCCCGTGCGGATAAGCGCCTCATCGTCCAGCTTGGGTACTTCGATGTCCTTGGCGCGCACTTCGATGGAGCGGTCACGCGCCATAGTTAGGAAGGCATGCACGGCCGGGAAATGGGGATCGTCGGCGCCGATATTGACCAAGCCGGCATAGGCTCCGGCCAGTACCGCAGCGCTACCAACAGCACCCGCTGCCACCAGGGTTGTAATTGTTTTTTTCATGTCAGGCTCTCAAAACCACATACGAATGCCGGCGACAAAACGCGCCTCATCAACATCCTCGCCTTCGTCACGCACGAGGTCCGCGGTGTTGCCATAGGAACGACTCCAAGACACACCGATATAGGGCGCAAACTGGCGAACGATCTCGTAACGCAGACGCAAGCCGAGCTCGGTATTGGCTAGCCCCGAGCCGACGCCCCGCTCTGGGTCGTTCTTGCCGTAAAAATTCACTTCTGCGGTTGGTTGGAGAATCAGCCGATTGGTCAGCAGAATGTCGTAGTCGCCTTCCAGGCGTGCCGCAGTCTGGCCGTTCTCACCTACAAAGGCGGTGGCTTCGGCCTCGAAGGCATAGAGCGCCATGCCCTGCACGCCAAAGGCCGCCCAGGTTTGTGGCGACTCTGGCTTGAAGTCCTGGCGGACGCCGGCGACGACATCCCACCAGGGGCCGATTGAGCGCCCATACAACAGCTGCAGCTCGGCATCCTCGGTCACGCCGTTGGCGCGCTCTCCCTCGGAACGGAACCAGACCCGATTGATGTCGCCACCTACCCAGCCAGAGGCATCCCAGGCCAAGGTGCTGCCTTCATCGGCATCTTGATATTCGAGCTGATCGAGCAGAAAGAAGCTGTTGATGGCGCTGTCATGCACCTTGTGCCCCGGCAGCGGCGGAAATGCTGCCTGACGGTCGGCGTCTGTCAGGACCGGGATAGGCGTACGGCTGGTCGTTCTCGGTGCTTCAGCGGAGCCATGGTTCATCTGGGAGTGATCCATGGTGCTGTGATCCATCCCCTCCATCTGCCCTTGCATGGCGCCGTGGCCCATCTTGCTG
Organism: Pseudomonas sp. GD04019; assembly: GCF_029837695.1. Taxonomy (GTDB): domain Bacteria; phylum Pseudomonadota; class Gammaproteobacteria; order Pseudomonadales; family Pseudomonadaceae; genus Aquipseudomonas. The sequence goes on from NZ_JAOEEA010000015.1 coordinate 15,997, forward strand.
TGGTCCATAGCTGGAGCTTTTTCCTGGCTCTTGCCATGCCCCATCTGGGAGTGATCCATGGTGCCCATCGCACCATGATTCATCTTGCTGTGATCGATTGCAGGAGCCTTCGCTGGCGATGCTTGCTCCTTGGGCATCTGATCATGATCCATGCCCTCCATTGGCCGCTGCCCAGCGCCATGACCCATCTGGCTGTGGTCCATCGGCATGGAGCCGTGGCCCATAGCCGAATGATCCATTTCTTCCGCGGCGAAGGTAAAGCCTCCACTAAGTGCGCTCAGTGACACCGTCAGCGCGACGAGCGAGATTCGTGTGGGCCTAGTGATCATGGTTCGAACCCGCCTCGGCTTCGCCGCCATGCCCATCCGTCATTTTCTCGTGGTCCATCTCTTCATGATTCATGGAACCATGATCCATCGCACCATGTTCCATCTTCTGTGTTGGAGCAGGCTTGTCTTGGGGGGTGGAGCTCGCATTGTCACTTGCTGGCTTAGGCGCTTCAGCCGCGTGCTGGGCATGCTCATCGTGACCTTCATCTGCCAGCGAGACAGGGGCATACATGGCGCCCAGCAGACTCAGCATGGCGACACCGGCAGGCAGGGCGTTTCGTTTCAGGAAATTGCTCATTGGATCTCTCCTTTACTCGTCCACTCGAACTTCACGGAACATGCCCATTTCCATGTGAAGTAGCAGGTGGCAGTGATATGCCCAACGGCCCAGGGCGTCAGCGGTTACGCGGTAGCTACGCTTAGATCCTGGCGGCATGTCGATGGTGTGCTTGCGCACCATGAAGTTACCTTTGTCATCTTCCAGATCGCTCCACATGCCATGCAGGTGGATGGGATGAGTCATCATGGTGTCGTTGACCAGAGTGATGCGCACTCGCTCGCCATACTTGAGCCGCAACGGTTCGGCATCGGAGAATTTGATGCCGTCAAACGACCAGGAGAACTTCTCCATGTGCCCGGTAAGGTGCAGTTCAATGGTGCGGCTCGGCTCACGGCCATCCGGATCGAGGAAAGTGCTGCGCAAGTCCGCATAGGTCAGAACATGGCGCCCGTTGTTGCGCAGGCCGATTCCTGGATCGTTCAACTTGGGCGTCGGCGTCATGGTCTGCATGTCGACCAGAGGGTTGTTGGTCTCCGAGGCGGGATGCGACTGCATGGCGCCCCCCATGCCCGCCATTGCCGAATGATCCATGCCGGCCATGCCGCCTTGCATTGCGCCATGATCCATTCCTGCCATCTGGCTATGGTCCATACCAGCCATGCTGCTATGGTCCATCCCGGCCATCTTGCTGTGATCCATGCCGGCCATTTCAGACATTCCGCCCTGCATAGCTCCGTGATCCATGCCGCCCATACTGCCGTGATCCATCCCCATGTCCCCCATGGAGATAAGCGGACGCGGGTCAACTTCCGGAACAGGCGCGCTCAGACCTTCACGTACCGCCAGGGTGCCCCTGGAATAGCCGGTGCGGTCCATGGATTGCGCGAAGATGGTATAGGCCTGCTCGCCTTCGGGTTCGACTATCACGTCGTAAGTCTCGGCCACGGCGATACGGAACTCATCGATGCTGACCGGTTTGACGTACTGCCCATCGGCCGCCACCACCGTCATCTTCAGGCCCGGGATGCGCACGTCGAAGTAGGTCATGGCCGATGCATTGATGAAGCGCAGACGAATCTTCTCGCCTGGCTTGAAGATGCCAGTCCAGTTGCCATCCGGCGCCTGGCCGTTCATCAGGTAGGTATAGGTATAGCCACTGACGTCGGCGAGGTCGGTGGGACTCATCTTCATTTCGGCCCACATCTTGCGATCGGCCACCGCGGCGGACCAGCCCATCTCGCTCACGTCATCGATGAAATCGCCGACGGTGCGCTTGTGACGGTTGTAGTAGTCCGACTGTTTCTTCAGCTTGGCCAAAACCCGAGCCGGGTTTTCGTCAGTCCAGTCGCTCAGCAGTACAACGTAGTCGCGGTCGTAGCTGAAGGACTCAGGCTCTTTCGCATCAATCACCAGGGCACCGTAGACCCCGACTTGCTCCTGCAACCCCGAGTGACTGTGGTACCAGTAGGTACCGTTCTGATGAACCTGGAATCTGTATTCATACATGCCATCGGGAGCGATGCCATGAAAGCTCAGGCCGGGCACGCCATCCATGTTGGCGGGCAGGATGATCCCGTGCCAATGGATGGAAGTGTCCTCCTTCAGCCGGTTGCGTACACGCAGGGTGACGGTATCACCCTCCCGCCAGCGCAGGATGGGGCCGGGGATGGACCCATTAATGGCCATGGCCATTCGCGATGAACCGGTTATGTTCACCGGCAACTCCGCGATGGAGAGATCGAAATTGGTACCGCTCAGCACATTTGGCTGGCCTGGGCTTGTCACTGCCCAGACCGGCGTACGCCACATGCCCAGTCCACCCAAGATGCCGGTAGCGGCCAGGCCTTTGACGAAGGTTCGCCTCGTGGTTTTGCTTTGCATGCCGTTGTGTCCAGTCAGTCTGATGAGCCGGGGAATATCAAAACCGGCATCGAGTTTGTCGGCGACTTCAGTTTCAGTGGAATTCCCCTGAATACTTGCTCACTGTCGCTAGTGTGCAAATCACTGCGACAGCGAGCAGTATGAAACTGCCATATCTCAAGCATCCGGGTGATTACATTTCTGTCAGGTTGAGTCAGCAGTTGGCGTGTTTGGCCTGCTTGCTCTGCTCGACCGGGGTCTCGGCTTTCTCTTGCTGAGCCACCTGGTAGGCTTCCATCGACACTTGGCGGGCCTGCTCCATACGAGCAAAAGTGCGATCAGCGCCGCCTTCGGCCATGGCCAGGCTGGAGACACTGAGAGCGGTCACTACGAAAAGCAATTTGATCGATTTCATCTTGGGTTCCTCGTTGGTTTGGGTAAGCCTCTTGAAAACAGAGGCTGAGCATTTGGCTCAATGTCACCTTAGCCAAGGCGCCCTGTCAGAAACCTGAGCCGAACATTACAGTTCTGTCAGGTAGCTATTTCTTGCTTGTCGGCCCTCCCGCCAGCTAGGTAGTGTCATCTCGGTGACTTTTCCGATGCCTTGCGAGTTTCGTGGAGAGGCATGCTCGGCAGCGATGCCTAAGCTTCCATGGCCGTGCACATGCACGGCCTGAACCGATACCACCTAGAGAGATAGCCACTATGTCGACAAAATCCAACGCCGCTACCGGCGCCGCCCTGGCCCTGGTTGCGGCCAGCCTCTTTACCACCCTGCCGGCACAAGCGGCGCCAGATGCCAAAACCGCGGAAGTGAAGTGTTTCGGCGTCAACGGTTGCAAGGGTCAAAACGACTGCATGACCGCCAAGAACGCCTGCAAAGGCCAAGGTGAGTGCAAAGGCCAGGGCTTCAAGCTGATGACTCAGGCCAAGTGCGATGAAGTCGGCGGCAAGACCGGCGAATGATGCTACCCGGGGAGTGCCTGCCACTCCCCTGCTGGAGTCCTGAATGAGAATGGGCAATACGCTGGGTTTCGGTGTTGGCCTGCGTAGCGAGTACTACCAGCAGATCCTGGAGCAGCAACCCGCAGTCGATTGGTTCGAGATCATTTCCGAGAACTACATGGTGGAAGGCGGCAAAGCCCTCTACTTTCTCGACGCGATCAAAGAGCAGTATCCCCTGGTGATGCATGGAGTGTCCCTGTCGATCGGCGGCTCTCACGCCCTGGACATCGACTACCTGCGGCAGCTCAAGAAGCTGGCCGATCGGGTCCAGCCACATTGGATTTCCGATCACCTGTGCTGGAGCCGCGGCAGCGCCCATCAACTACATGATCTGCTGCCCATGCCTTTTACCCAGGAGAGCCTGCAGCATGTCGCCGCACGGGTGCGACAGGTGCAGGATGTCCTGGAGCGCCCCTTGGTGCTGGAAAATGTCTCCGCGTACGTGCAGTGGAAAACCTCCTGCATGAGCGAGTCACAGTTCCTTGCGGAGCTGAGCCAGTCGACAGGCTGCGAGTTGCTGCTCGATATAAACAACGTCTACGTCAGCTCGCGAAACCAGGCGTTCGATCCATGGCAGTTCATCATGGAGTTGCCGCACGACCGGATTCGCCAAATTCACCTGGCGGGACACAGCGACTATGGACAGTACCTCATCGATACCCATGATCAGCCCATCGCCGATCCGGTCTGGTCGCTCTACAGCAAAGCCCGGTCCTACCTCGGGCCGATCTCCACGCTGATCGAGCGTGACGACCATTTCCCTCCCCTCGCGGAAATCCTGGGCGAGCTAGAGCATGCACGTACGCTCGCACGTGGCGTCCTAAAAGGGGCCACGTCATGCGGCTGAGTACCCTGCAGGATGCACTGGAAGCCTACCTGGCAGATGAGCACGCCCTCCCCTCTGCCGAGCTACTGGAGCAGGTCCTAGGCAGTCCGGCACTCAACGCAGCTGACGGCCTGCGGGTTTACCACAACGCCTACCGTGCGCGCCTGCTTGCGGTCCTGCGTGAGGACTTCCCGGCTCTGCAGCAGTGGCTAGGCCCAGAGTCGTTCGAGCAACTTGCACTGGCCTATATCGCCGCCTGGCCGCCGCAACATTTCAGCATTCGCTGGCTGGGCGAGAATCTGCCTGAGTTCATTGGCAGTTATGTCGCAGAACCTCAACTATCACCGATGCGCGAACTCGCGAAGCTGGAGTGGGCCTTCACCCTAGCGTTCGATGCATGCAATGCCGCCGTGCTGTCAGCGGACTGCATGAGTAGCCTCACGGCCGAGGAGTGGGTCTCGCTCAGGGCGGCCTTGGTACCATCGGTCAACTGGCTGCATCTGCAGTACAACACGCTGGAGATATGGAAGGCCGCCAAAGCCGAAAGCCCTCTTCCCCCAAGTACTCGCATGCCAGTGGATCAGAGTTGCCTCGTATGGCGCCATGATTTGGTATGTCGGTATCGAAGCCTGGAGCCAGATGAGGCGAAGGCGCTGGGGCTGTTTGCTGGTGGCGAGTCATTCGCCGAGCTCTGCGAGTCGCTACTTACATCGCATGGCGAGCAAGCGCCCCTCCAAGCGGCGATATGGTTGAAGCAGTGGGTCAGTGACGGACTGCTGGTTCGACACTAGGTAGGCATGTGAAGACCGTTGCCCGGCAACGGTCTTCGAAGAACGAGACATCGATTCAGGCGGCCCATTCGCCAATCTCAGCCCCAAAACCCAGCTCACGTACCGTTTCACATACCGTTGCTGCGCTTTCTTGGGTGTTTACAGAAACTGTGCCGGCGGCTCGATCAACCACCACGCGCGCCTCCGAATCTAGGAGCTGAATAGACCTGGTGATCTTGCTGACGCAGCTGCCGCAGCCCATTCCCGTTACCTTCAGAACGACCATAAATCACCTCTTCTCTAGATCGGCACGATTGCCGTGCTTAAGAATCAACCTTGACACCCTGGCAAGGTCAATGCCCCGCCAAATGACTCTGGGCAATATTTTTGGCAAGTAAGCGAAGCGCGAGCTATGAAATAAGGGCACGCAGTAAATGCTCAGCATCAGCTCGGATTGGGAGAAATCCAGGGAGGGCAAAGGATGTCACTGCTTCAAGAAATTCATGCTTGGTCGCAGTCACTAGCTCCTTGGCAAAGTGACGCACTCGCCCGGTTGCTCGCGAGACCAGAGCTGGAGGCGGCGGATCAGGCCGACCTACTGGCCTTACTGAAGTCGACGCATGGGATTGAAGACGCACACAAGCGCGAACCCAGCCCGCTTCAGGCCGGACAAATACCCGAGCCGGTGAAGGCGGACACTCTTGTCCTGCTTCACGCAATTAGGGATTTCAGGCATGTGAATGCCATTGCTGAAGGGCAGGTGCTGCCTATCGGTGGTTCGGGGTTGACGGTTATCTATGGCGATAACGGATCGGGAAAATCGGGCTACTCTCGGGTCCTCAAACGGGCCTGCCGTGCGAGGGATCAGATTGAGCCCATCCACCCCAATGCGAATCTACCTGCTGACAAGGCTGCGGTGCCTGAAGCATGGTTTGATATCTCTGTTGACGGAGCCGCACAGGGTGTTCAGTGGGTGCAGGGGCTGACCGCTCCTGCCGTGCTGTCATCACTCGCCATCTTCGATACACGCTGCGCACGTGCATATCTTGATACGGAAGACGACTTTTCATACGTCCCGTACGGCCTCGATGTGTTCGAGGGACTCGCAAAACTCTACCGGCAGCTGAAAGCAATCATTGACGCAGAAATAGCCCAGGCGGCAGTCGATTTGACGCTGTTTGCGCCGCTTCAAGGCGCAACGCCGGTGGGGCAGTTGATTGCCACATTGTCTGCTAAGACGAAGGTGGAGCAAATCGATGCACTTGCAACGCTCACGCTAGAGGAGCTAGCTCAACACGAAGCCTGGGGCAAAAGCCTCCTCGAGGCGAACCCGAAGGAGAAGGCAACTCAGCACCGTCAGTTGGCAAAACGGGTGGAGGCAATCGCAACTAGCGTTGCGGACAAAACCAAACTGGTGGATGGCGTCGTTGCGGCTGGCCTGCGGGAGAAAACTGAGGTCTATCAAAAAGCTAAATCCGCGGCTGAAATAGCCGCCAAACAGTTTGTAGAACAAGAAACCCTTCTGCCAGGAACTGGCGGCGAGGTGTGGCAGGAACTTTTCGAAGCAGCCCGCCGGTACGCAGTGGAGTCCCATCCTGGGCAAGTGTTTCCCCATCTCAGCGCAGAGGCCCCCTGCCCGCTCTGCCAGCAGCCCCTTGGAGAGGGGGCTGAGAGGTTGCATCGCTTCGAGCAGTTCGTACTGGCCGAAGCAAAAACTCACGCCCAACAGCGGCGCCGCGACTTGTACGCCGACTTCAGAGCTTTGGAACAGCACGATCTGGGACTAGGGGCAGATGAAGTCACCCTGGGTGAGATAGAGGCCCAGGTGCCTGGCTTGGCTGCTGAGGTGACGGCTTTCGAAACTGTCTTGAAATCTAGGCAAGCAGCTTTGAAGCAGGCTGTTATCGATAATGCATGGAGTGAGATCGGCGAGATCCCACCCAGCCCCGCAGAGCGTCTGCAGATACTGGTTCAGGCGTTGAATCGAAGCGCAGACTCATTGGAGCAAGCATCCGATGAGAAGGCTCGCGAAGCACTACAGAAGCAATTTACAGATCTGGATGCCAGAGTGCGCCTGCAGGCAGTTAGAGATGCCGTCGTGGCGGCAATCAACCAGTTGGTCCTGCAAGCTAAGCTGAAGGCCTGCCTGGGAGATCTTAAGACCACAGGCATTTCTACCAAGGCCGGAGAGCTTGCAGAAAAAGTTGTCTCTCAAGAGCTGGAAAATACCCTTAACCGCGAGTTCAAAGCTCTGGGGGTGGGTACGCTACGACTTGCCCTCAAAAGTCGGGCCGACAAAGGCAAAGCGCTCCACAGGCTGAAGCTCGAAACGACGCAGAGCCGAAGTCCGGGTGACATTCTTAGCGAAGGTGAGCAGCGGGCAATTGCCATCGCAGCTTTTCTATCTGAGGTGGAGCTTTCCGGTAGTCGAGGCGCTGTTATCTTTGATGACCCGGTGTCCTCCCTCGATCACCGGCGGCGAGAGCGTGTTGTTCAACGACTTGTCGCCGAGGCGGCCAAACGCCAGGTCATCATTCTTACCCACGACATCTACTTCCTGTACCTGCTTGTCGACGAGGCCGAGAAGCGGGACATCCCCATGCTGGCTCAAAGCCTGAACCGGCGCCCTGAAGGCTTTGGCGTTGCCGAAGCTGATTTACCGTTTGAGGGCAAAAATACAAGCCGGCGTATCGGCGCCCTCCGCGCCCATCAGCAACAAATTGCCAAGCTATATCGAGTAGGTGATGAGCCCGAACATCGTAAACAAACTGTGGAGGCGTATTTTCATCTGCGCATGGCTTGGGAGCGGGCCGTAGAGGAGGTCTTGCTGCGCAAGGTGATCCTGCGATTCCGCAAAGGTGTCGAGACTCAGCGATTGGACGAGGTGGTCGTCGAGGATGACGACTATCGAGAGGTTTTTGCTGGGATGAGCCAGTGTTCAAACTATGCGCATGATAAGGCCCTGGCTGGTGGTGTGGCGGTACCTGATCCTGAAGAGTTGCTCGCGGATATTGAACGCTTGGAATCATGGAGATCTCGGGTAGAGACCCGTGCTGTTGCGATCAAAAAGGCGCGTAAAGCATAGAGGGGCCGCGATACGGCCCCTTCTTGCGATCAAGACTAATCGATCCGTGTTTGCCGTAGTCGCAGCGCATTGAAGACTACCGACGCAGAACTCACGCTCATCGCCAGGGCGGCTATCAGTGGCGACAGCAGATGGCCCGTCAGCGGGTACAGCAGCCCAGCCGCCAGCGGAATACCCATCGCGTTGTAGAGGAATGCAAAGGCCAGGTTCTGCCGCATGTTCTTCACCGTGGCCACCGACAGCGTGCGTGCTCGCAGGATGCCCATCAGATCGCCCTTAACCAAGGTCACCTGGGCGCTATTCATGGCCACGTCTGTGCCTGTACCCATGGCGATACCCACATCGGACCTGGCCAGAGCCGGCGCATCGTTGATCCCGTCACCCGCCATGGCGACACGCCGACCGTAGCTCTGCAGATCGGCGACCAGCTTCTCCTTGTCTTGCGGCTTGACCTCCCCATGGACTTCCTCGATCCCCAACTGCTTGGCAACGGCCTTTGCTGTCGTCAGACCGTCACCGGTCGCCATGATGACCTTCACGTCCTCGCTTTGCAGTTTGGAGACGGCCTGCTGGGAGGTCGGCTTGATCGGATCGGATACGGCTAGCAGCCCCGCCAGGCGGCCATCCACTGCCAGATAGATGATGCTGATACCCTCTAGGCGCAGCTGCTCGGCACGATTGCGTAGCGGGGTAATGTCGACGCCAGCCTCATCCATTAGGGCTGTGTTTCCTAGCTGCAATTGATGACCATCGACCAGCCCTCTCACACCGATGCCTGAGCCTGACTCGAATGTGTCTGGCTTGGCCAAGGTGAGTCCTGTGCTACGGGCATGATCGACGATGGCGTGAGCCAGCGGATGCTCGCTGCCCTGGTCAAGGCTAGCGGCCAAGCGCAACACCTCGTCCGAGTCGAACGATCCGGTTCCCTCTGCACTATGGAAGACCGGTCGACCCTCAGTCAGCGTTCCGGTTTTGTCGACGATGAGCGTGTCGATCTTGCAAAGGTTCTCTATAGCGCTGGCATCGCGGAACAGCACACCGCTGCTGGCGGCCTTGCCAGTCGAGACCATGACCGACATGGGCGTCGCCAGCCCCAACGCGCAGGGGCAGGCGATGATCAGCACTGCCACGGCATTGATCAGGCCGAACACCCAACCTGATTCCGGCCCGAATAGCCCCCAGCCGAAGAAGGTCAGGATCGCAATCAGGATCACCCCGACCACGAAATACCCCGCCACGGCATCGGCCATTCGCTGCATGGGCGCCTTAGAGCGTTGGGCTTTTGCCACCATCTGAACGATCTGCGACAGCATGGTTTCTGCGCCGACTTTCTGCGCCTCCATCACCAGGCTGCCATGGGTGTTCATGGTGGCGCCTATCAGGGAGTCCCCTGCCCGCTTGGTGACGGGTACCGGCTCTCCGGTGAGCATCGACTCGTCGACCGCGCTCTCCCCCTCCAGCACCGTGCCATCCACGGGGACTTTCTCACCCGGCCGGACACGCAGATGGTCGCCCTGATGGACATGAGTCAGAGGAATATCTTCCTCCTGGCCGTCGGGCCTGATGCGCCGCGCTGTCTTGGGGGCCAACCCCAGCAGCGATTTGATGGCTGCAGAAGTTTGCGAGCGGGCCTTGAGCTCGAGCATCTGGCCCAAGAGCGTGAGCGAGATGATCACCGCAGCAGCCTCGAAGTAGACGCCGATGCGGCCATCCTGAACGAAGGCTGCCGGAAACCATTGCGGTACCAAGGTAGCGAACACACTGTAGAGATAGGCAGCTGCCGTTCCCAAACCAATCAGGGTCCACATGTTGGGGCTACGGTGGCGAATGGATTCGATGCCGCGGGTGAAGAATACCCAGCCGCCCCATAGCGTCACGGGCGTTGCCAGAACAAGCTCGACCCAATTCTGGGTCGTGCCATGGAATAGCTGTAAGGAGTGACCAGCCATCGCCAGCACGGTCACGATGATGGTCAGCGGCAGGGTCCACCAGAACCGCCGCGAGAAGTCTTTCAGCTCCGGATTCTCTTCCTCCTCCAGCTCCGGGATGACAGTTTCTAGCGTCATGCCGCAGATCGGACAGTTCCCAGGAGTGGGTTGGCGGATCTCAGGATGCATCGGGCAGGTGTATTCAGTACCCGGGCTTGCCGGCGCCGAAGGCTGCGGCGAAGTGGCAGGCTGGTGATGCCCAGCATGCGATTGATGCCCCAGGTACTGATGAGGTTCTGCTTGGAATTTCTCCAGGCACTTCGCACTGCAGAAGTGATAGGCCTTCCCTTCAATGCTCTTGTGGTAAGGGCTGTCAGGTTTGACTTCCATGCCACACACCGGGTCGCGCAGACTCCCTGGGTGTCCATGGGAGTGATGGGAATGATCCTGGTCTTGAAGGCTGGAGGGGTTGTGCATGCGATCTATGTCCTATTTTCGTCCTTGGAAACGGCGCTGCTGGAACGCGATTGACCGCCATGATTGTGGCCAAACAGGTGCATCAGCGGGCACAGCAGCAGGATTAGGTACGGCAGAGCCTGTGAAAGATGGCCGTAATGCTCTCGCGCCACATAGAAGACGCCGATGACGGCCAGCATGATCAACGCGATGCCGATCTTGCGCTTCCAGAAAGGTGGTTCCGCCGCGCTGGAATGATGGGTGTGCTCCAAGACAGTAGCCTCGATTCAATGGCTGTTGGATCAGCATAGGCCGCTGAGTTTTCACCTGAGTTGACGCTTATCAATAGAGTTCAGCGTACGGTCACCTTACCGACCATTCCTGACTGATAGTGCCCAGGGACATTGCAAGCGAACTCCAGATCAGTGGTCTCGGAGAAGGTCCAAACCAGCTCCTCGCGTGCACCAGGTCCTACTAGAACACTGTTGGGGTCGTCGTGCTTCATACCGGCCATCTTCATGCCTCCCATGGCATGGTCCATCTTGGTCATGTCATGCGCAGCCGTCGGGGACAGCGTGCCGTTCTGAAACATCGCGGCCATCTCCTTCTGATGCGCGGCATGGGACGCTGCTTTGCCCAGATTGAATTCGTGCAGCAGAGCTCCCTCGTTCTGCAATACGAAACGCACCGTCTCGCCCGCCTTGACTTCAATTGCCTTGGGCTCGAAGAAGATGTCGCCCATCCGTACTTCGATGGTGCGGTCTACCTCCTTGCTGTCTCCCGGCTGACCGATGCTGTCTTTGTTGTGGCCAGGGCCTGCGAGAGCGTTGGCAGCACTGAGGAGAAAGCCAATGGTCGTCATTAGGTGAAGTGATCTGAGTTTCATGGTGAGCCTCTTTGGTGGGGGGAGGAACGCCCTGATGCTAGTTAGGCGAAGCTGCCGGCACGCTGGCGCGAAAAATACATCTAAGTAAGGTTCGTTAGATCGGTGCTACCCAAGCCCACGGCTAACGGGTAGCACCGCTGCTGATCTAACGTAGGGCAAACTCACCCACCATTCCCGCCTGATAATGTCCAGGCAGTGTGCAGGCAAAGCTCAAGCTCCCAGCCTTAGGGAAGGTCCACACGAACTCTTTGGTTGTGCCGGGCTCGACGAGAATCGCGTTTGGATCGTCATGCTTGGCTTTGATGACTTCCGGATACCCAGGCGGGTTTGCCTCACCGGTGCCATAACGCTCGTGCCAGACAATGCTTTCGGCCATGCCTGTCGGCGTTAACGTGCCGTCTTTGAACAAGGCCGCCATCTCGAGCTGGTGCTCCAGTTGGGTCGCCGCTTGGCCTATGTTGAACTCGTGCATCAATGCGCCTTCGTTCTTCAGAACGAAACGCACGGTTTCGCCTGGCTGCACATCGATGGTCTTTTGGCTGTAGCTGATGTCGTCCATCTTCACGAAGATGGTACGTGTAGTCGGCGTCGACTGGGCCAGTTGCCCAACGTCGTCACTGGTCTCGGCTAACGCCGGAAAAGCGGTGCTGATGAACAGCGCGCTGATCAGCAGATTTGGAGTTATGCGTTTCATGGTGAGACCTCGCTTGGGGTGTTGGAAATCTCATGCTATTCCCCGCTTCCTGTCAGACCGCTGACCCCAAAACTACAATTGCGTCACCAGGAAAAAGTACGGCGCCGATGTGGCGCCGCTAGGCCAAAGGAGCAATCACGGAAGGCCTGGAAGATGGGGAAATCTCACTTATGGCACTCTTTGTCGGCCATCATCAGCTTGTGCTCACGAATCATTTGAGCCAGCACGCCGTCTACCAGCTTGTCGTGCGTTTCCATCCAGGCCAGATGCTCTTCGGCAGAAATGCCTGGAGCTGGGTGTTCGTTGTGCAGCTTACTCATGATGTCTTCGAGCATTTTCATGTGCTCCTTCAAGTGCACATGCCGCTCACCGACAGGGGCCTGCTCCGCCTGGATCAGCACGGCTTCGGCTTTGTCGCTCATTTGTTGTATGCGCTCGAAGACTCGATCGCTGCCCCCCTCGGCCCAAGCCATAGAAGACAGCAGCAGCGAACCAACCAGGAGCAAAGGTTTCAGCGATTTCATAGGGCAGTCTCCATCAGTGAAAGCTGTGGCCGGCACCTCTTGGTCTTGTCTAATGAGGGCCGAGAGCACAACCCAGTGCTCATGTTTGCACCCTAGACCAGCCACCCTGTCAGGGACCTGAAGCCAGAATTACATTTTCGTAAGCTTCTGGTTGGCGGCCCTGTTTGCCTCCAAACTCAGCCCCACACGACTTCAGGAATCTGCTCGCATGAAACTTCTGGTAGCTGAAGATGAACCCAAAACCGGTGCGTATCTGCAGCAAGGGCTCACCGAGGCAGGGTTCAATGTCAACCGGGTCATGACAGGTACCGATGCGCTTCAGCACGCGCTGAGCGAAGCCTATGACCTCCTGATCCTTGACGTGATGATGCCGGGGCTGGATGGATGGGAAGTGCTGCGCATGGTGCGAGCGGCAGGAAAGGATGTTCCGGTCTTGTTCTTGACCGCACGCGATGGTGTGGAAGATCGGGTTAAAGGTCTCGAGCTGGGTGCAGACGACTACCTGATCAAGCCATTCGCGTTTTCAGAACTTCTGGCCAGGGTTCGGACATTGCTGCGCAGAGGCAATGGCTCCCCTACGCAGGCCACCATGAGGATTGCAGACCTGGAAGTCGATCTGATGAAGCGACGCGCTGTCCGCGGAGGAAAGCGAATCGACCTGACGGCGAAGGAGTTTTCATTACTTGAATTGCTGCTGCGACGGCGCGGTGAGGTTCTTCCAAAGTCGCTGATTGCTTCCCAGGTCTGGGACATGAACTTCGATAGCGACACCAACGTCATTGAGGTTGCAGTGCGCCGGTTGCGCGCAAAGATCGATGACGATTTCGATCTCAAGCTGATCCATACCGCCCGTGGAATGGGCTACATGATGGATGCTCCGGAGTAAGCATGCGCCATCTTTCGTTAACCGCACGTATGAGCCTGATGTTCATGTCCGCAGTGATCGCTGTTCTGACAGCGGCAGGCTTGAGCTTCAACATGCTTAGCCAGCACCACTTCAAAATGTTGGATAGGCAGGCCTTAGAAGAAAAACTCGAATCGACCAGGCATCTCCTCAACAACGCCCGCAACGGATCGAACCTTACCGAAGAACTACCTCAGTTGCGGGCCTTGCTCGGCGCTCATCAGGAACTGGCGGCAACCATACTTGCCAGCGATGGCACTGTGCTCTTTTCCGATACCAAGGCGTTGGAGATCCCCGACGACTTAAAGCGAACTGAGAGTACAGGGATGTGGGATTGGCAAAACGGCGAGCAGATGTACCGCGGAGTGACCGCCAAGATCACGGTACCCAATCAGCCTCAACCACTCACGGCAGTACTCATTCTCGACGTCACCAATCACGCACATTTCTTCGACACGCTACAGCGATGGTTCTGGATTGGATTGACCATCAGCGCCCTGATCAGCGCCGCACTGGGTTGGGTAGTTGCTCGAAGCGGGCTCAGGCCCTTGCGACAAGTCACGAGTCTCGCCACCTCGATGTCCGCACGATCGCTACAGGAACGAATCCCCCTAGAGCCTGTGCCGTTGGAGCTGCAGCAACTCGTTCAGGCTTTCAATGCCATGCTGGCTCGGTTGGAGGATGCGTTCGTCCGGCTTTCCAATTTCTCAGCGGACATTGCTCACGAGCTGCGTACTCCGGTGAGCAATCTGATGACTCACACTGAGGTTGTCCTGAGCAAAAAACGTGATACCGATGCCTACGAGGACAACCTGTTTTCCAATCTGGAGGACTTGAAGCGCATGTCCAGGATGATTGATGACATGCTCTTCCTAGCAAAATCAGATAATGGACTGATCACCCCTGAACGAGCCCCGATCAATCTAGCGGACGTTGTGGCCAAGCTGTTTGATTACTACCACCTAGTAGCTGATGATCATGGCATCTTCCTCAAAGCTTCCGGCGGGGGCCGTGTTCTTGGCGACAGGCTGATGCTTGATCGGGCTATCTCCAATCTACTGTCTAATGCTCTGCGCTATACCTCCGCTGGACGGGCCATTTCGGTAGCCGTCCACCAGACCGAGAGCTCTGTCACCCTGACTGTCGAGAACCCCGGCGAAACGATCAAGCCAGAACACCTGGCGAAGCTCTTTGATCGCTTTTATCGAATTGATCCCGCCCGGCGGGAAGGCAGCCCAAGCAATGCGGGTCTTGGGCTGGCGATTACCCGATCAATAGTCGAGGCCCACGGAGGACGGATCTGGTGCACCTCGGCCGATGGCATCACTGGCTTTCACATGGAGTTTCCCAGGCTATCTGGGTCATAACTTCACTCGCGATCGCTACCCGATGGACCATTGCATCGAAGCATCAGACAAGCCAAGACGCCCGCCTCATCAGGAGGGCATCTGGTGCCGAGGCAGCCCGACGGAGATTAGCGCCGCCAGCAGCACGAAGCCACTGGACACCCACAGGCAGGCCCCCAGCCCGTACTGCTGGAATACCCAGCCCGAGAGCAGCGTGCCAATCAGGCGACCCAGAGCGTTGGACATGTAGTAGAAGCCCACGTCCAGGGACACCCCGTCCTCCTTGGCGTAGCTAACGATCAGGTAGCTGTGCAGCGACGAGTTCACCGCGAACAACACCCCGAACAGCATCAGCCCGCCCAGCAATACCACCTGTGCCGACCAGCCGGTGCTCAGCCCCAGTGCGATCAGCGCCGGCAGCCCGGCCAGGGCCAGAGCCCAGGAGAAGGCAACGCGGCCATCCGGCACGTGTCCGCTCTTCTTGCCGGTGATGCTAGGGGCGAAGGACTGCACGATGCCGTAGCCGATGATCCAGGCGGCGAGGAATCCACCCACCAGCCAGAAGTCCCAACCGAATACGGTACTCAGGTACACCGGCAGCGCCACAACGAACCATACGTCGCGAGCGCCGAAGAGGAACAGCCGCGCGGCCGAGAGGATGTTGATCGCCCGGCTCTTGGACAGCATGTCGCGGAACTTTGGTTTGGCCTTGGCCTTGCCCAGATCCTTCTTCAGCAGCACCAGGCTGCCCAGCCAGATCAAGGCAAGCACCGACGCCATGGCCAACACCGATCCAGTGAAACCGAGTAAGGCCAGTAGCGCTCCACCGAGGAAGAAACCGACGCCCTTGAGCGCGTTCTTCGAGCCGGTAAGGATGGCCACCCACTTGTACAGCGTGCCCTGCTGATTGTCCGGCACCAAGAGCTTGATCGAACTCTTGGCGGACATCTTGTTGAGATCCTTGGCGATGCCGGACAGCGCCTGGGCTCCCATCACCCAGGGCACGGTCAGCCACGCGGCCGGCACTGTCAGCATCAGCAAAGCCAGCACCTGCATGCCCAGACCGATGTTCATGGTGCGGTTCAGACCTAGGCGAGCACCGAGGTAGCCACCCACCAGGTTGGTGATGACGCCGAAGATCTCGTAGAACAGGAACAGCGCAGCGATTTGCAGTGGCGTGTAGCCCAGGGTGTGAAAGTGCAACACCACCAACATACGCAACGCGCCGTCGGTGAGAGTGAAAGCCCAGTAGTTGCCGGTAACCAATAGGTACTGACGCACTTCAGCTGAAAGGGCTGACAACGCCTTCATGATCGCTGCTTACTCCGCCGCGCCAACCAGTCGAGCCAGCTCCGCCGCTCGGTTGGCGTACCCCCACTCGTTGTCGTACCAGGCGTAGATCTTCACCTGGGTGCCCGCCACCACCAGAGTCGACAGTGCGTCGATGATCGAGGAGCGCGGATCGGTACGGTAGTCGATGGACACCAATGGTCGCTCTTCGTAGCCCAGGATGTTCTTCAGCGGGCCTTCGGCGGCCGCCTTGAGCAGAGCGTTGACCTCCTCGGCGGTGGTCGCGCGCTCCACCTCGAACACGCAGTCGGTCAACGAGGCGTTGGCCAGCGGCACGCGCACGGCGTGACCATTCAGCTTGCCGCGCAGCTCGGGGAAGATCTCGGCGATGGCTGTGGCCGAACCGGTGGTGGTCGGGATCAGGCTCATGCCGGAGGCGCGCGCACGGCGCAGATCCTTGTGCGGGGTGTCGAGGATGCTCTGGGTGTTTGTCAGGTCGTGGATGGTGGTGATCGAGCCGTGGCGGATGCCCAGGTTCTCGTGGATCACCTTGACCACCGGCGCCAGGCAGTTGGTGGTACAGGACGCGGCAGTGACGATGCGGTGCTGCGCCGGGTCGAACAGGTGCTGGTTGACCCCCATCACCACGTTCAGCGCGCCCTGCTCCTTGACCGGTGCGCAGACCACCACGCGCTTCACGCCTTGATCCAGATAGGCCTGGAGCACGGCGACGGTCTTCATCTTGCCGCTGGCCTCAATCACCAGGTCGCAGCCGCTCCAATCGGTATCGGCGATGGCCTTGTTGGCGCTGACGCGAATGCGCTTGCCGTCGATCACCACGCTCTCACCATCGCTGCCCGCCTCATGCTGCCAGCGACCATGCACCGAGTCGAAGTTCAGCAAATGAGCGTGGGTGGCGGCATCGCCGGCCGGGTCGTTGATCTGCACGAACTCCAGCTCGGGCCAGTTCCAAGCAGCGCGCAGGGCCAGGCGGCCGATGCGGCCGAATCCGTTGATACCAACTTTGATCGTCATGGTGCGGTCTCGCGTAAAGGTGTGGGTCAGATTGCGTCGAACGGGTTGATCAGATGGCGCGCTGGTTGACGCGCCTGGATAGCTCTTCGGCCGACTCCTTGCGCTCGGAGTAGCGGTCAACCAAGTAGTCGGAGCGGTCGCGCAGCAGCAGCGTGAACTTGACCAGCTCCTCCATCACATCCACCACACGGTCATAGAACGAGGACTGCTTCATTCGGCCGTCCGCGTCGAACTCCAAATAAGCCTTGGGCACAGAGGACTGATTAGGGATGGTGAACATGCGCATCCAGCGGCCGAGCACACGCAGCTGGTTGACCACGTTGAATGACTGCGAGCCACCGCATACCTGCATCACCGCCAGGGTCTTGCCCTGGGTCGGGCGAACCGCGCCAATGGCCAGCGGCACCCAATCGATCTGCGCCTTGAACACGGCGGTCATCGAGCCGTGACGCTCAGGGGAGCACCACACCTGGCCTTCCGACCATTGCATCAGCTCGCGCAACTCCCGCACCTTGGGATGGCTTTCCGGAGCATCATCCGGCAGCGGCAGGCCACTCGGATCGAAGATGCGCGTCTCGGCACCGAAGCGTTGCAGCAAGCGTGCTGCTTCTTCGGTCAGCAGGCGGCTGAAAGAACGCTCGCGGGTAGATCCGTACAACAGCAGGATGCGCGGCGGATGGGATGAAGCCGACTCGACGCCGAGCTTATCCAGTGTCGGCAAGTGAGCCAGGTCGACATCCAGGTTAGGCAACAGGTCGTCTTGCATGGTTACTCCTACTAAATCAGGTACTAGCCCCCGTCTGGGGACGTTCAATCGGTGTCAGCAGCAGGTTGCTGCCCGCTCCGGGCGATCACCCATCTGCTGTAGACGCTGAGGGTCTTCACCGAACAAGGTGCGGTTCGCCGCGTGCGTAGCCTGGAGGATCTGCATGACCCACTCCGGCAGCTCGGGGTGCAGGCGGTAGTACACCCATTGGCCTTGGCGACGATCTTCAAGCAGGTCACAGGTGCGCAGCTGGGCTAGATGGCGAGAAATCTTTGGCTGGCTCTCATCGAGCGCACAGGTCAGCTCGCACACGCAAAGCTCACCCTCTTCCACGATCAGCATCATGGCGCGCAAACGCGTCTCGTCAGCCAGGCATTTGAAAACGGTGATGGGGGTTAGGGATTTAGCCATAGCGACCTCAGCGTTTGGTTTTCACCAGGACGAACATCTTGATGCGCTCATGAATCTTATGAAGGGTGTGGCGGAATGCTTCCGGCTTGCTGCTCGTAACCGGGTCTTCAAAGTTCCACGCGAGAACCTCGCCAGCACCGGGGAGCGCGTGACATTCCAGCGCCGACTTGTCGCACAGGGTGATGACATAGTCGAAACGCTGCCCCTCGAACTCATCGATGGACTTGCTCCGCAAACCTTGGGCAGCCACACCTAGATGCTCCAGCGCCTCAATCGTTCGGTGGTCGACCCCGCCAGGCTCTGTGCCTGCGCTGAAAGCTTCGAAATGCTCGGAGTCGGTATGGCGCAGCAGGGCCTCGGCCAGTTGAGACCGGGCGGTATTGGCCACACACACGAACAGCACACTGCTTTTGTTGCTCATCGAGAACACCACAACATATTCGCTTAATCGAATATATGGATTTCCATATGACCTGTAAAGCGACCACAAGAGAGTTCGACCCTAGGCTTTACATGTGCATAAGCATGCACATATATTGTTCCGCATGAACAGCAGCACAACTCTCCGAACTCAGGCCATCGAAGCGGCCATCGACTCGCTCGACAGCGCGTTCTTCAAGGCTCTCTGCGAGCCGCCGCGAGTGGCGGTGTTGAAGCGCGTCATGCAGCTAGGCCGCGCTGACGTAACCGAGATCGCAGCGGAGCTACCGCAAGAACGCTCCGTGGTTTCTCGTCACCTCCAGGTGCTGCTTGAGGCCGGCATCGTTCGCTCGGCCAAGTTAGGCCGCCAGGTGTTCTACGAGGTCGATGGGCCGGCCATCATCAAGAGGCTGGAAGACATCCTGCAGCACACCAAGGCCATCGCTCCCTTCTGCTGCCTGGGCAGCCAGCCCTGAGTTTTCATTTCCTTAAATACGTGCATAGGTGCGCATAAATGAACGCAAATAGCCGGATTATCGATGTCATCGTCATTGGCGGCGGGCAAGCCGGCTTGGCGGCAGGCTGGCATCTGCGCCAACAGGGACTGGATTTCCTCATCCTGGATGAACAGCAGCGTCCGGGCGGGAACTGGCACAACTACTACGATAGCCTGAAGCTGTTCTCACCGGCGGCTTACTCATCGCTACCTGGCATGGCATTCCCTGGACCAGCGAAGCACTACCCGTCGCGACACGAAGTGGTGAGCTATCTCGAGCAGTATACCGAGCGCTTCCAGCTGCCGATCCACCCCAGCACGCGGGTGGCCGCGGTGCATCGCGAAGAAACTGTGTTTCGCGTCGACTCGGCCAATGGCCAGCAATTTCTCGCCAAGGCGCTGATAGTGGCCTCGGGAGCCTTCAGCCGACCGTACACGCCAGATATCCCGGGGCTCGACAGCTTCGGCGGCACGCGCCTGCATAGTGCGCAATATCGCAACTCTGCCGGATTCGAAGGGCAACGCATCGTGGTTATTGGCGCGGCCAACTCAGCGGTGCAGATTGCTCACGAGCTGGCACAAGTGGCGCAAGTCACCCTGGCCACGCGCGAGGCCATCCGCTTTATGCCCCAACGCATACTCGGTGCCGACTTCCATGATTGGCTGAAGTGGACTGGCTTGGGTAAAACCCGCTGGCTCAGCGACCAGAGCACGCCGGTGCTGGACGATGGAACTTATCGACGGGCATTGAAGGCCGGTCGCTACAGCCAGCGCCCTATGTTCCACCAGGTGACGCCCTCCGGCGTCGTTTGGGCTGATGGGCAAGTAGAGCGCATTGATAGTCTGATATTCGCAACGGGCTTCCGTCCCAATCTGCCCTTCCTCGAAGGCCTGTCGGTGATGGACGATCGAGGCAACGTACTACAACGGCATGGCGTCGCTACTCGTGTTCCCGGCCTGTATTTCGTGGGTCTGCCGAAACAACGCAACTTCGCCTCGGCCACGCTGCGCGGAGTCGGCCCAGACATCGAGCACAATCTGAAGCACCTGCTTCGTTACTTGTAGGCTGCCCCTGCCTGAGCAGTACCGCATTGCAGTCATAACAACTAGAGCCCTTTACGTGACCCAACCTGAAAGCCGCCAGCCAACGATTAATCGAGTCAAATTCGTCTGGGCTTTAGGTATCGCCCAGATCCTGGCCTGGAGCACGACGTACTACTTGCCGGCCGTACTGGCGACACCAATCTCCAAGACCATGGGATGGTCACTGACCAGCGTCGTCGCCGGCCTGTCCTGGGGGCTGCTGGTAGCGGGTATCTGCTCGCCACTGGCAGGCCGCCAGATTGATCGCCACGGGGGGCGGCCCGTCCTAGCCAGCAGCTCGCTGTTGATGGCGTTGGGGCTGCTTCTGATGGGAGCGGCCGGCAACCTGCTCGTCTACTACCTAGCCTGGACATGCATCGGTGCGGCGATGGCGGCAGGTCTGTACGACGCGGCGTTTTCCACCCTTGGTCGCTTACTCGGCGACGGTGCACGTACCTCGATGACCGGCCTGACCTTGCTTGGGGGGTTCGCCAGCACGCTGGGCTGGCCTCTGATTGCGGGCCTGGAACACGAGCTTGGCTGGCGATACAGCTGCTTCGTGCTAGCAGGAGCTCATCTATTTATCGGGCTGCCAATCTACCTCGTGGTGGTACCCAAAGAAGCTTCAACAGCTGCGCAGAGCAGCCATGCTCAGTCGGCAAATACTCCACCACCATCACCAAAGTACCGACAGCTCTTTCTATTGCTGGCGCTACTCCTGACGCTTCAATCGCTAGTGGTTTCTGCCGTTTCTGTTCACCTGCTTGATGTGCTGAAACTGCTAGGAATCGCCTCTGTCACCGCGCTCGCCATTGGCATGGTGATCGGGCCGGCACAGGTAGTGGGCCGCCTCGCGGAGTTTTCCATAGGCCGCAACCTACATCCGACTTGGCCGGCACGAGGAGCCATTCTGCTGAGTGGTGTTGGCATCGTCATGTTGATGCCTGGTGCGCCATGGCTGGCCTTTGTAGCGATGGCGCTGTATGGAGCTGGCAACGGTATTCTAACCATCGCTCGCGGCACGCTGCCCTTGGTGCTTTTCGGCAAAGAAGGATACGGAGCGCGAATGGGGCTACTGGCCCGCCCCATGCTGATCGCTCAAGCCACTGGCCCGGTTGTGGCCGCAATCGCAGTGGATAAGCTAGGGCCACAAGCCTTGCTGGCGGCAATGACTGTTCTGGTGGCTATAAGCCTGCTGGCAAGCTTCAGCCTCCCATCGAAATCCGCACCAATCGAGGATTGAAGATCGCCAGTAGCACGTTCTCAGTTAATCGCGAACGGCCACTTTTGACCTGGTCCTTTGGAAAGCTCGCCTCGCAAATGACCGTCGTTCGTCCCGATGCTAGGTTGCCCCAGGCGGGGAGCAATATCTCAGGCAATCAATCTGAATCCAGAAGCGACAAAGGCAACTAGGCGCTCTAGGACGAGCTTTATAGGTCTTTATAGTCAATTATAGAGCGATTATAGAATCCCATTTCTGGACGCAGATTTTGCGTAGTCCGCTTATGGCTGGGAGTGCTCAACCGCGGCCTCACGCAGCCAAGAAAGTCAGCGAAGTAGTCACATAGGGATGCGGCTCAACGGATCAAGCACGCTTCGACTGAGCACAGATTGCATCAGCCATCCAGCCAGGCATAGATCCTTGTGCTGACTCCAGAGCCTGCCATTCGCTCTCAGGCAACAAGGTGTGAAGCCTTGCCACAGCCTTCGTTGCACTGGGCTCGCCCATCCATTGCAGCGCTCGAATTGCATCCCCAGCCAGCGTCGCTCCAAGCGACATTAGCCACGCCGGTGCGCATCTGATTTCAACCCGATACGCACCAAACCGAAGCGTGCGAGCTTGGCCGTTGGTTAGGAAAATTTCGCGCAAAGGCATCTGAGTCGTCAGACCTAGCGCATTCGCTACATAACCCCCGTGCCGAACAATGACCTCGTTCGTGACAGCAGCTAGCGATTGGATGACCTTGTAGGGTCTTGGAGGAAGGAAGCCATGTGGGCCGTATTTTGTGGCTACTGGTACCACATACAATCCGCGCGACACCCTCATCAGGCGTCCACGGTGTACCAAGCGGGACAGACATCGCGATACTGCGGCACGGCTTCCTAAATTCAGAAATAGTTCTGGGGTAAGCACTTGGCCTTCTGGAAAGCGCTGACTAGCTTCCAGGATCAACTCGTGGAGTGGTTTCATACGGATTTACCGCTAACGTCTTGAAGCAAGCCTCCCGCGCAGTACCTATTGAGAGCCAAATCTCTCGGCGATGGCCATTCGCACCTCAGGCCGAACCCATTGAAGAGCTGTAAACCTGATGCTTCGCCGCGTCCAACGCATGCCGGCATTCTCTCTGAGAATACGTATTGCCTGAAGCTGTCGTGAAGTCGTAACCCAAGACTCGCTCGTCCTGGTCATAGACCCTTACCAGCTCTGTCAGCCTCTCCATCGTCCAATCAGCGGATCCATTCAGGCGTGCAGGCAGCACAACCTGGATCGCTTCGATCAGCGTCCCAGCTGTGCGCCTTTTCAGCATGTCCTCAAGCTCATCCTCTGATGGTATTAGAAGCATCGTTCTCCACGCTGCTGCCTTCTGGCGTCGGTTCACCATCACGTAGAACCAAGGGCGATGCTCCTCGAACTCGACGAATCGCCACATTTGGGTGTCCTCCCCAAGCAGCGGCGGATACGCGATTTCAGCGCGCCTGTACGTGATAAACATCAGCACATCCTCTTTTAAGCTATATATAGCATAGCCCCAGAGACGCTAAAAAGGCTTCATCGTTCCTTTTGCGAGACAGCAAAATGGAACTCAACGAAGCCCTTGGTCTGGTGATCAAGAATCTACGAAATTCGAGGGAACTACCTCAGGAAGGGTTGGGCCCCAGTCAGAGCTACATCAGCGCGATCGAGCGCGGTAAGTGGAAGCCATCCATCGAAAAGGTTGAACAGATTGCCGACGTTGTCGGCATTCACCCTTTGACGCTTCTGGTTCTGGCTTATCAAAGGCAAACACCTGGACTAAAGCCTGATGAGCTGCTGAAAAAGATCCAACGAGAAATTACGAGCCTGAAAGGCAGTTTGTCACTTGAGTAGGCATGTGCAGATGAAGTCGATGCAGGTGGTGATTGAGGACTGGGATGGCGACGGTGCTATCCGCATTCCCGATGAGGTACTTCAGGAGTTGGGTGTCGACGTCGGGGACAGCCTCTACCTCATCGAAGAATATATCGGCTCCACCCGCTGCCTTGTGCTCAGTAAGTCGCCGCAGATTCCCGAACGGATAGATGAGCTTGTGAACACGTGGGACGGCTCCGCCCCGAAGCATCCAGCGAAATAATCTGGTTTCGCGATCCCCTGCCAGCTATCCTATGCGCGCAGCCCAAGAGCTTCCTCTCCCGGGCGTTGTACCGGTGATGAAACTTGGTTCGAGGCGGCCCCTAAGGCCGCCTTTATCATTTCTGGCTGACAGAAGCCGGAACGAACTCTTTGAATGTGGAGCTGAAGACTGGCCCCATAGCGCCCAATGGCAAGGTCTCCGATTGCTCCTCTATCCTCCCGGCCAAGATCACGTCATCTCGCGAAGGGAAGTGGCGCAACAGAAACTTGGCATCGTTCCGTACCTTCTCGGGCACGCCGCTATCTCGAGACAAGTTGACGAGGAAATCTCGGGTCTGTACCACCGCGCGTGAGCGCTCATCAGGCATTGTCATTTCAATTCCCCAGAAAGCCGGATGCAGTCAGTCTCACCCAACCAGGTCATGATCGCCAGCACCTCGGCTGAAGAGTGGATTCATCCCCGCACCCCAATCAGCTCATCCCAGCAGGTCGTATAACGCTGACTCAGCATGTCGCGTCGCATGGCCCACTTCGGTTTCTTCGGCACTCGGCCAAAACGCACAGCGCCCCGCCCTTCCCGCTCGTTGATGCTGTCGATCACTGTCATCAGTTTTTCGGCACCTGGGCGCGGGGTCGGTGTGAATAGATCTGCAGTCACCTCTCCGCGCTGACTCAGATCCATCAGCAGGATGGAGCACTTCGAGAACGGAAATCCTGGGCGATAGATCTGGCCCAAGCCACGCTGGGCCAGCGCGAGAATCTCACGGGTATCGTCAGTGGGCGCCGGCAGCGCCAGGGTGATGGCATTGGCATAACGAGGACATTTGAGGTCCGCCAGCTGGGTCTGCAGGCCAACCTGGATAGTGCTGCACAGCGACTGCTGCTTTCGCAGCTTCTCCGCTGCACGAGTGACATACGAGGTTAGCGCCTCACGGATTGGCGGCAGCTCCGTTTGGCGGGTTCCAAACATCTTGCTCGAGCAGATGGCTTGCTTGGGTGGAGGCCCCTGGTGGAAACCGATGCAACTGACGCCACGCAGCTCACGCGCCGTACGCTCCATGGTCACGCCAAAAGTCTTTCGCAGCGTACCGACATCGAACTGCGCCAAATCCCAGGCAGTAGAAATGTTCAACGCGGCCAGCTTCGCCGCGGAGCGGTGGCCAACGCCCCACACCTCACTCACCGGCGCGAGACGCAGCAGTTTTTCCTGGCGAACCGGATCGGTTAGATCGAGCACACCGCCGGTACCCCTCCACTTTTTCGCGGCCCAATTGGCCAGCTTCGCCAACGTCTTGGTAGTGCCGATGCCTACCCCCACAGGCATGCCTATATCGCGCGCCAGGCGCTGGCGAATGCTCCACGCAAGTCCCTCCAGGTCCTCGACGCCCGTCATGTCTCCCCAGGCCTCGTCGATGGAATACACCTCGATGCCGGGCAGCATGTCAGCCATCACTCGCATGACGCGGTTGCTGATGTCGGCATAGAGCGTGTAGTTGCTGGACCGGACAGCGACACCATGTTCACGTATCAGCTTGCGGACGTCATGAAACGGCGCCCCCATAGGTATGCCCAGAGCCTTGGCCTCCGAAGTGCGAGCAATCACGCATCCATCGTTGTATCTGAATGACGCTAACAGTTAGTAGTGCATAACATATTGATATTTAACGATATTGTTACGCTAACAATTTTTCGTCCTTCGCAGCCTAAATCAGGGCTTTTCAGTCCGACCCACCCCCATGCGGCCAACTAGCTGCCCGCCTCGAATGTCGTGTCCCTGGGGCCGCGAGGCCCCAAAAAACTTTGAATGAACTTCATGAGCGTGCACATCTGTTGTCGGCTGGAGTCGTTCGGTTGTTCGGAAGAGCAGGCGAAACCGAAAAGCACACGGAGTCCTCGCATAACGTCCTTGGCTCGCAGCACTATTACGGAGACCGAAGCGTTCCCGGCCAATCAGGGCTGCTGAGAGGGCCTACATCACCGACACTCCCGGCCTTCTCCGCACCCTGGAGCGCCAAGGTACTTTCGGCCGGCCAGGCGCTCGGGCAGCCAGATGAGCAAGGGTGCCGCCCCCAGTGCCAGCAATAGCCACAGTCTGGAGAACTGCTCGCCATGCGGGTCGAAGCCATAAGCCAGCAGCCCGCCGAGCGCGAGCAACAGGAAGTACGGCGCCGTGAGGTAGCAGTGAAGTCGGCGGCAGCGTGCGGCATTGACCAGGCAGGCGCCACCCATCACCGCCAGCGCGGCGCTTGCGGCCAGGAATAGCGTGGGGTGTCGATCTGCCAGAAGAATGGTTAGCGTCGCGACAACGGCAGGCAGCCCCCAGAAGCTGATCACCTGCCATGTCTGGCGCAGGCTGTCACCCCTGCCGAGTTCATTAGTCTTAATGTTCATGTTTGCACCTCGCATTCTTTACCCGGCGCAGCAGGACAATTGCTTCACGTCCTTACTGAAGGTTTGCGCCGCGAGCTTCAGGCCCTCGACCATGGTCAGGTAGGGGAACAATTGGTCGGCTAGTTCCTGCACCGTCATCCGGGCGCGGATGGCGAGGGCGGCCGTCTGAATCAGCTCGCCCGCTTCCGGGGTCACTGCCTGCACGCCCAGCAGTCGGCCCGAGCCCGTTTCGGCGACCAGCTTGATGAACCCCCGTGTGTCAAAGTTCGCCAGAGCGCGCGGCACGTTGTCCAGGGTCAAGGTGCGGCTGTCGGTTTCGAGGCCGGCTTGGTGCGCTTCCGCTTCGCTGAAGCCGACGGTGGCCACCTGCGGATCGGTGAACACCACGGCCGGCATGGTGTCGAGATTGAGCATTGCCTCGCCGCCGGTCATGTTGATCGCCGCGCGATTGCCGGCCGCCGCCGCGACATAGACGAACTGCGGCTGGTTGGTGCAGTCGCCGGCCGCATAAATATCCGCTTTGCTGCTGCGCATGCCCTGGTCGATCTGGATGGCACCGCGTTCATCCAGCTGCACGCCGGCCGCTTCCAGGTTCAGGCCGTGGGTGTTGGGCGTGCGTCCGGTGGCGACGAGCAGTTGGTCGACCCGCACTTCACCGTGCTTGGTGGTCAGCACGAACTCGCCGTTGGCATGGGCCACCTGGCTGGCTTGCGTCTGTTCCAGCACTTCGATGCCCTCCAGGCGGAAGGCCGCCGTCAGCGCTGCGCCGATGGCCGGATCTTCACGGAAGAACAGCGAGTTGCGCGCCAGGATGGTGACGCGGCTACCCAGCCGGGCAAAGGCTTGCGCCAGCTCCAAGGCCACCACGGATGAGCCGATCACGGCGAGCCGTTGCGGAATACTGCTGCTTGCCAGCGCCTTTTCCGAGTTCCAAAAGGGGGTATCTTGCAGTCCGGGAATCGGCGGCACGGCCGCACTGGCGCCGGTGGCAATCAGGCAGCGGTCGAAGGTCACGATGCGCTCGCCCCCCTCGACCAGTTCCACACTGAGCGTGTGGCTGTCCTGGAAGCGGGCGGAGCCACGCAGCACGGTGATGGCTGGGGTGCTTTCCAGAATGCCTTCGTACTTGGCGTGGCGCAGTTCGTCGACACGACCCTGTTGCTGGGCGAGCAACCGTTCGCGCAAGACAAGCGGCGGCGTGGCGGGCAGTCCGCCATCAAACGGACTTTCGCGGCGCAGATGGGCCACGTGCGCGGCGCGAATCATGATCTTGGAGGGCACGCAGCCGACGTTGACGCAGGTGCCGCCGATGATGCCGCGCTCGATCAGGGTGACGCGGGCCCCCCTTTCTACCGCCTTGAGCGCGGCCGCCATGGCGGCGCCACCACTGCCGATAACCGCCACGTGAAGCCTGTCACCCTCTTTCCCGGCGTCAGTGCCACCGCTCAGCCAGCCCCGTGCCTTATCGAGCAGGCCGGGACGGGTAGGTAGCGTGATGTCTTCGAACGCCGCTCGATACCCCAGGGCCTCGACGGCGGCCTGCATTTGTTCACGGCTTACGGCCTCGTCGACCTTCAATTCGGCCCTCCCACTGGCGTAGGAAACATCCGCCCGATGCACGCCCGGAATCTTCTCCAAGGCCTCTTTCACATGCACGACACAGGATGCGCAGGTCATGCCAATGATTTTCAGTTCGGTCATAACGTTACTCATTGAATCGTCTCTTGTGAGGTTCACTGGTTTGGCGGCGTCGGACAGGACGCCGGGGAGCAACGGCGGTGCGCGGGCGACACGAAGTCCCAGATGGACACCCCAAACATGACGGCCAGGCCGATATAGAGCAGCCAGCCGCTCCGCCAGCCGTGAGCCAGCATCAAAAACACCGCTACCAGCACCAGGGCCGGGCCGATCAGGCCAGGCGCAGCGCGTCGCCACTGCCGGTGACTGAACCAGCCGAGGGCATTGACGAGCAGAGCCACGCCGGCAAACAACGGCAACAGCGTGGTGATGAACAGGCCTTCCCATTGGCTCAAAAAGCCCAGTCCGATCGTGGCGCCCAGGCTGGCAAGGGCGGGAAAGCACGAGGCGCAACCTATGGCGGAAACCAGCACGCCGACGGAACCGGCTTTGTCACCGATCCGTGTGAACAGATTGAAAGAATTTGCCATCGGAATGCCCGCCTATTGCTTGACGCTGGACGGGTAGCCGGCGTCCTCTGTCGCCTTGGTCAGCGCCTGCGCACTGGTCTTGGCATCGTCGAAGGTGACGATGGCTTCGCGCTTCTCATAACTCACCTCGGCCTTGGTCACGCCCTCGACCTTGGTCAGCGCTTTCTTCACCGTGATTGGGCAAGCGGCGCAGGTCATGCCCGGCACCGACAGGGTGATGATTTGGGAGGCGGCCCACACTGGGGAAACCACGGCAATGAGGGCGAGAGCGGCAAGCAGCTTTTTCATGACCAACTCCTGATTAGTAGAACAAGGGGAGGATGTAGGGGAAAGCGAGCGCGACCAGCACCAAGGCCGTCACGACCCAAAAAACGAGCTTGTAGATGGTGCTTACCTGGGGATCAGCGCAGACCTCACCGGGTATGCAGACTTGAGCCGGGCGGAAAATGCGCCGGTAAGCGAAGAACAGCGCAACCAGTGCCGCGCCAATGAAGAACGGGCGGTAAGGTTCCAGAACGGTGAGGCTGCCGATCCAGGCACCGCTGAAGCCCAAGGCGATCAGCACCAGCGGCCCCAGGCAGCACGTGGACGCGAGGATTGCCGCCAGACCTCCAGTGAGGAGTGCACCGCGCCCATTTCGCGATTCAGACATACGTTCATCCTTCCGAGTGGTTGATCGATGGGTTAAGGTTATTTCCGTAGTTAGGTACGGGGTCAAGCGGCATGCACAACGCGGTGGAAAGCCTGACCATCGGCGCCTTTGCCAAGGCAGCCGGGGTTAACGTGGAAACCATTCGGTTCTATCAACGCAAGGGGCTGTTACCCGAACCGGACAAGCCCTACGGCAGCATTCGCCGCTATGGCGAGGCGGATGTCGCACGGGTGAGATTCGTGAAGTCCGCGCAACGGCTGGGCTTTAGCCTTGATGAAGTGGCCGGACTGTTGCGACTGGACGACGGCGCGCACTGCGACGAAGCGCGTGTGCTCGCCGAGCAGAAGCTTGAGGATGTGCGTGAGAAACTCGCGGATCTTCAGCGGATCGAGTCGGTCTTGGCGCAGCTGGTTGATGACTGTTGCGCGAGCCAAGGGACAGTGAGCTGTCCGCTGATCGTTTCGCTGCAAGCGAGCAAGTGACCGCCCGCACTTCGCGCGTTAGCCCACGATTTCCCGTTTGTCAGGGCTCTCTGTTTGTCGGTCTGAAGGTGGAAAGAGCGGCGCTCATTGAGCGCCGCTGACTGGGCAAAGGAGCACTTGCAAAGGCCCTAGGTTGGTACTGCTATTTGCCCTTGTGCATCAGTGGGGCGGGCCCACGTTGCATCTGGTCGAGTAGCACATATCTACCTTGCAGGCGGACAGCCGGGCTGCGCTTCGCTTCGCCACGGCCTGCCGCCGTGGCGCCCAGTTGTTCAATCTTCTTGACGGTTTCCGCCACTAGGATTGCGTCAGCCTTGTCGCGCATGGAGACAATCTGCTCGGTCGCTCTCGTGACATCGTGATCGCCGCCGTACAGCCCGTCGCCTCTGAGAAGGTCATGCAGGTGATGGATCGGATCAATTCCAAGTGGGGTCGAGGCACGCTCCGCCTGGGCGGGGTGCCGGTGACTCCTGACTGGGGATGTGTCGGGAAATGCTCGGCCCAAGCTATACCACACGGTTAGATCAGCTCTGGACAGTGAGGTGAGGCACACCCCAGCGCTGCTAGGAAGCCGGCTTACTGCTCAGAAGAACCACCTTACCAGTGGCTACGTGTAACGGCTCGCATTTGAAAACAACCGGGCTCGCAATTAACGCGATTCCCGGCTCAGATTAACTGCAACTGACGAAGCCCTCGGGCTCACATTAACTGCGAGCGAGCTTGCATTCAGCCGCTTCGGCTCGCATTCAATCTCAATGGGCTCACGCTTTCTGCAACTAACCAGAGCAATCCAGAGACATCGTGCCACTGCAAGAGAACCCGCTAGCCTTTGCTTCTACGATCTAGCCCAAAGGGTTCGGCGAACTGCCCAAGGTAGCCTTTGGGGTAGTCCTTTTCATGCAACCCGACCTCGGCCTCCCCTAGCTTCCCCGCACTGTCGAAGAAGGTGCCGAACAGTCGATCCCAGACCATCAGAAACTCACCAAAGTTGACCTGGGCATCTTCAAAGTCGCGCTTGTGATGCCAGCGATGAATTTCAGCAACCCCGATCAAATGACGCAGCCATCCAAGCCGGTAGTCCAGGTTCGAATGTTGGAAAGCCAAGTGCACGGTCAGAATGCCAAACCAGGTGGCGACTACGGCAGACGGGGCGCCTAATGCGAGCAGAATCACCAGCCCCGGGCCGGCCATGAGCGCCGCGTGCAGGGGATGGCGTCGCTCCCCGTTCACCCAATACAACCGCTCGGCGCTGTGATGAATCATATGAAAACGCCACAACCATTGCACTCGGTGACTAATTCGATGCATGGCGTACAGGCCCAGATCGAGCACGGCAGCGACCAGTAGCAACTGGAGCCACAGCGGACTCTCGATCGGAAAGAGACGAACCGAAGCCGGCACCGCATCGCCAAGTTTGGCCAGGATTTCCGCGGTGAATTGAATGACGGAAAGGTTCACCAGCATGTGCAGCAGATCTGTCGCGGTGTCTTGATGATCCTCAAGCCAGGCTTCGCGAAAAGGTTGGATGCGCTCCAAGCCAGCGATGCTCAACAGTCCTATCGCGGCGGCTATGGGAGTGGTGGGCCAATACGGTACGCCGGCATACAGCGCCCAGATCATGAAGGCGGCAGCGCCACCAAACACGAGTGGATAGCTCACCCACCGTATGACAAATCGAAGAAAGGTCGACATCGTTCAGCTCCCTGTGATGGAGCCATGACTCTATTCGGAGATTCCAGCTTTCGACTTGAACGAAAGAGCTAGGATTCCTGGAGATCGACTTCAGCCAGGGCAGATGATGGATCGATGCCCAGCAGCGTCCGGAATGTTCGGGAGAAATGCGCCGAGTCAGAAAAGCCCGCCTCATGCGCCGCTTCGGTCAGCCGCCCCCCTTTGGCCAGGTGCTGTAGGGCTTGCGTGAGACGTAACCATTTCGCATAGCTGCGAAGCGGCAGACCTGTCTGTTCCACGAACCAATGGGAAAACCGTGTGGGTGATAAATGCACCAGTGCGGCCATTTCTTCGCGTCTCATTTGGCCTCTACGCAGCGCTTCAATCACCTTGGTCAAGCGAGGATCTGAGATCGGTGGGTCGGGTAGCCGCAGCGCCTGGCGCACCCCAGCCTTCAGCTGTACAGCACTGTGTCCTGTCTCGCGCAGCGCGCCGATAATCGCCGCTACATCCGCCGGCGTGATCTCAATCACCCTCGCTTCTTCGGTACCCCGCAAAGCACGAGCTTCCTCGGACAGCGCATCCACATAGATCGACAGAACTCGACCGGCGCTCAGCCGGTGTTTCAAGCCTGCCGGAATGAAGATGGCTGCCCCTGAATGAATACCCAGCGGGGTTTCGACCGCTACGGTTGAATCGAGGCCCACTGAGATCTGATGCGCCTGATGGTGGTGCCAGCCTTGGTGACCGGCACGCCCATGAAAGACTCCGATACCGGGTCCGACCCATGCATGGCCTACCCAGCGCACTGTGTCCGTCGAAGGCGAGCTTTTCATTCTCTGGCTCGGTCCACTTCCGCTTTTGGGTTCAGCAAACTGCTCAGGATCAACATGGCGGCGCCACCGACGATACCGATATCCGCCAGGTTAAACGCCGGCCAATGCCAGGACTGCCAGTAGAAATCCAGGTAGTCGATCACATGACCACGGAATGCGCGGTCAATCAGATTCCCAACTGCACCGCCCAGTATGAGGCTATAGCCCAGCGCTTCGCTCTTGGGCCTGGGCTTACGCAGGATCAGCGCGAGCACTATCGAAATGATGACGGCCAGGGCGATGAAGACGTATCGCTGCCAACCGCCCGCGTCAGCCAGGAAGCTGAACGCAGCGCCGGTATTCCAGAAATGAACCAGATTGAAGAACGTGGCCATAGGAGTCACGGAGCCGACCGGGAGCGAACCCTCAATTGTGCTCTTGAACACCTGGTCGGCTAACGCAATTGCTAGCGATAACGACCACCAAAGCCAAGGAGCGCCGAAAAGTGACCTTTCAGGAGAAGAGCTCATCGCGACTCTCCTTGAAGAAGTCGCTGCAACTCCTGGGAGACGGGCATCGGCGCGAAAGCACTAACCCTGGCCCGCCCGGTGTTTCCGAGTGGCACCCAGATCCAGGAGAACAGCAGTGCCGCAATGATCCGAGGCACTTGGCCGAGCACCTCCCGATAGTCGCGCAACTGCCAGCCAGCCCTCAGCATCAGCCAATGGCTCCGAGCGTGAAGGACTGGCATTCGCTGGCTCAATATGTGGGCCCGCTCCAACCAGGGAAAGGTTCCGGCTTCATCCTTTTCTCGGAGGGCCTGCTTTGCTCGTGAGAAGGCTTCATCAATGGCAATGCGGAGGGCTGTATTCATCTGGATCTCACTTGCGCAGCGGTCGAAGGCCATTCAGGACAACCAGCAAGCTGACGCCCATAGACGCGCAGCCGCATGGGGACGGGCCGGCTTGCTGCAAGGCGCAAGTCCCAGAGGAAGTAGTGGGCTTAGGGTCATCGCCACAGCAACTGGACATGAAATACTCCTTGGTCAGATGTGCCAAGTGAACACCCTGTAGTCGCAATAGGGTCAAGCGCTATGGATTGAGGCGATGCAAAAAAAGAATTTAAGCCGTGAATAGGAAAGAGGTCTGCCGCTTGATCCTCGATCAAAAGCAGGGTCTTCGACCTCAGGATTGAAGAAGTGGAGTGCCGCCCTCCACCAGACCCGAAAGTATTCCGCAGTCCAGGCTTTGTCGTTCGTCATCGCAGCAGCCCCGCAACGTCACCAACTGGTTTTCGAGGGCATGTAAGGATGCGATCTGAGCCCTTACCTGGGCGATATGTCTATCAAGGAGCGTATTGATCGCCGTGCATGGTTGCTGCGGCTGCTCCTGAAAGCCCTGTAAAACACCAATTTCTTCCAGTGACATGCCAAAAGAGCGGCATCGGCGAATGAACAGCAGTTTCTCCACATGATCCGCTTCGTAGGCTCGGTAGCCATTGTCCTGACGGTTAGGAGGTGGGAGCAGTCCCTGACGTTCATAAAAACGAATCGTCTGAATGTCCGCCCCCGTCAGCTTTGCAAGTTGGCCTATGCGCATGGCCTTCTCCTGAGTGAAAACTCAGTATATCCATGCTTGACCCTATACCTGCTATATGGTTTTTAATCGACAAAATAAAGCCCGATAGGAGAAGCGAATCATGAGTTCTTGTGAGAAGTCCTGTGGCTGTGGCCCAGTTTCGGCAACCACAGAAGCGGCAACCGCGCCTTCGAATGAAGGAACATGGGTCAGCAGTTTTTCTGTACCCAAGATGGATTGCCCTTCAGAAGAACGAATGATTCGGCTCGCACTGAATGGCTTGCCTGAGCTCAATTCGTTGTCCTTTGATTTGACCAGCAGACAGGTACGCGCTTTCCATGACGGGGCGGTTGACCAGATCGCTACCAAGCTGGAGTCACTTGGCCTGGGTGCAGCGTTGCTGGGTACTGAGCCGGCCAGTCAGGAAGCAGCCTCGGCCAATAGTGCCAATGAAGAGCTGACTGCTTCGAAAGAGGCAAGCACGCTGAAGATCCTGCTCGGTATCAATGCCGCGATGTTTGTCATCGAGATGGGTGCAGGTTTGATCGCCCAGTCGACTGGCCTGGTTGCCGACTCGTTGGACATGTTTGCTGATGCTGCCGTCTATGGGCTGGCTCTCTATGCGGTCGGCCGGAGTGCACGGCTTCAAGTTCGGGCTGCCCACCTGGCGGGGGTCTTTCAGATCGTGTTGGCTCTGGGCGTGCTCGTGGAAGTGGCTAGACGCGTCCTCTACGGCAGCGAACCTGAGTCGATGCTGATGATGGGGATTGGCGCAGTCGCACTAGTCGCAAACGTCAGCTGTCTCTTGATGATCTATGGCCACCGCGAAGGTGGTGCACACATGAAAGCGAGTTGGATTTTTTCAGCCAATGATGTGCTCGCGAACATTGGTGTTATTGCAGCAGGTGCATTGGTTGCCTGGACAGGTTCTTCCTACCCAGATTTGGTGATTGGTACTGTCGTGGGCCTCATCGTACTGAACGGTGCGCGCCGAATACTGGCATTGAAAGCCTGACCAACCGGACACCGACATGCCCGTGATTCACTTGAGCACTACCGACGTACAAGCAAGGATCAGCGTGAGCAGGAGCAGCGCCGGCACGAAGCGCAGGTGCTGCAGCTGGAGGCTCACCAGCTACAGCAGACGCTAATCGTTAAACAAGACGAACTGACCCGGTTGAACCGCGACAATGAGCGCCTGCTCACCGAGGCCCGACTACTGCTGAAGGAACAGGCCACTCAGCAGGATCGGTTGGAGCGACAGACTGGCGAACTTGCAGTGCAGCGTCGAAGTTGGCTATTTTTGCCCAACCCCGAAAACGTGAAATTAGCCAGTGATCAGATCGGCAGCCCCGCCGCCAGCATCTTGTCACGCAGCTCGGCAGCGCGCGCGGGGTCAAGCGCGTTACTGAGCAGCGCCTTGATCTCGGTAGGCCTGGCGTCGAACTGCTCCACCAGATCCTTGATGCGGTAGCCGTGGCGCGTCAGGGTCGGTTCCAGGTCATCCAGTTGGCGCGACAGCACCGATTCCACCAGCTCCGCCGAAACGGGCTTCTCGCCGGTCAGGTAGCCCGCTTCCAGTGCCAAACTGATGTGCAGTTGGATTTGCAGTGGTGTGCGCAGCTTGGTGGCGAGCAGGTCTATGGCGTCTTCACTCAGGATCGACTCGGGTTCGACCTTCCCTTTAGTGCAGGTTTCCAGCAACCAATGAATGTATTCGCGCTGACTGCCGGCGATGCCGTCGAGCGAGAAGATGTCGGTGCGGTAGCCGATTTCCTCCATCGTCGGCCGGCGCAGGTCGTTACGCAGCTTGGGATGCCCGGCCAGTACCACCGACAGTCGGCCGTCGCCATCCTCTACCAGCTCCATCAAACGTTTGAGACCAGTCAGCGTATGGCCGTTGAGGTCATGTGCCTCATCAACGAACAGGGCCACCGGGCGCTTATTCTTCCTCACCAGCTCGCGCAGGTCACGCTCACGTTTTTCGCCCTGGGTCGGGATGCGTACCTGCTTCTCGGTGGAAAGGTCGTAGAAGAGCGCGGCGATGAAGGTGGCCAGTTTGATGCTGTGTTTCTCGATCGCCAGCGACTTGGATACCGTGATCTTCTTTTCCTCTTCCATCGCCTGCTGAAGCCGGCGCAGCATCACGGTCTTGCCGCTGCCAATGACGCCGCAGAGCGCGATCAGCCGACCTTCGAAGATCGCCGCCTTGATATCCTTGATCAGTTGCTGGTGGTGGGCGGTCTCAAAGTACCCGGCCTGGTTCAGTGGCAACGTCAGTCCGTAGTGCTGCATCACTTCAACCCGCATGTTCTTCTCCTGTTTTCTTATGGCGGAAGTAGCCCCGCACGCGCTCCAACACGATGCGTCGTGTCAGGGTTTCGCTCAGCACCTGGTGGATGAATGCCTGATCCTCGGGCGAGAGCTTGGCTAACGGCTGAGCCAAGTCATCGGCAACGGCGAGCTTAGCCGCGATCACGCTGGGAAACCGGTACTCGTGTGCCGCTGGGTCGAATGGTTGGCGCGGCAGTTCCACCGCTGTCGCGGACGGCGCCAGTCGCACATTGTCACCAGCCAGTGCGGCAATCGGCAGGCCGAGCTGGTCAGCCAGCGAACGGATGCGCTCGGCCCGCTCATACACCTTGCCACGCTTGAAGGCACGGTAGCGATGCAGCGGAATCGGCCCAGAGACCGGGTAGTAAGGCCCGAAGCGCTCACAGTCGAATTCGGCATAGAGTTCGTCGTCGAACAAGCCCCAGAGCAACACCACGGTTTCGCCCGCCATGTCCGGCTCCGACGTCTCCCCGTCTTCAGTAGCAGCTGGCCTTAGAGTCCTGAGTCAATGTAACGGCTTTCGAGGCCAGTTGCTCGGCATAGGCCGATGGCGTTAACCCACCAAGCCCTTTCTTCGGTCTCTCTTCGTTGTATTCCCTGCGCCAGGACTCAATCACTACCTTGGCGTGCGGTAGGCTGGTGAACCAGTGCTCGTTTAGGCATTCATCACGAAAGCGCCCGTTAAACGATTCGATGTAGGCGTTCTGATTGGGCTTTCCTGGCTCAATCAGGAACAGCTGCACACCTCGCTGATGAGCCCAGGTCAGCATGGCCCGACCACAGAACTCCTTGCCATTGTCCGTGCGGATGGCTTTGGGCAGACCGCGTGACATGGCCAGACGATCTAGGATGCGCGTCAACGAGTGCCCGCCAATCGCTCGTTCCGGCACGATGGCGACAGCCTCATGGGTGGCATCATCCACCACGGTCAGGCTCTTGATGACACGCCCTTCAGCCGTGCGATCAAACACGAAGTCCATCGACCAGACCTGATTGGCTGCCCGTGGACGCCCCAGCGGCTGTCGATCTGCAATCGGGATCTTCTTGCGCTTACGCCTTTTCACCTGCAAGCGGGCCTCGGCATACAGACGCTCCACCCGCTTGTGGTTGATCACCTCGCCAGCCTGGCGCAGCTTCAAATAGATCATCGCGGCGCCATAGCGGCGATGCCGATGTGCCAGGGCCACAATGCGCTCGCGCAGGCTCTGGTTGCGATCCGGCCTCGGTTGGTAGCGCAGCGCACTGGCGCTCATGCGGATTACCTGAAGCGCCCGGCGCTCACTCAAGCCGCGGGCCGTCATGTGGCGCACCAGCTCGCGACGGGAGGGTGCGCTCACCACTTTTTTCGCAAAGCCTCGCGGGTGACCTCGATTTCCAGCATCGACTCAGCGAGCATTTTCTTCAGCCGGGCGTTTTCGCTTTCCAGCGCCTTCAGGCGCTTGGCATCCGACACGCTCATCCCGCCAAACTTGCTACGCCAGAGGTAGTAACTGGCCTCTGAAAAGCCGTGCCGACGACACAGCTCCTTGATCGGCAGTCCGGCCTCGGCTTCGCGCAGAAAGCCAATGATTTGCTCTTCAGTGAAACGCTTCTTCATGTCCAATCTCCTGGTTACTGGGATTGGACTCTAAAGCTGAGCGCTACTCAATTCGGGGGAGACGTCGACCTTAGCCTGATCTTTGGTCAGGAATTTGGTCAATCGCTTACGCTCTCGCACCATCACTGAGGGCTTCGTACTCTCGGCGTTAGGACGAGCTACGTGACTGAGGAAGCCGGAATGCGGAGTCGCTCTGACCCTTCGCTCGCCAAAGGGCAGCGCTGCGATCAGATCACGCTGCTTGGCCCATTGGTAGAACCTCACAATTAGGTTCAGTCGCTTGTTCAGAGTGCTGGGATCTAGTTCCAACTCACCGCTCGACCAGTCTCTATACCGCGACAGGACGCTCAGGCCATCTGCCTGACTCTCCTCATTCCAGGCCAGACCATTGGCCTCGAGGAAGGCGAAGTAGTCGAACAGACGGCGTCCATAGGCCTCCCACGTCAGAGCACTGAGTGCCTCACCTGACTCGACTAGCGTGTGCCAAAGGAAAGATTGCGCCGGCTCCACTGGCCAACCGTCGGCGCCAACCAACAGAGGGAAACCTTCGAATGATCGACCCGCTACAGCAAGGTCTTTTGTTGCGAACACCAGCCTCATTTCACAGCCTTAAACACCATCCAGATGACTCCCCTTCAGAGGCTGGAATGTAATTTCTCAGGCTTCTATCAAGGTGGTGCGGACTGTAATTCATTTACTAACGGAAGCAATCCCTCAGATCGTTGTTCGACAGCACCACGACGGGCCGGCGCTTGAGCTGCGGTTGGCAGATGCGCTCACAGCTGCAGTAGAAAGAATTGCAATCGACCAACGCGAACACGCGTGTGGAGGTACTCACTCAGCCACCTTGCTGAGTATGAAGCGCACCACTCCCCACACCTCGATAGGCACCTCACCATCTAATTGCACATCTTGAATATGCGACTCGGCAGCCCGCAACCAGCGGCCGCCAAACATATCCTTCACGACCCAGCGCACCTGGTAGCCCTCGCTGCCCAAGTCGACGATCACCAGGCGGTCATCCACATGGCCCGCTGCACGGTTAATGACCAGCCTGTCACCTTGGAAGATGCCGAACCCCACCAGGCTCATATCCAACACTCGCACCGGCCACATGTGAGGGGCGCCGAGATCGGTCAGGAGATCTAGCGAAAGCCCCCTCTCCTTTTCATCGTCGGCGGGCGATTGAAAGCCAGTAATGCGGAGGCCTGCGGCCACATCGGTAAGCAGGCGCTCGCGGATTAGCTCGCTGCGGGCGAGTATCGAGAGAGATGACATCGGAACATCCATCAAATACTGTATATGCAAACAGTATTTGCGAAGGCTCAGGAGTGGTCAATCGGAGAGTGATTTCCACCGACAGGAGGCACTCAGACGTCGAGCAACTCTTCACGGTAGATGCCTACCTGCTTGGGGGCTTCGATGCCCACGCGAACAGCCCCTTGCCCTCTGGTGTCGATGCGGATCGTTATCCCGTCGCGCAGTAGCTGCTTTAACAGCTTGTCGGCGTCGACGCCGGGGTCGATGGTCAAACGGATGTTCTCGCCATCGCGGCGAGTGAGGCTCAGGTAGCCCATGCGAAAGTCCTTTTCGATTGAGGGAATGTGCGTCCTGCACGGGCAGTCTAGAACATGGTTAGCAAGGCGTTTGAGCAGCGGCCCACAATGGAGGATCGACTATGTGCGGTGGTGTAGAGGCCCGCGAGGCAGACAAGGTCTGGAATATCTACTTCCCGAACCCCAAGGCAGCGATACCGGTGCTGTTCGAGGACAGTAGTCAGCTCGAATGGATTCATTGGGGGCGGCGGCAGGACGAACCGGGGACAGGACCTGAAGGCGGCTGGGCTCGATTCCACACCGTACAGGCCGGCGGCTGGAGGAAGTATCGGCCTCGCCGCGGCTTTGGGATGGTGCAGCGCTTTATGGAGAAGGAAGGAAAGCCAGGAGAGAAGAACCGCCCTTCGCACTGGTTCGACGTCCAAGAAGGCTGCGCCCTAGAGTGCTTGGTGATTGGCGAAGGTGATGAACGCCGTGTTTACGTGGTGACCACGGACCCGCCGGCGGAGTACGCCTGGATCCATGCTAGGTGGCCGCTGGTGACTCCACTGGATGTAGAGTTCCGCCGCCAAGGCCCGCTTGAAGATGACCTGATCGGCGATTCAGTCAGGCCGGCAGACCGTGCTCGATAGCGAGCAACACCTGGCGTGCAGCCCGCCCACCGGCCTCGCTGCTCAGCAGGGAGACGGGCTGCAGGTTTCCTAACGCGATATTGGGTGACGTGAGCCAGCGAGTCGCTGCGGCGTGATC
This sequence comes from Pseudomonas sp. GD04019, assembly GCF_029837695.1. Classification (GTDB taxonomy): domain Bacteria; phylum Pseudomonadota; class Gammaproteobacteria; order Pseudomonadales; family Pseudomonadaceae; genus Aquipseudomonas. The sequence goes on from NZ_JAOEEA010000015.1 coordinate 55,715, forward strand.
TGCCTCCAGCACGTTGATCAGCACGTCGGCCAGGCCCGCGAGTCGGCAAAACGCATCGCCCTCAGCGGGCGTCATGAGGGAGGCCTCTGGAGCCTTTCCGATCCAGGCTGCTACGGTGCCCGAATCAACACCCAGCATCTCACCCAGACGAGCGGTTAGCTCAGCGGGGAGCCCCGTCATGATCGCTAGGTGCAGATGGTAATGGCTCTGGGGCAGTCCAATTTGCTCAATAAGCTTCTTCATCATGACAACCCTCTGGTTGAGGTCCGACGGCTCAGTTATCTGCCGTGCCGGGGCCTCCGCTGCCTGCGAATGCCTGATGAGCAGAAACTCGCCAGGGAATGGCCATCTTGGATCATTACCCTGTCGAAGGTGTTGAAGACTCCCTCCGTCTGGAATATGCGGTCAAGGGCAGCGTCCGCCAATTCAACTCGACGGCCAGGCTCATTCCAGTTGTCATAGATAAGCAACCAATTCTTGTCGAATCGGACGTAACCATCTGCTTTCTTCAACTTCTGCGACACGAAGTATGCCATCGCTTCGGCCCAGCTCTCGGCGCCATTGCCACACCATGGCTCACCGGGTTGATTGTCCCGTATCAATTGGCGCTGGGCTTTGGCTGTGAGCTTGTCCTCGCCCACGCCTGCCCTGCGCGGAAAGAAGATGGCGATATCGTCACCAGGTGTTCGCCACAAATGCGGTTCTGTCTCGCGCAACCGATCCATGCTGGCGTTGTTGCTGGAAACGGCCTCAGTGATTTCGATCCCAATCGTTAAGTTTGCGCACTGAAGTTGAATATCTGGACGGTCCGAGTGAACCACCTTGATCGGCTGCATCTGTTTGGGGCAGTCAGTCCGAAGCATCCAGATGATTGAGTAGATCTCGGTATGGTCCGTAGACCTTCCTTCAGAGCGAAGCGGAACGTCAGTCACTATCCTACCCAGTTGGCGCTTGCGCTTGCGTCGGTCGGGGGCAAGCTCAAGTAGAAGATAGGGTTTGTGGAGCACTGGATTTTTCATGCTGGGCTCCGTTCAGCCTCTTGGCGCTGTTAGTTTGTGCGAATTGCTACTACGGCTCTAAGAAGCGTGGGATCGACTAACTCCCGGTTCTCAATAGCTACCTCCGGGCGAAGCTCAACCCCTCTGAGCGCGAGAGAATCATATTTTAGCCGCTTCGCTTCCCTCCCCTTGAAATCCGATTTAGCGACCTCACTTGATCTCAAAGAGCCAGTACGCATCAGCGATGCAGATGCCTTGAGGAGGCCTAGTGGGAAAACAAGAAAAAGCCAATGCTGCCACCGGTCGCTATGACACCGACGACGTGACGAAGCGTGTCGTGTGGACTCAGGCTGCAGGCCATTGTGAGCTGTGCGGCACCGACCTCATGTACGACTACCGTGCAGGTAAGCCCATGAAATGGGGCGAGGTAGCCCACATCCTGCCGGCTAGCCCTAAGGGGCCAAGGGGGCGAGATGATCATGATGAAGCTAAGGCTGAGTCGCTCACCAACAATACCGCTAACCTCATGCTGCTCTGCCCTGGCTGCCATGACAAAATCGATCGCGATGCTGATGGATATCCGGAAAGCGATCTTAGCGGCCTGCACCAGGCTTATCTGGAGCGAGTCCGGCTTGCGGCAACCACGCCTGACGGCGGCAGAGCCATTCCGGTGATTGTGCAGAGCCAGCATTTCGCGACGATCAACGACATCCCTGTTCGTGATCTGTTGGTTGCGATGTCCGCAGAGGGACTAACTGCATTCGATCATGCCATCAAGATCACTTTTCCGGCCCCGAGTCATCGTGGCAGGGATGCCCACTACTGGCAGAGCATCCAGGACAGCGTTCAGCACGAGTTAGAGCAGCAGCTAAGGCGTCGTGGAGGAGCCTATGGGGACGCCCCTACGTTGGCCGTGGTGGGATTGGCAGATATTCCGGCGCTGATGATGCTGGGACAGTCCTTAGGCGATCGCTCCAAGCGCCTGCTCTTTTCATTCCACCGCGAGCATCAGCTGCGCTGGCCTGACCAGTCAGCTGAACCCCCGGAGTTTTTGTTCACTCCTCCAGCGGATGGGGATGGCCCGCTTGCACTGGTGCTGTCTATTTCCGCTCAGGTCGCGCTTCGCGACGTCGAAGAGGCACTGCCTGGCGCACGTATCGCAGAGTTAAGCATTCCAGAACCGAGTTACGCGATGGTTCAGAACCGTCGCGTGATTCACGCTTTTCGCGACGCCCTACAAATGCACTTGAGCCGACTTGAGGCCACGACGGCGGACACAATTCATGTGTTTGCGGCCATCCCAGCTGCGTTGGCAATTGAATTCGGTGCCTTGCTTACCACGCAACATCGGCACCCTTACCTGATTTTCGATCGAGACAAAGACAACCAAAACAGGTTCACGCCAACACTACAGTTGGGCCACCAGGCCCAGGAGGTCCGCTGATGTCCATGAGCAATGAACAGACCAAGCGCGGGAGCTGGGAACACTTTCTGCTCCGCGCAGCACGGGAGATCTCGCTGTCGGAAGCACAGTACGAGAAGATCAGCGATCGATACTCCCAGCTGCAGAAGATCCTTAATGCATCCAGCGATCCGCTACTGGCAGGAGCACATATTTTTCCTCAGGGCTCCATGCGCCTGAAAACGACGATCAAACCCGTTTCTGGTGCTCCCGAGGATCTGGACACCATCGATGCGGACGCCATCATTTGGCTTCCCCATGCCCAGGGGGCGGGCGCTCAAGCAATTCTGGGTGCTATCGAAGAGCGATTCAGAGCCGGCAGCCGCGTTCAGGAAGAAATCAAACCGCTGCGTCGCGGCATCCGGATCGTCTATGCCGACGAAAACCCCGGCTTCCATATTGATGTCACGCCAGCGCGTGCCATCAATGGGAACTCTCAGGGCAATGGCGAAGGTAAGCTGGAAGTGCCAGATCGGGAGACAGGATGGAAGGCGAGCAGCCCCATCCCCTACTCTAACTGGCTGCAGGTCGCTTCTACCCAGACGATATCCTTCGAGGAGCACCTGGCTGTCGCGAAAAGTCAGCGTGCCTTTGATGCCGCCACTCAGGATCCGTTGCCTCAATATGAGGAGTACCTCGATCAAGACCCACTTCGGGCGACGATCAAGCTGCTGAAGCGGCATCGGGATGAGTGGGCCATTCGGACCAAGAATGAGAGCTTCCGGCCTATTTCAGCAGTCATCACTACACTCGCCACTCATGCCTACCTGGACGTGGCGAAAGAGTCTCAGTCGAGACCGCTAAGGCCGCTGGACGCGATCCTCGAAATCGTCCGGAGGATGCCGGATCACGTCAAACACCGCGGGAACGAATGCTTGGTCTGCAACCCCGCCGACAGCGGTGAAAACTTCGCGGAGAAATGGAATAGACCGAGTGAAGGACATCGCTACCGCCGGGCGTTCCAAGACTGGCACTCGAATGCCAGCGCATCCGTGTCAATGGGGCTTGAGAGCTTCGAGTCCGCAGAGGCCTTTGCCAAGGCAGTTCAGGAAAACTTTGGCATTGGCCCTGCCTTCATCTCGGCAGTGAATGGCGAGATTCCGTCCAACTGGACGATGCCAGGCCGCCCGGACGGAACCACCCGAAACTTCGCGTCGATGGGCGCATTGTTTGGCGGTGTCAGCGGAACAGCGAACTCACAAGAGGATGTGAAGCCAGTTGGGCGTCTTGGTTGATCAGATGGAGACGCCTCTGCAGCGGGGGATAGCCGCGCTGCAAAGCGCTCTTGGCGAAGATGCCGCACTTGCACTGCTTCAGCCTGCAACCACACGAGCAGACGAAGCTGCGAGTTATTACTTTCCTTTGCCCGTCGACTATACGGGCACGGAGCGGCGGCTACGTATCAGCTTTCCGAGGAGTTTCCCCCGCGGCGGATTAAGGCTTACTGTCGAACCTTCGCCATGGCTTATATGGCCCCACGCCATGGAAGTCGGGCTCTGTCTGCATGGCTTCCAGGAGCGCCCAGTGATGGGCACCCCTGAATACGTGGTGTCGGATAGCCTAGCTCGGTTACACAAGATCGTGAGCTTGTCCCAAATGGGGTCATGCGTGGCTGCCCGGGATGCCGAATTTCGGCGCGAAATCACATCCTACTGGTCGAGGCAGCAGGGGCTGTCTCAACAGAACCTTATTCTTCTGGATCGCCCCCAAGCTGCCTCGAAGCTGTTTGCCCTAAGCGATCCTCGACAAGCGTTGCCGTCCGGCCAGGAAACAGTCTGGCTCGCAACAGATCTGTCATCGCTGAAAAGGCACTGCAGACGCACGATTGGCAGATCCCCCAGGATGCGTGCTCCCGAGACCCCAGGCTTCTACGCAAAGCTTCAGAGTTATCCGGACCTGCGCATTCCGGCCCCGGAGTTACTGCTCACATGGCTCATTCCACACCTTGCTCCTGGCGACAGCACGCAGCTGCTGGCTTGGTTCAATGAGCGTGGCTCGCTACCTAACCGCTGGATCGCTTTGGAGCTTCCGGGAGATGCCGGTGCTCCGATCTACTGCCTTAACGTTCGCGCGTACGGCCCACAGTTGGATCGAGGATCAAAGTTTTACCTGCGTTCAGCGCGGCGCCGGCCAGCAGTTGCAGTCAGCCATCCCCCAGTTCTGATCCGAGCAACGACCCTGGATGTGCTGGATCGGACAGAGATTTTGTCCCGTGACCTCAGCGGTATGGCGCAGAACCTGGAAGCGGCTCGCGTAGTTTGTGTTGGTGTGGGCTCGTTGGGTGGCACGGTTGCCCTACAGTTGGCGCGCTCGGGTGTTGGCCATCTGACACTCATTGACCCGGATTACTTGGTGTCGGCGAATCTCGGCAGGCATGTACTCGGGGCCGATGACCTAGGCCTGGCCAAGGCCGAAGCGCTTCAGGAGCGAATTCGCAAAGACCTACCTACCACGGAGGTCGCTGCGTTCGCAGACTTCGCTGAAGTGGTGATGTACCAGAATCCCGAGGTATTTGATAAAGCGGATCTGGTCGTAGTCACCACTGCGGATTGGCAGTCAGAGGTGGCTCTGTGGAGCTCCAAGTCGAATGGCACATCCTGGGGTCTACTCCAGGCCTGGAGCGAACCTCATACGCAGGTGGGGCATGTGCTCCTTGCCCCATCGGGTGCATTTGATGCTCGAGGCCTATTCACAGAAAACGGTGAATTTAGGCACAAGTTCACCGATTGGCCGGAAGGTGGCGTTGTCGCCCTTCCCGCCTGCGGAGAGAGTTTCATCCCAGGAGGTTCTCTGGGAATGGTGAACATTGCTTCAATGGTCTCTCAGGCCGCATTACGAGCATTGAGCGGCAGCACCGGAGCCCCGATCTGGGTCAGCAGCATCAATGGCCCCCACGACGTGGCGACGCTGGGAGGGCAGTATCTGGGTCCTGAACTACCTGCTGGCATGCAGCAGGCTCAGTTGGAGCGTGATTGGCCGGAGCATTTGGAGACAGCTCGATGACGGCAATCGCCTGGCAATGGAGCTGGCCCGGGGTGGACACGCATCTGTTGGTATCGCAGGACGTTGCGAACCTGTTGGAGCGCTATCGGCAGAGGCGCTTCGATGTGGAGCGTGGGGGACAGCTATTTGTCGACCCCGCAAGCGCTACCGGACTGGTACTTGCCTTGGCGACTCCCCCCCATCGAGATGACCGGGCTGGAAGAACTTGGCTGGAGTTGAATGCCCACCGCTGCCGAGATGAAATTGAACGAGCCAATGCTGCAGGGCTCCGACTGGTGGGGTACTGGCATACTCACCCGCAAAGCATTCCTATGATCTCCCCCACTGATGTCGGGAGTTTTTCCAGGTTTGCAGCGCGCTACACACAAGATCTGCCGCACCCGCTGGCAATCATCGTGGGCAACTCCGGCAGCCCTGAAGGCATAAAGGCTTGGTCCTTCAGGGAGGGGCGTTATGTAGAAGCTGCATGGGGTAGCTGGCCAGGTTAGCGGTTACACCCTTCTGCCAGCATTAGCGCAAAAAGCTCCGCTTGAAATCGTGCATCGTCCAACGCGTTATGGTTGGGTGCGCTTTGGGGGTTGAGCCGAGCTGTCATTTGCGAGGATTTAGTTTCCTTCCAGCGGCATCCGGTAACCCCCATGTAATACGCCTTCATGTCGAGTGCGGTGAACCCAAAGGGGTTCGCCCCAGAATACTTATGGAAGTAGTAGTTGATGAACGACCAGTCGAACGGGGCATTCAGCCCCACGAAAACGACTTTCTGATCTGCCGAACATAGCTGGTTCAACCATTGCTCCAGCTTGAGCATCGCCGTCTGTGGGGCTAGTCCTTCGTTTTCGAGCTTGGTGAGGTCAAGGCCAGTTACGGCGACAGCCTCCGGATCGTGCTGTAGGCCGTCTGGCTGGAGCTCGAGATAGATTGACTGAGCGGGCTCTGAGACGACGCAAGCGCCGATGGAAAGCAGGCTATAGATGCCCGGTACCGGCCCGGAAGTTTCTACGTCGACGGAAACATAAAGCTCATCGCTCACCATTTCACCCCTTTATTTACTCCGACCCATTCGGACAGTATGCGGTGAGCTGCATAAGCCGAACACCCACCCCCATGGAGACGTCAGCGTCATGGACAACGCTCGTGATCGTATTACCCAGGAAATTGTTGAGGCCGAGGACCTTAAACTGCTGGCGGCAGTGGATACCTATGGCTACCAATGCCCTGGTTGCAAAACTCAGGCCTTCCCGCGTTCCTATCGCCCGGAGAACTTGGTTCGGGCTCACTTTCAACTGCGTGACCCTCACGTCTCAGGTTGTGAGGTGGAGGGCGAAACCAAGGTTATCGCGCAGGGCAAGCGCGGCAGTGTTCAGCAGGAGTTGGAGACCTCGCCAGGTTTATCGCCCGCCCGGCTGCAGCTGATTGAAGACCGTACAATCGTCGGTCCTGCGCTACCTCACACCGAGTCTCAGACACAGAGCGTCAGGCGGTCGGATGGAGCCACTGGCCTGGTGCGCCGAGAAGGACGACGCGCAGCGAACAGCATTCGCCCTATCTGCCGTGCTTTTTTGCGCTTCCCCTTCGATAGGCATCTTTCTTTAGCCATCCCGGGTATTGCCCCAGCGACCTATCAAACCGCCTTCAAGAAACTTAGGTCGAAAGGGTTGGAGCCATGCCCTAATGCACGCATTTTCTATGGGGAACTGGCCTGGACGCCAGCCGCTGAATCGCCCGAACACTTGACCATTTCACTCAACGCGGGCGAATGGGAAGAGAAAAAACTAACGCCTTACCAGGTGGTCGTCCTCTGGAGCGAGTGGTCAGCGGCTGCCCGCGGGCGACTGAAAAATGAGCTGGAAATAGCCCGCCAAGAGAACATGAAAGCCAAAAAAGATAAGCAGGCATCCCGCAGTTATCTCTTCTTTGTGGGTGCCCAGGATGTCAAGAACCCTGCAATTTTCCATGTGCTGGACCATCGACTCATTTGCACCGCACATGACGAGCTGGTGTTCCCAGTGCGCAGCTAGGTGCGGATCGGGGCCGCGGAAGGCGGTCTTATGGCAGTCCCTCGGGCCAGTTTGAGATGTGTTGTAGCGCACTCAGCTGCCCAGGGAACACGCCTGTGCTCTCCACATAGCGCAATGCGGATTGGCCATCGCTCCAGCCTACGTACTGCATCAGCGCTTTGAGATCCCAGCCGCTGCGGGTGGCCCAGGTGGCAAACCCGCGGCGCAGCGAGTGGCTACTGTACAGCTCCGAAGGCAGCCCTGCCGCCTGCAGTACGGCGCGCATGAGTGGGACAACGCTATTTGGGTGCAAACCCTGCTCACCTAAATGCCCCCAGCGATCAATTCCACGGAATACCGGCCCACGCGCGATGCCCGCCACGCTGATCCAGTCGACGTAAGCTTGTACTGGGCACAGCCTGGCCAACGCCGGCGCGCTGAAGGTCTGGCCTTGGTTGTCGCGGTCGCCTTTGCTCCACGGCAGAAACAGTTGCATCCCCTCCCCGGCCCGCACCTGGATGTGCTCGACTTGCAGGCGGCACAACTCATCACTGCGGAACGCCCGCCAGAAGCCAATCAGGACCAGTGCACGATCGCGGCAACAGCGCAGTAGTCGCGGCCAATCGTCCTCAGCGCGTGCACGCTCACCGGATCGCTCCAACCAAAGCACGCATTGCTCGAGCTGACGCAGCTGCAAGGGCTCGGCCTGTTTCTCCTGGCGAGGGTGCAGGGTACGGATCCCCTTGAAGATCTGGCGGACCAGAGGGGTCTTGGTCGGATCCGGAAAGCCCTGACTGACATGCCACTGCGCCAATGCCGCCAGACGCAGCTTCAAGGTGTTGCTGGACAGTGTGGCGGCGTGGTCGACCAGGTACCGCACGATGGCATCGCTGGTCGCCGGCAAGAAGCCGCCCCAAGTGACCTCGAAATGCTCAAGCGCCTGCTGGTAGCTGCGTCGCGTGTTGGCGCGAGTGCCGGCCTGCAGGTACCGCTCAACCTCCTGGCTCATCTGAGCACATCCCCTTGGTGTACCGGTGAGCGAGCGTCAAACGACGAAAACGCCGCTTCACCTTGGATAATTCGTGATTACTCAATTCTAGAATACAAGCGGGTCACAAAGGAAAATTTTGATAAGATGCCATGTACTTACATGGTACGTACCACGGAACGAAATCGTCAGGAGACCCACTTATGGCCCGCGGTGGAATCAACAAAGCGGTCGTGCAGAAAGCCAGGCATGCCCTCCTCGCTCGCGGCATTCACCCCAGCATTGATGCAGTGCGTGTCGAGCTGGGCAACACCGGCTCCAAGACCACCATCCACCGCTATTTGAAGGAACTGGAAGCCAGCGAGCAGGCCACATCCAGTGCCGCGTTAAGCGCTCCGCTAACGAATCTCATGGAGCAGCTTCTGGAGCAATTGAAGCAAGAGGCTCAGCAATCCGTCGCCCAGGCCCATGAAGCGCTCCTACGCGAGCGCGCTGCAGTACAGCAGCAATCAGCCGTGCTTGAGTCCCGGATGCGAGACATCGAATCTCAGCACTCAGGCTTGGCTCTACAGCTGCAAGCGGCCCAAGAGTTGATTCTCCAGGAGCAGCAACAGCGACAAGCCGTCGAAGTCGATAACGCCCGAATGCTGCAATCCCTGCAGGATCTGGAGGTGCGAGTGCGGGAGCGCGATGAGCGCATCCAGTCGCTTGAAAACATGCATCAGCACGCTCGTGATGGCATGGAGCATTACCGCCAGGCCAGCAAGGAGCAGCGTGAACAGGAGCAGCGCCGCCATGAAGCCCAGACTAGCCAGCTTCAGGCCGAGATACGCCAGCTGCAACAGACTCTAATGATCAAGCAGGACGAACTCACACAACTCAATCGCGACAACGCCCGCTTGCTAAGCGAAGCGCAGCAGCAGCTGCGCGAGCAGCGGGCCCTTCAGCAACAGTTAAACCACAAGGCGACTGAGCTGGACATGCAGCAGACCGCCTACGCGCAATCAGAACAGCAGCGCCAGGAACTACTGACTCGGTGCGAGCTTCTGGAGCGGCAAGCTGCGGGCCGTGCAAAAAAGAAAACCAAAAGTTGAGTTTTATGAGCGTCAAACAGCCGCCTGGCGCGTGTAACTGATCCTGCGAATTTCTGGGTCATCCTCATCCACTTCGACCGCCCAACAGGGCGCCACATAAGCGGTCTGGTCACTGATGGGGAGCCCTGCGTCAAGCTTGCGATTGCGACGAAACTCAGTTAGCGAGTGCAGTACCTCATCGGCAAAAGCATGCTTAGCCAACCATGAACGCTCCTTGGCGGAAAGCGCTAGCGTCCGGCTCTCTTGGCAAAAGCGCCCCAACCAAGACGAAATCGCGTAGCCGATAGCCGCACGCCCTCGAAACGTGGCGTTCACACACCACAGCCTTCGCCACGACACCAGGACTTTGAGCCCTTCGATACTATTTGTAAGAGATTGAACCGTGTGTTCGATAAGATCGTTATCAGAGACCAATGCTACGGTTCTTGTAGAGACATGCTCAACAAAGCAGTTGTGTCGGATGAGCGATTTCAATACTGATGCCAATTCGTCAACGAGCAACGTGAACTCGCTGCCTCCAACTTCGGGAGGATGTGGCAAATCCGTTTGGCAGACTCGACTAATAAAGTCAAACCGCAGAATGGAATGAGGCATGGGCGCGCTCACCATACTTGAGAAAAATTGCTCCTCTTCTTCGCCACAGTCCACTTCAAGTCGCATCGCCGGAATAACTTGCCCAGCGCGCACTCTACTGGCTCCTAAAAGTGGCATGCAAAGCCGGCTGCCAGCCATGGCGCTGAATGTCTTGTAAATTCGCTCTACTTCCAGCGGCAATCCACTCGCCGCCTGGAGAGCTGAACTCGACATGCGATAGTCGCCCTGCAGCAACGAACACTTGCAACTCGCGCAGCCAAAAGGGGTTCTGAATGTCTGCGAATTCAAGGTGTACGGTGTTGCGGCGCCGCAAAATCTACAGGCCACCTCAAGCGGCACCTTATGAATCGGACAGTTAACTAATTTATCGAACTGAAAAACTGCATAGTGAACGCCCTGCGACATGCAACAAGGACAAAATCGAAGCAAACCACACAATGACCAGTGATCGTGCAGGTAGTTTGGCGTTAAAAACAAGTCATAAACTTCCCTCTTTGCCAAACTAAGCTCCCTTTCGAAAGCACCAATATTTACTGAATATAAGCTGGATAAGTTATTCGTGCGAGAACGATAACTTCGAAATCTCTCGCTATGGTTCTTGAACATGCCAACCACGGCAGCTCCAGATACAACATTGGCAGATGCAAATCTGCTAAGAATAGAATACGCAGATTCAAACCCCACAAGACGCGGCGTGATTGAGCAGTTCGCAGAAATGCGACTGAATGCAGGAAAAAGGAACAATTTTCATCAGCTATCTAAATAGTCCATTTGCCGAACATCCTTCTGATAAAGGTAGTACCAAGTCTCTGAAATCACCTCATTGATTAGCTCATCTGTTAACAAAAAACTTATATCATCTAGATGCTTATACTCAGTGAAAAATATCTCGATAGTCTTCGTAAAGAATCTCATTGGAATGCTTAGGTCACTAATCTGACCATGCTCATTATGATGCAATCCAAAAATACGCCAAAACTGCTGCCCATAGTTGCCCAGCCTAAAGCCGTTGGCGAATGCTTTTGGGAAAAATATCCTGGTGAAAGTCCAATCTGTGTCCGCTGGATACACGGCTGCATCATAGCAGCCTAGACACTCTGCAACTTCTTGAGCCGAGCTGAGCCCTTGAAACTCCATATCCTGAATCATGAAGCGCGCAATAATTGACTGCTTACGCGCACTAAGAAACTGCTCTTTTACAATGACGAGTTCTGGCTGACCTACAAGAACCACAACCAGTCGCACCTCAAAATGTAGCTCCAAATTATCATAGATATCTCTGAGCCACTCAAAGTGCTTGTCGAAAAATTTTTGAGCCTCGTCGATAAAAAGAAGGAACATCCTCCTCTTATACCGACACGAGCGCTCATAGATAAGATTCAGAATGCGCTGGCGCTTTTCGTGCGGCTTTCCGCCTAACTGTTTATGGCCTAGCGCTTGTAATAACTGCGAGTAAAAAGCATCCTCGGAAGCGGTCATTTTTTCTGGTGCACTGAATATACATACAGGAAGCCCAGGGAATATATCCTTTATTGCATTTGAGCAGTATTTGATCGCCTTGGATTTACCATAGCGAGGCCGGCCATGTATGAGTAATCCAGACGTTCGGCGGCGTACAATCTTCTCCAATACAGCCATTAACCTACCGATAGGCTGAGTAGGTATTAAATAGCGCTCGGTATTGATTGGGTGATCTTCCATATCAATATCTGCAGGAGGCAGATCAGCAATGTTCATTAGCACCCCCTAGGAAACAAAGATTTTGGTTAAAGGCATAGCCACAGCTTCTTTAACAAGTGGCTTAATGTCCGCCGACATAGATTTATCAGGCCCAGATTTTTCCTGCGTCTTAAGTGATTGAATTATTTCGTAATGAGCAGTATTCGTCGTCAGACTCCTTCCGGTCCGATTACGTAGTTGATTGCAAGCATCCAATAAACTTTGCCCGACTTTGAATCTTATAGCTCGGTCTCGGAACGCCTTGAATAATGTCTGCCGGAGCTGCAGAGAGTGTTGCTCCCTGCCCCATGGTCCACTCGCTTTAAGCGGACCAATAAATTTGCCATCCATCGTATAAGCGCGAACATGGGAAATATCCCTAACATCGTACGTGATTTGAATTTTTCGACCGGTTAGATCACTTCTTAGAATCAGGGGGTCTTTGTACTTTACATTGGCAAAATTAATATACGCCCCTGTCTCTTTGCTCGAAGATCGAACCGTCGCAATCTGAACTCTTTTCATGAAGTCGTATTCGTTGCGATCCTCAGGCTTGAGCTTCCCGATCAAGAGTTGCCTCCTCGCGAGCCGCGAGGTAAAAAGCTCTAAAGGCGAATTTCCAAATACACCAGAATGAGGTCGTCCGTTATAATCTGATAGAACGATATCGATACCGTGTCGGAGTTCGTCTAGTGTCATTAACAGCGATAGTCCAGAGTTGGAGGATGGCGATAACGCCTCTCTAACTGGATCTTTAACGCTTGAGCCGGTAGTTCCAATCAGTCGATGAGAGAAATTATCTGCTATGAACCTAAAGAATCGCTCAACTATACTGCGCGCGTTTGGCTGATGAGGCGGACCGTAATCAACTAAACACCCCACCTTCTTATCGAGTATTTCCTTTACCCGAATAGCTTTATGCGAAAGTGCATTGTCCAGCTTGATACACCGCCATGTGGCCCACGCAAATTCATCTCCGCGCTCAGAGGGAAAACCACCACTTTGTTCGTATAATGCATTCGTGATAACTGCTTTTGGTCTGCTGTGCGGCGCCAAGGCATTGAAGATAGCTGAGAGAACATCCTGCTGGTCGTAGTTTTTCCCTAAAGCGATGCTGTATCCCAATACGCATCTAGTAAATACATCAATAACTAGGATTAGCCATACGCGAAGAATCTCATATCTAACCGGCTCTCCATAGAGGTCATAATCCTCTATAACTAATCGAAGATCTATTTGATGGCCGTCTACTTCTACTTCATCAAGCGCTTCGGTTGGCTCAATCCTTTCAGAAATTCTGCTTGCACTCTCAAGCTCAATCTCCGCCTGACGTTCCCTATATTTAGCTTTGAGATGCGTTTCAAATGTCCGCCTAGCGAGGTCGGCTTCGCTGAATGGGTAGTCCTTATCCCCAACGCCCTGATCTCGGCAGGCGTCTAGAAACGACTGATGAAGATCCGAAATTCTTTTTTGTTTTTTTCTATAAATCTCTACCAAGCTAGAGAGCTCTTCGCTCAATGATGGGTACGTGTTTAGTAATCTTGAAAAAATTCCACTCTTATTTTCTTTGCCTTTGTCAGTTAGTTTATTTTCTAAATCCTTGCGCGGTCTAGTCCGTATATATGGCATAGCACCCAAGAATCCGAGGGGTTGGCCATCGACGATGCGTTGACCACGCTCAATCAATCTGTACAAGGTGCTTTTGGTAATTCCGTATTTATTCCTGACTTCAAAAAGTGTAAGGCCATCCTTGAAATAAGATTTAACGGCAGCAATCTTCTTATCGACTAGACCTCTTTCTTTAGCCGACAGCGCGCTTGTCTCTGGCTCTGGCCAACTATCAATATCAAGACCGGAGTCTCTAAGCTCCGATATCGAAAATCGCGCTTGGGTCATTTCTAATCACCACGAACTAAAAAGATACTGTCCTGACAAATTCGCCTTGTACAAATATCCTGAGGGACCAGTCGCCCTCGCCGCACCAACTCATAAATCATTGTCAATTGATTAACGGCATCTTCGCTTGACAATTGCTGTTGCAGCGCAAATGAATGGCCTGAACGCATACTCCTGGCAAATATCTGAATGTCTTTCTCTCGGACACCGCCTCCCCACCTGAGAAGCCATTGCTGCATCTCGAGCAAATTCCAGAATTCGTGGCTGGAGTCCGTATGTTGTGAGGTGGTGATGACATCCAAGATCCATCCTCTTTGCTCGCAAAGAGCGGCCACCTGCTGCACTACCAATTGAGGAGAGTCAAATATGGCTAACTTCAGTTGGTCTCCAAGACTCGCAGAAATGGGCATAACAGCTGTCCCATAAGGGGTCTTCAACTGAAAGGCCTCTCCGCTCAATGCTGTCACGTGGGGACTAAATTCTTGGCGGAGGAGATATAGGACGTGGGATTTTTCGTACAAAGTTAGGGCTGCGCCAGCCTTGGCGCTCCAAATCAGATACTCGTTCTGCCCCTTCTTTCTCTTTACTACGGTAGGTTCTAGCCCAAGCGCTGGCATGATCCATTCCCTGTGATCAGGTTATGAATCAATTAAGGTCCAGAATTCTGGGCGCGTAATATCTTTTTGAAATTTTACTCCCATGTTAATCGCAATATGCGCTATCGAGACTGGACAGGACTTGAGCAAACCGGACCAAGTATAATTCTGACGAGGAAGCGATTTTTTCAACAAAGAGCTCTAGCCCAACGGTTATCGGAAGGGAACCCTCAAGAGTTCCAAACTACCTTCCAGATCTCGTCGAGATCCAAATTGTCTTCCAGAGGGAAATGTGGGACTTTCATTACGCGCTGAGATATAGAAGTGATCGAGATAATGCAGCGCTCAACGGAACGAAATAGAGGTGAGTTTAAGAGGGAATTGGAATAGAAATGAGCCTCAATATTGCAAAACTTTTAAAAACGGAATAGTCCCACTTTCTTCAAAGTCCCACTTTCACATCCCTGCACGATTGCCAATGGTTTGCCTTCGGGTTTTGAGCATTAGGGGGTAACGATGTTGAACCAGAAGTCGAAGCTGTCCATGTAGCTCATCAACTCCTCCAGCTTGCCCTGTTCGCCCTGGACCTTGATCTCGCCCGAACCTTCCGCGTCTTTCAACGTGGTTTGCTTGAGCATGATCTTGTTCAGGGTATCGCGGGTCAGGGTTATGGTTGCATCGGCCTGGTTCGACTGTAAGCCCTCTGTGTGATTGAGCACACCGTTGACCATTTCCAGCACGTACTTCTGGTTCAAGTCCGTGAATTCCAGATTGAGAGTTATGTGCTTGTCTGCAACCTCCGGCCCTTTCAAGCGCATGGCCAGGTAGTCGAAGAACAGGTCCAGGTCCATCGCCTTGACGGTGTCGGGGCTGGCAGTGTCCGGCGTCGGCAGTTTCTGCACGCCGTTACGCAGCTCCTGGGCACCGGTCAGGTAGAAGTTGCGCCAAGGCCCACTCTCGGCCTGATAGCCCAGCTGCTCCAGCGCGTCGGCGGGGTTGCCGATGAACCAGCCTAGGTGCAGCACGTAGGTGGCTTTGACGTTGTGGTTAAGCGAGCCGTAGTAGCCGCGGTTGGAGAAGCGGTTAGCTTCGCCAGGCGCAGAGTCTCGTCGTTGATCGCGTGGGGGCGGTCGCAGCGCCAGTGGTCCGGCGTATGCGTGGTGCCCTGCACTTACTTGGCTTTCAATGCTTCGAACGAATGAACCATGTCCCGCGCCCAGCCATCGAGCACCGCCTTGGCGTCATTGGCGGTCATCACCTGGGCCGAGTTGTCGAGTTCGGCCCCGGCGCCTTTGCGCACCACCTGGGCGACCACCTCCTGGTTGCTGCCATCGATGAAGGCCGCTTCGGTGGCGATGCTGGTGTCCTGGTCGCGGATGCCGGCAGCGGCACTGACGCCGGCGGCCACCAGGGCTATCGGGATCACCTCATAGGGGCGCAGGCCTTTGGTCGATGCACTGACGGCGGTGATCGCCGGTCGCACCACGAGTACGCCCTCCCCCGGCGCGCTGGCCAGCGGCAGCACCTTGGAGAACTGGGTTTTCAGGACCTGATCGTAGTAATCGGTGATGCCCTGCAGCGTGCTCTGCGGGATCTTTTCGGTCGCCTGGGGTTTCGGGTAGAGCTGGCTCGGCTCGATGTAGACGCTGGTGAATTCGTTGACATTGATCCCCGGCTTGATCCAGCGCATCACCGCCGCGCCGGAGGGAGATTTCTCTTCCTGCAGTGGTTTGTAATCCTGGAGGAAACCCGAGTATTGGTCGGGCGCTATATATTTGCTGGCGCAGCCCGCGACTCCCAGAGTGGCAAGGCACAGAGCGAACGCTATCGGCTTCAACGTCATGGTGGTGCTCCTGCTGAACGATGTTGCTGTGAGTAATGATTCTGTTGCTTGCGCGATATCCGCTCAGAAGCGCCAGGTCGCCCCGCCGCCGATGACGTGCAGGGCCGCGTCTTCGTAACTGCCGGAGAGCGTGGTGCCCGAGCGCGATTTGGTCTGTTCGACGTCCATGTCACCCAGCCACACCAATGTGTACGCCAGGTGCAGGTCGAGCCCTTCATCGAGCTGGTAGTTCAGGCCGGTGGCGAAGCGCCAGGCCTCGCCCATGGGGTTGTCGACGGTGCGGTCTTCGTCGTCCACGGCCGAACTGTCGTAGCCCAGACCGAGGCTCCAGCGCAGCTGCCGGGTGGCCTGGTACTGAGTGCCGATGGAGGCATGCCAGGTATCCTTGTATTGGCGGTCGACGGTGCGGTCGACGCCACCGGCATTGGCATCCACCTCCACGCCGAACTCGCCGAATTCGCTCCAGTCTTGCCAGCCCAAGCTGCCGAGCAGCTTCCATTGCGCATCGAGCTGGTGCGCCACGCTTAGCTGCACGGTCTGCGGCACGTTCATGTCGAGTTCCAGCGAGTCCACACTCACGCGGTTCAGGGCAGCGTTGATGATGGGATTGCTGACGTCGTCGACGTCCGGCTTGTCCTCGAACTCCAGCTTGACCTTGCTGGTGTAGGCCAGGCCAAGCTGGGTGCGCTCGTCGAGCGTGTAGAGCAGGCCGAGATTGACCCCGGTGCCGACGTCCGTGTCCTGGTATTCCAGTTGCCCGTCGGGGTTGTCATTGAGCCCGAGCAGGTTGTTGTTGATGGCGAGCTCGGTGCGGTAGTAGCCCAGCATGAAACGCGGGCCGATGCCGACCGAAAGCTGCTCGGTGAACTGGTGGGCGATGGTCGGCTGGAACGACACACCGATGATCGCCGCCTCCTGGGTGAAATAGCGGCCGGCCCAGTCGTCGTCATAATCCAGTGCCAGGCCGAAGTTGCCATACATGCCGAAGCCGATGGCCGAGGTTTCATTGAGCTGATGGCTGATGAACAGGCTGGCACCCGGCAGCCACTCCAGCGAGTTGCCACCTTCGTTGCCGTCGAACTGGTTGTCATCGTCGCGGGAGAAGCGGAGCTGGCCGAGGATCACCTGGGCGTTGGCGCTGACTTGCGTGCCCGCGAGCTCGGTGATGCCGGCGGGATTGCTCATCAGCACGCTGGGATCGCTGGCCAGCGCGGCGGAGCCGGCGTTGGCCAGCCCGGCGCCCTCCTGGCCCGCCTCATAGATAAGGATGCCGCCGGCCCGTGCATGATCAGTCAACAACAGCGCCAGGCTGGACGCCAGGATCGCTTTATAGGCTGTACGAGTCTTGTAGGTACCGATATAGCGCATAGAGCCTCCCCTGCTGAATATGGCTGTCACGGTACTACTGGCACATGAGCACCCTTGGGGGTAAAGACGCAGTTGCGCGATGCATGGCAACTACCATTCAGGTACTGCCGTCCCAGCCATGACTAGAGGAGCGTAGTAGAGGAGATTTACGCCGCAAATTTTGCGCGGGGGAATTGCTTCTATCTCATTTGAACGCGACGGGTGGCATATAGGCCGCGATCTAAAGGGCCTGGCAGTGGCTCATGGCCATCTTTCAACGGTTGGCTTTCCTGGGCTGGAAGGGGCGTTTGCTTCGCAAGAAGAGCGGTTGCGACGCTCCTTTTTTTAGTCCGTCAGGAACATTAACCGGCCGTTTCAGCTGGATGGCGGATTTGCCGCTGATCCCCGCAAACCTGTTTGGATCTCGCATAGAAAAACGCCCTGACCATGTCAGGGCGTTGCTCGCCTACGACCTGCTGGTCAGTTTCTCGGCGGGCTCAGCGTTTTGAGCCTTTGCATCACTTCCTGAACCTTTAGCGTCTGGTAGCTGATACCCGCCGCGTTCAGGCTCTCGCCGGACTGATAGGGGTATTCCGGGATGGTGGCCATGAACTGCTGGAGCTTCTGTTGTACCGGCACGAAGGTCCACATCTGATCGGCATACCAGCGCAGGTAACCCAACGAGCCCTCCTCCCACATTTTCTCGTAGGGATCGGCCTTGAGGTTGATGATCAGCGGCCATGAGGTGACCTTGCGCGTGCCGGTGGCGATATTGCCGTCGACAGTGGCGAAATGGATTTTCCAATCGCCAACCCGCACCGCATTCAACTCTCCGCCCTGGCCGAAGTAATAGATTTCCTTGCGTGGGCTTTCCTTGTTTTCGCCGGTCAGGAAAGGCACGAAGTTATAGCCGTCCGGATGGACCTTGAAGTCGCGGCCATTGGCCTTGTAGCCCTTTTTCAGCTTCTCGACCACATCTGCCTCACCGGCCGCTGCCACCAGAGTCGGCATCCAGTCTTCCTGGGAAATGATCGCGTCGGAGATCTGCCCCGGTTTGATCTTGCCAGGCCAGCGCACCATCATCGGCACGCGGAAGCCGCCCTCCCAGGTACTGCCCTTCTCGCCCATGAACGGTGTGATGCCGCCATCCGGCCATGAAACGGACTCTGCGCCGTTATCGGTGCTGTAGATGACAATGGTGTTGTCGGCGATGCCCAACTCATCGAGCTTGTCGAGCACCTGGCCGACATAGCCGTCATGCTCGACCATGCCGTCCGGGTAGAGGCCCACGCCGGTCTTGCCCACCGACTCCTTCTTCAGGTGGGTCCAGATGTGCATGCGTGTGGTGTTGTACCACATGAATACCGGCTTATCGGCCTTGACCTGGCGCTCGAGGAAGTCCATCGCCTTGGTGTGCACTTCTTCGTCGATGGTCTCCATGCGCTTGGAAGTCAGCGGGCCGGTGTCTTCGATCTTGCCGTCGGCAGTGGCGTGGATCACCCCACGGGGGCCGAATTTCTTGCGGAACTCTGGGTCCTTCGGATAGTAGTAACCCTCCGGTTCCTCCTCGGCATTGAGGTGGTAGAGGTTGCCGAAGAACTCATCGAAACCGTGCTTGGTGGGCAGGTGCTTGTCGCGGTCGCCCAGGTGGTTCTTGCCGAACTGGCCGGTGGCGTAGCCCTGCTCCTTGAGCAGGTCGGCAATGGTAGGGGTCCAGTCGGGGATGCCGTGCTCGGAACCAGGCATACCGATGGTCAGCAAGCCCGTGCGGAACGGGTGCTGCCCGAGGATGAATGAAGCCCGCCCCGCAGTGCAGCTGTTCTGTGCGTAGGCGTGGGTGAATTGCATGCCCTCCTTACCGATGCGATCGATATTGGGTGTCTGGTAACCCATCACGCCCAGGTTATAGGCACTGACATTGTGAACGCCGATATCATCGCCCCAGATCACGACGATATTGGGTTTTTCCGTTTGCGCCAGGACCTGAGTAGGCCCCCCTGCGCCGATTGCAGCTACGGCTGCTAAGGCCAAGATGGTCCGTTTCATCGGTGACTCCTAAATGCAAGTTTGGTCGTTCATCGCCTGCGAACTGCTTGCAGCTATCAAGACCTAGGCGGAATGTTGGGCCTTGACGCTCCATGGCGACCGAGCCAGAACAGCCTCCAACTCCGGCTCGGTCGATGGATTCCTGGCACGCCTCGGCTCGTACGCCGCGGCACGCCGCTATTCGAAATCAGGGTTGCTCGAACGGGTACACGCGCCGCCACTCCTTGGCCATGTCCACTATCGTCCAGCCGTTTGCCTTGGCCTCATCGAGCGCCTTGTCCAGCTTTCCGACATGGGATTCCCGGTCGTAAGCCCACTCCCGCTGGCCATCTGTGTGGTGCACCAGCCCCATAAAACGCTGGCCATCGCCCGCGGCGGTCCACTGCAGCATCTGCAGGTCGCCGTCAGAGTTGCCGAAGGCGAGGATCGGCCGGCGGCCAATGACCTGATCGATACTCACCGGCTTGCCTGGCCCATCGTCGTTGTGCAGCAGCTTGGGCTGGCGCTGGATCAGCAAGGTGCCGCCCTTGGCCTCGAAGTCGGTGGCGAAGGTGGTGCCGATCACCTGCTCCGGCGGTATGCCGTACACCTCCTCGGCGAACGCCCGCATGAACACCACCTCACCGCCGGAAACGATGTAGGTCTTGAAGCCATTGGCGCGCAGGTAGTCGAGCAGTTCGAGCATCGGTTGGAACACCATCTCGGTGTATGGCCTACCCGTTTTCGGATGCTTCGCCTTGGCCAGCCAGGCCTTGGCTCGGGAGGAGAATTCCTCGCTGCTTATGCCGGTGTGCGTGGCACCGACGATCTTCATCAGCCCGTCCATGCCGCTGGCGGCCAGAGTCTTCTGGTCGCCTTCGAGCAGGGCCTTGAACGGCTGGGTGGTCTTCCACTCGGGGTGCTCGGGCGCCAGGCGCTTGGCCTCGTCGAAGGCGAACTGCACCTGGAAGTAGATCGGTTGCTCGCTCCACAGAGTGCCGTCGTTGTCGAACACGGCGATGCGCTCGGCCGGCGGCACATAGCCCTTGGCGCCCTCCTCGGTCACCGCCGC
The DNA here is from genome assembly GCF_029837695.1 of Pseudomonas sp. GD04019. GTDB lineage: Bacteria > Pseudomonadota > Gammaproteobacteria > Pseudomonadales > Pseudomonadaceae > Aquipseudomonas. Next base: position 76,349 of record NZ_JAOEEA010000015.1, read on the forward strand.
GACAAACCGGGTGATGGCTTGTTTCGATGGGCCGTCCTGCCAAGCCGGTAGCGGATCGGCGGCACTGGTCAGCAGTGGTAGCGCGAGCAGGAGCGCGAGCAGCCAGCGCCAGGCGATGTGGGCATGCGAATGTCTGTTCATCGTTCGTCCCCGTAAGTGTTGCCGGCCAACGGCTGGCGAGGGTTCAAGGGAAGCAGCCCATGGCGGGACGGGCTCCCCACCCGCCGCTGGAGGCTACGCTTCAACGCCGGCAGTGCCTGCTGCAGTTCCGCGCCCGCCGCATCCGGCCGGGCCTCTGGACCGTAGCAGGCCCTGAGAAACGCTAGCAGTCGCTGCGCAGCGGGGTTGGATATTTCCTTGGCCATGGCGGCGAGCGTCCGTGCGCCCAGGCTTCGCCGGCCCCACAGGTACAGCGCGCCGAGCTGCGCGGGGCTAGCTCGGAGCTGGTCGGGTATCTGCCGCCAGGCGAATGTGGCGGATTGCCGGTAAGTGTGTTGACGGCGAATGCGCCAGGCCTTCCAGGCTGCCTTGCCACGCCGCCATACCGGTAGGCCCCAATATGCGGCCAGTCCGGCGAGTGCCAGAACCACCACCGACAGCAGCCAGTGCTGCGCAATGTGGATACGCGCACCCTGGCCCAGCGCCTGCAAGTCTGCGGCGATCGAAAACGGCGCTTGATAGGCTTGGCCGGCGCTGACCTTGAGGGATTTTGCCGCCACCTGGGCGGTGCGCATCTGCTTGGCCGCCACGTCCCACCACTGCACCTCGATAACCGGCAGTTGGTAGTCGCCGGGCTGCTTGACCACGTAGCTGACTGCATCCACCCGCCGCCCGCCGGTCACATTGCCGCGCCCATCGTCCAGTGGCCCCACCTGCGGCGGCTTGACGTAGCGCTGCAGGCCATCGATGTCGACGAACTCGGGGGGCGGAATGCGCATGGCCTGCGTGTCCTCGGCCTCCAAGACAAGACGGCGCACCACGCTGTCGCCCACCCGCAGTGGCGTGTGCGAGGGTTCGATCTGCTGCGTGAAGGTCAGACGCCGGGCCATCAGCACCTGTTGTCCCGTGGCGATGCCTTCCGGTTGGCTGGCGACGAAGTCCACCGGAGCTGTCCGCACCGTCACCGGCCCGCTGCCCTGCCCCGGGCTGGCAATCACGGCTAAGGCCGGGATGTGAAACGGCTGGGCCTGGTTGGGGGTGATCTGGTAGTTGAAACGCAGGCCAAACAGCGTCACGCCGTCACGCTGGAACGTCAGGTGAGTCGCCTCGCTGCTGGGCGGTGTGACCTGCGCGCCAGGTAGATCGAATATCGGTAACTGCGGTGCATCGGTGAACCAGGTGTCGGTCAGCACATCGACCTGCAATTGCAGGTTGCTGCCGACCAGTGGCTTGTCATCCGGCACTAGCCGGGTCTCCACCAGCACCTGGGGCTCGGCCACGACGGACAGCGGCGCCAGGCCGAGCAGCAGGACCAGCAGCAGACGCTTCATGGCTGCGTGCCCCCTGGTTGCTGGCGCGCACTCTGGATGCGGAACTTCTGTTGCAGGAACTTGGCCGGCGAGGTGGTCAGGTTCTGCAGCCACAGGGCATCGGAAGCACTCTGCTGGGCGCTGATCTCGGCCTTCTTGCCCTTGCCAGCCTGCTTGTCGAACTCGATCTTGTCCGGCGCCATCTCGGGAGCTACTTCCTGCTGTTCCTCGAAGTCCTTCTGCAGGGCAATGGCCAGCGCCAGATTGGCACTGGCCTCGGGGAACTGCGGCTGCAGTTCCAAGGCTTGGCGGTAGGCGGCGATGGCCGCCGGGTACTTGAGCAGGTGGGCATAGGTATTGCCCAGGTAGAAGTAAGCCGGCGCACTGTCGAGCCGGGCAAAGCTGGCCAGCGCGGTGTCGTAGTCGGCCGAGCGGTAGGCGGCCAGGCCCTTCCAGTACGGGTCGTGGAAGTGCTTGGCGGCCTGCGGGAAGTGGCCATGCTCAAAGGCCCAGCGGCCCTGCTGGTCGGCGGTGAAGAAGGCATCGGCCAGCGCGCCGGCCTGCGCTGGCGTGCCGAATCCGCCCAAGGCGACAGCCAGCAGGCCGGCGAGCCAGTTGACGCTCCACCCCCGGCGTACGCCGAAGAAGGCGATCAGCGCCAGCGGCCAGCACAGCCAGTAGCCCGCGTCTTTCCAGTAAACCTGCTCGTCATCGCCGTTGGCGGCCTGCAGGTGCTGCTGAGCGTGCAGCTCGACCCACTCCAGATCATCGTCGTCCAAGGTCAGGCTGCCGAGCGGGGCATCGGCCGCGCGGGACAGCTGCTTCAAGGCTTCGGCGTCGAACTGGGCCAGTAGCGGACGCCCGTTGGCATCGACCCGTGGCTGGCCCTCTGCGTCGCGCAGCATGCCGCCATTCTGGCTGCCGACGGCCAGTATCAGCACCTGCAGGTCACTCTGCTTGAGGCTGTCGACCACTTCATCCAGTTGCCCCACCTCGGCGCCATCGGTGAGCAGCAGGAGGGTGCCCGGCGAGTCCTCGGCGGCCAGCAGGCGCTTGGCCTGCTCGATCACCCCGGCCACATCCTTGCCGGGCGTCTCGATCAGCTCGGTGCTCAGCGCCTGCAGGAAAGTATCGAGCAGTTGCGGGTCCTGGGTTGCGGGCAGCACCAGGTGGGCGGTTCCGGCATAGGCGATCAGCCCGGTCTTGGCCCCGGCACGGCGCTGGATCAGGTCGTGCATCTTGTGCTTGACCGCCTGCATACGCGACGGTGGCACGTCGCTGGCGTCCATCGAGGGCGATAGGTCGACTGCGAGGATCAACGGGGCACGATTTTCCAGGAAGTCCGGGCGATCCTGCTGCCAGGTGGGGCCTGCCGCCGCCAGCCCGCCGAGGATCAGCAAGGCTGCCAGCAGGTGGATCGGGCGCAGACGATGAGTGTCGCCGGGCTTGGTTAGCAAGGATTTGAGCAGGTGCGGGGCGATCGGCACGGCCCGCAGCGCCGAGTGGCGTGCGCGATTCCAGAGCACCAGAAGGGCAATGCCCAGCAGCGCCAGCAGCAACCAGAGCGGACGCAAAAAGTGGAAGGCGGCGAGGTCGATGTCCATTCACACCTCCCCCGTCGCCTGCAGTGCCTGCCCTGCCCTGGTCAGGCGGGCGCGCAGGGCGGCGAGCAGTTGATAGGCCGCCAGCAACAGCATGGCGGCGCCGAGCGGCCACCAGAACAGGTCACGTTTGGGCTGGTGGCTGAGTTTGTGCACCTTGTGCGGGGTGAGGCGATCGAGCGTGGAATAGACCTGATCCAGCGCGGCGCGATCATCGGCACGGAAAAACTGCCCGCCGGTGGTGCTGGCGATGGATTGCAGGATGTCGAGGTCGACCTTGGCCTCACCGGTGGCGCTAGGATCACCAATGCCGATGGTGTGCACCACGATGCCCTGGTCCGCGGCCATCTGCGCCGCATGCTCGGGGGTGATGGCGCTGCCGGTGTCGTTGCCGTCGGTGAGCAGGATCAGCACCTTGTCCTGCTCCTTCGCCGCGGCAAGCATCTTGATGGTCAGGCCGATGGCGTCGCCTACGGCGGTATCGGGACCGGCCATGCCGGTGGCGATTTCCTCCAGCAGCAGTTGCAGACTGGCATGGTCGAGGGTCAGCGGCGCCTGGGGATAGGCGCCGGTGCCGAACACGATCAGGCCCAGGCGGTCATCCTTGCGCTTGTCGATGAAGCCCTTCACCACTTCCTTGACCGCGCTCAGGCGATCCACCCGCTGACCGGCGGCATTGGTGTAGTCAGCCGTCTCCATCGATTGGGAAATATCGATGGCCAGCATCAGGTCGCGCACCGGCTGCGTGTGCTCGAGGGGCTTTGCCACCAGCACCGGGCGGGCACAGGCCAGCACCAGCAGCGTCCATACCACCAGGTTGAGCCCCAGCTGCCAGGCGTTGCCACCTGCCCCGGAGGCCGCCGGTGTCTGCCCGGCGGCGCGGCTCATGGCGGCGAAGAACGGTACCCGCACGGCGCTGCGCGCCTCGCGGTAGGGGCGGAGGTAGCGCAACCCCAACAGCGCCAGCGGCAACAGCAACACGACCCAGGGATAGTCAAACTGCCACATGATGGGTCTCGATCCAGCGTCGGGCGTGCGCCAGCAGCGTCTGCTGCTGCTCGCGAGACCAGGTCGCCAGGTGCGGCGCGGGAGCATAGGCCAGCGTGGCCAGGTGGTGGCTGAAATCCTCCGGCAGTGGGGTTGGGCTGCGCTGTTGCAGGAAATGCTGCCAGGCACTGCCGTGCAAGGTGGCGACCTGCGGCCGATCCGGCATCGACAGGGCCACGCGTTTGAGCAGCTCCGGCAGCTCGCGCAGCGCGGCCAAACGACGCGCGTCGTCGCCCAGCGCCCGCTCTATCTCGGCGAGGCGGGCAATAGCCTCGCGCCGGTAGCGGTCTCGTCGCCAGCGCCACCAGCACCAGATGCCCCAGGCTGCCAAGGCAAGCAGCAGTAGGCTAGCCAGCACCAGCCAGCCCCAGGTCTGCGGCCAGTAACTGACCGGCGGCGCGGGCAAGGCCAGTTCCTTGAGCTGATCGAGATGCGGCGTGTTGTCCGTGCTCATCGCCGCCCTCCGCTCGCCCTGCCCAGTTCGCTGCGCAGCTGTTCGTGAGTTTGCGCGCCGGTGCTGATCATCATCAGCGGCACCTGGCTGCGCCGCAGCAGACCGGCCACCTCCTTGAGCCGGCCGCTGAGAAAATCGCCCAATGGCAGGTGTACCTGGCGGCGCTCGATTTCCAGCTCCACCTGCAACGCACCCTGAGTGACCATGATCCGCCCTTGGTTGGGCAGGTTCAGCGCCAAAGGATCGTACACCTGCATGGCGATCACATCGTTGTGCGCGGACAACTGGCGCATCAGCTGCAGGGTGCGCGGCCCGGCGCCCGCGAAGTCGCTGATCAGGCAGATCAGATGGTCATGCCCCGCCATTGCCAGACAGGTCTGTAGCGCACGGTCCAACTGCGGCTCGTTCTCCGTGTCGGGCAGATCGGCGGCCAGTGCCTGGTTCTGCCGGACAATGGCCGCGCACAAAGCCTCCACCCGGCTACGGCTGCGCACGGGGCTGACGCGCTCGATGCAGCTGTCGTTGAACACCAAACCACCGACCCGGTCACCCCCGTGAAAGGCCATCCAGGCCGAGAGCGCGGCCAGTTCCGCGGCGGTAACGGATTTGAAGCTGCGTTGCGAGCCGAAGAACATGTTCATGCGCTGGTCCACCAGGATCAGCACGGGGCGATCACGCTCCTCGGTGTAACTGCGCACGAAGGGTTTGCCATAGCGCTGGCTGGCGCGCCAGTCGAGGTGGCGCAGGTCATCGCCGGGGTTGTAATGGCGCAGCTCGTCGAAGTTCAGCCCGCGCCCGCGCAGGCGCGAGGCGTGGTTGCCGGAAAGAATGCTCGAGCGCGGCTGGCTGCCTTGAAAACGTAGGCCGAACACGTTGTGCTCAAGCCGCATCAGCTGCTCCAGCGAGACGTAAACGAAGCCATCCGGCGTGACGAACTGCTGCATGTACAACTCCTCGCCGGAACTCAGGTCGGAATGGCCACCTTGTCGAGCAGGCGATCTATTACCTGGTCGGCCGATACGCCGTCGGCCACGGCGTCGTAGGAAAGCAGCAAGCGGTGGCGCAGGACGGGATGCAGCACCGCACGCACATCATCCGGTGACACGAAGTCATGGCCGTTCAGCCAGGCATGCGCTCTCGAGACGCGGTCGAGGCTGATGCCGCCGCGGGGACTGGCGCCGATCTGGATCCAGCGCGCCAGGTCCTCGTCATATTGCGCCGGATAGCGAGTGGCGTTGATCAGGTCGATCAGGTAGGTGTCGATGGCTGGCGCCACATGCACGGCGGTGATTTCGCCCCGGGCGGCAAACACCACCTCCTGGCTCAAGCGCAGATGCTCCGCGGCTGCGGACTGGGCCTTCTGCTCTTCGTCGCGCAGCAGACGCAGCACCTGGCTTTCATCCTCTGCCTTGGGGTAGTCCAGTTGGACCTTCATGAGGAAACGGTCCATCTGCGCTTCCGGCAGCGGGTAGGTACCCTCCTGTTCGATGGGGTTCTGCGTAGCCAGCACCATGAACAGCTGCGGCATGGGATAGCTCTGCCCGGCTACCGTGATCTGCCGTTCCTCCATGGCCTCCAGCAGTGCGGCTTGAACCTTGGCCGGGGCACGGTTGATTTCGTCGGCAAGGATGATGTTGCCGAAGAGCGGACCTGGCTGGAATTTGATCTGGCTGCCCTCTGCAGTCTGCTGCAGGATCTCCCCGCCGGTGATATCCGAGGGCAGCAGATCCGGGGTGAACTGGATGCGGCTCATGCGCGCTTCCAGATGAGTGGACAGCGTCTTGACCGTGCGTGTCTTTGCCAACCCAGGCAAGCTCTCCAGCAGTACGTGGCCATTGGCCAACATGCCCAGCAGTACCTGGCGAATGATGGCAGCTTGCCCTAGTACCTTTTCCGCCACGCTGGCTTCGAGCGCTGCAATTTGCTCACGCGCAGTCATGATCCTTCCCCCGACGAACACTTCCATTGATCGGTCAGGCAATGCCTGGAAATGGCTGGAGCCGCTTGGCACCGCGTTTCGATCAATCTAGACGCTTACTCCTGACCCGCCAGTGGCTCTCGGATGAGTGGTCAGTGCAGTTGGGAAACCCTCGCACTTCACTGCCAATGCCGCTCGATGGCCTGCAGCCGAGGATCGCCAGGCACTGCTTCGCGCATGCGCTTGAGATACTCGTAGGCCTCTGCGCGCTCACCCGCCGCGGCATGTAGGTAGACCAGCGTATAGAGCAGATCGGCATCCTCCGGCGCTTGAAGCAGGCCAGTGCGCAAGGCATCCAATGCCTCGCCACGGCGCCCCAGCTGCGCGAGCAGCAGCCCCTGGTTGTAGCGGATACGTGAATTGCCTGGCAGCGCGACGGCCGCCTCCTCCATCCATTGCAGTGCTTCTTCAGTCTGTCCACGCTCTACCAGCAGCAGCGCCAGCATGTAGGCCAGATTGCCACGGTCGGGCGCTGGCATCTTTTCCAGCGCAATGCCTTCACGCAGCAGCCGCTCCGCTTCGTCCGGACGCTGGGCATCGTTGGCCAGTGTCACCAGATTGACCCGCGCCGGAGAGAAGTACGGGTCCAGCTTCAGCGCCTGGCGATACTCGTCCATGGCCTCGCTATCGCGCCCCTGGCGCGACAGCAACACCGCCAGGTTGAGGCGGCCGCCGGGCAGGTCGGCATTGCCACGCAGGCGCCGCTCATAGTCGGTCAGCTGCGCCACGAAGCTTGCCGGCAGTTGGGCAGTGGGCACATCGGCCAGCGCCCGCACCGCCTCGTCGCGCACCGCCAGCGCCGGGTCCTGCAGCAGCGGCAGCAGGGGTTGCACACGCTCGGCCGGCGGCACACTGGCGAAGCCGGACGCGGCGTATGCGCGGACCAGGGCACTGCTGTCCTTCAGCGCCCAGCTCAGGTTCAGGCCGGCTACCGGGCCGAGTTCGCCCAGTTGCTCGGCGGCACTGGCACGAACTATTGCCGAATTGCCCTGATCCGACAGGACCCGGCCGAGCAGGCTCAGGGCGATGCCATCGCCATTGCGCACCGAATGGAAGGTCTCGCCGTAATGCGCGGGACGTTGAGGCGTGGCGAACCAGCCATCGATAGCCTTGGCCGCCCACTCCGGCGTCTTGCCCTGGTGACAGCTGGTGCAGGCATCCGGACTGCCTGTCTTGGCCGCCAGGTCTGGGCGCGGGATGCGCAGGCTGTGGTCACGCCGTGGGTCCACCACCATGTAGGTCTTGCTCGGCATGTGGCAGTTGACGCACTGGGCCCCCGGCGTGGCCGGCTCGTGCTGGTGGTGCTCCTTGCTGTCGTAGTTCTTTGCCTGCAGGCTCGGGAAACGCCCCAGCGGCGGTTGCGGGCTGTGGCACTGGGTGCAGAGCCCGTTGCCTTCGATGCGTACCTGAGTGCTATGCGGATCGTGACAATCGGTGCAGGCCACACCTGCCGCATACATCTTGCTCTGGGTGAAGGAGCCGAATTCGTAAACCTCGCCGTCGATCTGTCCATCGGCATGGTAGAGGTCGGCCCGCAGGCTGGCCGGCAGGCTTTGGTCGAGCTGCGGGTGACCGGGCATCTGCCCGGTGCCGAGGGTCTGCCGGCGGCTGTGGCAGAAGGCGCATTGCTCGACCAAGCCCTGGTTGCCGAGGGCCTTGAAGTCGACCGAAAGGCCCACCTCCTTGGCCTCGCTGTAGGTCTTCCGGGCGCCCGATGGCGCCTTCTTCGCCCAGTCCACATGGGCCTGACCCGGTCCATGGCAGCTCTGGCAGCCGACGTTCTGTTCGTGCCAGGTGCTGGCGAAGCTGTCCTGGCGGTCGTCGTAGTGCTTGAGCAGGCGGGTCGAGTGGCAATCGGCGCACATCGAGTTCCAGTTCTGGTAGCGGCCGGTCCAGTGCAGCGGATCGTCAGGGGTAAAGCGCTGCCCCGGATAGAGCGAGAACCAGCGCTGGCCGCCCTCGCCTTGCGGCCTGCTGTCCCAGGCGATGGTCAGCGCCTGCAGGCGCCCCCTGGGCAGGGCCACCAGATACTGCTGCAGCGGGTAGTAGCCGAAGGTATAGAGAATGCGGAAGTCCGCCGGCTTGCCGTCCTCGCCTTCGATGTTGACGTAATAGTGCTCGCCCTTGCGGAAGAAACGAGCGGAGACACCGGCCTCGTCGAAACGGGCGTCGGCAAAATTGCCCAACACATTGCCGGCACTGGGCTCGCGCATCGCCCAGTCGTGGTCGGAGTCCTTCCACTGCTTGGCCTGAGTCGCGTGGCAGCCGAGGCAGCTAGCGGCCTCGGCATAACCTTCGCGGTCCTTGGCCAGGGCTGGAAGCTGGCCTGGCGCATCGCTGCCGGCCCAAGCCGGATGGCTGATGAGCAACCCCAGGGCCAAGAGTGGCGCTTTGAACCAGGCGGGCAGCCGTTGCCTCATTCCCCTACTCCACGGTCAATTCATGTCGCCCTGGAACGGGCTGTCGTTCTATTCACATGCTCGGGCACGCGCGATCAGGCTAACTCATGTCGACCTTCGCTTCCTGTCGATGCGGCCAAATAGTTCAGCTGGCGACGAATACGATGATCGGCCCGCACACGGCCAGCAATACGTTGGAAATGGCATAGCAGACGGTGAAACCGATCACCGGGGTATTGCTGCCGGACTGCTCCATGACCTTGTTCATCGACGCCGCCTCGGTCTGGGCGCCGGCCAGGGCGCCGAACAGGATCATCGGGTGCAACCGCAGTACATAGCGCCCGAAGTACAGTGCCACCAATGGCGGCAGCAGCGTCACCACCACACCGGAAATCAGCAGCGCCACGCCCTGCTCCTGCATGGCGGCAAGCGCCGCGGGGCCGGCGAGCAGGCCGACCACGGCGCCGAAGGCCGTCAGGCCGAACTCGGAGAAGGCCCACTGAGCGGCCGGCGGCAAGTTGCCGACATCCGGGTGACGCGAATTGAACCAGCCGATCAGCAGCGCCACCAGCAGCACGCCACCGCCAACGCCCAGTTCGACGGGGATCATGCCGATATGGGTCGACAGCATGCCCAGCAGCGCGCCCAGCACCATGCCCAGGCTGTGTACCGCGATGTCCGACTTGTAGCTGCTCTCGCGGATGCGCCCCAGCTGCGCAGCCAGGGCCTCGATGCTGGCGGTACGGCCGGCGAGCGAGATGACGTCGCCGCGGCGCAGCACGGTGTTGGGCAGCAGCGGCAACTGCAGCCCCTGACGGGTGATGCCGTTGATGAAGCAACCCAGGCGCTCGCTGCCGATCAAACGTGACTTGATCTGCTGGATGGTCTTGCCGGCCAGTTCGGCCGAGGTCAGCACGATGTCGGCCTCGCGGGTCGGGAAGGACATCGACTCGGCGTGGTCCACCTCCGGGCCGATCCACTGCTGCAACTCGCCGACCGCCTCGCGCAGCGCGTAGATACCGAGGATGTCGCCCTGCTGCAGCACCAGTTGTGGATCGCGTGCGATGACCTGCCCGCCGCGCACCACCCGCTCGACGCTCAGCCCCGGATGCAGCCGCTCGATATCGGCGATGGAGCTGCCCGCCGCCCCGCCCGCCTCGGCGCGGTGGGCCCGCACCACGATGCGGGTATAGGGCACGTTGATGTACTCATCGTCGCTGGTGATACCTAGCTCCAGTTCCAGCTCGCGTGCCGAGGCGCGCAAGTCGACGTTGAGCAGCCGCGGCGCGATGCTGCCGACGAAGACGATCAGGCCAATGGTGCCGAACAGGTAGGTGATGGCGTAGGCGATGGCCATGTGGCTGTTGAGCTGGGCCTTGGCCGTTTCGTCCAGCGGCAGCTGGGCAATGGCGCTGCTGGCGGTGCCCATGATCGCCGTATCGGTCAACGCCCCGGCGCCCAACCCGGCGGTGAAGCCGGCGTCGAAGTCGTAGATCGAATTCATCAGCAGGATCGCGCCCAGGGCGGTGGCGCACAGCACCACGGAGAACAGCACCAGCTTGAAGGTGCCGCGGTTCAGGCTGCCAAAGAACTCCGGTCCGCTCTTGAAGCCGACCGCGTAGATAAACAGTATGAAGAACACCGACTTCAGCTCGTGGGGCACCTCCAGCCCCACCTGGCCGATCAGCAGCCCCATCAGCAGCGCGCCGGCCACCGAGCCCAGGTGGAAGCTGCCCACCTGGATGCGGCCGACCAGCATGCCCAGCGCTATCGCCAGGAACACGGCGAGTTCCGGGTTGGAGCGCAGCGCATGGAGCGCGAACTCGCTCATGGCTTGCCGTCCTGTTCCGGCGCCTGGGCGGGCGCGGTGAACCAGCGCTCCTTGGGCACCCATTTCTCCTGCTCGGGATCACCCAGGTAATGCGGCGACATGATCTGCACGCCGTGCTCGTTGAACACGTCCTGGATATGGGCGTGCAGCATGGTCAGCAGCTCGGCGCGCGGCCGCGGCTCGCTGGGCACCGCCTGGGCCACCAGGCGGTATTCGGGGTAGAAGTCCGACAGCGCGGTCTGGAACACCTGGGGCCGCGGACTCTGCAACACGCCAGGAGTGCGTCGCGCGGCCTCCAGCAGCATGGCCTCGACCTGGCGCCAGGGCGTGTCGTAGCCAATGGTCACCACGGTGTCGACCACGTAGCCGGCGCCCTGCACCACCCGTGAGTAGTTCTTGGTCACCGAGCCGGTGATCATCGAGTTGGGGATGGTCAGCACCTCGCCCAGGCCGGTGCGGATGCTGGTGGTGAACATGCCGACCTCGGTCACCGTGCCCTCATGCTCGCCGACGCGGACGAACTCGCCGGGCCGCAGGGTGCGGGTGTAAGTGAGGATCAGCCCGGCCGCCGCCTGCCCCACCACGCTGGATGCGCCCAGCGAGATCATCAGGCCGATCAGTACCGAGAGCCCCTTGAACGCCTCGGTACCGGCACCCGGCAGGTAGGGATAGGCCATCGCCAGGGCGAACAGCCAGATAGCCAGCGAGGTCAGCCGGGTGGTGGGCTGCAGCGTCTCGTGGTTCAGCCAGCTGATGGTCCCGGGGCGGGACAGGCGCTCCAGCAGGCGCTTGCTGAAGGCGCTGAAGCCGCGGGCGATGAAAAAGATCAGCAGCGCGATCACCAGCCCCGGCACGGCGCTGACCATGGCGTCGAGCAGATAGCGAACCAGCCCGATCAGGTAATGGTTGAGGCTCTCGCCCCAGGGCCGGGTATAGGGGAAGCGCTGCAGCACGAAGGTCAGCCACTCGTACACCAGCAGCAGTACCAGGAGCCAGTACAGCAGGCCGATCAGGCGCCGGGTCAGCGCGACCAGGTTGCTGCTGTCGATCAGCTGGGTATGGCCGACCTTGAGGGCGCTGGTATGCCGATGCACCTGGCTGGGCAGCCAGGACAGCATGCGCCGCCGGCAATAGCCGAGCAGGCGCAGCAGGCCGATGAACAGCAGCGTGGCCACCGCGGTCAGGCTGCCGGCGATCAGCAGGAAGCGCAGGTTGCGGGCCTCCTGGGTCTCACCGATCACCCGACGCAGGCGCTGGGCGGCCTCTTCGGCGGCGCGGCGCACATCCAGGTCGGCCGAGTCGAGGTCCTTGGGCGTGACGATGAAGGCGCGACGGTCACCCAGCAGCACCATGTAGGCGTCCTGGATGCTGTCCACGCTCACCTCGGCATGTTCGGTGCCGTCCAGCACCTCGCCGATCACGTTTTCCGCACGGCGGACCCGCACCTCCGGCGTTTCGCCGAGCAGCGTGGCCTGCAGCAGGATGATGCTGCGGTTGGCGACCTTCAGCTCTGCCGGCTCCGCCGTGACCACCGCAGCCTCTTCGGCGGCATGAGCACCCCACGCACATGCCAGGCAGATGGCGACGAAGATCGAGCGACATCCGTATAACCGGTTCCCCATGATTCAAATCCCCCGCAGGGCTCCATCGCCCGGCACAACATGGACATTTCGACCCGAAGTTCAGCCTAGACGCCCTCGGCAAAAACGGAGGGCTGCCTCGGCAGACTCAGCCTGCCTGGAACTACCGAGATAGAGATAGCCAGAGGCCAGTACGCCGCCCATCCGGAACGGCAGTACCAGCTCTTGGCAAATCCGATAAATGTCTATAGTTCACGGATGCGAGTGCGTCTCCATGGAGTTGAGGCGATGACGTCAGGTGTCCGTAAAAATACCGGTTCACTCTTCCGACCACAGGGCCTGGCGCTGGCGCTGGAGCCGCGCATCCTGTTCGACGGTGCGGCGGCTGTCGCTGTCGAGCAGCAACATGACAACGCTCCTGCACCGGCCGACAGCATCGACCATCACCCTGCCCCGTCCGAGCCACCAGCCTCCGCCCAATCCTCCCCCCGTCACCTGCTGGTGATCGACAGCCGGGTGGAGAATCGTGAGCAACTGGTTCAGCAACTGCCGCACGGCGTGAAGGCGCTGGTGGTGCAGGCCGGCCAGGATGGTCTGGCTGCCATCGAACAGGCTCTGGAAGCACTCGGCCAGGTCGATTCGATCCAGATCCTCTCCCACGGCAGTTCCGGCCAGTTCACCCTCGGTGGCACCACCCTCAGCAGCGACAATGTCGGCCAGTTCGGCGAGGTACTGCAGCAGTGGCGCGACAACCTCAGCGGCCGCGCGGACATTCAACTCTATGGCTGCAACCTCGGCGCCGGTGAAGCGGGCAAGACCCTGGTGGCCGAGCTGGCACGCTGGACCGGCGCGGACGTCGCCGCCTCCGACGACGACACCGGTGCCACCGGCGCCGGTGGCGATTGGCAACTGGAGGTCCGCAGCGGCGACATCGACCAGCACATCGCCCTGAGTGACGCCGCGCTGAGCGGCTACGACAAGCTGCTGGCCAACGCCAATCCCACCACCGGTCTGCCGGTCGGCAGCAGCGACGTGCTGCTGGGCAATAACTTCACCTTCACCGTGAATTTCACCAACAGCTCCAGCCAGACCGGCTTCGCGCCCTTCATTGACCTGTTCCTGCCGGCCACCGGCAAGGATGGCGCAGGCGGCGCCACGGACGATGGCGTGACCTTCGTCTCGGCGAGCTACCTGGGCCAGTCGCTGGTCACCCACGTCATCACCTTCGATGCCAACGGCCAGGCCACCCACCCCCTGGCCGTGGATGCCAGCGGCACGCCCCTGGTGATCAACGCAGCCAGCTTCGGCATGCGTGCTGGCGATCAACTGGTGGTGATCGAGCTGCCCTTCGCCAGCGTCAACCAGAGCCAGCCGACCATTGGCGTGCAGATCACCGCCGCGCTCAGCAATCTGGCCGACACCAGCTTCTCCAACGGCACGCCGGAATTGACCATCCGCGCCCGCAGCGGCTTCCAATACGGCAACGATTCGCTGAACAACCCAGCCAGCGACCCGAGCCTGCTGGAGGCAGGCAGCCAGTCTTTCGTGGTGCGCCCCAGCGTGCTCACCTTCGACCAGACGGTGATCACTCCCGAGGGCGAGACCGCCACCGGCCCCAACTTCGAGCGTACCCTCGAGCTGACGGTGACGCCGGCCAGCGGCCAGACCCTGACCGACGTGGTGGTCACCCAGCCGATCCCGGGCAACGTCATCGTCACCGGCATCACTCCCGGCGCCGGCGGCACCATCACCTCCATCACCCTGCACGATGGCCGCACCAGCACCAATGCCGCGGTCATTGCCGCCGCTCTGGCGCTGAACAACGACGCCGACCTGAGCAACGACCTCTATATCAGTAGTTTTACCATCACCTATGCGAGCCTCAGCGGGGCGACCAGCACCGCCGTGACCTTCTTCGTGCCGGATGCCGACCAGGACGGCCAGCCAGTACTCAACCCGGTCACCGGCGACGATGTCACCATCACCTTCGGTGCGCCGAGCGCCACCGGCGAATGGGTGCCGCTGGACAGCCGTGACCTGACCCCGCCCGCTACCGAGATCGACTTCAGCGGTACCGGCAGCAGTGTCAGCTTCGTCGCCAAGTCCATCACCCTGGTCAAGGAAGTCAGCATCCAGGTCAACGCCGGTAACAGTGGTGTGACGCCCGGCGATACCCTGAAATACGATCTCAATATCGCCATCTCCGACTACTTCGCCTTCGGCAAGAACTTCTTCGAACAGGGCCAGTTCACCGTCGCCGACTCCCTGGGCGATGGGCAGACCCTGCAAGGCACGCCGACCCTGACCCTGAATTTCAATGGCGGTAGCCAGGTCATCACCCTGGTCACCTCCAGCGTGGTCAATGCCAATGGCACCACTTCGCTCACCTTCGATATCGGCCAGTCGCTGCTCAATGCCTTCGCCGACCGCGGCTGGCTCAATGGCGACCTGGCCTTCGACAGTGTCCTGCAGGGCGCCACCACGGCAGTCATTAGTTATCTGGCAGTGGTCGGCCAGAGCTACACCCCACCGGCCGGCAACCCGCACAGCGAGATCAACGAGGGCGACAAGCTTGGCAACAACGCCACGGTCACCGCCACCATTCTCGAAGACTTCATCAACCTCACCGGCAGCACCGAGAGCGACGACTCCAGCACCGTCAGCGAGGTACCGAAGAGCAACATCGACATCGTTCTGGCTGATCTCAATGACGGCGGCGCCCCGGCCCCTGGCGTGGAGCTGAAGCCCGGCGACGAGGTGACCTTCCGCCTCAGTTACGACCTGGTGACCGGCGACTACGAAAACCTCAAGCTCACAGCCTACCTGCCACTGCCGCTATTCGACGTCAGCGGCATCAGTTGGCAACTCGGCAGCGGCGGCGAGGCGAATGTCGGCCAGTGGGTACTGGGCAGCGGCAACACCAATGCCGATGGCAGCATCAGCGTGAGCAACGGCGCTGGTAACTCGGTGGTGTTCGACCTGGGCAGCTACGTCAAGGCCAACAACATCACCACCGGCAGTCGCATCGAGATCGAGTTCACCCTGCGCGTCGGCGACCAGCCCTTCGCCGACAATCGCCAGTTCGACGTGCTGGCGCAGTCCAGCCAGACCACCACCCTGGAAGGCAAGACCAGCTTCAGCTCGGCCGACGTGGCGGTGATCGCCTCCATCGCCGAACCGGTGTTGAACATCAGCCACGGCGTGGTCTCCAGCAGCGGCGGCACGGTCAGCGGCACGACCGGTACCTGGGGCGCACCGGGCACCAGCGGCGTACCACCCTTCGGCGTGGGCAACAGCGTGACCGACATTGGCGACATCAATGGCAGCGTCAGCGGCATCGACGGCGGCGACCTGCTGCGCCTGGCCACGGCCATCGAGAACAGCGGCGGTGGCAATGCCTTCGACGTGGCCACCAGCATCACCCTGCCCTCCGGACTGTCCTTCGTCGGCGGCAGCCTGGCCAACGCCAACCTGCAGATCTACCGCGGTGACGGTACCCTGCTGCAGGCCGGCGTCGACTACAGCGTCAGTGGCAATACCATCACTTTCGTCGATAGCGCCGGCGTCGGCGCCCTGCTGGCAGGTCGCTCCGGCACCACCGCCGATACCAGCGGCGCCAACCTGGTGGTGATCACCTATGACGTCAGCGTCAGCAACAGCATCGCCGCTAGCCGCACCCTGCAGAGCAGTGCCAGCCTGACCCATTACGCCAGCGCCGAGGGCGGCGACAACTTCGTCGCCGGCAGCCCCCTGAGCGACACCGCTGGCCAGCAGGTGGCCGCGCCCAACGTCGATCTGGTGTTCGCCGGAGGCAGCCTGGACAACAGCGACTCCAGCGCCAGTCATACCACCGGGGCCAATCTGGTGGTCGGCGAAAGCATGCTCTATGACATCGTCGTGACCCTGCCCGAGGGCACCACCCAGAGCCTGCGCATCGACGACCTGATTCCGCCCGGCATGCGCCTGGATACCAGTTTCAATGGCACCGGCTACCAGATCATCACCACCGCCGGCGGCGCGCTGGCGGCCAACTTCGCCGGCAGCATATCCACCCCCACGCTCACCGGCATCTCCGGCACCCTGGGCGTACAGGATGTCGATGCACGCTTCACCTTCAGCGCCGCCAGCGCCTCGGCGGACAATAATGGCAACAACAATAGCTTCGTCATCCGTGTGCGCCTGGTGGCCGACAACACCAGCAGCAACCAGGAGGGTGTCACCCGCACCAACGATGCGCGCCTGACCTACAGCGACCCGGACGGCGACATCGCCAACGGCAGCACCGCACTGGAGCGCAGCGTGGAGAACACCAGCACGCCGGCCATCACCGTGCGCGAGCCGGTGCTCAGCGTCTCTCAGCAGCTGGTCACGGTGCCGCCGATTGTCGGCTTCGACCTGGGCTCGGTGATCGACTTCACCATCACCATCGCCAACAACAGCGGCTACGACGCCTTCGACATCACACTGCTGGACAACCTGCCCACCCAGCTGGACGGCCTTCTGCTGGTCAGCGCCGAGTACGACGACGGCACGCCCGCGCCCATCGCCGGTTTCGAGGTTGCTCTGGTGGGCGGGCAATACGTGCTGCGCAGCGTCGGCGGCGCCAATATCGACATCGCCGCCGGCGACAGCATCGTGCTGACCGTGCGCGGCACGGTGAACGCCTCGGCCAACCTGGCACCCAATTTCAGCAACACCGCCACGGCGCAATGGACCAGCCTGGATGGCAGCGTCGGCGGTACCGCCGACCCGAGCGGCGAGCGCACCGGCGTGGACGGGGCGCTCAATGGCGGCACGCTCAACGACTACCGGCACAGCGCTACCCTGGTCATTCCGGCGACCCAAGGCCTGCGCATCTCGCGGGTCGGCGGCCTGGATGACACGCCCGCGGTGATTCCCACCAATGGCGCCCACGAACAGGCGACCATCGGCGAGATCGTGCGCTACCGGGTGGTGGCGGTGATTCCCGAGGGCGGGCGTACCGGTTACCAGATCCGCCTGACCCTGGACGATGGCCTGGAATTCATTCCGGCCAACCTCAACAACGTGCTGGTGGGGTTGATCTCCGATACCGGCCTGACCAGCAGCCTGGGTGGCGCGCTGGTCAGCAGCGGCAATCCGCAACTCGGTGGCGACGAGAACCTGCCCCAGGCCGGTCCGCTCGACCCCGCCCTGGCCAACTCTCTCACCGCAGTGCTGAATTCCAGCCAGATCTCGATTTCCGCCGACGGCCGCACCGTCACCTTTAGCTTCGGCAACCTGACCAACAACGACCTCAACGACGGCAACCTCGAGGGCGTGGCCATCGAGTTCAACGTACGGGTCAGCAACCAGGCCTCGAACCAGGCCGGCGACCAGCTGGGCCTTACCGCCCGCGACTACGTGGGCAACGGCACCACCCAGATCGGCAGCAGCGCGACGCTGTACGAGGACATCGTCGAGCCCGGCTTTACCGGCATGGACAAGACGGTCACCGCCTTCAATCCCAATCCATCCGGCGCCACCGGCACCGCCACCGTGGCCGTGGTGTTCACCCAGAACGGCGGCGTGCCAGCCTATAACGCAGTACTCACCGACGCCTTCCCCGGCGGCTCCGGGTACAGCCTCACCAGCATCACCGTGGGCAGCACCACCTACCTGCCGGGCGCTTTGCCGGCCGATGGCATCAGCTTCAGCCAGAGCGGCGGGCTGACGGTCAACTTCGATCAGCTGGACGAGGGCACCCAGGTGCGCGTGGTCTACCAGGTGACGGTGCCCAACGACGCCCTGGTCGCGCAGAACAACGCCCTGGCCAGCCTGCGCTGGTCCAGTCTGCCGGAGGATTTCACGGGCTGGGGCGGTAGCAACGTCGGCAGCGACGGCGGCACCAGCGGCGAGCGCAACGGCACCGGCGGGGTCAACGACTATGTGCTCAGTTCCGGTGCCGGGCTCGGTATCATCGCCGGCACCCTGTGGAACGACACCGCCAGTGCAACCGCCAGCACCACGCCCGATGGCACCGGCCTGGCCGGGCAGACTGTGACGTTGGTCTGGGCCGGCGCCGACGGCGATCTGGCCACCACCGGCGACAACGCCACCTTCACCGCCACCACCGACAGCAACGGCCAGTACCGCTTCGGCGTGCTGCCCAGCGGCATCTACCGTATCGACGTGCCCACCGGCACCCTCACCTACACGCAGCCGGTGGGCGACCTGCGCCTGCGCATCGACAGCGACGGCGGCACTCTCGGCCAGGTGCTGGTCACCCTCGGCGAGGGCGTGCAGCAGGCCGCCAACGCCGGTTACGTCGAGCAGAACGATGCGCCGGTCAACACGGTGCCCGGCACCCGCAACGGCTCGGAAGATACGCCGCTGAGCATTGGCGGCATCTCGGTGGCCGATGTCGATGCCGACCGCGACCCTAATAGCGCCAGCCGTACCCTTACTGTGACCCTCCGCGTGCTGCACGGCACCCTGTCGCTGTCCAGTACGCCGGCCGGGGTCAGCGTCAGCGGCGCCAACAGCGCACAGATGGTGCTGACCGGCACCCAGGCCGTTCTCAACACGGCGCTGGCCAACCTGCGCTACCTGGGCAACCTCAACTACAACGGCAACGACACCCTCACGGTGCTGACCAACGACCAGGGCAACTTCGGCGACCATGACGGAGATGGCATTCCCGGCGAGACCAGTGAGGACGCCCTGACCGACCAGGACAGCGTGCTGATCGTGCTGACCGCGGTCAACGACGCCCCCGTGGCGGTCAACGACAGCGCGCTGGCCACCGAGGCCGGCGGCGTCAATAACGGCACCCTCGGCGTGGATCCGCGCGGCACCGTGCTGGCCAACGATACCGACGTCGACATCGCCACCAACGGCGATGTGCTCAGCGTGGTGTCGGTCACCGCGCTCAAGGGCGCCGGTAGCGGCGACGACGTGGTGCAGGCCATCGTTGACGACGGCACCGTGTATGAGCTGGTCGGTCTGTACGGCACCCTGAAGATCGATGCCAGCGGCCGCTACGAATATGTGGTGAACAACAGCAACCCGCTGGTCCAAGCCCTGCGCACCAGTGGCCAGACCCTCAGCGAGAGCTTCAGCTACACCATCAACGACAGCGCGCTGGCCGCCGCCACGGCTACCCTGACCGTGACCATCCGCGGCGCCAACGACACCCCGGTAGGCGTCGACAACGTCGGCACGGCCATCGAGGCCGGCGGCGTGGCCAATGGCTCCGGTGGCACCGATGCCACCGGCAACGTGCTGCCCAACGACACCGATGTGGATAGCGCAGCCAATGGCGAGACCAAACGGGTTTCCGGCGTACGTGCCATCCTCGATGGGCAGACCGGCCCGGCGCAGGCGGTGCCCGCAGGCACCACCAGTGCCAACGGCACCCAGGTGGTCGGTCTCTATGGCACCCTGCACATCGGCGCCGACGGCAGCTACCGCTATGTCATCAACAACAGCAATGCCACCGTCCAGGCCCTGGCCATCGGCGATACCCTGACCGAAGCGTTCACCTACGCGGTGACCGACGCCGGCGGCCTGAGCGATCTGGCCAGCCTGACCATCACCATCCAGGGCAACCAGGACAACCCGATCGCACGCGACGACAGCGACACCGCCCAGGCCGGCTCGGTGGCCCTGGGCATTCCCGAGGTGCTCGCCACCGGCAATGTCATCACCGACAGCCCCGGCACGGATTCGGACGTCGATAACATCGACAACCCCGCGAGCAGCGAACTGCTGGTCAACGGCATCCGCAGCGGTGGCGAAGCGGCCGGCGGCGGCCTCACCAGCGTCAGCGGCGCCACCGTGGTCCCCGGGCTCTACGGCAGCCTGACCATCAACCCCGATGGCAGCTACAGCTACGACGTGGACAGCAACAATGCCACGGTCCGCGCCCTGGCCCCGGGCGCCACGATCAACGATGTATTCACCTACCGCATCGTCGACAACGGCAACCTGACCGACCTGGCTCAACTCACCATCACCATCAGCGGGGTCAACGATGCACCGGTGGTGGTCAACGATACTGCCCAGGCGGTGGAAGCCGGCGGAGTCAACAACCAGACGCCTGGCACCAACCCGAGCGGCAACGTGCTGAGCAACGACGGCGATCCGGACGGCGACAGCCTGAGCGTCAGTGCCATCAGCGGCGGTACGGTTGGCCAGGCGCTGATCGGCACCTACGGCACCCTGACCCTGAACGCCAACGGCAGCTACACCTATGTGGTCAACAACAACCTGCCGGCCGTTCAGGCCCTGCGTCTGAGCGGCAACCAGCTCAACGAGACCTTCAACTACACGGTGCGCGACAGCCGCGGCGGCACCAGTGCAGCGCAACTGATGGTGGTGATCTCCGGCGCCAACGATGCTCCGCTGGCCGGCAACGACAACATCACCGCCCAAGAGGCCGGTGGCACCAACAACGGTACGCCGGGTGTGGACCCAGACTCGATCAACAGCCCCGGCAGCTTCGCCAACCTGCTGGACAACGACAGCGACGTGGATGCCGGCGACAGCAAGACCATCAACGGTATCCGCACCGGCAACGAGGCGGCTGGCGGCAGCTTCACCAATGTCAGCGGCAGCCAGGTGATCCAGGGTCAGTACGGCACCCTCACCGTCTACGCCAACGGCAACTACCTGTACCAGGTGGACAACAGCTTGCTGGCCGTGCAGCAGCTGCGTCCCGGCCAGTCGCTCACCGACACCTTCACTTACCGCATGCGCGACACGGCCGGGCTGACCGACAACGCCCAGCTCAATGTCAGTATCCAGGGCGCCTGGGATGCGCCGGTGGCAGGGGATAACCTGGCCTATGGCGTGGCCGCGTCGCCGAGCGACCCTGGGCGCAGCCCAACCGGCAACGTGATCACCGACTCACGCTTCTTCCCCGCCGACAGCGACATCGACCAGGGCGACCAGCTGGCGGTCAGCGGCATCCGCACCGGTAGCGAGGCCGGGAGTGGCAGCGCCGGTACCGTTGGCGTGGCACTGACCGGCGACAACAACTATGGCCAGTTGACCATCAATGCGGACGGCAGCTACAGCTTCGCCATCAACTCGTCCCACCCGGACATCCAGGCGCTCGGTCCGGGAGGCTTCGTCACCGAGGTATTCACCTACGAAGTCCGCGACCAGGGTGGGCTGACCGACCTGGCCCAGCTGACCGTGATCATCCGCGGACAGAACTTCGCACCGGTGGGCAACGACGACCAGGGTACGGCCATCGAGGCTGGTGGGTTGAACAACGCTACCCCAGGCAGCGACCCCTCCGGCAACGTCCTGACCAACGACACCGATACCGAGGGCGACGCGCTGATCGTCTCCGCCGTGCGCACTGGCTCAGAGGGCGGCAGCGGCACCAGCGGTACGCTCGGCAGCGTGCTGCGCGGCCAGTACGGCGACCTGACCCTGAACGCCGATGGCACCTGGAACTATGTGCTCGACAACGACCTGCCCGCCGTGCAGGCCCTGCGCATTAGCGGCCAGACCCTGACCGACACCTTTACCTACACGGTGGAGGACATCTACGGCTATACCGACCTGGCTGAACTGGTGATCACCATCGACGGCCGTAACGACACTCCGATCGCCGTCGACGACGACGCCACGGCTGTCGAGGCTGGCGGCATAGCCAACGGCACGCCTGGCACCGCCCCGACCGGCAATGTGCTGAGCAACGACACCGACGTGGACAGCGTTGCCAACGGCGAGACCCAGCAGGTCCTGGGCGCCACCAGCGAGCTGGGCAACAGCGCCGGTGCCGGCCAGGTGCTACAGGGTCGCTACGGCACCCTCACCCTGAACGCCGACGGCAGCTATCAGTACCTGCTGAACAACGCCGATCCCGTAGTACAGGCCTTGCGCACCGCCGGCCAGACCCTGCGCGAGGTATTCACCTACCGCATGCGCGATACCGCAGGCCTGGAGTCCACGGCACGCCTCAATGTGCTGATCCAGGGCGCCAACGACAACCCGCTGGCACAGAACGACCGCAACGTTGCCAGTGACCAGGTCCGTGCGCCCCAGGCCACCGGCAATGTGCTGCCAAACGACGGCGACGTGGACGGCGGTGAGCGCTTCCAGGTCATTGGCATCCGCACGGGGGCCGAGGGCGAGGCTGGCATTGCGGGTGGCGTCGGCCAGTCCTTGGTCGGCCGCTACGGCACCCTGGTCATCAACGCCGATGGCAGCTACAGCTACAGCATCGACATGAGCAACCCCGAGGTGCTGGCCGCGGCCGGCCTCGGACAGGTGCTGCAGGACGTATTCACCTACACCATGCAGGACCTCGCCGGGGCCACCGATCTGGCCGAACTGGTGATTGACCTGGACATCGCCGCGCCTTATATCCCGCCGCCGGACGATGGCGGCCTGGATGACGCCGATAGCTGGCACCCCTATCAGCACACCGGGCAGAACCCGGTCTCGACCCAGCTTGCCTTCGAGCCGGCGATCTACGTCACACCGGTGGTGCGGGCCAACAGCGAGCTGGATGAGGTGCGCAGCTGGCGCTCAGACGGCAGCAATCTGCGGCTGGCGCGGCCGTCCTTCGTCGAGAGCGAGTCGCTGGAGGTTCCCGCGGTACCGGGCCAGTTCGTCGAGCAAATGGTCGAGCGCAGCCGCTTTGCCAGCGAACTGGACCTGGACTGGATTCTCGCCCGCCAGGGCCGCATCGACCTGACAGCCGACGGCCTGCTCAGCGATCCATCGCTGTTCGCCAGCGACCCTGCCGACATGACGCGCATGCATCAGGCACCGCAAGAGCAGGAACAGCCGGAACAGCAGTCCCAGGCTTCGCGCAGCTTCCAGCAGCAGCTGGCAGCCGCTGCCAAGCGGCTCAGCCCGCTGGCGCAGACCTCTCCGCGCAGTTGACAGGAAAAGGACTCTCCATGCCCGGCACCACCCCAAAAGCGTTGAGTTTCACCATCGCCTCCACCCTGCTGCTCAGCGCCTGCTCGGCGCTGGTGCCGCAACCCTACAGCCAGCAAGAGAAAGACGAGCGCATCCTCGACGACCGCGCGCAGATGTACGGCCAGCAAGAACCGGTGAGCGGTCCGATTACCTTCTACGAGGCGGCGGCGCGGGCCCTCAAGTACAACCTCGACTACCGTCTCAAGCTGATGGAGAGCGCACTGGCCGCCGACCTGCGTGACGTTTCCAGCCACGAGATGTTGCCGCGCCTGGTAGCTTCGGCCGGATATTCCGGGCGTAACAACGACTCCGGCGGCACCTCGATCGGCATCGAGGACGGCGAAGAAAGCCTGCGCGCCTCCACCTCGCAGGAGCGCTACCGCGACCTTGCCGGCCTAGGGCTGAGCTGGAGCCTGCTGGACTTCGGCATGGCCTACTACCGCACCCAGCAGAAGAGCGACCAGATACTCATGGCCGAGGAGCGCCGGCGCAAGGTGGCGCAGAACGTCCTGCAGGACGTACGCAACGCCTACTGGCGAGCCCTCGGTGCCCAGCGCCTGCTGCCCCAGGTCAATCGCCTGCTGGCGCGCACCGAACAGGCGCTGGACGCCGCCCGCCAGGCCGAGACCAAGGGGCTGTTGCCGCGTCAGGAAATCCTCGCCTATCAACGCGCCCTGCTCGACTCCATCTCGCTACTCACCGTACGCCGTCAGGACCTGGAGTTCGCCCAGGCCGAGCTGGCCGCATTGATGTCCCTGCCGCCGGGCAGCCGCATGGAGCTGGTGGAGCAGGACGAGCCAAGCATGCCGCCGCTGGACGTGGATATCGAACGCCTCGAACGCCTCGCTCTGCAACATCGCCCGGAGATCATGGAGGAGTGGTACCGCAAGCGGGTCAACGAAAACGATCTGAAGATCGCCAAGACCCAGCTGTGGCCGAACGTCAGCCTCAACTGGGGCTATCAGTACGACTCCAACAAGTACCTGTACAACAATCACTGGTCCGAAACCGGCGTACAGGTCTCGCTCAACCTGCTGCGCCTGTTGCAGCTTCCCGCCCTGCTGGACGCCGAGGGCAGCCAGGGCGGCACCGACGATGCACGACGCGTGGCACTGTCCATGGCCGTGCTGACCCAGGTGCGCGTCGGCGCCCTGCGCTACCAGTTGGCGCAGCAGGAAGTGGAGTTCTCCGAGGCCGGGCTGCGCGTCGATGAAGGCCTGCTCGACTATGCCCGCGCCGCTCGTAGCAGCTCGCTGGGTTCCGAACTGGAAGTGATCCGCGCCGAGGGCCGCTATCTGCTGTCGCGCTACCAACGCGAGGCGGCCTATTCCAGCGCGCAGGCCGCCTGGGGTCGCCTGTACAACTCGGTCGGCCTGGACGTGCTGCCGGAGGCCATCGACCAGCACGATATCAAGACCCTGGCCCGCGAGATCCAGAACACCGTCGAGGCCCAGCAGAAGCAGAACCTGCTCGCCACCACACAAGGAAGTGCGAATGCCGTCCAGCCGTAAGACTCCTCTGTTGTTGCCGCTGCTGTTCGTCTCCCACTCTGCCCTCGCCGTGGATACCGGCGCCCTGTACACCGACCCCGCGGCGATCCGTGTGCTGCTGGCGGCCGAGGTGGAGACCACCCTTTCCAGCAAGATGGGTGGCACCCTGGATGAGTTGCACGCCTCGCTCGGCCAAACGGTCGACAAGGGCAAGCTGCTGGCCCAGTTCGACTGCCGCGAGGGGCAGGCTCGCGCCAAGGTGACCAACGCCGAACTGACCATGGCCAAACAGAACCTCGAGGCCAAGCGTCAATTGCGCAAGCTCGACGCGGTAGGCGACCTGGAGGTGGCGATGGCCGCCACCGAGGTGGAAAAGGCCGACGGCGCGCGCAGCATGGCGCAGACCCAGGTCAGCTACTGCAAGGTCGTCGCCCCGTTTACCGGGCGCATTGCCAAGGTGCATGCCAAGCCGCATCAGACCGTTAGCGCCGGCGCCCCGCTGTTCGACCTGGTTGGTGCCGGCACGCTCAAGGTGCGCATGAACGTGCCGTCACGCTTGCTGACTAGCCTGCAGTTGGGTAGCCCGCTGCAGATCAATATCAGCGAGACCGGCAAGGACTACGCGGCCAAGGTCAGCGCGATCAACTCGCGGGTCGACGCGGTGGCCCAGAGCGTGGAGCTGGAAGCCACGCTCGACGCCGAGCATCCCGAACTGATCGCCGGCATGAGCGGCGTGGCACGTCTCGCGGACAATCCATGAGCGAGCGCCTGCCGCACCCGCAGCTGCTCCTCAGCCTGGCGGCCCTGCGTGACCGCGCCCTGGCCGCCGACTCGCTGAACGCCCTGGCCTTCTCCATGGCCAACGACCTGCATCCTCTGCTGCGTTTCCACCAGGCACTGGTACTGGCCCAGCGCGGCGATAAGGTCGAGCTGCTGTGCATTTCCGGCCTGGCCAAGCCCACCGAGGACTCCCCCTACCTGGTCTGGCTGAATCGCGCCGGAAGCTGGCTCGTCGAGCGGACCGGGGACCAGCCGCTGTGGTTGAACCGGGACCAGAGCGACGCGCCCACCGAGATCGCCGAGGGCTGGCAGGAGTGGTGGACGCCAGGCATCTGGTGCGTGCCCCTGCGCGACCGCGATGGTACCCGCCTCGGCCTGCTGCTGTTCCAGCTCGAGGCGCCACCGCCCGAACCCTTGCCCGAACTGCTGCAGGGCCTGTGGCAGACCTGGGCCTACTGCTGGGCCAACCTCACCCGCCAGCGCCGCTTGCTGCGCTGGCGCCCGAGTCGCAAGCAGCTCGTGCTGACCCTGGCCGTGCTGGCGGCGCTGCTATTGCTGCCCGTGCAACAGACGGTACTGGCGCCTGCCGAGGTGGTATCGCGCCAGGCACAGATCGTCAGCTCCCCCATCGACGGCGTGATCGCCAGCATCCACGTACGGCCCAACCAGCAGGTACAGGCCGGCACCCTGCTGCTGAGCATGGACGAGACCAGCCTGCGCAGCCGTGCCGAGGTGCTAGGCAAGGAAGTGGCGGTGGCCGATGCGGAGCTGATCGCCGCCAGCCAGAGTGCCTTCGACAACGCCCAGACCAAGGCCGAGCTGACCCTGCTCGGCGGTCGTGCGCAGCAGCGCCGTGCCGAACTCGCGGCGATCCAGGCGCAACTGGAGCGCACCCAGGTACTGGCGCCGCGCAGCGGGGTGGCGGTGTTCGGCGACCCCAACGACTGGCTGGGCAAGCCGGTGAGCATCGGCGAGCGCATCATGCAGGTTGCCGATCCCGAGCAACCGGCCATGCGCATCAGCCTGCCGGTAGCCGATGCCATCGCCTTGGACGCCGGTGCCCCCGTCACCCTATTCCTCACCGCCTATCCGCTGGCACCTCTCGAGGGCGAGATTCTGGAGACCAGTTACCAGGCCAAGCCGGGAGACGACGGCGTGCCCGCCTACCGCCTGCTGGCCAGCATCGACGGCCATCCCGCACATGCCCGGTTAGGTCTCTATGGCACCGCCAAGCTGCATGGCGATCGGGTGCCGCTCGGCTACTACCTGCTGCGCCGCCCCCTGGCCGCGGCGCGCGCCTGGAGCGGCTGGTAATGCTGGATCCGGCCGACCTGCCGACACCCTCGCTGCGCGAGGATCTGCGCCTGAGCGA
This sequence comes from Pseudomonas sp. GD04019, assembly GCF_029837695.1. Taxonomy (GTDB): domain Bacteria; phylum Pseudomonadota; class Gammaproteobacteria; order Pseudomonadales; family Pseudomonadaceae; genus Aquipseudomonas. The sequence continues at coordinate 103,255 of NZ_JAOEEA010000015.1, forward strand.
GGGCAATCCCGGGCCCAGCGGCGAACCCTGCTGGATGATCCACGACAGCGTGGTCAACCGTTTCTACCGCATTGGCTGGCTGGAGTTCGAGTGCCTGCTGCGCTGGGGCAAGACGCCCCGGCAGATCTGCCAGCAGATCGGCGAGCAGACGCCGCTGCAACCCGAGGTGGAGCAGGTACTCGGCCTGCGCCAGTTCCTCGAACACAATCAGCTGCTGCGCCCGGACGCCGCGGCAATCGCCCGCCTGCGCACACGCAGCGAGGGTAACCAATGGCTGACCTGGAAATGGTGGCTGCACCACTACCTGTTCTTCCGCGTGCCGCTATTGCATCCACAACAACATCTGCAGCGCCTGGCCGGGCACCTGGACTGGCTGTTCCACCCATTCGCCGCCTGGCTGGTGCTGTTGCTCGGCGCGCTCGGCGTGATGCTGGTGCTGCAGCAGTGGGACAGCTTCGCCCACGCGGTACTGGAGTCCTTCTCGCTCGATGGCATGCTCAGCTTCGCCCTGGCCCTGGCGGTGGCCAAGACCATTCACGAACTCGGCCACGCCCTGGTGGCCACGCGCCTCGGCCTGCGCGTGGCGCACATGGGTATCGCCTTCGTCGTGCTCTGGCCCATGCTCTATACCGACACCAGCGAAAGCTGGCGGCTGCGCAGCTCACGCCAACGCCTGGCCATCGCCTCCGCCGGCATCCTCGCCGAGCTGGCCCTGGCCGGCCTGGCCACCCTGGGCTGGGCCCTGAGCGAACCGGGCATGCTGCGCAACGCCCTGCTCTACCTGGCAACCACCAGCTGGATACTGTCGCTGGCGCTGAACCTCAGCCCGTTCATGCGTTTCGACGGGTACTTCATCCTCTCCGACCTGCTGGACTTTCCCAACCTGCACGAGCGCTCCTCGGCGCTGGCGCGGGTGAGCATTCGCCGCAGCCTGCTCGGCCTCGACGAGCCCTGGCCGGAACACTTCCCGGACAACCAGCGGCGCCTGCTGGTGACCTTCGCAGTACTGACCTGGATGTACCGCCTGGTGCTGTTCCTTGGCATTGCCCTGGCCGTCTACTTGATGTTCTTCAAGGCGCTGGGCATCTTCCTGTTCCTGGTGGAGATCGCCTGGTTCGTCGTAATGCCGGTCTGGCGCGAGCTGGAGCACTGGTGGACGGCACGCGCCGGTATCCCGCGCCGCCGTCGCTACCTGCTGTGGGGCATAGCGGCGGCGGCGCTGCTTCTGCTGGCGCTGCCCTGGCACAGCCAGGTCGAGGCCGATGGCGTTGCCCGCGCAGCCCAGCAGCTGCGGGTGTTCTCGCCCTACCCCGCGCTGCTCAAGAAGGTTCACCCAATCGGCACGGTGGAAGCTGGGGCAACCCTGGCGGTGCTGGACGAACCTGACATCGCCGCGCGCATGCAAGCCAACCAGGCGAATATTGATGGTTATCGCGCCCGCCTCGGCGGCCTGTTGGCCGATCCGGCGGGCCTGCAGCAACAGAGCAGCACCGAGCAGCGCCTGGATGTGGAGCTGGAGCAGGTTCGCTCGGCCCAGGCCGAGATACAGCGCCTGGTGCTCCGTACGCCATTCGCAGGACGCTGGCAGGACACGGACCCGCAGTGGCAGGCCGGACAGTGGATCGGCAGCCAGGAACAGATAGGTGTATTGATCGACCCGTCCAGCTGGCAGGTCGACGCCTACGTCAAACAGGACCAGGTGCACCTGCTCAGCGCCGGTGACAGCGTGCGCTTCTACCCCAGCGGCCAGCCCATCGCCATCGTCGGCCGCGTGCTCGAGGTCGCCAGCACCCAGGTCACCCGCCTCAGCCACCGCATGCTGGCCGCCGAGCTGGGCGGCCCCATCACCACCTCACGCGAAGGCGACGGCCTGATACCCAGCACCCCGCTGTTCCATGTGCTGATCCAGCTGGACGCCCCTCCCGGCAGCCCGCGTGAGACCCTAGGCCACCTGCAGATCGACGGCCGCCAGCGCAGCCTGCTCGGCGAAATGGCGATCTACACCGCAGGTGTGTTGCTTCGAGAGAGCGGCTTCTAGATACCCGCAACGCGGGCAATGGCATAGCCCGCGCTATGCCACCGGGGAGGTCTCCAGCTCAGCCGGTTCGCTCGCCACCTTGATCTGCGGCTTTTCGTGGGCGGGCTTGTACAGGTGCTCGAAGCAGAAGTTGGTCGCCTCGACATAGCCTTCCGCGGCGCCGCAGTCGAAGCGTCGGCCCTTGAATTTGTAGGCCAGCACGCAACCTTGCTGGGCCTGTTTCAGCAAGGCGTCGGTGATCTGGATCTCGCCACCCTTGCCCGGTGCGGTCTGTTCGATGAGCTTGAAGATGTCGGGCGTGAGGATGTAGCGGCCGATGATCGCCAGGTTCGAGGGCGCATCTTCCGGACGTGGCTTCTCCACCATGCGATCGACCCGGAAGATATCGTCGCGGATGGCTTCGCCGGATATCACTCCGTACTTGGAGACTTCCTCGGGCGGCACTTCCTGGATCGCCACGATGCTGCAGCGGAACTGGTTGTACAGCTTGACCATCTGCGTCAGCACACCATCGCCGCCGGGGTTCAGGCACAGGTCATCGGCCAGCACCACGGCGAAGGCCTCGTCGCCGATCAGCGGGCGGCCGGTGAGGATGGCGTGGCCGAGGCCCTTCATCTCGACCTGGCGCGTATAGGAAAAGGTGCATTGATCGATCAGCCGGCGAATGCCACGCAGGGCGTTCTCCTTGGTGGTGTTGCTGATCTCGTGCTCCAGCTCGTAGCTGATGTCGAAGTGATCCTCCAGCGAGCGCTTGCCGCGCCCCGTGACCATGGCGATCTGCGTCAACCCGGCCTGGTAGGCTTCCTCGACGCCGTACTGGATCAGTGGCGTATCCACCACCGGCAGCATTTCCTTGGGCATGGACTTGGTGGCGGGAAGGAAGCGGGTTCCGTAGCCCGCGGCGGGGAACAGGCATTTCTTGATCATCGTGGTTTCACCGAATTGACGTATCAGCACTGATCAGCTGACTGGTCCGGTTCCGCTCTGGTTCAAGGTTTTTCCTGGTCAGTCTTCCCGCGGGATGATGGATATCTTGCCGTTGCGTTCGATGATGGCGAACTTGATCTGCTCCAGCCGCTCGATGCCGCTCTCGCGTGCCGATTCCATGATGTCGTCTAGCTTCAGGCGCGACTTGGCCAGGCGCTTTTCCAGCGGCACGCCGTGCTCCACCACGATGGTCGGCGTGCCGTCGAGCAGTGCGGCGAAACGCTGCGAATGACGCTTGAGCAGCGAGGCGCCCACATCGAGGACGATCAGGGTGATGATCACCAGCAACGCGTTGGTCAGCGAAAAGTCCTCGCCGAGCAGCGCCTGCTGCGTGGCTTCGCCGATGATCAACAGCAGCACGAAGTCGAAGGTGGTCAGCTGGGCCAGCGAGCGGCGCCCGGCCAGCTTGAACAGCACCACCAGGGCAAGGTAGATGGCGGCGGCGCGAAGTACGGCGTCCATGGGCGAGCCTCAGGGCAGGATCAGTTGCCGCAACGCGACATGTTGCGTACCGGAATCGATGCGGGCACCGTAGCGCCCGACGCCCTCAGCGCGCAGATGCAGGCGCAGACGTACCCTGCCCTGGCCATCGGCAGCTGCCAGCAGGCGCTGGCCGGAACCGTCGGACGTCGCGCTACGCAGCGGCTGCGGCTCGATTGCCTCGATGCTGACCCCGTCGAACAGATCGCCGCTCAGGTCGATCTCCAGCTGGCGCTCCCCTGCCTTCTGCACGTGGATCAACAACTCCGAGTGCGCGCCGTTGCGGGCGATGCGCTGATACTCCACCTGCAGTCGTCCGTCCGCGCTACTGGCCTTGGCCGTGCTCAGTGGTCCCTTGCCGAATACCCCGGCCAGGGCCAGCAGGACAACGGCGAGCAGACAACACCAGCCGAGCCGCTCTAACCGCCAGACCCTGAGCTGCAGCGGCATGTTTTCACGTACCGGCTCGGTTCTGCTGCGGGATTCCTCTGCATTCATCGATTGGCTTCTCCGCGCGATCAGCTGCGGGTGATGGTCAGTACTACCGCGGCGATACGCTCGACCGCCTCATAACCGGGCTCCAGCAGCTGCTCGCTGAACAGGTCCGGGTCCATTTCGCGGTAGCTCCAGACAAAGTCCTGCCCGGCCAGGTAAGCCTTGCAGTGTTCCAGCAGCGGATCGCGCCCAGCGACCATGGCCACGCCGGTGTACAGCAGCAGGCTACCGCCCGGTGCCAGGCGTGGCAGCGCAGCATCGATCAATGTCAGGGCCAGTTCCGCACCCAGCGCGCCACCGCCGTGGCGATACGGGCGCTGCTGCGGATCGAGCATGTAGGGCGGATTGCTGAGGATCAGGTCGAACTGACCGCTGACCGCGTCGAGCAGATCGCTGCGCAGCACGCGCACGTTGCCGATGCCGGCCAGGCGCGCATTGACCTCGGTGTATTCCAGGGCTAGCGGATTGATATCGAGGGCGAACACCTCCGCCATGCTATCGGCCTGGGCCACCAGCAGTGCGCCCGGCCCTGCCCCGCAGCCGATATCGGCGACCCGGTGCATTGGATTGGGCTGTTGCCGTAGATGCTGTTCGATGGCCTGGGCATAGCGATAGGTGTCCGGGCCGAAGAACACCGCGTCCGCCTCCTCGGTCGGGTAACGCGAGTGCACGTACAGCTCGCCGCCCAGGCTGGACCAGCGCACGGTGCTGAGCCAGCCGCCGTTCGGCGTTTCCAGCAAGGCGTTGGCGCTGTCCAGCAGACCGAACAGCTCGTCGCCGATGGTCTCGCGCTGGAACGGCCGGCTCCAGCCGAACACACCGGCAAGATCGCTCGCCCAGGCATTTTCCACGCGCGCATTGACCCGACTGTGGGTCAGCGGCGTCACCGTGGTGAAGTGATAGGCGCGGGCATGCAGGGCCTGACCGAGACGCAGCAGATGGCGATTGACCCGGCCCATGATCAGCGGTGGCTCGCCGCGAACAGGCGCGTGGCCAGCAGCCCGGCCGGTGTGTGATGCAAGGCCGGCGACATCAGCTCGATCAGCCGAGCGCTGCGTTGCGCGGTGGACAGCTGCTCCAGCTCCGCCAGCAGGGCACGGGTCTCGCTGGCGAAATCACCCTCACCCGTCTCCTGTGGCGCTTCCTGGCGTTGAGTGATCGACGCACCCTCCTCACCCAGCCATTCGCCAGCGATCCAGTCGTGCAGCAGTTGTCGTTCGTAGGGATTGAATACGCCGAACATGGCCGCCTTCTGGCCGTCGATCAGCTGCCAGAAGTGGCTGTCCTGCGGATCCTGGTTGCGACGAATCCAGCCTCGCGCCTGCAGCGCGGCGAGGAAGTCGCCCATGCGGCCCGGCGCGCCGAGCCACTGGTTGACCGTGCGACCGTCGATGCGGCAGTGATCGGAATGCACCCGCCCAGCGACCTGGCGCTTGCGCTCGAACATGGCCAGCAGCTCGCGCTCGAGGTCGAACTCGTCGATCACCGCATTGGTGCCGCGGCCCAGTTCGTTGAGGCGGTAGCCAAGGCTGACGCGGCGCAGGAACTCGTCGCGATCGCCGACCACCGGCAGGTTGTCCAGCAGCGCCTGTACGGCGCGCTGGGCATGGCCACTGGCGGCGTTGTCGATGGTCACATGCAGCTGGAAATAATAAGGATCGATGCCCAGCTCGCCGAGTTCGTAGGTGGTGATCAGCAGGTGCAGCGGCAGCTGTTCGTAGCCCAGGTTGTAGCCGATCAGCTCCGGCAGATAGCGCTCGGCCAGGTAGCCGAGGGCGAGCTGCTGCACCCCCTGGATATAGTGGGCATCGCTCAAGCCGCTCAGCTCGTCGCAGCCGTGCTCGGCCAACAGACGGCGATACAGCAGCACATGGTTCTGCGCCGGCTGGCCGCTGCCCAGCTCTTCGACATAGGTTTGCACCAGCGGCTGGAAGCGCAGCTCGTGCCAGTGTGGCAGCAGGCCGTACAGCCAGGCACCGTCCACCAGCTTGGTCGGTGCCACGCCACGCAGGAAGTACAAGGCATGGGCGCGGCAGCTGAAGTAACGGCGCGGCTCGCCGCGCTTGCGGGCTTGCAGGTACTCGGCGTAGGCCTCGGTGGTGCGTTTGGCGCCAGCCCTAACCCACTCCAGCAGGCGCTGCGGATCGCTCGGCAAGTCACAGGGCAGGCGTTCGGCCATGGCCAGCTGGGTGTCGAGAAAGTCCCCCGCCCGCGCCAGGCTGGCGGCATCGGCCGGCCCTCGCAGCAGCGCTTCGTAGGTGTCGCGCACCGGGTGGCAATCCACCGCGCTCAGCGGGCAGGTAGGGGGTGGTGCAGTGGTGGTCATGCTCATGGCAGGGTTCTCGCGCGATGCCTGGTATCAGTGGGAGTGCCGGTGCGTCGCAAAGATTCCACCAACAGGATTGGCGGGTTACTTGAACTCGGCGAAGCCAGGGGCCGTCCCTTGGGAAGGAACTAGACCCGGTAGATCGCCATGCCTGACCACTGCTCTGCCCCCACTTTCGGCATCGAGGAGGAATTCCTTCTGGTCGACCCGCGCAGCCGCGATGTGGTGGCCCAGCCCCCCGCCGGCCTGGTGGAAGCCTGCCGCCGGGCTTTCGGCCAGCGCCTGGCCGAGGAGATGTTCCGCAGCCAGATCGAACTGGTGACGCCGGTGCTGCACGACCTCGCCGGCGCCCGCACCTGTCTGCTGGATGGCCGTCAGCGTCTGGCCGAGATCGCCGAAAGCTATGGGCTGGGTCTGTATGGCGCCGCTACCCATCCCTTCGCCGACTGGCGCCAGCAGCTGGCCACCGACTCGCCGCACTACGCGCAGCTGTTCGCCGACTACCGTGACGTGGCCCAGCGCAGCCTGCTCTCCGGCCTGCATGTGCATGTCGGCGTGCCGGCGGATGTCGATCGGGTACGGGTGATGAACCGGGTGCTGCCCTGGCTGCCGTTGCTGCTTGCGCTAAGCGCCTCGTCGCCATTCTGGAATGGCCGGCGCAGCGGCCTGCTCAGTTACCGCCGCGCCTTGTGCGGGGAGTGGCCGCGCATGGGCATTCCCGAGGCGTTGCCCGACGAGCCGGCGTTGCAGGCCTATATCGACCTGCTGCTGGCCTCGGAGTCGATCCGCAAGCGCGGCGATGTCTGGTGGTTCATCCGCCCCTCGGCGCGCTTCCCCACTCTGGAGCTGCGGATCGCCGACGCCTGCCCGCGGGTGGCGGACGTGCTGTGCATCGCCGGGCTGTTCCGTGGCCTGGTGGCCTGGGCCATCGAGGCCAAGGATCCGGCGGACATGGGCCTGCAGCGCCTGGTGCTGGAAGAGAACTACTGGCGCGCCCGGCGCCTGGGTGGCGCGGCGCATTTTCTCGATATGGATGGCCGCAGTGCACTGCGCGCGCTGGACTGGCTGGCGCAGCTGCGCGAGCGGATCGGCCCCTGGGTCGAGGCGTTCGGCGATGGCGAAGTGTTCGAGCAGGCCCGGCGCATTCTGCGCCACGGTAGCAGTGCGGAGCGCCAGCTGGCGTTATATGAAGGTGTGCGCAGCACCGGCATCGGGCAACGTCAGGCACTGGCGGCGGTGGTCGATCAGGTGCTGGATGAAACCCGGGCCCGCTCCGTACGGAGCGAGCCCGAACCGGCCTAGGCGGCCTGGCGGCTGAGCGACTGCTTGAGGCTGCGCTTGCGCTCCTCCATCAGCTTGCCCAGCTCTTCCAGCTTCTGCGCCCCGAGCAGCTTTTCGGCCTTGGGGAACATCTCCTTCTCTTCCTCTTCGATGTGGTGCTCCAGCAGCTCTTTGAGCACCTTGGCACGGCCGGCGAAGTTGATCGTCGCCGGGTCGGTCTTGACCAGGTCCGGCAGCACCAGGGAATCCACGGTGCGGTGTTCCTCCTTGGCCTCGGCAGACATCACCCCTTCCTCGCGGCCACCGGCCTTCTCGTAGGCGGGATAGAAGATCTGTTCCTCGATATCGGTGTGCACCGCCAGTTCGAGGTGCAGTTTGTGCAGCAGATCCTGGCGGGTCTTGACCCCGCGCTCGGTGGTGGCGACGAGTTTTTCCAGCAGTTGCTTGACCACCTGATGGTCCTGTTTGAGCAGCTCTACGGCGTTCATGATTATCTCCAGGCTATGGACGGTTGACCGCTGGTGCGGACCTAGGGAATGACCTTGCGGGTGCGCCTGAAGTTCGAGTAATCCGATGGCACCGCCCGTCCAGCGGGCTGAACTCTGGGGTAGCGACTTTCCTCGATACAGGACTTGTCCCGAGGAGAATCCCATGCGCGCACTCACCTACCACGGCAGCCACGACGTTCGTGTCGAGACGGTTGCCGACCCGGTCATCCAGGCCGACGACGACATCATCCTGCGGGTAACGGCCACCGCCATCTGCGGCTCGGACCTGCACCTGTATCGCGGCAAGATTCCCCAGGTGAAGGATGGCGACATCTTCGGCCACGAGTTCATGGGCGAAGTGGTCGAGACCGGCAGCGCGGTGACCCGGGTGAGCAAGGGCGATCGGGTGGTGGTGCCCTTCGTCATCGCCTGCGGCACCTGCTTCTTCTGCGCCATGAACCTGCACGCGGCCTGCGAAACCACCAACCCAGGGCGCGGCGCCATCCTCAACAAGAAACAGATACCTTCCGGCGCCGCGCTGTTCGGCTACAGCCACCTGTATGGCGGGCTGCCCGGTGGCCAGGCCGAGTACGTGCGCGTGCCCAAGGCCAATGTCGGGCCGATGAAGATTCCCGACACCCTGGTCGACGAACAGGTGCTCTTTCTTACCGACATCCTGCCCACCGGCTACCAGGCCGTACTCAACGCCGGCATCTGTCCGGGCCACAGCGTGGCCATCTACGGCGCCGGCCCGGTCGGGCTGATGGCCGCTGCCTGCGCGCGCCTGGCCGGCGCCGAGCAGATCTTCATGACCGACGAGCATCCGTATCGCCTGGAGTTCGCCCGCCAGGCCTACGGAATCATTCCGATCAACTTCGACGAGATCGACGACCCGGCCACCGCCATCATCGAGCAGACGGCGGGCCACCGTGGGGTGGACGCGGCCATCGATGCCGTGGGCTTCGAGGCCAAGGGCAGCCCGACCGAAACCATCCTCACCACCCTCAAGCTGGAGGCCAGCAGCGGCAAGGTGCTGCGCCAGTGCATCGCCGCCGTGCGCCGTGGCGGCACGGTCAGCGTGCCGGGGGTATACGCCGGGTTCATCCACGGCTTCCTGTTCGGCGACGCGTTCGACAAGGGCCTGACCTTCAAGATGGGCCAGACCCATGTACAGGCCCTGCTGCCGATGCTGCTGGAGCACGTGGAGCGCGGCGAGCTGAAGCCCGAGGTGATCATCAGCCACCGCATGACCCTGGAGCAGGCCGCCGAGGGTTACCGGCTGTTCGACAAGAAGGAAGACGACTGCCGCAAGGTGGTGCTGCGTCCCTGAGTGCCCACTCATCCTTTTTGCTGAACTTCGCCGACGTTCGCCGCTTCTACACCAGGCAACTCAAACAGGAGAGACATCCATGCTCGATCTAAAACAACTCAGTCTTGGCCTCTTCGCCGCCGTCGCCCTGAGCGCGGGTACCGCCGTACAAGCCAACGAGACGCCCGCCGCCGAGGAACAGGTGAGCCCACGCAACTTCGTCGAGGAAGCCTCGGCCAAGGGCATCGCCGAAATCGAGACCGGCAAGCTGGCCCTGGAAAAAGGCACCACTGACGACGTCAAGGAGTTCGCCCAGAGCATGGTCGAGGACCATACCGCGGCCAACAAGGAGCTCAGCGCACTGGCCGCCAAGAAGGAACTGGAGGTGTCCACCGACGCCGAACTGATCAACCAGGCCAAGGCGCTGATCCTAAAGCTGCGCGGTGAGGCCTCGTTCGACAAGGCCTACATGAACAACCAGGTCATGGCCCACAAGGAGGCCATCGAACTGTTCCAGAAGGCCAGCAATGCCGAGGATGCCGAGATCGCCGCCTTCGCCAAGCAGACCCTGCCCAAGCTCGAACATCACCTGAAGATGGCCGAGCAGATCAACGCCCAGCTGCCCGAGTAACGCTCGGCAACGAGCCCGGGACCGCCCCCGGGCTCAGCCTTTGCTGTGTTCTGGCGAGCTCGGTGGATGGGCCAGACCGCGCGGCCCCAGCACACCCCAGACCGCCAGGCCCAGCACCGGGAACAGGGCGATACCGAGGGACCACAACGCCTTGCTTTCCACGCCCTTGTCGCTGCGATAGACGCTGAGGATGGCCCAGACATCGAGCAACAGGATGATCGCCGCCAGGGCAATGAACAGCAGCACGAATTCGCCAAACATGAAGTTGCTCCCGCAAGTGGTGTTCTGTTGTGGCCACGGCCACACCCCCGCGGTTCAGGCGAAATCGATCGAACGCCCGGCGTCATCGCCCCCTCGAATGCTGCGAGACCCATAACGAGGTATGCGCCATGCCCTCCTCTGTCCTCCGCCACGCCGAGCGTTCCAGCGAGGAACTGATCGACCTGCTGCGGCGTAGTGCCGAGCCGCTGCCGGATATCGACGCCCCCGAGTTCGCCACCGCCTTTTCGCGCTATGGTGATGCCCGAGTGGTGCTGATCGGCGAGGCCAGCCATGGCACCTCGGAGTTCTATCGCGCCCGGGCCGCCATCACCCGGCGCCTGATCGAGCAGCACGGCTTCAACATCGTCGCCATCGAGGGCGACTGGCCGGATGCCGCGCGTATCGACCGCCATGTGCGGCGTGTCGAAGTCAGCTCCGATGAAGAGACCGCCTTCGCCCGCTTCCCCAGCTGGATGTGGCGCAACCGCGAGACGCTGGCGTTCGTGCGCTGGCTGCGCGGGCATAACGTCGGCCGCGAACCGGTCGAGCGCGTGGAGTTTCGTGGCCTGGACATCTACAGCCTGCGCGCCTCCATGGAGGCGGTGTTGCGCTACCTGGACCGCCGCGACCCGGCGCGTGCCGCCGAGGCGCGCCAGCGCTACGCCTGCCTGACGCCCTGGCAGGACGATCCGGCCGCCTACGGTCGCCACGTCGAATGGGGCGCCGGCGACTCCTGCGAGGCGGCGGTGGTGGAACAGCTCGGCGAACTGCTGTGGGCGCGCCTGGAGAGCCTGGAGCGCGATGAAGGGCTGTTCGACGCGGCGCAGAATGCCCGTGTGGTGCGCTCGGCCGAGCAGTACTACCGGCTGATGTACCGCGCCTCGGTGTCGTCGTGGAACCTGCGCGACAACCACATGTTCGACACCCTCAAGCAGGTGCTCAAGCACCGCGGCCGCCAGGCCAAGGCGGTGGTCTGGGCGCACAACTCGCACATCGGCGATGCCGCCGCCACGGCCATGGGCTGGCAGGGCGAGTTCAACCTCGGTCAGCTGTGCCGCATCGGCTGGGGCGAGGACGCGGTGCTGATCGGCATGGGCACCGATCACGGCGAGGTGGCCGCCGCCGACGACTGGGGTGGCGAGTTGAAGATCAAGTCCGTGCTGCCCGCGCGCGCGGACAGTTGGGAAAGCCTGTTCCTGCGCGCCGGCCTGCCCGCCTCGCTGACCGACTGGCGCGGCGCCGGCAAGAACGCCCTGCGCCATGCCCTGGACAAGCCGCTGCTGCAACGCGCCATCGGGGTGATCTACCGGCCGCAGAACGAACGTCAGAGCCACTATTACGAGAGCGTGCTGGGCGAGCAGTTCGACGCCTACCTATGGTTCGCCCGCACCTCGCCGATCACCCCGCTGGACAGCAGCGGCGCCTTTGCCCAGGGCCACGATGCCGACATCGTGCCCTTTGGAGTCTGAGATGGGGCGCTCCGCGGAATTCAGCGACCGCCACCAGGCCGGCCTGGCCCTGGCCGGCGCGTTGCGCAAATTGCACCTGCACGAGCCGGTGGTACTGGCCCTGCCCCGTGGCGGCGTACCGGTCGGCCATCCCATCGCCCGTGAACTGGGCGCTCCCCTGGACATCCTGCTGGTGCGCAAGATCGGTGCGCCCGGCCAGCCGGAGTTCGCCCTGGGCGCCGTCGTGGATAGCGTGGAGCCGCAGTGGGTGGTGGACGAAGACATGCTGCGCCTGTTCGACCCGGCGCCCGGCTGGTTCGCCCAGCAGGTGACCGAGCAGCTGCGCGAGATCGAGCGGCGCCGCTCGCTGTACTGCGGCCCACGCCTGCCACTGCCGCTGGAGAACCGTGAGGTGATCCTGGTGGACGACGGCCTGGCCACCGGCAGCACCGCACGGGTGGCGCTGCAGGGGCTGCGCAAGCTGCATCCGCGCCGCGTGGTCCTCGCCGTGCCGGTGGGGCCGGGCGAGGCGGTGGAAAAACTGCGGCCGCTGGTGGATGAGCTGATCTGCCTGGTCACCCCCGAGCCGTTTCGCGCCGTCGGCGATCACTATCTCGACTTCAGCCAGGTCTCCGACCTGGAGGTCATGGAGCTGCTGTCGCCAGGAGCGCGGATATGAACGCCCCCTACCCGTTCGACGGACGCCTGCTGCTGATCGGCTTCGGCTGCATCGGCCGTGGCGTGCTGCCGCTGTTGCTGCGGCATATCGACCTGCAGCCGGCGCAGCTGCTGATCATCACGCCCGACGATACCGACCGGCCGATCGCCGAACAGTACGGGGTCGAGCTGCGCAGCGTGCGCCTAACCGAGGACAACTACCGGGCGGAGCTGGAACCGCTGCTCGGCCCCGGCGACTTCCTGCTCAATCTCTCGGTGAATGTGGAGAGCGCGGCGCTGATCGCCCTGTGCCAGGAGCGCAACGCGCTGTACCTGGACACCTGCACCGAGCCCTGGGCCGGCGCCTATACCGACAGCCGACAGTCGGCCTCCGAGCGCAGCAACTACGCCCTGCGCGAACGCCTGCTGGCGCGCCGACGTGGCGAGGCTGGTGGCAGCACGGCGCTGATCACCCACGGCGCCAACCCGGGGCTGGTCTCGCACCTGGTCAAGCAGGCATTGCTGCAGCTGGCCACCGACCTCGGTCAGCCCCAGGCAGCCCCGCTCGACCGCCTGGGCTGGGCGAGCATGGCCCAGCGCCTGGGCGTGCGCTGCATCCATATCGCCGAGCGCGACTCGCAATACGCCGCGCAGCACAAGGTCGACGACGAATTCGTCAACACCTGGTCGGTGGACGGCTTCATTGGCGAAGCCTGCCAACCTGCCGAACTGGGCTGGGGCAGCCACGAGAAGAACCTGCCGCTGGACGGCCGACGCCACGCCTTCGGCTGCCAGGCGGCGATCTACCTGCAGCGCCCGGGTGCCGCCACCCGCGTGCACACCTGGACGCCATCCGGCCCCACCCAGGGCTTTCTGGTGACCCACAGCGAGGCGATCTCCATCGCCGACTACCTCACCGTCGGCCGCGGCGAGCAGCCCGAGTACCGTCCCACCGTGCACTACGCCTACCAGCCCTGCGACGATGCCCTACTCTCGCTGCATGAACTGGCCGCGCGCAACTGGCAACCGCAGTCGCGCCAACGCCTGCTGGACGCGGAAATAGCCGGCGGGCGCGACGAGCTCGGCGTGTTGCTGCTCGGCCATGCGCGCACTGCCTACTGGTTCGGCTCGCAGCTGAGCATCGAGCAGGCCCGCGCGCTATGCCCGCACAACAGCGCCACCAGCCTGCAGGTCACGGCGTCGGTGATGGCCGGGGTGATCTGGGCCATGGCAAACCCGGACCGCGGCATTCTCGAACCCGACCAGCTGCCGCACGAGGAGATCCTCGCGCTGTGCCGTCCCTACCTGGGCGAGCTGGTCGGACTGTATAGCGACTGGACGCCCCTGCGGGACCGGGAGCGGCTGTTCGACGAGGCGCTGGATCGCGACGATCCCTGGCAGTTCGCCAACTTTCGCGTGGACTAAAGGAGAAAAGGAGCAAGCGCCATGTTCGACTCATTCAACCTGATCCTGCCGATCCGCCTGCTCGGCGCCGCCCTGCTGCTGGGCGGCCTGGTCATGGCTGCCGGCGACATCCGCCTGAGTGCGTCGCTGCAGGAGTTTCTCGGCGACCTGCTGTTGCTGTCGCTGGGGGCACTGTTTCTGTTGCGGCGCGGCGAGGCCCTGGCGCTGTATGCCCTGATCACGGTGCTCGCCAGCCTGTGGGCGCTGCTGGAAGTCAGCGTGGACGGCTGGCAGCTGCTGCCGCGGCTGTTGATCTGGTTCGTCGTCGGACTCTTGCTGTTGCCTGCCAATCAGGCCCTGGGACAGGCCTTGGAGGCGCGCAGCCTGCGTGCCCAGGGAATCAAGTAGCGCATGGCGGGCCTCGATCACGAACTGTTGGTGGGTTGCGCCGAGTGCGATGAGATTCTGCGCCTGGGCTTCGATGTCGCCAGCGGCCGCCTGGAGCAGCGCCCGCTGCAGCGCATCGACGCGAGCAAGGCCTCGTGGCTGGTGGTGTTCGCGGGCGGCGAGCGGCTGTTCGCCCTGGAAGATGTACAGGGAGGTGGCCGGGTCAGCGCCTGGCGCCGCGACGCCACGGGGCAGTTCATCGCCGGCGCCAGCATGCCCAGCGAAGGCGTCGAGGCGGTGCATGGCAGCCTCGGCGCGGAGGCGCGCCACCTGCTGGTCGCCCACTATTGCGCAGACGCCCTGCCCGGCGGCTCGCTGGCGGTGCTGCCAGTCAGTGCCGACGGCCTGGGGCGGGTGACCCAGCTGCTCGCCGAACCCTTCGAACGGCCCGGCGCGCAGCGGCAGGCCTCGTCGCATATCCACTGCGTGGTGGTGGCGCCCGGCGGCCGACAGGTCTTCGCCTGCGACCTGGGCGCGGATCGCCTCTACCACTATCACTACCGGGCCGAGGACGGCGCTCCGCTGGCGCCGGTCAACCCGCGTTATCTGCAGCTGCCCGAAGGCAGCGGGCCGCGCCATCTGCTGTTCGATGCCAGTGGGCGGCACGCCTATCTCACCCTGGAGCTGAGCAACCAGGTCGCCCTGCTCGACTATCAGAATGACCGCCTGAGCCTGCGCACCCTGTATGACCTCGACCCGACCCTGCAGCCGCCAGCGGACCGGCGCCTGGGCGCCCTGCATCTATCGGCGGACGGCCGCTTCCTCTATGTCAGCCGGCGCGGCGCGGAGAACCAGCTGGTGGTCTATGCGGTGGACCCGTCCGATGGGACCCTGGAGGAGCTGCAGCGGCGTGACAGCGGTGGCGTGGAGCCTCGTGAATTCGCACTGGCCCCGGACGGGCGCTTCCTGCTGGTGGCCAACCAGCGCAGCGACAACCTGCTGGTCATCCGGCGCGACCCGGCCAGCGGCCTGCTCGGCGACACCCTCCAGGAGCTGAATGTGCCCAGCCCCAGCGATCTCAAGTTCATCGCGGCGGTGGCTCATGGATAGCGCCTGGCTCGACCTGCTGCCCTGGCCCGAGCTGCGTACCCTGGGCGTCGCGTTGCTGGTGGCACTGCTGCTGGAGGTGGTGGCCGGCTGGCTGCTGCGCCTGCTCACCCGCCTGACCCAGAACCTGCTGACCGCCCGCGAGCTGCTGCAGCGGGCCCGTGCGCCGGTGCGGCTGCTGCTGCCGCTGTGCGGGGTGCAGGTGGTGCTGAGTTCGGCGCCGGACCACCTGCTGCTGATCGACGGTGCCCGGCGCCTGGTGCTGCTGGCGATGATCGCCGCCTTCACCTGGCTCGGCCTGCGTGCGGCGGATGCGATCCAGCGGGTCATAGTCGCCCGTCACCCGGTGGACGTGGCGGACAACCTGCAGGCGCGGCGCATCCAGACCCAGACCCGGGTGCTGGCGCGCACGCTCAGCGTGTTCGTGGTGATCTTCGGCGCCTCGACCATGCTCATGACCTTCCCCGCCGCGCGCCAGTTCGGCGCCAGCCTGCTGGCCTCGGCCGGGCTCGCCGGCCTGGCGGTGGGTTTCGCGGCCAAGCCGGTGCTGGGCAACCTGATCGCCGGGCTGCAGATCGCCCTGACCCAGCCAATCCGCCTGGACGACGTGGTGATAGTCGAGAACGAATGGGGGCGCATCGAAGAGATCACCGGCAGCTATGTGGTGGTGCGCATCTGGGACGACCGCCGCCTGGTAGTGCCGCTGCAGTGGTTCATCGAGCACCCCTTCCAGAACTGGACCCGCAGCAACTCCTCCATCACCGGCGCGGTGCTGCTGTGGGTCGATTACTCCACACCGCTGGAGCCCTTGCGCGAGGAGCTGACGCGCCTGTGCGACGAGGCCACCCATCTGTGGGATGGTCGGGTGCGGGTGCTGCAGCTAGTGGATGCCGGCGAACGCGCGATCCAGTTGCGTGTACTGGTCAGTTCGGCCAATTCGTCGCACAACTGGGATCTGCGCTGCTACCTGCGTGAGAACCTGGTGAACTTCATCTGCGCCAACTTCCCCGGTTGCCTGCCGCAGCTACGCGCCTCGGTGGGCAGCGCCTGGGGTGTCGATCTGGTGGAAAAGGCGCCAAGCGGCCAGGTGGTGGAGGCGGAGCGCCAACCGCCGGTTTAGGCCAGACCGAGTAGGAGCGAGCTCTGCTCGCGAACCGAGCCGCGAAAGGTTTTCGCGAGCAGAGCTCGCTCCTACGTAATCACAACAGTATTCGACCCGGCCTCACATCACCCGCAGCCGCTCGTAGTAGTACGGCAGCTGCAGCAGCGCATAGCGCGCCGCCGCGTAACGTACGTCGTTGCGCTCGCCCTCGAACTTCAGCGTCTCGCTGACCACACCCTCGTGGTCGTTGATGCGCATGGCGCAGGCGAAGCACTGCACGCCGTCCATCGGGCCATCCGCCTCGGCCAGTCCGGTATTGGCCAGGGCGATGTCGGCGCGGCTCATCTTCAGCGCGCCGAGGGCCATTTCCCGGGTCACCTCTTCGCTGGTCAGGCCGAAGTGATCGATGGTCATGCGGTTGACCCCCAGACACATCTGCTTGGCCTCCGGGGAATAGACCACGAAGCCGCTGTCGAGCACCGCCCCGCTGCCGGGAATCTCGGCCATCAGCGAGGCCATCAGGCCGCCGGTACAGGACTCGGCGGTGCTCAGGGTCAGACGGTACTTCTCGAGGAAGTGCACTACCTGCTCGACGCTCTGCATCTGTGTGCCCTCTCTGCCGATGCGGTTGGTTCATGCCCATGGGAAGGCCGCGCGGCGCTCAAAGTTCAAGTTTTCCGGCCGAAGATGGCGTGCAAAAAAGTCGAAACTTTCCGTCAAGCGCTCCGGTCAGGGAAAGAGTATGGGGTTGTCGGTTTATCAGCAGACGACGCCAGTCGGGCCAAGCAGAGCCGACTTGGCTGGAGCGCCTTGTGTGGCGTTCCAGGCGAAGCGGCAGGCGATCCACTGAATATCGGAGTGAAGACATGGGAAACGTCGCTGTGACCGCAAGAATCGATGCACAGGCCATGACACAGCATCCAGCGCCACCGCAACTGCACGTCGAGAGCCTGCATGAACAGAAGAAGCGCGTTCTCTTCGTCACCTCCGAGTTCGCCGACCTGGTCAAGGTCGGTGGCCTGGGCGACGTGTCCGCCGCCCTGCCCCGCGCGCTGTCGAGCCACCACGATATCCGCGTGCTGATTCCCGGCTACCGCCAGGTCATGGAGAGCGGCCAGAACATTCGCGTGGTGGGCGAGATCGCCGGCCACGCCGCCTTGCCACCGTGCAAGATCGGGCGCATGGACCTGGCCGACGGCCTGATCATCTATGTGCTGATCAACCCCGAACTGTACGAGCGCGACGGCACGCCCTATGGCGACGCCCACGGTCGCGACTGGGCGGACAACCACATCCGCTTCGCCCGCCTGGGCCTGGCCGCCGCCGAGATCGCCAGCGGCACCGCCTGCATCCGCTGGTGCCCGGAATTGGTCCATGCCAACGACTGGCCGGCCGCCCTCGCGCCGGCCTACATGGCTTGGCGCCGGGTGGCCAGCCCCACCGTGCTGACCATTCACAACCTGGCCTACCAGGGGCTGTGCGATCTGCAATGCAACGCCGAGCTGGGCATTCCCGCCGAGGCCTGTGGCAGCGACGGTATGGAGTTCTACGGCAAGCTGTCGTTCCTCAAGGCCGGCATCGTCTATGCCAGCCACGTGACCACGGTGAGCCGCACCTACGCCGAGGAGATCACCACCCCGGCCTTCGGCTGCGGCCTGGAGGGCATGCTGCGGGCCAAGGTGGCCGAGGGCCAGCTCAGCGGCATCATCAATGGCATCGACGAAAGCTGGGAGCCGCGTACCGACCCCCATCTGGTGCAGGGCTTCGGCGTGCGCCAGTGGCAAGGCAAGCGGGCCAACGCCGCCCATGTCGAGCAGATGCTCGGCCTGGATGCGGACGGCCCACTGTTCGCCGTGGTCTCGCGCCTGGTGCAGCAGAAAGGCATCGACCTGACCCGCGGCGTGGCCGAACAGATAGTCGCCCAGGGCGGCCGCCTGGCCGTGATCGGACGCGGCGAGCCCGAGTTGGAGGCGGCCATGGCCGAGCTGGGCCGCCGCCACCCGGGACGCATTGGTGTGCATATCGGCTTCAACGAGACGGACGCTCGGCGCATCTTTGCCGGCAGCGACTTCCTGCTCATGCCTTCGCGTTTCGAGCCCTGCGGCCTGAGCCAGATGTACGCCCAGCGCTTCGGCTCGCTGCCGATTGCCCGGCGCACCGGCGGCCTGGCCGACACCATCGAGGATGGCGTCACCGGCTTCCTGTTCCGCGAAGCCTCGCTGGAGAGTTACCAGGAGGCGGTGCAGCGCGCGTTCAACGTCTATCGTCACCCCGAACTGCTCAGCGCCATGCGTTGCCGGGCCATGGCCGCGCCGCTGTTCTGGCGGGAGTCGGTGCTGCCCTACGATGAGCTTTATCAGGAACTGCTGGGCGCCACTCGCCTTGCCGCGGACGCGCTTTGATGTATAGCCATGGAGCCACGCGGCTGGACGAGCGGCGCACCCGCTTCGCCCTGTGGGCACCGGACTGCCGCGAGGTAGCGCTGGAACTGCAGGACGGCTCGCTGCAGCCGATGCAGGAGGCGGCGCACGGCTGGTTCGAGAGCACGCTGGAATGCTCGGCGGACGCCAGCTACCGCTTCATCGTCGACGGCAGCCGGCGGGTGCCGGACCCGGCCTCGCGCCGGCAGTTCGGCGACGTGCACGGTTTCAGTCGGGTGGTCGACCACCGCAGCTATGGGTGGCGGCATGCCAACTGGCGCGGGCGCCCCTGGCACGAGACGGTGATCTACGAGTTGCACGCCGGCCTGCTGGGCGGCTATGCCGGTGTCGAGGCGCTGCTGCCGCACCTGGCCGAGCTGGGCGTGACGGCCATCGAGCTGATGCCCCTGGGCGAATTTCCCGGGCGGCGCAACTGGGGCTATGACGGCGTGCTGCCGTTCGCCCCGGATGGCAGCTACGGCACGCCGGACCAGCTCAAGCACCTGATCGACAGCGCCCACGGCATGGGCCTGATGGTGTTCGTCGACGTGGTCTACAACCACTTCGGCCCGGATGGCAATTATCTGGGGCAGTACGCCAGCGCCTTCTTCCGCGAGGACCGCCACACGCCCTGGGGCGCGGCCATCGACTTCCGCCGCCCACAGGTACGCGACTTCTTCTGCGAAAACGCCCTGATGTGGCTGCTCGACTACCGCGTCGACGGCCTGCGCCTGGACGCCGTGCATGCCATTGGCGACGACGACTTCCTCGCCGACCTGGCCGACCGGGTGTATGCCGCGGTGCCGCGTGGCCGTCACGTGCACCTGATCCTGGAGAACGAGAACAACTCGGCCAGCCTGCTGGAGCGCAGCTACACCGCCCAGTGGAACGACGATGGTCACAACGCCCTGCACGTATTGCTGACCGGCGAGACCGAGGGTTACTACGCCGACTTCGCCGAGGATGCCACCGCCAAGCTGGCCACCTGCCTGGCCGAGGGCTTCGTCTACCAGGGCCAGGCCAACCGCCATGGCAAGCCGAGGGGCGAGCCCAGCGGCCAGCTGCCGCCGATGTCCTTCGTGCTGTTCCTGCAGAACCATGACCAGGTCGGCAACCGTGCCTTCGGCGAGCGCCTGGCCGCCATGGCCGACGAGGACGCGCTGAAGGCCGCCACCCTGCTGCTGTTGCTCTCGCCCATGGTGCCGCTGTTGTTCATGGGTGAGGAGTGGGGCTCGATCCAGCCGTTCCTGTTCTTCACCGACCATCAGGGCGAGCTGGCCAATGCGGTGCGCGATGGCCGGCGCAACGAGTTCGCCGAGTTCTCCCGTTTCGCCGATCCGGCGCTGCTGCAGCGCATCCCCGACCCCAACGACCTGGCCACCTTCACCCGCTCGCAACCGGACCTGGCGCCCAGCAGCCAACCGCGCCAGCGTGAGTGGCTGGACTACTACCGGCGCCTGCTGCACCTGCGCCACAGCCGCATCGTGCCGGCCCTGCCCGGCACCCATTCGCTGGGCGTCACGGTGCTGGCGCCTGGCGCGCTATCGGCCGGCTGGCGCCTCGGCAACAGCCAGCTGCTGCGCATCGACATCAACCTGGGAGGCCTCGCCGTGGAAACCGGTGCCCGCTCGCCAGCCGGCAAGCTGCTGTGCGCCCACCGGGTCAACGAGGAGGAATATCGCCAGGGACTGCTACCAGCACGCAGCGCCCAGGCCGTGCTGGAGGTGGCGCCATGAGTGATGCCCTGCTCGCCGAACTGGCCGACGCCGCCGGCCTGAGCGTGGACTGGCAGGATGCCAACGGCCGCCCGCAGCGGGTCAGCCCCGAGGCGCAGCGGCGCCTGCTGGAGTCTCTCGGTTTTCCCGCCCAGAGCCCGCAGCAGATCCAGGGCAGCCTGGCCGAATTGCGCCAGCGCCACGCCAATCCGGCCACCGATCCGCTGCTGACCCTGGAACAGGACCAGGCCACCTGTCTGCGCGGCTTCGCGCCGGAACAAGCCTACAAACTGACCCGCGAGGACGGCGAGGTCCAGTCCGGCCGGCTCGACCAGCATGGCTGCCTGCCCGCCCAGGAGCTGCCGGGCTATCACCGCCTGGAGATCGGCGATGCGCGCCTGACCCTGGCGGTGGCACCACCGGCCTGCCGCAGCGTCGAGGAGCTGTGTGGCAAGCGCCACGCCTGGGGCCTCACCGCCCAGCTGTACTCGCTACGCCGTCCCGGCGACGGTGGCTTGGGTGATACCCGCGCCCTGGAGGACCTGGCCCGGCACGCAGCCAACCATGGCGCCGATGCGCTGGCGATCAGCCCGGTGCACGCCATGTTCGCCGCCGATCCCGAGCATTACAGCCCCTATTCGCCGTCCAGCCGGCTGTTCTTCAACGTCCTGCACGCCGACCCGGCCAATCTGCTGGGCGGCGAAGCGGTGGAATGGGCCATCGCCGCCTGCGACCTGCAGGAGGAATGGTCGCGCCTGGAGCAGCTGGAGCTGATCGACTGGCCCGCCGTGGCCAAAGCCCGGCAGTGCCTGCTGCGCGAGCTGTACCGCGACTTCCGCGAGAGCGACGGCTCGCTGCTCGGCAATTTCACCGCCTTCTGCGACGCCGGTGGCGACGCCCTGCTGCAGCACTGCCGCTTCGAGGCGCTGCACGGCCACATGCTGGCGCGTGGCGAATCGGGCGACTGGCGCAATTGGCCGGAGCATTTCCGCGATCCGCGCCATGCCGCGGTGCAGCGCTTCGCCAGCCAGCACGCCGACGACGTCGGCTTCCACGCCTTCGCCCAGTGGCTGGTGGCCCGCGGCCTGGAGAGCGCGCAGACGGTGGCCACCGGCGCCGGCATGGGCATCGGCCTGATCGCCGATCTGGCGGTGGGCGCCGACTGCGCCGGCAGCCAGGCCTGGAGCCGCCAGGACGAGCTGCTGCAGGAGGTGACGGTCGGCGCGCCACCGGACATCCTCAACCGCGCCGGGCAGAACTGGGGGGTATCCGCCTTTTCTCCCGAGGGCCTGCGTCGCCACGGTTTCCGCGCCTTCATCGAGATGCTCCAGGCCAACCTGGCGCATGCCGGCGGCATCCGCATCGACCATGTGATGGGCCTGCAGCGCCTGTGGGTCATCCCCCATGGCGGCGAGCCGCAGGACGGCGCCTACCTGCGCTACCCGATGACCGACCTGCTGCGCCTGTTGGCGCTGGAGTCCCACCGCCATCGCGCGCTGGTCATCGGCGAGGACCTGGGCACGGTGCCCGAGGGCCTGCGCGAGGAACTGGCGCGGCGCAATATCCTCGGCATGCGCGTGCTGCTGTTCGAGCAGCACGATGATCGCTTCATCGCCCCGCGCCACTGGCCGCGCGACGCCCTGGCCACCACCAGTACCCACGACCTGCCGACCATCAAGGGCTGGCTGGCCGGGCATGACATCGACTGGCGCCTGCGCGCCGGCCACAGCCGCCCGGAACAGGAGAGCGACGACCGCGCCGAGCGCGCCCGGGAAAGCGCCGCGCTGGTCGACGCGCTGGCCGAGCACGGGCGCCTGCACGGCCCGCGCGAGGATGCCGAAGCCTGCCTGCAGGCCAGCATCGATTACATCGGCGGCACACCGGCGTCCCTGGTGCTGCTGCCGCTGGAGGACGCCACCAGCGCCGACCAGCAGCCCAACCTGCCAGGCTCCGGCAACGCCCACCCCAACTGGCGCCGCCGCCAGGCCCTGCCGGCGCGCCAACTGCTCGAACAGCCGGACATCGAGCGCCGCCTGACCCGGCTGGCCAAGGCTCGCCAGGAGGCCATCGATGATTGATCTGCGCGCCACCCTGCGCCTGCAATTCCACCAGGGCTTCACCCTGCACGATGCAGTAGAGCTGGTGCCCTACTTCGCGCGCCTGGGCATCAGCCATGTGTACGCCTCGCCGCTGCTCACCGCGCGCCCGGGATCGATGCACGGCTACGACGTGGTCGACCCGACCCGGGTCAACCCCGAGCTGGGCGGCGAGCCCGGCCTGGTGCGCCTGGTCGAGGCCCTGCACGGGCGCGGCATCGGCCTGATCCTCGACATAGTGCCCAACCATATGGCCGTCGGCGGCGATGCCAACCCCTGGTGGCTGGACTTGCTGGAGTGGGGCAAGGACAGCCCCTTCGCCAAGTTCTTCGACATCCAGTGGCACTCCCATGACCCGCTGCTGGCCGGCCAGTTGCTGGTGCCCTTCCTGCGCACGGACTATGGCGAAGCCCTGTCCGGCGGCAGCATCGCCCTGCACTTCGACCCGGAACAGGGGCGCTTCTACGCCCAGCACTTCGAACATCGCCTGCCGATCACCCCGCCCAGCTATGGCGAGATACTGCGCAGTGCCGATGACCCGGCGCTGGCCGAGCTGGCCAAGCGCTTCGACGCCCTGCGCGGCGACAGCGATGCCTGGCACAGCAGCCAGCCGCTGTGCACCGAACTGGCGCAACTGGGCCGCCCGGAGCTGGCTGGCGAGGCCATTCGCCGTGCGCTGGCCGGTTACCGCTGCGACGACGAAGCCGGCGTGCAACGCCTGCATCAGTTGCTGGAACGCCAGCATTACCGGGTGGCCAGCTGGCGCACGGCGGCCGACGACATCAACTGGCGGCGCTTCTTCGACATCAACGAGCTCGGGGGCCTGCGGGTGGAGCGCCCGGAAGTGTTCGAGCTGACCCACGGCAAGATCTTCCAGATGATCGAACAGGGCCTGGTCGACGGCCTGCGCATCGACCATGTCGACGGCCTGGCCAACCCGCGCACCTACTGCCGGCGCCTGCGCCGCCGGGTCGACCTGCTGCTGGCCCAGCGCCCGCAGGCGACCTTCGGCCAGCACTTCCCGATCTATGTGGAGAAGATCCTCGGCTACGGCGAACACTTGCCGGATAGCTGGAGTGTCGATGGCACCACCGGCTACGAGTTCATGAACCAGCTCGCCCTGCTGCAGCACGACCCGCGCGGCGAGCAGCCCCTGCGCGAGCTGTGGAGCGAACTGGGCGGCCGCCCGCAGGAATTCGCCGACGAGGCGCTGGAGGCGCGGCGCCTGGTGCTCGGCAGCTCGCTCACCGGCGATCTGGAAGAAGTCGCCCAGGGCCTGCTGCAGGTGGCCCGCAACGACATCGCCACCCGCGACCTGACCCTGGCCTCGATTCGCCGCGCGCTGTTGGAGCTGATCGTGCATTTCCCGGTGTACCGTACCTACGCCAACGCCTGCGGCCGCTCCGAGCAGGACCAGCATGTGTTCCAGCAGGCTCTGGACGGCGCCCGCCTGACCCTGGCCGAAGCCGACTGGCCGCTGCTCGACCACCTCGACCGCTGGCTCGGCGGCCAGCCGCTGCACGAGCTGCCACCAGGCCGCCCGCGCAAGCTGCGCGCGCGGGTGCTGAGCCGCTTCCAGCAACTGACCTCGCCGGTGGCAGCCAAGGCGGTAGAGGACACCGCCTGCTACCGCGCCGGCGTATTGCTGTCGCGCTACGACGTGGGCTTCGACGCCGAGCACTTCAGCCAGCCCCTGGAATACTTCCACCAGTGCAACCGCGAGCGGGCCAGCAAGCTGCCGTACAACCAGCTGGCCACCGCCACCCACGACCACAAGCGTGGCGAGGACAGCCGCGCCCGCCTCGCCGTGCTCAGCGAACGTGCGCCCTGGTATGCCGAGAAGGTCCAGCGCTGGCGCACCCTGGCTGCAGTGTGGCGTGGCGACCTACCGGAGAATTCGCCGAGCGCCGATGAAGAGCTGATCCTTTATCAAGCCCTGCTCGGCAGCTGGCCACTGGAACTGGGCGCGGACGATGCCGAGGGCCTGCAGGCCTACCTGCAACGCATGCGTACCTGGCAACAGAAGGCCCTGCGCGAGGCCAAGCTGAACAGCAGCTGGAGCGCCCCCAACGGCGAGCACGAGGCGGACAGCCAGGAGTTCCTCGAACGCCTGCTGACCCGCCCGGAAGGCCGCGAGCTGCGCCTGGAACTGGTGGCCGCGGTGGCCGCCATCGCACCGGCCGGCGCCCTCAACAGCCTGGCCCAGTGCCTACTCAAATACAGCGCGCCGGGCGTGCCGGACCTGTACCAGGGCTGCGAGTACTGGGACTTTAGCCTGGTCGATCCGGACAACCGGCGGCCGGTGGACTTCGCCGCCCGCGTCGCCTCGCTGGACGGTCTGGCCGAGCCGTCCGAGCTGCTGGCCCATTGGCGGGACGGCCGGGTCAAGCAATGGCTGATCGCCAACCTGCTGGCCATCCGGCATGCCCGCCCGCAACTGTTCGCCCGTGGCGACTACCGTCCGCTGGAGGTCGAGGGCGAACAGGCCGGCCGCGTCCTGGCCTTCGCCCGCAGCTTCGGCGATGCCCATCTGGTGGCCGTGGTGCCGCGCCTGGCCGCCGGCCTGCTGGGCAGCAACGAGGTGCCGCACATCCCCGCCGAGCACTGGGGCGACACCCGCATCGTGCTGCCGCCGGAGTTCGCCGATCTCGCCACCACCGGCATTTTCCCGCCGCATCAACCAATCAATCACGGCCATCTGCACCTGGCCGAGGTGTTGGCGGAATTCCCGGTCAATCTCATTTGCCTCAAACCGCGTCAGGAGAATTGTCATGAGCATCGATGAACAACGCGTCCGCGAATTCGCCTACCAGATCTGGGAGTCGGAAGGTAAGCCGGCCGGCCAGGAGGAGCGCCACTGGGCCATGGCCTACAAGCTGGCCGAGGCCGAGGCCGCGACCGAGCAACTGCCGACGCTCAAGCCACGACGCATCAGCAAGCCCAAGGCGGTGACGCTGGCCGAGGCGCAGGCCCAGGCCGACCAGCCGGCCCTGCTGAAGAAGCCGCGCGCCCCGCGCAGCACCACCAAGACGCCCAAGGCCTGAGAGGTGAGCATGGGTAAGCAGCGCTCGCGCATCGCCGAAGGCCACCCCTTCCCCCTCGGTGCCACCTGGGACGGACTGGGCGTCAACTTCGCCCTGTTTTCCGCCCACGCCACCAAGGTGGAACTATGCCTGTTCGACGACCAGGGCAAGACCGAGATCGAGCGCATCGAGTTGCCCGAGTACACCGACGAGATCTGGCACGGCTACCTGCCGGACGCCCATCCCGGCCAAGTCTACGGCTACCGGGTGTACGGCCCGTACGAGCCGGACGCCGGGCACCGCTTCAATCCCAACAAGCTGCTGATCGACCCCTACGCCAAGCAACTGGTGGGCAAGCTGCGGTGGTCCGAGGCGCTGTTCGGCTACACCATCGGCCATCCGGATGCCGACCTCAGCTTCGACGAGCGCGACAGCGCCGCCTTCGTGCCCAAGAGCAAGGTCATGGACCCGGCCTTCACCTGGGGCGAGCAGGCGCCGATCCGCGTGCCGTGGGACAGCACCATCCTCTACGAGACCCACCTGCGCGGCATCAGCATGCTGCACCCGGCCGTGCCGGAGAACCTGCGCGGCACCTGCGCCGGGCTGATGAACCCGGAGCTGCTCAAGCACATCCGCTCGCTCGGGGTTTCCAGCATCGAGCTGCTGCCGGTACATGCCTTCGTCAACGACCAGCATCTGCTGGAAAAGGGCATGAACAACTACTGGGGATACAACAGCATCGGCTTCTTCGCCCCGCACCCGGCGTACCTGGCCAGCGGCAAGGTCAGCGAGTTCAAGGAGATGGTCGCGCACCTGCATGACGCCGGCCTGGAGCTGATTCTCGACGTGGTCTACAACCACACCGCCGAGGGCAACGAGCGCGGTCCGACCCTGTGCATGCGCGGCATCGACAACGCCAGCTACTACCGCCTGATGCCGGACGACCGGCGCTACTACATCAACGACTCCGGCACCGGCAACACCCTCGACCTGTCGCACCCCTGCGTGTTGCAGATGGTCACCGACTCGCTGCGCTACTGGGCCACCGAGATGCGCGTGGACGGCTTCCGCTTCGACCTGGCGACCATCCTCGGCCGCTACGCCGACGGCTTCGACGAGCGCCACAGCTTCCTGGTCGCCTGCCGCCAGGACCCGGTACTGAGCAAGGTCAAGCTGATCGCCGAGCCCTGGGACTGCGGCCCCGGTGGTTACCAGGTCGGCGGATTCCCGCCCGGCTGGGCGGAATGGAACGACAAGTTCCGCGACAACGCCCGCGCCTTCTGGAAAGGCGACGGCGGCCAGTTGGCCGAGCTGGCCAGCCGCCTCACCGCCTCGGGCGACCTGTTCAACCAACGCGGCCGCCGCCCTTTTGCCTCGGTCAACTTCATCACCGCTCATGACGGCTTCACCCTGCGCGACGTGGTGTCCTACGACCACAAGCACAACGAGGCCAACGACGAAGACAATCGCGACGGCACCGACAACAACATCTCCTGGAACCACGGCTGTGAAGGGCCGAGCGACGACGAGCAGATCCGCGAGCTGCGCCTGCGGCAGATGCGCAACCTGCTGGCCACCCTGCTGTTCGCCCAGGGCACGCCGATGCTGCTGGCCGGCGACGAGTTCGGCCGCACCCAGCAGGGCAACAACAACGCCTACTGCCAGGACAACGAGCTGAGCTGGGTGGACTGGAACATCGACGAGGAAGGCCAGGGGCTGATCGCCTTCACCCGGCGCCTGATCGCGCTGCGCCGCGCCTATCCGATCCTGCGTCGCGGGCGCTTCTTCGTCGGCCATTACAACGAGGAGCTGGGGGTCAAGGACGTGACCTGGCTGGCGCCCAACGGCGAGGAGATGACCGAGGAAAACTGGCACGACGGCGAGGCGCGTTGCATGGGCATGCTCCTGGACGGTCGCGCCCAGCCCACCGGCATCCGCCGCAGGGGCGACGATGCCACCCTGCTGCTGATCCTCAACGCCTACCACGAGGCCGTGGACTTCCTCCTGCCGGAGGTGGCCGAGGGCTCGGCCTGGGTCGGCCTGCTCGACAGCAACCAGCCCCAGCAGCGCAGTACCGAGCAGTTCGCCTTCGGCAGCCAGTTCCAGGTGACGCCGCGCTCGCTGTTGCTGTTCAAGCTGCAGAAGGAAAGCGACTGATCCGCGGCGAAAAAAGCCTGAACCGCGCCCGTCCCCTCCAGTCGGAAACTGTAGGCGCCGCAAAAGCGGCGCTGTCACTTTCGACACAGGAGGACGACATGAAGATCAGCGAAATCATGACCCGCAATGTGCAGACAGTGCAGCCCGACGACAGCATCCGCGAGGCCGCCGCGCTGATGGCGCGCATAGACAGCGGTGCCCTGCTGGTCGCGGAAGACGACCGCCTGGTGGGCATGCTCACCGATCGCGACATCGCCGTGCGCGCGGTGGCCGAAGGCCTGAACGGCGACACCCCGGTACGCCAGGTGATGAGCGACAACGTCTGTTACTGCTTCGAGGACGAAGAGGTGCAGCACGTGGCGCAGAACATGGCCGATATCCAGAAGCGCCGCCTGCCGGTGCTCACCCGCGAGAAGCGCCTGATCGGCGTGGTGTCCCTCGGCAATATCGCCAGCGCACGTAGCGACAGGTCCAGCAGCACCCTGCTGCGTGGTGTAGCCCAGGCCCATTGAGGCCGGCGGGCAGAGCGAGTCGGAGAACCGCATGAAAGCCGTAGTGTTCCATGATGTGGGCGACATCCGTCTCGACGACGTGCCCGAACCCGTCCTGCAAGAGCCCACCGACGCCATCGTGCGCCTGACCGCCTCGGCCATCTGCGGTACCGACCTGCACTTCGTGCGCGGCACCGTCGGCGACATGGCCAAGGGCACCATCCTCGGCCACGAGGGCGTCGGCATCGTCGAGGCCCTTGGCGAGGATGTGCGCAACCTGCAGATCGGCGACCGGGTGGTGATTCCTTCCACCATCGCCTGCGGCAACTGCTCGTACTGCCGCGCGGGCTACTACGCCCAGTGCGACGAGGCCAATCCCAACGGCAAGGAGGCCGGCACGGCCTTCTTCGGCGGCCCCTCGCCCTCCGGCCCGTTCCACGGGCTGCAGGCCGAGAAGGCGCGCATTCCCTTCGCCCATATCGGCCTGGTCAAGCTGCCCAGCGAGATCAGCGACGACCAGGCGATCCTCCTCTCGGACATCTTCCCCACCGGCTACTTCGGCGCGGAGATGGCCGAGATCACGCCCGGTGACACGGTGGCGGTGTTCGGCTGCGGCCCTGTCGGGCAGTTCGCCATCGCCAGCGCCAAGCTGTTCGGCGCCGCTCGGGTGTTCGCCATCGACCGCCTCGAAGACCGCCTGCGTATGGCGCGCCAGCAAGGCGCCGAGGTGATCAACTTTGATCATGAAGACCCGGTACAGACCCTGCGCCGGCTGACCAGCGGCATCGGCGTGGACCGCGCCATCGATGCGGTGGGCGTAGACGCCGAGTGCTCCTGCCATGCCAATTCGCAGCAGGTCGGCCAGTTCCGCGAGGAGATGGCCGCGGTGGCGCCCAAGACCCATCCGGACGGCGCCAACTGGCACCCCGGCAATGCGCCGAGCCAGGCCCTGCAGTGGGCGGTGGAGGCGCTGGACAAGGCCGGCACCCTGTCGATCATCGGCGTCTACCCGCAGCAGGCACGCGTCTTCCCGATCGGCGCGGCGATGAACAAGAACCTGACCATCAACATGGGCAACTGTCATCACCGCAAGTACATCCCGCTGCTGATCGACCTGGTACTCAACCACCGCATCGACCCGGCCAAGATCCTCACCCAGATCAAGCCGATGAGCGATGCCATCGAGGCCTTCAAGGCGTTCGACCGCCGTGACGAGGGCTGGATCAAGGTCGAGTTGCATCCACAGATGCAGCTGGGCATGGGCAGCGAGGAGCGCATCGAGCAAAGCGGCCTAGATCAGGCTCTGCAGGAATCCTCGACCGCCCGCGATACCTCGACCACAACGGTGCCCAAGCGCTCCTAGGGAATTCCATGAGTGACATTCGCATCGGTATATCGGGCTGGCGCTACGCCCCATGGCGTGGCGACTTCTATCCCAAGGGCCTGCCCCAGCGCAGGGAGCTGGAGTTCGCCTCGCGGGAGGTCAACAGCATCGAGATCAACGGCTCCTTCTACGGCCTGCAGACTCCCCAGCGCTACGCCAACTGGTATGCCGACACGCCGGATGATTTCGTCTTCAGCGTCAAGGCGCCGCGTTACATCACCCATGTGCGCCGCCTGCGCGATATAGCTCAGCCGCTGGCCAACTTTTTCGCCTCCGGTCCGCTGCAGCTGAAGGATAAGCTCGGGCCGATTCTCTGGCAGTTCCCGCCCAGCTTCGCTTTCGACGCCCAGCTGTTCCGTGACTTCCTTGCCCAACTGCCTCAGGACACCGAACAGGCCCACGACTGCGCCCTGCACGCCGAGGCACGCCTGCATGTGCCTGGCTATCTGGGCGCGGCACCGGGGCGGGCCTTGCGCCATGCGGTGGAGATCCGCAACCACAGCTTCCTCTGCCCAGCCTTTGTCGAGCTGCTGCGCAAGTACCACGTCGCCCTGGTGGTAGCCGACACCGCGGGCAAGTGGCCGTATGCCGAGGACATCACCGCCGACTTCCTCTATCTGCGCCTGCACGGCGACGTGAAGCTGTACACCAGCGGCTACTCGCCCCAGGCGCTGTTGCACTGGCAAACGCGCATCGAGGCCTGGACCGCCGGCAAGCAGCCGGTGGACGCCAGGCTGATCGACCCCGAGCACACGCCGGCCAAGCGCCAGCGTGATCTGTATTGCTATTTCGACAACGACGTGAAGGTGCGCGCGCCCTACGACGCGCGCCATCTGCTGGAAGGCCTGGGGCGCTTGCCACAGCGCCGCCAAGGAGAGCTGGCATGAGCGAGCCGATTCCGATCATGACGGTGGAGCGCGCGCCCGCCGTGCATCAGCTGAAAGTGCTGACGATCAACACCCACAAGGGCTTCACCGCGCTCAACCGGCGCTTCATCCTGCCGGAGCTGCGCGAAGCGGTGCGCGCCACCGGCGCCGATCTGGTGTTCCTGCAGGAAGTGCTGGGCACCCACCAGCGCCACGCCCGTCGGCACCAGAACTGGCCGGAGACACCACAGTACGAGTTTCTCGCCGACAGCATGTGGCCGCAATTCGCCTACGGGCGCAACGCGGTCTACCCGGACGGCGACCACGGCAATGCGCTGATGAGCAAGTTTCCCATCAGCCAGTACGTGAACCTGGATGTGTCCATCGGCGTGGTCGAGCAGCGCGGCCTGCTGCATTGCGTGCTGGATGTGCCCGGCCCGCGTCAGGTGCATGCCATCTGCGTGCACCTGGGCCTGCGCGAGGTGCACCGCCGCCAGCAGCTGGGCCTGCTCTGCCGCCTGGTCGAGAGCCTGCCGGCGGCCGCGCCGGTAATAATCGCCGGCGACTTCAACGACTGGCGCCAGACCGCCAGCGCAGTCCTCGCCGAACAGGGCATGCATGAGGTCTTCACCCACGCATTTGGCGAACCGGCCAAGAGCTTCCCGGCGCGCTGGCCGCTGCTGCGCCTGGATCGCATCTATGTGCGCAACGCCACCAGCCATGCGCCCGTAGCCCTGTCGACCCGCCCCTGGTCCCACCTTTCCGACCATGCCCCTCTGGCTGTGGAGATCCACCTATGAATTACAACTGGCGCGAAGGCAATCAGGTCCAGCTGCTGATCAACGGCGAGGAGTATTACCCGCGGGTCTTCGAGTGCATTCGTGCGGCGCAGCGGGAAGTGCTGATCGAGACCTTCATCATCTTCGAGGACAAGGTTGGCAACGAACTGCAGCAGGCCCTGATCGAGGCCGCCCAGCGCGGCGTGCGCGTCGAGCTGACGGTGGACGGCTACGGCACCGCCGACCTCAGTCCCGAGTTCGTCAGCGCCATGACCAGCGCCGGGGTCAATATCCATGTGTTCGACCCCAGCCCGCGCCGGCTGGGCATGCGCACCAACCTGTTCCGCCGCCTGCACCGCAAGGTGGTGGTGATCGACGGCGAGCGGGCCTTCGTCGGTGGCATCAACTATTCCGCCGACCATCTCGGCGACTTCGGCCCCATGGCCAAGCAGGATTACGCGGTGGAAGTCGTCGGCCCCATCGTGGCCGACCTGCACGCCGCCAGCCTGCGGGTGATGCGCCCGGCTCTCGAGGAGCCGAGCCAGGTACGCCCGGTCACCCGCCTGGCCGGCGATGCCCGCATGCTACTGACGGTGCGCGACAACGATGCCCACAGCCGGGATATCGAGGCCCAGTACCTGCTGGCCATTCGCTCGGCCAACTACCGCCTGGTGGTGGCCAACGCCTATTTCTTCCCCGGCTATCGCCTGCTGCGCGAACTGCGCAATGCCGCGCGCCGTGGCGTGCGGGTAACGCTGATCCTCCAGGGCCAGCCGGACATGCCCTGGGCTCGCGGCTTCTCGCGCATGCTGTACAACTACCTGCTGCGCGACGGCGTGGAAATCCACGAATACTGCCAGCGTCCGCTGCATGGCAAGGTCGCCCTGGCAGATCGCGAATGGGCCACCGTGGGCTCCAGCAACCTCGACCCACTGAGCCTGGCGCTGAACCTGGAAGCCAACCTGTTCATCCGCGATGCCCGCTTCAACCAGCAGCTCCACGAACACCTGCACACCCTGATCAGCGAGCACTGCAAGCGCATCAGCCTGGAGCGCGCAATCCGTGGCTACTGGTGGCGCGCTCCGCTGATCTTCCTGTGCTTCCACTTCACCCGGCTGTTCCCGGCCATCGCCTCCAGGTTCCCAGGCCACTCGCCGCGCCTGAAATCTCTGCGCCCGGAGCCCGACGAGCCGCATGACGCCCTCTGCAGCCAGGGTAAGCTGCCATGAGCAAGCCACATCCAAACCCCTGGATTCGCTGGGGCAAGCGCCTGCTCACCGCACTGTTCTTCATCATGGTGCCGGTGCTGCTGTTCATGCTGGTGAAGAACCTGGAGTGGAGCGAGGTAGTCGATGCCCTGCGCCGCTTCGACCGGCCAACCCTGGCGGCCTGTGTGGCGATCACCGTCGTCAGCTTCCTGTTGTTCGCCAGCTATGACCTACTCGGGCGCATCTATACCGGACACCACCTGCCGGCACGGCAGATACTGCCGTTAACCTTCGTCTGCTACGCCTTCAACCTCAACCTCAGCTCCTGGGTCGGCGCCATCGCCCTGCGCTATCGCCTCTACTCACGCCTGGGGCTCGGCGTGGCCACGGTGACGCGCATCCTCACCTTCAGCCTGATCACCAACTGGCTGGGCTACCTGATCCTTGCCGGCGGCGTATTCGCCCTGCGCTTGGTACGCCTACCGGAGCAATGGGAGATCGGCGCCACCGCGCTGCAGATGATCGGCGTCGCCCTGCTGCTGGTCGCCGCCGGATACCTGCTGGCCTGCCGCTTCGCCCGTCGCCGCTCCTGGACCTGGCGCGACCACGAAGTCACCCTGCCCCCCCTGCGCCTGGCGCTGGCCCAGGCCGGCATGTCCATGTGCAACTGGTCGCTGTCCAGCCTGCTGGTGTTCCTGCTCATGCCCGACGGCGTGGACTACCCCACCGTGCTGGGCATCATGCTGGTCAGCAGTATCGCCGGCGTCATCACCCACATCCCCGCCGGCCTCGGCGTGCTGGAGGCGGTCTTCATCGCCATGCTGCAAGGCCAGGCCTCCAAAGGTGCCGTCCTCGCCGCCCTGATCGGCTACCGCGCCATCTACCTGCTGCTGCCGCTGCTGGTGGCCGTGGTGGTGTATCTGGTGCTGGAGAAACGGGCCAAGAAGCTCAGGCAGAAATCGGAACAAGCCGGCCGCCTGAAAACCGAAGGCGCCTGATCTCCCCGCACGCCTCCGCGGATAGACAGCCTCAAGGCAAATCGAATAGGGTCGCAAACTAATCGCTGCTCCTGATGGAGCTGAAGTTTGTGAGCCCCTGTCGCTTTGCCTTCCTCTACTATGGCGCATTTGCTGATGCGCCCTTCAGGCCAAACAAGGACTTAGCGGACGACAAGGATGTTATGCGACACAAGTAGCGGAAGACATTACGCTACTTATGTCGTCTACTTATAGTTAGGGCTACACATGAAATTAATCTTCGCTGCGTTTTTGGCAATGATAAGCCAGTTCGTCTATGCAGGTTATGATCTGCATATTACTAAAAAAGATTTTTGGGCTGACGAGAACGGCCCGTGCATAAGTCGCGAAGAATGGAGTAATTACGTAAAAACGGACAGGCAAGTCCAACGCGACAATGAAAACTCAACAGATGATTTCTTAGTTTCTCTTGAGCTTGAGCAATTCCCTGTTTGGTACAACCCCGACCTTTGCGAAATTTACACCAAGGCCCCATCTAAAAACGCCATTAATAAACTCATAAAAATTTCTGAAGCTCTCGGAGCAAGAGTTCAAGGCGATGACGGCGAAAGTTATCCACTCACACCCTAACTAGTGGTTTAAACCGTTCGCTTCGCTCACTGGGACGGGCTAAAGCCCGCCCCTTAACCAAACGTTAGGCAATCGGAGATACATCGTGCGGATAACAGCGCACCAAATTGAGGAAGCCTACAAAGTTGCTGTTCAAGTCAACGAGAAAGTAATTTCAATGGAGGTCGGCGCAAGTCTTCTTGAAAAAATGCACGGCTTAAATATCAGCTCAGCTCGCGACTTCATAAACGACTATCGACTAATGCTTCAAGGCAAAGTATTTCAAAGAACAATGAGCGCACCAGCCATTGATTATTTTCTAACCCAAATAGCCAAAAACAATGGTGCAAGTGCGCTCGAAGTGGCTCTAGCATCTGTAAATAAGCATATTTTATATTACGAAGGTATTCGCAAGGTAAATCTAAACGCGATGCGCGCCGTCGTTAAAAGCCACGAAGCCCAGAATTCTGCACCGATATCACTGTCTACACATGAATCCTTATTTAGAGATGCAGTAACAAAATCCCTTGCCGACGAACCATCAAAGAGACAATCCCGACTTAAAAAAGCCGAGAAGCTTCCAGTCAAAGTAAAAGCCGTCACCGAGATATACCTGCGTAATGCTGATGTGGTTGCCGAAGTTCTGAGTCGCGCCTCAGGCTCCTGCGAGCGCTGCAAAAGACCTGCGCCATTTATTCGAAAAAAGGATGGCACTCCATACCTTGAGGTTCACCACATAAAGCAGCTAGCACATGGAGGAGAAGACACAGTATCTAATGCTATAGCCCTATGCGCTAACTGCCATAGGGAAATTCACTATGGTATGCCGCATGCCTAACAACACGTATATGGACTCTCCCCACAAGTAGTGGGCAAAAGCTTTTGATCTGCGCTGCCGTCGGTGCGGTTACATGCGTATATCCGGCT
>NZ_JAOEEA010000016.1 GCF_029837695.1 Pseudomonas sp. GD04019
CAGACCCTAAGTGTCGCTGCATCCCGACTGGCTGGCCGATGTCCCGCCCAACCCCTATGCCGAGCAGCTGTCTCGCGGCTACCGCCTGTTGCATTTCGCTCCGGCCCTGGAGCGGGAGTATCGCACTTACATGCTGCGCGACACCCTGGAGCTGAAGCGGGTCGCGGTGGTCTATGCCTTGCTGGTGTGGCTGGCCTTCGCCGGGGTCGATATCTGGATGATCGAGGGGCCGCTGCTGGCGGCCCTGCTGGCCATCCGCGCAGGGGTGGCGCTGCTGTTGCTGGCCTGCGGACGGGTGATCCTCAGTCGTCGCCACCCGCAACTGGCGGCGCCCCTGGGCATCGCCTGCATCGGTGCCATGGGCTTTGGCGCGGCAGCCATCATCGCCCTGGGGCATGGCCAGGACCCGTCCTTCCCCTACGAGGGGCTGCTGCTGGTGTGTATCGCCGCCTACTTCCTGGTCGGCCTGCGCCTGATCGAGGCAGTCGTCACCTCGCTGCTGGTGCTGCTCGCCTATGGCCTGTTCGAATGGCTCGGCGGTCTGGCGCCGGAGCGCCTGTTCAACAATCTGCTGTTCCTGCTGGCCGGCAACCTGATCGGTGCGATCGGCTGCTACCAGCTGGAGCTGAAGTCGCGCGAGCACTTTCTGGTCAGCGGCCTGCTGCGCGTGCTGGCCGATCAGGACGGCCTGACCGGCCTGCACAATCGGCGCAGTTTCCACCGTGAGCTGGGCCGCCTGTGGCGCCAGGCACAGCGCGAAGAGCGTTGTCTGGCGCTGCTGCTGTGCGATGTCGACCACTTCAAGGCGTACAACGACCGCTACGGCCACCAGGCTGGCGACCGCGCCTTGCAGCAGGTCGGCGAGGCGCTGCTGCAGGCGGCCCGGCGCCCGCTGGACATGGCGGCGCGCTTGGGCGGCGAAGAGTTCGCCGTGCTGCTGTACGACATCTCGGCGAGTGAGGCCAGGCAGCGCGCCGAAACCCTGCGCCAGAGCCTGGAGGCCCGTGCCATCGAGCACGCCGGCTCGCAGACGGCGGCGGTGCTGACGCTCTCGGTCGGCGTGTGTTGCCTGCAGCCGGCGGCGGACCTGGCCATGGACAGCCTGTTCGAGCATGCCGACCGCGCCCTGTACGAGGCCAAGGCCTTCGGCCGCAACCAGGTGGTGACCTGAAGCGCCCCCCGCGCTGGCGCGAATCGTCCCTCGCAGCCTTCGGCGCGACTGCTAGCATCGGCGCTTTCCTCTGTCGGCAATCATCATGGAACGACTGATCCAGGCCAACGGCCAACCGCATTACGGCATCTTTCCGGCCGCGCCGGGACAGGTGAACTGGCGCGACTTCGACTTCCGCTCGCCCATGGGCCGTCGCCTCGGCACCCTGGCCAAGTGGCGACGCTTCCACCAGTTCCAGTACTTCGGCATCGTCAGCGACGAGCTGATCGGCGGCTGCGCGCTGGCCGATATCAGCCTGCTCACCGCCGGCTTCGTCTACCTGTTCCATCCGGCCAGCGGGCGCATGATCGAGCGTGAGTTCAAGCGGCCGCTGGGGCATGGCACTGCGTTCTCGCAGCAGCCCAACGACGGCGTCTGCGAGCTGCGCAGCGGCGCCAACCTGTTGCGTCTGGACAACCACGGCAGCGACAAGCACCTGCTGGTGGAGTTGGACGACGGCACGCGCATCGAGGCGAGCTTCTCCGAACAGCAGTTCGAGCCCATGTGCATCTGCACGCCGACGGCGGTAAATGGCTGGGTCTACGCACAGAAGGTCGCCGGCGTGCGTTGCCGGGGCAGCGTACGCAGCGAGCTGGGTGACTTCGACCTGCGGGCGCTGAACGCCTTCGCCCACCACGACTGGTCGGCCGGCTACATGCGCCCGGAGACCTTCTGGAACTGGGCCTGCCTGTCCGGCGAGGTGGCCGGCACGCGGGTGGGGCTGAACCTGTCCTGCGGGGTCAACGAGACCAGCTTCAGCGAGAACTGCTATTGGCTGGACGGTGCCATGATGCCAGTCGGCGGCGTGCACTTCCAATTCGACCGCGACGACCCGTTGCAGCCCTGGCGCATCGTTTCCGGCGATGGCCAGGTGGAGCTGAACTTCCGTGGCCATGGCCTGCACCGTGAGCAGTTGAACCTGGGCGTGCTGGCCAGCAACTTCAAGCAGGTATTCGGCTGCTTCCAGGGCACCCTGCGCCCGCCGGGCAGGGCGCCGCTGGTGATCGACAACCTGTGGGGCTTCGTCGAGGATCAGTATGTCAAATGGTGACAGCGGGCTTGGCGAAGA
Organism: Pseudomonas sp. GD04019; assembly: GCF_029837695.1. Taxonomy (GTDB): domain Bacteria; phylum Pseudomonadota; class Gammaproteobacteria; order Pseudomonadales; family Pseudomonadaceae; genus Aquipseudomonas. The sequence continues at coordinate 2,280 of NZ_JAOEEA010000016.1, forward strand.
CCGTTCCCGGAGTTATGGTTAGTTGACTAATAATTAGGTTTTTCTGCTGTCCACAGGATTCGGGGAGTGGGCGGCGGCAAGGACCAGTGAGAGTCTTCTTATGCACAACTTCGCGCACCACAGTTTCGGTATGCAACTGGCCCAGCTTTCTCGCGCCTGGCGCGCCGAGCTGGACCGACGTCTTTCCGGCCTCGGCCTGTCCCAGGCGCGCTGGCTGGTTCTTTTGCACCTGGCCCTGCTCAAGGAGGCGCCGACCCAGCGCGAGCTGGCGCAGACCGTGGGGGTGGAGGGGCCGACCCTGGCTCGCCTGCTCGACGGTCTGGAGTCCCAGGAGCTGGTGCGGCGCATCGCCGTGCCGGAAGACCGCCGGGCCAAGAAGGTGGTGCTCAGTGCCAAGGCGCGGCCGCTGATCGAGCAGATCGAGAGCATTGCCCTGCAGCTGCGCAAGGAGCTGTTCGCCGGCGTCAGCGAAGAAGAGCAGCGCCTGTGCCAGAGCGTTCACGCACGCATTCTGGGCAATCTGGAAAAGACCTGAGCCTCAGGTCTTCCGGCTACATCCAGCCTTCTCCCTATCGCGATTTAGCATAAGCGGCCATTGGCGTTTGTTTCGGTGCTTTCTTAAGCTGCCCTTATGCCCGCCAGTTCGGTACTCGCGTATCACCTCTCTGGGCGGGCTTGCCGGGCCGCAAGGGAGCGCCTGCCCGACAAGTGTTGAGCACACGCCAGACCCGCCGGGGATAACCATTACGCCCAGGGATATGCCGGTCTGGCCGTGTCGGGGAGGGGCCCATGGCTCGCATCCGTCACCTGCTGCTGACCCTCCTGTCGGGGTCTGCCTTCTACTCGGGCCTGGTGCCCGCGCTGGGGTTGGGTGAAATCACTCTGCATTCGGCGCTGAACCAGCCGCTGGACGCGCAAATCGAGCTGCTCGAAGTCGGCGACCTGAGCGCCGACGAGATCAAGGTCCGTCTGGCCAGCGTCGAAGATTTCAATCGTGCTGGCGTCGATCGCTTCTACTTTCTCAACGACCTGCGTTTCACCCCGGTACTGGGGGGCGGACGCAACCTGATCCGCGTGGCCTCCAGCAAGGCGGTGCGCGAGCCGTACCTGAATTTCATCATCGAGGTGGCACGCCCGGGGGGCAGCCTGCTGCGCGAGTACACGGTGCTGATCGACCCGCCGGGCTCGGCCGCTTTCAGCCCGCAGGCGAGTCTGGTGCCGCAGCCCCGGGAAGCTGCGGCTCCACCGGTGCGCCCGGCCGCGCCGCCACGCGCGATGCCGCTGGCCAGCCGTGGCGAGCGTTACCGGGTGCAGCCTGGCGACAGCCTGTGGAGCATCGCCGGGCGCCTGCAGGCCGGTGGCAGCGTCAGCAGCCGCGAAGCGCTGATGGCCGATCTGCATGCGCTCAATCCCGACGCGTTCAGCGGTGGTGATCGCAACCGCCTGCGTGCCGAGGCCGAGCTGCTGTTGCCGGATTCGGCGCTGGCCGCGCCAGTCGCTAATGATGCGCCGGTCGAACAGTCGATTGGGCAACCCATTGAGCAACCGGCTGCGGTAGCACCGCTCGCGGCCGAGCAGCACCAGGTAGATGCCGAGCTGGCCGGCGTCACCGCGCAGAACCAGGAGTTGCGCAGCGCCGTGGACGCTCTGCAGAGTCAGCTGGCCCAGCTGCAGGCGCAGATGGCCGAGAAAGATCGCCAGCTACAGCAGATTCGCGACGACCTGCAGCGGCGACAGTCGACGCCCGCGCCCGTGGCTATCGAGCCGCAGCCGGTGGCGCCACCTGTCAGCCCGCCCGCGCCGGCACCGGCCGAGCGCGACTGGGGTTGGGCGCTGTGGCTGGGCAGCGCCTTGCTGATCCTCATCCTGCTGGTCGGTGCCTGGCTGCTGGGCCGCCGGCGCCCGGTGCGCGAGCCCGAGCCGCAGTCCCGCCCGGTCGTTCCCGAGGCCACGCCGCAAGCGCGCAAGGTCGCTGCGCCGCCGCCTGAGCCAGTTCCGGAGCCGCAGCCACGGGTCGAAACGCAGATCGAGGACGACGAGGAGGTTTTCCAGCCTGCTGCAGTCGCTGCGCCGCCCGCGCAGCGCCTGCCCGCCAGTGCGGCCGATCCGCTGGAGGGCGCCAATATCTATATCGCCTATGGACGCTTCGCCGATGCCGGCAATGTCCTGCGCAAGGCGTTGATCCAGCATCCGGAGCGACTCGATCTGCGCCTGCGCCTGTTCGAGGTGTACGGCGAGTTGGGCGATGCCGCCGCTTTCTTCGAGCAGGAGCGTCAGCTGCGCGAGCTGGGCGCCAGTCAGGTCCAGGTTGACCAGATCCGTGCGCGCTACGCCGCGCTGCAGCGTCCGCAGCAGGATGTGCCGCTGGCCGACGCGGTGCTACAGCTGGACGAGCCGGAGCCGGTCGTGGTGGCCCCCGACGAGTTCCAGCTCAACCTCGATGACCTGTCGCTGGATGCCGACTGGGATCTGGTCAGCCCGTTCCGGCCCGAGCAGTCGGGGCGGGCGCGCGCCGCGCAGGAGCAGGCGCCCGATCCGCACTTCCGCTCCAACCTGCAGGAGCTGCCGGAAGTGCTGGAGATGGAGGTGCTGGAGTCCTTCGCCGAGCTGCCCCAGGAGCAGGTGCTGGATACCGACCTGGCGCCAGAGCCGACCGAGAAGTCCCAAGGGCCGCTGCACAGCGACCTGGATCACCTGGCCGGCGACCGCGAGCACCTGGTCAAGTTGAACCTGGCGCTGGCCTATATCGAGCAGGGCGACATCGGCAGCGCCTGCGACATCCTCAACGAAGTGATCAGCGAGGGTGACGAGGAAGAGCGCGAGCGTGCCCGGGAGTTGTTGGCGAAGATCGCATGATCAAGGGCGGGAAGGCCGACGCCGTGGCATGACCACGGCGTTGTCCTTTCTACGGCGCTATCATGGCGCCCCGATTCAGGCCAGGAGCCGCCGCATGACCAGCAAACCCGAGGTGGTGATCACCTACTGCACCCAGTGCCAATGGCTGTTGCGGGCCGCCTGGCTGGCCCAGGAGCTGCTCAGCACCTTCGCCGACGAGCTGGGCATGGTCAGCCTGCAGCCGGGCACCGGCGGAGTGTTCCGCATCGTCTGCGACGGCGTGCAGCTGTGGGAGCGCAAGGCCGATGGCGGCTTCCCCGAGGCCAAGGTGCTCAAGCAGCGCCTGCGCGACCTGATCGACCCCGAGCGCGACCTGGGTCATAACGACCGCTAGCCTGTTGCCAAGTCCGCGACGGAGCCGATTTGTAGGAGCGAGCTCTGCTCGCGAAGCCTCGCCCTGGGCGACTCGCGAGCAGAGGCTCGGCGCCTCCCTCGTTCCGACGTTGTAGTGCCTGAGGCCCTAACCGATATCCTCGACGCTGGCCGCATGCTTGCTCAGGCGCGCCGAGATCACCGTGGCCAGCAGGATCAGCGCACCGCCGAACAGCATGCGCACGCCGGGCTGCTCGTTGAACAGCCACCAGGCGAAGGCGATGCCGTAGACCGGCTCCAGGGCGAACACCACCGAGGCGCTGCGCGCATTGAGCACGCGCAGGCTGGCGACGAACAGGCTGTGTGCCAGTGCCGTGCACAGCAGGCCGAGCAGGCCGATCCACAGCCAGTCCAGCGCACGCACCTCGGGCAGCGCCGACCAGGCCAGCGGCAAGGTCACCAGCAGGATCGCCAGGTTCTGCCACAGGGCGGCCTGGGCCGGTTTCACCCCCACCGTGGTGGCGCGGTTGGACACCGAGACCAGGGCGAACAGCAGGCCGGAGAAGATCGCCCAGGCCAGGCCGATGGTGGCGTCGCTGCCCAGGTCGAAATGCGGGGTCACCAGCACCAGGCCAAGGCTGACCAACGCCACCACGCCCCATTCGGCCAGGCGCACCTTCTCGCGAAACAGCAACCCTTCCAGCAGCACGGTGAAGGCGGGGAAGCTGGCGAAGCCGAGGGTGGCCACCGCCACGCCCGAGACTTTCACCGCGATGAAGAACGCCCACCAGTGCCCGCCCAACAGCAGGCCGGCGCCGGCCAGGGCCAGACGCCGGCGCCAGCTGATGGCCGCCAGCGGCTCGCCCAGGCGGGCGAACACGCCGAGGGCGGCCACGGCGAACAGGGCGCGGCCGAACACGATCACCAGCGGCGCGGCCAGCGCCAGCTTGCCGAAGATGCCGGACAGGCCGAAGAACAGGGCGCCCAGGTGCAGGGCGAAGAGGGCAGTGCGGTGTTGCATGGGGATTCCGGATCAGTAGGGCGGGTGAAACCCGCGTGATGGATAGCGTGGGTACGGGTCAAGCGAGGCGCGCGCCGTTGGGCAATGGCTTGTCGAAACTGGCCAGCACTACCTTGCCGTCCTGATCGTAGACGCCGGTGACCAGCACTTCGGAGCGCACGCCGGCGATGCGCTTGGGTGCGAAGTTGCACACGCACAGCACCTGGCGGCCGATCAGTTCTGCCGCGCCATAGTGGGCAGTGAGCTGGGCGCTGGAGGTTTTCACGCCGAGTTCGCCCAGGTCCACTTCCAGCACGTAGGCCGGCTTGATCGCCTTGTCGTTGGGGTAGGCGTTGAGCAGGGTGCCGACGCGTAGCTCCACGCGTTCGAAGTCCTGCCATTCGATGGTCTGCATGACGACAACTCTCCTGATGATCGGCAGAGTCTAGGCGTGCAGCGCCCGACGATCTGTCGCAGGACTCGCGGGCTTTGTCGCGCGACTCGCGTCAGCGGTCGGCGCGCAGCTGCCGCGGGGTCAGGCCGAACTCGCGAACCAGCGCCGCGGTGAAGGCGCTCTGCGAGCCGTAGCCGACCCGCGCGGCGATCTCGCCCACTGGCAGGGGGCTGTGCAGCAGCCACCTCCGCCCCAGCTGCAGGCGCAGTGCGCGCACATGCTCCATCGGCGTGTGACCGGTTTCGGCGAGGAAACGCGCGTGAAAGCGCGCCGCCGACAGGCCGCACAGGCGCGCCAGGTCGGCCACCTGCAGCGGATGGGCGCAGTGGCGTTCGATATAGGCATCGATCCTGGCCAGCGGCAGGCCGGCCGTGAGCGGCGCGGGCGCGGCGGCGTTGCTCAGGCTGGCCAGGAGCAGGGCGGCGCCTTGCTGGCCGATGACCTCGTCGTTGATCGGGCTGGCGGCCAGCCAGTTGACCAGTTGGCCCTGGGCCGGGTCGAGCTGCAAACGACCGGGCCTGTCCAGCAGGCGGCGGCTGGCATCGGCGTGGTGGCCGAGGCGCTGCTGCAGCCAGCCATCCATCGGCACGTCCAGCACCAGGCACTGGCTGCCCAGGACGCTGGCGCAGGCGTGGTGGGCTCCCGGCGGCACCACGGCCAGGCTCAGGCTAGAAACCTGGCAGCCACGCCCGCCCACTTCGAAGTCCAGCTGGCCGCTGAGGCCGAATACCAGCTGGGCATGTTCGTGGCTGTGGGCGATCTGTTCGTGGTGGTAGTGGCGCAGGGAGAGCAGCTGGGGCATGGCGGGCTCCTGATCGAGCGGTCAGTGTACATGCCGGGACAGTTGCGCTGGTCGTCATGTAATGGTCATTTGCCTGTCATGGTCATTTCACCGCGGGCGCGCAATCTCGGCTAAACCCAGCCGGAGGCCGCCCATGAGCATCGCCGAGCGCAGCAAGCCCAGCCGCAAGCAGCACGTTCGCACCCTGTGGATTTCCGATGTTCACCTAGGCACCCGAGACTGTCAGGCCGAGCGCCTGGCCGGTTTCCTCAAGCGCTATCAGGCCGACCGCATCTACCTGGTCGGCGACATCATCGACGGCTGGAAACTGCGCGGCGGCATCTACTGGCCCCAGGCGCACACCAACGTGATCCGCCGCCTGCTGACCATGAGCAAGCGCGGCACCGAGGTGATCTACGTCACCGGCAACCACGACGAATTCCTGCGCCGCTACTCGACGCTGATGCTCGGCAATATCCAGCTGGTCGACGAGGCCATCCACGAGACCGCCGACGGCCGCCGCCTGCTGGTGATCCACGGTGACCAGTTCGACGTGATCACCCGCTACCACAAGTGGCTGGCCTTCCTCGGCGACTCGGCCTACGAGTTCACCCTGACCCTCAACCGCTGGCTCAACCACTGGCGCGAGCGCTGGGGCTACGGCTACTGGTCGCTGTCGGCGTTTCTCAAGCACAAGGTCAAGACGGCGGTGAACTTCATCAGCGACTTCGAGGAGTCCATCGCCCACGAGTGCGTCAAGCGCGGGCTGGATGGCGCCGTCTGTGGCCATATCCATCATGCCGAGATCCGTAAGGTCGGCGGCGTCGAGTACATGAACTGCGGCGATTGGGTGGAGTCCTGCACGGCGCTGATCGAGCACCTGGACGGCAGCATCCAGCTCTACCGCCTGGCCGATGAGCAGGCCCAGGCCGACGCGCTGGCGACCCTCGGGCAGGCGGCATGAGGATTCTCATCGTCAGCGATGCCTGGCATCCCCAGGTCAACGGCGTGGTCACCAGCCTGCAGGCGCTGGTCGGTGAGCTGCGCGGCCTGGGCCATCTGGTCAAGGTGCTGTCGCCGCAGGACTTCAACCACCTGCCGTGCCCGAGCTACCCGGAGATTCCGCTGGCCTGGGACCTGTGGCGGGTCGGCCCGGCCATCCGCGACTTCCGTCCGGACGGCGTGCACCTGGCCACCGAGGGCCCGCTGGGCTGGGCCGCGCGGCGCTGGCTGACGCGGCGAGGGCTGCTGTTCTCCAGCGCCATCCACACCCGCTTCCCCGAGTACGTGCATACCCGCTGGCCGTGGCTGCCGCTGAGCTGGGGCTATGCCTACCTGCGCCGCTTCCACCGGCCCAGCCAGGCGGTGCTGGTGAGCACCGAGCGCCTGCGCGAGGAGTTCGCCGCCCAGGGCATCGGCCGCCTGCGGCTGTGGCGCAAGGGTGTGGACGGCACGCGCTTACGCCCGCAGCTGCAGGCCCCGGCCGAACCGGTGTTTCTCTATGTAGGCCGCCTGGCGGCAGAGAAGAACCTGCGCGCCTTCCTCGACCTGGACCTGCCGGGCGAGAAATGCGTGGTCGGCGATGGCCCGGAACGGGCAGTGCTGGAGCACGACTACCCGCAGGCACGCTTCCTCGGCTTCCAGCAGGGCGAGGCGCTGGCGCACTCCTTCGCCGGCGCCAGCGTGCTGGTATTCCCCTCGCGCACCGACACTTACGGCCTGGTGATGCTCGAGGCGCTGGCCTGCGGTACGCCGGTGGCGGCCTTCCCGGTGGCCGGGCCGCTGGATGTGTTGGAGCAGGGCGTGACCGGGGTGATGGACGAGGACCTGGGCCAGGCCTGCCGGGCCGCGCTGCAGCTGGATCGGGCGGTGTGCGCCGAACTTGCCGCGCGCCAGTCCTGGCGTGCCTCGGCCCTGGAGTTCCTCGCCGCGCAGCCGCTGCTGGATGGCGAGCCCTGTGTTGAGCAGGACATCGTGGCGGGTTTGCCGACGACCTGACAGGGCTTGACCTCAAGTCGGCTTGAACCGGCAGAGTGCTCTCATCGACCGCCATGCGAAGGAGCACGATATGACCCTGCAAGCCTTGTTCGACGAACAGAGCCGACTGTGGAACGGCGCCGCCGGCCAGGCCTGGGTGCAATCCCAGGCACTGCTCGACGCGCTGTTCGCCCCCCTGGAAGCGCTGCTGCTCGACGGCCTGCTGGGCCATGAGCGGGTGCTGGATATCGGCTGCGGCACCGGCGCCACCACCCTGGCCGCGGCGCGCCGCCAGAACGCCGGTTGCGTCGGTGTCGATGTCTCCGCGCCGATGACGACCCTGGCGCAGGCGCGTGCCGAGCGCGAGGGCAGCCGGGCGCGGTTCGTCTGCGCCGACGCGCAGAGCCACGCCTTCGAACCCGCCAGTTTCGATCGGCTGATCTCGCGCTTCGGCGTGATGTTCTTTGCCGATCCCCAGGCCGCCTTCGCCAACCTGCGCCGGGCTGCCAGCGACACCGCGAAGCTGCGCCTGATCGTCTGGCGCAGCGCGGCGGAGAATCCCTTCATGACCCTGGCCGAGCGCACGGCCGCGCCCTGGTTGCCGGAGTTGCCGGTGCGTCGTCCGGGTGCACCGGGGCAGTTCGCCTTCGCCGAGGCGCTGCGGGTGCGTGAGCTGTTGACGGCTAGCGGCTGGGAGGGTGTGGAAATTCGCGCGCTGGACGTGCCGCTGAGCATGCCGGAGTCTGCGCTGGTGCCTTATCTGAGCCGGCTGGGGCCGGTCGGCATCGCGTTGCAGGAGTTGGAGGAGGGCGCCAGGGCGGATCTGATCGAGCGCCTGCGCGCGGCCTTTGCGCCTTTCGTGCGGGGTGAGCGGGTGGAGTTCACGGCGGCCTGCTGGCTGGTTGAAGCTCAGGCAGGCCGTTTCGCTTAGAGGATGACCTTGTCGCGCAGCTTCTCGGCGGCCTGGTTGAGCGCCTGGATGACCTTCTCCTTGTCGTAGTTCTGGATGCCGTTGGTATCCAAGTACATGGAGAAGCCCGGCAGCTCGTGTTCGACGTAGCTGGAGCGGGCGCCCAGGTCGCGGCGGAAGTCCACCACCTGGTAGATCTGCACCGGGCGGCTGAAGCCCTTGACCACGATCTGACCCTTGTCGCGGCACATGATCACGTCCTTGATCAGCGAGTAGGTCTCGTGGGAGATGAGAATCTCGCCGGCCTCCGAGGAGCTTTCCAGGCGGCTGGCCAGGTTCACTTCGCGGCCGATGATGGTGTAGTCCATGCGCGTGTCGGCGCCGAAGTTGCCCACGGTGCAGTAGCCGGTGTTGAGGCCCATGCGGATCTCCAGTGGCTTGGTGATGCCCTGGGCGCGCCATTGCTGGCGCAGCACCTTCATGTGCTTGCGCATGGCGATGGCCATGGACACGGCGTTTACCGCGTCCTTCTTGGCGCCCTGGCTGGAGGGGTCGCCGAAGAACACCAGCACGCTGTCGCCGACGAACTTGTCGATGGTGCCGCCGTACTTGAGGGCGATCTTCGACATTTCGTTGAGGTAGGTGTTGAGCAGGTCGGTGAGCTGCTCGGCTTCCAGTTCCTCGGCCAGTTCGCTGAAGCCCTTGATGTCGGAGAAGAACACGGTGAGCTTCTTGCGTTGGGTCTCCAGACGCACGTGCTTCTTGCCGCTGAAGATCATTTCCCAGACCTGCGGCGACAGGTACTTGGCCAGGTTGCGCGCCAGGCGCGCGGCCTTCTCCTGCTCGCGTTTGATCTCGATGCGCGCCTGGGTCAGGCGCATGCCCTGCTCGTGCACGAAGAAGGCGGTGATGCAGATGTACAGGGTGGTCAGCAGGATGCTGGTCATCGACACCAGGCTGGGGCTGGCGATATTGATTTCCGGATGGATCAGCGCGGTGTTCAGCGCCATGCTGCCCAGGGCGATGAGCAGGGCCAGGCCCATGTTGCGCAGGCCGCCGGCGATCAGCGAGCTGAACGCCAGGGTCAGCAGGAACATCAGCGTCGGCACGATCGAGAAGCCCATCAGTACGCCGGCGGCACCGGCATGGATGGCGTCGAGGAACAGCAGGACCAGGTTGGTCTGCTGCGGATAATCGCGCTTGAAACGGTTGCCCAGGTGATAGGCCAGGTGCGGGTAGAGCAGGGCGTACGGCACCATCCACAAGATGTTGTAGCCGAAGTGGTTGCCATAGGTACCGGCCGCGACGGCAGCAGCGGGGGCGATGTAGGCCAGTACCCGCGAGTAGTATTCGCGGAGCAACGGGGCAGGCTGCGCCCTGGGTGTTTCCTGGACGTTGGACTTCATGGATGGAGCGATCCCTGATGTTTTTCTGACGCTTCTGATGAGCGCCTGAACGGCTGCAAGACCTGAGCCAAGGCCATGGCGGGTAGGGGATCATAACCAGCTGCCATTCGCCGGCCAAGCGTGGCCGCCGAATGGCAGAATGCAATCACGCCGGCTGGCGCTCCATGGCGGCCTTGTACAGCGACTGTCTGGGCTGGGCGAACACCCGGCGCAGCATGGGCTCGAAGAACTCCAGCGGCAACACCTCGCCTTGCGGGTCGAAGGCGGCAGCATCGTAGCGGGCGCAGAACTCGATGGTCGCCTGGTACCGCGGGTGGTCTTTGAACTGCTCGCGCAGATGGCGATCCATGCCCAGGTGATGGAAGAAGTAGTAGCCCTGGAAGATGCCGTGCTTCTCGACCATCCAGTGGTTCTCGGCGCTAACGAACGGCTTGAGTATGGCCGCGGCGATGTCCGGGTGGTTGTAGGTGCCGAGGGTGTCGCCGATGTCGTGGAGCAGGGCGCAGACCACGTATTCCTCGTCGCGGCCGTCACGGTAGGCGAGGGTGGCGGTCTGTAGCGAGTGGCTCAGGCGGTCGATGGGGAAACCGCCGAAGTCGCCGTCGAGCAGGCGCAGGTGGCTGAGGATACGGTCGGGCAGCAACTGCGCGTACTGAGCGAAATCCTTGGCGATGATGGCCCAGTCGTCTGCCGTGCCGTCTTCCATATGGGTGAAGCGAGCGTGAGCGTTCATCCGGCTGTTCTCTTGTTGTTATGCAGGATCACGGTGGCGCGGCGGCGGGCACGGACTCGCCACCAGAGCGCTGGTGTTGCCGTCGGCTCAGAAGCGAATACGGCCGGTGAAGGCGTCCTTGAGCATCACCCAGTCGCCCATCAAGCTGTACAGCGGGTACTTGAAGGTGGCCGGCTTGTTCTTCTCGAACACGAAGTGGCCGACCCAGGCGAAGCCGTAGCCGGCGAAGGGCAGGGCCAGCAGCCACAGCCACTGCTGTGTGACGATGGCGTAGGCGAGGATGCTCAGCACTAGCAGACTGCCGACGTAGTGCAGGCGGCGGCACACATCGTTGCTGTGCTCCTGCAGGTAATAGGGGTAGAACTCGGCGAAGCTGTTGAAGCGGTCGGTGGTTTCGGCGCTCATGGCGTACCTCCTGTCATTGTCGACGCCAGTCTATGCGGACTGTCTTCCGCGGCCAGTGACATACAGGGCCAGTTTAGTATCCTCTTGGCGCCAGACCGACCGTGCCGACCAACTTATAAGAACAAACCATGAGCGAACGTACCACTTCCTCCAGCTGGGCTTCCGGGATCGTCCAGGCCCTGGAGCTGGGCGGCGTCGACTGCCGCGCGCTGTTCGTCCGCCTGGGGCTCGACTACGCGGCCCTGACCGACCCGGACGCACGCTTCCCGCAGGACGCCATGACCCGCCTCTGGCACCTGGCGGTGGAGGCATCCGGCAATTCGGCCATCGGCCTGAACATGGCCAAGGTGGTCAGGCCGGCGTCCTTCCATGTGGTGGGCTATGCGCTGATGTCCAGCCGCAACCTGCTGGAGGGCTTCAACCGCCTGGTGCGCTACCAGCGCATCATCGCCGAGGGATCGGACCTGTGCCTGCGCCCCTCGCCCGATGGCTACGAGTTGATCCAGGCGATCCACGGCGACCGTCTGCCGCCGGCGCGGCAGAGTTCCGAGGCGTCGCTGGCTTACTCCCTGGCCTTCTGCCGCTGGCTCACCGGCAAGCCGATCACGCCGCTGCTGGTCAGTTTCCAGGGGCCGGCGCCGGCCAATCTGGAGCTGTACCAGCAGGTGTTCCAGGCGCCCTTGAAGTTCAATGCCGAGCACTATTCGCTGCTCTACGCCCGCGCCGATCTGGAGACTCCGCTGCCCTCGGCCAACGAGGCACTGGCGCAACTGCACGACCGCTTCGCCGGCGAATACCTGGCGCGCTTCTCGGAGAGCCGGGTGACCCATCAGGTGCGCCAGGTGCTCTGTCGCCTGCTGCCCCAGGGCGAGCCCAAGCGCGAGGCGGTGGCCCAGGCGCTGCTGCTGTCCGAACGTACCCTGCAGCGGCGTTTGCAGGAGGAGGGCACCAGCTACCAGCAACTGCTCGACGACACCCGCCGCGAGCTGGCCGATCAATACCTGGCCCAACCCAATCTGACCCTGCTGGAAGTCGCCTACCTGCTCGGCTTCGCCGACCCCAGCAACTTCTTCCGCGCCTTCCGCCGCTGGTTCGATGCGACCCCGGGCGAGTACCGCGCGCGGCTGTGAGCTCTTGCCGGCAACTCGGTGTGCGCAGCGTGACAAAGCGTAGCGAGCGGCCTGCTGGCTAGGCGCCCCGCAGCGAAAGGCGAGACATAGCGTCTGCTAGGCGAGCCTTGAGCGAGGACGCAACGACGCCAGCGGGACGCGCAGTAGCTTTGCCACGCTGCGAGTCAGTGGCGCCAGAAGGCGGGGAGCAGCAGCACCAGTACTGTGAGGATTTCCAGCCTGCCCAGCAGCATGCCGGCGCTCAGCAGCCACTTGGCCGTGTCCGGCAGGCTGGAGAAGTTGCCGGCCGGGCCGATGATCGGCCCCATGCCCGGTCCCACGCCGGACACCGTGCTGGCCGCGCCGGACAGCGCGGTGATCCAGTCCAGCCCGCACAGGCTCAGGGCCAGCGCCAGGGCGGCGATGGTGATGGTGAAGAAGAACGAGAAGGCCAGGATCGAGCGCACGATGTCCTCGTCCAGGCGATGGCGGTTGTACTGTTGCTTGATCACCGCGCGCGGGTGCACCAGCTGCATCAGGTTGGCCTTGAGCAGGATGAAGGCGACCTGGAAGCGGAACACCTTCAAACCGCCGGCGGTGGAGCCGGAGCAGCCGCCGATGAAGCCCAGGTAGAAGAACAGCATGGTCGAGAAGCCGCCCCACAGGCTGTAGTCGCCGAGGGCGAAGCCGGTGGTGGTCATGATCGAGGTGGTGTTCACCGCCACGTGGCGTAGCGCCTCGAACCAGTGCAGTTGGGTGGTCAGGGTGTACCAGGTGGCCAGTACCAGCCAGCTGCCGAGCAGCACGAACATGAAGCCGCGCACCTGCTCGTCGCGGATCAGCGCCCGGTAGTTGCCGCGCAGGGTGGAGACGTACAGCACGAACGGCAGGCTGCCGAGAATCATCACCACCACTGCCACCCAGTGCACGGCCGGCTGCTGCCACTTGGCCAGGGAGGCGTCGGAGGTGGAGAAGCCGCCGGTGGAGATCGCCGACATGGCATGGTTGATGGCGTCGAACAGGTTCATCCCGGCCAGCCAGAAGCCCAGCACCGCCAGGGCGCTGAGGCCGACATAGGCCACCACCATGTACTTGGCCACCATGTGCGAGCGCGGCATGACCTTGTCCGAGCGGTCCGAGGATTCGGTCTGGAACAGGCGCATGCCGCCGATGCGCAGCATCGGCAGGATCGCCACGGCCATGGCGATGAAGCCGATGCCGCCCAGCCAGTGCAGCAGCGAGCGCCAGATCAGGATGCCCGGCGACATGCTGTCCAGCCCGGTGAAGATGGTGGCGCCAGTGGCGGTGATGCCGGACATGCTCTCGAAGTAGGCGTCGGTGAAGCTGGCGTGCTGGGTGAAGATGAACGGCAGGGTGGCGAAGATCGACACCAGCACCCAGCTCGACACGGTCAGCATGTACATGTCGCGCGGGCGCAGTTGGCCGTGTTGCGGGCGACCCTGGGCGATCATGGCGATGCCGGCGACGAAGGTGATCAGGCTGGACCAGAGAAAGGCGTTGATGCCCTGCGGCTGCTCGAACACCAGCAGGGTGCCGACGGGCACCAGCATGCTCACGGCCAGGGTGATCAGGAAAATGCCATTGATAAAGGCGAGGATGCGTAGGGTAGGCAGAGACATCGGGTTCCTTTCCGCGTGGTTGCCTTGAGTCTAGTGCGCCGGCAGTGCGGGAGCCGGCGAGGCTGCGGTGGGGCGCCATTCTACCTTGGCGCCATGCCCTGTAAATCCGCCGTGTGGGGCTTCACAGCGGCAAGCCGATTCATAGAATACGGCTCCATATCGCCGGCCATGCCCGGTTCATCGTGTTCTCGTCATGTCCGCCAATCATCCCTGCCTCGCCTGCGGCGCCTGCTGCGCCAACTTCCGCGTGTCCTTCTACTGGGGCGAATGCCAGTCCGCCGGCGGTACGGTGCCCGATCATCTGGTCGAGCAGATCGGTCCCTACCATGTGGCCATGCTCGGCACCACGGCCAAGCCGGTGCGCTGCATCGGCCTGCAGGGCGAGGTGGGCTGCGGCACCCGCTGCACGGTGTATGAGCAGCGCTCCAGCACCTGTCGCGAGTTCACCGCTAGTTGGGAAGATGGTCAGCACAATCCGCATTGCGATGCGGCGCGTGCCGCCTATGGCCTGCCGCCGCTGACGCCTGAACACTTCGGCTAGAATGCCCGCCTGCTTCCCTTGGAGATGGCCATGCAAGCCCTCGATCTGCTGCTCAACCGCGTATCCGTCGGCCGTCTGCTGGAGCCGGCGCCCGATGCCGCCCAGCGCGAGCTGATGTTCCGCGCCGCCCTGCGCGCACCGGACCATGGCCAGCTGCGGCCCTGGCGCTTCCTCACCGTCGAGGGCGATGCCCGCGTGCGCCTCGGCGAGCTGTTCGCCGCGGCCATGGCCAGTGATCCGGCCAACAAGGCCGAGGCACTGGACAAGGCTCGCGCCATGCCGCTGCGTGCGCCGCTGCTGATCGTGGTGATCGCGCGCCTCAGCGAGCATCCCAAGGTGCCGCAGGAAGAGCAGGTGCTGTCCGCCGGCTGCGCTGCCCACAGCCTGCTGCTGGCCGCCCAGGAACTGGGCTTCGGCGCCATCTGGCGCACCGGCGCCCTGGCTCACCACCCGCAGGTGCTGGCCGGGCTCGGCCTGCACGCCAGCGAGCGGATCGTCGGCTTCCTCTATGTCGGCAGCTTCGAGGGCGAGCGGCGCACGCCGCCGGCGCTGGAACCGGTGCAGTTCGTCAGCGTCTGGCAGGGTTAGCTCTTATTGTGTCTGCGGGCGACTATTGCAGCCTGGTGAGCGCCCAGTAGAACCCGAATACGCTGCATCCGGCATAGCCAATAACGCCTACCCAGTAGACAAGCGGTTGCTCGCTCAGCGAAAACCAGCCGCCTTGTCCGAAAACCTCACGCGTATAAAAGCTAAATAGAACGTCAATAGCCATGGCTAGCGCCATTGAATACGCTCCCCAGTAGTTCGAGTTCTGGCCCATCAATAGAGCCATGCCGGTCAACATTAGGGAAAAGAAAAGTAGTTTTCTGAAACCTCTGAGCATCCGTGTTCCTCGGGTATCGATTGGGTGGTGTGACCAGTCAGCAGCTTGTCGGCAACTCCAGGGTGGCGACAAAGCCGCCCTGTGGGTGATTGGCCAGCAACAGCCGCCCTTCATGGCGCTCCGCCGCACGGCGGGCGATGGCCAGGCCGAGGCCGTGACCCGGCGCGCTCTGTTGCGGGGCGCGGAAGAAGGGTTCGCCCAGGCGCTCGATGATCTCCGCCGGGGCGCCGGGGCCGTGATCGCGCACGGCGATGCGCAGTTGGCCATCCTGCTGACTCACCTCGATCTCGATCGGCTGTTCCGGCGGATTGAAGCGCAAGGCGTTGCGCAGCAGGTTGTCCAGCGCGCGGCCGAGCATGTCCGGCCAGCCCTGCAGGGCCAGCGGGCGGCTGTCCATGCGTACCTGCAGGCGCTGCTCGGGGGCGGCCAGGGCGGCATCTTCCAGCAGGCTGTCGAGCAACCCGCGCAGATCCACCGGCTGCGGTGTACCGGGGTCGGCATCCAGGCGGGCGAGGGCGAGGATCTCGGCGATCAGCGCCTCCAGCCGATCGCATTCCTGGGTCAGGCGGCCCCACAGCTGGTCGCGCTGGGCCGGCTCGGCGCGCTCGGTCAGGGCCAGGGCCACGCGCAAACGCGCGAGCGGCGAGCGCAGCTCGTGGGAGACGTCGCGCAGGAGCTGGCGCTGGCTGCCGATCAGGTCCTGCAGGCGCGAGCCCATGCGATTGAAGTCGCGGGCCAGCACGCCGAACTCGTCGCCGCGGTCGGCCAGGCGCGCCAGGCTGTTCTGCTGGTAAGCGGTCTGCCCCAGGTCATGCACCGCGCCGCGCAGGCGGCCGAGCGGGCGGGTGATGGACAGGGTCAGCATGAGACTGATGGCGGTCAGTACCACCAGGGCGATGGCCAGGGCGCTGAGCGGCCAGGACAGGCTCTCGCGATGCCAGGCCATCATCTCCGGGTGGGGAATGCGGTAGATGAACAGATAGGTCTCGCCCGTGGTCGGGCTGTGGTATTCCTCGGTGATGCGGCGCCAGGGCAAGCGCTTGGGATTGTCATGGCGCGCCTCGAAAGCCGCCGCGCGCGGCGGGAAGGTGCCGTAGACCAGGGCCTGGCCTTCCTCGTTGAGCACCTGGATGTTTACCCGGTAGCGCTGCTTGCGCTTTTCCAGAAACTGCTGGGCGGCTTGCGGGCCCTTGCGCTCGTAGATCTGGCTCCAGCGTTCGGCGACATCCTGCAGCGCCGGATGGCGGCCGAGCACCCAGGCGTCCTGGTCCAGCGCACGGCCCAGCAGCATGGAGAGGCCGGCGACCAAGGCGACGGCCAGCCAGAAGCTGGCGAAGATGCGCCAGAACAGTGAACGCATGGGAACTCCTCAAATGGCAAAAGCCCGGCTCAGGGAGCCGGGCCGGATAACGCCGGATTATTGGGCCTGCTTGTCCTTCTCGGCCTTCCAGGCCTCGAATTCGGCACGCTCGGCGCGGCGCTTGTCCATCTCCGCCTTGCGCGCGTCGAAGGTCTTCTGCTGCTCGGGCGTGAGGATGGCACGGAAGGCCTTGTCATGCTCCAGGCGGGCGGTTTCCAGTTCCTTCTTCAGCGCGTCCTGATCGGCCTGCGGCAGCTTGCTCAGGTACTTCTGGGTGATTTCGCGCGGATCGTTCTTGCGCTCGCGCATGAGCTTGCCCATCTGCTCGCGCTGCTCGGCGCTGAGGTCAAGGTCCTTGAGCATCCGCATGCCGTGACCGCGGTGCTCGCCGTGCATGGCCTTGTTGCAGTGCCCCGGTTCGCCGGGTGCGCCCTCGGGCATGGCCAGGGCGATGGTCGGCAGGCTGGCGGCCAGGAGCAGGGCGGTGAGGGTCTTGCGCATGATGTGTCTCCTTGTCTCGAAACCGGCGGGTTACCGGATGAGCCCAGTCTAGGGAGGGCAAGGTCAAGCGCGGTCAGTGGAGGGTAAAGGCAGCGTAAAGGGCGAAGCTTCTCAGGGCGCGTAGTAGTACCCGCGGCTACGCAGGGCGACGATGCGCGGGCGGCCATCCGGGTGCGGGCCGAGCTTCTTGCGCAGGTTGCTGACGTGCATGTCCAGGCTGCGGTCGTAGAGAGTCAGCTTGCGGCCCAGCGCCAGTTGCGCCAGGGCCTGCTTGTCCAGTGGCTCGCCCGGTTGTTGCAGCAGCGCCTCGAGGATGCGGCCTTCGGACAGGGTCAGGGTGATCTCGTGCTCACCGAGGCTGGCCACACCGCGCTGCGGGCTGTAGCTGATGTCGCCCAGCTCGACGCGGCTGGGTGTGGCCACCGGCAGGCTGCGGCGCAGCACGGCGCGCAGGCGGGCGGTCAGTTCGCGCGGGTCGCAAGGTTTGGCCAGGTAGTCGTCGGCGCCCAGTTCCAGGCCGAGGATGCGATCCAGCGGCTCGCCACGGGCCGAGAGCATCAGCACCGGCAGCTCGGCGTGTTCGCTGCGCAGCTGCTTGAGCAGCTCCAGGCCGCTGCCGTCCGGCAGCATTACGTCGAGGATCACCGCCGCCGGGCTCTGCTCGGCCAGCGCGGCGCGGGCGCTGGCGCCGTCATGGCTGGCGCGCACGTTGAAGCCTTCCTGCTGCAGCCAGCTGGCCAGCAGCTCGCAGAGTTCGCGGTCGTCGTCGATCAGCAGCAGGTCGGTCATGGTGGGGTCGGTTGGTCAGGTGGAGCGGTCAGACCCACTCGCTGCGGCGTTTGTTCCGCCCACCCGCGCTCAGGCGACCGACGACGAAGGCCAGCAGCGCGGTGCCGGCGCCGATGGCGAACCACAGCTGCTGCTCGCTGAACAGACGCGGCGGTTGCTCGGCCTGAGCCTGCTTGAGCTGCAACTTGAGGCGCTGGTTGTCCTGGCGCAGGCGGCCGATCTGCGCGGTCTCGCGCTCGCCGGAGGTGGCGGCTTGCAGCTCGCTGCGCTGGCGCTCGCTCTCCGCCAGTTGCTGCTGCAGCGCGGCGATTTGCGCGGCGCTATCGCTGATCTGGGGGCTGACCGGGGCGCTGGCCGGCGTCGGGTTGAGGGCCAGCGGCTGGGATTCTTCGGCGTGCAGCGCGGGGGTGATGCACAGAGCGGTGAGCAACAGGTAGAGCGGGCCTTGGCGCATGGGGGACTCCAGGTTTCGAATTATTGTTATGGGCCTGCGTCGTGTGTGGGGTTAGGGCAGCACCTGCTTGAAAGGCTTGACCAGCACGCTGGCATAGACGCCCGCGGCGCGATAGGGGTCGGCGTCGGCCCAGCTCTGGGCGGCGGCCAGGGATTCGAATTCGGCGACGATCAGGCTGCCGGAGAAACCGGCCGGGCCGGGATCGACGCTGTCCACCGCGGGGTGCGGGCCGGCCAATACCAGGCGGCCTTCGTTCTTCAGCTGCTCCAGGCGGGCCAGGTGGGCGGGGCGGGTAGCCAGGCGCTTTTCCAGGGACTCGGGGGCATCGCTGGCAATGATGGCGTAGAGCATGTCAGTCCTTGCTTTGCTGCGGGGTTTCGTCGTGGATGTGGCGCGCCAGGTAGACGCCCTGGGCGACCAGGAACAGCACGGTCATGCCGAGGCTGCCGAAGACTTTGAAGTCGACCCAGATGTCGTGGAAGGTGAAGGCGACGAACAGGTTGGCGCAACCGCTGAAGATGAAGAAGGCCACCCAGGCCAGGTTCAGGCGCGTCCAGACCTGCTGCGGCAGCTGCACCGCGTGGCCCATGACGCGCTGGATCAGCACCTTGTCGCCGATGAAGTGGCTACCGGCGAAGCCTGCGGCGAACAGCCAGTTGACCACCGGCGCCTTCCACTTGAGGAAGGTCTCGCTGTGGAAGGCCAGGGTCAGGCTGCCGAACACCAGGCAGGCGACCAGGGTCAGCCACTGGCTTTTCTCCAGCTTGCGCTGCAGCAGGAACAGGACGCCATACACCAGGATCGAACTGATGATCAGCACCGCGGTGGCGCTGAAGATGCCGCCCAGCTCGACGCTGTGGCCGGCCAGTTCGACGGTGCGGGGATCGAGCTTGTAGACGATGAAGAACAGGATGAGCGGGATGAAATCGATGAATTGTTTCACGGCGGCAGCCAGAAGCGGGATGTGGCGGCATAATAACAAACAACCTCATTAACGAAAGACGCGCCATGAAGGTCGATCTGCACTGCCACAGCACCGCGTCCGACGGCGTTCTCGCACCCGCCGCGGTGGTTGCGCGCGCCCATGAAAGGGGCGTGCAGCTGCTGGCGCTGACCGACCACGACACCCTCGAAGGGCTGGACGAGGCGCGCCGTACCGCCGGCGAGTTGGGCCTGCGCCTGGTCAACGGTATCGAGCTGTCCTGCACCTGGGGTGGCGCGACCATCCATGTGCTCGGTTATGCCTTCGCCGCCGATGCGCCGGCCCTGGCCCAGGCCATCGCCGAGCTGCACCAGGGCCGCTGGCTGCGCGCCGAGGAAATCGACCGACGCCTGGCGGCCAAGGGCATGCCCGGTGCCCTGGAAGGGGCGCGCGCCATCCAGCAGGGCCTGGGCGACAGCGGCAACGCGCCGGCGCGCCCGCACTTCGCCGAATTCCTGGTGCGCGCGGGGCACGTGCGTGACCACGCCGAGGCGTTCCGCAAGTGGCTGGGCTCGGGCAAGCTGGGCGACGTCAAACAGCACTGGCCGACCCTGGAACAAGCGGTCGGCACGCTCAAGGCCGCCGGTGCCTGGATCAGCCTGGCGCATCCCTGGCAGTACGATTTCACCCGCAGCAAGCGGCGCCGCCTGGTGGCCGATTTCATCGCCGCGGGCGGACATGCATTGGAAGTGGTGAATGGTCTGCAGCCGGCCGAGCAGGTCGGCGGCCTGGCCATCCTGGCCCGTGAATTCGGCATGCTGGCCAGTGTCGGCAGCGATTTTCACGCCCCGGGCGACTGGTCGGAGCTGGGTATGTATCGTCCGTTGCCGGAAGACCTGTCTCCTCTATGGGAGCGCTTCGACCATGCACGCGCTACTACCGCCTGAGCAGGGAGAGTTCATGAGTCAGTTCTTCCAGGTCCACCCGGAGAATCCGCAGCCGCGCCTGATCAAGCAGGCGGTGGAAATCCTGCGTAGCGGCGGGGTGATCGTCTATCCGACCGACTCTTCCTACGCCATCGGCTGCCTGCTCGGCGACAAGGGCGCGGTGGAGCGTATCCGCCGCCTGCGCCAGCTGGACGACAAGCACAACTTCACCCTGGTCTGTAGCGACCTGTCGCAGATCGGCCTGTTCGCCAAGGTCGACACCGGCGCCTTCCGCCTGCTCAAGGCGCACACGCCCGGGCCCTATACCTTCATTCTCAGCGCCACCCGCGAAGTGCCGCGCATGCTGCTGCACCCCAAGCGCCGCACCATCGGCCTGCGCGTGCCGGCCCACCCCATCGCCCTGGCCCTGGCCGAGCAGCTGGGTGAGCCGCTGATGAGCGTAAGCCTGATCATGCCCGGCGAAGACCTGCCAATGAGCGACCCCTACGAGATGCGCCAGATTCTCGAACACCAGGTGGATCTGATCATCGATGGCGGCTACGGTGGCCTGGAGGCCTCCACCGTGATCAACCTGGCCGAGGGCGAGCCCGAGGTGATCCGCGTGGGCTGCGGTGACCCGACTCCCTTCCAGGAGGACGAGGCGTGAGCGAGCAGGTCGACAGTCAGGCTGGCGCCCAGCAGGAACTGCCATTCGCACTCGTTTACGGCGAGGCCGTCACCGAACTGCCGATCGACCTGTACATCCCGCCGGACGCCCTGGAAGTGTTCCTCGAAGCCTTCGAGGGCCCGCTCGACCTGCTGCTGTACCTGATCCGCAAGCAGAACATCGACATCCTCGACATCCCGGTGGCCGAGATCACCAAGCAGTACATGGGCTACGTCGAGCTGATGAAGTCGGTGCGCCTGGAACTGGCCGCCGAGTACCTGGTGATGGCCGCCATGCTGGCCGAGATCAAGTCGCGCATGCTGTTGCCGCGCTCCGCCGAGGCGGAGGAAGAGGAAGACGACCCACGCGCCGAGCTGATCCGCCGCCTGCAGGAATACGAGCGCTACAAGGCCGCCGCCGAGGGTCTGGACGAGATTCCGCGCCTTGGCCGCGACCTCAGCGTGCCGCGCCTGGACGCCCCCGAGGCGCGGGCGCGCAAGCTGTTGCCGGACGTCAGCCTGGAGGAAGTGCTGCTGTCCATGGCCGAGGTGCTGCGCCGCGCCGACATGTTCGAGAGCCACCAGATCACCCGCGAGACGCTGTCCACCCGCGAACGCATGAGCGAAGTGCTGGAGCGCCTCAAGGGCAATGGCTTCGTGCCTTTCGTCACTCTGTTCACGGTGGAGGAGGGGCGCCTCGGGTTGGTCGTCACCTTCATGGCAGTGCTCGAACTGATCAAGGAACAACTGGTGGAACTGGTGCAGAATGAGCCCTTCGCGCCTATCCACGTCCGTGCCCGAGCCGAATAGATGAACCTGTCCGACCCGCAAGAACTCGCCTCCCTGATCGAAGCCTGGCTGCTGGCCCTGGGCCGGCCGTTGTCGCTGGAGCGCCTGGGCGAGCTGTTCGAGGAGGGCGAGCGCCCGGAGCCGGCACAGATTCGCGAGGCCCTGGAAGTGCTGCGCCTGTCCTGCGAGGGGCGCGCCTTCGAGCTGAAGGAAGTGGCCAGCGGCTACCGCCTGCAGGTACGCGAGAAGTTCGCCCCCTGGGTCGGCCGGTTGTGGGAAGAACGCCCGCAGCGCTACTCGCGCGCCATGCTCGAAACGTTGGCGCTGATCGCCTACCGCCAGCCGATCACTCGCGGCGAGATCGAGGATATCCGCGGCGTGGCGGTCAACAGCCAGATCATCAAGACCCTGCAGGAGCGCGACTGGATTCGCGTGGTCGGCTACCGCGACGTGCCCGGCAAGCCGGCCATGCTGGCCACCACCAAGGTGTTCCTCGACTACTTCAACCTGAAGAGCCTGGAAGAGCTTCCGCCACTGGCCGCCCTGCGCGAGCTGGAGCCCGAGCCGATGCTGGCGCTGGACGACGACATGCCGGTACCGGCCGGCCTGCAGGCGCGGGTCGACGCTGAGCTGGGTGAAGACGTGCCTGCCGAGCCGCGCGAAGAGACCAGCTTCCGCAGCCTGCTGGTCGAGCTGGACGAGATGGAGCAGGGCCT
The DNA here is from genome assembly GCF_029837695.1 of Pseudomonas sp. GD04019. Taxonomy (GTDB): domain Bacteria; phylum Pseudomonadota; class Gammaproteobacteria; order Pseudomonadales; family Pseudomonadaceae; genus Aquipseudomonas. Next base: position 24,449 of record NZ_JAOEEA010000016.1, read on the forward strand.
GAAGACCGACTTCGACGATTTGGCCCGGGCCGAAGAAGAGATTGCGGTCGAAGAGCACCAGGACGAGACCCTGGGCGCCGGCGACTCTCTGCATTGAGGAATAGGCCATCGGGGGCATTGAGACTTTCAATCCCGGCCTGATCCGCTTCCGCCCTATGCTGTCGGCGCCTTCCCCTACAGGTGCCGCCATGAGCAAGAATCCCTGCATCAAGGTCTGCGAGTTCGACGCCGATATCTGCGTCGGCTGCGGGCGCAGCAAGCGCGAGATCAAGGCCTGGAAGAAACTCGGCAAGGAGCAGCGCTTCGCCCTGCTGGCCGAGGCCGATATGCGCCTGCTGGCCTTCGAGGCGACCGGCCGGCGCCAGACCCGCTGAGCGGTCTATAGTCAGTCAGCCGTGCGCAGTACTGGCGATCCGCGTATGATGCGCGACCTTTTTCATCCTCAGTTACACCGGGAGGTGCCCAGATGAGTGAGTCCGAACTAGATCCCCGTCCCAGCGGCGAGAAGCTGCAGAAGGTCCTGGCCCGCGCCGGCCTCGGCTCGCGCCGCGACATCGAGCAGTGGATCACCGATGGCCGCGTCAAGGTCAATGGCGCAGTCGCCACCCTCGGCGCCCGCGTCGAACTGCGCGACGCCATCAGCGTCGACGGCCAGCTGCTCAAGCGCGAAGACATCCAGCAGACCGTGCGCCGCGTGCTGATCTACAACAAGCCGGAAGGCGAGATCTGCACCCGCGACGACCCGGAAGGTCGCCCCACCGTGTTCGATCGCCTGCCGCGCCCGAAAGAGGGCCGCTGGATCAACATCGGCCGCCTGGACATCAACACCACCGGCCTGCTGCTGTTCACCACCGACGGCGAACTGGCCAACCGCCTGATGCACCCCTCCTTCGAGATGGACCGCGAGTACGCCGTGCGCGTGCGTGGTGAAGTCACCGAGGAGATGCTCGAGCAGCTCAAGGCCGGCGTGATGCTGGAAGACGGCCCGGCCAAGTTCACCGACATCAAGGAAGCCCCCGGCGGCGAAGGCTTCAACCGCTGGTTCCACTGCGTGGTGATGGAGGGCCGCAACCGCGAAGTGCGCCGCCTGTGGGAGTCCCAGGGCGTGGTGGTCAGCCGCCTGAAGCGCGTGCGCTTCGGCCCGGTGTTCATGACCTCCGACCTGCCGATGGGCCGCTGGCGCGAAATGGGCCAGCGCGAGCTGGACATCCTCAGCGAGGAGGTCGGCCTCAAGCCCATGGCCCTGCCGGCGATGAACGAGAAAATGCGCGACAAGCTCGACCGCCTGCAGCGCAAGGCGGCTCGCCCGATGAGCCGCAACGAGCGGCCCAAGCGCGTGCTGCGTCCGGCCCAGGATGGCGCCGCGGAAACCAGCGAACAGCGTCCGGCCCGCGCCCCGCGTGGCGAAGAGCGTCCGCAGCGCGTGCCGCGCAAACCGAGTGGCGAGCGTGGTGAACGTCGCGAAGGTGGTCGTGGCACGCCGGTGGCGGAACGTCCGGCCGATGTGAACAAGAAGCGCGCCCCGCGTCCGGCTGGCGACGCCGCCGAGCGTCCGGCGCGCAAGCCACGCCCGGCTGCGCCTGGTGGCAACAAGCGGCCGCCGAGTGGTGATGGTCAGCGCCCAGGCTTCGGCCGCAAGCGCTGAGAACCTGCCCACGATCTGCTGCGCGTCGGCTAAACGGCGTTGAAAACAGTCCGGGACGCGCGTCTCGGACTGCTCATTTACCATTCGTAAACTGCGCGTCCTCGGCCATTTTCACCACCGTTTATCTCTAGCTCGCGAGATCGTAAACAGGTTCTGAAAATGAAAAGGGGCTCCCAGGAGCCCCTTTTTTGTTGGCTGGCGTTTCTCAGCCGGCCATGGACAGGCGATTGCGGCCTTCGCGCTTGGACACATACAGGGCGTTGTCCGCGCGGCGTTGCAGGCTCTCCGACGATTCGCCCGGCAGCAGGGTGGCGCAACCCAGGCTGATGGAAATCTCCAGGGCACGGCCTTCTTCCAGGTATTGCAGGCCCAGCACGGCCAGGCGCAGGCGCTCGCCGATGATCTGCGCGGCCTCGCGGCTGGTGTTGGACAGCAGCACCAGGAACTCCTCGCCGCCGTAGCGGAACACCATGTCGATGTTGCGCAGGCTGCCTTTCAGCGCGGCGGCCACGGCCTTCAGCACTTCGTCGCCGGTGGCGTGGCCGAAGCGGTCGTTGATGCTCTTGAAGTGGTCGATGTCGAGCATCAGCACCGACAGCGGCTGCAGGCTGCGGCGGGCCAGATCGATCTCGCGCTGCATGGCCTGGTTCATGGCGATGCGATTGCCGGTATCGGTCAGCGGGTCGCGCAGGGCGCTCTGCAGGGCGGCGCGGTAGAGCAGGGCGTTGCGCAGGGGGAACAGCAGGCTGGCCAGCAGCGACTCCAACTGGCCCAGCTCGTCATCGCTGAAGCGCTGGGTGCGGCGGAAGGTCAGCTCGCCCAGGTATTCGCCCTGATGGCTGAGGCGGTAGCTGGCCGAATGGTTGGCACGTTCGCCCAGTTCCAGGCGCAGATCGCTGGCGGCCAGCTGGTAGCTCAGCGCGCTCAGCGGCACCAGGCGCTGCACTTCCTGGAAGAACAGACCGAGGATGCGGTCGAATTCCAGGGAAGTCTGCAGCTGCAGGTTCAGCTGCTGACGCAGCTGGGCCAGGCTGACCGGCTTGAGCAGCGGCTGATTGCGGCTGGCATAGCCCAGGCGCTGCAGCTTGGCGGCATCGAAATCGATGGTGTTGGAGGGGTTGTGCGGAACCATAGTGCTCGACCTCTGGCGCTTGAGCGCCTTGTTGACGGAGGTAGAGCGAATTCTGTGCCACTTTTGGAAAGTGCTTTTATTTCAGCGTCTTAAGCGGTTTTATCAGGGCTGAAGCGGCAAGGGCTTGCCGCTCTATTGACGCGAGTGCTGGCAATTTGATGCCTTGTCACCGGCTGCGACGGAAAACCGGCAGCCAGTCACTTTTACTGGGCGTCGAAGGCCTGGCCGTTGACGCCCTGGCTGTCCGGGCCCATCAGGTACAGATAGACCGGCATGATGTCTTCCGGCAGCGGGTTGTTGGCCGGGTTCTCGCCGGGGTAGGCCTGGGCGCGCATGTCGGTGCGGGTGGCGCCGGGGTTGATGCTGTTGGAGCGAACCGGGGCGATGCCGTCTATTTCGTCGGCCAGGGTCTGCATCAGGCCCTCGGTGGCGAACTTCGACACACCATAGGCGCCCCAGTAGGCGCGGCCCTTGCGGCCGACGCTGCTGGAGGTGAACACCACCGAGGCATCCTCGGACAGCTTGAGCAGCGGCAGCAGGGTGCTGGTCAGCATGAACATGGCGTTGACGTTGATCTGCATGACGCGCATGAAGTTGTCGCCGGACAGCTGCTCCAGCGGTGTGCGCGGGCCGACGATGGCCGCGTTGTGCAGCAGGCCGTCGAGGCGGCCGAACTCGGCTTCGATGGTGGCGGCCAGTTCGTCGTACTGGTGCGGCAGGGCGGTTTCCAGATTGAACGGAATCACCACCGGCTGCGGATGACCGGCGGCCTCGATCTCGTCATACAGCTGGTTCAGGTTGCCCTCGGTCTTGCCCAGCAGCAGCACGGTGGCGCCATGGGCGGCATAGGTCTTGGCGGCGGCGGCGCCGATGCCGCGGCCGGCACCGGTGACCAGGATCACGCGACCCTTGAGCAGGTCGGGGCGGGCGCTGTAGTCGAACATGGGCGAAATCTCGTTATTGCGTGAATAGGGTCAGCAGCTGCACAGGGCGTGATCGAGCACGGCGCGCAGCTCCAGGGGATGGTCCACCACCACGTCGGCGCCCCAGTGGCGCGGATTGTCTTCGGGGTGGATGTAGCCGTAGGTGACGGCGGCGGTCTTGCAGCCGGCGGCGCGGCCGGCCTCGATGTCGCGGGCGTCATCGCCGACGAAGAGGACATCGGCGGGGGCGATGCCCATCTGCTCGCAGGCCAGCAGGAGCATGTCCGGCGCCGGCTTGCTGCGCGGTACGTGGTCCGGGCAGACCAGCACGGCCGAGCGCTCACTCAGTCCAAGCTGCTGCATGATCGGCTCGGCGAAGGTCACCGGCTTGTTGGTGGCCACGCCCCAGATCAGACGCGATTGTTCGATGTCGCTAAGCAGCTCCAGCATGCCGTCGAACGGCTTGCTGAGTACCGCGCAGTGCTGCTGGTAGCGTTCGAGGAACTCCAGGCGCAGGGCCTCGAAGCCTTCGGCGCCGACTTCCAGATCGAAGGTGGCGGAGACCATGGCGCGGGCGCCGCCGGAGACCACGTCGCGGATCAGCTGCTCGTCCACTGGAGCCAGGTCGCGCGCGGCGCGCATGGCCTGGCACACGGCGACGAAGTCCGGCGCGGTATCCAGCAGGGTACCGTCCATGTCGAAGAGAACCGCTCGCAGGGCCATGCGCCTTACTCCTCGCGCAGGGTCTGGATCATGTAGTTGACGTCCACATCCGCTTCCAGCTTGTAGTGCTTGGTCAGCGGGTTGTAGGTCAGCCCGATGATGTCCTTGACCTGCAGGCCGGCGGCGCGGCTCCAGGCACCCAGCTCGGAGGGGCGGATGAACTTCTTGAAGTCGTGGGTGCCGCGCGGCAGCAGGCGCATCACGTATTCGGCGCCGACGATGGCGAACAGGTAGGCCTTGGGATTGCGGTTGATGGTGGAGAAGAACACCTGGCCGCCGGGCTTGACCATCCTGTAGCAGGCGCGGATCACCGAGGACGGGTCGGGCACGTGCTCGAGCATCTCCAGGCAGGTGACCACGTCGAACTGGCCGGGCATTTCCTCGGCCAGGGCCTCGGCGGTGATCTGCCGGTACTCGACATTGACCCCGGACTCCAGCTGATGCAGCTGGGCCACGCCCAGCGGTGCCTCGCCCATGTCGATGCCGGTGACGGTTGCCCCCCGCTGGGCCATGGATTCGCTGAGGATGCCGCCGCCGCAGCCGACATCCAGCACCTTCTTGCCGGCCAAGCCGACGCGCTCGTCGATCCAGTTGACGCGCAGCGGGTTGATGTCGTGCAGCGGCTTGAACTCGCTCTCGCGGTCCCACCAGCGGTGGGCGAGGGCCTCGAATTTGGCGATTTCGGCGTGGTCGACGTTGCTCATGGCGTGCTCTTAAAAAGTCTCGAAAACGAATTCAGTGTTTGCCGGCGATGCGCTCGCCCCAGGCGCGCGCGTTGGCGACGATGCGCTGCTCGTCCAGGCGCGTCAGGCGGCCGTCGTCGAGCAGCTGCTTGCCGCCGACCCACAGGTGCTTCACGCAGCTGCGGCTGCCGGCGTAGATCAGTTGCGACACTGGGTCGTAGACCGGTTGCTGGGCCAGGCCGGACAGGTCGAAGGCGGCCAGGTCGGCCAGCTTGCCCAGTTCCAGCGAGCCGGTGCAGTCGTCCAGGCCCAGGGCGCGGGCGCCGTTCAGGGTGGCCATGCGCAGGGCGCTGTGGGCGCCGAGCGCGGTGGCGCTGCCGGCCACGGCCTTGGCCAGCAGGGCGGCGGTGCGGGTCTCGCCGAGCAGGTCCAGGTCATTGTTGCTGGCGGCGCCGTCGGTGCCGATGGCGACGTTGACGCCGGCCTGCCAGAGCTTCTCCACCGGGCAGAAGCCGCTGGCCAGCTTGAGGTTGGACTCGGGGCAATGGATCACGCTGCTGTTGCTTTCTACCAGCAGGGCGATGTCTTCGTCGCTGATCTGGGTCATGTGCACGGCCTGGAAGCGCGGGCCGAGCAGGCCCAGGCTGGCCAGGCGCTGCAGTGGGCGTACGCCATGCAGCTCCAGGCTCTGCTGCACTTCGAAGGCAGTCTCGTGGACGTGCATGTGGATGCCGGCGTCCAGCTCTTCGGCCAGCATCAGTACGTTCTTGAGTTTGTCGTCGCTGACCGAGTAGGGCGCATGGGGGCCGAAGGCCACCTTGATCCGTGGGTGCTGCTTGAGATCGTCGAACAGGCGCAGGCCCTTGCGCAGGGCCTCCTCTGCATCGCGGGCGCCGGGGGTGGGGAAGTCCAGCACCGGGATGGTCACCTGGGCGCGGATGCCGCTCTTGTGCACCAGCTCGCAGGCCACTTCGGGGAAGAAGTACATGTCGGAGAAGCAGCTGATGCCGCCCTTGAGCTGCTCGGCGATGGCCAGCTCGGTGCCGTCGCGCACGAATTCCTCATCGACCCACTTGGCCTCGGCGGGCCAGATGTGGTCCTGCAGCCAGCTCATCAGCGGCAGGTCGTCGGCCAGGCCGCGGAACAGCGTCATGGCCGCGTGGCCGTGGGCGTTGACCAGGCCCGGGGTGAGCACACAGTCCGGCAGTTCGCGCACTTCCGTGGCCGGATGGCGCAGGGCTTCGGCGCGCGGCGCGATCAGGGCGATGCGCCCGTCGCGGATGCCCAGACCGTGATCGCGCAGTACCACGCCAGCGGGTTCGACCGGCACCAGCCAGGTGGGCAGGAGCAGCAGATCGAGCGGCTGGCGCGGTTCGGGCATGGCATTTATCCGGGCAATAAAGAGGTGGCGGCAGTATAACTGAGCCATGTAACAGGCGGCTCGCTATAATCCGCGGCTTTTCGTTTCACCTTGTGGGGATGTCATGCGCGACGAACTGTTGGCGGCAGAGAAGGTAAAAGCCATCGAGTGGCGCGAAGGCACGTTGTATCTGCTGGATCAGCGCGTACTGCCGCGCGAGGAAACCTGGCTGGCCTACGATTCGGCCGCCGGTGTGGCCGAGGCCATTCGCAGCATGGTGGTGCGCGGCGCGCCGGCCATCGGCATCGCCGCCGCTTTCGGTCTGGTGCTGGGCGCGCGGGCGCGCCTGGCGGCCGGTGGCGACTGGCAGGCGGCGCTGGAGGAAGACTTCAAGGTGCTGGCCGAGTCGCGGCCGACCGCGGTCAACCTGTTCTGGGCTCTGGACCGCATGCGCGAGCGCCTGCAGCGCCTGAAAGAGGGTGAAAATGTCCTGGCGGCGCTGGAGGCGGAGGCTGTCGGCACCTTCGACAGCGATCGCGAGGCCAACCTGACCATGGCCCAGCTGGGCATGGAGCTGATCCGCAAGCACCAGGACAGCCCGCAGAAGCTGCTGACCCACTGCAATACCGGCGCCCTGGCCACTGGCGGTTTCGGCACCGCGCTGGGTGTTATCCGCGCCGCGCACCTGGGCGGGCTGGTCGAGCGGGTGTTCGCCGACGAGACTCGTCCCTGGCTGCAGGGCTCGCGCCTGACCGCCTGGGAGCTGGCGGGCGAGGGCGTGCCGGTCAGCCTGAACGCCGACTCTGCTGCCGCGCACCTGATGAAGACCGAGGGCATCACCTGGGTCATAGTCGGCGCCGACCGCATCACCGCCAATGGCGACGTGGCCAACAAGATCGGTACCTACCAACTGGCGGTCAACGCCATGCACCACGGCGTGCGCTTCATGGTGGTGGCGCCCAGTTCGACCATCGACATGAACTTGGAGGATGGCGAAGACATCCCGATCGAGGAGCGCGACGGCCGCGAGCTGCTGGATATCGGCGGTCAGCGCATCGCCGCCGACGTGCATGCGGTCAATCCGGTGTTCGACGTGACCCCGGCCGACCTGATCGACGCGATCGTCACCGAAAAGGGCGTGGTCGAGCGGCCGGATGCGGCGAAAATGGCGCAACTCATGTGTAAAAAAAGATTGCATTAGCTAGCAGGTAGCGCGCATGAATAATTTCTCTGAACCCTATCAAAAGGATTAGTGGCATGAACAAAGATATGGAAAATCCTAATGCCTACACCACAAGTCTTATCGAGCGGGTTCGAAATGTTGGTGCAGGTCTTTATGCAGATAGTCTCAATACGATGCCGTTTTGTTTTTCTGGTGATGGACTGAATGTCGTCGGTAGAAATATGGGATTTCTTACTGATGATCAATTTGTTTCAGCATTTAAGTTTGCTTTGGATAGGTTCGAGGTACCAGAGCTGAGAGGGGTGCTGGAGTCAATCATTTGGAGGAAACATATTTCATGCTCTTTGGCTTCACAGGTAATCGGTATTGATGGCGACTTCGTTGAGTGTGGTGTGGAGTGGGGGTTTGGTGTTGATGTGGTGAGCCGCTTTCTGGATTTTTCCAATATAGACAAGAAATGGTTTCTATATGATACCTATACCGGGGTTCCGGATGAACATAAGGATGAGGGTTTTGTTGTCTCGGATTTAGTCACCAAGTCCTCACAGTTCGAAAAAGTAAAGCAGAAATTTTCTTGTGTCGAAAACATAGTACCTGTTCAAGGGAAGTTGCCAGAGATTTTACGCGAGCAGTGCCCGGAAAAAATTGCATTTCTTCATATCGATTTGAATAATGCTATTGCTGAAATAGAGACTTTTACTGCTCTATACCCAAAGGTAAGTGTTGGGGGAGTTATTTTATTTGATGATTATGGGGCGTTGCTTTTTGCCAAACAGCACGTGGTTGAGAGAGAGTATATTCGTAAGCTTGGATTGACTATTACGGAGCTTCCGACAGGGCAGGCACTATTAATTAAGTCGAAGGAGCTGGACTTTTCATTAGATCCTCAAGACGAATTGGAAACCTATCAGTTCAAGAATCATGTGCGAAGGATGGAGTCTTACGCTTGCCAGTTTAGCGAGATTGAGCGTGCCGGTCTTAATGATGTGCTCGGCGCATATGAGTACTTTAAGCGGCAACTTAGATACATTTCCGAGTGTTCGAAGGCTTGTACAGATTCTGAGCTTTCTAAGAATCTGCAAGGTGTTTGCAATAAATTCTCTAGCGTGAGTTTCGAATCGCGTGATGATGGGTATAAGTACACGACTTTGATTGAGTATGAGCTTATAAAGCTTGGAGAGATTCGTTTTGATCTGCAGCGTAAGATTGATTATCTACAGGGGGTGATTGATTATAAGTGCGTGGGGGCGGTATAAGCCATCGATATAGTTAAAATCAATGATCGGAAAGTCTTCCCATGCGATTTCTTATGCCGTCTATGAATCCTTTAAACATCATTTTTAGGACAGATGTACGGTCTTTTGAAAATAAGCTATAGAAGAAAAGTGCGCGCAGATTTCTTGAAAAATCAGAAACCTTCCAGCTGAGCGGCATATAGCTGCGTCTCATCAAAATGATGCTATTTCTGAAAATATAATAATAGCGGAAAGGGGAGTGATACGGGACCGTTCGCCAACGTAGAAACCAGATTCTAGTTCTGTGATTACCTAGGGAGTGTTTCATCGTTGCGTCAGCTACACCAAAGAGCCGGTAGCCTTTGGAAAGTGCGCGAAAACACCACTCAGTATCGATATGATCAATGAAAAAATTTTCCTCCATCAACCCTATTTCGTTCAATGCACTTATAGGAATGAGCGTGCCTGATGAGATTAGGAAGTCCGCTTCCACAATAGGCTCAGAGGGTGTCGAGAAAACGCGCTTGAATCCCAAGAAGCCCGTTCTGACGAATCCGGATAATGGGGAGTCTGGATTATCGCGATAGGAAGGGGCGACCGCAGCCACCTTTAAACCTTTGTCCTGTTGTGAGTAAAGAGCAGCAAGCAGGCGTGGGATCATATCGCAATCAGGCAAGCTATCTTGATCGAATATAGCTACGTGGGTAGCATTGGACAATCGGGCATGCTCAATTCCTATGTTCTGTGCATATGCAAGGCCGTGATTTTTATCCAGTTGGATGGCGCTCACGCTATCTGATAGCTTAATCTCACTAATCCATTCCGCGAGTGAATTGTCCGGCCCGTTGTTTACGAGAATAACCTTACTTGCCTGTTTGGAAAGTATACGGAGTTGCCGCTCAAGGAAATTGGTGTCCGGATAATAGGTTACTACGATACCGTAGATGCAAGAGGTCGCTTTTGTGCTATCCATTGATTTTCAACCTGCGGCCAATAGCATTGAGTAACGCTCCTATGCCTCCACGGCTGTAGGCTCCTTTCAAACGTTGCAGGAGGGTTGATGTTGGCGAGGCGGCAAAGTTCTTCCTGATGAAGTCCCTGTCAGGAGAGGGGCTTAGATTTCGGCATCGATCCGAGAATTTGGAGACAAGCGTTTCCCAGCGGAATTGCTCGGCGAATCTTCTGCTGCCTTCACGTAGTTTCTTCAGTTCGTCTGGACTGTGGATCAGAGAGTTCAAGGCTGAAGTCCAGCCGTCAACGCTTTCATAGTCGACAGAAATACCGCATTGCTCCTTAGCTAATGCGTCTCCGAACACATCGCCCTTGGTCGCGACTATAGGTAGGCCACACCAGAGATAGTCCAGCATACGGGTTCTAAAGGAGAAAACCGTTTCTGGATTGTTGTAGTGGGCACTGACGCCGATATCTGCATCCAGCAGATAGTTATGTCGCTCTTTGTAATCAATCCATCCAAAGTTGAAATGCACGTACGAGCCATTCAAGCCAAGCTCTTTTGCGAGAGCCAGTGCCTGGGCACACATGTCGTGTTGTTCGATACTCGGATTGGGGTGCTTGACACCAATGAAGACGAGATGAACCCTGTTTCCAGTTTGTATGAGTCGATGTATTGCTCGAATGATTGTCAGGGGGTCAAACCACTGATAGATGCCGCCGCCCCATACCATGACAAATTCATCAGCCGGAATGCCGAACATCTCACGCAGGGCGCTACGCTCAAGTACTGGCGGGGTGTTCGCTAAGCCAAAGGGTAGAAGCGATATAAGCTCGTCCACATTCGCGTGGTTCGCCTGTGGCCAACGCAATGCATTGATGCGGCCTGCTGTGGTTAACGCCCCCAGCCAGTAGTTACGCTGCCGCTCGCTTGCGCAGATGAAATGGTCAGCATAAGCAAGCTGCTCACGTAGAATGTCTGCAAGGTAGGCGCTCGTAAAGGTTCTGATGTCGGTATCAAGGCCATCAGAAACCTGATGGTACTCAAGGGGGATGGGGCAATATAGATCAGCAATCAGAGCTGCTTTACATCTCTTTAAAAAGGGATGAGTGCGTAGGGCGTCACCTTGAATAATAATGATGTCGGCCGCTTCTGCGCAGAGATAGAATCTATCGTTGGAAAATTCGAATATATCGATTCCCGCGTGATGATTCGCTTGTACGCTCCGGGCAACTACAGACACAGAGAAATCATGCCCAAGATGTGCGGCTATTTCCATGCATCTGATGGCTGGTCCAGCCATCTTTTCGCCAACAACGTCATTGCATACAATTAAAATTCTTTGTTTCAAGACAAAATTTCTCGCACTAAATAAATATTCAAATTAATTAATGTTAGCGCGGCAAGTAGTCCTAGAAGGATGATTGAGAGCTTTTTTGCTTTTGTGATTGTAAAAATATACCGGAATAGCTCGTAAAGTCTTCTCTTGTATAGAATTAGCTGGTTGGCGGTTTCAGCTTGGAGAGCGAGACTTGGTGAGTGAGTTTGATGGTGGAATTTAATATAGTTCAATCGCATTCTCTGAGTTGTAGAGAGCCCAAGTTCAGGTCTTGCCGGAGGGGCTTTTTTAAGAGCTTTCATCCAGAGAGGGGCTATCGCTTGATGTGAGTAGTTTTTCTTTACAAAGCCTTTGGCGACTGCTGAAATCTTCAGGCGCTGTGCTGGATTTTCTGCCGCAGCTACTATTGCGTTAGTCCATGAGGCCACATCATTGTTAGTAAGGTAGCCTGTTTCTCTATGTATAACGCTTTCCCTGTATGGCGAGACATTGCTATACAGGCCGACGATGCCACATCCTCCGTACTCTCTAAATTTATTATTTGTTTTGGATGCATTGAATGGGCTGTCAAGTAAGGGGGCTAGTCCAAGATCCCATTGACGAGATATTTTGAATTTGATGAATTCGTGGTAGTCGTCAAAGCCAGGGAACCATTGGACGTTATTAAGGCCACGCAAGCGCTCTGTAATGCCGCCGATAAATTCGAATCTGATATCTGGTCGCTTGCTGCATAGGTCTAATACTGATTTTTCAATTATTTCTAATTCGGTCGCTTTGTAGCTGCCTGCATATCCAACCACAAAATTAGAAGATGCTCTTTTCTTGGGCTGTATGTGTTTATCTGCTAGTTCAGAATCAAAGGGCGGAGGGAGTAATTCGCACTGTGCCTCGGGGAATCTAGTTGCGATGAATTCCAAGATTGAAGGGGAGTTTACGATTATTAAAGACGCGTGGCGGACAAATTCATCAAGAGTATCGATGGTGGATTTAGATTGATAGAATTTTGCTAGTTCACTATTGCCCTGTATGCGCCAGAAATTATCATCTAAATAATAGATGTATGATATGTTATTGCGCTTTAAGTAAGCTGGTATCCAGGATATGTTTGGATGGGCGGCGCGGGAGAATATATTCAGGCTGGAGTGAAGCGTTTTCCAGCTTATATCACTAATAGTCCGGGTGGTGCAGACTGTTTCGCTAGATATATCATTTAAGAAATTGGAAAGTACGCGGTCTGTGGCAATACTGCTCTCTACCCATAGATTTATATTCAAAGCGATAGCTCCTGGCATGCAATGCTAGAGATCATAGTTTAGTAATCAGTCTGCTGCTGGGTAGGAATTTCGGGTAGATCAGCTAAAGCCTTCTTTCTGAAGGCTCTAACTGGCAAGCTATTACTTGATGGCCATGCGTTGAAGCATTACCGACATCCGACCGTTCTTGCAAGATTCGAGATATTCCTCATCAAGCATGGATAGAACGGCTACATCTGCATAGGTTCCTGCTTTAAACGCATGATCTCGCAGGATGCCTTCTTGCTTAAATCCAAATTTTTTGTGCAGCTCGACAACAGAGGAGTTGTCAACCAGTACTTCGCAGTAAAGTTTGTGGAGATTAAGGTGCTCAAATGAATACTGCAAAATAAGTGCTTCGATTTCAGCGCCATAGCCACCGGAACGCATTTCCTTGTCACCAATAATCAGGCGTCCCCATTCGGCTTTGCGATTCCTTCTGTCGATGTGGTATATGCTAACAGTGCCTATCGCTTTATTGTCATCTGCGCGAGATACAATGAAATTGATTTCTGAAGAGTCTTGCAGTTGCTTTTCGTACCAGTTTTTTTGTTGTCTTGTAGATATTGGCAAGTACTCATAGAAATATTCATAGACTTCGGGATTGCTGCGCCATTCAGCCATAATACATAGATCGGCTTCTTCTATTGCGCGTAAGCGAATGCGTTTCGATATAAGCATATAAAAACCGTATTTTAGGTTGAGCCAAATTATTCGATCAAATGGCAATTCGAACTATGGATTTAAGCTTTTCGCAGATGAACTCTACATCGCTCCGCGTAATCCCCATGTGCATGGGCAGAGACAGGATTTCTTTGCTGGCTTGATGTGCTTTAGGACAAGTGTCGGCGGCATAGTTATACAGGCGGTATTCGGTATTGTCCCGGTAGTGTACGCCAGGATGAATTTCATACTCATTCAGCGCCATTAGTACCTGCTCTCGCTTTGCTACGCGAACTTGGAATAGGTGGCGTGAGGACTCGCAGCCTGGCGCAATCGGAACAATTTGAATCAGTTCGTCCCCACTCAGCAGTTCTTCATACCAAGTGGCCAACTGGCGGCGATAAGCATTGTCACGATCGAGGTATTTCAGCGAGACGAGTGCCATGGCGGCCATTATCGAGTTGCCGTGATACTTGAAGCCCAGCTCTTCTACGTCATACATCCACTTGTATGCGCCTTGGGTAACGGTGCGCGCGTAAGTGTCCTTGTTGATGCCAAGCCAGGTCAGCTTTCTTGCGCGCTCGTCGTCTTCTGCTTCGGCGAAGCAGATCATGCCGGAGTCCGCTGTCGCGAGGTTTTTGACAGCCTGATAACTAAAGACCGCGACATCTGCATCTGCGCCAACATGTGCGCCATTCAAGCGCGAGCCGGACATGTGCGCCGCATCCAGAATCAGCTTGAGATCATGTTTCTTGCACAGTTTGACGATTTCTTCATAGCGCCCAGTGTTGCCACCAAGGCCAACAAAAATCAGAGCCTTGGTTTTCGGGGTTATTTTTTTCTCTACATCCTCGGGGTCAAGGCAGAGAGATTCGTCGACATCTGCAAAAACGGGCTTCAGGTTTGCCTGAATGATTGCATGGTTGGTGGAAATGAAGGTCAGCGGTGTGGTGATGATCTCGGCGTCATCATCCCAGCCACATTTCTCTTTAAAGAGATGGAAGGCCAGATGCAGGCCGACAGTGTTCGAACTCAGAAAATGTGCATGTGGGAGTCCGGTATACTTCTTCCATTCATTCTCAATTTCAACGGTCTTGAACCCTAGCCCGGTCCAGCCTTTCTCGAGGCATTCACGAATGCCCTCGAGGCATTCATCGACACGGAAGTTAGGTACGAATAATTGAATGGCCATGTTTATTCTCCTCTAATATTGTTTAGATAACGTTCAATCGTGATTTCTGGATCACCGTCGGCTATGATTTTGCCATGATCTAGCCATATTATGCGGTTACAGAGTCTTTGTAAGAGTGCCGGCTGATGTGAAACAAAGACCATTATGCTCGAGCTTGCGATGAATTCATGCATGCGTTCTAGCGCCTTGTCTATGAACTCCGCGTCGCCGCCTGCAAACAATTCATCGAGAATCAAGATGTCGGGTTTTACAGCGGTTGCAATAGCAAAGGCTAGCCTCATATACATGCCGGTTGAATAATATTTCACCGGTGTGTCGATAAACTCTTCCAGTCCAGTGAAATTTATTATCTCAGGTTCGATTTCTTTCAGCTTGGCTGTTCCATATCCGAGAATAGCTCCGTTAAGATAAATGTTCTCACGGCCACTCAGTTCAGGGTTGAAGCCAGCGCCGATTTCCAGTAGTGGGGCTATTCTCCCTTCTACTTCTACGGAGCCTTGGTCAGTGTGATAAATCCCACATATAGTCTTTAATAGCGTACTCTTGCCCGCGCCGTTATGGCCGACAATACCAATTCGGTCACCGTGTTTGATCTCCAGTGAAATATCATCCAACGCTTTGAATTGACTGTAGCGATTTATTTTTTTTCGCTTGAGAAGATCGGCAAAGAATTCTTTTAGCGATATTCCTTTGCTGTGATACAGCCTGAAATTCAGGCTTACATTCTTAATCGATATGCTTGAGTTCATTGTTCACAGCTTAAATACGATGTAAGGGTCGTTTTTCTTGAAAGTGTAAATGCCTAGAATGAGGCTGAGGGTGGCCAAGAGTGCCACTTTCCAGTAGGTATCTATACCGGCTACGCTCCCCTCATATAAAGGTAGTCTAAATATTTCGACAAATAGTGTCATTGGGTTAAGGTCGAAGAGCCACCGATAATTTTCCGGAACGAAAGATAGTGGATAAATAATCGGGGTTAGGTAGTAGAGTGCCTGCAGTGCTACCCCGACTAGATTGGGGAGGTCGCGGAAGGACACGGTGGCAACAGATAAGGCCAGCGCCAATCCAAGAGCGAAGATAAAGATCAGCAGGAAATTGATCGGCAATATCGTCAATGACCATGTGAGGGGGGCGCCGATTGCCAATGCAATCAGGAACAAGCAAAGCGTGCTCAACAGCGCATCTACAAGCAGGCTGATCGATTGTGATACGACAAATATCTGTTTGGGGACCTTGATCTTTTTGATCAGTGCTTCGCTGTTAAGCAGTGACTGCATTCCCTGCGATAAGCAGTTCGAGAAGAAGGTATACGGCACCAGTCCGGAGAAAAGAAAGATGGCGAAGGTTTTCAGCGGCCATCGCATTATCATGGAAAAAACTATTGACGTGACGATCATAGTCAGCAGCGGGTTCAGCAGCGTCCACAGAAAACCGAGAGCGGTCCTTCGGTAACGCATCGTAAGCTGCTGCCAAATCAACTGCTTAAGCACAAGCTTTGATTCGTACAAATCCCTGAAGAAATTTATAAACACTGTGAGGGCTCGCCTGGAAAGTTACTCGAAAATCTCTGCTTCGGACAGGCGTAAACCCTTCGAATCTTTAGCGGACAGTTGTGGGGGGTGGCTAAGCGGCCATTCGATTCCAATCATTTCGTCATCCCAAATGATGCAGCGCTCGTTTTCGGGAGAGTAGTAGTCAGTGGTTTTGTATAAAAATTCGGCTGTTTCACTCAATACAACGAAGCCGTGTGCAAAACCTGCTGGAATCCAAAGTTGCTTCTTGTTTTCGGCGCTTAGGTGGATTCCGACCCATTTGCCAAAGGTCGGCGAGGATCTGCGAATATCTACAGCGACATCGAAAACTTCGCCTTGTACAACTCGAACAAGCTTCCCTTGGGGTTGCTTGAGTTGATAGTGAAGGCCGCGCAGTACGTCTTTTACAGACTTCGAGTGGTTATCCTGCACAAAGTTAACGTTGACTTTGGTAGCCTCTCGAAATTGCTCGCCATTAAAGCTCTCATAAAAGAAGCCGCGCTCATCGCCAAAAACTCTTGGCTCGATCACAATTACATCAGGCACTTCTGTTTTGGTGATTTTCATCACATCAGTTTCTCTGTAAGTAGGCTCAGTAGGTATTGCCCATAGCCATTTTTGGTCAGCGGCTGTGCTAGTGATTTAAGCTGTTCTCCGCTGATCCAGTTTTGTCGGTATGCAATCTCTTCGGGGCAAGCCACTTTCAAACCCTGGCGGTGTTCCAGTGTGGCGATAAACTGACTGGCTTCGAGGAGCGAATCGTGCGTGCCTGTATCAAGCCAGGCATAGCCACGTCCCATGATCTCAACACTGAGTTGCCCCTGTTCGAGATAAAGGCGGTTCAGGTCGGTAATCTCCAATTCGCCGCGGGCAGAGGGCTGGAGGTTTTTTGCAAGCTCTACGACTTGGTTGTCATAGAAATAGAGGCCCGTCACGGCATAGCTGGACTTAGGGTGTTGTGGCTTTTCCTCGAGAGACAGCACCTTGCCGCTGGTGTCGAACTCAGCCACGCCGTAGCGTTCGGGATCATGCACGTGGTATGCAAAGACACTGGCGCCTTTCTCTCGGCTCATCGCATTACCCAGCAGATGATCGAAGTCGTGGCCGTGGAAGATGTTGTCCCCTAGAACCAGCGCTGACGGGGAGTCTCCAATGAAATCCTCGCCGATGATGAAAGCCTGCGCGAGACCATCCGGTGAGGCTTGTACTGCGTATTGAAGGTTAAGCCCCCACTGGCTGCCGTCACCGAGCAATTGTTCGAAACGCGGGGTGTCTTGCGGGGTGGAAATAATCAGAATATCGCGGATGCCGGCCAGCATCAGGGTGCTGAGTGGGTAATAGACCATGGGCTTGTCGTATACCGGCAGCAGTTGCTTGGAAATGGCCAGGGTGGCCGGGTGCAGCCGGGTGCCAGAGCCGCCGGCGAGGATGATTCCTTTGCGTTTCATAATGTGCTCTGTTGGATAGTTTCTTGAACCATGCGTTTGACGTGGTATTCCCAGTTGGGCATCACCAAGTCGAAGGTTCTTTGCAATTTACTGTTGTTAAGGCGCGAGTTTGAGGGGCGCTTTGCCGGCAGAGGGAACTCGTTTGTGCTGATAGGGATGATGCGCTCTGAATTAGTGCGTAGTTTCAGACCAAGACGACTGGCTTCTGCAATAACGAACTGTGCATATTGGTGCCAATTCGTTTCGCCACTGGCGACAAGATGGTAGGTACCACTCGCGCGAGCGCTCTGCTCCGAGTCCTGAGCAAGGCGCTGCAGGGCTAGGGCGGTAACGTCTGCAATCAACTCGGCGCTGGTTGGGGCTCCATATTGATCCGCAATCACGCGAAGCTCATTTTTCTCCTGAGCTAGGCGGAGCATGGTTCTGGCGAAGTTTGAGCCTCGTGCCGCATAGGCCCAACTGGTTCTGAAGATTAGATGATTGCAACCGCTGTCGCGGATGGCCTGCTCTCCTTCCAGTTTGGTTTTACCGTAGATGCTCAGGGGTAAGGTAGGGGAGTCTTCTGAGTTCGGGGTGTTTCCGCTGCCATCGAATACGTAGTCGGTGGAATAGTGAACAAGCCAGATGCCGAGTTCGAGTGCCAGCTTTGCTAATGCGGATGGGGCCTCGGCATTGATTCTTCGAGCGAGAGCGATTTCGCTCTCGGCTTTGTCTACCGCTGTATAGGCGCCGGCATTTACGATGATGTCGGGCTGTTCTCGGCGAATCAATTGTTCCAGATGCGGCAGGTCGCCCAGGTCGGCTTGCTGGCGGTCGCATGCTAGAAGATTTCCCAGTGGGGCAAGCGAACGTTGTAGCTCCCAGCCCACCTGACCGTTGCTACCCAGTAGAAGTATCTTTCTCAAGTGTATTGCTGGCCGACCCATTCGCGATAGCTGCCACTAGTTACGTTCTGGACCCAGTCCTGGTTGTCCAAGTACCAGCGAACAGTCTTGCGGATGCCTGTTTCGAAGGTTTCTGCGGGCTTCCATCCGAGCTCGCGCTCTAAGCGTGTGGCGTCAATGGCATAGCGGCGATCGTGGCCAGGGCGGTCTTTCACGAAAGTGATCTGTTCGCGATAGCTTTTCCCATCGGCTCTAGGTTGCTCTTGGTCGAGGATGGTGCAGAGGGTGTGCACCACATCAATATTGGATTTTTCATTCCAGCCGCCGACGTTGTAGGTTTCGCCTAACTGACCTGCCTCCAATACTCGACAGATGGCCGCGCAATGGTCTTTGACATATAGCCAGTCACGAATTTGTTGCCCGTCGCCGTAAATTGGAAGGGGCTTGCCGGAGAGGGCGTTGTGGATGATCAGAGGAATCAACTTTTCCGGGAAATGATAGGGGCCATAATTGTTGGAGCAATTTGTGGTGAGTACGGGAAGGCCGTAAGTGTGGTGATACGCTCTCACCAAATGGTCTGAAGCTGCCTTGGAGGCGGAGTATGGGCTGTTGGGTTCGTACTTGTTATTTTCCGTGAAGGCTGGATCGGTCGGGCTTAGAGAGCCGTATACTTCATCGGTGGAAACATGTAGGAAGCGAAACGCTTTCTTCTCGGCATCAGGCAGGATACCCCAGTAGGCGCGAACTGAATCCAATAGGCGGAATGTTCCAACGATATTGGTTTGAATGAATTCTTCTGGGCCATGGATGGAGCGGTCAACGTGAGATTCTGCAGCAAAATTGACAATGGCCCTTGGTTTGTATTTGGCAAGAAGGTCAGCGACTAGCGCCATATCTCCTATGTCGCCATGAATGAAAATATGCCGAGAGTCGTTTTTTAGGTTGGCCAAGTTCTGCAGATTACCTGCATAGGTTAGCTTGTCTAAGCTGATTACGGTCTCGGTTTCTTGTGTGAGCCAGTCGAGCACGAAGTTTGCGCCAATGAAACCTGCACTTCCAGTAACTAAAATGGTCATGACTACATCCTTTTCAATATGGCTGCGAGCAGGAGTCCTACTGCGTCAGAGAGAGATTGTCTATAAACGCCAGATCGTAGTAGCAAGCTGATGCGCTTTGGCAGTATAGCTTGTCGGCTCTCGGCAAAAAGATCTAAGGCGTTTTTATTTTGCGTCGGGAGAGATTGGCGAAAGTTATCAAGTTCGCTGATGTTTCTTTCATTCCAGTCTCGGAAAGTTCCTTGAAATATCTTTGATATACGAACTAGGCGCTCTCGAAGAGATGAGTTTGAGCCAACTAGATTCTTTCTGTGTTGGCGATAATTGACGAGCGCTTTATCGCTGTATTCAAGTATGCCGTTGTGCGCGCTAACTAAAATATAGGCCCACCAGTCGTGCGATACAACGAGCTCTATCTTGCGCGTTTGAGCAAGCAATTGGCGGCTTGTTTTATTTAGCAGCATGGTATTGCCGCCAGCAATACTTTGAACGAGAGCATTTCTGAAGCAGGGCTGCTTTTTGAATAAGGGGGAAAAACCGATTGGTTTTCCCTGGGCATTTACTAAGCGGGTGCGGGAGCAGAATAGAGCGGGTAGGTGCGGAGGTACATCGCGCATCCACTGAACTCCCGTCTCGAGGCGGGCGGGTTCCCAGATATCGTCTTGGTCGCAAAATGCGAAATATTCAGCCTGAATGTGCTCGTTTTGCAGCAGGCTCATAAAGTTTGCGGCAAAGCCTTTGCGCGGGCCGGTAAGAATTTTTAGTCGGAATGGACCGAGTTGTGCCTGATACTCTGAAAGTATTTTCAAGGTTGCGTCGCTAGACCCATCGTCGGACGCATAAATAGTCCAATTGGAATAGCTTTGGGTCACTAGCGAGTCAAGTTGCGCTCGCAGAAACTCCTCTCCATTAAAAGTCGACAGCAGGATGGCTACTTGGTCGATCGGTTGGATGGTAGGTGAGGAGGTAGTTGTGTCTGTCTTGAGTCCGTTCAGCATGGCCTTAGCGCCTTGGTGGTGCGGGTACTGCTCTTGGCTGGCGCGTTGGCCTTCACAAATTTTAACGGATACCGTTGCTAGGGGGCAATCCAGGCTGAATAGCGTGCGTCTGAGCTTATGGCGGTGTTCCTTGCCTGTGGTAAGCTGCCCGGCTTCCATAAGGGGTCGCAAAGGCTCTTCATGTTGAGATCCCTCCTGCGGGGCATTCATAAAAGGAACTAGGCTTCTCATGGGCGAACTGGCCAAAGAAATCCTCCCGGTCAATATCGAAGACGAGCTGAAACAGTCCTACCTCGACTACGCCATGAGCGTGATCGTCGGGCGTGCGCTGCCGGATGCGCGCGACGGCTTGAAGCCCGTGCACCGCCGCGTGCTCTACGCGATGAGCGAGCTGGGCAACGACTGGAACAAGGCCTACAAGAAGTCCGCCCGTGTGGTCGGTGACGTGATCGGTAAGTACCACCCGCACGGCGACACGGCTGTCTACGACACCATCGTGCGTATGGCTC
Source organism: Pseudomonas sp. GD04019 (assembly GCF_029837695.1). Lineage (GTDB taxonomy): Bacteria > Pseudomonadota > Gammaproteobacteria > Pseudomonadales > Pseudomonadaceae > Aquipseudomonas. Next base: position 45,197 of record NZ_JAOEEA010000016.1, read on the forward strand.
AGCCCTTCTCCTTGCGCTACATGCTGGTCGACGGCCAGGGCAACTTCGGTTCGGTGGACGGCGACAACGCCGCGGCCATGCGATACACCGAAGTGCGCATGGCCAAGCTGGCCCACGAGCTGCTGGCCGACCTGGACAAGGAAACTGTCGACTGGGTGCCCAACTACGACGGCACCGAGCAGATCCCGGCGGTCATGCCGACCAAGATCCCCAACCTGCTGGTCAACGGCTCGTCCGGTATCGCCGTGGGCATGGCGACCAACATTCCGCCGCACAACCTGACCGAGGTGATCGACGGCTGCCTGGCGCTGATCGACAACCCCGAGTTGACCGTCGATGAGCTGATGCAGTTCATCCCCGGTCCGGACTTCCCGACCGCGGGCATCATCAATGGCCGTGCCGGCATCATCGAGGCCTATCGCACCGGTCGTGGCCGCATCTACATGCGGGCCCGCGCCACGGTCGAGGACATGGACAAGGGCGGTAGCCGCCAGCAGATCATCGTCACCGAGCTGCCGTACCAGCTGAACAAGGCGCGTCTGATCGAGAAGATCGCCGAGCTGGTCAAAGAGAAGAAGATCGAAGGCATCACCGAGCTGCGCGACGAGTCCGACAAGGACGGCATGCGCGTGGTCATCGAGCTGCGCCGTGGCGAAGTCGGCGAGGTGGTGCTGAACAACCTCTACGCCCAGACCCAGATGCAGAGCGTGTTCGGCATCAACGTCGTGGCCCTGGTTGATGGCCAGCCGCGCACGCTGAACCTGAAGGACATGCTCGAAGTGTTCGTCCGTCACCGCCGTGAAGTGGTGACCCGTCGGACCGTCTACGAGCTGCGCAAGGCCCGCGAGCGTGGCCACATCCTCGAAGGTCAGGCCGTCGCTCTGTCGAACATCGACCCGGTGATCGAGCTGATCAAGACCTCGCCGACCCCGGCCGAGGCCAAGGAACGCCTGATTGCCACCGCCTGGGCCTCCACTGCCGTGGAAGCCATGGTCGAGCGCGCCGGTGCCGATTCCTGCCGTCCGGAAGACCTGGACCCGCAATACGGCTTGCGTGACGGCAAGTACTACCTGTCGCCCGAGCAGGCTCAGGCCATCCTCGAGCTGCGCCTGCACCGCCTGACCGGTCTGGAACACGAGAAGCTGCTGTCCGAGTACCAGGAGATCCTGACTCAGATCGGCGAGCTGATCCGCATCCTGACCAGCCCTGAGCGCCTGATGGAAGTCATCCGCGAGGAGCTGGAGAAGGTCAAGGCCGAGTTCGGCGACGTACGTCGCACCGAGATCATGGCCTCGCAGATGGACCTGACCATCGCCGACCTGATCACCGAGGAAGAGCGTGTCGTCACCATCTCCCACGGCGGCTACGCCAAGTCCCAGCCGCTGGCCGCCTACCAGGCCCAGCGTCGCGGCGGTAAAGGCAAGTCGGCCACCGGGGTGAAGGACGAGGACTACATCGAGCATCTGCTTGTCGCCAACAGCCACGCCACCCTGCTGCTGTTCTCCAGCAAGGGCAAGGTCTACTGGCTGCGCACCTTCGAGATCCCGGAAGCCTCGCGTACCGCGCGTGGTCGCCCGCTGGTCAACCTGCTGCCGCTGGACGAGGGTGAACGCATCACCGCCATGCTGCAGATCGACCTCGAGGCGGTGCGTGCACGCTTCGCCGACGAAGAGAACGATGACGACGACGTAGTCGCCGAGCAGGTCGCTGAAGTGGTCGAGGTGGAGGAGGCCGAAGAAGGCGACGACTCCGACTTCAGTCAGGACGAGCCGACCGGTGCCTACATCTTTATGGCGACCGCCTACGGCACGGTGAAGAAGACCCCGCTGATCCAGTTCACCAAGCCGCGTTCCAACGGCCTGATCGCCCTGAAGCTGGAAGAGGGCGACTCGCTGATCGCCGCCGCCATCACCGATGGTTCGAAGGACGTGATGATGTTCTCCGACGCCGGCAAGGTGATCCGCTTCAAGGAGAGCAAGGTGCGCATCATGGGTCGTCTGGCCCGTGGCGTGCGTGGCATGCGTCTGGCTGGCGAGCAGCGCATCATCTCCATGCTGATCCCGGAAGCCGGCGCGCAGATCCTCTCCGCTTCCGCGCGCGGCTACGGCAAGCGCACCCCGCTGGCCGATTACCCGCGTCGCGGGCGTGGTGGCCAGGGCGTGATCGCCATGGTGATCAACGAGCGTAACGGCAATCTGGTCGGCGCCGTGCAGGTGTTGGATGGCGAGGAAATCATGCTGATTTCCGACCAGGGCACCCTGGTGCGTACCCGTGTCGATGAAGTCCGTGGCGCCGGCCGTAACACCCAGGGCGTGATCCTGATCAAACTGGCCGACGACGAGACCCTGGTTGGCCTGGAGCGAGTCCAGGAGCCATCCGGCTCGGATGACGACATCGAAGGCGAAGTGCTGGCCGAAGGCGCCGAAACCGAACAAGTGGAAGCGGCGGACGAGGGTGAGACCCCGGTAGACGCCCCAAGCGACGAAGAGTGAGATTGACGTGAGCAAACGCGCCCATAACTTCTGCGCCGGCCCGGCCGCGCTGCCGACCGCTGTGCTGCAACGCGCCCAGGCCGAGATGCTCGACTGGCAGGGCAAGGGCCTCTCTGTGATGGAGATGAGCCACCGCAGCGACGAGTACGTGGCCATTGCCGAGAAGGCCGAACAGGACCTGCGCGACCTGCTGAGCATCCCGAGCGACTACAAGGTGCTGTTCCTGCAGGGCGGCGCCAGCCAGCAGTTCGCCGAGATTCCGCTGAACCTGCTGCCGGAAGACGGCACCGCCGACTATATCGAGACCGGCATCTGGTCGAAGAAGGCCATCGAGGAGGCGCGTCGCTACGGCAACGTCAATGTCGCCGCCAGCGCCAAAGGCTACGACTACTTCGCCATTCCCGGGCAGAACGAATGGCAGCTGTCGAAAGACGCCGCCTACGTGCACTACGCCAGCAACGAGACCATCGGCGGTCTGCAGTTCGACTGGATTCCCGAGGTGGGCGACACCCCGCTGGTGGTGGACATGTCCTCGGACATCCTTTCCCGCGAAGTCGACGTGTCCAAGTTCGGCCTGATATACGCCGGCGCGCAGAAGAACATCGGCCCGAGCGGCCTGGTCGTCGCGATCATCCGCGAAGACCTGCTGGGCCGTGCCCGTAGCGTCTGCCCGACCATGCTCAACTACAAGATCGCCGCCGACAACGGCTCCATGTACAACACCCCGGCGACCTATTCCTGGTACCTCTCCGGCCTGGTCTTCGAGTGGCTGAAGGAGCAGGGCGGCGTCGCCGCGATGGAGCAGCGCAACAAGGCCAAGAAGGACCTGCTGTACAAGGCCATCGACGCCAGCGACTTCTACAGCAACCCGATTCAGCCGAGCGCCCGCTCCTGGATGAACGTGCCGTTCCGCCTGGCCGACGAGAAGCTGGACAAGGCCTTCCTCGCCGGTGCCGATGCGCGCGGTCTGCTCAACCTCAAAGGCCATCGTTCGGTGGGCGGCATGCGTGCCTCCATCTATAACGCCACCGGTCTGGACGCGGTCGAGGCCCTGGTTGCCTATATGGCGGAGTTCGAGAGGGAGCACGCCTGATGAGTGACGCCGATCAGCTCAAGGCGCTGCGGGTGCGCATCGACAGCCTCGACGAGAAGATTCTCGATCTGATCAGTGAGCGTGCGCGCTGCGCCCAGGACGTGGCGCGGGTGAAGATGGCCTCCCTGCCGGAAGGCGAGAAACCGGTGTTCTACCGCCCCGAGCGTGAAGCCTGGGTGCTCAAGCACATCATGGAGCTGAACAAAGGCCCGTTGGACAACGAGGAAATGGCGCGGCTGTTCCGCGAGATCATGTCCTCCTGCCTGGCCCTGGAGCAGCCGCTGAAGATCGCCTACCTGGGGCCGGAAGGTACTTTCTCCCAGGCCGCGGCGCTCAAGCATTTCGGTCATGCGGTGATCAGCCAGCCGATGGCGGCGATCGACGAGGTGTTCCGCGAAGTGGCCGCCGGTGCGGTCAACTTCGGCGTGGTGCCGGTGGAAAACTCCACCGAGGGTGCGGTGAACCACACCCTGGACAGCTTCCTCGAACACGACATGGTCATCTGCGGCGAGGTGGAGCTGCGCATCCACCATCACCTGCTGGTCGGCGATACCACCAAGACCGACAAGATCACCCGCATCTATTCCCACGCCCAGTCCCTGGCCCAGTGCCGCAAGTGGCTGGACGCGCATTACCCGAACGTCGAGCGCGTGGCGGTGCCCAGCAATGCCGATGCGGCCAAGCGGGTGAAGAGCGAATGGAACTCGGCGGCGATCGCCGGCGACATGGCGGCCAACCTCTACGGCCTGAGCAAGCTGCAGGAGAAGATCGAGGACCGCCCGGACAACTCCACGCGCTTCCTCATCATCGGCAGCCAGGAAGTGCCGCCGACCGGCGACGACAAGACCTCGGTGATCGTCTCCATGCGCAACAAGCCGGGCGCGCTGCACGAGCTGCTGGTGCCGTTCCACACCAACGGCATCGATCTGACCCGCATCGAGACCCGCCCGTCGCGCAGCGGCAAGTGGACCTACGTGTTCTTCATCGACTTCGTCGGTCACCACCAGGACCCGCTGATCAAGGACGTGCTGGAAAAGATCAACGGCGAAGCCGTCGCCCTGAAAGTGCTGGGTTCCTACCCGAAAGCGGTTCTCTGAGCCGCGTGAGTGTCTGAGGAGAGCTCATGAGTTGCGATTTCCTCGCCCAGGCCGTGCCGGGCGTGCAGAAACTTTCGCCCTATGTGCCGGGCAAGCCGGTCGATGAGCTGGCCCGTGAGCTGAATCTCGACCCGGCCGGCATCGTTAAGCTGGCCAGCAACGAGAACCCGCTGGGCCCGTCGCCCAGGGCGCTGGAAGCGATCCGCGCCGAGCTGGCCGAGCTGACCCGCTACCCGGATGGCAATGGTTTCGAGCTGAAGTCCAGGCTGGCCGCACGCTGCGGCGTGACGGCGGCCCAGGTGACCCTGGGCAACGGCTCCAACGACATCCTCGACCTGGTCGCCCGCGCCTGGCTGGCACCGGGCCTGAATGCCGTGTTCAGCCAGTACGCCTTCGCCGTGTACCCGATCGCCACTCAGGCCGTCGGCGCCCAGGGCAAGGCGGTACCGGCCAGGGACCATGGTCATGATCTGGAAGCCATGCTGGCGGCCATCGACTCCAACACCCGCGTGGTGTTCATCGCCAACCCGAACAACCCGACCGGCACCTGGTTCGGCCCGGACGCGCTGGAGTCCTTCCTCGCTCGCGTGCCGGAGAACGTGCTGGTAGTGCTGGACGAGGCCTATATCGAGTACGCCGAGGGTGACGAGCTGCCGGATGGCCTCGACTACCTGGCGCGCTACCCGAATCTACTGGTCTCGCGCACCTTCTCCAAGGCCTACGGCCTGGCCTCGCTGCGCGTCGGCTATGCGCTGAGCTCGCCGCAGGTGGCCGATACGCTCAATCGCGTGCGCGCGCCGTTCAATGTCAACAGCCTGGCCCTGACCGCTGCCTGCGCGGCGCTGGACGATACCGATTACCTGGCCGCCAGCCGCCGCACCAACGACGCCGGCATGGCGCAGTTGGAGGCTGGCTTCCGCCGTCTGGGGCTGAGCTGGATTGCCTCCAAGGGCAACTTCATCGCCGTCGATTTCGCCCGCGACGCCGCGCCGATCAACCAGGCGCTGCTGCAGGCCGGGGTGATCGTGCGCCCGGTGGCCGGTTACGGCATGCCGACCTTCCTGCGTGTGTCCATCGGCACCGAGCAGGAGAACGCCCGCTTCCTCGAGGCGCTGGAGCAGATTCTCCGTGGCTGATGCAATGCCGCTGCAACAAGCTGCGAGCAAACTCGGCCGCCTGGTGGTGGTTGGGCTCGGCCTTATTGGCGGCTCCTTCGCCAAGGGGATTCGCGAGAAAGGGCTGTTCAGCGAAGTGGTGGGGGTGGATCTGGACGCCGAGTCGCGTCGCCTGGCCGTGGAGTTGGGCGTGGTCGACCGCTGCGAGACCGAGCTGGCCGCCTGTCAGGGCGCCGCGGTGATCCAGTTGGCGGTGCCTATCCTGGCCATGGAAAAGGTGCTGGCCCAGCTGGCGCGCCTGGATCTGGGCAATGCCGTGCTGACCGATGTGGGCAGCGCCAAGGGCAATGTGGTGCGCGCCGCGCGTTCGGCCTTCGGTGGCGATGTGGCGCGTTTCGTTCCGGGTCATCCCATCGCCGGTTCCGAGCAGAGCGGGGTGGAAGCCTCCAATGTCGAGCTGTTCCGTCGTCACAAGGTGATCCTCACGCCGCAAGCTTGCACCGATGCCGAGGCGCTGGCGCTGGTCGACGGCTTGTGGCGCGCTCTGGGGGCCGACGTGGAGCACATGGAGGTGGAGCACCACGACCAGGTGCTGGCCGCTACCAGTCATCTGCCGCACCTGCTGGCCTTTACCCTGGTCGACTCGCTGGCCAAACGCAGCGAGAACCTGGAGATCTTCCGTTACGCCGCCGGCGGCTTCCGCGACTTCACGCGGATTGCCGGCAGCGATCCGGTGATGTGGCACGACATCTTCCTCGCCAACCGCGAGGCGGTGTTGCGCACGTTAGATGCATTTCGCGATGACCTCGACGCCCTGCGCGGCGCGGTCGACGCAGGGGACGGGCATCAGTTGCTGGGCGTGTTCACCCGCGCCCGGCATGCCCGCGAGCATTTCAGCAAAATCCTGGCCCGCAGGGCCTATGTGGACGCCATGCACTCGAATGATCTGATCTACCTCGCCAATCCCGGTGGCTCTCTCTCCGGTCGCATCCGCGTACCGGGCGACAAGTCCATCTCGCACCGCTCGATCATGCTCGGCTCGCTGGCCGAGGGCACCACTCAGGTGGAAGGCTTCCTCGAGGGCGAAGACGCCCTGGCCACTCTGCAGGCCTTCCGCGACATGGGCGTAGTGATCGAAGGTCCGCATCATGGCAAGGTGACCATTCACGGCGTCGGTCTGAATGGCCTGAAGCCGCCGCCCGGCCCACTGTACCTGGGCAACTCCGGCACCTCCATGCGCCTGCTCTCCGGTCTGCTGGCCGCGCAGCCGTTCGATACCGTGTTGACCGGCGATGCCTCACTGTCCAAGCGCCCGATGAACCGCGTGGCCAAGCCGCTGCGCGAGATGGGTGCGGTGATCGAGACCGGTCCGGAAGGCCGTCCGCCGATGCACATCAAGGGTGGTCAGCGCCTGACCGGCATGAGCTACGAGATGCCGATGGCCAGCGCCCAGGTCAAGTCCTGCCTGCTGTTGGCTGGTCTCTACGCCGCTGGCGAAACCGCGGTGACCGAGCCGGCGCCGACTCGTGACCACACCGAGCGCATGCTGCGCGGCTTCGGCTATCCGGTGGCGGTGGATGGCAATGTCGCCACCGTTGAGTCTGGCCACAAGCTCAGCGCCACTCATATCGAAGTGCCGGCCGATATCTCCTCGGCTGCCTTCTTCCTGGTCGCCGCCAGCATTGCCGAAGGCTCCGAGCTGGTGCTGGAGCATGTCGGCATCAACCCGACCCGTACCGGCGTGATCGACATCCTCAAACTGATGGGCGCTGACCTGACCCTGGAAAACCAGCGTGAAGTGGGTGGCGAGCCCGTCGCCGATATCCGTGTGCGTGCCGCCAAACTCAAGGGCATCGATATCCCGGAAGATCTGGTGCCGCTGGCCATCGATGAGTTCCCCGTGCTGTTCGTCGCCGCCGCCTGTGCCGAAGGCCGCACCGTGCTGCGTGGTGCGGAAGAGTTGCGGGTCAAGGAGTCCGACCGTATCCAGGTCATGGCCGATGGCCTGATCGCCCTGGGCGTCAAGGCTGAGCCGACGCCAGACGGCATCATCATCGAGGGTGGCGCCTTCGGCGGTGGTGAGGTGTGGAGCCATGGTGATCACCGCATCGCCATGTCCTTCAGCGTGGCCTCGCTGCGCGCCGGCGGCGCTATCCGCATCCACGATTGCGCCAACGTCGCCACTTCCTTCCCGAATTTCCTCGGGCTGGCGGCGCAGGTCGGCATCCGCGTGGCGGAGGAGGGCAAATGAGCGCCGTAGTCATCACCATCGACGGGCCGAGCGGTTCGGGCAAGGGCACCATCGCCGGCCTGCTGGCCGCCAAGCTGGGCTGGAATCTGCTGGATTCCGGCGCGCTCTACCGTCTGCTGGCCTTTGCTGCCGGCAACCACGGCATCGACCTGACCAACGAAGAGGCGCTGAAGACCCTGGCTGCCCATCTGGACGTGCAGTTCATCGGTAAGCGCATCATCCTCGAGGGCGATGAAGTCACCGACGACATTCGCAACGAGCAGGTTGGCGCCGGTGCTTCCATGGTCGCTTCCCTGCCTGCGGTGCGCGAAGCGCTGCTGCAGCGCCAGCGTGCCTTCCGCGAGGCGCCGGGCCTGGTGGCCGACGGTCGCGACATGGGCACCGTGGTATTCCCCGAGGCGCCGTTGAAGATTTATCTGACCGCCAGTGCCGAGGAGCGCGCCCGTCGCCGCTACCTGCAGTTGAAAGGTAAGGTCGAAGGTGTTAGCCTGCCGAGTCTGCTAGACGAGATTCGTGCGCGCGATGAGCGCGACATGCAGCGTGCGGTGGCTCCGTTGAAGCCGGCAGTCGATGCCATTCAACTGGACTCCACCGAGCTGAGCATCGAGCAGGTGATGGAAAGAATTCTCAGCGAGGTCGCCAGTCGCGATCTTGCGGGTAACTGAGCCGCGGCTGTCTTAAGTCGAAAGGCTCGCAAGGAGGCATGCGGGAGACCAGTCATAGTCCCGCAGGCCTCTTTTTACATAACGAACCCACATTGTCTGGAGTGTGGTTTGGGCGAATCCCCGCCCTTGATCAACAGGAATCAACATGAGCGAAAGCTTTGCAGAACTTTTTGAAGAAAGCCTGAAATCCCTCGACATGCAGCCGGGTGCCATCATCACCGGCATCGTGGTCGACATCGACGGTGACTGGGTCACCGTGCATGCCGGCCTGAAGTCCGAGGGCGTCATCCCGCTCGACCAGTTCTTCAACGAACAAGGCGAGCTGACCATCAAGGTCGGTGACGAAGTCCACGTTGCGCTGGACGCTGTGGAAGACGGCTTCGGTGAAACCAAGCTGTCCCGCGAGAAAGCCAAGCGCGCCGAGTCCTGGCTGGTTCTGGAAGCCGCTTTCAATGCTGAGGAAGTAGTCAAGGGCGTTATCAACGGCAAGGTCAAAGGCGGCTTCACCGTTGACGTCAACGGCATCCGCGCGTTCCTGCCGGGCTCCCTGGTCGATGTTCGTCCGGTGCGTGATACCACTCACCTGGAAGGCAAAGAGCTGGAGTTCAAGGTCATCAAGCTGGACCAGAAGCGCAACAACGTTGTCGTTTCCCGTCGCAGCGTGCTGGAAGCCGAGAACAGCGCCGAGCGCGAAGCTCTGCTGGAATCCCTGCAGGAAGGCCAGCAGGTCAAAGGTATCGTCAAGAACCTCACCGACTACGGTGCGTTCGTTGACCTGGGCGGCGTAGATGGTCTGCTGCACATCACCGACATGGCTTGGAAGCGCATCAAGCACCCGTCCGAGATCGTCAACGTTGGCGACGAGATCGACGTCAAGGTCCTGAAGTACGATCGCGAGCGCAACCGCGTCTCCCTGGGTCTGAAGCAGCTGGGCGAAGATCCATGGGTTGCCATCAAAGCGCGCTACCCGGAAGGTACCCGTGTTACCGCCAAAGTCACCAACCTGACCGACTACGGCTGCTTCGCCGAGCTGGAAGAGGGCGTGGAAGGCCTGGTACACGTATCCGAGATGGATTGGACCAACAAGAACATCCACCCGTCCAAGGTCGTTCAGGTCGGCGACGAAGTGGAAGTTCAGGTTCTCGACATCGACGAAGAGCGTCGTCGTATCTCCCTGGGCATCAAGCAGTGCAAGTCGAACCCGTGGGAAGACTTCTCTGGCCAGTTCAACAAGGGCGACAAGATCTCCGGCACCATCAAGTCGATCACCGATTTCGGTATCTTCATTGGTCTGGACGGCGGCATCGACGGTCTGGTTCACCTGTCCGACATCTCCTGGAATGAAGTGGGCGAAGAAGCCGTACGTCGTTTCAAGAAGGGCGACGAGCTGGAAACCGTCATCCTCTCCGTTGATCCGGAGCGCGAGCGCATCTCCCTGGGCATCAAGCAGCTGGAAGACGATCCGTTCTCCAACTACGCCTCCCTGAACGAGAAAGGCACCATCGTGCGCGGTACCGTCAAGGAAGTGGACGCCAAAGGCGCTGTAATCAGCCTGGGCGGCGATATCGAAGGCATCCTGAAAGCCTCCGAAATCAGCCGTGATCGTGTTGAAGACGCCCGTAACGTGCTGAAAGAAGGCGACGAAGTCGAAGCCAAGATCATCAGCATCGACCGCAAGTCCCGCGTGATCAGCCTGTCCGTCAAGTCCAAAGACGTCGAAGACGAAAAGGACGCGATGAAAGAGCTGCGCACCAAGCAGGAAAGCGAAAGCACTGGTCCGACCACCATCGGTGATCTGATCCGCGCTCAGATGAACCAGAACTAAGTTCCGGTGCTTCTGGAAAAAGGGCGACTTCGGTCGCCCTTTTTCATTTCCTGAGGGCTGGTATTTTCCCCCTTGACATTCGGGCTACCCAAACATCGACAGGCGTGCTAAAAACACCCTACTAGATGATCTAGCCGCTTGAAAAAGAAGGGAAAACCATGACCAAGTCGGAGTTGATCGAGCGCATAGTCACCCACCAGGGGCTGCTGTCCTCCAAGGATGTGGAGCTGGCGATCAAGACCATGCTGGAGCAGATGTCCCAGGCTCTGGCGACCGGCGATCGCATCGAGATCCGCGGCTTCGGCAGCTTTTCCCTGCACTACCGCGCACCTCGCGTGGGGCGTAATCCCAAGACCGGCGAGTCCGTACGCCTAGACGGCAAGTTCGTGCCGCACTTCAAGCCCGGCAAGGAATTGCGTGACCGTGTCAATGAGGATGAATGAGCTGAGCTGGTCACGGCTCGCAAGGAGCTGAATATGCTTGGCAGTATTAAGCGTTTGATTTTGCTGGGAACGCTTTTGCTGGTTGGAGTAGCGATCCTGCTGCTCATGCTGCAAAATCCGCAGCGTTCTGAGTTCCACATTCTATTCTGGGTTACTCCGGAGCTACCCTTTTCTGTTTTCCTGATTCTGGCTTTTGTGTTCGGCGCCGTCGGCTCGCTTTTGTTGAGCCTTTTGGCGGCGAGACGCAGTGCTATCCGAACGAAGCCGAAGGCTGGTTGAGTTTTTTTATGAGTTGTTGCGTCCTCGGGCTCCTTCCAAATGAATGGCACACGCTTATCCAAGTCGTCTCGTTAGAGTCTGAACAATGATGCGGGTGCTGGTGACGGGCGCCTCAGGTTTTGTTGGGGGGGCGCTGGTTCGCCGTCTTATCACTGAGCCGGAGATCCAGGCGGTTGCAGGCGTGCGCGAGCCAACTCGTGCGCCGGGTGATATGGCATGCGATTTCCTGGAGTTGGGTAATCTGGAAGATTGTCGGCTCGAGGCTCAGCAGCTACAGGGCGTGCAGGTTGTCGTGCATACCGCGGCCCGTGTCCATGTGATGCGCGAGCGCTCTGCTGATCCACTGGCGGAGTTTCAGCGGGTCAATGTCGACGGCACCCTTTCTCTCGCCAGGGCTGCTGCAGCGGCTGGCGTTCGGCGATTCCTATTTGTCAGTTCCATCAAGGTCAATGGAGAGTCGACACCGGCTAACTCGCCGTTCCGAGCGGATGACTTGCCCGCGCCTATGGATTCCTATGGAATCTCCAAGCTCGAGGCTGAGCAGGGACTGTTCCAGATCGCGCGCGAATCTGGAATGGAGGTGGTAATAATTCGCCCCCCCTTGGTTTACGGGCCAGGTGTACGCGCCAACTTTCTCAGCATGATGCGCTGGCTGCATCGAGGTATTCCGCTGCCGCTCGGTGGAATCGATAACCGTCGGAGTCTGGTGGCTCTGGATAATCTCGTCGATCTGCTGGTGCGCTGCCTCGCACATCCGGCCGCCGTCAATCAGGTGTTCCTCGTCAGTGATGGCGAAGATCTCTCCACTAGCGAGCTGTTGCGTCGTCTTGGTCTCGCCCTCAAGCAATCGGCCCGCCTTTGGAGTTGGGCGACTCCCATGTTGCATACGCTGTTGCGGATAACGGGGCGCGATGCGTTGATACAGCGGCTGTATGGTTCCCTGCAGGTGGATATCGACAAGACGCGAACGCTATTGGATTGGGCTCCGCCGATTAGCTCTGATGAAGCTTTGCGCCTGACCGCGGAGAGCTTTCGGAGGAATGCATGCTGATCTTGGCCCTGCTTCTGTCTGCGGTGTTGCTGCTTTCCTGGGGGTTGACTGGGGGGCTGCGGCGGTATGCGCTGCAGCGCAACGTCCTGGACATGCCCAATCAGCGCAGCTCTCATAGCGTGCCCACCCCACGGGGCGGGGGCATGGCCATAGTGATGAGCTTTTTACTGGCCTTGCTAGTCGCGTTGGCGCTTGGGTGGCTCGCCTTAGGGCCAGCTATGGCGCTGTTGGGGGCTGGATCCCTGGTGGCTGTAATTGGTTTTCTCGACGATCACGGCCATGTGCCGGCTCGCTGGCGCCTGTTTGTCCATTTTACGGCCGCTATCTGGGGGCTTTGTTGGCTTGGCGGTATGCCCCCTATGAAGCTCGGCGACACAAATATCGAGCTGGGCTGGTTGGGTGGCATCTTCGGGGCAGTGTATTTGGTCTGGCTGCTCAACCTGTATAACTTCATGGATGGTATCGACGGCATTGCAGGTGTCGAGGCAGTGACATGCTGCCTGTCTGTGGTATTGATCTGCATCCTGCTGGGCAATTGGCAGGCGGCGCTGCTGCCCGCTGCGTTAGGACTGGCTGCGATGGGGTTCCTCATATGGAATTTCCCGCCGGCGAGAATCTTCATGGGGGACGCCGGCAGCGGCTTTCTTGGTCTGATACTGGGGCTGATCTCGCTGTACATGACTTGGCTCGAGCCCCAGTTGTTTCTGGTGTGGCTGATTCTGCTTGGCGTCTTTCTGGTTGATGCCAGCATCACCCTGCTACGCCGGTTTGTCCGAGGAGAGAAGGTTTATCAGGCGCACCGCAGTCATGCCTATCAACATGCCTCTCGCCAATATGGGAAGCATCTGCCTGTTACCCTGGCGGTGGTTGCTATTAATTTATGCTGGCTTACACCTCTGGCTGTCTGGGTGGCTTTGGATGGGAATGCCTGGTTGGCGTTGCCGCTAGCCTATGTACCGTTGGTCTGCTTGGCTCTTAGGTATCGTGCTGGTCTTGCAGAGTAGTCTGAATCGATAGGGGCATGGAGCCTATGAATGTGCGTCTCTGGCTAGTGAGCTGGCCGCGCCGCTATAAGCGTTTACTGCAGCTTAGCGCCGACGTCCTGATCTGCTGGGTGGCCCTGTGGTTGGCCTTCTGGGTACGCCTGGGATCCGACAAACTGATCAACCCCTTGGGTGAGCACCTATGGCTATTCGCGGCGGCTCCGCTTATTGCCATACCTATCTATATTCGTTCTGGAATGTACCGGGCGGTACTGCGTTATCTGGGCAATGATGCGCTGGTGACCATCTTCAAGGCGGTGACCGTCTCGGCGTTGTTGCTCGCGCTCGTGGTTTATTGGCACAAGGCTGCACCCGCCGTTGTTCCGCGCTCTCTGGTCTTCAATTACTGGTGGCTGAGCCTAGTCATGGCAGGTGGCTTGCGACTGCTGATGCGTCAGTATTTCATGGGGGACTGGTTCAACGTCCGTGCGGCCATGAGTTTTTCGAGCAAGGATGATGCCCTGCCTCGGGTCGCTATCTATGGTGCAGGTACTGCTGGCAATCAGTTGGTGGCGGCCCTGCGCATGGGGCGCTCGATGCGGCCAGTGGCCTTCATCGACGACGATGACAGTATCGCTACGCGTGTGATCGCAGGGCTGAAGGTCTATAAGCCCAAGCATATTGCCCAATTGATCAACGAGACTGGTGCACAGGAGATTCTCTTGGCGATTCCGTCTACCAGTCGGGCTCGGCGCAAGGAAATTCTGCAGCATCTCGAGGCTTTCCCTCTGCACATTCGTTCTGTGCCAGCCATCGTGGACTTAGCCAGTGGGCGGGTGCGAGTCGACGATATCCAGGAGGTCGATATTGCCGACCTACTTGGTCGTGATGCGGTTCCTCCCCAGGTCGAATTATTTGAGCGTTGCATTCGCGACAAGGTCGTCATGGTCACTGGCGCGGGTGGTTCGATCGGATCGGAGCTATGCCGTCAACTGATTGGCAGTCAGCCTCGTACGTTGGTGCTGTTTGAGCATGCCGAGTTCAATCTCTACAGCATCCACAGCGAACTGGAAGCGGCCATTCGGCGAGAATCACTACCCATCCGCCTGGTACCGATACTCGGTTCTGTGCGCTCGCAGGACTATCTACTGGAGGTGATGCGCGCTTGGGGGGTCCACACCCTGTATCACGCTGCGGCCTACAAGCATGTGCCCATGGTCGAGCACAACATTGCCGAAGGTGTTCGCAACAATGTGTTTGGTACTTTGAGTGCCGCGCAGGCGGCGCTTAAAGCTGGTGTTGAGAATTTCGTGTTGATTTCCACCGATAAGGCTGTCAGGCCTACCAATATCATGGGCAGCACCAAGCGTTTGGCGGAATTGGTGCTGCAGGCACTGAGCCTGGAGTCCGCTCCCGTACTGTTCGATGATTCGGGGACAGTGCATCAGGTCAACAAGACGCACTTCACCATGGTTCGCTTCGGTAATGTGCTGGGTTCTTCTGGCTCCGTCATTCCACTGTTCCGCGAGCAGATCAAGCGCGGCGGGCCGGTTACGGTGACCCATCCCTCCATCACCCGTTACTTCATGACCATCTCCGAGGCGGCTCAGCTCGTGATCCAGGCTGGCGCCATGGGGCAGGGTGGAGATGTCTTCGTGTTGGATATGGGACCACCCGTGAAGATTCTGGAGCTGGCGGAGAAGATGATTCATCTCTCCGGTCTCAGTATCCGTTCGGAACGCAATCCTCAGGGTGATATCGATATCGAGTTCACCGGTTTGCGGCCCGGTGAGAAGCTTTACGAGGAACTGCTGATTGGCGACAACGTCAGCCCTACCTGTCATCCGATGATTATGAGAGCGAGCGAGGAGCATTTGTCCTGGGAGACAATGAAAGGGGTTCTCGACGAAATGCGGACTGTTCTGGCAAAGGACGATTACGACAGGGTCCGGCAACTGTTGCGCGAAACTGTGAGTGGATATGCGCCGGAAGGAGAAATAGTCGACTGGATGCATGTGCAGCACCGCACAGAACCCAGGTAGTGGCTGTTTGACAGCTTTCTGGCGAGGGCTAGCCTCTTCGAGACGTGATCAGGAGTTCACGTTCCCCTCAAATGAAATGGAGCTTCGCCATGTACAAGAAATCGCTCGCCGTTCTGTTGTTCTCTTGCTTTGCATCGCTGTCTGTCAATGCAGCGACCACCGAGTCCGCCAAGGCCGTTGACCCTGTAGAGCAGGTCCAGCACGTTGAAGGCCAGATCAATCTCAATACTGCCGATGCCGCAACCCTCGAGGCAGGGCTAGTGGGGATTGGCTCGACCAAGGCACAGGCCATAGTCGATCACCGCAATAGCAATGGTCCTTTCGCTTCGGTCGATGAGCTATTGGAGGTTAAGGGGATTGGTCCGGCGACGCTGGAAAAGAACCGCGACAGGATCAGCGTCAACTAAACGCCTGATGTCCTGAGAAAGCCGGTCCATGACCGGCTTTTTTGCTTTCTGTGGGGCGGAGATACAATGCCTTATCACAATCCATCAGGGAGTTAGCCGTGCCTTCAATGCAACCTTCGCTCGCATTCGCCGGTATCGGCCTGATGGGGCTTCCGATGGCACGGCGCTTACTTTCGGCAGGCTATTCCTTGAGTGTCTGGAATCGCTCGGCGGAGAAATGTGCTGCCTTGGCAGAGGAGGGCGCGATGATTGTGCCTTCTGCCGGCCAGCTATGTGAGCAGGCGGATGTTGTGATGCTCTGCCTGGCCGATACGGCGGCCGTGCAACAGGTGGTCTTCGGGCCGACAGGAATAGCAGAGCGGGCGCGGCCCGGCCAGTTGCTGGTCGATTTCTCCAGCCTGGAGCCTACGGCCACTCGTGAGATGGCAGAGGAGCTGCAGGCTCGCACCGGCATGCGATGGGTAGATGCGCCGGTATCCGGCGGAACGCCTGGCGCCGAGGCCGGTACGCTGGCAATCATGGCCGGTGGGAGTCTTGATGACATAGAACGAGTTCGCCCGATCCTGGCGCACCTCGGTCAGCGCCTTACGCGCATGGGGCCTGTTGGTGCCGGCCAGGTCACCAAGGTCTGCAATCAGATGCTGGTCGCCTGCAACGCTCTGGTAATTGCCGAGGTGGTAGCTCTGGCGGAGCGTTCGGGGGTCGATGCCGCCTTGCTCGCACAGGCTTTGGCCGGCGGATTTGCCGACTCCAGACCGCTGCAGATACTGGCTCCGCAGATGGCCGAGAATCGCTTCGAGCCCGCCAAATGGCATGTTAGGACTCTTCTGAAGGACCTGGACACGGCGGTCAAGCTGGCCCGTGAAAAAGAGGGATCAATCCCCATGAGTGGTCTGGCGGCCCAGTTAATGCGCCTGCACGGCAACCAAGGCAATCTCGAGCAGGACCCTTCGACATTGATCCAAATGCTGCGTGGGGAACTCCCATGAAAGTAAGCGCCAATCTATCTCTTTTATTCGACGAGCTGCCAATGCAGCAGCGTCCTCAGGCGGCTGCTGCGGCTGGCTTCGATGGAGTGGAGATCCAATTCCCCTACGAGGTACCTGCGCTGATATTGCGGGAGGAGCTGAAGCGATGTGCAATGCCGCTGGTGCTTTTCAATCTGCCAGCGGGCGATCTGATGTCCGGTGGCCCCGGGTTAGCCGCAGTACCTCATCGCCAAAGCCAATTCGATGCGGCTCTGGAGGAGGCACTGAGGTATGCGGCAATAGCCCGCCCGCTTTGCATCAATGTATTACCTGGGCGGCTCGCCGAGGGTGTGGCCCAAGAGGAGGCGATGTCCACTCTGGAGGCCAATCTGCGCAAGACCGCCGAGCAATTCCAGGCGTTGGGTGTTCGCGTGGTATGCGAGGCCATAAATCCGTTGGATATGCCCGGTTTCCTGATCAACACCGCAGAGCAACTGGAAGAGTTGCTGTGCCGGGTTGATCACCCCAACTGCCTGGCGCAACTTGACTTCTATCATATGGCCCGACAGGGACTGGATATCGCCGAATGCATTGTTCGTCTGAAGGACAGGTTAGGTCATGTGCAGTTCGCCGACTGCCCGGGGCGGGGAGCCCCGGGGGCGGGTGAGCTAACATTCGCCCCTTTGCTGGAGGCGCTGGAGGCTGCCGGGTACCGAGACTGGCTCGGCGCGGAATATCGCCCGGCTGGTGACACCTCGGCCAGCCTGGGGTGGCTGGCTGAATGGCGTCTCTGAAAGCCCCGCTAGAAACTCAGTCCTTGCCGCCATCATAGTCATTGAGCGAAATGACCCGGGTCTTGCCAACGCGGTGGCGGTAGATCTCGCGCAGGTACTTGATGGCCTTCTTCACGCTCTCGCGGGACAGGCGGATGTCGTTGATCGAGACGAACTTGTCCTGGTCGTGGATCAGCTCGCGGTACTTCTTCTCGTACATCGGTTTGATCGCGTACCAGTTGGTATCGAGGATCTTCGCCGGGTTTTCGTATTCGTTGAGCATGGCCTCGATGCGTGCCTCGTCGAAGTCCTCGGAGACGATGAAGTCGAGCATGGCGTTGTCCAGGCTCTCGTCGTAGCGGTACTGGTCGCGGGCGAAGCAGCGCTTGATGAAGGCGACGATCAGGGTCAGGAAGTCGTCCGACAGGCACGGGCTCTTGACGATCAGGGTGGTCAGCGACAGGTTGGCCGAGGCGCCGATCACCAAGGCGTAGCGCTTCAGGGTGGTGTTGGGGAACAGGCTGTTGAGGTGGGTCTTGAGCCGGTTCAGGTCCATGTAGGACAGCTTGTAGTCCTTCGGCAGGGAGACAATGGACACCACCGAGGAGCAGTTCTTGAAGAAGTGCAGGTCGCTCAGGGCACTGGCGTCGAAGTTGGACTTCTTGTACTGCTCCAGGGCCGCGCGGTAGCGCTTGGCCTCGATCGGCAGCAGGCTGATGCCCTCGATCGCCTGGGTCACCTTGTTGAAGTGCGGCAGGTCGATGGAGCGGAAGAACAGGTCGTCGATGTTGAGCTTGGGCTGCTCCTTCTCGAACACCTTGAACTTCTCGGTGGTGGTCGGCGGCGTCTGTTCGGCTACCACGGATTCCGCATAGGCCACGGCCACTGGGCCGGCCAGGCTCATGAACAGGTCGTTGGCGTCGAGGCGGATGGTCTCGCCGATGTCGATGCCAGCGCGGCGGAAGTAGTTCTGGTCGTAGTCGGTGGTCACCGCCTGGGCGGTAAGGATGTTGAAGATTTGCTGCGAGATGTACTGGTTGGCGTGGCGCTCCATGGCGTTCACGTCGATGTTCTGTACGTTGCCGCCGTCGCTCTCTTCGGCGTAGCGCATGATGTCGTTGGAGATCAGCATCATGGCGTTCCACGGGCGGATGCGGCGCATCACGCTCTCTTCGCCGGTTTCCTCGCTATCGAAGTTGTAGGAGAAGTCCCACTCCTCCGCGAGGTACTTGCACAGTAGGCGGCCGGCGTTGATGTGCAGTGCCTCGGACATCTCGATGCGCTGATCGGAAATGTTCGGCAGGATGCAGATGCCACTGGTGAAGATCGGCTCGAAGACGAAGGAGTGGCCGCGGTTGTCCTCGCTGCTGCTCTCCTGCTTGGTCTCGAAAGTCTTGCTCATGTAGGCGAACTGCTGGGCCAGGCCGAACTCCGAGGCCATGCCCGAGCCAGTGCCGCCGCCAGCGCTGAAGATGTAGAAATACAGGCGCGACTGGTTGGCCTTGATGCCGCAGGAGTCGATCAGGTAGCTGTGGATGAACTTCCAGTCGGCGTTGGAGAAGCGCTGGGTGTCCTTGTTGAGGATGATCTTGGCCAGGTACTGGCCGAGGATCGGCGCGTTACCGGCGCCACCAGCGTGAACCTCGGACAGGTCCATGATCTTCATCTTGCTGTAGTCGTCGAGGAAACCACTGGTCTCGGCCTTGCGCGAGAAGCGGATGCGCCCCTCGATGTCCTTGTCCAGGTCGCCCAGCATCACCAGTGGCTCGATCAGGAAAACCGGTTTGGCGGCGCGACTGCCGGACAGGCGCAGGTTGCTGCGCAGCCAGCCGGCCGGGCGCTGCTCGCCGCCGCTCTTTTCCTGGCTGCTGAATTCGTTGAGGTAGAAGCGCCGCGCGTTGTACACCAGCGAGGCCACGTCCAGGGCGATGTTGGAGCCACAGCGGCCGAGGCCGATCAGGCACACCGAGGGAAAATGCTGGGCGTGACGTGCGTCGAGGGCGTCCTCGCCGTGCAGTTTGGGGAAGACCCGTTCGCGCAGGCCATCGAGGTTTTCCAGAATGCGGTCGATGTCGCGTTCGGTGAAGTACATGTACTGCTCGCCGCCGACCTGCAGGGAGGTGGGGGCCGGTAGCGGGAGGGGCTCGATCTCGGTATGTGCAACGGTCCGGGGTTCGGAAACGGTGGAATCTGTGTCTTTGTCTTTAGTTGTTTTCATCGTCGACATTCCGGGCTGTTGGCGGCAGCTTTTCTTATTAATGGAACTGGAGCAGGGAAATGCTTAGTTACATGAGCTAGCACTATATACAGCGAACAGGCATTGTTCGAGGCGGGCAGAGGCTCTTTTTCACCGCTTCACGCCGCGTCTGCTCTGTGTTAGCGCGAACAACTGGCGAAACGCTATGATGCTCGCCGCTTGGCCGATTCTGGCTGGCCTTTCAACCGATCTGGTTGTTTCTGGGGAGGGGAGATCCACATGCTCGACTACTTTGCGCTTGGCCTGCTGGTGTTCGTGGGGCTGGTGCTGTTCTACGGCGTCATCGTGATTCACGACATTCCTTACGAGATCGCGGTGCACCGCAAGCATCCGCACCAGGATGCGATCCACGCCACCGGCTGGGTCAGCCTGTTTACCCTGCATGCCCTGTGGCCCTTCCTGTGGATCTGGGCCACCCTCTATCGCCCCGACCGCGGCTGGGGCTTCAGCGATGGCAAGTCCACCGAGAGCCATGTGGCAGGTCTGGAGCAACAGGTCGCCGAGCTGCGTGAGCGTCTGCAGGTACTGGAACAGCGCCACAGCGCAGGCGAGCCGCCGGTCGAGTCCGCGCCGGCAGAGGAGGTGTAAGCCATGGATCTTCTACTGATACTCACCTACACCGCCATCTGCGTCGCCGTCTTCAAGATCTTCCGCATCCCGCTGAACAAATGGTCGGTACCCACCGCCGCTCTGGGTGGTGTGGTGCTGATCGGCACGCTGATCTTCCTGATGAACTACAACCATCCGTACTCGGAAGTGAGCCGGATGTACTTCGTCTCCACCCCGGTGATACCGGTGGTCAGCGGCCGGGTGATCGAAGTGCCGGTGCAGGCCAACCAAGTGCTGAAGAAAGGTGACGTACTGTTCCGTCTGGATCCGATTCCGTTCGAGAACAAGCTGAAGTCGCTGAAGGCGCAGATGGTTTCGGCCAGGGCCGACAAGTTCCGCGCCAGCGAGCTGGTCAAGCGCAATGTCGGCAATCGCCGTGACCTGGATATCACCACCGCGCGGGTGGATGACCTGCAGGGGCAGATCAACATCGCCCAGTACGAGCTGGACAACACCGTCGTACGCGCACCGTCGAGCGGCTTCGTCACTCATGTCTCGCTGCGTCCCGGCATGTACGCGGCCAAGTTGCCTCTGCGACCTACGATGGTATTCGTGCCCGACGAGAGCCATTACTTCATCGCCTGGATGCGTCAGAACAGCCAGCTGCGCCTGACCGTGGGCGATGAGGCCGAAGTGGCCTTCGACGGGGTTCCCGGCAAGGTCTTCAGCGGCAAGGTCAAGACGGTGGTGGGGGTGATCGCCGAGGGGCAGGTGCAGCCTTCCGGTAATCTGGTTGGCTTCACGGGATCGCCGCCCCCAGGGCGAGTACCGGTGCGGATCGAGATCGACGACCCTGACTTCGAGCAGTACCGCGCCCTGGTTCCGGGCGGCGCCTATGGCCAGGCGGCGCTGTACAGCCAGCACTTCCACCACGTGGCGGTGATGCGCAAGATCCTGCTGCGCATGGCGGCGTGGATGAACTACATCTTCCCGTTCCACTGAGGCTGTCTGTATGGTCAGATTTCTTCCGAACTGACCTTGCCTGAGCCGTCCGCCGGGGAGTAGGGTTGCTGCCCCGGCCGGACCGGCCGCCATGCCGTTGGATGTACCGTGAAACCTGTATCCCGGGCTCTGCTGATGCTGGCGCTGGTGTTGGCGGCAATCAACCTGCGCCCCGGCATCACCTCCTTCGCCCCGCTGATCGAGCGCATCGCCGCCGAGCTGTCGCTGAGCCGCGGCCTGATCAGCCTGACCACCGCCTTGCCGGTCCTGTGCATGGGCCTGCTGGCGCCACTGGCGCCGCGCCTGGCCGTGCGCTTCGGCCTGGAACGCACCATCACCTGCTGCCTGGGGCTGATCATGCTGGCCCTGCTGCTGCGCATCGGCGGCCATGCCAGCGTGCTGCTGATCGGTAGCGCCGTGCTGCTCGGTGCCGGTATCGCAGTGGCCGGGCCGCTGCTGTCCGGCTTCATCAAGCGCCACTTTCGTGACCATGTCGGCCAGGTGGTTGGCTGGTATTCCTTCAGCATGGCCATCGGTGGCGCCGGCGGTGCGGTGCTCACCGTGCCGCTGACCCAGAGCCTGGGCGATGACTGGAGCCTGGGCCTGGCGGCCTGGTTCGTGCCGGCGCTGCTCGCTGGCCTGCTCTGGCTGCGCCTGCCCAACCGCACCGAGGAGGCGTTAGCCGGCGATGGTCAGGGCCTGCCGTGGCGCGAGCCGCGGGCCTGGCTGGTGACCGGCTTCTTCGCCATCCAGGCCGGCTTCTTCTACACCATGGCCACCTGGCTGGTGGCGCGCTACCACGAGGCGGGGCTGAGCCTGCTGTACAGCAACGGCCTGTTCAGCCTGTTCATGCTGGTTGGCCTGCCCAGTTCCTGGCTGATGCCCTGGCTGGCCCAGCGCTTCGATATCCGCCAGCCGCTGCTGGTGGCTTGCGGCCTGAGCCTGACCCTGTGCCTGACCATGATCACCTTCCAGCCGACCCAGCTGCCCGAGGTCTGGGCGGTGCTGATGGGCTTCGCCCTCAGCGGTTCCTTCGCCCTGTCGCTGGTGCTGCCGCTGTACGAGGTGCATACGCCGCTGGCGGTCAGTCGCTGGACCGCGATGATGCTCTGCGCCGGTTACTGCATGGCCTGCCTGGCGCCGATCCTGGCCGGCCTCGGTCGCGACCTGGCCGGCCACTACCAGGCGCCGTTCATGGTGCTGATCGGCCTGGGCGCGCTGATGACCGTCATCGCCTGGGCCCTGCGCACGCCGAAGCGCCCGGCCTAGGGCTGGCGCCACGGTTTTTCCGCAAGCGGCGCACTGGTTCCTTTGCAGGGCCGATGCCCTGTGTTAGAAGGCAGCCTGCACTTTCTGGAGTACCCGCGTGGAGTCCGAATCCATCGTCTATGGCTGCATCCGCGACTGGCCGTCCGGTGACCGCGAACAACGCCAGTTGCGCCGCGGCACCAACCGCCGGGTGCTGGAGCAGTTGCCCGACGGCGACGCCTGGCCGTTCCTCGGCCGCGAGATGTTCTCCTTCTGCGGCACCGAGGGCGAGGGCCTGTACCAGACCCAGGTGATCCATTTCGGCGCCAGCTACCAGGCCATCGAGTACGAGTGGGCGCTGTGGGTCAAGGAGTTCGAGGCGCTGCTCAAGCGCCTGTACTGGGCCAGCGCCGTGGTGCACCTGGAAACCGAACTGAACGGCCTGCACACCTTCCGCTGGGAGTCCGAAAGCGGCTTCCACAGCCCCCAGGAAGAAGACCTGCGCATGCGCTGCGTATGGGAGCGCGAGGGCAGCCTGCGCGGCTGACGGACAACGCCATGCTCAACTACGTCTGGTTCTTCCTCGCCGCGCTGTTCGAGATCGGCGGCTGCTACGCCTTCTGGATGTGGCTGCGCCTGGGCAAGAGCGCCTGGTGGATCGCCCCCGGCCTGCTCAGCCTGACCCTGTTCGCCGTGTTGCTGACCCGCGTCGAGGCGGCCTATGCCGGGCGCGCCTATGCGGCCTATGGCGGGGTCTACGTGGTGGCTTCGCTGCTCTGGCTGGGGGTGATCGAGCGCACCCGCCCGTTGGTCTCGGACTGGCTCGGCGCGGTGCTGTGCCTGGTCGGGGCGGGCATCATCCTGCTCGGCCCGCGCTTCACCAGTCACTAGCGGTCGCCCAGACCGCTAATCCTCCAGCCACTCCTTTGGCACTTCCTCGCGCAGCATCAGCTGGCACTGCTGGCTGTCCGGGTCGAAGGCGATCACCGCCTGGCCTTTTTCCAGTGCGCGCCGGGCCCGCTCGACGCGGGTGTCCAGCGGTGTCTCGTCGCCGTTATCGGTGCCCTCGCGGGTGACGAAGTCTTCCAGCAGGCGGGTCAGGGTCTCTGCTTCGAGCATCTGGTGGGGAATCAGCATGGCGGCTCCTGGGGCCAGTTTCTGCGCCGGCCCGTCAACAGGCGCCACGGCGGGCCGCCATGCTAATCGGTCGCGCGCGCCTGGGCGAGCAGATAGCGGTCGAGCAGGGCGTATAGCTGCTGGCAGTCCAGCGGCTTGCCGAGGAACTCGTTCATGCCGGCGGCCATCCCGCGGTCGCGGTGCTCGTCGAGGATGTGTGCGGTGAGGGCGACTATCGGCACGGCCGACAGGTGCCGGCTGGCCTCCAGGCGGCGGATCTGCCGGGTGGCCTCGAAGCCGTCCAGCTCGGGCATCTCGCAGTCCATCAGGATCAGCTGAATGGCGTTCGGATCGCGGCGGTATTCGTCCACCGCGCTCTGCCCGTCGGCGACCATGCGCACCGAGTAGCCGCGCTTGCGCAGGAAGCCCTGCACCACCATCTGGTTCACCCGGTTGTCCTCGGCCACCAGGATGCACGGCGTGTTGCCGCTGCGCTGGTCCAGTGCGGGCAGCTGCGTGGGGGATTCCTGGCGGCGCTCGCTGTACAGCTCCAGCAGGGTGTCGCGCAGGCCGGTGACCGACAGCGGCAGGGCCAGGTGCAGCAGGCGCAGGCCCTGGCTTTCCGGCAACTGCTGGTGCTGCTCCGGCGGGCTCAGCAGCAGCACGCGCTGGCCCTGTTCCAGGTGCGGGCGCAGGCTGTCCAGCCAGTGCCCGCTGCTGCCCGGCCAGGGCGACATCAGGACCAGCAGCGGCGGGGTGGCGAAGTCTTCCAGGTAGTCCTGCAGGCGCTCCGGGTCCTGGCAGCGCTGGGTGCGCATGCCCCAGCGGCCAAGCAGGTGGCCCAGGCAGTCGAGACCCTGGCCGTCCAGCGAGCAGAGCAGGGCGACGCGGTTCTCCAGCAGGGTGGCCAGGTCGTCCTCGCCGGCGGCGGCGCGCAGGGGAATGTCGAAGGCGAAGCGCGAGCCCTGGCCCGGCGTGCTCTGCACCTCGATGCGGCCGCCCATCATCTCCACCAGCTCCTTGCTGATGGCCAGGCCCAGGCCGCTGCCGCCGTAGCGGCGGGTGGTGCTGGAGTCGCCCTGGGCGAATGACTTGAACAGCTGGGTGAGGGAGTCGTCGTGGATGCCGATGCCGCTGTCGCTGACGGCGAACACCAGGTGCTGCTGGCCCTGGCTGTCGCTGCGCCGGCTTAAGGTCAGCGCCACGTTGCCTTCCTGGGTGAACTTCAGCGCGTTGCCCAGCAGGTTCATCAGCACCTGCTTGAGACGGGTCGGGTCGCCCTGCACCCGGCGCGGCACGCCGCCTTCCAGGCTGACGTAGAGGCGCAGGCGTTTCTCCAGGGCCTGGGCGGTGAACAGCGCCAGGGTTTCGGAGACCATCTGCTCAAGGTCGAACTCGATCTCTTCCAGGCTCAGCTTGCCGGACTCGATGCGCGCGTAGTCGAGGATGTCGTTGATCACCGCCATCAGCGAGCTGCCGGAGCTGCTGATGGTGTCCACGTAGAAGCGCTGGTTGCGCTCCAGCGGCGTCTCGCGCAGCAGCTGCAGCATGCCCAGCACGCCGTTGAGCGGGGTGCGGATCTCGTGGCTCATCTTGGCCAGGAAGCGGCCCTTGGCCTGGTTCTCGTACTCGGCCTGCTCGGCGGCCTGGCGTGAGCGGAAGCCTTCCTCCTTGAGCAGGTTGATGCGGTCGGCCAGGCCGATGGACAGGCTGAGCAGCTCGATGGTCACGCCCATCTTCACCACCGCCGAGCCGTAGATGCCGAAGATCTCCAGGCCCAGCGAGCCGCTGGTGACCAGCATGAAGGCCACCAGCAGCACGCTCCAGGCCAGCACGTAGTAGGAGCCGTGGCGCACGCCGCGGCGCCAGGCGTAGATACCGGTGAGCAGCAGGATCAGCGACACCCCGAGTACGGCGACGCTGGCCAGGATGTTCCAAGCGGCCAGGCCGATCAGTGGCACCGACAGCAGGCAGCCGACGATGCCCAGCATCAGCAGGCGCAGGCCCTGGTCCAGGCGCGGGAAGTGCTGCGGG
Organism: Pseudomonas sp. GD04019; assembly: GCF_029837695.1. Taxonomy (GTDB): domain Bacteria; phylum Pseudomonadota; class Gammaproteobacteria; order Pseudomonadales; family Pseudomonadaceae; genus Aquipseudomonas. The sequence goes on from NZ_JAOEEA010000016.1 coordinate 70,887, forward strand.
ATGTGCAGGAAGTAGCGGCTGAACTGGGCGGCGCTGAGGCAGTGCAGATACATCAGCACGTAGATGCTCACCGACTGCAGGCCCACGCTGTTGGGCAGCAGCTTGAACAGCATGCCGTCGAAGCAGGCGGCGAACAGGCCGACGTTGACGTTGTACACCAGGTACCAGAAGTAGGCCCGCTCGCGCAGCGAGATGAACAGGAACAGGTTGTAGATGAACATGGCGAACAGCACGCCGTAGAAGGCGCCGTTGATGCCCATCAGGTTTTCCTGGACCGCCGCGCTGGCGCCGTAGGTGCTGAAGAACAGCGGCACGAAGATGGTGCTGGTGCTCTCCACCCGCACCAGCAGGGTGTTGCTGCCGTGGGGCAGGCTCATGGGGAACCAGAAATGGCGCACCTGCACCGGGCGTTGGGCGAAGGCGAAGCTGTCGCCGCTGTGCTGGCGCTGCAGGCGGCCGTCGCTGTCCTGCAGGTAGACGTCGATGCGGTCGAGCAGCGCGTAGTTGACTTCCAGATAGCCATTCAGCGGTTGCGGACGGCCGTTGACCAGGCGCACCTTGAACCACCATGCCGAGGCATTCTTGCCCAGGTTGGCGTGGTCGCCGTTAACCCGTTCGAAGGCATTGTCTGGCAGGCGTTGCACGGCTTCGGCATCCAGCTTGCCGTCGCGGTCCTGGTAGTAACCCATGTAGGGCGCCAGCGACAGACGCAGTTCGTCGCGGTCCAGGGGGGCCGGGGAGAGTGCCCACAGCGGCCCGCTCAGGCAGAGCAACAGCACAGCCAGACACACGCGAGGCATCCGCAACCTCATGCTTCTTATGGGTGATTGCCAGCACTTTGCCTAGTTGCCGCCCAGGCTTCAAGAGAGCATTGCAGAGCCTGTGCGGCCCTGCGCTGAAGCTTAGTCGGAAGACTCGCCGCGCGCTCCGAGCACGCTTTCGACGGTGGGCACCTGGGTGTCGCTGGCCATCTGCGCGTCGTGCTCGATCTGGTGGCTGAAGCGTTCCAGCGAGTGCTCGCGGGCCGGCTGGGCGTCGCTGGCGAACACCGGCGGGCTGAGCAGGTAGGCGCCGATCAGGCGGGTGAGGGCGGCCAGGCTGTCGATATGGGTGCGCTCGTAGCCGTGGGTGGCGTCGCAGCCGAAGGCCAGCAGGGCGACGCGGATATCGTGGCCGGCGGTCACGGCCGACTGGGCGTCGCTGTGGTAATAGCGGAACAGGTCGCGGCGCACCGGGATCTCGCCCTCGGCGGCCAGGCGCAGCAGGTGGCGCGACAGGTGATAGTCGTAGGGACCGCCGGAGTCCTGCAGCGCCACGCTCACCGCATGTTCGCTGGACTGCTGGCCGGGCGCGACCGGCGCGATGTCGATGCCGACGAACTCGCTGACGTCCCAGGGCAGGGCGGCGGCGGCGCCGGAGCCGACCTCCTCGGTGATGGTGAACAGCGGGTGGCAGTCGATCTGCGGTTCCAGGCCGCTCTCGGTCACCGCCTTGAGCGCCGCCAGCAGTGCCGCCACGCCGGCCTTGTCGTCCAGGTGGCGGGCGCTGATATGGCCGCTCTCGGTGAACTCGGGCAACGGGTCGAAGGCCACGAAGTCGCCCACCGACACACCCAGCGCCTCGCACTCGGCGCGGCTGGCGCAGGGGGCGTCGAGACGCAGCTCGATGTGATCCCAGCTCACCGGCAGGCTGTCGACCTGGGTGTTGAAGGCGTGCCCGGAGGCCATCAGCGGCAGCACGCTGCCGCGCAGCACGCCGTTGTCGGTGAACAGGCTGACCCGGCTGCCCTCGGCGAAGCGGCTGGACCAGCAGCCCACCGGCGCCAGGGCCGGGCGGCCGCTGTCCTTGATCTCGCGGACGATGGCGCCGATGGTGTCCAGATGCGCGGACACCGCCCGGTCCGGGCTGGACTGGCGGCCCTTGAGCGTGGCGCGGATGGTGCCACGGCGGGTCAGTTCGAAGGGAATGCCGAGCTCTTCCAGGCGCTCGGCGACATAGCGCACCGCGGTGTCGGTGAAGCCGGTGGGGCTGGGGATGGCCAGCAGCTCCAGCAGCACCTGGCGCAGATACGCCAGGTCGGGTTCGGGCAGGCGATGCATAGGGCCTCCTCTGTCACGGATGCTGGCGGCTGAGCGGGAACAGCAGATCGATGAAGCGCTCGGCCGTCGGTTGCGGCTGGTGGTTGGCCAGGCCGACCCGCTCGTTGGCCTCGATCACCACGTAGTCCTCGCTCTCGGCGGATTCCACCAGCAGGTCCAGGCCCACCACCGGAATCTCCAGGGCGTGCGCCGCCTGCTCGGCGGCCTTGCGCAGGGTCGGATGCAGGCGCTCGGTCACGTCCTCGAGGATGCCGCCGGTGTGCAGGTTGGCGGTCTTGCGCACGGCCAGGCGGGTGCCGGCGGGTAGCACGCTGGAGTAGTCGTAGCCGGCGTCGTGCAGGGTGCGCTGGGTCTCGGCGTCCAGCGGGATGCGGCTCTCGCCGCCGGTGGCGGCCTGGCGCCGGCGACTCTGCGCCTCGATCAGCGCGCCGATGCTGTGCACGCCATCGCCGATCACCTCGGCCGGGTGGCGGATGGCCGCGGCCACCACCTGGTAGCCGATCACCACGATGCGCAGGTCCTGGCCGCGGTGGTAGCTCTCCAGCAGCACGCGCTGGTCGAAGCGCCGGGCGCGCTCGATGGCTTCCTGCACCGCGTCTGCGGTGCGCAGGTCGACGGCCACGCCCTGGCCCTGTTCGCCGTCCACCGGCTTGACCACGATGCTGCCGTGCTCGGCGAGAAAGGCGGCGTTGTCCTCGGCGCTGCCGGCCAGGCGCTGGGCCGGCTGGCGCAGGCCGGCGCGGTCCAGGGCGCGGTGTGTCAGGCGTTTGTCCTGGCACAGGGTCATGCTCACCGCGCTGGTCAGATCGGACAGCGACTCGCGGCAGCGAATCCGCCGGCCGCCCTGGGCGAGGGTGAACAGGCCGCCTTCGGCGTCGTCCACGCGCACCTCGATGCCGCGGCGGCGCGCCTCGTCGACGATGATCCGCGCATAGGGATTGAGCTCCGCCTCCGGGCCCGGCCCGAGGAACAGGGCCTGATTGATGCCGTTGCGCCGTTTCACCGCGAAGGTCGGCAGCTCGCGGAAGCCGAGTTTGGCGTACAGGCTCTTGGCGCTGTCGTTGTCGTGCAGTACCGACAGGTCCAGGTAGTTGAGGCCACGGCCCATGAAATGCTCGACCAGGTGCCGCACCAGCGCCTCGCCAACCCCGGGGCGCTGGCAGCTCGGCGCCACGGCCAGGCACCACAGGCTGCTGCCGCCCTCGGGATCGTTGAAGGCCTCGCGGTGGTTGAGCCCCATCACGGCGCCGACCACCCGACCGTCCGCCTCGTCTTCGGCCAGCCAGTAGTCGGGGCCACCGGCCTCGCGCGGGGTCAGCTGCTCGGTGTCGATCGGCAGCATGCCGCGCTGCAGGTAGAGGCCGTTGATGCCCTCCCAGTCCTGCTCGCCCTGCACCCGGCGGATGCGGAAGCCGCGGAAGCTGGCGCGCGCCGGGCGGTAGTCGGTGAACCACAGGCGCAGGGTGTCGGAGGGATCGAGGAACAGCTGCTGCGGCGCCTGGGCCAGCACCTGGTGCGGCGCGGCCACGTACAGGGCGATGTCACGCTCGCCCGGGCGCTCTTCCTGCAGCGCATTGGCCAGGGCCTCGGCGTCCGGGTAGGTGTGGCCCAGCAGCAGGCGGCCCCAGCCGCAGCGCACGCTCTGCGGCTCCGGCTGCTCGATGCCGTCCTTGGCCAGGTGCGCCTGCAGGCGCTGGTAGGACGGCGGCTGGCCGCGCTGCAGGCGTTGGTTGTAGGCGGATGCACGCATGATGAAGCTCCTTGTGTCGTTCACAGGCCCTGTTCACTGAGCCACAGATTGAGTGCGGCCAGCTGCCAGAGCTTGGAGCCGCCTAAGGGGGTGAGTTGGCCATCCGGCTCGCTGAGCAGGCGATCGAGCACGGCGGGCTGGAACAGGCCACGGTCCTGGCTGGGGTCGAGCAACAGCTCCTGCACCCAGTCCAGGGTGGCGCCTTGCAGGTGCTTGAGGCCGGGCACTGGGAAGTAGCCCTTGGGCCGGTCGATGACCGCATGCGGGATGACCTTGCGCCCGGCTTCCTTGAGCACGTACTTGCCGCCATCCGGCAGCTTGAAGCGCGCCGGGATGCGTGCGGACAGCTCCACCAGGCGGTAGTCGAGGAACGGCGTACGGGCCTCCAGGCCCCAGGCCATGGTCATGTTGTCCACCCGTTTCACCGGGTCGTCGACCAGCATCACCGTGCCGTCCAGGCGCAGGGCCTTGTCCACCGCCGCGTCGGCGCCGGGCATGGCGAAGTGTTCGCGCAGGAACTCGCCGGCCCAGTCCGGGCCATGCCAGCGTGGGCGCAGGGTGGCCAGGGTCTCTTCCCGCGAGCGGTCGAAGAAGGCGGCACGGTAGGCGGCCTGCGGGTCCGCGGCGCCATCCACCTGCGGGTACCAGTGGTAGCCGGCGAGCAGCTCGTCGGCGCCCTGGCCGCACTGCACCACGGTGCAGTGCTTGGCCACCTCGCGACCGAGCAGGTAGAAGGCGATGCAGTCGTGGCTGACCATCGGCTCGCTCATGGCGCGGAAGGCGTCCGGCAGCTCGGCGAGGATTTCCGCCTCGGCGATGCGCAGCTGCTGGTGGCGGGTGCCGTAGTGGCGGGCGATCAGGTCCGAGTAGAAGAACTCGTCGCCGCGCTCGCCGCCGGCATCCTCGAAGCCGATGGAGAAGGTTGCCAGGTTGGCCACGCCGGCCTCGTGTAGCAGGCCGACCAGCAGGCTGGAGTCGAGTCCGCCGGAGAGCAGCACGCCGACATCCAGTGCCGCGCGCTGGCGCACCTGCACGGCCTGGCGCAGGCCTTCGAGCACCCGTTCGCTCCAGTCCTCCAGCTGCAGGCCGGTCTCGTCGGCACGCGGGCCGAAGTCCAGCTGCCACCAGCGCCGCTCGACACGCCGGCCGTCGCGCTCAATGCGCAGCCAGGTGGCCGGTGGCAGCTTCTTCACCCCGGCCAGCAGGGTGCGCGGCGCCGGCACCACGGCGTGGAAGTTGAGGTAATGGTCGAGCGCGACCGGGTCCAGCGCCGAGTCGATGTCGCGGCCCTGCAGCAGGGCCGGCAGGGTGGAGGCGAAGCGCAGGCGAGTGCCGTCGTCGCTGAGGTACAGCGGCTTGACGCCGAGGCGGTCGCGGGCGAGGAACAGGCGCTCCGTGTCGCGCTCCCAGATGGCGAAGGCGAACATGCCATTGAGTTTCGGCAGCACCTCTTCACCCCAGGCGTGGTAGCCCTTGAGCAGCACCTCGGTGTCGCCGTCGGAGTGGAACTGGTAGCCCAGGGCGCGCAGCTCGTCGCGCAGTTCCGGGTAGTTGTAGATGGCGCCGTTGAACACCATGGCCAGGCCGAACTGCTGGTCGACCATCGGCTGGCCGGAGGCCGGTGCCAGGTCCATGACCTTCAGGCGGCGGTGGCCGAGGCCCAGTGAACCGCTGCTATGGAAGCCGCAGGCATCGGGGCCCCGCGGGGCCAGGTGGTGGGTGATTCGGGCGAGGGCGGCCAGATCGGCCGGTTGGTGATCGAAACGTAATTCTCCAGCTATTCCGCACATGGTTCCTTACCGGTTTTGCCGTTGGGGATGGCCCCGCCAAGGCAGGAGCACAGATTCCGACAGGCGTATTCCCGGAAAGGTCTAGTCCATTTGGTTATATGGACGGCGATGCCATCACGCCCAGCCGGCCTAGCCGCGGATCAGCCGGCGCAGCATGAAGCGGTTGGGGTGGCAGGCCTCGGCGACCGCACGCGGCAGGGGCAGCGGCTCGTCGCCGAGCCAGGCGGCCAGCAGTTCGCCGCACAGCGGCGCGCTGATCAGCCCGCGCGAGCCGTGGCCACTGTTGACGTACAGGTCGTTCAGCCAGGGGCAGGGTGTATCCGGCACCTGGCGCGCATCCTTGCCGAGCACCGCGTAGGCCTCGGCGAAGGCGGTCGGATCGGCCAAGGGGCCGACTATCGGCAGGTAGTCCGGGCTGGTGCAGCGGAATGCGGCGCGGCCTTGCAGCTGTGCCGGGGCGAGGGCATCGGCGCCCAGGCGAGCCGCCAGGTCGGTGGAGATTTCCCGCAGCAGATCGAGATTGCCGGCATGCTCGGCGGCGGTCGGCGCCAGGTCCTCGGCATGGAAGTCGAAGCTGGCGCCGAGGGTGTGTTCGCCGGCGCGCGGCGGCGCCACGTAGCCCTCGGCGCACAGCACGCAGCCCAGTGCGGCGCTGGCCGCGGTCTGCGGCAGGCGGCTGATCTGCCCGCGGATGCGCTTGAGCGGCAACTCGGCGAAGCGCTGCACCTCGGCGGCGCCGGCCAGCACCGCCACCGGCGCCTCGGCCAGCAGGCGTTCGCCGTTCCAGGCCTGCCAGTTGCCGTCGACGCGGCGCAGGTCGAGGGCTTCGCTATGCGGCAGCAGGCGGATGCTCGGATGGTCGGCCAGCAACCGGCACAGGGCAGGCGGATGCACCCAGCCGGCTTCGGGGTAGAACAGGCCACCGGCCGGCAGCGCGACCCCGGCGATGGTCTCGGCCTGCTGGCGATCCAGGCTCTGCAGCAGGTCGCTGGGGAAGGCCTCGGCCAGTTTGGCCTGGCGCTCGGCCTCCTTGGCGTCGAAGGCCAGCTGCAGCACGCCGCAGGCCGCCCAGTCGCCCGGCTGCAGGCGCTGCAGCAGGCGCCGGGTGTGGCCGAAGCCGGCCAGCACCAGCTGCGACAGCGCGGTGCCATGGGCGGAGAGCTTGAGGTAAAGCACGCCCTGGGGGTTGCCCGAGGCCTCGCGGGCCAGCGCATCGTGGCGTTCCAGCAGGGTCACCTGCCAGCCGCGGCTGGCCAGGCTGGCGGCCGTGGCGCAACCGGCCAGGCCGGCGCCGATCACCAGGGCCTGGCGCTTCTTCTGCTGGGCAGGGCGGGCATACCAGGGCTTTTCCGCTGGCGCCGGGGCGCCCTCGAAACGACCAAGCAGGATTTCCCATTTCTTGCCGTAGCCCGGCGCGCGGCGCATGACGAAGCCGGCCTCGATCAGCGCGCGACGCACGTAGCCGGTGCTGGTGAAGGTGGCCAGGCTGGCGCCAGGAGCGGACAGCCGCGCCAGCTGCTGGAACAGCGGCGGGGTCCACATCTCCGGATTCTTGGCCGGGGCGAAGCCGTCAAGGAACCACAGGTCGATGCGCGCATCCAGCTGCGGCAGCATCTGCAGCGCATCGCCGATCAGCAGGGTGAGGATCACCCGGCCGCCGCCCAGTACCAGGCGCTGGAACCCTGGGTGAATGGCGACATACTGTTCCAGCAGCGGCGCGGACCAGGGCGCCAGTTCCGGCCACAGGGCCAGGGCGCGTTGCAGGTCGGCGGCGGCCAGCGGGTACTTCTCGACGCTGACGAAGTGCAGCTGGGCATCGGCCGGCGCGCTGCGCTCGAACTGGCGCCAGGCGCAGAGGAAATTGGTGCCGGTGCCGAAGCCGGTCTCGCCGATCACCAGGCGTCCGTCGGCGGGCAGGGCGGCGCAGCGGGCCGCCAGGTCGGTGCCTTCGATGAACACGTGGTGGGTCTCGCCGAGCCCGTCCTGGCTGGCGAAGTAGATGTCGCCGAACTGGCGCGAGCGGGGCTGGCCCTGGTCGTCCCAATCGAGCTGGGCGTGGTGAAAATCGGTCATGCGCGCACTCGGATGCAAGGTGGCGCATTGTAACGGCATGCCCAGGGGCACTGGGAATCCGCTAGGCTGAGCGAATTATTGGCAGGGAGATGGATATGTTCGAGTCCGCCGAATTGGGACATGCAATCGACGAAGAGACCTTCGACAAGGAGGTGCCGGCGCTGCGCGAGGCGCTGCTGGAGGCGCAGTTCGAGCTGAAGCAGCAGGGGCGCTTCCCGGTGATCATCCTGATCAACGGCATCGAGGGCGCCGGCAAGGGCGAGACGGTCAAGCTGCTCAACGAGTGGATGGACCCGCGGCTGATCCAGGTCAGCACCTTCGACGTGCAGACCGACGAGGAGCTGGCGCGGCCGCCGGCCTGGCGCTTCTGGCGTCAGCTGCCGCCCAAGGGGCGGATCGGCATCTTCTTCGGCAACTGGTACAGCCAGATGCTGCAGGGCAGGGTCCACGGCCACTTCAAGGATGCGGTGCTGGACCAGGCCATCGACAGCGCCCTGGCCCTGGAGCAGATGCTCTGCAACGAGGGCGCGCTGATCTTCAAGTTCTGGTTCCACCTGTCCAAGAAGCGCATGAAGACGCGCCTCAAGGAATTGCAGGACGATCCGCAGCGCGCCTGGCGCATCAGCCCTTTGGACTGGCAGCAATCGAAGACCTACGACAAGTTCGTGCACCACGGCGAACGGGTATTGCGCCGCAGCAGCCGCGACTTCGCGCCCTGGTACGTGGTGGAGGGCAGCGACGAGTGCTATCGCAGCCTGACGGTGGGGCGCATCCTGCTCGACGGCCTGCAGGCCGCCCTGCGCCACACCGGCCCGCGCACCGCGCAGCCGCATGTGGCGCCCATGGTCGCCAGCCTGGACAACCGCGGTCTGCTGGACTGCCTGGACCTGTCGCAGAGCCTGGAGAAGGACGAGTACAAGGACATGCTCGCCGTCGAGCAGGCGCGCCTGGCCATGCTGATGCGCGACAAGCGCATGCGCCGGCATGCCCTGGTGGCGGTGTTCGAGGGCAACGACGCGGCCGGCAAGGGCGGCGCCATCCGCCGCGTGGCGGCGGCGCTGGACCCGCGCCAGTACCGCATCGTGCCGATCGCCGCGCCGACCGAGGAGGAGCGCGCCCAGCCCTATCTGTGGCGTTTCTGGCGGCACATTCCGGCGCGCGGCAAGTTCACCGTGTTCGATCGCTCCTGGTACGGCCGGGTGCTGGTGGAGCGGGTGGAGGGTTTCTGCGAGCCGTCCGACTGGCTGCGTGCCTACGGCGAGATCAACGACTTCGAGGAGCAGCTGAGCAATGCCGGCGTGGTGCTGGTGAAGTTCTGGCTGGCCATCGACCAGGACGAGCAGTTCAAGCGTTTCCAGGAGCGCGAGGAGATCGCCTTCAAGCGCTTCAAGATCACCGAGGAGGACTGGCGCAACCGCGACAAGTGGGGCGAGTACCGCGATGCGGTGGGCGACATGGTCGACCGCACCAGCACCTCGATCGCGCCCTGGACGCTGGTGGAGGCCAATGACAAGCGCTTCGCCCGGGTGAAAGTGCTGCGCACGATCAACGAGGCCCTGGAACGGGCCTTCGCCGGAGACTGACTAGAACGCGCGGCTCTCGATGATGTCGGCGGCCTGGCGCATGCGGCGGATATAGAAGGCGATTTCCCGCTCGGCATCGACGCGCGTGAAGTACGGGCCTTCGAGGGTACCCTCGCGGGTGGAGAAGAAGTACTGACCGTTGACCGCGCTGACCCTCTCGCTCCGGTAATGGGTGCCGGGAGTGGGGTCGATATGGCGTTGACCGAACATGGCGAAGCCTCCTGCAGCAGCGTGCACTGTTGTGAGTGTAGTGGCTGGTCCCAGGCGAGCCGGGGCGCGCGACAAGTGGTCATTTTTTAGCCATATTGGGGCGTGCGCAGCACAGTTGCATGCTGTCCGACTGGTCAACTGTGGCTGCCGGAGCCGCGGGCCAGGGCCTAGAATGACGGGCTATTTCGCTGTTGCGCTGTCGAGGCTGTCATGCACGTTTCCTCCGGCCGCTGGCTGTTCGGCCTGCTGCTCGCCCTGACCACCGCCGTGCTCTGGGGCATCCTGCCGATCAAGCTCAAGGAAGTGCTGCAGGTGATGGACCCGGTCACGGTCACCTGGTATCGCCTGCTGGTCTCCGGCCTGCTGTTGCTGATCTGGCTGGGCGCCACCCGCCGCCTGCCGCGCATCGCCCCACTGGGTCGCCGTGGCCAGGGCCTGCTGGCGCTGGCCGTCGCCGGGCTTGCCAGCAACTATGTGCTGTACCTGCTCGGCCTCAACATGCTCAGCCCCGGCACCACCCAGCTGGTGATCCAGATGGCGCCGATCCTGTTCCTGGTGGCCAGCCTGCTGGTGTTCCGCGAATCCTTCAGCCTCGGCCAGGGCATCGGCATGGCCATCCTGCTGCTGGGCTTCGGCCTGTTCTTCAACCAGCGCCTGGAAGAGCTGCTGACTTCGCTGACGACCTACACCACCGGGGTGCTGGTGATCCTGCTGGCGGCCTTTCTCTGGGTGTTCTACGGCCTGGCGCAGAAGCAGCTGCTGACCCAGTGGAGTTCGCCGCAGATCATGATGGTGCTGTACCTGGCCTGCGCGCTGCTGCTATCGCCCTGGGCCCATCCGCTGCAGGTGCTGCAGCTCAGCTCCCTACAGTTCTGGCTGCTGCTGGCCTGTTGCCTGAACACCCTGGTGGCCTATGGCGCCTTCGCCGAGGCGCTGGCGCACTGGGAGGCTTCGCGGGTCAGCGCGACCCTGTCGATCACCCCGCTGGTGACTTTCGTCGCCGTGGCCCTGGCCGCCGTCTGGTGGCCGGACCACGTGCAGCCGGAGCAGATCAATCCGCTCGGCTACGGTGGTGCGCTATTGGTGGTGCTGGGTTCGGCGCTGACCGCGCTGGGCCCGTCGCTGCTGGCCGGCTGGAGGGCGCGGCGCGCGCGCCTGGCCCTCCGGTAAGCGCTGACGTCAGACCCTGACGCCCAGATTCTCGGCCTTGCGCAACCAGCCCTGGCGCTGTTCCTCGGAGGAGGGGCGCACCGGGGCGAACTCGGTCAGGCGGCGGGTCTTGATGCCGCAGAAGCCGAGGATGGTGCGCACCATCTGCCGATGCGCCGGTGCGCCGTAGATCCAGCGGAAGTACCAGGGCGGCGTGTCCAGGGTCACCAGCAGGTCGGCGGTGCGCCCGGTCAGCAGCTTGTCCCACAGCTGCGAGCGGTTGCGGTATTTGAAGGCGAAGCCGGGCAGGAAGGTGCGATCGAAGAAGCCCTTGAGCAGCGCCGGCACGCCGCCCCACTAGACCGGATAGACGAACACCAGGTGTTCGGCCCAGTGGATATGCCGCTGAGCCTCCAGCAGGTCCGGCTCCAGCGCCTGGTTCTGCCCGTAGCCCTCGCGCAGGATGGGATCGAACTGCAGCTCGCCCAGCTTGATCTGCCGCACCACATGGCCCTGGCCGCGGGCGCCGTTGCTGTAGGCATCGGCGATGGCGTGGCACAGGCTGTCGTGCTTGGGTGTGCCGAGGATCATCAGAATGCGCTTGCCGTCGCCTTCCAGCGGCGTGGCGCCGCTCTTCGCTTCTTCAGCCATGTTGCCCGGACTCCAGCATGTTTTCCGGGCGTACCCAGGCGTCGAACTGCTCGTTGCTCAGATGGCCGAGCTGCAGCGCCGCCTCGCGCAGGCTGAGGCCTTCGGCATAGGCCTTCTTGGCAATCTCCGCGGCCTTGTCGTAGCCGATGTGCGGGTTCAGCGCGGTGACCAGCATCAGGCCGCGCTCCAGGTGCTCGGCCATCTGCCGGGCGTCCGGTTCCATCCCCGCCACGCAGTGCTGGGCGAAGTTGCGGCAGCCGTCCGCCAGCAGGCGGGTGGATTGCAGCAGGTTGTGGATGATCACCGGCTTGAACACGTTGAGCTGCAGGTGGCCTTGGCTCGCGGCGAAGGCGATGGTGGCGTCGTTGCCCAGCACCTGGCAGGCCAGCATGGACAGCGCCTCGCACTGGGTCGGGTTGACCTTGCCGGGCATGATCGAGCTACCCGGCTCGTTGGCCGGCAGCTTGACCTCGGCGAAGCCGGCGCGCGGGCCGGAGCCGAGCAGGCGCAGGTCGTTGGCGATCTTCATCAGCGCCACGGCCAGGGTCTTCAGCGCACCGGATAGCGCGGTGAGTGGCTCATGCCCGGCGAGGGCAGCGAACTTGTTCGGCGCCGAGATGAAGGGCAACCCGGCCAGCGCCGCCAGTTCGGCGGCCATGGCTTCGGCGAAGCCCTTGGGTGCATTCAGGCCGGTGCCCACGGCGGTGCCGCCCTGGGCCAGCTCGCACACCGCCGGCAGGGCGGCGCGAATGGCCTTGTCGGCGTAGTCGAGCTGGGCGACGAAGGCCGATAGTTCCTGGCCGAAGGTCACCGGCGTGGCATCCATCAGGTGCGTGCGCCCGGTTTTGACCAGGTGCATGTGGCGGGCCGACTGGTCCGCCAGGGCGCCGGACAGCTCGGCGATGGCCGGCAGCAGTTGCTGCTGCACGGCCTGCACGGCGGCGATGTGCATGGCGGTGGGGAAGCTGTCGTTGGAGCTCTGCGCGCGGTTGACGTGGTCGTTGGGGTGCACCGGGCTCTTGCCGCCGCGGCCCTGGCCGGCCAGTTCGTTGGCGCGGCCGGCGATCACCTCGTTGACGTTCATGTTGCTCTGCGTGCCGCTGCCGGTCTGCCACACCACCAGCGGGAACTGTGCGTCGTGCTGGCCGGCGAGTACCTCGTCGGCGGCCTGTTCGATCAGCCGGGCGACCTCCGGAGGCAGCTCGCCGATACGGTTGTTGACCCGCGCGGCGGCCTTCTTGATCAGCGCCAGGGCATGCACCACGGCCAGTGGCATGCGCTGCTCGCCGATGGCGAAGTTGATCAGCGAACGTTGGGTCTGGGCGCCCCAGTAGGCGTCCTCGGGTACTTCGATGGCGCCGAGGCTGTCGGTTTCGATGCGGCTCATGAACTCTCTCCGGACTGTTTCCGGCAGTTTAGGCCGCCGCTACCGAGGCGGGTTCCCTGACCGGGGATTACCAGCGGGCGTGGGTCGCGCCCAGCCAGCCATAAGCGCTGCTGACCGGCACTTTTTCGCCCTGGGGGCCGCGCAGCAGACCGTCGAAACGGCCGAACCACTGGCGGGTGTCGGCGTAGAAGGGACCGAACTTGGGACAGGCCTGGTGCAGCTGGCGCGGGGTGAAACACAGGTCCACCTGGCCGCTGGGGCTGGACAGGCGCCAGGGCTCCAGCGAGTTGGGCGAGCCCTGGGTGATCTCCACTCGCTCCTCCAGGTGCAGCAGCTCGCCGCCGAACCACAGGGCGTTTTCCGAAAGGCCGCTGTAGTCGCACCAGCCGCTGCCGAAGTTGCCGGCGATGCCACCGGGGGCGGCGAAGGCGGCGCGGGTCCAGTGGCTGTTCAGCGGCCACACGCCACGGGCGAAGTCCAGCGAGGCGAAGCTCTGCCCCGGCGTGCACAGGTACTGCAGCTTGCCCAGTTGCAGGTTGCCGCTCACCGGCAGGCCGAGCTGGCGGCTGGTGGCGTGGAAGGTGCGGCGGCCCATGGGGCAGACCAGGTTGACCGAGTCCAGGTGCGGCGGACGCTGGATGTCCAGGGCCACCTGCAGTGGCTGGCCGCCGATGTCCGGCGCCACCACGGTGAGACGGACCGAGCTGCCGCGATCGTCGGCGCGCAGCTGCAGGTGGCTGTGGCTGAACTCGTGGCTGTCCAGCGGCGAGTCGGGCAGGGTGCAGCCCAGGCCGAACGGGCGCAGCTGGGTGTGGCTGGCGGACTTGCCGCTGTGCAGGTCGAGGAAATAGGCGGCGCCGTAGCCCAGGTAGTCGAGGTCGGCAAAGGTCAGCGCCAGCATCCAGTCCGGCGTGGTGATGCACCAGTGATTCCAGCGCTTGCGCCGCCCACGGTTGCCGGGCAGGGCGCAATGCACGCGCGGCCGCGGCGACCAGCCGACGGCACCTTCCGCGAGGCGGCCACGGGCGTCGCACAGCGGCTGGGAAAGTGGGGCGAGCGGATTGGTGAAGCTGTTCATCAGACACGTCCGTGTGTGGGGCCGCGAGGGTGGTGCGGCCTCAGAGCCTGTTGGCGATCTGCCGTGCCTGGCCATGCATGGTAAAGACAGCTGGCTAGCCCGTGCGATTGCTGAACAGGGTCTTGGGAGAATGGTAAGCATGCCCATTTGCCGGGGCATGAGGCAAGTACTGGCTTTTTGCCCGGCCGCGTCGCGCTTGAGCGGCGCGAGCTGGGCGCGCAGAATGGCCGCCGCTTTATTTGCCTGAGGATGTACCCCATGACCCGTCTGCGCGCCCTGTTTTCCTGCCTGCTGCTGGTCGCCAGCAGCCCGCTGCTGGCCGACGCCGCCAGTCACGCCGCCGAGGCCAAGCGTTTCGTCGAGATGAGCCGCGCCGACAAGCTGGCCGTACCGGCGCACATGCAGGTGCGCCAGATGTTCGCCCAGCGCTTCGCCCAGGCCGGCGGCAGCGAGGCGAAGAAGGCCGTGCTGGAGCGCTACCAGGCCCAGGCCGATGCGGCCATCGAGCGCGTGGTCGGCCAGGGCAAGCTGGAGTCGGAACTGGTCAGCCTGTACACCGACGCCTTCACCGAGGCCGAGCTGAAGGAGCTGCTGGCCTTCTACCAGACCCCGGTCGGGCGCAAGGTGCTGGAGCAGATGCCGCAGCTGATGGCCCATGCCGCCCAGCTGACCCAGGAGCGCCTGCAGCAGGCCGTGCCGGAAGTGGACAAGCTGCTCGGCGAGATGACCGCCGAACTGCAACCCGCCAAGCAGTAAGGAGTGCCCGACATGAGCATGCGCGACAAGATCCAGCAGGCCCTGAGCGACCTGCAGCCCGAACACCTGGATGTGCTGGACGAGAGCCACATGCACAGCCGCGGCCAGGAGACCCACTACAAGGCGGTGATCGTCAGCCCGGCCTTTGCCGGCCTCAATGCGGTCAAGCGCCACCAGAAGGTCTACGCCACCCTCGGCGAGCTGATGCAGCAGTTCCACGCCCTGGCGCTGCACACCTACACCCCCGAAGAGTGGGCGCAGCAGGGCATGGCGCCGGATTCGCCGACCTGTCGTGGCGGCAGCAAGCACGACCACTGATGCTGGCTAGAGAAGCCTTGTGGGAGCGGCCTTGGCCGCGATGCAGGCAGCGCGGCGCTATTGCGGCCAAGGCCGCTGCCACCATTGCTCTGCGACAACTGCAGGGAAGCGCCCATCTGAGGTAGAATCGCCCCCGCGCCGGCCTCAGCCGGCGCTTTCATTTCATCCCCGGTCCGCCCTTTGCGAGGGTGACCACTGGAGAGAGTCCGCATGACCGACAAGATCGTCGTCGCGGCGCTGTACAAGTTCGTCTCCCTGCCGGACTACCAAGCGCTGCGTGAACCCCTGCTGCAAACCCTGCTCGACAACAACGTCAAAGGTACCCTGCTGCTGGCCGAGGAGGGCATCAACGGCACCGTGTCCGCCAGCCGCGCCGGCATCGATGCGCTGTTCGCCTGGTTCCGCCTGGATCCGCGCCTGGCCGATGTCGACCACAAGGAATCCTACTGCGACGAGCAGCCGTTCTATCGCACCAAGGTCAAGTTGAAGAAGGAAATCGTCACCCTCGGCGTGCCGGGCGTGGACCCCAACCAGCGCGTCGGCACCTACGTCGAGCCGCAGGACTGGAACGCCCTGATCAGCGATCCCGAGGTATTGCTGATCGATACCCGCAACGACTACGAAGTGGCCATCGGCACCTTCGAGGGCGCTATCGACCCGAAGACCAAGTCGTTCCGCGAGTTTCCGGACTACATCAAGGCCCACTACGACCCGGCCAAGCACAAGAAGGTCGCCATGTTCTGCACCGGCGGCATCCGTTGCGAGAAGGCTTCCAGCTACATGCTTGGCGAAGGCTTCGAAGAGGTGTTCCACCTCAAGGGCGGCATCCTCAAGTACCTGGAGGAAGTGCCCCAGGAGCAGACCAAGTGGCAGGGCGACTGCTTCGTCTTCGACAACCGGGTGACCGTGCGCCACGACCTCTCCGAGGGCGACTACGACCAGTGCCACGCCTGCCGCAACCCGATCTCCGTCGAGGACCGCCAGAGCCAGCACTACTCGCCGGGCATCAGCTGCCCGCACTGCTGGGACTCGCTGCCGGAGAAGACCCGCATGGCCGCCCGCGAGCGCCAGAAGCAGATCGAGATCGCCCAGGCGCGCAACCTGCCGCACCCGATCGGTTTCAACTACAAGGCCCTGCAGGAAGGCTGAACCGCTGCCCCAAATGGCTGCTCTGTACGTACACTGCAGCCATTCCCACCTCGTCGCCTGCCGACTAAGGACCGCCTCGTGCGCCCAGACCGCCTGCTCTACGTGATGGACCCCATGTGTTCCTGGTGCTGGGGCTTCGCCCCGGTGGTGCAGGCCCTGGCCGAGCAGGCCTCCGCGGCCGGCGTGCCGCTGCAGCTGGTACTCGGCGGTCTGCGCCGCGAGCGCGCGGCGCTGGACCCGGCGATGCGCGTGCGCATCCTCTCCCACTGGCAGGCGGTCAACGCCAGCACCGGCCAGCTGTTCAACTTCAACGACGCGCTGCCCGAAGGCTTCGTCTACGACACCGAGCCGGCCTGTCGCGCCCTGGTCACCGCCCGTGGCCTGGACGAGCAGAGCGTCTGGCCGCTGCTGCAGCTGATCCAGGAAGGCTTCTATGCCGAAGGGCTCGACGTCACGCGCGCCCAGGTACTGGTGGAGCTGGCCGAACGCGCTGGCATCCCACGCATCGAGTTTGCTGCGGCCTTCGATAGTGATGAGGCCGCGGAGGCCACCGCAGCCGATTTCACCTGGGTGCAGGATCTCGGCATCTCCGGCTTCCCGACCCTGCTGGCTGAGCGCGATGGCCGCCTGGCCCTGCTGACCAATGGCTACCAGCCGCTGGAAGCCCTGGCGCCGTTGCTGGGGCGCTGGCTGGAGCACCGTGCGCATGCCTGATCGTTTGACCTGGGCGGAGATCCGCCGCCTCGCATTGCGCCATCGCAAGGGCCTGATTCTGGCCAACCTGATCGCCTTCGTCGCCACCCTGTGCAGCGTGCCGATTCCGCTGCTGCTGCCGCTGCTGGTGGACGAGGTGCTGCTCAAGCAGGGCGACGCCGCGCTCAAGGTGATGGACCGCTTCCTGCCCGCCGGCTGGGAAACCGCCGCCGGCTACATCGGCCTGATGCTGGCGCTGACTCTTGTGCTGCGCGTAGGCGCCCTGGTCAGCAACGTGCTGCAGGCGCGGCTGTTCGCGCGCCTGTCCAAGGACGTGATCTACCGCCTGCGCGTGCGCCTGATCGAGCGGCTCAAGCGCATCGCCCTGGGCGAGTACGAGAGCCTCGGCGGCGGCACCGTCAGCGCGCACCTGGTCACCGATCTGGACACCCTCGACAAGTTCATCGGCGAGACCCTGAGCAAGGTGCTGGTGGCCGTGCTGACCCTGACCGGCACCGCCGCCGTGCTGATCTGGATGCACTGGCAGCTGGCCCTGCTGATCCTGCTGTTCAACCCGCTGGTGATCTTCGCCACCGTGCAGCTGGGCAAGCAGGTCAAGCATCTGAAGAAGCTGGAAAACGACAGCACCTCGCGTTTTACCCAGGCGCTGACCGAGACCCTGGAGGCGATCCAGGAAGTGCGCGCCGGCAACCGCCAGGGCTATTTCCTCGGCCGCCTCGGCCTGCGTGCCCGCGAGGTACGCGACTACGCCGTGGCTTCGCAGTGGAAGAGCGATGCGGCGGGGCGTACCAGCGGCCTGCTGTTCCAGTTCGGTATCGACATCTTCCGCGCCGCGGCAATGCTCACCGTGCTGCTCTCGGACCTGTCCATCGGCCAGATGCTGGCCGTGTTCAGCTACCTCTGGTACATGATCGGCCCGGTCGAACAGCTGCTCAGCCTGCAGTACGCCTACTACGCCGCCGGCGGTGCGATGACGCGCATCAACGAGCTGCTGGCGCGCGCCGACGAGCCACAGCACGAGGGCGTGGTCGACCCGTTCAAGGGCCGCGACACGGTGGGCATTGAGGTGCGCGGGCTGAGCTTCGCCTACCGCGACGACCCGGTGCTGCACGACCTCGACCTGAGCATCGCCCCCGGCGAGAAGGTCGCCCTGGTCGGCGCCAGCGGCGGCGGCAAGAGCACCCTGGTGCAGCTGCTGCTCGGCCTCTACACGGCCCAGGCCGGGACCATCCGCTTCGGCGGTGCGAGTCTGGAAGAGATCGGCCTGGAGCGGGTGCGCGAGCATGTAGCGGTGGTGCTGCAGCATCCGGCGCTGTTCAACGACACGGTACGCGCCAACCTGTGCATGGGCCGCGAACGCAGCGACGAGGCCTGCTGGCAGGCCCTGGAGATTGCCCAGCTGGCGGCCACCATCCGCGCCCTGCCGGATGGCCTGGACAGCATGGTCGGTCGCTCCGGCGTGCGCCTGTCCGGCGGCCAGCGCCAGCGTCTGGCGATTGCCCGCATGGTGCTGGCCGAGCCCAAGGTGGTGATTCTCGACGAGGCCACCTCGGCCCTGGACGCCGCCACCGAGTACGCGCTGCATGAGGCGCTCGGCCGCTTCCTCAACGGCCGCACCACGCTGATCGTCGCGCACCGCCTCTCCGCAGTGAAGCAGGCCGACCGGGTGCTGGTGTTCGATGGCGGCAGCATCGCCGAGGACGGCGACCACCAGCAGCTGATCGCCGAGGGCGGTCTGTACGCCAAGCTCTACGGCCACCTGCAGCACTAGGTTGTAGGAGCGAGCTCTGCTCGCGAAGCTCTGCGCGATAACTCGCGGCCAATCGGAATGCCGCTCGGCCGCGCCGATCTGCGCCAACCGTGGCCCGGATGCAATCCGGGAAACAGCAGACTCCGCCCCCGGATTGCATCCGGGCTACCAGGCGACGGCAAGAGCTTCGCGAGCAGAGCTCGCTCCTACACAGAAAAAAACGCCGCGCTCCTGTGCAGGGGCGCGGCGTTTGCTGCAGTCGTAGCCCGGATGCAATCCGGGAAACAGCAGACTCCGCCCCCGGATTGCATCCGAGCTACCAGGCGACGGCAAGAGCTTCGCGAGCAGGGCTCGCGCCTACACAAAAAACGCCGCGCCCCCGTGCGGGGGCGCGGCGTTTCGTTGCCGCGAGCTGGCGGTCGGTTGCTACTTGGTCTGTTCCCCCGACCACTTCTGCAGCGCCTTGACCCTGGCCTGGCTGTCCGCCATCGGCTTGGCCAGGGACTCCTCATAGAAGTCCAGCCAGCTGCGCGAGCCGGGCGTCATGCCGGCCAGTTCGCGCATGCCTTCCTTCAGCGCGTTGAGCGTGTGCTGATAGTTGTTCTCCTGGCCGATCAGGGTGCGCGCCACCATGCGCACGTTCTCGCGGTCCTGCTCGCGGTTATCGGTGACGGCGACCGGAGCCTCGGCCTCGGTTGGAGCGGCGGTCTGCTGCTGGGCCTGCAGCAGGATCAGCTTCTGCTGATCCTTGATCTGCTGTTGCAGCGGCGCGATCTGCAGCTGCAGGGCGCCGAGCTCCTTCTGCAGGGCTTCGACGCTGGCCAGGGTGGCCAACTGGGCCTGGTCTTCCGCGGCCTCCTCGGCGGAGGAGGAGAGCAGGGCGACCAGCAGCCAGGCGAGCAGGGTCAGCAACAGCGCGCCGGCCAGGCCGAAGATCAGCAGGCGATTGAGCTTGCCGGCCTTCTCCAGCTTCTCGATGCGTTGCTGGTCGGTGAGGAGCGCGTCGGTGCTGACGGCTTCGGTGTCGCTGCTCATGCGGTCTGTCCTTGTCTTGATGGCGCGTGGCCAGTATCGCCGATGGCGGGCCCACTGCCTATCCGCAGCATAGCCGCGGAGCTCTAGAACGTGGCGAGGATGCGCCCGAGCACTTCCATCGCCCTCTCGCTTTGGGCATCCCAGGGGTGGCCATGGTTCAGTCGCGCGCAATGGCGGAAGCGACGGGTGGCGGAGAAGATCGGCCCCGGCGCCAGGCTGATGCCCTGGGCCAGGGCGAGCTGGAACAGCTGCAGCGAGTCGACCCGCTCGGGAAACTCGAACCACAGGAAGTAGCCGCCGCTAGGCCGGGTGACCCGGGTTTCCGCCGGGAAATGCCGTGCGGCCGAGGCGAGCATGGCCGCCTGCTGGGTCTCCAGGGCGATGCGCAGCTTGCGCAGGTGGCGGTCGTAGCCGCCGTGCTGCAGGTAGTCGGCGATGGCCGCCTGGGCTGGCACCGAGGGCGAGATGGTGGTCATCAGCTTGAGCCGGCTGATCTGCTCGGCATAGCGCCCGCCGGCCACCCAGCCGACCCGGTAGCCCGGCGCCAGGCTCTTGGAGAAGGAGCCGCAGTGCATCACCAGGCCGCCATCGTCGAAGCTCTTCACCGGCCGTGGCGGCTGGGCGCCGTAGTACAGCTCGGCGTACACGTCGTCCTCGATCAGCGGCACCTGGTGCCGTTGCAGCAGGGCGTACAGCTCGGCTTTCTTCGACTCGGTGAGGCTGGCGCCCATGGGGTTCTGCAGGCTGCTCATGAACCAGCAGGCCTTGATCGGCAGGCTTTCCAGGCGCTCGGCCAGCACGCCGAGGTCGATGCCCTCGCGCGGGTGCACGGGGATTTCCACGGCCTTGAGCTTGAGGCGTTCGAGCACCTGCAGGGTGGCGTAGAAGGCCGGCGCCTCGATGGCCACCAGGTCGCCCGGCTGGGTCACCGTCTGCAGGCACAGGTTCAGCGCTTCCAGGGCGCCGTTGGTGATCACCAGTTCCTCCAGCGGCAGGCGTACGCCGGCGACCATGTAGCGCAGGGCGATCTGCCTGCGCAGGTCGGGGTTGCCGGCGGTCATGTCGGCGATCACCGCATGGCTGGGCATGTCGCGCAGGGCGTGGGCCATGGAGCGGGCCAGGCGCGGCAGGGGGAATAGTTCCGGGCTGGGGAAGGCCGAGCCGAAGGGCACGGTGTGCGGGTCCTTCAGCGAGCCGAGCACGGAGAACACCAGCTCGCTGACGTCCACCTCGGTGCTGGTGGTCGGTGTGGTGCTGATCTGTGGCTCGGCCAGTGGCTGGTGGGCCAGTTCGCGGACGAAGTAGCCGGAACGCGCGCGGGCCTGGATCAGGCCGCGATCCTCCAGTAGGTAATAGGCCTGGAAGATGGTGGACGGGCTGACCCCGTAGGTGTGGCGGGCCTGGCGCACCGAGGGCACCCGCTCGCCGGGGGCGAGTACGCCGGAGCGGATCAGCTCGGCGATCTGGTCGGCGAATTGCTCGTAGCGCTTCATCTTGTCCGTGACGGTGGCTGCAGGTGCGCCACAGTCTACGGGCAGTGAGCGGGCGTCGGCCATCAGCGCCCGCTCGGCGCGATAAAGGTGCTGTTGGCCACCTGGCGCTCGCTGGCGTCCGCCTGGTTGACCACCTCGAACCGCACCGGCGCCGGGCTGCTTGCCAGCGGCTCGTGGACCAGGGCCACGCTGACCGGCACTTCGAGGATCTCGCCGGCGGCCAGGCTGAGGTCGCCGGGGCCGCCGAGGCTGAATGGCTGGCCGTCGACCAGACGCAGGTGGTAGCGCTGCGGCTGCTGGGTCTTGTTGATCAGCTTGAGGCGGTAGACGTTCTCGATCTGGCCGATGGCGTTCTCGCGGTACATGCCGCGGTCCTTGGCCACGTCCAGCGACACCAGCGAGCGGGCATGCAGGGCCCAGGCGAAGGCGCCGATCATCAGCAGCAGCGCCGCCGCGTAGCCGACCAGGCGCGGCCGTAGCAGGTGGGTGCGGCCGCCCTGCATCTCGTGCTCGGAGCCATAGCGGATCAGGCCGCGTTCGTAACCCATGCGGTCCATGATGCTGTCGCAGGCGTCGATGCAGGCGGCGCAGCCGATGCAGTCCACCTGCAGGCCGTCGCGGATGTCGATGCCGGTGGGGCAGACCTGTACGCACATCGTGCAGTCGATGCAGTCGCCGAGGCCCTCGGCCCTGTAGTCGCTGTCCTTCTTGCGCGGGCCACGGCCTTCGCCGCGGGCGGCGTCGTAGGAGACGATCAGGGTGTCCTTGTCGAACATCACCCCCTGGAAGCGCGCGTAGGGGCACATGTATACGCAGACCTTCTCGCGCAGCCAGCCGGCGTTGAGGTAGGTGGCGGCGGTGAAGAACAGCACCCAGAACAGCGCGGCGCCTTCCAGCTGGCCGCCGAACAGTTCCAGCGCCAGTTCGCGGATCGGCGTGAAATAGCCGACGAAGGTCAGCGCCGTGAGCAAGCTCACCGCCAGCCACAGGCCGTGCTTGGCGCCGCGCCGCAGCAGCTTGGCCGGGCCCCAGGGCGCGGCGTCGAGCTTGATGCGCTGGTTGCGCTCGCCCTCGGTGAGCTTTTCCACCCACATGAACACCCAGGTCCACACACTCTGCGGGCAGCTGTAGCCGCACCACACACGACCGGCGAACACGGTGATGGTGAACAGGCCGAAGGCGCAGATGATCAGCAGCGCCGAGAGCAGGATGAAGTCCTGCGGCCAGAAGGTGGCGCCGAAGATGTAGTAGCGGTGCTCGGCCAGGTTCCACAGCACGGCCTGGCGACCGTCCCAGTCCAGCCAGGCGGTGCCGAAGAAAATCAGGAACAGCAGGCCCGCGCCATACAGGCGCAGGTTGCGGAAGCGGCCGCTGAAACTGCGGGTGTGGATCGGCCCGCCGGCCTGCGACGGCGTCAGGCGCAGCGGTTGGCGCGGGTCGATGGTTTCGATGATCTGCGCCGGTATGCGCTCGCTCATGGTGGGCCTCTTCGGGCGGTAATCAGGCTGAGCGAACTGTGCGCGTCGGGCTGTTTGGATAACAGACTCAGGTTTATCGAGAAAAACCGTATCAGATGCCTGGCAGAGCCACCTGTCGGAGCACCCCGAGCTGCTTGCCGCCGGGCCGGTCAGTTCGCTGACGAGGGCTGTGGCCCTGCGCTGTCAGGCGTGGATGAAGGATTCCATCCGGGCGCGTTGCGTGGTGGCCGACCAGCCTAACGACGCCAACCGGCAGTTCGTCGGCGCCTGAGGCTCCAGCCAATCTGGCGCGAGAAAGCTGATGGCGCCTGCGACGCGGCAAAAAGCCATCTATACCTGACTGGTACGCCAGTACCCGCGCTGTGGGCCTGGCGCGGCCGTCAGTTCGCCCCGGGGAGACAGGGATAGATGAGTCAGGAGACGGACGCCCCGCGGGCGCGCATCACTTCGCAGCTGCTGCGGCTGGTCTGGCCCTTCGCGCTGGTGGTGCTGCTGCAGGCGCTGCTGGCCGGCGGCAGCCTTTATCTGCACTCGGCGGTGCGCGGCTATGTGGCGGGCGAGAGCCTGTGGTCCAAGGGCCTCAAGGATGCCATCCGTTATCTCGACCTCTATGCGCAAAGCGGCGCCGACCATCATCTGCGCCTGTATCGCGAGGCCATCGAGGTGCCGCTCGGCGACCATCAGTTCCGCATCGCCCTGGAGCGCCCCGAGCCGGATCTGGACGCTGCCCGCGCCGGCATCCTGCAGGGCAAGAATCACCCCGACGACATCGAGGGCATGATCTGGCTGTACCTCAACTTCCGTCAGTTCAGCTATCTGCAGCGCGCCATCGAGCAGTGGGAGCGGGGTGATCGCTATGTGTTCGAGCTCACCCTGCTGGCTGGGGAGATCGAGCAACAGAGCCTGATCGGCGCGGCGCCGGATGGGCTGCGGCGCAGCTGGCGCGAGCAGATCGAGGGCATCAACCTCGGCGCCACCCGGGCCGCCGAGCGCTTCTCGCAGATACTCGGCGAGGCCTCGCGGGTGGTGCTGTGGCTGCTGGTGCTGGGCAACCTGCTGACCGGCGCGCTGCTGATCAGCCTGGCGGTGCTGCGCACCCGGCGCCTGCTGATCCAGCGCGCGGAGGTGGACCAGGCGCTGGCGCTGGTCAAGCAGCGCGCGCAGACCATCCTCGCGTCCATCGGCGATGCGGTGATCAGCCTGGACCGCGACGGCCGCATCGCCTATATGAACGCCGCCGCCGAGCAGCTCACCGGCTGCGCCCTGGCCCAGGCCGAGGGGCGCGCCTTCGAGCAGCTGTTCACCATCGTCGACGAGAATTCCGAGGCCAATGCCGTCTCGCCGCTGCAGCAGATCCTCGCCGGCCAGGAGGATGGCGACTACGCCAAGCTGGTGGTGCGTCCGGATGGCAGCAAGGTGGCGGTCAACCTGGTCGGCGCGCCGATCCAGGAGCGCGGTCTGGTCAGCGGCGTGGTGATGGTGCTGCACGACATGACCCGCGAGCGGCAGTTCGTCGCCAGCCTGTCCTGGCAGGCCAGCCACGACGCGCTGACCGGCCTGGCCAATCGCCGCGAGTTCGAATACCGCCTGGCTCAGCTGCTGGCGCGCATGCTGCGCCAGCCGGGGCGGCACGCGCTGATGTTCATCGACCTGGACCAGTTCAAGCTGGTCAACGACACCTGCGGCCACGCCGCGGGCGACGAACTGCTGCGCAAGGTCTGCCAGGAGCTGCAGTTGCACCTGCGCGAGGGCGACACCCTGGCCCGCCTGGGCGGCGACGAGTTCGGCGTGATCCTCGAGAACTGCCCGACCGAGGCCGCCCTGCGCGTGGCCGAGGCCCTGCGCAAGGCGGTGCAGGAGCTGCGCTTCGCCTGGGGTGGGCGGCTGTTCTCGGTCAGTGCCAGCATCGGCCTGGTGCAGATTCCGCCGGGGCAGACCAGCCTGGTGGAGCTGTTGCGCACCGCCGATCTGGCCTGCTACTCGGCCAAGGAGCGCGGCCGCAACCGGGTGCATGCCTACCAGCCGGACGATTCCGAGCTGTCGCACCGGGTCGGCGAGATGAGCTGGGTGCAGCGCATCCACCGCGCCCTGGAGGAGAACCGCTTCCGCCTGTACGCCCAGCCCATCGTGCCGCTGCATGGCGGCGAGGACGGCGGCCATGTGGAAATCCTCCTGCGCCTGCAGGACGAGGCGGGCGAGCTGATCGCCCCCGGCGCCTTCATCCCCGCCGCCGAGCGCTACGGCCTGATGCCGCAGATCGACCGCTGGGTGGTGCGCCATACCCTGGCCGCCCTGGCGCGCTTCCATGCCGAGCATCCCCATGCGCCGGCGCTGCACTGTGCGATCAACCTGTCCGGCGCCAGCATCGGCGACCGCGACTTCCTCGCCTACATCCGCGAGCAGCTGGCCAGCCAGCCGGTGCTGCCCCAGGCCATCTGCTTCGAGATCACCGAGACGGCGGCCATCGCCAACCTGGCCGACGCCACCCACTTCATCAACGAGCTGAAGGCCCTCGGCTGCCGCTTCTCGCTGGACGACTTCTGCGCCGGCATGTCGTCGTTCATGTACCTCAAGCATCTGCCGGTGGATTACCTGAAGATCGACGGCAGCTTCGTCCGCGACCTGCTGGACGACTCTATCGACCGGGCCATGGTCGAGATGATCAACCAGATCGGCCACGTCATGGGCAAGCGCACCATCGCCGAGTTCGTCGAGTCGGCGGAGATCCTCGCGGTGCTGGAGGAAATCGGCGTGGACTTCGCCCAGGGCTACCACCTGGGCAAACCGACCCCGTTCAGTACCTTCGTGGCGCAGCACACGCCGGCGCTGGAGGTGCCCGATGCCGCCCGCTAGGCAGTCGCCCAGGGCAGCAGGATGATCTTCTCGCAGCTGCCCGGCGTGTTGACCGCGGCATAGGCCTCGGGGCCGGCGCTCAGAGGCAGTTCCTTGAATGCGGTGGGCGGCGTCAGCAGGCCCTGTTCGAACAGCTTGCCGAACGCGTCGAGCATGCGTGCGCAATCGGTCGGCGTGTAGAGCAGGGTGTTGACCCCGACCAGGCTGCCGCCACGGCGGTACAGGTTGAGGGCGGGCAGGTTGACCATGCCGTCCACCGGCGCGGCGATGTAGGCGATGCGGCCGAAGCTGGCCAGCGCGCCGACGGCAGCCGGCAGCCAGAAACCGGTGGTGTCGAAGATCACCTCGGCGCCGCCGGGGAACATCGCCTCGACCTGCTGGCCCAGCTGTTCGGCCTCCCCGAGCAGCAGGCAGGCGACGCCGCTGTCCAGCAGGCGCTCCTGTTCCTGCGGGTTGCGCACCGCGGCCAGCACCTCGGCGCCAAGCGCCTTGGCCAGACCCAGGGCGGCCGTGCCCACCGCGCCATTGGCGCCGATGATCAGCAGGCGCGTGCCCTGGCCGACCTGGCTGCGGGTGAGGCCGTCCCAGGCGGTGGTGTAGGGCACGCCTAGGGCCGCGGCCTGGCTGAAGCTCAGCACCCGCGGTTTGAGCGCGACGCCTGCGGCGGGCAGGCAGATGTACTGCGCATGGCTGCCATCGCGGCTGAAACCGAGACCCTTGCCGGTGCCCCACACGGCCTTGCCCTGCAGGTGTTCCGGGCCTTCCACCACCACGCCGGCGAAGTCACGGCCGGGCACGCGCGGCAGGGTGGTGTAGGGGAAGCGGCTGAGCACGTTCTTCACGTCGCTGGGGTTGAGGCCGGCGGCGCGGACCTCGACCAGCACCTCGCCGTCTTCCGGGATGGGGCGGTCCAGTTCGACCGGGCGCAGGGCGGCGAGGTCGCCGATGCTGGAAAATTGCAGAGCGTGCATGGAGTGGTCCTTGGCGAGAGACGATCTGTCGGCGCCGCCGTTGGCGCTGACGGGGTGGGCGCAGTGTATGGCTGGTCAACCCGGGCAGTCGGCCAAGGACTTCAGGCTATCGGCCAACTTATGGCGTTCAGGCACCGAGGCTGTCGCGGTACTCGCTGGGCGTCAGGCCCAGTTCGCGGCGGAACATGTCGCTGAAGCTGGCCGGCTGGTAGCCCAGCTCGCGGGCGATGCGCCCCACCGGCACACCCTGGATCAGCGCGGCGGCGGCGGTGGCCAGCTGCACCTGGCGGCGCCATTCGGCGAAGCCCATGCCCAGATCGCGCAGCAGCAGGCGCGACAGGGTGCGCACGCTGGCACCGGCATTGGCGGCGTGCTGCTCGAAAGGCACCTCCAGCGAGGGCGCGGCCATCACCGCCTGGCACAGCTGCAACAGGCGGCGATCGGCGCCGTCGGGCAGCGGCACGCGCAGCTGCGAGCGGCGCGCGCGGCCCAGTTCCAGCACGGTCAGTTCGGCCAGAGCGGCGTAGTAAGGCGCGTCGTTCTGTTGCTCCTGCTCGACCAGGGCGACGATCAGCTCGCGCAGCAGCGGGCGCACTTCGAACACCTGCACCTGGCTGTCCAACTCCCGCGCCAGGGGTGGGCTCAGGTAGATATTGCGCATCTGCAGCTCGGACACCACACGGATGCCATGCGGCACGCCCGGCGGCAGCCACACGCCGCGCAATGGCGGTACCAGCAGCGCCTCGCCGGGGGTTTCCACCCACATGATGCCGGACATGGCGTAGAGCAACTGGCCCCACTCGTGCTGGTGCGGCTCGATGAACAGCCCACGCGGATAGCTGCGGGCCAGGGCGCGCAGGGGAATGCTGGTGTTGCTCAGATCGGGAGGCGTGGCGCGGGCCATGGGCATCTGCTGTCGGGTTGGCTGGCGCGATCTTAGCCCAGAGCAGACTTAGCTATACGACTGCGGCTGTCGCACTGGCAAGCAGGCTGTCCAGCTTGTAAATAAATCGTGACGCCAGCGGCGGAGGACCCAGCGGACCACGGCGGCCTGTCGAGCTGTAAGGAAAATTTGCCAAATGCACTGGCGAGCGGCCTTCCCAGGCCCGGTCCACACGGCTTGTGCGGCGACCTGCCGCGGGCTGTCATGGGAATAACCCAAACCGCCGGCCTGACCGGTGGACGCCCCAACAATAACAACAGGAGGCCGGATGAACGCCGTGGCCAAGATCGATCAGCACAACCCCATCGGAACCGACGGTTTCGAGTTCGTCGAGTTCACCGCGCCGACGCCCGAAGGCATCGAACAGCTGCACCAGCTGTTCAGCGCCATGGGCTTCACCGAAACCGCCAGGCACCGCTCCAAGCAGGTCTGGCTGTTCCAGCAGAACGACATCAACTTCGTGCTCAACGGCAGCCCCACCGGACACGTCCGCGCCTTCGGCGAGAAGCACGGGCCGAGCGCCTGCGCCATGGCCTTCCGGGTGAAGAACGCGGCCCAGGCCGCCGCCTACGTGAAAGAGCAGGGCGCCACCCTGGTCGGCAGCCACGCCAACTTCGGCGAGCTGAACATTCCCTGCGTCGAGGGCATCGGCGGCTCGCTGCTGTATCTGGTCGACCGTTACGGCGACAGGACCATCTACGACGTCGACTTCGAGTACATCGAGGGCCGCAAGCCGAGCGACAACGCAGTCGGCCTGCAGCAGATCGACCACCTGACCCACAACGTCAAGCGCGGGCAGATGGATGTCTGGTCCGGCTTCTACGAGCGCATCGCCAACTTCCGCGAGATTCGCTACTTCGACATCGAGGGCAAGCTCACCGGCCTGTTCTCCCGCGCCATGACCGCGCCGTGCGGCAAGATCCGCATCCCGATCAACGAGTCGGCCGACGACAAGTCGCAGATCGAAGAATTCATCCGCGAGTACCACGGCGAGGGCATCCAGCACATCGCCATGAGCACCGACGATATCTACGAGACGGTGCGCAAGCTGCGCGCCAATGGCGTGGATTTCATGACCACCCCGGACACCTACTACGAGAAGGTCGACAGCCGCGTGGCCGGCCATGGCGAGCCCACCGCCACCCTGCGCGACCTGAACATCCTCATCGATGGTGCGCCCGGTGACGACGGCATCCTGCTGCAGATCTTCACCAACACCGTGATCGGCCCGATCTTCTTCGAGATCATCCAGCGCAAGGGCAACCAGGGCTTCGGCGAAGGCAACTTCAAGGCGCTGTTCGAATCCATCGAAGAGGACCAAGTTCGTCGTGGCGTGATCTCCGAGGAGTAGTCATGTACCGATTTTCTACTACGCTTGCCCTGGCGGTGTTGCCGCTTCGCTCAGGTTGTTCATTGACCGGCATGTCAACTGCGCACCTTCGCGAGGCGGCGCCTAGCCAGGCCTGCGCTCGCGACGAAACTCGATACATGACAGGAGCTCCGCGATGAGCCGCAAATGGATCAGCTTCCCCCTGCGCGAGGGCGAGCACTCGCGCCAGGCCCACTGCGACTTCCCCGAGGGCACCTATGAGCGGGAGATGGGCCGCGAGGGCTTCTTCGGCCCGGTGACCCACCTGCACCACAAGCACCCGCCCACCGGCTGGATCGATTGGCAAGGGCCGCTGCGTCCGCACGCGTTCAACTTCAACAAGATATCCAGCGAGTGTGCTTGCCCGCTGGAGGCGCCACTGACCCTGCATAACGCCGATGTGAAGCTGCGCGTGTGGAAGACCCACGGCGCCATGCGCCACCTGGTGCGCAACAGCGACGGCGACGAGCTGCTGTTCGTGCACGACGGCGCCGGGCATTTCTACTGCGACTTCGGCCACCTGGAATACCGCGACGGCGACTACCTGCTGATCCCGCGTGGTACCGCCTGGCGCATCGAGCCGACGGCGCCCAGCCACTTCCTGCTGATCGAGAACACGGACGGCGCCTACCAGCTGCCGGACAAGGGCCTGCTCGGTCCGCAGGCGATCTTCGACCCGGCGGTGCTCGAACATCCGCACATCGACGACGCCTTCAAGGCCCAGCAGGACGAGCAGACCTGGCAGATCCGCATCAAGCGGCGCAACCAGATCAGCACCGTCACCTATCCGTTCAACCCACTGGATGCGGTGGGCTGGCATGGCGACAACACCGTGGTGCGCCTCAACTGGCGCGACATCCGCCCGCTGATGAGCCACCGCTACCACCTGCCGCCCTCGGCCCACACCACCTTCGTCGCCAACGGCTTCGTGGTCTGCACCTTCACCCCGCGCCCGGTCGAGTCCGATCCAGGTGCGCTGAAAGTGCCGTTCTTCCACAACAACGACGACTACGACGAGGTGCTGTTCTATCACCGTGGCAACTTCTTCAGCCGCGACAACATCGAGGCCGGCATGGTCACGCTGCACCCCTGCGGCTTCCCCCACGGCCCGCACCCCAAGGCGCTGAAGAAGGCCCAGGAAGACCCGGCCACCTTCGCCGAGGAAGTGGCGGTGATGATCGACACCCGCCGCGCGCTGGAGGTGGCCGAGGCCGCCGCCGCCGTGGACGTGCCCGAATACGTGAACTCCTGGCGTGCGCCTGGCACTTACTTGAAGTGACATAGAACTACTCCCTCTCCCTCCGGGAGAGGGTTGGGGTGAGGGGCCAGCAGGCTGCTCGGTGCAGTCTGGGACTCCCTCATCCTACGCGGCCCGCCCCGGCCCCTCTCGCAAAGGGCGAGGGGGGAACAGCTCAATGCATAGGAACAACCCATGAAACTCGCATCACTCAACCA
This sequence comes from Pseudomonas sp. GD04019, assembly GCF_029837695.1. Taxonomy (GTDB): domain Bacteria; phylum Pseudomonadota; class Gammaproteobacteria; order Pseudomonadales; family Pseudomonadaceae; genus Aquipseudomonas. The sequence continues at coordinate 100,941 of NZ_JAOEEA010000016.1, forward strand.
AGGCCGAGACGGCGAACTGGTCGTAGTCTCCCGCGACCTGGCCCGCGCCGTGAAGGTGCCGCAGATCGCCGCCACCCTGCAGGCCGCGCTGGACGACTGGGAGGTCAAGCGCCCGCTGCTGGAGTCGGTATACCAGCGCCTCAACGATGGCCTGATCGACGAGTCTTTCGTCTTCGACCAGGCCGACTGCCACAGCCCATTGCCACGTGCCTACCACTGGGCCGACGGCAGCGCCTACGTCAACCATGTCGAGCTGGTGCGCAAGGCCCGTGGCGCGGAGATGCCGGAATCCTTCTGGCACGACCCGCTGATGTACCAGGGCGGCGCCGACAGCTTCATCCCGCCGCACGCAGCGATCCAGATGGCCGACGAGGCCTGGGGCATCGACCTGGAAGCCGAGATCGCGGTGATCACCGACGACGTACCCATGGGCGCCACGCCAGCCCAGGCGGCCGAGCATATCCAGCTGCTGATGCTGGTCAACGACGTGTCGCTGCGCAACCTGATCCCCGGCGAGCTGGCCAAGGGCTTCGGTTTCTACCAGAGCAAGCCGTCGTCGAGTTTCTCGCCGGTGGCGGTGACTCCCGACGAACTGGGCGAATCCTGGAAGGACGGCAAGGTGCACCGGCCGCTGGTGTCGCATATCAACGGCGCACTGTTCGGCCAGCCCCATGCCGGCACCGACATGACCTTCAACTTCCCGATCCTGGTCGCTCACGCCGCCAAGACCCGCCCGCTGGGCGCCGGCACCATCATCGGCTCCGGCACTGTGTCCAACTACGACCGCAGCGCCGGCTCGAGCTGCCTGGCCGAGAAACGCATGCTGGAAATCATCGAACAGGGCGAGGCGAAGACGCCGTTCCTCAAGTTTGGCGACCGGGTGCGCATCGAGATGTTCGACGCCGCCGGCCAGAGCATCTTCGGCGCCATCGACCAGGCGGTGGAGCGTTATGAGCAGTGAGCTGACGCTCTACGGCTATTGGCGCTCCAGCGCCGCCTACCGGGTACGCATCGCGCTGAACCTCAAGGGCCTGGCCTACCGCCAGGAGTCGGTGCATCTGGTCAAGGATGGCGGCCAACAGCACAGTGCCGAGTACCAGGCGCTGAACCCACAGGAACTGGTGCCGCTGCTGGTGGATGATGCCAACGGTGGTGCGCGCATTGCCCAGTCGCTGGCGATCCTCGAATACCTGGACGAGGTCTTTCCTGTGCCGGCGCTGCTGCCGGCCGATCCGGTGCATCGTGCCCAGGTGCGCGCCCTGGCGCTGCATATCGCCTGCGATGTCCATCCGCTAAATAACCTGCGGGTGCTGCAGTACCTGAGCGCCGAGCTGGGTGTCGGCGACGAGGCGAAGAATGCCTGGTATCGGCATTGGGTGGAGAAGGGGCTGGCGGCGGTGGAGCAGGGTTTGGGTGGGCTCAAGGGTGGCCTGTCGCTGGGCAACCGGCCGGGCTATCTGGAGGCCTGCGTGATTCCGCAGTTGTATAACGCGCGGCGCTTCGCCTGTTCGCTGGATGCTTTCCCGCGTCTGCTGGAGATGGAGGGGCGTTGCCAAGTGTTGGACGCCTTCAAGGCCGCCGCGCCCGAGGCCCAGCCAGACGCAGTGCTTTAGCTCCCTCTCCCTCTGGGAGAGGGTTGGGGTGAGGGGCCCGAGTCGCACAGGGTGATCGTTCCCATGCTCCTGATGCTCCAGTCTGCCGCTTGTAGCTGGTGTAGTTAGATGTGCGCGCCGCTGCTCATTTCCGCGTTGGTTTCGGCATCAGTTCCGCCCTGCTGGGCGGGTCCCTTTTGGCAGTCGCCCCAAAAGGAACCAAAAGGTCTCGCCCCCGCCATCCGGGTCTCGCTGCGCTCGACTTCCCTCACTCCATCATTGCTCCAGGGGCCCGCCGCGAAGGGCCATCCCTGGCCCATCGCGGCTCTCGCGACATCCATGCCGCTCAACCCCTTACGCAACGATTCCGTTCGGCCTCCTGAAGGGGGCGGGGAGTTGCCTGCGGGTGCGGTGCTGCTTTTGTAGGATGTTACTCGCCCGAAGGGCAGTACACCGTTCCGGTGTGGTGGGCTGCCTGCGGCGAGACCACCCTACGAAAGCGAGTCCGCAAGGGGCGGAAAGAACTATCAAGCAACTCGGAGCCCGAGTCCCCGTCAGGAGGCCGAGTGGAGGTGTTGCGCAGGGGGACGAGCCGCATGGATGCGGCGAGAGGCTTAAAGGGCCAGGGATGGCCCTTGTAAGCCGGCCCCCGGAGCAGCACCGGAAGGAGGGAACCGCGCCGCAGGCGGGGCCGGATGCCGGGGTGGCCTTCTCTTTGGTTACTTTCTCTTGGCCAGACAAGAGAAAGTGACTCGCCGTAAGGGCGAAAAGAGAGGATTCGTTCAGCGCAATGGTTTGATTTATGCCTTTTCCCCCAAGGCTACGATTTCGAGTGTCTGGCTCTTGGTTTGTGCACGCAAGGGAAGTGGCTTCTATAAGGGCGAAGTGCGCATTTGCTCTGAAAGATATAAAAATTTCCGCTCTTCAATTGTTCATTCGCTTTTTAGATGAAGGTTTCTTCAGGTCACCTGTCTGTCCCATGGTCGAGTCTGCCCCTGAGGTCAGGTTTCTAAGGATGGCCAACTGTGTCTGCTTTATGGCGGTGTTAAATTCCTGCATGACCTCGGGGTCGGGGTTCTCTTTCTTTGAATATTCGTCATATTCAAAAGAAAGATCCTTGTGTTGGCTTTTTAAGTTTCTTCGCTCCCACTTTCTCTTTCCCGAGGCAAATAAAATGACAAAGACATTGTTAGCTGCTAGGGCGACAAAAGTCATCGAATATAACAAGAGTTGCTTGGCATCGCTCCCGTCAGGTAGTTTTTGTATGAAATATAAGAATGCTGCGCCGACGAAGCCCGCAGATGCGTCAGCAAGAGATAAGACCTTATCTTCCTTTTCTTTGGTCATATATTGGCCTATACAACGTCAGGGAATTTTGCGCTTGCCGAAATATAGGCATTATCTAGGGTTTTGACGGCAGTGTGCGCGCAGCGAATAAAGTCGGACTCATTTACAAACATCAGGTCGCATGCAAATTGGATGCTGTCGTCGCCATCGGAGTCAGTTTCAAAATGACACTTCACATATCTATAGCTTGAATTTATAAACTGAGCTAGTTCGTATCTGGCTGAGGTTTCTTTGTTTTTGCTTGGGTCAATTGCTGCGCCTAACCCAAAAGATAAATATTCCGGTAGATCTGGCTGGAAGTTCAAGCTGTAAGCGTAACTTATTAGTTTGAACATGATTACGCCCTCCCAGACATGGATTAGTTCAAATCCGGCTGCCTTGAGAAGTGCTTCGTATTTGGCTGTAAGCCGCTCATTGGTTGCAACTGGTTTCTCTGTATCCATACAAGCTCCAAAGGAATTGAGAATTCTGTATTGTTATAGGTTGGTGAGAGATAAAGCTTTGACGTTTATAGTTGTTAGCTTGATCGGTCCGCTTCGCCGGGCTCGCAATGCATGAGTGATATATGGCCCATTTTAAGAGTGCCTTCGTAAGGGGGGCTTGAGTTGCTAGTCAATCTCGACGAGTTTCATAAAGATTTTTCATGTAGTCCCGGAAGGTGGCTAATATTCTGAGGTTGGAGGAGTTGCTGTCGTAGTACATGTCACTCGTCTTTCCAGTCGACCTGTTCGTGTGCTGTTATGAGTTCAGTGCCAATATATTTCGCTTATTATCGATGCAGCTTCTTGCGGTATTGCTGATTACAAAACAATAAATGCCAATGTCCCGAACGCCTTGTGATCCTAAATAGTATACGATCAATCCAACGGCAACTCCGTAGTCCGCTTCACCTCACTCATCGCAATATGCGAGTGCGCCTCGTGCACATGCGGGCGTTGCAGCAGGTGGTCACGCAGGAAACGCTCGTAGTCGGCGATGTCCTTGGCCACCACCTTGAGCAGGTAGTCCGAGCCGCCGGCCATGGTGTGGCACTCCAGCACTTGGGGATAGCCGACCACCGCCTGCTCGAACTCCTCCAGGTTGCTGCGGCCATGGGCCGAGAGCTTGATGTCGACGAACACGGTGATGCCCAGGCCGAGCTTCTTCGGGTTGAGCAGGGCGACCTTGCGTTCGATCAGCCCTTCTTCCTGCATACGGTGGATGCGGCGCCAGCAGGGTGATTGCGACAGTTCCACCTTCTCGGCGATCTCGGCGGCGGAGAGGTCGGCGTTGTGCTGCAGCAGGCGCAGAATGCGCCGGTCGATGGGGCTCAGATTTTCCTGCATGATTTTTTCTCTTTATTGGTCATGGCGGGATAAGTCATGCGCAGTATCCCGCTGGAAGCCCGAAAAAAGAAAGAAAAAGCCAAAACCACTCGGTCATAGTCTTGGTCATACGACCCGCTGCGGTGATCCCGCGGCAGGGTTAATCGGCGACCTCCAAGAAAGGTCGCGTCGCTCACACAAGAATAAAAGGAGCGCACCATGTCTCTGGCCGAAATCCGCCTGGACGACAAGTACCGTGTAGCCACAGGTCAGCTGTACCTCACCGGCACCCAGGCCCTGACCCGCCTGCCGATGCTGCAGAAGCAGCGCGATACCGCCTTCGGTCTCAATACCGCCTGCTTCATTTCCGGGTACCGGGGTTCACCCCTGGGCAACCTGGACAAGAGCCTGTGGGAGGCCAAGCAGTTCCTCCAGGAAAACCACATCCACTTCCAGCCCGGCGTCAACGAAGAGCTGGGCGCCACCGCCGTGTGGGGCAGCCAGCAGGCCAACCTGTTCCCCGGCGCGCGCTACGACGGCGTGTTCGCCATGTGGTACGGCAAGGGCCCGGGCGTGGACCGTTGCGGCGACGTGTTCAAGCACGGCAACTCGGCCGGTGTAGCGGAGAAGGGCGGCGTGCTGGTGCTGGCCGGCGACGACCATGGCTGCAAGTCCTCGACCATCGCGCACCAGAGCGAGCATGCCTTTATTGCCGCGTCGATGCCGGTACTGAACCCGGCCAACGTCCAGGAAATTCTCGACTACGGCATCATCGGTTGGGAGCTGTCGCGCTACAGCGGCTGCTGGGTGGCGCTGAAGACCATCGCCGAGAACGTCGATTCTTCGGCCGTGGTGGAAGTCGACCCGCTGCGTGTGCAGATCAAACTGCCGACCGACTTCCAGCTGCCGGAAGACGGCGTGCACATCCGCTGGCCGGACCCGCCCCTGGCCCAGGAAAAGCGCCTCAACCAGTACAAGATCTACGCCGCCCGGGCCTTCGCCCTGGCCAACAACCTGGACCAGATCAAGCTCGACTCGCCCAACCCGCGCCTGGGCATCATCACCACCGGCAAGTCCTACCTGGACGTGCGCCAGGCGCTGAACGACCTGGGCCTGGACGACGAGCTGTGCGCCAAGGTCGGCCTGCGAGTGCTGAAGATCGGCATGAGCTGGCCGCTGGAGCCGGTATCCGTGCACAACTTCGCCGAAGGCCTGGACGAGATCCTGGTGGTGGAAGAGAAGCGCAGCATCATCGAGGACCAGCTCACTGGCCAGCTGTACAACTGGCCGGTCGGCAAGCGCCCGCGGGTTGTCGGCGAGTTCGACGAGGAGGGCAACTCGCTGCTGCCGAACCTGGCCGAGCTGACCCCGGCGATGATCGCCCGGGTGATCGCCAAGCGCCTGGCGCCGATCTACACCAGCGCCACCATCGACGAGCGCCTGGCCTTCCTCGCGGCGAAAGAAGCCGCGCTGGCCGCGCCCAAGCACGACACCAAGCGCACCCCGCACTTCTGCTCCGGCTGCCCGCACAACAGTTCCACCCAGCTGCCGGAAGGTAGCCGCGCTCTCGGTGGCATCGGCTGTCACTACATGACCCAATGGATGGATCGGCGCACCGACACCTTCACCCAGATGGGCGGCGAGGGCGCCACCTGGATCGGCCAGGCGCCGTTCACCGAAACCAAGCACGTGTTCCAGAACCTCGGCGACGGCACCTACTTCCACTCCGGCCAGCTGGCTCTGCGCGCCGCCGTGGCCTCCGGGGTGAACATCACCTACAAGATCCTCTACAACGACGCGGTGGCCATGACCGGTGGCCAGCCGATCGACGGCGAGCTGCGCATCGACCAGCTCAGCCAGCAGGTGTTCGCCGAGGGCGTGAAGCGCATCGCCCTGGTCAGCGACGAGCCGGACAAGTACCCGACCCGCGCTACCTTCGCGCCCATCGTCACCTTCCACCATCGCCGTGAACTGGACGCCGTGCAGCGTGAGCTGCGCGAGGTCAAGGGCACCTCGGTGATCCTCTACGACCAGACCTGCGCCACCGAGAAGCGCCGTCGCCGTAAGCGCGGCAAGCTGGTCGACCCGCAGAAGCGTGCCTTCATCAACCCGGCCGTGTGCGAGGGTTGCGGCGACTGCAGCGTGAAGTCCAACTGCCTCTCCGTGCTGCCGCTGGAGACCGAGCTGGGGCGCAAGCGCGAGATCGACCAAAACGCCTGCAACAAGGACTTCTCCTGCGTCGAGGGCTTCTGCCCGAGCTTCGTCACCGTGCATGGTGGTGGCCTGCGCAAGCCCGAGGCGGTCGGCGCCAAAGCGTTGTTCGTGGCTCTGCCGGAGCCGCGCCAGCCGAGTCTCGACCGGCCCTGGAACATCCTCCTGCCGGGTGTCGGCGGTAGCGGCGTGACCACAGTCGGCGCATTGCTGGGCATGGCCGCGCACCTGGAAGGCAAGGGCTGCACCGTGCTCGACCAGGCGGGTCTGGCGCAGAAGTTCGGCCCGGTGATCAGCCATATCCGCATCGCCGCGAAGCAGGACGATATCTACGCCGTGCGCATCGCCGCCGGCGAGACCGACCTGCTGCTGGCCTGCGACCTGGTGGTGGCAGCCGGTGAGGAATCCCTGGCCAAGCTCAACGACAAGATCGCCCACGCCGTGGTCAACAGCCACGAGGCGGCCACCGCCGAGTTCACCCGCAATCCGGACGCCCAGGTGCCCGGCGCGGCCATGCGCGAGGCGCTGGTGGAGGCGGTAGGCGAGAGCAAGACCCACTTCATCGACGCCACCCGCCTGGCCACCGCGCTGCTCGGCGATACCATCGCCAGCAACCTGTTTATGCTCGGTTACGCGTACCAGAAAGGCCTGGTGCCGGTGTCCGCCGAGGCTATCGACAAGGCCATCGAGCTCAATGGCGTGTCGATCAAGCTCAACCAGCAGGCCTTCCTCTGGGGCCGCCGCGCCGCCCATGACCCGGCCGCCGTTGAGCAGTTGGCCAAGCCGAAGAACCCCGAGGCGCCGCGTTGCGAAACCTTCGACGAGATCGTCGCCGACCGCATGGCCCGTCTCACCGCCTACCAGGACGCCGCCTACGCCCAGCGCTACCTGGAACTGGTGACCCGCGTGCGCCAGGCCGACAGCGGCGCCGACCAGGCCCTGAGCCGCGCGGTGGCGCGGTACTACTTCAAGCTGCTGGCCTACAAGGACGAGTACGAAGTGGCGCGGCTGTACAGCGAGCCGGCCTTCCGCCAGCGCCTTGAGGCCCAGTTCGAGGGCGACTATCGCCTGCACTTCCACCTGGCACCGAGCTGGCTGGCCAAACCCGACCCGCGCACCGGCGCGCCGATCAAGCGCGAGTTCGGCCCGTGGATGCTCAAGGTGTTTGGCGTGCTGGCGCGCTTCAAGTTCCTCCGCGGCAGCCTGTTCGACCCCTTCGGCCACAGCGCCGAGCGCAAGGTCGAGCGCGAGCTGATCGGCGAGTACGAGGAGCTGGTCGAGCTGCTGCTCAAGGAGCAACGCCCGGACAACTACCGCACCGCGGTGGCCCTGGCCGAGCTGCCGGAGCAGATCCGCGGCTACGGCCACGTCAAGGAACACTCCCTGGCCAAGGTCCGCGAGCAGGCCGAGCAGCTCAAGGCCCGCCTGCTGGTCAGCGAGATCTCCGCCGTGCAGCTGTTCTCGCCGGCCGCCTAACCGACTCGCTGAGGTTCCCCTCTCCCTCCGGGAGAGGGACTAGGGGTGAGGGGCTCCCAGGCGCCTGGGAATCCCTCATCCGGCCTTCGGCCACCTTCTCCCGGAGGGAGAAGGGTGTTCGTGACCACTCAACATTCCATTTCAACAAGAACAGAGAACTCCCATGCCTGTCTTCACCCATATCGATTTCGACCACCACGAGCAGGTGGTCTTCGGCCACGACCAGGCCAGCGGCCTCAAGGCCATCATCGCCGTGCACGACACCACCCTCGGCCCGGCCTTGGGCGGTTGCCGCATGTGGAACTACGCCAGCGACGACGAAGCCCTGCGCGACGTGCTGCGTCTGTCCCGCGGCATGACCTACAAATCGGCCCTGGCGCGCCTGCCGCTGGGCGGTGGCAAGGCGGTGATCATCGGCGACCCGCGCAGCGGCAAGAGCGAGGCACTGTTCCAGGCCATGGGCGACTTCGTCGACAGCCTCGGCGGACGCTATATCACCGCCGCCGACTCCGGCACCGGGGTGGCCGAGATGCAGATCATGGCCGAGCGTACCCGCCACGTGGCCGGCGCGGGCCAGCGCGAGGCCATCGGCGGCGGCACCCGTGATGGCGACCCGTCGCCGGCCACCGCCTATGGCGTGTTCGTCGGCATCCGCTCGGCGGTGCGCCATCGCCTCGGGCGTGACAATCTCAACGGCCTCAAGGTGGCCATCCAGGGCGTCGGCCAGGTCGGCTTCGGCCTGGCCAAGCACCTCAAGGATGCCGGCGCAGAACTGTGGGTGACCGACATTCACGAGGCCAACCAGCGCCGCGCCGTGGAGCAGCTGGGCGCCCGCGCCGTGGGCCAGCAGGAGATCTTCGGCCTCGACGTGGACGTGTTCGCCCCCTGCGCCCTGGGCGCGATCATGAACCCGCAAACCCTGGAAGCGCTGCGTGCGCCGATCATCGCCGGCGCCGCCAACAACCAGCTGGCCAGCGCCGAGCTGGCCGAGGAGCTGCGCCGTCGCGACTGCCTGTACGCGCCGGACTACGCGATCAACGCCGGCGGCATCATCGACGTGTGCTACGAGCGCACCGGCGGCAGCGCCGAGCAGCTGAAGGCGCATATCGAGGGCATCGAGGCTACCCTGGACGAGATCTTCCAGCGTTCCAAGGCTGAGGGTGCGACCACCACCGCGGTTGCCGATCGGATGGCCCAGGAGCGCCTGGGCCGCTAAGCGCAGCGCCTGCCGACGGCGCGCCATGCGGGTGTATACTCGCCGCGCCCCGGCGCCCAAGGCCTGCGGGCCACTGCCAATGGCCACGACCCCTGCCGCCGGACCACGAGCCCGGCGGCATACTTCGACAGACAGGTGATCCCATGCCTTGCCTTTCCCTGCGGAGCGTTCGCTGATGTCCGAACACCTGCACACCGGCCCGCTCAAGCGCGGCCTGAAGAATCGCCATATCCAGCTGATCGCCCTTGGCGGCGCCATCGGTACCGGCCTGTTCCTCGGCTCGGCCGGGGTGCTGCAGAGCGCTGGCCCGTCGATGATCCTGGGCTATGCGATAGGCGGTTTCATCGCCTTCCTGATCATGCGCCAGCTCGGCGAGATGATCGTCGAGGAGCCGGTCGCCGGCTCCTTCAGCCACTTCGCCCATAGCTACTGGGGCCCGTTCGCCGGCTTCCTGTCCGGTTGGAACTACTGGGTGCTCTATGTGCTGGTGGGCATGGCCGAGCTCACGGCCGTGGGCAAGTACGTGCAGTACTGGTACCCGGACATCCCCACCTGGGCCACGGCGGCCGCGTTCTTCGTGCTGATCAACCTGATCAACCTGGTCAACGTGAAGGCCTTCGGCGAGACCGAGTTCTGGTTCGCCATCATCAAGGTGGTGGCGATCATCGGCATGATCCTGCTTGGCGGCTACCTGCTGTTCAGCGGCGCCGGCGGCGAGCAGGCCAGCGTCAGCAACCTGTGGAGTCACGGCGGCTTCTTCCCCAACGGCGTGTCCGGGCTGGTGATGATGATGGCGATCATCATGTTCAGCTTCGGCGGCCTGGAGCTGGTGGGCATCACCGCCGCCGAGGCCGACCAGCCGAAGACGGTGATCCCCAAGGCGATCAACCAGGTGGTCTGGCGCATCCTGATCTTCTATATCGGCGCGCTGACCATCCTGCTCTCGCTGTATCCGTGGGACAGCCTGGTGCAGACCCTCACAGCCGGTGGCGACTCCTACGGCAGCAGTCCGTTCGTGCAGATCTTCTCGCTGATCGGCGAGGACACCGCCGCGCACATCCTCAACTTCGTGGTGCTGACCGCTGCGCTGTCGGTCTACAACAGTGGCGTGTACTGCAACAGCCGCATGCTCTACGGCCTGGCCGAACAGGGCGACGCACCGAAGGCGCTGATGAAGGTCAACGCCCGCGGCGTGCCGGTGCTGGCCATCGGCCTGTCGGCCCTGGTGACGCTGCTCTGCGTGCTGGTCAACTACCTGGCGCCGAAGAGCGCGCTGGAGCTGCTGATGTCGCTGGTGGTGGCGTCCCTGGTGATCAACTGGGCGATGATCAGCCTGGCCCACCTGAAGTTCCGCAAGGCCATGGTCGCCAAGGGCGTGCAGCCGAGCTTCAAGGCCTTCTGGTTCCCCTTCGCCAATTACCTGTGCCTGGCCTTCGTGTTGTTCATCCTCGGCGTGATGCTGATGATCCCGGGCATCAAGGTGTCGGTGTACGCCATCCCGTTCTGGCTGCTGTTCCTCTGGGCCTGCTACCGCATCAAGCTGGCGGCCGGTTCGGCGCCCGTCGCCACTCAAGGTTGATCCCGGCGGCATGAAAAAAGCCCGGCTTCGGCCGGGCTTTTTCTTGGTGGGCGTCTCCGCTCTGGAGCTGCGTAGGGCGGGTGAAACCCGCGTGCGGTGGCACAGGGGAACGCGGGTTTCACCCGCCCTACGGTCTATCCATCCACCGGGCAGTACCGATGTGGGTGATCCAACGTCAGGTCTGGAACTGCAACACCGAGTTCTGCATGCTGCGCGCCACGCTGTCCAGGCGCTGGGCGGCGGCGGCCAGTTCGCCCACCGTCTGGCTGTTCTGCTGCGACATGCGGGCGATCTGCTCGACCCGCTGGGCCACCTCGCTGGACGCCTTGCTCTGCTCGCCGATGGTGTGGGAAATCTCCTCCACCACCGAGGCCGCGCGTTGGGCGCCGCCACGGATCTCGCTGATCGACTCGCCGGCCTGGCGCGCCAGGTTGACCCCGTCGTTCACCCGCGTCACCCCGGCCTGCATGCTGTTCACCGCCTGCGCCGTGCTGTTGCGGATGCGCTCGATCATGCCGGTGATCTCCTGGGTCGACTGCGCCGTGCGCGCGGCCAGGTTGCGTACCTCGTCGGCCACCACGGCGAAGCCGCGCCCGGCCTCGCCGGCCCGCGCCGCCTCGATGGCGGCGTTGAGGGCGAGCAGGTTGGTCTGCTCGGCGATGCTGTTGATCACCTGGATGATCGAGTGGATCTCCTCGGATGACTGGCCCAGCGCGGTGATGGTGTCGGACGACTCGTTGACCGCCTCGGAGATACGGCTCATGCCGTCCACCACGCCGAGAATCACCTGGCCGCCGCTGCTGGCCAGCTGCTCGGACTGGGAGGAAATGTCCTGGGCGTTGCGCGCGTGGTCGGCGATCTGCGCGATGTTCTGGATCATCTGCTCCATGGCCGCGGCCATGCTGGTGGCGTTGTCCGACTCCTCGCGCGAGCTGTGCACGATGCTCTGCGAGGCGCCGCTCAGGTGCTGGGCGGTGCTCTGCAGCTGCTCGCTCTCGTGGCGGATGGTCTCGATCATCTGGCGCAGGTAGTTCTGCATGTCGGCCAGGGACTGCTGCAGCTGGCCGGCCTCGTCGTTGCTCTCGATCTGGATCGCGCTGCGCAGGTTGCCCTGGGCGATGGCGCGGGCCACGGCGATGGTCTTGCCCAGCGGGCGTAGCACGGTCTTCATCAGATGACTGGTGAGCAGGCCGAGCAGCAGGCACACCAGCAGGATGCCGGCGAGCATCAGCCAGGTGGCCTGGCTGATGGTGACGGCGCCGCCTTGGCGGATGTCTGCGGCGTTCTGTTCCAGCAGCTCGCTGAGGGTCTCGTTCTTCTCCTCCAGGTCCTCGAAACTGCGGGTGAACTCGGCCATCTTGGCGCGCGCGGCCTGCGGGTCGGCCAGGGCCTGATCGATGATGCTGTTGGCCTCGCGGATGTAGCTGACCAGGGCCGGCTCAAGGTCGGCGATGGCGGTGCGGATATCTTGGTTCAGCGGCAGCGAAGCGTTGTCCGCGAGCAGGCGCTGGAAGCGTTCGCTGTGTTCCGCGAGGTCGGCACGCACCTGATTGGCGGCGTCCGTGTCGCCGGGCTGGGCGACGAAGGCGGCGAGCACGTCGGCGCGCAGGGCGTCGTGCATCATGTCGCCCTCCAGATGATTGCGCAGGGCGCTGACACTGACCTCGCTGGCGGCTAGCACCTCGGCCAGGCGCATCTGCCCCCAGTAACCGACGCCGCCGAGCAGGGCGGCGGCGATCACGCTGATGGCGCCGCAGGCGATCATTTTCTGGCGGATGTTCATGCTGCTGTCTCCCGATGCCGGCTTTCCGTCAAGCCTAGCCCAGGGTCAGCAGAGGGTGAACTCAGGGTTTTCCTTGCAGGGCGTTGGCCCAGCTCAGTAGTTGCACCGGCTGGCGCGGGTCCCAGATGCGTTGCCAGAGCACCAGCATGTGCTCCGCCGAGCCGCGACTGAAGGGCAGCCGGTTGACCTCCGCCAGCGGCTGCCAGCGGCCGTCGCGGCGCTCGGCGAAGATGAAGCGGAACGGGTGGAACCCGGTCATGCCCAGGCGCAGGTCGGTGACGATCAGCTCGTTGCCGACCTGGTCGTAGCGCAGCACGCCGTGGGTGAACCACTCCAGCCGTTGATGCTGCGGCGAGTGGCGCAGCACCTCGGCCAGTTCGCTGCCGCGGGGGATGCGTTCCAGGCGCGGCGGCTGTTCGTCGAACCAACCGACCAGCGCCTCGTGGTAGTCGGCATCGTCCACCACGATCACCCGCCACAGCAGGCTGTTGAACGGCGTTGGCGTGCTGAACAGGGTGTCGGCCTGGATGCCGCGCTCGGCCAGCACCTGCTGCACGCGCTGTTCCGCCATCCACTTGCCGGCCAGGGTGCTGGCCAGGTAGACGCTGGACAGGCACAGCGCCGAGATCGCCAGCCACTGCGGCTTGTCACGCAGGCCACAGACCAGCCCGACGATCACCGCCACCAGCAGCGGCACGGTGTACAGCGGGTCGATGATGAAGATCGACGACCAGGCCACCGGCGGCGTCTGCAGCGGCCACAGCAGCTGGGTGCCGTAGCTGGTGAAGGCGTCCAGCAGCGGATGGGTGATCAGCGCCAGCCACACGGCGAGGAACAGCCGTCGCGTCGAATAGGCCGGGTTGGGCCGTAGCCAGCGGGCCAGGGCGGTGACCAGCACGGCGAGGACGCTCAGCACCAGCAGCGAGTGGCTGAAACCGCGGTGGTAGGTCATGTCGGCCACGGCGTCGCCGTAGTCGATGATCACGTCGAGGTCGGGCAGGGTGCCGAGCATGGCGCCGTAGAGCAGGGCGCGGCGGCCCTGCCAGCGACCGAGCAGGGCGCCCTGGATGCTGGCGCCGAGTACCGCCTGGGTGATCGAGTCCATGAGCCTTCTCGCAAGGAAAACCAGGCGGCTAACTTAGCGCCGGGCGCGGCGGGCGGCAGCCGGGAAATTCCGACGAAAGATTTCAACCGCGCGCGGGGTTACAGTGTCGGTATTGCAAAGCCCCGAGGAGCCTTCCCATGCACCCGCGCGTTCTCGAAGTCACCGAGCGCCTGATTGAGCGCAGCCGCGCTACCCGCCAGCGCTACCTGGCGATGATCGCCGCGGCCGCCGACCAGGGCCCGCAACGCGGCAAGCTGCAGTGCGCCAACTTCGCCCACGGCGTGGCCGGCTGCAGCGGCGCGGACAAGCAGACCCTGCGCCTGCCGGATGCGGCCAACGTGGCCATCGTCACCGCCTACAACGACATGCTCTCGGCGCACCAGCCCTACGAGGATTACCCGCAGCGGATCAAGGCCGCATTGCACGAGGTCGGTTCGGTCGGCCAGGTGGCCGGCGGGGTACCGGCCATGTGCGATGGCGTGACCCAGGGTGAGCCGGGCATGGAGATCGGCATCGCCAGCCGCGAGACCATCGCCATGAGTACCGCCGTGGCGCTGTCGCACAACATGTTCGACGCCGCGCTATGTCTGGGCGTGTGCGACAAGATCGTCCCCGGCCTGCTGATCGGCGCGCTGCGCTTCGGCCACCTGCCGATGCTGTTCGTGCCGGCCGGGCCGATGCCGTCGGGCCTGTCCAACAAGGAGAAGGCCGAGGTACGCGAGCGCTTCGCCGAGGGCAAGGCCAGCCGCGACGAACTGCTCGCCTCGGAGATGGCCGCCTACCACAGCCCCGGCACCTGCACCTTCTACGGCACCGCCAACACCAACCAGATGCTGATGGAGATCATGGGCCTGCACCTGCCGGGCGCCTCCTTCGTCAACCCCAACACGCCGCTGCGCGACGCGCTGACCCGCGAGGCGGCGCAGCAGGTGGTGCGCCTGACCCGCCAGGGCGGTCAATTCCTGCCGCTCGGCGAGATCATCGACGAACGCGCGCTGGTCAACTCGGTGGTGGCACTGCACGCCACTGGCGGCTCGACCAACCATACCTTGCACCTGCCGGCCATCGCCCAGGCCGCCGGCATCCAGCTGACCTGGCAGGACATGGCCGAGCTGTCCGAGGTGGTGCCGACCCTGGCCCACGTCTATCCCAACGGCAAGGCCGACATCAATCACTTCCACGCCGCCGGCGGCACAGCCGTGCTGATCCGCGAGCTGCTCGACGCCGGCCTGCTGCACGAGGATGTCGCCACCGTGGCCGGTCGCGGCCTGCGGCGCTATACGCAGGAGCCGTTCCTCGACGGCGAGCGCCTGGTCTGGCGCGAAGGGGCCACGGCCAGCCTGGATACCAGCATCCTGCGCCCGGTGGCGCAGCCGTTCTCCGTCGAGGGCGGCCTCAGCCTGCTGCAGGGCAACCTGGGGCGCGGGGTGATGAAGCTCTCTGCTGTGGCCCCGGAGCGCCATGTGATCGAGGCGCCGGCGCGGGTGTTCCACGACCAGCAGCAGCTGGCCGACGCCTTCCAGGCCGGCCAGCTGGATTGCGACTTCGTCGCCGTGGTGCGCTTCCAGGGCCCGCGCTGCAATGGCATGCCCGAGCTGCACAAGCTCACGCCGTTCCTCGGCGTGCTGCAGGATCGCGGGCACAAGGTGGCGCTGGTCACCGACGGGCGCATGTCCGGCGCATCCGGCAAGGTGCCGGCGGCCATCCATATCTGCCCCGAGGCCTTCGACGGCGGCCCGCTGGCCAAGGTGCGCGACGGCGACCGTATCCGCATCGACGGCCGTAGCGGCGAGCTGCAGGTGCTGGTCGACGCCGCCGAGTGGGAGGCCCGCGAACTGGCCGCGCCGCCACTGGCGGAAATCGGCTGCGGTCGCGAGCTGTTCGCCTTCATGCGCGCCGCCTTCAGCCCGGCGGAGCAGGGCGCCAGCGCCTTTACCGCCAGCCTGAGCGCCTTGCGGTGAGCCTGGCCTCGCTGCAGATGCCGCTCGGCGTGCCGGGCTACCAGTACGAGACGGCGGCGCAGATGGCCGAGGGCCTGGCACTGCGGGTGGCCGAGGCGTTGCGTACGGCGGTGAGTGAGCGGGGCCGGGCGCTGCTGGTGGTCTCCGGTGGGCGCAGTCCCATACCTTTCTTCGAATGCCTGGCGCGTCAGGAACTGCCCTGGAGCAAGGTCCAGGTCAGCCTGGCCGACGAGCGCTGGGTGCCGCCCAGCCATGCCGACAGCAACGAGGCGCTGGTACGCCGCCATCTGCTGCAGGGGCCGGCTGCCCAGGCGACCATGCTTGGCTTGTATCACCCGGCGCAGAGCCTGGATGAGGCCGCACGCCTGGCCGAGCAATCGGTGGCCGGTCTGCCTCCTATCGATGTGCTGGTGCTGGGCATGGGCGACGACGGCCACACCGCCTCGCTGTTTCCGCAGAGCCCTCTGCTGACCGAGGCATTGAGCGCGGATTGCTCATACGCCGTGCTACCGATGCAGGCGCCGGCTGCACCCCATGAGCGCCTGAGCCTGACCCTGCCAGCGTTGACTGGCGCACATCTGCAATTGTTGGCCATTCAGGGCGCGAGCAAGCTGGCTACGCTTGAGCTCGCCCTGCAGTCTGGTGCGGCGGAAGAATTGCCGATCCGCGCGTTGCTGCGCCCGCCGCTGCAGGTGCACTGGAGTCCGTAGCCCGGATGCAATCCGGGAAACAGGCCACTCCGCTCCGGATTGCATCCGGGCGACAGGCCCGCTGAAAAATTTTCAGCGAACTGTCGAATTGCCGGAATGCCGCTCGACTAGAGGACAGAACCCGCCGTGAGGGTTCGCGATCCAGCTAGGGGCGCCATGCCGGCGTTACCCACCAAGACGAGGAGAAGGACGATGCGTTTCATGGTGATAGTCAAGGCCACTGCCGATTCGGAAGCCGGTGTGATGCCCAGCGAGGAGCTGCTGGCGGCCATGGGCCAATACAACGAGGAACTGGTGGCGGCCGGGGTGATGAAGGCCGGCGAGGGCCTGCACCCGAGCAGCAAGGGCGTGCGCGTGCGCTTCTCCGGCGCCGACCGCAGCGTGATCGACGGCCCGTTCGCCGAGACCAAGGAGCTGATCGCCGGCTTCTGGCTGTGGGAAGTGGCTTCGCTGCAGGAGTGCATCGAGTGGGTCAAGCGTTGCCCCAATCCGATGCCGGGCGACAGCGAGATCGAGATTCGCCAGATCTTCTCGGCCGAGGACTTCGGCGAGGAATTCACCCCCGAGCTGCGTGAACAGGAAGACCGCCTGCGCGCCCGGATTGCCGCTCAATAAGGAGATCCAGATGAATATTCACGCCTACCTGATTTTTGACGGCCAGTGCGCCGATGCCTTCCGCTTCTACGCCGAAGTACTGGGCGGCGAGCTGCTGATCATGCCCTTCGAGGGCAGCCCGGCCTGCAATGATGTGGCCCCGGAGCATCTGGGCCGCACCATGCACGCCAGCCTCAACCGCGACGGCCAGTTACTGATGGGCTCGGACTGCATGCCGGGCGATGCCTACGACGGCGTCAAGGGCTGCCACATCTCGATCCAGGCCGATGACATGGCCCATGCCGATCGCCTGTACCGCGCGCTGTCGGCCCAGGGCTCGGTGCAGATGGAGCTGCAGAAGACCTTCTGGGCCGAGGGTTTCGCCATGCTCACCGACCGCTTCGGCGTGCCATGGATGATCAACTTCTCCGGCGACTGCCAGCCTCCGGCCTGAGTCGCGACAACGGCTGATCGCTCAGGCGCTGCGCTGCATCTTGCGCCGGTAGTCCTGGGGGATCAGCCCGGTGTGGCGGCGGAACACCTGGCGGAAGAAGGCCGCGTCGCTGTAGCCGACGCGGCCTGCAATACGCTCCACCGGCTCGCGGGAGCTGCGCAGCTCCTGCTTGGCCATCTCCACCCGGACCCGCTGCAGATACTGCGGCGCGGTTTCCCCCACCGCGGCCTGGAAGCGCCGCTTGAACTGGCGCTCGCTCAAATGGGCGAGCTCGGCCAGTTCGGCGTTGCCCAGGGCCTGCGCGTAGTGCACCTCGATATGCTCCTGCACCCTGCGGATGGCCGCGTCCTGATGCTGCTTGTGCAGGTCGAAGCGCTTGTACGGCAGTTGCGACGGGCGCTCGCCCTGCAGCACCAGGGCGCGGGCGGTCTGCTCGGCGCGTTCGAAGTCGCAGAAGTGCTCGATCAGGCGCAGGCACAGGTCCTGGTAGGCGTGGAAACCGCCGGAGCAGAACAGCCGCTCGCTGTGGGTCACCAGTTGTTCCGGTTGCAGCAGCACCTGCGGGAAGCGCCGGCGGAACAGCTCGACGAAGCCCCAGTGGGTGGTGGCCTCGCGGCCATCGAGCAGACCGGCTTCGGCCAGGGCGAAGGCGCCGGTGCAGATGCTCGCCAGCACCGCGCCGCGCTGGTACTGCTGGCGCAGGGCGGCGGACAGCGCGCTGTTGTCGGCGGCGGAGGGCGCCACATGCGCGGCGGAGAGCAGCACCAGCTGCCAGTCGCCATCATCGAGTGCGCCTTGCACGGCAATGGGTGGGCCGTTGAGGCTGCGCACGGGCGCACCGTCCAGGGACACCAGCGTTACCTCGAAGGTCGGCTCCGGGTTGCGGCGGCACAGGGCATTCCATAGCTGACCGGCCTGGCTGAGGATGTCCAGCGGGCCGAACACCGTGCTGGCCAGGGTGTTGTCCAGGCAGAGGATGGCGGTGCGCACCGCGGATGTCCCGTTTGCCCCGCTTGTATGTCCCATTTGTCCCTCACGCCTGCTTGCCGCGGTACCTAGCATGACCTCATCAACCATGAGGAGCGCCACCATGACCGCTTTTGATTTCCAGGTGACCTGGGCCGATCTGGATTCCAACGCCCATCTGAAGAATTCCCGCTACCTGGACTACGCCGCCCAGGCGCGCTTCCTGTTCCTGGCCGAGGCCGGCTTCACCCCGCAGGCCTTCGCCGAGGTGAAGATGGGCCCGGTGGTGTTCGAGGATCGCGTCGAGTATCGCAAGGAGCTGCGCCTGCTGCAGCACTTCAGCGTGGGCATGAAGGTCAGCGCGCTGACCGAGGACGGCGCCAAGTTCACCATGGTCAACGAGGTGCTCAATCCCAAGGGCGAGCTGTGTGCGCGGGTGGTGACCAGCGCCGCCTGGTTCAGCCTGGAGACGCGCAAGGTCACCGCGCCGCCGCCCGGGCTCAAGGCGGCCATGGAGGCGGCCGAGCGCACCGAGGATTTCCGCTGGCTTTAGGGCTCATTTCCTTCCGCTCCCTCACCCCAGCCCTCTCCCGGAGGGAGAGGGAGCAAGTCCTGTGTGGCGGTGGACTCCGTGCTCAAGTCCCGCCGCAATCAAACCCCCTCTCCCTTCGGGAGAGGGCTGGGGTGAGGGCGTGCTCAGTCCTATAGACATCATTATCGAGCCGCACGCTTACGAGACTGACGCCAGGAGGCGCTGTTCGACGAGAAGTCCGCGCGAGAGCGAGGGGCGCCGGGTTATCCTGAGCGCCCCTCAGCCGTTTCTGGCCCCTGTCCATGCTGGTGATTTCCAACAGCGTCCATCTGCCCGACGACGAAGTCGAGCTGACTGCCATTCGCGCGCAAGGCGCCGGCGGGCAGAACGTCAACAAGGTCTCCAGCGCCGTGCACCTGCGCTTCGACAGCCAGGCCTCGTCCTTGCCGCCGTTCTACAAGGAGCGCCTGCTGGAGCTGCGCGACAGCCGCATCACCGCGGATGGCATGGTGATCATCAAGGCCCAGCAATACCGCACCCAGGAGCAGAACCGTGCCGACGCCCTGGAGCGCCTGGCCGAGCTGATCCGCAATGCCGGCAAGACCGAGAAGGCGCGCCGCCCGACCAAACCCACCCTCGGCTCGAAGAAGCGTCGCCTGGAAGGCAAGAGCAAGCGCGGCGCGATCAAGGCCGGACGCGGCAAGGTGGATTTCTAGGCCGCACTTCGTCGGCGCTGCGGATAGCCAATTGCTACTGCGCGATTTGCCTGTGTATAAGCGAAGACATGGCGCCTGCGGCCGATCCGGCGCCGATCAACCGGGAGAGCGGCGGTGAGCGACACGAACCATGCGGTAACCGACAGCGCGGTCTACAAGACCCTGCTCGAGTCGACCAAGGCCATCCCCTGGAAGATCGACTGGAAGAGCATGACCTTCGCCTACATCGGCCCGCAGATCGAGCCGCTGCTGGGCTGGACCCAGCAGAGCTGGATCAGCGCCAACGACTGGGCCGAGCGCATTCACGAGGAAGACCGCGAGCGGGTAGTGAATTTCTGCATCGCCCAGTCGCAGAGCGGCATCGACCACGAGGCCGACTACCGCGCGCTGACCAAGGACGGCGACTACGTGTGGATTCGCGACGTGGTCCACGTGATGCGCGACGCCAACGGCGAGACCGAGGCGCTGGTTGGCTTCATGTTCGACATCAGCGAGCGCAAGAAGACCGAGGAACAGCTGCTGGCCCTGCAGAAGCAGCTGGAGGAGTACTCCTACAAGGACGGCCTGACCGGCATCAACAACCGGCGCATGTTCGACTCGATCCTCGACATCGAGTGGGGCAACGCCCAGCGCACGCGCCGGCCGCTGTCGCTGATCCTGCTGGATATCGACTTCTTCAAGCAGTTCAACGACCACTACGGGCATATCCGTGGCGACGACTGCCTCAAGCGCATCGGCCAGGCCCTGCAAGGTGCGGCGGCCCGCCCGCGTGACTGCGTGGCGCGCTTCGGTGGCGAGGAGTTCGTGCTGGTGCTGCCGGAGACCGACGGCGAGTCGGCGAAGAAGATCGCCGAGCGCTGCCGCAAGCTGGTGCGCAAGCAGCAGATTGCCCACGAGCAGTCCAACGTCGCGCAGCTGGTTACGGTCAGCCTAGGTGTCGGTACCATCGTCCCCGAGGTTCACGACACGCCGCTGGCCTTTATCGAGGCGGTGGACCGCCTGCTCTACCAGGCCAAGCTGCAGGGCCGCGACCGCCTGCTGCATGGGCATTGCGGTAGCGGCGAAGCGGACGCCTGCCAGGCCTGAGATTCGGTTGCTGACAGGCATCACTACCCACTTAGCCCGGATGCAATCCGGGAAGCAGGCGGCTCTGTCAGGCGTAGGACGAGTTAGCCACCGGGCTTTTGTCCCCTCTCCCGTTTACGGGAGAGGGTTAGGGAGAGGGAAAAATGCGAGCCCTCTCCCCCAGCCCCTCTCCCACAAGTGGGAGAGGGGAGTTTAAGCCCGCACCCAGCGCTGCCGCGTCCAGCCGCTCAAGGCATCCACGCCGAACACCAGCACCAGCATGGCCAGGATCACCGTGCTGGCCTGCGCCTCCTGGAACAGGCTGAGGCTGACGTAGAGCATCTGCCCCAGACCTCCGGCGCCGACGAAGCCGAGCACGCTGGCCATGCGGATATTGTTTTCCCAGCGGTACAGCGTGTAGGCCAGCAGCTGCGGCCACAGGTTGGGCAGGGTGCCGTAGCAGAAGGCGGCGACCTGGCTGCCGCCCTGCAGGCGGATCGCCTCGGCCGGCGCCGTGGGCGTGTTCTCCAGCGCTTCGGCAAACAGCCGGCCCAGCACGCCCGCCGTATGCAGCGCCAGGGCCAGGGTACCGGCGTTGGGACCGAGGCCGGCGGCCAGCACTATCAGTGCCGCCCACACCAGCTCGGGAATCGCCCGCAGGCCGTTGAGCAGCAGGCGCACCAGGCCCTGGGCGACACCACCGAAGCGGCCGGCCGCCGGCAACGCCAGGAGCAGGCCGAGCAGGGCGGCGAGCAGGGTGCCGAGGGCCGACACGGCCAGGGTCTCCAGCGCTCCCCGCCCGATGGCCAGCAGATGCCCGCCGCTGAGGTCCGGCTGCAGGAAGCGCGCGGCGTAATCGGCCATATGCCGCAGGTTGTCCGCCTGCCCCAGCGCGGCCAGGTTCAGACCCAGATAGGCGAAGGAGGCCACCACGGCGGCGAGGATCGCCAATAGCAGGGCGAGGTTGACCAGCCTGCTCATGCCAGCCTCCCACGCAGCACGCGGCTCAGCGCGTCGGCCAGCAGCACCAGAAGAAGGAAGGTCAGCAGCATGCTGGCCACCTCGCCGCCAGCGAACATGCGCAGCGACAGGTCGATCTGCTGGCCCAGGCCGCCGGCGCCGACGAAGCCCATCACCACCGAGGCGCGAATCGCGCATTCCCAGCGGTACACGGTGTAGGAGGTCAGCTCGGCGGCGGCATTCGGCAGCAGGCCATAGACGAAGGCGGTGAACCGGCTGCTGCCGCCCTGCAGCAGGGCGTGCATCGGGCGTTGGTCGACCGATTCGAGGATTTCCGCGTAGACCTTGCCGAGCATGCCGGCGTAGGTGATGGCGATAGCCAGCACCCCGGCAGTGGGGCCGAGGCCGACGGCGCGGACGAACAGCAGCGCCCAGACGATTTCCGGCACGCTGCGCAGGAAGATCAGCAGGCCGCGCACCGGCCAGCGCAGGGCCTGGCCTAGCGCATTCGGCCGCCCACCCCGCGAAGCCGCCGACAGCGACAGCGCGCGGCTGGCGGCCAGGCCGGCGGGAATCGCCACCAGCAGCGCCAGGGCCATGCCAGCGGTGGCGATGGCCAGGGTTTGCAGGGTGGCATCGAGCAGTAGCTGCAGGAAGTCCGGGGTGTGCGCTGGTGGCCAGAAGGCGGCGACGAAGCGGCCCATCTCGCTCTGGCTGTCGGCCTGCAGCAGCACGCCCGGGTTCAGCTCGGCGAGCTGGATGCCCGGCCACAGCAGGGCCACGGCCAGTACCGTCAGCAGCAGGCGGGGCAGGGCAGCGGGATCGCGGCGGTCCGCACTCAGCATGATGCGGTTC
>NZ_JAOEEA010000017.1 GCF_029837695.1 Pseudomonas sp. GD04019
CTGTCGCTCACTCTTTTCGCTGTACAGATATAGCTCAAAGGCTAGCAACTCCAAGCAGGAGCCTCTTTACACTCACCGTTCTTGTGCTTGTAGTTGCCGCCGATACTCGCCCGGTGTTCGCTTGGTCATCTCCCGAAACCAGCGGCTGAAGGAGGGCCCCTCCTTGAAATTGAGCCGCCGACTGATGGCGTCCACGGTCAGGTCGTTGTCTTGCAGTAGCGTTTTGGCCAGCTCGATGCGGATGTCGTCTACCAGCTCCCGATAGCTGCTGCCAGCCTTCTGCAATTGCCGGTGCAGGTGGCGGCTGCTGATGCCGAGCTCCTCTGCCAGGTGGTCGCGGGAAATGCTGCCCTCCATCAACAGTACCCGCAGGCGGGAGCGGATCTGACTGAGCAGCGACGGTGCGCTATCGCGCTCACTGAGCAGCAGGTGGGCATGCCGCTCCAGGGTCGCCTGCAGGCCGGGATTGGCACTGCGCAGGCGCAGGCTCATGACGGGCGCCGGCACCACCAGCGCCGACTCCGGCTGATTGAAGCGCACGGGGCAGGCAAAGATGGACTCGTACTCTTTCAGCAGTTGCGGGTCCTCGGGGGCGGCATGGCGGAAATGTACACGTAGCAGAAGGCCTTCCTTCTGCTCCCGGATCGAGTGGATATGGCGCAGCCACTGACCCAGCAGGAACTCGGTGGCGTGCCGTATGAAGACTGGATCACGGGCGCTGCAGTCCCAGCAGCAGAGGACTACACCGGGCTCCTGGCGTAGGGTGGTGGTGCCCATATCGCTCACTAGCCGCTCATAACGAGCCTTGGCGGTGAACACCTCCTGCAAGGTGGCGCAGGTCTGGGCGAGATAGCCCAGCACGCCAAAGGCGGCGTCGCGCTCCGACTGGGAGGCGTGCAAGCCCATCAGCGGATCGGGGAACAGCACCAGCGCCTGGCGCAGGATGGTCTCCAGCAGGCGGATCGGCACCCAGCCATTCGGGTCGGCCAGCAGGCTGTCCATGTCCAGGTTCAGGGCCCGTCCGATGGCTTGCGCGTTGATGCCCCGGGCACGCAGGGTTTCCAGTACATCCAGCAGGATGCTGGCCAGGAAATAGCCCTCGGATTCGGCCTCACCGGACATGCCGCCTGCGGGATTCGTGCTGTGGACGGAGTGCTTCATGCTTCGACTCTAGCGGCCTGTCGGCCGTCTTTTTGTGAGCCCATTTGTAGCGTGGCGATCTGGCGAGTGCAACGCCGGACATGAGCCGGCGCCTCCACGCGGGCCGCATGTCCCATACCGACAGCTCCGATGTCCGCTTTCCTCATTTCCCCCTGATGGGGGCTCCGTATGCTTTACAGGCCTGCGGGCCAACAACAAGAACTGCCAAGAGGACGCCCTGCGCGCTCCTGCTGATCGGCGACCCAAAGAACAAGCATAACGAGGTCCCTCATGAAGAAGCTTTCTGCTCCTTTGCTGCTGGCTGCTGCCGCGCTGGCCGCCGCCCCCGTACACGCTGCCTCCGACTACGCCAAGACCAAGTACCCCATCGTGCTCTCGCACGGACTCTTCGGCTTCGGCGAGATTGGCCCGGTCAACTACTGGCATGGCATTCCCGGCGATCTGCAGGCCAACGGCGCCAAGGTCTTCACCACCGCCCAGACACCGGCGCAGAGCCATGATGTACGCGGCGAACAACTGCTGGCTCAGGTCAAGGAGATCCAGGCCATCACTGGCGCCGCCAAGGTCAATCTGATCGGCCACAGCCAGGGCGGCATGACCATTCGCTACGTGGCCGGCGTAGCGCCGGAGCGCGTGGCCTCGGTGACCTCGGTGAGCACGCCGCACAAGGGCTCGCCAGTGGCGGACGCGGTGCAGGTCTTCTCCAATGTGGTCGGCCCGATCGGCACCGACATCCTTGCCTCCGTGGTGAATGCCGTCGCCTGGCTGATCGACCTGGGCGACGGCTCGACCAGCCAGCAGGATGCCCTGGCAGCCATGCAAAACCTGACTGCCGCCGGCGCTCTGGCCTACAACCAGCGCTTCCCGGGCGGTGTTCCCACAGCCTCCTGCGGTTCGGGCGCGGCCACGGCCAACGGCATCCGTTTCTACTCCTGGAGCGGTACGGGCCTCCTCACCAGCGGCCTGGACCCCTCCGACTGGTCGATGGCCACCACCTCTCTGCTGATCTCGGGGCCCAACGATGGCCTGGTGCCGCAGTGCTCCAGCCACCTGGGCACGGTGATTCGTGACAACTACAACATGAACCATCTGGACACGGTGAATCAGGTGCTCGGCCTGGTCAGCATCTTCGAGACCAACCCCAAGACCACTTATCGCCAGCATGCCAACCGCCTGAAGCTGGCCGGGCTCTAAGCACCCTCGCAGCAATGGTGGTACGCCAGGGCCGCGCGAGCCGGCCCTGGCTTATGCGCGCAGAGCAATAGTGGAGTCGATATGAATAAAACAGTGCTTATGCTGCTGGGCTGCTGCCTGCTGGTGGCAACGGCAACCGGGCTGCCGTGGTGGCTGCATGACGAAAGTAAAACCATGGAGGCAGTTGAAACCCCGGCCTTGCCATCCACATCAGAAGCGACGCTGGCGATGATGCCAGCCACCACCAACACCCAAGCCGACATGGCCACCGGGCTGGAAGGCCTGCCACGGTCGCTGGCCGGAACCGAGGTGAACTGTGCGCTGGAGACCGATGCCGAGGGCCGGTTACGGATCACCATCGGGCTTCGCCATTGCTTCGACTATTTCCTCGCGGCGGTGGGCGAAGAAAGCATCGATACCCTGACGGCGCGCATTCGCGCACAGCTGCGCCATCGCCTGCAGGAGCCGGCGCTAGGTGAGGCGAAGGGAGTGCTGGAGGGTTATCTCGCCTACCTGCGCGGGGTGGCAGATATTGAAAAGGCTCAGGTACCAACATCAGGACAGATGGACCTGGAACGGGTTCGCCAGCAGATGGAGCAGGTACGCTCGCTGCGCACGCAATATCTTTCGCCAGAGGTAATCGCCGTATTCTTTGGCGACGACGATGCCTACGACCTCTTCGCCTTGGCACGGCTAGAGCTGCTGCAGAACAAGACACTGTCGCCCCAGGCCCGCGCCCAGCAGTTGAAAGAGCTGGAGCAGCAGCTGCCGGAAGATATCCAGGCCTCGCTCGAAGTGACCCATCAGTATCTGGACCTGCGAACTCTGACGGATGACTGGAAGCAACGTGCCGGCTCGGCGGAAGAACTGCGCCAGATTCGTACAAGCCTGGTCGGAGAGGAAGCCACCGCACGGCTGGAAGCGTTGGACCAGGAAAACGCCGCCTGGGACAGACGGATGAACGCCTGGTATGCGCAGCGCGACGCAATCCTGAGCAACACCGGCCTGAGCCAGGAAGACCGCGAACGCCAGCTGGATGACCTGCGCGAGAGCCGCTTCAGCAACGAAGCCGAGCGCCTGCGTGCAGAAACACTGGAGCGCATCCACGACCAAGCGCAGCCGGTCTCCATGCGGCCTAGCGACTCCTAGCCAAAGGGCCTCTCAACATCACTGGCGGCAGTTGCTCGGCACTGCTGCGCCCGTGTTTGAGCCAGGGCCTTGCGCAGCCACCCGGCTGCGGGCCGATCCTTTGCGCCCACCCATCACGTCATAGCCGTGAATCTTGTACTGCCCGCTTCCGCACAGGCTAAGCTCCCTCCTCCCTACCTGATCGGGATACCGACCATGTTCTCCCACGTCTTCCTCGGCATCGGCGACTTCGAGCGGGCCCTGGCGTTCTATCGGCCACTGATGAGCGCGCTGGGCCATGAGCTGCGCTTCAGCGATGCATCGCGGCCTTGGGCCGGCTGGCAGCCGATGCAGGCCGAGCCGCGGCCGTTGTTTCTGATCGGCAGACCCTATGACGGGCAACCGCATGCAGGCGGCAACGGGCAGATGGTGGCCTTCGCGGCATCCAGCCGAGCCGTGGTCGACAGTACCTACGCCGTCGCTCTGGCCCATGGCGGCCAGGGCGAGGGCAAGCCAGGGTTGCGCCCCGAGTACCATGAGCACTACTACGGCGCCTATTTCCGCGACCCGGACGGCAACAAGCTGTGCGTGGTCTGCCACGACGCACAGGACTGAGCCATGGACATTCTCTGGTCCGACTCGCTCGACGGCCTCGACTGGGACGAGCTCTCTGCCCTGTACCTGGCCGCGCCGCTGGGCAACAAGAGCCCGGATTGGCTGCGCACCGCCTTCGGCAACAGCCTGTTGCGCTGCCTGGCGTATGTCGACGGCCGGCTGGTAGGTGCCGGCCGCGCGCTGGCCGATGGCGTCGATTGCTCCTACATTTGCGACGTTGCCGTGCTGCCCGAGCATCAGGGCAGCGGCCTCGGCCGCGAGATCGTGACACGGCTGGTGGCGGCCTCGCGCGGGCATCGCAAGATCATTCTCTATGCGGTGCCGGGCAAGGAGGGTTTCTATCGTCGCCTCGGCTTCCGCCGCATGAGCACAGCCATGGCGATTTTCGAGAACCCGGCGCAGGCGCTACGCCAGGACTACATCAGCGAAACCTAAGCCAGTTCAGCGAGGGATTCACATGTACAACGGAAGTTGCCTGTGCGGAGCGGTTCACTACGAGATTCGCGGCGAGCTCGGCGCGGGGTTCTTCTGTCACTGCTCGCGCTGCCGCAAGGCTAGCGGCTCGGCCTTCGCCTCCAACGTGCTGGTGGCCACCACGGATTTCGTCGTCACCACCGGCGCGGATGCGCTGAAAGACTTCTGCACCGCCGAGGGCAGCCACCGGGTGTTCTGCAGCCACTGCGGCTCGCCCATCTACAGCCGCCGCGAGCAGATGCCGGAGATCGTAAGAGTGCGCATGGGCAGCCTCGATACCCCGGTCGAACAGGGCCCCGGTGCGCATATCTTCGTCGCGTCCAAGGCGCCGTGGCTGGAGATCTGCGACCAGCTCCCGCAGTACCCGGAGCGTCCGCCGGTGGCCCCGGCCAAGCCCTGAGGATCGCCCCATGCTCTGCGACCACCTGCGCCCAGTGGAACTGGCCCTGCTGCACAGCGGCGCCGAGGAGACGTTTCGCGGCCAGGCCTGGTCGGAGAACTGCCGCGAGTGGGTGTACTTCGATGTGCGCCTGGACCTGAGCGCGCTGCAACGGCGCTTCGCCCTGCCCGCCTGCGTGCAGCCCCACGAGAACGCCGACCCGCGCTCGGGCCAGGAACGTGGCCTGGTCTGCACGCAATGCCACGACGCTGTAATGGGATTGTTTGCAGGCGGCAAGGTGTTCCGATGAAGGCCATGACCAGTGCGCGCGGTACTTCGAGCAGCTCCGCCCAGCCGGCCACCCCAGCGAGTGCCGAGCCATGACCGAACTGCTGATCAATCTGGACGTACCGGACCTGGAGCAGGCCTTGGCCTTCTATGAACAGGCCGCCGGCCTGCGCCTGCGCCGCTATCTGTTCGACGGCAGCGTGGCCGAACTGGAGGGCGCGCCGGTGCCGGTCTACCTGCTGCACAAGGCGCCCGGCAGCACTCCGGTCGCCAATAGCGCGCTGCGCCGCGACTACGCCCCACACTGGACGCCGCTGCACCTGGACCTGGTGGTCGCCGATCTGGATAGCGCGCTGGCCCGCGCCCTGGCCGCCGGCGCTCGCCTGGAACGCGGCCCGACGGACGAGAGCTGGGGTCGCCTGGCCGGCCTGCGCGATCCGTTCGGCCATGGCCTGTGCCTGCTGCAGTGGCGGGGCCGTGGCTACGATGAGGTGGCCGACTGAGGCGGGCGCTCGCTACCATGCACGGGTTTCCCGCCACGCGTGCCGCCATGTCTCACTCCGTCAGCCCCATAGGTTTCCTGCGCTCCTGCTTCAAGGAGAAGTTCGCCATTCCCCGTCAGCCGCAATTGGCCCCGGCCGCTCGCGGCGTGCTGGAGCTGGTGGCGCCGTTCGATCGCGCCGAAGCGGTCGAGGGGCTGGAGCAGGTCAGCCATGTATGGCTGCTGTTCCTCTTCCACCAGGCCCTGGAGGACAAGCCGCGGCTCAAGGTGCGCCCGCCGCGCCTGGGCGGCAATGCCTCTATGGGTGTGTTCGCCACCCGCGCCACGCACCGCCCCAACGGCATCGGCCAATCGGTGGTGAAGCTGGAGAAGGTCGAGCCGGGGCGGCTGTGGCTGTCCGGCATCGACCTGCTGGACGGCACGCCGGTGCTGGATATCAAACCCTATGTGCCCTATGCCGACGGCGTGCCCGGCGCGTTCAACCGCATCGCCGACGCGCCGCCGACACCGATCGACCTGGCCTGGAGTGACGAGGCCCTGCAACAGGCACGGCAGCATGCGCTACGCCTGGGCGAACCGCTGGTCGAGCTGATCGAGCAATGCCTGGCCCAGGACCCGCGCCCCGCCTACCAGGTGCCGGAGCCCGAGCGACGCTACGGCGTGCTGCTGTGGGATGTGCAGGTGCGCTGGCACTATCCCGCGCCGGGACGCATCTGCGTGCTGGAAGTGGCGTCGGGCTGATCGCACACCCTGCCCCGGATTGCATCAAGCTACGCCGGCCGAGTCCACGGCCCGCCAGAAACGACAAACCCGCCGATGGGCGGGTTTGTGTTGTAGCGATGGGCGCTCACTTCTCGACGAAGGCACGCTCGATCAGGTAGTCGCCCGGCTCGCGCATGCGCGGGGAGATCTTCAGGCCGAAGCTGTCGAGCACCGCGCTGGTCTCGTCGAGCATGCTCGGGCTGCCGCAGATCATCGCGCGGTCGTCCTGCGGGTTGATCGGCGGCAGGCCGATGTCTTCGAACAGCTTGCCGCTGCGCATCAGGTCGGTCAGGCGGCCCTGGTTCTCGAACGGCTCGCGGGTCACGGTCGGGTAGTAGATCAGCTTGTTCTTCAGGGCGTCGCCGAAGAACTCGTTCTTCGGCAGGTGCTCGGTGATGAACTCGCGGTAGGCGACTTCGTTCACGTAGCGCACGCCGTGGACCAGGATGACCTTCTCGAAGCGCTCGTAGGTTTCCGGGTCCTGGATCACGCTCATGAACGGCGCCAGGCCGGTGCCGGTGCTGAGCAGGTACAGGTGCTTGCCGGGGTTGAGGTCATCGAGCACCAGCGTGCCGGTGGGCTTCTTGCTGATGATGATCTCGTCGCCTTCCTTGAGATGCTGCAGCTGGGAGGTCAGCGGACCGTCCGGCACCTTGATGCTGAAGAACTCCAGGTGCTCTTCCCAGTTCGGGCTGGCGATGGAATATGCGCGCATCAGCGGGCGACCGTTGGGCTGCTGCAGGCCGATCATGACGAACTGGCCGTTCTCGAAGCGCAGGCCCGGGTCGCGGGTGCACTTGAAGCTGAACAGGGTGTCGTTCCAGTGGTGCACACTGACGACGCGTTCCGAGTTCATGTTGCTCATGCGGGGTGTCCTCAAAAGTCTCGGTTTTCAGATTGCCGGAAAACACCCTCGACCTCTTTGCGTCAGGTCAATGTCGGGTGATTACGCACACAATCGTCTGCCGGGGCCGGCAGCGTTGCGCGCCATTCTAGTGAGCGCCACAATATCTGTTAAGCGAATTATCAAGATATCGATTATTGGTTATATAGATATGCGATTTACTCTCAGGCAATTGGAAGTCTTCGTCGCCGTGGCCAAGCAGGAAAGCGTGTCGCGCGCGGCGGAATCCCTGGCTCTTTCCCAGTCCGCCGCCAGCACCTCGCTCAGCGAACTGGAGCGGCAGTCCGACTGCCAGCTGTTCGACCGGGCCGGCAAGCGCCTGTCGCTCAACGCCCTGGGGCGCCAGCTGCTGCCGCAGGCGGTGGCGCTGCTCGACCAGGCCAAGGAGATCGAGCGCCTGCTCAGCGGCAAGACCGGCTTCGGCCTGCTGGAGCTGGGAGCCACCCTCACCGTGGGCAACTACCTGGCCACCCTGCTGATCGGCAACTTCATGCAGCGCCATCCGGAATGCCGCCTCAAGCTGCACGTGCAGAACACCGCCAACGTGGTGCAGCGGGTGGCTCACTATGAGTTGGATCTGGGTCTGATCGAAGGCGATTGCCAGCACCCGGACATCGAGGTGCAGCCCTGGGTCGAGGACGAGCTGGTGGTGTTCTGCGCCCCGCGCCACCCGCTGGCCGAGCGCGGCGCGGCGACCCTGGAGGAGCTGAGCCGCGAGGCCTGGATTCTGCGAGAACAGGGCTCCGGCACCCGGCTGACCTTCGACCAGGCCATGCGCCATCACCCGGCGCAGCTGAATATTCGTCTGGAGCTGGAGCATACCGAGGCGATCAAGCGCGCCGTGGAGTCCGGTCTGGGCATCGGCTGCATCTCGCGCCTGGCCCTGCGCGACGCCTTTCGCCGCGGCAGCCTGGTGCCGGTGGAAACCCCGGAGCTGGACCTCACCCGCCAGTTCTACTTCATCTGGCATCGCCAGAAGTACCAGACCGCGGCGATGCGCGAGTTTCTCGAACTGTGCCGGGAGATGACCGCGGGCATTCGCCGCAGCGACGAGATAGTGCTGCAGCCGATCGCCTGAGCGGAGGCCCAGGCGATCAGTCAGATAGAGAGCGAGTCAGTCAGGCCGAGGCGGCCAGGGGATGAAAGCTGAAGTAGCTGCGCAGGGCATCGACCATCTCGACGTACTCGGCCGGCGGCGCGACCAGCGAGAAGCCCGAATCGTAGGTGCCGGGCGTGACGTCCTCGCGGCTCCACTGGCAGCAGGCGGCGAAGTCGATGTTGTGCACACGGCCATCGCGGCCGGGAATCTTCAGGCGCATGTCGAAGCGCGCGTTGACCAGCATGGGGTACTGGCTGATCAGCATCAGGCCATCCAGCGAGACATTGCCGATGTAGCCCATGGGTTTGTCGGTGATGCGGTTGAACACCTTCAAGTAGTACGGCAGCTGATGGCGTTCGATGTGGCGCTGAATGTGCATGGTGGCCAATCGCTATGGATGGAGTTCGAGTATGGCTGCTGCGCTGGTGCTCGACCAGACTCAGCCGCACCGCTCGGCGATACGAGACGACAGACGGCTGCGAGCAGCATCTATCTCATCTGCCTCGACATATGTCTTGTTGCCGTCCTTGTCGATAACAAAGTAGCGCTGGTCGCGCTGAATGCTTTCCAGGTTACTGCGGAGCTCCTGGCATTCCTTGCTGCGCTCGGCACGGGCCGCAGAGGCACGAGTCTCAGACTGGGCCTTCTCGTCGCGACGCGCATCGAAATACTGCTGGGTGCGCTGCTCGCGTTCACGCGTGGCATCGTCGCGCTCCACCACCTGGGGCTTCACCTCTACCTGCTCGGCGCCACTGCCGCCGGGCTTCTCGCTGAAATGCACACGCCCCTGGGCGTCCGTCCAACGATAGATTTCCGCGCTGGCGAGTGCCGGCACGAACAAGGCGATGAATACGAAATGACGCATGCGGGCTCCCTCCTTCGGCGCAGCTTAACGCCGCGCTTCGCTTCCTGCGGGCCAGCCGACTGGCGGCCGCATCAGAGGGATGCGGCGGATGCCTTGGCCGGCTCTCCCGCCTGATGATGCCCGAGCTGGCGCAATGTCTCCAGCCTGGCGCGAGCACGATAGGCGTATTCGCTGGCCGGGTAGCGGGTGACGATGAACTCATAGGTCTGCGCCGCGTCGACGAACAGGTTCTGCCGTTCCAGGCATTGGCCACGCAACAGGGAGATTTCCGGCTGCATGTAACTGCGCGAGCGACTGCTGCGCTCGGCACGCGACAGGTCGAGCAAGGCTTGGTCGCAATCGCCCTCGGTGTAATGCCGATAGGCTTCGTCCAGGTGACGGTCCAGGGACAGGCGATTGCAGCCGACCAGACTGGTCAGGGTGAGAATCAGGATCAGGGTTCGCATGGTCAATTCCTCCGCTGTGCAGTGTATCGGCGTTCGCGGCGATTTCTGCAGAGGCAAGGTAGTGCAGGCGAACAATGACTACAGTCAAAGGCCGTAGTAGCCTCGCCGCACGCAATGCAAACTGGAGTTACCGCATGACCCTGCGCCGCACCAAAATCGTCGCCACCCTCGGCCCCGCCAGCAATTCCCCGGAAGTTCTCGAACAGCTGATAGTCGCCGGCATCGACGTTGCCCGCCTGAACTTCTCCCACGGCAGCGCCGACGACCACAAGGCTCGCGCCGCCCTGGTCCGCGAACTGGCCGCCAAGCACGGCCGCCATGTGGCGCTGCTCGGCGACCTGCAGGGTCCGAAGATCCGCATCGCCAAGTTCACCAACAAACGCATCGAGCTCAAGGAAGGCGACCTGTTCCGCCTCTCCGCCAGCCACTCGCGCACCGAGGGCAACCAGGAAGTGGTCGGCATCGACTACCCGGCGCTGATCCAGGACTGCGACGTCGGCGACGACCTGCTGCTGGACGATGGCCGCGTGGTCATGCGCGTCGAACTCAAGGGCGCCGACGAGCTGCACTGCCGCGTGGTGATCGGTGGGCCGCTGTCCGACAACAAGGGCATCAATCGCCGCGGTGGCGGCCTGACCGCGCCGGCCCTGACCGAGAAAGACAAGGTCGACATCAAGCTGGCTGCCGAGATGGAGCTGGACTACGTCGCCGTGTCCTTCCCGCGTGACGCCGCCGACATGGACTATGCCCGCCGCCTGCTCACCGAGGCCGGCGGCAACGCCTGGCTGGTGGCCAAGATCGAGCGCGCCGAGGCGGTGGCCGACGACGCCGCGCTGGATG
Organism: Pseudomonas sp. GD04019; assembly: GCF_029837695.1. Taxonomy (GTDB): domain Bacteria; phylum Pseudomonadota; class Gammaproteobacteria; order Pseudomonadales; family Pseudomonadaceae; genus Aquipseudomonas. The sequence goes on from NZ_JAOEEA010000017.1 coordinate 10,658, forward strand.
GCCTGATCCGCGCCAGTGACGCGGTGATGGTAGCCCGCGGCGACCTCGCCGTGGAGATCGGCGATGCCGAGCTGGTCGGCATCCAGAAGAAGATCATCGCCCACGCCCGTCGCTACAACAAAGCCGTGATCACCGCGACCCAGATGATGGAGTCGATGATCCACAGCCCGATGCCGACCCGCGCCGAGGTCTCCGACGTGGCCAACGCCGCGCTGGACTACACCGACGCTGTGATGCTGTCGGCCGAGAGCGCCGCCGGCGAGTATCCGGTGGAAGCCGTGGAGGCCATGGCCCGCGTGTGCCTGGGCGCAGAGAAGCACCCGACCAGCCAGAAATCCAGCCACCGCATCGGCCGCACCTTCGAGCGCTGCGACGAGAGCATCGCCCTGGCCACCATGTACACGGCCAACCACTTCCCGGGCGTCAAGGCCATCATCAGCCTGACCGAGAGCGGCTACAGCCCGCTGATCATGTCGCGCATCCGCTCGTCGATCCCGATCTTCGCCTTCACCCCGCACCGCGAGGCCCAGGCCCGGGTCGCCCTGTTCCGTGGCGTCTACACCGTGCCGTTCGACCCGACCTCCATGCCGGCCAACAAGGTCAGCCAGGCGGCGGTAGACGAACTGCTCAAGCGCGGCTTCGTCGAGCCCGGCGACTGGGTGATCCTGACCAAGGGCGACAGCTACCACGGCACCGGCGGCACCAACACCATGAAGATCCTCCATGTGGGTGATCCGCTGGTCTGAGTTTGCCGCCCATGAAAAAGGCCGCTCATTGAGCGGCCTTTTTCTTGCTCCCTCTCCCCCTGGGAGAGGGCTGGGGCGGCCCTCGTAGGGTGAGGGATTGGCAGCGAGTCGCCTACAGCCCCCTCACCCCCCGCCCCTCTCCCGAGAGGAGAGGGGTGATTCAGTCCTACGCGAACTTGGAGAAATCCGGTTTCCTGCGCTGCATAAAGGCTGACAACGCCTCGATGGCCTCCGGCGAACGCAGGCGCTGGCCGAACAGGGCGCCCTCTTCCTCGATCACCTTGCGCAGCTCCTCGCGTCCCGGTGCGTGCATAAGGCGCTTGCTGTCGGCCACCGCGGAAGGCGCCAGCTCGAGGAAACGCAGGGCCATCTCGCGGGCCTTGGCCACTGTATTCGGACCATCCTCAAGAGCACCGCTGGCGATGCCCCACTCGGCCGCCTGGGCACCGGTGAAGGCCTCACCCAGCAGCAGCACCTCGGCCGCCCTGGCCTGGCCGAGCAGGCGCGGCAGCAACAGGCTGGAGCCGAATTCCGGGCACAGGCCGAGATTGACGAAGGGGGTGCGCAGCTTGGCGTCGCGGCTGACATAGACCAGGTCGCAGTGCAGCAGCAGGGTGGTGCCGATGCCCACGGCCGGACCGGCCACGGCGGCCACCACCGGCTTGCCGAAGTCGAACAGCGCGCGCATGAACTGGAATACCGGGCTGTCCATGCCGGTGGGCGGCGCCTGCAGGAAATCGGCCACGTCGTTGCCGCTGGTGAAGCACTCGGCCCCGCCAGTGATCAGCACAGCACGCACCGCGCGATCCTCGTTGGCCGCATCCAGCACCTCGGCCATCTGGCTGTACATGGCGCGGGTCAGCGCGTTCATCTTGTCCGGGCGGTTCAGGCGCAGGGTCAGCAGACCGCCGTCGCGCTCGACCAGTACGTGTTCGCTCATGGCAACTCCAGGGCAGTGCCCCGGTTATGCATGGGGCAGAAAAAGATCGGCCAGCACCTGGTTGCGCGGCACGCCTATCAGATAGAGGCGGCGGGCGAAGGCTTCCACGCTGGCGGGAGAGCCGCAGAGTAAGGCGACGGTCTGTCGCGAAACAAGCCGCAGTTCCGCCAAAACCACTGCCAGCTCGGACGCGGTCACCAGCTGCAATTGCAGCTGTGGATGGCTCGCAGCCAGCGCCTGCAGCGGCTCGGCCAGGTAGTGGCCGGCCTCGTCATGGGCCAGGTGAATGACCCGCAGCGGGCCCTGGTGATGCTGGCGCAATGCCTCGCGCAATACACCCCAGAGTGGCGCCAGGCCGGTGCCGGCGGCCAGCAGCCAGAGCGGCCGTTCGCTCCAGGCCGGATCGTAATGCAGGGCGCCGCCGCGCAGCTCGCCCAGACGCAGCACGTCGCCCGCCTGCAACTGGCGGGCAACATCACTGAAGGCGCCGCCCTGTCGGCAGTCCAGATGGAACTCCAGCCAGGGCTCCTCGCCCGGCACGCTGGCCAGCGAATAGGGTCGCGCCAGGCCGTCAGCCGTCCACAACACCAGATGCTGACCGGCGGCGTAGCGCAGCGGCTTTTCCGGCAACAGACGCAGACGCGCTACCGATGGGCTCAGCCAGTCGAGTGAATGCACGCGTGCCGGAAGACCATCGCGGGACGGATCGAACAGCTGCACCTCCAGGTCGTCCACCACCCGGCACTGGCAGGCCAGCCGCCAGCCCTGTTCGCGGCGCGCCTCACTCAGAGCCTCGGGCTGCTGGTCCATGACCTCGCCGCGCACGCAACGCACCAGGCAGGCGTGGCAGCTGCCAGAGCGGCAGCTGTAGGGCACGCGCAGGCCGGCGCCGTTGAGGGCATCGAGCAGATTGCTTCCGGCGGCCACCGACCAGGCCTGGCCGGCAGCTTTCAGTTCAGGCACCGGCGCCCTCCCAGGCCGCGTCGCAGCGGTTGCGTCCGCCACGCTTGGCCCGGTACAGCGCCTGGTCGGCCCGCTGCAGTGCCTCGTCGAGATCATCGCCCTCGTTGAGCAGGGTCATGCCGGCGGACAGACTGAGGTTGCTCACCTGCACGCCGACCGGCTCGGCATTGGCGAACGCCTCGCGCAGGCGCTCGCAGCAGCTGGTGAACTGGTCGGCATCGGTATTGGGCAGCAGCAGCACGAACTCCTCGCCGCCGTAGCGGGCCAGCACGTCACCGTCGCGCAGGCAGGCGCGGGCCACGGCGGCGAAAGTCTGCAGCACGCGGTCGCCGGCGGCGTGGCCGTGCACGTCGTTGATGCGTTTGAAGTGGTCCAGGTCGATCAGCGCCAGGCCGTGCTGGCGGCCGTGGCCGAGGCTGTCCAGCTCGCGCAGGGCCAGGCGCAGGAAGTGGCGGCGGTTGAACAGCCCGGTCAGCTCGTCGGTGGCCACCAGGTCTTCGAGCTGGCGCATCATGCCGCGCAGGGTGTCCTGGTGCGCCTGCAGCGCATAGCGGCGTTGGCGCATGCGCTGGCGCAGGGCCTGCACGTAGCTGGCGAACAGGCTCTGCCAGGTCAGCCCGATAAACAGCGCACAGCATTGCAGCAGGGCCTGGCCCGGATCGTCCAGGCGCAGCTGGTAGCCTTCCAGCAGGTTGAGCCCGGCAAAGGAGAAGAAGGCAACGGCGGCGCAACGCACGAACACCCGTGGGCGCAGCTGGAACACGCCGAACATCAGGATGATCAGGTAGAACATCAGCAGGCTGCCGCGAGCGCTGTCGAGCTGGACCAGCAACACCGTGTGCAGGGCAAGGCCTACGAGGATCTGCGCCTCGGTCAGGCTGGGGTCGGCGAAGTGCAGGTTGCGGCCGCTGCGGAACAGGGCGTAGAAGGCCAGCTGGCTGAGCGCCACCAGGCCGGTGCAGAGCAGGGCGAAAGAGACAGTGCCGTTATAGATGCCCACCCACAGGGCTACCCACATCAGCAGAAGCACCAGGGCATAGCTCGCTACCGCCATGCCGAAGCGCTTCAGCAAGAGGCTTTGCAGACCGCGCTTTGTCACCCCTGGACTACTCGTACTCATGGGTTCCGTCCCGTACTGGCACCTTGCCCAACTCTACCCCCGTAATAGTGAAATTGATAGCGCGCCCGCGACCATCGGCCAGCCCGCGCGGCTGTGCCGGTCCCTGCCACCGCGCTATACTGCGCCGCCGTTTTTTTGTGGCCCGCCATCCCTGGCAGCCACCCTGCGGACCGTCGCGGAATGACGTCAAAAGTCGTTCCAGACCACTTTTTGCCGTTGCGCCGGGTCGTGGTCCGGCGTTTCCTTATAGATGTTCCCTGATAGAGGAGCGCCCCAATGACCGTGATCAAGCAGGACGACCTGATTCAGAGCGTCGCCGACGCCCTGCAGTTCATCTCCTATTACCACCCCGTCGACTTCATCCAGGCCATGCATGAGGCCTACCTGAAGGAAGAGTCGCCGGCCGCGCGCGACTCCATGGCGCAGATCCTGATCAACTCGCGCATGTGCGCTACCGGCCACCGCCCGATCTGCCAGGACACCGGCATCGTCACCGTATTCATCAAGGTTGGCATGGACGTGCGCTGGGACGACGCCACCATGAGCGTCGACGACATGATCAACGAGGGCGTGCGTCGCGCCTACAACCTGCCGGAGAACGTCCTGCGCGCCTCCATCCTGGCCGACCCGGCCGGCGCGCGTAAGAACACCAAGGACAACACCCCGGCGGTGATCCACTACTCCATCGTCCCCGGCGACAAGGTGGAAGTGGACGTAGCGGCCAAGGGCGGCGGCTCCGAGAACAAGTCGAAGATGGCCATGCTCAACCCGTCCGACTCGATCGTCGACTGGGTGCTGAAGACCGTGCCGACCATGGGCGCCGGCTGGTGCCCGCCAGGCATGCTCGGTATCGGCATCGGCGGTACCGCCGAGAAGGCCGCAGTAATGGCCAAGGAAGTGCTCATGGAGCACATCGACATCCACGAGCTGAAGGCTCGCGGTGCGCAGAACAAGATCGAGGAAATGCGCCTCGAGCTGTTCGACAAGGTCAACCAGCTGGGCATCGGCGCCCAGGGCCTGGGTGGCCTGACCACCGTGCTCGACGTGAAGATCATGGACTACCCGACCCACGCCGCCTCCCTGCCGGTGTGCATGATCCCCAACTGCGCCGCCACCCGTCACGCCCACTTCGTACTCGACGGCTCGGGCCCGGCCGAGCTGGAAGCGCCGGACCTGTCCGCCTACCCGGAAATCGTCTGGGAAGCCGGCCCGAGCGCGCGCCGCGTCAACCTCGACACCATCACCCCGGAAGAAGTGCAGAGCTGGAAGCCGGGCGAGACCGTGCTGCTCAACGGCAAGATGCTCACCGGCCGCGACGCCGCGCACAAGCGCATGGTCGACATGCTGAACAAGGGCGAAGAGCTGCCGGTGGACCTCAAGGGCCGCTTCATTTATTACGTCGGCCCGGTCGATCCGGTCGGTGACGAAGTGGTGGGCCCGGCCGGTCCGACCACCGCCACCCGCATGGACAAGTTCACCCGCCAGATCCTCGAAAGCACCGGCCTGCTGGGCATGATCGGCAAGTCCGAGCGCGGCCCGATCGCCATCGACGCAATCAAGGACAACAAGGCCGTGTACCTGATGGCCGTCGGCGGCGCCGCCTACCTGGTCGCGCAGGCGATCAAGAAGTCCAAGGTGCTGGCCTTCGCCGAGCTGGGCATGGAAGCGATCTACGAGTTCGAAGTGAAGGACATGCCGGTTACCGTGGCGGTCGACACCAACGGCGAGTCGGTGCACATCACCGGCCCGGCGATCTGGAACAAGAAGATCGCCGAAAGCCTGGCGGTGGAAGTGAAGTAAGCGCACTCGCGCTGCAAAGAAGCCCGGCCCTAGTGCCGGGCTTTTTCTTTTGCCCGCCCCATTGGCCGAATCCCCTTCTGCGCGCCTCTAGTCATTCGCCATAAATGGCAATAACATTGACCTAATTCTATGTCCCGCCATCACCCCGGTGGGCCATACCGCGCACCGCCCTATCCGGGCCGCGCCTGTCGCAGTGGAGATACACGATGTCTACCGATCCGGTCACCATGCTGGTGGCACGCCGCGTTCCGCGAGAGTGTTTCCAGGATTTCCGCGCCTGGCTGCACGAAGGCCAGCAACTCGCCGCCGACTTCCCCGGCTACCTCGGCTCCGGCGTCCTCGCCCCACCGCCCGAGGACGACGAGTTCCAGATCATCTTCCGCTTCGCCGATGCCGCCACCCTCGCCGCCTGGGAGCATTCCGCCTCGCGCCGCGCCTGGCTGCAGCGCGGCAGCGGCCTGTTCGCTCAACCCCACGAGCGCCGCGTCAGCGGCCTCGACGCCTGGTTCGGCAATGCCCTGCGCCGCCCGCCGCGCTGGAAACAGAGCGTGGCCATCTGGCTGGCGTTCTTCCCGGTGTCGCTGGCCTTCAACCTGCTGTTCGGCGGCTTCATGGCCGAGTGGCCGCTGGTGCTGCGCGTGCTGCTCAGCACCCTGGTGCTGACGCCACTGATGAGCTACTGGTTCATCCCCCTCTCCACCCACCTGCTGGAGCCCTGGCTGCAGGGCCGCCGCACACGTCAAACAGACGAAGTACTGCAGACGCCCTGAACCGGCGCTTTCCCTCACGCCGCGCATGGTTGTAGCGCAGCGGGGGCTGGGGTTTACTTGCTCGATCCAGCCCGATCGACGAGCCCCACAATGACTGCCCCCGCCCCCATCCTGATCACTGGCGCCGGCCAGCGCCTCGGCCTGCACTGCGCGCTGCGCCTGCTCGACGACGGCCAGCCGGTGATCTTCAGCTACCGCAGCGAGCGCGAAGGTGTGCAGCGCCTGCGTGAGCGCGGCGCCATCGCCCTGCAGGCGGACTTCTCCGGCGAAGCCGGCATCCTGGCCTTTATCGAGCAGTTGAAAGCGCACACCGACAGCCTGCGCGCCATCGTCCACAACGCCTCCGACTGGGAGACGGAAACCCCAGGCCACGAGGCCGAAGTGTTCCAGCGCATGGTCAGCGTGCACATGCTGGCGCCCTATCTGATCAACCTGCACTGCGAGCAGTTGCTGCGCCACGACGGCCCGGCAGACATCGTCCACCTGAGCGACGACGTCTCGCGCAAGGGCAGCGCCAAGCGCCCGGCCTACTGCGCCAGCAAGGCCGGGCTGGACAGCCTGACCCAGTCCTTCGCCGCGCGCTTCGCCCCCACGATCAAGGTCAACGGCATCGCCCCGGCGCTGATCCAGTTCAATGAAGGCGACAGTGCCGAGTACCGCGCCAAGCGCCTGGCCGAAACGCCCCTGGGCTTCGAGCCGGGTGCCGAGGTGATCTACCAGAGCCTGCGCTACCTGCTGGACAACCCCTACGTCACCGGCACCACGCTGACCGTCAACGGTGGTCGCCATCTGGTCTGAGGACCGCGCCATGAACCTGCCGCAGCACTACCGCGAGATCCTCCTCGGCCTGGGCGAAGACCCACAGCGCGAAGGCCTGCGCGATACCCCCGAGCGCGCCGCCAAGGCCATGCAGTACCTGTGTCACGGCTACGCCCAGTCGCTGGAGGAGATCGTCAACGGCGCGCTGTTCGCCTCCGCCAGCGACGAGCTGGTGATCGTCCGCGACATCGAGCTGTACTCGCTGTGCGAGCATCACCTGCTGCCCTTCATCGGCAAGGCTCATGTCGCCTACATCCCCACCGGCAAGGTGCTGGGCCTGTCCAAGGTGGCACGCATCGTCGACATGTACGCGCGCCGCTTGCAGATCCAGGAGAGCCTGACGAGGCAGATCGCCGAGGCCATCCAGAGCGTCACCAACGCCGCCGGCGTGGCCGTGGTGATCGAGGCTCAGCATATGTGCATGATGATGCGCGGGGTGGAAAAGCAGAACTCGCAGATGCTCACCTCGGTTATGCTGGGCGCCTTCCGCGAGTCCAGCAACACTCGCCAGGAATTCCTGCAACTGATCGGACGGAGCAAGTAAATGCCGCGACTGGAACCTGGGATGGCGCGCATCCGGGTCAAGGACCTGCGCCTGCGCACCTTCATCGGCATCAAGGAGGAGGAGATCAACAACAAGCAGGACGTGTTGATCAACCTGACCATCCTCTACCCGGCCGACGAGGCCGTGCGCGACAACGACATCGACCACGCGCTGAACTACCGCACCATCACCAAGGCGGTGATCCGCCACGTCGAGGAAAACCGCTTCGCCCTGCTCGAGCGCCTGACCCAGGAAATCCTCGACCTGGTGATGGCCAACACGGCCGTGCGCTACGCCGAGGTGGAAGTGGACAAGCTGCACGCCCTGCGCTTCGCCGAGTCGGTGTCTATCACCCTCGCCGCCCATCGTTGAGACCCTGTCATGACCGAACAACAACGCCTCGAACTGGAGGCCGCCGCCTTTCGCCGCCTGGTCCAGCACCTGCGTGAACGCAGCGATGTGCAGAACATCGACCTGATGAACCTCGCCGGCTTCTGCCGCAACTGCCTGTCCAAGTGGTACAAGGCCGCCGCCGATGAGCAAGGCGTGGCCGTCGACATGGAACAGGCCCGTGAAATCGTCTACGGCATGCCATATGCCGAGTGGAAAGCCCAGTACCAGAAGGAGGCCACTGCCGAGCAGCAGGCTGCCTTCGACAAAGGAAACCAGCATTGATGAGCCTGCAAGACTTCCGCGCCCGCCTGCACGGCGAGCAGTTCCAGTTCGCCGAGACCCTGGCCTTCATCGCCGAACACTACGATTACCAGCCCACCGCCTTCCGTAATGGCGCCGTGGAAAGCGCCGCCGGGCAGAACGAGGGCTCCTGCAAGACCCTCGGCCTGGCCCTGCTCGAAGGCCTCAGCCTGGAAGAGACCCTGCGCGCGTTCGGCGAGCACTATCGCTCCGTGCTGGCCACCCCCGAAGGCAACGACCACGCCAATATCCGCGCCCTGCAGGACACCGGCCTGGGCGGCGTGCAGTTCGCCCACCAACCGCTCAAGCGCAAGGGCTAGTTGCGCAACAAGCTGCGCATCTGTCGGCTTTGGCTGACAGACAGCGCGCGGCGGGCTGCCGTATTCTCGGCCCTATCTAGCGCGGCAGGATGCCGGCGCACCTTGAGCGGAGGAGTGCAAGGATGCAACAAAGCCTGGTCTGGAAGCCCTGGACCAACCCGGGCGTCGAACACCTCAACCTGGATATCGCCAGCGACGGGGTGAATGCCAGTAGCCATCTGATGCAGAGCATCCGTGGCAACAGCATCGTGGCCACCTATACCCTCAAATACGACGAACGCTGGCGCTTCCGCCGCCTGTGGCTGAAGGTGGACAACCACGGCCAGCGCAGCCTCGACCTGCATCGCGACATCCGCGGCAACTGGTTTCTCGATGGCCGCCTGCGCGAAGACCTCGCCGAGTGCCAGCAGGTGATGCTGTCCGCCTCGCCCTTCACCCACACGCCGTTGCTGCAACAAGGCGCCCTCGCCGTCGGCGACAGCGAGCGCGTGTCGGTGGCCCATGTCGACCTGCTCGGCCTGCGGGTCGAGGCGCGCCAGCAGCGCTACCAGTGCCTGCACCGCCAGGCCAGCCATGCCGTGTACCTGTGCGAAGCCGAGGGCCATGCGCCGTGCGAGCTGACCCTGGACGACGGCGACCTGCTGGTCCAGGCCATCGGCCAGTTCGTGCGCGTCAGCCAGAACATCCTGCGCCAGGCCGACTGCGCCTAGCGTCTCGCCGATATGAAAAAGCCCCGCCTAGGCGGGGCTTTTTACATCTGCAGCCCTCAGCGGCTGTTGAGCTGCTGCTGCAGGTTCTGCACCTGGGCCTGCAGGCCGTTGATGTTGCGGGTGACCTGGGCGCGGAAGGCGTCGAACTCGGCGGTGTTGTTGCTCGGCGCCGGGCGGTTTTCCAGCTCGCTGCGCAGCACCAGCAGATCCTGCTCCAGGCTACGCACGGCCTGGCTTTGATCGCCCCTCTTCTTCAGCGCCTCGATATCGGCGGCCTGACTCTTGAGCTGCTCCTGCAGCTTGCCTACACCGGCCAGGCCACTCTTCTGCTCGCTGACCAGCTTGTCCAGCTTGCTATCGAACTGAGCGGTAGAACCCTGCTGGGTCTTCAGATCGGCGGCCAGCTGGTCGATGCGCTTGCCCTGCCCGCTCTGCTGGCCAGCCACGTTCTGCTGCTGCTTGCTCAGCTCGGCCAGCTTGGCCTCCAGCTGCTTGACCCGCAGCTTGAGGGCCTCGCTGCCGCTGGTGACGTTGGACTCGGTGGCCACCACCTTGCCGGAGATATCCTGGATACGTCCGGCCGCTTCCTCGGTAATTCTGTCAAAGCTCTCCTGGGTCGCCACCAGTTGCGCCTGCATCTGCGCGAGCTGCTGATAGCTCCACCAGCTCAAGCCACCCAGGGCGATGACCAGCGCACCGATCAACGCCCACAGCGGCCCGGTGCCGAAACCACGGCGCCGCTCCACTTGCGGGTAGCTGGGCGCTTTGCTCCGCGGCGCATGGCTCTGGGCAGGGGCCTGGTAGCCGACCTGATAGTCGTCACGGTCGCGCGGGTCGGTGGTCAGGCTGGGCACGTGGTCCAGTTCGTCGTGGGCGTCGTTGCGCATAGAAACCTTCAGAAATACGGAAAGGCAGAACGGATGGCGGCCAGTATACCGGTTCGCTGGCTCAGCTTCAGCGGGCGCCAGACCAGTGCAGCCTGCACCAGCGCCGGGCAGCCGGCCGCCTATGGACCCGTGAAGGCCCGCACAGTTCGCCGCTCCGGCGTTCTGGTATGCGCCTTGCTATGGCCTGAATGTGAGTCGCGCCGAGCAACCGATTCGAGGTAGCCGCCATGGAACTGAACAAAGCCGTTCTCGATTGCATGCAGTCGCTGCGCCGCCGCCTGCGCGAGGAATTGGCCGTGGACATCCGCCTGAGCCAGACGGACGCGGTCGAGGCCATGCTCCTCGCCTGCCTGCGCTCCAGCGATCAGGACACCCGCAGGCTGGGCATCCGCCTGGCCGAGCTCAGCGACAACGCCGCGGCAGCCCCCGCACCGGCCCAGCCGGCGCGCCAGTATCGCGGCCACGAGCTGCCGGAGCAGCCGAACACGTCCCAGGGCAACGAGGCCGAGCAGCGCGGCCACTCGGTGCGCATGTATCGCGGTCAACGCGTCTACGCCTGAACAGTGCGCGGAAAGTGACTGGACGAGCCGAGCCGGACGGGCAATAGTCTGCTCACGCGTCTCGTCACGGAGAACCGCATGACCGCTCGCCCCGCCTGGCTGACCTGTGTGGAATCCGACCCGCCCGCCCTGCTGCAGGCGGCCCTGTACATCGCCGCCGAGCATGAGCCGACGCTGCAGCCGGAGCTGGTGCTGCGCGAATTCGCCAACCTGCGCCAGCAGGTAGCCGCCGGCCTGCCCAACCTGGCCGGCCCGGACCTGGCCCAGCCACTGTTGCGGCGCCTCGGCGAGCTGGACTTCCACGAAGACGACGACCTGCCACTGCGCCCGCGCGCCGCCCTGCTGCACCAGGTACTGCAACGCAGGCGCGGCCAGCCGCTGTCGCTGGCGCTGATCGCCCTGGAATTGGCCCAGCGTCTGGATATTCCGCTGCAGGCGGTGAACTTCCCCGGCCACCTGCTGCTGCGCGTACCCGGCGCCGAACACCTGCTCGACCCCTGCAACGGCCGCCGCCTGTATACCCGCGACTGCCGCGAACTGCTGGCGCGGGTCGCCGGTCCCGGTACCGAGCTGGGCGCCAGCCACTTCCAGGTCTGCGACGGGCGCGCGCTGCTGCTGCGCCTGTCGCGCAATCTCTGCCACCTACACGGTGCCGCCGGCGACCACATGGCCGCACTGAAGGACGCCGAGCGCATCATCCTGCTGGCGCCGCCGAACAGCAGCGACCATCTGCTGCGCGCCGCCATCTACCACGAACTGGAATGTCCCCAGGCCGAGCGCTTCGATCTGGAGCGCGCCCTGCTGCTGTGCGACGACGAGCACGACCGGCTGCGCCTGGGCCAGCGTCTCGACGAACTGGGGCGCGTGGGGCGCACGCCAGCCCTGCATTGACTGCAGCCCCTGCTCTCTGCTTAATTTGTCCCGCCCCAAAAACACAATAACAACATTCGGGACACCCACCATGCGCAAGCTATTCGTGCTTTGCCTGCTGTGCCTTTCCTCGCTTGTCCACGCCGCTCCCGGCGTTTTCCCCGACTCCACCTTCAACAACCTCGACTACGGCCTGTACTGGTTCGGCCATGGCGATACCTGGCAAAAGGCCGTGCCCGGGCAGAGCAACGCCTACTTCGGCGCCAGCAAACCCACGGTGATCTACATCCACGGCTGGCAGAACGGCGCCACCGCCCGCAAGGACCGCGAAACCTTCAACCGTGAAGGCGCCGGTGGCCCGAGCCTGGACCTCGCCTCGGCCTGGCTCAGCGCCGGCTACAACGTCGGCGTGCTGTACTGGAACCAGTTCGCCGACGAGGGCGAAGTCACCGATGCCGAGGCCAAGATCTGGAGCACCAGCGGCCCGCGGGCCATGCGTTGGCGCAACGCCAGCGGCGCCTACAGCACCGGCCCGGCGCAATCCGCCAGCGACCTGTTGTTCAAGAGTTACAAGGACAACATGAGCGGCTACACCGGCAGCAACATCCGCATCCTCGGCCACTCCCTGGGCAACCAGATGGCCATCGTGCTGACCAAGAAGATCAGCGATGCGGTCACCGCCGGCACCCTCAACAGCAAGCTGCTGCCCAAGCGCGTGGCCCTGCTCGACCCCTTCTATTCCAACAACGCCAAGAGCTGGCTCGGCAACCAGTGGACCGGCGCGGTGTGCCGCAGCTACGTCAGCACTCTGAAGGGCAAGGGCGTGATCTTCGAGGCCTACCGCACCTCGGCCGTGACCAGCACCATCTTCGTCGGCGACGAGAACAAGGGGCTGATGAACATGACCGCCTTCAGCGAGCTGAAGCCCTGGTACTTCAACGCCACGCAGATCACCGAGAAGCACAACGCGGCGGTGTGGCACTACCTGTGGTCATTCAGCTTCAACCCGCCCGTAGTGACCGGCACCAGCAACCAGGCCGCCTCGGCCAAGACTGCCGACAGCCGCATTGCCACCTTGATGAACGGCACGCAGAAACTGGTTCACGACCAGGGTGCCTACACCAAGGAACCTTCGGACGATAACTTCAAGCTGCAAGCGCGTTAAGCACGGGAGCAGGCCATCCCGGGGCAACCAGGCCTGCTACTCGGCGAAATCCCCGTGCCGTCCCGCTCCTGCCGTGAAACGCAGGGCGCCGGCACGGGTCTCCCCGCTCTGCACCACCGCCATGCCACCGCGAAACTCCGCCTGCAGGGCCTCGTCCAGCGACAGCTGCCATTGGCCATAGGCGCTGGCACGGTCGGCCAGCATGCAGCGCTGCGGGAAGCCGGCGATCTCCAGCGCCAGCGCCTCGGCCACCGCTCGCGCCTGCCCCGGCTGCGTCACCCGATTGACCAAGCCCATCTGCAATGCTTCCTCGGCATGCACCGGGCGACCGGTGAGGATCAGGTCCAGAGCCCGCCCCTGGCCAATGATGCGCGGCAGGCGCACGGTGCCGCCGTCGATCAGCGGCACACCGAAGCGCCGACAGAACACGCCGAGCACCGCATCGGCCGCCATCACCCGCAGGTCCGCCAGTAGTGCCAACTCCAGACCGCCGGCCACGGCATGGCCCTCGATGGCGGCGATCAGCGGCTTACTCAGCTGCATGCGGCTCGGCCCCATGGGAGCGTCGCCCTGCTCTTCCAGCCGATTGCTGCGCTCACCACCCTCGGCCACTGCGCCCAGGTCAGCGCCGGCGCAGAAGGTGCCACCATTGCCGGTGAGTACCGCCACCCGCGCCGAATCATCCGCCTCGAACGCCCGCAAAGCCGCCACCAGGGCATCGGCCGTGGGGCGATCCACGGCATTGCGCACCTGCGGTCGATCCAGGGTGAGGATGGTGACCGGGCCGTTTTGTTCGACGATCAGGCTCATGGCGGGCTCCAGAAGGCGGAAACGAAAAAGGCCGGCATCGCTGCCGGCCTTCAACTTAAACCTGCTCGGGGTCGATTGCAGCCTGCTGGCCGAATCCCCCGTGTGGCTGGCGGATCAGCCCGCGTGCTTCTGCAGGTTGGCCATCATCTCGCGCAGGGCGGTGACGTTGTCATCCGGGTGGGCCGCGCCTTCGAAGTCGCCGATCTGCTTCCAGCTGTCGGCCACGTCTTCCGGGCTGAAGCCGGTCTTCGGATCGAAGCCGGCGCCCAGGCTGCGCTCCCAGCGCACCTTGCCGACCCAACCGCCGCCAACTTCGTAGAGACCGCCGGTGTCCTTGCACTGGTCGCTGCCCAGATACACCACCAGCGGGCTGACCAGTTCGGGCTTGAGCTGCTCGAACACCTGCGGCGGAATCAGGCCCTCGGTCATGCGCGTGCCGCCGGTGGGGGCGATTGCGTTGACCAGCACGTTGTTCTTGCGGCCCTCGATGGCCAGGGTACGGGTCAGACCGTACAGGCCCAGCTTGGCCATGCCGTAGTTGGACTGGCCGAAGTTGCCATAGATGCCGGAGGTGGAGGCGGTGAAGATCACGCGGCCATATTGCTGCTCGCGCAGGTGTTCCCAGGCGGCGCGGGTGACCTTGTAGGCGCCCTCGACATGAACCTTGTAGACCAGGTCCCAGTCGGCGTCTTCCATCTTGTGGAACGACTTGTCGCGCAGGATGCCGGCGTTGTTCACCACCACGTCGATGCGGCCGAAGCTGTCCAGCGCGCACTGCACGATCTTGCCGCCATCGGTGACCGAATCATGGTTGGCCACGGCCTCGCCACCGGCGGCACGAATCTCGGCCACCACCTTGTCCGCCGCCGAGGCGTTGGCGCCCTCGCCGTGGGTGCTGCCACCGAGATCGTTGACCACCACCTTGGCGCCATGCTTGGCGAACAGCAGCGCATGGGCGCGGCCCAGGCCGCCGCCGGCACCGGTGACTATGACCACTTGATCTTGGAAACGGATGGCGTCGCTCATGAGGGCTCCTCGGCAGTCTGCGAAACCCCGAGTTTCAGGCAGATACCGCCCGCCTCACAAGGCGCGCGGCCTGCCTGAATGACGGCCGATAATGCGACCTTATGCGCGGTTACTGACCACCGCCGGCGGCGCCACCACCTGCAGCGCCGCCGCCAGCACTGCCACCACCCGCGGCACCGCCGCCAGTAGCACCACCACCGGTACTGCCGCCCGAAGTGCCGCCGCCGGTAGTTCCACCGCCCGTGGTGCCGCCAGTGCTGCTGCCGGTACCGGTGCCAGTACCAGTGCCAGTCCCGGTACCACCGCCAGTCGTGCCGGGCGCAGTGCTGCCCGAGCCAGTACCAGTACCAGTACCAGTACCGGTACCAGTGCCGATGCTATTACCGATTCCGCTGCCGCTATTGGTGCCGGTACCCACGCCACTGTCGTTGCCCAGGCCGGTGCCATTGCCAGTGCCGGTACCGTTGGTGCCAGGAGCATCGTTGCCCAGGCCACTGTCGTTGCCGACGCCATTGTCGGTACCGGTCGGCGAGCCGGGGGTGAAGGTGCCGGTATCGCTGCCGCTATTGGGTGAGGTAGCGCCCGGCACCTCCGCCGGGGTGGGCGAAGTCGAGCCGGGTACGGTCGGACCGGTGGAGTCGGTTTCGGCCAGTGCCGGCAGGGACAGGCCGGTCAGCATGGCGCCGAACAGCAGCGCGGAAAGCGGATTCTTGTTCATGGGTATCACCTCGAAGATGGAGTGCATACCCTGAAAACGACTGCGCCGCCTGCGCCGATGTTCGACTCGTTGGATCAACGGTCGTCAGGCGAGACGGCACATGCAGGCCTCTGAAACGTCGGAATCAGGCCGGCCGGATCAGACTCAGGTGGTTATACAGGTGCATCACATGAGCCTGGGCGTACTCAGCATGGTCGAGGGCGCCATAGGCGAAATGCGGCTTGAGCTCGCCCTGGTGGGCGGCGAAACGCTCGAAGGCCAGTTGCAGACGCTGCAGCGCCAGCTCCTGGCTGGCCGGCTCGGCCAGCGGCGCGGCGCCGGGAATGGCTTCGGTCAACGAATGACGCATAGCACCACGGGCGCTGAACACGGCGAAGGCGGCCGGACCGACGCTATGGCGGAACCAGGCCGGCTTCAGCTCGGGGTAGCCGTCCAGCGAATACTCGATGCTCTGCGCGCAGTGGTTGAACACCTCGGTCGGGGTCCAGCCCTGCATGCTGGTCAGTGCCTGGCCCTTGAGACCTTGCAGCACCTGACGCGCGCCATCCAGGCTCAGCGCGGCCGGTGCGGCGCCCGTGGGCAATGCCCAGAACCCCGCCCCCAGAATCGCTACGCCGCCTACCGCGGCTCCCTTCAAGACAGTACGTCGCTGCATGTTTTGGCCTCCAGCCGATCACGGAACCGCAGATAGTGTTCGAGCACCTCTGCGGGCGCCTCGGTCTGCGGATAGTGGCCTATGGCTTCCAGTAAAACCGTGTCCGGGTTGGCGATCAGCTCGCGATAGCGCGCCACCATGTGTGCGCCGGAGATAGGATCCAGCGCGCCGTCGATCACCCGCAGCGGCACCGCCGTTTCCTGCATCGCCGCCACCCAGCGCTCGCGGTTGACGCGGCGGTCGAGGATGTAGCGGATCAGCCGGTGCATCACCGCGGGACCGTCGTTGTGCGCGATCAGCGCCCAGAAGGCATCCACTTCGCTCTCGCTGGGCGGCGTGTGCGGGCCGAACACCTTGGTCAGGTTGGCCTTCAGCTTGCTGCGCGAGAACAGCTTGCCGAGCAGCGGCCCGAGCGGGCTGAGCAGCAGCTTCTGGGTCAGCACCGGGCGATGGGTCTCGGGGAACAACCCGCCGTTGAGGAACACACAACTGGCCAGCTGCAGGCGGCCTTCCTGATGTCGGGCGATCAGCTCCTGGGCCACGCTGTCGCCATAGTCATGGGCCAGCACATGCACCGGCCCGCTTATCCCCAGGTGCGCCAGCAGCGCCTGCTGCAGGTCGGCCTGCTCCAGCAGGCTGTAGACATGCCCGCGTGGCTTGGCCGAGTAGCCGAAGCCGAGCATGTCGCAGGCGATGACCCGGTACTTGGCCGCCAGCGGCTGCCACAGGTAGTGCCAGTCCCAGCTCGCGGTGGGGAAGCCGTGGATCAGCAGCAACGGCTCGCCCTCGCCTGCCGTCCAGTAGCGGATGGCCTGGCCGTTGAAGCTGAAGCCGCGACCGCGCGAGCGCCAGTCGTCCAGGCCGATGCCCGGCAAGGTACTCACTCGGCGTAGCCCGGCATCTGCGCATCGAGCTTGCGCAGCAGCGCCGGCCAGGGCAGCGCGCCGCCCATGCCCGTGGGGCTCTTCATCACGCCGGCGATCATCGCCCGGGCGCCATCGAGAATCTGCTGCGGGATATGGATCAGCTCCGTGCCGCCGCTCTGCGCCATGACCTGGATCTCGCAGGCGCGCTGCAGGGTGAACATGCCGAGGAAGGCGTCGGCGATGCTGCCGAAGGCGGTGAGCAGGCCATGGTTGGGCAGGATCATGAAGTTCTTGTCGCCCAGGTCATGCTGCAGGCGGCTCTTCTCGTCGTGGTTGAGCGCCACTCCTTCGTAGCCGTGGTAGGCCAGGCTGGCGAGAACGAACAGGGATTGTTGCGACAGCGGCAGCAGGCCCTGCTTCTGTGCGGAAACGGCAATGCCGGCGGCGGTATGGATGTGCAGCACGCAGGCCACGTCGTGGCGCACCTCGTGCACGGCGCTGTGGATGGTGTAGCCGGCCGGGTTGATGTCGTAGGGGCTGTCCATCAGCTTCTTGCCGGCCAGGTCGATCTTCACCAGGCTCGACGCGGTGATTTCGTGGAACATCAGGCCGTAGGGGTTGATCAGGAACTCTTCGCTGCCCGGGATCTTCGCCGAGATGTGGGTGAAGATCAGGTCGTCCCAGCCATACAGGGCGATCAGGCGGTAGCAGGCGGCCAGGTCGACGCGGGTCTGCCATTCGGCAGCGGAAACCTGACTCTTCACATCGGGGAGATTGAGCGGAGCGTTCACGGCGGGTACCTCGGCATTTGTCGTTGTGCCGAGGAGTCTAGCGAGCGATGGGCCGCCCACCAGTCGCCTTGCAGGCCAGCCTAGTGGCCGAGCGGGTCACAGCAGCTCGGGATAGTCGCCCGCCAGACGCGGCCAGAGCGCCAATGCCGCCGGGTCATCGGCCAGCAGACGAAAGCCGTCGAAGCGAAACTCCGGCGCCACCGTACAGCCCACCAGGGTGAAGTCGCCCAGGCTGCGCGCGGCCTGCCAGGCCTGGGCCGGCACCGCTCGCTGCGGCAGCTGGTCGATTGCCACCGGGCCGAGCCGCTCGCTGCGCACCTGGTCCGGCGTCTGCGCTACCAGCAGCTCCAGTGGCGCGCCCTCGTGGTAGTGCCACAGCTCGTCCGCATCGACCCGATGCCAGCGACTGACCACGCCACCCGGCAGCAGAAAAAAGATGGCGCTGGAGGCGGCGCGACCGTCGGCATCACGCAGATCGGAAGTGAACAGGCGCCGGTAATAGCCGCCTTCGGGATGCGCGGCCAACTGCAGCTGGCGGATCAGTTCGGCGGCGCGCGGGTGCATCAGCCTTTCAGCACCTGGGCCAGTTCGGCCAGCCAGGGCATGGCGTCCTCTTCCGGCGTCACCGACTCGCTGGAATCCAGGCGCAGCATCGGCAGCGCCTCGCGCATGCCCAGCTCCAGCAGCAGCTCGCGCATCTGCTCGCCACCGCCGCAGAACACGTCGTAGCTGGAGTCGCCCAGGGCGATCACCGCACCGGCCAGGCCGCTCCAGGCCGGAAAGCGGTCGCGGATGGCGTAATAGAGGTTTTGGATGTTGCCGGGCAGCTCGCCCATGCCGGTGGTGGACGTGACCACCAGAATCGCCTCGGGCGCGAAGGCCAGCACCTCATCGAGCGCCACACCGGGCTTGTGCCAGGCCTCGAAACCGGCACCTTCCAGCACCTGGACGGCGCGACGGGCGACTTCCTCGGCGGCCCCGTAGACCGAACCGGACAAAATGGCGACTTTCATGCAGCACTCCGCAGATTCCAGAAAAAACGCCGCGCATTATGCCGCATGTCGCCTGCCGGGGAACTCGCTCCTCATGCAGCCGTCCCACCCATGTGTTAGTCCGCCTCCAGAAGGCGCATTTCTTGCTTGCAGTATCGGCGAGCAGCCCTTGGAGGGGCCCCCATGTCCGAGCAACCTACTCTGTCCAGCGAAGAGCTGAGCTTCATCAGAGAAGTTTTCAACAGCCAGCTGATTGGCAAGCCTTTGCCCATTCCTGCCTTCAAGGTCGACGGCGGCCCGCAGGCCAACGCGCTGCTCGCCCGCCTGGGCAGCCACGCCAGCCTCAGCCTGGAAGCGCAGATGGGTGATTGCCGGATGACCTTCCCGCTGCAGATGGTGGAAGACGAACTGCATGGCCTGCAGCTGGAAATGGGCGCGCCAAGCATCTTCGAGGACGGCACGATCCGTCGTCCGTGGCGCCTGGAACTTGACGAACCCCTGGCCCTGCGTGACGCCAACGGTGAGGAAAGCGGCCTGCTGGTCTATGAATTGGCGCCCACCAGCCTGGTGCTGGGCTCGCCAATGCGGGAGCCGCCGGAGAAGTTCAGCCTGTGGCTGCCACTACCGGACCGCGACAGCCTGCCGATCAAGGGCCAGCGTATCCGCCGCATCGGTCGCCACCGCGCGGCCTATGGCCTGCAGGTGCATCACGGCGAACATGCCGAACGCATCCGCCAGTACATCTTCGAGCAGTATCGCCAGCGACATCCACAATTGCAGATCGCCGGCTGAGCGTCATAGATCACTGCCACTCTTTAGATGCAGGCGCATAGACCAAACCAATCGTCGTGATGCCTTCATTCAATTTAGCGATTACCGATACTGCGGTTAGTATGCGCAGCATCAAGTTACCAACCCCCAACAGGAGTTCTCTCAATGTCCCTGATCAACACCCAGGTTCAACCCTTCAAGGCCACCGCTTTCCACAACGGCGAGTTCGTCGAAGTCACCGAGCAGAGCCTGAAAGGCAAGTGGTCCGTCCTGATCTTCATGCCGGCCGCCTTCACCTTCAACTGCCCGACCGAGATCGAAGACGCCGCCAACAACTACGCCGAGTTCCAGAAGGCCGGTGCCGAGGTATACATCGTCACCACCGACACCCACTTCTCGCACAAGGTCTGGCACGAAACCTCCCCGGCCGTTGGCAAAGCCAAGTTCCCGCTGATCGGTGATCCGACCCACCAGCTGACCAACGCTTTCGGCGTGCACATCGCCGAAGAAGGCCTGGCCCTGCGCGGCACCTTCGTGATCAACCCGGAAGGCGTGATCAAGACCCTGGAAATCCACTCCAACGAAATCGCTCGCGACGTCTCCGAGACCCTGCGCAAGCTGAAAGCCGCCCAGTACACCGCCGCTAACCCGGGCCAGGTTTGCCCGGCCAAGTGGAAAGAAGGCGAAAAAACTCTGGCTCCTTCGCTGGACCTGGTTGGCAAGATCTAAGTATCTGCCCGGGGCCTTACCGGCCCCACCCGCCTTGCGCTTTGCGGGCTGAGACCCAGCCCTCCAAGTGCCCGAACGCCCGGGCGCGATCCGTCCGGGCGTTTGTTTGTCCGAAATTCGTAAAAGGAACCCCGTCATGTTGGATGCCACTCTTAAAACCCAGTTGCAGGCCTACCTCGAGAAGGTCACCCAGCCGTTCGAGATCGTCGCTTCCCTCGATGACGGCGAGAAGTCCCAGGAACTGCTGGGCCTGCTCAAGGACATCGTCGGTCTGACCGACAAGATCACCCTCAAGACCGATGGCAGCGATGCGCGCCGTCCGTCCTTCGCCCTGGTTCGTCCGGGCGCCGATATCGGCGTGGCCTTCGCCGGCATCCCCATGGGCCACGAGTTCACCTCGCTGGTGCTGGCCCTGCTGCAGGTCGGCGGCCATCCGTCGAAACTGGATGCCGAGACCATCGCGCAGATCCAGGCCATCGAAGGCAAGTTCGAGTTCGAGACCTACTTCTCGCTGTCCTGCCAGAACTGCCCGGACGTGGTCCAGGCGCTGAACCTGATGGCCGTGCTCAACCCCAATATCCGCAACGTCTCCATCGACGGTGCGCTGTTCCAGGAAGAAGTCGAGCGCCGCCAGGTCATGGCCGTGCCGAGCATCTACCTGAATGGCGAAGTGTTCGCCTCCGGCCGCATGGAAGTGAAGGAAATCCTCGCCAAGATCGACACCAAGGCCGGTAGCCGCGATGCCGAGAAAATGAGCGCCAAGGAAGCCTTCGACGTACTGGTCATCGGTGGCGGCCCGGCTGGCGCCGCAGCGGCCATCTACGCCGCCCGTAAAGGCATCCGCACCGCCATCGCCGCCGAGCGCTTCGGTGGCCAGGTGCTGGACACCATGGCCATCGAGAACTTCATCTCGGTCAAGGAAACCGAAGGGCCGAAACTGGTCCGCGCCTTGGAAGAACACGTCAAGGAATACGAAGTCGACATCATGAACCTGCAGCGCGCCAGCGCCCTGGTGCCGGCCAGCAGCGAAGGCGGCCTGCATGAAGTGCAGTTCGACAACGGCGCCAGCCTCAAGGCCAAGACCGTGATCCTCTCCACCGGCGCACGCTGGCGCGAGATGGGCGTGCCCGGCGAGCAGGAATACAAGGCCAAGGGCGTGTGCTTCTGCCCACACTGCGACGGCCCGCTGTTCAAGGGCAAGCGCGTGGCGGTGATCGGCGGCGGCAACTCCGGCGTGGAAGCAGCCATCGACCTGGCCGGCCTGGTTGCCCACGTGACCCTGCTGGAGTTCGCCGACACCCTGCGTGCCGACGCCGTGCTGCAGAAGAAGCTGTACAGCCTGCCCAACGTCACCGTGATCAAGAGCGCGCAGACCACCGAGGTCAAGGGCGACGGGCAGAAGGTCGCCGGTCTGGTCTACAAGGACCGCACCAGCGACGCGGTGCACACCGTCGAGCTGGAAGGCATCTTCGTGCAGATCGGCCTGCTGCCCAACAGCGACTGGCTGAAAGGCACCGTGGAGCTGAGCCGCTTCGGCGAGATCGTGGTCGATGCCAAAGGCGCCACCAACATCCCCGGCGTATTTGCCGCCGGCGACGTGACCACCGTGCCGTACAAGCAGATCGTCATCGCCATGGGCGAAGGCTCCAAGGCCTCGCTGAGCGCCTTCGACCACCTGATCCGTACCAGCTGATCGCCGCCACACGACAAAGGGCCCCGCGGGGCCCTTTTTCATGGGCGCCGCTCAGGGCACACTGCGCCCTCCTTCGCCTACGACTCGACCATGAATCCCGAAGACCTCCTCCTGCTGGTCACCCGCACCATGCCCTTCGGCAAATACCAGGGCCGGCTGATCGCCGACCTGCCGGGCAACTACCTCAACTGGTTCGCCCGCGAGGGGTTCCCCAAGGGCGAGATCGGCCGCTTGCTGGCGCTGATGCAGGAGATCGACCACAACGGCCTCAAGCCGCTGCTGGAGCCGCTGCGCCAGGGCAAACGCTGATGCCCCAGCATTTGCGCCAGCTATAAGCGCCGCGTCCGCCGGCCGCCTCGTTTAGGGTACGGGCTCGTCCCATCACCTTCGAGGAATCGCCATGCACCCCTATTTCAGCCTGCAGGGCCGCACCGCCCTGGTCACTGGTGGCAGCCGCGGCATCGGCCGGATGATCGCCCAGGGCCTGCTCGAAGCCGGCGCGCGGGTGTTCATCTGCGCGCGTGATGGCGCCGCCTGTATCCAGGCCGCCGAGGAACTTTCGCTACATGGCGAATGCATCGGCCTGGCCGCCGATCTCTCCGGCGAGGAAGGTGCCCGCGCCCTGGCCGAAGCACTGAGCGGCCGCATCGAGCAGCTCGATATCCTGGTCAACAATGCCGGCACCACCTGGGGAGCACCGCTTGAAAACTACCCGGTGAAGGGTTGGGAGAAGGTCATGCAGCTCAACGTCACCGCCGTGTTCAGCTGCATCCAGCAACTGCTGCCGCTGCTGCGCAAGGCCGGCAACGCGCAGAGCCCGGCACGGGTGATCAATATCGGTTCGGTGGCTGGCATCAGTTCGTTCGGCGAGCAGGCCTACGCCTATGGCCCGAGCAAGGCGGCGCTGCACCAGCTGTCGCGCATCCTGGCCAAGGAGCTGGTGAGCGAGCACATCAACGTCAACGTGATCGCCCCCGGCCGCTTCCCGAGCAAGATGACCCGCCACATCGCCGGCGACGAAGCGGCCATGGCCGAGGACGTGGCGCATATCCCCATGCAGCGCTGGGGCCGCGAGGAAGAAATGGCCGCCCTGGCCATCAGCCTGTGCAGCGCGGCCGGTGCCTACATGACCGGCACCATCATCCCGATCGACGGCGGCTTCAGCCTCTAGATCGATTGGCGAGTCGCGGCCCTAGAGGTAACCGTCCCCTGAGGCAATTTGCCACGAGGCTGCCGAGGCCGAATCTTCTTAGAGTGAAGACGGAAGATTCTTGGTCTTGGAGCCCTGCATATGGATAGCGAAGGCTGCGTTCTCTCCCGGGATTACCGGCGGATTCACCAGGAAGCGACGGTACTGGCCGGCGCACTCACCGACCTCGGCCAGCGCGCCTCGGTCTACCACCACTTGTACGAGGACTCCGGCGGGCGCAGCGTCTTCCCGCTGATCGCCGCCCACGGCGCGCTATGGGGCGCCGGTTACTTCGCCCTGGGTATGAAGGTGGGTGCCCTGCTCTCCGCCCAGTTCCTCTTCACCCCGGCCCTGCGCCGCCACAAGCTGCGCCAGCTGCACGCCTTCGCCGATGCATTCCGCGAGATCAACCGGCAGGTCTGCGTAGAGGCCTACACCGCCTACCACTTCAGCAAACTGCATGGCCGCGCACCCGGCGCCGAGCACTACCTGCAACCGCGCCTGCTGGCGGCCCTGAATCGCTGCCATCGGGCCCAGGCGCTGCACGAGCCGCTGCCGCAACCGGCGCGCCGCGAGCTGTTCGAGGCATTCTTCCTGTGGGAGCAGGAGTTCATCGTCGGTCCGGCCGTGGAGCGGGCGCTGGCGGCGCTGGACTGGCCGCTGATCCGCCGCGTGGCGCTGCGCCCGCGTATCCGCTTCGCCTATTTCGCCAGCAGCCGCGACATGCGCTTCGCCGACTTCGCCAGCACGGCCGAGCGCATCGAGAAGGGCCTGCGCGCCTATGAGCTGGCCGAGCAGGCCGGGCTACAGCAGGTGGAGGCCGCGCTGAAACGCTATGGCATCCTGCCGGGTGCCTTCTTCAAGGGCTCCGCCCTGCACTTCCAGGCCATGCGCGAGCGTCTGCACGCGGCGGCGGACCTGTCATCCAGCTGACCTGCAGCCAGGGCAGCCGCTATCGGCTGCCCCCGCTCGCCTTGGCAGGACGGGCAAGGATGCATGGTGCCGACCGCTCTCTGCGGCCTGTCCCATAGCAAGAACCATGAACCTTACCGGCGCACGCTCTCACTAACGCATAAGAGCCGGCGATCTGCCGTCTCTGCAGTGGGTTTTCCGTCCAAGTAAGGATAAAAACATGATCACCACACCCGATCTTGCTGCAACTGCCCTGGATGAATCCGCCAACACCTCTGGTGTTTCCTGGGCCGCGATCTTCGCGGGCGCCACCGCTGCGGCGGCGTTGTCGCTCATTCTGATTCTGCTCGGTTTCGGCCTCGGCTTCAGTGCGGTCTCGCCCTGGAGCAACGAAGGCATCAGCGCCGAGGGGTTGGGCATCTCCACGATCATCTGGCTGGCGCTGACCCAACTGATCGCGGCGGGCATGGGCGGTTATCTCGCCGGCCGCCTGCGCGTGAAATGGACCACCCTGCACGGTGACGAGGTGTTCTTCCGCGACACCGCGCACGGCTTCCTGGCCTGGGCCGTGGCAACCCTGCTCACCGCCACCGTACTGGTTGGCTCGGTGAGCGGCATGGTCGGCGCCGGTGTGCAGGCCAGCGCGCAGGTCGCCTCCGGCGCGGCGCCAACGGCCCTGGCAGGCGCCGAAGAGGAATACGGCTACTACATCGACGGCCTGTTCCGTGACAACCGCCCGGCACCGAGCGCGGAAGATGCCGCCCATGGCGTGGTGGCGCGCATCCTGGTGCGCAACCTGGACAACGACGGCGAGCTCGCCCCGGCCGACCGCGCCTACCTTATCCAGCTGGTGTCGCAACGCACTAACCTCTCGCCCACCGAGGCCCAGGCCCGTGTCGACGAGGTCTATGCCCAGGCCCGCGAGAGCGTGGTGCAGGCCAAACAGGCGGCCGCGCACGCCACCCTGTGGATGTTCGTCGCGCTACTGATCGGCGCCTTCGTCGGCAGCTTCGCCGCCACCGTCGGTGGTCGCAGCCGCGACGCCGTGGTGCTGGTGGTCGACGACTACCGCACCACTCGCAGCACCACCGCCCCGCTTAGCTGAACAAGGAGAACGGACATGCGCTCACTTCTGCTGTGGTTCCTCGGTGTGCCGATTCCGGTGATCATCCTGATCGCCCTGGTGACCTGATCGTCAGCCAGAAAAAAGGCCGCTCCCCTTGATCGGGAAGCGGCCTTTTTCATGGGTAGCGCCGCGCGGCGCCGTCACTCACTCTTCCTGGGCAGCTTTCAGCGCCTCGTAGGCCGGGGCGGCGTAGATGCCAACCTCGACCGCCAGCTCCAGCACCCGCGGCAGGTCGCTGGTGTACACGAGCACGCACTGCAGCTCATCGTCCAACGGCTCGCTGAGGTCCACCAGCACGTAGCCGCCCTTCTCCTTGTACAGCGCGGAGAGCTGCACCTGGATGCGGTTGAGCGCCTTGAGCGGCTCGACCTTCTGCAGCTGCTTGGGCTTGATGTTGAAGCTGACCTGCGGACCGAACGAATCGATGATTTGCTGCAGCAGCTCCTCGTAGCTGTCGGCCTGGAACAGCACGGTTTCCGGCAGACTGCCGATCACCACCCACTCGCCCAGCGGAATGGGGAAATCGTCGTCGTAGTTGACGTCCGGATTGGCGGCGAGAAAGGCCTGCGGGTCGGCGTAGGCCTGGGCGGCCTCGTCGGCGATGCGGGCGATCTCCTCGTCGGTCATGCAGCCGGAGCTGATCAGGGTGATGAGTTCGAGGAGCTGGGCTTGCATGGGGCGGTCCTGCAGACGGTTCGGGGCGCACAGGATAGCGCGTCACGGCGCGTGCTTCACCGCCAACTGGGTGAACTGCATTCGCCGTTCACTCGTGGTGCACGTTGAGCTGGGCGAACTGCGCCTCGCCTTTCAGTCGTGGTGCACGTTCAACTGCGTGAAGCACACTTCGCCTTTCAGTCGTGGTGCACGTTCAGCTGCGTGAACCACACTTCGCCTTTCAGTCGTGGTGCACGTTCAGCTGCGTGAACTGCACCTCGCCCACATCGTCGTCGCCGTCCTCGTCGTCGTCCTGCACATAGGCGCCGGCCTTGAAGTAGAACGGCACCTCGCGCCAGGCCGGGTCCTCTTTGTAGAAGTCGTGCTGAATGCGCTCGCCGTTGACCTCCACCGTCAGCACACCGTCCTGTACCTCGATCACGTAAGAGAACAGGTCGTTGCCCACCGGCGTGGCGAAGACATGGCTGATGTCCTTGTTGCTGCCCTTGGGGTGGCGCTTGATCAGCGACTTGAGCTTGCCCTTCTCCCACTGCAGCTTGATCAGCGGACGGGCATCGAAGCCGTGGATCTGCCCGACGACGATCTTCTGCGTGCTCGGCGCGCGCAGCACCCTGGCACTGGCCTTGAGCTGGTGGAAGCCGGCGCCGGTCCAGTTGCGATTGTCGTCGGCCGGGTCGAGCAACTCGCGCAGCTCGGCGCGCGGGTAGTCGGAGTTCTTGGTGGTGCCCGCACCAGCCGGCGCCATGAAGACCATCGCACCGTTGTCGGCCAGGTGGAAGTAGCGCGAGGCGTAGCCGTCCTTCAGCTCATCGCTGCGCACTTCGCTGGCCTCGTCGTCGGGCAAGGTCAGCTTCCAGTGCGTCAGGTCGTAGTTGCCGGCCGGCGACTGGTAGTCGCCCGACTCGTCGTGGCTGCAGCCCGCAACCAGCAACAGGCCGGCCAGGCAGAGTAGTGATCGATGCATTGGCTCGCTCCCAATGGCTATTCAGAGGCCCATACGGACTCTGTGCAGACAGCGCGACCAGTATCCAGGTTTCACATGACGGGCAATCTTCGCCATGGTGCCTGGATCGCTACCTTCATCCGATCCTAGGGCGGCGCTCGGTTATCATTCATCTCATCCGACTAAGCTGCCTTTAGCCGAGGGCTGCTAACGGCCAGTAGCAGATAAGCGGCTGAAAGATTTGCCTGCCAACGCCGATACAGCCAGGGAACCTTAAATGGAGGGCGCAGGATGCGAATCAATTTTTCTGGGCCTGGCCAGTCTCTGCACAGGCTGACTGAAGCTGCTCGAACGGACTCTAACGGGGTTTATCTCAGACTCAGCCCGCTCGCGCGCTCACAGTCCAGTGCTGAGGTCATCGTTAGTGATGAGGCAAAGCAGAAGCTGCTGAGCAACTCCGCGCAAATCTACAGCGAATATTTCAAGCCTCGAGAAGGCTTCAACTCCGACACGCTTGCCCTTAGCGTGTCACTTCCCCAGGCCTTGTCGAGTTCGCAGGGCAAGGAGATGCCTGCTGTTGCTGAGGCGGCACGCCAGCAGATGGACGAGGTGTATGCCGCCATGAAGAAAAGTGGTGAGCCATTCAACTTCAACAGCTATGGCGGGCAGGATGTATTTGCATTGTTTGGCTCATTCGACCGTCGCTCCTTGCTGGCTGTGGCCGAGAATGAAAGCCAGCTCTTTACCGAGCAAGAGCAAAACATGGCCTCCAGCGTCATGAATCAACAACGTAGTCTCGCGTCCGGCCAGTATTCTGGCCCGCTGGATGGCTACTATGGGTTCGACCACGTTAAAGACATCGTCGAGTCGAGGCGACTGTTGGCCAACTTCCTCGACAACGTGAGTGCTGAAGAGAAGGCCACCTCCACTTGGGCAAGTATTCGCCAAGAGGCCGGCTTGTTCGCGCCGCAGTCAAAGGCGGATAACAACGCGACAAAGCTCGTTAAGCTGCTGACCATGTTGTCTTAAGATCTGGCTGGAAGAGTCGATGCAGGCATTTGGTAGCGGTAGCTACCGACCAGGAGCGTATGTACTCGAAGGGCTGCTCCTAGCCAGAAGAGAACATCCACGCCGCTCCCATCCCGCCAATCAAGCCATATCGCTCTGACTGAACTCCTCCGCGAGGAAATCGATCAGCGTGCGCACCGATGGCAGTAGCCCGCGGCGTGACGGGAAGATAGCGTGGACGATGCCGCAGCGGGGCGTCCAGCCCGGCAGCATCTCTACCAGCCGGCCGTCCGCCAGTTCCTCGCGTACCGATACCCGTGGCAGGTGGGCGATACCGACGCCGGCGAGCGCGGCGTTGCGCAGGGCGAGCAGGTCGTCGGTGACCATGCGCGGCCGGTGCGGGATCACCAGCCTGGCCTCGTCCTGCAGCAGCTCCCACTCGTAGTCGCGCTGCGTGCCGCCCCAGTGCAGGCTCGGCAACCGGCCCAGGTCCTCGGGCTGGAAGCCCGCCGGCAGGCTGGCCAGGTGATCCGGGTGGCCAACCAGGCATTGGGTACTGGCGCCCAGCACCTTCATCACCATGTCGGTGTTTTCCAGCGGCGGGAAGCGTACCCGCAGGGCGATATCGAAGCCCTCGTGGAGCAGGTCGACCCGGCGGTTGGTGCTCTCGATGTACAACTCCACCAGCGGGTACCTGAGCATGTAGCGGCTGAGCATCGGCCCGACCCAGGAGTTCAGCAGGGTGGTGGGGCAAGCCAGGCGTACCAGGCCACGCGGCTCGGCGCGGTTGCGCTCGACTACCTCGGCCGCACCCTCCGCCTCCACGCGCATCGCCAGGCAGCGCCGGTAGTACTCCTGGCCGATCTCGGTGAGCGACAGGTGCCGGCTGGTGCGGTTCAGCAGGCGTACGCCGAGGCGCTCCTCGAGCTGGGCGATGCGCCGGCTGAGCTTGGACTTGGGCATGTCCAGCGCGCGCCCGGCCGCGGCAAAGCCGCCGTGCTCAACCACCTGGGTGAAGTAGTAGAGGCTGTTGAGGTCTTCCATGATCGTTCTCCAAATAGAACGCTAGAGGCAATTTTCACAGTCTAGCGCACCATTGGGTCCGAATTTAATCTTTCCTCCATGCAGTCAGCACTGCACGGCACCACCCAAACATATCCGCCGGTTCATTCGGCACCCCACTGAAACGCGAGGAACGCAACCATGACTACTTCTTTCAAATACAACCGTCTGGACAAAGATAACGCCGCCGTTCTGCTGGTCGACCATCAGGCCGGCCTGCTGTCCCTGGTGCGCGACATCGAGCCGGACAAGTTCAAGAACAACGTCCTGGCCCTGGCCGACCTCGCCAAGTTCTTCAACCTGCCGACCATCCTCACCACCAGCTTCGAAACCGGCCCCAACGGCCCGCTGGTTCCCGAACTGAAAGAGCTGTTCCCGGACGCGCCGTACATCGCCCGCCCCGGCCAGATCAACGCCTGGGACAACGAGGACTTCGTTAAGGCGATCAAGGCCACCGGCAAGAAGCAGCTGATCATCGCCGGCGTGGTCACCGAGGTGTGCGTGGCGTTCCCGGCCCTGTCGGCCCTGGAAGAGGGCTTCGAAGTGTTCGTGGTCACCGACGCCTCCGGCACCTTCAACCCGATCACCCGCGATTCCGCCTGGAGCCGCATGACCCAGGCCGGCGCGCAGCTGATGAACTGGTTCGCCGTGGCCTGCGAGCTGCACCGCGACTGGCGCAACGACGTGGAAGGCCTGGCCAAGATCTGTTCCGACCACATCCCGGACTACCGCAACTTGATCACCAGCTACAACGCGCTGACCGCGGCCAAGTGAGCCATCCATAAACAAAAACCGGAGCCTGTATCAGGCTCCGGTTTTTGCTTGGGGATCCGACCTGCAACGGCACGGTCATCCGTTGCACTGGCGCATGGCCTTTTCAAACTGCGTTCAAGAGCGCTGCAGCCAGCTGAGGAATTTGCCCTTCTTGATCGTCATGGGCTTCTGCTCCAGCAGCGAGGCACTGGCCTGCTGACGGAAGCTCTGCAGCTTGGCCAGCGCGCTGCCGACCTCGCTGCGTTGCTCCAGGCAGGCCTCCAGCGCTTCCTTGTCGAGGCGGTAGAGCACCCCCGAACTGAGCGCGGTGAAGCGTGCCTCGGACGGCGTGCCGAAGGTGACGCCCTGTTCACCCATGACCTCGCCAGGGCCCATGCGCCCGGCTTCGATCACCTCGCTGCCATTGGGTACGGCTGCCGATATGACACCGGTGCCGATCAGCAGCAGCTGCTCGCTGACTTCGCCGGCCTCCAGCACCACCTGCCCCTTGCTGAAGGTCTGGGCCACCAGCAGTTCGGCCAGTCGATCCTTGTCCTCGGCATCCAGCGCACGGAAGATTTTCACGTCGTCGAGCAGCGCGCGCTGGCGGCTGCGCGGCACATCGGCATGCTCGGTGCCACGCAGAATGCCAGCCGCCTGCAGGTGCCGGTGGGCGAGGTCGAACAGCTGATTGCGCACCTCGCTCGCGCTGCTGCCGGCGGCCACGAATGCACTCATTTCGTACTCCACCATGCTCAGGTCGGAGCTCTTGACCGACACCTTCGGCCTAGGTGTCTGCAGCAGCGCGCTGACACCCTGCAGTGTGCGATTGAGGGCGTCGAGCACCAGGACTGGCCGCACCTGCACCGGCACGCTGATGCTCAGTTTGACGTTATCGATATCGGTGGAGCGATTGAGGTTGAACACCTTGGTCTTGGCCGCCACCGAGTTGGGAATCACCACCGTGCTGCCCTGGCTGGTGCGCAGGTGGGTGGCGCGCCAGTCGATCTCGATCACCTTGCCTTCGATGCCGTCGATCGATACCCAGTCGTCCAGGCGATAGGGCTTGGTGGTGTTCAGGACGATGCCGGAGAACACGTCGCCCAGGGTGTTCTGCAGGGCCAGGCCGATGACGATGGCGACGACCCCGGAGGTGGCCAGCAGCCCCTTGACCGGCAGCTGCATGATGTAGGCCGCCGCCGCGACTATGGCGGCGAGGAAGATCAGCGCGCCCAGCACGTCCTGCAGCAGGCGCCCGGTGTGGCCGCTGCGCGGCATCAGCAGCACCCCGAGCACCACGGTCAGGGTGCGTGCGAAGAGCAGCCACCAGGCGATACCCAAGGCGGAACCGAGCATGCTCAGTGCCGGCTCGCTCCACGGCGGTGGCTGCAGCGGGCTCATCCCGGCACTGACGATGGCCAGGCTGTAGGCAATGAAGATCCCCAGGCGCAGCATCACTCGCAAGACCTTGGCCTCGGCCGGCAACAGGCGCCAGCAGGCAAGGTCGGCGAGCAGCAGGACGACGCCGATGGTGAGTGGGTGTTGGGCGATCAGTGCAAGCATGGAGGGTTCCACAGCAGGGAAAGGAACTAGGCACCCAGTATGACTGGATTGCCGACAAAGAGATGAACGCCTGTTCTTCTTCGTCTTGGCCTGTAGCGGGCGCCCGCTATTGGCCGGAGACCGCCACGCTCAAGCTTTTTCCCTCCCGCAACACCAACCACCGGGCCCGTCCCAGGGCAGTGTTTCAGAACGCGCATTCTCAAACATGCACGCGCCCCGGCACAGCAAAGCCAAGCAGCACCTCAGCGCAGCTTTTCCATCATCTGGTAGTACCACATACCGGCGGCCAGCATCGGGTTGCCGAACACGTCGCCCATCGGCACCTTGATGTGTTTGCAGGCGGCGAAGGTGTCGTAGTGGCCGAGGGTGCCGGTCAGGGCGTTGGCCATGATCTCGCCCATGATGTGGGTGGTGGCGATGCCGTGGCCGGAATAGCCCTGGCAGTACCAGACGTTCTGCGACAGCTTGCCCAGCTGCGGGATGCGGTTCATCACGATGCCCATGGCGCAGCTCCACTGGAACTCGATCTCCACGCCCTTGAGCTGCGGGAAGGTACTCTCGATGCAGGGGCGCAGCTCGCCGGCGATATCGCGCGAATCGCGGCCCGAGTAGTTCGCGCCACCGCCGAACAGCAGGCGGCCGTCGGCGGTCATGCGGTAGTAGTCGAGTACGAAGCGGCAGTCGTACACGGCCAGGGTCTGCGGGTTGAGTTCCTTGGCCAGGTCGCCCAGCGGCGCGGTGGTGACGATGCCGCCCATGGCCGGGAAGATCATGCCCTTGAGCTGCTTGCGCGCCAGCTTGTGGTAGACGTCGCCGGCCAGCAGCACCTGCTTGGCGTCGATGCGGCCCTGGGTGGTGATCACCGCCGGGTTGGCGCCCTGGACGATGTCCAGCACCTCGGAATGCTCGAAGATCAGCGCGCCCAGGCTCGCGGCGGCCTTGGCCTCGCCGATGCACAGGTTGAGCGGGTGCAGGTGCATGTTGCGGGTGTTCTTGATCGCGCCCAAGTAGATGTCGCTGGCCAGGTGTTCGCGCACGCCGGCGGCGTCGAGCAGGCTGACGTCGTCACCCATGCCGCGCTCGATGGCCTCGGCGTAGGAGGCGCGCAGCTCGTCCATGTGCGCAGGCTTCATCGCCGCATGCAGGTGGCCGTGGCGCAGGTCGCACTGGATGCCGTACTTGGCCACGCGGTTCTTGATGATCTCGTGGCCACGCCAGCGCAGGTGCCAGATGAAGTCGTCGACTTCCTCGCCGAGGCTGTCGCGCATCTGCTTGCGCATGGCCGCATCGCCCGACAGGCTGCCGGTGACCTGGCCGCCGTTGCGCCCGGTGGCGCCCCAGCCGATCTTGTGGGTCTCGACGATGGCCACCTTGAGGCCGCGCTCGGCCAGTTCCACGGCGGTGGCCACACCGGTGAAGCCGCCGCCGATGATGGCGACATCGACGCTGACCTGGCCCTGCAGGGTCGGGTAGTTGGTCTCCTCGTTCAGCGTGGCGCTGTAGTAGGACTTGGCCCGCTCGGCGGCGGCGATCACGGGTTGGGTGGCGGCGTTCATCGGTGCTTTCCTCTGTGGCCGGCCCGTCGTGCGGGTCGGCTGTTCTTGTTCTGTATCAGTGTTGGTCAGGTGCCGGCTCGTCTGCTCATTAGCTGGCGGTACACGCGCAGAAATCGGGCGGGACGCATCACTGCCAGATGCCTCAGGGCATTCAAAAACGCGTGGTGTTCAGCAGATGAAGTTTGCGGACCAGGGCATCCGCGCACATGGCACGGCGGCATTCCTTAAGGGGCGAGCGGGCAATCCGGTGGGCGGGCGTGGCGGCAGTGCCAGAGGGCCCAGAAGGCGAGGATTTCCGGGAGCAGCGCGGCGGTGTCGCCGGCCCTGGACGGGCAGGGACTGGACACAAGGCTGGAACGGCGGCTGGGTGAACTCATGAAGGCGAGACTCGCACGGCGGCTAATCAGGGTTAAATCGGATTCTTTGCACGCTCAGTTCAAACCCTACTAAACAATCATGGCTGGTAGTGGAATGGCCGGCCCAAGCCCTCCTCGACCTGCCCGGAGAGATACCAGACGCCTGCCAGCACACCGCGGTCCGGGCTGCTCAGCAGCGCCCTGGACTCCTGGTCGAGCGCCACCGCCAGGCTGTGGCGTAGTTGCGCCTCGCTTTCCGGGCGGTCGGCGTCACGCCCGATCAGGGTGAAGATGGTCGCGCCCAGGGACAGCGCCGTGCCGGCTACCCGCCCCACCATGGCGGCCACCACGCTGGCCGCGCCACTGGTGGTCATCTCGTCGACCAGGCGCTCGCTGGTGCGCTGAGCCACCAGGGAGATGCCGGGGTCGGCCGACCAGTCGCCGCCAGGCACGGCGCCCACCCGCTCGAGCAGCCCGGCATAGGCCGGCAGACGCTCCAGCGGGTCGGCGTGGATCAGTTGGTAAAGGCTGGCGCCCGGCTCGCCGGAGATCACCGGCAGCGCGGCCAGGCGCTGGTCGAACTGTTCCTGCGGTACGCCGTGACGCCCAGGGATGGTCTGCAGGCGCATGTCCAGCTGGCGCACATAGATGCGGGTGGAGGCATGCAGGATGCGCTCGGGCGAAACCTCCTCGGCCACCGGTTCGAGCACCAGCTCCTGGTACTCCTCCTGCAGGTAGGCGGCCAGGCGCCGCACCGTGGGATCGTCCTCGTCGGCGCCGAGCTTGTACCAGGACACCTTGAAGCTCAGCCACTGCTGGGTCCAGTAGCCGTAGAACCAGGGAATGAACGCCTCGTCGGTCTGCCGCTGCACCAGCGCCAGCCAGCGCTGCATGGCCTCCAGCGCGTGCTGGCGGGCGTGATCCTCGGCACTGCGCGAGGCGGCGGCGATATCCTGG
The DNA here is from genome assembly GCF_029837695.1 of Pseudomonas sp. GD04019. GTDB lineage: Bacteria > Pseudomonadota > Gammaproteobacteria > Pseudomonadales > Pseudomonadaceae > Aquipseudomonas. The sequence goes on from NZ_JAOEEA010000017.1 coordinate 44,716, forward strand.
TCGACCTGGCGCCAGGTGCTCGCGGAGATGTGCACCGGCGGGTCGCTGGCACAGCCGACCAGCAACCCGGCCAGCAGCGGGACGCACAGGCGCCGGCGCGCGGCGACCAGCCATGCGGTGCTCATGTGATATCGCCTGCCCGCCGCTGCGGCGAGCCGCCCTTCCTTTCCGGACAGGCGCAGGTAAAGCCCCGCTACCCGTCCGGCCCCCGCTCCAACGGAACGTCCAGCACGCCCGACCCTGGTGGTTTCAGTATAGGAGCCGGCGCCTCACGCTGGCCGCAGAAACGACAACCGCCCGAGAGGGCGGTTGTGTTGATCGCGGCAATGGAGGCGCAGGTTATTCGCGTTGCAGGTCTTCCTGCTTGGCCAGGAATTCCTCTTCGAGCAGGGCATCGGTGAGCGGCACGTCACCGGCTTCAACGAAGCGACCGGTGGAGAGAGACTTGCCTTCCAGGCGCCCGGTCAGGTGTTCCAAGGCGTGGCGCATCTTCTCGGCGGCGCCGTCGATGGCCAGGCCCATGGCATCGGCCTTATGCGTCACGGAGATGGGCTGATGGCCCTTGGGACGGGCCTCGATTTGGCAGCGCTTGTCGTCGCCGCCGGACTTGTGTGCGTTCTCGTCGCTGATATGGACGACCACCCGGGTCAGCAGCTCGTCGAAATGTTCGAGCCTGTCCATCACCTCCGCGCTTACCCATTCCTGAAGCCGAGCACTACCTTCAATCTGATTGGTGCGAACTTGAACTTGCATGGGGCTTCCTCGTTTTCCTGGGTGTTCCGAGGTACTGCGGCTGCGGGGTCAGGCGGGTGAAGCATCTCCTCTGGTGTGCCTGCGAAGCGCCGTACGCCGACCATCGGCGCACCACTCCCCTTGCTGGGCCACACAACTTCGAATGGACCGCAGCGTCTGCCACGGTCCGGATGAATCTCTGACTCCAGTCTTACTACAGGCGCCCCCGGCGAGCAAATCCAGGATGTCGCACCCCCACCGCACGAGTGTTGCAGCAGATTGCGTTAATCGGCCTGCCGCGCCCGCAGGCCGGCCATCATGCGCTCGGCGTTCTCGCTACACAGCATGCCTTCCGGCTTGTTCTCGATCTCGGCGATGGTGGCCAGCAGCTGCGCCTTGTTCTGCGCCAGACGCGCCTGCATCGCCTCGATCTCCTCGACCTTGCGCCTGAGCGCGGCCAGCAGTTCATCGTGGGGCCAGCTCTGCGCCACCGGGTCGGGCAGCAGGCGACGGATCTCCTCCAGGCTGAAGCCGGACTGCTGGGCACGAGTGATCACCGCCAGGACCTGCTCGGTCTGCGCCGGATACTCGCGATAGCCATTGGCCTGGCGCTGGGCGGCGATCAGCCCGCTGGCCTCGTAGAAGCGGATGCGCGAGGCCGCCAGGCCGGTGCGCTTGGCCAGTTGACCGATCTTCATGGAAATGCTCCGGGGGTATTGACCTTGAAGTTAACTTTAATCTTAGGCTTCGCCCATCGTCCACCGGGAGAACCCTTCATGAGCCCCTTCCAGCCCCTGCAACTGCCCAACGGCACCCGCATTCCCAACCGCATTGCCAAGGCCGCCATGGAAGAGAACATGGCCAGCATCGACCAGGGCCCCTCCGCCGAGCTGCTGCGCCTGTACCGGGCCTGGGCCGAGGGTGGCGCCGGGTTGCTGCTGACCGGCAACGTGATGATCGACCGCCTCGCCATGACCGGCCCCGGCGGCGTGGTGCTTGAGGACGACAGCCTGCTGCAGCGCTTCCGCGAATGGGCCCAGGTCGGTCGCGCCAAGGGTGCGCAGTTCTGGATGCAGCTCAACCACCCCGGGCGGCAGATGCAGGCCAACCTCGGCCAGCCGACCGTGGCGCCGTCCGCGGTTCCCCTGGAGCTGGGCAGCTTCTCCAAGATGTTCCCGCTGCCCAAGGCGCTGGACGACGCGGAAATCGGCGCGCTGATCCAGCGCTTCGCCCACAGCGCCGAGCTGGCCGAACGCGCCGGCTTCAGCGGTGTACAGGTTCACGCCGCCCACGGCTACCTGCTTAGCCAGTTCCTCTCGCCGCTGTCCAACCAGCGCACGGACAGCTGGGGCGGGCCGCTGGAGAACCGCGCCCGCCTGCTGCTGGAAGTGGTCAAGGCGGTGCGCGCCCGCGTCTCCCCTAGCTTCTGCGTGGCGGTCAAACTCAACTCGGCGGACTTCCAGCGCGGTGGCTTCGACGCCGCCGACGCCAAGCGCGTGGTCGAGATGCTCAACGAGCTGGACGTCGACCTGGTCGAGCTGTCCGGCGGCAGTTACGAGGCGCCGGCCATGCAGGGCGACGCCCGCGACGGCCGCACCCTCGCGCGCGAGGCCTACTTCCTCGAATTCGCCGGCGAGATCGCTGCGGTGGCGCGCATGCCGGTGATGGTCACCGGCGGCATCCGCCGCCTGCCGGTGGTGGAGAAAGTGCTGGAAAGCGGTGTGGCCATGGCTGGCATCGCCACAGCCCTGGCCATCGACCCGGCGCTACCCGAGCACTGGCGCCAGGGCCGCGAGCGCCGCGCCGAGCTGGCGCCGATCGCCTGGAAGCGCAAGGCCCTGGCCTCGCTGGCCTATATGGCGGCGGTGAAGTTCCAGCTGCGCCGCCTCAGCCAGGGCCACCAGCCCAACCCGGATGTGTCGCCACTGCGCGCCTTGATCGGCGAGCAGCTGCGGATCTCCCGCCGCGCCCGTCAGTACAAGCGCTGGATCGCCAGCCGCCACGGCTAGCGCAAACCGTCCAGGGCCTGGCGGCTGCGTTCGAACCAGCCCAGCAGGTAGTCCGCCAGGGCCTGGGTGCGGCGCGGCAGGCTGCCCTGCCAGGGATGCACGAGGAACACCGGCGTACTGCGGGTCTGGTGATCGCGCAGCAGCCAGACCAGACGGCCGTCGGCCAGCTCGTCCTGCACCATGTAGGACGGCAGGCGCGCCACGCCGGCGCCGCTCAGCGCAGCCTTCTTCAACAGGCTGTAGTGGTTGCTGGCCAGGTTGCCGGACACCCGCACCCGCTCCAGCTGATGCTGGCGGTGGTACAGCCATTCCTCGAAACCGCTGTAGTGAGTGTTGAGCAGGCACTGGTGCGCACCCAGCTCGGCCGGCGTCTGCGGTTTGCCGTAGCGCGCCAGGTAGGCCGGCGCGGCGCAAGTGATCTCCTGCAGGGCGAACAGCGGCTTGGCCACCAGGCGCTCGTCCGGACTTACGCCGGAGCGGATGGCCAGGTCGAAGCCGTCGGCCACCAGGTCGCGGTAGACATTGGCCAGGTCCAGCTCGACCCGCACCTGCGGATAGCGGCTGGCGAAATCCAGCAGCAGCGCATCGAAGAAGGTCTCGCCGAGGGACACCGGCACGGTCAGGCGCACCGTGCCGCTGACCTCCTCCTGCAGGCTGCGCACCACCTGGCGCGCGCGCTGGGCCTGGGCCTGCAGCGCCTGCGCCTCGGGCAGCAGGGCGGCGCCAGCCGCGGTCAGGTGCAGCTTGCGTGTGGTGCGGTGCAGCAGTTGGCTGCCGAGGCTGCGCTCCAGGCCGCTGATGCGTTTGGACAGCTGACCCTTGCTGCAGCCCAGGCGCTCGGCGGCGGCGGTAAAGCTGCCGGCTTCCACCAGCAGGGCGAAGGCGGCCAGGTCTTCCAGTTCGCTCATGGCGCGTCGCTCATTGTTTCCTTATGAGAACCAAAGGTTTCACATTGCCCGGATTATTGGCAACAGCGCAGCGCCTAAGCTGGCCCCGTCACTCACCAGTACGGAGCCACTCCATGAAAATCATCCTGATCGGCGCCAGCGGCACCATCGGCCGCGCCATCGACAACGAGCTGAAAGACCGTCACCAGATCGTCCGCGTCGGCCGCAACAGCGGCGAGCTGCAGGTAGACATCACCGACCAAGCCTCGATTCGCCGCCTGTTCGAGCAGACCGGCCCGTTCGACGCGCTGATCAGCGCCGCCGGCAACGGCCACTTCGGCCCGCTGGAAGAACTCACCGCCAAGGAATTCGCCGTGGGCCTGGACGACAAGCTGATGGGCCAGGTCAACCTGGTGTTGATCGGCCGCGAGTTCGCCAACGACGGCGCCTCCTTCACCCTCACCTCCGGCGTGCTCAGCGAAGACCCTATCCGTTTCGGCAGCGCCCTGAGCATGGTCAACGCGGCGGTCGACGGTTTCGTCCGTGGCGCCGCCATCGAGCTGCCGCGCGGCCTGCGCATCAACAGCGTGAGCCCGACCGTGCTGGAAGAGTCGCTGCCCAGCTACGGCCCCTACTTCCGCGGTTTCAAGGCAGTACCCGCAGCCACCGTGGCCATGGCCTACGCCAAGAGCGCGGAAGGCCGGCAGACCGGGCAGGTCTATCGCGTACTGTGATCCCGGCGGTTGCCTGAGCGTGCCAGCGGTGGCACCGTGGTGGGGTGTTTCAGACAAGGACGCCCCTCATGACCCGATCACTGCAACTCTCCGCCCTGCTCGCCTGCACACTGCTGGCCGCCTGTTCCTCCAGCCCGGACAAACCGGCCGCCGCGAGCAAGGGCGATGGCCGCTGCAACGCCGAGGCGGTGCAACACCTGGTGGACAAGCGCATCACCACCGAGATGGCCGAGGAAGCCCGCGCAGAAGCCGGCGCCGAGCACCTGCGGGTGACCCAGCCGAACCAGCCGGTGACCATGGACTACAACCCGCAGCGCCTGAACATCGACATCGACGAAGACGACACCATCATCCGCCTGAACTGCGGCTGATGCGTGCGCTGCTCTGCGCCCTGCTTGCCACCTGCGTGGTCGGCCAGGCCACGGCGCTGGGCCGGGAAGTCGGCTACGGCGAGACCCGCGAGCAGTTCGCCAGCCTGCGCCAGGTGCTCGACTGCGGCAGCTGGAAGATTGGCGAAAACCACGGCGACCTGCGCCTGCTGCGCTACTCGCAATACGGCCAGGACCTGATCTTCGTCGACCGCATCGCTCCGGATGAGGCGGGTACAACCTGGCGGGTGGAACAGGGCTACGGCTTCGCTGAGGTCAACAACGACCACGCCGAACTGAGCTTCGCCCGCCTCAGCTGCTCCAGCGATGGCGCCACCCGGGTCACGGTGGAAGGTCTGGCCGAGAATGGCCACGAGCAGAGTGACTGGCAGATCCGCATCGACCTGAACCTCGACAGCGGCACCTACCGCTACGACGCCAGCCCCGCCGAATAACCCTCGACGCGCATCTCCATACGCCGGATCAGGCCGCTGTCCACCAGGCGGCCGAGCAGCTGCATGTGCGGCAGTTGCAGGTGTGCCTGCAGCGCCTGCTCGGAATCCCACTGCCCGCGCAGCTGCCACTGCTCGGGGCACTGCTGGTCGTGCAGCAGCTCGCAGCCATGGCAGGCGGCATCGCGCCTGGCCCGCAGCAACAACTCGCACAGACGCAGGCCGAGCTCCTCGCCGTGGCCTTCCCGGGCCTGGAAGCGGACCAGGCTGGTGATTGCTTGATTCATCTTGTGTCTCCTGCAGGCGCCGCCCCTTGCGAGGCGGCGCAGCGGATCAGTAGGCGCTGGAGGTGGGACGGATCACCAGCTCGCTGACATCCACCGCGGCCGGCTGGTCGATGGCATAGGCGATCGCTTCGGCGATGGCGCTGGCCGGAATCGCGTCGCGGCGGAACTCGCGGATCATCTCCAGGGTGGCGCCATCGGAGATGGTCTCGGCCAGGTCCGACTCGGTGACGCCCGGCGATACCACGGTGACGCGGATATCGGCGCCCACTTCCTGGCGCAGCGCCTCGGACAGCGACACCACCGCCGCCTTGGTCGCGCAGTACACGGCGCCGGTGGCGATCGGCTTGTAGGCGCCGATGGAGGCGACGTTGATGATCTGCCCGGCGCGGCGCTGCTGCATGCCCGGCAGCACGGCGGCGATGCCGTGCAGAACGCCGCGGATATTGACGTCGATCATGCGGTTCCACTCGCCAATCTTCAGCGCCGCCATGGGTGACAGCGGCATCACCCCGGCGTTGTTGATCAGTACGTCGACCCGACCGAAACGCTCCAGGGCCAGGTCGACCAGGGCCTGCACCTCTTCCTCGCGGGCCACATCGGTGGCGCGGTACTCGGCCGTGCCGCCCTGGTTGCGGATATCCGCGGCCAGCGCTTCCAGGCGCTCGCTGCGGCGGGCACCGAGTACCACGCGGGCGCCCTGGCTGGCCAGCAGGCGGGCGGTGGCTTCGCCGATGCCGCTGCTGGCTCCGGTGATGACGATGACTTTCTCTGCGATCTGCGACATGAGCTGTTCCTCGGCAAGCGGCGCGCAAGTGGCGCCGGGACGAGGCAGAGATTGCGCTTGGACCATCGGCGGTCGTTAGCCGGAAACTGTCGACGACTTGCCTGATCCTGCAAACCATCCACGATCAGGCACTAGGCTTAGCAGACTATGACGAGTCGGTTTGCCCAAAACTGCCGTGCTCTTGCCTGATCCTGCCGATACCCGCCGAACCGCCACAGAGTGCGCGTATGCTTGCGGCAACGGAGGAGACCCGCGCCATGCCCAACGTCGAGAATGCCGAACAGAACCTGGAAGGCCAGCGCTGCGAGCTGGCCGGGCTGATTGCCCAATACTGTGCCGATGGCGGCATAGTCGAGACGGCGATCCCCGGCCTGGCGCTGTACCGCGCCACCGCGCCGTCGCCCATCGTCCACACCCTGTACCGCCCGGCCCTGTGCATCATGGCCCAGGGGCAGAAGGTGGTGCGCCTGGAGGGCGAGGTCTATTGCTACGACCCGCTGCATTACCTGGTGGCCTCGGTGACCCTGCCGGTCACTGGCGAAGTCACGGTGGCCGCGGTGGAGCAGCCATACCTGAGCCTGCGCCTGGATATCGACCCGGCCGAGCTGGCCAGCCTGATCGCCAGCGCCGGGCCCATCGGTGTGCCCAACCAGGGCAGCGGCCGCGGCCTGCATGTCGACCGCCTCGACGCCCCGCTGCTGGACGCCGTGCTGCGCCTGGTGCGCCTGCTCGACAACCCGCGCGACATCGCCATGCTCGCCCCGCTGGTGCAGCGCGAGATCCTCTACCGCCTGCTGCACAGCCCCCAGGGCCAGTTGCTGCGCGATATCGCCACGGCGGACAGCCAGGCCCACCGGGTCAACCGCGCCATCGAGTGGCTCAACCAGCACTACGGCGAGCCGCTGCGTATCGAGGAGCTGGCCAAGGTGGCCAACCTCAGCACCTCCACCCTGCACCACCGCTTCAAGGCGCTGACCGCCATGAGCCCGCTGCAGTACCAGAAGCAGCTGCGCCTGCAGGAAGCACGACGGCTGATGCTGTGCGAAAACCTGGATGTATCGAGTGCCGGCTACCGGGTCGGCTACGAGAGCCCGTCGCAATTCAGCCGCGAATACAGCCGACTGTTCGGCGAGCCGCCGGTGCGCGACCTGGCTCGGTTGCGCAACGCGGTCTGAGCCTCTGGAGAGTATTGCTGGGACCCGTTAGGCTGGCGGCCCGATGACCATGACAAGGACGCCACATGTCTCGAATGCTGTTCGGTGGCCTGCTGGCCCTGTTCGGTGCCCCCTGCCTTAGCGCAACGGAAAGCACGACCCCGAACATTCCCCCCCTGAGCCAGGTCTGGTTCAAGCCAACCCTGCAAGAAGATCACGCCCCCATCTGCGCTGAACTGCTGCATGCCGCCAAACAGGTCTTTGTTGGAACGGATGCAAGCCTGAGCGCACTGGAGCTTCGCGGCCTGCAGGAGGTGGAGCCGAGAAAACACAGTCAGCGACGCGAAGACGGCTCCAGCATCCACTTTGGTATTTACACCCATCCGGGGTGCGGTGGGGGCTGCGAGCAGTATCAGATAGTGGCCGGCGCCACGCCTCTGGACTATCACCCCAGCGTGGCAGACGAGCAACTCAACCAGAGTCCCGAACGCAGCAGCAGTGCCCCTCGGTTGTTCGTCGACGACAGTCGGCAACTTTTGACCATCAGCGACGATGCCGCCCCTGACAGCCTCGCGAAAAATCTCTTCCTGCACAGGCTCGATGCCGGTCTCCGTTGGACACCGGTCTGTCAGGTGAAGATGGCGCCCACGCGAGATACAGCAGCTGCGCCTGCCGAGCTCGCACCCGCCCTGCGCGCCCTTGACAGGCTCGCCGGCAGCATGGGCAGCCTGTCCCAGGGCTACGGGGATTGCGGCTCATTGCGGGCGGGCGAGTGGAGAGCGTCTCGATTGCCTGAAGATCTGTGGCTGGCGCTCTATCGCCCCTGGATGCTCTACACGCAAAACGATGGCTACAGAAACTCGCAACAGGGCTTCCAGACCGCCGAGCGCGCCCTGGAACAATGGGCGCTCACCGGAATAGTCGAATTCAGAACCGCGCATGAATACCGCAACGCATTGGAGAAGGCCTATCAGGCACTCGCCAAATTCTATTCTTCGGCTTTCGAGTGGCCAGCCGAACAGTCCATAAGCATCGCTCGCTCGACTCTGAACAGCGCGGTGGGCCATGCGCTGGCCTTCCCGTCCTCTGGCTATGCCCCCTTTCCTGAAAGCGAGCGCCCCTTGCGCCGAGCGATTCTTGAGGCACGCCCCATAGAGGAAATCCGCCAGATCGGCGGAGCCTTGAGCGACCTGAGCATCGCCATCGAACACCCTCGAGCCATGCAGCTTCTGCTGGAGCAGGGTAGCGATCCAGACCAGACCAATCCCTTCGGCAAGACGCCGTTGATGTACGCCGCCCAGTACAACCAGCTTGAGACCGCACGCCTGCTGCTGGCAGCCGGGGCGAACGCCAACGCCATGACGATCTTGCCCGACGACAGATGCTCTTACACACTGAACACCAGCAAGATGACCGCCTTGCACTATGCGGCGCGCTATGCGTCGGCGGAGCTGACGGAGCTGCTACTGCAGAAGGGGGCAGCACCCTTTATCCGCAGCGTCAGCAGTGCCTATCGGGACGGCAGGACCGGCACCCCGCAGGAATGGCTAAGACGCCATACCGCAATCGATGCCAAGGAGCCTAATCCGCATCTCTCGGCCGCCCAGGCCAGCACGCTGGAGCAGGCCCTGCAGGCTCCGTCGCCCAAGCAACTAAGGCAACAGGCCAAGCAGCTGACGCTAAAGGCGGAGAAGGACTATGCCGAAGAGCGCGCGCTCCCCGCCTACCATGCACTGTTGCTGGCCCGGGAGGCCTCGCCGCAGGATGGCCGCATACTGAGCAACCTTTCCCTGGTCGCGTTCAAGCTGGGCAAGCAGGGAACTGCGCTGGAGGCAGGCCAACAACTGCTCGATAGCAGCCAGGATGCCAGGCTGCTGGCCAACGCTTGGTTCAACCAGGGCCTAGTCTGCGAAAGCGAAGGCTGGACGTCCTACAACGGGCGCACCTACTGCCGCAGCGGCAGTGTCTATGCGTATTACCGTGCAGCAAGCCTGGGTGGTACGCCTGCTCGTCAAGACAAGCTACTGGCCCAGTTCCGTGCCGCCAATAGGGTCCACTGCCGGCTCATCTATGGCGAAGAGGAAGTCGACATACTCGTGCAAGACGACTCTCGCTCGACGGGCAACGGCTCCTGGATCGGCCAGACGCTCTATGCGCTTTACCCATCAGCCGTTCATTTACAGGCCGGGGATTTTTCCTGGCGGGTAAAGGACCGCACCATCCAACCACGCGAAGTTGGCACCCTAGAGTTCGGCGAATGGCGTTTGAGTGTTCTGGAGAGCCATGAATCGCTGGGTAATGCGCCGCTGCAAGTGGGTAGCGATAGCTGCGTCGCAGTACGGCAATAGCTACCAGTCCAGCGCGATTGCGCTCTCAAAGCTGCGCGGCTCGCCGCTCAGCGGGTCGGCGAAGTCCAGGCTGTGCGCCAGCAGCTTGAGCGGGCGGGTGAAGTCGTCAACGCCCTTCTCATCGACCAGCTGCGGATAGAAGGTGTCGTTGCAGATCGGCGCGCCCAGCGCGGCCATGTGCACGCGCAGCTGGTGCTGCTTGCCGGTGACCGGGAACAGCCGGTAGCGCCACAGCTCGCCATGGCGCTCCAACACCTCCAGCAGGGTCTCGCTGTTCGGCGCGCCGTCCACCTCACGCATGCGGAAGAACGGCTCGCCCTTCTCCAGGCGGCTGTGCCGGTGCAGCGGGAACTCGTGTTGCGGCAGCGCCGGGGCAATGGCCTGGTAGCGCTTGTCGATGCGCCGCTCGCGGAACAGCGCCTGGTAGGCGCCGCGGCTGGCGGGCTCGGCGGAGAACAGCACCAGCCCGGCGGTGTGCCGGTCGATGCGGTGCAACGGCGCCAGGTGCGGGTTGCCGGTCTCGCGCACCAGGCGGGTGAGCAGAGTCTCCTCGGCGTAGTCGCCGGCCGGCATCACCGGCAGGAAGTGCGGCTTGTCCGCCACCAGCAGGTGCTGGTCCTGGTAGACGATGCGGGCCTGGAACGGGATCTTCCGTTCGTTCTCGATCTCGCGGAAATACTGCACCCGCAGCGCCTCGCGGTACGGAGCCTCGGGGCCCAGCGGGCGATCCTGGTCGTCCAGCACCAGGCCGCGGGCCATGCGCTGCAGCCAGGTGTCGCGGGAAATCTGCGGGAAGCGCGCGCACAGGCAATCGAGCACGGTCGGCCAGTTGCCGGCCGGCAGGTGCAGGTAACTGGGGCGAACGTTGAGCGGGCGCGAGGACATGGCTAGGGGCTTGTTGACGAGGCTGCGCATTATTCCTCAGAGCGGGGAAAAACGCCGCCCCGCTCGTCTGCGCCGACTAGGCTGTTGGGCGACCATCACAGGGAGGCTCCACCATGCTCAAGACCTACCACGGCAGCTGCCATTGCAAGCAGGTGCGCTTCAGCGCGCGGATCGACCTGGCCAAGGGCACTGGCAAGTGCAACTGCAGCTTCTGCGTCAAGGCGCGCAACTGGAGCGTGCTGCTCAAGCCCGATGCCCTGCGGCTGGAGAGCGGCGAGGAGGCGCTGAGCGGCTACCAGTTCAACACCTTCAGCGCCCACCACCTGTTCTGCAAGCACTGCGGCATCCGCACCTTCACGCGCGGTGACATCCCGGAGATCGGCGGCGCCTTCGTCTCGGTGAGCCTGGCCAGCCTGGACGACCTGAGCCCGGACGAACTGCTGGCCGCGCCCGTGCACCATGCCGACGGCCTCCACGACAACTGGATGGAGACGCCCGCCGAGATCCGCCATCTGTAGGGCTCGATCCGCGCGCCGCTGTAACTGCCGGGATCTGCCTCGGCGGCGCAGGATAGTCGCTCGATATCCGAGGAGTCCTGATGAAGACCATAGGCCTGATCGGCGGCATGAGCTGGGAGTCCACCCTGCCCTACTACCGCCACATCAACGAAGCGATCAAGGCGCGCCTGGGCGGCCTGCATTCGGCGCGGCTGGTGCTGTACAGCGTGGACTTCCATGAGATCGAGCAGTTGCAGCGCAGTGGCGACTGGCAGCGCGCCGGCGCGCTACTGGGCGAAGCGGCGGCGGCACTGGAGCGGGCCGGCGCGGAGTTCCTGGTGCTCTGTACCAACACCATGCACAAGGTCGCCGATGCCATCGAGCAGGCGGTGAGCATCCCGCTGCTGCATATCGCCGACCCGACCGCCGAGGCGATCCGCGCGGCCGGTCTGCAGCGGGTCGGCCTGCTCGGCACCCGTTTCACCATGGAGCAACCGTTCTACCGCGAGCGCCTGGAGAGCCGGCACGGCATCCAGGTGCTGGTGCCGGACGAGGCCGACCGCCAGCTGGTGCACCGGGTGATCTACGAGGAGCTGTGCCTGGGCGCGGTGCGCGAGGAGTCGCGCCTGGCCTATCGCGAGGTGATCGCCCGACTGGTGGCCCAGGGCGCCCAGGCGGTGATCCTCGGCTGCACCGAGATCGGCCTGCTGGTGGGAGATGCGGATGCCACGGTGCCGCTGTTCGACACCACCCTGCTGCATGCGCGGGCGGCGGCCGAGCAGGCGCTGGACTAGCCGATCAGCTGCTCGACCTTGTCGTCATACAGCACCACCCGGTCGCGGCCGGCGGCCTTGGCCGCATACAGCGCCTTGTCGGCGCCCTGGATCAGGCGCTGCGGCCCGCCCTCGGCGGCCATGTCGGGGGACGGCTGGCAGACGTTGACCCCGGCGCTCAGGCTCAAGCGGCGCCAGGGCGAGCCGGCATGCGCCACGCCCAGCTCCTCCAGCGCCACACGCGCCTGCTCGGCCACCTGCAGCGCGCCCTGGGCGTCGGTCTCCGGCAGCAGCAGGCAGAATTCCTCGCCGCCGTAGCGCACCGCCAGGTCCGCCGGGCGCTTCTGCCCGCCGCGGATCACCTCGGCCACGGTGCGCAGGCATTCGTCGCCGGCGGAATGACCATAGATATCGTTGTACTGCTTGAAGTAGTCGACATCGAACATCACCAGCGCCAGCGGCTTCTGGCTGCGCGCGGCGCGGGCGAACTCGTCGCTGATCGCGCGGATGAAGCGGCGGCGGTTGGCCAGGCGTGTCAGCTCGTCTTCCAGCGCCTGCTGCTCCAGGCGCTTGTTGAAGGTGCGCAGGGCGTCGCGGGTGGCCATCAGCTCGATCTCGGTCTTCTGGCCCTGCTTGATCAGGCGCAGCAGGTAGAAGCCGAACAGCGCCAGCATCACGGCGAGCAGCATCACCACCACCAGTTGACGCGAGGTGTCCTCGCGCCAGTCGGCAAGAATGTCCTGCTCGGCCAGGGCGGCGATCACCACCAGCGGATAGCCCTGGATCTGCCGGTAGCTGAACAGACGCTCCACGCCATCGATCACCGACGGCAGTATCGCGGTGCCGGTCGGACTCTGTGGCAACAGGCTCTTGAAGATCTGCCCGCCGGCGATGCTGGCACCGATCAGATCCTCGCGGTAGGGGCTGCGCACCAGCAGGGTGCCGTCGTTGAGCACCAGGTTGATGCTGCCGTGTTCGCGAATATCGAAGGTGGCATAGAACTGCCGGAAGAAGTCGATGGAGATGGTCGCCAGGGCCACCCCGGCGAAGTTGCCCTGGGCATCCTCCAGGCGCCGCGACAGCGGGATGATCCAGTCACCCGTGGTACGGCTGCGCACCGGCTTGCCGACATGGGCGCCGTGGTCGTCCGGATACTGGCGGTGGTAGATGAAATACTCGCGATCGGCATTGTTGGCCCCCGGTGGCACCTCGCCAAAGGAGTTGACCAGCCAGTTGCCCTCGCGGTCGTAAGCGAACAGCCCGTGCAGCTCGGCCTGCTCGTACACATGCTGACGCATCAGGCCCTGCAGGCGCTGCAGCTGCTCCGGCTGCGTGCCATCCACCTGCAGGCGTTCGACCAGGTCGAGCAGCACGGTGTCGGCCTTCTTCAAAGTATCGCTGGCCTGGCGCGCCAGGGCCGAGGCCAGGTTGCTGGTCTCGATCTCCGCGTCACGCAATTGCACCTGACGCGCCTTCCACATCAACCAGCCGTCGGTGGCCACCAGCGACACGCAGACCAGCACCACGAAGACTCGGGCCAGCGGCACCAGGCTCGGCCTTCGCCACCAGCGGTGCTCCGCGCCATCCGTATTTGCGTTCTGAGTCATCGAATCCTGCTGCCTGCCTCCAGCCACCCAGCTTCAAATATAGAAAAGCCTGGGCAGGGTCAATCAAAGACTCCGTAACAGATGCACCGCGAGCCCCACGACGGCGCTGGCCAGCAGCACCTGGATCACCCCGCGGCGCAGCACGAACAGGGCCAGCGCCGCACCCAGGGCGATCAGCGCCGCCGGCCAGTCGAAGGCGCCGGCAAAGCCCTGGGGCCACAACACATGGTAGGCAAAGAACAGCGCCAGGTTGACGATCACACCCACCACCGCCGCGGTGATGGCGGTGAGCGGCGCGGTGAACTTCAGCTCGCCGTGGGTCGACTCCACCAGCGGCCCGCCGACGAGGATGAACAGGAACGACGGCAGGAAGGTGAACCAGGTGACCAGGCAAGCCGCCAGCGCGCCGCTGGCGAAGGCCGAGTCGACGCCGAACAGCGGCTGCCCGTAGGCACCGACGAAGGCGACGAAGGCCACCACCATGATCAGCGGACCCGGCGTGGTCTCGCCCAGGGCCAGGCCGTCGATCATCTGCGCCGGGCTCAACCAGCCGTAGTGATCGACCGCGCCCTGGTAGACATAGGGCAGCACCGCATAGGCGCCGCCGAAGGTGAGCAGCGCGGCCTTGGTGAAGAACCAGCCCATCTGGGTCAGGATGCCGTTCCAGCCGAACAGTGCGGTCAGCAGCGCCATCGGCAGCAACCACAGGGCGCCGCCGACCAGCAGCAGGAGCAGCAGGCGCGGCCAGCCAAAACGTGCGTGCTTCGGTGGCGGCGTGTCGTCGTCGATCAACGCCGGGCCGTAGGACTTCGCCGCCGCGCCATGCCCGCCGCCAACCGAAAAATTCTGCGGCACCAGACGTCCACCCAGATAACCGACCAGCGCGGCCGCCAGCACGATCAGCGGGAACGGCAGGTTGAGGGCGAAGATGGCGACGAAGGCCGCCCCCGCGATGCCCCATAGCCAGCCGTTGCTCAGCACCCGCGAACCGATGCGATGAGCGGCGTGCAGCACGATGGCGGTCACCGCCGGCTTGATCCCGTAGAAGATCCCCGCCACCAGCGGCAGATGGCCGAAGGCGATATACAGCCACGACAGCAGGATCAGGATCAGCAGCGACGGCAGCACAAACAGCCCCCCGGCGACTATGCCGCCCCAGGTGCGGTGCTGCAGCCAGCCGATGTAGGTGGCCAGCTGCTGGGCCTCGGGGCCGGGCAGCAGCATGCAGTAGTTGAGGGCATGCAGGAAACGCCGCTCGGAGATCCAGCTCCGTCGCTCCACCAGCTCCTGATGCATGATGGCGATCTGTCCGGCCGGCCCACCAAAACTGATGAAGCCCAGCTTGAGCCAGAACAGCAGCGCCTCGCGCCAGCTCAGCGGCTGCGGTGCAGCCGGGTTGTTCTCCATGTGCATGTCCCTGCCCCCAATACCTGCGGCCATGCTGCCACAGGCTCTGCGACAACGGCATGGCGATTGGCATCTTCGGCCGGGACTTGGACCGTGCGGATGCATACACTAGCGCCCAGTTTCCTTCTGCCGAGAGCCCGCCATGACCGACGCTGCATCCTCCATCGCCATCATCATCGGTGCCGGCCACGCCGGCGGCGAACTGGCCATCGCCCTGCGCAACGAGGGCTGGGAGGGCCGTATCCTGCTGCTCGGCGAAGAGGCGCACCTGCCCTACCACCGCCCGCCGCTGTCCAAGGCCTACCTGGCCGGCAGCGTGGAGAAGAGCAGCCTGTCGATCCGTCCGCAGCTGGCCTACGACAAGGCCAACGTCGAATTCTTTGGTGGCGTACGGGTCACCCACATCGACCGCGCCAACAGGCGCCTGGAGCTGGCCGACGGCAAGCAACTGGCCTACGACAAGCTGGCCATCGCCACCGGCGGCCGCCCGCGCCCGCTGAGCGTGCCGAATGCCGCGGCCGCCGCGCACTGCGCCAACTTCCACTACCTGCGCACCCTCGACGACGTCGAGCTGATCCGCGCGCAGATGGCCGCCGGCAAGCGCCTGGCCATAGTCGGCGGTGGCTATATCGGCCTGGAAGTAGCGGCCGCCGCCGTCGCCCAGGGCCTGCAGGTCACCGTGCTGGAAGCCCTGCCGCGGGTGCTGCAGCGGGTCACCGCGGCCGAGCTGTCGGCCTACTACGAACGCAAGCACCGCGAGGCCGGCGTGGACATCCGCACCGGCGTGCAGGTGGCCGATCTGGAGGTGAACGGCGAGGCCGTGAGCGCCGTGCTGTGCGCCGACGGCAGCCGCCTGGAGACCGATCTGGTGGTGGTCGGTATCGGCCTGATCGCCAACACCGAGCTGGCCGCCGAGGCCGGATTGGAAGTGGACAACGGCATCCTGGTCGACCAGCACGCGCAGACCAGCGATCCGGATATCTACGCCGCTGGCGACTGCACCAATCATCCCAACTCGCTGCTGGGCCGCCGCCTGCGCCTGGAGTCGGTGCCCAACGCCCTGGAACAGTCGCGAGTGGCCGCCGCCGGCATGGCCGGAAAGCTCAAGGCCTACGCCTCGGTGCCCTGGTTCTGGTCCGACCAGTACGAGCTGAAGCTGAAGATGGTCGGCCTGTCCGAAGGCTTCGAGCGTCTGGTGCTGCGCGGCGACCCGCAGACCGACAGCTTTAGCGCCTTCTACCTCAAGGATGGCAAGGTCCTGGCTGCCGACACGGTCAACCGCCCGCAGGACTTCATCGCCGCCAAGCGCCTGGTGGCCGAGGGCATCGCCGTGACGGCCGAGCAGCTGGCCGACGACAGCCGGCCGCTGAAGGAGCTGCTGCCGGCACCGGCGTAGAATCGCCGCGGGTACTGATGGGATGCCGCCTGGTCACAACCTCGATCATCTCGAAGTCGGCCTCGGCTGCGTCGCAGTCGGGACACTACCAGTCTGCCGGAATCTCGTCCCGGCGAGTGCCCGGCGCATGCTCTCTTCCTGCCACCCCAGAGCTTCGTCATAGAGCAAGCCACAGAGATATGCAGATTCCCTGAACTCAACATGCGACGCGACCTCCTAAAAGGAGGACAAGCAACTAAACCCTTAGAAATGATAGAACCAGTCGCTATAATCCCCTGCGCTTTTACTTATTCAACTTCAGTATTACTACTCAAGACTGCGAATAGCATTGCGCAGCCCTCATATCTGGTGGACATGTGACGAAAGACGAACTGCGCACCGAACTGGAGCGCCAGGCGCAACGTTACAAGGATGTTTATGGCGGCGAGGTGATTACCTACGCGGCCCAACCGGACCCCGAGCGCAAGCCCTGGCGCAAGAAACAGAGCCTGCTGGATCAGGCGTTCCAACAGGAACTGCAAAAGATCGAGCGGGCCCGCGAAGCGGAATAAGCGATATCCGCCGCTCAAACCAAGTTTGAACGGCGGTGCCGACATTCAGCGACGTCGACTACCGCCCAACAGCGACCCCATCAAACCGCGCACCAGTTGCCGGCCGATCTGATTGGCTGCCTGGCGCACGGCGGTCTTCATGACTTGGCTGGCCAGGCTGCCCAGCAGCTCCCCTGCCATTCCCCCCAACCCGCCCTCTTGCACCTGGGTCGTCTTGCCGGGTTTAGCGGCCGGGGCCTCTGCAGGCGCCTGGGTGGCGCGAGCCGTAAGTAGCTCATAAGCCGACTCGCGATCCACCGGTCGGTCGTAGCGTCCCGCCTGGGGCGAGGTGCGCAACACCTCTGCCCGTTCGGTCTCGTTCAGCGGTCCGATACGCGACTGCGGCGGAGCGATGGCCACGCGCTGGACCATGGCCGGCGTGCCCTTCTCTTCCAGAGTCCCCACCAGCGCCTCGCCGATACCCAATTCGGTGAGCACGCTCAGGCTGTCGAACGCCGGATTGGGGCGGAAGCCGTCAGCCACGGCGCGCAGCGATTTCTGCTCCTTGACGGTGAAGGCGCGCAGGCCGTGCTGGATGCGCAGGCCAAGCTGGGCCAGCACCTCATCCGGCAGATCGCTGGGCGATTGGGTGACGAAGTAGACGCCGACACCCTTGGAGCGAATCAGTCGTACCACCTGTTCCAGACGCTCCTGCAACGCCTTGGGCGTGTCGGCGAAGAGCAGGTGCGCCTCGTCGAAGAACAGCGCCAGCACCGGCTTGTCGGCATCGCCACGCTCCGGCAGTTGCTCGAACAGCTCGGCCAGCAGCCACAACAGGAAGGTGGCGTAGACCTTGGGCGCCTCGTGCACCAGACGGCTGGCGTCCAACAGATGGATGCGCCCACGGCCGTCGCGATCGGGATGCAGGATATCCTCCAGCTGCAGTGCCGGCTCGCCGAACAACGCCTCGGCGCCTTGCTGCTCCAAAGTCGCCAGGCGGCGCAACAGCGCCTGGGAGGACGCGCCGGCAAACAGCGCGCGATCCTCGCCGAGCATCTCGGTATGGTCCTTGAGGTGATTGAGCAGGGCCTTGAGGTCTTTCAGGTCAAGCAGCAGCAGGCCTTCGCGGTCGGCCACCTGGAAGGCGGCATACAGGGCGGCCTGCTGGCTGTCGGTCAGCTCCAGCAGGTTGCCCAGCAACAGCGGCCCCATCTCGCTCAGGGTGGTACGCAGGGGATGGCCGCTATTGCCCGCCACATCCCACAGGGTCACCGGGTAAGAGCGCGGGCTGTGATTCAGCCAGGGCATGCCGGCGATTCGCTCGGCCACCTTGCCCTGGGGGTTGCCCGGCGCCCCCAGACCGCACAGGTCGCCCTTGATGTCGGCGGCGAACACCGCCACACCGGCATCGCTGAACGCCTCGGCCAAGCGCTGCAGAGTCACCGTCTTGCCCGTGCCCGTCGCACCCGCAACCAGGCCGTGGCGGTTGGCCAGGCGCAGGGCCTGGGCGATCGGCTGGCCTTGAGGGTCCGCGCCAAGAACAAAAGAATCGACTACCGGCATCTTGCCATCCTTCGGGCTAAAGCTTTACTGCAGTTATGTCGCTATAGGTGGTGTAACTAAGCGCTCGTGCGTCTTCGCACAGCCACCCAATAAGACTGCTGCCAGACATTACCGGACGCAAGTGACCATGACCCAGAATCTGAAGTTCAGCCACAAGATCCTGCTCGCCGCCTCACTGGTGGTAATCGCCGCCTTCTCCCTGTTCACCCTGTACAACGACTACTTGCAACGCAATGCCATTCGAGCGGACCTGGAAGCCGAGCTGCGCAGCCTGGGTGAAGTGACGGCCAGCAACATCCAGAACTGGCTGTCCGGCCGCATTCTACTGGTCGAAAACATCGCCCAGAGCGTGCAGGACGATACTCCCGAGACGCTGGCCCGCACCCTGGAGCGCAAAGCGCCGGCCGCAACCTTCGATTTCACCTACCTGGGCTCGGCGGACGGCACGTTCACCATGCGTCCGGAAAGCGAGATGCCGGCCGACTACGATCCGCGCACCCGTCCCTGGTACAAGGACGCCATGAGCGCCGGCGGCTCGACCCTGACCGAGCCCTACATGGACGCCGCCACCGGCAAGCTGATCATCACCATCGCCACCCCAGCGGGCAGCAGCGGTGTGGTCGGCGGCGACCTGAGCCTGGATATTCTGGTGCAGATCATCAACTCGCTGGACTTCGATGGCCTGGGCTACGCCTTCCTGGTCAGCGCCGACGGCAAGATCCTGGTCCACCCGAACAAGGACCTGGTGATGAAGACCCTGCGCGAGGTCTATCCGCAGAACACTCCGCAGATCCGCAGCGAACTCTCAGAGGCGGAACTGGATGGCGTCGAACGCCTGCTCACCTTCACCCAGGTCAAGGGGCTGCCTTCGGTCAACTGGTACATCGGCCTGTCCATCGACAAGGACAAGGCCTACGCCACCCTGCATGAATTCCGGGCCTCGGCGATCATCGCCACCATCATCGCCGTGGTCATCATCATGTTCCTGCTGGGTATGTTGATCCGCGTGCTGATGCAGCCGCTGCTGGTGATGGGCAAGGCCATGCGCGACATCGCCCAGGGCGAGGGAGACCTGACCAAGCGCCTGAGCGTGCAGAGCCGCGACGAATTCGGCGAGCTGGCCACTTCCTTCAACCAGTTCGTCGAGCGCATTCATGGCTCGATCCGCGAGGTGTCCTCGGCCACCCAGCAGCTCAACGAAGTAGCCAAGCTGGTGGTCAACGCCTCCAACTCGTCCATGGCCAACTCCGACGAGCAGGCCAGCCGCACCAACAGCGTGGCCGCGGCGATCAACGAACTGGGCGCCGCCGCCCAGGAGATCGCGCGCAACGCCGCCGACGCTTCGCACCAGGCCTCCGACGCCCGTCATCTGGCCGAAGACGGCAGCCAGGTACTGCAGAAGACCATCGTGGCAATGAACGAGCTGTCGGAGAAGATCAGCGCCTCGTGCCGCAATATCGAGACGCTGAACAGCAAGACGGTGGATATCGGCCAGATCCTCGAGGTGATCAAGAGCATCTCCGAGCAGACCAACCTGCTGGCGCTCAACGCTGCCATCGAGGCCGCCCGCGCCGGCGAGGCAGGGCGTGGCTTCGCGGTGGTGGCGGACGAGGTGCGCAACCTGGCCCACCGCACCCAGGAGTCGGCCCAGGAAATCCAGAAGATGATCGAAGGCCTGCAGGTGGATGCCCGCGACTCGGTGTCGACCATGACCGAGAGCCAGCGCTACAGCGAGGAGAGCGTGACCATCGCCAACCAGGCCGGCGAGCGCCTGGGCAGCGTGACCCAGCGTATCGGCGAGATCGACGGCATGAACCAGTCGGTGGCCACCGCCACCGAAGAACAGACCGCCGTGGTCGACTCGCTGAACATGGACATCACCGAGATCAACACCCTCAACCAGGAAGGCGTGGAGAACCTGCAGGCGACCCTGCGCGCCTGCGGGGACCTGGAGCAGCAGGCCTCGCGCCTGAAGCAGCTGGTCGACAGCTTCCGCATCTGATCAGTCCGGCGCGGGAATCTCCTGCGCCGGATCGACCTCCCCCTCCGGCGCCTGCTGCAGGCGCCGCCAGAGTTCGGCGGCACCGGGAAACTCGGTGCCGTCGGTCTCGCTCAAGGCATCGGGATCGTAACGCTGCAGACAGCCCTCACCCAGGGTGGGCGGCGGTGCAGCCGTACCTCGTTTCATCCTCGCCTCCTGAAGGTCAGTCGAAGACTACCGTCTTGTTGTCATGCACCAGCACCCGGTCCTCCAGGTGATAACGCAGGCCACGGGCCAGCGCCATCTTCTCCACGTCCTTGCCCAGGCGCACCATGTCTTCGATGCTGTCGCGATGGGTCACCCGCACCACGTCCTGCTCGATGATAGGACCAGCATCCAGTTCCTCGGTGACATAGTGACAGGTGGCGCCGATCAGCTTGACCCCACGCAGCGAAGCCTGGTGATAAGGCTTGGCGCCGACGAAGGACGGCAGGAAGCTGTGGTGGATATTGATCACCCGCCCGGCGTATTCCTGGCACAGCTGCGGCGGCAGGATCTGCATGTAGCGGGCGAGCACCACCACGTCGGCCCGGTACTCACCAACCAGACGCGAGACCTCGGCAAAGGCGGGCGCCTTGTCCTTTGGGTCGACCGGCACGTGGTGGAACGGAATGCCATGCCACTCGACCATGCTGCGCAGGTCGTTGTGGTTGGAAATCACGCAGGGAATCTCGCAGTCCAGCTCATCGCTGTGCCAGCGGTGCAGTAGGTCGGCCAGACAGTGCGACTCGCGACTGGCCATCAGCACCACGCGCTTTTTCTGCGCGGAATCGGTGATCCGCCACTCCATGGAGAACTCACGGGCGATGGGGCCGAAGGCCTGGCGAAAACCATCCAGGTCGAAAGGCAGAGAGTCGGCGCGGATCTCGTGGCGCATGAAGAACCAGCCACTCTGGTTATCCGAATGGTGGCTGGCTTCGGTAATCCAGCCATTGTAAGTAGCCAGGAAATTACTGACCTTGGCGACGATGCCAACGCGGTCCGGGCAGGCGATTACCAGCCGAAAAGTGCGCATGTGGGGGAACTCCAGAACTTTGCGAGGCGCCATTCTAGCGGCAGCGGGATGAAACTTCAGTACTTCCCTCGCCTGCATGGCTCTGCTCGACTGAGCCATAACTTGCACAATGGTCAACTATTACAGGGTCGCCATAATCAATGGTCACGCGGCTGCACAAATGGTGAAACAAACTAGCGCCAGCTGTCGTTACCGCTCATTGATCGAATAGATACCTGCAGATAATTCCCGCAAAACTTTTCCGACTGGTTTACTTGCCCATGAGTGCTGTCTATTATTGACATACTTACAACTGCAACTGGCCACTGGGAAAAACAAACATGTCGCTGATCAACGAATACCGCGCCACCGAAGAAGCCATCAAAGAGCTGCAAGAGCGCCTGAAGAATCTGTCGCAAGACGACAAGCTGAAGAAAGAACTGGAGTTCGAAGGCAAACTGCGCACTCTGATGGGCGAATACCAGAAGTCCCTGCGCGACATCATCGCCCTGCTCGATCCGGAAGGTGCCAAAGGCGGCAAGACTGCTCGCCCAGCCAAGCCCACTGGCGGCAAGCGCGCACGTAAGGTCAAGCAGTACAAGAACCCGAACACCGGTGAAGTGATCGAAACCAAAGGCGGCAACCACAAGACTTTGAAAGAGTGGAAAGCCAAGTGGGGCGCCGACACCGTTGAAAGCTGGGCCACCCTGCTCGGTTAATTTCGACGAAGCACCAAAAAAATGCCGGCAATTGCCGGCATTTTTATTCACCTGTCTTTTCCTAGCCTACAGCGCAATACCGCTCGCTCAGCAACCGGGCATGTTCCTGCCAGGCCTGCAATACCTGCTGCTGCGTTGGCGACGACAGTGACCACTCCGCTTGCAGCGCCAGTTCGAAGTTGGCCAGCGTATTCGGCGCTCCCATCGCGTTATTGTTCAACCGATCACGACAAAACTCTCGCCAGCGTTGCTGCTCGGCACTCGTCAATGAATCCGGGAAATTCCGCGCCCGATAGCGAAACAGCAGCTCGGGCAATCGCTCATCACTGAACGCCCAGTTATCCCGAGTCAATTGCTCAGCGGAAGAGTGGCGTACTTGTTCGCACAACCGACGATCGCGATCACCGAGAAAGCCCGCATACAGTTGCTGTTCCGGGTCATGCAGTGGCTCGAAGTCGTCCGTCGCATACAGATTGGCCAACTTGCTCTGCCACAATGCCTGCTGCTCACTGAGTGCGGAAGCCCGCTGCTCGCATTGCGCCAAGTCGATCTGCAGACGCTCGATATCACCAGGGCGTAGCACCTTGAGCGGCGCCACCACCGGGCACTTGTTGATATGCAGAAGTTTGAGCGGCACCGGCAACTCACCCTCGGCCAATTCGTCACGCCGAGTGTAAAGGCGTTTGCGCAAGCCATCGGCATCCATGTCGAACAGCGGCTGCGGATCGGACTGCAGATCGCAGACGATCAATGCATTGCGATTGCGCGGATGCCAGGCCAGCGGCAGGACCACTGCCAAGTAGTGCCGACTGCCGGCAAAACGTCCGGAAATATGCACCAGCGGCTGCAGCAGACGAATCTGCTCAGCCACCTTGGCCTTGCTGCGTAGCTGATAGAGGAAATCATACAGACGCGGCTGCCTGTCTCTGAGCAGGCGCGCCAAACCGATAGTGGCACGTACGTCGGACAACGCGTCGTGAGCCTGGCCATGATCGATGCCATTGGCCACGGTGAGCCGCTCCAGCTTGAGCGAGACCCTGCCCTCGTCGTCCTGCGGCCACTCGATGCCCTCCGGACGCAAGGCATAGGCAGCCCGTACCAGATCGATCAGATCCCAGCGGCTGTTGCCGCCTTGCCACTCACGGGCATAGGGGTCGTAGAAGTTGCGGTACAGGCTGTAGCGGGTCACCTCGTCGTCGAAGCGCAGGCTGTTGTAGCCCGCGCCGCAGGTGCCCGGCAGCGCCAGTTCGGCATGCACGCGGGCCATGAACTCCGCTTCCACGAGACCTTTTTCGGCCAATATCTGCGGTGTGATCCCGGTAATCCGACAGGCCGCCGGATGCGGCAGGATGTCGTCGGATGGCCGGCAATAGATGTTGAGCGGCTCGCCGATCTCGTTGAGCTGCTCGTCGGTACGGATGCCCGCCACCTGCAAGGGGCGATCGCAGCGCGGGTTGATGCCGGTGGTTTCGTAGTCGTACCAGAAGATGCTCGAAGACAAGGTGCTTTCCCCGGAAATATCGCCGCGGCAGTCTAGCATCCGCCTGAATCCAACCAGCCGCCGCGAAAGCTTGAAATCGCTCACGCTGCCCGACTTGTCGCTGACCCGGTGCGCCTATAGGATGGCCTGATCAGGAATTTCCACCCACAAGGACAGTAGTCATGAGTGAATCCACCGCTCCCAACCCCTACGCCGCGCCCAGCAGCAATCTGCAGGAAGTCCCCAGCGGTCAAGTGCCAACCATCGCCGAGGCGCTCAGCCGCGGCTATGACTTCAATATCGGCGATCTGCTCAGCGAAGCCTGGCAGCGTGTGAAAGGCACCAAAGGCATCATCATCGGTGGCTTCATCGTCTTCTACGTCGCGCTGTTCGCTGCCACCGCGGTGCTCGGCTTCATCTTTGGCGGCCTGGCGAGCGAAGACAACATCGCCGGCATCATCATCGCCCAGCTGATCATCACCGTACTGGCCTCGGCGCTGTCCTATCCCTTCCTCGCCGGCCTCAACATGGTCGGTATCCGCCGCGCTGCCGACCAGCCGGTCAGCTTCAACGAGATCTTCAGCCACTTCGGTCGCCTGGTGCCGCTGCTGATCACCGCCATCGTGATGATGGTTCTGGTCTACGTCGGCATGCTCCTGCTGATCATCCCCGGCATCTACCTGAGCGTGGCCTATATGCTGGCCATCCCGCTGGTGGTCGAGCGTGGCCTGTCGCCCTGGCAAGCCCTGGAAACCTCGCGCAAGGCCATCAGCCAGCACTGGTTCAAGGTCTTCGGCCTGTTCCTGCTGCTCGGCATCATCATGGGCCTGAGCATGATCCCGGTCGGCATCGGCCTGGTCTGGACCATCCCGCTGTTCATCATCAGCATGGGCGTGCTGTACCGCACCATCTTCGGCGTACTGCCGCCGGCCAACTGATCCAGTCCAGAAGTTCGGGCCGCCTCTGGCGGCCCGATTGCTTTAGCGTCCTGCTGCTGGCTAGCATCAGGCTTTCTTCGATGCAGTCGACCGATGCAGCCTAATCGCCCCCAGCCGGAACTCCCCGATCTTCCTCTTCTGGATACCCGCCGCCTGGTGGAGACGCCGGAAGGCATCGACCTGATCCTTCGCCCCGCCGGCCTGATGCCGCGTGCCCTGGCCTTCGGTATCGACCTGCTGATACGCGGCGCCATCCTGGTGGCCGCCTTCGTCATTCTCGGCATCCTCGGCCAGTTCGGTGCGGGCCTGGGCACCATCCTCTACTTCCTGGTCAACTGGTGGTACCCGGTGCTGTTCGAAGTGCTGAACCAGGGCCGTACCCCCGGCAAGAAAGCCATGGGCCTGCGCGTGGTGCATGACGATGGCACCCCGGTCGGCTGGGCGGCTTCGCTGACCCGCAATCTGCTGCGCGCCGTGGACATGTTGCCGTTCGCCTACTGCGTCGGCGCCGTCAGCAGCCTCAGCCATCCGAGCTTCAAACGTCTTGGCGACCTCGCCGCCGGCACCCTGGTGGTCTACCGCGACGACGAACTGAAACGCCCACAGATTCCCGAGGCGGATGCCGAGCGCGCGCCCTTCCCCCTCAACCTGGCCGAACAACGCGCCGTGCTGGACTTCGCCGAGCGTCGCGCCAGCCTCTCCAGCGCGCGCCGCGCCGAACTGGCCGGCATCCTGGCCGAACCCCTGGAAAGCCTGCCGGAACACGCCGAAACGCGCCTGCACGGCATCGCCCGCGGCCTGGTGGGTTCGGCATGAAACAGCACCTGTTCGAACAACGTCACAACGCCGACTGGCAGCGCTTCGAAGCGCGCCTGTCCAGCCTGGAAAAAGGCAAGGTCGAGCGTCAGGATTGCGAGAGTTTCGCCGCCGACTACCGCCACCTGTGCCAGCACCTGGCCCTCGCCCAGGAGCGCGGCTACAGCAGCCACCTGATCGACCAGCTGCAGCAGCTGGCCATGCGCGGCCACCAGCAGTTCTACCGCCACCGCAGCCACCTGGGCGCGCAGATCATCAGCTTCGTCATCGCCGGTTTCCCGCAGCTGGTGCGCCGCGAATGGCGCGCCGTGCTGACCGGCAGCCTGCTGTTCTTCGGCGCGCTGATCGGCATGGGCCTGCTCACCTGGCAGTTCCCGGACATGATCTACAGCGTGATGGATCCCGAGCAGGTGCGGGAGATGGAGAAGATGTACGACCCGGCCGCTCGGCGCATCGGCCGCTTCGCCGAGCGCGACTCAGGCGACGACTGGATGATGTTCGGCTTCTACATCATGAACAACATCGGCATCGCTTTTCAGACCTTCGCCAGTGGCCTGATCTTCGGCCTCGGCAGCCTGTTCTTCCTGCTCTACAACGGCCTGGTGATCGGGGCGGTCGCCGGCCACCTGACCCGTATCGGCTACAGCGAGACCTTCTGGTCCTTCGTCATCGGCCATGGCGCCTTCGAGCTCACCGCCATCGCCTTCGCCGGTGCCGCCGGCCTCAAGCTCGGCTGGGCCCTGCTCGCCCCCGGCCGTCTCGGCCGCGGCGAAGCCCTGCGTCAGGCCGCCGGCAAGGCCATCCAGCTGGTCGCCGGGGTCATCCTGTTCCTGCTGATCGCCGCATTCGTCGAGGCCTACTGGTCCTCCATGACCTACGCCAGCGCCGTCACCAAGTACTGGGTCGGTGCCGGCCTGTGGCTGCTGGTGATCGCCTATTTCCTGTTCGCCGGACGGACCCGCCATGCGCCTGACTGACGCCAGCGTCGCCATCCGCCCGCGTACCGCCTGGGAGGCCATCGACCTCGGCGTGCTCCTGGCTCGTCGCCATGCCGGCCTGCTGATGGCCAGCTGGGCCATCGTGACCCTGCCGCTGTTCGCGCTGCTCACCGCCCTGCTCTGGCAGTACCCGACCATCGCCGCCTTGCTGTTCTGGTGGCTGAAGCCGGCCTGGGAACGCCTGCCGCTGCACATCCTGTCGCGCTCGCTGTTTGGCGACACGCCAACCCTCAAGGAAGCGCTCAAAGCTCTGCCGCGCCTACTCAAGCCCCAGCTGCTGGCCAGCCTGACCTGGCGCCGTTTCAGCCCGACCCGCAGCTTCGATCTGCCGGTACTGCAGCTCGAGGGCCTCAGTGGCGATGCGCGCAGCAAGCGCCTGACCGTACTCGGCCAGCGCCACTCGGGTGCCGCCGCCTGGCTGACCATCCTCGGCGTGCATCTGGAAATGCTGTTGTGGATGGGCATGGCCACGCTGATCTGGCTCATGGTGCCGCAACAGATGGAAACCCAACTGGACTGGGACACCCTGATCCAGGCCAGCAGCGGCAAGTGGCTGTGGCTGGAGCATGTCTCCAACCTGGTCTACGCCCTGATCCTGGTGTTCTGGGAACCTATCTACGTCGCCTGCGGCTTCACCCTCTATCTCAACCGGCGCACCGACCTGGAAGCCTGGGACATCGAGCTGACCTTCCGCCGCCTGCGCCAGCGCCTGATCGGCAGCGCCTACGCCGTGTTGCTGGCCTGCGTCACCCTGACTCTGCTGCTGCCGGCAAGCGACGCCCTGGCCGATGAACCCGTCGGCACCTGCCCGGTGCCTTTCGACGACCCCATGGGTCCCGACGCCGAACGCCTGCTCAACCAACCCCTGAGCAGCCAGGCCGCCCAAGACAGCATCACCAAGCTGCTGGACGCCGCCCCCTTCGAGAACCGCGAAACCGTTACCCGCTGGCGCTTCGGCGACGAGAAGAAGGCCGAGGAGCCCTCCGAGGAAGAAGTGAAGAGCTTCGCCGAGCTGATCAAGAAGCTGTTCAAACTCGGCGAATGGTGGCGCAAGCTCGACATGGTCGCCCTGGCCTTCGAGGTGCTGCTGTGGGCCCTGCTGGTCCTGGCCATCGCCCTGCTGCTGTGGCGCTACCGCGAGTGGCTGGAGACTTTCGTCGGCCGCCTCGGCCTGCCGCAGCGCCGCGTGCGCGAGATGCCCAGCCAGCTGTTCGGACTGGAGCTCGCCCCCGAAAGCCTGCCCGACGATGTGGCCGGCGAAGCCGAACGACTCTGGGCAGAACAGCCGCGCGAGGCCCTCGGCCTGCTCTACCGCGCCCTGCTCAGCCGCCTGCTGCATGATTTCCGCCTGCCGCTGAAGGGCTCGCACACCGAAGGCGAAGTGCTGCGCCTAGTCGAGCGTCTGGAGCGCGAAGAACTCAGTCGCTTCAGCCTGGTACTGACCCGCCACTGGCAGAATCTCGCCTACGGCCACCGCCTGCCACCGGAGAACCTCAAGCGCGGCCTCTGCGAAGGCTGGCGCCGCCTGTTCGCCCAAGGGGCCGCCGCATGAGCCGCCCGCTGAAGATAGCCCTCGGCGGCATTCTGCTGATCGTACTCGGCTGGCTCGCACTGCTCGCCGTGCAGCAACTGCAGCCCTACGAGGAAACCCTCGAACACGGCCCCTCCCCCGAGGCCCGCGCCAACGATTATCTGGCTGCGGAGATGTTCCTGCGTCAGCAGAAAATCACGGTAAAACGCGCCGACGGCCTGGATGCACTCAACGGCCTTCCCTCCGTCGGGCAGACCCTGATGCTGCTCGGCCCACGCCACAACATGACGCCACGCCAGGCCAAGCTGGTGCTGGACTGGGCGGCCAAGGGCGGTCACCTGGTGTTCGTCGCCGAAGAGGTCTGGGACGAGGAGGAAGGCCGCAGCGGCGACCTGTTGCTGGACAGTCTCGGCGTGCAGCAGAGCAGCACCTACGAAGAAGAGGAAGACGAGGACAGCGAGGACGCCGAAGCCAGCGATGAAGCCGCTGTCGACGACGAGGAGCTGGATGTCGAGGCCGACGCGGAAGTGGAACTGGAAAACGATGTCGATGCCGCCGATGACGAGCAGTCCGAACAGTCCGAAGCCCGCGAAGAAGAGGCCGAGGAAGATCGCTACCCCGAGCTGACCAAGATCTACCTGGAGAACGAGGAGGCGCCGGCCTACGTCGAATTCGATACCGGCTTCCACCTGCTGGATACCGAGAACCGCGCCTATGCCTGGGCCAACAGTGGCGACGCCACCCACATGCTGCAGCTGGAGCATGGCGAGGGCCTGGTCACCGTGGTGACGGATGCCTGGCTGTGGCAGAACCACAGCATCGGCGACTACGACAACGCCTGGCTGCTCTGGTACCTGACTCAGGACAGCGCCGTGACCCTGGTCTACAGCACCGAGCGCGCCGACCTGTTCAGCCAGCTGTTCAAGCACTACCCCGCCGCCCTCGCCGCCCTGGCTCTGTTGATCGCCCTGTTGCTGTGGCATGTCGGCATGCGTCACGGTCCGCTGCTGGCAGCACCGACCCACGCCCGCCGCCAGCTCGAAGAACACCTGCGCGCGGGCGCCGACTTCCTGCTGCGCCGCGCCGGCCAGCAACACCTGCTAAGCAACCTGCAGCGCGACATCCTGCGCCGCGCCCGTCATCGCCACCCCGGCTTCGAACGCCTGCCCGTCGCCGAACAGTGGCAGGTACTAGGTCGCCTCACCCGCCTACCCAGCGGCGCCGTCAGCGCAGCCATGCGCCCGCTGCCGACACAACGCCTGTCCGCCGCCGACTTCACCCGCCAGGTCGCCAACCTGCAAACCCTCAGGAATGCCCTATGAGCGAAATTCCGCAGCAACCCAGCACCAATCCCGAAGTCCCCGCCGCTCCGGTCGAGCCCCCTGTCGCACCGGCCCCAGGCGCTGCCACAGCTCCCGCCAACCCTGCCGGCCAGCAGCGTCAGCGCGCCAGCCAGATGCTCCAGGCCCTGCGCCTGGAGCTGCAGAAGGCCGTGGTCGGCCAGCGCGCGGTGGTGGACGACGTACTCACCGCACTGATCGCCGGCGGCCATGTGCTGGTCGAAGGCGTGCCGGGCCTGGGCAAGACCCTGCTGGTGCGCGCCCTGGCCAAGTGCTTCGGCGGCGAGTTCGCGCGTATCCAGTTCACCCCCGACCTGATGCCCAGCGACGTCACCGGCCACGCCGTGTATGACCTGCAGAGCGAGCAGTTCAAGCTGCGCAAGGGCCCGGCCTTCACCAACCTGCTGCTGGCGGACGAGATCAACCGCGCGCCGGCCAAGACCCAGGCCGCACTGCTGGAAGTGATGCAGGAACGCCAGATCACCCTGGAAGGCCGCGCCATGCCGGTACCGCAACCCTTCCTGGTGCTGGCCACGCAGAACCCCATCGAGCAGGAAGGCACCTACCCGCTGCCGGAGGCCGAACTGGACCGCTTCATGCTCAAACTGCGCATGGACTATCCGCAGGCCGACGAGGAGCTGAGCCTGGTACGCCAGGTGACCCGCTCGGCCAAGGCCGACATGCTCGAAGTGGCACCGCTGCGCACCCTGCTCTCGGCCAAGGACGTCCTGGCCCTGCAGAAGATCGCCAGCGAACTGGCCATCGACGACCAGGTACTCGACTACGCCGTACGCCTGGCCCGCGCCACCCGCAGTTGGCCAGGCCTGGCCATGGGCGCCGGCCCGCGCGCCTCGATCGCCCTGGTGCGTGGCGGGCGTGCCCGTGCCCTGTTGCGCGGCGGCGACTTCGTGGTGCCGGACGACGTTAAGGCCTGCGCCCTGGCCGTGCTGCGCCACCGCGTGCGCCTGGCGCCGGAGCTGGATATCGAGGGGCTGTCGGTGGATCAGGTGCTGCAGCAACTGCTCGACCAGGTTCCGGCACCGCGCCTGTGATCGCCAGCGCATGAAACCATCCCGCCTGTTCCTCGGTCTGCTCGGCGGCCTGCTGGCCCTGGCCATCGTCCTCGGCACGCTGCCACTGCTCGGCATCAAGCTGCCGCAGACCCTGCAGCCGCTGTGGTGGGGCCTGCTGCTGGCATTACTGCTGGTCGCCGGCCTGGATGCCGCCTGGCTGCGCCGCCTGCCGTCGCCGCGCCTGCAGCGCCAGTTGCCCGGCAACCTGCCATTGGGCCGTTGGAGCGAGGTGCGCCTGACCCTGCACCACGACTATCGCCAGACGCTGGCGGTGCAGGCCTTCGATCATTTGCCCGAGCACATGGATTTCGAGTTCCTGCCACAGCAGGTGGAACTGCATCCGGGCGAACAGACCGAGTTCGGCTACCGAGTGCGCCCGCTCAAGCGCGGCCACTTCCGCTTCCCGCGCTGCGAACTGCTGCTGCCCAGCCCGCTGCGCCTGTGGCAGTCGCGCCGCTTCATCGACCAGGCCAGCGAAACCCGCGTCTACCCGGACTTCGCCCGCCTCTACGGCGCCCAGCTGATGGCGGTGGACGACTGGCTCAGTCAGATGGGCGTGCGCCAGCGCCAGCGCCGCGGCCTAGGCCTGGAGTTCCACCAGCTGCGCGAATTCCGTGATGGCGACACCCTGCGCCAGATCGACTGGAAGGCCACCGCGCGCAAGCGCACGCCAATCGCCCGCGAATACCAGGACGAGCGCGACCAGCAGATCGTCTTCCTGATCGACTGCGGCCGGCGCATGCGCAGCCAGGACGACGAGCTGTCGCACTTCGACCACGCCCTCAACGCCTGCCTGCTGCTCAGCTACGTCGCCCTGCGCCAGGGCGATGCGGTGGGGCTGGCGACCTTCGCCGGCGATCAGGACCAGTACGTCGCACCGGTCAAGGGCCAGGCCCATATCAGCAGCCTGCTCAACGCCGTGTACGCCCTCGACAGCACCCGTCGCCCGGCCGACTACGCGGCGGCGATCAACGCCCTGCTCGCCCGCCAGCGCCGCCGCGCCCTGGTGGTGCTGGTGACCAACCTGCGCGACGAGGACGACGAGGAGCTGCTCGGCGCGATCAAGCGTCTGGGCCGCCAACACCGCGTGCTGATTGCCAGCCTGCGCGAGGAAGTGCTGGATCGCCTGCGTCACACCCAGGTGCAGGACTACGAGCAGGCCCTGGCCTACTGCGGCACGATCGATTACCTCAACGCCCGCGCCGGCCTGCACGAACGTCTGCTCGCCCACGGCGTGCCGGTGCTGGATGCCAGGCCAAACGAGCTGGGGCCGGAACTGGTTGGGCGCTATCTGGCCTGGAAAAAGGCCGGGGTGCTGTAAGCCAGCTCAACCACAACGACGCAGAGCGGGTGCAACCTGCGCAGCTCAATGGCGCGGGTTGCACCCGCCCTACTCGATGCTGTGTAGGAGCGAGCTCTGCTCGCGAATGGGGGCGGCCCGAGCAGAGAACCGGACGCCCTTCTCGCGCCTGAGATCAGCCGATCAGAATGATCGCCCAGACCAGGGTGATCACCGCCAGGGAGGTGAGCTGCGCGGCGCTGCCCATGTCCTTGGCGTTCTTCGACAGCGGATGGCGATCCAGGGAGATGCGGTCGATGGCCGCCTCGATCGCCGAATTGAGCAGCTCGACGATCAGCGAGAGCATGCTCACCGCTACCATCAGCGCCCGCTCTACGGGACTGACATCGAGCCAGAAGGCCAGTGGCACCAGCACCACGTTGAGCAGCACCAGTTGGCGGAAGGCGGCTTCGCCGGTGAAGGCCGCGCGCAGGCCGTCGAAGGAATAGCCGGCGGCGTTGAGGATACGTTTCAGGCCGGTCTGGCCCTTGAATGGCGACATGAAGAACTACTGTCCTGTGCGATGAAGGTCGGCACCTTAGAGGCCGCGCCGTCAAAAATGCGTGAAGGGCTTATTGCCCGGGAATTGATTCCATCTGCTGCAGCAGCAGCGCCGCCTGGGTACGGGTACGTACTCCCAGCTTGCGGAAGATGGCGGTGACGTGAGCCTTGATGGTGGCTTCCGACACGCTCAGCTCGAAGGCGATCTGCTTGTTCAGCAGCCCCTCGCAGACCATGGTCAGTACGCGGAACTGCTGCGGCGTCAGGCTGGCCAGGCCGGCGCTGGCGGCCTTGGCCTCGGCCGACACGCTGACCGCGGCGAACGCCTGCGGCGGCCACCAGGCATCGCCGTCCAGCACCTGGCGCACGGCCTGCTGGATGGTCTCCAGCGGGCTCGACTTGGGAATGAAACCGCTGGCGCCGAACTCGCGGGAGCGCGCTACCACGGCAGCCTCTTCCTGCGCCGAGATCATCACCACCGGAATCTGCGGATACTGGCCGCGCAGCAGCACCAGTCCGGAAAAGCCGTAGGCGCCAGGCATGTTCAGATCGAGCAGGACCAGGTCCCAGTCGCTCTTCTCACCCAGGCAAGCTTCCAGCTCGGCGATGCTGGCCGCCTCGACCAGACGCACATCCGGGCCAAGGCCCAGGGTCAGCGCTTGCTGCAGGGCGCTGCGAAACAGGGGATGGTCGTCGGCGATGAGAATCTCGTAAGCGGCCATGTGCTTTCCTGTTGTTGTTGTCGAGCGGGCTAGCGAGGCGGCGCCCAGCATGCCGAGCCGTGACGGGGTGGTCAAGCTCCGTGCTTTGCGGCAAAGTCGCCAGCTTTTCCTGCCGAGATGCACCATGCGAAGCCAAGCCCTGCGCGCCGATCTGTTGATGCTGCTGACCGCGATGATCTGGGGCTCCGCCTTCGTCGCCCAGCGTCTGGGCATGGATGCCATCGGCCCCTTCCTCTATACCGGCCTGCGCTTCGCCCTCGCCACCCTGGCCCTGCTGCCGCTGGTGCTCTGGCTGGGCAGCCGCGATAGCGCGCACAAGCCCGCCCCGCTCAATCGCGGCCTGCTGCTCGGTGGCCTGGCCATGGGCCTTGCGCTGTCGCTGGGGATCAACCTGCAGCAGGTCGGCCTGCTCTTCACCAGCGTGACCAACTCCGGCTTCATCACCGGCCTCTACGTCATCGTGGTGCCACTGCTCGGTCTGTTCATCGGCCACCGCACCGGCACCGGTACCTGGCTGGGCGCCGGCCTGGCGGTGGCAGGCATGTTCCTGCTCAGCGTCGGCGAAGGTTTCCAGGTGGCTTCCGGCGACTGGCTGCAACTGGCCGGCGCCTTCGTCTGGGGTGTGCACGTGCTGCTGGTGAGCTTCTTCGCCAGCCGCCACGACCCGCTGCGCCTGGCCCTGCTGCAGTTCGCCACCTGTGCGGTACTCAGTCTGATCCTGGCGGTGGTGTTCGAGGAGATCAAACTGGACGCCATCCTCGCCGCCGGCCCGGCCATCCTCTATGGTGGCCTGCTCGGCGTAGCCATCGGCTTCACCCTGCAGGTGGTGGCGCAGAAACATGCGATCGCCTCCCACGCCGCCATCATCCTCTCGCTGGAGGCGGTGTTCGCCGCCATCGCCGGCGCCCTGTTGCTCGGCGAGGCGCTGGCACTGAAGGGCTATTTCGGCTGCGCGCTGATGTTCGCCGGCATGCTGCTCGCCCAGCTATGGCCGAAGAAGGCCTGAGAACCTATCCAAGACCTGCTGCGCGTCGGACATGCGTTGTTGGAGAAGAGGCTCAGGCGCTCATTTACCCTGTGTAAACTCCGCGCCCTCGCCCCTTCGCCTCCTAGCCTGGCTCTAGCTCGCGAGGCCTTGAACAGGCTCCGAGGGATCTACAGGAAAGGCTTGAGCGCCTGGTGTGCCGGGCTCTGCTCGTCCAGCACGCGGCGATGCTTGGCGCCCAGGTAGTGCTCGGTGAACAGGTCCAGCCAGGCATCCAGCGCCACTGCCGCCTGCGACTCGCCGGCCAGCTCCAGGCACAGCGCGGCCACCTCGGCGGTGCACAGGTGTTCGTCGCGCTTGGAACGGCGCAGCCGATAGCGCGACAGCTGCTCCGGCCTCAGGCTGAGCACCGGGAAACGGTTCAGGTAGGGACTCTTGCGGAACATCTTACGCGCCTCGGTCCAGGTGGCATCGAGCAGGATGAACAGCGGCCGCTTGCCCGCCGTCAGCGGCGGCAACTCCTCGATCACCCGCTCGGGCTCGGCGTATTCACCGGGGAACACCACACATGGTGCGTACTGCGGATCATCGAGCAGCGCCAGCAGGCGTGGGTCGACTGCGGTGCGCTGCCAGCCGAAGGCGTGGGTGTCGGCCACCAGATCGGCGATCAGCCAGCCGGTATTGCTCGGCTTCAGCGCCTCCACGTCGTACATCAACAGGCACACGCCGGCCTGCACTTCGACCTTGGGCCGCCAGGCACATAGGCAGTAGCTGGGGATCACTCGGCAACCGGGACAACGCTCCGAACGCGAGCCACGGGACACGAAGGGCTTGAGGCTGCGCGCCAGGCGCTCGGCGCGCAGGCGGGCGACGGCATGGCTCATGACGGACTCCACGGGAAAGGCGCGCAGTCTACTCTCGCCATCGGCACGGGGTAAGATGGGCGCCTGCTGAACCCGGGCAAGGAGCACCGGTCGAAGGCAGCATCGTTTATCTGGAGATCACCATGCCCCGCCTTATCGCCCTGTTCACCCTCGCCGCCTTCCTGCCCGCCGCCCAGGCCACCTCGCTGCAGGAACACGAGCTGACCAAGATGCTCGAGCAGGTCGCCAGGGAAAGCAGTGCCGGCACGCCGCGAGCGATCAACGAGGACATCCTCGACCAGGGTTATACGGTGGAAGGCAACGAGTTGGTCAACCACCTCAGCGTGCGCCAGGGCCATGCCGAGCAGATGCGCGCCAACCCGGGCACTGTGCGCCAGCAACTGGCTGCCAGCGTGTGCAACAACCAGGGCTACCTGCGCCTGCTGGGCAGCGGTGCGGTCCTGCGCTACCAGTTCAGCGAATACAAGAGCAACCGCCCGGTCGCCGTCGAGCGTTTCGCCAAGGCCGACTGCGGCCTGCAGTAACCTCAGCCCTTGCTGCGCCGCTGCTCGCCGTCGGCCCTGAGCTCGGCCAGCAGCGCCTGCATATAGCTGGAGCGGCGCACACCGCCCTCCAGTCGTCGCAAGCATTCCTCCTCCAGGCTCAGGTCGTTGGTTTGCGCCGCCCGCACCAGCATGCGGTACAGCTCCAGATCCACCTCCAGCGTCAGCTTGGGCATACCTGCCCCTCCCTTTCCAAGGCGCCGCAAGCGGCGCATGCATCGCTACCTGCAAGTAAATCAGAGGCACATCGCCACTCAGCCTCAACGGACGAACGGCACCACGCTGTTCATCCGTCAAAGCGTCATGCCGCAGGCCATACTCTCAGCAAGGCCCGGCGTCGCAGGGAGTGGCCGCGGGGCCTGCCTCAGCAGAAGGAGATGTCTATGCCTTATGAACCGGATGACTACCTGTCCCGGCACTTCCATACCAGCGGCATCGATCTGACCAGCAAAGTGGAGGAGCTGGCCGCCCTCGTGGTCCCCGCCAACAGTCCCAACCTGCCCCTCTACCAGGAGATGCTCACCACCGTGATCCGCATGGCCCAGGCCGACCGCAACCGTTGGGACGCCAAGATCATGCTGCAGACCCTGCGCGAAATGGAGCTGGCCTTCAGCACCCTCGAACAGTTCAAACGCCGGCGCAAGGTCACGGTCTTCGGTTCGGCCCGCACGCCGACCGACCACCCCGTCTATACCCTGGCCCGCGATCTGGGCCGAACCCTGGCGCGCCTCGACCTGATGGTGGTGACCGGCGCCGGTGGCGGTGTGATGGCCGCCGCCCATGAAGGCGCCGGGCTGGAAAACAGCCTGGGTTTCAACATCACCCTGCCGTTCGAACAGGGCGCCAACGCCACCGTGCATGGCACCGGCAACCTGCTATCGTTCCACTTCTTCTTCCTGCGCAAGCTGTTCTTCGTCAAGGAAGCCGACGCCCTGGTGCTCTGCCCCGGCGGTTTCGGCACCCTGGACGAGGCGCTGGAAGTGATGACCCTGGTGCAGACTGGCAAGAGCCCGCTGGTGCCCATCGTTCTGCTCGACGAGCCGGACAGCAACTACTGGGGCGAGCTGCTGCGCGTCATCCGCGACCAGCTGCAGGAGCGCCGCTACATCCTGCCCAGCGACATGCATCTGGTGCGCCTGATGCACAGCGCCGAAGAGGCCGGCCAGGAGATCGCCCGCTTCTACCGCAACTACCACTCCTCGCGCTGGCTCAAGGGTCAGTTCGTGATCCGCATGAACCACCCACTCAGCGAGGCGGCCATGCGGGTGCTGAACAAGGAGTTCGCCGATTTGTGCCTGAGCGGCGACTACCAGCAGCAGGCCGCCAGCGAGAAGGAGCGCGACGAGCCGGAGCTGTTCGACCTGTGCCGCCTGGCATTCCACTTCAACGCCCGCGACCATGGGCGCCTGCGCGAGCTGGTGGACTTCATCAATCTGCCGCAGAACTGGGCACAGAACGGCTGAGCCGGAAAAAACGGAGCCCGGAGAGGGGAAAGCTCCGGGCTCAAGGGGAAGTCAGTCGAGACTGGCGCCGCGTAGCAGGCGGCCAATCTGTTCCTGGGAAAAACCACGGTAAGCGAGAAAGCGCGCCTGCTTGGCCTTCTCGCGCATATCCACCGGCACCTGGCCGGCAAACTTGCGCTGCCACAGCTCACGCAGCTGCTCGCCCCAATCGACGCCGGTCTCGCTCAGCGCCTGCTCGATATCGGGCCGGGGTAGGCCGCGCTGAGCCAGCTCCTCGCGGATGCGCAGGGGGCCGTAACCGGCGCGGCCACGACTGGCGACGAAGCTCTCCAGATAACGGGCCTCCGACAGCAGCCCCTCTTCCGTCAGACGGTCGAGGGCGCTGTCGATCAGCTCCTGCGGAGCGCCGCGCTGGCGCAGCTTGCGCACCAGCTCAACCCGGCCATGCTCGCGCCTGGCCAGCAGGTCCATGGCAACCCGGCGCACGGCGACCGGGTTATCGAGCATGCCACTCACGGAGCGCTCCATGCTTCAGGCGAGCCTGATCAGGCGTCCAGATCGGCCGTCTCGTCGGCATCGGCCTCGACCGCGCCACGGGCCGCGGAATCGACCAGCAGCTTCTCGCGGATGATCTTCTCGATGGCGCCGCCCACTTCCGGATTGTCTTCCAGGTACTTGGCGGCATTGGCCTTGCCCTGGCCGATCTTGTTGCCCTGGTAGCTATACCAGGCGCCGGATTTCTCCACCAGACCGAGCTGCACGCCCAGGTCGATGATCTCGCCGGTACGGTAGATACCCTTGCCGTACATGATCTGGAACTCGGCCTGACGGAACGGAGGAGCCACCTTGTTCTTCACCACCTTGACGCGGGTCTCGCTGCCGACCACCTCGTCGCCTTCCTTCACCGCGCCGGTACGGCGGATGTCCAGGCGCACGGAGGCGTAGAACTTGAGGGCATTACCGCCGGTGGTGGTTTCCGGGTTGCCGAACATCACACCGATCTTCATGCGGATCTGGTTGATGAAGATCACCAGACAGTTGGCGTTCTTGATGTTGCCGGTGATCTTGCGCAGCGCCTGGCTCATCAGGCGGGCCTGCAGGCCGACGTGGGCATCGCCCATCTCGCCTTCGATCTCGGCCTTGGGCACCAGAGCAGCCACGGAGTCGACGATGATCACGTCTACCGCGCTGGAGCGCACCAGCATGTCGGTGATTTCCAGGGCCTGCTCGCCGGTGTCCGGCTGCGAGACCAGCAAGTCGTCAACGTTGACGCCCAGTTTGCCGGCGTAGTCCGGGTCCAGCGCGTGTTCGGCGTCGACGAAGGCGCAGGTAGCGCCGGCCTTCTGGGCCTCGGCGATGACCGATAGGGTCAGAGTGGTCTTACCCGAGGATTCCGGACCGTAGATCTCGACGATACGGCCCTTCGGCAGGCCGCCGATGCCGAGCGCGATGTCCAGGCCGAGGGAGCCGGTGGAAATGGCCGGAATCGCCTGGCGCTCGTGGTCGCCCATGCGCATCACGGCACCCTTGCCGAACTGCTTCTCGATCTGACCCAGGGCTGCCGCCAACGCGCGCTTCTTGTTCTCGTCCATTTCCATCCTCACGTGATCAAAGGGAGCCGTTCGCTCACCAACAACTGTATAAGTAGACAGTAGTATTCCATAAGGCAAGTCGCTCGCCTACCCCTGCGCAGGATTTTCTCCCGCCGTCAGTCGGAGCAGCCCATCCAGCGCCCGCGACACCGTTTGCCGGCGCACCTCGTCACGATCACCGACAAACAAGCAGCGCTCGGTAAACAGTTTTGTACCGTCGCCCCAGGCCAGCCAGACGGTGCCGACCGGCTTCTCCGCAGAGCCACCCGTAGGACCGGCAATGCCGCTGACCGCCACCGCAAAGCGCGCGCCGCTGTGTTGCTGCGCGCCGCTAACCATAGCTTCGACTACTTCGCGGCTGACCGCGCCGACCCGCACGAACAGCTCCGCCGGCACTCCCAGCTGCGCGGTCTTCTGCGTATTCGAATAGGTGATGTAGCCGGCCTCGAACCAGGCCGAGCTGCCGGCGATACGGGTGATCGCCTCGGCGATACCGCCACCGGTACAGGACTCGGCGGTGCTCACCTGAGCTCCCAGCCCTTGCAGCGCTGCGCCCAGCCGTTCGGCCAACTGAGTGATGGAATCCATATGCTCTCCGGATGAAACAGATGCGGGGGATACCCTACACTACGCGCTTTTGCGATTTCAGCCGGACCGAACAGCATGAGCGATTTGTCAGCCCACACACCGATTGTGCCCCGGTATATCTGACAAATTCGGCCAAAGCCCCGCAGAATCAGGGCTTAGGACTGAATGCAGCGGCAACAGCAAGGCGCGCAAATGGCGTGGGATGGCATGGAATGGCGCACAGGTTGCCCCAATTCTGCCCCAGCCTGCCCGAGCTGCAGGCAACAAAAAAAGGCCCGGCACCGCAGGGGGACTCCCCACGGCACCGGGCCTTTTCGCTTGCTTACTCTTTCTTCTGCAGATCCTGCCGCTGGATACACGCCAGCACCTGCCCCGCACAGCTCAGCAACGCCGCGTCGGACTCATCCAGCGCCCGCCGCCAATCGTCATTCACCACCACCACCGACCGCGACGGCAGCCGACACGGCACCAGGCTGCACTCCATCCGGGGCGCGGTAGGCGGCGGGGTCGGTGGTTTCGGGGCGCTCGTACAGCCGACCGAGAGCGCTAGGCACAGGGCCAGCCAGGTAAGCGGCAATCGTCTGGTCATTGCGTTTCAACTCCTCCAGGGCATGCGCCTGGCTTGATGCGTTGCGGGTAACGGTCTGGCCGAGCTGCTGCATGCGCCGCTCGATGTCGGCCAAGTCGCCCAGCAACTGCTGCTGACTGACCAGCACACCCGCCTGCAGCTCAACCATGGCCTGAGCCTCGGCCAGCTGTTCCTCAGCAGTGCCGGCGCGCCGCTCTTGCAGCTCGATGCGTGGGGCCAGGCCCCACCAGGTCACGCCAGCAGCTGCTGCCGCCAGCGCCAAAAGCAGCGCGATGCGCCACCCACCAACGGCCCGGGCCGTCAGCACTCCACTCAGGGCCATAGGCACCTCTCTAAGCTGTGGTTTCGATTCAGGATCAGAGCGGGCCGCAACAGGCCCGAATCTAAGGTGCGGCTTAGACCTTTCTGCCCAGCACCTCCCGCGCTCGGGTGTAGAGCTTCAGCCGATCCTGGTAGCCGTTCAGGCCGCCGTTGATGCGCTGGGTGATCAGGCGGAACTGGCCCTGGTCGGCCAGCTCGTTGAGCCCCCGGCTCATCCAGAACCAGGCCGCCGACTCGGCTGCCCACTGCGGTTCCTCCAGCAGCTCGGGCTGGGCCAGCAGGCGCTCGTCGCCGAACAGGATCAGGCTCACCACCTGGTAGTTGCGCCGGCCAGTGATCTGGATGAGCCCGCGCCCCCGGTACAGCTTGCCGTCGCCGTCCAGCTCGGGCGTGTTGCCCAGGTCGGTGCGGGTGTCGTAGCGCTTCTGCGCCTCGGTCGGCCCCCATATCTCGCGGGCGTAGCGCAGTGAGCCGGACTCGTGGCCGATCTGCGCCAGGAAGGCGGCGATGCGGCGCGGGTTATTGATCTGCCGCTGGGCCATGGCCGCCAACAGGTGCGGCAGGTACGCCGCCGCCTTGCTGCCCGCCTCGGGCAGTATCTGCAGCAGCTGCTGCTCAGTGAGTCGCATGGTTCCTCCA
Source organism: Pseudomonas sp. GD04019 (assembly GCF_029837695.1). GTDB lineage: Bacteria > Pseudomonadota > Gammaproteobacteria > Pseudomonadales > Pseudomonadaceae > Aquipseudomonas. Next base: position 85,224 of record NZ_JAOEEA010000017.1, read on the forward strand.
GGCACAAAAAAGCCCGCACAGGGCGGGCGTGGTCTAGGCTGAGCGAGCCGCCAAGGAAGGCGGCTCTCGATAGGACTGGGTTGCTACACCTCGATGTCGTACTGAGGCAGGCTAGGTGCCGGGCCGGTGATCTGGCCATCGAGCACGAAGGCCAGGCTGCCTACCGGCACGCTCACCCCGAGCACGAGGATCTGCGTGCCGTTGCGCAGCTCGACCACGCTGCTGCCGGTGGCGGTGTTCACGCTGATCACCTCGCCCACCGCCCGGCGGCCGCCGGGCAGCAGGTTGATGAACTTCTTCCAGGGATTGACCGTGGCCATCAGGCTGCCTCCGTGTAGTGCCGCTCCAGGCGCAGCACCTGGCTGACCTTGCTGGCCCCGGTGCCGGTGGCGCCGATGTCCACGCCCAGGCACTTGCCGCGCCACCAGTTGCCCGGGGCTTCGCGCACCTCGCAGAGGTGGCCCGGCAACACCAGGCCAGGCGCGCTGCCGCCCTGCTGCATCAGCGGGATGGTCAGCGGCACCACCTCCTGATCGCCGCCCTTGCTCAGCTCGCAGATACCCCGCGACCTGGCCGCATCGGTGGCGGTGATCAGGTCATCGAACACATCCGGCGCCGGGTTGTCGCCCGCCGTGCCGGTGCGCCGCACGTCTACCGCCACCCCTTGCGTGGTGCCGCTGACGTAGACGGTGTTCCAGGCCGGCTGCGGCGACCACTCGCCCTCGATGTTGGTGATCAGCTCGCCGGGAATGATCCGATCCATGATCGACTCATCCCACCACCACACCGCCTCGCGGTAGCGAGGCAGCACGGTGAGACCATCGCCGGCCATGTCCGGCCGCACGATACCGCCCACGGCCTCGGCAATGCGGGCGATCACCTGCATCGGCGTCTGATCCTGATAGCTCAGCGCCCCGGCGGTGATCGACCAGTCCGGCGGGCCGATGCCGGTGGCGTCCCAGTTCAGGGTGAAGCCGGTGAGGTACAGCTGATCTTCGGCTGCCTGGCGGGCGTTGATGTCCACGGCGTTCATCGCACTGCGCCGTGGCGCGTAGGGCGCCGCCAGCAGCTGGGTGCGGCTGGCACCGCTGACGCTGAAGCGCTCCGCCGGGAACTGCGCGGAGCGGCTGTAGCGCTCCACCAGGATCAGCCAGACCCAACCGTTGATGGTCACCTCGATGGTCTTGCGGCCACTGCCCGAGGGGCGCACCAGGTTGAGCGAGGTCACCCCATGCAGGGTGCAGCTGAACTTCCAGGCGAAGCTATCCTCGTCCAGGCCCAGCTTGATGTCGGTCGCATCCAGCGGCGTGCGCTCGGGCAACACCACCACGCTGACGCTGTTGGCGATCATGTAGGTCTCCAGAATGTCCGGCTCTGCG
>NZ_JAOEEA010000018.1 GCF_029837695.1 Pseudomonas sp. GD04019
CCAAGGTACGGGCCGGGCCGCTGGCCACAATGGTGCGCCGACGATATCCGCCCAGCTGATCGATTAGCGGGGTCTCACGGGTGGCGCTCGGTACCAGGGGCGCGTAAACGCTCTGCACCTTAAGGGTCAGATCGCCCTGGCTCACGGCTGCCGCCAGCGGGCTCAGGCCGTAGTAACGCGCGGCGTCCGCCACTTGGGTGCTGAGTACGGCGCTTTTCGGCAGCGTGGTGCCAGCCGGGGTCGGCTGGCCGCCCGGATAGGTGCTGCTCAGCGGCGCACTGATGGTGAGGTCGAGCCTGCGACGAGTGAAGTTGACGAAGTTGCCGTTGGAGTATTCGTAGGTGAAGTTCTCCAGGCGCTCCTCGACCTTGGTGATACGCACGTACTGGGTGCTGGCACCGTTCACCAGTTGGTACACCTCGCCCACCTCGGGCAGACGCTGCTCCTCGCGCTGGATGCAGGCGAGCGCGCGCTGGCCGGTGAGCTGGTTGCCCAGCAGCTCAAAAGGAGCCGTCACCGAGGGCACCACGTAGCTCTCGATATGGTTTCGCGCGGCGGCGCGCTCGTCGGTCTGGCTGTCGGTGTTGAACAGCACCACGCTCACGCGAGGATCGGCCGGCGCCTTGGTGACGATGGAGTGGGCGCCCAGGTAGGCGTCAGCGTTCTGCGCCACCACGCCGGCAAACGCCTTGCGCAGGGCGATGCGGCCCAGCGTGCGGTCGAGACGGGAGATGTCGGGGAACAGGTTGTTTTCCTGGCCATCTACCACGGCCTCGCCAGTGGCGCGACCGCCGCCATCCGACTCATCGGTGAGGCGCTGGGACTTGAGCAGCTTTACATCGTCAACATTGATGGTCATGCCATTCTCCGGGCACAAAAAAGCCCGCACGCGGCGGGCTCAGAGAGGGTTCAATTCAAAGGGCGGGCGGGGGCGCCACGGTGATCAGGCGCAAGGTGAGGGTGAACAGGTCATCGGGCTGGTACACCGCCTGCCGGTAAAGTGGCACCGCCTGCACGGGGGCGCCTGCGGTGCGGTTCCATGTAACGTGGTGCTGCTGGCCATCAGGCAAGGTCAGCAACATTACCTTGCCCACCTGATCGCGCAGCACCTCCAGCGCCTGCACCTTGGCGAAGGTGAACCAGGCGCCACCGTTGCTGGCCAGGGTGATCGGGCGGCCGTACTGCTTGACGCCCTCCTGAATGATCAGCTTCCCAGTCAGGCCGCGATCCTGCGCCTGCTCGACAGCATCCCACTCATACCGATCAACCCACTCCAGCTGCTCCCCGGCCAGGTCGGGGGTGTCCGCCAGGTCAACACTATCGAGAGTTATCACCATCACAACGTCCTTAGCCCGGCATCCGCGAGGAGGTCGAGCAATCCGGTTTCACTTGCCGCATCGGCCACGCTGACTTCAACTGCGCGGCCACGCGGTGATTCCAGGCGAATGATCCGCGCTGGCTGCTGAGCTGCTGGTGGCGCGGCGGTACCGACGGCGGGCTGGCTTTGCTTCTCCAGGCTCTGCTTGGCACGCTGTTCCTCGGTGGCGGTCTGGATCTGCCGGAGCACGCCAAGGGCTTGGGTTAGATCCGCAACTGATTGCGCATCACCTGCCCCCTGCGCCTCTGCCAGCTGCGCCTTAAGCTCACGCTGGCGAGCCGCGTAGCGCCGCCGTTCGATGTCTTCTTCATTGCCCTGCAGGCGATCCAGCTCATCCCGCAGACCGTCCAGCGTGTTGCGGCTGGCATCACCCAACTGCTGCATGCGCTGCTGGGCAGAGGCAATCGCCGAATCCAGCTGACCCAGATCGGCATCATCCAGCAGCGCCATGCTGCCGCGCGCCGACTGTGCTCGCCGCACGAACACGTCGAGGCCGAGCGAGCCATCTTCGTAGGCCTGCATCAGACTCTGCAGCTGCAGCTTCTGCCCCAACGTGGCCTCCTGCAGGCGCAGGCTCTGGGACAAGGTGGAGAGTTGCCAGCGGCTGAACCCACTCAGCCCTGGCCCCGAGGCGGCGGCCTGCACCGACGCCAACTGCTGGCTGACCCTCTCCAGGGAGTTGGCAGTCTGCTCCAGGCTGCTGGTGTCGATGGCCACCTTGGTGGTACCCAGCCCGCGCAGGCGGTCAAACGCCTCCAGGGCAGCGGCGCTCAACTGAGCCAGAGGCTCGCGCGCCCTGGCCATAACGGCGTCGACGTAGCTGGCCACAGTGGCCGAGTCCTGCTTGACCTCCTCGCTGCCTTTGCGCCGAGCCTCCATGGCTTCGCCGAGGGCGCGCCGCTCTTCCTCCATGCGCTTGCCGCTAGCGCGGCGCAGATCCTCGGAGGTGACGATGGCCTCTTTTTCGGCCTCAGTCTTGGCCCGCTGCGCCTTGGCGCCCTGCTCAACCGCGCCCTTGAGTTCCTTCTGTTGGGCGCTGGTCTTCTTCAGTTCCTCGTTGTATTGCGCGGCGCTGATCTCGCCATCGTTGTACAGCTTGCGCAGGGCGGCGCGGATGTTGTTGATATCCACATCCGTCTTGGCGCTGCCGATGGCGGCCTGCACTTGGGCGAGGTCGCCCAGCTTCTCGTCCAGGTCGGAGACCAGGTTGGCGGCGCCACCGGCCGCAGAGCCCAAGTCCTTCAGGCGGCCGTTGAGCAGGGTGGTGGCCTGTGCATACTCCTCCTGGCCGATGGCGCCGGACTGATAGGCCGCCAGCAGTGCACCGCGCAGGCTCTCCAGCTGCTGCACTGTGGAGGCGGTGTTGACCAGTTGCAGGGCCTGGGCCATTCCCTCGATAGCCTGCTGGCCGGAGGCGGCAGCATCGATGGCTGCCGCTTTGGCCCGCGCCCTGTTCGCCACCTCTTGAGCGGTGATGGACTCATCCAGAGCAGCGCGCTGAGCCGCGGCCTGCGCCGCAGCATCAACGACCTCTTTCTGCGCATCAACGCCGTGCTGGCTGGTTATATCCCAGGCATCACCTATATCCTCAACGTCCTGTTGTGCCTGTTTCGAAAATCCCTCGTACAGCCCGTTCAGGACCTGTAGCGCCGACTGGGATTTCTCAACCAGAGCCTGGCCACCGAGCTTGTCCGGCAGCACCTTGCCCAGCTCCTCCGCGACAGAAACGATCTGCGCAGCGCCGGCAATGAAGCTGGCGGCGACCTGGCTCAAACCCCCGGTGATGACATTCCCCATGGTGCGAAACGGCGCCCAGAAGGCTTCCAGGCGCACCTTGGCTTCGTCCAGCTTCTGTCCGAAGTTGTTGAGCCAGACAGTGGTGTCATCAGTCAGCTTGGTGAAGTCGACCCCTACTAGCTCCCTAGCAAATTCCTTGACCCTCTCCACGCCCTGCTGGAAGGCGTTGCTGAGTGACGTGGCCAGCTTGTCCAGCCGACCGTCCTTGTCCATCTGGTCGATGTAGTCGGCTACGCCCTTGAGCTGCTCCTTCGCGTAGTCGAGTGCCCCGCTCTTGGCGATGCGGTTGAGGAAGTCGGACCAGGTGTCAGACAGATTGCTGACCAGGCCGGTCAGCGTGCTCATGTTGTCAGCGGCGGCGCCCTCGGCGCTGCGGCCCATCTCCTCGATCAGGCCGGCGATCACATCACGGCCGAGCTTGCCCTTGCTGGCGAGTTCCGCAAGCTGGGCAGCATTCTTGCCGGTGACTTTCTCCAGCAGCGTCCAGGCCGGCACGCCGCGTTCCACAAGCTGCAGAATCTCTTCGGTCTGCAGTTTCTGCTTGGCATAGGCCTGGCCGAGGGCAGAGCTGATGCCCTGCAGCCGCTCCATGCCCCCACCAAGCTGCTCGTTCTTGTCGACAATGGCCTGCAGGCTGCCGCCCATAGGGTCGAGCCCGTAGGACTTGAGTAGCGCAAACGCCTCGGTGACCTCTGTCACCTCCAGCGGGGTGTCCTTGGCGAAAGTCTTGATCCATGCGGTGGCCTGTTCGCCCTGGGCAATGCCGCCCATCAGCGAGGACATGCGCTTGCCCAGCAGCTCGTACTGGTCGCCGGTACCCAGCATCGCGTAGATGCCATCGCGCACCAGGTTCAGTCCTTTCTGAACAAGGCCCATGATGGCATTCAGAGAAACGAAGGCTGCGGCGAAGCCGAGGACTTGCTTGGCGCCACTCGACATGCCAGCGCGCACCGCATCAACCCGGGACGTGTGCTCGGCGGCAGAACGGGCTGCGGCAGCGTGGGCGCGCTGCGCTTCTTTCAGTTCCTGATTGTTCGCAGCGAGTGCTTGCTGGGCACGGGTTACTTCGTTAGCCAGCCGCTGCTGCTCATCGCCCAAGTTATGGGTGTCGATGCCTGCGGCCTTTGCAGCCTTCTCGGCATCGGCCAGTTCGGCATCAAGGGCATTGAGCTGACGGCGCGCACGGCCGGCAGCACGCTCTGCATCCTTGAGCGATTGCTGCAGGCCAGCAGCCTCTGGCTCCTTGTTGAGCGCCTCACGCAGGTCAACCACCTGCTGCTCGGCCTGGCTTAGATTCCGCTGAGCCAGCGCCACGTCGCGCACGGTGCGTTCCAGAGCCTTGCCCAGCCCTTGCGCACCCTTGGCATCATCGAGCGCCTGCCCGAGACGGGTGGCCTCCTGCGAAACGGCCTCCAGCGCCTCGGCGGACTTCTTCGCCTCGGGAGAGAGTTCGTCCTTACCGCGCAGGATGAACTGAATCAGGCGATCCTTAATGCCGGCCATGCGCTTTTCTCCAGGCAATAAAAAACCCGCCGAAGCGGGTTCGTAAAAAACGGTATGTCTACTGGCCCAACGCCGCTACCAGCTGCCGCAGGCCTGCGGCGTCCTCATCTGGGACTCGCCCCTCACTTCGGCAAACGCGATACTCAATAACAGACGCCGCAGCCAGCTGCCGCAATTGCTCAACACTGAAAATACTCACCATGATTTCGATCATCTTTGGCGAATCACGGCGTGGAACAGTGTTGTATGTCCCAGACAAGCGCTCTACAGGCACTCCATCGGCGAGCCAATCCACTCCGTTGCACTGAGCAAACTCTAATCGGTCAAAGCTACCGGCCAGATGGACAAGCGCCTTCTCGGGTGTGCCTTGCCCCTTGAAGAAGACTGAGGCCGTAAGCCCCATCTGTGATGCATCGGAGCTCTTGACCGAGCTGATCCATTTCAACTCCCGCTTCTGCTTGAAGCGATCCGTTGTATTAATCAGCTCGCCTGCTTGCGCCACTTGCATGGACAGCAGCGCGATGACAATGAAAGCCTTGCATGCGTGTAGAAACATAACGACTCCTCCATGGAAAGCGGCACTGTATCTTGCCTCCCTGAGTGACGGCCATCCCTGGCCGTCATTGCTAAGCAGCCTTCAGCTGCGTCAGCGTGCAGAACTTCGACAGGTCGGTGGCGGTCACCAGCGGGTCGGCCAGGATCTCGCAGGGGCCGTCCAGCTTGACGTAGTCCTGCCCCAGCACCGGGAACTCCTGCAGCATGCCGAACTTGGCGCGGTTCACCTTGAGGCTGAACGGCTCGCCGGACTGGGCATCGTTCAGGCCAGCGATGAACAGCTCCAGCTCAACCTGGGAGCCGTTGAGCATGTGCACCTCGCTGGTCGCCTTGCGGGTGTAGCTTGCCTTGATGCCAGCAGAGGTGATCGAGGTACCCGAGGTAACGATCACACCATGCGGACTCAGGATGTAGTCAGTACCGGCCACCAGGGCAGCGTCGGCAGCAGTCTTGAGAGTCGGAGGGACGCTCAGGTCGGGGATGTGCTTGAAGGGAATCAGCTCGCCCTCGATGCCCTCACAGGAGATCACCTCATCCGTTACCGCACCGGCGGCCACATCCTTGATGGTGGAGCGAGTGACGCGCGCGATGTTGGGGCTGGTGAGATCGTACATGCCGATGCCGGCGGTGATATCGGTCACACGCTCGCGAACGTTGCGGTTACCACCACCGCCCATGAAGTTGGCCAGCGCCTTGCGGTCAGTTGCATAGCGGAGGTTGAAAGAATCGCAGTTGCCGAACGGCAGCAGCGCATCCTGGCTCTGGTAGGCACGCCCCCAGATCACCCCTTCACCGATGAAGGAGCGGTCAACGATTTGAGACATAGGATAAATCCTCGAGGAGAACGGTCAGTTCGGGAGCAGCTCGCACCGGGTGGCGCAGGTTACTCAGCGGAAGTGGTCGGTTTGGTAGCGGGCTTGGCCGAGGCTTTCGCTTGGTCCCGCTCGCCAGACTTGATCTGCTCGGCATGCGCGGCACCGGCAGCACTGATCGTTTTCTCCGAGCAGCGCTCGGCGACGTCATACGTGCCGACCGGGTAATGGAAGGTTTGCCCGCCCTCGCGGTAATTGAAGGGCGCAGTAACTTTCAGCTTGGCCATGGGGCCTCCTGTCAGTTGAGTTGTTGGATGTAGGTGAGTTGCAAAGGCATAACCCGCACTGCCCAGCGGCGACCTTCACCACCAGGCAGCAGGGAGTCGGGATTGAATGCAGCTGAGACCAGCCCCTTAACCGAGAGACCGGCCTTGGTGCCGGGCAGCGCTGCCTTGATGGCGAGCCGACCTGCCCGTAGTTGCGGCCCAAAGTTACGAACGCGAGTCGCCAGGGCGATGTTGAGCGTCAAGCGCTCCTTCAAGCTCCCTGAGCCCACCCGCTCCAGCTCTTCGGTATCTCCGGACTGCACTACGATCAGGGTGTCGGGAAGGTCGCTGTCCCCAGCATCCAGCACGCGCTGGATAAACTCTTCCTCCACTGACACCCCGAACTCGGGAATTGCCCGCAGCTTGGCCAGTAGCTCCGCGAGGAGCAGCGATTGGATGTCTTCAGGCATGTCAGGGCACCACGTAGAAGGTGATCAGCGAGCCATCGTCGGAATGGATGCCGTCGATCTGCCAGACGCCATCCGCCATGCGGAAGGCGCCTTTACGGTCGTATGGCTGCAGGAGGCGCTTCTGCACGCAGACCGTGCGCACCAGCGAAAGCACCTCAAGGCGATCCTGACGCGCAACGCCGTGGTCGACGATCACTGGAACTTTCGGCGCCAACACCCCTCCCTCACGGGAGAGGTAGTCGACCAGCTCATCACTGAGGCTCGCCATCACCTGGTCGTCGAGATCGTCGACCAAGTCGCCGAAGCCTGCCATGGTTAGATAGTCAGCTCGCGGATGGAGGCCGGGCGGGTGCACAGGTGCAGCGGGTTGGACTGCGCCTCACCCTCCACGCCCTTGCCGAACTTCATCAGCTCCAGCTTGGAGTAGTACGGCATGCCCTCGGTGTTGACCGTCTCGATGTAGTCGGCCGGGGCGAAGGCGCTGATGAACAGCTCCGGCACACCAGTCGGCACCACAAACGCGCGGTCAGCCGGTACGAAGGCCGAACCACCCAGTTGGCCCTTGTAACGCTCCCAGGTGATGCCGCCGAACTCGAACGGCTGGCGACGATCACCCAGCAGAGCCGAAGCGCGCTCCCAGCCCAAGTAAGCCTCGCGGACTTTCGGGTGCCCGATCAGCTTCTTCCAGTACTCCTTGCCACAGTAGGCATGGGCGCCGGTGCTGGTCGTGGCACCCAGCGCATCCTCTTGGGTGTCCAGCACCTCGACGCACTTGGCACTCACGTCAGTGTCGTCGCTGCCCAGCTCCATGCTGAAGGCTTTGGGGCGCTTGATGTCGAAGCGCTGGAAGATATCGAACAGCACGCTCTGGCCATCCGCATCCACCACCTTGCCCATGATCGCGCCGATGCGCTGAAACTCGTGGGTGAGGTCGAGCTGGCGGCGCGCCTTCTCGATGCGACGGGCCACGTAGGCCTGCACCTGCATCAGCTCGGTGAGGCTACCGACAGCGCGGATGCCTTGGATCTCGTCGGCGAGAATCTTGAAGGTCTGCGGCAGGTGCACGGTGTTGAACGGGATCAGGCTACGCTTGTCTCCGGTTACCGCCTGGCCGGTGCTACCGCGCGGGGCGGACTTGACCAGAGCGAGGGTCGTGCCGTCCTTTTCGATCTGCACCACAGTGCCGGGTACGCCCTGTTCTTCGAACAGGCCAGCGGCAGCGATCTGCCCCGGCAGTACGTGGTCTTCGTTGATGACGGCGAGCAGCGCGTCAACGCCAAACGCTTCGTCCTGAAAAATGGTGATCTCGGCCATGTTGGGCTCCTAGAAATGCGAAGCCCCGCAGGTGCGGGGCTTGGGGTCATGGGGGTGCTACTGGTAGCGATCAGGGGCGGATGATGATGCCCTTGGCGAGCAGGTCGGCGCGGCCGTTGGTGTCGAGACCAGTGAGCACGCGCTCGATGACCTCCGCATCGCGCACCACGGCCACGGCGCGCACATCGTTCAGGGTGGCATCCACCGAAGCGAACAGGATGCCGCTGGCGGCGCGGCGACCATCGTCGGTGCCGTCATCGTCGTAAGCGACGTATTCGCCCAGGTTGGCCAGCACCGCGAGGGTGAAGCTATCGTCGACGGCGAAGTCGGTCGAGCCGTCACCCACGGTGAAAGTCAGCCCGCCGCCCGTGAACGCCTGCCCCACGGTGCCTTCGCCCACCAGGGCGCCGGTCGGGTCCACCAGTTCGAACTTGCCGCCATTGGCTGCAGCTTCGGTGATGGTCAGGGTGTAGTTGCCGGTGATGGCCATGCTGGTGACCGTCACCGAACCGATGGTGCCGTTACCAGTGTTGCCGCCAGCGGCAGTGGGGGTCAGGGCGTTGGCGGCGGTGATCAAGGCGATCAGCGTGCCGGCCTTGAGAATGCCGGAGCCGGCGGCAATGACCACCTCCTCGCGGCTGCGGGTGCCGTTGGCCTCCGAAAGGAGGAACTCGCCGGCGTACACGCCTTCGGTTTTGATGGTCATGCTTGTTTTCCTCCTTTAGAGGCTTGATTACGGCGCCGCGCGTACACATCGCTAGGCACCGGGGGTTGGTAAGCGGAGTTTTGTGGCAGATCGTCCAGCGGCGGTAGGCTGCTGATCTCGACGGCACCGCTGTTGCTGGCGAGCTTGTCCCACAGCTGCAACCGCGCTTCGTCGGGGCTGGCACCTGCCGCAATAAGGCCGGAGGCCTCGTCAGGCAACTTGGCAACGACGCAGACGGCATGGATGGCCTTCGCTCGGGTCAGCTCGGCTTTCACCGCTTCGGCGCTCTTCAGCCCGCTGGACTTGATCAGCGCGGGCAGGCAAGCCGAGAGCCCGGCAGCAGCACAGTCGACAGCGAGCTGAGCGGCCAGGGCCGCAGCCTCTGGCGACTGCGGTTCCGGGGTTGGTTCCGGCTCAGGGGCCGGCGTCGGCTCTGGCGCCAGCTCCGGCTCGACCTCGGCAACCAGCTGCCGCGCTGCCTCTGGCACATTGCGATAGCGATTGAGGATCTTGCCCATCGCAGCGTTGCGGGCCAGAGGCTGGCCAGCACCCAGAATCTCGTCGACGAAGCCGAACGCCTTGGCCTCGGCCGGGGTCAGCCAGGTTTCCTCGTCGATCATGCGACTCAGCTCGGCTTCATCGACCGTCAGCGCGCGGTGCTGGTAGCTGGCGATGATTCCCTCGCGGGCCTTGTCCATCATGTCGGCCATCTTTCGCAGCTCCTCGCTGCCGCCGGCCATCCACGTCCAGGGGTTGTGGATCATCATCAGGGCGTTGTCGGCCATCTCGATACGATGAGCGCCGCAGACGGCCACGCTACCTGCACTGAAACACGCACCATCGATACGCCCGGTGCAACGCTCGCCCAGAGCGCGCAGGGTGTTGTGGATGGCGATGCCGTCGAAGAGGTCGCCCCCGATGGTGTCGAAGTGGACCAGCACCTTGGATACACTATCGTCCTGCGCCTGTAGGTCACGGATGAAGTCCCCCGAGGTCACGCCCCAGTAACCGATCTCGCCGTAGATGAAGACCTCGATGACCTTGGCATCACCCTCACCCACATCGCGGATGCTGTACCAGTGCTCGGCCTGCAACTCGGGCATGCCGGCAGCCTTATTGAAGATGCGCGGTGGCTCCGAGAAAGCGAAGCCAGGCGCTGCCAGGGCGATGGACAAGGCCAGCGCCAGGTGCTTGTGCTTGATCATTGTTCGTCCTCTTTGCCACCTGTGGGGGCGGCGATTGCGGTGGTGTAGTTGAGGCCCAGGGTCTTCTCCCGGGCCTTGTCGTCGGCGTTCTCTTGGTCGATCTGCTCGGCGTCGTAACCGGTGCGCAGCACGTGCTCGCTGCGGCTGGAAAGGCCACCGCCAATCTCCAGCAGCTTGCCCTGGACGTCCTGCACCGGATGGATGTACGCCCAGCCCTGCGGTACCCAGCGGGTGCGCAGATACTCACGACGCTTGGTCGCGTAGTCCGGCAGATCGATAGCCCCGGAGAGCACTGCCGCGTCCAGCCAGGCAGCCCGAACCGGCCGGCATAGCTGGAACACGTAGACCGAGAACTGCAACTGCTCGATGCGGCGCCGAAACTCGTTGAGCAGCACCCGCAAAACCCGGTCGCTGATGTCGGCCATGTCGCCAGTCAGCAGCTCGTATGGCAGGCCAACACCCGCAGCAACGGCTTGCAGCTGCTGCCGCATAAAGTCGACATAGGTGTTGCCAGCATCGGGCGGGTCGGAGAACTCGATCTCCTCACCCTCCAGCAGCTCCTGCAGGGTGCCGGGCTCCATGGCCGCCATAGGCGTGCCATCGCGGTCAGCCTGAATCGGTTGCCCTGTGAGCGGATCCAGTACCGGCGGCCCACCTTCCTGGCGGGGCTTGGTGATGAAGCCGGCGAACAGGTTGCTCACTTCCTGGCGGAACAACACCGCGTCGTCGTAGTTGTCGAGCGACTTCAGGCGCAGCAGCACTGGAGCCAGACGCGGAACGCCTCGCAGCTGCCCACCCTCCAGTGGCTCGAAGATATGCAGCACCTGGTCTGCAGGGATGCGGTGCAGTTCGTTATAGGTGGCGCCTGCCGCGCGGAAGTCACCCGGGTGGCTCTTGTACATCCAGTACGCCACCCGACGGCCAACCGGGTCGAACTCGATACCAGCCCGCACGATGTTGCCGCGCCGGGTGGTGAAGTTGCGGTCGGTCGGGCAGAACTCCGGGGCCAGCACCTGCAGTTGCAAGGGCACCGCCAGACCATCCTCCAGCTTGCGCTGGCGAAGCCGAACGAAGCACTCACCGCTCTCCTCCACCACGCGGGCAATCACTGCCTGCAGACCATAGAAGTCGGTGCGGTTGTCGGCGTCCGCTTCGTCCGTCCAGTCATCCCACAGCAGGTTGAGCGCCGAGCGAATCCCGGGGTCAGCGATTCTGGCACGTGGGGTGATGCCCGTACCGATCAGGCTGCTGACGCGGCGGTCAATGGCGCTGAAGGCATAGGGGTCATTGCGCACGGCTGCGCGTGAACGGCGCCGCAGGGTTGGCAAAGCCGGGATGGCTACGGCATTCAGCGCAGCTTCAGGGGCATCCCAGCCCTGCGCACGCCGGCCCTGGCCGGCTCCCTCGTAGCTGTTGCGGAGGCGGCCAGAGCCGCGAACTCTCCGAGCCATCATGCCCCCTTGCCGCGGCTGTAGATCCGCACCTGACGTGGACGCCCTACTTGGGCCTCCCGCGCCGCGTCGGCGGCGTACTGTTGTTCCAACATCCGGAGGCTGGCCAGCTCGGCGCGTTCGATTTGGCGGTCTGCCTTACGCACGCTCTGGCCTTTCTCCAGGATGACCTTGATCGCCGCCCGGACTTCATCCAGGCGCTGCTGTGCAGTGCTCATGCTGACCTCGGCTTATCGACGGCTCAGATACCCGCTGCGCGAGGTACGCCGGCCAGTTGGCTTGGGCTGTGGTGTAGCAGCAGGTGCTGCCGGTTGAGGCCTTTGCGGCGATTGCACTGGACCGGGCTCGTCATCATCCGCTGCACTGGGCGCCGGGGCTTGAGGCACAGCGAACAGGTTGCCCTGGCCCACCGCAGCACGCAGGTTGCTCCACTGTGGCTCGTGATACCGATGCAAACCCAGAAACTGGGCAGCGGCCAGGTTGTACACCATGAGGTCGAGCGCCTCGTTGCGCTCTGACTTGGCCTTAACCCACTCGATGCGTTTGAAGCCCTTCACGTAGCGGGTGACCTTACGCTCCGCCACACACTGGTCGAAGAACTCGGCCGGGAGGTCGGACGAGAAATGCAAAGCCCCCGGGCCTTCCTCTAGCTGGTACCGGTTGTAGATCCAGTCCTTGGCGGTGTCGGTACCGATCATCCACAGCTCGGCACCTTGCTTCTCGGTGTTCCCGCGCCAGGTGACGTCGACCTTTGAGGGTCGTTGAGCCAATACCGGACGGCCTCGCTTACTGGAGCCTTTTACCGCCAGCACGTTGCGCCAGCGGCGCAGCCGGGTGAACTGGTATACCTCGTCCGTGTGGTGACCACCAGAGTCGATGCAGGCTGCGCAGATCGACAGGTCAACACCGCTGACGTGGCGGTACCGCTCCTTCAGCTTCTCATCGAGCAGGGCCCAGGTTCGCTCGTCGGCGGGGTCGCCAGGGATCACCTGGAAGTCCACCGTCCAGCGCTCCATGCCTTCGCCCCAGCCCATCACCAGCAGCTCCAGCCGGTTGTGCTGGGTATCCACCGCGGCGGTGAGGATCAATGCGCCGGCCGGCACAAGGCCGAGCCGGTGCCCTTCTGCCTCGGCGCGCTGCCGCAGCTCGTCGGCCTTGGTCATCTCCTCGGCGCTGTCCCACACCTTGGCAAGCCGAGTGTTGTAGAACACCTGCATGGAGCCGGGATCGCCCTTCTCCTGCAGTTTTTTGGCCTCGTCGTACTCCTTGGCCATGTCCGGCCAGCTGAGCCAGCCGGGTGGCGCGTAGAGCGCACTGAGCGTGAAGCTGACTGTCTCGCCGTCGCCTGCGGCATGGGCACGCCACTCGCCAGCCTCCAGCATGGTGGCCTTGTGGTGCTCCTCGATCAGCGCGCAGCCCGGTGTGCAGCACTGATACTGCACATGGCGGTAGTCGTCGGTGTACTTCAATCCCTCCCACTCCAGCACCTGGTAGGTGCCGCAGTGCGGGCACGGCACATAGAAGTGCCGCTGATCACCCTGCTCGAACAGGTCGAAAATGCGCGAGACGCCCTTCAGTGTTGGCGAGCTGGAGTAGTAGAACTTCGCGCGGCGCCCGAAGGTGGACCCACGGGCCTCGGCCTGCTTGACCGGGTCGCCATCGTTGTCGACGTCCAGCTCCCAGCGGTCGATCTCGTCGCCGTACACATACCGAGCAGAAAGCTCTGCCAGGTTGGAGGCCGATGCCGCGGTGGCGCAGTACAGCGCACCGCCTTCGAACTCCTTGGTGTCCAGGGTGTTGCGGGCGTCACGGGAGCGGGGCTTGGCCACTCGCTGGGTGAGCACTGGCACGGCCTTGATCGTCTTGTCGATCCGGCCGGATACCCGCTTGCTCAGCTTCTCCGTGGGCAGCAGCACCAGAAAGTTGGCAGGCGCCATGTGGATGCTGCCGCCGATCCAGTTGAGCGCCACCTGCGTCTTCATCAGCTGAGAGGCGATCATGGTCACCACTCGCTTCGCCGGGTGCATGGGTGAGAGGCAGCGCTGCGGCTCACGGGCAAACGGAGTGCGGTCGGTGTGGTACTTGCCAGGCTCTGCCGCGCCGGTGTCCGGCGGGATCATCTGGTATTCGTCGGCCCACTCGTCGATCCACAGCTCAGGGTCGGGCATCAGCCCTCTGCGGTATGCCGCCAGGTACGCGGCGGCACCATCGGCATACGGTTGTTCCATGGCTCAGTTCGTCTCTGTGTCGCCCTGTGCGCTCTGCAGCTGGCGGTCGGCATCTTCCAGGGCACGGCGTATCGCCTGGACCAGGCGGCGCTCGATCTCCCAGGGGTCGGTCAGTGTCACCAGCTCGCCAGCAACCTTGGGCGGGATACCCAGCATCAAGTCACGCAAGACCCGAGCGGCTGTGAAAGCAGCGGAGTCCACCAATGCCTGCTCGACCAGCTCGCCGCGACTCTTGCGGTGTTCGTCTTCGGCAAGCAGCGCGAGGGCGTACTCACGGCGGGCCCGGGCTTTCTGGTAATCCGGCGCAGGGCCTACTGGTCCAGGCACTGCCAGGGCCGGGCTCGGCTCGGCTGTCGGTGCGATGTGGGCATACACACCCTTCTCCACCCGGTCCTGGTGATGCCGTTCGGCTACACCAGCCTTGCTGGGGTCAGCACTAGCCGCGAGCTGTGCATCGCTGGCTTCGGCGTCCACCTTCCCTTCGGGGGTGAGCACCAAGCGGCCTTGCTTCACCAGCTTGGACACATAGGCGCGAGACCAGCCGCGCCGATCCGCGTACTCAGCCTTGGCCATGAGAGTCATTGGGGATACCTGTTAACCACGATGAACCACGAGGGTTAACCCGATTAACCCCTGTTAACTAACTTCCACGCCCAGCCACTAGTGCGAAAACGGGGCTCGAATTACCCTTGCGGCCTCCGGATTTTCAGGGGCCCCCGGCACACCGCCGCGGCTACCGCCCCCTGCCCCGACGCCTGCCCAGCGCCTTGACCACCGCGAGGTCGATGTTCGTTTCGATCCGCGCATCATCCTCGGCCACTCGCCGGACGATGTCGTAGAAGCGGAAGCGCTCGCGGTACTGCGGCTGACGCACGAACGCCAACACCATCTGCACCTGCTGCCCCCTGCGCTCGGCAATACCGATTGCAGTGCGCCCGCGCTTCATCACGAAGAACGCAGAGCCATGCCCCTTGCGGGTGGAGCGGCGGCTACCCGTGGCGTTGTGATCCGCCCCAGCACGACCGAATGCGCGCAGACCCGAGAGGATCTGCATCATGTGCCCGCGGCTGATCCCGCCATTGCTATCGAGCCGCGCTCCGGCCGCTGGCACGATGAACCGCCCAGCAGGCAGCACACCAATCTCGCGCAGCATCTTCTCCGAGCCCTTGTTCAAGCGCTCGCCACCTGCCACCTGCGGGTTGAACCACTCGTCGAAGCCGCGACCCTTGCCGCCCAGCTTGCCGTCCTTCACCCACAGCGCCACCACCGGATTGCTTGGCGTGGCGTTCTGCATATAGATCGAGTTCTTCACCCAGGCAGTAGGCCGGTCGAAGGCCTCATCCATACCAGCCCGCAGCAGCTGCCGCGCCTGATTGCCCGTGTGGTTGAGCGCATCGGCCAGCACCTCGCCGGCCACATCACTGCCCAACGCCTGCAGCTCGGCAAGCGCATCCTCAAGATCAAACGCGCTGATCGTCCCTCTCATTGCGTGTGCGCCGTGCGCCGCCGATCTGGCCCGGTGTACGTCACCGACTCAGGCCGCAACACACCGGCCAGGTTGCCGCCCGTGCGCATCACAGACACAGCGAACACTGCCAGCATCACCACCAGCGGCCAGGCGCCCGGGGGCAACACCAGGTCACCCTTGAGGATGTGGATCATCGTCACGCCAGCGCTGAACATCACCGCCACCGCCAGGCACGAGATACCGCGCCGGAAGCGAGCGTCTCCACGCTGGAAAGTGAACAGGCGAATGAACACCACCACACACAACCAGAACACCACCTGAGTCAGGACATAGCTCAACATCACTGCCCCCTCTGGCGCTCCAGCGAAGCCGGATCACCAAATTTCTTGACCAGTCCGAGGGAAATCGTGACCACCAACAGCGAGGCCGCAAAGCCTGCCGGCGCCGGATAGGCGAAGGGATGCATCCCCCACACCTCGAACTCCACGATGGCCGGGGCAAACAGATAGCCCATCACGAACGACACCATGAAGAACAACACCCGCAGCGCAAGACCCAGCTCGCGGGTGGTCGTGAAGTAGATCAACGCGCCGAGCAGCGCCCCGGTCATGGCCTCGCCGTTGATGCCGGCAATGAAGCCTGCCAAGCCCAGGCCGGCAGCGCCGGCCACCGCCACCACTCCCGCACTCGTGGATACCGGCTCGCCCATCACTACCTCCCATGCGGCCACCGGCCAGAAGAAAAAGCCCCGCCGTGAGGGGCAAGTGACTGGCCGCCTGCCTGAGCAACCAATCGGAAAAAGAAAACCCCGCCACAGTGGGCGGGGTTTTGCAGGTGCCCAGGCGGGGTGGCCTGGGGCTTAGCGGCACAGCACTGTGCGCTCTGTTGCTCGGTAGGCGTACCTATCGAATCGTGGTGACTTTCTACCAACGAAAGGACAAACCGATAACCCCCCTTTAACGGTTATTCCGGGGAAAGCTCGGCAAAGCTCGGCGGCGCCGAGTCACCCGACGAGCGGTCGTCTTGCGGCGCCGCGCCGCCAGCCCTGCGGGCCTTGTGTGCGGCAATTGCGCCCTGCCCGCCCTGCTGCGCCTCGAACTCAGCCCCACGCCCACGGTGCGCCCTCACAGCCTGGCGAACCGAGGCAGCGCGGAACCTATCGCCCTCCCGCCTGGCCTGGCCACGGGCCTTTGCCAACCCACCCAGCCGCTTGTGCAGCTCCAACTCCAGCAGCTCATGCAGCCGCCCCACCAGCCGGGTGTAAGCCCGCCGCCCAGCATCACCCCGGCCGATGGCCAGATCCGCAACCTGCTCGGCTACGGACAGCTGCGGTCGGTACGCATACCGGCGCCGCGCCAGGGCATGCAGCAGCACACCCCCATCCACCCGCTCAATCGCCGCCAGCGCCGCCTCAACCTCGCAGGCCACGTAATCAGGCCCAGCCCCCGCCAGCAACAACTTGCTGCCGCCAACCCCGCCGCGCGGCGCACAGCCCTTGAACTCGACGATGGTGCCCATCGCACTGCCCAAGCCACCGGCCGAGCCGCACTTGTTGAGCTGGTCGCCCCAATGCACCAACAGCGCCTCGATTGCCTCATTCATGGCCCGTTTCCCCCTCGGCAGAACCAACCCAACACACAAACCCCAAACCCAACACAAACCCTACACAGCTCAAACCCAGCAAAAACAATGCTTTCAAGGCATCTGTGTAAGGTGTGTAAGGTGTGTAAGGGTTTTCAGTTCTCGCGTAGGAATTAAAAGTCTCTCTCAGGTGATGCAGGCCACTGGAAAAAATGTGCGCATGCATGCGCGCACGCGCGAAAACCTTACACACCTTACACACACCAACCGCAGGCCAGTAACCACGGGGCTTGCAGCTGTGTAAGGTTGGCAAAGCAACCCAACACACACCCAACACACCCAACACACTTGCAGGCGCACTCATGCCGCATCCCCCTTCACGTGGTCCCAGGCCGCCACGTTCCAGCCCGCGTACTTCGCCCGCTGCCGCCACTCCTCAACGTGCGCACCAAGCGCGGCGCTCATCGTGGAAGGTGGCAGGAAGGACTGCTCGTCCTTGGGGAAGAACCACGCGCTGAATCGCCGGTTGCTGCGCTCCGTCCAGGGGATCGCCCGCGTCTTCTCCACCCCAACCGTCTCGATGAACAGGCTGAACTTCGTCTGGCTCAGCGAGTGCTCCTTGTTCCGGTGGCACCACTCGAGGAATAGCGAATACAGGTCGGAGCTCAAGCACGCCCCCCACAAGCCATCACCCAGCTGCCCATGCCGCCAGAGGTTCACGAACGTCTGCCAGCTCGCCCGGCTCAACGCCACCAGGCGCTCACGGGCCGGGGTGCTCGGTGGCTTGGTCTGCGGGTCGAAGTCGCCCAAGTCCTGGGCCAGCAGCCAGGCGAACAGTGCCTCAACCCCACCGTTCTCCAGCTCATGCTTGATCGCCACCTGACGCTCTGCCGGCAGCTTTTCCTCGGGCCACATCACCAGGAAGCGCCGGTCGGCCTCCCCGATAGGCCACGGCATGATCTCGTTCGACAGGAACACCGCATTCATGTGGCTGGCTTCTTCCCAACCGTTCACGAACTTGCTCTCGATGCGCACCGTCTGCCCGGTGATCAGCTGCTTGATCTTGCCCACCTGGTTGTAACGCTGATCGCGCGAGACAACTTCCTCGAACACCGCCCACAGCTTGCCGCTCTGCCAGGCGTTGAAGTTCCCCTCCAGCTGCGTCTGCCCCACCGTGGCCGAGTACTGGCCATACAGCTGCCCCATTACCACCGAGAACAGCAGGCTCTTGCCCGAGCCTTCCATCGTCGAGTGCATCAGCACCGCCGTGTCCATCTTCGCCCCGGAGTGCTGCAGCGGGTACGCCAGCCAGCGGGTCAGCCAGCGAGCCGAATCCTCGGCGTGGTTGCACAGGAAGTGGATCAACCAGCGCAGGTTCTCGCACGCAGCGTCATCACGCTTCGGCTGCAGCGGCAGCCCCTCGAACGTGTTGATGTACACCTGCGGGTCATGCTTCATGCACGGGTCGAACACAATGTGGTTCATGTCCACCACGCGCCGCTCCGGGCTGTTCAGCCACAGGCTGTACGCATCGCCCAGTGCCATCTTCACCGCGCCCTCGGCAATGCGCCGCTTCTTCGCGTAGTCCCACACATCCTTGGTGCCGTCGATGTACACATAGCGGGTCAGCATCGGCATGCTGAAGTCGCCCAGCGTCTTGCCGGCCAGCGCCTGCGTCCGCTCGATATCGCGCACCCACTCCTCACTCACCCGCTTCTTCTGCTTCGGGTCAGTGACGGCCTCCCACTCCTTGAACGCATCCTTGCCGATGTGCGCCACGAAGCCGGATTTCTTGATCTTCTTCGCCGCGTCGATATCCCACACATGCGTGGTGCCTTCCACCAGCGCGTAGCGGCGCAGCAAGGCCTTCAGGCTGAACCCGCCCCCGCCCCCCCGGTTGTCGGAGGAGCCGGCCTCGCCTGCGGCCCCCGTCTCATCGGTTGGGGCCGGGGGAAGTTCGCCAGCCTGGGTGTTCAGCTCGTCCAACTCTTCCAGAGACACAGGCTCACCGATAGCCGGCGGCTCCGGCGGCCGTGGTGCAGAGCGCTTGTGCCCCATTCCCAGCTCCCGTGCTGCCGCCTTGGTCGCTGCCGAGGCATCACCGTTGTGCTCGAGGATGCAGAACACATCGAACGCATCGTTCATGTGCCCGTTCGCCAGCGGGTCGGATCCATGGTGCGAGTACAGGCGCTGCTCGCCCTGCTCATCAACCACATTCACCCCGGGCAAGCCGGTGGAACTCTGCGGCGCGAGCCACTTCCGCCCGCGCTTGATGTAACCGTGGCGCTGCAGCAGGCTCTCGATATCCGTGGCCCGGTTGAAGCTGTCGATTACCGAGGGGTGGTCACCAGCAGGCAGCCGCGGCGGGGAACTCTTCTTCACCTTGGCCGGCGGCTTGGTCGCAGCCGGCGCCCAGGGGCAGGCCTCCAGCGCCGTGCGCTTGAAAATGTCCCAGTTCTGCCAGGTCTTCACCAGGTCGCTCGGCAACTCCAGCAGGCCATCGGCCGGAGGGTTGCGCCAGAAGTAAGGCGCGCCCGTGTCCGGGTGGATCGAAGGCGGCAGCACGTCCTGCACTGCCCCGGCCCGCAGCTCGAACACCGTCACCGGCGAGAACTCCTTCTGCCGCGCCTGCATGGCCTCGATCTGCGCCTTGTCGCCCCTTTCGCGCGCCTGCTTCAGCGCCGCCGTGGCCAGCTTGTGCTTGCTGCCGTCCGGGTCCAGCGGGTTGGGCCAGCTCAGCGAGTGGCGGTTGAACTCCAGACCCGCAGGCACCTTGAACAGAATGCGGAAGCGCGCCGGGTTGCCCACCAGGGTTGGATAGGCAACAGCCAGCGCGTCGAGGTCGATACCCAGCACATCCCGTAGCACATCGCGGCAGTACTCCACATGGTCCACGTCCAGCGAGCACACGCCGCTCGGGCCGAGTACCACGCCCATATTGTGCTTCGGGTGCTTCGTCCAGAACGCCTCGGCCTGGTCAGCATCGGTGATGTACCCGCCCGGCTTGTTCCAGCCACTGCCTTTCGGCGCCTTCTGCCCGGGGTCGATGGGCACCAGGGCCAGGTTGAAGGTTTCGATATAGCGCCGCGCCCAGGCGGCAATCGGAGTGGGGCTTCCTGCCTGCGTCATTCGCCAGCCCCCTGCTCCTTGCCCTGCTGGGCGGCAGCAATAGCTCGGGCGCTACGCTTGCGGAACTCGTAGACATAGCCCCGCAGGTCAACCAGGGTCTCCTGCAGGTCAGAGCGCGCGTCGTCTACCGCCTCCTGCAACCCTTCATCATTGTCATCACCCAGCTCAGCCTCGGCGATGGCCATCCCGTATGCGTCGAAGTCCGCAGACAGCCGCTCGGTGCACTTCGCCATGTACTCGGCATGCTCGATGGCATAGTCCTTCGGGCTACGGCCAGTGCAGTCCGCCAGATCGGAAGCGCCCGGCAACTGGCCTTCCAGCTGGTCGATGCGGTTCCAGCAGCAGTGCACCAGGTCGATCAGCTCGCGGATGGCATCATGCTTCGACTTGCGCTCGTAACGCTTGATCATGCTGCGGCGGTCACCACCGCCGTGGATCTCGACGATGCTCATTCCGGAATCCCCTTGTTCAGCCTGAGGTTCTCAGGATCGCGCACGCGCCGCGCGCCGCTGGCGATCTGGAACATGCCACCACAGCGGCAGGTGTACTGCTCGCCGCGCACGTCTTCGAACTCCTGCCCTTCCAGGCCGGTGATGTTCTGGCAGTGCGGGCAGCGGCAGATGATCGAGCCATCGTTATCGCGGCTCAGCTCGTCCACGTCATAAATGTATTGGTCCGCCATCACTCAGCCTCCCCGCGAGCCTTCAACCCAAGCTCGGTAATCGCCCGCAGCAATGGGTCTACACCCGCATAGGCGCCTGCCAAGCCAAGCAGGGCCTGGATCGCCGCCAGGTCAGCGCAGGCAGCCTTGAACGCTGCCTCCTTCTCTCGATAAGCGTCGAGGCAGTCATCGCGGTGCTCTGTGGTCTCTTCTGCCAGCAGCTCGAAGTGCTCCTGAGGAGTCCAGGGCGAGGGGATCACATCCACCTGCACCTCAATCCCCACACCGGCCTTCACCGAGTCGCGCAGATCTTTGGCTTCCTGCTCAGCGCGCTCGCGCGTGAGCGCAGGCCAAACCTCTCCCGGGCCAACGCTGTGCACGGCCCACAACTCGGCCTTCGGCTCAGCCAGGGCATCACGAATGGCCTGCACATCTGCGAATGCCCCGTGGTGCACCTCGGCAGTGCCGGCGAGCCGCTCGGCAACTTCACGCGGCAAGGTGACAACTTCCCCGGCTGGCGGCGGCGCTGCAGTCAGGAACTGGACAATCTTGTCGACTGTACTCATCGCCTTACCTCCCGCAGCCCCTGGCATTCCACGCAGAAGCGGCAACCCGGCACTGCAAGGCGCCGGGCTTCGGGGGTATCGGTGCCGCATTCATCGCAGTCTTCAGCGCTCTCGCCCTGGTACTGCACGCGGCTGTCGATGGCTTGCTGCAGGCGCTCGTCCTGCAGGCGCTGCGCCTGTTCGAACTGAGCCTCATCCATCGTGGCGCCCCTCCATCGCGGCGCGGGCGCCAGCCATGATGCCGAGCACCGCGCGGATCACCTCATTGCCGTGGTGCTCGAGCAGCGCCACTTCGTGCTGCTGCCACACGTTGTCTGCGGCGCCCTGGTGCAGGCTGCCAACAAACTGGCCTTCCTTCTGCAGCAGCTCACCCACCGCCTTGAGCGCGTCTTTGGTAGCCGGCACTGGCAACGGGCGATACCACACCGCGCAGGCCGGTCGCAGTAGCGCATCCAGCAAGCGGCTGTCCTGGGTGAAGGTGATGATCTCTTCAAGTTCGTCCGGGGTCGGCCAGCGGCGCTCCTCGTCCAGCTTGAGTTTCTTCTGCAGGGTATCCAGATCCATACCCAAGTCATGCGCGAGGGACGTGATGCCCCCCTTGTAGTCGCGCCCGGCGCGATACAGCGCCTGGCGGAGTGAGAGAACCGGACCAGCGTCCGGCAAAAGGTCTGTGCGACTCATAACCGTAAATGACTCCTTTACGGCCTAGCCACAGCGCAGGGCACGCCCTACTCTATAGCCATGACCGATGCAGTGCTGTGTCGTCATAAGCCGGAACAAGGAGGTGAGAGTCCTTGCCCGGCACCCCGCCGGCGCGGGAGGTGAGAGTCTCCCGCGCCGGCAATTCACGCCGCCTTCCGGCGGCTCCCAACAACGCGAATTTCGTATGCCTGATAACCGCCCTCAGGCAGTTGCCGCACCCGAATGTCGCGCCCGGACTTCATCATCTGAGACACCGCGCTCTGGGTGACCCCGAAGATTCCGGCCAGCTCGGGCTGGTTCTTCCCCTTCGCAAAGTCGGCCAGGGGCAAGCCGGTGAACTCGTCCATCACGATGTCCTCGATGGGTGATGCGGGGATATTAGTATCACTTCTTTTTCTGCGCAACCTAAATAACAGTCCTGCTGTTTGTGAAAAATAAGCGCCGCTTATAGATTGGATGAATGGACATATCCCAAGACATACAGAAGGCAGAGGCCGCTCGCCTGCAGGCTATCTATAAGGCCCGCAAGCAAGCTGACCGCAGCCTTACACAAGAGCGAATAGCCGAGCTTTGCGGCTGGTCCGGACAAAGTGCGGTGAGCCAATACATGACCGGGAAGATTCCCCTGAATCTCCCCGCGCTGCTCAAACTGGCCACCGCCTTGAAGTTTGAGCCCATTGATGTGAGCCCCCGCCTCGCCGGGCTGATCCGCACTGAGCGGCCCACATCAACAGAGACCAACAGCAGCGCCGTGGGTGAGCACCCCGGCCTATACCCTGTTGAGGTCTGGGATGATGAAACACCGCTTGGGCCCGACGAGGTCGAGCTGCCCTTCTACCAGGAAGTCGAACTATCAGCTGGCAAGGGATCAGAAGTAATGCTGGAAACCGGAGGACGGAAACTCCGCTTTGGCCGCCGCACCCTGCAGCGCAAAGGCGTATCACCTGAGGCCGCAGCCTGCGTGCCTGTTACAGGCAACAGCATGGAGCCGGTGCTACCTGACGGAAGCACGGCCGGCATCGACACCGGCGCCACCCAGGTGCAGGACGGCAAGATGTACGCCATCGACCACAGCGGCCAGCTGCGCGTAAAGCTGCTCTATAAGCTCCCCGGTGGCGGGCTGCGTGTTCGCAGCTATAACGCCGATGAACACCCGGACGAGCGCTACGAGGGCGACTACGTCAACGAGCACATCAGAATCATCGGCAAAGTGTTCTGGTACTCGGTACTCCTGTAACCCCGCAAGCCGCCACCAGGCGGCTTTTTTGTGCCCGGAGTAAATTTTATAAGCGTTACTGTTGACTTGATAAATTAGTAAAGCTAATTTCTATGGCGTACCCACTCTCTCACCCCTGGAGTACGCAATATGCAAACGACACAGCACGCCCGCTGCCAGGTGCTCCTGCACCCGGCCTGCACCAACAACCCAGACGCCGTTCGCGCCGTCCAGCAGGCCACCGGCCGGCTGGTAGTGATCAACGGCGGCAAGCCCCAGCTCCAAAAGCCCGGAGCTACCTTCTTCTTCGTCTCCGGCCGCCAGGAATACCTTTCGGCCGACCTCGATTGCCGCCGCTACTTCATCGTCGATGAACTCACCGGCCCGTTCGGAGGTGACGCAGCATGAGCACTCGCCAAGCTATCTGCCTTTCTGCCCTGCGTGACCGCCTGCTCAGCACCCTGAAGCGGGTGCGCGCCGGCCGCAGCAACGATGACGTGAACGCCGAGTTCTACATCGCGCTGGGCCTGATCGGGGCAGCCGTTACGCTCGACGCCATCAGCATCGACGCTAGTGACCGCCTGCATGACCTAGCCCTCAACGCCAGTGAGCAGCGCGCTGCCGAGCTGACGGCCATCGGCCGTGCAGGACGCCAGGCCGCAATTCCGGGGGCAGCAGCATGAGCCAGATCCTTATCGGCCTCGCAGGCCCCGCCCGTGTGGGCAAAGACACCGCCGCCCGCTACCTGGCTGCGCAGTACCAACTGCTGGCCTATGCCTTCGCCTTGCCGCTCAAGGCCGCTCTGCAGGTGATGTTTAACCTCACCGCCGAGCAGCTCGACGGCGCCCTCAAGGAGCAGCCCCTGGCCTGGCTGGGCAAGTCTCCCCGTGAGCTGCTGCAGACGCTCGGTACCGAATGGGGCCGCAGCCTGGTGCACCCGGAGCTCTGGCTGCGCCTGGCCGCCGAGAACCTCGCCAACCTGGCAAGCGAGCACCAGGACTGGCACGCGGGCTTCGTGATCAGCGACGTGCGCTTCGAGAACGAGGCCGCGTGGATCCGCCAGCGCGGCGGCCTGGTGCTGCACATCCGCAGGCCGGATGCACAGGCGGTCAACCCGCACGCCAGCGAGTCCGGCATCGCTCTGCACGCCCAGGACATGGCGGTGGAGAACGACGCGGACTTGGACTACCTGCACGCCCAGCTCGACCACGTCATCACCACGCTGCGCCTGCGCGCCATCAACGTCGCCTGAGGGCCACCGCCATGCACCGCACTGTGAAAGAGGCCGCCCAGGTGCTGGGCATCACCGAGAACACACTGCGCGCCTTCCTGCGCGATAAGGGCCACCTGAACCGGGACGGCAGCCTGGCGGCCAAGCACATCGGCGGCGGCAACCTGTTCATGGACGCCCGCGTTACCCAGCCCAAGCACCTCGGCTACCGCAAGCACTACGCGGTGCTGAAGGTCACCGAGCACGGCATCGACTGGCTGGCCAAGCAGATGGGCATTGCCATCACGGAAGTACCACAGAAGGACACCGCAGCATGAACAGCAACCCCATCACCGACGCGGTCGGCGTGCTGAAGCTGACCGACATGCACTTCAACAACCCCACCGCCGTGGAAGCGACCACCGTGCGCGCAGCCGCCGCCGAGTGCATCCAGCGCCTGGAAGGCATCCCGGCCGCCGCCATTCAGTTGGCCGAGCTGTACACCGCCCTGGGCGCCATCATCCCCCGCGGCTGGCTGCCCTTCGTCACCCTCACCAACGACCCCGTGCGCCCACTCGGCGCCGTGATCACCGACGAAGCCGGCAACATCGCCAGCCACGCACGCGGCAAGACTGTCGACAGTCTCGTCGCGCTGTTGCGGCTCCGGCTACCAGCGGGGCGCGGGGAGGCAGCAGCGT
Organism: Pseudomonas sp. GD04019; assembly: GCF_029837695.1. Lineage (GTDB taxonomy): Bacteria > Pseudomonadota > Gammaproteobacteria > Pseudomonadales > Pseudomonadaceae > Aquipseudomonas. The sequence continues at coordinate 24,917 of NZ_JAOEEA010000018.1, forward strand.
GAGCAACACCCAGGAATTGCTGCAGGCCCGTTGGAAGGCCACCAGTCTCAGCCTGACCGAAGTGCGGCAGGCCTACTTCCCCCACCTCAAGACGGACAAGAGCCTGCGCGCCCTCATCAACAAGGGCGAGATCAAGCTGGCCACCTTCAAGGCGTACCCCTCCCGCGTGGCGCCGCTGCGGGTACGCATGGCCGACCTCGCCACCTACCTCGACACCCAGGCGCAGACCGCGGCCTAGCCGCCTGGGCACCCACACCACACGGAGGATTGGCAGCCATGTAACGGAACCGCATCACCTCACCCACATGGAAGCGCCCGCGGGGCGCTTCACCAGACTCTCACTGATTACGAGACACAGCACATGAGCAAACGCCCTTTCATGGACACCCTCCGCGAGATCGAGATGGGTGGCCTGCTGGACGAGCTGACCGACGCGCAGCACAACCTCATCGACCTAATTCGCCTTACCAACAAGGCAGGCGCGCTGACCATCACCCTCAACTACAAGCCCGAGGGCGCCGGCCAGATCACCGTCAAGGCCGAGGTTAAGGCCAAGGAACCGAAGCTGCCGCGCGGTAGCTCGCTGTTCTTCCTCACCCCCGAAGGCAACCTCAGCCGCCGCGATCCTCGCCAGCAGCAGATGGACTTGCGCCCTGTTGGCGGCGAAGAGGCCCCCGAGCAGCTGCGCCAAGTCAGCGAGTAACCACCTCTCACAACCGCTCACAGGAGCACAGCAATGAAAGAAGCTATCGACAAGCTGGTCGCCCTCGCCCAGGGCCTGGGCCGCCCGTTCAACGTGGAACAGATCAAGGCCCCGCTCGCGCTGGTCCCGGTCGATACCACGCTGAAAGTGCTCGAAGAGCACCTGCCGGCCCCCACCCGCACCAAGCAGCACCTCACCGTGCTGGATGCGAACACCTTCATCGAGTACGTGAAGCGCTTCGCCAACGCCGCCACCGTGGTGTTCTGCAACGGGCCGGAAGGCCGCACCTTCCGCGCCGTTTTCGACTACCACCAGCCCGACCAGCCGGCCTGGGGCTCGCACACTGCGTCCTATGCCTGCCCGCTCACCGTCGAGTGGGGCAACTGGAAAGCCTTCGACCGCAAGCGCCTGAGCCAGGCCGACTTCGCCGAGTTCATCGAAGACAACGTCAAGGATCTGGTCAGCCCCGATCAGGCGCCGGACGCACCGACCGCCGCGGATATGCTGGAGATCAGCCGCACCCTGCAGGCGCAGAAGAACATCACCTTCCGCCAGGGCACCCGCCTCGACAATGGCCAGGTGCAGCTGACCTACAACGAGGAGATCGACGGCCGCGCCGGTGAGACTGGCCAGCTGCGCATCCCTGAGCAGTTCTACATCGGCGTGAAGCCCTTCCTGGGCGGCGATGCCTTCCTGGTATCCGCTCGCTTCCGCTACCGCATTACCGAGGGCCGCCTGGTCATCTGGTACGAGCTGGTACGCCCGGACAAGGTGCTGGAAGAAGCCTACGGCGCCGTCCGCCAAAGCATCAGCGAAGGCATCGGCGAAGTGCCGATGTACGAAGCCACTCTCTAAACCCGTTGCAACACCCCGCCGCCGGACTCTCACAACCATTCCCGGCGGCGGGCTCTACGAGGACACAGCACATGCAAACCACTACGCTCACCCTGATCGTCGCCGGCCTGGTACTCTCCCTGATTGGCCTGGCCGTTTACTCCCGCCGCAGCGCCGAACGCGCCCGCGCCACCGGCTACAACCTCGGCTATGACGATGCCGAAAGCAGCAACGCCGACCTGGCCCAGTACCAGGCCGCCGAGATTCTGCGCCTGCAGAACCAGCTGGCCACCAACCGTGCCGAGCAGAGCCAGCAGGTCGACGCGATCATGCAGGACTGCGACGCCCGCATTGCCATCTATGCCGCCCGGGCGCTGTCGGCAGAGGACATCACCACCCTGCAGGTCGCCAACAAGCAGCTGGCCCTGGCCGCTGAGACCTACAGCAACTTCAAGCTGCTCGACCAGACCCGCTTCGCCGCCACCGTACACGGCCGCCTGGAGCAGCTGATCACCCGCCTGAAAGAAGCCCACGGCAGCAGCAACGCACTGGAACTGGCCGAGCAAGCACAGCCCAACGGCAAGAGCTGGCTGGTCTACGGCCCGGAAGGCTGCGGCAAAACCAAAAACGCCCGCGCAATCGCCAACGCTCTCGGCCTGACTGACATCCTCGACGACTGGCAGCCCGGCATGCAGGCACCCACCACCAAGACCCTGGTGCTGACCAACTCCACCGGCCCCTTCGAGCCGTTCTCGCGCCGCCTTCTCAGCTTCGAGCAAGCCATGAGTCTGCCCGCCGTGAAAGCCCAGATGGAGGCCGCAGCATGAAAACCCTTTGCATCTATCACGGCAACTGCGCCGATGGGTTCGGGGCGGCCTGGGTTGTACGCCACGCCCTCGGCGACAAGAACGTCGAGTTCTACCCTGCCGCCTACGGCAAACCAGCACCGGACGTTGCAGGCCGTTCCGTGATCATTGTGGATTTTTCGTACCCGCTCGAAACCCTGCAGCAGATGGTCGAGATCGGTACGTCCATCCTCGTGATTGACCACCACAAAACAGCGGCCGAGGCACTCGCGCAACTGCCTAAGGCCCCGAGTAGTTTCTTGCTCTGGATGGAATCTCACGACCAGCTTGCCGCGCACTTTGATATGAAACGCAGCGGCGCAGGCATGACCTGGGACTTCTTCTTCCCAGCCACTCCGCGCCCTGCCCTGATCAACCACATCGAAGACCGCGACCTCTGGCAGTTCAAGATGGAAGGCACCAGAGAAGTAATGGCGGCCGTATTCAGTTACCCCCAGGACTTTGCAACCTGGGATCGCCTGATGTTCGACGATATCGACCGGCTGTGGCTGGATGGCCTGGCGATTGATCGCAAGCAGCAGAAGGACATTGCCGATCTTGTTGGCAGCAACAGCCGCTTAATGGTGATTGGCGGCGTATCCGTCCCCGCCATCAACCTGCCACACACCATGGCCAGCGATGCCGGCCATATGTTGAGCCAAGGCCAACCGTTCGCAGCCATCTACTGGGACACCGCCGAAGCCCGCCAATTCTCATTGCGCAGCACCGATGAGGGGCTGGACGTGGGCGAAATCGCCAAGCAGTACGGCGGCGGTGGCCACCGCAACGCGGCCGGCTTCAAGGTGCCGGGCGATCACGAGCTGGTAACCGGCCATATTCCTGCTCAGCTCGAATCCACCATGGAATCCCCCGATCTGCGCGCAGCCCTGGCAGAAGTCACCGAGTGCCTGCGCCTGGCCCTCACTCAGGGCGAAGTGTCCGCATCGCGCGCCGGACGGGCGCTGCAGGCTGCCGGCGAACTGCTGGGCGAGAACCTAGATGGGGGTGAGGTATGAGCTGGATTCTCACCCGTAGCGGCCTGAAGTTCGACCTCGCCAACCCGACCGCATCCATGGTCGACCCAGCCGACATCGCGCACAGCCTGAGCATGCAGTGCCGCTTCAACGGGCACACCAATCGCTTCTACAGCGTGGCCCAGCACTGCTACCTGGTGGCTGATCTGGTACCAGCGGAGCACCAACTAGCCGCCCTGCTGCATGACGCCACCGAGGCCTACGTGGGCGACCTAGTACGCCCTCTCAAGGAAGGCATGCGCGACTTCGCCAACGGTATGGGGACGGAGTGCCTCTACGACCTAACCGAGCGCAGGGTCTGGATTGCCATCTGCCACCGCTTCGACCTCGACCCGCACCTGCCGGCCTGCGTGAAGCATGCCGACCTGGTGGCGCTGGCCACCGAGAAGCGCGACCTGATGCCCGAGCACCCGGAGCCCTGGCCCTGCCTCGATAGCATCCAGCCTCACGCCGGTTTCATCGACCCGTGGCAGCCCAGCTACGCAGCCATCCACTACCACCAGCGCCTGCTCCAACTGCTGGCCACCACGCATCGCGGGAGGGCTTTGGCATGAAAATGGCGAAACCATCGGCCCAGGACATCGAGGCCGCCGAGGAGCTGCTGAATATCCTGCAACTGATCGACGCCCGCTTCGGCGGGCCATGGTCCAACCCGGACGCCGGTAACAGTCTCAGCGAACTGCTGCAGGACGGCGAGGAAGAGTTCGACTGCGACAACACCCTGCACCTGCAGACCCTCTACAACAACCTGGCACGCCTGCTGCGCACAGCCCCAGCCTTCTATGGCCGGGTGATCAGCGGCATGTGCCACGTGATCATGTACGAGAAGAACGAGATCATCGACCCGGACTCGGACTGCATCGACCTGCACCCGCGCTTCGCTGAATGCGCGAAGAACGCCAACCGCTACCTCTGGCTGCGCGCCCGCGATCTGGACACCATCACCTGCGGGGGTGTGTTCGCGGGCCTCACCCCGGACAACCTGGTGCTCAATGGCGAGGATCTGGACGCGGCTGTCGACGCTGCCCTGGCTGCTCAGCAGCCGAGCGAGGGGGACGCATGAGCAGCCTTTACCGCATCCACCCGCAGCCCAGCTTCAACTTCGGCGGCCTGGTGATCGACAACTTCGCCGGCGGCGGCGGCGCCTCCACTGGCATCGAAATGGCCCTCGGACGGCCGGTTGATATCGCCATCAACCACGACCCCGAAGCCATCGCCATGCACGAGATCAACCACCCGCACACCAAGCACTACTGCGAGAGCGTGTGGGAGGTAGACCCGCGCAAGATCACCGGAGGCCGACCCGTCGACCTCTGCTGGTTCAGCCCAGACTGCAAGCACTTCAGCAAGGCCAAGGGCGGCAAGCCGGTGAGGAAGGAGATTCGCGGCCTGGCCTGGGTCGCCATCCGCTACGCCGCCACCGTGCGCCCGCGCGTGATCATGCTGGAGAACGTCGAGGAGTTCGTCACCTGGGGCCCGCTGGCCGATGGCCGCCCCTGCCCGAAGAACAAGGGCCGGACCTTCAACAGCTTCGTCAACGCGCTGCGCCGCCACGGCTACCAGGTGGAGTGGCGCGAGCTGCGCGCCAACCAGTACGGCGCAGCCACCATCCGCAAGCGCCTGTTCCTCATCGCACGCTGTGACGGCCAGCCCATTGTCTGGCCGAGCCCGTCGCACCTGGCGGCCAGCAGCGCCGAGGTGAAGGCCAAGCAGGCCCAGCCGCAGCACCTGGCAGCGGACATCATCGACTGGTCCCTGCCCTGCCCGTCGATCTTCAATCGCAAGCGCCCGCTGGCCGAGGCCACCATGCGCCGCATTGCCCGGGGCATTCAGCGCTATGTGATCGAGTCGGCCGAACCGTTCATTGTCAGCTACTACGGCACGAAGAACGGGAAGGACCTGCGCAGCCTTTCGGTGGACCAGCCACTGCGCACGCAGACTACAGAGAACCGCTTTGCCGTGGTCGCCCCAGTCATTACCAAGTTCCGCACCAACGACCGCGGCACCTCCGTTGAGGAGCCACTGCCGACCGTAACGGCAAACAGCTACATCAAGCGCCCTGGTGGAGCTGCACCGATCGGCCTCGTAGCGGCCTTCCTCGCCAAGCACTACGGCGGCAACTACAAAGGCCCAGGCGCCCCAATGACGGACCCGGCGCCGACCGTGACCACCGTCGACCACAACGCCCTGGTGACCAGTCACCTGCTCAAGCTGCGCAACAACTGCGACGGCCAGGATATGCGCGAGCCAATGCACACCCTCACCACGGGCGGCCACTTCGGCGAGGTGCGTGCCTTCCTGCTCAAGTATTACGAGCACGGCTGCGGCCAGTCGCTGGACGATCCGCTGCACACCATCACCACCAAGGACCGCCTCGGGCTGGTCATGGTCAAGGGCGAACCCTACCAGATCGTGGATATCGGCATGCGCATGCTGGAACCGCATGAGCTCTATGCGGCCCAGGGCTTCCCAGCCGACTACATCCACGACCGCACCCTGACCAACCCGAAGCTCTCCAAGTCGAGCCAGGTACGCATGTGCGGCAACAGCGTCTGCCCACCGGTGGCCGCGGCGCTGGTCCGCGCCAACTTGGTCGAGCAGCAGCAAAGCGAGGTGGCGGCATGAACCTCAAGCCCGAGCTCGGCCAGTTCTTCACCCCCACCTGGGCTGCCGAACTGCTGGTTGCCCGCCACTTCTCAGACCTGCGCCAAGGTGACACCGTGCTCGAGCCCGCTTGTGGCGACGGCCGGTTCCTGATGGCGATCCCTCCAGATGTTGACGCCTACGGGGTGGAGATCGACCCGGAAATGGCTACGGCTGCCCGGGCCAATTCAGGCCGAGACGTGATCGTGGGTGACTTCCTCCAGGCACAGCTACCGCGTCGCCCTTCGGTTGTGATCGGCAACCCGCCCTATCAGTCGGATCTGATCGATGGTTTCCTGGCCCGCTGCTACGAGCTGCTGGAATACGACGGCCGCGTTGGTTTCCTCCTGCCGGTCTACTACCTGCAGACCGCCAGCAAGGTGGTGGCGCTCTCCCGCCGCTATTCCATTGCCCAGGAGCTGCTGCCCAAGAACCTGTTCGAGAACCTGAGCAAGCCACTGATGTGGTGCACCTTCACCAAGGCGCGCCGCACTGTACTGTCAGGCTTTTTCCTTTATGCCGAGGCACACGCCCTAGCTGATATGCACAAGGACATCCGTGCCCTGATGGTCGGCAACCAAGCACGCGCCAACTGCTGGCGCGATGCGGTACGGCTGGCGCTAGAGGCTTGCGGCGGCCGAGCAACCCTCACCCAGCTCTACGCCTGCATTGAGGGGAACCGCCCCAGCGAGAACCCATGGTGGAGGGAGAAGGTTCGGCAGATCGCCGGCCAGCACTTTCAGCGAATCAAGCCCGGCGAGTTCGCCCTGCATCAGGAGACGGCAGCATGACCCCAGCCAAACAACAGGCCGCCCTTCAGGGCTGCACCGCGGTTGCTCGGAAGGTCTACGAGGCCACCCCGATCCAAGAGGCTTGGCAGCCAATTCAGATCAAGAACGCCCTGGCCGCCAGCACCCGCAGCAGCACCGACCTGCACGTAGTGCGCGGGTGCATCAAGGCATTGAAAGAAGCCGGCCTAGTGCGCGAGCGCCCGAGCGGGCACTTCCAACGCATCGAAGTCCGCGAGCCCACCACTAATCCTCAGGAGCCAAACATGGGCGCCACCACCAGCGCACCCGCCAAAGCGGCGGCCAAGTCCCCAGTGGAGCTGCTGGCCGACCTGGCGCACCAAACAGCCGCCACCGGCCGGCAACTGCTGCACCTCTCCCGCCAGATCGAGGAGGCCGCTCTGGTGGTGGCCCAAGAGCAGGAGTCCACCGCCACGAAACTACAGGGTCTCAACCAGCTGCAGACACTGCTGAAGAGCCTGTCGCAGGAGGTGCCGGCATGAAGAAGCGCAAGCCCAACAGCGCCCACGCCCGCATGGTGCGCTACAGCCGCGCAATGCTGCGCAGCAATCACGTGGCGGTGATCGATCTGGAGGCCAGCAACCTCCACACGCTGATCAACTGGAAGAACGGCTCTCTCATCACCAGCAATGCCCGCAAGGCCTTGGTGGATGCCGTGTGCGATCTCCCCCACCAGTGGAGCATCTACATCGCCGGCATCTGCCGGAAACAGTGCGGCGAGCGCTACCTCAAGAGCATCGAAGTGGCACTGCAGAACGGCTACCTGGCGAAGCACCTTGGCGACGTAATCCAAGCCTACAGCGAACCGCTCCGCGCGAACTGCCCACCGCACCACCTGATTGGCATGGCGTGGATCGCCACGCCCTATGACGTCACCATCGAGGAGGCCCACGCCTACGACATCTTCGAATCACTCGGCGCCTGGTCGGCCCTGGAGGCAGCATGAAGGACTCCGTACCCAACCCGCAGCTGCAAGCCTCCCGCATCAGCGCGACCATCAGCACCGGCTTCAACGTGACCACCGCGGACGGCAAGCCGGCCCGCATGGCCATCGTGGACGAAGCCGGCAACATCATCGAAGCCGGCCCGGCCGTGGCCTGGGCTGCGTGGCGAGTGTGCATTGAGGCTCAGGAGAATTTCTGGCAGGGCGAGGGGCACCTAGTAGTTCATTCAGCGCCACCTACAACTCACCAGCACAAGAATGCCGCATAAACAAAAGGCGCCGATATTGGCGCCTTTTATTTATTCTGCCGTAGCCTTCGTGAACAGCCGATGTATGTAGCGAACTCGACCTCGGTCGGTGTTGTTCTTCAATGCACTCTTAATGACCCTTCTGTCCGCGGCAGCAAGGTCACCCAATGCAGCCATCAGTATCCTGCTGGCGTCTGGATTTTTCGCACCACCCTTAACCACTTGCCAGTAAAGATGCCTGACAAGCGCGGGGTCGTTATCTCCCAAATTAACCGCTGGCGACTTGACCCGGTCTTCTTCACTGCGGATAGAGAACTTTGGCACTTCCAATACTTCAACCTGAGTCGTTTTGTTCTCAGTCAAAGAAGAGACTGTCAACGCATCGACCACGTCTGCAGGATCCTCACTTGCTTTCGCAGTAATCTTCGCCTGCTCTTCAATCTCTGAGCGTAGAGCCGCCACCATCCGTTGCTGAGCTAGCACAGACTCGCGGAGAGTTTTCACCGAATAAAGGAGCGCGATGATTCCGCCAACAACAGGAACAGCCGAGAGAAACGGGAGTAGCTCATTCATTGAGGAGCCCTCAAGGTGAAATCTGTGTACGGCTTCAAGTCAACAACATGGAGCTTGAACTTCAAGACAATATTGGACAGCAACAAGAAACAAAGCGCCCATAGAGCATTGAAATTACCTACATCGTCTTTCTGACCATCAATAAGAAAACCAAACATGGCCGTATAGAAGAAACACATCAGAATCGACAAAGAAAATATCACCGTGCTTCTCGATGCTACGCCTGTCGTGACTGAGTAAATGCTGGCGGCGAGAACCATATTGGAATCACTCACGCCACCAGTAATTGCATACTCAACAATCAACGGGGCCAACGGCAGACAGAGATTGAAGGCTACGCTAACGAGCCAATTGCCTACCCCGTCTGCTCTAGCAAGCCAACCACTCTTCTTTGCAACGGCTGCCGGCGCTACCGGATTCAGTACGTCACTCACTCATCCATCCTTCTATCGACACTACTTTCCCAAGCACCTGTGCGCCGATTGACCCTCAACCAGCGCCGTTGGCCTGAGCGCGATATAAGCAGCATATCAAGGTGCCCGCCGTTTTCACTAGGCACCAATCCCCTCATATACACCACCACCTTACTGAAGGTATCGAGCACCAACTGCCGCAGCTGCTCCCGCGCAGGGCTGTAGATGTCCTGGGCCCCTGCGGCCAGAGCCTGCCATTGCTCGGCTGCAGCGGGCGTCTGCCCCTTTGACTGGATGGCCTGTTGCCGCTCCAGCTGCTCCCCTTCAACCTGAAGCTGCTGCAGCTCGGCCTCCAGCTCGCGCGCCTTGCGCACAAACGCCAACGGTGCCGGGCCCTGATCATCCGCCAGCAGCGCCTCGGTGATTCTGGCCAACTGTCGCTCCACCTCCCCGCACTTTCGGCGGGTCCCTTGTAGACGCTGCCGCAACCCATGCCCATCGTCAGAAGGCTCGGCCAAGCGAGACAGGTTCATCTGATCCGAGCAGTAGGAAGGAATCGCCTTCTCCACCGGAACCACACTGCAGCTGGCCGACTTGCAGCCAGAGCTCTTACTGTAGGAAGTGCAGTGCAGCCGACGATGCCCATCGTTAAGGGTGCCGTCTTCTTTGGCACGGCTCACCAGGTTCTGAGCGACCACCGCAGTACCGCAGTATCCGCACCAGGTGATGCCGATGCCGGTGACGATCCCAACAATGTCACTGGCACCCCGCCGACCGTGCCGCGTTTCGGTGGACGCCTGCAGGTCATCAAACTCCTCATCACTGAGCACGCGCGGGTAGTAACCCTCCAGCAGATAATCCTCACCGTCGACACTGATTCGCTTTGCCCCACGCAGGGCCGGCAGCTTGATCAGGCGGTAGATCTGCTGGCCAGCCAGCCCCCAGTCACTCAGGGTGTACCCCTGCTCGGCCATCTTACGTACAGCCCTGGTAGCCCCCTCACCCTGTTTGTACAGCTTCAGCGCATACCGAACCGCCTCCACTCGCTCAGGGATCAGTTGCCACGCTTCGCCGTCCCAGCGCAGCCACTGCGGGTCTTTCCCGTTTCGGATCAGGCCTCGATAGGTGCCAGCCTTCCAGCCTTCGCACTGCCGCCTGATCGCTGCCTTGACCCGCTTGCTCTTCGTATCCGATTCCTCGTGCGCGCGGATCATCACCAATAGCGAGTACACCAAGTCCATCGGCTGGGCTTTCAAGCCCGCGCGGTTGTATTCACGGCCATCGCTGGCGGTCACCACCGTGATTCCTGCATTGATGATCTGCGCCAACTGCGCCTGGGCTTGTATGGGCTCAGCCCGGCTCAAGCGGTCGAGCCCCTCAACGATCAGCACCGAACCTTCCGGTATCCGCCCCTCATCCACCGCCTTCAGGAAAGCACCGAGCGCACCCTGCTTGACGTGCAACTGGTGGTAGGCAGACAAGCCCTCGTCCCGAAGCGACAAGCTCTCATCGAGCAGCAGCCCCCGCTCAGCCGCCCAGCGCTGGGCGTATTGAAGCTGACGATCGGCACTGCTCCCCGTCGCCTGCCGAGGATCGGAAAACCGCAGATAGCTGTATACTCTCGCGTTTATTTTTGGCACCCGTGATCCGCCCATGACAACGAATGTAGAAAAGAAAGCGCCTAGTGTAGGGTTTATTTCCTTAGGGTGCCCCAAGGCCACCGTCGACTCCGAACGCATCCTCACCCAGTTGCGCATGGAAGGGTACGAGATCGTCCCGACCTACCAGGATGCCGACGTCGTGGTGGTCAACACCTGCGGCTTCATCGACAGCGCCAAGGCCGAGTCGCTGGACACCATCGGCGAAGCCATCGCCGAGAACGGCAAGGTGATCGTCACCGGCTGCATGGGCGTGTCCGAGAACGCCATCCGCGACGTGCACCCGAGCGTGCTGGCCGTCACCGGCCCGCAGCAGTACGAGCAGGTGGTCAACGCCGTGCACGAGGTGATCCCGCCCAAGGCCGATCACAACCCCTACGTCGACCTGGTGCCGCCGCAGGGCATCAAGCTGACCCCGCGCCACTACGCCTACCTGAAGATTTCCGAGGGCTGCAACCACAGCTGCGCCTTCTGCATCATCCCGTCCATGCGCGGCAAGCTGGTCAGCCGTCCGGTGGGTGACGTGCTGTCCGAGGCCCAGCGCTTGGTCAAGGCTGGCGTCAAAGAGCTGCTGGTGATCAGCCAGGACACCAGCGCCTACGGCGTCGACCTCAAGTACAAGACCGACTTCTGGGAAGGCCAGCCGGTCAAGACCCGTATGAAGGAGCTGTGCGAAGCGCTCTCCAGCATGGGCGTGTGGGTGCGCCTGCACTACGTCTACCCGTACCCGAACGTGGACGACGTGATCCCGCTGATGGCTGCCGGCAAGCTACTGCCGTACCTGGACATCCCGTTCCAGCACGCCAGCCCGAAAGTGCTCAAGTCCATGAAGCGCCCCGCCTTCGAAGACAAGACCCTGGCCCGCATCAAGTCCTGGCGCGAGATCTGCCCGGAACTGACCATCCGCTCCACCTTCATCGTCGGCTTCCCCGGCGAGACCGAGGAAGACTTCCAGTACCTGCTGGACTGGCTGACCGAAGCCCAGCTCGACCGCGTCGGCTGCTTCCAGTACAGCCCGGTGGATGGCGCCCCGGCCAACGACCTGGGCCTGGAGCCAGTGCCGGACGATGTGAAGCAGGACCGCTGGGACCGCTTCATGGCCCATCAGCAAGCCATTAGCGCCGCGCGCCTGCAGCGCAAGGTCGGCACCGAGATCGAAGTGCTGATCGACGAAGTCGACCACGAAGGCGCCGTCGCCCGTTCCTGGGCCGATGCCCCGGAGATCGATGGCAGCGTGTTCATCGACAGCACCACCGTGCAGCCGGGCGACAAGGTCCGCGTGCGCATCGTCGATGCCGACGAGTACGACCTCTGGGCCGAGCTGGTCTGATCGCCACGTACCAATAAAAAAGCCCCGCCGATGCGGGGCTTTTTTATGCATGCTCGCGAATCAGGCTCGATCCAGCGGACTGAGCACACACAGGCCGCCGCGATTGAGTACATGAGTGTAGATCTGTGTGGTCTTCACATCGGAGTGGCCGAGCAACTCCTGCACGGTCCGGATGTCCTGCCCGCTCTCCAGCAGATGCGTGGCGAAGGAATGCCGCAATGTATGCGGCGTGGCCAGCTTGTCGATGCCGGCTGCCTTCAGCGCCGACTTGAAAGCGCGCTGGATACGCTTTTCATCGAAGTGATGGCGGCGCACCTTGCCGCTACGCGGATCACGGGAGAGCGATGCGGCCGGAAATACATACTGCCAAGCCCACTCCCAAGGCGCCTTGGGATACTTGCGCTCCAGAGCATCGGGTAGATAGACATCCCCTCTCCCCGCCTGCAACTCCGCCTCGTGCTTCGCTCTCACCACCGCCAAATGCTTTTTCAGCGGCACCTCCAGCCGGCGCGGCAAGACCGTGACCCGGTCCTTCATACCCTTGCCATCACGCACCAGGATTTCGCCACGGGCAAAATCCACATCCTTGACGCGCAACCGCGCCACCTCCATCAAACGCATCCCCGCGCCATACAGCAAACTGGCCATCAGCCAGATATCGCCACTCAACTGCCCCAGCAGGTGCTGTACCTCCTCAACACTCAACACCACCGGCAGACGCGCCGGCCTCTTGGCCCGCACGACATCCCCGAGCCAAGGCAACTCCACCTGCAGAACCTTCTTATAGAGAAACAACAACGCCGCGAGCGCCTGGTTCTGCGTCGAGGCCGAGACATTCCTGCGCACGGCAAGATCGGAAAGAAACGCCTCGACTTCTGCCGCCGCCATATCGGCAGGGTGTCGATAGTTGTGAAAACGGATAAAACGCCGAACCCACTCGCAATAGACGCGCTCAGTGCGAATCGAGTAGTGTCGAAGACGAATCTGCTCGCGCATCTGATCGAGCAAACGGGGCTTGCCATCCATGGTGTATAACTCCTTGTCTGGTCGTCCTGACCGTTGAGAGCCTCAGACTAGATAGGGATATGCAAGATGACAAGGAAGGTTATCCACCATCTCAGCCGACTGGTTACCCACCAGTTGGTGTCTATTTGTAGTTAGGCCACGTCTTCTGAATCATTCAATCATGCGAGAGGCCAATCAATCCGGGATGTTTGGGCTGCCTGTCCTGCGGCAGTCAGCGAACCGCCAAGCTGCGCGGCCGCCCATTGGCGCACGCCATCGCTCTGGAAGTGGTAACGCCATCACCGAGCTTGGGCACCACTCGCAGGTTCATCGCCAAACATCTGCCCGCACTGTTCTGCCAGGCTTGTTCAATTCGCTGCACGGCGTGTCTGCGGCCAGCCTAACCAGTTGGTCAAGCGGACGCCCACAAGCTCCGCTTGTGGGTGCCTTCCGTGCTTCGCACTCCAGCGCCGCTTACCGTGAGCGTTAGGCTTTTCGCAAACACCACTTCTGCTAGCTATCAAGCTTACGAAACCATGCCCTTCGATCTAGCTGAAAAATTCGTCGTCGCCGCAGAACACGCACTTGGCGCAGCGCTGCCGGATGAATACAAAGCGGCAATGCAATTGAGCAATGGGGGTGAATTGGAGGCCAACGGCGACGAATGGGCCCTGCACCCCATCGCCGATACATCAGACAGGAAGCGCTTAGCCCGCACATCGAATCACATCCTTGCTGAATCGCGGGCATGCCAAGGCTGGCGAGGATTTCCAGAGAACGCACTTGCTATAGCGAGCAACAGCGCTGGCGACCGACTTATCTTCCTTAAAAAGGGGGCAGCCTTCGATGCTACTGTCTACGCATGGTCACATGAAACCGGCGAGCTTGAAGTAGCGGCCGAAAGCTTCAAGAAACTACGTTCAGCTTGAGCCCAAGTGGCAATCGGAATGGGAATGCCATGAGTAGATCAACCGCTTTAGCACCTGTCACTAGCCTAACTAGTTGTTCAACAGGACGTCTACCAGCTTCACTGGTAGCCGCCTGTTAACGCGGGCGTTAGGCAACCCATGAGCTCAAGAACCAAAATAGCCCTCGCTATAACTCTTGTTCTTTACGCTGTTACAGGAGTCGCAGCGTGGAGCAAAGAAGCCAAATTAATGGCTTACAAAGCCCAAGAGGGTTACGACCAGGCCCAAAAGCTTCAGAAGAAACTTGAGTTTGAATGCACAGCAAAAGGTCTTAGAAATTCCTGCGCATTTAATATTTCATATGCAGCCGGCCCAAACTGGACAGTCAAAGTTCTTCCTATACTGCCAGGAGTTGCATTAATAAACTCAGCCTATTATGTTGGCCCCAAATGGGCCGAAGGCTCAACTCGCATAGAGCTATGGTATGGTTTCGGCTCAATTACTCTCCAAGAACTCGGAACATGGGTATCCTGAATTGCCGTGCCGCCTAACAATACGTATATGGACTCTCCCCACAAGTAGTGGGCAAAGCTTTTGATCTGCGCTGCCGTCGGTGCGGTTGCATGCGTATATCCGGCCTTTCACGGGCTCTCGGCCCTGGCCATTCTGTAGTTCGCGCAGCGGG
>NZ_JAOEEA010000019.1 GCF_029837695.1 Pseudomonas sp. GD04019
CAGAAAAGACAAAACCGAGCCATTGGCTCGGTTCTGTTTTGAAGAGTGGTGCCCAGGAGAAGACTCGAACTTCCACGGTGTTGCCACCGCTAGGACCTGAACCTAGTGCGTCTACCAATTCCGCCACCTGGGCACATTGCGACGATCGCTCGCCGACTTTTTGCAGCATTCACCGTTTTCACGGCACGGAAGCTGCTCCGTTAAAAGCGAAACCGAGCCATCGGCTCGGTTTCTGAAGAGTGGTGCCCAGGAGAAGACTCGAACTTCCACGGTGTTGCCACCGCTAGGACCTGAACCTAGTGCGTCTACCAATTCCGCCACCTGGGCACGGGAAACTATGATTACTCAATCGCTTCCGTGTTACAACGTCTCAGCAACGTTGTGGGCGCGAACTATACGGAGCAGCTTTTTGCTTGTAAACCCCTGACGGCGAAAAAATTATTGTGCTGACCCCCGATGCCGTTTCGCGCTTCAATAGGCATATGGCACACACATCTATATATGCGTAAAGGTGATTTCACTTAATGGCCGATTGGCAATCCCTCGATCCTGAGGCCGCCCGCGAGGCGGAAAAATACGAAAACCCCATCCCCAGCCGCGAGCTGATTCTGCAGCACCTGGCTGAGCGCGGTTCGCCCGCCGCCCGTGAAGAGCTGCTGACCGAGCTGGGTCTGACCACCGAAGAGCAGGAAGAAGCCCTGCGTCGTCGTCTGCGCGCCATGGAGCGCGACGGTCAACTCATCTATACCCGCCGCGGCACCTATGCGCCGGTGGACAAACTCGATCTGATCTGCGGTCGCATCAGCGGTCACCGCGACGGCTTCGGCTTCCTGGTCCCGGACGACGGCAGCGACGACCTGTTCCTCAGCCCGGCGCAGATGCGCCTGGTGTTCGATGGCGACCGTGCCCTGGCGCGGGTTTCCGGCCTCGACCGGCGTGGTCGTCGCGAAGGCGCCATCGTCGAGGTGATCGCCCGTGCCCACGAGAGCATCGTCGGCCGCTATTTCGAAGAAGCCGGCATCGGTTTCGTCGAGGCCGACAATCCGAAGATCCAGCAGGAAGTGCTGGTCACCCCGGGTCGTACCGGCGGCGCCAAGATCGGCCAGTTCGTCGAGATCAAGATCACCCACTGGCCCACGTCGCGCTTCCAGCCCCAGGGTGACATCGTCGAAGTGATCGGCAACTACATGGCGCCGGGCATGGAGATCGACGTGGCGCTGCGTAGCTACGACATCCCGCATGTGTGGCCGGATGCGGTGACCAAGGAGGCGCGCAAGCTCAAGCCTCAGGTGGAGGAGAAGGACAAGGAAAACCGCGTCGACCTGCGCCACCTGCCGTTCGTCACCATCGACGGCGAGGATGCCCGCGACTTCGACGACGCGGTCTACTGCGAGAAGAACAGCGGCCGCTGGAAGCTGTTCTCCGGCGGCTGGAAGCTCTATGTGGCGATCGCCGACGTGTCGCACTACGTCAAGGTTGGCGCGGCCCTGGATGAAGAGGCGCAGAAGCGCGGCAACTCGGTTTATTTCCCCGAGCGCGTGGTGCCCATGCTGCCGGAAGAGCTGTCCAACGGTCTGTGCTCGCTGAACCCGCATGTCGATCGCTTGGCCATGGTCTGCGAAATGAGCATGTCCAAGTCCGGCGAGCTGGTCGACTACCAGTTCTACGAGGCGGTGATCCACTCCCATGCGCGCCTGACCTACAACAAGGTCAGCTACATGCTGGAGCAGCCCAAGAGCAGCGAAGGCAAGTCCCTGCGTGAGGAATACAATGAAGTCCTGCCGCACCTCAAGGAGCTCTACTCCCTGTACAAGGTGCTGCTGGCCGCCCGCCACGAGCGCGGCGCCATCGACTTCGAGACCCAGGAGACGCGTATCGTCTTCGGCAGCGGACGCAAGATCGCCGAGATCCGCCCGACTCAGCGCAACGACGCCCACAAGCTGATCGAGGAGTGCATGCTGGCGGCCAACGTGGCTACCGCGCGCTTCATGCTCGATCACGATATTCCCTCGCTGTATCGCGTGCACGATGGCCCGCCGGCCGAGCGCGTGGAGAAGCTCAAGGCCTTTCTCGGTGAGCTGGGCCTGGCGCTGCACAAGGGCAAGCAAGGGCCGGTGCCGAAGGATTACCAGAAGCTGCTGGCCAGCATCCAGGGACGCCCGGACTTTCACCTGATCCAGACCGTGATGCTGCGCTCCCTGAGCCAGGCGGTGTACAGCGCCGACAACAACGGCCACTTCGGTCTGAACTACGAGGCCTACACCCACTTCACCTCGCCGATCCGGCGCTATCCGGACCTGCTGGTGCATCGCGCGATTCGCAGCGTGATCCGCTCCAAGCGCGAGACCAAGCACGTGCAGCGCGCCGGTGCGGCGAGCATGCCCAAGGCGCGCATCTATCCGTACGACGAGGCGGCGCTGGAGAAACTCGGCGAGCAGTGCTCGATGACCGAGCGCCGTGCCGACGAGGCGACGCGCGACGTGGTCAACTGGCTCAAGTGCGAGTTCATGCAGGATCGCGTCGGCGAGATCTTCGAGGGTGTGATCACCGCGGCGACCGGTTTCGGCATCTTCGTTGAGCTGAAAGACATCTATGTCGAAGGCCTGGTGCATGTCACCGCACTGCCGGGCGACTACTACCACTTCGATCCGGTGCACCACCGCCTGTCCGGCGAGCGCAGCGGCCGCAGCTTCCGCCTCGGCGACAGCGTGGAAGTGAAGGTCATGCGCGTCGATCTGGACGAGCGCAAGATCGAGTTCGAACTGAGCGAAGGCAAGGCCGACAAGGCGCCTGCCGGGCGTGGGCGTGGTGGCGATAGCCGCAAGAAGACGGCGCCCAAGTCTGCCGGCCTCGGCAACACCGATGTGCAGAAGAGCCGCGACGTGAAGAAGGCGCTGCTCGACGGCGCCAAGACGGGCGGTGGCAAGGCGCCGGCGGGCAAGCCTGCCGGCAAGTCCGGCGGTCATCGCAAGGGCGCGCCCAAGGCGGATGCTCCGGCGGGCGGCAAGCCGGGTTCGAGTCGGCGTAAGGCGAAGCGATGAGCCAGCTGGAGAAAGTCTACGGCGTGCATGCCGTCGAGGCGTTGCTGCGTCATCACCCCAAGCGAGTCAAGCAGCTGTGGCTGGCCGAGAGTCGGCAGGACCCGCGGATGCGCAGCCTGCTGGAGCTGGCCGGCCAGCACCGCGTGGCGGTCGGGCACAAGGATCGCCAGGAACTGGATGAGTGGGCCGAAGGCGTGCACCAGGGCGTGGTCGCCGAGGTCAGCCCCAGCCAGGTGTGGGGCGAGAACATGCTCGACGAGCTGCTCGAGCGCAGTGAAGGCCCGGCCCTGCTGCTGGTGCTGGACGGCGTGACCGATCCGCACAACCTTGGCGCCTGCCTGCGTACCGCCGACGCCGCCGGCGCTCAGGCGGTGATCGTGCCCAAGGACAAGTCGGCCACCCTCAACGCCACCGTGCGCAAGGTGGCCTGCGGCGCCGCCGAGGTGATCCCGCTGGTGGCGGTAACCAACCTGGCACGCACCCTGGAAAAGCTGCAGAAGAAGGGCCTGTGGATCGTCGGCACCGCCGGCGAGGTCGACCAGGAGCTGTACCAGCTGGATATGACCGGCCCGACCGTGCTGGTCATGGGCGCCGAGGGCAAGGGCATGCGCCGCCTGACCCGCGAGCACTGCGACTACCTGGTGAAGCTGCCCATGGGCGGCAGCGTCAGCAGCCTGAATGTCTCGGTCGCCACCGGCGTCTGCCTGTTCGAGGCGGTGCGCCAGCGCCAGGCGGCCAAACCCAAGGCCTGAGTTGTTCAAATAATCGCCAATCCGCCTTGCGTGCGGCAGGGGGCTTCTCTAGAATGTCGCCCCTTGCCGTGACGGCAGGCGTGCATGCGCCTTCGCTTCGGCAAGTTCAAACGAGTCATTCACTCCTTGCCTGACCACCTTCTGTTGGCAGGCTACAACCCGTAAGGAGCATTCATGCGTCATTACGAAATCATCTTCCTGGTTCATCCGGACCAGAGCGAGCAAGTCGGCGGCATGGTCGAGCGTTACACCAAGCTGATCGAAGAAGACGGCGGCAAAATCCACCGTCTGGAAGATTGGGGCCGTCGTCAACTGGCCTACGCCATCAACAACGTTCACAAGGCTCACTACGTGATGCTGAACGTTGAGTGCAGCGGCAAGGCCCTGGCCGAGCTGGAAGACAACTTCCGCTACAACGACGCTGTGATCCGTAACCTGATCATCCGTCGCGACGAAGCCGTTACCGGCCAGTCCGAGATGCTCAAGGCCGAAGAAAACCGCAGCGAGCGCCGCGAGCGCCGTGAGCGCGTTGAAACCGAATCCGCCGAAGGCGAAGACGGTGACAACGGCGACAACGCTGACGAGTAATCCACGGATCTATTGAGGAGCCACATTCATGGCACGTTTCTTCCGTCGTCGTAAATTCTGCCGTTTCACCGCTGAAGGCGTGAAAGAGATCGACTTCAAAGATCTCAACACCCTGAAAGCCTACGTTTCCGAAACCGGCAAAATCGTTCCTAGCCGTATCACCGGTACCAAGGCCAAGTACCAGCGTCAGCTGGCCGTCGCTATCAAGCGCGCCCGCTACCTGGCCCTGCTGCCCTACACCGACAGCCACGGCCGTTGAGAGCAGATCGTCGACAAAGTTGTAAGGGATAAACCGCATGCGCGCCTTGGCTGAGTTCATCATGCGCGGCCGTATGCAGGCCACCCTGGTGGTGGTCGGATCGGCGGCAGTGCCGCTGTTGTTCTGGTTGAGTGCCGCCGCCAGCTGCCTGGTGCTGCTGCGGCGGGGGCCGAGAGATGCCGTTGGCATCCTCGCCTGGGCATTGCTGCCGGCCTTGGCCTGGTGGCATTTCGGCGAGCCGCGCACCCTGCTGGTGCTGCTCGGTTCGCTGGGGCTGGCGTTGTTGTTGCGCGCCGGCCAGGCCTGGGTTCGAGTGGTGCTGGCAAGCATCGCTCTTGGTCTGGTGTATGGCGTGATCCTGGGTGCGGTGTTCCGCGAACCCATCGCGGCAATGGCGGGTGAGTTGTACAAGCTCATGCCGCAGATGCTCGATGGGGTCTACCAGCAGATGTCGGTAGAAGAGCGGACCCGCCTGGAGGCGCTGATTACCCCGGTGCTCACCGGACTGATGGCTGCGTTACTGCAGATCGTCAGCCTGCTCTGCCTGATGCTCGGGCGGTACTGGCAGTCGATCTTGTACAACCCCGGCGGCTTCGGGCTCGAGTTTCGTGCTTTGCGCCTGCCGCCACCACTGGCCTTCGGCCTGTTGGCGGTCATGCTCCTGGCGCCCAATCTGGGTCTCGAGCTGGCCATGCTGACGCCGATGTGCAGCGTGCCACTGGCGTTTGCCGGCGTGGCCCTGCTGCATGGTCTGGCTGCCGCAGGGCGCCTGGCCAGGTTCTGGTTGGTGGGGCTGTATGTATCGCTGCTGCTGTTTATGCAGCTGGTTTATCCGTTACTGGTGGCCTTGGCCATCGTCGACAGTCTGATGGATTTTCGCGGTCGCCAAACGCGCAACAACGGCGCCGGCCCCGCGAACGGTGAAGGTTAAAAGTTAAGAGGTAAGACCCAAATGGAAGTTATCCTGCTGGAAAAAATCGCCAACCTGGGCAACCTGGGCGATAAGGTCAACGTAAAGTCCGGTTACGGCCGTAACTACCTGCTGCCGCAGGGCAAGGCCACCGCCGCTACCGCCGAGAACGTTGCTGCGTTCGAAGCTCGTCGCGCCGAGCTGGAAAAAGCCGCTGCCGAGAAGAAGGCTTCCGCCGAATCTCGCGCTGCTCAGCTGGCCGAGCTGGAAGTCACCATCACTGCCGTGGCCGGTGACGAAGGCAAGCTGTTCGGTTCCATCGGTACCCACGACATCGCCGAAGCCCTGACCGCCTC
This sequence comes from Pseudomonas sp. GD04019, assembly GCF_029837695.1. Classification (GTDB taxonomy): domain Bacteria; phylum Pseudomonadota; class Gammaproteobacteria; order Pseudomonadales; family Pseudomonadaceae; genus Aquipseudomonas. The sequence continues at coordinate 5,907 of NZ_JAOEEA010000019.1, forward strand.
TGGCGTTGCAGTGTCCAAGGCCGAAGTTCGTCTGCCGAACGGCACCATCCGCCAGGTCGGCGAATTCGACGTAGCTGTGCACCTGCACACCGACGTGGAAGCCACCGTCAAGGTGATCGTGGTAGCTGCCTAAGGCAAGCGACCCAGTGGGCTTGCACGAAGGTGCGGGCCTGCAGACAATCGGGCACTCATCGCTTCGCGGTGCGTGCCCGTTGTTTTTTCTAGAGCCCTTGGCCAAGCCGCACGGTTTTGCCAAGGCCTCTGAGCGTATGGAATCACAGGTGCCATGAACGACATCAGCGTCCCCCAGCAGTACGACCTGGAAACCGCGGCCCTCAAGGTGCCGCCGCACTCCATCGAGGCCGAACAGGCCGTGCTGGGCGGTCTGATGCTCGACAACAACGCCTGGGAACGGGTCTCCGACGCGGTGTCGGATGGCGACTTCTATCGGCATGACCACCGCCTGATCTTCCGCGCCGTGGTCACCCTGGCCGAACGCAACTCGCCATTCGACGTGGTGACCCTGTCCGAGCAGCTGGACAAGGAAGGCCACCTGAGCCAGGTCGGCGGCCTGGCCTACCTGGGCGAGCTGGCCAAGAACACGCCGTCGGTGGCCAACATCAAGGCCTATGCGCAGATCATCCGCGAGCGCGCCACCCTGCGTCAGCTGATCGGTATCAGCAACGATATCGCCGACATGGCCTACGCGCCCCAGGGCAAGAGCGCGGTGGAAGTGCTCGACGAGGCCGAGCGGCAGATCTTCCAGATCGCCGAGGCGCGGCCTAAGGCGGGCGGCCCGGTGGGGATCAACGAGATCCTGGTCAAGACCATCGACCGCATCGACGAGCTGTTCAACACCAACGAGGGCCTGACCGGCATCTCCACCGGCTTCACCGACCTGGACGGCATGACCAGCGGCCTGCAGCCGGCGGACCTGGTGATCGTCGCCGGCCGTCCGTCCATGGGTAAGACCACCTTCGCCATGAACCTGGTGGAGAACGCGGTGCTGCGCTCGGACAAGGTGATCCTGGTGTTCTCCCTGGAGATGCCCAGCGACTCGATCGTGATGCGTATGCTCTCGTCCCTCGGCCGCATCGACCAGACCAAGGTGCGTTCCGGCAAGCTGGACGACGACGACTGGCCGCGCCTGACCTCGGCGGTCAACCTGCTCAACGAGCGCAAGCTGTTCATCGACGATACCGCCGGCATCTCGCCGACCGAGATGCGTGCCCGCGCCCGCCGCCTGGCCCGCGAGCATGGCGACATCGGCATGATCATGGTCGACTACCTGCAGCTGATGCGCATCCCGGGTTCCAGTGGCGACAACCGCACCAACGAGATCTCCGAGATCTCGCGCTCGCTCAAGGCCCTGGCCAAGGAATTCAACTGCCCGGTGATCGCCCTGTCGCAGCTCAACCGCTCCCTGGAGCAGCGCCCCAACAAGCGCCCGGTCAACTCCGACCTGCGTGAATCCGGGGCGATCGAGCAGGACGCCGACATCATCATGTTCGTCTACCGCGACGAGGTGTATCACCCGGAGACCGAGTACAAGGGCGTGGCCGAGATCATCATCGGCAAGCAGCGTAACGGCCCCATCGGCACCTGCCGCCTGGCGTTCATCGGCAAGTACACGCGCTTCGACAACCTGGCGCCGGGTCTCTACAACTTCGAGGAAGATTGACCCCCTTCGGAGCTGACCCTGCTCAATGAAAACGGGCGCTCAACGGTTAAGATGGGCGCCCGTTTTCTTTCCGGAAGTTCGTCATGCGCCCCCTCGTCGCCACCATCGATCTGGCCGCCATTCGCCATAACTACGCCTTGGCCAAGCGCTGCGCGCCGGGTCGCCAGGCGTTCGCGGTGGTCAAGGCGAATGCCTACGGGCATGGCGTGCGCGAGGTGGTCAGCGCCCTGCATGACGAGGCCGATGGCTTTGCCGTGGCCAGCCTGGAGGAGGCCGCCGAGGTCCGCGCCATGCATGGCACGGCGCGCATCCTGCTGCTGGAAGGCTGTTTCGGCGCTGACGAGCTGCCGATGGCCGCCCACCTGGGCCTGGACCTGGTGCTGCAGGGCGTCGAGCAGGTCGAGGCACTGCTCGCCACCAACCTGTCGCGGCCGCTGAATATCTGGCTCAAGCTCGACTCCGGCATGCATCGCTTGGGCCTTTGCGCCGATGCCGTGCGCCAGTTGTTCCCGCGCCTGCGCACGGCGCCGCAGGTGGCCGAGCTGAACCTGCTCAGCCACTTCGCCTGCGCCGACGAGCGCGGCCATTCGCTGACCGAGGTGCAGCTGGAATGCTTCCTCGACCTGCTCGACCTGGATTTCGACCAGCGCAGCCTGGCCAACTCCGCCGCGCTGCTGATGATCCCGGCAGCGCACATGGACTGGATCCGTCCCGGCATCATGCTCTACGGCGCTACGCCGTTCGCCGACCTGTCCGCCGCCGAGTTGGGCCTGCAACCGGTCATGAGCCTGAACGCCCAGCTGATCGCCGTGCGCGAGGTGGCCGTGGGCGAGAGCGTCGGCTATGGCGCCGGCTGGGTCGCCGAGCGCCCATCGCGCATCGGCACGGTGAGTTGCGGCTATGCCGACGGCTATCCGCGCCATGCGCCTGCCGGCACGCCGCTGTGGATCCGTGGGCAGCGCGTGCCGCTGGCCGGCCGGGTGTCTATGGATATGCTCACGGTCGATCTGAGCGATCTGCCCGAGGCCGCTGTCGGCGACACGGTGGAGCTGTGGGGCGCCAACCTGGCGGTGGACGAGGTGGCCCAGGCCGCCGGCACCATCGGCTACGAGCTGCTGACCAAGGTCACCGCGCGCGTGCCTCGGCGCTACAAGGCCTGATCGAACTCAGCTCAGCCCGCTGGGCACCTTGAGCACATCCAGCATCAGGCAGGTCTGCGGGCTCAGCTCGCCGTCGCAGCCCTGCAGCACGAAGCCCGAGCGGCCGCGCTGCTTGGCCCGGTACATGGCCTCGTCGGCCGACTTGTACAAGCCGGTGAACTGCAGCGCGTGCTGCGGATAGAGCGCGGCGCCGATGCTGATGGTCACCACCAGGCGGTTGGCGCCGTACAGCACCGGTCGCGACAGCTCGCCGAGCAGGCGCGCGGCAATTTCCTGGGCATGCTGCTGGGCATCCGGGCCGCAGACCAGCACGGCGAACTCGTCGCCGCCCAGGCGCGCCACCATGTCGTTGGTGCGTACATGCTCGCGCAGACGATGACCGATGGTGCGCAGCATCAGGTCGCCGGCGTCGTGGCCGTAGCGGTCGTTGATCGGCTTGAAGTGGTCCAGGTCGACCAGCATCAGCGCCACCGACTCGCCGCGTCGCTGGGCATCGGCCAGCGCCACTTCGGCGCGTTCGATCAGGTAGCGGCGGTTCGGCAGTTCGGTCAGCGGGTCGTGGAAGGCGGCATGCTGCAGGCGCTGCTCGCGCTCGCACAGCTGCTGGTTGGCCTGGGCCAGTTCCACGGTGCGCAGGCGCACCGCCTCCTGCAGTTCGTCGGCGCTGGCCTGCATCTGCGCCAGGCGCGCGCTCTTCTCGCGGTCGGCCTGCAGCAGGGCCTCGGCCTTCTCCTGCTTGAGCGTCTGGATGCGGTAGGCCAGGGCGAAGGAGAACAGGATCGACTCGGCCGCCACCGCCAGGGGGAACACATAGGCGTTCCAGGTGGCCGGTTGCACCAGGCCGGTGGAGCGCAGCAGCGCCAGGCTGATGCTGCCGAGGATCAGGCCGTAGCCGAACAGGTAGAGCAGGGCGGGGAAGTAGCCCTGGCGCCAGCGGATCATCGCCGCGCCGAGCGCCGCCGGGATGCTGGTCAGCGACAGCAGGGCGATCAGCCAGGCCGAGGCGCCGCGCAGGCCGAAGGCCTCCATGGCGATGGCGATCACGTAGCAGGCGCAGGCCAGGCTCAGCAGATGGTGCGCCCAGCGCACGTGGATGCGGGTCTGCAGCAGGGTCTGGGTGAAGCGGCAGGCGCAGAAGCCCCACAGCGAGGGCAGGGTGATGCGGTCCAGCCAGAACGGCACCGGTGCGTCCGGCCACAGGTACTGGAAGCCGTGGCCGCTCATGCTGACGATCAGCAGCAGGGCGCCGGCGGTGGTCAGCACGTACCAGAAGTAGGCGGTGTCGCGCAGGGTGAAGAAGATGAACAGGTTGTACAGCAGCAGGGCGGCGATGATGCCGTAGATCAGACCCAGGCCGAGGTTTTCCTGGCTGGCCAGGTGGTCCAGGTCGTCCAGCTGCCAGACCCGTAGCGGGAAGGAGTTGCCGGCCGGGTCGAAGCTGCGCAGGTAGAAGGTCTGTGGCGTTTCGCCCAGCTCCGGCAGCTGCAGCAGCGGGCGTCGGTAATCATGGTCGCGGCCCTCGGCAAAGCTGACCCGCTCGCCGACCTGGCGCTGCTTCCAGCCGCCCTTGCCATCGGGCGTATACAGCTGCAGGTCGAGCGGGGTCACCGCGCCGATCTCCAGCCACCAGCGCTTGGGGGCGTCGGCGCTGCGCTGCAGCTCCAGCTTGATCCACCAGGGATTGGGGTTCTGCCCGACGCTGGCCAGGCCCCTGGCCGGCACGAAACGCTGTTGCACGGCCGGATCGGCCATGTCGGCGATATCCAGTTGGCCGCCAGCATCCTCCAGCAGCATGATCTGCCCGTTCAGCTGCTGCCCGCTGCTATTCGCCTGCAGCTGTACGGCGGCGTGCAGGCGCCCGCCGAGCAGGCTCAGGCACAACATCAACAGCAGCGCATGCGGGATCGAGCGTCGCACCGGGGGACTCCTTGTTCCGGGTTCGGGCTGGCGTTTTGCAACCAGGCCCGAGTATAGACATGGAAGTGACCGTGATCACAAATTGACAGCATGGCTGGGCACGAGCAACTGAGCGTCGCAGTCGGATTCTGTATGTTTTTTGTGCTATATTCCGCGCCCCCGTGAAAGCCCGGTTGATCAAAAAACATGCAACTCGCCAAGCCGCTGTTCGACTATCCCAAGTACTGGGCCGAGTGCTTTGGTCCCGCACCCTTCCTGCCGATGAGCCGGGCAGAGATGGATCAGCTCGGCTGGGACAGCTGCGACATCATCATTGTCACCGGTGACGCCTACGTCGACCACCCGTCCTTCGGCATGGCCATCATCGGCCGCCTGCTCGAATCCCAGGGCTTCCGCGTGGGCATCATCGCCCAGCCGGACTGGCGCTCGAAGGACGACTTCATGAAACTCGGCCAGCCGAACCTGTTCTTCGGCGTGGCGGCGGGCAACATGGACTCGATGATCAACCGCTACACCGCGGACAAGAAGATCCGTAGCGACGACGCCTACACCCCGGGCGGCCTGGCCGGCGCTCGTCCGGATCGCGCCAGCCTGGTGTACAGCCAGCGCTGCAAGGAAGCCTACAGCCATACCCCGGTGGTGCTCGGCGGCATCGAGGCCTCGCTGCGCCGCATCGCGCATTACGACTACTGGCAGGACAAGGTGCGCCGCTCGATCCTGATGGACGCCACCGCCGACATCCTGCTGTACGGTAACGCCGAGCGCGCCGTGGTCGAGATCGCCCAGCGCCTGGCCTTCGGCGAGTCGGTCGAGAACATCACCGATGTGCGCGGCACCGCCTTTATCCGCCGCGATACGCCGGAAGGCTGGTACGAGGTGGACTCCACCCGCATCGACCGTCCTGGCAAGATCGACAAGATCATCAACCCCTACGTCAACACCCAGGACACCGCCGCCTGCGCCATCGAGCAGGAGAAGGGACCGCAGGAAGATCCTAACGAAGCCAAGGTCATCGAGCTGCTGCCCAGCCCGAAGATGACCCGCGCCAAGACCGTGATCCGCCTGCCGTCCTTCGAGAAGGTGCGCAACGACCCGGTGCTCTACGCCCACGCCAACCGCGTGCTGCACCTGGAGACCAACCCGGGCAACGCCCGTGCCCTGGTGCAGAAGCATGGCGAGGTGGACGTGTGGTTCAACCCGCCGCCCATCCCGATGACCACCGAGGAAATGGACTACGTGTTCGGCATGCCCTATGCGCGCGTGCCGCACCCGGCGTATGGCAAGGCGAAGATTCCGGCCTACGAGATGATCCGCTTCTCGGTCAACATCATGCGCGGCTGCTTCGGTGGCTGCACTTTCTGCTCGATCACCGAGCACGAGGGCCGCATCATCCAGAACCGCTCGCACGAATCGATCATTCGCGAGATCGAGGAGATGCGCGACAAGGTACCGGGCTTCACCGGCGTGGTCTCTGACCTCGGCGGGCCGACCGCCAACATGTACCGCATCGCCTGCAAGAGCCCGGAAATCGAATCCGCGTGCCGCAAGCCGTCGTGCGTGTTCCCCGGCATCTGCCCGAACCTGAACACCGACCACAGCTCGCTGATCGAGCTGTACCGCAAGGCCCGTGCCCTGCCGGGCGTGAAGAAGATCCTGATCGCCTCCGGCCTGCGCTACGACCTCGCCGTGGAGTCGCCGGAGTACGTCAAGGAGCTGGTCACCCACCACGTTGGTGGCTACCTGAAGATCGCCCCGGAGCACACCGAGGAAGGCCCGCTGAATCAGATGATGAAGCCGGGCATCGGCAGCTACGACAAGTTCAAGCGCATGTTCGAGAAGTACTCGAAGGAAGCCGGAAAAGAGCAGTACCTGATCCCGTACTTTATCGCCGCGCACCCGGGCACCACCGACGAGGACATGATGAACCTCGCCCTGTGGCTCAAGCGCAACGACTTCCGCGCCGACCAGGTGCAGGCCTTCTACCCGTCGCCGATGGCCTCGGCCACGGCCATGTACCACTCGGGCAAGAACCCGCTGCGCAAGGTCACCTACAAGAGCGACGGCGTGACCATCGTCAAGAGCGAGCAGCAGCGCCGCCTGCACAAGGCCTTCCTGCGCTACCACGACCCGAAGGGCTGGCCGATGCTGCGCGAGGCGCTGGAGCGCATGGGCCGCAGTGATCTGATCGGCAATGGCAAGCATCACCTGATCCCGACCTATCAGCCGCAGACCGACGAGTACCAGAGCGCCCGGCGCAAGAACTCGACCCCGGCCGGCAGCAAGAAGGTCGCCGGCAACGGCGGCGACAAGGGCAAGACGGTCGGCCGCATCCTCACCCAGCACACCGGCTTGCCACCGCGTGGCAGCGACGGCAGCAAGGCGTGGGACAAACGCGAGCAGGCCAAGGCCGCCGCCGAGGCCCGGCGCAAGGCGGAGAAGTCCGGCGCCGGCAAGCCTGCCAGCAAGAAGCCGAGCAAGCGCCCGGTGGCTCCGCGCTGAACCTCCGCAACCGTCTGTAGGAGCGAGCTCTGCTCGCGAAGCTTTTTAGAGGCCTGATTCGCGAGCAGGGCTCGCTCCTACGCGCGGTGCTTTCGCCACCACTCCAGAGCACCCAACCCGGCGGCCCGACCGCTGGCGAAGCAGGCGGTGAGCAGGTAGCCGCCGGTGGGGGCTTCCCAGTCGAGCATCTCGCCGGCGCAGAAGGTGCCTGGCAGCTGGCGCAGCATCAGGTTCTGATCGAGCACCGCGAAGGTCACGCCTCCGGCGCTGGAGATGGCTTCGTCCAGTGGGCGGGTGCGCAGCAGTTCGATCGGCAGTGCCTTGATCGCTCGTGCCAGGCGCGGCATATCGGTGAAGTCTTCGGCGCTGGTCAGCTCGCGCAGCAGCGCGGCCTTGGCGCCATCCAGTCCGAGCTGGCGGTGTAGATGCTTGGCCATGGAGGCCGAGCCGCGCGGCTTGCTCAGCAGCGCCTCGACTTTATCCAGTGTTCTGTCCGGTTGCAGATCCAGATAAACCCGCGCCTGGCCGTGTTGCTCGATGCGCTGGCGAATGGCGGCGGACAGCGCGTAGACCAGGCTGCCTTCGATGCCGTGCTCGGTCAGCACGAATTCGCCACGCCGCGGCGCCTCGCCGTCCAGCGCCAGGGTCACGTTCTTCAACGGCGCGCCGGCGAACTTGCCGCGCAGGTGCTCGCTCCAGCCGGCCACCTCGAAGCCGCTGTTGGCCGGGCGCAGCGGCGCGATCTCGACTCCGCGCTGCTCCAGCAACGGCACCCAGGCGCCGTCCGAGCCAAGGCGCGCCCAACTACCGCCACCCAGGGCCAGCACGCAGGCATCGGCTGCAACCAGGCGTTCACCGTCCGGTGTGGCGATACGCAGTTCGCCGCTCTCGGTCCAGCCCTGCCAGCGGCTGCGCGTGTGGATGGCCACGCCAGCCTCGCGCAGGCGCTTGAGCCAGGCGCGCAGCAGGGGCGCGGCCTTCATATCGGTGGGGAAAACTCGTCCTGACGTGCCAACAAAGGTGTCGATGCCCAGGCCGTGAATCCAGGCGCGCAGGGCCTCGGCGTCGAAGTCTGCCAGCAGCGCGGCGATCTCCTGTTCACGCTCGCGGTAGCGGGCGAGAAACGGTGCCTTGGGCTCCGAATGGGTGATGTTCATGCCGCCGACCCCGGCCAGCAGGAACTTGCGTCCGACCGAGGGCATGGCATCGAACAGCTCGACATGCGCGCCACCGGCGGCCAGCACCTCGGCGGCCATCAGCCCGGCGGGGCCGGCGCCGATAACGGCAACCAGTGGCTTGGAGCGAGACGTTGAGTTGGTCATGGAGGGGCGAGGCAGGCGATGGCAAAGCGGCATTCTACCCGAGGCATCGGTCGCCAGCCTTGTCATCTGCGCGGGCTTCGGGCAGGGTCTGGGCATCAATCCCAGCGAGAGCGTGTGCTATGTCCGGCCTCTATCCCAGTGTCGATCCCGAGGGTCTGCTCGAATATTCGGTGGTCTACACCGACCGCTCCCTCAACCATATGTCGCAGTCCTTCCAGGGCGTGATGCGGGACATTTCCAGCACCCTGAAGCAGGTCTACAACGCCCATGCCGTGGCCGTGGTGCCCGGCAGCGGCACCTTCGGCATGGAGGCGGTGGCGCGCCAGCTGGCGACCGGGCAGAAGACCCTGGTGCTGCGCAATGGCTGGTTCAGCTACCGCTGGACACAGATCTTCGAAATGGGCCAGATCCCCGCCGCCTCCATTGTGCTCAAGGCACGCCCGGTCGCCGAAGGTAGCCAGGCCGCCTATGCGCCGGCGCCGCTGGCCGAGGTGCTGGCGACCATCGTGGCGGAAAAACCGCAGGTGGTGTTCGCGCCCCATGTGGAGACTTCCTCGGGGATGATCCTGCCCGACGACTACCTGCGCGCCGTGGCCGATGCCGTGCACGCGGTGGGCGGCCTGTTCGTGCTCGACTGCATCGCCTCCGGCACCCTCTGGGTGGACATGCAGGCGTGTGGCATCGACGTGCTGATCAGCGCCCCGCAGAAGGGCTGGAGCGCCTCGCCGTGCTGCGCCCTGGTGATGCTCAGCGCCGCCGCCCAGGCCCGCGTCGAGGCGACCCAGAGCAGCAGCTTCGCCTGCGACCTGAAGAAGTGGCTGCAGATCATGCAGGCCTACGAGCAGGGCGGCCACGCCTACCACGCGACCATGCCCAGCGACGCCCTGGCGCGCTTCCGCGATGCGATGAAGGAGGCCGAGGCCAAGGGCTTCGCCGAGGTCTGCCAGCAGCAGCGTGAGCTGGGCCGACGCGTGCGTGCGCTGTTGGCGGCTAAGGGCTTCAAGAGCGTCGCGGCAGAAGGCTTCGAGGCGCCCGGCGTGGTGGTCTGCTACACCGAGGATGCGCAGATCAAGAACGGCAGCAAGTTCGCCGCCCAGGGCCTGCAAACTGCTGCCGGTGTTCCGCTGCAGTGCGACGAGCCGGCGGACTTCCAGACCTTCCGTCTCGGCCTGTTCGGCCTGGACAAGCTGGGCAATGTCGAGCGCACCGTAGCCACCCTCGAGCAGGCCTTGGATAAAGTCCTGGCCGGCTAACGCAATCCCGCCGCGCGCCACACCAGCGCGGCGCTGTGGTGCAGGATGCCGTGGCGGCGGGCGAGCAGGGCGCGGTCCTGGTCGTAGCCGCCGCCGATCAGCCCGACCACCGGGATGTCGCGCTCCAGGCAGTGGCGGAACACCGCTTCGTCACGGGCGGCGATGCCGGCGTCGGTGAGTTGCAGATAGCCGAGGCGGTCGTCCTTGTGCACGTCCACGCCGCCGTCGTAGAGCACGATATCCGGCTGGTACAGGGCCAGCAGGTAGCCCAGGCTGTCGTGCACCACCTTGAGGTAGTCGGTGTCGCCCATGCCGATCGGCAGGCCGATATCCCAGTCGCTTTTCGCCTTGCGCGTCGGGAAGTTCTTCTCGCAGTGCAGCGACACGGTGATGGCGTCCGGCACGTTTTCCAGCAAGCGCGCGGTGCCGTCGCCCTGGTGCACGTCGCAGTCGTAGATCAACACCCGGCCGACGCGGCCGCTCTCCAGCAGGTAGCGGGCCATCACCGCCAGGTCGTTGAAGATGCAGAAGCCCGAGGCCTCGTCGAAGTGCGCATGGTGGGTGCCGCCGGCCAGGTGGCAGGCCATGCCGTGTTCGAGCGCCAGCTCGGCGGCCAGCAGCGAGCCGCCCACGGCGCGCACGGTGCGGCGGGCCAGCGCTTCACTCCAGGGCAGGCCGAGGCGGCGCTGCTCCTGGTAGGTCAGCTCGCCGCTGGCGAAGCGCTCGATATAGTCCGGGCAGTGCGCCAGGGCGAGGATATCCGGCGGGCAGATCTCGGGGCGATGCAGCTCTTCGTCGCGCACCAGGCCGCTGTCCACCAGGTGGTCGCGCAGCAGGCGGAACTTCTCCATGGGGAAGCGGTGGTTGGCCGGGAAGGGCGGGCTGTAGTCGTCGTGGTAGACCAGCGGCAGCATAATGAACAACTCTCGCAGCCATTTGAAAAACTAGGCGAGCCCAGTATATGACCACGACCCTGAGCAGCGAACGCCTGATCCTGCGTCCCTGGCGCGACGACGATCTGGATGCCCTGGCGGCCATGTGCGCCGATCCCGAGGTGATGGCGCATTTTCCCGCCGTGCTGGACCGCGCCGGCAGTGCCGAGCTGCTCGGCAAGCTGATGGCGCATCAGGTCGAGCATGGCTTCACCTTCTGGTGCCTGGAGCGGCGCGAGGATGCTGCCGTGATTGGTTTCACCGGGCTGGCGCCGGTCGGCTTCGCTGCGCCCTTCGTGCCGGCGGTGGAGACCGGCTGGCGTCTGGCTCGGCCGTTCTGGGGCCAGGGTTATGCGCTGGAGGCGGCGCGGCGTTCGTTGCAGTTCGCCTTCGAGGAGCTTGGTCTGGAGCAGGTGGTGGCCTTTACCGTTCCGGCCAATCGACGCTCCTGGGGCGTGATGGAGCGCCTGGGCATGTGCCGCGATCCGGCCGATGACTTCGAGCATCCGAACCTGCCAGCCGGGCATCCATTGCGCCCGCATCTGCTCTATCGCATCACGCAGGAGAACTGGCATGGACGCTGAGCAGCAGGTGCGTGCCTATCACGCGCTGAGCAAGCACGCGCCGAACGCCTATGCGCCGGGGCCCGGTCAGCTGGATTGGGCGACCCAGCCGGCGCCATTTCGTCGCTACGCCGGTAGCCGTCTGCTCGAGTTGTGGCAGCGCCCACTGGAGGAGACGCCGGGTTACGACACGCCCTTCGCCGGGCCACTGGGCGAGCCGCAACCGCTGAGCCGCGCCAGCCTCTCGCAGCTGCTGTACGACAGCCTGGCGCTGTCGGCCTGGAAGGAGGCCGGTGGCAATCGCTGGGCGCTGCGGGTCAATCCGTCGTCCGGCAATCTGCATCCGAGCGAGGCCTATCTACTGCTGCCGCCTGGCAGCGTCGAGGAGCCGGGGCTGCTGGCGCATTACGCGCCGGATGCTCATGGCCTGGAGGTGCGCGCCGAGCTGCCGGCGCCGCTGGGCGAGCAACTGGCGGCGGCGTTGCCGGCTGGCGGCTTCCTGCTGGGGCTGGCCAGCATTGCCTGGCGCGAGGCCTGGAAATACGGCGAGCGCGCCTATCGCTACTGCCAGCACGACCTGGGGCATGCGCTGGCGTGCCTGAGCATCGCCGCCGCCATCCAGGGCTGGCAGGTGCGCGTGCTGCGCGGCGTGGCCGAGGCACGGCTGGATGGCCTGCTGGGGCTGGATCGCGACGGCTTCCACGAGGCCGAGCATGGCGACTGCCTGCTGTGGATCGGTCCATTAACCGAGGAGTTTTCTTTGCCTGAAACGCTGCTGCGCGGCCTGGCCGCGCTGGAGCTGGGCGGCACGCCCAATCGCCTGTCACGCCAGTATCGCGAGTGGCCGGAGCTGGCGCGGGTGCATGCACTGTGCCGGGCGCCGGCGTTGCCGAGCCTGAGCTGGCAGGCCGCGGCTGGGCGGCGGGGCGACGATAATCTCGGCCTGCCACTGCGGCCGATCCTGCATCGGCGACGCAGTGCCCAGGCCTTCGACAGCCGCTCCGGCATCCAGGCCGAGCTGCTGTTTGCCTGGCTGCGTCGCTTGTTGCCGGAGAACTCGCCGGTGCCCTTCGCGGCGAGCGGCGAGGCCGCCCAAGTCGATCTGCTGCTGTTCGTTCACCGTGTGCAGGGGCTGGAGTCGGGCCTGTATTGGTTGGCCCGCTGCGATCGCCAGCCCCAGCCGGAAGGACTGCGCGGCGACTTTGCCTGGCAGCGGGTGCACGCCGAGCTGCCGCTGTATCACCTGCTGGAGGGCGACGCCCGTGGCCTGGCCGGCTTCCTCTCCTGCGGCCAGGACATCGCCAGCGACGGCTGCGTGGCCCTGGCCATGCTGGCACGCTTCGATGCGGCGCTGGCCGAGGGGCCGTGGCGCTATCCGCGGTTGTACTGGGAGTGCGGGCAGATCGGCCAGTTGCTGTATCTGGAGGCCGAGGCGGCGGGGTTGTCTGGCACCGGTATCGGCTGCTTCTTCGACGATCAGGTGCACGAATTGCTGGAACTGGCCGACAGCCGCTGGCAAAGCCTTTACCATTTCACGATTGGCCGCGCGGTGTGGGACGAACGCCTCACCAGCGCGCCAGCCTATAACGAATTGCGTGTGCCGCCGAGGAGCGATGTATGAGCCAAGTGCTGGATGATCTGGTGTCCCTGCTGAGCATGGAGCAGATCGAGGAAAACCTGTTCCGTGGGCGCAGCCAGGACCTGGGCTTCCGTCAGCTGTTCGGTGGCCAGGTGCTCGGCCAGTGCGTGTCGGCGGCCAACCAGACGGTGGAGGAGGCGCGTCACGTCCATTCGCTGCATGGCTACTTCCTGCGCCCTGGCGATGCCAGCCTGCCGATCGTTTATCACGTCGACCGCGTGCGCGATGGCGGCAGCTTCAGCACCCGGCGGGTCACGGCGGTGCAGAAGGGCCAGCCGATCTTCTTCTGCTCGGCCTCGTTCCAGGCCGACGAGGACGGCTTCCACCACCAGCTGCCGATGCCTGACGTGCCGGGGCCGGAGAACCTGCCCTCGGAGACCGACATCGCCCGCCAGGTGGCGCACCTGATCCCCGAGCGCATGCGCGAGCGGATGACCAGCGAGAAGCCGATCGAGATCCGCCCGGTCACCCGTATCAATCCCTTTGCCCCCGAGCCGTGCGACCCGGTGAAGTACGTGTGGTTCCGCGCCGCCGGTGAGCTGCCGGCCGAGCCGCAGCTGCACAAGCTGCTGCTGGCCTATGCCAGCGATTTCAATCTGCTGACCACCTCGATGCAGCCGCACGGCGTATCGGTGTTCCAGAAGTTCATGCAGGTGGCCAGCCTCGACCACGCCCTGTGGTTCCACGCCGACCTGCGCATGGACGACTGGCTGCTGTACGCCATGGACAGCCCCTGGGCCGGCAATGCCCGCGGCTTCTCCCGCGCCAGCATCTTCGACCGCAACGGGCGCCTGGTGGCGTCCTCGGCGCAGGAGGGGCTGACCCGCCTGCGCGAGGACTGGAAGTGACGAGTCGGGCGGGCGAAATCCGCTCGCGGGTTGCACCCGCCCTACAAACGGAAGTACGTCTGCGCGACTGCCGGCACTGGGTCTTCGATATGGACGGTACCCTGACGGTAGCCGTGCATGACTTTCCGGCGATCAAGCGCGCGCTCGGCATTCCCCAGGAGGAAGACATCCTCCACCACCTGGCCGCGCTGCCGGCGGACGAGGCGGCGGCCAAGCACGCCTGGCTGCTGGAGCACGAACGCGAACTGGCCATCGGCTCGGTGGCTGCACCCGGCGCGGTAGAGCTGGTGCGGGCGCTGCATGAGCGTGGCTGCCGTCTCGGCATCCTTACCCGCAACGCCCACGAACTAGCCCTGCTGACCCTGGCTGCCATCGGCCTCGGCGACTGCTTCGACACGGCCAATGTGATCGGCCGCGGCGAGGCGATTCCCAAGCCCGATCCGGATGGCCTGCTGCAACTGGCGGCACGCTGGGGTGTGGCACCGGGTGAGATGGTGATGGTCGGCGACTACCGCTTCGACCTCGACTGCGCCCGCGCCGCCGGCGCCCAGGGCGTGCTGGTCAACCTGCCGGACAATCCCTGGCCGGAGCTGACTGACATGCATGCGGTGGATTGCGGGGCGCTGCTGGATCAACTCACTCGGTAGAGTTTCGCGCTGGCCAGGCCCTCACCCCTGGCCCCTCTCCCGGAGGGAGGGTGTGTGCAGGGAACTTCGGGGTGGTCACCCTCTCCCTTTGGGAGAGGGATGGGGCGGCCCGCGTAGGGTGAGGGGCTGCTAGGCTGCACGGACCATCAGGAAAGGACTCCTGCTATGTCACGACGCAAATCCCCGCTAGAACCCGACCAACTCGAATTCGCTCGTCAGCTCAGGCGCAAAGCCACCGATGCCGAGACGCTGCTCTGGCGCCACCTGCGTAGCCGTCAGTTGGCCGGTTGCAAGTTTCGCCGCCAGCACCCCGTGTCACCCTATGTGCTGGATTTCTACTGTGAGGAGCTGCGCCTCGGCATCGAGCTGGATGGCGGGCAGCACTACACAGATGAGGGGGTGGAGCATGACGGCAGTTGTGCCGATTATCTGCTCAGCAGAGGCGTCCGGCTGCTGCGTTTCAGCAACCGGGACGTGCTTCTGGAGTTGCCAGCCGTGCTGGAAAGGATCTATCAGGAGGCCGCTTTTCCCTCACCCCTGCGCGGGCCGCCCTGCCCCCTCTCCCGGAGGGAGAGGGGAAGTAAGGCAAACGGTCTCGGGAACCTGGAACCTGGAACCTGGGGCTCAGGGGCGGGGGAGTTCTCCCCTCTCCCCTTGGGAGAGGGGCAGGGGTGAGGGAGCCCTAAGCTCCTCGGACTTCAGTAGCGATACTCGCCACCCTGGATCGCCGTATGCAGCTCGGCGTCCACCGCCACATAGCTCTCCGTGCCGGGTAGCCAGGCGTACAGCGGGTCGGCGCAGCGTGCGGGGTCGAAGCCCTGGTCCTTGAGCGGCGCCTTCTTGTGCTTGAAGGTGCCGGTGGTTTCCATCTTCTCGCTCAGGCGCAGGAACAGCGGCACCGCGTAGTGCGGCAGCTCGCGGCGCAGCTCAGTGAGCAGGCCCTGGAAGTCGAAGTCAGCGGGCGCGCGGTCCAGGCGGATGCAGGCCATGCCGGCGCGGCCGTTGGTGCCGGCGATCTCCACGCCGTAGACCACCGCCTCGCCGACGCCTTCGATGCCATCGAGCACCGTTTCCACTTCGGTGGTGGAGACGTTCTCGCCCTTCCAGCGGAAAGTGTCGCCGAGGCGGTCGACGAACTGCGCGTGGCGCCAGCCCTGGTGCAGCATCAGGTCACCGGTGTTGAACCAGGCATCGCCCGGCTTGAACACATCGCGCAGGATGCAGCTCTCGGTCTTGGCCGGGTCGGTATAGCCGTGGAAGGGGGTCTTCGCGGTGATCTCGCCGATCAACAGGCCGGGCTCGCCGGGCTTCACCCGCTGCAGGCGGCCGTGTTCGTCGCGTTGCGGCGCTTCGCTGTCACGGTCGTAGCGGACGATGGCGTAGGGGTAGGGGGTGACGCCCACCGTGTTGTCCAGGTTGAGCAGGTTGGTAAAGCCGATGTTGCCCTCGCTGGAGGCGTAGAACTCGACCACCCGTTCAATGCCGAAGCGCTGCTTGAAGGTGCCCCAGATGGCCGGGCGCATGCCGTTGCCGACCATGATGCGCAGCGGGTTGTCGGCGTCGCCGGGGCTGGCCGGGCGGTCCAGCAGGTAGCGGCACAGCTCGCCGACATAGCCAAAGGCGGTGGCGCCGTGGCGGCGCACTTCGTCGAGGAAGCGGCTGGCGCTGAAGCGCCGCACCATGATCAGCGCCGCCCCGGCGGACAGCACCGAGCCCCAGCACACCACCATGGCGGTGGCGTGGTAGAAGGGCAGGCTGCAGTACAGGCGGTCGTAGCGGCCCAGGCGCACGGCGCCGAAACCGAAGATGCCGTAGCCCTTGAGGAAGCGCCCGTGGTTGAACACCACGGCCTTGGGCAGGCCGGTGGTGCCGGAGGTGTAGATGTAGAAGCAGGGATCCTCGGCCTGCACCGGGCGCGCCAGCGGCGGCTTGCTGTCTGCTTGCGCGGCCAGGTCGGCGGCCGGGTGCTGCCAGCCGCTCGGGGCCTGGCCGGGGTCGCGCCAGGTTGGGCGGTCGGCGAAGTAGTAGCGGCCCTCGGCCGGCAGCTGCAGTTGTTCCTGCACCTCTTCGAAGGCTGCGAGCAACTCCTCGCCGACCAGGGCGACGCGCGGCTTCACCAGGTTGATGCTGTGGGCCAGCACCTGGCCGCGCTGGCTGTTGTTGAGCAGCGCCACCACCACGCCGAGCTTGGCGCAGGCGGTGACGCAGGCCAGCAGCTCCAGGCGGTTGTCCATCAGCAGCACGACGCAGTCGCCCTGTTCCAGGCCGCCGGCGCGTAGGCGGTGGGCCAGGCGGTTGGCCCACTGGTCGAACTCGGCGTAGGTCAGCTGTTCGTCGCCCTGGATCAGCGCGAGGCCGTCGGGGTTGCCGCGGGTGGCACGCTCCACGCAATCGGCCAGGCCGCCGACGGCACTACCGCGGGCGCGGCTGGCGAGGCGCAGGCCGCGGATGATGCCGGGCAGGCCGGCGAGCAGGTAGGGCACGCGCGACAGCAGGCGCGGCAGGGTGATAACGGCGGGATAGCTCATGGCAGATCCTGAGGTGTTGTTGTTATTCCCCGCAATCTACGCAAGGCCGCGGCGGGCTGTTGATAGCCTGCGGTCGCAAGGGACTGGCAATTCGTCTCAGGGTTGGCGCACACTCGGCCGCTCCCGCCACAGGTGAAAGGATTTGCCGACCATGCTGGACTCCGCCCCGAGCGCCACCGCGTCGCTGCTGCTGGACCTGTACCAGAGCCTGCGCCAGCTGCAGCTGGTGGGGCCGGACGACCTCGCCGAGCTGGGCCTGGCGCCGGAGCCGCGCCTGGACCTGGAGGCGCGCATCCCGGTGGCCTGGCTGCTGCGCCTGTGGCAACTGGCGGCGGAACGTGGCGCACCGGCCGATATCGGTCTGCTCCTGGGCCAGCAGCGTGGCCTGCGCACCCGCGGCCCGGTGGCCAGCCTGGCGTCGATGAGCGCGACCATCGGCGAGGCGCTGCAGCTGTTCAGCCAGCACAGCCCGGTGATGAGCGAATGCGAGAACCTGCGCGTGGAGCTGCTCGGCGAGCGGGTGCGTATCTGCTTCCTGTTCACCGCGCCGTTGGTCAATCATCCGCCGGCCTGCGAATACAGCCTGAGCTCGGCCCTGTGTTGGGGCCGGCAGATGAGTGGCGTGCGCCTGCTGCCGTTGCTGGTGGGCTTCCGCCACATGCCGCTGGCCGGCTCCGCCAGTTACCGGCAGATACTCGGCTGCCCGGTGCGTTTCGGCGAACCGCTGGACTATATCGAGATGGCGGCAGAGGACATGCAGCTGCCGCTGCACAGCGGCAACGACTATCTCAAGGGCCTGCTGCTGCAGCGGGTCAGCGACATGCAGGCGCAGCTGCCGAGCCACCACAGCCTGCGCCAGCAGGTGCTGCACCTGATCGAACTGGGCCTGGTGGATGGCGCCTTCTCGGTGGAGGCGGTGGCGCAGCGGTTGCGCACCAGCCGGCAGACCTTGCACCGCCATTTGCGCGAGGAGGGCTGCAGCTTCTCCGAGCTGCTCGCCGAGGTGCGCCGCGAGCATGCGCTGCGGCGCCTGCAGCAGGCCGACTGCCGCATCGAGCAGCTCAGCCGCGAGCTGGGCTTCGCCGAACCGAGTGCCTTCTACAAGGCGTTCAAGGGCTGGTTCGGCGTGTCGCCCAAGGCTTACCAAGAAAGCCGGTAGGGCGGGTGAAACCGTGTCTGCGGGTTGCCTGAGACGCTACGTCGACGCGGGTTTCACCCGCCCTACAATTTCGCCGCCTTGAAGGTATCGCAGCGCCCCGGTTCGCCATTGTCGAAGCCGGTGCGGAACCAGCGTACCCGCTGGGCCGAGGTGCCGTGGGTGAAGGAGTCCGGCACCACGGTGCCGCGCGATTGCTTCTGCAGGCGGTCATCGCCGATGGCATTGGCGGCGTTCAGCGCCTCCTCCAGATCGCCCGGTTCCAGCCAGTTCAGGCGCTGCTGGGCATGGTGTGCCCAGACGCCGGCCAGGCAGTCGGCCTGCAATTCCTGGCGCACCAGCAGGCCGTTGTCGCCCTCCACGCGCTCGCCACGCTGGCGCGCCGCGTTGACCTTGGCCGAGACGCCGAGCAGGGTCTGCACATGGTGGCCGACCTCGTGGGCGATCACGTAGGCCTGGGCGAAATCACCGGCGGCAGCGAAGCGGGTTTCCATCTCGCGGAAGAACGACAGGTCGAGATACACCTGCTTATCACCGGGGCAGTAGAAGGGGCCGACGGCGGCATCGGCGAAGCCGCAGGCCGAGCGCACGCCGCCGCTGAACAGGATGAGTTTGGGATCCTGGTACTGCTTGCCGGAGGCCTGGAAGATGGCGCGCCAGGTGTCCTCGGTGTCGCCGAGCACGGCGCGGACGAATTCGCTCTGCGGGTCGTTGGCCGCCGGTGCACGTTGTTCCTGTACCGGTGCGTCCTGCTGCATGCCCTGATTGACCACGTTGCCGAGGATGGTCAGTGGGTCCTGGCCCATCAGCAGGCCGACCACCACGACTATGGCGATGCCGCCCAGGCTCAGGCCCTTGCCACCGCCGAAGCGCATGCCGCCACCGCCGCCGCGGGCGTCCACCACGTTGTCGCTGCGTCTACCTCGTTCCCAACGCATGGCCGCGCTCCTTCAGTCCGTCGAGGCTGACAGTGTCGTCCTCGGCGGCGAAGGGCGCCAGTCCAAGAATCTGCTCAAAGTCTCGCGAGCTAGAGCCAGGCTAGGGCTCGGTGCCCCCGCAAGCAGGCGAAGGCGCGGAGTTTACGAGCGATAAATGAGCAGCCCGAGACGCCGCGTCCCGGCCTGCTTTTAACGACGAATGGCCGACGCGCAGCAGACTTGGGGCAGATGCTGAGGTTACTTGGCCGGATAATCGGCCAGCACGCTCTCCTTGCCATCCTTGCCCAGGCCGATCACCTGGTAGGCGTCCACCCGGCCGGTTTCCATACCTGGCGAGCCGTGCGGCATGCCGGGCACGGCGGCGCCGAGCAGGTCGGGGCGGCCCTGCAGGGCGAGGATGTCGCTGGCCGGTACGTGGCCCTCGACGAACTTGCCGTCGATCACCCCGGTGTGGCACGAGGCCAGGCGCGGCGGCACGCCGAGGCGCTGCTTGACCGCGCTCATGTCGGTCTCGACATGGTCGTTGACCTGGATGCCGTTGTCTTGCAGATGGCTGATCCAGGCCTTGCAGCAGCCGCAGTTGGCGTCGCGGTGGACGTCCATGGTAACGGGCTCGGCGGCCTGGGTGGCGCTGGCGAACAGCAGGGCGGCGAGAGGCAGTAGGCGCATGGCGGGTTCCTCGGCAGGATGAATTCGTCGCAGGATAGCGCCACGGCCCGGGGCGTCCCAGCACCGGACTGTTTCCGTCTGCGACGCCGCGGCCTATGCTCGCTGTCCCTACCAGGAGAGATCGCCGATGCTGCCCGCCCGCATCCTGTTGGCCGTTCAGGCCCTGCTACTCGCCGGCTTCGGCCTGGCCTATTTCATCCGTCCGCAGGAGATGGCTAATCTCAGCGGCATGCTGCTGATGGAGCCGGCCGCGGTCACCGATGTGCGCGCCTACTACGGCGGCCTGCAGTTGGGCTTGGGGGTATGGCTGGGGCTGGCGCTGCTTCGCTCTGATCTGTTGCGTCCGGCGCTGATGCTGCTGGTGCTGCTCTATGCCAGCCTGTTCGTCGCGCGACTGGGCGGCCTGTGGCTGGATGGCGGCGCGCAGCAGACCTTCAACCTCTACGCCATGTTGTTCGAGGGCGTCTCCGCCGGCCTCGCCTTCTGGCTGCTGCGGCGCGCTTCAGCGCCGGCGTAAAGCGGGGCTGCAGCGCAGCATGTCGAGCAGGGCGTCGACCAACTGATCGGCCTGCGCGGCCAGCGAGTCGCCGCCCGGCGCCAGTAGCCAGTTGGCCTGCAGGCCGTGGACATAGCCGTGCAGGCAGAGGGTGGCGCGGCGGCAGTCCAGGTCGGCCGGCAGTTGGCCCTTGCTGACCGCATTGCGTAACGACTTTTCGATCCGCTCGTCGCACTCCAGGTGCAGCGCCTGCATCTTCTGGCGCAGGTCGCCGAGATCGTCGGTGTACTCGCACTTGTGCTGCAGGATCTCCTGGATGCGCCGGCTCTGCGGGTCCAGCTCCACATTGCGCAGCAGGCGCACCAGCAGCTCGCGGGTCTGCCCCAGCGGGTTGGGTTCGTCCTCGCGTTCGCTGGCCTGGGCCAGCTCTTCCAGCGGCAGATGCAGGCGCTCGAGCATGGCCTGGAACAGGTCGACCTTGTTCTGGAAGTGCCAGTAGATGGCGCCACGGGTCACGCCTGCGGCACTGGCGATATCGGCCAGCGAGGTGCGCGAAACCCCTCGCTCATGGAACAGATGCTCGGCGGCGTCGAGGATGCTCTGGCGGGTTTCTTCGGCTTCTTCTTTGGTACGTCGGACCATGCTGGGCAGTGTGTAAAGGTTGGGAAAAGTTGTATCCGCGGTTAGTTTTCGCGTTTACAAACATTCTAGTATGTAAGTATATTTCTTAGCCAGCTAAACAGTTTTCCTTCCCCCGCGCCCGCTCTCCTCTGACCGGGCCGTCTCTGACATGAGGTCGATTCAGATGCAGAAGAAGCCAGCCTTCACAGCCATGGTTTCCGCCGTGGCTCTGGCTACGTTAATGCTCTCCGGTTGCCAGGAGGACGCCGCGCCGCCCGCCGCGCAGACGCCCCAGGTGGGCATCGTCACCCTGCAGCCGCAGCCGTTCACCCTGACCGCCGAGCTGCCGGGGCGCACCAGCGCCTATCGCATCGCCGAAGTACGCCCGCAGGTCGATGGCATTCTGCAGAAGCGCCTGTTCAAGGAAGGTTCCGAGGTCAAGGCCGGGCAGCAGCTGTATCAGATCGATCCGGCCGTGTACCAGGCCAGCTACAAGAGCGCCCAGGCCACCCTGGCTTCGACCCAGTCGCTGGCCGAGCGCTACCAGGATCTGGTCAGCGACCAGGCCGTGAGCAAGCAGGCCTATGAAGAGGCCCAGGCGGCGCGCCTGCAGGCCGAGGCTTCGCTGGAGCGGGCGCGTATCGACCTGCGCTACACCAAGGTGCTGGCGCCGATCTCTGGTCGTGTCGGCCGTTCCGCCGTGACCGAGGGCGCGCTGGTCAACAACGGTCAGGCCGCCGCGCTGGCCACCATCCAGCAGCTCGACCCGATCTACGTCGACGTCACCCAGCCGACCAAGGACCTGCTGCGCCTGCGCCGCGAACTGGCCAGCGGGCAGCTGGCGAAGGCCGGTGACAACGCCGCCAAGGTCAAGCTGAAGCTGGAAGACGGCAGCGAGTACGCGCACGAAGGCACCCTGGAATTCTCCGAGGTGTCGGTGGACGAAGGCACCGGCTCGGTGACCCTGCGCGCCGTGTTCCCCAACCCCGAGCACGACCTGCTGCCGGGCATGTTCGTGCATGCGCAGCTCAGCTCCGGCGTGCGCCAGCAGGCCATCCTCGCGCCGCAGCAGGGCATCACCCGCGACCTCAAGGGCCAGGCCACCGCGCTGGTGGTGAATGCCGAGAACAAGGTCGAGCTGCGCCAGCTGGAGGCCGACCGCACCGTGGGCGACCGCTGGCTGGTGACCAAGGGCCTCAACCCCGGTGACAAGCTGATCACCGAAGGCCTGCAGTTCGTCCGTCCCGGTGCCGAAGTGCAGACCGCGCCCGCGACCAATGTCGCCGAAACCAAGTCGGTCGATCCCGACCTGGCCCAGCGTCACTAAGGAGCGCCGCGCATGTCGAAGTTCTTCATCGACCGGCCGATCTTCGCCTGGGTGATCGCCCTGGTGATCATGCTGGCGGGTGGCCTGGCCATCCTCAAACTGCCGATCAACCAATACCCGAGCATCGCCGCGCCCGCCGTCGGCATCCAGGTCAGCTACCCCGGCGCCTCGGCACAGACGGTGCAGGACACCGTGGTGCAGGTGATCGAGCAGCAGCTCAACGGCATCGACGGCCTGCGCTACATCAGCTCGGAGAGCAACTCCGACGGCAGCATGACCATCACCGCCACCTTCGAGCAGGGCACCAACCCGGACATCGCCCAGGTCCAGGTGCAGAACAAGCTGCAGCTGGCCACCCCGTTGCTGCCGCAGGAAGTGCAGCAGCAGGGCATCCGCGTGACCAAGGCAGTGAAGAACTTCCTGCTGGTGATCGGCGTGGTCTCGGCCGACGGCTCCATGGACAAGAACGACCTGTCCAACTACATCGTTTCCAACCTGCAGGACCCGATTTCGCGTACCAAGGGCGTGGGCGACTTCCAGGTGTTCGGCTCGCAGTACGCCATGCGCATCTGGCTCGATCCGGCCCGGCTGAACAACTACCAGCTGACCCCAGTGGACGTGAAGAGCGCCATCCAGGCGCAGAACGTCCAGGTCTCCTCTGGCCAGCTCGGCGGCCTGCCGGCCTCGCCGGGCACTCAGCTCAACGCCACCATCATCGGCAAGACCCGCCTGCAGACGCCCGAGCAGTTCGGCGCGATTCTGCTCAAGGTCAATCGTGACGGCTCCCAGGTGCGCCTGCGCGATGTCGCGCGGGTCGAGCTGGGCGGCGAGAACTACGCCATCAGCGCGCAGTTCAATGGCAAGCCGGCCTCGGGCATGGCGATCAAGCTGGCCACCGGTGCCAATGCGCTGGACACCGCCAAGGCGATCCGCGCCACCATCGACCAGCTCAAGCCCTTCTTCCCCGCCGGCATGGAAGTGGTGTTCCCCTACGACACCACCCCGGTGGTCTCGGCCTCCATCGAGGGCGTGCTGCACACCCTGGGCGAAGCCATCGTGCTGGTGTTCCTGGTGATGTTCCTGTTCCTGCAGAACCTGCGCGCCACCATCATCCCCACCCTGGCGGTGCCGGTGGTGCTGCTCGGCACCTTCGGCGTGCTGGCGATGTTCGGCTTCACCATCAATACCCTGACCATGTTCGCCATGGTCCTGGCCATCGGCCTGCTGGTGGACGACGCCATCGTGGTGGTGGAGAACGTTGAGCGGGTAATGGCCGAGGAAGGCCTGTCGCCGCTGGAAGCCACGCGCAAATCCATGGGGCAGATCCAGGGCGCGCTGGTCGGTATCGCCCTGGTGCTGTCGGCGGTGTTCCTGCCGATGGCCTTCTTCGGCGGCTCCACCGGGGTGATCTACAAGCAGTTCTCGATCACCATCGTCTCGGCCATGGCGCTGTCGGTGCTGGTCGCCCTGGTGTTCACCCCGGCGCTGTGCGCGACCATGCTCAAGCCCATCGCCAAGGGCCACCACGCGCCCAAGCGCGGCTTCTTCGGCTGGTTCAACCGCACCTTCGACCGCAGCGTCAACGGCTACGAGCGCGGCGTGCGCGCCATCCTCAAGCGCAAGGCACCGTACATCCTGCTGTACCTGGTGATCGTCGCGATCATGGCCTGGATGTTCACCCGCATCCCCACCGCCTTCCTGCCCGAGGAAGACCAGGGCGTGCTGTTCGCCCAGGTGCAGACCCCGGCCGGCGCCAGCGCCGAACGCACCCAGGTGGTGGTCGACCAGATGCGCGAGTACCTGCTGGATGCGGAGAAGGACACGGTGAAATCGGTGTTCACCGTCACCGGCTTCAACTTCGCCGGTCGCGGGCAGAGTTCGGGCATGGCCTTCATCATGCTCAAGCCCTGGGAGGAGCGCCCGGGCGCCGAGCACAGCGTGTTCAGCCTGGCCCAGCGCGCCCAGCAGCACTTCTTCAGCTTCCGCGACGCCATGGTGTTCGCCTTCGCGCCGCCGGCGGTGTTGGAGCTGGGTAACGCCACCGGCTTCAACTTCTTCCTGCAGGACCGCGCCGGCGTCGGCCACGAGCAGCTCAACGCCGCGCGGGACAAGTTCCTCGAGCTGGCGAAGGGCAGCCCGGTGCTGGCCCGTGTGCGCGCCAACGGCCTGTACGACGAGCCGCAGTACCAGCTGCAGATCGACGACGAGAAGGCCCGCGCCCACGGCGTGTCGCTGGCGGACATCAACAACACCGTGTCCATCGCCTGGGGCGCCAGCTACGTCAACGACTTCATCGATCGTGGCCGAGTGAAGAAGGTCTACCTGCAGGGCGTGCCCGAGGCGCGGATGAACCCGGACGACCTCGGCAAGTGGTACGTGCGCAACGACCAGGGCGCGATGGTGCCGTTCAGTGCCTTCGCCTCCGGCGAGTGGATCTACGGCGCGCCGAAGCTGGCCCGCTACAACGGCGTACCGGCCATCGAGATTCTCGGTGAACCGGCGCCGGGCCACAGCTCGGGCGAGGCCATGGCGGCGGTCGAGCAGATCATCGCCCAGCTGCCGGCGGGTATCGGCTACTCCTGGACCGGGCTGTCCTACGAGGAGCGCCTGTCCGGCGCCCAGGCGCCGGCGCTGTACGCGCTGTCGCTGCTGGTGGTGTTCCTCTGCCTGGCGGCGCTGTACGAGAGCTGGTCGATCCCGTTCTCGGTGATGCTGGTGGTGCCGCTGGGGATCATCGGTGCGCTGCTGTTCACCAGTCTGCGTGGCCTGAGCAACGACGTGTTCTTCCAGGTCGGCCTGCTCACCACCATCGGCCTGTCGGCGAAGAACGCGATCCTTATCGTCGAGTTCGCCAAGGAGCTGCACGAGCAGGGCAGAAGCCTGTTCGATGCGGCCATCGAGGCCTGCCGCATGCGTCTGCGCCCGATCATCATGACTTCGCTGGCGTTCATCCTCGGCGTGGTGCCGATGGCGATCTCCACCGGCGCCGGTTCCGGTAGCCAGCACGCCATCGGTACCGGAGTGATCGGCGGCATGCTCACCGCCACCGTGCTGGCGATCTTCTGGGTGCCGCTGTTCTACGTTCTGGTCTGCTCGCTGTTCAAGGACAAGCGCAGCAAAGATGCCATCAAAGAGGAGGCCGTCCAGTGAGGCAGTCCCTGTTGTCCCTTGCCATCGTCAGCGTCCTGCTCGGTGGTTGCAGCCTGATTCCCGATTACCAGCGCCCGGATGCCCCGGTGGACGGCGCCTGGCCACAAGGCGCGGCCTACACCGCCAACGGCGCTGCGCAGACCGACGTGGCGGCAGCGGCCCTGGGCTGGCGCGAGTTCTTCCGCGACCCGGCGCTGCAGCAGCTGGTCGAGGCCGCGCTGGCCAACAACCGCGACCTGCGCATCGCCGCGCTGAACGTCGACGCCTACCGCGCCCAGCACCGCATCCAGCGCTCGGAGCTGTTCCCCAGCATCTCCGCCGCCGGCAGCGGCACCCGTCAGCGCCTGCCGGGCGACCTGTCGTCCAGCGGCGAGGCCACCACCAGCGGCCAGTACAGCGCCACGGTCGGTACCAGTGCCTGGGAGATCGACTTCTTCGGCCGCCTGCGCAGCCTCGACGAGCAGGCCCTGGAGCTGTACTTCGCCAGCGAAGAAGCGCAGCGCAGCACGCAGATCAGCCTGGTGGCCAGCGTGGCCAACGCCTACCTGACCCTGCAGGCCGACCAGCAGCTGCTGCAGCTGACCCGCGACACCCTGGAGACCTACCGCAAGAGCTACGCCCTCACCGAACGCAGCTTCAATGTCGGTGTGGCCGATGCGCTGTCGCTGAGCCAGGCGCGCACCTCGGTGCAGAGCGCCGAGGCCAGCCTGGCGCAGTACAGCCGCCTGGTCGCCCAGGACCGAAACGCCCTGGCCCTGCTGCTCGGTGGCGGCGTACCGGCCGATCTGCCGCAAGGCGAAGTGCTGAATGCCGATCTGCTGGCCGAAGTGCCGGCGGGGCTGCCGTCCGAACTGCTGCAACGCCGTCCGGACCTGCTCCAGGCCGAGCACCAGCTCAAGGCCGCCAACGCCAGCATCGGTGCGGCGCGCGCGGCGTTCTTCCCCAGCATCAGCCTGACCGCCAACGCCGGCAGCGCCAGCAGCGAGCTGTCCGGTCTGTTCGACGGTGGTTCCGGCAGCTGGCTGTTCCAGCCGTCGATCAACCTGCCGATCTTCACGGCGGGACGCCTTGCGGCCAACCTCGACTACGCCGAGGTGCAGAAGAACATCCAGGTGGCCAGCTACGAGAAGGCCATCCAGACCGCGTTCCAGGAAGTCGCCGATGGCCTGGCAGCACGCACCACCTATGAGCAGCAGCTGACGGCCCAGCGCGCGCTGGTCGGTACCAGCGAGGAGTATTACCGCCTCGCCGAGCGCCGCTTCCGCACCGGGGTGGACAGCTACCTGACCCTGCTCGATGCCCAGCGCCAGCTGTTCAGCGCCCGCCAGCAGCTGATCGGTGACCGCCTCAACCAGCTGACCAGCGAGGTCAACCTGTACAAGGCCCTCGGCGGTGGTTGGAACGAGCAGACCCAGCTGGCGACCGCGCCAGCGCAGGACTGAGTGCCCGCCTGAAACGAAAAAGCCCCGGCATACCGGGGCTTTTTTATGGCTGAGGTTTGGGTCACAGCCTGAGACACGCAGATTGCAGGCTCGCCCTGGGCTCCGCATGATGCGCGCGCATCAACAAGGAGCTCACGATATGGATATCGTTCTGGGTCTGATCGGCGTAGGGCTGGTCGTCATTTTTTTGGTTCAGGCGTCGCGCATCTATGCCGGCGCGCTATCGCACCGCATGAACCTGCAAGACCTTCGCCGTCACGGCAAACCACATCGCGCCATTACCGAACACGAGCGCCGCAGTCTGGCGTCATATGCGGCGTCGCTGGCCTACCTGGGTAATCACGCGCCTTCGTATCGGCCAGTGAGCGAAGATGTGTATCTGCTGCAGGGGCTCGCCGAGATGCGTGGCTTCGAGTTCTCCGGCATCCACAGCGAGCAGCTTTCCATTGCCGGGGTACCGGTTGAGCTGCCATTCACCCTGCGCGACTACCTGATGCATGAGAACAACAAGGCCGAAGTGGTGGTAGCCGACCGACATGCATTGGTGCTGTCGCTGAATGGTTTCCGCTTGCCGCTCCTGACCTGACGCGGCGCTTAGCGCCGCACCAGCAATACGCCGCTTTCCATGTGATGGGTCCACGGGAACTGGTCGAACAGCGCGCAACGCTCGATACGGTGGGTATCGTTGAGCTGGGCGATGTTGGCGGCCAGGGTCTCCGGGTTGCAGGAGATGTACAGGATATTGTCGAAACGGCGGGTCAGCTCGCAGGTGTCCGGGTCCATGCCGGCGCGCGGTGGGTCGACGAACACGGCGCCGAAGTCGTAGGACTTCAGGTCGATATCGGCCAGGCGGCGGAACGGGCGTACTTCGTTGAGGGCCTGGGTCAGCTCCTCGGCAGACAGACGCACCAGCTCGATATTGTCGATGCCGTTGTCCGCCAGGTTGGCCAGCGCGGCATTCACCGAGCTCTTGCTGATCTCGGTGGCCAGCACTTTGCGTACGCGGGTCGACAGCGGCAGGGTGAAGTTGCCGTTGCCGCAGTACAGCTCCAGCAGGTCGTCGTTGTGCTGACCGAGGGCGTCATAAGCCCACTGCAGCATCTGCTGGCAGACCTGGCCGTTGGGCTGGGTGAAGGCGCCCTCGGGCTGGCGGTAGCGGAAGCTGCGCCCGGCCACGGTCATTTCTTCCTGCACGTAATCGCGGCCGATCACCAGGCGCTGGCCGCGCGAGCGGCCGACCAGGCTCACGCCCAGCTTGGCCGCCAGCTGCTCGGCCTCGGCCTGCCATTCGGCGTCCAGCGGGCGGTGGTAGCACAGGGTGATCAGCGCATCGCCGGCCAGGGTGGTGAGGAACTCGATCTGGAACAGCTTGAACGACAGCACCCGGCTGGCCTGCCAGGCTGCTTTCAGCTTGGGCATCAGCTCGTTGATGCGCAGGCTGGCGATGGGGAATTCCTCGATCAGGATCGGCGTGTGCTTGTCGCCGGCGGCGAACATCGCGTAATGGCGCTCTTCCTGTTCGCGCCACAGGCGGAACTCGGCGCGCAGGCGGTAGTGCTCGCCTGGCGAGGTGAAGACCGCAGGCTCAGGTGCGGCGAAGGGCGCCAGCAGCTCGCGCAGGCGGGCGACCTTATCTTCCAGCTGGGCGGCATAGGCCGCCGCGTCGCGTACCTGGGTCATGCGTTGACGCCGAAGGCGAACTTGGCGACGAAGATCGCGGCCAGCACCACCAGCGCCGGGTTGATCTCCTTGAAGCGACCGGCCAGGGCCTTGATCACCACCCAGGCGATGAAGCCGAAGGCGATGCCGTTGGCGATGGAGAAGGTCAGCGGCATGGCCAGGGCGGTGATCACCACCGGCGCGGCGACGGTGATGTCGTCCCAGTCGATCTCGGCCAGGCCGGAGGTCATCAGCACGGCGACGAACAGCAGCGCCGGCGCGGTAGCAAACGCGGGGACTGTGCCGGCCAGCGGGGCGAAGAACAGCGCCAGCAGGAACAGAACTGCTACCACTATGGCGGTCAGGCCGGTGCGGCCGCCGGCGGCCACGCCCGAGGCGGATTCGATATAGCTGGTGGTGGTGCTGGTGCCCAGCAGCGAACCGCCCATGGCGGCGGCGCTGTCGGCAATCAGCGCGCGGCCCATCTTCGGCAGGTGGCCGTCCTTGCTCATCAGGCCGGCGCGCTTGGCCACGCCGATCAGGGTGCCGGTGTTGTCGAACAGGTCGACGAACAGGAAGGCGAAGATCACGCTGATCATGCCCACGTCCAGCGCGCCCATGATGTCCAGCTGCAGGAAGGTCGGGGCTAGCGACGGCGGCATGGAGACGATGCCGCCGAACGGGGTGACGCCCAGGCCGATGGCGATGGCGGTGACCACGAGAATGCCGATCATCACTGCACCGGTGACGCGACGCGCCTCCAGGGCGACGATCAGGAAGAAGCCGAGGATCGCCAGCAGCGGGCCGGGGGCGTGCAGGTCGCCGAGGCCGACCAGGGTGGCCGGGTTGTCCACCACCAGGCCGGCTTCCTTCAGCGCGATCAGCGCCAGGAACAGGCCGATGCCGGCAGCGATGGCCGAGCGCAGCGGCAGCGGAATGCTGTTCACGATCCACTCGCGGATGCGGAAGATCGACAGCAGGAAGAACAGGGTGGCGGAGATGAATACCGCGCCCAGTGCCACCTGCCAGGTGTGGCCCATGTGCAGCACCACGGTGTAGGTGAAGAAGGCGTTGAGGCCCATGCCGGGGGCGAGGGCGATCGGGTAGTTGGCGATCAGGCCCATCAGCGCCGAGCCGATGGCCGCGGCCAGGCAGGTGGCGACGAAGATCGCGCCCTTGTCCATGCCCGTCTCACCGAGGATCGCCGGGTTGACGAAGAGGATGTAGGCCATGGTCAGGAAGGTGGTGATACCGGCCAGGATCTCGGTGCGCACGTTGGTGTTGTGCGCCTTGAGTTGGAATAGCTTTTCCAGCATGGTGGGCTCCCGTAGGGCTGGTGCGGCAAGGGTTGTGGACTGCGCGAAAGCAAAGCACAAAGACTGCCAACTCGATGAAATACGAGCGCAGATTCGGCCTGGTCCGGAAAAGCCGCGCACTATACCAGCTCACCCCCGAGCGGTGAATTTATGACCGGACGGACAGTATCGGTTTCCGTCCGAGGAGCCTGCAGATGACCCAGCGCGCCCTGATCGCCGTCGCCGACGGTGTGGAAGATATCGAGACCATCAGCCTGATCGACGTGTTGCGCCGCGCAGAAGTGGAAGTGGTGGTGGCCAGCATCGAGAACCGCCGCATGTTCACCTGCGCCCGCGGCACCCGGGTGACCGCCGACGCCATGCTGGTCGACGTGCTGGCCCAGGACTTCGACCTGATCGTGCTGCCCGGCGGCATGCCCGGTGCCCAGCACCTGGCCGAGCACGAGCCGCTGGCCGACAAGGTCCGCGAGCAGGCCAGGGCCGGCAAGCTGTTCGCCGCCATCTGCGCCGCCCCGGCCCTGGCCCTGCAGGGCTACGGCGTGCTCAGGCAGCGACGGATGACCTGCTACCCGGCCTTCAGCGACCGCCTGTCCGGCTGCACCTTCGTCGATCAGCCGGTGGTGGTCGACGGCAACTGCATCACCAGCCAGGGCCCGGCCACGGCGCTGGAGTTCGCCCTGACCCTGGTCGAGCAACTGGTGGGCAAGGCCAAGCGCAAGGCGGTGGCCGAGGCCATGCT
>NZ_JAOEEA010000002.1 GCF_029837695.1 Pseudomonas sp. GD04019
TGTGCCCTGCTGCTGAGTGGCTGCGCCAGCGAGGCGCGCCTGGCCACGGGGCATCAGCTCGGCATCCACCCGGCCCGCACTGCCAGCGCCGATGGCCTGCAGGCGATGACCGATCGCCACAGCGGCGTGCGCCTGTGGGTGGCGCCGCAGCCGGTGCTGACCGAGGTGGATGTGCAGCAGGCGGAGATGGCCTTCACTCCGGACGGCCAGCCGGCGGTGATCCTGACCTTGACCGACGCGGGGCGCGCGACGCTGGCCGCGCTGACCCGTACCCAGCTGGGGCAACCATTGGCCATTCTGATCGACGGCGAATTGCGCCTGGCGCCGATCATCAGGGAGCCGGTGCTGGACGGACGGGTGGCATTGACCGGCTTCGACACCCTGGAGGAAGCCGAACAGCTGGCTGGCGACTGGCTTCAGTGAGGCGATGCAAAAGCCGGTGAGCCTGTCACCGGCTCGGCGGCGGTATTTTTCGGTGAACATCCTCCCGTTTGACGAGTCTGTGTTCTGTCTAATTATCAGAGGGCAGACAGCAGTGACCGCTGTCGTCGTACACCCAGCGAATCGGGTGGCGGCGCAGGCGCTTACGGGGAGTCGACGCTGTCGTGCCGCCTTCGATCGGCGGTGCCCCTGGCGCGGATTACCGATCAGCCTGCCACCCGCAGTGCGTGGCGGATGACCTAACCTGCGTTCGCGGGCACGTCCGGGCCTGCATTGTTGTCCAGTCGTACCGGCACCCAGTTGTCTCCAACAAGGCTTCATGTCTCAGAGGCAGTCTCCTATGTTCGCGTCCAAATCCGCTGGTGCCGTGCTTTTCCTGGGTCTGTGTTCGCCATTGGTCATGGCAGAGAACGTCATTACCGTGAGCCGAACGGCTGACCGCTTCGATCCCGCCTGCGTCAGTGACTGCTCGCTGCGCGAGGCCATCTACCGCGCCAACCATACGCCCGGAGCCACGCGCATCGTGCTGCGTGCCGGCACCTACACCCTGACCCTGAGCGACCCGATCTGGAACCAGGAAACCGACCCCGACCCGGATGAGAACGAGTGTTCCCGGGGGGATCTGGATGTCCGCGGCGAGCTGACGATCATTGGCGCCGGCCAGGCCGAAACCATCATCCGCAGTTCCGGCGAGCCGCTCACCGGGGACAGGTTGATCGAGGTGGTCGAAGGTGCCTCCTTGAACCTGCGCCGCCTCACGCTGCGCGACGGTCTTTCCGATACCCAAGGCGGCGCCATGCGCAACCGTGGCCGGGCGCTGGTGCAGCAGGTCAGTTTTATCGGCAACCGTTCCAGTGCCGGTATCGAAGGCGAGGGCGGGGCGATTGCCAACTACGGCGCCCTGACCGTCAGCCAGGCGCTGTTCGAAGACAACCTGTCGATTGGCAAACAGGGTTTCTATGGCCTGGGAGGGGCGATCTTCAACCTGGGGACCGTCCAGGTCCGCGATACCACTTTCCGCAACAACACCGCTGCCGACTACGACGACACCGATCTCGCCCAGGGCGGCGCGCTGTACAACCAGGGCCATGCGGATGTCGCACGGAGCACCTTCGTTGGCAACGCCGCGGGCCTATCGATTGATAGTGGCGGTGGTGCGGCCATCGCCAATCGCAAGGGCGGCGTATTGACCCTGACCAACAGCACCCTCAGCGGCAACACCGGTACCGACATCAACGGCGTGCTGGCCAACGGCATCGTTGGCTATCCGGAGGACGCCCAGGCCCAGGCCAAGCTGGTCA
The DNA here is from genome assembly GCF_029837695.1 of Pseudomonas sp. GD04019. GTDB lineage: Bacteria > Pseudomonadota > Gammaproteobacteria > Pseudomonadales > Pseudomonadaceae > Aquipseudomonas. The sequence continues at coordinate 1,743 of NZ_JAOEEA010000002.1, forward strand.
ACGTCACCATCGCCGGTAACGAAGGCCTGGCCCTGAGCAACGTCGGCAGCCTGGTGCTGCGCAATAGCCTGGTGGCCGGCAATCGCCTCGATGGCATGCCGGCCAACTGTGCCAACAGCGGCAATTACCTGGCGCGTGGGCTGCTGTTGGGGACCGACCAGGGCAACTGCGCCAGCGACCTGCCCACGGACGATGCGCTGACCTGGAGCAAGGTGCTCTACCCACTGGCCGATAACAGCGGCGCTACCTGGACCCACGCATTGCGGCGCGGCAGCCCGGCCATCGATGTCGGGGTCGGCAGCTGTACGTCCCTCGATCAACGTGCGGTTAGCCGTCCGCACGACGGCGATGGCGATGGTGCCGCCATCTGCGATCTGGGGGCCTACGAGCGTACCCGGCCCTGACCGGTGTGGAGGTCGAGAGGACGCTGGCAAGGGATCTCCCGCCAGCGTCCTTCGCTTAATGCTTGGCCGGGATGCAGCAGTCGCGATCATCCAGCGCCTCCAGCAGTCGGCAATGCTCGGCATGGCCACTCTCGCAGCCGGCCAGCTTGTTCAGCTCGGCCTGCATGTTCTGCAGGTCGCGGATGCGCGCGGCGATGGTGTCGAGGTGCTCGCTGACCATCTGATCGGCGCTGGCGCAGGGGCTCTCCGGGTGCGCGGCGAGGTCCAGCAGGCTGCGGATTTCCTCCAGGCTGAAGCCCAGTTCGCGGCCGCGGCGGATGAAGCGCAGCCGTCTGACATCCATATCCTGGTAGTGGCGATAGCCCGAGGCGCTGCGTTGCGGCGCCGGCAGCAGGCCACTGCGCTCGTAGAAGCGGATGGTTTCCAGGTTGACGCCGCTGTCGCGAGCCAGCACGCCGATGGTGATGGGTTTGCCCATGTTGACTCCGTAGTGACTACAGGGTTTAGCCTAGTCTGCACCTGGATAGAGGAGATGCCAAATGGGTGCTCACTGCTGCAATCACGAATCGCCCGAGACCGCGCTGCGCTCCAAGCGCTACCGGCGCATCCTGTGGATCGCCCTGGCGGTCAACCTGCTGATGTTCGCCGTGGAGATAGGCGCGGGCCTCAAGGCCGGCTCGGTGTCGCTTCTGGCCGACTCGCTGGACTTTCTCGGTGACTCCGCCAACTACGCCATCAGCCTGTGGGTGCTGGGCATGGCCCTGAGCTGGCGGGCCCGCGCGGCGCAGTTCAAGGCCGCGAGCATGCTGCTGTTCGGCCTCGGCGTACTGGGCGCGGCGCTGTGGCACTGGTGGCAGGGTGCCGTGCCGAGTGCGCCGACCATGGGCGTGGTAGGCAGCCTGGCGCTGCTGGCCAACGTCGGCGTGGCGGTGCTGCTGTACGCCTACCGCGAGGGCGACAGCAATATGCGCAGCGTCTGGCTGTGCACCCGCAACGATGCCCTGGGCAACCTGGCCGTGCTGGCCGCGGCGCTGGGGGTGTTCGGTACCGGCAGCGCCTGGCCGGACCTGATAGTCGCCACCATCATGGCCACTTTGGCGATTACCGCCGCCGTGCAGGTGCTGCGCCAGGCCGATGGCGAGCTGAAGGATGGTCACGGCCATGCGCACTGAGCTGGAGGCGGCGCTGCGCCAGGCCTTCGCCGAGGCCGAGGCGGCACTGGGACGTGGCGAGGCGAACGTCGCCCTGGTCTGGCTGGAGCGGGCGCATATCCTCGGCCAGCGCCTGTCGCTACCGCATGCCCGTGCGCACTGGCTGATGCTGCGTGCCGGCTGGCAGCTGCGCGATTGGCGCGAGGTGGCGGGGCAGCTGCCGCGCATCCTCGCCGCGCTGCTGTTCTCGCGGATCTGGGTGCCGCTGGGCAACAGCGGGCGGGCGCGGGTCAGTGCGTTCAGGCCGATGCCGATCAGTGAGGAGCTGCGGCGTCTGCTGGAGTGAGACTCGGGCGATCCGGCGGTGGTGGAGGGTACTCGCCGCTGGCAGTACGCCTGCCGCGCCGGTGGTGGGCTGCCCGCTTCGCGGGCGAGGCCACCCTACGAGACCGTGAGTGGGCGCGGACTCGTGCGTTCAGGCCGATGCCGAATTGGTGGCGGCTCTGCATGGGACCAGCTTCTGTAGGGTGGATAACGCTCTGCTTATCCACCAGCAGGGTTCAGGCCAGGCCCATGCCCCACTTGATGGCGTAGGCGAGGATGCCCACGGCCAGCACGCCGCCCAGCCACAGGGCGGCGAACCAGGCCAGGCGCTGGGCCAGTGGTGGTTTGCTGTCGTTCATCTAGTGGTACCCCTCGCCGACGACTACCTTGCCGCGGAACACCCAGTAGCTGTAGGCGGTGTAGATCAGGATGATCGGCACCATCATGACCACGCCGACCAGGGCGAAGGCCTGGCTGCTGGCAGGCGCCGACGCCTCCCAGATGCTCACCGACGGCGGGATGATGTTCGGCCACAGGCTGATGGCCAGGCCGGTGTAGGCCAGGGCGATCAGCGCCAGGGTGAGTACGAACGGCTGCCAGTCGATCTTCAGGTGCACGGCGCGGACGATGCCGAGGATGGTCACCGCCACCAGGGTCGGTACCGGCATGAAGTAGAACAGGTTGGGCAGGGTGAACCAGCGCTGGGCGATGCTCTCGTGGGCCAGCGGCGTCCAGATGCTCACGGCGGCGATGAACACCAGCTGCAGGCAGGTCAGCGGCAGCATCAGCTTGTACATCTTGTGGCGCAGCTTGCCCTCGGTCTTCATCAGCAGCCAGGCGCAGCCGAGCATGGCGTAGCCGACCACCAGGCCGGCGCCGCAGAACAGCGGGAAGGGCGCCAGCCAGTCGAACGGGCCGCCGGCGAAGGCGCGGTTCTCCACCTTGATGCCCTCGATAAAGGCACCCAGCACCACGCCCTGGGCAAAGGTGGCGACGATGGAGCCCCAGATGAAGGCGGCGTCCCACACATGGCGGGTGCGCTTGGCCTTGAAGCGGAACTCGAAGGCCACGCCGCGGAAAATCAACGCGATCAGCATGATCACCAGCGGCAGGTACAGCGCCGTGAGCACCACCGAATAGGCCAGCGGGAAGGCGGCGAACAGCCCGGCGCCACCCAGCACCAGCCAGGTCTCGTTACCGTCCCAGATCGGCGCCACGGTGTTCATCATGGCGTCGCGCTCGTCCTTGTCGCGGAAGAACGGGTAGAGGATGCCGATCCCGAGATCGAAGCCGTCCATCACCACGTACATGAAGATGCCGAAGGCGATCACCCCGGCCCAGATCAGCGGCAGGTCGATGCTCATGGGCGTTTCTCCTCGTTGCTCAGGTTGTCGACGCCTTCGTCATCCACGCTTTCCGCCGAGGCGGACAGCGGGCGTGCCGGTGTGCGGCTATGGCCAGGACCGCCGTGCTCGGCGATCTGCGCGCTGATCAGGCCCAGTACCGGGCCCTTGCGCATCATGCGCAGCAGGTAGGTGATACCGACGCCGAACACGGCGAAATACACCACCACGAACAGCACCAGTGACACGCCCATCTGCGTGGCGCTGTGGTTGGAGGCGGCGTCGCTGGTGCGCAACAGGCCGTAGATCACCCAGGGCTGACGGCCCACTTCGGTGGTCACCCAGCCGGCCAGCAGGGCGATGATGCCGCTCGGGCCCATCAGCAGCATCAGGCGCTGGAAGCCCTTGGCCTCGTAGACCTTGTCGCCGCGGCGCAGCCACAGGCCTACGACCCCGCAGAGGATCATCAGCAGGCCCAGGCCGACCATCACGCGGAAACTCCAGAACACGATCAGCGCATTTGGCCGATCTTCCGGCGCCCATTCCTTGAGGCCCTTGATCTCGCCATCGAGGTCATGGGTAAGGATCAGGCTGGCCAGGCGTGGCACGCCGATGGCGTATTTGGTGGTTTCCGCCTGCATGTCGGGGATGCCGAACAGCAGCAGCGGCACGCCTTTCTCGGTTTCCCAGTGACCTTCCATCGCCGCCACCTTGGCCGGCTGGTACTTGAGGGTGTTGAGGCCGTGGAAGTCGCCGATCAGCGCCTGGATCGGCGCGACGATCAGCGCCATCCACAGGGCCATGGAGAACATCATGCGGGTGGCCGGGTCGCGCTTGCCCTTGAGCAGGTGCCAGGCCGCGGTGCCGCCGACCACGAAGGCGGTGCTGAGGAAGGCCGCCACCGCCATGTGCGCCAGGCGGTAGGGGAAGGACGGGTTGAACACGATGTCCCACCAGGAATCCGGGGTGAACACGCCGTCCACCAAGGTGAAGCCCTGCGGGGTGTGCATCCAGCTGTTCGAGGAGAGGATCCAGAAGGTCGAGATCAGCGTGCCGATGGCCACCATCAGGGTGGCGAAGAAGTGCAGGCCGCGGCCGACCTTGTTCAGGCCGAACAGCATGATCCCGAGGAAGCCGGCTTCGAGGAAGAACGCGGTGAGCACCTCGTAGGTCAGCAGCGGCCCCATGATGCTGCCGGCCGCCGTGGACAGCTGGCTCCAGTTGGTGCCGAACTGGTAGCTCATCACCACCCCGGAGACCACGCCCATGCCGAAGGTCACGGCGAAGATCTGCAGCCAGAAGCGGTAGAGGTCGTAGTAGACCTCCTTGTTGGTCTTCAGCCACAGGCCTTCGAGCACGGCCAGGTAACTGGCCAGGCCGATGGAGATGGCGGGGAAGATGATGTGGAAGGACACGGTGAAGGCGAACTGGATTCGCGCCAGTTCCAGTGCATCGAGGCCGAACATGAATGGCCACTCCGGAGATTGATCTGGGTCAATCATCCGCGCTCTGCCGCTGCGGTCGTAGCCGGCGGATTGTCGCATTGGGCAGAATGTCGCAGGTCTTTCAGCAATTGAAAGTCATTATCAACTGATATATGTTCGCGGCTCTTCCGCCAGCCCACTCCGCCACCTTGTCCTCGCCTTCCGATCCCCGCTCCGCCGATGGCCAATTCGAGAGCCATTCCGCCGAACTGCTGCGTTTCCTGACGCGGCGGGTGAAGTGTGCGGAGCTGGCGGCCGACCTGCGGCAGGAGACCTGGCTGCGCTTTCGTCGGCGCGAGTCGGGCGAGGAAATCGGCAACCTGCGCGCCTTCCTCTATCGCATCGCGCGCAACCTGATCATCGACCACCACCGCCAACAGGAGGCGCGGCCGATCGAAGAGGAGATTTCCCCGGAGCTGGTCAGCACCCAGCCCGACCCCGAGCGAGCTGCCAGCGATGCCCAGCGCCTCGAGCAACTGCAGCTCGTGGTCCAGGGCCTGCCGCCGCATTTGCGCCAGGCGTTGCTGTGGAATCGCCTGGACGGCATGACCCAGCGCGAGATCGGCGAGCGCCTGGGCGTCTCGGAAAGCATGGCCGGACGCTATATCCTCAAGGCCCTCGAACACTGTCAGCAGCAGATGGACCCTTCTCCGTGACCTACCCCGCGCTTCTCGCCCAGGCCCGCGAATGGCAGGTGCTCCTGCATTCCGGGCGCGCCACCGAGGCCGACCACGCCGCCGTGGACGCCTGGCGCCGTGCCGCGCCCGAGCATGATCGGGCGCTGCGCGAAGTGGAGGGCCTGTGGGCGCTGCTCGGCCAGATCGAGCGTCCGCGCGAGTTGCCGCAAGTACGCCCGTCACGTCGCCACCGGCGCTGGGCGATCCCGCTGGCCAGCGCGGCGGTGTTGCTGCTCGCCCTGTGGCTGCCGCGCGGTACCTGGGTCGGCCTGTATGCCGACGTCAGCACCCGGCCGGGCGAGGTGCGCGAGCTGCGCCTGGAGGATGGCTCGCTGCTCACCCTCAACGGCGATTCGGCGCTGGACTGGCAGTTCGTCGACGGGCGCCGCGAGGTCCGGCTGCTCCGCGGCGAGGCGGATTTCCAGGTGGCCCACGATCCGCAGCGGCCCTTCACGGTCAGCGCCGGCGAGGCGCATATCCGCGTCACCGGCACGCGCTTCGATGTGCGCCTGGAGGAGGGCGGCGTCGACCTGGCGGTGAGCGAAGGTCGGGTGTTGGCCTCCCGCAGGGGCCGTGAACCGCTGCCGGTGGTGGCCGGCCAGCAGGTGCAGTGGCGCGGGGGCGAGTTGCAGGCGCCGCAGGCGCTGGACATCCGCCAGCGCCTGGCCTGGCAACGCGGCAAACTGGTGTTTCGCGACCGACCGCTGGTCCAGGTGTTCGCCGAACTGGAGCGCAGCCAGGGCGCGCGCGTGCTGTTCGTCGACGACGCGGCGCGCGCCCTGCAGGTGACCGGCGTGTTCGCCCTCGACGATCCGCAGGCGGTACTGCGCGCCGTCGAGAGCACCTTGCCGGTGCGCCTGGTGCGTTTGCCGGGGCTGATCCTGGTCGCCTCGCGCGGTTGATTCCCGCTGCCGCAGCGGCTGGTGGGCAAATCGAAAATATTTTCGCAGCATCGGTTCAGAACGCCGCGGCGCTTTCGTCTTCTGTGCTGCAAATGCGACTTCTTCGCATGAAACAGCCAAGGACACCAGCATGCGGTCGACCTCCTTCCTCGCGGCGCTAGCCGCTCTTCCCCTGGCCATCGCCGCCGCCAACGCCCAGGCCGTCGAGCTCGACGTGCCGGCCCAGCGCCTCGATGCGGCGCTCACCGATTTCGCCGAGCAGGCCGACGTGCGCCTGCTCTACGACGCCGGTCTGACTCGCAATAGCGGCCTGGCGCCGGCGCTCCGAGGCGACTATTCGGTGGCCGATGGCCTGCAGCGCCTGCTTCAGGGCAGTGGCCTGACCTTCCAAACTGGCGCCGACGGCACCGTCACCCTGGTGCCGCTGCCCGAACAGGGCGCCCTGGAGCTGGGCTCGAGCACCATCAGCGGGGTCGCCGACGGCCGCACTGACCTGCCGGCCGAGTACGCCGGTGGGCAGACGGCGCGTGGCGCCAACCTCGGCGTGCTGGGCAACCAGGACATGCAGGACGTGCCCTTTGCCTTCTCCAGCTACACCTCCGATTTGATCGAAACGCGGCAGGCGCAGACCCTGGCCGAGGTGCTGGCCAGCGATCCGGGCGTGCGCCAGTCGTTCGGCTTCGGCAACTTCTCCCAGGTGTTCGTCGTGCGCGGCTTCCAGCTGTTCAGCGACGACATCGCCTTCAACGGTCTGTACGGCGTGCTGCCGCGGCAGATCATCTCCACCGAGTCGGTCGAGCGGGTCGAGGTGTTCAAGGGCGCTAACGCCTTCGTCAACGGCGTGTCGCCGTCCGGCAGCGGTGTCGGCGGGGCGATCAACGTGGTCTCCAAGCGCGCCGAGGACACCCCCACGCGCAGCGCCACCCTGGACTACGCCAGCGACAGCCGGGTGGGCGGGCACCTCGACCTGGGCCAGCGCTTCGGCGAGGACAACCGCTTCGGCGTGCGGGTGAACCTGGCCCAGCGCGAGGGCGAGACCGCGGTGGACGACGAACACTCGCGCTTCAGCCTGGCCACCCTCGGCATGGACTACCGCGGTGATCGGCTGCGCCTGGCCACGGACATCGGCTACCAGAAACAGCGGGTCAACCAGGGGCGCTCGGTGGTCTACCTGACCACCACGGGGCCGACCAGCACCCTCAACGGCAAGACGCCGTCGGCACCGGACTCCGATCACAACTACGCGCAGCCGTGGAGCTGGTCGCAACTCGAAGACACCTACGGCATGTTCAGCGCCGAGTACGACCTGTCGCCGTCCTGGACCGCCTACCTGAACGCCGGCGGCAAGTACACCCGGGAGAACGGTATCTACGCCTCCAACTATGTGTACGGCGCCAATGGCGAGGCGCGTATCGGCCGTCTCTATTCGCCGCTGGACCAGGAAACGCTGAGCGCCGTCAGCGGCCTGCGCGGCGAACTGGCGACCGGACCGGTGAGCCACCGCATCAACCTAGCGGCCAACGGCATCTGGCAGGAGAAGCGCAACGCCTTCGAATCCACCGCGGCGGGCCGGCGCGGCTTCGGCAACCTGTACGAGGGCCAGCCCGTCGCCGAGCCGCCGGCCACCAGCATCGCTGGCGATATCCACCATCCGGACACCACGGCCAAGGTACAGAACCGCAGCCTGGCGCTGTCCGATACCCTGGGTTTCCTCGATGACCGCGTGCTGCTGACCCTCGGCGTGCGCCGCCAGTCCATCGGTGCCGACGCCTGGAGCGCGGCCAGTGGCGCGCGCACCTCGAACTACCAGGAGAGCATCAACACACCGGCCTACGGCCTGGTGATCAAGCCCACCGAGTACCTGTCGTTCTATGCCAATCGCGTCGAATCTCTGCAGCAGGGCCCGACCGCGCCCGCCACGGCGCTCAACAACGGCGAGATGTTCGCGCCCTATCGCTCCAAGCAGACCGAGGTGGGCACCAAGCTCGACTGGGGCACCTTCGGCGGCAGCCTCAGCCTGTTTCGCATCGAGCAGCCTCAGGGCGTGCTTGGCGGCGACAACTACTACCGGGTGGATGCCGAGCAGCGTAACCGCGGCGTGGAGCTGAGCCTGTTCGGCGAGCCGCTGGACGGCCTGCGTGTGCTGAGCGGCGCGACCTGGACCGAGGCCGAGCTGAGCGGCACCGCCGGCGGCCGCGACGACGGCAATCAGGCGGTGGGCGTGCCGCAGTTCCAGCTCAACCTGGGCGCCGACTGGGACGTGCCCGGCGTTCCGGGGCTTAGCCTCAACGGCCTGTTGCTGCGCACCGGCGGTCAGTACGTCGACAGCGCCAACGAATACAGCATCCCCGCCTGGACCCGCGTCGACCTCGGCGCCCGCTACCAGACGCAGCTGGAAGGCCGCGCGTTGACCTTCAACGCCATGCTGGAGAACGTCGCCGACGAGGACTACTGGGCCTCGGCCAACGGCGGCTACCTGACCCAGGGCGCGCCGCGCACCCTCAAGGTGTCGGCCACCGTCGACTTCTGATCCGCGGGTTGAAACGAAAAGGGCGCCTCTGGCGCCCTTTGCATTTCCCCGGCCCTACTTGGTGGCCTTGAGCACCACGAACTTGGGATTGGCCGCCACCTGCTCCACGCCGCGGAACAGGCGTTTGAGCTTGGCGTGGTAGCCGAGGTGGCGGTTGCCGACTATCCACAACTCGCCGCCGGTGACCAGCGCCGCGCGGGCCTGCTGGAACATGCGCCAGGCGAGGAAGTCGCCGACCACCTGCTGCTGGTGGAAAGGTGGGTTGCACAGCACCAGGTCCAGCGAATCCGGCGCCTGCTCGGCCAGGCCGTCGGCGGCGCGGAAAGTAGCCGGGCGCTGGCCGAGGGCCGCGCGCCAGTTTTCCTCGGCTGACTGCACGGCCATATAGGACTCGTCCAGCAGCGTCAGTTCGGCCTCGGGGTTGGCCAGGGCGTAGGCGATGGCCAGTACGCCGTTGCCGCAGCCGAGATCGGCCACGCGCTGCGCCTGCAGGCGCTTGGGCAGGTGCGGCAGGAAGGCGCGGGTGCCGATATCCAGGCCCTCGCGGCAAAACACGTTGGCATGATTGACCAGCTCCAGCGCCGGCTTGTCGAGTCTGTAGCGGGTCGGGTAAGGCGAAGTCGGTGCTGGTCTGGTTTCTACCGTGGCCGTCAGCAGGCGCGCCTTCTTCACCGCCAGCGAGGCCTGCAGCGGGCCGATGTACCGCTCCAGCAGCTCGCCGGCGCTGCGTGGCAGGTGCTTGAGCATCGCCCCGGCGATCACCCGGGTGCCGGGACCCAGCTGGCCGTGCAGGCGGATCAGCTGTTCCTCCAGCAGCGCCAGGGTCTTGGGTACACGCAGCAGCACCAGGTCGAACGGGCCCTGCACGGTCTCGCTGGCCGGCACGAAGCGCACGCTGTCGGCGGCCAGGCCATTGCGCGCCAGGTTCTTCTGCAGGGCCAGGTGGCCCAGGTGCGAGTCGCCGCTGCTGGTCACCCGGCAGTGCGCGGCCAGCGAGCAGGCCAGGGCGCCGAAACCGTCGTTGAGCAGCAGCACGCGGCTGTCCGCGCTCAGGCCCAGTTCGTGGACATGGGCGAGCAGGTACTCGTCGGCGGCGTCGAAGGCTTGCAGCGGTTCGTTGGCCATCTCCGGCTGGCGGATCAGGTCGAGCTGGGCGAAGGGCGTGGCGAGAGTGGGCATGGCGGCGGGATCGATGGGCGGGGCAGGCGGCATTGTCCTAGATGCATAGGGAAATGTCTCGAAGTGAGAAACAGGCGGCTTGTGACTGCAAGGTGCAATCCGGAGAATATGCAGTCACTTGCCGCCGCCGAAGTTCCGCAATGGGTGGCATGTCCAACAACAAATCGGATGGCCGCGCGACCTGAGCGCAGGCACCGTCCGAACCCCCGGCCCCCGTGGCCGCACAAACCCAAACCATCATCCGCCCCACAAGTCTTGTGGGGTGCCGCTATTGCATTGCCGCAAGGAAGTTCATGAAGTACCTGTTCGCTGCCTGTCTGTCCCTCTCCCTGCTGTTCTCCGCGCCGCTGCGCGCCGAGGGCCAGCCGATCCTGATCAAGTTCTCCCACGTGGTCGCCAACGACACGCCCAAGGGCCGCGGCGCCCTGCTGTTCCAGCGCCTGGTGGCGGAGCGCCTGGACGGTGCGGTGAAGGTCGAGGTCTACCCCGACTCCACCCTGTTCGGTGACGCCGACGAGATGGCCGCCCTGCAGCGCGGCGAGGTGCAGATGCTGGCGCCCTCGGTGTCCAAGTTCGAGGCCTACACCAAGCAGTTGCAGGTGTTCGACCTGCCGTTCCTGTTCGACGACCTGGAGGCGGTCAAGCGCTTCCAGCGCCGCGAGAAGAGCCGCGAGCTGCTGCGCTCCATGGCCGGGCAGAACATCTACGGCCTGGCCTTCTGGAACAACGGCATGAAGCAGCTCTCCGCCACCCGCGAGCTGCGCGCGCCGGCGGATGCCAAGGGCCTGGCCTTCCGCATCCAGTCGTCCAGCGTGCTGGAGGCCCAGTTCGCCGCCCTCGGCGCCCAGGCCAAGCGTATTCCCTTCGGCGAGTCGCTCAAGGCGCTGCAGGCCGGCACCGTGCAGGGCACCGAGAACGCCTGGTCGAACATGGCCGCCGCGGGCTTCGACAGTGCCCAGCCGTTCATCACCGAGACCAACCACGGCTCGCTCAACTACATGCTGATCAGCAGCTCGTCGTTCTGGCAGAGCATTCCGTACGCCACCCGCAGCGAGCTGGAGGCGATAGTCGAGGAGGTCACCACCCAGGTCAACAAGGACGCCGAGCAGCTCAATCGCCAGGGCCGCGAGCAGCTGGTCGGCGCCGGCCGCGCCCGGGTCGTCGCCCTCAGCAAGGACGAGCGCGCGGCCTGGCGCAGCGCCATGCAGCCGCTGTGGAAACAGTACGAGGCGCAGATCGGCGCCGATATGCTGCGCGCCGCGCAGACCGTCAATCGTCGCTAATCCCTTCGAACTGGCGGTGTTTGTCAGCCGCCCTTTGCGCGAGACTGCGCGTATGTGGAAGTAAGGTAACGCCATGACCGCCAGCGAAGAGAAGTTCACCCGCCAGACCCTCACCGACGTGCGGGTCTGGTCGCCCAGCCTGTTCAGCCTGACCTGTACCCGCGACGCGGGCTTCCGTTTCCGCGCCGGGCAGTTCGTCCGCCTCGGCGTGCGCAAGGCCAGCGGCTGCATCGTGTGGCGCGCCTACTCGGTGGTCTCGGCGCCGCACGACGAGTACCTGGAGTTCTTCTCCATCGTCGTGCCCGGCGGCGAGTTCACTTCCGAGCTGAGCCGTCTTGCGCCCGGCGACGAGTTGCTGGTGGAGAAACAGGCCACCGGCTACCTCACCCTCGACCGCTTCCCCGATGGCCGCGACCTGTGGCTGATCGGCACCGGCACCGGCCTCGCGCCGTTCCTGTCGATCCTCCAGGACCTGGAGGCCTGGCAGCGTTTCGAGCGCATCGTCCTGGTGTACAGCGCCCGCGATCGCGGCGAGCTGGCCTACCAGGAGCTGATCGCCGAGCTGCCGCAGCGAGAGTGGCTGGAGGGCGCCGGGCACAAGCTGCAGTACATCCCGGTGGTGACCCGTGAACAGGTGCCCGGTGCGCTGAATGCCCGAGTCACCACGCTGATCGAGAACGGCGAACTGGAGCGTGCCGCCGGCCTGGAACTCGCGCCCGAGCATTCGCGCATCATGCTCTGCGGTAACCCGCAGATGATCGAGGACACCCGCGCCGTGCTCAAGGCGCGCAACCTCAACCTGGCGCTGACCCGCCGCCCCGGCCAGGTGGCGGTGGAGAACTACTGGTAAGAGCGGTCCTCCCTCTGCGTTAAGAATTGGTAACTTTTTCCCGCTTAGGAATGGGCGGTCATGCCGTTAGCATGGCCGTCCCTTTTTATCCTGCGGACCCCATGGACAGCGACTGTTGCCAGCCACCCCCGAGTGGCCACCCCTCCCTCGACGCCCGCGCGCGTCTGCTGCTGATTTCGCCTGAACGATACGCCCTGCGCCACGTCTACCGTGCCTGCGCTGCGTCGACGCCTGCCCGGAGGAACGCCGCATGATCTTCGAATGGATGGCCGACCCCACGGCCTGGCTCGGCCTGCTCACGCTGATCGTGCTGGAGATCGTCCTCGGCATCGACAACCTGGTGTTCATCGCGATCCTCGCCGACAAGCTGCCGCCGCACCTGCGTGACCGCGCGCGGCTGATCGGCCTGAGCCTGGCGCTGCTCATGCGCCTGGGCCTGCTGGCGAGCATCTCCTGGCTGGTGACGCTGACCGAGCCGCTGTTCGAGGTGTTCGGCAAGAGCTTCTCCGGCCGCGACCTGATCATGCTGTTCGGTGGTGTGTTCCTGCTGTTCAAGGCCACCATGGAGCTGCACGAGCGCCTGGAAGGGCGCACCCATCAACCGGGCGGCAGCCGCACCTACGCGCTGTTCTGGCCGGTGGTGGCGCAGATCGTGGTGCTCGACGCGGTGTTCTCTCTCGATGCGGTGATCACCGCCGTGGGCATGGTCGAGCACCTGGAAGTGATGATGATCGCCGTGATCGTCTCCATCGGTCTGATGATCGTCGCCAGCAAGCCGCTGACCGCCTTCGTCAACGCCCACCCGACGGTGATCATGCTGTGCCTGGGCTTCCTGATGATGATCGGCTTCAGCCTCACCGCAGAGGGCCTGGGCTTCCATATTCCCAAGGGCTACCTGTACGCGGCCATCGGCTTCTCCATCCTCATCGAGGCGGCCAACCAACTGGTGCGGCACAAGCGCAAGCGCCAGCTGCAGGACGGCCGTGGCCTGCGCGAACGCACCGCCCATGCGGTGCTGCGTTTGCTCGGCGGTAAGGTCGAGGCCGACGAGGTGGGCGAGGAGATCGCCGACATGCTGGAGGGCGGCGCCGGGGACCTGGTGCCGTTCGACCGCCGCGAGCGGGTGATGATCCGCGGCGTGCTGGGCCTGGCCGAGCAGTCGATCCGCCAGGTGATGACCACGCGCATGCGCGTCGACCACCTGGACCTGGACGGCCCCGCCGAGCAGCACCGCCAGGCGCTGCTGGAGTCGCCTTATTCGCGCCTGCTGGTGATCCGCGCCGGCCAGCTGGACGAGCCGCTGGGCTACGTGCACAAGAAGGAGCTGCTCAAGGAGCTGCTGCAGGGCGGCCAGCCGGACCTGCACAGCCTACTGCGCACGCCGCTCAACCTGCCGGACAGCTGCAGCGTGCTCGGCGCCCTGGAGCAGATGCGCCAGGCCTCCACCCACGTGGCCTTCGTGGTCAACGAGTTCGGCGGCTTCGAGGGCATGCTGACCCTGACCGACGTGCTGGAAGCCATCGCCGGCGAGCTGCCGGATGCCAACGAGGTGGACGGCCCGGATATCGAACCGGTCGGCGCCGGCTTCCGCGTCAGCGGCGCGCTCAACCTCAGGCTGCTGCGTTCGCGCATCGGCCTGCAGGCCCAGGCCACCGAGGACTACCAGACCCTCGCCGGCCTGGTGATGAGCCTGCTCGACCGCCTGCCGGTGGTGGGCGACGAGGTGCGCGCCGCTGGCTGGCGCATGCGTGTGGAAGAGGTGCACGAGCGGCGGGTCAGCCGCCTGCTGCTCACTCCCGAGCCGCAGTGAAGATGAAAACGGCGCCTGCGGGCGCCGTTTTCATTGGCGTGGGCGCTACTGCTTCTGCTGGTTCTTCAGCAGATCGCGGATCTCCGTCAGCAGCACTTCCTCGGGGCTCGGCGCCGGCGGCACGCTCGGTGCCACGGCTTCCTCGCGCTTGAGTCGATTGATCACCTTGACCCCCATGAAGATGGCGAAGGCGACGATGACGAAGTCGAGCACCGTCTGGATGAACTTGCCGTAGCTGAGTACCACCGCCGGAATGTCGCCCTCGGCGGCCTTGAGGGTGATGGCCAGGTCGGAGAAGTCGACCCCGCCGATCAGCAGGCCGATCGGCGGCATGATCACGTCGCCGACGAAGGAGCTGACGATCTTGCCGAAGGCCGCGCCGATGATGATACCGACGGCCATGTCGACCACATTGCCCTTGACCGCGAAGGCCTTGAATTCGCTGAGAATACTCATGTTTCACTCCCTGGTTTCTGGTTATGGCGGCAAGTGTACCCTAGGCCGGGTAGTGCACCTCGGGCAGCGACTCGAAGCCCGGCCTGGCCAGCAAATAGCCCTGGAACAGGTCCACGCCCATGTGCCGCAGGCATTCGAGTTCGCCGCGGGTCTCGATGCCCTCGGCGATCACCCCGATGCCGAGCCGGCGGCACATGTCGAGCACACTTTCGACCAGCACCTGACGCACTCGATCCCCGTCGATGGCGCGGATCAGGTCCATGTCGAGCTTGATCAGGTCAGGCTGGAAGTCGGCCAGCAGGTTGAGCCCGGCATAGCCGGCGCCGAAGTCGTCGATGGCGGTCATGAATCCCTGGGCCCGGTAGGCGCGGAGAATGTCGGTCAGGTGCGGGATGTCCAGCACCTGCTCCTGCTCGGTGACCTCGAAGATGATCCGCTCCAGCGGAAACTGGCAGCGCCTGGCCGCCTCCAGCGTGGCGCGGATGCAGGTCTCCGCGCGGTACACCGCGTTGGGCATGAAGTTGATCGACAGCCTGGCCGGCAGTCGCAGGCGGGCGGCCCACTCCACGGCCTGGATGCGGCAGCTCTGGTCGAAGGTGTAACGGTTGTGGGCGTCGACACGCGCCAGCAGGCTGCCGGCGGATTCCCCGGCGCTGCCCCTGACCAGCGCCTCGTGGGCGAAGACCAGGCCCTGGCGCAGGTCGACTATGGGTTGAAAGGCCATGCTGATGGGAAAGTCCAGTCCCTTGCCTTCGCGGCAAGCGGAGCAACCTGGATTCGAGGTCATGGTCGAGCGTACTCCCGGTGCGGACGAGATGGCTGAAGCCGGCTGCGCTGGCCGGCTCGCTTGGCGAAAAGGTGTCAGGCGCCGTTGGCCTTGCGCAGGCGCTCGGCGATCTGATCCTTGAGCTGTACCCGTTCGTTCTTCAGGGCGTGCAGGGCCAGGTCGTCCATTGCCTGGCGACCGTCTTCCACTTCGTAGATGCGTTTGTCGAGGGTCTCGTAGTGCTGCGCCAACTGGGCGAAGTGCGCATCCTGGGCGTGCAGGGCCTGCAGTTGCTGGCGGTATTCGGGGAATTCGCGGGCCAATGGGTGGTGTTCGAGCGGCATAGGGGGGCACTCCCAACGGTGACGTGTCTGTTCAGCCTAGCTCAGTGACCATTGCCGGCGTCGCTCAGGCGGCGGACGGTCGCGCGGTTTGATCCGGGTCAATGGCCAGGCGAGACGGCCCGGTTAGGCTGGGTCATCTGTTTCAGGAGCCGAACCCATGCATGTCGAACACCACCCGTTGACCCAGGATTTTCCCGAGCTGCGTGCGGAACTGCAGCGTCTGCGCCGCGACGATCAGCGCTTCGCCCAGCAGGCCGAGGAATACGAGGTGCTGGACAAGCGCATCTGCCGCATCGAGGACGGCATCGAGCTGCTCGACGACGCCTCCCTCGGCCGCCTCAAGCAGGCCAGGGTGGCGCTCAAGGACGATCTGGCGCGCCAGCTCAAGCGCGCCGCCGGGCAATGCTGCGGTTGCGGCAACGCCTGCGGCGGCTAGATCGACTCAGTGCAGCGGCGGGTTGACCAGGTAGCTGATCAGCTCGGGATCGTCTTCCGGCCAGACCTGCCGCGAGCCCAGCGGCAGTTCGGCGAGGATCTTGCGCCAGAAGGCCGCGGCCAGTTCGTCCTGGCCATAGAAGCGCACCAGCCAGGTGCCGCCCCGGCTCAGCACCTGCTGCGCCAGGGCGCGGCCGATGCCCAGGCGGCGGTACTTCTTGAGGATGAACAGGTCGGCCAGCTCCAGGGCGTCGATGCCCACCAGCTCGCTGCGCTCGATCAGCAGGAAGCCGGCGATGAAGCCGTCCGCCAGGATCAGGCTGGCGCTCCAGTCCTCTTCCTGCCAGTAGCGTTGCAGGTGCGGCTCGTGGATGTAGAAACGCCCGTCGACCTCCACCTCTTCCTCTTCCCAGTCCGAGGACTCGTAGGCGTAGTACTGATAGAGATTGGCGATCAGCGGCAGCTGGTCGA
This sequence comes from Pseudomonas sp. GD04019, assembly GCF_029837695.1. Taxonomy (GTDB): domain Bacteria; phylum Pseudomonadota; class Gammaproteobacteria; order Pseudomonadales; family Pseudomonadaceae; genus Aquipseudomonas. The sequence continues at coordinate 18,152 of NZ_JAOEEA010000002.1, forward strand.
GGGTGGCGGGGACAAGTTCTATCTGCATGGGGCGGTTCGCAGGCAATGGGCGATACGCCATTATCGCTGCATCCGCGCGGCTGAAGAGGGATAATCCGCGCAAAAGTGCTGATGCACGAAACGGGGCGCAGGAGAAGTGGTGTGGGCAAGTCATGGAAGTGGGGCCTGGTGCTGGGCCTGTTGGCATGGTGCGGGTGGAGCGTTGCCGTTTCGCTGGACATGGATGCGTTGCCGCCCGCGCAGCTGAGCCCCGCCGAGGAATCGGAAGTGGATGCCATGGTCCTGCCCGTGCCGCCGGCCTGGATCGGTGACCTGGACGGCATGCGTGCCAGGCGCACGGTGCGCATCCTGGTGCCGTACAGCAAGACCTTCTACATGATCGATCGCGGCCAGCAGCAGGGCGTGGCCTACGAATACGGCAAGGCGTTCGAGGCCTGGCTGAATGCCAAGCGACCACTGGGCCAGCAGTCCCAGCGCTGGCAGGTGATGTTCATTCCCGTCGCGCGCAACGAACTGCTGCCCAAGCTGCTGGCCGGCTATGGCGATATCGCCGCCGGCGGCCTGACCCAGACCGCCGGGCGCCTGCAGACCGTCGACTTCACCGACCCGATCTACAGCGACGCGCAGGAAGTCTTCGTCACCGGCAAGGGCGGCCCCAAGCTGGCGCGGATCGAGGACCTGGCCGGGCAGGAAGTCTACGTGCGGCCGTCGAGCAGCTACTTCGAGCACCTGGTGGCGCTCAACAAGCGCTTCGAGGCCCGGGGGCTGGCACCGGTGAAGGTCATGCCGGCCAACGAGAACCTGGAGACCGAGGACCTGCTGCAGATGGTCAATGCCGGCCTGTTCGGCATCACCGTGGCCGATCACCACATCGCCCAGCTGTGGCAGTCGCTGTACAGCGATCTGGTGATCCATGACGGTTTCCCGCTGAACCAGGGCAGCAAGCTGGGCTGGGCGCTGCGCAAGAACAGTCCGCAGCTGAAGACGGCGCTGAACCAGTTCGGCAAGGGCCACAAGGTCGGCAGCGAATTCGGCAACATCATGCTTCGCCGCTTCTTCAAGAACAGCAAGCGGGTGAGCAATGCCGTTTCCGAGGCGGAGATGGTCAAGTTCAACGCGCTGGTCGGCCTGTTCGAGAAGCATGCCGGCACCTACGACTTCGATCATCTGCTGCTGATGGCGCAGGGCTTCCAGGAATCGCAGCTGGATCAGCGGGCGCGCAGCCAGGCCGGCGCCGTGGGCGTCATGCAGCTGCTGCCGAGTACCGCTCAGGAGGTCGGCGTGAGCGGCGTCGAGACCAGCGCCGACCGCAATATCGAGGCCGGCAGCAAGTACCTGCGGCTGATCGCCGACACTTACCTGACCGATCCGGAGATCACCCCGGTCAATCGCCTGCTGCTGAGTTTCGCCGGCTACAACGCCGGGCCGGGCAACCTGATGAAGTTTCGCCGCCTGGCGCAGAAATCCGGACTGGACCCGAACGTCTGGTTCGGCAATGTCGAGCAGGCGGCCGCGCGCATCATCGGCCGCGAGACGGTGGATTACGTGGGCAACATCTACAAGTACTACGTGGTCTACAAGCTGGCCGAGCAGAAGGCCCGCGAGCGCAAGGCGGCCAGCGTCATGGCGGGGCTCTGAGGCCGTAATCCCGGATGAATGCTGCCGAGGCGCGGTCCAGCCGCTATGATCGGCGCTTTTCCAGCGGGCGGAGATTTCCATGGCCAAGGCCAAGCGCATGTACGGCTGCACCGAGTGCGGCGCCACCTTTCCCAAGTGGGCCGGGCAGTGCGGCGAGTGCGGGGCCTGGAACACCCTGACCGAGACCATGATCGAGAGCGGTGGCGCCGCTGCGCCGTCCGGGCGCGGCGGCTGGGCCGGGCAGCAGGCGCAGATCAAGACCCTGGCCGAGGTCAGCGTCGAGGAAGTGCCGCGCTTCTCCACCGTCTCCGGCGAGCTGGACCGGGTGCTCGGCGGCGGCCTGGTGGACGGCTCGGTGGTGCTGATCGGTGGTGATCCCGGCATCGGCAAGTCGACCATCCTGCTGCAGACCCTGTGCAACATCGCCCAGAGGCTGCCGGCGCTGTACGTCACCGGCGAGGAATCCCAGCAGCAGGTGGCCATGCGCGCACGCCGCCTGGAGCTGCCGCAGGACCGGCTCAAGGTGATGACCGAGACCTGCATCGAATCGATCATCGACGTGGCCCGCCGCGAGCAGCCCAAGGTAATGGTGATCGACTCGATCCAGACCATCTTCACCGAGCAGCTGCAGTCCGCCCCCGGCGGCGTGGCCCAGGTGCGCGAGAGCGCGGCGCTGCTGGTGCGCTATGCCAAGCAGAGCGGCACGGCGATCTTCCTGGTTGGCCACGTGACCAAGGAGGGCGCGCTGGCCGGGCCGCGCGTGCTGGAGCATATGGTCGACACGGTCTTGTACTTCGAGGGCGAGTCCGACGGCCGCCTGCGCCTGCTGCGCGCGGTGAAGAACCGTTTCGGCGCGGTCAACGAGCTGGGCGTGTTCGGCATGACCGACAAGGGCCTCAAGGAAGTCACCAACCCCTCGGCGATCTTCCTCACCCGCGCCCAGGAGGCGGTGCCCGGCAGCGTGGTGATGGCCACCTGGGAAGGTACCCGGCCGATGCTGGTGGAGGTGCAGGCGCTGGTCGACACCAGTCATATGGCCAATCCCAAGCGCGTGACCCTGGGCCTGGACCAGAACCGCCTGGCCATGCTGTTGGCCGTATTGCACCGCCACGGCGGCATCCCCACCTATGACCAGGACGTGTTCCTCAATGTGGTCGGCGGGGTCAAGGTGCTGGAGACCGCCTCCGACCTGGCGCTGATGGCCGCGGTGATCTCCAGCCTGCGCAACAAGCCGCTGCCCCACGACCTGCTGGTGTTCGGCGAGATCGGCCTGTCCGGCGAGATCCGCCCGGTGCCGAGCGGCCAGGAGCGCCTCAAGGAGGCCGCCAAGCACGGCTTCAAGCGCGCCATCGTGCCCAAGGGCAATGCGCCGAAAGAAGCTCCGCCCGGTCTGCAGGTGATCGCGGTGACGCGCCTGGAGCAGGCGCTGGACGCGCTGTTCGAGTGACCCCTCTGCGGCGCTCTGTCGCTGGTGCCGGCTGGGCGCGCTTGTCGTAGATCAATCATGGCGTCACAAACGAGGAGGAGCATGGGGCCATGTTCATAACGGAGATGGCCCATGTTCCTGTTCTTCGATTTCTTTGCCCGCAGTTTCGACGTGCAAGCGCAGTCGCCCAGCGATCAGGCGCAGCAGCGGCGTGAGGTAAGCATGGCGACACGGCGGGTACAGGCGCAGCGCCGACGGCAGCAGGCGTCCGCTGACCGGCGCTGAGTCGTGCCGTGGCAGATGGCTGCCACCCGGGCTAGACAAAGGGCGCCCATGGGCGCGCTGTTGCAGTCGCGCCTGCGGTCAGTCTTCCTCTTCGCCCAGGGCGGCCAGCTCACGCTCCAGCAGGCTCTCGTCGCCCAGGTTGAGTTCGACCAGGCGGCGCAGGTGGCTGATCGAGTCCAGGTCGATGTGCCGGCATACGAAGCCGAGCAGCTCGTCGCGGGTGCGGGTCAGCACCACTTCCATCTGCAGGCGGGTGTCGGCATCCAGGCTGATGCTGGCGATGAAAGGCTGGTCGGGGTCACCGTTCCAGTCGCGCGGGCGCCTGACTAGCAAGCCCTTGAGCGACACATCGTGCAGCGCAACCGTCCAGCGCCGCTCGCCCTGGGTGAGCTCGGTGGCGGCGTCGAAGGCGATGCGCTGGAAGCGCCGACGCTCGGTGGATGTATCACTCATGACGGGTTTCCTCTGCGGTTTTATCCACTATAGCCAAGGCACGTCGCCGGCGCTGCCAGTAGATACCTGAGGCGAGCAGTGCCAGCAAGCCCAGCGGCAGCCAGAATTTGAACGGCCGCAGGGCATTGCGCACGATCTGTTCACGCTCATCCCAGAGCCGCTGGCGGGCGCCGGCGAAGTCCGGCTCCTGGCAGTTGAAGCCGAAGTTCGCCGCCCATTCCACATAGGGGCCCTGCTGTACATAGCGCTGGTAGTAACCCCGGGCGCCGGCCAGGTCGCGGTAGTTGATCCAGCCGCTGGCCTTGCACAGCACGGCGGCGAACGCCTGGCTGCTGGGTGGCAGCTGGTCGGCGGCGCGGTTGGCCAGGTCGGCGGCGACCCAGCGGTAGTGGAAGCGCCGGTTCGGCTGGGCCGCGCTGGCATTCTGCAGCTGCGCCTCGGCAGGGGTCAGCAGACCGCCGGCCTGCACCGGCTTGGCCAGCTCGTTGCCGTAGATGCCGTAGCTGCCGCCGGTCCAGGCCTCGTCCGGCGACAGCTCGTAGCCGAGCAGCTCCATGCCCTGCTCGCGGGCCAGCCTGGCCGCCTGGTAGTAACCTTCGGCCCGGCCGATGCTGGTCCAGGCATCCTCGGCCTGCTCACGTGCCGCCCCGTACTCGCGCGCGGCCTGCTGCAGCTGGGCGGCGAAGAAGTAGGACGCCGCCTCGGCATAGCGGCCTTCGCGCAGCAGGCGACGGCCGAGCAGCTCGCGCAGGCGGGTGGCCATGGGGCGCTCCCACAGGTACTGCACCTGGTCGGGCTGCAGTGGCGGCGCGGCGGTCACCTGGGCATCGACGAAGCCTTTCAGTTCGTTGGTGCTCAGCACCCGCTCGGCGACCTGGGCGGCGTCCTGCCAATAGATATCGCCGCTGCGGTAGAGCTGCTCGAAGGCCTCCAGATAGTCGCCGCGCTCCAGCGCCAGGATGGCCATCTCGCCCTCGATGCGGCAGCGTGGCTTGAGCGTCTCGTAGTCCCAGTTCTGCGTGCGCCGCCAACCCCAGTCCTCTTCGACGGGGAAGGCCCTGGCCGCCTGGGCGTAGGCCTTGGCGGCGGCGCTCTTGTCGCCGGTCTGCAGGGCCAGCTTGGCGCGCAGCCACCAGGCCAGGCCGCCGTCGCCGGCCTGCTCGAGGAAACGGCGGGCGCTGTCGTAGTCCCCTATCTGGTAGCTCAGCGCGGCCAGGCGGTCGGCGATCTGCGGCTGGATGGTCACGCTCTGCAACAGTTGCAGCAGGCGTTGACCCTGCTTGCCCTGGCTCTCGTAACCCGCGGTTCGGCTGAACAGCTGGGCCACCAGCAGCTGCTGGACCTCCAGGCTGCCCAGCAGCGGGCGTAGCTGCTCGTCGCTCATCTGGTTGAGCGTGCCGCTCAGCTGGCGCAGCGAGCTGTAGCCTGTGCTCGAGCCCTGCTTGGTCTGGGTGGCGTAGAGGCGAATGGCGGTGGCCCAGTCGCCCTCGTCCAGCGCCAGGCGGGCTTCCTCGCCGAGGCTGGCGACACCCAGTTCCAGCGGGTCATCCAGGCCCGCGGCGCTCATCGCCCGAGCCTGCTGAAAAGCCTGGCGCGCCTGCTGGCGCAGCTCGTGCTGGCGCTGCCGGGCGGCGCTCTCGTCGAGCAGCGTATCCGGCGCGCTGACCGCCTGCACCGCCAGGGCGCGGCCGAGGGAATAGGCGGCCCAGGTGCTGCGTCGTGCCCGTTCGGCGGCGGGCAGGGCCAGCACGCGCCGGAAGTAGTCGCTGGCCAGGGCCATGTCGTGCTGGGCGAAGGCCACGGCGCCGGCGACGTACAGGCGCAGCTCGGGTGGCAGGGCGGCGCCTTCGGCCTCGGCCTGCCTGGCATCGGTCAGGGCGCGCAGGCGGCTGACCAGGGCGAATTGCTCGGCGCCGAGCTGTTCCTGCTCGATGGCGACACGGTTGTCGATATAGCGTTGATTGTCCTCGTCCCAGTAAGGCTCCAGGGTCGCCTTGCCGGCCTGGCCGAGGCCGGGGACGCTCTGCCCGAGGCGGGCGATCTCGAAGGCGAAGTTGCCTTCCGGCATCTCGCCCAGGGCGCCGGCCCGGTCGGAGAGCAGGCGGTAGGGGAAATCCGGGCCGCAGGCCTGGGCGGCGCCGAGCGGCAGCAGCGCGCCTATGGCCAGGGCCAGCAGGGTTCTAGAACTGCACATGCATGCCTCCTTGATCGATCCGTTCGCAGCGTGCCCAACCCAGGGCGCGGTGCTCGCCAGCCTCCAGCCGGCCGTCGCGCTGGCGCACGAAGGCCAGGCCCGCGGCGCTGCGCTCCAGACGGTAATCGCCCACGGCGTCGGCCGCCGCGCAGGCCCGGGCCGGCAGCTCGATGCGCTGGGGCAGCGGGCTGGCCAGGGTACCGTTGTTGAACAGCTGCAGCTGGCTGAAACCGTCGCGTTGCTGGCGCTGCAGGGCCAGGGCCGGCACCAGCGGTTGGCCGCGTACCACCGCCAGCAGGGTGGGCAGTGGCCAGGCGCGACGGTCGCCGGCCAGCGGCAGGCGGAACCAGATGATGCCGGCCAGATGTGACGGCGGTGCGTTACGCAGGTCGGCGAGCAGTTCGCTGACCTGTTGTGGCTCGGCGCGCAACTCGCGGCGCGGCCCGCCCTGGCGCAGCGGCGTCTCGCTCTCCACCTGGCCGTTCTCGGTGAGGGCCACGCCGTAGGCGGGCAGGGCCAGGTGGAAGGGCTTGGCGCTGCGCTCGCCGTAGCGCTCGGCCCAGTCCTGTGCCTGCTCGGGGTCGAACAGACCGTGCTGAGGATCGCGCACCGCATGCACCTGCAGCACCGAGCTGTCGACGGCGGCCAGCACCTCGTCCAGCGCCGGGCTGTCGAGCCAGGCGGGCAGGGCGGTGATGCTCAGGCGCAGGTCGTCTGGTAGCTGCCGGCGCAGTTCGCGCAGCAACTCGGCATAGGCCGGCAGGCGGGCGGTGGCGCAGTCGTGGTCGAGCTCCAGGCCCTGCAGGCGCAGGCCGGCGCTGCGCCAGTCGTGCAGCAGCGCGGCGATCTGCCGACCGATCTCGGCGGAGTCGAGCTGCGCCAGCTGGCCATCCAGGCGCACCACGGCGATCAGCGGGCGGTCGTCGCGCCTGAGCAGTTGCAGGTCGACGCGGGCGCGGCTCCAGCCGGCCTGTGGGTGGGCCTGCAGGGCCAGTACGCGCAGGCTGGAGAAATCGGCGCGGCTCTGCGCCAGGGCTTCGGCGTGGACCGGGCGCCACTGGCGTTGCCAGATATACAGCTGCTGATCCAGCGGCGCGGCGCTTTCCTCGGCGCAGCCGAGCAGGCTGGCCAGGAGCAGGGCGATAACGGGGCGGTAAAGGTGATCAAGCATGCGGCGTAGCATCCTGGCGGTCGCCGAAAAGGGCGCTAGTTTACCCCCGATGCCGGCGCCGAGATGCGCACTAGACCAAGGTCGAATAATGCGCGTGCCATCCAGCGTCTAAGCTTCAGCGGCAGCCTGTTTGTCCATCGGTTAGGAGTAATCATGAACAATAACAATAGCCTGCTGCGTCACCTGCCCTGGGCAGTGCTGGCAGCGGTGGGCGCCTGTGCCTTGGGTGTCGTGGCCCTGCGCCGCGGCGAAGCCATCAACGCCTTGTGGATAGTGGTGACCGCCGTCGCCCTCTATCTCGTTGCCTATCGCTACTACAGCCTGTTCATCGCCAACAAGGTGATGCAGCTGGACCCCACCCGCGCCACCCCGGCGGTGCTCAACAACGATGGTCTGGACTATGTGCCGACCAACAAGCACATCCTCTTCGGCCACCACTTCGCCGCCATCGCCGGTGCCGGTCCGCTGGTCGGTCCGGTACTCGCCGCGCAGATGGGCTACCTGCCCGGCACGCTCTGGCTGCTCGCCGGCGTGGTGCTGGCCGGTGCGGTGCAGGACTTCATGGTCCTGTTCCTGTCCACCCGGCGTAACGGCCGCTCACTGGGCGACATGGTGCGCGAGGAGATGGGCCGGGTGCCTGGCACCATCGCCCTGTTCGGCTGCTTCCTGATCATGATCATCATCCTCGCGGTGCTCGCGCTGATCGTGGTCAAGGCCCTGGCCGAGAGCCCCTGGGGCATGTTCACGGTGATGGCGACCATTCCCATCGCGATGTTCATGGGCGTGTACATGCGCTTCATCCGCCCCGGCCGCATCGGCGAAATCTCGCTGATTGGCGTGGTGCTGCTGCTGGCCTCGATCTGGCTTGGCGGCCTGGTCGCCGCAGATCCGGTCTGGGGGCCGATGTTCACCTTCACCGGCGTGCAGATCACCTGGATGCTGGTCGGCTACGGCTTCGTCGCCGCCGTGCTGCCGGTGTGGCTGGTGCTGGCGCCGCGTGACTACCTGTCGACCTTCCTCAAGATCGGCACCATCATCGCCCTGGCCATCGGCATCCTGGTCACCATGCCGGAACTGAAGATGCCGGCGCTGACCCAGTTCACCGACGGCACCGGCCCGGTGTGGAAGGGCACCCTGTTCCCCTTCCTGTTCATCACCATCGCCTGTGGGGCAGTCTCGGGCTTCCATGCGCTGATCAGCTCGGGCACCACGCCCAAGCTGCTGGCCAACGAGTCGCACGCGCGCTACATCGGCTACGGCGGCATGCTGATGGAGTCGTTCGTCGCCATCATGGCCATGGTCGCCGCCTCGGTGATCGAGCCGGGCGTGTACTTCGCCATGAACAGCCCGGCCGCCGTGGTCGGCTCGGACGTCGCGGCAGTCGCCGCCACCGTCAGCAGCTGGGGCTTTACCATCACCCCCGACGCGCTGGAAGCGGTCGCCCGTGACATCGGCGAGAACACCATCCTGGCCCGCGCCGGCGGTGCGCCGACCCTGGCCGTGGGTATCGCGCAGATCCTCCACGCGGTGCTGCCGGGCGAGAACACCATGGCGTTCTGGTACCACTTCGCCATTCTGTTCGAAGCCCTGTTCATCCTCACCGCCGTGGACGCCGGTACCCGTGCCGGACGCTTCATGCTGCAGGACCTGCTCGGCAACTTCGTGCCGGCCCTGAAGAAGACCGAATCCTGGGGCGCCAACGTGATTGGCACCGCCGGCTGCGTGGCCCTGTGGGGCTGGCTGCTGTACCAAGGCGTGGTCGATCCGCTGGGCGGCATCAATACCCTGTGGCCGCTGTTCGGCATCTCCAACCAGATGCTCGCCGGTATCGCCCTGATGCTGGGCAGCGTGGTGCTGATCAAGATGAAGCGCCAGCGCTACGTCTGGGTCACCCTGCTGCCGGCCACCTGGCTGCTGATCTGCACCACCACCGCGGGCCTGATCAAGCTGCTCGACCCGAACCCGGCGGTGGGCTTCCTGGCCCTGGCCAAGAAGTACAGCGATGCGCTGGACGCCGGCCAGGTACTGGCTCCGGCCAAGGACATCGGCCAGATGCAGCACGTGATCTTCAACGCCTACACCAACTCGGTGCTGACCGTGCTGTTCCTGGTCGTGGTGCTCAGCGTGCTGTTCTACGCACTCAAGGTCGGCCGCGCCGCCTGGGTTACGCCTGCGCGCACGGACAAGGAAACTCCGTTCCAGCCGATCCCGGACGCCTGACATGTTCAACGACCTGAGTCGCATGGGTAAGTATCTCGGGCAGGCCGCCCGCATGCTGGTGGGCATGCCCGATTACGACAACTATGTGGAGCACATGGCCAAGAAACATCCGGACAAGCCGGTGATGAGCTACGAGGCGTTCTTCCGGGAGCGCCAGGAGGCTCGTTACGGCGGTGGCAAGGGCAGACCGGTGCGCTGTTGCTGATACCCTCGCCTGCACTACCTGCACGCCACGCTAGCCGTGGCGTGTTCTTTTGTAGAGTGGATGACGCTTTGTTCATCCACCATCAGTCCGCTCGGTGGATCGATAACGCGCGATCCACCCTACGCAGGGTGTCCCAATGACGCATGAACCCATTCCCGTCACCGTGCTCACCGGCTTCCTCGGGGCCGGCAAGACCACCCTGCTGCGCCACATGCTGCAGGCCGAGCACGGGTTGAAGCTGGCGGTGATCGAGAACGAATACAGCGACACGCCGATCGACGGCCAACTGCTCGGCGACCAGCCGGTGGAGCTGCTGACCCTGGCCAACGGCTGCGTCTGCTGCTCCATCCATGTCGAACTGGAAAAGGCGCTGTTCCTGCTGCTCGACAAGCTGGACGCCGGTGAGCTGGCCTTCGACCGCCTGGTGATCGAATGCACCGGCCTGGCCGACCCGGCGCCGGTGGCGCAGACCTTCTTCGCCGACGAGGAGCTGGCCCAGCGCTATGTGCTCGACGGCATCGTCACCCTGGTCGATGCGGTCAACGCCGAGCGCCACCTGCAGGAGACCATCGCCCAGGCCCAGGTTGGCTTCGCCGATCGCATCCTGCTGAGCAAGACCGACCTCGCCGATGCGCAGCAGGTCGAGGCACTGAGCCAGCGCCTGCAACACATCAACCGGCGCGCGCCGATCCGCGTGGTCGAACACGGGCGCATCGACCTGGCCGAGCTGCTGGATATCCGCGGCTTCAACCTCAACGCCGATATCGGCCCGGCGCTGACGCTGCGTCCGCTCAATCCGCGCCCGCTGACGCCCGCCGGCAACACGCCGGACCGCATCGCCACCCTGGTGCTGAAGAGCGAGCGGGCGCTGGATCTCGACAGGCTCAGCGCCTTCATGGAGGGGCTGCTGGAGCAGCACGGCAACTCGTTGCTGCGCTACAAGGGTGTGCTCAGCGTGGCCGGCGACGAGCGCCGCCTGGTGTTCCAGGGCGTGCTCGGCCTGTACGGCTTCGACTGGGACGAGCCCTGGGCCGAGGGCGAGGCCCGCGAGAGCGTGCTGGTGTTCATCGGCGACGACCTGCCGCAAGAGCAGATCCGCGCCGGCTTTGCCCAGGTGATGGCCTAGGGCGCGCCGGTTTCGTAGGGTGGGTGTCGCCTTTATCGTCCACCCGCGGAGCCGACAGTGGATCGGTGAAGCGTGATCCACCCTACCGCGACGGCGAGCCGCCGCAGGCACAGGAAGCTCCCCAGAAGCACGCCCTAGGGTGGATTCGCCTTTTACATCCACCCGCGGAACCGACGGCGGATCGATGCCGCGCAACCCGTGGCCACCATGAGTTGCCGGCGGCCAGGACCGCTCAGCCGACCAGGTCGTTCTGCGAGAACTCCGTCACCCCGAGCAGCCGGATGGTGAACTCCGCCGCGCTGTCGGCGTTGATGCTGCCGTGCAGGGCGCCGTCGGCGAAGCGCAGCTGGCCGGTGGCGTTGGTGGCGCTGAACTCCTGGTTGCCGATGAATTCGAACGCCTCGCGGGCGGCGGTCAGCGGGTTGGCGTCCAGTGCCGAGAAGTCGATGCTATCCCCCTCGCCGCCATTGAAGCCGCTGATCAGGTCGGCCAGATCGCCCAGGCCGAGATCGCTCAGCGAGGTGAAGGCGTAGCGATCCGCGCCGGCGCCGCCATTCAGGACGTCCGCCCCGCCACCGCCGTCCAGCACGTCGTCACCGCCCCCGCCGTTGAGCACGTCGTTGCCGGCACCGCCGCGCAGGGCGTTGCCGTTGGCATCGCCGGTCAGGTTGTCGGCGTAGTCGCTGCCGATCAGGTTCTCCAGGTTGCGTAGCGAGTCGAAGCCTGAGCCGCCGGTGTTCTGCGCCGCGGAGGTGGTCAGCCTGACCGTCACGCCGGCTTCGGCGAAGGCGTAGGACAGCGTGTCCGTACCGCCCTCGCCGTTGATCACGTTGTTGCCACTGCTGGCGTAGAGGGTGTTGTTCTGGGCGTTGCCGGTGCCATTGGAGTTGCCGGGCGCGATGAGATACAGCTCCTCGAGGTTGTACGACAGGGTGTAGGTGACGGCGCTGCTGAACACCCGGTCGAACCCGGCGTTGCTGCCTTCCATGACCCGATCGGCCGCATCGTCGACGAAGTAGGTGTCCGAACCCTTGCCGCCGAGGAGAACGTCCACCCCGGCTCCGCCGTCGAGCACATTGCTCGCATCGGTGCCGCTGATGATGTTGGCGAGGTGGTTGCCGGTGCCGTTGAGCGCCTGGCCGGCCAGCATCAGGTTCTCCAGATTGGCGCCGAGCACCCAGTCGATGGACGACACGACGGTGTCGATGTCCTCGGCGCCCGTGCCGTTCTCGATCACCACGTCGCCGGGGTTGTCGACCACGTATATGTCGCTGCCGTCATAGCCTTCCATGTGGTCGGCGCCCTTGCCGCCATCGAGCGTGTCGGCATCGGGGCTGCCTATCAGCACGTCGTCCGTTGCGTCGCCGACGAGGTTGTGGGACGGGTACAGGCGGATCGCCTCGGGATCGTTGTTGTCGTCGGGATCGCTCGTGTAGCCCAGGTCGTTGGCGATGAAGTCGGCCAGGCGTTGCCCGATGATTTCGCTGGCATCGTCGTGCATGTGCCAGACGTCGTAGTAGTAGTTCAACGGGTCCACTTCGTAGCGCATCGGCAGGTCGGTGTAGTCGACGGCGATCTTGATGTCGCTGCGCTCGGCGGCCATTTCCATCTGTGCCTGGCGGATGGCCTGGGTACCCTCGACCACCCTGGCGATTTCCTCGGCGGTGAAGCCGCGCAGGTCGGCGCCTTGTTCCTGATAGTCACCGGTGAGCATCACGTAGAACACCGCATCCGGGGTTCCCAGTTGCGCCTTGAGGTAGTCGAAGACTTTCAGCGTATTGGCCTTGTACAGCTCGAGCGCCGCGGCCTTGTCCGTGGCGTCGGAGTAGGTCATGGCATCGTCCTCGCCCTGGCCCCAGACCATGGCGAAGGTGACCGGGCCCAGGGCCTGGAGCGATGCCAGCTGGCTGCTGAGATTGGCCACGGCATTGAGCAGCGCCTGTCCCGGCGCATCGGTGTCGCTGTACCACCAGGACTTGGCTCGTTCCGCCTCGCTGGCGGTCGAGCGCCCGGTGACCGTACTGCCGCCGACCGCGATGTCGATCGGCTCTCCCTCGGCGTCGGAGAACAGGCTCTCCACCCGATCGAAGTCGGTGTAGAGCTCCAGCTGCTTGATCATCTCGGTGATGCCCGAGTCATCGTCCTCGCCCTGCATGCGCAGCGCGCGGGAGTTGGACTGGCCCAGCGTGGGAATGAACAGGGTGGTCTGCGGGGTGGGATCGGCAAAGATGAAGTCGGCTTCGCTGAGGGTGCCGATGTGGTTGCCGTTGAGGGCGAGCTCGAAGGTGTTGCCATCGGCGTCCGGCTCGCGGGACTTGATCGAGGTCTTGGTGCCGGTGTCGTTGAGCGTCAGGTAGATGCTGTGGCCGTAGCCGTTGCCCAGCCCGGTGATGCCCAGGGCCGACAGGTCGATCTTGTCTACGCCCGCCGTGAAGTCGGTGATGGTGTCGGCCGCGCCGATGTCCGCGGGGCCGTAATTGCGGAAGCTGTCGAGCAGCTCGGTGAAGCGGAAAACATCGGCGCCCTCGCCGCCGCTGAGGACATCCTTGCCGGCACCGCCGTCGATCATGTCGTCGCCGCCGCCACCATTGATCTTGTCCGCGCCGGCATGGCCGAGGAGTACCTCGCTGGCATCGGTGCCGGTCAGGAGGTCGTCGCCGGGTGTGCCCACGGGTGTCTGCGGCTCCCCCGGCAGGGTGTCCGGCGCTGGCGGCGGTGGCGTCACCAGGAACAGATTGCTGCCGTTGAGGGTATCAAGGTGGTTGCCGTTGAGGGCCAGCTCGAAACGGTCGCCGTTGGCGTCGGTTTCCAGGGAGCGCAGATAGGTGCGGTCGCTGGCGGCGCTGTAGCTGAGTGCCAGGGTGCCGTTGAGCCCGTTGCCCAAGCCGCTGAAGCCGAGGGCGCTGAGGTCGATGCGATCGGTGGCGGGGTCGAAGTCGGTGATCAGGTCGTTGCTCGGGCTGCCATTGCGATAGCTGTCGTGCAGCGTGTCGAAGCGGAAGGTGTCCACGCCTTCGCCGCCGGTCAGGGTGTCGCGTCCCAGGCCGCCGACCAGCGTGTCGTGCCCCGCACCGCCTACCAGGTTATCGGCGCCGTCCAGGCCGAGCAGGGTCTCGTTGGCGGCGGTGCCGATCAGCCGGTCGCTGCTCGCGCTGCCGTGCAGGGTCGGAGCGCCAGCTGGCGCCTCGTTGACCAGGAGCTGAAAGGTGTCGGTGAGGCTGCCGCCACGGCCGTCGCTGGCGCTCACGCTGATCTCGTAGAGGCCGGCGTTGCCGAGTCCGGGCAGGCCGTTGAAGGACAGCGTGGCGGCGTTGAAGGTCAGCCAGGAGGGCAGGGCCGTGCCATTGCCGAAAGTGGCCTTGTAGCTCAGCGTGTCGCCGTCGGGGTCGGAGAAGCTGGCGGGGGAGAGGCCGAAGCTGAACACCTGGTTTTCGCTGATGGCCTGGTCCGCCAGGGCCTGGTGCAGAACCGGCGCGGCGTTGGTGACCACGTTGCCATTGAACAGGATGTTGGCGGAGCTCAGGGTGCTCAGATGATTGCCCTGGATGGCTAGCTCGAAGTAGTGGCCGTCGGCGTCGCTTTCCCGCGAGCTCATGTAGGTGCGGTCGCTGGCGCTGCTGTAGCTCAGGCGCAGGGTGCCGTTGAGGCCGTTGCCGAGCGCGCTGAAGCCCAGTTCGGAGAGGTCGATGCGATCCACGGCGGCATCGAAGTCGATGATGTGGTCACTGAACGCGCCGCTGCCGGTGCGGTAGCTGTCCGTCGGCGCGTCGTAGCGGAAGATGTCTGCGCCGCTGCCACCGGTGAGCGTGTCACGTCCGCTGCCGCCGACCAGTACATCGTCGCCTGCGCCGGCGGCCAGCGAGTCGTCGCCGCCCAGGCCGAGCAGGCGCTCGTCGGCCTCGCCGCCGACCAGGCTGTCCTTGTCCTCGCTGCCCACGACCTGAACCAGCAGTTGATGGCTGGGGTCGCTGGACAGTCGGCTGTCTGCCGCATGCAGCAGGGCCTGGCCGCTGAGCATCGCCTCGATCTGGTTGGCGTAGACGCCGGTGGCGTGGCTGCCATCGTCCATCTCCACCACGCCATAGGTGGAGCCGGAGCCGCCGCTGATCAGGTTCTGCTCGATGAGGTTGTTGCTGGAGACGACCGCGGTACCGTCGCTGTCATCGGCTCGGACCAGGATCTCCGGTCCGGGGTTCGCCTGGGCGTTGCCCTGCAGCTGGTTGGCGATGATCTGACTATGGCTGGCGCCGGCGAGGAGGATGCCCGGTCCTGCGTTGCCGGCAATCAGCGCGCCTTCCAGGCGCACATCGCTGGTTTGCTGCAGGGCGATGCCGGCTTGCCCGTTGTTCTGCAGCTCGCCGCCCAGAATGAGCAAGGCGTCCGGCTGCGTGGCGAGGGCGTCCTCGACCAGCACACCGTTGCCGCCATTGCCGAAGGCATCGTTGTTGGCGAAGCGCAGGGCCGAATGGCTGGTGTCGAGGGCGAAGCCATTGCCCTCGTTGGCGTAAGCCTGGTTGTCGATGAACTGGCTGTGGTCGGCGTCAGTGCTGGTGAAGCCATCCAGGCCATTGCCCCGGGCCACGCTCTCCTTGATCAGCAGGTTGCTGGTCTGGCCGTCGATGCGAAAGCCGCTTCCCGACACGTCGCGGACTTCGACCCGCTCCAGGCTCAGGTTGCTGCTGACACCCGCCGGTTCGGCGGCGAGGTGCCAACCGTTGACTTCACCGCTGCTGTTGCCGCGGTTGCCGTCGAGGCTCAGATCGCTGATGCCGACGCCCTGCAGCACTTCGCCGGCGGGTGAGCCGATCATCCCCATGATGGGCAGGCCGGAGCCGTCCACCAATTTGAGTACCGTGCTGCCCATGCCATCGCCGATCAGGTCGACCTGGCTGTGCATGGTCAGGCAGTTGCCCGATGGCGTGCCGTCGCCGCTGACCCGGTAGACCCCCTCCGGCAGATAGACCACCCCTCCACCTGCGGCAAACGCGGCATCGATTGCTGCCTGAATTGCCGCGGTGTCATCCGTCACGCCGTCACCCAGCGCACCGTATTCCTTCACATCGAATGCCATCGGTGAGTCCCCCATTCCCCGTAGCGACCACTTGGTCGCAAGACCTTGTAAGCGCAGTGGACATTGCTGGGAATCTACCGTTCGTCATGAAAATGGCGGAACGGTTCTCATAAAGCTATTTTTTGAAATAACCAATTGAAATTAAAGATTATTGATTTTCTTTTGACTCTTCCGTCAGGAAACCGGCGATGTCTTCTGACAAGCATAAAAAAGCCCGGCATCGCCGGGCTCTTTTGACGCCAGAAAGCTGTTACTTGCCGTAAACCGGCAGCTTGGCGCAGATGGCCTTGACCTTCTCGCGTACCGCGTCGACCACGGACTCGTCGCCCATGTTCTGCAGGATGTCGCAGATCCAGCCAGCCAGCTCCTTGCACTCGGCTTCCTGGAAGCCGCGGGTGGTGACGGCCGGGGTGCCGATGCGCAGGCCGGAGGTGACGAAGGGCGAACGCGGGTCGTTCGGCACGCTGTTCTTGTTCACGGTGATGAAGGCACGACCCAGGGCGGCGTCGGCGTCCTTACCGGTGATGTCCTGCTTGATCAGGGACAGCAGGAACAGGTGGTTCTGGGTGCCGCCGGAGACGACATCGAAACCGCGCTCGATGAACACGCTGGCCATGGCCTGGGCGTTCTTCACCACCTGCTGCTGGTAGGCTTTGAACTCGGGCTGCAGGGCTTCCTTGAAGCAGATGGCCTTGGCGGCGATCACGTGCTCCAGCGGGCCACCCTGGGCGCCCGGGAAGACGGCGGAGTTCAGCTTCTTCTCGATCTCTTCGTTCTTCTTGGCCAGGATCAGGCCGCCGCGCGGGCCGCGCAGGGTCTTGTGGGTGGTGGTGGTGACCACGTCGGCGAAGGGTACCGGGTTCGGGTATACGCCGGCGGCGACCAGACCGGCCACGTGGGCCATGTCGACGAACAGGTAGGCACCGACCTTGTCGGCGATGGCGCGGAAGCGGGCGAAGTCCAGCACCTGGGAGTAGGCGGAGAAGCCGGCAACGATCATCTTCGGCTTGTGCTCGACGGCCAGGCGCTCGACTTCGTCATAGTCGATCAGGCCGGCGTCGGTGATGCCGTACTGCACGGCGTTGTACAGCTTGCCGGAGGAGGAGACGGAGGCACCGTGGGTCAGGTGACCGCCGTGGGCCAGGCTCATGCCGAGGATGGTGTCACCGGCGCTCAGCAGGGCCAGGTAGACGGCGGCGTTAGCCTGGGAGCCGGCGTGCGGTTGGACGTTGGCGTAGTCGGCGCCGAACAGCTGCTTGGCGCGGTCGATGGCCAGTTGCTCGACCACGTCGACGTACTCGCAACCGCCGTAGTAGCGCTTGCCCGGATAGCCTTCTGCATACTTGTTGGTCAGCACGCTGCCCTGGGCTTCCATCACCGCCGGGCTGGTGTAGTTCTCGGAGGCGATCAGCTCGATGTGATGCTCCTGGCGCTGGGCTTCTTGCTCCATGGCGGCAAAGAGTTCGGCATCGTAGCGGGCAATGGTCAAATCACGGCTGAACATGGTGGTCACCTGATCTATCAGCGGGCGGTAGTAAGAGTCTGTGCGACGACGCATGGCGCGAGGCGCGGCGATCGCCAACAGGTTCTAAGGAAGGCGCGCATTCTACCCGATGTGCCGCGCGCTGGCACATGAATGGCGGTCAAGTGCCGGACAAGCGGGCCTCACACGGCCCGTGTGCGTCACTCAGGTCAGCATGAACAGGGCGTTGCCGCCGAACTGGGCCTCGAACTGGGCGGCCGCCATCGGCTTGCCGAACAGATAGCCCTGTACCTCGTCGCAGTCATGCTCGCGCAGGAAGTCCAGTTGCTCCTGGGTCTCCACGCCCTCGGCGATCACCGCCAGGCCCAGGCTGTGGGCCATGGCGATGATGGCGCGGGCGATCTGGCCATCCTGCTCGCCCGCGGGCAGGCCGTCGACGAAGCTGCGGTCGATCTTCAGCACGTCGATGGGGAACTGCTTGAGGTAGTTGAGCGACGAGTAGCCGGTGCCGAAGTCGTCCACCGCGATGCACAGGCCGAGCTTCTTCAGGCTGGCCAGAACCTGCATGGTCTCGCCGACGTCGTTCATCAGGATGCTCTCGGTCAGCTCCAGTTCCAGGCAGGCCGGCGGCAGGCCGCTGGCGCCGAGGATGCGCGAGATGCGCATGCCCAGCTGGCCATCGGCGAACTGACGGGCGGACAGGTTGACCGAGACCTTGGGCACGCGCACCCCGGCGTCGTGCCAGGCCTTGAGCTGGCGGCAGGCCTGGGCGAGTACCCAGTCGCCGACCTGGGCGATCAGGCCCAGCTCCTCCAGCACCGGAATGAACTCGTTCGGCGCCACCAGGCCGCGGCGCGGGTGCTGCCAGCGCAGCAGGGCCTCGACGCCGGTCAGGCGCTTGCCGTCGCTGGACAGCTGCGGCTGGTAATAGAGGAGGAACTGGTTCTGCTCCAGGGCATGGCGCAGGTCGCTCTCCAGCTCCAGGCGCTGCAGCGCGGTGGCGTTCATCTCCGCCTGGTAGAACTGGAAGTTGTTCTTGCCGCGTTCCTTGGCGTGGTACATGGCCGTGTCGGCGTTCTTCATCAGCTGGCTCAACTCGTCGCCGTCCTGCGGCGCCAGGGCGATGCCGATGCTGGCGGTGACGAAGAACTCGCGGCCCTGCAGGACGAACGGCTGGGCCAGGCTGGCGAGAATCTGCTCGGCCACGTGGATGGCGCGGTTCAGCGCGCCGGCGCGGGTATTGCGCGCCTGCAGCAGCAGGGTGAACTCGTCGCCGCCCATGCGCGCCACCGTGTCGTCTTCGGCGACGCAGGCGGCCAGGCGCACGGCCACGTCCTTGAGCATGCGGTCGCCGGCGGCGTGGCCGAGGGAGTCGTTGATCGGCTTGAAGCGGTCGAGGTCGAGGAACATCAGCACCACCCACTCGTCATGCCGCTCGGCGTGCTGCAGGGCGGTGTGCAGGCGGTCCTGGAACAGGGTGCGGTTGGGCAGCAGGGTCAGGGCGTCGTAGTAGGCCAGGCGGTGGATGCGCTGTTCGCTGGCCTTGCGCTCGCTGATGTCGTTGAAGAAGCACACATAGCTGGCCAGGTCGCCGTCTTCGTCGTGCACCGCGGTGATGCCGACCCAGGCCGGGAACTGCTCGCTGTTCTTGCGCTTGAGCCACAGCTCGCCCTCCCAGCTGCCGTGCTGGTTGAGCTGGGTGAGGATGTAGGCGAACTGGGCGGCCTGCTGGCGGTCGGCGGTGAGCATGCCCGGCAGCTGGTCGAGCACCTCGGCGCTGGCGAAGCCGGTGAGGCGCTGGAAGGTCTCGTTGATGCGCACGATGTAGCCGGCCGGGTCGGTGACCAGGATCGCCGCCGTGGAGTGCTCGAATACCGTGGCGGCCATGCGCAGGTCGCGCTCGGCGCGGCGCTGCTGGGTGATGTCGCGGCCGATGCCGAGCACGCCCTCGAAGCGATCCTGCTCGTCCCACATCAGCGTCAGGCGCATCTCCACGGTGATCTTGCGGTCGTCGGCGCGCAGGCAGTCGAAGATGAAGGTGCGCCCGGCCAGGCTGGCCTGCAGGCGCGCCAGCTTGTCCGCCTCGTTGAGGGCGCCGCGCACCTGCTCCATCAGCTGCAGCAGGCTGGCCAGCTGGCGCGGGTTGGTCACGGTGCCGAGCAGGCCGTTGTCCAGCAGCCACTCCGGGCTGTAGCCGAAGAAGGTCTCGGCCGACGGGCTGACGTAGTTGAGCTGCAGCGTGCTGTCGGTGGACAGGATCACATCGCTGATGCTCTCCGCCAGCAGGCGGTAGCGCCGCTCGCTGTCGCTCAGGCTGGCTCGGGCGGCGATCTCGCCGGTGATGTCCTTGGCCACGCCGATCAGGCGGCTGACCCGCCCATGGCGGTCGCGGCTGAGGGCGTGCTCGCGGATGTCGAACCAGTGCCAGCTGCCGTCACGGTGGCGCCAGCGCAGCTGGAAATGCAGCTGCTGGCCCTGGCCGACCACCTTCTGCAGGTTGCGCAGGCGCTGGTACAGCTCGACGTCGTCGGGGTGCAGGATCTTCTCCCACAGCTTGTCGCCGAAGCGGCGCATCTCCTCCTTGCTGTAGCCCAGATCCGGGCCCAGGCGGTTGTTGCTGAACATCACCCGCATGCTGCTCATGTCGTGCACGTAGAGGGTGTCCGGCACCGAACGCAGCACATCGGACCAGAAGCGCTCGCGCTCCACCAGCGACAGTTCCACGCGCTTGCGGCTGGTGATGTCGTGCACGCTGAGGGTCACCGCGCGCAGCTCGTCGCGGCTCTCGGGGAACTGCAGGTTGAGCCACACGTAGCGCTCGTGACCCTGCGGCGTGTGCATGCGGCTCTCGAACATCATGTCGCGCTCGCCATCGAGCAGGGTCGCGATCAGCGCATGGCGGGCGCCGCCCTGGCGCAGCGGGGCGAAGCCGATCAGGTGTTCCCAGACCTGTTCGGGGCTGTCCACGCCCAGCAGCTGCAGGGCCACCTTGTTCACTTCGCTGATGTGGATGCGCTGCAGCAGCTCGGCGTGGCGTTGCGGGTCCACATTCAGCCAGGCCTGCAACTGGCCGCTGTGCTGCAGGCCCTGGGCGTCGAGGAACAGGCGCAGGTCGAGCAGGTCGAGCACGCAGAGGGCCACGCCGCTGCCCTCGAAGATATCCTGGTAGCGCCGGCGGGTGTCCTCCAGCACGTGCAGGGCCTGGCGCTCCTCGGTCACGTCGCGCAATACCCAGGCGCGGCCCGGTTCGGGGTTGTCGGTGTAGAGGGCGTGGCAGGTCACGTCGAACAGGCGCCGCTCGCCGTCGAGCAGCACCTCGATGGGCTCGGCCTGCTCGTGGAAGGCGCTCTCCAGCCAGGGCGCCAGCGCCGGCAGCAGCTGCAGCACATGCAGCTCGCTGGCGGTGGCCAGGTCCAGGCCGAACATCCGCTCGGCGCGCGGATTGAGGTAGCTGATATGGCCGTCGGGCTGGGTCACCAGTACCCGCTCGTCGATGGCACCGAGTGCGCCGATGGCGTCTTCCATCGAGCGGCGCGACAGGGCGTGGTAGGCGTGCAGGCGACTCTGCTCGCGCAGCAGGCCGAACAGGGCGAGCAGGGCCAGGGCGCCGCAGAGGATGAACAGCAGCAGCTTGGTGACCTGACGCGGCAGCAGCTCGGCGCGCAGGGCCGGGGCGTCGAACAGGACGATTACCTGCCAGTCGCTGCCGACCAGGGGCAGTTGCGCGATGTTCTGCTCCCGTTCGGCCTCGCTCAGCGGCGCGCTGCTGTCGTCCGGCTGGCGCAGCATGACCTTGCCACTGCGCTGGTCCAGCAACAGCCAGGGCAGTTCGGTCGGCTGCTCCGGCAGCCAGCGCTGCAGGGCCTGGGCGCGCAGGCGCACGCGCCAGCCGCCAACGCCGTGCGGGGCGCTCAGGTCGAGCTGGACCAGCTCCGGGTCCTTGCCGGAGAAGGCGAAGCGGTAAGGCTGCTGCTGGACGAAGGGAGCGTGGTCGTCGGCCGTCGGGTTGCTGTCGGCCCGCAGGCGGCCGTCGGCGTCGACCCAGGCGAGGCTGTCCAGGGACGGATAGATGCTGCGCAGGCGCTCCAGTAGCTGCGTACGCTCGGTCTGTGCCAGCGGTTCGGGATAGTCGGTGAGGAAGGCGCGTCCCGCCTCGGCCTTGAGGCGCATGGCCAGGGCCAGGTGGCTGCTGAGCTGGCTGGCGTGATCCAGATGGCGCTGGCGCTCGCTCCGCTCCTGATTGCTGGCCTCCTGCTGCAGTTGCCACAGCAGCAGGCCGAGCATCAGCGCGACCAATAGCGCCAGGGCGCCTTTCAGCGAGCCACGGTGAGGCCGGGCGAGCGGATCGCCAAAGGAGCGGGAAGAAAGGGGGCGGGATCGTGACACGCGTATAACCCTGCTGATACAGCTGCCGGAGCGGGGCCTTGCCTGGCAATCGGAACCGCGTAGCATGCCCGGAAAAGCGGCCAAGTGCTATCACTGTCCATCGGGTCCGGTTTGCCCCTCCGGGAGCATTCCGGTAGCTTTGCCGCACGTGCGTGGGCGCGCGGAGCTATGATGCTCCCTGCCCCAGAGTATTGCTCAGCAGCCGGTCGGCCGCTGGCGCAGTTGCCTCTTCAATCCCTCAGCTACACAGAACCAAGGTCATCCATGGCTCAATACGTCTACACCATGCATCGGCTCGGCAAGGTCGTGCCGCCGAAGCGGGAAATCCTCAAGAACATCTCCCTGTCGTTCTTCCCGGGCGCCAAGATCGGCGTGCTCGGCCTCAACGGCGCCGGTAAGTCGACCCTGCTGCGCATCATGGCCGGCGTCGACACCGAGTTCGACGGCGAAGCACGCGCCATGCCCGGCATCAACGTCGGCTACCTGCCGCAGGAGCCGCAGCTGGACCCGAGCAAGAGCGTGCGCGAGATCGTCGAGGAGGCCGTAGGCCAGATCAAGCAGGCCCAGGCCCGCCTGGACGAGGTGTACGCCGCCTACGCCGAGCCGGACGCCGACTTCGACGCCCTGGCCGCCGAGCAGGCCAAGCTGGAAGCCATCCTGCAGGCCAGCGACGGCCACAACCTGGAGCGCCAGCTGGAAGTCGCCGCCGACGCCCTGCGCCTGCCAGCCTGGGATGCGCGCATCGAGCACCTGTCCGGTGGCGAGAAACGCCGCGTGGCCCTGTGCCGCCTGTTGCTGTCGGCCCCCGACATGCTGCTGCTGGACGAACCGACCAACCACCTGGACGCCGACTCGGTGGCCTGGCTGGAGCACTTCCTCCACGACTTCCCGGGCACCGTGGTGGCGATCACCCACGACCGTTACTTCCTCGACAACGTCGCCGGCTGGATTCTCGAACTCGACCGCGGCGCCGGTATCCCGTACGAGGGCAACTACTCCGGCTGGCTGGAAGCCAAGTCCGAGCGTCTGGCCCAGGAATCCAAGCAGCAGTCGGCCCACGAGAAGGCCATGAAGGACGAGCTGGAGTGGGTGCGCAAAGGCGCCAAGGCCCGCCAGTCCAAGTCCAAGGCCCGCCTGCAGCGCTTCGAGGAGATGCAGTCGCAGGAATTCCAGAAGCGCGCCGAGACCAACGAGATCTACATCCCGGCTGGTCCGCGCCTGGGCGACAAGGTCATCGACTTCGTCAACGTCACCAAGGGCTACGGCGACCGCGTGCTGATCGACGACCTGTCGTTCAGCATCCCCAAAGGCGCCATCGTCGGCGTGATCGGCGGTAACGGTGCCGGTAAGTCGACCCTGTTCCGCATGCTGATGGGCAAGGAGACTCCGGATTCCGGCAGCATCGAGATCGGTGAAACCGTGCAGCTGGCCTGCGTGGACCAGAGCCGCGACGACCTGGACGGCAGCAAGACCGTGTGGGAAGCCGTGTCTGACGGCTTCGACATGATCAAGATCGGCAACTACGAAGTCCCGTCGCGCGGCTACGTCGGGCGCTTCAACTTCAAGGGCGGCGACCAGCAGAAGTTCGTCAAGGACCTCTCCGGTGGTGAGCGCGGCCGTCTGCACCTGGCCCTGACCCTGAAGCAGGGCGCCAACGTGCTGCTGCTCGACGAACCGTCCAACGACCTCGACGTGGAAACCCTGCGTTCCCTGGAAGAGGCGCTGCTCGACTTCCCCGGCGCCGCCATCGTGATCTCTCACGATCGCTGGTTCCTGGACCGCGTGGCCACCCACATCCTGGCGTACGAGGACGACTCGCACATCGAGTTCTTCGAGGGCAACTACACCGAGTACGAAGCCGACCGCAAGAAACGCCTGGGCGACGCTGCCGCGCAGCCGCACCGCGTGCGTTACAAGAAGCTGGCGCAGTAAACGCTCGCTGCAAAAGAAAACGGGGCCCGCGGGCCCCGTTTTCTTTATCTGGGTATCACTTGATGCGGCGACTGAGCTGTTCCAGCTCTCGCCTCAGTGAGTCGATCTCGCGGTCCTGGCTATCCAGCTGGCGTTCCAGCTGCGCAAGCTTGTCCACCTTTCTCTCCAGTTCGTCCAGCTCGCGGCTGCTGCCGCTGGAGTTGCCGCTCAGATTCTGGATGGTGCGCTGCTGCTCCTCGAGTTTGCGCTGTAGCTCGGCAAGCTTGCGGTGGCCATCGTCCTGCTGGTCGAGCGCTGACCGCAGGTCGCTGAGGTTGACGTTCGATCGTCGAAGGTCGGGCTCGCGGTCGTGCGGATCCGCGGTCACCAGTACGTCGGTGGTGCTGGAGCCTCGTTCCGTGAAGCTGACTTCCGCTTGTGCGATGCCGACCAGGCCGAGCGCGAGGATCAGAAGGGTGGGTTTGCCGAACTTGAGCAGCGATGCGTCCATGAAGGTTCCCGAGGTCGTGCCACATGGCACATCGCTATGATTGCGGGCCGAGGATGCGGGTTCCTTCGGGGAAATCCCTTGTAATTCTTCTCTGCTGAGCCAGTCAGGCTGCTATTGCGCGGGCCCTACTCCGCGAAGCGAGGCAGCCCGGAAACCTCTTCCACTGCCCGGGCTTGCTTCAGCGTCACCCGCAAAGGCTTGAAGCCCAGCAGCGAGCGCTCGCCGTCCAGCAGCAGGGTGTCGCCCGGGCGGGCGGCGGCCCACAGGTCCTGCGGCACGCCGCAGACGTTGTCGTTGAGGAAGTGGCGGTATTCGGCAATGTACAGCGTGCCATCGCAACCGCGGCGCGAGTCGTAGCCGGGCGCCTTGCCGGTGATGGTCACGACCTGCTGGGCCGGCTCGGAGCCGAACAGATGCAGCAGGCTGGGAATGCCCAGAGCCATGCCTGGCGGCGCCAGCAACAGCAGCAGGAACAGATGGGACAGCACGAACTTGGTCTTGCTCTTGTGCCGGCTGTGCAGGTGATGCCACAGATAGGAGCGCTGACCGTGCAGGGCCAGCAACATCAGCAGCAGGGTCGCGGCGATCAGCAATAGGCTGGCGAACAGCAGATCGACGTAGCGGTCCTGGTCCACCAGCAGTCGCTCGAACAGCCCGAGCAGGGCGAGCGGAGCCACCACGAACAGAGGGTAGAAGAACCACAGCTGCGTCAGTTTCGGGCGTGCGGGTATGGTGCTGGCGGGAATGGTCATGCGGAGCATCCTTGTCCTGAGGATTCGTTCCGTCGAATCGGCTAGCGATTTCTACCCTGTCATCGCGCGCCTGTCACTCAGCCTTTTACGCAGACCACTTGGCGTAGCGTGTGTACTACTTCCACCAGGTCGCGCTGAGCGGCCATCACCGCGTCGATGTCCTTGTAGGCCATGGGGATCTCGTCGATCACCTCCTTGTCCTTGCGACACTCCACGTGGGCGGTGGCGCGTTGCTGGTCCTGTGTCGAGAAGCGCTTCTTCGCCGCCGTGCGGCTCATCACCCGACCGGCGCCATGGCTGCAGGAGCAGAATGCATCGGCGTTGCCCAGGCCGCGCACGATAAAGCTCTTCGCCCCCATCGAGCCGGGAATGATGCCGAGCTGGCCGCGCTGCGCCGACACCGCGCCCTTGCGGGTGACCAGCACCTCGCGGCCGAAGTGCTGTTCACGTTGCACGTAGTTGTGGTGGCAGTCGACCGCTTCCAGCTGCGCCTCGAATGGCTTGCGGATCACCTGGCGGGCCGCCGCTATCACCGCGAGCATCATCAGGGCGCGGTTCTGCCTGGCATAGTCTTGGGCCCATTCCACCGCTTCCACGTAGTCGGCGAAGTGGCGGCTACCTTCCTCGAAATACGCCAGGTCCCTGTCGGGCAGGTTGGCGATGTGCTGGCGCATGTCGGCCTGGGCCAGCTCGATGAAATGTGTGCCGATGGCGTTGCCCACGCCACGCGAGCCGCTGTGCAGCATGAACCAGACGCGCTGCGCCTCGTCCAGGCAGACCTCGATGAAGTGATTGCCGGTGCCCAGGGTGCCGAGGTGTTGGCGGTTGTTGGTCTTCTCCAGGCGCGGGTACTTCTGGGTAATGCTCCTGAAGCGACCGGCCAGGGCTTTCCACGCCTGGTCCGCCTGGTCCGGCACATCGTTCCAGGCGCCTTGGTCGTGCTTGCCGAAGGTCTTGCCGTGGGGCACTGCTTTTTCGATGGCGCTGCGCAGGCCGTGCAGGTTGTCCGGCAGGTCGGCGGCACTCAGCGAAGTGCGCGCGGCGATCATGCCGCAGCCGATGTCCACGCCCACGGCGGCGGGGATGATGGCGCCGAGGGTGGGAATCACACTGCCGATGGTCGAGCCCTTGCCCAGGTGCACGTCCGGCATCACCGCCAGGTGCTTGAAGATGAACGGCAGTTTCGCCGTGTTGATCAACTGCTGGCGCGCGGCGTCCTCCACCGGCACGCCGCGGGTCCAGAGCTTGATCGGCTTGCCGCCGGCGACTTCTAGCAGCTGTGGGGAGGAATCTTGCATGACATTGCCCGGCAGGTTAGATGTCCCATTGTGCGCCTTGCTTCTCGTCAGTGCAGGCCCGGCAGAACGGCCACACTGAAAATATCACCCGCTTGCACCTGGCCGATGGCAGCTACGGTGAGTGCCAGCGCTGTGGCGAGCAAATCGAGCCGGCACGTATGCAGGCCCTGCCGGCGGCGGAGTTCTGCCTGGCCTGCGCCGGTCGCTTCGGCGTCTGACGCGCGCCTTGCCAGCGGCGCCGAGGCGGCGCCAGAATGGCTCCATCTTGCGGCTAGCCCGCTTCGACAAGGACTTCCGATGCCCGAATCCTTCGCTGCCAGCCTGCGCCTGGCGCCCGATGCCCTGACCCGCCCCTGCGCCCCCGACCAGTTCAACTTCACCACCACCGATGATCTCGAACCTTTTCGCGGCGTGCTTGGCCAGGAGCGCGCGGTGGAGGCATTGCAGTTCGGTGTGGCGATGCCGCGGCCGGGCTACAACGTGTATGTCATGGGCGAGCCGGGCACCGGTCGCTTCTCCTTCGTGCAGCGCTATCTCAAGGCTGAGGCCAAGCGCCAGGCCACGCCGGTGGACCGGGTCTACGTCAACCATTTCGATGAGCCGCGCGAACCCCGTGCGCTGGAGTTGCCGGCCGGTACCGCGGCGGCCTTCATCGCCGACATCGGCCACCTGATCGACAACCTGCTGGCGACCTTCCCGGCGGTGTTCGAGACGCCGACCTACCAGCAGAAGAAGAGCGCCATCGACCGCGTGTTCAACCAGCGCTACGACAAGGCGCTGGACCTGATCGAGAAGCTGGCGCTGGAGAAGGACGTCGCGCTGTACCGCGACAGCAGCAACATCGCCTTCACCCCGATGAAGGATGGCAAGGCGCTGGACGAGGCGGACTTCGCCCAGCTGCCGGAGGCCGAGCGCGAGCGCTTCCACGAGGACATCGCCGAGCTGGAGGAGCGCCTCAACGAGGGCCTGGCCAGCCTGCCGCAATGGAAGCGCGAGACCAGCAACCAGTTGCGCCAGCTCAACGAAGAAACCATCACCCTGGCCCTGCAGCCGTTGCTGGCGCCGCTGTGCGAGCAGTACGCGGAGAATGCCGGGGTCTGCGCCTACCTGCAGGCCGTGCAGGTCAACCTGTTGAAGACGGTGGTCGACCAGTTGCTGGACGACAAGCCGGACGCCCAGCGCCGCGAGATGCTGGAGGAGCAGTACAGCCCCAGCCTGGTGGTCGGCCATCACGCCGATGGCGGCGCTCCGGTGGTGTTCGAGTCGCACCCGACCTACGACAACCTGTTCGGCCGCATCGAGTACAACACCGACCAGGGCGCGCTCTACACCAGTTACCGCCAGCTGCGCCCCGGGGCGCTGCACCGCGCCAATGGCGGCTATCTGATCGTCGAGGCGGAAAAGCTGCTCAGCGAGCCTTTCGTCTGGGATGCGCTCAAGCGCGCCCTGCACTCGCGCCAGCTGAAGATGGAGTCGCCGCTCGGCGATCTCGGCCGCATCGCCACCGTAACCCTGACCCCGCAGCTGATCCCGCTGCAGCTCAAGGTCATCATCATCGGCTCGCGCCAGCTGTACTACACGCTGCAGGACCTGGATTCGGACTTCCAGGAGATGTTCCGCGTGCTGGTGGACTTCGACGAGGAGATCCCGGTCGCCGACGACAGCCTCGAGCAGTTCGCCCAATTGCTCAAGACCCGCACCTCGGAGGAGGGCATGGCGCCGCTGACCGCTGCCGCCGTGGCGCGCCTGGCCACCTACAGCGCGCGCCTGGCCGAGCACCAGGGGCGCCTGTCGGCGCGCATCGGCGACCTGTTCCAGCTGGTCAGCGAGGCTGACTTCGTGCGCCAACTGGCCAATGACGCGATCACCGACGTTGGTCATATCGAGCGCGCGCTGAAGGCCAAGTCCGACCGCACCGGGCGGGTCTCGGCACGGATCATCGACGATATGCTGGCCGGCATCATCCTGATCGATACCAGCGGCTCGGCGGTGGGCAAGTGCAACGGTCTGACCGTGCTGCAGGTCGGCGACTCGGCCTTCGGCGTGCCGGCGCGCATTTCCGCGACCGTCTATCCGGGCGGTAGTGGCATCGTCGA
Organism: Pseudomonas sp. GD04019; assembly: GCF_029837695.1. Lineage (GTDB taxonomy): Bacteria > Pseudomonadota > Gammaproteobacteria > Pseudomonadales > Pseudomonadaceae > Aquipseudomonas. The sequence continues at coordinate 46,378 of NZ_JAOEEA010000002.1, forward strand.
TATCGAGCGCGAGGTCAGCCTGGGTCAGTCGATCCACTCCAAGGGGGTGATGATCGTCACCGGCTTCCTCGGCAGCCGCTATGCCCAGGAATTCCCCCTGGAGATCTCCGCCAGCATCGCCCTGGAGCAGTCCTACGGCTATGTGGATGGCGACAGCGCCTCGCTGGGCGAAGTCTGCACCCTGATCTCGGCCCTGTCGCGTACGCCGCTCAAGCAATGCTTCGCCATCACCGGCTCGATCAACCAGTTCGGCGAGGTGCAGGCGGTGGGTGGGGTCAACGAGAAGATCGAAGGCTTCTTCCGCCTGTGCGAGGCGCGCGGCCTGAGCGGCGAGCAGGGGGTGATCATTCCGCACTCCAACGTCAGCAACCTGATGCTCGACGAGCGGGTGCTGCAGGCCGTGCGCAATGGCCAGTTCCACGTCTATGCCGTGCGCCATGTCGACGAGGCGCTCGGCCTGCTGCTGGGCGAGCCGGCTGGCGCGCCGGATGCCAAGGGCCAGTTCCCCAAGGGCAGCGTCAATGCGCGGGTGGTGGAGCGCCTGCGCAGCATTGCCGAACTGGGCCTGGAGGAGGACGAGAAGGACAAGGAGCCGAAGATCAAGGAAGTGAAGACGCGGGCCAAGCCGGCGACGAAAACGTCCAAGGAGTGACGCTGCCAGTCGCGCGACAACTGGTCAGTCACTGCGCATTCCGACGGCGCCCGCAGCGGGCGTCGTCGCAGCCGGTTTTCCCCCCGCTCCATCCACAGAGTTATCCACAAAGCGCGGGGATAACTTTTACCTTCCCGAATCGGCGCGCTGGGGTGTAGGCTGAAAGCCAGACCTTGCGAGGACCGCCGTTATGCCGCGCAGCCTCTGTCTCACCCGTCAGTGCCTCGGCCTGACGACCCGCATCGAATGCGAGATTCGTCCGCTGGCCGGCGGGCGAGGTCTGTGGACGCTGTTGTGCGCGGCCGGCATGTCCGCCGCGCAACCTTCGGCGATCAAGGCGCAAGGCCCATTCCACGGGCCTTTGGTGGCCGAGGCAGTGCTCGACTCGATCGCCCAGTGCTTGGCGGTACAGGGCTATGAACCCTGCACGGAACCGCTGATCTGGTGCCTGCATCTGCGCGCCGAGTTGCGCAAGCTCAACGGCGAGCGCTGCCGCCATCTGGGTGACTATCAGTTCCGCCCGGAAAGCTGAACGCCCGACTGAGCGCTTTTTGCCCAACCCGTGACGGCCTCCCGCGACGAGTGGTGTGCAGCCATTCTTCCCGCACCTGCCCACAAGGTTATCCACAGTAAGCGGGGATAAAAAATCCGCAACGCTTGTCGCCTTGCCCGCAAGGCCTGGCTGGGTATACTCGCGGCCAGTTTTTTCACTCGGCGAGACAACATGGAACGCTTTATCGAGAACGCGATGTACGCCTCGCGCTGGTTGCTGGCGCCAATCTATTTCGGTCTATCGCTGGCCCTGCTGGCGTTGGCGCTGAAGTTTTTCCAAGAGCTCTACCATATCTTGCCGCACGTCTTTTCCCTCGAAGAGGCGAGCCTGATTCTCAAGCTCTTGTCGCTGATCGATATGGCGCTGGTTGGCGGCCTGCTGGTGATGGTGATGATCTCCGGCTACGAGAATTTCGTGTCCCAGCTGGATATCGACGAGGGCAAGGAGAAGCTCAGCTGGCTGGGCAAGATGGATTCCGGCTCGCTGAAGATGAAGGTGGCGGCCTCCATCGTGGCCATTTCCTCCATCCACCTGCTCAAGGTGTTCATGAATGCCGAGAACATCAAGGTGGATTACCTGATGTGGTACGTGATCATTCATATGGCGTTCGTGGTCTCGGCTTTCGCCATGGGCTACCTGGACAAGCTGACCAAGCACTGAGCCGCCAAGCCGCACCCGCCGCCCGGTCGTTGCGAGACGTCCGGGCGGTTTCGTTTGTGGATGGCTGTGCTAGTCTGGCCGGCCTTTTTGACCCCCTAGTGGAGCCCGGCCATGTCCGAACTCAATCTGTCCACCGACGAAACCCGTGTGAGCTATGGCATCGGCCGCCAACTGGGCGACCAGCTGCGTGACAACCCGCCGCCCGGCGCCAACCTGGAAGCCATCGTGGCCGGCCTGCGCGACGCCTTCAACGGTCAGCCCAGCCAGGTTTCCCCCGAAGCGCTGAACGCCAGCTTCCGGGTGATTCGTGAAGTCATGCAGGCCGAGGCCGCCGCCAAGGCCGAAGCCGCTGCCGGTGCTGGTCGCGAATACCTGGTCGAGAACGCCAAGCGTGAAGGCGTGACCGTGCTGCCGTCCGGCCTGCAGTACGAAGTACTGGTGGCGGGCGAGGGCGCCAAGCCGTCCCGCGAGGACCACGTGCGTACCCACTACCACGGCACCCTGATCGACGGCACCGTGTTCGACAGCTCCTACGAGCGCGGCCAGCCGGCCGAATTCCCGGTCGGTGGCGTGATCGCCGGTTGGGTCGAGGCCCTGCAGCTGATGAATACCGGCAGCAAATGGCGCCTGCATGTGCCGAGCGAACTGGCCTATGGCGGCCAGGCTGCCGGCAGCATCCCGCCGCACAGCGTGCTGGTGTTCGACGTCGAGCTGCTCGACATTCTGTAAGAGACGATGCCCGGCTGGTCGTCCTGACCGGTCCGGGCACCTGCGGGAGCGTCATCGCTCCGCGTGTCTCCCGGCGCCTTCCCTGGCGCCGGGCTTGCCGACGAGGCCGACCTCCATTGGTCGCCCTCGCCGAGCGTCGCTCAGTGCAGCTCGCCCTGCGGTCGCAGTGCCCGGGCATAGCAGAACAGGAACAGGCCGCGCACCAGCTCCTTCAGTGCCCCGGGCTCGCACGAGCTGAGGCTGGCCAGGTCGAGATCGCCCTGATCCCGTAGCTCGCCGATGGCCTCCTCTTCCAGCACGGCACATACCTCGCCGGTCTCGCGATTGAGGATGCGCAGATAGGGGTGCGGGCGATCCAGCCAGGCGTCGATCAGATAGGTCATGGCTCATCTCCTTTGTCGTCCATTCGATGGATATGAGAATAATTCCTATTATCAAAATAGCAAGCCTCAATCGCACCTTTTGTCGGGCAATAAAAAGCCCGTCACAGGGACGGGCTATCTTGGCGATGCGCTGACTCAGTGAGTGCGGGCGACGGCGAAGCGGCTCAGCTCGATCAGGGCGTCGCGGTAAGCGTTGTCCGGCAGGGCGCCCAGGCAGGCGATGGCTTTCTCGGCGTGCTCGCGGGCCAGGTTGGCGGTGTAGTCCAGCGAGCCCGAGGCCTGTACGGCGGCGCGGATGCTTTCCAGGTCCTCGATGCCGCCTTTCTGGATCGCGGCGCGCACCAGGGCAGCCTGTTCGGCGCTGCCTTCGCGCATGGTATAGATCAGTGGCAGGGTTGGCTTGCCTTCGGCCAGATCGTCGCCGACGTTCTTGCCGAGGGTGGCAGCGTCGCCCTGATAGTCGAGCAGATCGTCCACCAGCTGGAAGGCGATGCCCAAGTGGTCGCCGAAGTGGCGCAGGGCTTCGCTCTGCGCTTCGGAGCTGCCAGCCAGGGCCGCGGCGCTGTGGGTCGAGGCCTCGAACAGCATGGCGGTCTTGCCGCGGATGACCTCCATGTAGGTCTCTTCCGTGGTGCTGGCGTCGCGCACCTTGGACAGCTGCAGCACTTCGCCCTCGGCGATCACCCGGGTGGCGCGCGAGAGGATGCGCATCACCGGCATGGAGCCGAGTTCGACCATCATCTCGAACGAGCGTGAATAGAGGAAGTCGCCGACCAGTACGCTCGGTGCGTTGCCCCATTGGGCGTTGGCGGTGGCGCGGCCGCGGCGCATGCCGGACATGTCGACCACGTCGTCATGCAGCAGGGTGGCGGTGTGCAGGAACTCGATGGTCGCGGCCAGCAGGCGCAGATCGTCTGCCTGATAGCCCAGGGCCTTGCCGCTGAGCAGTACCAGCAGTGGGCGCAGACGTTTGCCGCCAGCCGAGATGATGTAGTCACCGATCTTCTCCACCAGAGGCACATGGGACTTCAGCTGCTGGCGGATGATGCCGTCGACGGCGGTGAAATCGTCCGCGACCACGCTGTGGAAGGCCTGGGCTTGCATCGGTGAGGGGAGCTCCTGGAACGGGGCCGGCTGCCTCGCGGGGTGGAGGGCGGCGAAATGGCGGGTCGGACAGGGCCGGACCGGGCTGCGCGGCATGCTATGGGGCGGGTTCTGGGCTGTCAAGGCAAGGCCTGGCGGGGCTTGCCTCTGCTCTTGGCTTTCCGTACAATCGCGGCCCCAAACTTCTATGGGCACTCCCTGCCTTACGCAATTGCACGGGCGTCAGTTCCGGCCCCATGCAGCCATGCCGGCCAATAACTCTTCCTATAAAGAGTCGGGTGAGCAGGTTTAACGGAGAAAAATCCATGTACGCAGTAATTGTTACCGGTGGCAAGCAGTACAAAGTCGCCGAAGGTGAATTCCTCAAGGTCGAGAAGCTGGAAATCGCTACTGGCGAATCCGTGACTTTCGACCGCGTTCTGCTGGTTGGCAACGGTGACGACGTGAAAATCGGCGCTCCGGTGGTCGATGGTGCCAAGGTTGTTGCTGAAGTGGTCTCCCAAGGCCGTCACGACAAAGTGACCATCATCAAGTTCCGCCGTCGTAAGCACCACATGAAGCGTCAGGGCCACCGTCAGTGGTTCACCGAAATCAAGATCACCGGCATTCAGGCCTGATCCCTTTTTAGGAGCTATGACTCATGGCACACAAAAAAGCTGGCGGTAGTACTCGTAACGGCCGCGACTCAGAAAGTAAACGCCTTGGCGTGAAGATGTACGGTGGTCAGGTCATCAAGGCCGGCAACATCATCGTGCGTCAGCGCGGCACCCAGTTCCACGCTGGCTACGGCGTTGGCATGGGCAAAGATCACACCCTGTTCGCGAAAGTCGACGGCGTGATCAAGTTCGACGTGAAGGGCGAGTTCAACCGCCGTTACGTGAGCATCGTGACAGCCTAAGGTCGCGTTTGCTGAAAAAGCCCTGTCTCGCGACGGGGCTTTTTTGTTTCTGTGTATCCTGTATTCCCGAGTTCACTGGCCCGCCGCTGCGGTGGGAGGCAACCCTAATGAAATTCGTCGACGAAGTTTCGATATTTGTAAAAGCCGGCGACGGCGGTAACGGCATGATGAGCTTCCGTCGCGAGAAGTTCATCGAGAAGGGTGGCCCCAACGGCGGTGACGGCGGTGACGGCGGCTCCGTGTTCATGGAGGCCGACGAGAACCTCAATACCCTGGTCGACTACCGCTATACCCGCCGCTTCAATGCGCGCAATGGCGAGAAGGGCGGCAGCACCGAGTGCACGGGCGCCAAGGGCGAGGACCTGATCCTGCCGGTGCCGGTCGGCACCACGATCATCGATGCGACAACCCAGGAGGTCATTGGCGATCTGACCAAGCCGGGTCAGCGTCTGATGGTGGCTCAGGGTGGTTGGCACGGTCTGGGCAACACCCGTTTCAAGTCCAGCACCAACCGGGCGCCGCGCCAGACCACGCCGGGCAAGCCGGGCGAGCAGCGCGACCTCAAGCTGGAGCTGAAAGTGCTGGCGGACGTTGGTCTGCTGGGTCTGCCGAATGCTGGCAAGAGCACCTTCATTCGCTCGGTCTCCGCGGCCAAGCCGAAGGTCGCCGATTACCCCTTCACCACCTTGGTGCCGAACCTGGGTGTGGTCAGTGTCGGACGCTACAAGAGTTTCGTGATCGCCGACATTCCGGGTCTGATCGAGGGCGCTTCCGAGGGTGCCGGCCTGGGGATTCGCTTCCTCAAGCACCTGGCGCGTACGCGCCTGCTGTTGCACCTGGTCGATATGGCGCCACTGGATCAGAGCGATCCAGCCGACGCCGCCGAGGTCATCATTAGCGAGTTGGAGAAGTTCAGCCCAGCACTGGCCGAGCGCGAGCGCTGGCTGGTGCTGAACAAGTGCGATCAGCTGCTCGACGACGAGCGTGAGGAGCGCATGCGTGCGGTGGTCGAGCGTCTCGACTGGAAGGGGCCGGTGTTCGTCATCTCCGCGCTGGAGAGCGAGGGTACCGAGGCGCTGAGTCAGGCGATCATGCGCTACATGGATGAGCGTGCCATCCGTATCGCCGAAGAGCCGGCGTTCGCCGAAGAGTTGGCGGAGCTGGATCGTCGCATCGAGGATGAGGCGCGTGCCCGCCTGCAGGCTCTGGACGACAAGCGTGCGCTGCGCAAGGCGGGGCTGAAGAGCGTCGACGATGTGGGTGACGACGATGACTGGGATGACTTCGAGGATGACGAAGACGGTCCCGAGATCATTTACGTTCGGGACTGACAATGGGTATCGTGCAGCGCCGCTTTATAGCGGCGTTGTGCTGACTGGCTTGGGGTAGAGGGCATCATGCGGGACAAGGTGACCGGCGCGCAGCGCTGGGTGGTGAAGATTGGCAGTGCGCTGCTGACCGCCGATGGGCGTGGTCTGGATCGCTCCGCGATGGCGGTCTGGGTCGAGCAGATGGTGGCCCTGCGCGAGGCGGGTGTGGAGCTGGTGCTGGTGTCGTCTGGCGCCGTGGCGGCGGGCATGAGTCGGCTGGGTTGGTCGGCGCGGCCGAGCGCGATGCATGAGCTACAGGCGGCGGCCGCCATTGGCCAGATGGTGCTGGTGCAGGCCTGGGAGTCCAGCTTTGCCGAGCATGGCAGTCACACGGCTCAGGTATTGCTGACCCATGATGATCTTTCCGACCGCAAGCGCTACCTGAATGCGCGCAGCACCCTGCGTACGCTGGTCGATCTTGGCGTCGTGCCGGTGATCAATGAGAACGACACCGTGGTCACCGACGAGATCCGCTTCGGCGACAACGACACCCTGGCGGCGCTGGTGGCCAACCTGGTGGAGGCCGACCTGCTGGTGATCCTCACTGACCGCGACGGCATGTTCGATGCCGATCCGCGACACAATCCCGATGCGCAGCTGATCTTCGAGGCGCGCGCCGATGATCCTTCCCTGGATGCCGTGGCGGGCGGTACCGGTGGTGCGCTGGGGCGCGGTGGCATGCAGACCAAGCTGCGTGCCGCGCGTCTGGCTGCGCGTTCCGGGGCGCATACGGTGATCGTCGGTGGTCGTATCGAACGCGTGCTGGATCGCCTCAAGGCGGGCGAACGCTTGGGTACGTTGCTGGCGCCCGAGCGCGGCCTGCTGGCGGCGCGCAAGCAGTGGCTGGCCGGGCATCTGCAGACCCGCGGTACGCTGGTGCTGGATGCGGGGGCGGTGAAGGCGCTGGCGGTCGATCACAAGAGCCTGTTGCCGGTCGGGGTGCGCGAGGTGCAGGGCAGTTTCCGGCGTGGCGAGATGGTGGTCTGTGTCGGTCCAGACGGGCGTGAGGTCGCGCGCGGGCTGGCCAACTACAGTGCCCTGGAGGCGCAGAAGATCGTCGGTCAGCCTTCCGATGCCATCGAGAAGCTGTTGGGCTATGTCGATGAGCCGGAGCTGGTGCACCGGGATAATCTGATTCTGGTCTGAGAATCTGTTTAAAGTCTGCTGCGCGTCGGCCTTGCTGCGTTAAAAACAGGCTCTAGCTCGCGAACCTTTAAAACAGATTCTGGGAGGGCGCGATGCGCATTGCGAAGGGATTGCTGGCTGCGTGCCTGTTGCTGCCGCTGGGGGTGCAGGCGGAGGAGATCGGTGAGGTCTCCACGGTGTTCAAGTGGGTTGGGCCGAACGACAAGATCGTGGTCGAGGCCTTCGATGATCCGAAGGTGGAGGGCGTGACCTGCTACCTGTCGCGCGCCAAGACGGGTGGGGTCAAGGGTGGTCTGGGGTTGGCCGAGGATCGTGCCGAGGCGTCGATCGCCTGTCGCCAGGTCGGGCCTATTCACTTCACCGGCAAGCTGAAGGATGGCGAAGAGGTGTTCAAGGAGCGCACCTCGCTGGTGTTCAAGACCATGCAGGTGGTGCGTTTCTTCGACGAGAAGCGCAATACGCTGGTCTATCTGGTGTACAGCGATCGGGTGATCGAAGGTAGTCCGCAGAATGCGGTGACGGCTATTCCGATCCTGCCCTGGGCGGCGCAATAAGCGAAAAAAGCCGGAGCATGCTCCGGCTTTTTCACGCCCTGTCGAAAATCACGGGCAATAAAAAACCGGCCCTGGGGCCGGTCTTTTCAAGAACAGATCAATCAGGCGGCGGTAGCCAGAGCCTTGATGTGACCGTTCAGGCGGCTCTTGTGGCGAGCGGCCTTGTTCTTGTGGATGATGCCCTTGTCGGCCATGCGGTCGATGACCGGAACAGCCAGGGTGTAGGCGGTCTGAGCCTTTTCCAGGTCTTTGGCGTCGATAGCCTTGACCACGTTCTTGATGTAGGTACGGACCATGGAGCGCAGGCTGGCGTTATGGCTACGACGCTTCTCAGCCTGTTTGGCGCGTTTTTTGGCAGAAGGTGTATTGGCCACCGTCAAGCTCCTCGAAAACTAGGGGGATAGCAACAAATAAGGCCGCGAATCATGCCGATGCATCGCGTGCCTGTCAAGTGCGGAAGTGTCTTGATTGGCTGGTCTGACCAGCGGCGGCTGGTTACACTCCTCGCCTTCATCTGTCGGCCCGCCCGTGCCGGCTTTCCGGACCGTCGAGACTCCATGAATCTGCTCAAGTCCCTGGCTGCCGTCAGTTCTCTGACCATGCTTTCCCGCGTGCTGGGCTTCGTTCGCGACACCATCATCGCGCGCACCTTCGGTGCCGGCGTGGCGTCGGACGCCTTTGTCGTGGCCTTCAAGTTGCCCAACCTGCTGCGCCGCATCTTCGCCGAGGGCGCCTTCTCCCAGGCTTTCGTGCCGATCCTGGCGGAATACAAGACCCAGCAAGGCGAGGAGGCGGCCCGCACCTTCCTGGCCTATGTCGCCGGCCTGCTGACTCTGGTGCTGGCGCTGGTGACGCTACTCGGCATTCTCGCCGCGCCCTGGATCGTCTGGATCACTGCACCGGGCTTTGCCGACGAGGCCGAGCGCTTTGCCCTGACCACCGATCTGTTGCGGGTGACCTTCCCCTATATATTGCTGATCTCCCTGTCGTCGCTGGTCGGCGCGGTGCTCAATACCTGGAACCGCTTCTCGGTGCCGGCGTTCGTGCCGACCCTGCTGAACGTCAGCATGATCGTGTTCTCGGTCTGGTTCGCGCCGTATTTCGATCCGCCGATCATGGCCCTGGGCTGGGCGGTGCTGGTCGGCGGTCTGGCACAGTTTCTCTGGCAGCTGCCGGCGCTGAAGAAGACCGGCATGCTGGTGCTGCCGCGCCTGAGCTTGCGCGACACAGGCGTGTGGCGGGTGCTCAGGCAGATGGGGCCGGCGATCTTCGGGGTGTCGGTGAGCCAGATCTCGCTGATCATCAACACCATCTTCGCTTCCTTCCTGGTGGCCGGCTCCGTGTCCTGGATGTACTACGCGGATCGCCTGATGGAGCTGCCCTCCGGCGTGCTCGGCGTGGCACTGGGCACCATTCTGTTGCCGGCGCTGGCCAAGACCTACGCCAGCGCTGATCGCGAGGAGTACTCGCGGCTGCTCGACTGGGGGCTGCGCCTGTGTTTCCTACTGGTGATGCCGTGCACCCTGGCGTTGGCGATCATCTCCGAGCCGCTGATCGTCTCGCTGTTCCAGTACGGCAAGTTCACTGCGCACGACTCGACCATGACTCAGCAGGCGTTGGTGGCCTACTCGGTCGGTCTGCTGGCACTGATCCTGATCAAGATCCTGGCGCCCGGCTTCTATGCCCAGCAGAACATCAAGACCCCGGTGCGCATTGCCATCGTCAGCCTGCTGGCGACCCAGGCGATGAATGGGCTGTTCGTCTTCGCTCTGGATCTGCGGCATGCTGGGCTGGCGCTAGCCATCAGCCTGGCGGCCTGTCTCAACGCGGGACTGCTCTACTGGCAGCTGCGCAGTCGGCGCATGTACCAGCCGCAGCCGGGTTGGACATTTTTCCTGCTCAAGCTGGTGCTGGCGGTGCTGGCCATGGCGGCGGTGCTGCTGGCGGTGATGCACTTCATGCCGGATTGGCAGCAGGGCAACATGCTGGTGCGGTTGCTGCGCCTCGGCGCGCTGGTCGCCGCCGGTGTGGTGACCTATTTCGGCATGTTGCTGCTGCTCGGCTTCCGCCCGCGCGACTTCGCCCGCCGCACCATTCACTGACGCGCCAGGCGGCTGACACACTGCCTGTCGCCGATAGTCGCCTGTGCGTATAATCGACCACTTTGTAAGCAAGAAGCGCGCTATGCAGCTGGTCCGAGGCCTCCACAATCTGCTACCCCTGACCCAGGGATGCGTTGCCACCATCGGCAATTTCGATGGCGTGCACCTTGGTCACCAGGCCATCCTGGCGCGCCTGCGTGAGCGCGCCATCGAGCTGGGTGTGCCGAGCTGCGTGGTGATCTTCGAGCCGCAGCCGCGTGAATTCTTCGCCCCGGACACCGCGCCGGCGCGCCTCACCCGTCTGCGTGAGAAGCTCGAGCTGCTGGCCGCCCAAGGCGTCGACCGGGTGCTGTGCCTGGCCTTCAATCGTCGCCTGCGCGAACTGTCGGCCGAAGAGTTCGTGCGTCAGGTGCTGGTGGATGGCCTGCATGTGAAGCACCTAGAGGTCGGTGACGACTTTCGCTTCGGCGCCGGCCGCACTGGCGATTTCGCCTTCCTGGTCGAGGCCGGCGAGTGGCATGGCTTCAGTGTCGAGGCGGCGCTGACCGTCGAGCTGGATGGCGAGCGCGTCAGCAGTACCCGTGTGCGTGAGGCCCTGCAGGCCGGCGAGCTGGAACTGGCCGAGCGCCTGCTGGGGCGGCCCTATGCCCTGGCCGGTCGTGTGCTGCATGGCCAGAAGCTGGCCCGTCAGCTCGGTACGCCGACCGCCAATGTGCAGCTGAAACGGCGTAAGCCGCCGCTGCGCGGGGTGTTTCTGGTCAGCGCGCTGCATGAGGGGCACCGCTTCCACGGCGTCGCCAACATCGGTCAGCGTCCGACCGTGGCCGGCGATGGCAGCCCGCATCTGGAAGTGCATTTGCTGGAATACGCTGGCGATCTCTATGGCCAGCGTCTGACGGTGGAATTCCACCACAAGCTGCGTGATGAGCAGCGTTTCGCCTCCCTGGAGGCGCTGAAGACGGCGATCGACGCGGATGTCGCCGCCGCCCGGGCCTACTGGCTTGGCCAACCGCTTGATTGATCTAAGAGCCTGAGATGACCGACTACAAAGCCACGCTGAACCTTCCGGATACTGCCTTCCCGATGAAAGCCGGCCTGCCGCAGCGCGAGCCGGAGACCCTGGCGCGCTGGGACAGCATTGGCCTGTACCAGAAGCTGCGGAAGCTTGGCGAGACCCGGCCGAAGTTCGTCCTGCACGACGGCCCGCCCTACGCCAACGGCAGCATCCACATCGGTCATGCGGTCAACAAGATCCTCAAGGACATGATCACCCGTTCCAAGACCCTGGCCGGCTACGACGCCCCCTACGTGCCGGGCTGGGACTGCCACGGCCTGCCGATCGAGCACAAGGTCGAGACCACCTTCGGCAAGAACCAGCCGTCTGACCTGACCCGTGAGCGCTGCCGCACCTATGCTGGCGAGCAGATCGAAGGGCAGAAGGCCGACTTCATCCGCCTCGGTGTGCTGGGTGAGTGGAACAATCCGTACAAGACCATGGACTTCGCCAACGAGGCCGGCGAGATCCGCGCGCTGGCCGAGATGGTCAAGCAGGGCTTCGTGTTCAAGGGCCTGAAGCCGGTCAACTGGTGCTTCGATTGCGGCTCGGCCCTGGCCGAGGCCGAGGTCGAATATCAGGACAAGAAGTCCGATGCCATCGACGTGGCCTTCCTCGTCGAAGACGCCGCCAAGCTGGCTGCTGCCTTCGGCCTGAGCGAACTGGCCAAGCCGGCCAGCATCGTGATCTGGACCACCACGCCCTGGACCATCCCGGCCAACCAGGCGCTCAACGTGCACCCGGAGTTCACCTACGCCCTGGTCGATGTCGGCGACAAGCTGCTGCTGCTGGCCGAGGAGCTGGTCGAGAGCTGCATGGCTCGCTACGGCCTGCAGGGCGAAGTGGTTGCCACCGCTGCCGGTGCGGCTCTGGAAAACATCCGCTTCCGTCATCCGTTCTATGAGCGCTTCGCCCCGGTCTATCTGGCCGAGTACGTCGAGCTGGGTGCCGGTACCGGGATCGTCCACTCCGCTCCGGCCTATGGCGAGGACGACTTCCGTTCGTGCAAGCAGTACGGCATGCACAACGACGACATCCTCAGCCCGGTGCAGAGCAATGGCGTGTACGTCGCCGACCTGCCGTTCTTCGGCGGCCAGTTCATCTGGAAGGCCAACCCGGCCATCGTCGCCAAGCTCGACGAAGTCGGTGCGCTGCTCAAGCACGAGGCGATCCAGCACAGCTACATGCACTGCTGGCGGCACAAGACCCCGCTGATCTATCGCGCCACCGCGCAGTGGTTCGTCGGCATGGACAAAGCGCCGGAGCAGGGCGCTACCTTGCGCGAACGCGCACTGTCCGCCATCGAGCAGACCGAGTTCGTCCCGGCCTGGGGCCAAGCGCGTCTGCACAATATGATCGCCGGGCGCCCAGACTGGTGCATCTCGCGTCAGCGCAACTGGGGCGTGCCGATCCCGTTCTTCCTCGACAAGGCCAGCGGTGAGCTTCACCCGCGTACCGTTGAGCTGATGGAGGAGGTGGCCAAGCGCGTCGAACAGCAAGGCATCGAGGCCTGGTTCAAGCTGGACGCCGCCGAGCTGCTCGGCGATGAGGCCGTGCAGTACGACAAGATCAGCGACACCCTGGACGTCTGGTTCGATTCCGGCACCACCCACTGGCATGTGATGCGTGGCTCGCACCCCATGGGTCATGATCAGGGCCCGCGCGCCGACCTGTACCTGGAAGGCTCCGACCAGCACCGCGGCTGGTTCCATTCCTCGTTGCTGACCGGTAGCGCCATCGACGGCCATGCGCCGTACAAGGCGCTGCTGACTCACGGCTTCGTGGTCGACGAGAACGGCCGCAAGATGTCCAAGTCCCTCGGCAACGTGGTCGCCCCGCAAGAGGTCAACGACAGTCTGGGCGCCGACATCATGCGCCTGTGGGTCGCCTCCACCGATTACTCGGGCGAGATGGCCGTGTCCAAGGTCATCCTGCAGCGCAGCGCCGACGCCTACCGGCGTATCCGCAACACCATGCGCTTCCTGCTGGCTAACCTGGGCGATTTCGACCCGGCCAGGCATCTGCTGCCGGCCGACCAGCTGCTCGACCTGGATCGCTGGGCGGTGGACGCCACCGCGCGCCTGCAGGCCGAAGTCATAGAAGCCTACGGTGAGTACCGCTTCTGGAACGTCTACTCCAAGGTGCACAACTTCTGTGTGCAGGAGCTGGGCGGCTTCTACCTGGACGTGATCAAGGACCGTCAGTACACCACTGCCGCCGACAGCGCGGCACGCCGCTCTTGCCAGAGCGCGCAGTACCATATCGCCGAGGCGCTGGTGCGCTGGATCGCGCCGATCCTGGCCTTCACCGCCGACGAGATCTGGTCGTTCCTGCCGGGCGAGCGCAACGAGTCGGTCATGCTCAACACCTGGTACTCAGGCCTGGATCGCCTGCCGGAAGGCTTCGAGCTGGATCGTGCCTACTGGGAGCAGCTCACCGCCGTGCGCGCCGCGGTGAACAAGGAGCTGGAGAACCTGCGCAACAGCAAGGCCATCGGCGGCAATCTGCAGGCCGAGGTCACCCTGTATGGCGACGAGTCCCTGCAGCAGTCCCTGGCCAAGCTCGACAACGAGTTGCGCTTCGCCCTGATCACCTCCGCCGCCGCCGTCGCGCCGCTGGCCGATGCGCCTGCCGATGCGGTGGCCACCGAGGTGCCGGGCCTGAAGCTGAAGATCGTCAAGTCGGCCCACGCCAAGTGCGGTCGCTGCTGGCACTTCCGTGCCGATGTCGGCAGCAATGCCACTCACCCCGAGCTGTGCGAACGTTGCGTGAGCAACATCGAAGGTGCTGGCGAGGTGCGCAAGCATGTCTGATGCCTCGCGTTTCGGTCGTCTGGCCTGGCTGTGGCTGGCCGTGCTGGTGTTCATTCTCGACCAGGGCAGCAAGCAGATCGTGCTGCAGGTGCTGGAGTACGGACAGCGGGTCACGGTGATCGATGGCTACTTCGATTGGACCCATCTGTATAACCGTGGCGCGGCTTTCAGCTTCCTGGCCGCTGAGTCCGGCTGGCAACGCTGGCTGTTCGCCGCCATCGCCGCCGGCGTCAGCGCTGTGTTGGTGGTGTGGATGAAGCGTCTCAAGAGCAACGAGACCTGGCTGGCCATCGCCCTGGCAATGGTGCTGGGCGGTGCCTTGGGCAACCTGTACGACCGGGTCATGCTCGGTCATGTGGTCGACTTCATCCTGGTGCACTGGCAGAACCGCCACCATTTCCCGGCCTTCAACCTGGCCGACAGCGGCATTACCGTCGGCGCCGTGATGCTGGCGCTGGATATGTTCAAGAGCAAGAAGTCCGGAGAGCCCGCCCATGACTGATCCACTCTCTCAAGAGCTGCGCATTGGCCCGGACAAGGAAGTCACCCTGCATTTCGCCCTCAAGTTGGCCAACGGCGATGTGGTCGACAGCACCTTCGACAAGCAGCCGGCCACCTTCAAGGTCGGTGATGGCAACCTGTTGCCGGGCTTCGAGGTCGCGCTCTACGGCTTCAAGGCTGGCGACAAGCGCAGCCTGCAGATCGAGCCGGAGAACGCCTTCGGTCAGCCCAATCCGCAGAACGTGCAGGTCATGCCGCGCAGCCAGTTCGCCGACATGGAACTGTCCGAGGGCCTGCTGGTGATCTTCAACGATGCCGCCAATGCCGAGCTACCGGGTGTGGTCAAGGCGTTCGACGACGCGCAGGTAACCGTCGACTTCAACCATCCCCTGGCCGGCAAGACCCTGAGCTTCGACGTGGAAATCATCGAAGTTCGCCAAGCCTGACCCCTCTCGGGGAGAGGCGTACACTCTCCCCATCGCTTTCAGCGCGCGCCGAGATACCCAGCATGCAAATCAAACTCGCCAACCCCCGCGGCTTCTGCGCCGGCGTCGATCGCGCCATCGAGATCGTCAACCGCGCCCTGGAAGTGTTCGGCGCACCGATCTATGTGCGTCACGAAGTGGTGCACAACAAGTTCGTGGTCGAGGATCTGCGTGCCCGCGGTGCGGTGTTCGTCGAAGAACTGGATCAGGTGCCGGACAACACCATCGTCATCTTCAGTGCCCACGGCGTCTCCCAGGCCGTGCGCCAGGAGGCTGAACGTCGTGGCCTCAAGGTCTTCGACGCCACCTGCCCACTGGTGACCAAGGTGCACATGGAAGTCGCGCGTTACAGCCGCGACGGCCGAGAGTGCATCCTCATCGGCCACGAGGGCCATCCGGAAGTCGAAGGCACCATGGGCCAGTACGACGCCCGCAACGGCGGCGCCATCTATCTGGTGGAAGACGAAGAGGATGTAGCTGCACTCGAAGTACGCGACCCGCAAACGCTGGCCTTCGTCACCCAGACCACGCTGTCTATGGACGACACCAGCAAAGTCATCGACGCCTTGCGTGCCAAGTTCCCCAGCATCGGTGGGCCGCGCAAGGACGATATCTGCTATGCCACACAGAACCGGCAGGATGCGGTGAAGCAACTGGCAGCGGAGTGTGATGTGGTGCTGGTGGTTGGCAGTCCAAATAGCTCCAATTCCAATCGCTTGCGCGAGCTGGCCGAGCGTATCGGCACGCCGGCCTACCTAATCGATGGGGCTGAGGATCTTCGCTCGGAGTGGTTTGAGGGGGAGGCGATAGTTGGTATCACGGCTGGTGCTTCGGCTCCAGAGGTACTTGTGCAGGGTGTTATTCGGCAGTTAGGGAATTGGGGCGCTAGTAATACCCAGGAGCTGCTAGGCCGCCCCGAGAACGTAGTTTTTTCAATGCCGAAGGAACTACGCGTTAAGGCGTTGGATTAGTACATTTGGTGTTGTTTGGCTCGCTTGCACGCCGGACACGCCCAATCTTGCTTATGATCAATTCGTAACTGCTTGCAGAGCCTGCTTGGCACACACTGAAGGTGCCTGCTTGAAAACCTCCACTCTGCAGGATGGCTCGCCCGTTTGGTAGAAAGTGAACGCCATTCTGTAGCGTGCTGGTGGCGGTGATATGGGACGAACGAGCACCTTGTTCGGCAATCACTTTTGGTGAGTCTTCGGCTCTCATGCTGCGATTGGGGTCGATGTAGATGCGCCAGCCGCTCCCCCAGGTATTGTTTACTGCTTGGATGGTGGTGGCCTGCCCGGTTGTTACGGCGTGAAGGCGGGCCTGCTGTAATGCACCATGCAGCAAACTCGCATCACTAATCGCCCTTTCCCGGTTGATTAATGTCTTCGTACTTGGCGCGGCGATCATCATGATCATCGAAACGATAGCGAGCGTCGCGAATAGCTCTACGAGCGAGAATCCCTTCTCCATATCTGCCTTCCTTGGTTGTTACCGGTGGTCGTTAGAATGTGCCCGGCCATCCTCTGGCGTGTTGCGTTGCGCTTAGGGCGAAATAAAGTGTAGGCGAGTATTCAGGGTGGATTTTCCCATGCGTGTGCAGAAGGGTTTCACATTGGTCGAGCTGATGGTGGTGATTGCGGTGCTCGCGGCTTTCGTGACAATTGCGCTGCCTGCTTTCGCTGACTTGATGCGTGGAGTGCGAGCATCGAGCGATGTCAGCGCGATCACCACAGCGTTGTCCTTGGCTCGTTCCGAAGCGGTTAAGCGGAATCAGCGGGCATGCGTATCTTCGGCGTCATGGGCGGCGGGCTGGGAGGTTAAGCAAGATGCCACTGGTAATGGCAGCTGCAGCGACTCAGGCGATACCCTTGTGCGTACTTTTAGAGGAGTTGCATCGGGCGCCACGTTAGAGGTGAAGCGAAGCGGATCCTCAATAACCGAGGTTGTTTATGAGGGTTCCGGCCGTCAGTCCGGAGGTGATGTGGTGTTGGCATATCGCTCCGTCGGTGGCGCTTGCAGTGCAGCTCGTGATCGCGATCTGACGGTGGGATCTACGGGCAGAACAAAAGTTGAGGTATGCACAGCACCATGATCAAGGACTCGCTTAAGCGACAGAGTGGATTCACCCTGATCGAAGTTCTGGTTTCCATTGTGATATTGGCGATTGGCTTGTTGGGGTTGGCTGCCATGCAATTGCAGTCTCTTAAATATACGCAAGGCTCGCAGTGGCGCTCACAAGCAAATTTCCTAGCCTATGACATTGTTGAGCGAATTCGAGCTAATCGGGAGAATGTAGATAGTTATGTAATTGCAATGTCTGCTGCAAAGCCCAGTGCACGCACCCCAATGGCTAATGATGATTTGTACTCTTGGTTGGATCAGCTGGAGACGTCAATTCCTGGCGGTGATGGGGCCGTCCAATGGGCTAGTGCAACGCGAACTCTGACTGTCGTGATTGAGGCGGACGACCAAGCCAGGATTAAGCAGTCAGGCTCCGCGGCGGCGAGTAAGACCCAGTTCACCTTTGTAACACGACTGGATCCACTCATATGATAAATGTACCCAAGGTGTCCGTGCTGCGTGGTCAGCAAGGTATAGGTTTGATCGAGCTAATGATTGCTATTACCTTGAGTCTTGTCATTGGTGGGGCGGTCATACAGGTTTTCCTGAGCCAGCGGCAAACATTCCGCACTCAAGATGATATGGCGAGAGTCCAAGAAAATGCCCGATTTGCCTTTGAGCAAATAGCCAAAGATATACGGCAGGTTGGCTACTGGGGATGTTCTAGGAAGGCGCAAATTGTCAATGATACCGGCAACTCTTCATACAATTCGATAAATGATACCGCGCTTGTAGAAAACTCAGGGGTTCTCTCCCTAATGTTCGTGGGGGCTCATCCAATTGGTACTGTTAATGCGGTCGATTTTTCCGGCGTCGGGACGCCGCGCGTGGTAGCTGACTGTACTAGGGCGTCAATTTTTTCTGGACAAACTATCCCTGTAGGTTATCCGCCCGAGGCTTCTATCTATGTGCTCTCAAGTGTTGATTATTCTATTTCAGGGAGCGGTCTAATGCGCGGCACTGAGAACATAATCGACTCTGGCGTAAGGAGCATCTCATTCCGTTATGGGGTTTCTGGCGCTACCGGGTGGGCCGAGAGCTACCAGCCTGCTTCGGCTGTAGCTGCAGCTGCGAAGTGGTCCTCTGTTGTCAGTGTTGAAGTCACATTGACCTTGAGAGGCGACACTGTTGGTGATCAGATATTCAAGTCGGTTGTTGCTGTTCGCAACCGTCTACCTTGAGAGGATCATATGTTCGAGTCAAAGCAGAATGGTTCGGCGCTTATTATTTGTATGGTGTTTTTATTGTTATTAACCATACTGGGTATTTCCTCCATGCAGTCGTCCACTATGCAGGAGAAGATGGTAGGTAACGCTGTGGAGGAGAATAGAGCATTCCAGATGGCGGAGGGTGCTCTGCGAGAGGGTGAACAATATGTTGAGAGCAATAGTGCTTACAGCTCGACAACTGCCATGAGTTTGCCGCAGGCGGGTTCTGTGCCTAGTGGGGGTGGGTGGGCGGCATCCACTGCTAAAGCATATTACCATGTGCAGAAGATTGCTTACGCAAATTCTGTTTTTCTTATTACAGCTATTGGTTATGGCATTGATAATAATGCGCGTGTTGTCTTGCAGTCCACATATCGCCCTAACTAGGAAGAGATGAAGAAAGATGAAAGGTACATTTTCTGCTCGGGTCTTCGTCTCTTTTACGCTTACGGCGGGTGTCGGCTTGTCGAGCATGCCCGTGTCTGCGGCTACTGATATTGCCACGGAACCGCTGTATACCTCCCGCACTGTGACGCCGCTGAATATGTTGGTGATGGGGCGTGATCATAAGCTTTATTATGAGGCCTATAATGATGCCTCGGATCTTGATGGCGATGGTGTGGTCGATATTCGGTTCAAGCCATCAATTACCTACTTTGGCTACTTTGATTCGGCCACCTGCTATGACTGGGATAGCAGTGCGGAAATATTTGTTCCAAAGTCTCGCCCAGCTGACGCTCTGAGGCGTTGCATTGTTGCAAGTGGTGGTGAGTGGAGTGGGAATTTCCTTAACTACGTGGCTACTTCCCGTATAGATGCCTTGCGTAAAGTGTTGTATGGCGGATATAGGCGAGTAGACCGGGCGGACAATAATACGGTGCAGACCGTGTTGGAGCGCAGTTATACCCCGCAAGACGGGCATAGCTGGGGAAAAGAATACAAAAGTCTTGCAGTCGATGGCTATAGTATTACGGACTACACACCTCTCGCTCAGCCGGCCTCTAATGCACGCCATCTTTTTGCGAGCGTGAACCTAAATACCGATACTACAAAGCCCCTGATTAGGGTCTTGACTAACTCGACTAGACGTATATGGGAGTGGGTGTCGAAAGAAGCGCCTGTTGCTGGCGATACCTGTATTAACCCGGCGGGAAATTGTGTTGTGTCTGCTGGGGTAGACGGAACCCGCCCTGCCACAGCTTCCGAATTTACGGCGCTGATAAATAAATTTTCTGACCAAGTTATCTATGGTCCTGTCTCCCGCACCAAGATCGATAAGCGTGTAAGTGGCGCGGAAACCCTGCCAGGAACTGGCGCTTCTCAGCTTGGGCAGCAGGATAACTATATCAGCGTACTGAATGGCAGGCTGGTGGTTGCCCAGGCGGGTAATTATCAGTTCGCTATTAATGGCGATGATGCTGTCGACTTCACAATTGAGGGGGTCGGTAGTTTTGGCTGGTATAATGGTCATGGTGCGCAGGATACGACCGATTCAAATTCGGTCATATCGAATTGGAGTAACAAATCACCGGTTATCCCTCTTGCGGTGGGGGAGTACTCAGTGGTCTTTCGCCATGAAGAAGGGGCGGGGGGTGACTCGTATCAGTTAGCATGGAAGCGCCCTAGTCAAAACTGGCAAGTAGTCCCGGAAAGCGTTGGTAGCGGTGCCGGGTTGAAGAATGTCCAGCTAACAGTTTTCGGGCGCACTATTCCTGCATCTGTAATGACGGATTACGTGGCAAGAGTGCAGGTTTGCAAGGTCGGGCTTCTAGAAGATAATTGTACGCGATATGTTCGCCGAGTTAGTGGGGTTGACCGCGAATCCTTTAAGCCAGAGGGGATATTGCAGCAGTACGGTGGTGGAGCTACTCCCAAAATGCTATTCGGGCTGCTGACAGGGAGCCACGTAAATAACACTCGTGGTGGCGTAATTCGGCGGGAGGTATCTAACATCTCTGACGAAATTGACTCGACTACAGGTCAATTTGTTTCGACGGTGAACGGCGTTATCGGCTCTATCAATAAATTGAAAATTGTTGGTTATAATGGCTCTTATTCCGGCTGCGGCTTGTTGGCGCGTGCAATTGGTAATAATGAATGTCATATGTGGGGGAATCCTATCTCCGAAATGATGTATGAGGCAGTTCGCTATTTCGCTGGTAGAGGCGGGCCAACTAGTAGTTTTACGTATTCGAGTTCCACTCATGACAGCGCACTTGGATTGGCTCAACCAACTGCCACATGGACGAACCCATACTCCAAGCCTGGTGTGCAGTCGTGTTCTGTTCCAGTTCAAACTGTTATTTCCGATATTAATCCATCTTATGATACTGATGATCTTCCTGGCAGTTACTGGAATCCATCGTTCACCACAGATTTGACAGGTTTGAATGTAGGGGCATTGGGGGATGCGATTTGGCAGTATGAAATAGGAGGAGACAAGAATATCTTCATTGGCGAGACTAATGGAGATGCAACTTCAGGGCCAACGGCCAAGATTGCAAAGACTTTCAAGAATACTCGTGGACTTTCTCCCGAAGAGCCCACTAAGCGTGGTGGCTATTACGCTGCTAGTGTGGCTTATCACGGCTTGACAACCGACCTTAACGCCCGTTCTGGCCAGCAGAGGATGAGTACATATGCAATCGCCCTAGCATCGCCTCTTCCGGAGTTCAAGATTCCCGTCGGTGGGAACACCGTAACGTTAGTTCCATTTGCAAAATCTGTTAAGTATGGCGGCGACGCGGCATGGAATACCTACGCACCCACCAATACTATTGTTGACTTTTATGTGGAGTCCATTGCGGCAGATGCCAGAAGCGGTGTCTTCAGGGTTAACTTCGAAGACGTAGAGCAGGGTAACGACCATGATATGGATGCTATTGCCCGCTACAGTTATCAAGTTGATGCTAATAATAAACTTACTATTTCGATGAGTTCTGACTATGCTGCCGGTGGAGTGGTGCAGCACATGGGGTATGTTATTTCTGGTACCACCACCGATGGCGTGTTCTTGGAAGTAAGGGATGTGGACACTGCTGAGGCCGATGATTACCTCCATCCTCTGGACACTCCACCGGGGCGCTTGCCTGGCCAGCAGCGCACTACCACCAAACTTCCACTGCAGGCAACGCGCGAATTCACTGCCAGCTCAACCCCAGCGGCAACCTTGCTCAAAGATCCGTTGTGGTATGCGGCTAAGTGGGGTGGATTCAATGATAAGAACGCCAATGCCCGACCGGATCTGAAGGAGGAGTGGACTAGCTCGCTGGCACTTAATCCTAATCCCGACAATTATTTCTTGGTTACCAATGCCTTGAAGTTGCGTGACCAGTTAGATAAGGCGTTCAGTGAGATTCTGCGCTCTCTTTCTTCTTCGTCGGCTGCTGCGGCAAGTACAGGGCAGTTTGTCGAAGGTAAGAGTCAAGTCGTCCAGGCCCGCTTCCGCACATCTAACTGGTCTGGTGAGCTAGTTGGTTACGAAATTCTCAGCAATAGTCAGATAGGAAATATTGTTTGGAACTCGTCTGAGCGTGTACCTGCGTTCGGTGATCGAAATATCAGAACATTGAATACGATATTGGGCGGAGGCATGTCGTTCACTTGGTCGAATTTGAGCCCTGATCAGCAGAGTAATTTGCTTGTTGGTCCTGTTGCCAATTCGGTCGCGCAAGAAAGGCTGGATTATTTAAGGGGTAATAGTACTAGAGAGCAGCGCTTTGGTGGCCCCTTCCGTGATCGTGTTAATGGAGTGATCGGTGATATCACCAATTCAGATCCTGTATATGTCGATAATCTAGAGTCCCGGCTTGCCTATGTCCCTACGTCTGATAGGACTGACTATGCTACTTTCCGAGATGGATTGGCTAATCGTCCCGAAATGGTTTACGCAGGTACTAATGCCGGTTTGCTGCATGGCGTCTGTGCGCTTAATTGCGGAACTGGCACTCCGGTAGGTACGGAATTACTGGCTTATGTACCAAGTACGATTATTCCGGGTATGTACGAGCTGACATTGCCGTCCTATAGGCATAAATATTATGTTGATGGCCCCAGTGCGGTCAGTGATGCAAAGATAGGTAGTGCATGGAAGACGGTCCTGCTGGGGGCGCTTGGCGCTGGTGGGAAAGGCCTGTATGCGCTTGATGTGACCAACCCCAAGGCATTTGGAAACTCTAGTGTGCTATGGGAATTCGAACCAAAGACAGAAGCCGCTGACCTGGGGGTTGGTATGAGCGCTACCGACATGGGTTATACCATTGGTAAGCCGCAAATTGCTCGAGTTAAAGCGGGCAATAAGTCGGTGGCGATATTTTCCAACGGCTATAACGGTGCAAGTGGTCGTGCATCGTTGCTGGTCGTAGATCTGGCCACCGGGCGCTTGATTAAGCGCATGCGTGTTAGTGGGCTCGGCCAGTCTTTGGCGGCACCCGCCCTTCTGGATCGAGATAATGATGGTTATGTGGACTATGTTTATGCTGGTGATGATGCCGGAAAGCTATGGCGGTTTAACCTGACTGCGTCCGATATTTCAGGCTGGGACGTTGATCTGTCTGGTCGACCACTATTGGAGACTGAGGGCGGTCAACCAATTACTTCGGCTCCCGCGCTCTATACAACAGCAGATAATAAACTCATGGTTTATGTTGGTACTGGTCGGTATATGGGGGTTACCGATAAACAAGACAGCACAGTGCAAGCAATGTATGCCGTTCAGGATAAGTATTTAGATGGGACGCCTTTTAGTTCATCCACTACCTTATCGGACCTTGTAGAGCAAACGATAATCTATGAGGTTGATAATGCTCCTCTGGTAGGTGGGACCAGCGCAGGGTTTGCCATTCGCGTGACCTCAGCCAACGAAGTTGACTATGCCACCAAGATGGGCTGGTTTATCAGGCTTAAACCGCCGGCGCCAGCTGGAGGGCTGGGTGAGCGTGTCAACGCCTCTGCAGTTGTGCGCCATGGCCGATTGATCTTTACGACGCTGATTCCGCCAGTTGATACCTGTGAATTTGGTGGTTCTGGCTGGCTGATGGAGATGGACGCTGTCAGTGGTAAGCGCTTTAATGATTCCGTACTGGACTTGAATGAAGATGGTCAGATCGATGAGAGGGATATGTATAAGTTGTCCAATGATGAGAAATATTCGATTGGCGGAAGAAAATTTGATGAGTTGATTCGTCCGCCAGCTTTTGTGGGCTTTGGCGATAAAGAAGGTAAATATATTTCTGGCTCAAGTGGTGGTCTGACCAAAGTTTGGGAAAAGGGCGGGGCGACACTGGTTCGTGGTCGTTTGTCTTGGCAGCAACTTGAGTAATTATTCCAGTTCTATCGAGGTGTTTGTGGAACCTAAAACTTCGTCGGGATTCACCCTTATTGAGTTGATGATAGCGATTGTTATAATCGGTGTCTTGGTTGCTATAGCTATGCCGATCTATCAAGAATATATAAAGAAGTCTCGAAGAGCAGAGGCCGCAGCAGTGCTGACTGAGGCGGCTCAGCGGTTAGAGGTTTTCTACTCGCAGAATGGTCGCTACTGCGACACAAGCGCTTGCGCGAGTATTGCGCCCGTATTTCAAGCCTCTATTCCAGCGAGCGGTACTGCTTATTATAATGTTGGCGCCTCCGCTATTACTGCTACAAGTTACACGTTGAATGCTGCGCCAGTAGGTGCAATGGTTGGCGATGAGTGTGGAACTTTTACCATTACGCAGGCCGGGCAAACTTCGGTGTCGGGGGGGAGTCTAGGGGCGGCAGCCTGTTGGCGGCGCTAAAGTGATGCGCTATTTGGAGGCGAGCCTTTGAGAGTGGTTTGTGTGGGTGGTGGCATCGTCGGCATGCTTTCCACTCTGTTCTTGGCTCGCGCTGGTATTGACGTAGTGCTGACCGAGATTGGATCGTTTGGGGGGGAGTCCTCTTGGGCTGGGGGTGGTATTGTTTCTCCCCTGTATCCTTGGCGTTACGACTCAGCCGTTACTGCATTAGCAAGGTGGTCGCAAGCTTTCTATCCTATCTTGGCTCGACAGCTTCATGTGCAAGCAAACCTTGATCCTGAAGTGTATGTAAGTGGTTTGTATTGGCTGGATTTGGATGATGATGCTGATGCCCTAGCGTGGTCTGAACGTGAGGGTGCAGGATTAGAGCAGGTTGATATACGGTCTGTGCGCTTGGCAGTCCCGGCCTTGGCACTCGATTATGAGCGCGCAATATATATGGCGAATGCTGCCAATGTGCGCAATCCTAGATTGCTTAAGGCGCTACGTCATGCTTTGCAATCAATGCCTAATGTTTCCCTGCGAGAGCATTGCGATGTTACTGGCTTTATTCGAAGTGGGTGTCGCATATCCGGAGTTCATTCATCGCATGGCGACATACACGCAGATCAGGTAGTTGTCTGCGCGGGAGCATGGAGCGGTAATTTGATGAGCGGACTTGGTCCTGTTCTACCGATCGCTCCAGTTAAAGGGCAAATGATTCTTTACAAGTGCTCGAAAGATTTCTTGTCCTCTATGGTTTTGATGCGCGGGCGCTACGCGATTCCACGGCGTGATGGGCATATCCTAGTGGGTAGTACGCTGGAATATGTAGGTTTTGACAAGACGCCTACTGATGAAGCCTTGCAATGTCTTCGAGCTTCGGCAGAACAACTGTTGCCAGCGTTGGCTGGCTCGCCTGTGGTTGGCCATTGGGCCGGCTTGAGGCCGGGCTCGCCACATGGAGTTCCTTTCATTGGTGGGGTGCCGGCCTTTCCAGGCCTTTGGCTCAATTGTGGTCACTACCGGAATGGATTGGTGCTAGCGCCCGCATCTTGCCAATTGTTAGCTGATCTTATTCTTGGGCGTGAACCAATAGTTGACCCGGCGCCGTATTGTCCCGCAGGGCGATTTGGCTAAAGCCTTAATCGATTCCTAGCTTTTTCAGGCGATAGCGCATTGAGCGAAACGTCAATCCTAGGCGCTGAGCTGCGGCGGTGCGGTTCCAGCGAGTTTCCTCCAAAGCTTGCATGATTAGCTTACGCTCGATCTCTTCTAGATAATCTTCTAGGTTGTCTATCTGCGATAGTGAAGCTTCGCCGCTCTCAGCAGCTGGCGCTGCATCCGAAAGGCGTAGGTCGATCGCCTGTATCTGCTCGTTTTCACACAAGGTATAGGCGCGTTCTAGCATGTTCTCCAGTTCGCGCACATTGCCGGGGAAGCGATAGCACTTGAGCTTCTCCAAGGCCTCTCCTGTAATGCTGGCGGCTGCTAGCCCGCTGCTTTCGGAGAGGCGGCGAAGCATGGTCTCGGCCAGCAGCGGAATATCTTCGCGGCGTTCGCGCAGTGGGGGGACGCGCAGTTCGATGACATTCAGCCGATAGAACAGGTCTTGGCGGAAGCGCTCGGCAGCCACCTCTGTCGCCAGATCCTTGTGGGTGGCGCAGAGAATGCGTACGTCCACCACTACTTCCTGCTGGCCGCCGACGGCGCGCACGGCCTTTTCCTGGATGGCGC
Source organism: Pseudomonas sp. GD04019 (assembly GCF_029837695.1). Classification (GTDB taxonomy): domain Bacteria; phylum Pseudomonadota; class Gammaproteobacteria; order Pseudomonadales; family Pseudomonadaceae; genus Aquipseudomonas. The sequence continues at coordinate 72,204 of NZ_JAOEEA010000002.1, forward strand.
GCAGAAGCTTGACCTGCATGGCCAGTGGCAGGTCGGCGACTTCGTCGAGGAACAGCGTGCCGCCGTCCGCAGCCTGGAAGAGGCCCTGTTTATCTTCGATGGCTCCGGTAAAGCTGCCCTTCTTGTGGCCGAAAAACTCGCTCTCCATCAGCTCCGAAGGGATGGCGCCGCAGTTGACCGGTACGAAGGGCTTTTCGCTGCGCGGCCCTTGCTCATGGATCAGGCGAGCCACCAGCTCCTTGCCGCTGCCAGATTCGCCACTGATATAGACAGGAGCCTGGCTGCGCGCGAGTTTCTGGATCTGGTTGCGCAGGGCCTTCATCGGTGGCGAGTCGCCGAGCAGGCGAGTATCGACCGGGCCCTCTTCGTGCTCACCGCTACGCAGGCGCAGCGCGGTAGCCACCAGTTCGCGCAGGCGGCCGAGATCGACGGGTTTGGTCAGGAAGTCGAAGGCGCCGGCCTTGAGCGCGTTGATTGCAGTATCCAGGCTGCCATAGGCGGTGATCATCGCCACCGGAACTTGCGCGTGACGCTGCTGGATATGCTGCACCAGCTCCAGGCCGGTGCCGTCGGGCAGGCGCATATCGGTCAGGCACAGGTCGAATGGCTCGCGAGCTAGCCACTCCCTCGCCTCTTTGACGTTGCGGGCGCTGCGCGTGTCGAGCTTCATGCGGCCCAGAGTGATTTCCAGGAGTTCGCGAATATCGGGCTCGTCGTCGACGATCAGGGCTCTCTGCCGGGTGTTCATGTTCAGCTCAGCTTGCGTGGGTGGGCGAAGGTAATGCGGAAGCAGCTGCCACCACCCTCGCGCGGTTTGTAGTCAAGGCGAGCCTGGTTGCTTTCGCACAGCTCGCGGGAAATATACAGGCCCAGGCCGGTGCCCTTGTTGTCCGTGGTGTAGAAGGGCTCGAAGATATGTTGCAACTGCTCTACTGGCACCCCTGGTCCGTCGTCCAGCACTTCCAGAGTGGGCAGATCGCTCTCGGCGTCGCGATAGAGCTTAAGCCACACTTGGCCCAGTTGGTGGCTTTGGGCGCTATAGCGCAGGCCGTTCTGCACCAGGTTGGTCAGCACCTGGGTCAGTTGGTGTGGGTCCATTCGGGTTTGCAGGCTGCCAGTACTGGTTTCCAGGTGCAGGGTCTGATCCAGGCGTGCCGAATTGCGGAACTCGCTGGCGAAGCGATGTAGCCAGTACTTCAGGTCGAGCAGTTGCGGCTCGGCCTGGCGGCGACGCGAAAGCTGCAATACGTTCTCGATCACCATGTTCATCCGCCGCGAGTGATCCTGGATGATCTGGGCCAGGCGCCGGTCAGGTTCCTCCAGGTCTTCCGACTCCTGCAGTAGCTGCGCGGCGTGGCTGATGGCGCCCAGCGGGTTGCGGATCTCATGGGCGATGCCGGCAGTCAGTCGGCCAAGCGAGGCTAGCTTGAGCTGCTGGGCCTGCTGGGTAACTTGAGAGATATCGTCCAGGAAGATCAGTGTGTGCTGCTCATCGCCTCTATGTAAGGGGATAAAGCTGGGCTGCAACAGAGGTCCATCGGCTACCGCCTGCAGGCTCTGCGGACGCAGGGTCGGATTGTGCTGCCATTGCTGAAGGCGCTGGACGAGATCCGGGCAATGTGGGTCCAGTACCTTGTTTTCCAGCCTGCTGCGGCCAAGCATGCCGAGGGCGCCCTGGTTGGCCAGCAACACCTTGTGTTGCTTGTCCAACACCAGGATGCCGGTGCGCATGCGTTGCAGAATCAGCGAGTTGAGCGCTTCAAGGCTGGCGACATCGACCGCCCTTTGTTCAGCCAGGCTTTCGCTCTGTTGCAGGCGTTGGCTGAGGCCTTGGAGGAAAATCGCCGCGGCAAAACAGAGTGCACCCAGTGCGCCAGCCTGGACGAACTGAGTGCCGGCTGCGGGGCGATGCAGGCTCAGATAGAAGGTGAGGGCCAACATGCCGATGGCGGCGGCGGCGGCAATCAGCAGGCCGACCCTCCCGCGTAGCAGAATGTTTGCAATCGCCACTGCCACGATCAGCAGGTTGCCGATCCCGCTAGGCGTGCCGCCTGCTGAGTAGAACAGTGCGCATAGCAGGAGTACGTCCAGCAGTGCCAGGCCAAACACCTGAATCAGGTACTTGGGGCGCTGCATCAGCGCCGTTATCAGGACGTTGACGATCAGGTACGCCCAGCTGCCGTAGCGGAACAGCTGTACATGCGCCAGCTCCAGCAGCTCGCTGTCCAGTTTGCTGGAGATCAACAAGACTAGCGCCAGGCCGAGGGCAACCCGGTACAGGTTGTATAGCCGCAGTATCCGGCGGCCGGGAATGCCGTCGAGAGTCAGGTGCTCTGCGCTCACTGCCGTGGCTGCCCCTGTTCCAGATGTGCCTGGCTGCAATACCAGAGCTGTTCTTGCGAGAGGGCCTTGTCGCGTGGCACATGCACGCCGCACTGGGCGCAGCGCACCATGGGTGCCGGCTGACCTTCAGCTGGCTTTGCCGATGGGGCGGCGGGGCGATTGAAGCGGCGCCACAACCAGACGGCGGCGGCGATCACGGCGACCCAGAACAGCAGACGGAACATGGTGTGCTCTCTTGTTGGCAGGCTGGCAGTTTAGCCAAGGAGTCGCTTGAGGCGCAGCAGGAAAACGCCGTTGTTCTGCACTGCTGCGCGGGGCGCGGGCATGAAAAAGGGAGGCCAGGCCTCCCTTGTTGTATCGCGCTAACGACTCAGTCGAACAGGCCGAAGGTCATGTAGCTGAACCAGGAACGGTCGTCGCTGTTACCTTCCGCTTCGCTCTCCAGGTCCTCCTGAGCTTCTTCGCCCTGGTTTTCCGGCTGCAGTTCGTCCGGAATCTCTTCCTGGGCTTCCTCGTACTGGCGAATCACGTCCTGGCTGGCGCGGGTCTCGCCCGGCGGCAGCGGTGCATCGGATTCGATCAGGCCGAGAGTGGCCTTGGCCAGCCAGGAGCGGTTGTCGGCCTCTTCTTCCAGGGGCACGAACTGGCCGTCGACCAGGGTGGGGTGGTCCGGGTAGTTCAGTTTCAGGGTTTCCAGGCTGGTGGCGGCCAGGTCATTCAGCTCCAGGCGCTGGTAGGCCTCGACCATAAGGGCCAGGCCGTCGCCTACGGCGGGAGTTTCCTGGAAGTTTTCCACCACGTAGCGACCACGGTTGGCGGCGGCGACATAGGCCTGGCGGGTCAGGTAGTAGCGGCCCGCGTGGATCTCGTAGGCGGCCAGCAGGTTGCGCAGGTAGACCATGCGCGCCTTGGCGTCCGGCGCGTAGCGGCTGTTGGGGTAGCGGCTGGTGAGCTGGGCGAACTCGTTGTACGAGTCACGGGCGGCGCCCGGGTCGCGCTTGGTCAGGTCTAGCGGGATGAAACGGGCGATCAGGCCACGGTCCTGGTCGAACGAGGCCAGACCCTTGAGGTAGTAGGCGTAGTCGACGTTGGCGTGCTGCGGGTGCAGGCGAATGAAGCGCTCGGCGGCGGACTTGGCGGCCTCTGGCTCGACGTTCTTGTAATAGGCGTAGATCAGTTCGAGCTGGGCCTGCTCGGCGTAGCGGCCGAAGGGGTAGCGCGACTCCAGGGCCTTCAGCTTGGCGATGGCATTGTTGTAGCTGTTGCTGCTGAGGTCTTCCTGGGCCTGCTGGTAGAGCTCGGTCTCGCTAAGGTTCTCATCCACTTCCGGTTTGTTGGAGGAGCACGCGGCAACGAAGGCGAGGGTGGCGATCAGCAGCAGGTGTTTCACTTGCATGGTGGCTTGCGTCCCTGTGACGGCGGCTGTCTAGGCCTCGACCGTCCTGTTATGATGAGCGCCCCGGAAAATGCCGGGACAAAGACGCCGTATTTAACCACAGCGTGCCGCCGAAACCAAAAGCCGCACCGCCCTCCGCAGCAGCCCATGTCCGAAGATTCCGATCAGCTCATCCAACTCACCGCCGAAGTGCCGTCCGACCTCGGTGGTCAGCGCCTCGACCAGGTCGCCGCCCAGCTGTTCGACGAGTACTCGCGCTCGCGCCTGTCGACCTGGATTAAGGACGGCCGCCTGACCGTCGATGGCGCCGTCATTCGCCCGCGCGACATCGTCCACAGCGGCGCCGTGCTCAGCCTGGAGGCCGAACAGGAGGCCCAGGGCGAGTGGGTGGCGCAGGATATTCCGCTGAACATCGTTTACGAGGACGAGCACATTCTGGTGATCGACAAGCCGGCGGGCCTGGTGGTCCACCCGGCGGCCGGGCATGCGGATGGCACGTTGCTCAACGCCCTGCTGCACCACGTGCCGGACATCATCAACGTGCCGCGCGCCGGCATCGTCCATCGCCTGGACAAGGACACCACCGGCCTGATGGTGGTGGCCAAGACCCTGCAGGCGCAGACCAAACTGGTCGACCAGCTGCAGAAGCGCACGGTCAGCCGCATCTATGAATGCATCTGCATCGGCGTGATCACCTCCGGTGCCACGGTCGACGCGCCGATTGGCCGCAGCTCGGCCAACCGCCAGCGCATGGCGGTGATCGACGGCGGCAAGCCGGCCGTGACCCACTACCGGGTGCTGGAGCGCTTCCGCTCGCATACCCATGTGCGGGTCAAGCTGGAGACCGGGCGCACCCACCAGATTCGCGTGCACATGACCCATGTCGGTTATCCGCTGATCGGCGACCCGCTGTATGCCGGGCGCTTCCGTATTCCGCCGGCAGCCAGCCCGACCCTGGTGCAGACCCTCAAGGAATTTCCGCGCCAGGCCCTGCATGCGCGCTTCCTGGAGCTGGAGCATCCGGCCACCGGTCAGCGCATGAAGTGGGTTTCGCCGCTGCCGGAAGACCTGGTGTGGATGCTTTCGCTGCTGCGTCAGGACAATGAATCCTTCGTCTGACTGGCTGCAGCCGGACTGGCCGGCACCGGCCAACATCCGTGCCTGTGTCACCACGCGTGCCGGTGGCACCAGTCTGCCGCCCTTTGACAGCCTCAACCTCGGTGATCATGTCGAGGATGATCCGCAAGCCGTGGCCGATAACCGCTACCTGCTGGTCGAGCGCCTGGATTGCCAACCGGCATGGCTAAAGCAGGTGCACAGCCCCGGCGTGGTCGAAGCCGATCCTACCCAAGTGCCCATCGCAGACGCCTGCTGGAGTGCCAAGCCGGGCATCGCCTGCTGCGTGCTGACCGCCGACTGCCTGCCGGCGCTGTTCTGCGACCGTGCCGGTACTCGCGTGGCGGCGGCCCATGCCGGCTGGCGTGGGCTGGCCGGTGGGGTGCTGGAAAATACCCTGGAGGCGCTGGCGGTCGAGCCCGCCGAGATGCTGGTCTGGCTGGGGCCGGCCATCGGCCCGCAGGCCTTCGAGGTTGGCCCCGAGGTGCGCGAAGCCTTCCTGGCGCAGCATGCCGAGGCCGCGCAGGCCTTTCTCCCCAGCCGTAATCCCGGCAAGTACATGGCCGACATCTATGCCCTGGCCCGCATCCGCCTGGCGGCCCGCGGCGTCACTGCCGTGTATGGCGGCGGCCTCTGCACCGTCAGTGACGAGCGCTTCTTCTCCTATCGTCGAGCCGCCCGCACCGGGCGTTTCGCCTCGCTGGTGTGGCTGGTCGATTGATCCGCAGCAAATAGTTGGCGCTTGAATCGGCCGAAACTGTCCCTATCTACAGAGCAATACCGGGCTTCACTCAGAGGAGCAGTTCAGCGCTCCGGCCCGCTTTCTGAAGGAAGGACAATTCATGCGTATCGATCGTCTCACCAGCAAGCTCCAGCTTGCCCTGTCCGACGCCCAATCCGCGGCCGTCGGCCTCGACCATTCCGCCATCGAGCCGCTGCACCTGGTGCAGGCCCTGCTGGAGCAGCAGGGCGGCTCGATCAAGCCGCTGCTGATGCAGGTCGGCTTCGATGTCGGCGCCCTGCGCAAGGCCCTGGCCAAGGAGTTGGACGGCCTGCCCAAGATCCAGAACCCCACCGGCGACGTGAACCTGTCGCAGGACCTGGCGCGCCTGCTCAACCAGGCCGATCGCCTGGCCCAGCAGAAGGGCGACCAGTTCATCTCCAGCGAGCTGGTGCTACTGGCCGCCATGGACGAGAACACCAAACTGGGCAAACTGCTGCTGGCCCAGGGCGTGTCGAAGAAGGCCCTGGAGAACGCCATCGCCAACCTGCGCGGCGGCCAGGCGGTCAACGACCCCAATGTCGAGGAGTCGCGCCAGGCCCTGGACAAGTACTGTGTCGACCTGACCAAGCGTGCCGAGGAGGGCCGGCTGGACCCGGTGATCGGTCGTGACGACGAGATCCGCCGCACCATCCAGGTCCTGCAGCGCCGCACCAAGAACAACCCGGTGCTGATCGGCGAGCCCGGTGTCGGCAAGACCGCCATCGCCGAGGGCCTGGCCCAGCGCATCATCAATGGCGAGGTGCCGGATGGCCTGAAGGACAAGCGTCTGCTGGCCCTGGACATGGGTTCGCTGATCGCCGGGGCCAAGTTCCGTGGCGAGTTCGAGGAGCGCCTGAAGGCCGTGCTGAACGAGCTGGGCAAGCAGGAAGGGCGCATCATCCTGTTTATCGACGAGCTGCACACCATGGTCGGTGCGGGCAAGGCCGAGGGCGCGATGGACGCCGGCAACATGCTCAAGCCGGCCCTGGCCCGTGGCGAGCTGCATTGCGTCGGCGCCACCACCCTGGACGAGTACCGCCAGTACATCGAGAAGGACGCCGCCCTGGAGCGCCGCTTCCAGAAGGTGCTGGTGGACGAGCCGAGCGAGGAAGACACCATCGCCATCCTGCGTGGCCTCAAGGAGCGCTACGAGGTGCACCACGGCGTGACCATCACCGACGGCGCGATCATCGCCGCGGCCAAGCTCAGCCACCGTTACATCACCGACCGCCAGCTGCCGGACAAGGCCATCGACCTGATCGATGAGGCCGCCAGCCGCATCCGCATGGAGATCGACTCCAAGCCGGAGGCCCTGGATCGTCTGGAGCGCCGCCTGATCCAGTTGAAGATCGAGCGCGAGGCACTGAAGAAGGAAGACGACGAGGCGGCCAAGAAGCGCCTGGAGAAGCTGCAGGACGACATCGCCAAGCTGGAACTGGAGTACGCCGACCTGGAAGAGATCTGGAAGTCGGAGAAGGCCGAGGTGCAAGGCTCGGCGCAGATCCAGCAGAAGATCGAGCAGGCCAAGGCCGACCTCGAGGCGGCACGGCGCCGCTCCGATCTGCAGCGCATGGCCGAGCTGCAGTACGGGGTGATCCCGGACCTGGAGCGCAGCCTGCAGATGGTCGACCAGCACGGCAAGAGCGAGAACCAGCTGCTGCGCAACAAGGTCACCGACGAGGAGATCGCCGAGGTGGTGTCCAAGTGGACCGGCATCCCGGTGGCCAAGATGCTCGAGGGCGAGCGCGAGAAGCTGCTGCGCATGGAAGACGACCTGCACAAGCGGGTGATCGGCCAGCACGAGGCCGTGGTGGCGGTGGCCAATGCCGTGCGTCGTTCCCGCGCCGGGCTGGCCGACCCCAATCGCCCCAGCGGCTCCTTCCTCTTCCTTGGCCCCACCGGGGTGGGCAAGACCGAGCTGTGCAAGGCGCTGGCCGAGTTCCTCTTCGATACCGAGGAAGCCATGGTGCGCATCGACATGTCCGAATTCATGGAGAAGCACTCCGTCGCGCGCTTGATCGGCGCGCCGCCCGGCTACGTGGGCTACGAAGAGGGCGGCTACCTGACCGAGGCGGTGCGCCGCAAACCCTACTCGGTGATCCTCCTGGACGAGGTGGAGAAGGCCCATCCGGACGTGTTCAACGTGCTGCTGCAGGTACTCGAGGACGGTCGCCTGACCGACAGCCAGGGGCGTACCGTGGACTTCCGCAACGCCGTGGTGGTGATGACCTCCAACCTCGGCTCGGCGCAGATCCAGGAGCTGGTCGGTGATCGCGAGGCGCAACGCGCGGCGGTGCTGGACGCGGTGAGCAGTCACTTCCGCCCGGAGTTCGTCAACCGCATCGACGAGGTGGTGGTGTTCGAGCCGCTGGGCCGCGAGCAGATCGCCGGCATTGCCGAGATCCAGCTGGCGCGCCTGCGTCAGCGCCTGGCCGAGCGCGAGCTGAGCCTGGAACTGTCGGCCGAGGCGCTGGACAAGCTGGTGTCGGTCGGCTTCGACCCGGTCTACGGCGCGCGGCCGCTGAAACGGGCCATCCAGCGCTGGATCGAGAACCCGCTGGCGCAGCAGATCCTGGCCGGCAGCTTCCTGCCCGGCATGGCGATCCAGGCGCGGGTCGAGGGCGACGAAATCGTCTTCGCCTGAGTTCGGCGATCATGAAAAAAAGCCCCGGGAGACCGGGGCTTTTTCGTTCAGACCTGCAGGTGGCGCAACAGCAGCGCCAGGGGGCCGACCTGGTCGTCGGCCAGGTCGATGATATGGAAGCCGCACCAGCCGCTATGCCCGGCCTCGCCGGCGCGGCTCCACAGGCAGTCGGCGCCCACGCGCACTTCATGGATGCCGTCCAGGGGCTGGTCCAGCACCAGGCGGCACTCCCAGACCGAGTCGGCCTCCGGCGGAGCCTCGCTGGCCAGCATGAAGCCGTCCTCGGAAAGGTCGACGATGCGGCCCAGGCGGCGGCCGCTGTGCAGGTCGAGAACATCGATGCCCAGTTGCGTGGTGTGGCGGCTGTGCTGGCGACGATCGTCCATTCAGGCTCCTTGTCCGACTTCGTTGGCGCGCCCGGTGAAGCGCTGCAGAACGCGATAGATGGCGCCCAGGGCGCGATCCACCAGTGGCGCGCTGCGTTCCGGTGCGACGATGCGCGCCAGGCCCTGTTCCATTTCGTTGGCCAACTGGCGGATCGGCTTGACCGCCACCCGCTGGCCGCTGTGGTCGACGAACATGTAGTTGTGGGTGGTCGGGCTGAACCAGGACAGCTTGAGGGTCAGGGTGTCCTTGCCCTGGACGAACTCGAACCAAGTGCCGAACTCCAGCTGCTGCAGTTCCTTGATCAGCGCCTGGGCGCGTGCCGTCAGCTGGCCCTCGCGCTTGACCGGCTCGGCCAGCACCGCGTCCTCGCCGAGCATGGCGCCCAGCGGGCTTTCCTGCAGCTGGCTCTTGATCTGCGCGGCCAGCTGCGGCTGCTGCGCCTGCACCGCGTGCTGGCAGGCAACTATGTCCTGCAGCAGGCGGCGAATGCCGTCCTCGTGGTAGCCGCCGAGCAGCTCCAGGCCCTTGCGCAGCTCGTCCAGCAGGGTGACGCGCAGATTCTGCAGGCGGCTGCGGCCATCGGCGTCCAGCGGCGTGCCGCTCCAGGCCAGTTGCTCGGCCACCTCGCCGGCGCGCTGCCATTCGGCGCTGCGCTCGCCATGGCGCAGCAGGACGAAGACCAGTACGTCGGCCCAGGTCAGTTCGAGGAAGTTGTGGATCACGCTGGGCAACTGACGGTCGCGCAGCACGTTCTGGATCACCGCGACCGCCTGCTGGCGCGCGCCGAGCAGGCGGTCGCGACCTTTGGCAGCCTCCACCGCGCGTTTCTCGCGCAGCTCGACCTTGTGCTTGAGGGTGGTGACGAACTCGTTGAATTCCTCCAGCAGGTTGTCGAACAGCAGCAGGTCGCCGGTGAAGCCGTGGATCACCCGCTCCACCACCCAATGGATCTTCGCCAGCAGGCCGCGTTCGTCACCTTCGCCGCCATAGAGCACGCCGGCCTGGGCCATGGTGTTGAGCAGGCGCCGCGCCGGGTGGTGGTGCTGGGTGAACAGCGCCTTGTCCTGCAGCGCCACCTTCAGATAGGGCGTGTGCAGGTGGGAGAGAGCGGTCTTGCAGCTGTGCGGCAGGTTGTCGTCGTCGAGGATGAAGTCGAACAGCATGCCCACCAGGTCGATCACGTCGGCTTCCTGATCGGCCAGTTTCTGCTGGCCCGGCAGGCTGCTGAGGGACTCCAACTGCTGCTGCAGATTGACCTTGATGTCCTCTACCGGCTGCGGGCCCTGCAGGCGCTGGGTCAGAGTGCTGGCGGACTGCTGCTGCAGGCGCGTGAGCGCTTCGAGCAACTCGCCGGCGCTGTAGGTGCTGGTGGCCGTGCGTGGGGCGAAACTGGCGATGCTGCGGGTGCCGCCCGGCAGCGGTGCGTCGAGGTCCTGCTGGCGGCGCTCGCTGAGCAGGGCGGCCAGGCCGCCGAGCAACTGGCCGGGGTCCTGCGGCGGCGGGGCGCTGAGATCCGCCGGGGCCTGGATGATCGGTGCGGCGGCATAGGTGGTCTGCACCGCGCCGGCCTGGTTAGCCCCCGGAGGTGCGAAGGCGGGAGCTGGTACCGTGCCCGCTGGTGCCTGGGCTGCTGCCACGGTTGTACCGCCCTCCGCCGGGCGACTGGGCGGGCTCGCGGAGGGCGAGCGTTGGGCGGTGAACTTGAGGTTGGGCAGGATGCCGGCGTGGATCAGGCGCTGGTTGAGCATCTCGTACAGCGTATCCAGGCCCTGCATCACGTGCCGGTCGAACAGCATGTAGAGGATGACCTTGATCCGCAGCGGCAGCGGATGGGGTGTCAACGCCTCACGGAAGGCCTCGGCCAGGGCCTGGGGGCCGAAGGGGTTGGCATCCTCGACCAGCTTCTGGCCGTTGTTGAGCAGGGCCAGGCGCTGTTCCAGGGCGAACAGGGCGCGGCTGCTGCGCGCCTTGACCTTGCTGACCATGTTGGTCACCTGCAGGCTTTCCTCGTATTCCTCGTTCTGCATCAGGCTCAGGTTTTCGCTATCCGCGTCCCCCCCTTGAGCCTTGGCCTTGAGTTTGCCGTCGAGAAAGTCGGCGAAGTTCTGTGCGACGCGCTGGTGGTAGCTGCGCTCGATCTGCGGGCGCAGCTTGCGCAGGTCGCGCATGGCATCGAAGAACAGGCTCTGCACCTTGTTGTTCTCGGCCTTTTCGGCGCCTTCGAAGAGCGTGTCGTCGACCTGTGCGAACAGCCCCGTCAGGTGTTCGGCCAGGTTGTTCATCACCAGCTTGCGGCAATCCTGGACCAGCTCGCCAAAGCGGGGCTGGATGGCGCGGCTGGCGACGCCGGGAATCTGGGGTGGTGGGAGGTCCTGCGAGCTCATGCGGCGTCCTGGGGCGATAGCCAGGTCGCGGCTATCGCTGTGATCTCAAACATGTTTCTAGCAATAGAGTAGCCTTTTATTGCCGGTGGCGGTGCGGATGAAATAACTCGCTATCAGGGTTGACATAAGCATTCTGGGCCGTAAAATGGCGCGCCTCTGAGACGGGAATCGGCCTGGCCGGTCCGGTGGAAGAGGTGGGAAGACCGTAGTTCCGCGATAGCTCAGTCGGTAGAGCAAATGACTGTTAATCATTGGGTCCCTGGTTCGAGTCCAGGTCGCGGAGCCAACTTCCTATCGGGGTATAGCGCAGTCCGGTAGCGCGCTTGCTTTGGGAGCAAGATGTCGGGAGTTCGAATCCCCCTACCCCGACCATTTTTGGGTCGTTAGCTCAGTCGGTAGAGCAGTTGGCTTTTAACCAATTGGTCGTAGGTTCGAATCCTACACGACCCACCATTTAAACAATAAGCCCGCCTAGTGCGGGCTTTTTGTTGCCTGCCATCCATGGCGGCAACCCTTCGGGCCGTCGTCCGTTGGACGGCGTCAAAAATCGCTCCAGGCGATTTTTTGTTGTCTTCAGAAAAGGGGCGGCGAACCGCCCCGATTCCTTCTAGTGCAGCTTCAGGCGTGGCTCGGTGCTGCGGCCGATGCGGTCGCCGAGCATCAGCAGGGCGGTGCGCAGCACGCCATACAGCGCCATCTGGTGCATGCGGTACAGCGACACGTAGAACATCCGCGCCAGCCAGCCCTCCAGCTTGACGCTGCCCATCAGGTTGCCCATCAGATTGCCTACGGCGGAGAAGCGCGACAGCGAGATCAGCGAGCCGTAATCGCGGTAGCGGAATTCCGGCAGGGCCTGGCCGTCCAGGCGCAGCTTGAGCGCCTTGGCCAGCAGCGAGGCCTGCTGATGAGCGGCCTGGGCGCGCGGTGGGATGGTGCGTTCGCTGCCGTCGCCGAGCGGGCAGGCGGCGCAGTCGCCGAAGGCGAAGATGTTGTCGTCCAGGGTGGTCTGCAGGGTTGGTCGCACCAGCAACTGGTTGATGCGGTTGCTCTCCAGGCCGTCCAGGTCCTTGAGAAAGGCCGGCGCACGGATGCCGGCGGCCCACACCTTGAGGCTGGCGGGAACCTCCATGCCCTGGGCGGTGAGCAGTGCTTCGGCGGTCACCTGGCTCACCGCGGTGCCGGTCAGCACGGTGACGCCGAGCTTCTCCAGGGTCTTGTGTACCGGGCCGCTGATGCGCTCCGGCAGTGCCGGCAGCACGCGCGGGCCGGCCTCGATCAGGGTGATGCGCATGTTCTGTGGCTGGATGCGATCCAGGCCGTAGGCGGCCAGTTCGTGCGCGGCATGGTGCAGCTCGGCGGCCAGCTCCACACCGGTCGCGCCGGCGCCGACGATGGCCACGCTGATGCGGCCGTCGTCGCTCTTGCCGGCGTGGGCGCGCAGGTAGTGGCTGAGCATCTGCCGATGGAAGCGCTCGGCCTGCTCGCGGGTGTCGAGGAAGATGCAGTGCTCGGCGGCGCCGGGCGTGCCGAAGTCATTGGTGGTGCTGCCAACGGCGATCACCAGGCTGTCGTAGGTCAGCTCGCGTTCGGCCAGCAGCTCGCCGCCGTCCTCGTCCAGGGTGGCGGCGAGGCGGATCACCTTGCGCGCACGGTCCAGACCGCTCATGCGTCCGAGCTGGAACTCGAAGTGGTTCCATTTGCCCTGGGCCACGTAGTTCAGCTCGTCCTCGGAGGAGTTCAGCGAGCCGGCGGCCACCTCATGCAGCAGCGGTTTCCAGATATGGGTGAGGTTGGCGTCGACCAGCACGATGCTGGCCTGTTTGCGTTTGCCCAGGGTTCTACCCAGGCGGGTAGCAAGCTCCAGGCCGCCGGCGCCGCCGCCGACGATCACGATGCGATGAGTCATGGGGATATCTCACAAGGCTTAAGGAAATCGGTAGGCCCGACTGGGCGAGCGCGATGCGGCTCATAGCGCCAGTCCGACGAGCAGGCGGGAGAGGAGGCCGAGGCCGATCGTCAGGGCGATGACGATCAACAGAAGACGCCAGGGGCGGAACGGCTGGCGCTCCACCTGATGCTGCGGAGCGCTGAGGTATTGCTCGACGCGTTGCTGGTCTTCCGGGCTGAGACGGCTGCTCATGGCGATCCTCTCGAAGAATGTGCCCATTCTAGGCATGTCCCTCATGCCGGCTCAACGCGCACTTGATCGTCCAGGTGGATGATGCCGCCTTCGATCACCCGCGCGGTGATCCCGCCATGCCCCGCATGGCCTGGAAAGTGCCCAGGCCGAGGCGCTGGCACCAACCGGTGGTTTCCAGCAGTGCCTGACCGATGCCAAAGCGCCGGCCCTTGAGGCTGAACAGATTGATGCCGGCGACGGCGATATTGCGGCGCAGATCGGCCGGAGTGATCTCGCGTTCCAGTAGCGCGCTGACCACTGCCAGGTGTTCCCACTGGATCCGCGTCACCTGACGTGCGTTGCGTGGCCCGGGGCGGGCGTGATCGCCGGTCAGGCCGGCTTCGCGCCTGGCCTCGCCGGCCTCGGGTTCGAGCATCGCGCCGCTCGCCTGCGGGCGTACGCCGAGCCAGCGCCCGCGGCCGCACTGGCGCACAGGGGCGAGCAGCTCCAGCAGTTCGCTCACAGGCTGATACCGACGTCGAACAGCACGGTGCGGCCCAGGTTGTGGCGCAGGAAGTCCGGCGCGTCGCGGTGGGCGAACAGCACCCGGGCGTAGTTGGGGCCGACCAGAGACAGCGAGCGCCAGCCCTGGCGCAGGTATTCGCTGGGTGGCGGGAAGGGGCTGTTGAGGTCCAGCACCTCGCGCTTGAGGCTGACGTAGGCGAGCAGGTCCAGTTCGCCCGGTTCGAGGCCACGTTCGCCATAGTTGTGCGCCTTCTTGCGTAGGGTCGGCGCCAGGCGCGCCTGCAGTTCGCTGGCCGGAATACGCCGTGGGCGCGCCTCGCGGCGCAGCAGCTGGCTGAGGGACAGGGCGCTGCGGCGGCGCTGCAACTCCTCGCGCCACTCGTCATTGAGGCGGCGATCACGATCGAGTACGAAGAACACCTCGAAGTTGGCGCCGCGGAACAGCACGTCCGGCGGTTCCTGGCCGGTGGCGAACTCGTCCTGCCGGTGGCGCAGGTTGAGCGCCGTCAGCAAACGCTGGCAGACCCAGCGCTCGCGCTCCCATTTGCGTGCATTGGAGAGGAATTCGTTGGCCTGTTCCGCCTGGCGTGTGAGCAGGCGCAGGTAGTCGGAGTCGTCCATAGGCCGCAGCATAGCGTAAAAGCCAGACGCGCCCGGGCGCGGTAGACTGCGCCGAGCAGCCACGGAAACCGCCATGCAGATACGCGCCATCCTCCCCGCCGACCACGCCGCATTGCTCGCGCTGTGGCAGCGCACGCCGGGCATCCGTGTTCGCCCCGAGGATGCCTACGAGCCGTTCTGCCGCTATCTGGCGCGCAATCCCGAGCTGAGTCTGCTGATCGAGGCCGACGGCACGCCCATCGCCTGTCTGCTGGCGGGCCACGACGGTCGCCGTGGCTATCTGCAGCATCTGGTGGTCGATGCTCACTGGCGTGGTCGCGGCCTGGCCAGGGCGCTGCTGGACGAGGTGCTGGCCAGGCTGGGGGCGCTCGGCGTGGGCAAGTCCCACGTCTTCGTGCTGCGCGATGCGCCTGAGGCTCTGGATTTCTGGCAGGCGCAGCAGGGCTGGAGTGCACGCACGGATATCCAGGTGTTCTCGACCGGGAGCGCATCATGATTGCCGCCGAGCTGTTGTTGCCGGCCAGCCTGTGGCTCGGCTGGCTGAGTTACGCCCTGGTGCTGTTGTGGGCGCTATGGCGCGCGCCCTGGGTCGAGCTGTTCAGCGACCAGCGCCGCCAGCACCTGCTGTTCGGCACGATGCTGGCGCTGTTTCTGTTTTGGCTGGTGCGTCGCGACTTCGCCTCGGGGCTGTCCTTTCACTTTATCGGCATGACCGCCGTGACCCTGCTGCTGGACTGGCCGCTGGCGCTGCTCTGCGGCTTTGCCGCGCAACTGGGCTTGCTGGCGCTGGGGCGCCTGGACTGGGCGGCCCTGGGCGTCAATGGCCTGCTGCTGGTGGCTGTGCCGGTGGCCATCGCCGAAACCTTTGCCGTGCTGGTGGAACGGCGCCAGCCGCGCAATCTGTTCGTCTATATCTTCTGCTGCGGCTTCTTTCCCGCCGCGCTGACAGCGCTGGTCTGTCTGCTCGGCGGGTTGGGGCTGCTCTGGCATGACGGCCTGTACGTCATGCCGCCCTGGCTGGAGGACTTCATTGGCTACCTG
Source organism: Pseudomonas sp. GD04019 (assembly GCF_029837695.1). Taxonomy (GTDB): domain Bacteria; phylum Pseudomonadota; class Gammaproteobacteria; order Pseudomonadales; family Pseudomonadaceae; genus Aquipseudomonas. The sequence continues at coordinate 87,543 of NZ_JAOEEA010000002.1, forward strand.
TGGCTGGTGATGTTCCCCGAGGCCTTTATCAACGGCATGCTGATCACCGGGCTGGTGGTGTTCTATCCGGACTGGCTGGAGACCTTCAATCGCACCCGTTACCTGGCGGCGCCGTGGAAGGGCGACGATACGGATCGCCGTCCATAAGCGCGGTTTATCTCGCTAGCGCAGCTGATCTGGATCAACGCTCGCGGCTCACCCTGCCGCCATGCTGGGGGAAATGGCGCGGGAGGGCGGGATCATGGGTGTGCACGCATGGGCGCGGCGGGAGCTGGAGAGCAGCCTGCAGCAGGCGCAGAGGCAGGGCTTCGACCCGTTGCTGAGTCTGCGGGCGCTGCTCAGCGAGGCGGTGGAACTGAATCGCCTGGAGCGCGAGGTGGCCGATCTGGCGCAGGAGCTGCAGTTTCTCGCCGACAATCTGGATCCGGAGCGTGACTACGCCTTTATGCGGCCGTGATGGGCGGCGGTGTGATCAGTGCTCGCGCGGTGGCAGGTCGTCGGAGAATGGCGAGTCCTCCAGGGAGTCGCCGGGAATGGCGTGGCTCTCCGACGCCCAGGCACCGAGGTCGATCAGCTTGCAGCGTTCGCTGCAGAACGGACGGTTGGGGCTCTGCGGCCCCCATTCCACGGGTGCTCCGCAGGTCGGACATTCCACTGTGGTGCTCATGGTTGGCCTCCGCGCAGGGTCAGGTAGAAATGGTGTAGGCGTTCAACCTCGCTCTGTAGCCAGGCCAGGTCGCGGTCGTTGATCAGCACGTCGTCGGCGTGACGCAGGCGCTCTTCGCGGCTGGTCTGCGCCTTGAGGATGGCGCGGATCTGCTCTTCGGAGCTGCTGTCGCGCAGCATGCTGCGTTGCAGTTGTAGATGTTCGGGCGCATCGACCACCAGCACGCGCTGGGTCATGCGGTGCTGGCCGGACTCTACCAGCAGTGGCGACACCAGAATGGCGTAGGGCGATTCGGCGCGCGCCAAGTGCTGGTTGATCTCCTGGAATATCAGGGGGTGCAGCAAGCCTTCAAGCCAGCGGCGTTGTTGCTCGTCCTGAAACACCAGATGGCGCAGAGCTGTGCGATCCAGCGTGCCGTCGGCCTGCAGTACCTGCGCGCCGAAGCGCTCGACAATCGTCGCCAGGGCAGGACGCCCCGGCTCGACTACCCAGCGGGCTGCGTGATCGGCGTCCACCAGGTGTACGCCGAGGTCGATGAAGTGCTGGGCGACGGCGCTCTTGCCGCTACCGATGCCGCCCGTGAGGCCGAGAATCCAGGGTTTGCTCATCTAAAACCGGCGAAGTGCAGATAGGTTCCGGTTATTTGATCACCCCAGAGCAATGCGATCCAGCCGGCAATGGCCAGATAGGGGCCGAAGGGGATGGGTGTGCTGGTTTCCTGGTTGCGCAAACGCAGCATGATCACCCCGAGCACGGCGCCGACCAGCGAGGAGAGCAGGATGGTCAGCGGCAGAATCTGCCAGCCACCCCAGGCGCCCAGCATGGCCAGCAGCTTGAAATCGCCGTAACCCATGCCTTCCTTGCCAGTCAGCAGCTTGAACAGCCAGTACACCGACCACAGGCTCAGATAGCCGGCGACGGCGCCCCACAGGGCGTCCTCCAGGCTGGTGAAAACACCAAAGAGGTTGGCGATCAGGCCCAGCCACAGCAGCGGCAGCACCAGAGCATCTGGCAGCAGCTGGTGATCGCAGTCGATCATGCTCATCGCCAGCAGGCCCCAGGTCAGCACCAGCACTCCAGCTGCCTGCCAGCCGAAGCCGTAGTGGAATGCCACATAGCCCGAGAGCAGGCCGCAAGCCAGTTCGATCAGCGGATAGCGCTTGCTGATGGGGGTCTTGCAGCCAGAGCACTTGCCGCGCAGGAGCAGGTAGCTGACTACCGGGATGTTCTCCCAGGGGCGAATCTGATGGCCGCAGTTTGGGCAGCAGGAGTTTGGCAGGAGCAGGTTGAAGATTTCCTGCTTGGGCTCCTCGGGTAATTCAAGAATCTCCCGTGCCTGCTGGCGCCAGTCGCGCTGCATCATGACTGGAAGGCGGTAGATCACCACATTGAGGAAGCTGCCTATTAGTAGGCCGAGCAGGACTGCGGGTAAAATAAAGGTCGGCAAATTGCCGGCCAGGAAGTCGAAAGGCATGGCTTAACCTACAACCGCGCCCAGTTGGAAAATCGGTAGGTACATGGCGATGATGAGGCCGCCAACTAGCACGCCGAGCACGGCCATGATCATTGGCTCCATCAAGGCCGTTAGGCCATCCACCGCGTTATCAACTTCTGCCTCGTAATAGGAGGCAACTTTGTCGAGCATTTCGTCCAAGGCGCCGGACTCTTCGCCAATCGCCGTCATCTGAATGGCAAGCGCTGGAAATACGCCTGTGGTGCGCATCGAGAAGTTCAGTTGCGTCCCCGAGGAAACATCTTGCTTGATTGAGGCAACTGCGTTGCGGAAGACAACATTGCCAGCGGCACCTGCCACGGAGTCCAGAGCTTCGACCAGTGGAACCCCAGCCGAAAAAGTCGTAGCAAGGGTGCGCGCGAATCTAGCTACCGTGGCTTTGTATAGGATATCGCCAACAATCGGAGCCTTGAGTATAGCTCGGTCGAAAGCGTCCCTGAATTTTTCTGAGCGCTTGTGAGACTCGCCAAAAGCGAAAATTGCTCCAGCGATAACCCCAAAATAGATAAACCACCATTCCTGCAGGTTGCGGGAGAGGTTCACTACCACCTGTGTAAAGGCTGGGAGTTCAGCGCCAAACCCTTGAAAAACGGCCTCGAACTGCGGGACAACCTTGATGAGCAAAATTGCTGTAACGATTATAGCGACCACAATCACTGCGATCGGATAGTTCATAGCCTTCTTGATTTTGGCTTTCAGTGCCTCGGTTTTTTCCTTATAGGTGGCGATGCGGTCGAGCAGAGTTTCCAGTGCGCCAGCCTGTTCACCTGCTTCCACAAGGTTGCAGTAGAGATCGTCAAAGTAAAGCGGCTTCTTGCGCAGCGACGAGGCGAAGCTGTTGCCTGCGGCAACCTCTTGTTTTACCTCGTCGATCAGCTTACGCATCTTGGGCTTTTCGAAGCCGTCACCGATAATATCGAAGGATTGCAGGAGGGGAACTCCAGCCTTCATCATAGTGGCCATCTGGCGGGTGAAGAGGGCTATGTCGATGGGCTTGATCTTCTTGCCGCCACCGCCACCGAAAAGATCCTTACCCTTCTTGCTGACTTTGGTGGGGTTGATTCCCTGCTTGCGCAGCTGAGCCTTGACTAGCGCCGGATTTTGGCCAGGCAATTCGCCTTTGACCTTAGCACCTTTCTTATTGGTGCCTTCCCATTTGAAGACACTTTGTTGTAGCGCTTTTTCCGCCATGGGTTAGTCCTTGGTCACGCGGTTCACTTCCTCGAGGCTGGTGACACCTTGCATCGCTTTCACCAAGCCCGAGGTTCGTAGGTCATTGAAGCCGTCTTTGCGCATCTGCGCGGAGATGTCGATAGAGTTTCCTTCCTCCATGATAATGCGTTGCAGTGCAGCCGTTACTTTAACTACTTCATAAATACCGACGCGCCCTTTGTAACCACCTTTGCAGTTTTCGCAGCCTACCGGGCCGTAAATCTTGAGGGTGCCGACTTTATCTGCCGGGAATCCTTCGCTCAGTAAGGTGTCGCGTGGTATAGCCACTTCCTTCTTGCAGCTTCCGCACAGCTTGCGTGCCAGGCGCTGAGCGATAATCAGGTTGACTGAAGTGGCTATGTTGAAGGAGGGCACGCCCATATTGCGTAGGCGAGTCAGTGTCTCTGCTGCGCTATTGGTGTGGAGGGTCGACATTACCATGTGCCCGGTCTGGGCAGCTTTCACTGCAATGGAGGCGGTGTCCAGGTCGCGGATTTCACCTACCATGATGATGTCTGGATCTTGTCGCAAGAAGGCGCGTAGAGCTTGGGTGAAATCCATACCTTGCTTGGGGTTGACGTTGACCTGGTTGATGCCTTCGAGGTTAATCTCGACTGGGTCTTCTGCGGTGGAGATGTTTACGTCCACTGTATTGAGAATATTCAGGCCGGTGTAGAGAGACACCGTTTTGCCGGAGCCGGTCGGCCCTGTGACCAGAATCATACCTTGCGGTTGCTTGAGTGCCGTCATGTAGAGTTCTTTCTGCTCCTCCTCGTAGCCCAGCGCGTCGATACCCATCTGTGCGCTGCTGGGGTCGAGAATCCGCATCACTATCTTCTCACCCCAAAGTGTCGGGAGTGTATTGACCCGAAAGTCGATGGACTTGGTCTTGGATATCTTCATCTTGATTCGGCCATCTTGCGGCTTGCGCCGTTCGGAGATGTCCAGGGCGGCCATTACCTTCAATCGAGCGCCAATGCGACTGGCGAGTTGGATCGGTGGACGCGCTACTTCATGCAAAATGCCGTCGGTGCGGAAGCGTACTCGGTAGTTTTTCTCATAAGGCTCGAAATGAAGGTCGGACGAGCCTCCCTTTATGGCATCCAGCAGCATCTTGTTAACAAAGCGAACCACAGGAGCATCGTCAGCCTCGTTGCCTCCTGTCTCCTCTTTATCATCGGTCATGGCCTCGACATCGAGACCTTCTAAATCAACGTCCCCAAGGTCCTCCATGCCGCTGGAGCCGCTATCGAAGAATTTCTCTAAGGCGTCGCCCAGCTTATCGTCCTCTACCAATAACGACTCGGTGCTGAGGCCTGTGCTGAACTGCACATCGGTAACGGCCTGATGGTTGGTTGGGTCGGAGATGGCAATAAACAGCTTATTGCCGCGTCGGAAAAGGGGGAGTATGCGATGCTGACGGCATAGCTTCTCGCTGATCAGATCGCGAGGTTGGGTCTCTTTGTCGAACGAGGCTAGGTTGAAGTAAGGGACGCCGAATTGCTCTGCGGCCACTTCGACGAGTTGGGCGCTCTTGAGGAGTTTGTTCTGTACTAGATAGGTGACGAGCGAAAGATTGTTGCGCTGCGCTTGTTGGTGCGCCTGCTGGGCGGCTCGCTCGTCGAGTAGTTCAGCTAGCACCAATTGTTTGGCGAGGCCTGTTAGGGCGGGCAATGGCTCGTTCATGTATAGGATTCGATGGTTGATAAATGCGGCTCTTATAGCCTAGATCAGTTTGGCTGCCAAACGCTGCTGGGGCAGATGACAAAAAATGTCATTTTTTGCTGAATCGCAAGTGTTTCTGATTCGATAAATGCCTTGCGAGTGTCTCTCCTCCCTTGGTGAGGTGGAGTGAGAGGTGGTAGTGAAGAGTTGGCATGCATGCTGCTTCATTGAAATCGGGTCGCTGACCTTCAATCAACAGGAGCGAAAATAATGCAAAAGCAAAAGGGCTTTACCCTGATCGAGCTGATGATCGTGATCGCGATCATCGGCATCCTGGCTGCCATCGCCATTCCGCAGTTCAACGAGTATCGCCAGCGTGCTAATGATACCTCTGCCGTTGCTGACACCAAAAACGGCATCACCGCTATTATCTCGTCGCTGCGCTAACTAGTTCTGGGAGATGTGAGAATGAAAAAGATTTCTTTGATCCTTGCGGGTCTTATGGTGTCTGGTTTGGCGTCTGCTGTGCAGATTGATAACTCTGGTGAGGCCGTAACCATGCAGGATTGCGACCTGCTCAACGAGGATGTGGCTGTCAACTTGACCAATGGCGTTCAGGCTGGCGTTCAATGCAATGCCAACGCAATTGCTATCTCGGCCTGCCATACTGGTGGTCGCAGGACGACTCGTACTGTTGATGTGACTACCTGTGACACTGCAACTCCTCCAGTCTGCACTACTGCACCTGCTCCTGTTACTGGTCCCGCTATGCCGACTGCAAGTACTCTGGCTGGTACTGTAATCAGTCAATACCCTGGTGGCGGTGATTGCACTGCTGCCACAGCAGAAACTAATGCCGGTCGCGTTGAGAACCTGCCCGCAGTAACGCCGTAATATTGGCGAGTGTTCTGAATGTTAAGGAGGGGGACGAAGTTGGTCCTCCTCTTTGTTTTAGGCGAAGTGTTGGTGAGGCCTCTATTCGGATGTAGTGGGGTTCGTATTTTTGATGTTTAGGGGTGTGTTTTTTTAATTGATTTATTTTATTTCTATCATTAATTTCTATTGTTATAGATATGTATTTTTTTAATGATTTTATAATTGCATTGCGTTTGGCTTTTAGGGCGAAATTTGCCTTGATGGCGTCTGGTTTGTTATTGGTGGTGCTGGTCGCTACGTTATTGTCTGCCTATTTTGGTGGTCGCCAGCCCGCTACCGTTGCTCTGGATGTGGGCTTTTCCACTATACGGCTGCTGTTGCCGCTGATGATTGTTCTGTTGGTGCAAGAGCTTTTATCGCGCGAGTTCGATAAGCGGTATTATCTTAACTCTCTCACGTACCCTCGGTCGCGCAGTCGTCTTCTGCTCGGTCGTTTTGCCGCAATTTTGGTGCTGATCTTGGTTCAGTTGCTAGTGTTGGGGTTGTTATTGATTGGTCTTGTAAAATTCATTAGTGGTTTCTATCCGCAAGCCGCGTCGATAGGGTTGGGGCAACCCTTTGCTATCGTTATCTTTTTCATCGCACTTGATCTGCTGGTGCTAATCACGTTGGCAACTTTGCTGTCGGTGGTCGCTTCGACTCCTAGTTTTGTTTTGATTGGTACCTTCGGTTTTATGTTGGTCGCGCGTTCCTATGGGGCCATCCTTGAGCTGCTTGGCAAGAATACTGGGCTGGTCAATGGCGCCGATGGATACCGAGCTAGCCTCGGAGTGCTGGGCTATTTTATGCCGGATCTAGGTGCGCTGGATGTGCGCATGCTGGCGCTTTACGGTAAGGTGGAATTTCTCCCCGCCGACTGGATTTGGTTGCTGCTGAGCTGTTTGGGGTATGCTGGCTCGTTGCTGGCATTAGCGTTGTGGGCCTTGCAGCATAAGCGTTTCGTATGATTATGTTGAGCTATCGTAATTCGGATCTGCTATTGGCACTCCTTGGCTTTGTTGTGTTTTCTGCAGCATCGCAGTGGCGCGCTAATACTCCTGTGCCAGAACCTCCGGTAGTTGAGGGGCGAGTGGTGGTTGCCGCGCCGGTGTTGTTGTTATTGTTTGGCGGGGATCGTTTTCTTGCTGCCAATTTGGAGGCTAAGCGTCTGGCGGCCACTGGTGTGGACTGGGGGCAAGCGGATACTGGCTATCTGACTCGTGCCCAGCACGAGGTTGCTGAGCTCAATCCTTGTCATGAAGATAACTATTACTTAGCTAATGGTTTGCTGACCTGGGGGGGGGCGGATCGCGAGGGTACTGAGGTGCTGCGGCGGGCTATGAGCTGCCGTTTTTGGGACGAGCTGCCGGCATTTTTTTACGGCTTCAACCAGGCGTTCTTCAACAAAGATATTGACGAGGCTAGCCGTGCCTTGGAGTTGGCGGCCCAGCGCGCGACCGGCAATGCGGCTGGCTTTCGCAAGCTGGCAGTTATGCTGCAAGCTGAAAGCTTTGTCGATGAGAGCCTTGCTCTGGATTATCTGACCACGCAGCGTGATGCGGCGCGTGACGACCCCAAGCTGCAACAGATGTTGGACAAGCGCGTGGTGCGCCTACAAGGGCTGGTAACGCTACGCGATGCGCAAAGGCGCTTTGAGGCGGGAGGGGGCTTGCTGATCAATCTCCAGCAGTTGGTCGACTCTGGGTTGCTTGAGGCCATTCCGGAGGATCCGCTGCGCCTGGGTTACGAGTTGATTGACGGGCGCGTCATCTTGAAGAGGATGAAGATTGCCGGTATGGAGGAGCAGCCTTGAGTGCGGCACTGGAGTTTCTCGGCGTCAGCAAGGTCTTTCACTCCAAGGGCAAGTCGGTTCGGGCGTTGCACGAGGTTAGCCTCCGCCTTACTGAAGGCGAAGTGTTCGGTTTTGTCGGTCCCAATGGGGCCGGCAAGTCGACCACTATCAAAGTTATGCTTGATCTAATTAACGATTATTCGGGCGAGGTGACCCTCTATGGTATTTCTTCGCGCAATCCCAGAGCGCGTGAGGGTATTGCCTATGTACCGGAGTCGCCGGCGCTGTATGAACAGTTCACCCCTTTAGAAATCTTACGCATGGCGTTGAGCATGTACGGGGTCGGGCGGCGGAACGCCGATGCCCAGTGCATGCAATGGCTGGAGCGCTTTTCCGTTGCGGAGAACGCTAAGCGTAAGATTCGAGAGTTGTCTAAAGGTAATGTTCAGCGTGTGGCGTTGGCTCATGCCATGGTTGTGCAGCCCAAACTATTAATTCTCGATGAGCCGCTTTCTGGTCTCGACCCCGTCGGTCGCAAGGACGTTGTCGAAATTCTTAACGAATACAAACATGGGGGCGGTGCCATCTTCTTTACCTCCCATGTGCTGCACGATGTCGAGCGCATCGCCGACCGCTTTGGCTTTATCAATAAAGGTGAGCTGCTAACGGTGCGCTCGCCGCGCGAGTTGGTGGCCGACCGCGCTGATACCCTGCTGGTACGCTTCAATGCTGTGGAAGGCTTCGAGCTACAGGCCAAGCGTTTACGTGAGGGGGAGTTCGTGCGGGAGGTCGCTCAGTCGCAGTTGCCAGAGTTTGTCGCGCGGCTGAATTTAGCTGGTGGTCATATCCTCACGGTGAAGCCGGCGGTTTCGCTGGAAACCGTGTTCTTCAAGATTCTCGAAGAGTCAGCGCCCAATTCCGAAGTGTAGGGCTGAGTGTCGCTTTGGTGGATAGTTTTCGACAGAATGCCCACCGATTGCCGGTGTGGCTCACTTGGTAGAGCAGCGCATTCATAATGCGAAAGTCGCGAGTTCGACTTCTGCCTCTGGCACCATATAAAAAGAAAGCCCAGCAGATGCGGGGCTTAGTGTTCTGGTGTGTGCCTGATTACAGGCTCAAGCGCATCGACAGATCGGTGGCTTTGACGTCCTTGGTTAGGATGCCGATGGAGATGTAGTCCACGCCGGTTTCGGCAATGGTAAGCAGAGAGCTCTCGTTGATCCCGCCGGAGGCCTCCAGCTTGGCTCGTCCAGCCGTGATGCCGACCGCACGGCGCATGTCCTCCAAACTCAATTCGTCGAGCATGACGATATCTGCCCCTGCCTCCAGCGCTTGTTGTAGTTCCTCCAGGCTTTCCACTTCGACTTCCACGGGCTTGCCGGGGGCGATGCCGTGGGCGGCGGCGACTGCCTGGGCAATGCCGCCACAGGCTGCGATGTGATTTTCCTTAATAAGGAAGGCGTCGTACAGGCCGATACGGTGGTTATAGCAGCCGCCACAGGTAACGGCGTACTTCTGCGCCAGGCGCAGGCCGGGCAGGGTTTTGCGGGTATCGAGCAACTTCACTTGGGTGCCTTGGACTAGATCGGCGAAGTGACGGCAACGGGTAGCGACGGCGGACAGGGTTTGCAGGAAGTTCAGGGCGCTGCGCTCGCCGCTGAGCAGTGCGCGGGCCGGGCCTTCCAGGTGAAACAGGACTTGGTTGGCTTCCACCTTGTCACCATCGGCGACCTGCCAGTGCACGGCGACGCGCGGGTCGAGCTGGCGGAAAACGGCATCGACCCAGGCCGTGCCGCAGATCACCGCTGGCTCGCGGGTAATCACGGTGGCCCGCGCCAGACGCTCAGCTGGAATCAGCTGGGCCGTGATGTCACCGCTGCCAATATCCTCGCGCAGTGCGGTGCGCACGTTGGCTTCGATTTCGGCGCCGAGCTCGGCGAGGGTCAGATTGGGCATGTCGGTCTCCGTAGTCAGGTGGCGCGATTATAGGGATAGCCGACGCCTGGCGCAGTGTTGCCGGGTGAATGTCGTGGCTTTCTGCTAGACCGATAGCGTGTTGGTCGAGTGATAGTGACCGTTCGTAACCTCGAACTCTGCGGTCTGTGATCTGGGTCATGTCTGTGACAGGGGATATTTGGTCATGCTTCGCATCCCCCTATACTCAGGCTGGCATTGAAGTTTGACGCCATGCCTTTGACGTTACGGATGACCTCAGCTGATCGTATGCAGGCAGGTTTTGAAAGCAGCCTGCGGGAGACTCGCATGAAGACCGACGCGAAAGTGGTGCACCTGAACAAGGTCGCCCTCGAGCAATCGCCAACTTCGCCGGCAGGAAGGCTTCCCGTGGCCCTTATTCAGGTACGCGACAAGGCAGCTCAGCAGCTGAAACAGGCCATGCAGGCGCTGTTCGACAATGCGGACGACACGCTCTTCGAGATGGCTGACCGTGCGACCAGCAACGCCGAGCAGAATTCTTTCTTCGAGGCGATGCGTGATCTGCGCCTGAAGCGCAAGAGCATCGAGCGCGGCTTCCTGCAGAAAGTCTTCGAGAGCTTCGCCACTCTGAATCAGTACGAGATTGGCAAGGCGCCAGTGCTCGATAGCGTTTCTTCCGATGCCCTCAGCCTGGTGCACAACGACACCCTGGAAGAGAACGTGGCGCTCGACGCCATGGTCTCCCGTGTCATGCATCGGGATGGCGTTGCGCTGGGGCACCTGACTACACGTCTCAACGCGGTGATCAGCAAGAAGCTCGATGACAAATCCAATCCCCTAGGGCCACGCATGCTCTGCGAGCAGTTTCTCGGCTCCTGCGAAGGTCTGGGAGTGGAGATCCGCGTCAAGCTGATCATCCTCAAGCTGTTCGAAAAATACGTACTGGGCGATCTCGATCAGCTGTTCGCCGACGCCAACCAGCAACTGGTCGAGGCCGGTGTACTGCCTGAACTGAAATCCGCTCCGCCGGCCCGCCGCCAGCCGGGCCGACCGGCGCAAGCCGGCGGCCGCGCGCAGCGCGACGAAGCCGTAGGAGCGCAGGGTTCCGCGGCGGCGGGTGGCTACGGCGACGAAAACGTGCAAGAGGTCTTCGGCGCGCTGCAGGAGCTGCTGTCCCAGGTGCGTGGCACCAGCGCCTTGCCGCGCCGGGAGATCCCGAGCGATGCGGTGCCGATCTCCAGCAACGACCTGATGCGCCTGCTCTCGCACATGCAGCAGCATTTCCCGGTCGGTGGTCGTCAGGTCAGCGATGACTACGACCTGCGCAACCAGCTGGAAAGCCTGTTGTCCCGCGCCAGCGCCAAGAGTGGCAAGGCGCGCATCGTTGGTGAAGTCGACGAGGACGTGATCAACCTGGTGGCCATGCTGTTCGAGTTCATTCTCGACGACCGCACCCTGCCGGATTCGCTCAAGGCGCTGATCGGCCGTCTGCAGATTCCGATGCTCAAGGTCGCGGTGCTGGACAAGACCTTCTTCAGTCGTGGCAGTCACCCGGCCCGCCGTCTGCTCAACGAGATCGCTACTGCAGCCCTGGGCTGGAGCGCGCAGGGCGACGAGCAGCGCGATGCCCTGTACCAACGCATCGAGCAGGTGGTGCAACGCCTGCTCAACGATTTCACCGATGATCCGGCGATCTTCTCCGACGTGCTGGCCGAGTTCCTCGCCTTCACCGGTGACGAGAAGCGTCGCAGCGAGCTGCTGGAGCAGCGCACCCGCGATGCCGAGGAAGGTCGTGCCAAGGCCGAGTTGGCTCGTCAGCAGGTGGAGCAGGCTCTGAACTCGCGTCTGCTCGGCAAGACCCTGCCGGAAGTGGTGGTGCGCCTGCTGCAGGAGGGCTGGAGCAAGGTACTGCAGCTGACCTGCCTGAAGCACGGCGCCGAGTCCGCCGAGTGGGACGCTGCGCTGACGGTGATGGACGACTTGGTGTGGAGCGTCGAGCCCCACGAGTCCCCGGAAGATCGCCTGCGCCTGCTGGAGCTGGTGCCGAGCCTGCTCAAGTCGCTGCGTGATGGCCTGTCCAGTGCCGCCATCGATCCGTTCATCACCAGCGAATTCTTCAGCAAGCTGGAGGCTGTGCATGTCCAGGCCTTCCAGCGCTTCAAGCGCGAAACCGTCGAGCCAGAGGCTGTTCCGGCTCCGGTCACGGTCGAGTCCGAGGAGGGCGTCGAGGCGTCTGCCGAAGTCGTGGTCGAGCTGGGCGCCGGTCCTTTGCTGGAGCTGCCGCCGCTGGAGCCTGAAGTCGATGCGCCAGCCATGGTCGAGGTGGTCGAGGAAATCGTCCTGCTGGCGCCGGGCGAGAGCCGCCCGCAGGAGCCCGAGGCCAGCCTGCCGGATGACGATGAGGCGTTGGAGAAGGTGGACAGCCTGCGCGTCGGCAGCTGGGTGGAAATCCAGGAGGACGAGGAGCACAAGCTGCGCGGCAAGCTGGCGGCCATCATCAAGCCCACCGGCAAGTTCATCTTCGTCAACCGTACCGGCATGAAGGTGATGGAGAAGACCCGCATGGGCCTGGCCGTGGAGTTCCGCCGCGGCGCCATTCGCCTGCTCGACGACGCGTTGCTGTTCGACCGGGCGCTGGAGTCGGTGATCGGCAACCTGCGCAAGCTCAAGGGCGCCTAAGCGCCACCGGCTAGATGAAACGCCCGGCTCTGTGCCGGGCGTTTTCGTTGGTGCAGTCTGCTAGAGTGGCGCCAGTCTTCAAGGAGCCTGCAATGCGGCTGGACCCTGCCAGCGGCTGGTGTGACGGAGCCCGTCACTGCCCCTCGCCGAACTTCAACGAGCGCCCGCAGGGAGAGGTTTCCCTGCTGGTGATCCACAACATCAGCCTGCCGCCGGGCCAGTTCGGTACCGGCAAGGTGCAGCAGTTCTTCCAGAACCAACTGCCGGTCGACGAGCACCCCTACTTCGCCGGCATCGCCCATCTGACGGTGTCCGCGCACTTCCTGATCGAACGTGATGGTGCCGTTACCCAGTTCGTCTCCTGTGGGCAGCGGGCCTGGCATGCCGGCGTGTCGCGCTTCGAGGAGCGGGAGAACTGCAACGATTTTTCCATTGGCATCGAGCTGGAGGGCACCGACGAGTTGCCCTTCAGCGATACCCAGTACCAGGCTCTGGTGGCCCTGACGAGAGAGCTGCTGCGCGCCTATCCTGAGTTGAACGTCGAGCGCATCCGTGGCCATAGCGACATCGCGCCGGGGCGCAAGACCGACCCGGGGCCCTATTTCGACTGGGCACGCCTGCGTGCGGCCCTGCAGACCGAGGAGAGCGGTAAATGAATTTTCTGGTGCTGCTGCTGGTGCTCTGGGTGGAGAAGTTTTCCTCCGGGCGCCGCCGTATCCAGCAGGATGGCCCCTGGTTGCAATGGTTGGCGCGTAGCGAGGGGCCTTCGCCATGGCAAACCCTGTTGCTGACGGTGTTGCTGCCGTTGGCGTTGCTGGGCCTGTTGCTGCTGGCGCTCGAGCCATTGGCCTATGGCTGGCTGGCGCTGCCGGTGCACTTGCTGGTGCTGGTTTACAGCCTCGGGCGTGGCGATGTGCTGGCGGCGCTGGGGCCGTTCCGCGATGCCTGGCGTCGTGGCGACGACCAGGCCGCGCTGCATGTGGCCGAGCGCGATCTGGGCGTGGCCGCCGATGGCGAGGCCGAGTTGCTCGAGCGGGTGCAGGACTACGAGCTGTGGCAGGCCTATCAGGGCTTCTTCGCGGTGATCTTCTGGTACGCGCTGCTCGGTCCGCTGCCGGCCCTGGGCTACAGATTGCTGGCGTTGAGCGCCGAACATGCCAGCCCTGCTGTCGCCGAACGGGCGGCGCAGTTGCGCCATGCCATGGACTGGCTGCCGGTACGGGTGCTGGCCGCCAGCTTTGGCCTGGTGGGCAACTTTGCCGCGGTCAGTCGCGCCGTATTGCACGATCTGCTGGCATGGGAGCTACCGGCCGCGCGACTGGTGGCCCATGCCGGACGCGCCGCCAGCGAGCTGGCCGAACCGCAGGCGGGAGAGCAGGGCGCCAGCAGCCTGGACGAGCTGTGGCAGCTGCTGATCCGTGCCGCGGTGTTGTGGTATGCCGCCTTCGCTGTGTGGATCCTGCTGCTGTAAGTCAGCTTCTACTCCGGCCAGAGCCAGGCGGCGCCGCGCACGCCGCTGGAGTCACCGTGGCGGGCCTGCACCAGGCGGGTGTTGACCCGGTCCGAGAACACATGGCGCACCAGCAGACGTGGTACCTCCCGGTACAGCGCCGGCATGTTCGACAGGCCGCCGCCCAGCACGATCACCTCCGGATCGATGACGTTGATCACCGAGGCCAGCGCCCGCGCCAATTGCTCGCAGTAGCGTTGCAGCGCCACGACGGCAGGCGCCTCGCCACGCTGTGCCGCCTCGGCCAGTTGCGTGGCGCCCAGTCCCAGGTCGCTGCGGGCGGCCCAACCGGGGCCGCTGAGAAAGGTCTCGATGCAGTCTTCCAGGCCGCAGTAGCAGCGCCGCGCCGGGCCGTCTTCCGCGTTGCGCCAGGGCAGGGCGTTGTGGCCCCACTCGCCGGCTATGGCATTCGGACCGCTCAACAGGCGGCCGTGGATGACGATGCCGCCGCCCACGCCGGTACCGAGGATGACCCCGAACACGCTTGCCGCGCCGGCCCCTGCGCCGTCCGTGGCTTCGGACAGGGCGAAGCAGTCGGCATCGTTGGCCAGACGGACCGGGCGCTGCAGCAGGTGCTCCAGGTCCCCTTGCAGGTCCTCGCCGATCAGGCAGACGGAGTTGGCGTTCTTGATGCGGCCGTGGTCTGGCGAGCGGGTGCCGGGGATGCCGACACCGACGCTGCCGCTATCTCCCAGTTGCCGCTCGGCTTCGCTCACCAGCTGCACTATGGTGTGTAGAGTGGCTTGGTAATCGCCCTGCGGGGTAGGCAGGCGCTGCCGCAACCGCTCGTCGGAACCTTCGAGGGCGATAATTTCCGTCTTAGTACCATCCAGATCAATGCCGAGGCGAAAAGGTGTGCGCATTCTTAACCTTAAGTTACAGAGGCAAAGGCCGATATCCGGTATACAGGCTGTGGGGGCACTGTGCCTGGCAAATGGCCACTCCCGCTAGAATTTCAGAAATACCGCTACCTTGCCGTTCAATAGATCAGCCCGCTCCCGGCTGGCAAAAAACAATAATGGCAACAGGAGACGTCTAGTGAATAGCGTGTTGTACCCTGCCATCGCTCTGATGAACCGTATGAGCTTCGGCATGAAGTTCAGCCTGATCAGCGTGCTGTTCTTCCTGCCCATGCTGGTCACCAACTACTTCCTGGTACGCGAGTCCTACGACGCCTTCGTCGATACGCGCACCGAGCTGCAGAGCCTTGCGCTGCTCAAGCAGAGCATGAAGATGCGCCAGGACCTGGAACGTCTCAACGACCTTTACGAGATCAATGCCGTCCTCGGTCAGTCCGGTGAAGCGGACAAGCTGACCGCGTTGATCGGCCCGCTGGAAACCGGCGTCAGCGAGATGCTCGGTGCGCTCGAGTCGCCCAGTGATGACGCGCAGAAGATCGAGGAGTTCAACGCCCAGCGCGATGCCATCAAGTCGGCCATGGATGCGGTGGCCGCCGAGTCTTCCCTGCGCAGCAAGGCCGGCCTGGTGGTCAAGGCGCTGGACAACTCCGAGGTGTTCATCAAGTTCGTCGCCAGCCAGTCCGGTCTCAGCCAGGACAGCGAGCTGACGGTGCGACAGATGACCGAGCTGATGACCACGTCCAGCCCGCCCGTGACCGAGGCCCTGAGCAAGGGCCGCGCCCTGGGCTCCTATTCCCTCGGCCAGGGCATCCTCGGCTCTTCCGACAGCACCAAGCTCGACGAGCTGCTGCTGGAGCTGGAGAAGCTGCACGCCGAGTACGGCTTCAAGCTGCAGAGCGCGCTGG
This sequence comes from Pseudomonas sp. GD04019, assembly GCF_029837695.1. GTDB lineage: Bacteria > Pseudomonadota > Gammaproteobacteria > Pseudomonadales > Pseudomonadaceae > Aquipseudomonas. The sequence continues at coordinate 103,196 of NZ_JAOEEA010000002.1, forward strand.
ATGGCAACGCTCACGCCAAGCGCGAGCTGGGGGACAAGGCCGAGGCCAGCCGCAACAGCCTGACCGAGATCAGCGCCGTGCTGGAAGAGCAGCTGCTCATGGCCGACAGCCTGGACGCGCCCTGGCAGGGCTTCTTCGACCAGCTCAGCGCGGCCATCGACAAGACCTACGCGCTGAACGATTCGGTGCTCGACTTCCTCGACAAGGAGCTGAGCCAGCGCCTGGAGCAGAAGCGTACCCAGATGGTCCTGCTGGTCGTGGCCCTGGTGGTGCTGTTCCTCGCCATCGGCTACCTGTACGGCGGCTTCTACGTGTCCACCCGCAGCACCCTCAAGGGCTTCGGCAAGACCCTCGGCCAGGTCGCCGCTGGCGACATGACCGTGCGCGTCAACGTCAAGAGCAAGGATGAGCTGGGCGAGCTGGGCCAGGTGTTCAACGGCACCGTGGCGAAGATCCGCGACCTGATCGAGCTGGTCGGCCAGACCGTCACCGAGGTGGAGCGCCAGGCCGATCGCGTCGAGCTGGTCTCCGGCCAGAGCAGCCAGGCGGTGTCCGCCCAGCGCGGGCAGATCGAGCAGGTGGCCACGGCGATGAACCAGATGTCCGCCACGGCCCAGGAGGTGGCGCGCAGCGCCGCCGCCGCGGTGGGCAGCGCGCAGAGCGTCAACGACGAGACCGTCAGCGGTCGCGCCATGGTCGAGTCGCAGGTCGGCAGCATCCAGCGTCTGGCCAGCGAGATCGACCAGTCGGTGACCGTGATCAACCAGCTGGCGGCCGACAGCGCCTCGATCAGCCAGGTGCTGGACGTGATCAAGGGCATCGCCGGGCAGACCAACCTGCTGGCGCTCAACGCGGCCATCGAGGCGGCGCGGGCTGGCGAGCAGGGCCGCGGTTTCGCCGTGGTGGCCGACGAGGTGCGCAACCTGGCCAAGCGTACCCACCAGTCCACCGAGGAGATCGAGCAGATGATCGGTCGCCTGCAGAGCGGCGTGGGGGCTACGGTGACCGCCATGAACGGCAGCCACCAGATGGTGGAAAGCACCGTCAACCAGTCGGCCCAGGTGCAGCACGCGCTGGAAAATATCCTCGGTGCGGTCGGCATGATCGTCGACCAGAACCAGCAGATCGCCGCTGCCGCCGAGCAGCAGACCGCCGTGGCCCACGATATCGACATGAACATCGTCGAGATCAACCAGGCCGGCGAGCGCACTGCCGAGGGCGCCGTCGAGACCGAGCAGGCCAGCCGCGCGCTGTCCGATCAGGTGGCGCGGCTGAAGGAGCTGATCGGCGCCTTCCGCGTCTGATCTGCCACCCCTGCAAGCAAGGCCCGCCAATCGGCGGGCCTTGTCGTTATCGGGTGGGTGAAAGCCGCGGGCGTCTGTCTTCTCTCAGTTCGACCAGCCGAACAGCTCGGCCGCGTTGCGGCTGCTGACGCGGGCCAGCTCTTCGGTCGTCACCCCGCACAGTTCGGCCAGGGCGGCGCAGATATCCGGCAGGTGCTCGGGACTGTTGCGCACACCGGGGTACATGGCCGGGGCCATGTCCGGCGCGTCGGTTTCCAGCACTATGGCCTCCAGCGGCAGGCGCGGGATCACCTTGCGCAGGCGCAGGGCCTGGGGCCAGGTCGGCGCGCCGCCCAGCCCCAGCCTAAAGCCGAGGCGGATGTATTCGCGCGCCTCCTCGTAGCTGCCGGCGAAGGCGTGGATCACCCCGCCCCGTGGCAGCTTGTAGCGCTTGAGCGTGGCGATGGTCGCTGCATGGGCGCGCCGGACATGCAGCAGGGCCGGCAGCTCGAACTCGGCGGCCAGGCCGAGCTGCGCCTCGAACAGCTGCTGCTGGTGCTCGCGGTCCAGACTCTCCACGTAATAGTCCAGACCGAACTCGCCCACCGCGCACAGCCGTGGCTGCCCGGCCAGGCGTTGCAGCCAATCGCGCAGCTGCTCCAGGTGCTCGGGGCGGTGCCGCTGCAGGTACACCGGGTGCAGGCCGAGGGCGGCGTACAGGCCCTCGTTGCTCTGCACCAGATCCCACAGCCGTTGCCAGTTGTCGTGGTACACGCCGAGCACCACCAGCCTCTCCACACCTGCCGAGCGGCTGCGTGCCAGCAGTTCGTCGCGGTCCGCGTCGAAGTCGGGGAAGTCGAGGTGGGTGTGGGTGTCGATCAGCTGCATGGGCGGGTCCGGTTGAGGGTTCCAGCATCGGGTATTTCACTCGAGTGCACCAGCCTGGGGAGCGTTCCCGCGTTTCGTCAGTCGAAACTGCAGTGAGCAGAATGGGAATCGAGGGATGCTGAGGATGCGCGAGTGGTTGAGCGGGGCGTTGGCCGTACTGCTTCTGGCGGTCGCGGCGCTCATGCTGTTTCTGGTGCTGTTCGACTGGAACCTGCTGCGCCCGACCATCAACGACAAGGTGTCGCAGGCCTTGAACCGGCCGTTCGCCATCGAGGGCAACCTCAGCGTGGTCTGGCAGCGCGAACCGGAGGAGGGCGGCTGGCGCGCCTGGCTGCCTTGGCCGCACTTCGCCGCCGAACAGCTGAACCTGGGCAATCCCGAGTGGGCCGAGGGCGACACCTTCGTCAGCCTGGATCGGGTGCAGTTCCGCCTGGCACCGTTGCCGCTGCTGTGGAAGACCGTGAGCATTCCGCGCATCCAGCTCGGCGCGCCATATGCCAGCCTGCAGCGCCTGGCCGATGGCCGCGCCAACTGGACCTTCGATTTGGGTGGCCAGCAGCCGGATGAGACCGCCGAACCGAGCCCCTGGACCCTGGATATCGGCACCATAGGCTTCGATCATGGCGTGGTCAGCCTCGACGACCAGGTGTCGAAGACCCGCCTCGAGGCGCAGATCGATCCGCTCGGAGCGCCCATCCCGTTTGCCCAGATAGTCGGCGACAGCGCCGCCAAGCGCCTGGCCGATGAACATGCGGCGGCCCAGGACTACGCCTTCGCCTGGCGTGCCAAGGGGCGCTTCCAGGGCCAGGCGGTGAGCGGCAGCGGCAAGGTCGGCGGCCTGCTGGCGTTGCAGGACGCCAGCCTGCCGTTCCCGTTGCAGGCCGATGTGCGCATCGGCAGCACGCGCATCCGGGTCGCCGGCAGCCTCACCGATCCGCAGAACCTCGGCGCCCTCGATCTGCGCCTGCAACTGGCCGGCACCAGCCTGAGCCAACTCTATCCGCTGACCGGCGTGACCCTGCCGGACACCCCGCCATACAGCACCGACGGCCGCCTGCAGGCGGACCTGCGCGATGCCAATGGCGCGCTGTTCCGCTACCAGGGCTTCAACGGCCGCATCGGCGACAGCGACATTCATGGCGACCTGACCTTCGTCAACCGCCAGCCGCGGCCCAAGCTGTCCGGCCAACTGACCTCCAATCAGCTGCTGTTCGCCGACCTGGCGCCGCTGATCGGTGCCGATTCCAATGCCGAGAAGAAGGCCCGAGGCGCCGCCGCCAGCCAGCCGGCGAACAAGGTACTGCCGGTGGAGGAGTTCCGCACCGAGCGCTGGCGCAGCATGGACGCCGACGTGCGCTTCACCGGCCAGCGCATCGTGCATGACGAGAAACTGCCGATCCGTGATCTGGACACCCACCTGGTGCTCAACGACGGTGTGCTCAGCCTGGAACCCCTGCGTTTCGGCATGGCCGGCGGCAACCTGGATGCGCAGGTACGCCTCGACGGTGCGGTCACGCCCATGCAGGGCCGGGTGCGCCTGGCCGCACGCGACCTCAAGCTCAAACACCTGTTTCCCACCTTCGCGCCGATGCAGACCAGCCTCGGCGCGCTGAATGGCGACGCCAAACTCAGTGGCACCGGCAACTCGGTGGCGGCATTGCTGGGCAGCGCCGATGGCGAGCTGAAGATGCTGATCAACGATGGCGCGGTGAGCCGCGGCCTGCTGGAGATCGCCGGCCTCAACGTCGGCAACTACCTGGTCGGCAAGCTGTTCGGCGACGAGGAGGTACGGATCAACTGCGCCGCCGCCGACCTCGGCATCCGCAACGGGCTGATGAGCAGCCGGCTGTTCGTGGTCGACACCGAGAATGCGCTGGTCAAGGTCGACGGCAACGCCAGCTTCGCCGACGAGCGCCTCGACTTCGTCGTCACCCCCGCGGCCAAGGGCCTGCGCATCTTCTCCCTGCGCTCGCCGCTCTTCGTGCGCGGCACCTTCAAGAATCCCGACGCCGGGGTCAAGGGCACACCGCTGGCCCTGCGTGGCGTCGGCCTGGTGGCGCTCGGCGTGGCGGTGGCGCCGGCGGCCGGCCTGCTGGCACTGGTGGCGCCCAGTGGCGGCGACGAGCCCAGCCAGTGCACGCCGCTGCTGCGGCAGATGCAGAAGCAGGGCTGAGCGCTATCCTGTGCAGCGGGTACAATGCGCGCTCGTTCCCCTGCCGGTTCCGCCCCATGTCCTTTGCCACCCTCGGCCTGATCGATCCCATCCTGCGCACTCTCGAGGCGCTCGACTACCGCACGCCGACGCCGGTGCAGAAGGAGGCGATCCCCGCCGTGCTCAAGGGTCGCGACGTGCTTGCCGCGGCGCAGACCGGCACCGGCAAGACCGCCGGCTTCGCCCTGCCGCTGCTGCAAAAGCTGACGATGGAAGGCAGCCAAGTGGCGGCCAACTCGGTGCGCGCGCTGGTGCTGGTGCCGACCCGCGAGCTGGCCGAGCAGGTGCAGCAGGCCGTGCAGCAGTACGCGCAGAACCTGCCGCTGCGCACCTACGCGGTGTACGGCGGGGTCAGCATCAACCCGCAGATGCTCAAGCTGCGCAAGGGCATCGACCTGCTCGTGGCCACCCCCGGCCGCCTGCTCGACCTGTACCGGCAGAACGCGGTGCGCTTCGACCAGCTGCAGGCGCTGGTGCTGGACGAGGCCGACCGCATGCTCGACCTGGGCTTCGCCAGCGAGCTGGACGAGCTGTTCGCCGCGCTGCCGCGCAAGCGCCAGACCCTGTTGTTCTCCGCCACCTTCTCCGATGCCATCCGGCAGATGGCCAAGGAACTGCTGCGCGACCCGCTGTCCATCGAGGTCAGTCCGCGCAACGCCACGGCCAAAGGGGTCAAGCAATGGCTGGTGACGGTGGACAAGAAGCGCAAGAGCGAGCTGTTCCTGCACCTGTACCGCGAGCGCGGCTGGGACCAGCTGCTGGTGTTCGGCAAGACCCGCAAGGGCGTCGACGAGCTGGAACAGCTGCTGCTGGCCGAAGGCATCGCCGCCGACTCGATCCATGGCGACAAGCCGCAACCGTCGCGCCTGCGCGCGCTGCAGCGGTTCAAGGCCGGTGAGGTGCGCGTGCTGGTGGCCACCGATGTGGCGGCCCGCGGCCTGGATATCGACGACCTGCCGCTGGTGGTCAACCTCGACCTGCCCATCGTCGCCGAGGACTATGTGCACCGCATCGGTCGTACCGGTCGTGCCGGGGCCACCGGCGAGGCGGTGTCGCTGGTGTGTGCCGACGAGGTGCAGCTGCTGGCCGCCATCGAGGTGCTGACCCGCCAGGTGATCCGCCGCCAGGACGAGCCGGGCTTCGAGCCGGACCACCGGGTGCCGGTGACCGACGCCAGCGGCGCCGTACTGAAGAAGCCGAAGAAGCCCAAGCAGAAGCTGATACCCGGCGCCGGTGCGGGCGGCAAGGGCAAGATCCACCTGGGCAACTGGTTCGATGCGGAGGACGACAAGCCCAGGGCCAAGGCCGTGCGCGCGGTGCCCAGGTTCGGCGAGAAGCCCAAGCCCGGGCCGAAGAAGCGCTGACCCGCTAGCCGCCGCGCAGCTGGCCGACGGCGGCGTCGGTCATGTCGTAGATCACCAGGCACACATGCTCGACCTGGCCCCGCGAGGCGGCCAGCGGCAGCACGGTGAGGTTTTGGTACATGAAGTCGGCCTGGCCGGTGATCGGCCGGTAGCTCTTGAAGCGCAGAAGATACGGGCGCTGCTGCCACAGGCTGAAGGCGCGGGTGCCCAGGCGCAGCACGCTGTTGACCTTGCGCTCCAGCCAGGCCCGGTCGATCTCCGGGAACAGCTCGAACAGCTCGCGGCCCTGCACCTGGTCGGCGCCCAGGCCGGAGTGGTTCTCCATGAAGCTGTTCCACACCTCGATGCGGTACTGGCGATCCAGCACCAGCACGCCCACGTCCAGGCACTGGACGATGTCGAGCAACCAGTGCAGTTCCTGCATGTCGATCTGCGCGCGGCCGGTCATGGGGTCACTCCATCAGGTAATGGATCTTGCCGGTCAGCCGGGGCAGCGAGTCCTCGGTGAACAGCAGGAGCAGGTCGAAATGCACGGCGTGGCCCTCCAGGCCATAGCTGATCTCCACCGCCAGGGTCTTCTTCCAGCGCTCGCGATTGAGCTGGATCAGCTCGCCGATGGCGGCGTGCTGGCCGAGCAGCTGCGGGTGGCCCTGGGAGAAGCGGATGTCGATCTGCTCGGCAATGCCGGCCAGGCAGGCGCCGATCAGGATGCTGGCCAGGTCCAGCAGCATCTCCGAGGTCTCGCCGGCGTCCTTTGGCTGCCAGCCGAGCAGTTGGGCGATGTCGGCCACTTCCGAGTCGTGGAACAGCAGCAGCGCCTCGCCGGCGATGGCCTCGCCGATGAAGCCCTGGCACACGGCGCTGAGGTGTTCGCCACGCCGCGCGTCCTCCAGGGCCATGTGCAGCTCGCTGACCTCGAACAGGTTGACCTGGGGAATCGGCAGCTGCACGAACACGCCCAGCTCCGCGGCCAGCAGGGCGGCGGCGCGGCCCATGGCGACGTTGCTGACCTCGCGCAAGGCGTCGCGGAAGCCGACCTTGAACAGCGGCTCTTCATGGGCTGGCGCCGCCTCGCCGTTGGCCGGCGGCTGGAACAGGCCGAGGCGTTCGAGGGTGGCGCGCAGCTCGTCGGCCGGCGCCGGCTTCTGAATGAAGCCGAGGGCGCCGAGCTCGGCGACCCGCCGCTGGGCCTCGTCCTGGATATCGCCGGAGACCACCAGGATGCGGCAATCCAGCCCTTCCTCACGCACCTTGGCCAGCACCTGGTATCCGTCCATCACCGGCATGGTCAGGTCCAGCAGCACCACGGCGCCCAGGCCCTGGCGTATCGCGGCCATGGCCTCTTCGCCATGGCTGGCCTGGGTGATGGTCACCGGCCATTCGGGGGGCAGGGCGCGGATCAGTTGCTTGCGCGCCATGGTCGAGTCGTCGCAGACCAGCAGTGGAAGCACTGGAGTCACCTGATGATGAACGTTAAGGCAAGCATAGACGGCGCGCCGCCCAGGTCGCGATAGGGGAAAACATGAGGGCGACGGTAACTAGTGCCGGAGACGGCCGCGGTCGGCAACGACTCAGCGCTGTTCGTGGGCCTCGTAGCTGTAGGTGTTGCGTCCGGCATTCTTGGCCGCGTACATGGCGCGGTCGGCCTGCTGCAGCAGCGATTCGATGTCGTCGCCGTCACGCGGGAACAGGCTGACGCCCATGCTGGCCTGCACCTGTACCTCGTGACCGTCCAGCAGCATGGGAAGCTGGAAGCGTTCGTGCAGCTTGTGCAGCACGGCGATGACCCGCTGCGGATCGTCCATCTGCTCGATCAGGATGACGAACTCGTCGCCGCCCAGGCGCGCCACCGTGTCGCTCTCGCGGGTGGCCGAGCGCAGCAGGTTGGCCACCGCCTGCAGCACGCGGTCGCCGGCGCCGTGGCCGAGGCTGTCGTTGAGCTGCTTGAAGTGGTCCAGGTCGACGAACAGCACGGCCAGCGGCATGGCGCTGCGCCGCGCGTTGGCCAGGGCGTGTTCCAGGCGCTCGAAGAACATGCGCCGGTTGGGCAGGCCGGTGAGCGCGTCGTGGCGCGCCAGGTGCTCCAGGGCGTTGCGGCTCTGGTTGAGCTCGTCGAGCTGGTCGAGGATCTCCTCCTGCATCTGCGCGAAGCTGCGCGCCAGCTGGCCCAGCTCGTCCTGGCGCTGCACCGGCAGGGGGCCGCTGCGGCGCTCGCGAGTGAACTGTTCTACCGCCAGGGTGATGCTCTTCAGCGAATGGGTCATGGCCCGCGAGGCGATGATGGCGATGGCCAGGGTCAGCAGGCTGGAGAGGATCACCACCTGGACAATGCGCTGGCCGAGGCGATTGGTTTCGGCCAAAACGTGGTCTTCCGGCTGGGCCAGGCCGAGCACGATGAAGCGTTCCGGGCTGCTGGCGTTGACGGTGAGGCGGACGAAGGCGGCTACCAGGTCATGTGCGCTGTCCCTGGCGTGGCTGACCAGGCTGCTCTCCTTGTCTTCGTCGAGCAGGGCGGCGACCTCGGGGAACTCCTCCTGGATGAACAGCCGGCGGCCCTGGTCGAAGCCGAAGGTGCGGCGATGGTCGGGGTGGATCAGCAGGTCGCCCCAGCGGTTGCTCAGGTACACCTGGTAGTGGCTGGGCAGGTCGCTCTTGATCTGGGCGAACAGCTGGTCCAGGTCGACGTTGATCACGATCAGGGCGCCGGCCTTGCCGTCGGCATCGGCTACCGGGGTGGACACGTGCAGCGTCGGCTTGCCCAGGCCCGAGTGGGCGCCCAGTTCGTGGTTGATCACGATGGGCGACAGGCGTACCTCGCCCGGCGGCAGGCGCAGGGTGTCGAACACGTAGGCGTAGTGGCCCTTCTCCTGCAGCTTGGCGCCGCCAATCTTCAGCAGGCGCTCGCCGTCACGGTCGATGCGCACCTGTTCCAGGCCGTGGCCGGTGGCGCTGATCAGGCGGATCTGCATGTATTCCGGGTGCACCTGCATCTGCGCGCGGAACAGCTCGGCCAGGTCATGTTCGCTGTGCTCGCGGCGGTCTTCGTCGGTCACCCGGGGCAGGTCGCGGGCTCTGGATACTTCGGCCATGAGCAGGGCGTCGCGGGCCACGCCGTCGATGCTGCCGCGCAGGTTGCGACCGAGCACCTGGGTGGCGGTGAGCAGGTCGCGCTCGGCGGCCTTGAGCAGGGTGGCGCGGCTGCTGCTGTAGGAGTAGTAGCCGGTCAGGCCGCAGACCAGCACACCGAAGAGCGCCAGCAGGCAGCCGAGCTTGAAGGCGATGCCGAACTTCATGGCGCCTCCGTCAGCGGCGGGCGTTCGCCGGAGAGAATGCGCTCCCACAGGCGGGTGCGGCGGTCGGCGTCTTCGACCGGGCGTAGCCAGATCATGCGCCCTGGCACTCCGCTGCTTTCCGCCTCCTGCAGGGTGTTGGACAGACCCTGGCGCTCCACCAGGGCGCGGCTCATCGGCGGTTCCAGGGCGAAGTCGATCCAGGCTTCGGCCAGTTTCAGGTCACGGGCGCCGCGGCTGATCGCCCAGCAGTCGAGCCAGGCCAAGGCGCCCTCGCGGGGGATCACGTAGCCGACGTCGGCGCCATTGTCGCGCAACTGCTTGAGCTGCTGGCGCCCGTAGTTGGCGAACAGCAGCGCGACCTGGTGTTCCTTGAACAGGCTGGCGGCCTCCTCGGGCAGCGAATAGAAGGTCAGCACGTTGCGGCGCAGGGCGATCAGCTGCTCGGTGAGCTGGGGGAAGTCGTCGGGTTCGATGCGAAACGGGTCGCGTCCACGTGCCTGGCTGGCCAGGGAGAAGTTGTGGCTGCTGCCGTTGAAGGCCAGCACCCGGCCCTGCAGCTGCGGGTCCCACAGGCTGGTGATGGACTGTGGCGGGCTGCTGAACTGGCTGCGGTCGTAGATCAGGCCCATCTCCGAATAGGTGTAGGGCACGGCGTAGACCTTGCCGTCGCGGCTGATGCCGGGAATCTTCGGATAGTCGCGGAAGCGCCAGAGCTGGCGAGTGGTATTGGTGATGCGCGTCGGCTGCAGTGGTTGCAACAGACCCTGGTCGATGTAGCGGTCGATCTCCGCGGTGTTGGCGGCGATCAGGTCGTAGTTGCCGCCATTGTTCTCCGCCAGCTTGCTGCGCAGCACGTCGTCGTTGCCGACCAGGGTGACTTCCACCCGCACGTCGTGGCGTTGCTCGAACTGCGCCACCAGGTCGGCGTCGGCATAGCCGGGCCAGGTCAGCAACCGCAGCACCGTCTCGCTGGCAGCGGCGAAGCCCGGGGCCAGGGGTAGCAGAACTGCGAGCAACACCAGGATCGGGCGCATGGGGCGGACCGGGCAACGAGGAGGGCGCCTAAGCAGTGTATACGATGGCCAAGTGCCTTGCCGTAGCGGCAAAGCGGACGCTGCGCCAGGGCGTTTCGGCCATGCCGTGCTAGCGTTCTTGCTGTCATTCATGGCGTGCGAGGGCAGGACAATGGAAGAGGGCGAATCGCTGATCACGGTGGGGACCACCAAGGTCAACCAGCTGATGGACATGGTGGCGCAGTACGGTGCCGCCTTCGCCGCGAAGATCCTCGCGGCCATCGCCTTCTGGGTGATCGGGCGCTGGCTGATCGGCTTCGCCGTCGGCCTGTTGCAGAAGACCCTGGGCCGGCAGAAGGTCGATCCGACCGTGCTGCGCTACGTGGGCAACTTCATCACGGTGACGCTGAACATCCTGCTGGTGATCGGCATCCTCGGCTACTTCGGGGTGCAGACCACCACCTTCGCCGCGCTGATCGCGGCGGTCGGCCTGGCCATCGGCATGGCCTGGTCCGGGTTGCTGGCCAACCTGGCGGCGGGCGGTTTCATCATCGTGCTGCGGCCGTTCAAGGTCGGGGATTTCATCTGTGCCGGCGGCGTCACCGGCACCGTCACCGAGATCGGCCTGTTCGTCACCGCGATCAACACCCCGGACAACGTGCTGACCCTGGTGGGCAACAACAAGATCTTCAGCGACAACATCCAGAACTTCTCGCACAACGCCTTCCGCCGCGTCGACCTGGTCGCCCAGCTGTCCGGCGCCACCGACTGGAAGGCCGCCGTGGCCCTGCTCAAGCAGCGCATCGCGGCGATCGACAACGTGCTGGCGACGCCGGCGGTGGACGTGGAGATTCTCGAGTTCAACCTGGTCGGCCCAGTGCTGGCGGTGCGGCCCTACTGCCACACCGATCACTACTGGCAGGTCTACTTCGACACCAACAAGGTGATCAAGGACGCCCTCGGCGAGGCCGGCTTCCCGGCGCCGATGGCGGCGCAGACGGTGATCGTGCAGCAGGCCGCCGGCTAAGGGCGGACGTCAGGCGCTCTGCTGCTGCGGGGCGTCCAGCGCCTTGAGCTCGTCGCGCACCTGGGCCAGGCAGACCTGGTGCAGGTTGCGGTAGTGCTTGGGCGCGCGCTTTGCGTACTGCTCGATCTGTTCCAGCTGGGCACGCGCCTCGCCGCTGCGGTTGGCCTGGCGCAGCAGCTGGGCGTAGTAATAGCGGGCCTCGGGGCCGGCGAAATGACCGAGCAGGGCGTGGAATTCTTCCTCGGCCTTGGCCAGCTCGCCCAGCCGGCTCAGGGCGCGGGCGTACAGCAGATGACCATCGGCGGAGCGGAACTGCGGGTTGTGCTGGATCAGCTGGTCCAGCGTCTCGCGGCAGCCGGCGGCGTTGTCCAGGGCGAACTGGGCGCGGGCCAGGCCGAGCATGATGTCCGGCGCGTGGCTGTGCACCCCGCGCAGGGCGGCGCGGTAGTGGTCGGCGGCCTCGGCGGGTTGTGCCAGGCGCAGCAGTTCGTCGGCCAGTTGCACGCGGGTCTCGCGGGTGTCGCTCAGGTCTAGGGCGTCGCGCAGGGCGCGCAGATGACGTTCGGGGTCGAGGCGGTCGTGCAGCTGGTTGATCGCGCGGCGGCCGCTGCGGCTGCCGAGCATGTCAGGCAGCATCACGCCGAGGAAGTAGATCAGGCAGCCGAGGCCGGGCAGGGCGATGATCAGGTACAGCCAGTAGCGCTCCTGGCCGCTACGGACCACGTGCAGGCCGCAGACGATCTGGCAGGCGATGAACAGCAGCGCGAGCAGGGGCATGGGCGAAACATCCTTGTTGGGTGGGGCCTCTGTGTAGCATGGCGTCGCGCCACTGTCATCGGCCTCGTGGGCGTTACGAGCGGTCGACCCACTTGGGCGCCGCGGTGGGCTGCCAGGCCGCCAGGCGATCAAGCAGTTCGGCCGGCGAAGCGCCGACCTGCAGCATGGCGCGGTGCGCTTCGCGGACGAAGCGCTCGGCCACCAAGTGGTCGAGGAAATCGGTCAGGCGCGCGTAGAAGCCGTCCACTTCCAGCAGGCCCAGCGGCTTGGCGTGGTAGCCGAGCTGGCCCCAGGTCCACACCTCGAACATCTCTTCCAGGGTGCCGAGGCCGCCGGGCAGGGAGATGAAGGCGTCGGCCAGTTCGGCCATGCGTGCCTTGCGCGCGTGCATGCCGTCCACCACTTCCAGGCGGGTCAGGCCCTTGTGGCCGATCTCGGCGCGCTCCAGGCTCTGCGGGATGATGCCGATCACCTCGCCGCCAGCGGCCAGGGCCGCATCCGCCACCACGCCCATCAGGCCGACGGCGCCGCCGCCATAGACCAGGGTCAGGCCGCGCTCGGCCAGGCTGCGACCGAGGTTCTCGGCGGCCTCACGGTAGATCGGTCGCGCGCCGGGACTGGCGCCGCAGAATACGCAGACGGACTTCAGGCTCATGCAGGGTGCTCCCAGGCGAAAAGGCTGCACAGGGTAACCCTGTCCGATTGGTCAGGCGAGTTCTTGCGGGCAGGTGCCGCTGGCGCCGGCCGCGTAGCAGGCCAGCAGGGCGTAGAGGAAAGCGTGGATGGGCATGGCGGCGTCTCCGCTCTGGGTTGGCCGCCAGATTAGGCCGGCCCCGTCGCGCGGGCCCGTTGATTGTCTCGATGGCTCCAATAGCCATCAGCGCGGCAGGTTGGTCAGGTCCTGGTGCGGTCGCTCGGCGAAGAAGCGATCCAGCCACGGCTGGTAGTGGGCCAGGGTGCGCGGCGGCATATAGGCCTTCTGCGCCTCGATGAACAGGGCGATGACCTCGGGCTGGCGGGCGATGCGGTCGAGCTGGCGGACCAGCTCGGCACCCTCGGCGTTCCTGCTGCAGTAGATGCCGCTGACGTAGGGCGAGCTGGCCTCGCTCAGCGGCAGCAGGCTCAGGCCCTGGGCCACGCCCTGCTGGCGCTGCACGTACTGCACCACTTCGGCGTAGTCCAGCAGGTAATCGATGCGATGGTGTTCGAGCATGCCGTAGAGGTTGCTACCGGCGCTGCTGGTCTGGATGCGTTGCAGCTGCGGCAGGGCCTCGGGCGCCTGCAGCAGCGGGTCGAGGATCGGTCCGTAGCTGCGGTCGCGGACCAAGCCGCCACGCAGCTGGTTGTCGCGCAGCAGCTGGCGGATCGACACCTCGTCCTGGCCCTGGCTGAAGCGCTGCAGGTCGGCGGTGCGCACCACCAGCTGGTGCGGCATGGCGACGAACAGGCCGACGTAATAGCCGTGCTGGTCGCGCTCGGGCGTGGGGAAGGTTGGTAGGAAGCAGCTCAGCGGTTCGCGCTTGAGCTGTTCGAGGCCGCGGGTGAGGTTGTTCAGGCGGAAGCTGTGGCGGTATTGCGGCAGGCGCTGGATGATCTGCTGCAGCAGGTCGACGATGATGCCGTCGCTGGGGCGGCCGTCCTGCATGTTGATCAGGCCCGGCCAGGGGCTCATGTTCCAGGTCACTTCCAGGCCTTGCGGCTGCGCACCGTGGGCGATCGAGGAGCACAACAGCAGCAGGCCGATCAGCGCGCGGCGAGGACGAACAGGCATGGCGGGAACCGTGGAGATGGACCCCGCCAGTCTAGCAAGGGCGTGCCGGGCACGCCCGTGAGCGTCTTCTCAGCTGGCCAGCAGCCAGACCCCGGCACCCGCCGAAGCAGCGCCCGCCAGGCGTACCAGCGGCGCGGCGGCGCGCGGCAGATAACGCACGACCGCGTAGCCCAGGCCGTGCAGGGCGGCGGTAGCGGCGACGAAGCCGATCGCATAGCCCCAGGGGCTGGCCAGCTCCGGCAGTTCCAGACCGTGGGCCACGCCGTGGGTCAGAGCGAACAGGCCGGTGAGGCCGAGCGACACGGCCATCGGCAGGCGTGCGGCGACTGCCACCAGCAGACCGAAGGCCAGCACCGAGCCGGCGATGCCGGTTTCCATCAGCGGGATTTCCACCCCGGAGAAACCGAGCAGGCCACCGAGCAGCATGGTGGCGACGAAGGTGCCTGGCAGCGCCCAGCGTGCCGCGCCACTTTGCTGCGCGGCCCACAGGCCGACGGCGAGCATCGCCAGGAGGTGGTCGAGGCCGGTGATCGGGTGGGCGACGCCCGCCATCAGGCCGGAGTGGTCGTGGCCGGTATGGGCGAAGGCCAGTGCAGGGCTGAGGAACAGGGCGATGGCGAACAGGGTTTTGCGCAGATTCATTGATGAGTACTCCTGGTAAGGCATGGCGTTGGCGGGGTGTCCCTCACCCCAGCCCTCTCCCGAGGGGAGAGGGAGTCATGGCCTAGGCGGCGCTGAGCATGCCGTGGCGTTCGATGAAGGCGATGATCTCGTCGAGACCCTGGCCGACCTTCTGGTTGCTGAACACGAAGGGCTTGTCGCCGCGCATCTTGCGGGCGTCGCGGTCCATCACTTCCAGCGAGGCGCCGACCATGGGCGCCAGGTCGATCTTGTTGATCACCAGCAGGTCGGACTTGCAGATGCCCGGGCCGCCCTTGCGCGGCAGCTTGTCGCCGGCAGACACGTCGATCACGTACAGGGTCAGGTCGGAGAGTTCCGGGCTGAAGGTGGCGGACAGGTTGTCGCCGCCGGATTCGACGATGATCAGGTCGAGCCCCGGGAAGCGGCGGTTGAGCTGGTCGACCGCCTCCAGGTTGATCGAGGCGTCCTCGCGGATCGCCGTGTGCGGGCAGCCGCCGGTCTCCACGCCGATGATGCGTTCGGGCGCCAGGGCCTCGTTACGCACCAGGAACTGGGCGTCTTCCTGGGTGTAGATGTCGTTGGTGACCACGGCGATGTTGTAGCGCTCGCGCAGGGCCTGGCACAGGGCCAGGGTCAGGGCGGTCTTGCCCGATCCGACCGGGCCGCCGATGCCGACGCGCAGGGGTTGGCTGTTCATGCAGGGTTTCCTTTTCTCATGAGCGGAAGAGACGGCTGTACTGGCGCTCGTGCGCCATGCTGGCCAGGGCCAGGCCGAAGGCGGCGCTGCCCCAGTGCTGGGGTTCGTGGGTGGAGGCCTGCTGCTGGGCCTGTTCCAGCAGCGGCAGCAGCTCGGAGGTCAGGCGCTGGGCGGCCTGCTGGCCCAGTGGCAGGGTCTTCATCAGCACCGCCAGCTGGTTCTCCAGCCAGCCCCATAGCCAGGCGGCGAGGGCGTCGTCGGGGGCGATCGCCCAGGCGCGGGCGGCCAGGGCCCAGGCCGGGGCCAGACCCAGCTCGGACTGGTTGGCGAGAAAGCTGCGGCCTTCCTGGTCCAGCTCGGGCAGGCCTTCCAGCAGTTGGCGCAGCGAATAGCCCATCTGCCGGCTTTCCAGGGCCAGCTCGCGGGTCTCACGGCTGGCGCGATGCTGCTCGGCGAGTTCGGCCAATCGCGGCCAGTCCGGGTGTACCGCCGCGCGGCAGTGGGCCAGCAGCAGCGGTGCCTCGAAACGTGCCAGGTTGAGCAGCAGCTGGTCGGCGATCCAGTGGTGGGCGCTAGCGGCGTCTCGAACCAGCGCGCGCTCCACGGCCATCTCCAGGCCCTGGGAATAGCTGTAGCCACCGATCGGCAGCTGCGGGCTGGCCAGACGCAGCAGGGCCCAGGCCTTGTTCACGGGCGCATGCCGAACTGGTGCAGGCGTGGTGCGTAGCTGAACTCGGCCTCGCCGGCATGGGAATGGTGATGGCCGCCGCCATAGGCGCCCTGCTCGGGCTGGAACGGTGCGTCGACCGTACAGGTGATGGCGCCTAGCTGGTCGAGCATGGCCTTGAGCACATAGTCGTCGAGCAGGCGCAGCCAGCCATCGCCGAGCTGCAGGGCGACGTGGCGATTACCCAGGTGGTAGGCCGCGCGCATCAGCTCGAAGCTCGACGCGCAGGTGACGTGCAGCAGGGTTTCCGGACGGGCGCAGACCCGCACGATGCGGCCGTCCTCGGCGCGCAGGCAGTCGCCATCGCGCAGGGCGGGCTGGCCGCGCTCGAGGAACAGGCCGACGTCTTCGCCGGCCGCGCTGAAACAGCGCAGGCGGCTCTTGCTGCGGGCGTCGAAGGTCAGGTGCAGTTCTTCGTCCCAGTAGGGCTGGGGTTCGAGGCGGTGATGGATCACCAGCATGTTGGGCTTCCGGCCAGGAATGGTCCTGACGCTAGAGCAAGGCCCTTGCCAAACCGGCGTGGCCCCAGGCCTGGCGGCTTGGTGCCTGATGTTGGGGCTTATCTGTGCGCGATTGTGGTGCGCGAGTGTAGGGCGTGAGCCTGATTGGTGCGCTTATTCGCGACCCTGGCCCAGGCCCAGCCAGCTTTTGGCGCCGATGAAGATGAAGCGCAGTTGCTGGGTCATCTTGGCTTCGGGGGTGAGGTGGGCGGGCAGCGACTCGTCGGGAGAGTCGATCAGCTCCGGCAGGGTGGCGAACACGGTCTTCACCACTAGGTCGGAGACCACCTCCAGCGCCGGCTCGTCCAGGTGCGGGGTGCGGTTCATCAGCTTGAGGTCGGCGGCCAGATCGGCGGTGATCTGCTGGCGCAGACAGCCGATGGCCTGGCGCACCGGTTGCGAGCCACCGTACTGCTCGCGGGCGAGAAAGAGGAACTGGTTGCGGTTGGCGCTCACCGTGTCGAGGAAGATGCGCGCGCTGGCCTCGATGATGCTGCCCATCTCGAACTGGCTGTGGCGCACTTCGCGCAGGGTGCTGCGGAACGTCGCGTCGACCTCGGCGACCAGGGCCAGGCCGAGCTGGTCCATGTCGTCGAAGTGGCGGTAGAAGCCGGTCGGCACGATGCCCGCGGTGCGGCTGACTTCGCGCAGGCTCAGGCTGCCGAAGCCGCGGCCGCTGTCCATCAGGCTGAGTGCGGCATCCATCAGGGCTTGGCGGGTCTGCTGTTTCTGTTCGGCGCGTGGCGACATGACGTTCGGGCGATGGCGAGGTTGCGGCGCACTCTAGCAAATGCGTTTTGTCGGCGTCGAATGACACTCAGTGCACAAGTGTTGACTGATAAAGAGGCGGGCTGCCAGAATTTGTGAACATATGTTCACTGGAATTGCTGCGATGCCCCTCCTGCCGCTGTTTCTCGTGCGCTGGCTGACGCCGCTGCTGTGGCCGCTACGCGCCCTGACGGCACGGGCCTGGCTGCGCGAGGCGGAAGTGGATGCAGTGTTGGCCAGGCTGCATCCGGCCTGGCGGTTGAACCGAGTGTTTGCCCAGGTGATGGGGCGCGAATGGGTCAGCGACGACCTGCTCGCCCTGCAGCTGCGCTGCAACGGCAACGCCCGCGGCTGGCGTGCCGGCCAGCACGTGCAGCTGTATCTCGAGATGGACGGCGTGCGCCACGGCCGCAGCTACAGCCTGACCCGCGTGGGCGCCGGTGGCCTGATCGAGCTGGGTATTCGACGCCAGCCGGGTGGACGGCTGTCCAATCGCGTGCTCGACCATCTGCCGGTTGGCGCGGTGCTGGAGCTGGCCCAGGCCCAGGGCGAACTGCAGTGGCCGGAGCAGGGCGCCGGCGTCGCTCTGCTGGCCGCCGGCAGTGGCATCACCGCGTTGCTCGGCCTGTTGCGCGAGGCGCTGGCGCGCGGCTATGCAGCGCCGGTGACGCTGCTGCACTACGTGCGCGAGGCCGGGCAGCGCGCCTACCAGGCGGAGCTGCAGCAGCTGATGCTGCGCCACCCCAATCTGCAGGTGCGCTGGATGCTGACTGGCCAGGACGCACCGCGTGACCCCTTAAGTGGGCGCTTCCAGGCCGGGCAGCTGCTCGGCATGAATGACTTCGGCCTGCTGGCCTGTGGTCCGGCCGGCTTCGTCGAGGCGGTGCGCAACAGCTGGGGCGGTTCCCTGCAGGTCGAGGCATTCAGCCCGCCGCAACGGATCAGCGAGCCCGGCCAGGCGGTGCGTCTGGACTTCGCCCGCAGCCGTGTCGCGGCGCTGGGCGACAGCAGTCGCAGCCTGCTGGAGCTGGCCGAAGAGCATGGCCTGCGCCCGGCCCACGGCTGCCGCCAGGGCATCTGTGCCAGCTGCACCTGCACCCTGCTGGCCGGTGCGGTACGCGACCTGCGTAGCGGCGCAGCCTTCGCCGAGCCGGGCCAGCCGATCCGCCTGTGCGTCAGCGCCCCGCTGGGCGATGTGCAACTCGATCTCTAGGAGCGCGTCATGCGAATCGACCGTGAACTGAATGCCGCCGAACTGGATGCCTTTGCCGCCGAGCTGGACGGCCTGCGCCGCAGCACCCTGGCCGACCTGGGCGAGGCCGACGCCCGCTATATCCGCCGAGTGCGCGGGGTGGTGCGTTTCTGTTGCTGGAGTGGCCGCGCGCTGCTGATGCTCGGCTGGTTCCCGCCGACCTGGCTGCTCGGCAGCCTGCTGCTGGGCCTGGGCAAGATCCTCGAGAACATGGAGCTGGGCCACAACGTGATGCACGGCCAGTACGACTGGATGAACGACCCGGAGCTGGCCGGGGGCCGCTACGAGTGGGACATCGTCGGCCCGGCCGATTTCTGGCGGCACACCCACAACCATGTGCACCACACCTGGACCAACGTGATAGGCATGGACGACGACGTCGGCTATGGCGTGGTGCGGCTGTTTCCCGAGCAGCGCTGGAAGCCGTTCTACCGCTGGCAGCCGCTGTGGGTGACGCTGCAGGCGCTGCTGTTCCAGTACGCCGTGGCCATCCAGCACCTGCGCCTGGACAAGTGGTACAAGGGCAGGATCACCGGGGCCGAGGTGCGCCCGCTGCTGCGCCAGTTCGGCGCCAAGCTGCTGCGCCTGTGGGGCAAGGACTACCTGCTGTTCCCGCTGCTGGCGTTGGCCATCGGCACCAATGCCCTGGCCGTGCTGGCCGGCAATGCGCTGGCCAATCTGCTGCGCAATCTGTGGACCTTCCTGGTGATCTTCTGCGGCCACTTCACCGAGCGCGCCGCCGTGTTCAGCAAGGAGTCGGTGGCGGGCGAGAGTCGCGGCCACTGGTACCTGCGCCAGCTGCGCGGCTCCAGCAACCTCGAGGGCGGCAAGCTGCTGCATATCCTCACCGGCAACCTCAGCCACCAGATAGAGCACCACCTGTTCCCCGACCTGCCGGCGCGCCGCTATGCCGAGCTGGCGCCGCGGGTGCGTGAGATCGCCGTGCGCTACGGGCAGATCTATAACAGCGGAACCCTGTCGGCGCAGTTCGCCACCGTGCTCAAACGCATCTGGATCTATCGCCTGCCGCCGGCTGCAGCCGCCCAATAAAAAGCCCGGCAGGAGCCGGGCTTCGGGATACTACTGCCTGCGTCAGGCGGTCTGACGACCGACCCGCTCGGCGCCGTTCTCGGCAACTGCGCGGCTGTCGATCAGGCGGTCAGCACCACCTTCGGCAACACGGAAAGCCTTGGTGCGCTCGGCGCCATTCTCGGCAACGTCGCGGCTATCGATCAGGCGGTCAGCACCACCTTCGGCAACACGGAAGGCCTTGGTGCGCTCGGAGCCGTTCTCGGCAACGTCGCGGCTGTCGATCAAGCGGTCAGCACCGCCTTCGGCAACACGGAAGGCCTTGGTGCGCTCGGAACCGTTCTCGGCCACATCGCGGCCATCGATCAGACGGTCGGCACCACCTTCGGCAACGCGGAAGGCCTTGGTGCGCTCGGCACCGTTCTCGGCTACGTCGCGGCTGTCGATCAGACGATCAGCACCACCCTCGGCAACGGTGGCCGGGGCGCTGATGTGCTGCAGTTCGGTCAGGGGCGGTTGTTCGTCACCCGGCAGGGCAAAGGCGGCGCTGGTCAGGGTGGACAGGATCAGGCTGGCAATCAGTTGTTTGTTCATCTCGGGCCTCCTCGAAGGGGCTGGAAAGTGGCTACGGAGCAAATGGTACTCACGCGCCGCCGAGACAAAAGTTGATCGTCCTGATGGTGCCCATCGACGTCAGTAATGTAACGCCTGGAGCGCTCTGTTCCGGGCTATTCGGCCAGGAAAAGGCAGGTCAGGTAACGGTTGCTGAAGCCGTAGCGCAGCATCGCCGCCAGGCGGGAAAACAGGTAGGTGGGGTGCCGCCGGTAGTAATCCAGCACCGCGTTGCCCACGCCCTCGGAGCGGTGCTGCTTGGCGTGGTCGGGGCGACGGGAGAACAGGCCGCGGAACTGCCACCACTGGATCTGCTCCAGGTGCTGGGCATGCGGGTGCAGGCGATGGTGGCGGAACAGGGCGAGGAAGGAACGGCGACTGAAGTCGTGCAGGTGATGCGGATTGCCGTCCAGGGTCGGGGTGATCGGCACCGAGGCGATCACCCGGCCGCCGGCGGCCAGTAGCCGCGCGTAGTTGGCGATCAGGCGCGGCGGGTGCGGCAGGTGCTCGATGGTCTCCAGGCTGACGATGCTGTCGAAGCCGGGCTCGGCCGCGAAGCGCTCGGCGTCGGCGCAAACGTAGCGCAGGTTGGGCAGGCGGTAGTGGCGCTGGGCGTAGGCGATGGCCTCGGGGTCGATGTCCACGCCGGTTACCTGCTTGTCCGGGTGCCGTTCGGCCAGCAGGGCGGTGCCGTACCCGCAGCCGCAGGCCATGTCCAGCACGCGGTCGCCGCTCAGATGCCGGGCGGCGAACTCGTAGCGCTCCAGGTGGATGCGCAAGGTGGTCTGGTCGCTGGGGTTTTCCGGGTCGAGGTCAGGCGGGTAGATCCGCTCGATGCTGTGCGTGCTCATGCCTCGCCCCTGTTCTCGTCAATCGCGCCGCTGGCGCCTCTGATTCCACTGGTTCCACTCGAAGCCGAGCACCACCAGCACCGACAGGGCGAACGGCAGCAGCAGATAGAACACGCGGAACACGATCAGCGCGGCCAGCACGTCGGCGGTCGGCAGCTCCGGCATGGCGGCGAGGAAGGTCACTTCCAGCACGCCCAGGCCGCCGGGGGCGTGGGACAGCAGCGCCAGGGAGAAGGAGGCGAGGAACACGCCGAGTACCACCAGATAGCCCGGGTTGCCCTCTGTCGGCAGGGCGAAATAGATGATCGCCGCCGCGCAGGCCAGCTCCAGTGGTCCGGCCAGTAGCTGTCGGCCGACTATGCCCAGGCGCGGGTATTCGACATGCAGCTTGCCCCACTTCCATGGCTTGAAATGGCGCCAGGAGCCCAGCACGTAGAGCGCCACCAGGCCGAGTAGGAACAGGCCGATGGCCACCGAGAGCCAGGGGCCGACATCCGCGACACGCTTGATCAGATCGGGCTGGCAGACCAGCACGGCGCCGCCGGAGAGCAGCACGCCGAGGGCGAAGGTGAAGGAGCAGAACACGATCAGCACGCCGATTTCCGACGGCACCAGGCCCTTGCTGGTGTAGGCCCGATAACGCACCACGGCGCCGGAGAACACCGAGGCGCCGATGTTGTGGGCCAGGGCGTAGGTGGTGAAGGAACAGAGGGTGATGAACCACCAGGAAATCTTCTTGCCCAGGTGGGCAATGGCGATGCGGTCGTACCAGGCCAGCGCGACATAGGCGCCGAGGGTGGCGCCGGCAGCCATCAGCCAGTTGTGCACGGCGATGGCATTGAGGCTGTCCTGCAGCTCGTTCAGGGAGATCGTGCGGATCTCCTTGTAGAGCAGGTAGCAGGAAAATACGACTGCGGCCAAACCTATGACGGTCCAGATCCAGTCGCTTCTTTTCATCATCGACGATGGCTCCCCGTCTCTATCTGAAGGCAATCCGTTGGCCACTGGGCGCATCCGCAGTATGGCAGGCGGGCGGTGCGCAAATCGGCGTGCAGTATCCCGAAGGCGGCGGCCGGGCTCAAGCCATGCGTACTCGGCGGGCGTTACCGGCTGTTACAAGACGAACCGGCTGGATCTGCCGCTGGGACGCTGGCTGCGCAGGTGTTGGGGTGTCAAAAATATAAAACTGTGACTGCGGATTACTCTAGGGAAAATCGCGATTTCTCATGCTCTTATCAGATTCAACAGGCGAGTTTGCAAAACGAATGTGCAGGTATTTCGTCATTTTCGTTTGACATATTTTACGTTTTTGCGAGACTGCGCGGCCGTGCCATCAGGCCGCTCGAACGAGCCTGGCGGACATAACAAAAACCTGTGGTCCGCCGTCCCCAGCCCCCCCACCTTGCGGGGCAGCATGTGGCGGGCCGATGCCTCTGGAAACGGGAAACATGCTGATCTGGTTCGTTGCGCTGTACCTGCTGGTCACCGTCGGTATCGGCTTCTATGCCGCCACCCGGGTCAAGAACTCCAAGGATTTCGCTGCAGGTGGACGCAGCATGGGCTTCCCCATCGTCGCGGCCATGGTGTTCGCCACCTGGTTCGGCTCGGAGGCCGTACTGGGCATTCCCGCCACCTTCATCGAAGAAGGCTTCGCCGGGATCATCGAAGACCCGTTCGGCTCCTTCGGCTGCCTGATGCTGGTCGGCCTGATCATCGCCCGCCCGCTGTACCGCATGAACCTGCTGACCATCGGCGACTACTTCAAGAAGCGCTACGGCAGCAACGTCGAGCTGATTCTCAGCCTGGTGATCATCGCCTCCTACCTGGGCTGGATCGCCGCCCAGCTGACCGCCCTCGGCGTGGTGTTCAACGTGCTTTCCGACGGCTCCATCAGCACCACCCAGGGCATGCTGATCGGCACCGTGATCGTGCTGCTGTACACCCTGTTCGGCGGCATGTGGTCGGTGGCGCTGACCGACTTCTTCCAGATGCTGATCATCGTCGTCGGCCTGGTCTACCTGACCTGGCTGATCGGTGACATGGCCGGCGGTGCCGACAAGGTCATCACCCAGGCGGCCAGCGAAGGCAAGTTCACCTTCATCCACAGCTTCGACGCCAAGGACATCGTGGCCTTCCTCGGCGCCGCGGTGACCATGATGCTCGGCTCCATCCCGCAGCAGGACGTGTACGCCCGCGTCATGTCGGCCAAGACCGAGAACATCGCCGCCCGCGCCTCGATGGCCGGCGCCGCCTTCTACCTGTGCTTCTGCATGCTGCCGATCTTCCTCACCTACGCCGCCTCGATGATCGACCCGGCGATGGTCAAGCGCTGGCTGGCCGAGGATTCGCAGATGATCCTGCCGCACCTGATCCTGGAGAAGACTCCGCTGTTCGCCCAGATCATGTTCTTCGGTGCGCTGCTCTCGGCGATCATGTCCACTGCCTCCGGCACCCTGCTGGCGCCGTCGGTGACCTTCACCGAGAACGTGCTCAAGCGCTTCCTGCCGGTGATGAGCGACCAGCAGTTCCTCCTGGCCATGCGTATCACCATCCTGTTCTGCGCCGCCGCCACCCTGACCTTCGCCCTGTACTCCGACGCCAGCATCTACGAGATGGTCGGCAACGCCTACAAGGTGACCCTGGTCGCCGCCGTGGTGCCGTTGTTCGCCGGCCTGTTCTGGAAGCGCGCCACCACCCAGGGCGCCCTGCTGGCCATCGTCGCCGGCCTGAGCTCCTGGCTGTACCTGGAATACAGCCTGACCGACGAGGCCTTCTGGCCGCCGCAGCTGGCCGGCCTGCTGTTCAGCCTGGCCGGCATGCTGATCGGCTCGCTGCTGCCGCAGTGGCATCGCAACCCGGCCGCCGACCTGATCGCCCAGCCCGAATAAGGCCGCCGCGTTCACCGAAACCCCGCCGCCCGGCGGGGTTTTGCGTTTCAGGGCGCGGCGATACATCTGCGACCTGGGCGCAGCTGGCGCGCGAGGCGAAACCCTATGGTCCGGCGGCACGCGGTGCGATGGCCAGTTGGCGAGTGACGCCGTTCTTCAGGGTGTCGCGGGCAATGTCTGCAGGTCGATGGTTCGGCAGGGCATAGCGCTCGCTCTTCGATTTAATGTATATACAAATTATCGATTTGCCCCCGGGCCCCATTCCTTCCGGCATCAGACGCCTGCCTTAACCAATCTGCACCATTGCGAATACAGGCTGGGCAGTGGCAATGCTTGACGGGGAAAGACTCTGGCTTTAAATGTATATACATATAAGCGAGAGGACAAACCCGATGCCTTTGTCTCCCCGGCCGCGCCGCCTCTGGCGCGACGTCATTTTGTTCGACGGCCTGCAGCAGCTGCCCGAGCCCATGGCCGTGCTGGTGGAGGGCGAGCGTATTGCCGGCCTGTGGCCCGAGCGCGAGTTCGACGAGGCCCTGGTCGCTGGCGCCGAGGAGGCCGGGCGCGGCGGGGTGATGACGCCGGGCCTGGTCGACTGCCACACCCACCTGGTGTACGCCGGTAACCGCGCGGACGAATTCGAGCAGCGCCTGGAGGGCGTCAGCTACGCCGAGATCGCCAAGGCCGGCGGCGGCATCCTCAGCACGGTGCGCGCCACCCGCGCCGCCAGCGAGGACGAACTGATCGCCGCCAGCCTGCCGCGCCTGGACGTCCTGCTGGCCGATGGCGTGACCACGCTGGAGATCAAGTCCGGCTACGGCCTGACCGTCGCCGATGAGCTGAAGATGCTGCGCGTGGCCCGCCGTCTCGGCGAGCTGCGCCCGATACGGATACTGACCACGCTGCTTGGCGCCCACGCGTTGCCGCCGGAATACGCCGGCGATGCCGATGGCTACGTGCGCCTGGTCTGCGAAGAGATGATCCCGTTCGCCGCGGCCGAGGGTCTGGCCGATGCGGTGGACGTGTTCTGCGAAGGCATCGGCTTCTCGCCGGCCCAGTGCGAGCGCATCTTCCAGGCCGCCAAGGAGCACGGCCTGGCCATCAAGGCCCACGCCGAGCAGCTCTCCAACCTCGGCGGCAGTGCCCTGGCCGCGCGCTACGGCGCGCTGTCCGCCGACCATATCGAATACCTGGACGAGGCCGGCGTGCGCGCCATGGCCGAGGCCGGCACGGTGGCCGTGCTGTTGCCCGGCGCCTTCCATTGCCTGCGCGAGACCCAGCTGCCGCCCATCGAGCTGCTGCGCCAGCACCAAGTGCCGATGGCCGTGGCCAGCGACGCCAACCCCGGCACCTCGCCGATCTGCATGCCCACGCTGCTGGCCAACCTGGCCTGCACCCTGTTCCGCCTCACCCCGCGCGAGGCCCTGGCCGGCATGACCGCCCACGGCGCCCGCGCCCTCGGTCGCCCCGAGCTGGGCCGCATCGCTGTCGGCGGGCCGGCTGACCTGTGCCTGTGGGACATCCGCCACCCCGCCGAGCTGGCTTACGCCGTGCAGCCGGGGCGCCTGCGCCAACGCATCTTCGCCGGAGACATAGTCCATGCACGCTGACCGCCACTCCATGGAGGCCTGGACCGGCCGTACCGATCCCGAGCCGGACAGCCCGCGCTGGCACCAACGCATCCAGCCGCTGCAGGCGGACAGCCCGGCCGGCGTGGCCCTGCTCGGCTTCGCCTGCGACGAGGGTGTGCGCCGCAATCACGGCCGTATTGGCGCCGCCGGCGGTCCGCCGCTGCTGCGCAAGGCCCTGGCCAACCTGGCCTGGCATCGCCAGGGCCCAGCCTACGATGCCGGCGACGTGGTCTGTGCGGACGGTGATCTGGAGGCGGCCCAGGCGCGCCTCGCGCGTGGCGTCTGCACCCTGCTGGACGCCGGCCACCTGCCGCTGGTGCTGGGTGGCGGCCACGAGGTGGCCTTCGGCAGCTGGTCCGGCCTGGCCGAGCATCTGGGCGGCGAGGCCGCTCCGCGGATGGCCGCCCCCAAGATCGGCATCATCAATTTCGATGCCCACTTCGACCTGCGCGATCCGGCCCATGTGCATTCCTCCGGCACGCCCTTCGCGCAAATCGCCGAGGCCAGCGCCGCGCGCGGCTGGCCGTTCCGCTACGCCTGCCTCGGCGTCAGCCGTGCCAGTAACACCCGCGCGCTGTTCCAGCGTGCCACCGAGCTGGAGGTGCTGGTGCGCGAGGACCGCGAGATCCGCGAGTCGAGCCTGGAAGCCATCGGCGCCGAGCTGGATGCCTTTATCGCCGGCTGCGACGCCCTCTATCTGACCCTCGATATCGACGTGCTGCCCGCCTGCGAAGCCCCCGGGGTCAGCGCCCCGGCCGCCCGCGGCGTGCCGCTGGCGCTGCTCGAACCGCTGCTGGAACGGATCAGGGGCAGCGGCAAGCTGCGCCTGATCGACTTCGCCGAATTCAACCCGCAACACGACATCGACAACCGCACCGCCCGCGTGGTGGCGCGCCTGATCCACCTGCTCAGCCTCTGAGCCCATTGCCGAACAAGAACAAGGAGCCCCCATGAGCAAGTTTCGCGACATCGAGATCCGCGCCCCGCGTGGCAACCAGCTGACCGCCAAGAGCTGGCTGACCGAAGCGCCGCTGCGCATGCTGATGAACAACCTCGACCCCGAGGTGGCCGAGAACCCCAAGGAGCTGGTGGTGTATGGCGGCATCGGCCGCGCCGCGCGCAACTGGGAGTGCTACGACAAGATCGTCGAGAGCCTGACCAACCTGAACGACGACGAGACCCTGCTGGTGCAGTCCGGCAAGCCGGTCGGCGTGTTCAAGACCCACAGCAACGCGCCGCGTGTGCTGATCGCCAACTCCAACCTGGTGCCGCATTGGGCCAGCTGGGAGCACTTCAACGAGCTGGATGCCAAGGGCCTGGCGATGTACGGGCAGATGACCGCCGGTTCGTGGATCTACATCGGCAGCCAGGGCATCGTCCAGGGCACCTACGAGACCTTCGTCGAGGCCGGTCGCCAGCACTACAACGGCAACCTCAGCGGCAAGTGGGTACTGACCGCCGGCCTCGGCGGCATGGGCGGCGCCCAGCCGTTGGCCGCCACCCTGGCCGGCGCCTGCTCGCTGAACATCGAGTGCCAGCAGAGCAGCATCGACTTCCGCCTGCGCAGCCGCTACGTGGATGAGCAAGCCACGGATCTGAACGACGCCCTGGTGCGCATCGCCAGGTACACCCGCGAGGGCAAGGCGATCTCCATCGCCCTGCTGGGCAATGCCGCCGAGATCCTGCCGGAGCTGGTCAAGCGCGGCGTGCGTCCGGACATGGTCACCGACCAGACCAGCGCCCACGACCCGCTCAACGGCTACCTGCCGATCGGCTGGAGCTGGGCGCAGTACAAGGACCGCGCGCAGACCGACCCGCAAGCGGTGGTCAAGGCGGCCAAACAGTCCATGGCCGTGCATGTGCAGGCCATGCTCGACTTCCAGAAGATGGGCGTGCCGACCTTCGACTACGGCAACAACATCCGCCAGATGGCCAAGGAGGAGGGCGTGGCTAATGCCTTCGACTTCCCCGGCTTCGTCCCGGCCTATATCCGTCCGCTGTTCTGTCGCGGCATCGGCCCGTTCCGCTGGGCCGCGCTGTCCGGCAACGCCGAGGACATCTACAAGACCGACGCCAAGGTCAAGGAGCTGATCCCCGACGACGCCCACCTGCACCGCTGGCTGGACATGGCCCGCGAGCGCATCGCCTTCCAGGGCCTGCCGGCGCGCATCTGCTGGGTCGGCCTGGGCCAGCGCGCCAAGCTGGGCCTGGCCTTCAACGAGATGGTGCGTTCGGGCGAGCTGTCCGCGCCCATCGTCATCGGTCGCGACCACCTTGACTCCGGCTCGGTGGCCAGCCCCAACCGCGAGACCGAGGCCATGCGCGACGGCTCCGACGCCGTGTCCGACTGGCCGCTGCTCAACGCCCTGCTGAATACCGCCAGCGGCGCCACCTGGGTTTCGTTGCACCACGGCGGCGGCGTGGGCATGGGCTTCTCCCAGCATTCGGGGATGGTCATCGTCTGCGACGGCACCGATGAAGCAGCGGCGCGTATCGCCCGTGTACTGACCAACGACCCGGGCACCGGGGTGATGCGTCACGCCGACGCCGGTTATGAAGTTGCCATCGACTGCGCCCGCCAGCAGGGCCTTAAACTGCCGATGATCGGTTGAGGAAGAGCACCTGATGAACACGCTGAACCTGAAACCCGGCCACCTCACCCTGGCCGACCTGCGCGCCGCCTACCAGGCGCCGCTGCACCTGACCCTGGACGCCAGCGCTTATCCGGCCATCGACACCAGCGTCGCCTGCGTCGAGAACATCATCGCCGAGGGCCGCACCGCTTACGGCATCAATACCGGTTTCGGCCTGCTGGCCTCGACCCGCATCGCCAATGCCGACCTGGAGAAGCTGCAGCGCTCGCTGGTGCTGTCGCATGCCGCCGGCCTCGGCGAGGCGCTGGACGACGCCATGGTGCGGCTGATCCTGCTGCTCAAGATCAACAGCCTGGCCCGTGGTTTCTCCGGCATCCGGCGCAAGGTGATCGACGCGCTGATCGCCCTGGTCAACGCCGAGGTCTATCCGCATATCCCGCTCAAGGGCTCGGTGGGCGCCTCCGGTGACCTGGCGCCGCTGGCGCATATGTCGCTGGTGCTGCTCGGCGAGAGCCAGGCACGCCACAAGGGCCAGTGGCTGCCGGCCACCGAGGCGCTGGCCGTGGCCGGCCTGGAGCCCATGACCCTGGCCGCCAAGGAGGGCCTGGCCCTGCTCAATGGCACCCAGGTGTCCAGCGCCTATGCTCTGCGCGGCCTGTTCGAGGCCGAGGACCTGTACGCCGCCGCCACCGTCTGCGGCGCCCTGAGCGTCGAGGCCATGCTCGGCTCGCGGGCGCCCTTCGATGCACGCATCCACGCCGCCCGCGGCCAGCGCGGACAGATCGACGCGGCCGCTGCCTATCGTCACCTGCTCGGCGCCAGCAGCGAGATCGGCCGTTCCCACGCCGCCTGCGACAAGGTGCAGGACCCGTACTCGCTGCGCTGCCAGCCCCAGGTGATGGGCGCCTGCCTGACCCAGCTGCGCCAGGCCGCCGAGGTGCTGGCGGTGGAGGCTAACGCCGTGTCGGATAACCCGCTGGTGTTCGCCGCCGAGGGCGACGTGATCTCCGGCGGCAACTTCCACGCGGAGCCGGTGGCCATGGCCGCCGACAATCTCGCCCTGGCCATCGCCGAGATCGGCTCGCTGTCCGAGCGACGCATCTCGCTGATGATGGACAAGCATATGTCGCAGCTGCCGCCGTTCCTGGTGGCCAATGGCGGGGTGAACTCCGGTTTCATGATCGCCCAGGTCACGGCCGCCGCCCTGGCCAGCGACAACAAGGCCCTGGCCCATCCGCACAGCGTCGACAGCCTGCCCACCTCGGCCAACCAGGAAGACCACGTGTCCATGGCGCCGAACGCCGGCAAGCGCCTGTGGGAGATGGCCGCCAACACCCGTGGCGTGCTCGCCGTGGAATGGCTGGGTGCCTGCCAGGGCCTGGACTTCCGCGAGGGCCTGCACAGCTCGCCGGCCCTGGAACAGGCGCGCCAGGCCCTGCGTGCCGAGGTGCCTTACTACGTGGAGGACCGCTTCTTCGCCCCGGACATCGCCACGGCGGACGAGCTGCTGCAGCGCCAGGTGCTGACGCCGTTACTGCCGGCGGGGATGCTGCCCTCCCTGTAGGTCGGGAGCCTGCACGGCCATGTAGGGTGGATCACGCTTCACCGATCCACCGGGTGGAGTCAGTGGTGGATGAGCAGAGCGTCATCCACCCTACATGCTTCTTCGCCCCGGACATCGCCGCGGCGGACGAGCTGCTGCAGCGCCAGGTGCTGACCCCATTGCTGCCGGCGGGGATGCTGCCGTCGCTGGGTTGAAAAGGCACACGGACCGCTCCCTCTCCCGTTTACGGGAGAGGGGCTGGGGGAGAGGGCTGGGCCTGTACCCTCTCCCCCAGCCCCTCTCCCACAAGTGGGAGAGGGGAGGTCGGCTCCGCTATCATCCGCCGCAACCGGGTATTTCCAAGGAGCCACCGTGACCAGCAGCACCCCGCGCTACAAGGCGATCGAGGATTTCCTTCTCGAGCGCATCCATGGCGGCGCCTACCCGGTCAACCATCAGATTCCCCCGGAAGAGCAGTTGGCCCGTGACTTCGACGTCAGCCGCATGACGGCCAACAAGGCGATCAACAACCTGGTGCAGAAGGGCTACCTGGTGCGCCAGGCCGGCCTCGGTACCTTCGTCACCGACCGCAAGGCCGAGTCCTCGCTGCACGAGGTGCTGAACATCGCCGCGGAGGTGCGTGGCCGTGGCCATGCCTACAGCAACGACGTGCTGCGCTGCGAGGCGGTGGAGGCCGACGACGAGGTGGCTTTGCGCCTCGGTCTGCGCCTGGGCGCCCAGGTGTTCCACAGCATCCTGGTGCACCGCGAGGACGGCGTGCCGATCCAGCTGGAGGACCGCTACGTCAACCCGCGCTGGGTGCCGCACTACCTGGAGTGCGACTTCTCCCGGCAGACGCCCAACGAGGTGCTGGTCGCCAGTTGCCCGATCGCCGATGTCGAGCACGTGGTCGAGGCGGTGCTGGTGGACGCGCAGACCGCCGCCTGGCTGGATATCGACCCCGCCGCGCCGTGCCTGTCGATGATCCGCCGCACCTGGTCGGCCGAGCACCTGATCAGCTATGCCCGCCTGATCCACCCCGGTGCGCGCTACAAGCTGCGCTCGCGCATGCGCCGCTGACGCGGCCCAGGCGCCTCGCTGAGCCACCGTCCGTCGATCCGGTTTCTTATCCCGCGCCCAGTGGTTAGGCTCTGGGGTCTACCGTGCCAACGGACGAGACGATGGATCGACAAGCGAAGCAATTCGAGCTGGCGCTGGAGCGCCTGTACCGTGAGGAGTCGCGCCGGGTGCTGGCCACCCTGATTCGCCTGCTGGGCGACTTCGACCTGGCCGAGGAGGCCCTGCACGAGGCCTTCCGCGCGGCCATGGAACAGTGGCCGGAGCAGGGCGTGCCGGACAATCCGCGCGCCTGGCTGGTGTCCGCCGGGCGCTTCAAGGCCATCGACCAGCTGCGCCGCCAGGTGCGCTTCCAGGCCCTCGACGATGTGGAGGAACCCGCCGGCGGCGAGGCCTGGGACGGCGAGCATCTGGAAGACGACCGCCTGCGCTTGATCTTCACCTGCTGCCACCCGGCCCTGGCGCCCGACGCCCAGGTGGCGCTGACCCTGCGCGAAATCTGCGACCTCACTACCGAGGAGATCGCCAGCGCCTTCCTGGCCACGCCGCCGACCATCGCCCAGCGCATCGTGCGCGCCAAGAACAAGATCCGCGACGCGCGCATCCCCTACGAGGTGCCCGGCCGCGGCGAGCTGCCCGAGCGCCTGGAGGCGGTGCTGCGGGTGGTATACCTGGTGTTCAACGAAGGCTATTTCGCCAGCAGCGGCGATGAGCTGACCCGCCAGCACCTGTGCGCCGAGGCCATCCGCCTTGGCCGCCTGCTCTGCGAGCTGCTGCCCGAGGCCGAAGTGCGCGGCCTGCTGGCGCTGATGCTGCTGCAGGAGTCGCGCCGCGCCGCACGCAGCGATGCCGAGGGCCAGCCGGTGCTGCTGGAAGAGCAGGACCGCAGTCTGTGGGACCGCACGCTGATCGCCGAGGGCGAGATGCAGGTGCAGGCCGCCTTTGCCTCCGGCGAGATCGGCCCCTACTGCCTGCAGGCCGCCATCGCCGCCGTGCATGCCGAGGCGCCGAGCGTGGAGGCCACCGACTGGGCGCAGATCGTCGGCCTGTACGACGTGCTGCTCGGCGCCGCCCCGTCGCCGGTGATCGAACTCAACCGCGCCGTGGCCCTGGCCATGCGTGATGGCGCCGAAGCCGGCCTGCGCCAGGTGGAGGCCATACTCGAGCGCGGCGAGCTGGGCGACTACCACCTGGCCCACGCCGCCCGCGCCGACCTCAATCGTCGCCTGGGTCGCTGGGGCGAGGCGCGCAGCGCTTACCAGCGTGCGTTGCAGCTGAGCCAGCAGGGCGCTGACCGTTTGTTTCTCGAACGGCGCCTGGCCGAGCTGCCGGGGGCCTGAAAAATATTTTCGCGGCCCTGTCGAATTGCCGATGTGCCGCTCGACCACTGGATGACCGCAGCGAAAAACGCTGCCAGGGAGGAAGCGATGAAATACCTGTGCCTGATCTATAGCGACGAAAAAGTCCTGCACGACTCGCCGGACAGCCCGCACGACGGCGAGTGCTACGACTACTTCCAGAGCGTGCAGCAGAGCGGGCGCATGCTTGCCGCCGAACCGCTGGAGCCGGTCGCCACCGCCACCACCGTGCGCGTGCGCGGCGGCAAGCTGAGCATCACCGACGGCCCGTTTGCCGAAACCAAGGAGCAGCTGGCCGGCTTCTACCTGATCGAAGCGCGCGACCTCAACGAGGCGCTGCAGATCGCCGGCGGCATCCCGGCTGCGCGGGTCGGCAGCGTCGAAGTGCGGCCGGTGCGCGAGTTGCAGTTGTGAGTTTTGCTCCCCTCTCCCCCTGGGAAGAGGGGCCGGGGCGGTTCGCGTAGGGGTGAGGAGTCTGACCGGCAACGCGCAGCGCCATGCTCCATGCAGGCCCAACCTCCCTCACCCCAGCCCTCTCCCAGAGGGAGAGGGAGTCAAACGTGCAGGCCCGAGGCCGTGGTGTGGCCTGCTGTCTCGCCAAGCATGCATCTATGGTTTGAATCGAGAGGCACCGAGATGAACCCTGATTACCCGAAAGTCGCCAGCCGCGAGGAATGGCTGGCCGCACGCCTGCAGCTGCTCGCGCAGGAGAAGGCCCTGACCCACCAGCGCGATGCGCTCAACGCCCAGCGCCGCGCCTTGCCGATGGTGGCGATCGATACCGACTACCGCTTCAGCGGGCCGCAAGGCGAGGTCGGCCTGGCCGATCTGTTCGCCGGGCGCAGCCAGCTGATCGTCTACCACTTCATGTTCCATCGCGACAAAGGCGAGGGCTGCCCCGGCTGCTCGTTCCTGGCCGACAACATCGGCCACCTGGCCCACCTGCACGCCCGCGACACCAGCCTGGTGCTGGTCTCCAACGCACCGCTGGCGGAGCTGGAGGCCTTCAAGCAACGCATGGGCTGGGACCTGCCCTGGTACTCGTCGTTTGGCAGCCGCTTCAACTACGACTTCCACGTGACCATCGATTCCAGCCAGGCGCCGGTCGAGTACAACTACCAGGACGAGGCCGAGCTCAAGCGCATGGGCCAGCTGGACATGATCAAGGGCGAGCTGCCCGGCGCCAGCGTGTTCCTGCGCGATGGCGCCCGCGTGTTCCACACCTACTCCACCTACGCCCGCGGCCTGGACATGCTGATGAACGCCTACCACTACCTGGACCTCACGCCCTTCGGCCGTGGCGAGGGCTGGGACGGCATGGCCAACGTGGATGGCAAGGGCCTGAACTGGACCCGCCTGCACGACCAATACCAAGGCGCGGCCCCGGCTCGCCATGATTGCTGCGCCTGAGCGCGAGGAGAGAATTCATGAGTACTGCAAACAGCGAACTGAAAGCCCTGACCGCCAGTTGGGAGGCGGCCAACAAGGCCCGCGACGTCGACGCCATCCTCGGCCACTACGCCGACGACCTGGTCGCCTTCGATGCCATCCTGCAGCTGCAGTTCAAGGGCCGCGAGGTCTACAAGACGCACTGGAAGGCCTGCCTGGAGATGTGTGCCGGCCCGATGA
This sequence comes from Pseudomonas sp. GD04019, assembly GCF_029837695.1. Lineage (GTDB taxonomy): Bacteria > Pseudomonadota > Gammaproteobacteria > Pseudomonadales > Pseudomonadaceae > Aquipseudomonas. The sequence goes on from NZ_JAOEEA010000002.1 coordinate 136,622, forward strand.
GCTTCGAGGTGCATCAGCTGCAGCAGTGGAGCGACGGCGATGTGGGCTTTGGCCACTTCCTCTGCCATTGCGGCGGCACCGATGCCGAAGGCAATAGCCAGAGCTGCTGGATGCGGGTGACCCAGGGCTACCGCAGGATCGGCGGCCAATGGCGCATCGTCCACGACCATTTCTCCGCGCCCTTCAACCCGGAGAACGGCCAGGCGCTGTTCGAGCTGCAGCCCTGATAGGCGCAAGCGGTCCATCGCGGCCAAGGCCGCTCCCACAGGCGTTGCCCGATCCCCGTGGGAGCGGCCTTGGCCGCGAGTTAGGCGGCGCAGCGGTAGCCCGGATGAAATCCGGGAGTCCCGGCGCATATATCCCCGGATTGCATCCGGGCACCAAGGAGACAACCCAATGCAAGGAAAGAAGAGCATGACCATTCTGATCGTCGTCGTACTGTTGGTCGCCGGCCTGGCGGTATTCGTCGCCAGCCGCCCGGACCAGTTCCGCGTCGAGCGCAGCGCGCTGATCCAGGCGCCACCGGCCGCGCTGCAGGCGCAGATCGAAGACTTCCACCAGTGGCCGCACTGGTCGCCCTGGGCCCGGCGCGACCCGGCCATGCAGGTGAGCTACGAGGGCGCCGAGCGCGGCGTCGGCGCCACCCAGCGCTGGGTCGGCAACAAGGAAGTGGGCAAGGGCAGCGCGACCATTCTGGAGAGCGAGCCAGGTGAGCGGGTGCTGATCCAGCTGGAATTCCTAGAACCCTTCCGCGCCAGCAACCTGGCCGAGTTCCGCTTCCAGCCCGAGGGTGGCGGCACCCGCGTGAACTGGAGCATGACCGGCCACAACGGTTTCATCGGCAAGGCCATGGGCCTGGTGTTCAACATGGACAAGATGGTCGGCGGCGACTTTGAGCAGGGCCTGCAGCAGCTGCGCATGCGCGTGGAGGAGAGCTGATCGGCGTACAATCGCGCCTTTGCTTTCCGCCGCCTGGCTAAGGAGTAACCGTGGAATCGGTGATTTCCGTCGAGAATCTGAGCAAGACCTACAAGTCCGGTCATCCGGCGCTGAGCAACATCAACCTGAGCATCCGCCAGGGCGAGATCTTCGCCCTGCTCGGGCCCAACGGCGCCGGCAAGACCACCCTGATCAGCATCATCTGCGGCATCGTCAACCCGGGCGCGGGCCAGGTGCGGGTGGCCGGCCACGACATCAAGGCCGACTACCGCGCGGCGCGCTCGGCCATCGGCCTGGTGCCGCAGGAGCTGGTCAACGACGTGTTCGAGACCGTCTGGGCCACGGTGAAGTTCAGCCGCGGCCTGTTCGGCAAGAAGCCCGATCCGCAATTCCTCGAGCAGTTGCTCAAGGACCTGTCGCTGTGGGACAAGCGCGACGCCAAGATCTTCGAGTTGTCCGGCGGCATGAAGCGCCGGGTGATGATCGCCAAGGCGCTGAGCCACGAGCCGTCGATCCTGTTCCTCGACGAGCCTACCGCAGGCGTCGACGTGGAGCTGCGCCGCGACATGTGGAACATGGTGCGGCGCCTGCGCGAGCGCGGCGTGACCATCATCCTCACCACCCACTACATCGAGGAGGCCGAGGAGATGGCCGACCGCATCGGGGTGATCCGCAAGGGCGAGATCATCCTGGTGGAGGACAAGGACGTGCTGATGCACAAGCTCGGCAAGAAGCAGCTCACCGTGCAGCTCAAGCACCCACTGCAAAGCGTGCCGGTCGAACTGGCCGGCCACGGACTGGAGCTGGCCGATGAGGGCCACGCGCTGGTCTACACCTTCGACGCCCAACGCGAGCACACCGGCATCGCCGAGCTGCTCAAGGACCTGGCCCAGCACGGCATCGACTTCAAGGACCTGCAGTCCAGCGAGAGCTCGCTGGAAGACATCTTCGTCAGCCTGGTGCATGAGAAGGAGCGCGCATGAACCTGCAAGCCATCAAGTCCATCTACCTGTTCGAGCTGCACCGCACCTGGCGCACCCTGTTGCAGAGCATCGCCACCCCGGTGATCACCACCTCGCTGTACTTCGTGGTGTTCGGCTCGGCCATCGGTTCGAGCATGACCGAGGTGCACGGTGTCAGCTACGGCGCCTTCATCGTGCCGGGCCTGATCATGCTGGCGCTGCTCACCGAGAGCATCGGCAACGCCTCGTTCGGCATCTACATGCCCAAGTACTCGGGGACCATCTACGAGCTGCTGTCGGCGCCGGTGTCGTTCTTCGAGATCCTGGTCGGCTATGTCGGCGCAGCGGCCACCAAGTCGGTGATTCTCGGCCTGATCATCTTCGCCACCTCGTCGCTGTTCGTCGATTTCGAGGTGGCCCATCCGTTCTGGGCGCTGGCCTTCCTGCTGCTGACGGCCATCACCTTCTGCCTGTTCGGCTTCATCATCGGCGTGTGGGCCGACGGCTGGGAGAAGCTGCAGGTGGTGCCGGCGCTGATCGTCACGCCGCTGGCCTTCCTCGGCGGCAGCTTCTACTCGATCAGCATGCTGCCGGAGCTGTGGCAGAAGCTGACCCTGTTCAACCCGGTGGTGTATCTGATCAGCGCCTTCCGCTGGGCCTTCTTCGGCGTGGCCGACGTCAACCTCGGCCTGAGCATCGGCATGATCCTCGGCTTCCTGCTGGCCTGCGTGCTGGTGGTGAGCTGGATCTTCAAGACCGGCTACCGCCTGCGCCACTGAGGCGTCGCTCAGTCGCCGCGCTTGCGCAGACGATTGCGTCGCGGCGGCTCCTGCTGGGGCACGTGCAGGTAGGACAGCACGCTCTCGGTCAGCTCGGCCGCCAGGCGCACGGCCTCCTTGTTGCGCGTCATCACGGCGGCCACCAGGCTCTCTATCAGCGCCAGTACCGCGGTGTTGGAGCTGATCAGCACCGGGTGCTCGGCGGTGGCGTACAGGCAATGGTCGGCGATGGGCGCCAGCGGCGAGGCCGGTGAGTCGGTGATGGCCAGCACCTTGGCGCCGCGCTCCAGGGCGTAGCGCGTCAGCTGCAGGGTATCCAGCGAATAGCGGGGCAGGGAGATGGGGAGCAGCACGTCGTCGGCGGTGATGCTGGCCAGGCGATAGGCGGCGTTCTCGTTGCCGCCCTCCATGCTCACCGCCACTGCGTCCGGGCAGTAGGGCATCAGGTTGGCGGCCGCCAGGCCGGCCATGTAGGCGCTGTTGCCGAAGCCGAGGATGTACACCCGACGCGCGCCGGCCAGCGCTTCGACGAAGGCGGCGAAGGTCTCCTGGCTGTTGCCGTTGGCGGTGCTGCCGAGGTTGCTGGAGGCGCTGCGCATGTGTTCGTGCAGACCGAAATTGCCGTCGCCGCGCTGGGCCAGCTCATTGCGCAGCTTGTCCACCGGCGACACCAGCTCCTGCAGGGTCGCGACCAGCGCCGTCTTCAGGGCGCTGAACCCGCCCAGCTGCATGGCCCGCGCCAGGCGGTTGACCGCCGCCGGCGAGGTGCCGGTGGCCTGGGCCAGCTCCTCGATGGTGAGGGTCGCTGCCTTCAGCGGGTGGCGCAGAATGAAATCGGCCACCTTGCGCAGCGAGGGCTGCAGGTCCGGGGCGACGGCGGCGAGCTTGCGCATCACCGGAGAGGCATAGACCGTGATATTGCTCGGGGCGGGCGTCATGGCGGGTGCGTCCTGCTGGGGAAGGGCTGCAGTTTATCCGATGGGCGCGGCGTGCGGCCCAATGAAAAAGGGGGTATCCGCACGCTGGCGGATACCCCCTCGGCGGCAGGTGCTTACTGGCCGTAGATGTCGTAGGCGAAGTACTTGCCCTGGACTTCTTCGTACTTGCCGTTGGCGCGCAGGGCGGCGATGGCGTTGCTGAATTTCTCGGCGGTGGCGGCATCGCCCTTGCGCACGGCGATGCCGGCGCCGTTGCCGAAGTACTTCGGATCGTTGAAGTCCGGGCCGACCAGGGCGAAGCCCTTGCCGCCGTCGGTCTTGAGGAAGCCTTCGCCGATGTTCACCACGTCGGCCAGGGAGGCGTCGATACGCCCGGAAGCCAGGTCGAGGAAGGCCTCGTTCTGCGAGCCGTAGCGCACCACCTCGATGCCGGCTTCGGCGAATTTGTCGCTGGCGTAGCGATCATAGGTGGAGGCGCGCTGCACGCCGACCTTCTTGCCCTTGAGGTCGACCAGCGGGTCCTTGATCTCGGTGCCGGCCTTCATCACCAGCTTGCCGGGGGTGTGGTAGTACTTCTTGGTGAAGTCCACCGATTTCAGGCGATCCGGGGTGATCGACATGGACGACAGCACGGCGTCGACCTTGCGCACCTTGAGCGAGGGAATCAGGCCGTCGAAGGCTTGCTCGACCCATTCGCACTTGACCTGCATCTGCGCGCACAGCGCATTGCCGATGTCGTAGTCGAAGCCGCTGATCTGACCATCCGGAGTCTTGAAGGCGAAGGGTGGGTAGGCGGCTTCGATGCCGATACGCAGGGTGTCCTGGGCCTGGGCCAGGGTGGCGCAGGCGGAGAGCGCCAGGGCGCCGAGCAGAGCGATCTTGTTCATCTTATGACTCCAGTTGCGGATGGTTGGCCACCCTCGCGGGTGAGGTGCATTGATTCGCATGGCGGCGAATTTCTTGACCCAAACCTGGTGGGCCCGGGCCCCAATAGCCGCACAGATGAGGCGACCTGGCTTGGTGTATGGGATGACGCGTTTTGTGTCAGCAAAGCTAAGGTCAAGAAAAAATCATGTCAATATTGTTTCTGCATGAAAAAATAATTTCATCATGACGAAGGCGCACGAAACGCCGTGGTAGAGCTGCTTTGCCCTTTATAAGCTGTCTGTTTGGTCGATTTTCCAGTGGATGCCTGGGCTTGATCACGGAATTTGTCTGGTATACAACATTTCAAATTGACTGATTTGTGAAAATAAATGAGTCAATTGGTTGTGTGGCGAACACTCCGTACTCAGAAGAAGAGCAACAAGAAATGAGAATGCAGACCAAGCCTGGCGCGCTGCTTGCCGCCCTGATTCTTGCCGGCCATTGCGCGCCGGTCCTGGCTGAGGGCCATCTGCTGGCTGTCGGCGGCATGCTGCGGGCCAGCAATACCGAGGTCTATCGGAAGCTCATCGAGCTGGCCGGGGGCACCGAGCGGGCGCGCATCGCCATCATGCCCACGGCCAGCGGCAGTCTCGGCTCCAGCAAGCGCTTCCAGGCCGAGCTGCAGGCGCTTGGCGTGCCGGCCGCGCAGATCAGCATCGTCGGCATCGACAAGCAGAACTACCAGAGCACCATGAACGACCCGGCGGTGCTCAAGCCGCTGAGCGAGGCCAGCGCCGTCTGGTTCGTCGGTGGCGACCAGGCGCGTATCGCACGCGCGCTGTACAACGCCGACGGCAGCGCGTCGCTGACGCTGAAGGCGGTGCGGGGCGTGTTCGACAAGGGCGGCGTGGTCGCCGGTACCAGCGCCGGCGCGAGCATTCTCGGGGCGACCATGCCGACCGCCTACGGCGTGGTCATGGATACGCTGGACTTCGGTGTCGCGGCCAAGCCGGATCAGCGCGGCACGGCGCTGCTCAAGGGCGCGGGTCTGTTCCAGGCCGGCATCATCGATCAGCACTTCGACCAGATCGAGGAAACCAGCACCGGGCGCGCGGCGCGCATGGCCAGCTACCTGGTCGAACAGCGCCCGGCCAAGGGCTTCGGCCTGGATACCAACACGGCGATCTGGGTGCAGCCCGGCGGCCAGCTGCAGGTGCTCGGCGAGGGCTACCTGACGGTCATGGACGCCAGCCAGGCGCAGAAGCAGTTCGGCCTGTATGGCACCCGCCTGCAGAACGTGCGCCTGGCCATGCTCGGCCGGGGCGATCGCTACGAGCTGGCCAGCGGCAAGGTGCAGCCGGCCGAGGGCAAGGAGCCCATCGTCGCCGGCAACGAATACCTGGTGGGCAACCAGCTGCTCACCGATCTGTCCGCGGTATCCGCCATGTCGCGCGCGGTGCTCTACGGTCTGGCCGATAACACGGCCACCCGCCAGGTGGGGCTGATGACCCGCTACAACCCGGCCAACGGCTATCACTATGGCTATCGCTTCGAGCTCAGCGAGGCGTCGGGCTTCCAGGCCCACAGCCGCTTCAACGACTCGCTAACCAACTACACGGTGCAGAACGTACGCCTGGACATCGCCCCGGTGGATGCCTTCCTCCGCGACCCGGCGCGCAGCAGCCCGCAGGACGCTGCCGCCAGTCGCTGGCCGGACGCGGTGCGTGCGGTGAGTTTCCGCGGCCTGATGACCAGCGATGACGACAATCGTTTCGAGCCCAAGCGAGCGCTGACCCGCTACGAGCTGGCCAACGCCCTGCAGATGACCCTGGCCGCCGAGCCGGCCCTGGACAAGCTGCCGAAGCTTGCCGACATCGACCGCGACCACCCGTTGCGCGAGCAGATCGAGGTCGCGGTGTCCAATGGCTGGCTGCACAGCGGCGAGCGTTTCGATGGCGAGCGCGAGGTGACCCGGGCGGAGTGGGCGCTGGCCTGCAAGGCCCTGGTCGAGGACTTCGCCAAGACCAGCCTGCAGCGCCGTGCGCCACTCAAGGACCTGGCCGAGGTCGACCCGGCCGCGGCGGAGGCCGCCGAGTTGCTGGTCGGTGAGGGCTGGATGAGCGCCGAGTCCGGTCGCTTCCAGCCCGAGGAAACCGTGAGCCGGGAAGAGGCGGCACACAGCCTGGCTCGCCTGATCGGGCTCGCCAAACCGTCCTGAATGCCTGATGCGTATCCCACTTCGCCCCGTTGCCACGGGGCGGGCGGGCAGTGTTCGCCCGCGAGAAACCCCAAGCGAGATGTACCGATGCAACTGAACAACCTGGAGCTGTTCGCCCTGGACAAGCTGCTGCACGACCACCAGCCCGCCACCGAAGCATTGCGCAGCGCAGAAGCCCGCGTGCTGGAGCGGGTGGATACGCCGGCCGGCTTCTTCGCGGTGATCGAGCTGCAGCAGCGCCTGCGCGACGTCGGCGAGTTCGCCGAACGCGAGTGGAAATTCAAGCTGAAGAGCCCGAAGAGCGCGGGCTACTTCGTCTGCTGGCCCGATGGTGAATCCACCCTGTGCCTGGAGGCGGTCATCAGCAAGGGCAGTCGTCCAGCGCTGCTGACAGCGGAACTCTTTGTCTGACCGGGCAAAACCACGAAGGGCCGACGAGCCCGCCAACAACACTAAAAATGGAGTAAGGCATGAACCTCGTAAAACTGAGCTGTCTCGCCCTGGCGGTCGCCGCCGCCAGCACCCAGCTGGCGATGGCCGGCCAGGCCGATGCCAAGGGCTTTGTCGAAGACAGCGAACTGAACCTGCTGAACCGCAACTACTACTTCCAGCGCGACTTCAAGAACAACCCCGGTGGCCAGAACTACCGCGAGGAGTGGGCGCACGGCGTGATGGCCGAGTTCGCCTCGGGCTTCACCCAGGGCCCCGTCGGCTTCGGCGCCGATGCCTACGGCTACATGGGCATCAAGCTGGACAGCGGCCGTGGTCGCACCGGTACCGGCCTGCTGCCGATCAGCGATGAGGGACGCGCCCAGGACGAATACGGCGAGGCGGGTGGCGCGGTGAAACTGCGCGTCTCCGAGTCCGTGCTCAAGTACGGCGAGATGCGCACCGAGGCCCCGGTGTTCGCCACCTCGCACAGCCGCCTGCTGCCGGAAACCGCCACCGGTATCCACCTCACCAGTGGCGAGATCGAGAACCTGTCTCTCGAGGCCGGCCATTTCACCGCCTACAACAACCGCAACTCGACCAACAGCGATGAAGAGCTGCTGGTCAACTACGGCAGCGGCGAAGCCGGCAAGACCATCGACTTCGCCGGCGGCTGGTACAGCGTCAACGACGACCTGGCCCTGGGCCTGTACGCCTCGCGCTTCGAGGACACCTGGAACCAGTACTACGGCAACCTCAACTACACCCTCGGCATCAGTGAAGGGCAGAGCCTGAACTTCGACCTCAACCTGTACCGCACCAGCGATACCGGCGATGCCCTGCAAGGCGACATCAGCAACACCACCTACAGCCTGGCCGCCACCTACGCCCTGGGCTCGCACTCGATCCTGCTGGCCTACCAGCGCGTCAACGGCGACACCCCGTTCGACTATGTCGGCGGCGACTCGATCTTCCTGTCCAACTCCATGCAGTACTCCGACTTCAACGCACCCAACGAGAAGTCCTGGCGCGTCGGCTACGGCTACGACTGGTCGGGCATGGGCGTCCCTGGCCTGACCACCAAGGTCACCTACGTCAAGGGCAGCGACATCGACGGCACCGACGCCGACGTGACCGGTGGCTACGCCGGCTATTACGGCGAGGACGGCAAGCACAGCGAGACCGACATCGACATCAAGTACGTGGTCCAGGAAGGGCCGGCCAAGGATCTGTCGATCCGCCTGCGCCAGGCCTTCCACTACGCCAACGATGACCAGGGCGAGGGCGATCTGCACGAGTTCCGCGTGATCGTCGACTACCCGCTGAGCATCCTCTGATGTTGCGGCCCGCATCACCGATCGCGGGCCGACCCTAGGGCGTCGGCCTCCGTACCTCATGCGCGGAGGCCGGCAGCTTTGATTCAAGGTCTGCTCGATTGCTCCTTTGGCCTTGAGGCGCCTGCCCGGCGCCTTTTTTTCTCGCGGAGTAAGAAATGAGATTGGCTTGCCTGCTGCTTGGCATGCTCATGGCGATCCCGGCCCAGGCCGAGACGCTGCGCATCGCCATGGAAGGACAGTTTCCGCCTTTCGAGGAGCTCGATCAGAACGGTCGCCTCAAGGGCTTCAACGTCGACATCGCCAATGCCCTGTGCGCGCAGATGCGCACCCGCTGCGAGTTGCAGCGCTTCGCCTGGGATGACCTGATCCCGGCGCTGCGAGAAGGACGCACGGACCTGATCCTGGCTTCGATGTCGATCACCGAGGAACGCCTGGCCCTGGTCGACTTCACCCGCCGCTACGCCCATACCCCGGCCTTCTTCTTCGCCCGTGAGGGCACCATCAACGAGGTGATCATCACCCCGCGGCGCCTGGCCGTAAAACGCATCGGCGTACAGCGGGAAACCACCTATGACCGCTTCCTCGCCGCCCGCTACGAGAGGCACCTGCCCATCGTGCGCTTCGCCAGCGCCGCGGAAACCTACCAGGCCCTGCACCGCGGCGAGGTGGATCTGGTGCTGGACGACGCTGTGTCCGGTTACTTCGGCTTCCTGCAGTCCGAGCGCGGCAAGGGCTTCGAGCGAGTCGGCAACGCCGTGCAGGCGCCCAAGTTCTTCGGCCAGGGCCAGGGCATCGCCGTGCGCAAGGGCGACGACGCGCTGCGTACGCGCCTCGACCTGGCCCTGGTGGCGATTCTCGACAACGGCGTGTACCGCCGTATCGAGCGCCAGTATTTCCAACGTTTCAGCGTTTATTGAATTCCGTTTCCGCAGTACCCGTTGCACAACATCCACAACAACGCTGCAGCCAACTGCAGCCACGGAGAACTGAAGATGAGACTGAGCAAACTGTGTCGCCGCGCCGTTCTATTGATTGCCCTGATCCCCGGCCTGGGGCACGCGGCAGGTGCGCTACTGCTGGTGGGAGGCGGCCTCAAGGATGACAACGCGGCCATCTACCAGCGCTTCATCCAGCTGGCCGGCGGTAGCGGCCAGGCCAAGATCGGCGTGATCACCGCCGCCTCCATTCCGGAAAGCCAGGACCCGGATGCCGGCACCGCGAATGCCGCCAACTCCAAGGCCAACGGCATCTACTACGCCAATCTGCTGAAGAGCTACGGCGCCGTGAAGGCCGAATGGATTCCCATCGACCTGGATAACATCGCCAACAACAGCAACCCGACCGTGGTCAGCCAGATCAACGGCATGACGGGCTTCTTCTTCGGTGGCGGCGACCAGTCGCGGCTGGTGCAGACGTTGCAGACTGCCAGTCGCAACGACAGCCCAGCGCTGGCGGCGATCCGCGCCAAGTACAATGCCGGCGCCGTGCTGGCCGGCACCAGTGCCGGTACCGCGATCATGGTCGATGGCCCCATGGTCACCGGCGGCGAGAGCTATGAGGCGCTGCGCTACGGGCCTTACACCACGCCGTCCGGAGACGATCTGGCGTATGACCCGCAAGGCGGCTTCGGCTTCTTCAACTATGGCCTGCTCGATACCCATTTCAGCGAGCGTGGGCGCCAGGGCCGCATCGTGCGCCTGGCCGACTACACCAACGTGCCGTTCGCCTTCGGCGTGGACGAGAACACCGGCCTGCTGGTGAAGAACAACACCAGCCTCGGCCAGATGGAGATGGAGGTCATCGGCACCGGCGGCGTGTTCATCTTCGACCTGCGCAATGCCGAGCTGGGTGGCGGCAGCAGCTGGGCCCTGTACGACGTACTGGCCAGCTACCTGACCAGTGGCGATAAGTACCGTCCGCAGAGTGGCCAGTTCGTGATCGCCAGCGGCAAGACCAGCCTGCGTGGCCGCGAGCAGTACAGCAGCCCCATGTCGGCCACTGGCGACATCTTCAGCAGCCCGAACAACAGCGGCGCCAATGGCCGTCGCAAGCCGCGCGAGTTCGTGACCGTCAGTGCCGACCTGTTCAATAGCCGCTCCGCCACTACCCTGGGGCGCACTTATGAGACCAATCCGCGTTATCGCGTCAACCTGGTCAAGAGCACCCAGTTCGACAGCCATGGCTACAAGGGCACCGTGGGTGGGCAGAGCATGACCTCCTACCTGCGCCTGCTGACGGACTTCGTGCCCAACTAAGCGCGCTTAGCACTCGATGATGTTCACCGCCAGGCCACCCCTGGCGGTTTCCTTGTACTTGCTCTTCATGTCCGCGCCGGTCTCGCGCATGGTGCGGATCACCCGGTCCAGCGAGATAAAGTGCTGGCCGTCGCCGCGCAGGGCCATGCGCGCGGCGTTGATCGCCTTCACCGAGCCCATGGCGTTGCGCTCGATGCACGGCACCTGGACCAGCCCGCCGACCGGGTCGCAGGTCAGGCCGAGGTTGTGTTCCATACCGATCTCGGCGGCGTTCTCCACCTGCTGGATGGTTCCGCCAAGCACCTCGCACAGGGCCCCTGCGGCCATCGAGCAGGCCACCCCGACCTCGCCCTGGCAGCCGACCTCGGCGCCGGAGATCGAGGCGTTCTCCTTGTACAGGATGCCGATGGCCGCGGCGGTGAGCAGGAAGCGCACCACGCCGTCGTCATTGGCGCCGGGCACGAAGCGCCGGTAGTAGTGCAGCACCGCCGGCACGATGCCGGCCGCGCCGTTGGTGGGCGCGGTGACCACGCGGCCACCGGTGGCGTTTTCCTCGTTCACCGCCAGGGCGTAGAGGTTGACCCAGTCCATCACCGTCAGCGGGTCGCGCAGGCTGGCCTCGGGATTCTCGCTGAGCTGGCGATGCAGGGCGGCAGCGCGCCGGCGCACCTTGAGGCCGCCGGGCATGATGCCCTCGTTGCGGCAGCCGGCGGTGACGCAGTCCTGCATTACCTGCCAGATCTTCAGCAGGCCGGCGCGAGTCTCGGCCTCCGGGCGCCAGGCGGCCTCGTTGGCCAGCATCAGCTGGCTGATCGACAGGCCATGCGCGTTGCACTGGGCCAGCAGTTCCTTGGCGGTCTTGAACGGGTAGGCCAGCGGCGTCTGGTCCTCGACGATGCGGTCGGCACCGGCGGCTTCCTCGTCCACTACGAAACCACCGCCCACCGAGTAGTACTCGCGGGAGCGAATCTGCAGGCCGGCGGCGTCGAAGGCGCGGAAGATCATGCCGTTGGGGTGGAAGTCGAGCGGCTTGCGGATCATCGCCAGATGTTCCTTCTCGACGAAGCGGATCGGCTTGTCACCGCCCAGCTTCAGCTCGCCGCTGGAGCGCATGGCGGTCAGGCGGCTGTCGATGGTCGAGGTATCGACACTGTCCGGCTGATCGCCCTCCAGGCCCAACAAGATGGCCTTGTCGCTGCCGTGGCCCTTGCCGGTGGCGCCGAGGGAGCCGTACAGCTCGACCTTCAGGTTGTGGGTGGTATCGAACAGCCCCTCGCGCCGCAGGCCCTCGACGAAGCGCGCCGCGGCGCGCATCGGCCCGACGGTGTGGGAACTGGAAGGGCCGATACCGATCTTGAACAGGTCGAAAACGCTGAGGGACATGAAGGGCTCCGGTGACTGGATGGTCACAGCTTACCACCGCCCTCCGCAGGCGGGGCAGGGCGGCTGCAGGATGGCTTTCCTCGTGGCATTCACGCCAAAACAGCCTCCGGAATGGCGAGGATTGCGTCCGTCTGGCGGTCGTTTCCCAGGTGCTTCTAGGTGGAATTACCTATTGTCCAATCGGTCAGGAAGTGCACGAACTCGTTTTTTTCGGTCGTCATGGGGCTGGCGAAACCCGTGATTTTGTTCGATCTTCTCTGGGGAGCGTGTCGCGATCGACCAGCGAAACGCTGCGAAATGAGCGGCTTTTCTCTCAGTAACTGGCTGATTGCTATCACTTGAGCCATCAAGCAGCATGCTGCTTATCTGGCTTAAGAAGCTAAGGTTTTAGAACAAAAGAAGGCCGGCCGAGGATAGGCAGGTGTCCTGTAGGCGGGAAGGCCTCGTTTTCCGGGGAGTTTGAGAATGCCCGTCAGGGTTGTATTGGTCGACGATCACGAGTTGGTGCGGGCGGGTATTCGTTCGCTGCTGGTGGAAGCGGGCTATGAGGTGGTGGCGGAAGGCAACGATGGCGATCAGGTCGAGGGGCTGATCGACAGGCACTCCCCCGACGTATTGCTGCTGGACCTGACCATGCGCCGCTGCTCCGGCCTGGAGGCGCTGACCCGGGTGCGCTCGCGCTGGCCCGAGCTGCCGGTGATCCTGCTGTCCATGCACGACACCCGCGACTACGTGATCAAGGCCATGCAGATGGGCGCCTCCGGCTACCTGCTCAAGGATGCCGCGGTGATCGAACTGCAGCTGGCCCTGCAGGCCGTGCTGGAGGGGCATCGCTATCTCAGTCCGCGCGTCGCCGGCCAGGTGATAGACGCCGCCGCCGGTCAGGCCGAGGCGCCGCTGGAGCAACTGACCAACCGTCAGCAGGAAGTGCTGTACTGGCTGGCCAAGGGCAAGAGCAACAAGGAAATCGCCTTCATCCTCAATCTCAGCGTGAAGACGGTGGATACCCACCGGGCGCAGATCATGGATCGCCTGGGTATTCGCGACCTCGCCGGCCTGGTTCTTTACGCTCTACGTCGCGGCATCATCAAGCTGGATGAGTGATCGATTGCGTAGGTAAAACTACCTACGCGAATCCGGCAAAGCGCTGATAAGACAATTGGCGCCAATTAATTACACTCCGAAAAGAAGGGACGTTGCTGGCGCTTTGCCAGCATGGTCGGGGTAGTCCTGTGCGCCGAAAAGTGGTTGTCCGCCGGGCAGCCATGAACTCTGCGGCAGCAGCCATGAACTATAAGAAATGCAGGTGGTTTCGTTGTGCCCCCTCGCAGTCCGGAGAGAATCCCCATGGTCAATAGCTCGCGGCTGGTGACCCAGGTCCCGCGTCCCTGGCTGTTCATCGGCCTGATACTGATTCCGGCTACCTGCCTGGCGCTGGCCCCGGTCTGGTGGCACGGCGCCCTGGCGGCTCTGTTGCCGCTGGCCTGGTTGTGCCTGGCGCCGGTCACTCCCGTCGCCACCGAGAATCACGAGCAGGCCGCTGCAGTGGCTGCGTCCCGGCAGGCCGAGGCCAGCCTGCAGGCGCTGCGCGAGCTGCTGGACGCCGTGCTGCCGCTGTGGGTGCGCCACATCGAGTTGGCCGACGGTCAGACCCACACCGCGGCCGACGGCCTTACCGGCAAGTTCGTCAGCATGAGCCAGCAGATCAGCGGCGCCCTGGCGTTCGGCGATGGCCAGGGCGGCGACGTGTTCGAGGTGCTGCGTCGGGCGCAGGTCGAGTTGCCCCGCGCGCTGCAGGCGCTGGACCACACCCGTGGCGAGCGCGAGCGCTTCCTGGTGGAGATCCGCGAGCTGGGCCGTTTCGTCGCCGAGCTGCACGGCATGGCCGAGGGCGTGGCGAAGATCGCCTCGCAGACCAACCTGCTGGCCCTCAACGCGGCCATCGAGGCGGCGCGTGCCGGCGAGAGCGGGCGCGGCTTCGCCGTGGTCGCCGACGAAGTGCGCAAGCTGTCCTCCATGTCCGGCGAGACCGGCACCAAGATTACCGAGAAGGTCCAGGTCATGAGCAACGCCATGCAGGCCATGGTCGCCCATGCCGAGCAGATGACCGAGCACAGCCGCAACAGCATCCAGGAGACCGAGGGCATCGTCGGCCAGGTGCTGGGTGAGCTGGGCGAGGGCGTGGCCAGCCTTGAGCAGCGCCTGCAGATACTGCAGGGCAACAGCCGCGACGTTGAGCAGACGGTCAACGGCGTGCTGGTCGACCTGCAGTTCCAGGATCGCGTCAGCCAGATCATTTCCCACGTCACCGGCGACATCCAGCGCCTGCAGGCCAGCCTGCACCAGGAACCGGTGCCGGCCAGCGGCGAATGGCTGCGGGTGCTGGAGTCGAGCTACACCACGCTGGAGCAGCAGCGCGTGCACAGCGGCAGCGGTAGCGCCAGCGTCGAGCAGTCGTCGGTCACCTTCTTCTGAACCTCCGCGCAATACAGGAAGCGAATTCATGGGCAAGACAGTAATGGTGGTGGACGACTCGGCGAGCTTCCGTCAGGTCGTCGGCATCGCTCTCAAGGGCGCCGGCTACGACGTGCTCGAGGCCTGCGACGGCAAGGACGCGCTGGGCAAGCTCGATGGGCGCAAGATCAACCTGATCGTCTCCGACGTGAACATGCCGAACATGGACGGCATCACCTTCGTCAAGTCGGCCAAGCAGCTGCCGGCCTACAAGTTCACCCCGGTGATCATGCTCACCACCGAGGCTGGTGAGGCGAAGAAGGCCGAAGGCAAGGCCGCCGGCGTGCGCGCCTGGGTGGTCAAGCCATTCCAGCCGCCGGTTCTGCTGGATGCCGTGTCCAAGCTGATCCTGCCGTAAGGGCTGCCCCATGAGCGAGATCATCTGCCGTGAGGATGGCGGGCGCGTCGTCGCCGCCGTACAGGGCGAGTTCGGCATCTACAGCGCGGCGCAGCTGCGCACCGAGCTGCTGCACCTGCTGCTGGCCAACCCGCAACTGGACATCGACCTGGGCGAGGTGGGCGAGTTCGACAGCAGTGGCGTGCAGATCCTCCTGGTGCTCAAGCGCGAGGCGCAGCGGCAGAACAAGGAGCTGACCTTCATCCACCACTCGCCGAGCGTGCGCGAGGTGCTGGACCTGCTCAATCTGGTGGCCGAGCTGGGCGATCCGCTGGTCATCCCGTCCGACGGAGGCCGGCCATGAACCTCGATCAAGCCCGCGGCGCCCTGGTGCAGGAAGGCCGCGAACTGCTGGCGGACATGGAGGTGGCGCTGCTGGAAATCGAGAACGGCGGCTACAGCACCGACCACGTCAATGCCATCTTCCGCGCCGCCCACACCATCAAGGGCTCGGCCGGGCTGTTCGGCCTGACCTCGCTGATCGACTTCACCCATGTGGTGGAGAGCCTGCTGGACGAGGTGCGCAACGGCGAACAGGTGCTCGACGGCGCCATGCTCTCGCTGCTGCTGACCTGCAGCGACTACATCGGCAGCCTGCTCAACGCGGTGGAGGATGGCAGCGAGGCGGTCGAGCCCAACGCCGGGCTGCGCGCGCACCTGCTCAGCCAGCTCAACGAATACCTGCAGCCGGCGGTGGAGGCCGTGGCCGAGCCTGCAGCGCCTGTGGAACAGAACACCGCGATGGCCGAGGTGCGTCCGCGGGTCGACGTGCTGGAAGGCGAGGCGGTCAGCAGCGACCTCTGGCACATCTCCCTGCGGCCCAATATCGACGTGCTGCGCAACGGCCTCGATCCGCTGTCGTTCCTGCGCTACCTGAGCAAGCTCGGGCGCATCGTCTACCTGCATACCCTCACCGAAGCCCTGCCGGGCGCCGCCGAGTTCGACGCCGAGAGCAGCTACCTGGGCTTCGAGATCGAGTTCGAGTCCCAGGCCAGCAAGCAGGAGGTCGA
Organism: Pseudomonas sp. GD04019; assembly: GCF_029837695.1. GTDB lineage: Bacteria > Pseudomonadota > Gammaproteobacteria > Pseudomonadales > Pseudomonadaceae > Aquipseudomonas. Next base: position 152,650 of record NZ_JAOEEA010000002.1, read on the forward strand.
GGACGCCTTCGAATTCATCCGCGAGGATGCGCAGCTGCTGATCCTGCCGCCGCACAGCGCCATCGACGCCTATATCCAGCTGATCGCCAGCCTCCCGGAGGGCCCCACGCGCCTCGGCGAACTGCTGGTGCGCAGCGGCGCGCTGACCAGCCACGAGCTGCAGCGGGTGCTGGAACGGCAGAGCACCGCGCCGCATCCGGCGCCGCCGCTCGGTGCGCTGCTGGTGGAGGAACAACTGGTGCCGCCGCCGGTGGTCTCCGCTGCGCTGCACAAGCAGAAGCAGGTCGAGGAGAAGCGCAGCCACGAGCAGGTGTTCATCAAGGTCGAGGCCGGCAAGCTCGATCAGCTGATCAACCTGGTCGGCGAGCTGGTGATCGCCGGTGCCGCCGCCAGCCTGTCGCTGCGCCAGGGCGACACCGCGGCCATGGCCGAGGCCAACGAGGGTGTGGCCACCCTGGTGGAGCGCATCCGCGACGCCTCCCTGTCGCTGCGCATGGTGGCCATCGGCGAAGTGTTCCAGCGCTTCCCGCGGGTGGTGCGCGATATCTGCAAGGAACTGGGCAAGGACATCGAACTGCTGGTCACCGGCGCCGACACCGAGCTGGACAAGTCCATGGTCGAGAAGCTGGCCGACCCGCTGATGCACATCGTGCGCAACGCTATGGACCACGGCATCGAGCCGTCCGACGACCGCCTGGCCAGCGGCAAGTCCGCGCGCGGCATCCTGCGCCTGAACGCCTATCACGAGTCCGGCAGTATCGTCATCGAGGTCAGTGACGACGGTCGCGGCCTGGATCGCCAGCGCATCCTGGCCAAGGCCGTGGAGAAGGGCCTGGTGCAGCCGGACCAGGTGCTCAGCGACAGCGAAGTATTCGCCCTGATCTTCGAGCCCGGCTTCTCCACCGCCGCCCAGGTCACCAACCTGTCCGGGCGCGGCGTGGGCATGGATGTGGTACGGCGCAACATCGAACAACTGCGCGGCGTGGTGGAGGTGCTGAGCAACTTCGGCCAGGGCACCACGGTGCGCATCCGCCTGCCGCTGACCCTGGCGATCATCGACGGCTTCCAGGTCAAGGTGGCCGACGAGACCTTCGTCCTGCCGCTGGACCAGGTGGTGGAGTGCGTCGACCTGGGCGAGCAGGAAGGCCTGCACGACCTGGTCAGCTTGCGTGGCGAGCCGCTGCCCTACGTGCATCTGCGCGAGCTGTTCGGCCTGCCGGCCAGCAGCGGCCTGCGCGAGAGCCTGGTGGTGCTGCAGTTCGGCCCGAACCGAGCCGGCGTGGTGGTCGACCAGCTGGTCGGCGAATTCCAGGCGGTGATCAAGCCGCTGGGACGGATTTTTGCGCAAAACAAGGTGCTCAGCGGCTCGACCATCCTCGGCGATGGCAGCGTGGCGCTGATCCTCGATGTACCTCACTTGATTCAGCGTGCCAGTGAAGTCGCTGAAGCTGCGGTCAGGGGGCCGGTCAGGGGCGCGAACAGCGCTGCCGCCGTGCCCCTGATCCATTGAATACCCGGGAGAGAGAAATGTTCGACAAGATGAAAGTGGCGACCCGCCTGCTGCTGCTGGCGGGTGTGTTGATCGTGTTCCTGGTGGGCATCGGCGCGCTGGGCGTGTTCGGCATGCAGGCCTCCAACCAGGGCATGGAGACGGTCTATAACGACCGCGTGGTGCCGCTCAAGGACATCAAGCTGATCGCCGACCGCTACGCGGTGAGCATCGTCGACGCCTCGCACAAGGTGCGCATCGGCACCCTCAGCTGGCAGGAAGGCCTGCGCGGCGTGCAGCAGGCCGAGGACGACATTCAGCAGGCGTGGAACGCCTACACCGCGACCCAGATGGTCAGCGAGGAGCAGGCCCTGGTCGACGAGATCAAGCCGCTGCTCAAGGATGCCGACACCGCCGTGGCCGGTCTGCAGCGCATCCTCGATGCGCGCGATCAACTGGCCCTGGAGCAGTTCATCGCCGGCGAGCTGTACCAGAAGATCGACCCGGTGTCCGACCGCTTCGGCAAGCTGGTGGACGTGCAGCTGCAGGTGGCCAAGCGTGAGTACGACGCCGCCCATGACCGCTACGACCTGATCTTCCAGGCCGTCATCGGCTGCATCGTGGTCAGCCTGGTGCTGGCCGTGCTGCTCGGCCTGCTGATCACCCGCAGCCTGCTGCGTCAGCTCGGCGGCGAGCCTTCCCTGGCGGCGGACAGCCTGCAGCGCGTGGCAGCGGGCGATCTGACCCTGGACATCCGCGTACGCGACGGCGACCAGAGCAGCATGCTGTTCAGCCTGCAGCAGATGGTGCAGAAGCTGCGCGCCATCATGGGCGACGTGCGCATGACCGCCGACTCCCTGGCCTCGGCCTCGGAGCAGGTGGCGGCCTCGGCCCAGGCCCTGAGCCAGAACGCCTCCGAGCAGGCGGCCAACGTCGAGGAAACCAGCGCCTCGGTGGAGGAGATCGCCGCCACCGTGGCGCAGAACAGCGAGAACGCCAAGGTCACCGACGGCATGGCCAGCCAGTCGTCCACGGACGCCGAGGAAGGCGGCGCCGCCGTGCGCGAGATGGTCAACGCCATGCGCCAGATCGCCGGCAAGATCGGCATCATCGATGACATCGCCTACCAGACCAACCTGCTGGCGCTCAACGCGGCCATCGAGGCGGCGCGTGCCGGCGACCACGGCAAGGGCTTCGCCGTGGTCGCGGCCGAGGTGCGCAAGTTGGCCGAGCGTAGCCAGGTGGCGGCCCAGGAGATCGGCGCGGTGGCCGGCGACAGCGTGACCCTGGCCGAGCGTGCCGGGCAGCTGCTGGAGCAGATGGTGCCGTCGATCCGCAAGACCGCCGACCTGGTGCAGGAGATCGCCTCCGCCTCGCGCGAGCAGAACACCGGCCTGGAGCAGATCAACCTGGCGGTGACCCAGCTGGCGCAGACCACCCAGGTCAACGCCTCGGCCTCCGAGGAGCTGTCCTCCACCTCCGAGGAGATGAGCGGCCAGGCCGTGCAGCTCCAGGAAATGATCCAGTTCTTCCAGCTCAGCGAGCGTCCCGCCGCCGCCGTCAGCCCGTCGCTGCCGCCACGCGCCGGCCGTTCCGGCTCGCGCGCCGCACCGGCACGGTCGCTGACGGCGCCGAGCCGGCGTCCGGCGCATGACGAGCCCATCGACGAAACGGCGTTCACCCGTTTCTAGGAGCCGCACCATGAGTAGCCTGCCGATCCAGACTCAGGGCCGCCCGATGGCCCTGGCGGAAACCCCGCTGACCCAGCAGTTCCTCACCCTGACCCTGGGCGACGAGCTGTTCGCCCTGCCCATCGAGAACATCCGCGAGATCATCGAGTTCGGCGGGCTGACCGAGATCCCGCTGATGCCGGCCTTTCTGCGCGGGGTCATCAACCTGCGCGGCGCGGTGGTGCCGGTGATCGACCTGTCGGTGCGTTTCGGTCGCGAGCGCACGGCCATCGCCAAGCGCACCTGCATCGTCATCGTCGAGGTGGAGCAGGCCGACAGCCTGCAGCTGCTGGGCATCATCGTCGACGCGGTGAACGCGGTGCTGGCCGTGGAGAGCCATCAGCTGGAGCAGCGTCCGGCCTTCGGCGCGCGCATCCGCGCCGACTTCATCGCCGGCATCCTCAAGCAGGACGAGCAGTTCGTCATCGTCCTGGATATTCCCCAGGTCCTTTCGGTGGACGAGCTGACCGAGCTGGTCGGCATGTCTCCCCAGGCGTAGCGATCCCGGCCAGGTGCGCGGCGAGCCGCCGGCGCAGCAGAGAAGAGAGGCGAATATGCAGTGGTTCATCAACTTGAAGTTGGGCGTGAAGCTGACCATCACCTTCGTGCTGGTTGCCCTGGTTTCGGTGGTGGTCGGTCTGTTCGGCATCGTCAACCTGAACAAGGTGGACGACATGATGACCAGCATGTTCAACGATCGCCTGGTGCCGATCCGTGACCTGGGCAAGGTCCAGGCCGAGACCATCCAGTACGGTCGCCGCCTGTACGTGGCGCTGCTGCTCAACTCGCCCGCGGAGACGGCCAAGCAGCTGGATGAGAATCGCCTGTCGATGCGTACCGCCGACGAGGCCTTCACGGCCTATCGCAACACCCAGCTGCTGGACGAGGAGAAGCGCCTGATCGGCGAGTACGACGGTCAGCTGGCGGCCTTCCGCACCTCGTCGCAGAAGGTCATCGAGCTGCTGCAGTCCGGCCAGCAGGCCGAGGCGGTGGTACTGGCGCGCTCCGAGACGCGCGACCTGTTCAAGCAGCTCAATGCCACCATCGCCGCGCTGATCAAGGTCAACAACGACGCGGCGCAGCAGGTCAACGAGGAGTCCACCGTCATCTCGCGCAATATCGGCCGTTTCATGATCGGCCTGATGATCGCTGGCTTCGTGCTGGCGCTGGTGCTCGGCCTGCTGGTGACGCGGATCATCTCGCGCCAGGTCGGTGGTGAGCCCGCCGATGCCATGGCCGCCCTGCAGCGGGTGGCGGCGGGTGACCTGACGGTGGACATCCGCGTGCGTGACGGCGACCAGAGCAGCATGTTGTTCAGCCTGCAGCACATGGTGCATCGGCTGCGTTCCATCATGGGCGATGTGCGCATGACCGCCGACTCCCTGGCCTCCGCCTCGGAGCAGGTGGCGGCCTCGGCCCAGGCCCTGAGCCAGAACGCCTCCGAACAGGCGGCCAACGTCGAGGAAACCAGCGCCTCTGTGGAGGAAATCGCCGCCACCGTGGCGCAGAACAGCGAGAACGCGCGCATCACCGACGGCATGGCCAGCCATTCGTCCAGCGACGCCGAAGAGGGCGGTGTGGCGGTGCGCGAGATGATCAACGCCATGCGCCAGATCGCCGACAAGATCGGCATCATCGACAACATCGCCTACCAGACCAACCTGCTGGCGCTCAATGCGGCCATCGAGGCGGCGCGTGCCGGCGACCACGGCAAGGGCTTCGCGGTGGTGGCAGCGGAAGTGCGCAAGCTGGCCGAACGCAGCCAGGTGGCGGCCCAGGAGATCGGCGCGGTGGCCGGCGACAGCGTGACCCTAGCCGAGCGTGCCGGGCAGTTGCTGGACAAGATGCTGCCGTCGATCCGCAAGACCGCCGACCTGGTGCAGGAAATCGCCTCCGCCTCGCGCGAGCAGAACACAGGCCTGGAGCAGATCAACCTGGCGGTGACCCAGCTGGCGCAGACCACCCAGGTCAACGCCTCGGCCTCCGAGGAGCTGTCCTCCACCTCCGAGGAGATGAGCGGCCAGGCCGTGCAGCTGCAGGAGATGATCCAGTTCTTCCGCCTGGCCGAGCAGGGTATCGCCCGTGCTCAGGCGGCCCGCGCGCGCGGCGCGGCGACAACCCGCCGCGCAGGGCCGGGCGGGGAGATGGGCGAGGCGGCATACAGCGGTTTCTGAATTTCCTGGCGCTGCCCCGGCAGCGCCGTGAGTGCCTGTGCTGGACCCGTTGATCGAGTGAGTGGGCGTGACCTCGCCCAGCCACTGAATCCGTACCGCAACGCCATCGGAGAAGAAGTAGTCATGGCCAAGCAAATGAGTATCAAAGGGCTGTTCGCCGGTCTGCTGGCCGTGGTCGCCGTGCTGATGGGCGTGATCGCTTTCGCGCTGCTGCAGCTCACGCGCAGCACCGAGGAACTGAACGCCGCCTACCAGGCGCGCTACCAGTCCTACCTGTTGGCTGACGAGCTGCGCCAGAGTTCGGACGAGCTGACCCGCCTGGCCAGGACCTTCGTCATGACCGGCGACAGCCGCTACGAGCGCCTGTACCAGGACATCCTCGACATCCGCTCCGGCAAGAAGCCGCGGCCGCAGGGCTACGAGCGCATCTACTGGGACTTCGTCATCGCCGATGGCCGCGCCCCGCGTGCGGATTCCGCTCAGCAAGTGGCGCTGCTGGAGCTGATGAAGCGTGCCGGCTTCACCACCCAGGAGCTGGCCAAGCTGGCCGAGGCGGGCGCCAACTCGGATGCCCTGGTGAAGACCGAGACCATTGCGATGAACGCGGCCAAGGGCCTGGTGGACGACGGCAGCGGCCGCTTCGTGCCCGGCGCCGCGGATGTCGAGGCGGCCAAGGAGATGATGCACGACACCGCCTACCACCGCGAAAAGGCCAAGATCATGCGGCCGATCGATGACTTCTTCGTGCTGCTCGACCAGCGCACCTCTGGCGCCGTGGCCGCCGCCAAGCAGAGCAACGCCACCCTGGAGACGATCATCTACGGCCTGCTCGGCGTCATTCTGGTGATCCTCTGCCTGGCTTTGGCGTTTGGTTACCGCACCCTGCTGCGCCAGCTCGGCGGCGAGCCGAGCCACACGTCCGCGCTGGTGCGCGAGGTGGCCGCCGGCAACCTGGCGGTGAACATGCGCCTAGCCGAGCGCGACCAGGGCAGCCTGCTCTACTACCTGCAGCAGATGGTGCAGCGCCTGAGTGCGACCATCGGCGAAGTACGCATGACGGCCGACTCCCTGGCCTCGGCCTCCGAGCAGGTGGCGGCCTCGGCCCAGGCGCTGAGCCAGAACTCGTCCGAGCAGGCGGCCAACGTCGAGGAGACCAGCGCCTCGGTGGAGCAGATCGCCGCCAACGTGGCGCAGAACAGCGAGAACGCGCGCACCACCGATGGCATGGCCAGCCAGTCGTCCAGTGACGCCGAGGAGGGTGGGGCGGCCGTGCGCGAGATGATCCACGCCATGCGCCAGATCGCCGACAAGGTCGGCATCATCGACAACATCGCCTACCAGACCAACCTGCTGGCGCTCAACGCGGCCATCGAGGCGGCCCGCGCCGGCGACCACGGCAAGGGCTTCGCCGTGGTCGCGGCCGAGGTGCGCAAGCTGGCCGAGCGCAGCCAGGTGGCGGCCCAGGAGATCGGCACCGTGGCCGGGGGCAGCGTGACCCTGGCCGAGCGTGCCGGCGAGCTGCTGGACAAGATGCTGCCATCGATCCGCAAGACCGCCGACCTGGTGCAGGAGATCGCCTCCGCCTCCCGCGAGCAGAACACCGGCCTGGAGCAGATCAACCTGGCGGTGACCCAGCTGGCGCATACCACCCAGATCAACGCCTCGGCCTCCGAAGAGCTGTCGTCCACCTCCGAGGAGATGAGCAGCCAGGCCATGCAGCTGCAGGAGATGATCCAGTTCTTCCGGATCGGCTCCACCCAGCAGGCGCTCGGGGCGCATGAGCAGCGTCGGGAGCCGCTGCCGGCGGCTGCCGTCGGCCAGTACTAGGAAGCCGTCATGAGCCATGTGATTGCCCAGGAAGCACCGCTGACCCAGCAGTTCCTCACCCTGATCCTGGGTGAGGAACTGTTCGCCCTGCCCATCGAGAACATCCGCGAGATCATCGAGTTCTCCGGCCTCACCGAGATCCCGCTGATGCCGGCCTTCCTGCGCGGGGTGATCAACCTGCGCGGCGCCGTGGTGCCGGTGATCGACCTGTCGGTGCGTTTCGGCCGCGAGCGCACCGCCATCGCCAAGCGCACCTGCATCGTCATCGTCGAGGTGGAGCGGGAGGAGGGGCTGCAGCTGCTCGGCGTGATGGTCGATGCGGTGAGCGAGGTGCTGGCGGTCGAACCGCAGCAACTGGAGCAACGGCCGACCTTCGGCGCGCAGATCCGCACCGACTTCATCGCCGGCATCCTCAAACAGGGCGAGCGCTTCGTCATCGTCCTCGATATCCCCCACGTGCTGTCGTTCGATGAACTGGCGGAGCTGGCGGATTCCCTGCAGCACACAGGCGCGTGACATGGCGGATGGCAGAGTGGCAATGAGCAGTGGCCTGGATATCGAGCTGAGCGAGGCGGAGTTCCGCCAGCTGCAGCGGCTGTTCTACGAGCGCGTCGGCATCCAGCTGCTGCCGGTGAAGAAGCCGCTGATCTGCGGACGCCTGGCCAAGCGCCTCAGCGCCCTGCGCATGGGCAGCTACCAGCAGTATTACCAGCACCTGGTCTCGCCGGCCGGCGAGGCCGAGATGGAGGTGGCGATCGACCTGATCACCACCCACGAGACCTATTTCTTTCGCGAGCCCAAGCACTTCGACTACCTGCAGCAGAAGATCCTCCCGGCCCTGGCCAACCAGGCCGAGTTCCGCGCCTGGAGCGCCGCCAGTTCCACTGGCGAGGAGGCCTACACCCTGGCCATGCTGCTCGATCACGGTCGCCCGCAGCGGCCGTGGAGCATCGTCGCCACCGACATCAGCCAGCAGGTGCTGGCCAGCGCGCGCCGCGGCCTGTACGTGATGGCGCGCGGCGAGCGGATTCCCCAGCACTACCTCAAGCGCTACTGCCTGCGTGGCCGCGACCGCTACGAGGGGCACTTCCTGGTGGAGCGCAACCTGCGCGAGCGGGTCGAGTTCCGCCCCGGCAACCTGACCCAGCCCAGCCCGGAACTGGGCATGTTCGACCTGATCCTGCTGCGCAACGTGCTGATCTACTTCGACGTGACGACCAAGCAGCAGGTGCTGAAGAACGTGGTCGACCGCCTCAAGCCCGGCGGCTGGCTGATGGTCGGCCACTCCGAGGCGCTGCACGACACCAACCTGCCGCTGCAGCTGGTGACCTCGTCCATCTATCGCAAGGCCGAGCGATGAGCCGCAAGCAGTTCCTCAACCCGGGCGGCCTGTACTTCGGCGGCGGCGAGCTGTGGGTGGAGACCCTGCTCGGGCCGTGCGTGGCCATCGCCCTGTGGTTCCCCGAGGCACGCAAGGGCGGCATGTGCCACTTCCAGCTGCCCGGCAAGCGCCAGGTGGTGGAGCATGCGCGCAACCTCGACGGCCGCTACGCCGGCGAGGCCTGGGTCTGGCTCAAGCAGCAGGCGCGGGTACACGCCCTGCGCCTGGAGGATGCCGAGGTCAAGCTGTTCGGCGGCGCGCGCAGCCTGACCAATCCGGTGTCGCGCGCCACCAGCGATATCGGCGGGCAGAACATCGCCTGCGTGGAAAACTTGATGAGCGAGGCCGGCATGCGTGTGGTCGGCCGTGACCTGGGTGGCGAAGGCTGCCGCTTCGTACGCTTCGACCTGGCCACGGGCGAAGTCTGGGTGAGGCGTGGTGCGGCACTGAGCATCGACTCGCCCAAGGAGATGGTGCGATGAGTATCAAAGTGATGATCGTCGACGACTCCGCGGTGATGCGCGAGGTGATGCAGCAGCTGCTGGCCACCCACCGCGACATCGAGGTGATCGGTACGGCCATGGACCCGGTGCTGGCCCTGCAGAAGATGCAACGCGGGACGTGGCCGGATGTGATCCTGCTCGACGTGGAGATGCCGCGCATGGACGGCATCACCTTCCTGCGCCAGATCATGAGCACCCGGCCGACGCCGGTGGTGATCTGCTCGACGCTGACCGAGAAGGGCGCCGATATCACCCTGCAGGCCCTTTCCGCCGGCGCCGTGGAGGTGATCCAGAAGCCCACGGCCGGGTTGCGCGACTTTCTGCATGACAGCGCCCAGGAGCTGGTTGGTGCCATCCGCACGGCCGCGCGGGCGCGGGTCAAGGCGGCCGCGCCGGTCACCCTCAAGCCTGAACAGAAGCTCAGCGCCGATGCCTTGCTCGATCTGCCCAGCAATGGCCTGCGCAACCAGCTGACCACCGAGAAGATCGTCCTGCTCGGCACTTCCACCGGCGGCACCCAGGCCCTGGAAGAAGTGCTCTGCCGACTGCCGGTAAACGCCCCGCCGATTGCGATTGTCCAACACATGCCGGAGAAGTTTACCCGCAGCTTCGCCGAACGCCTCGACTCGCTGTGTGCCGTCGAGGTGCGCGAGGCCCAGGACGGCGACCGCATGCTGCCCGGACGGGCGCTGATCGCCCCCGGCGGTCGCCACATGCTGATCCGCCGCAGCGGTGCGCAGTACGTGGTGGAGGTCAAGGACGGTCCGTTGGTCAGCCGCCATCGCCCCTCGGTGGACGTGCTGTTCCGCTCGGCCGCCGTGCACGCCGGGCGTAACGCCCTGGCGGTGATCATGACCGGCATGGGTGACGACGGCGCCCGCGGCCTCAAGGAACTGCACGAAGCCGGCGGGCGCACCTATGCTCAAGACGAAGAAAGCTGCGTGGTCTTCGGCATGCCGAAGGAGGCGATCAAGCTGGGTGGCGTCGATCAGATGGTTTCTCTGGATGAAATCCCCGCCGTGCTGCTGAGCTGGCGATGAGTTGGAGTGAGAATTGATGGTGCCGAACAGACTGCCCCAGCATCTGCTGGTGGTCGACGACAGCGAGGTGCAGCGCCAGTTCATGGTCGAGCTCTGTAGCGACATGGGCATCGACGATGTGTTGCAGGCGGTGGACGGCATCGATGCCATCGCCCAGCTGAAGACCAATTCGCAGATCGAGGCGATCATCCTCGACCTGGAAATGCCCGGCATGGACGGCGTGCAGGTGCTGCACGAGATGGCGCGCCTGAGCCTGGACCCGGCGGTGATAGTCGCCAGTGCCCGCGAGAGCGTGCTGCTCAACGTGGTCGAGAGCATGGGCAAGAGCCTCGGCCTGCGCCTGCTCGGCGTGCTGCAGAAGCCGCTGCTGCGCGAGCAGCTGATGGGCAGCCTGAGCCGCTTCTCCGCCGTGCAGCTGCGGGTGGAGAGCGACGAGCCCCAGGAGCAGGGCCCGTACCTGGACGAGCGCGATGTGCAGCGGGCATTGGAGAACCGCGAGTTCGTCGCCTACTTCCAGCCCAAGGTGACCCTGCGCGACGGCACCCTCAAGGGCGTCGAGGCGCTGATCCGCTGGCAGCACCCCGAGCACGGCCTGTTGCCGCCGGGGCGCTTCATCGAGCTGATCGAGCGCAGCCAGTTCATCTCCGAGATGACCCTGCAGATGCTCGACATGTCCCTGCACCACTGCCGCCAGTGGCACGACGCCGGATTGGCCCTGAGCTTCTCGCTGAACGTCTCGGCCCGCTCGCTGGCCGACTCGCGCCTGGCCGATGCGATCATCGACCGGGTCGCCGCCAGCGGCATCGCCCCGCGCCACGTGATCCTGGAGATCACCGAGAGCGCGATCATGACCGACCTCGGCACCACCCTCGGCACCCTGGCGCGCCTGCGTCTGAAGGGGTTCGGTCTGTCGGTGGACGACTACGGCACCGGCTTCTCCTGCATGCTGCAGCTGTCCCGCGTGCCCTGCTCGGAGCTCAAGGTCGACCGCGCCTTCGTCAACGGCGCGAGCCAGAGCCTGCACCTGCGCATCCTCCTGGAAAGCGCGCTGGATATCGCGCGCAAGCTCAACCTGGGCGTGGTCGCCGAAGGGGTGGAGACGCGCGAGGACTGGCAGCTGCTGCGCAGCCTGGGTTGCGGTGAGGCCCAGGGTTACTTCCTGGCCAAGCCCATGCCCGGCGAGGCGATGCTGCCCTGGTGGCGCTCCAACCGCGAGCGCATCGAGCTGCTCGGCAGCGCGGCTGGCCAGCCCACGCCCTGAGCCACTGCCCGCGCGCTGGTGCGGGCGCTGCGCTACTGATCCGACAGGGCGTCCAGCTGCTCGGCGCTTTCCCGTTCGCGACCCTCGCGCTTGTCCCGGTACATGCTGCGGTCGGCGTGGCTGAGCAGGCTCTCGACATCGCGCCCGTGCTGCGGGTACAGGGCCATGCCCACGGCCGCGCCCACCGTCACCTGGGTCGCGCCGGCGAAGCGCTCGATGCGCCGCAGTGGCCGGCGCAGGGCCTGCTCGATCTTCTCCGCGACGCGCTGGGCGATCGTCTCGTCGTCGACCCGCCACAGCACCATGACGAACTCGTCGCCGCCCAGGCGCGCCACCAGATCGCCCAGGCGCACGACGTCGCGCAGGCGCTCGGCCACCTCGATCAGCGTCAGGTCGCCGGCGTCGTGGCCATAGCTGTCGTTGATCGCCTTGAAGCGGTTGAGGTCGATGAACAGCAGGGCGAAGCCGGGCGTGCCCAATGCGCTGCGCTGGTGCCGGGCGATGGAGTATTCCAGCTGGCGCAGCAGGGCCGAGCGGCTGCATAAGCCGGTGAGGCGGTCGGTGCTCAGCTCCTCGTGCATGCTCTCCACGGCCCGCGCCAGCTGGCCGATCTCGTCGCGCCGATCGATGTCCAGCTGCATGCTCAGGCGGCCGTTGCCGATCTCGCTGGCGGCCTGGGACAGGCGGGTGATGTCGCGCACCACCCAGTTGCCGATGTAGATGCCCAGCAGCAAGGTCAGCGCCACCGCCACGGCGGCGATCAGCGCCGTGCTCACGGCGTTGCCGCGCACGTCGCCCAGCAGGTCGCTGCGCGGTATCGCGGCCACGGTGATCCAGGCCAGGCCGGCCTCGTCGCGGATCCATTCGAAGGCCACGTGGAGGGTCTCGCCGCCGCTGGTCTCGACGTGGAAGCTATTGCCGTGCGGCGTGGAGCGGGCGGCCGGGTTCAGGTGGCGACGCAGCTCGGCATAGATGTCGCGGATCAGCGGGTCGGGATCGGCCTCGGCGTTCAGCCGCTGGGGGCCGATATGACGGTCGACGGTGACGTTGGAGCCGCGCGAGGAGGCCACCAGCGAGCCGTCCGGCTCGATGATGAAGGCCAGGCCGTTCTGGCCCACGTCCAGGTTGCTGACGAAGGAGTTGAGCATGCGCAGGAAGATGTCGGTGGCCACCACTCCCTCGAACTGGCCGTTGGCGGAGTGGGTGCTGCGGGCACGGGTGACCACCAGTTCCTCGGTCACATAGTCGATGTAGACCTTGGTCCAGGTGTGCGCGCTGGTCTGCAGGCCGGCCTGGTACCAGGGGCGCTGGCGCGGGTCGAACAGGGTGTCCTCGAGGCGGATTAGCTCCGGCTCGCCGCCCAGGCGCGACAGGTGATAGATGCTGCGCGGCTCGGTGGGGCTCAGGCGGATGCGCAGCTCGGCCTCGTGGGGCGATCGGCGCATTAGGCCGAAGGTCTGGCCGAAGCGGTTGCCGTAGTAGACGTAGAAGTTCGGATCGGGATGCAGCGAGGTGGCGACCCACAGCCGCTCGGTCAGTGCCTGGTGCTGGCCGCGCAGATCGCTCGGGGTGGGCATGTCGCTGGGAAAGGCCGCCTCCAGCACGGCGGCCGAGCCGCTCAGATGGTGGTCCACCACCTGGCCGATGCTCTGCACGGTGCGCTGCAGCAGGCGGCTGGCCACGCCTTCCACCGCCCGGCTGCCGGACTGATAGGACAGCAGGCCGATCACCAGGGCCAGGCTCAGCACCAGCAGGATGTACGGCAGCAGCAGGATGCGGCGCAGCGAAGGCGACTGGCGCAGCAGGGCGGTCAGGCTGAGCATGCGGATTTCTGTCTTGGCGTGGCCGCGTCGTCGCCAGGGCGGGCGGGGCCTGGTTGTAATTTGTACACCGGCATCCTACGCGGCCCCCGGTGCCACCTGAATGATGGGAACTACCTAGATAGACGCTAGGTAATTTGCACTAGTCGGATGGACCGTCCGCGGCCCGGGGGACTGCCCGCCGTGCGGCGTACAATGCCCACTTTTCTCCGAGGATGCGCGGGATGAACCAGACCTACGGCGTCGGCGACGCCTCCTACCAGGCGGCCGGTGGTATCAACGGCCTGCGCCGGCTGGTCGATGACTTCTACCGCTGCATGGACGAGCTGCCGCAGGCCGCTGAGGTGCGTGCCATGCACCCGCAGAACCTGGACGCGGCGCGCGACAAGCTGGCCTGCTTTCTCAGCGGCTGGCTCGGCGGCCCCAAGCTGTTCGGCGAGAAGTACGGGCCCATCGCCATTCCCAGCTTCCATGCCCAGTGGCCGATCGGCGAGGAGCAGGCCGAGGCCTGGCTGACCTGCATGGCTCGCGCCATCGAGCGGCAGAACTATGCTCCCGAATTTGCCGAGTACCTGCTGACCCAGCTGCGCGTGCCGGCCCGGCGCATTGTCCAGGCCAGTGGTGCGCGGCATTCCGGGTAACCCGCGCCATCGGCAGCGCGCATAGCCTCTATCGAGAGCAGCGATTTCCGCCTGAACGTGCGCCCGCCTAGAGTGGTCACACGTTCAGAGGAGATCAGCAGATGCCCCGCATCGACATCATGTCCATGGTCGGCAGCGCCGTTCCGGCGCCCCTACGCAGCAGTGGCCACCTGGCCTGCTGGTACGTGGTGGTCGATGGCGAACAGCATCTCGGCCCCTATGTGTCGCCCGACCTGGCCCGTGACGCCAAGCGTCGTGTCGAGCGCCGACTGCAGCTGCACTGATCCCCTGACAGCGAATGCTCCAGCGCCGACAAGGCGCTTTAGGCAGCCCCGGCTGCCCGTTTATTCCCCTTGCCCGCCCCGCTCCGGCGGGCTCTTTTTAGTCTGCGCTCAGCGCACCCGCTCGCGGCTCTGCACCGCCAGGTCCAGGGCCTTCTGCATGTCCAGGCGCGCGGAGCGGCCCACGTCCTTGTCGTCCAGCTGGTAGTTGCGCTCGGACGGCAGAATCGGCGCGGTCAGGTCCTCGGCGTCCATCGGTTCGAAGTCGTAATCGCCACCGATGGTCATGGCGCTGCGCCGCAGCAGCATGCGCAGCTGGTCCGGCTGCAACTCGGGGTTGATCGACAGCATGGTCGCCACCACGCCGGCCACCATCGGCGTGGCGTAGGAAGTACCGCAATGCACGTCGCCACGCTCCCCATCGCGCAGGGTCGAGGCACGGGTGCAGGCCGAGGCGGTGATGTCCACACGCATGTCGATGTTCGACGAGCTGCGCTTGATCACGTAGTCGGGGTCGTCCACCGCCACGTCCTTTTTCTGGCTGCGCTGGTGGCCGCCGACCACCAGCAACTGGTCGGTGATGAAGGAGGAGGGCAGACGGTACTCGTCGGTACCGGAGAAGGCCGCGCCGTTGCCGGCCGAGTTGATCACTACGACGTCCGGGTGCTCGCGGCGCAGCCACAGGAAGAACTCTTCCAGCAGCTCCTCGTAACCACTCATGGCCAGGCCCGAACGGACCAGCGAATCGACCTCGTCGCCCTTGAGGTTCTTCGCCCCGACCCGGTGGATGCCCCAGCTCCAGTTGAGCACTCGCGCGCCGTCCTCGACCAGGTTGACCGAGGCGGCCACGTTGGCGGTGATGCCGGCATCGGAGTTGCGCTCGACGATGACCTCGAAGCCCGGCCCGGCATCGTCCAGGGCGCGCAGGAAGCCGCTGTTGCCGCCGCGCGCGGGATGGGCGGCGAGGATGCCGGCTACCGTGCTGCCGTGGTTGTCCGGCTGGTCCGCGTCGCGAGCGTATAGGCAGGTGCGCTTGTCTGGCTGGCAGCCGCCGAGCTGGTCGGCGAAGTCCGCCGCGTCGAAGTCGATGTTGCGTTCGATCACACCGATGCGCACCGGTTTGGTCGCGACCGGCGCCTGCTTGGCGGGGATGCGCCGGCGGTAGTAATTCACCGCGTCGGCGAAGCGGTTGGCCGCCCACTCGTCGTCACTTGGTTGTTCCGGCACCTTGTTGCGCTCGCTTTCCTCGCCTTTCTCCGGGGCCGATTCCTCGACTATTACCGCGTCCACGCTGGCCTCGCTGCCCAGGCGCAGGATCAGCGCATCGCGCTGGATCAGGTCCTTGGCCGGCAGGCGCAGCTGGTAGACATTCAGCGGCGGGATGCCACCGACCACCTGGGCGCCGTAGCGCTGGGCCAGGCGCTCGGCTTCCTCGCGGCCGTCGTGCTTCTCCTCGATCAGCAGGCTGACCAGGTCCAGGTAAGTGGTCAGGCCGTCCATATTCTTCGCCACTTCATCCGGACCGGCCGCCACCACCTGGCTTCTGCCGCGTGACAACCACACCGGGTTGCTGCGCCGTTCGCCCTGCTGCAGCCACAGCGGGGCGCTGGGGCCTTTGGGCAGGTCCAGGCGCAGGGTCGGGCCGTCACGCTGGACCCGCTCGGCTGCCAGCGGTGTGTCGCCCAGCTGCACGCGCAGCTCGCCTTCGGCCAGCCCGCGCGTGCGCAGGCAATACTGGCTGGCGTCCTGCTGCAGCAGATCGCCGCAGCGTTGCAGCTGGGTAATGCGCAGCGGCTCTGCGGCATGCAGCAGCGGGGCGGCGGACAACAGGGCGAGCAGGGTGGCGCGGGCGAACACGGTGGTGATCTCCGAGTGGCTGTCTGGCACTAGACCCGCGCTGCGTCTGTCGCGTTCATCCCCTGTCACAGCGCGCAAGAACGATCAAGCGCCGGGCATACTGGCCGCCGATACTGCCGGCGCAACGTGAGGAGCGAGCATGGACCCCATCGGCAAGGCCCTCTGGCTGATCGAGACCGATCTCGACGGACGCCTGGATCTGCAGGACATCGCCGACGCCTGCGGCTTGTCGCGTTTCGCCATGGCGCGGGCCTTCGTGCTCGCTACCGGCTGGCCGGTGATGCGCTACGCCCGCGCGCGGCGGCTGAGCCGGGCGGCGCGGCGGCTGGCCGAGGGCGCCCAGGACATTCTCGGCCTGGCCCTGGAGGCGGGCTATGGCTCCCACGAGGCATTCACCCGCGCGTTCCGCGAGCAGTTCGGCATCACGCCGGAAGCGCTGCGGGCGAGCGGCCAACTGGATGGCATCGAACTGAGGGAGGCCATGCGCATGCAACCCACCAGCACTTATCCACTCGCCGAGCCGCGCTTCGAACACGGCGAGGAGCTGCTGATCGCCGGGCTTGGCGAGCGCTTCAGCGTCGACAAGTCCCAAGGCATCAGCGCGCTGTGGCAACGCTTCGTGCCCTATATCGGCCAGGTGCCGGGCCAGCAGGGCTGGGAGACCTTCGGCCTGTGCTGCAACCCGGACGAGGACGGCAGCTTCGAGTACATCGCCGGGGTGCGGGTCAGCCGCAGCGACGAGCTGCCACCAGGCTTCACCCACCAGCGCCTGCCCGCGCGGCGCTACGCGGTGTTCCGCCACGCGGGGCATATCTCCAGCATCCACGAGACCTTCGCCGCAATCTTCCAACGCTGGCTGCCGGCCTCCGGGCTGCAGGCCGCGGATGCGCCGGAGTTCGAGCGCTACAGCGCCGATTTCGACCCCATGGCCGGCAAGGGGCACGTGGATATCTGGGTGCCGCTGCGCGACTGATCGGGGCGAGCCGGCCTACACTGCAGACATTGCTGATGACGATGTCTGCAGATGCCCAACCCGTTTCAATCCCCGTGCTTGGTTCGCCTCGCCGCCTTGCTGTGCGCCGTCCTGGCCTGGCAGATGGCCGGCGCCGCCACGCCCGTGCAGGAGTACCGCGTGGGTGTGGAGGAGGTGGACTACTACCCGATCTACTCGGCCGTGCCGCCGGACAACCACTACCGCGGCTACGCCCGTGACCTGCTGGACCTGTTCGCCGCCCGCGAGAACCTGCGCCTGACCTACGTGGCGCTGCCGGTGCGCCGGCTGTCGCACGCCTACCGCGCCGGCCAGCTGGACCTGGTGTTCCCCGACAACCCGCGCTGGGAGGCCCAGCACAAGCCGGCCAGCATCCGCTATTCGCAACCGGTGCTGCAATTCCAGGACGCCATGCTGGTGCTGCCCAGGCGCCTCGGCCAGCCGCGCGAGAGCTTCCGCAAGCTGGGCTTCGTGCGCGGCTTCACTCCGTGGAAATTCCAGGACGACATCGCCGCCGGCCGCGTCAGCATCCACGAGTCGCCCAACCCCGAGGGGCTGATCCGCATGACCCTGGCTGGCTATATCGACGCCGCCAACATGGCGCGCCAGGTGGCGCACTTCCACCTCAAGCGCCTGGGCCGGCCGGACAGCCTCGTGCCGGAGCCGGTCCTGTTGCCGCTGCGCGACAGCTACTACCACCTGTCGAGCATCCGCCATCCGCAGCTGATCCAGCGTTTCGATGCCTTCCTGCTGCGCGAGCAGCAGGCGGTGCAGGCGCTGAAAGACAAGTACGAACTCTGAGCGGTGCTGGCCGCTTGGCACGACTTGCCCGCCGTGGCGAGTGGCGCGATAGTCGCAGGCCCACCCGGCGAGACATGCAACGATGGACAGCTTGCGCAGCAACGGACTGACGCCGACCCTGGTACGCGGCGACCTGATCGACACCCCGCTCGGCGTGATGATCGCCCTGGTGGACGCCCAGGGCGCCCTGCAGCGCCTGGAATTTCTCGACGACGAGGTGCACGAGCCGGTGATCTGGCGTGGCTACCAGCTGCAGCGCGAAGCCGCGCTGGTGGCGCCAGTGGCGCTCCAGCTGGACGAATACTTCGCCGGCCACCGCCGCGAGTTCGAACTGGCCCTGGCACCAATGGGCAACGCCTTCCTCCACGAGGCCTGGAAGCACCTGCGCCAGGTGCCCTACGGCACCACCATGACCTACGGCGCCCTGGCCCTGAAGCTGGATCGCAACACCTCGGCACGCGCCGTGGGCCGCGCCAATGCGGTCAACCCCATCGCCATCATCGTGCCCTGCCACCGCATCATCGGCGCCAACGGCAGCCTCACCGGCTATGCCGGCGGCCTGCACCGCAAGCAGGCATTGCTGGAGCTGGAAGGCGTGCTCACCCCGGCGCGCCAGCAGTCGCTGCTGTAGGCGTTTCCGGTAGGCGCCGCAGGATTCTTTACGCATTCTTAACGGCCAGGCCCTGGCCGCCAGGCGAGAATTGACGCGTCAGGGTGGTGTGCTGGGCGGTTTGCCTTCGCGCATGCCCACAGTCTCAAGTGCGGCGTCCGCCGCCACTCTTTCCCTGAGGTGCGTCGTTGAGTTCCAGCATCGCGGAGTTGGACGGGGTTTCCCGTAGCAAATCGTCATCCTTCGGCCTGCTGGTGGCCGCCATCGGCGTGGTCTACGGCGACATCGGCACCAGCCCGCTGTACACCCTCAAGGAAGTCTTCGCCGGCCACTACGGCGTGCGGGTCGATCACGACGGCGTGCTGGGCATCCTCTCGCTGATCCTCTGGTCGCTGCTCTGGGTGGTCTCGCTCAAGTACGTGCTGTTCATGCTGCGTGCCGACAACGGCGGCGAGGGCGGGGTGATGGCGCTCACCGCCCTGGCCCGCCGCGCCACCGCCGCGCATCCACGGCTGAGTGGCGTGCTGGTGCTGCTCGGCCTGTTCGGCACCGCGCTGTTCTACGGCGACAGCATGATCACCCCGGCCATCTCGGTGCTCTCCGCGGTGGAGGGGCTGGAGGTGGCGCTGCCGGGCATGAGCCACTGGGTGGTGCCGGTCACGGTGATCCTTCTGATCGGCCTGTTCCTGATCCAGAAGCACGGCACGGCGCGCATCGGCATCCTCTTCGGCCCGGTGATGGTGCTGTGGTTCCTGGTCCTCGGCGTGCTCGGCATCCACGGCATCGTCCAGCGCCCCGAGGTGCTGCAGGCGCTCAATCCCTGGTGGGCAGTGAACTTCTTCATCGCCCATCCGGGCATCGGCGTGACCATCCTCGGCGCCGTGGTGCTGGCGCTGACCGGTGCCGAGGCGCTGTATGCCGACATGGGCCACTTCGGCCGCAAGCCCATCGCCCGCGCCTGGTTTTCGCTAGTGCTGCCGGGGCTGGTGCTCAACTACTTCGGCCAGGGCGCTCTGCTGCTGGAGAACCCCGAGGCGGCGCGCAACCCCTTCTACCTGCTGGCGCCGTCCTGGGCGCTGCTGCCGATGATCGGTCTGGCCACCCTGGCCACCATCATCGCCTCCCAGGCGGTGATCTCCGGCGCCTTCTCCCTCAGCCAGCAGGCCATGCAGCTCGGCTACATCCCGCGCATGCAGGTGCAGCACACCTCCAGCGCGGCCCAGGGGCAGATCTACGTCGGCGTGGTCAACTGGGCGCTGATGGTCGCCGTGGTGCTGCTGGTGATCGGCTTCGGCTCCTCCGGTGCGCTGGCCGCCGCCTATGGCGTGGCGGTGACCACCACCATGCTGATCGACACCCTGCTGGTCGCGGCCGTGATGCTCCTGCTGTGGCGCACGCCGCGCTGGCTGGCCATCCCGCTGCTGCTTGGCTTGCTTTTGGTAGATAGCCTGTTCTTCAGTGCCAACGTGCCGAAAGTCTTCCAAGGCGGCGCCTTCCCGGTGGTGGCCGGCATCGCCCTGTTCCTGCTGATGACCACCTGGAAGCGCGGCAAGCAGATGCTGTTCGCCCGCCTGGACGAGACGGCCCTGCCGCTGCCGGCCTTCCTCGACAGCATTCGCCTGCAGCCGCCGCACCGGGTCGCCGGCACCGCGATCTTCCTCAGCGCCCGGCCGGACGCCGTGCCCCACGCGCTGCTGCACAACCTGCTGCACAACCAGGTGCTGCACGAGCAGGTGGTGATGCTCACGGTGGTCAGCGAGGACGAGCCGCGCCTGGCGCCGGAGCGGCGCTTCGAAGTGACGGCCTATGGCGACGGCTTCTTCCGGGTGATCCTGCACTTCGGCTTCATGGAAGAGCCCAACGTGCCGGAGGCGCTGCGCCTGTGTCATCTGGACCAGCTGGATTTCTCGCCGATGCGCACCACCTATTTCCTCAGCCGCGAGACGGTGATCCCGACCAAGCGCTTCGGCATGGCGCCCTGGCGCGAGCGCCTGTTCGCCTTCCTGCAGAAGAACGCCAACAGCAGCATGAGCTACTTCCAGCTGCCGGTTAACCGGGTGATCGAGCTGGGCACCCAAGTGGAGATCTGAGCCCGGAGCGGCGTTGCGCCCGGTAGAATGCCGGCTAGAGCAACTTTCCGAGGCAAGGGCGTGGATCTACAGCAAGGCTTCGTCCTGACCCGGCACTGGCGCGACACGCCGGCCGGCACCGAGGTCGAATTCTGGCTGGCCAGCGACGCCGGCCCGCGCCGGGTGCGCCTGCCACCCCAGCCCTCGGTGGCCTTCATCCCCGAGGTGCAGCGCGAGCGCGCCGAGGCGCAGCTGCGCGGCGAGCGCGACGTGGAGCTGCGCCCGCTGGGCCTGCGCGACTTTCGCCAGCGGCCGATGCTCGGCCTGTACTGCCGCTCGCACCGCCAGCTGATCAAGCTCGACAAGCAGCTGCGCAAGGCCGGCGTCGACGTCTACGAGGCCGATATCCGCCCGCCCGAGCGCTTCCTGATGGAGCGCTTCATCACCGCGCCAGTGAGTTTCGCCGGCACGCCGGGCGAGGACGGCACGCTGCTCGACGCGCGGCTGAAGCCGGACGAGAGTTATCGCCCGCAGCTGCGCCTGGCCTCCCTGGACATCGAGACCAGCGAGCGTGGCGAGCTGTACTCCATCGCCATCGAGGGCTGCGGCCAGCGCCAGGTGTATATGCTCGGCGAGCGGCCGGAAGTCGCTACCGAGGTGGACTTCGACCTGACCTACTGCAGCAGCCGCGCCGAGCTGCTGCACCGCCTCAACGCCTGGCTGGCTACGCACGACCCGGACGCCATCATCGGCTGGAACCTGGTGCAGTTCGACCTGCGTGTGCTGCAGCGCCACTCCACCGAGTTGCAGGTGCCGCTGCTGTTCGGTCGAGGCGGCGAGACGATGGAGTGGCGCGAGCACGCCAGCCACAACCATTTCTTCGCGGCGGCGCCTGGCCGGCTGATCATCGACGGCATCGAGGCGCTGCGCTCGGCCACCTGGAGCTTCCCCTCGTTCAGCCTGGAGAATGTAGCGCAGACGCTGCTCGGCGAGGGCAAGGCGATCGATACGCCGTACCAGCGCATGGACGAGATCAACCGCATGTTCGCCGAGGACCAGCCGGCCCTGGCCCGCTACAACCTCAAGGACTGCGAGCTGGTCACGCGCATCTTCGCCCACACCCGGCTAATCGACTTCCTCCTCGAACGCGCGGCCACCACCGGCCTGCCGGCCGACCGCAGCGGCGGCTCGGTGGCGGCCTTCACCCACCTGTACCTGCCGGCGATGCACCGCATGGGCTTCGTCGCGCCGAATCTGGGCGAGAAGATGCCCCAGGCCAGCCCCGGCGGCTTCGTCATGGATTCGCGCCCGGGGCTGTACGAGTCGGTGCTGGTGCTGGACTACAAGAGCCTGTACCCGTCGATCATCCGCACCTTCCTGATCGACCCGGTGGGCCTGATCGAGGGCCTGCGCCAGCCAGACGACGAGCACTCGGTGGAGGGTTTTCGTGGCGCGCGCTTCTCGCGTACCCGTCACTGCCTGCCGGCCATCGTCGAGCGGGTCTGGCAGGGGCGCGAGGCGGCCAAGCGCGAGGGCAACGCGGCGTTGTCGCAGGCGTTGAAGATCATCATGAATGCCTTCTACGGCGTGCTCGGCTCCAGCGGCTGCCGCTTCTTCGACACCCGCTTGGCCTCGTCCATCACCCTGCGCGGCCACGCCATCATGAAGCGCACCCGCGAGCTGATCGAGGCCGAGGGCTACCGGGTAATCTACGGCGACACCGATTCCACCTTCGTCTGGCTCGGCCACGAGCATGCCGAGGAGGATGCGGCGCGTATCGGCCGCGCGCTGGTGGCGCGGGTCAACCAGTGGTGGCGCGAGCACCTGCGTGCGGAGATGGGCCTGGAGAGCGCGCTGGAGCTGCAGTACGAGAGCCACTACCGACGCTTCCTGATGCCCACCGTGCGCGGCGCGGATGAGGGCAGCAAGAAGCGCTACGCCGGCCTGGTGCGGCGCGCCGATGGCAGCGAGGAAATGGTGTTCAAGGGCCTGGAGACGGTGCGCACCGACTGGTCGCCGCTGGCCCAGCGCTTCCAGCAGGAGCTGTACCGCCTGATCTTCGAACGCAAGCCGCATCAGGAGTACATCCGCGACTATGTGCGGCGCACCCTGGCCGGCGAGCTGGATGAGCTGCTGATCTACCGCAAGCGCCTGCGCCGCAAGCTCGGCGACTACGAGCGCAACGTGCCGCCGCATGTGCGCGCCGCGCGCCTGGCCGACGAGTACAACGACCGCCTGGGCCGCCCGCGCCAGTACCAGCGCGGCGGCTCAATCAGCTACCTGATCACCGTGGCCGGGCCCGAGCCGCTGGAGACCCGCGCCGCCGCCATCGACTACGAGCACTACCTGACGCGCCAGCTGCAGCCGATTGCCGACGCCATCCTGCCGTTCGTGGGCGATGATTTCGCGCGCCTGGTCAATCCGCAGCTGGGGCTGTTCTGAGGCTAGCTGGCGGCAGATCGCCGCTGGCCAGGGCCTGGCGGTAGGCATCGAGGCGAGGGCAGGTGGGTGAAGACCGCGCTGGCGCTCGGCTATTCCTCTTGGCGTCCAGTGCCCTCGCGGTCGCGTGCGTAATGTCTGCCGAGCGGGAATGCCGGCAGCCAGGCTTCGCGGCGGAGGGTCCAGCTCTCGTAGGTCGGCTGCAGCTGGTCGGGGGCGTCCAGCGAGCCCAGGTTCACTTCGATCTCGTCGGCGCTGCGGGCGAACACCGAGGAGCCGCAGCGCGGGCAGAAGTGCCGCCCGGCGTAGTCACGCGTCTCGCCGCTGATGCTTACCGCTTCCTCGGGAAATATCGCCGAGGCGTGGAACAGCGCGCCGTGGTGCTTGCGGCAGTCCAGGCAATGGCACAGGCCGACTCGGTAAGGGCGCCCCGAGGCCTCCAGGCGCACGTTGCCGCACAGGCAGCCGCCGGTGAATCGTTGCATGGCGCATCTCCTCTGCTAATCGTTTGTCGTTGGGTGACGTTAGCAGCTGAATACCGGCAAGCGATGCTGGGCGGGAAGCAGGCCCGTTCAGGCCGTCGCCGCTGTCCGTTGCCCGCCCAAGTCGGAGACCCGCTCCGTCGCGCCTGCTCGAGTGCTACAGGGCAGATGGCCGCGGGCCCTGGCATTTGCATCCAGGCCCTGCAGCCGTTGGACCAGGCCTTCGCACAAATAGACAGGCATCACGGCTGGCCGACATGTCCTTCGATCGCGCCTCTGTAGCTCTGAGTGCCGCAGGCCTGCTCCAGGACAAGCGATTGGGATGTGCTTCTGTTATTTAATATTGGAATATAAAAATAATTAAACAATATTTTTAAGGAATAAGAAAAATCCCTACTGTCACTCCACCCGGCCTACCCGCTGGGACCAAAGCCCACCTGTCCGACGGCTGAAGATCCAGCCGCGGCGCCTGAATCGAGATCATGGACATGAAGAAGACCTTGCTGTTGACCGCTCTGGCGGCTGCCCTTTCAGCCACTCTGGCGCATGCCGGAGAGAAGCTCAGCGTTGCCGCCACGCCCGTGCCCCACGCGGAAATCCTCGAGCTGATCAAGCCGCAGCTGGCCAAGGAAGGCGTCGACCTGGACGTCAAAGTCTTCACCGACTACGTGCAACCCAACCTGCAGGTGAGCCAGAAACAACTGGACGCCAACTACTTCCAGACCAAGCCCTACCTGGACACCTTCAACCACGACCGCGGCACCGATCTAGTGATCGTCAAGGGTGTGCACGTGGAGCCCTTCGGCGGCTACTCGCTGAAGTACAAGTCGCTGGCCGATCTGCCGAAAGGCGCGACCATCGCCATCCCCAACGAGGGCAGCAACGGCGGCCGTGCCCTGCTCCTGCTGCAGAAGGCCGGCCTGCTCAAGCTCAAGGACCCGAGCAACGCCCTGGCCTCGCCCAAGGACATCGCCGAAAACCCGCACCAGTTCAAGTTCAAGGAGCTAGAAGCGGCCATCCTGCCGCGCGTGCTGGACCAGGTCGACCTGGCCCTGATCAACACCAACTACGCCCTGGAAGCCAAGCTCAACCCGGGCAAGGACGCGCTGGTCATCGAGGGCAGCGACTCGCCTTACGTGAACTACCTGGTGTCCCGCCCGGACAACCAGAGCAGCGACGCCATCAAGAAACTCTCCGCAGCCCTGACCAGCCCGGAAGTGAAGGCCTTTATCGAGAAGCGCTATTCGGGGGCCGTAGTCCCCGCGTTCTAAGTGCGGTCCTTTCTTTTGTGTCGCTGCTGCCCACCGTAAACCACGGTGGTGAAGGCTGAACTGCCTTCTCCTTTTGACGCCGACCCGCGCAAGCTGGTCGGCGTTGTTTTTTGTGGGATATGGAGGGGAGGAGAGGGAGTATCTTGGTCCATGCAGCTGAGTGAGATCGCAGCCCCCAGGGCCGCCAGCCACTTCATGCTGCAGGGAGGGAACATCCTCACCCTGCAGAAAATCCTGGGTCACTCCAGCTTGGCCATGACCATACGCTATGCGCATTAGATTCCGTAGCATCTGGCGGAGGCGGTGAGGCTTAGTCCGTCAGCAGGAGCATATCTATGCTCATCGCACGCCAAGGAAAATGAATAGGACTGCGCCAGCTGCAGATACTGAGTACCTGAAGCCAAAGACTTTTCTTAGAGACTTGAGGGCTGCAAGGCGTGGGGCTGGATAGGACTTGTTCCGCAGTTGGAGCTGCCAGGTCATTCTCATTAGAGAGTATGTGTTCATGGCATCTCGAATGAGCAGGATGAATGTCATCAGCCCTGTGGTGACTAGCATAGAGGGCTGTAGCATCAGCGGTAGCCAAGGAGCGCTACTGCTTTGAGCTAGGTAGGCTGCAATACAACCCAGAGTCCATAGGAGCAGAACGTTCCTTCTCGGGAAAAAGCGCTGAACAGGCTGAAGCCATTTATCAGCTTGCTCTAGCTTGGTCGAAAACCAGCCTGGAATCTTCGACTCATCAACTGACAGCTGCCCTAAGCGTCTGCTGCTGGTGTTAGTGAACCAAGCCCAGGTGTCGTCAGGCTGTTCTACGCCACTTATGTGCTGGGCGACTCTCTCGAAGATCACTGCCCGCTCTGGCCATCGAGAGCCGAGAGCTTTTCTGGTATTGGCGGGGGCTTCTAGCCGCCACTCTATTTCTTGTGAGTCACCTAGCCGGGTAACGACTAGCTTGAAGATAAGAGAAAGCTCGCCTTCTCGGTAAGCCGCACTGTAGACCTGAAGCCCATTTCGGTACTCCGGCTCTCTAGGGTCGCCGGAGTAGAAGTCCACTGTATATGGCAAGGGCTCTGTCACTTCTATGTCCATATTCGCGTGTGACATTTTGGGGACATTCCTATGTCCTGCTACGCAAAAGCCCCCGAGTTTCACTAGGAAAATCAGGGGCTTCTGCTGTTCTGAATTGGTGGAGCCGGGGGGATTTGAACCCCCGTCCGCCAGCTCTCCGCTATCGGTTCTACATGCTTAGCCATCTCTACTGAGTTAACTCCGCGCGGCCCGAGTGGCAGGGCGCTTGGAGCGAGCTGCATAAGTTTTAGCCGTTACACCTGCAGCGAGCTTGGCGGCGATCCTGTTCTATCTGACTGACCTAATCGTCGGGTTTACAGGCATCCCCTAGGGTCAGCTAGCGGCACTTAGGCGGCTAGAGCGTAGTTGTCGTCGTTGGCAACTATAAAGTTGTGGCAGCGGATTTACGAGAACTGTCACCTACTCGGCATGCCCCTCAAGTTTTGCTACCGGCGTCGAATCCTAATCGGCCCCAGAACGGTCTTGCGAGGTTGGACGCGCAGTGTACGGCAAAGGTTCATCAGCGTCGACCATCGAACTGCCAGTACAATCCCCGGCAGGCACTGGCCGTTCGGCGGTCTTGTGCCATTCTCTTCAGATTAGAATTCGAGGAGCGACGGATGCCGCTCGCACCACCACTCAAGCCTTTGCGCCGCTGGATCTGGCGGGCGTTCCTGCAGAGTGCGCTGATTCCCCTGGTACTGGTGGAGTCGGTGCTGATCGCCGTCTATCTCTATACCAACGAATCCATCCGCGAATCCCAGGTCGGTTATCTGCAGAGCAGCGCGCTGCAGGATTTGGACAGCGCCGTGCGCCGCGAAGGGCAGGTGATCGACA
Organism: Pseudomonas sp. GD04019; assembly: GCF_029837695.1. Classification (GTDB taxonomy): domain Bacteria; phylum Pseudomonadota; class Gammaproteobacteria; order Pseudomonadales; family Pseudomonadaceae; genus Aquipseudomonas. The sequence goes on from NZ_JAOEEA010000002.1 coordinate 179,222, forward strand.
GTCGCCTGCGCGCCATCGAGGCCCAGGTCGGCATCTACCGCGACGCGGTGACCGAGGCCCTGAGCGACCACCGCTTCGCCCCGGACGAGCTGGAGCGCAAGCGTCACGCCAGCGCGCCGAGCGGCGTGTTCTACAGCGGCAGTGACGACGGCCGCGCCGCCTCGTTCTATTCCGCCGCTACGCCACCGGCCAGGCAGGACCGCGACAAGGCGCTGCGCCTATCGCGGGTGGACCCGCTGATGCGCTCGATCCGCCAGGCCGATCCGCTGGTGGCGGCGGTCTACTTCAATACCTGGGACAGCTACAACCGCATCTACCCGTACTTCGATGTGCTGCAGCAGTACCCGCACGACATGGTCATTCCGCAGTACAACTTCTATTACCTGGCTAACGCCGAGCACAACCCCAAGCGCAGTACCGTGTGGACCGAGGTCTACCTCGATCCGGCCGGTCAGGGCTGGATGATGTCGGCCATCGCCCCGGTCTATCGCGACAACTTCCTCGAAGGCGTCGCCGGCCTGGACGTGACGGTCGGGCAGATGCTGGCCGAGATCGGCAATCTACAGGTGCCCTGGCAGGGTTATGCGCTGCTGGTGGGCAGCGACAACGCGATCATGGCGCTGCCCACGGCGGGCGAGAAGGATTTCGGCCTGCGCGAGCTGACCAGCTACTCCTACGCCGAGGCGGTCAGCCGCGAGGTGCTCAAGCCGGCCGACTTCAAGCTGGATCGTCAGCCCGGGCTGCGCCCGTTGCTGGAGGCCATGGCCACCCGGCACCACGGCGTGGTCGAGGTACAGCTCGGCGGCCGTGGCCAGCTGATGGCCTGGAGCGAGATTCCGCAGACCGGCTGGCGCTTGCTGCTGGTGGTGGACGAGGCGAACATCTTCAGCGAGACCAACCGCCTGGCCGAGCAATACCAGATCATCGGCTACCTGCTGATCGCCGGCCTGGTGTTCTTCTACCTGCTGTTCGGTACCTGGATGTGGATGCGCTCACGGCGCCTGAGCAACGAGCTGGCCGAGCCCATCGCCGGCATCGTCGGCATGATGCGCAGCCTGGCGGTGGGCGAGCGCAAGCCGGCGGCGCCGCCGACCTCGATCGCCGAGATGGCCGAGATGGCAGTGGAGGTGCAGCACGCCGGCCAGCAGTTGCAGGCCAGCGAGGAGAGCCGCCTGCGTGCCCAGCGCACCCTGGAGCTGGTGCTGGAGAGCACCACCGAGAGCTTGTGGGAAGTGGAGGCGGACAGCCTCAGCATCCGCATCAGCGACCGCTTCGTGCGGCGTTTCGGCCTGCCCAGCGACTGCATGCCTTTCGCCGAATTCAACCAGCGCGTGCACCCGGACGACCTGCCGCGCGTGCGCCACCTGCGCCTGAGCATGGCCGACGACAGCGCCGAGGACTTCTTCGAGGCCGAGTATCGCTATGCCGATGGCCTGGGTCGCTACGTCTGGCTGCTCAGCCGCGGCAAGGTGATCGAGCGCGACGAGCAGGGCCGCGCCGTGCGTGCGGCGGGCACCCACGTCGACATCACCCGCCTCAAGCAGGTGCAGGAGGAGCTGCGCCGCGCCAGTCACGAGGCCCAGGCCGCCAGCCAGGCGAAGAGTCGCTTCCTGTCCAGCATGAGCCACGAGCTGCGCACGCCGCTCAATGCCATCCACGGCTTCGCCCAGCTGATCGAACTGGAGGCCCAGGACCATGCCGAGCGCAATCAGGAGGCCGAGTACGCCCGCGAGATCGTGCTGGCCAGCCGGCACCTGACTTCGCTGGTGGACGACATCCTCGACCTCTCCAGCATCGAGAGCCGCCAGCAGCAACTGCAGCTGCAACCGGTGGATATCGGCCCGCTGCTGCGCAGCTGCGCCGAGCTGATCCAGCCCGAGGTACAGCAGCGCCGCCTGCAGCTGCAGGTGCTGGCCGAGGCGCATCCGCCGCTGTTCGTCCTGGCCGATCCGCGCCGTTTGCGCCAGGTGCTGCTCAATCTGCTGTCCAACGCGATCAAGTACAACAGCCCGCAGGGCATGATCCGCATGGGCTACGAGGTGCGCGCCAGCGGTGTGCGCCTATGGGTCGACGACAGCGGCCCGGGCCTTAGCGCCGAGCAGCAGGCGCAGTTGTTCCAGCCATTCCAGCGTCTCGGTCGGGAGAACTCCAACATTCCCGGCACCGGCATCGGCCTGGTCCTGTGTCGCGAGCTGGCGGAGCTGATGGGCGGCGAGATGGGCTTTACCAGCGACATTGGTCTGGGTAGCCGTTTCTGGATCGAGCTGCCCAGCGCCGCCGAGCCGCAGCCCGATGGCGCTGTCGAACAGCCGTCCGCGGCGCGCGCGTGTCAGGTGCTGGCCCAGGTGCTTTGCGTGGAAGATCACCCGGCCTGCCTGCGAGTGTTGCAGGAAGGGCTACGCGACATGGCGGTGGTCGGTGGTGTGGGCTCGGTGCGCCGCGCGCTGCTGCAGCTCGGCGAGCAGACGCCGGCGCTGGTGTTGCTGGACCTCGACCTGCCCGACGGCAGTGGCCTGGAGGTGCTGGAGTACATGCGCAGCGAGCCGCACCTGGCCGAGGTGCCGGTACTGGTGGTCAGCGCTGCGGCCGATGAGGAGCTGTTGGCGGAAGCCCGCGCCAGGGGCGCGCAGGCCTGTCTGCTGAAGCCGGTGGACCTGCAGCAGCTGCGCCAGATGGCGCTATCGTTGCTCGGGCAGGAAGCCTGACTACTCGCTGGCCTGCAGCAGGTTCAGCGCTTCCTCCAGCACCTTGACCGACTCAGTGTGGTTGCCGGAGTTGTGCAACTGCTCGCCTTCTGCGCGCAGGCGCTGCACTTCGGCGAGCACTTCGGCATCGGCGGGCGGGTCGGTCTTGAGCATTTCGTCGATCTTGGCCATGTCCTGGGGACAGTGCATGGCCCACAGCGAGGTGCTGAACAGCAGGGTGGAGCAGAGCAGGAAGAGCCGGCGCATGGTGAGTCCTCCATGGATGGGTGAACTCAGTATAGAGACGGACGCCAGGTCCGCCGCGCCGCCGGCTCTCCAGCCGTTACTCGGACGCGGCGCCGTCACCCTTGCCGGTTTTTTCCAGCAGGGTCACGGCCTGTCCGGCGTAGCCGGCGCAGCCTTCCAAGTCGCCAGCCTGCTGGGCCTGCACGGCCTGTTTGCGCAGATCGTCGACCTGTTGCTTGGCCGCCGCGCCGAGTGCGGTCTGGCTGGCCAGGTGGTCGTCGACTTTCTGCAGGTGGGTGGTGCACAGATCGTCATTGGCGAACGCCGGCGAGGCGGCGAGGGCACAGGCAAAAATCAGGGCAGTACGCTTCATCGAGGTCTCTCCTCTTCAGTCGTCGAAGCGAGCCCGGCAAGCGGGCCCGTGTGTAGTCGACTGGGCTGGAACGGCCTCGGTTCAGAGTTTTTTGCCTGGGTGACGCGATCCACCAGGTAGACCAGGCTGTGATAGTCGATGCCGCTGTGGGTCGACAGGCCTATCTCGCAGGTGCGGCTGGTGGAGATGCCTTCCTCGCAGATTTGCACCGCATCCTTCAGCGAGCGCAGCGCGTGGGCGTTCAGTTCCGGGGTGGTGAAGCCCTTGTCGCCGGCGAAGCCGCAGCAGTGGATGCCCTCGGGAATCACCACTTCCCTGGCGCAGCGCCTGGCGATGTCGATCAGGCCCTGGGCCTCGCCCAGGTGCTGGGTGGAGCAGGTAACGTGCACCGCTACCGGCTTGTCCTGCGGGGTGAACTCCAGGCGCTCGAACAGCTGCTCGCGGATGAACTTCACCGGGTCGTGCAGGCTCAGTCGCGAATCCAGCCCGTCCTGGATCAGGCGCAGGGTGCAGGGGCTGGTGTCGCAGTAGATCGGATCGAGGCCGCCGCGGCTGGCCTTGAGCAGTGCGTCGACCAGCTCCTGCTTCTTGCGTTCGGCCTGTTCCGGGTAGCCCTTGGAGGCGAAGGGCTGGCCGCAGCAGAGGTTGTCCGCATCGTCGGGGAACACCACCTGGAAGCCGGCCTTTTCCAGCAGGCGGCGGGTCTTGTCGATCAGCGGTGTCTGCTCGGCGTCGGCGAAGGCCGGGCCCATGGCGCGCGAGATACACGCGGCGAGGTAGACCACGCGCGGCCGCGCATCATTGCTGAATGCGGGCAGGTCGAGGTTGCGCACCGGCTGCGGCATGGCCGGCGTCCACTGCGGCACGCGCCCGGCGCTGGCCTTGTGCAGCAGGGCCGAGGTCTTGCCCAGCAGCGGCGCGCCCATCAGCATGCGCGCACCGTTGGCCACGTGCAGCAGCACTCGCGCGCCCTGCAGGGTGCGCCGGAAGTTGGCGGCCAGCCAGTCGGCGCTGCGCCCGTGCTCGGCATCGCGGGCGCGCAGTTTGCGCACCAGGTCGCCGGTGTTGATGCCCACCGGGCAGCGCTGCGAGCACAGGCCGGTGGCGGCGCAGGTGTCCACGCCCTGGTAGTGATAGGCGGCTTCCAGCTCCGTGGTGTCGATGCCGGCGCGCTTTCGCGCCTGGATGTCACGCCAGATGACGATGCGCTGGCGCGGCGTCAGGGTCAGCCCCTTGGACGGGCAGACCGGCTCGCAGAAGCCGCACTCGATGCACTTGTCGACGATCTCGTCGGCGGCCGGCAGTGGCTTGAGGTTCTTCAGATGGATCTGCGGGTCTTCCGACAACACCACGTCCGGGTTGAGGATGCCCAGCGGGTCGAACAGGCGCTTGATGGCCCACATCAGCTGGTAGGCCTCGCTGCCCCACTCCAGCTCAACGAAGGGCGCCATGTTGCGCCCGGTGCCGTGCTCGGCCTTGAGTGCGCCGCCGAACTCCACCGCCACCAGCTGCGCCACGTCCTGCATGAAGGCCTCATAGCGTGCGACCTGCACCGGATCGTCGAAGCCCTGGGTGAAGACGAAGTGCAGGTTGCCCTCCAGGGCGTGGCCGAACAGGATGGCCTCGTCGTAGCGGTGTTTCTCCAGTAGCGCGATCAGGCGGTTGACGCCCTCGGCCAGGCGCTCCACCGGGAAGGTGACGTCCTCGATGATCACCGTGGTGCCGGTCTGGCGTACGGCGCCGACGGCGGGGAAGGTCTCCTTGCGGATCTTCCACAGCTGGTTGTAGACGGCCGGGTCCGCGCTGAAGTCGACCTGCTTCTCCACCGGGAAGTGGGCGATGGAGGCCATGATCTGGCCGATCTGCTCGTGCAGCAGCGACTGCGTCGCGGCGCGCGACTCGATCAGCAGGGCGCAGGCGCCGCCCGACAGGCTGTGCACCCACACCGGCATGCCCTGCATGTTCTCCACCGAGCGCAGGCTGCGCCGGTCGAGCAGCTCCACGGCGGACACCGGCTGCTGCTTGAGCAGCGGCACGGCCTGGCAGCAGCTCTCCACGTCGGGGAAGACGATCAGCGCGCTGGCCTTGTGCGGGTGCTCCGGCACGGTGTCGTAGGTCACCGCACTGATAAAGCCCAGGGTGCCTTCGGAGCCGACCATCAGGTGGTTGAGGATGTCGAGCGGCTCGTCGAAGTCGACCAGCGCATTGAGCGAGAAGCCGGTGGTGTTCTTCAGCCGGTACTTGTGGCGGATCTTGTCGGCCAGCGCGGTATTGGCGCGGGTCTGCCGGCCCAGCTCGGCCAGGGTGTCGAGCAGCGTGCCGTGGCTCTGGCGGAAGGCCTTGATGCTGGCGGCGTCTTCGCTGTCCAGCACGCTGCCGTCGGCCAGCACCACGCGCAGGCCGGCGAGGGTCTTGTAGCTGTTCTGCGCGGTGCCGCAGCACATGCCGCTGGAGTTGTTGGCGACGATGCCGCCGATCTTCGCCGCGTTGATCGAGGCCGGGTCGGGGCCGATCTTGCGGCCCAGTGGCGCCAGCCAGGCGTTGGCCTGGGCGCCGATCACACCGGGTTGCAGGCGAATCTGCGCACCGTTATCGCGAATGTCGCGGCCGTTCCAGCTGTCGCCGAGGACGATCAGCACCGAGTCGCTGATGGCCTGGCCGGAGAGGCTGGTGCCGGCGGCGCGGAAGGTCACCGGCACGCGCTCGGCGCTGGCCAGCTGTAGCAGGCGCACCACCTCGGCCTCGGATTCGACCCGCACCACCAGCTGGGGAATCAGTCGGTAGAAGCTGGCGTCGGTGCCGAAGGCCAGGGTCGACAGCGGGTCGTCGAACAGGCGCTCGCGCGGGATCAGGCGGTGGACTTCGGTGAGGAAGGCGGCGGGCAGGCTCATGCGTGCTCCATGTATCACAGCGTTTTATCTCCCCTCTCCCGCTGGGAGAGGGGCCGGGGGTGAGGGTGCCTTGGGCGACTCGAACTTTCCCTCACCCTAGCCCTCTCCCGGAGGGAGAGGGGACTAGAACGTCACACGCCCAGTTCCCGCACCAGCGAGTCGCGGCTGATGTCGGCAATCGACTTGGCACCGGTCAGGACCATGGCCACGCGCATCTCCTTCTCGAACAGCTCGAGCAGGTTGCTCACGCCGGCGCCGCCGGCGGCGGCCAGGGCGTAGACGAAGGCGCGGCCGAGCATCACGCCGTCTGCGCCGAGGGCGAGCATGCGCACCACGTCGAGGCCGGTGCGGATGCCGGAGTCGGCGAGGATCTTCAGCTCGCCTTTCACCGCGTCGGCGATGGCCGGCAGGGCGCGGGCGCTGGACAGCACGCCGTCGAGCTGGCGGCCGCCGTGGTTGGACACGACGATGCCGTCGGCACCGAATTTAACGGCGTCGCGGGCGTCCTCGGGGTCGAGGATGCCCTTGATCACCATCGGGCCATCCCAGAATTCACGGATCCATTCCAGGTCCTTCCAGGAGATCGATGGGTCGAAATTGGCCCCCAGCCAGCCGATGTAGTCGGCCAGGCCGGTGGGGTTGCCACGGTAGGTGGAGATGTTGCCGAGGTCGTGCGGGCGACCGAGCAGGCCGACATCCAGCGCCCAGAACGGGTGCGTCATGGCCTGCAGCATGCGGCGCAGGGCGGCGTTCGGGCCGCTCATGCCGGAATGGGCGTCGCGGTAGCGCGCGCCGGGGGTGGGCATGTCGACGGTGAACACCAGGGTGGTGATGCCGGCGGCCTTGGCCCGCTCCAGGGCGTTGCGCATGAAGCCGCGATCCTTGAGCACATAGAGCTGGAACCACATGGGCCGGTCGATGGCCGGCGCCACTTCCTCGATCGGGCAGACCGAGACGGTGGACAGGGTGAAGGGAATGCCCTTGGCCGCTGCCGCCTTGGCCGCCTGCACCTCGCCACGGCGTGCGTACATGCCGGTCAGGCCGACTGGGGCCAGGGCCACCGGCATGGCCAGCCTCTCGCCGAACAGCTCGGTTTCCAGGCTCAGTTCGGACATGTTCTTCAGCACGCGCTGACGCAGGGCGATGCCGGCCAGGTCCTCGACGTTGCGGCGCATCGTGTACTCGGCGTAAGCGCCGCCGTCGATGTAGTGGAACAGGAACGGCGGCAGCTTGCGCTGCGCAGCGGCGCGGTAGTCGGTGGAGGCGGAAATGATCATGGAGGCAGTTTCCCAAAATGAAGATGCCGGGCCTCGCGGCCCGGCGGGTCACTCATCAGTGCACAAGCATGCCGGTCAGCCAGTAGGCCTGGACCAGGGTGATGAGGCCGACGAAGGCGGCGAAGATCAGGCTGTGCTTGAGGGTGAAGCGGAACAGGTCGGATTCCTTGCCGACCATGCCGGTGGCGGCGCAGGCCACGGCGATGGATTGCGGCGAGATCATCTTGCCGGTCACGCCGCCGCTGGTGTTGGCGGCCACCAGCAGGGTGTCGTTGACCCCGATCTGGTGCGCGGTGGTGGCCTGCAGCGAGCCGAACAGGGCATTGGACGAGGTGTCCGAGCCGGTCAGGAACACGCCAAGCCAGCCGAGGAACGGCGAGAAGAACGGGAACAGCGAGCCGGTGCCGGCCAGAACCAGGGCCATGGTGGTGGACATGCCGGAGAAGTTGGTGACGAAGGCGAAGGCCAGCACCATGCCGATCGACAGGATCGGCCACTTCAGCTCGACGAAGGTTTCCTTGAAAGTGGTCAGACCAGTTTTGAAGTCGATCTTCAGGATCAGCATGGAGATCAGTGCGGAGAAGAAGATCGCGGTGCCGGTGGCGGAGATCGGGTCCAGCTTGAATACGGCCGGGATCGGCGTGGGGTTGGCGACGATCGGGGCGACCTTCATCACCAGCTGGTCCAGGTGCGGGATGGCGAACAGGAAGACGAAACTTTCCAGCGCGCCACCCGGGGCGAACATGGCCTTGAACGGCTTGAGGGTCCAGATGGTGACCAGCACGGTCAGCACCAGGAAGGGCGACCAGGCCTTGAGGATCTCACCGAAGCTGTAGGGCGACGGGGTGGCGCCGCTCTGGCCGCCGAAGCCGCCGAGGGTGGCGGCACCGCCGGAGACGCTGACCACCTCGCTGTCCTCGGCGCGGCGCGGGCTCCAGACCTTGAGGAACAGGGTCAGGCTGACCAGGCTGACCAGGGCCGAAGTGATGTCCGGCAGTTCCGGGCCGATGAAGTTGGACGTGAAGTACTGGGTGACGGCGAAGCTGCCACCGGCGACCAGCGCGGCAGGCCAGGTTTCCTTCACGCCTTTCCAGCCATCCATCATCGCCACCAGCCAGAACGGCACGATGATCGACAGCAGCGGCAGCTGACGACCGGTCATTGCGCCGATCTTGAACGGATCGATGCCGGTGACCTGGCCGGCCACGGTGATCGGAATGCCCAGGGCGCCGAAGGCCACCGGTGCGGTGTTGGCGATCAGGCACAGGCCGGCGGCGTACAGCGGGTTGAAGCCGAGGCCGACGAGCAGGGCGGCGGTGATCGCCACCGGCGCGCCGAAGCCCGCCGCGCCCTCGAGGAAGGCGCCGAAGGAGAAGCCGATCAGCAGCACCTGCAGGCGCTGGTCATCGGTGATCGACAGCACCGAGCTGCGGATGACCTCGAACTGGCCGCTCTTCACCGCGAGTTTGTAGAGGAACACTGCGGCGACGATGATCCAGGCGATTGGCCACAGGCCATAGGCGAAGCCGTAGCCGGCCGCGGCGAAGGCTTTTTCGGCGGGCATGCCGAAGGCGAAGATCGCCACCAGCAGCGACAGCGCCAGGGTGATGGTGCCGGCGATGTGGCCCTTGAGGCGGAACACGGCCAGGGCCAGGAAGAAGAAGATGATCGGAATCAGTGCGGCGAGCGCCGACAGGCCGAGGCTGCCGAGCGGGGTATAGAGCTGTTGCCAGGTTTGCATTGCGGGTGGCTCCCTAATTGTTTTTGGAGGTGCCTCGCGCTCGGTGATCCTCAGGCTTCTGGCCCGGCGGCGGCAGATCGAGCGACTCGATGACTTTGCGATAATTGGTAATACCAATTTACAAGGCCAGGCGCTCAGGGTAAAAGCCTGGCTTCGGCCGTGTCAATTTGTCGGTCTGCGACTTTGGTCGAGTAGGGCGCTCGCGCCGCACCGCTTGTGGCGCCGGGCGGGGCTGGTTAGGCTGCCCGGCAAATGCCGTGGCACAGGCCGCGGCGCGCTGGGAATGAAGGTGAAAGTGGTATGACATTCGGTCAGGTGCGGCAGCGCCGCCTGTCGGACGACATCGTCAGTCAGCTCGAATCGATGATCCTCGAGGGCACGCTCAAGCCGGGCGAGCGCCTGCCGGCGGAGCGGGTGCTGGCCGAGCAGTTCGGTGTGTCACGCCCGTCGCTGCGCGAGGCGATCCAAAAGCTGGCGGCCAAGGGCCTGCTGGTCAGTCGTCAGGGCGGCGGCAACTATGTGGCGGCCGAGCTGGGCTCGACCTTCAGCGACCCGCTGCTGCATCTGCTGGAGAGCAATCCGGATGCGCAGCGCGACCTGCTGGAATTTCGCCACACATTGGAGGGTTCCTGCGCCTTCTATGCGGCGCAGCGCGCCACGCCGGTCGATCATGAGCGCCTGCAGGCCGCCTTCGACGAGCTGCAGCGCTGCTATGCGCCGAACAGCAAGGCCAGCCGGGCGGAGGAGGGCGCGGCGGATGCGCGCTTCCATCTGGCCATCGCCGAGGCCAGCCACAACGCGGTGCTGCTGCACACCATTCGCGGCCTGTTCGATCTGCTCAAGCACAACGTGGTGACCAATATCGGCGGCATGTACCTGCAGCGCAGCGAGACCCGCGATCAGCTGCGCGCGCAGCACCAGGCGCTGTTCGAGGCGATTATCGAGCGGCGTGCTGAGGAGGCGCGGGAGCTGTCGCACCGGCATATCCAGTATGTGCAGGAGGTGCTGACCGAGGCACAGCAGGAGGCGCGGCGGCTGGAGCGGGCGCAGCGGCGCCAGGGGCTGTAAGAGAAAAGGGCGGATGATCCGCCCTTGGTGTTATTCGTCCTTGCCCTTGCTGCGCATGGCGCGCTGGACCTCGCGGTCGGCATCCCGTTCTTTCTCGGTATGGCGCTTGTCGAAGTCCTTCTTGCCCTTGGCCAGGGCGATTTCGCACTTGATCAGGTGCGCCTTCCAGTAGATCGACAGGGCCACGCAGGTGTAGCCCTTCTGCTGCACCGAGCCGAACAGCTTGTCCAGCTCGCGCTTGTTCAACAGCAGCTTGCGGGTGCGCGTCGGGTCGGCGATGACGTGGGTGCTGGCGGTCTTCAGTGGGGTGATGTGGCAACCCATCAGCCAGGCTTCGTCATCCTTGAGCAGGATGTAGCTGTCTACCAGCTGCGCCTTGCCGGCGCGCAGGCTCTTCACTTCCCAGCCGGACAGGACCAGGCCGGCCTCGAACTTGTGTTCGATGAAGTAGTCGTGCAGCGCCTTTTTGTTCAGCGCGATGGTCCCGGTGGGGTGTTTCTTCTGCTTGGCCATAGGGCGCGCATTATAGGGAGTCGATGCGCCCGTGGCGACAGGTGCGCTTGAGGGGGCAGGTCGAATTCCGCACAATGCGCGCTCCGTGGCGCCCGGCTAGCCGGCGCAGCAGTTCAGGATCCAAGGCTGATGAGCACCCGCATTCAACGCTCGGCCCTGTTGCCTTACCCGGCACAGGCCCTCTATGACCTGGTCAACGACGTGGCCAGCTATCCGCAATTCCTGCCCTGGTGCGCGGCGTCCGAGGTGCTGGAGTCCAGCGAGAGCGAGATGCGCGCCACTCTGACGGTGGCCAAGGGGGGCATCAGCCAGCAGTTCACCACGCGCAATCGCCTGGTACCGGGCAGGTCCATGGACATGCAGCTGGTGAGCGGTCCGTTCTCCAAGTTGCACGGTGTGTGGGAATTCAAGGCGCTCGGCGACAAGGCCTGCAAGATCAGCCTGGACATGACCTTCGATTACGCCGGGCCGCTGGTCAAGGCGACGCTCGGTCCGCTGTTCACCCAGGCGGCCAACACCATGGTCGATGCCTTCTGCCAGCGCGCCAAGCAGCTTTATGGCTGAGATCGACATCGAGGTGGTGTATGCCCTCGAAGGCCAGCAGCGCCTGCTGCGCCTGAGCGTGCCGGTAGGTACCACCGTGCGCGAGGCGGCGCTGCGCTCGGGCATGCAGGCGTATTTTCCGGGGCTGGAGCTGGCGCAGGTGCCCCTGGGCATCTTCGGCAAGCTGGTGGCCAAGCCGGAGGGGCGGGTGCTGGAGGCGGGGGAGCGGGTCGAGATTTATCGGCCGCTGCTGGCCGACCCCAAGGAAGTACGCAAGGCGCGCGCGGCGCGAGCCAAGGCGGCGCAGCAGGGCGACTGAGCCATTTTCAGCGGCCATGAAAAAGCCCGGCATTGACCGGGCTTTTTGTGTAACGGATTACTGCGGCTGCGGGTCCAGCGGCTCCGGGATCGGCACCGGGATCGGCTCGGCGGCATCCACTTCGTCCTGGATCTGCTCCAGCAGGGAGCCAGGTTTGGCCGGCTCTTCGGCCTGCTGCTGCGGCTGCTGGTTGATGCTGGTATCGCTGCCTTCGCCGAGGATTTCCTGGTCGCGGCTGACGCCCGGCATGAAATCGCCGGCCAGGCCGATCAGTTGATCGCTGCCGTCGAACATCAGGCTGATGCGTTCCTGGTAACGCTGACGACCGCCAGGTTGAATGCTGTACAGATAATCCCAGCGCTTGGCGTGGAAGGTATCGGTGATCAGCGGGTTGCCCATGATAAACCGCACTTGGCGTTGGGTCATTCCGGGCTTCAACTGGTCTATCATGTCTTGTGTAACGACATTGCCCTGCTGGATGTCGATTTTGTAGACCCCGGGAAACGAACAGCCGGCGAGTGCGAACAGACCCACGAGGGTGAGGCTGGGCAGCAAGAGCTTGGTGTTTTGCATCGGTGGGTGACTTCCACTATCTTGGCTGGGCAAATTAAACCCCGATCATACCCGCATTAACGGGAGCTGCGAAGCAGCAACCACGAGAAAGCTGACCATGGTTGAAAACAACGAACTGCGTAAGGCTGGCCTCAAGGTCACCCTGCCGCGCGTGAAGATTCTGCAGATGCTCGATTCGGCCACTTCCGGCCAGCGCCACATGAGTGCGGAAGACGTATACAAGGCCCTGATGGAGGCCGGCGAAGATGTAGGCCTGGCCACCGTCTACCGCGTGCTGACCCAGTTCGAGGCCGCTGGCCTGGTCGAACGCCACAATTTCGATGGCGGTCATGCCGTGTTCGAGCTGGCCGACGGCGGTCACCACGACCACATGGTTTGCGTGGATAGCGGCGAAGTGATCGAGTTCTTCGATCCGGAAATCGAGAAGCTGCAGAAAGAGATCGTCAAGCAGCATGGCTTCGAGCTGGTCGATCACAATCTGGTGCTGTACGTGCGCAAGAAGAGCAAGTGATTCGAGCTGGATAAAAAAGGCGCCCCGCGGGGCGCTTTTTCATGGGCGGCTTTCGGCGTCAGCTCTGGGCGCTGGTGACCATCTTGCGGGCGTGCTGCAGGGATTCCTCGGTGAGGTCGACGCCGCCAAGCATGCGCGCGACTTCCTCGACCCGTTGTGCGGTGTCCAGGTTGGCCACGGCGGTGCGGGTCTCCGCGCTGTCGCGTTGCTTGTGCACGAACAGGTGGTGGTGGCCCTGGGCCGCGACCTGCGGTAAATGGGTCACGGTCAGCACCTGACCGCGCTCGCCCAGGCGGCGCAGCAGCTGGCCGACCACTTCGGCGGTGGGGCCGCCGATGCCGACGTCCACTTCGTCGAACACCAGGGTCGGTACCCGCGAGGTTTGCGCGGTGATCACCTGGATGGCCAGGCTGATACGCGACAGCTCGCCGCCCGAAGCGACCTTTGCAAGCGATTTCAGTGGCTGGCCCGGGTTGGCGCTGACCAGGAACTCCACCTGCTCCAGACCATAGGGTTGCGGTTCTTCGGCGCTACCCGCTTGCAATTCGATGCTGAAGCGACCGCCGGGCATGCCGAGGGTCTGCATTTCTACCTGCACGGCTTCGGCCAGGCGGCTGGCGGCCTGCTGGCGCAAGGTACTCAGCTCGGAGGCTTTCTCCTGATAGTGGCGGGCATAGGCGGCCAGCTCTTCGCCCAAACGCTCCACCGCCTCGTCGTCGGCGTTGAGGCTTTCCAGCTCTTCCAGCAATCGCTGCTGCAGTTCGGCCAGCTCGAAGGGCTGTACGCGGTGCTTGCGCGCGAGGCTGTAGATGGCGTCCAGGCGCTCTTCCAGCAACTGCTGGCGCTGCGGGTCGGCGTCGAAGTGGTCGAGGAAGCGATTCAGTTCGCCGACCGCTTCTTCGACCTGGATCTGCGCGCTGGCCAGCAGATTGGTCGCCTCGCCCAGGGCACCGGGCTGGCTGCTGAAGGCGGTGAGGCGGTTGAGGCTGGCGGTGAGAGCGGACAGCACATTGCCGGCGTCGCTCTCGCTACACAGGTCGAGCACCTGGCGGCAGGCGCCGAGCAGCTGTTCGGCGCTGCTCAGGGTCTTGTGCTCCTGCTCCAGCCTTTCCAGCTCGTTGTCGCCCAGGCCCAGGTTCTCCAGTTCTTCCAGCTGGTAGCTGAGCAACTGGTGGCGGGCACGCTGTTCGTCGCTGGTCGAGGACAGGCGCTGCAGCTCCTGACGAGTTTGGCGCCAGCGCTGGGCGGCCAGTTGTACCTGGCGAGCCAACTCCTGGCTGCCGGCATATTCGTCGAGCAGGCGGCGGTGGGTGTCGGGCTTGAGCAGTGATTGGTGCTCGTGCTGGCTGTGGATGTCGATCAGCAGCTCGCCCAGGGCCTTGAGGTCGCCGAGCGGGCAGGGCGCGCCGTTGATGTAGCCGCGCGAGCGGCCTTCGCTGGTGATGACGCGGCGCAGGATGCACGGGCCGTCGTTGTCCAGGTCGCGTTCGGCGAGCCAGGCGCGGGCCTCGGCGATGTCCTCCAGGTCGAAGCTGGCGAGGATGTCCGCTTTGTCGGCGCCGGGGCGGACCACGCCGCTGTCGGCGCGATCGCCCAAGGCCAGGCCGAGGGCGTCGAGCATGATCGACTTGCCGGCACCGGTTTCGCCGGTGATCACGGACATGCCGCGTTCCAGCTCCAGATCCAGGTGTTCGACGATGGCGTAGTTGTGAACGGACAGGTGCACCAGCATGGAGAGCGCTCCCAAAAGTTTGTGCTGGGTATTTATACAGTGTTTTGTTTTGTCCCGGCAATAACCCTTGAAACCGTGCGACCGGCCCCCATATAGGCGGCAAGAAGCGCGGGCCATGACCCGCCGATGTATAGACAGGAGGAACCAATGGCAGACGAACAGACCCTGGACACGACGAACCCGGAAGAGCAACTGGCGCCCGAGATGGCCGCCGGCGACGAGCTGGCTGCCCGTGTGCAGACCCTCGAAGAGCAGCTGGCCGCCGCCCAGGACAATTCCCTGCGCGTGGCCGCCGACCTGCAGAACGTGCGCCGCCGTGCCGAGCAGGACGTGGAGAAGGCGCACAAGTTCGCTCTGGAGAAATTCGCCAACGACCTGCTGCCGGTGGTCGACAGCCTGGAGCGTGGCCTGGAGCTGTCCAGCCCCAATGACGAGGCGATCAAGGCCGTGCGCGAAGGCATGGAGCTGACCCTCAAACTGTTCCACGACACCCTCAAGCGCTACCAGCTGGAGGCGGTCGATCCGCACGGCGCGCCGTTCAATCCAGAGCATCACCAGGCCATGGCCATGGAAGAGAGTACCCATGTCGAGCCGAACACCGTGCTCAAGGTGTTCCAGAAGGGCTACCTGCTCAACGGTCGCCTGCTGCGCCCGGCCATGGTCGTGGTGAGCAAGGCGCCAATCGCACCGCCGCCCTCCATCGACGAGCAGGCTTGAAATCCATCGGCTCGTCCCCATCTGTTACAGCAAGCGAATTCATAGCTGACGCGGCGGGCATGACAGGCCGCGGTTAACGACAAAGTTTCGGAGAGTTTGAACATGGGCAAAATCATCGGTATCGACCTGGGGACCACCAACTCCTGCGTCGCCATTCTGGAAAACGGTAACGTCAAGGTCATCGAGAACGCCGAGGGCGCGCGCACCACGCCGTCGATCATCGCGTACGCCAACGATGGCGAGATCCTGGTCGGCCAGTCCGCCAAGCGTCAGGCCGTGACCAACCCGCACAACACCCTGTACGCTGTGAAGCGTCTGATCGGTCGCCGCTTCGACGAAGAAGTCGTGCAGAAAGACATCAAGATGGTGCCGTACAAGATCGCCAAGGCCGACAACGGTGACGCCTGGGTCGAAGTGAACGGCCAGAAGATGGCGCCGCCGCAGATCTCCGCGGAAGTGCTGAAGAAGATGAAGAAGACCGCCGAAGACTACCTCGGCGAGCCGGTGACCGAGGCGGTCATCACCGTTCCGGCCTACTTCAACGACAGCCAGCGCCAGGCCACCAAGGACGCCGGCCGCATCGCCGGTCTGGACGTCAAACGCATCATCAACGAGCCGACCGCGGCTGCGCTGGCCTACGGCATGGACAAGGCCAAGGGCGACCACACCGTGATCGTCTATGACCTGGGCGGCGGTACCTTCGACGTGTCGGTGATCGAGATCGCCGAAGTCGACGGCGAGCACCAGTTCGAAGTGCTGGCCACCAACGGCGACACCTTCCTCGGTGGTGAGGACTTCGACATCCGTCTGATCGACTACCTCGTCGACGAGTTCAAGAAAGAGTCCGGCATCGACCTGAAAGGCGATCCGCTGGCCATGCAGCGCCTTAAGGAAGCTGCCGAGAAGGCCAAGATCGAGCTGTCGTCCGCCCAGCAGACCGACGTCAATCTGCCGTACATCACTGCCGATGCGAGCGGTCCGAAGCACCTCAACGTGAAGATTTCCCGCGCCAAGCTGGAAGCCCTGGTCGAGGAGCTGGTGACTCGCACCATCGAGCCGTGCCGCATCGCTCTGAAAGACTCCGGTCTGGACGTCGGCAGCATCGACGAAGTGATCCTGGTCGGTGGTCAGACCCGTATGCCGCTGGTACAGCAGAAGGTCGCCGAGTTCTTCGGCAAGGAAGCGCGCAAGGACGTCAACCCGGACGAAGCCGTGGCCATCGGTGCCGCCATCCAGGGCGCCGTGCTGGCTGGTGACGTGAAGGACGTGCTGCTGCTCGACGTCTCTCCGCTGACCCTGGGTATCGAAACCATGGGCGGCGTGATGACCGCGCTGATCGAGAAGAACACCACCATCCCGACCAAGAAGTCGCAGGTGTTCTCCACTGCCGACGACAACCAGAGCGCCGTGACCATCCACGTGCTGCAGGGCGAGCGCAAGCAGGCCGCGCAGAACAAGTCGCTGGGCAAGTTCGATCTGGCCGAGATCCCGCCGGCCCCGCGTGGCGTGCCGCAGATCGAAGTGACCTTCGACATCGACGCCAACGGCATTCTGCACGTCGGCGCCAAGGACAAGGCCACCGGCAAGCAGCAGTCGATCGTGATCAAGGCCAACTCCGGCCTGTCTGACGAGGAAATCGAGCGCATGGTGCGTGACGCCGAGGCCAACGCCGAGGAAGACCGCAAGTTCGAAGAGCTGGCCGCTGCCCGCAACCAGGGCGATGGTCTGGTCCATGCCACTCGCAAGATGATCACCGAGGCTGGCGACAAGGCGACCGCCGACGAGAAGGCGGCTATCGAGAAGGCCATCGGCGAACTGGAAGCTGCCTTGAAAGGCGACGACAAGGCTGCCATCGAGGCCAAGATCAACGCGCTGTCCGAAGCCACCACCCCGCTGGCGCAGAAGATGTACGCCGAGCAGCCGCAACCGGGCGCTGCCGCCCAGGGCGCGGATGACGTCAAGGACGCCGGCGACGATGTGGTCGATGCCGAGTTCGAAGAGGTCAAGGACAACAAGTAAGCTCCCGCTTACTGAAGGTGCCAGTCGGCCGGGTCCTACCCGGCTGGCGATTCTCCGCGCGGGGGCTTGCTCCCGCGTTGGTGTGTCTGGGGCAGACGAATTTAAAGGTGTAGATGTATGGCCAAACGTGACTATTACGAAGTGCTCGGTGTGGAGCGCGGCGCCAGCGAAGCGGACCTGAAAAAGGCCTACCGCCGCCTGGCGATGAAGCACCACCCCGACCGCAACCCGGACGACAAGGCCGCGGAAGAAAAATTCAAGGAAGCCAACGAGGCTTACGAGGTTCTCTCCGATGCCAGCAAGCGCTCGGCCTATGACCAGTACGGCCATGCCGGCGTCGACCCGCAGATGGGTGGCGGTGGCGGCTTCGGTGCCGGTGGAGCGAACTTCTCCGATATCTTCGGCGATGTGTTCAGCGATTTCTTCGGTGGTGGCGGTCGCGGCGGTCAGCGCGGTGGTGCGCAGCGCGGTAGTGACCTGCGCTACACCCTGGAGCTGGATCTGGAAGAGGCGGTGCGCGGCACCACCGTGACCATTCGCGTACCGACCCTGGTCGGCTGCAAGACCTGCGATGGCTCGGGTGCGAAGAAGGGCACCAGCCCGGTGACCTGTACCACCTGCGGCGGCATCGGTCAGGTGCGCATGCAGCAGGGCTTCTTCTCGGTGCAGCAGACCTGCCCGCGTTGCCACGGCAACGGCAAGATGATCACCGACCCCTGTGGCAGCTGCCACGGCCAGGGCCGTGTGGAAGAGAGCAAGACCCTGTCGGTCAAAGTGCCGGCGGGCGTCGATACCGGCGACCGCATTCGCCTGTCTGGCGAGGGCGAGGCGGGCTCCCATGGCGGGCCGGCCGGCGACCTCTACGTGGTGGTCAACGTGCGCGAGCACCCGATCTTCCAGCGTGACGGCAAGCATCTGTACTGCGAGGTGCCGATCAGCTTCGCCGACGCGGCGCTGGGAGGCGAGCTGGAAGTGCCGACCCTGGATGGCCGGGTCAAGCTGAAGATTCCGGAAGGCACCCAGACCGGCAAACTGTTCCGCCTGCGCGGCAAGGGTGTGGCTCCGGTGCGCGGCGGCGGTGCTGGCGACCTGATGTGCCGGGTGGCGGTGGAAACGCCGGTCAACCTGGACAAGCGTCAGCGCGAGCTGCTGGAAGAGTTCCGCAAGTCGCTGGAAGGCGACAGTTCCCATTCGCCCAAGGCCAGCGGCTGGTTCGATGGCATGAAGCGCTTCTTCGGCGACATCTAAGGAACAGGCTATGCAACGTATCGCAGTGATGGGCGCCGCCGGGCGCATGGGCAAGATCCTCATCGAGGCGGTCGGCCAGGCGGAAGGCGCGCAGCTGACCGCGGCGGTGGATCGCCCGGACAGCAGCCTGATCGGTGCCGATGCCGGCGAACTGGCGGCGCTGGGCAAGATCGGCGTGACCTTGATCGGCGACCTGAATGCCGTGCTGGGCCAATTCGATGTGCTGATCGACTTCACCCATCCGTCGGTGACTCTGAAGAACCTGGAAGTCTGCCGTCAGGCGGGCAAGGCCATGGTCATCGGCACCACCGGCTTCTCGCCGGAGGAGAAGCAGCTGCTGAGCGAGGCGGCCAAGCAGATCCCGATCGTCTTCGCTGCCAACTACAGCGTGGGCGTCAATCTGTGCCTGAAGTTGCTGGATACCGCCGCGCGCGTGCTGGGCGACGATGTCGATATCGAGATCATCGAGGCGCATCACCGGCACAAGGTGGACGCGCCGTCCGGCACTGCCCTGCGCATGGGTGAAGTGGTGGCCAGTGCCCTGGGGCGTGATCTGCAGAAGGTCGCGGTCTACGGTCGCGAGGGCCAGACCGGCGCTCGCGAGCGCGAGACCATCGGTTTCGCCACCGTGCGTGCCGGCGATGTGGTCGGCGATCACACCGTGCTGTTCGCTGCCGATGGCGAGCGCGTGGAGATCACCCACAAGGCCTCCAGTCGCATGACCTTCGCCAAGGGCGCGGTGCGTGCGGCGCAATGGCTGCAAGGGCAGTCTGCTGGCCTTTATGACATGCAAGACGTGTTGGGGTTGAACTGAAATGCCTGAACGGTCCATGCAAGCTGTGGACCGAAAAGGGCTTTTCCTGTAAGCTTCCCGCTTTAGTGTGTCCACTAAAAGTTACGCAGAATGAATCAGATAAAGAAGCGGGGTGACGGTCAATACGTCATCCCGCTTTTTTACAATCTGCGTTTGTGCAAGTTTCAGATCTAAGGGAGGTCTTCTTGACTAAGCCAGCCATTCTCGCCCTTGCCGACGGCAGCATTTTCCGCGGTGAAGCCATCGGGGCCGACGGCCATACCATTGGTGAGGTGGTGTTCAACACCGCCATGACCGGCTATCAGGAAATCCTCACCGATCCTTCCTATGCCCAGCAGATCGTTACCCTGACCTACCCGCACATCGGCAACACCGGCACTACGCCGGAAGACGCCGAGTCTAACCGCGTGTGGGCCGCCGGCCTGATCATTCGCGACCTGCCGCTGATCTCCAGCAACTGGCGTGACAAGCAGCCGCTGGACGAGTACCTGAAAGAGAACGGTACCGTCGCCATCGCCGGCATCGACACCCGCCGTCTGACTCGCATCCTGCGCGAGAAGGGCTCGCAGAACGGCTGCATCCTGGCTGGCGAAGACGCCACCGAGGAAAAAGCCCTGGAGCTGGCGCGCAGCTTCCCCGGCCTGAAAGGCATGGACCTGGCCAAGGTGGTTAGCTGCACCGAGCGCTACGAGTGGCGCACCAGCACCTGGAACCTGAAAGACGACAGCCATCCGGAAATCGCCGCCAGCGAACTGCCTTACCACGTGGTCGCTTATGACTACGGGGTCAAGACCAACATCCTGCGCATGCTGGTCGAGCGCGGCTGCCGCCTGACCGTGGTGCCGGCCCAGACTTCTGCCAAGGACGTGCTGGCGCTGAACCCGGACGGCGTGTTCCTCTCCAACGGCCCTGGCGACCCCGAGCCGTGCGACTACGCGATCGCCGCGATCAAGGAAGTGCTGCAGACCGAGATTCCGGTCTTCGGTATCTGCCTCGGCCACCAGCTGCTGGCCCTGGCCTCCGGCGCCAAGACCGTGAAGATGGGCACCGGCCACCACGGCGCCAACCACCCGGTCCAGGATCTGGATTCCGGCGTGGTGATGATCACCAGCCAGAACCACGGTTTCGCCGTGGACGAGCCGAGCCTGCCGGCCAACCTGCGTGCCACCCACAAGTCGCTGTTCGACGGCACCCTGCAAGGCATCGAGCGTACCGACAAGGACGCCTTCAGCTTCCAGGGCCACCCGGAAGCCAGCCCAGGCCCGCATGACGTCGCCCCGCTGTTCGACCGCTTCATCGAAGCCATGGCCAAGCGCCGCTAAGCCACGCCGACTGACCCAAGGATTCGAGTAAGAACCATGCCAAAACGTACAGACATCAAAAGCATCCTGATCCTCGGCGCCGGCCCCATCGTCATCGGCCAGGCCTGCGAGTTCGACTATTCCGGCGCCCAGGCCTGCAAGGCCCTGAAGGAAGAAGGCTTCCGCGTCATCCTGGTGAACTCCAACCCGGCCACCATCATGACCGACCCGGCCATGGCCGACGCCACCTACATCGAGCCGATCAAGTGGGCCACCGTGGCCAAGATCATCGAGAAGGAGCGTCCGGACGCGCTGCTGCCGACCATGGGTGGCCAGACCGCGCTGAACTGCGCCCTGGACCTGGAAAAGCACGGCATCCTGGAAAAATTCGGCGTCGAGATGATCGGCGCCAACGCCGACACCATCGACAAGGCCGAAGACCGTTCGCGCTTCGACAAGGCGATGAAAGACATCGGCCTGGCCTGCCCGGTTTCCGGCATCGCGCACAATATGGAAGAAGCCTACGGCGTGCTGGAGAAGGTCGGCTTCCCCTGCATCATCCGTCCGTCCTTCACCATGGGTGGCACCGGCGGCGGCATCGCCTACAACCGTGAAGAGTTCGAAGAGATCTGCGCCCGCGGCCTGGATCTGTCGCCGACCAGCGAGCTGCTGATCGACGAATCGCTGATCGGCTGGAAGGAATACGAGATGGAGG
Organism: Pseudomonas sp. GD04019; assembly: GCF_029837695.1. Lineage (GTDB taxonomy): Bacteria > Pseudomonadota > Gammaproteobacteria > Pseudomonadales > Pseudomonadaceae > Aquipseudomonas. The sequence goes on from NZ_JAOEEA010000002.1 coordinate 200,507, forward strand.
TGGTCCGCGACAAGAAGGACAACTGCATCATCGTCTGCTCCATCGAGAACTTCGACCCGATGGGCGTGCACACCGGTGACTCGATCACCGTGGCGCCGGCACAGACCCTGACCGACAAGGAATACCAGATCCTGCGTAACGCCTCCCTGGCGGTGCTGCGCGAGATCGGCGTGGAAACCGGCGGTTCCAACGTGCAGTTCGGCATCTGCCCGAACACCGGTCGCATGGTCGTCATCGAGATGAACCCGCGCGTGTCGCGTTCCTCGGCGCTGGCCTCCAAGGCCACCGGTTTCCCGATCGCCAAGATCGCCGCCAAGCTGGCCGTGGGTTACACCCTCGACGAGCTGCAGAACGACATCACCGGTGGTCGTACCCCGGCCTCGTTCGAGCCAGCCATCGACTACGTCGTGACCAAGATCCCGCGTTTCGCCTTCGAGAAATTCCCCAAAGCCGACGCCCGCCTGACCACCCAGATGAAGTCCGTGGGTGAAGTCATGGCCATCGGCCGCACCTTCCAGGAGTCCATGCAGAAAGCCCTGCGCGGTTTGGAAGTCGGCGTTGCCGGTTTCGACGAGAAGCTCGACCTGAACGACCCGGAAGCCGAGAGCACCCTGCGTCGCGAGCTGACCGTGCCGAGCGCCGACCGCGTCTGGTACGTGGCCGACGCCTTCCGCGCCGGCAAGACCGTCGCCGAAGTGTTCGACCTGACTCGCATCGACGAGTGGTTCCTGGTGCAGATCGAAGACCTGGTCAAGGACGAAGAGCGCATCAAGACCCTGGCGTTGTCGTCCATCGACCGCGACCTGATGTTCAAGCTCAAGCGCAAAGGTTTCTCCGACCTCCGTCTGGCCAAACTGCTGGGTGTGACCGAGAAGACCCTGCGCAGCCACCGCCACAAGCTGAAAGTGCTGCCGGTGTACAAGCGCGTCGACACCTGCGCCGCCGAATTCGCCACCGACACCGCCTACATGTACTCGACCTACGAGGAAGAGTGCGAGGCCAACCCGAGCGGCCGTGACAAGATCATGATCCTCGGCGGCGGCCCCAACCGGATTGGCCAGGGCATCGAGTTCGACTACTGCTGCGTACACGCGGCGCTGGCCATGCGTGAAGACGGGTACGAGACCATCATGGTCAACTGCAACCCGGAAACCGTATCGACCGACTACGACACCTCCGACCGCCTGTACTTCGAGCCGGTGACCCTGGAAGACGTACTGGAAATCGTCCGCGTCGAGCAGCCGAAAGGCGTGATCGTGCAGTACGGCGGCCAGACCCCGCTGAAGCTGTGTCGCGCCCTGGAAGAAGCCGGCGTGCCGATCATCGGTACCTCGCCTGACGCCATCGACCGCGCCGAAGACCGCGAGCGCTTCCAGCAGATGGTCCAGCGCCTGAACCTGCGCCAGCCGGCCAACGCCACCGCGCGTAGCGAAGACGAGGCCCTGGCCCTGTCCAAGGCCATCGGCTACCCGATGGTCGTGCGTCCGTCCTACGTGCTGGGCGGTCGTGCCATGGAAATCGTCTACCAGGAAGAAGAGCTCAAGCGTTACATGCGCGAAGCGGTGAAGGTGTCCAACGACAGCCCGGTGCTGCTGGACCGCTTCCTCAACTGCGCCATCGAAGTCGACATCGATGCGGTGTGCGACGGCGAGACCGTGGTGATCGGCGCGATCATGCAGCACATCGAACAGGCCGGCGTGCACTCCGGTGACTCCGCCTGCTCGCTGCCGCCATACTCGCTGCCGGCGCACATCCAGGACGAGATCCGCGACCAGGTCAAGAAAATGGCCCTGGAGCTCGGCGTGGTCGGCCTGATGAACGTGCAGATGGCCGTGCAGGGCGAAGACATCTACGTCATCGAGGTCAACCCGCGCGCCTCGCGTACCGTGCCGTTCGTTTCCAAGTGCGTCGGCGAGTCGCTGGCCAAGGTGGCGGCTCGCGTCATGGCCGGCAAGTCGCTGGCCGAAGCCGGCTACGCCGAGGAAGTGATTCCGCCGTACTTCAGCGTCAAGGAAGCGGTGTTCCCGTTCGCCAAGTTCCCGGGCGTCGACCCGATCCTCGGCCCGGAGATGAAGTCCACTGGTGAAGTGATGGGCGTCGGCGACAGCTTCGGCGAGGCCTTTGCCAAGGCCCAGCTGGGCGCCAGCGAAATCCTGCCGAACTCCGGCTGCGCCTTCATCAGCGTGCGCGAAGACGACAAGGCGCAGGCTGTCGAGGTCGCGCGCGACCTGGTCGGTCTGGGCTTCGAAGTGGTCGCCACCGCCGGTACCGCCAAGGTGATCGAGGCCGCCGGTCTGCCGGTACGTCGCGTGAACAAGGTGACCGAGGGTCGTCCGCACGTGGTCGACATGATCAAGAATGACGAAGTCACCCTGATCATCAACACCACCGAAGGCCGTCAGTCCATCGCTGACTCCTACTCCATCCGTCGTAACGCCCTGCAGCACAAGATCTACTGCACCACCACCATCGCGGCTGGTCAGGCGATCTGTGAAGCGCTCAAGTTCGGTCCCGAGAAGACCGTGCGCCGCCTGCAGGATCTGCATGCAGGAATCAAGGCATGAACAAGTACCCCATGACCGTCCAGGGCGCTCGCGCCCTGGAAGAAGAGCTGGCTCACCTGACCAAGGTGGTGCGTCCCAAGCTGAGCCAGGACATCGGTGAGGCGCGCGAGCTGGGCGACCTCAAGGAGAACGCCGAATACCATGCCGCGCGCGAACAGCAGGGCATGGTCGAGGCGCGTATCCGTGACATCGAAGGCCGCCTGCAGCATGCGGTGGTCATCGACGTCACCACCATCGCCCACACCGGCAAGGTGATTTTCGGCACCACTGTCGACATCGCCAACTGCGATACCGACGAGACCGTGACTTACCAGATCGTTGGCGAGGACGAAGCCGATATCAAGATCGGCAAGCTGTCGGTTAGCTCGCCCATCGCCCGCGCCCTGGTGGGCAAGGAAGAGGGCGACGTGGTGGCGGTGAAGACGCCGAGCGGCCTGGTCGAGTACGAGATTGTCGAAGTCCGTCATATTTAAGCGCCAACCGCTGCGGGCGGGTGCGATCAGCTGGCAGCTGGCTCAGACATTCTGGGTCGGCGGCCTGTGGCTGTTGCATTTCGTCATGCTGCCGACGCTGGAGAAGATGGGCCTGGCACCGCTGCTGATCGAAGAGGTCAATGCGGCGCTGAGTCCGCTGCTGATCGGCTTTGCCGCATTTTGTGCGGTGCTTCAGGGAATGGTGCTGGCGCAGGCGCAGGGGCTGTCCAGCCTGTGGCGCGAGTTGCGCGGCCAGCTGTTGCTGATCGTGTTGGTCATGGCCGTGGTGTTCTTCGCCGTACGCCAGTGGCAACCGGACGCCGAGCGTTGGTTGCTGTTCAACTATCTGGTGCTGGCCCTGTGCGGCCTGGTGCTGGTGCTGCAGCCGCTGCCGGGGCAGCGGAGCGAATGAGGCGGGACCGCTATCAGGCCTGATAGCGGTGGATGTTCGAGAGGTTCTTGTTCGGCTTGGGGTTCTTGCGATAGATCAGGGCCATCTTGCCGATCACCTGGACCAGCTCGCAGCGACCGACGGCGGCCAGTTCGTCGATCAGCGCACGACGGTCGTCGCGCTCGGTCAGGCGAAACTGCACCTTGATCAGCTCATGGTCGTTGAGTGCGCGCTCCAGCTCGGCCAGTACGCCTTCGGTCAGACCGTTCTCGGCGACGATCAATACCGGTTTAAGGTGGTGGCCGATGGATTTGAAGTGTTTCTTCTGTTCGTTGGTAAGCGCCATAATCTGATCCTGCTGCTGTTTGTATCGGCTCTGCCCGGCGGGTAGGTCGCAGCCTTTCACCCATTCCATTGCCGCGCGCCGGCCGCAAAAGCCGCGAAGTTTACCCGAGCCGGCCCGACTGCGGCCATTTCTCTTCGGGCGAGTAGTCCGAGGCATGCTCAAGACTAGTTGGCGTCGGGTAAGAAAGCTTCCGTAGCCTATCCGGGCGGGCTGTCGGGCGGGCCTTGTGATTTTCGATTTGGCCCCCACATGAGTGAGGTGGAGAGTTGCTGTCGGGTTCGCTGGCTGGTTCTGCTGCTGTGCGGCGCCTAGACTGGAACTGGCCCGACAGGGTCGGGTCGGATGGCCAAGTCTCATAAAGGGTTACAGACGGTTCCTGCCTGGGGTAGGGGTTGTGTAGTAAGTTAGGCTGGTAATCCACCAGCCGTCATGCGAAGCGCGTTTCCAGGACGAGGCTCGTTTCAGAGGGTAGCGAATTGAACGACATGGCAAAGAACCTGATCCTGTGGCTGATCATCGCAGCCGTCCTGGTCACGGTGATGAACAATTTCTCCAGCCCCAGCGAAGCCGGCAAGCTCAACTATTCCGAGTTCATCCAGCAGGTGCAGGAAGGCAAGGTCAAGCAAGTCACTGTCGATGGTTACATCATCAGCGGCAAGAACCTCGACGGTACTACCTTCGAAACCGTTCGTCCGGCCATCGAGGATCGCGGTCTGATCAAGGATCTGATCGACAACAACGTCGAGATCGTCGGCAAGCAGCCGGAGCGCCAGAGCATCTGGACCCAGTTGCTGGTGGCCAGCTTCCCGATTCTGGTGATCATTGCCGTGTTCATGTTCTTCATGCGCCAGATGCAGGGCGGCGGCGGTGGTCGAGGCGGTCCGATGAGCTTTGGCAAGTCCAAGGCGCGCCTGCTGTCCGAAGATCAGGTCAAGACCACCCTGGCTGACGTTGCCGGTTGCGACGAGGCTAAGGAAGAAGTCGGCGAGCTGGTCGAGTTCCTGCGTGACCCGGGCAAGTTCCAGCGCTTGGGTGGTCGTATTCCGCGCGGCGTGCTGATGGTCGGCCCGCCCGGTACCGGTAAAACCTTGCTGGCCAAAGCCATTGCTGGCGAAGCCAAGGTGCCGTTCTTCACCATTTCCGGTTCCGACTTCGTCGAGATGTTCGTCGGTGTCGGTGCTTCTCGCGTGCGTGACATGTTCGAGCAGGCCAAGAAGCACGCGCCGTGCATCATCTTCATCGACGAGATCGATGCCGTCGGTCGCCATCGTGGCGCCGGCCTGGGCGGTGGTCACGACGAGCGTGAACAGACTCTCAACCAGTTGCTGGTGGAGATGGATGGTTTTGAAATGAACGACGGCATCATCGTCATCGCCGCTACCAACCGTCCGGACGTGCTCGACCCGGCGCTGCTGCGTCCTGGTCGTTTCGACCGTCAGGTGGTGGTCGGTCTTCCTGATATCCGCGGTCGCGAACAGATTCTCAAGGTGCACATGCGCAAGGTGCCGGTGGGCGACAACGTCGAGCCCGCAGTCATCGCGCGCGGTACTCCTGGCTTCTCCGGTGCCGACCTGGCCAACCTGGTCAACGAGGCTTCGCTGTTCGCCGCTCGTGCCAGCAAGCGTCTGGTGGAGATGAAGGAATTCGAGCTGGCCAAGGACAAGATCATGATGGGCGCCGAGCGCAAGTCCATGGTCATGTCCGAGAAGGAGAAGCTCAATACCGCCTATCACGAGGCTGGTCATGCCATTGTCGGTCGTTTGGTGCCTGAGCATGATCCGGTCTACAAGGTGTCGATCATTCCGCGCGGACGCGCCCTGGGCGTAACCATGTTCCTGCCGGAGGAGGATCGCTACAGCCTGTCCAAGCGTGCGCTGACCAGCCAGATCTGCTCGCTGTTCGGCGGCCGCATCGCCGAGGAAATGACCCTCGGTTTCGATGGCGTCACCACTGGTGCCTCCAACGACATCATGCGTGCCACGCGCCTGGCGCGGAACATGGTGACCAAGTGGGGCCTGTCCGAGAAGCTCGGTCCGCTGATGTACGCGGAAGAGGAGGGCGAGGTGTTCCTCGGTCGTAGTGCCGGCAGTCAGCAGGCCAATGTCTCCGGCGAAACCGCCAAGGCCATCGACGAAGAGGTGCGCAGCATCATCGATGGCTGCTACGGCACCGCCAAGCGGCTGTTGGAGGAGAATCGCGACAAGCTGGACATGATGGCCGACGCGCTGATGAAGTACGAGACCATCGATGCCGACCAGATCGACGACATCATGGCCGGCCGTACTCCGCGCGAGCCGCGCGATTGGCAGGGCGGCTCCGGCACGCCTGCGCCCAAGGAGCAGACCGAGCGTCCGGAAACTCCGATCGGCGGCCCGGCGGGTGAGCACTAAGGCCCGAGCATGACCGTTCCGCAATACCCGCCCCGGCTGCCCTGCGGCAGCCGGGTGCTCGATCTGGCCCAGCCGCAAGTGATGGGCATCCTCAATGTCACCCCCGACTCCTTTTCCGATGGTGGTCGCTTCGCCGCGCGAGACGCCGCATTGCGTCATGCTGCGCAGATGATGGCGGCCGGCGCGACGCTGATCGATATCGGTGGTGAGTCAACCCGTCCAGGCGCTCGCCCGGTGTCGTCTGTCGAGGAGCTGGAGCGTGTGGCGCCAGTGGTCGAGGCCATTGCCGCCGAGCTGGATGTGATCATCTCCCTGGATACCTCGACTCCGGCAGTCATGCGCGAAGGCGCTCGGCTTGGGGCGGGACTGATCAATGATGTGCGCGCGTTACGTCGTGATGGTGCGCTGGAGGCAGCGGCAGACAGTGGTTTGCCGGTGTGCCTGATGCACATGCTCGGTGAGCCCGGCAACATGCAGCAGAATCCTCAGTATCGCGATGTGGTGGGCGAGGTTCGTGATTTTCTCGCTCAGCGCATGGCAGCTTGTGTCGAGGCGGGCATTCCCGCCGAGCGCATCGTTCTTGATCCTGGCTTCGGTTTCGCCAAGACTCTCGCCCACAACTTGAGCCTGTTCAAGCGCCTGGAGGTGTTGCATGAGCTCGGTCGGCCGCTACTGGTCGGTGTGTCGCGCAAGACCATCATCGGTCAGGCGCTGGGGCGCGAAATCCATGAGCGCCTGTCTGGCGGTCTGGCGCTGGCGGCGCTGGCGGTGGCCAAGGGGGCGTGTATCCTGCGCGTCCATGATGTCGCTGAAACTGTCGATGCGGTGCGCATGATCGCCGCCGTGCAGGCAGCAGAATAAGAAGTTGGAGTGACTATGAGCAGAAAGTATTTCGGTACCGACGGTATCCGCGGCCCTGTCGGCCAGTTCCCCATCACTCCCGAGTTCATCCTCAAGCTGGGCTGGGCTGCCGGCATGGCATTCCGCAAGCAGGGTAAGTGCCGCATCCTGATTGGCAAGGACACGCGCATTTCTGGCTATATGTTCGAGTCGGCGCTAGAGGCCGGGCTGGTGGCCGCTGGCGCGGATGTGATGCTGCTCGGTCCCATGCCGACCCCGGCCATTGCTTATCTGACGCGTACCTTCCAGGCCGATGCGGGCATCGTGATCAGCGCCTCGCACAATCCTCACCATGACAATGGCTTCAAGTTCTTCTCCGGCAAGGGTACCAAGCTGCCGGACGAGATTGAGTTGATGATCGAGGAGTTGCTCGATCAGCCGATGACGGTGGTGGAGTCTGATCAACTCGGCAAGGTCTCGCGCATCAACGATGCGGCGGGTCGCTATATCGAGTTCTGCAAGAGCAGTGTGCCGAGCAGCACCAGTTTCGCCGGCCTCAAGCTGGTCATCGACTGTGCCCATGGCGCCACCTACAAGGTTGCGCCCAGTGTGTTCCGAGAGTTGGGTGCTCATGTGTCCGTGTTGTCGGCCCAGCCCAACGGCCTGAACATCAACGACAACTGTGGCTCGACCCATGTCGAGTCGCTGCAGGTCGAGGTGCTGGCGCAGCAGGCGGACCTGGGCATTGCCTTCGATGGCGATGGCGATCGCGTGTTGATGGTCGATCACACCGGCACCGCAGTAGATGGCGATGAGCTGCTGTACATCATCGCGCGCGACTTGCAGGAACGCGGCAAGCTGCAGGGCGGTGTGGTCGGTACCCTGATGAGCAATCTGGGTCTCGAACTGGCGCTTGGCGAGCTGAGCATTCCCTTCGTGCGGGCCAAGGTTGGTGATCGTTATGTAATGGCCGAGCTGCAGGAGCGTGAGTGGCAGCTGGGTGGCGAGAACTCCGGGCACCTGGTGTGCTGTCAGCACACCACTACGGGCGATGCGATCATCGCTGCGTTGCAGGTGCTGATGGCGCTCAAACGCAGTGGGCAGACTCTGGCCGAGGCGCGCCAGGTGGTGCGCAAGTGCCCGCAGATACTGATCAACGTGCGTTTTTCCGGCGATGTCGATCCCGTGGAGCATGCCGCGGTCAAGGATGCCTGTGATCGAGTCACCGAGCGCATGGCGGGGCGCGGCCGTGTGCTGCTGCGCAAGTCCGGCACCGAACCGCTGGTGCGGGTGATGGTCGAGGGCGATGACGAAAATCAGGTGCGCGGCTATGCCGAGGAGCTGGCCAAAGTGGTCGGCGAGGTCTGTGCCTGATTCGGCTTGCTAGTGGAAAAGCTCTTGGGTAACATCTGCGCCCACTTTGAACGACGAGGTCTGGCATGCGTCGCCCCCTGGTAGCTGGTAACTGGAAAATGCACGGTACCCGCGCCAGCGTTGCAGAGCTGATCAAGGGCCTTCGTCAATTGGCGCTGCCTGGCGGTGTCGAGGTGGCAGTCATGCCGCCTTGCCTGTACATCAATCAGGCACTGGTTGGGCTGGAAGGCAAGGCGATTGCCGTTGGTGCGCAGAACTGCGCCGTGGAGCCCATGCAAGGTGCTCTGACTGGTGAGATTGCGCCCAGCCAGTTGGCCGATGCTGGTTGCAGCATGGTGCTGGTGGGGCACTCCGAGCGTCGCCTGATTATGGGTGAGCGTGACGAGCAGATAAGTCGCAAGTTTGCCGCTGCGCAATCCTGTGGTCTGGTTCCGGTGCTGTGCATCGGCGAGACCCTTGAGCAGCGTCAGGCGGGCAAGACGCTGGAAGTGGTCTCTGCCCAGTTGGGAAGTGTGATCGAGGAGTTGGGCGTAGGTGCCTTCTCCAAGGCTGTTGTGGCCTACGAGCCGGTCTGGGCCATTGGCACTGGATTGACTGCGTCGCCTCAACAGGCTCAGGAAGTCCATGCAGCTATTCGTGCGCAGCTGGATGCAGAAAATGCAGAAGTGGCGCGCGGTGTGAGAATTCTGTATGGCGGCAGTGTCAAGGCCGCCAATGCTGCCGAGTTGTTCGGTAAGCCGGATATTGATGGGGGGCTCATTGGTGGGGCCTCCTTGAACGCAGATGAGTTTGGTGCGATCTGTCGCGCCGCAGGAAACTGATAAATGCTGGAAACAGTCGTAATCGTCGTGCATCTGCTGGGCGCCATTGGCGTCGTTGGTCTGGTGCTGCTGCAGCAGGGTAAGGGTGCCGATGCTGGTGCTTCTTTCGGTGCGGGTGCTTCGGGTACCGTGTTCGGAAGTCAAGGTTCCGCTACCTTTCTGAGTCGCTTTACTGCTATACTTGCCGCGGCTTTTTTCATTACCAGCTTGGGTTTAGCCTTCTTTGCTAAAGAGAAAGCTGATAATCTGACGCAGGCTGGTCTGCCGGATCCGGCGGTGCTGGAAGTGCAGCAAGAGAAGCCGGCAGTTGAAGATGTTCCGGTGCTCGAAGAGCAGAAGCCGGCAGTCGAAAAGGCTGACGCGCCTCAGGTTCCGGAGCAGAAGTAATACCCTCTTTGCCGAGGTGGTGGAATTGGTAGACACGCTACCTTGAGGTGGTAGTGGCCATAGGCTGTAGGGGTTCGAGTCCCCTCCTCGGTACCATATTTCGGCAGGGCCCGCAGATTGCGGGCCTTGTCGTTTTCAGGAGTTCGGTTGACCCTCTGGGGTTAGGTCCGTATACTCTTGGCCCAGCTTTGGCGCGGGGTGGAGCAGTCTGGTAGCTCGTCGGGCTCATAACCCGAAGGTCGTTGGTTCAAATCCAGCCCCCGCAACCAGTCGTAAAGAAGCCCCTTATTCAGGGGCTTTTTGCTAGCTGGACAATCCGCCACCGGCATTATGATCGCGTGGCACGATGGATGGGCGTTTCGCCCATTTTTTATTTCTACGACATGCGCGGAGGGCTTCGGGTGTCGAGCAAGCTGGAACAGTTGCAGGCCATGTTGGCCCCGGTGATCGAATCTCTCGGCTATCAATGCTGGGGAATCGAGTTCATTTCCCAGGGGCGGCATTCCCTGCTGCGCGTGTACATCGATCATGCCAGCGGCATCTTGATCGAGGATTGCGAGGCGGTCAGCCGGCAGGTCAGCGCCGTGCTGGACGTCGAAGATCCGATCAGCAGCGAATACACCCTCGAGGTGTCTTCGCCAGGCATGGATCGACCGCTGTTCACCATCGAACAGTTCGCCAAGCATGTTGGCGAGCAGGTGAAGATCAAGCTGCGCTCGCCCTTCGATGGGCGACGCAATTTCCAGGGCCTCCTTCGCGGTGTGGAGGAGCAGGACGTGGTGGTGCTGGTGGATGACCACGAATTCCTGTTGCCGATCGATCTGATCGACAAGGCCAACATTATCCCCCGTTTTGACTGAGACGCGGATCCCGCGGATCCAATGGATTGCGAAAGGCGAGGCGTACGATGAGTAAAGAAGTACTGCTGGTTGTTGAGTCGGTATCCAACGAGAAAGGCGTACCGGCCGATGTGATTTTCGAAGCGCTGGAGCTGGCTCTGGCGACGGCGACCAAGAAACGTTTCGACGACGAAGTCGAGCTGCGTGTGGCGATTAATCGCCACAATGGCAGCTATGAGACTTTCCGTCGCTGGGAAGTGGTGGCCGAGGACGATCTGGAAAACCCGTCGGCCCAGCTGACCGTCGAGCAGGCGCAGGAGCGCGAGGCTGGCGCCAAGCTCGGCGATTTTGTCGAGGAGCCGGTCGAGTCCATCGAGTTCGGCCGTATCGCCGCGCAGACCGCGAAGCAGGTCATCGTGCAGAAAGTGCGCGAGGCCGAGCGTGCCCAAGTGGTCGACGCCTATCGCGAACGCGTTGGCGAGATCATCTCCGGCACCGTGAAGAAGGTCACCCGCGACAGCGTGATCGTCGATCTCGGCAACAACGCCGAAGCGCTGCTGGCCCGTGAAGACATCATCCCGCGCGAGACCTTCCGCGTCGGCGCACGCATGCGTGCCCTGCTCAAGGAAATCCGTACCGAGAACCGCGGTCCGCAACTGATCCTGTCGCGCACCGCGCCGCAGATGCTGATCGAGCTGTTCACCATCGAAGTGCCGGAAATCGCGGAAGGCCTGATCGAAGTGATGGCCGCCTCCCGTGATCCGGGTTCGCGCGCCAAGATCGCCGTGCGTTCCAAGGACAAGCGTATCGACCCGCAAGGCGCCTGCATCGGCATGCGTGGTTCGCGTGTCCAGGCCGTCTCCGGTGAGATCGGTGGCGAGCGCGTGGACATCGTGCTGTGGGACGAGAACGTCGCCCAGTTCGTGATCAACGCCATGGCTCCGGCCGAAGTGGCGGCGATCATCGTCGACGAAGATGCCCACGCCATGGACATCGCCGTCGGTGAAGACAACCTGGCCCAGGCCATCGGTCGTGGTGGCCAGAACGTGCGTCTGGCCAGCCAGCTGACCGGCTGGACCCTGAACGTGATGACCGAGGCCGACATCCAGGCCAAGCAGCAGGCCGAGACTGGCGACATCCTGCAGGCCTTCGTCGACGAGCTGGAAGTCGATGAAGAGCTGGCTCAGGTGCTGGTCGAAGAAGGCTTCACCAGGCTGGAAGAGATTGCCTACGTGCCGATGGAAGAGATGCTCAGCATCGACGGTTTCGACGAGGAGATCGTCAACGAGCTGCGCGCTCGTGCCAAGGACCGCCTGCTGACCAAGGCCATCGCCAACGAAGAGAAGCTGGCCGATGCCCAGCCGGCCGAAGACTTGCTTTCCCTGGAAGGCATGGACAAGACGCTGGCCCAGGAACTGGCGGTGCGTGGCGTAGTTACCCGCGAAGACCTGGCCGAGCAGTCGATCGACGACCTGCTCGACATCGACGGCATGCAAGAAGAGCGTGCCGGCAAGCTGATCATGGCCGCCCGAGCCCATTGGTTCGAGTAAGCGGTTGCGGCCTGAGGAGAGAGATGCATGACGCAAGTCACGGTGAAAGAACTGGCCCAAGTGGTCGATACACCAGTGGAGCGCCTGCTGCAGCAGATGCGTGAGGCAGGTTTGCCTCACACCAGTGCCGAGCAAGTGGTGACCGACAACGAGAAGCAGGCCCTGCTGGCGCACCTGAAAGGCAGCCACGGCGAGAAGCTGGAAGAGCCGCGCAAGATCACCCTGCAGCGCAAGACCACCACCACCCTGAAGGTTGCCGGTAGCAAGACCATCAGCGTGGAAGTGCGCAAGAAGAAAACCTACGTCAAGCGCAGTCCGGCCGAGATCGAGGCCGAGAAGCAGCGTGAGCTGGAAGAGCAGCGCGCCGCCGAAGAAGCTGTCCGCCTGAAGGCCGAGGAAGAGGCTCGCAAGCAGGCCGAAGCAGCCGCCAGCAAGCCGCAGGAAGCTGCTGCCCCGGCCGCCGCCGAAGCGCCTGTAGACGTTGCCCCGATCGTGGCTGCCGCCGCCGCTGCCGAACCTGCTGCTGCCGTCGAGCGCAAGAAGGAAGAGCCGCGCCGCGTCGAGAAAGACAAGCCGGCACGCAGCGACGACGACGAGCGTCGCGATCGCAAGCATGCCCAGCACCGTCCTTCCCTCAAGGAGAAGGAAAAGGCGCCGGCTCCGCGTGTCGCTCAGCGCAGCACCGACGAAGAAGTCGACGATTACCGCCGTCGCGGTGGTCGGATGAAGCCGAAGAAGCGTAACCAGCACGGGTTCCAGAGCCCGACAGGACCTATTGTGCGCGAAGTAGCGATCGGCGAGACCATTACCGTTGGCGACCTGGCTGCCCAGATGTCGGTCAAGGGCGCCGAAGTGGTCAAGTTCATGTTCAAGATGGGCTCCCCGGTGACCATCAACCAGGTCCTGGACCAGGAGACCGCGCAGCTGGTCGCCGAGGAAATGGGCCACAAGGTCAAGCTGGTCAGCGAGAACGCGCTCGAAGAGCAACTGGCCGAGTCCCTGAAATTCGAAGGCGAGGCTTTCTCCCGTGCGCCGGTAGTGACCGTGATGGGCCACGTCGACCACGGCAAAACCTCCCTGCTCGACTACATCCGTCGTGCCAAGGTAGCCGCAGGCGAGGCCGGTGGTATCACCCAGCACATCGGTGCCTACCACGTGGAAACCGACCGCGGCATGGTCACCTTCCTCGATACCCCGGGCCACGCTGCGTTCACCGCGATGCGTGCCCGCGGTGCCAAGGCCACCGACATCGTCATTCTGGTCGTCGCGGCCGATGACGGCGTGATGCCGCAGACCCAGGAAGCCGTGCAGCACGCGAAAGCGGCTGGCGTACCGATCGTGGTCGCGATCAACAAGATGGACAAGCCGGATGCCAATCCGGACAACATCAAGAACGGCCTGGCCGCGCTGGATGTGATTCCGGAAGAGTGGGGCGGCGATGCTCCGTTCGTAGGTGTTTCGGCGAAGGCCGGTACCGGGGTCGACGAGCTGCTCGAAGCCGTGCTGCTGCAGGCCGAGGTTCTCGAACTGAAAGCTACCCCGTCGGCTCCTGGCCGTGGTGTGGTGGTCGAATCGCGTCTGGACAAGGGCCGTGGCCCGGTGGCCACCGTGCTGGTCCAGGACGGTACCCTGCGTCAGGGCGACATGGTCCTGTGCGGTGTCAACTATGGCCGCATCCGTGCCATGCTCGACGAGAACGGCCAGCCGATCAAGGAAGCCGGCCCGTCGATTCCGGTCGAGATTCTCGGCCTGGACGGCACCCCGGACGCCGGTGACGACCTGACCGTGGTGGCGGACGAGAAGAAGGCCCGCGAAGTCGCTCTGTTCCGCCAGGGCAAGTTCCGCGAAGTGAAGCTGGCCCGTGCTCACGCCGGCAAGCTGGAAAACATCTTCGAGAACATGGGCCAGGAAGAGAAGAAGACGCTCAACATCGTCCTCAAGTCCGACGTCCGTGGCTCCCTCGAAGCGCTGCAAGGCTCGCTCAGCGGCCTGGGCAACGACGAAGTGCAGGTTCGCGTGGTCGGCGGCGGCGTCGGTGGTATCACCGAGTCCGATGCCAACTTGGCGCTGGCGTCCAACGCGGTGCTGTTCGGCTTCAACGTGCGTGCCGATGCCGGTGCGCGCAAGATCGTCGAGGCCGAAGGCCTGGACATGCGTTACTACAACGTGATCTACGACATCATCGAAGACGTCAAGAAAGCCCTGACCGGTATGCTCGGCAGCGATGTTCGCGAGAACATCCTGGGTACCGCCGAAGTGCGTGACGTGTTCCGTTCGCCGAAGTTCGGCGCCGTCGCTGGCTGCATGGTCATCGAGGGTACCGTCTATCGCAACCGTCCGATCCGCGTACTGCGCGAAGACGTGGTGATCTTCGAAGGCGAACTGGAATCCCTGCGTCGCTTCAAGGACGACGTCGCCGAAGTGCGTAACGGCATGGAGTGCGGTATCGGCGTGAAGAGCTACAACGACGTCAAGGTCGGGGACAAGATCGAAGTGTTCGAGAAGGTCCAGGTGGCTCGTACCCTGTAAGGGACGGCCCGCAACACCGGACGCCCGGCCCCGCATCAGCGCGGCCGGGCGTTTGCCGCTTGTGAACCCGCTGGCAGTGTCGCGGGTGAGGTAGGAAGAAATGGCAAAAGTGTATAGCCGTACCCAGCGTATCGGCGATCAGATCCAGCGCGAGCTGGCGCAGATGATTCCGCGCGAGGTCAAGGACCCGCGTCTGGGCTTCGTCACCATCACCGCCGTCGACGTCAGTCGCGATGTCGGCCACGCCAAGGTGTTCATCACCGTGATGGGCGAGAACGATGCGGAGAAGATCAAGCAGAACGTGCGTGTGCTCAATGACGCTGCCGGTTACCTGCGCATGCTGCTGGGCAAGGCGATGAAGCTGCGCAGCGTGCCGCAGCTGCATTTCCACTATGACGAGAGCATCTCTCGTGGTACGCACCTGTCGGCGCTGATCGATCGTGCGGTGTCCGAAGACAGCAAGCATCAGGACGACTGAGCGTGGCCCAGGTGAAACGTATCCGCCGCAATGTCAGTGGCATCCTGATCCTCGACAAGCCGCATGGCATGAGCTCCAACCAGGCCCTGCAGAAGGTGCGCTGGCTGCTCAATGCCGAGAAGGCCGGTCACACCGGCAGTCTCGATCCACTGGCCACCGGCGTGCTGCCGCTGTGCTTCGGCGAGGCCACCAAGTTCTCCCAGTATCTGCTGGATGCCGACAAGGGCTACGAGACCCTGGCGCAGCTCGGCGTGACCACCACCACCGGCGATGCCGAGGGGGACGTGCTCGAGCGTCGCGAGGTGACCGTCGGTCGGGATGACGTGGAGGCACAGCTGCCGCGTTTCCGTGGTGAAATCAAACAGATACCGCCGATGTACTCCGCCCTGAAGAAGGATGGCCAACCGCTGTACAAGCTGGCGCGTGCCGGCGAGGTAGTGGAGCGCGAAGCGCGATCTGTTACTATCGCGCGCTTGGATTTGCTGGCCCTGGATAATGCGCAGTTGCGCCTGTCCGTGGCCTGCAGCAAAGGCACCTATATCCGCACCCTGGTGGAGGATCTAGGTCGCGAGCTGGGCTGTGGTGCCCACGTAGCCGAGTTGCGGCGCACCCAGGCCGGGCCGTTCAGCCTGGCGCAGACGGTGACGCTGGCAGAGCTGGAGCGGGTACACGCGGAAGGCGGCAACGAGGCACTGGATCGCTTCCTGCTGCCATCGGACAGCGGCCTGGAGCACTGGCCACTGCTGCAGTTCAGCGAGCACAGCGCCTATTACTGGCTGCATGGCCAGCCGGTACGCGCTCCGGAAGCGCCGAAGTTCGGCATGGTCCGGGTGCAGGATCACAATGGTCGCTTCATCGGTATCGGTGAAGTGAGCGAAGACGGGCGCATCGCGCCGAAACGATTGATCTCTACCGCTACTTGATGCCGGTAGACGCTCCGGGCTCCGGCCCAGGGCAACTGATTCGGTCAAATGACCGGAACCGCGGGCGGACTCGTTCACTCGCGGCCAAGAGGGTGGCTGTCAACAGGCGCGGTCATTCCTCTATTTAAAACACGGGAGTCGCTCCCGGCCTGTTCACTCTAGGAGCCCATTACCATGGCACTGAGCGTTGAAGAAAAAGCCCAGATCGTTAACGACTACAAGCAAGCTGAAGGCGATACCGGTTCTCCGGAAGTGCAGGTTGCCCTGCTGACCGCCAACATCAACAAGCTGCAGGACCACTTCAAGG
Source organism: Pseudomonas sp. GD04019 (assembly GCF_029837695.1). Classification (GTDB taxonomy): domain Bacteria; phylum Pseudomonadota; class Gammaproteobacteria; order Pseudomonadales; family Pseudomonadaceae; genus Aquipseudomonas. The sequence continues at coordinate 216,719 of NZ_JAOEEA010000002.1, forward strand.
CCAACGGCAAAGACCACCACTCGCGTCGTGGTCTGATCCGCATGGTTAACCAGCGCCGCAAGCTGCTGGACTACCTGAAGGGTAAGGACACCAGTCGTTACAGCGCCCTGATCGGTCGCCTGGGTCTGCGTCGCTAAGACGTACACCTGAAGTGAGAAGCTGGAAGCTCGGAGTTGCAGGACGGTTGATACCGGCCCGTGGCTTCGGCCTTCCAGCTTCTGGCTTTCTACAGAACGGAATTTGAAACCCGTTCAAAAACCGGTTCCGCCGAGCCGAGTTCTGAACAGGTTTCAGGGGCAGCAGGCCCCTGTTGCAGCAGTTTCCCCCAAGGCAACAAAGAGAAGGAAAATACCGTGACTCCGGTTATTAAAAAGTTCCAGTTCGGTCAGTCGACCGTCACCCTCGAAACCGGGCGCATTGCCCGTCAGGCCTCCGGTGCCGTTCTGGTTACCGTGGACAACGATGTCAGCGTGCTGTGCACCGTGGTTGGCGCCAAGCAAGCCGACCCGGGCAAGGGCTTCTTCCCGCTGTCCGTGCACTACCAGGAAAAAACCTACGCTGCCGGCAAGATCCCTGGCGGCTTCTTCAAGCGTGAAGCGCGTCCTTCCGAGAAAGAGACCCTGACCTCGCGCCTGATCGACCGTCCGATCCGCCCGCTGTTCCCGGAAGGCTTCCTCAACGAAGTGCAGGTCATCTGCACCGTGGTCTCCACCAGCAAGAAGACCGATCCGGACATCGCCGCGATGATCGGCACCTCGGCCGCCCTGGCTATCTCCGGCATTCCGTTCGACGGCCCGATCGGCGCCGCGCGCGTGGCCTTCCACCCGGAAACCGGCTATCTGCTGAACCCGACCTACGAGCAGCTCAAGGCTTCCAGCCTGGACATGGTTGTGGCCGGTACCAAAGACGCCGTGCTGATGGTTGAATCCGAAGCCAAAGAGCTGACCGAAGACCAGATGCTGGGCGCCGTACTGTTCGCCCATGACGAGTTCCAGGCCGTGATCAAGGCCGTTGGCGAACTGGCTGCCGAAACCGGCAAACCGCGCTGGAACTGGACTGCCCCGGCCGAGAACACCGCTCTGCTCAGCGCCATCAAGGCCGAGTTCGGCGAGGCCATCTCCCAGGCCTACACCATCACCATCAAACAGGACCGCTACAACCGTCTGGACGAGCTGCGCGACCAGGTCGTTGCCAAGTTCTCCGGCGAAGAGGGCCAGCCGTCCTCCGGCGAAGTCAAAGACGCCTTCGGTCTGATCGAATACCGCACCGTGCGCGAGAACATCGTCAACGGCAAACCGCGTATCGACGGTCGCGACACCCGCACCGTGCGTGGCCTGAACATCGAAGTCGGCGTGCTCGACAAGACTCACGGTTCGGCCCTGTTCACCCGTGGCGAAACCCAGGCCCTGGTGGTTGCCACCCTCGGCACCGCTCGTGACGCGCAGCTGCTCGATACCCTGGAAGGCGAGAAGAAAGACCCCTTCATGCTGCACTACAACTTCCCGCCGTACTCGGTCGGCGAGTGTGGTCGCATGGGCGCCACCGGCCGCCGCGAAATCGGCCACGGTCGTCTGGCCCGCCGTGGCGTCGCCGCCATGCTGCCGGCTGCCGACGAGTTCCCGTACACCATCCGTATCGTCTCGGAAATCACCGAGTCCAACGGTTCGTCCTCCATGGCTTCGGTCTGCGGCGCTTCCCTGGCCCTGATGGACGCCGGCGTGCCGATGAAGGCCCCGGTTGCCGGTATCGCCATGGGTCTGGTCAAGGAAGGCGACAAGTTCGCCGTACTGACCGACATCCTCGGTGACGAAGACCACCTGGGCGACATGGACTTCAAGGTGGCCGGTACCGCCAATGGCGTGACCGCACTGCAGATGGACATCAAGATCCAGGGCATCACCGAAGAGATCATGGAGATCGCCCTGAACCAGGCCCTGGAAGCGCGCCTGAACATTCTCGGCCAGATGAACCAGGTCATCGCCCAGTCGCGCACCGAGCTGTCGGCCAACGCCCCGACCATGCTGGCGATGAAGATCGATCAGGACAAGATCCGCGACGTCATCGGCAAGGGTGGCGCCACCATCCGCGCTATCTGCGAAGAGACCAAGGCCTCGATCGACATCGAAGACGACGGCTCGATCAAGATCTTCGGCGAAACCAAGGAAGCGGCCGAGGCTGCGCGTCAGCGCGTTCTGGGCATCACCGCGGAAGCCGAGATCGGCAAGATCTACGTCGGCAAGGTCGAACGCATCGTTGACTTCGGCGCCTTCGTCAACATCCTGCCGGGCAAGGACGGTCTGGTGCACATCTCCATGCTGAGCGACGCTCGCGTGGAGAAGGTCACCGACGTACTGAAGGAAGGCCAGGAAGTCGAAGTGCTGGTACTGGACGTGGACAACCGCGGCCGCATCAAGCTGTCCATCAAGGACGTTGCTGCTGCCAAGGCTTCGGGCGTTTAAGTCCAAGTCAGGCGGTAAACAAGGAGGGCCCCTAGCGGGCCCTCTTTTTTTGCCCGCGATTTGCCCCGACAATGGCGCTTTGCGCAGTACCAACAAGGACGTCTGGCGATGGAAATCACTCACTGCCGCTATCACCCCGCCCAGCCCGCCACCTGGTATTGCCCACCCTGCCAGCGTGACTATGGCGATTGCTGCGTGCCGCTGAATGCCGACGCGCCGGAGCTGGAGCCGCAGTGTGCGCTGTGCGGCGGCAAGCTGCGCTTCCTGGGGGCGGCCAACACCGCGCAGCCGTTCTGGCAGCGCATTCCCGCATTCTTCCGCTATGGCCTGCAGCCGGGGCCGTTGGCCTTTGCCGCCGCGCTATGCCTGGCCAGCCTGTTCATGCCGGCCTGGAAGCTGCTGTGGCTGGCCCTGTTCTGCGTGGCCACCAAGTACCTGCAGAGCGTGATCGAGAGCGCCAGTCAGGGCACGCGCGAGGCGCCGACACTGCTCAGCGCCTTCGATGGCGAAGGCTTCAGCCTGTTCTGGCGCGTGCTGGTGATTTTCTTCCTGTCCTTCGCCGTGGTCTGGCTGGCGGCGGATTTCGACAGTGAGGCGCTGTTCTGGGCTGCCACCCTGGGCGTGCAGTTGCTGATCCCGGCCAGCCTGATCCGCCTGGCGCTGGACAAGACCCTGGGGGCCGCACTGAGCCCCGATCAGGTCGGCTCGGTGATCCAGGCCATGGGCTGGCGCTATCTGATTCTCTGGGTGTTCCTGTTCATCCTCTGGCAGTCGCCGGATTGGGTCATCTACATGCTGTCCAAGGGCTTGCCGGAGGTGGTACTGATCCCCGTCGCGGCGCTGCTGTTTGGTTATTTCAGCGTGGTGATGTGCGCCATGATGGGCTACGCCGTGTTCCAGTATCAGGGCGCCCTGGGTTACGTGGCGGTGGATGACGAGGCGTCGAGCGGCTTTCCCGCCGAGGAGTACCGGCGCCGCCGGGCTCTCGCCGATGCCGAGGTGCGATTGAAGGAAGGGCAGAGTGGCCATGCCCTGGAGGTGCTGGCCAAGGCGCTGGACGTGGCGCCCAATGACCTCAAGCTCAACGAGCGCTTCCATCAGCTGCTGTTCGGTCTCGATGCGCGCGAGCGCTGCCTGCGCCATTTGGCGCATTACCTGCCGCTGGCGGCACGCCTCAACCCGCCTCAGGCTGCCACGGCGCTGCTGAATGCCCGGCAGCTTAAGCCCGACTATCTGCCGGACGATGCCCAGGTCTGCGAGCGCGTGGCGGAGGCTCTGCTACAGCGGCACAAGACCCGCGAAGGGCTGAGCCTGCTGCGCAATCTGCATCAGCGCTTCCCAGATTATCCGCATATCCCGCGGGCCTATCTGTTGGCCGCGCGTGGCTTTGCCGAGGGGCTGGGGCAGCTGGAGCCGGCGCAGAAACTGCTCGGCTTTATTCGTGCCCGCTATCCGCAATCACCCTTGCTGGGAGAGGTGGCCGGCCTGGAGGCGATCATCGCCCAGCTGTCGGCACGGGCCTGACGCCAGGTATTGCAATCTGCACGGTCAATTCTTGCGGTTTCGGCATTTTGCATGCCCACGTTTGGCTTGTTGTTTCTTTAACTCTATGAAAAATAAAGATTTTTACTGATTTAAAAAGCTGGCATAGCGCTTGCGATATCTACTCCTGCAAGCGCAGCCAGGAGTTGGCTGCGAACACTTCCGAAGCAATCAGGAGTAGATCGCTATGAAACAGCCTTTCAACAAGTGGACCCTTGCCGCTCTTACTGCCGCTGTCATGGGCATGCCGCTGAGCAATGCGGCTTTCGCCGACGAACCTCTGCAGCTGGCCGCCAGTGAAACCGTCAACGAGGCGGAAGAAGCGGTTACCGATACCTGGATCACCAGCAAGGTGAAAGCCAGCTTCCTGGCCGACGACAGCATCAGCGGCCTGGATATCAAGGTGGAAACCAACGAAGGCGTGGTCTCGCTGTCCGGTGTGGTACCGACCGACGCCGAGCGTGATCTGGCGGTGGAAAAAGCCAAGGCGATCAAGGGCGTGACTTCCGTTTCCGCCGATGGCCTGAAATCCACCGAGTAATCCGCAGCGCTGCCGGCATGCCGGCAGCACGCCAAGGGAGGAAGCGCCATGAACTCCGATGTGATCAAAGGCAAATGGAAACAGCTCTCCGGCCGCATTCAGGAGCGCTGGGGCAATTTGACCAACGACGACCTGGATATTGTCGAAGGTCATAGCGAGTATCTGGAAGGCAAGCTGCAGGAGCGTTACGGCTGGACCAAGGAACGGGCGCAACAGGAAGTGCGCGACTTCAGCAGTAAGCTGTAGCAGCCGTTTGCCATAAAAAAGCCCCGATTCCGGGGCTTTTTTATTTGTGGCTTCATGGATTCAGCGCGCCAGATTCTGTTGATCGAAACTCAGTTGATGAGTCTGCTCCGCTTCGGGGAAGGCCTTGCGCAGATAGTGGGCCAGTTCGCTGACCGCGCGCAGATCCCGGCGCTGCCCCAGTTGCTTGGCCAGCTGCAAGGTCAGCGGCGGTAGCTGCGGGAGTGGTTGTGGCAGCTGGCTGAGCCGCCGCCATACAGCCAGGCCGTGAGGGCCTTCACCGAGGCGAATCAGCTTCTGCAGCAGGTGCAACTGCACGGCGGGATGCCCGAGCAGTTGGCGGTGCGTTTCGCTGCTGTCGTTGGCCATGCGCAGCAGCAGGGGCCTGGCCTCTAGCGTATCCGGCAGGGCGAACAGCTGTTTGAGTACCTGCGTCAGCAGCGCTTTGTCCTGGCGTCCGCAGGCGACTGTATAGAGGCGTTCCAGCAGTGCGGCGCGACCTGGATAGCGGGCTAGCAGGTCGGGGCCGCGCGTAGCGGCCTGGGGCAGGGCGAATTGGCCGATAAGCTGATCCAGCGCTGCCAATTCGCGCTTGAAGGGCGCGTCCGGGTCTTCCTTGAGCAGGTAGGCTTCATCCATCTGCAGGCGACCGCTGAGGCGCGCCAGCCACACGGCGAGGAAGCCTGCGCCGAGACCGCCGAGGTGGGCGTAGTAGTTGATGTGATCGTCCGCCGCCAGCAGGCCGTAGAGCTCCTTGCCTATCCAGACCGGCAGTATCCACAGGGCCGGTGCCTTGAAGTAGCCGATCAGCGGACCCAGCCAGTAGAAGAAGTTGATCCGGCGCAGGCCGTACACGCCGATATACATCCCCATCAGCCCAGAGATGGCGCCCGAGGCTCCCACGCCGGTGACCCACGCCGGGTCCAGCGCCCACCACAGCAGGTGCGAGGCTAGGCCACTGAGCAGGTACAGCCCCAGGTAGACCCAGCGGCCCAAGGCGATTTCCAGGGCGAAGCCGAAGATGAACAGGAACAGCATGTTGCCCAGCAGGTGGTCGAAGCTGCCATGCAGGAACATGGCGCCGAACAGCCCTTCGACGGTGAACTGCGCCGGAATGAAACCGAAGCGGAATGTGCTGAGCTGGTTGCGCGCCTCTTCGGCCCTGGCGCGTGCCGCCTGCCAGGCCGGATCGGCGCGGAAGTCGGCGCGCTGGTGCAGCGCGTGCTCGAACTGCAGATCGTGCAGTATCCACCCGGCCAGCTCCTGGCGGCGCATATGGTCGACATACTCGCGCTGCTCGTCGTCCAGCTTTTCCCGCTGGGCGATGTCCTCGAGGAACAGCGCCCGCTCGCGGCCGAGCAGACCGCCGTCGAGGTAGGCCTGCACCGCCACCTCGCGGCGAGCTTCGTCGCCGCCCTGGTAGGCGAAATAGATCAGGGTGTTGAGCAGAATCAGCAGCAGGGTGATGACTGGCGGGCGCTTCCAGTCCAGCGGGTGCTCGGCGGGGATGATCAGCATGGGGGTATGTCTGGGTCAGTTGCTGCGTTTGCTGTCGATCCGGACGAGACGTTCGCCCTCGAACTGCAGGAAGTACAGCATGCCGCCGTTTCTGGGGCCGTAGACCCACTCTTCCTTTTGAAATTTCTCGTTGCCGTCCTTGTCGAGGATATAGCCGGTCACGGCCTGGCTCGCCGGTGCCCCGCATTTGGCCAGTACTTCGGAGGTGCGATCACCCCTGTCGGCAATGCCATGCTCACAGCGCAGCGAGGCCTGAGCTTCCAGGGTTATAAGGGCACACAGAGTGGTAGCGAGCAGCTTCTTCATGGCGAGCATCCTTGTTCTGAAGGTGTTAACGGGCTGTCATTTGCCGCGTTTGCTTTCGATCTTGGTGACGCGGTTGCCTTCCAGGCGCAGGAAATAATACATGCCGTTCTTCGGCCCGTAGGTCCATTCCTCGACTTCTACCTCATGGACGTAGCCATAGATATCGAGCACTTCCTTGTAACCGAGGAAGTCGCGCTGAACCGGAGTCCCACACTTGTCTTCCACCTCGCCGGCCAGGTCATCCAGACTAATCAGGCGCGTGCCGCAGCGCAGCGTGGAGGCCGCTTCGGCCGTGGTGGCCAGCAGCAGGAGGAGGGCCGGCAACAGGTATCCGAGAGGCATGATGAGTGGCCCTGGGGGAGAGACGAAAGCCTACACGGTGGCCAGTCTTCTGTCAGTCGGCGCGCTTGGTTTCGATGCGGATCAGGCGATTGCCCTGGAAGGTGAGGATGCTGAGCATGCCATTCGTGGGGCCGTACACCCACTCTTCGATGACCAGCTCGCGGTCGCCATAGTTACCGCCGGTATAGCCGACCAGATCTCGATATTCGGGCTCCCCGCATTTACGCTGGACCTCGAAGGCGCGGTCGCCTTCGTTGATCAGCTTGCTACCACAGCGCAAGGTTCCCGCCTCGGCCAAGCCGCAGGCCAAGATCAGCGCAATAGCCAATAGACTTCGGTTCATCACAAGCTTCCCAAGTGCAGCGCCGTGGCCACCTGGCTACCAGCCGGGCCTTGGGCCAGGCTGACATCGAGCAGATAGATGCGTTGGTCTTCCAGACCGCCGCGCTCCACCAGGTAATCCTTGATGCTGGCCGCGCGGGCCTGGCCGAGTTGGCGCAGCAGCAGTTCGCTCTTGGACCACGATTCCAGCACGGCGTTGCGCATCTTCGCCGTGCGCTCTTCGTCCGGCAGCTCCTTCCATTCTGCGGGTGGTTGCTGCTTCAGCCGGGTGCGATAGATGCCTTCCAGCAGCACGGCCTTGTCGTCCTCGTCCACCACTAGCAGCTCGGGCTCGGCCGGTACCTGGTCGCCGTTGCGCTGCAGCATCTTGTACTGGGTGTTCTGGTATTCGCGCTCCAGACGTTGCGCGGCCAGCAGCGGGCCATCGCTGGCTTCGGCGCTCATGCCTTCGACCTCCAGGCGCAGCACCGGACGCTCCTTGAGTGCGGCAGCCAGGGTATCCAGGGACTTTTGCGCGGCGCCGTCCAGCTCGCTGCTGCCGGCGGCGAACTGCACCTGGCTGAGGTCGGCTTCGCCACCACCGACCAGGCCGGCGATGAACTTGAACGGTGCCTGGGCGGCGCGCAGCACCAGATTGCGCATGGTCTGCCAGACGATGGGCATGACGCTGAACTGCGGGTCGTTGAGGTTGCCTTGCACCGGCAGCTGGATGTCGATATTGCCCTGGGTGTCCTTGAGCAGGGCCACGGCCAGGCGAATCGGCAGGTCCACGGCGTCCTTGCTGTCGACCTTCTCGCCCAGCTGCAGGTCTTCCAGCAGCAGCTTGTTCTCGGCGTTCAGCTGGCCCTTCTCGATCTGGTAGTGCAGGTCCAGGTTCAGGCGCCCCTTGCGGATGCGGTAGCCGGCGAACTTGCCGGAGTAGGGGGTGAGGGTGGTCAGCTCGACGTTCTTGAAGCTGGTGGCGATATCCAGGCTGTTCATCGGGTCGAACGGCGTCAGCCCGCCCTTGATGGTGACCGGCGCGTACTTGTCGACCTTGCCCCTGATATCGACGCTGGCGGTCTTCGGGCTCTGGTTGTCCAGGATGCCGATCTGGCCATTGAGCTGCTGGATGGCGGTGGCGAAGTTGGGGGTCAGGCTGAAGTCGGCGAAGTTGGCCGAACCGTCCTTGATGTTTATGCCGCCGATGCGAATCGGCAGTTGCTTGCCGGCCGGCGCCGGTTTGGCAGTCGGATCGGCGGGCTGAGCGATGACCAGATCGTTGATGTTGGTGGTCAGGTCCTCGTTGATGATGAAGCGTGCATAGGGCTGCAGCAGATTGACTTTGTCGATCGCCAGGCCCTGCTCGTGCTGGTAGTTCAGCCCCTCTACCACCAATTGCTGCCACTTAAGGAAGTCGCGGTCCTTGAGGGTATCCAGGGTGTGCAGCTGGTTGACCTCGGCGCGACCGCCGATGCTGAAGGCCAGCGGGTCGACGCTCTTCAGGTCCACGGCCAGGTCGCTGCCGAGCAGGCCGCTGCGCAGCTCCAGACGGACGAAGGGACTGATGTAGGACTGGGCCAGGCGCAAGTCGATATCACGGGTGACCAGTTGTAGCTTGGCGGTGGTCGGCTGCAGCTGGACCTGACCTTCGGCCTTGAGCTGGCCGCGCTTGTTGACCCCGGTTTCCAGCTTGAGGCCGAAGGGCGAGGTGCCGAGGCTGTCGAAGTCCTTGATGTCGAGACTCAGCGGGGCCAGGTCGAGCTTGACCTCCTGGCTACCGGCGGCGCGGTCGGCCAGGTGGATCTGGTACTCACGCAACTGCACGTCGCGCAGCTGCACCTGCCAGGGTTTGGCCGGCTCTTGCGGTTTTTCTGGCTCTGCTGGTTTCGCGGCGCTGATGGTTTGCTGCTGTGCATCGACGGGGGCTGGCTCGGTTTTCTCCACGGTCGCTGGTGTGGGCGTGGAGCCGGCGCCACCCTCGTTTGGAGCTGGAGCTGGAGCTGGAGCTGGAGCTGGAGCATCGGGCGCGGCAACAGGGGGTTGTGGGGCGGCGGGCGTGGCTGCCGGTGCCGGCTTGCTATGGCTGGCGAACAGCTTCTGCCAGTCCAGTTGACCGTCCTTCTCCCGGGCCGCCCAGGTCTCCAGCTTGTGACTGCGAATCTTGCCCACGACCACCTGCTGCTTGGCCAGGTCCAGGCTGGTTTCGCTGACGTCCAGGCGTTCCAGGCGCGCCAGCGGTTTGTCCTCGGGGCTCTTGATGGCGAAGCTGGAGAGGGCCGCGCTGACATTGCTCAGCTGCAGCTCGGTGCCCTTGGCCAGGTTCAGCGAGTAGTCGGCGCTGAGGTCGAGCACGCCGTCTTCCAATACCAGTGGTACGGCATCGCGCACATAGGGCCACACGCCCTTGAGCTTGCCGTCGGTGATCTTGAGTTGGCCCTTTGACGTGATCGGAGTGAGGCTGACTTGGCCGTGCCAGTCGATGCGCCCGCCGCGGGGGCCGATGGCAACCATCTGCATGTCGGCGTTGTCGTCGGGCAGGGTACTGAGGTTCTTCAACTCCAGATTGAGCGAGTCGTAGATGAACTCCACCGGCTCGCTGGGGCGCAGGTCCTCGAAGTGCAGGCCGTTCTCGATCAGTTCGATGCGGCCGATACGCAGGGGGAAGGGTTCGCTCGGCTCTTCCGCTACAGGTTGCTCTGCGGAAGGCGGCAGCCGGAACAGGCCGGTCAGATTGAGCTGGCCGTCCTTGGCGAACAGCACCTCGGTATGCGCTTTCTCCAGCTCGATATCGGCCAGGTGCAGGGCGCCGCTCCACAGGCTGTCCAGTTGCAGATTGCCATACAGGCGCTGGAAGGCCACCTGCGGTTTGGCCGGCTCGCCGATATGCAGGCCCCAGAGCTGCAGCTCCAGGCTGAAGGGGTTGAGTTCGATGCGCTCCAGGCGCGCCGGCACGGTGGCCAGCTGGGTCAGTTGCTGGTTGGCCACCCGCAGCGCAATGCCTGGCAGGATCAGGAAGCCGAGCAGGCTGTACAGGCCGAATGCAATCGCGAGCGCGTAGGCGGCGCGTTTCAATCCTTTGGGCATGGTGCGGCACATCTTCCAGGCTGAGACGCCAGGAGTATGGCATGGGCCGTCACCCTTTGTGGGCCAGCACTGTGCCCTTGTGACCGACTTAGAAGCGCAGCACCAGGGTCTTCAACGGTGGCTGGCCGTCGCGCGAGGGGAAGTCGGCCGCGGGGACGATCTGCTCGTATTCGCGCACCGGGCGACCGAGTTTCTCGGCGCAGCGCAGCACCTGCGGGCGCCAGTCGTCCATCGCCACTTTCGCCAGATTGTTGCAGCAGATCAGCACACCATCCTCGGCAGTAGCGAGGATCGCCGGCTTGAGCAGGCTCTGGTAGTCGCGCAGCAGGTCGACGGTGCCGAACGCGCTCTTGGCCCAGGCCGGCGGGTCGAGCAGGACCAGGTCGAACTGGCGCTGTTCCAGGCGTGGGTAGCTGGGCAGCTTGTGCCCACGACGCGTGGCAATGGGCAGCCCAGCCAGCTGGCGGATGGCCGGGAAGTAGTCGGACTGCACGAAGTCCATCGCCAGGCCCGGATTGAGCGCCACGTTCTCGCGGCCCACCGCCAGGTTGCCTTCGGCGAAGTCCAGGTTGAGTACCTCGCGTGCACCACCGGCTGCGGCGCACAGGCCAACGCCGCAGGTGTAGGCGAACAGGTTGAGCACAGTCTTGCCGGCGCTGTTGGCCTTGATCCAGCCACGGGCGTTGCGCAGGTCGAGGAACAGCAGCGGGTCCTGGCCCGGATGGCGCCCGCGCACCCGGTAATTCAGCCCCCATTCGTGGCCGATCTGATCCTCTAGGGCCTCGGGCGTGGCCTGGTACACCGCGTCGCGGCGGTCGACACGCGAGTTGCCGCCGGAGCGGTCGTTGTAGACCAGCTGCAGATCGAGGCCGAGGCGTTCGTTGATGGCCTGGTGCAGGGCGAGCAGGGCATCGAGTTCCAGTGGCTGGTGGAAGCTCTGCACCATCAGCTGTGGGCCGTAGCGGTCGGCGGTGAGGCCGGGCGCGCCTTCCTGGCTGCCGTGGAACAGGCGGTAGCAGTCGGTCTGCTGCTGGTGCAGTTCGGCCAGCAGGGTCTGGCGGGCATCGAGGGCGGCGGAGAGCGCCTGGTCGAGCGAGGACATGGCGGCGTCTCGGAACGGGAGGGCGCGCAGTTTACCAAGAAAAACGCCGGCTCTCGGCCGGCGTGATTCGGTGCGGAGTGCGGATCAGCTGCGCTCGATGGCCAAGGCCACGCCCTGCCCGCCGCCGATGCACAGGGTGGCCAGGCCCTTCTTGGCGTCACGCTTGATCATCTCGTGCAGCAGAGTCACCAGCACGCGGCAGCCGGAGGCGCCGATCGGGTGGCCGAGGGCGATGGCGCCGCCGTTGACGTTGACCTTGGCCGCGTCCCAGCCCAGCTCCTTGCCGACCGACAGGGCCTGGGCGGCGAAGGCTTCGTTGGCCTCGATCAGGTCGAGGTCGGCCAGTTGCCAGCCGGCCTTCTCCAGGCAGCGCTTGGTCGCCGAGACCGGGCCGATACCCATGATCGCCGGGTCGACGCCGGCGTTGGCGTAGGAGGCGATCTTGGCCAGCACCGGCAGGCCGAGGGCCTTGGCCTTGTCTGCGCTCATCAGCAGCACGGCGGCGGCGCCGTCGTTGAGGCTGGAGGCGTTGCCGGCGGTGACGCTGCCGTCCTTCTTGAACGCCGGCTTGAGGCCGGCCAGGGATTCGGCGGTGGTGCCGGCGCGCGGCTGCTCATCCTTGGCGAAGCTGACCGGATCGCCCTTGCGCGACGGGATCAGGATCGGGGTGATCTCGTCGGCAAAGCGGCCGGCTTCGATGGCGGCCACGGCCTTCTGTTGGGAGGCGGCGGCGAAGGCGTCCTGCTGCTCGCGGCTGATGCCGTACTTGTCCACCAGGTTCTCGGCGGTGATGCCCATGTGGTAGTCGTTGAAGGCGTCCCACAGGCCGTCCTGGATCATGCTGTCGACTAGCTTGCCGTGGCCCATGCGTTGGCCGGTGCGGGCGGCGGGCATGACGTAGGGTGCCAGGCTCATGTTCTCCATGCCGCCGGCGATGATCACCTCGGCGTCGCCGCAGCGGATCGCCTGCGCTCCGAGGTGTAAGGCCTTAAGGCCGGAGCCGCAGACCTTGTTCAGGGTCAGGGCCGGCACGGCATTCGGCAGGCCGGCCTTGATCGAGGCCTGGCGCGCGGTGTTCTGCCCGGCACCGGCGGTCAGCACGTGGCCGAGGATCACCTCGTCCACTTCGCTGCCGTTGAGGCCGGTCTGCGCAAGCAACTGCTTGATCACCGCGGCGCCCAGCTCGACGGCGGGCACGCCGGCCAGGGAGCCCTGGAAGCTGCCGATGGCGGTGCGGGTGGCGGCGACGATGACGACTTCTTGCATGACGGGCTCCTCGAAATCGGGTGCGCGCACGGTGGGCGCGACGGGGGCGTTATGGTGGCATAGCCGATTCGACCCCGGCCAGTGCCGGAGCCGACCGCTCAGTCGCGCGGCGGCAGGCCCATGCGCTGGCGCGCGCGATGCACAGCGCCGCCGCGCACGGCCCAGCGCAGGGTGGGCGCCAGGCTGTTCACGCCCGTCTGAATCGCCCGACTGCGGGCGGCGCCGATGGGGTTGTCGAGCATGGCCTGGGCCCAGTTCGGTAGCAGGTCGAAGCCGGCCTGCATCAGCAGCCTGCCCACCGGTACGGCCAGGGCGCTGGGCGCCGGCGCGCCCTGCAGGATGCGCAGGATTTCCCGTGAACGCTCATCGCACAGCAGCTGCGGACGCACGGCGGCCAGGTAGGCGGCGACTTCGGTGCGCGAGCGCGGCACGTTCTCGGCACCGAGGCGTTCGGCGATCAGCGCCACCTCGGCGTAGTAGCGGTCCTGATCGGCTTCGCTCAGCTGTGGGTTGCGATAGCGCAGGTGGGCGGCGAGGAAGCTCGACACCTCGGCCACGTGCACCCAGGTCAGCAGTGCGGGATCGCTGGCGGCATAGGGGCGACCGTCTGGCGCGGTGCCGACCACTTTGAGGTGAATGGTGCGCACCTTGTCGATCAGCCACTCGGCATCGCGGCGCGAGCCGAAGGTGGTGCCGGAGATGAACTGGCCGGTGCGGCGCAGGCGGCCGATCAGGTCCTCGCGGAAGTTCGAGTGGTCCCACACGCCGGCCAACGCCAGCGGATGCAGGGCCTGCAGCAGCAGGGCGCTGATGCCGCCGACCATCATGCTGGTGAAGTCGCCGTGTACGCGCCAGCACACCGCGTCGGCGCCGAACAGGCCGGGGTCGCCCTGAGGCTGGCTGAAATCGATCTGGCCGAGGGCGATGCCGCTGAGGCTGAGGACCTGGGCTTCGATGCGGCGGCGGAGGAATTCCATGGGAGGTCTGTGCTGGCTCAAGTCCCTCACCCCCGGCCCCTCTCCCGGGGGAGAGGGGAGGGTCGTGGGGAAGGATTACTGGTTCAGGCGCTGCTCGATCAGGCTGTCCACCACCGACGGGTCGGCCAGGGTCGAGGTGTCGCCCATGTTGTCCAGCTCGTTGCAGGCGATCTTGCGCAGGATACGGCGCATGATCTTGCCCGAGCGGGTCTTGGGCAGGCCCGGCGCCCACTGGATCATCTCCGGCTTGGCGAAGCTGCCGATCTCCTTGCCGACCAGGGCCAGCAGTTCCTGCTTCAGCTCGTCGGAGGGCTCCAGGCCCTTCATGGTGGTGACGAAGGCGTAGATGCCCTGGCCCTTGAGGTCATGCGGATAGCCGACCACGGCGGCCTCGGCCACCGCGTCGTGCAGCACCAGGGCGCTCTCCACCTCGGCGGTGCCGATGCGGTGGCCGGAGACGTTGATCACGTCGTCGACGCGGCCGGTGATCCACCAGTAGCCGTCCTCGTCGCGGCGCGCGCCGTCACCGGTGAAGTAGTAGCCGGGGTAGGGCTTGAAGTAGGTGTCGATCATCCGCTGATGATCGCCGTAGACGCTGCGGATCTGGCTCGGCCAGCTGGCCTTGATCGCCAGCACGCCTGCACCGGGGCCCTCGATTTCCTTGCCCTGCTCGTCGAGCAGCACCGGCTGCACGCCGAAGAACGGGCGGGTCGCCGAGCCGGGCTTGAGATCGGTGGCGCCGGGCAGGGGGGTGATCAGGATCGAGCCGGTCTCGGTCTGCCACCAGGTGTCGACGATCGGGCAGCGCTGCTCGCCGACCACGTTGTAGTACCACTCCCAGGCTTCCGGGTTGATCGGCTCGCCCACCGAGCCGAGCAGGCGCAGGCTGGAGCGGTCGGTCTTCTTGACCGGCTCTTCGCCTTCGCGCATCAGGGCGCGCAGGGCGGTGGGGGCGGTGTAGAAGATGTTGACCTGGTGCTTGTCGATCACCTGCCAGAAGCGCGAGGCATCCGGGTAGTTGGGCACGCCCTCGAACATCAGGGTGATGGCGCCATTGGCCAGCGGGCCGTAGACGATGTAGCTGTGGCCTGTGACCCAGCCGACGTCGGCGGTGCACCAGTAGATGTCGCCCTCGTGGTAGTCGAACACGTACTTGTGGGTCATCGCCGCGCCCAGCAGGTAGCCGCCGGTGGTGTGCAGCACGCCCTTGGGTTTGCCGGTGCTGCCGGAGGTGTAGAGGATGAACAGCGGGTCCTCGGCGTCCATCGGCTCGGCCGGGCAGTCGGCATCGGCGTCCTTGAGGGCCTGGTGGTACCAGAGGTCGCGGCCGGGGGTCCAGGCGATCTCGCCCTGTGTGCGCTCGACCACCAGCACGGTGCTGACGTTCGGGCAGCTCTGCAGGGCCTTGTCGACGTTGTTCTTCAGCGCGATGTACTTGCCGCCGCGCACGCCCTCGTCGGCGGTGATCACGGTGCGGCAGTCGGCATCGAGGATGCGGTCGCGCAGGGCGTCCGGGGAGAAGCCGCCGAACACCACCGAGTGGATGGCGCCGATGCGCGTGCAGGCCAGCATGGCGTAGGCCGCCTCCGGCACCATGGGCATGTAGATGCACACCCGGTCGCCCTTCTTCACGCCGCGGCTCTTCAGTACGTTGGCCAGGCGGCTGACGTTGTGGTGCAGCTTGTTGTAGGTGATGTGGGCAGATTCGGCCGGGTTGTCGCCTTCCCAGATGATGGCGATCTGTTCGCCGCGTTTCTCCAGGTGGCGGTCGATGCAGTTGTAGGCGACGTTGAGCTGGCCACCCTTGAACCACTGCGCCTCGCCCTTGGCCAGGTCGCTGTGGTGGAGCTGGTCCCAGGGTTTGAACCAGTTCAGGAAGGCCTTCGCCTGCTCGCTCCAGAACTCTTCCGGCTGCTCGATGGACTGGCGGTAGAGGCGCTGGTAGGCCTCGTTGTCCAGGTGTGCACGCTGGCGAACCGCATCGTTGACCGGGTGAAGGCTGATTTCGAACATGGCGGGGGTCCTTGACTTATTGTTGAGCCGCAATGCCGAGCAGGGTGAACCAAGCAACTGCTCGGTTCAAGTGTCGGCGCCTCAGTGTGGCGTGCGCGGGTACTCAAGCTGCTGCATCACCAGCCGTTCGGTGGCCGTTCCATAACGTTCGGCAATGTCGCGCAGGGCCAGTTCCAGGCTGGCTATCGCCGTGGTTTGTCGGTCCGGCTCCGGCAGCAGCTGCAGGTCGCTACCCCGCTGCTGTGGCAACAGTAGCAGGCCCGAGTGGCTGCGCACCGGCCCCGCTGCTGCTGCCAGCACCTCGCTGCGGAAGGTGCGGCCGTAGGCGTCGGCGCGCAGGGCCAGGGCCACTTCGTCGAAGCCCTCGGTGACCACCAGGCCGAGACGCTGGTGCCGCCAGAAGGCCAGCCAATTGCCGGCGACCGTCAGGTAGTCGCCGCTGCTGAAGGCGAAGTCGCCGCTGGCATGCCGGGACGACCAGTTCTGCGCGCCTATCTCCCGGGCCACGCGCTCGGCCAGCGGCGTGCCGGCGATGGCCTCGACCAGCGCCAGGCTCAGCGGTACGGCGGCGCTGATGCCGGCACTGCTGACGATGCGCCCGTCCACCACGTAGCGGCGGTCGGTTTGCCAATCGGTCTCGGGGAACAACGCCTCGCGCTCTTCGCGCGAATACCAGTGACCGGTGGCGCGGCGCCCCTGCAGCAGACCGGCGTGGCCGAGCAAGAGTACGCCGTCGCAGATGGCCAGCAGCGTCGCGCCCTTGCTGGCCTGCGCGGCCAGCCAGGCGGTCAGGCGCGGATCGTCGCTGTGGTGCACGGCGGGCACGATCAGGTAGTCGGCGCCCTCCGGGTGGTCGCGATCGAACTCGGCGAGGCTGGCCTGCGCCTGGATGTGTAGCGCCGGCATCATCTCGATAGCACCCGGGTCGCGGGCCAGGGCCACCAGCTCGGCGACATCGGCGCGACCGAGGATGCCGTAGGGCACCAGGTAGTCGGCCAGTTCGGTCATGCGGTTATCGCCTACCACCGCCACCAGGGGGCGCTCGCGGCCGAAGCGCGGCTCATAGGCGGGCAGGCGCTCGTCGCCCAGGACGGGCAGCGAAAACAGTAGGAAAATGGCGAGCAGAGCAGGGCGCATGGCGGTTCTCCGCAGGAGACGGAGTTGCAGTCTGTGCGCGTGCAGGTTGGCGCGAATGACAGTCATGGATGAAAATCTGCCAGGTCTTCCCGAGATCTATGTCATGCCATCGCCCCACGAGGTTCTACTGCTGGTGTTTCCCGGCTTCCAGCTGCTCGATGCCAGTGGCCCGGCCGAGGTATTCGCCGCGGCCAACGATCTGCGGGGCCAGTCGCTGTATCGCTTGCGTCTGATCTCGCAGGAGGGCGGCCTGGTAGCGTCGTCCACCGGCCTGACCATGCACACCGAGCCGCTGCCGACGGCGGATGAACTGGCGGGCTGTACCTTGCTGGTCAGCGGCGGCTTCGGTGTGCAGCAGGCCATGGGTCGCGGCCTGCTGGCCGCCTGGCTGAAGCAGACGGCGCCGCAGCTGGCGCGTTGTGTGTCGGTATGTACCGGCGCTTTCCTGCTGGCCCAGGCCGGTCTGCTCGACGGGCGCCGCGCGACCACTCACTGGAGTTACGCCGAGTTGCTGCAGCGGCTGTTTCCTCGGGTGCGGGTCGAGGCGGATGCGTTGTTCGTCGAGGAGGAGCGGTTGTTCAGTTCGGCCGGTGTCAGTTCCGGGATCGACCTGTGCCTGGCCCTGCTGGAGGCCGATCACGGCCGCGAGCTGGCGCTGCAGGTGGCCAAGGGACTGGTGGTGCATCTGCGCCGCAGCGGTGGACAGCGGCAGTTCAGCGCCGAGTTGCTGGCTCAGGCGGCCGCGCCCGGCGGTGTGAGCGCGCGGCTGGTGGAGTGGTTACGTGAGCACCTGCACGAGGTGCTGGATATCGAGCGGATGGCGGCGGCGCAGGCTCTGTCGCCGCGCAGTCTGCACCGGCACTGCCAGGCGGAGTTGAGGGTGACTCCGGCGCGCCTGTTGCTGCAATTGCGCCTGGAACGGGCCTGTCGCCTGCTGGAGAACGGTGCGCCCTCGTTGAAGCGGGTGGCGCAGCAGACCGGCTTCGTCAGCGAGTACAACCTGCGGCGGGCCTTCCTGCAGGCGCTGGGCATTGCGCCCAGCGACTATCGGGCGCGCTTCAGCCGCGGTGACGACCGCGGAAGAAGTCGATCAGACCTTGGGTAGAGGCGTCCTCGGCCGGCGCAGCATCCCAGGCGGTGAGGCGCTGGTAGACGCCCTTGCCGAGATCCTTGCCCAGTTCCACGCCCCACTGGTCGAAGGCATTGATGCCCCAGATCACGCTCTGCACGAACACCTTGTGCTCGTACATCGCTACCAGCGCGCCGAGACGCCGTGGGCTGATGCGTTCCAGCACCAGGGTATTGCTCGGGCGGTTGCCAGGGATCACCTTGTGCGGCGCCAGGCGCTGCACTTCGTCCTCGCCCAGGCCCTTGGCGCGCAGCTCGGCCTCGGCTTCGTTGCGGCACTTGCCGAGCATCAGCGCCTGGCTCTGCGACAGGCAGTTGGCGTACAGCCACTGATGGTGGTCGGCCACCGGGTTGTAGCTGACCACCGGCACGATGAAGTCGGCCGGGATCAGCGGGGTGCCCTGATGCAGCAACTGGTGGTAGGCGTGCTGGCCGTTGCAGCCGACGCCGCCCCAGATCACCGGGCCGGTCTCGACGCTCACCGGGCTGCCATCCTGGCGCACGCTCTTGCCGTTGGACTCCATGTCCAGCTGCTGCAGGTGCTTGGTGATGTTCCGCAGGTAGTGGTCGTACGGCAGGATCGCGTGGCTCTGGGCGCCCCAGAAGTTGCCGTACCAGACGCCGAGCAGGGCCAGCAGCACCGGCATGTTCTTGTCGAAGCTGGTGCTGCGGAAGTGGTTGTCCATGCTGTAGGCGCCGGATAGCAGCTCCTTGAAGTTGGACATGCCGATGGCCAGGGCGATCGGCAGGCCGATGGCCGACCACAGCGAGTAGCGCCCGCCGACCCAGTCCCACATCGGGAAGATGTTCTTCTCGCGGATGCCGAACTCGATGGCCGCCTGGTTGTTGCTGGTGACCGCGATGAAGTGGCGGTACAGCTTCTCCTCGGTGCCTCCACGGGCCAGGTACCAGGAGCGGGCGGCCTGGGCGTTCTTCAGGGTTTCCAGCGTGCCGAAGGACTTGCTGGAAACGATAAACAGGGTGGTCTCGGCATTCAGCTTGGCGGCCAGTTCGTGGAACTCGCTGCCGTCGATATTGGCCAGGTAGTGGCAGCGCACGCCGTGCTGGGTGAACGGCAGCAGCGCCTCGGAGACCAGCTGCGGGCCGAGGAAGGAACCACCGATGCCGATGTTGACCACGTCGGTGATGGTCTTCTCGCTGTAGCCGCGCCACAGGTTGCTGTGAATGCGCCCGACGATGTCGGTCATCTGGTTGAGCACGCGGTGCACGTCCGGCATCACGTTGGCGCCGTCGACCATGACGCAGTCGCCAATGGGGCGGCGCAGGGCGGTGTGCAGGGCGGGGCGGCCTTCCGAGGAGTTGACCCGCTCGCCGTTGAACAGGGCCTCGATGGCCTCCTGCAGGCCGGCTTCCTCGGCCAGGTTGACCAGCAGCGTGCGGGTCTCCTCGCTGAGCAGGTTCTTCGAGTAATCGAGGAAGATGCCGCTGGTGCTTATGGAGAAGCGCTCGAAACGCTCGGCGTCGCTGGCGAAGGCGTCGCGCATGCTGAAGTCCTGCATGGCCTGGCGGTGTTGGCGCAGGGCCTGCCAGGCGGGCAGGGTGGTCACGTCGAGCGGTTGCTGGTAGTACGCCATGGGTGGCAATTTCCTTTTTATGCGGCGTTTCGGGCATTAAAAAGCCCGGAGATTCCGGGCTTGGAGTGTAGCGAGACGCGACCCGTTCAGGCGACTTGCACGGGAATCGCGTTGCTGGTGTGGCTCAGTTCGCCGTCGGCGCCCATGTACAGCACGCGCGGCTGGAAGTTGGCCAGCTCGGCCTCGCTGTAGTGGGCGTAGGCGCAGATGATCACGCGGTGACCGACGCCGGCCTTGTGCGCGGCGGCGCCATTGACCGAGATGATCTTCGAGCCTTCCTCGCCGCGGATGGCGTAGGTGGTGAAGCGTTCGCCGTTGTCGATGTTGTAGATCTGGATCTGCTCGTACTCGCGAATGCCGGACAGGTCCAGCCACTCGCCGTCGATGGCGCAGGAGCCCTCATAGTCGAGCACCGCATGGGTGACGATGGCGCGGTGCAGCTTGGCCTTGAGCATGATGGCGTGCATGACTATTTCCCTCTCGGAATACGGCGGCGGCAGAGTGTGCCCGAACCCCCGAAGGGGTTCAAGACCAGGCGATGTGCGGGTTACAGCTCAAGCGTCAGGTTATCGATCAGACGCGTGTTGCCCATGAAGGCGGCGCCCAGGATCACCAGCTGGCGGTCGTCGGCCTGGGCCGGACGCAGGCTCAGCGCCTCGCGAATCTCCAGGTAGTCGGGGCGGAAGCCGGCATCGGCCAAACTGGCCTGACCGCGCTCGATCAGGTGGGCGAACTGACGGTCGCCGCCGCGGATGGCTTCGGCCAACTGCTGCAGGGTGCGGTGCAGGGCCGGCGCCTGGGCGCGTTGCTCGGCGCTCAGGTAACCGTTGCGCGAGGACAGGGCCAGGCCGTCTTCGGCGCGCACGGTGGGCTCGCCGATGATCTGCACGGGCATGTTCAGGTCGCGCGCCAGGGTGCGGATCACCGCCAGTTGCTGGAAGTCCTTCTCGCCGAACACGGCGAGGTCCGGCTGGACCATGTTGAACAGCTTGGTCACCACCGTGGCCACGCCCTCGAAGTGGCCGGGGCGGCTGGCGCCGCACAGGCCCTCGGAGACGCCGGGTACGCCGACGCGGGTCTGGCCGTCCTGGCCGTGGGGATACATCTCCTCCACGTCCGGGTGGAACAGCAGGTGGCAACCGGCGGCGACCAATTTCTCCTGGTCGGCGGCCAGGGTGCGCGGGTACTTGGCCAGGTCTTCGTTGGGGCCGAACTGCAGCGGGTTGACGAAGATGCTGGCGACCACGAAGTCGGCGCGTTGGCCGGCCTTCTCCACCAGGGCCACGTGGCCCTCGTGCAGGTTGCCCATGGTCGGCACGAAGGCGATGCGCTTGCCTTCGCCGCGCGCGCGCGCCACGGCGGCGCGCAGTTCCAGTACGGTCTTGACGGTGTTCATGCGGAGAATCCGTGTTCCTCGGCGGGGAAGCTGACGTCCTTCACCGCGCGTACATAGGCGGCGAAGGCGGCCTGCACGTTGGCCTGGCCTTCCATGAAGTTCTTCACGAACTTCGGTGCGCGGCCGGTCAGGGACAGGCCAAGCATGTCGTGCATCACCAGCACCTGGCCATCGGTGGCCGAGCCGGCGCCGATGCCGATCACCGGGATCTTCACCGACTGGCTGATTTCGGCGGCCAGTTCGCTGGGTACACACTCGAGCAGCAGCATGGCGGCGCCGGCCTGCTCCAGGGCCATGGCGTCGGCGCGCAGCTGGCGGGCGGCGGCATCACCGCGGCCTTGTACCTTGTAACCGCCGAACACGTTGACCGCCTGCGGCGTCAGGCCCAGGTGGGCACACACCGGCACGCCGCGTTCGGCCAGCTGGCGGATCGGTTCGGCCAGCCAGCTCGCGCCTTCCAGCTTGATCATGTGGGCGCCGGCCTGCATCAGCGCAGCGCTGCTGGCGAAGGTCTGTTCCAGGGTGGCGTAGGCCATGAACGGCAGGTCGGCGAGGATCAGCGCGCCCTGGTTGCCGCGCTTCACCGCGGCGGTGTGGTAGGCCATGTCGGCCAGCGACACCGGCAGGGTGCTGTCGTGGCCCTGCAGGACCATACCTAGGGAGTCTCCCACCAGCAGCACTTCCACACCGGCCTGGCAGGCTGCCTGGGCGAAGGTGGCATCGTAGGCGGTGAGCATGGCGATCTTCTCGCCCTTCTGCTTCAGGCCCAGCAGGGTGCTTACGGTTACATCAGGCATGGGGGATTCCTCATCAGCGGGCCGGATTACGGCACTTGTGGCGCCTGCTCTCGGCCTCTTGGACGGCACTCTCTGCACCGCCTCGGGGCAACGGGACGCCTATAGTCCCGATGGGGGGGCGTGAAGTCAATCACGGGTGTTACCGCGTTGTTACGGCGTTACCGGCTGCGCTTACAGGCGCTCCAGCCCCTCGTAGGGGCAGGCGGCCAGCAGCTGCTCCAGGTTGCGTCCATCGGGCAGCTGCAGCTGCGGGGCGATCTCGGCCAGCGGGTAGAGGACGAAGGCACGCGCGTGCATGTGGTAGTGCGGCACGGTCAGGCGCTCCTCGGCGAGGATGCGCGAGCCGAACAGCAGGATGTCCAGGTCCAGGGTGCGCGGCCCCCAGCGCTCGGCCTTGCGCACGCGGCCCTGCCCCAGCTCGATGCGTTGCAGGGCGTCGAGCAGTTGCAGCGGTGCCAGTTCGGTGTCCAGCGCGGCCACGGCATTGACATAGCGCGGCTGGTCCGGCGGACCCAACGGGTCGCTGGCATAGAAGGAAGAGGTACTGGCCAGGGTCGTGTGCGGCAGCTCGGCGATGGCCGCGAGCGCGGCCCGCAGCTGCTGGTGTGGCTCGGCCAGGTTGCTGCCCAGACCGATATAGACCCTTTCCATTATTCGCCGGCCGGGGCTTCGCTGCGCGGGCCGCGGCGACGGTTGCGTCCGCCGCGCCGGCGTTTGCGCGCCGGGGCGCCTTCGCCGTCTTCTTCCTGGCGGTTGCCGAGCTCGCGGATCATGGCGCGGCGCTCGCTGTCGCTGGCGTCCTGGTAGTCGGTCCACCAGTCACCCAGGCCGTCGGTCTGCTCGCCGGCGTCTTCGCGCAGCAGCAGGAAGTCGTAGCCGGCACGGAAGCGCGGATTTTCCAGCAGCAGGTCGGCGCGCTTGCCGCTGCGGCGTGGCAGGCGCTCCTGCATGTCCCAGATCTCGCGGATCGGGATGGTGAAACGCTTGGGAATGGCAATGCGCTTGCACTGCTCGACGATCAGGTCGTGCGCCGCTTCCTGCATGGCCGGGATCGGCGGCATGCCGCGCGCCTGCAGCTGCGCGGCGCGGGCAGGTATGGCCGGCCAGAGCAGGGCGGCGAAGAGGAAGGCGGGCGTCACCGGTTTGCCCAGGGCGATGCGCTCGTCGGTATTGGCCAGGGCCTGGCGGATCAGGTCGCCGGCATACTCCGGGTCACGCTCCAGGGCCTTGGCACTGGCCGGGAACAGCGGGGCGAACAGGTCGTACTCGACCAGCAGTTCGAAGGTGCGTTCGGCGCGGCCGGCGAGGAACAGCTTGAGCACTTCCTCGAACAGGCGCGCGGCCGGGATGTCGCGCAGCATCGGCGCCAGGCGGCCGATCGGCGCGGCGCTGTGCTTCTCGATCTCGAAGCCGAGCTTGGCCGCGAAGCGCACCGCACGGAGCATGCGCACCGGGTCTTCCAGGTAGCGCTGCTCGGGGTCGCCGATCAGGCGGATCAGGCGGTTGCGGATGTCGTGCACGCCGTGGGCGTAGTCCAGCACGCGCTCGCCGCTGACGTCGAAATACAGGGCGTTGATGGTGAAGTCGCGGCGCTGGGCGTCGCTCTCCAGGGTGCCGTAGACGTTGTCGCGCAAGATGCGGCCGCTCTCGTGGCGTGCCGACTGGTGGCTGTCTTCCTCGTCATCGCCCTGCGGGTGATTGCTGCGGAAGGTGGCCACTTCGATGATCTCGCGGCCGAAGTGCACATGGGCCAGCTTGAAGCGGCGGCCGATCACCCGCGCATTGCGGAACTCGGCACGCACCTGCTCGGGAGTGGCGCTGGTGGCCACGTCGAAGTCCTTGGGCTGCACGCCGATCAGCAGGTCGCGTACGCAGCCACCCACCAGATAGGCCTGATAGCCGGCCTTCTGCAGACGATCTACCACGCCCACCGCATTTCGGCTGAACTGGCCACGCTGCAGCGAATGCTGGCGGGGACCGAGCACTTCAGGCGTGCTGCGAGGACGGGCTTGGCGCTTGAGCGAGAGCGGCGAACGAAGGGACTTGAACAGCTTTTTCAGCATGAGAGGCACTGTTTGCAGGAATAAGCGGCCGGAAATGCCGGTAACCGCACGATTGGCGCGGATTCTAGCATTGGGACGAAGAATGGTGGAGAAGGCAGGCTGGGGAAGGCGAGAGGGGTGAAGCGACTGGGGGAGCCGAGGCTCCCCCCCAAATAGGTGCGTGCTTTGTTTTTGTTATTGTGTCGGGCCTGTTGTTTTTGTTGTAGGCCCGTTTTAGGTATCCCAATTTGGGTACCAGGAGCAAACGGATTGCTTTGGATGCTGATATTGCCGTGGTCTTTCCGTGACCCAACCAGTACAGGCTCTGCTTTAGTGCAGTTTTTGTTGTTCTCAGCCTGGTCGTGGGGCGAACCCCAAAGGCACATCCTCTCCAAAAGAATCAGTTAGCTGCGCCTCCGCGTTATTGTTTTTGTTGTGCTGGAGTCGTTCTGTATTGTTTTTATTATTGAAGCTTGAAACGTTTTTTATTGTTGTTGTGCCAGAGATAAAGCAGGAGCCGTGCCAGTTTTTTAGAATCCTTGTTTTTCAAGGGCTTAGCGATATCGACGACAAGGCGGAGGCATAAAAAAGCCGGGTTCTCGTTACCGATGAACCCGGCTTTTGTTACGCGATGTTTGATTGGGGTAACAGCTGCGGAACCATCCGCCCGCAGCCCTGTCACCGCGCAGCGGCTCAGCCCGCCGCTGCGCCGGACTTGCGCCGCGGAATGCCCAGGCGCTGACGACGCTCCCACAGGCACTTGCGGCTGATGCCCAGCTTGCGTGCCAGTTCGGTCTCGGTCATGTGGTCCTGGTGTTCGAGCACGAAGTGCTGGAAGTAGTCCTCCAGCGACAGGTCTTCGGTCGGCTCGTGGTTATTCACGGCACCGGAGGGCATGGACTGCTCGCCGAAGTCATCGTCGCTGAGGTCGTCCAGCTCGATGTCGATGCCCAGCAGCTCCGCGGAGATCTCGTTGCCCTCGCAAAGGATCACCGAGCGCTCGATGGCGTTCTCCAGCTCACGCACGTTGCCCGGCCAGGGGTAGTGGCGGATCGCCTGTTCGGCATCGTGTGCAAAGCGCAGCCCCTCGCGGCCCATGCGTACACACTGGCGGGCGAGGAAGGCCTGGGCGATTTCCACCACGTCGGCACCGCGCTCGCGCAGCGGCGGCAGCTTGAGCGCAATGACGTGCAGGCGGTAATAGAGGTCTTCGCGAAATTGGCCGGTCTTGGCCAGGGTTTTCAGGTCGCGGTGGGTGGCGGCGATCAGGCGCACGTCGACCTTCTGAGACTGCACCGAGCCGACCCGACGGATCTCGCCCTCCTGCAGCACGCGCAGCAGGCGGGCTTGGGCTTCCAGCGGCAGCTCGCCGATCTCGTCGAGGAACAGGGTGCCGCCATCGGCCGCTTCCACTAAGCCGGCGCGGCCGGCGCTGGCGCCAGTGAAGGCGCCTTTCTCGTGGCCGAACAGTTCGGACTCGATCAGGGTCTCCGGAATCGCCGCGCAGTTCACCGAGATCAGCGGCGCCTTGGCGCGCTTGGACAAGTTGTGCAGGGCACGGGCGACCAGCTCCTTGCCGGTGCCGGATTCGCCCTGGATCAGCACGTTGGAGTCGGTGGGGGACACCTTGCGGATCTTGCCGTAGAGGTCCTGCATGGCGGCGCAGGAGCCGATGATGCCGATGTCGCCTTCGGCCGCGGCGCTGCCGGCCTTGCCGTTGGCCTTGCTCGGCGCGTCGCTG
The DNA here is from genome assembly GCF_029837695.1 of Pseudomonas sp. GD04019. Taxonomy (GTDB): domain Bacteria; phylum Pseudomonadota; class Gammaproteobacteria; order Pseudomonadales; family Pseudomonadaceae; genus Aquipseudomonas. Next base: position 242,272 of record NZ_JAOEEA010000002.1, read on the forward strand.
GGCGGATTGCGGCGGGCCTCCTGGTTGTCGCGCAGGATGCGCGCCACGGCCTGGAGCATTTCGTCGTGGTCGAAGGGCTTGGCGATGTAGTCCACCGCGCCCATCTTCATCGAGTCCACCGCCGAGCGCAGGCTGGCGTAGCTGGTCATGATCAGCACCGGGGTGCCTTCGGCCAGCTTGATCAGTTCGGTGCCGGGGGCGCCGGGCAGGCGCAGGTCGCTGACCACCAGATCGAAGCTGGAAACGCTGTAGCGCTCCTGGGCTTCCTGCACCGAACCGGCCTCGCTGACCTGGTACTGGTTGCGTTCCAGCAGGCGGCGCAGGGCGGAGCGGATGATGGTTTCGTCTTCGACGATGAGGATATGGGGCATTGATTCTCTCTCGACGGTCTCCGAATCGCGCGGGGCGCTTCACGGGCTCTCGGCGGTTCTAGGTCACTACTCAGGTCGCTACGGACGTCGCTTCGACATAGCGCGGCAGGGTAACGCGGAATCGAGTTCCGCGCTGGCGTTCGGGGTCGGCCGGGCTGTCGATGGTGATCTGCCCATAATGCTCTTCCACGATCGAATAGACCAGCGCGAGCCCCAAACCGGTGCCCTTGCCCGGATCCTTGGTGGTGAAGAAGGGTTCGAACAGGCGGTCCATGATCGTCTGCGGGATGCCCGTGCCCTCGTCTTCGACTATCAGTTCCACGCTCTGCTCCGAGGCATCGCTGGTCACCCGGATGGCGCCGCCGACCGGTGACGCGTCGCGGGCATTGGACAGCAGGTTGATCAGCACCTGGGCCAGGCGCTGCGGGTCGCCCTTGGCCAGGTGGTCGGGGTCGCACAGGTTGAAGAACTGCACTTCGGTGCTGTTGCGGTTCAGCGCCAGCAGGCCGATGGCGTCCTGCGCCACGTCGGCCAGGCTCACCGGATACTCGGCGCGCTGCTGCTGGCCGGCGTGGGCGAAGTTCATCAGCGACTGGACGATGCGCGAGATGCGCTTGGTCTGGTCGAGGATCTGCGTGCTCAGCTCACCCACTTCCTCGTCGCCCTCGCGCTCCTCGCGCAGGTTCTGCGCCAGGCAGGCGATGCCGGTGACCGGGTTGCCGATCTCGTGGGCCACGCCGGCGGCCAGGCGGCCGATGCTGGCCAGGCGCTCGGAGTGCACCAGCTGGTCTTCCAGTACGCGGGTCTCGGTAACGTCCTCGACCAGCAGCACCAGGCCGCTGTTGCCCGGCGCCAGCGGCTCGTCGATGGCGGCCTTGTGCAGGTTGAGCCAGCGCACCTCGCCATCCAGAGCCAGGTGCTGCTTGTGCAGGTGTTCCTCGTCCTGCTCGATGAAGTCCTTGAGCAGGCTGCGCCAGGGTTCATCCAGGCTGAGCAGGCGCGAGCCGACCACCTGCTGCGCGCTGATGTCGGTCAGCTCTTCCATGGCGCGGTTCCACATCAGCACTTCCTGGTCCTTGGCCAGGGAGCACACGCCCATCGGCAGTTCCTGCAAGGTCTGGCGGTGGAAGCGACGCAGGGCGTCCAGCTCGGCGGCCAGGCCGGTGAGGCGCGACTGGTAATCCTCCAGGCGGCTCTCGATGAAGTGAATGTCCTCGCTGACATAGGCCTCGCTGCCGGACTTGTAGGGCAGGAAGGTCTCGACCATGTCCTGGGCCACGCTCGGGCCCATCAGACCGGACAGGTTGGCCTCGAGGCGGTCGCGCAGGCGGCGCAGGGCATAGGGGCGGCGCTCGTCGAAGGGCAGGTGCAGGTCGCGCAGGGCGCGCTCCACTTCCTTCTGCGCGGTGACGGCGCCGAGCGGCTTGGCCAGCTCGGAGGCGAATTCCTGCGGCGAGCCGGCCAGCAGCTCACGACGCTGCGGGCGGCGCACGTTGTCCACGGTGCAGGCTTCGGCAGCGCTTTTTTCCTCGTCACCGGCTTCGGTGAACAGCGAGACCAGGGTGAATACCAGCACGTTGGCGGCCAGCGAGCCGACGGCGGCCAGGTGCCAGCTGTTCTCGTCGAGCACATAGACGATGTTGAACCAAGGCAGGTGCACGCCCTGCAGATTGCTGACCAGCGGCACCAGCATGCTCAACGCCCACACGCCGATGCCGGCCAGCAGGCCGGCGACGAAGCCGCGGTGATTGGCGGTGGGCCAGTACAGCACCGAGAGCACGCCGGGGAGGAACTGCAGGGTGGCGACGAAGGCGACGATGCCGAGGTTGGCCAGGTCCTGCTCGGCGCCCAGCAGCAGGTAGAAACCGTAGGCGGCGGCGATGATGGCGAGGATCAGCGCGCGCCGTGTCCACTTCAGCCAGCGGTAGATGTTGCCTTCGGCCGGCGGCTGATACAGCGGCAGCACCAGGTGGTTGAGCGCCATACCCGACAGCGCCAGGGTGCTGACGATGATCAGGCCGCTGGAGGCGGACAGGCCGCCGACATAGGCGAGCAGCGCCAGCGTGCGGTCACCGACGGCCAGGCCCAGGCCCAGGGTGAAGTATTCCGGATTGGTGGTGGCGCCGATCTTCAGGCTGGCCCAGAGGATCAGCGGCACCGACAGGCTCATCAGCAGCAGGAGCAGCGGCAGACCCCAGCTGGCGCTGACGATGGCACGCGGGTTGAGGTTCTCGGTGAAGGTCATGTGGTACATGTGCGGCATGACGATGGCCGAGGCGAAGAACACCAGCAGCAGGGTGCGCCAGGGGCCTTCCTGCAACGGGGTGTGCAGGGTGGTCAGCGCGTGCTGGTTCTGCAGCAGCCACTGCTCCAGCTCGCCGGGACCGCCGAACACGCCGTACAGGGCGTACAGGCCGATGCCGCCGAGGGCGACCAGCTTGACCACCGATTCGAAGGCGATGGCGAACACCAGGCCCTCGTGCTTCTCGCGGGTGGCGATATGGCGCGCACCGAAGAGGATGGTGAACAGGGTGATCAAGGCGCAGAAGCCGAGGGCGAAGCGGTCCTGCAGCGGCTCGCGGGTGAGGATGCCGATGGAGTCCGCCACCGCCTGGATCTGCAACGCCAGCAGCGGCAGCAGGCCGACCAGCATGAACAGGGTGGTGAGCACGCCGGCCCAGGTGCTGCGGAAGCGGAAGGCGAACAGGTCGGCCAGCGACGACAGCTGATAGGTGCGGGTGATGCGCAGGATCGGGTAGAGCAGCACCGGCGCCAGGAGAAAGGCGCCGGTCACCCCCAGGTAGCTGGCGAGGAAGCCGAAGCCGTACTGGTAGGCCAGGCCCACCGTGCCGTAGAAGGCCCAGGCGCTGGCGTACACGCCCAGCGACAGGGTGTAGGTCAGCGGGTGGCGGATGACCCAGCGTGGGATCAGGCCCTTCTCGCTGACCCAGGCCACGCCGAACAGCAGCAGCAGGTAGGCGGAGCTGATCAGGATCAGCTGGCTGAGATCAAAGCTGGTCGGCATTGCGCGGGCTCTGGGAGGGGATAGATGGGCAGTCGCACGGGCGCGGGTCAGAGTTCATCGGCATCGCGCTGACTCTGCAGGATCAGGGTGACGACGATGAGGATCAGCCACAACAGGTACGGGCGATACCAGGCGCCGTTGGGGTCGATCCACCAGTCCATGATGGCGGGGGAGAACAGGTAGATGCCCACCACCAGGATCAGTACCAGTCGGTAGATGTACATAGTTCGGGTCCGAAGGGGATGCTCGGATGGTACGGGAGCACGCGATGGTGGGAAAGCCGCCTCAGCGCAGCTGCGCCTCGGCCAGGGTTCGGCTGCGCGGAATACGCGTGGCGTCCCAGTGGGCGATGCCCCAGGCCAACACCTCGTGCGGCACGGCGCCGGCCAGCTCGGCCGGTGGCTGCTGGCCGAGGGCGCGCAGGGCGCGGGTCAGCAGCGGTGGCGCCTGGTCGGCGGGCAGCGGTGGCGAGCGGTAGCTCTTGCCCAGCTTGTGGCCATCCGGCTGGATGATCAGCGGTACGTGCAGGTAGCGCGGCTGCTGCAGGCCGAGCAGCTCCTGCAGATACAGCTGGCGCGGCGTGGAGTCGAGCAAATCGGCGCCGCGGACCACGTCGGTGACGCCCTGCCAGGCATCGTCCAGCACTACGGCCAACTGGTAAGCGAACAGGCCGTCCTTGCGACGAATGACGAAGTCGCCAACCTCGCGGCCCAGGTGCTGGCGGAATTCGCCCTGCACGCGGTCGATGAAGCGGTATTCCAGCTCGGGTACGCGCAGGCGGATGGCGGCATCATGATCGGGGTGGCCGACGTTGCGGCAGGTGCCGGGGTAGATGCCGCCCGAGCCTTCCAGCTGCTTGCGCGAGCAGGTGCAGGCATAGGCCAGGCCTTGGCCGAACAGGCGCTCGATCAGGGCGGCATATTCGGCGTGGCGATCGCTCTGTCGCACCAGTTCGCCGTCCCACTCGAAGCCGTACAGCTCCAGGCTGCGCAGGATCGCATCCTGGGCGCCGGGCACTTCGCGCGGCGGGTCGAGGTCTTCCATGCGCAGCAGCCACTGGCCGCCGACACTGCGTGCGTCCAGGTAGGAGGCGAGGGCCGCCACCAGCGAGCCGAAGTGCAGGTAGCCACTGGGCGTGGGGGCGAAGCGCCCGATGTAGGAGGAGTCTTTCATGGGCGGGAGGCTATCGGCTGGAGCCTTGCGGCGCCAGCCCGCTTATCGGTAGCCGGAAATGCAACGGGGCGCCTTAGCGCCCCGTCCGGAATCAGGAACCGATCTGCTTTTCCTTGATTTCCGCCAGCGTCTTGCAGTCGATGCACAGGGTCGCGGTCGGGCGGGCTTCGAGGCGGCGGATGCCGATTTCCACGCCGCAGGAATCGCACCAGCCGTAATCGTTGTCTTCGATCAGCTGCAGGGTCTCGTCGATCTTCTTGATCAGCTTGCGCTCGCGATCACGGGCGCGCAGTTCGAGGCTGAATTCCTCTTCCTGGCTGGCGCGGTCGGCCGGGTCCGGGAAGTTGGCGGCTTCGTCCTGCATGTGGTGCACGGTGCGATCCACTTCCTGCATCAGCTCCAGCTTCCACTTGTTGAGAATGCTGGTGAAGTGAGCACGCATCGGATCGCTCATGTACTCCTCGCCCTTTTTTTCTTTGTAGGGTTCGAAGCCACGAATCAGCTGGTTGCCGTTCTGTTTTGCTTTGGTGGGCATGGATGACCGCCTCTCACTCTCTCTGATCCATTGCGCAGGATCTGTTCCTTTGCCGGCTCGAACACCGGGCCTGCGGCTGCAAGCGGGCGAACTTACCAGATCGATTCCGGCGATGCTACTCCCGGTTGTCACGCTTCTTACTGGCAGCGTGGGCAGTTGGTTAGAATCCCCCCTTTTCCTTAATAAAGGAAGGCCAATGGCCCAGCCCTTCAGTGCGCGCAGTCGCGCCATCGAACCTTTCCATGTCATGGCGTTGCTGGCGCGGGCCAACGAACTGCAGGCCGCCGGCCATGACGTTATCCATCTGGAGATCGGCGAACCGGACTTCACCACCGCCGAGCCCATAGTGCGTGCCGGGCAAGCGGCCCTGGCCGCCGGCCACACCCGCTACACCGCGGCGCGCGGCATCCCGCAGTTGCGTCAGGCCATCGCCGGTTTCTACGCCAGCCGCTATGGTGTGGATATCGACCCCGAACGCGTGCTGATTACTCCCGGCGGTTCTGGCGCGCTGTTGCTGGCGTCCAGCCTGCTGGTCGATCCGGGCAAGCACTGGCTGCTGGCCGACCCCGGCTACCCGTGCAATCGCCACTTCCTGCGCCTGGTCGAAGGCGCCGCGCAGCTGGTGCCGGTGGGTCCCGAGAGCCGCTACCAGCTCACCCCGCAGCTGATCGAGCGGCACTGGGACGGTGACAGCGTCGGCGCTCTGGTCGCGTCGCCGGCCAACCCGACCGGCACCCTGTTGCACAAGGATGAGCTGGCGGCACTGGCGAGCACGCTCAAGCAGCGCGGCGGGCATCTGGTGGTGGACGAGATCTACCACGGCCTGACCTACGGCTGTGAGGCTGCCAGTGTGCTGGAAGTGGACGACGATGCCTTCGTTCTCAACAGCTTCTCCAAATACTTCGGCATGACCGGCTGGCGCCTGGGCTGGCTGGTGGCGCCACAGCACGCGGTGCAGGAGCTGGAGAAACTGGCGCAGAACCTCTACATCAGCGCGCCCTCCATGGCCCAGCATGCCGCCCTGGCCTGCTTCGAGCCGGCGACGATGGAGATCTTCGAGGAGCGTCGCCACGAGTTCCAGCGCCGCCGCGACTACCTGTTGCCGGCGTTGCGCGAGCTGGGCTTCCGCATCGCCGTGGAGCCGGAAGGTGCCTTCTATTTATATGCGGATATTTCAAGCTTCGGCGGCGACGCTTTCGCCTTCTGCCGGCACTTCATCGAGACCGAGCATGTGGCCTTCACCCCAGGCCTGGACTTCGGTCGCCACCTGGCCGGCCACCACGTGCGCTTCGCCTACACGCAGAACGTCGAGCGACTGGAGCAGGCGGTGGAGCGCATCGCCCGCGGCCTGAAGACCTGGAACCCCGATGCGCTTTGATCCGCCGCTGGAAGAGGGGCGCTTGCTGCGTCGCTACAAACGCTTTCTCGCCGATATCGAGACCAGCAGTGGCGAGACGCTGACCATCCACTGCCCCAACACCGGTTCCATGCTCAACTGCATGAGCGAGGGCTGCCGCGTCTGGTTCAGCCGCTCCAACGACCCCAAGCGCAAGCTGCCGGGCACCTGGGAACTGGGCGAGACGCCGCACGGCCGGCTGGCCTGCCTCAACACCGGCCGCGCCAATGCGCTGGTGGAGGAGGCGTTGCGCGCCGGCATCATCACCGAGCTGGCCGGCTTCACCGGCCTCAAGCGCGAAGTGGCTTATGGCAGCGAAGGCAGCCGCGCCGACTTCCGCCTGGACTACTTTTCGGGCTCGCTGTTTCTCGAGGTGAAGAGCGTCACCCTGGGCTTCGCCGACTCCAGCGTCGCCGCTTTCCCCGATGCGGTGACCGAGCGCGGCGCCAAGCACCTGCGCGAGCTGGCCGCGCTGGCCAGGCAAGGTGTGCGGGCGGTACTGCTGTACTGCGTGAACCTGTCCGGCATCGACGCGGTGCGCGCCGCCGAGGAGATCGACCCGGCCTATGCGACGGGGCTGCGTGAGGCGCGTGCGGCGGGTGTGGAGGTGCTGGCCTATGGCGCTTCGGTAGACACCGAGGAAGTGCGCCTGCTGCGTCGGCTGGAGGTGCTGCAGTAAGGGGCGGCTATAGCTCGATGCAGATCGACTCGGCATCTTCGCGGCAATCGACCTTGCGTAGCGATTGCCCGGCGCAGGGGCCGATCACGCACTCGCCATTCTCGATCAGAAACAGCGCGCCATGGTGGGCGCACTGGATCATGCTGCCGCTGGCATCGAGGAAGTCGTCCGCGCGCCATTCCAGCGTCAGGTCGCGATGGGGGCAGTTGTTCAGGTAGACATGGGCTTTGCCGTCGCGGCGTACCGCCAGCAGCTTGCGCCCTGCAACGAAAAAGCCCCGGCTCTGGCCTTCGACCAGCTCACCCGGGGCGCACAGATGAATCATGGGAATCTCCACGCCGAGGCGGGGATTATCCCGCACGGGCGTGGCGATGGGGTAGGGCGCGCGTCCTTGCGCGAAGTGGGTCGAGTTTTCCGGATCAGATTTCCCAGATCAGGTTGACCGCCGCATGGCGGCCCGGCTGGGTGTAGCGACCGATACTCGGGCTGTTTTCGGTAATGCTGCGTACGTCACCCCACTGGGTGTATTCCTTGTCGCCCAGGTTGAACAGGCCGGCGTTGACCGAGACCTCTTCGGTGACCTGCCAGTAGCCGGTCAGGTCGAGCGTGCCGTAGCCGGCTGGTTCGTACTGGTTGGCGATCTGGGTTTCATCCACGCGCTCCTTGGCTGCGACCAGGGTCCAGGCCAGTTCACCACCGAACTGTCCGCTCGGTGCGTCGTAGCCCAGGCCGAACACAGCCTTCAGCGGGTCGACGCTGTTGATCGGCTGGCCGCTCTCTTCATCCTTGCCGCGGGCATAGGCGATGGCGCCACGCAGGCGGGTGCCATCCGGCAGGCCGACGCTGTTGAGGAACAGCTCGCCCTTGGCTTCCGCGCCGCGGATGGTGACGCGATCCAGGTTCTGGTACTGGAAGGTCATGCGGCCGTTGCCGGTCGGGTCGTTGGCCAGGGTGACCTGCTCGATGAAGTCGTCGTACTGGTTGTAGAACAGTGCCAGGCCGAAGCTGCCTATGTCGTACTTGCCGCGCAGACCGAGCTCGTAACTGTCGCTGGTCTCCGCCTTGAGGTTGGGGTTGGCGATGGTCTGGTAGCCGCGAGCGAAGTTAACGAACTCGCCGAAGATGTCCACGGCGTTAGGCGCGCGGAAGCCAGCGGCGTATTGGCCATACACGCTGTGAGCGTCGTCGAGCTGGTAGGTGGCGCCGAATTTCGGCGAGATGGCGTCGTCCTTGTAGTCCGACGGATCTTGGTCGATCGGCTTGCTGTTCAGGTACTCCTGGGTGACGTCGGGCTTCATCTCGTAGTGGTCGTAGCGCAGGCCCGGCAGCAGGGTCCAGCGACCGATCTGGATGCTGTCCTGAGCGAACAGGGCGTACTCGGTGGATGTCGGATCCGGGAAGTCGCTCAGCGGGAAGGTCTCATCGCCCGGAACGGCTGGAACCGGCAGGCCGGTGGTGACGAACACATCGCGGCCGCGACGCAGGTCGCTGCTTTCCACGCGTTTGACGTCGATGCCATAGATCAGCTTGTGTTGCGCTGCGCCGGTGGCGAAGGCCTTGTCCAGTTTGGTGTTGAAGGCCCAGAGTTCTTCCTGGTACTTGGAGTCGCGGGTGCGGTCGCGATAGCGGCCACCGCTGAAGCGGGTCTGGTAGGTCTCCTGGCGAATCTGGCTATCCTGATGGCTGAGTTGCCATTCGGCGCTGTCGGCAATGGCGCTGCCGAGTTCAAAGCGGTGCTGCAGACTAATGCGCTCGCGGTCGGTGCTATCGACGGCATCCGAGGTGCGCACGGTCGCGGTGTTGCTGTACTCGCTGAGCACCTTGGTGTCGGCATCGTCTTCGTAGCGGTCGTAGGTCAGTTGCAGGCGATCGCTGTCGTTGTAGTTCCAGCCGAGCTTGGCCAGCAGGTTGTCGGCGCGGTAGTCCTGCGGGTTGGCCTCCTCACGCGCACTGCCGATGCCGCCACGGCCGCCATGGGTGTCGAGGGCCTGGCCATCGCGGCGGCCGAGGTGCAGCAGGCCGTCGAACTGGCCTTGGCGCGCGGCGAGAGTGGCACTGCGCATCCAGCTGTCGTCAGCACCGTCATAGCCGGTCTTAAGGCGCGCATAGGTGTCGTCGCCTTCATCCAGATAGTCGTCGGCGTCCTTGGTCAGGAAGCTTACGGCGCCACCGATGGCGTCGCTGCCATACAGCGAGCTGGCCGGGCCGCGAATGATCTCTACCTGCTTCAGGGTATCCGGATCGACATAGTTGCGGCGCGCGTCGAGGAACGGACCGAAGGTGAAGGCGTCGGGGGTCGGCACGCCGTCCACCTGGGTCAGTACACGGTTGCCGCCGATGCCGCGAATGGTAAAGCCGGCCAGGCCGAAGCGGGTGCCGGTGCCACTGACCGAGACGCCGGGCTCATAGCGCACCAGGTCTTTGATGTTCTTCACGTTCTTCTGGTCGATATCGCGCTCGGTCTGTACCGAGACGGTGTTCGGTACCTGGCCAATGGTTTGCTCGCTACGGGTCGCGGTCACCGTGACGGTGTCGAACTGGGTCGGATTTTTTTCCGCAGCCAGTGCAAGAGACGGAGACAGCAGGACGAGCGCCAGCCAGTGGCGGCGAGCGAAGGGTGGACGCAGTGACATGGATTACTCCCTGGTGTTATGGGCGTTCCAGAGGCTGACGTGCACGTCTTTTTCACGACTTGATGATCGAGAGGGCATCCCGCCCTGCGTGCTGAGTTATCGGCTTGTTCCTGCGCGAATGAGGTGTCAGTTCTTGAGCGCTGGTTGGCATCGGGGCGAGACCATAATCAGATTGACTTTTAAATGCAAACAATTATCAAATATATTCGTATTTAGATATTTGGCTCGCACATGTCGCGTTACGCTCTCTACTTCATGCTCTCGCTGGGTTTGCATGCCGGCGTGGGCTGGCTATTGCGCGACGTGCCTGTAGCGGCTGGTAGCAAGGTGGTTAGCGAAGCCCCGGTGACCATTCAGTTGGTTGAGCTAGTACCGCTGGAGCAGATAGAGAGGCATGGCTCCGTGGCGCAGCCAGTCGTCGAAGCGCGTCGAGAGCCCCCGGCAAAGGCAGCGCCGCAAGACGTCGAGCCAAAGGCTCCTGTGGTCAGCCAGACAGCGCGTCTTGCGGCAAAACCGGTCGCGCGCCCGGCGCCATCCGAGACTGTCGCGGCCAAGGGGCCAGCAACGCCTGCGCCCGTAACGCCGCGCAACGAGCCCAGCCGGCCTGTCGAGTCCGTTCGACAGGTGTCACGCCCCTCGGCCGTTCCCGCACCCAAGCGCGAAGTGTTTCGCCACGAGCCTGCGTTCCTTTCGCCGCCGCGGCCGCCGGTGTATCCGGCTCAGGCCAAGCGGCGCAATCAGCAGGGCGTAGTGCTGGTCGAAGTGCGCCTGGATGAATACGGAAAGCTGGTTGAGCTCAAGCTGCTGCGCTCTTCCGGTGTGGAAAGCCTTGACCGCTCCGCCATGAAGGCGGTCGCGGCCTGGCGTTTCCGAGCGGAGGTCGAGAACGGTCAGCCCGTTCCGAGCCGCGTTCACATACCTATCGAATTCGCCCTCACGGCGAGCCGTTGATCCTGAAGGAGAAGAAAAATGACTGCCCACATTCAACCTATCGCTGCTGCCAGCGACCTTTATCAGTCCTGGCAGAGCCTGCGTGCCGAGCAATCCGGCCTGCGTGCCCGCGATGCCGCTGCCAAGCTCGGTGTCAGCGAGGCCGAGCTGACTGCCAGCCGCCTGGGGGGGGATGCCGTGCGCCTGCGCACCGAGTGGGCCGAGCTGCTGCCGGCGCTGGGCGAGTTGGGCTACATCATGGCGCTGACCCGCAACGAGCATTGCGTGCACGAGCGCAAGGGCTACTACCGCGAGGTGTCGGTGATGGCCAATGGCGCCATGGGCCTGGTGGTCTCTCCCGATATCGACCTGCGCCTGTTCATGACCCAGTGGGCCAGCGTGTTCGCCGTCGCCGAAGACACCGAGCGCGGCGTGCAGCGCAGCATCCAGATCTTCGATCGCCAGGGCACCGCCGTGCACAAGGTCTACCTCACCGCCCAGAGCGAGGAGGCGGCCTGGGCGCCGCTGGTCGAGCGCTTCCGCGCCGCCGAGCAGAGCGCCGAGCTGGACCTGCAGCCGCTGGCCGAACGCAAGGCGCCGCGTGCCGATGCCGAGGTGGATGCCACCGCCCTGCGCGCCGACTGGGCCGAGCTGAAGGACACCCACCACTTCTTCGCCATGCTCAAGCGCCACGACGTGGCCCGTACCCAGGCCCTGCGTCTGGCCGGCCGCGAGTGGGCCGAGCCGCTGGCCACCGCCGAGCTGCCCAAGTTGCTGGAGGAAGCCGGTGCCCGTGAGGTGCCGATCATGGTCTTCGTCGGCAACCAGCACTGTATCCAGATCCACTCCGGCCCGGTGAAGAACCTGCGCTGGATGGGCGACTGGTTCAACGTGCTCGACCCCGAGTTCAACCTGCACCTGAAGACCCCGGGCGTGGTCGAGCTGTGGCGCGTACGCAAGCCCAGCAGCGACGGCATCATCACCAGCTATGAGGCCTTCGACGCCGACGGCGAACTGGTGGTGCAGCTGTTCGGCGCGCGCAAGCCGGGCGTGCCGGAGCTGGTCGAGTGGCGCGACCTGGCCGAATCCATTGCCGCCCTGGAGGCTTGAGATGCGCCTGTCCAAGATTCTCCTGCTGTGCGGCAGCCTGCTGTTCAGCCATGCCGCCGCGGCGGCCGATCTGCCGCAGCGCTGGGTCAGCTCCGGCGGTTCGCTGAGCGAGTGGGTAGTGCGTCTGGGTGGTGAAGGCAAGCTGGTCGGCGTCGACACCACCAGCCTGCACCCGCAGACCCTGCGCAAGCTGCCGAGCATCGGCTATCAGCGCGCGCTGTCCGCCGAGGGCGTGCTGTCGCTGCGCCCGGACATCCTGATCGGCAGCGAGGAGATGGGCCCGCCGCCGGTCATCACGCAGATCAAGGCCGCCGGCATCCGCATCGAGACCCTGCCGGCCAAGCCGGATCTGGAGACCCTGGAGCGCAACGTGCTGCGCCTCGGCGAGCTGCTCGGTACTCCCGAGCAGGCCCGCGAGCAGATGGCCGCCTACCGCGGCGACCTGCAGCGCCAGGCCGAGTGGGTCGCGCAGGCGCGCAAGAAACACGAGGCACCGCGCGTGCTGATGCTGCTCGGCCATGCCGGCAGCAACATCATGGCGGCAGGCAAGGACAGCCTGGCGGTGTGGCTGATCGAGCATGCCGGAGGCGAGAGCCGCACCGAGCACAACGGCTACAAGCCGATCTCCAACGAGGCGCTGCTGGCGATGGACCCGCAGGTGGTGATCTTCGCCGACCGCAGTCTGCACGGTGACGAGGCGCGCCAGGCGCTGCTGCAGCAGAACCCGGTGCTGCAGCAGACCAGCGCGGCGCGTGACGGGCGCCTGCTGACCCTCGACCCGACCCTGCTGGTCGGTGGCCTCGGCCCGCGCTTGCCCGAAGGGCTGGCCGAGTTGTCGGCGGCCTTTTATCCTGCTGAGCAAGCACTGACCGCCGAACTCGACCGATGAATCCTGTGTTTCGACCCCGCCCATTGCTGTTGGCAATGGGCGTTCTGCTGCTGCTCGCGTTCTGGCTGTCGCTGGCCCTCGGGCCGGTGAGCCTGCCGCTGGGTGACACCCTGCTGGCCGCCTTGCGCCTCATGGGCCTGCCCATCGATGGCGAAGGGCTGCAGCAGGCCGAGCTGATCCTCGGCCAGATTCGCCTACCCCGCAGCCTGCTGGGGCTGTGCGTGGGCATCGTGCTGGCGCTGTCCGGCGTGGCCATGCAGGGCCTGTTCCGCAACCCGCTGGCCGACCCCGGCCTGGTCGGTGTGGCCGGCGGTGCGGCGCTGGGCGCGGCCATCGCCATCGTCGGCGGCAGCATGGTCGGTGGCCTGCCCCCGGCACTGGCGCCGTACCTGCTGTCGATCTGCGCCTTCACCGGCGGCTTGATCGTGACGGCCGTGGTGTACCGTTTCGGCCGTCGCGATGGGCAGACCAATGTCGCCACCATGCTCCTGGCGGGCGTGGCGATGACCGCCATGTCCGGTGCCGGTGTCGGCCTGTTCACCTACCTGGCCGACGACGCCACCTTGCGCAGCCTGACCTTCTGGAACCTCGGCAGCCTCAACGGCGCCAGCTATCCGCGCCTGTGGCCGCTGCTGCTGGTGACATTGGGAGTGGCCGTCTGGCTGCCGCGGCGTGCCTCGGCACTCAATGCGCTGCTGCTCGGTGAGTCGGAGGCGCGCCACCTGGGCTTCAACGTCGAACGGATCAAGCTGGAGCTGGTGCTGTGCACCGCGCTCGGTGTCGGCGCTGCGGTGGCGGCGGCCGGGCTGATCGGCTTCATAGGTCTGGTGGTGCCGCACCTGATGCGCCTGCTGGTCGGCCCCGATCACCGCGTGCTGCTGCCGGCCTCGCTGCTGGCCGGCGCTACGTTGCTGCTGCTGGCCGATCTAGTCGCGCGCCTGGTACTGGCGCCGGCCGAGCTGCCGATCGGCATCGTCACGGCGCTGATTGGAGCGCCGTTCTTCCTTTATCTGCTGGTGCGGGGGCGAGCCTGATGTTGCGCGCGGAGAAATTGGGTGTGCGCCGCGGTGGTGCCACTGTGCTGGAAGGCGTCGACCTGGCGCTGCAGCCCGGCGAAGTACTCGGCGTGCTCGGCCCCAATGGCGCCGGCAAGAGCACCCTGCTCGGCGCCTTGTGTGGCGAGCTGGAGGCCGATGTCGGCAGCGTGACACTGGATGAGCGGGCGCTCGGCCAGTGGTCCGGCCAGGAGCGGGCGCGACGCCTGGCCGTACTGCCGCAGAGTTCGACCCTGAGCTTCGCCTTCACGGTGGCCGACGTGGTTGGCATGGGGCGGCTGCCGCATGACACAGGCCGCGTGCGCGATGCCGAGATCGTCGATGCGGCGCTGCGCGCGGCGGATGCCGAGCACCTGCGGGAGCGCAGCTACCTGGCGCTGTCCGGTGGCGAGCGTCAGCGCGTGCACCTGGCGCGGGTGCTGGCGCAGCTGTGGCCGGGCGGGGAAGGGCAGGTGCTGCTGCTCGACGAGCCGACCTCGGCCCTCGATCCGTTGCACCAGCACACCACCCTGCAGGCGGTGCGCGACTTCGCCGGGCAGGGCGCGGCGGTGCTGGTGATCCTCCACGACCTCAACCTGGCCGCCCGCTACTGCGACCGCATCCTGCTGCTGCAGGACGGCCGCCCGCATGCCTTCGGCAGCCCCGACGAGGTCATGCAGGCCGAGCCCCTGCGCGCGGTGTTCGGCCTCGACGTACTGATCCAGCGCCACCCGGAGCGCGGCCACCCGTTGATCGTGGCGCGCTGAAGTAGCCCGGAAGTAATCCAGGATGGTCCGCCCCCGGATTGCATCCGGGCTACGACCGATGCCTCTCTCTGATGAGGGAGGAACCGAACCAATAAGGAATCACCATGCGCATTCTGTTGCTCTGCCTCGTCTCCCTGCTGGCCGCCTGCCAGTCCCGCGGTGTGTTGCCGCCACCGGCGCCCATCGCTCCCGAGGGCCGCGATAACGCTCAACTGGGGCAGATCATCGATCTGGCCAGCGGCGAACACATCACGCCCGAGCAGCTGGTTGCACGCCTGGCCAAGGCGTCGCGCGTACTGGTCGGCGAACAGCACGACAATCCCGATCACCATGCCCTGCAGCTGTGGCTGTCGCGCGAGCTTTCGGCGCAGCGCGCCCAAGGCAGCGTACTGATGGAGATGCTCAACCCCAACCAACAGGCCAAGGTCGAGCAGGTACAGGCGCAGACCCGCGCCGGTCAGGCGCCAGCCGACACCTTCGCCGCGCTGGCCTGGCTGCCGAACTGGGATTGGGGCCTGTACGGCGCGCTGGTGCAGTACCAGTTGCGTCAGCCCTACCCGCTGCTGTCGGCCAACCTGGATCGCGCCGAGATCATGCAGATCTACGGCAAGCCGCCGGTTCTGCAGGGCCAGGCTTCCACGGCGCCGGCGGTGCAGGAGAAGTTGCAGGAAGACATTCGCGAGTCCCATTGCGGCCTGCTGCCGGACAGCCAGATTCCCGCGATGCTAGCCGTGCAGCAGCAGCGCGACCGGCGCATGGCCGAACGCCTGGCCGCCGCGCCGCAGCCGGCCATGCTGCTGGCCGGCGCCTTCCATGTACGCAAGGACCTGGGCGTGCCGCTGCATCTGAGTGATCTCGGCGCGGGCGAGGGCAATGCCGTGCTGATCCTCGCCGAAGTCGGCAAGGAACCGGCCGCCGGCAGTGCCGACTACGTCTGGTACACCGCCGCCAATGCCCCGGAGGATCACTGCGCCAAGCTGCGCAAGAAGTAGAGCCGCTCGCTCCTGCAGCGACAGCCTCACAACAAAAAGCCCCGCATTGCGGGGCTTTTTGTTTGCGATGCTAAGGATCGACTCTGCGAGCTAGAGCTGGGCAAGGCGCAACGATCAGCGGGAGTAACAGCCGTAGGCTGGCCCGAAGGGTAAGCGCCAGCGAATCAACTGGGTGAGGGCGCGGAGTTTACGAGCTGTAAATGAGCAGCCCGAACCCAGTTTCAACGCCGCCCGGCCGACGCGCAGCAAGTCGAAACGGACTTACAGGCGCAGGCCGCCGTCGAGCTCAAGAATACGACCGGTGTAGTAGTCGTTTTCCATGATGTAGGCCACCGAGTGGGCGATCTCGGTCGGCTTGCCCATGCGGCGCAGCGGGATGCCGGCGGTCATCTTCTCCAGGGCTTCCGGTTTCATGCCGCCGGTCATCTCGGTCTCGATGAAGCCCGGTGCCACGCCCGCTACGCGGATGCCGTAGCGCGCCAGTTCCTTGGCCCACACCACGGTGTCGGCGGCGACGCCGGCCTTGGCGGCGGAGTAGTTGGCCTGGCCCATGTTGCCGGCGCGGGAGATGGAGGAAATGTTGACGATCGCGCCCTGGTTCTTCAGCTCGATCATCTTGGCCGCCACTTCGCGGGTGCAGAGGAACACACCGGTCAGGTTGACGTCGATCACCGACTGCCACTGGGCCAGGCTCATCTTGGTCATCTCGCCGTCCTTGACCTTGATGGTCAGGCCGTCGCGCAGGATGCCGGCGTTGTTGACCAGGCCGTTGATGGCGCCGAAGTCCGCGGCCACCTGGGCGACCATGTGGGTCACCTGCTCTTCGTTGGCCACGTTGCACAGGTAGGCACGGGCATCGCCACCGGCGGCCTTGCAGGCGGCCACGGCGTCGTCCAGCTTCTCCTGGTTGAGGTCGACCAGCGCCAGCTTGGCGCCCTTGGCGGCCAGGTATTCGCCCATGGCGCGGCCCAGGCCCTGGCAGCCACCGGTGATGATGATGACTTTGTCTTTGAGTTCCATAACACTGCTCCTCGAAGGTCTTGAAGATTGCCCCGCTGGCGCTGGGCGCCTGTTCGTTTCGTTTTCGACGAATTCTTAGCGAGGAGTCATAAATTGAGCATGACAGCCGAGAAGCATGCCCGAGAATTGTTGCTCAAGGAATACCGCGGGGTGCTTTCCACCCACTCCAAGAGCATGCCAGGCTTCCCTTTCGGATCGGTGGTGCCCTACTGCCTGGATGAGCAGGGCCGGCCGCTGATTCTGATCAGCCGCATTGCCCAGCACACCCACAATCTGCAGAAGGACGCCAAGTGCTCGCTGCTGGTCGGCGAGCGCGACGCCGAGGACGTGCAGGCCGCCGGGCGCCTGACCCTGCTGGCCGAAGCTCGGCAGCTGGAGGAGGAGGCCGCCATCACTGCTGCGGCCGAGCGCTACTACCGCTATTTCCCCGATTCGCGCGACTACCACAGCGCCCACGACTTCGACTTCTGGGTGCTGGAGCCCGTGCGCTGGCGCTTCATCGGTGGTTTCGGCGCCATCCACTGGCTGCAGGGAGTCAACCTGGCCAATCCGCACGCCGGCGAGCCCGAGCGCAGCATGGTCGAACATATGAACGACGATCACGCCAGCGCCATCGCCCACTACGTCGAGCTGGCCGGGCTGCCGCGGCACGAGCCGGCACAGCTGGCCGGCATCGACAGCGAAGGCTTCCACCTGCGCATCGGCAAGGGCCTGTACTGGCTGGCGTTTCCAACATCCTGTAACAACCCCGGTGCGGTGCGCCAGGCCCTGGTATTGCTGGCTCGCGCCGCTACCTGGCCGACCGTCGAGCAGGCCTCAGCTTGAATTAAGCGCCAGGCCCCATACTTCATCCGTATCGGAAACCGTTCTTCCGCCAAGGACATCTGCAATGCGCGCTTTTCTGTTTCTGCTCCTGCTATTCCCCATCATCGAACTGGCCGTGCTGATCCAGGTCGGCAGTGCCATCGGTGTGCTGCCCACCCTGCTGCTGGTGATCGGCACCGCGGTGCTCGGCAGCGTTCTGCTGCGAGTGGCCGGCGTGGCCACCGCCTGGCGCGCCCGCGAGCGACTGGCGCGCGGCGAGATGCCTGAGCAGGAGATGTTCGAGGGTCTGCTAATCGCGGTCGGTGGCGGTCTGCTGTTGTTGCCCGGCTTTATCAGCGACGCGATCGGCCTGCTGTGCCTGATTCCCTTCACCCGCCGCCTGATGATCGGTCGCCTGCAGCGTCGCGCCCAGGAGCAGGCACTGCGCCAGCGGGCGTTCTTCGACGACGCCCAGGCCCGCAGCGGCCAGACCCACCCGCAGGTGATCGAGGGCGAGTACCAGCGCCGCGACTGCAGGCGGCTGTGTAAAAAAATTCACAGTCGCCCTTGAAATGCCTATCGCCGCCCCTATCTAGCGATCACCGCAAGGTTTCCACCGTTTCGGTGGAACAGTCTTCCGCGACTCGCCTTTGGCGTGCCGCGCCCGGCCCCAAGCCGGATTTGCCTAAACCCGCCGGCGCAGTCGCCGGCCAGTGAAAACAACTAATAGGAGAGATCGACAATGAAGCTTCGTCCTCTGCATGACCGCGTCGTCATCCGTCGCAGCGAAGAAGAAACCAAGACCGCTGGCGGCATCGTGCTGCCGGGTTCCGCTGCCGAGAAGCCGAACCAGGGTGTGATCGTTGCCGTAGGTACCGGCAAGGTCCTGGACAGCGGTGAAGTCCGTGCTCTGGCCGTCAAGGTCGGTGACAAGGTGGTGTTCGGCCCGTACAGCGGCAGCAACACCGTCAAGGTCGACGGCGAAGACCTGCTGGTGATGGGCGAGCACGAAATCCTCGCCGTTATCGAAGCCTGATTCGACACGCTCTCCGTTCAACCCAAGAATTTAAGGAACAACCACCATGGCTGCTAAAGAAGTCAAATTCGGCGATTCCGCTCGCAAGAAAATGCTGGTCGGCGTTAACGTCCTGGCTGATGCCGTCAAAGCTACCCTCGGCCCGAAAGGCCGCAACGTGGTCCTGGACCGCAGCTTCGGCGCTCCGCTGATCACCAAGGACGGCGTCTCCGTCGCCAAAGAAATCGAGCTGAAAGACAAGTTCGAGAACATGGGCGCCCAATTGGTCAAGGACGTTGCGTCCAAGGCCAACGACGCTGCCGGTGACGGCACCACCACCGCTACCGTTCTGGCTCAGGCCATCGTCAGCGAAGGCCTCAAGGCCGTTGCCGCCGGCATGAACCCGATGGACCTGAAGCGCGGCATCGACAAGGCGACCATCGCCATCGTCAACGAGCTGAAGAGCCTGTCCAAGCCGTGCACCGACACCAAGGCGATCGCCCAGGTCGGCACCATCTCCGCCAACTCCGACAACTCCATCGGCGACATCATTGCCGAAGCCATGGAAAAAGTCGGTAAAGAAGGCGTGATCACCGTTGAAGAAGGCTCGGGCCTGGAAAACGAACTGTCCGTCGTGGAAGGCATGCAGTTCGACCGCGGCTACCTGTCCCCCTACTTCATCAACAAGCCGGACACCATGGTCGCCGAGCTCGACGGCCCGCTGATCCTGCTGGTCGACAAGAAGATCTCCAACATCCGCGAGCTGCTGCCGGTGCTGGAAGCAGTCGCCAAAGCTGGCCGCCCGCTGCTGATCGTCGCTGAAGACGTGGAAGGCGAGGCCCTGGCTACCCTGGTCGTCAACAACATGCGCGGCATCGTCAAAGTCGCAGCCGTCAAGGCTCCGGGCTTCGGCGACCGTCGCAAGGCCATGCTGCAGGACATCGCCATCCTCACCGGCGGTACCGTGATTTCCGAAGAAGTCGGCCTGAGCCTGGAAAGCGCCACCCTGGAGCACCTGGGTAACGCCAAGCGCGTTCAGCTGAGCAAGGAAAACACCACCATCATCGACGGTGCTGGCCAGCAGGCTGACATCGAAGCCCGCGTTGCGCAGATCCGCAAGCAGGTCGAAGACACTTCCTCCGACTACGACAAAGAGAAGCTGCAAGAGCGTCTGGCCAAGCTGGCCGGCGGTGTTGCCGTGATCAAGGTCGGTGCCGGTACCGAAGTCGAGATGAAAGAGAAGAAGGCCCGCGTTGAAGACGCCCTGCACGCTACCCGCGCAGCCGTCGAAGAAGGCGTGGTACCTGGCGGTGGCGTGGCCCTGGTGCGCGCTCTGCTGGCCATCGAAGGCCTGAAAGGCGACAACGACGACCAGAACGTCGGTATCGCCCTGCTGCGTCGCGCCGTTGAAGCCCCGCTGCGCCAGATCGTGGCCAACGCCGGCGACGAGCCGAGCGTGGTGGTCGACAAGGTCAAGCAAGGTTCCGGCAACTACGGCTACAACGCCGCTACCGGCGTGTACGGCGACATGATCGAGATGGGTATTCTCGATCCGGCCAAAGTCACCCGTTCCGCCCTGCAGGCCGCTGCTTCCATCGGCAGCCTGATGATCACCACCGAAGCCATGGTCGCCGACATTCCGGAAGACAAGGCTGCTCCGGCCATGCCGGACATGGGTGGCATGGGTGGCATGGGCGGCATGATGTAAGCCGACCGGCTCCCTGAGCTGCAACGAAGAAGCCCCGCCCCGTGCGGGGCTTTTTCTTGCCCGTGAAAAATCCGTCAAAGGCGGCGGACGCCGGGACGTTCCGCGGTATCTTTGCCGGCATTGCGACGAATAGGGTTCTTTCCATGCGTATCCTCCTGGTCGAGGACAACCGCGACATCCTGGCCAACATGGCCGACTACCTGCAGATCAAGGGCTATACGGTGGATTGCGCCCAGGACGGGCTGTCCGGCCTGCGCCTGGCCAGCAGCGAGCATTACGACCTGCTGGTACTGGACATCATGCTGCCCGGCATCGATGGCTACACCCTGTGCCGCCGCCTGCGCGAGGAGGCGCGGCGCGACACGCCGGTGATCATGCTCACCGCCCGCGACCAATTGGACGACCGCCTGCAAGGCTTCCAGGCCGGCGCCGACGATTACCTGATCAAGCCGTTTGCTCTCTCCGAACTGGCTGCACGCATCGAGGCGGTGCTGCGCCGCAGCCTGGGCGGCGGCAAGCGTCTGCTGCAGGTGGCGGACCTCGGCTACGACCTCGATACCCTGGAGATCAACCGTGCCGGCAAGCCACTCCGGCTCAACCCGGTCGGCCTCAAGCTGCTCGCCATACTGATGCAGAAGAGCCCGCACGTGGTGCGCCGCGAGGTGCTGGAGGAGGCGCTGTGGGGCGACGACTGCCCGGACAGCGATAGCCTGCGCAGCCACGTGCACCAGTTGCGCCAGGTGATCGACAAACCCTTCGACAAGCCGCTGCTGCAGACCGTGCACGGCGTTGGCTATCGACTGGCGGAGCCGGGCGATGGCGTTTAGGGATGGTCTGTATCGGTACGGGCTGTCCAGGCAGAGCCTGTCACGCCGTATCGTCATCGCCTTCGTGCTGATGACCGCACTGGTCGGCGGCACCTTCTCTTTTGGCATCGTCGAGACCGTGCACCAAGTCGAGGAGCGGCTGATCTCCAGCGAACTGGGCGGCGATCTCGGGCGCTTCCTGAAGATGGAGAGCATCGACGAATGGCGCCATCGCCCCGAGCCCGGCCAGCTGTTCTATTTCAGCGATGGGCATGGCGAATTTGCCCTGCCGGAGGAGCTGCAGGACTTGTCGCCAGGTTTTCACGAGGTGTACCGCGAGGACACCTCCTACCACGGCTTCGTGCAACTGGTGGACGGTCGCCGCTATGTATTGCTGCAGGACCAGAGCGGTTTCGAGGAGCGCGAGCAGCTGTTGTTCGCCGTGGTGCTGGTGGGCTTCCTGATCAGCCTGGGGCTGTCCGGCCTGCTCGGCTGGCTGCTGGCGCGTAAGGTGATCGAGCCGGTGGTGCGCCTGTCGCGCCAGGTGCGTGCCCCCGAGCAGCTGCTGGACGAGGCTCCGCGGTTGGCGCGCGACTACGCCAGTGACGAGGTCGGTCAGCTGGCCGCCTCCTTCGACACCACCCTGGGCCTGCTGCGCCGCGCGCTGATGCGCGAGCGCCTGTTCACCAGCGACGTTAGCCACGAGCTGCGTACCCCGCTGATGGTGCTGGCCAGCTCCTGCGAACTATTGCTGGAGAGCCCGAGCCTGGATGCTCGCGGCAAGGCTCAGGTGCGGCGCATCGCCAACGCCTGCGAGGAGATGCGTGGCCTGGTGCAGACCTTCCTGATGCTGGCCCGCTCGCGCCAGGAAACCAGTGGCATACCTCAGGCCACTCTGCGTGAGGTGGCCGATGATCTGGTCGCCCAGTGGCGATCGGCCATCGAGGCCAAGGGCCTGGTGTTCGACTACTGCGCCGACCGGGTCTGCGAGCAACGCTACATCGCGCCGCTGCTGCGCTCGGTGCTGGGTAATCTGCTGCGCAATGCGCTGCACTACACCGAGCAGGGGCGTATCGGCCTGAGCCTGGGCGAGCAGGGCTTCCTGGTTGAGGACAGCGGTGTGGGCATCCCCGCCGCCGAGCGCGAGGCCATGTTCCAACCCTTCGTGCGCGGCGGCGCGGCGCGGGGCGAGGGGCTCGGTCTGGGGCTGTCGCTGGTGCAGCGCATCTGCGAGAGCCAGGGCTGGAGCGTCGAGCTGTCCGACGCCGAGCCCAATGGCTGTCGCTTTCAGGTCCGCCTGGGAGTTAGCGGCGCAGCCTGAGGCTTGGATCAAATGGGTATGCTGCTTGCTTATTTGTCTGAATTCGCTGCCATAGATCGGAAATGGCTACCGATATGTAGGCATTCGAGGCAGATTCGTTACCCGCTGTTACCCCGGCTATGCCTGTAGTCGTGTCCGCACAGTTTCTGGAGAGTTGATGTTGTCCGAGTTCATGTCCGGGGGCGCTATCGCCCCCGCTGGTCAGTTCGAGCATTGGTGGCAGTTGCAGGGCGAATGGGTCGAAGAGCCCAACCGACGCAGGGGCGGGGAGAGTGGGGTGCAGCGCCTGCACGATGCCCAGGGGCAGCTGCTGTACGCCAAGCGTCAGGTGGGGCATCTGTGCCGTAGCCTGAGTCACCCATTCGGTCGGCCCACCGTGCTGCGCGAGCGTGATGCGCTGCTGGGGCTGAGCCGCCTCGGTGTGCGTGTACCACGCCTGATCTACTGTGATGCGAGCTACCAGGAAGGGCAGGGTTGGCGTGGTCTGCTGGTCAGCGAGGCACTGGATGGCTTCAGCGATATCGACAGCTGGTATGCCGCCGGTGGTCGTGAACATTTCGGCCAGCAGCATGACGCACTACTGCAACAAATAGGTGCGACCCTGGCGCGCATGCACTTGGGACGCTGGCAGCATGGCTGCCTGTATGCCAAGCATGTGTTCGTCAAGGTGGCGGAGGAAGGCGTGGAAGTGGCGCTGCTCGATCTGGAGAAGAGTCGGCGTCGCCTGAGTCGCAAGCGCGCGGCGCTGCATGACCTGCGCCAGCTGCGGCGTCATTCGTCTTGGAGCGAAGCGGAATGGCAGCAACTTCTGTCGGGTTACCGCCGGCAGTGGGGCAGGGCGTTGCCGCTGGAGTGAAGGAACTTCGCCTCTGCATGGCGTTCTGATGAGCGCCATACCCGAGCCGAGAAACCATTCGTCGGCTGGGACGTTGCCAAGGACTGGCCTGAACTAGTTTTGCTTTTCAGGTGTTTGGCAGCGCCATCAAGGGGTTATCGAGATGAAATTAGAGATTGCTAGAGGATTGTTCCTCGTCGGTGCCCTGAGCGTCACGGCCCTCGCTGCGGCTGCCTGGCAGGAGCCAGCGCCGCAGGTAGTCGATTTGGTTAACTGTGCCGATCAGGTGTGTCCGGCAGTATCCGCCCGCCACGGCACGGCCCAGCCCTTGGAAGTGGATGGCAACAACCTGATGCTACTGGTGTTCGGCCTGTCCCATGCGATGAAGGGCGAGCAATAAGCCTTTCGCCCGATCCGGCCCGAGTGGCCCAGAAAAAAGCCCCGCCTAGGCGGGGCTTTTTCGTTTCCGGCTGATGTCTCAGTGTGCCGTCGCGGTCGATGCTGCCGGTGCCTTGTCCGGGCTGGCCAGCAGGGTATAGACGCAGGGCAGCACGAACAGGGTGAACAGGGTGCCGATGGACATGCCGGTGGCGATCACCAGGCCGATATCGTAGCGGCTCACTGCGCCGGCACCGGTGGCGAGGATCAGCGGCACCATGCCGAAGACCATGGCCGCGGTGGTCATCAGCACCGGGCGCAGGCGGATCGACGCGGCTTCCTCGATCGCCTCGCGCACCGACAGGCCCTTGTCGTGGCGCAGCTGGTTGGCGAACTCGACGATCAGGATGCCGTGCTTGCTGATCAGGCCGATCAGCGTCACCAGGCCCACCTGGGTGTAGATGTTCATGCTGGAGAAGCCGAGGAAGATCGGGATCAGCGCGCCGCAGATCGACAGCGGCACGGTGACCAGGATCACCAGCGGGTCGCGGAAGCTCTCGAACTGCGCTGCCAGCACCAGGAAGATGATCGCCAGGGCCAGGGCGAAGGTGATGAACAGCGCGCTGCCTTCCTGGATGTACTGGCGCGAGGCGCCGGCGTAGTCGAAGGTATAGCCGCGTGGCGCCTCCTTCTGCGCGATCTGCGCCACGGTGTCCACTGCCTCGCCCATGCTGACGATAGGCACGCCCTCGATGATCGCCGCGTTGAGCTGCTGGAACTGCTTGAGCTTGGTCGGCCGCGCACGGTCGCTAACCTTGATCAGGGTGCCCAGCGGCACCATCTGGCCGCTCTCGCTCTTCACGTGGTAGCTGCTCAGCCAGTTCGGGTTATCGCGGTAGGCGCGCTCGACCTGGGCGATCACCTTGTAGCTGCGACCGTCGATGGTGAAGCGGTTGACCTCGCCCTCACCGAGCAGGATGGCCAGGGTGGCGCCCAGGTCCTGCATGGACACGCCCATCTGCGCGGCCTTGGCACGGTCGATATCGACCACTACTTCGGGCTTGTCGAACGCCAGGTCGACGTTGAGGAAGGCGAACTTGCCGGACGCCATGGCCTCCTGCTTGATCTTCTCGGTCACCTGCAGCAGCGACTCGTAGTCGTTCGGCGTGTTGATCACGAACTGGAACGGCAGGCCCTCGCCGGTGCCGGGCAGGGACGGCAGGTTGAAGCCGAAGATCTGCAGGCCGGGGATGTCGTTGAGACGACCCTGGACGATCGGCAGCAGCTCCATCTGGGTGCGCTCGCGCTCGCCCCACGGCGTCAGCAGGAAGCCGCCGATGCCCGACTGCACGCCGTCGAAGCCGTTGATCTGGAAGGACGAGTAGTACTCGGGGAACTCCTTGAAGATCTTCACGAACTGGTCGGTATAGGCGTTCATGTAGTTCAGGTTGGTCGGCTGCGGCGCGTTGGCGAACAGGAACACGATGCCCTGATCTTCCTCGGGCGCCAGCTCGCTCTTGGTGAAGCTGAGCAGCACCGGGATCAGGCACATGACGATGATGCCGAACACGATCACCACCGGGCGGGTGTTGAGCGTGCCGTGCAGGGCCTTCTGGTAGCGGCGCTTGAGCTTGTCGAAGGCCATGTCCAGCTTGTGCGCCAGGCCCGTGGGATTCTCCTCGTGGCGCAGCAGCTTGGAGCACATCATCGGCGACAGGGTCAGGGCGACCACGCCGGAGATGATCACCGCGCCAGCCAGGGTCAGGGCGAACTCCTTGAACAGTGCGCCGGTCAGGCCCTCGAGGAAGCCGATGGGGGCGTACACCGCGGCCAGGGTGATGGTCATCGAGATTACCGGCACGGCGATCTCGCGGGCACCCTCGATGGCCGCATCGAATGGCGTCTTGCCCTCTTCGATATGGCGGTGGATGTTCTCCACCACCACGATGGCGTCGTCCACCACCAGACCGATGGCCAGGACCATCGCCAGCAGCGTCAGCAGGTTGATCGAATAGCCCATCAGCTGCATGAAGAACAGCACGCCGATCATCGACAGCGGGATGGTGATCACCGGGATCAGCACCGAGCGGAACGCGCCGAGGAACAGGAATACGACCACGATGACGATCAGCACCGCCTCGCCCAGGGTCTTCACCACTTCCTCGATGGAGGCGCGGATGAACTCGGTGGCGTCGTAGGCGATGGAGACCTTGAGGTTCGGTGGCAGCTGCGCCTCCAGCTCCGGCAGGATGCCGCGCACATGCTTGATCACATCCAGCGGGTTGGCGCTGGGCGTACCCTTGATAGCGATGTACACGGAAGGAATGCCGTCGAACGAGCTGATCGAGTCGTAGTTCTCGGCGCCCATCTCCACCCGGGCGATGTCGCGCACCAGCACGCGGCTGTCGCCGCTGGTCTTCACCGGAATGGCAGCGAAGGCCTCGGCCGACTTCAGGTCGGTGGTGGCGTTGATGCTGGTGACCACGTACTGGCCCTTCACCTCGCCGGCCGCGGCCAGGAAGTTGTAGCGCTGTACGGCGCTGGTCACGTCCACGGCGGTGATGCCGTAGGCGGCCATCTTCACCGGGTCCAGCCACAGGCGCATGGCGAACACCTGGTTGCCGAGGATCTCGGCTTCGGCCATGCCGGGCAGGGTGGCCAGCTTGGGCTGGATCACGCGTGACAGGTAGTCGGTGATCTGCGGGTTGGACAGCTCGTCGCTATAGAAGCTGACGTACATCAGCGCCGAGGCGTCGGCCGCTTCCTTGGACAGCACCGGGTCTTCGGCATCCTGCGGCAGCTGGTTCTTCACCTCGTTGGCCTTGGCCAGCAGCTCGGTGAACAGCCGGTCGGTATCCGCGCCGATGCGGGCGTAGATGGAGATGGTGGAGAAGTTCTGCTGGCTCGACGACGTCATGTAGTCGATGCCTTCGGCACTGGCCAGGCTCTGCTGCAGCGGCTGGGTGATATAGCCCTGGATGGTCTCGGCATTGGCACCGGGGTAGGCGGTGGACACCGTGATCAGGGCGTTTTCCATCTGCGGGTACTGGCGGATCACCAGCTTGCTGAAGGCCTGGAAGCCCAGCAGGATGATCAGCAGGCTGACCACGGTCGCCAGGACCGGGCGCCGGATGAACGGATCTGTGAAAGCCATAACGGGTTCCTTGGCGTCGAGTCTTACTGCTCGACGCTGGCTTGGGTGTCCTTGGTCAGGGACTGGTCATCGATGACAGTGACGTGGGCGCCGTTGTCCAGCTTGAGCTGGCCGGCAGTGACCACGCGCTCGCCGGCCTTCAGGCCCTTGCGCACCAGCACAACGCCAGCGCGGCGCTCGCCGGTCTCGACGAAGCGGCGCTCGACCGCCAGTTGGGTCTGGCCCTTGTCATCTTTCACCAGGGCACCCTGGTCGTCCTTCTGCTCGCCGATCACGTACACCGAGTTGCCGTACAGGGTGTAGGTGATGGCGGTTTCCGGCACCACGACCTGGGTCTTCTCGCCCGGCAGCAGCACCTCGAGGTTGGCGAACATGCCCGGCAGCAGTTTGTTGTCCGGGTTCGGCAGCGTGGCGCGGACCTGCACGTTGCGGGTGTTTTCCTCGACCTTGGGGTTGAGGGCGCTGATCTCGCCCTCGAAGACTTCGCCCGGATAGGCGGCGACCGACAGGCGCACGCGCTGGCCGATGGCCAGCTGCGGGTAGTCCTGCTCGGGCAGGAAGAAGTCGACGTACAGCTTGGACAGGTCCTGCAGGGTGGCGAAGTAGGTGCCCGGGCTCAGGTAGGCGCCGGTGTCCACCTGACGAATGCCGATGGTGCCGGCGAACGGCGCCAGTATGCGCTTCTTGTCCAGCTCGGCCTTGAGCTGGGAGACGCTCGCCTCGGCCTTGAGCAGTTCGGCGTTGAGGCGGTCGAACTCGCTCTTGGAGATGGCCTGCTTGCCGGCGATTTTCTTGCCGCGCTCGTACTCGACGCGGGCCAGGGCGCGCACCGCCTCGGCGGTGGCGAGGATCGCGCGCTCCACTTCGCTGTCCAGCTGCAGCAGCGGCTGACCGACAGTGACCTTCTCGCCGGACTGGAACAGTACTTCCTTGACCGTACCCTCCACCTCGGAGGTCAGGTCCACGCCCTGGAAGGCCTTGAGCGTGCCGATGGCCGGCAGGAGGCTCTGCCAGGGCTTCTCTTCGGCGACGGCGGCAGACACGCTGATGGCCGGCTGTGGGCCGGAGAACATCTGGATCTGCTGGTAAATGGAGAAGCCTTTGTAGGCGGCGAGGGCGAGCACCACGACGAGTACCACGCCCAGCATGATGAGCATGCGGCGGAGCAACATATTCCGAATCCTTGGCGAGGCGGAGAGGGCCTGGAATAGGCGAAGGTGGCACCTTAGTGCGACTTGACCATCAAGTCAAAAGCTTGGCGTTTGCAAAAGATTGCGTCGTTATTGTCGCGCAATGCAGCGTCGCGCGAACCGCACAGATGGATGAGAAATCGGTACTTCCCTGTACCGATTCAGAGCCTCAGGCGCCCAGGCGCTGGGTCACTTCGCTGAGTTCGCCGGACAGGCTGCGCAGGGTATGGCTGGCGGCCTGGGTACGCTCGACGTTCTCCTGGTTGGAGCTGGCGATGGCGGTGATCTCGGTGAGGTTGCGCGAGATGTCCTCGGCCACCGAGGTTTGTTCCTCGGCGGCGGTGGCGATCTGCCGATTCATGTCGCGAATCGCCTCCACCGCACCGGTGATGCGCTGCAGCATGGCGCCGGCCTCGGTCACCTGGGTCACGCCTTCCTCGCTGCGGTTCTGCCCGCTCTCGATGGCGCGCACGGCATTCAGCGCGCCGGATTGCACGGTGTCGATGATCTGATGGATCTCGGCGGTGGACTCGGCGGTACGCTGGGCCAGGGTGCGCACCTCGTCGGCCACCACGGCGAAGCCGCGCCCCTGCTCGCCGGCGCGGGCGGCCTCGATGGCGGCGTTGAGGGCCAGCAGGTTAGTCTGCTCGGCGATGCCGCGGATCACTTCCAGCACCTTGCCGATGCGGCCGCTGTCGGCCTCCAGGCGGCGGATCACCTCGGCGGTGTTGGCGATCTCTCCGCGCATGCCGGTGATGGTCTGGATGGTCGACTCCATCACCCGGCCGCCCTGGCGTGCCGAGCTGTCGGCGTCGTCGGCGGCGTGTGCGGCCTCGGCGGCATGGCGTGCCACCTCCTGGGCCGTGGCCGACATCTGGTGCATGGCGGTGGCGACCTGGTCGGTGCGCTCGAACTGCTCATTGATGCCCAGCGTCATGCGCGAGGCGATCTGGTTCAGCTCGCCGCTGGCGTTGTCCAGGTTGCCGCTGCTCAGGCGCAGGCTGTCGGTGGTGGCGGCGAGGAAGTCGCGCAGGGTGTTGGAGGCGATGGCTAGCATGCCCAGTTCGTCCTGGCGGGTGGCCTCGACACGCTGGCCGAAGTTGCCGTGGCTGAGCTGGTCGACATGGGTAATCAGATGGCGGATCGGGATGATCAGGTGGCGGTTGACCAGCCACAGGCTGAACAGGGCGATCACCACGCTGGCGGCGAGCATGACCAGCGTGCCCAGGGTGATGGTGCGGTCGGCGCTGGCGTTGATCTGCTCGGCCTGCTCGATGCTCTGCTCGCGCAGGTGGTCGACCAGGGCGGTCATCTGCTCGCTGGCGGCGCGGTCGATGCCCTTGACCGCGGCATCGCCGGCCTTGGCGTCACCGTTGGCGGCGACGAAGGCATCGCGGCCCTTGCGGTAATTGACGCCTAGGCTCTGGTGTTCGCTACGCAGGCGGTCCACCTGGCCCTTCAGCGTGGCATCGTCCTTGGCCTCCTGGGACAGCTCGCCGAGGATGTCCTGGACCTTGCGCTCCTGGGCCTCGAACTGGCCCCAGTACTTGTTCAGGTTCTCGGCATCCTGGCCGCGCAGCAGGACGTTCTTCCATTCCTGCACCTGGATCTTGAATTCGACGTTGGCCGAGTCGATCAGGCGGGCGGCCTGCAGCGGGCCGTCGAGCAGGCCGCGGTAGGCGTGCATGCCGCTGGAGAGGAAGCTGAAGCAGGCCAGGGCGGTGATCAGGATCAGCGCCAGGCTGCCGCCGAGCAGAGCGAGGATCTGCGCGCGCAGGGATTTCTGCAGGAACATGGGGATAAGCCTCTTCGGGGGGTGACTGCCCCCGGCGCTCGGGTGAGCGCCGGAACTGCGGATATCCCTATCACCCGGCCATGAAAAACCGGCGACACCGGCCGGCGGAAGCCGGCACGAGTGCAACGTGCAGTTCAGTATAGGTCGGCCGCGCTACGCTGGCCTTTAGCCGCATCTAGCTATTTTCAGGCCAGGCGCAGATGGTTGTCCCATAGCCCTGCCGGCAGCTCCAGCGGGCGCCCGGCGATCTGCTCGCCGCGGCAGTCGTACAGGCGGCAGCGGCCCTGGCCGGAGGTGACCACGAAGCCGTCGGCCACCGCGCCGACGCCGGCGCAGTCCGGCAGCGGCGCATCGAGCAGCAGCTCGGTGCTGTCCAGATTCCAGATGAAGAAGCGGTTGCCGCGCGGTGCGGTGAGCGCCAGCAGACGCAGCTCGTCGTGGATCGCCAGGCTGGCGGTGTACTGGTTCATCGCCACGCGCTGCGCCTCGCCCAGCGGGAAGGGCTGGAAGGCCTGGCCCGGGCGCTTGATCGCCAGCAGCGGCGCGGCATCCTGGGGGTCGCCCTCGTACTGCTGGCCGGAGACGATGGTGCCGTCCGCCGCCACGGCCAGGTGGCGCACGCTGTTCATCCGCTCGGGCAGCTGCTCCTTGCTGATCAGCGTGCCGTCGCGGTGCATCAGCACCAGGCTCGGCTCCATGGCGTCGAGGTTCATCATCACCCGGCTGTCGGCCTCGGTGCGGATGCCGCCGTTGGCTACCACCAGTTCTTCGCCGCCGGGCAGCCACAGCAGCTGGTGCGGGCCCAGACCATGGGTGCTGCGCTCGGCGACGCGCTCCAGGTGCTCGCCCTGCAGGCGGTAGACACCGAGTACGCCGCGGCCGGGCTGGCTGGTGTCGTTCTCGGTGCTGTAGAACCACTCGCCGCCCTTGTGGAACACGCCGTGGCCGTAGAAATGCCGCTCGGCCGGCGAGGCGATGGTCTGCAGCAGGCGGCCGTCGCGGGTGTCGATCAGGTAGCTCTCGCGGCTGGGCCGGCGGCCGACGAACACCGCCAGCGGCAGGCTGGGGTGCGGCACCACGTCATGGCAGCGCTCGCTCACGCGGGTGGCGAAGGCCTTGCTGCCGTCCAGGCGGTAGCCCACGGCGTAGTGGTGGCCGTCGCTGTCGTCGCGCGCCGACAACAACAGGGGCTGCGTACCGTGGCCGATCAGCTTCCAACCGCCCAATGCGCCGGTCGTCAGGGCGCCGGCGGCCAGGGCCAGGCCGCCGAGGCCGAGAAAGGCTCTGCGCTTCATTCAATCACCGTCGTGGGCGTTGAAGCCCAGCTGGATGCCGAGGGCCTTGGCCAGTTCGCCGCCCTGCAGGCGGTGCAGCTTGTTGAGTTCGTCGTAGAAGGCATTCAACTCGGCGCGGCCGGCCTCGTCGGCGAGCAGCTCGCCGAGCGGGCGCTGCAGCGCAGCCAGTTGCTGGCGGGTGTTGGCGTACTGCTGGTCGATGCTGGCGACCAGGGCCTGCTGGTCGTCGCCGAGCAGGCTGCGCACGCCATCCTTGTTGCCGCCCAGCCACAGGCGTTCGGCGCTGGCGACGCTGGCGGCGAGGCTGGCCAGGCTGGCGTTGCTGCGCCAGAACTCGGCCTGGTACGGCTGCGGTACACCCTTGCTCTGGCGGCCGAGGGCGGCGCCGAGCTTCTTCTTCAGGCCGTCGATGGCGTTGACCTGGGCGCGCAGCAGTTCGGCCACGGCCTCGGGGGCCTCGGCGTAGCGGGCGTTGGGGAACTCCTTGAGCTGGGCGGCCATGCCGCCTTCGGCCTGCCACTGGCCGAGCACGTCGGCGGAGAGCTTCTGCTGGTGCTCGCCGATGGCGCTCAGCAGCGGGCAGTAGCGGGTCTTCTGCGCGGCATCGGAGAGGTCGATGCCCGCATCGAACAGCACGTATTCATAGGCGGTCAGGCCCTGCACCACCACGCTGGCCTTCTCCACATCGGCCTGGGTCAGCTGCGGCTTGTTCTTTAGCAGAGCTTCCACCTGGCGCTGCACCAGGTTCTTCTTGTCCGGCCAGAACTGCACCTGCCAGGCGCGGTTGCCTTCGGCCAGCGGGCCGACCAGCAACGGCTGCAGGGCGGCCCAGCTGGCGACATCGGTGAGGAACGCCTGCTGCGCGTCGCCCAGCTCCTGTTTGCCTGCGCAGAATGCCTTGGCGCTCTCGGCCAGTTGCTGGTTGGACTGGTGCCAGGCGCTATAGGCCGGCAGCAGCACGCCGTCGACCAGGGCGGCGCTGGTGCGCTGTTGCGGGTCCTGCGGGCTGCAGGCGCTGAGGCCCAGGGCGAGCAGGGCGATGGCAATAGGGGAACGGGGCATTCCGGGCTCCTTACAGGGAGTTGAGGAAGGCCAGCAGCGCACCGCGCTCGCTGGCGTCGAAATCGATGACGGCCTGCCTGGCGCTCTGCGCCTCGCCGCCGTGCCAGAGGATGGCCTCCAGCAGGTTGCGCGCGCGGCCGTCGTGGAGGAACTGGGTGTGGCCATTGACGGCCTGGGTCAGGCCGATGCCCCACAGCGGCGCGGTGCGCCACTGGCTGCCGCTGGCCTGGAACTCCGGCCGGCCATCGGCCAGGCCCTCGCCCATGTCGTGCAGCAGCATATCGGTATAGGGGCGAATGGTCTGGTTGGCCAGTTCCGGCTCCGCGGCATCGGCGGCGGTGACGAAGCTGGGGATGTGGCATTGCTGGCAACCGGCGTCGCTGAACAGCTGCTTGCCGCGGCGCACTTCCAACTCGTCCACGCCACGGCGTGCCGGGACCGCCAGGTTGCGGGTGTAGAACAGCACGTTGGCGAGGATGTTGGGGCTGACCTCGGGCTTGCCGCCATCGGGCATGCCGCGGCAGTCGGTCTGGGTGGCACTGCAGTCGTCCTGCGGCAGCAGCGCGGTGGTCAGACCCATGTCGCCGGCGAAGGCATGCGCGTTCTGCTGGTTGAGGCTGGGCTGGCCGGCCTTCCAGCCGAAGCGGCCGAGCACCTGCTGGCCGCTGACGTCATCGTGCACGCGGTTGGGCGTGCCACGGATGCCATCGCCATCGCGGTCATCCGGGTCGGCATTGGCCAGGATCGCCGCCTCGGGAATCGCTTCCAGCAGGCCGAGGCCGATCATCGGCGGCGCCACGCGGGCGGAGAACAGGGTGTCGGGATGCAGCGCGCCGTAGCCCAGCTTGCTGATGAGCAGGCGCGGCTTGCGTAGCTCGACGGCGGTTCCGTCGGCGAGCGTCACCGTCTGCAGGTCGTAGTCGATCCGCACCTTGCCCTCGGGCGCCGCGCCAGGGTTGCTCATGTCCTGCAGCTGGCCGCCGTACACCGGCTCCGGCACTACGCCCAGGCGTTGGCGCAGCTCGGCGTGGGCCGGCGAGTCGTCGCCCTTGATGGACAGGCGCACCAGCATGGAGGCGGCGCTGAGCGCATCGCGCTGCGGCGGATGACCGCGGCCGTCCTTGATGTGGCAGTTCTGGCAGGCGTTGGTATTGAACAGCGGGCCGAGACCGTCGCGCGCCGTGGTGGTGGCCGGCGCGATTACCCAGGGATTGCGGAAGAAGCTGTTGCCCACGGCGAAGTCCAGACGCCGCGACGGCGCGAGGTTGGCAGAGGGCAGGGAGAAGGCGTTCTGGTCGCTCTGGCGCACCGTGGTGGCGCCACCGGACAGCGCCTCGCCCGGCTCGGCGGGAGGCGGCGTGCGCTCACAGGCCGCCAGGGCAAAGGCCAGCGGCAAAAAACAAAGGCGCAGCGGCGAGAGCATCGCGGAAAACCTGGACGGCCAATCAGGCCGGCAATCTTAGCAGGCTAAGGGAAGTCAAATAAGAGGAATTAGCGTTTGTGCCGGGGCCAGATTGTCGCGGGCATAAAGCGGTCGGGAGCAGTGTTGCGCGTCGCGTGGTGCGGGCCAGAAAAAGGCAGGCAAAAAAAACGGATGCGCCTTGTGGGCGCATCCGTCCTGGACAGCTCTGCGGGTATCAGAACTGGTGATCGGCGGTGTCCGGGTTCAGATCGCTGATGCCCAGAGCGGCCGAGGCCTTCTCGATGGCAGCGGTCTGCTTGACCAGGGCGGCGATGGCGTCACGAACGATCTGCTGGCCATCCTTGTTGTCGGCGGCGATCAGCTGGTCGAAGTGCACGTTGTTCTTCTCGGCGCTGTCGACCAGAGCCTGCAGCTTGGCTTCGCTGGCTTCCAGGTCGGCCTTCAGGGTGCTGTCGGCCTGGGCGTCAGCCTTGGCGACCAGGGCAGACAGGCTCGGGCCGGTCAGGGTGGTGCCGTCGACTTTCTTGTACTCGCCCAGGTAGACGTTGCGCACGCCCTTGCCGTTGTAGAAGTGCGAGTTGTGGGTGTTGTCGCTGAAGCAGTCGTGTTCGTCTTCGGTGGAGTTGGCTTCCAGGGCGACCTTCATGCGCTCGCCGGCCAGCTCGCCGAGGGACAGGCTGCCCATGCCGAACAGCATCTTGCGCAGGCCGCTCTCGGCCGGCTCGGCCTCCAGCTTGGCGCGGTAGTTGTCGGCGACGCCGGCTTTCCACTGGCCGACCATTTCGTCCAGATCGGCAACCAGCAGGTCGGTGGCGGCTTTCAGGTAGGCGCGACGACGCTCGTTGTGCTCGCCGGTGGCACCGGCGCCGACCACGAAGTCGGTAGCCGGACGGGCACCAGCGCCTGGGTTGGTGCCGTTCAGGTCCTGGCCCCAGAGGAGGAACTCGATGGCGTGGTAGCCGGTGGCGATGTTGGCTTCGGAACCGCCCAGCTCGTTCAGCTCGGCCAGCTTCGCGCTGGTGATCTCGGTGACGTCGATCTTGTCTTCACCGACCTGGATGGTGGTGTTGGCGATAATGTTGGCGGTGGCGCCCGGGTTGCCCTGAGCGTGCTGGTAGTCCTTGGCGACGTAGTCGATCAGGCCTTCGTCCAGCGGCCAGGCGTTGAGCTGGCCTTCCCAGTCGTCGACCACGGCGTTGCCGAAGCGGAACACTTCGGTCTGCATGTACGGTACGCGGGCGGCCAGCCAGGCTTCCTTGGCGGCTTTCAGGGTCTCTTCGCTAGGCTTGGCCAGCAGGGCGTCGATGGCGGCCTGCAGTTGCTTGCCGGTGCTGGCGGCGTCGCTGAATACGGCGGAGGCCAGATCGGCGTAGTGGCTGACCACGGCCTTGGCGGCGGCTTCGTCGACCTTGCCGACAGCGGCAGGAGCGGTGGCGGCAGCCGGAGCGGCGGCTTGCGGAGCAGCGGCCTCTTTCTTGTCGTCGCCGCAGCCGGCGAGGGAAATGGCGAGGGCCAGCAGGCTGGCGGTAGCCAGGGGCATACGAGTCATGGCGGAGTCCTTTGCTTCTAGTGTTGGAAGTCGGGAAAACCGCACAATGATGCGAAAGATTTTCATTAAATGCAAAGGGCGTTTTCCGTTCGTCGGCCGGGTAGACGCGGGGCATGGGGTCGCTAGAATGCCGGCAATTCACAAGGAGCGTTGTCCATGAGCCTCACTGCCGTTGCCGTACTCGTCGTGCTGTTTCTTCTCGCCGCCTGGGCGGTGGTTCTCTACAACGGTCTGGTGCGCCTCAAGCACGGCGTGAGCAAGGCCTGGTCGAACATCGACGTGCTGCTCAAGCAGCGCCACGACGAGCTGCCCAAGCTGGTGGAGACCTGCAAGCAGTACATGCAGCACGAGCGCACCACCCTGGAGCGGGTGATCGCCGCGCGCAGCGCCGTGGCGAGTGCCCGCGAGCAGCACGACGTGGGCGCCCTGGGCAAGGCCGAGAGCAGTCTGCGGGCCGGCCTCGGCCAACTGTTCGCCCTTGCCGAGAACTACCCGGACCTGAAGGCCAACGACAGCTTCCAGCATCTGCAGCAGCGCATCTCCGGGCTGGAGAACGCCATCGCCGATCGCCGCGAGCTGTACAACGAGGCGGTCAACCTGAACAACGTGCGCATCGAGCAGTTCCCGGACGTGATCCTGGCGCGCCTGTTCGCTTTCAAGGAAGCCGAGTTGCTGCAGTTCAGCGAGGAAGAGAAGGCCGACGTCGACCTCAAGTCGCTGTTCAACTGAAATGGATGTCCCGGGCTTGGCCATCAGCATGGCCTTCAGCGTCGGCGCGTGCGTCGGCGGCGGCTGGTGGTGCATCAAGCGCCTGTCCGAGGCGCGCTTTCTGCTCAACACGCCGACCTCGAAGATCCGCTCGGCGGCCCAGGGCTATGTCGAGCTGTATGGCGTGCTGCACGAACTCCCCGACGGTCCGCTGCAGGCGCCACTCACCGGTACGCCGTGCCTGTGGTGGCGCTTCAAGATCGAGGAGTACGACGACGATGGCAAGCGCAAGCGCTGGCGCGTGATCGAGAGCGGCGTCAGCGAAGGGCTGGTGCGCCTGCAGGACGCCACCGGCGAATGTCTGATCAACCCCAAGGGCGCCGAAGTGCGGCCGAGCACGCGCCAGGTCTGGAGCGGTAGCGAGCGGCATCCGCGTGGCCTGAGCGACGGTGGTGGATTGCTCGGCATGCTGTTCTCCGGCGGCAGCCAATATCGCTACACCGAGGAGCGCCTGCATGCCGGTCAGCCGCTCTACGCCATCGGCGATTTCCGTACCCTGGGCGGCACCGAGGCGTTCGACCTGACCCTGGCTCAGGGCGCGGTGGTGCGCGAGTGGAAGAGCGATTTCGCCGGCATGCTGCAGCGCTTCGACAGCAACGGCGACGGTCAGCTGGACCCGGCCGAGTGGGAGCGCATGCGCGAGTCGGCGCGGGTCGAGGCCCAGCGCCGCCAGACGGGGCGCAGCGAGGTGCCGGTGCATCATCAACTGCGCAAGCCGGGAGAGTCCTTCCCGTTCATCCTCTCCAATGGCGGCGAGGACGAACTGTCGCGTGGCTTCTACTGGCAGGCGGCGGGCGGCGCGCTGCTTTGCGTGATTGGGGCGCTGGCCACGACCTGGCTGGTGAGCAATGTGCTGCTGCCGGGGCTGGCTGGCGCCTGAGCCCTACTTGCCCTGCTTGTGGATGCCCTTGGGCAGTTGCACGACTCGGCTCTCCGAGTAGATGTCGTGCCAGCTGCGCTTGTCCTTGTCCCACAGCGCCCAGAGAAAGCCCAGGCCCAGGCACAGCCAGGAGCCGATGGCGATCACGAAGCGCAGCAGCGCCTGCCACAGGCTGATGGCCGAGCCGTCGGCGTTCTGGATACGCAGGCCCCAGGCCTGCATGCCGAGGGTCTGGCCGTTATGGGTCCAGAACTTGGCGAAGAAGCCGAACAGGCTGAGTAGCGCCAGGCTCGCCAGCATAGGGTCGTTATCCAGCGCGCCGGCCTGGGACAGCTGCATCAGGCGCTCGCTGCCGTAGATCAGGCGCAGCAGGCCCTGCTGGTAGAGCAGGCCCACCACCATGACCAGTGCCACGCACAGCAGGAAGTCGTAGAACATCGCGGCAAAGCGGCGGGGCAGGCCGGCGCCGGGGAATTCGCCCTGGGGGCGCAGCATGTGCTTGGGCATGGACAGCTCGGGAAGAAAAGACTGCGCGGGATTGTACGGGGTCGGCACCCGGGACAAAAACACCGGGCACAAAAAAGCCCCTGATGTTGCCATCAGGGGCTCTTCGTAGCAGCAGCGATTAGCCCAGAACCTGGACCTTGTCCGCTTGCATGCCTTTCTGGCCTTGCACGGCTTCGAAGGTGACCTTCTGGCCTTCTTTCAGGCTGCGGAAGCCCGAACCTTCGATAGCGCGGAAGTGCACGAACAGATCCGGACCGCTCTCAGGGGTGATGAAGCCGAAGCCCTTCTCGTCGTTGAACCACTTGACGGTGCCGGTTTGACGATTCGACATTGTCTTATTTCCTTGAAACTAGAGTTAGATGACAGCCTCGCGAGCTTGTGACGCGAGAGGGCTGGAACTGGTTGCAGAGAGTAAGAGAAGTCGAGCGGGATGTAGCGGATCTTAGGATCTACTGCACCAGGTCACGATTCAAGGCGACCCATGCAAACACAGTTGACCAACTCTACGCTAACTCAAATACGTTTGCCAACCCCCCTGGAATAGCTGATTCCAGAGGCCTTGCAGGCAATTAAGGAGGGAATATCGTGGTGCCCCGGGAGAGACTCGAACTCTCACTTCTTTCGAAAACGGATTTTGAATCCGCCGCGTCTACCGATTCCGCCACCGAGGCACGATGGGCGCGCAGTATAGGGAGGCGCCAAGGGGTGGTCAATCGCGCCGGCTTCGCCCGCAATGCCCTGCCATCCGTCCTCACAGATTTCCTGGATGGTGCTGATAAGTCCGCCAAATCAAGTGGTTAGGCCATGAGATCGGTTGCGTGGTGACCGCCGCAGCGGCGGGGCGGTTTGCACGGGAGGGCGCCGCGATGTATGCCCACGCCATCAGTTTCTTTCAGGAACTGGCCGTGATTATGCTGTTCCATCGCCAGCACCAGCCGGTGGTGCTGGGCTACCTGCTCGCCGGCTGCATCAATCGGCCCGCACACGCCAACCTTCGGCCTGATCCACGACGAGGGGTGATCAAGATCCTCGGGCTTGATCGTCCCGATGTTCTTCCTCGGTCTCGAATTCACCCTGCGCAAGCTGTTCAGTGTCGGCCACCGCTTTATCGCGGCCCTGCTGGAAATCGGCCTAGTGGCGGCGATCCGCATTGAGCGTGCCTTCAGTCGCCCGGTGCGTGGTCCGCCGGCCAGCTTTCCGGTAAGCTCTGCGCCCCCTGCGAGACTGACCCCATGCGTGTTGCCGACTTCCATTTCGACCTGCCCGATGCCCTGATCGCCCGCCATCCCCTGCCCGAGCGCCGTTCCAGCCGCCTGCTGGTGCTGGATGGTGAGAGTGGTGCGCTGGCCCACCGGCAGTTCGCCGACCTGCTCGAATACCTGCGCCCCGGCGACCTGATGGTGTTCAACGACACCCGCGTGATCCCAGCACGGCTCTTCGGCCAGAAGGCCTCCGGCGGCAAACTGGAGATACTGGTCGAGCGGGTGCTGGACAGTCATCGCGTGCTGGCCCATGTGCGCTCCAGCAAGTCG
Source organism: Pseudomonas sp. GD04019 (assembly GCF_029837695.1). GTDB lineage: Bacteria > Pseudomonadota > Gammaproteobacteria > Pseudomonadales > Pseudomonadaceae > Aquipseudomonas. Next base: position 280,848 of record NZ_JAOEEA010000002.1, read on the forward strand.
CCCAAGTCGGGCTCGCTGATCCATATAGAAGGTGGCGGTGAAGCCGAGATGCTGGCCCGCCACGATGCACTGTTCGAGCTGCGCTTCGCCGAAGAGGTGCTGCCGTTGCTGGAGCGGGTCGGCCACATGCCGCTGCCCCCCTATATCGACCGTGCCGACGACGCCTCCGATCGCGAGCGTTACCAGACCGTCTATTCCGATCGCGCCAAGGCCGGTGCCGTGGCCGCGCCGACCGCTGGTCTGCACTTCGACGAGGAGCTGCTGGCGGCGATTCGCGAGAAGGGCATCGAGACCGCCTTCGTCACCCTGCACGTGGGCGCCGGTACCTTCCAGCCGGTTCGGGTGGAGCGCATCGAGGATCACCACATGCACCGCGAGTGGCTGCAGGTCGGCCAGGACGTGGTCGATGCCGTCGCCGCCTGTCGCGCACGCGGCGGGCGAGTGATCGCCGTCGGCACCACCAGCGTGCGCTCGCTGGAGAGCGCTGCGCGCGATGGTGAGCTGAAGGCCTTCAGTGGTGATACCGACATCTTTCTCTACCCGGGCAAGCGCTTCCATGTGGTCGATGCCCTGGTCACCAACTTCCACCTGCCGGAGTCGACCCTGCTGATGCTGGTCTCGGCCTTCGCCGGTTACCCGCAGACCATGGCCGCCTATGCGGCAGCCGTGGAGCAGCAGTACCGCTTCTTCAGCTACGGTGATGCCATGTTCATCACCCGCAATCCCGCCCCGCGCGGTCCCGAGGAGACCCCATGAGCTATATGTCCTTCGAGCTGCTGGCCACCGACGGCCGTGCCCGTCGTGGCCGCCTGACCTTCCCGCGTGGCGTGGTGGAGACCCCGGCGTTCATGCCGGTGGGTACCTACGGCACGGTCAAGGGCATGCTGCCGCGCGATGTCGGCGATATCGGTGCGCAGATCATCCTCGGCAACACCTTCCACCTGTGGCTGCGTCCGGGCACCGAGGTGATCAAGAAGCACGGCGACCTGCACGACTTCATGCAGTGGCAGGGGCCGATCCTCACCGACTCCGGCGGCTTCCAGGTGTTCAGCCTGGGTGCCATGCGCAAGATCAAGGAGGAGGGCGTGTACTTCTCCTCGCCGGTGGACGGCGCCAAGGTGTTCATGGGGCCGGAAGAGTCGATGCAGGTACAGCGCGAGCTGGGCTCGGACATCGTGATGATCTTCGACGAGTGCACCCCGTACCCGGCCGATTTCGACGTGGCCAAGCGCTCCATGGAGCTGTCGCTGCGCTGGGCCAAGCGCTCGAAGAATGCCCACGAGGGCAACCCCTCGGCGCTGTTCGGTATCGTCCAGGGCGGCATGCACGAAGAGTTGCGCATGCGCTCGCTGGAAGGCCTGTGCGAGATCGGCTTCGACGGCCTGGCCATCGGCGGTCTGTCGGTCGGCGAGCCGAAGGAAGAGATGATCCGCGTGCTGGACTTCCTGCCGCCGCAGCTGCCGGCCGACAAGCCGCGCTACCTGATGGGCGTGGGCAAGCCGGAAGACCTGGTCGAGGGCGTGCGCCGCGGCGTGGACATGTTCGACTGCGTGATGCCGACCCGCAATGCGCGCAACGGCCATCTGTTCACCGAGACCGGGGTGGTCAAGATCCGCAATTCGGGGCACAAGCACGACGACTCGCCGCTGGATCCGAGCTGCGATTGCTACACCTGCAAACACTTCTCCCGCGCCTATCTGCATCACCTGGATAAATGCGGCGAAATGCTGGGAAGCATGCTCAATACCATCCACAACTTGCGCCATTACCAGAGCCTGATGGCTGGTTTGCGCGAGGCAATTCAACAGGGTACATTGGCCGCCTTTGTCGATGCCTTCTACGCCCGGCGCGGCCTGCCAACGCCGCCGCTGGAACCCTGATCGGTGATTCGCCGGCCTGCCGCTTGAAATACGGCGCGGCGCACCCATCTACTCGCGATGGCAGCCGACGCCCGTGCATTAAGCCCGGGCGCTCGCGAAAATAGCCTGAAAAACAACAGCTTCAAGACCTCGCAATAGGAGTTTTCCATGAGTTTTCTGATCCCCGCTGCTTACGCCGACACCGCAGCCCCGGCGGCAGGCGCCGCGCCCGGCGGTGACATGATGAGCATCCTGATGCTGGTCGGTTTCATGGTCATCTTCTATCTGATGATCTGGCGCCCCCAGGCCAAGCGCGCCAAGGAGCATAAGAACCTGCTCGGCGGCCTGCAAAAGGGCGACGAGGTAGTGACCAGCGGCGGCATCATCGGCAAGGTCAACAAAGTCACCGATGACTTCGTGGTGGTCGAGATCGCCGACAACGTCGAGCTGAAATTCCAGAAGCAGGCCATCGCAGCGACCCTGCCGAAGGGCACTCTGAAGTCCATCTAACGATTCTTCGTTCACCAATACGGGGCGCCTAAGGCGCCCCGTGTCATAACGGGCGGCGTCATGCTCAACAAATATCCTCTGTGGAAGTACCTGCTGATCCTGGCTGTGCTGGCGGTCGGCTTCATCTATTCCGCACCCAATCTGTATCCGGACGACCCGGCCATCCAGATCACCGGTGCCAGCACGGCGCTGGAAATCGGCCAGGCCGACCTCGACCGCATCGGCAAGGCGTTGAGCGATGCCAAGATTGAGGTCAAGTCCGCTCACCTGGGTGCCAAGCAGGGGCAGGGGGCGCTGCTGCGTCTGACCAAGAAGGATGACCAGCTGCCGGCCAAGGAGCTGGTACGCAAGCTGCTCGGTGACGAGTACGTGGTCGCCCTGAACCTGGCGCCGACCACGCCGCAGTGGTTGCGCAACCTGGGCGCCGGCCCGATGAAACTGGGTCTGGACCTGTCCGGTGGTGTGCACTTCCTGCTGGAAGTGGACATGGACAAGGCCATGGACGCGCGCATGAAGGTCTACGAGAGCGAGATCAAGAGCCTGCTGCGCAAGGATCGCGTACGTTACCGCAGCCTGCCGCAGCAGGACGGTGCCATCCAGCTCGGCTTCGCCGACAGCGAGTCGCTGGAAAAGGCCCGCGAGCTGATCCGTAGCAGCTTCAACGATTTCGAGCAGACCACCACCGAGCGCAACGACCAGCAGGTGCTGCGTCTGGCGCTGACCGAGGCCAAGCGCGCGGAAATCCGCGAGTACTCGATCAAGCAGAACCTGACCACCGTGCGTAACCGGGTCAACGAGCTGGGTGTGGCCGAGCCGCTGGTGCAGCGCCAGGGCGCCAACCGCATCGTGGTCGAGCTGCCGGGCGTGCAGGACACGGCGGAGGCCAAGCGTATTCTCGGCAAGACCGCCAACCTGGAGTTCCGTCTGCAGGCCGACGTCGATGCGGCGCGCGCTGCCACCGAGCCCTTCGAGTTCCGCGAGCCGGGCCGTCCGGCCGTGGCACTGGAGCGCAGCCTGATCATCACCGGTGACCAGGTCACCGATGCCCAGGCCAGCTACGACGAGAACGGTCGCCCGCAGGTGAACATCCGTCTGGATGGCCATGGTGGCGAGCTGATGAACCGGGCCACCCGCAACAATGTGGGGCGCAGCATGGCGGTGATCTTCATCGAGCAGAAGCCGCTGACCCGCTACGTCAAGCAGGTGGTCGACGGCGTCGAGAAGGAGGTGGCAGTGCCCTCCTTCAAGGAAGAGAAGAAGATCATCAGCCTGGCGACCATCCAGTCGCCTCTGGGCAGCCAGTTCCGCATAACCGGCCTCAATGGCCAGGGCGAATCCTCCGAGCTGGCCCTGCTGCTGCGTGCCGGTGGCCTGGCCGCGCCGATGTACTTCGCCGAAGAGCGCACCATCGGCCCGAGCCTGGGTGCCGACAACATCGCCAAGGGTATCGATGCGTCGATCTGGGGCATGATCTTCGTGTCCATCTTTATCATCGCCATCTACCGCTTCTTCGGCGTGCTGGCGACCGTGGCCTTGGGCTTCAACATGGTCCTGCTGCTGGCGCTGATGTCGGCGCTGAGTGCGACCCTGACCCTGCCGGGTATCGCCGGTATCGTGCTGACCATGGGTATGGCGGTGGACGCCAACGTGCTGATCTTCTCGCGGATACGCGAGGAAATCGCCAACGGCATGTCGGTGCAGCGCGCCATCCACGAAGGCTTCGATCGCGCCTACTCGGCGATCCTGGACGCCAACCTGACCACTCTGCTGGTCGGCGGCATCCTGTTCGCGATGGGCAGCGGTCCGGTCAAGGGCTTCGCCGTGACCATGTCGCTGGGTATCGTCACTTCGATGTTCACCGCCATCATGGTGACCCGCGCGATGGTCAACCTGATCTTCGGCGGGCGCGACTTCAAGAAGCTGTGGATCTAAGGGGCAGTCAGTCATGAAACTCGGAACTATCAACTTCATGGGCGTACGCAATTTTGCGTTTGCCCTGACCATGATCCTGACCGTCATCGCCCTTGGTAGCTGGTTCTTCAAGGGGCTCAACTTCGGTCTCGACTTTACCGGCGGCAGCCAGATCGAGCTGAGCTACGACAAGCCGGCCAACCTCGGCCAGGTGCGCGAGCAACTGGCGGCTGCCGGTTATGCCGATGCGGTGGTGCAGAGCTTTGGCGCGACCACCGATGTGGTGGTACGTCTGCAGGGCGATGACCCGCAGCTGGGCAACAAGGTGGCCTCCGTGCTGCAGGCGGCCAGCGGCGACAATTCGCTGCAGGTGAAGAAGGTCGAGTACGTCGGTCCCGCCGTGGGCGAGGAGCTGCGTGACCAGGGTGGTCTGGGCATGCTGCTGGCCCTCGGCGGCATCCTGATCTACGTGGCCTTCCGCTTCCAGTGGAAGTTCGCCGTCGGCGCCATCGTCTCGCTGGTGCATGACGTGGTCGTGACCATGGGTATTCTGTCGTTCTTCCAGATTACCTTCGACCTGACGGTGCTGGCCGCGGTGCTGGCCATCATCGGCTACTCGCTGAACGACACCATCGTGGTGTTCGACCGGGTGCGCGAGAACTTCCGCGTGCTGCGCAAGGCCAGCCTGATCGAGAACATCAACATCTCGACCACCCAGACCCTGCTGCGCACCATGGCCACGTCGATCTCCACCCTGCTGGCGATCATCGCGCTGCTGGTGTTCGCTGGCGACAACCTGTGGGGCTTCTCCATCGCCCTGTTCGTCGGCGTGCTGGCCGGTACCTACTCGTCGATCTACATCGCCAACGTGGTGCTGATCTGGCTGAACCTGACCACCGAAGACCTGATTCCGCCGGCGGTTGCCGAAGAGGTGGATGAGCTTCCCTGAGGCGCGCATGCCGATTGTCCGAAGCCCGGCCCAGCGCCGGGCTTCGTGTTTTATCGGTGTGCGTTTCGTCGCAGTTCTCGGGGCGCAGAGCAGCGAAGCCGGAACTCGCTCGGTCTGGCCTGATCCAAGGCAGGGAATAGGGCGTAATGCCTGGTAACCGAGAAGTCTCTGGAGGACCCCATGAACAAGTCGATGATCGTAGGTGCAGTATTGGGCGCGGTCGGTGTCACTGCCGGCGGTGCTGTGGCCACCTATAGCCTGGTGGGCGGTCCTCAGTATGCCGAGGTGCTGGCCGTGCAGCCGATCAAGGAGACCATCAAGACGCCGCGCGAGGTCTGCAAGGACGTTACCGTGACCCGCCAGCGCCCGGTCAAGGACCAGCACCAGATCGCCGGTACCGCCATCGGTGCGGTGGTAGGAGGCCTGCTGGGTAATCAGGTGGGTGGCGGCAACGGCAAGAAGATCGCCACCGTGGCCGGTGCTGTCGGCGGTGGCTATGCGGGCAACAAGGTTCAGGAAGGCATGCAGGGACGCGATACCTACACCACCACCGAGACCCGCTGTAACACCGTGACCGACACCAGCGAGAAGCTGGTGGGTTATGACGTGAAGTATCAGCTGGACGGCAAGGTCGGCCAGGTGCGAATGGATCGTGATCCGGGCAGTCAGATCCCGGTCAACAAGGAAGGCCAGTTGGTGCTGGTGCAGTCGCAAGTCGCCCAGTAAGCGACCTGAAACAAAAAAGCCGCCCTAGGGCGGCTTTTTCATGGGCTGGCGATCAGCGCTTCATCGAGGGCGCCAGATGCGGCTGGATGGCGGTCAGCACGGCCTTGAAGCACTTGGTATTGCCGGCAACGACCTGGCCTTTATCGAGGAAATCGTGGCCGCCGCTGAAATCGCTGACCAGGCCGCCTGCTTCCTGGATCAGCAGGGCGCCTGCGGCCATGTCCCACTCGGACAGGCCGAATTCCCAGAAGGCGTCGTAGCGGCCGGCGGCCACGTAGGCCAGGTCCAGGCTGGCGGCGCCGGCGCGGCGGATGCCGGCGGTCTGGCCGACCAGGCTGCGGAACATGCCCAGGTAGTTGTCCAGGTTGTCGACCTGCTCGGCGCGGAACGGGAAGCCGGTGCCGAGCAGGGCGCCGTCCAGGCTCTTGCGATTGCTGACGCGGATGCGGCGACCGTTGACGGCAGCGCCGCGGCCGCGGCTGGCGGTGAATTCTTCCTGGCGTACCGGGTCGAGCACCACGGCGTGCTCCAGACGGCCACGGTATTTGCAGGCGATGCTGACGGCGAAGTGCGGTACGCCGCGCAGGAAGTTGGTGGTGCCGTCCAGCGGGTCGATGATCCACTGGTAGTCGGCGCCGTCGCCAGTGCCGGCGATGCTGCCGCCTTCCTCGCCGAGGAAGCCGTGAGTCGGGTAGGCCTTCTGCAGCGCCTGGATGATGGTCTGCTCGGCGGCGCGATCGACTTCGCTGACGTAGTCGTTGGCATCTTTCTCGTTGACCGAGATGACGTCCAGGCGTTCGACGGAGCGGATGATCAGTTCGCCGGCACTGCGCGCAGCGCGCAGCGCGATATTCAGCATGGGCTGCATGGAAGGTTCACCTGGATCGTTAAAGAAGAAAGCCGGCCATTCTAGCAGACTAGCTTTTTCTGTGCAGCCGGCTCGTCGTTGTGCATGGCGCTGGGCTGGGGCCTTCTGTAACATTCATGGCCCTTTCGCATCCTTGGGCGGAGCTGGCGTTGCTGCAGAACATTCGCGTAGTGCTGGTCAATACCAGCCATCCCGGCAATATCGGCGGTGCCGCGCGGGCCATGAAGAACATGGGCCTGTCGCGTCTGGTGCTGGTCGATCCTGAAGACTTTCCCAGCAGCGAGGCGGTCGCGCGCGCCTCCGGCGCCACCGATATCCTTGATAACGCTGTGGTTGTGGCCACCTTGGAAGAGGCGCTGGCCGGTTGCAGTGTGGCGCTGGGTACCAGTGCGCGCGATCGGCGCATTCCCTGGCCGTTGCTCGACCCGCGCGAGTGCGCGACCACTGCGTTGCAGCAGGTCGAGCTGGGCGGCGAGGTGGCGCTGGTGTTCGGTCGCGAATATGCCGGCCTGACCAACGAGGAGCTGCAGCGCTGTCAGTTCCATGTGCATATCCCGTCCAATCCGGAGTTCAGCTCGCTGAACCTGGCGGCGGCCGTGCAGGTGCTGGCCTATGAGGTGCGCATGGCCTGGCTGGCGGCCGAGGGGCAGCCGACCAAGATGAACAAGCTGGAAACCACCGCGATGCTCAATACCCAGCCGGTGACCACGGATGAGCTGGAGCTGTTCTACGGCCATCTGGAGAGTACGCTGGTGGAGATCGGCTTCCTCGATCCGGCCAATCCGCGTCACCTGATGTCGCGCCTGCGTCGCCTGTATGGGCGCTCGGGCATCAGCAAACTGGAAATGAATATCCTGCGCGGCGTTCTCACGGAAACCCAGAAGGCGGTGCGTGGGGAGTCTCACAAGCGGAGAAAAGACGATGTTTGAGCGTGTGCGCGAAGATATCCAGAGTGTTTTTCATCGTGATCCGGCGGCGCGCAACGCTTTCGAGGTGGTGACCTGCTATCCGGGGCTGCATGCGGTGTGGTTGCACCGCGTGGCGCATGCGTTGTGGGGGGCGGGCTGGAAATGGCTGGCGCGCCTGGTGTCGAACTTCGGGCGCTGGATGACCGGCATCGAGATCCATCCGGGCGCGAAGATCGGGCGGCGCTTCTTCATCGACCACGGCATGGGCATCGTCATCGGCGAGACCGCCGAGATCGGTAATGACGTGACCCTCTATCAGGGCGTGACCCTGGGTGGCACCAGCTGGAACAAGGGCAAGCGCCATCCGACGTTAGAGGATGGTGTGGTGGTCGGCGCTGGCGCCAAGGTGCTCGGTCCATTCACTGTCGGTGCGGGTGCCAAGATCGGCTCCAATGCCGTGGTGACCAAGGCGGTGCCGGCTGGTGCTACGGCGGTCGGCATTCCGGGGCGGATCATCGCCAAAGCGGATGACGAGCGGGAGGCCAAGCGTCAGGCCATGGCTGAGAAGCTCGGTTTCGATGCCTATGGTGTCAGCCAGGACATGCCGGATCCGGTGGCGCGCGCCATTGGCCAGTTGCTCGATCACCTGCAGGCGGTCGACTCGCGTCTGGAAGGTATGTGCGGCGCGCTCAAGGCTCTGGGCAGCGACTATTGCGCCAAGGAGCTGCCGGCACTGCGCGACGAGGACTTCGCCGATGTGTGCAAGGAGCAGGGCGACAAGCCGGCTGCCTGACGACGCATAGTCTGCTATCATTCGCGCCCCGCACTGCCACTATATCCGACTGTTTTAATCGGTCTTATAGTTGACCTAAATAGTCGGAAAAGAGGATACTTGCGGCAACTCAGCTCACCCGTGGTGCGATAACCATGCGTCTGACCACCAAAGGCCGCTACGCCGTTACAGCCATGCTCGATCTGGCGCTGCATGCCCAGAGCGGGCCTGTGTCGCTGGCGGACATCTCCGAGCGGCAGGGCATTTCCCTGTCCTATCTGGAGCAACTGTTCGCCAAGTTGCGCCGCGGCAACCTGGTCAGCAGCGTGCGTGGTCCCGGTGGTGGCTATCAGTTGTCGCGCGACATGCGGGTGATTCAGGTGGCCCAAGTGATCGATGCGGTGAACGAATCGGTCGACGCTACTCGTTGTCAGGGCATGGGCGATTGCCATTCCGGCGACACCTGTCTGACCCACCATCTGTGGTGCGACCTCAGTCAGCAGATTCACGAATTTCTCAGCGGCATCAGCCTGGCTGATCTGGTGACCCGACGCGAAGTGCAGGAAGTCGCCCAGCGTCAGGATCAGCGCCGTTGTAACGGCAGGACGCCGCAGCTGGACAAGATCGAAGCGTCCGCCATCGAGTGAGCAGGGCGCCTGCCTGAATAGGAGATACCTGATGAGATTGCCGATTTACCTCGATTACTCCGCCACCACTCCGGTCGATCCGCGCGTGGCGCAGAAGATGAGCGAGTGCCTGCTGGTGGATGGCAATTTTGGCAACCCGGCATCGCGCTCCCACGTCTTCGGCTGGAAGGCCGAGGAAGCGGTCGAGAACGCCCGTCGCCAGGTGGCCGAGCTGGTCAATGCCGACCCGCGCGAGATCGTCTGGACCTCCGGTGCCACCGAGTCCGACAACCTGGCCATCAAGGGTGTCGCGCACTTCTATAGCACCAAGGGCAAGCACATCATCACCTCGAAGATCGAGCACAAAGCGGTGCTGGACACTGCGCGCCAACTGGAGCGCGAAGGCTTCGAAGTGACCTATCTCGAGCCGGGCGAAGATGGCCTGGTAACGCCGGCCATGGTCGAGGCGGCGCTGCGCGAGGACACCATTCTGGTGTCGATCATGCACGTCAATAACGAGATCGGCACCATCAACGACATCGCCGCCATCGGTGAGCTGACCCGCTCCCGCGGCGTGCTGTTCCATGTCGATGCGGCGCAGTCCACCGGCAAGGTCGAGATCGATCTGGAGAAACTGAAGGTCGACCTGATGTCCTTTTCCGCCCACAAGACCTATGGCCCGAAAGGTGTCGGCGCCCTGTACGTGCGCCGCAAGCCTCGCGTGCGTCTGGAAGCCCAGACCCACGGTGGCGGCCATGAGCGCGGCATGCGCTCCGGCACCCTGGCCACGCACCAGTGTGTCGGCATGGGCGAGGCCTTCCGTATCGCCAAGGAAGAGATGGCGCAGGAAAACCAGCGTGTGCTGGCTCTGCGTGATCGCTTCTACAAGCAGCTCGAGGGTATGGAAGAGCTGTACGTCAACGGCAGCCTGACCCAGCGCGTGCCGCACAACCTGAACCTCAGCTTCAACTACGTCGAAGGCGAGTCGCTGATCATGGCGCTCAAGGACCTGGCGGTCTCTTCCGGTTCCGCCTGTACCTCCGCCTCGCTGGAGCCGTCCTACGTGCTGCGCGCCCTGGGTCGCAACGACGAGCTGGCACACAGCTCGATTCGTTTCACCTTCGGCCGCTTCACCACCGAGGAAGAAGTCGATTACGCGGCCAGCAAAGTGGCCGGTGCGGTGAACAAGCTGCGTGAGCTGTCGCCGCTGTGGGACATGTTCAAAGAGGGTGTCGACATCTCCAAGGTCGAATGGCAGGCACACTGATTTTCGAGTCGCCTGTAGAGCGGCACCTGATGAGAGAGGATTTGCAACATGGCATACAGTGAAAAGGTCATCGACCATTACGAGAACCCGCGCAACGTCGGCAAGATGGACGCCGAGGACCCGAATGTCGGTACCGGCATGGTCGGCGCCCCGGCGTGTGGCGACGTGATGCGTCTGCAGATCAAGGTCAACGAGCAGGGCGTGATCGAAGACGCCAAGTTCAAGACCTACGGCTGCGGTTCGGCCATCGCCTCCAGCTCCCTCGCCACCGAGTGGATGAAGGGCAAGACCCTGGACGAGGCCGAGTCGATCAAGAACACCCAGCTGGCCGAAGAACTGGCCCTGCCGCCGGTGAAGATCCACTGCTCCGTGCTCGCCGAAGACGCCATCAAGGCCGCCGTGCACGACTACAAGCAGAAGAAAGGTCTGCTCTGATCCCGAGGAGTCGCTAATGGCCATTACCATGACTGAAGCCGCCGCTCGCCATGTGCAGCGCTCGATCGACGGGCGTGGCAAGGGCGAGGGCATTCGCCTGGGTGTGCGTACCACCGGTTGCTCGGGCCTCGCCTACGTGCTGGAGTTCGTCGACGAGGTGGCAGGCGAGGATCAGGTGTTCGAAAGCTTCGGCGTCAAGGTGATCATCGATCCGAAGAGCCTGGCCTACCTGGATGGCACCGAGCTGGACTTCGTCCGCGAAGGCCTCAACGAGGGCTTCAAGTTCAACAACCCCAACGTGCGCGGCGAGTGCGGCTGCGGCGAGAGCTTCAACGTCTGAGGCTGGTTGTGGGTAGTCCCTGTCATTTCGCCCTGTTCGAGCTGCAGCCCGCGTTCCGCGTGGATCAGGCGCAGTTGGCCGCGCGCTATCGCGAGCTGGCCAAGGCCGTGCATCCGGATCGTTTCGCCGATGCTGGCGAGCGCGAGCAGCGCCTGGCGCTGGAGCAGTCGGCCAGCCTTAATGAGGCCTACCAGACCCTGAAGAGCGGGCCGCGTCGCGCGCTCTACCTGTTGGCGCTGGGTGGTCGCGAACTGCCGCTGGAAGTGACGGTGCAGGACCCCGAGTTCCTGCTCCAGCAGATGCGCTGGCGCGAAGAGCTGGAAGACCTGCAGGACAGTGCTGATCTGGCTGGCGTGGCGGCCTTCAAGCAGCGCTTGAAAGTGGCTCAGGAAGAGCTGGACGAAGATTTCTCCGCCTGCTGGAGCGATGCCGCGCGACGCGAAGAGGCCGAGCGCCTGGTGCGCCGCATGCAATTCCTCGACAAGCTGGCTCACGAAGTGCGCGATCTGGAAGAGCGCCTCGACGACTAACCCGGCGCAGCTTCGCGCTGCGCGCCTGACACCTAGAGCACCATGGCCCTACTGCAGATCGCCGAGCCCGGGCAGAGCCCGCAACCCCACCAGCGCCGCCTGGCGGTGGGCATCGACCTGGGTACCACCAATTCGCTGGTTGCCGCCGTGCGCAGCGGCCTTTCCGAGCCGCTGGCCGACGCCGAAGGGCGAGTGATCCTGCCGTCTGCCGTGCGTTATCACGCCGATCGCGTCGAGGTGGGCGAGTCCGCCAAGGCCGCCGCCGCGCTGGATCCGCTGAACACCGTGCTGTCGGTCAAGCGCCTGATGGGGCGTGGTGTCGAGGACGTCAAACAGCTAGGCGACCAGTTGCCCTATCGTTTCGCCGAGGGCGAGTCGCACATGCCGTTCATCGAGACGGTGCAGGGTGCCAAGAGCCCGGTAGAGGTGTCTGCGGAGATTCTGCGGGCCCTGCGCCAGCGCGCGGAAGCCACGCTGGGTGGTGAGCTGGTCGGTGCGGTGATCACGGTGCCGGCCTATTTCGACGATGCCCAGCGCCAGGCCACCAAGGACGCCGCGCGCCTGGCCAATCTCAACGTGCTGCGTCTGCTCAACGAGCCCACTGCCGCCGCCGTGGCTTATGGTCTGGACAAGGGCGCCGAGGGCGTCGTGGCCATCTATGATCTGGGTGGCGGTACTTTCGATATCTCCGTGCTGCGCCTGACCCGAGGCGTGTTCGAGGTGCTCGCGACCGGCGGCGACAGCGCTCTGGGTGGCGATGACTTCGATCATGCCATCGCCGGCTGGATCATCGAGCAGGCCGGTCTGTCCCATGATCTCGATCCTGCGGCCCAGCGCCGCCTGCTGCAGTCTGCCTGTGCGGCGAAAGAGGCGCTGACCGATGCCGATAGCGTATCGGTGGCTTACGATGGCTGGTCTGGCGAGCTGAGCCGGGCGCAGTTCGAGGCTCTGATCGAGCCGATGGTCGCCCGCAGCCTCAAGGCCTGCCGTCGCGCGGTGCGTGACGCGAACATCGAGATCGAAGAGGTCGAGGCAGTGGTCATGGTGGGTGGTTCCACTCGTGTGCCGCGCGTACGCGAGGCGGTGGGCGAGCTGTTTGGTCGTCAGCCGCTGACCGATATCGACCCGGATCAGGTGGTGGCCATTGGTGCTGCCGTCCAAGCCGACACCCTGGCCGGCAATCAGCGCGGCAATGGCGAGGAGCTGTTGCTGCTCGACGTGATTCCGCTGTCCCTGGGGTTGGAGACCATGGGCGGGCTGATGGAGAAGGTCATTCCGCGCAATACCACGATCCCGGTGGCGCGGGCCCAGGACTTCACCACCTACAAGGACGGCCAGAGCGCCATGGCCATCCAGGTGCTGCAGGGCGAGCGCGAGTTGGTCAAGGACTGCCGTTCCCTGGCGCGCTTCGAGCTGCGCGGTATTCCGCCGATGGTCGCCGGGGCGGCGAAGATTCGCGTGACCTTCCAGGTCGACGCCGACGGCCTGCTCAGTGTTGCCGCGCGTGAATTGGGTTCTGGTGTAGAGGCGAGCATCCAGGTCAAGCCTTCCTACGGCCTGACCGATGGCGAGATCGCGCGCATGCTGCAGGACTCCTTCAGCAATGCCGGTGGCGACAAGGCGGCTCGCGCCTTGCGTGAGCAGCAAGTCGAGGCTGAACGTCTGCTCGAGGCCGTGCAATCGGCGCTGGACGTCGATGGCCAGCGCCTGCTCGACGAAGACGAGCGAATCGCCATTCTGGCGGCCATGGAAGAGCTGCGCGCGCTGGCGGCTAGCGACGATACTCATGCCATCGAGCAGCAGACCAAGCGTCTGTCGCAGATTACCGACGCTTTCGCCGCTCGGCGGATGGACTCGACGGTTAAGGCCGCCCTGGCGGGGCGCAATCTGAATGAAATCGAGGATAACTGATGCCACAGGTCATTTTTCTGCCGCACGAGAAGTTCTGTCCTGATGGCATGGTTGTGGAGGCCGAGCCCGGCACTTCCATTCTCGATCTAGCTCATGAGCACCATATTGAGATGGAAAGTGCCTGTGGCGGCGTATGCGCCTGCACTACTTGCCACTGCATCATTCGTGAGGGCTTCGACTCGCTGGAAGAGGCGGACGAGTTGGAGGAAGACTTCCTCGATCGGGCCTGGGGCCTGGAGGCGCAATCGCGGCTGGCTTGCCAGGCTGTCGTTGGCACCGAAGACCTGACCGTCGAGATCCCGAAATACTCGCTCAACCACGCCGCCGAAGCGCCGCACTGAGTCAAGGAGCCGACATGAGCCTGAAATGGACCGACGTGCTGGATATCGCCATCGAGCTGGCCGAGAGCAAGGCGGATGTCGATCCGCGCTACGTCAACTTCGTCGATCTGCATCGCTGGGTGCTGGCCCTGCCGGATTTTGCCGATGACCCGCAGCGCGGCGGCGAGAAGGTGCTGGAGGCCATCCAGGCGGCGTGGATCGAAGAGCTCGACTGAGTCGCACCGCTTCAGGGCACGGCCCTACGCATTTCCCCCTAACCCGCGTATAATTCGCGGGTTTAATTTTTCGCTTTAACTTTCTGGAGCTTCACATGGCCGTTCAACGCACTTTCTCCATCATCAAGCCGGATGCCGTTGCCAAAAACGTCATCGGTGAAATCACCACCCGTTTCGAGAAGGCCGGCCTGCGCGTCGTTGCTTCCAAGATGGTTCAGCTGTCCGAGCGTGAAGCCGCCGGTTTCTACGCCGAGCACAGCGAGCGCGGCTTCTTCAAGGATCTGGTTGCCTTCATGACCTCCGGTCCGGTCATCGTCCAGGTTCTGGAAGGCGAAGACGCCGTTCTGAAGAACCGTGAGCTGATGGGCGCCACTAACCCGAAAGAAGCTGCTGCCGGCACCATCCGCGCCGACTTCGCCGTTTCCATCGACGAGAACGCCGTGCACGGTTCCGATTCCGAGGCTTCCGCCGCTCGCGAAATCGCGTACTTCTTCTCCGCCACCGAGGTGTGCGCTCGCATTCGCTAAGCGCGAACCGGCGAGGGTGAATCCATGACTGATGCTGCCAAGACCAACCTGCTGGGGCTGACCCAGCCCGAGATGGAGAGCTTCTTCGAGAGCATCGGAGAGAAGCGCTTCCGTGCCGGTCAGGTCATGAAGTGGATTCACCATTTTGGCGTCGAGGATTTCGACGCCATGAGCAATCTCGGCAAGGCCCTGCGCGAAAAGCTCAGCGCCTGCGCCGAGATTCGCGGTCCTGAGATCGTCAGTCAGGACATCTCCAGCGATGGCACCCGCAAGTGGGTGGTGCGCGTGGCGTCCGGCAGCTGCGTCGAGACCGTGTATATCCCGCAAGGCGGCCGTGGCACCCTTTGTGTGTCGTCCCAGGCTGGCTGTGCGCTGGATTGCAGTTTCTGTTCCACCGGCAAACAGGGCTTCAACAGCGACCTGACTGCCGCGGAAATCATCGGCCAAGTGTGGATCGCCAACAAATCCTTCGGCACCGTACCGGCCAAGATCGACCGCGCCATCACCAACGTGGTGATGATGGGCATGGGCGAGCCCCTGCTGAATTTCGACAATGTCGTACCTGCCATGCAGATCATGATGGATGATCTCGGCTACGGCATTTCCAAGCGCAAGGTGACCCTGTCCACCTCTGGCGTGGTGCCGATGATCGACAAGCTGGCGACCGTCACCGATGTGTCCCTGGCTCTGTCTCTTCACGCACCGAACGACGAGTTGCGCAACCAGTTGGTGCCGCTCAACAAGAAGTATCCGCTGGAAGTGCTGCTGGCGGCTTGCCGCCGCTACATCGAGGGTCTGGGCGAGAAACGCTTCCTGACCGTCGAGTACACCCTGCTCAAGGACGTCAACGACCAGCCGGAACATGCTGCGCAGATGATCGCACTTCTCAAGGATTTCCCTTGCAAGATCAATCTGATTCCGTTTAATCCCTTCCCCCACTCCGGTTACGAACGGCCGAGCAACAACGCCATTCGCCGCTTCCAGGATCTGCTGCACAAGGCCGGCTTCAATGTCACTGTGCGCACCACCCGTGGCGACGACATCGACGCCGCCTGCGGGCAGCTGGTCGGGCAAGTGCAGGACCGTACCCGCCGCAGTGAGCGTTATATCGCCGTACGCCAGCTGGGTAACGAGGCCGCAGAGCCTCGCGATGCTGCCAACCGAAATTGAAGGGGGAGTAATTCATGACCTCGCGCGCTGCGCTGTACTTGCTTCTTGGTTGCCTTCTGGTCGGTTGCGTTACTGAAGGCAACGTTGATCCAATGAAAACCGGCAAGGGGAGAGATGAAGCGCGAGATGCATTCATTCAATTGGGCATTGGTTATCTCCAGCAAGGTGAAACCGGGCGTGCGAAAGTTCCACTTAAGAAGGCTTTAGAGCTTGATCCGAGCAGCGCTGATGCTCATGTGGCTCTGGCTCTGGTTTTTCAGCGAGAGATGGAGCCGGAACTCGCAGATGCACATTTCAGAAAGGCTCTTTCTCAAAATGGGAGCGATGCCAGAGTTCTCAATAACTACGGCTCCTTCCTGTTTGAGCAGAAACGTTACGAAGATGCACTAAGCAAATACGCCAAGGCCGCTGAAGATAGTTTGTATCCAGAGCGCGCCAGAGTTTTCGAAAACATGGGGTTGACTGCGCTACAACTTGGCAAGACTGGGGATGCCAAACTGTACTTTGAGCGTGCGCATCGCCTCAGCCCTCGTCAGCCTCGAACTTTGCTGGAGTTGGCATCGTTATCTTATGCGTCGCAGGACTTTGTTCAGGCCAGAAAGTACTACGACGAATTCCAGCGGGGATCAGGGCAGAATGCACGCAGCCTTTTACTCGGTGCGCGTCTGGCCAAAGTCTTCGAAGACCGCGACCACGCCGCCAGCCTCGGCCTGCAGCTGAAACGCCTCTATCCGGGCACCCCGGAATACCAGCAATACTTGTCGGAGCAGTGATGAAATCTACGCATCCTGAAGTTGCTGCCGCGCCCCGGATCAATCCCGGAGAGACGCTGCGCAAGGTGCGCGAGAGCCGAAGCCTGGCGCTGAACGATGTCGCCGTGCAGTTGAACCTGACTGCCCAGGCTCTGCGTAATGTGGAGGCGGGTGCCTTCGATCAATTGCCGGGACATACCTTCGCGCGTGGCTATATTCGTGCCTACGCCAAGTTGATGGGCATGGATCCCAGCCGTCTTGTCAGCGATTTTGACCACTACACCGGCACCGATGCCAATGGCAGTAGCGTCGCCAGTCTGGCGCGTATCGAAGAGCCGGCCCGGGTGTCGCAGAGCCTGGTGAAGGTCTTCAGTATCGTGGCCCTGGCCGCTCTGGGCGGTGTTGGCTTCTTCTGGTGGCAGGGCGAGACCGCACGCCTGGGCGCCGGCTCGGCCAAGGCGCCCATCGAGCATGTCGAAGTGGAGGCCGCAGACGGCACCACCGAAATTCATCCTCTGGACGAGCCGGAAGATCAGGCGGTCGCCGAAGCTCAGGCGGAAGCGCCCATCGCCGATATCCCGCCTGCTATCGACCCTGCGGCCAACGCCGAAGCGTCGCCAAGCGCCGAGATCAATCCAGCCGCTCCGGCACAGTCTGCTGCTCAGCCAGCGCCGGTTGTGCCGGCAGCGCCTCAGGCGTCGGCCAATGCCGAGCAACAGGCTCCTGTTGCCGCTGCGCCGCAATCGACCGAGCCGGCTGTTACTGCGCAGACTTCGGTTCCGGCCACGCCAGCTACCGAGCCGGCGGCGCCGGTCGCCAGCGCTCCGGTAGCGGCCGCTGCCGGTGAGGCCTTGGTCAATCTGCAGTTCACCGCCGATTGCTGGACCCAGCTCACCGATGCCAATGGCAAAGTGCTGCTTAGCGCCCTCAAACGCCGTGGCGACAGCGTCGAACTGGTTGGCAAGGCCCCGCTCGAGTTGCGCCTGGGTTACGCCCGCGGTGCCGTGGTGCTGGTCAATGGTCAGCCGGTCGATGTCGCTTCCTCCACCCACGGTGAAACCGCCCGCCTCAAACTGGGGCAGTGAGCCAGACCATGCATTGCGAATCTCCCATCAAGCGTCGCCTGTCCCGCAAGATCTGGGTCGGCTCGGTACCGGTTGGCGGCGATGCGCCGATTGCCGTGCAGAGCATGACCAACACCGAGACCTGTGACGTCGATGCCACGGTCGGCCAGATCCATCGTCTCGAAGATGCCGGCGCCGATATCGTGCGCGTCTCGGTGCCGTCCATGGAGGCGGCCGAGGCCTTCGGCAAGATCAAGCAGCAGGTGAAAGTGCCGCTGGTGGCCGATATCCACTTCGATTACCAGATCGCCCTGCGTGTGGCCGAGCTGGGCGTCGACTGCCTGCGCATCAACCCGGGCAACATCGGTCGTGAAGACCGCGTCAAGGCCGTGGTCGAGGCCGCGCGCGACAAGGGCATCCCGATCCGCATCGGCGTCAACGCCGGTTCGTTGGAGAAGGACCTGCAGAAGAAATACGGCGAGCCGACGCCCGAGGCGCTGGTGGAGTCCGCTCTGCGCCATGTCGAGCACCTCGATCGCCTGAACTTCCCCGATTTCAAGGTCAGCGTTAAGGCTTCCGACGTGTTCATGGCTGTCGCCGCCTATCGCCTGCTGGCCAAGCAGATCGAGCAGCCGCTGCACTTGGGCATCACCGAGGCCGGCGGTCTGCGCTCCGGCACCGTGAAGTCCGCGGTCGGCCTGGGCATGCTGCTGGCCGAGGGCATCGGCGACACCATCCGCATCTCCCTGGCCGCCGATCCGGTGGAGGAGATCAAGGTCGGTTACGACATCCTCAAGTCCCTGCGCCTGCGTTCGCGGGGCATCAACTTCATCGCCTGCCCGAGCTGCTCGCGGCAGAACTTCGACGTGGTCAAGACCATGAACGAGCTGGAGGCGCGGGTCGAAGACCTGCTGGTGCCGCTGGACGTCGCCGTGATCGGCTGCGTGGTCAACGGCCCGGGCGAGGCCAAGGAGGCCCATATCGGCCTTACCGGCGGCTCGCCGAACAACCTGGTGTACATCGACGGCGCGCCAGCCTCGAAACTGAACAACGACAATCTGGTGGACGAGCTGGAGAAGCTCATCCGCCGCAAGGCGGCCGAAAAGGCCGAAGCCGACGCAGCCGTTATCGCCCGCGGCTGATAAGGAAGATTCGTGAGCAAGACCCTGCAAGCCATCCGTGGCATGAACGACATCCTGCCGGAGCAGACGCCTGCCTGGCGCTACCTGGAAGGCACTCTGGCTAGCCTGCTCGACGGCTATGGCTACAAGGAAATCCGCCTGCCCATCCTCGAGTTCACCGAGCTGTTCGCCCGTGGTATCGGCGAGGGTACCGACGTGGTGGACAAGGAGATGTACACCTTCCTCGACCGCAACGAGGAGTCCCTGACCCTGCGTCCGGAAGGTACCGCCGGTTGCGTGCGCGCCGTACTGGAGCACGGCCTGTCCGGTGGTGGCCAGGTGCAGAAGCTGTGGTACGCCGGCCCGATGTTCCGCTACGAGAAGCCGCAGAAGGGGCGCTATCGCCAGTTCCACCAGATCGGCGTGGAGGCTTTCAATCTGCCGGGTCCGGACGTCGATGCCGAACTGATCGTGCTCACCGCGCGTTTGTGGCAGCAGCTCGGCCTGGCCGATGCGGTGACCCTGCAGCTCAACAGCCTGGGCTCCAGCGAGGCGCGTGCGGCCTACCGCGATGCCCTGGTGGCCTACCTCAACGAGCGCTTCGAGCAGCTCGACGAAGACAGCCAGCGCCGCCTGACCACCAATCCGCTGCGCATTCTCGACAGCAAGAACGCCCAGACCCAGGCCCTGCTGGTCGGCGCACCGACACTGTCCGACTATCTTGACGAGGAGTCGCGCCTGCACTTCGAGGGCGTCAAGGCACGCCTGGACGCTGTGGGCATCCGCTACGAGATCAACAACAAACTGGTTCGTGGCCTCGACTACTACAACCGCACCGTGTTCGAGTGGGTCACCGACAAACTCGGCGCCCAGGGCACAGTGTGCGCCGGCGGCCGTTACGACGGCCTGGTCACCCAGCTGGGCGGCAAGGCCACGCCGGGTGTCGGCTTCGCCATGGGCGTCGAGCGCCTGGTGCTGCTGCTGGAGACCCTGGAGCTGCTGCCGGCCGAGCTGAACGCCCCGGCGGATGTTTATCTGTGCGCCTTCGGCGAGGCCGCTGAGCTGGCCGGCCTGGGCCTGGCCGAGCGGCTGCGCGACGCCATTCCCGGTCTGCGCCTGCTGGTCAACAGTGGCGCTGGCAGCTTCAAGAGCCAGTTCAAGAAGGCCGACAAGAGTGGCGCACGCTTCGCCCTGATCCTGGGAGAGGACGAACTGACCGCCCGCGTGGTAGGTTGCAAGCCCCTGCGCGACGACGCAGAACAACAGAACATTGGCTGGGATGCGTTGGCACAGCATCTGGCCGCCTGCCTGCAGGCCTGAGAATAAAGAGAATCAAGGAGTTATTGGGGTGAGCATGACCGAAGAAGAACAAATTGCGCAGATGAAGGACTGGTGGCAGCGCAATGGCAAACCCCTGCTGACTGGTGGTGCCCTGGCCCTGGCCATCGTGGTCGGCTGGCAGGCCTGGCAGCAGTACCAAACCAACCAGGCCCAGGGTGGCGGCGCGCTGTATCAGCAACTGCTGGAAACCACCCTCACTCCTACCGGCCAGCCGGATGCCGGCAAAGTCACCGAACTGGCCGACAAGCTGAAATCCGAGTACGGCGGCAGCACTTACGCCCAGTACGGCAGCCTGTTCGTCGCCAAGGTGGCGGTGGACAACGCCAAGCTGGATGACGCCGTGGCCGAGCTCAAGCCGCTGGTGGACAAGCCCGCCGATGCCACCATCGGCGAACTGGCGCGCCAGCGTCTGGCCCGTGTGCTGGCCGCCCAGGGCAAGACCGAAGAAGGCCTCAAGCTGCTCGAAGGCGAGGCGGAAAAGGCCTGGCTGGCCAGCCGCGAAGAACTCAAAGGCGACCTGCTGGTACAGCTCGGTCGCAGCGATGAAGCCCATGCGGCCTACCAGAAGGCCAAGGATTCTCTGTCCGAGGACGCCGCTGTGGGCGGCCTGCAGATGAAGCTCGACGACCTGGCGAAAGGGGATGCCTGACGTGATGCGTTGGAAGAATGCCGCAGTGCTGGCCCTGGCCGTAGTGGCCGTGGGTTGCAGCAGCAACAGCAAGAAGGAACTGCCGCCGGCCGAGCTGCCCGATATCCAGGAAGAAGTACGCCTGGACGCTCAGTGGAGCCGCTCCATCGGTGATGGCCAGGGCGAGCTGTACAACCAGCTGACCCCCGCCGCCGACGGCGAGCGCCTGTACGCCGCCTCTGCCGATGGCGAAGTGGTCGCCCTGGATCGTCTGACCGGCGACAAGTTCTGGGAAGTCGAACTGGACCTGCCGATCTCCGGCGGCGTCGGCGCCGGCTACGGCCTGGTGCTGGTCGGCACCCTCAAGGGTGAAGTGGTTGCGCTGGACTCCAGTAACGGCGAAGAGAAATGGCGTGCCCGCGTGACCAGCGAAGTGCTGTCCGCGCCGGCCACCAACGGCGACGTCGTCGTGGTGCAGACCCAGGACGATCGCCTGATCGCCTTCGACGCCAGCACCGGCGAGCAGCGCTGGATCTACGAGAACAGCCCGGCCGTGCTGACCCTGCGTGGCACCAGCAGCCCGGTGATGACCAACCGCCTGGTGATGGCCGGCCTGTCCACCGGCAAGGTCCTGGCCCTCGACGCCAGCCGTGGCATCCCGGTTTGGGAACAGCGTGTGGCCGTGCCGCAAGGCCGTTCCGAACTGGAGCGCGTGGTTGATATCGACGGCAACCTGCTGCTCTCCGGCGGCACCCTGTACGTGGTGACCTACCAGGGCAATGTCGCGGCCATCGACGTGGAAAGCGGTCGTCCGCTGTGGAACCGCGAAGCCTCCAGCTACGTGGGCCTGGCCCAGGGCTTCGGCAGCGTCTACGTCAGCCTGGCCAGCGGCGCCGTGGAAGGCGTCGACGAGGGCTCCAATTCCGCCCTGTGGAACAACGACGCCCTGCAGCGCCGCCAGCTGTCGTCGCCGGAAGTGTTCTCCAGCTACGTGGCGGTCGGTGACTTCGAAGGCTACCTGCACCTGCTGAGCCAGGTGGACGGCCACTTCGTCGGCCGCAAGAAGATCGACGGCGACGGCCTGCGTGCCCGTCCGCTGGTGGTCGGTGACTGGATCTACGCCTACGGCAATAGCGGCAAGCTGGTCGGCCTGACCATCCGCTAAGCTGTTTTGCAATGTCCGGCCGCTGCCGTTCTACGGCAGCGGCCTTTGTGTTTTCTGGATTTAGCTGTGGAGGAGCCCAATGGTTCCGGTAATCGCCCTGGTGGGCCGTCCCAATGTGGGCAAGTCGACTCTGTTCAACCGCCTGACCCGCAGCCGCGATGCCATTGTCGGTGACCTGGCCGGCCTGACCCGCGATCGCCAGTATGGCGATGCCAAGTGGGAAGGGCGCAGCTACATCCTGGTCGACACCGGCGGCATCACCGGCGACGAGGAGGGCATCGACGAGAAGATGGCCGAGCAGTCGCTGCTGGCCATCGAAGAGGCCGACGTGGTGCTGTTCCTGGTCGACGCACGTGCCGGCCTGACCGCCAGCGACCAGATGATTGGCGAGCACCTGCGCAAGCGCAACAAGCGCAGCTACCTGGTGGTGAACAAGATCGACAACATCGATCCGGACATCGCCCGCGCCGAATTCGCCCCGATGGGCATGGGCGAAGCCCTGCCGATCGCCGGTGCCCATGGTCGCGGCATCACCCAGCTGCTGGAGACTACGCTCGGTGAGTACCCACGTGACGAGGACCACGATGCCCTCGACGAGAACGTCGCCGAGGGTGAGGAAGCCAAGCGCATTCCCGGGCCGAGCGAGAAGGATGGCATCAAGATCGCCATCATCGGCCGGCCCAACGTCGGCAAGTCGACCCTGGTCAATCGCATGCTCGGCGAGGAGCGCGTGGTGGTCTATGACCAGCCCGGCACCACCCGCGACAGCATCTACATCCCGTTCGAGCGCAACGAAGAAAAGTACACGCTGATCGACACCGCCGGCGTGCGCAAGCGCGGCAAGATCCACGAGGAAGTGGAAAAGTTCTCGGTGGTGAAGACCCTGCAGGCGATCAAGGACGCCAACGTGGTGATCTTCGTCATGGACGCCCGCGAAGGTGTGGTCGACCACGATCTCAACCTGCTCGGCTTCGCCATCGAATCCGGTCGCGCCCTGGTGATCGCCCTGAACAAGTGGGACGGCATGGAGCCCGGCGAGCGCGACTATGTGAAGACCGAGCTGGAGCGCCGGCTGTTCTTCGTCGATTACGCCGACATCCACTTCATCTCCGCCCTGCACGGCACCGGCGTGGGCAACCTGTACAAGTCGGTGCAGGCCTCGTTCAAGTCGGCGATCACCCGCTGGCCGACCAGCCGCCTGACGCAGATCCTCGAGGACGCGGTGCAGGAGCACCAGCCGCCGATGGTCAGCGGCCGGCGCATCAAGCTGCGCTATGCCCACCTCGGTGGTGCCAACCCGCCGCTGATCGTGATCCACGGCAACCAGGTCGATGCGGTACCGAAGTCCTACACTCGCTACCTGGAAAACACCTTCCGCCGCGTGCTCAAACTGGTCGGCACGCCGATCCGCATCGAGTACAAAGGTGGCGATAACCCCTACGAGGGCAAGAAGAACACCCTCACTGACCGCCAGGTGAACAAGAAGCGCCGCCTGATGAGCCACCACAAGAAGGCCGAGAAGAAGCGCAAGGACAAGAAGCGCTGATTCACCCGCGTTCCAGACAAAGGCGCAGCAGCTTCGGCTTCTGCGCCTTTTTCATGGGTGTCGCTGCTGCATCCTGAGCGGGCCATCGGCTATCCTCGCGGCTCGCACCACGCCAGCAGGAAGTCCCGATGCTCGCCAGCAAACTGCCCAATGTCGGCACCACTATCTTCACCCGCATGTCCCAGCTCGCCGCGGAAGTCGGCGCCATCAACCTGTCCCAGGGCTTTCCCGACTTTGACGGCCCGCAGGCCCTGCGCGAGGCCGTTGCCCGTCATGTGCTGGAGGGGCGCAACCAGTACTGCCCGATGACCGGCCTGCCGGCCCTGCGCCAGCAAGTGGCGGCCAAGATCGCGCGCAGCTACGGCGTGCAGCGTGATGCCGACAGCGAGATCACCATCACTCCCGGCGCCACCGAGGCGATCTTCTGCGCGGTGCAGGCGCTGATCCATCCCGGCGACGAGGCCATCGTCCTCGATCCCTGCTATGACAGCTACGAGCCTTCGGTGGAACTGGCCGGCGGCCGCTGCGTGCATGTGCCGCTGGCCCTGCCGGACTTCGCCGTGGACTGGCAGCGCCTGGCAGATGCCATCACTCCGCGTACCCGGCTGATCTTTATCAACTCGCCGCACAACCCCAGCGGCGCGCTGCTCACTCGTGACGATCTGGATCGTCTGGCTGCGCTGATCCGTGGCCGTGATATCCACATCATCAGCGATGAGGTCTACGAGCACCTGATCTTCGACGGCGCCCGTCATGCCAGCGTGCTGGCCCACGAGGAGCTGTACGCCCGCGCCTTCGTGGTCAGCTCGTTCGGCAAGACCTACCACGTCACCGGCTGGAAGACCGGCTACGTAGTGGCGCCGCCAGCGCTCACCGCCGAGCTGCGCAAGATCCACCAGTACGTCAATTTCTGCGGGGTGACTCCGCTGCAGCACGCCTTGGCCGATTTTATGGCTGCATGTCCGCAACATGTGGAGGAGCTGCCGGCCTTCTACCAGGCCAAGCGCGACCTGTTCTGCGACCTGCTGGCCGGCTCGCGCTTCCGCTTCACCCGTGCACCGGGCACCTACTTCCAGCTGGCCGACTACTCGGCCATCCGCCCGGACCTGGATGACGTGGCCATGGCCGAATGGCTGACCCGCGAGCAAGGCGTGGCGGCCATCCCGGTATCGGTGTTCTACCGGCAGGCACCGAGCGAGATGCGCCTGGTGCGCTTCTGCTTCGCCAAACGCGAGGAGACGCTGCGCGTGGCAGCGGAAAAACTATGCGCGATCTGAGCCAATTGCCCGACCTCGAACTGGCGCTGATCCAGAGCGAGCTGGACTGGCACGACGCCGCTGCCAACCGCACGCGCTTCGAGCCGCTGCTGGAACAGGCCCGTGGCGCCGACCTGGTGGTGCTGCCGGAGATGTTCAGCACCGGCTTCTCCATGCATTCGGTCGAACTGGCCGAGCCAGAGGACGGCCCGACCACCGCCTGGCTACGCGAGCAGGTCCGGCGCATCAATGCGGTTGTGACCGGCAGCCTGATCATCCAGGCCGCCGACGGCAGCTACCGCAACCGCCTGCTATGGGCGCGCCCGGACGGCTCGCTGTCCCACTACGACAAGCGCCACCTGTTCCGTATGGCCGGCGAGCACAAGCACTACAGCGCCGGCACCGAGCAGGTGCTGCTGGAAGTGAAGGGCTGGCAGGTGCGACCGCTGATCTGCTACGACCTGCGCTTCCCGGTATGGAGCCGCGACCCGCACAACACCGACCTGCTGCTCTATACCGCCAACTGGCCGGGCGCGCGCCGTCACCACTGGAACCGTCTGCTGCCGGCGCGGGCCATCGAGAACCTGTGCTATGTCGCTGCGGTAAACCGCATCGGCAGCGACGGCAATGGTCACCCCTACAGTGGCGACTCCCAAGTGCTGGACTTCCAGGGCGAGACCCTGCTGGCCCCAGGCGAGGCGAGCGGTGTGTTCCGCGTGCGGCTTTCGGCCGCCGAGCTGGCGGCCTATCGCGAGCGCTTCCCGGCCTATCGGGATGCCGATGGCTTCAGCCTGGATTGATCGGTCGCCCAGATGACAACGCCGGGTCCGAGCCCGGCGTTGTCGTTTCTCAGGCCTGCAGGCTGGCCATGTCGATCACGAAGCGGTACTTCACATCGCTCTTGAGCATGCGCTCGTAAGCCTGGTTGATCGCCTGGATCGGGATCATCTCGATGTCCGAGACGATGTCGTGGGCGGCGCAGAAGTCGAGCATCTCCTGGGTCTCGGCGACACCACCGATCAGCGAGCCGGCGATGCGGCGGCGCTTGAAGATCAGGCCGAACACGTCCGGCGACGGGTGCGGCGAGTCCGGGGCGCCGACCAGGGTCATGGTCGCGTCGCGCTTGAGCAGGTTGAGGAAAGGATTGAGGTCGTGCGGCGCGGCCACGGTGTTGAGGATGAAGTCGAAGCTGTTGGCGTGTGCGGCCATCTCCTCGGCGTTCTTCGACACCACCACTTCGCTGGCGCCCAGGCGCAGGGCGTCTTCACGCTTGTTCGGCGAGGTGGTGAACAGCACCACGCGGGCGCCCATGGCAGCGGCGATCTTCACGCCCATATGGCCGAGGCCGCCCAGGCCGACGATGCCGACCTTCTGTCCCGGGCCGACCTTCCACTGGCGCAGCGGCGAGTAGGTGGTGATGCCGGCGCACAGCAATGGCGCTACGGCAGCCAGCTGGGCGGGGTCGGTATGGCTGATGCGCAGGACGAAGCGCTGTTCGACCACTATGTGCTGGGAGTAGCCGCCGAAGGTGTTCTCGCCGCCGAAGACCGGGCCGTTGTAGGTGCCGGTGAAGCCGCTCTCGCAGTACTGCTCCAGGTTCTCGTTGCAGGAGGCGCAATGGCGGCAGCTGTCGACCATGCAGCCGACGCCGGCCACGTCACCGACCTTGAACTTGGAGACGTTGCTGCCGACCGCAGTGATGCGGCCGACGATCTCGTGGCCCGGCACCGATGGGTACAGGGTGTTGTTCCATTCGTTGCGCGCGGTGTGCAGGTCCGAGTGGCAGACGCCGCAATAGAGGATGTCGATGGCCACATCGTCCGGGCCGACGGCGCGGCGCTGGATCTCGACGGGCGCCAGCGGGGTGTGCGGGGCCTGGGCGGCGAAGGCGAGGGTCTTGCTCATGGAGGTCTCCTTGGCGAATCGGTAAGCCAGGGAGAGGTTAGAGCAGGGTGGCCGGGGCTGGTTTGCCCAATCCTGCCGAATCCATGCCCAGAGATGCGGGCATGAAAAAGGGGGCCGCAGCCCCCTGATTCAAACGCGCTGTGCTCAGGCCGCCTGTACTTCTGTCTGTGCCAGTGCGCGGTTGAGGGCGCTGAACAGGGCGCGGAAGGTCGCGGTGGTCAGGTTCTCGTCGATGCCGATGCCGTGCAGCGGGCGGCCACCGTTCAGGCGTACCTCGATATAAGCCACGGCCTGGGCGTTGGTGCCGGCGCTGATGGCGTGCTCGTGGTAGTCCATGATCTCGATGTTCTGCGGCAGCGCGGCGACCAGCGCCTCCAGCGGGCCCTTGCCGGTGCCGTGCTTGCGGCGGGCTTCGCCTTCGTAGCTGACGTCGACGTCGACGGTGCAGATGCCGTTCTCTTCCTGCAGGCGATGGCTCTTCAGCACGTACGGGCTGTCGGCTTGCAGGTACTCGCTCTGCAGCAGGCCGTAGATCTGCTGGGCGGTCATCTCCAGGCCGAGGCGGTCGGTTTCGCGCTGCACCACCTGGCTGAATTCGATCTGCATGCGGCGCGGCAGGCTGATGCCGTATTCCTGTTCGAGCAGGAAGGTGATGCCGCCCTTGCCGGACTGGCTGTTTACGCGGATCACCGCCTCGTAGTCGCGGCCGATGTCGGCCGGGTCGATCGGCAGGTACGGCACTTCCCAGACGCCTTCCGGGTCCTGCTGGGCGAAGCCCTTGCGGATCGCATCCTGGTGCGAGCCGGAGAAGGCGGTGTGGACCAGGTCGCCGACGTACGGATGGCGCGGGTGCACCGGCAACTGGTTGCACTCTTCCACCACCTTGCGCACGGCGTCGATGTCGGAGAAGTCCAGCTCGGGGTCGACGCCCTGGGTGTAGAGGTTCAGCGCCAGGGTCACCAGGCAGACGTTGCCGGTGCGCTCGCCGTTGCCGAACAGGCAGCCTTCCACACGGTCGGCACCGGCCATCACGGCCAGTTCCGAGGCGGCGACGCCGGTGCCGCGGTCGTTGTGGGTGTGCACGCTGATCAGCACGCTGTCGCGGCGGGCGACGTGGCGACCGAACCACTCGATCTGGTCGGCGTAGTTGTTCGGCGTGGCGCACTCGATGGTGGCCGGCAGGTTAAGGATCAGCTTCTGCGCTGGGGTCGGCTCGAACACGCCGATCACCGCGTTGCACACCTCGACGGCGAAGTCGATTTCGGTGGAGCTGAACACTTCCGGCGAGTACTCGAAGCCCCACTGGGTCTCCGGCTGCGCGGCGGCCAGGCGCTTGATGATCCGCGCGGCGCTGGTGGCGATCTCGACCACGCCGGCCTTGTCCTGGTTGAAGACGATTCGGCGGAAGCTCGGCGCGGTGGCGTTGTAGTAGTGGACGATGGCCTTCTTCGCGCCCTTGAGCGACTCGAAGGTGCGAGTGATCAGGTCCTCGCGGGCCTGGGTCAGCACCTGGATGGTCACGTCGTCAGGGATGTGGCCGCCTTCGATCAGTTCGCGGACGAAATCGAAGTCGGTCTGCGAGGCGGACGGGAAGCCCACTTCGATCTCCTTCAGACCCACGGCGACCAGGCACTTGAAGAAGCGCATCTTCTTCTCGGCGTCCATCGGCTCGATCAGCGACTGGTTACCGTCGCGCAGGTCGGTGGACAGC
Source organism: Pseudomonas sp. GD04019 (assembly GCF_029837695.1). GTDB lineage: Bacteria > Pseudomonadota > Gammaproteobacteria > Pseudomonadales > Pseudomonadaceae > Aquipseudomonas. The sequence continues at coordinate 309,202 of NZ_JAOEEA010000002.1, forward strand.
CAGATCGGCGCCTTGTCGATGATCTGGTCCGGCCAGGTACGGTCGGGCAACTGCACCTGGGTGAACGGGCGGTACTTCTTCGAAGGGTCTTTGAGCATGGTCATCGGGGGTAATCCTTGGGCGGCGGCAGGCCGGGCGAATCGAGAAATCGAAGTGTGCGTCGGAGGCGGGATTCAGCCACGCAGTCGTGGGCTGACCAGGCGCTGGCAGGCGTGTTGACGCAGCAGAATGAGGGTATGGGCCGTGTTCATGCTGACAACCCTACTGCTGGAGGTTAAAGCTGGCAAGGCTTGTGCGAAAAACGCGGATTGCTTGCGCTGATTATCTTGGATGAAAGAAATATTGCTGAACTAAGTTTTTATGCTGGATTTTATTGCGCGAGCACTTAGGGCTTGAACGCCCCGATAAAGATCGCCGGGTCGACGCGGGCGTCGTTGAGGCTGACGTTCCAGTGCATGTGCGGCCCGGTGGCGCGGCCGGTGGCACCGACGCGGCCGATTACGCCGCCGCGCGGCAGCTCCTGGCCCAGTTGCACGTCGACCTTGGACATATGGCAGAACATGCTGATCAGGCCCTGGCCGTGGTCGACGAATACCGTCTTGCCGTTGAAGAAGTAATCGCCAATCAGCGTTACCTTGCCGGCGGCTGGGGCCTTGATCGGCGTGCCGGCGCCCACGGCGAAGTCCAGCCCGGAGTGCGGGTTGCGCTCCTCGCCATTGAAGAAGCGGCGCAGGCCGAAGGGCGAGGAGAGCGGGCCGTTGACCGGTTTGTCGAACAGCAGGTTGCTCGGCTGGCGGGCGCTGAACTGCTGGTAGGCGCGGGTCTGCTCGGCCAGCTCGCGCTCGATGCGCGCCAGGTTCTTCGGGCTCGGGTTGACCTGTTCCTTGTTCTTCAGGGTGATGCGCTGTTCGCGGTAGTGCTTGGCGCCGACCTGGAAGCTCAGCGCCTGGCCGTTCGCCTCGATCTGCTGCGGGCCCGGTTTGACCGTCAGCGGGATGCCGACGATGGCGATCCAGCGCTGGCCTTCCTCCTTCACCACCAGCACCGGTTTGCCCTGGTAGCGGGCCTGCGGCGCAGCGGGGCCGTCGCCAAGGTCGAGCACGGCGACGCCGCCGGGGACCGGCTTGTTCAGCAGGCGGGTGATAAAGCCATCGGCATGCGCGGGCAGGGCAAGGCTTAGCAGCAGGCTGACAAGTAGGCGCTGCAGGAGCGAGCTTTGCTCGCGAAGCTTCTTCGTAGCTGATGTTCGCGAGCAGAGCTCGCTCCTACGGATAGTGGCGGGCATGGGTTTATCCAGAAATCAATCCAGTAGGGAAAGGGTCACCGGGGTGAGGTGGTTGTCCTCGACCCGTACATCGAGTTGGCCTTCGCCCAGGCGCGCCTTGAGGCGCTGACCGGGGCGGGTCTGGGCGGCGCTGCGCACGGCCTGGCCGCGCTCGTCGAGGAGGATGCTGTAGCCGCGACCGAGGGTGGCCAGTGGGCTGACGATATGCAGGGTCTGGGCAAGGCTCTGCAGCTGCTGCCGTTGCTCGCGCAGACGTGCCTGGGTGGCGCGCGGCAGGCGTTCGCCCAGGCTATCCAGGCGCTGGCGCAGCAGGGCCAGGGCGCGGCCCGGGTGCTGGGCGTGCAGGCGGCCTTCCAGGCGCGCTAGGCGCTCGTGGCGGCTGGTGGACTGCTGGGTGAAGGCGCGGCGCAGGCGCATGTCCAGGTCGTCCAGGCGTTGGGCCTGCTGGCGTAGGCGCTCGCCGGGATGGCGCAGGCGCCGGGTCAGGCTTTCCAGGCGCAGCTGTTCACGGTTCAGGCGCGTCTGCAGGCTCAGCGCCAGACGCCGGGTCAGACCGTCGAGGCGGCGTTGCAGGTCGGAGCTGTCCGGTGCCAGCAGCTCGGCAGCGGCCGAGGGCGTGGGGGCGCGCACGTCGGCGACGAAGTCGCTGATCGACACGTCGGTCTCATGGCCGACGGCGCTGACCACCGGCGTGACGCAGGCGGCCACGGCGCGCGCCACGGCTTCCTCGTTGAAGCACCACAGGTCTTCCAGCGAGCCGCCGCCACGGGCCAGGATGATCGCGTCGAAGCCGGCGCGGTCGGCCAGTTGCAGGCCGCGGACGATCTGCGCGGTGGCCTCGCGGCCCTGCACGGCGGTGGGAATCAGGGTCAGAGCCACCTGTGGCGCGCGGCGGCGGAACACGCTGATGATGTCGCGGATCACCGCGCCGGTCGGCGAGCTGACGATGCCGATGCGCTGCGGGTGGGCGGGCAGGGCGCGTTTGCGCTCGTTGGCGAACAGGCCCTCGGCGGACAGTTTCTCTTTCAACGCCTCGAAGGCCAGGCGCAGGGCGCCGTCGCCGGCCGGCTCCACCGTGTCGAGGATGAGCTGGTAGTCGCCGCGCCCCTCGAACAGCGAGACCTTGCCGCGCACTCTCACCGCCAGGCCGTCGCGCAGCGCCTGGCGCACGCGGGCGGCGTTCTGCCGGAACAGCGCGCAGCGCACCTGGGCCTGGCTGTCCTTCAGGGTGAAGTAGAGATGGCCGGAGGCGGGCTTGGCCAGGTTGGAGATCTCGCCTTCGACCCAGACCTGGGCGAACACGTCCTCCAGCAACAGGCGGGCGCGGTTGTTCAGTTGGCTGACGCTGAGGGTGTCGCGGTCGAGACCGAGGCGCTGGAAGGGATCGTTGAGCATGGCGGCATGATAAAGGCTTTACTGAAACAGCCATAGGCGCTTGACCGGTGCCGCGTGGTCATTAAGCTGCGCAGCCGTTTTTGCCTTGCGGTATTGCCATGAGCGACCAGATCATCCTCGTTCCGCGCATCTCCAGCCTGCCCGGCCACGAGGCCAAGGCCTGGAGCATCCTGCGCTGGCTGATCAAGCGCGACATCGTCGAGCAACTGCCGACCACCTGCGGCCGTGGCGCGCGTGGCATGGCCCACGCCATCGCGCCGGGCGCGCGGCAGATCGTCCAGCGTCCCGAGCTGCTGCCTTATGGTCAGGCGCTCAATGGTCTGGAGATAGTCACCAAGCGCTGCATCTATACGCCTACCGAGGGTTTCCTCGAGGAAGCCGGCTGCGCGGAGTGCCGCCAGGAGATCGGCGAGGCGCTTTTCGCCAGCCTGGAGGAGTGGATGCCCGGGCAGACCGACAACTTCACCTGCCCGGAATGCGGGCATGAAGACGACATCAACGGCTTCCTGTTCCTGCAGCCCTGCGCCTTCTCCAACCTCGGTTTCATCTTCAATGGCTGGGGCGCAGCGGGGTTTCGCCCGGCCTTTCTCGAAGAGCTGACCGAGCGCCTGGGGCAACCGTTGGCCCAGGTTCAGGTAAAGAGCTGAGAACCTGTTTACGATCTGCTGAGCGTCGGCCAAACAAGGTTCAAAACTCCCTCAGAATGCTCATTTACCACTCGTAAACGGCGCTTCTTCGGTCGTTTCACCCTCGTTTTGCTCTAGCTCGCGAGATCGTAAACAGGTTCTGAGCGGGCGAAACCGCGCATTGAGTGATGGCGGGTGGCTAGGTATAATGCCGCGCTTCTTATTTTTCCCTCCCGGGAGCCCCGCCATGCTGCGCATCAGCCAAGAAGCACTGACCTTCGACGACGTTCTGCTCATCCCCGGTTACTCCGAAGTCCTGCCCAAGGACGTCAGCCTGAAGACCCGCCTGACCCGTGGCATCGAGCTGAACATCCCGCTGCTGTCCGCCGCGATGGATACCGTCACCGAAGCGCGCCTGGCCATCGCCATGGCCCAGGAAGGCGGCATCGGCATCATCCACAAGAACATGACCATCGAGCAGCAGGCTGCCGAGGTGCGCAAGGTCAAGAAATTCGAGGCCGGCGTGGTCAAGGACCCGATCACCATCGAGGCCGATGCCACCGTACGCGACCTGTTCGAACTGACCCGCCAGCACAACATCTCCGGCGTACCGGTGCTGAGCAACGGCGACCTGGTCGGCATCGTCACCTCCCGCGACGTGCGCTTCGAGAATCGCCTGGACGCCCTGGTGCGTGACGTGATGACGCCGAAAGAGCGCCTGGTCACCGTCAAGGAAGGCGCCACCAAGGAAGCCGTGCGCGAGCTGCTGCACAAGCACCGCATCGAGAAAGTCCTGATCGTCGACGACGCCTTCAACCTGAAGGGCATGATGACCGTCAAGGACATCGAGAAGGCCAAGGCCTACCCGCTGGCCAGCAAAGACGACCAGGGCCGCCTGCGCGTTGGCGCCGCCGTCGGTACTGGTGCCGACACCGGTGACCGGGTTGGCGCACTGGTCGCCGCCGGCGTCGACGTGATCATCGTCGACACCGCACACGGTCACTCCAAAGGCGTGATCGACCGCGTACGTTGGGTCAAGGAGAACTTCCCGGAGGTCCAGGTGATCGGCGGCAACATCGCCACCGGTGACGCCGCCAAGGCCCTGGTCGCCGCCGGCGCCGATGGCGTCAAGGTCGGCATCGGCCCGGGCTCCATCTGCACCACCCGTATCGTCGCCGGCGTCGGCGTGCCGCAGATCAGCGCCGTGGCCAACGTCGCCGCCGCCCTGGCCGGTACCGGTGTTCCGCTGATCGCCGACGGCGGCATCCGTTTCTCCGGTGACCTGTCCAAGGCCATCGTCGCCGGCGCCTCCGCCGTGATGATCGGTTCCATGCTGGCCGGTACCGAAGAAGCTCCGGGCGAAGTCGAACTGTTCCAGGGCCGTTCCTACAAGGCCTACCGCGGCATGGGCTCGCTGGGCGCCATGGCCCAGGCCCAGGGCTCGTCCGACCGTTACTTCCAGGACTCCTCGGCCGGTGCCGAGAAGCTGGTGCCGGAAGGCATCGAAGGCCGCGTGCCGTACAAGGGTGCGATGAGCGCCATCGTCCACCAGCTGATGGGCGGCCTGCGCGCCTCCATGGGCTACACCGGCTGCGCCACCGTCGAGGACATGCGCACCAAGCCGGAGTTCGTGCGCATCACCGGCGCCGGCATGGCCGAGTCGCACGTGCACGATGTGCAGATCACCAAGGAAGCACCGAATTACCGGGTCGGTTGATCGACGCTTTATAGAAGAACGCACGGGGCTGACTGATCAGCCCCGTGTCATTTGCGAATTCCGCTACGAGAGACGGCCATGGCCCACGACATTCACGCCCACCGCATCCTCATCCTCGACTTCGGTTCCCAGTACACCCAGCTGATCGCCCGCCGCGTGCGCGAGATCGGCGTGTACTGCGAGATCCACCCGTTCGACATGTCCGACGCCGACATCCGTGCCTTCGCCCCGCGCGGCATCATCCTCGCCGGCGGTCCTGAGTCCGTGCACGAGGCGGGCAGCCCGCGCGCGCCGCAGGCGGTGTTCGACCTGAACGTGCCGCTGTTCGGCATCTGCTACGGCATGCAGACCATGGCCGAGCAGCTCGGCGGCAAGGTGGAAGGCTCCGACCTGCGCGAGTTCGGCTACGCCCGCGTCGACGTGGTCGGCAAGGCTCGCCTGCTCGACGGCATCGAAGACCATGTGGACACCGACGGTGTGCTGGGTCTGGACGTGTGGATGAGCCACGGCGACAAGGTCACCGCCATGCCGGCCGGCTTCCACATCCTGGCCAGCACCCCGAGCTGCCCGATCGCCGCCATGGCCGACGACAGCCGCGCCTACTACGGCGTGCAGTTCCACCCGGAAGTGACCCACACCAAGCAGGGCGGTCGCATCCTCTCGCGCTTCATCCTCGACATCTGCGGCTGCGAAGCCCTGTGGACCCCGGCCAATATCGTCGAAGACGCCATCGCCACGGTGCGCGCCCAGGTGGGCTCGAACAAGGTGCTGCTGGGCCTGTCCGGCGGCGTCGACTCCTCGGTGGTCGCGGCCCTGCTGCACAAGGCCATTGGCGACCAGCTGACCTGCGTGTTCGTCGATAACGGCCTGCTGCGTCACAAGGAAGGCGACCAGGTGATGGCCATGTTCGCCGAGAACATGGGCGTCAAGGTGATCCGCGCCAACGCCGAAGAACTGTTCCTCGGTCGTCTGGCTGGCGTCAGCGATCCGGAAGAGAAGCGCAAGATCATCGGTCGCAGCTTCATCGAAGTGTTCGATGAGGAAGCCACCAAGCTCAAGGACGTGAAGTTCCTCGCCCAGGGCACCATCTACCCGGACGTGATCGAGTCGGCCGGCGCCAAGACCGGCAAGGCCCACGTGATCAAGTCGCACCACAACGTCGGTGGCCTACCGGAGGACATGCAGTTCTCCCTGGTCGAGCCGCTGCGCGAGCTGTTCAAGGACGAGGTGCGCAAGATCGGCCTGGAACTGGGCCTGCCGTACGACATGGTCTACCGCCACCCGTTCCCGGGCCCGGGCCTGGGCGTGCGCATCCTCGGCGAGGTGAAGAAGGAGTACGCCGACCTGCTGCGCCTGGCCGACCACATCTTCATCGAAGAGCTGCGCAACTTCGACTGGTACCACAAGACCAGCCAGGCCTTCGTGGTGTTCCAGCCGGTGAAATCGGTCGGCGTGGTCGGTGACGGCCGTCGCTACGCCTGGGTCGTCGCCCTGCGCGCCGTGGAAACCATCGACTTCATGACCGCACGCTGGGCGCACCTGCCCTACGAGCTGCTGGAGAAGGTCTCCAACCGCATCATCAACGAGATCTCCGGCATCTCCCGCGTCACCTACGACGTGTCGAGCAAGCCGCCGGCGACCATCGAGTGGGAGTGATCCCGCGCTAGGGTCGCCAGAACGGGGCGAGTGGAGACACTCGCCCCGTTTGCATTTCAACCGTAGCGAAGCTGGCACTGCTCGCAGTAGTAGCTCTGGCGCTGGGTGCGCCCCAGCTTGGCCTTGCTCAGAGGGATGGCGCAGCGCGGGCAGCGGCTCTGCCGGTGGACCTGCCAGTGCTGCTTGAGCACGAAGGCCTTCTTCCAGGCGAGGAAGTCGAAGGCGTACTGGCGTACCTCGCTCACCAGCTCCCGCAGCTTGTCGACGGGCAGTGCGCCCAGCGGGCTCAGCGGGTGCACCTGGATACGAAACAGCACCTCGTTCTTGAAGATGTTGCCGGCCCCGGCGAACACCTGCTGATCGAGGATCGCATCGCAGGCCAGGGTGGCGGGCATCGTCTGCAGCTTGGCCAGGGCCAGCTCGGCGTCCCACTCATCGGCAAGGGTGTCGCAACGCCAGTCGTAGTGTTGGCTGAGTGGCGTCTGCAGGAGTTGCACCGAGCAGCCGTAGAAGTTCAGCTCGCCATTGGCGAAGCCCAGGCTCAGGCGCGGTGCCGCGTCCTTGCGCTCGTCGATGCGGTAGCTGCCGAACAGCAGCAGATGGATGCGCACCGCCACGTCTTCCAGCTCGATCAGGAAATGCTTGCCCCAGCTGCGCAGGGCCTTCACCCGCTGGCCATGCAGGCGCTGCAAGTCGACCTTGCTGTTGCCCTCGACACGCAGGATGCGCTGGCCGGCGAAGCGCTCGGTTTCCTCGCGCAGAATCAGGATGCTGGGGCCTTCGGGCATGCTGTGTGCTCCTGTCGGGATTTGCCGGTAGACCCGTTGCCCGCGCGTAGAGTTGCGGCAATCCGCCGCGCGCTCCTTGGCTTTGCCCGCACACAGCGCCTGCAGTTAATGAGAAACTATGTCGTTCAGGGCCGGATAGTCGGCCCGCATTCTCAGGAGTCGTCGGCGCATGTCGTTTACCCGCAGACAGATACTTGCCGGCCTGGCGGGGCTGGGCGTCGCCGGCCTCGGCACCGGAGGCGTGCGCTACTGGCTGGGGCGTCCGGAGAATGTGGCGACCCATGACTACGAGCTGATCGCTGCGCCGCTGGATATGGAGCTGGTGCCGGGCCACCAGACCCCGGCCTGGGCCTACGGCGGACAGGCGCCCGGCCTGGAGCTGCGCTGCAAGCAGGGCGAGCGTCTGCGGGTACGCTTCATCAACAGGCTGGATGTGGACACCACCATCCACTGGCACGGCATCCGCCTGCCGCTGGACATGGACGGCGTGCCCTATGTCTCGCAGCTGCCGGTCAAGCCGGGTGAATACTTCGACTACGACTTCATCTGCCCGGACGCCGGCAGCTACTGGTACCACCCGCACACCGCCAGCTCCGAGCAGCTGGGCCGCGGCCTGGTCGGCCCGCTGATCGTCGAGGAGCGCGAGTCGAGCGGTTTCGCCCACGAGCGCACGCTATGCCTGAAGACCTGGCACGTGGACGAGCAGGGCGCCTTCACCGAGTTCCTGGTGCCGCGCCAGGCGGCCCGCGAGGGCACTCGTGGACGCCTGTCGACCATCAACGGCCAGCCGCTGCCGACCCTGGAGCTGCCGGCCGGGCAGGTGGTGCGCCTGCGCCTGATCAATGTCGACAGCACCATCACCTACCGTCTCAACCTGCCGGGCGGCGAAGCACGCATCTATGCGCTGGACGGCAACCCGGTGGAACCGCGCGCGCTGGGCAAGGACTACTGGCTGGGCCCGGGCATGCGTATCGATCTGGCGCTCAAGGTGCCGGCGGCAGGCCAGGAACTGCCGCTGCGCAATGGGCCGCTGCGTCTGGCGACCATCAGGAGCGTGGCCGGCAGCGAGGCGCCCGGCGACTGGCCGCCGGCGCTGCCGGCCAATCCGGTGCGCGAACCGGACCTGAGCCAGGCCGAGACCCTGCGCTTCAACTTCGAGTGGGCGGCCATGCTCTCCGGCGATGTGCAGCGCGGTGGCAGTTATCGCTACTGGCAGATCAACGGCCAGGCCTGGGACATCAGCGACAAGGCCTGTGCCGATCGGCCGATCGCCAGCCTGAAGAAGGACGGCCATTACATCTTCGTGCTGCGCAACATGGCCCAGTACCAGCACCCCATCCACCTGCACGGCATGAGCTTCAAGGTGCTGGATTCGGACCGCAAGGACATCGTGCCGTACTTCACCGACACCTACCTGCTGGGCAAGAACGAGACGGCGCGCATCGCCTTCGTCGCCGATAATCCCGGGGTGTGGATGTTCCACTGCCATGTGATCGATCACATGGAAACCGGCCTGATGGCCGCCATCGAGGTGGTTTGATGCGCCAACCGAAGATCATCGACCGCAGCCAGGACGAGCGCTTTATGCGCCAGGCGCTGGCTCTGGCTGCCCAAGGAGCGGAGCGCGGCGAGGTGCCGGTGGGCGCGGTGCTGGTGCAGGATGGCGAGGTGATCGGCCGCGGCTTCAACTGCCCGATCAGCACCTCCGACCCCAGCGCCCATGCCGAGATGGTGGCGATCCGCGCCGCCGCCCAGGCCGTGCAGAACTACCGCCTGCCCGGCAGCACGCTGTACGTCACCCTGGAGCCCTGCAGCATGTGCGCCGGGCTGATCGTGCATTCGCGCGTCAACCGGGTGGTCTATGGCACCACCGAGCCCAAGGCGGGCGTGGCGGTCAGCCGCGGGCAGTTCTTCACCCAGGACTTCCTCAACCATCGGGTGCTGATCGAGGGCGGGTTGCTGGCGCAGGAATGCGGGGAAATGCTCAGTGCCTTCTTCAAGGCGCGGCGGGCCGGGGACAAGTAGCCCGGATGCAATCCTGGGAGGGCTGGCTTGGTCGCTGCCAGGTCGAAGCAGGTCGGGCGTGTTTCCCGGATTGCATCCGGGCTACAGCTGCGTCGGCTCTTCCTTGGGAATCGTCTTGTTCACGCCCGGCACATGCAGGCCACTCTCGGCGACGCGGGCGCCTTCCAGCTGCGGCTGGGTCACCCAGTTGAGGATGTCGTAGTAGCGCCGCACGTTGCGCACGAAGTGCACCGTCTCGCCGCCGCGGGCGTAGCCGTAGCGGGTCTTGCTGTACCAGCGCTTCTGCGACAGGCGCGGCAGCATCTTCTGTACGTCCAGCCACTTGTTCGGGTTGAGGCCTTCGGCCTGGGCCAGCTTGCGGGCGTCCGACAGGTGGGCGATGCCGATGTTGTAGGCGGCCAGGGCGAACCAGGTGCGGTCCGGCTCGCTCATCTCCTCGGTCAGGCCGCTATGTACCAGGGTGAAGTACTTGGCGCCGCCGGCGATGCTCTGCTTGGGGTCCAGGCGATTGACCACACCCATGGCCTGGGCGGTGGCCTGGGTCAGCATCATCAGGCCGCGCACGCCGGTCTTGGAGGTGGCGTCGGCGGTCCATAGCGATTCCTGGTAGCCGATGGCGGCCAGCAGGCGCCAGTCCACCTTGTGCTTCTCGGCGGCCTGCTTGAACTGCTGCTCGTAGCGCGGCAGGCGTTGCTGCAGATGCTTGGCGAAGGTGTACGCGCCGACATAGCCGAGTACGTCGACGTGGCCGTAGTAGCGCTCCTTGAGGCGCTGCAGGCTGCCGTTCTCCTCGACCAGGGTGAGGAAGAGGTTGGCCTCGCGCAACAGGCTGTCGTCCTCGCCGGCGGCCACCGCCCAGCCCAGGCTGCGCGCCTGGCCGAGGTCGAAGGCGACGCGCACGTTGGGGAAGTACACCTGGTTCATCGCCAGTTCGTTGGAGTCCACCAGGGTCAGGTCGACCTGACCTTCGTCGACCATGCGCAGCAGGTCGACCACCTCGACATCGGCGGACTCCTCGTACTGCAGCTCGGGCAGGGTCTTCTTCAGTTCGGCCAGCTGCTCGGCGTGGCTGCTGCCCTTGAGCACCAGGATGCGCCGGCCGATCAGCTCCTCGGGACGGCTGGGGCGGCGCTGGCCGTCGCGGTAGATGATCTGCGGGGTGACATCCAGGTAGGCGCGGGAGAAGTTGGCCTGGGCCTTGCGCCCCTCGCTGGCGACCAGGCCGGCGGCGGCCAGCACCGGGCCGTTGCTCTGGTTGAGGCGGGTGAACAGGTCGTCGAGGTTGTCGGCGGTCTCGACCTTCAGCTCGACGCCCAGGTTGTCGGCGAAGCGCTTGGCCAGCTCGTACTCGAAACCGGTCTCGCCGGCACGATCCTGGAAGTAGGTCGTCGGGCTGTTGCGGGTGACCACGCGAAGCACGCCGTCCTCCTGTACCCGCTCGAGGGTGCTGGGCTGCGCCGCTTCCGGAGAAGCATCGCAGCCCGCGAGCAGCAGGAGGATCGCGGTCGCCAACAAGCCGGCGGTCGTGCGGATGCGCAACACAATGTGGGCAAACATCGGCGCAGTATACGCAAAGCCCAACGGGCGCCATATCTCGACAGTATTTCGGCGCTCTGCTAGATGCGCCGCACCCTGTGCGCTCAGGGTGCCGTCGGCGGGTCCTTTAGGCTAGAATGCACGGCCTCAAAGAACCTGCTCCCGGGGGCCCGTGGCAGGTTCGAAGTACACCCCCTTCTCAGAGGCTGTTCTCCATGTTGATCCTGCGCGGCGCGCCCGCTCTTTCCGCCTTCCGTCACGGCAAACTGCTTTCGCAACTGACTGCCAAGGTCCCCGCCGTGACCGGGTTGTACGCCGAGTTCGCGCACTTTGCCGAAGTCACCGGAGTACTTACCGCCGATGAAGAGCAGGTGCTGGCCCGGCTGCTGAAGTACGGCCCGAGCGTTCCGGTGCAGGAGCCCAGCGGCAAGCTGTTCCTGACCATTCCGCGCTTCGGCACCATCTCGCCCTGGTCGAGCAAGGCCAGCGACATCGCCCGCAACTGCGGCCTGGCCAAGATCGAGCGCCTGGAGCGCGGCGTGGCCTACTACGTCAGTGGCGAGCTGAGCGAGGCCGATATCCAGGCCGCCGCCGCCCTGCTGCACGACCGCATGACCCAGCTGGTGCTGAGCACCCTGGAAGAGGCCGCCGGCCTGTTCAGCCACGCCCAGCCCAAGCCGCTGACCGCCGTGGACATCCTGGGTGGTGGTCGCGCCGCCCTGGAGCAGGCCAACGTCCAGCTGGGTCTGGCCCTGGCCGAGGACGAGATCGACTACCTGGTGAAGAGCTTCACCGAGCTGGGCCGCAACCCGCACGACGTCGAACTGATGATGTTCGCCCAGGCCAACTCCGAGCATTGCCGCCACAAGATCTTCAACGCCAGCTGGGACATCGACGGCGAGAGCCAGGACAAGTCGCTGTTCGGCATGATCAAGAACACCTACCAGATGCACAGCGACGGCGTGCTGTCCGCCTACAAGGACAATGCCTCGGTCATCGTCGGCCACACGGCCGGGCGCTTCTTCCCCAATCCGGATACCCGCGAGTACGGCGCTACCGTCGAGCCGGTGCACATCCTGATGAAGGTGGAAACCCACAACCACCCGACCGCCATCGCCCCGTTCCCCGGCGCCTCCACCGGCTCCGGCGGCGAGATCCGCGACGAGGGCGCCACCGGTCGCGGCGCCAAGCCCAAGGCCGGCCTGACCGGCTTCACCGTGTCCAACCTGAACATCCCCGGTTTCGTGCAGCCCTGGGAGAAGCCCTACGGCAAGCCCGAGCGCATCGTCACCGCGCTGGACATCATGATCGAGGGCCCGCTGGGCGGCGCCGCGTTCAACAACGAATTCGGTCGTCCGGCCCTGAACGGCTACTTCCGTACCTTCGAGCAGGCCGTGAACTCGCCGCGTGGCGAAGAAGTGCGCGGTTACCACAAGCCGATCATGCTCGCCGGCGGCATGGGCAACATCCGTGAAGACCATGTGCAGAAGGGCGAGATCTCGGTCGGCGCCAAGCTGATCGTGCTCGGCGGCCCGGCCATGCTGATCGGCCTGGGCGGCGGCGCCGCTTCCTCCATGGCCACCGGCGCCAGCTCCGCCGACCTGGACTTCGCCTCGGTACAGCGCGACAACCCGGAAATGGAGCGTCGCTGCCAGGAAGTCATCGACCGCTGCTGGCAGCTGGGCGCCGACAACCCGATCAAGTTCATCCACGACGTCGGCGCCGGCGGCATCTCCAACGCCCTGCCGGAGCTGATCAACGACGGCGGCCGTGGCGGTCGCTTCGAGCTGCGCGCCGTGCCGAACGACGAGCCGGGCATGGCCCCGCTGGAAATCTGGTGCAACGAGTCGCAGGAACGCTACGTGATGAGCGTGGACGCTGCCGACTTCGAGCGCTTCAAGGCCATCTGCGAGCGCGAGCGCTGCCCGTTCGCCGTGGTCGGCGAGGCCATCGCCGAGCCGCACCTGACTGTGTCCGACAGCCACTTCGGCAACAAGCCGGTGGACATGCCGCTGGAAGTGCTGCTCGGCAAGCCGCCGCGCATGCACCGCAGCGTGACCCGCGAGGCCGAGCAGGGCGATGACTTCGCCGCCGCCAGCGTCGACATCGACGAGGCCGTGAGCCGCGTGCTGCACCACCCGGCCGTGGCCAGCAAGAGCTTCCTGATCACCATTGGCGACCGCACCATCACCGGCCTGGTGGCCCGCGACCAGATGGTCGGCCCGTGGCAGGTGCCGGTGGCCGACTGCGCCGTGACCGCCACCAGCTTCGACGTCTACACCGGCGAGGCCATGGCCATGGGCGAGCGCACCCCGCTGGCCCTGCTGGACGCGCCGGCCTCGGGCCGCATGGCCGTCGGTGAGACTATCACCAACCTGGCGGCCTCGCGCATCGAGAAGATCTCCGACATCAAGCTGTCCGCCAACTGGATGGCCGCTGCCGGCCACCCGGGCGAGGACGCGCGCCTGTACGACACCGTGAAAGCGGTCGGCATGGAGCTGTGCCCCGCGCTCGGCATCACCATCCCGGTGGGCAAGGACTCCATGTCCATGAAGACCCGCTGGCAGGACGAGGGCGTCGACAAGAGCGTGACCTCGCCGCTGTCGCTGGTGATCACCGGCTTCGCCCCGGTCGCCGATATTCGCCAGACCCTGACGCCGCAGCTGCGTCTGGACAAGGGCGAGACCGACCTGATCCTGATCGATCTCGGCCGTGGGCAGAACCGCATGGGCGGCTCGATCCTGGCGCAGACCTACGCCAAGCTCGGCCAGGCCGTGCCGGACGTGGACGACGCCGAAGATCTCAAGGCGTTCTTCGCGGTGATCCAGGGCCTCAACGCCGACGGTCACCTCCTGGCCTACCACGACCGTTCCGATGGTGGCCTGCTGACCACCGCACTGGAAATGGCCTTTGCCGGCCACTGCGGCCTCAACCTGTTTCTCGACGGCCTGGCCGATGACGCCTCCGAACTGGCCGCCGTGCTGTTCAACGAGGAGCTGGGTGCGGTGATCCAGGTGCGCCAGGACGCCACTCCGGAAGTCCTCGCCCAGTTCAGCGCTGCCGGTCTCGACGATTGCGTGGCGGTGATCGGCCAACCGGTCAACGGCAGCGACGTGGCCATCAGCTTCAACGGCGAGCCGGTATTCGGCGGCGAGCGCCGCATGCTGCAGCGCCAGTGGGCCGAGACCAGCTTCCAGATCCAGCGCCTGCGCGACAACGCCCAGGGTGCCGAACAGGAATTCGACCTGATCCTCGATGAGGACAACCCCGGTCTGTCGGTGAAGCTCAGCTTCGACGTCAACCAGGACATCGCCGCGCCCTACATCAAGAAGGGCGTGCGGCCGCAGGTGGCGGTATTGCGTGAGCAGGGCGTCAACGGCCAGGTGGAAATGGCCGCGGCCTTCGACCGCGCCGGCTTCGCCGCGGTCGACGTGCACATGAGCGATATCCTCAGTGGCCGCGTCAGCCTGGAGCAGTTCAAGGGCCTGGTGGCCTGCGGTGGCTTCTCCTACGGTGACGTGCTCGGTGCTGGCGAGGGCTGGGCCAAGTCGGCGCTGTTCAACAGCCGAGCGCGTGATGGCTTCGCCGCCTTCTTCGCGCGCAAGGACAGCTTCGCCCTCGGCGTGTGCAACGGCTGCCAGATGATGAGCAACCTGCACGAGCTGATCCCGGGCACCGAGTTCTGGCCGCACTTCGTGCGCAACCGCTCGGAGCAGTTCGAGGCGCGCGTGGCCATGGTCCAGGTGCAGGAGTCGGCGTCGATCTTCCTGCAGGGCATGGCCGGTTCGCGCCTGCCGATCGCCATCGCCCACGGCGAAGGCCATGCCGAGTTCGAGAGCGAGGAGGCCCTGCTGGAGTCGGATCTGTCCGGCACCGTGGCCCTGCGCTTCATCGACAACCACGGCAAGGTCACCGAGAACTACCCGGCCAACCCGAACGGCTCGCCGCGCGGCATCACCGGTCTGTGCAGCCGCGATGGCCGCGTGACCATCATGATGCCGCACCCGGAGCGGGTGTTCCGCGCCGTGCAGAACTCCTGGCGCCCGGACGAGTGGCAGGAAGACGGCGGCTGGATGCGCATGTTCCGCAACGCCCGCGTCTGGGTCGACTGATAGCGCAGCGAATGCCCTCTCCCGCGTCCTACGGGGGAGGGCTTCCCGACGAGGCTGGCGATGTCAGGCTCCGAAGATAATTCCCTCCCCGAAGTGCGTCAGGTCAACCCCGGCGAGACTCATCTGCTGTGCCGCTGCGGGCGCTCGCCCGTGCTCCCCGACTGTTCTCCAGGCTGCTGCGAAGGGTTGCGGCTCGAACCCGTGCGCCAGCAGTTCGTCCTGCTTTGCCGCTGCGGGCAGTCGCGGCGTATGCCTTATTGCGATGGCAGTCACAGCCCGCCGGCGCAAGGTCTGAAGGCACGCTGGCGGCGTTTCGCCAAGGGTGATTAAGCCCGCTTCGTTTTATGGCCAAAGGCTCTAGTCAGGAAATGGACGATTCGCCTGCGACGAACTCCAATGCACAGTTGCGAACTAGGCCACGCGCGGGTGATGAGGCAAAATGCCATTATTGCCTTGGCAGTGCGGCTCGCGGGTCGCTGTATTCGTCGATGCTCGGAGGGGCTGGATGTACAAATTCTGTTTCTATGTGCCGGAAAGCCATCTGGAAGAAGTAAAGGTCGCGGCATTCGCGGCGGGTGCAGGACGCATTGGACAGTACGACAGCTGCTGCTGGCAGACCTTGGGCAAGGGCCAGTTCCGCCCGCTGGAGGGCAGCGCCCCCTTCATCGGCCAGCCGGGCCACAGCGAGGAAGTGGCGGAGTGGAAGGTGGAGATGGTGGTGGCCGACGAGCTGATCCACGACGTGGTAAAGGCCATGAAGAAGGCCCATCCCTACGAGACCCCGGCCTTCGATGTGTGGCGGCTGTCCGACCTGCAGTTCTGATCTGCACTTATAGATAGAAGAAGCCCCGGCAATCCCGGGGCTTCTTTTTTCCGCCTGCTGTTACTGCAGATGCTGCTTCAGCTCGGCACCGGCCTGGCGCATGGCGGCGTGCACGGCCGGCACATGGGCCAGCGGGTTGAGCAGGCCGTAGTCGTGGATCATGCCGTTGTAGCGCACCGCGGTGACGGTGACGCCGGCGGCGTCCAGCTTGCGCGCATAGGCCTCGCCCTCGTCACGCAGCACGTCGAACTCGGCGGTCTGGATCAGCGTCGGTGGCAGGCCTTTCAGCTGCTCCGGGGTGGCGCGCAGCGGCGAGGCGAAGCGTTCGGCGCGCTGCTTCGGGTCGGTGGTGTAGCTGTCCCAGAACCACTGCATCATCGGCTTGGTCAGGAAGTGGCCCTGGGCGAACTGGTTGTAGGACGCCGTCTCGAAGCTGGCGTCGGTCACCGGCCACAGCAGCAGCTGGAAGCGCAGTTTCGGCGAGCCGGCTTCCTTGGCTTTCAGGGCAACCACGGCGGCCATATTGCCGCCGACGCTGTTGCCGGCCACGGCCAGGCGCGAGCTGTCCACGCTGATTTCCTTGCCGTGCTCACCGACCCACTGGGTGGCGGCGTAGGCCTGGTCGATGGCGGTCGGATACTTGGCTTCCGGCGACGGGGTGTAGCCGACGTAGACGGCCACGGCGCCGGAGTTCACCACCAGGTCGCGGATCAGGCGGGCATGGGTCGGGTAGTCGCCGAGCACCCAGCCGCCGCCGTGGAAGAACATGAACACCGGCAGCTCGCCCTTCCCGCCTTCGGGGCGGACGATGGTCAGCGGAATCGACTGGCCGCCGGCCTGGATGGTCTTCTCGGACACGCTCACGCCGGACAGGTCGACTTTCACGGAGGCCTGGGCACCGACCAGCACGGCACGGGCGTCTTGCGGGCTGAGGGTTTCCAGCGGCTTGCCGCCGCCGGCTTCCAGGGCCTGGAGGAAGGCCTGGGTCTGGTGTTCCACGCCGGGGCTGCCGGCGGCGAAGGCGTTACCGATGGCCAGGGTGAGCAGGCCGCTTCCAACGAGTTGCTTGATGTTCATCATGATTCTCCTGGCGATTCGAATTGGGGTGTGGTGAACCAGGGCCTCAGCCCTGGTTGTGGCAGTTGTCGGCTTGCTTGAGGTAGGTGACGGTCTGCAGGTCACCCGTCGAGTCACGGTAGATCATCTGCGCCTCGACCACGCTGCAGCCGGTGCTGATGGCTTCCTGCAGGCTGATCACCTCCGCCACATCCAGCTGCTGGCCGTAGCGGTACTGCTGGCTGACCGGTTGTTCGGCAAAGCTCGCCGAGGTGGTGATCAGGGCCAGCGCGGCAAGCGCGCTGGCAAACATGCGGCGGGTTTTCATCGTGTTTCTCCTCGTGTCTCGCTGGGCTCAGGCCACGACCAGGCGGACGTCGATGTTGCCGCGGGTGGCGTTGGAGTAAGGGCAGACCTGGTGGGCAGCGGCGACCAGTTCTTCGGCGACGGTGCGCTCGATGCCCGGCAGGCTGATGGTCAGCTCCACTTCCAGACCGAAGCCGCCGGGGATCTGGCCGATGCCGACCTTGCCGGTGATCGAGGCGTCGGCCGGGAAGGCTTGCTTCTTCTGGCTGGCGACGAACTTCAGGGCGCCGATGAAGCAGGCCGAGTAACCGGCGGCGAACAGCTGTTCCGGGTTGGTGGCTTCGCCGCCCTGGCCGCCCAGTTCACGCGGGGTGGTCAGCTTGACGTCGAGGAAGCCGTCGGAAGAAACGGCACGGCCGTCGCGGCCTCCGGTAGCGGTAGCAGTGGCGGTGTAGAGGGCTTTGATGGTTTGCATGGCGATGTCTCCAATTTGTTTGCTGTCTAAAGTTTTGTGCGCTAAGTAAGTGCGTGAGGCAGAAGTTAGTCGCATTTAATTTTGCGCGCAAGATAATTTTTATAAATTTTCCATCTGAGCAATCTGCTCTTGTGGAATAAGTGCGGGCTAGAGCGGTTGAGGACGGGGAAAAAACGAGGCGCCACCCCAGTGCGGGTGGCGTAACGGTCAGAGCGACTGCTGCAGCTGATCGCGCAGGGCGACTATCTGGTCCTTGAGGGCGCCGATCTGTTCCAGGGTCAGGCCGCTGGCTTCGAGGATACAGGCGGGAAACTGCTCGGCCTGCTGCTGCAGGGAGCGGCCATGTTCGGTCAGGCGCAGCTCCACCACGCGCTCGTCGGCGCTGCTGCGGGTGCGGGTGATGAAGCCCTCGGCTTCCAGACGCTTGAGCAGCGGTGTCAACGAGCCGGGATCGGTGAGCAGGCGCGCGCTGATGTCGCCGACGGTGATGCCGTCGCCTTCCCACAGCACCAGCATGGCCAGGTACTGCGGGTAGGTCAGACCGATGCTCTGCAACATCGGCTTGTAGGCCTTGGTCATCAGCAGCGAGGTGGAGTGCAGGGCGAAGCACAGCTGGTTGTCCAGCTGCAGGGCGGCACAGGATTTGGGTTGTTGCATGGTGCGGAACCTCCACTCGATATCTGCGCAATAATTTATCGCGCCAACTAACATTGAGCAAATTTTGATCGGCGGGCATGAAAAAGGCGCCGCGGGGGCGCCTTGCAGAATTTCAGAGTCTTTAGCGAGCTAGGCGCCGCAGAGCTTCAGGGGCGGATCTCGATCAGCGTGCCGTCCTTGACCAGATCCCAGACCTCGCGCATATCGGCGTTACGCATGGCGATGCAGCCTTCGGTCCAGTCCAGGGTGCTGAAGAACCACTCGGGGTACTCGTCGTCCAGCGGCGTGCCGTGGATCATGATCATGCCGCCGGCCGAGACGCCTTTCTTGCGTGCGTTGGCCGCGTCGCGGGCGTTGGGGTAGGAGATGTGCATGGACAGGTTGTACTTGTCGCTGGTCTTGCGCCAGTCGATCCAGTAGAAGCCTTCCGGGGTCTTCAGGTCGCCCTCGCGCACCTTGGCGCCATCGGGCGCCTTGCCGAGCGAGATGCGATAGGACTTGAGCACCTCGCCGCGCCCCATCAGGTGCAGCTTGCGCTCGGATTTGACCACCAGCACCTTGTCGATCGCCTTGCCGCGCAGAGTCGGGGCGGTGGAGGCTTGGGCGAGGCCGATGGAGGTAATGCAGAGTAAGGCGAGCAACCAGCGCATTGCGATGTTCCGAGGTGTTTCAGTGTTGGCCCTGATGGTTCAGGTTGTTATAGCGCGAGAGTCTGCCTATGCCGAGGATGATGTTCAATCCTCGCCAGTCGGATGGTGGGCTGGGGTAGGATCAGTCGCTTGGAACAATCCGCCCATGGAGTAGGCCATGTCCCAACCCAAGCTGCTGCGTACCCTGGTCCTCGACCCGGTCGCTCATCCCCTTGGCCAGGCGCACCTGAGCGCCGCCAGTGCGCTGGTGCGGGTCGACGAGCGTCTGTATGTGGTGGCCGACGACGAGCTGCACCTGGGCCTGTTCAGCCTCGCTGATGACCAGCCTGGTCAACTGGTTCGCCTGTTCGAGGGCGAGCTGCCGGCGCCAAAGGCTGAGCGCAAGGCGGCCAAACCGGACCTGGAGGCCCTGGCCCTGCTGCCGGCGTTGCCCGGCCACGCCCGGGGTGCGCTGCTGGCGCTGGGCTCGGGCTCCAAAGCCAATCGCCAGCGTGCGGTGCTGCTGGGGCTGGAGCAGGACGCGCAGCCTGCGCTGATCGATCTGACGCCGCTGTACCAGCCGCTGCTCGCGCATTTCGCCGATCTGAATATCGAAGGCGGCTTCCTGCTCGGTGAGGAATTCCTGCTGCTGCAGCGCGGCAACCAGGGCCAGGCGGCCAATGCCGCCGTGCGTTATCGCTGGGTCGAGCTGCGCGACTGGCTGCTGGGCGAGGGCCCGCTGCCGCCGCCGACCATTCAGCCGGTGGAACTGGGCGAGCTGGGCATCGTGGCCCTGGGCTTTACCGATGGCGCCGCGCTGGCCGACGGGCGTTGGCTATTCAGTGCGGCGGCGGAGAACACGGCGGACAGCTACAACGACGGCGCCTGCCTGGGCGCCGTGATCGGGCTGGTGGAGCGTGACGGCCGGGTGCGTCGCCTGGCTGAGCTGGATGGCCGCTGGAAGGTGGAGGGCATTGCGCTGGATGAGGCGGGTGACCTGCTGCTGGTCACCGACGCGGATGACCCGGCGACGGCAGCCAGCTTGCTGCACCTGCCTCTGTCAGGGCTTCTGGGTTAGTGACACGGCCAGCTCGTCGACCTGGATCGCCCAGTCGGAATCGCCCTTGAGCGATTCGGCGAGGAAGTTGGCCTGGGCCTCGGTCCAGAACGGCGCCTTGGCCAGCTTCTCGCCGTTGGACAACTGGTGGTCGCGGATGAAGGCGGCGATCTCCTCGTTGCTGGACGGCAGGCCGAGCTGTTCGAACAGGGTGCGCAGACTGTGATGGTTGCTGGTATCCATGGCAATGCTCCCTTCGGGTAAGTAGTTACTGACGAGGGCGGAGTGGGGCCAGCCCCTCGTTGCGCACCGGAAAAAGCTGATCGCGACGGTCGGCGAAATAGCATTCCAGAGTACGTCCGACCGTCGGGAAGGCTAGCTCGTTCCAAGGGATATCGCGCTCGTGGAACAGCTGTACCTCCAGGCTCTCCTCGCCGGCGCAGAAGTCCAGGTCGACCAGCTCGGCGCGGAAGAACACATACAGCTGGCTGATGTGCGGCAGGTCGAACAGGGTATAGAGGTGCAGGTCGTGCACCCGCGCACAGGCCTCCTCGTCGGTCTCGCGCATGGCCGCCTCGGCCATGGTCTCGCCGTTCTCCATGAAGCCGGCCGGCAGCGTCCAGTAGCCGCGGCGCGGCTCGATGGCCCGGCGGCACAGCAGCACCTGCTCGCCCCACACCGGCAGGCAGCCGGCGACGATGCGCGGGTTCTGGTAGTGGATGGTCTCGCACTGCGGGCAGACGAAGCGCAGGCGGTTGTCGCCCGTGGGAATGCGCTGCTCCACCGAACCGCCGCACTGGCTGCAGAATTTCATGCCGGTCTCTCCTGGGTCATCGCCCATGTTGGCGCCAGAAGCATCGCGGCGGCAAGCCGGGGCGAGGATGCGCGGGGAGCGCCTTCATGCCATGATGCCCGGCAGACGAGAAGAACCGAGAACAATCATGCTCGACGAGCTCCTGCAGCGCGTGCGCGACCACAGTCCGCGCATCCTGGAGACCGACCAGCGCCACCCCGAGGCGGCCGTGCTGGTGCCGCTGACCCGCAGCGACGAACCGGAGCTGGTGCTGACCCTGCGCGCCAGCGGCCTGTCCACCCACGGTGGCGAAGTGGCCTTCCCCGGTGGCCGCCGCGACGCCACCGATCCCGATCTGGCCTTCACCGCCCTGCGCGAGGCAGAGGAGGAAGTCGGCCTGCCGCCCGGCCTGGTGGAGATGGTCGGCCCGCTCAGCCCGCTGGTGTCGCGCTTCGGCATCCGCGTCACGCCATGGGTCGGCGTGGTGCCGGACTACGTCGAATACCGGCCCAACGACAGCGAGATCGCCGCGGTATTCGCCGTGCCGTTGCGCTTCTTCCTCGATACCCCGCGCGAGGTCACCCATCGCATCGATTACGAAGGGCGCAGCTGGTACGTGCCCTGTTACCACTACGAGAGCTACAAGATCTGGGGCCTGACGGCGGTGATGATCGTCGAGCTGCTGAATGTCGCGTTCGCCGCCGGCATCGACCTGGAGCAGCCGCCGCAGCCCTCGGTAAAGATCATCCGCCTGTGAGAAGCAACTGTCTGTGAGGAACCAACGATGAAATACCGCCTGGGCGATGCCCGCGTGGAGGCCCACCCCGAAAGCTGGATTGCCCCGACTGCCGCAGTGGTCGGCAAGGTGCGCCTGGACCAGGGTGCCAGCGTCTGGTTCGGCGCCGTGCTGCGCGGCGACAATGAGCTGATCCATATCGGCGAGAACAGTAACGTGCAGGACGGTACCGTCATGCACACCGACATGGGCTTCCCGCTGACCCTCGGCAAGGGCGTCACCGTCGGTCACAACGTGATGATGCACGGCTGCACGGTGGACGATTACAGCCTGATCGGCATCAACGCGGTAATCCTCAACGGTGCCAAGATCGGCAAGTACTGCATCATCGGCGCCAACAGCCTGATTCCCGAGGGCAAGGTGATTCCCGATGGCAGCCTGGTGATGGGCAGCCCGGGCAAGGTGGTGCGCGAGCTCACCGAGCAGCAGAAGAAGATGCTCGAAGGCAGCGCCGCCCACTACGTGCACAACGCCCAGCGCTACGCCCGCGACCTGGTCGAGGACGACGCGTGAGCGACGAACGCCCGGTCAAGTCGCCCTGCGTCAGCGTCTGCGCGCTGGACGACCACGACATCTGCATCGGCTGCCAGCGTACGGCGGACGAGATCACCCGCTGGGGCCGCATGAGCAACGAAGAACGCCGCGAGGTGCTGGTGCTCTGCGCCGAGCGCACCCGCGCCGCCGGGCAGTTCCTGCAGCAGCCTGCCCGCCACTGAATTCCCTTTCTCCCTTTTCCGAGGACATCCGCATGCCCCGTATCGGTACCCCCTTGTCGCCCACCGCGACCCGCGTCCTGCTCTGTGGCTCCGGCGAGCTGGGCAAGGAAGTGGTGATCGAACTGCAGCGCCTGGGTTGCGAAGTGATCGCCGTCGACCGTTACGCCGACGCGCCGGCCATGCAGGTGGCGCACCGCAGCCACGTGATCAGCATGCTCGACGGCGCCGCCCTGCGCGCGGTGATCGAGGCGGAGAAACCGCACTATATCGTGCCGGAGATTGAGGCCATCGCCACCGATACCTTGGTCGAGCTGGAGGCCGAAGGCTTCACCGTGGTGCCCACCGCCCGCGCCGCCAAGCTGACCATGAATCGCGAGGGCATCCGTCGCCTGGCCGCCGAAGAGCTGGGCCTGCCGACCTCGCCGTACCACTTCGCCGATACCTATGAGGCCTATGCCGAGGCGGTGAAGTCGGTCGGCTATCCCTGCGTGGTCAAGCCGATCATGAGTTCTTCCGGCAAGGGCCAGAGCGTGCTGAAGAGCGACGCCGACCTGCAGGCTTCCTGGGATTACGCCCAGGAAGGCGGCCGCGCCGGCAAGGGCCGGGTCATCGTCGAGGGCTTCATCGATTTCGATTACGAGATCACCCTGCTCACCGTGCGCCACATCGGCGGCACCTCGTTCTGCGCGCCGGTCGGCCACCGCCAGGTCAAGGGCGACTACCACGAGTCCTGGCAGCCGCAGGCGATGAGCGCCAAGGCCCTGGCCGAGTCCGAGTGCGTGGCCCTGGCCGTCACCGAGGCTCTCGGCGGCCGCGGCCTGTTCGGCGTCGAGCTGTTCATCAAGGGCGATCAGGTGTGGTTCAGCGAGGTGTCGCCGCGCCCCCACGACACCGGCCTGGTCACCCTGATCTCCCAGGACCTGTCCGAATTCGCCCTGCATGCGCGGGCGATCCTCGGCCTGCCGATCCCGAGCGTTCGCCAGCTCGGCCCGTCCGCGTCCTCGGTGATCCTGGTCGAGGGCGAGTCGCGCCAGGTGGCCTTCGCCAACCTCGGTGCCGCTCTGGCCGAACCAGACACCGCGCTGCGCCTGTTCGGCAAGCCTGAGGTCAGCGGCCAGCGGCGCATGGGCGTGACCCTGGCGCGCGATAAGAGCATCGAGGCGGCACGCGCCAAGGCCGTGCGTGCGTCCGAGGCGGTCAAGGTCGAGCTGTGAGCCGTCTACGCGCCGGGCTGTGGTGGTGGCTGCTGCTGGCCCTGACGCC
The DNA here is from genome assembly GCF_029837695.1 of Pseudomonas sp. GD04019. Classification (GTDB taxonomy): domain Bacteria; phylum Pseudomonadota; class Gammaproteobacteria; order Pseudomonadales; family Pseudomonadaceae; genus Aquipseudomonas. The sequence continues at coordinate 332,913 of NZ_JAOEEA010000002.1, forward strand.
GATTGCCCTGCCGCAGGCCCTATGGACCCGGCGCACGGCGCTGCGTCTGCCGGAGGCCTCGGGCGCGCAGAGTGGCGTTGTTGGTGTCGAGCGGGTGGGCGAGCCGCTGCGTCTATTGCTGATCGGTGAGTCCACGGTGGCGGGCGTCGGCGTCGAGGCCCAGGAAACCGCGCTGGCCGGTCAACTGGCCCGGGCGCTGTCAGCACGCCTGGGGCACCCGGTGGCCTGGCGCGCCTGTGGCGAGAACGGCATCACCGCCGGCGAGGCCTGCGAGCGCCTGCTGCCGCTGGCGCTGAGCGAGCCGGCGGACCTGGTGCTGCTGGTGTTCGGCGTGAACGACACCACCCATCTCAGTTCGCTGAGCCGCTGGGAAGGTGCGTTGCGGGCCCTGAGCCAGCGCATGGCGGCCCATGGCTGCCGCGTGGTGTTCACCGGGGTGCCGCCAATCCAGCACTTCAGCGCCTTGCCCTGGCTGCTGCGCCGTCTGCTCGGGCTGCGCGCCGGTCTGCTGGATAGCGAGTTGCGCCGTATCAGCGTTCAGGAGCGGGCGCAGTATGCGCGGCTGGACCTGCAGTTTGCCGATGACTATCTGGCGCGGGACGGTTATCACCCGTCGGCGCTGGGCTACCGGGTCTGGGGCGAGGGGCTGGCCGAGCTGATCACTCGCTCGGCCTGAGGCGCGTCTGCCACAGGCGCACGCTCTTCACCCGGTTCTCGCTGGATTCGAGGATTTCCAGGCGATAGGGGCCGATCTTCAGGCATACCCGGCTGTCCGGAATGGTTTCCAGCGCCTCGGTGACCAGGCCGTTGAGGGTCTTGGGGCCCTCGCTGGGCAGGTGCCAGCCCAGGGCCTTGTTGATCTCGCGGATACTGGCCGCGCCATCGATGATCTGCGAGCCGTCTTCCTGCGGCAGGATGTCCGGGTTGCCGGCACCTTCGACATGGCTGAAGTCGCCGATGATCTCGTCCAGCAGGTCTTCCAGGGTGACGATGCCCTGTACGTCGCCGTATTCGTCGACCACCAGGCCGAGGCGGCGCTTTTCCTTCTGGAAGTTCACCAGCTGGGTCGCCAGCGGCGTGCCTTCGGGCACGAAGTAGGGCGGTTGGCAGCAGGCCAGCAGGGTGGCGTGGCTCAGGCGATTCTGCGTCAGCAACACGGCCAGGCGGCGCATATGCACGATGCCCTGGATCTGGTTGATGTCGCCGCGGTACACCGGCAGGCGGGTGTGGCTGACGCCGCGCAGCTGCTCGATCAGCTGCGGCAGCTCGTCGTCCAGGTCGATGCCAGTGACTTCGCTGCGCGGGATCATGATGTCGTCCACCGTGACTTTTTCCAGCTCCAGCAGTTGCAGCAGGGCGCGCTGGCGTTGCTGGCGTTCTTCCTGGGCATCGCCGTTGCGTGGCGTACGGCGCCGCTCGTGGCGCGGCGCGCCGGCGGCACGGGCCTCGCGGCTGGTGCGGCGGAAGGGTAGGGGCAGCAGGTTGCGTTCGCGCAGCAGCAACAGGCCGCCGATCAACAGGATCAGCGTGCCGAGCCACCATTCGTAGGGGGCGAGAGTCATGGGGTCAGATGTGCAGGATGAATTCGCGGACCAGCTTGCTGCCGAAGTAGGCGAGCATCAGCAGGCAGAAGCCGGCCAGGGTCCAGCGGATAGCCTTGTGCCCGCGCCAGCCGAGCTGGTGGCGGCCCCACAGCAGCACGGCGAATACCACCCAGGCAAAGCAGGACAGCACGGTCTTGTGTACCAGGTGCTGGGCGAACAGGTTGTCGACGAACACCCAGCCGGACAGCAGCGACAGCGACAGCAGCAACCAGCCGGCCCAGAGGAAGCCGAACAGCAGGCTCTCCATGGTCTGCAGCGGCGGGAAGTTGCGGATCAGCCCGGACGGATGCTTGTGCTTGAGCTGGTGGTCCTGCAGCAACAGCAGCAGCGACTGGAACATGGCGATGGTCAGCAGGCCGTAGGCGAGGATCGACAGCAGGATGTGGGCGAGAATGCCCGGTTCCTCGTTGATCGGCAGGCTGGTACCGGCCGGCACCAGCTGGGCCAGCAGCACGGTCAGCGCGCCCAGCGGGAACAGCGGCAGCAGCAGGTTCTCCACCGGGATGCGCGTGGTGCCGATCAGGATCAGCGCGATGACCGCGCAGGCGATCAGGCTGGAGGCGTTGAAGAAGTCCAGGTTGAGGCCGCTGCCCGGCAGCAACTGGATGCCCAGGCTGAAGATGTGGGCGATCAGGGCAAGGCCGCCGAGCAGGCCCAGCAGGCGTTTGTCCGGCGCCTGGCGGCGGGAGAAGCGCAAGCCCTGATAAAGGGTGGCGCCGGCATACAGGCCGGCGGCGGCGAGACTGGGCAGCAGAGGGTGCATAAATCCGTGTATGGCTGGGCCCGAAAGGCCGTGAGTGTGGCACACAAGAAGCGTTTCACGAAAGACCGCCGGCGGTGTCAGCGACCTCACCTCTTGGTTATACTCCGCGGCTTGCTGCAAGCACCCCGCTCAAAGGATCGCGCATGTTCGAGAACCTAACCGACCGCCTGTCACAGACGCTGCGCCATGTCACCGGCAAGGCCAAACTGACCGAGGACAACATCAAGGACACCCTGCGCGAAGTGCGCATGGCCCTGCTCGAGGCCGACGTCGCCCTGCCGGTGGTCAAGGACTTCGTCAACAAGGTCAAGGAGCGTGCGGTCGGCACCGAGGTGTCGAAGAGCCTGACGCCGGGCCAGGCCTTCGTGAAGATCGTCCGTGCCGAGCTGGAAGAGCTGATGGGCGCGGCCAACGAAGACCTCAGCCTGGCCGTCACTCCGCCGGCCGTGGTGCTGATGGCCGGCCTGCAGGGCGCCGGTAAGACCACTACCGCCGGCAAGCTGGCGCGCTTCCTCAAGGAGCGCAAGAAGAAGACCGTGATGGTGGTGTCCGCGGACGTCTACCGTCCGGCGGCGATCAAGCAGCTGGAGACCCTGGCCAGCGACATCGGCGTGACCTTCTTCCCCTCCGATATCAGCCAGAAGCCGGTGGCCATCGCGCAGGCAGCGATTGCCGAGGCCAAGCTGAAATTCATCGACGTGGTCATCGTCGACACCGCCGGCCGTCTGGCCATCGATGCCGAGATGATGGCCGAGATCCAGGCCGTGCATGCCGCGATCAAGCCGGCCGAGACCCTGTTCGTGGTCGACGCCATGACCGGTCAGGACGCCGCCAACACCGCCAAGGCCTTCGGCGATGCCCTGCCGCTGACCGGCGTGGTGCTGACCAAGGTCGACGGTGACGCTCGTGGTGGTGCCGCGCTGTCCGTGCGGCAGATCACCGGCAAGCCGATCAAGTTCATCGGTATGGGCGAGAAGAGCGAGGCCTTGGAGCCTTTCCATCCGGACCGTATCGCCTCGCGCATCCTCGGCATGGGCGACGTGCTCAGCCTGATCGAACAGGCCGAGCAGACCCTCGACCGCGAGAAGGCCGAGAAGCTCACCAAGAAGCTGAAGAAGGGCAAGGGCTTCGACCTCGAAGACTTCCGCGATCAGCTGCAGCAGATGAAGAACATGGGCGGCCTCGGCGGCCTGATGGACAAGCTGCCGTCCATCGGCGGCGTCAACCTGTCGCAGATGGGCGGTGCCCAGGGCGCGGCGGAGAAGCAGTTCAAGCAGATGGAGGCGATCATCGACTCCATGACGCCGTCCGAGCGTCGCGATCCGGAAATCATCAGCGGCTCGCGCAAGCGCCGCATCGCCCTCGGCTCCGGCACCCAGGTGCAGGACGTCGGCCGCTTGATCAAGCAGCACAAGCAGATGCAGAAGATGATGAAGAAATTCACTGCCAAGGGTGGCATGGCCAAGATGATGCGCGGCCTCGGCGGCATGATGCCGGGCGGGCTGCCGAAGCTGTAAGCCCGGGGCCGATGGGTGGCCCGAAAAAGAGATTTGCAAATAGCCGGATAATCCTTAGAATATGCGGCCTTTCGGGCCTAGGCCCATTAAAGTGTGTGCCTTTTAGTTAGCACCGATTACAGGAACGAAGTTCAATGGTAACCATCCGTCTTGCTCGTGGCGGCTCCAAGAAGCGCCCCTTCTACCACCTGACCGTGACCAACAGCCGCAATGCGCGCGACGGTCGCTTTGTTGAGCGCATCGGTTTCTTCAACCCGGTCGCCACTGGTGCTGAAGTGAAGCTCTCTGTGAACCAAGAGCGCGCTACCTACTGGCTGAGCCAGGGCGCCCAGCCGTCTGAGCGCGTTGCTCAGCTGCTGAAGGAAGCTGCCAAGGCTGCTGCCTAAGCACTATGAACGCCACGCCGTCCGCTGAGGACCTGATCGTCCTCGGCAAGATCACTTCGGTGCACGGCGTGCGTGGGGAAGTGAAGATCTATTCCTTCACCGACCCGATCGACAACCTGCTCGATTACAGCCCCTGGACGCTCAAGCGCGAGGGTGAGGTCAAGCAGGTGGAGCTGGTCAGCGGCCGCCTCCAGGGCAAAGTCCTGGTGGCCAAGCTCAAAGGGCTCGATGACCGCGAGGTAGCACGTACCTTCGCGGGTTTCGACATTTGCGTGCCTCGTGCATTGCTGCCCGAGCTGGATGACGGCGAGTTCTACTGGCATCAGCTGGAAGGACTGAAGGTGATCGATCTGCAAGGGCAACTGTTCGGGCGCCTCGATCATCTGCTGGAGACCGGCGCCAACGATGTGATGGTGGTCAAGCCCTGTCCGGGCAGCCTGGATGATCGCGAGCGCCTGCTGCCCTATACCGAGCAGTGCGTGCAGCAGGTCGACCTGGCCGCCGGCGAGATGCGGGTGGACTGGGACGCGGATTTCTGAGCCCCTGGCTCTTGCCTGAGCGAGTGCCATGCGTGTCGAAGTCATCAGCATCTTCCCGGAGATGTTCGCCGCCATCAGTCAGTACGGCATTACCAGTCGTGCGGTGAAGCAGGGGTTGCTGCAGTTGAACTGCCGGCAGCTGCGTGACTACACCGACGATCGTCATCAGACCGTGGATGATCGCCCCTTCGGCGGCGGCCCCGGCATGGTGATGAAGATCAAGCCTCTGGAAGGCGCCTTGGCTGCTGCCAGGGCCGACGCAGGGGCAGCGGCGAAGGTGATCTACCTGTCGCCGCAGGGCCGCCAGCTGTCTCAGCAGGGGGTTCGTGAACTGGCTAGCGAGCAGGCGTTGATTCTCATCGCCGGCCGCTACGAAGGCATCGACGAGCGCTTCATTCAGGCGCATGTCGATGAGGAATGGTCGATCGGCGATTACGTCCTCTCCGGCGGTGAGCTTCCGGCGATGGTGCTGATCGATGCTGTAACGCGGCTGCTACCGGGTGCGCTCGGGCATGCAGACTCCGCCGAGGAGGACTCGTTCAGCGATGGTCTCCTCGATTGCCCGCACTACACCCGTCCCGAGGTGTACGAAGGCAAGCGTGTTCCGGACGTGCTGCTTAGCGGCAACCACGAACACATCCGGCGTTGGCGCCTCCAGCAGTCCCTTGGTCGGACCTGGGAGCGTCGCTCCGATCTTCTGGATAGCCGCTCGCTTTCTGGAGAAGAGAAAAAGCTGCTGGAGGAATACATCCGCCAGCGGGACGATAGTTAACGTATCGATGGCAAACCCAGGTTTGTCTTAGGAGCACAGCATGACCAACAAAATTATCCAGATGCTCGAAGCCGAGCAGATGAACAAAGAAATCCCGGCCTTCGCCCCGGGTGACACCGTCATCGTTCAGGTGAAGGTAAAGGAAGGCGACCGCTCCCGTCTGCAGGCCTTCGAAGGCGTCGTAATCGGCAAGCGTAACCGCGGTCTGAACAGCGCCTTCACCGTGCGCAAGATCTCCAACGGCGTTGGCGTAGAGCGTACCTTCCAGACCTACAGCCCGCTGATCGACAGCCTGAGCGTCAAGCGCCGCGGTGACGTGCGCAAGGCCAAGCTGTACTACCTCCGCGACCTGTCCGGCAAGGCGGCTCGCATCAAGGAAAAACTGTCCTGATCGGACGGTCTTCCGACCTGAAGAAAGCAGCCTGCGGGCTGCTTTTTTCGTTTATGGGTTCGTTGACTGGCGAGCCCAGCGTTTCTGCCGCACGGGCAGCGTGACAACAAGCACAACAGCGCAGCACGAGGCAGCCACATTCTTCAGCAGAGCAGTAGTGGCATGACCCCGAGAGAGCAAGAGATCCAGCGCCGTACCGAGCTGTCGGAAACCCGCGTGACCAAAGCGGTGTTCCCGCCCAGCACCAACCATCACAACACCCTGTTCGGCGGCACCGCGCTGGCCTGGATGGACGAGGTGTCGTTCATCGCCGCCACGCGTTTTTGCCGCCTGCCGCTGGTGACCGTGTCCAGCGATCGCATCGACTTCAAGCACGCGATCCCTGCCGGCTCAATCGTCGAACTGGTCGGCCGGGTGATCAAGGCCGGCAACACCAGCCTCAAGGTCGAAGTGGAAGTATTCGTCGAAGGCATGTACTGCGGCGGTCGGGAGAAGGCCATTACCGGCGTGTTCAGCTTCGTCGCCATCGGCGAGGACAAGAAGCCGGTGCCGGTGCTGCCGGATTTCGCATGAGAGAAGGCGCCCACGGGCGCCTTTGCTTTTTCAGTCTTCGGGGGCGATCAGGGCCAGCAGCGTCCAGTCTGCGGCCGGGGTGAAGTTCAGCTCGGCGCTGGCGACGTGGAACCAGCCGCGCGAGTCGAAGGCCAGCAGCAGTGTGGCGCGTTCGCCATGCAGGGCCTGGTAATCGCTCCAGCCGAAGCTGTCGGTGAGGGTCGTGGCGCGTACTTCCGCGCCACGGGCCAGGGCGCTGGCCAGCTGGCCATAGCTCTGCGCCGGATACCCGAACGGCTGGCCGCGATGCTCGTCGCTGGTCCTGTGCTTCTCGCTGAGGCGCTGCTCGCGCTGGCTCGGCAGGTAATAGAGGTTGGCCTTGCCGAAGTCAGGGCGGAAACGTGTGCAGGCCGTGCCGTTCTGCTCGCTGGAGGGTGACAGGGCGAGCAGTTGGCCGAGGCCGATCAGGTCGAGGTGGGCGTCGGCATGCTGCGACGCGGGATTGCCGAAATAGGTGGGCAGCCCGTCCATGCGTGCGGCGCTGATGTTCTCCCAGCTGGAGTCGGTCAGCAGCACGCGCTGGTCGCGCTGCTGCAGGGCCTTGCCGATGGCGCGGGCCACCGGGTTGGCGCCGATGAGCAGAAAGCCGCGTGGCGACGGTTCGGCCACCTTGAGCAGGCGGGCCAGGGGGCGGGCGGTGGCACTCTGCAGTACCACCGTGCCGATGATCACCAGGAAGGTCAGTGGCACCAGCAGGTGAGCCTGCTCCAGGCCATGCAATTTCAGGCGCTCGGCGAAGATGGCGGAGACCGCGGCGGCGACTATGCCGCGCGGGGCGATCCAGGCCAGCAGGGCGCGCTCGCGCCAGTTCAGGCTGGAGCCAAAGGTGCTGAGGGCCACGCACAGGGGCCGTGCGACGAACTGGATCAGCGCCAGTAGCACCAGGGTCGACGGCCCCAGGGCGACCAGCGCGGCGAGATCCAGGCGTGCCGCCAGCAGGATGAACAGGCCGGAGATCAGCAGCACGCTGAGGTTCTCCTTGAAGTGCAGGATGTGCTTCACGTCCACCCCGCGCATGTTCGCCAGCCACATGCCCATCACCGTCACCGCCAGCAGGCCGGACTCGTGCACCAGCAGGTTGGCGGCGATGAAGATGCCCAGCACCGCGGCCAGCGCGCCGAGGTTCTCCAAATATTCCGGAAGCCAGCGGCGGCGCAGTGTTTGGCCGAACGACCAGCCGCCGGAGGCGCCGAACAGCGCGCCACAGGCGATCACCTCGGCGAAGGTCAGCAGGCTCTGCCCCAGTGGGGCGCCACCGCTGCGGCTGGCGATGAAGCTGTAGACCACCACGGCCAGCAGGGCGCCGATCGGGTCGATGACGATGCCTTCCCAGCGCAGGATGTTGGCAACCGCGGTGTTCGGACGCATGACCCGCAGCATGGGCACTATCACCGTGGGGCCGGTGACCAGGGTCAGGGTGCCGAACAGCACGGCGAGGTCCCAGGGGAAACCCAGCAGATAGTGGGTGGCGCAGGCGATCACCGCCCAGGTCGCCAGGGCGCCGAGAGTCACCATGCGCCTGACCACGCCGCCGATCTCTTGCCACTCGCTGAGTTTGAGGGTCAGGCTGCCTTCGAACAGGATCAGCGCCACCGCCAGCGACACCAATGGGAACAGTAGGGGGCCGAACAGCTTCTGCGGGTCCAGCCAGCCGAGCAGGGGGCCGGCGAGGATGCCGCACAGCAGCAGGAAGAGAATCGCCGGCAGGCGCAGGCGCCAGGCCAGCCACTGGCTGGCCAGCGCGGCCGCGGCGATGCCGCCGATGCCGAGCAGGATCTGGGTCTCGTTCATCAGGACTCCTTGTCTCTGGAAGTGCCCATCGCTGGAGTTGCGGCTCGGGGCTGTGGAAGACTAGCCCGCCATTTAGTCGGAAAGACAGTCGCGCAATGCCCATTCTGGATCATCACCTGATCGACCGCTTCCTCGACGCCCTGTGGCTGGAGAAGGGCCTGTCGCCGCATACCCGTTCCGCCTATCGCAGCGACCTCGGGCATTTCCACGCCTGGCTGCAGGAGCGTGGCCTGGAGCTTGAGAGCGCCGGCCGTGAGGTCATTCTCGATCACCTGGCCTGGCGCCTGGAGCAGGGTTACAAGGCCCGCTCCACGGCGCGCCTGCTCTCCGGCCTGCGGGGCTTCTACCGTTATCTGCTGCGCGACGGGCTGATCGGCGAGGACCCGACGCTGCAGGTGGATCTGCCCCAACTCGGTCGGCCATTGCCCAAGTCACTGTCCGAGGCCGATGTGGAAGCGCTACTGGCGGCGCCGGAGCTGGAGGACCCGATCGGCCTGCGCGACCGCGCCATGCTCGAAGTGCTCTATGCCTGCGGCCTGCGGGTCACCGAGCTGGTGTCGTTGACCCTGGAGCAGGTCAACCTGCGCCAGGGCGTGCTGCGCGTGTTCGGCAAGGGCAGCAAGGAGCGCCTGGTGCCGCTGGGTGAAGAGGCGATTGTCTGGATCGAGCGCTATGTGCGCGAGGCACGACCGCTGCTGCTGGATGGTCGGCCCAGCGATGTGCTGTTCCCCAGCCTGCGTGGCGAGCAAATGACCCGCCAGACCTTCTGGTACCGCATCAAGCACCAGGCCAAGGTGGCCGGCATTCTCAAGCCGTTGTCGCCACATACCCTGCGCCACGCCTTCGCCACCCATCTGCTCAACCACGGCGCCGACCTGCGGGTGGTGCAGATGCTGCTGGGCCATAGCGATCTATCGACCACGCAGATCTACACCCATATCGCTCGTGCGCGGTTGCAGGAGCTGCATGCCCAGCACCATCCCAGGGGGTGAGTGCACTCCGTCACGTCAGCAGGGCCGCCCAGCGTCTGCGGTCGGCTGCGCGGGTGCGCTGTGGTAGGCTGGGGGCACTGTCATAGGAGTGTTCCATGTCCGTTATTCGTGTTCTGGGCGGTGCCGTTCTGGGTCTCGCCGCTTCCGTCGCCTTCGCCGCCGATCCTGACCAGGCGATTCGCGCCACCCTGACCAAGCTGCAGCCCGATATGCCCATCGAGGCCATCGCCGAGAGCCCGATGAGCGGCCTGTATCAGGTCCATCTGAAAGGCGGTCGCCTGCTCTACGCCAGTGCCGACGGCCAGTTCCTGATGCAGGGCAACCTCTATCAGTTCAAGGGCAACGATGCGGTCAACCTGACCCGCCAGGCCGAGAGCAAGGGCGTGGCCAAGGAAATCAATAGCATTCCTACCAGCGAGATGGTGGTGTTTTCGCCCAAGGAGCCAGCCAAGGCACATATCACCGTATTCACCGATACCGACTGCGGCTACTGCCAGAAACTGCACAGCGAAGTTCCGGAGCTCAACCGCCGTGGCATCGAGGTGCGTTACGTGGCCTTCCCGCGCCAGGGGCTCGAGAGCCACGGCTACAACACCCTGGTCAGCGTCTGGTGCGCCAAGGATCGCCAGGCGGCCATGAATCAGGCCAAGTCCCGTCAGGAGCTGCCGGCAGCTACCTGTGATAACCCGGTGGCCAAACAGTACCAGCTGGGCCAGATGATCGGCGTCAACGGCACGCCGGCCATCGTCATGGGCAATGGTGAGCTGATTCCGGGCTACCAACCGGCACCCGAGCTGGCGAAAGCTGCCCTGGAGGCCAAGTAATCGGGCCTTCGGTTCGATTGACCTGGGGTCTGGCGCTTCGTAAAGTGCGGCTCTTTTGTGCGGCCGGGGCTCGCCCCGGCCGTTTCGTGTAGGCAGATGGGGAAAACAACGTGAAACCGGTGAAAGTGGGCATCTGTGGGTTGGGTACCGTCGGTGGCGGTACCTTCAATGTACTCAAACGCAACGCCGAGGAGATTGCCCGCCGTGCCGGGCGTGGAATCGAAGTCGCGCAGATTGCCGCTCGTCGCCCCAACCCGAAGTGTGAAACCGGTGCCACCCCCATCACCGCCGACATCTTCGACGTGGCCAACAACCCGGAAATCGACGTGGTCATCGAGCTGATCGGTGGCTATACCCTGGCCCACGAGCTGGTGCTCAAGGCCATCGAGAACGGCAAGCATGTGGTCACCGCCAACAAGGCGCTGATCGCCGTGCACGGCAACGAGATCTTCGCCAAGGCCCGCGAGAAGGGCGTTATCGTCGCCTTCGAAGCCGCCGTGGCCGGCGGTATCCCGGTGATCAAGGCGATCCGCGAAGGCCTGGCTGCCAACCGTATCAACTGGCTGGCCGGCATCATCAACGGCACCGGCAACTTCATCCTCACCGAGATGCGCGAGAAGGGCCGTGCCTTCTCCGATGTATTGAAGGAAGCCCAGGCCCTCGGTTACGCCGAGGCCGATCCGACCTTCGACGTCGAAGGCATCGACGCCGCCCACAAGCTGACCATCCTCGCCTCCATCGCCTTCGGCATCCCGCTGCAGTTCGACAAGGCCTACACCGAGGGCATCAGCAAGCTGACCAGCGCCGACGTCAACTACGCCGAGGCCCTGGGCTACCGCATCAAGCACCTCGGCGTGGCCCGTCGCACCGAGGCCGGCATCGAGCTGCGCGTGCACCCGACGCTGATCCCGGCCGATCGCCTGATCGCCAACGTCAACGGCGTGATGAACGCGGTGATGGTCAACGGCGATGCCGCCGGCAGCACCCTGTTCTATGGTGCCGGCGCCGGCATGGAGCCGACCGCCTCGTCCGTGGTCGCCGACCTGGTCGACGTGGTTCGCGCCATGACCAGCGATCCGACCAACCGCGTGCCGCACCTGGCCTTCCAGCCGGATTCGCTGTCTGACCACCCGATCCTGCCGATCGCCGAGTGCGAGAGCGCCTACTACCTGCGCATCCAGGCCAAGGATCACCCGGGCGTGCTGGCCCAGGTGGCGAGCATCCTCTCGGAGCGCGGTATCAACATCGAATCGATCATGCAGAAAGAGGCCGAAGAGCACGACGGTCTGGTCCCGATGATCCTGGTTACCCACCGGGTCGTCGAGTCGCGTATCGACGACGCCATCGCCGCCCTCGAAGGGCTGGCCGATGTGGTTGGCAAAGTCGTGCGTATCCGCGTCGAGCAACTGGTCTGAGGTAGAAAGTCATGCGTTATATCAGCACCCGCGGCCAGGCCCCGGCCCTCAACTTCGAAGACGTCCTGCTGGCCGGCCTGGCCAGCGACGGCGGCCTGTATGTGCCGGAAAATCTGCCGCGCTTCACCCAGGAAGAGATCGCTTCCTGGGCCGGCCTGCCGTACCACGAGCTGGCCTTCCGGGTGATGCGCCCGTTCGTTGCCGGCAGCATCGCCGATGCCGATTTCAAGAAGATCCTCGAAGAGACCTACGGCGTGTTCGCCCACAACGCCGTGGCGCCGCTGCGCCAGCTCAACGGCAACGAATGGGTGCTGGAGCTGTTCCACGGCCCGACCCTGGCCTTCAAGGACTTCGCCCTGCAGCTGCTCGGTCGCCTGCTCGACCACGTGCTGAGCAAGCGCGGCGAGCGCGTGGTGATCATGGGCGCCACCAGCGGCGACACCGGTTCGGCCGCCATCGAAGGCTGCAAGGCCTGCGAGCACGTCGACATCTTCATCATGCACCCGCACAACCGTGTGTCCGAGGTGCAGCGCCGGCAGATGACCACCATTCTCGGCGAGAACATCCACAACATCGCCATCGAAGGCAACTTCGACGACTGCCAGGAGATGGTCAAGGCCAGCTTCGCCGACCAGGGCTTCCTCAAGGGCACTCGCCTGGTGGCGGTCAACTCGATCAACTGGGCGCGGATCATGGCCCAGATCGTCTACTACTTCCACGCAGCCCTGCAGCTGGGCGGCCCGGCGCGTTCCATCGCGTTCTCGGTGCCGACCGGCAACTTCGGCGACATCTTCGCCGGCTACCTGGCGCGCAATATGGGCCTGCCGATCAGCCAGCTGATCGTCGCCACCAACCGCAACGACATCCTGCACCGCTTCATGAGCGGCAATCAGTACGTCAAGGGCACCCTGCACCCGACCTTGTCGCCGTCGATGGACATCATGGTCTCGTCCAACTTCGAGCGCCTGCTGTTCGACCTGCACGGCCGTAACGGCGCGGCCATCGCCGGCCTGATGGACACCTTCAAGCAAGGTGGCGGCTTCAGCGTCGAGGAAGACCGCTGGACCGAGGCGCGCAAATTGTTCGATTCCCTGGCCGTCAACGACGAGCAGACCTGCGAGACCATCGCCGAGGTGTACAAGGAGTGCGGCGAGCTGCTCGACCCGCACACCGCCATCGGCGTGCGTGCCGCGCGTGAGTGCCGCCGCAGCCTGGCGGTGCCGATGGTCACCCTGGGCACCGCGCACCCGGTCAAGTTCCCGGAAGCGGTGGAGAAGGCCGGCATCGACGCGGTTCCGGCCCTGCCGCCGCACCTGACCGACCTGTTCCAGCGCGACGAGCGCTGCACCGTGCTGGCCAACGACCTGCAGACCGTGCAGCAGTTCGTCGCCGCCCACGGCAACCGCGGCAAGCCGCTGTAAGGTTGAGCCGTGACGAAGAGCCCCGCCCAGTGCGGGGCTTTTTTATGGGCGGTGCATGGCCCTGTAGTAGCCAGCTGTTACCCTGGCTCGGGTGAGGCGGCGCAGATTGGTGCCACATTCACCCAGAGGAGGCAGCTGTCATGACGGCGAAGAAGATCCTGATGCTGGTCGGCGACTACGTCGAAGATTACGAGACCATGGTGCCGTTCCAGGCACTGCAGATGGTCGGCCATACCGTGCACGCGGTGTGCCCCGGCAAGAGCGCCGGGCAGACCGTGCGCACCGCGATCCACGACTTCGAGGGCGACCAGACCTACAGCGAGAAGCCGGGGCACAACTTCGCCCTCAACTTCGACTTCGCCAAGGTCTCCGAGGGCGCCTATGACGGCCTGTTGATTCCCGGCGGCCGTTCCCCCGAGTACCTGCGCCTGAATGCCGAGGTGATCGCCCTGGTGCAGGCCTTCGCCAAGGCTGGCAAGCCGATCGCCGCCGTCTGCCACGGCGCCCAGTTGCTGGCCGCCGCCGACGTGCTCAAGGGCCGTGGCTGCAGCGCCTACCCCGCCTGCGCGCCGGAAGTGCGCCTGGCCGGTGGCGAGTACGTGGAGGTGCCGATGGATGGCGTGCACGTCGACGGCAACCTGGTCACCGCTCCCGCCTGGCCGGCGCACCCGGCCTGGCTGGCGGCGTTCCTGAAGGTATTGGGCTGAGAGAGGAGGGCAGTGCGATGTGCGAACTCTATGTGAAGGCCGACCCCATCCTCTACGAGTCGCGCTCGCGCTCCCTGCGCATCCGTGGGGTGGTTACCACCCTGCGTCTAGAAAATCAGTTCTGGGACATCCTGCGCGAGATCGCCGAGGTCGACGGCATGACCACCAACCAGCTGATCACCAAGCTGTACGAGGAGGTCATGGACTACCGTGGCGAAGTGATCAACTTCGCTTCCTTCCTGCGCGTCAGCTGCACCCGCTTCCTGGCGCAGCGGCCGCAACAGAGCGCCGAGGTGCTCAGCCTGGTGCGGTCGCGCTAGGGGCGTTGAAGGCTTGTAGGAGCGAGCTCTGCTCGCGAAGCTCTTGCGCGGCCATTCGCGAGCAGAGCTCGCTCCTACGGGAAGCTGGTGAGTGCCCACAAAAAAGTGCCGGTGTCAATTCTTTCGAGCAAATCAAGAAGGACTTGAAACCGTATATGGGACAGTAGGTTAGCTCCTTTCGGGGCCGCTTAGAAGAAGAGCGGCGTTGTCGGCTAGGAGCGACATAGGAGCGTTGGGAGAGAAAGCCGCATCGCACTGTGTAGTGCTGGATTGCCGAGGAACGGCGGGCCTGTCGCATCATCATAGCCCAACAGGCTCGGCGGCATCCAGAATGAAGAACGCGCAGCCTGGGCTGCGCGTTCGATGGATGCCGTTGAATAGCATGCGGTGCAATCATGGCGGCTTCGGTGGTGTGCTGCGGGTCGCCGTGCCCTTCCTGAATCCTCGATCCCCCGCCATGAACGCTTCCAGCATATGCGGGATCAGCGTCGCCGCATCAACGGCCTCGCCATACGCCTGCGCGTGTAGCGCGGCGTAGCGGTCGAGGTCGACTTTCAAGCTGGTCGGGCAAACGAAAGTCAGCTTGGTGCTCTCGGTCTTCGGCAGCGGGCCGAGCCGCAGCTTCTTGGTCGTGCTCATCGTGAAGTCCCCCGGTTGAAGAACAGCGGCTGGTACGGCCGCAGCACCAGATCCCGGTTGACGATGATGCGAACCGGCAGGCCCGGCCGTTGCGTTAAGGTCGGCTGGATGTTGAGGTTGCGCCGGGTCATCTCCTGGCCGACCTGATTGATGCTGTCCTGCGCGCTGTCGCGCCCAGCGATGATGACGCGATCACCATCCTGCCGGTTCTCCGGCGCGGCCAGCTCGGCACCGACGCCCAGCAGCGTGGTGAGTGCCGCACCGGCAAAGATGCGGCCCCAGTGGTAGTCCACATCGTCCTCCAGCCCGGCATAGCCGGCTGGGTCGGTGCCGGCCAGGTTGTCGAGCGTGAGCGAAGACGTGTCCGGCAGGATGATCCGGTTCCAGACGACTTGAACGCGGCTCTGCCCGTAGCTGACCTGGCTGTTGTATTTGCCCAGGATGCGCGAACCCTGCGGAATCAGCAGGAAGCGCCCGGTGGCTGTGTCATAGACCGGCTCCGTCACCGTGGCGATCACGTCGCCGGGCAAGTCCGACTTGATGCCCGTCACCAAGGCACCTGCGACCACTGTTCCGGCCATAACCTGATACGGCGAAATTGGCAGAGTCAGATTGCCGGAATTACGGGTTTCAGTGGGGCCAGCTTTCATGAAAGCCTCTTTCTGGTCTTGCCGGTTTTGCACCGCTGTCGGGTCAGCAGGTTGGGCCGCCGTGGAGGCCGGCCCGGCCGCCAGCGGGTCAAACGCCGCATTGGCGGCGAAGCCCGGCGCAGCGGCCACCTGTGTCTGCGCTACCGGCGCCGCATTCTGCCCACCCGAGCGGAAGAACACGGACGAGGCCGCGGCCGCCTCGGCTTCTTTTCGCAGGGCATCGTTCGGGTCGTGACCGGGGGCCGCGTAGGCAGCCGTCGCCGGTTGCTGCGACTTCACGATAGCCGGGCCAAGATCGCCCGGCAGCGGTGGCCCTAGTTCGGGAACGGCAGGCAGCAACGCCGGCGGCAGCTTGGAATAGTCCGTCGGCAGCGCATCCAGTCCTTCCGACTTTGACACGCGATCGACGTTGTAAAGCTCGGTCTGCTCGCCTGTGCTGCGTCGATGAGGTTGCAGCGACCACATCAGCGCGCCGAGCACGGCGACCGCTAGGACGCCGGCAAGGATGGCCAGCGAGCGCCGGTTCAGGCGTGTGACTGGACGCGGCTGGGCGCGCAGCGCCACTGCCTCCGGCGCCACCTTGTCCGCCTGCGGCGCGGCAAGGTCGGGAGTGTCATCCTGGCTCATGGTCAGTTCCTCCGTGCAACACCATCGGTGCGCTCGATCCGCACCACGTCGCCGCCATCGCCGCCCAGCCGCAGTTCGGCCGCGCCGAACAGGCGATCCACGACGTAGTACGGCGAGCGAAAACGGTAGTTCACCAGTTGCCCGTCGCCCTGCGCGCCGATGACAAACAGCGGCGGCAGCTCGCCCTGGGCGATGCCCGGCGGGAACTGGATATAGACCTTCTCTCCATCATCGAAGGCGCGCAGAGGCTTCCACGGCGGGTTGCTGCCCGATACCGCGTAGCGGAAGCGGATCTTGTCCAGCGACAGGCCCGTATCGACAGGCGTTGTTGCCTGCGCTGCCTGCGCCTGGCGCTGCAACGCGAGCATTCGGTCTTTCGGATAGTCCCAGGACACCGACGCCATCCATGCCCTCTCGGTCGAGGTCAGCTCCAGCAGGTAGGTGCGCCGACTGGTGGTGATGACGAGATTGGTTTTCAGACCGGAGCGGATAGGCTTGACCAGCACATTGACGCGCAGATCGGCCCCGCCGCCGCTGGACGTGTCGCCCACGATCCAGCGCACGGTATCGCCGGCGGCGACCGTTACCAGTTCCTCGCCCGGTTGAAGCGAAACCACCGTCACGCGCCCCGGCGACGCATAGACCTGATAAAGCGCGCCATCGGTGAACGGCCACACCTGAATCGCGTTGACGTAGCCCTCACGGGTAGGCGCGATACGCGCTTCTGCATTGGCACGGGAAACGCGCACCTTTTCGTCGGCCGGCTCCGGCGCAACGGGGGCCTCATCGAGTTCCGGCAGGGGCTTCAACTGCGCCGGCAGCGCCAGCGGTTCAGGGACGGCGACGACTTCGACGGGCTTGGGCGGTTCGGGCAACGGCTGGGCCAGCACCGTCTCGTCGAGCGAGATGGATGGCGGCGGCTTCCCCTGCGAGGCGCAGCCCGCGAGGGCCAGCAGCGTCAAAGGAACAACGTAAAGGCGGAAACGAAGTTTCATGGTTTGGCTCCTTCGGAAGAATCCAGTTCGCGGCTCCATGACAGGCCGTTGACGTAGATACCCAATGGGTTCTTGAGCAGGCGCTGTTCAGTACGCGGGGTTTGCAGGACGGTCGAAAGCACGGCGTTCCAGCGTTCGGTGCCGGCGGGCGCACCGTTGACATAGCGCTGCTCTGTCCAGCGCACGTTGAAAGACGTGTCGCTCGCGCGAACCACGCTGGTGATTTGCACCGTTACCGATTCCTTGCCGATGCGGGCGAATGGGTCATTGGTGCGGGCGTAGTCGTTGAGCACCGCCGCGCCCTTGTCGGTGGTGTAGTCGTAGGCATCGAGCCAGTTCTGCCGCACCACGATGGGGTCGATGGACAGCGAGCGAACCAGCGTCACGAAGCGCGCCAGGTGGTGCGCGATCTGCGCGTCGCCGGGCCGGTACGGCGTGGCGGCCTCTCCCACGGCGCGCACCTGCCCGGCTTGATCGACCTCGATGACATAGGGCGTCACGATGGACTGCGCCGAGCGCCACACCAGGCCGCCGGCCATCAACAGCGCGAGCACTAGGCAGCCGAAGGCCATCAGGCGCCAATTCTTCGCCTGCACGCGGGCGGAGCCGATACGGTCGTCCCACACCTGGGCGGCGGCTTGATACGGGGTGGCAGGCTGCGGCGTATCGGCGTAGCGCACCTGCGGTCGTTTGAATCGCATGGGTGTTCTCCTTGAAGGTTAGGTATCGGAATCCCGCAGGCTCGGGCCTTGCCCGGAGCCGCCGCCGTCGCCGCCGCGCAGCGTGTGGGCGGCAGTGGTCGCGGCATGGGTAGCCTGCTGGCGGCGGTGCATCCGCTTGGCCCAGGCCGGTTGCTGTTGCTTCTGCGAGCCTGCGGTGCCGTCTGCGGTCTGGCCGGGGCCAGCACCGTCGCTGCCGGCTTCTGTGCCGTTCCAGCCAGCGCGGAAGGAGTCGGCCACCTTCTGCCCAACAGCGGAAGCACCAGAGGTGACGCTGCGGCCTGCGGCTTGTGCGCCAGTCTTGGCGACATTGCCGAGGCCAGCCGCCGCGCCCTTGGCACCGCCGCCGGCCGCAGCGGAACCGGCCTGGAACGCCGATCGGGCACTGCCGGCCGCCGAAGTCGCGGCACGCGCACCGGCACCGGCCAGCTTTGCGGCCGCCGGGGCCATTCGTGCCCCGGCCATGACGGCGCCGCCCACGCCCGTTACGGCGGCGCCGATGGCAACGCCGGTGCCGACAGCCCCGACCGCAGCACCAGCCATCGCGCCCGCACCAAGCTGTGGCGCACCGGACACCAGGCCGGTGGCGATACCGGGGCCGAAAATGCCCAGCGCCAGCAGCGCGAGCGAGGCCAGCATCACGACCAGCGCGTGGTCGATGGATGGTTCGTCGGGATGCACCTGGAACTCGGCGAACAGGCCTGAACCGATGCCGACGATGACGGCCAGCACCAAGACCTTGATGCCTGACGACACCACGTTGCCTAGCACCTTTTCCGCGAGGAACGAGGTCTTGTTCCAGAGTGCAAACGGGATCAAGACGAAGCCGGCGAGCGTAGTCAGTTTGAACTCGATCAGCGTGATGAAAAGCTGTACGGCCAGCACGAAGAAGCAGAGGATCACCACCAGCCAGGCGATGAACAGAACCACGATAGGGTCGATGTTCACGAACACCTCGGGGAACCCAGCCATGTCCCCGATCTGTTCCAGAATCGGCGCGGCTGCGTCGATGCCGGTCTTCGCCAGCCGGCCCGGCTGAAGGAAGTTCTCCATCGTGATGGCCGAGCCGGTAGCGGTAATTCCCAAGCCGGCGAACGAGCGGAACACGATGCTCGCCAGCCAGTTGAAGTTGCCGATGATGTAGGCGAACGCGCCGACACAGAGCACCTTGCGCAGCAGCTTGGCGATCACGTCGTCGCCCTGGCCGGTGGCGTGGCTCATGGCCCAATACAGGCCAGCGATCGTCATGTCGATGACGATGAGCGTGGCGGTGAGAAATGCCACTTCGCCCTGCAATAAGCCGAAGCCCGAGTCGATGTAGCGCGAGAACGTATCGAGGAAACGGTCGATGATGGTCACGTCGTTCATGGCGAATCCTCGGGCGGAGTGAGCGGAACGGCGCCCTCTGGCAATTCATCTGCGGGCGTATCGAAGCTCGGCGGAATCGGCGGGAGTTCAGCCAGCGAGTTGTATTCATCCGGCCCGGTATGGCCGGCGAAGAAGCGCCGCCGGAAGGCTTCAGCGGCGGCGCGGCAGGCATCCTCGCCCACGGCCTGCCGGTCGGCCGCGCATTGCCCGCGCAACGCCTTGAGCCGCACCGGATCTGCGGCCAGGGCGTCGGCCAGGTTCTCGGCCGGCTGCTGGCCGCACGCGGTCAGCAGCACGGCCATCAGGACGGAAGCGCATCGCATGGCCGCCTCCGGTCAGTTGTTATAGAAGTTGACGGACTGCGGCGTGTACGGCGTGCCGGTGCCCAGAAAGCGCCGCCGCACTTCGCGGGCGCGCTCCATAGCCGCCGCTTGCCGCGCCAGTTCCAGTGAAGCGGCCCGGTCTTGCGTGATCTGGAGCTGCTGCGCCTGGATCGACTGCTTGGCCTGCAAAGCCAGGAGCTGGTTCGTCGCCTGCATCGCTTGCAGCGCGCCGGTGGCCGACTGGCTCTGGCTCACGAGATCGGCCAGCGCGCTTTCGTCTTGGGCGAGGTTCTGCGACACCTGCGCCTGCATCCGCATCGCGGTGTGCAAGCCGTTCAAGGTGTTCTGCCAGCGTTCGCGGGCGTCCTGTGCCATGCGGTCGCCGCTGATGGTGGCGGCGTACTGTTCCGGGTACAGGCGGGCGAACGTGGCATCCATGCTCTGCACGTCGTAGGCCAAGCCGCGCGCCTCGGCGATCAGGCGCTCGGTGGTGGCGAGCGTCGAGCGCAGGCGGTTGACGATGTTGAAGTCGAGATTTGCCAGGTTCCTGGCCTGGTTCATCAACATCTGCGCCTCGTTCTGAAGCTGGTTGATCTGGTTGTTGATCTGTTCCAGCGTGCGCACGGCGGTCAGCGTGTTCTGCACGAAGTTGGACGGGTCGAACACCGTCAGCGCGGATGCGGGCTGCACGGCCAGCAGCGATACCGACAGCACGGCAGCGAGTGAGACAGAGAGCAAACGGGGCTTGGTCTTCATGGTGAAACCTCCAGCGGTTGAGAAGCGAGAAAGGAAGCTGCCGCCGGAGCGGACGGCAGCAGGTCGGCGGCCCAGCCGAGGCCGCGATGGCGCAGCCACGCGCCGGCGAAGCCGGGAGCGCCGGCCTGCGTCAGCACGCGGTCAATATCGCGTTGGTCTTGAGGGGTGGATGCGCCCGCGAATGCGAGCGCGACAGGCCCCAGGTCGAGGTCGAACAGGCGATTGCCGAGGCGCGACTGGTAGTAGTAATCGCGCTTGGGCTGTGCGGTCGCCACGATCTCAATCTGGCGGCTGTTCAAGCCGAAGCCTTCGTAGATCGTGCGAATCTGCGGCTCGGTGGCCTGCGGGTTAGGTAAGAAGATCCTGCTCGCGCAGCTTTCGATGATGGCTGGCGCGATGGTCGAGTCCTTGATGTCGGCCAGCGACTGCGTGGCAAAGATGACGCTGACGTTCTTTTTTCTGAGCGTCTTGAGCCATTGCCGGATGCGGGCCGCGAAGGACGGCTCATCGAGGAACAGCCACGCTTCATCGAGGATCAGCAGCGTGGGCGCGCCGTCAAAACGTTCGTCGAAGCGGGCGAACAGGTAGCGCAGCACTGCTTGCACGGCGGCGGGGCTGTGCATCAGTTCTTCCATCTCAAAGCCCTGCACGTCGGCCATGCCCAGCCGGTCGTGGTCAGCGTCCAGCAGCTTGCCGTGGGCGCCGCCCAACACATAGGGCGCGAGCGCTTGGCGCAGCGCGTTGGACTGCAATAACACCGACAAGCCGGTCATGGTGCGCTGCTCCACTGGCGCACCGGCAAGGCTTCGCAGCGCCGACCAAATGGCAGCCTTCTCGTCCGGGCCGACCGTCACGCCTTCGTGCAGCAGCCGGCCCTCCACCCATTCGGCGGCCCAGGTGCGGTAGCCCTCGTGGGCTATTCGCGCGAGTGGCTGGAAGGCGATGCCGCCATCGGCACCGAGGTCGTAGTGCTCACCGCCAAGGCCGAGGATGGTGGCGCGCATCGAGCGCCCCATGTCGAAGGCGAAGATCCGCGAGCCGAAGTAGCGCCGGAACTGCATGGCCAATATGGCGAGCAGCACCGACTTGCCCATGCCGGTCGGCCCGGCGACAAGGGTGTGCCCCACGTCGCCGATGTGCGTCACCAGCCGGAACGGCGTCGCGCCATCGGTGCGGGTGACGATCAGCGGCGGGCCATCGAGGTGTTCGTTCTTCTCCGGCCCAGCCCATACCGCTGACATCGGCATCATGTGCGCCAGGTTCAGCGTCGAAACGATGGGCTGACGCACGTTCGCGTATGCGTTGCCGGGGACGGACGACAGCCAGGCATCGACTGCGTTGAGGGTTTCGGGGATGGTCACGAAACCCCGGCCCTGGATGACGCGCTCCACCATGCGCAGCTTCTCGTCGGCCACGGCCGGGTCGGCGTCGAGCACCGTCACCGTGGCGGTGAGGTAGCCGAAGGCGACTTGATCGCTGCCCAGCTCCTGCAAGGCGGCATCGGCGTCGGCGGCCTTGTTGCTGGCATCGGTATCGACCAGCGGGCTTTCCTGCTGAAAGATCGTTTCGCGCAGCAGCGCGATGACGTTCTTGCGCTTGGCGAACCATTGGCGCCGCAAGCGCCCCAATTCCCGTTCCGCCTCGGCTTTGTCCAGGCACAGGAAGCGCGTACTCCAGCGATACGCAAAGCCCAGGCGGTTGAGGTCGTCCAAGATCCCCGGCCAGGTCGAGGTCGGGAAGCCTCGTACCGACACCACGCGCAGGTGCTGATCGCCCAGCATGGGCGCCAGGCCGCCGACCAGCGCGGCATCGGCCAGCAGTGCGTCGATATGGAACGGCACGTCGGGCACGCCGACGCGATAGCGCCGCGTGGAGACTGTGGCATGCAGGTAGGTCAGCGTCTGGCTATCGTCCAGCCAGGCAATCTCCGGCATCACACCATCGAGCAGGTCGAACACGCGATCGGTCTCTGCCACGAAGGAATCAAGCCGACCACGCCAGTCCACACCCTCAGTGGGCCGGTTCTCGTACAGCATCCCAGCCGCACGGGCGCGAGACTCTTGCGGCGGTAGGTGTTGCAACGTGAAGTGATAGACGCTCTCGAAATGGCCATCCGACTCCTCGAACGCCGCGCGTCGCTCCTCATCCACCAGCCAGGACAGTGGTTCGGGAAAGGAGGATTGCGGATAGCTCGATGCCCGCATCCGCTCGGCCTCGATATAGAAGGCCCAGCCAGACCCGGTACGGCGAAGCGCGTTGTTCTGCCGCGCCGACGTGGCAATCAGCTCGCCCTGTGTCGCACTGTCCAAGTCGGGGCCGCGAAACTGGAACGTGCGTTGAAACGAACCATCTTTGTTCAGCACAACGCCCGGCGCGACCAGCCCGGCCCAGGGCAGCCAGTCGGCAAGCAAGGCCGGGCGCTGACGATATTCGGCAAGGTTCAGCATGGCGTCCTCCCCTCACACGTCCAGAAGCGGGCGGTGTTTGATATGCCGCGCGAAGACCTGCATGAACTGCGGATCGACGCGCGCACCCCATACGGCCAGCGAGTGGCCGACGATCCAGAGCACCACGCCGGGAATCCACAGTTGCAGGCCCAGCCCGACGGCGGCGGCTAGCGTGCCGTTGGCAATCGCCACGGTGCGCGGCGCACCGCCCAGCAGGATCGGCTCGGTCAGCGAGCGATGCAGCGGCACTTCAAAGCCCGGAAGATCGGTGGCCTTACTCATACGACGGCCCCTCCGGAGAAGCTGAAGAACGACAGGAAGAACGAGGACGCGGCGAACGCGATGGACAGGCCGAACACGATCTGGATCAGCTTGCGAAAGCCGCCGCTGGTATCACCGAACGCCAGCGCAAGCCCCGTCGAGATGATGATGATCACCGCCACGATCCGGGCGACTGGCCCTTGGATGGATTCGAGGATGGAGGTCAGCGGCCCTTCCCACGGCATCGAGGAACCGGCGGCCTGCGCCGTGCCCGCCAGCAACAGCATCAGCGCGGCCAGCAGCAGCCCTTGCCCTGCGGGACGGGCCAGGTGGCGCAGCCGCGCCATGCTGGACAGGCGAGAAATAGGATTTACGGAAAGACGGAAAGCATCAACGTGCGTCATGGCAGTTCTCCAGGTTGGTCAGGGGTCGAGGAAGGCGCAGCGGCAGCGGCTGCAAGAGGAACCGGCGGCAGCTCGGGAAACGGCGTTTCCAGCGCATCTGTCAGGCGATAGCCCGCACCGTCGAAGCCGACGACACGGGAGATGGTTTCGACGTGACGTTTGCGGCCACGGCCTGCGATGTGAATCACCACGTTGACCGCCTCGGCGATCAGGGCGCGGGGCGGATTCACTGCCACTTCGAGGATCAGTTGCTCCAGACGCAGCAGTGCGCCCAAGGCGGAGCCGGCATGGATGGTGGCAATGCCGCCGGGGTGGCCGGTGCCCCAGACCTTCACCAAGTCCAGGGCTTCGCCGCCACGCACTTCGCCGACGATCACGCGGTCAGGCCGCAGGCGCATCGTGGCCCGCACCAGCTCGGTCATTGTGACGACGCCGGCGCGGGTGCGCAGCGGCACATGGTCGCGGGCCGCGCATTGCAGCTCGATGGTGTCTTCGAGCACCAGCACGCGGTCGCCTGTGGCGGCGATCTCGGCCAGCAGCGCGTTCGCCAGCGTGGTCTTGCCGGTGCTGGTGCCGCCGGCGATCAGGATGTTCTGCCGCTCGCGCACGGCGCGGCGCAGGAACTCGGCCTGCCCGGCGGTCAGGATGCCGTCGGCCACGTAGCGATCCAGGCCGATGATGCTCACGGCCCGCTTGCGTAGCGCGAAGGCTGGCCCCGGGGCGGCCGGAGGCAGGATGCCCTCGAAACGCTCGCCGGTTTCCGGCAACTCGGCGGTCAAGAGCGGCTGGCCGCGATGCACCTCCGCGCCGACATGCGCGGCGACCAGGCGGATGATGCGTTCACCATCGGCCTCGGGCATCTCCACGCCCAGCGGCGAGCGACCCGACGACAGCCGATCCACCCACAGGGTGCGATCGGGGTTGAGCATGATTTCCACAACATCCGGATCTTCGAGCGCAGCGGCGATCAGCGGCCCCATCGCCGTGCGCAGCATCTGGATGCGGCGATCCTGGGACGCCGCGGCGGATGAGCGAGATTCAGGCGGAATCTGCGGAACGGCACTCATGACGCACGCTCTGCAGCTCGCTCATCGGCGGACGCCATCGCTGCTGCGTCATCCATCCGCATCGGATCGGGGTGCAGTTCCTCCACCACGTCGCGCACCAGACTGCGGCCACGCAGCAGGTGGCGACCCAACTGCTCGACGAACTGCTCGAAGCGCGCTTTGCCCTGGGCGCGGGCCGCGTCCTTGTGGGCTTCTGGCACCGGCGTGCTGATGGTCAAGAAATAGCGGATGAACAGCGCCAGCGTTTCGATCTGGATGTTCTGGTCGCGCTCCATGCGTTCGGTCTGCCGCGACAGTCGATCCAGCCGCTTGGCAATGGCGGCCTCACGCTGGTCGCCCGCATCGGGTGACAGCCAGGACGCCAAGGCCGCTGCGACGATGGAGGACTTGGACACGCCTTTCTTGGCGGCAAGTTCATCCAGGCGCTTGGCGTGCTCGGGCTGGATGAAAAGATTGAGGCGGTATTGGCTCATAGGTCGATTCCGTCGTTGGGGTCGAGAGAAGCCAGCCGGGCCGTGCGCTGCATGGCCGGGTCGAGCTGGCCGGGAAGCGGGAGCGCCAGGTCGTCGTCATCGAGCAGCTCCAGGTCGTTCGCACACGCGTCCAACTCGGGCTCGTAGGCGACGGTTTCGGAGAGTTCGAGCTGGCGGCGCGGGCCGCCGTCATCGGTGCCGCCCGGACCATCGGCGGATACCGAGGTCGGCGCCGTAGGTACGGCCGGGATCGCCAAGCCGCTCCAGTCGTCGGGGCGGGCTGGCGGCGCGTCGGCGTACCTCCCGACTGCGAGCACGGGCGGTGGCAGGACGCGATCCTTGAAATTGGCGTCGACGTAGTAACGCAGCTTCTTCGCGCGGATCGGGGCAACGCTGGACACCATGACTACGGCGTCCTCAGGTGGAAGCTGCATCACCTCGCCGGGCGTCAGCAGCGGACGTGCAGTTTCCTGACGCGACACCATCAGGTGCCCCAGCCACGGAGCGAGGCGGTGGCCCGCGTAGTTGCGCTGCGCGCGAAGCTCGGTGGCGGTGCCGAGGGTTTCGGAAATCCTTTTCGCCGTCCTTTCGTCGTTGGTGGCGAAAGTCACCCGGACATGGCAGTTGTCGAGGATGGAATGGTTCTGCCCATACGCCTTGTCGATCTGGTTCAGGCTTTGAGCGATGAGAAAGCTGCGGATGCCGTAGCCGGCCATGAAGGCAAGCGCGGACTCGAAAAAATCGAGGCGACCCAGCGCCGGAAACTCGTCCAGCATCAGCAGCAGCTTGTGCCGGCGCGCGATGCCATCGCTGCCGTCGAGCGATTCGGTCAGCCGCCGCCCGATCTGGTTCAAGATGAGCCGGATCAGCGGCTTGGTGCGGCTTATGTCGGAGGGCGGCACCACCAGATAGAGCGATACCGGGTGCTCGGCGGAAATCAGGTCGGCGATGCGCCAATCGCAGCGCGATGTGACTTCGGCCACGGTCGGGTCGCGGTACAGGCCGAGAAACGACATGGCGGTGGAGAGCACGCCCGATCGCTCGTTGTCCGACTTGTTGAGCACTTCGCGGGCAGCGGATGCGACAACCGGGTGAGGCGCATCGCCCAGGTGCTTCGTCGTCATCATCCGGTGCAGCGTCAGCTCGAACGGACACGCCGGGTCGCTGAGGAAGTTGGCGACGCCGCGCAGCGTCTTGTCCTCGCCTGCGTACAGAACATGCAAGATTGCACCGACCAGTAGCGCGTGGCTGGTCTTCTCCCAATGATTGCGCTTCTCTAACGCACCTTCAGGGTCAACCAGAATGTCGGCGATGTTCTGCACGTCGCGCACTTCATGTGCGCCGCGCCGGACTTCAAGCAGCGGGTTGTAGGCGGCCGACTGCCTATCGGTGGGGTTGAAAAGCAGGCAGTGCGAAAAGCGCGAACGCCAGCCCGCCGTGATCTTCCAGTTCTCTCCCTTAATGTCGTGAATGACGGCGGACGCCGGCCACGAAAGCAACGTAGGCACCACCAAGCCCACGCCCTTGCCCGAGCGCGTGGGTGCGAAGCTCAGGACATGTTCCGGCCCCTCATGTCGGAGGTATTGGTCGTCGTGTTGGCCGAGGAAGACGCCCGCCGGGAGGGTCAGTCCAGCTTTGCGGATGTCGACGGCATCGGCCCAGCGTGCCGAACCATAAGTCGTAACCAGCCGCGACTGCCGAGAACGCCATACCGACATGGCGATGGCGACGAGTAAAGCGAACAAACCGCTACCACCCGCAATCGCACCGCCTGTGTCGAAGACGTGCGGCGCGTAGGCATCAAAGAAGAACCACCATTCGAACAAGCGCCACGGGTGATAAACCGGTACACCTAGAAGATCGAACCAGGGCGATCCGAGGCGTACTTGATAGCCAAGGGTCGCTGCTGTCCATTGTGTGGCGCCCCAGACGCCGGCGATCACGATGCCGATTACCACAGCGATCTGGCCGAACAGAACGTTCGTCCCTTGCATGACCTGTCCTCCGATTTCTCCTGCGCTGGTGTCTCATTGAAAGCGTTGCACAGGGGGTGTCGCAGGCGTCAGGATCGGTTCTGGGCTAGTGCCGGTCAAAGACCGTTCGCAGCACAATGGTCGAGGGAAAAGAAAGAATGAGCGCGGTGGCGAGTCAAAGAAAAGCGCCGCAAGCGAAAGCGCACTGCGGCGCATACAGAGTTCCAAGCAAGTTACCCAAAAAAAGCCGTCAATGGGCCTTGCTTCCACTCATAGGCAATATTTAGATATCATGAAAAACGATGATATTTAAGATTGGAATAAAAATGAAAAATATCAAGAGTATGGATCTCAACTTGCTCAAGGCGCTGGACGCATTGTTAGACGAACGCAATGTGACACGGGCGGCGGCCCGTCTGGGACTAACCCAGCCGGCCTTGAGTGGCATGCTGACGCGGTTGCGCGAGAGCTTCGGTGACCCGCTTTTCGCGCGCTCGCAGCGGGGTATCGTTCCAACGCAGCGGGCGCTGGATCTAGGGATGCCTGTCAAGCAGGTGCTCGCCGAAATCGACGCGCTGCTCCAGCCACCTTCCTTCAATCCGGCCACCGCACAACTGACCTTCTCCATCGCCGCGACGGACTATGCGCTGCGTGCCGTTGCTGTCCCATTTCTATCGGCACTTAAACGGCACGCACCGCGTGTACGAGTCTCATTAGTGCCAGTCGAGAGCGGGCAGCTACAGAACCAGCTTGAGCGCGGTCAGATCGATTTAGCCCTCCTGACGCCAGAGATCACTCCGCCAAATCTGCATGCCCGAGAGCTGTTCAAGGAACACTATGTGTGTGTCCTGCGGGAAGACCATCCTGCGGCTATGGGGCGCAAGCTGACCGTTAAACAGTTCTGTGCTCTCGACCATGCGCTTGTTTCCTACGATGGTGGAGGTTTCCGCGGCGTCACCGACGATGCGCTAGAACAGTTGGGCAAACGACGCAGCGTCACACTGTCGGTCAAGAGCTTTCTGATCTTGCCAGACATCCTGCGTGCCAGTGACATGGTTGCGATCTTGCCGAGCCGCTTGGTCGCCGGTATGGACAAGCTGGCTATCTCCCTGCCGCCGGTGAAGATACCGGGGTTCACCAAGACGGCTGCTTGGCACGAACGCACCCA
The DNA here is from genome assembly GCF_029837695.1 of Pseudomonas sp. GD04019. GTDB lineage: Bacteria > Pseudomonadota > Gammaproteobacteria > Pseudomonadales > Pseudomonadaceae > Aquipseudomonas. The sequence continues at coordinate 360,837 of NZ_JAOEEA010000002.1, forward strand.
TCACGATCCAGCACATCGCTGGATACGAGCACTGCTGTTCACTTCCTGTGCTAACAACAAGTAGGCAAGATCGCTCCTATCGTCATGCTCAGCACAACTCTACCTCGCACTACAAATAAGCAATCAGTCGGCTCAATTGGAGACGCGCCCTTTCGTAGCGCCGCTGCGAGATAGCCTAGTCGGTGGATGGCAGAACCTAGGCCTTGATATCATATTTTATGATATCAAAAATAGAAACTTAGGATTTCACTTATTGCAGATGGAGGCTCATGATTTGCTCCATGACCACTTGAATGACGCAGCCACCCCTGTTGCGTCATCGACATTTTGTGAAGGAGCTTCGATATGAGCAAGCAACAGAACGCCATCCTCTGGCCCGAAGGCTACACGCCGGGCTTTACTGAGAATTTCGCCTCCAATGAGATCATCGCCGCCGGCTTGAGCGCGGCCGACGTATGGCCTCTACTCGTCACACCATCGCTGTGGCCAAGCTACTACGCCAACTCGGCTAACGTGTGCTTTCATGACGGCAAAGGCCCGGTACTGGCCGACGGCGATCGGTTTTACTTCGAGACCTTCGGCTTCCCGGTAGAGGGGCAGTGCAACGAATACGTGCCACCTGCGGATGGGCAACCCGGCCGCGTGGCCTGGCACGGCTGGTCCGGCGAGGAAGGCACAGATACGCGCCTGGATGTGCATCACGCCTGGCTGGTTGAGAACCTGGACGGCAGGCGCGTGCGCATCCTCACGCAGGAAACTCAGAAGGGCAAACCGGCCGAGGAGCTGCACAACGCCAAACCCAACCCGATGATCAACGGCCATCAGGACTGGCTCGACAGCTTGGTCGAGGCAGCGCGCAAAGCCAAGCAGGCGTAGTGGTCTCCGGCCGCTTGATCCCAAGCGTCTGAACGGAGAAAACCATGATGAGAACTCCCCTCAGGATTCTGCTGGTCCTGACTTCGCAGGCAACGATGGGCGACGAACTGCTCAACCGCGAATGGTTCCGCAGTCGGACCGAAGCGAAGGTGCTGATCGAACGTTGGCGACAGTTCTACAACGAGCAGCGGCCGCATAGCGCGCATGCTTACAAACCGCCGGCGACGATCCGGCGCAACTGGATCCAATCCGATAGCATCCCCTCCGAACTCACTGCCTGACTGGCTACAAAGTTCGTACTCAGGTCACCTTGGCGCAGGCACTGAAGGTGGAGCCACCCGGAATGGGTGCTCCCACCGCCTTACGCGCACTGGCTCGAACTCTCCCGAGGCGCCGGCAAGCTCGTCACATAGCGACTAGAGAGAGGAGGTGACCGTACGAGTTCCCAGCGCCCGATCCACTCTGGGAGCTGGGTCGCCTAGCGACTACGCTACCAATGGAGCTAGCGATCAACTCGATAACTTGAGCGTGATAACGCCCAGGATGATCAACGCCACGCCAAGGTATCGCATCAGGGAGGTTGGGTCGCCATAGAAATGAATTCCGACTAAGAAAGTTCCCGCCGCTCCGATACCCGTCCACACCGCATAAGCAGTCCCAATCGGTATCTGACGCTGAGCAAGCCATAGGAAGGCGCCGCTAATTGTCATGAAAGAGACGGCTACTGCGACCCCACTCCAACGCGATGTTGGCTCTTGCGCCATTTTCAGCCCGACCGGCCATCCGATTTCAAACAATCCAGCCAAAACAAGATAGATCCAACCCATTGCGATTCTCCTTCAAATTTTTCATATCCGGCATACATACTCCGGCATGACCACCAGCTTAGAACTTCGGCGGCTCTTTAGGCGTGGTGTGGGGCACATCGCCATCTTCGTAAAAGCGCTTTCGCGTAGCCTCGGCAACCCGGTTACATAGTTGGTCGCCCAGCATTGGTCGATCCAACTTGCATTGCTTGCGCAACTCTTTCAGACGCTCAGGATTGAGCGCTAATTCATCGACTGTCGGAAGGTTGGCTTTATCTGGTTTCCCAGATGGGCTGCAGGCTGCCAATGTCGAGGAAAGCAATATGAGAGCAATCTTCTTCATGGTTAATTTTCTTTGGGAGATTGTGTGATGGTTTACCGCCGACCTTTGGCATCTGGAGATTTGATCGAATGAACGCGTTCCATGAAGCGAGTCAGCATTTCTGACGGCTCGCTGGCCGGCCGTAGTAGATAGGTCGTGAGCATTGGCGAACGTCCAGTCAGCGGCCGTGCGACCACCCCCTGTTCCCTGCTGGCTGTGATATGCGCGCCTCCTGTGAGGCCTAGTGCAAGTCCCGCCGAAACCAGGACCATCATTAGATCGCTGGAAGTCACGCGTTCGGCAATCAGTGGCTCTATGTCCACGCGACGTAGCACCCGTTCAACTTGCCGAGCATGGCCCTCACACGCCACCGCGTCGCAGAGCACCAGCGGATACCGCAACAGCTCTTCTAGGGGAATCTGTTTGTGGGATAGCAAGGGGTGCCGTGCGGGCACAGCTACCATCAGAGGGTCACTCCACACCGGCACGGCGATGATGCCTTCGCCGACTTCATCCGATTGAGCGAAGCCGAGATCGTACAGTTCGCCACACAATCCCTTGATTTGCTGTGCCAAAGGCACCTCGAAGAAGCGAACTTCCACTTCCGGCTCTTCCTGCCGGCAGAGCGCCAACAACGCAGGCAGGCGCGATGGCGTGATTCCATCAGACAATGCAATACGGAGCTGGCAATGAAAGCCATTGGCTGCGGCGTTCACACTGTCGCGCGCCTGCTGCAAAGCTGCGAAGACACGCGGCACGCTCTCAAAGAAGAGCCTGCCCGCACGAGTCAAGCGGGTGCTCCGAGTGGTTCTCGCAAATAGCGCTACGCCCAACTCTTCCTCAAGTTCCTTGATGGCGCGCGACAGCGGCGATGTCTCTATGTGGAGGCGCTCTGCGGCTCGGGCAAAGTGCAGCTCCTCTGCCACCGCCAGAAAGTAGCGCAGGTGTCGAATTTCCATGTTCGCATTCCTCATCACTCAGGCCTCACCACCTTCGCCTTGCGTCACGCTATTTAGCTAGCCTTCGCAAGCTGCTCCAGCATGTTTCTGCGATCAAACAGGAGAGCCGGATAATGCTTTTGCCAGGACGCCCCATTGCATGGCTGTCTCGGCCCGCGTGCGGATCAGCGAAGCCTGCGCTGACAGCACCCCGGCCTCAGCCTCGGCCACCACCGTGGCGTCCACTTGTCCCGCCTCGAACAGACGTCGGCTGCGATCGAGCTGACGCTCCGCGACTGCGACACCCTCGGCCTGATGCTCCAGTGCTGCGTGCTGCGTATGCCAACCGAGATATGCGTTCTCTACGTCCTGCAAAGCACTCAACAAAGTGCGCTCGAACTCCGCACGGGCAGCTCGGCTGCGCGCCTCTCCGGTCTCGATGCCGGCACGGATCGCGCCACCATCGAAGATCGGCAACGACACCCCGGCCCCAAGTGAAAAAATGTTTCCAGTGATGCGGGTTCCCACACTCTCTACGCGCTGCCGTCCGCCGCTCAGGTCCAACACCAGCCTGGGGAAGCGTTCGCCTTCGGCTGCGTTCCAGCGCGCGGTTTCGGCGGCGAACTTCGCTTCGGCGGCGCGCACGTCGGGCCGCTCACTCAGCAGGTCCGCAGGTATGCGTGTCGGTGTCCAGTCCGGGACGGCGAGCGACGCAAGAGTTGGGGAAGCTGCAGGCGCTCCGGGCGTTTGTCCCACTAGTACATCGAGTGCATGCGTCGCCTCGCCGCGCGCACGCCGCAGTTGCTCTTGCTCCACGCGCAGTGCGACGACGCCGGCGCGGGTACGCTCGATGTCGAAGCCGGTAGCTTGTCCGGCCTCGAACTTCCGTTGCATCAGCAAGACGAGTCGTTCTGCGGATGCCAGCCGCGCCGCGGCTAGCGCTTCGAGCTCACTGGCTTGGCGCTGCTGCACAGCCGCCGACACTGTTTCAAACGCGACCTGCCACCGCGTGGCAACCCACGCTTGTTCGGCTGCCACCGCATCCAGGCGCGCACCTTCTGCTGCCTGCGAAAGCCGTCCCGACAGGTCTGCCTCCCACGATGCGGACAACGTGGCGCGGCCATCATTGCCGATTGCAACGTTCTCTGAATAGTCGCGTCCTCGAGTTGCCTGCGTGCCCGCGGACAACGAGGGGAGCAGGGAGGCCCGTGCTCGCCGCGTGGCGGCCGATGCCTCGTCCACGCGCGCTCGCGCAATCGTCAGTTCGGTATTGCGCTCCAGCGCCGCCCGGACCAAGGCATTGAGGTGCGGATCGCCGTAGGCCGTCCACCAATCGACGGGAAGAGTACGGCGGGACGATTTGTCCAAGATGCCTTCACCTCCCTCTTCATTTGAGAAATGGGCCGGTACATCCAGGCGAGGTGGATCGGCAGAGTGCGGGGCATGGCTGCAGGCCGCAAGAAGCAGTAGCGGAGAAATCATGGCAATGAGGCGATAGCGTTCAAGAATTTGAGACATGGCAGCTCCTTGCGCTCCGAAAAAGTCTTGACGGACTGTTGTATGGCTTCTACTATACCGTCTGGACTGTATATGACTCAAGCTTTTTTGGAGCACGACCATGCCGCCCCGCGCGAAAACAAAGTTGCCCCCCCCGTCCACTGCCCATAGCAGCGCCGATGCGCAGCCCGGCCTCCAGCAAGGAGCCCAGCGAACTCGCGACCGCATCCTGCAGGCCGCCCGCGAACTGGTGCTGGAGGAAGGTGCCAGTCGCTTGACACTGGACGCCGTCGTTGTGCGGGCCGGGTTGAGCAAAGGGGCGTTTCTCTATCACTTCAAGACCAAACGCGATTTGTTCGTGACACTGATCGACGAGATGATCCGGGCGTTCGACGCGGTACAAGCCAATCACGAGCGCAGGTTTGCCGGAGATCCGGACCCCTGGCTGTCGAGCCAGGTGGAAGCGATGCCCGACGACGAGATGCAGAAGATGGGCGCAGCGCTGCTCGCGGCAGCTGCGGAAGATCCAACACTTCTCGACCCACTGCGCGAGTGGTACCGCGTGCAGTACGAACGCGTGCGTCGATCCCCGCGTGGCACCGAGACCGCGGCACTCATCATGCTGGCATTGGATGGCGCCCTGTTCGCCGATCTTCTGGGTTTGCCAATACTCGCACCCGCAGAGCGGCGGCATTTCTTTCGGGCGCTCCAGGATCTCGCCTCGGGCCATCTCGAACTTGTCCCGGCAAAAGGACGCACATGAGTCGCGTCCGTAGCGGTGTCATGACCGCGTGCGCACCGCGCTCCTTGGCGGTTGCTTGCACACTATCCATTTCGACTCTGCTCTCAGGGTGCGGAAACTCGCAATCCACCGTATCCGAGCCTCCGCGCGCAGTGAAGCTCGCCGCCGCGCAGTCGGATCTCCCGCATAGCTCTCGCATCGAATTGACTGGCTCGGCGCGAGCAACCGAGCGCAGCATCCTAGGATTTGAAACAGGAGGACGGATCGCCAAGTTGAACGTCGACGTGGGTGAACGGTTCTCCCGCGGCCAAGTCCTGGCAGAACTTGATGCGCAACCTGACCGGCTTCGCGTGACACAAGCGCAAGCATCCCTGGCGGCCGCCGAAGCCGGCCTGATGGATCGACGTGTACAGACAGATCAACAGCGCCGGTTGCTCGAAAGCGAAGTCATCTCCCCTGCTGCGTTCGAGAGCGCGAAGGCGCAGCTAGCGGTCGCAGAGGGTCAAGCGCGCACTGCCAAGGCGGCGCTTGGCCTGGCCGAACGAGCACAACGTGGCACGATGATCGTCGCTCCTTTCGATGGTGTCGTGGCGGAAAAGCTGGCTTTGGCGTTCACCGACATTGCTGCTGGTGCGCCGGTATTTCAGGTCGACGGCGTGCGCAGTGGCACTGAGATCATCGCGAACGCGTCTACTACACAGGCACCTCACATAGATGTCGGCCAACGCGCAGAACTGAGCTGGAGCGGAGCCGAACAACCAATCCGAGCGGTGGTACGTCGTGTCGGTCTGCGCGCCGAAAATGGCTCGCTCCTACCCGTGGTGCTAGTGCCTGAAGATAACGCGCAAGCGCGCGCACTTCGGCCAGGTATTCCCGTACAGGTCGTGCTCGACGCACCTGCGGCAACCTCCAAGACCTCTCGGCCCGAGACTGTATCCATACCTTATGCCTCGCTGGTGCTCGGCACGAAGCCGGGCGAGGCTTCCGTCTTCGTCTACACCCCTGAAGATAAGAAGGTGCACCGTCGCGCGGTGCGCTTCACGCCGGTACAGGAAGGAGACAGCGCGCGCGTCCTCGCTGGACTCAAGCCCGGCGAGACGGTGGTTGCCGCCGGAGGAGGATGGCTCACCGATGGACAGCCAGTGACACCACTGGAAGCCACCACTCAATTGACCAAGCGCTAACGCGATCCACCAGGTTACTTCATCATGAAGATCACCGAGATGGCGCTGCGCGCCAGTCGACTTACCTACTTTGTAGCGCTCATCATTTTCGTCGCCGGCATCGCGACCTTCCTGAATTTTCCTTCTCAGGAGGAGCCGACTGTCACGGTCCGCGATGCGATGGTCACGGCGTTGAACCCGGGGCTGCCCGCCGAACGCGTTGAGCAACTCATTGCCCGGCCGATCGAGGAGCGCTTGCGCGAACTGGCAGAGGTCAAGCGCGTGACGAGCACCGTGCGCGCAGGCAGCGCCATGATCCAGGTCACGATCTGGGACCGCTACACCGACTTGGCACCGATCTGGCAGCGCGTCCGGGCCAAGGTCGCCGATTCGAAGGATGCCTTACCACAGAGCACGATGGGGCCTTTCGTCGACGAAGACTTCGGCCGCGTCGCGGTTGCCTCGATTGCGGTCACTGCACCAGGTTACTCCATGAGCGAGATGCGCGTCGCGCTCAAGCAGATGCGCGACCGCCTGTACACCGTGCCTGGTATTGAGCGCATCACTTTCTACGGCCTGCAGGAAGAGCGCGTCTATCTCGAATTCGATCGGCCTAGGCTCGCGCGATTGGAGCTGACACCACAGGGGGTGATCGACCAACTCGTCAAACAGAACGTCGTCGCTTCGGGTGGACAAATTGTTGTCGGCGGCATCAATGCAACCTTGGCGGTCAGTGGCGAAGTGCGTGACGCTCCCTCCCTGCGAGCAATGCCGATCGCGCTGCCACGACCGCAAAGTAGTACGGCGCCCGTGCCGACGATCGCATTGGGTGAACTGGCGCAGGTGAGTGTGCGGCCAGCCGATCCGCCGGAATCTGCTGCCATCTACAAAGGCCAGCCCGCTGTCGTCATGGCGGTTTCGATGGCCTCCGGTCAGAACGTGGAGCAGTTCGGAAAAGCGCTCAAAGCACGGGTTGCAGACCAGGAGAAGCTGCTGCCGGCGGGTTTCGATCTGTCATACGTCACTTTCCAGGCCGATGTCGTCAAGCACGAGATGGGCAAAATGAACCACGTCATGATGGAGACGATCATCGTCGTCCTCGGTGTCGTCGTGCTATTTCTCGGTTGGCGCACCGGGATCATCGTGGGCATGATCGTGCCGTTGACGATCCTCAGTGCACTCATCGTCATGCGCGCGATGAACATCGAGCTTCAGAACGTCTCGATGGGCGCCATCATCATTGCGCTCGGCTTGTTGGTGGACAACGGCATTGTGATTGCCGAAGACATCGAACGCCGCCTGGCCGGTGGCGAAGATCGTAAGCATGCCTGCCTCGAGGCGGGCCGCACGCTCGCCATTCCGCTGCTCACGTCCTCGCTCGTGATCGTGATCGTGTTCTCGCCGTTCTTTTTTGGCCAGAACGCCACGAGCGAGTATCTGCACAATCTCGTGGTCGTGCTGGCACTGACGTTGTTCGCTTCGTGGCTGCTGTGCCTGACTGTCACGCCCCTATTGTGCTACCACTTCGCCAAACCCCATCACAAGCAGGAGCAGGGCGACGCCTATGACACCCGCTTCTACCGTGGCTACCGGCGCGTACTGGAGTGGGTGCTCCACCATAAGGCGGTCTATGTAGCGTCGATGATCGCGGCGCTTGCCATTGCGCTGTATGGCTTCACCACCCTGCCGTACGATTTCATGCCCAAGTCCGACCGGCTTCAGTTCCAGATTCCGGTGCAGCTCGCCCCCGGTACCGACTCGCGCGAAACGCTCGCCCGCGTGAAGCAGATCAGTGGTTGGCTGGGCGACACGAACATCAATCCAGAAGTCTCCGATCACATCGGCTACGTCGCCGATGGTGGCCCGCGCTTCATCCTTAGCCTGAATCCACCACTGCCGGCATCGAACATCGCGTACTTCGTTGTCACATTGAAGCCGAAGAGCGACATCGACGCCGTCCTCGCCCGCACCCGCAGCTACTTTGCGCAAGCACATGGCGACGTGCGCGCCGAGCCCAAGCGTTTCTCGCTCGGTGCGACCGAGTCAGGGACTGCCATTTATCGCGTCAGCGGTCCGGATGAGGAGGTATTGTTGGGGGCCGCGTCCAAAATCGAAGCAGCGCTGCGCAAGCTGCCCGGCACCATCAACGTCAAGAACGATTGGGATACGCGCGTTGGCCGCATCGACGTACGGGTCGACCAGGACCGCGCGCGTCGGGCGGGCGTGACGACTGAAGACATCGCTGGCGGGCTGGATGTCCGCTACAGCGGCAGATCGATCTCGGTTATTCGCGACGGTGACACCTCCGTCCCGATCGTCCTGCGCAGTATCGTAAGCGAGCGTCGCAGCACGGCAGACGTAGGCGCGACGCTCATCTATCCCACCAACGGCGGTCCAGCGGTGACGCTGGCTCAGGTCGCAGACGTATCGCTCGCGAGCGAGCCCTCGGTCATCCAACGGCGCAATCTCATCCGCACGATCACCGTGCAAGGACAGAACACCTCTTACACCGCCCAGGAGATCATCAACCGCCTGGCGCCTAGCGTCGCTGCCCTGGACCTGCCCGCGGGCTACTCGGTTGAACTTGGCGGCGAGATCGAGGAAGCCGCCGAATCGAACGCCGCGCTGTCGACCTACATGCCCCTCGCATTTCTGGCGATGCTGATGCTGTTCGTATGGCAGTTCAATTCTTTCCGCAAGCTCGGTGTGATCCTCGCGACGATCCCTTTCACGCTTATCGGCGTGGTATTGGCTCTGAAGCTGACCGGCACACCTTTCAGCTTCATGGCGACCTTCGGCGTACTGGCCCTGTTCGGGATCATTGTCAACAACGCCGTGCTCTTGCTGGAACGCATCGACCAGGGGCTAGCGGAAGGCCTGCCACGCCATGAAGCCTTGGTTGGGGCCGCGATACAACGGCTTCGTCCAATCGTGATGACCAAGGTCACCTGCATTTCGGGACTGGTGCCACTCATGCTCTTCTCCGGACCATTATGGAAAGGGATGGCGATCGCGATGATCGGTGGGCTGGCACTCGGAACGCTGGTGACGTTGGGCTTGATTCCGCTGCTTTACGAAGTCCTGTTTGGAATCAAGCGAATTGGGCCGTGGAACCTGAGTGTCGCCACCGCGCATGGAGATCGCTCATGAGTCTCTTGCGAGCCGCCGCGTGCTGCGCATTCTCAGAATTCGTATGCACCCACGCTTCATGCGTATGTCTCGCTAGGCTTATGCGATTCAGCACCCATCCGCTGATCTGGAAATCCTGGTCGATTGTCATTGCCGCAGGGGTTCTAGGAGCGGGCTATCCACTGGGCCTGCGGGCCATCACGGCGGGCGGTCCGATGCGCTGGGTCGGCCTCTGTGTGGCAGTGACGTGCATGGCGGCCAGCGGCGCACTTTTGTGGTTCGCGCTCAAGCGGATTCCGATCAGCGCGGCCTCTGCAGCCTGGGCAGGAATCGGGCTACTTGGAAACTTGGGCGTCGGCGCCCTCCTACTAGGCGATGTCGCATCGGTAACGCGCTGGTCTGGCACCGCCCTCATCGCAGCAGGCATTGCCTGTCTTAGTTTCGTTTGATCAAGGAGACCCATTATGAAGAGCAAAACTGCATTGATCCGCGGCGGCATCTTTTTTTGCGTAGCAGGCGCGCTCTCTGGATGCGCGACCAACAGCATGACGCGCTCCGGATTTCTCGGCGACTACGAGAAGTTATCGCCGACACGATACGAGAACGTACTGATGTACCGCGCAGCGGGATTCGAGCCCAAGCGTTATGCCGCTGTCGTGGTGGAAGAAGCGCAGATCAAGACCGCCTCGGGTCGCATCGATGGGCTCGATGACGCGCAGCAGCGCGAAGTGCTAGACCATGTGACGAGCGAACTGAAACGCCAGGAAGGCAAAAGTCCCGCCCCCCCAGGTGGCGCGGGACAGGTTCGGGTGCGTGTAGCGGTCACCGAACTGCAGACACCGAATCGGGCAGTCAATGCAATGACGACCCTGCTGGTTGGACCCGTGACGACGGGTGGTGCCAGCCTAGAGTTCGAAGCAGTCGATTTAAGGACGGGACGCCGGGTTGCTGCCGCCAGTTGCTTCGAGCGCGGCAACGTCATTAAAGAGTTCGCCGGTTCGTACACATTGCTGGGTCATGCCAAAGCGGCGATCACGAACTGCATCGAGCGCATCGACAGCGCTTGGCGGGACACGCAGCCATGAGCAACGCTTCACAGGCTTGGCTCCGGCAGGATGCCATGGTCGGCGGTGATCACAAATGGCTGGCGGGTGGCGACTGGACGATAGAGCACTACGCCAGTCTGGCAAAATCCGTGTCCGCCGCCCGCATCAGTCATGCCGAGGGGTACGCCACTCCCTTACTCGACTGGACGCAAGTCCAGAGACTGGACACCGCCGGCGCGGCTCTGCTGGTGGAAATTCTCGGGCCAGACTCGATACTCGACCGGCCGGAGGCAGCTCCAAATCTGTCCTCGGATCGCCTCGCCCTAATGAGAGCGCTGGCCGCCGCTGCTACCGATCAGCAGAAGACGGAGAAAGCAGCGGTGAGCGGGAATCCTCTGCTCCGCGGTCTGGGACGCATAGGCCTGACCTTGGAACAGGGCTGTCGTGCGTGTCTTGGTCTGGCCGGGTTCGTGGGCCAGATCATCGAAACATGGAGCCGTACCGTTCGTCACCCGCGTCGCTGGCGCGCGACCTCGGTGATCGCTCAAATCCAGCGATCAGCGGTGGACGCCATTCCCATCGTGGCGCTACTGAGCTTCATGGTAGGAATGGTGGTGGCGTTCCTGGGAGCAACGGTGCTGGCCAACTTCGGTGCGAGCATCTTCTCGGTGCATCTGGTCGCCTTCTCGTTCATGCGCGAGTTCGGAGTGCTGCTCCCGGCCATATTGATTGCAGGCCGTACCGCAAGCGCGTACACCGCCCAAATCGGTTCGATGAAGGCAAATGAAGAGATCGATGCGCTTCGCTCCAACGCGCTCGACCCCATCGAGTTACTGGTGCTGCCACGCGTGCTGGCGCTTCTTGTGTCCTTGCCACTGCTCACCTTAGTAGGCATCTTGGCTGGCATTGCGGGCGGCGCCACCGTATGCGCACTGAGCTTGGAAATTCCTCCCGCACAGTTCCTTGCCATCGTGCAGGAAAAAATCGAGGTGCGCCATTTTCTTGTCGGAATGAGCAAGTCCCCGCTCTTCGCGGTGATGATCGCCGCTATCGGCTGCCATGAAGGGTTCAAGGTCGCCGGTAGCGCTGAGTCGGTAGGCGACCACACGACGTCTAGTGTCGTGCAATCAATCTTCATGGTGATCCTGATAGACGCCATCGCTGCACTGTTCTTCATGGAGATGGGCTGGTGAGCGCGGTGAAGCAAGACACCGACAACGGTGTGCGACACGCTATTGAAGTGCGCGGCCTGGACAACAGGTTTGGAACCCAGCAGGTCCATCAGGACCTAGACCTGGACGTGCGGCGCGGGGAAATCCTTGGCGTGGTGGGAGGGTCAGGCACCGGGAAATCCGTGCTCTTGCGTAGCGTCGTCGGGCTGCAGAAGCCGCATTCGGGCGTGGTCCGTATCGGGGGGCGCGACCTACTGCGAGCCCAATGGCTTGCGCGCGCGCGTATGGAGCGAAGGTTCGGCATTCTGTTCCAGAAGGGCGCGTTGTATTCATCGCTGACCGTCTTGGAGAACGTCGCTCTTCCTTTGATCGAGCATGTCGGTCTGGCGCGGCCTCTTGCCGAGCGTTTGGCAAGAAGCAAGCTGGGCTTGGTGGGGTTGCCTGCCGGAGCGGGAGACAAGTATCCGGCCTCGTTGTCCGGAGGCATGGTGAAACGAGCAGCACTGGCGAGAGCCTTGGCGCTTGATGCGAACATCCTGTTTCTTGACGAACCCACCGCAGGACTGGATCCAATCGGGGCTGCATCTTTCGACCAATTGATTCTGACCCTGCGCAATGCACTGGGCCTCACGGTGTTTCTGGTAACCCACGACCTCGATACGCTGTACACCATATGCGACCGTGTCGCGGTCCTGGCGAACCAGAAGGTACTCATCAACGACGGCATCGAGGCAGTCGAGCGCTTCAAGCACCCGTGGATACAGGAATACTTTCACGGCCCCCGTGGCCGTGCGGCCGCACAGGCCACTGGTGCTTCCAGCCAAGAGACGCAGCCATGAAACCCCTCCGCATCTGCATCATTCTTCCGTCGCGCACGCATTGGGCTGGGCGCACGCAATATTTAAACTCTGAGAACGAGGTGGTCTGATCATGGAACCACGTGCCCATCATGTATTCATTGGTCTGTTCGTCGTGCTGCTCGGTGCGATTGGTATTGGCTTCGCGCTTTGGCTCAGCGACACACGTTCCGACCACGATTACCAGTATTACCGGATTATGTTCGATGAGCCAGTGACCGGGCTTACGCCCGGCAGCCAGGTTCAGTACAGCGGAATCACGATTGGCGAAGTCGTTGCACTTTCTCTTTCACCGCGAGACCCAAGGCGGGCGATAGCGCGCGTACGCATCAATGCCACCATCCCGGTCCGGCAGGATACCCGCGCTGAATTGGTCATCACGGGAATTACCGGCAACGCGGTGATCGAGTTGAGCGACGGTGGGCCAAACGTGCCATTGCTGGATCGGAGAGAGGACGAGGAACCGTTGATCCTCGCACCACGTTCGGCGATGGCATCCCTGGTCTCCGGTGAGGGGAACAGCATGACGACACTCAACGGCATCTTGCTGCGCACGCAGGAGTTACTGTCGAAGGAGAATTTGGCTCTTGTGCACCGCAGTCTGGTGAATCTTGAACAGACCACGGGCGCGGTCGCTGACCAGAGGGCCGAGATCGCGACGTTAATCAGCAATCTGACCGAAGCAAGCAGAGAATCGACAGCTGCCGTGCGCCAAGCAAATAGCACTCTTCGCGATGCCAACCTGCTACTAAATAACGATGGTAAGCAAATCATGGTGAACACGCGTGATGCAACGGCATCCCTCGAACGCGCCGCTTTCAGGGTTGAGACGCTACTGCAAAACAATCAGGAATCGCTGAACCAGGGCTTGGCCGCCACAGGTCCTGCCATGCACGAACTCCAGCAGGCGCTGGCCAATCTAAACACCGTGCTGCGCCGACTGGATCGCAATCCGGCGCAATACCTGCTCGGTGGAGAGAACATTGAGGAAACCAAGCCGTGAACACTTCCGCCAGGATGATTCCCGTCGCTGCCGTGACTATGACGCTAGTACTCGGCTTGTCCGCGTGCAGTGTGCTTCCCAAAGCAGCTCCAATGGTCACCTACAAATTGCCCGACTATCACATCGCCCAGGCGGAGAGTACGCCGCGCGCCGTTCCGGGACCCGGGGCGCTGCGCGTCTACGCCCCTGAGAGTAGTCGCGTCCTGGATTCGGAGCGGCTGTTCATTGCGCAGCCCGATGGTCGCTTGTCGGCTTGGCAAGGAGTGCGTTGGGCCGACCCCGCACCGGTGCTGCTGCGTGACCGAATCGTCGAAGCCTTCATGCGCGATGGGCGGTCGACTTCCGTGATTACCGATAGCACCCCAATGAGCGCCGATATGGAGTTGCGCAGTACGCTGCGGGCGTTCCAGCTCGAATACCGCGGCACTGAAGCGATCGCCGCGGTTCGGCTCGATGTGCAACTGGTCGATCCGGCCAAACGGACTGCTATTGCCAGTAGACGCTTCGAAGCAATCCAAGCCACAGGCAGCAAGCGAGAGGCCGATGTGGTGAGCGCGTTCGGTGTCGCCACGGATATATTGGCCGGGCAGATCGTTGAATGGGCAGTTCAGGTCGGGGCAGCGCGTTTGCGAGTTGCACCGGAATTGGCAAGCAACCATGCACCCACAGCGTCGTCGATAAGCACAGACTAGTCGTCTTAACGGAGCACAGAAGCTAGGGCCAAAACGCTGCTCGACACCTTAACTCGGTACGACAGCCTACGGCCCCGATCCAATCCCAGGACCTCTTTGCCGTCCAACCTCCCATGACACACCGCCGCCGCGTACAGTCGCGGCGATCTGCTGCCCCAGTCGTGGCTCGATTATCGGCCGCCAAGGCACCAGACTGAATCCCATGCCGTCATCGAGCAGCGCATAGCGACCGCTGGCGAGCATGACCGAGCGCCGGTAGATGCCGGCTACGCGCTGCCCGTCTGTGACGTGCCGATGCTCCAATCCGCTATCGGCGGCAATGTGCTGGGCGGCCTGCGCCAGCTCCCGATTGCGCAGCGTTTCCAGCAGATTCCGGGAGAGAATCAGCCGCTGCCCGCGCCGCTGGGCCAGCCCCTGTTCTTCGAGGAAGTCGGCGCGCTGCTGCAAGGCTTGCCTAGCATCGCCGCCAAAGCCCAGGTCGCCCAGTCCCTTGCCGCCGCCGATCAACTGCTGATCCAGCCAGGTCGCGCCGATGACGCGGGCCTGCCGTTCAATCGGCAGATGCGATTTCAGTTCGACCGCCACGCCGCCCAGCCGCTGCGCGTCGTACTGGCGGCCACGCTCGGCCAAGTCGTCCGGCACCTTCCATAACCCCTCGGCCACGCGCTCCACGATGCCGGCCCGCCGTAGGGCTTCCAGCCGGCGGATATGGGCCGCCACAGCCTCTTGCGGGTCGCGGCCGGGCTTGGCTCGGCCTTGCTCGATCGCCAGGTGGTGATCGGTGCGGTACAGGCCATTGCTCGCCAGCGTGGCGATGTTCTTGTCGGCCGCCCGCACCTCGGCGGAACCGCGTACCTCCACCACCGCGCCGATGGGATAGTTCGCCAGCTCGTCGCGGGCGTCCAACGCGACGTAGTGGGCTTTGCCGTCCAACCCGTCGATGACCAGATAGCCGCGGTCGTGCAGCTCGTCGGCCAGACCCTTAGCAGCCACGCGACCGACGATAGTGCGGCCGTCGTCGCCCGGCTCGAACACCGCCAGCTCGCGAGGCTTGCCGCTCATGGCCCGCTGCATCGTTCGGATGATGTCGCCACGCTCGCCCAGGGCACGCAAGGTCTTCTCCGCGTCCGCATGGACGGCCCAGGTGCCGGGCTGCACCTCGTCGGCCAGGCCCAGGCGCTGCAAGTGTTGCAGGCGGCCGATCAGCAGCAGGCGCTGGCGTTGCAGCCGGGGTTCGTTGAAGCGTTCGATCTGCACCCGGCCATCCTCGCCGGCCTCGCGCTGCAACGTGCGGTCGAGGCTCGTCCACCGCTCTTGCTCCACCTCGCGCTGCAAGGTCTGCTGGATCTCCAGTTCGGTGCGCGGCCCCAGCCATTCCGTCGCCAGCTCGGCGGCGCGATGGCGGAAGCCGTGGGCGATGTAGTCGCCCGCGATGATGAGGTCTTTGCCGGTATCGTCGCGTCCGCGCACGATCAGGTGCGTGTGCGGGTTGTCGGTGTTCCAGTGATCGACCGCCACCCAATCCAGCCGCGTCCCCAGGTCGGCCTCCATCCGGTTCATCAGGTGCCGGGTGTAGGTGCGCAGGTCGTCCAGCTCCGCACTGTCTTCAGGTGAGACGATGAAGCGGAAATGATGTCGGTCGTCCTGGCAGCGTTCCTTGAAGGCATCGAGGTCGGCTTCGTCGGTCTGCGGCCCGTAGGCACGGCCCGGCTCGCCGTTCCGGCCGGCACCGTCGCGCTCGATGTAGCGCAGGTGCTTGGCGAGCGACTGCGGACTGGCGTTGCGCTGGTTGACCAGCAGCGTCTTGATGGTCACGCGCCGTGACATAGGGGGCAGCTTTGCGCCTGCGAAGCGCGCCGCCGTATGGCCGCGTCCAAGCCGTGAGCCGGGCCGCTGGCCGGCGTGCTGGCCGCTCCCGCCAGCGGTAGGACGGCGCACCGCCGACTTGCCGCCGCTGGCCTTGCCAGCCTGCTTGAGCACCTTGGAAACGAAGCTCTGGCCCTGGCCTTTGCCTCGGTTCTTCGGCGCGCCAGGGCGCACCCAGAAATCATGGTCGCCGCGGTCGGTCATGGCTGTGCTCCCTGCAAGCTCCGGCGTGTCCGAGCGTGCGAAGCACGCGGACATGCCTGCATCGGCGCGTGCCTCGCGCCCCACGCGGCACGGCGGCGAAGCCGCGCCGTGCCGCGCCACCCCCACGTGCAGACTGGCTTTGCGGGCGGCAGAGTGCCGAACCCTTTTGTCTTGCCTTCCGCCTTTGCCCCTCGCTCCCGCTCCGGGCATCGGCGGCCCGGCGGCGCTGCTGCACGAGCAGCCAGCCCGCCGGCGAACACGCCAATGGCCGCAGGCCAGGCGCGTTCGAGGCAAGACGCCTGCACGTTGGGCGGCTGCGCCGAAGGCAGCGCGAAGTGCGGTGCGAATGCACCCGCACTGCACGCGCGACGACACGGCGACGAACAGTAGAACGACATGCCCGATGGCACGATGAGAGGCGCGGCAAAGTGCAGCGAATCGGCGGCCATCATGGACGTGTCTCCAGCCAGATCGGATGCGCAACGCCGATCACGGCGAACGCGCTGACCGGCCCGAAATAGCGGCTGTCGAACGACGCCGGGTTGGTCGCGCTCAACAGGAACAGTTCGCCCGGTTGGAGACGGCGGCAAAGCTGCAAGGATGGCAGCGGCCGGCCCAGCCGGTCGGCAGGCAGGGCGGCGGCCACCGGCACGCCGTCGATGCGAACCTGGCCGGCGACGATGCAAACGTGTTGTGGCGCGACTGCGCCCACACGTTTGAGCAGCGGAACGCGGGTCGGCAGGTAGCCGCGCTGCGCAGCCAGCATGGCGGCCCTGTCGGGCAGCGGCATCAGCACGATGCTGTCCACGGACAGCGGACGTGGCCGCGAGGCGGTGCGCGGGTCGAACGGTTCGATGCGATACCAACCGACCGCCACGCTGTCGGACGGGTTGTAGGCCATTCGCGGCAGGGGCTGCACGAACGCCGCCCAGGCCAGCGCAGCGAGGCCGACGGTGGCGAAGCCTGCCAGCACGAGGCGAGCGCGCAGGCGCGAGCGAGGATGCGGCACGGGGCCGGTCGTGGAAATCGTGGTCATGGCAATGCCCTCCCGGCCAGCCAGGCGGCGTGCCGTTCTGCGGTGTATGTGGGTAGCGCCGAGCGCGCTGCGAGCCGGTTCGCGAGCGTGCGCCAGTACGCGGGCGATGTGTCTGCGGCTGCGATGCCCAGCGCCTCGATGCCGTCGATGCGTTCCAGCACGGCGCGCACGTTGGCATCGCCTTCGGCGTGCAGCAGCAGACGCGCGCCCGGCTGCACGCCGGGGATGCGCTGCACGGCGTCCAGCGGCGTGGCGGTCTGCATCACCATGAGCTGCCAGCGGATCGTGCCGTAGTCGTTGGCCTGCCAACGGATGCGGCACAGAACCGCGTTCGGCAGGAACACGGCGCAGCGCCGCCAGCGGTCGAGCTGGAGCGTGCGCGCCGGTTCGCCGAAGCGCAGGTAGAGCTTGAAGCGCGGTTCGATGTAGGCCAGCGCCACGCGCGTCAGCGGCACGTTGCCGGCCTGGCCGGCGAGTGTCGAAGGCGCCGGCGGCGGCGCAGCCGTGGGCGCACTTGCTTTGGGGGTGTGGGCGGTCGAAGCGGATGCGTTCACGGCGTGCCCTCCGGGGGAAACTCCCGCTCCAGCAGGTCGCGCAGCAGTTCGGCTACGGTCACGCCTCGCGTGAAGGCCGACACCTTGATGCGCGCCCGCATGGCGGGCGTGATGTCGAGCGTCAGTCGAGCGGTGTAGAGGTCGCCTTTCTGCACGGCATCTGCGTCGCCCTGGCGAATCCACGCTTCGGCGTGCGGATTCGCTGGGGGACGCGCACCGATGCCGACGCGCTTGCTGCGTGGTGGTGGCTTCCCAGTCATGTCGGCCACCGCAGCAGTTCGTCGGTGAGCGCGGCGATCTCGCGGGCAGCGGCGCTGTCGGGCGCGGTTTCGCGGGCGAGCCGGCCAGCGGCTACGCTGTCGGCAAAGACGATGCGCTGGTGGATCTCCGAGCGCAGCGCGGGCAGCGGCTGTTCGGCCAGCGATTGCCGTGCCTCCCTGCCGATGATGGTGGTGCTGACGCGCCGGTTGATGACGAAGGCCGCGCGCAGCGCTGGCCGGAACACCTGTGCTTCGCGGATCAGTGCGACCATCTCGGCAGAAGCCCATACGTCGTAGGGGCTGGGCTGCACGGGGATCAGCACGCGCTCGGCCGCCAGCAGCGCGGAACGCGCGAGGGCGGCGATGCGCGGCGGGCCGTCGATGATGATGTGATCGGCCCGCCTGGCGAGTTCTGGCGCTTCCTGATGCAGCGTTTCGCGGGCAAGGCCCACGGCGCTGAACAGACGGGGCAGGCCCTGCTGGCTACGCCGCTGCGTCCAGTCGAGCGATGACCCCTGCGGGTCGGCATCCAGCAGGATGACATGCAGGCCGCGCATCGCCAGTTCGCCGGCGATGTGCGTGGCGAGCGTGGTCTTGCCGACGCCGCCTTTCTGGTTGAGAAACGCGAAGATCATGGCGCGGCCCTCCGAGCTGGAAAGCCGGCCTGGCCGTGCCGTTTCGTGGTTGTCCACCGAAACGGCGCGCTTCTACTAAAAGTTATGTATTTCTTGTTAGGTAAGTTAGAGGGAACGCAAACCCGCGCCGTTGTTGGCTTTCCGGCGTTTTCGTACTCCTGATAGCACGAGGGTCGTACTCCTGATAGCACGATACCCGGTACTCCTGATAGCACGAGGCCGTCCACAGGTTCTCCCGCAGTTATCCCCGTGCCGCGTGCGGCACGGGCCGGAAGGTCAGCAGCTCGGTGTTGTCGTCCGGCATCCGCTCGATGCCGAGGACGTAGCCGGGCAACGACTGCCGCGCCACCAGGGCGCGCACGTCGTAGGCGAAGTCCGAGAAGCGGGCCGCGCTGCCGGATTTGCGGTACAGGTGTCGGAAGTCGAATTGCCAGCCGTGCTCCTGCCGCCCGCCATGCTTGCGCACCAGGCGGTACAGCCAGCGTTCGATACCGCCCTTCAAGCGGAAATAGGCCGGGTCGATGGTCAGCACCAGGGCGGCGTCGAGCACGCCGGCATAGAACCAGTCCGGCAAGATCAGCTCGATGCCCAGCGGGGTGCCGCTGGCGTCGGCGAGTTCCTTCCACTCGTTGATCCACGAGAAGCGATGCAAGCGCCTTCCCGTGGTTTCGCGGATGGACGTGGCCACCGTGGTCGATTGCAGCCGGTCGAGGGCGGCCTTCAGGCGCTGGTAGTCGTTGAGGGACGTGCCGCGCCCGATGAAGCGCAAAATCTCGTAAGGCGTGGCGCGTATCCAGCGCGACGGGCGCAGGCCCGCGTCGCGCGCCTCCACGATCTGCGAGGCGGCCCATATCAGCACGTCGGCATCCCATATCGTTGCGATGCCGTGCTCCTGCGTGCCTTCCACGCGAATGGTGACGTTCCCGCTGCGGAAGTCGATCGGCGCCGTGCGCCGCGACTTGGCAAGCGAGAAGAACGGAAAGGCCATCAAGTCCTGGGAATCGCGTGGCGCCATGTCGCCCGGCAGCGCGCGGAACAGATCGAGCTGTTCGCGCTGCGGCAAGGCTTGCCCTGGCGGGCTGGACATGGCGAAGGCCACCCACGCGCCGACGATCAGCGGCCATCACGGTAGTCGCCCGCGTGGCGCTCGGCGTATTCGGGATCGGACGTGGCCTCGTAGCTGCGCTGGTCGGCCCAGGCATCGAGGTCGGACACCGCGTACATGACGCGGCGGCCGAACTTGCGGAACTTGGGGCCGCCGCCGATCACCCGCTGCTTCTCCAGCGTGCGCGGCGACAGCCGCAGGTAGTCGGCGGCTTCGTCGTTTGTCAGGTAGCGTTGAGGCTGCGAGGTCGCAGTGACGGCAGCGGCGGCAGGCCGCGAGGGAGCAGGTCGCATGGGATGTACCTCCATCAAGCCCGGCCACACCACGCGGCCGGATAGAGGCACTCTCAAGAAAGCAAGGCTTCTTGCTAAGGGACGATTCGCACGGGTCGAGAAACGTCCCCCCTAATGCGACGGGAACATTGGAAGCTGCGCTAGTCGGCGGTAGCCGCCGTGCATCAGCTCATCGCCGCGGCGTACCAGCCGCCGTACGCGGGCACGCAATGCACTGTCTTTGTGCCAGTCGGCCGCGACGGCATCCGCGCCGAACAGACCTTCGCCCACCTCGCGCAAGGAGGCTCCCGCGAGGGTCGCGTCGAGCGCTTGCAAGGTATGCAGTTCCAGCAGCGCGGCGGGCGTGGGGCGGGAGCGGGCTGTTGCCACAGGCGTGGCCACGGTTGCGGCAGATAGCGCATCCAGCTTCGCAGCGAGCGTGCGGTAGCGCGCACAGGGCGTGGCGCAGGCGCGTGTGGCGTAGAGATAGGCCGAACCATCTTCCAGGTCGGGTGCGAGTGCCAGCCGAACGCAGCAGCCTGGCCAATGCGATACGAGCACCAGGCGCTTGCCGTCGTGGGTCAGTTGCTTGCGCCCAGGAATGCGCCAGAACTCGAAGGTATGCGCATCGGGTGGTGGGTCGGCGTCGGGGTATAGCTGCACCACGGCATCGTGATCGGGGAACCAAGCAGGATGTGCGTCGCGCGCATCCAGGCCGGGATCTTCCAGCAGGCGCAGGCCCCAGGCCTGCGCCGCATCAGGCTTGCGACGCCGGCGTAGCCAGTCGCGCCGGTAGCTTGGATTCCTGCGCAAATACTCCCAAGCCAGCGCTGGGCCATCGAGGTGCAGCGTGTAGAGATACGCGGCCGTGGGATACCAGTGTTGGCTGCTGCGGTCAGTCATGGCGAAACCTCCCTGTTTCTGGGAACGTCGCCACAATTCCGCTGTGCGGGAGCTATCGAATCGCCATCAAGTGGTCATCAAACTCGGGTTACGCTTTAACTGCTGGTGTCAAGACAGATTCGCTCCAGTGCATTGCCGAAATCGTCTAAATGCGACGACTGCACCGCCCGGAAATGGGGTGCAGCATTGAACACCGTGCCGAATCTCGCGCCTGGCATCATGACTGTTTTGGTCAGGAGCGCACCACCCTGGTGCAAGCATGCGGATCAAGACTTGCCAGGTCTTGGCTAAGACCGAAATAGTCACAATGCGATACTTTTTGCCTGGTCGCGCTGGAATGCGTCAATCGGTGATCGAACCGTTTTCCTGAGCCAGTCGAACGTATTCCGACAGCGGCCGCGTCGGCTGGAAATACCGATCTCGTATCACGGGCTGCTTGAGCGGCCCGACGATGGACGCCAGATCGGACAGCTTCACCGTCGCCAGGGCAGGCATCCCGATCCCGAGGTCGATCAGGCCGTAGGCCGTATCGCCATCGGTCGGATCGAGCGCGGCCAATAGCCAGGTCGCATGTGCGTCCGGTGTGAACAGGCGCACCACGGGCAGCGGGTCACATTCCTGGCCTGCGGCGCGGGTGAGGCCGTGGGCCAGTAGGTGCACCCGGTCTTCCTCGGTGACAAGCGTGGTCAAGGCCGCGCCCCTTCCACGAACACACGCAATCGCCGAGGCGCATCTGTGCCTGCGGACGGATGCACGTATGCGCAAGCGCACGAAGCCGCAAAAGCGGAGAGGCACGAAGGCGTATTGGTGGAAGTCAGGAAAGACACGGATGCGGTTCCCTGGGTCTGAGGAAATCCGCAGATGCGGATCTCCGTAAAAGCACGGAAAAGGAAAACATCACCACCAAATGAACACTATAGATTGTAGTCCTATAGGGCGCAATGGGCTGTCATCTTGGTTTTTTGGGGAAACCATAGGTGGCAGCGAAGAACTCATTGGCAGCGGCGATTCGGACGGTAAGGAAGGCGCGTGGTTTGAGCCAGGAAGC
The DNA here is from genome assembly GCF_029837695.1 of Pseudomonas sp. GD04019. Lineage (GTDB taxonomy): Bacteria > Pseudomonadota > Gammaproteobacteria > Pseudomonadales > Pseudomonadaceae > Aquipseudomonas. Next base: position 382,963 of record NZ_JAOEEA010000002.1, read on the forward strand.
GTTCTCCAACGTGTCCAGTCGCACCTACATGAGCACGCTGGAGCGCGACCTGAAAAGCCCAACCATCCAGAAGCTGGCCGATCTGTGCGAGGTCATGGAAGTGCATCCGCTCACGCTGCTCACATTGGCTTATGCCGGTGACAGCACCCGCGAAGCTGATGAATTGCTGGCACAGGTGCGCCAGGAACTCAGGGCGATATTGGAAGAGCCCGACACGCCTTAGCGCGTTGGCGTGTGGTACTGAATTGCAGCAAGCGGAGCGCGCAGCGCCGCAGGCGCGAAGGCGTGAGGGATTGAAGCCGGATGGCCGTGACGGCTTGCCGGCACGGGGCGAAGCCCGAAAGCCCGGCGGCGCTTACAGCGCCGACACGCCACACACCGCTCGTTGACACGGATTGCGAGCCACAAGGCACGCATGCAGGCCCGCCGTGACGGGCGTATCCAGCACGCGGCAGCAGCAGAAATCCTGCGCGTGCGGTGCTGCGATCAGCAGCATCGCGCCCCGCCGCAGTGGGCGGGACGCGGTAAGCGGCTGTCAGGCCGCCTTCGGCTTGTTGCGCGACCAGATCAGGTCGTGCGTGCCGTCCTCGTTCTCGATCAGGCGGGCATAGACCGTCGCCGGGAACGAAGGGTCGTCGATGGATACGGACAGGTATTCCCGCCCGGCCTCGCTGGTCTTCTTCCACGCTGCGCCGACTTCGTGGCCAGCCGCTTGCAGGTGGAAGTCGGGGGCGTTCTCGGTGTCGCCCTTGTCGTTGGGAACCAGCTTGACCTTGACGTTGAGCGTCAGGGTGCGAAGCGTGCCGGTGAAGCCGTCTTTCTCTGCGGTGAAGGTGCCGATGTTAGCCATGATGTTTCTCCTTTCGGGTTGAACAAGGTCGCGCCAGTGCGTCCTTGTTGTGATCCGGCCGGCGGGGGATGGGCTGGTCGCACCGCACAGCGGTCGCAACAACGTGGAGAACCTGGAAGCGAAAAGAATTTGTCCCGCGAGGAATGCGCGCAGCGCAGGGGAAATTGTTTTCGCTGCAAGGTTGCGGCCATCAAGCACAAGGCGCAGCCGCGCCACCGCCAGGATTCACAACAAGACAAGGACGCACAGGCCGCCCGCTCCCGAATGGAGACGTGGCCAACTCGGCATCCCCGCGTGACGGCTGCACCGGCTTGCGCCCTGACGCGGGCCAGGTCAATGCCCCGACGACAAGGCCAGAGCGCCCCTGCCGCAGCTCACGGCCACATACTGAGGCGTGGTGTGGAAGCTCCATAGAAGCGAGGCTGGGCGGCGTGTCGGTGAACCGTCTTTCGTGACGTACAGACAACGAACCGCCAGCGTCGGGGACGGCACGCTTTCGTGCAACCTGCCGCAGCAAGCCGGGGCGTAGCCACACCAGCCCCGCCCATTGCGGCGGGGCTCGGTCGAATCGTTGGCGGCGCGATGCGCCGCCACACTTGCTGGCTTCGTGGATTTCGCGCACGAGCGCCCTTGTGCGTGGCCCCATCGCCGCCTGTCCGAAGGCGGCGATGGGGCGTTTTGGCTTTGAGCAGTGAAACCGGGCGCGGCCACCGCCGCGCCCGGAGTTTTCGACCACCGGCCCCAAGGCGGCACGGCTTGGGGCCGGTGCGGCTCGTTATTCCTTGGTTTCGATGATCCACCACACGGCGCGCGGCAAGGCGCGGCCCGTGAGGGGATGCAGATCGGTCAGGTCGGCGCGGGCCGTCCAGCCACGCGGCGGACGGTAGCCGCGCACGTCGCCGTCGCCGTGCCAGCGGCGGGCGCGCACCGTGCCGGAGGCATAGGTCGCAGCTATGCGGGGGCGGTTTGCGGGTTGGTGGGTCATGGCAGGCATCCTCAACATGAAGCGCCCCGGCCGGAACCGGGGCGCTATCTACGGTGCGAAGTCACGCGGCCAAAGCCTCGGCCTGCGGCTGGTCATCCGCCACGGCGGCCACTTCTTCCTGTGCTTCGGCTTCGCCATCCGCCGGCGCGTCCTGCCCGGTCTGCTGCGGGCCTTCGGAGCGGAAGATGGCGGGCATCCAGCCGGTGCCAGCGGCCAGCCGTTCGGCTTCGCTGGCAATGTCGCCCTTCTTCAACTTCGCCAGTCGGGTGACGTGCGAGGGCGCGAACCCGCCAACGGCTTCCAGAATCGCGGCCTTCGGCACATGCCGGAAGTAACCCTCATTGGTGGGCTGCCACCACGCGGCCATATCCAGCCCCACGGCCTGCGCCAGTTCCGCGCCGGGCTGGTGCGGCGTGGCGCGAGGCGTCACCACGTCCACCGTGGAAGCTAAGCACACGGCCAACAGCCGCACCAGTTCATCCTGTGATTTCGCCAGCAGCGCGGCGAACAGTTCGGCGCTGTCCTCCGGCAAGGTTTCGCCTGCCACCTGTTGCAGTTCGCGCAGCGCCACGGCGGCGGGTGATTCCGGCCAGTCCGGGGCCATGCCTTCCAGCCGGTCTTGCACCGTGAGGCGCACACCCAGCGGCAGGTCGTGCCCGTAGTGCCTTTCCTGCAAGACGGTCTGCACCATGCCATGCACCACGGCGGCCAGCGCTGCTTGCGGATGCCGTGCAACTTCGATTTGCAGCGCAGCGGTACGGTGCGCGCTCAACCGCTGCGCCAGTCGGTCAGACATGGCGGCGGTCTTGGGCTGCTCGTCGTCCTCGCCTGCGTCCTCGTTCGCGGCTTCGCCTTCGCTGCCGAAACCCTGCCGCAGCCGCTCCAGCGTGCGCAGTGCCTTGGCCTCCGCTTCGCGCAGCAGCCCGCGATGAATCGCGGCCTGCCCGTCGCGGTCGATGGTGACAATGGCACCGGCTGCGGCCTTCACGTTGGCCGCATAGTCCAGCAAGCCATCTTCCAGCGCCTGCAACTGCTCGCCCAGGCGTTCGCCTTCTTCCTGCAAGGCATCGGCCTTTTCCTCGTCCTCGTCGTCCAGCGCGGCATCCACCGCCTCGGCCAGTTCGTGCAGCTTGGTTTGCAGCTTCTCGATGCGCTGCGCGTCGCGCTTGTTCGGACTGCGGCGTTCCCTTGGCGCACGCTGGAAGGCTTGCAGATCGGCATGGGTCATGCCCGGCGTGGCATCCACCCACGCCCAGCCCTCGGCCTGCACCTTGGCGGCGATACCTGCCAGCTTGTCCTGCGCCAGCCGTTCCAGCAGTGCGGCATCGGTCAGATACACGCCTTTGTCGCCCTCCGCGAACAGGTCGCGGCGGATGCCACCGCCTTCCTGCTCGTAGCCGTCCAGCCCGACAAAGCGCACCAGCGGATGCCGGTAGGCGTCGATTTCGCGTTCGGTCAGGCGGTCGCGCAGGTTGTGCGGGCCGCGCTGCCATGTGGGCGCATCGTAGAACGCGGCTTCCTGCGCAGCATGGTCGTCGGTGATGGCGAGGGCCATCAACTGGTCAAGGCTCACGGCCTCGGCCCGGTAGTCGGCCAGCAGGCGCGGCGACACGTTGGCGAGTTTCAGACGGCGCTGCACCACCAGCGGCGTGACGCTGAAATCCGCTGCAATGTCCTCGATGCTGCGGCCTTCGGCCACGAGCGCGGCGAACGCCTCGAACTGGTCGGCGGGGTGCATGGCTTCGCGCTGCACGTTCTCGGTGAGGCTGGCCGTGCGGGCGGTGCCATCGGCCACCAGCAGGCAAGGCACCTCCCATTCCTTGCTAATGCGGTGCTTTTTCGCCAGCAGCTTCAACGCTGCGAGGCGACGGTCACCGGCCACGACCTCGTAATGCTCGCCATCGGCGGCGGCAATCACGATGAGGTTTTGCAGCAGGCCGACACGCTGGATGCTGGCGGCGAGTTCGGGAATGGACATGCGCGGGGTCTTGCGCACGTTGCGGCCAGTGGGACGCGACACCAGCCGCGACAGCGGAACCAGAATCAGGTTCTTGGTCGGATCAGCGGCTTCCAGCGGGATAGCGGCGGCGGTGTTGATGGCGCGGGCTTCGGTTTGGGTAACGGCGTTCATGGTGATAACTCCTATCGGTTCAGGGATGCAGCAGCGAAGAAAGCGACAAGGGCTGCTGCCTGCCCCTGCCGCGTGGGGATTCAGGCTTTCAACTGGCGCATGCCATCGGCCAGCAGCCAGAGGGCGCGATTTAGTCGGATGTTTTGGTCGATGCCCTGCACCGGGCGGGTTTGCTGTCGGCGCCCGTTGGCGCTGCGGCCACGCAGCCCGCCTTGGGTCAGGTTTTCTTGGGTGCGGTTGAACACGCTCCACAGGTCGGGGCGGCGGTCGTCGAAGCGGCGCGGCATCAGGATTTGCGATTCCGTGATGGGCGCGGGCTTGTCGGGGTCGTCGTACTTGAGGGCGAGCGCGGCGCGGGCGAACACTTCGGATTCGCCATCGTCCAAGGTGATGCCGCGCATGGCATCGCGCGATTCCTTCACCCGATCGAAACCGCTCAAGACTTCGTAAGCCCCCTCAATGACCAGACCGGCCACGTCGCCTTTATGGGGCACTCGCACATCGGCCACGGTGTTGCCGCAGACAAGGCCATTGCTGCACACGAACCGGAACATTCCGGCCAGCATCTGATAGCTGCTGGTGCCGTCGTGCGAGTTCAGCAGCACGATTTCGTTGGCCTCCGCGCCGTTGATCTGGCTGGCATGGCGCAAGCGAATCATGTGTTTGGTGTGCTCGCGCTTGCCTTCGTCGCGCACGCGGGTTTGCGTCACCATGAAAGGCTGGAAGCCTTCTTTGCGAAGCTCGGTCAGCACGGCGGCGGTGGGGATATAGGCGTACCGCTGCGAACGGCTCTCGTGCGGGGCATCCGCGAAGATGGACGGGGCCACGCGGTGAATCTGGTCGTCGGACAGCGGGTAATCGCTGCGCAGCGAGGGGGAGCGGAAAGCGAAACGGGATGCGAGTTGCATGGTCTTTCTCCTGACAAAAGAGGTTTGCTGTTCACACCGCACACCGGATTTCTAGATTCGGAGCCCAGCCTTTCGGCTGTTTGGTGCGGTCGGCACGAGGAACCCGGTTGGCCCTGTTGCCACCGTCTTTCCTGAGTTCATCGCCCGCGCCCAAAGGAGCGCGCGGACGGGGGCCGTCAAGGAGCCAAGCGCAGGGTTGGTGCGGCCCGCAGGCGCAGCCGAGGACACGGCCCTGCGCGCCTTGACGGCACACGGTCGCGGGCTACGGTCGCGGGTAAGGTGATGAAGTCAGGGGAGACGGCTGGACAAGGCAACGGCCATCCCTTTGTGCTGACCGCACGCAAGCGAAGCGCGCAGGCCCGAAGCTGGAAGCCGGGCCGTAGGCGTCAGCGATGCGGAAGGCTGGCGAAGCCAGTCCCGCCAGGGATGAGCGACTAGCGAACCTGGAGCAGCGCGATCCGCGAAGCGGAGACGCAAGAGGACTCTTCGTTTACCATTTGTTTCGCAAGCAAATGATGGGAAAGCAAGAACACGGAGATATAGAGATGATTGTCTGCATCAACCGCCTCAAACAGTTCGGAATCTTCAGCGACTTCAATGGAACGAAGATCCAAAAGTTCGGCCGGTACAACCTGGTCTATGGTTGGAATGGAACAGGCAAGTCAACGTTATCGAATCTATTCTCTTGCTTTGAGCTTCGCTCGATGGTTCCCCGCTTCAGCACGGGCCAATTTTCAGTAGTTCTGGAGGATGGCTCAACGATCACGGAATCCACACTCCACTCATCCCAATTGAATATTCATGTTTTCAATCAACGCTTCGTGCATGAGAACATTGATTGGGACAAATCCGTAAAGAGCATCCTTCTTATTGCGAAAGAGAAGATTGATGACTTGCAGAAGCTGGAGAAGCTGAAGAGCGAGCTTCAGTCGAAAAAGAAGGCTCACGACGACAAGCAAAGCGATATCAAGAAGCAGCGTGAGGCATTAGAGAAGTTCCTGACCAATGCTGCCAAGAAAATGAAGCTTGGACTTCAGGCGATTGATACGAGCGACAGTTATTACTTGAATTACGACCGCCGCAAGCTCTTCAACTTCATACAGAATAACGGCGAGACAATTATCAAGGCGGAGTCGGTTCTTCCAGATGAGAGGGTTATCGACCTTACGAATGCCGCCAAGCCAGATCAGCTTCCAAGCATTGCTTTCGCCTCAACGGCCATTGAGCCGGACTACTTTAAGAAAGCGGCGGGCCGCATCAGAGATTTGATTGGGACTACGGCGGTCAATCAAGCAATCCAGCGGCTGACCGATAACCCGGAAATCCGCGAATGGGTTCAAGCAGGCTTGGAAATCCATAAAAACCACGACTCGCAATCCTGCGAGTTCTGCGGCTCTCCGTTCGCCCAGCTTCGTGCCGAGGCGCTTGCTGCCCACTTCAGCAAGGAGTTCACGGAGTTTCAGAGCCGACTTCAGAACGCGGCGACATGGATTGAATCTCAAGGCGCTCCAGCTAATCAGTTTCCCGCATCGACCGAGTTTTATAAAGAACTATCGGCCGAGGCAGAGAAGCTTCAAAAGGACTACGCAACTGCTGCTGAAAAGATCGACCAGCAAATCGACGCCTGGCGGGAAGCCCTGAAGGCCAAGATCACAGACCCTGGGAAGACAGACATTCAGATCTCGGATGTGGTTGAAGACGATGTCACCAATTTCAATGACATCCTGAAATCGATTGTTGCTCTCGTTGGAAAGCACAACAATAAGACTTCAAATTTCAAATCTGAGACCTCAAAAAGCAAGGTGGCACTGGAGCTTCACTTTGCTGCGGCTGAGGTGCAAGAGTTTGACTATGCTGGAAGTGAGAAGAAGTGCAATGACCTTGAGTCAGAAGCAAAGAACGACCATAAGGAAATTGAAAAAATTAGTCTAGAGGTCGGAGCCATAGAAGCGGCGCTCTCGAATGAAACGGTCGGGGCAAAGGAGTTCAATGACATCCTGCATCGCTTCATTGGCCGCTCTGAGCTTTGCCTGAACTTCAATCAGAAGAAGAAAGGCTATGAGATCATCAGAAACGGGGTTGGTGAGCACGATGGGAATTTGAGCGAAGGTGAGAAAACTGCGATTGCATTTGTCTATTTCATCACGAAGCTCAAAGAAAATGGAAATAACATCAAGGATACGATCGTCGTCGTTGACGATCCGGTCTCAAGCTTTGATTCTAATCACTTGTTTCACGCCTACTCGTTTTTGAGAACGCAATGCACTGAAGCCAAGCAACTTTTTGTGCTGACTCACAACTTCACTTACTTTAAGCTAGTGAGAGACTGGTTCACTGGCACCAATAGGAATCGAGTCAAAAAAGGCAACGCCGAGAATTGCTTCTTTTATCGCCTGGATGCGCCACCTGGCTCCCCTCGTCACTCCCTACTTGTGGATGCCGACGACTCACTCAAGAACTACGGTTCCGAGTACCACTATATCTTCAAGAAGCTCTACGAATATAGGGCGCACACAACACTCAATCGAGATGAGGCGTTCTTGACCGCCAACCTCGCCCGAAAGCTTGTTGAATCGTTTTTCACCTTCAAATATCCAAGGCGTCGAAGCGACATTAGTCAATTGATGGAGGCTGGCCTAAAAGATTGCACCATCACGACACCAGAGCTTAAAGAAAAAATCTACCGCTTTATCAATAAGTATTCACATAGCGACGTTATTGAGATAACAGAGGAATCCGCAGAAAACTTGGCAGGCGAAAGCCACAGCGTCATCGGGAACATCTTCCAGTGGCTGGAAGAGGTGGACAAGAAACATTACGACGAGATGATTCAGGTTGCGACGGCCTGAGCATCAGGCCGCGAGGGCCATAGCTATGCCACCAGGCGCAGCAAAAAGGGGCCGAAGCCCCTTGGGCTAGATCAGCCCATGCTCGGCGAACGATGCCGTTTCGTTGCCCGCAACGATGATGTGATCGAGCACGCGCACGTCCACCAGACCCAACGCTTCCTTGAGCCGCTGGGTCAGCGCCCGGTCAGCCGCGCTCGGCTCGGGGTTTCCGCTCGGATGGTTGTGCGAAACGACGACCGCCGCCGCATTGAGCCGCAGCGCCTCCTTGACCACTTCGCGCGGATACACCGACGCACCGTCAATAGTGCCGTGGAACATCTCCCTGTATTCGATCAGACGATGGCGCGTATCCATGAACAGCACTACGAACACCTCATGCTCGAAGCTGGCCAACTTTGTACGCAAGTATTCCTTGACCGCCGCCGGCGAAGTGAACTCTGCTCCGCGCCGCATTTTCCGGTCAATGACCTGGCGCGCAGCTTCCAGAATGTCGTCGGCCGATGCCGGTAGATAGCGCCCGTGCGCGTCGCGCACCAGCAGACAGGAATCGAACGAGGGAAAGGACAGTTGCGACATGATCGTGCTCCGGTTGCTCGGGCGGAATTGCCCGGAACCGGCGGCAGCACGGCGCAGCGCAAGCAGTCAGGGGTCGCAGACGGCCGCCAGGACGCAAGCGCGCATGGCGCGCGCCGCCCTTGACGGCGAGAACGCCGTGATACGGTGAAGGGAACAGCAAGACCGCCCACACCCGCCCACTGCACAGAGTCGATTTTTGGCAAGCGGAGCGCGCAGGCCCGGATCAACGAGCCGGGACGGAGGCGTCAGTGATGGAAGCCCGACAGGGGCGAGACTCGCGCAGCGAAGCTCGATGCGCAGCACGACAGCGCGACGGCGGCACGCCGGGACGCCCGACTGCTTGGGACAGGACTACTCGTTGTCCGTCTTGCGCTGCTCGATTTGCAACTGCGCCCGTTGCGTTGCCTGTTGCAGCCGCTCCACCAGCACGCCCCTCGGCGGCAAGGCGGTCAGATACTCGGCAACGTGGATGCCGGACTTGTCCAGCTCCAGCAATTCGATCTGCTCGCGCTTCTTGCCGGTGCAAAGGATGATCCCGAGCGGCGAGGCTTCCTCCGGCTCCCGTTCGTGCTTGTCTAGCCACCGAAGGTAAAGCTCCATCTGCCCTTTGTAGGCCGCCTTGAAGTCACCTACCTTCAACTCCACCGCAACCAGCCGCCGCAGCTTGCGGTTGTAGAACAGAAGGTCAAGGTGGAAATCCTCGTCGTCGATCGGAATGCGCTTCTGCCGGGCGACGAATGAGAAGCCCGCGCCCAGCTCCAGCAGGAAGGACTCCATTTCACGGATGATCGCCGCTTCCAAGTCGCCTTCCTGCCAAGTGTCCCGCAGGCCCAGGAAGTCGAGGATGTACGGGTCGCGCATGACCAGGGCCGGCGACATGCGCTGCGCATCGCGCAGGGTCGCCAACTCCTGCGCTATGGTTTCTTCCGGCTTTTGGGAAAGCGCCGTGCGCTCGTACAGCATCGAGTCGATACGCTCGCGCAGCGTCCGCACGCTCCAGCGTTGGGTGCTGGCCATCTGTGCGTAGTAGTCCCGCTGGAGCGGGTCTTTCAGCGGCATCAGGGCGATGAAGTGCGTCCAGCTCAATTCTCGTATCAGTGATACGAGAATTCGCTCGTCGGGGAAGGTGGCGGCGAACTGCACCATGCGGCGCAAGTTCTGCTCTGCAAAGCTGCTGCCGTACTCCTCCACCAACTGCGCAGCCAAGGTGGGCAGAACTTCCTTGCCGTAGGCGCCCCGGCGCCTGTCCAAGACCTGCGTGTGGATGCGTTGGCCGATGCGCCAGTAGAGCATCGTAAGCTCGCTATTCACCGTCGAGGCGGCGCGCAAGCGCGCCGCCTCGATCAGTGCCCGAATGTCGCCCAGCAGCGCCGCGGGCGCTGCGAGCGATGCTGCTGATGGCCGGCGCCCGTTCATGCCACCGCCTCCGCAAGCTGCCGCGCGCCCGTGATGGCTTGGCGGCGGCTGGCCACCAGCTCGGCCGCCTCGCGCACCGGCTTGTCCTCGGTGTGGACGTAGTGCATGAACATCGCCACGGTCTTGTGGCCCGTCAGCTTCATTCCCACTTTGGTCGGCACACCGGAATTGGCAATGTCGGTGGTCGAGCGATGACGGATGCCGTGCGTGCCTACGTGCGGCACGCTGGCGGCCTTGAGCGTCCGGCACCAGCCGCCATAGTGCTCGCCAAAGGTCAGGTGCTTGGCCGGGTCGTTCGGCGACGGCAGGACGTAAGGGCAGCCTTCCAGACGCGGCGCCGTCGAAAGCAGCCGATAGGCTTCCTCGCTCATGGGCTTGGAAATGCCGCCAACCTTGCTGTCGGGCCACACCACGCGCCGGTTCTCGAAGTCCAGCCAGCTCCATTCGAGCGGGCAGATTTCGGAGCGCCGCGCCGCAAACTCGAATTGCAGCCGGATCGCCAACGGGATGACGTAGTTCTCCAGCCCCTCCGCCTCCAGTTTCTCCAACTGGCGGAAGATCCGCACCATTTCCTCGTCCACGATGAGCCGGGTTTCCTTGCCCGGCGGGTACATCGGGACGTGGCGGCACGGATTCGTGCCGTCCGGGCGGAAGCCCCAGACTTCGGCCAAGTTGAACATCTTGCGCAGCACGCCGAAGGTCTTGTTGGCCTCGGTCGGCTTGTAGGCCAGCTTTTCCATGAGCCCCGCAATGTCGGGCCGCTTCACGTCATGCACCTTCTTGCGGCCCAGCAGCGGGATGATGTTGCGGTCGATGACGCCCTGGTAGCCGTCCTGCGTGCTGACCTTGTTGCGCTTCTTGGAGTAGTCCTCCATGAACTTTTTGCACAACTCGGCCATCGTGGGCGCCTTGCGCGCCTCGGCCTTGGCACCGCCGGGATCACCACCCCGGCGAACCTCGGCCAGCCAGTCCTGCGCTTTGACCCGCGCCTGTTCGACGGTTAGCTCCCCGTAGAGTCCCAGCGAGGGCTTGCGGGGCTGGCCAGAGTTCGTGCGGTACTGGAGCATGAACACCCGGCGTCCCGTCGAGGTAATCTTGCAAAGGAAGCCGGGCACGACGGTATCCCGTAGTTCGATGTCCTTCGCCTGGGGTTGCGCCGACTCTACGGCGGTCTTGGTGAGCTTGATCTTTGCCATGATGACTCCTTGGAACGACCCGGATTCCAGGAGCCAGATAGGAGCGGCGCGAGGGAGAACCGGGTCAAGTTTCAGAAAGCACCGGCATATGATGGAAGCGCGTAAGCTATTGATAAACCTGCTGTATCGGGCTACGTCGCAGTCCAGCGAACTACCGGGCTGGAGTCATCGTGAAACAAAAAAGCCCGCGTCGAGCGGGCTTTTTTATGGGCTGCCGGTCAGTGCTTGCGCGGCACCGGCTTGAGCAGCTCTTCCGGCGGCATCTCGCAATTGATCTTGCGGCCGAGCAGCTCTTCGATCGGCGGCAGGGCGAAGGCGTCGTCCTCACCGGCGAAGCTGATCGAGGTGCCGCTGGCGCCGGCGCGGCCGGTTCGGCCGATGCGGTGCACGTAGTCGTCCGGCACTTCCGGCAGGGTGAAGTTGATCACGTGGCTGATGCCGTCGACGTGGATGCCACGGCCGGCCACGTCGGTGGCGACCATCACGCGGATCTTGCCTTCGCGGAAGCCTTCCAGGGTCTTGATCCGCTTGTGCTGCGGCACATCGCCGGACATCTGCGCGGCGCTGACGCCGTCGCGGATCAGTTTCTCCTCGATGCGGCGCACCTCGTCGCGGCGGTTGGCGAACACCATCACCCGCTGCCAGTCATTCTGCGTCACCAGGTTGTACAGCAGCTTGTACTTGTCCTGGCTGGACACGGCGTAGACGTGCTGCTCGACGGTGTCGCTGGCGACGTTTTCCGGCTCGATCTCGACAATGGCCGGGTTCACCGTCCACTGCCGCGCCAGGTTCATCACGTCCTCGGTGAAGGTCGCGGAGAAGAGCAGGGTCTGGCGGTCGCCCTTCATCGGGGTCTGGCGGATGATCTGACGGACCTGCGGGATGAAGCCCATGTCGAGCATGCGGTCGGCTTCGTCCAGCACCATCACCTCGACCATGTCCAGGTGCACTTCGCCGCGCTGGTTGAAGTCCAGCAGGCGGCCTGGAGTGGCGACGAGGATGTCGCAGTAGCGCGATTCCAGCTGCTTGAGCTGCTTGTCGAAGTCCATGCCGCCGACGAACTGCATGACGTTGAGGCCGGTATACTTGGTCAGGGCCTCGGCATCCTTGGCGATCTGCACCACCAGCTCGCGGGTCGGCGCGATGATCAGCGCGCGCGGCTCGCCCATGTAGCGCTCTTTCGGCGGCTGGGTCTGCAGCAGCTGGGTGATGGTGGAGATGAGGAAGGCGGCGGTCTTGCCGGTACCGGTCTGGGCGCGGCCGATGGCGTCCTTGCCCTTCAGGGTGTGACCGAGGACCTGGGCCTGGATCGGCGTGCAATAAGGGAAGCCGAGGTCGTGAATGGCGTGCATCAGCTCAGGCGCCAGGCGGAAGTCGTGGAAGCGGGTCTTGCCTTCGGCGGGCTCGACCACGAAGTCTTCCAGCTTCCAGGTGTCCACCGGTTTGGCCGGGCGCTCGCGGCGCGGCTTGTCGGCACGCGGCTTCTTGGCTTCGCGCGGCGCTTTGGCTTCGGCATCCGCCTTCGGTTGCGGATGGCGCGGGGCGCTCGGTTTGGCGGGGACGCTGGGAGTGCTGGCGGGAGTAACGCTGGCGGGCTGTTCGGCTTCGCCCTTGCTGAAGATTTTCTTGAGTGCTTTGAGCACGGCCGTCTCGTATTGGTCAAGGAATGAACGGCCGCCAGTGTAAAGCAAGAAGCCCGCGCGGCGAAGTGCCGCGCGGGCTGCGGCCGGTCAATCGGGCAGGTTGGCCAGGAGCAGGTCGCGCACGTTGCCGCCCATGATCGCGGCGATATCGGCGTCGCTGAAGCCGGCGCGCTGCAGGCCCTCGGTGATCTGCGCCAGGCCGGTGGTATCGAAAGGCGTGTGCACCGTGCCGTTGAAGTCCGAGCCCAGGGCCACGTGGGCGACGCCGACCTTGTCTGCGGCATAGCGGATGGCGCGCACGATGGCACCGACCGAGGTCTCGCAGACGGCGGCGTCCCAGTAGCCGATGCCGATCACCCCGCCTGTGGCGGCGATGCGTTGCAGGTGGTCATCGGTGAGGTTGCGCGGGCCGGGACAGGTGCCGGCCACGCCGGTGTGGGAGACCAGCACCGGGCGCGTGGCGATGGCCAGCACGTCGTCGATCAGCGGCTTGGAGGCGTGGGCCAGGTCGACCAGCATGCGCTTCTCCTCCAGGCGGGCGATTACCTGGCGGCCCAGCGGGGTGAGGCCGCCTTTTTCCAGGCCATGGGCCGAGCCGCCGACCTCGTTGTCGAAGAAGTGGGTCAGGCCGGCGATGCGGAAACCGGCGTAGTACAGGCGGTCTACGTTTTCCAGCCTGCCCTCGATGGGCTGCAGGCCCTCGGTGGCCAGCACCGTGGCCAGGCGCTGCGGATCGCGCTGCCAGGCCTGCAGGTAGGCGGCCAGCTCGCCACGGGTATGGATCAGCACCAGCTTGCCGTCGCTGGCGGCCGCGGCCTGCTTGAGCTTGTCGGCCTGGTACAGGGCGCGGGCCAGCAGGCTGCCCCAGGTCTCCCGCGGCCAGCGCTGGGCCATGGCGAGGATGGTGATGTTGTCGCTGTCGGCGCCATTGCTTTCGTAGTTGATACCGCGTGGGGTCTTGGTGACGGTAGAGAACACCTGCAGGCCGACGCGGCCCTCGAGCAGGCGCGGCAGGTCCGAATGGCCATAGTCGTGGCGCTCCAGCAGGTCGCGCTGCCAGAGCAGGGCATCGTCGTGCAGGTCGGCGACGAACAGGGTCTGGTGCAGCCTTTCCGCGGAATCGCTGGCGGGGTAGGGCGCGGGCGTGGCCACGCTGTTCGCCTGGCGGTCGAGTAGGGTGGGGATGGTGAAGAAGATAACCGGCACGAGGATCAGCAGGACGAGCAGTAGCTTGCGCATGGGGCATCCGATCATTGTTGTTATGCGCCGGACTCTAACAAGACGCGCCAGCGGGTGGCGATGGGCTGGCGGTTTCGCCGGGGGATTTGGCGGGCCAGCCTGCTCAGCCGAACAGGCGATTGCGGCCCTGCTGCTTGGCCTTGTACAGGGCCGCATCGGCCCGCGCGATCAGGCTTTCCAGGCCGTCCTTGTCCTGCATCTGGGCCATGCCGATGGATACGGTAACGCCGGGCAGTATGCCGACCGGCGAATAGAACGAGCTGATCTGCTCCAGGCTTTGGCGCAGGCGCTCGCCGATGGTGCGCGACTCGCTGGCGTCCAGCTCCGGCAGAAGGATGACGAACTCCTCGCCGCCATAGCGCACCATGCTGTCCTTCGGCCGCAGCTGGTTGCGCAGGGTGTGCGCCACCAGGCACAGGGCGTAGTCGCCGGCCAGGTGACCATGCTGGTCGTTGTAGGCCTTGAAGTGGTCGACATCGAGCATGAGCATGCTCATCGGCTGGTTGCTGAAGGCGCAGCGAGTGCTCTCGCGTTCGTACACGTGCTCCAGCCAGCGGCGGTTGAAGCAGCCGGTGAGGATGTCGACGTTGGCGTTCTGTTCGCTGTCGAGAATGATCCGGTTGCCCTTGCGCACCCGGTCGCAGAGCAGTTCCAGCAGGTTCTGCATCAGCTCCGGCGACTGGTCGAACAGCTTCATCAGTGACTCGCGGTGCAGGCGCAGGACCAGCGAGGGCTGGGTGGCGACCACATAGGCCGAGGGGCGGTCGTTGTCGATAAAGCTGATTTCGCCGGCGCAATCGCCCGGAGCCAGGGTGCTGACAGGCTGGTTGTCGAGGGAGCCGAGGTAGACCTTCAGCTCGCCCTCGAGCAGCAGATAGAGGTGCTGGTTGCGATTGAAGGGCGACAGCAGGATCTCGCTGGCCTCCAGTTCGCAGGCGCGAAACTCCTGCAGCAGCTGTTGCAGGCTGCTGGCGGCGACGTTCTGGAACAGTCGCAATTGGCTGATCTGCTGGAGATCCTGCTGCCAGTTGGCATTTTTCATCGCGAGAATGAATAACCTGTCTGGCTGCTGCGGGTGGGCATCGCGAAACACTCCCTGTCCTAGGGCGAACACCTAGCAGCGACCTTATGCTCCGCAATATTACCTATGCAATCCTCGGGCTAGAGCGGTCCGACCAGCGGTCACACGCGATGGACGGGGTTGCCCCGACCGCCGGCCGCTTGACCTTTCCAGTCTAACTTAGCGAATTGCCGGGGCTTCTCGACGAAGCCTTGACGCCACTATCCGACTTTCAGCACCTGTTTCAGCCAGGCGCCGATGTCCTGGATTTCCTCCAGCATCACTTCGTGGCCCATCGGGTATTCCCGCCAGGCAACCGGCACGCCCTGGGCGGCCAGCGCGTCATGGGCGGCGCGGCCCATGAACTTGGGCACCACGTCATCCTGACTGCCGTGCAGACACAGCACCGGCAACTGACGGCGTGACGCTTCCACCTGCATCTCCTCGGGGAAGGTTGGGGCATAGGTGGACAAGGCCAGCAGCCCACCCAGCGGACCCTGCCAGCGCAGGAAGGCGGTGTGATAGACCACCGCGCCGCCTTGGGAGAAACCGGCCAGAACGATCCGCGCCGGGTCGATGCCGCTGTCGCGCTGGGCTTCGATGAGTGCGATCACGGTCTGCGCCGAGGTCTCCATCTGTTCCTTGTCGATGGCCCGCGCCGGGCTCATGGCCAGGATGTCGTACCAACTGGGCATGGACCAGCCACCGTTGATGGTCACCGGCCGAGTCGGCGCCTGGGGCAGCACGAAGCGCGTGGCGGGCAGTTGCTGCTGCAGCATCTTGGCCACCGGCTCGAAGTCGTAACGATCGGCGCCCAGGCCGTGTAACCAGATGACGCAGGAATCGGCCGCGGTTGCGGGCTCCAGTAGCAGGGCTTCTTGCATGATTGCTCCATTATGGTGCGCATGAGCATTTTTGGTGCTTCATGCTTTTCTCGGTTCGTTGAATCACTTAATAAGATGTCGCACAGGGAAAAGTTTGCCTCTTGACCTGCAATCAATACCGTCCGGTCACGAAACTGGTACGCACCTTGCTGTAAGAAGCGGGTCCGGCGGGGGCCGTTCTAGAGCGGAAGCCGGACAAATCTGCTGCGTCTCTTTCCCGTAAGACCTACGGAGATGAAAGGGTCATTCGCCGGTCTGCGGATCGGCATCTAGACTCCCTTCAGGTTCGCACCCCGGTTGATCCTGCCATGGTGGCGGGATCGAACGTGCCTCACAAGGGTACGGCGGCAGGACCGAGACTCGACCAAACAAGAACACTTGGAGGTTTTGATGAAGATGGTGAAATCCACCCTGGCAGTACTGACCACGGCTGCGGTGCTCGGTGTGAGCGGTTTCGCTCATGCAGGTGCGACCCTGGATGCGGTGAAGAAGAAAGGCTACGTGCAGTGCGGTATCAGCGATGGTTTGCCCGGTTTCTCCTACGCCGACGCCAAGGGTAACTACCTGGGGATCGACGTGGACATCTGCCGTGCCGTGGCTGCTGCCGTATTCGGTGATGCCTCCAAAGTGAAATTCAGCCCGCTGACCGCCAAGGAGCGCTTCACCGCGCTGCAATCCGGCGAAGTCGACGTGCTGTCGCGCAACACTACCTGGACCAGCTCGCGTGATGCGGCCATGGGCCTGAACTTCACCGGCGTGACCTACTACGACGGTCAAGGCTTCCTGGTGAACAAGAAGCTCGGCGTTTCCAGCGCCAAGGAACTGGACGGCGCCACCGTGTGCATCCAGGCCGGTACCACCACTGAGCTGAACCTGGCCGACTACTTCCGCGCCAATGGCCTGAAGTACACCCCCATCACCTATGATACCTCCGACGAAAGCGCCAAGTCGCTGGAGTCCGGCCGTTGCGACGTGCTGACCTCCGACCAGTCGCAGCTGTACGCCCAGCGCATCAAGCTGGCCGCGCCGGACGACTACGTCGTGCTGCCGGAAGTGATCTCCAAGGAGCCGCTCGGCCCGTCCGTACGCCAGGGTGACGAAGAGTGGTTCGACATCGTGCGCTGGAGCCTGTACGCACAGCTCAACGCCGAGGAGCTGGGCGTGACTTCCGCCAACGTGGAAGAAATGGCCAAGTCCACCAAGAACCCGGACATCGCTCGCCTGCTGGGCGCAGAGGGTGATTTCGGCAAGGATCTGAAACTGCCGAAGGACTGGGCCGTGCAGATCGTCAAGCAAGTCGGTAACTACGCCGAAATCTTCGATCGCAACGTCGGTGCCGGCAGCGAGCTGAAGATCGAGCGTGGTCTCAATGCCCTGTGGAACAAAGGTGGCATGCAGTACGCACCGCCGGTGCGCTGATCCCCTTTGCCATCGCCCCCTCGTGGGGCGATGGTGTTCCTGAGTTAACGAACTCCGCGCCGCAATCCACGGGCGCGGAGTTTCTATGAGGGCCGTTATGCCAAATCCTGCCAATATTTCGCGCCCGCGCACGTCGGTCTGGACCGACCCGCAGGTGCGCGGCTGGCTATTCCAGATTATTGCCGTGGTCGCCGTCGTGGCCATCGGCTGGTACCTGTTCCACAACACCCAGCACAACCTCGCCCAGCGCGGGATCATCTCCGGCTTCGGCTTCCTGGAGCAGAGCGCCGGCTTCGGCATCCCCCAGCACCTGATCGACTATCAGGAGAGCGACAGCTACGGCCGGGTGTTCGTCATCGGCCTGCTCAACACCCTGCTGGTGGCGGGCATCGGCATCGTGTTCGCCACCATTCTTGGCTTCATCCTCGGCGTGGCGCGGCTGTCGCCCAACTGGATGATCAGCAAGCTGGCCACCATCTATATCGAGACCTTCCGCAACATCCCGCCGCTGCTGCAGATCTTCTTCTGGTACTTCGCCGTATTCCTGCCGCTGCCCGGCCCGCGGCAGAGCCTCAGCCTCGGCGACACCTTCTTCCTCAGCAACCGTGGCCTGAACATGCCGTCGCCGACCATGGCCGAAGGCTTCTGGCCGTTCTTCATCGCCCTGGTGCTGGCGCTGGCGGCAATCTGGTTCATGGCCCGCTGGGCGCGTCAGCGCTTCGAGGCCACCGGCCAGGGCTTCCCGACGCTGATCAGCAGCCTGGTACTGATAGTTGGCCTGCCGGGGCTGGCCATGCTGGCGTTCGGTGATCCCTTCCACTGGACGGTGCCGGAGCTCAAGGGCTTCAACTTCCGCGGTGGCTGGGTGCTGATTCCCGAACTGATGGCGCTGACCCTGGCGTTGACCGTGTATACCGCGGCCTTCATCGCCGAGATCGTGCGTTCCGGGATCAAGGCGGTGAGCCACGGCCAGACCGAGGCGGCGCGCTCGCTCGGCTTGCCGGCCGGCAAGACCCTGCGCCTGGTGATAGTGCCGCAGGCCCTGCGCGTGATCATTCCGCCGCTGACCAGCCAGTATCTGAACATCGTGAAGAACTCGTCGCTGGCGGCCGGTATCGGCTACCCGGACATGGTCTCGCTGTTCGCCGGTACGACCCTGAACCAGACCGGCCAGGCCATCGAGGTCATCGCCATCACCATGAGCGTGTACCTGGCCATCAGCATCAGCATCTCGATCCTGATGAACTGGTACAACAAGCGCATCGCGCTGATCGAGCGGTAAGGAGAAGCGCATGGAAGTCCATCAATTCCGTCCGAGTCTGCCGCCGCCCCGCATGAGCGTGGGTGTGGTCGGCTGGCTGCGGTCCAACCTGTTCTCCAGCTGGTTCAACACCCTGTTGACCCTGCTGGCCATCTACCTGGTCTGGCTGATCGTGCCGCCGCTGCTGAAGTGGGCGGTGTTCCAGGCCGACTGGACCGGCACCACCCGCGCCGACTGCACCGGTGAGGGCGCCTGCTGGGTGTTCATCAAGGAGCGCTTCAGCCAGTTCATGTACGGCTTCTACCCGGAGGAGCTGCGCTGGCGCGTGGATCTGACCGTGTGGCTGGCGGTGATCGGCGCGGCGCCGCTGTTCATCCCGGCGATGCCGCGCAAGGCCAGCTACGGGCTGCTGTTCCTGGTCGTCTACCCGCTGCTGGCCTTCTGGCTGCTGCACGGTGGCTTCCTCGGCCTGACCGAGGTGGAGACCAGCCAGTGGGGCGGCCTGATGCTGACCCTGGTGATCGCCGCCGTCGGCATCGCCGGCGCGCTGCCGCTGGGCATCCTGCTGGCCCTGGGCCGGCGCTCGAAGATGCCGGCGATCCGCGTGATCTGCGTGACCTTCATCGAGTTCTGGCGCGGCGTGCCGCTGATCACCGTGCTGTTCATGTCCTCGGTGATGCTGCCGCTGTTCCTGCCGGAAGGCCTGTCCTTCGACAAGCTGCTGCGCGCCCTGATCGGGGTGATCCTGTTCCAATCCGCCTACATCGCCGAAGTGGTACGTGGCGGCCTGCAGGCCATCCCCAAGGGGCAGTACGAGGCGGCCGCGGCCATGGGCCTGGGCTACTGGCGGATGATGGGGCTGGTGATCCTGCCGCAGGCGCTCAAGCTGGTGATCCCGGGCATCGTCAACACCTTCATCGCCCTGTTCAAGGACACCAGCCTGGTGATCATCATCGGCCTGTTCGACCTGCTCAACAGTATCAAGCAAGCCACCACCGACCCGGCCTGGCTGGGCATGGCGACCGAGGGCTACGTGTTCGCCGCCCTGGTGTTCTGGATCTTCTGTTTCGGCATGTCCCGCTATTCCATGCGCCTGGAGCGCAAGCTGGACACCGGCCACAAGCGTTAGGAGTCATAGACCATGACCGAAGTTAAGAAAGAAGCCGCGGCCGAGCCGATCATTCAGCTGCAGGGCGTGAACAAGTGGTACGGCCAGTTCCACGTACTCAAGGACATCAACCTCAATGTGCAGCAGGGCGAGCGCATCGTCCTATGCGGCCCGTCGGGTTCCGGCAAGTCCACCACCATCCGCTGCATCAACCGCCTGGAGGAGCATCAGCAGGGGCGCATCGTCGTCGATGGCACCGAGCTGACCAGCGACCTCAAGCACATCGAGGCGATCCGCAGCGAAGTGGGCATGGTGTTCCAGCATTTCAACCTGTTCCCGCACCTGACCGTGCTGCAAAACTGCACCCTGGCGCCGATGTGGGTACGCAAGATGCCCAAGCGCAAGGCGGAAGAAATCGCCATGCACTTCCTCGAGCGCGTGCGCATTCCCGAGCAGGCGCACAAGTACCCGGGCCAGCTCTCCGGCGGCCAGCAGCAGCGCGTGGCCATCGCCCGTGCGCTGTGCATGAAGCCGAAGATCATGCTGTTCGACGAGCCGACCTCGGCCCTCGACCCGGAAATGGTCAAGGAAGTGCTGGATACCATGGTTGGCCTGGCCCAGGACGGCATGACCATGCTCTGCGTGACTCACGAGATGGGCTTCGCCCGCACCGTGGCCGATCGGGTGATCTTCATGGACCGCGGCGAGATCGTCGAACAGAACGAGCCCAACGCGTTCTTCGACAACCCGCAGAACGAGCGGACCAAGCTGTTCCTCGGCCAGATCCTGCACTGATCTGCGCAGCCGTAAAAAAGAAAGGAGCCTTCGGGCTCCTTTTTCTTTGCGCGCTATTCAGCGAGCGGTTGGCGCAGGCGCTTGCGGAAGGCGCCGGGCGTCTCGCCACACAGCTGTTTGAACAGCTTGGCGAAGGTGGCGCGATCGGCGTAGCCGACCTGGGCGGCGACATGCTCCAGCGAGCGCGCCGGGTTGCGCAGGGCGCTCTGCGCGGCGCTGATGCGCAGGCGTTGCAGATAGTCGTTGGGTGTCAGCCCGGTGGCCGCCTTGAAGCGGCGCAGCAGGGTACGCGTGGAGCAATTGGCGCGTTCGGCCAACAGCGGCAGGTCGATGGCGTGGGCGTGGTGCTGCTGCAGCCAGCGCAGCAGCGGGGCGATCAGCGGGTCGTCCTGCCCGGCGAGTGGCAGCAGCGGGGCGAAGCGCGATTGCTGGCCGCGCTCGCGCTCTACCACCAGGGCGCCGGCTACGCGCTGCGCCAGCCAGTCGCCGCCGTGCACGGCGATCAGGTGCAGGCACAGGTCGAGACCGGCCTGGGCGCCGCCAGAGCAGAAGCGGTTGTCGTGCTCGGTGAACAGCTGGTCGATCTGCAGGCGCACCCTGGGGAAGCGCTGGCGGAAGTTATCCGCCAGCGCCCAGTGGGTCGTGGCGCGGCGGCCGTCCAGCTGGCCTGCGGCGGCCAGCAGGCAGGCGCTGCTGCACAGGCTGGCCAGCTGCTGGTGCTGCGGTCGGGCGGCCAGCCAGACGAGCAGGGCTGCGTTGTGTTCCAGCGTTCGATCGAGCGCGCTGCCGGTAGCGGGAATCAGCAGCAGGTCGGCGCGCTCGGCCAGGCTCAGGTCGCCATCCACCCGCAGCTGCGCGTAACCCAGCTGCACCGGTTGGCCATCGGCGCTAACC
This sequence comes from Pseudomonas sp. GD04019, assembly GCF_029837695.1. Taxonomy (GTDB): domain Bacteria; phylum Pseudomonadota; class Gammaproteobacteria; order Pseudomonadales; family Pseudomonadaceae; genus Aquipseudomonas. The sequence goes on from NZ_JAOEEA010000002.1 coordinate 404,177, forward strand.
CGCTGCAGCGCGAACAGCGCATCGCCGGCCAACTGGTTGGCCAGGCGAAAGGCGTCGTCGGCCATGCTCAGGCTGGAGAGCACGGTCTGCGGGCAGGTATAGAGGGCGATACGGATCATGTGGCGATTATTGACACAAAGTTGTCTTTATCGCCAATCGCCGGTCGTCTTCTGCGCGGCCATACTCTGCCCATCACCAATTGGAGCAGCAGCCCATGGCCCACCCCAATGCCGAACTGATCGACCGTTTCTACCAGGCCTTCCAGCGCCAGGATGCCGAGGCCATGGCCGCCTGCTACGCCGACACTATCGAGTTCTCCGACCCGGTGTTCCGCGATCTGCAGGGCACGGACGCCGCCGATATGTGGCGCATGCTCTGCGCCCGCGCCAAGCAGTTCTCCCTGACCTACGAGGTGCTCGAGGCGGACGAGCAGCAGGGGCGCGCGCGCTGGGTGGCGACCTACCTGTTCAGCCAGACCGGGCGCATGGTGGAGAACCACATCGAGGCCAGTTTCCGCTTCGCGGGCGGCAAGATCGTCGAGCACCGCGACCGCTTCGATCTGTGGCGCTGGGCGCGCCAGGCCCTGGGTGCCAAGGGCGTGCTGCTCGGCTGGCTGGCACCGGTGCAGGACGCCATCCGCAAACAAGCCATGGGTGGGTTGCGCGCCTGGCAGGCCGGGCGCTGACTGGCGTAAGCTCGGCGGCCTTGTATTGCGCTGCCGAGCCATGACCGATACACCTCCTGCCAAGCCCTGGTCCGTCTACTTGGTGCGTGCCGAGAACGGCGCGCTGTACTGCGGCATCAGCGACGATCCGCAGCGGCGCTTCGCGCAGCACCGCAGCGGCAAGGGCGCGCGCTTCTTCCACTCCAGCCCGGCGCAGGCGCTGGTGTATATCGAGAGCTGTGCGGACAAGAGCGCCGCGCTGCGCCGTGAGCGGGCGATCAAGGCGCTGGCCAAGACCGCCAAGGAGCGCCTGGTGGCTGCCTTCATCATGGAAGAAGCTGATAGCCCGCTATCAGTCTGAATGGGTAGGCCGGTGCCGGCCGTGGAGTTAAGCTGGCCCATCCACACTGACGCGGAGCCCGTCATGCACGAGTTGATCCTGCACCACTACCCGACCTCGCCGTTCGCTGAAAAGGGCCGCCTGCTGTTGGGCTTCAAGCAGTTGTCCTGGCGCTCGGTGATGATCCCGGCGGTGATGCCCAAGCCCGACCTGCTGGCCCTGACCGGCGGTTACCGCAAGACGCCGGTGCTGCAGATCGGCGCGGACATCTATTGCGACACCGCACTGATCGCCCGCCGCCTGGAGGCCGAGAAGAGCGTCCCGGCGCTGTTCCCGGAAGGCCAGGAATTCGTCGTCGCCAGCTTCGCCCAGTGGGTCGATTCGGTGGTGTTCCAGCATGCGGTGAGCCTGGTGTTCCAGCCCGAATCCGTGGCGCTGCGCTTCGCCAAGCTGCCGCCGGAGGCGGTCAAGGCCTTTATCGCCGATCGCGCCGGTCTGTTCAGCGGTGGTAGCGCCACGCGCCTGCCGGCGGAAATCGCCAAGCACAACTGGCCGGGCATCATGGCCCGCGTCGAGCAGCAGTTGGCGCGCGAGGAGGGCGACTTCCTGTTCGGCGAGCCGTCGCTGGCCGACTTCTCCCTGGCCCACTGCCTGTGGTTCCTCAAGGGCACCCCGGTCACCGCGCCGCTGGTCGACGCCTATCCCAATGTCAGTGCCTGGCTGGGCCGCGTGCTCGGCTTCGGCCATGGCGCCTCCAGCGCGCTCACTGCAGAAGAGGCTATAGAGATCGCTCGCGCGGCGACCCCGGCGGCCCTGCCGGATGAGCAATTCGCCGAGCCCAACGGTTTCCAGGCCGGCCAGCGGGTGAAGATCGCGGCTACTGACTATGGCGTCGATCCGGTGGAGGGCGAGCTGCTGTTCGCCGGCGCCGAGGAGCTGATCCTGCGCCGCGAGGACGAGCGCGCGGGCGTGGTGCATGTGCACTTCCCGCGCCTGGGCTTCCGCATCGAGGCGCTGTAGCCGATATCAAGGCGGCGCTAGCGGAGCGCCGCCTTGATGCCTTCCGGGTTGTAACCGCGGATCACGGTGTCACCGATGGTCAGCAGCGGAATGCCCTGGCCGTTGAGTGCATCGTAGGCGCGGCGGCCCTCGCTGGATTTTTCGATATCGAACTCGGTGTAGCGAATGCCCTGTTCGGCGAGGAAGCTGCGGGTTTTGGCGCAGTAGCCGCACCAGGCGGTGGCATAGAGCACCACTGGCGCGTTCGCGTTGCTTGCGGCCGACTGTGGCGCCGGCTTCAGGCCGGTGAAGGTCTCGATGCGCTCCCAGTTCTGCCAGGCGGCGAGAAGCGCCAGCAGGATGAAAATCCGTTTGCCCATGTCAGTCCTTGCGACGCTTGAGTTGATCCTTCAGCTGGGTCGGCACCTGGCGAATGATCAGCATGTCGCGCGCCTCGTCGTATTCGATCTTCGAACCCAGCAGGTGGGCCTCGAAGCTGATCGACAGGCCCTCGGCGCGGCCGGTGAAGCGGCGGAACTGGCTGAGGGTGCGCTTGTCCGCCGGAAATTCCGGGGCCATGCCGTAATCCTTGTTGCGGATGTGCTCGAAGAAGGCGCGCGGGCGGTCCTCGTCGATCAGCCCGGAGAGCTCGTCGAGGGTGATCGGCTCGCCGATCTTGGCCTGGCTGGTGGCGTAGTCGACCAGCGTCTCGGTCTTGGCGCGGGCCTGCTCCTCGGCCATGTCCTCGCTCTCGACGAAGTCGCTGAAGGCCTTGAGCAGGGTGCGGGTCTCGCTCGGCGCATCCACGCCTTCCTGGCAGCCGATGAAGTCGCGGAAGTAGTCCGAGACCTTCTTGCCGTTCTTGCCCTTGATGAACGAGATGTACTGCTTGGAGTTGGCGTTGTTGCGCCACTCGGAGATGTTGATGCGCGCCGCCAGGTGCAGCTGGCTGAGGTCCAGATGCTTGGCCGGTGCCACGTCCAGCGCTTCGGTCACCGTCACGCCTTCGCTGTGGTGCAGCAGGGCGATGGCCAGGTAGTCGGTCATGCCCTGCTGGTAGTGCGCCAGCAGCACGTGGCCGCCGGTGGACAGGTTGGATTCCTCCATCAGCTTCTGCAGCTGCTCCACGGCCTGGCGGCTGAAGGCGGTGAAGTCCTGCTCGCCGTCCAGGTAGGCCTTCAGCCAGCCGCTGAACGGGTAGGCGCCGGATTCCTCGTGGAACAGGCCCCAGGCCTTGCCCTGCTTGGCGTTGTAGCTCTCGTTGAGATCGGCCAGCAGATTCTCCATGGCCTGCGACGCGGCGAGCTCGGAGTCGCGTGCGTGCAGCACGGCCGGCGAGCCGTCGGGCTTCTTGTCGATCAGGTGGACGATGCAGTGGCGGATCGGCATGGGTATCGGTCTTCGGTGGTTCGGAACAGGGCGAGGAGTCTACCCGACAACGGCCCGTGGCGGGTCTCTGCCCGGTCGGGTGATGGCTTAGTGCCGGCATCTTCGGTGATCCACCGCAATATTTCGGATAAAAGTCGCTACCCGCTTCGCTTCTTGAGAAATGTACGTCTACTGTTTTTTCGTCCACACGACGCAGTAAAGGGACGGCCCGCGGTGGCGCCACAAGCGCCGCCGCATCCATTTGCTCCAAACACGGATTGGAGAAAGACCCCATGCATTACAAGAAAAAGCTGCTGTTTGCTTCTCTCCTGGCCTCCGCGGCCGCCCCGGCGCTCGCCGCCGGACCTCAGGATCTCTCGCAAGTCTTCGACAAACTCTGGAGCCCGACTCGCCTCGGCCCGCTGGAGTGCCGCGCCGGCCTTCTCAATAGCTCACCTCTGCTGCTGCCACGCTGCATGCAGGCGCAGAACACCAATCAGCATCTGCAGATGCTGCACGACGTGGCCCTGGCCAACGGCGGCAACCGTGCCGCCGGCCTGCCGGGTTACGACGGCTCGCTGAACTACGTGAAGGAAACCCTGGAGCGCGCCGGTTACCGGGTCACGCTGCAGGCCTTCCCGTTCAGCGCCTTCTACCCGCAAGGCCCGGGCACGCTGCAGGCCGTGGCGCCGAGCCCGGAGACCTTCGAGTGGGAGGTGGACTTCACCTACCTGTCGCAGACCGATGCCGGTGACATCACCAGCACCGTGGTGCCGGTGGACATCGCCCTCGGCGCCGGCAACACCTCCAGCAGCGGCTGCGAGGAGGCCGATTTCACCGGCTTCCCGGCCGGCTCCATCGCCCTGCTGCAACGCGGCAGCTGCAACTTCGCGATCAAGGCCGAGAACGCCGCCAACGCCGGCGCGGTCGGTGTGGTGGTGTTCAACCAGGGTGACACCGAGGACCGCAAGGGCCTGATCAACGCCACCCTGGGCGATGCCTATGCCGGTGGCATTCCGGTGCTGTTCACCACCTATGACGTGGGTGTGGGTCTGGCCCAGACGGCTGACCTGCAGGTACGCATGGTCACCGACGTGGTGCGCGAGCGCACCCAGACCCAAAACCTGGTGGCCGAATCGAAGCATGGCAACCCGAACAACGTGGTGATGGCCGGTGCGCACCTGGACTCGGTATTCGAGGGTGCTGGCATCAACGACAACGGTTCGGGCAGCGCCGCGCTGCTGGAGCTGGCCGTGCAGCTCCGCAAGGTGAGGCCGACCAACAAGCTGCGCTTCGCCTGGTGGGGCGCCGAGGAGTCGGGGCTGGTGGGTTCGACCTACTACGTGACCCAGCTGCCGCCGGAAGAGAAGGCGAAGATCAAGGCCTACCTGAACTTCGACATGATCGCCTCGCCGAACTTCGGCTACTTCATCTATGACGGCGACGGTTCCGCCTTCGGCCTGGAAGGCCCACCCGGTTCCGCGGCCATCGAGAAGCTGTTCGAGGAGTACTACAAGCTGCGTGGCCTGCCGTTCGAGGGTGACGAGATCACCTTCCGTTCCGACTACGCGCAGTTCTTCACCGACGGCATCGCCTTCGGCGGCCTGTTCACCGGCGCCGAGGAGCTGAAGACCGAGGAGCAGGCCGCGCGTTACGGCGGTACTGCCGGCATCGCCCTCGATCCGTGCTACCACGCGGCCTGCGACAACCTGGGCAACATCGACATGCGTGCGCTGGAGATCAACGGCGACGCCATGGCCTTCGTCACCAGCTGGCTGTCGCATTCCACCAAGGCAATCGATGATGAGATCGCGGCGGGCACGGCAGGCAAGAGCCTGAAGCGCGCCGCCCAGGCCTACGACATCACCCACTGGGGCAAGCACTGGATCAAGTGATCCACGCCTGTTGACGAAAGCCCCGCCACGGTTCGCCTTGGCGGGGCTTTTTCATTGCACCGCTGCTGACGCCTGGCGGCGCTGCACCGCATGCAGGCGTTCGATCATGTAGCGCAGGTGCATGTGCAGCTCGTACAGCTCGCTGGAGTAGGACAGCGGCACCTCGACCCGCGCCAGCTCGTCCTCCAGCTTCTCCAGGCGCTCGATCTCGGCGCCGATATCGCCGTTCAGGCTGCCCTTGTACAACTGCTGGTCGATTTCGCGCAGGTGCTTGTACCAGCGGTAGATGCGCGCCCGGATGCGCCACTGGTAGATCGGGCCGATGGCCTTGAACAGCGGGAACAGCAGCACCAGCAGCGGAATGGCCAGGATGATGTAGCGGTCGGCCAGCGAGGCGATGCGGAACGGCAGGTAGCGCTGCAGGATCGGCAGGCCCTTGTCGTAGTAATAGTCGGCCTCGCTCAGGGTCCGCAGCGACAGCGGCGGGCGCGCCGGATAGCTGCCGGCCGGGTCGAGCAGGCTGCCGTTCTTCAGCACGGTCTTGGTTGCCTCCAGAATCAGCGGGGTCAGCGAGGGATGGAAACTCTCGCCGGCCACCAGGGTGGCCACCGGGCCGAGGGTGACGATGTCGCGCTCCGGGGTGTTGCGCGCCATGTCCAGCATGCCTTCGCCGACTTCCAGGCGGCTCAGGTAGGGCAGGCGCGCCAGGTAGGCCTCGGTGCGGCGCAGGCTGACCAGGCGCAGCTCGGGCTCGGCGGCCAGACGCTGGATCAGCGGGTTCTCCGCCGGGCCGACGAAGAAGGCGGCGTCCAGCTCACCCTTCACCAGCGCATCGGCGGCGCGACTGCCGCCCAGTTGTTGCCACTGTTCGGGGTAGGCGCCCGGCTCGATGCGGTTGGCGGCGAACAGGGCGGCGGCTACCGCCTGGGTGCCGCTGTCTTCCGAGCCGATGGCCAGGCGCAGTTTCATCAGGTCGGCTAGGCGCTCGAACTTCACCTTGCGCCCGGTGAACAGCCACAGCGGCTCGCGGTACATCACGCCAAGGCCGGCCAGCTTGTCCCGCGCCTCGGTATCCAGGGTCAGCTCCTGGCCGCTCTGCACCAGGGCCAGTTCGACCGAGCCTTCGCCCAGCTTGGCCAGGTTGTCACGCGAGCCCTGGCTCTGCACCAGCTCCAGCTCGAAACCCTGCTGCTCCAGCTCGGCCCGCAGGCGTTCGGCGAAGGCGTGGTAGCCGCCACCGGGAGCGCCGGTAGCCATGCGCGCATGCATGGGTGGCGGCGGGGCGACGAAGTAGAACAGCGCACCAACCAGGCCGGCCAGAACCGGCACTATCCACAGGTTGGCGAGGATGAGGATTTTCAGGTCGCGGAGAATGCGGCGCATGGTCGGTCCTTGTGGCTATCCCTGGCAGAGGATAGCCGGCCGGGGCCGCTCGCTCACCGTTCAGCCGCGCGAGGCGAGAACCGCTCCGCGTCGATCGTGCCAGTAGCCCAGCGCTGCCAGCAGCACCAGCAGACCCAGGGCATACAGCGCCTCCACGCCCAGGGCCACCAGCACCAGGCCGCAGAGCAGGGTGCTGAAGCCGGCGACCCAGCGCCAGAAGCCGCGCAGCAGGACCCAGCCGGCAGCCATGCTGAGCAGGTAGACGACGACGAAGTTGCCGTTGGCGTAGCGGATCAGATCGTCCACCGACAGCTGCATCACGGCGGCCAGAGTGGCGCACAGGCAGCAGATCAGCACCACCACCAGCAGGGCGCGGGCCGGTACACCGTGGCGGTTGAGGGGCGCGAGCGCGGAGGGCAGCTTGCCTTCGTCGGCCAGGCTCCAGATCAGCCGGGCGAAGCCCTGCACATAGACGTTCATCGAGGCGAAGCAGGCCAGGTAGCCAACCGCGGCTACCAGCCAGCGCGCCTCGTCGCCGAGCAGCATGTGCATCAGCCGCGGCAGCGAGGCGGCGTCGCTGTGCACGTCGCCGTACACGCCGAAACTCAGTACCGCCACCGAGAAGCCCCAGTACACCAGGCCGGCCAGCAGCACACCGAGCAACAGGGCCAGGGGGAAGTCGCGCTGCGGGTGCTTGAACTCCTCGCCCAGGTGGGTGAAGGCCTCGATGCCGACGAAGCACCAGAACATCACGCCCAGCGCTGTAGGGATCAGGTGCCAGGAATCGTCGATTTCCGGCAGCAGAGGCTGGCTGGCCAGTGGCAGATCGCCGACCCACCAGACCAGGCCGACCGTGCCGAGAATCGCCAGGGCGATCAGCCCCTGCACCAGGCCGCTGGCCCGGGCCGGACGCTGGCCGAGCAGGAACATGGCGCCGAGGGTGACGAACTGGATCAGCAGCGCCTCGCCTTTGCCGATCGGCAGCACCGCTTGCCAGAAGCCGGTGGCGATATTCAGCGCGGCCGGCAGGCCGACCGGCAGTACGGCGAGGAACAGGAAGGCGATCAGCCTTTCCATGCGCGCGCCGAAGGCCCGTCCGATCAGGTGCGGCGCGCCGCCGGCGTGGGGGAAGCGCTTGCCCAGCTGGGCGAAGGTGAAAGCCACCGGCAACACCAGGGCGATCAGAATCAGCCAGGCCCAGAGCGAGGCACTGCCGGCGGCGGTGGCGGCCAGCGCGGGCACCACGAAGATGCCGGTGCCCAGCAGCGAGGTACTGAGCAGGGCGATACCTTGCAGCAGGCCCAATTCCTTGTTCAGCCGGCTCATGATGTATGCTCGCTCCTTCCTTTCGATCCCGCCATGTTAAGCGCGCCGCCTCGAGCAGGTCGCCGCCGTTCACCGGCAAACTGGCGGAATCCACCGTCAAACTGCCTGCCGTCGAGAACCACCGTGGACAAGTTCGATCGCCAGATCATCGCCCTGCTGCGCCAGGATGCGCGTACCTCCGTCAGCCAGATCGCCCGCGAAATCAGCCTGTCGCGTTCGGCGGTCGGCGAGCGCATTCGCCAGCTGGAGCAGAGCGGGGTGATCCGCGGCTACCACGCCCAGGTGGCCGATCCTGTCGGTGGTGGGGTCAAGGCCTTCCTCGAACTGTTCTATACGGACGGCCGCTGCCAGGATTACGTCGAGCGCATGCGCGTCTACCCGGAGATCCGCCAGTGCTGCGGCATCAGCGGCGAGACCGACATGCTGGTGCAGGTCGAGGCGGCCAGCATGGCGCGCCTGGCCGAGATTCGCGGGGTGATCGAGAGCTTCCCCGGCATGCAGCGGGTGAAGACGCACATGGTGGTCAACGAGTGGGCAATGTAACGAGGGGCTGAGACCTATCGGGTCGACGCCTGGGTCGCCTCTTCCTCGGTGAGCATGTACTTGCCCGCCTGCAGGTCGCGGAAGTAGCGGTCGTAGCGGCCGCTGTCGCGGAATACCTGCAGGCGCTGGTTGAAGCGCAGCAGCAGGTCTTCGCTACCGGCCAGGCTTTTCGGCAGCATCAGGTAGCTGCGGTTGACCAGCAGCGGCACCGGGTGGTGGGTGATACGGGCGCGCTCGGCGGGGGTGAAGTGACGGGCCAGGGCGGCGTAGCCGACGTTCACCTCCTGCGGGTACAGCACGATGCGTTCCTTGAGCAGCTTCTCGAAGTTCTGCTGGTCGCTGGAGACGCGCTCCATCTTCACCTTGCCCTGCGCCAGGAAGGCGTCGAACTTCGGCCCGTAGCTGTATTCCAGGCCGCCGCCCAGGGTCATGCCGGCGAGGTCGTCGAAGCTGCGCCAATCGAAGGGCAGCGACTTGAGATGGAAGAACACGAATTGCTCGTCGAGCAGCGGCGCGCTGAACAGGAAGTCCGCCTCGCGCTCGTCCTTGTGCATCCACACGCCGGTGGCGTCGAACTTGCCCGCGGCGGCCGCCGAATACGCACGCGGCCAGGGCAGGAAGCGGAAGCTGACGGTGTAGCCCTCCTCGGCGAACAGGTCGCTGATGATGTGGGCGATCACGCCGCTGTGGCGTAAGTCCTGGGACAGGTAGGGCGGCCAGTCGCCGACGCTGATCTGCAGCTCGCGCGGTTCCGCCTGGGTGCTCAGGCACCAGGACAGGCAGCAGATCGTCAGCAGGGTTTTCCAGCGCATGGGCACTCCCGGGCTCCCTGAGGCTGTTACCCCTTCAGCATAGTCAGTTCGCGCCGCCGGCGATGCTACCGTTCAGCCAGGCGCGGCGCGCCTCAACCTCGTGAAAGGTCCAGGCGACGAAGCGGCTCTGCTTGTTGCCCTGGGCCATGTCCAACTGGCGCACTTCCAGTGCGCCGGCCTTCTTCAGCGCGGCTTCCAGTCCGGGCAGGTTGCTGGCCTTGGATACCAGGCTGCTGAACCACAGCACCTGGCCGGCCACGGCCGCGCTCTCGTGCGCCATGCGCCGCAGGAAGGCCGCCTCGCCACCCTCGCACCACAGCTCGTTGCTCTGCCCGCCGAAGTTCAGCACCGGCAGCTTGCGCTTGGGGTCGAGCTTGCCGAGGTTCTTCCACTTGCGCGTGCTGCCGCTCACCGCCTCGGCGGCGCAGGCGTGGAAGGGCGGGTTGCACAGGGTCAGGGTGAAGCGCTCGTCGCCGCTCAGCAGGCCCTGGAAGATATGCTGCGGCTCGCTCTGCTGGCGCAGTTCGATGCCCTCGGCCAGGCCGTTGGCCTGGACGATCACACGGGCGGCGGCCAGGGCCACCGGGTCGATGTCCGAGCCGAGGAAGCGCCAGCCGTAGTCGCTGTGGCCGAGCAGCGGGTAGATGCAGTTGGCCCCGGTGCCGACGTCCAGCACCCGTATCGCCTTGCCGCGCGGAATGACGCCGTCGTTGCTCTCGGCCAGCAGGTCGGCCAGGCCGTGCAGGTAGTCGGCACGGCCGGGAACCGGCGGGCACAGGTAACCCGGCGGAATGTCCCAGTGGGCGATGCCGTACAGCTGGCGCATCAGCGCGCGGTTGAACACCTTCACCGCCTCGGGGTCGGCGAAGTCGATGCTCTGCTTGCCGTAGGGGTTGAGGATGACGAAGCGGCCCAGCTCCGGGCTGGCCTCGATCAGCTTGGGAAAGTCGTAGCGCCCCTGATGGCGGTTGCGCGGATGTAACTGGCCTTTGACGACGGCTTTGGGTTGGCGGGGCGGATGAGCTTTTTGGCGCATGGTGGAGGTTTCGACGGGCGGGGGCGGCATTGTCCCACAGGGGCTACTTCCAGCCCATCCGCCAGTGCTCGCCGTCTTCCAGCTGGCGCCAGTCGATGCGCGCGCTGCGCCGGGTCAGCACGGCCTGCAGCTCCACGGCCAGTACGTTGCCTTCCTCGTCGCGGTGCAGTTCGGTCACGAGGAAATGCTTCTCGCGCTGGCGTGGCTGGCGCGCCGTCCACTTCGACAGCAGCAGCTTGCGCGGGTTGATGTGGCCGGGCCTCACTGGCGATGTTCCAGCAGCCGTCGCGCCACCTCCTGGCCGCTGAGCCAGGCGCCTTCCACCCGGCCGGACAGGCACCAGTCGCCGCAGGCATACAGGCCCAGGTCGGCGTCGGCCAGGGCGCCCCACTCGTGGGCGCTGGCCGGGCGCGCGTAGAGCCAGCGATGGGCCAGGGTGAAGGCCGGGGCGGGCAGGGCACAGCCGATCAGCTCGGCGAAGGCGCCATGCAGTTGCTCGATCACCGCCTCCTTGGGCAGGTCCAGGTGCTGCTTGCTCCAGGCGCTGCTGGCGTGCAGCACCCAGGTGTCGACGCTGCCGTCGCGGCCCGGTTTGCTGCGGCTGCGGGCCAGCCAGTCCAGTGCGCCCCCCTGCACGAAGCAGGCCTCGACGCGGGTATCCAGCGGCTGCTCGAAGCCCAGGGCCACGGCCCAGGTCGGTTCCATGATCACGCTGGCGGCGGCGCCGGCCAGCTTGGGTGCGGCGGCCAGCAGGTTGGTGGCCTGCGGCGCCGGGGTGGCGATGATCACGCTGCTGTAGGGGCCGTGGCTGTTGCCGTCGGCGTCCTGCAGGCTCCAGTGCTGCTCGCCGCGGAACACCTCGGTGATGCGGCAGGCGAAGTGCACCGGCAGGGCGCCGAGCAGCGCGCGGCTGACGGCGCTCATACGCGGCGTACCGACCCAGCGCACCTGCTCGTCCGGCGAGGGCAGCAGGCCGTTCTGGTTGTAGTGGTAGAGCTGTGGGTCCCACTCGGCGACCCAGCCGCGCGCCTGCCACTGCTGCACCACTTCGACGAAGCGGCGGTCGCGGGCGGTGAAGTACTGGGCGCCGAGGTCCAGCGAGCCGACGTCGCTGCGCTTGCTGGCCATGCGTCCGCCGCTGCCGCGGCTCTTGTCGAACAGCTCGACCTCCAGCCCTGCCGCATGCAGGGCCTGGGCGGCGGAGAGGCCCGCCAGGCCGGTACCGATAATCGCGATGGGTGCGTTCATTGTGAGCCTCGTTTCCCGGGCCGGTCGCTTCTCGGAGCGATTGACTGCCGGCTACATGTTGGACACGGCTGGACGAACATTGGTTGTACCCGTCTCACGCAATCCGTTGCGTGAGCCTGCTGAAACTGGGACGGCGGGCGCGGCGAAAAAAGGCACGTTGCGCCGTCATGATTCAGACTAGGGCGTGACAGGTGGTTAACGCCATGCGAGGAGGATGCCATGCACATATTGCTGACCGGCGGTACAGGTCTGATCGGACGTGCCCTGTGTCGCCAGTGGTTGCAGCAGGGGCACCAGCTGACCGTGTGGAGCCGCACGCCGGACAGGGTCGCCGCCCTGTGCGGAGCTGCCGTGCGTGGCATTGGCCGGCTGGAGAATTACGGCGACAGTCCGCTGGACGCGGTGATCAACCTGGCCGGCGCGCCCATCGCCGACCGACCCTGGATCCACAGGCGCAAGGCGCTGCTGTGGGCCAGCCGCGTGACGCTGACCGAGCAGTTGCTGGCCTGGCTGGAGAGCCGGGACGACAAGCCACGAGTGCTGATCTCCGGTTCCGCCGTCGGCTGGTATGGCGACGGCGGCGAGCGCGAGTTGCACGAGGACAGTCCGCCGGTGGTCGAGGATTTCGCTGCCCAATTGTGCGGCGCCTGGGAGGAGACGGCGCAGCGCGCCGAGGAGCAGGGCATTCGCGTGGTGCTGCTGCGTACCGGGCTGGTCCTGGCCGGCGACGGTGGCTTCCTCAAGCGCATGCTGCCGCCGTTTCGCCTGGGCCTGGGTGGGCCGATCGGCAATGGTCGACAGTGGATGCCGTGGATCCATCTGCAGGATGAAATCGGCCTGATCGATTTTCTCTTGCAGCGGGAAGACGCCCGCGGTCCCTATAATGCCTGCGCGCCGCAGCCGGCCAGGAACAAGGCCTTCGCCCGTGCCCTTGGCCGTGCGCTGGGCCGCCCGGCATTGCTGCCGCTGCCCGGGCCGTTGCTCCGGCTGGGCCTGGGCGAGATGTCCGGGCTGCTGCTCGGCGGGCAGAAGGCGCTGCCGCAGCGCGCTCTGGCCGCCGGCTACGAATTCCGTTTCACCGATCTCGACTCGGCCCTGGCCGATCTGTTCAAGGACACCGCATGACCGATCACGCCCTGCTGTTGATCAACCTGGGTTCGCCGGCCTCCACGGAGGTTGCCGACGTGCGTCGCTATCTCAACCAGTTCCTCATGGACCCCTATGTGGTCGATCTGCCCTGGCCGCTGCGTCGGCTGCTGGTGTCGCTGATCCTGATCAAGCGCCCGGAGCAATCGGCCCATGCCTACGCGTCGATCTGGTGGGAGGGCGGCTCGCCGCTGATCGTGCTCAGCCGCCGCCTGCAGCAGGCCATGCAGCCGCACTGGCCGCACGGCCCGGTGGAGCTGGCCATGCGCTACGGCGAGCCGTCCATCGAGACGGTGCTCAAGCGCCTGGTGGCCCAGGGCGTGCGCAAGGTGACCCTGGCGCCGCTCTACCCGCAGTTCGCCGACAGCACCACCACCACCGCGCTGGAGGAAGTGCGCCGGGTGGTGCGTGAGCAGAAGCTGTCGCTGCAGTTCGCCGAGCTGCCGCCGTTCTATGACCAGCCCGAGTACCTAGACGCCCTGGTGGCCAGCGCCAGGCCGCACCTGCAGCAGGATTTCGACCATCTGCTGCTGAGCTTCCATGGCCTGCCCGAGCGCCATCTGCACAAGCTCGACCCGAGCGGCCACTGCCTGAGGGGCGCCGACTGCTGCCGTACCGCTTCGCCCCAGGTACTCGCCCACTGCTATCGCGCCCAGTGCCTGCGCAGCGCCGAGCTGTTCGCCGAGCGCGCCGGGCTGCCGGCGGGTAAGTGGTCGGTGTCGTTCCAGTCGCGCCTGGGCCGCGCCAAGTGGATCGAGCCGTACACCGAGACGCGTCTGGACGAACTGGCCAAGGCCGGGGTGAAGAAGCTGCTGGTGATGTGCCCGGCCTTCGTCGCCGACTGCATCGAGACCCTGGAAGAGATCGGCGATCGCGGCCGCGAGCAGTTTCAGGAGGCGGGCGGCGAACAGCTGGTGCTGGTGCCGTGCCTGAACGATCACCCGCAGTGGGTGGAGGCGCTGAAGGTGCTGTGCGAGAGGGCGCCGCAAGGGGTGTGAACGAGACGGGGCTGCGGCCCCGTCTGCGTTTGCGCCGGTTGGTGTGATCGCTCGGCCCAGGCGCTTTACTCGGTCCGAAACAAATGGATTCAACCGGTAGCGGCGGCGGCTGATCAACAGCGCATGTCGCGCTTGACCTTAAAGTTAAGTTTAAAGTTAGGGTTTTCCGTGCCCCGCCTCTCGAGGTCCTGACCCAGAGGCGCAACCAGGGTTCAGCAGACAAGAACCCCATCACCACACGGAGAACCAACAGACATGAAATTCCCCAGGGTTGCAGTAGCGGCAGGAGTCTTCCTGAATGCCATCGCGATTTCTTCATGGGCGGCGAATGCACCGGTCAGCCAACAGGCCGAGACTGCAATCACCGTTATCGCCGGCCACAACATCCCGGTGCCGGCGGGCGGGTTGTACGACCGCTACCACTCCAACCCGCCGCTCTCCGTCATCGCGGCCGAAGCGCCGGATATCGACCTGAGCTGGTTCAAGGAGCTGAAGAAGACCAAGGTCGACATGGGCTTCGAGTCCTATTCGCCCAACTTCTACTACAAGAACAGCAAGGTGACGGCGGTCTTCACCGCCGACCTGGACAAGCTGAAGTCGCTGATGCCCGCGCAGGTGCTGGAGCAGGTGCAGCCGCTGCAGGTGTGGCCGGGCAGGGGCCTGGTCGCGTTGACCGGTTATGTCTATGAATACTGCGACAACGACAGCTACAACGAGATCTCGCTGTCCATCGTCACCAGCAAGCCCGGAGACGCCAACCTGGGGCCGGTTTCCCTGGTCGATCAGTCGATGTCCAAGGACTTCTGGGGCTATGTGCTCAAGCTTCCGGTGGACACCGAGCTGGCCAGGGTCAGGGGCGTGGTCGGCTACAACCTGCCCAAGTGGCTGACCGGGATCCACTTCAAGGAAAACGACCAATCGGTGGTCTTCGAGATCATCGACAGCCAGACGGGGAAAGTCGACGTCACCCTGGAGACGGACAAGCTGGGAGAGCTTTCCGATGAGGCCGATCTGGTCACCAACAGCTTCACCAACATCGGCCACAACGGCGAGCTGACCTACGGCTATGCGGTGTCACGCCAGCTGAGCCACGCCTCCAGCACCGATGAAGACTCGGTGAAGCTGGAACTCAGCGATGGCAGCCTGTCGACCTACATCGAGGCCCTGGGTCTGGGCGAGATGGTGAAGTACGAATATGTGCCGAACTTCCAGAGCGCGCTGTATGCCCCCGCGCCACTGCAATCGCTGTTGGAAAGCGACTGACTCTGCAGAGCAGGGCAAATAGAAACAGCAAGTAGCCCGGATGCAATCCAGAGACGGAGTTGCCCAGGTCCCGGATTGCATCCGGGCTACAACCGGCAAAAGAAAAACGGGGGCCGCAGCTCCCGTCTCGATCAGCAAGCCGTGAGGCTTACAGCACCTCGAACAGCCCGGCAGCACCCATGCCGCCGCCGACGCACATGGTGATCACCACGTACTTCACGCCGCGACGCTTACCTTCCAGCAGGGCGTGGCCGACCATGCGCGCGCCGCTCATGCCGTAGGGGTGGCCGATGGAGATGGCGCCGCCGTTGACGTTGAGCTTGGCTGGGTCGATGCCGAGTTTCTGCGCGCTGTACAGCACCTGGCAGGCGAAGGCTTCGTTGAGCTCCCACAGGCCGATGTCGTCGACGGTGAGGCCGTGTTGCTTGAGCAGTTTCGGCACGGCGAACACCGGGCCGATGCCCATCTCTTCCGGGGCCAGGCCGGCCACAGCGATGCCGCGGTACAGGCCCAGCGGCTGGATGCCGCGCTGGGCGGCCAGGGCGCCGCTCATCAGCACGCTGGCGCTGGCGCCGTCGGACAGCTGGCTGGCGTTGCCGGCGGTGATGCAACCGCCTTCGATGACCGGCTTGAGCTTGGTCAGGTCGTCCAGCACGGTCTGCGGGCGGTTGCCTTCGTCCAGGCTCAGGGTGACCTCTTCGAAGCTGATCGCGCCGGTTTCCTTGTCCACCAGTTTCTTGCGCGCGGTGACCGGGACGATCTCGTCGGCGAACAGGCCGGCGGCCTGGGCGGCTGCGGTGCGCTGCTGCGACTGCAGGGAGTAGGCGTCCTGCGCCTCGCGGCTGATGCCGTAGCGCTTGGCCACCAGCTCGGCGGTCTGCAGCATCGGCATGTAGGCGTGCTCCGCCATCTTCACCACGGCCGGGTCGTAGTCGGTGGCGGTCCACTTCATGTGGGTGTTCTGCACCAGGCTGATCTGCTCCTGGCCGGCGCCGACGGTGACGGCCATGCCGTCGACCATGATCTGCTTGGCGGCGATGGAGATGGCCATCAGGCCCGAGGCGCACTGGCGGTCGATGGTCTGGCCGCTGACCGACAGCGGCAGGCCGGCGGCCAGCAGCGACAGGCGACCGAGGTTGGTGGAGGCGGTGCCGCCCTGCATGGCGGTGCCCATCACCACGTCCTCGATCTCGGCGGCCTCGATGCCGGCGCGCTCGACGGCGGCGCGCAGGGCGACGGCGGCCATGGACGGCGACTTGAGGTCGTTGAAGGCGCCGCGGAAGGCCTTGGCGATCGGTGTGCGGGCGGTGGAGACGATGACGGCGTCTTGCATGGCGGAATCCTCTGTTGTGGTCTTCGTTGGTTCTTAGTCGCGCAGCAGGCGGGCGAGCGCCGTACGCAGGGTTTCGGGAATCGGCACCGGCCGGTTGCCGGCGCGGTCGACGAAGACGTGAACGAAGCGCCCGGCGGCGCAGGCCTCGTCTTCGCCGGCCTTGAAGATGGCCAGCTCGTACTGCACCGAGCTGTTGCCCAGCTTGCCGACGCGCAGGCCGACCTCGATGCGTTCGGGGAAGGCGATGGAGGCGAAGTAGTCGCACGACGAGCTGACCACGAAGCCGATGACCTCGCCCTCGTGGATATCCAGGCCGCCGACCTCGATCAGGTAGGTGTTCACCGCGCTGTCGAAGAAGCCGTAGTAGACGACGTTGTTGACGTGGCCGTAGACGTCGTTGTCGTGCCAGCGCGTGGTGATCGGCTGGAAGTGGGCGTAGTCGCCGCGCAGGTGCTGCGGTGGATTCATGCTCGGTCCTCGTGCTTGTGCATCACCCTAAGGCCTGGGCGGTGCGCGGGAAACTTTGATTCGTGGGCTGTATTGCGGGCTATAGCTCCCCTCTCCCTTTGGGAGAGGGGGAGGGGCGGCCCGCGTAGGGTGAGGGATTCACAAGCTACTCCGAGTTGTCCATTGCACCCTCACCCTAGCCCTCTCCCACAGGGAGAGGGGACAGAAGCCACTCAGTAAGCCGCCTGGTAGATCGCCAGCGCATCGGCCTCGCTGACCTCGCGCGGGTTGTTCACCAGCAGGCGCTGCTGCAGCATCGCGTCGCTGGCCAGGGTCGGCAGCATGGCTTCCGGCACGCCGGCGTCGCGCAGGCGGCTGGGCAGGCCGCAGCGCTCATTGAGTGCCGCCAGTTCGTTGATGAACTCGGCAGCGCACTGCTCCGCGCTGCCACCCTTGAAGCGCTCGCCGAGCAGCAGCGGCGCCAGCTCGGCGTACAGCGGCGTGGCGTTGGGTGCGTTGAAGCGCAGCACGTGCGGCAGCACCAGGGCGTTGGACAGGCCATGGGGAATATGGAAGTGCCCGCCCAGCGGGTAGGCCAGGGCGTGCACCGCCGCCACTGGCGCATTGGCAAAGGCCTGGCCGGCCAGGCAGGCGCCCAGCAGCATGGCCTGGCGCGCCTCGCGGTTGCTGCCGTTGTGCACCGCCTGGTCGAGGTTGGCAGCGAGCAGGCGCAGGGCCTCGCGGGCCAGCAGGTCGGACAGCGGGTTCTTCTTCAGCTTGGTGGTGTAGGCCTCGATGGCGTGGACCATGGCGTCGATGCCGGTGGCGGCGGTCACCGCGGGCGGCAGGCCGAGGGTCAGGTCGGCGTCGAGCAGCGCCAGGTCCGGCAGCAGCAGCGGCGAGACCACGCCCATCTTGGTGGTTTCGCCGGTGGTGACGATGGAGATCGGCGTCACCTCCGAGCCGGTGCCGGCGGTGGTCGGCACCTGGATCAGCGGCAGGCGCTGGCCACGCGCGTTGCCCACGCCGTAGATGTCTTTCAGCGCCTGTTGGCAGTTGGGGTGGGCGAGCAGGGCGACCAGCTTGGCCACGTCCATCGAGCTGCCGCCGCCGAAGCCGACCACCAGATCGGCGCCCAGCGCACGGGCGCGCTCCACGGCATTGAGCACGATGGCCTCGGGCGGATCGGCGATCACCTGGTCGAACACTTCCACGGCCACGCCGGCCTGGGCGAAGCCGGGCAGCACGCCGTCGAGCAGGCCGAAGCGGGTGATGCCGGGGTCGGTGACCAGCATCACGCGCTGGGCGCCGCGCTCCTGGCACAGGCTGGCGAGGCGCACGCTGGAACCGGATTCGCAGAGGATCTGCGCGGTGGTGGCGAAGCTGAAGGGTTGCATGACAAGTCCTCCGAAGGTCAGGGCTGCGCCGGCACGGACTGCTGGCGGGCGAAGAAGTCCCAGATGGCCCGTGGGCCGTCGAAACCGGAAAGGGTGGGGCCGAGCAGGCGCGGGGCGCGGAAGCCGGCCTGGGGCAGCAGGTGGCCACCGCCGATCACTCCGTACAGGGCGACCTCGGCGCGGCCCTCGGCCTGCCACTGGTCGAGGCTGACTCGCTGCGCCGGGTCGGCCGGGTTGCTCCAGGCCGTGCTGCTGCGCACGGCATCGCGCGGGTAGCCGGCCAGATTGGCGAAATACAGCGCCGACTCGTAGGCCGAGCGCACGGTGCCACGGTCGCCGAACCCGAACAGGCTGACCGGGCCGCCGTTGTAGGGGTTGATCGGGTCGCGGGTGCCGTTCATCAGCAGCACCGGCACGGCCTGGCCTGACGGCGCGCAATCCAGGTTGGCGTCGGTCGGCAGGTTGGCCGCCACGGCGGCGACGCCCGCCAGCAGCTGCGGGCGCTCCAGCGCCGCACGCAGGCCTAGCTGGCCGCCGTTGGAATAGCCGACCAGGAAGGCGCGCTGCGGGTCGGCGCCATGCTCGGCGGCGAAGCGCTGCACCAGGGCGGCGAGCAGGCCGAGATCGTCGATGTTGCGGGTGCGCGCCGGGTAGTCGGCGGCGCGGCGGCAGTCGTTCCAGTTGTTCTTGAAGCCCTGTGGGTAGACCACGATGAAGCCGTGCTCGTCGGCTAGGCGCTCGAACGCATAGGCGCTGTAGGTACGCATGTCATCGATGCTCTGCAGCGAACCGTGCAGCACGAACAGCAACGGCGCCTTGGCCGGCAGTTTGGCTGGGAGGTAATAGGCGAAGTCGCGCGAGCGGCCGCCGACGTCAATCTGGGCGTGCTGCAGGCTGGCGCCCAAAACCGGCTCGGCGGGCCTGGGCGCATGGAGAAAATAGCCATACAGAGCGCCAAGGGTAGCGGCGCTCAGCAGGAGTAGGGTCAGCACTATTCTTGTTCTTTTCATCTGTGCCTCATGGTCAGTGAGGGTCAGCAGTAGGGTGGATGACGCTCTGCTCATCCACCACTGATCTCGTTCGAAGGATCGCCCCCCAGTGGGTCGCCTCCCGGTGGGGCGTCACCCGGTGAATCGCCACCCGGTGGATCGGTGAAGCGTGATCCACCCTACGTGTACCGCGGTGTCTGCGTAGGGCGGGTGAAACCCGCGCGGGTTGCAGCCGCCCTACGGTACGTCAGAACGCGAAGCTCTCCTCGGCCATCGCCATCAGGCAGTCCGCGCCGCCCAGCAGGGCCTCGCGGTGGCTGCTGGCGCGGGGCAGCACGCGGCGCAGGTAGAAGTCCGCGCTGTGCAGCTTGGCCTGGTAGAACGCCGCCTCGCCAGTGCCGGCGTCCAGCGCCTGCTGGGCGATGCTGGCGGCCTGCAGCCAAAAGCCGGCCAGCAACACATAGGCCGAGTACTGCAGGAAGTCCACCGAGGCCGCGCCGATTTCCTGGGCATCGGCCTGGCTGTTGGCGATCACCTGGGCGGCCAGCTCGCGCCACTGCTGCAGGCGCTGCTCGACCAGGCGCGCGGACTCGGCCAGGGCCGGTTGCGCGGCGGCGTCGCGGGCGTGGGCGGCCAGCTCGTCGATCAGTGCGCCCAACTCGGCGCCGCCGTCGCCCAGCAGCTTGCGGCGGATCAGGTCGAGGGCCTGGATGCCGTTGGTGCCTTCATAGAGCTGGGTGATGCGGCTGTCGCGCATCAGCTGTTCCATGCCCCACTCGCGGATGAAGCCGTGGCCACCGTAGACCTGCACCGCGTGGCTGGCGACTTCCTGGCCCATGTCGGTGAAGAAGGCTTTGACGATTGGGATCAGCAGCGCCGCGCGCTTGCCGGCGGCCTTGCGCGCGGCGGCATCGCTGGCGCCGTGCTCCAGGTCGAGCTGGCGCGCGGTGTAGGCGGCGAGCATGCGGCAGCCTTCGACCAGACTCTTCTGGGTCAGCAGCATGCGCCGCACGTCCGGGTGCACGATGATCGGGTCGGCCGCCTTCTCGGGCGCGGCGGCACCGGTCAGGCCACGCGACTGCAGGCGCTCGCGGGCATAGCGCAGGGCGCCCTGGAAGGCCGCCTCGCCGATGCCCAGGCCCTGCAGGCCAACCTGAAAGCGCGCGTCGTTCATCATGGTGAACATGCAGGCCAGGCCCTGGTTGGCCTCGCCGACCAGCCAGCCGGTGGCGCCGTCGAAGTTCATCACGCAGGTGGAGGCGCCCTTGATGCCCATCTTGTGCTCGATGGCACCGCAGCTCAGGGCGTTCTTCGCGCCCAAACCGCCATCCTCTGTGGCGATAAACTTGGGTACCAGCAGCAGGCTGATGCCCTTCACGCCTACAGGTGCATCCGGCAGGCGCGCCAGTACCAGGTGCACGATGTTCTCGGAGAAATCCTGCTCGCCGCCGCTGATGAAGATCTTGTTGCCGGTGACCTTGTAGCTACCGTCGGCCTGGGGCTCGGCGCGGGTGCGCAGCAGCGCCAGGTCGGTGCCGGCCTGGGGCTCGGTCAGGCACATGGTGCCGGTCCACTGGCCGCTGACCATCTTGCCCAGGTAGTCACGCTTGAGTTCGTCGCTGCCGTGCTTGTCCAGCGCCAGCACCGCGCCCTCGGTGAGGCCGGAATAGATGCGGAAGGACAGCGAGGCGCCCATCAGCATCTCGTGGAAGGCGAAGGCCACCAGCTGCGGGAAACCCTGGCCGCCGAAGTCGGTCGGCCCGGTCATGCTTGCCCAGCCGTTGTCCACGTACTGCTGGTAGGCCGCGCGGAAGCCTTTGGGCGTGGTGACCTTGCCGTTCTCCAGGCGGCAGCCTTCCTCGTCGCTGTTGCGGTTGAGCGGGGCGATCTCGTTGCCGGTGAAGGCCGCGGCCTCTTCCAGCACGCCGTCAATCAGCTCGCGGTCCAGGCCGTTGCCCAGGCGCTCGCAATGGCCGGCGACATCGAACAGTTCATGCAGGACGAAGCGCATGTCGCGCAGGGGGGCTTGGTAGCTCATGCGCGGCCCTCCTGTACGTCGGCGAAGCGCTTGCCGTCCGCCACCAGGCGGTCGATCAGTCCGGCCGGCTGCCAGTGCGCGCCGAAGCGCTCGGCCAGCTGCAGCAGGCGCTCGCGGATGGCGGCTACGCCCTGAGCGTCGGCCCAGGCCATCGGCCCGCCCTTGTCGGCGGGGAAGCCGTAGCCGTTGAGGTAGACCAGGTCGATGTCGTGGGCGTTGGCGGCGATGTTCTCCTCGAGGATTTTCGCGCCTTCATTGACCAGGGCCAGCAGGCAGCGCTCGAGGATTTCCTCCGGGCCGACGCTGCGGCGCTGGTAGCCGAGGCGCTCGGCCTCGCGCTGCACCAGGGCGTCCACTTCCGGATCGTGTTCGGCCAGGCGGCTGCCCGGCGCGTAGGTGTAGTAGCCCTTGCCGGACTTCTGGCCGAAGCGGCCGAGCTCGCACAGACGGTTGTCCACCTGCACCTGGGCCACGTCCTGGCCCTTGCCGGCCAGTTCGCGAGCGCGCCATTCGAGGTCGATGCCGACCACGTCGTACATGCGGAACGGGCCCATGGCGAAGCCGAAGCCCTGCAGGGCGCTGTCGACCTGGTGCGGGTAGGCGCCTTCGAGGAGCATGCTGCGCGCCTCGAACACGTAGGTGTGGAGCATGCGGTTGCCGATGAAACCGTCGCAGTTGCCGGCCACCACACTGATCTTGCCGATGCGCTGGCCGAGGGCCACGGCAGCGTCCAGCACGGCTGGCGCGGTGTAGGCGCCACGCACGATCTCCAGCAGCTTCATGATGTGCGCCGGGCTGAAGAAGTGCAGGCCGAGCACGTCCTGCGGGCGCTTGGTGACGGCGGCGATGGCGTCGATGTCCAGTGCCGAGGTGTTGCTGGCGAGGATGGCGCCGGGCTTCACGATGCGGTCGAGGGTGCGGAAGATTTCCTGCTTGAGTTCGAGGTTCTCGTACACCGCCTCGATCACCAGATCGACCTCGGCCAGGTCGGCGTAGTCGTTCACCGCCTGGATGCGCGACAGGCGCAGGCTCGCCTCGCCGGTGCTGATGCGGCCCTTGGCGACGTTCTGCGCCCAGGTGTCCTCGGCCATCTTGAGGCCGGCCTCGACCATCTGCGGGTTGTTGTCCAGCCACAGCACCGGGATACCGGCGCTGGCCAGGCTGATGACGATGCCGCGGCCCATGGTGCCGGCGCCGATCACGGCGGCCTGTTCGATCTTGTAGTTGTTGCTCATAGCCCTACCTCGGTCACTTCATGTCCGGCCGCCGTGGCGACCTGCCAAAACACAACTGACGAACCTTAAGTACGGCGGTACTATTTGGGAAATTTTGACTTGTGATAAGTTGAATTCCTCTCGTGAATATATTGACCTTCGACCTCAACCTCCTGCGCGTGCTCGATGCCCTGCTGCGCGAGCGCAACGTGTCGCGCGCGGCCGAGCGTCTGGCGCTCAGCCAGCCGGCAGTGAGCAATGCGCTGAACCGCCTGCGCGCGTTGCTCGACGACCCGCTGCTGGTGCGGGTAGGCCGCGCCATGCAGCCCACCCCGCGGGCGCTGGAGCTGGAGGCGCCGATTCGTGCCGCGCTGCGGCAGATCGAGGAGAGCCTGGGCGAGGGCAGCCGCTTCGACCCGGCGCGCAGCCGCCAGCGCTTCAGCATCGCCCTCACCGACTACGCCGAGATGCTGCTGATGCCGCGTCTGCTGGCGCATCTGGCCGAGCAGGCGCCCGGCATTCGCATCGACGTGCGTCACCTGAGCCCGCGCCTGCCGGCCGAGGCGCTGGAGAAGGGCGAGCTGGACCTCGCGGTCGGCCGCTTCGAGGCGCTGCCGCCGCGCTTCGCCGGCCGCCGCTGGATGAGCGAGACCCTGCAGCTGGTGGCCCGTCGCGACCATCCGCAGCTGCGGGAAGGCCTCGACCTGGATACCTTCCTGCGCCTGCGCCACCTGTGGGTGCATGGCGGCCAGACCCGCGGCATGGTCGAGCAATGGCTGGGCGAGCAGGGCCTTGCCCGGGAGATCGTCTACACCACGCCCAACTACCTGCAGGCCGCGCACATCGCCGCCAGTGGTGATCTGGTAGCGGTGCTGCCGGCGCGCCTGGCGCGCTACTTCGCGGACCTGCTGCCGCTACAGCTGTTCGACCTGCCGTTCGAGCTGGGGCCCTTCCACCTGGAGATCGTCAGCCTCGACCTGCGCCGCCGCGATGTGGCCCTGCAGTGGCTGATCGAGCAGCTCCGCGTGCTCGGCGAGAGCTGAGTTCACCTAGGGAAATCGCTGATAGAGCCACCCGCGCGGCGGTCGATAGCCTTTCTGGAAGAACATGGTCAGCGAGACCAGAAGCCCTGGGACGGGCGATCCAGTCAGGTGTTGCCCGCTGCGGGCGGCTTTGCGATTCCGGGAGAAAACACATGTTGAACCAACTGAGCGTGCGCAGCCGTCTGCTGTTGCTGGCGTTGCTGCCGCTGGCCGTGCTGCTGGGGGTGATGCTGCTGGCGGCATCCAATGCGGGCCGCCTCAACCAGAGCTTCGAGGCGCTGTTCGTCGATCGCATGCAGCCGATCAGCCAGCTCAAGGAAGTCTCCGACGGCTACGCGGTGAACATGGTCGATGCCCTGCACAAATACCGCGCCGGCCTGCTCGACGAGTCGGCCCTGCGGCAGAGCGTGGGCGAGGCCCGGCAGCGCGTGGACCAGGCCTGGCGTACCTATACCTCGACGCGCCTGACCGCCGAGGAAAGCAGTCGGGTGGAACGTACCCGGCCGCTGATGGCCCGGGCCGACCTGCTGGTGAGCGAGCTGCTCGGCACGTCCGGCGACAGTCTGCGCGGCGAGTCGGCGGACAGTTTCAACC
The DNA here is from genome assembly GCF_029837695.1 of Pseudomonas sp. GD04019. Taxonomy (GTDB): domain Bacteria; phylum Pseudomonadota; class Gammaproteobacteria; order Pseudomonadales; family Pseudomonadaceae; genus Aquipseudomonas. The sequence goes on from NZ_JAOEEA010000002.1 coordinate 428,253, forward strand.
GCCGCCTGTACACCACCTTCGACCCGCTCAGCGCCGAGCTGGACGGCCTGGTGCGTCTGCAGCTGAGCGAGGGCGACAAGCTGCATCAGGAGGAGGGCGAGGCCTACGGTTCGATGAAGAGCAGCTTTATCGCCATCGGCGTGGTGGCGTTGATCCTGGTGATGCTGTTCGGCCTGCTGGTCAGCCGCTCCATCATCCGCCCGCTGGAGGCGTTATGCGCGGTGATCGGCCAGGTGCAGAGCAGCTCTGACCTAACCCTGCGCGCCGCCGACCAGGGCGACCACGAGCTGGCGCGTACCGCGCGTGCGTTCAACGCCATGCTGGTGCACTTCCAGCAGCTGATTCGCCACCTGGGCGACTCCTCGACCCAACTGGCCGCCGCCTCCGAAGAAATGAGCGCGATCAGCGCCCAGGTCAGCGACGTGGCCTCCAACCAGGGCCAGCAGACCACCATGGTCGCCACCGCCGTGCATCAGATGAGCGCGGCGATCCAGGAGGTGGCGCAGAACGCCCTGGGCATGTCGCATATCGCCAACGATGCGCGCCGCGAGGCCCAGCAGGGCACGGCGCTGGTGCAGGCCAACCTGGAGTCGATCCAGCGCCTGTCGCAGTCGGTGCAGCAGGGCGCCGAGGTGATCAACCGACTGCACAGCCAGAGCGACGAGATCGGCAGCGTGCTGGGGGTGATCCAGAGCATCGCCGAGCAGACCAATCTGCTGGCGCTCAACGCCGCCATCGAGGCGGCGCGGGCCGGTGAGGCCGGCCGCGGTTTCGCCGTAGTGGCCGACGAGGTGCGCAGCCTGGCCAGCAACACGCAGAAGGCCACTGAGTCGATCCGCAGCATGATCGATGCCCTGCAGGACGGCGCGCGCCAGGCGGTAGGCGCCATGCAGCAGTCCAGCGAGCGGGCGGCGGCCAGCGTCAGCCATGCGCGCGAGTCCGGCGAGGTGCTGCTGCACATCGCCAACGCCATCGACGGCATCGCCGACGGCAACGTGCAGATCTCCACCGCCACCGAGCAGCAGACCGCCGTGGCCAACGAGATCAGCCAGAACATCACCCAACTCAACGACAGCATTCAGGAAGTGGTCAGCGGCGCCCAGCAGAGCGCCATCGCCAGCCGCGACCTGGCCCAGCTGGCCAGCGGGCAGCAGGGGCAAGTGCAGCGTTTCCGCGCCTGAATCGGCCATTCGGTCCGTCGCCGCCCGGCGATGGACCGCTCTATCTCGACCGTTCGTCGATTTTTGCCGCTGCGTCAGCCCTAACAAGCGAGGCGAGAAGGCTCTAGCGCGGAGTTGGCCCAGGCGTAGCGGCGCATCCTGATGCAACGCCTCTGCCATGGGGGCTGACGGCCTTCGGGCCGTTTGCCGGGCTGGCGGCACGACCGAAAACCGCGGAAAAAGTGCTAGACCATCTGCGTCCGCGCCTTATGCCCCATCCGCCTAAAGCCGGCGCTCGCAAGGCCATAGACTGAGACTCCCAGGCCGAAATCCAGGGAGAACCCTATGGCTATCGCCATCAGTCCGATTGGCAACACTCTCTACGAGCCGCGCGCCCTGCGTCCGCTCGATGACAGTAACGGCGCACCGAACGTGCGTAATCGTTTCGATACCGAGCTCAACCCCACCAGCGCCGAGCGCCTGCAGGACCGTCTGGAGCTGGCGCGGGAAAGAGCCGCCGAGCGTTCCGCGCGTCAGCAGGAGCTGGCCGAGGAGCGGCGGCAGCTGCTGCGTGAAGAGCTCGCCGAGCAGGCACGGCTGGCCGCGGACGAAGCTGCCAGCAACCTGCAGGACCGGCTGCGTCAGCAGCAGGTGGAGCGGGTGCTGGAGGCCCAGCGGGCCGATCAGCTGCAGCAGCCCGCCGAGCAGGATGATCCGCTGACGCCGCAGAACCTGACCCAGCAGCGGGCCGAGGTCAACCAGCTGACCTTCGGTCCGCAGCAGACGGTGACCACGCGGACCGCCATCGAGGCGATCACCACGTACCAGGAAACCCGGGACCTGATCGCCTAACGCTCCGTGCGGCTGGCTGAGAAACGATCTGTGGTGATTTGGCCGCCGGTGGCGGCCGCGTGCTGGTAGTGTTGTGCCGAAGCGAGAGGCGGAATCCCCGCGGCAGGCGCTGGTCAACGCCTGAGCACAACCAGAAAGGAAGTACACCATGCACGCTCGTTCACTCCTGCCCGGCCTGCTGGCTGGGGCGTTGCTCGTCGGCTGTAGCGATGGTTCGAACCTGGCGATCGAGCAGGGCTACGGCCCGCAGCCGCAGTTGCCGGCGCCGCGCGAAGGGCTGTTGCCCACCGTCAATATCGCCCCGGCCGTGGGCTGGCCCGACGGCGGCAAACCCGCTGCCGCCGTCGGCACCCAGGTCAATGCCTTCGCCGGTGGCCTGGACCACCCGCGCTGGCTGTATGTGCTGCCCAACGGCGATGTGCTGGTGGCGGAGAGCAACGCGCCGGCGCGCGAGCCCAGCGGCCTGAAAGACTGGATCGCCGGCAAGGTGATGGCGAAGGCCGGCGCCGGGGTGCCCAGCGCGGATCGCATCAGCCTGCTGCGCGATGCCGACCACGATGGCGTGGCCGAGCTGCGCACGGTGTTCCTCGAACAGCTGCACTCGCCGTTCGGCATGGTGCTGGTGGGCGATCGGCTGTATGTGGCCAATGCCGATGCGCTGGTGCGTTTTCCCTACCAGGCAGGCCAGACCCGCATCGAGGCCGATGGCGTCAAGGTCACCGACCTGCCGGCCGGGATCAATCACCACTGGACCAAGAACGTCATCGCCAGCCGCGACGGCAGCAAGCTGTACGTCACCGTCGGCTCCAACAGCAATGTCGGCGAGAATGGCATGGAGATGGAGAAGGGCCGTGCGGCGATCTGGGAAGTCGACCCGGCCAGCGGCCACAAGCGCCTGTTCGCCAGCGGCCTGCGCAACCCCAACGGCCTGGCCTGGGAGCCGGTGAGCGGCAAGCTGTGGACCTCGGTCAACGAGCGCGACGAGATCGGCGATGACCTGGTGCCGGACTACATCACCTCGGTGCGCGACGGCGGCTTCTACGGTTGGCCCTACAGCTACTTCGGCCAGCATGTCGATGCCCGGGTGCAGCCTCAGAAGCCCGAGCTGGTGGCCCAGGCCATCGTCCCCGACTACGCCCTCGGCGCGCACACCGCCTCGCTGGGCATCGCCTTTGCCGATCGGGCGCAGCTGCCACCCTTCAAGGAGGGCCTGTTCATCGGCCAGCACGGCTCGTGGAACCGCAAGCCGCACAGTGGCTACAAGGTGATCTTCGTGCCCTTCAAGGACGGCATGCCCAGTGGCATGCCACAGGATGTGCTGAGCGGCTTCCTCGACGGCGAGGCCCAGGCCATGGGCCGCCCGGCGGGCGTGGTGGTCGACGGCCAGGGCGCGCTGCTGGTGGCGGACGATGTGGGCAACCTGATCTGGCGCGTCAGCGCCAAGGCGAGTGAGTAGGCGGGTGTCGCGGCGCCTTCCCGCCCTGTTCGCGCTGCTGCTGCCCGGCCCGTTGTTGGCCGGCGAGGCTGTGCTGCTCGATCCCTCGGTGATCAGTGGCTCGCGCAGCGCCGAGCGCAGCTTCGACCTGCCGTTCTCGGTCGATAGCCTGGATCGGCGCACCATCAGCGAAGGGCAGCCGGGCATCAACGCCTCCGAGGTGCTGCAGCGGGTGCCGGGGCTGGTGGTGCAGAACCGGCAGAATTACGCCCAGGACCTGCAGGTGTCGTCGCGTGGTTTCGGCTCCCGCGCCACCTTCGGGGTGCGCGGCATCAAGCTGCTCGTCGACGGCATCCCGGCCAGCACGCCGGACGGCCAGGGCCAGCTGGCCACCTTCGACCTCGACAACGCCGAGCGCATCGAGGTGCTGCGCGGGCCGATGGCGACTATGTACGGCAGCAACGCGGGCGGTGTGATCCAGCTGTTCTCCCGCGATGGCGAGGGACCGCCGCAGGTGTCCGCCGGTACCGCCTGGGGCAGCGACCAGCTGAGCCGACAGCGGCTGAGCGCCGAGGGCGGCAACCAGTGGGGCGGCTTCCTCGTTGACAGCTCGCGGCTGGATACCGACGGTTACCGCGACCACAGCGCGGCTCGGCGCGAGCAGACCTTCGCCAAGCTCAGCCTGCATCCGGACGACGACACGCGTTTGGCCCTTAGCTTCAGCGACTTCAACCAGCAGAGCGACGATCCGCTGGGGCTGACCTGGGATGCCTACCAGGCCGACCCGCGCGCGGCGCCGGCGGTGGCCGAACTGTTCGATACGCGCAAGAGCATCGATCAGCAGCAGCTGGGCCTGAACCTCGAGCGCCAGTTCGGCGCGGCCAGCCTGCAGGCCACGCTGTATGCGGGAGCGCGGCGGGTGGTGCAGTACCAGTCGATCCCCGTCGCCGTGCAGAGCAACCCGAAACACGCCGGCGGGGTGATCGACTTCGACCGCGAATTCCATGGTGGCAGCCTGCGCTGGCTGCAACCGGTGGCGGCCCTGCCCGGCGAGTTCGAGTGGGTGCTGGGACTCGATTACGACCAGAGCGAGGACGACCGCCAGGGCTACGAGAATTTTCTCGGCAGCCAGCTGGGCGTGAAGGGCCAGCTGCGCCGCGACGAACTGGATCGGGTCACCAGCCTCGATCCCTACCTGCAGGCCAACTGGCGCCTGGGCGACTGGACCCTGCAGGCGGGCCTGCGGCACAACCGCGTGGAGGTGGAGGTCGATGATCGCTACCGCAGCAACGGCGACGACAGCGGCAGCCGCACCTACCAGCAGACCACGCCCGCCTTCGGCGTGCTGTATGCCTTCACGCCCGAGCTGAACGGCTATGTCAGCGTCGGCCGGGGCTTCGAGACACCGACCCTGAGCGAGCTGGCCTACTCGCCCGCTGCCGGCGGCTTCAACCTGCAGCTCGATGCGGCGACCAGCATCCAGTACGAACTGGGCATCAAGGCCCTGCTGGGCGAAGGGGCGCGGCTGAATGCCGCCCTGTTCCAGATCGAGACCGAGGATGAGCTGGTGGTGGCCGGCTCATCCTCCGGTCGCACCACCTACCAGAATGCCGCGCAGACCCTGCGTCGTGGCATCGAGCTGGGCCTGGAACAGCAGTGGGGCGAGCAGTGGCAGGCCAGCCTGGCCTACACCTACCTGCAGGCGACCTACGACCAGGACTTCAGCAGCGCCGGGCGGCAGATCGAGGCGGGCAATCGACTGCCCGGCGTGCCGACCACCACCCTGTACGGCGAGCTGCTCTGGCGCACCAGCGACACGCTCTCCACGGCCGTCGAGGGCCTGTACCGCAGCAAGGTGTATGTCGAGGACAGCAACCAGCAACGCCCGGCGCCGGGCTATGCGGTGTTCAACTGGCGCGTGCGCCATGAGCTGAGCCTGCAGCAATGGACCTTCGGCCAGACCCTGCGCCTGGATAACCTGCTGGATCGCGACTACATCGGCTCGGTCATCGTGGCCGAGGGCAATGGTCGCTATTACGAGCCGGCGCCGGGGCGCAACTGGTACCTCGGCGCCGATCTCGCCTTCAACTTCTGACCGCTCGACTGGAATGGCTGCAAGGCCAGTGCTTTGGCACGGCGGGAATGTCCCCGTGCAGAGCACCGTGGATTAGGCTGCAGGCACAACAACAAGAAGGATTCCACTCATGCGCAAGGCGTTGCTGTTCATGGTACTCGCCGGTGTCAGCCATCTGCTGTTCTGGCCCACGGCGTTGCAGCCGGTGGCCTGGCAACCCGGCCCGCTACCCAAGGCCGAAGGCGTATGGGCGCCCAACGCGCGCCTGGACGGCGCGGTGCTGGAACAGTCCGGCCTCGACGGCCCGGACACCGTGGTGGTGGATGGCCTGGGCCGGCGCTACAGCGGCATCGGCGACGGGCGCATCCTGCGCTGGCAGGCGGGTGCGGCTGCGCAGACCTTCGTCACCCTGGCCGGGCGCCCGGTGGGCATGAACTTCGGCCCGGACGGCAGCCTGTACGCGGCGGACGAGGCCAACGCCAAGGTCTGGCGGGTGTCGCCAGAGGGGCGTTCGGAGGTCGTGGTACAGAGCGATGCCCAGCAGCGCTTCACCTTCCTCAACGATGTGTTCGTCGCCCGCGACGGCCGTCTGTTCTTCACCGAGGCCTCCAGCCGCTGGGGCCTGGCCGACAACAAGCGCGCGTTGCTGGAGCACGGCGGCGACGGTGGCGTGTTCGTGCGCTATCCGGACGGCCGCATCGAGCGGGTGATGGATGGCCTGCAGTTCGCCAACGGCGTGGTGTTGAGCCCGGACGAGTCCTACCTGCTGGTGGCCGAGACCGGCGCCTATCGCATCACCCGCCTGTGGATAGGCGGGGCGCGGGCCGGCCAGCGCGAGGTGCTGGTGGACAACCTGCCGGGCTTCCCTGGCGACCTGTCCATCGCCCCGGACGGCAGCTACTGGTGCTCGTTCTTCTCGCCGCGCAAGGCCGTGCTCGATGCGCTGGGGCCCTGGCCGTTCCTGCGCAAGGTCGCTTCGCGCCTGCCGCCGGCGCTGCTGGCGCGGCCCAGCCGCTATCCCCACGTGTTCCGTTTCGATGGCGAGGGCCGGGTGCTGGAGAGCCTGCAGGCCTCGCCGGACAGCACGCTGCCCAGCTTCAGCAGCGTGGTACAGGTGGGTGATGAACTGCTGCTCGGCACGCCCGGCGGGGTGGGCGAGATCGATGCGGATGGCGCCTATCGGGTCGGCCTGTCGCCCTAGGCGTGACGCTCGACCCAGTCGCGCACCTCGGCGTAGGGATAGTCCTCCAGCGCGGCGAACCCGGCGATCTGCCGGGCCTTGAGTTTGGTGAACAGCGGCACGCTGATGCCGCAGAGATAGCGCGTCAGGCATTCGCTGCTCGGCGCTTCACCGCTGTATTCCCGATGCCGCTGGCCGAAGCTGGCACACAGCGCGTGCAGGTCGTGCTCGGCCAGCGGGCGCAGCGTCGGTGGTGCCGGCAGGCGGGCGACCTGGCCGTGGCATACCGAGCAATGGCCGCAGCGTTGCGGCGCATTGGTATCGCCGAAGTAGGCGGCCAGGCGCTGGCTCAGGCACTGGTCGGTGGCGAACAGGTCGAGCATGGCGTGGATGCGGCGGATCTCGCTGGCTTCCTGCTGCTTGAAGTAGGCGTGCAGTTCGGCGCTCAGCTGCTGCGGGTCGAAGTTAGGGGCGAGCAGGGCGTAGACCTCGGTCATCTGCTTGCTTTCCAGCTCGATCCAGCCGCGCTCCTGGAAGAAGTCCAGGGCCTTGACCACCCGGCCGCGCTCGGCCTGGTGCTGGTTGTACAGGGCGCCGAAGTCCACCGTGCACCAGGTCCGCGCCCGGCTGGAGCTGGTGACTATGGCCTCGACGAACTGGCGCCGCTCGCCCTCGAATTTGCCCAGCAGCGCCTCCGGCTCGACCAGGTACTTGAAGCGGTACTCGGCGAAGTAGGCGTAGCGCGGGGCGATGATGCCGCGCAGCTCCAGCTGCACCAGCAGGGTCTTGAGTGGCAGCTGGCGGATATTGCTGTGCTCGGAGAGCTGGTTGAGCATCAGCTCCCACTGGCCGTCCGGCGCGCTGGCCAGCAGCTCGTCGAGCACGCGGCGGATGCCGCCCAGCTCCGGCGTGTCGCCGTAGACGAAGTTCTCCAGCACGTTGAGGCTGTCGCGGTTGGCCAGCACCAGGCAGTCGGACGGCTGGCCGTCGCGCCCGGCGCGGCCGATCTCCTGGCTGTAGTTCTCGATGGACTTGGGCAGGTCGAAGTGCACCACGTTGCGGATGTCGGCCTTGTCGATGCCCATGCCGAAAGCGATGGTGGCGACGATGCAGTTGATCCGCCCGTCCATGAACTGGCGCTGGATCGCCTCGCGCGCTTCATGCGGCATGCCGGCGTGGTAGGCGCTGGCGGCGATGTTGCGCTGGCCGAGCTGCTCGGCCACCTGTTCGGCGGTCTTTTGTTGAGTGACGTAGACGATGCTCGGCTGGCCGGCCTTGGCGCCCAGCCATTCGACCAGGCGGAGCGGCTTGTCGCGCCCGGCCACTGGCTCCACCAGCAGGTTGAGGTTGGCGCGATAGAACCCGGTGGTGACCACATCATCCGCGGCGATGGCGAATTTCTTCTGCATGTCGGCGATCACCGGCGGGGTGGCCGTGGCGGTGAGCAGCAGCACCTGGGGGATGCCGAACTGACGCTGGTAGTCGGGCAGCTTGAGGTAGTCGGGACGGAAGTTGTGGCCCCACTCGGAGATGCAGTGCGCCTCGTCGACCACCAGCAGGGAGATCGGCACCTGGCTGATGAAATTGCGGAAGCGCTCGTTCTTCAGGCGCTCGACCGAGATCATCAGGATCTTCAGTTCGCCGCTCTTGGCGCGGGCCATGGTCTCGGCGCTCCGCTCGCGGCTCTGCGCCGAATCGATGCTCGCCGCGCTGATGCCATGGGCGTGGAGGAAGGCCAGCTGGTCCTGCATCAGCGCCAGCAGCGGCGACACCACCAGGGTCAGGTGCGGCAGGTGCAGGGCCGGCAGCTGGTAGCACAGCGACTTGCCCGAGCCGGTGGGGAAGATCGCCGCCGCCGAACGCCCGCCGAGCACGGCGTTGACCACGCGCTCCTGGCCGGGGCGCAGCTGGGAGAAGCCGAAGACGCGGGAAAGTGTGTCGAGCATGGCGGGCATTCGCTGGCGGCTTTGAGTGGCTGCAGACCATAGCGCGCGCCGACATGGGCTACCAGCGGCCGTGGTGTTTGCTCGGCACGTGGCAAGCCTGCGTATGGCGATCTAGGCTCGTCGCAGGCAGTTCACCAATAGCGGGTTCGACATGAGCAAACAGAAGAAGGCAGCACAGGAAAAGGCCGAGGTATCCGCCAAGGCAACGGACGCAAAACTCTCGCGCAAGGACTACGAGGAGCAGCTGCACAAGCTGCACGTCGAGCTGGTCAAGCTGCAGCAGTGGGTGGTGGCCAGTGGCGCCAAGGTGGTGATTGTCTTCGAGGGGCGTGATGGCGCCGGCAAGGGCGGCACCATCAAGGCGCTGACCGAGCGGGTCAGCCCGCGGGTGTTCCGCGTGGTGGCGCTGCCAGCGCCCACCGAACGGGAGAAGAGCCAGATGTACGTGCAGCGCTATCTCACCCACATGCCGGCGGCGGGGGAGGTCGTGATCTTCGACCGCAGCTGGTACAACCGTGCCGGGGTGGAGCGGGTGATGGGCTTCTGCAGCGAGAGCCAGGTGCAGAAGTTCCTCGCCCAGGCGCCCATGTTCGAGCGCACCATGGTCGAGTCGGGGATCATCCTGCTCAAGTATTGGCTGGAGGTCAGCCCGCAGGAGCAGGAGAAGCGCCTGCGTGCGCGCATCGACGATGGGCGCAAGACCTGGAAGCTGTCGCCGATGGACATCAAGTCGTTCAACCGCTGGGACGATTACACCCAGGCCCGCGACGAGATGTTCGAGTCCACCGACACGCCCTGGGCGCCCTGGTTCGTGGCGCGTTCGGAAGACAAGAAGCGGGTGAGGCTGAACCTGATCAGCCACCTGCTGGGGCAGATTCCCTACCAGCCGGTGGAACAGCCCAAGGTCAAGCTGCCCAAGCGCAAGATCGGCAAGTACAAGGCGGCCAACTACCCGTTCAAGTTCATCGCCGAGCCGTTCTGATGGCTCGATTGGGTAGTGACACGCGGTAGGTGGGCGGGTGAAACCCGCGTTGTGCTTGCGCGGTTACACCCGCATCTCTGAGATGCATGAAAAAGCCCCGCCGGAGCGGGGCGTTTTCATTCAGATCTCCGGATCGATCGGCGGGTGCTTGTGCCAGGCGCTGCCGCCGGGCAGCAACAGGTTCAGCGCCAGGGCGCTGATGGCGCACAGGGAGATGCCGGAGAGGGCGAACTCCTTGCCGCCGATGACCATGCCGCCGATGCCGAACACCAGGGTCACCGAGACGATGATCAGGTTGCGCGCCTCGGACAGGTCCACCTGGTGGCGGATCAGGGTGTTCAGGCCGACCACCGCGATGGAGCCGAACAGCAGGCAGAGGATGCCGCCCATCACCGGTACCGGGATGGCCTGCAGCGCCGCGCCGAACTTGCCGATGAAGGCCAGGGTGATGGCGAAGATCGCCGCCCAGGTCATCACCTTGGGGTTGAAACTCTTGGTCAGCATCACCGCGCCGGTGACTTCGGCGTAGGTGGTGTTGGGCGGGCCACCGAACAGGCCGGCGGCCGAGGTGGCCAGGCCGTCGCCGAGCAGGGTGCGGTGCAGGCCGGGCTTGCGCACGAAGTCCTTGCCGGTGACGGTGCCGACGGCGATCACCCCGCCGATGTGCTCGATGGCCGGCGCCAGGGCCACCGGCACCATGTACAGGATGGCGCCCAGGTGGAACTCGGGGGCGACGAAGTTGGGCATGGCCAGCCAGGGCGCGGCGGCGATGCCGGCGGTGTCGATCACGCCGAAGAAGGCGGCCAGGGCGCAGCCGACAAAGATGCCGGCGAGGATCGGCACCAGGCGGAACAGCCCGCGACCGAGCACGGCCACCAGCAGGGTGGTGACCAGTGCCGGCATGGAGATGAACATGGCGGTCTGGTAGGGCACCAGTTCGGCCGCGCCGTCGCCGGTCTTGCCCATGGCCATGTTCACCGCGACCGGCGACAGGGCCAGGCCGATGGCGATGATCACCGGGCCGATCACTACCGGCGGCAGGATGCGGTCGATAAAGCCCGGGCCCTTCAGCTTCACGGCCAGGCCGAGGAAGGTGTAGACGAAGCCGGCGGCGACCACGCCGCCGAGCACCGCCGGCAGGCCGAACTCACCCTTGGCGGCAATGATCGGCGCGATGAAGGCGAAGGACGAGGCGAGGAACACTGGCACCTGGCGCCCAGTGGCCAGCTGGAACAGCAAGGTGCCGATGCCGGCGGTGAACAGCGCCACGTTCGGGTCCATGCCGGTGATCAGCGGCATCAGCACCAGTGCGCCGAAGGCCACGAAGAGCATCTGCGCGCCCGACAGAATCTGCCGTGGCAGCGGGTCGTTGTACTCGCTCATGCTCAGGCGTCCTTCTGCTTGGTGCCGAAGATCTTGTCGCCGGCATCGCCCAGGCCGGGAATGATGTAGCCGTGCTCGTTGAGGCACTGGTCGATGGAGGCGGTATAGATGGTCACGTCCGGGTGAGCGTCCTCGACCTTCTTGATGCCCTCGGGGGCGGCGACCAGCACCATGGCGCGGATTTCCTTGCAGCCGGCCTTCTTCAGCAGGTCGATGGTGGCGACCATGGAACCGCCGGTGGCGAGCATCGGGTCGACGATCAGCGCCAGGCGCTCGTCGATCTCCGGCGCCAGCTTCTCCAGGTAGGTGTGCGCCTGCAGGGTTTCCTCGTTACGGGCGATGCCCACGGCGCTGACCTTGGCACCCGGCACCAGGCTGAGCACGCCCTCGAGCATGCCGATGCCGGCGCGCAGGATCGGTACCACGGTGATCTTCTTGCCGGCAATCTTCTCCACCTGCACCGGCCCGGCCCAGCCCTGGATCTCGTAGTTCTCCAGCGGCAGGTCGTTGGTCGCCTCGTAGGTCAGCAGGGCGCCCACTTCCTGGGCCAGTTCGCGGAAGTTCTTGGTGCTGATGTCGGCGCGGCGCATCAGGCCGATCTTGTGGCGGATCAGCGGATGGCGGATCTCACGAATGGGCATGCGGAGTTCTCCGGGGCGGAAAGGAAATTCTGGCTAGAGTGTAATACCAGCTGGAGGCCGCGCAGTTTACTGGTTTGTCTGAGCTGATGGTCAGGAAATGTACGCCCGGACTTGCCCTCGGGCGCCCATCTGAGTACCTTTGCCGGCCATTTTTTGATCAGTCCCTTTCACCTTTCCGGAGCGCGTCATGTCCGCCGATCTCGCCCACATCCGCCAAGTCATGGCCGAAGCCGATTGTCTGTTCACCGAGGCCCAGGTCGAGGCTGCCATCGAGCAGCTCGGCGCGACCATCAGCGCCGAGCTGGCCGAGAGCAATCCGGTGGTGTTCTGCGTGATGAACGGCGGGCTGATCTTCGCCGGCAAGCTGCTGCCCAAGCTGAACTTCCCGCTGGAACTGTCGTACCTGCACGCCACCCGCTACCGCAGCGAGACCACCGGCGGCGAGCTGTTCTGGAAGGCCAAGCCGGAAATCTCCTTCATCGACCGCGAAGTGCTGATCATCGACGACATCCTCGACGAGGGGCACACCCTCTCGGCCATCATCGAGTTCTGCAAGCACGCCGGCGCCAGCGCCGTGCACACCGCCGTGCTGATCGACAAGACCCACGACCGCAAGGCCCGCCCGGACCTCAAGGCCGATTACGTCGGCCTGCCCTGCGAGGACCGCTTCATCTTCGGCTACGGCATGGACTACAAGGGCTACTGGCGCAACGCCGCGGGCATCTTCGCGGTAAAAGGCCTGTAAGTGCGGGCGCCGGTGTTTCTCGACCGCGCCCTGTTCGCCGAACTGGCGGGCAAGGCCGCAGAGGCCCCGCGCCGGCGCGCCCACCACAACCTGCACGACATGAGCGAGCCCTGCCACCGAATGGCGGTGGGGCTGCAGCCCGATACCTATATTCCTCCCCATCGGCATCTCTCCGCCGACAAGGCCGAGGCCCTGCTGGTGCTGCAGGGGCGCATCGGCCTGCTGCTGTTCGCCGAAGACGGCAGCGTGCAGCAGACCCGCCTGCTCGAAGCCGGCGGTGACTGCCAGGGTGTCGACCTCGCCCCGGGCCAGTTCCACGCCCTGGTGGTACTGAGCGCCGACAGCATCCTCTTCGAATGCAAGGCCGGCCCCTATCGCCCGCTGGTCGCGGCCGAGCAGGCCGCCTGGGCGCCGCGCGAGGGCGAGGCTGGGGTAGCCGCTTACCTGGCCTGGATGCGTGCGCAGTTCCCGCCGGCCGGCGACTCGCCGGTCTAGACGCGGTCCGCGGGCCGTCTGGCTGCAGCCTTTAGTCGCGTTGAGCGGCGCACGGGGCGAGGGTAAACTGCCGGCCCCCGTGATGTCCGCTAGCTGGAGTGCGTGATGCGTAAAGACAAGAAACAGGTGATTGGCGAAGAGATCAGCGACGACTCGATCAAGCTGTTCCTCGACGTCGAGCCGGCGGATGACACCCCGCCGTCCCTGCACAAGCTGGTCAAGGCCTACCGCGGTCTGCGCATCGACGACTTCGAGAAGTTCCTGACCTTCTTCAAGCAGGCCGGCTACGACCTGGATGCCAAAGATGCCCAGGGTCAGGATTTCATCGCCCTGATCCAGGACCAGCGCCTGGCCGAGCCCTACGTGGAAGCCGTTAAAGCGGCAAAAGTCTGAGAGCCGTAGAAAAAATGACCGTCCGCCGGGGTTCGTGCATTTTTTGCGACTGAGCCCGCGGCAATAGTGGTATTGTGCGCGCCGTAAATCTCCCGAGCCGGCGCGGCAGCTGGTCTGGCGCGTGTCTTGCGCGCCCCGCTGAAGGGTCGTTGCAGAGCCTTCGAGCTCTGTCGGGAAGTGAAGAATTGAACGCGCGGATCGCCCACAGGCGGTGCGCGCCGGACGAGGTTGCTCGGGATCGGTCAGGCCAAATCATCGGCCACGGTGCGAGCCCTCCGAAGCTCCAGACACCCGTCTGGCTGCCAGTGATTAGACGTCGGTGCGCGGCTCAAAAGGCCGATGTCAGCGGCTTGGTACTGCAGATCTTGGAGAAGCGTTAATGACGCAAGTCAATCACGAAACTGTGGATGTGCTGCTGGTCGGGGCCGGCATCATGAGCGCCACCCTGGCGGTGCTGCTCAAGGAGCTGGACCCCAACCTCAAGCTGGAGATCGCCGAACTGCGCTCCTCCGGCGCCATCGAGAGCTCCAACCCGTGGAACAACGCGGGTACCGGCCACGCCGGCCTCTGTGAGCTGAACTACACGCCGCAGGCGGCGGATGGTTCGGTGGACATCAAGAAGGCGGTGCAGATCAACACCCAGTTCGAGGTTTCCAAGCAGTTCTGGTCGTACCTGTGCGGCAAGAGCGCGTTCGGCTCGCCGAAGAACTTCATCAATCCGGTGCCGCATCTGAGCTTCGTGCGCGGCGAGAAGGATGTCGGCTTCCTCAAGACCCGCCATGCCGCGCTGACCCAGCATCACGCGTTCGCCAGCATGGAATACACCGAAGACAAGGCCGCCATGGCCGAGTGGATGCCGCTGATGATGCAGGGCCGCGATGCCAACGAGCGCATCGCCGCGACCCGCGCGCTGAACGGCACCGACGTCAACTTCGGCGCCCTGACCAACCAGCTGCTGCAGTACCTTGCGCAGCAGGGCGGCACCACCGTCAGCTACAGCCAGAAGGTCACCGGCCTTGCGCGCACCGCCGAAGGCTGGAGCGCCGAGGTCAAGAACACCAAGAGCGGCGAGCAGCGCGAGATCAAGGCCAAGTTCGTCTTCCTCGGCGCTGGCGGCGGTGCACTGCCGCTGCTGCAGATGTCCGGCATTCCGGAAGGCAAGGGCTTCGGCGGCTTCCCGGTGAGCGGCCAGTGGCTGCGTTGCGACAACCCGGAAGTGGTCAAGCAGCACCAGGCCAAGGTCTACAGCCAGGCCGAAGTGGGCGCACCGCCCATGTCCGTGCCGCACCTAGACACCCGCGTGGTGGACGGCAAGACCTCGCTGCTGTTCGGCCCCTACGCCGGCTTCACCACCAAGTTCCTCAAGTACGGTTCGTTCCTCGATCTGCCGCTGTCGGTACGCCCGAGCAACATCGGCCCGATGCTGGCCGTGGCGCGCGACAACTTCGACCTGACTCGCTACCTGATCAAGGAAGTGCTGCAGTCGCCGGAACAGCGCCTGGAATCCCTGCGCAAGTTCTATCCGAACCTGAACCCGGCCGACTGGCGCCTGGAAATCGCCGGCCAGCGCGTGCAGATCATCAAGAAGGACCCCAAGAAAGGCGGCATTCTGCAGTTCGGCACCGAGCTGGTGGCGGCCGAGGACGGCACCATCGCCGCGCTGCTGGGCGCCTCGCCGGGTGCTTCGGTCACCGTATCGATCATGCTCAACCTGATCGAGCGCTGCTTCGCCGCGCAAGCCGGTAGCGATGCCTGGGCCGCCAAGCTCAAGGAAATCTTCCCGGCCCGCGAGAAGGTGCTGGAAGAAGACGCCGCGCTGTACCGTTCGGTCAGCGAGCAGAGCGACAAGGCCCTGCAGCTCGCCTGAGTCTGCAGCGCCAACGAAAAAGCCGCCCTCGGGCGGCTTTTTTCATGCCTGGAGCTCAGGCAGCGAGGGCGGGGCGCGGGCGCATGCCGGTGTGGCGCGGCGTGAGCATCGCCTCCAGCGGTAGCACCTGGCCCAGCCACTGGTTGCGCAGTTCGCGCACTTCCACCCAGCCCGCCTCGGCAGGCAGTTCGCGCGCCTGGCGCAGCGCGCGGCAGGTGCCCGTGGCATCCAGCAGGGCGAACCGGCGCATCCTGGCGCGCGGGGTAAGCAGGGACCATAGACTCATCATCATCGATTCTCCTTCGGGTGCCGGAGTCTTATCGCATGCGGCGGTGACAGGGCGATGACAGGAACCGCACGGCCTCGGCGAGGGTCTGAAACACAGCTGTCGGCCCAGCGGAGCGGTGGGTATACTGCCGGCCATTTTCCGCAGCCACCTTCTGGAGATCGCTCATGAAGAAACACCTGTTGTTCGGTCTGCTAGGCGCTCTCGGCGTCGCCCTCGTCGGCTGCGCCCACAGCCCGCAGCAGCTGCGTCCGCAGCCCAAGCTCAACGCCGCGCTGGTGGCCGTCGGCCAGGGCCAGCCGGTCGTGGTGCGCGTTGCGGACGGTCGCCCGTCGCCGGTACTCGGCACCCGCGGCGGCCTGTACCCGGAAACCAGCGCCATCAGCGTGCAAGGCCAGGACATCCTGCCGCGCCTGCAGGCCGAGGCCGAAGCGGCGGTGCGCCTGCTCGGCTTCACGCCGAGCCAGAACGCCTACAACGCGCCCCAACTGACCCTGACCCTGGCCGAACTGAAATATCAGTCGCCGAAAGAAGGCATGTACGTCACCGAGGCCGACATCAGCGCCACCTTCCGCGCCGATGTGCAGAACAGCGCCCGTCGCTACAGCGGCCGCTACGGCGCCTCGCTGAACCAGCGCTTCGGCATGGCGCCGAACCAGGAAACCAACACCAAGCTGATCAGCGACGTCCTCAGTGACGCCCTGACCCGCACCTTCAAGGACCCGACCATCGGCCAGATGCTCGGCCAGCAGTAAGGCGCATCCTGCGCAACGAAAAAGCCCGGCATCGCCGGGCTTTTTCATGATCGGGTCAGGCCTCCTGCTCAGGCCGCTTCGGCATAGAGCTCGGGCAGGCTGAAACCGGTGCGCTCGTCGATGTCCGGCAGGTCGTAGTGCTCGTGACCACCCAGGGCGCAGTACACCAGCCAGTGGTAGTCCTGCACGTTGAAGGAGAGTTCATCTACCACGGCTTCCACCTCCTCCAGAGAGTCGATGAGATAGTCGCGGTCAACAGGTTGCGGGTTGAGCATGGCGGGTCCTCCGCTGTTATGGATTTCGCTCCGTCACCACTGTGACTGGATAGTCACGGATGGAGAAACAAACCCTAGGCCAGTTGGATGAACGTTTTCAGACAATTTGGTGATAAGGATCAACGTTCGTCGGAACGTAGTTCATAACCAGGCGGGTTCCAGTAGACTGCCGCCCGCCAAATGCGGGCCCTGCAGCCTTGCCGACCAAGGCGCCGCCTGTTTCTGGTGCCCCGACGAGCGGCCCCGAGGGGCATGCCAGAGCTGGACGGGCCTCCTTTGCCCGCTTCTGGTGCCAGCATTTCCTGTCGATGGTGCATTTTCTCCTATTGAGGTGATTCGCGTGTCCCTGCAGTACCTCTGGACCCTGTTCTCGACCTATCCCGGGCAAGTGCTCAACGGCCTGGCGCTGTTCTTTGCCGTCGCCGGCAGCTGGCTGCTGCTGGCCACCCGCCTGCGGGAGCAGCGTGCGGTTGCCCGCCTGGCCACCGGCAGCGAGCTGGACGAGATCGACGAGGAGGCCACGCTGCTGGACGAGCCGACCCAGCGTATCAACCGCTTCTTCTACGGTTTTGGTGGCGCCACTCTGATCGTGGCACTGGTGCTGTCGTGGACTAGCACAGGCTTCTGAAGCCTTTCGCGTAAAAAAAAACGGCAGCCTGATGGCTGCCGTTTTGCTTTCGGGCACTCGCTTACAGCGGCAACCCGGCCTTGATGCGGTACTGGTTGCGTACCGGGGTGGCGTACTGGCGGATCAGCCAGGGGCGCTGCTCGACGGGGCAGGCGTCCAAGCGGCGCTGCCATTCGGCGCGGGCCTTAGCCAGCTCGGCAGCAGGGAACAGTTGCTCGGCCGCGGGCACCTGCAACTCAGCATCGCGCTCGTCCCACTCGGCGTAGGCCAGGTGGTGCACCGGGAACAGCCGGTAGCCGCCGAGAATGTGTTGATCCATCAGCGCCGCCAACTGCTTGGCATCTTCGAAGCCTTCGCGCACCGGCTCGCCAAACTGCACATGGACGCGGCCCTTGTAGCCGGTGATGCCCAAGGCAATGCTGGCATCGTCCTCGCCAGGCGCCTTCTCGTAGCTGCCGGTACTGGCGCGCAATTGCAGCTCGCGGGCCTTGGCCTGGTCGCAGGGGTCGTACTCGTAACTGATCGACACCGGCACCAGATTCAGTGAGCCGAGCACTTCGGCGAACGGCTCGTCCTTGCGGCTCATGTGGAACATCTTGAGGATCGCCGAATCGGTACGGTCGTCGCCGTCCTTGGCTCGGCCCTCGGCCTGGGCGATCCAGATCGACTGGCCTTCCTCGCGGATCGAGTGATTGATGTACGCCGACAGCAGCTGGAAGGCCGCCAGCTTCTCGCGCCGCCCGGTCACGCTGCGGTGCACGATGAAACTCTTGTTCAGGCGCATCAGGTCGCTGACGAAGGGGCGCTGCAGCAGGTTGTCGCCGATGGCGATGCGTGGGGTCGGCAGCTCGGCATGGAACACCGCGTAGTTGACGAAGGCCGGGTCCATCACGATGTCGCGGTGGTTGGCCAGGAACAGATAGGGCGTGCCCGCCTGCAGCCGCTCCAGCCCGGCGAAGCTGATGCCATCGGTGGCGCGCTCCACGGTGCGGTCGATATACGGTTCGATGCGTGCCTGCAGGGCATCCACCGAATTGATGCCGGCCGTCTCGCAACGCAGGCGATAGGCTATGAGCGGCTTGAGTAGCCAGCCGAATGGCCCGGCCAGGCGCGGGAAGCGAAAGCGGGTCAGGGCGCCGAGAAAGGTGTCGTCGCTCAACAGACGCGCCAGTACGGCGGGGACTTCGTGGTCGGCGTAGGGTCGGATGGAATCGAATTCGCCCATCATGTTTCTCATTATTCGGCTGCTTGGAATGCCCGTGCGCGGGCCTGCAATAGACCGGCGATTATACCGGCAAGTCACATGGGGCCGGCGAAAGCCCCGAATGCTGGGCTCGCTAGGCGTGACTCAGTCGCCGATTGACTACCGAATGTCTACGCAATGACTACGAGACCCTGTGATGCTTCACACAGAGCTAACCGACAGGCGCGGACTCTGGCAGAGGGCGGGCAATAAGTAATGCTATGCGGTTGGCGATGACGAAAGAGATGTAGAGCGCTAAGAAGTACCAGCCGTAAATCCAAAGATCAGCCCAGATCGCTAGGCCAATGCTTTTCTGCATTACAGCCAGTTGCCCTGCAAAGGAGCTAGCTGCGGTGGATGCCTGAAGATAACCCAGAACTATATCGCCCAACGGTACCCAAAGTGCTGAATAGCAGAAGGCACGCTTGAATCTGAGCTTTCGAACTATTACTCCGGATAGTGCCCCGATTACAACGCTAAACGCAAAAGCGCGAAGAGCAATGGCAATCATCATGCCTCCCTCACCGCCACGCGTTTCTAGAGCAAACTTCCCGACTGGTGACTTTAGGATGAGCATGAATAGGTCGGTCATAGGCAGCACGCTGGGTAGGATGAAGCCGATTTTTGCCACCACGGCCAATGCCACACCTAGCAGTACCGCGAAGAGGAAGGAGAAGAAGCTTTTCAACTGCATGACATTCCCTGTTCGTGTTCAGCTCGTTGAACTGATGGATTCCTAGGTAGCTAAGCGACGGTTACACCGGCGCGGAGCGAGTGTACATTACGTAGGGCTATGGTCTGTGTCCATCGTTCGCATGGCCGAAAGAGAGAGCGGATTAAGGAACCGTGTTTTGCGCATAGATCATCGTGCTGATTTTATTGGCATGCCCAAGAATGTCTTTGAGAGTACGAAGGTCACCACCTGTCATAACAAAGTGAAAGGCGAAAATGTAGCGCAGGGTGTGGGTGAGCTGTTCCGGCGTCTTGAGCCTGCCTGACTACCCAGCTGCACGTGACGAGTGCGTGATCAGGGAGATATCCCCCCTTCTATTTTCATGCCTTCTATCGGCACAAAAGCAATTCCATTTCGGTCTGTAAAGTTAAAGGGTATGGACACTGCTTTTAAACCAGTGTTCTTGCGTATTACGAAGTGCAGGTGAGGGCCGGTTGAGTATCCGGATGAGCCGGAGCGGGCTAGAGTGTCCCCAACTTTGACATTGTCACCAGGCTTGACTTTGATGCTGCCCATTAGTAGGTGTGCGTATGTGGCGTATGTGCCATCCTCGTGCAAAATGCTTACGTAGTTGGCTTTGTTGAGGAAATATTCGGTTCTGCCGCTCATGTGGTAATCATCTTTTGTCCAGATGACGATCCCGTCCCTAGCGGCGCTGATATCAGTGCCGACGGGCATGGAAATATCGACGGCATAGTTGTTTTGTATGTCTGTGTGTGAGAAGGCACCGTTAAATGACTGTGTTATTTCGTACAGCATTTTTGATGGTGTGGGTGAAGAGTACAGGTAGTTGGTTTCCATGGAGGCTGGGTCACCCAGCTGCCAAGCATAGCGATACGGCGGCATCACCGCGCTATTTTCATAAAGGACCTCCTGCTTTGCGCTGGGTACGATATATGTTTTCGAACCGGTTTCGAAAGCTGAAGAGACTACTCGAAATTCAACAGGCGCATGATAGGGATTGTCCGCAATCAAGTAATGTCTGTTGTCGCACTTTTGTGCGTATATTTTAGGTCTCTGTTGCGTTTCTTTGGGTTTGATATGCGTCAGACTTTCTGCCTGTTGTGTTTCCTCAGGTCGTTTGTCACTGAATACCCATCGGCCGTTTTTATCTTTGTATTTGTAAAGCTCTTGGCCGAAAGAATTGCAGGAGAGTGCTGTTGTGATCAAGAGTATGGAGATATACAGCTTGTGTTGCATAACTTTCCTTGTATGCATCTGGCTTGCTGCTTTTGACTGTTCAGAGAGCGAAGATCGAACGCGTTGTTAGGTACTTAACTGAATTTTCTTTAGTCTTTCGACTGCTTCGGTGGAGCCAATGCGGCCAGCTTTTTTGTAAACATCAAGCTCTGCATCTGAGTCTGGGCAGATCTTGCCGAGTATCTCGTATTCGATTACTAGGTGCGGCTCAATTCGCTTTTCATGCTTTTCGAAAAGAGCTTTTTCTTCTGTGTCGGATTCGTGTCCGTCAAGCGCATAGTTTGAGTAGAAATTTCTATATTTTTGACGGAATTCGGTAAATGAAATTTTGCCTAGGGCGCATTGCCGCACAAGGTCGTCATGTTCCGCGATTTTTTGTAGAAGTTCTGACTCGGACTCGAACATGATCATCTGGTGTGCCTAACATTCCTATATGGCTCTAGCTCCTTGAAAAACCATGGCAGCAAGCGAGGAGAGCGGTAGTGCGGCAGACAAACAGCAATACAGCAGTTGGTCAAGATAGCCATAAGGTAAGCAGCACTGTCTAGTGCCTACCAAGTCCATAAGTAGTCGGGCTTTGGTGAGCCTATGAGCGATCAGCCATTCGGCAAGCTACTGTTCTTCAAGAGGCTGGGCGGAAGGCGGCAACACCCACAGAGGCAGATCACCCGGAGGCCGCAATGCTGGAATCACAGCTGTACCAGTGCCCCTATTGCTGGGAACAGGCCGAGGCCTTGCTCGATCTCTCCGCGGGTGACCAGGAGTATGTCGAGGACTGCCCGGTGTGTTGCCGGCCGATTGTTTTCGACCTGCGCACCGATGGTGAGGAGTGGTCGCTGGATGTGCGTCGGGAGGACGATTGATGCAGCGCATCTACGAGCCGCAGGATCTGCTGGAGGCCGAGTTGCTGGTCGGGGTGCTGGCCAGCGAGGGGGTGGAGGCGCATCTGGCCGGGCGGCATTTGCTCGGTGCGGTGGGGGAGCTGCCGGCGCTGGGCCTACTGGGTCTGCTGGTGGAGGACGACGATGCCGAGCACGCGCGTCGACTGATCGCCGCGTACAATGCCGCCGCGCCACTGCCGGGTGAAGATCCCGAGGGTTTTCCCGGCGTGCTGCTCTGCTGATTGTTCTGTCGCCTTTTTCTGTTGCTGGAAACACCGCTACCCATGAGTGGACGCTACGCCCTGTTCCGTTGGCCCCAGGCCCTGTCGAGCCTGCTGGGTTTTCCCGAAGGCTTTCCGCAGCGCTGGAATCTGTCGCCCGGCGCCCAGGTGCTGTTCATCCATCAGCCTGAAGGCGAGCTGCAGGCGGCGGCGGGGCGCTGGGGGCTGACCCCGGCCTGGCTCGACGACTTCAGCAAGGCGCCGGCCCATGCCCGTGCCGAGACGCTGGCCGAGCAGCCGATGTTCCGCGAGGCCTTCCGTCAGCGCCGTTGCTTGCTGCCGGCCAACGGCTTCTATGAATGGCGCGGTCAGGCCAACCACAAGCGTCCGTACTGGATGAGTAGCGAGGGGCTGCTGTACTTCGCCGGCCTGTGGGAGGCCTACCCGACGGCGGGGCAGACCTACCTGAGCGTGGCGATGATTACCGCGCCGGCCAACTATCTGCGCCGCCCGGTGTTGCTCGACCAGGCCGCTACCCGCGTTTGGCTCGATCCGCAGGCCTCGGTCGAGCAGTTGCAGACGTTGTTGGTGGCGCCGCAGCCCCAGTTGCGCGAGCGGGTGCTGAGTACGCTGATCAATGATCCTGCATTCGAGGGGCCGGAGTGTCTTACTCCGGGGTAGGTGGGATCGTCACTTGGGAGTGAATGGTGGACTGTTCGCTGCGCTCCTGAGTCCACCCTACGGGGTGGGGATGTTTGCTTCGTGGTATTCCGGGCGCTGGGCCAGGCCTTCCTTTAGTAGCTCTACCAGCAGGCGCACCTTGGGTGAGAGGTGGCGCTGCTGTGGGTAGAGCGCCCATACGGCGGTGTGCGGAGGGCGCTGTTGCGGCAGCAGGTCGACCAGCGCGCCGCTGCGCAGGTGCGGCTGTACGTAGTAGTCCGGCAACTGGCACAGGCCGAAGCCGCGCAGGGCGGCGTCGAGTACCGCCTCGCCGCTGTTGCAGCGCCAGTTGCCCTGCACTCGTTGGCTCAGCTCGCGCCCGTCCTGCTGGAAGCTCCACTGATCGCTGCTGCCGACCAGGCAGTTGTGCCGGCCCAATTCGGACAGCGAGTGCGGTCGGCCGTAGCGCTCCAGGTAGGCGGGCGCCGCGCACAGATGCATGACCCGTGGTGCCAGGCGGGTAGCGACCAGTCGCGAGTCCTGCAAACGGCCGAGGCGAATGGCCAGGTCCATGCTGCTGTGCAGCAGGTCGAGGGTCTGGTTGCTCAGTTCGATCTCCACTCGCAGCTGGGGATGGTGCGCCATGAACTGGTTGACTAGCGGCACGATGAAGCGCTCGCCGTAGGCCACCGCGCAGGTCATGCGCAGCAGACCCTTGGGTTCGTCGTTGAGGTCGCCGATGGCGCGCAGCGCTTCCTCGCGGGCGTCCTGCAGGCGTTGGCAGTGCTGCAGGAAGGTCTGCCCGGCCTCGGTCAGCGTCACCTTGCGCGTGCTGCGGTAGAACAGGCGGGTCTGCAGGCGTTCCTCGAGGCGCGCCACCTGGCGGCTGACCTGCGAGGTAGATAGCCCTAGACGCTGCGCTGCGGCGGCGAAACGGCCGCATTCGGCGACCGCGACGAACTCGTCCAGGCCTTCCCAGTTGCTCATCGATTATCCCTGGTTGGCAATAATGTTTTGCTGATTGCTTGGATTATCCAGAAAAACGCTGAGGTCTACACTCTCGGCACTTTTCATCCACTGGAGAACGTCCATGATCAAGTCCCGTGCCGCCGTCGCGTTCGGCCCCAACCAGCCGCTCAAGATCGTCGAAGTGGACGTCGCTCCGCCCAAGGCCGGTGAAGTGCTGGTGCGCATCGTCGCCACCGGCGTGTGCCACACCGATGCCTACACCCTGTCCGGTGCCGACTCCGAGGGCGTGTTCCCGTCGATTCTCGGCCACGAGGGTGGCGGCATCGTCGAGGCGGTGGGCGAGGGCGTGACCTCGGTAAAGGTGGGTGACCACGTGATTCCGCTGTACACCGCCGAATGCCGCGAGTGCAAATTCTGCAAATCCGGCAAGACCAACCTGTGCCAGAAGGTGCGCGCCACCCAGGGCAAGGGCCTGATGCCGGACGGCACCAGCCGCTTCAGCTACAACGGCGAGCCGATCTACCACTACATGGGCTGCTCGACCTTCTCCGAGTACACCGTGCTGCCGGAAATCTCCCTGGCGGTGATCCCGAAAGACGCGCCGCTGGAGAAGGTCTGCCTGCTCGGTTGCGGTGTTACCACCGGCATCGGCGCCGTGCTCAACACCGCCAAGGTGGAAGAGGGCGCTACCGTGGCCATCTTCGGCCTGGGTGGCATCGGCCTGGCGGCGATCATCGGCGCCAAAATGGCCAAGGCCTCGCGCATCATCGCGGTCGACATCAACCCGGCCAAGTTCGACGTGGCCCGTGAGCTGGGCGCGACCGATTTCGTCAATCCGAAGGACCACGCCAAGCCGATCCAGGAAGTCATCGTCGAGATGACCGATGGCGGCGTCGACTACAGCTTCGAGTGCGTCGGCAATGTGCAGCTGATGCGCGCGGCGCTGGAGTGCGCGCACAAGGGCTGGGGCGAGAGCGTGATCATCGGCGTGGCCGGTGCCGGCGAAGAGATCGCCACCCGTCCGTTCCAGCTGGTCACTGGTCGCGTCTGGCGCGGTTCGGCGTTCGGCGGCGTCAAGGGCCGCACTGAGCTGCCGAGCTATGTGGAGAAGTCGCAGAAGGGCGAGATCCCGCTGGACACCTTCATCACCCACACCATGGGCCTGGATGAGATCAACAGTGCTTTCGACCTGATGCACGAAGGCAAGAGCATCCGCACCGTCATCCACTACTGATGCCGGGCCGGGGGCCAAGGCCCCCGGCGCTCGACTCTCGGACGGAGCCATTCCATGACCCTCGAAATCGTTTCCAGCAACAAGAGCTGCGGCGGCTGGCACAAGCGCTACCGCCATCGCTCCACTGCGCTCAACTGCGACATGGTGTTCGCCGTGTACCTGCCTCCGCAGGCGGAGCAGGGCGCCAAGCTGCCGGTGCTGTACTGGCTGAGCGGCCTGACCTGCACCGACGAGAACTTCATGCAGAAGGCTGGCGCGCAGAAACTGGCCGCCGAACTCGGCCTGATCATCGTCGCCCCGGACACCAGCCCGCGTGGCGAAGGCGTGCCGGATGATGTGAACAAGGCCTGGGACTTCGGCCTCGGCGCCGGCTTCTACCTCAACGCCACTCAGGAACCCTGGGCGCGTCACTACCGCATGTACGACTACGTGGTGCAGGAGCTGCCGGCGCTGATCGAGGCCAACTTCCCGGTCACTGACAAACGCGGCATCGCCGGCCACTCCATGGGCGGCCACGGTGCACTGATCTGCGCGCTGAAAAATCCGGGGCGCTACCAGTCGGTTTCGGCTTTCTCGCCGATCACCAATCCGCTCAACTGCCCCTGGGGCGAAAAGGCGTTCTCCAACTACCTGGGCGACGACCGTTCGCGCTGGCGTGAGTGGGATGCCTGTGTGTTGCTGGCCGAGGCCACGGAGAAGCTGCCGATCCTGGTCGACCAGGGCGATCGCGACGACTTCCTCGAAGTCCAGCTCAAGCCCCAGGCCCTGCAGGCCGCGGCCAAGGCTGCCGAGCATCCGCTGACCTTGCGGATGCAGCCGGGCTACGACCACAGCTACTACTTCATCGCCAGCTTCATCGACGATCACCTGCGCCACCACGCGGTGGCGTTGGCCTGATCGATGAGCCTGCGCGAAGGGCTCGGGCTGCTACTGCTGCTGGGTGGGGTAGCACTGCTGCCTTTCGCCTGGTGGCTGAGCCGCGGCTGGCTGGTCGTCGCCCTGGCGCTGGTCTGCGTTGGCGGGCCGCTGTTCTTCACTGCGCGCCGGGCACGGCGCATGGCGCAGACGGATGATCGCTCCGGGCCGCTGGTACTCGGTGAGGCCAGGGGCTTTGCCGGGCATCGCGCCTTCGACGAATCCAGCGATGACTGATGTGTCGAGATGAGAAGGGTTCGCAGGGTGCCGCCCTGCGGTAGAATCGCGGCCTGATTTTTTCTAGGCCAGGTTTTCAGTCCTATGCGTATCGGTCACGGTTACGACGTTCATCGCTTCGGCGATGGCGATTTCATCACCCTCGGCGGTGTGCGCATTCCCCACAAGTTCGGCCTGGTCGCCCACTCCGATGGCGACGTGCTGCTGCACGCCCTGAGCGATGCGCTGCTCGGTGCTTGCGCGCTGGGCGACATCGGCAAGCACTTCCCCGATACCGACCCGACCTTCAAGGGCGCCGACAGCCGCGCGCTGCTGCGCCATGTGCTCGGTCTGATCCACGCCAAGGGCTATGTGGTCGGCAACGTCGACGCCACCATCGTCGCCCAGGCGCCGAAGATGGCGCCGCATATCGACACCATGCGCAGCCTGATCGCCGAAGACCTGCAGGTCGAGCTGGATGCGGTCAACGTCAAGGCCACCACCACAGAGAAGCTTGGTTTTACCGGCCGTGAGGAAGGCATCGCGGTTCACGCCGTGGCGCTGCTGGTAAAAGCATGACCGAGCTGGAACTGCTGGGCCCGCGCGCCCATGGCGAGGCCTGTGGCCAGGCCGTGCTCAAGGCCACCGCCGAGGACTTCCAGGTCGACGAGGTGCTGGATATTCCGCTGTCCGGCACTGGCGAACATTTGTGGCTGTGGGTGGAGAAGCGCGGCCTCAACACCGAGGAGGCAGCGCGCCGCCTGGCCCGTGCAGCTGGGGTGTCGCAGCGCAATATCAGCTACGCCGGACTGAAGGATCGCCAGGCACTGACCCGCCAGTGGTTCAGCCTGCACCTGCCGGGCAAGGCCGATCCCGACCTGTCCGCCGCCGAGGGCGAGACCCTGGCCATCCTCAAGGCCGTGCGCCACTCACGCAAACTGCAGCGCGGTGCCCACTCGGCCAACGGCTTCACCCTGCGCCTGACCGGCCTCAAGGCCGACCGCGAGCTGCTGGAGCAACGCCTGCAGCGCATCCGCGAGCAGGGCGTGCCCAACTACTACGGCCTGCAGCGCTTCGGCTGGCAGGGCGGCAACGTCGGCGATGCGCGTGCCTTCGCCGAGCGCAGCGAGCTACCGGAGCAGCGCAACACCCGTTCGCGTCTGCTCTCGTCGGCGCGCAGCTACCTGTTCAACCGTGCCCTGGCGGCGCGCGTGGTGGATGGCAGCTGGAACCGGGCGCAGGTTGGCGATCTGCTGGCCTTCACCGACAGCCGCAGCTTCTTTATGGCCGGCGAGGCGGAGACCAGCGATCCGCGCCTGGCCATTCTCGATCTGCACCCGACCGGCCCGTTGTGGGGCGAGGGGGCGTCGCCTGCCGCAGGTTCGGCACAGGTGCTGGAGCAGGGGCTGGCCGAGGCCGAGCCGGCGTTGACCGCCTGGCTGGCGAAGGCGGGCATGGCGCACGAACGGCGTATCCTGCGCCTCCCCATCGCCGGGCTGACGTGGCATTATCCGGAGCCTGAGATAGTGCAACTGCAATTCGTCCTGCCGGCCGGATGCTTCGCCACCGCGGTGGTGCGCGAACTGGTCGATCTGCTGCCGGCAGGGCACACGGACTCCCCATGCGAATTC
Source organism: Pseudomonas sp. GD04019 (assembly GCF_029837695.1). Lineage (GTDB taxonomy): Bacteria > Pseudomonadota > Gammaproteobacteria > Pseudomonadales > Pseudomonadaceae > Aquipseudomonas. The sequence goes on from NZ_JAOEEA010000002.1 coordinate 455,253, forward strand.
TGATCTCCAACGACGACGGGGTGATGGCACCCGGTATCGCCGCGCTGCATGGCGCGCTGCAAGACTATGCCGAGTGCACCATCGTCGCGCCCACCGAAGACAAGAGCGGTGCCAGCAGCTCGCTGACCCTGGACCGCCCGCTGCATCCGGCGACCATGCCCAACGGCTATATCGGCCTCAATGGCACGCCGACCGATTGCGTGCACCTGGGCCTCAACGGCCTGCTGGAGCAGGTGCCGGACATGGTGGTGTCGGGCATCAACCTGGGCGCCAACCTGGGTGACGACGTGCTGTATTCCGGCACCGTCGCCGCCGCGCTGGAAGGCCGCTTCCTGGCCAAGCCGGCCTTCGCCTTCTCGCTGGTGTCGCGGCGTACCGACAATCTGGCAACTGCCGCCTACTTCGCTCGCAAGCTGGTGGAGGCCCACGAGCGGCTCGACCTGCCGCCGCGCACCGTGCTCAACGTCAATGTGCCGAACCTGCCGCTGGAGCATATCCGCGGCATCCAGCTGACCCGCCTGGGCCATCGCGCCCGCGCCGCCGCGCCGGTGAAGATGGTCAATCCACGGGGCAAGGAAGGCTATTGGATCTCCGTCTCCGGCGATGCCGAGGATGGTGGGCCGGGCACCGACTTCCATGCCGTGATGCAGGGCTATGTGTCGATCACCCCGCTGCAGCTCGATCGCACCCTGCACGAGGCGTTCGACGGCATCGGCGGTTGGCTGGAGGGGCTGGTCTGATGCGCGGCCAGGATCATCTGCAGCGCCAGGGCGTCGGCATGACCTCGCAGCGCACTCGCGAGCGCCTGATCGAGCGGCTGTACGAGGAAGGCCTGTCCAACCCGCACGTGCTGGAAGTTATTCGCCGTACGCCGCGCCATCTGTTCGTCGACGAGGCACTGGCGCACCGCGCCTACGAAGACACCGCGCTACCCATTGGCCACAACCAGACGATTTCCCAGCCTTATATAGTCGGGCGCATGACCGAGCTGCTGCTCGCCGGCGGCCCGCTGGACAAGGTGCTGGAGATCGGCACCGGCTCCGGCTACCAGACCGCCGTGCTGGCCCAACTGGTGGAGCGGGTGTTCTCGGTGGAGCGCATCCAGTCCCTGCAGGACCGCGCCAAGGAGCGCCTGGTCGAGCTCAAGCTGCGCAACGTGGTGTTCCGCTGGGGTGATGGCTGGGAGGGCTGGAACGCTCTCGGCCCGTACAACGGCATCATCGTCACCGCCGCTGCCGCCGAAGTGCCGCAGGCGCTGCTGGATCAGCTGGCCGTCGGCGGCCGCCTGGTCATCCCGGTGGGCGCCGGAGAAACCCAGGAGCTGCTTTTGATCGTGCGAGAAGAGGATGGCTATTCCCGTCACGTGCTCGACCTGGTGCGCTTCGTGCCGCTGCTCAACGGCCCTCTGGCCTGAGACCTTGGCGCGTTGTTGCGGCACAGTGCCGGCGGCGAAAGCTGGCGATGCCGGATAATTCCGGCACAATGCGCGACATCTATCTACAAGAAACACCGGCAGGGGAGCACGGGGTGAGTCTCACGAGCGGACAGCAGCGAAAGCGCCTGACAGGCCTCGGCCTGGGGGCAGCAGTCTTCGCAGCCATACTGTCGGGCTGCAGCAGCTCGCCTTCTACATCGCCGCAGGTGGTGGACCGCACCCACGGCGGCGGCACTGCCGCACCGGCGCGCCCGCAGACTACGGCTGGCCAGTACGTGGTGCAGCGTGGCGACACTCTCTACTCGATCGCCTTCCGCTTTGGCTGGGACTGGAAAGCCCTGGCCGCGCGCAACAATATTCCTGCGCCTTACACCATTCGCCCAGGGCAGCGCGTGCGTTTCGATCTGCCGCAGCAGGGCGGTGCGCCGGTGATGGCGCAGCCGAGCCGGCCGCCGGCAACCAGCGTACCGAGTACTCCAGCGCAGACGGCCCCGCGTCCGCCGGTGACCACGCCACCTCCGGCGGTGACCCCGTCTCAGCCGCAGCAGCCGGTCAGCCAGCCACCCGTAGCTACCAGCAGCACACCGGCAACGCCTGGCAAGGTGCAGCAGGTACCGCGTTCGGCGAAGGGCTGGGCATGGCCTTCTGCAGGCGTGCTGATCGGCAAATTCTCGTCAAACGGGAGTTTGAATAAAGGAATTGATATCGCTGGGGAATTGGGCCAGCCTGTTTTAGCTGCGTCTGATGGTTCCGTTGTGTACGCCGGAAGTGGTTTACGGGGCTACGGCGAACTGGTGATCATCAAGCACAGCGATGCCTACGTAAGCGCCTACGGACATAACCGCAGGCTGCTGGTGCGGGAGGGACAGCAGGTCAAAGTCGGACAGCATATCGCCGAGATGGGATCCACGGGCACTGATCGGGTGAAACTCCATTTTGAGATTCGCCGCCAGGGCAAACCGGTAGACCCCCTGCAATATCTGCCTCGTCGTTGACTCTGCAGCCAGCCTGCTCCATGCGTGGGAGGAGCGGGCTTTGGTGTTGCCAGGGAGTCATCCAGCTATTCATCAGGTGCGCCATGCATCGGCGGCAGGTCAGTCTTGTGCTGACTTGGGGGGCCGGTTCTCCCTGATGCGGAACTGGATTGGGTGCCGCCAAGGCTTGTTGTCGAACTCAGCACAGGACAACAACAATGGCACTCAGCAAAGAAGCGCCGGAGTTTGACGTCGACGATGAGGTTCTCCTGATGGAGCCCGGCATCGTCCTGGAAGACATGACAGAGGAAGCCGAGCTGTCTCTTTCCAGCGCCAAATCCAAGAACTCGACCACTACTCTCAAACAGCACAAGTACATCGATTACACCCGGGCGCTCGACGCGACCCAGCTGTACCTCAACGAGATAGGTTTCTCCCCTCTGCTGACCCCTCAGGAAGAAGTGCACTTCGCGCGATTGGCGCAGAAGGGCGACCCTGCCGGGCGCAAGCGCATGATCGAAAGCAACCTGCGCCTGGTGGTGAAAATCGCCCGACGCTACGTCAACCGCGGACTTTCCCTGCTGGATCTGATCGAAGAGGGCAACCTCGGCCTGATCCGCGCGGTGGAGAAGTTCGATCCCGAGCGCGGTTTCCGTTTCTCCACCTATGCCACCTGGTGGATTCGCCAGACCATCGAACGGGCGATCATGAATCAGACCCGCACGATTCGCCTGCCGATTCATGTGGTGAAGGAGCTCAACGTCTACCTGCGCGCCGCTCGCGAGCTGACCCAGAAACTGGATCACGAGCCCTCGGCCGAAGAGATCGCCAATCTGCTGGAGAAGCCGGTGGATGAGGTCAAGCGCATGCTCGGCCTCAACGAGCGGGTTACTTCGGTGGACGTTTCTCTGGGCCCGGACTCGGACAAGACCTTGCTCGATACCCTCACCGATGACCGCCCCAGCGATCCTTGTGATCTGCTGCAGGACGATGATCTGTCCGAGAGTATCGACCAGTGGCTATCCGAGCTGACCGACAAGCAGCGCGAGGTGGTGGTGCGGCGCTTCGGCCTGCGCGGTCATGAGAGCTGCACGCTGGAGGAGGTCGGCCAGGAAATCGGCCTGACTCGCGAGCGGGTACGGCAGATCCAGGTCGAGGCGCTCAAGCGTCTGCGCGAGATTCTGGAGAAGAACGGCCTTTCCAGCGACGCTTTGTTCCAATAGCTCAGCCAAGCGGATTGCTCCACCCACCAAGCCCGGCGCTAGCCGGGCTTTTTATTGCTCGTCCATGTAAGCAATTACTTACGTGACTTGTAAGTGATCTCAGGAAGAATGCATTGGTTGCGATACATTCTTATCTGTTGATTTTTGGTAAGTATATGAAATTAAATGATTTATCTTTGAAAGCGACATTGTTGTAGTGGTGTTTGCTGGCCGCGGGAGGCCTTGTTCGGCTGCGGCGAAACGCTAATATGAAGCCGTGCCTAGGGAGAAGGCACGGGAGCCAGGACGGCGACCAGGGAACCACTGCAGGATGCAGTTCATCAGGAAGATGAAAGGATTCTCAGGGAGTAGGGAAGAAAGAGCGGGCGGCTAATCACCGCCCCTTTTTTTGCCTGTAGAAAAGGCAGAAACGAAAAGGCCCGCAACATGCGGGCCTTTTGCGTTCTGGGGCTTAGCGCTCCAGTTGCGGCAGCTTGTCCTTCACGCCATCCCACTCCTCGGCGTCCGGCAGCGCTTCCTTTCGCTCGGTGATGTTCGGCCAGACTTCCGCCAGCTCGGCGTTGAGCTCGATGAATTCCTGCATGTTCTCCGGTACTTCATCCTCGGAGAAGATGGCCTGGGCCGGGCATTCCGGCTCGCACAGGGCGCAGTCGATGCACTCGTCCGGGTGGATCACCAGAAAGTTCGGGCCTTCATAGAAGCAGTCCACCGGGCAGACTTCCACGCAGTCGGTGTATTTGCACTTGATGCAGTTGTCGGTAACGACGAAGGTCATCTCTGATTCTCTCCTCGGGCGGCGGCCTGACCCAATCTGTGCGGGTTTGCAGGCGCTCGGTATTGGCCGCGGCTCAGGCTGTAAACCGGGCAGTCGTAAAAATGCGCGCGATTCTATCAGCTTGAGCCGGATGGCGTTAGCTGCGCGTCTTCCATGTATATATCAGCTCCAGGGCGCGGCGCGGTGTCAGATCATCGGGATTGATCTTGCCCAACTCCTCCAGAACCGGATGGGGCAGGGCGGCGAACATGTCGCTCTGCAGCGGTGCGCTGGGTTGGCCGGGTTCACTGCGCGGTATCTCGTGGGGCAGGCTGGTAGTCTCCAGGCGCGCCAGATGCTCACGAGCGCGCTGGATCACCGGGCTGGGTACGCCGGCCAGCTGGGCCACCGCCAGGCCGTAACTCTGGCTGGCCGGGCCGGGTAATACGTGGTGCAGGAAGACGATGCGCTCGTTGTGCTCGGTGGCGTTGAGGTGCACGTTGGCCACCACCGGCTCGCTCTCCGGCAGTACGGTCAGCTCGAAGTAGTGGGTGGCGAACAGGGTCCAGGCGCGCAGCTTGGCCAGATGCTCGGCGGCTGACCAGGCCAGCGACAGGCCGTCGAAGGTGCTGGTACCGCGGCCGACCTCATCCATCAACACCAGGCTGCGGTCGCTGGCGTTGTGCAGGATGTTGGCGGTCTCGCTCATCTCGACCATGAAGGTCGAGCGGCCACCGGCCAGGTCGTCGGAAGAGCCGATACGGGTGAAGATGCGGTCCACCAGCGACAGCTCGCAGGCGGCTGCCGGCACGAAGCTGCCGATATGGGCCAGCAGCACGATCAACGCAGTCTGGCGCATGTAGGTGGACTTACCGCCCATGTTCGGACCGGTAATGATCAGCATGCGGGTGTCGTCGTCGAGCCCCAGATCGTTGGCAACAAACGGTGTTTCCAGCACCTGCTCGACCACCGGGTGGCGACCCTGGTCGATGCGGAGGCAGGGTTCTTCGACGAAGCGCGGGCGGTTCAGGTCGAGGTTCAGCGCGCGCTCGGCCAGGTTGCTCAGTACGTCCAGCTCGGCCAGGGCACTGGCGGTGTCCTGTAGCGGCGCCAGATGGGTGATGAGCAGTTCCAGCAGCTCTTCATACAGCTGCTTCTCGCGGGCCAGAGCGCGGCTCTTGGCCGACAGCGCCTTGTCCTCGAAGGTTTTCAGCTCCGGGGTGATGAAGCGCTCGGCACCCTTGAGGGTCTGGCGGCGGATGTAGTCGGCCGGGGCCGATTCGGCTTGCTTGCTCGGCAGCTCGATGAAGTAGCCGTGCACGCGGTTGTAGCCGACCTTGAGGTTGGCCAGGCCGGTGCGCTCCTTCTCGCGCGCCTCCAGGTCCATCAGGTACTGGCCGGCGTTCTCGCTGATCGACTGCAGCTCGTCCAGCTCGGCGTCGTAACCGGTCTTCAGTACGCCGCCGTCGCGGATCACCGCCGGCGGGTTGTCGATGATCGCCCGGGCCAGCAGATCGGCCAGCTCCGGGTAGGTGCGGATGTTTACCGCCAGCTCGGCCAGGTGCGGGGCGTCCAGCTCGGCCATCGCGCCTTGCAGTTGCGGCAGGGCAGCGAGAGCGTCGCGTAGGCGCGCGAGGTCGCGCGGACGAGCGTTGCGCAGGCCGATACGGGCGAGGATACGTTCGACGTCGCCGATGTCCTTGAGCTGCGGTTGCAGCAACTCGAAGCGGTAGCGGTCGAGCAGGCAGGCGATGGCCTCCTGGCGCGCCTCCAGCACGGAGCGATCGCGCAGCGGGCGATTCAGCCAGCGGGTCAGCAGGCGCGAGCCCATGGCGGTCTGGCAGCGGTCGACCACCGACTGCAGGGTGTTGTCGCGGCCGCCGGCCAGGTTGGTGTCCAGCTCCAGGTTGCGGCGGCTGGCGCCGTCGAGGATGACGGTGTCGTCCAGGCGCTCGTGGCGCAGATTGCGCAGATGCGGCAGGGCGGTGCGCTGGGTCTCCTTGGCGTAGACCAGCAGGCAGCCGGCGGCGCCGATGGCCAGGGTCAGGCCTTCGCAGCCGAAGCCCTTGAGATCCTGCACGCCGAACTGCTGGCACAGGCTCTTGCGCGCGCTGTCGCGCTCGAAGTCCCAAGGCGCGCGACGGCGTACGCCGCGGCGCTTTTCGATCGGCAGGCCCTGAGGCCAGTCGTCGGGGATCAGCAGTTCGGCGGGGCTCAGGCGCTCCAGCTCGGCCAGCAGATTCTCCCAGCCTTTCATCTCCTGCACGCTGAAACGGCCGCTGGTGATATCCAGCACGGCCAGGCCGAACAGCTTCTCGTCGCCGAGGATGGCGCCGACCAGGTTGTCGCGGCGCTCGTCGAGGAATGCTTCGTCGCTGATGGTGCCAGGGGTGATGATGCGTACCACCTGGCGTTCCACCGGCCCCTTGCTGGTGGCCGGATCGCCGATCTGCTCGCAGATCGCCACGGCCTCGCCGAACTTCACTAGGCGCGCCAGATAGCCTTCGGCCGAGTGGAACGGAATCCCGGCCATGGGAATGGCCTGGCCGGCAGACTGACCGCGGGCGGTGAGGGTGATGTCGAGCAGCGCGGCGGCCTTTTTGGCATCCTCGTAGAACAGCTCGTAGAAGTCGCCCATGCGGTAGAACATCAGCATGTCCGGGTGCTGGTTCTTCAGCTTCCAGTACTGCTGCATCATCGGTGTGTGCTGGGAAAAATCGGAAATATCTTTTGCCATCAGTGACTTACAGCTATCCGTAATTTTTTGTGGGGCAGGATTGGGGCAATTCACGTTGCTTTGTTCATGCCGTTCCAGATGTGCTGCAGCTCGTTTGGAGACTCATCGTCCATCCATTTGGCGTACACCTGAACAAGCATGGTGAAGTCTTTATGGCCCATCTGCTTGGCGATGAACGCAAGGTTACCACGGGCCACCAAGCACCAGCAGGCGTAGGTGTGGCGGGTCTGATAGGGGCGGCGTGGGCGGATCTCGGCGCGGCGCTGGATGTTGCCCCACTTGGTATTCCAGGCGGTGGGGCCAAACCAGATGTTCACGTTTTTCTTGCGCGCCTGGATGACTGGCGAGATCAGTGGGGTGGCGGTCTCTTGCACGGATTCGTGCCGGGTGAGTTGGACGGTGATTTCCTGCGCCTGCAGGCCGTGCTCGATGGCCAGCAGCTGCTTGCATGCTTCCAGGGCTGGGGGAAACAGCATCACCGTGCGCTTCTTGCCAGTCTTGGGCAGCTTGAAGGTGCCCTTGCTGGTGATGGCGCGGTTGACGTTGATCAGGCCCCGCTCCAGGTCGATGTCTTCGCGGGCAAGGGCGCACAGTTCGCCGGGCCGCAGGCCGGTGTAGACAGCCAGGGTGATGGCCGCATGATCCATGGGGTGCAGGCAGCCCTTGTTTAGCAGCAGCTCCAGCTCGGCCTTGGTCAGCGGGTCGGGGTCGCGGTCGGTCATTTCAAAGCGGGTGCAGGCGCTGGCCAGGCCCGGTTTGCAGTAGCCGTTGGCCTCGCACCAGCCGAGAAAGCCGGCGAGTGTGGCCAGGTAGTGGTTGGCTGTGGATGTGGCGCGATCCTCGATCAGATCCACGCGCAGCTGCTGGATGTCCTCGGGCAGCAGTACGCTTGCCAGGCGATCTTTGCCGAGCATGCCCACGCAGATGTCGATAGCCCAGCCATAGCGGCGCTCGGTTTCCTCGGTGATGTCCACTGCTTTCAGCGGCTTGTAGCGGGCGGCAAGGACGTGCAGGCGCTCATCCCGGCTGTTGCTGTAGTTGCCGGCCTGGCGCGAGTTGGGGAAGTGCTGGGCATAGTCGAACCTGCCCAGCTTGATGTCATGAAGAACAGCCGCCCGGAGTTGGGCGGCGTGCTTGATGTTGGCCTTGGTCACTGGGAGACCTAGGGTCTCCCGGTAGCGGCGCTTGCGCCACATGAACACGATGCGGATGCTGTTGCCGTGGATCTCGACCCCGGTGTGTTTCGCCAGTTCGGCCTCTAGGCCGCTTCCTGGGGTGCGCTCTCGACCCACTTGTCTACCTCCTCGATGTTGATGAACACGCGCCCGTCACGCGCTTTGCGCCACATGCGGCCCTGTGCCCAGGTGCCATCCTTCACCTTGTGTTGAATGGCGTTGGGGGTGTAGCCGAACAGCTCTGCGGCTTTAGGGATGAGTACCCAGCGAGGTGTGCTCATACGACCTCCTGTTGAGTCTTCAGCGCCTTGCGCTTCTTCGAGCAGGCCGCGTGGCTGCCGGCGCTGCGGGTGCGCTGGCAGATGTCGCAGACGTTCTTCCAGTCGTAGTAGCGGCCGCCTGCTTCGAGGTGCTTGGGGCGGCGCCTGAGGAGTGGGGTAGTGCTCATGCGGCCTCCCTGGTGTCTTGCTCGACGAACAGCGGGTTAGCGCGCAGCAGGGCTTCAAGTGCCGGCGGCGATACTGAGTTGCCGACCATGCGCACCTGGTCGCGGGCCTTGATCTTGCGGCCATCGTGGCCCTTGTCGATCACGTAACTGGTAGGGAAGCCTTGGGCGCGGTACAGCTCGGCAGGGGTGAGCATGCGCATGCCGATGTCGACGATCACATAGGGGTTGCCCTTGACCATTACCGTCACCAGCGCCAGCCGGTCTCGGGTGGTGATGGTGGCTGCCGGGTCGCGCGGGTCGTAGGTGTTGTCGCTGCCGTAGTAGCCCATCAGGAATGCCGCCACGCGCAGGGCACCGGCCTCCACCTCGGGTGCCAGGGTGCATTCCATTAGCGCCAGATCCTCGGCACCTGCGGTAATCACTGGGGCTGTGTCGCGCGGATCCCGCCCGACGCAGCCATTGCGCAGGGTCACAAGGCTGGCGGTGACGACGTTCTGCTGGCTTCCCGTGGTGGTGATGGCCGTTGCCGGGCGAGTTGGGTGGTGGCCTGGCGTGGTGCAGTAGCCGCCGTTGTGCTGCGCCAGGTAGGCAACTGTCAGAGCGAAGTGCCCGCCCTTGACCCCTGCACACAGCGTCGGCACGGGGGCGTCCGCTGGGCTGTTGCGCTGGCGGCTGGCGTTGGCGTGTTCGGTGATGAAGGGTGCCAGCTCCGGCTGCACGAGCGCGAAGCCCTGGCTGCCGGTGATGGTTCTGGCCGGCGTGTTGGTTGGCTGGCCACGGAACTCGGTGCCACCGTGGTTCACGCTGACGATAAACGGGTCAGGATGGTTCAGCACGAAGCGCTCGATGCCCTTGCGGATGCGCGCCATGGTCTTCTCTACGAGCGGCCGCTTGACCTTGAAGCGCTTTCCGCCTTCCTTGTCGAGGAAGATGGAGGGGCAGGGGATCGACCAGTCGATGCAGCTGGCCACCGGCACCCACGGTAGCTGCCCGGGTTTAGGCACCTTTGCGTGGGTGGGCTCCGGCCAATGCAGTGGCATGCCGTCGCGGCGAGCGATGAAGAATAGGCGCTCCCTAGTGGTTGGGGCGCCGTAGTCGGCCGCGTTGATCTTGCCGTACAGCACCTGATAACCCTGCCGCTTGAACTCGGCGACGAGGCGGTGCCAGTAGCGGCCCTGCTTTTTGGGGCTGGGGATCAGGTACTGGTTTTGTACTGGCACGCGCTCACCTGGCTCGGCGATGCGGTGGACTGTCTTGCCGGTGCGTGGGCACTCGACCATATCCAGTGTTACTACGCGGCCAGTAGCTGGGCAGCGCTTGGCGATCAGGTTGCCCCATTTCAGGATTTGGATGACGTTCTCCATGGTGACCAGCAGCGGTTTGGTCTTGCCCGTCCAGCGCAGCATTTCCCAGGACAGCGACCTGCTCTGCACGCTGCGGGGCTGCCCGCCCTTGGCTTGGCTGTGGTCAGTGCATTCCGGGCTGCCGTGCAGGTGGCCTACGGGGCGCCCGCCAGTGGCCTCGATGGGGCATTGCTTGCGTACGTCTTCCTGGTAGTGGTCGGCGTATGGATGGTTGCGTTCGTGCAGGCTGATGGCCTCAGCATCGTGGTTGAGGGCTACGTCTACCGGCTCGCCTGTGGCGTTCTCGATGGCGATAGAGGCGCCACCGCCCCCGGCAAAGATGTCGACCTTGATGTATCCGTGCAGGTTGAGCGAGAGCTGGCGACGTACTGCTGTGGCAACGGCGTGCAGCTGGTGATTGAAGGCGGTCATGGCTGGGCGCTCCTTGCTACAGTCGGTGTGTCTACAAATTGCGGGGTGTTATTGGAATGGATAGAGAAACGAAGACCAGGGCCTTGACCGAGACCTTGAACGACCTGCTGAAGAATCCGCCGGCCCCCATCCCCACGGATGTTGGTGCTGCTGGTGTTGCTGTATTCGCCGCTTTGATCGAGGACTGGGAAGGGCTCAGCCCCTTTGCGCAAGGGCAGTTGCTGCTGGCAGTCGCCATCCTGGCTCAGCATCAGGGCGCAGAGTTGCGCGCCGGCATGACCACTGCAGAGATCATCAGTAAGCTCCGAGGCGGCCCGAGGTAGGTGCGAATACCCCTTGGCAAGCTGCGCTGCGGGCGGGGTCGGGGAGCGGAGCGATAGGCTCAATTCCTGTGCGCGGCGCACGCCTGTCGTGGGGTATGCGACTGCGGCGCAGGCGCTGGACTGGGGGAGGAAGATGCCTGCCGCTGCGCGGCAGAGGCTCTTTGTTTCGCCACCCGGAGGCATTGCAGGGCGGCCCATCGGCAGCGAGGCGAGCAGGTAGCGACGTGCCAGGCCGCCGCCGCGCTTTCGCGCGGCCGAGGCTTGGGTGCGGTGGGTGGCGAGGCTCATGGCTGTGCCTCCTCGGTCGAGACTTTTTCAACGTCGCTGATGGGGCCGACTGCGACCCCGATTTTGTTGTCTTCCGTGTAAAAGACTTTTATGGCGGCGCCCTGTGTATCCAGAAGGAACCCGGCCGCGTGGCCGATAAGCTCAGCCGCAAACCGTTGCCTGCCTTCGGTGGTGTTGGGGGCCAGCAGAATGGCTTGCCTGAAGATCCGGGCGGTTTCTTTTGCTGGCTGGCAAAGGGGGGTTACCTTGCTCATGCGCGGCCCTCCTGTTGTTCGGGCAGGGTTGGGGCAAGCGAAAAGCCAGCCGGTTGGGTGGCGGACACGGTGCCGCCGCGCTGGGTGATTTGCAGGTCAAGCCAGTGAAAGAAGCCTTTGGGCGCCTCGTAGTAGGCGGCCATCTGCTCGACCTGGCGAAGCACGTCCAGTTGGGCGTGCGCGGTGGGGCGGCGGCTGTTCCATGCCTCGGCCAGCAGGGGGCGCGGATCATCGCCGCAGGCGTAGCGGACTACTCCGCTGCTGACGCACTGTTTCTCGGCGCATTCGATGATCTGGCCTCCGCACTCTAGGCGGATGAAGTGCGCGGTGCCGCCGCAGCAAGGGCAGGGAAGTAGGCGAGGTGTGATCATGCGATTAGCTCCTTCTGCAGCTGCTCCAGGGCGACGGCCTGGCGGGCGGCGGTTTGCAGGCTCCACAGTGCTTCCGTGCCGAGGTGGCTGCGGATCTCGCGCTGGAGGGCGGCGGTGTAGGCCTCGGTTTCAGCGAGGCGCTTGGTCATGCGTTCGTGATCGCGCACCAGCTGGCCGGCGGCGTCGGGCTGGAGGCGAACAGGTTTCCATGAGCGCATGGGGCACCTCACAGGCACAGCGGCTGGCCAAGACCCTGCTCGGCATGATCCAGGTCGACGGCGGCCCACATTCTCGGGCGGGCTTGATCGTGGTTGGTCGGCGCCAGGGCTGATCGGAGGGACTCGGCGTGGTTGTGCGCCAGCTGGTCGCTGTCTTCCATGGCCTTGCGGAGGAGGTCGCGGGCGTGGCTGTCGGAGTCGACTGCACCGAGGAGCTGGAAGCGGAACTCGCCATGCTCGCCGTCACAGAAGAAGTGCGCCTCGTCGTGCAGCCACTCGATCAGGTCGGTGTCGGTGATGGGGCTGTCGGCCATGGAGCAGGTGCGCTCGGGCTGGTCGAGGATGGCTTTCACGCGGGCGGCCAGGGCATTGATGTTGGCCTGAGCGACTGCTGCTTGGTTGGTCTTGGTGCTGCCGCTGCGGGTGAACTGGTAGGCCGCCGTGCCCAGCTGCTTGGCGGCGGCCTGCAGGGTGTGCCAGTCGGCGGTCGTCAGGCGCTTGCTGGTTTCTTCCTGCAGCGCGGCGAGTAGGTCACGGATGACGTTCTCGCGGTCGTTCTCGGCGAAGGCCATTTGCTCGCGGAGTTGGCGCAGCTGGTTTTCGTGCTCGTCCGACTCGGCCGTGCTGTTGCGCCGCAGGGTGGTCAGCTCGCGGGTGAGGGTGTCGAGCTGGCGCAGGGCGTCGATCAGGCGGTCACGCTTCGCCTGCAGGAGGTTTTGCCAGTAGTCCTCGGCGGCGGCGCGGCCTTGCTCGTGGCCAGCGTCGCGGCCGGTCTTGAGGGCGAGGCAGTAGGTTAGGCCGATCAAGAGCGCAACGCAGAGCGCGATGGCGAACAGCGCGTAGATCTGTTGGGTGGTCAGTTCCATGGTGGTCTCCTAGGGTTCGCTTGGCTGGTGGTGGCAGCTGTTGCGTGGTCAGGTGGCTTCGGGTTCTGGTTGGGTTAGTGCCTTCTCCAGCTTTGCGTCAGCCATGCCGGCGCGGTGCTCGATGTGGGCGGCCAGGTGGTGGATCTCGAAGTAACGAATGGCGCGGTTGCCGTCTTCCAGGGTGGTGACCGGGATTGGCAGCCGATCGGTGCCGGGCACTGGCTTGAACGTCTCCTCGCTGAGGTAGCGGAAGAAGGTTGCGCGGGCTGCCTCTACGGGGATGAGTACGGAACCGAACTGGCGAAACAGCAGCTCGATGGTGGTGGCCCTCGGGGCCGGTTGTAGGCGCAGGGCCTTCTGCGTCTCTTCCTGGCTCATGCGTGTTGAGCCTCCTGACGCAGGCGGCGCAGCGGGTCACGGTCGCCCCAGCGCGGTTTCGGTTTCTGTGGGGTGCTGCTGAGTGTCTTGCCGTGCTGGCTCATGGCGTGGCGCAGCTGGGCCAGTACGCGCTCGGCACTACCGCCGAAGCCGGTGAAGCGAATCTCGCGCTTGCAGATGGCCTCGATGGAGGCGAACAGCTCGATGCCCTCCAGATCCGGCCCGAGGCGCAGGGAGGTGCGGTGAGTGAAGCCTTCGCCCATGTCTGCGGCGAGGCGCGCAACGGCGCCGGCCAGCTTCATGTGCTCCAGCTGCAGGCCAGTGGCGCCCTCCTGCTTGAGGCCGGCGGCGCTGGTGGCCAGCGCCAGGTGTGAGCTGATGACTTCGGGGGTGCGGGCGGCCTCCGGCATGCGCAGGAGGCTGATCAGGGTTTCGTCTAGTAGCTTGGCGTCCTTCATGGTCTTGACCTTCAACGGTTGCGGGCTGGGTGGTTCCAGGCGATGACGCAGTGGGTGCGCACCAGCTCCTGCCATTCCGGCTGTACCTTGGCGAGCGCGGCGCGGCGCTGTTCCAGGGTGTCCAGCCGGATGATCTCGGCAGCGATGTGGCGGGGGCGCTTGCCCTGCTGGTCAGGCGACATCGCGCGGATCTTGTGTGGTCTCTGGCATTGGCGCCTGGATGCCCAAGCGCCCGGCCAGCCAGTGCAGGCTGCCCTCCATCAGGCGCGTGGTTCGCGGGTACTGCAGCCCATGCTCCGGGTGGTTGTAGCGGTGCTCGCGCGTTACCAGGTGGTGCTTGGTGGCCTCGGGGTTGGCGGGCAGGTTGTGTTTGGTGAGCAGGCCTTTCTCGCGCATGAGCTTCATCAGTGCGCGATGGCCGATACCCAGCCGCTGGGCGGCGTCTTTGAGTGCAATGGATGGCATGGTGGGCACCTCACGCTGCGGCCTTGGGCGCGGCACAGGCCGCCAGGTGTTCCACGCTCTTGAGCAGCCGCTCATAGCAGCTGTGGTGCATGCCGTAGGCGGTGAAGCACGAGGTGCGTGGGCGGGTCTCGCCAATGCTGAGAATGGCGGTGATGCCGCTGCGGCTGTGGGTGCGATGGATGGCTACGCGCACGGGGTGTTCGTGGCCCAAGTGCAAGTCCAGGGTGCCGCCCTTGCGCACGAGCAACTGCAGGGCCGCGTCTTGGTCGGCGTCTAGCAGTGGCTCGGGCTCGGGCAGTACCGGGAAGCGAGTGACGCGGGCCGGTGCAGGCGCGGCGCTGTCTACCCGGCCGTTGGCGATGGCGTCGATGAAGTCGGCCAGGTGGATGTGCCGCTCAGGGTCGTTGCTTTGCAGGGTGATGTGGTGGCGCTCTTCGCCCATCTCCACAGTGGCTTCGGTGCTTTCAGTGCTGCGCTCGATGTGCAGCTTGAACATCACCTGCTGACGGCTGTAGGCCGAGCGCACGGCATGACCAAAGGTGCCGGACATGTTGACCTGGGCTGCCAGGCGGATTAGGGAGTCTTCGGGGAGGGTGAAGTTGCTCATGCTGCGGCCTCCTGCTCAGCAGAGGCTGCAGCGGCGAACTCCGTATCGGATGCGGCTGCTTGGTCGGCAGAGCGGTACTGGCTGGCATTCATTGCCAGGCCGTGTAGGCGCTGCATGGCGTGGTAGCTGATCACGTCAAGGCTTGTGGCGGCGCTTACCAGACCAAGGAAGAAGTAGAAGCTCCTGGTGGCTGAGTCGTGATCCTTGGCGTAGCGAATATCGCTGAGTGATTCGCGCAGGCGTTCACGCCAGATTTCGAGGCTGATGGCTTCGATGCTCATGCGGCGCGCCCTCCATCGTTCGGGCCGATGGGGGTCGGCTTGGTGGCTACGGCGCGGGGCTTGTGGCGGGTGAACTGGGCGCCGGATTCGCGGGCGGCTCGGCGCAGTTCAAAGATGCGCTCGGGCTCGCAGGCCGGAAGCGCGTGGAGGGATGCAGACATGGTTTACCTCGGCTCTGTGGTGGAGAGACGAGGCAAATAAAACGCATCGTTGTTATCGTGTCAACACAATATGTTTTATTTCTGATTGAAGGGGCTTCACCCGAAGATGGCTTGCTGCCAGTGCTCCTCGCTGATGATGGCGATCTGGCTTCCACTTTCTCGGAGTTCGACGGCTTTCTTGATCTTGGTTCCGTAGCTGCTGTGCAGCCACTGTTCGTTGCCGATGCTGCCGACAACGAGGAAGTGGATCTTTTTGCTTACCCCGGCGCCGATCAAGCCGCCGCGCTCGGTGACAAGGGCTTCACAGTCCTTGCGAGGGCCGTAGGCCATGATGCCGGTGAACAGGAAGACGCGATTCGGCCATTCCAGCTGTGGTTGAGGTTGATTCAGGGGGAGGGAGGATGGCGCCTGGAAAGGCTGGGCGGTGCCAACCTTCAGGCCAGAGAACTGTCGGAGCATCTCCAGCAGTTCGGTGGCTTCGTCCGCATCCAGCCGGTTGTCGCTGAGCATGTCAGCTAGGCGCCGATAGAGGATGTTGACTACGGGGTCTGCCAGGTGGTTGAGGTTTGTTTCAATCCAGCTCTTGAGGAATTCGGCCTCCTGCTGGTTGATTGTTCCGTCAGCTGTGATGCCGGCGGCGAGGCCAATCAGGGCGTCCGCTGAGCGCCGGTCAATGCGGGCTTCATGAAAAAAGCGACTGTTCTGGAACTCCTGGTGCAGGTCTACCATGAGGCTCTTCTCCTTCGGCGGCTTCGTCCGTGCTCTGCTCAATGAGCTTGCTGATGTCGGGAGTAAAGGTCACCTGCATCCCGGTCTTGCTGCAGGTGTGTGTAATCTCGGTAGTGGTGTCTACCTGGAGGTCTTCCCCTCGCAGCCCCTGCCATTGGGCTAGGTACTGCAGGGAGCCATACTTCTCCAGCTTCTTGAGGGTGCGGCTAACCCCGCCCTTCCAGCCCAGAACAGGCAGCTCGTTGCGGAGCGCTGCTTCTGACAGTTCGGGCTTCGTAGTGGCTAGTTGACGGCCAACTTCCCAGCACTTGATCAGGCCCGCGTCTTCGGCTGACCAGGTTGCTTGCCAGTCCAGGCCTGTGCGGATGGGGAGTGTGATGCTGCGTTGGAGAACCGGCATTACAGGGCTCCTCCATGCCAAACCACTCGGCCGACGATCTGGAGCTGGTCAATATCTGAATCGCTGACAGGCTGGTCGGGGTATGCGCGCTTGTCTTCGTTGTCGCTGCGGATCAGCCAGCCGCCAGTCAGAGACTGGATCAGGCGCTTGATGATTAGCTCCCCGTTGCCCTTGAGGATGGCAAAGATGCGGCCATCACGCGGCGTGGTTTGGCTTTCGTCCAGTAGGACTACATCACCGTCGCAGACGGTAGGCTCCATACTGTGGCCCTGAACGTAGATGACGTGCAGGTTGCGCTCGCGCAGGCCCATGCGGGTCAGCCATGCGCGCTTGAACACGAGGCCGCCTTTTACCTCGACGTGATCATTTAGCTGGCCATTGCCGGCGGCGCCGTGGACTGTGTATTGCGGCACCAGGGCATAGTCCTGCGCGGCTGGGGTGTAGCCATAGGCCCCGGCGTGCTCTCCGACCTGGTGCGTGTCGCCCTCCACCAGTTCAAGCAGGGTTGAGTCGAGGGCTGCAGCCAGGAGGCGCAGGTCTGAAAGGCTGGGCTCGCGCTTGTCGCGCTCGTAGTTGCCTATGCGAGCTTGGCCGCTCTCCCAGCCACAGGCGGTGGCGAGTGCGGTTTGCGATAGGCCTTTCGCGCGGCGAAGTCGGGCGAGGCGATTACCAAGAGTTTCCATGCTCGGGAAAATATCACGATCCGTTTATTTTCAATGCGACTAAACGTGTTGTAAAAACAACAATACGTTGTTAATGTCTCTCCGACGCTAATCGGAGGTCGCAACATGAACCGCATATCCGAGCTAAGGCGAGGCGCTGGTGTTGCCCAGCTCGCCCTGGCTAACGAGCTTGGCTGGTCTCAGGGACGGCTTAGCAACTACGAGGCCGGCCGCCGTGAGCCAGGGCTGGCTGAGTGCAGGGCTATCGTCCGGGCGCTTGTCCGGTTGGGCGCTCCCTGCACCCTGGATGACGTGTTTCCGCCTGAGCAGGAGTCGCCTGCGCGGGCTGCCTAGAAAAAAGGCGCCCTAAGGCGCCTTGTTCCTCCGGCGCACACCACCACAGTGTTGCCGGTGCCTGGGCACGGATGCCTAGGGTTGCCTGCCTCTCCACCACAGATCAGCAGGCTGTTTCGGTAGGGCGCTCGCGGAGCGGGTGCCCTGCCTGGGGTGCGGCGGTCTCTCCACCACAGATCAACCGTCGCAAGTGACCACCTGACGAGTGACCACGACGCAACTGTAGCAAGCAGGGGCGGCGGGGTCACTGGCAGACTTTTAGGAGAATTGCCAATGACTCGACTCTGGCAGAGCAGCATCGAGCGCGCGCGGCGCACCGTGCTGAGCCTCAAGCAGGCGCTGTATCACGCTGTACAGGACTACCCCGGCGGTGCCACCGCCATTGCCGCCGTAGACGGCAACATCAACGCCACTACCCTCAGCCACAAGCTGAGCCTCACCGGCACCAACCCCAAGCACAAGATCAACGTGGATGAGCTGCAGCTGATCCTCGACTTGACGCGTGATCGGCGTCTTGTTGACGCGATCCTGCAGCCGATTGGCTGGGTCGGTATCGACGTATCTGACCTGAGCGATACGGACACGGAAGCCTCGCTGCTGGCCGCGATCAGCGAGCTGCTGAGCGAGGAAAGCCGGGTGACCGCGCACCTCTCCAAGAGTCTGCAGGATGGGCACCTGGATGATGGCGAGCTGGACGAGTTCGAGCTGCTGGCCCTGCGCCTGGTTCAGGCTGCGTACAAGCTGCGCGCTGTGGTTCGGGCTCGTCATGCGGAGGACGTTGCCCATGGCTGATAACGCAGACATTGCCAATGACTTGATGCTGGAGCGCATCGAGCAGCAGCTGGCGGCGCGCCAGCCTGCGCAGGGGGGGGCATCGGCAGAGGATTGCGAGGGGTGCGGGGTAGCCATTCCGCCTGCTCGCTTGCAGGCCATGGCCGGGCGCGGCTGCTTGCGCTGCATCGAGTGTCAGCAGGATCACGAGCGGAAAGGGGGTAGGGGATGATTGCTATCTCAGATCGAATTCATGTGGCTGCTGATCAGATTGCCATGGTTGAAGTGCCCGATTGGACAGATGGGGTGATCGTGCGGCTCAAGGATGGTGAGCGTTACTCGGTAGATCTGCGTGGCCGTGCTCGGTTTGCGCGGGCCGATGAGTTGGTCCAGCAGATTGACGCGGAATTGGCTGGGCGCGCTGGGGCGGGGGTGGCTGATGTCTGACTCTCATTCCCTGATTGATGATGTGCTCGACCAACTGCGCGATGGAGGGCTTGACCCTGACCTGCCGCTGCTGACGAACGGGACGCGGGTGCGTTGCCGGGACTCGCACGACAAGGGCAACAGCCGCACCGGGTTCTACCGGATCTATGAGCATGTGAACGAGGGCCGCACCTTCTACGCCGGAGCATTTGGCTCGTGGCGTGAGGGCGAAAAGGGCTCGTTCCACAAGCTCAAGCCCGTGGGCGGGCGGATGAGCGCCGAGGACAAGAAGGTGATCGCGGCGCGGGTCGAGGCGGCGAAACAGCGCGAGGCCTCGCTGCGGGCGGCCAGGGTGGCGAAGGCCGCCCGTCGCGCTGCTGGCATGTGGAAGGCACTGCCGACCAAGGGGCGCTGCGGCTACCTGGATCGCAAGCAGATTGGTGCCTTTGGCCTGCGCTTTGGGCGCAAGCCTGACACGGCCTTAGTGCCACTGGTGAACGTGCGCGATGAGGTGGTGGGCCTGCAGGTGTTGTTCGGTACGCCGGACAAGGATGGCCTGAGCAAGCGCTATTGGCCTGCGGGCCTTGACCCTGTGGGGGCCTTCCACCTGATCGGCCCGCGCCCCGAGCCGGGCGAGGCCGTGTTGATCTGTGAGGGGTACGCCACGGGCGCCAGCCTGCACATGGCGACGGGGTTGTGCGTGGCAGTGGCGTTCACGGCGGGCAACCTGATGCCGGTGGCCGAGGCGATGCGCGAGCGTTACCCGGGACGGCAGTTTGTGTTCTGCGCGGACGATGACTGGCAGACGAAGAACCACAAGGGCGAGCCCTGGAACCCTGGCCGCGAGAAGGCCGAGAACGCGGCTGTAGTGATTGGCGGCCGGGTGGTGTACCCGGTGTTCGAGGGTGAGCGGGCAGAGAAGTGGACGGACTTCAATGACCTGCATCTGGCCGAGGGTTTTGATGCGGTGCGTCGCCAGGTGATGGCGGTGGCCAGGCCGGCTGCGGAAGGGGAGTGGATGTCGAGCTTGCGCCGCACGAACCAGGGCGCCCTGGTGGCGCACGCGCTCAACGTGACGCTGATTCTGGAGAACGACGAACGCTGGGCCGGGGTGATCGGCGAAGATGTGTTTTCCGGGCGCTCGGCGAAGCGGCGGGCGTCTCCATGTGCTCCGGGTGCCGGCGAGTGGAGCGACCTGGACGATACGCTGACGTCGCTCTGGATGGCTGAGCAGTACGGTCTGTTGGTGAAGTCCGTCACTGTGATGGAGGCTGCTGCTGTGGTGGCTAGCCGCCGCCAGTTTCACCCGGTGCGTGACTATCTTCGTGGATTGGAGTGGGATGGCATCCCGCGCCTGAGTACGTGGCTGAAGGATTACCTGGGCGCGCAGGCGTTGGCGGGGCGGGATGAGTACCTGGCCTCGGCGGGGATGCGCTGGCTGGTGTCTGCCGTGGCGCGGGTGATGCGGCCGGGGTGCAAGGCGGATTGTGTGCTGATCCTGGAAGGTGATCAGGGCTTGAACAAGTCCTCGGCGCTGGGTGTGCTCGGTGGCGAGTGGTTCATGGATACGCCGATTGCACTGGGCGACAAGGACGCCTATCAGCAGCTACAGGGCGTGTGGATTGCCGAGCTGGCCGAGCTGGATGCGCTGAACAAGGTGGATTCGCTCAAGGCGAAGTCGTTCTTCGGTGCGTCGGTCGATACGTTCCGGCCGAGTTATGGGCGGCGCAATATCCGCCTGCCACGCCAGTGTGTGTTCGCTGGCACGACGAACCAGGACGAGTATCTGCGCGACCCGACCGGCAACCGGCGCTACTGGCCGGTGGCGTGTACGCGGGTGTCGCTCGATGCCTTGCGCGAGGCGCGTGACCAGCTATGGGCCGAGGCTTACCAGCTATATCAGGAGGGTGAGCCTTGGTGGCCGCAGCCGAGTGAGAAAGTGTGGTTCGAGGACGAGCAGGATGTGCGCTTCGCGAGCGATGCCTGGGAGACGAGCATTGTGCGCTGGCTGGAGAACAACCCCTGTGCGAGCGTAACCAGCGCGGAGCTTCTGGAGAAGGCGTTGAACCTTGATCCTGGCCACTGGGGGCGGCCTGAGCAGACGCGTGTTGGACAGATCATGCACCGGCTTGGTTGGCGCCGGAAGCGCTTGGCGCCCTCTGGCCGGTATGGCGTGCGGCCGTATGCGTATGTGCGGCCGGATGGCTGGCAGCCCCGTGGGCAGATGCCTTTGGCGCAGAAGGAGCCGGTGCTGTGATCGACTACATGGATGAGGCGTTGCGATTGTGGGCGGCTGAGTTCCATGCGCCTGATGGCGTGCCGATTGTGGGTGGTGGCGGTGGTAGTTCGCTTGCTACCCTGATCGCCTGCAAGGGTGAGTTGATCCGCAGTACGGCTCAAGGGCGGGTGCTGCTGGAGCGGTCGGCCGAGATTGAGCTGATCGTGAACAAGCACCTGCCATTCGAGGAACACCAGGTGGTGATCGAGCACTACACCAACCATGACAGCCTTGAGCATCAGCGATACGAGGCGTGTGGCTGTAGCCGGGCGCAGTTCTACCGACGATTGCACAAGGCCCATGAGTCGATCAGGGATCAGCTCATCAACCGGAAGCGCGCCGCATGAGGCGCGCTTTTTCTTTCGTGACCCACTTGCCTGCCGCGCCTTTCTTGCTGGGGCGGCGTAATGTCGCGCCGTTGCTTGCCGTGGCTCACGTCCTAACCTGTCCCGCCGCCTGCCCGCATATATGCGGTGGGCAGGCGCGTATACACGCGCACGCGTGTGCTCGCACGCTCACCTATATATAAATCCTTTAGACAGGTGGGGAAGTGGGGTTAGATCAAGTGGGGCCTGTTGTTCCTGCGTTCAACCTGCTTTTTTGTGCTGGGCCTGATAGGGGCAGCGCCTGCGGCGCAGGTAGCCGGATGCGGATAATGCGCCGATCTTTTCCAGACAGACACCCGACCAACTATGGTTCTTTGCCCTGTGGCAATCCTGACCCATTGTTGCCATGAGATTGGAGGGGTATAAATCACGCATCCTCACGTAGGAGCGTCACCAAGAATCACCACACGAAACCCGGCCACTGCGCCGGGTTTTCTGTTTCTGGCGCCTGGGCTTCCCCGCCCTGGTCACGGCGCCTGGCGGCAAGGATGCCGCACCCCATCACAGGCCTCGCCATTCGGCGGGGCTTTTTCGTTTCTGGCTATCGAGGTGAACCGATGAACGAGCATCAGCAGGCGCTGGCAGATATGCCGCTGTGGCTGTGGTTGGTGCTGGCCCTGGTGGCTGGTGTATCTGGCGAAGCATGGCGAGCGGACAAGGCCGGGCTGACTGGCTGGGCGCTGGTCAAGCGCATCGGCCTGCGTTCTGCCGCTTCCGCTGTGTTCGGCCTGGCCACCTTCGCCGTCACCTGGGCGTGTGGTGCGCACATCCTGGTGGCGGTGGCGGTCGGCTGCATCGTGGCCACCATGGGTGCCGATGTCGCTAGCGCTCTGTACGAGCGAGCGCTGGCCAGGCGGCTGGGTGTTGGCGAGGTGCCGAGCAATGCCAGCCAGCCCGACTAAGCGGCTCAGCTCCTCGGCCAAGGGCTACGGCCATCGCTGGAAGCTGGCACGAGCCGACCACCTGCGCCGCCACCCGCTATGTGTGTTCTGCCAGCGGGCTGGCCGAGCGGTGCCGGCGGTGCTGGTCGACCACATCAAGGCGCACCGACTGGGTGAGGCCAAGCTGAGCGGAGACCCGGAGCAGATCGCGCAGGCCTGGAAGCTCTTCTGGGATCGCACCAACTGGCAGTCGCTGTGCAAGCGTTGCCATGACTCGACCAAGCAGCGGATGGAGAAGTCGGGCCGCCTCGGCTGCTCCGACTCGGGCCTGCCGCTCGACCCGAACCACCATTGGAACCGCACGCCGGCCAGGGGGTAGGGGGGGGTGAAAAACTTCCTACCGCCTCGACCTCGAACGACCTAGGGATCGCGGTGTGCAACGCCGGGAAAAATGGGGGGGTGGGGGCTTCATTTTTTAACACGAAACCCGCGTGCTTCCTAGCTTTCAGCCTGGTGCTCGCGCCTCTCGAAAGGAGACCAGCATGGCCGGGAATGCCAACTCTGGCCGGCCTTCGCTGCCGGCTACCGTTCACATGCTGCGCGGCGACCCCAGCAAGCAGGGCATGGCTGCGCTGCAAGCCGCTGCGCAGGCACCCGCTGTGCCGGTACAGGCCCCGCCGAAACCCGACTTCCTGAGCCCCGAGGGCGCCCAGGAGTGGGATCGTGTGACCGAGGCGCTGCTGGCGCTGGGCTGGGTTAGTGAGCTGGACATGATGGCGCTCGCCTCGTACTGCGAGGCGGTGGGCGACTGGGTGCGGTTCCGCCGCAAGATCGCCGACCTGAATGCTGAGCTGGAGGGCGACGGCGACGTGCAGACGTTCAAGACCGGCGCTCAGCAGATCAGCATCTGGCGGCAGCTCGCTAACGATGCCGAGCGCCGCGCGAACCAAGCGGGGGCGCTGTTCGGCTTTTCCCCGGTTGCGCGCCGCGCCATGAAGGCGCTGGTGCCTCAAGGCGAGTTGTTTCCCAATGCACCAAGAGACGCTGCTGACAAATACTTCAGCTGATTGCCGCGTGCGTGGCTTCGCCATGGCCGTGCTGGCTCGCCAGGTCGTGGCCGGGCCGGATGTTCGCAACGCCTGCCAGCGGCATCTGGACGATCTGGAGCATGGGCACCTGCGTGGCCTGGTGTGGGATCAGGCTGCAGCCGACCGCGCCATCGGCTTCTTCGAGGACGTGCTATGCCTCAACGGTGGCGACTACGAGGGCTCACCTTTCCAGCTCGGGCCGTGGCAGGCGTTCGTCGTGGGCAGCCTGTTCGGCTGGTACGTTGACGACGGCGTGCGCCGCTACCGTCTGGCCTATATCGAGACGGGCAAGGGCTCCGGCAAGTCGCCGCTGATCGCTGGTATCGGACTGTATGGCCTGGTAGCCGACGGCGAGCAGCGCGCCGAGATCTACGCCGCCGCGACCAAGAAAGATCAGGCCATGATCATGTTCCGCGACGCGGTGTCGATGGTCACCATGTCGCCCAAGCTGGCGGCGCGCATCGAGCAGAGCGGCCGCAATGAGAAGATCTGGAACCTGTTCTACCCGAACACCAACAGCTTCTTCAGGGCCATCAGTAACGACGATGGCCAGTCCGGGCCGCGCCCGCACATGGGCCTGCTGGATGAGGTGCACGAACACAAGACGGCCTCCGCCGTCGAGATGATGCGGGCTGGCACCAAGAACCGGCGCCGCGCCCTGGTGGCGATGATCACCAACAGTGGGTCGGATAAGAACAGCGTGGCCGGCCAGTACCACGATTACGGCGTGCGCGTATGCCGTGGCGATGTCGTCGACGACACCTTCTTCGCCTTCATCTGCTCGCTAGACGAGGGCGACGATCCGCTGACCGATGAGGCCTGCTGGCCCAAGGTCAACCCGTCGCTCGACTTCATCCCCGAGGGCCGCACCGATGGCATCCCCGGCCGCCGCTATCTGCGCGAGCAGGTGCTGGCGGCGCGTGGATTGCCAGCCAAGGAAGCGGTGGTGCGGCGCCTGAACTTCTGCCAGTGGACTGCCTCGGAGAATCCCTGGATCGGTGGCGACGTGTGGCTGGCTGCCTCCGAGCGGGTGCCCATGCGGATGCTGCGCAATCGGCCGTGCGTGGCCGGCCTGGACTTGTCCAGCACCACCGACCTGACATCGTTCGTGTTGCTGTTCTACCCGACCGTTGCCGATCCGCATTGGCGGCTGCTGCCGTACTTCTGGATTCCCGACCACGATCTGGAAGGCCGGGAGAACCGCGACCGAGTGCCATACCGGGTCTGGATCGCCGAGGGGCATCTGGAGACGACGCCGGGGCGGGCCATCAGCAAGCTGCATGTGCTGCGCCGGCTGCAAAAGATCTGCGGCTACTTCGATGTGCGCAAGGTGGGCTACGACCGCTGGCGGATCGAAGACCTGAAAGAGCTGATGATCGAGCACGACATCGTGCTGCCGGAGCTGGAGCCGTTCGGCCAGGGCTATCAGAGCATGGGGCCTGCCGTGGATGAGTTCGAGCGCCGGCTGCTGGGTATGCCGCAGCAGGTGCTGGACGATGACGGCAATGTGATCGACCTCGACCCGAGCGAGTACGAGGTGGTGGAGACCCTGCGACATGACGGCAACCCGGTGTTGACCATGTGCGCGGCGAACGCGGTGACCACCTCCGACCCTGCGAACAACCGCAAGGTCGACAAGGCCAAGTCCAACGGCCGCATCGACGGCATCGTGGCCTCGGTCATTGCTACCGGCGTCAGCGGCTCGGTGCCACCTGGTGGCGGTAAATCCATCTACGACGAAGGCGTTGGTATATGAGCATCACCCTGGTGCAGATCCTTTCGTGGCTCGCCGGGCTGGCAGGCTTCGGCCTGCTGGTCGCGGGCGTGGCTCAACTCAACGTGCCGGCGGCTTTCATCGTCGCCGGCACTGGCCTGCTGGCCTGGTCGCGCATGGCTGACCAGGCGGTGGCTGCTGCGATCAAACAGAAGGGGGGCTGAGCATGTTCTTTTCGAGCCTGCGCGGCCCTGGCCAGGGCGAGGGCACCCTGGAGACGTTCGGCGACTACTGGCGCGGCCTGATTGGTTCCGGTCGCGGCAACAGTGCTGGCGTGGTGATCACCCCGGATACAGCGCTGGGCGTGCCCATCCTGCATAACTGCGTCACCCTGCTGGCCGAGAGCCTGGCTCAGTTGCCTCTGGAGGTGTATGAGCGCAAGGGAAAAGGCCAGCGTGACGCGGCTATCAACCACCCGCTGTATGACGTACTGCGCTACCAGCCCAATGGATTCCAGACGCCTTTCGAGCTGAAGGAATGCGAGCAGATGGCGTGCGGTCTGCGCGGCAACAGCTTCACCTGGATCGACCGCCGTGAGGATGGCAACGTCTCCGCACTCTGGCCGCTGAGTAACGATAAGGTGCAGGTGCTCAGGGGGGGGGACCTGCTGCCTTACTATCGAGTCGGCACTGCCGACCCTGTTCCCATGCGCATGATCCACCATGTGCGTTGGGGCTCGACCAACCACTATCTGGGTTTGTCGCCCATCGAACTGCACGCCGAGACGGTGGGCATGGCGCAGGCTATCACCCGCTACACCGGCAAGTCGTTTGCCAACGGCGCTACGGTGTCCGGGGTGATCCAGCGCCCGCGCGAGTCTCCGGCGATCAAAGATCAGAAGAGCATCGATAAGATCATTGAGCAGTGGGGCGAGAAGTACAGCGGCATCGATAACGCGAAGAAGGTTGCGCTGCTGCAGGAGGGTATGGAGTTCAAGCCGATCTCCATGAACAACGTCGACGCCGACGTGGTGAACATCCTCAAGCTCACCGGCACCAACGTGGCGCGGATCTACAAGATCCCGCTGCCGATGGTGAACGACCTGGAGAAGGCGAACTACAACACCATCGAGCAGCTGCTTATCCAGTTCGTGGTGTTCGCCTTGCTGCCGTGGGCCAAGCGCCACGAGCAGGCAATGATGCGCGACTTCCTGCTGCCGCAGGATCGGCACCGCTACTTCATCGAGTTCAACCTATCCGGCCTGATGCGCGGCGACCAAAAGAGCCGCTACGAGGCGTATGCCATCGGCCGGCAATGGGGCTGGCTCTCGGTGAACGACATTCGCCGGCTGGAGAACATGCCGCCGGTTCCGGGTGGCGACACCTACCTGCAGCCTCTGAACATGATCGATGCCTCCAAGGGCATGCCCGATCTGAACAACCCCAACGTGCGTGCGCAGCTGGAGCTGCAGCAGGCCGAGATCACGAGGATCTTGAACGAATGAAACGCCACCTACGTGCGTCCAGCCTGCTGTTCAACACGCCGCTGCTGGTGACGCCAGACATGCTCGACCTGGGGGTTAGCTGGGCCAATCGGGTCATGCACCTGAACATCGTCAACATCGGTTCCGGCGCTGCGGGCGAGGCAAAGCTCTGGCATGACGATGACGACGAGCACTACGCCCTCCGGGCTGAGCGCATGGAAGAGAGTCGCCGCCAGGCCATTGGCCGTACCGGCGTCGAGGTGATTCCTGTCAGCGGCATTCTGGTGAGCCGTGGCGCTCACCTTGATGCCTGCGAGGTGATGACCAGCTACGAGGATCTGCGCCGCCAGCTGCGCACGGCCATGGCTGACCCGATGGTGGAGCGCATCGTGCTCGACATCGACAGCCCCGGCGGCTCGGCTGTTGGTGCCTTCGAGCTGGCCAGCGAGATCCGCGCGATGACGCAGCAGAAGCCCATCACTGGCCTGGTCAACTTCATGGCCTACAGCGGTGGCTACCTGCTGGCCTCGGCCTGCAGCGAGGTGGTGGTGAGCCGTACCAGTGGAATCGGCTCCATCGGGGTGATCGCCAAGCACCTTGACCGCTCCAAGCTGGAGGAAAACGCCGGGGTGAAGGTCACCACGGTGTTTGCCGGTGCTCACAAGAATGATATGAGCCCGCACGAGCCGCTGACCGAGCAATCGCTGCAGTTCCTCAATGACCTGGTGCAAGAGAGCTACCAGATGTTCGTTGGCGCTGTGGCTGAGTATCGCGGCCTCAGTGTCGAGCAGGTGAAGGCAACCGAGGCGGCCTTGTACCAGGGCCAGAAAGGTATCACCGCAGGCCTGGCTGATCGGCTGCAGAGCCCGCAGGACGCTGTTGACCAGCTGTCGCGGGCGGTAGCGGAAAGCCGTGCGCAGCGCGGCGGTGGTGGCCTCTCGGTACGCGCCCGCGCCGCTGCTATCCAGTCCCAACTCTGACCGCGTTCGCGGCAGTTCACGAGCCCGCCTAGTGCGGGCTTTTTCATGCCTAGGAGGCACTATGTCCAAAGTTCTACAACTGCGTAGCGAACGCGCCGAGCTGAACACCAAGCTGCAGGCGCTGGCGAAAATCGAGGCGGACGGCGGCAGCCTGAACGCCGAACAGCTGGAAGAGTTCACCAGCCTGGAGGCGCAGATTGCCGATCTGAGTTCCAAGCTGGCCCGTGCCGAGGCTGCCGAGAAGGCTGCCGCGCTGTCGGCGGTGCCGGTGAATGAGGGCGCGCAAGGCGTGCAAGGCCCGCCTGCCAGCCGCATGGGTGGTGGCGAGGGTAAAGAGCAGGTGAAGGGTGCCGGCATGGCGCAGATGGTTCGCCTGCTTGCTGCCGCCCAAGGTAACCAGCAGCTGGCTGCTCACCTCGCCAAGGAAGGTAACTTCGGCTCTGATGTGCAGATGGCGCTGTCCACCGTCACCGCTGGCGCGGGCGGTGTCTTGGTGCCGACGAACATGGCTTCGGAGGTAATCGAGGCTCTGCGGCCCACCTCGATTGTTCGCAAGATGGGTGTGATCAGCTTGCCGCTGAACAACGGCAACCTGACCATGCCGCGTATCAGCGGCAACACCGTGGTGGGCTACATCGGCACAGAGACCGACATCCCGCTGACTGGCATGACCTTCGCTGACACCAAGCTGTCGGCGAAGAAGATGGCAGCCCTGGTGCCGGTGTCCAACGACCTGCTGCGTATGTCCGGTGTAAACCCGCGTGTCGACCAGCTGGTCGCCAACGATCTGGCCACCAGCATGGGGCTGTCCGAGGATCTGCACTTCATCCGCGCCGATGGTACTGGTGTGCTGCCCAAGGGGCTGCGCTATTGGGCTATCGCGCAGAACTTGGTTCCGGCGCCGGCCATGGCGGGCATTGAGCTGCAGGCCATCGACCTCTACCTGGGCGGCATGATGCTGCGCCTGGAGACGGCCAATGTGCAGATGCAGTCCTGTGGCTGGCTGATGCACCCGCGCGTACTGCGTTGGCTGCAGTCTCTGCGTGACGGCAACGGCAATAAGGCCTACCCGGAAATCGAGCAGGGCCTGCTGAAAGGCTACCCGGTTGGTCTGTCCAACCAGATCCCGGTGAACCTGGGGGCGGGCAGCAACCAGACCGAGATCTACTTCGTCAACTTCGCCGACATGATGATCGGCGAGGACATGGATCTGGTGATCGATTTCAGCAAAGAGGCCACCTACAAGGACGGTGGCGGCGAGGTGGTCAGCGCCTTCCAGCGCGACCAGACCCTGGTGCGCGTCATCGCCAAGCACGACTTTGGCCCCCGCCATGTGGAGTCCATCGTGGTTGGTACTGCCTGCGACTGGGGTGCTGGCATGTGATTCACCGCCCCGCCTTCGGGCGGGGCGCTTCTGATCTCCATTACATACAGGTGATTCCATGAGCGATAAACGCACCCCGGTGCAGTTCCTCAAGTCCTGGCGCGGCTACTCGAATGGCGAGATTGCTGGCTTCGATCAGGCAGGTGCGCAGCACCTCGTCGACAACGGTGTCGCCGAGTTCTACAGCGCCGATGGCCAGCCGGCCTCTGGCAAGGGTAAGGGCTCGGGCAAAGGCTCCGGCAAAGGATCGGGCAAAGGCTCTGACAAGGGCCAGGCGCCCGCTGCGCCAACTCCTGACCCCGATGCGCCGCCTGCAGGCGGTGGCACCGATAACGACGACGAAGAAGAGAAGCCCTAACCATGGCCCGCCGCATCGCATACGAGGGTGATCTGTCGATCACCCTGGACCAGGTGGCCCTGCAGTGCAGGGTCGAGCCTGATGACCTGCAGCCTGAGCTGATCAATGGGGTGATCATCCCCGGCGTTATCGCCCAGGCCGAGGCCAAGACAGGCGCTGCGGTGCGTGCGGCTGTGTATGTGGAGGAGTGGCCCGAGTCCTATGGCTCGGGTCATGCCCTCGATGTCGGCCAGGCTTCGGAGGTTGTGTCTGTCTCGCGTGTGCTCGCGGACGGCGCGCTGGAGCCGCTGACTGTAATCACCCGCCTGCAGCGTGAGCAGCGGGAAAGTTTCTTGCACTTCCCAGCGGGTCGCCCGGCTGGGGTGCTTTCGATTAAGTACAAGGCCGGCGCGGATCTGGAGGCGTATCAGGGCGTGAAGCTCTGGCTGCTAATGGCCGCGGCTACCGCCTACGAGTTCCGCGAGACGCTGGTGGTCGGCACCATCCTGGCCGAGCTGCCCTCGCACTTCACCGATTCACTGCTGGCCGAGATTGAAGTGCCGCCGAGGTTCTGACATGAGAGCAGGTAGCTTGCGCCATCGCGCCGTACTGCTGGAGCTGGGGGCGAGTCTGGCTCCGGTCGAGATCGGCCAGCGCTGGGTTGGTATCCGCACCAAAGAGCAGGCGGACGCCCCGGCCGCGATTGGCTTGCGCTCGCGGACTTTGGCCGAGGTGCGGGCGCGCTTCGCCCTCGACTACCAGGCCGGGCGCTACCTGCGTCATGGCTCGCGTCTGCTGCACATCACCAGTGTGCGAGACCCTCGCGGCAACAAGGCCGAGCTGGTCTTGTCCTGCGAGGAGCTGGTGGGCCATGCCGCCCAGTACACCCCCGCCAGCGGCGGCGCTGTCGTGCCGTGCCGGGTGTTCCTGAAGCATGGCGTTGCCCGGGTGGGCGATGTAGGACGGACGGAATACACCACCCAGCTGGAGGCTGCCTTGATCGAGGTGGGCCGTCCGCAACCGGGGGCGTTGTTCGTGGTGGGTGGCGAGACCTGGCGCGTGGCCGGCCTCGTCGAGGATGAGGACGACCGCGTGGTGCGGCGCATGTGGGTGAAACGGCAATGAGCTTCAACGTCTACCTGCAGGGCGCAGATGGAGGCGCCGAGCGCTTCGGCATCGCCCCGGCCCGCTACCTGCGTATGGAGATCAACGCCGTCAATCGTGCGGCCCGCTGGGTGCGCCGGGTGCTGCTGATCGAGCCCATGGCCAAGGCCACGGGAATCCGCAAGGTGATTCTCGGTGACCGCATCGCCTTGCGAGCGGCCACCAGTACCGTTCCGGCCGCCAGCATAGTGCCTGCCTCGCATGGCATCCCGGCGCGCTGCTACCGGCACCGTGCCGAGGCTGTGGACGGCTCCGGAACTCGCGCCCGCATCGTGGTCGACTGGTGGCAGGGCGAGAAGATCGGCGCCGGGTTTATCAACCCTGCGAGCGCCCGGCGCCTGCCGTTGGCTACCCGCAGCGTGCGTGAGCGCAAGCTGAAAAAGCCGGCGCGGTTCAATCCGCACATCAAGCAGTACCGCTACGAATACCCTGTGCCTCGGGATGCTCTCGGCCCGTCCGCCGCCGCGCTGATGCAGGTGGTGATGGACGACCGCCTGCATGAGCAGGCCGCCGACAAGGTGGCCGAGGAGTTCAACCTGGAGCTGGATAAGGAGCTGTTCTGATGAACCTTGCAGAACTGCCCGGCAACCTGGTGACGGCTGAGCTGGTCGCGCGCCTGTCCACGCTGCCGTCGCCTGACGATTTCCCCTTTGCCCTGTCCGGCGTCGAGCGGGGCCGGTTCTACGAGGATCTGGCCGACAGCGCCGTGTTGCCGCTGGCCACCGTGGTGCCTGCCTCCAGCGCTGGCGTGGAGGGGCAACAGCAACAGGCCAGCGCCCAGCGGCAGCGCCAGTACCAGGTGGAAGTGGTCTTCTCCCTGGATGACTACCCCGGCCGTACTCCTGACGAAGTGGTGAGCGCGATTGAGTGGATCGTGTGTGCCGCGCTTGGCGGCCCGGTGCGTGATCGCGCGCTGGGTGGCCTGGCGCTGCGCCTGCTGGTTGCTCAGGTCGAATACGGGTGGCCGCAGAAGGGGTACAGCGCCGCCAGCATCACCCTGACCGTAGCCGCCACCTACCTCGACCGCTACCAGTAACCCTCAACCCGCCGCACCAAGCCAGCCGCCTCCGGGCGGCTTTTCGTTCCTGGAGGAACCATGCCCAAGATCATCGTTACCGCTGCCTTCAACTTCCGCGAAGGCCCCAAGACCACCACCTACAAGCCCTCGAAGGAAGAGCAGGAGGTGTCCGCCGCCTGCGCCGCCCACGCCGTGGGCGTGCTGAAGGCGGCGCACTACCCCAAGGCCAAGGCCGAGCTGAAGCCTGCACAGGCCTCTGAGCCGCCGGCCGCCGGCTAATCCACGAACCTCCCGCAAACTGCACAGGAAGCAATCCTATGATGACCGTTCAAGATGCCAGCCTGATTGGCTTTGGCGAGCTGTTTTCCCGCCGCTACCAGACCCAGCTGGCGCTGCTGCCGTGGGGCAACACCAGCGAGCTGAAAATCGGCCACAGCGAAGAGCAGCAGAAGCTGCGCAACCACATCACTGGCGTGGGCAACCGCAACTCGGTGAGTCAGATCACTGATGTGACCTGCAGCTTCACCCTGTATGACGTGAACCCGCGCAACCTGGCCCTGGTCGGTCGCGGCACCATCAAGGGTGTGGCCGCTGGCGTAGTGACTGACGAGGCGCAGGCCTGCGAGGGTGTGGTGGGCGAGCTGATCCCGTTCGATAACCTGCCCGATCTTTCCGTGGCGCCTGTCCTCAAAACGGCGGGTGATGTTTCTCTGGCAGCCGGTGAGGACTACCTGCTGACGCCCTACGGCATCCAGGTGCTGAGCACGGCCAAGATCGACTCGACCGGCGTGAAGTGCAGCTACACCAAGCTGAAGGCCGATGTGGTGCAGATGCTGACCACCTCGGCCGCCGAGCTGGAGGTGTACTTTGCAGGCCTCAACAGCGCGCAGAACGGCGCCCCGATGCCGGCCCGCCTGCGCCGCTTGAAGATCGGTCTGGTGCAGGAGATCCAGCTGTCTGGCACCTCGTATGCCGCGTTCAACGTGACCGGCGAGCTGCTGGCTGACCCGCTGGTGACTGCCTCGGATATGTCGCAGTTCTATGAGCTGGGCATGAAGGCGGCCGCGTAAGAAGCCCAGGCCCGGCCCTGTTGGGCCGGGTTTCGGTGATGACATGCTGGTGCTAGATTTGCGCTACGCCAACAAAGGAGTGAAGCGCAATGCAGTGTCCTGCTTGTGAGTTTGAGGCCGCCCAGGCTGATTTCGGTGAACCGTTAAAGTGCCCAGGCTGTGGCGCTTTCTATGCCAAGGCATTGGCTCGCAAGCAGCAGCAGACTGCTCCGCAGCAAGCGCTGCCTCTCCCGGTTAAGCCGGCCAGTGTCGCCCCTAAGGTCTGGCAGAAGCCTCTGGCAATTGTGGCGGCGGTATTGTTCGCGGTGTTTATTGCTGCTGGGCCATACATCACCGTTTTCCAAATCAAACAAGCCGCGAAAGCCCGTGATGCAGAGGCCATGGCTGAGTACGTCGATTTTCTTAGCGTCAGGGCCAGTCTCAAGGATCAGCTCAATGCCTTCGTGATGAAGAGGGCGGCTGAGTCTGAAAATCTGAAGAACAACCCCTTTGCTGCGCTTGGTATGGCGCTGGCTGGTACGTTTGTCGAGAAAATGGTGGACTCTTACGTCACCCCTGATGGCCTGACCGCATTGATGGCGGGAGATAAACCGGAGAAGCCTGGTTCCCGGCCGCCGACTACAGACCGACCAGAGTCGTCAGGGGGCTCAGAAAAGGAGCCGTTTGCTAATGCCTCCTATGGCTATGAGGGCTTCAGCAAATTTGTGGTTGAAGTGACCGACAAGCAAGGCGAGGCGGTGCGCTTCATTCTTCGCCGTGAAGGTCTGTTCGGTTGGCGCTTGAGTGACATCAGGGTGCCGCTGGGCAGCTGACTTTAGTTATCCCCAAACCCGCTCCGGCGGGTTTTTTATTGCCCGGAGATAAGTGAATGGCCGGTATCAGAGAGCGCCTTGTCCAGCTCACCGTGCGTGCCCGCGAGTTCCTGAGCAAGGATATTGCGCCCGCCACCGATGCGATGCGCGACCTGTCCGCAGAGGGGCGCCGGCTGAAGGCCGAGCTGGCCGAGGCAGGCCGTGCTCGTGGCCTGGTGCGCACCCTGCGCGATACCGAGGGAGCCACCGGCAGTCTGGAGCGCGCCTGGCGCGATGCCCAGTCGACTCTGGACGATCTAACCCGCGAGGTCGGCGACCACGAGCAGGCTACGGCGGGCCAGCGTATCGCCCTGCGCGAAGCGCGGCGTACCGCCGACGAGGCCAAGGCTGCCTACGACCGCAGCCAGCGTGCGATCAAAAACCTGCGCACCGAGCTGAAAGGGCTCGGTGTCGATGCTGACAACCTTGGCTCGGAAGAAGACCGCCTCACTGCCGAGATCAACCAGAACAAACAGGCGGTGGACGACAACCGCGAGGCAATCAAGCAGAAGCGCATCGAGGAGAAGAAGGCGGCCGAGGCCGCGCAGGAGCACGCTTCCCGTGTTGATGCGGCGCGTGGTGCGTTGGCCTCTGGTGCCAAGCAGGTGCTGGCGTTCGCTGCTGCATTCGTTGGTTTGAATGCTCTGATGGGGGCGGTTGGGCGCGGCCTCGACCTGGTGCGCAGTGGCATCGTAACGATGCTGCAGACCGGCGATCAGTTCGAGGGGCTACAGACCCGCATGAATGCCCTGATGGGCTCGATGGCAGCCGGCGAGGCGGCCACCGCCTGGGTCAAGGATTTCGCCACGCGCACGCCGCTTGAGTTGCAGGAGGTAACCGACGCCTTCGCTCAGCTGCAGGCCTACGGCGTAGACCCGATGAACGGGACGCTGCAGGCGCTGGTCGACCAGAACGAAAAGCTCGGCGGTGGCATGGAGCGCCTGCAGGGGATTATCTCCGCAGTCGGCCAGGCCTACGCCAAGCAGAAGCTGCAGACCGAGGAGATCCTGCAGCTGGTCGAGCGCGGCGTGCCCGTGTGGGACATGCTTAGCAAGGTGACCGGCAAGAATGCCGCCGATCTGCAGGAGCTGGCCAGCAAGGGCAAGCTCGGGCGCGATGTGCTGGCGGCCTTGGTTAAGGAAATTGGCCGGCTAAGCGAGGGCGCTGCCGAGTCCAACATGGGCCGTCTCAGCGGCATCATCAGCAACCTGAAAGATCAGGTCACCGACTTCTACGACCGCATCTCCAAGGCCGGCGCGCTGGAGTACGTCAAGGGAGAGCTGAAGCAACTCAGCGACCGCATCAGCCAGATGGCCGCCGATGGCAGCCTGGACAGGCTGGCCAAGGGACTCTCCGATGCCTTCATCAAGGGGGTGGAGAAAGCCAAAGAACTGGCCGCTGGCCTGAAGGATATCGATTTCGCCGAGCTGGCCGGCAAGGCAGAGTCGGCCGTCGAGAAGATCGGCGCCGCCGTGGACAGCACAGTCACCGCTGGCCGCTATGCCGTGGCTGTTCTGAGCACTGCGTGGAATGCCTTCTCGGCGGTCGTGAACAGCACGGCCGCGACCCTGATCAAGGCGGTGCAGCTCACCCTCGGCTCGCTCGTGCTGGGGGCTGGGCAGATTGCCGAGTTCTTCGGCAACGAGGAGTTGAAGGCCAAGGCAGACGGCCTCTACACCTTCCTGGGTGATCTGAGCGCTGGCTATGCCGAGCAAGCCAAAACGGATCTGAGCCAGATCAGCTCGGCCTGGGACATCAACACCCAGTCCGTTGCAGCCAGCGCGCGCGAGCAGACAGACGCCCTGCAGACTGAGGCGGACATTCAGCGCCAGATCAACCAGGCCACGGCCGACCATCTGGTGGCCAATCAGCAGAAAGTCCGCGATGCCTACGTGCAGGCCGCCATCGACGGGCAGCAGGCTATCACCGACCTGGCGAACGCCCAGCGGCTGATCGACACGGCCAGTTCGGTCGAGCAGTTGGAGGGGCTGCGCAAGGCCCTGCTCGCCGCCTACCAGGGCGGCACCCTGAGCATGGAGGCTTACGGCCAAGCCAGCGCCCTGCTCAACGACAAGCTGCGCACTCTCAAGGGTGGTGCAGAAGGCGCGGCCGATGGCCTGTCCGATCTGTCGGACGGCTTCGACGATCTGCAGTCCATCCTGGGCGATGTGCGCTCGGCGATGAACGAGGTGGACTTCAACCGCCTGCGCCAGGGCATCCGCAAGGCCTACACGGACGGCAAGATCAGTGCCGACGAGTTCGCCCAGGCGCAGAAGGCGCTGAATGAGCGCATCACCGAGCTGAAGCCTGCCGCCGATGCCGGTGCGCGTAGCGTGCGCGACATGGGCGCCGAGGTGGAAGCTGGCGCCGGCCAGGCTGCTGCGGGCTTCCGCAGTGTGGGTGACGCTGCCGAGGAGGCCTCGGCTCAGGCGGACTTCTTCGGCCAGGTGCTGACCCAGGCGCGCGAGCCCCTGGCGGCCATGAGCGAAGAGGCACTCAAGGCCTTCGACGCCATGCAGGGCATCACCAGCACCGACTGGGGCATCGACACCAGCAGTGCTGAGCGCACCGCCGAGGCGCTGGAGGAGGTCACCCGCAAGGCTGGCGAGATGCAGACCGAGCTGAACAAGTTCGGCTCGCTCTCCAGTGGCTTCGGCGTGTGGATGATGCAGACGCTGATCCGCTCCAAGGAAGTGCAGGCCAGCTTCCTTGAACAGAAGCTCAGCCTGCAGCGCCTGCTGGAGGGCTACGAGGACGGCAGCCGCTCGCTGCCGGAGTTCCTCGCCTCGGCCAAGTCGGCGCAGCAGAGCATGAAGCTGCTCGATGAAAGCGACCTGAGCCAGCTGGAGTCGGCCATTGCCTCGGCTGAGCAGCGCATGCAGCAGCTCGGCGATGCCAGCCGCAACACCCTGGATGGGCTGCGCGACGAGCTGGATCGGCTGCAGGGCAACGAAGAAGACATCGAGCGCCGCCGCTACGCCTCTCGGCTGCGTGACCTGCAGGCGCAGCTGGCTGAGGCGCAGGGCGCGGGTGACGCGGTGTCGGTCGCCAACCTGACGCAATCGCTCAGCGTGCTGCGGCAGATCCAGACCGCAACTGAAGAGCAGCGCGCCAGGCAGAACCTGGAGAAGCAAAGCCAGGGCGCAGGCGGCGCTGCGCCCCAGCCCGCCGCGCAGCAGCCGGCGCGGATCATCCGCCTGGAAACGGCGCGAGGTCGGGTGGTCGATGTCAGCGTGGCAGATGCTCAAAGTGAAACCGGATTGCTCGACATCCTCGCGGATGCCGGGCTAAGGACGTTGTGATGGTGATGACTCTCGATAGTGTCGACCTGGCGGACGATCCCGACCTGGCCGGCGAGCAGCTGGAATGGGTGGACCGGTACGAGTGGGATGCCGTCGAGCAGACCCAGGAACGCAGCCTGGCCGGCAACCTGATCCTGCAGGAGGGCGTCAAGGTGTACGGGCGCCCGATCACCCTGGCCAGCAACGCCGCCGCCTGGTTCACCCTGGCCAAGGTGCGCGAGCTGGAGGTACTGCGCGATCAGGTGGGCAAGGTGATGCTGTTGACCCTGCCCGATGGCGAGCAGCACCACGTCACCTGGAACCGCACAGCAGGCGCCCCCGTGCAGGCGGTGCCGCTGTTCCGGCGGGTGGTGTACCAGCTCGATGACCTGTTCACCCTGACCCTGCGCCTGATCACCGTGGCCCCGCCACCAGCCCCTTGACCTGAACCCTCCCTGAGCCCGCCGCGTGCGGGTTTTTTTGTGCCCGGAGAATGGCATGACCATCAATGTTGACGATGTAAAGCTGCTCAAGTCCCAGCGCCTCACCGACGAGTCGGACGGCGGCGGTCGCGCCACTGGCGAGGCCGTGGTGGATGGCCAGGAAAACAACCTGTTCCCCGACATCTCCCGCCTCGACCGCACCTTGGGCCGCATCGCCCTGCGCAAGGGCTTTGCCGGCGTGGTGGCGCAGAATGCCGACGCCTACCTGGGCGCCCATGCCATCGTCACCAAGGCCCCGGCCGACCCGCGCGTGAGCGTGGTGCTGTTCAACACCGACAGCCAGACCGACGAGCGCGCCGCTGCGCGCAACCATATCGAGAGCTACGTGGTGCCCTCGGTGACGGCGCCCTTCGAGCTGCTGGGCAACCAGCTCACCGGCCAGCGTGCGCTTGCCTGCATCCAGCGCGAGGAGCAGCGCCTGCCCGAAGTGGGTGAGGTGTACCAGCTGGTGAGCGGTGCCACCACCCAGTACGTGCGCATCACCAAGGTCGAGGAGCGCCTGGAGAACTTCACCTACGAATACTCCAACGGCAACTTCGTCAACTTCACCCGCCGCCGGCTCGACCTCACCATCAGCGCGCCGCTGAGCAGCACCTACCCGGGCGGCCAGCCGACCCCGGCCGGCACCACGCTGCCGAAAAGCTCGGTGCTCAGCACCCAGGTGGCGGACGCCGCCCGTTACTACGGGCTGAGCCCGCTGGCGGTGGCCGTGAGTCAGGGCGACCTGACCCTCAAGGTGCAGAGCGTGTACGCGCCCCTGGTGCCGAGCGCCACCCGCGAGACCCCGCTGATCGACCAGCTGGGCGGCTATCGTCGCCGCACCATCGTGGCCAGCGGCCCGGCCCGTACTCTGT
>NZ_JAOEEA010000020.1 GCF_029837695.1 Pseudomonas sp. GD04019
GCTCCAGTTCCTGGCGTATCGCCCGGCGCTTCTGCGCCAGGGCGTAGCGGCGGCGGTCGTCGGCGCTCTCCGGTTGCAGCGGCGGCACCGGGGTCGGCTGGCCCTGGTCGTCCACCGCCACCATGTTGAAGAAGCAGCTGTTGGTGTGGCGCACCGACTTCTCGCGGATGTTCTCGGTGATCACCTTGATGCCGATCTCCATCGAGGTGCGCCCGGTGTAGTTCACCGAGGCGAGGAAGGTGACCAGCTCGCCGACGTGAATCGGCTGGCGGAAGATCACCTGGTCCACCGACAGGGTCACCACGTAGCAGCCGGCGTAGCGCGCGGCACAGGCATAGGCCACCTCGTCGAGGTATTTGAGCAGGGTACCTCCGTGTACGTTGCCGGAAAAGTTGGCCATGTCCGGCGTCATCAGCACGGTCATGGAGAGTTTGCTGGTTGCGAGTTCCATCTTGTGTCTCATAGGCAGTTTTAAGGTGCTGGCGATGCAGTCCTGCGGGGTCTGCTTGTTGTTATAGGTGCTGCCTGTGTACTTCGCTGTGCCAGCCCGGGGCGCCATGCAAGTTCGCGGCCGCTGTCCGGCAAAGCGGCCGGCGGGGCGCTAAGCTTGGGCCTTTGCACGAGGAGACCGAGCATGCGAAGCCACCTGCTGCCCCTGTTACTGCTCCCTTTCGGCGCGCTGTGCACCGCCGAGCAGCAGGCCTGCGACAGCGCCAATGCCTGCAACCAGGCCGGTACCGCCGCCTACAAGGCCGGCCTGTATCCACAGGCGATCGAGGCCTTCGAGCGCCAGCTGCGCCGCACCGAGCAGGGCAACGGCGACGCCGGCGGTACCGAGGAGCTGGCGTTGAACAACCTGATGCTGGCCAACCTCAAGGCCGGCGATGCGGGCATGGCCCGCGCCTGGCTGGAAGTGGCGCTGGACCGCGGCTTCGGTGGCTCGGCCACCCGCCACAACCTCGGCAAGGTGGCGCAGGCGCTGGACTTGCCGGCGCTGGCCGCCAGCGTCGCGGGCCACTACCTGCGCTACGCCGGCATGGGCATGTGGAGCAGCCTGGACATCCGCCGCAAGGATGCCGGCTACGAGGTGATGTTCGCGCCGCTGCGGGTCGGCCCGCAGGTCGAGGAATTCGGCCCGGCGGCCATCGGCGAGCTGAGCGGCACCATCGCCGGCCCCGGCCCGCACTTCAGCCTGCAGAACACCGGCCTGGACCAGGGCTGCGCCGTGGAGCTGCTGTGGACCGGTGCCGACCTGCGCGTGCTGGAGGCCCATGGCGAGGGCTGCCAGACCTATGGCGGTGCCGGCACCAGCGTCGGCGGGCGCTATTACAAGACCAGCATCACGGCGCAGTTCTGAGGGCCAGTACGGTCGCCGCGCACGCAAGGGTCTCAGGCGTGGGTCAGATACCAGCGCCAGTCCTGCTCGCCGACCTCGCCGACGAACTGGCGGAACTCTTCCCACTTGATGGCCAGGAAGATCTTCAGGAAGTCCTCGCCCAGCGCCTGCTTGGCCCAGCTCGACTGTTCCAGGTTGCGCAGCGCGGTCAGCCAGTCGGTGGGCAGGGTCTCGCGGGCCTGCTCGTAGCCGTTGCCGACGATGGCCTCGCCAGGGTCGATCTGGTTCTTGATGCCGTGGTGGATGCCGGCGAGGATCGCCGCCGCCGCCAGGTACGGGTTGGCGTCGGCGCCGCAGATGCGGTGCTCGACGTGCCGGCTCTTGGCCGGGCCGCCCGGTACGCGGAACGACACGGTGCGATTGTTCACCCCCCAGCTCTTGGCCAGCGGCGCGTAGCTGTTGGCCTGGAAGCGCCGGTAAGAGTTGGCGTTGGGGCAGAAGATCGCCAGGGCGTCGTTGAGCGTGGCCATCATGCCGCCAATGGCGTGCTTGAGCAGCGGCGTGCCATGTGGGTCTTCCGAGGCCATCAGGTTGTTGCCCTCGGCGTCGGCCAGCGACACGTGCATATGCAGGCCGCTGCCGGCCAGGTCGCCAAACGGCTTGGCCATAAAGCAGGCTTGTAACCCATGTTTATTGGCAACGCCCTTGACCAGGCGCTTGTAGCGCACGCCCTCGTCGACAGCCTGCAGGGCGTCGAAGCGGTGCTCCAGGGTCAGCTCGACCTGGCCCGGCGCGTATTCGGAGATCGCCGTGCGCACCGGCAGGCCCTGTACCTCGCAGGCGGCGTAGAGGTCGTCGAGGAACGGCTGCAGCTGCTCCAGCTCGTACACGCCGTACACCTGCGGCGCCTGCGGGCGCACGCCGTTCATCTGCAGCGCCGGCTGCGGGCGGCCGCTGGCGTCGCGCTGTTTATCCAGCAGGTAGAACTCCAGCTCCACCGCCATCACCGGGTGGTAGCCGTCGGCCTTGAGCGCGTCGATGGCACGGGCCAGCACGTGGCGCGGGTCACCGGGGGTGGCCGGCAGGCCCTGGGTCGGGTGCATGCTGACCTGCAGCTGGCCGGTGGGCACGGCGCGCCAGGGTTGCAGGGTCAGCGAACCGGGGATCGGGTAGGTCCAGCAGTCGGCGTCGGCGACTTCCCAGACCAGGCCGCTGGCCTCCACGTCTTCGCCCTGGATGGTCAGCGAGAGGATCGAACTGGGCAGCGGCCGGCCGTTCTCGTAGATGGCCAGCAGTTCGTCGCGGTGCAGCAGCTTGCCGCGCGGGATGCCGTTGGCGTCGATCAGCATCAGCTCGATGCTGCGTACGTCCGGGTGCTTGGCGAGGAAGTCGCGGGCTTCCTGGGGGTTGGCAAACTGCATGACGATGTCCTTGCTTCTATTCCCCTCTCCCTGTGGGAGAGAGGCTAGGGGTGAGGGTGGTTCGGGAGATGAGGGGGCTGGTTGTCCCTCACCCCAGCCCTCTCCCAGAGGGAGAGGGAGTTATAGCCGGGCGCCGGGAATGGCCAGCAGCTCGGTGAGGGCCGCATCGAGCATGCCGATCAGCTTGTCCACATCCTCTGCCGTGGTGCTCGGGCAGCACAGGGTCATATTGTGGAACGGGGTGATCAGGATGCCGCGGTTGATCAGGTACAGGTGCAGGGCCATCTGCAGCTCGTCGTGGAAGGCGGCCTCGGCCTCGGCTCCGGTCTTCGGCGACACCGGGCAGAACTGGAACTCGCTGCGCGCGCCCAGCTCGGTCACCGACCACGTCAGCTCGTGCTTGCCGATCAGCGAACGGAAGCCGGCGGCCAGGCGCTTGGCCAGCGGCAGCATGTGCGCGTAGGCGGCGGGGGTCATCACCTGTTCCAGGTTGGCGCGCATGCAGTGCATGGCCAGGGCGTTGGCCGACAGGGTGGTGCCCATGCCGCTGTGGCCGTGGCCATGGCTGCCTTCGCTGGCGCGTCTGCGCGATTCGGTCATGGCCTCGGCCATCGCCGCGCTGCAACCGAAGATGCCGCACGGCACGCCGCCGGCGATCGGCTTGCCGACCACGAAAAAGTCCGGGTCGAGATCCCACAGTTTCGTGCAGCCGCCGATATCGGTAGAGATGGTGTGGGTCTCGTCGATGATCAGCAGCGCGCCGTATTTCTTGGTCAGCTCGCGGCACTTCTGCATAAAGCCCGGCTCGGGCAGGACCATGCCGATATTGGTCATCGCCGGCTCGCAGAGCAGGGCGCAGACATCGCCCTGGGCCAGCGCGGCTTCCAGAGCGGCCACATCGTTGAATGGGATCGAGCGGCTGTACTGGGTCAGGTCGTAGGCCTGGCCGACCAGGCCGGAGCGCGGCACGGTCGCGCCGTCGCGGTAGCGCACCATCACGTCGTCGACGGTGCCGTGGTAGCAGCCGTCGAACACCAGCAGGGTCTTGCGCTGGGTGATCGCGCGCGCCCAGCGCAACACGTAGCGATTGGAGTCGGTGGCAGTGGCCGTGACCTGCCAGAATGGCAGGCCGAAGCGCGCCGCC
The DNA here is from genome assembly GCF_029837695.1 of Pseudomonas sp. GD04019. Taxonomy (GTDB): domain Bacteria; phylum Pseudomonadota; class Gammaproteobacteria; order Pseudomonadales; family Pseudomonadaceae; genus Aquipseudomonas. Next base: position 3,902 of record NZ_JAOEEA010000020.1, read on the forward strand.
AGCAGTTCGCCGCAGACCACGGCGTCTTCACCCGGTAGCATGGTGGTCAGGCCGTTGTTGCCCTGCTCGGCGATGGCCTTGGCGATCGGGTCCGGGGAATGGCCGAACATGGTGCCGGTGTCGCCCAGGCAGAAGTCGATGTATTCGTGGCCGTCCACGTCATAGAAGCGTGCGCCCTTGGCCCGTTCGACGAACAGCGGCACCGGGGTCGACCAGTCGGCCATCCAGTGCATCGGCACGCCGCCATACAAGGAGTTGCGCGCACGCTCGGCCAGGGCCACCGACTTGGGGTTGCGCTCGATGAAGCGGGCGCGCTCGCGAGCGGCGAAGGCCTCCACGGCGGACGGGCTGATACCACTGGCAGTCATGTTGCACACCTCGTTCGAATTTCCGCACATGCTATTTTGTGATCACATAAATAGCAATGAGTGGTTAAATCGGCCATATAAAGTGCATTTAATGCAATTGTGTGATCACAAAAGAATATTAGGAGTAGACCATGCGTGACTGTTCCCTGACCCTCGGCCAGCTCCCCGCGCCGCCACGAGGCCGCTGAAAATCATGGCCGACAATCTGCAGGAAACACTCTACCAACGTATTCGCGAAAGCCTGCTCGAGGGGCGCTTCCAGCCTGGCGAGCGCCTGAAGATCCGCGACCTCGCCGCCCAGTGGGGCACCAGCCCGATGCCGGTGCGCGCCGCGCTGCAACGCCTGGTCGCCGAGGGCGCACTGGAGGGCGAGCCGCAGCGCTCGGTGCGCGTGCCGCTGATGACCCGCGAACGCTACCAGAACATCTTCCAGGTGCGCCTGGGCCTCGAAGGCCTGGCCGTGGAGCTGGCCACGCCGCACCTGAGCCCCGCCGACATGGCCGAGCTGCGCGACTGCGTGCAGCGCATGGACCTGGCCATCGAGCAACGCCAGGTGCAGGACTACCTGGAGGCCAACAGCCGCTTCCATCTGCGTCTCTACGGCGCCTGTGGCAACCCGATACTGCTGCGCAGCATCGAGTCGTTGTGGCTGCAGATCGGCCCGTTCTTCAACCGCCTGTTCACCGGCGCCGACCTGTCGCTGCGGCTCAACGACTTCCACGAGGAAGCCTTCGCCGCCATCGAGGCCGGCGACGCCAAGGCCGCGCGCAAGGCCATGGAGCAGGACCTGATCTACTTCGCCCGTTTCCTGCTCAACCTGCTGGAGCTGGAAGGCGCGCAGCCGCGCAGCCGCTGAGAACAGGGGTGCCCGGGGCCTGCCTCGACTGGGTAATAGTCCTGATCGAGACAGGCCCGATTCCTGGCTTACACTGAATCTCCCCGGTCCAAGGAATGCCCTTCGATGCAGGACTACAGCCAGCAGCGCTTTCTCATCGTCGATGACTTCAACGACTTCCTCAGCTCGGTCAAGGCCATGCTGCGCGAGATGGGCGCGCGCGACGTGGACACCGCCAACCGCGGCGAGGAAGCCATCGCCATGTGCCGGCAGAAGCGCTACGACATCATCCTCCACGACTACAACCTGGGCGCCGGCAAGAACGGCCAGCAGGTGCTGGAGGAGCTGATCGCCGCGCGGCTGATCAGCCACCTGTGCATCTTCGTCATGGTCACCGCCGAGAGCAGCCAGGCCATGGTGCTCAGCGCCCTGGAGCACGAGCCGGATGCCTACCTGACCAAGCCGTTCAACCGCGCCAGCCTGGCCCAACGTCTGGACAAGCTGATGGAGCGCAAGACGCTGCTCAAGCCGGTGCTGCAGGCGCTGGACAAGCAGGCCCCGGCCGACGTGCTGGCCGCCTGCGACCGCCTCAGCCAGCAGGACAAGCGCCTGCTACCACTGTGCCAGCGCTACAAGGCCGGCGCCCTGCGCGAGCTGGGCCGCAGCGAGGAGCTGGAGCGTCTGCTCAATGCCGTGCTGGCTGACCGCGCCATTCCCTGGGCCTATCAGGGGCTCGGCGCGCTGCTGCTGGCGCGCGGCGAGCACCTGCATGCGCGGCAGATCTATGAGAAGGCGCTGCAGACCTTTCCCATGCAGCCTGGCCTGTACGACGGCCTGGCCGCCGTGCTCGATGCCGAGGGTGAGGCCAAGCGCGCCCAGGAAATCCTCGAGGACGCCGTGCGCCTGTCGCCCCTGGCCATTCGCCGCCAGGCCCAGCTGGGCAAGCTGGCTTTGCGCAACGAGGATTTCGCCGGCGCTTCCAAGGCCTATCGCAGCGCCATGGAGCAGGGTCGCCACTCGCGTTTCAAGAGCCCGGAGAACTACCTGGGTCTGAGCCAGGCGCTGATCGCCGGCGCCGGCGAGGAGGGCCTGGACAAGCGTGCCCAGGCCGAGATCAACCAGACCCTGGCCGAGCTGGACAACCAGTACGCCAACGACCAGGCGCTCAAGGTGCGCTCGCGCCTGATGCAGGCCAGCAGCCTGCACAAATCCGGCGACTCGGCCCGCGCCACCCAGCTGGCCCAGCAGGCGGTGGCCGGCCTCGATCAGCTCGGCGAGTTCTTCTCCGCCGAGGCGGCGCTGACCCTGGCCGCCCAGCTCAAGCAGCTGGGCCAGGCCGAGGCCGGCGAGGGCCTGCTGAAGAGCTGCGTGGAGATCTATGGCGACGACCCGGCCGTGCTGCAGGGCGTGGCCAAGCTGACCAGCGATCCGGCCATCCTCGGCAGCGCCAAGGAGGCGGTGGAGCTCAACCGCCAGGGCGTGCGCGCCTACCAGTTGAGCCGCTTCGGCGACGCTCTGGAGCTGTTCCGCCGGGCATTGGCGCTGCAGCCGAAGAACATCAGCATCGCCCTCAACACCGCCCAGTCGCTGCTGCGTGCGGGCGGCGAACAGGCGGAGCTGGCCGAGGAATGCCGCGCCTGCCTCGACGCGGTGCGCATGATTCCGCCCAGCGACCCGCGCTACGAGCGCTACCAGCAGCTGCGCCGCCGGGTGTTCGGCGAATGAGCGGACTGGACTTCTCCACGGTGATCGCCTCCACCGTGCACGACATGAAAAATTCCCTGGCCATGCTCGGCCAGGCCCACGCCCAGTGGCTGGCGCAGCTGCCGGAAGAGCTGCGTGGCGGCAACGAGCGCGGGGTGATCGAGTACGAGTTCGCCCGCCTCAACGGCATGCTGGTGCAGCTTCTCGGCCTGTACAAGCTGGGGGTCAACCAGTTGCCGCTGCGCCCTGGCTACCAGGAGGTGGAGGACTTCATCTGCGCCCAGCTGGCGCGCCACGACGAAGTGCTGCACAGCCGCAGCATCGCCGCCCGCTGCGAGGTGGAGGAATTCGACCTGATGGGCTTCTTCGACCAGGAGCTGCTCGGCTCGGTGGTGGCCAACGTCATCGCCAACTCCATCCGCTATGCGCGCAGCGCCCTGCTGATCAGCGCCCGTGAGGAAGGCGGGGAGCTGCTGCTGAGCATCAACGACGACGGCGTCGGCTACCCGACTGCCATGCTCGAACACCAGGCCGACTACGTGCTCGGCCTCAATCAGAGCAGCGGCAGCACCGGCCTGGGCCTGTATTTCGCCGCGCGCATCGCCGAGCTGCACGAGCGCAACGGCGTGCGCGGGCGCATCGAACTGCGCAACGGCGGCCCGTTGGGCGGTGGTGAATTCCGCATCTATCTGCCGTGAAAGATGGCCGGCGATGCCGGCGCTATCGCGGCGGTTAGCATCTTTTCCCGCTCTATCACGAATCAATATAACGGCGCTTTGGGCCTTCGCCGCGCCATGTACTAGCGTGCCTCTTGTACCCCGTCCCGCAAAAGGGACCATCGCGCAGCATGGAGGCATCCGGCAGTAGTCCGTGCTCGTACAACAAGAACAAGACGAGGACACGCCCCATGAAGTCTGCCTTGCTGACCTGCTGCCTGTGCGTCATGGCCCTGCTGACCGCCCCGGCCCACGCCGAACTGGGTGACTACAGCGTCTGGAAGACCCTGCTCAACCTGACCATGCCGCCACCGGCGGACAACAAGGTCACCCCCGAACAGGGCCTCGGCCCCTATCCGCTGCTGAACAACCCCGGCGGCTTCAACTCCGGCTTCAAGCCCGGCAACTACTACGGCTGGCAGACCGTACAGCTGGCGCCGCAGACCGGCGCGGTGTGCGGCAACGGCTCGCCCTACAAATTCTTCGTCAACCGCGTGCCCAACACCACCAACACCATCATCTACCTGGAAGGTGGCGGCGCCTGCTGGGACTACGCCAGCTGCACCGGGCAGAGCGGCATTCGCGGGGCGCGCAACCCCGACGGCATCCCCAACGACTACATGAGCCTGCTCAACCCCGGCGCCAGCCTGGTCAGCCCGCTGGTAGTGCGCCTGCACCCGTGGACGCGGACCAAGCCGCAGAACTGGAACATGATCTACGTGCCCTACTGCACCGGCGACATCTACTCCGGCGACAAGGTGGCGGTCTACGATGACCCGCAGAACCAGAAGCCGCCGCTGATCTGGCACCACAACGGCCTGCGCAACACCCGCGCCGTGGTGGCCTGGCTGAAGAACAACCTGCCGCGTCCGGCGCAGCTGCTCACCACCGGCTGCAGTGCCGGCGGCGCGGGCAGCCTGACCAATTACGTGAACATCCGCCAGGACATGGCGCCGACCCGCGGCTTCCTCCTCGACGACTCCGGCCCGGTATTCAGCGCGCCGCCCGGCAGCGATATCGCCCAATACCCGTCGCGCCCGCTGCAGGACCACATCCGCGCGGTCTGGGGCCTCAACGAGGGCACGGTGCCCTATCTGCAGAGCCGTCTGCCGGGGCTCGATGGCGCCGACCTGGGCAGCCTCTACTCGGCGCTGTCGGCCAACCTGCCGGGTGATCGCCTCGGTCATACCCACTTCTGGCAGGACCTCAACTACTCGTCCTACTCCTACGAGCGCTTCCATCCGGACATCATCAACGCCCCGGACGCTGCCACCAAGGAGGCGCTGATCCACGCCAAGTGGGCGGTGGACACCGACCGCCTGCGCAACCAGCTGAGCAACCTGAGCAATTTCGGTGGCTATTTCCCGCAGTACCGCGCGGTGAACGAGAGCCACTGCACCAGCATCATCGAGTTCGCCAACTCCGATGTGCAGGAGCAGAACCTGCAGCTCGACCACTTCGTCAACAACCTGCTGGAGGGCAGCGGTGCGGTGCTGTCGGCCTCGGAGAGCAGCGACGCGGCGGACAAGGCCAAGCCGTTCAATCTGCTGTACTACATCCTCGACCAGCTGCTCTGAGAGCCCGCCTACGATCTGCTGTGCGTCGACCAAAGGGTGTTGGAGGTAATCCGGGACGCGGCGTCTCGGAATGCTTATTTACCATCGTAAACTGCGCTTCCTCGGCCGCCTCCGCCACCCTTTGTCTCTAGCTCGCGAGACCGCGATCGGACTCTTGGGCTATTGATACGCCTGCTCCCGCGCCTCCTGCAGGCGCTGGCGCAGGTACTGGTCGCGGCTCAGGCCATCGGGGATGCTGTCCAGGCTCAACACCTCGTCGACGATGCGCTTCTCGTCGGACTTGTACTGGGTGAAGCGCGCATCGGGTGTCTTGTTGCGGGCTTCGCGCGCCTGGCTGAGGGCCTGGTAGCGGGCGACCAATGCATCGGCCCGGGCCTTCTGCGCCTCCTCGTCGCCCCCTTCGGCCTGGGCCAGGCCGACCTGCAGCAACAACGCCTCGCTCAATGCCAACTCGCCCGCCGCCTCGCGCCGGTCGATCTCCTTGGCCAGGGCCGCCGCGCGCTGGCGTCGTTCGGCCTCGCCCAGTTCGGCGGCGGACTTGATAAAGCTCTGGTAGTCGGCGCCGAACTGCAGACGGGCCTGATAGTTCTGCACGGCGGGGTTGTTCCGCAGTGCCTGGCGGGTGGCGGGGTCGAGCGGGGCGGGGCTGCCGTTCGCGGCGCCGGCGTTTGCCACGGGAGCCGGTGGCAGAGGCGCATCGGCGGGTGCGGTTTCGGAGCCGGCCAGGCCCAGCCACAAGCCGCCGCCGATGGCGAGGGTGGCGAGGCCGCTCAGGAGCAACCAGCTCGGGAGTTTGGTCATGGTGCTTGGCTTCCGGGAGTCACTGGCTGCCAGTTAAGTCCAGGCACGTGCAGGCTTCCAGCGGCGCCTCAGCCTTCCAGCCACACGTCGCGGCACCAGTGCCATACCGAGTCCCAGCTCTCGTCGGTCAGCTCGCCCTCGCTGCCGTCCCACAGCCAGACGGTGCCTTCCACGTCCACCGCGTAGTAGTCGCGGCCGTCCTGGCACAGCGGCACCAGGTCGCGCGGCAGGCCGCGGTCCCAGGCCACCGAGGCGACTTCCGGCAGGTAGGTGTGCGAGTGCGGGTCGCTGGCGGTCACCGGCTCCAGACGGCCGTAGACCACGTCGCTGACCTTGAGCAGGTACTCGCGCAGCTCGAAGGGCAGGTGGATGAGAAGCTGTTCCTGGATCTCCACCAGGGTCTCCTCCTCCGGTAGCTCCAGCGGCACCGGCACCGGCTCGTTGAGTTCGCGCAGCTGATCGATGACTTCTTCCACGGTGCGTCTCCTGGCAAGCGGATTCGGCTAGAGGGTAGCCGTTGGAGGCGCGTTTTACCTTGTGTGGCGGCCAAGGGGAAGTAGCCCGGATGCAATCCGGGGCGGAGTTGCCGGCTTTCCCGGATTGCATCCGGGCTACGACCTCGGGCTGCTTGGCTACAGAAGCGAAACCATGCCCATCTGCAAACAGAAAACCCGGGCAAGCCCGGGTTCGCTGACTGGAGCGAAGGCCTTACATCAGGCGCTTGCCGTCCTCGCGGGTGATCACCACGGTGGCCGAACGCGGCCGCCGGCCTGGGCCGTCCGGCCAGGTGCTGAGCAGGTTGCCGGCGGTGGAGCCTTCGCCGGGGTGCTGGATATTGACGAACAGGGTGCGGAAGTCCGGCGTGGCGCTGATGCCGGTGACTTCGGCGCCGATCGGGCCGATCAGGAAGCGCTTGATCTCGCCCGTGCGCGGGTCGGCCACCAGCATCTGGTTGTGGCCGAACGGGCCGCTGGCCAGCTGGCTGCCGCTCATGTCGGTCTGGATCCACAGGCGGCCGTCCGGGTCGAACCACAGGCCGTCCGGGCTGGCCAGGATGCTGGCGTCGCCGAGCGGCTGGCCGTTGGGGCCGCGGCTGTCGGACTGCGGTCCGGCGAGCAGGAAGATGTCCCAGTTGAAGCGCTTGCCGGCGTGGTCGCGGCGGTCTTCGCGCCAGCGGATGATGTGCCCGTAGGGGTTGGCCGCACGCGGGTTGGCGGCGTCCGCCACGGTGCGCGCGCTGTTGTTGGTGAGGGTGAAGTAGACCTCGCCGTTGTCCGGGTTGACCGCGCCCCACTCGGGACGGTCCATCTTGGTGGCGCCGGCGATGTCAGCGGCCAGGCGGGTATTGATCAGTACTTCGCCCTGGTCGGCGAAGCTCACCCCGGCCTTCTGGCAGGCGGCCTGGAAGGCCTTGTCGCGCAGGTCCAGGGCCAGCCAGTCGCCGCTGCCGTCGGCGTTGAAGCGCGCCACGTAGAGGGTGCCCTCGTCGAGCAGGCGCCCTGGCTGGCGCAGTAGCGGCAGGTACTTGCCACGGCTGACGTACTTGTAGATGTACTCGTTCTGCGAGTCGTCGCCGGAGTAGCACACCAGCGGGCGGCCGGCCTGCACCGGGGCGAAGATCAGGCCCTCGTGGGCGAAGCGGCCAAGGGCGCTGTGCTTGACCGGGGTGGAGTCCGGGTCGAAGGGATCGATCTCGACGATCCAGCCGAAGTGGTTGGGTTCGTTGCGGTAGTCGCCCGTGGCGTCGGCGGCCTTGCGGGTGGCGTCGAAGCGCTGGAACTCGTCGCCGGGCAGGGTCTCCCAGCCGAAGCGGCTGGTGCTGCGCAGGCCGTAGCGCTGCAGCTCGCGCGGCAGGCTGGTGTCGCGCGTGGCGAAGTAGCCGGCCCAGTTCTCTTCGCAGGTGAGGTAGGTGCCCCAGGGCGTGTAGCCGTTCGAGCAGTTGTTCTGGGTACCGCGGCTGGCGGTGCCGTTGGGGCTGTGCAGGGTCTTGAGCAGCGCGTGGCCGCGGGCCGGGCCGACCATCTGCATCGGCGTGGCGGCGGTGACGCGGCGGTTGTAGCGGCCGGGCACCACCTGCCAATCGCCGAAGCGGTCGCGGCGGATCTCGACGATGGTCACCCCATGCGCGTTGATTTCCTTGCGCACTTCCTCGGCCACGGTGCGCAGGCCGTTCACCGTGGTCGGGCCATTGGGGTGCAGCAGCGGAGCGTCGATGTACTCGTTGTTGAACACCAGCAGGCCGTGGTTGGAACGGCGCCCGCCGCCATGCCGGCCGTCGATGGGGAAGAAGTGCATGCCGTCGTGGTGCATGCCGACCTGCTCGGCCTGGTCCTGGGCGCTGTTGCTGGCGTCCTCGAGGAAGGCCGGGAAGCGTCCGCTGATCGGCGTGCCCCAGGGCACGCAGACGCTGGCGCGGTAGCCGGCGGGCACCGTGATGGTGTCGGCGCGGCCCACCGGCAGCGCGTCGAAGGGCAGGCGATTGCGCTTGCCCCAGCCGTGCCTGGCCCCCTTGGCTGTCTGCTCGGCGGCCTCGACTGCCTGCGGCAGCACGCCGAGGAAGCCGAGCGCGCCGACGGCCACGCCACCGGCGAGGATCTGCCGGCGGCGCTGGTCGATCAGCTCGCTCATGTGCGGGTTGCTGGAGTGGTTGCTGGGGAGTTCATCACCGCTGCCAAACAGCACGGCGTTGTTGTCATCGAGGCTCATCGTTCGGTTCCCTTCTGCGGAGGAGTTGCGACGGAGCCATGACGCTAGCGGGCAAAGAAGACGGAACGATGACGCTGGCGTGGCGAATCGACGGGGTGCGTGCTGGTTAACGTTTCTGCCGGCGGCGTTCGGCGCCGCACATCAGCCGGGCGTCGAGCAGGGCGTGGTGGGGAATGTCGGCCTCCGCCAGGTCGCTGAGCAGTGCGGCATCCTCGCGGCAGTTCACATGCTCGGGCAGGCCGCCCGCGCCGAGCAGGCCGAGCAGCAGCGGCCAGTCCCAGGCCAGGGCGTCGCTGACGATCTCCACCTCGGCATAGCCGGCGAGAAAGGCGTGCAGCTCGCGGGTGGCCTCGGCGCGGCTGCGTCCGTGGCGGGCCGGGTCCAGCTGGGGCAGGACGATCTGGTGGACGAACTCGGAGCAGTCCGCCGGGCTCCAGCCGTCGCTCAGTTCGACATACAGCTCGGCGCCATTTGGATCGACCAGGGCCAGGCTGATCAGCCGATAGTCGGCCGTGAGGTTGGTGAATTCGGTATCGAGGAACAGGATGTGCATTGTCGTTTTTCTTGCCGAGGCCAAGCGGCACTCTAGCAGCGAGCGGGCATGAAAAACCCGGGACTGGCCCGGGTTCTTCGTAACGCGATGGGATCAGCCGTTCTGGCGGATACCGGCGACCAGCCAGGGCTGGTTGTCGCCATTGGCCCGCTCCATGCGCCAGCTTTCGCTGAAGGGCTCGCCCTGGTCGAAGCGCGAGGTCTTGGCCACGCCACGGAAGGTCAGGGTGGCCACGGCCTTGTCGGCCAGCTCGTCGATGCCGTCCAGCTGCACGTCCAGGTCATCGATGTAGGTCGACTGGTAGCCATCGCCCATGCTGGCGCGCTCTTCCTTGAGGAAGCTGAGCATCTGCGGGGTGACGAACTCGGCGATCTTGTCCATGTCGGACGCGTCCCAGTGCTGCTGCAGGGCCAGGAAGTGTTCGCGGCCGGCGTTGACGAAGCGCTGCTCGTCGAACCAGGCCGGGGCGTTGAACGCCGGGCGCGGCGCGGCGGCGGAGCCACCGAAGATCGGCTGCTGCTGCGGCATCTGGCGCTGGAACGGCGCGCCGGCACCGGCGGGCTGGCCCTGCGCCTGGCGCTGCCGACGGGCGGCGAGCAGGCGGAAGATGACGAAGGCGATCAGGCCGATGATCAGGAAGTCGAAGATCTGCATGCCCTGGAAGCCGTCGCCCATGAACATCGAGGCGAGCAGGCCGCCGGCGGCGATGCCGGCCAGCGGACCGAGCCAGCGCGAGGCACCGCTGGCGGCGGCCGGGCGCGCGGCGCCATTCATGCTGTTGGCAGCGGCCGGCTGGTTGGCCTTGGGCGCTTCCATCTGGCGGGTCTGGTGGGTCGGCGCGGAGCCGAACGATTTGCCGCCGCCCATGCGCTTGGCGGCGCTGGCGTCGAGGCTGAGGGTCAGACCCAGGCACAGGGCCAGGGTGATGCTGAGAAAACGCTGCATGAGGGGTAATCCCGCTGAGGTTGTGATTCGCGCGCCATGCTGCCGCAGTGTTGGGACCCTGGCCAGCCGCAGAATGTTTCCGGATTTATGCGCGCCCGTATTCACCGCAGATACTGCCGAAAGAATTGCGCGTAGCCGTCGAAGGCCTGGCCTGCCGGTACATTGTCCTGCGCGCTGCAATGTCGGTTGTCGCCGAATGCCTGGGCATAGGCGGCGCACAGGGCGGGTCCCATGTCGGGATAGTGCAGCGAATCCTGCCTGGCCATCTCGCGGGCGCTCAGCGGCCGGCCGACGAAGGGATGGGCGTAGCGCAGCAGCACGGGTGGGTCGTCGTCCCCGACGCTGCGGATGGCGCTGCCGAACAGCGCGTACTGGGGGTGATCCTTCTTCCATTTGGCCTTGGCCGCGCGCCGGTCGGCCTCGATGAGGAACAGGTCGGCAAATTCGCGGCCGTCGTAGGTGGTCTGGCCCTGGTAGGCGAACACTGCGTTGACCCGGGTCGACTGCTGCAACAGCTGGTCATCGCTGCCGGGGTCGGCCATGTCGTTCTGCAGCGCGGTCCACAGGCCCAGGCTGCCACGCGACTGCCCCACCAGGAACAGGTTGTCCGGGTCTACGCCCAAGGCCTCGGCATTGGCGCGGATGAACTGGATGGCCTGGGCGATATCCCGGTGCGGCACCGGGACTATGTCTTCGTTGCTCACCGGGTGGCGGAATTCCAGGGAGACGAAGGCGAAACCCTGGTCATGGGCCTGTTGCACCAGGGCCAGGTACGCCTCGCTGCCGGGCTTCAGCCACTTGGTCTTGCCGTTGGGGTGGGCCCAGATCACCAGCGGAGCCGGTGTAGCCCCGGCGAGAGGGAAGTAGTCGAAGACCTGCTCCAGCAGAGGCTCGCCTTCCAGGGTGGGTTCATTCCAGGTGGCCTCGCCGTAGCAGAGGTTGCGCCGCACCGTATCGCCGGCGGGCTCGGCCGTCAGCGGTTGCGGTGTGCAGGCCAGGGCGGCGGGACTCAGGACACAGAGGCTAAGCAGCAGGGCGAGGCGGGTGCGCATGGCGATCTCCGGGGCAAGGGTGCTTAGACGGTAGCGCAAGCGCGGCAAGCCTGAGCCGCCACGCCGCGGTTCTGCGACAGTCATCGCGTGTCTAGCGCAGCAGCCAGCCCAGCGGATCGCGGCGCAGCTGTTGGCGCAACAGGGCACGCAGCGCGGCGTCGTCGGCCTGCGGCTGGCGCAGCCAGTGGATGAAGGTGCGCAGGAACACGGCGCTGAGCAGGCTCTCCTCGGCTACCCGCGCCAGGCGCAGGTTCTGTCGCCGCGCCGCCTCGCGCCACCACTGCACGGTACGGCTGACCCGCAGCAGGGCGCCGGCCTGCAGATGGATATGGCCGAACTCCAGCTTGTACAGCAGCATCTGCCCGGTCAGCGCACGGTGCGCGGCCATGCCGGCCAGCCAGGCCATTAGCAGTTCTTCCAGGCGCTTGCTGGCGCTCAGTGCAGCCAGGTCAGCGCCCTTGGCGCGCTCGAACAGCGCCGCATCGGCGCGGTCCAGCCAGGCCTCGACCAAGTCGTCCTTCTGTCGGTAGTGGCGGGCGATGGCAGCCAGATCGCAGCCCAGCGCCTCGGCCACATCGTGTAGATGCAGGCGTTCCCAGCCGCAGGTTTCGGCCAGGTCGAGAGCGGTATCGAGGATCTTGTCGGCGGTTGGCGTCGAGCGGGGCATGCGGAGTACCTCCGCTCGACAGTATGACCAGGCTACGCGACCGGGCGCCGTGGCCTGACGGGCGGAGCTAGAGCGCTTCCAGCTTGGCGTAGGCGAGCATCAGCCACTTGCTGCCTTCGCTGGCAAAGTTGACCTGCACCCGCGCCTGGGCGCCGCTGCCTTCGAAGTTGAGGATCACGCCCTCGCCGAACAGGCTGTGGCGCACGGCCTGGCCGAGGCTGAAGGGGGTTTCCGGCACCTGGCTGCCTGCGAACATCGAGCCGCCGCTCATGGTCTTGCTTGGTGCTGCATAGGGGCGGCTGACGCTATTGGACAGGCGCACTTCCTGGATCAGCGTCGGCGGGATCTCGCGGACGAAGCGCGAGACCTTGTTATAGGTCTCGCTGCCGTACAGGCGGCGGGTCTCGGCGTAGGTCAGCACCAGGTTCTGCATGGCGCGGGTGACGCCGACGTAGGCCAGGCGGCGTTCCTCTTCCAGGCGGCCGGGTTCTTCCAGGCTCATCTTGTGCGGGAACAGGCCTTCTTCCATGCCGACCAGGAACACCAGGGGGAACTCCAGGCCCTTGGCGCTGTGCAGGGTCATCAGCTGCACGCAGTCCTCGTGTTCCTCGGCCTGGGCGTCGCCGGCCTCCAGGGAGGCGTGGGTGAGGAAGGCGGCCAGGGGTGACAGCTCGTCTTCCTCGTTCTCGAAGTTGCGCGCGGCGCTGACCAGTTCCTCGAGGTTTTCCACCCGGGCCTGGGCCTTCTCGCCCTTCTCGGCCTGGTGCCAGGCGATCAGCCCGCTCTGCTCGATGACGGTCTGGGTCATCAGGTGCAGCGGCATGTCCAGCACCTTGGCCGCGAGGTTCTCGATCAGCTCGACGAAGCCGCTCAGGGCGCTGGCGGCGCGGCCGGTGAGGCCCTTGTGGGCGATCAGCTGCTGCATCGCCGCCCACATCGACAGGTCGGCGTGGCGGGCGTGCTCGCGGATCGCCTCGACGGTCTTCTCGCCGACGCCGCGGGTCGGCACGTTGATCACCCGCTCCAGGGCGGCGTCGTTGTGGCGGCCGTCGAGCAGGCGCAGGTAGGCCACCGCGTTCTTGATCTCGGCGCGCTCGAAGAAGCGCTGGCCGCCATAGATGCGGTAGGGGATGCGTTCGCGCAGCAGGACCTCTTCCAGCACCCGCGACTGGGCGTTGGAGCGGTAGAGGATGGCGATCTCGCTGCGCTTGAGGCCGTCCTTGCGCAGGGCCGACTCGATCGACTCGACCACGTAGCGGGCCTCGTCGTGCTCGTTGAAGGCGGCATACAGGTTGATCGGCTCGCCGTCGCTGCCATCGGTCCACAGCTCCTTGCCCAGGCGCCCGTTGTTGTTGGCGATCAGGGCGTTGGCGGCCTTGAGGATGCCGGCGGTGGAGCGGTAGTTCTGCTCCAGGCGGATCATCTGCGCGTCGGCGAAGTCGCTGGAGAACTGCTGGATGTTCTCGATCCGCGCGCCGCGCCAGCCGTAGATCGACTGGTCGTCGTCGCCCACCACCATCAGGCTCTCGCCGCCCTTGGCCAGCAGGCGCAGCCAGGCGTACTGCACGGCGTTGGTGTCCTGGAACTCGTCGACCAGGATGTGGCGGAAGCGCTTCTGGTAGTGCGCCAGCAGGTCCGGCTTATCGCGCCACAGGTCGAGGGCGCGCAGCAGCAGCTCGGCGAAGTCGATGACCCCGGCACGGGCGCAGGCGGCCTCGTAGGCGGCGTAGATCTTCAGCATGGTGGCGAGGAACAGGTCGCCGCCAGGCTGGATATTCTGCGGGCGCATGCCCTCGTCTTTCTGTCCGTTGATGAACCACTGCGCCTGCTTGGCCGGCCAGCGCTGCTCGTCCAGGCCCAGCTCGCGGATCACTCGCTTGACCAGGCGCTGCTGGTCGTCGGAGTCGAGAATCTGGAAGTTCTCGGCCAGGCCGGCCTCCTGCCAGTGCGCGCGTAGCAGGCGGTGGGCCAGGCCGTGGAAGGTGCCGACCCACATGCCGGCCGGGCTCATGCCGAGCATCTGCTCGATGCGCTGGCGCATCTCGGCCGCGGCCTTGTTGGTGAAGGTCACCGACAGGATGCTGTACGGCGAGGCGCCGAGAAACTGGATGAGGTAGGCGATGCGGTGCACCAGCACGCGGGTCTTGCCCGAGCCGGCGCCGGCCAGCACCAGCTGGCGGCCGAGCGGGGCGGCCACGGCCTGGCATTGCGCATCGTTGAGGGAGGCGAGGAGGAGTTCTGGGTCGAAGGCGGGAGTGTTCTGCATCGCGGCATTCTACGGGCCGGGTAGGGGAGCGGCAAACCGCGGGCAGACGGGCGAGGGCCTGGCTGCGATCTGCCCTGCGCCCTGATGCGGCGCATAGGCATCACGTACAGCGCTCTGGCTCGCGAGGTTGCCAACAGGCCTGCTGGTTTCAGTGCACAAATGTTCGCCATTTGGCGCGGCAAGCTGGTAAAAAGCCATCATCGGACTTGGGCAGCCCCTCTAGCTCGGGTATGCTCGGGAAAAGTCAGGCATCCCATTACAAGAAAATCGCCTATGACCCAGTCTCTCCGGGGGGCCTCCGCCAGCATGGTGGCGGAGGAGTCGCGCGCCATCCACCAGCAGTTCGCCACCGAGATCGCGGTGGAGCGGACTCGTCTGCTTTATCAGGGCTCCCAGGTTCCCACCTTCTTCATGCTGCTCAGTGCCCTGGCCTGCGCCGCTTTGCTCTGGCAGCCGCAGGGCGGACCGCTGCTGGCCGGCTGGCTGGTATGGGTGGTGTTGCTGGCGGTGCTGCGCCTGATCCAGATGACCGCCTTCAACAGCGCGCTGCCGTCGCGCCAGGCCAACCCGCACTGGCGCCGGGTGTTCCTGGTCGGCGCCGGGTTGTCCGGCCTGACCCTGGCCTGCGCGGCGATCTTCCTGGTTCCTGCCGACCGCTTCCTGCTGCAGGCTCTGGTCTACGGCTTGATCGCCGCGGCGATTCTCTCCGCCAGCGTGGCCTATGCGGTCAGTCGCGCGGCCTTCCTGGCGTTCGCTTTGCCGTGCCTGGTGCCCTCCATCGTCTATCTGCTGCTTAGCGACAATGCGCGCCAGCAGGCCTGGGGCGCGCTCGGTCTGCTGATGCTGCTGAGCCTTTGCGTGGTGGCCTGGCAGGTCAATCGCCTGGTGCAGGGCAGCCTGCTGCGGCGCTTCCAGAACCAGGCGCTGATCGAGCGCCTGGAGCATGCCCGCGAGAGCGCCGAAGGCCTCAACCAGGAGCTGGCCCGCGAAGTGGAGCAGCGCCGCCGGGCCGAGCGCGAGCTGCGCAAGGCCCATGGCGATCTGGAGATTCGCGTGGCCCAGCGCACCCTGGAACTGGACGATGCCAGCCACGCCCTGGGCAAGAGCGAGGCGCGCCTGGCCCTGGCCCTGGAAGCCAGCGAGCTGGGCCTGTGGGACTGGGATCTGCAGACCGACGAAGTCCACCACAGCCACCTGGAAAGCATCTTCGGCATCAGCCAGGAACAGGTGAAGGGCGTCCTCAGCCACCTCAAGCCGCGCCTGCACCCGGACGACCTGCCGCTGCTGCGCCGGGCCCTGGTCGAGCACCTCAAGGGCCGCACCGATGGCTACTGCGTGGAATACCGCGTGCGCCACGCCGACGGTCGCTGGCTGTGGGTCGAGGACCACGGCCGTGCCGTCGAGCGCGATGCCGAGGGCCAGGTGACGCGCATGCTCGGCACCCGCCGCGACATCACCGAACGCAAGCGCCAGGACGAGGAGCATCGCCTGGCCGCCACCGTGTTCGAGGCCACCAGCGAAGGCATCGTCATCCTCGACGCCGACTACCTGCTGCTGTCGGTCAACCAGGCCTTCAGCGAGGTCACCGGCTACCGCAAGGAAGAGGTGCTGGGGCGCAGCGTGGCGACCCTGATCAGCAGCCGCGATGCCCGTCGCCAGTACCAGCTGATCCGCCAGGAGCTGGAGCGCCACGGTTGCTGGCGCGGCGAGCTGATCGAGACGCGCAAGAACGGCGAGCTGTACCCGCAGTGGCTGCAGCTCAACGTGGTGCGCGACGGCCGTGGCCGGGTCAGCCATATCGTCGGCTTCTTCTCCGACCTGTCGCAGCGCCGGCAGACCGAGGAGCGCCTGCGTTACCTGTCGCACTACGACGAACTCACGGGCCTGGCCAACCGCAGCCTGTTCCGCGAGCGCCTGCACGAGGCCGGCGAGCGCTCGCGCCAGGACGAGTCGCGCCTCGCCCTGCTGCACATCGACCTGGACCGCTTCAAGCTGCTCAACGACAGTCTGGGCCACGAAGTGGCCGACCAACTGTTGCGGCAGATGGCGCGCCGCCTGATCCAGGCCGCACCGGAGGCCGACACCGTCGCGCGTCTGGCCGGCGACGAGTTCGCCATCCTGCTCGACGACTACGGCAGCCTCTCGGCCCTGGCGCGCACCGCCAGCCGCCTGCTGAGCAAGCTGCGCACACCGATGGACGTGGGCGGCCACGAGCTGGTCATCAGCGCCTCGATCGGCATCAGCCTGTTGCCGGATAACGCACGGGAGATTCCGGCGCTGATCAGCCAGGCCGGCATGGCCATGCAGCACGCCAAGCACCTGGGCGGCAACACCTTCCAGTTCTACACCGACAACCTGCAGGCCTGCACCCTGGAACGCCTGCAGCTGGAGACCCAGCTGCGCAAGGGCATCGAGGACGGCCAGCTGGAAGTGTTCTACCAGCCCAAGCTGTGCCTGGCCGACGACAGCCTCAACGCCGCCGAGGCGCTGGTGCGCTGGCGCCATCCGGCGCTCGGCCTGGTACCGCCTGGCGAGTTCATCCCGCTGGCCGAGGAGACCGGGCTGATCGCGCCGATCGGCGAGTTCGTCCTGCGTCAGGCCTGCCTGCAGGTGCGTGAATGGCAGCGCCAGGGCCTGGCCGACCTGCGCGTGTCGGTCAATCTGTCGGTGCACCAGCTGCGCCAGGGCAACCTGGTCGCGCTGGTGCGCCAGGTGCTCGACGAGACCGGCCTGCCGCCGCGCCTGCTCGAGCTGGAGCTGACCGAGAGCCAGCTGCTGGACAACGTGGAGAACGTCATCGCCATCTTCCAGCAGCTGCGCGAGCTGGGGGTGAAGCTGGCGATCGACGACTTCGGGACCGGCTATTCCTCGCTCAGCTACCTCAAGCGCTTCCCGGTGGATTACGTGAAGATCGACCAGACCTTCGTCCGCGACCTTTCCGCCGGCGGCGAGGACGCGGCGATCACCCGCGCCATCATCGCCATGGCCCACGGCCTGGAGCTCAAGGTGGTGGCCGAGGGCGTGGAGACCCAGGCGCAGATGGACTTCCTCAAGGCCCAGCGCTGCGACGAGATCCAGGGCTTCCTGATCAGCCCGCCAGTGCCGGCCGAACGCTTCGCCGAGCTGCTCAGGGAGCAGGCGGAGATGTATTGAAGCGCAGCAGCAGCGTGTAGCTCAGGTCGATATCCGCCGGTAGCGGCAGGTAGACGATATGGCCATCGCCCGGCGCGATGTCGGTCGCCGTGCCATCGACCTTCTCCAGATTCTTTAGCAGAAAGCTGCGGTTGCCGCGCGGGGTCATCAGTTCCAGGCGGTCGCCGATGGCGAAGCGATTCTTCACCCGCACCTCGGCCAGCTCGCCACGCCGCACCCCGGTGAACTCGCCGACGAACTGCTGGCGCTCCGAGATCGAGTTGCCGCGCTGGTAGTTCTGGTATTCGTCGTGCACGTGGCGGCGCAGGAAGCCTTCCGTGTAGCCACGGTTGGCCAGGGATTCGAGATCTTCCATCAGGCTCAGGTCGAAAGGCCGGCCGGCCACGGCGTCGTCGATGGCCGGCGATACACCTGGGCCGTGCGCGCCACGTAGAAGTGGCTCTTGGTGCGGCCCTCGATCTTCAGCGAGTGCACGCCCATGCGCGTCAGCCGCTCGACGTGCTGCAGGGCGCGCAGGTCCTTGGAGTTCATGATGTAGGTGCCGTGCTCATCCTCGAAGGCCTCCATCAGCTCGCCGGGACGGGTGGCATCCTCCAGCAGGAAGGTACGCTCGGTCGGCAGGCCCTCGCCGAGGGTCGGCGGACAGCCGCGGACGATGCCACCCAGCTCGTTCTCCCGGCCTTCATGGGCCTGGTACTGCCAGCGGCAGGCGTTGGTGCAGGTGCCCTGGTTGGGGTCGCGCCTGTTGATGTAGCCGGACAGCAGGCAGCGCCCGGAATAGGCCATGCACAGGGCGCCATGGACGAACACCTCCAGCTCCATGTCGGGCACCTGGCGGCGAATTTCCTCGATCTCCTCCAGGCCCAGCTCGCGGGACAGAATCACCCGCGTCAGCCCCTGGCGGCGCCAGAACTCGACGCTGGCCCAGTTCACCGCGTTGGCCTGCACTGACAGGTGTACCGGCATCTCAGGAAAGCGCTCGCGCACCAGCATGATCAGCCCCGGATCGGACATGATCAGTGCATCCGGCCTCATGGCCACCACCGGCTCCAGGTCCCTGAGGAAGGTCTTCAGTTTGGCGTTGTGCGGCGCGATGTTGACCACCACGTAGAAGCGCTTGCCCTGGGCATGCGCCTCGGCGATGCCGATGGCCAGGTTGGTGTGGTCGAACTCGTTGTTGCGCACCCGCAGGCTGTAGCGCGGTTGTCCCGCGTAAACGGCATCGGCGCCATAGGCGAAGGCATGGCGCATGGATTTGAGGGTGCCGGCGGGGGAGAGCAGTTCGGGTGATTGGGGCGGGGACATGGCGGCACGGGCATCTGCAAACGGGCGCAGATGATGTGCGATCAGCCTTTACCGGGTTTTGATCCAGCGCAATGGGGCTCGTCGGAAGCAGGACAAGGTGAATCTGAAAGAGACTGTATCCATCTTTTGAAGAATTCCCGCTGCTCCGCAGGGAGGACTTCATCCTTCACGGTATCCGGAGTGAATATATTTACCAGATCGCTTCTTTTGGCGGGGTAGCCCATAGATAGCTCATATGCGATTAATCCGCCCCCCATCTGGCTTGACATTCTGGAGGGGTGCACGTTGATTTTGGCTCCCTTGCATTGAAATATGCAACCAGGAAGACTTTCACGCAAATTTAAGAAAGAAGAAAATATATCTGCTCCTGTTCCTGTGAGTTCATTCCCATCGGCAAATATCGCTCTGACCGAAGCAGGCTGTTCGGAGTAAATTAATTCCACTTCCTCTGTTTTATCATCACGGATGACTTCCAAAGTTACGCTTTCCATTATTTCCTTGCCTTGGGGTTAGGGATTGAGTAACCAACATAGCTTCCGTCGGCGTTCAATGGTGTGACGCCTAAAATGTCTTCGCTATCTACGCCGCCAGGAATGGCAATTTCTTTCTCTTCTGGAAATGGTACAGCTTTACCTAGCTCTTTGTTTACGTCACGGCCATCTACTTTGCGAAGTATATAAAGATAACCCTTCTTTGTCCGGTACGCGGTGCCAAAGTCAATTCCCACCTCTTTGTCAGTGGAGGTACTGACAAATATGCTCGGAGGTAGTTTGTTGTCATAAACATGTGCGTTCAGGTCTTCACTGTCCCCTAAAGGCTTAAATCCTTCGTCAAAGATAACCTCAGGTTTGCGTGTGTCGCCCCTGTACAAATATCCTGATTCGCCTTCAGGTGTAGGAGTACTTGGAGCGCCCTCATGTGCTCCTGCATTTTTCAGAGGGTCATCGGCAACCCCTTTACTCTCTCCATTAACTTCTGGGCAGTTGCTCAGGCCCAGTGGATCCACCCACCCCGTCGGGTTGGGCACATATTGATAGTTATTCAGTCCCCCCACCAAATTAATTGGGTCCGGCGTCAGGAACGATCCCGTCCTGGGGTTGTAATACCGATGCCGGTTGTAATGCAGCCCTGTCTCGGCGTCGAAATACTGGCCCTGGAAGCGCAGCGGATTGTCGATTTCCGCGACTTCTACCTTGGCCATGCTGCCATAGGCGCGGTATTTCACTGACCAGAGAATCTGCCCGCCTGCGCTGGTCAGCTCCTGTGGAGTGCCCAGGTGGTCGAGCTGGTAGTAGAAGGGCTCGGTAGCCTCTCCCTCGCCCTGCAGCAACCCCAACGGGCGGAAGGTGCCGGGTTCGTAGACATAGCTGCGGTAGTGCGCGGGGCCGCTTTCGGCGATCAGGCGCTCGCCCTGCCAGAGGAATTCGGTGGTCTGGCCATCCAGCGTCTTGGCGATGCGTCGGCCGAAGGCGTCGTAGCGGTACTGGACCTGGCGACCGTCCGGCAGACTGGCGGCGATCAGGCGGTGCTGGCTGTCGTAGCGGTATTCGGTTACCAGCTTCTGCGCGGCGCCGCGGCGTTCGCGGACCAGGTTGCCGAAGGCGTCGTAGTCGTAGTGGCTGTCGCCCTGCATCAGCAGGCGGTTGCCCTTGACGTTGGCCAGGCCTTCCGGCGCAGCGCCGTTCTGCGCCAGCAGGGTGCCGGCAGGGTCATGGGCGAAGCTCTCCGGCAGGTCACCGCGTACCGCCACCAGGCGATCCAGCGGGTCGTAGTGGAAGCTGCGATTGCCCTTGCGCGAGTCCTCGATGGCAGAGAGGTTGCCGCTATCGTCATAACGGTACTGGCGTTGCAGCAGTTGGCGATGATCGCTGCGTACCCGATGGGCCTGCAGGCGGCCCTGGTCGTCGTAGTCGTATTCGCTGAGCAGCGCCCCTTGGCGCCGGTAGCGCTCGCGCCCCCGCTCGAACTGGTGACGGGTCAGTGGCTGGCCGTTGAGGTCGATGCCTTCCAGCTCACCGCCCGGACGGTAGCGGTAGTCCAGACGGCTGCCATCGGGCAGGCGGCAGTGGCCGAGCTGGCCGAGGGCGTCGTACTCGTAGCGCAGGGTGGCCCAGCCCTGGTGTTCCTCGATCAGACGGTCACGCAAGTCGTAGGAGTAGGCCAGCGGCCATTGCCCGTCGTCGACACTGACCAGGCGGCCTAGTCCATCGTAGGCGTAGTGGATCTGCTCGCCATCGGGCAGAGTCTTGACCCGCAGGCGTCCGGCGCTGTCGCGCTGATAGGCGGTGATCCGCTCGCTGCCGTCTTCGGCGAACTCCTTCTTCTCGATCAGGTGGCCGGCGAGGTCGTAGCGGTAGGCCGTCTTGCGCCCGTCGAAGCCGGTCTCCTGGCTGATCAGCCCATTGGGGTGGTAGTCCAGGCGGTAGTGTTCGCCGCGCTCGTTCTCGATATCGGTGAGCAACAGGCGTGCGTTGTCATAGCGATAGCGCAGCTGGCTGCCGTCAGGGTTGATGCGACGGCTGACCAGGTGCAGGCCATCAGCATACTCATAGCGAGTAATGCGGCCCTGCTCGTCGCGTTCGCTGGTGACCTTGCCATAGGCGTTGTAGCTGTAGGCACGGCTGGCGCCGCCGGGCAGAGTCACTTGGGTCAGGCGATTGGCCGCGTCCCACTGGTATTGGGTTAGCGCGCCGTGCTCGTCCTGCCGGGTGATCTGGCGGCCGAATGCGTCGTAGCGATAGCGGCGGATGCCTGCATCGGGCAACTGTTCCTCGATCAACTCACCCTGGGCGTTCCACACCAGCAGGTGCTGACTGCCGTCCGGGTGGCGGATCTCCAGCAGGCGTCCGCGGGCGTCGTAGCGATAGTGGGTACTCTGGCCGAGCGCGTCGATCTGCTCGGTGATGTCGCCCTGGGCGTTGCGCTCGTACTTCCAGGTCGCCATGCCGCGTCGCACGCTGCGCACCTGACCGTCGAAGTAGCTGTAGTGAACCGCTTCGTCCTCCGCTGGAATCCGCGTTTCCAGGCGGCCGGCCTCGTCGTAGCGGTATTCGGTGATCGCACCGAGCGGGCTCTGCTCGGCAACCAGCTGGCCCTTGTCGTCGTAGGCCCGGAGAGTCTCGGCACCATCCGGGTCGACCTGGCGCACCAGGCGCGCGTTCTGGTCGTGGACGTAGGTTTCTTCGCTGCCATCGGCGTTGATGACGGTAACGCTGCCTTTGTCGTCCCAGACGTAGCGGGCGTCCATCTGACCGAAGTTGGCCCAGTGATGCACGCAACGCGCCTGCTTGCCCTGGCCCTGCCATTCCCAGTAGAAGGCTGCCCCTCCGGCAAGCTGACGTTCGAGAATTACGTTGTCCTGGTCGTAGCGATAGTGCTCGGTCTCGCCCAGGGCGTTGCTGGCAGCGATCAATTGGTCGCGTTCGTTGTACTTATAGCGGACCAGCGTCTGCACGCTCTGCCAGCTTGTCTCCTCGTTCTCGGCAGGCCGCTGGACCTGATAGTCGACGGCGACGATATGGCTGCCCTCGTAGCGCAGCAGTAGGGCACGTCCGGCGCCGCTGAGGCGTTGTGGCCGGCCGACCAGATCGTGGCTGAGGTTGAGGCGGTTGCCATAGGCATCGCTGATGGCGATCAGGTAGCCGCCTCGGGCATCGCGCCGGAAGTGGTAGAAGCGCGGTGTCTTGCCGGCCTGTGCCAGGATCAGTTCGGCGGGGTCCTGGCCTAGGTAGATGGCAGTGCGGGACAGGCGATTGGTGATGGCCGGGCGCTGCTCGCTGGGCATGGGGAAACTGGTGCGGCGATTCTCGTGATCGGTCCAGACCAGTTGTTCGCCCTCCAGCTCCAGGCGCTGGGCCAGGCTATGGCTCCAGCCGTAACCCAGGCCGCAATCCAGTTCCGCGGCGCTGGTGCGGTAGAGCCTGTCCCAGGCGAAGGGCAGCAAGCCCTCCAGGGTGCCATCGGTGAGGGTGAGCAGCTCTTCGCCGGTGACCATCGAAACAGGGCAGTTGTTGGTACAGGTCTTGTCGGCCTGATCCGCGGCCTTGTCACTGGGGGTCTTGGACGGTGTGGAGACATCGTCTACCGGCTCGACCTGTTTGAGCGAGGTGGCGTTTTTCGGCTTCTTGCGCGGATAGACGGTGGCATCCGGTTCTATCTGAGAGGCGCCTGTCTTCCCGGCGGAGCCGCTGGACGCCGTTTGGCTGCGTGTCTCATCGGCTTTGCCTGCGCTCCGGCGTCTTGCTGGTTTGGCCGGAGGTTGCGCGCTTTGCGCCGGAGTAGGTGGATCGATCTTCAGCGTGGCCTTGCGCGTCGGCTGCATAGCTCCGCTGCCGTGGGCCAGTAGCGGTTTGGACGAGCTGGCATGCGGCGCTGCGTGACCCCGACTGAACTTCATCAGCATTGCGGTGAAGTCTTCGATCAGCTTGAGCACACGCCCGCCGTTCTTGGCGGCGCTCAGAGCCTTGGTGCCAACGCGCACGGCCAGGCCGATGCCACCGGTGAGCACCACGCCGAGCAGGATGTTCAGCAGCACTTCACTGGTCAGTTCGGCCAGCACTTCGGTGCAGGTCTGCGGCGGTAGCATGCTGGCCCAGGCTACGATCGCGGCGACGTAGATCCACAACAAGGGTTCGTCGCTGGCAATCAGCAGGGCGGTTTCCAACCCTTCCTTGGAGGCGTTGTAGATGCGCTTGATTTCTTCTTCGGTGAAGAACTTGCGCAACTTCTGATAGTTCTCGCGGGGATGGGCGACCAGGTCGTAGAGCGACTTGATGTCCTCCCACAACCCCATGATGACCTTGACCAGTCCCTTCCATGCCGCCTCCAGTTCCTGCAGGAGCTTTCCGGTCATGCTGGCCGAGTCATGCGCGCGCCACAGCGGCAGGAACTGGCTGTCCCATTGGCCTTTCAGCCAGCCTTCCAGCTGGCCGATCACGCCCTGATAGGAGTTGAACAGGGTGTCGATCTGTGCGCGGGTCGGGTTGGGGAAGAAGGTGACCTTGTACTGCTGATGGGGGATGCAGCCGGTGACTTCCTTGATGCCACTCGGCCCGATGCTGACGTCGATGGCCTTGGCTATCTCGTTCTTGCCGAAGAAGCGCCCATCCTCGACCGGCACGACGCGAGCCAGGGTGTTGCCGATCGGGACGAAGCGCGCCGCCTCGAAGCTGTGCACCAGGGTCAGTTTGCCGTTGGCCGGGCAGGTGGCGTAGAGGGTGGCTGGGTCTTTGTCGTCCTTGTCCTGGGTATCTACCTCGTCACCGACCTTGAACTGTTGCTCGGCGTCGAGAACGCCGCCGTACCAGGCTTCGCTGACATCCCGATAGTCGTTCAGGCAGCTGCGGAACTGCTTGAGAATGTCCTGAACATTGGGTTGCTTGGCGTTCAGTTGGCCGATCAGGGAGCCGATCACAAAGCTCATGGGGTGACCTCGTATTCCAGATGGGCTCGTAGCCGCCCGCTGTAGTTGTCTTCCGTGAGAGGGGTACGGCGCACGAAGCGCTCGACCTTGTGCCGCAGGTTCTTTTGCGGCACGGCGAAATAGAGTTCGGCGTGCTCTTCCAGCAGCCACTGCATCAGGTTGTCGACCAGGGTGGAGGGATCATCCTCGGTGAGGGCTGCGGCCAGAGCCTGAGGAACCTGCCACCAGGGATAGTCGCGCGGGACTGGGGGCGTGCTGGTTGTAATGCTTAGGGCCTGGCCGTTAACCAGCAGGTGATCAAATATCGGTAGCAGCTCACCCGCTGCATCGCCCAGGTGGCGCAGGATCGGCAGCAGGTGGCTACCGTCCCAGTGGCGGAAGAACACCTCTGCACCGTCAGGCATAAGCACCTGGGTCAGACTGCGCAGGTGGTCGAGGACAAGGTTGGGCTCATGAGCGGAGAGCGCCAGCCAGCCCCAGTCCTGGCTGGGGGCTTCGTCTACCCAGTCGAAAAAGCTGCTGTCGGGTTCCAGCTCACCCAGGTAGGGCATGACTTCCTGCCAGCCGGCGTAGGGCGTGTCGCTCCAGATCGGTCGCGGCAGGCTGACGCTGTCCTGCTGGTAATAGGCCTGCAGCGGATTGGCTTCGCTGGCGTTGCCCATCACCACATAGAGGTGCTGTCCTTCCTGCCACTCCGCCTCCAGCCAATCTCGGACCGAGGTCGCTTCAGATGGCACAGGCGCCTCCCTTGCACTTCTCGCATTCTTCGCAGAAGGGTGCGTTGCGCTTGAGAGTCTGGATCTGCGCTGGGGTCAACAGGGCGCCTGCCTTGTCGGCATCGGCCTGCATAAGTGCACCTGGCCGTAGGATGGCGATGCCGCTACCCACGCCCGGCGCACCGCCGGAGTTCATCTTGATGGTCGCGCCGCTGATGGTCACGCCGCTGGGGTCGAGTTTGAGCCAGCTGCCGCCGCCTTTGGCGGTGAGTTCCATGCCGGCGTCGATGACTACCTTGCTGCCGGCGTAGTAG
>NZ_JAOEEA010000021.1 GCF_029837695.1 Pseudomonas sp. GD04019
ACCGCCATGTCCCGAGCGCGCTGCGCCCGCTGTGCCCGCCCGCAGAGCCACTGTCTCTGTCACCTGATCCCACGCCTGCCGAGCCGCACGCGGGTGCTGATCCTGCAGCACCCGGACGAGGTCGGCCACGCGCTGAACACCGCACGCCTGGCTGCCTTGGGCCTGGAGAACGCCGAGCTGCTGGTGGGTGAGAACTTCGCCGACCTGCAGCTGGACCCGGCCTATCGCGCCTGCCTGCTGTTCCCCGGCGAGACTGCGCAAGCGCTGCCGCTGGCGCCGCAGCCAACCGACGATCGCCCGCTGTTGCTGGTGGTGCCCGACGGCACCTGGCGCAAGGCGCGCAAGCTGTTGCACCTGAACCCCTGGCTGGCGGCGTTGCCGCGGGTGTGCCTGCCGTCAGGCGTGAGCTCGCGCTACCGCCTGCGCAAGGCACCCGCCGAGGGCGCGTTGGCGACCATCGAGGCGATTGTCATCGCCCTCGATCTGCAGGAGGCGCCGCAGCGCTTCGACGCGCTGTTGCGGCCCTTCGAGGCACTGATCGAAGGGCAGATCGCCGCGATGGGCGCCGAGACCTACCAACGCAATCACGGCGGCTAGCACCCAGCCTTTCTAGTCGAGCAGGACACTGTCGAACTGGATACTTCGGGCGCCGAGGCGCAGCAGGCTGTCGGCAAACAGCTGGTTGCGGGTGCGCTGGCAATCCCAGGCGGCTTCCCAGTCTTCGCGGCGGCGCCAGCGCAGGCGACCGAGCAGGTGGTGCTCGCCGCTGGCGTGCAGCTCCGCGCCCAGGTAGCCGCTGCCTTCCTGGAACAGCTGGCGCAGCTGCTGCAGATAGTCATGGAAGCGCTGGATAATCTCCGCGCGGTGCGCGCCGTTCACTTCGATATCGATCAGCAGGGCGAAGCGGGCCTGGTGGTTGTCGTTTGCATTTTCGCTGTGGGCACTGGGAATGAGCATGGCGTTGGCTTCCTGGGCTTGAACTCGAATACCGGGCGAGGGTAAAACCTCAACTTAGCTTGAGGTCAACAGCCATGAAAAAACCTGCACAACCCTCGCGTGACCTGAGTGTTGGCGAACTGGCCAGGCGCAGCGGCGTCGCGGTATCGGCCCTGCATTTCTACGAGGCCAAGGGCCTGATCGCCAGCAACCGCAATGCCGGCAACCAGCGGCGCTATCCGCGCGAGGCTCTGCGCCGGGTGGCGGTGATCAAGGTGGCGCAGCGGGTGGGCATTCCGCTGGCGGAGATAGCGGGAGCGCTGAGTGAGTTGCCCCAGGGACGCAATCCGACGGCGGCGGACTGGGCGGGATTGTCGGCGCGTTGGCGCGAGGATCTGGATCAGCGCATCGCCAAGCTGCAGATGCTGCGCGACCAGCTGGATGGCTGCATCGGCTGTGGCTGTCTGTCGCTGGAGGCCTGCCCGCTACGCAACCCTGGCGACCTGCTGGCGGCAGAGGGGCCAGGCGCGCACTGGCAAGCGCCCGACTAGCGTTCGCGCATGGCCTCGGAGCGGGCCTTGAGCACCGGCTTGAGCAGGTAGTCCAGCACGCTCTTCTCGCCGGTGACGATGTCCACCGTGGCGACCATGCCGGGGATGATCAGCAGCGGGTGATCGTCGTTGCCCAGGTGGCTCTTGTCGGTGCGCACCTGGATCAGATAGAAGCTGTTGCCTTCCTCGTCGGTGATGGTGTCGGCGCTGATCAGCTCCAGCTTGGCCTTGAGCCCGCCGTAGATGGTGTAGTCATAGGCGGTGAACTTGACCATGGCCTTCTGCCCGGGATGCAGGAAGGCCACGTCCTGCGGGCGGATGCGCGCCTCGATCAGCAGGTTGTCTTCCAGTGGCACCACCTCGACCATGGGATCGCCGGGCTGCACCACACCGCCGATGGTGTTGACCTTGAGCAGCTTGATCACCCCGTACACCGGCGAGTTCACCGTGGTACGGCTGACCCGGTCCTGGATGGCGACGCTGGTGGAGGTGATCTTCTTCAGCTCGGTGCGGACCTCGTTGAGCTCCTTCAGCGCCTCGGTACGGAAGGTCAGGGTCGACTCGTTGAGCTTGCTCTCGATCTCCTGCATGGCGGCCTCGGCGCGGGGGATCGCCAGGTTGGTGGCGTCCAGCGAGCCGCGCATCTCCACGGCGCTGCGGCGCAGGCGGATGATTTCCACCTCGGAGATGGCGCCGGCGGCCACCAGCGGCTGCGACATGTTCAGCTCCTGTTGCACCAGCCCCAGGCTGGAGCGGTATTGCTGGGCCTTGGCACGGAATTCGGCCAGCTCCTGGGTCTTCTGTCGCAGTTGTTCCTTGAGGGTGTTCTGCTCGCTGTCCAGGCGTTGCTGGCGCGAGCGATACAGGGCCATCTCGTCCTCGACCAGCTGTGGTGCTTCCTTGACCAGCTCGTCCGCCAGGGCCAGCGGCCGGCCCTCGGCTTCGGCGCTGAGACGCTCGACGCGGGCCAGTAGGGCCAGGCGGTCGGCCTCGGTCTCACCCTTGTTGGAAATGAAGCGCGTGGCGTCCAGACGCAGCAGCACGTCGCCCTTGTTCACCACCTGGCCTTCGCGCACGAAGATCTCGGTGACGATGCCGCCTTCCAGGTTCTGGATGACCTGCACCTTGCTCGAGGGAATGGCCTTGCCCTCGCCGGTGGTGACTTCCTCCAGCACGGCGAACTTGGCCCAGATCAGCGCCACGATCAGGCACGCGCTGACCGACCACACGGTGGCACGCGCCAGCCAGGGCGAGTCTTCCAGAATGGCGCCGTCCACCTCGGGCATGAACTCGGTGTCCTGCTTCTTGCGTTGCAGGCTGCCGAAATAGTCGCGCAGGGATTGGGTCAGTTCCACGCCGTACCTCCGCTAAACCGCTGCCGGGCCGACGCGGCCGCGGCGCAGGGCATCGATCACCGCTTCCTTCGGTCCGTCCGCCACCACGTGGCCATAGTCCAGCACGATCAGGCGATCGACCAGGCTGAGCATCGAGCTGCGGTGGGTGATCAGCAGCAGGGTCTTGCCCTGGGACCAGGTCTGCAAGCGGTTGCGCAGGATGTCTTCGCTGGTGTTGTCCATGGCGCTGGTGGGCTCGTCCAGCAGCAGGATCGGCGGGTCGAGCAGCAGCGCGCGGGCCAGCAGCACGGCCTGGCGCTGGCCGCCGGACAGCAGCTGGCCGCGCTCGCCCACCGGGCGGTCGAAGCCCTGCGGGTGTTGCCGGGCCAGGTCGGTGACGCCGGTCAACTCGGCCACTTCCAGCATGCGCGTGTCGCTGACGTAGCGGGCGCCGAGGGTCAGGTTGTCGCGCAGGCTGCCGGCCAGCAGCGGCAGGTCGTGGGCTACATAGCCGATCTGGTGGCGCAGGTCGGCCACATCCAGCTGCCGCAGGTCGAGGTTGTCGAGCAGGATCTGGCCCTCGCTCGGGGTGTAGAAGTTCATCACCAGGCGCGCCAGGGTGCTTTTGCCCGAGCCGCTGCGACCGATGATGCCGACCCGTTCGCCGGCGGCCATGTGCAGGCTGACCTTGCTCAGCGCCGGGCTGCTCTGGCCGGGGTAGGTGAAGCTGATCTGACGTACGTCCAGCGCCCCTTTGAGGTGAGTGCGCTCCAGTGGCCGCTGGTTGGCCTGACGCTCCTGCGGCAGGGCCATCAGTGCGTCGGTGCTGGTCATGGTCAGGCGCGCCTGCTGGTAGCGGGTGATCAGCCCGGCGATCTGTCCGAGCGGCGCCAGTACCCGGCTGCCGAGCATGTAGCTGGCCACCAGGGCGCCGACGCTGAGATGACCGGCGATGATGATGTAGACCCCGGCAACGATGGTGGCCATGCCGGCGAACTGTTGCAGGAACATAGTGCCGTTGGTGGCCAGCGAGGCGAGGAAGCGCGCGTGGCTGTCCAGGCGGGTGAGGGCGCCGTGGGTCTTCTCCCAGCGGTGCTGGCGTTCGCTCTCGGCGCTGCAGGCCTTGAGGGTTTCCAGGCCGCCGAGGGTTTCGATCAGCAGGGCCTGGCGTTCGGCGCCCAGGGTCAGGCTCTTCTGCACCGTATCGCGCAGGCGGGCCTGGATGATCAGGGCGAATATGGCCGTGATGGGGAAGGCCAGTAGCGGGATCACCACCAGCCAGCCGCCCAGCAGGCCGATGACCAGGATCATCAGCAGGGAAAAGGGCAGGTCGATCAGGCTGGTCAGGGTCACCGCGGTGAGAAATTCGCGCAGGCCCTGGAAGTCATGAATGCTCTGGGCGAAGCCGCCGACCGTGGCCGGCCTGGCCGTCATCGACATGCCGGTGATGCGCTCGAACAGGGTGGCGGACAGCACCACGTCGGTCTTCTTGCCGGCCACGTCCAACAGATAGGCGCGCAGCACCCGCAGCAGCAGCTCGAAGCCGGTACCGATGAACAGCCCGATGACCAACACCCACAGTGTGGAGATGGCCTGGTTGGGCACCACACGGTCGTAGGTCTGCATGACGAAGAGCGGGACCATCAGCCCCAGCAGGTTGATCAGCAGGCTGGCCAGCACGGCATCGGTGTAGAGCCAGCGCGACAGTTTCAGGGTGTCGCGGAACCAGGCCTCGACCCGCGGCACCAGCGGGGTGCGGGCTTCTTCCAGTTCGTGTTGCGGCTTGGCGAAGAAGGCCTGGCCGCTGTATTCGAGCGCCAAATGGTCGCGGTTGACCCACTGCTCACCGCCATCGGCCTCGCAGGGCAGGATCTGCATCTGGTTCTTCGGGCCCATCTTGCGCAGCACGGCGCTGCGGCCGTCCTTGAGCAGCAAAAGCACCGGCAGGTTGAGCGGCGAGATGGCGTCTAGGTCGCGGCGCAATATGCGCCCCTGCAGGCCTGCACGGGCGGCCGCGCGCGGCAGCAGCTCGGCGCTGAGACGTTGCTCGGGCATGGGCAGGCCGGCCGTCAGGCTGGCGCGGCTGGCCGAGCAGTCATGCAGGTTGCAGAGGATGAGGAGTCCGTCCAGCAGCGGGTCGTCGTGACTCTGCCGCTGGTCGTCGGAGGGTCTCCGTTCCATGGTGGTCAAGGTCACTACTCCTGAGAGGTCGCCCGGCGTTTGGCGCGGGCGACGTCTTCGCCGGGACTACTTCATTTCCGGCAGTCGCGCCTCGCTCTTCACCTCGGTGAGGGCTACAGCTTCCGCCGGAACTACGACATTCTGTTTCTTCAACAGTTCGCCCATGGCAGCGATGACGCGGTACATGGAGAACTCTTCGATGTAGCGAACTTCGGTGTAGCGGCGGTTGGCGGTGAAGAGTTCGTTGTCACTGTCCAGCAAGTCGAGCAGGGTGCGCTGGCCGAGGCTGAACTGCTGTTGGTAAGCCTCGCGCACGCGCGAGGTGTAGTCAGCATAGTCGCGAGCCTTGGGAGTCTGCAGGCGGGCGTTCTCCATGGCGTTCCAGGCCAGCGAGAGGTTCTCGTTGACCACCCGCAGGGCGTTGTTGCGGATGTCCATGGACTGGTTGATCTGGTGAGCGGCCGATTGCAGACGGGCCTTGTCGCGCAGGCCGTTGAACAGGTTGTAGTTCATTACCACGGCGGCGCGCCAGGTGTTGTAGTGGCCCTCGTCGCCCTGCACGTTGTCATCGGCGGTGGTGGCCAGTTCAAGGTCGAAGCGTGGGTAAAAGGGCGACTTGGCCACTTCATATTGCTTCTCGGCGGCGTTGACGTCGGCCTGGGCGGACTTGAGGAAGGGGTTGTTGTCCATCACCGTTTGCCGGGCGATGTTGACGTCTTCCGGCATCTCGCCCTTGATCGAGGCGGGCTGCTCCAACTCGTCCGGCATGCGGCCGGTGGCGCTGAAGAAGTTGGCCTCGGCGTCGGCCAGGTTGACCTGCTCGGTATAAAGGTTGTTCTCGGCCAGGGCCAGGCGGGCTACCGATTGGTCCAGGTCGGCGGTGCTGCCAACGCCACGCTCGCTGCGCAGGCCGATCTGGTCGTTGATGCGCTGGTGGGCCTGCAGGTTGTTCTGCGCCAGGTTCACCATCTCGCGGCGCTTGAGCACTTCGAGATAGACCTCGACGGTGCGCAGGGCCAGGCTCTCGGAGGTGCCTTGTACATAGTAGGCGCGGGAGTCGACCACCGACTTGGTACGCGCCACCTCATTGGGCGTGTTGAAGCCGTCGAACAGCATCTGCCGCAGGCGCAGCTCTGCGTCGTTATAAGTCAGCGTTTCCTTATTGTGATCGCCCAGCGCGCGGGTGCTGGGGCTGTCGGTCTGCTCGCGGCCGTAGCCCAGAAGCAGATCAACGGTAGGGAGATAGCCGCCCCTGGCGATTTTCACTTCCTCATCCGCAGACAGACGATCATTCATGCTGGCGTGCAGCTCGGGATGATTGTCGATAGTGCTTTGGATGGCCTCCGAGAGTGTCATGGCCTGGGCCTGAAAACAGACCGTGGCCAGCAAAATGCCACCGTAGAGCGGTTTTAGTGAGGGCATGGCTTTTTTCTCCTTATTTATACGCTCGGTTCCTGTCGTCAAAATGCTGACGATTGTTGCCTGAAAGAGCGTTTCAGGCCTGTAACATCACAGCTAAGAACATCTTCCAGCGTAGCTAAGAAAAATTCGTCACAATATTTATGAGAAAAAAGTCTTATGCACTCTGTGAGATACGGCACATTGTTTCCTCCGTAAGCCGCGGAAAACGGGGCCTTCAGGCCTTTTCGCAGTTAAAGCAGACGGTCAAGCGCAGTTTGGAGCATAAGGGGCGGGAATGTTTCTGATGGAGTAGGTCCGGTGCAGTTGGGGCGACACTTTTTTGTCGCATTTCAAATTGGGTTCCTTGCGCCGCTCCACTTTTCTCAACTTTCTTCGCACGCAATCCCCGAGTTCGAAAGGTGATTTGACCCTTTTGAAACGTGTCGACGGTGGTCGGCAGCTGTAGTGCGGAGGAAGGATCATGGCTACTTTGATTGGTGTCGTCAGCCAGGTTGTCGGCGAGGTCTATGCGGTAGCCGGCGATGGAACGCGTCGACCGTTAGTCGAAGGCGATCGGGTGTATGCCGGCGAGCAATTGGAAACCGGCGCGGCAGGCGCGGTCGCGGTCACGCTCACCAATGGTGAGGTCCTTACCCTCGGGCGCGACAGCAGCCTGGGTCTCAACGAACAGATGCTGGCTGGCAGCGATGGCCAGACGGCTCAGCCCCAGGAGCAGGCGCCTGCCACTCCTAGCGAGGGCGATCTCACGGATGTCGAGCAACTGCAGGCCGCAATCGAAGCCGGTGTCGACCCGACCCAGGCCGGCGAGGCGACTGCTGCCGGTCCAGGCGCAGGTGGTGGCGGCGCCGGGGGTGCTGGCGGCATTGGCGGTGGTCACAGCTTCGTATTGCTGAGTGAGGTCGGCGGCGCACTGGATCCGATCATCGGCTTCCCGACTGCCGGTTTGAACAACGGCCCCGAATTCCCCGATCCCGAGCCCATCGTTACCGACGAGCCCGATTCCTCCCCGAGCCTCGAGATTTTGTATGAGGACGCCGAGGGCAGCCTGGTGGTTGGCCCGGCCATCGTCGATGAAGAAGCGCTGAGCGACGGTACCAACCCCGGCAGCGGTGCCGAGCAGGCCAGTGGCACCATCGTTGTCACTTCTCCAGATGGAATAGCTTCACTGCAGATCCAGGGCTTCGACGGCGTCTGGGTGGACGTTACCAATGGCGGCGTGGTGGTGGGCCAGTACGGCACCCTGACCGTGGATGCGGCCGGTAACTGGACCTACACCCTGACCGACAACACCCTCGATCACCCCAATACCACGGCCTCCGGCGCCGCTGACCAGGTTGGCGAGAGCTTCCCGGTGCGGGTGTTCGACCTGGATGGCGACGTATCGCCGACCGTGCAACTGAACGTGCTGGTCAACGACGACGCGCCGATCCTCACCGAAGGCGAAGGCGCCCAGGTAACCGCCATCGTCGACGAGGACGAAACCTCCGATGGCATCACCGATGGCGACTCGGTCACCAACGTGGCCGCCGGTGGCCCCGGTACCCTGACCGCGCTGGTCAACTTCGGCGCCGATGGCATCGGCAGCTTCGGCCTGTCTGGCAGCGCTACTGCCATCTCCAGCATGGAAGCCCAGGGCTTGACCTCCGGCGGTACTGCTCTCAGCTACAGCGTCGCCGGCAATGTGCTGACCGCATCGGCCGGCGGCGAAACCATCTTCACTCTGCAGGTGGGCACCGATGGCAGCTTCACCTTCACCCTGGTCGGCCAACTGGACCACCCGATCCCCGATGGCAATGACGACGAACTGCTCGAACTGCCAATCGACTTCTCCGGTGTACTGACCGCCGTCGATGGCGATGGCGACTCGGTTGGCACCTTCACCGGCGGCAGCTTCGTTATCGACGTGGAAGACGATGTGCCGCAATGGGCTGGTGGTCTTGGCGAGGGCGAAGAACAGTTCTTCCCGCGGGTCACGGAGATGGTCCACGAGGATGCTCTGAGCACCGGCGACGGCGCGCCGCACGACGGCAATCCGGAAAGCGGACAGACCACCACGGTGTCCGGCGCCGCCGGGTCGCTTTCGGCCCTGGTCGACTTCGGCGCCGATGGCCCTGGAGACTTCGGCCTTTCCAGCGACCTCAGCTCCATGGACCTGCAGGGCCTCACCTCCGGGGGCGACCCGCTGACCTACGAACTGGTTAGTGGCGTGCTGACTGCCAGCGCCGGCGGTGAAACCATCTTCACGCTGAACGTCAACGCTGATGGCAGCTGGGAATTCGTGCTGCAGGGGCCGATCGATCATCCCATCGCGGACGGCACCTTCGACTCGGAAGATCTGCCAGGTCTGGGCATCGACTTCTCCGGCGTTCTCACCGCGACCGATGGCGATGGCGATCCATTGGTGGGTGGCTTCCCGCCCGGCAGCTTCGCAATCGATGTGGAGGACGATGTACCGGTGTTGGCCGATCGGGGCGAGGAGTTCGAACCTGTCGGCGGAACGGTGCACGAGGATGCTCTGGTCGTTTCCGATATTGGTGGGGCGCCATACGAGGGCAACGATGATGCAACCCAGCAGCTCACCGTTAGCGGTGGCGCAGGAGCGCTGCATGCACTGGTCACCTTTGGCGCGGACGGCCCGGGCTCGTTCGGTCTGAGCGACAGCGAGGCCGCATTCGACTCTCTGAAGGCGCTGGGCCTGACCTCGGGCGGGCAGGCGCTGGCGTTCAACATCGATACGGTCAGCGGCTTGCTGACGGCCTCCGTGACCGGGACCGATGCCGGTGCCTATGACGTGTTCACGTTGCAGGTCAATGCGGACGGCAGCTACACCTTCACCCTCAAAGGGCCGCTGGATCACGAGCTGGCCGATGGCAACGACGGTGAGTTGTTGGGCGATGGCGCCCTGGCCATCGACTTCTCGGGCGTGCTGACCGCGACCGATGGCGATGGCGACCCGCTGGCGGGTGGGTTCAACGGCGGCAGCTTCGTCATCGATGTGCAGGATGACGTGCCCGTACTGGCCGAGCGTGGTGAGCAGCCTGAGCCGATTGGCGGCATGGTGTACGAGGACGCTCTGGCAGACCCGGCGCCCCATGATGGCAATGACGATGTTGGGCAGACGCTGACGGTGTCCGGAGGCGAGGGCTCACTGAATGCGCTGGTCGACTTCGGCGCGGATGGCCCTGGTGAGTTCAGCCTGATCGACATTGGTGGCGACGGCCAGGCCGCGGAGGATGCGCTGGAGTCGCTGACCAGCCAGGGCCTCACCTCTGGTGGACAGAACCTGCAGTTCCGCATGGATGGTGATGTGCTGGTGGGCTATGTGGAGGGTACCGACGCCGGCACTTATGACGTGTTCAGCCTGGACGTCAATGCCGATGGCAGTTGGCTCTTCACTCTTATGGGCCCGATCGACCACCCGGTGCAGGATGGCAATGATTCGGAAACCCTGGGCAGCAGCGGCCTGGCCATCGATTTCTCCGGGGTACTGGCGGCGACCGACGGTGACAACGATCCGTTGGTGGGCGGCTTCGGTGAAGGCAGCCTAGTCATCGACATTCAGGACGACGTACCGGTGCTCAATGGTGGCGCGGCTGTCGGTACCACGCTGACGGTGAGCCTGGAGGGCAGCAACGCGGGTTATGCCAATACCTACGGCTATTACGTCAAGGATGCGCTGGGTAACCCGGTCAGCGGCACTATCATCTGGGCCAATGTGCAGACCGTGGGTGCGCCTATCCAACTGGAAGGGGTCAATCCTGACTCGATCGGCTTCTTCATCATTCCCAATGGCTCGACCAACAATCCCATCGCCGGCTACGAGAATGGCGCGGAACTGACCTTCGCCGAGGTTGCAGGGGAGTGGCAGGCGTTCCTGAACGGCCAGCCGCTGGTGGGCACTGGAGCCAACGTGCTGTTCGACAATGCGCTGCTGAACCCAGCCGACAGCGCGCAATTCACCGATAACGCCGCTCCCGGCAATCAAAACTGGGAGGACATCAGCGGTGGTGGCGATGGCGACTTCAACGACGTCAATATCCAGGTGGACTGGCAGCGCCCGACCGTCCACGAGGACGCCCTGAG
The DNA here is from genome assembly GCF_029837695.1 of Pseudomonas sp. GD04019. Taxonomy (GTDB): domain Bacteria; phylum Pseudomonadota; class Gammaproteobacteria; order Pseudomonadales; family Pseudomonadaceae; genus Aquipseudomonas. Next base: position 10,508 of record NZ_JAOEEA010000021.1, read on the forward strand.
CACTCCGCACGATGGCAACGATGACCCCGACCAGACGCTGGTGGTCAGCGGATCTGGCGCGGGCGGCTTGTCGTCGTTGGTCGACTTTGGCGCGGATGGCCCCGGCGTCTTCGGCCTGAGCGACGATGCAGGCGACATAGCGACTCTGGAAGCCCAGGGACTGACTTCCGGCGAAGTGCCGCTGACCTACGAGGTGGTGGGCAATGTGCTCACCGCCACTGCCGGTGGGCAACTGATCTTCACCCTGACGGTGAACCCGGATGGCAGCTGGGAGTTTGTGCTGAGCGGGCCGCTGGATCATCCGCTGCCTGGCAGCACCGATGATGACCAATTGCTCGGCCTGCCGATCGATTTCTCCGGCGTGCTCACCGCGACCGATGGCGATGGCGACCCGGTGGACGGCTTTGCCGACGGCAGTTTCGTGATCAATGTCGAAGACGATGTGCCGCTGGCGCAGAACGACAGTGCCACCGTGCTGTCCGGCCAGGCCCAGAACGTCAACCTGGTGTTCGTGCTGGACTTCAGCGGCAGCATCGATGACAGCGAGCTGAACCAGATGCTCGATGCCGTGCGCTCGGCAGGGCAGGAGTTGTTCAATACGGCCACCGGCGCAGTGCAGATTCAGATCGTGGCGTTCTCGGGTACCTCGGTGTCCTACCCGTCGATCGACAACATCGCGGACTTCACCGCTCTGATTAACTCCCTCAACCCGCAGGAGCCAGGTGGTGATCGTCCGCTCGATGGCCTCACCGACTTCACCGATGCGATCCAGAAGACCATGACCTCCTACACCCCGCTGCCGGGGTGGACCAACCAGGTCATCTTCATCAGTGACGGCAACCCCAACGAGCAGACCGGCCCTGGCGGTGCGCCCTCGCTGACCGAGCCGACGGCGACCGACTGGAACAATTTCGTCGACAACAATGGCATCAACGTCACCACCATCGGCATCGGTGACAACATCGACGATCCACGTCTGGAAGACATCGACGTGGACGCCGGGGCGAACAACGACCCGCTGCGTGTCGATGACTTCGATGACCTGGTCGACACCCTGGTGGATCAGGTGATCGGTGGCCTGGTGGGCGGCAACGTGCTGTTGGGCAATGACAGTGCCGTGGGCGGTGGCGACGACGACGCCTTCGGTGCCGACGGTCCCGGCCAGATTCTCTCCATCGAGATCAATGGCACCACCTACACCTGGGATGGCACCGCCGATGGCGACCAGCAGCTGACCGACATCGCAACGGCCGAAGGCGGCAAGCTGAGCTTCAACTTCTCGACCGGTGCCTGGAGCTATCAGGCCCCGGCCAGTGTGAGCGGTGACAAGACCGAGACCTTCACCTACACCATCATCGACAACGACGGTGACCCAGCCACTGCCAACCTGAGCGTCTTCGTGGAAGACACCAGCCCGGTTGTCGACCAGGTCCATGAGGATGCTTTGCCGACTGGTAACCCTGAAGGAGGCCAGACCACCATAGCTACCGGTAGTCTGACCTCGCTGATTGTCGGCCCGGACAGCATGTCCGGCGTGCAGTTCAGCCTGTCCAGCAACACCAGCGGGCTGCCTGCGGCTACTTCCAACGGCATCGGCCTGGTCTACAGCGTTGATACCGGCACCAACACCCTGACTGCCACGGCAGGGCCCGGCGGAACCCCGGTGTTCACCCTGCAGGTGGCCAGCAACGGTGGGTACACCTTCACCCTGCTCGGGCCTGTGGATCATCCATCGGCGGGTACCTATGACAACGAACTGCTGGTGATGAACTTCGCCAGCATTCTGCAGGCGTCCGACGGCGTTGATCCGGTCGCCCTGGCCGGTGGCTTCCTCATTCAGATCGAGGATGACCTGCCGATCATCGAGTCCACCCCAGCCCCGAACGATTCGCTGCAGGTCGACGAAACCAGCCTGGCCACCAATGCCACGGCGAACTTCGGCACCCTGTTCAACAGCCTGTATGGCGGCGATGGGGCTGGCGCCACCACCTTCGGCCTGCAGATCAGCAGCAATGGTGTGGATACCGGTCTGGATGACGTTGCCACCGGCAGCAACATCCGCCTGTACATGCAGGGCAATGACGTCGTCGGCCGCGTCGGCAACTCCGGCGGACCGATCGCCTTCCGCGTATCGGTCAACAGTGCTACGGGCCAGGTGACGCTGGATCAGATCCGCGCCATCGAGCACAGCCCGAACAGCGGGCCGGACCAGGAATCCAGCCTGGCAGCGGCCAACCAGATCCAACTGGTGGGCAATATCGTCGACGACGACGGTGACACCGATAGGGCCGCACTCGACCTCGGTCACGCCATCAGCTTCCGCGATGACGCGCCGAGCATCAGCGCGACGGCAGTGCCTGCCGGCGAGCTGCGGGTGGATGAGAGCAACCTGAGCAGCAACGATACCGATGACTTCAGCGGCTTCTTCAGCGGCAGCTTCGGCGCCGATGGTGCCGGCGACATCGATTACGACCTGAGCGTCAGCGCCGCCGGTGTGGACAGCGGCCTGGATGATTCGGCCACCGGCCAGAGCATCCTGCTGTACATGCAGGGTGGCGATGTGGTCGGCCGCGTGGGTGGCCCGGCAGGTCAGATCGCCTTCCGCGTATCGGTCAATGGCGATGGTGATGTCACCCTGGATCAGCAACGGTCGATCATGCACAGCCCGGATGCCGGACCAGATCAGGCCGCGACTCTGGCAGCTGCCAACCTGATCAAGCTGACCGCCACCATCACCGATGAGGATGGTGACAGCGCCAGTGCCGTGCTCGACATCGGTCAGGCCATCGCCTTCGAGGATGATGCGCCGAGCATCGACGCCAGGTCGGTCAGCAGTGACAGCCTGCAGGTCGACGAGAGCAATCTGGCGGTCAATGCCAGCGTCAACTTCGCCGGCGCCTTCTCGGGCGACTACGGCGCTGATGGTGCGGGCACTACCAGCTACAGCCTGAGCGTCAGCTCGGCGGGTGTGGACAGCGGCCTGGATGACTCGGCTACCGGCAGCAACATCCTGCTGTACAACGAGGCCGGCGTGATCGTCGGTCGCGTCGGCGGCCCGGCAGGACAGGTGTCCTTCACCGTGTCGGTGAATGGCTCCGGCGTGGTCATCCTGGATCAAGTCCGGTCGATCATGCACACGCCCAACACCACCAGCGACCAGGAGACCAGCCTAGGTTCTGCCAACCTGATCCAGCTGAGCGCGACCATCACCGACAAGGATGGCGATAGCGATTCGGCCACCATCAACCTGGGCAACGCCATCAGCTTCAAGGACGATGGTCCGAGCATCAGTGCCGGCGCTGCGGCTGCCGACAGCCTGCAGGTGGATGAAACCAACCTGTCGATCAACGCCAGCACCAGCTTCGCCGGCGCCTTTACCGGCAGCTACGGCGCCGATGGTGCGGGTACCACCACCTACAGCCTGAGCGTCAGCTCGTCAGGCGTGGACAGTGGTCTGGATGATTCCGCTACCGGCAGCAGCATCCTGCTGTATCTGGACGGCGGCAATATCGTCGGCAAGGTCGGCAATTCGGGCGGGCCGGTGGCCTTTACCCTGTCGGTGAACTCGTCCGGCGTAGTTACCCTGGACCAGCTGCGCTCGATCATGCACACGCCGAACACCACCAATGACCAGGAGACCAGCCTGAGCGCTGCCAACCTGGTGCGGCTGACGGCGACCATCACCGACAAGGACGGCGACAGCAGTAGCGCCACCCTGAACCTGGGCAGTGCCATCAGCTTCCGCGATGATGGCCCGAGCCTCAGTGCCGGCGCGGTGGCTGCGGACAGCCTGCAGGTGGATGAAAGCAATCTCACCGTCAACGCCAGCACCAGCTTTGCCAGCGCCTTTACCGGCAGCTATGGCGCCGATGGCGCGGGTACCACCACCTACAGCCTGAGCGTGAGTTCGGCAGGCGTCGACAGTGGCCTGGATGATTCCGCCACCGGCAGCAATATCCTGCTGTATCTGGAAAGCGGCAACATCGTCGGCAAGGTCGGCAGCTCGGGCGGGCCGGTGGCCTTTACCCTGTCGGTGAACTCGTCCGGCGTGGTCACTCTGGACCAGCTCCGCTCGATCATGCACACGCCCAACACCACCAATGACCAGGAGACCAGCCTGAGCGCTGCCAACCTGGTGCGACTGACGGCGACTATCACCGACAAGGACGGCGACAGCAGCAGCGCCACCCTGAACCTGGGCGATGCCATCAGCTTCCGCGATGACGGCCCGAGCATCAGTGCCGGTGCGGTGGCTGCGGACAGCCTGCAGGTGGATGAAACCAATCTCACCGTCAACGCCAGCGCCAGCTTTGCCAGCGCCTTTACCGGCAGCTATGGCGCCGATGGCGCGGGTACCACTACCTACAGCCTGAGCGTGAGTTCGGCGGGCGTGGATAGCGGCCTGGATGATTCCGCCACCGGCAGCAATATCCTGCTGTATCTGGAAAGCGGCAACATCGTCGGCAAGGTCGGCAGCTCGGGCGGGCCGGTGGCCTTTACCGTGTCGGTGAACTCGTCCGGCGTGGTCACTCTGGACCAGCTCCGCTCGATCATGCATACGCCGGACAGCGGGACGAATCAGGAGTCGAGCCTGAGCGCCGCCAACCTGGTGCAGCTGACTGCGCTCATCACCGACAAGGATGGTGACAGCAGCAGTGCCACCATCGATCTGGGCAGCGCGATCAGCTTCCGGGACGATGCTCCGGACATCAACGCCAGCGCCGCCACTGCCGACAGCCTGCAGGTGGATGAGACCACGCTTGGCACGGATGTAACCACCAACTTCAGTGGTCTGTTCACGGGCGGCTATGGTGCGGATGGTGCGGGCACCACTACCTACAGCCTGAATGTCAGCGCGGCGGGTGTGGACAGTGGCCTGGATGATTCGGCCACGGGCCAGAACATCCTGCTGTATCTGGAAAGCGGCAATGTGGTCGGGCGGGTCGGTGGCCCTGCAGGTCAGGTGTCCTTCACCGTGTCGGTCAACGCCTCTGGCCAGGTAACGCTTGATCAGCAGCGGGCAATCACCCACACGCCCAACAGTGGGGCCGATCAGGAGTCCAGCCTCGGCGCCGCCAACATGGTGCAACTGATTGCCACCATGACCGACAAGGACGGTGATGTTGATACCGCTACCGTCAATCTGGGCAGCGCCATCAGCTTCAAGGACGATGGCCCGAGCGCCGGCAGCAACAACGCCGTGCAGCTGGACGACGATGCGCTGGCCAATGGCATCGCCGGTGGCCCTGGCGGTACCGATGATGCGAACTCGGTGAATACCACTGGCACGCTGTCGCTGAACTTCGGTGCCGATGGCGCCGGCAGTGTGGCCTGGCAAACCACTGGTAACCCGATGGGCTTCACCTACGCCAACGGCCCCGGCGGTTCCCTGTTGATCAATCAGGGCTCTACCACGGTGCTGACGGTGACACTGAACAGCACCACCGGTGCCTATACCGTTACCCAGAACGCACCGATCCAGCATGCCAACGCCAACCTGGAGAACAACCAGTCGTTCAACCTGACCTATCAGGTCACCGACAAGGACGGCGACACCGCAATCGGTACGCTGTCGATCAACGTCGACGACGACACTCCGGTATCGCAGAACGATACGGCCTACGTCGGCACCAGCCAGACCCAGGACATCAACCTGGTGTTCGTGCTGGACTTCAGCGGCAGCATCGACAACACCGAGCTGAACGCCATGCTCGATGCGGTGCGCACGGCGGGGCAGGAGCTGTTCAACACGGCCACCGGTGATGTGAAGATCCAGATCGTGGCGTTCTCGGATGACTCGATCGGCTATCCGGTAGTCACCAATATCACTGCCTTCACCAATCTGGTGAATTCTCTCAATCCGGATGAGGGTGGTACTCGGCCGCTGAACAGCACCACGGACTTCACCGATGCCATCCAGCAGACCATGGTTTCCTACGCCCCGCTGCCGGGCTGGAACAACCAGGTCATCTTCATCAGCGACGGTAACCCCAACGAGCAGACCGGTACCGGCGGCAACTCGCTGAGCGATGCGACGGCAGCTGCCTGGAACACCTTCGTCGATAACAACGGCATCACCATCACCACCATCGGCGTGGGTGACGGCATCCTCGATACCCGTCTGGACGACGTCGATATGGATGCGGGCCCGAACAACACTCCGCTGCGCGTCGATGACTTCGACGACCTGGTCGATACCCTGATCGATCAGGTGGTCGGCGGCCTGGTGAGCGGCAGCGTGCTGCTGGGCAGCAACAATGCCTCCGGCGGTGGCGACGATGACAGCTACGGTGCCGATGGCCCCGGCCGTATCCAGTCCATCGAGATCAACGGCATCACCTACGTCTGGGACGGCGCGGGTGTCATCGACTCGAGCAGCGGGCCGAATATCGCCGGCAATCAGCTGGTCGACATACCCACCCAGGATGGCGGCAGGCTGAGCTTCAACTTCAGCAATGGGGCCTGGTCCTACAAGGCGCCGAGCATCATCAGCGGCGATCAGACGGAGACCTTCACCTACACCATCGTGGACAAGGACGGCGACCCCTCCACCTCCACGCTGACCGTGTATGTGGAAGACAACAGCCCGATCATCGCCAAGGTTGACGAGGACGAGCTGCCAGGTGGCATCACCGATGGCGATGTGGTGACCACCATCGCAACCGGCAACCTCAGTGAACTGGCGGTAGGCCCATCGGCTGGCGTGCAGTTCGGTCTGTCCGGCAGTACTGCGGGGCTGGCTCCGGCCACTTCCGGAGGTGTCGGCCTGGTCTACAGCGTGTCCGGTAATACCCTCACCGCCAAGGCAGGGGCGAGCGGCCCGACCGTGTTCACCCTGCAGGTGCTGAACAACGGTGATTACACCTTCACCCTGTCGAAGGCGCTGGATCATCCGCTGGGTAACGGTAATGACAGCGAGCTGCTGGTGCTGAACTTCGCCAGCGTGCTGCAGGCCAGCAACGGTTCCGGCCCCGTAGGCTTGGCCGGCGACTTCCTGGTGCAGATCGAAGACGACGTGCCGACCATCGCTGCCGGTTCCGTCCCCGTCGACTCGTTGCAGGTGGATGAAACCAACCTGACGGCCAATGCCAGCACCAGCTTCGCCGGCTCCTTTACTAGCAACTATGGTGGTGATGGTGCGGGTACCACCACTTACAGCCTGAGCGTCAGCTCGTCGGGTGTGGACAGTGGCCTGGATGACTCCGCCACTGGCAGCAACATCCTGCTGTATCTGGAGAGCGGCAACGTGGTTGGGCGGGTTGGCGGCCCGGCTGGGCAGGTGTCCTTCACCGTGTCGGTGAACGGCTCGGGTGTGGTCACCCTGGATCAGGCCCGCTCGATCATGCACACGCCCAACACCACCAACGACCAGGAGAGCAGCCTGAGCGCCGCCAACCTGGTACAGCTGAGTGCGACCATCACCGACAAGGACGGTGACAGCAGCAGCGCCACCGTCAACCTGGGCAGCGCCATCAGCTTCCGCGATGACGGTCCCAGCATCAGTGCCAGCCCGGCAACTGCCGATAGTCTGCAAGTGGACGAGAGCAACCTGGCGGCCAATACCGGCGTCAACTACTCCGGCCTGTTCACCAGCAGCTATGGCGCCGACGGTGCCGGCACCACCACCTACAGCCTGAGCGTCAGCTCGTCAGGTGTGGACAGTGGCCTGGATGACTCCGCCACTGGCAGCAACATCCTGCTGTATCTGGAGAGCGGCAACGTGGTTGGCCGGGTCGGAGGCCCGGCCGGGCAGGTGTCCTTCACCGTCACGGTGAATGGCTCGGGTGTAGTGACCCTGGATCAGCAACGGGCAGTCATGCATACGCCCAATAGCGGCCCGGACCAGGAGGTCAGCCTGAGCGCTGCCAACCTGGTGCAGCTGAATGCGACCATTACCGATAAAGATGGCGACAGCAGCACGGCCAGCGTCAATCTGGGCAGCGCCATCAGCTTCAGGGACGATGCGCCAACCGCTGCCAACCAGACCCAGGCCGGCCAAGCCACGGTCAACATCAACAGCAACCTGCTGATCGTTCTGGACGTGTCCGGCAGCATGGATTACCCGTCGGGTGTCGGCGGCATGGACCGCCTGGAAGTGGCGAAGAACTCGCTGCTGGAATTGCTGGAGCAGTACGACGCCATGGGCGACGTGCGGGTCAGCTTCGTGACCTTCTCGTCCGGGTCCGATATCCAGAGCACCTGGGTCACCGTGGCCCAGGCCAAGGCAGCCATTCTGGCCACTAGCCCCGGCGGGCTGACCAACTACGACGCTGCGCTGGTCGATGCCATGGACGTGTATAACGACGCCGGCAAGCTCGCGACCGGCAACGTGCAGAACGTCGCCTACTTCCTCTCGGATGGCCAACCCAACGAGCCGAGTGGCAGTGCCGGCATCTCGGCGGCGGAGGAGCTGGCGTGGACCAACTTCCTCACCGCCAACAATATCCGGGCCTATGCACTGGGCATGGGGACCGGTGTAACCGTCTCGGCACTCAACCCGATCGCCTACAACGGCACCAACAGCACCAACACAGGTGCAATAGAGGTGGACGACCTGAATGACCTGACCACCACGCTGATCGCCACGGCCCAGGCCTCGCCGATTCCCGGCAGCCTGACCGCTGGTGGCAGCTTCGGTGCCGATGGCGGCTTTGTGCGCAGCATCGTGGTGGACGGCAAGACCTACACCTACGACAAGGCCACCAACACCTTCCTGGCCACGGGGCCGGGTGCCAACAATGGCAGCATCGCCGGCAACACCCTGACGGTGACCATGGGGGGCGGGTCGAACATCGCGGTGAACATGCTCACCGGCTCTTACACCTACACGCCGCCAAGCGCGATCAACACCGTGGTGGTCGCCACCATCGTCTTCACCCTGATGGATAACGACGGCGACACGGCGGCGGCCAACCTCAACATCAACATCGCCCCCGGACAGGGCGCCATGGTTGTTCGCGACGACCTGCTCCTCACCAACGTCAACAGCCAGGGCGGGGATGATGTGATCAACATTCCGGCTTGGGCACTGCTGGCCAACGACACCGGCCCCAACAGCGGGCTACTGTCGCTGTTGAACGTATCGGGAGCCACCAGTGGGGACGTGAGCCTGTCTGGTAGCACGGTGACCTTTACCGAGAACAGCAGTAGCTCAACCAATGGCGGGACCTTCAGCTACGGTGCCTCTATCAACGGCAGTACCACCTTGGACACTGCAGCTGTAGATGTCACTCGCAGTGCCGGCTCCAGCACGCTCAACGGGACCTTCCGCAACGAGATTCTGCTGGGCCGGGACGGCACTGCGGATACTCTCAACGGCGGTGACGGAGACGATGTGCTGGTCGGTCTGGGTGGCAATGACACCCTGGACGGTGGCAGCGGTAACGACATCCTCGCCGGCGGCGCTGGCAACGATGTCCTGACCGGCGGAATCGGCGTGGATACCGTGACCTACGTCGATGCCACGGCAGGAGTAGCCGTCAACCTGGGTACCCTGGTGTCGCAGAACACCGGCGGCGCAGGGAACGACACCATCACCCAGGTCGAGAACCTGTTCGGCTCCAATTTCGTCGACACCCTGACCGGTGACAGCAGCACCAACGTGCTGTTCGGCGGCGGTGCCAACGACACCCTGCTGGGCATGGGCGGTGCCGACTTCCTGATCGGTGGCCTGGGTGCGGACACCATGGCGGGTGGTAGCGGCAAGGACACCTTCGTCTGGCAGAAAGGCGGCCTGGGTGGCGGTCTGGACCACATCACCGACTTCAACGTCGATCTGACTGGGACCAACTCCGACATCCTCGATCTGTCGCAGCTGCTGTCTGGCGTCGGCAGCAACCCGGGTGACCTGCAGAACTACCTGGACTTCGCCTTCGCCGGTACCACCACGACGATCAGCGTACGCTCGGTAGTGGCAGGCCCGGTTGAGCAGCAGGTGATGCTGGACAACGTCAATCTGTCGACCCTCTACAGCGGTACAACCAACGAGGCCACCATCATCACCAACCTGCTGGATGACAATGCGATGAAAACCGCCTGACGCACCTGTGGTCCCGACAATGATGGCGGGGCCCGCACGGAGCGACGGGGTCGAACTGCCATTTATGTGATCGGCCCGCTACCCTTGTGGGGTAGCGGGCTTTTTTATGCCTGGAGGAAGCCACATGGTGTACGTGCAAAGGGATGCCGAGGGGCGCTTGCTGCGGGTGGAGCATGATCCGTTCGAGGGCATGACGGAGACGCTGGCGGTCGAGAGCGAGGAGCTGCACAACTGGCTGAAAGCCCGCGAGGAGGTCAAGGAGCGTCTGGCCAGCCTGAAGGACTCCGACCTGGAGCTGGTGCGGGTGCTGGAGGACGTGGTCGGCGTCTTGGTGGCGAAGGGGCTGATCCGCTACACCGACCTGCCCGAGGCGGCACGGCGCAAGCTCGATCGGCGTGCGGTGACGCGTGCCGAGATCGAGGGCCTCAGCGGGTTGTTGGGTGACGATGACCACCAGCTGATCTGACGCTGACCGGCACAGAAAAAGCCCGCCGTTATGGCGGGCTTCTTTATGGCTGTGCGTCCTGTTCAACCCTGCCAGGGTGCCGGCGCGCCGATCAGTCGACCCATGGCGCCATAGATGCCCAGCTCCTTGAGCACATGCAACTCGCCTTCGGTTTCCACCATCTCGGCGATCAGCGGCAGATCGATGCTGTTGGTGGCACGGAAGATCGCCTCGATGAACATGCGCTTGTCGTCTTCCTTGTCGATGGCGCGGATGTAGCTGCCATCGATCTTCAGGTAGGCCAGGCCCAGATGGGTGAGGTTGCCGATCAGGCTGAAGCGCCCACCGAAGTGCTGCAGGCCCAGGTGGTAGCCGGCCTCGCGTACTTGCTGGCTGAGTTTCTCCAGCTCTGCCGGTGGCGGCAGGTAGCGCTCGTCCAGCTCCAGGGTCATCAACTCGGCCTGTTGCGGATGCTCCTTGAGCAGGTTCAGCAGCTTCTCCAGGCTGCCGGCGTCGCGCAGCGTGGCGGCGGACAGGCTGAGGGCGAGCGGCTGCGGGTATTTGGCCAGGTGCGCCAGGCTGTGTTCGAGCATGGCCAGGTCGAAGCGCGCGGCCCAGCCCAGGCGTTCGATCCACGGCAGGAAGCGGCCAGCGGCCACCGCCTCGCCTTGTGGGTCGAGCAGGCGCGCCAGGACTTTCTGGTGCAGCACCTGGCTGGTATCCGCGCACGCCGCCACCGGCTGGAAGTACAGCTGCAGCATGCTCTGGCTGAGCGCATCGTCGATCCAGCGCCGCCAGTCGTGCAGGCCCTGGCCGTTGGTGGTCTGGAAGTCGTCCAGGCGTTCCCAGGACTTGCCCGCATTGCTCTGCGCCTGGGCCAGGGCCTGGTCGGCGCGGCCGATGACGTTGGCCACTTCCTCGCCGGGGCGGAACGCGGCGATGCCCAGATGGGCCACCGGTGTGCAGTCGCTGGCGCCGGTCTGGCGCAGGCTTTCCAGCCCGTCTGCCAGCTCTTCGGCGAGGCGGTCGGCATCTTCGGCGGCCAGCCCCGGAGCGAGCAGGGTGAACTCGCCACCGCGGCTGCGCGAGGCCAGCCAGTCCGGCGCGCCGCGTTGCTCCAGCAGGCGCTTGAGCAGCTCGCCGATGCTGTAGATCAGCGCGTCGGTGCGCTGGCCACCCATGCGCTGGTTGAGGCCGCCGAGATCGTTGACGCGCAGGAACATCAGGTAGCCGGCGGCGTTCTGCTCGGTCACCGCCAGCTGGTTGGCCAGCTTGATCTCGAACAGGCGGCGGTTGGCCAGGCCGGTGAGGCTGTCCTGGTAGGCCTCCTCGCGCAGCTTCTCGCTGCGCGCGGCCTCCTCGGCGAACAGCTGCTTGAGCTTCTCGACCATCTGGTTCATCGCCAGCACCACGCGCTTGAGTTCGGGGGTGCGCGGCACACGGGGCAGGGTGAGGAACTCGCGACGGGTGATGGCCTGGGCCTGGTTGACCATGTTGTCCAGCGGGCGCAACTGGGTGCGCAGCAGCCAGCCGCCGAGGATGGCGCTGATGATGCCGCACAGCAGCAGCCAGAGCAGGCTGCCGATGGCGCTGTCCCACAGCTTGGCCACAGCGAACTGCGGATGGCTCAGCACTTCGACCCGCGCCGCCTGTTCCCAGCCGCGCATGATCAGCGCGTCGCCGCCTTGCGGGTCGAGGTCGACCAGGTCGACGAACCAGGTCGGCACCTTGTCCGACGTGGTGGTGGTGCGTCGCTCGACTATCACTTCCTCGCCGGGGATGCGCACCACGCGGATGGTGGCGAAGTAGCCGCTGTCGAAGATCGAGCTGACCATCAGCTCGATCATCGCCGGGTCGTCCACGTGCGGTGTCATCGACAGGCCCAGCGCGGTGGCGGCGTCCTGGGCATGCGAGCGCAACTGGCTGAGCAGCTGTTCGCGCGAGCTCTCCACGCTGGCGATGAAGCTGCCGGTGAAGGCCACCACGAGGAACAGGCAGATGGCGAGAAACAGCTGTTTCAACAGGGACATAGGCTTCTCCTAACCCTCTCCGATGTCGAAGCCTTCGGCTCGCATCTTTTTCAACAGATCCTGCCAGCGCGACAGCTTCTTGGTGTCGCTCTTGCGGCCGGTCTGGCCTGGCAGATACAGGCCCTCGGCATTGAAGGCGTAGACCGGCAGCAGGTCCTTGCGCTGGGACGCGGGGCGGATTTCCCCGATCAGATTGTCCAGCACCAGGGGTTCTGCGCCGGGGCTGGCGTAATAGGTGAGCACCATATGCGCCTGGTTGTAGCGCAGCGCCTTGACGTAGGTGATGCGCAGCTTGTCGCTGGGCACGCCCAGACGGCGCAGGGTGAAGTACTTGGCGATGGAGTAGTCCTCGCAATCGCCGGCACCCTTGATCAGCGCTTCGACCGGGGTGGCCCAGTAGTCGTTCTGCCGCCAGTTGCGGCTGTCGTCGGAGAAGCGGAACTGGCGATTGAAGAAGCGATTGACCGCGGCCAGCTTCTCTTTTTCGGGGAGGTTGGTACTGGTGATGATCAGCTCGTCCCAGGCCTCGATGCGGCCCTTGGCGACGCCGAGGTTGCCGTAGCGCTGCTCGGCATTCTGCAGGATCAGGCCGAAGTCCCAGTTGGCCCGTGCCACCATCGCCAGCAGTACACCGAACAAGGCGCCGAGCAGCAGCCGGCCTGGCGGCAGGCGCTTGGCTCGTCCCTGAATGCTCGGCCGCGACGGCATGAAAATGTCTCCACGAGAAGTGGAGAAAGTGTAGGCAGTGGTGGGGCTTTTTGCCGCTGCGCCACCTCCCTCACTCGCGCGCGGGCAGGGTCTTCTGGCGCAGGATGTAGAGACTGACCAGCACCGCGCTGGTGAGCATGAAGGCTCGTGCCCAGAGCAGCGGCACCAGGTAGCAGGACAGGCCGATGCTGGCCCACATCATGCCCAGGGCATAGACCTTGCCCTTGAGCGGAATACCGTTGCCTTCCAGGTAATCACGAATCCACGGGCCGAGGCGCGGATGGTTGACCAGCCACAGGTAGAAACGCCTGGAGCTGCGCACGAAACAGGCCGCCGCCAGCAGCAGGAAGGGCGTGGTCGGCAGCACCGGCACGAAGATGCCGATCACCCCGAGCGCCACGCTCAGCCAGCCGATCGCCAGCAGCGCGTAACGCACGCTGCGGTGACGGCTTTGCCGGATGTCGCTGTGCGCCATGGGCGCGGCTTAGTGGTGGCGGGGTTTGAGAAGGGCGGGCTTTTCTTCCGGCGCCTGGCACAGCAGGAACAGGGCGGTGAGCAGCTCGGGAATCTGGTCGACCATGCTGTCCACCAGTTGGCGGTCGCGGGCGATTTCGGCGAATTCCGGCTGCTCGTCGAACAGGCCGGAGGCGACCATGATCGGCAGCAGCAACTCGCTGACTTCGTCTTCGGAGTCTTCGAACCACACGGCCTCGCGCAGGAACACGCCTTCCATGAAGCCGATGCACCAGCCGCGCAGGTCGGAGTCGTCCGGCTCGTCACCGAGGTCGATGTCGCAGGGGATTTCCGGCTCGTCGTCGCTGGCCAGCTGGCGGGCGATGTGGGCCTTGAGCAGTTGCAGGGTGGTTTCGATTTCTTCGCGCTCGGCCTCGCTGCGGTAGTGCGGCGGCTCGGCGAACAGGGCGTCGATCCACTCGCGCTCCGGCACCTGGTCGGGGCAGATGCAGAGGGCGGTCAGGTAGCCATGGGCGGCCACGTAGTCCAGAGCTTCTTCGTGCAGATCATCGGCATCGAGGAAGGCTTGCAGGCGGGACAATTGCTCGGCGAAGGACATCGTGGGACTACCTTGAGTGAGTAAACATCGGGATTCTAGCCGCCCAGGCCCGCAAAAGCACGGCCGACGGGCGATGGCCTGCCGTCGTCATCGCTCGCGTATACTGCGCGACCGCTTCCTGTCCTCGGATGATCTCTGCGCCCATGTCCGCCGCCCTACGCATTCTCAAAGACGTTTTCGGCTACGACGCCTTCCGCGGCAAGCAGGCGGCGATCATCGAACGCGTGGCCGCGGGCGGCGATGCGCTGGTATTGATGCCCACCGGCGGCGGCAAGTCGCTGTGCTTCCAGGTACCGGCGTTGCTGCGCGAAGGCCTGGCAGTGGTGGTGTCGCCGCTGATCGCGCTGATGGAAGATCAGGTCGCCACCCTCGACGAGCTGGGCGTGGCCGCCGTGGCGCTCAACTCCACGCTGAGTGCCGAAGAGCAGCGCGATATTGCCGAGCGCATCCGCCGCGGCGAGATCAAGTTCCTCTACGTGGCGCCCGAGCGCCTGGTGCAGCCGCGCATGCTGGATTTTCTCCAGCGTCTGCCGCAGCTCGCCCTGTTCGCCATCGACGAGGCGCACTGCGTGTCCCAGTGGGGCCACGACTTCCGCCCGGAATACCTGCAACTGGGCCAGCTGGCCGAACTGTTCCCCCATGTGCCGCGCATCGCCCTGACCGCCACGGCGGACATGCGTACCCGCGAGGAAATCGTCCAGCGTCTGCACCTGGAGCGGGCCGAGCGCTTCCTCTCCAGCTTCGACCGGCCGAACATCTTCTACCGCATCCAGCCCAAGGATCAGCCGCGCAAGCAGCTGCTGGCCTTCCTCGCCGCGCGCAAGGGCGATGCCGGGATCGTCTACTGCCTGTCGCGCAAGAAGGTGGAGGAGGTGGCCGACTTCCTCAGCGCCCAGGGCTTCCCGGCGCTGCCGTACCACGCCGGCCTGCCCAACGAGCTGCGCGCCTACCACCAGAAGCGTTTCCTCAACGAGGAAGGCCTGATCATGGTGGCGACCATCGCCTTCGGCATGGGCATCGACAAGCCCAACGTGCGCTTCGTCTGCCACATGGACCTGCCCAAGAGCCTGGAAGCCTACTACCAGGAAACCGGTCGTGCCGGCCGCGACGGCCTGCCCGCGGATGCCTGGATGGCCTACGGCCTGCAAGACGTGGTGTTCCTCAAGCAGATGCTGGCCAACTCCGAGGGCGACGAGCGCCACAAGCGCATCGAGCAGCACAAGCTCGATGCCATGCTGGCCCTCTGCGAGGAAACCCGCTGCCGCCGCCAGGCGCTGCTGGCGTACTTCGACGAAGTGCTGGAGCAACCCTGCGGCCATTGCGACACCTGCGTCGACAACGTGCAGACCTGGGACGCCACCGAGCCGGCGCGCCAGGCCCTGTCGACCATCTACCGCAGCGGCCAGCGCTATGGCGTCGGCCATCTGGTCGACATCCTGCTGGGCCGCGAGAACGACAAGATCCGCGCCTCCGGCCACCAGCACCTGCCGGTGTTCGGCATCGGCAAGGCGCTGGCCGAAGGCGACTGGCGCACCCTGTTCCGCCAGTTGGTGGCACGCGGCCTAGCCGACGTCGATCTGGACGGTTACGGCGGCCTGCGCCTGAGCGACGCCTGCCGTCCGCTGCTGCGTGGTGAGGTGACGCTCGAGCTGCGCCGCGACCTCAAACCACAGCAGGCGGCCAAGGCCTCCGGCAGCAGCGCCAGCCAGCTGGTGCGTGGCGAGGAGCGCGAGCAGTGGGAGGCCCTGCGCACCCTGCGCCGCAAGCTGGCCGAAGAGCACAGCGTGCCACCCTACGTCATCTTCCCCGACTCCACCCTGCTGGAGATGCTGCGCAGTCAGCCACGCAACCTGTCCGAGATGGCCCAGGTCAGCGGTGTCGGCGCACGCAAACTGGAACGTTATGGCGAGGCCTTCCTCGAAGTGCTGAGCGGCGGCGAGTCCGCCGAGGCGCCCAGGGCGGTCACCGACCTGCGCTTTGAACTGGTCAGCCTGGCCCGCGCCGGCATGACGCCGGCGCAGATCGCCAGCCAGCTGAACTGTGGCGAGAAGAGTGTGTACAACCTGCTGGCCGAGGCCATCGCCGGCCAGCAGCTGTCGCTGGAGCAGGCGCTGGACCTGCCGGAGGAGCTGCTGGGCGAGATCCAGGATGCCTTCCTCGATGGCGAGGGCGAGCTGCCGCCGGTGGCGGCCATCGCTGCGCAGTTCGCCGGGCAGGTGCCGGAAGGCGTGCTGCACTGTGTGCGTGCGGCGCTGCAGGCCGAGTTCGAGGTTTGATGCCGCGGCGATAACTATTCTTTACGCCAATTCGTTGGCGACAAACTTGTGACGTGTATCTCAAAACGCTAGGGTGATCCCCAGCTACAGATTTGCGAGGTTTAAGGGTCTT
>NZ_JAOEEA010000022.1 GCF_029837695.1 Pseudomonas sp. GD04019
GTCTTCCAGCTCGATGGTGAAGTAGTGCTCCTGGGTACCGGTGGAGGAGGTGCGGAACCACTCCAGGCGGCACTTGGACAGACGCTCACCGGAGGTCAGGGAGTTGAAGATCAGCGGCGAAGCCTTGTCGAACACCTTGGTGATCATCAGCGGCTTGTGCACGCGCTGTCCGGTCGGCTGGCCGGACTGCGGGTCGCGCGGGATGATGACCTGGTGGTTGAAGCCCTGGACCAAGATCTGGTCCTCGTGACCTTCCTGGAAGATGTTGCCGACCGAGTCCTCGGTGAAGGTGCCTGCGGTGATCAGGCCTTGCTTGGTGCCTTCGAGGGTCATGTACGCGGGTGTTGGCATGGTGCTCTCCTTGCTGTGAGACGAGACCGGTAAGGTCCGGGAGCCTGGAGGAGTACAAGGGGCGTGCCAGAGGGCTGCGGGCCAGGCGGGGCGGGGGCTGTAGCGCGAACGGAGACAATCCGGGAAGCGCCTTGTGCGGGGCGTCACGGAAGGTTGTGCAACATCTGGCGCAGGGTTGTGCAGGGGGTTGCGCACGGCGCGAAGGGGGCGTGGGCAGTGGGGCGGAGCGGGGCTTGGAGGGCGAGGAGAAGGGCAGGTGTGCAAGGAGTTGCGCAGCGCGAGAGTGTAGGTGGCGGGGCGTTCCCGGATTGCATCCGGGCTACGGCTCCGGTGCAGTCAGAACCCCTCACCCCGGCCCTCTGGACTCGCCACTTCCTTGTGGCTCGGCCTACGGCCAGCTGACGCTGCCCAGATCGGCTGTCCTGCCGATCTGTCCGGAGGGAGAGGGGCGTAGGGCGGGAAACCCGCGTCAGGGCTAGGCAGACTCAGGACGAGCAGCTGATTTCCAGATGCTTGCCCCATTCCGGTGGGCGCTCGGTGTAGTGCTGCATGCCGGGTTGTTCTTCGAAGGGGCGCGACAGCACGGCATGCAGTTCGCGCACCGGGCTGTAGTCGCCCTGTTCCGCGGCGCTGATGGCGTTCTGGGCCAGGTAGTTGCGCAGCAGGTAGAGCGGGTTGACCGCGTGCATGCGTGCCTGGCGCTCGGCCTGCTCGCCACCTTCCTGCGCGGCGCGTGCCTGGTATTCCTCGCCCCACTGATCGAAGCCGGCGAGGTCGACGAAGTCCTCGCGCAGCGCCTCGATGGCCTCGGCCGGCGCCTGTTCGCCGAGGCGGCGGAAGAACAGGTTGTAGTCCACCGCGCTGGTCTGCATCAGTTGCAGCAGGCGCTCGACCAGCGCGGCGTCGCGCTCGTCGGCAGTGGTCAGGCCGAGGCGGCGGCGCATCAGGTCCTGGTAGTGGGCCTGGAACAGCGGCAGGAACAGACCCAGCGACTCGCGCAGCTGCTCCACCTCGACGAAAGGCGTCAGTGCCTGGGCCAGGGCGCTGAGGTTCCAGTGGGCGATGGGCACTTGGTTGCTGAAGCTGTAGCGGCCGCTGTCGTCCGAGTGGTTGCAGATATGGTTGGCGTCGAAGTCATCGAGGAAGGCGTAGGGGCCGTAGTCGAAGGTGATACCGAGGATCGACATGTTGTCGCTGTTCATCACACCGTGGCAGAAGCCGTAGGCCTGCCACTTGGCGATCAGCTCGGCGTTGCGCTCGACGATCTCGCGGAACATCGCCGCCCAGGGGTTCTCCGCGGCCAGGCACTCGGCGAAGTGGCAGGCCAGCACATGCTCGCCCAGTTCGCGCAGCCGCTCATGCTGGTTGGTGTAATAGAAGTACTCGAAGTGGCCGAAGCGCACATGGCTGGGCGCCAGGCGCAGCAGCATCGCGCCGTTCTCCTGCCTCTCGCGCCATACCGGCGTGCTCGAGCCGGTGACGCACAGGGCGCGCGACGTGGGGATGCCCAGCGCATGCATATATTCGCTGGCGAGGAATTCGCGGATCGAGCTGCGTAGCACGGCGCGGCCGTCGCCCATGCGCGAGTAGGGCGTCTGGCCGGCGCCCTTGAGGTGCAGGTCCCAGTGCTGGCCGGCGTCGTTGACCACCTCGCCCAGCAGCAGGCCGCGGCCATCGCCCAGGCGTGGGTTGTAGACGCCGAACTGGTGCCCGGAATAAACCATGGCGCGCGGTTCGGCATCGCTCCACAGCTTGTGCCCGGCGAACAGCTGGGCGAATACCTCGGTTTCCGCCTCGGCCGGATCGAGGTCGAGCAGGGCCATGGCGGCCGGGCTGGCCACCACCAGGCGCGGCTCGGCCAGCGGCTCGGGCAGCACCTCGGTGGAGAAGGCGTCGCCCAGGCGGGCGAAGCGATTGTCGAACTGCAGCGCGTCGAGAGTCTTCATGGGCTCAGCTTGTCACGGGCGCGGGGCCCTGGGGAAATCGCCGGGATGGGCGGTCCCGGCGCTCGGCGTCAGCGCGGCGGCTGTTGCTCGGCGGCTTGCTCGGCCTCGGCCGACGCCGGGTGAGCGGTGGACTTGCGGCTGAAGACCACGTCCATCTTCGGCGTCGAGGCGATGTTGATGTCGTGCTCCTGGAACAGCTGGTCGATGCGTCGGTTCAGCTCGTCGGTGGCCAGGCCGCGGTCGCCGAGCTCGCGCACGTACACCTTGAGCTCGTGCTCCAGGGTGCTGGCGCCGTAGGTCTTCAGCTGCACATTGGGCACCGGGTCGCGCAGCACGCGGCTGTTCTCCTGGGCGGCCTGGAGCAGCAGCTTGCGTACCAGCTCCAGGTCCGCGCCGCGGTTGACCGTGTAGACCAGTACGATGCGGGTGATGGTATCGGTCAGGGTCCAGTTGATCAGCTGGCTGGTGAGCAGGATCTGGTTAGGCACAATCACTTCCTTGCGGTCGCTATCGGTGATGTGCGTGGCGCGGATGCGGATGCGGTTGACCGTGCCGGTAACGGTGCCGATGGTCACCAGGTCGCCGATGCGGATGGGGCGCTCGAACAGCAGGATCAGGCCGGAAATGAAGTTGGCGAAGATCGCCTGCATACCGAAGCCGATACCCACGGAGAGCGCGGCGACCAGCCACTGCAGCTTGTCCCAGCTGACCCCGAGGGTGGACAGCGCGGTGACGAAGCCGATGCCGGCGATGGCGTAGGACAGCAGGGTGGTGGTGGCGTAGGCACTGCCCTGGGCCAGGCGCAGCTTGGACAGCACCAGCACTTCCAGCAGGCCCGGCAGGTTGCGCGCGAGGGCGGCGGTGATGCCGGCGATGATCAGCGCGCCGAGCACGTCGAGCAGGCTGATGGGGATCTGCGTGGCGGTGGCGCCGGTGCCGGCGGAGTATTGGTACAGGGTGATCTGGTCGAGGTAGGCGAACACGCTGATCAGGTCGGCCCAGACCAGGTACATGCAGGCGAGGAAGCCGCCGAACAGGGCCAGGCGGATCAGGCGCAGGGACTGCTGATTGATCTGGTCGATGTCCATCACCGGCTCTTCGACCGTCACTTCGTCGCCTTCCTCGTTCTCCTTGGTCTGCGTCTGGCGCTTGGCCAGCACGCGGGCGTAGGCCAGGCGGCGGGCGGCGACGGCCAGGCCGCGGACGAAGGCGGCCTCGATCAGCAGCGCCAGGATCAGCAGGTACAGAGTGTTGATCAGGCGGTCGGTGAGCTTGAGCGAGGTGTAGTAGTAGCCGAAGCCGACGGCGACGATGAACGCCAGAGGCAGCACGGAGACGCCGATGCCGAGCAGCAGGCGGAACGGCGAGGTCTGCTCGCGCATCGGCTCGGCCAGCAGCAGTTTGCTCAGGATCAGGGTCATCAGCGCGTAGCCGGTGAGCACCACCAGGATGCCGACCACGTCGTCGGCCAGGGCCTGCGGCTGATGCTCGGCGACGGTCACCACCGCCACCAGCGCCATCACCACCAGACCCAGGCGGCGTACCTGCTTGCTCAGCAGTGCCACCTGCGGACGCGGCCAGCGGAAGTGCAGCTCGGCCACGCCGCCGGGGGAGAGGATGCGGTACAGGGTGTAGAACACCAGCCAGGCCTGGGCCATGTCCAGCAGCGCGCTGCCGAGGGTGGCGTTCTGGCCACGGGCATCGATCAGCAGGGCCACGCCGCACAGGGTGAGGAACAGGGTCACCGGCAGGGCCAGCAGCACGTTGAGGAAGATCGCCATCGGCGTGTGCATCTGGCTGTCGCGCTTGTAGTGGCCGATGTCCTCGTGCAGCGCCTGCAACTTGGCGTACAGCCAGCTGCGCCGCCACAGCAGCCCGCCGATCAGCAGCAGCAGGGGAATAAACAGCCAGGGCCGGTCGACCAGGCCGGCGCCCAGCTCGCGCACGCCGGAGCCCCAGGGCATGGTCTTCAGCTGGCGCTCCAGCAGGTGCGGCATCTGCTGCAGCCAGGCCAGGTCGAGCGGCTTGTTGCTGGGAATCCAGAACATCTGCTCGTCCAGGGTGGCGCGCAGGGTGCCGATCATTTCCTGCAGCTGCTTCTGGTTCAGCTGCAGGGTGATGGACTCGTTGAGCAGGGTGTTCAGCTCACGGTTCATGTGCTGCAGCAGGTCGTTGCGGGTGGTCGCCAGCTCCAGCAGGGTCTTGCGCAGCTCGGGCGTGACCTGCTCGCTCGGCTGGCTGGCCAGCAGGCCGTCGACGTAGGCGTTGAGATCGCCCAGCTTGTCGCGTTGCTGGTTCAGCTCGAACTGATAGAGGCGGATATCGGCGATCTCGTCGGCCAGGTTGCGGTCCAGCTGCGGCTTGGGCAGGGCCTGCTTCTGCTGGTAGAGAATCTTCGCCAGCAGCAGGCTGCCCTTGAGCACGCTGACCTGCTCGTCCAGGGCCTGGGCGGCCTGGCTGACGCTGTCCAGCTGCTGCTTGGTTTCCAGGTTCATCCGGGTCAGCTGGTTGAGGCGCTCGGTGGCGCGCAGCAGGTAGTCGGAAATCTTCAGGTTGGTGGCGCTTTCCTGGGCCAGCAGGCTATCCGGGGTGGCCTTCTCGGCCTCGCGGGAGAGTTCGGCGACGGTCTTCTCCGAGCTGACGCGGCGCTTGTCGCTGATCAGCGCCTGCAGGTCGAGGCTCTCCTGGTCCAGGCGGCGGATGCGCTCCTGCAGCAGTTCATGGCGCGCACTGCCGAGGTCCTGCAGCAGGTTGTTGCCAGCCAGCTCCTGGCGGCGCAGCGCGGTCTGCGCCTCGAGGGCCGCCAGCTCGGCGTTGAGTTCGCTGCGGCGCTCGGCGGTCAGCGGCTTGCCCGCTTCCTTGCCGACCTTGAGCAGATTGTTGATCTGCATGGCGCGGGTCTGGTTGGCGCTGATCTCGGCCTGGGCGCGCTCGGGGCGGGTCTGCGCGGTGATCAGCAGGCTGCTGGCCTCGGCCAGTTCCTGCTGCCAGCCGCTGAGCTTGCTGCTGCGTTCGCTGAGTTGCTGTTCCAGCTGTTCCACGCTGGAGCGCGCGTAGCGGCTGGCGACGTTGACCGGCTGACCGGCCTTGAGCCGGGCCAACTCGCGCTGGGCTTCGCTGGTGAGGCGCGGGGCGTCGCGCAGCTGGGTCTTCAGTGCGTCGAGCTTCTCCTGGCTCTCGGCGCGGGCGGCGAGGAAGCTCAGGGTCTGCTCCAGCTGGGCCTTGATCTCGCTTTGCTCGGCTTCGGGCAACTTGCGATCGGCCAGGGCGGCGAGGCTGTCCTGCACGGCCTTGGCCGCCGGTGGCTCGGCGGCGGCAACAGGATTGGCGGCCAGGCACAGGCCGAGGAACAGGGTGGCGAAGAGAGGGCGCAGAAGAGGCATGGTCGAGGGTCGTGAACGGAAATGCGGCTAATGATATGCCAGGCGCAGAGCGGGCGCTGCCGCTCGCGTCACTTTCGCCCGGCCTAGAGGAAGAGTCCGGGCTTGGCCTGACCTTCGGGGAATCGGACGCCGACCTTGCGCACCTTGTTCCCTTCCATCAGGGCCACGGTCCAGGTCAAGCCGTTCCACTCCACCTGGTCGCCGAGAATCGGCTGGCCGCCGATCTCGTGAGCAATGAAGCGGCCCAGCGGCTGGTTGCCATCCTCGTCGCCGAGCTTGAGGCCGTACAGCGCGGCGATCGCGCTGAGCTGGGCATCGCCTTCCAGCACGAAGTCGCCGAAGAAGCGCAGGTCGGCGCTGCGCTGCGGCGCCTGGCTGAACAGCTTGCCGAGGGCCGACAGGTCGTGCTCGTGGCCGACCACGCAGAGGATGTCGCCGGCGTCCAGGGTGGTACTGCCGGACGGGTGCAGCAGCTCGGTGCCGCGGAACAGCGCGGCCACGCGGGTGCCCTCGGGCATCTTCAGCTCGCGCAGCGGCGCACCGATGCACCACTTCTCCGCGCCCAGGCGGTAGATGAACAGCTCCCACTCGCTGGTCGGATGGATCTCCAGGCCGGCGCGCGAGATCGGCGCCGGCTCCGGCGGAACGGTAACGCGCAGTAGCTTGGCCGCCAGCGGCAGGCTGGCACCCTGCAGCAGCAGCGAGACCAGAACGATGAAGAAGGCCAGGTTGAAGTACAGCTGCGAGTGCTCCAGGCCGGCCATCATCGGGAACACCGCGAGAATGATCGGCACCGCGCCGCGCAGGCCGACCCAGGCGATGAAGATCTTCTCGCGGTCGTGGAAGGCGCGGAACGGCAGCAGGCCAATCAGCACCGACAGCGGGCGGGCGAACAGGATCATCCACAAGGCCAGGCCCAGGGCGGGGATGGCGATGGGCAGCAGGTCGTGCGGCGTCACCAGCAGGCCGAGCACCAGGAACATGCCGATCTGCGCCAGCCAGGCCATGCCGTCGAGCATGTGCAGGATGCTGTGGCGCGAGCGGATCGGCCGATTGCCCAGCACCAGGCCGCACAGGTACACGGCGAGGATGCCGCTGCCGTGCAGGGCGTTGGTCAGGGCGAACACCAGCAGGCCGCCGCTGACCACCAGCAGGGGGTACAGGCCATTGGGCAGGTTGATACGGTTGATCAGCTGCAGCAGCAGCCAGCCGCCGCCGAGGCCGAGCAGGGCGCCGATGCCGAATTCGCTGAGCAGGTGGCCGAGGAAGGCGATGCTGATCTCGCTCTGGCCCTTGGCGAGCATCCCGATCAAGGTCACGGTGAGGAACACCGCCATCGGGTCGTTGCTGCCGGACTCGATCTCCAGGGTTGCCATGACCCGCTCGTTGAGGCCCTTGCCGCCGAGCAGGGAGAACACCGCGGCGGCATCGGTGGAGCCGACGATGGCGCCGATCAGCAGGCCCTGCATCAGGTTCAGGTCGAACAGCCAGGCGGCAGCCATGCCGGTCAGCCCGGTGGTGATCAGCACGCCCACAGTGGCCAGCGACAGCGCCGGCCACAACGCCACGCGGAAGCTCGACACCCGTGTGCGCAGGCCGCCGTCGAGAAGGATGATGGCCAGCGCCAGGTTGCCCACCAGGTAGGCCATCGGGTAGTTGCTGAAGCCGATGCCGCCGGGGCCGTCGACGCCCGCGACCATGCCCACGGCGAGGATGATCACCAGGATCGGGATGCCCAGGCGCGAGGACACCGAGCTCACCAGAATGCTCGCACCCACCAGCAATGCGCCGACCAGGAACAGGCTATTGATGGTGCTGGCGTCCAAGGGCGTACTCCGGGCGAGAAAGCGAGGGGCGACGCTCCAGGTTCTGTTCACGTGCGGCCGCGGCCGTCGGGGGACGTCAACAGATCCTAAGCAGAGATCATGCCGGATAATAACCTGCCGCTTTGCTCTCCTGTCAAAAGGAAACGCCCCGCATGGGCGGGGCATTCTTTTTGTAGCTGAATCAGCTGCTTAGGGGCTTGCTTTGCATAGGGTGGACGACGCTCTATGCGCAGCAGCCAAGGGTCAGAACCAAGCACCCTGCATGTTCATGCAGCCAGGTAGCCCGGACTGAAGTCCGGGTTACCAGTGGCGTGCAGTGAGGTGTTCTGCTCCAGAAAATAAAGCCCCGCATGTGCGCGGGGCGGGGAAGAGTAAAGCGTTAAATCAGAACCAGGCGTCCTGCATGTTCAGGCAGGTGTCGTCGCGCGCTTCGAGAATGTTCAGCTCGTGCTGGCAGCTCGGCACCTCCCAGGTCAGGAAGTAGCGCGCGGCCTGCAGCTTGCCCTGGTAGAAGTCGACGTCGGCAGCATTGCCGCGCGCCAGGCCTTCTTCGGCGCGGATCGCCTGTTCCAGCCAGCGCCAGCCGATCACCGCGTGGCCGAATACCTTGAGGTACAGCGCCGAGTTGGCCAGGCCCTGGTTGACCTTGCCGGTCAGCAGGTCGCCGAGCAGGGCCAGGGTCACGCCGCCGAGGCGCTGCACCAGCTGCTCCAGCGGCTGGCGCAGGCGATTCAGCGACTCGAAGGATTCGGCGCGCTGGCAGGTGTCCTGGATCAGCGCCATCAGCTGCTTGAGCGCGGCGCCACCGTTCATCGAGACCTTGCGACCGAGCAGGTCGAGCGACTGGATGCCGTGGGTGCCTTCGTGGATCGGGTTGAGGCGGTTGTCGCGGTAGTACTGCTCCACCGGGTATTCGCGGGTGTAGCCGTGGCCACCGAGCACTTGGATGGCCAGTTCGTTGGCCTTGAGGCAAAACTCGGACGGCCAGGACTTGACGATCGGGGTCAGCAGGTCAAGCAGCTCCAGGGCCTTCTTGCGCTCTTCCTCGCTGGGCAGGGTGTGGGTGTCGTCGAACAGCCGGGCGGCGTACAGGCCCAGGTCGAAGGCGCCTTCCACGTAGGCCTTCTGGGTCAGCAGCATGCGGCGCACATCGGCGTGCTCGACGATGGAAATCTGCGGGCTGCTCGGATCCTTGCCATCGGCATGGCGGCCCTGCGGGCGGTTGCGCGCATAGTCCAGCGAGTACAGGTAGCCGGCGTAGCCGAGCATGATGGCGCCCATGCCGACGCCGATGCGCGCCTCGTTCATCATCTGGAACATGTAGGACAGGCCATGATGCGGCTTGCCCACCAGATAGCCGACACACTCGCCGTTATCGCCGAAGTTCAGCGCGGTGGAAGTGGTGCCGCGCCAGCCCATCTTGTGGAACAGGCCGGCCAGGGTCACGTCGTTGCGCGCACCCAGCGAGCCGTCGTCGTTGACCAGGAACTTGGGCACGATAAACAGGCTGATGCCCTTCACCCCGGGTGGGGCATCCGGCAGCTTGGCCAGCACCATGTGCACGATGTTCTCGGAGATCGGCTGGTCGCCGCCGGAGATGAAGATCTTGTTGCCGCGGATACGGTAGCTGCCGTCGGCGTGTGGCTCGGCCTTGGTGCGGATGTCCGACAGCGACGAGCCGGCGTGCGGCTCGGTCAGGCCCATGGTGCCAAAGAAGCGTCCGTCGATGATCGGCTGCAGGAAGCGCTGCTGCTGTTCGGCGCTGCCGAAGGCCTCGATCAGGTTGGCCACGCCCATGGTCAGCATCGAATAGGAGCTGGTGGCGCAGTTGGCCGACTGGAAGTGGGCGAAGCAGGCCTGCGAAAGCAGATTGGGCAGCTGCATGCCGCCGGCCTCGAAGTCGCGGGTGGCGTTGAGGAAGCCGGCCTCGTGGAAGGCCTTGAGCGCTGGGGCGACTTCCGGGATCAGCACGGCGGCGCCGTCCACATACTGCGGTTCGTGCTCGTCATTCTTGCGGTTGTGCGGGGCGAACAGCTCCTCGGCGATACCGCGCGCGGTGCCGATGGCGGCATCGAAGGTTTCCCGATTGTGGTCGGCGAAGCGCTCGCGCTGGGTCAGGGCTTCGGCGTCCAGCACTTCGTAGAGTTCGAAGGCCAGGTTGCGGGA
Organism: Pseudomonas sp. GD04019; assembly: GCF_029837695.1. GTDB lineage: Bacteria > Pseudomonadota > Gammaproteobacteria > Pseudomonadales > Pseudomonadaceae > Aquipseudomonas. Next base: position 9,673 of record NZ_JAOEEA010000022.1, read on the forward strand.
ACTGAGCAGGGACTCGGACATGATCGTCTCCGGTGGGATCTTCTTGAAGTCTAGAGTCGTGAATAGAGGCCGCCTAGCAAGATTCATCGGCCTGATGCTGAGCTAGAAACTGTTCGCGTCGTCCCTTCGGGCTACAATTCGCGCCCCGCTCCAGGTTCTGCTTCAGGTAACGCGCCCATGAACTACCGCCACGCCTTCCATGCCGGCAACCACGCCGATGTGCTCAAGCACCTCGTCATCAGCCGCATCATCGCCCTGCTGTCGCGCAAGGAGGCGCCGTTCGCCTACCTCGACAGCCATGCCGGCGTCGGCCTCTATGACCTGCAGGGCGACCAGGCGACCCGCACCGGTGAGTGGCTGGAAGGCATCGCCCGCCTGTGGGATGCGCCGGATCTGCCCGAGGCGACCGCCGACTACTTCGGCGTGCTGCGCACCCTCAACCCGGACGGCCAGCTGCGCTACTACCCCGGCTCGCCGGAGCTGGCCTGCCAGCTGACCCGCGAGCAGGACCGCGTGCTGCTCAACGAGAAACACCCGGAAGACGGCCAACTGCTCAAGGACAACATGAAGGGCGACCGCCGCGTGGCCGTGCACCTGGGCGAGGGCTGGCACGTGCCGCGCGCCCTGCTGCCGGTGGCGGAGAAGCGCGCGCTGCTGCTGATCGACCCGCCGTTCGAGAAGGCCGACGAGCTGGAGCGCTGCGTCACCGCGCTGGACGAGGCCATCGGCCGCATGCGCCAGACCGTGGTCGCCATCTGGTACCCGATCAAGGACGAACGCCAGCTCAAGCGCTTCTACCAGGGCCTGGAGAAATCCAGCGCGCCCAAGCTGCTGCGCGTCGAACTGTTCGTCCATGCGCCGGACGATGCCAACCGTCTGGCCGGTTCCGGCCTGGCCATCGCCAACGCACCCTGGGGCCTGGAAGACGAGCTGAAGCAGCTGCTGCCCTGGCTGGCCGGCAAGCTGGCGCAGAGCCAGGGCAGCTTCCGCCTGGACTGGCTGATCGCCGACTGAGGGTGAGAGGTTTTACTCCCTCTCCCTTTGGACAAATCGGCAGGACAGCCGATTTGGGTAGCGTTAGCTGACCGAGCCATAGGGATGTGGCGAGTCCAGATAGGTGGGGTGAGGGCGCCGTAGGCCACTCCGAGTCGCCTGGAGGTCCCTCACCTCCGGCCCCTCTCCCAGGGGGAGACGGGGTTACGGAGTTGGCGCGACGTGCTGGCGCAGTTGCCCGGCCAGCTCCGCCAGATCCTGTCCCTGTCGCCGCAACTCGCCCAGCGCCTGCTGTGCCTCGGTCGGCGGTGGAGTGAGCGTACCGCTTAGCGCCTGCAACAGGCTGACCAGTTGGCTGGCGACTTCCATGGCTTGGGTCTGCTGCCCGGCCAGTTCGTCCAGTTGGCTGGCGATGCGTTGCTGCGCCTCCTCGCTGCTCTGCGTGCCGTCCTGGGCCAGCTGATTGGTCTGCGCGTCGGCATGGCGTAGGGCTTCCAGCATCTCGCCCACCGTGCCGCGAATGGCCAGGGAGAAGTCGGTAGAGCGGCTGGACAGGGCGCGCACTTCGTCGGCCACCACGGCAAAGCCGCGGCCGCTCTCGCCGGCCCGGGCCGCCTCGATGGCGGCGTTCAGCGCCAGCAGGTTGGTCTGCTTGGCGATGGCGTCCATGTCGTTGGTAGCGCGCAGCACGGTTTCGGCCTGCTGGGCGATGCCGCGCATGCCCTCGGCCAGGGCGGCGGCCTGGTCGCGGGTCTGCCGCTGCTGGTCGAGCAGGGCGGCGAGGGCCTGGCGGGCCTGCGCATCGTCAGCCGGCACTGTCGGTAGCTCGGCGAGCAGGGCCAGGGCGCTGTGGTTGTGCTGCTGCAGTCGTTCGTCCTGGGCCTGCCAATGCTGCTGGACGGCGGCGTCGCGGGTCTGCAGTTCCTGCTGCAGGCGTTCGAGCAAAGTGCGTTGCTGCGCGCACTGGGCGTCCAGCTCATCGGCCAGTGGCGCCAGCCAGGGCAAGGGTTCGGCTTCGCGCGGGCGGGGCTGCATCAGCGCGTTCCAGTGGGTGGCAGTGGCCAGCGCGGGCAGCAGGCCTAAGCTCAGGCACACTCCGCTGAACAGGCAGATCCACAGCGGCAGGCCACCCCAGGCGCCCAGGCCGACCAGCAGCCAGGGCGACACCTGCAGCGCCACGGCAGCCAAGCTGAAGGCCTTCGGCGGAATCTCGTGGAGGTCGGAAAAGCGCGGGTTGTGCATGGCTGGCCGGGTCTACTTCTGCTGGCGAATGGACGATGTTCGCGGAGTTTAGGTGGGTTTCCCCGTAGGGCGGGTGCAACCCGCGAGTCGCTGTTACGCGGGTTGCACCCGCCCTACCTCTGCAGCTTATTTTCCGCGCTGGCGCGGGTCGACGTAATAGGTGAGTTGCTGACGCGGGTTGAGGTACTCCAGCGCTTCCAGCGGCAGCTGCGCCGGGCGCAGGCTGCGGGCGATGGCCAGTTTCGGCTCGTGCTCCAGGTTGACGATCAGCGCCTCGGCCTTGGGCACGCTCGGCTCGTAGAGGATCAGCGTCGGCCTGAGCGGCAGGCTCGGGTGCATGGCCAGTACCAGGGCGTAGCGCTCGTCCTCCAGCTGCACCAGGCTGCCCGGCGGGTACACGCCCATGCAGCGGATGAAGGCCTTCAGGGCCACGTCGTCGAAGCGCTCGCGCTGCTGCTTGAACATCAGTGCCAGGGCCTCATGCGGGCTCAGGCCGTCGCGCGGGTTGAGCGGGTTGCACAGGTTGTCGAAGGTGTTGGCGATGCTCACCACCCGGCTCAGGCGGCCGATGGCGGCCTCGCGCAGGCCCTTGGGGTAGCCGCTGCCGTCGCAGTACTCGTGGTGCTCCTGGATGATCCGCAACACCTCGTCGTCGAGCATCAGCTCGCGGCCGCGGCGCACGCCGAAGTCCACGTGCAGCTGCAGCAGCTGCTGCTCCGGACGGGTCAGCGGCTCGGCCTTGAGCAGCACCTTGCTCGGCACCTCCAGCTTGCCGATGTCGTGCAGTAGGGCGCCGAGGCCCAGGCTGTGGCAGGCCTCGGAGTCGTAGCCGAGTTGGCGACCGAGCATCACCGACAGCACGGTGACGTTGAGCGGGTGGAAGTAGGCGTCGTCGGCGGCCTTGCCATTGATGCTGTGCAGCGCCGCGCCATCCTCGCCGAGCAGCGCCTCGACCAGCTCGCGCACCACCTCGCCGGCCTGCTTGATGGCGTCTTCCGGCTGGCTGCGCAGGGCCTGGTTGAGCGACTTCACCCGCTGGCTGGCCTGCACGAAGGTGCGGTCCACTTCCGCCAGGCGCTTGCGCAGGGCGCCCAGTTTGGCCGCGCGGGCCTGGCGCGCCTGCTCCTCGGGGCTGGGCTTGGGCGGCTCTTCCGCCTGCTCCTCGGGCTCGGCGGGTTGCAGCGCCAGGGGCTGGCAGTCGCTGCGCGCCGGCTCGTAGCGCAGCTGGGCCAGGCCCAGGTCGCGCAGGGCCTGGAGCTGGCCCTCGTCCTTGATCTTGAAATTGCTGAAGGCGAAGTTGTGCTCCCACCAGCTGAGGTCCAGGTGGATATAGAGACCCACGCACAGTTGGTCGGGGGAGATGAGCTTGGTGACTGCGGGCATGCCGATATCGAGTGCTGCTGGCCTTTTGCTGGCAGTCTAGCGCCTTGCCGTCGGGCTGGCAGCCGCTGTCAGGGTATTCGTGTCAGCTCCGTCTCGACTTCGGCCGCCCACGCCAGCCATGACTGTTCGCCGAGGATGCCGCGGCGCAAGGTCAGGTACGGCAGGCGCAGGGCGGCGCGCTGCTCGGCGGGCAGGGCGTGATAGTCGCGTTCGATGCTCAGCAGGCTGTCCAGGGTCTTGCGGTGCACGGCCACGTGGCGGGCCATCTCCTCGCGCAGGTTGGCGGTCGAGGTGTGGGCGCCGGCGTACAGCTTCACCAGCAGCGCGTCGTTGATCTTGTTCGGCTGCACCGGCTCGCCGAGCCAGCGCAGCAGTTCGTTATGGCCGGCCGGGGTGAGGCGATAGATCTTCTTGTCCGGACGGGTCTCCTGCGCCTCCGCCTCGAACTCCAGCCAGCCGGCTTCGTTGAGCTTCTTCAATTCCAGGTACACCTGCTGGTGCTTGGCGTTCCAGAAATAGCCGAGGCCATCCTTGAAGCGCTTGAGCAGGTCGTAGCCGCTGCCGGGTTCGCTTTCCAGGAGGATGAGGATGGCGTGCTTGAGCGACATGAACGGGCTTCACCGGCTGGCTTGGGGATGCGCGGCAGTATACGGATTATGCAAAAAGTTGCATGGTCGGCAGGTGCTGTCTAGTATGCAAAAAATTGCATAACAACAATAGCGCAGGAGCCCTCCATGAAACGCACCGGTACCCGCTTCCGCCCGCGTCTGCTGGCCAACGACTACGACGCCATCATCATTGGCTCCGGCATTGGCGGCCTGACCACCGCCGCGCTGCTGAGCAAACTTGGCAAGCGCGTGTGCGTGCTGGAGCAGCACTACACCGCCGGCGGCTACACCCACAGCTACGAGCGCGAGGGCTACGAGTGGGACGTGGGCGTGCACTACATCGGCGAGGTGCACAAACCCTGGTCGGCGATCCGCCGCATCTTCGATGTGATCAGCGACGGCAAGCTGGAATGGGCATCGATGGATGCCCGCTACGACCGCATCGTCATCGGTGACAAGACCTACGACTACGTGGCCGGCCGCGAGGAATTCAAGGCCGAGATCAAGCAGCACTTCCCCGAGGAAGCGGCGGCCATCGACCGCTATGTGGACCTGCTCAGCGACGTCAGCGCGCGGGTGCCGCGCTTCTTCGCCGGCCAGGCCCTGCCACGCTCGCTCGGCATGCTCTACGCCAAATTGCGTCGCCTGTGGCTGCCGGCCTATTTCTTCAAGAGCACCCGCGAAGTGCTCGAAGGCCTGACTCAGAACCAGGAGCTGATCGGCGTGCTGACCGCACAGTGGGGCGACTACGGCCTGCCGCCGGAAAAGGCGGCGTTCGTCATGCACGCCATGGTCGCCAAGCACTACATCACCGGTGGCAACTACCCGGTGGGCGGCGCGATCAAGATTTCCGAAACCATCATCCCGCAGATCGAGGCGGCCGGCGGCCATGTGTTCACCTATGCCGGGGTCGACAAGATCCTGGTGGAGAACGGCCGCGCCGTGGGTGTGCGCATGCAGAAGGACGGCCTGGAGATCCGCGCCCCGCAGATCGTCAGCTGTGCCGGCCTGGTGCCTACCTATACCCGTCTGCTCGATGCGCAGGTGGCCAACCAGCACGGCCTGCTTACGCCGCTGCAGAAGGTCGACCTTTCCGCCGCCACCCTGTGCCTGTACGCCGGCTTCAAGGGCAGCGCCGCCGAGCTGGGCCTGCCGAAGACCAATTACTGGGTCTACCCGACCCATGACCACGACCATAACGTCAGCAGTTTCGAGAGCGGGCAGAACCCGGCGATGCCGCTGATCTACATCAGCTTCCCCTCGGCCAAGGACCCGGCCTGGGATGCCCAGTACCCGCACAAGGCCACGGTGGAAGTCGTCGCGCCGACCCTGCCGCAGTGGTTCGCCCAGTGGAAGGGCACCACCTGGGGCAAGCGCGGCGCCGAGTACGAGGCGTTCAAGGCGCAGCTCACCGAGCAGTTGCTGGAAACCCTCTACAAGCACCAGCCGCAACTGCGCGGCGCCCTGGACTTCTGCGAGCTGGGCACGCCGCTGTCCACCGAGTGGTACCAGTGGAACGAGCAGGGCGAGATCTACGGCATCGACCACACCGTACAGCGCTTCGACCAGCACTGGATCCACAGCCAGACGCCGATCAAGGGGCTCTATCTGACAGGCGCCGATACGGTCACCGCCGGGGTCGGCGGTGCGCTGATGGCCGGGGTGATGACGGCGACCCGCATGCTCGGCTGGCGCGGGTATCGGATTGGTGGGGTGTTGAAGAATTGGAAGCCGGCGGCGCAAGAAGACGCGGGTGCCGAGGTCATTGGCTAGATGAGGAGTGGCCGCGCATGCCCGGGGCATGCGCGGCCGAGAGGCTTACTCGGCGCTGCCGGTGATGCTGATGGTGACCTGGTCACCAGGATTTACCTGCAGACCGGCCTGCTTGCAATCGAACAGGGTCGCCGTGCTCTTGCGCACCAGGCGCTGACCACTGGTACGGTTCAGGCAGGTGTAGCTGATCGGGGTGACACCGACGGTGCTGACGCCCATGGGCGGTACCAGGTTGTAGCTGAGCTGACCGCGCAGGGCTGGAGTGGCGCCCTCGCAGTGCTGCTCGAAGCTGGCGTTGATGCCATTGACCACGCCCTGGGAGTCGTAGCTGACCTCAAAGATGTCGAAGCGACCAGTCAGGGTGTTGCAACCGCGGCCGCTGCCAGAGAAGTTCAGCCCGGGCTCGCTGGTGGCCTGGAATGGAAAGCGTGTTGCAGCTTCGTAGCTGCCCGGCTGCAGTTGGGCGTTGCCGGGAGCGGCTAGATCCAGGGTCCACCAGACGCTGCCGTTGCCGCTGCTGATATTGAGGGTGATGCCGTTGTCGTAGTTCTTACTGTAGCGGAAGGTGGCGTTGGCGTCGGTATAGAGGTAGTTCTTGCCGGCACCAATGTAGTCGCCGGCGTCGCTCTTGAGGGTCAGGCGGGTTTCGGCGCTGGCGGCGCAGCTGGCGGCCAGCAACAGGCAGGCGAGGGCGGGTTTGAAGACGTTCATGCAATGTCCCTTTGCTAGATGAGGAGGAGTGATGCCGACTCCCCGACTCCGTTCTGGGATGCCTGCACGGTGGCCAGATTAGCCGATTTCCTTCTGCGCTCCGGGCCGGATGCCGGGAATGTGATCGCCGCCTGGTTCTGCTTAGGTGGTCAGATTCGCTGATAAAGCCATCCGCTGGTGTGATCGCCGAGTGTTGGCTATCCGCGCGTGAAGGTATATCCGGCGCTACACCGTCACATCCACCGAGTTGCCCAGATTCGGCGGATTACTCGGTGGAGTGACCTGCGGAATGGCCTGGATCAGGCCGATAGCGCTGGCGGCCTGAATATCCAGGGACTTTCTCAGCAGCATCAGCGATGCGGTTGCCGAGGCCTGCGCGGCATTGGCATTGGAAACGGCACTGGCGATATTGCTCAGGTCCATGATGGGTTCTCCTGCGGAGAGGGCTCTACCGGGTCGACCGGTAGAGCGTGGCGAAGGTTCCACCACTCAGACCGGCAGACAAACCCCCGTGCCGCCCAGCCCGCAGTACCCGCCCGGGTTCTTCGCCAGGTATTGCTGGTGGTAGGCCTCGGCGTAGTAGAAAGCCGGCGCGTCGGCGATCTCGGTGGTGATGGGGCCGAGACCGGCCTTCTCCAGTTCGGCCTGGAACTGTGCCTGGCTGGCTTCGGCGGCAGCGCGCTGGGCGGCATCCAGGCAATAGATGGCCGAGCGGTACTGGGTGCCGATGTCGTTGCCCTGGCGCATGCCCTGGGTCGGGTTGTGCGCTTCCCAGAACACCTTGAGCAGTTGTTCGTAGCTGGTCTGCTGCGGGTCGAACACCACCAGCACCACTTCGGTATGGCCGGTCAGGCCGGAGCAGACTTCCTCGTAGGTCGGGTTCGGCGTATGGCCGCCGGCGTAGCCAACGGCGGTGGTCCACACGCCGGGCTGTTGCCAAAAGCGCCGCTCGACACCCCAGAAGCAGCCCATGGCGAATACCGCCTGCTGCAGGCCGGCGGGGAAGGGTGCCTTGAGCGGGTTGCCGTTGACGTAATGGGCGGCGGGCACCGCCATGCTCTCGGCACGGCCGGGCAGGGCCTGTTCGGCGCTGGGCAGTTCGAGTTTGTGGGCGAGGATTTGCGAACGCAGAACCATGATCTGTTCCTGTGCTGTGACGGAGTGGGGATAGCTTACTCCGCTGGGCGGGCGGTTGAAGCCGAGGGATAGACACGCATCGTGAGGCTGGATTACAGCGCAGGCCTGCCGTTGGTCGGCTGGGCGAGGCTCAGGCGCCGCGGCAGGGATAGCGGCGCAGGCTGTCCACCAGGTCGCGGCCGGGAATCGGCCGGTCGAACAGGTAGCCCTGGCCGACGTCGCACTGCTGGCGCCGCAGGAAGCCGAGCTGGGCGGCGGTTTCGATGCCTTCGGCGACCACCTTGAGCTTGAGGTTGTGGGCCATGGCGATCACCGCGGAGGTGATCTCCATGTCGTCCTGGTTCTCCGGGATGTCCTTGATGAAGCTGCGGTCGATCTTGATCACGTCGATCGGGAATTTCTTCAGGTAGCTCAGCGACGAGTAACCGGTGCCGAAGTCGTCCATCGCCAGCGTCAGGCCCAGGGCCTTGAGGCGCGCCACCTGCTGGCGGGTGGCGTCGTTGCCTTCGAGCAGCAGGCTCTCGGTCAGCTCCACTTCCAGCAGGTGGGCCGGCAGTTGCTCCTCGTCGAGGATGGCGGCGATGGAGCCGACCAGGTCGGGGTCGGTGAACTGCTTGGCGGACAGGTTGATCGCCACCTGGATATCGCCCATGCCCAGGGCGGCCAGCTCCAGGCTGGCGCGGCAGGCCTGGCGCACCACCCATTTGCCGATGGGGATGATCAGGCCGGTTTCCTCGGCGACGCTGATGAACTGGTCCGGGCTGATCATGCCCTTCTCCGGGTGCTGCCAGCGCAGCAGCGCTTCCAGGCCGACCAGCTGGCCGCTCTTCAGGCACAGCTTGGGCTGGTAGTAGACCTCCAGCTCGTTCTGGGTCAGGGCGCGGCGCAGGTTGTTCTCGACGAACAGCTTGTAGCTGGCCTCGGCGTTGAGCGCCTCGGTGAACAGCTGGACCTGGTGCTTGCCGTTGGCCTTGGCCTTGTGCAGGGCCAGACCGGCATGCTTCATCAGTACGTGCGGGTCGTCGCCGTGCAGCGGTGCGCAGGCCAGGCCGACCGAGCCGGTAACGCTGATCAGCTGGTTGTCGACGAACAGCGGCTTGTCCAGGGTCGCCAGCAGTTCCTGGGCCAGTTTGAGGCCGGCTTCCTGCTCGGCGCCGTCCAGCAGCACGGCGAACTCGTTGCTGGCGAAGCGCGCCAGGCTGGTGTTCTGGCTCAGGCTGTTGCGCAGGCGCCGGGCCAGGTTGGCCAGCAGCTTGTCGCCAGTCTGGTGGCCGAGGCTGTCGTTGATTCGCTTGAAGTTGTCGATGTCCACCAGCAGCAGGCTGAAGGCCTGGCCGTCGTGGCGGGCGAAGCGCTCTTCCAGGCAGCGGATGAAGTAGGGGCGGTTACCCAGGCCGGTGAGGTTGTCGCTGTAGGCCAGGCGCTCGATGCGCTGCTGGGCCAGTTTGCTCTGGGTGATGTCTTCGTAGATGCCGATGTAGTGGGTCAGCTCGCCGTCGTCGTTGTACACCTTGGAGATCGACAGCTGGCCCCAGTAAGGCTCGAGGTTCTTGCGCCGGCTGCGGAACTCGCCCTGCCAGCTGTTGCGCTCGGCCAGGCCGGCCTGGGCGTCGAACAGCAGGTCGCCGAGGTTCTCCAGAGCCGGCAATTGGGAGATGCGCCGGCCCTGGATTTCCTCGGCGCCGTACTGGGTGATCGAGGTGAAGCTGGGGTTGACGTACTGCACCAGGCCGTCGCGGTCGAACAACAGGAAGGCGCTGGCGCTCTGCTCCACGGCGCGCTGGAACAGGAACAGGGCGCTGGTGGCGTCGCGGCGCTGCTGGTTGCTCATGACCTGGGCGAACTGGTCGGCCAGCTCGCCGGCGAAGGCGATCTCGTCGGCCTGCCAGGTGCGCGCCGGGCCGATGTGCTCCAGGCACAGCACGCCGACCACTTCGCCGCCGAGGCGGATGCTGGCGTCGAGCATGGCGCTGATGCCCAGCGGCTTGAGGTAGCCGCGGGCCAGCTCGCTGGTGCGTGGGTCGCGCTGGGCGTTGTGCGCGTCGATGGCGCGGCCGCTGTGCAGCGCCTCCAGGTAGCGCGGAAACAGGCGCGCGTCGATGGTCGCCGGCATCTCGTGGCCGTCGATGTCGCGGCGGTACATGGCCACCGGTTCCAGTTGGTCGCCGATCAGGTGCCAGACGCTGGCGCGGGCCACATCGTAGGTCTCGCAGGCGGCCTGGGTGATCAGCTCGGCGGCCTCCTTGAGCGGGTCCAGCGCGCTGTAGCGATGGCGCGCCAGGCGCACGATCAGGCTCTGCTGGGCGCGCGAGCGGATCAGGTGCTGCAAATGCTCTTCCTGGGAATGCTGGTACAGCTCCAGGGAGGTCTTCAGCTTGTTGTTCTGCTCTTCCAGCTCCTGCAGGCGCTGTTCGGCCAGGGTCTCGCCGGCTTCGGCGGTGACCAGCAGGTAGCCGCGCAGCAGCAGGCGGCCGCGCTGCTGGAAGGTCTCGCCGATCTCCAGCAAGTGCAGGGCGCCGTTGGGCGTGTGCAGGCGATAGCGCACCGAATAGTGCGGTGCCTTGCTCAGCTGCAGCTGAATCTCGTCGTGCAGCTGATAGCGCGACTCCGGCTCCATCAGGCTGGCATAGGGGCAGTCGAGCAGGGCGCAGAGCTCGCCGGCGCTGACGCCGAGCTGGCGTTCGCAGGCGGGATCGAGGAACAGCAAGGTCCAACTTGGCTCGTTGATACGCTCGAAGCGCAGCATTCCCAGGCGCGAGGGCACTGGCAACTGCGTCACAACCTCGGCTGCCGTACGGCTGGCGGCATCGGGATGGCTTTTCATCGAACGACGGGCTTCCTTATGCTGCCGCTTCAGGGCAGGCTTGGGACCCGTTGGCGCGCCAGTTCATGGGGCCGCCAGACGAGTTCACAGGTCTGTTACATCAACCAAGTGGGGCAAGGGTGCATCATGCGGCAGGGACTGACAAGAAGACTGAGCGGGTTATTGCTGATGCTGAGCCTGGGCGCGGGTGCCCCGGCGCAGGCCAGCGAGGCCCAGCTGAGCGGTGAGGAGCAGGCGCGTTATCTCGCCGAGCTGAAGCGACTGTATCTGACCAAGGACGAGCGCAAGGCGCTGCTGGCGCACAGCAACGCGCTGCTCGACACCTATGCCCTGCGCGCGGGCTACCAGTTGGGCAAGGCACCCAAGCAGCGCAGCGACCTGCGCTACCAGCTCAGCGTCGCCGCCCCCGGCGAGCTGCTGGTGCGCCAGGAGACCCGCGCCGAGCAGACCAACAGCCTGGCGGTGAGCAACCAGCGCCTGTCGGTGTTCGGCCTCGACCCCTATATCCACTACGACTGTCCGACCAGCGGTATCACCTGCGTGCTGAACAATCCGGCCGACGGCAGCCCGTGGATCACCGTGCTGCGTGACCACCAGGGCGCGGCCGACCTGGCCAAGGCGATCAGCTTCCTCATCCGCAATCTGCAGCGCAACTGAGCGGCGGGCCGGCGTGGCAGAGCCCTACTACGACAGTAATGCTGCTCACATAGGTCATGACCTGCGCGATCCAGTCCCCTCTCCCCAGTGGG
>NZ_JAOEEA010000023.1 GCF_029837695.1 Pseudomonas sp. GD04019
CAACCGCACCGACGGCAGCGCAGATCAAAAGCTTTTGCCCACTACTTGTGGGGAGAGTCCATATACGCATTGTTAGGCGTGTTACTTAGGTAGGTTTTTGGTTGGAGTTCTGCTCCATTTTCCTTTTTTGTCGTTGTAGCTATACCACCACACGACGGATTTTTGATTTGGTATTGAGGTGCAGCTCAAATCTGCCTCTATATAGTATGTGGTTCCGCCCATTCTTCTTTCTTTATCTATTTTTGAAATCTTGCACACTGAGGTTTCTCTGGCTAAGTCTCCCTCAAAGTCGGGCTTTCCTTTCTGAATGATGTTTGCAATTTTATACAGCCCTCCGGTTACGAAGGGCGATGCAATTACACTAACGAAGGTGACAGCTAGGCATTTAATGTAAAAGCCTCGTTGATATTTTAGTTTGAAAATTATCAGTTGAAATGCAGCAATGGATCCAGCCCAGAATAGGAATAGCACTCCTCCTGCTAAGGCAGTTCCCCAGCTTCTGGAGTTTGAGATGATGAGAAATGCGATAAGTACTGCTGCAGTAGTGAATGGGACATAGCCTAAGGTGAATTTTTTAAGGGCTATCGGCATGGTTTTCTTCCTTGAGCGCCTAACGTTTGGCTAAGGGGCCGGCTTCGCCGGTCCCGAGTGAGCGGAGCGAACGACTTGAGCCAGTTGTTAGGCCGTGGCTACAGTGCTGGCTTGCCATCAAGAAAACCATCTATTTCCTTTTCTTGACAAAGACTAGAGAACTTTACTGGCAGAAGCCGGGAGCTGTTCCCGTTAGGGGCGAATTCTGTATATGTCATGTCAATTACTCTTGCGCTAACAAGATTGACTAGTAAGGAGTATTTAGGGTTTGCCCATTTCTCTGGTGTATATCCTGGGTCGTATAGATTGATATTCATATAGTGTGGTAGTGAAGAGCTCTTGTGGTACCAGGATGCAGATAGTGATATGTCGGATGCGCTGCTTGTTTTAATTAATTTAACAATGCACTGTGGTAGGGTGACTTCATTTTTTGCAACTGATATTTGAATGCTTTCTATTGGGATGGTATCTGTGTTGCTGGCGAATTTTATTTTTAGAGTCGCGGGCAGGTATTGATCTGGCAAGCCAATTATTGCCCCGTTGTCTTCGAGGCTAAGCACCGTGTCCTTGTGGCCAAAGCAGTAGTTGTTCAGAGATAAGAAAATCAGTGATGCCAGGATTAGGTTTTTCATAGGGCCTAACGTTTGGTTAAGGGGCCGGCTTTAGCCGGTCCCGAGTGAGCGAAGCGAACGGCTTGAACCAGATGTTATGTTGCACCACCTCGTTTCCATAGCTGGCCTTCACACACGACCTTGCAGTGGTAGCAACCGCTCTCTTTGTCGTTGATGTTGTACCACTCATGGCTGCCTCCTGCCTGTTCGCAGTTGGCCCCTTTGGTGGCCACGCCCAAATCAATAAGGAGCCAAGGCAGATGGCCTCTGAGCCAGGTTCTAAAACGATATGGCCCACCGGAGTACTGGGGCATTGGCACACTTTCCTAGTGATACATAACGTTTGGTTAAGGGGCCGGCTTTAGCCGGTCCCAGCGAGCGGAGCGAGCGATTTGAACTAATTGTTAGAGATTTGCACGATGCGTGGCAAGAAGATAGCCGGCAGGAGCGACTAGCGCGAAGAGTACGGAGTATTTTGCTATTTGCGTTAAAGAAGATACTGCGAACACTAGCAGGGAGTCAGTGTCGATTAGTTTGGAAGATTGCATTGCGAATACACCAGCTCCAAGTATTGCTGCATATGCTGCTCCCACGATTGCACCATGCTGCACTGGTTTGTTTCTGCATGAATAACCTACATACAGCCCAGGTGCGGCCCATGCCAGCATGGACGTGGCTTGTATAAACATGCTGAAAAGAGGTGATAGGAAGTATGGTGTGTGCAAGGCCACATCGGTAGCAATTGATTTTTGGCCATGTAGTAAGGCTTGCGAAATGACGCTGGCTAGAACTGCTATGAATAGCCCTATGACGAGAGCGCGTTTGTTCATGACTATCTCTAACGTTTGGTTAAGGGGCGGGCTTTAGCCCGTCCCAGTGAGCGAAGCGAACGATTTGAACCACTTGTTAGGCGTTGTCCACAGTCTTGGCAATGACAAAACCATAGAAGCCAATTGCAGATACAATGCGCCAGGCTTTGTAACCTTCAGATTGTAACCAACGGCTATAGTTTTGAAGATTATCCTTCCAGAACCTTACTCCATGCATGCGGTTCCATTCAGTAATTTCGTTGCCATATTCTTGCATGAGCTCAGAGATTTCTATTTCTTCGATATCAGTGATGATGGCGCCCATAGTATGTGAAAAATTATAGAGCGCAACATTTGAGAACTTTATATATGAATCATCGGTTTCTTCTTCGGGGTAGCCATACACCAAATGAAAAGCAATAGTCTCACCACGATCTGATACTTCGTATTTCTTGAGATGGTAGTCGTGATATCGCATAAGATGCCTAACTATAAATAGACACCAAATGGTGTTTAAACGCCCCATTTGGTGGATAACATTCTCTTGCGGTTGGCTGCGAAAGCTCTAGATCGCGCAGTGCGCGGAGATGAAGATATTATGCGCCAGCACTACAAGTCCTTTTGCCAGCAAGCTGGCTATTGGCCGCAGGGTAGCTTGCGAGAGGGGCATGGGACAATGCTCGGCAGTGGTGTCGCAATGGTGTCGAACCACATGCCATCACTGGTTAAACGCCGAGCTGCATTTTTACGCTCAGCTGCCTTTGCTTAGACGCTCAGATAAACCCAGGCTGATGCCGCTCCGCCACATAGTCGAGCGGCAGCGCGGCGGCCTTGATGAAGAAGGCGGCCAGCTCGGTTTCCACCAGGGTCTGGTTGATCGACTCCAGTGGCGCCTCCAGGCGCTGGACTTCCTGGCCGTAAATTTTCTCGTGCAGCACGAGGTTGCGCTCCGTCAACGCGCCGATCCGATAGATGCAGGGGACGCCGTCGCTGGGGCGCTTGAGGGTCAGGTGCAGTTCGGGGCGCTCGTCGTTGCGCAGTTGCGTGTGTGCCTCCAGGCCATTGGCGTGGGCGTAACGGGCGGCTTCTTCGAAGTGCAATGCGGCGCAATCCACCAGGGCCACCCGCAGGGCGTCGCGGAAGTTTTCTTGGCTGTTCATCGGTTACTACCTCGGCTGTCGAGCATTGGCTTTTCGACCCGGCGGCCATCGGCGAGTGCCCGGCTTTTTCAGCGCAGCGGCGTGGCAAAAATCGCTAGAACCTCTACGGAGCGCCCCTCTCATAGCTAGAAGGCGCCTTTCGCGGCGCACCCTAGCCATGAGGAGAACGACATGTCTGAAAAGAAGAACCCGAGCGAGGCGGCGGGCACCCACACACTCGATCGCGGCAACAGCAACGCCAAGTTGGACCAGCTTGAGCGTTGGCGCGAAGACGCCAGTGGCAAGGCCCTGACGTCCAATACCGGGGTCAAGGTGGCCGACAACCAGAACACGCTGAAGGCCGGCGAGCGAGGCCCCTCGCTGCTCGAAGACTTCCTGATGCGCGAGAAGATCACCCACTTCGACCACGAGCGCATTCCCGAGCGGGTAGTGCATGCTCGCGGCGCGGCGGCCCATGGCTACTTCCAGGTCTACGAGCCGCTCAGCGACCTGACCTGCGCCGACTTCCTCAATCATCCGCAGAAGAAGACTCCGGTGTTCGTGCGCTTCTCAACCGTGCAGGGGCCGCGCGGCTCGGCGGACACGGTGCGTGACGTGCGCGGCTTCGCCACCAAGTTCTACACCGACGAGGGCAACTTCGACCTGGTCGGCAACAACATGCCGGTGTTCTTCATCCAGGACGCGATCAAGTTTCCCGACTTCGTTCACGCCGTGAAGCCGGAGCCGCACAACGAGATCCCCACCGGCGCCTCGGCCCACGACACCTTCTGGGACTTCGTCTCGCTGCAGCCTGAGTCGGCGCACATGGTGCTGTGGGCCATGTCCGACCGTGGCATCCCAGTGGCCTACCGGGCCATGCAGGGCTTTGGCGTGCATACTTTCCGCCTGGTCAACGCCGAGGGCCGCAGCGTGTTCGTCAAGTTCCACTGGCGGCCGGTGTCCGGCGTCTATTCGCTGGTGTGGGACGAGGCGCAGAAACTGGCCGGCAAGGACCCGGACTTCAACCGCCGGCAGCTGTGGGAAGACATCGAGAGCGGCGACTATCCTGAGTGGGAGCTGGGTCTGCAGGTGATCCCGGAGGAGGACGAGCACAAGTTCGACTTCGACCTGCTGGATCCGACCAAGCTGGTGCCGGAGGAACTGGTGCCGGTACGCGTGGTGGGCAAGATGGTGCTCAACCGCAACCCGGACAACTTCTTCGCCGAGACCGAGCAGGCGGCGTTCCATATCGGTCACGTGGTGCCGGGCATCGACTTCAGCAACGACCCGCTGCTGCAGGGCCGGCTGTTTTCCTACACCGATACCCAGCTGCTGCGCCTGGGCGGGCCGAATTTCAACGAGCTGCCCATCAACCGGCCGCTGTGTCCGTTCCACAACAACCAGCGCGATGCGCCGCATCGACAGACCATCAACAAGGGCAGGGCGGCCTACGAGCCCAACTCCATCGACGGCGGCTGGCCCAAGGAAACCCCGCCGGCGGCCAACGGTGGTGGCTTCGTCTCCTATCCGGAGCCGATGACCGGGATCAAGCTGCGCAAGCGTGCCGATTCGTTCGGCGACCATTTCTCCCAGGCCCGGCTGTTCTGGAACAGCATGGCGCCCCACGAGAAGGAGCACATCATCGCAGCCTACAGCTTCGAGCTGGGCAAGGTGGAGCGCCGTGAAATCCGCGAGCGCGAGGTCAACGAGATTCTCGCCAATATCGATTCGACGCTGGCCTCGCGGGTGGCACAAAACCTCGGTCTGCCGGCGCCAGCCGGTGGCAATGTGGCGCCGGTGAAAACCGCCCTGAAGGAGTCGCCGGCACTGAGCCAGGCCAACCTGCTGTCGGGCAATATCCGCTCGCGCAAGGTAGCCATTCTGCTGGCCGACGGCGCCAACGCCGACGACGTCAGCCACATCATCGGTGTACTCAACAGCGAAGGCGCCACGGCCAAGGTGCTCGGCCCCAGTTCGGCGCCGGTGAAGACCAGCGATGGCAATACCCTAGTGCCCGACGCCACCTATGACGGCCTGCCCTCGATCGCCTTCGATGCGGTATTCGTCCCCGCCGGTGCGGAGGCGGTCAAGGCGTTGCTGGGCAATGGCGCGGCGTTGCATTACCTGCTGGAGGCCTACAAGCATCTCAAGGCCATCGCCCTGTGCGGCGAGGCGGCGGATCTGCTGGCAGAGCTGCGGCTGGAGGCCGATGAAGGGTTGCTCAGTGCTGCCAAGGCAGAAGATCTGTGCGCCGATCTGGTCAAGGCCATGGCCAAGCATCGGGTGTGGGCCCGCGAGCCGAAGGCCAAGGCGATTCCAGCCTGAGGCAAAAACAGCTCCGGCCCAACCGGGCCGGAGTGACTTGAGTCGGACTAGCGGTGGGCGAAGTGGTGCGCCGCGCGATAGGCCGGGCTCAGTACCGGGCGCGGCAGCTTCGGTCTTGGCGTCTTGCGCCGAGTGGACAGCGGCGCCGGCTGTGGCCTGGCTACACGTGGCTGGTTGTAGGTGGCATGGCGACGGACGATGCGCAGCATGCCCCAGAGCATGGCTGCTGCCACCAGGAACCAGGCCGAGATCATCAGCAGAATGATGCTTGCGGGGCCCATTAGCGGTCTCCTTCGATGATGCGCACGCGCTCATGCACGTGCAACGACAGGGTCAATTCATCCAGCAGGCCGGCGGCAAAGCGGCGCAGGGGCAGGGCGCTTGCGTCGGGCTGCAGGAAATCGGCGAACTCCAGCCGGGTACCCACTGGCAGCGGGGCCTCGACCAGGGTCCAGGCAATCGGGCTGGCCAGCAGGCGCTCCTGCAGATGGCTCACGGGGGCAGCGGGTTGTTGCGTGGTCTGGTCCAGCCAGGCGAAGTCGTCCACCACCAGCAGGCGCTTCACTCCGGCGACTTCCAGGCCATCCAGCAGGGCGAGCAGGGCGCGGAACAGCAGAGGGAAGTCGTCCCGTGCCGAGCCCGGCAACTGCTCGCCGAGCAGGCAGATGACCGCGTCCATGCCGGCCAAGCTGTGACTGACGGAAAGGGCGTCGGACAGGTCGCCGCCCTTGGTGCGCAGGCCGGGAGTCGAGGGTAGGGCGTTGAGCTGGTCGACGATGGCCATTGCCTCGTACTGGCGATGCAGCGCCTCCACCAGTACCGCGCTGCCCAGGCTGCTACGGGCGCCATAGAGGGCCAGCTTGCAGGCCGGGGTTTCCAGGTTCTTCATGGTTCAGGACTGCAGGCGGTGGCCCGGCGAAACGGCGGTCTTCTGCGTGTCGATACGGCTCACCTGGACATCGGTGATCGTCC
Organism: Pseudomonas sp. GD04019; assembly: GCF_029837695.1. Classification (GTDB taxonomy): domain Bacteria; phylum Pseudomonadota; class Gammaproteobacteria; order Pseudomonadales; family Pseudomonadaceae; genus Aquipseudomonas. The sequence continues at coordinate 6,448 of NZ_JAOEEA010000023.1, forward strand.
CGGGCAGCGCCTCGGTATGCAGGGACTGCAGGTAGAACATCGCCTGATCCGGCGTCAGCGACTCGCTATCGGCCTGCACCGTGACGGAGGTGGGCTGGTTGTCGCGGATGTAACTGACCAGGAAATCGTATTTCTTCGCCATGCTTGAACTCCCGTGCTGCGTGGCCTGGCGGCCTCCTGACAGGTAGACAACCAACTGGCCGAACAGAGTTCAGGAATTTCTCGATAAAACCTTCTGCGCTTGCCTGCGGTCGACTGGTTACGGACACCCGACGGCGGGCCGCAGGAGGAACAGATGACTTTCATGTGTTTGATCAGTGGCTGTAACTGGATCGATGGCGATATCACCCTGCTGGGCAAGGAAACCTTGCTCTGCCAGTGCTGCAGACGCTGTGGCAGCTTCCGCTACATCCCTGGAGCAGAGGCGCTCGAGCACTGAAACTGTCTCCGGCCACGGCGGGCCGGCCCCTAACACTCCCAGGAAGCGACCGTCATGGCCCGAGCTATCTGGAAAGGCGCTATCAGTTTTGGCCTGGTGCACATCCCGGTGGCGCTGGTCTCGGCCACCGCGTCTCAGGGCGTGGACTTCGACTGGCTGGACAAGCGCAGCATGGAACCGGTCGGTTACAAGCGGGTGAACAAGGTCACCGGCAAGGAAGTTACCAAGGAAAACATCGTCAAGGGCGTGGCCTACGAGAAGGGGCGCTACGTGGTGCTCAGCGAGGAGGAGATCCGCGCTGCGCACCCGGAGTCGACCCAGACCATCGATATCTTCGCCTTCGTCGATAGCCCGCAGATCCCGCTGCAGAACATCGACACCCCCTACTACCTGACGCCCGACCGCCGCGGCGAGAAGGTCTATGCGCTGCTGCGCGAGGCCCTGGCCAGCACCGACAAGGTGGCTTTGGCCCATGTGGTGTTGCACACCCGCCAGCACCTGGCGGCGCTGATGCCGCTGGAGTCGGCCCTGGTTCTGGTGAAGCTGCGCTGGCCCAGCGAGGTGCGCGGCCTGGAGTCGCTGGAGCTGGGCTCCGCGGTGACCAGCCCGAAGCTGGTGAAGAGCGAGCTGGACATGGCCAAGCGGCTGATCAAGGACATGAGCGCCGACTGGCAGCCGGAGGATTACCAGGACAGCTTCCAGGACCGGATCATGGAACTGGTGGAGCAGAAGGCCAAGGCCGGCAAGATCGAGGAGGTCGAGCGCGTGGAAGGCGCGGAGGAGCGGCGCAGCGCCGATGTCATCGACCTCACCGAGCTGCTCAAGCGCAGCCTCGGCGGCAAGGCCGAGAGCAAACCATCGAAGCCCAAGGCAAAGGCGAAGGCGGCCGGCACGACCCCACGCAAGACCGCCAAGACGGCACGCAAATAAGCCAGGAAAACCGACATGGCCAGGGCGCAGAGCGAATACAACCGCAAACGCAATTTCGAGCAGACCAGCGAACCCCGCGAGGAACCGCGCAAGCGCGCCCGCAAGGCCGGTGCCCTGCGTTTCGTGATCCAGAAGCACGACGCCCGGCGCCTGCACTACGACTTCCGCCTCGAACTGGACGGCACCCTGAAGAGTTGGGCGGTGCCCAAGGGCCCGAGCCTGGACCCCCGCGACAAGCGCCTGGCGGTGCACGTGGAAGATCACCCGTTGGATTACGCGAGCTTCGAGGGCAGCATTCCTGAGGGCAACTACGGCGCTGGCGACGTGATCGTCTGGGACCACGGCGTCTGGCAGCCCCATGGCGACCCGGCGTCCGCCTACGCCGCCGGCAAGCTCAAGTTCACCCTGGTCGGCGAGAAGCTGGCGGGCGACTGGACCCTCGTGCGCACTCATCTGCGCGGCAGCAGTGACAAACAGCAGTGGTTGCTGATCAAGGAGCGCGACGACACCGCACGTTCGGCCGACGAGTACGACATAGTCGAAGCGTTGCCGCAGAGCGTGATCAGTGGCGGACTGGTGGGTGGGCCGAGCAAGAAGGCCGTGCGCAAGGCGGCTGAAAGCAAGCCAAAAACCAGGCCCAAGGCCGAGTCTGCCAACGCCGATTTTCCGGCCAGCCTGGCGCCGCAGCTGGCCACGCTGATGGAGCGTCCGCCGGAGGGCGACTGGCTCTACGAGGTGAAGTTCGACGGTTACCGCATCCTCGCCCGCATCGCCGACGGCGAGGTGCGCCTGTTCACCCGCAACGGCCACGACTGGACGGCGCGCCTGCCGCGGCAGGCGGAAGCCCTGGCCAAGCTGAAGTTGCGCGACACCTGGCTGGACGGCGAGGTGGTGGTGATGAACGATCAGGGCCTGCCGGACTTCCAGCTGCTGCAGAACGCCTTCGACATCGGCCGCAGCCACGACATTCTCTATTACCTGTTCGACGCGCCCTTCATCAATGGCGAGGACCTGCGCGAGACGCCGCTGGAGCAGCGCCGTGCCCAGCTCAAGCAGCTGCTGGGCAATCCGCGGCGCTCGCCCTTGCGCTTCTCGGAGGCGTTCAGCGCGCGCCACGAGGACATCATCGAAAGCGCCTGTGCCATGTCCCTGGAAGGCGTGATCGGCAAGCGCGCCGGAAGCCTCTACGTCTCGCGCCGTAGCTCCGACTGGATCAAGCTCAAGTGCCGCCTGCGCCAGGAGTTCGTCATCGTCGGGCATACCAAGCCGCAGGGCAGCCGCAGCGGCTTTGGCGCACTGTTGCTGGCGGTCAACGACGAAGATGGCCTGCGCTATGCAGGGCGCGTCGGCAGCGGTTTCGGCGAGGTGGCGCTGAAGGAGTTGCACCAGCGCCTGCAGCAGCTGGCCCGCAGCGGCTCGCCCCTGGCGCACAAGCTCACTTCCGCCCAGACCCGCGGGGTCAGCTGGGTGGAGCCACAATTGGTCGGTGAGGTCGAGTTCGCCGAGTGGACCCGCGAAGGCATCGTGCGCCAGGCCACCTTCGTCGCCCTGCGCAGCGACAAACCGGCCAGCCAGATCGTGCGCGAGCGGCCGCGTGCTCCCGAGCAGCTCGGCGCCAAGGCCAAGCCCGACAAGCCCAGCAAGAAACCTGCGAACGGCAAGGGTGGCAAGCCCGTGGTGGCCGAGGTGCCGATCAGCAATCCCCAGCGGGTGATCGACCCGGACAGCGGTACCACCAAGCTGGATCTGGCCTTGTTCTACGAAGGCATCGCCGAGTGGCTGCTGCCGTATCTGGACAATCGCCCGGTATCGCTGGTGCGGGCGCCGGATGGCGTGGGCGGCGAGCAGTTCTTCCAAAAGCATGCCGAGCGCCTGGCCATTCCCAACATCAAGCATCTGGACCCGAGCCTGGACCCTGGCCACGCCAGGCTGATGGAAATCGACAGCCTACCGGCGCTGGTGGGCGCCGTGCAGATGGGCACCATCGAGCTGCACACCTGGGGCGCCACCAGCGACCGCATCGAGACGCCGGACCACTTAGTCCTCGACCTCGACCCGGACCCCGCGCTGCCCTGGCGCAGCATGCTGGAGGCCACCCGCCTGACACTTGCTGTGCTCAATGAGCTGCACCTGGATGCCTATCTGAAGACCAGCGGCGGCAAGGGCATCCACATCATCGTGCCGCTGGCCCGGCGTGCCGGCTGGGACACGGTCAAGGGCTTCGCCAAGGCCGTCGCCCAGTTCATGACCCGCCAGCTGCCGGAGCGCTTCACCGCCACCTCGGGACCGAAGAACCGGGTCGGCAAAATCTTTATCGACTACCTGCGCAATGGCCGTGGTGCCAGCACTGTGGCCGCCTATTCGGTACGCGCCCGCCCGGGGCTACCGGTGTCGGTGCCGATCAGTCGCGACGAACTGGAAGGCCTGCGCAGCGCCCAGCAATGGACCATCGCCAACCTGCAGGAACGCCTGGACGGCCTGCAGGATAACCCCTGGAAAGGCTACGCCAACCGCCAACGCCTGACCCGCGCCATGTGGGAGCGGCTCGGCGCCACACCGCCCGCAAGCGAATGACGAGGAAATTCCATGAGCCAGAAACAGACCCTGCCAGCGCAGCACCAGGAGACCCCGCACGGCAGCGAGGCACAGATGGACCCGCCACCGGTGTACATCGACGAGCGCTATCGCGGCGCCGGCAAGCTGGAGGGCAAGGTTGCCATCATCAGCGGCGCCGACAGCGGCATCGGTCGTGCCGTAGCCGTGCACTTCGCCGAAGAGGGCTGCGACATCGTGCTGCTGTACTTCGACCGCGATGAAGACGCCAAGCACACCCAGGCGGAGATCGAGCGCCGCGGCCGCCAGGTACTGCCAATGGCCGGTGACGTGGCTGACGCCGGGTTCTGCCGCCAGGTGGTCGAACAGGCCATCGGCAAGTGGGGCCATATCGATATCCTGGTCAACAACGCCGGCGAACAGCAGCCTCAGGACGGTCTGGAAGACATCAGCGAAGAGCAGTGGGAGCAGACCTTCCGCACCAATATCTTCGGCATCTTCCAACTGACCAAGGCCACGCTGCCGCACCTGAAGGAAGGTGCAGCGATCATCAACACCACCTCGATCACCGCCTACAAGGGCCACCCGGTGCTGCTCGACTACTCGTCGACCAAGGGGGCGATCACCACCTTCACCCGCTCGCTGGCGCTGAACCTGGCCAAGCGTGGCATCCGCGTCAATGCGGTCGCCCCGGGGCCGATCTGGACGCCGCTGATCACCTCGACCTTCCCGCCAGAAAAGGTGGCCACCTTCGGCTCGGACACCCCCATGCAGCGCCCAGGCCAGCCGGCCGAAGTGGCGCCGGCGTTCGTTTACCTGGCCTGCAACGATTCGTCCTATGTCAGCGGCCAGGTGCTGCATGTGAATGGCGGTACGGTGGTGAATGGCTAGCGGCTGGCGCGCCGCGGCCTCAGGCAGCGGCGTGCCAGTACCAGAACAGGGCGATTTCCCCAGGAGCGGCGAGGTTGCCATACAGGTGCAGATCGAAGCCGCCCAGGCGGAAGCCGAAGCGCTCGTAGAGTTTGCAGGCCGCTACATTGTTGTTCTGCGTCTCCAGCATCAGGCCGGATAAACCATGGCTCTTGCACCAGTCCACGGCGTGGTGGAGCAGGGCGGTCGCCACGCCGGCCCGGCGCAGGTTGGCGTCGACCAGGATATTGTCGATGCGCGCATAGCCGTTCCAGGCTTCGGAAAGCAGTATCGCGCCGGCTGGCCGTCCCTCTAGGTGGGCGATGAACAGCTCGCCGTCGGCATCTTCGTCGTCATCGTCACCGTAGGATTTCCTGTAGGGCTCCACGTCGACGATGTCGTAGCCGAAGCGACCGTCGATGAAATGGGGACGCAGTTCCTGCGTCACGTCGAAGCTGGCATCCAGACCGGCGTCGGCCAACTCTGGCAGTGAGCCTTTGTGGATGGTGATGCCGGGCATCTAGAGTTTCTCCTATACCCGCTACTGGCACTGAGCGATCGGCATATCCGCCTTGCCGAAGGTGGCGTATACCAGATCGATCTGGTGCGCGCGCATGACATGGCCCAGCTCAGGCGTGCAAACCACTTTCTGCCAGCGCTCCTGGCGTGCTTGGTTCTCGGGGGACAGCATCTGGCTGTTCAGATTGCCGCTCAGCTGCAACTGCGAAGGCTGCGCGGCGGCAAACGAGAGATGGAAGAGTGACCAGCTCTCTCCGGCAGCCGCCTGTGCCGGGTCAACGCCATTCTTGGCGCCGAGAAACTCCAGCTTCAGGTCGGCGGATTGCGCCGCGACTGCTGTACCGACGCGAGCCAGATCCGCGATGGCGGCCTGATCGGCTGGGCTGATGCCGGAGGACGATTGCGCGTTCTCCGCGTCAGGTTGTTGGTCACATCCGGCTAATGCACCGAACGCCAGGATGGAGCAGAGGAACAGGGGCTTGAGTGGTGGGAGATCGATCATGTGGGCTCTCGGGATACCTGTGAACGTTCGTGCGGCTATGGCTGGTTTGCTGGGTCGTGGCCGAGCAGAAGGGTCAGGCACTGCGCCCCTCCAATACCCTCGCTAGCCTTGTCATCCCAATCGCGGCGCGCTTGCGCATGACTCTGCGGGCGAGCGGCAAGAGGGTGATCCTGGCGAGGAGGTGATCATTGCGGCTGAACATCCGCCACACGACCCGACATGCGCCGGCATCGATGGAATGGAACTCGATTTCCATCCTCGGCATCAGTGGCGGCAGCTGGCCTTCCGTGACGAGCAGTTTGTTCGGCTCCGCAGCAACGACCGTGATGGCGACCTTGCGGGTACCGCGCAGGGGAATGGCGACGGTTTCAAGATAGGTTTTCCCGGGAACGGCATGCGCCAATTCGTTCGCCGACTCGATGGCGAGGACGCCAGGAAACCACTCGCCGAACGTCTCCAGATTGGTGATGTAGTCGTACGCCACACTCACCGGGCACGCTATCTCGGCAGTGTTTTCTGTCAGCAGATACACGCGATGCTCCTGTTGTAGCCACGGGCCGTAGTCACCGTAGAGTGGGGTCAGGGTTGTGATTGCTCAAGGGCGATGGCCAACTGCTGCCGCTTCGACAGGCCGGAGCGTGCCTTGGCGTAAGACCAGGTGATCAGCTCCCGAAGGTAGTCGGCCGGAACCGTCTCGACATCCACGATGGTGACCCAGCGGAACCTGGCCATATAGCGAGCCGGCTTGATGCCCGGCACGTCGGTCAGCTCCAGGAAGCGCTCCGCAGAGGTGCAAATACTGAAGCGCCACTGCTCCGGCTCACTGGTCTTGAAATAGGCGAACTTCCTGCCGCCCACGTAATAGACAAGGATGTTGCTCGGCGCGTCGTACAGCCTCGACGAGACACCGGGGAGTCCACGGCAGTAGTCCTTGACGGCGGTAATATCCATAAAATCCGTACACTCTAATGTGGCAATCTGAATCAGCCGCTATGTGGCGGATTTCAATTCGCAGGGAATTAGCTCGGCTCTGTGGGTTGGAGTCGCATTTCTCATAAACGGGAGAATGAACTTCCCCAGGTAATTCGCGTTATTGGTTTCGATCTGCATGCAGGTCCTAGTATCTGGCTTTAGATTTGCTCGCAATTTGAAACCAGGGCTGCCTGTCGATGAAACAGTAAAGGTGCGACTTCCCGAAGGTAGCTTAAACTCAACTGTCTTGCTTATTTTCATGTAGGAGAGAAGCGTTTTGTCGTTATCGAAAAGATTAAAGCCGCTCTCTCCTAGCTTTGTTTCCTTGGAGATTACGATTAACGTAGCAGTGCCGGCCTGCTCTGAGGCCCCAGTTGATGGTCTAGGCGTGCGCATGGCTTCATTTTGACAACCGGTCATCAAAACAACACCTAGCATTACGATTTTTCTCACAGTGTCTCCCCCAAGTATTGATTTAAAGGGCGGGCAAATTTTGACTGTCTAGTCAGCGGAGCGGCTCAGCTTAATGGATTGTTATATTCGCCTATCACTTATGGCTAATAATTTGTTTATTTCAACCTCCGGCTTATCTGGCGACCCAAATCTCCATTGGGGCAGCGGCGCTATGATTAGCGCAGCCCAGCCACCGATGGTAGTTATCTTGAAGGATCCTAACGGCACTAATTTTTGCTGATCTGTAGTGGTCGAGGCACTATATGTGTCTACGCAGTGCGTTGGGATTAGCCCAAATGTAAGCACAAACAGCATTGGCTCGAAGCACTGAAATCCCTCCGGATATAAATTCTCCTTTTTGAGTAGAATAGACGCATCTGGATTAGGTATCATTTTTGCCACGGAAGCCTTATCGGCCATCTCAACTTTGTAAGTCGCACAGCCACCTATCAGCGTTAGCAAAATAATACTGATTACTTTATTCATAGAGCACTGAGCTGGCCAAAAGCAGCCATTAGCAGAAAAGCGAATACAACAATCCCAATGCAGCACACATATGTTTCATTTCTAGACCCGCTCAGCCACTCATTCTTCGGGTATTTCCAAAGCGTGGCCGCTTTTACAAAAGGCCAGCCTATGGCGTAGAAAAATGAGCCCAGTAGGATCTCTGTTGCAAAGTAGCCAAGAAGTCGTGCAGCGAAGCTGAGAATTTCTTCCATGTGTCACCAGCGTATGGCATTCGGTTAATCGAGCGGTTTCAGTCGGTCCCGAGTGAGCACAGTGAGCGGCTTGAATGCTGTAATGGACTCTCTCCACACCACACTCTGAAGTACCGAG
>NZ_JAOEEA010000024.1 GCF_029837695.1 Pseudomonas sp. GD04019
AGGCTTCGCATAATGGACCCGGATTCATGGTGAGTATCGTCAGGACAATGCGCAGCGCCTGACGGTATTCAGCCATAATCCGGATTATGCGATGCCCCGTTGACCTACCTGCCTATCTGATCCGAGACGCTGAGCTGTACGCCCCAGGCCGCAAGGGCTCTGAGGCTGTCGAGTGGATCTTGACTGACTATCCGCGCCTCGTCTCCGAAGTTCGCAAATTGCGAATTTCTGCCGACGACTTCGCCCAGGAATCTGCCGAACTGGATCAGCTGGTCGATCAGTTGAAAGCTATTTGCCGGCGAATTCTCGACCTCTGATTGCTAGCGTTTTTCTGCTCGAGCACCTGGTGAGATCCTCGAAATTGCTAGCAGCTCTATCGATAGACTTGCTAGCATAATTGCACCTGGTGCGATCGCTCCAGGATGAAAACTGCTAGCAGGGAGACTGCTCGATGCTTCTGACGATTCGTGATGTTCCCGAAGACCTGGTGCGCCAGGCCAAGATCGCAACCGGTAAAGGCACTGGTAGCCAGGCGTTCATCGCGGGCATCGAGCAGATGCTCCAGCTGCGCGACCGAGTTGACGAGCAACGTGAGGAAATATCACGACTCCGGGACATCGTCGCTCGCCAGCAGCAGGTCCTGGACCAGGCTCGCGACTCGGCGGCGCTTCTGGTCGAAGCCTGCGGCCAGGGCGATATGTTCTTCGCTCGGTCTGAAAATCCTCTGCATCCCAACTATCGCCGCTGAGCCTCTTCGCGTGCGCCTGGCTCTCAGGCGCCGCAAAACCCCCTTCGCGCCATGATCACCCCAATACGGGCCGCACAGCGCCTGTCAGGGCACTCTCTGGTCGTCTTTCGCTGCTGATTCAGGTGTCCGAGGCTGGTTCAGGTCGACCAAGCCCGGCGGAAGGTGCTACGGCCGTTGCAGCCGCGCGGACGGGTGGGGGTGCTGTAACACCCCCAATTCACCGCAATATCCTGCGGTAACTCAGGCTTACCCTTGCTTCAGCAGCTCTCGGTTTTGGTGCTGCATGATGAGGGCTCGTATCACCTCTTTGCAGGTCTGACGCTCCTGGCCTTCGAGCTTGCGCATCTGCTCGAAGAGTATTTTCAGGTCGCCGTCTTCGCCCAGCTCGCTCTCGTCAAACAGCAGCTCGTCGGCTGTGCACCCCAGGGCAATGATCAGGGCCTTTACCTTGGACACTCCGGTGTCGCCATCCCCGGCCTCGATCCTCTGAACCATTTTCAGGTTGAGGTTGGCCAGCACGGCGAGCTGTCCTTGCGACAGTCCGGCTTGCTCGCGGATGCGTTTCAGGTTTTCACCAAGGGTCATTGCTGGCTGGCTCATGGGACTTTCATGTACCAATTTGACCACGTTCTGTCTCCTTTTCCGTCCTGCCAAATCGCCACCATGTGACAAATACGTCTTGACTAGGACAAATACGTCGCTACGATGCGTCGTATCTGTCTTATGGATTGGACGCCAATGTCGCTCTCGGTCGAACCTCGTAGCTGCATGTTCATCGACTACCTGTCGGTGGAGCAGGCCTACCCGTTCGATTTGCCCAAGGTCGCTGACATCACTATTGAGCGGTACTGCACCCGGACCGGCGAACGCCTCAGCGAGACCCAGCCAGGCTGGAAGCACGAAGGCTCTTACTCGACCTCGATCAAGATTCGCGTCGATGGCCGTCGACTCATCGTTCAGGGCAACCCCAGCGCGGTGGATCGCCTCGACAACCTTTTCGGCTACCAGACCATCGAGCAGTGCGTGGCGGTCTACAACCGCATCCTGCTGGAGTATGGCCTGCCTGCGCTGACTCGCTGCACGCGCATCGATCACCTGATGGCGCCCCGTTCTCGGGTCGTTTCTCGCCGGATCACTCAGGCGCGTAGCGCTGATGAGGCGCTTGACCTGGCATTCGATCAGGGCCAGGCGAACGAGGAGGGCGACCATTTCGCCTACGTGCAGACCGTTGAGACCAGCCACAAGCACACCATCGTCGGCGACGGCATGCGCATCACTCGGATCGACCTGACGACTAACCGGACAGTAGGGAAGGGCAATGCCCTTCAGTACATCAAGGCGCTGAGCACTCAGCGCGCCGGCTACAAGGTCGGCCACCTCTACACCGACGGCTGCACCGTCGATTGGAAGGCCCGCGATCAGTACCGCAAGGCCTACGAGAAGGCGACAGCGATCGCCTTATTCCTGCTCCCCAAAGCGCGCCGCAACTTCGGCGATGACAGCCCCGAGGTCACCTACCTCCGTGAGTTGATCACCTACTGCCAGGAACACGGCGTGGTGCGCATGGAACAGGAGCTGAAGCGTGAATACCTGCTGCGCGAAGGCCTCGCCTGGTGGGGTTTTTTCGACGAGTCGAAGCTCAAGGCCATTCATGAAGAATTCCTGGGGATAGACAAGCGACTGACGGTGACGGCGATGGATTACGAGACGATAAGCGAGCATTTGGTATCTCAAGGCGTGGTGAAAAACACCAAGGCCGCAAACACCACTGCGCAGTACGCGCTGGCCTGGATGGGTGGCAAGCCCTTCGACAAGCAGAACCGCCAGCAGCAGACCATGCGCGCTCGCCTGCGCCAGATCGGCATCGACATCGCCAACCCCTGCGACCTGACACGCTTCTCGCCGGTCGTCCACGTCTCCAGCCGTGACGTCATCCCGGTCGATGTGCTGGCCATGCCGACCTGGTATCGCCGCCCAGCTGGCCACCTGCAACTGGTGGCTGCATGAAGACCGTCAGCTTCCAGGGCACCCAGCTCTCTGCATCTGAGCGCCGCCGCATCGAGCAGCAGCGCCAAGTCCGTTCATTCCTGAATCCCCACCTGACGCAACAAGTCGACGAGGCCCTGGCGGCAGTCGACAAGCTGCGGGAGGAGGGCAACTACGGCGAGAACCCCAACAAGTTCCGCCTTTTCTCCGAGACCAAATCAGCGCCCTACGTGGGCGATCTGTTCGGCCTCGACCCGCACTAGGAGCACGATGAAATGCTGATTATCGAAATCGAATCGACTGAGCTGAAAATCAAGACCGGCACCTCTGCCCGCACCGGCAAGCCGTACCAGATTCGCGAGCAAACGGCCTACGTCCACATCCCGCCGAACAAGTACCCGCAGCCGATCAAAGTCACCCTGGAAGACGATGCTCAGCCGTATCTGCCGGGCCAATACATGCTCGACGACAGTAGCTTCTTCGTCGGTCGCTTCGATGACCTGCAAATGCGCCCGCGCCTGGTGAAAGCCCCGGCTGCTGCTGCGCTGAAAACGGCCTAAGGGGAGGGCGCCGCCGTGATCTGCCAGGGTCGAATCCTCTGCAATGGCTGCTCCCGCGAAATGGGCGTTCTGCACGTCCCTTCCGCCCAGGAACAGCACTTCTGCCCGGAGTGCTCCGCCTCCGGCTCGGCTGACGTTCTGACCCCCGAGCTCGCGCTGGCGCTCTCCGATCTGATCACCAAGGGCATCGGTCGTGGCCGCCTTCCTCAGGCGCTGCGCTGATGGCCTCCCTGATTGCGTGTGACGGCACCTGGCAGCAGTCCCCCGAGGGCTTTCTGTCGTGCGCCGGCACGCTCCAAACAGTCCCGAACTCGGGGCTTACCACTGAGGAAGCAACGCAGCTTAAGGACGCCGCCTTGGGCGTCTTCGTGGCCGTGTTCTGCCTTCTCGCTCTCAAGAAAGTCGCTCAACTGAGGTAACAACCATGCGCAATCTGCAAACCCTGAAACGCTCCATCGGTGCCGCTGCTGCTGTCGGCGTTCTGTCCATCCAGCAGGCTCACGCAGCCCTCGACACCGAGGTCACTAGCGCGATCACTGCCGGTAAGACTGACGCTCTCGCCCTGGGCGCCCTGGTGATCGCCGTGATCATCGGCATTGCTGCTCTGAAGTGGCTCCGCAAAGCCCTGTAATGGGGTGAAGGTTCCAGATAGCCCCGGTCCGCCGGGGCTTTTCGTTTGAGGGTTGCAGATATGGGGATCGATCCCAATGCGTATTACTTGGCCGTTATTACTGTTGCTTTTCTTTTCCTGCTATTCGGGCGTATCTAGTGCTTCCACTCTGACTGTTTATTGGGTTAGCCCTCAGACTGCCCGTTATCCAACTAAGCAGCTTGCTTGTGAGGCGAGGGCTCCTGGCGCTTATTCTGCAGTCGTAACGGCTGAGAATGCCTGTTACGCAAAGCAATACTCTTCCGATCCAGGTTATAAACTTATTGGAACTGTTCTTAGTTCAACTCAGCAATGCCAATGGGGTGACAACGGAACTCAATGTAATGCCAGTTGTGATGCCCCAAAGGTAATGGAGAATGGCCAATGTGTTACCCCTACCAATCAGTGCACTTCGAAGGCTAATCAGACTACCGCTTGGAAGAAGGAATATGCTTCCCTTGAGGCTCACGACCAGAACCCTATTCGTTGCACGACTTCTCAGGGCGACTGCGCCGTCGATATCTGCTCAGCTTCCGGCACCAAGGACTGCGGCGTTGATGGCAAGACGGGCAAGTTCACCTGCTTTGGCTCTGGCACCTATACCGGTGCCCAGCAGGCTGCTTCTGAGGGTGGTTCTGTTGATGGCTGTACCGGTGCTGCTTGTACGCCACCGAAGCCAACTGAAGCAACTCAGTCAAAAGAGTGCACTGCGCCTGCCGTGAACAGTGGCACGACGACTTATACCTGCGTGACATCAAAGAATTCCAACCAGTGGGCAAGTTCGAATTGTGCTGTTGGCGCTGTGAATGGAGTCCAGGGTCTTCACTGCACTTCCCCTGATTATGTTCCTGAGTCGAATTCATCGACCAAGACTGATCAAGTTCAGCAGAACAGCAACGCCCAGGGCGGCACGACAACGACAACGAACACCTCGCAGACCGACACAAACTGTAAGGCCGGCAAGTGCACGTCTTCGACAACTAACTCCTCTAGCTCCAGCTCGACCGATGGTAACGGCAATACAACGGGTGAAAGTTCAACTTGCACAGGCCCGAAGTGTGATGACCCGACGACACCTGGTGATGAATCCGAGGAAGAGGAAGAGTCTGAAGAGGAGGTTGAGCGCCTGGCCAGTGGTGAGGCCTGCGGCTCAAGCCTGAGTTGTGGGGGTGATGCCATCGACTGCGCCATGTTGCGTACTCAGAAGGAGATGCGCTGCGCCTTGGATTGGGATAGCCAGAAGGGCTCTGTTCTGGCTGAGGCTGGTAAGTCTGAGTACCAGCTTCAGACCGATGAAATCGACGCTGGCAGCCTGTTCTCTGGTCCTTCTGCTGGCCGTTGGCTGTCGGCTTCCTGCCCGCCAGATCGTGTAGTGCATTTGAGCCTTACGGGGTCTTCGGTGACGTTCTCCTGGAACTTCGTCTGCCAGTACGCCAGCGCCTTGGGCAACCTGCTTGTTGCGCTGTCTTCGCTGTTCTTTGCGGTCTACGTTGGCCGCGCCTTTGGAGGTGACTGATGCCTGCAATTTTCCTGTTTCTGAGCGCCATTGTCGGCCCCCTGGTGGCCAAGGTGCTGACCTCGCTCGGTATTGGTGCTGTGACCTATGTCGGCATCACTGCGGTGCTGTCTACGGCCCGTAGTTACCTGCTGAGCAACATGACTGGCCTTCCGGCTGATGTGCTGATGCTGTTCGGCCTGATCAAGCTGGATATCGCGGTAAACATCATGCTTTCGGCGGTGACGGCTCGCGCTGTGCTGTCTGGCGTCAATGCCAGCACCGGCAAGAAGACCACTCTTGGCGCCGTAGGAGGCTGACCATGCTCGTCATCCGCACCGGCTTCCAGGGCCACACAAAGACGCTGAACAGCATCAAGGAAATCGACGAAAAAGCGCATGCCTCGGGGCGCACGGTCTATTACTGCAACGTAACGAACTTCAAGCCAGACCACCCGGCGATCAAAGCAACGTGGGTCCAGTTCGATCATCCGGAGACGTGGTTCGAGCTGCCGGCTAATGCGCTGATCGTGATCGATGAGGCGCAGACCTGGTTTCGTGTTCGCTCTGCCGCCTCGAAGGTGCCGGCCTATGCGACACGGCTTGAGATCATGCGGAAGGATGGTCACGAGCTGCACTTGATCACGCAGAGCCCGACCTTCCTCGACGCGCACATGCGCGAGCTGTGTTCCCAGCACATCCACTACCACCGGCCGAATGATGGGCCCTGGGTGAAGCGCTGGGAGTTCCAGAAGGTCCAGCTGGCGGCTAACAAAAACCTTGGCTTTGCCGATGCTGAGTTCAAGCGGATTGCCATTGATAGCAGCTATTTCGGCTGTTACGACTCGGTGAAGGAGGGCACTTCGCACCACTTCAAGTTCCGCTTGCCCAAGGCGGCATTCGTCCTTTGCCTTGCCGCGTTGTTCATCGCTGGTGTGGGCGTGTACCTGTATCAGCGCCTGAATTCGTTCGGTGATGCCTCTGCGGCCTCCGTAGAGGTCGTTGACGGTGTTTCTGCCTCTAAGGCTGCCCAGGTTGTTCCAGTGGCCGCCGATCGCGCTCATGTGACGACTGAGCAATACATTGCCGACCGCACGCCCAGGATTGCTGGCGTACCTTCGTCGGCTCCGATCTATGACGATCTGACCAAGCCGGTGTCGTTTCCTAGGCCTCGCTGCTATAGCACCAGGTCAGAGGAAATCATCAACCAGCGGCGTAAGTCGTTGCGGCTGGGTAATCGTCACGGGAAGCTCCATGGCTGCGCCTGTATCAGCCAGCAAGGCAGCCGGATGGATATTCCCTTTGAGGCATGCATGGACATGGTCGAGAACGGCTATTTCGACGATACCAAGCCTGATTATGGCGAGCGCACAGCAGGTGACGCGGGGTCGCGCAGCGACCCGGGGGCATCTGATGGGCAGCGAGTCACTTCAGCATCTGCTGTCGCCGACAAGCCCGTTGATGGCCGTGTGGCCGCTGCATCTTCTCGCTGGGAAAACGTGTTCCAGGGCTCTGAAGCAACGCACTA
>NZ_JAOEEA010000025.1 GCF_029837695.1 Pseudomonas sp. GD04019
ACCGCATGCGTCGATCCCGGTTGCTGACTAATTTTTCGCCCGTAAAAAGCCAAACCCCCACCCGCTTGCGCGGATGGGGGTTTGGGGATAGGAGCTTGACGATGACCTACTCTCACATGGGGAAACCCCACACTACCATCGGCGATGCGTCGTTTCACTACTGAGTTCGGGAAGGGATCAGGTGGTTCCAACGCTCTATGGTCGTCAAGCAATTCGGTTGGGGACTCGGTGTTTAGTCGTTTCCCCGAATGGGTATGTGATATGTGGCGTTGCGGTCCTTAGCGAACTTTCGGTTCGTTTGTCGACTTCACCATACAACCCACAATCATCAGATTGTTTGGGTGTTATATGGTCAAGCCTCACGGGCAATTAGTATTGGTTAGCTCAACGCCTCACAGCGCTTACACACCCAACCTATCAACGTCGTAGTCTTCGACGGCCCTTTAGGGAGCTCAAGGCTCCAGTGAGATCTCATCTTGAGGCAAGTTTCCCGCTTAGATGCTTTCAGCGGTTATCTTTTCCGAACATAGCTACCCGGCAATGCCACTGGCGTGACAACCGGAACACCAGAGGTTCGTCCAACCCGGTCCTCTCGTACTAAGGTCAGCCCCTCTCAAATCTCAAACGTCCACGGCAGATAGGGACCGAACTGTCTCACGACGTTCTAAACCCAGCTCGCGTACCACTTTAAATGGCGAACAGCCATACCCTTGGGACCGGCTTCAGCCCCAGGATGTGATGAGCCGACATCGAGGTGCCAAACACCGCCGTCGATATGAACTCTTGGGCGGTATCAGCCTGTTATCCCCGGAGTACCTTTTATCCGTTGAGCGATGGCCCTTCCATACAGAACCACCGGATCACTAAGACCTACTTTCGTACCTGCTCGACGTGTCTGTCTCGCAGTCAAGCGCGCTTTTGCCTTTATACTCTACGACCGATTTCCGACCGGTCTGAGCGCACCTTCGTACTCCTCCGTTACTCTTTGGGAGGAGACCGCCCCAGTCAAACTGCCCACCATACACTGTCCTCGATCCGGATGACGGACCAGAGTTAGAACCTCAAGCATGCCAGGGTGGTATTTCAAGGATGGCTCCACGCGAACTGGCGTCCACGCTTCAAAGCCTCCCACCTATCCTACACAAGCAGGCTCAAAGTCCAGTGCAAAGCTACAGTAAAGGTTCACGGGGTCTTTCCGTCTAGCCGCGGATACACTGCATCTTCACAGCGATTTCAATTTCACTGAGTCTCGGGTGGAGACAGCGCCGCCATCGTTACGCCATTCGTGCAGGTCGGAACTTACCCGACAAGGAATTTCGCTACCTTAGGACCGTTATAGTTACGGCCGCCGTTTACCGGGGCTTCGATCAAGAGCTTCGCTTGCGCTAACCCCATCAATTAACCTTCCGGCACCGGGCAGGCGTCACACCCTATACGTCCACTTTCGTGTTTGCAGAGTGCTGTGTTTTTAATAAACAGTCGCAGCGGCCTGGTATCTTCGACCGGCATGAGCTTACGGAGCAAGTCCTTCACCCTCACCGGCGCACCTTCTCCCGAAGTTACGGTGCCATTTTGCCTAGTTCCTTCACCCGAGTTCTCTCAAGCGCCTTGGTATTCTCTACCCAACCACCTGTGTCGGTTTGGGGTACGGTTCCTAGTTACCTGAAGCTTAGAGGCTTTTCCTGGAAGCATGGCATCAACCACTTCACGTCCAAAAGGACGCTCGTCATCAGTTCTCGGCATTAAGATCCCGGATTTGCCTAAGATCTCTGCCTACCACCTTAAACACGGACAACCAACGCCGTGCTGGCCTAGCCTTCTCCGTCCCCCCATCGCAGTAACTAGAAGTGCAGGAATATTAACCTGCTTCCCATCGACTACGCATTTCTGCCTCGCCTTAGGGGCCGACTAACCCTGCGTCGATTAACGTTGCGCAGGAAACCTTGGTCTTTCGGCGTGCGAGTTTTTCACTCGCATTGTCGTTACTCATGTCAGCATTCGCACTTCTGATACCTCCAGCAAGCTTCTCAACTCACCTTCACAGGCTTACAGAACGCTCCTCTACCGCATCACTTACGTGATACCCGTAGCTTCGGTGTATGGTTTGAGCCCCGTTACATCTTCCGCGCAGGCCGACTCGACTAGTGAGCTATTACGCTTTCTTTAAAGGGTGGCTGCTTCTAAGCCAACCTCCTAGCTGTCTAAGCCTTCCCACATCGTTTCCCACTTAACCATAACTTTGGGACCTTAGCTGACGGTCTGGGTTGTTTCCCTTTTCACGACGGACGTTAGCACCCGCCGTGTGTCTCCCACGCTCGGCACTTCCAGGTATTCGGAGTTTGCATCGGTTTGGTAAGTCGGGATGACCCCCTAGCCGAAACAGTGCTCTACCCCCTGGAGTGATACGTGAGGCGCTACCTAAATAGCTTTCGAGGAGAACCAGCTATCTCCGGGCTTGATTAGCCTTTCACTCCGATCCACAGGTCATCCGCTAACTTTTCAACGGTAGTCGGTTCGGTCCTCCAGTCAGTGTTACCTAACCTTCAACCTGCCCATGGATAGATCGCCCGGTTTCGGGTCTATACCCAGCGACTAAAGCGCCCTATTAAGACTCGCTTTCGCTACGCCTCCCCTATTCGGTTAAGCTCGCCACTGAATATAAGTCGCTGACCCATTATACAAAAGGTACGCAGTCACCCAACAAAGTGGGCTCCCACTGCTTGTACGCATACGGTTTCAGGTTCTATTTCACTCCCCTCTCCGGGGTTCTTTTCGCCTTTCCCTCACGGTACTAGTTCACTATCGGTCAGTCAGTAGTATTTAGCCTTGGAGGATGGTCCCCCCATATTCAGACAAAGTTTCACGTGCTCCGTCCTACTCGATTTCACTTCTAAGACCTTTTCGCGTACAGGGCTATCACCCACTATGGCCGCACTTTCCAGAGCGTTCCGCTAAAATCAAAGAAGCTTAAGGGCTAATCCCCGTTCGCTCGCCACTACTAAGGGAATCTCGGTTGATTTCTTTTCCTCAGGGTACTTAGATGTTTCAGTTCCCCTGGTTCGCCTCTTGCACCTATGGATTCAGTACAAGATACCTAGGTTATCCTAGGTGGGTTCCCCCATTCAGAGATCTCCGGATCAAAGTCTGTTTGCCGACTCCCCGAAGCTTATCGCAGGCTACCACGTCTTTCATCGCCTCTGACTGCCAAGGCATCCACCGTATGCGCTTCTTCACTTGACCATATAACCCCAAGCAATCTGGTTATAGATTCGTAACGTGAAGACGACATTCGCCGAAAATTCGCGCTTGAACTCGCAAATTTTGCCTTGATTTGCTGAATGCAGTGAAACATTCAACAAGTCACTTCTATCACATACCCAAATTTTTAAAGAACAGTTCTGGCGCAAAGACCAGAAATCAACATTGAACTACCAATGTTCATTTCTGAGCTTTCAGCGATTATCGAGTTAATGGTGGAGCCAAGGAGGATCGAACTCCTGACCTCCTGCGTGCAAAGCAGGCGCTCTCCCAGCTGAGCTATGGCCCCATCTACGGACTTGGCCACATCCCTTGACAATTGGTGGGTCTGGGCAGATTCGAACTGCCGACCTCACCCTTATCAGGGGTGCGCTCTAACCAACTGAGCTACAGACCCAATCGTCTAACTCTCGGGTCTAAACCCAATCGCTTTTCGCAAGTGAATCAAGCAATTCGTGTGGGAACTTATGAAGAAGCTGAAGTCTTCGATTAAGGAGGTGATCCAGCCGCAGGTTCCCCTACGGCTACCTTGTTACGACTTCACCCCAGTCATGAATCACTCCGTGGTAACCGTCCCCCTTGCGGTTAGACTAGCTACTTCTGGAGCAACCCACTCCCATGGTGTGACGGGCGGTGTGTACAAGGCCCGGGAACGTATTCACCGTGACATTCTGATTCACGATTACTAGCGATTCCGACTTCACGCAGTCGAGTTGCAGACTGCGATCCGGACTACGATCGGTTTTATGGGATTAGCTCCACCTCGCGGCTTGGCAACCCTTTGTACCGACCATTGTAGCACGTGTGTAGCCCTGGCCGTAAGGGCCATGATGACTTGACGTCATCCCCACCTTCCTCCGGTTTGTCACCGGCAGTCTCCTTAGAGTGCCCACCATAACGTGCTGGTAACTAAGGACAAGGGTTGCGCTCGTTACGGGACTTAACCCAACATCTCACGACACGAGCTGACGACAGCCATGCAGCACCTGTGTCTGAGTTCCCGAAGGCACCAATCCATCTCTGGAAAGTTCTCAGCATGTCAAGGCCAGGTAAGGTTCTTCGCGTTGCTTCGAATTAAACCACATGCTCCACCGCTTGTGCGGGCCCCCGTCAATTCATTTGAGTTTTAACCTTGCGGCCGTACTCCCCAGGCGGTCGACTTAATGCGTTAGCTGCGCCACTAAGATCTCAAGGATCCCAACGGCTAGTCGACATCGTTTACGGCGTGGACTACCAGGGTATCTAATCCTGTTTGCTCCCCACGCTTTCGCACCTCAGTGTCAGTATCAGTCCAGGTAGTCGCCTTCGCCACTGGTGTTCCTTCCTATATCTACGCATTTCACCGCTACACAGGAAATTCCACTACCCTCTACCGTACTCTAGCTCAGTAGTTTTGGAGGCAGTTCCCAGGTTGAGCCCGGGGATTTCACCTTCAACTTGCT
This sequence comes from Pseudomonas sp. GD04019, assembly GCF_029837695.1. GTDB lineage: Bacteria > Pseudomonadota > Gammaproteobacteria > Pseudomonadales > Pseudomonadaceae > Aquipseudomonas. The sequence continues at coordinate 4,701 of NZ_JAOEEA010000025.1, forward strand.
GAACCACCTACGCGCGCTTTACGCCCAGTAATTCCGATTAACGCTTGCACCCTTCGTATTACCGCGGCTGCTGGCACGAAGTTAGCCGGTGCTTATTCTGTTGGTAACGTCAAAACAGCAAGGTATTAACTTACTGCCCTTCCTCCCAACTTAAAGTGCTTTACAATCCGAAGACCTTCTTCACACACGCGGCATGGCTGGATCAGGCTTTCGCCCATTGTCCAATATTCCCCACTGCTGCCTCCCGTAGGAGTCTGGACCGTGTCTCAGTTCCAGTGTGACTGATCATCCTCTCAGACCAGTTACGGATCGTCGCCTAGGTGAGCCTTTACCTCACCTACTAGCTAATCCGACCTAGGCTCATCTGATAGCGCAAGGCCCGAAGGTCCCCTGCTTTCTCCCGTAGGACGTATGCGGTATTAGCGTTCCTTTCGAAACGTTGTCCCCCACTACCAGGCAGATTCCTAGGCATTACTCACCCGTCCGCCGCTGAATCAGAGAGCAAGCTCTCTTCATCCGCTCGACTTGCATGTGTTAGGCCTGCCGCCAGCGTTCAATCTGAGCCATGATCAAACTCTTCAGTTCAATACTGCTTGGGTTTTGAGAAAACCCTAAACTTGGCTCAGCAATCGCAAATAAACTCTCGAATTCACGAGTGTTACTTGTGTTGCTGATAATCAGTTGACTACCAGTCTTACTTCACAAGCACCCACACGAATTGCTTGATTCAGTTGTTAAAGAGCGTTTCGGCGAAGTCTTTCGTCTCAACCGAGGCCGCGCATTCTACAGCAGCCTTTCAATCTGTCAAGCTGTTTTTGAAGAATTTTTCGTTTCTTCTCAACCGCTTGCGC
>NZ_JAOEEA010000026.1 GCF_029837695.1 Pseudomonas sp. GD04019
GGCGGCTCGATGATGATCACCGGCCCGTCATAGTCCGGGTATGTGATGCCCGTGGGGTAAGCGTCCGCAGGCCTGGCCCGCCCCCATGGCAACCAGCGCGCCGCGTCGCGTACCGGGGAAGTGCCGTGGCGTAGGGCCACGCGCTGATCCCTCGGCTGGGTCGGGCGGTCGCGCAGGTTGCGCCCGAGCTGGAAATACACAGGCGCCGTGCGGGCCGGCAGGTAGCGCACTCCGTTGAAGCTGAAGCGCAGCGGCTGAGTGCCAGGGCGGTACGGCGGCAGCGCCTCGATATAGCGCCACTCCCGCCCGTAGCGGTCGGTATCGCGGTGGCGCAATCCGTTGCCGCTGTCGACGATGCGCGCCATCTGCCAGAGCAGGCGGTGGCCGGTCTTGTCTGCCGGCTTCGCCCACTGCCAACCCTCGCGCTGGCCGTGATCTTTCGGCGCCACACCGCCCCAAGCCACGGCCTTGGCCTGGCCACTGCGGGCCAGCGCCTGCGACCAGCCCTCACGCTGCAGCTGGTCGAAGGCACCGGCCTGACGCCAGCCTGACAGGGCAGCGCCATCCCTGGCCGGGGCCTGGGAATGACCCAACCCCACCCGCAACTCGACCGGCGGCACTGCCGCATAGGGCAAAGAGGGCGCCACCTGCACCGCAGACGCTGCCCCCCAACCACCACCCAGGCTCAGGCGCAGCCGTGGTGGCTCGGGGTACACCACATCAACGTGCCGAGCCTGCAGGCGGAACAACAGCGGCGCCGGCACCTGGTAAGGGCCAGACAGTCGAAAACGCAGCATGGCCACCTCACGGCGTGACGAAGGTCATCTTGAGCGGGCCATGGGCCTGCGGCTGGTAGTACGGTTTGGCCTTGGCTCGGGCGGTGCCGATGTAGCCCTCCGTGCCGTCGCCCTCGTCGGCCCACCACTGCGGCTCCTCACTCCCGGCAGTGCCGGCCACGACCACCTCGTAGACGTAGCCGTTGTTCACCGGAGGCCGAACACGCGCACCCAACCCCAGCTCAGCACCGGCCTGCCAAACAAGCCCCGGGAAGTCGACGGCGAAGGCGAAGACATCCCCACCCCCATAAACCTCGGTCTCCACACGGAACTCGCCCAGCAGGTTGCTCAATGCCCGCCCCATAGGGGCATAGCTCTGGTCAGCACGCAGCTCGACCACAACCACCTCGGCATTGGCCAGCGGCTGCACAGTGCCAAGCATCGGGTGGATCTCCTCCACCACACCATCCAGGAAGGCAGGGTCGCCCTCCAGCACAGGGCCTCCGCCACCACTACCGCTCGCGGTATCCAGAGTGATGAATTGCTGAGCACCGCCTGTGAGCCTGGTGGTTCGTGGCGAGGAAACAGTCTTGTATGCCGGGGACGGTGTGAAGGTCACGCCGTTGACGGTGACGGGGCTGCTGCCGAAGGTGATCGCGCCCAGTCCAAGCGCACGACCAGCCTCCCCAGCCTGGTAGATGTACCCGGTATCCGTGGGCGGCAAGTAGTACCGCCCGGCCGCGAAGTAGAACCCCTCCTGCAGCCGATCAAGCCCGAAGTCCTCGGAGGCAAAGACCGCGAAGGTGAGCCAGCGACGGATACGCACATCCAGAGTAAGGGCACCATCAGCATCAGTGCTCCCCAGCAGCGTCCAGCGCCCCTCGGCCTCGTAATAGAGTTGGCGGGCCTTAACCACTCCATCCACCTTGGTCAGCAACACCAGCGAGACCGTTTCCGCAAAGTACGGGCGAGGCGCATCCAGCGTCTCATCCGTGTACCAGGCGGCAGCCGAAAACGCATTGCTGGCCTGACCGTCCAGGGTTGCCAGCGTTGGCTTTGCAGTCAGGCGTGTGTACCAGGTCTGTGTCGAACCGGCGTAGCCGTAAACATGAACAAATGTCACCAACGACTGCCCAGCATAGAAGGAGGTCATCGACGGCATGGATGTAGCCGAAACCGCTCCAGTCAACAGAACGCGCCGGAACTCCTTCGCTTCCAACGCCACAAAATCCTCCCGGATATCAGCAAAGTACGCCGCGTTGAAAAAGTTGCTCAAGGAGCACCGCACGTAGCAATCCGTGAAGTAGCAATTGACGAAGGGGACGATGGTTGACGTTGAGCCTGATGAATTGGAGAACGACGACAGCACAGCATTTCTGAGCATGACCCCAGCCATAGACGCTGCAAGGCTGGCTTGTGGGTTGACGTTAAGAACCAACGAATACCCACCACCATCGATGACCTTGCACTTGTAAGCTCTGGCAGCAGCCTGCGTGATCCCCGAGGTAAAACCGGCGGCCACATCGCCCGTCACCCGGTAATACCCCGTCGAGGCTGAATCCCGTAGAACCGTCGCCCAATGGGCACTGGTTTCAATCAGCCAGGGGTCGGCTTGCGACCCCGTACCATTCAACCCTGCAGTCATCAGTCTGCATCTCCCCTAACCTGAATCTGGAAGGTGTCGTCCTGCACGGTGCCCTGCCCTGCCAGCACTGTGCGGCAGATCCACAGTGGCCCCAGGCAGGCGTCGGTGTTGAAGCGCACTGCGTTGCCCGCCGCCCAGCCGCTACCCCACCCGCCCGCCGGGATGGTGAAGTACGGCGCGCCGTTGGCCGGGTTGATCGGCGCGCAGTCCGCCCCGGTGCTGCCCGTGGCGATGATGCCCAGCTGCTGCTCCACCACCTGGAAGGCCGTGGCGCTGGTGAACACCAGCGCCCACTTGCCGGCGATGCTGCCCAGGTTGGTGACCACGGGCGGGTAGTTCAGCTGGTTGTACTGCGCGGTGGTGCTGTCGCCGATTGGGTTGTCCGTCCAGTTCGGCGCGCCACTGCTCCAGGTCTTCTGCGTGAACCAGCGATAGAGCCGCGCCTGCAGGTCGCCCCAGGTGACCGCGCTGCTGACCATCGCGCCGGCCGGCAAGTCCCACGGCAGCGGGCTGTTGATGCCGAGCACGCCGCTGATCTGCACCTCGGTGCAGACCGTCATGTGCTCCACCCGGTCGCGCACGGTCAGCGGCGGCACCAGGGGCGAGCCCTCGGCATCGTTGAGCGCCAGCGGGTTGGCGAAGGTCACCCGACCCAGCTCGCGGTTCACGCTGTAGGCCTGCGGATCGAGCGCCACGCCGTTGGCATCCACCACGCCGATGTCGGCCTGGTGATCGCGCGCCAGGCTCACCACCTGCCCGGCAGTCGGCGTGCCGATGTTGGTTTCGGCGGTGTGGTGGATCACCAGCACCTCGCCGTCACGGTAGATCGGCACCCGGCCATCGGCTGGCAGCCGCACCGGATCGAGGCCGATCAGGTTGGCGTCCAGCGGCAGGCTGGTGTAGAGCACGGCGTTGTAGCGCAGCAGCACCGGGATCACCGGCACGTCGCTGGCCCCGGTGCTGTCCTCCGGGTTGGTGGTGAACAGCAGGCGCACGATGCCGGTGTTGTTGTCGATGGTGCCCTTGATCACCGGGCTGTCGATGTTGCCGTTGATGTCCGCCGAGGCGGTGACCACCTGGGCGTTGTCCACCCGCACGGCGGTGATCTGCAGGCTGGCCGGGCGAACCGGCGCGCCGGGCGTGCGGAAGGTGACGCCGCGAATGCTGAAGCCGGCGTTGGTGGTCAGGCAGGCCAGCAGGTTGATGCTCGGCGCCACGCCGGCCGGATAGCTGGTCAGGGTGGCGGTGCCGCCCTGGTAGTCCACGCTGCCCACGGCCGCGCCGGCATTGGTGGTGCTGGCGATGTTCTTGAACAGCACCCCGTCGCGGTCAACATAGGTTTCGCCGCCCCACTGCAGGATCAGCGAGCCCGGCACAATCGGCTCGTCCACGCTGGGCAGCAAGTCGAAGGTTACGGTCGGCGCCGGCTGGCTGTCGGTCTGCTCGCCGTAGGTCAGCCCCACCGATTGGTAGCGCACGGCCAGCGAGCCGCCGAAGCCTTCCTGCTGGGTGGTGTTGGTCGTCACCAGGCGCGGCTCCAGCTGGAACTGGTCGCGCACCATCTGGTAGCTGTACTCCTTGTAGGTGTAGTCCTGCTTGACCTTGAGGCTGAAGGCGCCCGTGCTGTAGTTGATGCTGCCGGTGAAGCCTTCCCAGCCGCCGCTGCCGTTGTCCACGGCGTTGCGCACGATGGACTTCTGCGACTCGTACACCGGGGCCGAGTTGCCGCCCACCAGCGCCGCCGGCACAGCCTGGCGCTGGGTGACCACCCACTGCATGCGCACGCTGCCGGGCTGCAGCGGCGCGCCGGGGATGGTGCCCGTGACCAGGCCCGCACCATCGGCGGACAGGCTCAGGCTGTCGTCCACCACCTCGCCTTGCTCGTAGGCATAGCCGATGCTGCTGCCGCTATCCGGGGTGGCGCTGAGCTGCATCGATACTTCGCCGGCCGCGTAGTTGATGATGCCCGCGCCGCCGGTGCCGCTCAGGGTGCCGTCGCCCTGATCCTGCAGCACCTTGCCAGCGCCGCCGCTGGTGTAGGTGACCTCCAGCGAGCCGGGCAGGATGCCGTCATGCGGCAGGGTGTGGCGCACCTGGGCCACAGCATTGACGCCGCCGCTGTGCTGGGTCAGCTCCAGATCGTTCTGCGCGATGTACTGGTAGACGATGGAGCTGCCCACGTCCGGCAGCGCATTCAGGGTGAGGCTGACGCCGCCCGTGGCAAACACCACGGTGCCGCTGCCCTGCCCCTCCAGCTCGCCGTTGCCGGCGTCGCGCACTTCCTGCCACTTGCCGAGGGCCATGAAGCTGATGATCAGCGTACCCGGGCGCGGCTTGGCCTCAGCCAGGTTCAGGGTGTAGGCATAGCCACGGTTGCCCAGCTGGATCTCGATCTCGCCGGTCACGGTCTGGCCGGTGACGGCGGCGCCCGGGGTGTAGGTGACCGAGGCGGTTCCGGTGTAGGCGCCGCTGGCCCGGTACACGTTGATCTCGCCGGTCTCGTAGTCGATCTCCAGCTTGGTGAAGGCGTTGCTGCCGCTGATGAAGCGGAAGCCGCCCTTGCTGTCGTCCTCGAACACGCCGCCGCTGATGGTGAGCGACACGGTGCCCGGGCGGCAGGCGGTGCTCAGGAAGCTGCGCGACTGCGAGGCGGTGACGCTGGCGAAGGTCAGCG
>NZ_JAOEEA010000027.1 GCF_029837695.1 Pseudomonas sp. GD04019
GCCGGGCGCCTGTCGCTGCAGCACCTGGGCATGAGCGAGCGCGACCGCCGCCTGCTCGACGACAACCTGCGCAAGCCCCACGGCATCATCCTGGTCACCGGCCCCACCGGCTCGGGCAAGACCACCACCCTGTACGCCGGCCTGGTCACCTTGAACGACCGCTCGCGCAACATCCTCACGGTGGAAGACCCGATCGAGTACTACCTCGAAGGCATCGGCCAGACCCAGGTCAACCCGCGGGTGGACATGACCTTCGCCCGCGGCCTGCGCGCCATCCTGCGCCAGGACCCGGACGTGGTGATGGTCGGCGAGATCCGCGACCAGGAAACCGCCGATATCGCCGTGCAGGCCTCGCTCACCGGCCACCTGGTGCTCTCCACCCTGCACACCAACAGCGCCGTCGGTGCCGTCACCCGCCTGGTCGACATGGGCGTCGAGCCCTTCCTGCTGTCGTCTTCGCTGCTCGGTGTGCTGGCCCAGCGCCTGGTGCGCGTGCTCTGCGTGCATTGCCGCGAGGCGCGCCCGGCCGACGAGGCCGAGTGCGGCCTGCTCGGCCTCGATCCGCAGAACCCGCCGCTGATCCACCACGCCAAGGGCTGCCCGGAGTGCCACCAGCAGGGCTACCGCGGCCGGACCGGCATCTACGAACTGGTGATCTTCGACGACAAGATGCGCACCCTGGTGCACAACGGCGTCGGCGAGCAGGAACTGCTGCGCCACGCCCGCAGCCTCGGTCCGAGCATTCGTGACGACGGCCGGCGCAAGGTGCTGGAAGGGGTGACCACCCTGGAAGAAGTCCTGCGCGTGACCCGGGAAGACTGATGGCCGCCTTCGAATACGTTGCCCTCGACACCAAGGGCCGCCAGCAGAAGGGGGTACTGGAGGCCGACAGCGCCCGCCAGGTACGCCAGCTGCTGCGCGAGAAACAACTGGCGCCGCTGCAGGTGGAGCCGGCGCACCGCAAGGAACAGAGCGAGAAATCGGGTGGCTTCAGCCTGCGCCGTGGCCTGTCGGCCCGCGACCTGGCCCTGGTCACCCGCCAGCTGGCGACCCTGATCGGCGCCGCGCTGCCCATCGAGGAAGCGCTGCGCGCCGCCGCGGCCCAGTCGCGCCAGCCGCGCATCCAGTCGATGCTGATCGCCGTGCGCGCCCGCGTGCTCGAAGGCCACAGCCTGGCCAATGCCCTGGGTGCCTTTCCCGCCGCTTTCCCCGAGTTGTACCGCGCCACCGTGGCCGCTGGCGAACACGCCGGGCACCTGGCCCCGGTGCTGGAGCAACTGGCCGATTACACCGAGCAGCGCCAGCAGTCGCGGCAGAAGATCCAGATGGCGCTGCTCTACCCGGTGATCCTGATGCTCGCCTCGCTGGGCATCGTCGGCTTCCTGCTCGGCTATGTGGTGCCGGACGTGGTGCGGGTATTCGTCGACTCTGGACAGACCCTGCCGGCGCTGACCCGCGGCCTGATTCTGCTCAGCGAACTGGTCAAGGCCTGGGGCGCAGTGGTCATCGTGCTCGTGGTGCTCGGCGTGATCGCCTTCCGCCGCGCCCTGCGCAATGAGGATGTGCGCCGGCGCTGGCACGCCTTCCTGTTGCGCATTCCGCTGATCGGCGGGCTGATCGCCGCCACCGAGACCGCGCGCTTCGCCTCGACCCTGGCCATCCTGGTGCGCAGCGGCGTGCCGCTGGTGGAGGCCCTGGCCATCGGCGCCGAGGTGGTGAGCAACCGCATCATCCGCACCGACGTGGCCAACGCCACTCAGCGCGTGCGCGAAGGTGGCAGTCTGTCGCGGGCCCTGGAGGCCAGCCGGCAGTTCCCGCCGATGATGCTGCACATGATCGCCAGCGGCGAGCGCTCGGGCGAGCTGGACCAGATGCTGGCGCGCACGGCGCGCAACCAGGAGAACGACCTGGCGGCCACCATCGGCCTGATGGTGGGGTTGTTCGAGCCGTTCATGCTGGTCTTCATGGGAGCGGTGGTGCTGGTGATCGTACTGGCCATCCTCCTGCCGATTCTTTCTCTGAACCAACTGGTGGGCTGAATAGTGATGAACAAGCAGCAACGCGGTTTCACCCTGATCGAAATCATGGTGGTGGTGGTCATCCTCGGCATCCTCGCTGCCCTGGTGGTGCCGCAGGTGATGGGCCGTCCGGACCAGGCCAAGGTCACCGCGGCGCAGAACGACATTCGCGCCATCGGTGCGGCGCTGGACATGTACAAGCTGGACAACCAGAACTACCCGAGCACCCAGCAGGGCCTGGAAGCGCTGGTGAAGAAACCCACCGGCAACCCGCCGGCGAAGAACTGGAACACCGAGGGCTACCTGAAGCGGCTGCCGGTCGACCCATGGGGCAACGCGTACCTGTACCTGTCGCCGGGTACCCGCAGCAAGAT
>NZ_JAOEEA010000028.1 GCF_029837695.1 Pseudomonas sp. GD04019
AGGGCAACCGAAACGGCGGCGCGCATTGGGCAGAACAAAGCGGCGGTGGCGTTGGCGAACAAACTGGTGAGGATTTGCTGGGGCGTGTGGTGCCACGAGCGACGCTTTAGCGGCAACTGGCAAAGCTTGCCGCCCGCCTGACGGTGAGCGGGTGATCAATAGTGGTTGTGGTGGAAAGCAGCACTGTCGGAAAGGGCGAGTCCTGCAGCGGAGCAAGGCCGATAACAATGCTGATCCTTGTGATCGATTGAGCGCTTGGCCCTCGCTGCGCGAACTACAGAATGGCTAGGGCCGAGAGCCCGTGAAAGGCCGGATATACGCATGCAACCGCACCGACGGCAGCGCAGATCAAAAGCTTTGCCCACTACTTGTGGGGAGAGTCCATATACGCATTGTTAGGTGCTCTCGGGGCTTGGATAAACGTTCTTCTCATACCAAGCTTCAGAATGAACATCCTGTTTTGCTGCCTCAATAGCCTTGCTGATTACCTCTAGTGGTATTTGAACAGCTTGGTTCTCAATATAAAGCTCAAACCAAAGTGACTGATCTGCGTCATCTGCAACTATTGTTGCGAGGATGAGGTTCTCTGTATCTGTTGTTGCTCCCAGCTCTAATTGCTTGCCCTGACTAACGGTACCGAGCCAGCTGAGAGTTATTGGTGGTCTAGTGGTCTGCACGATTGGCACCTAACGTTTGGTTAAGGGGCCGGCTTTAGCCGGTCCCGAGTGAGCGAAGCGAACGACTTGAACCATTAGTTAGAGGCATGGCGCTCACTAAGGCTGCTGTATATGGAATAGATAACGGCGTAAGAAAGCTCAGATTTTGAAAGCCCATCTAGGTCGCTATTCTTGACTTTTTCTAGTGAGGATGGGCTGAGATTTTTCTCGGCTAGTTTCTTGGCAAAGCCAGCAAGCTTTAGCTCCTCTGCACTGCCAATTTCCGGAGTGACCATTAGGGGGATGCCTAGGAAAGTACGCATATAAAAGGATGGATACATTTCACGGGGCGTTTCTAGGTCCCCTTTGATGCCGAAGTAAAATTCGTTGCCCTTTGCATCTGCTAGCTCAATTGTTAGAGACCCGCCATCAGAAAGAGCAAATGCATTTATTGATTTTAAGGGAAAAGCAAGAGAGGGCAGCGTGTGTGCATAGCTATATAGACCAGCCAAGCCGGCCAGGATGGCGATCAGCGGTAAGGTTAGCCACTTAAGTTTCACGCTTTGCCTCTAACGATTAAGCTAAGGGGCCGGCTTCGCCGGTCCCAGCGAACGGAGTGAGCGCT
>NZ_JAOEEA010000029.1 GCF_029837695.1 Pseudomonas sp. GD04019
TGGATCTCGTTGCCGGCCTCGACAAACTGCCCCGTACCCAGCTTCACATGCTGAGTGGTCGCCACGGTGAGGTGGTCGTTGGCGCGGACCTCGGTCTTGCGGTCCTGGTGGGTGGTGCGATGCTCCTCGGCCTTGAGCTCGGTGTAGCTGTTGGCCTCGACGGTGTCGTGGCGCTCGTGGCCGATGCGGATCTTCTGGTCGTGCTCGACGTTCTCGTCCCAGTCCTTCTGGGCGTGGATGTAGATCTGCTCCTGGCCCTTGCGGTCCTCGATGCGCAGTTCGTTGTAGCCGCCTCCGCCCGGACTGCTGAGGGTCTTGAAGACGGTCCTGGTCTTGTTGGCCGGCAGGTCGTAGGGAACGACGTGTTCCTTGTGGTACAGGCAGCCGGTGACCAGCGGCTGGTCGGGATCGCCTTCGAGGAAGGTGACCAGCACCTCCATGCCGATGCGCGGGATGGCGATGCCGCCATAGCGGTCGCCGGCCCAGCTGGAACTGACGCGCAGCCAGCAGCTGGTGGTGTCGTCGGCCTGGCCTTCACGGTCCCAGTGGAACTGCACTTTCACCCGGCCGTATTGGTCGCAGTGGATCTCTTCACCCTTGGGGCCGGTAACCACGGCGCTCTGGCTGCCGAGGATGCGTGGCTTGGGATGGTCTAGCGGTGGGCGCCAGGGGGTGTTCCAGGGGGTGGCGCTGAAACGGTTGCGGTAGCCCTGGTTGAAGGTGTCCGAGTTGGCGGATGGACCCTCACCCCCGGCTCCTCTCCCGGAGGGAGAGGGGAGTTGGCCGCCGAAGCTGGTGATGGACTCTTCCAGCACCTGGGGCTGCTTGCCTTCGTGGTGGATTTCACCCAGCAGCCACAGCTGGTTCCAGTCCGCGCGCGGGTGGGCGGAGAGATCGAGGAAGTGGCCAGTGCGCAGCAGCGGCTGATCGCTCT
>NZ_JAOEEA010000003.1 GCF_029837695.1 Pseudomonas sp. GD04019
CACTCTGCCTTCAGAGAGATACGCGCAAAGGCCTTCTTGCCGGCCTGGCATACATGGCTGGAGCCCAGCTTGAACATGAAGCTGCGATCGACCGCCTCGCCATCTACCTTCACGCTACCTGCACTCAGAAGGTCGCGTGCAGCGGCAGCGTTCTTCACCAGACCTGCCTTATTAAGGACGGAGGAAATCGGCATATCCTCTATAGAGAGCAGCTCGACTTCCGGCAGGTCATCCGGCAGCTCGCCCTCCTTGAGGCGATTGCCCGCAGAACGGTGCGCACTGGCGGCCGCCTCTTCACCATGGAAGCGAGCGACGATCTCCTCGGCCAGCTTGATCTTGATGTCGCGGGGATTGGCGCCATTGGCCACGTCGACCTTGAACTGCGCGATCTCTTCCATGGAACGGAAGCTGAGCAGCTCGAAGTAACGCCACATCAGAGAATCCGGCATGGACACCAGCTTGCTGTACATGACGCCGGGCGCTTCCTGGATACCTATATAGTTGCCCAGCGACTTGGACATCTTCTTCACGCCATCCAGTCCCTCGAGCAGCGGCATGGTGACGATGCACTGCGAGGGCTGACCATAGGAGCGTTGCAGCTCGCGCCCCATCAGCAGATTGAACTTCTGATCGGTGCCACCGAGCTCGACGTCCGCACGCAGCGCCACAGAGTCGTAGCCCTGCACCAGCGGATAGAGGAATTCGTGGATGGCGATCGGCTGATTGCCTTCGTAGCGCTTCTGGAAGTCATCACGCTCAAGCATGCGCGCCACAGTGTACTGCGAAGCCAGGCGAATGAAGTCGGCCGGTGTGAGCTGGTCCATCCAGGTGGAATTAAACGCCACCTCGGTCTTGGCCGGATCGAGGATCTTGAACACCTGGCTCTTATAGGTCTCGGCGTTATCCAGCACCTGCTCACGGGTCAGCGGCGGGCGAGTCGCGCTCTTGCCACTGGGGTCGCCGATCATTCCGGTGAAGTCACCTATAAGGAAGACCACCTGATGCCCCAGCTCCTGAAACTGGCGCAGCTTATTAATAAGCACGGTGTGTCCTAGATGAAGATCGGGCGCGGTCGGGTCGAAACCGGCCTTGATCCGCAGCGGCTCGCCGCGCTTGAGCTTCTCCACCAGTTCGGACTCGACCAGAACCTCTTCTGCACCGCGCTTGATCAGCGCCAGCTGCTCTTCAACCGACTTCATGACAGGACCCGTGCTACCCGCAACCAAAAAGGGAACCAACCATACAAGATCACTGACCAATTACAAGCTCTACGCCAGGGGTGTGCCGCTGGGCCGATGCATGGCCTGCAGGGTTGCCTATAGTGAAATTTGATTATATTTTAGACAGTTAATGCACTCTTCCAAGAAACACCCTGAGCCATGACGCATTCTGTACCCAAAGCCACGTCCTATCCGCGGAGCCACTTGCTGGCAGCCAGCGGTATTGCGGCGCTGCTGAGCCTGGCCTTGCTGGTGTTCCCGTCGCGCGAAGTCGAAGCCAAGAAGACCTATCTGAGCCTGGAGCTGGACAACGGCTCCGAGCAGATCGTGCAAGAGAAGGATGATCTCCGACCCGATCAAGCCGCCGGGGAATCACCTTTCGACGATAACAAGAGCGCCCAAGCAGACGCGAATAAGAAGAACGAAGAAGCACAGCTCACTCAACCCACCGACCCGCTGCAGAAGAGCGTCACCGTCGCCAACGGCGATACGTTGTCGACCGTATTTTCTCGCGTCGGCCTGGACGCCACTGCCCTGCACGAAGCCATGGGCAGCAACAAGGATGCCAAGCGCTTCAGCCGCCTGCACGTAGGCCAGGTCCTGGACTTCAAGCTGACGCCTGAAGGCAAGCTGGAACGCATGGGCAGCAAGCTGAACGATCTGGAGAGCATTTCCCTGACGCGCAGCGACAAAGGCTTCTCCTTCAAGCGCGAGCTGGTCAAGCCGGACGTGCGCACCTCCTACGCCCACGGCGTGATCAATAGCTCGCTGTTCCTCTCCGCCAAGCGTGCCGGCCTGTCGCACAGCCTGACCATGGATCTGGCCAACGTATTCGGCTACGACATCGACTTCGCCCAGGACATCCGCGAAGGCGACGAATTCGAGCTGATCTACGAAGAGCACGTGGTCAACAACAAGCAGGTCGGCAACGGCAACATCCTCTCCGCGCGCTTCACCAACCGCGGCAAGACCTACACCGCCGTGCGCTACACCAGCAAACAGGGCGTGACCAGCTACTACAACGCCGACGGCATGAGCATGCGCAAGGCGTTCATCCGCACCCCGGTGGACTTCGCCCGCATCAGCTCGAAGTTCTCCATGGGCCGCCGCCACCCGATCCTGAACAAGATCCGCGCCCACAAGGGCGTCGACTACGCTGCCCCGCGCGGCACGCCGATCAAAGCCGCCGGTGATGGCCGCGTGTTGCTGGCCGGCCGCAAGGGCGGCTACGGCAATGCCGTGGTCATCCAGCATGGCAACAGCTACCGCACCCTGTACGGCCACATGCAAGGCTTCGCCAAGGGCGTGCGCACCGGCGGCACCGTCAAGCAGGGTCAGATCATTGGCTACATCGGCACCACCGGCCTCTCGACCGGCCCGCACCTGCACTACGAGTTCCAGGTCAACGGCCGCCATGTCGACCCGCTCAGCCAGAAACTGCCGATGGCCGACCCCATCGCTCGCAACGAGAAGCAGCGTTTCCTGCAACTGAGCAAGCCGCTGATGGCACGCATGGACCAGGAAAAGGCCACCATGCTGGCCGCCAACAAGCAGCCCTAATATGCCGCACTACCTAGGGGTGATGTCCGGCACCAGCCTCGACGGACTGGACATCGCCCTGATCCAGCAAGATACCCGCCCCACTCTCCTCGCTCACCACTACATCCCCATGCCCGACGCCTTGCGCGCCGAGCTGCTGGCACTGTGTTCCTCGGGCCAGGACGAACTAGCGCGCGCTGCCATTGCAGAGCAACGCTGGGTGGAGCTGGCGGCGGCCGGCATCAATACACTGCTGCAACGTGAAGGGCTGAGCGCCAGCGACATCCGCGCCATCGGCAGCCATGGCCAGACAGTGCGCCACGAGCCGGCTCGCTGCTTTACCGTGCAGATCGGCAATCCAGCATTGCTGGCGGAGCTGACCGGCATCGACGTGGTTGCCGACTTCCGCCGTCGCGATGTCGCTGCTGGCGGCCAAGGAGCGCCACTGGTTCCGGCCTTCCACGAAGCGCTGTTCGACAGAGACGAGCAACCCAAGGCCGTGCTCAATGTCGGCGGTTTCAGCAATCTCAGTCTGATCGAGCCGGGCCAGGCCGTGCGCGGCTTCGATTGCGGGCCGGGCAACGTGCTGCTGGATGCCTGGATCGGCAAGGTGCGTGGCGACGCGTTCGACCGCGACGGTGCCTGGGCAGCCAGCGGACAGCTGAATGCTGCATTGCTGAAGGCGCTGATGAACGATCCCTACTTCGCTGCCACCGGCCCAAAGAGCACCGGGCGCGAGCTGTTCAATCTGACCTGGCTGGAACGTCACCTGGCCGAGCTCCCCGCAGTGTCGCCCGCCGACGTCCAGCGCACCCTGCTGGAACTGACAGCTCGCAGTATCGTCGACTCCCTGCAGCAGGCTCAGCAGGAGACCGCCGAGTTGCTGGTCTGCGGCGGCGGCGCGCACAACGCCGCATTGATGCAGCGCCTGCAGGAAATGATGCCGAGTTGCCAGGTAGCCAGCACTGCCAAGCGTGGCGTACCACCCGACTGGGTCGAGGCCATGGCCTTCGCCTGGCTGGCGCATTGCTGCCTGGAGCGCATCCCGGCCAACCGCCCCAGCGTCAGCGGCGCCAAAGGGCTGCGAGTGCTCGGGGCAATCTACCCGGCCTGACGAGGCCTGGCCACAAACGAAAAAGCCGCGCAAATGCGCGGCTTTTTTCATGGTGAAAGACTTAGATCGAGAAGGACGAACCGCAGCCGCAGGTGGTGGAAGCATTCGGGTTGTTGATCACGAAGCGCGAACCTTCCAGGCCTTCCTGGTAGTCCACTTCAGCACCGGCCAGATACTGGAAGCTCATCGGATCGACCACCAGGCTGACCCCCTCGCGCTCGACGATGGTGTCGTCGTCGGCCACATCCTCATCGAAGGTGAAGCCGTACTGGAAACCCGAGCAACCGCCGCCGGTGACGAACACACGCAGTTTCAGGCGAGGATTGCCCTCTTCATCGACCAGGCTCTTCACCTTGTTCGCCGCGCCCTGGGTGAAGATCAGGGGGGTTGGAGTGAAGGTCTCGACGCTCATCTTGCTGTTCTCCCGGCGCCAGGCGCCATGTTACGTACTTCACGGGCGGCGATTATCCGCTTACCCGAGCAAATTGGTCAATTATTGCGCGATAACAGGAGCTAGGCCCTGCTTCTTAGATAGGCGCGCCTGCGGCGAATTCAAGTCGTCGCAGGTGCAACTCGATCAGGGCAGCAACGCGGCGTGGGACAGGCCCAGGCGCTCGTCCAGCCCGAAGAGGATGTTCAGGTTCTGCACGGCCTGGCCGGACGCACCCTTGACCAGGTTGTCGATGGCCGACAGCACCACCACCAACTCACCGCCCTGCGGGCGGTGCACGGCGATACGGCAAACGTTGGCACCGCGCACGCTGCGGGTCTCCGGATGGCTGCCGGCGGGCATCACGTCGACGAAAGGTTCGTTGGCGTAGCGCTGCTCGAACAGCGCCTGCAGGTCCACGCCGCGATCGGCGACGGTGGCGTACAGAGTGGCGTGGATACCGCGGATCATCGGCGCCAGGTGCGGTACGAAGGTCAGGCCGACCGGGCCGTTGGCGGCGCGGCGCAAGCCCTGGCAGATTTCCGGCAGGTGGCGGTGGCCCTTGACCGAGTAGGCCATCATGCTCTCGCTGGCCTCGCACAGCAGCGAACCGACCTTGGCGCCACGACCGGCGCCGCTGACGCCGGAGGCACAGTTGGCGATCAGGCGGCTGTTATCGGCCAGACCAGCCTCCAGCAGCGGGAGCAAACCGAGCTGGGTGGCGGTCGGGTAGCAGCCCGGCACGGCGATCAGGCGCGCACCCTTGATCGCCTCGCGATTGACTTCCGGCAGGCCGTAGACCGCCTCCGGCAGCAGCTCCGGCGCGCCGTGCGGCTGGCCGTACCACTTGGCCCACTCCTCGGCGTCCTGCAGACGGAAGTCGGCGGACAGGTCGATCACCTTGGTGCCGGCGGCCAGCAGCTCGCCAGCCAGGGCATGGGCGACGCCGTGCGGAGTGGCGAAGAACACCACATCGCAAGCACCGAGGGTGGCCACGTCCGGCACGCTGAAGGCCAGAGTGTCATAGTGGCCGCGCAGATTGGGGTACATGTCGGCAACCTTGACCCCGGCCTCGGAGCGCGAGGTGATGACCGCCACTTCGGCCTGGGAATGCTGGGCCAGCAGACGCAGCAGCTCCACCCCGGTGTAACCCGTGCCGCCGACGATTCCGACCTTGACCATTGCATAACCCCCGCAGAGAGACCGATAAGAAAGGCTGCCGATGATAAAGCCCATGGCCCCGGCGGCCAACCTCGAGGGTGACGTGCCACCACGGCTTTCTCTACTATCGGCGACAAATGTCCCGTTGGAAGTCGCCAATGCTTTATCTCTGGGTCAAGGCCCTGCACATCATCGCCCTGGTCTGCTGGTTCGCCGGGCTGTTCTACCTGCCGCGCCTGTTCGTCTACCACGCCTCGGCCGACGACGCGCCCAGCCAGGAACGCTTTTGCGTGATGGAGCGCAAGCTGTACCGCGGCATCATGAATCCCTCGATGATCGCCACCCTGGTCTTCGGCGGCTGGCTGCTCTACCTCAGCCCGGCCTGGCTGCAGCAAGGCTGGCTGCACGCCAAGCTGCTGCTGGTGGTACTGTTGGTCGCTTATCACCACGTCTGTGGTGCGCAACTCAAACGCTTCGCCCGCGACGAGAACGTCCGCGGCCATGTGTTCTACCGCTGGTTCAACGAGGTGCCGGTGCTGTTCCTGCTGGCCATCGTAATTCTGGTGGTGGTCAAACCCTTCTGAGAACAAGAGGAACGCCCATGTCACTGCCCGCCCTGCTCGATCAACGCCTGCGCCTGCCGGTGGTGGCCGCCCCGATGTTCCTGGTATCCACCCCGCCACTGGTGCTGGCCACCTGTCACAGTGGCGTGGTCGGCAGCTTCCCAGCACTGAACCAACGCGAGAGCGCCGGCTTCAAGGCCTGGCTGGAAGAGATCGAGGCGGGGCTGAAGCCGGACTCCGCACCCTACGCGGTCAACCTGATCGTGCACGGCAGCAACCCGCGCCTGCAGGCCGACCTGGCCATCTGCGTGGAGCACAAGGTGCCGGTGGTGATCACCAGCCTCGGCGCGGTGAAGGAAGTGGTCGATGCCGTACACAGCTACGGCGGCCTGGTGTTCCACGATGTGACCACCCGCCGCCACGCGGAGAAAGCCGCCGAGGCCGGTGTGGATGGTTTGATCGCGGTGGCCGCCGGCGCCGGTGGCCATGCCGGCACCTGGAGCCCGTTTGCCCTGATCGCCGAGATCCGTCAGTTCTTCGACAAGACCCTGTTGCTCTCCGGCTGCCTCAACCACGGCCACGAAATTCTCGCTGCCCAGATGCTGGGGGCCGATCTCGCCTATATGGGCACGCGCTTTATCGCCACCCGCGAGAGCAATGCCGACAGCGATTACAAGCAGATGATCCTCGACGCCCGCGCCGCCGACATCGTGCATACCCCGGCAGTGTCCGGCGTGCCGGCCAGCTTCATGCGCCAGAGCCTGGAGAAGGCCGGCTATGACCTGCAGCGCCTGCAGAACAAGGGCGACATCAACTATGGCGAGAAACTCAAGCCGATCAGCGACGAAGCCAAGGCCTGGAAGACCGTATGGTCGGCTGGCCAGGGCGTCGGCGGTATCGACGACCTGCCGACGGTGGCCGAGCTGGTCGCCCGCCTGGATGCCGAATATCGCGCCGCCCAGAACCAGGCCGGACAGCTGACGCAACGCTGGCCGCGCTGAGCAGAAAACTGCGCAGCAGGTCGCTTGTTCGCGCCCGGCAAAGCCCCTAGGCTCTGGGCAACTCCAAAGACGTAACAGGGATGCACGCATGACGGACACTCGCTACAAGATCGTCTTCGACGGCCAACTGATGCCGGAGATGGCGCTCGACACGGTGAAAGACAACCTGGCCCGCCTGTTCAAGAGCGATCAGAGCAAGATCGACGCGCTGTTCAGCGGCTCGCCGGTAGCGCTCAAGCGTGACCTGGCCGAAGCCGAGGCCGACAAGTACCTGGCCGCGCTGCGCCGGGCTGGGGCACTGGTGCGCAAGGAGCAAGAGGGCGGAAGCCTCGGCCTTAGCCTGGTGGATAGCGAGCCGACCACAATTGCTCCCGCTACGCCACAGATGCCCGCCAACAGCATGGTCTGCCCCAAATGCGGTCATCAACAGACGAAGGCGGCCGAGTGCACAGCCTGCGGCATCATCATCGAGAAATATCTGGCCCGGCAGGCGCAACTGGTGGATAGCACCCCTGTGCCCGTCGCTGCTGGCGACCAGTCGCCTTACAGCACGCCCAGATCAGAGGTCGGCGAGGCGTTGGAGGAATATGGCGATCTCAAGGTATTCACCACAGATGGCCGGATCGGCCGAGTACGCTACCTGGGCTGGTCAATGGCGCTGATGCTGCTCGGCCTACTGGCCTACGGTATCGCCATGGGCGCCATGGCCATTTCGCCGGTACTCGGTGGCATCTTGATGATCCCGGTATTGATAGGTGCAGTGGTTGTCAGTGTGATGATCGGCGTGCAACGCCTGCACGATATCGGTTGGTCCGGTTGGCTCTGGCTGCTCAACTTCGTGCCGCTGGTCGGTAGCGTGTTTGCCATCCTGATGCTGGTCATCCCAGGCACCCAGGGCGCCAACCGCTACGGTCCACCGCCTCCCCCAAACAGTGGCGGCGTGATTGCCCTGGCTTGGTCCTGTCTGCTGGTACCTATTATCGGCATCCTCGCCGCCATCTCGATTCCGGCCTACCAGGACTATGTCGAGCGCGCCAAGGAAGCCCAGCAATTCCAGCAAGCCCCAGACCTGGAGGAGTAAGCCGTGAGCAGTTACGCCCTGATTACCGGCGCCTCCAGCGGCCTCGGCCTGGCCCTGGCCGAGGCTCTGGCCCGGCGCGGGCGTAACCTGATCCTGGTGGCGCGCCAGCGCGATGCGCTGGAGAGCATCGCCTGCGAGCTGAGCCAGCGCTTCGGCGTCGAGGCCCTGTTCCGCGTCTGCGATCTGACCGAGCCGCTGCAGCTCACCGGCCTGATCCAGGAGCTGGAACAGGGCGAGCGGCAGATCGATCTGCTGGTGAACAACGCCGGCATCGGCAGCGCCGGCCTGTTCGTCGAGCAGGACTGGGGACGCGAGCAGCAGCTGATCGAGCTCAATATCCTGGCACTGAGCCGCCTGTGCCATGCCCTGGGGCTGGAGATGAAGCGGCGCGGTGCCGGGCAGATCCTCAACGTGGCCTCCCTGGCCGCCTTCCAGCCGGGCCCGCTGATGAGCAGCTACTTCGCCAGCAAGGCCTACGTGCTGCATTTCTCCGAGGCGCTACGCAGCGAGCTGGCGCCGTTCGGAGTGAAAGTCTCGGTGCTCTGCCCGGGACCGGTGGCCACCGCTTTCTTCCGCCGCGCCGAACTGTACAGCGGCGGACTGGAAAGACAGCAGCAACTGGCCAGCCCCGAGGAGATTGCCCTGGTCGCCCTGCGCGGCCTGGACCGCAACAGCGCCATCATCATCCCCGGCTGGCGCCATCGCCTGGTGCCGCAACTGCTGCGCCTGACGCCACGCGCACTGGTACGCCACGTAGCGATGAAGATGGTGCGCCCGCTCCTGCCACGCACTCGCGCCGAGCAACCTTAGTCGGCGCTCACCGTGCGCCCGTCGGCCCAGGCCCGCAGCTCCGTCAGGCGCTCGGCCATGACCACCGACAGCGGCGCCGTCCCCTGGATGTTGCTCAGCAACAGCGCCTGATCCACCGGCTGCTGGCGCGCCTGGGCGGCATACAGGGCGCTGACCACCACCTGCTCGATCTCCGCACCGGCGAACCCTGCGCTGGCCTGCGCCAGAGCCTGCAGATCGAACTGCTCCGGCTCCAGCTCGCGGCGGCGCAGATGGATGGCGAAGATCTCCGCACGCACCTCGGCGCTCGGCAGGTCGACGAAGAACAGCTCGTCGAAGCGCCCCTTGCGCACCAGCTCCGGTGGCAGGCGGTCGATGGCGTTGGCAGTGGCGACCATGAAGACCGGCGCCTTGCGCTCGGCCATCCAGGTCAGCAGGGTGCCGAGCACGCGCTGGCTGACGCCGTCGTCGTTGCTGCCGGTGGCCAGGCCCTTTTCGATCTCGTCCATCCACAGCACGCAGGGCGCCATCTGCTCGGCCATCTTCAGCGCCTCGCGCAGGTTGCGCTCGGTCTCGCCGAAGAACTTGTTGTACAGGGCGGCGAAGTCCAGGCGCAGCAACGGCAGGCCCCAGAGGCCGGCCACCGCCTTGGCCGCCAGGCTCTTGCCGCCGCCCTGCACGCCCACCAGCAACATGCCACGTGGGATATCGGCACCCTTGCCGTTAAGGAAAATGTCCTGGCGCTCGCCCAGCCAGCACTTGAGGTTGTTCAGGCCGCCGACCTCGGCGAAGCGCGCGGTGTCGTACTCGAAGCTGAGTACACCTTCCAGGTCGAGCAACTGGAACTTGGCCTTGTTCAGCTCCGGCAAGTCTTCCTGGGTGATGGCACCGTCATCGCAGATCAGGTTGCGCGCCAATGATCGCGCCTCGGCGTGGCTCATGCCGCGCAGGTTCTTCACCACCTGCTGCAAAGTGCGATTGTCCGTGCGTACGCGCGCGCCGCGGTTGCGTTCGCTCCAGCGCGTGGCTTCTTCGCGCACCAGCGCCAGCAGCTCTTCCTCAGTCGGCAGCGCCAGGCTGAAGCGCGCGGCGTAGCGCTGCACCTCGGTCGGCAGCTTGACCGCGTGCGACACCAGCACCAGGGTCGGCTTGTGCGGCGCCTCGCTCATGGCGATCTCCTTGAGCAGGCGCACCAGCTTGGGATTGTCGACCAGGAACGGATGCAGATCGCACAGCACATAGATATTGGGCGTGGGATCGGCCTTGATCAGGCGCAGCGCCTGCTCCGGCTCGCGGCTGTCCAGTTCGCCCACCGGCTCGCCGCCGAAGGCCAGGCGCTGCAGGCCTTCGGTCACCGCCCAGGTGTAGATGCCGAGACCGCGCTTGATCGCCAGCGAGGTGAGGGTTTCCAGCACCCGTGGCTCGTCCCAGGACTCGATCACCACCAGTTTGACGCGGGACTCCAGGACCAGGCCCAGATCGTGGACATCGTTCTTCAACACGCACTCCTTGTGCTGTCTGCCGACACTATTAAACTCGCAGGATACCCAAAGCCGCCGGAGGAAAGCGCGTGGACTGCCTGTTCTGCAGGATAATCGACGGCACCATTCCCGCCCGCAAGCTCTACGAGGACGACCAGGTACTGGCCTTCCACGACATAGGCCCGCAGGCGCCGGTGCACTTCCTGGTGATCCCCAAGCGCCATATCGCCACCCTCAACGATCTCGGTGAAGGCGACCGGGCGTTGGCCGGGCATATCCTCTATACCGCCCAGCGCCTGGCCGCCGAACAGGGCTGCGGCGAAGGCTTCCGCGTGGTGATGAACTGCAACGACCTGGGCGGCCAGACCGTGCACCACATCCATATGCACGTGCTCGGGCAGCGGCAGATGCACTGGCCGCCGGGCTGATTGGCAGCGACCCGTTGTCGCCGGTCAAAAATCTGTCCAGACCTTCGGGTAAACTGCCGGCATGCTTTCCGTGGAGATGGCCATGAGCAACGAACGCCAGTTTTCCCCCGTCGACCGCCTGCTGATACAGGCCGATGCCGCCATGCGCACCCTGTTGCCGTTCAGCGGTGCACCGGCGCGGCCGTCGCCGGCCATCCTGCAGAACGAATCCGAGCTGAGCGACGCAGACGCCCGCCATGTGGCCGGACTGATGCGCATCAACCACACCGGCGAGGTCTGCGCCCAGGCGCTGTACCAGGGCCAGGCTCTGACCGCCAAGCTGCCGGAAGTACGCAAGGCCATGGAGCATGCCGCCGACGAGGAGGTCGACCACCTGGCCTGGTGCGAGCAGCGCATCCGCGAGCTGGGCAGCCACCCGAGCGTGCTCAATCCGCTGTTCTATGGCCTGTCCTTCGGCGTCGGCGCGGTAGCCGGGCTGATCAGCGACCGGGTCAGCCTGGGCTTCGTCGCCGCCACCGAGGATCAGGTGGTCAAGCATCTCGACGAGCACCTGGAACAGATCCCCCCGGAAGATGCCAAGACCCGCGCCATTCTCGAACAGATGCGCGATGACGAGGAACAGCACGCCACCAGCGCCATCGACGCCGGCGGCCTGCGCTTCCCGGCGCCGGTGAAGTTCGGCATGAGCCTGTTATCTAAAGTGATGACCAAGAGCACCTACCGCATATAAAGCAGTAGAAATGAAAAGGGCGCCAATCGGCGCCCTTTTTCGTTGCAGGAGAATCAGCGCGGCATGTTGCGCGCGTAGAAGATCTCCAGCATCTCGTGACGCACCCGCTCTTCCACCTGCTGGCGCTGCTCGGCGGTCAGGTTGCGGGTGGCGTCGCCGAACAGGTAGTTGTCCAGCTCGAAGTTCTTGAGCAGCATCTTGGTGTGGAACAGGTTCTCCTGATACACGTTCACGTCCGTCATCTGGTACGCGTCCTGGGTATCGTCGGAGAGGTAGTTCTGGATCGAGTTGATCTCGTGGTCGATGAAGTGCTTCTTGCCTTCCACGTCGCGGGTGAAACCACGCACGCGATAGTCGACCGTGACGATGTCCGAGTCGAACTGGTGGATCAGGTAGTTGAGCGCCTTCAGCGGCGAGATCACGCCACAAGTCGACACGTCGATGTCCACACGGAAGGTCGCGATGCCCTCGACCGGATGGATCTCCGGGTAGGTGTGCACGGTGATGTGACTCTTGTCCAGGTGCGCCAGGATGGTATCCGGCAGCGGCCCCGGGGATTCCTCGATCTGGCTGGCGGTGGGTTCCACCGGCTGCTCGGAGATCAGGATGGTCACGCTGGCGCCTTGCGGGTCGTAGTCCTGACGGGCGATGTTCAGGATATTGGCGCCGATGATGTCGACAACATCGGTGAGGATCTGCGTCAGCCGCTCGGCGTCGTACTCGGTGTTGATGTACTGGACGTAAGCCTGCTGGTCTTCCGGCGTTTCCGCGTAGCAGATGTCATAGATGTTGAAGCTCAAGGTCTTCGTCAGGTTGTTGAACCCGTGGAGCTTGAGTTTGCTTTTCACCGTTGGAGATTCTCTTGGTTGGTGCGGCTCTGCCGCGTGATCGAGCATGCCCGTCAGCTGCGAATGGCTCAGCTGCGTAGGACGGTTAACACCTCTTCGCGATGGCGATTGGTTTTGGTTGGGGCGCAGGCCCCGAAAAGGGCCGCGCATTATGCAGATCGAAGGCCGTGGCGGCCAGAGTCTGCGCCCGCTTTATGATGGTCGGATGACCGTCAGGCGCCCAGTTCGACTATCTCGTAGTCGTGGGTAATTTCCACACCGGCGCGACCGAGCATGATCGAGGCCGAGCAGTACTTCTCCGCCGACAGTTCCACCGCGCGCTTGACCTGAGGCTCCTTGAGGCCGCGACCCTTGACCACGAAGTGCAGGTGGATCTTGGTGAACACCTTGGGATCTTCGTCGGCGCGCTCGGCTTCAAGGAAAGCCTCGCAGCTCTCCACCGGCTGGCGCGCCTTCTTCAGGATGCTGACCACGTCGAAGTTGCTGCAGCCGCCCAGGCCGATCAGCACCATTTCCATGGGGCGCACACCGAGGTTGCGACCGCCGGCCTCGGGCGGGCCGTCCATCACCACCACATGGCCGCTGCCGGATTCGCCGAGGAACATGGCCTCGCCGGCCCATTGAATGCGCGCTTTCATCGCCTGGACTCCACTGCCCGAAAAAGGCGCGTAGCTTATCACAGCGCCTTATTTCACCCGGCCGTCGCATTTACGGGCAACGGGCCATTACCAGTGATGACTGCGTCGCAAATTCGCGTTGCCGGCCCCCACGTGTCTGTTAAGCTGGCGACGGATAACTGGCACACTTGTTCGGATAACTAATAAGAAATTCGCCTGCTGGACAAAGGCTTACTCAAATTTCGGGACTCGGGCATGGTAGCTATTACCCTTACACCAAAGATCAAGAACATCGACAAGCTGCTCGCGCACTGTCACCGCCGTCGTTATACGGCGAAGAGCACCATCATCTATGCAGGGGATCGTTGCGAGACCCTGTTCTTCATCATCAAAGGCTCGGTCACCATCCTCATCGAGGACGACGACGGCCGCGAGATGATCATCGCCTACCTCAATCCCGGCGACTTCTTCGGCGAGATGGGCCTGTTCGAGAAGGAAGGCACCGAGAAGGAACGCAGCGCCTGGGTCCGCGCCAAGACCGAGTGCGAGGTGGCGGAGCTGAGCTACGCCAAGTTCCGCGAGCTGACCCAACAGGATCCGGAGATTCTCTACGCCCTGGGCAGCCAGATGGCCGACCGCCTGCGCAACACCACGCGCAAGGTAGGTGACCTGGCCTTCCTCGACGTCACCGGCCGCGTGGCCCGCACCCTGCTCGACCTGTGCAAGCAACCGGACGCCATGACGCATCCGGACGGCATGCAGATCAAGATCACCCGCCAGGAAATCGGCCGCATCGTCGGCTGCTCCCGCGAGATGGTCGGCCGCGTGCTCAAGTCCCTGGAGGAACAGGGCCTGGTCCACGTGAAAGGCAAGACCATGGTGGTATTCGGCACGCGCTGACGGATACCGGCCACAAAAAAGCCCGCCAATCGGCGGGCTTTTTCATGCGCTATGGATCAATCCGGATCGACACCCGGCACCACGCGGCTGCCGGCGAAGAACAGGCGCTTTAGCTCGGTGCCTGGTTCCTCGGCGCGCATAAAGGCCTCGCCGACCAGGAACGAGTACACCTCGTTGATCTCCATCAGCTCCACGTCGGCGCGGGTGAGGATGCCGCTCTCGGTGATCACCACACGGTCGCGCGGAATGCGCGGCAGCAGGTCGAGGGTGGTCTCCAGGCTGACTTCGAAGCTGTGCAGGTTGCGGTTGTTGATGCCCACCAGCGGCGTGTCCAGGGTCTTCAGCGCACGCTCCAGCTCGTCGCCGTCGTGCACTTCCACCAGCACGTCGAGGCCGACGTCCTTGGCGGTGGCGGCCAGCTCGGCCATGCGCACGTCATCCAGCGCAGAAACGATCAGCAGCACACAGTCGGCGCCCAAAGCGCGGGCCTCGACGATCTGGTACGGATCGATCATGAAGTCCTTGCGGATCACCGGCAGCGAGCAGGCCGCGCGGGCCTGCTGCAGGTATTCGTCGGCACCCTGGAAGAAATCGATGTCGGTGAGCACCGACAGACAGGCCGCGCCGCCGGCCTCGTAGCTCCTGGCGATCTCGGCGGGCACGAAGTTCTCGCGCAGCACGCCCTTGCTCGGCGAGGCCTTCTTCACCTCGGCGATCACCGCGGCCTGCTTGTGCGCCACCCGCTCCTGCAGGGCACGAGCGAAGCCGCGCACGGGGTTGGCGGCGCGTGCCTGCGCCTCGACCTCGGCGAAGCTGACACGGGCGCGGCGCTCGGCCACTTCCTCGGTCTTGCGCGCGAGGATCTTCTCCAGCACGGTTGGAATGCTCACCCTTCGTTCTCCACACGATATACCGCGGTAAAGGACACCAGCTCGTCTAGCTTCTCCCAGGCCAGGCCGGTGTGCAGGGCGTCCTGCGCCAGCTGCACGCCTTCCTTGAGACTAGTCGCCAGATCGGCAGCGTAGAGCGCCGCACCGGCATTCAGCACGATCATGTCGGCGGCCTTCTGGCCATGCTCGGTCTTGCGCTTGCCCAGAGCATCGCGGATCAGCGTCAGCGAGTCCTGAGCACCTTCCACGGTCAGGCCCATCAGGGTCTGGCTCTTGATGCCGAAGTCCTCAGGCTGGATGCGGTACTCGCTGACCGCGCCGTCCTTGAGCTCGGCCACATGGGTCGGCGCGGCCAGGCTGATCTCGTCCAGGCCGTCCTGCGCATGTACCACCAGCACATGCTGGCTGCCCAGGCGCTGCAGCACTTCGGCCATTGGCCGGCACAGGGCCTGGCTGAACACGCCGATCACCTGGTGCTTGACCCCGGCCGGGTTGGTCATCGGGCCGAGCATGTTGAAGATGGTGCGCAGGCCCAGCTCGCGACGCGGGCCGATGGCATGTTTCATGGCGCCATGATGGGCCGGGGCGAACATAAAACCGACCCCCACGCTCTCGACGCAACGTGCGACCTGCTCGGGCTTGAGGTTCAGGTAGACGCCGGCCGCCTCCAGCAGATCGGCGCTGCCACTCTTGCCAGAGACCGCGCGATTACCGTGCTTGGCCACGCGCCCACCGGCCGCGGCGACCACGAAGGCGGCGGCGGTGGAGACGTTGAACACATTCATGCCGTCGCCGCCGGTGCCACAGGTGTCGACCAGCCGCTCGGCATTGATGTTCACCGGCGAGGCCAGCTCGCGCATGACGGTGGCGGCCCCGACAATCTCGTCGATGGTCTCGCTCTTCATGCGCATGCCCATGAGGAAGGCGCCGATCTGCGCGTCGGTGCACTGGCCGGTCATGATCAGGCGCATCACGTCCTGCATCTCGGTGGTGGACAGGTCCAGCTGGTTGACCACCCGGTTGAGGGCTTCCTTGATGTCCATCAGCGCACTCCGCCTTGTTGTTTGAGGAAGTTGGCGAACAGTTCGTGGCCCTGCTCGGTGAGGATGGATTCCGGGTGGAACTGCACGCCCTCGATGTTCAGGGTCTTGTGGCGCAGGCCCATGATCTCGTCCACCGAGCCGTCCGCATGCTGGGTCCAGGCGGTGACTTCCAGGCACTCCGGCAGGGTCTCCAGCTTGACCACCAGGGAATGGTAGCGGGTCACGGTAAGCGGCATGTTGAGGCCGGCGAAGGCACCCTTGTCCTCGTGGAACACCGGGCTGGTCTTGCCGTGCATCACCTGGCGCGCACGCACCACGTCGCCGCCGAAGGCCTGGCCGATGCTCTGGTGGCCGAGGCACACACCGAGGATCGGCAGCTTGCCGGCGAAGTGCTTGATCACTTCCAGCGACACGCCGGCCTCGGTCGGCGTGCACGGGCCGGGCGAGACCACGATGCGCTCGGGATTCAGCGCCTCGATCTCGGCGACCGTCAGCTCGTCGTTGCGGATCACATGGACATCGGCACCCAGCTCGCCCAGGTACTGCACCACGTTGTAGGTAAAGGAGTCGTAGTTGTCGATCATCAGCAGCATGGTTGGGCTCCCCTTACTCTACGGACTGTTCGGCGAGGCTGACCGCGCGGAACATGGCGCGGCGCTTGTTCAGGGTTTCTTCCCACTCCAGGGCCGGCTGCGAGTCGGCGACGATGCCGGCACCGGCCTGCACGTGCAGCTCACCGTCCTTGATCACCGCGGTGCGGATCGCAATCGCGGTGTCCATGTTGCCGTTCCACGCCAGGTAACCCACGGCGCCGCCGTAGACCCCACGCTTGACCGGCTCCAGCTCGTCGATGATTTCCATCGCGCGAACCTTCGGCGCGCCGGATAGGGTGCCGGCCGGCAGGATGGCACGCAGGGCGTCCATCGCGCTCAGGCCGTCCTTCAGCTGGCCGGTGACGTTGGAGACGATATGCATCACGTTGGAGTAGCGCTCGATCACCATCTGCTCGGTGACCTTCACCGAACCGGTGCTGGAAACGCGGCCGACGTCGTTGCGCCCCAGGTCGATCAGCATCAGGTGCTCGGCGATCTCCTTGGCGTCGGACAGCAGATCCTTCTCCAGTTCAAGATCGGCCTCTTCGGTGGCGCCGCGCGGGCGGGTACCGGCGATCGGCCGTACGGTGACCAGATTGTCCTCCACGCGCACCAGCACCTCCGGCGAGCTGCCCACCACGTGGAAGTCGCCGAAGTTGAAGAAGTACATGTAGGGGGTCGGGTTGATGCAGCGCAGCGCACGGTACAGGTCGATCGGTGCGGCCTGGAACGGGATCGACATGCGCTGGGAGATCACCACCTGCATGCAGTCGCCGGCCAGGATGTATTCCTTGATCGCGCCGACCGCCGCCTCGTAGTCGTCGCGCTTGAAGCTGGAAACGAAGTCCGGCTCCTTGCCGGCCGGCTTGCTCAGGTCCACGCCCAGACGCGGAGTGATCGGCTGGCGCAGCTTGTTCAGCAGCTCGCGTAGCTGGGCCTGGCCCTGCTCGTAGGCATCGGCCTGGCTCGGGTCGGCGAGGACGATGGCGTGCATCTTGCCGGCCAGGTTGTCGAACACCACCACGGCGTCGGAGACCATCAGCAGGATGTCCGGAGTGCCCAGCGGATCGGGGTTCGGGCACTGCGCCAGCTTCTTCTCCACGTAGCGCACGCTGTCGTAGCCGAAGTAGCCGACCAGGCCACCGTTGAAGCGCGGCAGACCGGCGATGGTCGGCACCTTGTAGCGCGCCTTGAACTGTTCGACGAAGGCCAGTGGGTCTTCGCTATCGAGCTGCTCGACGACCTGGCCGTCGACGCTGACGCTGACCTGGTGACCATGCACGCGCAGTACGGTGCGCGCCGGCAGGCCAATGATCGAGTAGCGGCCCCACTTCTCGCCGCCCTGCACGGATTCCAGCAGGTAGGAGTTGGGGGTATCGGCCAGCTTGAGGTAGATCGACAGCGGGGTGTCGAAGTCGGCCAGGGTTTCGAATGCAAGCGGAATGCGATTGAAGCCGTCGGCGGCCAAACGCAGGAATTCGTCGCGGGTCATGCTCTGCCTCGTGGTATGAGGAGGTGAAACGGATGTTGGGCAAACGCGCCGGAACCAGCCGGCCAGGAGAAATCAGGCGCGCCAGCGCCAGCGGGCCAGGGCCTTGATGACTTTCATCCATTGTTTGCTGGCAACTACCACGATGCTGTCTCGATGAGGCGGGTAATCGGAAGAGTCCGGCGACATTAGCGCAGCGCCCTCCGAGGCGCAACCGGGCAGCAGCTGGCGCAGGTCGTCGAGCACCCGTGCCGGGTTCTCCTCGGCGATCGGCCGGCCGTGGTTGTAGCCGTAGCTCAGTGCCACGCACGGCACGCTGGCAGCGCGGGCGGCCAGCACGTCGTTGCGCGAGTCGCCGATGAACAGCGCACGCTCGGGCTCGACATTGGCCAGGCGCATAACGAACAGCAGCGCGGCCGGGTCGGGCTTCTGCTGCGGCAGGGTGTCGCCGCCGATAATCCAGCGGAAGTAGCGGCCCAGCTTCATCTCGTCCAGCAGCGGGGCGACGAAGCGCTCCGGCTTGTTGGTGATCAGCGCCAGCTCCACGCCCTGCTTCTTCAGCCACTTGAGGGTGGCGGTGACGCCGGGGTAGACGGTGCTCAGCGCGTGGTTGCCGGAATAGGCCTCGTTGAACAGCTCCAGGGCCTGCTCGGTGTCGCTGTCGCTGACCTCGGTATGCTCGATGTCGCCGGCCAGAGCACGGCGCACCAGCACGCGGGCACCGTTGCCGACCCAGTCGCGCACCCGCTCGACGCCGGCGGCCGGACGGCCTAGCTGGACCAGCATGCGGTCGACGGCGGCGGCCAGATCCGGCACCGAATCCACCAGAGTGCCGTCCAGATCGAACATCACCAGGCGCGGCAGGCTCCCCTCGAACAACTCGTGGATCACGCGCGCACCTGGGCCAGCTCGGCGCGCATGGCGTCGATCACCGTCTTGTATTCGGGCTGGTTGAAGATGGCCGAGCCGGCGACGAAGGTGTCGGCGCCCGCCTCGGCGATCTCGCGGATGTTCTTGGCGCTGACGCCGCCGTCGATCTCCAGGCGGATGTCGTAGCCGCTGGCGTCGATCAGCGCGCGAGCCTCGCGCAGCTTGTCGAGGGTGCCGGGAATGAACTTCTGCCCGCCGAAGCCGGGGTTCACGCTCATCAGCAGGATCATGTCGACCTTGTCCATCACGTACTTCAGGCACTCCAGCGAGGTGGCCGGGTTGAACACCAGGCCGGACTTGGCGCCGCCGTCGCGGATCAGCTGCAGCGAGCGGTCGATGTGCTGGGTGGCTTCCGGGTGGAAGGTCACGTAGGTGGCGCCGGCGTCGATGAAGTCGCCGATGATGCGGTCGACCGGCGACACCATCAGGTGCGCGTCGATCGGTGCGGTGATGCCGTACTTGCGCAGCGCCGAGCAGACCATCGGGCCGATGGTCAGGTTGGGCACGTAGTGGTTGTCCATCACGTCGAAGTGGACGATGTCGGCGCCGGCGGCGAGCACCTTGTCGACCTCCTCACCCAGGCGGGCGAAATCGGCGGACAGGATCGACGGGGCGATGGCGAAGGGCTGCATGCGAACCTCAGGCATGAATCACGGTGGCGCGATTGTAGCCTGAGTCGGGGGGCGAGGCGGTTGTCGTATGTCAGGGAATGGGGGGGCGGGGTTGGTCGGCGCTCGGCTGGCGAACCCTCACCCCGGCCCTCTCCCGAGGGGAGAGGGGCAGTCGGAGTTTCGACCAGACATCGGCGCCAGGCACGGCGCCGCCCAATCCCCTCTCCCCCTCGGGAGAGGGTCAGGGTGAGGGCTGCCCTACTCCGCCGGCGCCGTGCGCATCTTCTCGCTGCGCCCGCGTAGCCACTCCAGGGTCAGCAGCATGACCACCGAGAAGGCGATCAGCAGCGTGGCGGCCGCGGCGATGGTCGGCGACAGGTTCTCGCGGATGCCACTGAACATCTGCCGCGGCAGGGTGGCCTGTTCGGGGCCGGCGAGGAACAGGGTCACCACCACCTCGTCGAACGAGGTAGCGAAGGCGAACAGCGCACCGGAGATCACCCCGGGAGCGATCAGCGGCAGAGTCACCCGGCGGAACGCGGTGATCGGCGAGGCGCCCAGGCTGGCGGCGGCGCGCACCAGGTTGTAGTTGAAGCCCTGCAACGTCGCGGACACGGTGATGATCACGAAGGGCACGCCGAGCACGGCGTGCACCAGGATCAACGAGGTGTAGCTGTTGCCCAGGCCCAGCGGGGCGAAGAACAGGTAGCTGGCCACGCCGACGATGACCACCGGGGCGACCATCGGCGAGATCAGCAGGCTCATCACCAGCGCCTTGCCACGAAACTCGCCACGGGTCAGGCCGATCGACGCCAGGGTGCCGAAGACCATCGCCAGCACGGTGGCGGCTGGCGCCACGATCATGCTGTTCTTCAGCGAGCGCATCCACTCGGCGGAAGTGAAGAACGACTCGTACCAGCGCAGGGAGAAACCCTGCAGCGGGTAGACCAGGAAGCTGCCGGAGTTGAACGACAGCGGGATGATCACCAGCACCGGCAGGATCAGGAACAGCAGCACCAGCGCGCACAGGCCACGGTGGGTCCAGAACCAGGCACGCTCGACGGGGGACTTGTAGGGGCTCAGCATCTGCATTCTCCAATCAATCTCTAGCGGGGCCTCGCCCCTCTCCCGCCCTGCGGGCACCCTCTCCCCAAGGGGCGAGGGCCATCAGTTGGCCTGCTGCGCAGGCTTTATCCCAAGCGCAGGCGGCTCGCGCCCACCAGCCAGCTGTACACCACGTAGAGCAGCATGGTCGCCAGCAGCAGCAGGCCGCCCAGCGCCGTGGCCATGCCCCAGTTGATGGTGCTGTTGGTGTAGAAGGCGACGAAGTAGCTGATCATCTGGTCGCCCGGGCTGCCCAGCAGCGCGGGGGTGATGTAGTAGCCGATGGACAGGATGAACACCAGCAGGCAGCCGGCGCCGACGCCCGCCAGGGTCTGCGGGAAGTACACCCGCCAGAAGCTGGCGAACGGGTGGCAGCCGAGCGAGATGGCAGCGCGCATGTAGCTCGGCGAGATGCCCTTCATCACGCTGAAGATCGGCAGGATCATGAACGGCAGCATGATGTGCACCATGGCCACGTACACGCCGGTACGGTTGAACACCAGTTGCAGCGGCGCGTCGATCACGCCCATGGCGATCAGCGCGCTGTTGATCAGCCCGCCCGACTGCAGCAGCACGATCCAGGCCGCCACCCGCACCAGGATCGAGGTCCAGAACGGCAGCAGCACCAGAATCATCAGCAGGTTGCTGGTCCGGGTCGGCAGGTTGGCCAGCAGGTAAGCCAGCGGGTAGGCCAGCACCAGGCAGATAGCGGTGATCACCAGGCCCATCCAGAAGGTGCGGGCGAAGATGTCCAGGTAGATGGCCTGGTCCGGGGTGGCGGACGCCAGCTCGCCGAGATCGTCGATGCGGTGGTCGAGGGACGCCAGCAGGAAATACGGGGTGACGCCACTGTCGTTGCGGCGGATCACCTGCCAGTAGGCCGGGTCGCCCCAGCGCTCGTCGAGGTTCTCCAGCGCATCTTTATAGGACGCAGGCTCCTGCTTGAACGGCAGGGCGCGACCGGTCTTGGCCAGCAGGCTGCGGTAGCCGGCCAGCTCCATGTTCAGGCGCTTGGAAAGATCGCCGATGGTCTGGTTCTTGCGCGCGTCGGCCAGGTCCAGGGCCAGGGCCTGGTACACCGGCTCCTCCGGCAGGCCGCGGCCATCCCAGGAGGAAATCGCCTCGACGGTACGCGGCAGGCTACCGACCACCTCGGGGTTTTCCACGCTCTTGTACAGCAGGATGCCGATGGGCAGCAGGAACACCACGAAGAGGAACACCAGCAACGGCAGGATCAGGCCCTGGGCCTTGAGCCGGTTGATGCGCTCGGCGCGGGCCAGCTTCTGCTTCAGCGTCAGGCCGGCGAACTCGGTGAGGGAAACGGTAGTGGCCATCGCGGGCTCCAGAAACACCGGGGACTAGCTCCCCTCTCCCATGCATGGGAGAGGGGCTGGGGGAGAGGGCAAGCACCGCCCCTCTCCCTAACCCTCTCCCGCAAGCGGGAGAGGGGACATCATCACTTCGCCGCCCAGGCGTTGAAGCGTTGCTCCAGCTGCTCGCCGTAGTCGGCCCAGAAGGTCACGTTCATGGCCACCTGGTTGGCGATGTTTTCCGGCGTGGTCGGCATGTCCTTGAGCAGCGCCGGGTCGAGCAGCTCGACGGCCTTCTTGTTGGCCGGGCCGTAGGCGATGTTCGACGAGTACACCTTCTGCTGCTCCGGCTGCACGCTGAACGCGGCGAAGGCCTTGGCGGCGTCGGCATCCTTGGCGCCTTTCGGGATGGCCCAGGAGTCGAAGTCGTAGATGCCGCCGTTCCACACCACTTTCAGGTTGCTCTCCTTCTGCACGGCAGCGATGCGGCCGTTGTAGGCGGAGCTCATGACCACGTCACCCGAGGCGAGGAACTGCGGCGGCTGGGCACCGGCTTCCCACCACTGGATGTGCGGCTTGATCTGGTCGAGCTTCTTGAACGCGCGATCCTGGCCTTCCTGGGTGGCGAGCACGGTGTAGACGTCCTTCGGCGCCACGCCGTCGGCCATCAGGGCGAATTCCAGGGTGTACTTGGCGCCCTTGCGCAGGCCGCGCTTGCCCGGGAACTTGGCCACGTCCCAGAAATCGGCCCAGCTGCTCGGCGCTGCGGAGAGCTTGTCGGCGTTGTAGGCGAGTACGGTGGACCACACGAAGAAGCCCACGCCGCACGGCTGGATGGCACCCTCGATGAAGTCGTCGGCGCTGCCGAACAGGGCCGGGTCGAGTTCCTCGAACAGGCCCTCGTCGCAACCGCGGGACAGCTCGGGCGACTCCACTTCCACCAAGTGCCAGGACACGCTGCTGGTGTCGACCATGGCTTTGACCTTGGCCATCTCGCCGTTGTATTCGCCGGCGATCACCTTGCCTTTGCCGGCCGCTTCCCACGGCTGGTAGAAGGCCTTGGTCTGGGCGTCCTTGTTGGCACCGCCGAAGGAGATCACCGTCAGGTCGGCGGCCATCGCCTGGCTCGCGCCGAGCAGGCCGATGGCCAGGGCGCTGTGGCGGAAGATGCTGCGGATATTGCTCATTGTTGTTTTCTCCACTGTGCAGGGTTGGTAATGCGCGGCGCCGTCACTCGACGATCAGAGGGTCTAGCGCCCTTACGTGCTCCACATGCCAGCCGAGCGGCACCACATCGCCCACGCCCAGGGCGGGGTCGAGCTCGGCGATCGGCTGTTTGACGAAGAAGCTGGGGTTGCCACACACCTCCATGCGGATGCGCACGTGGTCGCCCAGGTAGATGAACTCGGCCACCCGGCCGCTGAATCGGTTGGCGCAGCTCTCGCTGGCACTGTTGATGCGCACCCGCTCGGGGCGGATCGACAGGCTCACCGGCGCGCCCGGCGCACCGACATTCACCGCCAGCGCCTGTACCTGCTCGCCACGGGCGGTGCGCACGGTGCAGCGCTCGCCATCACGGCTGACCAGCTCGCCGGCCAGGCGATTGTTCTCGCCGATGAAGTGGGCGACGAAGGTATTGCTCGGCTCTTCGTAGAGGTCGCGCGGCGGGGCGATCTGCTGGATCTCGCCCTGGTGGAACACCGCCACCCGGTCGGACATGGTCAGCGCCTCGCCCTGGTCGTGGGTCACGTAGACCACGGTCACGCCCAGGCGTTGGTGGATGTGCTTGATCTCCATCTGCATGTGCTCGCGCAGCTGCTTGTCCAGCGCGCCGAGCGGCTCGTCCATCAGCACCAGCTGCGGCTCGAATACCAGCGCGCGGGCCAGGGCCACGCGCTGCTGCTGGCCGCCGGAGAGCTGCGCCGGGTAGCGATTGCGGAAGTTGTCGAGCTGGACCATGGACAGCGCACGCTTGACCCGCTCGGTGATGTCGGTCTTGTTCATGCCGCGCACGGTGAGCGGGAAGGCCAGGTTCTCGGCCACCGTCATGTGCGGGAACAGCGCGTAGTTCTGGAACACCATGCCGATGTCGCGCTTGTGCGGCGGCACGTTGTTGATGGCGCGCCCGGCCAGGAGGATCTCGCCGGCGGTGGGCGTTTCGAAACCGGCCAGCATCATCAGGCTGGTGGTCTTGCCGGAACCGGACGGCCCGAGCAGGGTGAGGAACTCGCCCTTGCGGATGTCCAGGTTGAGGTCTTTGACGATCAGGCTTTCGCCGTCGTAGCTCTTCTGCACGCCCTTGAAACTGACGAGCACATCGCTGGAAGCATTCTCGGCCATCACCGCACCTTTTGTTCTTGTTGCCGTGCTCTAAGCCTAGAAAGCCGTGGAGCCGGCGCAAATCGGGCGGTATGAGAGATTGCTATAAGGCGGACGGAGGAGGCGTTGTAGGGATTGCCCTACAGTCGCGAGTTGCCGAGAGCCCCCTCACCCTACGCGGGCCGCCCCTGCCCCTCTCCCGAGGGGAGAGGGGTGGCACGGGCGTCTTCGTCCCCTCTCCCACCGGGAGAGGGTTAGGGTGAGGGAGAAGAAGTCAGAGCAGCTTGTGCTCCACCGCGTACTTCACCAGATCGGCCACCGAATGCAGGTTGAGCTTCTGCATCAGGCGCGCCTTGTGGGTGCTGATGGTCTTGCTGCTGACCGACAGCTGCTGGGCGATCTCGTTGACGCCCTCACCGCGCACCAGGCGCTCGAACACCGAGAACTCGCGCTCGGACAGCAGCGCGTGGGGTGGCCGCGAGTCGGTCAGGCCGACCTCGAAGACCATGCGGTCGGCCAGCTCCGGGTCAATGTAGCGGCCGCCGCCGGCGACCTTGCGGATGGCGGTGAGCAGCAGGGCCGGATCACTGTCCTTGGTGGCGTAGCCAGCGGCGCCGATCTTCAGGGCGCGGGCGGCCATCTGCGCCTCGTCGTGCATGGACAGCACCAGCACCGCCGGCGGCTCGTTCAGCGCGCGGATACGCGGAATCGCTTCCAGGCCGTTGACCCCGGGCATGGAGATATCCAGCAACACCACCTCGCAGGGCGTGTGGCGCAGGGTCTCCAGCAACTGTTCGCCATTGCAGGCCTCGCCGGCCACCGTCAGGTCCTTGGCCAGACCGATCAGTTGCTTGATGCCCTCGCGGACGATGGTGTGGTCTTCGGCCACCAGAACTCGAATCACGCTACGACCTCGCTATCCAGTGCAACATGCACCACCAGTGTGGTGCCCTCCCCCGGCGTGCTGTCCAGCACCAGGCGCCCACCGAGCATCAGCACGCGCTCGCGCATGCCGACCAGGCCGAAGGATTGTGCGCGCTGCGCGGCCGGCTCGAAACCCCGACCATCGTCACTCACGCTCAGGCACAGCTCGCCATCCTGCACCTCCAGAGTGATTTCCACGCTGTGCGCCTGGGCATGGCGCAACACGTTGGTCAGCGCCTCCTGCAGCACGCGGAACAGGCCGATGGCCTTGGCATCCGTCAGCGCCGGCAGCTGCTCGGGCACCTGCACCAGGCAGGCGATGCCGCTGCGCGCCTCGAAGCGCCGCGC
The DNA here is from genome assembly GCF_029837695.1 of Pseudomonas sp. GD04019. Classification (GTDB taxonomy): domain Bacteria; phylum Pseudomonadota; class Gammaproteobacteria; order Pseudomonadales; family Pseudomonadaceae; genus Aquipseudomonas. Next base: position 25,464 of record NZ_JAOEEA010000003.1, read on the forward strand.
CTGCCACTCGATGGCCGAGGCGATGCCGGCATCGAGGATCGGCGGGCGCAGCGCGGTGGCCACGTCGCGCACCAGCTGGAACAGGTTGGCGATCAGCTTCTTCATGCTGTCCAGGCGCGCCTGCAAACCGGGGTCGAGGCCGGCGTAGGCCAGCTCGCACATCGAGGTCTCCAGCTTGAGCACGGTCAGCACCTGGCCCAGCTCGTCGTGCACCTCGCGGGCGATGCGCGCCTTCTCCTCCTCGCGCACGCTCTCCAGATGCGCCGACAGCTCGCGCAGCTGGGCCCGCGACTCGGCCAGCTCCAGCTCGATGGTCTTGTTGTCGCTGATGTCCCACACCACGCCGTCCCACACCACATGCTCGGCGCTGAGCTGTCGGGCGCTGGCCTTGATATCGGCCCAGCGCACGCGGCCGGCGCAGGTAAGGATGCGGCCCTGCCACTGCCAGTCGCTGGCCGCCTCGATGGCGGCATCCTGGGTGGCGTGGTAGGCGGCGCGATCCTCGGGATGGACCAGGCTGCGAATGCCGAAGTCCGCCGCCATGATGGTCGTCGGCGGGTAACCGACCAGTTGCTCGCTGCCCTCGCTGATAAAGGCGAAATCCACCGGCGCACCGGGCAGCGGGCGCTCCAGGCGGAACACCAGGCCCGGCACGTTGCCGGCGATACCCTTGAGCCGCGCCTCGCTCTCCTCCAGGGCGGCGTGGGCACGGCGGCGCTCGGTAACGTCGGTGAGGTAGACCACCAGGTACTCGGCGTCGCGAAAGCGCAGGAAGCCCAAGGTCACGTCGGCCGGCATCCAGCTGCCATCGGCGCGCCGGCAGTTGCTTTCGAAGCTCAGCGCGCCCTCCTCATGCTGGCGTACGCGCTTCCACAGGCCGAGCCAGCGGTCCATGCCCAGGTTGGGCTCGAAATCCTGCAGCGGCCGGTCGACCATGGCGCGGCTGTCGTAGCCGAGCATCTCGGCCACCGCCTGGTTGGCATAGCGCACGCGGCTGTCCCAGTTGACCCAGAGGATGCCGACCGTGCTGTGGTCGAGGGAGAACTGCGCCAGGCGCAGCGCCTCTTCGGCCACTTCGCGCCGAGCCAGGGTCGCGCGCGCCTCCAGCAGGCGCTTCTCCAGGCCCCCGCGCTGGCGGCGTAGCACGGCGAGCAGGGCCAGGCTGACCAGCAACAGCAGGCCGAGCAGCACGCTCAGGTTGCGCCAGAACAGCGCCGACTCGCCCAGGCTTGGCGTGCGGGCCGTCAGCCAGCGTTGCTGCAATTGCTCCAGCTGCTCGGCCGGCAGCTGGCGCAGGCCGGCGTCGAGGATGGTGGCCAGTTCGGGCCAGTCGCGGCGGGTGCCGAAACGCAGCAGCTGCGGCAGACCGACATCGGCGACCACGGTGAGGCCGGCGAACTCGCTCTCCTGGCTCAGGCGGCTGAGCTGGGCCTGGTCGATCACCGCATAGCGCGCCCGCTGCGCCAGCACCGCGCGCAGGGCCTCGCGGTCGGAGGGCTGGGCCTGCAGGCGCAGGTTGAAGTAGTTGCCGCGCAGGTAGTCGGCCACCGCGCTGGGCTCGCGCACGGCCAGCGGCTCGCGTTCGCCGAGGTTTTCCAGCTCCACGCCCAGTTCGCCCAGGCGCTCGCCCACCAGCAGATGGGGCACACGCAGATAGGGATCGGAGAACTGCCACAGGCGCAGGCCGGCGGGGGTCTGGGTCAGCCCCGGGGCGAAGTCGACACGCCCGGCGCGTAGGGCCTGGTCGAGGGCCGCCTGGTCGGCATAGCCGAGCCAGCTCAGCTCGATGCCGAGGGTCTTGGCCAGCGCCTCGCCCAGCTCGATATTGAGCCCGCTGAGCTGCTGCTGGCGGCGCTGGTACTCGGCATAGGGCGCCTGCAGCACCACGCCGGCGCGTAGCCGCGGATGCTCGGCCAGCCAGGCACGCTGCGCCGCATCCAGCTCGGCCGCCTGGCCCAGCAGGGGAAACAGCAACAGCAGCCAGCACAGCAGTCGAATCATGCGCACAGCGTCGATCCACATCATCACGAGTCTGCTTTCTACCTTACCTGACAAACCGCGGCGAAGCGCTTAGGCTGCTAGAACCTCCCCGCTACCGAAGTGCTGAGATGCGCCGTCCAGTCCTGCCGACACTCCTGGCCCTGTGCCTGACCCTCGCCCTGCCCGTGCATGCCGAGGAAGAATCGCCGACTCCCGCCGAAACGCCTGCCGGGGAAGCCCCTAGCGAGGGCGCCGCGCCCGCCGAGGCGCCACGCCAGCCGCTGGAAGAGCGCGTCGAGGACAACGCCGAGGGCCTGGAGCGCCAACTGCCCAGGGACGAACAGCAGACCCTGCAGGCTGGCGAGGAGAAGTTCCTCGCCCTGTGGAAGCCGGCCAATGCGCCGGAATCCAAGGGCGTGGTGATTCTGGTGCCAGGCGCCGACGAGAGCGCCGACTGGCCCCAGGCGATCAAACCGCTGCGCCTCAAGCTGCCGGATGTCGAATGGAGCACGCTCAGCCTGAGCCTGCCGGACAGCAAGGCCGCGCCGCTGCCGGAAGCGGTGCTGCCACGCGCACCGGAGCCGGTCACGGTCGATACGGCTACCGCGCCGGCGGAAGGCGCCGCAGCCGCCCCCGCCAGCGAGGGCGCCACCACTGGCGCACCCGGCGAAACCGCACCGCCGACCGAAACACCCGCGCCAGCCGCAGCCCCGGTCGACCCAGCCGAACGCATCTTCGCCCGCATCCAGGCCGGCATCGCCTTCGCCGAGCAGCAGGACGCCAAGCACATCGTGCTGCTCGGCCATGGCGATGGCGCCTACTGGGCTGCCCTCTATCTCAGGGAGCGCAAGCCCGAGCAGATCAAGCAGCTGGTGGTGGTCGCGCCGCAGCTGCCCGGCGGGCAGACCCCGGCGCTGGACGAGCTGATTCCCGGCCTCAAGCTGGCCACCGGCGACTTCTTCTACAAGGACTTGCCCGCCGATCGCGGCAGCGCGGTACGGCGCAAACAGGCCAGCAAGCGCCTGGCCCATGACGGCTATACGCAGATCGCCCTCAAGGCCCTGCCGGGTAACCTGGATGCCGAGCAGGAACAGCTGTTCCGCCGCGTGCGCGGCTGGCTGGAGAAACAGTAAACAGCAGCTAGCGGAAGCCGTGGCGCTGGCGCACCAGTTCGTAGGCGACCTGCAGCTCGCGGGTCTTGTCGGTTGCGGTACGCAACTGCGCCGCAGTGGCACCGGAGCCGGCCAGCTTGTCCGGATGGTGGCGACTGATCAGGCGGCGGTAGGCGCGCTTGATCGCGGCCGGTTCAGTATCCATCTGCACGCCGAGCAGGCGCAGAGCCGCCTGGTAGTCGCTGGATTTCACCTGCGGCACCGTACGCGCTGGCTCGTACTCGGCGGCCAGAGTCTTCAGCGCCTCGCGCTTCCACTCCAGCCAGAGCCCCCATTGCTGGATCAGCCGCGACTCCGCCTCGCTCACCCGCCCATCGGCCCAGGCCATGCGCCAACAGGTGCGCAACAGCGTTTCACCACGCTCCGGACGCTCGTGCAGCGCACGCAGCGCGGCGCGCAACTCCTTATCGTCGACCTGCTTGCCGCGGTTGAAGGCCTGCATGGCCCGCCGCCGGCCCGGCTCGTCCAGGCCCAGGCGCTGCATCTCGTTGCGCGCCGCCTGGATATGGCTGTCGAGCACCCGTCCGTCACTCTTGGCCAGCCGACCGATCAGCATGAACAGCAGATCTTCGTCATCCAGCTGCGGACGCTTGGCACCCAGCAACTCGCGCAGATGGTCGAGGGATTGCAGGCGCAGACGCCGGTCCAGCACATGGCCGAGCAGGCCACCGAGCAACGCGCCGGGGATGCTGGCGATCGCCAGCCCCACCGCCGCGCCGATCAGGGTCGCCGGCCAGAGCATGTCAGGCCCCCGCCGCCAGCAGGCGCTCGACGTCCGCCAGGCGCTCGTGGGTGCCGACATCGATCCAGCGGCCGGCGAAGTGCTCGCCGCTGACCTGGCCGGCGGCCATGGCGGCGCGCAGCAGCGGCGCCAGCTTGAAGGCGCCCGGCTGGCAACCGGCGAATAGGCGCGGATGCAGCACGGCCAGGCCGCTGTAGGTCAGGCTGTCTTCGCCGCCAATGGCATCCGACACGCGGCCTTCCTGCAGGCGGAAGTCGCCGCTCGGGTGGTGGGCGGGGTTATCCACTAGCACCAGGTGGGCCAGCCCCTGCAGCGGACGGCGCAGGGTGGTGAAGTCGTAGTCGCTCCAGATATCGCCATTGACCACCAGGAACGGCTCGTCACCCAGCAACGGCAGGGCCTTGAAGATGCCGCCGCCGGTCTCCAGCGGCTCGCCCTCGGCCGAATAGAGGATACGCAGCCCGAAGCGACTGCCGTCGCCCAGGTAGTCCTCGATCTGCTGGCCGAGCCAGGCGTGGTTGATCACCAGTTCGCTGAAACCGGCCGCCGCCAGGGCACGCACATGGAACTCGATCAGCGGAATGCCGCCGGCACGCACCAGGGGCTTGGGCGTGTGCAGGGTCAGCGGACGCAGGCGTTCGCCCTTGCCCGCGGCGAGAATCATCGCCTTCATGCCGGTTGCTTCTCCCACTGTGGCAGACTGGCCAGCAGTTCACCGAGCACGGCCAGTTCGGGTCGCCGCGTCAGCACTGCTTCTATATAGGAGAAGAAGCGAGGCACATCGTTCAGGTACTTGGGCTTGCCGTCGCGATGGCAGATGCGCGCGAAGATGCCGATCACCTTGAGATGGCGCTGCACGCCCATCAGGTCGCTGGCGCGATGGAACTCGGCGAACTCCGCCGGCACTGCGAGACCGGCCTCGCGCGCCAGCTGCCAGTAGCGCTGCAGCCAGCCGATCACTCGCTCCTCGGGCCAGCTGAGGAAGGCGTCCTTGAACAGGCTGGTGACGTCGTAGCTGATCGGCCCGTGCACCGCGTCCTGGAAATCGAGGATGCCGGGGTTGGGCTGGCTCAGCATCAGGTTGCGCGGCATGTAGTCGCGATGGACGAATACCCGCGGCTGGGCCAGGGCACTGCTCACCAGCAGATCGCAGACCTGTTGCCACTGGCCGCGCTGCGCCTCGCTCAATTCCACGCCGAGATGGCGCTGCAGGTACCAGTCGGGGAACAGCTGCAGCTCGCGGCGCAGCAGGGCGTCGTCATAGGGCGGCAGCTGGTGCTCGATCGGCAGTTTCTGGAAAGCCACCAGGGCCTGCAGGGCCGCGTCGAACAGCCCATCGGCGTTGTCCGCGTTCAGCACCTCGAGCCAGGTTTGCGAACCCAGGTCGTCCAGTACCAGGAGGCCACGCTCCAGATCCTGGGCCAGGATGCGCGGCACGTGCACACCCGTCTCGGCCAGCATGGCGGCGACCTTGACGAAGGGCCGGCAGTCTTCCTGGGGCGGCGGGGCGTCCATCAGGATCAGGCTGCGGCCTGCGGCCTGCCAGCGGAAATAGCGGCGGAAACTGGCGTCGCTGCTGGCCGGAGCCAGGCTGGCAGTGGGCACTTCGCCCCAGCCTTCGCGTTGAAACAGAGCGGGTAGACAGTCTTGCAGCCAGCTCTGCAGGAGCTGGAGACGCACATCTTGATCGGGCATTACAGGGGTCTCCGACGGCGCTAGCCGTTGCGCGGGTCATGCTTTATTATCCAGCATCTTTTTCAGCCCATCGAGAGGCGTGCGGCCCCCGCGGGTCGAAGGCGCGCAGGAAGCCCGGAAAAACAAGATGGCAGTAAAACTCCCCCTGTTCCGTAAAAAATTCCCGTTGCTGGTGACCGGCAGCCTGCTGGCTCTGCAACCTCTGGCATCGCCTTTCGCTATTGCTGCCGAGCAGTACGACTGCTCCGCCTCCGCCACCGGCGGCTGGGCCTGCTCGCCGAAGAGCAATGCCGCTGCCGCGCTGCCGCGCCCGCAGCACAGCGCCACGGCTGTCAGCTCCGGCACAGGCGCATCGGCCGATGGTCAGGCTCAAGGCGAGCAGCCGGTACTGGTCACCGAGAGCGAAGGCCGCGCCCTGAGCAGCCGCAGCGCCGACTACAGCCACCTGGACTGGGTCCCGCGCGACAAACTGAGCGCCGCCCAGCTGGCGGAAGTCGGCCCGTACTGCGAGGGTTCCTACGTCGAGCCGCTGCGCCCGGGCATGAGCGACGACACGCCGATGGACGAGGCCCCGCTGTTCGTTTCGGCCAAGGCCTCGCGCTACGAGCAGGAGAAGGAAGCCGCCACCCTCGCCGGTGATGTGGTCCTGCGCCAGTCGAGCATGCAGATCGAGGCCGAAGAGGCCACTCTGCACCAGGCCGAGAACCGCGGCGAGCTGAAAGGCAACGTGCGCATCCGTGACAACGGCATGCTGGTGGTCGGCGACCGCGCCGAGATCCAGCTGGACAACGGCGAAGCCAAGGTCGAGAACGCCGAGTACGTGATCCACAAGGGTCACGTCCGTGGTAACGCGCTCTACGCCAAGCGCGAAGAAAGCGCCGTCGTCCGTCTCAAGGACGGCACTTACACCCGCTGCGAGCCGGGCAACAATGCCTGGCACCTGAAGGGCAACAACATCAAGCTGGACCCGGCCACCGGCTTCGGTACCGCGACCAACGTGACCCTGCGGGTGAAGGACATTCCGGTCTTCTACACCCCGTACATCTACTTCCCAATCGACGATCGCCGCCAGTCCGGCTTCCTCGCGCCGGGCATCGGCTCGTCGAGCGACAACGGCTTCACCCTGTCGACGCCGTACTACTTCAACCTGGCACCGAACTACGATGCCACCCTCTACCCGACCTACATGGCCAAGCGCGGCCTGCTGATGGAGGGTGAGTTCCGCTACCTGACCAAGGGCAGCGAAGGCCAGGTCGGCGGCGCCTACCTGGACGACCAGGAAGACGAGCGCGAGCTGCAGTCGGACTACGAAGACCAGCGCTGGATGTACAACTGGCAGCACGTAGGTGGCCTGGACGAGCGCCTGCTGGCCGAGGTCGACTACACCGATATCAGCGACCCCTACTACTTCCAGGACCTGGACAGCGACCTGGAAAATCTCGAGACCCCGGACTTCCTCAATCAGCGCGGCACGCTGAGCTGGCGTGGCGATACCTTCACTGCCCGCCTCAATGCCCATGCCTATGCGCAGACCAGCGTGGTCGATGTCACGCCGTACGAGCGCCTGCCGCAACTGACCCTGGACGGCAAGCTGCCCTTCCAGCCGGGCGGAGTGAACTTCACCTACGGCACCGAGTACGTTCGCTTCGATCGTGACCTGCGCAGCGGCAACTTCATCGACGAGAATGGCAATCCGGAGCACTGGTACGACAACTACGTCAGCGGCATCGCCCGCGCCAACGGCGAGCGCATTCATCTCGAGCCAGGCGTAAGCCTGCCGCTGGAGTGGACCTGGGGCTATGTCAAACCGAGCGTCAAATACGCTTATACCCAGTACGACCTGGACCTGGACTCCATTGGCAAGGCCCAGGTTGGCGGGGACTTCGAGGACTCGCCGGACCGCAGCGTGCCGATCGCCAGCATCGACAGCGGCCTGTACTTCGACCGCAATACTCAGTGGTTCGGTACCAGCTACCGCCAGACCCTGGAACCGCGCGCCTACTACCTGTATGTGCCGGAAGAAGAGCAGGACGAGATTCCGGTCTTCGATACCGGCGAGTACAGCTTCAATTATGCCTCGCTGTTCCGCGACAACCGCTTCTCCGGTCGTGATCGCATTGGTGACGAGAACAAGCTGTCGCTGGGCGTGACCAATCGCTGGATCGAGACCAACGGCTTCGAGCGTCAACGCTTCAGCATCGGTCAGGCCATCCACTTCGCCGATCGCAAGGTGCAGATGCCGGGCATCGACTATCGCACCCGCGACGATTCCAAGTCCGATTTCTCGCCCTATGCGCTGGAGTACATGTACCGCTTCAACCGCGACTGGAACGTGACCTCGGACTTCAACTGGGACGGCGATGCGCATCGCACCCGCTCCGGCAGCCTGATGTTCCACTATCAGCCTGAGGACAACCCGAACAAGGTGATCAACGCCGGCTACCGCTATCGCGACGACACTCTGCGTTACGATCAGGCCAGCGGAACCTGGACCTACGGTAGCGACTTCGGCCTGCCCGAATACGAGACTGACGGAAATCCGAATACCACCTACATCAAGGACTACTACAAGATCCAGCAGCACGACTTCTCGGTCATCTGGCCGATCGTCTCGCAGTGGAACGTGATCGCCCGCTGGCAGCGCGACTATGCGCGCGACCGCACCCTCGAGGCCTTCGGCGGCTTCGAGTACGACAGCTGCTGCTGGAAGCTGCGCCTGATCAACCGCTACTGGATCGACTACGACGAAACCAGTCTCAACCCCGACACCAACGAAGAGCCGGATCGCGGCATCTTCCTGCAGATCGTCCTCAAGGGCCTCGGCAACGTGCTGGGCGGCAAGACTGAGAGCTTCCTCGAGCAAGGCATTCAAGGTTACCGTGAACGTGAAGAACAAGCTTTCTGATTGCCTGCGCCCGCTGTTGCTGGGCGCAGTTTTCCTCGCTTCCGCCGCACAGGCGCAGCTCCAATCCATCGATCGCGTGGTCGCCATCGTCGACAACGACGTGATCATGTACAGCCAGCTGGATCAGCGTCTGCGCGAGGTCGAGCAGACCATCGGCAAGCGCGGCGGCCAGCTGCCCCCGCAGGATGTGCTGCAACAACAGGTGCTGGAGCGCCTGATCGTCGAAAATCTGCAGCTGCAGATTGGCGACCGCTCGGGCATTCGCATCACTGACGAAGAACTGAACCAGGCCATGGAAGGGATTGCCCAGCGCAACCGCCTGAATCTGGACCAGTTCCGCGCCGCGCTGGCACGCGACGGTCTGTCCTACGACGAGGCCCGCGAACAGGTTCGTCGCGAGATGGTCATCAGCCGCGTGCGCCAGCGCCGCGTGGCCGAGCGCATCCAGGTCACCGATCAGGAGGTGCAGAACTTCCTGTCCTCGGATCTGGGCGAAATGCAGCTGTCGGAGGAATTCCGCCTGGCCAATATCCTGATCCCGGTTCAGGAAGCAGCCTCTCCGGACGAGATCCGCGCAGCCGCACAGAAGACCTCCGAGGTCTATGACAAGCTGCGCGCCGGCGCCGACTTCGCCCAGACCGCGATGTCCAGCTCCGCCAGCGAGAACGCCCTGGAAGGCGGCGAGATCGGCTGGCGCAAGGCGGCCCAGCTACCGCCGGCGTTCGCCGAGATGATTCGTACACTGTCGGTCGGCGACATCACCGAGCCGGTTCGCACTCCTGGCGGCTTCATGATCGTCAAGCTGCTGGACAAGCGCGGCGGCGACACCCAAGTGCGCGATGAGGTGCATGTGCGCCACATCCTGATCAAGCCCAACGAAGTGCGCAGCGAAGAGGAGACCCGCCGCCTGGTGGAGCGCCTGTATCAGCGCATCGTGGCCGGCGAAGACTTCGCCACCCTGGCCAAGAACTTCTCCGAAGACCCGGGCTCCGCCCTCAATGGCGGCGACCTCAACTGGATCGACCCCAATACCCTGGTCCCGGAATTCCGCGAGGTGATGGCCAAGACCCCGAGCGGCCAGCTGTCCGAGCCGTTCAAGAGCCCCTACGGCTGGCACGTGCTGGAAGTCCTCGGTCGTCGCGCCACCGACAGCAGCGAGCAGTACCGCGAGCAGCAGGCGATGAACGTCCTGCGCAACCGCAAATACGACGAGGAGTTGCAGGCCTGGCTGCGCCAGATCCGCGACGAAGCCTACGTCGAGATCAAGCTCTGATCGCCTGATCGCAGTGAAAGAGCCCGGTTCCGCCGGGCTTTTTTTCGACCCACGCTTTTGCGCGTAAAGTACTCCCCTCCGACCCGGTATTCCCACGAGGCCGACCATGACCATTCCTCGCCTGTTTGCCCTGACTCCCGGCGAGCCCGCCGGCATCGGTCCGGACCTGTGCCTGCTACTGGCGCGCGAGGTGCAGCCCGAGGCGCTGGTGGCCATCGCCAGCCGCGAGCTGCTGTCTGAGCGCGCCCAGCAGCTGGGACTGAGCATCGAGCTGATCGGCGTCGGTCCCGGCCAGTGGCCGAGTGCCCCAGCTCCGGCCGGCCGCCTGTATGTCTGGGACACGCCCCTGGCAGCACCGGTAACGGCCGGCGAACTGAACCAGGCCAATGCCGCCTATGTGCTGGAAACCCTGACCCGCGCCGGCCAGGGCTGCATCGACGGCATCTTCGCCGGGATGATCACCGCGCCCGTGCACAAGGGCGTGATCAACGAGGCCGGCATTCCCTTCTCCGGGCACACCGAGTTCCTTGCCGAACTGACTGCCACCGAGCAGGTGGTGATGATGCTGGCGACTCGCGGCCTGCGCGTGGCCCTAGTGACCACCCATCTGCCGCTCAAGGACGTCGCAGCAGCGATCACCGACGAACGCCTTGCGCGGGTCACGCGCATCCTGCATGCGGACCTGGTGGAAAAGTTCGGCATTGCCCACCCGCGCATCCTGGTCTGCGGCCTCAACCCGCATGCCGGCGAAGGCGGCCATCTGGGCCGCGAGGAGATCGAGGTGATCGAGCCGACCCTGGAGCGACTGCGCGGCGAGGGCCTGAACCTGATCGGCCCACTGCCGGCCGATACCCTGTTCACTCCCAAGCATCTGGACCACTGCGATGCGGTGCTGGCCATGTACCACGACCAGGGACTGCCGGTGCTCAAATACAAGGGCTTCGGCGCGGCGGTCAATGTCACTCTGGGCCTGCCGATCATCCGCACCTCGGTCGACCATGGCACCGCCCTGGACCTGGCCGGTAGTGGCAAAATCGATACCGGCAGCCTGCAGGTTGCACTGGAAACCGCCTACCAGATGGCCGCCGCACGCCGCTGACGCTCGGCTGCGCGTCGGAAAAACTGCGTTGAGAACGGCTTCGGCATGCTCATTTACTCTCGGCAAACTCCGCTGCCTCAGCCGCTTTCGCCTCGTTTTTCTCTAGCTCGCGCGAGCTTAGACGCTTAGAGCCTGGCCGCTTGGCTGCTAAACTGCCGCTCTTTGCATTGCGCTTTGAGCTTGTGGCTTGAAGCTTGGAGCCGTACCGATGTCCGAATACCAACACCGCGCGCGCAAGCGCTTCGGCCAGAATTTCCTGCACGACGCGGGTGTGATTCACCGCATCCTGCGCGCCATCCATGCCAAAGAAGGCGAGCGCCTGCTGGAAATCGGCCCGGGCCAGGGTGCCCTCACCGAGGGCCTGCTGGGCAGCGGCGCGCAGCTCGACGTGATCGAACTTGACCTCGACCTGATCCCCATCCTGCAAGGCAAGTTCGGCGACAACCCGCGCTTCAGGCTGAACCAGGGAGACGCGCTGAAGTTCGACTTCACCCGCCTGGATGCCGCGCCGCACAGCCTGCGGGTGGTCGGCAACCTGCCGTACAACATCTCCACCCCGCTGATCTTCCACCTGCTGGACAACGCCCCGCTGATCCGCGACATGCACTTCATGCTGCAGAAGGAAGTGGTCGAGCGTCTGGCCGCCGAACCGGGCGGTGGCGACTGGGGCCGGCTGTCGATCATGGTCCAGTACCACTGCCGCGTGGAGCACCTGTTCAACGTCGGCCCCGGCGCCTTCAATCCGCCGCCCAAGGTCGACTCGGCCATCGTCCGCCTGGTGCCGCACGAGACCCTGCCGCACCCGGCCAAGGACCACCGCCTGCTCGAGCGGGTGGTGCGCGAGGCCTTCAATATGCGCCGCAAGACCCTGCGCAACACTCTCAAGCAACTGCTGCCGAACGAGGCCATCGAGGCCGCCGGCGTGGACGGCGGGTTGCGCCCGGAACAGCTGGACCTGGCCGCCTTTGTGCGCCTGGCCGATCAGCTGGCCGACCGCCAGGCCACCGGCCAAGCGGACTAAACTGCCCTTTCAGCCTGCCGAGTTTCTCCAGATGGCCGACCCGCGTTATCAGATCGACGTCAGCGTCGAGACCCGCTACCTGCCGGAGCAATCGACTCCGGAGCAGAACCGCTATGCCTTCGCCTACACCGTCACCCTGCACAACGGCGGCACCGAGGCGGCCAAGCTGCTCAGCCGGCACTGGATCATCACCGACGGCGACGGCCGCGTGCAGGAAGTCCGCGGCGCCGGCGTGATCGGCCAGCAGCCACGCCTGGAGCCGGGCCAGAGCCACACCTACAGCAGCGGTACGGTGATGGCGACCAAGGTCGGCAATATGCATGGCAGCTACCAGATGGTCGCCGACGACGGTAAACGCTTCGACGCGCCCATCGCCCCGTTCCGCCTGGCCATGCCGGGAGCCCTGCACTGATGGCCACTTATGCGGTGGGCGACCTGCAGGGCTGCCTGCAGCCGCTCAAGTGCCTGCTCGAACGGGTCGCCTTCGACCCAAGCCGGGACAAACTGTGGCTGGTCGGCGACCTGGTCAACCGCGGCCCCGAATCCCTGGAGACCCTGCGCTTCCTCTACTCGATCCGCGAGTCGCTGGTCTGCGTACTGGGCAACCACGACCTGCACCTGCTGGCCGCCGCACACAACATCGAGCGCCTGAAGAAGAACGACACCCTGCAGGAAATCCTCGACGCCCCGGACCGCAAGGACCTGCTCGAATGGCTGCGCCGGCAGAAGCTGCTGCATCATGACGAGCAACGCGACATCGCCATGGTGCACGCCGGCATCCCGCCGCAGTGGACGCTGAAGAAGGCACTCAAGCGCGCCGCCGAAGTCGAAGAAGTGCTGCTCGACGATGCCCGCCTGCCGCTGTTCCTCGACGGCATGTACGGCAACGAGCCGGCCAAGTGGGACAGCGACCTGCACGGCGTGGCTCGCCTGCGGGTGATCACCAACTACTTCACCCGCATGCGTTTCTGCACCGAGGACGGCACCCTCGACCTGAAGAGCAAAGAAGGCGTGGACACCGCACCACCCGGCTACGCCCCCTGGTTCAGCTGGCCCGCACGCAAGACCCGCGGCCAGAAGATCATCTTCGGCCACTGGGCGGCGCTGGAGGGCAATTGCGACGAGCCCGGCCTCTCGGCCCTGGACAGCGGCTGCGTGTGGGGCGGCGCCATGACCCTGATGAATATCGACAGCGGCGAGAAATTCCGCTGCGACTGCAAGGAGACTCCCGCATGAGCGACTTCAAACGCATCCCCCCCGAGCAGGCCCAGGCTCTGCGCGAGCAAGGCGCCGTGGTGGTGGACATTCGCGACCCGCAGAGCTTCGCCAACGGCCATATCCGCGGCTCGCGCCACCTGGACAACCACAGCCTGGCGGACTTTATCGCCAAGGCCGACTTTGATGCGCCGCTGATCGTCTCCTGCTACCACGGCAACTCCAGCCAGAGCGCCGCCGCCTACCTGGCGCACCAAGGCTTCGCCGAGGTCTACAGCCTGGATGGCGGCTTCGAGCTGTGGCGTAGCCAGTATCCAGATCAGGTCTCCAGCGGCGACGCCGAGTAATTTTTTTCTGCGCGGCGCAAAGCCGCGCCATCCGCTGCCTACAGTCGACTTACCGACGAGCGGTTACGTCTTGTCACCATCTCTACACGCTTGACGCCGCCGAAAGCGAACTACGCTTAGGGCGAGGCCATCCAGAAGGAAGAGCCGGCACACCGGTTCCGGGCCATCGGTAGCGTCTTTATGGTGTCAGGGGGATTTGCAACGGCGAGCAGCCGTCCTCCCACGCACCCGCCCGAATGACCCGCCCCGGCTCCACGCAAGCGAGCGAGGTGCAGTCATGAGTATATTCAGCCACTTCCAGCAACGATTCGAGGCGACTCGGCAGGAAGAATATTCCCTGCAGGAATATCTGGAGCTGTGCAAAACGGACCCCAGCGCCTATGCCACCGCGGCCGAACGCATGCTGATGGCGATTGGCTCGCCCGAGCTGCTGGACACCTCGGTCGACCCACGGCTGTCGCGGATCTTCTCCAACAAGGTGATCCGCCGTTACCCGGCCTTCGCCGATTTCCATGGCATGGAAGAGTGCATCGACCAGATCGTCTCCTACTTCCGCCATGCCGCTCAGGGCCTGGAGGAAAAGAAGCAGATTCTCTATCTGCTGGGCCCGGTGGGCGGCGGCAAGTCCTCCCTGGCCGAGAAGCTCAAGCAGCTGATGGAACACATCCCCTTCTACGCCATCAAGGGTTCGCCGGTGTTCGAGTCGCCGCTCGGCCTGTTCAACCCCGACGAGGACGGCAAGATCCTCGAAGAGGAGTACGGCATTCCACAGCGCTACCTGCGCACGGTGATCTCGCCCTGGGCCAGCAAGCGGCTCAACGAATTCGGCGGCGACATCAGCAAGTTCCGCGTGGTCAAGCTGCACCCCTCGATTCTCAATCAGATCGCCATCGCCAAGACCGAGCCAGGTGACGAGAACAACCAGGACATCTCCGCTCTGGTGGGCAAGGTGGATATCCGCAAGCTGGAGGAATTCCCGCAGAACGACGCCGACGCCTACAGCTACTCGGGCGCCCTGTGCCGGGCCAACCAGGGCCTGATGGAGTTCGTCGAGATGTTCAAGGCGCCGATCAAGGTGCTGCACCCGCTGCTGACCGCCACCCAGGAGGGCAACTACAACAGCACCGAGGGCCTCGGCGGCCTGCCCTACAGCGGCATCATCCTGGCCCACTCCAACGAGTCCGAGTGGCACAGCTTCCGCAACAACAAGAACAACGAGGCGTTCATCGACCGCATCTACATCGTCAAGGTGCCGTACTGCCTGCGCGTCACCGACGAGGTACGCATCTACGACAAGCTGCTGATCAACAGCTCCCTGGCCAACGCCCACTGCGCGCCGGACACCCTGAAGATGCTCGCCCAGTTCTCCACCCTGTCGCGCCTGAAGGAGCCGGAAAACTCCAACATCTACTCGAAAATGCGCGTGTACGACGGCGAGAACCTCAAGGACACCGACCCCAAGGCCAAGTCGATCCAGGAATACCGCGACTCCGCCGGCGTCGACGAAGGCATGGCCGGGCTGTCGACCCGCTTCGCCTTCAAGATCCTGTCCAAGGTCTTCAACTTCGACCCGCACGAGATCGCCGCCAACCCGGTGCACCTGCTCTATGTGCTGGAACAACAGATCGAGCAGGAACAGTTCCCCGCCGAGATGCGCGAGCGCTACCTGCGCTACATCAAGGAATACCTGGCACCGCGCTATATCGAGTTCATCGGCAAGGAGATCCAGACCGCCTACCTGGAGTCCTACAGCGAATACGGCCAGAACATCTTCGACCGCTACGTGCTGTACGCCGACTTCTGGATCCAGGACCAGGAATACCGCGACCCGGAGACCGGCGAGATTCTCAACCGCGTGGCGCTCAACGAGGAGCTGGAGAAGATCGAGAAGCCGGCCGGCATCAGCAACCCGAAGGACTTCCGCAACGAGATCGTCAACTTCGTGCTGCGCGCCCGCGCCAACAACAACGGCAAGAACCCCACCTGGCTCAGCTACGAGAAGCTGCGCGTGGTGATCGAGAAGAAGATGTTCTCCAACACCGAGGATCTGCTGCCGGTCATCAGCTTCAACGCCAAGGCCAGCAAGGAGGACCAACAGAAGCACAACGACTTCGTCACTCGTATGGTCGAACGTGGCTACACCGAGAAGCAGGTGCGCCTGCTGTCCGAGTGGTACCTGCGGGTTCGCAAGTCGCAGTAACCCGCCGTCGGCGCGCCGCCCCAGGCGGCGCCGACTGCCGTGCGCCCCTGGGAGCACGCGCCACGAACCTGCTCATAGGCTAGCGAGCTAGAGCCAAAGGGTGGAGAAAGGTGTTGAGGAAGCGCAGTTTACAGGTGGTAAATGAGCATTCCGAAGCAGCTTTCGACGCCCTTTGGCCGACGCGCAGCAGGCTATGAACAGGCTCTAAGGAGACGTCATGAGCTATGTGATAGACCGGCGCCTGAACGGCAAGAACAAGAGCACGGTGAACCGCCAGCGCTTCCTGCGGCGTTACCGTGAACACATCAAGAAGGCCGTCGAGGAGGCGGTCAGCCGGCGCTCCATCACCGACATGGAGCACGGCGAGCAGATCAGCATTCCCGGCCGCGACATCGACGAGCCGGTGCTGCACCACGGCCGTGGCGGCCGGCAGAACGTCGTGCACCCGGGCAACAAGGAGTTCAGCGCTGGCGACCATGTGCCGCGCCCCTCCGGCGGTGGCGGCGGACGCGGGCCGGGCAAGGCGAGCAACTCCGGCGAAGGCATGGACGAGTTCGTGTTCCAGATCACCCAGGAGGAATTCCTCGACTTCATGTTCGAGGACCTGGAGCTGCCCAACCTGATCAAGCGCCACCTGACCGGCACCGACACCTTCAAGACGGTGCGCGCCGGCATCAGCAACGAGGGCAATCCCTCGCGCATCAATATCGTCCGCACTCTGCGCTCGGCCCATGCCCGGCGCATTGCCCTGTCCGGCTCCAGCCGCGGCAAGCTGCGCGAAGCCAAGGCGGAACTGGAGCGGCTCAGGCGCGAGGAGCCGGACAACTTCGGCGACATCCAGGAGATCGAGGCGGAGATCGAGCGCCTCAGCGCGCGCATCCACCGCATCCCCTTCCTGGACACCTTCGACCTCAAGTACAACCTACTGGTCAAGCAGCCCAACCCCAGCTCCAAGGCGGTGATGTTCTGCCTGATGGACGTGTCCGGCTCCATGACCCAGGCCACCAAGGACATCGCCAAGCGCTTCTTCATCCTCCTGTACCTGTTCCTGAAACGGAACTACGAGCGCATCGAGGTGGTGTTCATCCGCCACCACACCAGCGCCAAGGAAGTGGACGAGGAGGAGTTCTTCTACTCGCGCGAAACCGGCGGCACCATCGTTTCCAGCGCCCTCAAGCTGATGCAGGAGATCATGGTCGAGCGCTACCCGACCAACGAGTGGAACATCTACGGCGCCCAGGCCTCGGATGGGGACAACTGGAACGACGACTCGCCGGTGTGCCGCGACATCCTGATCAACCAGATCATGCCGTTCATGCAGTACTTCACCTACGTCGAGATCACCCCGCGCGAGCACCAGGCGCTGTGGTACGAGTACGAACAGGTCAGCGAGACCTTCGCCAATTCGTTCGCCCAGCAGCAGCTGGTTTCCGCCGCGGACATCTACCCGGTGTTCCGCGAGCTGTTCCAGCGCCGCATGGTCACCTGAGGGCCGCCCCATGAGCGCAGCCGAGAAAAGACGCCAACCGCTGTCCACCGGCTCGGAATGGACCTTCGAGCTGATCCGCGCCTACGATCGCGAGATCGCGCGCATCGCCGAGCGCTATGCGCTGGACACCTACCCCAACCAGATCGAGGTGATCACCGCCGAGCAGATGATGGATGCCTACGCCTCGGTCGGCATGCCGCTGGGTTATCACCACTGGTCCTACGGCAAGCACTTCCTGGCCACCGAGAAGGGCTACTCTCGCGGACAGATGGGCCTGGCCTACGAGATCGTGATCAATTCCGATCCGTGCATCGCCTATCTGATGGAAGAGAACACCATGTGCATGCAGACACTGGTGATCGCCCACGCCTGCTATGGCCACAACAGCTTCTTCAAGGGCAACTACCTGTTCCGCACCTGGACCGACGCCAGTTCGATCATCGACTACCTGGTGTTCGCCAAGCAGTACATCATGCAGTGCGAGGAGCGCCACGGCATCGACGCGGTGGAGGAACTGCTCGACTCCTGCCATGCCCTGATGAACTATGGCGTGGACCGCTACAAGCGCCCCTACCCGATCTCCGCCGAAGAAGAACGGCGCCGGCAGAAGGACCGCGAAGAGCACCTGCAGAAGCAGATCAACGATCTCTGGCGCACCATTCCCAAGAGCTCGCGCAAGGGCCACGACCACGACAGCAAGCGCTGGCCGGACGAGCCGCAGGAAAACATCCTGTACTTCCTGGAGAAGCACGCGCCGCTGCTGGAGCCCTGGCAGCGCGAGGTGGTGCGCATCGTGCGCAAGATCGCCCAGTACTTCTATCCGCAGCGCCAGACCCAGGTGATGAACGAGGGCTGGGCCACCTTCTGGCACTACACCCTGATGAACGACCTGTACGACGAGGGCTTGGTCACCGAAGGCTTCATGATGGAGTTCCTGCAGTCGCACACCGGCGTGGTCTACCAGCCCGGCTTCGACAGCCCCTACTACAGCGGCATCAACCCCTACACCCTGGGCTTCGCCATCTACTGCGACATCCGCCGCATCTGCGAAAAACCCACCGAGGAGGACAAACGCTGGTTCCCGGACATCGCCGGCAGCGACTGGCTGTCCACCCTCAAGTTCGCCATGGCCAACTTCAAGGACGAGAGCTTCATCCTGCAGTTCCTCTCGCCCAAGGTGATCCGCGACCTCAAGCTGTTCAGCGTGCTCGACGACGACCAGCAGGAAGACCTGCTGATCCCGGCCATCCACGACGAGCCCGGCTACCGGCAGATCCGCGAGACCCTGGCCGCCCAGTACAACCTGGGCAACCGCGAGCCCAACGTGCAGATCTTCAGCGTCGACCGCCGTGGCGACCGCTCACTGACCCTGCGCCACCAGCAGCACGACCGCAAGCCGCTGGGTGAGTCCACCCAGGAGGTGCTCAAGCACCTGCACCGCCTGTGGGGCTTCGACATTCACCTGGAGAGCATGCGCGGAGATCAGGTGGTCGGCGTGCAGCACGTTCCCCCCAGGGGCGAATCGAGCGACGACAACGAATACCCACGCCTGGACCTGGTGATACCTCCGATTTAACTCCCTCTTCCCCTGGGAGAGGGCCGGGGTGAGGGACACGCTGTCCGGCCTTTTCGCTTATCCTCCGCCACAACGGAGGAATTTATTCATGCAGATCTACAAGGTTGGCGGCGCCGTGCGCGACCGCCTGCTCGGCCGCGACGTCAGCGACACCGACTGGGTGGTGGTGGGTGCCACCGCCGAGGCCATGCAGGCCCAGGGCTTTCGCCCGGTGGGCGCCGATTTTCCGGTGTTCCTCCACCCGCAGACTGGTGAGGAATACGCCCTCGCCCGCACCGAGCGCAAATCCGGCCAGGGTTACGGCGGCTTCACCTTCCACGCCAGCCCGGACGTCACCCTCGAAGAAGACCTGACCCGCCGCGACCTGACCATCAACGCCATGGCCGAGGACGATGACGGCCAGGTGATCGACCCCTACGGCGGCCTGCAGGATCTCGAAGACCGCCTGTTGCGTCATGTCTCCCCGGCCTTCGCCGAGGACCCGCTGCGGGTACTGCGCGTGGCTCGCTTCGCCGCCCGCTATGCACCGCTGGGCTTCCGCGTGGCCGACGAGACCCAGGCGCTGATGCGCCGGCTGGCCGAGTCCGGCGAGCTCAAGGCGCTGACGCCCGAGCGCAGCTGGAAGGAAATCTCCCGCGCCTTGATGGAGCCGCGGCCGGACGTGTTCATCCAAGTGCTGCGCGACTGCGGCGCGCTGGTCGAGCTGCTGCCGGAGGTCGACGCGCTGTTCGGCGTGCCGCAGCCCGAGGCCCATCATCCGGAAGTGGATACCGGCGTGCATTGCCTGATGGTGCTGCAGCAATGCGCCAAGCACGAACAGCCGCTGACCGTGCGCTGGGCCTGCCTGCTGCATGACCTGGGCAAGGGCCGTACCCCGCAGGAGGAGTGGCCGCGACATATCGCCCATGAGCATCGCGGCCTCAAGCTGATCGCCGCGGTAAACCGACGCTGCAAGGTGCCCAAGGACTGCGCCGAGCTGGCCCTGCTGGTCGGCGAGTACCACACCCATGGCCACCGCGCCCTGGAGCTGCGCGCCAACACCCTGCTGGAGCTGCTGCAAAGCTTCGACGTTTATCGCCGACCGCAGCGCTTCGAGGAGTTCCTCGCCGCCTGCGAGATGGACGCCCGCGGACGCCTGGGCCTGGAGCAGCGCGACTATCCGCAATCCGCCTACCTGCGTGGCGCCATGCGGGCCGCCCGCGCGGTGGCGGTGCAGCCGCTGGTGGAACGAGGCTTCAAGGGGGCGGAACTGGGTGAGGCGCTCAAGGGCGAGCGCCTGAAGGCGCTCAAGGCCTACAAGGCAAGCACGCAGCCAACGTAGGAGCGAGCTCTGCTCGCGAAGCTCTCGCGCTGTCGAGCTGTCGCGTGCGCGAGCAGATGACTAGGCGCCCCTCGCTCCTACACGGGCGCCGGGTAAGCCTGCAACAACTCCGCAGGCGTCAGCTCAACGCCGCGCCACCGGAAGGACACCGGCCACAGCTGCTGGTCGATCTGCGCTTCGCCCCACAACTCGACCAGCGGCCTGCCGATCACGGGGTGGATTTCCTGCGGTGCCAGCAGGGCAAGCGGCCAGAGTACGAAGGCGTTCTTCAGGATTTCCGCCCGCGGCAACACCAGGCCGTCGAAGTTACCCGCCAGGCCGTCATACAGCAGTACGTCGATGTCCAGCGGCAGGCCCTTGCGCTCGGGGGCGTAGCGGCCGTTGTCGGCCTCGATGAACTTGAGCCGGCGATCCAGCTCGTGCAGCGGCAAGTCGGTGTGCGCACTGACCACCAGGTTGTAGAAGTTGCCGCTCTTGATCCCCACCGGGCGGCTCTCGAACACCGGCGAGCAGCGCAGCTCGCCGAGCAGCGCGCCCAGGGCATCGAGTCCGGCCGTCAGCAGGCGCTCGCGATCGATATTGCTGCCGAGCCCCAGAAAGACTTGAGTCATACGCGATTACGCTCGATTTCCACACCCACTGCGCGAGCGGCCGGGTTGGCACCGGGCTTGGTCACCTTGAGGCGCAGCCAGGGCGCGCCGAACTGCGCCAACAGGCTCTCGGCCAGGCGCTCGGCGAAGGTCTCCACCAGCTCGAACTGGGCGGCGCCGGCGAATGCCTGCACATGCTGATTGACCGCGGCGTAGTCGAGGGCCTTGCTCAGGTCGTCAGTGGCGGCGGCCGGGCGAATATCCCAGGCGAACGTCAGGTCCAGCAGCAGGCATTGGCGAATGCCGCGCTCCCAGTCGTAGGCCCCGATCAGGGTGTCGACTTCCAGACCTTCGATGAAAACCTTGTCCAAACCTCGTCTCCGCTGCACGACAAGACCCTTGTCCCGCCGCTAGAATCGGGGCTCTCTCGCCCCGGAATGGATACCATGCTCTGGCTGCTGGCACTGCTCGCCTATCTGCTCGGCTCGCTGTCCTTCGCCATCCTGCTCAGCCGCCTGAGCGGCGGGCCGGACCCTCGCGCCAGCGGCTCGGGCAACCCCGGCGCCACCAACATGCTACGGGTGGCCGGCAAGAAACTGGCCGTACTCACGCTGCTCGGCGATCTGCTCAAGGGCCTGCTGCCGGTGCTGGTCGCCTACCTGCTCGGCCTCGACATCCAGCAACAGGCCTGGGTCGGCCTGGCTGCCGTGGTCGGCCACCTCTACCCGCTGTACTTCCGCTTCAAGGGCGGCAAGGGTGTCGCCACCGCCGCCGGCATGCTGCTTGGCCTGTATCCGCCGGCGGCCCTGCTGGCCCTCGCCGCCTGGGCGCTGACCTTCTATCTCACCCGCACCAGCTCGCTGGCCTCGCTGATCGCCACGCCGCTGATCCTGCCACTGCTGGCCTGGCAGCAACCGGCAGCGCTGCTCCCCATGTGCGTACTGACCGGGCTGATCGTCTGGCGCCATCGCGGCAATCTACGCGACCTGCTGGCCGGACGCGAACGGCATTTCTAATAGCGGGCCTGAGCCCGGCTCATATGGCCGGCAGCTGCTCCATCGGCCAGCGTGCCTGCACCTTAATCTCCGGCCCCTCGTGCTGGCCGGCCAGCAGACGCTGGCAGCCGGCGTAGGCGATCATTGCGCCATTGTCGGTGCAGAAGCGCGGACGGGCGTAGAACACCTTGCCCTTGAGCCCGGCCAGCATGTTTTCCAGAGACTTGCGCAGCGCCTGGTTGGCACTCACACCGCCGGCAATCACCAGGCTGTTGAGCCCGGTCTGCTTGAGCGCGCGCTTGCACTTGATGGTCAGGGTATCGACTACCGCCTCCTGGAATGCCAGGGACACATCGGCGCGGGTCTGCTCGCTGGCATCGCCGGCGTCGCGGCACTGCTGCCAGGTGTTGAGGGTGAAGGTCTTCAGGCCGCTGAAACTGAAATCCAGGCCGGGCCTGTCGGTCATCGGCCGCGGGAAGGTGAAACGCCCCGGCGTACCGCTTGCCGCCAGACGGGCGATTTCCGGGCCGCCAGGATAATTCAGGCCCATCAGCTTGGCGGTCTTGTCGAAGGCCTCGCCGGCGGCGTCGTCCACCGACTCGCCAAGCAGTTGATAACGGCCGATGCCGTCGACCCGCACCAGCTGGGTATGCCCCCCGGAAACGAGCAAGGCGACGAACGGAAATGCTGGCGGCTGCTCTTCCAGCATCGGCGCCAGCAGATGACCTTCCATATGGTGCACGCCCACCGCCGGAATGCCCCAGGCGAACGCCAGGGCCTGGGCGCAGGAGGCACCGACCAGCAGCGCCCCGACCAGGCCGGGGCCGGAGGTATAGGCGATGGCCTCGATCTGCACGGCCTCGACGCCCGCCTCGCCCAGTACCTGGCGAATCAGCGGCAGCATGCGCTTGACGTGGTCGCGCGAAGCCAGCTCCGGCACCACGCCGCCATAGACGCGATGCAGGTCGATCTGGCTGAACAGCGCATCGGCCAGCAGACCGCGCTCGCTGTCGTAGAGGGCGACGCCGGTTTCGTCGCAGGAGGTTTCCAGTCCCAGCACTAGCATGGGTTCGAACCTTCAAAACTGGGCTAAATAAGGAGGCGCGCATGATAATCGCCGCCCCCGGCACCGGCCAGCGCTTTTCGATCAGAGGCTTTGCATTCCCCGGCGCGAGGCGTTAATATCCGCAACCCTTGAAAACCGACGTATTCCCGTGCCCTAGCCGGATCGCGTCGTCCATTCGGTAAAACAGTGAAGGTACGACCTGGATGCCAGCCGTCAAAGTTAAAGAGAACGAACCCTTCGACGTAGCTCTGCGTCGTTTCAAGCGCTCCTGCGAGAAAGCCGGTGTCCTGGCCGAAGTGCGTAGCCGCGAGTTCTACGAAAAGCCCACCACCGAGCGCAAGCGCAAAGCCGCTGCCGCCGTTAAGCGCCACGCCAAGAAAGTGCAGCGCGAGCAGCGTCGCCGCGAGCGTCTGTACTGAGTTATCAGTCGCGCCGCTAAGCTTCCGCAATGCCCGGCTTCTGCCGGGCTTTGCATTTTCAGGCTGCAGTTCGCCCCAAGCTCCATCGACTCCGCTTCGCCGCCCGGCGAATGACCGGAGTTTTTTCGTTTATGCTCCCGCCTTCGGCAACCGCACGCTGACGACCCCATGGCCGGCCTGATCCCACAATCCTTCATCGATGACCTGCTCAACCGCACCGACATTGTCGAGGTGGTGAGCTCGCGCATCCAGCTGAAGAAGACCGGCAAGAACTACTCGGCCTGCTGCCCCTTCCACAAGGAGAAGACCCCCTCCTTCAGCGTCAGCCCGGACAAGCAGTTCTACTACTGCTTCGGCTGCGGCGCCGGCGGCAATGCCCTCGGCTTCGTCATGGACCACGATAGCCTGGACTTCCTCCAGGCCGTCGAGGACCTGGCCAAGCGTGCCGGCATGGATATCCCGCGCGAGGAAGGCGGCCGCGGCCGCACGCCGCGCCAGCCCACCGACTCACCGCTCTACCCGCTGTTGACCGCCGCCGCCGCCTATTACCGCCAAGCTCTGAAGAGCCACCCGACGCGCAAATCGGCGGTGGAATACCTCAAGGGCCGCGGCCTGACCGGCGAGATCGCCCGCGACTTCGGCCTCGGCTTCGCCCCGCCCGGCTGGGACAACCTGCTCAAGCACCTGGGTGGCGACAGCCTGCAGCAGAAGGCGATGATCGACGCCGGCCTGCTGATCGAGAACGCCGAGAGCGGCAAGCGCTACGACCGCTTCCGCGACCGGGTGATGTTCCCCATCCGCGACAGCCGCGGACGCATCATCGCCTTCGGCGGCCGCGTGCTGGGTGACGACAAGCCGAAATACCTGAACTCCCCGGAGACCCCGGTATTCCACAAGGGCCAGGAGCTCTACGGCCTGTACGAGGCGCGCAAAAGCAATCGCGACCTCGACGAGATCATGGTGGTCGAGGGCTACATGGACGTCATCGCCCTGGCCCAGCAAGGCCTGCGCAACGCGGTGGCGACCCTCGGCACCGCGACCAGCGAGGAGCACCTCAAGCGCCTGTTCCGCCTGGTGCCCAGCGTGCTGTTCTGTTTCGACGGCGACGGCGCCGGGCGCAAGGCCGCCTGGCGCGCCCTGGAGGCCACCCTGCCCAACCTGCAGGACGGCCGCCGCGCGCGCTTCCTGTTCCTGCCCGAGGGCGAGGACCCGGATACTTTGGTGCGCAGCGAAGGCACCGACGCCTTCCGCGCGCGTATCAACCAGCACGCCCAGCCGCTGGCCGACTACTTCTTCCAGCAGCTGTCCGAGGAAGCCGATCCGCGCTCACTGGAAGGCAAGGCGCATCTGGTCACCCTGGCCGCACCACTGATCGACAAGATTCCAGGAAACCACCTGCGCGCCCTGATGCGCCAGCGCCTGAGCGAGATCACCGGCCTCTCGGGCGAGATGCTCAGCCAGGTCGCCCAGAGCGCACCAGCCACGCCCGCCACCTCAGCCAGCCACGAACCGGCGGCAGACTACGGCCACTACTACGACGCCCAGCCGGATTACGGCGATATCGCCGACTACGCCAACCATATCGAGCCACCGGCCGAAGCCTACGAACAGAAGAAGCCCTGGAAGAAGGGCGAAGGCAAGGCCTGGAAGAAGGATGGCGAGTGGAAAAAAGGCGGTGACTGGAAGAAGGGCTCGCGCGATAACGCACCGCCGCGCAAGCCTGTACACGTCGAATCGCCCACCCTGACCGCCCTGCGCACCTTACTGCATCACCCGCAATTGGCGCAGAAGGTCGGGGATGTCAGCCACTTCTCCGACGAAGACGACACCTACGCCCAGCTGCTGGCGGCCTTGGTCGGTGCCGTGCAGAAGAGCCCGAAGCTACGTTCGCTGCAGCTGATCGCCCGCTGGCACGGCACCGAGCAAGGCCGTCTACTGCGCGCCCTGGCGGAGAAGGAGTGGCTGATCGAGGGCGAAAATCTTGAAAAGCAGTTCTTCGACACCATTACTACACTTGCCAACGGCCAGTTGAAAAAACGCCGCGACCAGCTCCTCCAGAGCGTCAGGCACAAAAGCCCCAGCGAACTGAGCGATGAAGAGAAAGCCCTGCTACGAGAGCAGTTCAGCCACACATCATCGCCCGACAGCAAGACCCCAACTGGCGCCTGACCCGTCAAATCAGGTATAATCCTCGGCTTATTTTCAGCCCGCCAAGACCTTCAGTGGATAGGGTGTTATGTCCGGAAAAGCGCAACAGCAATCTCGTTTGAAAGAATTGATCGCCCGTGGTCGTGAGCAGGGTTACCTGACTTACGCGGACGTCAACGACCACCTGCCGGAGGAAATTTCCGATCCGGAACAGGTGGAAGACATCATCCGCATGATCAACGACATGGGGATCAATGTATTCGAAACCGCTCCGGATGCAGATGCCCTGTTGTTGGCCGAAGCCGACACCGACGAAGCCGCTGCTGAAGAAGCCGCTGCTGCTCTGGCTGCGGTAGAGACCGATATTGGCCGCACCACCGACCCGGTGCGCATGTACATGCGCGAAATGGGCACCGTGGAGCTGCTGACCCGTGAAGGCGAGATCGAAATCGCCAAGCGCATCGAGGAAGGCATCCGTGAAGTCATGGGCGCCATTTCCCTGTTCCCGGGTACCGTCGACAGCATCCTCGCCGAGTACCAGCGCGTCACCACTGAAGGCGGCCGTCTCTCCGACGTGCTCAGCGGCTATATCGACCCGGATGACGGCAACCTGCCGGCCGAGGAAGTCGAGCCCGAGCTGAAGGAAGCCACTGCCGAAGCCAAGGACGACGAGGACGAGGAAGAAGAAGGCGACAGCGACTCCGACGACGAAGGCGATGGTGGCCCGGACCCGGAAGAAGCCGCCCGTCGTTTCGGTGCCGTTGCCGAGCAGCTGGAGAAGACCCGCAAGGTTCTGAAAAAGCACGGCCGTGGCAGCAAGCAGGCGGAGAAGGAGCAGGCGCTCCTCGCCGAGCTGTTCATGCCGATCAAGCTGGTGCCCAAGCAGTTCGACGCCCTGGTCGAGCGCGTACGTGGTTCGCTGGACCAGGTTCGTTCCCAGGAACGCGCCATCATGCAGCTGTGCGTGCGTGACGCCCGCATGCCGCGTGCCGACTTCCTCAAGCTGTTCCCCGGCAACGAAGTCTCCCAGGACTGGGCCGCCGGCCTGGCCAAGGGCAAGGCCAAGTACGCCGAAGCCATCGGCAACCTGCTGGCCGACATCCAGCGCTGCCAGGAAAAGATGTCCGCCATCGAGGCCGACGCCGGCCTGGTGATCGCCGAGATCAAGGACATCAACCGCCGCCTGTCCATCGGTGAAGCGAAAGCTCGCCGCGCGAAGAAAGAGATGGTCGAGGCCAACCTGCGCCTGGTGATCTCCATCGCCAAGAAGTACACCAACCGTGGCCTGCAGTTCCTCGACCTGATCCAGGAAGGCAACATCGGCCTGATGAAGG
Organism: Pseudomonas sp. GD04019; assembly: GCF_029837695.1. Lineage (GTDB taxonomy): Bacteria > Pseudomonadota > Gammaproteobacteria > Pseudomonadales > Pseudomonadaceae > Aquipseudomonas. The sequence goes on from NZ_JAOEEA010000003.1 coordinate 52,051, forward strand.
CAGTGGACAAGTTCGAATACCGCCGCGGCTACAAGTTCTCGACCTACGCCACCTGGTGGATCCGCCAGGCGATCACCCGCTCGATCGCCGACCAGGCGCGCACCATCCGTATTCCGGTGCACATGATCGAGACGATCAACAAGCTCAACCGCATCTCCCGGCAGATGCTCCAGGAGATGGGCCGCGAGCCGACTCCGGAAGAGCTGGGCGAGCGCATGGAGATGCCCGAGGACAAAATCCGCAAGGTACTGAAGATCGCCAAGGAGCCGATCTCCATGGAGACGCCGATCGGCGACGACGAAGATTCGCACCTGGGCGACTTCATCGAGGACTCCACCATGCAGTCGCCGATCGAGGTGGCAACCGTGGAAAGCCTCAAGGAAGCCACCCGCGAAGTCCTGGCCGGGCTCACCGCCCGCGAAGCCAAGGTTCTGCGCATGCGCTTCGGCATCGACATGAACACCGACCACACCCTCGAGGAAGTGGGCAAGCAGTTCGATGTCACCCGCGAGCGCATCCGCCAGATCGAGGCCAAGGCGCTGCGCAAGCTGCGCCACCCGACCCGCAGCGAACACCTGCGCTCGTTCCTCGACGAGTGATGACAAAAACCCCGGCGAATGCCGGGTTTTTTGTTTATGCCGGCAGACACGCCCAGCTACACTGGAACCATCTGCAGCGTTTCCGGAACCGCCCGCATGTCGCGTCCGCTGGCCATTCTCCTGTCGTGTCTGGCGTTCTGGGCGGCCCCGGCGATCGCTCTGACCCTCAGCCCGGAGGAACAGGCCTGGCTGGCCGAGCATCCGCAGCTGCGTCTGGGCATCGACGCCTCCTGGCCCCCCTTCGAATTCCGCGACGAACAGGGCCGTTACAGCGGCCTCAGTGCCAGTTATGTCGAGCTGATCGAGAAGCGCCTGAAGGTGCGCGTGCTGCCGGTGGAGCCGCGCAGCTGGAGCGAAGTGCTGGCCGGCGCCAGGAACGGTGAACTGGACCTGCTGCCCGGCATCATGTCCACCCCCGAACGCCAGCGCGATCTGGTCTTCACCCGCCCCTACCTCGACTTCCCCATCGTCATCCTGGCCCACAGCAGCGGGCCGCAACCCCGCCGGCTCGAGCAGCTGTACGGCCTGAAGATCGCCGTGGTGCAGGACTATGCGCCCCACGAGCTGCTGCGCAGCCGTCATCCCGACCTCAACCTGCTGCCACTGCCCAGCGTCAATGCCGCCCTGCAGGCGCTGGCCACCGGCCAGGCCGACGCGATGATCGGCGACCTCGCCTCGAGCGTCTGGAGCCTTCGCCAGCTCAAGCTGGAAGGCCTGCTGGTGAGCGGTGAAACGCCCTATCGCTACCAGTTGGCCATGGCCGCGCCCCACGGCCACAGCCCCCTGATTGGCATGCTCGACAAGGTCTTCGCCGAACTAACGCCAGAAGAAATCGCCGCCCTGCAAGAGCCGTGGGTCGGCGGCGTGCTGGACGAGCGCGACGCCTGGCAGCGCACCCTGCTGCTGTACGGCGTGCCGGCGCTGCTGCTGGCCCTGCTGGTGCTGGCCATGGTGCTGCGCATCAACCAGCGCCTGCGCCAGGAAATGCGCGGGCGCAAGGAGCTGGAAGAACGCTTGCGCGACAGCGAGCAGCATTACCGCGGCCTGGTCGAGAGCCTCAACGCGGTGGCCTGGCAGATGCGCATGGAAGATCTGCGCTTCACCTATGTCTCGCCGCATGCCGAGAAGCTGCTCGGCCATCCCCTATCGGACTGGCTGGAACCCGGCTTCTGGCAACGCGCCCTGCATCCGGACGATGCCGCCCGAGCCCAGCAGTACTGCCTGTCGGAAAGCCAGGCGGGCCGCGATCATAGCCTGGACTACCGGATGCTGGCGGCCGACGGCAGCACCGTGTGGATTCGCGACATAGTCACCCTGATCCCCAGCAGCGACGGCACGCTAATGCGCGGCCTGATGATCGATATCAGCGCGGCCAAGCGAGTCGAGGAGGCTCAGCGCCTGTCGGAAGAAAAATTCGAGCTGGTGTTCCACAACTGCCCGGACATCCTGGTCATCGCGCGGCGCCTGGATGGCGTGCTGCTGACGGTCAACCGCACCTTCGAACAACAACTGGGCATCAGCGCCCAGGAAGCCATCGGCAAGACCGCCACCGAACTGGAAATCTGGGGCATGCCAAGCATCGGCCCGATGTTGCTCGACCGCCTGCAGCAGAAGGTCCTGAACAATATCGAAATGCCCTTCCGCCGACGCAGCGGCGAGCAGTTCACCGGCCTGATCTCCGCCCAGCACATCGAGATGGACGGCCAGCCGGCCCTGGTGATAGCGGTACGCGACATCACCGAAGTAAAACGCACCCAGCAGCAGCTGCGCCTATCCGAAGAGAAATTCGCCAAGGCCTTCCATGCCTCCCCGGACGGCCTGCTGATCACCCGCGTATGTGACGGCATGATCGTCGAGGCCAACGACGGATTCTTCCGCATCACCGGCCACGACAGCCACCAGGCGATCGGCCACACCACCCTGGAAATCGGCCTGTGGGCCGACCCGCAGGACCGCGACAGCATGATCGAGCAGATCCGCGCCAACGGCTCGATCAACGATTTCCGCGCGTGGATCAACACCAGCAGCGGTCAGCGCCGCCTGGGCGACCTGGCCGTGCAGCCGATCATGATCGAGGGCGAGCCGTGCATGCTAACCATCGCCCGCGACATCACCGAGCGCGAGCAAATGCAGGAGCGCCTGCACCAGGCCGCCACCGTGTTCGAGAGCACGGCAGAGGGCGTGATGATCACCGACCTCGATCAGCGCATCACCGCCGTCAATCGCGCCTTCACCACCATCACCGGCTACAGCGAGGCCGAGGCCTTGGGCCAGAGCCCGCGCCTGCTGGCGTCGGGCAAGCACGACAGCGCCTTCTACGCCGCCATGTGGCACCAACTGGCCGCCGAAGGCCACTGGCAGGGCGAGATCTGGAACCGGCGCAAGAACGGCGAGCTGTATCCGGAATGGCTGACCATCAGCGCGGTGCGCGACCAGAGCGGGCTGATCACCCACTTCGTCGGCGTGTTCGCCGACATCAGCTCGCTCAAGCATGCCCAGGCCCGCCTGGACTACCAGGCCCACCACGACCCGCTCACCGGCCTGCCTAACCGCATGCTGTTCGAGAGCCGCCTGGACAACGCGCTGAACGAAGCACGCACCGACCACAGCCGCGGCGCCGTGCTGTTCCTCGACCTGGACCGCTTCAAGCACATCAACGACAGCCTCGGCCACCCGGTCGGCGACCTGCTGCTCAAGAGCATCGCCCAGCGCCTGCGCGAGCAGTTGCGCGATGTCGACACGGTAGCGCGCCTGGGCGGCGACGAGTTCATCGTGCTGCTGCCCGGCCTGCATCAGCCCCGCGACGCCGAGCGGGTGGCGACCAAGCTGCTGACCTGCTTCAACGCGCCCTTCCAGGCCGACGGCCACGAATTCTTCATCAGCTCCAGCATCGGTATCAGCCTCTTCCCCGAGGACGGCAACGACGTCGCCACCCTGGTGAAGAACGCCGACGCAGCCATGTACAGCTCCAAGGCCAAGGGCCGCAACCGCATCGAGTTCTACACCCGCAACCTGACCTTCCAGGCCACCGAGCGCATGACCCTGGAGCTGGAGCTGCGCCGCGCCATCGAGCGCAACGAACTGACCCTGCACTACCAGCCCAAGCTGTGCCTGCACAGCGGGCAACTGGTCGGCGCCGAGGCGCTGATCCGCTGGAACCACCCGGTGTTCGGCGAGATTCCGCCGGATCGTTTCATCCCGCTGGCCGAAGACAACGGCATGATCCTGCAGCTCGGCGATTGGGTGCTGCAGGAGGCCTGCCGGCAGATGCGCGAATGGCAGGACAGTCACGCGCCCTTCGGCCCGCTGTCGGTCAACCTGTCCGGAAGTCAATTACGCCAGACGCAACTGGTCGAGCGCATCGCCGGCACCCTCAGCGACTTCGGCCTAGCGGCCGCCAGCCTGCAACTGGAGATCACCGAGAGCTTCATCATGACCCAGGCCGAGGAAGCGCTGCTGATCCTGCATGAACTGAAGAAACTCGGCTTGCAGCTGGCCATCGACGACTTCGGCACCGGCTACTCCTCGCTCAGCTACCTCAAGCGCCTGCCGCTGGATATCCTGAAGATCGACAAGTCCTTCGTTCGCGGCCTGCCCGGCGACCCGGACGACGCCGCCATCACCCGCGCCATCATCGCCCTGGGCCGCAGCCTGCAGATGACGGTGATCGCCGAGGGCGTGGAAACCAAGGCCCAGGAGATCTTCCTCGCCAGCGAGGGCTGCGAACAGATCCAGGGCTACGTGATCAGCCGCCCGCTTTCCGCCGCGTCCTTCGCCGCCAATTTCCTCGGCCCATTGCCGATTGGCAGCGCGGAAAAGGCGCCGGTATAATCCGCCGCTCCTTCTGAGGGCCTATAGCTCAGTCGGTTAGAGCAGAGGACTCATAATCCTTTGGTCCACGGTTCGAGTCCGTGTGGGCCCACCAAACTGAAAGCCCCGCAATGCGGGGCTTTGCGCTTTTGCGGCAACAGCATCTGGGTCAGCCCCATGGTCCAACGGTACAAATCGGTACAGTGCGACCTCTGACCTTCAGGCGAACAGTGATACTTCGCTCAGTTCGGCAAAGGCAGCAGCAGCTAGGCACGCAACACGCGTAGGATCGGCCCTTGCGTCATCAAGGGAGATTCACCATGAGCGGAAAACCGGCGGCTCGCCAAACTGACCCCACCTCTTGCCCTGTGCCTGGTCATGGCACAAACCCCATCGCAACAGGCTCCCCAAACGTCTTCTTCGATAGCCTGCCGGCTGCACGGATGAGCGATACATCAGCCTGTGGCAGCCCGATAGAGGGCGCTGTAGCGAGCACAGTAATAATCAACGGCCTGCCGGCCGCGACACTTGGAAGTACGGGTGGCCATGGGAGCGTAATCATCGGCGGCTCAGGCAGCGTGATCATCGGCGACAGCCCAGTAACCGCCCCCTTCACAGCACCAAGCCCATCAGCGCTGGCTGCAGCCGTCACCCCAGTTGCGGCTGCGGCAATACCAACGGGCCAGCCACCAGCCAAGCAACCGGCACAACCCATCTCCCCCATGACCCAGACTGGGCCGACGGTTGATCGAGTTGCCGCCGCCGAGAAGATCCTGGACGACTTCGAGTGCTCAATCGCTAGTGACCGCGTCTTCAACGACCCCGAACATCCGATGGGGACAGCAAACGACCCGTTCGAGAAGAGCAAGATCATTGAGCAGTTGAGAGTCCGCGTGGCAAGAGCCCACGGGCAGAACATGCCAAGCTCGATGTTCGTACCCATCTATCCGCACCAGTCGGATACCAGCCTTTGCGGGCCTGCGGCATTCTTCTATGCACTGCTGATGGATAGACCCGACCTCTACACCCAAGCAATAACCGCGCTCTGGGAAACGGGGGAAACCACCATTGGCTCGCTGTACATCAAGCCAAGCTATGGCTGCCGAAACCCCAAGAACTTGAGCTATCGCAGAGAGGGAGACCGGGTATTAGCCATCGACTGGATATCTCTGGCTAGCCTGCGCGACAGCGAAAACAACCTGATGGAATACGACTCACCTGACGATAAGGTCCCTGGCATCACGCCTCCATGGACTATCGAGTCTTGGTTTGCGCGCGCGGGTGCCAGCGAGATTTTCAGCGATATTCAGTTCAGCAGTACCAGTCTGTCGCGATTCCTGGAACTGCTCACTTACTTGGGACCACAACACCATGTGGTATCCCTTGTTAGCGCGTCGATGGTGGAAGGCGGTATAGGGGCGGGTAAAAACCATTGGATCGTCTGGGAAGACCTGCCCATAGCCAGTAGCGGCGCTATCACAGTAACAACTCCCACCAATGAGCAGATCACCGACTCGCGCTTGTTTTCGTGGGGAAACGTCGGGCACCAGGTGACACGCGGTTTTACTGTGCGGCAACTGCTCAGCGATGTTTTCGGAGGCAAGGTCTTCAGCCGTATCCCCTAGACACACCCAGCCAAGGACAAAGGTAAATGAACCTCCGAACGTTCCCAATCATCGGCTTGACCTTATTGCTGGCCAGTTGCGAGACAGCAATGCTGGGCAATGTGCTGGTGGGTTGCGCAATGCGACCCGAGCCTGAATTCATGCCGAAGGAGCTGCCCGCAGCGAAAGTAGGTTCGCCATATGACGTGCGGATAGATGTGATCAATGCAAGCACCCCGGTTGGGCGGATTCTCGATGATCCTGAAAGACCTCTCCCAAAGGGGCTGAGCATCATTCACACCGAGCGCGAAAAGCATGGCTTTATTCGTGGAGTGCCCGAGCAGGCAGGAACCTATGAGGTGCTGCTTTACGCCAGCACCTTCGGCACGCAGTGCGTGGGACAGTATGCAGAGATTACCTATCAGCTCGAAGTTACCGAATAGAGCGCGACCGTCCGCATAGGCTCCTCCCCCGCTTTCACAATCGAACCCGCCCTCAGAGCCATCTAGACAGGAGTAGGCCCGCTCAGCCAGACCAGACGCGCTCCTCAGCTAGGCAAACCTAGGCCTGTGGATTAGACAGTGAGCCGAATAGCCGGCACTATCGGCTCATCACATGAGCCGAATAAGCTCGCTAATCGGCTCACAGGCGAGCAGCCCACATGAATGACCCGCTCTGGATTTGGCAGCAACCCAATTGGCCGCACTTCAGTTGGCAAGCCGATGCGCTTGCCCCTCTGCTGCGCGCATGCAGCCAGGCTCAGGGTCGCTTGCTCGGGATGCTCGGTGCCGTGGGCAGTGACACCGAAGCACAGAGCAGCCTGGATGCCATGCTGCAGAACATCGTCACCTCATCAGCCATTGAGGGCGAGCAGCTGAATGTAGGCTCGGTGCGTTCATCACTGGCACGGCGCCTGGGGCTGAACGATGAAGGGCGCACTACCTCTCGATCCGAAGGCCTAGCGGAGCTACTGCTTGATGCCACTCGCGCCTATCAGCAGCCGCTTGATCTGCAGCGGCTGTTCACCTGGCATGGCTGGCTTTTTCCCAGCGATAACCACCTGCTGGCCCGCCCGCCACGCATCGGTATGCTGCGCGGCGAGGAGCCCATGCAGGTAGTTTCCGGCAGACTCGACCGCCCTACCGTGCATTTCGAGGCTCCACCCCGCGCCGGGCTGGAAGCACAACTGGGCGACTTCCTCGCCTGGTTCGAGAGCAGCCGTAGCGATGCCAGTCTCGACCCGTTTCTACGGGCCGGTATTGCGCACTTCTGGTTCGTTACCCTCCACCCCTTTGATGACGGCAACGGCCGCCTTACGCGCGCCATCACCGACCTGGCACTGGCGCAGGGCGAACAGCAGGCCATCCGCTTCTACGCCATGTCGGCGAGCATTCTCGACGACCGCGCCGGCTATTACCGCATCCTGGAAGCGAGCCAGAAGGGCACGCTGGATATCACCGCCTGGCTGCAATGGTTCCTCGCAACCCTGCTCAAGAGCTTGGAGCAGGCCCTTGCTCGTATCGACCGCGTGCTGGTCAAAGCACGCTTCTGGCAGGCTCACCGCAGCCAAGCCCTGTCTGCCGAGCAGATCAAAGTGCTTAACCGCTTGCTCGATGGCGGCGAGAAAGGTTTCGAGAACGGCATTAGCGCCGCGCAATACCAAGCCGTGGCCAAGGTCTCGAAAGCCACCGCCACGCGCCATCTGAGTGATCTTGTCGAGAAGGGCTGCCTTGTCCGCTTACCGGGCGGCGGGCGCAGCACGCGCTACCAGATACAGCACTCGGCAAACACTCACGGCTAACCCACAGCAGCAGCGCACCGTAATGGTGTAGTGCCATTACGCCAGGTTTCGGTACTATCCGGTTAATTCCGGATTACTAGGACAGGAAATGGACTTTACCCCGATCATCGCGCAGGTCTGGGGCACGCTCGGCTGGTTTATCCCGCTGTTGCTGCTGATCGGCCTGCTCAAGTCGCCCTGGGCCAAGGGTCATATTGGCGAACTCCTGGTGCGGCTGTTTGCCCATTGGCAGCTGGACAAGAAGACCTACCGCCGCCTGCACAACGTCACTCTCGACACGCCTGACGGTACCACGCAGATCGACCACGTAGTCCTCTCGCCCTACGGCATCTTCGTGTTGGAAACGAAGAACATGAGCGGCTGGATCTTCGGCAGCGAGAAGCAGGCGCAGTGGACGCAGAAGCTCTACAAAAGCACCTTCAAGTTCCAGAACCCGCTACGGCAGAACTACAAGCACCTCAAAGCCCTGGAAGCCACCCTTGGCGTCAGCCCCGAGCACCTGCAATCGGTCATCACCTTCGTCGGCGGCAGCACCTTCAAAACCGAAGTGCCGGCCAACGTGACCCAAGGCATCGGCTTTGTCCGCTATATCAAGTCATACCAGCAGCCGGTATTCAGCGAGGCTGAAGTCCACGCCATGCTGCATGCCCTGCAAACCGGCCGCCGCGCGCCGACCCTCGCCACCCACCGCGAGCACGTGCAAAATCTCAAGCGCCGAAGTGATCCGACAGCCGAGCGGCAATGCCCGAAATGCGGCAGCGCGCTGCTGATCCGTACTGTGAAATCAGGCCCGAAAGCGGGACAACAGTTCTGGGGCTGCTCAGCTTTTCCCAAGTGCCGAACCATGCAGAGCCTTTAGCACGTAGCACTAACCTCAATCCTAACAGAGCAGATAAATAAATCTGTTCCTACTCTGCCAGCCAAACCCAAATCAACACACTCTCAATGGCTGATCTTAACAAGTCCATCACGACTACAGGAAGAAGGCACATGGAAATCAGCGAAGCGGTTATCCAGGGGTTAAGCAAGTTCTCGGGCTCCAGCATAGTCACCGAGAAGTTTCGAGACACCCCCTCCCCATTGGATGAGCGGATGACGAAGCTTGGGGAGGAACTACTATTAGTATATAGCCGACTCACCAACAACTATGGCTGTTTCGACCAAGACCGTGAGACTTATAGGTTTCCGCATCATCTGGAGCAGTATCGCGCACAACAACTTGATGTTGTTGAACTATCTAAAATCACCTGTCGCGCCATTGCTACCCGCATGGGCGACTCGAACTCAGCGACCGGTGGATACGCATGCTTTCTACGCTACGAAAATCAAGGGCGCGACTGGCTTTTGATTGTAATGCTCAAACTTAAGACGGGCACAGGCATTGATCCGGAAAGCCTTGAGCTAAATGAGTCCCTGGCATTCGACATTAATCACCTCCACGAGGCGGCCCGCATCGATTTAGCCAAGTGGCAGGCCAACGAACAACCATATCTATCATTCATCAAACGTAGCGGTCGACAGGATGAAGTTACTCGCTATTTCCGCTTGGCGTTGGGCTGTACTGAGTACACCGACTCCAGGAGCAATACAGACCAAGCGCTAAAAGCTGTGGACGCATACTGTGCAGAGAAGGGTTGGACACCTGAACAACGGCGCTCTGCGCGGCAGAAAACCTATGACTATTTTGATGAGAAGAGCCGCAGTAGCGAAGCCGTCAATATGGTCGCCCTATCAGGACATATAAACGATCAAGAGCCTGAGTCCTTCATAGCGTTTGTGAAAGAGAAGGACATGCCCGTAAGCGAGACCTTCGAGCCTCACCGCAGGACTTTCTCGCGCTTCAAGCGCATAACCGAGAAATTTGGCAATGTCTCAGTCGCCTTCGATGTCCAGGATGTGCTTGATGGGAGGGTCGACTATGATGCCGACACTCAGCAGCTTGTCATTGACGAGCCCCCCGCTACTTTAATCGCGAAAATCAGCCAGGCAAAAGGCAATGAACCTACCCAGTGACCCCCTTGATCTGGCTATTCTGCTGCGCCGTGAGATGCAGCAGAGCCGCATCAATGAGGATGGCAACTCTGAAGGGGTGCTGCCTACACACATGGACTTCCAGCAAGTCCTAGACGCTATTGAGCACTGCGACTTACGCGGCCCCAGCGATGATCCCGCATCCAGAAAGCTAGAATTCTCGTTCCCGCCGCATTACTACCTGTCGATGGAAATGCTGTTGCGTGCGCCTGCCAGGCGCGTGGAACCGCCAAGTAATTTCTATGTGGAAGATCTCGACTATCGCTACTCACTGGGCGCGGACGATATACCGAGAGAGATTTCTCAGTACCTCCAAGCCTGCCGTCTATTCCGTGCACTTACACAGGTAGCTGATGACGAGAGACGACTGGCCGGGATGGTGACGCTGGTTTTCCTACACAATCAAAAATTGGAAGTCACAGCTGAGTATAATGAAGATAATTTAAGGGACTTACCTAAACTGGAAGAATTCGAGCAACAGTATTTCCTCAGCTCAACTCACAAACAACAGAAAGCGACTATTCTCCGAACTGCGCTCTTCAACATCTTCTCAGGGCAATCCAAAGTATCTCTATCCGACATACTAGAGCGATTCTCTGAGCTTGTGGAACACGTTGAGAGCAGTTATCAGCTCTATGTTTCAGAGTTTTCTTTCCAAAAGGTGAAAGCTGAAGTCGAGAAGGAGAAGCTCGAGTTCACCACCAAGCTGAACAAGGTATTTTCAGACATCCAGAACCAGCTTCTTGCTGTTCCTGCCGCATTGATCCTTATTGGTGGACAGATGGAAAATGCGGGGGCATGGTCAATCAAGAACTTGCTTATTTGGAGTGGCGCAATGGTATTTGCGTTACTCATGAACCTATTGATCAATAACCAGCGCCATACCCTCCGAGCTATCAAACTTGAGATTGACCAGCAATGGGATCTGATACAAGGCAAGCATAAAACTGTTGCTGAGCAGTTCAAGGATAACTACCGCCAACTTGATGACCGCTATGCTCATCAGCATCGTCTACTCGGAACGGTAAGTACCCTAGTGGCAGCAGCACTGGCTTTTGCAACGGGCATGCTGCTCTGGTATTCGGTGTCTTGGCTATTATTTCTTCAAAGCGTCATCTGGGGCATCGCTCTTGGATTACCAGCTTATGGCCTCTATCAGCTAGCTCTCTTCTGGAAAGAGAGGACTCGGTGAGAGGTTAGCTTTATCCTAAATTATCAACCCCACCGGTCCACGCCTTCGATCACGGTAGCGTGTTCACTTTTGCTGCCGACGCACACACGCCGAACAGGTAGGAAGCACCATGCAGCAGTACACTGGCGGTACAGTGCCCAGCTTTTACAGACTTCGCTAAATTACGCCTAACCCGCTCTACGACAGTACTTTCAGCTAACTGTACCTGCGCTAAGCTACGCCCGATTTCACTGGGCTTGCAGCGTTTCTAGGCAACTCATAATCCTTTGGTCCACGGTTCGAGTCCGTGTGGGCCCACCAAATGAAAAGCCGCGCAATTGCGCGGCTTTTTCGTTTCTGCCCTTCAGCGTTTGGCGATGATGTACACCGCGTGCACGATGCCCGGGATGTAGCCGAGCAGGGTGAGCAGGATGTTCAGCCAGAAGGCACCGCCGAAGCCGACCTGGAGGAATACGCCCAGCGGCGGCAGCAGGATGGCGATGAGAATACGGATGAGGTCCATGGGCTACTCCTTGGGGTCCATGATGGCGAAAGCGCCGTACCAGCACAGACCCGAACAAGCGCAGCGCGGTTCCAGCTGATTCGCTAAGACCGCGCACGTGCAGTACGCCGAACAGCAGCACCATTGCCAGGCTGAGCCTGGCGCTGCAGGCGACCGTGCAGCAGGCCGATCCCTAGCGATGGGCCGAGCTGCATCTACGCCAACGACTCCTGGATGATCGCCCAGGCGTGACCTGGTCATGGTCGCGCAGCACCGGCTAGGTGAATTCCAGGTCGATATACACGACCACGCCGTAGTCGTAGAGGTGGCCGCGCTCACCGCGCACGGAGCGCTTAGTCACCCCGCCAAGGCTTTCGGCCAGGCGGCGCCGGTCGCCCCTGCCAGCTTGAGCAGAGCACGACGCCGCATTACTGCCTCCTTGCCTTCAGCGAATGGTCAGACCGAAGGGCTCTTCGCCGAAGTCGAAGCACCCGAGGAAGGTCTTGATATCCAGCAGGTTGCCGTCGACCTTGACGTCGCCCAGCAGCACGCCCTTGACCAGCCCGCCCTCGCCGGTCAACAGGGTATCCATGAAGCTCTTGTCCATCGTCAGCTTGAGCACAGTGCCCTCGGGGATGCCGCGATGCAGCTGGGCCACACCGCGGCGCACTTCCAGCGCCCACTGCTCGCCGACGTCGGGGAACTCGAAGCCGAGGGTCATCTGCAGATCGGCCGATTTGTCCGGGTCGATGCGGGTCACCCAGTTGCCGAGGAAGGCCTGCGGGGTGAAGTTCTTCACCATCTGCGGCGAGAGGAATACGCCGCGCAGCACCAGGGCCTGATCGCGCACATCCTCGCCGTCGAACTGTCCCTCCAACTCCATGGCGCTGGTCAGGTACCAGTTGCGCCAGTTGATGTTCATGCTGGCGTAACCCAGCTTGCGGAAGCTGCGCGCCTTGATATCGCGCGCCAGCTCATCCTCCCGGTCGACGCGGATGGCGTAGCCGGAAAGCTCCGCGGCCCACTGGTAGTCGCCGGCGAGGTAGGCCTTGCCCGCCTCCAGCAGCAGCTTGTCGCGGCCACCCATCAGGGCGATCAGGCGCTGCGCTTTTTCACGCGGCGGGATCGGGTCGAGGTCCACCGGGTCGCCCTGGAACCAGCCCAGGTAGCCGTTGTAGATCTGCCGCACGCTGTGCTTGACGGTGCCGTAATACTCGCGCAGGTAGGGGGTGTAGCTGGCCAGGTGCGGCGGCAGCTTGACCTTCTCCACCAGCTCGTCCGGGGTCAGGCCCTTGTTCATCCAGCGCACGGTCTGGTCGTGGATGTAGGCGATACCGTCGCGGGTCATGCGCAGCACCTCCTCCACTTTCTCTGCGCCGGTCACCGGGCGGCCGTGCAGCGGCACCATGTACTCGGCCTTGAGCGAGCGCAGCAGATCCAGGCTGGCCACCCACAGCACCGGGTCGCGGAACTTGGTGCCGCGCAGGGTGTGGATGTTCGGCAGGGTGGGCCCCTGGTCGACCTCGGCGCTGATCAGCACCTTGTTGTTCGGCAGGTACAGCACTATCTCATCCGGCGCCTCGCTGGGCGCGTGGAAGAACTGCACCGGCAGGCCGGCGATGGTGGTATCCAGGCGCTCCTTGAAGGTGACGGTGGGGGCGATGAAGGTCGACGGATCGGCCTTGGCGATCGGGCCGATGCCACCGTTCATGTCCTTGTTGTCGGCCGGCTTGAGGAAAGTGCCGAAGGTGTAGGCCGAACGCACGCCGAGAACCGGCCCGACCTGCGCGCCCTGGGCCACCACGTTGGCCAGCAGGGTCTCGTGCGCGTAGATCTGCACCTCGCCGCTGGCCACCTGCTCGGGGCTGACGAAGGCCTGCACGCCGTTGATATGGTCCGGGTGGAAGTGGGTGTAGACCACCGCCTTGACCGGCTTGGCGCTGACCTTGCGCAGCTCGTCCATGATCTTGCGCGACTCGCTCACCGACTCGCCGGTGTCGACGATGATCAGCCCCTCGGGCGCATCGATGGCCACCACGTTGCCGAGCTGCCAACCGACCGCCGACCAGACGTTGTCGGCCACCTTGTACAGCTTCTGGGTGAAGTGCGCGGTATGCGCCTTGAGTTCGGGGTGGATGCTCGGCTCGATGCGCTCCTCGGGCAGGGCGGCAACGGCGGAGAAAGGCAGACTGGCGGCCAGCAGCAGGCCACCGAAACGGCAGGACAGTCTCATGGGGCAGGGCTCGTTGTGTTTGTTGGAATGGCTGCAGACTGGCCCAGCACAGGTCATAATTCCAATGCATTCTTTTCCACAACCCGATGCGCTATCCGCATGAATGATCTACGCCAGCTGCGCCACTTCGTCGCCCTCGCCGAGCATGGCCACTTCGCCCGCGCCGCCGAAGCCGTGCACCTCAGCCAACCGGCGCTGAGCCGCAGCATCCAGGCCCTGGAGAGCGGCCTGGGCTGCCGCCTGGTCGACCGCCACAGCCGCGGCATCGGCCTCACCGCCCACGGCCTGCTGGTGCTGGAGCACGCCCGTCGCCTGCTCGCCGGTAGCCGCGCGCTGGACAATGCAGTGCGCCAGCTGGGCAATCTGGAGAGCGGCGAACTGCGCCTGGGCGCCGGCCCCTACCCCGCCGCCCGGCTGCTGCCGCAGGCCATGGGCCAATTCGCTGAACGCTTCCCGCGGGTGCGCCTGCAACTGCTGATCGAAAACTGGCAGCAACTGCGCACGCGCCTGCTCGACGAGCAGGTCGAGCTGTTCGTCGCCGATATCCGCGAGCTCGCTGGCGACCCGCAGCTGCAGATCGAGCCGCTGCACACGCACCCCGGCGTGCTGTTCTGCCAGCCCCGGCATCCGCTGCTGCAACGCGGGGCGCTGGAGCTGGCCGACCTGCTGGACTATCCGCTGGCCGGCACCCAGCTGCCCGATGAGGTCATCGCCGCACTGCGCGGTCTCGGCGCGGGCGATAACCCGCTGACCATCCAGTGCGACAACTTCATGGTGCTCAAGGAACTGGTGTCCAGCAGCCTGGTACTGAGCATGGCGCCCTGGGACGTGATCGCCCAGGACCTGGCCGACGGCCGACTGGCCGTGCTGCCGCTGGCCTTCAAGCTCGGCCAGCGCTCCGCCTACGGCCTGGTCAGCCGCGCCGGCCACAGCCTGTCGCCGGGTGCAGCCGAGCTGCGGCGGATCATCCTGGAGCAGGACGCCTAGCCCAACCTGTGCCGATAGGCATACAGGCAGACCATTTCCATCGCCAGGGTCGCACCGGCCAGCGCGGTGATTTCCGAGTTGTCGTAGGGCGGCGCCACCTCCACCACATCCATGCCGACCAGGTTGATGCCGCGCAGGCCACGCAAGATTTCCAGGGCCTGGTGGCTGGACAGCCCGCCGCACACCGGGGTGCCGGTGCCAGGAGCGAAGGCCGGGTCGAGGCAGTCGATGTCGAAGGTCAGGTACACCGGGTTGTCGCCGACGCGGGCGCGGATCAGCTCGGCGATCTGCTCCGGCGTGCTGCGGTTGACCTGCCGCGCATCCAGCACCTGGAAGCCCATTACGTCGTCATTGGTGGTGCGCAGGCCGACCTGCACCGAGCGCGCCGGGTCGACCAGGCCGTCCTTGGCGGCGTGGTAGAACATGGTGCCGTGGTCGATGCGCGCGCCCTCCTCGTCCGGCCAGGTGTCGCTGTGCGCGTCGAAGTGGATCAGCGACAGGGTGCCGTGCTTCTTGGCGTGGGCCTTGAGCAGCGGGTAGCTGATGAAGTGGTCGCCGCCCAGGGTGAGCATGGCGCAGCCGGCGTCGAGGATCTTGTCGGCGTGGGCTTCGATGGCCGCCGGGGTGTCCTGCGGCGTGCCGTGGTCGAAGTAGCAGTCGCCGTAGTCGATGCAGGCCAGCAAGTCGAAGGGGTCGAACTCCCAGGGGAAGTGCCGCGCCCAGGCCGACTGGATCGACGCGGCGCGGATCGCCCGCGGGCCGAAGCGGCTGCCTGGGCGGTTGGTGGTGGCGGTGTCGAACGGCACGCCGCTGACCACCAGGTCCACCCCACGCAGGTCGCGGGTATAGCGGCGGCGCATAAAGCTGGTGATGCCAGCGTAGGTCGGCTCGGCCGCGGTGCCGTACAGGCTGTCGCGGGTCATCGCCTGGTCGTTGTCGAAGGCTTGGTCCATGGGTGGGTCTCGCTAGGTAAAGGCTGGGATTTACCGTAGGAGCGAGCTCTGCTCGCGAAAGCGCCTATACAGAACCTTCGCGAGCAGAGCTCGCTCCTACGCGATTCGAGTCAAACTCAGTACTGGGTGCGGAACGCCGTCCACAGGCGGGTGCGCTGGCGCATCTCGCGCAGCGGCAAGCTCTGTTCGGCGAACAACTTGGCGCGCATGTCCGCTGCCGGGTAGATGTCCGGATCGCCGCTCACCGCCTCGTCCAGCAGCGGCGTGGCGGCGCGGTTGGCATTGGCGAAGTACAACGAGTTGGTCAGCTCGGCGATGGCTTCGGGCTTGAGCATGAAGTCGATGAAGGCGCGGGCGGCCTCGGGGTGCGGCGCGTCCACCGGGATGGCCAGGGTGTCGAACCAGATCAGCGTGCCTTCCTTGGGAATCCGGTAGACCACCGAGAAAGGCTGTTTGGCCTCGAGTGCGCGGGCGGTGGCCATGCCGGCGTCGCCAGTGTAGGTCAGCGCCAGGCAGGTTTCGCCCTTGGCCAGGTCGTCGATCTGCCGGCTCTGGCCAACGTAGCGCAGGTTCGGTTGCAGTCTGGCCAGCAGGGCCTTGGCCGCCTCGCGGTCGGCCTCGGCGGTGCTGTACGGGTCCTTGCCCAGGTAGTTGAGCACCACGGCGATGACCTCCTGCGGCGAGTCGAGCACACTGATGCCGCAGTCCTTGAGCTTGCTGGCGTACTCGGGCTTGAACAGCAGGTCGAGGCTGTCCAGCGCTACGCCGGGCAGGCGCTGCTCTACCGCCTCCTTGTTGATGCCCAGGCCGATGGTGCCCCAGGTGTAGGGCACGCCATAGGCGTTGCCAGGGTCGACTCCGGCCAGCTTGGCCAGCAGCTCGGGATCGAGGTTGCCCTTGCCGGCCAGCTCGCCCACCGGCTGCAGCGCCTTGGCACCGATGGTGCGGGCCAGCACGCTGGAAGATGGCACCACCACGTCATAGCCGCTGCCGCCGGTGAGCAGCTTGCTCTCCAGGACTTCGGTACTGTCGAAGGTGTCGTACTTGACCTTGATCCCGGTCTCGGCCTGGAAGCGCTGCAGCGCCTGCACCGGCACGTAGTCGGCCCAGTTGTAGAGGTTGAGGACTTTTTCCTCGGCCTGCAGCGGCAGGGCGAAGGCGAACACAAGCAAGCTGGCGACAAGGCGCATGAGCGGATTCCTCGGCAGATTCGATAGCCCGCGCCCCTCTGTTGGGGGCTCTGGAGTGACGCCATCCTGCGCCGCCGTTTGCTTCCGATAAATACGAAGTGATCTACTCTGGCATCGCAATCTATCAATGTATGGAGCCTCCATGCTCAGCCAGCTGCGCGACCTTGATCTGCAACTGCTACGCCTGTTCGTCAGCGTGGTGGAGAACGGCGGCTTCAGCGCCGCCCAGGGCGAGCTGGGCATCGGCCAGTCGACCATCAGCACGCAGATGGCCAAGCTGGAGACGCGCCTGGGCTTTCGCCTGTGCGAGCGCGGCAAGGCCGGCTTTCGCCTGACGCCCAAGGGCGAGCAGGTGCTGGCTGCCACGCGCAAGCTGTTCGGCGCCATCGAGACCTTCAAGGGCGAGGCCCAGGGCATGGCCGACAAGCTGCTCGGCGAGCTGGCCATCGGCCTCTCCGAGTCGCTCGACGCCAGCATGCTGCAACGCGTCGCCGCGGCCATCGGGCGCTTTCGTCGGCGTAACCAGGCGGTGCAGATCGAGCTGATCAGCGCCACCCCGGCCGAGCTGGAACGGCGCCTGCTGCAGGGACAGCTGCACCTGGCCATCGGCTATTTCTCCGGCACCCAGAGCGCACTGGACTACCAGCCGCTGTTCGAGGAGCAGCAGTCACTGTATTGCGCCCAGGGCCATCCACTGTTCGCTCAGGCCAAGGTCAGCCGCGCCGACCTCGACGCCTGCGACCGGGTGCTGCACCCCTATCGCTTCATCGCCGCCGACGAGCCCTGGCAAGCCGGTAGCAGCAGCGCCCGCTGCGAGCAGGTCGAAGGCAGCCTGGCGTTCATCCTCTCCGGCGCGCATATCGGCTACCTGCCGCAGCACGTGGCGGCGCCCTGGGTCGCCAGCGGGCAGCTGCGCGAACTGCTGCCGAACGAAGTCGGCTTCAGCGTGCAGTTCCGCCTCACCCGCCATCGCGGGCGCCAGCCCAGCGAGGCACAGCAGGCCCTCAACGAAGACCTGCTGGCGAGCTTCGTCGGCTAGGGCTCAGTGGCGTGGCGACCGTCCTGCGTGCTCGCGCTGGCGCAGGCGCTCGGCGAGGGCGTCGAGCGCATGCAGGGCCTGGTGGATGCCCTGGTGCAGGGAGCGCGGCGCGGCGGCCGAGTTCGATGCAGCGGCGAAGTCTTCGGCTTCGAGCTGATAACGCGGGTCGAAGAGGTCGAACCTATCCATAACCAATTCCTCACGAATCATGGCCGGCGCGGTATGCGCGGACGCAACAAGGCAGTGACGGGCATCGGGGATTGTTCTTGTTCGGCCAGCGTGCCGCCGGTTGATGACACGCCTGCAGGCTATGACCCACTTGGCGTGCCGGCGGTTTCGCCGCCGCTGATCAATTTCTGCGCGAACGCCTTCACGAGCAAGCCGGCGGAATGTCGCAGCCCGGCCAAGCCGCGCGCCAGAGCGGCGGCGTAATCGGCGCGGCGCACTATAGTTTCCTGCTCAAGTCTCCAGCCCGTTCACCCACTCGTACCCCAGGAGTCACCATGAGCAAGGTTTACAAGGTCGCGGTCATCGTCGGCAGCCTGCGCAAGGCCTCGATCAACCGCAAGCTGGCACTGGCGCTGGCCGAACTGGCACCGCCCTCGCTGCAACTGCAGATCGTCGAGATCGGCGAGCTGCCGCTGTACAGCGAGGACATCGACGTCACCCCGCCACCGGCCGCCTACACGGCCTTCCGCGACCAGGTGAAAGCGGCCGACGCGCTGCTGTTCGTCACTCCGGAATACAACCGCTCGATCCCGGCGCCGATGAAGAACGCCATCGACGTCGGCTCGCGCCCCTACGGCCAGAGCGCCTTCGGCGGCAAACCCGGCGCCGTGCTCAGCGCCTCGCCAGGCGCGGTCGGCGGCTTCGGCGCCAACCACCACCTGCGCCAGTGCCTGGTGTTCCTCGACGTCCCCGTGCTGCAGCAACCCGAGGCCTACCTGGGCGGCGCCGGCAGCTTCTTCGACGACAACGGCAAGCCGAACGACGGCATCAAGGGCTTCCTGCAGAAGTTCATCGACGCCTACGCCGCCTGGGTGGAAAGGAACCTGAAGGGCTAGAGCAGGATGCGCAGGCTAGGCTTGCGCTATCCCTCTGCGAGTTCTGCCCATGAACGATGACGCGCCCAGCGAGATCAACTGGCTGGCCCCCGACCAGGACCGGCGCCTGGCCGAGGGGCTGGGCGCGGCGCTGGAGGCGCGGGCGCGCAGTGGCGAGTCCATGCGTGGTTTCCGCCTCAAGTACGCCAGTCTCGCCGGCATCGACCTGGTGCATCACGGCAGTCGCGAGGGCTATGACCTGCGTGAGGCCGACCTGTACCGCGCAGATCTGCAGAACGCTCATCTGTTCGCCCTGAACCTGCGCGGTGCCTCGCTGATGAAGGCCGACCTGCGCGGCGCCAACCTGCACTGCGCCGACCTGCGCGACTGCAACCTGCTGGGCGTGCGCCTGGAGGGCGCGCGGCTGGACAACGTGCTGTGGGATCGCCAGCTGATCCAGGAACGTCGCGGCCGCGAGCGCCAGCGGGAAGGCCACGCGGAAGGCGCGCGGCAGGATTTCGAGGAGGCCGAGGAGACCTATCGCAACCTGCGCCTGCGTCTGGAGAAGGCCGGCCTGTTCGAGCAGGCCGGGCAGTTCTTCCACCGCGAGATGGTCATGCGTCGCCTGCAGATGCCGCGGTTGTCGAGCCGGCGCCTGCTCTCCTGGCTGGTCGACCTGTTCTCCGGCTACGGCGAGAAGCCGCTCAACGTGGTGCTGTTCTCCCTCGGCCTGATCTTCGCCTGCGGCCTGCTGTACTTCCTGGTGGGCGTGCGCCACG
Organism: Pseudomonas sp. GD04019; assembly: GCF_029837695.1. Lineage (GTDB taxonomy): Bacteria > Pseudomonadota > Gammaproteobacteria > Pseudomonadales > Pseudomonadaceae > Aquipseudomonas. Next base: position 71,793 of record NZ_JAOEEA010000003.1, read on the forward strand.
GCGACCTGCCCCTGGGCCTGGCCCTGGAGCGTGGCCTGGCGGCCAACCTGCGCGACCTGCTCGACTGCATCTATTACAGCGTGGTGACCTTCACCACCCTGGGCTATGGCGACATCACGCCCCACGGCCTGGCGCGGCCGATCGCCGCCTTCGAGGCCTTCGCCGGCAGCTTCACCATGGCCCTGTTCGTGGTGGTATTCGTGAAGAAGATGACCCGTTGATGCAGGGCGAATCGACCATGCTGGCGGTGCTGGTGATCGGTGCCGGCTTCTCCGGCATCGGCATGGGCATTCGCCTGCGCCAGGCCGGTATCGAGGACTTCCTGATCCTGGAACGGGCCGGCGAGATCGGCGGCACCTGGCGCGACAACCATTACCCGGGCGCCGCTTGCGATGTCGAATCGCACCTTTACTCCTTCTCCTTCGAGCCGCGCGCCGACTGGTCGCGCAAGTATTCCGGGCAGGCGGAAATTCTCGACTACCTGCACCACTGCGTGCGCCGCTACGGCCTGGCGCCGCATATCCGCTGCAACGCGACCATGACGGCGGCACGCTATGACGAGGCCGGCGGTCACTGGCGCGTGCAGCTGGCGAGCGGCGAACTGCTGCGCACGCGGGTGCTGATCAGCGCCGTCGGCGCGCTCAGCGAGCCGGCGATTCCCGCACTGCCGGGCCTGGCCGATTTCCGCGACGTGCGCTTTCACTCCGCGCAGTGGGACCACACGCAGGATCTGGCTGGCAAGCGGGTGGCAGTGATCGGCACGGGTGCCAGCGCCATCCAGTTCGTGCCACCACTCGCCGAGCAGGCCCGCCAGCTGTTGCTGTTCCAGCGTACCCCGCCATGGATACTGCCCAAGGCCGACCGGGCCTTCAGCACCGGTGAGAAACGCCTGCTGCGCCTGCGCCCGCTGCAGTGGCTGTATCGCGCACTGATTTACTGGATCAACGAGTCGCGGGTGCCCGGCTTCGCCCGCCGCCGCGACTGGCTGCTCAAACCCGCCGAACGCATGGCCCTGCACCACCTGCGCCGCCAGGTCCACGACCCCGAACTGCGCCAGGCGCTGACGCCGGACTACCGCATCGGCTGCAAGCGCATCCTCATCTCCAACGACTACTACCCGGCCCTGCAGCGCGCCAATGTGCGCCTGGTGCGCAGCGCCATCGCCCAGATCGGCGCGGACCATATCGACACCAGCGATGGCGAGCGCCACCAGGTGGACGCGCTGATCTTCGCCACCGGCTTCCGCGCCACCGAGTACCTGCATGATGTCGATATCGTCGGGCGCCAGGGCCTTAGCCTGCGCGAGGCCTGGCGCGATGGCGGCGAAGCCTACCTGGGCATCGCCTGCGCCGGCTTCCCCAACTTCTTCATGCTCACCGGCCCCAACACCGGCCTCGGCCACAGCTCGATGATCTTCATGATCGAAGCCCAGCTGGGCTTTATCCTGCAGGCCATCCAGCGCCTGCGCGACGATGGCCTGCGCAGCATCGAGGTGCGCGCCGCGGCGCAACAGGCATTCAACGCGCAGCTGCAGGAGCGCATGGCCAACTCGGTGTGGAGCAGCGGTTGCCGCAGCTGGTACCTCGACGCCCGTGGCCGCAACACCACCCTGTGGCCGGCCAGCACCCTGGCCTACTGGTGGCAGACCCGGCGCTGGCCGGCCGAGGCCTTCACCCTGGAGCCGAGCGACTGATAGGCTGCATCAGCTCAACCGAACGAGGAGCCAGCATGAGCAGCATGACCCTGTACCACTCCCCCGCCTCGCCCTTCGTGCGCAAGGTACTGGTGCTGCTCCACGAGACCGGGCAGATCGAGCGGGTGACCCTGCATGCGGTGCAACTGACGCCAGTGGCGCCCAGTGCCGATGTGCTGCACGACAACCCGGCCGGCAAGATTCCCGCCCTGCGCCTGGCCGACGGCACGGTACTGCACGATAGCCGGGTGATCCTCGACTACCTCGACAACCAGCATGTCGGCGAGCCGTTGATCCCTACCGGCGGTGCACGCTGGCGGCGCCTGACCCTGGCCTCGCTGGCCGACGTCATCCTCGATGCCGCCGTGCTGCTGCGCTACGAGACCTTCCTGCGCCCCGAGGACAAGCGCTGGGACCAGTGGCAGACGGCCCAGCAGGAAAAGATCGAACGGGCCCTGGCCTATTTCGAGAACGAATGCCTGGCCGAACTCGCCAGCCGCTTCGACATCGCCGCCATCGGCCTGGCCTGCGCCCTGGGCTATCTCGATTTTCGCCAGCCGCAGCTGGGCTGGCGCGAGCGTTTTCCGGGTCTGGCTGCCTGGTTTGCCGACGTCAGTCAGCGGCCGTCGATGCGCGACACTCAACCGAAGTAGCCGAATACGATCAGCCCCTCCTGCGGCAACACCAGCAGGGCACCTTCGTGTTTGGTGGTGTAGAAGCCCCGACTGGCTCGGCCGATCCTTGTGCTCAGCTCGTCATCGGCATCGGCGCACTGCAGACCCAGAAAGATCGGTGAAAGCCCTCCCCCTTCATCCGGGGTTGGCAGCGCCTGCCAGGGTGCGTAGTGGTAGTAGTCATCATCCGCATGGCCGCGTGCCTGTCGCGCATCTTGCAGCACCGCCATACCCTCACGCTGCAGGCGGGCGCGTAGGCGGGGCGACATGTGCAACACCGCGACGCCACAGCCTTCGCGGATTCCGCTCTCGCCACCGACCAGTACCAGGCCGTCCACTTCCAGCTGCGCGGGCAGCACATCGATCGCATGGCTGCGCTCGAACATCTTGTAGGTCATGTAGAGCAGCAGGAGCAGGCAGAACCATAGCATCACCCCGCGATAGATCAGCTTTGCGATCACCATCAGGACGGACTTCACCTGACTCATATCGCCCCTCCATGGCAGTAGAACAACCAGGCCAGAACCAGCGCCGCGGCCCCCAGCAACGCGCCCCGGCGCCAGTTCGATCCGTTGTGCGCGCTCGGGCGCCACAGGTAGGGCACCTGCAGGGCCAGGCCCAGCATAGCCAGCGGCGTGAAGAAGGCGTTGAACGGCCAGGACGGCAGCAGCAGCCCCAGCAGCACAGCCAGCAGGTAGGCCAGTTGGTAGCCCGCCATCAGCCCCGCAGTGAAGTACCAGGCGGAGCCTGCCTTCAACGCCATGGCAGCCCCTTCCAGCGCGATACCGTCACGGGCTGCAAGGGCCGTGGAAACAGGCGGGCGATGCGCCGCGCCAGCAGATGCCCCAGACGCGCTTCCTCGCGCAGACCGACATGGCCGCTCATGTCCGGTACCACAGGCGGAAGAAGCCGGCGGCCAGCAGCAGGGCGACCTGAGCCAGGGCCACGCACAGCTGTAGGAACGACTGCACGCTGGAATTGCTGGCGGCGTCTGGCACGCCGGTCAGGCCATCCCAGAAGCCGCCCGGCAGCAGCGCCAGGGCGACGCTGGCCAGCGGTCGGCCGCTGAGGTTAATACCGTGGATCAGGTCGAACTGGCCGAAGAACATCAGGCCGACCAGGAGCATCCCGGCCACCACCAGGCCGAGGGCGAAACAGGCGGAAAATTGCATCATCAGACGAAGCATGGCGATCTCCTCGAAGGGCGCGGCCACCGCCGCGCCCGTATCGATCAGGCGAGGGTGGTGGTCGGCTTGGCGATGCCGTACCAGTCGAGCTTGCGGGTCAGCACCATCACCGCAGCGAGCAGGCCGAACACCAGCAGCGAGCCCATCAGCAGGGCGTAGTCCTCGGCGCTGAGCAGGGCGTAGAGCATTGCGTACAGCCCGGCCAGGGCGGCGGTGAAGCCGGCGCCGCGCAGCCAGCTGTGCAGCACATGGCTGACGTAAAAGCCGATCAGCAGCACGCAGGCGGAGGCCGCCAGGGCATAGGCCTGGGCGAAGGCCATGTGCTCGGCCAGCGACAGCAGCAGCAGGTAGAACATCGCCAGCGACAGGCCGACCAGGCCGTACTGCACCGGGTGCACGGACAGGCGCTTGAGCACCTCGAAGAGGAAGAAGCCGGCGAAGGTCAGGGCGATGAACAGCAGCGCGTACTTCAGCGCGCGATCGCTCTTGAGGTACTGATCCACCGGGTCGACGAAGCTGACGCCGAACTGGCGACCGAGGAAGGCGTTGCACTCGCCGGCATTGGCGCAGTCGTTCAGGGCCTCCTCCATGTTGGTGGCGAAGAAGCTGGTCTGCCAGCGCGCGCTGAAGCCCTTGGCGGTGATCTCGCGCTCGCTCGGCAGGTACTCGCCGATAAAGCTCGGATGCGGCCAGTCGGCGCTCAGGTCGACCTGGGTCTCGCGGCCCACCGGGGCGATGCTCAGCTCGCCGGTGCCCTGCAGCAGCAGGTCGAAGGCGAAGTCCAGGCGCTGCGCCTGATGGGTATCGGCCACCGCCATCGGCAACGGCGCGTGCACGCCGGCGCCCAGCAGCTGGTCGGCGCTGCCCGGCTGGAAGGCCAGCTTGCGCTCGCCCTGCTCCAGCACCAGGTTGTTCTTGATGCCACGGATGTCGCTGATGCCGACGCTGACGAAGGGCTCGCCGAAGCGGAAGTCGCCGAGGTCCTCGGTCACGCCGAAGTTGGCCGGCACCTCGAAGTGGCCGGAGAGGCGGCTGTTGCTGTGAAACAGCCGCGCCTGGTAGATGCCACGGGCGCGCAGCTCGGTACCGATCTCGCCGCCGACGGCCAGACGCTCCGGCAGGAAGTACACACGGCCGCTCACTTCGCTCTCTTCGAGGTAGCGCTCGCCGGTCTTGTCGTGGGTCTTCCACTCACGCACGGTCTTGCGGTAGGGCACCACCAGCAGCGGGCCGGTGATCTTCTGGCTGTGGCTGGAGCTGCGCGCGATGTCTTCCAGCACGCCGTCGCGCAGCTCCTGACGCTCCTCAATCATGCCGTCGATCATGATGATGGGGATCATCAGCAGAATGATCAGCGCGGCGATGGCGCCAAGCTTGATCAGCAGGTTGCGATTCATGGGGAAACTCTCCTTGGGTTGGACCGTGGGGAGAGTCTCGACGGCGCCGATGGTGGCGCCGTGCGGGGATTGTGGAGAGCGTGTGGAGTTTGTGTGGCGAGAGGTAGGGCGGGTGAAAACCGCGACCAGACCGCCTAGCTACGCGGGCTTCACCCGCCCTACGGCACGACGCTATTCGCCGCGAATGTACTGTTCCAGCTGCTGGATCAGACTGGCCTGGTCGGCGATGGTCTGCTTGACCAGGTCGCCGATCGACAGCATGCCGATCAGCTCACCGTCGGCCACCACCGGCAGGTGGCGCAGGCGGTGGTCGGTCATCATTTGCAGGCAGTGCTGCACGCTGTCACGCGGGCCGACGGTAATCACTTCGGCGGTCATGATCTCGCTGACCTTGGCCTCGAAGGCGCCGCGCTCCAGTTCGGCCAGTTTGCGCACGTAGTCGCGCTCGCTGACGATGCCCACCAGGCGCCCGCCGGCCAGCACCAGCAGTGCACCGATCTTCTTCTCGGCCAGCTCCTTGACCGCATCCAGCACCGAGGCCTCCGGGGCGATGTGGTGGACATAAGCGCTGGGCTTGGTTCTGAGCAGTTCCGCAACGGTCTTCATGCATCGCCTCCCCGGGCTGATTGTTATTCCCCGTCAAGCAGGATCTCTGCCAGCCACGGTGCTGGCTCGATCTGTAACGAAGCATAGCCCAGCTCAGTCGAGGCTCCTCTGGTCGAGCTGGGTACGCTCAGGCCAGCGGCAGTCGCAGGCTGGTGCGCACACCGCCGGGAACATTGCTCAGGGCCAGTTCGCCGCCATGCAGCGCCGCCACCTCCTGCACGAAGTTGAGCCCCAGGCCGGTGCTTTTGCGCCCGCTGGCGGGGCGCGGCAGCGAATAGAAGCGCTCGGTCAGGCGCGGCAGGGCGTAGTCGGGAATCGCCTCGCCCTGGTTGAACAGGGCCAGCTCCACGCGCCCCTCGGCGACCTCGGCACTGAAGCGCAGTTCGCCACCCGGCGGGGTGAAGTCGAGGGCGTTGTCCAGCAGATTGGCCAGCGCCTGGCGCAGTAGGAAGCGCTCGCCGGGTACCACCAGGCCGGCGGCGATGTGGTTCTCGACCTTCAAACCCGCGGCCTGGATGCGCGCGGCCTGGGCCTGCAGCAGGCCGTCGGCGAGATCGTGCAGCTCCACCGCCACCCGCTCCTCCAGCCCCTGACGCTGCTCCACCAGGGCCAGGTTGAGCAGGCGCTCGATCAGCTGCTGCAGGCGCGCACCCTCGCTGGCGATATTGGCCACGAAGCGCTGACGCTGCTCGGCGGGCATGTCGCTCTCGAGCAGCTCGGCGGCACCGCGGATCGCCGCCAGCGGGCTCTTCAGCTCGTGGGTCAGGGTATGCACGTACTGCTCGACGTAGTCCTTGCCCTCCAGCTCGGTGCGCATCTTCTGCACCGCCTGGGCCAGCTGGGTCAGCTCGCCGCCGCGCAGGGCCGGCAGCTCGGCGCGCTGGCCCTGGCTGACGGCCTGGGCATAGCGGGTCAGCTTGCGCAGCGAGCCGCTGAGCCACCAGGACAGCGCCCCGCCGATCAGCAGGCCGAGCACGATCAGCCCGGCACCCAGCCAGCCCAGGCGGCGCTGGGAGCGCTCGATGTAGGGCTGCAGCGACTGGTTCGGCTTGGCCACCGAGACCACGCCGATGATCTGCGCGCCATCCTTGATCGGCGCGGCCACGTACATCACCGAACTGTTCTCGTCGGCCGGGTCCTCGCGGGTCGAGCGCGCACCGTATTCGCCGCGCAGGGTCAGCAGCACGTCGTTCCAGCGCGAATAGTCCTGGCCGACGGCGACGCCGCTGGAGTCGAGCAGGACGATGCCCTTGGCATCGGTGACGTAGATGCGGTGGCTCACCGCGCTCTTCTCCACGCCCCAGATCTGCGCCTGCGGCTGGCGCAGACCGTAGGCCTTGAGCAGCTCTGGCCAGCGGCTCTGCTGCAGGCGCGCGTGCTTCACGTCGTCACGCAGGATCTCGGCCAGCAGGTTGGCGGTGTCCACCAGGGTTTCCTCGGTGGACTGGCGCACGCCGGGGCGGATCTCGTCCATCACCGTGCTGAGCACGAACCAGCCGGCCAGGCCAACGAACAGGAAGTACACCAGGAAGATGCGAACGCCTAGCGGCATGCCCGCCCTCCCGCACGATGCCCAGGGATCTGCCGCATACCGGTCTCCTTGCGGGGCTGCGGCCACACGGCCGGGATGGGGCGCATGGCCGCCTAGGCGCTCTTCGGGCTGTAGCTGTAACCCAGGCCACGATGGGTCTGGATCGGCTCGGCGTCGGGGGCCACCTGGCGCAGCTTGGCGCGCAGGCTCTTGATGTGGCTGTCGATGTTGCGCTCGTAGCCGGCGTCGGCCGGTACGCCCAGGGCGTCGAGCAGCTGCTCGCGGGCGAACACCCGCTCCGGCTGCGCCAGCAGCGCCTGCAACAGACGGAATTCGTGGCGAGTCAGCACCAGCAACTGCTCGCGGTAGTGGATCTGCACCCGTTCGGCATCCACGCGAAACGGCCCGCCATCGGCCGGCGCCGCTTCGGCCGCGCGCGGCGCCATGCGTTTGAGGATGGCCTTGACCCGCGCCGCCACCTCGCGCGGGCTGAACGGTTTGACCACGTAATCGTCGGCGCCGATCTCCAGGCCCACCACCCGGTCGATCTCGGCGTCACGCGCGGTGAGGAAGATCACCGGCACCTCGGAGAAACGGCGCAGCCGCTTGCATGCCTCGAAACCGCTGATATCGGGCAGGCCGACGTCGAGAATCAGCAGGTCGGCAGGGGTGCGCTGCTGAAACTCCAGGGCCGCCTCGGCCAGGTTCAGCCAGGTGGTGGTGAAGCCTTCGCCCTGCAGGGCAAACACCAGGGTGTCGGCGATGGCGGCTTCGTCTTCGACTATGAGGATGTGCGGCATGGCGTCCGTGCAGGCTGAGTGACTGCGGGGCACGGTGCCGCATGGCGCCCGGCCCGTCAATCACCGCCATGCAGCCGAGCGGATCAGCCGAAAATCGAGCCCTTACTGGCCGGGATGCCCGACCACATTTCCTCGATGTTCTTGAAGCCCCAATCCTCGGCGGACTCGCGCGCGACTATCTTGTCGCGCCCGGCCAGCTTGGCCAGATCGAGCACTTCCTGCGGGATCGGCATTTTCGAGCGCGCGGAGAAGAACACCTTGACCCGCGGCGTGAGCAAGGATTTCTCGTGCTGCTCCAGCACCACGCCGAGGCGGCCACTCTCCAGGCGCACCAGGGCGCCGACCGGGTAGATGCCCACCGATTTGACGAAGGCCTGGAAGATCTGCGGATCGAAGTGCCCCTTCCACTCGGCCATCTTGCGGATCGACTCGGCCGGGTCCCAGCCCTTCTTGTACGGGCGGTCCGAGGTGATCGCGTCGTACACGTCGCACACCGCGCCCATCCGCGCGAACAGGCTGATCTGCTCGCCGGCCAGGCGGTGCGGGTAGCCAGAACCGTCGAACTTCTCGTGGTGGTGCAGGCACACGTCGAGCACCAGCGCGCTGATCTGGCGGCAGTCCAGCAGCATCTTCGCGCCGGCCTCGGGATGGCTGCGCATGGTGCCGAACTCGGCATCGGTGAGCTTGTCCGGCTTGTTGAGGATGGTGTCGGGGATGGCCATCTTGCCGATGTCGTGCAGCAGCCCCGCCTCGCCCGCCTCGCGCACCTGCTCCTCGGACAGCCCGAGCTGGCGGGACAGGGCGATCATCAGGGCGCACACCGCCACCGAGTGCATGTAGGTGTACTCGTCGGAGGTTTTCAGGCGCGCCAGACTGATCAGCGCATTGGGGTGGCGCAGCACCGAGTCGGAGATTTCCCGCACCAGTTCCCCGACATGCTCCAGGGCCACGGCCTGGCCCATGCGCGCGTCGCTGAACATTTCCACGACCGCCGCCTTGGCCTGCGAGCACAGCTTGATCGCGCGCTGCACCTCCTGGTCGAGGCTGGTACGCGCCGGCGGGGTACGGCTGTCGGCGGCGAGCAGTTGCGCCTCGGCTTCCGCCTCGACCTCGGCGACGCTCTGGCTAGCCTGACCCGGCGCCACATCGAGACCCTTGCTGACGTCGATCCACACCTCCTGCACATCGCTGTCGCGCACGCGCTGCAGGTCACGCTCGTTGTCGAGCAGGAAACGCCCTTTCCAGAACGGATGGTCCATCCATGAACCGCAAAACTCGTGGATATACATACCGAGCACCAGCTCGGAAACGGCAATACGTTTAAGCACGATGGATGAACCGCTGCTCTGTTTGATGTCTGCCATGCAGAATACGCCAGGACCCCGCAGGGCACATTGCCACTAGCGACTTTATTTTTTCGCCTGCGACTATCATGGCACCACTTCGCGACAAGGAGTCCCCATGCGTCGACTGCTCACCGCCTGCAGTGTGGTCCTGCTACTGCTGCTCAACACCCTGATCCTGATCGGCCCGCTGCTGCTGATCGCCCTGCTCAAGCTGGTGCTGCCGGGCAGGCGCCTGCGCAACGCCTGTTCGCGCGGGGTGATGTGGGTGGCGGAAACCTGGGCCGAGATCGACAAGCTGATCTTCGCCCTGCTCACCCCGACCCTGTGGGACATCCGCGGCGGCGAAGGCCTGCGCCGCGACCGCTCCTACCTGGTGATCAGCAACCACCAGTCCTGGGTGGATATCCCGGCGCTGGTCCAGGCCTTCAACCGCAAGACGCCCTACTTCAAGTTCTTCCTCAAGCAGGAGCTGATCTGGGTGCCGTTCCTCGGACTGACATTCTGGGCGCTCGACTATCCCTTCATGAAGCGCTATTCCAAGGCATTCCTGGCCAAGCACCCGCAGATGGCCGGCAAGGACCTGGAGATCACCAAGCGCGCCTGCGAGCGCTTCAAGGACCTGCCGGTGACGGTGGTCAACTACCTGGAAGGCACCCGCTGCACCCCGGCCAAGCAAGCCCAGCAGGGCTCGCCCTACCAGCACCTGCTCAAGCCCAAGGCGGGCGGCGTGGCCTTCACCCTGGCGGCCCTGGGCCCACAGCTGGACGCCCTGCTCGACGTCACCCTGGTCTACCCCGGCCAGCGTCCACCGGGCTTCTGGAAGCTGATCAGTGGCCAGGTGCCCAGAGTGATCATGGATATCCAGACCCGCGAGCTGGACCCGGCGCTATGGGCCGGCGACTACGAGGGCGACCCCGAATTCCGCCAATACGTGCAGGCCTGGGTCAGCCAGCTGTGGCAGGACAAGGACGCCCACATCGCCGAGCTGAAGCGCAGCGTCTGATCGGCACGGCGGGAGCGGGGCGGCGCGGCCTGTTACACTTCGCGCCCGCCCTCCCCGCCAGGTTCGCCCCCGTGACCACCGCCTTCGCCTCCCTGTCGCTGTCCGCCGCCATGCGCGACAACCTCGCCGCCCTCGGCTATGCCGAGATGACGCCGATCCAGGCCGCCAGCCTGCCGCTGATCCTCAAGGGCCGCGACCTGATCGCCCAGGCCAAGACCGGCAGCGGCAAGACCGCAGCCTTCGGCATCGGCCTGCTGCACCCGCTGAACCCGCGCTTCTTCGGCTGCCAGGCGTTGGTGCTATGCCCGACCCGCGAGCTGGCCGACCAGGTGGCCAAGGAGCTGCGCCGCCTGGCCCGCGCGGCGGACAACATCAAGATCCTCACCCTCTGCGGCGGCGTGCCCTTCGGCCCGCAGATCGGCTCGCTGGAGCATGGCGCCCACGTGGTGGTCGGCACCCCGGGGCGCATTCAGGAACACCTGCGCAAGGGCACCCTGAAGCTCGACGGCCTCAACACCCTGGTGCTGGACGAGGCGGATCGCATGCTCGACATGGGCTTCTTCGACAGCATCGCCGAGGTCATCGAACAGACCCCGGCGCGCCGCCAGACCCTGCTGTTCTCCGCCACCTACCCGGCCGGCATCGAGCAGCTGGCTGCGCGCTTCCTGCGCGAGCCCGAGCGCGTTCAGGTGGAGGCCCTGCACGACGACGGGCAGATCGAGCAGCGCTTCTACGAGATCGACGGCAAGCAGCGCATGGAGGCGGTGATCCGCCTGCTGCGCCACTTCCGCAAGCAGCCGGCGGTGGCCTTCTGCGCCACCCGCCAGCAGTGCGACGAGCTGGCGGCGATTCTCGAGGCGGAGAAGATTTCCGCCGCCGCCCTGCACGGTGACCTGGAGCAGCGCGACCGCGATCAGGTGCTGACCCTGTTCGCCAACCGCAGCCTCAGCGTGCTGGTGGCCACCGACGTGGCCGCCCGCGGCCTGGACATCGCCGGCCTGGAGCTGGTGATCAACGTCGAGCTGGCCCGTGACGCTCAAGTGCATATCCACCGCATCGGCCGCAGCGGCCGCGCCGGCGAGAAGGGCCTGGCCGTGAGCCTGGTAGCGCCCAGCGAGGCCAGTCGCGCCCAGGCCATCGAGGAGCTGCAGGATAGCCCGCTGACCTGGCAGCTGCTCGGCGAACTGAAGGACAAGGGCGAGGCGCTGCTGCCGCCGATGCACAGCCTGTGTCTGGCCGCCGGACGCAAGGACAAGCTGCGCCCCGGCGACATCCTCGGCGCGCTGACCGGCGATGCCGGCATCCCCGGCGACAAGGTCGGCAAGATCGCCATCTTCGATTACCAGGCCTACGTCGCGGTGGATCGCGACCTCGCCAAGCAGGCCATGCAGCGCCTGCAGAGCGGCAAGATCAAGGGCCGCGCGGTGCGGGTACGGATGCTCTGAGGTCCTGCCCCCTCTCCCTCCGGGAGAGGGTTGGGGTGAGGGAACTAGGCCGACGCAGGATGCCAAAGCCGAGGGTCGGGGTGATCTATCAATACTCCACTCCCTCACCCGCCCTCCGGGCCCCCTCTCCCGAAGGGCGAGGGAATCGCTCGCTAATCGCCGCTGGCCAGGCCGTGGCGCTGGAAGATGCGCCGGTAGCCGCCATCCGCGCGCATCGCCTCGATGTTGGCGTTGAACTCGCGGACGATCTGCTGGTGCAGCGGGTGGCTGCGCCGCACCAGAATGTGCAGGCCGTTCTCGCTCAACGGCACCTCGACGAACTCCACCGCATCGCGCACCTCGCGCAGGTCGCGATTGAGGTGGTACTGCGCCACCAGCTCGTCTTCCAGAGTCAGTTGCACCCGCCCGGCCGCCAGCATGCGCGCGCCCATGGCGAACTCCAGCACCGGCACCTTGCTCAGCCCCTGGGCGGCATCGAAGGCCGCGTCGTAGCTGTAGCCACGTACCACGGCGATGCTGTGCGGCTGCAGACTGTCCAGCCCGTCGTATTCGATGGGCATGCCGGCGCGGCGCAGGAAGCGGATGCGGTTGACCAGATAGGGATCGGAGAACAGCCCGAACTGGGTGCGCTCGGCGCTGTACCAGGCGGCCACTATCACGTCGTAGTCGCCCTGCTGCAGGCCGCGCAGCACCCGCGCCCAAGGCACCTCGACATACTCCGTGGTATGCCCGGCACGCTGCAGCGCCGTACTTACAAGGTCTACCGCCAACCCATTGTTGGGTAGACGCTGATCGGTGAAGGGAGGCCAGGAGTCGCCGGTCAGCCGCAGGTGCTCCGCCACCGCCTGCTCTCCCAGGAGCAGGGCGACCAGCAACGCGAGACCAGGGAACCGATTCATGCCCGACTTCCGACTACGAGGGACTCCCTAGAGCCTAGCCATCTCCTCTCCCACCCGCGCGACCGTCCGACACGGGGCGTGCAAACGCTCACAACCCGCGTCTTGCATGACCTTCTCCTGTGCGCTGCTCACCAACTCCAAGCTTTCGCCGAGGACCTGACAGCAGAAAACCAGCCAAACGCGCACCGTAATAAAACTGGCACACCTCATGCTTAGTATCAGGTAACTCCAGTTTTGGGGACCTTGGTACAGGCAGGCCGGGGAATCCCCTCTTTTACACCCCAGGCAAAAGGCCGCCCCTGAGGCGGCCTTTTTGCGTTCCGAGGCCCTGTTTTCCCGGGCCTGGAGGACAGGAGGGCGACAGCGCAGCACTTAGTCCACGGGGCTACTGCCGACTAGCTTCCTGACGGCACGTTCAGTTCTGGTGCAGACCGCACCGATGCTGGTCAGCGATACAGCTCACGACGGAAGATCAGTGGCGTCGCGCCCTTGTAGATACCGAAGCTGGCCAGGCCTCGCGCCGCCGAGCGCGTGGCACCGGTCCAGGGGTACTGCAGCCAGGTCGGCGCCGCAGGGAAACTGACCTGCACCGAACCCGCATTGCCTTCTCCAGGCGCACTCAGGGATATCGCCCGACTGGCTGGGCTGACCGGCCAGCTCAGGCTAGCCGTGGTTTCCCCTGCCGCCAGTGCATCGGTGTAACCATCCAGAAGCGCCGTACCCAGTACCGCAGGCGTGGTGCAGTTATCCAGCCCCTCGGGCTGGAAGCTGCCCCCGGCCGTGCTCTGCCAGGTTTCCAGGGCCAGTGGCAGGCTCAAACCCTGCAGCTCCGACCCATAGGCATTGCCGATGCGCAGGCGGCCGAGGCGGACGTCGCTGCCCGGGTTGTCGGCGAAGTCGTAGCTATAGTCGACGCAGCCGGAACCGGTGCCGTGGCAGACCACCTGCCCCTGGTCCGTCTCCTGCAGGCTGGTCGCAGAGAAACGCTGGCGGATCTTGGCCTTGAAAGGATAATCGTCGCTACCGGGCATAGCTGCCGGCTGGTAGAGCAGTTGCTCGCCACTCCAACTGTAGGTACGCGCGCCATTGCCGTCACCAACTCCGGTTACGCTCAGGCTAGCCGTTCCCGCAACAGCCAGGCGCGCATCCAGAGCGGCCAGCCCGGTAAACGAGCTGTAGCTGCCGACACCGGGCGCCGCCAGTTTCCAAAAATCACCTTGGCTGACGTTGCCTCTGTCGTAGTTGGTGGTAATACCGCCACTACGGTTGCGCGCGGTGATGGTGAGGGTCGGCTGTAGACCGCTGGCGAACCCCATGGGCTGGCCCTGATAGCTGAGGGCGCTGCCGCAGCTGGGCGTCAGGCTGGCACTGCCGGCGGCGCTCAGGAAAGCAGGGATGAAACGGCCCACCAAGTCGCGACTGCCGCCGCCGACGGTCTCGCCGAAGTAGCTGACAGTGGGCGTGGCACTCAGGCTGAACACGCCGACTTCGGATATGGCGACATCGACTTGGGTCTGATTGCCCAGGGCATGGTCGTAGCTGGTGGGCGTCAGGGCGCCGGGGGCGCCGCCGATAGGGGCCTGCACCGCACTGCTCAAGGTGATGCCCGAGTGGCGGAAGTTCGGCGTGGTGATATTGCCGCTGCACAGCGCCTGCGCGGTCGACGCCTCGCCATCGCTCTCCCAGCCCACCGCGCGGATGGTCAGCGGGAAGCTGTCACCGGCGCGAATGCCACCGGGAAAGACCGCGCAATTGGCATTCGGACTGCTGCAGGCGCTAACGGTGCTAAGGCATAGGCCATAGGGTTTGCTGACGAATACTCCGTCAACAGTTCGCTGCTCAAGTACCAGCCCCTCATCTGCACTCCCAGCGCTGCCTAAATAGCGGGCCGTAAGCTTCATCTGCCCCGCATCGTCATAGCGCACGGTCAACGGCGCGGTGCCGGTCGCATCGAAGTGCAGACTGACATCGGTAGTCGCACTGGTAACGGCACTGCCATTGACCAGTACCGGTTGGCTGCCACTACCCGGATTGATATAGGCGGAAGTGAACTGCACGATGCGATCCACGTTGGCAAACGCCGGTACGCACTGCAGAGCGTTATCCGCCTTGCGCACCGCGCTCAGCGTTGCCGCCGTGGGCTTGGCCGCCAGCATATTCGGTACCTGCAATAGCAGGCCGCTGTTGGCATAGCTGATCTGGCAGCCCGCAGTCGAGCAGATCGGCTGGCTGTTGGGTTTAGTCGCAGGCACCGAGCCGAGATCATCTAAGGTGACCGTACCCACGGTAGGCACCCTGAGATGCGCCTGTGCCGTGCCCCCGCTGAAAGTGATCACGTTGCCATTAGCAGAGGCCGGCGTCGTAGCCGTCCAGTAGTTGGCCGGGCTCAAAGTGACGCTGACCGGGTTGGCGTAGAGACTGCTGCAACTGCTGTTGAGGCAGGCGCGGATGGTGACCGGCTGGGGATTGCAGGTCAGTGCCGTGCCGCTGTAACTGAACTCGAAGTGATCGATCTGCTGGCCGATGGGATTGATATTGGTGGCGCAGACCTGCAGGTCGTCCAGTTCGTGGATATTGGTCGATCCCCCAGTGGAGCCGGTCAGCGACAGATAGAAGTCCGCGGGTAGCGGCGCCTGGCTGTGGGCTGCCGCCAGCACATTGACCGCACTCAGGTTGGGTAGCACCACGAAGCCGTTGCCGGTGTCGCGCTCCACTGTCACCCGCGCCTCGTTGCTAAAGCGGCCATCCAGTGTGATGCGGTAGGTGTGCCCGGGCGCGGCGCTGGCGTTGGCGGCGCTATCGATGCCGGGGCTGAGGCCGGCCGCTGTACCGGCGATGTAGGTGTAACCCGTGCTGCCGGAGCCCGAGCCACGGATGGCGATGGAGTCCTGCCGCCGCCCCGGCCCACCCGGCCCGCCCTCGGTTGAGAAGTTGCCGTACTCATCAATCCCTACGCCCAGCCAGCCACCGGCGAAACCGGGGTTGGCCGCATCGCCACGCGTGCCATAACCCAGTGGCCCACCGAAGGCCCCTGGTTGCGGCGTCACGGTCGCATCGGAGAGCACCACAGCCACGCCGTCGGCGCCGCTGCCGTTGTAGGCGTAGTACTTGAACTGCACCTGGATGTAGTTGCCCGCTGCTGGGAACAGACGCTGCAGAGTGGACGAGGTGGACACATTGCCCTGGTTGCTGGTCAGGCGCATGCGCTGGCTGTCGACAGTCGGCATAAAAGCCGTGGCGCCGCGACTGGCTACGGCCCAGTCCTCACCCAGGCTGCCATTGTTGAAGTTGTCGTTGAAGCATTGCAAACGCAGGGTGCACTGATGTCGCTCCTGATACAGCGTGGTGATCTGCGCCTGGGTCAGAGCCGTGCTGTATATGCGCAGCTCATCCAGATCACCGTCGAAATAGCGCCCGGCCAACCCCTGATCGGCTCCCAACTGTAGCGGATCACCGTTGACCACCGGTGTACCGCTGAAGCTCGCCTGACCAGCCAGGCTGCCATTGATGTAGATGCGCTGATCGCCCGGCGCATGACGAATGAGTACATGACTCCACTGGCCAGCGGTCAGCGTGCCAGTGCTGTTGAACTCGCGTGTGGCAGCAGGGCCGGTGGTCTGCCACCACCAGTTGATAGTGCCGTTGGGATTGAGGTGGAACTCGTAGTTCTCATCCTTGGACAGAATGCTCATCAGTCCAGAGGCCGGCAGTGCGCGTGGCTTGACCCAGACACCGATGGTGAAACTGCCAGGCAGATCAAGCAGGCTGTCATCCGCGCGTTGCACATACTGGCTCGAACCACTGGAGAGGCTGCCGTAGCCGCAGGTGCCCATCGCATTCACTTCCGGACGGGCGGGTGCTGCAGAGGATGGGCTGGCACCATTCAGCACGGAACCATGCAGGCCGTTAGGTGTGGCATCCCTGACCTCCCCAGCAGCGCCGTTCCAGGTGGTTTCATCCATCGACCAACTGAGCAAGGGGCCAGGTGAACAGGCATTGGCCGGCGTCGAGGTAGGCAGGCAACTCCCCGTCACCGTGCTGGGGCTGTTGACCGTAATAGTCTGGTTGGTGGGCGCGTTGAAGTTGCCATAGGCAGTGGTGTTGTTGAGCGTCACGCCATTGCTTTGCGTGGTCACCTCGACATAGGCAGTCGGACTGCCCAAGGTACTGTTGCTGAACGTCGCACTGCTCGCGCCGGTAACAGTACCGCTGGTCATGGTCACACCGCTGAAGGTCGCCAGGTTGTTGGCCGCGTAGAAGTCCCCCTTGATGGTGCCGCCGGTAATGCTTATGGAAGAGGAGTCCGAACGCGCACCGCCATTCAGATTGGTGCCATTGCTGGTAACGGCGCAGCAGCCGCTTCGTACCTGGCCCTCCACGCTACCGCCAGTCAGGCTCACGCTGCCGTTGGTGCTGGTGAGCGTGCCACCAATGGCGATGCCGCTCGTGGTGATCTGGCCGGCGGTGCGCACGTTTCCATTGATGCGACCACCGGTGAGATTCAGCACCCCGGAGTTGCTGGTCAGATTGCCAGCGATGGTGGTGCTGGTGGTGGTGATGTTGTTATCGCCGGTGACACCGCCCGAAACACTGCTGTTACTCAGGCTGATGGCCCCATAGCTGGTCTGCAGGCTGATGGCGGCGGTGCTGCTGCCGGCCGAGGTACCCGCCAGCGTCAGCGTATCGCCGGCCACCAGAGTAATGCTGGTGACGGTGGAAACGCTCAGCACATCGCCCGCAGCGGTGCTGATGCGACCGTTGCAGGTAAACACGTTGCCCGCCCCGTTGCGCCCCCAAGTACCGGAGCAGATCGACGGTGTGCCGCTCACGAAGGGGCTGCCGCTGGTGTTGAAAGTGTAAGTCGCCGCCAGGGCGTCCAGAGACAGCAGCATACCCAGCATTATCGAAATTAGACGCAACATGCTCATTGCTGCACCACTGCCGTTAGCTGTCTGTAGGCATAGTCCACTCGCCCGCCCGGTGCGCCATTCTGTGCTGTGGCGGTGAAGCGGAGAATGGTGATCGCCACGCCCTGCTCGTCGACATAGCCATTGCTGGCACAAGTGACGACCACGGTGAACTCGCTGAGGTTGCTACCTGCCAGGCTTGGCGAACCCGCGGCACACGCACGGGTAATGTCCGCCTGCCCGATGGCCCACTCCAAACCGCTCCGCGCCGCCTGATAGGCCCGAGCCTGCTGAATGGCCAGGCTGCTGGTGCCATGCTGATTCGCCGAGAGCCGCGCCATGGTGATCACCACCAGCGCGACGACGACGATCAGAAACATGGCGGCCACTAGGCCGAAGCCGCCGCTCGGGCGCGGCATTTCGAACCTAGGGCGCATTGTCGACATGGACCTGTTGCAGCAACTGCAGGCTCTCGCCAGCCTGGGCCAGACCGAGCGTAAGGGTCAGCAGGCCGCTGCGCTGGCTGCTACCGGGTTGATAGACGAAGCTGCAACTGGCCACGTTGGCCACCACCGGCTGAGGATTCGACCCGACAGGCGGGCTGGCCGGAATCGTCTGAGGTAGCTGATTGCTGTAGCTGTAGCGGACCAACTGGCCGTTCTGACAGCGATAACCCACTACCGCGTCGGCCAAATACAGACGACGCTGCGGGGAGGCGAAGGCGAAGCGGAAGCCGGTACTAGGTAGATTGCCCAGCGCGATCTGGCTCTCTCCTGCGGGAGCGCCTGCGATCAGGCTAAAGGTCGTGCCCGTCGGGGTGATTACACCCGGATTGTTTGTAGATGCCCAGATATTGCTGCCCGGTGCAGGAACGCCCCCGGATACGGCACCTATGTTGTACAACACCATCCAGTTGACGCCTGCCAAGTTCAACCCAGGCTCCAGCACCTGGACGCTGTCGCAACGGCCGCCAGTGGTAGAGCTGCCACATGAACCTGCAACCTCGCTGGAAAAGCGCAGACCCTCGCTGCCGACCCGGTTGGGCCGATAGCGCCCGGCACTGTGGATCAGCAGCAGCTCCATCGCTTGCCCATTGGCCGCCACACGCAAGGAGTTGGGAATCGCCAGACGCACGTCCCGGCTCATGCGGTTCAGCGCGCCGGCTGCCTGATCAACCAGCATGGCCCGGCGGCTCTGTCCGGCAAAGCCCTCCAACGGCCGCGACAGCACGGTGCTGATCATCAATGCGACCAGGCCGGCCAAGGCGATCACCATCACCAGCTCGACTAGCGTGAATCCCCTGAGGCCGACTCTCATGGGCATAGGCGGTTTCCATTTTGGTCACGGCCGTTGTAGCAGGTGCGATAGGCATCCAGCACCAGCTGCTGGCTGGCAGGGTCCGTCACTGTCACCTGGACGTAGAGTGCCTGACTGGCCGCCAGTCCGGCCCAGGCCCGCGGTGCGACGGTTACTCGTACGCCATAACCGCCCAGCGCGGCGATGGCCTGCCCGCGCGTATCGCGCGCGCCATTGTCATTCAGCCCGTTGTAATCGCAGACATTGTCGAAACTGGCCCGACTGGCCGGCGCTGCGGGGCATACCGCGCCACCGGAGTCGAGATAAGGCTGCTGCAGGATCTCCTCTAGATAGGCCTCGGCAATCGCCAGGCTCTGCTGGCGCAGCAACGGATCGGCCGAACGGCCCGTAATGGCCGCCATGGCACTGAACAGCGCAGCGGCGGCAATGCCGATGATCACGATGGTGATCACCAGCTCAACCAACGTCATGCCAACCTGGCGCCTCATTGCACCAAGCCTGTGGTCGCAGTCACGTTGATGGTGAAGGTTCCGATGGTGGCGGTAGCGGCAGTTGAAGGTTGGCCCTGGGAGCCGAAAACCACCGGAAAGGTGCTGCCGGTGACGCTGATGCCTGCAGGCAGCGCACGTGCATAAGGCGTTTGGCCATCCGGCGCCTGTACCGCAGCAGTAAAAGCGCCACTGGTACAGGCAGCAGCCTGCCGCACGCTATAGCCTGCAGCGTTTAGGTTGACCTGAATCAGACAGCCGCTCGCCACCGCCAGCTTCTGCCCGTAGCGTACGGCTGAAAGCGCTTCTTCGTAATACAGGCGCTGGTCAAACACTTGCCTGTTGAAAAAACGCGGCCCCACCACGGCGGCGAGGATGCCGATGATCACGACGACCATCACCAGCTCGACCAAGGTGAAGCCACGCATATCCTTAACAACCGTTTTCAGTAACGGTAACTGCTGGAGGGGCTGAGATAGGGGCAGTGTTATCAGTTGCAGCTGTAGCTGCTCTATAGGTGACAGTGCAGTTTGCGCGAATGGTATAGGTGACAACTGAGCCACCTGCAGCCGCACCGCCACTAGCGGTGTACGAAGAGGTATCAACGCCGGCAGCGGCAGTAATACCACCCGCCGCCAGAGCTTGCGGGTATCCGTTAACCATCACAACGTTGGTGCCGTCCAGATCGACAGCAGTACCTAAAGTGTCACCTTTGGCCAATTGAGCAGAACGAGCAATCGCTGCTGCAGATTTCAGCGAGCCAGCTAGCCCCTTCAGAGAAGCTTTACGGGCATCCCCGCCGAGATCGGCAAACCGGGGTAGCGCAAAGGCCGCCAGAATGCCCAGGATTACAATAACCATGATCAACTCGATCAGGGTAAAACCGCTTTGTTGCTTATTCATCTGATATTCCTCTTGCAGAAAATCGTGTCAACGGACGAAGGTCGTAGTAACGGTGCCGGTCGCGGAGTTGTAGACAATCCGATCCCCCGTAGTGGCGCTGATAGGCGGATCGAGTTGATAGGTGTATGTGCAGGTTGTGCCTGCCGTAGTCGCAACATAATCGACTGGAGCGGCTGGGGTGGACGTTGTGCCCACAGTGGGGGCCGAGCCCTGCAGGATCGAATTCCAGATCTGCACGCAGTTGAGCGCGCCGCCGGTGCCAATTGGCCAACCATTGGTATTCACATCGACGGTGCCGTCGCCAAAACCCGTCACATCGGTATCAGGCGTTGTATCCGTACCATTGGAGCGATTCACTTCCCATTGAGAGCGCACCAGCAGCACTGCGGAAGCCAATGCGCCACCAGCGCCATTGACTGCAGAGTCATGGGCATCCTTGGTTGCGTTCATGAATCGTGGCAATGCCACCGCAGCCAGAATGCCGAGGATAACGATCACCACCACCAGTTCGATCAGGGTAAAGCCTTTGCTGTTCTTCATCTTTCTTCCTCTGTTCTCAAAACCCTTGCGCGGCCAATTCCACGGCAGGGACCGCTTCAAGCTCCAGGGCAAAGGCGCCTCGACCGGATTGTGACGCAGTCGGCATTCCATCGGGAACCGCCAACAGCCTCCAGGCGCGCACCTCACTCCCTTCCCTTGTCCATCCGTCGGCGAATCTGGGTCGATACAGCACCCAGGCCTGGTTCTGCAGCCAGTACCAGCAACCGCTCTGCGGCTCGCCGTCTGCGGCCAGTTCGCCGCAGTAGTTGTCCTGCTGCCAACGCAGCAGCACGAACGGATTCCTCTTCTTCCATGCCTCGTCCAGCGTCCGGTCCTTCGCCATCTGTTCCGCCGCCAAATTACTCAGACTGGCGGCCAGGTGTTCGCGAGTGGCCTGCATGGCCCGCTCCTCGCTGACCTCGGCGATCTTCCAGCCCAACGCCAGCACCACGCTAATCAGCATGACCAGCGCCAGCCCCCAACCGAACAGCCGCGAACGCCGCACCCAATAGTCGGCCTCGTAGTCCGGGCTCACGCGCCGCCCTTGGCCACCGATGCCAGCTCCCACATGGGCAGGAATACGCCCAGCGCCAGGATCAGCACCATCACGCCCATGGCCACGATCAGGATAGGTTCGATGGCCGAGGCTAATTGTTTGAGGTCGTAGTCCACTTCCTGTTCATAGAAATCCGCCACCTCGACGAACAGATCATCCAGCGCGCCGGTCTCCTCGCCGACCGCCATCATCTGCAGCACCAGCGGGGTGAACAGGCCACTGGCCGACGCCGTACGGGTCAGCGCCTCGCCGCGCTCGACACCCTCGCGCATGCCGAGGATGGCCTGGCCGATATGCCGGTTGCCGACGCTCGCACTGTTGATCGACAGGGTCTGCAGCAGCGGCACGCCGGCCTTGTACATCATGGCGAAAGTGCGGGTGAAACGAGCCAGGGCGATGCGCTCGAAAATGCCGCCGACGATGGGCAGACGCAGCTTGATACGGTCCCAGCGCAACGCACCATCGTCGGTCTCTATCCACTTGAAGAAGGCGTAGAGCGCGCCACCGAACAGGATCGCCAGCAGCCACCAGAAGTCCTGGAAGAACTGCGAAGTGCCGATCAGCACTCGGGTCGGTAGGGGCAGATCGGCCTTGAACTGTTCGAATACCTTGGCGAAGGCCGGGATCACGAACAGGTTGATCACCACCAGGGCCACGCCCATCGCGGCAAGCACGAACAGCGGATAGCGGGTCGCCTGCTTGATGCGCTTGCGCGTCTCACGCTCCAGCTCCAGATAGCTGGACAGCTGGCGGAAGGCCTGGTCGAGCTGACCGGTGTTCTCGCCGACGCTGATCATGCTGATGAACAGGGTGTTGAATACCTTGGGGTGGGCATGCAGGGCCACGGCCATGCTCATGCCGCCCTCCAGGTCGGCGCGCACCGCCTGCAGCACTTCGCGGAAGTACTGGTTGCGGTGCGACTCGGCCAGGCCACCGATGGCACGGATGATCGGCACACCGGCCTTGCTCAGGCTGTACATCTGCCGGCAGAAGATGATCAGTTCTTCGAGGTCGACGCGCCTGCGGCGCAGCTTCTCGCGCAAGCTGGCGAACACATCGTCGCCGGTCTGTTCGGCCTGTTCCTCGATGGTCAGCGGCGTGATCTTCTGCGCCAGCAGATCGCTGGCCACACTGTCGCTGCTGGCGCCCTGCAGGGTGCCAACGACCTTGCCACCCTGGGCATCGCGCCCGGTGTAGCGGAACTGGCTCATGGGCGGTACTCCCCTCTCCCCACGGGAGAGGGGTTGGGGGTGAGGGACCGACCGGCGGCGCCGTTGTAGCCCGGATGCAATCCGGGAAGTAGGCGGCTCCGACCCCGGATTGCATCCGGGCTACAAGAGTGCCCTCTCCCCGGCCCTCTCCCGTAAACGGGAGAGGGGGGGGTGCGAGTGGGGCTGGAGCGGCCGCTCACGCCAGAACCTCGTCGGTGAGGGTGGCGCAGACCTTGAGCACCTCCTCCACACTGGTGACGCCGGCCAGCGCATAGTCCAGCGCACAGGCGGCCAGCGGACGATAGTTGGCGCTGGCCTTGGCCGCCTCGGCGAAGCCCTGGGGATCGTTGCGCCGTAGCGCGGCGATCATGCCTTCGTCCATTTCCAGCAGTTCGTACACGCCCAGGCGCCCGGAGTAGCCGGTGTTGTGGCACTGGTGGCAACCGGCACCGAGCTTGAAGGTACGTCCGGCCAGGGACGTACCGTTCAGGGCCTCCAGCCACGCCAGCTGTTGCGGCTGCGGCTGGTGGTCTTCCATGCAGTTCTCGCACACCCGGCGCACCAGGCGCTGGGCCAGCACGGCGTTGAGCGAGGTGGCGACGAGGAACGGCTCGGCGCCCATGTCGATCAGGCGCATGGCCGAGGTCAGGGCGTCGTTGGTGTGCAGGGTCGATAGCACCAGGTGACCAGTGAGTGCGGCGCGCAGGCCGATCTCGGCGGTCTCCTGGTCGCGCATCTCGCCGATCAGCACGATGTCCGGGTCCTGACGCAGGGCGGCGCGCAGCACGCGGGCGAAGGTCAGCTCGATCTTGGTGTTGACCTGCACCTGGTTGATCCGCGGCAGGCGGTATTCCACCGGGTCTTCCACGGTGATGATCTTCTTCTCCGGGCTGTTCAGCTCGGCCAGACCGGCATACAGCGTGGTGGTCTTGCCCGAACCGGTGGGGCCGGTGACCAGCACCAGGCCGAACGGCCGCTGCAGCAGGCGGCGGAAGCGCGCCAGCATGTCCGGCGGCATGCCGCCGGTATCCAGGCTGGAAATGCCAGCGCTCTGGTCGAGCAGACGCATCACCACCGACTCGCCGAACTGCACGGGCATGGTCGAGACCCGCACGTCGATGTTGCGGTTCTTCACCCGGATGTTGAAGCGGCCGTCCTGCGGCAGACGCTTCTCGGAAATATCCAGACCGGACATGATCTTCAGGCGCATGACCAGCGCCGAGGCGATGCGCTGTTCCTTCATCACCTGTTCGTTGAGCACGCCGTCGATGCGCTGGCGGATGCGCACCACGCCCTCGTCCGGCTCGATGTGGATGTCCGACGCCTTCATCTGCACGGCGTCTTCGAACAGGGTCTGCAGCAGGCGCACCACCGGCGCATCGCTGACGTTGTCGGCGCCGAGCTTGGACAGGTCGAAGTCGCTGTCCTGCAGCTCGCCTTCCAGCTCGCCGGCGATCGAGGCGATCTCGCTGGTGCGTCGATACACCAGGTCGAGGGTGGCCAGCAGCTCGGCCTCGCGCACCACGGCCGGGTGCACGCGGGTCTTGAGGATGCGCTCCATTTCGTCGAGGGCGAACAGGTCGAGCGCGTCGGACATGCCGACCAGCACGCCACCACCCTCGCGCGACAGGACGATGGCGCGGAAACGCCGGGCCATGGCCTCCGGCAGCGTCTGCACCAGTTGCTGGTCGAACTTGAAGTGCTTGAGTTCGATGAAGGGAATCTTCAACTGCTCGGACAGCGCGGTGAGCAGCTTCACCTCGGCGACGAAGCCCATGTCGACCACGGTGCGGCCGAGCTTGGAGCCGGTGCGTTTCTGCTCCTGCAGGGCCAGTTGCAGCTGGGTGTCGCTGATCAGGCCGGCCTGCACCAGCAGGTCGCCCAGGCGCACCTTGCGCTGACGTACGTCTTCAGTCATCCCCGACCTCCCAGCGCCGCAGCGCGTTCACTGGCGAAGCGCCGGGCGCTCTCGTCCAGCCCCAGCCCCTGCAGGGCCAGGCGATAGTGACGGGCAGCCTCGGCCGACTGGTCGAGCTGCTCCAGGGCGATGGCCAGGCCCAGCTGCCAGGTGGACTGGCTGGGGCGCAGGGCAACCATCTGCCGGTATAGCGCGGCGCTCTCCTGCCATTGCCCGGTCTGCTGGTAACTGGCGGCCAGCAGCGCGTGATAGGTCGGCTCCTGGGCCAGCGCCGGGGCGTTCTGCTCCAGGGTCGCCACGGCGCCCTTGGTGTCGCCGCCCTGCAACTGGGCGCGTGCCAGCAACAGGCGCAGCTCGGTGTCGTACGGCATCTGCGCCAGCTGTGCCGGCAGCCAGCCGAGCAGGCGTTGCTGCTGGCCGTCGGCCAGGTAGGCGCGGGCCAGCCAGCGCAGCACTTCCGGGTCGCGCCCGCGGCTCTTCTGCAACTCCTCCAGCTCGACGATGGCCTTGGCGTAGTCGCCGGCCTGGATCGCCTGGCGCGCCTTGGCCAGACCGTCCGGCCGGTAGGGCTGGATCTTCACTTCGGGCGGGCCGCTAGGCGGCTCGGCCTGCGGCGGCGCAGCGATCTGCTCGGGAGCATTGGCGGCCGGTACCGGGGCGGTGGCCCAGGCCGGCAGCGCCGGTTCGATCGGCGTCTCGCTGGCCGGTGCGGCGGCGGGCAATTGCTCCAGCGCCACTTCGTTCTCCACCGGGGCGGCGGGCTCGGCCAGGGGCACCTCGATCCACAGTAGCCAGCGATCGCCGGCCGGCTCCAGGCGATCGCTCACCTGCAGCCCTTCGCCGAGGCCGACCACCAGCACCTGCACATCCTGGCCCTGGGCCTCGACTCGCCAGGACAGGCTGCGCCCATCGCGCTGCACGCGACCGGATTGAGCCTCCCCGGCCAGCTGCACGCCCGGCAGACGCAGGCTGACCGCGCCACTCTCCTCGGTGCGCTGGTAAGGCACCGAGCGCTCCAGCAGCAGTTGCAGGGTCAGGCTGCGGCCATTGTTCTGCGGCAGCACGTCGAGCAGGCGCGGCGCGGCGACCGCCGGCACGGCAGGTACCTCCTCGCGCTTGGGCATCACGCCGCCCCAGGGAATCTGGCCGTTGACCACCCGCCCAATCATCACGCCGATCAGCACGGCAATCAGCATCACCGCCAGGAACCAGATGGAGCCCCGGCGCAGTCGTTCACTGCGCTCACGTCGCGCGGCACCGGCCTCGTCCACCGCGTGCAGGCCTTCCAGGGCCAGGCGTTCGGTGGGCGCGGCGCGACGCTCCTCGAGATCACGCAGCATGTCGTTGACCAGGCTCATGGCAGCAGCTCCCGCCACTGGCTGAGCCAGGGCCAGGCACCGACCGCCGCCAGCAGCGACAGGCTCACCGCGGCCAGCCCCCAGCCCAGCCAGGCCGGGCGCCGGCGCAGGAATGGTTGCGCGCCTTCAGTATCCAGCTGGGCCCGGCGCACATGCTCGGCGCTGACCTGGCGCCGGCCCTCGCCGAAGGCCACCATCAGCGCCTTGTGCGCGAGGATATTGATCAGCCGCGGGATGCCACCGCTGCCGCGCACCAGATGGCGGATGGCACGCGGGCCGAACAGCGGCTCGCCGCGATAACCGGCCACGGCCAGGCGCTCGTTGAGGTAGCGGGTGCAGTCCTTCACATCCAGCGGGCGCAGCTGGTAGGAGAAAGTGATGCGCTGGCGCAGCTGGCGGAACTCGTCGCGGGCCAGGGTGGCGTCCAGTTCCGGCTGGCCGAACAGCACCACCTGCAGCAGCTTGGCCTGCTCGGTCTCCAGATTGGTCAGCAGGCGCAGGCCTTCCAGGGTGGCGGCCGGCAACGCCTGGGCCTCGTCGATCAGCACCACGGTGCTGCGCCCCTCGGCGGCCAGCTGGATCAGCCGACAGTGCAGGGCATCCAGCACGGCCTGGGCGTCCAGCTCCTCGATGTTCTCGATCAGCAGTTCGCGGGCCAGGGCCTGGCGCAGGCCGACCGGGCTCATGCCCGGGTTGGGCAGGTAGGCCAGCTGGTAACGCTCGCCGGGAAGCGTGTTGAGCAGGGCGCGGCACAGCAGGGTCTTGCCGGTACCGACCTCGCCGGTCACCTTGATGAAGCCCTCACCCTCGCCCAGGGCCACGCGCAGCAGGTTGAGGCACGCCTGATAGGGCGCCAGCTGCACCAGGAAGCCGGTGTTGGGCGTCAGCGTGAAGGGTTTCTCGCGCAGACCGAAGAAGGCCTCGTACATCGCCTTACCTCAGCTCCTTGAAGGTTTCCGCACTGCGCTTGATCTCCTCGAGCCAGACGTCCTCGCTGACCACCTGCGGACGCATGAGAATCACCAGTTCGCTCTTTTGTAGCGCCTTGCGCTGCTGTTTGAACAGGTTGCCGACGATAGGCAGGGTGCTGGCCCAGGGCACTTCGGCGTCGGTGTTCTGATTGTTGTTCTGCAGCAGTCCGCCGATCACCACCACCTGGCCGCTGCGGGCTCGCACGATGGAGTCGGACTGGCGCGAGGTGGACAGCGCCAACGGCAGGTTGAAGACGTTGTCCTCGCCCAGGACGATAGTCTTGTTCTGATCCACCACGCGACTGACGGTCGGCCGCACGTGCAGGGTGACCACGTCGTTCTGGTCGATCTGCGGGGTCACGTCCAGCGAGATGCCGGAGAAGAACGGCGTCAGGGTCACGTCCTGGGTCGGCTGGGTGACGCCGGCGACAGTGGTGGTGGAGCTGTTGGACGAGACCTCGGTGACGAAGAACTCGTCGGTGCCGACCTTGATCACCGCCTTCTGGTTGTTCAGCGTGGAGATGCGCGGGCTGGACAGCACGCGCACCTCGCCCTGGGTCTGCAGCAGCTGGATCAGCCCGGTGAAGTCGCCGAAGCTGAGCACCGTGCTGAACACCCCGTCGATATCGGTCGGGCCGTCGATGGTGTCACCATCGACGCCCGCACTGACGTCACCGCCGATCTTTTCCCAGCTGATGCCGGCCTGGAAGCCATCGTTGAGCTGTACTTCGAGAATCTTGGTCTCCAGCACCACCTGGCGCTGCAGGTTGCGCTGGGCCTGCTCCAGGAAGCGCACGACGTTTTCCTGGTCGGCGCTGTTGGCGCGTACCACCAGCAGGCTGGCCTGCGGGTTGACCACCACGCTGTTGCCCTCCTCGCCGCCGACTATGGCCTGCACCACGCCCTCGACTTCCTTCCAGAAGTCGACGTTGCTGGTGGTCACTACCTTGCTGGCGTTGAGGGTGGTCACCGAGCGGTCGCTGCTGGAGCTGCCGCCGTCATCGCTGGAGCTGGAGTCGCTCTCTGTGCTTTCCACCTGGCCGGAGCTGACCCGGGTGTCCGACTCGCCCAGGCGCTGCAGGTTGAGGTAGTTGAGGTCGTAGCTGCGGGTGACCACCTTGTTAGGCAGGATCTGGTAGCCGTAGCTGGTGCGGCGGTAGTCATAGCCGTAGCTGTCGCGTACGGCGGCCAAAACTTCTTCCAGGGTGACCCGGCGCAGGCTGAAGGTGATGGTGCCAGTCACTTCCGGGTGCACCACCAGGTTCTGTCCGGCGCCTTCCATCAGGCTGAGGAAGAACTCGCGGGCCGGCATGTCCTTGGCGGCCACGTCGAAACGCGGGCCGCTGCTGAAGCTGGTGCTGCTGGTCAGCGGCGGCAGCAGGGCGGCCTGCACGGCGGGCGGCGGCGCCACCTTGCCCTGGGCCTGCTGCAGGCTCTCGTCGAGCAGCTTGCCACTTTGCTCGTAGAGCTGCTTGTCGCCATCGATGAAGGTCTGGCAGGCGCTGAGCAAGCATGCCAGGCCTAGCAGCAGGCCTCGTTTCGGCAGTATGGGAGTCATGGGCATCATCGGCTCGGTTTCATAACGGGTTCGGCCAGGCGCAGCACTTCACGCTGCCCCTGGCGCTCGATCAATACGGAATGCGGGTGGATGGCCAGCACGCGCAGGCCCGCGCGTTCTTCGCCGACGCGCAGGCTGTGGCCATCGATGACCGCGCGGCTGCCCTGGGCGCCCCGCAGGATGGCCTGCAGGACCAGGGCGGCGGGCGCCTCGGCGGCGCTGCTGGCCGGGCGCAGATTGGCCGGCGGCTGGGTCGGATCGACCGCCGCCTGGGCCGCGGCACAAGCCAGCAGCAAACTGAGGAACAAGGCTCTAGACACCGACCCATCCCGCCTTGCGGCTCAAGGTGAAGAGTTTCAGGCTGATCTGCGCGCGACTCGGGCCGGCCTCGCCGACCTCGTAGTCGAGGCTGTCCCAGTTCAGCTTCCAGCCGCTCTGCTGCACGGCCTGCAGATACTGCAGCAGGTCGAAATAGCCGCCCTCCAGCTGCAGCACCAGGCCGTGACGATAGAGGGTGGCCGGCAACGGCGCCGGGGCCTCGACGGCCTGACCGGGAATAGCCACCGGCTGGCTGGCATCGGGCAGCTGCACCGGCTCGCTGAAGCTGCGCATGCCCATCAGGCTCAGGCCCTGCTGGGCCTGCAGCAGGCTCTCCAGCACGGCCTTCATCTTCTCCGGCGTCACCAGTTCGGCAGTGCTGGTATCGATCTGGCGGATCAGCTCCTCGCGGCTGGCCGAGGCCGCCAGCAGGGCGCTGCGATAGGGAATGTTGGGGTCGGCAGCCAGCCTGGCCTGCAGGTCGGCGATGCCGCTCTGCGCTTCGGCAACGCGGCCGTTGGCGAGCTGGACCGCGGCCTTTTGACTGGCCACCCGCGCAGCCAGCGGGTCGCCGATCAGCAGCAGATAGAGCATGCCCAGCACCGCCACGCCGACGCCATAGGTCAGCCATTGCTCGCGGGCGGCCATGCCCTGCCAGCGTTGCAGCCACTTATTCATCGTCCTTCTCCTGATCGGCGGGCCGCGAGGACAGGTCGAAGTCGAGCAACTGGTCTTCGCCGCGCTGCACATCCAGGCGCGCGAACTCGCGCCCCTTGAATACCGGGCTGCGGCCCAGGGCGTCCAGGTATTGCGGCAAGAGTTGCTGATTCTGGCTGCGACCCTGCAAGCGCAGTTGCAGGCCACCGTCCTGCAGATGAATGCCGTTCAACCACAGGCCACCCTGCGGGTGATGCTCGGCCAGTGCCTTGAGCGGCGCGACGAAGCCTGCGCTCTGCTGCTCCGAGAGCACCTGCAGATAGGCGATCAGGCGCTGCAGTTGGCGATTGCCCGTCTCGCTGGCCGCCAGCTCGCCGGGCAGGCGATCATCCAGCTGCGGCTCGACGAAGCTGGACTTGGCCGCCGCCAGCAGCGTCTCCTGCTCCTGGGCCGCCGCCTCGGCGGCCACCAGGCTCTGCCCGGCCTGATGCAGCTGCCAGCCCTGCCAGGCGGCATGCAGCAGGCAAAGCAGCGCCAGCACGCCCAGGCCAAGCAGCATCTGCGCCTTCTGTGGGCCGGCACGGCGCTGGCGTTCGACCTGATAGAGGTTGAGGTTCTGCATCAGAGAACCTCCTGGCGCAGGGCGGCGCCGACTGCGGCCATGCAGTAGGCCTGCTGGGAGTCATCCAGCTCGGCACTGGCCTGGCCGGGGAAGAGTTCGCGCAGGTCCAGCGCCTGCAGCTTGACCGCCAGGCCGGCGGTGAGCGCCTGCAGCGCCGCGGCGCCATCGCGCTTGGCCGGCAGCAACAGCAGTCGATTGATATAGCCCTTGCCCAGCTGGCTCTCGAAATAGTCGAGCGAGCGCTGGATCTCCAGGGTCACGGCGCCGTAGTCGCCGCTGGCTTTCTCCAGGCCCTGTTCGATGCGCCGCGCCATGTACAGGTCGGCGCCGTTCTGTACGCAGATCAGGCCTTCGCTGGAGCGCAGGCGCAGCAGGGCGATGTTCATGCCCTCGGCACCGGCCAGCAGGCCGAGGTTGCGGAATGCCATCTCGGTGACATCGATGCTGCGCAGTTCCAGCCCGGCCTGGTCGATCAGATCGCCCCAGGCCTGCATGCGCGCGCGCCCCAGCACGGCGCAATAGGCCATGCGCGAGCGGCCGCGATAGGCGTCGTCAGGCAGGGTGAAGGCATCCACCACCACCTGCTCCAGAGATTCGGCGATCAGGTCCTTGACCCGCCAGCGCATGGCATCGCGCAGCTCTTCGGCGGGCACGTCGGGGGCATCGAGCAGGAGCATCTGGTAGGTGGCCGGGTGCAGCACCAGGTTGACCGCCATGCCGGCGAGGCCGCGCTCGGCCACCAGGCTTCTCAACACGGCAGGTTGCTCGGCCGGAGTGGCTGGATGGAACAGGCAGTCGAGCAGACGCGGCGCCTCACCGGGCGAGCGCTGGACCCGCGCCAGGGCGATGCCCTCGGGGCCGGTCTCGATACCCAGTAATCCGTCCGCTGTCTTTCTTCTTTTCGCGAACCACACCAACTGCGAAATCCCCCTGCGTCCTGCCGTCGCTTGCCCTGCATGGGCGAGTCGCGCCAGGTGCATTGTAGAATGGTGGCTACAGACCTACCTGAGCCCGATCAATGTTCCATGTCGTCCTGTTCCAGCCGGAGATCCCACCGAATACCGGCAACATCATCCGCCTGTGCGCCAACACCGGTTGCCACCTGCACCTGATCGAGCCGTTGGGCTTCGACCTGGATGACAAGCGCCTACGCCGCGCCGGCCTGGACTACCACGAATACGCGACATTAAAACGCCATCACTCGTTGGACGACTGTATCACAGCGATTCACCCCGACAGAATATTGGCATTCACCACTAAAGCTAGTCACAGCTACGCGCAAATGGAATACCGAGCGGGCGATATGCTGCTGTTCGGCCCGGAAAGCCGCGGCCTGCCGGCCGAAGTACTGGCGCAGATTCCCGACGAACAGCGCCTGCGCATGCCGATGCGCCCGCAATGTCGCAGCCTGAATCTGTCCAACGCGGTGGCCGTGGTGGTCTACGAAGGCTGGCGCCAACTGGATTTCGCCGGCTCCTGAAACGAAAAAGCCGCCTCGCGGCGGCTCTTCGCATGCGACGCAGATCAGGCCTGTTCGGTGGCCTGTTGCTGGCGCTGCAGCTCCTGGGCGTACAGGGCATCGAAGTTCACCGGCGACAGCATCAGGGCCGGGAACGAGCCGCGGATCACCAGGCTGTCCAGCGCCTCGCGGGCGTAGGGGAACAGGATGTTCGGGCAGAACGCGCCGAGGGTGTGGCTCATGGAGGCGGCGTCCAGACCCTTGATCAGGAAGATGCCGGCCTGCTGCACTTCGGCGATGAAGGCGATTTCTTCGCCGGTCTTCACGGTCACCGAGAGAGTCAGCACCACTTCGTGGAAGTCGCCGTCCAGGTGCTTCTGCTTGGTGTTGAGGTCCAGAGCGACGCTCGGCGCCCACTCCTGACGGAAGATTTCCGGGCTCTTCGGCGCTTCGAAGGACAGGTCCTTCACATAGATGCGCTGCAGGGAGAACTGTGGGCCTTCGTTGCCGTTGCTTGCTGCTGCTTGTTCGGTCATGGCGATTCTTCTTGTTTCGGGTTGCTGAAGGGGTTCAGGCGCCGAGCAGGGCGTCGAGCTTGCCGGCGCGCTCCAGGGCAAAGAGGTCGTCACAGCCACCGACATGGGTGGCGCCGATCCAGATCTGCGGCACCGAGGTGCGCCCGGCCTTGCGCGTCATCTCGGCACGCACCTGGGGCTGGCCGTCCACGCTGATCTCGCGGAACGCCACACCCTTGCCGCTGAGCAACTGCTTGGCGCGGATGCAGTAGGGGCACCAGGCGCTGGAGTAGACGACGACCTCGTTCATGTCACTTGACTACCGGCAGGTTGTCGCTGCGCCAGCTGGCGATGCCGCCACCCAGCTTGGCCGCGGTGAAGCCGGCTTTCTTCAGGTCGCGAGCGACGCTGCCGGCGTGCTGACCCATGGCGTCGACCACGATGATGGTCTTGGCCTTGTGCTTCTCCAGCTCGGCGATGCGGCTGGCGACCTTGTCGAACGGGATGTTCAGGGCATCGACGATATGGCCGCCGGCGAAATCCTTGCTGTTGCGAATGTCCAGCACCACCGCCTCGTCGCGGTTGACCAGCGCGGTCAGCTCACGGCTGGACAGGCTCTGCCCGCCCTTGCGCAGCTCGGTGACCAGCAGCAGCACCGCCAGCACGACGAAGCAGCCGGCCAATGCATAGTGGTTAGTGGCAAATTCAATCAGTTGGGCCAACATCGGGAGGTTCCAAAGCCTTAAAATGGCGGCCAGTATACACAGCGCGCCCATCGGGCCAAGCCCCGCCCGGCGGTGACGCGGCGGGCTTCCGCCGCTAAAATGCGCGACCTTTTTTGATCATCCATAGCGAGCCAGCTTTCATGAGCGCCACGCCAAAACCCCTGGTCCTGATCATCCTCGACGGCTTCGGCCACAGCGACAACCCCGAATACAACGCGATCCACGCGGCCAACACACCGGTCTACGACCGCCTGCGCGCCACCTATCCGCACGGACTGATCTCCGGCAGCGGCATGGACGTGGGCCTGCCGGACGGGCAGATGGGCAACTCCGAGGTCGGCCACATGAACCTCGGCGCAGGCCGCGTGGTGTACCAGGACTTCACCCGGGTGACCAAGGCGATCCGCGATGGCGAGTTCTTCGAGAACACCGAGATCAATGCCGCCGTGGACAAGGCCGTCGGCGCCGGCAAGGCCGTACACATCCTCGGCCTGCTCTCCGACGGCGGCGTGCATAGCCATCAGGACCACCTGGTCGCCATGGCCGAACTGGCCGCCCAGCGCGGTGCCGAAAAGATCTACCTGCACGCCTTCCTCGACGGCCGCGACACCCCGCCGAAGAGCGCCCAGCCTTCCATCGAGCTGCTCGACGCCACCTTCGCCAGGCTCGGCAAAGGCCGCATCGCCAGCCTCACCGGCCGCTACTTCGCCATGGACCGCGACAATCGCTGGGACCGCGTCGAGCAGGCCTACCACCTGATCGTCGAAGGCCAGGGCCAGTTCAATGCCGCCAGCGCCGTCGAAGGTCTGGCCGCCGCCTACGCCCGCGACGAGAGCGATGAGTTCGTCAAGGCCACCACCATCGGTGAGCCGGTGAAAGTCGAAGACGGCGACGCCGTGGTGTTCATGAACTTCCGCGCCGACCGTGCCCGCGAGCTAACCCGCACCTTCGTCGAGGCCGACTTCAAGGAATTCGAGCGCAAGCGCGTGCCGCAACTGGCCGGCTTCGTCATGCTCACCCAGTACGCGGCGAGCATCCCGGCGCCCAGCGCCTACAAGCCGGAGCCGCTGACCAACGTGCTCGGCGAGTACCTGGCCAACAACGGCAAGACCCAGCTGCGCATCGCCGAGACCGAGAAGTACGCCCACGTCACTTTCTTCTTCTCCGGCGGCCGTGAAGAGCCCTTCACCGGCGAAGAACGCATCCTCATCCCGTCGCCGAACGTCGCCACCTACGACCTCAAGCCGGAAATGAGCGCACCGGAAGTCACCGACAAGATCGTCGACGCCATCGAGAATCAGCGCTTCGACGTGATCATCGTCAACTACGCCAATGGCGACATGGTCGGCCACACCGGCGTGTTCGCTGCCGCCGTGGCCGCCGTCGAGACCCTGGACAGCTGCGTCGGCCGCATCGTCGCCGCGCTGGACAAGGTCGGCGGCGAAGCGCTGATCACCGCCGACCACGGCAACGTCGAGCAGATGGAAGACGAGTGCACCGGCCAGGCGCACACCGCGCACACCTGCGAGCCGGTGCCCTTCATCTATGTCGGCAAGCGCCCGGCGACCATCCGCGCCGGTGGCGTGCTGGCCGACGTGGCGCCGACCCTGCTGACCCTGATGGGCATGCCGGTGCCGGCCGAGATGACCGGCAAGACCATCGTCCAGCTGCAATAACCCGGAGCAATCCGTGAAGCGCTCGCCGGCTGCCGCCGGCGGGCGTTTTTTTTGCCCGGCGCCACGGGCATACTAGGCCCCTTCCCCCGCCCCAGGTGCCGCATCGCCCATGTTCCGCGCCCTTACTCTCGTCCTCCTGTCCTGCCTGCTCGCCCCGGCCTTAGCCGACGAGAAGGCGGAAACCCAGAAGCAGCTGGAAGCCGCCCGCAGCGATGTAGCCGAGCTGAAAAAGCTGCTGGAGAAGCTGCAGCAGGAGAAATCCGGCGTGCAGAAGGAGCTCAAGCGCACCGAGAAGGAAATGGGCGGCCTGGAGAAGCAGGTCAAGGGCCTGGAGGACGAGCTGAAGAAGAGCGAGGAGGAGCTCAAGCGCCTCGACCAGGAGAAAAAAAAACTCCAGCAATCGCGCCTTGAACAGCAACGGCTGATCGCCATCCAGGCCCGCGCCGCCTACCAGAGCGGCCAGCAGGAGCCGCTGCGCCTGCTGCTCAACCAGCAGCAGCCGGAGCAGTTCGCGCGCACCCTCACCTACTACGATTACCTCGGCAAGGCCCGCCTGGAACAACTGGGCGCCTTCAACGAGACCCTGCGCCAACTGGCCAACGTGGAAGCCGATATCGCCAACCAGCAGAACCAGTTGCTGGAGCAGAAAGGTGCGCTGGACAGCCGCCGCGAGGCCCTCGCCGCCGTACGCAAGGAGCGCCAGGCCGCCCTGGCCAAGCTGAACAAGGAATACGGCGCCGGCGACCGCAAGCTCAAGGCACGCGAGCAGGAACAGATTGAGCTCGCCCGTGTTCTCAAGACCATCGAGGAAACCCTGGCCCGCCAAGCGCGTGAGGCCGAAGAAGCACGCCGCCTGGCCGCTCTGGAAGAACAACAGGCACGCAACCCCAACAGCAAGCCACTGCCGCTGGGCCCTGCGGTCTCCAGCGATGGCGCCAGCTTCGGCGGGCCATTCGCCAAGGCTAAGGGCAAGTTGCCGTGGCCGGTCAACGGCCGACTGGTGGCGCGCTTCGGCTCCACCCGTGATGGCGACTCCCGGGCCAAATGGGACGGCGTCATGATCGGCGCCAGCGCCGGCAGCCAGGTGCATGCGGTGCATGGCGGGCGCGTGGTGTTCGCCGACTGGTTGCGCGGCGCGGGGCTTCTGGTCATCCTCGACCACGGTAACGGTTATCTGAGCCTGTACGGCCACAATCAGAGTCTGTTGAAGGATGCCGGCGACCTGGTGCAGGCCGGCGAGGCCATCGCCACGGTCGGCACCAGCGGTGGCCAGGACACCCCGGCGCTGTATTTCGCCATTCGCCAGCAGGGTCGCCCGAGCGATCCGGCGCAATGGTGCCGCGCCCAGGGATGACAGCCTTACGCTGTCAGCGCCTCATTACATTGGGAGTTCACATGCAGCAATTCCGTCGTCTCACCCCCATCGCCCTGGCCGTCAGCCTGCTGCTCGGCAGCCCCGCCGTGCTGGCCGCCGAAGTTGTCGAGGCGCCCGCCGCCGCGGTCAATGGCAAGGCGCCGCTGCCGCTGGAAGAGCTACGCACCTTCGCCGAGGTGATGGACCGCATCAAGGCTGCCTACGTCGAGCCGGTGGACGACAAGACCCTGCTGGAAAACGCCATCAAGGGCATGCTCAGCAACCTCGACCCGCACTCCGCCTATCTGGAGCCGGAAGCCTTCGCCGAGCTGCAGGAGAGCACCAGCGGCGAGTTCGGCGGCCTCGGCATCGAAGTCGGCACCGAAGACGGCTTCATCAAGGTGGTCTCGCCGATCGACGACACCCCCGCCTCCAAGGCCGGCATCCAGCCGGGCGACCTGATCGTCAAGATCGACGGCCAGCCGACCAAGGGCCTGTCGCTGATGGAAGCGGTGGACAAGATGCGCGGCAAGGCCGGCAGCAAGATCAACCTGACCCTGGTGCGCGAGGGCGGCCGCCCGTTCGACGTCGAGCTGACCCGCGCGGTGATCAAGGTCAAGAGCGTGAAGAGCCAGCTGCTGGAGGACGGCTACGGCCTGATCCGCATCACCCAGTTCCAGGTCAACACCGGCGAGGAAGTCGGCAAGGCCCTGGCCAAGCTGCGCAAGGACAACGGCAAGAAGCTGCGCGGCCTGGTGCTGGACCTGCGCAACAACCCCGGCGGCGTGCTGCAGGCGGCGGTGGAGGTCTCCGACCACTTCCTCAAGAAGGGCCTGATCGTCTACACCGAGGGCCGCATCGCCAACTCCGAGCTGCGCTTCAACGCCGACCCGGCCGACGCCAGCGAAGGCGTGCCGCTGGTGGTGCTGATCAACGGCGGCAGCGCCTCGGCCTCGGAGATCGTCGCCGGCGCCCTGCAGGACCACAAGCGCGGCGTGCTGATGGGCACCGACAGCTTCGGCAAGGGCTCGGTGCAGACCGTGCTGCCGCTGAACAACGACCGTGCCCTGAAGCTCACCACCGCGCTGTACTTCACCCCCAACGGCCGCTCCATCCAAGCCCAGGGCATAGTCCCGGACATCGAGGTGGCGCGCGCCAAGCTGACCCGCGAAGAAGGCGGTGAGCTGATCAAGGAAGCCGACCTGGCCGGCCACCTGGGCAACGGCAACGGCGGCGCGGACAAGCCGAGCAACGGCAAGAAGAAGCACGACCCGCGCCCGCAGGACGACGACTACCAGCTGAGCCAGGCACTGAACCTGCTGAAAGGCCTGAGCGTCACCCGCGGCGACTGACGCCAGCGGCGAAAACAAAAAACCCGGGCAAGCCCGGGTTTTTCATGCGCGCAGAATTTACTGCACGTAGCTCTGGAAGATCTGGTCGACCTTGCCACTGGCGCGCAGGCCGTCGAGAGCCTTCTGCAGGCGCTGGATCACTTCGTCCGGGGTCTCCGGGTTCAGCGCCAGGTACAGCTGGGCGCTGTCGAAGCGCAGGACGGTCTTCAGACCGGTGATGCCCTCCTGCTTGGCCAGGTAGCGGCCGGCGGGATCGCCAGTGGCCCACAGGTCGATCTTGCCTTCCTGCAGCTTGTGCGCATTCTCCTGGTCGCGGAACGAGCTGACTGGATCCAGGCCCTGCTTGATCAGGTGTTCCTCGATGGCGTCGCCCTTGTAGGCGCCAACTCGGTAGGACTTGGCCTGCTCCAGGCTGATCAGATTGATGGTGCTATCGGCCTTGGCCAGCATGACCCAGTCGTCCGGGCCGATGGGGCCCACCCACTTGAACAGCTTCTCGCGCTCCGGCAGCTTGGCCATCACGAACGCGCCGTTGTTCGGGGTTTCCAGGGCCATCTTGTAGACCCGCGCCCAGGGGAAGCGCAGCGTCATGGTGTACGGGATGCCGGCCGCCTTGAAGGTTTCGCGCACCACGTCCACCGCGATGCCGGTGAGGTTCTCCTCACGGGCGAAGTTCTTGCCGTTGGTCGCCATGTTGTAGGGCGGGAAGTTCTCGGTTTGCAGCACCACCTTGTAGTCGGCGGGCAGCTCGGCTCGCGCCAGGGTGGACAACAGCAGGCCCATGCCCAGCAACACCATGGTCAGTCGCTTCAACAACATATCCGTAATCCTTGACAGTCGGGAGAGGCGGGAGAGCATGCGCCCTCCGGTGCCCGCAAGGCGGCTATGGCCACGGGGCGGCAGAAGGTTAGCACGAACCGGCCAGCAGTGGCGGTGTGCCGCCACTGCCCGGCGGGCGGGCGCCAATCGCGCTGCGCCAGGACGTGGCGCGGCGCCCGGAAGGCTTACAGATAGTTGTTGGTGATCTCGTCGACGAAGCCTTCGCCACGCAGCTCATCCAGGGCCTTCTGCAGGCGCTCGACCACCTCGTCCGGGGTCTCCTTGTTCAGCGCCAGGAACAGCTCGGCACTGTTGAAGCGCAGCACCACCTGCAGACCGCTGGCGCCTTCCTGCTTGGCCAGGTAGCGGCCGACCGGATCGGTGGTGGCCCACAGATCGATCTTGCCGCTCATCAGCTTGGCCACGTTCTCCTGGTCACGCAGGGAGTTGATCGGGGTCAGGCCCTTGCTCTCCAGGTGCTGGCTGACGGCGTCGTTCTTGTAGGCGCCGACGTTGTACTTGCGCGCCTCTTCCAGGTTGTTGACCTTGATCGTGCTACCCGGCGCGGCGAGCAATACCCACTCGCTCTTGGCCAGCGGGCCGACCCACTTGAACAGCGGCTTGCGCTCTTCGGTGAAGGTGGTGGAGAACAGCCCGTAGTTGGCCTTGTCCAGGGTCAGGCGATAGATGCGGTCCCAGGGAAAGCGCAGGCTCAGGTTGTAGCCGATGCCGGCACGCTTGAACATTTCGCGCACGATGTCGGCGCTGATGCCGTCGATGCTGTCGTCGCGGGCGAAGTTCTTGTCGTCGATGGCCATGTTGAACGGAGGGAAGTTCTCCGTCAGCAGGACCATTTTGTAGTCTTCGGAGATTTCGGCTCGTGCTCCGCCGGCCACTACCAGCAGGCCGAGAAACAGCGCCTTGTGCAGATACTTCAACATTGCAGTACAGCTCCAGAGTTGTGATTGTTTGGGCGACTTCTCTGCAAGTGGCCGACCACGGGGCGTTGCGCCCTGGGCGGCTCCGACCGGCACGCGGACCGGCGCAGTGGGAAGCGCGCATAGTGCCACGCCGTCGGCCAACTACGTTGAACTGCGTCACGCCGGCCGTTGCCGAGGAAATCGCTCGCGGCGCAAAGGCACGCAAGAAGCGAACCAACCCTGGGACGGCGGACGCCTATGCCAGTCGGCGGCGTGGATCAGTACTTCTGGGCGATGGCCTGCAGCTGGCCCTCGCTGCGCAGCTGCTCGAGGGCGGTGCGCAGCTTGTCCACGGTGGCGTCCGGCGTCTGCTTGTTGAGCGCCAGGTAGAGATCGCCACGACCGAAGGTCAGCACCACGCGGAAGTCCTTGTAGCCCTGCTGACGGGCCAGGTACTGGCCGGCGATCGAGGAAGTCACCCACAGGTCGATCTGGCCTTCGGCCAGGCGCACCGGGTTTTCCTTGTCGTACAGCGACTGCTGCACGTCCAGACCGGCCTCGACCACCTTCTCGCTGGGCGCATCGCCCTTGTAGCCACCCAGCCGGTACTGCTTGGCCTGGTCCAAGCTGCTCAGCTGGATCGGCGAATCCGCGCGGGCGAGCAGCACCCAGTCTTCGCTGGCGATGGGGCCGACCCACTTGAACAGGTCCTCGCGCTCCGCCGTACGTGCCACCGAGAACAGGCCGTAGCCGGCATCCTTGAGCGCCTGGTTGTAGACCCGCTCCCAGGGGAAACGGAGAATCTGCTGGCACTCGATGGCCGCGCGCTGGCAGACCAGACGCATGGTCTCGGAGTTGATGCCATTGATGCCCTCGTCGCGGGCGAAGTTGCCGCCACTGACGGCCATGTTGAAGGGCGGTAGATTTTCCGTGAGCAGCACCAGCGACTCGGCACGCGCCTGGGTGGTGCCGACCAACAGCAGGAACAGGGCCAGCATCCTTGGGAACAACATAGAAACTCCTTGCAGATAGGGGCGTTCGCGAGCGCGAACTGACCCTGGCATTTTAGCCGGCCCTACTGAAGGTGGTTAGCGACTCCCGCACAGGTGCTTCAGCGCACCACGATGCCGCGGCTGGCCAGGTAGGCCTTGGCTTCCGGCACGCTGTATTCGCCGAAGTGGAAGATGCTGGCGGCCAGCACCGCATCGGCCTTGCCTTCGAGAATGCCGGCGGCCAGGTGTTCCAGGTTGCCGACACCGCCGGAGGCGATTACCGGAATACCCACCATCTCGCTGATGGCACGAGTCACGCCAAGGTCGTAGCCGCTCTTCACGCCGTCCTGATCCATGCTGGTCAGCAGGATCTCGCCGGCGCCCAGATCTTCCATCTTCTTCGCCCAGAGCACGGCGTCCAGGCCGGTCGGCTTGCGCCCGCCGTGGGTGAAGATTTCCCAGCGGCCCGGCTCGCCCGGTGCGGAGACGCGCTTGGCGTCGATGGCGACGACGATGCACTGGGAGCCGAAGCGATCGGCGGCCTCGCCGACGAACTCGGGGTTGAACACCGCTGCAGTGTTGATCGAGACCTTGTCCGCGCCGGCATTCAGCAGGTTGCGGATGTCCTGCACGGTACGCACGCCGCCACCCACGGTGAGCGGGATGAATACCTGGCTGGCCATGCGCTCCACCGTGTGCAGCGTGGTGTCGCGACCATCGACACTGGCGGTGATGTCGAGGAAGGTAATCTCGTCGGCGCCCTGCTCGTCGTAGCGACGGGCGATTTCCACCGGGTCGCCGGCGTCGCGGATGTTCTCGAACTGGACGCCCTTGACCACGCGACCGTTGTCCACGTCGAGGCAGGGGATGATGCGCTTTGCCAGTGCCATGCTATAGCTCCGTCGACTTACTCGACCTTGTTCTTCAGGTCGCAGATGGCCTGGGCCTCGGCCACGTCCAGGGTGCCTTCGTAGATCGCGCGACCGGTGATCGCACCGACGATGCCGCGATTGTTGGTGTCCAGCAGGGCCTGGATATCGCCGATGTTGTGGATGCCGCCGGAAGCGATCACCGGGATGCGGCTGGCGTTGGCCAGGGCCACGGTTGCCGGGATGTTGCAGCCCTGCATCATGCCGTCTTTGGCGATATCGGTATAAACGATGGCGGAGACGCCGTCGGCCTCGAAGCGCTTGGCCAGGTCGGTGGCCTGCACGCTGGAGACTTCGGCCCAGCCGTCGGTGGCGACGAAGCCGTCCTTGGCATCCAGGCCGACGATGACCTTGCCCGGGAAGGCCTTGCAGGCGTCGGTGACGAACTGCGGGTCTTTCACCGCCTTGGTGCCGATGATCACGTAGCTGACGCCGGCGCGCACGTAATGCTCGATGGTCTCCAGGGTGCGGATGCCGCCGCCGATCTGGATCGGCAGGTTCGGGTAGCGCTTGGCGATGGCGGTGACCACCTCGCCGTTGACCGGCTGGCCCTCGAAGGCGCCGTTGAGGTCGACCAGGTGCAGGCGACGGCAACCGCCCTCGACCCACTTGGCGGCCATGCTCACCGGGTCATCGGAGAACACCGTGGAGTCTTCCATGCGGCCCTGGCGCAGACGCACGCAGGCGCCGTCCTTGAGATCGATAGCGGGGATAATCAGCATCGCTTGAACCTGCTCAAATCGTGAATTCGTGGATGGGTCAGCTCTTCTCGAGCGCCCACAAATCGCTTTCCAGGCTGGCGAAACGCTCGGCCAGCAGGGCCTGCGTGTCGGCAATCGCCTTGTTGTAGTCGTGCGGGGCGATCTCGCGGCCGATCAGGTCGAGCACTTCCTGCACCTCGAACGAGCCCAGTTCGAGTTCGAAGCGGTCTTCCAGAAAGCGCCCCAGCACCTGCAACGCCGCCTGCCGCTGAGCACCTTCGAGCTCCAGCAGCGCGACCTTCTTGCCCCGGCTCATTTACCGGCGGCCATCCCAGCCGACGAAGTTCTGCAGCAACTGCAGGCCATGGGTATGGCTCTTCTCCGGGTGGAACTGCACGGCGAAGCGCGAGCCATCGGCCAGCGCCGCGGCGAAATCCTTGCCGTAGTGACCGCCACCGACCACCTGTGCCGGGTTGCCAGCCTCGATGTAGTAGCTGTGCACGAAGTAGAAACGACCGTGGTTCGGAATCTCGTGCCACAGCGGGTGATCGACCACCTGCGCCACCTCGTTCCAGCCCATGTGCGGCACCTTCAGGTGCTCGCCGTCTTCATGCAGGTCCTTGCCGAAGAAGCGCACCTGGCCGGGGAACAGGCCGATGCAGTCGACGCCGCCGTTCTCCTCGCTGCGCTCGAGCAGGGCCTGCATGCCGACACAGATGCCGAGGAAAGGGCGATCAACGCTGACTTCACGCACCAGCTCGTCGAAGCCCAGGCGCTTGATCTCGGCCATGCAGTCGCGGATCGCGCCGACGCCCGGGAACACCACGCGGTCGGCCTCGCGAATTACCGCGGCATCGCTGGTGACGATCACTCGCCCGGCGCCAACGTGCTCGAGGGCCTTGGCCACCGAGTGCAGGTTGCCCATGCCGTAGTCGATTACTGCAACTGTCTGCATTTACAGGCAGCCCTTGGTCGACGGCATCTGCCCGGCCATGCGCGGGTCCAGCTCGACGGCCATGCGCAGGGCGCGACCGAAGGCCTTGAACACGGTCTCGATCTGGTGGTGGGTGTTGCTGCCACGCAGGTTGTCGATATGCAGGGACACCAAGGCATGATTGACGAAGCCCTGGAAGAACTCCTGGAACAGGTCCACGTCGAAGCCACCTACCACCGCGCGGGTGAACGGCACGTGCATCTGCAGGCCGGGGCGGCCGGAAAAGTCGATCACCACGCGCGACAGCGCCTCGTCCAGCGGGACGTAGGAGTGGCCGTAGCGGGTCATGCCCTTCTTGTCGCCGACGGCCTTGGCGAAGGCCTGGCCGAGGGTGATGCCGACGTCTTCCACGGTGTGGTGATCGTCGATGTGCAGGTCGCCCTTGCAGTAGATGTCCAGGTCGATCAGGCCATGACGGGCGATCTGGTCGAGCATGTGCTCGAGGAACGGCACGCCAATATCGAACTTGGCCTTGCCGGTACCATCCAGGTTGATCGAGACCTTGATCTGGGTCTCCAGGGTGTTGCGCTCGACGGATGCCGTACGTTCGGCCATCTCCAGCTCCACAGGCTGCTCACGGGAAAAGGCCGCCATTATAGGCGGGCCGTGGCTTGGGCGGCTACCGGCGGTGGTCGGGGGCGTGGCTATCGGCGCGATTGAGCTGGCTTTACACTGCGCAGCCTGCTCTTGCGAGGAAGTCGTCATGCCCGTTCTGGTCGAAATCGTCAGCCGCCCGTCCGCCCAGGACCACA
This sequence comes from Pseudomonas sp. GD04019, assembly GCF_029837695.1. Classification (GTDB taxonomy): domain Bacteria; phylum Pseudomonadota; class Gammaproteobacteria; order Pseudomonadales; family Pseudomonadaceae; genus Aquipseudomonas. The sequence goes on from NZ_JAOEEA010000003.1 coordinate 114,886, forward strand.
CCGACCTGGGCAAGGTCTACGCCGACGCCCCGGACTGGCTACTTGAGCCCTACGCCAGCATCGATGCCCTGCTGGCCGACGGTATTGGCAAGGGCAAGCTGATCGCCGGGCGCTTCAACGACCGTCTGCTCGGTGCCGCCCTGCTGGAACGCGACGGGCCGCACTGGCGCCTGTCGCACCTGTGCGTGCGCAAGGTCACCCGCAAGCGTGGCGTGGCCCGGCGCATTCTCGACGAGGCCAAGCGCCTGGCGTCTGATGCCGGCAAGCCGCTGCACCTGGCCGCCCCTCGCGATCACCTGGAGAGCCAGGCTCTGGCCGCGCGCAGCGGCCTGCCGCTGGATAGCCTGTAGGAGCAGCCTGGAGGGCGAATCACGCTCCATCGATAAGCGCGCGGCGCCCTGTTGGGTGAAAAAAGCGTCATCCGCCCTGTGAGTCGCAGCCCGGACAACATCCGGGAGCAGGCAACTCCGCCCCCGGATTGCATCCGGACTACGCCTGCGCCAGCTGCGGGCGCGCCGCCAGCCAGACCAGCCACAGCAGACTGGCCAGGCACAGCCCGACCAGACCGAGCCCCAGCATCGGCTGCTGCGGCGCCAGCCACAGCGTCCAGGCCAGAGCCGCGCCCGCCATCGCCACCTGACGCCCCGCCTCCACCTTCCACAAGGCGCGCTTGCCCTCGAACAGCAGGCCCAGGCCAACGCAGCCGGCCAGCACCAGCGGCACCAGCAGCAGCGCGTGCCACAGCTCGGCGCGCTTGACCGCCGCCAGATAGCTCAGGGCCATGGCGTTGATCGCCACGAACTGGACGAAGGCATACCACTTCAGGCTCGCCGGATAGGCGCAGTCGAACTTGTCCGCGCCCATCTTCGGCCAGGGCCGCTCGGCGACATCCGCCGGGCGCCAGCCCGTGGGCATCCACCACAGGCGCAGCTTGTCCCACCAGGAACGGGTCGCCATGGCGTCGGCCCACAGCAGGCGCCACCAGGAGAACTGCAGGCGGATCGGGTCGAAGGTGCGCACCGGGGTGGTCACGCCGTAGCGCACCGGCTCGTCCTCGTCGGCATAGGTGCCGAACAGGCGATCCCAGACGATGAACACGCCGCCGTGGTTCTTGTCGATGTAGCGGTCGTTCTGCCCGTGGTGCACGCGGTGGTTGGTCGGCGTGACCATGAACCACTCCAGCACGCCCAAGCGGCCGATGTGCTGCGAATGAATCCAGAACTGGTAGACCAGCTGTGCGCCGAGCAGCACCAGGAACAGCGGCAACGGCAGGCCGAGCAGCGCCAGCGGCAGGTAGAACGGCCAGTCGAAGGCGGTCTGGAACGCGCCCTTGCGCAGCGCGGTGGACAGGTTGAAGTCCTCGCTGGAGTGGTGCGGCTGGTGCGCGCCCCACAACAGGTTGTAGCGATGCAGGCTGCGGTGCGCCCAGTAGAAGCAGAAATCCACGGCGATGAAGCCGAGCAGCCAGGTCCAGGGCGAGGCCGGATCGGGCGTCCACAACCGCGCATGCTCGTAAAGCCAGGCATAGGGGATCAGCAGCAGCAGACGCAGCGGCCCCTCCAGCAGCACGCGCAGCACCGCAGTGTTGATGCTAGTGGTGGCATCGGCCAGGCGATAGGTGTGGCGGCCACTCCAGCGCTCATAGGCGAGCTCCAGCAGCATCAGCAGGATGTACAACGGCACGGCCATCACCACGATATTCATCGCAACCTCACAGGCGAATTCTTGTTGTCATGCCCGCAGCCTAACCCCGCAGCGCCAGCGGCGGGTGGGCCGTCGCTGCCAAAACGGCCTTCCCCGCGCGCCAGCGCCGGCACGCGCCACAGGGGAACCGCTCGTCGACTTGGTCATCCAACCCCTGCCACGCACGGCGCTCGCCGCGCCCCACGGCGGCGGTATACTTCCGCCCCTATATAGAAGAACCCCACACAAGGACTGGTCCATGAAAGCCATTGGCAAAATCCTGGGTCTGGTATTTCTCGGGCTGCTGCTGATCATCGTCGGCCTCGGCTTCGCCCTGACCCATCTGTTCGACCCCAACGACTACAAGGACGAGATCCAGCAACTGGCCCGCGACAAGGCCAACCTCGAACTGCAGCTCAAGGGCGATATCGGCTGGAGCCTGTTCCCCTGGCTCGGCCTGGAGCTGACCGACGCCACCCTGGCCAGCGCCGACACCCCGGACAAGCCCTTCGCCGACCTGCGCCTGCTCGGCCTGTCCGTGCGCGTGCTGCCGCTGCTGTACCAGGAAGTGCAGATGAGCGACATCCGCGTCGATGGCCTAAACCTGACCCTGCAGCGCGACGAGAAAGGCCGCGGCAACTGGGAGGGCGTCGGCCAGCCGGCCAAGCCCGCGCAGAACGAACCAGCACCAACCACGCCCGGCGAGCCGAGCGAAACCACCGCGCAGACCACCGACGAGAGCGGCAAGCCGGTCAAGCTGGACATCGACAGCCTGACCCTCAGCACCTCGCGCATCGACTACCACGACGCCAAGAGCGGCAAGCAGTTCAGCGCCGAGGGCATCGAGCTGTCCACCGGCGCCATCCGCGAGGGCGCGGATATCCCGGTCAAGCTGCTGGCCTTCCTCGGCAGCAACCAACCGGTACTGCGCGCCAAGACCGAGCTGCAGGGCCTGCTGCGCTTCGACCGTGACCTCAAGCGCTACCAGCTGCAGGACCTCAAGCTGGCCGGCGAAGCCTCCGGCGAGCCGCTGGGTGGCAAGACCCTGACCTTCTCCAGCCAGGGCCAGTTGCTGCTCGACCAGTCCGCCCAGGTGGCCGAATGGACCGGCATCAAGCTCTCCGCCAACCAGCTGCGCGCCCTCGGCGAGCTGAAGCTGCGCAACCTGGACAAGACCGCCCAGCTGGAGGGCAACCTGTCGCTGGCCCAGTTCAACCTGCGCGAATTCCTCGACGGCATCGGCATCGCCCTACCCGCCATGCGCGACGGCGGCACCCTGAAGAGCTTCGAGATGTCCGCCCGCCTGGCCGGCACGCCGAGTAGCGTCAACTTCAACGACCTCAGCCTGAAGCTGGACGACAGCACATTCAGCGGCAGCCTGGCGGTCAGCGACTTCGCCAGGCAGGCCCTGCGCCTGCAGCTCAAGGGCGACAAGCTCGACCTCGACCGCTACCTGCCGCCGGAAAACCAGGACGCCGACTCCGGCGCGGCGCGCAAGGGCGAGGTCAAGGAAGCCGTGGCCGCCGCCGGCAAGAGCGGCACCACGCCGCTGCCGAACGCGCCGACCCAACAAGCCTGGAGCAGCGAGCCGGCTCTGCCGCTGGAGAGCCTGCGCAAGCTCGACGTGCAGGCGACCCTCAGCCTCGGCCAACTGACCCTGAGCAAACTGCCGATCGAAAACGCCAGCCTCAAGGCGTCTGCCAAGGGCGGCCTGCTCGACCTGCAGGAACTGCGCGGCGATCTGCATGGCGGCGAGTTCGTCGTCCGCTCGCAGCTCGACGCGCGCCCGGCCGTGCCGCAGCTGACCCTGAACCAGCAGCTCAAGCGCATTCCCGTGGAGAAGCTGATCGAGGCCCGCGGCGAGAAGGCACCGGTACGCGGCCAGCTTGACCTGAGCGCCAACCTGCGCACCCAGGGCAACAGCCAGAAGGCCTGGATCGACGCGCTCAACGGCACGTCCAGCTTCAGCCTGAGCGACGGCGTGCTGGTCGACGCCAACCTGGAGCAGCAGCTGTGCCAGGGCATCGCCACCCTCAATCGCAAATCCCTGTCCGGCGAGCCGCGCGGCAAGGACACACCGTTCGAGGAGCTGCACGGCAACCTGAAGTTCACCAACGGCGTGGCCAGCAACCCCGACCTCAAGGCGCGCATCCCCGGCCTGACCGTCAATGGTGACGGCGATCTCGACCTGCGCGTGCTGGGCATGGACTACCGCGTCGGCATTGTCATCGAAGGCGACAAGGGCGCCATGCCGGACCCGGCCTGCCAGGTCAACGAACGCTATGTCGGCCTGGAATGGCCACTGCGCTGCCGCGGCCCGCTGGAACTGGGCGCCAAGGCCTGCCGCCTGGACAAGGACGGCCTCGGCAAGATCGCCGCCAAGCTGGCCGGCGACAAGCTCGGCGAGAAGCTGGAAGAGAAGCTCGGCGACAAGGTCAGCCCGGAACTCAAGGACGCACTGAAGGGCCTGTTCAACCGATGAGTCCCGAGCAGTTCAATGGCGCCGTGCTGGCCTGGTATGACATACACGGCCGCAAGGACCTGCCCTGGCAACAGGGCATCACCCCCTACCGGGTGTGGGTCTCCGAGATCATGCTGCAGCAGACCCAGGTCAGCACTGTGCTCGGCTACTTCGACCGCTTCATGGACGCTCTGCCGACCGTGCAGGCGCTGGCAGCAGCGCCAGAGGACGAGGTGCTGCACCTGTGGACCGGCCTCGGCTACTACACCCGCGCGCGCAACCTGCACAAGGCGGCGAAGATGGTGGTGGAGCAGCATGGCGGCGAGTTCCCGCGCTCAGTCGAGCAGCTCGCCGAACTGCCCGGCATCGGTCGCTCCACCGCCGGCGCCATCGCCAGCCTGAGCATGGGCCTGCGCGCGCCGATCCTCGACGGCAACGTCAAGCGCGTGCTGGCCCGCTACAAGGCCCAGCACGGCTACCCCGGCGAGCCCAAGGTGGCCGACCAGCTGTGGCAGCTGGCGGAACAGCTGACCCCGCACCAGCGGGTGAACAACTACACCCAGGCGATGATGGACCTGGGCGCCACCCTGTGCACCCGCAGCAAGCCGAGCTGCCTGCTGTGCCCGGTGCGCGACGGCTGCCGCGCCCACCTGCTCGGCCGCGAAACCGACTTCCCCGAATCCAAGCCGCGCAAGGCCCTGCCGCAGAAACGCACGCTGATGCCGCTGCTGGCCAACCGCGAAGGCGCCATCCTGCTCTATCGCCGCCCTTCCAGCGGCCTGTGGGGCGGCCTATGGAGCCTGCCGGAGCTGGACGATCTGGCCGGCCTCGCGCCGCTGGCCAGCCAGCACGCCCTGCGCCTCGGCGACCCGCGCGAACTGGCCGGGTTGACCCATACTTTCAGCCACTTCCAGCTGGCCATCGAACCCTGGCTGGTGCCCGCCGAACAGGCCAGCCCCGCCGTGGCTGAGGGCGACTGGCTCTGGTATAACCTCGCCAGCCCGCCGCGCCTGGGCCTGGCCGCCCCGGTGAAGAAGCTCCTCAAGCGAGCCGCGGACGCACTGAATGCAGGAGAAAAGTCATGAGCCGTACCATCCACTGCCGCAAGTTCAACGAAGATCTGCCCGGTCTCGATCGTCCGCCCTACCCCGGCGCCAAGGGCCAGGACATCTTCGACAACGTGTCGAAGAAGGCCTGGGACGAGTGGCAGGCACACCAGACCATGCTGATCAACGAGCGCCGGCTGAACATGATGAACGCCGAAGACCGCAAGTTCCTCCAGGCCGAGATGGACAAGTTCCTCTCCGGCGAGGACTACGCCAAGGCCGACGGCTACGTGCCACCGAGCGCCTGATGCGGATGCGGGGCGGAAACGCCCCGCACCACCCCAAAAACTCGTAACCGCCCGTCTGTACTGAAATTTTTTTCATCCTCTCGCTTGACACTGTCCGGCCAAATCCGTTTAATTGCGCCCCGTTGCCCAGATAGCTCAGTTGGTAGAGCAGGGGATTGAAAATCCCCGTGTCGGCGGTTCGACTCCGTCTCTGGGCACCAAAATATAGAAACCCCTGATTCCGCAAGGTCTCAGGGGTTTTTGCTATCTACGGCGCAGGAACCGCGCCCATGCTTCGGCGAGTGGAGCCCAGATGGAATTCATCCAGCTTGTCATCGACTTCATCCTGCACATCGACCGCCACCTGGCGGAGCTGACCGCCGCCTACGGGCCGTGGATCTACGGCATCCTGTTCCTGATCATCTTCTGTGAGACCGGCCTGGTGGTGACGCCCTTCCTGCCCGGCGACTCGCTGCTGTTCGTCGCCGGCGCCATCGCCACCCAGGACGCGATGAACGTGCACATCATGGTGCCGCTGCTGATCGTCGCCGCCATCCTCGGCGACGCGGTCAACTACAGCATCGGCCGCTTCTTCGGCGCCAAACTGTTCGCCAACCCGGACTCGAAGATCTTCCGCCGCCGCTACCTGGAAGTGACCGAGGCCTTCTACGACAAGCACGGCGGCAAGACCATCATCCTCGCCCGCTTCGTGCCCATCGTGCGCACCTTCGCCCCCTTCGTCGCCGGCATGGGCCACATGCCCTACCGCCGCTTCGCCGCCTACAACGTGATCGGCGCCGTTGTCTGGGTCACCCTGTTCAGCTACGCCGGCTACTTCTTCGGCAACCTGCCGGTGGTGCAGAGCAACCTGCACTACCTGATCGTGGCGATCATCTTCGTCTCGGTCCTGCCGGGGGTGATCGAGATCATTCGCCATCGCCGGACGGCGGCCAGGGCCGAGTGAGTCAACCGGCGACGGGCCAGCCGTCGCCGATCTGGTAGCCCCTCGCCACCGGTGCAATACTCAGACGAGCGTTACTCCCGTCCGAGTCGGCGCGCCGCCGAGGGTAATCAGTGATGACAGCCAGTTTTACGGTGGGGCATAGCCCACTCTTTGCCGATTCCAGCCTGCATGCTCGCCTCAGCCGCGCCGGCGTAGCGCTGCGAGGCGTGGCGCGAGCCGACGAGCTGCAGACCGGCAGCCTGGAAGTACTGCTGCTGGATGCCAGCCTGTTGCGGGCCGACGACTTGAGCGCCTGGCAGGCCTGCGGCGCCAGCCTGGTGGCCTGCGATGCACCGACTGGTGTGCTGCCGCTGCCGTCCGCCGCCAGCGAGGACGAGCTGGTCGCCCTGCTCGGCTTCGCCGCCGAACAATTCCGCCTCAAGCAGAAGACCGACCAACTGGCCGCCGCCCTGCAGAACAAGGACGGCGACCTGCAGAAACTGGTCGATGTCGGCCTCGCCCTGTCCGCCGAGAAGGATCTGGAGCGCCTGCTGAGCAAGATCCTCACCGAAGGCCGGCGCCTGTCCAACAGCGACGCCGCCTCGCTGTTCCTGGTGGACAACAAGGGCGATCAGCCGCAGCTGCTGTTCAAGCTCACCCAGAACAGCTCGATGCCGACGCGTTTCCAGGAACAGCGCATGCCGCTGACCAAGGCCTCGATCGCCGGCTACGTGGCCCTGACCAGCACCGAGCTGAATATCGCCGACGCCTACGCCATTCCCAGCGACGCGCCCTACCGCTTCAACCGCTCGTTCGACATGCAGGTGGGCTACCGCACCATGTCGCTGCTGGCGATCCCCATGCTCAACCACCGTCGCGAGGTGGTCGGGGTGCTGGAATTCATCAACGGCCAGAATGCCCAGGGCGAGGTGATCGCCTTCGGCGAACTGACGGCCGCCTCGCTGCGCGCCCTGGCCAGCCAGGCGGCGGTGGCCATCGAGAACCGCCAGTTGCTGGACGACATCAGCCAGCTGTTCGACGGCTTCGTGCAGGCCTCGGTGTTCGCCATCGAGCAGCGCGACCCCACGTCCGCCGGCCACTCGTTCCGCGTTGCCGATCTGTGCATCGCCCTCGCCCGCCAGCTGCCCATGGCGCCGCTGGCGCACTTGCGCAATCAGGCGCTGGGCGACGAGAGCATGCGTGAGCTGCGCTACGCCGCACTGCTGCATGACTTCGGCAAGGTCGGTGTGCGCGAGCATGTGCTGACCAAGGCCAAGAAGCTGCCGGAGCCAGTGATCGACAACCTGCGCTACCGGGTGGCGCTGGCCAAGGAGAGCCTGCAGAACCAGACCCTGCGCCGCATGCTGCAGGCCTATCGGCAGTACGGCGCGCTGGACGAGCAGTTGCGCCTGCAGTGGGAGACCGAGTTGGCCATGGAGTGCGAGCGCCTGGACCAGTACCTGCGCGACATCCTCAAGGCCAACGAGCCGAGCGTGCTGACCGAGGGCGACTTCCATCACCTGCAGGAAATCCAGGGCCATGTGGTGAAGAGCCACGACGACAGCCTGATCGGCCTGCTCTCGGAGAGCGAGTTCTGCGCCCTGGCCATCCGTCGCGGCAGCCTGACCCAGGAGGAGCGCGCGGAGATCGAGCGCCACGTGGTGCACACCCGCGACTTCCTCAAGCTGATCCCCTGGACCCCGGCCCTGCAGGGCGTTCCGGAAATCGCCGCGGCGCACCACGAGAAGCTCGACGGCAGCGGCTATCCCAAGGGCCTGGCCGGCGAGCAGATTCCCTGCGGCTCGCGGATCATGACCATCTGCGATATCTACGACGCGCTGACCGCCTCGGACCGCCCGTACAAACCGGCGGTACCGGTGGAGCATGCCCTCGACATTCTGCAGTCGGAGGTGAAGAGCGGCCTGCTGGACGGCGATCTGGTCAAGGTGTTCATCGACTCGCGCTGCTACCTCGACCCGGCGCAGACACCTGCCCTGGCTGCCCCCGCAGCGCCGCAGAGTGGCGCGCCGGTGTATGCCCATCACGTCTGCGACTACGAGCCCTGCGACAAGCACCAGCACTGAAAAAAGGGCGGCTCATGGCCGCCCTTCTTCATACTCACTTGGCTGACAGCGCCTTCTGGTAGCGCGGCTCCAGGGTCTGCTGGCTGCCGCCGGCGGCGGCCTTGTCCAGGTACAGGTAGGTAGGCTCCAGCTGCTTCAGGCGATCGCCGATGTTCGGGTGCACCTTGAGGAAGGTCACCAGGGTGGCGTCGTCCTGCTTCATGGTGCCCAGGCCCTGCAGCACATTGGCCAGGCCGTAGGGGTCGTAGCCGGCGCGGGCGGCGATCACCGCACCCATCTCGTCCGCCTCGTACTCGTCGCCGCGATCCAGGCCGCGGGTATAGAGGTTGGTCACCAGCTGGTCGAACTTCTGGGTGGACGCCGGATCGGCGCTGGCCGGGGCACTGGAACTGGCCTGGCTGGCCTGCAGGGCGAAGCGCGAGACATTGGCCAGCAGGCCGGCACCGGCCTTCTGCTTGATCGCGTCCAGATGGTGCTTCTGCACCACGTGCGCCACCTCATGGGCCAGCACACCGGCCAGCTCGGCCTCGCTGTTCATCTGCACCAGCATGCCGCTGGTGATGAACACGTAGCCGCCAGGCGCGGCGTAGGCACCAACCACGCTGCTGTCGAGCACGCCGAAGCGCCAGGGCAGGTCGGGACGCTCGCTGTTCAGGGCGACCCAGCGGCCGACCTGGTTGACGTACGACTGCACGCCGGCGTTGTCGAGCAGCGGAGCCTGCTTGAGCAGCAGCTCGGCGGTGCTGGCACCGATCACCAGCTCCTCGTCCTGGGTCTTCTCGCCCATGTCGCTGAGGTTGCGCCCGGCGCTGGCCAGAGGCGACAGGTCGACGCCCTGGATCTGCACGCCTTCCAGGGCCTGCAGGTTCTCGCAGGCGGGCAGCGCGGCGCAGATGGCAACGAGCAGCGCGGTACGGCAAACAATCTTGTGCATGGCTCGGCTCCGGCTCACTGGGGATAGGCGATGGATTGGCTACGCAGGCCGCCCTGCTGGGCGAAGGCGCGTGCGCTGCCGGGGGTCACCGCATAACGGTCGAGCTGCTGCAGGGACAGACTGCCAGAGCCGCCGCCACCGCCGACCTGGTCGTCGCTGATGCCGCGCACGCCAGTAGCCACGCCGCTGGCCGGCTCCACCGCGGTGCTGCCTTCCAGCAGCGAGCCGATATTGCCGCCCTTGGCGCCGGCGGACTTGTCGAAACGCACCGCCAGCAGCGCCACCCAGCCTTGCTGGCCGGAGCCGGTCTGTACCTGATACCAGCCACCCTGGCGCTTGAGGATGCTCACCCGGGTCTGCGCCGGCAGCTGTTGCAGCACGGCGGCACTGGCCGCGCCGCCATCGCGCAACGCGGTGGCCTCGACGGTGATGCCGCTGCGCACTTCGGCCAGCGCCACCGCGCTGCCCAGCCAGCCCGCCAGAATCAGCAGGGCAGCGGTAAGGGTACTTCTCATAACGTCTTTCTCCTGGGTTCGAAGAGGGTCACCGGCTCGACACGGCCTTTCACCTGGAAATCGCCATGGGGAATGAAATCGAAGGCATCACCGCAGGCCTGCATGGTGGCCGCCGATACCAGCAGGCGCGCACGGCCCTTGGTCAGCCCCTCGATGCGGCTGGACAGATTCACCGTGTCGCCAATGGCAGTGTAGTCATAGCGCTTGCTGGTCCCGACCATGCCGACCACCGCCGGTCCGGTGTGCAGGCCGATGCCGATGTCGAAGTCCGGGTGGTCGAAGTCGCGCTGGTAGCGCTCGACGTTGTCGATCATTTCCAGCGCCGCGTTGACCGCGTCCACCGCCTGGTTGGGGTTGTCCTGCGGCGCGCCCCAGAAGGCCATGATGGCGTCGCCGATGAACTTGTCGAGGGTCGCACGGTGCTTGAACAGCACATCCACCTGGCCGCCGAAGTAGTTCTCCAGGATCTGCATGATCTCCTGGGGGCTGTGGCGCTCGGACATGGTCGTGAAGTTGCGGATATCCGAGAACAGCACGGTGAGCTGGCACTCGCGACTGCTCAGCAGCGCCTGCGGGTCCTCGCGCGCCACCAACTGGGCCACCACCTGCGGGTCGAGGAAACGGCTGAACAGGCTGATGGTGTTGGAAAGCTGCTGGCGTCGGCGGCGGTAGAACACCGCCAGGGCCAGCGCCAGCAGCAGCCACAGCGCCAGCAGGCTGGGCAGCACATTGAGCAACACGCCCTGCAGCACCAATAGATAGGAGCCGAGCAGCAGCGCCAGGCTGACGCCCAGGGTCAGCAGGCTGGCGGGCAGCAGGCGCTCGCGCAGCAGCAGAAGCTGCAGGCCGAGCAGCAGGGCGATGCCCAGCAGTGCCATGGACCAGGCCGGCGCCGCTTTCAGTTGCTGGCCGTTGAGCAGGTTGTCGATGCCGGTGGCGAGGATGAACACCGCCGGATAGAGATCGTCCAGCGGGGTACGGCGCAGGTCGTAGAGCCCGGCGGCGGTGGTGCCGATCACCACGATCTTGCCGGCGAAGTAGTCGGCCGGCAGCCGGCCGGCCTCGCCACGGGCCTGGGCCAGGGCCTCGGCGAAAGGAATGCGCGGATAGGGCACGCGCGCGTCGCTGCGCCAGTCGAGCAGGAAGCTGTCGGCGGCCGGCAGCGTCACGCCACGATCCTGCGCTACCCGCGCCGGCAGCGACGGCATGCGCCAGTCGCCGAAGCGCCTATAGATGTCATAACGGCGGCCGACGCCGTCGGCATCCTGGGTGAAGTTGATGGTGCCGGTCTTCCAGTGCGCGGGATCGATGGCCCGCGGCAGCAGCAGCACGCCGCGCTGCTGTGGGTCGCTGCCCGGCAGCAGGCCGGTGCGCGCGGGGTAGTCGGCCAGCAACGGCGCCCTGGCCGGATCGCTGGCCTGCTGCTGCAGGGCAGCCAGGTATACGCGCTCGGTCTGGGCCAGCACTTCGCCGAAGTAGGCATCGGCGTCGGGGTGGAAACGGTCGGCCTCGCTGAACAGCACGTCGAACACCACCGCATCGGCCTTCTGCGCCAGCAGGTGCTCCAGTAGCTCGGCGTGCACCGAGCGCGGCCAGGGCCATTTGCCGGCCTCGCCGACCAGCGCCTGCAGGCTGGTGTCGTCGATATCGACCACGACGATGCGCGGGTCGGGTATCTGTTGCGCGGCACGCTGGCGAATCAGCCAATCGCCGTGGGCGTTGCTCCAGCGCTGCACGGGCGTCCACAGGTGCAGCAGCGGTACCAGCAGCAGAATCAGGGCGCAGACCAGCCACAAGCTGGCCCGAAAGGCCCTGGATGACTGCGGCGCCTGCGACATGAGGAACTCCCTGAAGATGGGTCGAGCTCGACCCGATCCCCTGGGGAGCTGCGCAGACTCTAGCAAGAAGCTCCCCACCCTGGCCATTCGCCAGCGCGGCGCGCCCTTCACCTGGCCAGGGCGCTCCAGTACACTGCGCGCCGCCGGCCGGCGCCCTGCGTGGCCGGCATTCGAAGCCCGACCCTGTCTCGGGCTTTTGTTTGGGCGACACACAACTGTCACGATGCGACACCGCGCCACGACCACGGTTGGTGGGGCCGGAACCCGGCTTGGCGCTCCGTCGACGCTATGCTAGGTTCAGCCGCACGCTAGGAAGGCGGCCAGCAGCCGGAGCGCATCCGCATAACAAGAGGACACCCCATGGCCGAGGCATCGCCCGCGCTGGAAATCCGCAACCTGCACAAACGCTACGGCGAACTCGAAGTGCTCAAGGGCATTTCGCTGACCGCCCGCGACGGCGACGTGATCTCCATCCTCGGCTCCTCCGGGTCCGGCAAGTCGACCTTCCTGCGCTGCATCAACCTGCTGGAGAACCCGCACCAGGGCCAGATCCTGGTGGCTGGCGAAGAGCTCAAGCTGAAGGCCGCGAAGAACGGCGACCTGATCGCCGCCGACAACAAGCAGATCAATCGCCTGCGCAGCGAGATCGGCTTCGTGTTCCAGAATTTCAATCTGTGGCCGCACATGACCATCCTCGACAACATCATCGAGGCTCCTCGTCGCGTGCTCGGCCAGAGCCGTGCCGAGGCCACCGAAGTGGCCGAGGCGCTGCTGGCCAAGGTCGGCATCGCCGACAAGCGCCACGCCTACCCGAATCAGCTCTCCGGCGGCCAGCAACAGCGCGCCGCCATCGCCCGCACCCTGGCCATGCAGCCCAAGGTGATCCTGTTCGACGAGCCGACTTCGGCCCTCGACCCGGAAATGGTACAGGAAGTGCTTAACGTGATCCGCGCGCTCGCCGATGAAGGCCGCACCATGCTGCTGGTCACCCACGAGATGAATTTCGCCCGGCAGGTGTCCAGCGAAGTGGTATTCCTTCACCAGGGTCTGGTGGAGGAACAGGGGTCGCCCGAGCAGGTCTTCACCAACCCGCAATCGGCACGCTGTAAACAATTCATGTCCAGCAATCACTAACGGAGCAACACGCATGCAGAACTATAAGAAGATCCTGCTGGCCGCCGTCGCCACCCTGGCCTTCGGCACCCAGGCAGTCGCCGCGGACAAACTGAAGATCGGCACCGAAGGCGCCTACCCACCCTTCAACCTGATCGACGCCAGCGGCAAGGTCGGCGGCTTCGACGTCGAAATCGCCCAGGCCCTGTGCGCCAAGATGGGCGCCGAGTGCGAAGTGGTCACCTCCGACTGGGACGGCATCATCCCGGCCCTGAACGCCAAGAAGTTCGACTTCCTCGCCGCCTCCATGTCGATCACCGAGGAGCGCAAGCAGGCCGTCGATTTCACCGAGCCCTACTACACCAACAAGCTGCAGTTCATCGCCCCGAAAAGCAGCGACCTGAAGGCCGACAAGGCCAGCCTGAAAGGCAAGGTCATCGGTGCCCAGCGCGCCACTATCGCCGGTACCTGGCTGGAAGACAACCTGGCCGACACCGTCGAGATCAAGCTGTACGACACCCAGGAAAACGCCTACCTCGACCTGTCCTCGGGCCGCCTCGACGGCGTGCTGGCCGACAAGTTCGTCAACTGGGAATGGCTGAAGAGCGACGCCGGCAAGGACTTCGAATTCAAGGGCGAGCCGGTGTTCGACAACGACAAGATCGCCATCGCCGTGCGCAAGGGCGACCCGCTGCGCGAGAAGCTGAACACCGCGCTGAAGGCCATCGTCGAAGACGGCACCTACAAGCAGATCAACGACAAGTACTTCCCGTTCAGCATCTACTGATGCCTCCGACCGCCGCCGCCCTCGGGGGGCGGCCGTCATTCTGCAGTAGCCTCCCATGACCTTCGACCTGCACGGCTTCGGCCCCGCCCTCGCCGCCGGCACGCTGGTGACCATCCAGCTGGCCTTGTCCGCCCTGGCCCTCGGCCTGGTGCTCGGGCTGCTCGGCGCCCTGGCCAAAACTTCCCCGAACAAGTTCCTGCAGGGACTTGGCGGTACCTATTCGACCATCGTTCGCGGCGTGCCCGAGCTGCTCTGGGTGCTGCTGATCTATTTCGGCACCGTTCAGGGCCTGGCCGCCCTTGGTGAGCTCCTCGGCGTCGGCAGCCTGGAACTGAACCCCTTCGCCGCCGGCACCATCGCCCTCGGCCTGTGCTTCGGCGCCTATGCCACTGAAGTGTTCCGCGGCGCCATCCTGGCCATCCCCAAGGGCCACCGCGAGGCCGGCATGGCTCTCGGCATGTCCAAGGGCCGCATCCTGTGGAAGCTGATCCTGCCGCAAATGTGGCGCATCGCCCTGCCCGGCCTGGGTAACCTGTTCATGATCCTGATGAAGGACACCGCGCTGGTCTCGGTGATCGGTCTTGAGGAGATCATGCGTCGCTCGCAGATCGCCGTGACCGCGAGCAAGGAGCCCTTCACCTTCTATATGGTCGCCGCCCTCATCTACCTGGGCCTGACCATCATCGCCATGATCGGCATGCACTTCCTCGAGAAGCGCGCCAGCCGCGGCTTTATCCGGAGCGCCTGATGAACTGGGAAGTGATCGTCAAATACCTGCCCAGGCTGCTCGAAGGTGCCGCGCTGACCGTTGAACTGGTGGCCTTCGCCGTGCTCGCCGGGCTGATTCTCGCCCTGCCCATGGGCATCGCCCGCGCCTCGCGCCACTGGTACGTGCGCGCCCTGCCCTACGGCTACATCTTCTTCTTCCGCGGCACGCCGCTGCTGGTGCAGCTGTTCCTGGTCTACTACGGCCTGGCCCAGTTCGACGTGGTGCGCCAGGGCCCGCTATGGCCGTACCTGCGTGATCCGTACTGGTGCACCGTCATCACCATGACCATGCACACCGCCGCCTATATCGCCGAGATTCTGCGCGGCGCCATCCAGGCCGTGCCACCAGGCGAGATCGAGGCGGCCCGCGCGCTGGGCATGTCGCGCGCCCAGGCGATGATCTACATCATCCTGCCGCGCGCTGCGCGTATCGGCCTGCCGGCCTACAGCAACGAAGTGATCCTGATGCTCAAGGCCAGCGCCCTGGCCAGCACCGTGACCCTGCTGGAGCTGACCGGCATGTCGCGCACGATCATCGCCCGCACCTACCTGCCGGTGGAGATCTTCTTCGCCGCCGGCATCTTCTACCTGGTCATCGCCTACGTGATGGTGCGCGCCTTCAAGCTGCTGGAGCGCAAACTGCGCGTCGATGCCTGCCAGGGTCGCTAAGCCCTTCGCCCTCTCCCGAGCACGGGAGAGGGATAGAATGCACGGCATCTCCGCCCGTCATCGCCGCCCATGATCCTCACCGGCACCGCCCTGCACGAACGTTTCCAGGCCCTGGACGACTTCCTCGTCGCCCACCAGCACCTGTGGCGCCCCAAGCCCTTCTCCTGCCTGACCCTGCCCTGGGAGGCCGAGCATCCCGAGCTGGGCGCCTGGTTGCGTGGGCGCAGCCTGGAGCAGGCCGAGGCCGAACACAATTGCCCTGAGCGGCTGCAGGCTCCCGCGCCGTTTCCTCAGTTGGCCAGTCGCGCCGCCGCGCTGAGCGAGATCGGAGAACTGCCCGGCCATGAGCTGGGGGCACAACAGGCGCGACTGGATGTCGACGTACCCGGGCGCAAATGGCAGCAGATCGAGGCCTTCGCCAGCCGCCTGCAGTTCCAGCGCGCGCCGACGCACTGGCTGGACTGGTGTTCCGGCAAGGGCTATCTGGGCCGCTTGCTGGCCCAGGGCGGCCAGCAGCTGACCTGCCTGGAATACGACGAACATCTGGTAGCCGCCGGCCAGCACCTCAGCCAGCGGCTACACATGGACGTCCAGCACCTGCTGCAGGACGTGCTGGCCGACAACGCCGGCGAGCGCCTGAGCGCCGAACACAGCCCGGTGGCCCTACACGCCTGCGGCGACCTGCACGTGCGCCTATTGCAGCTGGCCAGTGCCGCCGGCTGCAGCCAGTTGGCCGTGGCGCCCTGCTGCTACAACCGCATCGCCACCCCGCATTACCAGGCGCTATGCGAGCCCGCCCGGCAATCGCAACTGCAGCTGTCGCTGGACGATCTACGCCTGCCCCTGGCGGAAACCGTTACCGCCGGCCAGCGCATGCGGCGCCAGCGCGATCAGTCCATGGCCCGACGCCTGGCCTTCGATCTGCTGCAGCGCCAGCAACGCGGCGTGGACGGATATCTGCCTACACCATCGCTGCCGGTCAGTTGGCTGAGCAAGGACCTGCCCAGCTACTGCCGCGACCTGGCCGAGATGAAGGGCCTCGAGCTATCCGGCGATATCGACTGGTCTGCTTTGGAGGCCGGCGGCTGGCAGCGACTGGCCGAGGTCCGCAATCTTGAACTGGTCCGCGGCCTGTTCCGCCGCCCGCTGGAGATATGGCTGCTGCTGGATCGCGCCCTGTATCTGCAGGAGCAGGGCTACCGAGTACGCCTGGGCACCTTCTGCGCCCATCAACTGACACCACGCAACCTGCTGCTGCTCGCCGAACGGAGCTGAGCGTCATCCACAGAAGCTGTGGATAACTCTGTGCGCAGTTTCTGCAGAACTCGCTGCAAGGCCGGCCAGGCTTGCCTCGCCTAAGTCTGTAGATTTTTTGATCACGAACAAAAAATCTATAAAAAACATGCCGTTATGAAAAACACGGGCGTACTGCGCAAAATCCGTGCAGCACGCCAGTGGCCCGGCTTCTCTTTGTGCATAAACAAATGGCTACTGATATCCGGCTTCGGTTGCACCACGCCCGCCGCGCCTCGAATGCGCTCACCGCGCAGGCAAAAGAAACAGATTGCGCGGTCCGGTTTACAGGGTCGAAGCAATGGCTATAATGGCGGCCCCTTCGCCGGTATAGCTCAGCTGGTAGAGCAACTGACTTGTAATCAGTAGGTCCCGGGTTCGATTCCTGGTGCCGGCACCATGTAAATCAAAGGCTTGCAGCGATGCAGGCCTTTTTTATTTGTAAATTACGTAACAAGGCGGCTAACAAGGGTAGAAAAGCCAGAATAATATACTGTTTGCATGTACAGTATTTCTTGCTTTTAGCCCATCCTTGTTTATGATAGAAACCGCATCCGGTGTGCCATACTAGCCCCCAAGGCCGTTCTCATCGGGGTCAAGGGGCTAGCGCTCTTGCTATAGAGCGCCAGGGTCGCGGAAGGGGAGCGAACGTGTTCAACGCGAAATCTATTGCTAATTACTTTATTGAACTGGCAGCAGCCAGGGGTGAGTCTATTAGCCCGATGAAGCTGCAGAAGCTCGTTTATTACGCCCATGGCTGGTACGCCGGCTATACAGAGCGGCCACTGATTAACGAAGCCGTTGAGGCTTGGCAGTATGGTCCTGTGATCCCCTCGCTCTACCACGAATTTAAGCGCTTTGGCGCTGGCAACATCACTGGTAAAGCATTCGAATACGATGCTCTAGGCGTTCGTGAAGCTGCTGTACCTGCAGATCCTGACATCCGTACATTCTTGCAGAATGTGTACAACAGCTATGGCAAATACTCTGGGGTTCGGCTGTCGGAGATGACCCATGCTACTGGCACACCATGGGATGTTACGTGGTCAGCAGCCAAAGGAATGCGTGGGGTAGACATCCCATTTGCAACCATCGCCGACCATTTTAAAAGTGCAGTCAAAAAAGCGCAGAGCGGCCAAACGGCGGTACAGGCGTGACGGAGCCCAACCAGAGCATCGGGACTCTCCCAATTGATCCTTCTGCCGAGGCCGGATCGCCGATACTCAACGGATCAGGCAATGATGAGGACGCGTTCTTTGCAGCAGGCAAAGAACATTTCCGACTGCAACACAATCAGCAGAACCTAGGGTGGCTGGGAAAGTTCTGGGGAGCTACTGATCGTGCAGCGCCCACCAATATCGCCGGATTCGTGATTGGTGTATCTGCCCTGCTCGTTGTCGGCAGTTTTTTCCTGACAGAATCTCCAGAACTCAACGAAGCCCGAAAATGGCTCTATGGCCTTACCACGTCAGCCTTGGGCTTTGTCTTCGGATCTGCCACGAAGAAGTAAACCTGGAGGGAGTCGGGACTCCCCCAGCATCTTTGCCGCCATCTATTCCTACCCCTGCCAGTCAGCTCATCTGAGCCTACATCGCCATTCATCCAGCTTTGAGATGCAAATAGCGCTTGCATACACGCCTCAAAATCCGTGACGAGCGGGGCCTGCGAAGTCACAACTAACTGCCATTGCCTACGTAACAAGCTCAACAGCCTTGGCATGGAGCCTGGCAATTAGTGAGCCCCTTACGTAACAACAATAATCCCATGTGGCTGATTTTATTGAAGAAAGCACCTTTCTTGTAATCAGTAGGTCCCGGGTTCGATTCCTGGTGCCGGCACCACGACACTTGAAGGCCCGCAGTGATGCGGGCCTTCGTCGTTTCTGCGGCAGGTGGCTGGCATACTGGACGCCGACTTCCCAGGCGCAGATCGCATGACCGCAGCCCTCACTCCACACCGCCCACGCTGGCGCAGCCTGGCCCTGTTGGCCGTGCTGCTGGCACCGCTGCTGTGGCCGTTGCAGTTCTTCGCTGAGCGCTATTACCGCGGCGAGCTGCTCGAGCAGAACCGCCAGACCCTCGATCTGTACGTGGCCAACCTATTCGGCACCCTGCGTCGCTACGAAGTGCTGCCGAATATCCTCGCCGACCTGCCGCCACTGCGCTCGCTGCTCGCCACTCCAGCGGACAAAACGCTGCAGGATCGTGCCAACCGCCTACTGACCCAGGTGCGCGAGGAAACCGGCGCCGACGTGATCTACCTGATGAGCCCGCAAGGCATTACCCTGACCTCCTCCAACTGGGACCAGCAGGACAGTTTCGTCGGCCGCGACTTCACCTACCGTCCTTACTTCCGCGAGGCCCTGGCCGGCAAGCAGGGACGCTTCTTCGGCCTCGGCACCACCTCGCGCAAGCGCGGCTACTTCTTCTCCAGCCCGGTGCGCGACGGCCAGCAGGTGATCGGGATTCTGGTGGTCAAGGTCGACCTCGACGATGCCGAAACCCTGTGGGGCAATACCCCGGAGCAGCTGATGGTCACCGACAGCAATGGCGTGGTGATCATCTCCTCGCGCGGCGACTGGCGCTTCCGCGCCACCCGCGAGCTGGACAATGCCGAGCGCGCCGCCATCGCCGCCAACCAGCCCTATCCGACCCAGGCGCCCACGCCACTGCAGCTGGACGACAGCGCCTGGCTGGTGCAGAGCCGCGAGCTGCAGGAGACCGGGCTGACCGCCAGCATCCTCGCGCCGCGCCAACTGATCGATCGCCAGGTACGCATCACCCTGGCCGTGGGTGGCGCCGCCTTGCTGGCGGGCCTGTTGACGCTGGGCCTGCTGCTGCAGCGCCGGCGTCACTACATCGAGCGCATCGCCCTGGATGCCCGTGCCAAACGCGAGCTGGAGATGCGTGTGCTGGAGCGCACCCGCGACCTGGAGACGCTGAACAATCGCCTCAAGGACGAGGTGCTGGAACGCGAGCACGCCCAGCAGGAGCTGCTGCGTACCCAGGACGAGTTGGTCCAGGCCGGCAAGCTGACGGCGCTGGGCACCATGAGCGCCAGCATCAGCCATGAACTCAACCAGCCACTGGCGGCGATCCGCAGCTATGCCGACAACGCTGGCGTGTTGCTCGACCACCAGCGCACCGACGATGCCCGCAGCAACCTCAAGCAGATCAGCGAACTGACCGGGCGCATGGCCTCGATCATCGCCCACCTGCGTGCCTTCGCCCGACGCGACCAGCATGCGCCGGAGAGCGTGGCCCTGCAGCCAGCGCTGGACGATGCCCTGGCGCTGCTGGCCAAGCGCCGCCGCGCGCTGGATGTGGAACTGATCCGCGACCTGCCCGCCGCCACCCTGTGGGTGCAGGCCGGCGAAACACGCCTGCGCCAGGTGCTCGGCAATCTGCTGGCCAATGCCCTCGACGCGCTCGGCGAGAAGGCGCCACCGCGGCGGCTGTGGCTGAGTGCCGAAGTTACCGACGCCGGCGTCAACCTGCTGCTACGCGACAATGGCCCGGGCTTCAGCGAACAGGCTCTGGCCCATGCCCGCGAGCCCTTCTTCACTACCAAGACCAGTACCCAGGGTCTGGGCCTCGGCCTGGCCATCTGCGAGACGCTGATGCACGCTCTGGGCGGCGAGCTGCTGCTGGCCAATCACCCGGACGGTGGCGCGCTGGTTACCCTGCAGCTGCGCAACGCCGCCCCCGGCGCCAACCTGCAAGCGCCCGAGGAGTTTTCATGAGTGCCATCGACGCCCGCACCCAGGTCCTGCTGATCGACGACGACGAGCATTTACGCCAGGCCCTGGCGCAGACCCTCGACCTGGCCGGCCTGCGCGTCGAGACCCTGGCCGATGCCCGTGGCGTGGCCGGACGCATTGCTGTGGATTGGCCCGGAGTAGTAGTCAGCGATATCCGCATGCCCGGCATCGATGGCCTGGAACTGCTGCGCCAGCTGCATGAACAGGACCCGCACCTGCCGGTGGTGCTGATCACCGGCCATGGCGACGTGCCGCTGGCGGTGCAGGCCATGCGCGCCGGCGCCTACGACTTCCTGGAAAAACCCTTTGCCAGCGAGGCCCTGCTCGATGGCGTGCGCCGCGCTCTGGAGTTGCGCCGCCTGGTGCTGGAGAACCGCAGCCTGCGTCTGGCCCTGGCCGACCGCAACGAGCTGAGCGCCCGTTTGATCGGTCAGTCCGCGCCGATGCTGCGCCTGCGCGAGCAGGTCGGCGCCCTGGCGGCGATCAACACCGACGTGCTGATCCTCGGTGAGACCGGCGCCGGCAAGGAGGTGGTGGCCCGCGCCCTGCACGACCTCTCCGCGCGCAAAAAGGGCCCGTTCGTGGCGATCAACGCCGGCGCCCTGGCCGAATCGGTGGTGGAGAGCGAACTGTTCGGCCATGAGCCGGGGGCCTTCACCGGCGCGCAGAAACGGCGCATCGGCAAGTTCGAGTTCGCCAACGGCGGCACCCTGTTTCTCGACGAGATCGAGAGCATGAGCCCGGACGTACAGGTCAAGCTGCTGCGCCTGCTGCAGGAACGAGTGGTCGAACGCCTCGGCGGCAACCAGCTGATCCCGCTGGATATCCGGGTGATCGCTGCGACCAAGGAAGACCTGCGCGTGGCCGCCGACCAGGGCCGCTTCCGCGCCGACCTGTATTACCGGCTGAACGTGGCGCCGCTGCGCATCCCACCGCTGCGCGAACGCGGCGCGGATATCCTGCTGCTGTTCCAGCACCACGCCGAAACCGCGGCCCAGCGGCATGGCCTGCCGATCCGCGAGCTGCAGGCCGGGCAGCGCGCCCAGCTGCTCAGCCACGCCTGGCCGGGCAATGTGCGTGAACTGCAGAACGCCGCCGAGCGTTTCGCCATGGGCCTGGATATCGGCCTGGATCTACCCGGCGGCGCGGCCCTGGCGGATGCCGGCGCGCAGAGCCTCGGCGAGCGGGTCGAGGCTTACGAGCGCGCGCTGATCGCCGCCGAGATGGCCAAGGGGCACGGCTCGCTGCGCAGCCTGTCCGAGGCCCTCGGCCTGCCGCGCAAGACCCTGCACGACAAACTGCGCAAGCACGGCCTGGCCCCGGAAGGCGACGAAGACTAGTGCAGCCGCGCCTCGCCGCGATCCAGCAGAAAGCGCTCCAGATCCACCGGCTCCCCTGGGTCGGCACGTAGCTGGCAACGCAGATCGGCGAACACCCGGTCGTAATCCTCGTGGAAGGCGAACAACGCCGGATGCGCCGGCGTGATCCCGCGCCTGCGCAGACAACGGCCTGCGCTCTGCAGGAAGTTGTAGGCGACATCGCGGCGCAAGCTGAAGCCGTCATGTACCGGCCGCCCGGCCACATCGCCGTCCAGCTCGAAGTCCACATGGCAGCCCGCCTCGTCGCGGCAGACCCGATAGTCCAGGCTCAGGTGATAGCCAGGCGTCAAGGCCGTAGGCAATTGCACCACTTCAACATGTCCAGGGCGAAACATACTCGCCTCCTTTAATACGCTAACAACTCATATATAAACTTTCGAAATATAAAATTAACTTCATATTAGAAAGATCCACGGCAGCGTTTTGCTATCAAACCAAACCTTCTCATTACTGAAACTTGCAGCTTGTAAAACCTCGTCTAACTTGATTAAACGCTCAGCCGAAACGGCCTGAATGCGTCTATCTAGAAGCTCTCGGCATATCCACCGCCCTCTCTAAACCGATTAGTAGTTGTACAAGGACAGCATCAGAAAATATGGATAGCTCGCTATTGATCGAGATCAATACCCCCTCCATCAACGGCGCGCTCAATAAGACATAACTTCTTCTCCGCAAGGAGGTGTCCGATGTCCTCTTCAGCGCAAAAACTTCGATTGGGGGCGCTCATTGCCCTGGTAGTGGGTTCGATGGTCGGCGGGGGCATCTTCTCGCTGCCACAGAACATGGCCAACAGCGCCGGGGCCGGAGCCGTACTGATCGGCTGGGCCATCACCGCGGTCGGCATGCTGACCTTGGCCTTCGTCTTCCAGACCCTGGCCAACCGCAAGCCGGAACTGGACTCCGGGGTCTACGCCTACGCCAAGGCCGGCTTCGGCGACTACATGGGCTTCTCCTCGGCCTGGGGCTACTGGATCAGCGCCTGGCTGGGCAACGTCAGCTACTTCGTCCTGCTGTTCTCCACCCTTGGCTACTTCTTCCCGGTGTTCGGCGAAGGCAATACGCCAATTGCGGTGATCTGCGCCTCCGCCGTGCTGTGGGGCGTGCACTTCCTGGTGCTGCGCGGAATCAAGGAGGCGGCGTTCATCAACACTGTCACCACGATTGCCAAGATGGTGCCGCTGGTGCTGTTTATCGTCATCGCCGCCATCGCCTTCAAGATGGACGTGTTCACCGCGGACATCTGGGGCAAGGGCAACCCCGACCTGGGCAGCGTGATGAACCAGGTGCGCAATATGATGCTGGTCACCGTCTGGGTGTTCATCGGCATCGAGGGCGCCAGCGTCTACTCGGCCCGTGCCGAAAAGCGCAGCGATGTCGGCAAGGCCACCGTGCTCGGTTTCATCGGCGTGCTTCTGCTGCTGGTACTGGTCAACGTGCTGTCACTGGGCATCATGAGCCAGGCCGAGCTGGCCGGGTTGAAGAACCCCTCCATGGCCTACGTGCTGGAACACGTGGTCGGGCGCTGGGGTGCGATCTTCATTTCCATCGGCCTGATCGTTTCTCTGGCCGGCGCCCTGCTGTCCTGGACCCTGCTGTGCGCGGAGATTCTTTTCGCCGCCGCCCGCGATCACACCATGCCCAACTTCCTGAAGAAGGAAAATGCCAACCATGTGCCGGCCAACGCCCTGTGGCTGACCAACGGGCTGATCCAGCTGTTCCTCATCGTCACCCTGTTCAGCAACTCCACCTACCTCAGCCTGCTGTACCTGGCCACCTCGATGATCCTGGTGCCCTACCTGTGGTCCGCCGCCTACGCCGTATTGCTGGCCGTGCGTGGCGAGACCTACGAGCAGGCCTCCGGCGAGCGCAACAAGGACCTGCTGATCGGTGGCATCGCCCTGATCTACGCCATCTGGCTGATCTACGCCGGCGGCATCCAGTACCTGCTGCTGTCCGCCCTGCTCTATGCGCCCGGCGCGATTCTGTTCGCCAAGGCCAAGCGGGAAATGCAGCAACCCATTTTTACCGCGGTCGAGAAGCTCATCTTCGCAGTGGTCGTGATCGGCGCAATCGTCGCCGGCTATGGCCTCTACGCCGGCTTCCTCACCCTTTAACGACATAGGAGGTTCACATGTCCAAGGTCAAACTCGGCGTCCACTCGGAAGCGGGCAAACTGCACAAGGTAATGGTCTGCTCCCCGGGCCTGGCCCACCTGCGCCTGACGCCCAACAACTGCGACGAACTGCTGTTCGACGACGTGATCTGGGTCAGCCAGGCCAAGCGCGACCACTTCGACTTCATGACCAAGATGCGTGAGCGCGGCATCGACGTGGTCGAGATGCACAATCTGCTGGAGCAGACCGTGCACAACAAGGAGGCACTGGCCTGGATCCTCGATCGCAAGATCACTCCCAACAGCGTCGGCCTCGGTCTGCAGAACGAAGTGCGCTCGTTCATCGAGGGCCTGGAGCCGCGGCGCATCGCCGAGTTCCTGATCGGCGGCGTGTCCGGCGCCGACCTGGCCAAGCACAAGGATTCCGACGCGGCGAAGATGTTCAACGCCTACCTCGGCGAGTCCAGCTTCATCTTCCCGCCGCTGCCCAACACCCAGTTCACCCGCGATACCACCTGCTGGATCTACGGCGGCGTCACCCTCAACCCGATGTACTGGCCGGCGCGTCGCCAGGAAACCCTGCTGACCAGCGCCATTTACAAGTTCCATCCGGACTTCGCCAACGCCGACTTCCAGATCTGGTACGGCGACCCGGATGTCGACCACGGCGCTGCCACCCTGGAGGGCGGTGACGTGATGCCGATCGGCAACGGCACCGTGCTGATCGGCATGGGCGAGCGCTCCTCGCACCAGGCCATCGGCCAGGTGGCCCAGGCCCTGTTCAAGGCCGGCGCCGCCGAACGCGTGGTGGTGGCCGGGCTCGGCAAGTCGCGCGCCGCCATGCACCTGGACACCGTGTTCAGCTTCTGCGACCGCGACCTGGTGACCGTCTTCCCGGAAGTCGCCTACCAGATCGTGCCGTTCGTGATCCGCCCCGACGAGAGCCGCCCCGGCGGCCTCGATGTACGCCGCGAGGACAAGTCGTTCCTCGACGTGGTCGCCGAGTCCCTCAACCTGAAGCAACTGCGCGTAGTGGAAACCGGCGGCGACAGCTTCGAGGCCGAGCGCGAACAGTGGGACGACGGCAACAACGTGGTCTGCCTGGAGCCCGGCGTGGTGGTCGGCTACGACCGCAACACCTACACCAACACCCTGCTGCGCAAGGCCGGCGTCGAGGTCATCACCATCAGCGCCAGCGAACTGGGCCGCGGCCGTGGCGGTGGCCACTGCATGACCTGCCCGATCATCCGCGACCCGATCGACTACTGATCAAGCCACCCCGGCGGCCCATCCATAGCCGCCGGGGCACCGTTCCAGCTGTCCACAAGGAGAAAGAACCATGGCTTTCAACATGCACAACCGCAACCTGCTCAGCCTGATGCACCACAGCACGCGCGAGCTGCGTTACCTCCTCGACCTGTCGCGCGACCTCAAGCGCGCCAAATACACCGGCACCGAGCAACCGCACCTGCTGCGCAAGAACATCGCGCTGATCTTCGAGAAGACTTCCACCCGCACCCGCTGCGCCTTCGAGGTGGCCGCCTATGACCAGGGCGCCAACGTCACCTACATCGACCCGGGCTCCTCGCAGATCGGCCATAAGGAGAGCATGAAGGACACCGCCCGCGTGCTCGGCCGCATGTACGACGCCATCGAGTACCGCGGCTTCAAGCAGGAGATCGTCGAGGACCTGGCCCAGTATGCCGGCGTGCCGGTATTCAACGGCCTGACCGACGAATACCACCCGACCCAGATGCTCGCCGACGTGCTGACCATGCGCGAGCACAGCGACAAACCCCTGCACGAGATCAGCTACGCCTACTTGGGCGACGCCCGCAACAACATGGGTAACTCGCTGCTGCTGATCGGCGCCAAGCTCGGCATGGACGTGCGCATCGCCGCACCCAAATCCCTGTGGCCCACCGACGAGCATGTGGCCGCGTGCAAGAAGTTCGCGGAAGAGAGCGGCGCACGCATCACCCTCACCGAAGATGCCAAGGAAGCAGTCAAGGGCGTCGACTTCGTCCACACCGACGTCTGGGTGTCCATGGGCGAGCCGGTGGAAGCCTGGGGCGAACGCATCCAGCAACTGATGCCCTACCAGGTCAACGCCGAGCTGATGAAGGCTGCCGGCAACCCGCGGGTGAAGTTCATGCACTGCCTGCCGGCCTTCCACAACAGCGAGACCAAGGTCGGCAAGCAGATCGCCGAGCAGTACCCGCACCTGAAGAACGGCATCGAAGTCACCGAGGACGTGTTCGAGTCGCCGTGGTGCATCGCCTTTGAACAGGCGGAGAACCGCATGCACACCATCAAGGCGATCCTGGTATCGACCCTGGCCGACGTCTAAGCGCGCCTACCTGTAAGGATGCACGGACAGTCCCCTCTCCCTCTGGGAGAGGGTCAGGGTGAGGGCGTTGCAGGCCATGCGGTGCTGACGGACGCCCATCGCTCCCACCCCCTCTCCCAGAGAGCGAGGGGAAAACGAACAAGGAGAAGCAACATGCGATTAGTCATCGCCCTGGGCGGCAACGCCCTGCTACGGCGTGGCGAGGCCATGACCGCGGAGAATCAGCGCGTCAATGTGCGCATCGCCTGCGAACAGATCGCCAAGGTGGCACCGGGCAACGAGCTGGTGATCGCCCACGGCAACGGCCCGCAGGTCGGCCTGCTGGCCCTGCAGGGCAACGCCTACGACGCGGCCAACCCCTATCCGCTGGACGTGCTCGGCGCCGAGACCGAAGGCATGATCGGCTACATGATCGAACAGGAGCTGGGCAACCTGCTGCCGTTCGAGGTGCCATTCGCCACCATCCTCACCCAGGTTGAAGTGGACAGCGGCGACCCGGCCTTCCGCACGCCGACCAAGCCGATCGGCCCGGTCTACAGCAAGGAAGACGCCGAGCGCCTGGCCGCCGAGAAGGGCTGGAGCATCGCCCCGGATGGCGACAAGTTCCGCCGCGTGGTGGCCAGCCCCCGGCCGCAGCGCATCTTCGAGATCCGCCCGGTGAAATGGCTGCTGGAGAAAGGCAGCGTGGTGATCTGCGCCGGCGGCGGCGGCATCCCGACCATGTACGAGAACGGCAAGTTGCATGGCGTGGAAGCGGTGATCGACAAGGACCTGTGCTCCGCGCTGCTGGCCGAGCAGCTGTCCAGCGACCTCCTGGTGATCGCTACCGACGTGGACGCGGCGTACGTCGACTGGGGCAAGCCAACCCAGAAGGCCATCGCCCAGGCTCACCCGGACGAGCTGGAACGCCTCGGCTTCGCCGCGGGCTCCATGGGACCCAAGGTCCAGGCCGCCTGCGAGTTCGCCCGCAACACCGGCAAGGTCGCGGTGATCGGCTCGCTGGCCAATATCGAGGCCATCGTCCAGGGCAAGTCCGGCACCCGCATCAGCACCGCCGAGCCGGGCCTCACCTACTACTGAGCGCCAGGGCACGGACGCCCTCCTTCCATGAGATGACCACGCATTCGTGACCTGACGGTCACGGACTGCGTCACCCAGACATTCCGATTCATTCGAGTCGCCATCCGGTACTGCCCTGGCGGGCCGACCGTTGCCGCTGCATTGCCGGCAGCAGCCAGCCACGCCCGGGCCGGAGCGACCCTCAGGAGTTCTGTGTGATGTCTCGTCTTCCCGTCATCGTCGGCTTCGGCGGCTACAACGCCGCGGGCAGAAGCTCGTTCCACCATGGCTTCCGCCGCATCGTCCAGGAATCCCTGGATACCGCCAGCCGTCAGGAAACCCTGGCCGGCCTGGCCGTGATGATGAAACTGGTACAGGTGGTCGACGGCCAGTTCCGCAGCTTCGATGGCCAACTGCTGACCGCGGCCGAGATCGAGACGCGGCATGGCGCCGAAATTCTCGCCGGCACCCTGGTACGGCGCATCGAGAAGCGCCATTTGGACGTAGACGCGGCCCACTGGCAGAAGCACATCGCCGTCAGCGCCGCCCAGTTCACCACCCTACGCAAACACCTGCCCGAGCCGCTGCCGGCCAGTTGGCAGGTGGAGGAACTGGACGAGCAGCAGGTCCGCGTTACCCTCGCGGAAAGCAGCGAATTCAAGGTCGACAGCTACCGCGCCCTGCCGGTGAAGTCCGCCGGCCAGCTGCCCACCGGTTTCGAGCCGGGCGAGCTGTACCACTCGCACTTCCACCCACGCGGCCTGCAGATGACGGTGGTCGGCGCCACCGACGCGCTGCGCTCCACCGGCCTGCCCTGGACCGACATCCTGGCCCGGGTTCAGCCGGACCAGGTCGCCGTGTTCGCCGGCAGCGGCATGAGCCAGATGGACGACAACGGCTTCGGCGGCATGCTGCAGTCGCGCCTGCGCGGTGGCCGGGTCACCGCCAAGCAGTGCCCCCTGGGCCTCAACAGCATGCCGGCGGACTTCATCAACGCCTATGTGCTGGGCAGCGTCGGCACCACCGGCAGCGTCACCGGTGCCTGCGCCACCTTCCTCTACAACCTGCAGAAGGGTGTCGAGCATATCGCCAGCGGCCAGGCCCGCGTGGTGCTGGTGGGCAATAGCGAGGCGCCGATCAGCCAGGAATTCATCGACGGCTACGGCGCCATGGGCGCCCTGGCCACGGAGGAGGGCCTGCGCAAGATCGAGGGCCGCGACGACGTGGACTTCCGCCGCGCCAGCCGGCCGTTCGGCGACAACTGCGGCTTCACCCTGTCCGAATCGGCGCAGTTCATCGTGCTGATGGACGACGAGCTGGCCCTGGAGCTGGGCGCCGATATCCACGGCGCAGTGCCCGACGTATTCATCAATGCCGACGGCTTCAAGAAGTCCATCTCCGCCCCTGGCCCGGGCAACTACCTGACCATGGCCAAGGCCGTGGCCAGCGCCGCGCAACTGGTCGGCATCGATGCCGTGCGCAACCACAGCTTCGTGCATGCCCATGGCTCCAGCACCCCGGCCAACCGGGTCACCGAGTCGGAACTGCTGGATCGGGTCGCCGCCGCCTTCGGTATCGAGCAATGGCCGGTGACCGCGGTAAAGGCCTTCGTTGGCCATTCCCTGGCGCCGGCCAGTGGCGACCAGCTGATCGCCGCCCTCGGCACCTTCCATCACGGCCTGCTGCCAGGCCTGAAAACCATCGACAGGGTGGCCGACGACGTGCACCGCCAGCACATCAGCCTGGATGTGCGCGACCGCCAGGTGCAGGACATGGAAGTGTGCTTCCTCAACTCCAAGGGCTTCGGCGGCAACAACGCCACCGGCGTGCTGCTCGCCCCGCAGGTGGCCGAGCGCATGCTGCGCAAGCGCCATGGCGAGGCCGCGTTCAGCGCCTGGCAGATCAAGCGCGAAGCGACCCGCGCCGCCGCCGCGGCCTACGACCAGCAGGCGCTGCGCGGCCAGTTCGACATTCTCTACAACTTCGGCCACGACCTGATCGACGACCAGCAGCTGCAGTTCAGCACCGACGGTATTCAAGTGCCGGGCTTCGCCCAGCCATTGCTGTACAGGAAGGATGAGCGCTACAGCGACATGCTGTAATTCCTGGCCCCCTCTCCCTCCGGGAGAGGATTGGGGCGGCCCGCGTAGGGTGAGGGTGGCAGTTGCGCATAGACTGAACGGCCCTCACCCCCAGCCCCTCTCCCAGAGGGAGAGGGGTGATTCAGCGGTGCAGCACGTACTGCCCGCTAAAGCGCACCGCCTTGGCATCGCCGACCAGAATGCGGCTGTGCAGTCTGATCCGCGCCAGGCCGCGGCGCTGGTAGAGGGCGAGGAACTTGTCCCACTCGGCCGCGACGGGCGCCGTGCATACCGCCAGCGCATCGCTCAGCACCGGTTGCGGGTAGTCGATCTGCCCCTGCTGGATAACGATATGCCCGTCCGCGATGCCCGCCTCGCGCAGGCTCAGGTGCAGCCAGCCCCAGCCGGCCAGCACCGCGCCGCAGTAGAGGCTGCCGCCGAACATGCTGCTCTTGTGGTTGAGGTTGGCCGCCAGCGGCAGGCTCAGGCGCAGCTCGCCGCCCTGCCAGCCCTGCACGCCCAAGCCGAGGGCCTGGGTCAGCGGGATGTCCTGGTGCAGCAGTTGCTCCAGGTAGGCGCGGTCATCATTCATATTCTGAATCCGTGCAGGGGCTCGCGAGCTAGAGCCTGGCAAGGCAAAAGTGGGTGAGGAAGGGGACTGGGCCCGCACTCGGGTTTACTTGCAGTAAATGAGCATGACTCGCTCCGCTCACCCTTCGGGCCGCGCTAAAACGCGTTAGCAGCAAGCTGCTTGCCGAACCCACTTTTAACACAGCCAGGCCGACGCGCAGCAGACCCTGCATAGGCTCAGTCCAGGGCGCGGGCCAGCTGGATCAGCTCGGCACGCCACTCGGCGGCCTGCGGCAGGCCGAGGAAGGACGGATTGAGGTAGCTCTCGCGAGCCTCGTAGGTCAGCGCCTCGCCCTTTAGATCCAGCACCTCGCCACCGGCGCCTTCCAGCACGCCCTGGGCCGCGGCGGTGTCCCACTGCGAAGTAGGCGCCAGACGCGGATAGCAGTCGGCATTGCCTTCGGCCAGCAGGCAGAACTTCAGCGAGCTGCCGATATTGGCCAGCTGCAGGTCACCGAAGCGCTCGGACAGACCGGCCAGCAGACGCTCCTGGGCCGGGCTGGAGTGGCGCTTGCTGGCCACCAGGGTAAAGGCCTCGGCCGGTGCCAGGCGCACGCCGATGGCCTCGGGCTCGCCGCCCGGCTCCTGGCGCCAGGCACCCAGGCCGGCACCGCCGAAGTAGCAGCGACCGTTGGCCGGTACGCCGACCACGCCGAACACCACGCGACCACGCTCAATCAGCGCGACGTTGACGGTGAACTCCTCGCTGCCGGAGATGAATTCCTTGGTCCCGTCCAGCGGGTCCACCAGCCACCAGCGCTGCCACTCGGCGCGCTCGGCGAAGGCGATGCCGGCATCCTCCTCGGACAGCACCGGAATCTCCGGCGCCAGTTCGCGCAGGCCGGCGGCGAGAATCTCGTGAGCGGCCAGGTCGGCGGCGGTGACCGGCGAGGCGTCGGCCTTCTCGGTGACGGCCACGTCATTGCGCCAGTGCGGCAGGATGGCCTGACCGGCGCGCTGCGCCAGGGCGATCACCGCCGGCAGATAGGGATGACTCACGGCTTGAATTCTCCACGTTGGGTCAGCAGGTCGCGGACCAGATAGAGGGCGGCCAGGGCGCGACCTTCGGTGAACTGCGGGTGCTGGGCCAGGGCGCTGAGTTCGCGCAGGCTGACCTTGTCGACCCGCAGCGGCTCGGGTTCGTCGCCCGGCAGGCTTTCTTCGTAGAGGTCGCGGGCCAGCACCACCTGGATCTTCTGGCTCATGTAGCCGGGCGACAGGCTCAGCTCGGCGATCAGCTCCAGGCGCTCGGCGCCGAAGCCGGCCTCTTCCTTGAGCTCGCGGTTGGCGGCCACCAGCACATCCTCGCCGGGCTCGATCAGGCCCTTGGCCAGCGACAGCTGGTAGTCGTCGGTACCGGCGCAGTATTCCTCGACCAGCACCGCGTGCTCGGCATCGAGCATCGCCACCACCATCACCGCGCCGTAACCGGCGCCCTTGCTGACCAGGCGTTCGTAGGTGCGCTCGACGCCATTGGCGAAGCGCAGCTGCAGCTCTTCGACGCGGAACAGGCGGCTGCTGGCGACTATCTCGCGGGCCAGCACCTGGGGTTTCTCACGCATCATTCGCTCCTTGATTCGAACGGGTATCATACCCCGCTCCCCCGAAATATCCGCGCCGGATATTCGCTCCCCGTCTGTTTCCGGACTTTGCCATGCATCAGCTGCCCTGGGCCGATATCGATACCGTCCTGCTCGACATGGACGGTACCTTGCTCGACCTGCACTTCGACAACCACTTCTGGCTGGAACACCTGCCGCTGCGCTACGCCGAGCTGCACGGCATCAGCCGCGAGGCGGCCAGCGCCGAGCTGCTGCCGCTGTTCCGCGCCCACGCCGGCACCCTGCCCTGGTACTGCACGGACTTCTGGAGTCGCGAGCTGAACCTCTCGGTACGCGACCTCAAGCGCGAGGTGGCCGACCTGATCGCCCTGCGCCCGGACGCCGATACCTTCCTCGCCGCCCTGCGCGCCGCCGGCAAACGCGTGGTGCTGATCACCAACGCGCATCGCGACTCGCTGTCGCTGAAGCTGGAGAAGGTCGAACTGGCGCCCTACTTCGACCGCCTGATCAGCTCCCACGACTACGGTTTCCCCAAGGAGGACCAGCAGTTCTGGTTCGCCCTGCAGCAGGACTTCCCCTTCACGCCGGCGCGCAGCCTGTTCATCGACGACAGCCTGCCGATCCTGCGCAGCGCCGGCCGCTACGGCGTCGCCCACCTGCTGGCGGTGCGCCAGCCGGATAGCCGCGGCGCGGCCAAGGACACCGAGGAGTTCGCCGCCGTCGAGGACTATCGCCAGCTCAGCGCCCAGCTCGCCCCGCCCGCCTGAAACGCCGCCGACAGCCCGGCAGCCAGACGGTTCGTCGACTGCGCCATTTTTTGCACAGCTCGTGACAGCGCTCCCAGTGCCGCCACACGCCGCTTGCCCAGCGAAGCGGCGCTGGCAGCATGTGCGCCATTCCCCAACGGAGGCCCGTAGTTAATGAAGTATTCCTCTCTGCTCCTACTCTCTCTCGGCCTGGCCAGCGCCAGCGCCAGCGCCCTGGCCGGCAACGTGTCGGCCGGGGTCGGCGGCGCCCTGGGTGGCGCGCTGGGCACCGTGGTCGGCGAGCAGATCGGCGGCAGCACCGGTGCCGCGATCGGTGCCGGTGTCGGCGGCGCGGCCGGCAGCGCCGTCGGTGCGGACAAACGCAATCGCACCGAGGCGGCCATCGGCGGCGGCATCGGCGCGGCCGGCGGTCAGGTGATCGGCAGCAAAGTCGGTGGCAGCACCGGTGGCGTGATCGGCGCCGCGGCCGGTGGCGGTGCCGGTGGCGCGCTGGGCAACTACTATGGTGACGATCATGACGACGACCGCGACCGCAGCAACAAGCGCGGCCACAAGAAGCACTACAAGAAGAAGCACAAACACCGTCACCACGACGACGACTGATCCGGAAACGACAAGGCCCGCACGATGCGGGCCTTGTGTTTTACGCGGTCTGAAACCGGGCGTTATCAGATACCTTCGCTGCGCAGGGCGGCGGCGGTGAAGTCGCTCTTCTTCAGCTGCACGTTGAAGTCGTACATCGGCTCGTTGTTGTCCAGGCCGTCGACGAAGTAGCGGCTACCGGCGAAGTCGTAGATGGTCTCCAGGGTGCTAAGGAACATCGGCACGTCGTAGTAACTGATCGGGTGGGCTTCCTGCAGGCCGACCAGTTCGCCGCTCTTGTTGTACAGGTCGACGGCGAGGATCTGCCAGCTGTCCTCGTCGATATAGAAGCGGCGCTCGGCGTACGGGTGGCTATGGCCCTTGCGCAGCTTGGCATCGACGACCCACACGCGGTGCAGCTCGTGGCGCAGCAGCTCGGGGTTGACGTGCTTCTCCTGGAGGATCTTCTCGTAGGGAATGCCCTTCTGGTGCACGGCATAGCTGTTATACGGCACCAGCATTTCCTGCTTGCCGACCAGGGTCCAGTCGTAGCGGTCCGGCGCACCGTTGTAGGCGTCCACCACGTCGGCGGTGGCCATGCCGTTGGTGTCCGGCTGCATGGCGTCATAGGCCAGCATCGGCAGGCGACGCACGCGGCGCTCGCCACGGTTGAAGCGCCAGGCCTTGCGGATCGCCAGGACCTGGTCGAGGGTCTCCTGCACCACCAGGGCGGAGCCGGCCAGCTTGCTCGGCGAGGTCACCACGTACTTGTAGTAGAACAGGGTGTTGTCCAGGTCGGCCGGGGTCACGCCTTCGCGGCCGTAGACGAACAGGATGTCGCGTTCGCGCTTGACCAGCACGTAGTCGCCGCCCTTGAGCACCGCCGCGTGGTTGGTGGTCATGCGGGTCTGCTCGCCGCGGTAGCGGGCGATGTGGTTCCAGATGGCTTCCTGACCGTTCTGCGGGATCGGGAAGGGAATGCCGGCGGCGGTGCCTTCGATACCGTTACCGCCGGCGATCAGCGAGGCGTTGGCCGCGTTGTAGCGGGTGGCGTCGTAGATGCGCTGCGGCGAGGCGGCGCTGCGGCGGGTCGGGAACACGCGCAGGAAGTAGCCCGGATTGGTTTCCAGCAGCTTCTGGTAGCCCGGCGTCAGCAGCGCCTTGTACTGAGCGATGTTGTTCTTGTCGACGCGGTACAGCTCCTTGTCCGCGACGAAGGGGTCCGGGTGGTGCATGCCGGGCTGGTAGTTGGCCGGCGGCGTGGCGATGCCACCCTCCCAGGACGGAATGGTGCCCGCGGCATTGCCGGCGCGCTCCCCGCCCAGCGGCATCAGGTCTTGCCCGAGACGGGCGGCCTGGGCAGCATCGACGCGGGCTTGCGCCGGCAGGCTGACAGCGGCTGCCAGCGACAGGACTGCAATTGTTCTCAGCACAGCTTTCTCCTCGCGACGCACTCAAGCGCCGCTGTTCTTATTCGTGCGACCGGTCTAGATCGCGCTCGCAGATTGCCGTTGGGTGAGGCAGTGGCCATCCTGGCGCCGGGTGGTCCCGGTCATGGTCGCTCCGCATCCGGCGGGGCTTTAGGTACTTATGCGTCGCGCTGGAACTTGAGGTCCCACACGCCGTGGCCGAGGCGTTCGCCACGTTTTTCGAACTTGGTCACCGGTCGTTCGCTGGGACGCTCCACATAACCGGCGGCGCCCGCCACATTATGGTAGCCCGGTGCCAGCGACATTACCTCCAACATATGTTCCGCATATGGCTGCCAATCGGTGGCCATGTGCAGCACACCGCCGACCTTGAGCTTGCTGCGCACCAGTTCGGCGAAGCTCGCCTGGACGATGCGGCGCTTGTGATGACGGGCCTTGTGCCAGGGGTCGGGGAAGAACAGCAGGACGCGGTCGAGACTGGCGTCGGCCACGCAGTCGCGCAGCACTTCCAGGGCGTCGCAGCTATATACGCGGATGTTGCTCAGTTTCTGCGTGAGCATGCCGTTGAGCAGGGCGCCGACGCCCGGCTTGTGTACTTCTACGCCGATGAAGTCCTGCTCTGGCGCCGCGGCAGCCATCTCCAGGGTGGCGTGGCCCATGCCGAAGCCGATCTCGAAGGTGCGTGGCGCACTGCGGCCGAACACTTGGTCGAAGTCGCGCAGACCGTCTTCCAGCTGCAGGCCGAACTGCGGCCAGCCCTGGTCCAGGCCGCGCTGCTGGCCCTCGGTCATGCGCCCGGAGCGCATGACGAAACTCTTGATGCCGCGCAGCGGCCGCTCGGCAGCGCCTTCGTCTGCCGGCTCGATGATGTCGCTCATGAAATTCTCTTAGCCTGTTTACGGGGGCTTACTTGATGAGGCCGTCCAGCGGCGAGGAGGCGCTGGCATACAGCTTCTTCGGCATGCGCCCGGCCAGGTAGGCCATGCGCCCGGCGATGATCGCGTGCTTCATCGCCGCGCCCATCAGGATCGGGTCCTGGGCGTGGGCGATGGCGCTGTTCATCAGCACCGCCTCGCAACCCAGCTCCATGGCGATTGTGGCATCGGACGCAGTGCCCACGCCGGCATCGACCAGCACCGGCACGGTCGCCTCTTCGAGGATGATGCGCAGGTTGTAGGGGTTGCAGATGCCCAGGCCGGTGCCGATCAGGCCGGCCAGCGGCATCACCGCGATGCAGCCCATCTCAGCCAGCTGGCGGGCGATGATGGGGTCGTCGCTGGTGTACACCATCACGTCGAAGCCTTCCTTGACCAGCACTTCGGCGGCCTTGATGGTCTCGATCACGTTGGGGAACAGGGTCTTCTGGTCGGCCAGCACTTCCAGCTTGACCAACTTGTGGCCGTCGAGCAGTTCGCGGGCCAGGCGGCAGGTGCGCACCGCTTCCTCGGCGTTGAAGCAGCCGGCGGTGTTGGGAAGGATGGTGTATTTGTCCGGCGAGATCACGTCCAGCAGGTTCGGCTCGCCCGGGTTCTGCCCGATATTGGTCCGGCGCACGGCCACGGTGACGATCTCGGCACCGCTGGCCTCGATGGCCAGACGGGTTTCCTCGAGGTCCTTGTACTTGCCGGTGCCCACCAGCAGGCGCGACTCGTAGGTGCGGCCGGCCAGGGTGAAAGGCTTGTCGATGATGGCGCTCATGGCAGTTCCTCGGGCGACTAGCCGCCGCCGATGGCGTGGACGACTTCCAGCTGGTCGCCGTCGTGCAGGACGGTGGCGCCATGCTGGCTGCGCGGCACTATGTCCAGATTGAGTTCGACCGCCACCCGCTTGCCAGTCGCATCCAGGCGCGCGAGCAGGTCGGCGACGGTGGCGCCGGCGGGCAGCTCGAAGGGTTGGCCGTTCAACTGGATGTGCATGGCTGGGCGGTCAGAACATGAAAGGGTCGGCATTCTAGCCCGATCGACCGGATCGACCAAGGTACGTGCGTGCCATCTGTCAGGCTCGCTTGGCACGCCAGGCCGCCAACCCCAGGCACAACCAGCCGGCGAGGAAGCACACGCCACCCAGCGGGGTGATCATGCCGAGCTTGCCCAGGCCGCTCAGCGTCAGGGCATACAGGCTGCCGGAGAACAGCAGGATGCCGACCGCGAACAGCGTGCCGGCCACCGTCACCAGGCGCCCCGGCAGGCGCTCGGCGAGCAGCGCCACGCCGAACAGGGCCAGGGCATGCACCAGCTGGTAATGCACACCGGTGTGGAATACCGCCAGGTACTGCGTGCTCAGCTGACCCTTGAGGCCGTGGGCGGCAAAGGCACCCAGTGCCACGCCAGTGAAGCCGGCCAGGGCCGCCAGCAGCAGAAAGACTCGTAACATGATTGACTCCCGGACAGGCTCGATGCGGCCGCTATAATGGCCGCTCCCTCAGACCGGGCCAAGCCATGCTGCGCAACCTGTTCCGCCGCCTGACCAAATTGCTGCTGTGGTTCGCCGCCGTCTCGGCGCTGGTGGTGCTGGCCCTGCGCTGGATCGACCCGCCCGGCACGGCGCTGATGGCCGAACGCAAGATCCAGTCCTGGGTCGACGGCGAGCCCATCGACCTGCAACGGACCTGGCGCCCCTGGAAGGAGCTGCCGGACGATCTGAAGGTCGCGGTGATCGCCGCCGAGGACCAGAAGTTCGCCGAGCACTGGGGCTTCGACGTCGCCGCCATCCGCCAGGCCCTGCAGCACAACGCCGATGGCGGCAACCTGCGCGGCGCCAGCACCATCAGCCAGCAGGTGGCGAAGAACCTGTTTCTCTGGTCCGGCCGCAGCTGGCCGCGCAAGGCCCTGGAAGCCTGGTTCACCGGCCTGATCGAGCTGCTCTGGCCGAAGCAGCGCATCCTCGAGGTGTACCTCAACAGCGTGGAATGGAGCGACGGCGTGTTCGGTGCCGAAGCGGCCGCGCGCTACCACTTCAAGGTCGGCGCGCCCTACCTGTCACGCCAGCAGGCCTGCCTGCTGGCCGCCGTGCTGCCCAATCCACGGGCCTGGAACGCCGGCCGCCCGGGGCCACATGTGCAGCGCCGGGCCAGCTGGATCCGCCGGCAGAGCTACCAGCTCGGCGGCAGCCACTACCTCAACCAGCTGTCCGCGCCTCTGACGCTGCCACTGGCGCAGTGGTGGCCGCAGTGGCTGCCGAAGCTCTGAGCCGCAGCAAGCCCCAGGCGATCAGGGCCTGGCCGCTGAAGTAGCAGGTCACGATGACCAGCACCGCATGGGGGAAGGGCTGGACGAACTTGTTCACCCCGATCAGCGAATCCGCCACCACGAACAGCATCGCGCCCAGCCACAGCGGCCCCGGCCTGGCCTCCACGCGCCCGGCCAGAATCGCCATGGCCAGCAGGCAACTCAGATAGATCGCCACCGGAATCTGCAGGTCACCGGCCGCCGGCAGCATCCAGGCCGAGATCACTGCCGCGTACAGCACGACCGGCACCGAGCGCCGCCAGTGCCAGAGCTGGCCACGCCCGAGCAGGCCGAACGCGACAATAAAAGCCAGCTGGTTGACCAGGAAGGCCAGCAGCGCCTGGATGAACAGACCGTCGCGATCACCGAAGTCGAGGAAAAAATCCCCCGCCGCTGCCGCGCCGAAGCCCAGCGCCAGCCAGCGTCCGATCGCACCGGGGAACGCCCGCCAGGCCAGCACGGCGAACAGCAGCATGGGTAGTGGTTTGAGCAGCCAGCCCAGCGGGTAGGGTTTGAGCGGCAACAGCAGCAGATAGAGCAGGCCCAAGCCGAGGGCGGCAACAAAGCAGCGGCGCTGGAAGGCGGTCATACGAGATTCCCTGTGCGAGAGGAGCCCGATCCTGCCGGCAAACCTCGCTCCCGCCAAAACCTCAAGCGCCAGAAGTGCCGGCCGCAGGCGTCAGTGACTGAGCAGGCGGCGCGGCACCACGCGCAGCAGCTGCAGGCGTTCGTCCTTGAGGTGGGCGGTCAGGCCCAGCTGCGGATAGATCCAGGCCTCGCCTTCCGGCAGCTGCAGACGCAGACGCGGCGCGCCCAGGCTGGCGCTCAGCGTGGCGGCGGAGATGGCCTGCTGCGGCTGCAGGTTGAGCGCCTCGATGCGCTGCCCGGCCAGCTGCTCGCGCATCTGCGCCGACTGCGGCTGCTCCGCATCCTTGGGCTTCACGCCGCTGGCGGTAGCCAGGCTGTCGCGCTGGGCGGCGGTGAGCGCCAGTTCCGCCTCCAGCACCCAGGCGCCCGCCTCCAGGGCCTGCGCGTCGCGCAGCAGCAGACGCGGGCCATCCAGCTGCGGCTGCAGCCACAGCTCGGCCTTGGGCAGGCGGTCATCGAGCTGGCCGAGGGTCAGGCTATCCTCGGCCAGCGGCTGCAGCACCTCGGCCTGCCACTCGCCGAGCCAGGGCAGCGGCTCCGCCCTGTCCTCGCGCGGCACCAGCCACCAGTAGCCGAGCAGGCAGCTGGCCAGGGCCACGACGGTGAACAGCAGGGCAGGCGGACGACGCTTCATGGCAATGCTCCGGGCAGAAAAAAGCCGCACCTGGGTGCGGCTTTTCGAGGTGGTGCTGCTTACGCCTGGATCGAGCCTTTCAGCTTGTTCATGGCGTTCTTCTCCAGCTGGCGAATGCGCTCGGCGGAGACGTTGTACTTGGCGGCCAGGTCATGCAGGGTCGCCTTCTCCTCGGCCAGCCAGCGCTGATGGAGAATATCGCGGCTGCGCTCGTCCAGGCTTTCCAGTGCCTCGTGCAGGCTGGCGCTGGAACTGTCGCTCCAGTCGGCATCCTCGAGCTGCATGGCCGGGTCGTAGCGGTGGTCTTCCAGGTAGTTGGCGGGCGACTTGAACGCGCTCTCGTCATCGTCTTCCGCGGCCGGGTCGAAAGCCATGTCCTGGCCGGACAGACGGCTCTCCATCTCGCGCACTTCGCGCGGCTCCACGCCCAGGCTCTCCGCCACCGCGTGGACTTCGTCGTTGCTCAGCCAGGCCAGACGCTTCTTCTGGCTGCGCAGGTTGAAGAACAGCTTGCGCTGGGCCTTGGTGGTGGCGACCTTGACGATACGCCAGTTGCGCAGGATGAACTCGTGGATTTCGGCCTTGACCCAGTGCACGGCGAAGGACACCAGGCGCACACCCATTTCCGGGTTGAAGCGCTTGACCGCCTTCATCAGGCCGACATTGCCTTCCTGTATCAGGTCGGCCTGGGACAGGCCATAACCGGCATAGCTGCGGGCGATGTGCACGACAAAACGCAGGTGGGCCAGAACCATCTGACGCGCGGCTTCCAGGTCTTGCTCGTAGTAGAGACTCTCGGCCAGCTCGCGCTCCTGCTCGGGGGTCAACAGCGGAATGCTGTTCACCGCATGCACGTAAGCCTCCAGGTTGGCGCCTGGGACTAGGGCATGAACAGGTTGCAGGGAAGTGGTCATTAAAAACCTCCGGTATTACAAAGCGGGAAGCAGTCTAGCACTGCCCTTTCTGAGCAGGGAACCCGTGGAAAAGTTCCCTTACAGTTGCTCAGAAAATGATCGAAATCAATGAATTGCTAGCGTGGCGCAAGCTCGCTCAAGTGACGGGCCACCGCCAGCCAGGCGCCAATATAGCCGAGGAAAACCGCGCCCAACAGTAGCGAAAGACCATCGGCGGCCGGCACCCCGCCCAGGGCGAAATCGCTGCCGTAGAGCCCTGCCAGGCGCACCACC
This sequence comes from Pseudomonas sp. GD04019, assembly GCF_029837695.1. Lineage (GTDB taxonomy): Bacteria > Pseudomonadota > Gammaproteobacteria > Pseudomonadales > Pseudomonadaceae > Aquipseudomonas. Next base: position 154,716 of record NZ_JAOEEA010000003.1, read on the forward strand.
GCTGCGTTAAGCCAGTCCAGGCCGAAGGCCAGCAGGCCCCAGGCCAGCAGGCCGGCGCCCAGGCCGTAGAGCGCGCCCATATAGAGGAAGGGACGGCGCACGTAGCCGTCGGTGCCGCCGACCAGCTTGATCACCTCGATCTCGTTGCGGCGATTCTCGATGTGCAGGCGGATGGTGTTGCCGATTACCAGCAGCAGCGCCATCACCAGCAGCAGGGTCAGACCGAAGACGAAGCGGTCGCCCAGGCCGAGGATGGCAGTCAGGCGCTCCACCCACTGCAGGTCGAGCTGCGCCTGGTCGACGCCGGGCAGCTCGGCCAGGCGCTGGCGCAGGGCCTCCAGCGCGGCCTTGTCGATCTCGTCCGGAGTCACTACCACCACGGCGGGCAGCGGGTTGTCCGGTAGCTCGCGCAGGGCCTGGCCGAGACCGGACTGCTCCTCGAACGCGGCCAGGCCGGCTTCGCGACCGATGAACTCGGCCTCGGCCACGTCAGCCATGGCGGCGATCTCCTCACGCAGCTGCAGGCCGGCGTCGTCACCGGCTTCCTGCTTGAGGTACAGGGAAATCTGCGCGGCCTGCTGCCAGGAACCACCGAGACGCTCGACGTTGTCCAGCAGCAGGGCCAGGCCCATGGGCAGCGACAGCGCCACGGCCATCACCAGGCAGGTGAAGAAGCTGCCTATGGGCTGGCCGACCAGGCGACCGAGACTGTCGATGAGGCTGGCGCGGTGGCTCTCGACCCAAGCGGCGAACAGGGTTGAGAAGTCCGGGCCCTGCTTGATCGGCTTGTCGGCCTTGCTCTGCACGGCGCCGACGCGCTCGGCGGCCTTGATATTGCGTTGCTTGTCGCTCATCAGCTGGCCTCCCCATCGCCGATCAGGCGGCCACGTTGCAGGGTCAGCATGCGGTGGCGCATGCGTGCGATCAGGGCCAGGTCGTGACTGGCGATCAGCACGGTGGTACCGAGGCGGTTGATGTCCTCGAACACGCCCATGATCTCGGCGGCCAGGCGCGGGTCGAGGTTACCGGTGGGTTCGTCCGCCAGCAGCAGGGCCGGACGGTGGACCACGGCGCGGGCGATGCCGACGCGCTGCTGCTGACCGGTGGACAGGTCCGCCGGGAACTGCTCGGCCTTGTCGGACAGCGACACGCGCTCCAGCGCCGCGCTGACCCGCTTGGCGATGTCCGGCTTGGACAGGCCGAGGATCTGCAGCGGCAGGGCGACGTTGTCGAACACCGTGCGATCGAACAGCAACTGGTGGTTCTGGAACACCACGCCGATCTGCCGGCGCAGGAAGGGGATCTGCGCGGTGGTGATCTGCGACAGGTCCTGGCCGGCCAGCAGCAGCTTGCCGGTAGTCGGCCGTTCCATCGCCAGCAGCAGGCGCAGCAGGGTGGACTTGCCCGCGCCGGAGTGGCCGGTGACGAAGAGGAACTCGCCGCGGCGCACGCCAAAACTCAGTTCGTGCAACCCGACATGGCCGTTGGGATACCGCTTGCCGACCTGCTCGAATCGAATCATCCCTGTTCCTTCTCAGCAAAGAGTGCCTGGACGAAGTCCGCGGCGACGAAGGTGCGCAGATCGTCGATGCCCTCGCCGACGCCGATGTAGCGGATCGGCAGGCCGAACTGCTTGGCCAGGGCGAAGATCACCCCGCCCTTGGCGGTGCCGTCCAGCTTGGTCAGCGCCAGCCCGGTGAGGGTCACGGCCTGGTTGAATTGCTTGGTCTGGTTGATCGCGTTCTGCCCGGTGCCGGCGTCCAGCACCAGCAGCACCTCGTGGGGCGCGGTGTCATCCAGTTTGCCAATGACCCGACGGACCTTCTTCAGTTCCTCCATCAGGTTGTCCTTGGTGTGCAGACGGCCGGCGGTGTCGGCGATCAGCACATCGACACCACGGGCCTTGGCGGCCTGCACGGCATCGAAGATCACCGAGGCGGAATCGGCGCCGGTGTGCTGGGCAATCACTGCGATCTGGTTGCGCTCGCCCCACACCTGCAGCTGCTCGACAGCGGCGGCGCGGAAGGTGTCGCCGGCGGCGAGCATGACCTTCTTGCCCTCGCCCTGCAGCTTCTTCGCCAGCTTGCCGATGGTGGTGGTCTTGCCGACGCCATTCACGCCGACCACCAGAATCACGTAGGGCTGCTTCTCGGCAGGAATCGCCAACGGCTGCTCGACCGGCTTGAGCAGGCCGCCCAGCTCTTCCTGCAGCGCCTTGTACAGCGCACCGCTGTCGGCCAGCTCCTTGCGCGCCACGCGCTTGGTCAGGCTGCCGATGATGGTACTGGTGGCCTCGACGCCGACGTCGGCCATCAGCAGACGGGTTTCCAGCTCTTCGAGCAGGTCATCGTCGATGGCCTTCTTGCCGAGGAACAGACTGGCCATGCCCTCGCCCAGGCTGGCGCTGGTTTTCGACAGGCCCTGCTTGAGACGGGCGAACCAGCCGCCCTGGTTGTCACCGGGCTTGCTCTGTTCGACCGGCGCCGGCGCGGCAACAGGCTCGGGATGCGGCGCGGGTTCGACGGGCGTTTCGTGGACCGGATGGGTGACTTCGCTGCCGGCATTGATGCGGAAGCGCGAGAAAGCCGGCTTGGGCTCTTCGGCCAGCGGCGCGGCCTCGACCACGGGCAGGTGCTCGATCGGCGGCTGCACCGCCACCGGCGTGGGCACCGGCTCAGGCGCGGTGGCGACAGGCTCGGGCACGGGCTCGACAACCGGCGCTGCAACAGGCGCCACCACGACGGGCTCGGCGCTGGTCTCGGTTACTGGAGCAGGGTTCGCGGCGGTCTCGGGCTCGACCCGAGCAGTGCTCGGCTCGGTCGCTGGCTCGGGCTGGGGCTGCTCGGCAGTTGCCGGCGCATCCGGCTTCTTGCGCAGCCAGCCAAACAGGGATTTCTTCTCGCCGGGTTGCTCCGGCGATGGCTTGTCGTCTTGGGAACCAAACATGGGTCGCTTGATCTCAGGGGAGCCGCACGGATCGCCGCGCCGCCCCGGAAAAGGATGCGGTATCCTAGCACCTCTTCGCCCGCCGGCGGTACGACCGGCCGGGCCGTCCGACAGGTCAAGAGCCCCTATGACACGACTCGCCCGCCGCTGCGCCGGCCTGCTCCTCAGCGCGTTCTGCATGCCCCTGGCGACCATCGCCGCCGAACCCCAAGCGACCCACGAATTCCAGCTGGACAACGGCCTCAAGGTCATCGTCCGCGAGGATCACCGCGCCCCCGTGGTGGTCTCCCAGCTCTGGTACAAGGTCGGCTCCAGTTACGAGACACCGGGCCAGACCGGCCTGTCCCATGCCCTCGAACACATGATGTTCAAGGGCAGCCGCAAGCTCGGCCCCGGCGAGGCCTCGCGCATCCTGCGCGACCTCGGCGCCGAGGAAAACGCCTTCACCAGCGACGACTACACCGCCTACTACCAGGTGCTGTCGCGCGACCGCCTGGACGTGGCCTTCGAACTGGAGGCCGACCGCCTGGCCAGCCTCAAGCTGCCGGCCGACGAGTTCACCCGCGAGATCGAGGTGATCAAGGAGGAGCGCCGCCTGCGCACCGACGACAAGCCGACCTCGCTGGCCTACGAGCGCTTCAAGGCCATGGCCTACCCCGCCAGCGGCTACCACACCCCCACCATCGGTTGGATGGCCGACCTCGACCGCATGACCGTCGAGGAGCTGCGCGCCTGGTACCAGGCCTGGTACGCGCCGAACAACGCCACCCTGGTGGTGGTTGGCGACGTGACCAAGGACGAGGTTCAGGGCCTGGCCCAGCACTACTTCGGCGCCATCCCGCGGCGTGACGTACCGCCGGCCAAGGCCCCGCGCGAGTTGAGCGAACCGGGCGAGCGACGCATCAAGCTGCACGTGAAGACCCAGCTGCCGAGCCTGTTGATGGGCTTCAACGTGCCCGGCATCGCCACCAGCGCCGATGCACGCGAAGTCCATGCGCTGCGCCTGCTTTCCGCCCTGCTCGACGGTGGTTATAGCGCGCGTCTGCCGTCGCGCCTGGAGCGCGGCCAGGAGCTGGTGTCCGGCGCCTCCGCCTGGTATGACGCCTTCCCCCGCGGCGACAGCCTGTTCATGCTCTCCGCCACGCCCAATGTGCACAAAGGCGTCACGCTGGAGCAGACCGAGGCCGGCCTGTGGGCCCAGCTCGACGACCTCAAGCAGACTCCACCCAGCGCCGAGGAACTGGCCCGGGTCCGCGCCCAGGTGATCGCCGGCCTGGTCTACGAGCGCGACTCGATCACCAGCCAGGCCACCACCATCGGCCAGCTGGAAACCGTCGGCCTGTCCTGGACGCTGATGGATAAAGATCTCGCCGCCCTCGAAGCAGTGACCCCGGCCGATATCCAGAAGGCCGCACGCACCTACTTCACCCACTCGCGCCTGTCGGTCGCCCACATCCTGCCCGAGAAAGCCGCAGAAGGAGCCCAGCCATGAGCGAGCGCAACGGCATGCGTTACGGCCTGCTCGGCCTCGGCCTGATCCTGCTGATCGGCCTGCTCACCTATATCGCCAGCCGCAGCGCCCAGGCACCAACGCTGGCGGAAGCGCCCGCGCCATCCACCGGCCTGGAATCGCTGAAAGCCCTGGAAGGCAAGGCACCGAGCAAGCGCACCCTGGACATCCAGCAATGGCAGACTGCCGAGGGCGCCAAGGTGCTGTTCGTCGAGGCGCGCCAGCTGCCGATGTTCGACCTGCGCCTGACCTTCGCCGCTGGCAGCAGCCATGACGACGGCGTGCCCGGCCTGGCCGCCCTGACCAACGCCATGCTCAACGAGGGCGTGCCCGGCAAGGACGTCACCGCCATCGCCGAAGGCTTCGAGAGCCTGGGTGCCGAGTTCGGCAACGGCGCCTACCGCGACATGGCCATCGCCAGCCTACGCAGCCTCAGCGCCGCCGAGCAGCGCGAGCCGGCCCTGGCCCTGTTCGACCAGGTCATCGGTCAGCCGACCTTCCCGCAGGACGCCCTGGCGCGGATCAAGAACCAGCTGCTGGCCGGCTTCGAGTACCAGAAGCAGAACCCCGGCAAGCTGGCTGGCCTGCAGCTGTTCGAGCGCCTGTACGGCACGCACCCCTACGCCCACCCGAGCGAAGGTAGCGAGGAGTCGATCCCCGGTATCTCGGTGGCGCAGCTGCAGGCCTTCCACCAGAAGGCCTACGCCGCCGGCAACGTGGTGATCGCCCTGGTCGGCGACCTCTCCCGCGCCGAGGCCGAGGCCATCGCGAGCAAGGTCTCCGCCTCCCTGCCCAAGGGCCCGGCGCTGCCACGCATCGCCCAGCCCGAGGAGCCCAAGGCCGGCCCCAGCCATATCGAGTTCCCGTCCAACCAGACCCACCTGATGCTGGCTCAGCTCGGCGTCGACCGCCGCGAACCGGACTACGCCGCGCTGATGCTGGGCAACCAGATCCTCGGTGGCGGCGGCTTCGGCACTCGCCTGATGGAAGAAGTGCGCGAGAAACGCGGCCTGACCTACGGCATCTACTCCGGTTTCAGCGCCATGCAGGCCCGTGGCCCGTTCATGATCAACCTGCAGACCCGCGCCGAGCTGAGCGAGGGTACCCTCAAGCTGGTACAGGATATCCTCACCGACTACCTGGCCAACGGCCCGACCCAGAAGGAACTGGACGAAGCCAAGCGCGAGATGGTCGGCAGCTTCCCGCTGACCACCGCGAGCAACGCCGACATCGTCGGCCAGCTCGGCAGCATGGGCTTCTACAACCTGCCGCTGACCTACCTCGACGACTTCATGAGCGAAGTCCAAGGGCTCAGCGTGGAGCAGGTAAAGGCCGCCATGGCCAAGCACCTGGCGACCGACAAGCTGGTCATCGTCACCGCCGGCCCCACGGTCGCGCAGAAACCGCTGCCCCCACCCACCGACAAGCCCGCCGAACAACCGGCCGGCCCGCCGGAGCACTAATGCGCAAGTCCCCAGGCAACAAACCCGCAGACCACAACGGTAGCGGCCAGCTGCGCATCATCGCCGGCGAGTGGCGCAGCCGCCAGTTCAGCTTCCCGATGGCCCACGGCCTGCGCCCGACGCCCAACCGCGTGCGCGAGACGCTGTTCAACTGGCTGGCGCCCTACGTCGAGGGCGCCCATGTACTGGACTGCTTCACCGGCAGCGGCGCGCTGTTCCTCGAAGCCCTGTCGCGCGGCGCCAGCAGCGCGCTGGCCCTGGACAGCAACAGCAGCGCCATCGCCAGCCTGCGGCAGATCCTCACCACGCTGAAATGCAGCAATGGCCAGTTGCTGCAGACCAATGCCCTGCAGTACCTGGAAAGCCAGACGCCCACCCCCTACGACCTGGTGTTCCTCGACCCGCCGTTCGGCCAGGACCTGCTGGCACCGGCCTGCGCACTGCTGGAAGAAAAGGGCTGGCTGGCCAAGGACGCCTGGATCTACACCGAAAGCGAAACCGCCCCCTCGACCCTGGCCATGCCCGGCAACTGGCGCCTGCACCGCGAGCAGAAGGCCGGGCAGGTGTATTACGCGCTGTGGGCGCGGGGCTGAAATGCCCCGGCAGCCTTCGTCGCTGAAGGATTTCATCCAGGCCAACCTGCCCTACCTGCTGCTGATCGGCATCGCCTTGCCACTGCTGCTGACGGAACAGCAAATCGGCCTGGACTTCGCCAGCCGTATCAATGTGCGAGAAAGACCGGGGCTGCTGCTTGATCTGACCACCCAGCGCGCCATAGCCCTGGCGGCACTGGCCTTCGCCACGCACCGAATCTGGCTTGGTCGGCGCCGGTAGATCAGCAAAGGACATACCCCAGCGGCTTCTGCCGTGACAAGCAGCGCAACCGACATCTCACATTCGCTCGGCGGATGATGCTTCCATCCTGCAACGAGACTCTCTAGCCTGGCGCTTTGCCCGCTATCCTTGCCTGCATGACTCCCAATTTCGAATCCGCCTGGTGGCTGCCCAGCCCACATCTGCAGACCCTGTTCGGCTCGCTGTGCCGCACTCCGCCGCAACTGCAGCGTCAGCGCGAGCGGCTGTGGCTGGAGGATGGCGACTTCCTCGACCTGGATTGGCATGGCCCGCATGAAGCCACGGCGCCGCTGGTGCTGGTGCTGCACGGGCTGACCGGCTCCTCCAGCTCGCACTATGTGCTCGGTCTGCAACAGCAATTGGCGGCCCAGGGCTGGGCCAGTGTGGCGTTGAACTGGCGTGGCTGCTCCGGCGAGCCCAACCTGCTGCCGCGCGGTTACCACTCCGGAGTCAGCGAGGATGTGGTCAGCGTGGTGCGTCATCTGCAGGCCAAGCGGCCACTGGCGCCGCTATATGCCGTGGGTTATTCGCTGGGCGGCAACGTGCTGCTCAAGTATCTCGGCGAGTCGGGAGAGGACTCCGGCCTGCAGGGCGCGGTAGCGGTGTCGGTGCCGTTTCGCCTGGACCACTGCGCCGAGCGCATCGACCGGGGCTTTTCCAAGGTCTACCAGGCGCACTTCATGCGCGAACTGGTGGCCTATGTGCGGGACAAGCAGCAGCGCTTCACCGACGAAGGTCATCACGAACGCCTGGCCGCCTTGCAGCAACTCGGCCCGCTGGAGGGCATGCGCACCTTCTGGGACTTCGACGGCCGCTTCACCGCACCGCTGCACGGTTACGCCGACGCGGACGACTACTACCGCCGCGCGTCCAGCCGCTACTACCTGGAGCGGATCCGCACGCGCACGCTGATCATCCAGTCCAGCGACGACCCCTTCGTCTTCCCCCACAGCGTGCCCCAGGCCCAGGAGCTGTCGCGCAGCACCCACCTGGAGCTGCACGGGCGTGGCGGCCACGTCGGCTTTATCGGCGGCTCGCTGAGGCATCCTGATTTCTATCTGGAGCGGCGCATTCCCGCCTGGCTGAGCGCGGGACGCTAGCCGACCACATCCGCCATCGGCACATGCAGGCGGCCCAGCAGCGCCTGTACCGCCGCACGCGCCGAATCGGTGACGTAGCCGCTCTCCAGCGCCAAGATCTGGTACACGCCACGGCGCATCAGCTCCTCGCTGAGATCGCCGGGGTTGCTGCGAATGGTGCAGAGGAAGCGCACCCAGGAGGTGAGGATGATCCAGCTGTTGAGGGTCAGTGCCTCGATCTGCTGGGCATCCATGGCAAGCACGTCGGCGGTGACGAAGCCGTGATAGATCTCGGTGGCCGCCTGCAGGCAGCGGTGGGCGAAGGCCCGGTAGCGCTCGGCCAGCTCCGGGTCGCTTTCCAGCAGGTGCTCGAGGTCGCGGTGCAGGAAGCGGTAATGCCACATGGCCGCCAGCAGCGCTTCCAGATAGAAGGTCTTGTCCGCCACTGTCAGGGCACGGCCCTCGGGCAGACGCAGGAATACCGCGACCCGGCTCTCATACTCGGCGAACAGCTCGGCGATGATCGCCTGCTTGTTGCGGAAGTGGTAGTACAGGTTGCCCGGCGACATGCCCAGGTGCGCTGCGATGTGGTTGGTGGTGACGCTGCGCTCGCCCTGGGCATTGAACAGCTCCAGGCTGGCTTCGACGATGCGTTCGCGGGTCTTGTTCTTCGGGGCCATGGTTCGGCTCGCGCGGAAAAGGGGATAAAAGTACAGGGAAGTGCTCGATCTGACGACCGGCGCAGTCCTCGATTGACAGTTTAGAGCATTTACTCTAAAAATCACCCTCATCTACTCCGCCGCTCCCACAGAGGACGCTCCGCCATGGTCGCCGACGTTGCCTATCTCCAACAAAACCAACAACAGATCGACGCCCTAGAGCCGCTGCTGGCCGCCCAGCGTGCCGCTTATCGCGCCAATCCAATGCCCTCGGCCGAACAACGCCGCGCCTGGCTCAAGGCCCTGCGCGAGCTGATCCTCGGCGAGAAGCAGGCTCTGATCGATGCGGTGTCCAGCGACTTCAGCAATCGCGCCGCCAGCGAGACTCTGCTGGCGGAGATCATGCCCAGCCTGCACGGCATCGACTACGCCAGCAAACGCCTGGGCAAGTGGATGAAGCCATCGCGCCGCCATGTCGGCGTGGCCTTCCAGCCCGCCTCGGCGCGCGTGGTGTACCAGCCGCTGGGCGTGGTCGGCGTGATCGTGCCGTGGAACTACCCGCTGTACCTGGCCTTCGGCCCGCTGATCGGCGCACTCGCTGCCGGCAACCGGGTGATGATCAAGATGAGCGAATCGACTCCGGCCACCTCGCAGCTGGTCAAGGACCTGCTGGCCAAGGTCTTCCCCGAAGACCAGGTCGCCGTGGTGCTGGGTGAGGCCGAGGTCGGCCAGGCCTTCTCCAAGCTGCCGTTCGATCACCTGCTGTTCACCGGCGCCACCAGCATCGGCAAGCATGTGATGCGCGCCGCCGCCGAAAACCTGGTGCCGGTGACCCTGGAGCTGGGCGGCAAGTCGCCGGCCATCGTCTCCGCCGATGTACCGCTGGAAGACGCCGCCGAGCGCATCGCCTTCGGCAAGACCATGAACGCCGGGCAGACCTGCGTGGCGCCGGACTATGTGCTGGTGCCGCAGGAGCGCGTCGAGGGCTTCGTCGCCGCCTACCGCGCCGCCGTGCAGCGCTTCTATCCCAAGCTGGAAGGCAATGCCGACTACACCGCGATCATCAACGAGCGCCAGCTGAACCGCCTGAAGGGCTACATCACTGACGCCGAAAGCAAGGGCGCGCAGATCGTTCCGCTGTTACCCGCCGACCAGGGCCGGCGCATGGCCCACAGTCTGGTGCTGAACGTGTCGGACGACATGAAGCTGATGCAGGAAGAAATCTTCGGCCCGCTGCTGCCGGTGGTGCCGTACCAGCGCCTGGACGACGCCTTCGCCTACATCGCCGACCGCCCGCGCCCGCTGGCGCTGTACTACTTCGGCTACGACAAGGCCGAGCAGCAGCGCGTGCTGACCGAGACCCACTCCGGCGGCGCCTGCCTCAACGACACCCTGCTGCACGTGGCCCAGGACGACATGCCGTTCGGCGGCATCGGCCCCTCCGGCATGGGCCACTACCACGGCCACGAGGGTTTCCTGACCTTCAGCAAGGCCAAGGGCGTCCTGATCAAGCAGCGCTTCAATGCCGCGCGCTTCATCTATCCGCCCTACGGCACGGCGATCCAGAAGCTGATCCACAAGCTGTTTATCCGCTAAGGGGCGCAGATGAGCGACATATCCAACGCCGCGCCGCAGCTGTCGCGCCGCGGCCTGCTCAAGGTCGGCCTGCTGGGCGGTGCCTTCCTGGCCACCGCCGGGGTCACCGCCAGCCTCAGCGGCTGCTCGGCCAGCGGCCCGGCCGCCGGCTACGCCGCCCTGCGCGGCAGCGATCTGCCGAGCCTGCGGGCGATCATCCCGGTAGTGCTCGATGGCGCGGTGAGCGCCGACGCCATGCAGGCGGCAGTGGACGCTACCCTGCAGGGCATCGACCACAACCTCAACTACCTATCGCCCGAACTGCTCAAGCTCACCCAGCAGCTGTTCGACGTGCTGGCCATGGCCGTCACCCGCGGCCCGCTGAGCGGCATCTGGGGTAGCTGGGAAAACGCCTCCAAAGCCGATATCCAGCAGTTCCTCAACCGCTGGGAGCACAGCTCGCTGGACCTGCTGCGCATGGGCCACGCCTCGCTGCTGCAGCTGGTGCTGATGGCCTGGTATGCCCGGCCACAGTCGTGGGCCCATTGCGGCTACCCAGGACCACCCCAGTTCTGACGTCCGCCTCGTCCCTTTGCAGAATTACAAGAAAAGAGCCTGAACATGCCTGTACCCGATATCTTCCGCGACGGCCTGGCCCGCGGCTGGACCACCTATGACGGCTCGCGCCTGGAAAAAGACCTGCTGCTGGAGGCCGACGTGGCCATCATCGGCAGCGGCGCCGGTGGCGGCACCACGGCGGAGATTCTCAGCGCCGCCGGGCTCAAGGTACTGCTGATCGAGGAAGGCCCGCTGAAGACCAGCAGCGACTTCAAGATGCAGGAGGCAGACGCCTACCCGCAGTTGTACCAGGAAGGCATCGGGCGCATGAGCAAGGATGGCGCCATCACCATCATGCAGGGCCGCGCCGTGGGCGGCACCACCCTGGTCAACTGGACCTCCAGCTTCCGCACCCCGGAGCCGACCCTCGCCCACTGGGCCGACGCCCATGGCGTGCACGGCCACAGCGCCGCCGAGATGGCGCCCTGGTTCGAGAAGATGGAGCAGCGCCTGGGCGTCGCGCCCTGGGCCATTCCACCGAACCCAAACAACGCGGTGATCAGCGCCGGCTGCGACAAACTCGGCTACGCCTGGAAAGTCATCCCACGCAACGTGCGCGGCTGCTGGAACCTCGGTTACTGCGGCATGGGCTGCCCGGTCAACGCCAAGCAATCGATGCTGGTCACCACCATCCCGGCCGCCCTCGACAAGGGCGGCGCCCTGCTCTACCTGGCGCGCGCCGAACGGCTTCTCCATGATGGCAACCACGTCACCGGCCTGGAATGCCTGGGCATGGACGAGCGCGCGGTCGCGCCCAACGGCCGGCGCATCATGGTCAAGGCGCGCCACTACGTGCTGGCAGGCGGCGGCATCAACTCGCCGGCGCTGCTGCTGCGCTCCAATGCTCCGGACCCGCACCAGCGAGTCGGCAAGCGTACCTTCCTGCACCTGGTGAACTTCTCCGCGGCGCAGTTCGAGCAGGTCATCAACCCGTTCTACGGCGCGCCGCAGTCGGTGTATTCCGATCATTTCCAGTGGAACGACGGCGCCACCGGGCACATGTCCTACAAGCTGGAAGTGCCGCCGCTGCAACCAGCCCTGGCCGCCACCCTGCTCGGCCGCTTCGGCGTCGACAACGCCATGCGCATGGAGCAGCTGCCGAACACCAACGTGATGCTGGCGCTGATGCGCGACGGCTTCCACCCGGACAGCGCCGAAGGCACGGTGGAATTGCGCGGTGACGGCACGCCGGTGCTCGACTACCGCATGACCGACTACACCTGGGACGGTCTGCGCCGGGCCTTCCACAGCATGGCCGAGATCCAGTTCGCCGCCGGCGCCAAGGCCGTGCTGCCGGTGCATGCCCAGGCCGAGTACGTGAAGAGCCTGGCCGAGGCCAAGGCGCTGATCGACCGTCTCGACCTGCGCCTGTTCCAGACGCGACTGGGCAGCGCCCATGTGATGGGCGGCTGCGCCATGGGCGAGGACGAGAAGCTGGCAGTCACCGACAGCCTGGGCCGCCACCACCAGCTGGAGAACCTGTCGATCCACGACGGCTCACTGTTCCCCACCAGCATCGGCGCCAACCCGCAGCTGTCGATCTACGGCCTCACCGCCAAGCTCTCGACCCTGCTGGCCGAGCGCCTCAAGGCCTGAGCATGGCGAACAAGCTGATCGCCCTCCTGCTGCTGGTCGCCGGCATCATCCACCTGCTGCCGCTGGCCGGCGTGCTCGGCGGCGAGCGGCTTAACACCCTGTACGGGCTGGCGCTGGACGAACCCAACCTGCAGATCCTGATGCGCCACCGCGCCGTGCTGTTCGGCCTGCTCGGCGCCTTTTTGTTGGCCGCTGCCTTCATCCCAGGGCTGCGCACTCTGGCGCTGCTCGGCGGCCTGCTCAGCGTCATCAGCTTCCTGCTGCTAGCCTGGAGCGCGCCGCTCTACAATGAGGCCTTGCGCCGCGTAGTAGTGGCCGACTGGGTGGCCCTGGCCTGCCTGCTGCTGGCACTGCTGCTACACCTGCGCCTGACCGCCAACGGCCACTGAGGTTTTCCCCGGCTTGGCCCCGAGGGAAACGCTGCGCTACCATCCGCGCACTTCAACCGCTCCGAGCAGGACTTCGCGATGAATCGAGTGTTGTACCCGGGTACCTTCGACCCCATCACCAAGGGCCATGGCGACCTGATCGAGCGCGCATCGCGGCTGTTCGACACCGTGATCATCGCGGTCGCCGCCAGCCCCAAGAAGAATCCGCTGTTCCCCCTGGAGCAACGCGTGGCGCTGGCCCGGGAAGTCACCGCGCATCTGCCGAATGTCGAGGTGGTCGGTTTCTCCACGCTGCTGGCGCACTTCGTCAAGGAGCAGAACGCCAATATCCTGCTGCGTGGCCTGCGCGCGGTGTCCGACTTCGAGTACGAGTTCCAGCTGGCCAACATGAACCGCCAGCTGGCGCCGGACGTGGAAAGCATGTTCCTCACCCCGTCGGAGAAGTACTCCTTCATCTCCTCGACCCTGGTGCGCGAGATCGCCGCGCTGGGCGGCGACATCGGCAAGTTCGTCCATCCGGCGGTGGCCGACGCCCTGGCCGAGCGCTTCAAACGCTGATCACGATCTGCTGCGCGTCGGCTAAACGGCGTTGAAAGCGGCTTCGGAAAGCAGCTTGCTGCTAACGCGCTTTAGCGCGGCCCAAAGGGTGAGCGGAGCGAGTCATGCTCATTTACGACTTGTAAACTCCGCTTCCTCAGCCGCTTTCGCCACCGTTTATCTCTAGCTCGCGAGATCGTGAGCAGATTCCCCCAGTCGCCTGCGCATGGCGCCAGGCTCTCCGATCCGGCACAATTCGCCCATTGAATGCCCGAAAGTGCCATGCCCAACGGGTTTGGCAGGAGTTGCCCGATGTCCCTGAAAATCACCGACGACTGCATCAACTGCGACGTCTGCGAGCCCGAGTGCCCCAACGGCGCCATCTCCCAGGGTGAGGAGATCTACGTGATCGACCCCAACCTGTGCACCGAATGCGTCGGCCACTACGACGAACCGCAATGCCAGCAGGTCTGCCCGGTGGACTGCATCCCGCTCGACGAGGCCCGCGTCGAGACCAAGGAGCAGCTGATGGAGAAGTACCGCCTGATCACCGGCAAGGCTTGATCGCGTCGGCGAGTCACAGTCGCCACCACTGGGGATCGATCTCCGCTAGGCTGTTAGGCCTGCCCCGCACGGATCGCCCCATGTTTGCCAAACGTCTTCTCGCCGGCCTGCTGCTGGCCTGCGCACTGGCCACCCAGGCCGCACCAGCCAAGCCACAGCAGGCCGCAGTCGCCACCGCCCACCCCGCCGCCACCGTCGCCGGCCTGGAAACCCTGGCCCAGGGCGGCAATGCCTTCGACGCCGCGGTTGCCATCGCCGCCGCGCTGGCGGTGGCCGAACCCTATGGCTCAGGCCTGGGTGGCGGCGGTTTCTTCCTGCTGCGCCAGGCCGGCGACAAGCCGACCTATCGCTTCATCGATGCCCGCGAACGCGCACCGCTGAGCGCCGGCCCGGATCTCTACCGGCGCAACGGCACGGTGCAGCGCGAGCTGTCGCTGAACGGCCCGCTGGCCGCCGCCATTCCCGGCCTGCCGGCGGCCCTGGCCCATCTGGCCCAGCGCTACGGCAAGCTGCCACTGACCGATTCGCTGACCCCGGCCATTCGCCTGTCCCGCGATGGCGTCGGCATCGACCGGGTCTATCGCGAACGCGCCGAGTGGCGCCTGCAAGCATTGCAACAGGACCCAACCAGCGCGGCCATTTTCCTCGACCAGGAGCGCATCCCGCCGCTGCATGGCCTGCTGCGCCAGCCGGCCCTGGCGCGCACCCTGGAGCGCCTGGCTCGCGACGGCCACGCGGGCTTCTACGGCGGCGAAACGGCGCGTCTGCTGCTGGAGGGCGTCAAGGCCGGGGGCGGCGTGTGGAGCGCCCGCGATCTGCGCGACTACCGGGTAGTGGAACGCCAGCCGCTGCGAGTCCCCCTGGCCGGCGGGCGCGAACTGATCAGCGCGCCACCGCCGTCGGCCGGTGGCGTGGCCCTGGCGCAGAGCCTGCTGATACTGCAGCAACTGCCCTGGCAGAAGGCCGGTGCGGTGCAACGCAGCCACTATGTGGTGGAAACCCTGCGCCGCGCCTACCGCGACCGCGGCCTGCTGGGTGACCCCGACCATGTGCGCAACCCGCTGCCGCAGCTGCTCGCCCCCGACTACCTGAAGGGACTGGCCAAGAGCATCGCCCTGCAGAACGCCACACCCAGCGCCAGCCTGTCGCCATCGCCGGCCTGGCGCGAGGGCGACCACACCACCCACTTCACCGTGCTGGATGCCGAAGGCAACGCAGTGACCGCCACCCTGTCGATCAATCTGCCGTTCGGCGCCGCCTTCACCGCCCCCGGCACCGGCGTGCTGCTGAACAACGAGATGGACGACTTCGCCGCCGACCCGCGCGGCAGCAATGCCTATGGCCTCGCCGGCAGCCAGGCCAATGCCATAGCCGCCGGCAAGCGGCCGCTGTCCTCCATGAGCCCGACCTTTATCGAGAGCGAACAGGAGCTGGCCAGCTTCGGCACGCCCGGCGGCAGCCGCATCCCCAGCATGGTGCTGCTGGCGGCGCTCGACTATCTGGATGGCAAGCCGGTGCAACAGTGGCCGGCCACGCCGCGCTATCACCACCAGTACCTGCCGGACGTGATCGAGTACGAGGCCGACGCCTTCAGCCCCAGCCAGCTGAGCAGCCTGGAAATGCGCGGACATCGGCTCAAGCGCGTGGAGCGCAGCTACGGCAACCAGCAGGTGCTGCTCTGGCACAAGGACAACGGCAGAGTAGAGGCTGCCAGCGACCCACGCGGCGTGGGCCGCGCGGCGCTGTGGCCATAGGGGCAGAAACGCAGAAGCCGGTCACAAGGACCGGCTTCTTGAATAGAGCGGCGGAAGGATCAGTCCTTCTTGTAACCGCTCTCGGTGCAACCCAGGCAACGCACGAAGGCGGCCATGCCCGGCTCCACCACCAGTGCCTGCCCAGCTTCCTTGACATTACCGCCAGCGGCGGTGAACGGCAGGCTGACCAGGAACAGACCGGCACCAATCACGGTGCCGGCGATCAGCAGCGGACGGGCGATGATCAGGTCGCCAGCCATGGCGTAACCCTTGGGTGCATTGGCGGTGTACAGCGGATCGCCACTGGCATTCTGTTGAACCACTTCCGCCTGCGCCGGCAGTGCCAGTAGGCCAGTGGTCAGAGCCAAGACAGCGGCGGTGGTGCGGAACAGGTTCATGGCGCGATCCTTCATTGTGTAGTTATGGCAGAGCGTTGCAGCTAACTATAACAGCGCTCGCGCAATTGTCAGCGTGAACGCCGTCAATCGCCGTGGAATGCGTATTCGGGCTTCTTCGGCACATAGGGGCCGAAGAACGCCAGCAGCGCGCGGATATCCGCCTCGGCATCGCCACAGGGCTGGAACGGTGCGCCGATCACCACCCGGCGATTGGCGAAGTCCAAGGCCGCCGGCACTATCGGTACGCCGGCGCCGAGAGCGATATGGTAGAAGCCCATCTTCCAGCGCTGCACCTTCTTGCGCGTGCCCTCCGGCGACAGCACCAGGATGAACTCGCGGTTGTCGCGAAAGCCCTGGATCGCCTGGTCCACCATGTTCAGGCTGAGGTGGCGCTGGATCGGGATGCCGCCCCAGCTGCGCAGCAGGCCGCCGAAGGGCCAGCGGAAGATGCTGTGCTTGCCGAACCAGCGGGCGTTCAGGCGCAGGACGAACTTCAGCGCGATGAAGATCACGAAGTCCCAGTTGGAAGTATGGTGAGCGCCGATGGCGACGAACTTGTCGAGCCTCGGCAGCGCGCCCTCGATGCGCCAGCCCATCAGTTTCAGTGCGCTACGCCCGACCCATTCGGCGAACGGGTTGGGCGGCAGGTAGTTGCCGTGCATCGCTGTTCCTACTGCTTGTTCTTATTCTGTGCGACCTGACAGCACGCGCTCTAGCGCTGGCATTTCGGGCAGTACACGCTGGCGCGCTGGCCCAGCTTCACCTCGCGCAGGGTGGCACCGCAGACCTTGCAGAACTCGCCGCTACGACCATAGGCGAACAGCTCCTGCTGGAAATAGCCGGGCTGACCGTCGCCGCCGATGAAGTCGCGCAGAGTGGTGCCGCCGCGCTCGATGGCATGGGCGAGGATGCGCTTGATCTCGACGGTCAGCGCCATATAGCGCGCCCGGGAGATGGAGCCTGCTTCGCGGCGCGGGTCGATGCCGGCGGCGAACAGCGCCTCGGTGGCGTAAATATTGCCCACGCCCACCACCACCGCGTTGTCCATGATGAACGGCTTCACCGCCATCGAACGACCGCGCGACAGCTGATACAGGCGCTCGCCATCGAAGGCATCGGTCAGCGGCTCAGGGCCCAGCCGCAGCAGCAGCTCGTGGTTGAGCGGATCATTGCTCCACAGCAGCGCACCGAAGCGCCGCGGGTCGGTGTAGCGCAGGGCCAGGCCCGACTCCAGCTCGATATCGACATGCTCGTGCTTGGCCACCGGCGCGCCCACCGGCACCAGGCGCAGGTTTCCGGACATGCCTAGATGGCCGATCAGGGTACCGCTCTCGGCCTGGATCAGCAGGTACTTGGCGCGCCGCTCGACGCACTCGATGCGCTGCCCGGACAGGCGCACATCGAGGTCTTCGGGGATCGGCCAGCGCAGCCGGCGCTCGCGCACCAGCACGCGGTTGACGCGCTGACCGACGAGATGGGGGGCGATACCGCGACGGGTGGTTTCGACTTCGGGTAATTCAGGCATTCACGCACTCGCGGGGGGTACAACTGAGCGGAACGCCACCCTAGCAGGAAAGACACAACGCCGGGAGACCCGCTTAGAACCTGCTCACGATCTCCTGACTGTCGGCCATACAGAGTTAAAAATGCCCTCGGAATGCTCATTTACTGCTCGTAGACTGCGCTTCCTCGGCCACTTTTGCCTTGTCTGGCTCTAATTCAGAAGATCGTGAGCAGGTCCTAGCCGGCACCGAGGTCGTGGATGCTTTCCTTGAGGGTCTGGAAGTCGTACTCGGTGAGGCCGACATACTCCAGCACGTGTTGCTGGATGCTGTTCCATTCATGGTCCGCCTCTTGGTTGCCCAGTACACGGAAGCTGGCGCAGATGTGCTCGGCCATCTTGAGGATCGCCATCAGCGTCTTCAGCTGAGCATCGCGGCCGGTGTCATCCTCGAAGAACGACAGCGCGTTGTGGTGATTGGCGATGGCCTCGCACAGGTGCAGCGGCAGGTTCCACGACTTGGCGGTGAAGTAGCCCACCACCGCATGGTTGGTGTTGAGCAGGCGGTTCTCGGTATCCACCACGCGGCGCTCGCTGCTGGCATTGAAGTACGCCTCCTCCAGCACCGTCATGTAGTTGGGGAAGCGCTTGAGCATCAGCGGGATGCCGCAGTTGTGGAACAGGCCGAGGGTGTAGGCCTCGTCCGGTGCCTGGTAGCCGATGCGCTTGGCCAGGGTCAGGCAGGTCATGGCCACGTCCTGGGCGGTGTCCCAGAAGCGGTTGAGGATGACGATGGTCTCGTCGCTCATCTCACCCTTGATCGACTGGGCGTTGATCAGGTTGATCACCGAGTTGCAGCCCAGCAGGTTGACCGCCTGCTGGATCGAGGCGATGCGATTGGACAGGCCGAAGAACGGCGAATTGACGATCTTCAGCAGCGCGCCGGAGAGGCCGGGGTCCTGGCTGATCAGCCGGGCGATGGTCTTCAGGTCCGGGTTGGGCAGGAACTGTTCCATCTGCAGATCGACCATGATCTGCGGCTGCGGCGGCACGCTGATGCCCTGCAGCACCTGCTGGATCTGTTCGGCGGAGAGTTCTTGAGCCATGGAAAAGGACACGTGGAGAATGTGAACGAGCCTACAGTTTAACCGACACACGGCGACAAGGCGGTTAAACCTTTGGCTGACCTTTTCCACGCCGGGCCGGTCGGAACATGGACATCCCATATGGAGGAGGTTCCACCATGTCGCTGTCCCTGAAAGGCAAACGCGTCGCCCTGCTGGTGACCGATGGTTTCGAACAGGTCGAGATGACCGAGCCGAAGAAGGCCCTGGAGCAGGCCGGTGCCCAGGCCGACATCCTGTCCGTCAAGGAAGGCCAGGTGCGTGGCTGGCACCACGACAAACCGGGCGACAGCTTCCCGGTCGACGGCACCTTCGACACCGCCCAGGTCGAGGAATACGACGCCCTGGTCCTGCCGGGCGGCGTGATGAACTCCGACACCATCCGCACCGACACCGCCGCTCTGACCCTGGTACAGGCCGCCGAGAAATCCGGCAAGCCGATCGCGGTGATCTGCCACGGCGCCTGGCTGCTGGTCTCGGCCGGGCTGGTCAAGGGCAAGACCATGACCAGCTGGCCGTCGCTCAAGGACGATATCCGCAACGCCGGTGGCGACTGGCAGGACAAGGAGGTGATTCGCGACGGCAACCTGATCAGCAGCCGCAAACCCGACGACCTGCCGGCGTTCAACCGGGCTCTGCTGGAGTCGCTGGCGGCCTGAGAACCTGTCTACGACCTCTTGATCGTCGGCCATGCCTCGTTGAGCGCGGTCTCGGGCTGCTCATTTACGACGTGTAAATTCCGCGCCCTCACCCGCGCTCGCCTTGCCTGGCTCTAGCTCGAAAGCTCGTAAACAGGTCCCGGGTGGGGTGGGCAGGGTATAATCGCGCTCTTTTTTCCGGAGCGCCCCCATGACCCTGCCCGCCCTGCGCCTCAAAGCCAACGCCGATCGTCGCCTGCGCGCCGGCCACCTGTGGGTCTACAGCAACGAGATCGACGTGGCGGCCACCCCGCTGCACGGCTTCCAGGCCGGCGACCAGGCCATCCTCGAAGCAGCCGGCGGCAAGCCGCTGGGCGTCGTGGCGATGAGCCCGAACAACCTGATCTGCGCCCGTCTGTTGTCGCGCGACGTCAAGCACGTGCTAGACAAGTCGCTGCTGGTGCACCGCCTGAACGTGGCCCTGAGCCTGCGCGAGCGCCTGTTCGACAAGCCCTTCTATCGCCTGGTCTACGGCGACTCCGACCTGCTGCCGGGCCTGGTGGTCGACCGCTTCGGCGATCACCTGGTGGTGCAGCTGGCCTCCGCCACCATGGAGCGCAGCAAGGACGCGTTGATCGAGGCCCTGGTCCAGGTGCTCAAGCCGCGCGGCATCCTGTTCAAGAACGACTCCGCCGCGCGTGACGCCGAGGGCCTCGAGCGTTACGTCGACACCGCCTTCGGCGTGGTGCCGGACTGGGTCGACCTGGAAGAGAACGGCGTGAAATTCCAGGCCCCGGTGCTGGAAGGCCAGAAGACCGGCTGGTTCTATGACCACCGCATGAACCGCGCGCGCCTGGCGCCCTATGTCCAGGGCAAGCGCGTGCTCGACCTGTTCAGCTACATCGGTGGCTGGGGCGTGCAGGCCGCAGTCTTCGGCGCCAGTGAAGTGTTCTGCGTCGACGCCTCCGGCTTCGCTCTGGACGGCGTGGAGCGCAACGCGACCCTCAACGGCGTCGCCGAGAAGGTCACCTGCGTGGAAGGCGACGTGTTCGCCGCGCTGAAGGAGCTGAAGTCCGCCGAAGAGCGTTTCGACGTGATCGTTGCCGACCCGCCCGCCTTCATCAAGCGCAAGAAGGACATCAAGAACGGCGAGGCCGCCTACCGTCGCCTCAACGAAACCGCCATGCGCATGCTCAACAAGGACGGCATCCTGGTCAGCGCCAGCTGCTCCATGCACCTGGAAGAGGACAACCTGCAGAACATCCTGCTGACCAGCGCGCGCCACCTGGACCGCAATATCCAGCTGCTCGAGCGCGGCGCCCAGGGCCCGGACCACCCTGTGCACCCGGCCATCGCCGAGACCCGCTACATCAAGAGCCTGACCGTACGCCTGCTGCCCAACAGCTGAGTCGCAAAAGCCCCGTCCGCACCCGCGGACGGGGCCCGCTCGCCTGCCTCAGAAGCCCTTGCGCTTCACCGTCCACAGCGGACTGACGCACAGGCTGCACAGCGTGCCATTGAAGGTGCTGCTGGCATTCTGGTCGTTCATCAGCTGGTAGCGGAACCAGGCCGTGGCCGGCCCGCGATAGGCCCCGCCGCTGCCGACCGGTTCGAAGTGCGAGACCGTGCGGCGCTCGCCCCAGAACACCGGCACGTTGGCCCGGGTATAGACCGGTTGGGCATTCAGGTAGGGGAAGGCGATGGTGTCGCCGCCGCCCGTCATCAGGAACATCGGCCCCTTCTGTTTGTTCTGCGAGCTGCTGTTGTGACCGAGCCCGAGGGTGTAGGGCTGGATCGGCGCCGTGGTGCGTACGCGGTCGTCCTGGCCGGCCATGATCGAACCGCCACCGCCCTGGGAATGGCCCGAAGTGCCGACGCGCCCGGCATTCAGCTTGCCGGCATAGGTGCCGGAGCCGCTGCCGCTGGCCTGCACCAGGTAGCTCAGGCAGGCGAGCATCTCCTGGCCGGTGCCGGCATCGGAGGTTTCCGCGGCGGCCACCACGAAGCCATGGCTGGCCCAGTGGGTCAGCAACGCCGCATAGGTGTCGGGCGTGGCGCCGGTGCCGTTGCCCCACAGGATGATTGGGTGGCGCACGCCGTTCTGGCCCAGGGTGCTGGGGCGGTAGATGCGGCAGCTGGGCCCCTCGGCCTGGCTGGTGGTGGCGTAAGGGCCGCTGTTGTCGAAACTGCCGACAGCGGGGAACGGCGTGCCTGGGGTATCCGGCAGCGCCGCAAGAGCAGAGGCCGAGAAGGCGAAGAGTGCGGCCGCCAGGCCGAGTCTGGAATCGAGCATCGAAGGGAGTCCTTGTTGTTATTCGTCGAGTAGGGATTCGCCATGGCCCTCCCCGACCCACGGCATCGGACTGGGCTGCACTGCTGGTACTTCGCCGGCGATGGCGGGCGCCCGGCAAACCGCCGGTGCACACCGCCACGCAACCTACGTGACCAATCGGTCACGGGCACAGTCGCCCGAACGGCGAAACCGGATGAACGGCATAACCCCAAAGAGCGAGCGCGGCTGGCCGCTAGCCGGGCCGCAGCAGCCGACCACGAGCTACCGCCAGCCTTTCCCCGGCGGGCGCGGGCGGCGTAGAATCGGGGCATTCCTCGCCAACCATCCCCCGGCGGGTCCGTGAGCCCGGGCCGAACGAACGGTGACCCCGTTTCGTCCTGCGGCCCCCTTCCGAACGCACGGCCATCTCCCGTTTGCATCCGGTCCAGTCGACGCTCACCATACGAAACATCACCTGATTAGCCGCAGGAACGAGTCATGCCCGATTACCGCTCGAAAACCTCCACCCACGGCCGCAACATGGCCGGCGCCCGCGCCCTGTGGCGCGCCACCGGGATGAAGGACGAAGACTTCAAGAAGCCGATCATCGCCATCTCCAACTCCTTCACCCAGTTCGTGCCCGGCCACGTGCACCTGAAGGACCTGGGTCAGCTGGTCGCCCGCGAGATCGAGAAACACGGCGGCGTGGCGAAAGAGTTCAACACCATCGCCGTGGACGACGGCATCGCCATGGGCCACGACGGCATGCTCTATTCGCTGCCGAGCCGCGAGATCATCGCCGACTCCGTGGAGTACATGGTCAACGCCCACTGCGCCGACGCCATCGTGTGCATCTCCAACTGCGACAAGATCACCCCCGGCATGCTGATGGCCGCCCTGCGCCTGAACATCCCGGTGGTGTTCGTCTCCGGCGGCCCGATGGAAGCCGGCAAGACCAAGCTGGCCAACCACGGCCTGGACCTGGTCGACGCCATGGTGGTGGCCGCCGACGACTCCTGCTCCGACGAAAAAGTCGCCGAGTACGAGCGCAGCGCCTGCCCGACCTGCGGCAGCTGCTCCGGTATGTTCACCGCCAACTCGATGAACTGCCTGACCGAGGCTCTGGGCCTGTCGCTGCCGGGCAACGGTTCGACCCTGGCCACCCACGCCGACCGCGAGCAGCTGTTCCTGCGCGCCGGCCGCCTGGCCGTCGAGCTGTGCCAGCGCTACTACGGCGAAGGCGACGAATCCGTGCTGCCGCGCAACGTCGCCAGCTTCAAGGCGTTCGAGAACGCCATGACCCTGGACATCGCCATGGGCGGTTCCACCAACACCATCCTGCACCTGCTGGCCGCCGCCCAGGAGGCGGAGATCGCCTTCGACCTGCGCGACATCGATCGCCTGTCGCGCAAGGTGCCGCAGCTGTGCAAGGTGGCGCCGAACATCCAGAAGTACCACATGGAAGACGTGCACCGCGCCGGCGGCATCTTCTCCATCCTCGGCGAGCTGGCCCGTGGCGGCCTGCTGCACACCGACGTGCCGACCGTGCACAGCCCGAGCATTGCCGACGCCATCGCCGAGTGGGACATCACCCAGACCCAGGACGAGAAGGTGCACACCTTCTTCAAGGCCGGCCCCGCCGGCATCCCGACCCAGACCGCGTTCAGCCAGAGCACCCGCTGGGAAACCCTGGATGACGACCGTGCCGAAGGCTGCATCCGCTCGGTCGAGCACGCCTACTCGCAGGAAGGCGGCCTGGCCGTGCTGTACGGCAACATCGCCCTCGACGGCTGCGTGGTGAAGACCGCCGGTGTCGACGAGTCGATCCACGTGTTCGAAGGCAACGCCAAGATCTTCGAGAGCCAGGACAGCGCTGTTAAAGGCATCCTCGCCGACGAAGTGAAGGCCGGCGACATCGTGATCATCCGCTACGAAGGCCCGAAAGGCGGCCCGGGCATGCAGGAAATGCTGTATCCGACCAGCTACCTGAAGTCCAAGGGCCTGGGCAAGGCCTGCGCCCTGCTCACCGACGGCCGCTTCTCCGGCGGCACCTCGGGCCTGTCCATCGGCCACGCCTCGCCGGAAGCCGCCGCAGGCGGCGCCATCGGCCTGGTACGTGACGGCGACAAGGTGCTGATCGACATCCCCAACCGCAGCATCAACCTGCTGGTCAGCGATGAAGAACTGGCCGCCCGCCGCATCGAGCAGGACAAGAAGGGCTGGAAGCCGGTTGCCCCGCGCGCGCGCAAGGTGACTACCGCGCTCAAGGCCTACGCCCTGCTGGCCACCAGCGCCGACAAGGGCGCGGTGCGCGACAAGGCTATGCTGGACGGCTGATCCGCTCTACACCCTCTCCCTCTGGGAGAGGGCTGGGGTGAGGGTCTCCCAGTCAACACGCGCCAAGCCCGGCCCAGCGCCGGGCTTCTGCTGTGTAGGGCGGGCGAAACCCGCAATCGGTCACGCGGGTTTCACCCGCCCTACGGGAGAGCCGCATGAAGATCGGCCTGATCAGCGACACCCACGGCCTGCTGCGCCCCGAGGCACTGGTGGCGCTGCAGGGTTGTGCGCATATTCTGCACGCCGGGGATATCGGTAAACCGGAGATTCTCGATGCCCTGCGCGAGCTGGCGCCACTGACCGTAGTGCGCGGCAACAATGACGAGGGGCTGGACTGGGCCGCCGAGTTGCCGCAGCAAGCCACGCTGCGGCTCGGCGGGGTCGGCCTGTACGTGGTGCACGAGCTTGCCCATGTGCCGGCGCAGTTGCCGGAGGGCGTGCGCGTGGTGATCACCGGCCATTCGCACAAGCCGCTGATCGAGGAGCGCGCCGGCCTGCTGTGGATCAATCCCGGCAGCGCCGGACCACGGCGCTTCAAGCTGCCGATCAGCGTCGCCCTGCTGCATATCGACCATGGCGAGCCGCGCGCCGAGCTGGTCGAACTCCAGCCTTGAACACTGGGCTCAGCTGACCCCGGTATAGCGGTCGGCGCGGTGGTTGATCGCCAGCACCAGGTTGAGCATCACCGCACCGAGCACCGACAGGGCCACCTTGTCCGGCGTCACCACGAACACCGCCGCCAGCACGATGACCGCGTCGATGGCCATCTGCACCGCGCCGGCGCGCAGGCCGAAGCGCTCCTGCAGGAACAGTGCGAGGATATTCACCCCGCCCAGACTCGCCCGGTGGCGGAACAGCATCAGCAGGCCCAGGCCCATGGCCGCGCCGCCGAATAGCGCGGCATAGAGTTCATTGAGATGGGTGAAGGCGACCCAGCCCGGGGTCAGCTCGGCCAGCAGCGACACCAGCAGCACCGCGCAGCCGGTGCGCAGGGTGAAGCCCCAGCCCAGGCGCCAGATGCCCAGCGCGTAGAACGGCAGGTTGACCAGGCAGAACACCAGGCCGAAGGGCCAGCCGGCCAGGTACTTGGCCAGGAAGGCCACGCCCACGGTGCCGCCGGTAAGCAGCCCGGCATGGCTGTAGAAGGCGATGCCCAGGGCCACCAGGGCGGTGCCGAACAGCAGGGCCAGGGCATCCTCCCAAAGCGGGTGGCGGACGAAGATGGCGGCGACGGTTTCCGCCTCGGGCGTATCGATAGGGTCGGTCATGTGCGGATCTTGGCGGGGAAAGACAAAAGCATAGGGCGCCGCCTTCGCACGAAGGCGACGTCGATCAATGTCAGTGAAGAAAAGCCCTAGCGGCGCTGCCAGGTCTCGAAGCAATAGGCCGGCGCAGCGTCGGTCGCCTCATGCGCCTCGCTGTCGCTGCGCTGCCAGTCGCTCTCGGCGAACGCCGGGAACCAGGCATCGCCTTCCGGGTGCAGCGCCACGCGGGTCAGGTACAGGCGCGCGGCCTGGGCCAGCCCCTGCTCGTAGAGCTGGGCGCCGCCGATCAGCATCAGCTCATCCGCGCCCTGCTCGCGCGCCCATTCATCGGCGCGCAGGATGGCGGCGTCCAGCGACGGGAAGACTTCCGCCCCCTCCAACTGCAGCCCGGCCTGGCGACTGACCACCAGGTTGAGCCGGCCCGGCAGCGGGCGGCCCAGCGAATCCCAGGTCTTGCGGCCCATGATGATCGGCTTGCCGAGGGTCTTGGCCTTGAAGTGCTTGAGGTCCGCCGGCAGGTGCCAGGGCAGCTGGTTGTCGCGGCCGATCACGCGGTTGTCGGCGAGGGCGGCGATCAGGCAGAGGGGAAGAGTCGTTTTCATGGGCGCGAGGATACCGACTGGCGCCGGCTCAAGCCACCTGGCTACTGCCCGGCCGCTTGCCGACCACCCGGTTGCGCCCCTGCTCCTTGGCCAGGTAAAGCGCCACGTCGGCCAGGCGCAGCGCGTCGGCCAGGCTCTGGTGCGGCTGCGGCACCAGCCAGGCCAGGCCGATGCTGAGGGTCACCACCGGCGCGATGTCGGACTTGGCGTGCGCCAGGCCCAGGGCCTCCACCTCGGCGCGCAGCTGTTCGAGGATCGTCAGCACGGCGGCCTCGTCCAGGCCGTACCAGAGGCCGACGAACTCCTCGCCGCCGTAGCGCGCAGTCATGTCCAGCGGGCGCCGGGCCTGGGCGCCGATCACCCGGCCGACCCCGCGCAACGCCTCGTCGCCGGCGCTGTGGCCGTAGTGGTCGTTGTAGCGCTTGAAGAAGTCCACATCCATCATCACCACGGCGAGCGGCTGCTGCTCGCGCAGGGCCTGGCGCCAGCTGGCCTCGGCGCGCTCGCCGAAGGCGCGGCGGTTGAGCAGGCCGGTGAGCGAGTCCTTCTCCGCCAGGTCCTGCAGCAGGCCCTGGGCGAGGAAGTTCTGCCGCGTGGCGTATTCGAGGAAGTAGCAGCCCACCGAGCCGATCACGTTGGCCGTGCCCAGGAAGAACAGGTTGTACAGCAGCACCGCGCCATCCAGGTCGTTGATCAGCTCCACCGTCAGGTAGGCGAGGAAGATCAGCCAGCCGCACAACGAGGCGACCACGAAACGCAGGCCGGTGAGGAAGTAGAAGAACACCGTGACCAGGATGATGCCCTCGTAGGGCAGGGGGTAGTCGTGGGCCCGGGCGACCCAGATGATGCCGACCACGCCCAGCCCGCAGAACAGCGCGCAGACCCCACCCAGCACCTGCAGAAGGCCGAGCAGGCGGCTCCGATAGGTAGCCAGCCAGGTCAGCAGCAGCATCGGCCCGATCACCCCCAGGCGGATCGTCAGCGTCTGGCTGCGCACCGCGCCCGGCAGGCTGATGGTGTCCAGCACGGCGAAGGCGAGGAACAACACGATGGCCACCAGCAGCGACCAGCGCATGCGGATCAGGAACACCCTGGCGTGGTAGCGGTTGTACGCCGCCTCCATCTCGCCGTCGAAACGCAGCAGGCGGAAGCCCTCGCGCAGCTGGCGCAGGTAGGGCGAGTCGTGGTTGACCCAATCCAGGTGGGGCAGCTTCATGGCAGCGCTCTTCTCGTTGTTCTGCCTGAAGCCTAGCCGCAGCCGGCGGCGCGTCACAACTCGGGCTTTTCCCCAGTGGTGGCGCAGCGGTTATGCTTTGGCCCTCGACCCGCAGACGGAACGCCGCGTGACAGACAGTCCCCCGCCTCCCCGCTCGCGCCTGCAGCGCCTCTGGCTGTGCGAAGCCATTCGCCTGCGCGAGGACCACGCCGGGCCGCTGGAAGATGCCGAGGCCAATCGCCTGGCACGCCAGGCCGATGGCGACCTGGCGAGCCGCATCGAGGCCCGCGCCCTGTTCCTGGCCAAGCGCGATGGCCAGCTTCAGGCTCAGCGTCACTGGCTGCAGGGTGCACGCCTGGCGCTAACAGCCCTGCTGATCCTGGCCCTGGTCGGCGGCGCCGGCCTGGCCCTGGCGGCCCTGGGCGAGGGCAGCCGCCCGGTCAACGTGTTCTGGGCCCTCGGCAGCCTGCTCGGCATTCATCTGCTGACCCTGCTGGGCTGGCTGCTCGGCATCGCCTTCGCCGGCGAACACCAGGCCGCCCTCGGCCGCCTCTGGCTGTGGCTCAGCGAGAAGCTGGCGCGCGACGCCGCAGCCGCCCAGCTCGGCCCGGCGCTGGTCCTGCTGCTGCAGCGCCGTCGCCTCAACCGCTGGCTGCTCGGCGCCCTGGTCCACGGCCTGTGGCTGGTGGCGCTGCTCGCCGCCGCGCTGATGCTGCTGCTCCTGCTCAGCACCCGGCGCTACGGCTTCGTCTGGGAGACCACGCTGCTCGGCAGCGATGCCTTCGTCGCCCTCACCCATCTGCTCGGCGCCCTGCCCGCCCTGCTCGGCCTCCCGCTGCCGGATGTCGACACCATCCGCGCCAGCGGCGAATCCGCCCTTGCTGTGGAAACGGCGCGGCATGCCTGGGCCGGCTGGCTGCTCGGCGTGCTGCTGGTGTTCGGCCTGCTGCCGCGCGCCCTGCTCCTGCTGCTGTGCCTGTGGCGCTGGTGGCATGGCAGCGCGCGCCTGCGCCTGGACCTCACCCTGCCGAGCTACCGCCTGCTGGCCGAGCGCCTGCAACCACCGGCCGAACGCCTCGGCGTGCTGGATGCGGAGCCGCAGGCGCTGCACCAACCGCAGGGTGGGCGCAGTGCACTGGCCACGGCCGGCGCCCTGCTGGTGGCGGTGGAGCTGGATAACAGCCGACCCTGGCCGCCACAGTTGGGCAAGGGCGTGGCCGATGCCGGGGTGCTGGACAGCCGCGAACAGCGCCAGCACCTGCTCGACCAGCTGAGCCGTTTCCCCCCGGCGCGCCTGGCCATCGCCGTCGACCCGCGGCGCTCGCCGGATCGCGGCACCCTGGCGCTGCTCGGCGAGCTGTCGCGCACGGCCGCCGCCACGCGCATCTGGTTGCTGCCGCCACCACCCGGCGAGGCGCTGGACAGCCAGCGCCTGGGCGACTGGCACGAAGGCCTGGCGCGCCTCGACCTGGCCTTCTCCGATTCGGCGCCACTGGCCTGGCTGGAGACTGGACATGACTGATCGCATAGCCCGGATGCAACCGGGAAGCAGGCAGCTCCACCCCGGATTACATCCGGGCTACGAACTGGAGCGCGGCCATGACTAAACCGCTGCGCCTGGCCGTGGTCGGCCACACCAATGTCGGCAAGACCTCGCTGCTACGCACCTTGCTGCGCGATGTCGGCTTCGGCGAGGTCTCGCACCGGCCCAGCACCACCCGCCACGTGGAAGGCGCGCGCCTGTCGGTGGGCGGCGAAGCGCTGCTGGAGCTGTACGACACCCCCGGCCTGGAAGACGCCATCGCCCTGCTCGACTACCTGGAACGCCTGGAGCGGCCCGGCGAGCGCCTGGACGGCCCGGCGCGTATCGCCCGCTTCCTCGACAGCGCCGAGGTGCGTCAGCGCTTCGAGCAGGAGGCCAAGGTGCTGCGCCAACTGCTGGCCAGCGACGCCGGGCTGTACGTGATTGACGCCCGTGAGCCGGTGCTGGCCAAGTACCGCGACGAGCTGCAGGTGCTGGCCGGTTGCGGCAAGCCGCTGCTGCCGGTGCTCAACTTCGGTGCCGCGGCGGCCCAGCGCGAGCCTGAGTGGCGCGAGGCCCTGGCCCGTTTCGGCCTGCATGCGCGGGTGGCGTTCGACACGGTGGCGCCGCCGCTGGACGGCGAGCGCCGCCTGTACGAGAGTCTGGCCCTGCTGGTGGAACCGGCGCGGCCGCAACTGGAGCGGCTGATCCTCGACCACGAGGCCCAGGACGCCGCCCGCCACCAGGCCGGCGCGCGGCTGATCGCCGAGCTGCTGGTGGACTGCGCGGCCTGCCGGCGCAGCGTGGCGGCCCAGCCGCAGATCGAACAGGGCGAGATCGCCGCCCTGCATCAGGTCATCCGCCGCCGCGAACAGCAGTGCGTCGAGGCCCTGCTGCGCCTGTATGCCTTCCGTTCGGACGACGCCCAGGCCGGCGACCTACCGCTGACGGACGGGCGCTGGGGCGACGACCTGTTCAACCCGGAGACCCTGCGCCAGCTCGGCGTGAAGGTCGGCGGCGGCATGGCTGCCGGTGCGGCCACCGGGGTGGGCATCGACCTGCTGGTGGGCGGCGTGACCCTGGGCGCGGCCGCGCTGCTTGGCGCCCTGGCCGGAGGCGGGCTGCAGACCGCGCGCAACTTCGGCGGCCGTCTGCTCGGCAAGTTCAAGGGCCAGCGCGAGCTGACGGTGGACGACAATGTGCTGCGCCTGCTCGCCCTGCGCCAGCGCCAGCTGCTGGCCGCCCTGCTCGCCCGCGGCCATGCGGCGACCGCGGCGATCCGCCTGGACCAGCCGCAGGACAGCGCCTGGCGCGAGGCCCGCCTGCCCGAGGCCCTGCGTCGGGCGCGGGCGCATCCCGAATGGTCATCGCTGAATCCCGCTGCGCGCCTGGAGCAGGCCGAGCGGCGTGACCAGGTGGATGCCCTGACCGGCGAGCTGCTCGGCGCCTGAGCGCCGTCAGCGCAATTGGTTGGCGCGGATGATGGCATCGACCAGCCCGGGCAGGGGCACTCGGCGAAGGTGGCGGCGAAGCTGCGGCTGACGCTCTGTGAAAACTCTCGCCGCGCATTGCGCCAGGTCCATCCGTGCCAGGTGTATGGGCCGATCACGGCAACTGGCGTTTCAGCCTCGCGACGGACCGCTTAGGACTGCGCCAGCACCCGCGTGGCCAGGGCCTCCAGCCAGGCCAGATCAGCCGCTGGCCGGCCGGGTACCTTGGCCGCCTCGTCCCAGCGGCGCAGGCGCAGGCTATCGGCGAACAGCGGATCGCGCTCGAAGGCATCGGCCTGCGCCTCGCTCATCGGTCCGCCCTGCCAGCTCAGCGTCTGCAGACTGGCCGGGCTGAGCGCCTCCAGATAGCCCGCCTCGCGCCGGCACAGGTAGCGCTTGGCCTCGACATGCAACGCCACCAGGCCGCTGAGCCGTTCGGAGAAGCCCAGGCCGCGCAGCCAGCGCGCGCCGACCCGCTCGTGGCCCTGGCGACCGAGACCGGCCATGCTGTTGTGCGCCGCAGGTGGCACGCAGAAGTGGCCGACGTCGTGGCAGAAGGCGGCGAGGATCAGCTCCTCGTCGGCGCCTTCGTCACGCGCCAGCTGGGCGGCCTGGACCATGTGCTCGAGCTGGCTGACCGCCTCGCCGATGTAGTCGGCCTGGGCCTGCTGGCGGCACAGGGCGAACAGCTCGGCCACCGCCAGCGCGGCACTCACGCCCGCAGCGCCACGGGCCACTCGCCCTCGCCGAGCAGCGCGGCGATGGTGCGCTCGCCCAGGCCGAGGCCGACGCTCATGCCCAGGCCGGTGTGCATCAGCACCGCGGTCACGCCCTCGGCGGCGCGCAGCACACTGAACGGGCCGGGGCCACGCGAGCCATACACGCCCTGCCAACGCTCCAGCACCTGCAGACGGCCGCCCAGGGTGTGCTCGGCCAGCTCGATCAGCAGCTGGTCGACGTTCTCGGCGTTGAACGGCGTGGCGTCGCTGCCGTAGTCGTGGGAGT
The DNA here is from genome assembly GCF_029837695.1 of Pseudomonas sp. GD04019. Classification (GTDB taxonomy): domain Bacteria; phylum Pseudomonadota; class Gammaproteobacteria; order Pseudomonadales; family Pseudomonadaceae; genus Aquipseudomonas. The sequence goes on from NZ_JAOEEA010000003.1 coordinate 185,631, forward strand.
CGCCGATGATCAGCTCGCCATAGGGCGTCGGGCTGACCAGCAGGTGGATGCCGTATTCCTCCAGCGCCGGGTAGTCGCGGCGGATCTCGGCCTGGATCGCCGCGGCCTCGGGCAGGTCGGCGAAGGCGCCGTAGTGCACGCAGCTGAGGCCGGTGAGCACCGCGTGCTGCAGCTCCAGCGGGCGTTCCAGGCGCGCGCGCAGCATTTGCAGGCGGCACACCGAAGGCTTCAGCGCGGCCATGGGTTCGGCCAGCAGGGTCTGGTAGTCGTGGCCGGAGCAGACCAGGATGTGCCGCGCGGTGAAGCGCCCGGCGGTGGTCAGCGCGCTGCCGGACTCGACATCGCGCACCAGGGTGGAGAAGTGAAACTCGACGCCGAGGCCGCGCAGGTAGTCGACGATCTGCGGCAGCGCCTCGCGCGAGTACAGCTGTTGGTCGTCCAGCCCGTGCAGGGCGGCGCGGTGATGAGCGAAGCGGCCGGCGTATAGGCCGTCCAGGGCGGCGCCACGCAGCAGTTCGACGCGGTAGCCGAGCTCACGCGCACGACCGGTGCAGAAGGCTTCGAGCATCGCCTCCTCGGCTTCGGTGCGGGCGAATACCAGCGAGCCCTGCTGCTTCAGCGCCAGGCCCGCGGCCTTGCCCAGTTCGGCCCATAGGCCGTGGGCCTGACGCGCTAGGTCGAGCATCGGCCCCGGCGCCTGGCCGGTGACCAGGGCCTGGCCGAAGTTGCGAATGGAAGCGCCGAGCGGCGTGGCGGTGCGCTCGAAGACCTTGACCTTGAGGCCGCGCTTGGCGCCGGCCCAGGCATGGGCGAGGCCGAGCATGCCGGCGCCGACGACCAGCAGGTCGCAGTCGTGCTGAGTCATGGGGAAACTCCTGAATCGCTGCAGACGGCCATCAATGCAGCCGTCGAAAATGAATGGCGTAGGGTGGATCTCGCGCAGCACATCCACCGGGCGAAGGTGGAAAACGCTGCGCGGTTTTCCACCCTACGGACTGATAGGCAGCTCGGTGCGGCCCGGAAATCCCTCACCCTACGCGGGCCGCCCCGGCCCCTCTCCCGCAGGAGAGGGGTGACGCGGGCTTACTGCGCCACCGGCTCGGACTTACCGTCGTAGCGCTTGCGCCACTCGGCGAGGATCTTGTCGCGGTTCTCCGAGGCCCAGGCGAAGTCGTTCTTGATCAAGCGTTGCTCGTAGTCGGCTGGCAGCTCCTGGAACGGCTCGGCGATGCCCGGCTGGGCCAGCACGGCGAAGTTGGCCTTGTACAGGTCCATGGCCTCGCGGCTGGCGGCGAAGTCGGCGAGCTTCTTGGCTGCGTCCAACTGGTCGGTGCCCTTGACGATGCCGGTGGCCTCGATCTCCCAGCCCAGGCCTTCCTTGGGCAGCACGATGTCCAGCGGCGCGCCCTTGCGCTTGAGCTGCACGGCCGGGTACTCGAAGGAGATGCCGATCGGGAATTCGCCGGCGGCGGCCACCTTGCACGGCTTGGAACCGGAATGGGTGTACTGGCCGATGTTGGCGTGCAGCTTGTCCATGTAGGCCCAGCCGCCGTCCTCGCCGAAGGTCTGCAGCCAGGCGCTGACGTCCAGGTAGCCGGTGCCGGAGGACGCCGGGTTGGGCATGACGATCTTGTCCTTGTACACCGGGTTGGTCAGGTCTTCCCACTTGGTCGGCTTGGGCAAGCCCTGCTTCTCGGCCTCGATGCGGTTGAAGCAGATGGTTGCGGCCCACACGTCCATGCCGACCCAGGCCGGCGGGTTGGCGGCGTCGCGGTAGTTGGCGCCGATCTTGTCCAGGTTGGCCGGGGCGTAGGGCACCAGCATGTCCTGCTGCTTGAGGATGGCCAGGCTGGAGCCGGCCAGGCCCCAGACCACGTCGGCCTGCGGGCGATCCTTCTCGGCCAGCAGCTTGGCGGTGACGATGCCGGTGGAGTCGCGCACCCACTTGATGCTGATGTCCGGGTTCTGCTTCTCGAACGCTTCCTGGTAGGGCTTGAGCTGCTCGACTTCCAGCGCGGTGTAGACGGTCAGCTCGGTGTTGGCCTGAGCCTGCAGGGCGCAGGCAGCGAGCAGGCCGGCGGCCATAGCGGTGCGTTTGAACATGGTGAAGCTCCTAGTGGTGTGGCTAGCGGTTGGCGTTGGTTGTCGGGTTCAGCAGGCCTGCGGGCTTTCGCCACGGGCCAGGCGTGCGTTGATGTGGTCGACCACCGCGGGTAGCTCGGCGATGGTGTCGATCAGGTAGTGCGGGCGGCTGCCGGCGAACAGGCCGTCGATACGCGCGCGCTCGGTGGCGCGGCGCTCGGCCGGCAGCGCCTGGTAGGCGTCCCAGGAAAGGCCCAAGAAGTTGCCGGAGAAGCGCAGCGCCACGGTCCACATGCCGGCGGCGCGGCCCTCGAGGATGCCCGGCTCGGTGTCGTCGACCTTGACGCAGGCGGCGACGTCGTCGAGGCCCAGGGCGATGACGTTGGCCAGCACCTGTGCCGGGCTCGGCCGGCCCTTGGGCACCTCATCGGTGGCGACCACGTGATCAGGGCTGTAGCCCTTGGCGGCGGCCAGCTCGACCACCTTGCCCATCACTGCCAGCGGGTAGCCGGAGCAGCTGCCGATGCGCAGGCCGCGCTCGCGCAGGGCGGCGATAGCTTCCAGGGCGCCGGGGATCAGCGCCGAGTGCTCGCCGACCTTGTCGATCTGCAGCGGCATAAAGCGCTCGTAGATGGCGGTGACGTCGGCGTCCGTCGGCGCGCGACCGAAGCGGCGCTGGTAGCGCTCGGCGATGGCCGGCACGTCGCACAGGGTGCGGATGTGGTCCCACTTGCCCATGCCCATGGGGCCGCGCGCCTCGTCCAGGCTCAGCTCGATATCGAACTGGGCGAAGGCCTCGACGAAGATGCGCGTCGGCGCGAAGGAACCGAAGTCGACCACGGTGCCGGCCCAGTCGAGGATGGTGGCGCTGAGGCGGGTGGGATGTTGATAGCGCATGAAGGTTCTCCGAGGGTTCAATGGCCGGGCGCCGCGCGCCAGGCCTGGGACCGGCGCAGCAGGCCGCGCGAGGCCCCGGCCAGCAGCAGCGAGACGGCGGCGGAAGTGAGCAGGATCAGGGTGGACATGGCGGCGGCGCCGCCGACGTTGCCGGCGTCATCCATGTTCAGCACGGCGATGGCGGCCAGCAGGCTGTCCGGGCTGTAGAGGAAGATCACCGCCGACACCGTGGTCATCGCCGAGACGAACAGGTAGCGGACGATGTCGAGCAGCGCCGGCAGGCAGATCGGCAGGATCACGCGGAAGAAGTGGCGCAGCAGTGGCACCTTCAGCGACAGCGCGGCGGCCTCGAACTCGCCGTCGAGCTGGCGCAGGGCGGCGCTGGCGGTCATCTGCGCGGTGGTCAGAAAGTGCGCCACGGTGCAGATCACCAGCAGCGTCAGGCTGCCGTACAGGCCGTGCAGCGGATTGGCCGGCAGGTTGAAGAAGAACACGTAGCCGAGGCCGAGGACCAAACCCGGCACCGCCATGGGAATGAAGCAGAGCAGGCGCAGCAGCTGGGTCAGCGGGCTCTGCCGGGTCTTCTCCAGCAGGTAGCTGCCGAGGAAGATCAGCACGCCGCCGAACAGCGCGCAGCAGGTCGCCAGCAACAGGCTGTTGCGGTAGGCCAGCCAGCCGCCGGGCAGCTCGGAGAAGGCGTAGTTGTGCAGCGACAGCGACAGGTCGTAGGGCCAGAACTTGACCAGCGACGAGTACACCGCCATGCCAAACACGCCGAGCAGGCAGGCGCTGACCAGCAGCACCAGCAGCAGGAAGGCACCGTCGCGGCCACGACTGGGCTGCGGGTGGTAGACCTGGGCTCGCCCGCCCATGGCGTCGCGCTGACGGCGACGCAGCCAGAGATCGACGGCGAAACTGAGCAGCGCCGGCAGCAGCAGGAACAGGCCGATCAGCGCGCCGCGGCCGAACTGCTGCTGGCCAACCACCGCCTTGTAGGCCTCCAGCGCCAGCACCTGGTAGTCGCCGCCCACCACCACCGGCACGCCGAAGTCGGTGACGCACAGGGTGAATACCAGGCAGGCGGCGGCGAACACGCCCTGGCGACTGCCCGGCCAGGTGATGCTGCGGAACGCGCGCCACCTGGATGCACCCATGCTCGAAGCCGCATCGAACAGCCGCGCATCGGCCAGGGCCAGGGCGCTGAGCAGCACCATCAGCGCATGCGGGAAGGTGTAGATGACCTGGCCAAGGACGATGCCCCAGAAGCCGTAGACGTTGTCCGTCAGCAGGTGGCGCAGCACGCCCTGGTTGCCGAACAGGTAGATCAGCGCGATGCCCGGCAGCATCGACGGTGCCAGCAGCGGCAGCAGCGAGATGCCGCGCCACAGGCCCTTGCCCGGCACGCAGGTGCGCCGCAGGGCATAGGCGAAGGCGTAGGCCAGCGGCACCACGATCAGTACCACGGCCAGGGCGCTCTTCAGGCTGTTGCCGAGCAGCCAGCGGAAGTTGGCGCTGGCCACCAGCTCACGCGCCGCAAGCAGCCCGCCGCCCTGCGCCGGATCGCCGGCCAGGCCGCGCCAGAGCATGGCGGCCAGCGGCAGCAGCACGGCAAGCAATAGCAGCGCCAGCAGCAGCCACTGGCCGCCGCGCACGAACAAACGGTCGGCCAGATCGGCCGGCCAGCGTCTGACGCTGGGCAGCGACTTGAGGATGGCGACCTGCTGCATCAGGCGAACACCTGCAGGCTGCGCGGCGGCAGCGCGACCCAGATCTCCGCACCGCTCAGGCGCGGCATGGACTCGGGCGCCAGCTCGGCGAGCAGAGCGTGGCCCGGCAGCGCGTCGAGCTCGAAGCTCAGGCGGCAGCGGTTGCCGAGGAAGGTGATCTCGCGCATCTGCGCCGGGAACAGGTTGTCCTCGGGCACCGGCGGGTTGATCACCACCGCCTCGGGGCGGCAGAACAGGCGGCCGCGCTCGCTCGGCTGCTGGCCGTGCAAACGCAGGCTGAGGTCGCCGACGCGGGCGTGCTCGCCGTCGCGCTCGAACGGCAGCCAGTTGCCCTGGCCGACGAACTCGGCGACGAAGGGCGTGGCCGGCGCGCGGTAGATGTCCTGGGGCGAGGCGTACTGCTCGACGCGGCCGTGGTTCATCACGGCGATGCGGTCGGCCATCAGCATGGCCTCGTCCTGGTTGTGAGTGACCATCAGGGTGGTGATGCCGAGCTGGCGCTGCAGCGCGCGCAGCTCGCCGCACAGATGCTCGCGCACGCGGGCGTCGAGGGCCGACATAGGCTCGTCGAGCAGCAGCAGCGACGGGCTCGGCGCCAGTGCACGGGCCAGCGCCACGCGCTGCTGCTGGCCGCCGGAGAGCTGCGCCGGGTACTTCTGCTCGCTGCCGGCCAGGCCGACCAGTTCGAGCATCTCGACTACCCGCGTACGGATCGCCTCGCGGCCCTGGCCGGCCAGGCCGTAGGCGACGTTCTGCGCCACGCTCAGGTTGGGGAACAGCGCGTAGGACTGGAACAGGATGCCGTAGTCACGCGCCTGCGGCGGCAGCTCGGAGACGTCGCGCCCGGCGAAGCGGATGGCGCCGCCGTCCTGCTGTTCCAGGCCGGCGATGCAGCGCAGCAGGGTGGTCTTGCCGCAACCGGAGGGGCCGAGCAGGCACACCAGCTCGCCGGCGGCGATGTCCAGCGATACGCCGTCCAGCGCCTTGAAGGCGCCGAAGCCCTTGTGAATGTCGCGCAGCTGCAGGTCGACGGTGGCCATGACAGAACCTCGTTGTGAATCGAACGAGGTTCATGCTGCGGGTGCAGTGCTAAGGCTTTATGGCAATTGGGTAAAAGCTACCGATAGTGGTATCGGTGGATTTGCGAATAGGTTTAGAAGCGCATCGGTCAGAGATGCAATACCCAGCACAGGACAAGACTGGCGAACCAGCCTCCGCCTATCCAGGGCGCAAGTCGCTTATAGCTGTGGGTGAAGGCGTGATTGCAGAAGAAAAGAAACATCGATACAGCAGCACAGGTAGACAGGAACAGATATCCCGCCCAGATATCACCACCGCTCAGCATGATAGAAAAACGCCTTGTGCCCAGTCTCATCACGCCATCCTGATAGGCTTCAAAAGCCTGATTAGCCAGGAAAAGAATCAGCACAAGAGCTAGAGAGCGAAGGATAAACAAGCGGCTACGAGTGAAGGGTGATGCTTTGATGGGTGCGACCGGAACCATTTATAGCCTCCCTGCTTCTTGCAGTAGGTAAAAGTCAGCCCTCAGGTGGAGAGAACACGGGCGAGGGGAAATCAACTCACCGCTTCCCGCGCCAGCGCCAGGAAGGCGGCCGGCAGGCGCGCGCCGCGGCGTTCCTTGAGGCAGTAGAGGTACTCGGGGATCAGCGGCGCGTCGTCCAGCTCGATCACCCGCAGCTCGGGGTTGTCCGGCACCTCGTGGCGAGCGATCACGCTGACGCCGATATTGCGCAGCACCGCCTCGCGGATCGACTCGCGGCTGCCGATCTCCAGCAGCGGGCCGGGGGCGACGCCGGCGTCGCGCAGCATCTGCTCGGTGAGCAGGCGCGTGGTCGAGCCGGCCTCGCGCATCAGCAGGCAGTGGCCGGCCAGTGCCGAGGCGTTGAGCCGCTTGTGCGCGGCCAGCGGGTGGCTGCTGTGCACGGCCAGCACCAGCGGGTCCTGGCCCAGCACCAGGCGGGTGAAGCGCGCGTCCTGCTCCAGCTGCGAGGAGGCGGCGAGGTCGACGCGGTATTCCTCCAGCGCCTCGATCACCTGCTGCGAGTTGCCGATCTCCAGGGTCACCTGGATCTGCGGCAGGCGCTCGCGGAAGCGTTTGACCAGGTCGAGCACGTAGTAGGGTGCGGTGGCGGCGATGCGCAGGCTGCCCTGCAGCTGGCCGCAGTTGCGCAGGAAGAACTCGATATCGGCCTCCTGCTGCAACAGCTGCTGCACCATCGGCAGCAGGCGCGCGCCCTCCTCGCTCAGGGTCAGGCGGCGGCCGCCCCGGTAGAACAGCTCGACGCCGTACTGCGCCTCCAGGCTGCGGATCTGCGTGGTGACCGTGGGCTGGCTGAGGCCGAGCTTCTTCGCCGCCTGGGTGATGCTGCCCAGGCGGGCGACCATGTGAAAGGCCTTGAGCTCGGCCGCCAGCATGGCTTACACCGCGACCGGCGCGGCGATGTGCGGGTGGGCCTGGTAGTTCTGCAGCTCGAAGTCCTCGAACTTGAAAGCGAACAGGTCCTTCACCTCGGGATTCAGCTTCATGGTCGGCAGCGGCAGCGGCTCGCGGGTCAGCTGCAGGTCGGTCTGCTCGATGTGGTTGGCGTACAGGTGGCAGTCGCCGCCGGTCCAGACGAAGTCGCCGGGCTGCAGGCCGCAGACCTGGGCAATCATCAGGGTCAGTAACGCGTAGCTGGCGATGTTGAAGGGCACGCCGAGGAAGATGTCGGCCGAGCGCTGGTACAGCTGGCAGCTCAGGCGGCCGTCGGCGACATAGAACTGGAACATGGTGTGGCACGGCGGCAGGGCCATCTCGTCGACCAGCGCCGGGTTCCAGGCGGAGACGATCAGGCGGCGCGAGTCCGGGTTGTTCTTGATCATCGCGATCAGCTTGCTGATCTGGTCGATCGACTCGCCGTTCGGCGCCGGCCAGCTGCGCCATTGGTAGCCGTACACCGGGCCGAGGTCGCCGTTCTCGTCAGCCCACTCGTCCCAGATGCGCACGCCGTTGTCCTTCAGGTACTTGATGTTGGTGTCGCCCTGGAGGAACCACAGCAGCTCGTGAATGATGGATTTCAGGTGGCACTTCTTGGTGGTCACCAGCGGGAAGCCGTCGGCCAGGTTGAAGCGCATCTGGTGGCCGAACACCGAATAGGTGCCGGTGCCGGTGCGGTCGCTCTTGAAGGTGCCGGTCTCGCGCACCAGGCGCATCAGGTCGAGATACTGTTTCATCACGCGGCTCCTTGAACGGCCTGGCGGCGGTAGGCCCAGATCATAAGGCCGAGACCGCCGAGAATCATCGGCAGGCACAGTACCTGGCCCATGGTCAGCCAGCCGCCGGCGAGGTAGCCGAGCTGGGCGTCCGGCACGCGGACGAATTCGACGATGAAGCGGAAGATGCCGTAGCAGATGGCGAACAGGCCGGACACCGCCATGGTCGGGCGCGGCTTGCGCGAATAGGCCCAGAGGATGACAAACAGGGCCACGCCCTCGAGGGCGAACTGGTACAGCTGCGACGGGTGGCGCGGGTCCGGCCCGCCATTGGGGAAGACCATGGCCCAGGGCACGTCGGTGACCTTGCCCCACAGCTCGGAGTTGATGAAGTTGCCGATGCGCCCGGCGCCCAAGCCAATGGGCACGAGAGGGGCGATAAAGTCCATCAGCTCGAAGAAGCTCTTGCCGTTGCGCTTGCCGAACCACCAGGTGGCCAGCATCACGCCGATCAGGCCGCCGTGGAAGGACATGCCGCCCTCCCAGACGCGGACGATCTTCAGCGGGTCGGCCACATAGGCGGACAGGTCGTAGAACAGCGCATAGCCCAGGCGGCCGCCGAGGATCACGCCCATGGCCACCCAGAACACCAGGTCGGAGAGCTTCTCCTTGCTCCAGCTGGGGTCGAAATCCTTCAGCCGGCGGCTGGCGAGGAACCAGGCGCCGCCGATGCCGACCAGGTACATCAGGCCGTACCAGTGGATCTTCAGCGGGCCCAGGGCCAGGGCCACCGGGTCAATCTGCGGGTAAGTCAGCATTGCGACTCCTTAGATCAGGAAGCTGGTGCCCACACAGAGCAACAGCAGAGCGAACAGTCGTTTCAGTACGGTGGCCGGCAGGCGGTGCGCCAGGCGCGCGCCGATGCGGGCGAAAAACATGCTGGTGATGGCGATGCCGGCCAGCGCCGGCAGGTACACATAGCCCAGGCTCCAGGCCGGCAGGTGTGCCTCGTTCCAGCCCAGCAGCATGAAGCTCAGGGCGCTGGCCACGGCGATCGGCAGGCCGCAGGCCGAGGAGGTCGCCACCGCCTGCTGCATGGGCACGCTGCGCCAGGTCAGGAACGGCACAGTCAGCGAACCGCCGCCGATGCCGAAGATCGCCGAGGCCCAGCCGATCACCGCGCCCGCGCCGGTCAGCCCGGGCTTGCCTGGGACAGCGCGACTGGCCTTGGGTTTCAGACCCAGGCCCATCTGGATGGCGATGACGATGGCAAACACGCCGATGATCTTCTGCAGCAGCGGGCCCTGGATGGCCGCCGCGGTGAGCGAGCCGAGGGCGGCGCCGAGCAGGATGCCCACGGCCATCCAGGTGAACACCGGCCACAGCACGGCGCCCTTGCGCTGGTGTTCGAGCACCGAGTTGATCGAGGTGAAGATGATGGTGGCCAGCGAGGTGCCCACCGCCAGGTGGGTGAGGATCGCCTGATCGAAGCCCTGGGCGGTGAAGCTGAATACCAGCACCGGCACGATGATGATGCCACCGCCGACACCGAACAGCCCGGCCAGCACCCCGGCCGCCGCGCCGAGCAGCAGATAGAGCAGGAATTCCATGGAGTCCCCCGAAAACGAAGCGGCATGGTAACGGATGACCACCCTGCCCTCCAGCCGAGGCGATGGACGCCTATACCTTTGTTAGACTCCAGGCACCTGACCACAGGCCCTGGAGGTGGTATGTGCCTGATCGTCTTCGCCTGGCGCCCCGGACACCCGCAACCGCTGGTACTGGCCGCCAACCGCGATGAGTTCTACGAGCGTGCCACCCTGCCGCTGGGGGAGTGGGAAGAGGCGCCTGGCATCTACGCCGGCCGCGACCTGCTGGCCGGTGGCACCTGGCTGGGCGTGACGGCCGAGGGCCGCTTCGCCGCCCTGACCAATATCCGCGACCCACGCCAGCCACGCGGCGCACGCTCGCGCGGCGAGCTGCCGCTGCAGTTCCTGCGTGGCGAGCAGGCCCCCGAAGCCTTCCTCGCCGAGCTGAAACCCCGGCTGGAACACTACAGCGGCTTCAATCTGCTGCTCGGCGACCGCCGCGCGCTGTACTTCTTCAACTCCGAGCAGGGCGAGATCCGCCGCCTGCTGCCTGGCCTCTATGGCCTGTCCAACGCCGACCTGGATACGCCCTGGCCCAAGGTGCTGCGCTCCACGGCGGCCCTGGCCAACACCCTCGACAATCCTCAGCCGGCCAATCTGCTGGCGCTGCTCGGCGATCGCCAGCAGCCGCCACGGGTGCTGCTGCCGGACACCGGCGTCGGCGTCGACTGGGAGATGTTGCTGGCCACTGTATTCATCGTCGGCCCCGGCTACGGCACCCGCGCCAGCAGCGCCCTGGTGCTGCACGGCGACGGTGGCGTGCGTCTGGTGGAACGCAGCTTCGGCAGTGGTGGCGAAATGCTCGGCGAAGTGGATCTGCGCCTGGGGCCGCGGGAGTAGGCAAGAACCTGTTTACGATCTTTTGAGCTAAAGCCAGGCATTTCAACGCAGCATGGCCGACGATCAAGAGATCGTAAGCAGGTTCTCACTCCTGCCAGTCGCAGAAGCAGCCCACGGCCAGGTTGCTGTCGGCACGCACCGGCCGGCCGGCCAGCAGCGCCTCGATAATTGGCTCGATAAAGCTGTTGCTGGAGGTGCACAGCGCGCCTTCGCTGTAGGGGCCGAAGTAGGCCAGGCGGCCTTGCTGGTCCCAGATCGCCACCGCCGGGCTGGCCGGCAGCTGCTCGCTGCCGGGCACGGCCTCCAGTGGTTGCAGGGCCTGCAGGTTGTCCGGCAGGCGGCCATGGCTGCCGGCCTTCTGCAACGCGTAGAACTGCACCCCACGCCCCGAGTACGCCTGCACCAGCTCGCCGAGGTGCTGCTGGTTGCCGACATTGCACGGGCAACCCGGATCCCAGAAGTGCACCAGACGGATCGGCCCCGGCCCCGCCAGCTCCGCCGGCAGACGCAGTTCGGCGCCCGAGAACAGCTCGGTGCGCGCCTCGAAGGGGCGAATGTAGCGGGCCTCGAACCACCAGAAGGCGGCCAGCATGGCGCCCAGCCAGAGGATGGCAACGAGGCTGGCGAGAATGGCTTTGCGGCGCGGGGACATGATCGGCGACACGGAGGAAAGGTGCCTAGCTTGCCACGCCGCGCCCGACAGCTGAATATCGGCTGTCCCTCACCGCCACGAAGACGCCATGACCGCCATGCCCCAGACCCTGCCAGAGCCCTTCCAGCCCGAGCGCCTGCGCGCCGGCCTGCGACCCTTGGCCGCGGCCACCGCACCCTTGGCGGACGAGGCCCTGGCCTACCAGCGCTACTACGGCCTGGATCTGCCGCAGCACGCCGGGATGCGCAGCCGCCTGGGCCGCTTCGAGTGCGACGGGCTGAACCTGGTGGCGCAGCTGTGGACGCCGGCGGAGCCCAAGGCGACCCTGATCCTGCTGCACGGCTACTACGACCATATGGGCCTGTACCGCCATGTGGTCGACTGGGCGCTGGGCGAGGACCTCGCCGTGCTGGCCTGCGACCTGCCCGGCCACGGCCTGTCGGAAGGCGCGCGCGCCAGCATCGATGACTTCGCCGCCTACCAGCGCACCCTGCAGTGCCTGTTCGCCGAGGCCGCCAGCCTCGACCTGCCGCAACCCTGGCATCTCTGTGGACAGAGCACTGGCGGCGCCATCCTGCTGGACTTCCTGCTACTCGGCGAGCCGCGCCCGGAGCCCGGCGCCACCATCCTCCTGGCGCCGCTGGTAAGGCCGCGGGCCTGGGGCCTGTCCAAGCTCAGCTACCACCTGATCGGCCCGTTCCGCAGCGAAATCCCACGGCGCTTCTCGGCCAACTCCAGCGACGCCGAATTCCTCGATTTCCTGCAGCACCGCGACCCGCTGCAGCCGCGCAACCTGCCGACCGCCTGGGTCGGCGCCCTGGCCAAGTGGATTCCACGCATCGAGAAGGCCCCGCGCAAGGCGCTAAGGCCGCTGGTGGTACAGGGCGAGGCGGACATGACGGTGGACTGGCGGCACAACCTGCAGGTGCTGCAGGCCAAGTTCGACCAGCCGGAAGTCCTGCGCATCCCCGGCGCCCGCCATCACCTGGTCAACGAGAGCGAAGGCATTCGCCGCGAGTACTTCGCCTTCCTTAGCGAGCGTTTGCGCTAAGGCTGCTCGCGAAGATCCCACCTCGCCGTTCGCGAGCAGAGCTCGCTCCTACAGGGCCATCCGACGCTTCGTCAGATGCCCTGCTGGGCCGGCTGGATGTTCTGCTCGCTCTGCCCCGCCGCCAGCCCCGCGCGCAGGGCGGCCACGGCGGCCTGATAGTAGGCCTTGCCGGCCGGCGACTCGGCGAAGGCGACGAACTCGTCCAGCTCCGGATCGGACAGGTCGCGATAGACGTGCAGCAGGGTGTTGTCGATATCCGCCTCGATCTGCTGCATCAGCCGCTCGCGCTGGCTCTGCACCAGCATCTGCGCCTGCTCGCCACCGAACAGCCCGGGCACCATCGAACTCAGGCTGTCGGCCGCCACGCCGGCCAGGGCCAGGCTGACCTCGGCGCCGGCCTCGGTGGCCGGCACGACCTGGGCCAGATGGCGGATCAGCAGGCGGCGGGTGGCATCGGCCTGCACCGGCGGCAGGCCATTGGCGTGGGCGGTCAGCTGGTCGCGGGCACTGGCGCGGACTTCCGCGGCAACCACGCGCTTGCCCAGCGGCGACTCGAAGAACTGCAGCGCCGGCAGCGGGTCGGCCAGGGCCGTGCGCAGTGCGGCCTGGGCGCGTTGGTCCATGGCGGCCGGCTCGAAGCGACGGTTGCTGTTGCTCACCAGGGCCTGGAACACCGCCGGCGGCAAGGTGCCCTGGTAGCGCTGCTGGGCCAGCTTGAGCGCCTCGCCGAAATGCGCGCGCTGCTCGGGCCAGCCGGCGGCCTGGTAGAGGCGGGCATGGTCGTCGGCGGAAACGGCGAAGCTGCACAGCAGCATGAACAGAGCAAAAACGGCGCGCATGAATAACTCCTGTCTGGCGCGGCTATTGTAGGGGCCTGCAGGCGGCGCTGGTAGAATCGGCGCATGACCGACCAGCACCTGCAGCGGCTCCTGCCGCAGATTATCGACGACCTCGCCAGCCAGGGCTGGTCGCGGCAGGCGCATGCCCTGCCGCAGTCTCTGACCCGCGAACTGGCCGCCGAGTGCCGCAACCGCGCGCAAAGCGGCGCGCTGAGCCCGGCTGGCGTAGGCCGTGGCCAGGGCCTGGCGGTGCGCGAGGGCATCCGTGGCGACAGTATCCAGTGGCTGGAACAGGGCCAGAACGCGGCCTGCGACCAGTACCTGCAGGCCATGGACGAGCTGCGCCAGGCCCTCAATCAGGCGTTCTACCTGGGCCTGGAAGACTACGAGAGCCACTTCGCCCTGTATCCGCCAGGCGCCTTCTACCAGAAGCACCTGGACCGCTTCCGCGACGACGACCGCCGCACCGTGTCCGCCGTCTACTACCTCAATGAGGACTGGCAGGCCGAGCAGGGTGGCGCTCTGCGCCTCTACTCGCAGGACGGCGCCGAGCTGGACGTGCTGCCCACGGCCGGCACCCTGGTGCTGTTCATTTCCGCCGAGCTGCCCCACGAAGTGCTGCCGGCGACCCGCGAGCGCCTGTCGCTGACCGGCTGGTTCAGGAGGCGCTGACCATGCGTATGGAGCCGCGGTATAGGGCGGGTGAAACCCGCGCGGCCGGTTACGCGGGTTGCGCCCGCCCTACGCTCGCCCTGGAGGACTGATGGAGAAGCTGCTGGTCAGCCGCTGCCTGCTCGGCCACAAAGTGCGCTACGACGGCGGCGCCCACGGGCCATTCGATCTGCTGCAGCGCTGGCAGGACGAGGGGCGCGTCGTCGCCCTGTGTCCGGAAGTGGCCGGCGGCCTGCCGACGCCACGTCCGCCGGCAGAAATCCCCGGTGGCCAGGGCGGCGAAGTGCTGGACGGCCGCCTGCCGGTGCTGACCGACGGCGGTGAGGACGTCACCGCGGAATTCGTCGCCGGCGCCGAGATCGCCCTGCGCCTGGTCCAGCAGCACGGCCTGCGGGTGGCCGTGCTCAAGGCGCGCAGCCCCTCGTGCGGCAACACCCACAACTACGACGGCAGCTTCAGCGGCAGCCTGGTCGCGGGCGAAGGGGTGACCGCCGCCCTGCTGCGCCGCGCTGGCGTGCGGGTGTTCAACGAGACCCAGCTGGCCGAGGCCGCCGCCGAGTTGACGCGCCTGGAGCGGCGCGACGACTGACCGGGCAGGTGCCGCGCCCGCGCACTAAGGTCAGTGCAGATTGCCGCGAAAGGAGCCTGCCATGCGTCTCTCCCTGTCTACCTCCCTACGTGCTTTGGGCCTGTGCGCCCTGCTCTGCATGCCCGTGCCGGCGCTGGCCGAGAATGCGGCGCCGCAATTGCCGGCACCGCCGGGGGCCGAGGTGTATTTCATCGAGCCGCTCGACGGCGCCAGCGTCGGCCTGACCTTCAGCGTCAAGTTCGGCCTCAAGGGCATGGGCGTGGCGCCCGCCGGTGTCGATTTCCCCGCCACCGGCCACCATCACCTGCTGGTGGATGTCAGCACCCTGCCGCTGCTGGATGTACCGCTGCCGGCGACCGAGCAGATCCTGCATTTCGGCAAGGGCCAGACCGAGACCGAACTGAGCCTGCCGCCGGGCAGCCACACCCTGCAGCTGCTGATCGGCGACAAGAACCACGTGCCGCTGGACCCGCCGGTGATCTCGAACAGGATCACCATCACGGTGCAGTAAGGCATACCGCATGTAGGAGCGAGCTCTGCTCGCGATGCTCTTCAGGGGCCCGATTCGCGAGCAGAGCTCGCTCCTAGGGTTTGCCTGACCCAAAAAAACGCCGCGATCCTGCATGAGCATCGCGGCGTTTCTTCAGGTCCAGCCGTTGCTCAGCGCACCTGCGGCGCCGTCAGCTTGTCCAGCAGCGCCGCCTGGGCGTTGCGTGGGTTGGCGTTGCCGAACGGGCTGAGGCGCTGGTAACGGCCATCCGGCTGCAGCACCCAGGCCTGGGTATTGTCGGACAGGTAGCTCTCCAGCTCCTTCTTGACCCGGGTGATGAGCTTCTTGCCCTCCATCGGGAAGCAGGTCTCCACGCGCTTGTCGAGGTTGCGCTCCATCCAGTCGGCGCTGGAGAGGAACAGCTGCTCGTCGCCACCGTTGCCGAAGTAGTAGATGCGGCTGTGCTCGAGGAAGCGGCCGACGATCGAGCGCACCTGGATGTTGTGCGACACCCCCGGCACGCCCGGACGCAGGCAGCACATGCCGCGCACCACCAGATCGATGCGCACGCCCATCTGGCTGGCCTTGTACAGCGCGCGGATGATCTTCGGATCGGTCAGCGAGTTGACCTTGGCCATGATGTGCGCCGGCTTGCCCTCGCTGGCGAACTGCGCCTCGCGGGCGATCATGTCGAGCAGGGTCTTCTTCAGGGTGAAGGGCGCGTGCAGCAGCTTCTTCATGCGCAGGGTCTTGCCCATGCCGATCAGCTGGTTGAACAGCTTGGACACGTCCTCGCCTAGCGCCTCGTCGGCGGTCAGCAGGCTGTAGTCGGTGTACAGCTTGGCGTTGCCGGCATGGTAGTTGCCGGTGCCCAGGTGCGCGTAGCGGCGCAGCTCGCCGTTCTCGCGACGCAGGATCAGCATCATCTTGGCGTGGGTCTTGAAGCCGACCACGCCGTAGATCACCACCGCGCCGGCGGCCTGCAGGCGGCTGGCCAGCTGCAGGTTGGATTCCTCGTCGAAGCGTGCGCGCAGCTCGATCACCGCGGTGACTTCCTTGCCGCTGCGCGCCGCCTCCACCAGGGCGTCGACGATTTCCGAGTTGGGCCCGGCGCGATACAGGGTCTGTTTGATCGCCAGCACATTGGGGTCCTTGGCGGCCTGGCGTAGCAGATCGACCACCGGTGTGAAGGACTCGAAGGGGTGCAGCAGCAGCACGTCCTGCTTGCCGACCACGCTGAAGATGTTCTCGGCGTTCTGCAGCAGCTTGGGAATCACCGGGGTGAAGGTCGCGTGCTGCAGCTCCGGGTGGCTCTCCAGCCCGGTGATGCTGAACAGGCGGGTCAGGTTGACCGGGCCGTTGACCCGGTACAGCTCGCTCTCGCTCAGGTTGAACTGCTTGAGCAGGTAGTCGGACAGCTGCAGCGGGCAGGTCTCGGCCACCTCCAGGCGTACGGCGTCGCCGTAGCGGCGGCTGAACAGCTCGCCACGCAGGGCCCGGGCCAGGTCTTCGACGTCCTCGGTGTCCACCGACAGGTCGGCGTTACGGGTCAGGCGGAACTGGTAGCAGCCCTTGACCTTCATGCCGGGGAACAGGTCGTCGGCGTGGGCGTGGATCATCGAGGAGAGGAACACGTAGTTGTCCCCTGCCCCGCCCACTTCCTCCGGCACGCGGATGATGCGCGGCAGCAGGCGCGGCGCCGGGATGATGGCCAGACCGGAATCGCGGCCGAAGGCATCGACGCCCTCCAGCTCGACGATGAAGTTGAGGCTCTTGTTCACCAGCAGCGGGAACGGGTGCGTCGGATCGAGGCCGATCGGCGTGATGATCGGCGCGATCTCGTCGCGGAAGTAGCGGCGCACCCAGGTCTTCAGCTTGGTGGTCCAGTAGCGCCGGCGGATGAAGTTGACCTGGTGCTTGGCCAGCTCCGGCAGCAGCACGTCGTTGAGCAGCGCGTACTGGCGGTCGACCTGCTCGTGGGCGATCTCGGAGATGCGCGCCAGCACCTGGCTCGGCAGCAGGCCGTCGGCGCCGGCCTGCTCGCGGGCGAAGTTGATCTGCTTCTTCAGCCCGGCGACGCGGATCTCGAAGAACTCGTCGAGGTTGCTGGAGAAGATCAGCAGGAACTTCAGCCGCTCGAGCAGCGGGTAGGACTCGTCCAGCGCCTGCTCCAGCACGCGGATATTGAACTGCAGCTGCGACAGCTCGCGGTGGATGTACAGGCTGCTGTCATCCAGACCGGGGATCGGCAGCGCCGGGGCGGGCGCCGGCTCGGGCTCGACCGCCGGCACGGCAACCACCTCGGCCACCACTTCCACCGGTGCCTGCGGCTCGGCCTCGAGCTGGGCGTCGGAGATCTGCTTGTTGCTGAGTCCCTCGGTATTCATTGCCTTGCTTCCCTGGGGCGGCTCAGCGCCCCGCGTTCAAGAGTTCTGCCGCACGTACGGCGAAGTAGGTGAGGATGCCATCGGCGCCGGCGCGTTTGAAGGCGGTCAGCGATTCGAGGATCACCGCCTCGCCGAGCCAGCCATTCTGGATCGCCGCCATGTGCATGGCGTACTCGCCGCTGACCTGGTAGACGAAGGTCGGCACGCGGAATTCACTTTTCACCCGCTGCAGGATGTCCAGGTAGGGCATGCCCGGCTTGACCATGACCATGTCGGCGCCTTCGGCCAGGTCCGCCGCCACTTCGTGCAGGGCCTCGTCGCCGTTGGCCGGGTCCATCTGGTAGCTGGCCTTGTTGGCCTTGCCCAGGTTGGCCGCCGAGCCGACCGCGTCACGGAACGGGCCGTAGTAGGCGCTGGCGTACTTGGCCGAGTAGGCCATGATCCGCACGTTGTGCTGGTCGGCCAGCTCCAGGGCCTCGCGGATGGCCTGCACGCGGCCGTCCATCATGTCCGACGGGGCCACCACCTGGGCGCCGGCCTCGGCATGCGACAGGGCCTGCTTGACCAGGGCATCCACGGTCACGTCGTTCATCACGTAGCCGGCGTCATCGAGGATGCCGTCCTGGCCGTGGGTGGTGAAGGGGTCGAGGGCCACGTCGCTGATAACGCCCAGCTCGGGGAACTTGGCGCGCAGGGCGCGGATGGCGCGCTGGGCGATGCCGTCCGGGTTCCAGGCCTCGCTGCCGTCGAGGGATTTCTTCTCCAGCGGGGTCACCGGGAACAGCGCCAGGGCCGGAATGCCCAGCTCCACCCAGCGCTCCGCTTCCTGCAGCAGCAGGTCGATGGACAGGCGTTCGACGCCCGGCATCGACGGAATCGCCTCGCGACGATTGTCGCCGTCGAGGACGAACACCGGCAGGATCAGGTCGTCGGTGGTCAGCACGTTCTCGCGCACCAGGCGACGGGAAAATTCGTCGCGACGGTTGCGGCGCAGGCGGGTAGCGGGGAACAGGCGATTGGCGGGGGTAAAGCTCACGACGGACTCCAAAACCCGCACGGCGGGCGAGTGTGACAGTTGTACCCGGCCATTATGACCAAATAATGACTGTCACACCCAGACTGCGATGGGCAGCCGCAGTTCCGGCGTCGCCGACGGGTCGGTCAGGCGACTTGTGCCTGCGCGCCGCGTGGCCAGCACAGCCAGACCAGGCTGCCCAGGCTCCAGGCCGCCAGTAGCGCCCAGGCCAGGCTGCCGCCGCCAATCAGGCCGACCTGCTGGGCCCACAGCAGCGCCGGCAGGTTGAGCCCCAGGCGCAACGCCTCCAGCGGGCGGGCGAACGGGCGGTTCTCCAGCCAGGTACCGATGCAGTACAGGCCGAAGGCCACCCACAGCCAGGCACCGGCCAGCACGCCGAGGCTCTGCTGCGCCGCCATCGCCAGCAGCCAGCTGGTGCCGGCCACGTAGCTGGCGAACTGCAGGCCGGCGTAGAGCTTCTGCCCGCGGCCCAGCGGCACCTCGAACTTGCGGAAGGCGGCCAGGTCCGGCTTGTCGATCGGATAACGCGCGGCCACATCGGCCGGGCGCCAGCCGGTGGGCATGAACCAGATGCGCAGCTTGTCCCACCAGGACTCCGCGCGCACCGCATCGCGCCACAGCTGTACGTAGAACTGCACGTTGGCCCACAGCGGGTTCCAGCTGCGCAGCGGAACGCTCACGCCGAACACCACCGGATGCTCGTCCAGCTCCTCCTGGAAGGTGCCGAACAGACGATCCCAAAGGATGAACACGCCACCGTAGTTACGGTCCATGTAGATAGGGTTCTGCGCATGGTGCACGCGGTGGTTGGACGGGGTGATGAAGAACCACTCGAACCAGCCCAGCTTGGGTATGTGCCGGGTGTGCACCCAGTACTGGTAGAGCAGGTTGAGCGCGCCGACGGTGACGAACACCACCGGCGGGATGCCGGCCAGGGCCATCGGCAGGTAGAACATCCAGCTCAGCAGGAAACCGGTGCTGGTCTGGCGCAGGGCGGTGGAGAGGTTGTAGTCCTCGCTCTGGTGGTGCACCACGTGGGAGGCCCAGAACACGTTGCGCTCGTGGCCGATGCGGTGGCTCCAGTAGTAGCAGAGGTCATAGGCGAAGAAGGCCAGCACCCAGACCCACGGCTCGTCCGGCAATACCGTGAGGTGCAGGTGCTCGTAGGCGAAGGCGTAACCGAGCACGGCGATGGCCTTGCTCAGCAGGCCGCTGGCCTGGGACAGCACGCCGGCGCTGAGACTGTTCAGCGAATCAGCCAGGCGGTAGGTACGGACCCCGCGCACGCGATCGGTGATCAGTTCGGCAATGATGAGCAGGAAGAAGAAGGGTACGGCAAGCAGGATCAGGTTCATGGTTCGGCACTGCACGGGTTGACCTAAGCTGATCCTAGTCCTGCCCGCCCGGCCACTCGCGGCGGCGAATGCCAGCCGAAGTGGCATTTGGCGACACGCCATCGCTCGACGCTGTGTCGGGCGATCGGCGAAACTGGGACATCGACTTACTGCTTGGCCAATGGAGAACAGCATGCACAAACGAGTCGCGGTCATCCTTTCCGGCTGTGGCGTCTATGACGGCGCGGAAATCCACGAAAGCGTGATCACCCTGCTGCGCCTGGATCAGCGCGGCGCCCAGGTGCAATGCTTCGCCCCCAACGTCGTGCAGATGCATGTGATCAACCACCTCACCGGTGAGGAAATGCCGGAGAGCCGCAATGTGCTCACCGAGGCGGCGCGCATCGCCCGCGGCGATGTGATGGACGTGCGCGAGCTGAAGGCCGAGCAGTTCGATGCGCTGATCCTGCCGGGCGGCTTCGGCGTGGCCAAGAACCTCTCCAACTTCGCCGTAGAAGGCGCCGGCTGCAGCGTGCAGCCGGACGTGCTGGCCGCCGCCCAGGCCTTCGCCCAGGCCGGCAAGCCGGTCGGCCTGATCTGTATCTCGCCGGCCCTGGCGGCGAAGATCTACGGCGAAGGCGTGACCTGCACCCTGGGCGCCGAGGACGACCCTGCCGTCGCCGGCCTCACCACCATGGGCGGCCAGCACGTCGAGTGCACGGTGGAAGACATAGTCGAGGACACCGAGCGCAAGCTGGTCACCACCCCCGCCTACATGCTCGCCGAGTCCATCGCCGAGGCCGCCGCCGGCATCAACAAGCTGGTCGACCGGGTGCTGGAACTGGCCCAGCCAGCGCAAGGCTGATACGGCCATAGTGCGCGGCACACCCGCCGCGCCCCTGGCCAGCGCCGCCGAACTGCGGCAGCGTGGGGCCTCGACCCGCAGGACAGAGCCCCCATGCAACAACCCTTCGAACTCACCACCGAGCTGCGCGATGCCGTCGCCAGCTTCTTTCAGCGCATCCCCTTCAACCAGGTGCTGGGCATTCGCCTGGAACAGCTGAGCGTCGACAAGGTGGTGATGAGCCTGCCGATGAAGTCCGAACTGATCGGCAACTTCGTCCAGGGCATCCTGCATGGCGGGGTGATCTCCTCGCTGCTCGACGTGGCCGGCGGCGCCATGGCGCTGATCGGCGCCTTCGAGCGCCACCAGCACCTGCCGGCACCGGAGCGCATGGCACGCCTGGCCAAGCTCGGCACCATTGACCTGCGCGTCGACTACCTGCGCCCCGGCCGCGGCCAGGCCTTCACCGCCACCGCGGTGCTGCTGCGCTCGGGTAACAAGGTGGCGGTGGTGCGCACCGAACTGCACAGCGACGACGGCACCCTGGTGGCGGTGGGTACCGGCACCTATCTGTGCGGCTGATCTTGTAGGAGCGAGCTCTGCTCGCGAATCTTTACGCTGGCCAGGCTTCGCGAGCAGAGCTCGCTCCTACCGCATCAGCCGAGTAAGAATGCGATCCAGCAGGCGACTCCGTTCCCGGATTACATCCGGGCTACTTCATCAACCGCGTGAGAATCCGATCCAGCGCATTGGCAAAGGCCTGGCGGTCCTTCTCCGAATAGGCGGCCTGGCCGCCGCCCATCTGGCCCTGGTCACGCAAATCGGCGAACAGGTTGCGGGTGGCCAGCTTGTCGCCCATGTTGCGCTCGTCGAACTCGCGGCCACGCGGGTCCAGCGCCGCCACGCCCTTCTTCACCAGGCGGTCGGCCAGCGGAATATCACTGCAGATCACCAGCTCGCCGGGCACGGCGTGCTCGACCAGATAATCGTCCGCCGCGTCCGGGCCGCTCGGCACCACCACCAGCTTCACGCAGGCGAAGTTCGGCCGCGCCACGGCCTGCCCGGCCACCAGCACCACCTCGAAGCCACGCTTGAGGGCGAACTTCACCAACTGGTCGCGGGCCAGCCGGGGGCAGGCATCGGCGTCGATCCACACACGCATCTTCGGCACTCTTATTCGGACGAGGCCGCCATCTTAGCCGCGGCGGCGCGGCGCCGCTCGCCCAGCCAGCTGCGCCCGTAGAGCGTGGCGATACCGGCTAGCGCCAAGGCCTGGGCGGACAGGCTCCAGGCATCGGCGTGGATGCCCAGCCAGTCGAACTCGAAGAACGTCACCGGCCGCGTGCCAAGCACGCCAGCCTCCTGCAGGGCCGCCACGCCGTGGCCGGCGAACACCACCGAGAGCACGCACAGCAGCACGGCGTTGGCGCTGAAGAAGGCGGCCAGCGGCAGCTTGCGCGAGCCACGCAGGATCACCCAGGCCAGGCCGATCAGCAGCACCAGCGCCGCGCCCGCGCCGGCCAGGACCATGCCGTGGCCCGCCGGGCCGGCCTGCAGCCACAGGGTTTCGTAGAACAGGATGACCTCGAACAGCTCGCGGTACACCGAGAAGAACGCCAGCACGGCGAAGCCGAAGCGCCCGCCGCCGCCAACCAGGCTGCTCTTGATGTAGTCCTGCCAGGCCGCCGCATGGCGGCGATCATGCATCCACACGCCGACCCACAGCAGCACCACGCTGGCGAACAGCGCGGTGGCGCCTTCCAGCAGCTCGCGCTGGGCGCCGCTGATATCGATCAGGTAGGCCGCCACCGCCCAGGTGGCGACGCCGGCCAGCAGCGCCAGGCCCCAGCCGATGTGCACACTACGCGCCGCGGCCTGCTGGCCGGTGTTGCGCAGGAAGGCGAGGATCGCCGCCAGCACCAGGATCGCCTCCAGGCCTTCGCGCAGGAGGATCAGCAGGCTGGAGAAGAAGCTCAGCGAGTCGCCCATCGCGCCGTCGGCGAGCAGCGCGGCGGACTTGTCCAGCTCGGCCGCGGCAACGGCCAGGGCCTGCTCCGCCTGCGCGACCGTGGCGCCATCCTGCAGCCCCTGCCGGTAGGCCATCAGCGCCCGCTCGGTGATCTTGCGCTGCTGCGGGTCGAGGTTGTCAAGGGCGCTCTCGACCAGTTCGAAGCCTTCCAGATAGGCGCCGACGGAAAGATCGAAGGCCTGCTCGTGCTCGCCGGCGCGATAGGCCTGCAGGCTCTGCTGCAGGGTGCTGCGGGTGTGCTCGATCAGCTCGCCCGGGCCGCGCTGCTGCAGCGGCGGGTGCGCACGCTGGGCGCGGAACGCGGCCACGTCGCCACCACTCGCGGCGACTTCCGCCGGAGTTTTGCCGGCCAGGTCGGCCAAGGCGAAGGGCTTGCTCGCAGCCACGCCCGGCACGGCGGAGAAGCCGGCGATGTAGCTGGCCAGGTCCCAGCGCTGGCGCTCGTCCAGCTGGTCGGCGAAGGCCGGCATGTCGCTGCCGTCCCTGCCCTGGCCGATAACGGCGAACAGGTCGTGCAGGCTCAGGCGGTCCAGCCGCGCGGCGTCGCGCAGGTCACCGGGCGGCGGCTCCAGGCCGAGGGCGGCAGGGCCGTCGCCGGCACCGGCATCGCCATGGCAGACGGCGCAATGCTGCACATAGAGCGGCGCGCCACGGCTCGGATCGGGGGTAATGGCCGGCACGACGGGCTGGGCCAGGGCGGCCAGGCTGCCCAGCATGAGCAGGGGCAGCAGGCAGAAACGCATGAGGCGGATGGCAGACATCGGAGCATCCCGAAAAAGCGGAATGCGAATTGTTGCCTAGCTAACGATTACCCTCAAGCGGAAATCGACACATCCGGTAACAACCTGCCGAACAGTCTGTTCGACCGGGCTCAGACCGGCGCGCGGCGCACCGTGGCCAGCAATGCCGCAGCGCCGACGAACAGCCCGGCGAAGGTGCGATTGAGCAGACGCTGCTGACGTGGCGTGCGCAGAGCGCGCAGCACGCGGGAGGCCAGGCCGGTGTAGCCGGCCATGACGATCAGATCGACCACGATCATGGTCGCGCCCATGATCAGGTACTGCGGCAGCAGTGGCTCCTGCGGATGGATGAACTGCGGCAGCACGGCGAGCATGAACACCACTGCCTTGGGGTTGCTGGCGTTGACCAGGAAACCGCGCAGCACCAGGGTCAGCGGCCGGCCGATGGGACGCTCGGCGGCACCTGTGGCCAGGTCGCTGGGCAGCGCGCGCCATTGGGCGATGGCCAGCCACACCAGGTAAGCCACGCCGAACCACTTGATCAGGCTGAAGGCCAGGGCCGAGGCGGAGAGGATGGCGCCGACGCCGGCGGCGACGATGGCGATCTGCAGGGCCAGGCCGATCTGCAGGCCGAGAGCGTTCCAGTAGCCGCGCCAGAAGCCGTACTGCAGGCCGCTGGACATGGAGGCGATGGCGCCGGCACCCGGCGACAGGCTGATCACCCAGCAGGCGACGAAGAAAGCGAGCCAGGTTTCGAGCGCCATGGCGGATACCTCGGAAAGCAAAAAGGGGCAGGCCTCTCAGCCTACCCCTCCGCTGCAACGCTGCACAGTATCAGTCAGTCCGGCGAACCCTTGCGCAACTGTACCGGTTCGCTGTCCCTGCGCCGCGCCATGGCGCCACGGATGCGGATATTGATCGCCTCCACCGCCAGGGAGAAGGCCATGGCGAAGTAGACGTAGCCCTTCGGTACGTGGACCTCGAAGGCCTCGGCGATCAGCACGGTGCCGACCACGATGAGGAACGACAGGGCGAGAATCTTCAGCGACGGGTGTTTGTCGATGAAGGCGCTGATGGTGCTGGCGGACAGCATCATCACCAGGACCGAGATGACGATGGCGGCGACCATCACCGGCACGTGCTGCACCAGGCCGACGGCGGTGATCACCGAGTCCAGGCTGAAGACGATGTCGATGATGGCGATCTGGATGATGATGCCCATGAAGCCGCGGGCCTTGCCGCCGTTCTGCTGGGCCTCCTCGGCACCCTCCAGGCTGTGGAAGATTTCCATGGTGCTCTTGAACAGCAGGAACAGGCCGCCGAAGAACAGGATCAGGTCACGCCCGGAAATGCCCTGGCCGAACAGGCGGAACAGGTCGTTGGTGAGCTGCATGACCCAGGTGATCGACAGCAGCAGCAGGATGCGCGTGCCCATCGCCAGGGCCAGGCCGAAGAAGCGCGCCTTCGGCTGCTGGGCCGCCGGCAGGCGGCTGACCAGGATCGAGATGAAGATGATGTTGTCGATGCCGAGGACGATTTCCAAGGCGGTCAGGGTCAGAAACGCGACCCAGATTTCCGGGCTGGTCAGCCATTCCATCTGCGGGATGCTCCGTGAGAGTGAGAGAAAGCGTTAGCGCCAGCGGCGCACGGTCTTCTGGAAGAACAGGCTGTTGGGCACCTGCAGCAGGCCGCCGCTGGCGTCCGCGCCGTGGTCTTCCAGGGTGGTGTAGAACAGGTTGACGCCGATCACCCGGCCCTTGATGCTGGGCTTGTCGCCGCTGGCGAGCAGCTCGACCGTGTCGCCGATGCGGAACGGGCCCATGCTGAAGATCAGCAAGGCGCAGAACATGTTGGAGAGCACGCTCCAGATGGCGAAGAAGGCTACTGCGGCGACGGCGGCAAAGCCGGTCAGCGCGGCCCACAGCACCTCGGCGGACACGCCCAGGCGCTCCAGCACCAGCATCATTGCGCTACCGACGATCAGCCAGCGCAGCAGGCCGCGCAGTGGCAGCAGGATCTCGGGGGGCAGCAGGCTGTAGCGCGAGCCAAGCCCGGTGATGCCGCGGGTGACGATGCGCTGGGCCAACCAGGCCAGCACCAGGATCAGCAGTATCTGCGCGGCCACCACCAGCGGCTCGCGCCAGGCGGCGAGCAGATCCAGCTCTTCCATCAGTCGGCTTCCTCCAGTTGGCGCTGCAGCTCTTCGAGGGTTTCCAGGGCCAGCAGCCAGGCCTCTTCCAGCTCGGCCTCGATGCCCTTCAGACGCGCCTGCTCGGTCAGCAGTTCACGCAGCTCGTCCTTGCGTGCCGCCTCGTACAGGCTGCTGTCACCGAGTTTTTCCTCGATGACCGCGAGCTTGTCGTGGACCTTGCCCAGCTCCTTCTCCAGC
Organism: Pseudomonas sp. GD04019; assembly: GCF_029837695.1. Lineage (GTDB taxonomy): Bacteria > Pseudomonadota > Gammaproteobacteria > Pseudomonadales > Pseudomonadaceae > Aquipseudomonas. The sequence continues at coordinate 211,091 of NZ_JAOEEA010000003.1, forward strand.
TTCTCCGCCTCGCGCTTGTGCGGGGCGAGCTGTTGGCGCAAGGCGGCGGCGGCCTGGCGCTGGGCGCGCTTGTCGGTCTTGTCCACGCTCGGCGCGGTCGATGCGCTCTGCGGCTGCTGACGCGCACGGTAGTCGATCAGCCAGCGGGCGTAGTCGTCGAGATCGCCATCGAACGGCTGGATGCGGCCATCGGCGACCAGCATGAACTCGTCGGTGGTGCTCTTCAGCAGGTGACGATCGTGCGATACCACCAGCACGGCGCCAGCGAAATCCTGCAGCGCCATGGTCAGCGCCAGGCGCATTTCCAGGTCGAGGTGGTTGGTCGGTTCGTCGAGCAGCAGCAGGTTGGGCTTCTGCCAGGCGATCAGCGCCAGAGCCAGGCGCGCCTTCTCGCCACCGGAGAAGTTCAGCACCGGCTCGTCGCAACGCGGGCCACGGAAGTCGAAGCCGCCGAGGAAGTCACGCAGGGTCTGCTCGCGCTCGCTCGGCGCCAAGCGCTGCACGTGCAGCAGCGGGCTGGCCTTGGGGTCGAGGGCGTCGAGCTGGTGCTGGGCGAAGTAGCCGATGGCCAGGTTCTCGCCGCGCGCCAGGCTCCCGTCGAGCACCGTCAGGTCGCCGGCCAGGGTCTTGATCAGGGTCGACTTGCCGGCGCCGTTGGGCCCGAGCAGGCCGATGCGTGCACCGGGGGCGAGGCTCAGCTTGACCTTGTCCAGCACCGTCTTGTCGCCATAGCCGAGGCGCGCCTCGGACAGATTGAGCAGCGGGCTGGAGACCTTGTCGGCCTCGCGGAAGACGAAGTCGAACGGCGAATCGACATGCGCCGGCGCCAGCTCCTCCAGGCGCTCCAGGGCCTTGATCCGGCTCTGCGCCTGGCGCGCCTTGGTGGCCTGGGCCTTGAAGCGGGCGATGTACTTTTCCATGTGCGCACGCTGCGCCTGCTGCTTCTCGTAGGCCTGCTGCTGCTGGGCCAGACGCTCGGCGCGGGTGCGCTCGAAAGCCGAGTAGCCGCCACGGTAGAGGGTCAGCTTCTGCTGCTCCAGATGCGCCACATGGTCGACCACGGCATCGAGGAAGTCGCGGTCGTGGGAGATCAGCAGCAGGGTGCCGGGGTAGCTCTTCAGCCACTCCTCCAGCCAGAGGATGGCATCGAGGTCCAGGTGGTTGGTCGGCTCGTCGAGCAGCAGCAGCTCGGACGGGCACATCAGCGCCTGGGCCAGGTTGAGGCGCATGCGCCATCCACCGGAGAAGTCGCCGACACGCTTGTCCATCTGCTCAGCGGTGAAGCCCAGCCCGGCCAGCAGCTTGCGCGCACGGGCATCGGCGGTGTAGCCCTGGGCGTTGTCCAGCTCTGTGTGCAGGCGGGCGATGGCGCTGCCGTCGTGCGCCGCCTCGGCCTTGCTCAGCTCGGCCTGGATCGCACGCAGCTGGGCGTCGCCGTCGAGCACGTAGTCCGTGGCCAGGCGCTCGAGGTTGTCCACCTCCTGGCGCATATGGGCGATGCGCCAGTCGGCCGGCAGCAGGCAATCGCCGGCATCCGGCCCCAGCTCACCGCGCAGCAGGGCGAACAGGCTGGATTTGCCGGCGCCGTTGGCACCGATGAGGCCGACCTTCTGGCCGGCGTGCAGGGTCAGCTCGGCGCCTTCGAGCAGGCGTTGCGGGCCACGTTGCAGAGTAAGATTGAGCAGTCGAATCATGATGGCGGCGGAGTCTACCAGCTTCGCCCCACCATAGCCCGGAGAGCCGCATGCCGTCTGACCTGTGGAGTTTTGCCAGTTATTGCTACGCGCGCCCCGGCGTGGAACAGACCTGCCTGCGCCTGCAGGACGGCGGTGTCGATGTCTGCCTGCTGCTCTGCACGCTGTGGCTGGAGCAGCGGCGAGTCGCCTGCGACACGCAGCGCCTCGAACAGCTACGCAGCATTGCCGAACCCTGGCAGCGCCAGGTGGTGCAACCCTTGCGCGAACTGCGTCGCGGCTGGAAGACCGATAGCGTGAATGATCCGGCCCGGGCGCGGCTGCGCTCACAGGTCAAGGCACTGGAGCTGGAAGCCGAGCAGGAGCTGCTCAGGAGACTGGAAGGGGTAGCGCAGAAATGGCAGGCCACGGACGATGCCGTGGCCTGGTTGGAGCAGCTGGTAGCTGACCGCGACGCGCGCGAGCTGCTGCGCGACGCGGCCAACCCGGCTTAAGCGCCCGGCGGGGTGGTGCCGTTGCCGGCGACCGGAGCGACAGGCGCCGGAGTCGGCGTGGCTGCGCTGGCCGGTGCGGCCGGTTTCGCTGCTGCGGGCTTGGCCGCGGGTTTGGCTACTGGCTTGGCGGCAGGCTTGGCAACCGCCGGCTTGGCCGCGACCGGTTTCTTCGCAGCGGGTTTCGCCGCAGGTTTTGCAGCCGGCTTGGCGGCAGGCTTGGCCGCGGCTTTTACCGCTGGCTTGGCTGCTGCAGGTTTTGCCGCTGCGGGCTTGGCCGCGGGTTTCGTCGACGCCTTGGCAGGTTTGGCTGCTGGCTTCGCAGCCGGCTTGGCGGCAGCGGCCTTTGCTGGAGCCTTGGCAGCAGCCGGTTTCGCAGCAGGTTTCGCCGCGGGCTTCGCGGCCGGCTTGGCCGCTGGTTTTGCGGCACTCTTCGCAGCAGGTTTAGCAGCGGGCTTAGCGGCAGGTTTGGCTGCCGGCTTGGCGGCGGGCTTTGCCGCGCTGGCGGCTTTCTTCGCGGCCGGCTTGGCAGCCGGTTTTGCTGCAGCTTTGGCCGCAGGTTTGGCGACGGCTTTGCTGGCCGGTTTGGCCGCAGCCTTCACAGTAGGTTTAGCGGCCGGTTTTGCAGCGGGCTTGGCGGTTGCTTTCTTCGCCGCCGGCTTGGCCGCCGGCTTCACGACAGTCTTGGCGACGGCGCGGCTGCTGAGCGCCTTGTCCGCGGCCTCGCGCACCTTGCCCACACCCTGAGCGAGTTTCAGGCTCTCCTGGGCATCGCGCTTGAGCTGCACGATATAGGCGCGGGTCTCGGCCTGACGGGTCTTGAGGCTGGCGAGCAGGTCCTCCAGTTCGGCCACGGCGGCCTTGGCTTTGTCCTGCGCCTTGGCCTTGCCAGCCTTGGCAGCGCCCTGCAGTTTGGTGCGGGTGTCGTGGAGTTTTTCTTGCGCCTTGCCGCGCTGCTTTTCCAGTTTGGTGAGCAGTTCTTCGGCGTCGACCAGAGCTTGCGCGCAGGCCTTTTCCAAATGTTCGAGCAGGCTATGGGAGAGTTGCTGAAGCAGATGCAAAGGGGTGCTGACGGACTTCTTATTGTTGGTCGGCATGGCGTGCCTCCTAACGGACGTTGGTGCTCCCCATACTAGACGGCTGACTCGCCGGTCGCTAGCACCCGCTTCGGCAACAGGCATAATCGCCGACAAATTCTGCGGAGACTTCCACCATGTTGCGCCATTCGTTGTTGCTGTTGTGCCTGCTTCCCACCCTGTCGCCGGCCGCGAATCAGGACGAGGATCTGGCCTACAGCCTGGGTGCGCGACTGGGCGAACGACTGCACGGCGAAGTGCCGGACCTGCCGCTGGATGCCCTGCTCCAGGGCCTGCGCCAGGCCTATCACGGCGAGGCTCTGCGCCTGCCGCCGGAGCGCATCGACGCCCTGCTCGAGGCCCACGAACAACGCATGGCGCAGAGCCGCGAAGAGCAGACGCGCATGGCCGAAGGGCGCTTCTTCGCCAAGGAAAAATCCCAGTACGGCGTGCGCGAACTGGAGGGCGGTGTGCTGGTGCGCGAACTACGCGCGGGCAGCGGACGCAAGCCATCGGCGAATAGCCGGGTGAAGGTGAATTACCGAGGCGAGCTGGCCGATGGCAGCCTCTTCGACCAGAGCGAGGGCGCGCAATGGTTCCGCCTCAACGCCCTGATTCCCGGCTGGCAAACGGCGCTGCGGCAGATGCCGATCGGCGCGCGCTGGCGCGTGGTGATTCCCGCCGCGCAGGCCTATGGCGAAGAAGGCGCCGGCGATCTGATCCCGCCGAACGCGCCCCTGGTGTTCGAGGTGGAACTGCTGGATGTGGCCGATTGAGGGTCATCGCCAGGCCATGAAAAAATCCGCCTGAAGTGGCGGCTTTTCGTGCAGCTCACCGCTCAGAGTGGAGTCGCGGTGACCTCGTGTTGATGCGAGTTGTGCAGCACTTCGATCAGGCAGTCTTCCAGCTCGAAGCGCTCGTGCAGCAGCTGCCCGAGGCGTTTCAGTTCGGCATTGAGGGAGGCGGCGTCGCGGCAGTCGCCGTTGTCACAGCGATCGTTGAAGGCCAGCGCCACCTCGGTAATGGCTTCGATGCGCGGGTAGATCTGCTTGGCCAGTTCGAGGCCTCGCTGGTCGCCGAAGGCCTTGGCCTCGACGGTGAGCTGCTCGTAGACCTCGAAGTGTCCGGCGGACACGTAGTCGACCAGGATTTCGCAGAAGCGCTGCACGTCCTGGGTATTGTTGGCGACGCCCTGAGGTTTGTCGCAGAGCCCACCGAAAGCGCTCACCAGCTCATGACGTTCCTGCAGCCAGCGGTCAATCAGCTGGTGTACACCGCCCCAGCGTTCCTGGGCGTTCTGGCAGCTCTCGAGCATGATGTCCTCACTTCCCTTACTGGTGAATGCTGAATACGCCAGCCCCGAGACATTTTATTGTCAGCTCGCGGGTTCTCGGGGAACGCCTCGCCGAAAACGGCGGATTACTGGCGAGACGTAGGGCCAGAGTATGCCCACTCGCCCCTGGCATCAAGTCATGCGATCGGAAAAGCGCCGGCGCGCTTCAGCGACGGCGCAGCAGCTGGAACAGCGCGAACAGGATCATGCCGACAAAGGCCAGCAGGCTCCACTCCGGCACGCTCAGGCCGAACAGGGTCCAGGTCACTTCGGCGCAATCGGCGGTGCCGTGGAACACCAAGCGCACGATTTCCTGCAGCGGCAGGGCCTCCATCATGAACTCCAGGCTCGGCAGGCAGGCTTCCAGCTGATCGGCCGGCACACTCTGCAGCCACACCTGGCGCGCCGCGGTGCCGGCACCACCAGCGGCGAACAGCAGGGCCAACACGGCATACACGCGCTGCCCGGTACGTGCCGGTCCATGGATGGCGGCGATCAGGCAGACCAGGGCGAAGAGGATGACGAACACGCGCTGGACGATGCACATCGGGCAGGGGTTCAGGCCGACCGCATGCTCCAGGTAGAGGGCTCCGCCCATCAGGGCCAGGCAGCCGAGAAAGGCGAGCAGGAACAGGGTACGCGGGGTGGCCAGCGCCATGGGAACTCCGATGCGGGGCGAGAAAGGCGCCTACGGTAGAGGAAAGCTGACTGGCCTTTCAAGGCGCCGGCGGGCACCCCGTCCGTGACAGGGCGCCGCATGTCAGGCCAGGCGGCGATCCGCTAGTGCGTGGGTTGTGGCAGCTGCGGCAGACGCTGTCCCTGCAGCATGAGCATCTCCTGCAGCAGGCGATTACTGCCTTCGACATCGCCCTGGCTGGCCAGCAGGCGCGCCAGCTCCGCGCAGGTCTCGGCGCTGCGGGAGAACTCCAGGCTGATCTCGAAGTACTCGCGGGCCTTGCCCCACAGGCCGTTCTGCAGGCACAGGCGGCCCAGGCTGAGCAGCAGCAGCGGGTCCTGCGGATGCTGCTTGAGCAGCCCTTCGGCCGTCTGCAGCTGACGCGCCGGATCGCGCCCGCGCAGCTGGCCGTAGAGACGCATCAAGCGTGCGTCGTAGCCCTGCTTGAGCGCCTTGCGCAGTACCTCTTCGGCCTCCTCCTGGGCGCCCAGGGCACGCAGCTGACCGGCGTATGCCAGCAGCAGTTCGGCATCCTGGCGCTGCGCCGAGGACAGCTGCTGCCAGGCCGCAGTGAGCGGTTGCAGCGCAACTTCGCCCTGGTCCAGGCCCTGTTCGCCGGCAGACTGCAGGCGGGCAATCCACACCTTGCGCTCCAGCTCGGCCAGCGCCTCGCCTTCCAACACCTTGGCCTTGCGCAGCTCCGGCAGCAGCTCGAGCAAAGCGGCCCAGTCACCGCGTTCGACCAGGGTGCGCTGGAGCTGCTCCAGCACTATGTGGTGGCGCGGATGGCGCTCGCGCATGGCCTGCAGGGTATCCAGCGCACCTTGTAGATTGCCCTGTTCGCGCTGCAACTCGGCGTGGGTCAGGGCGATGGCCAGCTCGGCCTGGGGCTGGCGCCGCAGCGCCTGCTCCAGCAACTCCTCGCTCTCTTCCACGCGCCCCAGCTTGTGCGCAGCGCGGGCCGCGCCCAGGTAGTACATCAGCGGCTGGCGCTCGCCTTCGGCGGCCAGGCGCAGGTGGCGCACCGCGCGCTCCCAGCGGCCCTCGATCAGGTCGAGCAGGCCCTTGTCGGCGGCCAGTTGCTGGCGCCGGCCGCGCTGGCGGCGCGACCAGGGATTGACCAACCCGCCGGACACCAGCAGCAGGCGCACCAGCCAGCGCAGCGTCCACAGCAGCAGCACGGCAACCACGATCAGCAGCAGGAACACCCACAGACTCGACTCGTAGCGCAGGCCCTTCCAGGCGATCAGCACATAGCCGCTGTGTTCGACGATGGCCAGGCCGAGCGCGGTGGCAGCGGCCACCACCAGGATCAGCAGCAGAGCGGCGCGCATCATTGCCCGCCCTCCTCGATCGCCTCGACATCGGGCTCGAGCGCAGGCTCGGCTTCGGCCTCGGGCATCAGCTCGGCGGCTTCGCGGCGCTTGAGATAGGCCTGCAGGCCGGCCAGGGCGTCATCCAGCTTGGGCATGCTGGCGACCACCTTCTGCCCACTCAACTCGCCGATGCGTTTCTGCATGGCCTGCACGGCCTGGTTGTCGCGATCGAAATAGCTGTCCAGCACCTCGCTGGCGGAAGCCAGGGCCTGGCGATAGACCTGCTGCTCGCCGTTGAGCGCGCCCCATTGGGCCTGTTCCAGGGCCAGCGCCAGGGTCAGGCGCACCTGCGCCAGGCTCTGCCCGGCCAATTGCGGGCGCACATCCTGGTCGGCGTGCAGGTCGATGCGCACGTAGCGTGACAGCTCCTCCCACAGCGCTTCCCAACGGCTGCTGTCACTGGCGTTGACGCTGCTCTGCACTTCCGCCGGCAGGATGTATTCGGGGGCCAGCATCTGCAGCTGGGCGACTTGGCCGCGCAGGGCGGCCAGTTGCAGGAACAGACCACTGCGGTCCACCTGGGGCAGGCTGCGCAGTGCCTCCAGCACCTTGATCAGCTCACCGCGGGCGGCGAAGGCCTGCGGATCATTCTGCGCGCGCAGGATATCGTCGGCGCCCTGCACCAGGGCCACGGCGCTGTCCACGTCCTGCAGCGCGGAGAGGCGCAGCATGGCCAGACGCAGCAGGTGCTCGGCCTCGGCCAGACGCCAATCCTCGCGACTCTTGCCGAGCAGGCCGGAGAGGCTCTGGGCCAGGCGCTGCTGCTCGCCCTGCAGGCTTACCAGCAGATCGCGCTGGGTGGCCAGTTCATCCGCCGTGGGCAGGCCGGCCAGGCGTTTGGCCACATGCTCCTCGCTAGCTTTCACCCGTGCCTGGGCGGCTTCGCCGGCCTGCTGGAACTGCGCCAGCCGCTGCGCGGCCTGGCCCTGCTGCTGATACAGCTGCCAGGCGCTCCAGCCACCGGCGCCGAGGGCGGCCAGGCCAACCAGCAGCGCCAGCCAGGCCGGGCCGCGGCCCTTGGCCTTGGGCGTGACGGCCAGCGGCGGCTGGTCGACCTGGGTTTGCGGGGTCTGTTCGCTGATCTGCGGGGCTGTTTCGCTCACGTGTCCTTCCTTTGCTAGTGGGCCGGCGCCGGCGTAGCGCGCAGGGCCGCCAGAACAGCCGCAGCACTGGCGCCGCGACAATCGATAACCTGCCGTGCCCCCGCCGCGCGGGCCATCTCGGCCACCCGCGGGCTGGGCACCAGCAAGGGTAGCCGAGCCAGCTCCGCCCAGGCGTCGGCGGCCAGCTGGCGGAGGTTGTCCAGGCCTTGCGCGCTGCTGACCAGCAGGGCGTTCAGCTGCGATTCTTCGACCACCCGCGCCAGCGTACCGGCAGGGTATTGAGGCCGTATACGGCGATAGAGTTCCAGATAGTCCACGCTGACGCCACGCTGGCGCAGGGTTTCGGCGATCAGTTCGCGGCCGCCCTCCCCGCGCATGATCAGCACCCGCGGGCTCGGAACCTGCAACGCCGCGTCCAGCTGCGGCAGCGCCAGCAGCGCCTCGCTGTCATCACCCGCGCTGGGGCAACTGGCTTGCAGGCCGTAGGGCTGCAGGTACTGATCGAGGATCTGTGCGGTGGCAGCGCCGACGCTGAACCAGCGCGGGCCAGCCGGCGGCTGCGCGCGATGGCGGGCCAGCAGATCGAGGCCCAGACGCGCCGCCGGCTTGCTGACCACGATGATCGCGCTGTAATGCTGCAGATCGAGTGCAGTGGCGCGCTGCTCGGGCGTCTCGGCCAGCGCCTCGGTCTCCAGCAGCGGCAGGCTGCGGCTGAATACCCCGGCCTCGGCCAGTGTCGCGGCCAGGGCCTCGCACTCGGCGGCCGGGCGGGTCAGCAGCAGGCGCCAGCCCGTCACTCGGCAGCGGCCTCGCCGTAGACCGCCTTGAGAATGGCTTCCGCACCCTGGGCCAGCAGCTGCTCGGCGACCCGCACGCCGAGCGCTTCGGCATCGATACCGTGACCTTCGGCGCGCAACAGCAGACCGCCATCGGGCTGGCCGACCAGACCGCGCAGCCAAATCTGCTCGCCTTCGAGCAGCGCGTAGCAGGCGATGGGCACCTGGCAGCCGCCGTTGAGGCGCTTGTTCAGCGCGCGCTCGGCGATCACGCGGGTGGCGGTTTCGGCGTGGTGCAGCGGTGCCAACAGCGCATGGATCTCGCTGTCGGCACTGCGGCACTCGATGCCTACGGCGCCCTGGCCACCGGCTGGCAGGCTGTCGTCGACGCTGATCGAGGAGCGGATACGCTCCTCGAAGCCGAGGCGGATCAGGCCCGCGGCGGCGAGGATGATGGCGTCGTACTCGCCGGCATCCAGCTTGGCCAGGCGGGTGTTCACGTTGCCGCGCAGGAACTGGATTTTCAGGTCCGGCCGACGCGCCAGCAGCTGGGCCTGGCGGCGCAGGCTGGAAGTACCGACCACGCTGCCGGCCGGCAGGGCGTCGAGGCTGTCGTAGGTATTGGAGACGAAAGCGTCGCGCGGGTCTTCGCGCTCGCAGATGCAGAACAGGCCGAGGCCTTCGGGGAAGTCCATCGGCACGTCCTTCATGGAGTGCACGGCGATGTCGGCTTCGTTTTCCAGCAGGGCGGTTTCCAGTTCCTTGACGAACAGGCCCTTGCCACCGATTTTCGCCAGGGGCGCGTCGAGCAGCTTGTCGCCGCGACTGACCATGGGCACCAGGCTGACTTGCAGCCCTGGATGGGCTTGTTCCAGACGGGCTTTGACGTACTCGGCCTGCCACAGGGCCAGGGCGCTCTTACGGGTGGCGATGCGGATTTCGCGGGACATGGGCAATTCCAGGAAGCGGACTGCCGCGGATGATAACAGGATGACCAGCGCACGCCCGCAGGCACAATCGCCGCAGGCGTTCACACGTGGCGCTACAGGCTGTGCATCAGCTTACGCACGCCGGCCACATGGCGCCGGCTGACGGTCAGGGCATCCGGGCCGAGGCCCTTGAGGTACAGCTGGAAGTGCCCCAGCGGCGTGCGCTGCAGGCGCTCGATGCGCTCGCGAGCGACCAGGGCGTTGCGGTGGATGCGCACGAAGCGCTCACCAAACTCGTCCTCCAGCGCCTTCAGCGGCTCGTCCAGCAGCACCTCGCCACCTTCATGGCGCAGGGTCACGTACTTGTGATCGGCGATGAAGAAGATCACCTGTTCCAGCGGAATCAGCTCGATGCCCTTACGGGTACGCGCGCTGATATGGCTGCGCGGGCCGGCGCCATTGTCGCCACCGGAGGGGCGAGTGAGGGCGGCGAGCTGCACCCGGTTGGGCCGCTCGGCCTTCTTCAGCGCAGCGGCCAGTGCCTCCGGCCGCACCGGTTTGACCAGGTAGCCGACGGCGCTGACGTCGAAGGCCTCCAGGGCGAACTCATCATGGGCGGTGCAGAAGATCACCGCCGGCGGCGCCTCGCGTTCGCACAGCTTGGCCGCTACCTGCAGGCCATCGAGGCCGGGCATGCGGATATCCAGCAGGACCACGTCCGGCCGCAAGCTGTCGATCAGCGTCAGAGCCTCTTCACCATTGCTGGCCGAGGGCTCGAGGACACGATAGCCATCGAGTTCACCGACCATGCGGGCCAGTCGCTCGCGGGCAAGGGGTTCGTCATCGACGATCAGCACATTCATATTGCTCGGGCTTCCTGCATGAGTCTCGAACAAGGATAGCGTAGACAGGTGAAGTGGCGCCCGTCACGGCGATCCACGCTGAGACTCGCGCCGGGGCCGAAAAGTGCCGCCAGACGCGCGTCGATATTCACCAGGGCCTGGTGGGTGCCGCGCGACGGCTGCTGTTCGGCGCTTTCCTGGTAGGGGTTGCTCACACAGAGCTGGAACACCCCGTCCCGGTAGTCCGCCTCGATCCGTACCAGGCCGCCCTCGATGCGCGGCTGGATGCCATAGATAAGGGCATTCTCCAGCAACGGCTGCAGGGTCAGCTGGGGGATCGGCAAGTCCGTCGGCACGTTTTCCACCTGCCAATCCAACTGTAGCCGGTCGCCGAGCCGATAGTGTTCGATCGACAGATATCTCTTCGCCAACTCCAGCTCATCGCCCCAGGCCACCAGGGTGCCGGGCTTGGCCAGACTGGCACGGAACAGGTCGGACAGATCGAGCACCGCCTGCTCGGCCTTGTTCGGGTCGATGGCCACCAGGCTGGCGATGCTGTTCAGGCTGTTGAACAGGAAGTGCGGGCGGATGCGCGCCTGCAACGACTCGATGCGTGCCTTCAGCTCCGCCTGCTGCTGCTTGCGCCACTGGCTCTGCAGATAGAAGTAGCGCAGCAGCAGAGCCGACATGATCAGACTGATCAGCGCATGGCGCAGGTACAGGTTGACCTCGCCCTCGCGCGGCAACGGCCCGCCCAGCTCGTAGTAGTCGGCCACCGCCGTGCAGGCCAATGCCAGCCCCACCACCAGGGCGCAGCACAGGGTGCCGGCCAGGGCCGCGCGCAACCGCGCCAGCAGCGGGCGCAGGCGGCACAGCAGCGCGGCCGAGAGCAGCACTATCCACTGCACGAACAGCGAGGTCAGCGCCAGGCGCACCCAGTTGAAGCCCGGCTGCATCGGCTCGGACAGCACCAGCACCAGCACCAGCAGCTCGGCCAGCAGCACCAGGCTGAGCAGCGCCTCGGGCTCGCACAGCTCCGGCAGGAAGAAATCATCGTCCGGGGCGAGGGTGCGCCCCTTGTTGAACCAGTGGATTTTCATCCGCGCAGTTTCCTTGTGTGCCCCCTCGGGCGGCAAGCCAGAGCGCTCCGGCCGGGCTAAAACGGGTGCCCAAATGCGGGCTCGTGCTGAAAACTGTGACGTGCCCTGCAGATCGGCGCGGCCTCGGTTTTCCCGGCAAGGCTGTTATTATCGGCGCACTTTGTCCGTTCCGCAGGCGCCGCGCCTGCCCAGTCCCGCGAGTTCTGCCATGAGCCTTGAGAAGACCAACCAGTCCTGGGGCGGCCGCTTCAGCGAGCCCGTCGACGCCTTCGTCGCCCGCTTCACCGCCTCCGTCGACTTCGACAAGCGCCTCTATCGCCACGACATCATGGGCTCCATCGCCCACGCCACCATGCTGGCCAAGGTCGGCGTGCTGACCGCGGACGAACGTGACGCCATCGAGGCGGGCCTCAAGCAAATCCAGGGCGAGATCGAGGCCGGCCAGTTCGACTGGCGCGTCGACCTGGAAGACGTGCACATGAACATCGAGGCACGCCTGACCGACCGCATCGGCGTGACCGGCAAGAAGCTGCACACCGGCCGCAGCCGCAACGACCAGGTCGCCACCGACATCCGCCTGTGGCTGCGCGACGAGATCGACCTGATCCTGGCCGAAGTCACCCGCCTGCAGCAGGGTCTGCTGGGCCTGGCCGAGGCTGAAGCCGACACCATCATGCCCGGTTTCACCCACCTGCAGACCGCGCAACCGGTGACCTTCGGCCATCACCTTTTGGCCTGGTTCGAGATGCTGAGCCGCGACTACGAGCGCCTGGTCGACTGCCGCAAGCGGGTCAACCGCATGCCGCTCGGCTCGGCCGCCCTGGCCGGCACCACCTACCCGATTGCCCGCGAGATCACCGCCGAGCTGCTGGGCTTCGACCAGGTCGGCGGCAACTCCCTGGACGGCGTGTCCGATCGCGACTTCGCCATCGAATTCTGCGCCGCCGCCTCGCTGGCGATGATGCACCTGTCGCGCTTCTCCGAAGAGCTGGTGCTGTGGACCTCGGCGCAGTTCCAGTTCATCGACCTGCCCGACCGCTTCTGCACCGGCTCCTCGATCATGCCGCAGAAGAAAAACCCGGACGTTCCGGAGCTGGTGCGCGGCAAGACCGGCCGCGTGTTCGGCGCCCTGACCGGCCTGCTGACACTGATGAAGGGCCAGCCGCTGGCCTACAACAAGGACAACCAGGAGGACAAGGAACCGCTGTTCGACGCCGCCGACACCCTGCGCGACAGCCTGCGCGCCTTCGCCGACATGGTCCCGGCGATCAAGCCCAAACACGCGATCATGCGTGAAGCGGCCCGACGCGGTTTCTCGACAGCAACGGATTTGGCCGACTATCTGGTACGCAAGGGCCTTCCCTTCCGCGACTGCCACGAGATCGTCGGCCACGCCGTGAAGTACGGCGTGGACAGCGGCAAGGACCTGGCCGAGATGAGCCTCGACGAGCTGCGTCAGTTCAGCGAGCAGATCGGCGACGACGTGTTCGCCGTGCTGACCCTGGAAGGCTCGGTCAACGCCCGCGACCATATCGGTGGTACCGCACCGAATCAGGTCCGCGCCGCCGTGGCGCGTGGCAAGGAACTGCTGGCGACGCGCTGATCGCCCAACGAGGGAAAGGGACTTCCCATGCTTGAGTTGTTACTACGTGGCCTGCTTTTCCTCGGCCAGGCCATCCTGGAGCTGATTTTCAGCTACCTCTTCTACAGCGCCGGGTGGCTGCTTTTACGCCTGCTGACGCTGGGCCGCTATCCGCGCCTGCCGCTAAGACAAGTTGATCCGGACAGTCCGCGCGGTAGCTGGATCGCCGCCTTCGGCGTCCTCTGCCTGGTTGCCCTGCCACTGACCGTACTGGTTCTCCTCTACGGTTGAACACTTCGAGAGTATCCCCATGAACCTGCATATCCGCCCCGCCACCGCCGACGACGCCGCGCTGATCCTGCGCTTCATCACCGACCTGGCCATCTACGAGAAGGCCGAGCACGAGGTGAAAACCGACGTGGCCGGCATCCGCGACAGCCTGTTCGGCGAAGGCAGCACCACTCACGGCCTGATCTGCGAGCAGGATGGCGTGCCGGTCGGCTTCGCCGTGTATTTCTTCAGCTACTCGACCTGGCTGGGCAAGCACGGCATTTACCTGGAAGACCTCTACGTCTCCCCCGAGCACCGCAAGCTCGGCGCCGGCAAGGCTCTGCTGCGCCACCTGGCCCAATTGGCCGTGGCCAAGGGCTGTGGACGCATGGAATGGGCGGTACTGGACTGGAATACGCCGGCCATGGAGTTCTACGAAGCCTTCGGCGCCCGTCCCAAGGACGACTGGATCTGCTACCGCCTGACCGGCCAGGCCCTCCTCGACTTCGCCGCCGGCTGACGCCGGCAGCGGGCACACTGCCCTCAGGCCTTGCTCTTGAGGAAGGCCATGAAGCCGGGCATGCCGGCTTCCTTCTGGGCGGCGATCATCTGCACGTGCGGGTTCTGCTGCAGCCGCTCCAGCAGCGCGCGGGCGGCCGGGAAGTCGGCCAGCAGGTCCAGGCCGAACAGCTTCTGCGCCACCACGGCGGCCAGGTCGATGCTGTAGAGGAAGTACAGGTCGGCCAGGCTGAACTGCTCGCCGGCTACATAAGGGGCGAAACGGCCGTGGCGCTTGAGCGTGGCGACGCCGGCCAGCAGCTCGCCGCGCGCCTTGTCCTTGATCGCCGGCTCCACCGGGTTGCGGAAAAACGCCTCCGGGTAGCAACTGCGTGCCGGCAGCTCGATGTACAGCTCGATTTCCTTCACCAGCGCACGCACCTGGGCCCGCGCATAAGGCTCGGCCGGCAGCAGCGGGCGGCCTTCGCCAAGTTCTTCCAGGTAGTCGAGGATGGCGCTGGTCTCGCTGATGTAGCCATGCTCGGTCTGCAGCACCGGCACCTTGCCGCGCGGGCTGATGGCGAGGAAGGCCTCGTCCTGGCAGCCGTAGACGGTGACGGTGTCGAACGCCAACCCCTTCTCCAGCAGGGCCAGGTGCACCATGTTGTAGTAGTTGCTGACGGCAAATCCGTGGAGTCTGAGCATGGGTCGCTTCCAGGCAGGAAAAACCCAGTTATAGCCGGCCGCGGCGCCAGGGGAAGCTTCATCAGACGGCTGAATGGCACGGCAACGCGCAGGCCGTGGCACACTGCGAATCAGCAACCGAGGAGTCGCCATGAGCGAGCACGACGACAACGACGAAGAAGCCTTCGCCGAACAGACCCTGATCCAGGCCATCGAGAACCAGCTGGAAGCGGATAACCCGCCGGCGGCCAAGGCGGTCTACAACAAGCTGACCCTGGTGGGTTACCCGCGCGAGGAAATCCTCGAACTGATGGCCCTGGTGCTGGCGCACGAGATCGACGCCATGCTGCGCGACGACCGTCCCTTCGACGGCGCCTGGTACGAGCAGGCGCTGCGCGCCCTGCCCGATCTTCCCGAGCCAGGCTGATCACCGACTACACTGAGCCGAATGATTCCCGCCGTGCCCTCGCGCGGCCCACGACAACAAGCCGGAGTCGCCATGGCCTACACCCCCGAACTGATCGCCGAACTGGAAATCCTCGCCCTGTACAACCTGGACAATCACCAGGAGGGGCTCAAGGTGCACAACAACGCCTCCAACCACACTCAAATGGCCATCACCCGCCTGCACGAAAAGGGCCTGGTGACCCAGGCCGACGGCGGCTATCTGACCAGCCTGGGGCTGGACGCCGCCGAGCATGCGCAAGCGCTGCTGACCATCCTCTGCCCGCAACCGGCCTGAGAACCTGCCGACGATCTCCTGATCGTCGGCCATGCTGCGTTGAAATGGGGCCGAGGCGCGGCGTCTCGGGCTGATCATTTACCGCTGGTAAACTCCGCGCCCTCGCCCCGTTTATTCGCTGGCGCTCACCCTTCGGGCCAGCCTGCGGCTGTTACTCGCGCCAGTCGTTGCGCCTTGCCTGGCTCTAGCGCAAAAGATCGTAAACAGATTCTGCTCCGCGCCCGGGGGCGGCGCGCCCCCGAACTTCTCCCTACAGTCGCGGCCGGGAGCCGCCGATACACTGGGCAGGAATGGCTGCCCGGCGCCGCTCGGCGCTGGTAGTCTTGCTGCCACCATCGCTTTCGAGCAGTACATGACGCGCACCCAGGAAATCCGTCCGGATATCAACGAAGGCATCGACCGCAAGGTCCTGGCGCAGCTGCGCGCGCGCTTCCTGAAGATCAACGACGGGCGCCTGGGCCGCGCCATGCAGGCGCTGTCGACGCGCCAGCAACTGGTGCTCAAGCTGCTGCCGCTGCTGTTCCATGTGAACCATCCGCTGCTGCCGGGCTATGTCTCGGCCGCCACTCCGGCCGGGCTGTCCGGCTTCGAGCCGAGTGACGAGATCCTCGCCGAGGCCCAGCGCCTGACCCGCTCCTTCACCTACAAGCCGCGCCGCAGCAGCCCCCAGGCCGGCAAGCGGCCGGCGCCGATCCACGGCCTGTTCCTGATGGGCAGCCTGGGCACCGTGGCCCAGGCCGAGCAGAGCGACATGGACCTGTGGGTGTGCCACGACCCGGAGATGGACGCCCGCGCCCTGGCCGAGCTACGGCGCAAATGCGACCTGCTGGAGGCCTGGGCCGCCACCCAGGGCGCCGAGGTGCACTGCTTCCTGATCGACCCGGCGCGCTTCACCGTCGGCGACCGCGAGGCGCAACTGACCTCCGACGACTGCGGTACCACCCAGCACTACCTGCTGCTCGACGAGTTCTACCGCACCGCCATCTGGCTCGGCGGGCGCACCCCGCTGTGGTGGCTGGTGCCGGTGTACGAGGAGGCCAACTACCGCGGCTACACCCATGCCCTGCTGAGCAAGCGCTTCGTCCGTGCCGAGGAAGTCCTCGACCTCGGCAATCTGGCGCGCATCCCGCCGGGCGAGTTCATCGGCGCCGGCATGTGGCAGCTGTTCAAGGGTATCGACTCGCCCTACAAGTCGGTGCTCAAGCTGCTGCTCACCGAGGTCTATGCCAGCGAGCACCCGCAGGTGGAGTGCCTTAGCCTGCGCTTCAAGCAGGCGGTGTACGCCAACCGCCTGGAGCTGGACGAGCTGGACCCCTACATCGTGGTGTACCGCCGCCTGGAGGAATACCTCACCGCCCGCGGCGAACTGGAGCGCCTGGAGCTGATTCGCCGTTGTCTCTACCTCAAGGTCGGCAAGAAGCTCAGCGTGCCGCCGCGGCAGCGCGCCAAGAGCTGGCAGCGCCTGCTGTTCGAGCGCCTCACCGGCGAATGGCACTGGAGCCAGCGCGAGCTGGCCAACCTCGACAGCCGCAGCCAGTGGAAGGTGCGCCAGGTCAGCGCCGAGCGCCGCGCGCTGGTCAACGAGCTGACCTACAGCTACCGCTTCCTGTCGCAGTTTGCCCGTAGCGAGCAGGCGGCCATGCCGCTCAACAGCCGCGACCTCGGCGTGCTCGGCCGACGCCTGTACGCGGCCTTCGAGCGCAAGGCCGGCAAGATCGAGTTCATCAACCCCGGCATCGCCCCGGATCTGGCCGAGGACACCCTGACCCTGGTGCAGAGCCCCAGTTCGGAGGCCGAGGGCGAGACCCAGTGGGCGCTCTACCCCGGGAGCCTGAACGGCCAGGAATGGCCGGACTTCGCCCCGCTCAAGCGCGCCCGCCAGCTGATCGAGCTGCTCGCCTGGTGCCACCGCAACGGCGTGATCGACAGCAGCACGCGGCTGTCGCTGCACCCGGGCAGCAGCGACCTCGGCGAGTTCGAGCTGTCCAGCCTGCTCGGCAGCCTGCAGCAGAGCGTGCCGCTGCCGTTGCCGGCGGTGAACGAGGATTCCCTGCTGCTCGCCGCCGAGCCGGCCGAGGTGCTGTTGCTGGTCAACGTCGGCATCGACCCGCTCAAGGCCCACAGCCAGCTCAACGTGCACCTGACCACCGGGCGCACCGACTCGCTGGGCTACTCCGGCGTGCGCGAGAATCTGGTGCTGACCCTCGACCAGGTCAGCCTGAACAGCTGGAACGAGCTGATGGTCAGCCGCTACGACGGCCCGCACGCCTTGCTCGACTGCCTGCGCGACTACCTCAACGCCCTGCCCGCCAACGGCCGCCGCCCCAGCCTCAAGGTGCGCTGCTTCTGCCGCAACCGCGCCCAGGCCATCGCCCAGCGGGTCGAGGAGCTGTTCCGCGACGCCCTGGCCAGCCTCACCGGCGGTCCCAACAGCCGCTACCTGCTGCAAGTACAGCAGCACTACCACGTGCTGGAGCTGCTGCCCGGCCAGGTCAGCCACGCGGCACTGGCCGACCTGCCGAGCCTGATCGAGCACCTGGGCGAGGAGCAGTCGTCCTACAGCCCGCTGCATCTGGACCGCTACGCCCTGGAGGGCGAGGAGCTGGCGCTGATCCTGCCGCTGGGCCGGCCCCAGTGCATCCAGGTGTTCTACCGGGTCGACGGCGAGCAGGCCGAGCTCTCGGTGCTGGATGAATACAACGCGCTGTGGCGCCAGCGCCTGCCGTTCCGCGACGAGCAGAGCCTGCTCACCCCGCTGCAGCGCTTCCTGCAGTCGGTGCTGTACCGGCGCAACGCCCTGCTGCCGCTGGACAGCCCACTGCCGCCGGCAGCGCTGGAGGTGCTGTACTACGAGGTGCTGCCGGCGCCGCCGCAGCGCGCCAGGCACCTGGAGCGCCGGGCCCCGCCACAGGCGCCGGTGAGCCATTCGTTCTACGACGTGCAGGCCATCATCGAGCCGGCCGAGCACGGCCGGGTGCACGTCACCCTGTACTGCAACCACCGCGAGTTTTCCGAGCTGGAGTATGGCGGCGAGCTGTTCGGCGCCGTGGCCCGGCACATCCTCGCCCAGCGCCGCGGTGCCGAGCGCTACCCCTGCTACATCACCGACCTTGATCTGTCGCGCATTCTCGGCGACGGCCAGGCGCAGACCATCCACTACCTGCGCTATAAGGCCGAACTGGAAGCCGCGCTCAATAGCGCCCTGCAGAACGCCTGACCGACAAGGACGCCCCATGCTCCTCACCAGCGCAATAATCGGCGCCACCGCCTTCGGCATCTTCCGCTGGCGCCGGCATCGGCAGCGCCTGCTGCGTGAACAGTTCATCGCCGGCTTCGAATTCCCCGAGCAGCTGCGCAGCCGGCTGACCAGGCACTACCCGCAGCTCACACCGACCCAGACCGGCCAGGTGCTGCGCGGCCTGCGCGAGTACTTCCAGCTGTGCCGCCTGGCCGAGCGGCGCATGGTGGCCATGCCGTCGCAGGTGGTGGACGTGGCCTGGCACGAGTTCATCCTCTACACCCGCCAGTACCGCCAGTTCTGCCGCCAGGGCCTGGGGCGTTTCCTGCACCATACCCCGCACGACGTCATGCCCAACCCGAATGCCGCCAGCGACGGTATCCGCCGCGCCTGGCGCCTGGCCTGCAGCCGCGAGGGCATCGATCCACAGCTGCCGACGCGGCTGCCGCTGCTGTTCGCCCTGGACGCCGAGCTGGGCATCGCCGATGGCTTCCGCTACCGCCTGGACTGCGGCGCCCACCCGGGCAGCTACCGCAATGGCGACGCCTACTGCGCCAGCCATATCGGCTGCGGCTCGGGCTGCTCCGGCGGCTCGGGGTCGAACAACGACAGCGGCGGCGATGGCGGTTGCGGGGGCGGATGTGGCGGGGGCGGAGACTGAGCGGGCTCAGCCCTTCATCGGCGCCTGGGGGTGCTCCAGGGCATAGATGTACGAGCCTTCCAGGCTGTGGTTGGCCTCCACGCCGGCGTAGCTGGCGGTGAAGGTCACCGCCATGCCCAGGTGCTGGTACAGCAGGGTGTCGGTCACCGCGGGCGGGATTTCCGGCACCAGGTCGCTGTCGTTGACCACCCGGAAGGTGGTGATGCCCAAGCTGTTGTAGCTGGCGGCGAAATCCGGCGCGGCCAGCCTCGGACTGGCGAAGTTGTAGTGCTGCAGGGCCTGGTCCGGCCAGCGCTCGTGCAGGTCGAGCACCGCCATGCTGCTCAACGCACAGCCCAGGCTATGCCCGCAGACCCAGAGCGGGCCGGTCGGCTGCAGGCTGTCCAGCGCCGCCAGGGCCAGGTCGCGCAGGGAGCCGTAGAGCTTGAGAAAACCGGCATGCACATGGCCCTGGCCACCGTCCTGCCAGGGCCAGGGGGCCTGCTCCACATCCAGATCGTCGAGCCAGTCCTGGGCCGAATCGGTGCCGCGCAGCACCAGATAGGTCTCGCCCTGGTCGTTGGCCGCGGCGAAGCCGAAGGGTTCGGACTCGTTGATGAAGTGCAGGTCGCTGAGGATGCTCCAGATCGGCTGGGAGAAGCGCCAGCCGGGCAGCTGCGGCGGGGTCCAGACGAAGTCCTGGGGGCGGCGCGGGCGGTCCTGGGTCTGCCATTGACGGTATTGCGCGTAGGCCTGGTCGATCAGCTGTGCGCAGAGCAGCGAGCGGTCCAGGGAGAAGCCTTGGGGGAAGTACAGGGGCAGGCTAGACATGGCGGCCTCCTTGCCGGCGGTGGGTTACAACACTCTAGTCCAGTGACAGGCATGCACAGG
Organism: Pseudomonas sp. GD04019; assembly: GCF_029837695.1. Classification (GTDB taxonomy): domain Bacteria; phylum Pseudomonadota; class Gammaproteobacteria; order Pseudomonadales; family Pseudomonadaceae; genus Aquipseudomonas. The sequence goes on from NZ_JAOEEA010000003.1 coordinate 231,032, forward strand.
GTGAGTTCCCGACCCCTGGAGCAACAATCAATCCAACTGATACTTACTAGGCATAAGCAGCATTATTCAATCGAATCTCCTTGAGCGAACCTGGCGCCATTCCAGCATTCCCTCGGGAGAACGCCATGCCCAGACTCCTTCGCCAGCACGCGCAAAGCGGCGCCCTCGCCGGCTTCGGCCTGTTCGCCATCGCGGCCAGCGTATTGCTGAGCATGGTTTTGGGCCTGGGCGACGAACGGGCACTGAGTGGCGGGGCCAGCCAGCCCGATGCGCTGCACGCCCTGCTCGCGGCGATCCGGGTGGGAGGCTAGGACATGCAGCTCACCGCGACCAAGGCCATGCTGCTCGCCCTGCTGCTGGCGCTGATCAACGGCCCAGCGCTGGCCGGCAGCGGCAAGGTGGCCGGCGGTGGCGTGGCTCGCACCATCGAGTGCAACCACAACATGGCGCGCAATCTGGAACTGGACGAGCAACTCAAGCGGCGCAGCGATACGCCGCCCGGCCGGACGCGCGCGAGGCTTTCCGCGCGCTTTCTGCTGGCCTAGCGCTGGTACTCGCCGGCGGCCTCGGGCTGGTACTCGACCGCCAGCAGGGTCAGCCGCAGCGGCTTGCCGCCCGGCCCCGGCCAGTCGATCTGCTGGCCGACGGAGAGCCCGAGCAGGGCGCAGCCCACCGGCGCGAGGATCGAGACGCGGCCTTCGCCGCCGACATCTTCGGGAAACACCAGGGTCAGGTGGTAATCCTTGCCGCTGCCTTCCTCGCGGCAGTGCACCCGAGAATTCATGGTCACCACCCCGGCCGGTACCTCGTCGTGGCCCACCACCTGGGCGCGCGCCAGCTCCGTTTCCAGGGCCTTGGCGGTCGGGCCGAAGTCCTCCAGGCTGTCGAGCAGACGCTCCAGGCGTTGCAGGTCGAGACGGGTAATGGTGATTGCGGGGGTGCTGCTCATGGCGAGGTTCGTCCTCCTTGGGCCAGATAAAGCAAAACCCCGCCCTGAGGCGGGGTTTTGATCGGTTAGTCAGCTTTGGCTGACCCTACCACAAGCCCGGCAAGAAGCAAGACCGCTCGGTCAACCCCAGCTCGGCGGCGGCCGCAGGCGCTGTTGCGCGGCCTGGCAGATTTGCCGCCGCCGGCCGTTGTCGGCCTTGCCCCACTCGAGTATCTCGGCCAGGCTGCGCCCGCAGCCCAGGCACACGTCCTGGTCGTCCAGGCAGCACTGGCGCCGGCAGGGCGAGTCGACGACTTCAGAGCTCGTCGAATTCGATGTCTTCACCGGCCTGCTCACGGGTCACCCGGTTCAGCAGTTCGCCCAGCGGCTCCTCGCTGGTGTCGCAGATCCACAGCGCCTGGGCCTCGTCGTAGTCGAAGTGGAAACCACCGGAGCGCGCCGCTACCCACAGCTGGCGCAGGGGCTCCTGGCGACTGAGGATCACCTGGGTGCCGTTCTCGAAACGCACGGTCAGCACACCGGCGGAATTTTCCAGGTCGAGGTCCAGGTCGCTGTCGTCGAAAATGTCTTCCACGGCCTGCTGGGCGGCATCGACCAGATCGTGGAAACGGGCTTCGCTCAAACTCATAACAGCGTCCTCAAGGTTGGGGCGGCGAGTCTATCAGGCTCTGCCGGTAGGCGCCGGGGGTCTGTCCGGTCCAGCGGCGAAACGCACGGGCCAACGAGCCAGCCTCGCTGAAGCCGACCAGGAAGGCGATCTCCGCCAACTCCAGCGCCGGATCGCGCAGGTAGTGCAGCACCAGTTGGTGGCGGGTCTCGTCGAGCAGGCCACTGAACGATAGACCCGCCTCGCGCAGGCGCCGTTGCAGGGTTCGTGCGCTGAGGTCGAGACTCTGCGCCAGGCGCTCCAGATCGGCTCCCTCTTCCGGTAGCTGCTTGGCGAGTTCGCGGCGGGCGCGATCCAGCACGCTGTGACCCAGGTTGAGCTGGCCGAGCAGGCGATCGGCATGGGCATCGAGTAGTTGGCGCAGCTGCGCGTCGGCCTGGCCCAGCGGCGTGCTCAGCAGGCGCTTGGGGAACACCAGGGCATTGTCGGCCTGGCCGAACAATACCGGGCAACCGAAGATGCGCTGGTGCTCCGAGGTATCCGCCGGCGCCGCGTGCTGGAAGCGCACCTCGGTCGGCGGGATCTGCAGTCCGGTGATCCAGCGGCCGAACGTCAGCCAGCCGGCCAGGGTTTCCTCGCTATGCTGACGCTGCTGCTCGCGCACCAGCGGCTGCCAGCCATGCGCCACCTGCGGCTCCAGACCCTCGCGCGGCGGCTCGTCGTCCAGGTCGACGCGGCCCAGATTGCCCACCAGAGCCGCGTAACGGGCCTGGCGATGCAGGGCGTCGGCCAGTGTCGCGCAGCTCATGATCAGGTAGCCGAGCACGCCGTAGTAGCCGGGGCGCATGGCCTCGCCCAGGTGCAGGCCGAGGTTGGCGTCGCCGGTCAGGCGCACGCCCTCGCCCAGCAGTTCGAGGTAGGTGCTGACGGCGATGCGCTGGTCGCGCTGGGCGAGAATCGTCGGGCTCAGCTGGACCTTGGCGAGCAGCGCTTCGCTGGCGAAGCCCTGACGGGCGAGATAGTCCAGCAGGCCCTGCAGGTAGGCGACCGAGACCGAGCTGGCGAGTGTGGCGGGGGCTTCCATCGGGGCTCCGTTTTTTCCGTCCATGCTAGCCGCAAAAGACCGGTTGCGGGCAAGCCGGAGACGCCAGTCGAACGGTCCTGGCAGGCCCGCCGGGCGTACATAGGCAAGGCGGCGGGGGGTCGGTATACTCCGAGCCATTCTCGATTTTGCAAAGGACTCCACCATGAAGCGCCTGCTGCTGCCCTTCATCGCGCTCGCCGTGTTCACCGCCGCCCTCGCCGGCTGTGGCCAGAAAGGCCCGCTGTACCTGCCCGACGACGACAAGACCGTCAAAGAACGCGACAAAGACGTCTTCCTCTAAGGGGGTTCCATGCAAGCCTTTACCAGCCGCGACGGGCAACTGTTCGCGGAAGGCGTGGCCCTGTCCGCCATCGCCGAGCGCTTCGGCACGCCCACCTACGTGTACTCCCGCGCCCACATCGAGGCCCAGTACCGTGCCTATGCCGACGCCCTCACTGGCATGCCGCACCTGGTCTGCTTCGCGGTCAAGGCCAACTCCAACCTGGGCGTGTTGAACGTCCTGACGCGCCTCGGCGCCGGCTTCGACATCGTCTCGCGTGGCGAACTGGAGCGCGTGCTGGCCGCCGGTGGCGAGCCCGCCAAGATCGTCTTCTCCGGCGTCGGCAAGACCCGTGACGACATGCGCCGCGCCCTGGAAGTGGGCGTGCACTGCTTCAACGTCGAATCGGTAGACGAGCTGGAGCGTCTGCAGGTGGTCGCCGCCGAACTGGGCAAGACCGCGGCCATCTCGTTGCGGGTCAACCCGGACGTGGATGCCGGCACGCACCCCTACATCTCCACCGGCCTCAAGGAAAACAAGTTCGGCATCGACATCGAGCAGGCGCCGGCGGTCTACGCCCGCGCTGCCGCCCTGCCGAACCTGCAGGTGGTCGGTGTCGACTGCCATATCGGCTCGCAGCTGACTACGCTGCCGCCCTTCCTCGACGCCCTCGACCGCCTGCTGGCGCTGATCGACCTGCTCGCCACTCAGGGTATCCAGATCAAGCATCTGGACCTCGGCGGCGGCCTCGGCGTGCAGTACCGCGACGAACAGCCTCCGCTGGCCGGCGACTACATCAAGGCCGTGCGCGAGCGCATTGCCGGTCGCGACCTGGCCCTGGTGTTCGAACCGGGCCGCTATATCGTGGCCAACGCTGGCGTGCTGCTGACCCGCGTGGAATATCTCAAGCACACCACGCACAAGGACTTCGCCATCATCGATGCGGCGATGAACGACCTGATCCGCCCGGCCTTGTACCAGGCCTGGATGGACGTCACGCCGGTGCAGCCGCGCGACGGCGAGGCACGCAACTACGACCTGGTCGGGCCGATCTGCGAGACCGGCGACTTCCTGGCCAAGGGCCGCGAGCTGGTGCTGGCCGAGGGCGACTTGCTGGCCGTGCGTTCGGCCGGCGCCTACGGCTTCGTCATGAGCTCCAACTACAACACCCGCGGCCGCGCCGCCGAGGTGCTGGTGGATGGCGAGCAGGCCCATGAAGTGCGCCGCCGCGAGACCCTCGCCGAACTCTACGCCGGCGAAAGCCTGCTGCCGCAGTGAGGGTGCGATCATGCTATTGCGCTTCACCAAGATGCACGGCCTCGGCAACGACTTCATGGTCCTCGACCTGATCAGCCAGCACGCGCACATTCAGCCCAAGCACGCCAAGACCTGGGGCGACCGCCACACCGGTGTGGGCTTCGACCAGCTGCTGCTGGTGGAAGCGCCGACCACCCCGGACGTGGACTTCCGCTACCGCATCTTCAACTCCGACGGCTCGGAAGTGGAGCAGTGCGGCAACGGCGCGCGCTGCTTCGCCCGCTTCGTGGTGGACAAGCGCCTGACCGTGAAGAAGCAGATCCGCGTCGAGACCAAGGGCGGCATCATCGAGCTCAACCTGCGCCCGGACGGCCAGGTCATCGTCGACATGGGCGCACCCAGACTCGCACCGGCTCAGATCCCCTTCCAGGCCGAGACCGAGGCGCTCAATTACCCGGTGGAAGTGGACGGACAGAGCGTGCAGCTAGCCACCGTGTCCATGGGCAACCCGCATGCCGTGCTGCGTGTCGATGACGTCGACAAGGCGCCCGTGCACAGCCTGGGGCCCAAGCTGGAGCACCATCCGCGCTTCCCGCAGCGGGTCAATGTCGGCTTCCTGCAGATCGTCGACCGCCAGCAGGCGCGCCTGCGCGTGTGGGAACGTGGCGCTGGCGAGACTCAGGCCTGCGGCACCGGCGCCTGCGCCGCCGCCGTGGCCGCCATCCGCCAGGGCTGGATGGACTCGCCGGTGCAGCTGGAGCTGCCGGGCGGCAAGTTGTCCATCGAGTGGGCAGGGCCCGGCCAGCCGGTTATGATGACCGGACCCGCCGTTCGCGTGTACGAAGGACAGGTTCGTCTATGAGTGATCAGGATCAGCTCGTGAAACTCGACTCCGAGAGCGTCGCCGCCTATCTGCGGCAGCACCCGGAATTCTTCGTCGACTTTGAGGAGCTGATCCCCGAGCTGCGCATTCCGCACCAGCCCGGCGAGGCCGTGTCGCTGGTGGAACGCCAGGTCAAACTGCTGCGCGAGCGCAACATCGAAATGCGCCATCGCCTGTCGCAGTTGATGGATGTGGCCCGCGACAACGACCGCCTGTTCGACAAGACCCGCCGCCTGGTGCTCGACCTGCTCGACGCCACCAGCCTGGAAGAAGTGATCGGCGCGGTGGAAGACAGCCTGCGCCACGAGTTCCAGGTGCCCTTCGTCAGCCTGATTCTGTTCAGCGAAACGCCGCTGGGCGTCGGCCGCTCGGTCAGCTCGGCCGAGGCCCACCAGGCCATCGGCGGCCTGCTCGGCGGCGGCAAGACCACCTGCGGCGTGCTGCGCCCCAACGAGTTGGAGTTCCTCTTCGGCAGCGAGGAGTTCGCCCAGGTCGGCTCGGCCGCCGTGGTCAGCCTCACCTACCAGGGCCTGCACGGCGTACTCGCCATCGGCAGCCCGGACCCGCAACACTACAAGAGCAGCCTCGGCACCCTGTTCCTCGGCTACGTGGCCGAGGTCCTGGCCCGCGTGCTGCCGCGCTTCGCCGCGCCACTGCGCTCGGTACGCTGATCCTGTGGGAGCGAGCTCTGCTCGCGAAGCGGCCAGCGCCTAGATTCGCGAGCAGAGCTCGCTCCTACCCGTACACCGCGCCTGGAGCCATCCATGCAGGATCGACTGGACGCCTACCTCGAACACCTGCGCAGCGAGCGCCAAGTCTCCGTGCACACCCTCGACGGCTACCGCCGCGACCTGCTGAAGGTACTGGCCCTGTGCGAGAAACACGCCGTCACCAGCTGGGATGCCCTCGACACCCGCACCCTGCGCGCCATGGTCGCCCGCCTGCACGGCCTGGGTCAGTCCAGCCGCTCGCTGGCGCGCCTGCTCTCGGCGGTGCGGGGCTTCTATCAATACCTCGGCCGCGAAGGCCTGTGCCGGCATGATCCGGCCGGCGGGCTGAGCGCGCCCAAGGGCGAACGCCGCCTGCCGCGTGCGCTGGATGCCGACCGTACGGCGCAACTGCTGGATGGCGGCGTGGAGGACGACTTTATCGCCCGCCGCGATCAGGCCATGCTCGAGCTGTTCTATTCCTCCGGCCTGCGCCTGTCCGAGCTGGTCGGCCTGGAGCTCGACGGCCTCGACCTGCCCGCCGGACTGGTGCGGGTGCGCGGCAAGGGCAACAAGGCCCGCGAGCTGCCGGTCGGGCGCAAGGCGCGTGAGGCCATGGAGGCCTGGCTGCCGCTGCGCGCGCTGGCCAACCCGCAGGACGGCGCGGTGTTTGTCGGCCGCCAGGGCAAGCGCCTGACCCCCCGCGCCATCCAGCTGCGGGTACGCGCGGCCGGCGTGCGCGAGCTGGGCCAGCACCTGCATCCGCATATGCTCAGGCACAGCTTCGCCAGCCATATGCTGGAGTCCAGCCAGGACCTGCGCGCCGTGCAGGAACTGCTGGGCCACGCCGATATCGCCACCACGCAGATCTACACCCACCTGGACTTCCAGCACCTGGCCAAGGTCTACGACGGCGCCCACCCCCGGGCCAAACGCAAGAGCGAATCCTGATGAGCATCCGCCTGATCACCTTCGACCTCGACGACACCCTGTGGGACGTGGCGCCGGTCATGCACAGCGCCGAGGCGGCTTTGCGCGACTGGCTAGCCGCCGAGGCGCCGTGCCTGGGGCCGGTGCCGATCGAACATCTGTGGGCGATTCGTGCGCGCCTGCTGGAGGCGGACCCCGGACTCAAACATCGCCTCAGCGAGCTGCGTCGGCGCATTCTGCTGCACGCCCTGCTCGACGCCGGCTATACCCAAGGCGAGGCCGACGAGCTGGCCGAGCTGGGCTTCCAGGTGTTCCTCGCCGCGCGCCATCAGGTGCAGCTGTTCCCCGAGGTGCATCCGACCCTGGAGCGCCTGGCCATGCGCTACACCCTCGGCGTGATCACCAATGGCAACGCCGACGTGCGCCGCCTGGGCCTGGCCGACTACTTCCGCTTCGCCCTGTGCGCCGAGGAACTGGGCATCGGCAAGCCCGACCCGCATCCGTTCCAGACCGCCCTGCAGCACGCCGGGGTGGCAGCCGAGCAGGCCGTGCATATCGGCGACCACCCCAGCGACGATATCGCCGGTGCCCGCGCCGCCGGCCTGCGTGCCATCTGGTTCAACCCGCAGAACAAGGCCTGGGAGGGCGAGCAGGCACCAGATGCGCAGATCCGCAGCCTGGCCGAACTGCCGGCGCTGCTGGAACGTTGGAGCTGAACGAACGTCCATGAAAAAGCCCGCCGAATTGGCGGGCTTTTTCATGCCGGCGGCAGTCCTCAGATGGGACGGCTGCCGTACTTGCTGTCCGGCTTCTTGGGCGGGTCGGCCACCACGTTGGGCTCGATCTCCTGCACCGCACCGCCACGCGCGAGGAACTCTTCCATGGCCTTGGCCAGAGCGTCGCGCTCCTTCTGCTTGGCTTCTACGCTGGGCAGTTCCTCGATTTCCTCGGCAGCCTTGGCCTTCTTGCCGGGCTTGCTGCCGGACTCGGCGGCTTCACTGCCGTCGTCGCCGTCATCGCCGGCGTCGGCCGCTTCCAGCTCATCGCCCTCGTCCTCGTCGGCGCCTTCCAGGTCGTCCTGTTCCAGTTCTTCGTCGCTCATGTTCTACCTCATGACTTGCGCAGAGCAGGTTACTTATAGCCCAGCGGCACGCATTGCAAAAATGCCGCTGGAAAAATTTTATCGGCGGGTCGCGCCTTCGCGCAGCTCGCCTTGCAGGGTCGCCAGCACCCGGCGGGAGCCGCCATGGTCGCGGTGCTCGCCGAGATAGATGCCTTGCCAGGTGCCGAGGTTCAATCGACCTTCGCTGACTGGCAGACTCAGTTGACAGCCCAGCAGGCTGGACTTGAAATGCGCCGGCAGATCGTCCGGCCCTTCGTAGTCGTGCTCGTAGCCTTGCGCACCCTGGGGCACAAGACGGTTGAAGAAGCGCTCGAAGTCACGTCGCACCGCACCATCGGCATTCTCGTTGATGGTCAGCGAGGCGGACGTGTGCTGCAGCCACATGTGCAAAAGCCCCACCCGGTAATCGGCCAGCTCCGGCAATGCCTGCAGGAGCTCGTCGCTCACCAGATGAAAACCGCGCGCCCGGGCACGCAAACTGATCAGCCGTTGTTGCCACATTTGCCAGCACCTGCAGCATCTAATGGCGGCGCATTTTAGAGCCTGTCCGCGGCCTTTTCACCTGGCGGCGCGGGAAATTTCCAATCCGTCGATGGGCTCGCAGCAGACAAAACGAAGGGCGCCGCAGCGCCCCTGGTCTGACCACCGGCTGGCGTCACTTGCGGGTGAACTCCGGATAGGCCTCCATGCCGCATTCGGCGATGTCGACGCCCTCGTATTCGTCCTCCTCGCTGACGCGCAGGCCCATGATCAGTTTGATCAGGCCCCACACCAGCAGGCTGGCGACGAACACCCAGGCGAAGATGCAGGCCGCGCCGAGCATCTGCACGCTGAGGCTGGCGGCGCTGTTGGTCAGCGGCACCACCAGCAGGCCCCAGATGCCGCTGGTGCCATGCACCGAGATGGCGCCCACCGGATCATCGATGCGCAGGCGCTCCAGCATGAGGATGCTGAACACCACCAGCACGCCGCCCACCGCGCCGATCAACGCCGCCTGCACCGCGCTCGGCGTGGCCGGCTCGGCGGTGATCGACACCAGACCGGCCAGCGCGCCGTTGAGGATCATGGTCAGGTCGGCCTTGCCGAACAGCACCCGCGCCACCACCAGCGCCGCCAGCAGGCCACCGGCGGCGGCCAGATTGGTGTTGACGAACACCGCGGCCACCACGTTGGCATCCTCGATGCTGCTGACGCTGAGCTGCGAGCCACCATTGAAGCCGAACCAGCCGAACCACAGGATCAGCGTGCCGAGGGTAGCCAGCGGCAGGTTGGCGCCGGGGATGGCGTTGATCTGCCCTTGGCTGCCGTACTTGCCCTTGCGTGCGCCGAGCAGAATGACCCCGGCCAGTGCGGCCGAGGCGCCCGCCAGGTGGACGATGCCGGAGCCGGCGAAGTCCTTGAAGCCGAGCTGCTTGAGGAAGCCGCCGCCCCAGGTCCAGTAGCCCTCGATCGGGTAGATCAGGCCGCACATGACCACGGCGAAGGCGAGGAACGCCCACAGCTTCATGCGCTCGGCCACGGCGCCGGAGACGATGGACATGCAGGTGGCGGTGAACACCACCTGGAAGAAGAAGTCGGCGCGCTTGGCGTAGCCCGGCGCGTTCTCACCGCCCGCCACGACCAGTTCCACCGCGTGCTCGTCGCCGATCAGAAAGCCGAAATGCGGCAGCACGCCGCCCGCGGCGCCGCCGTACATCAGGTAGTAGCCGACCAGCAGGTACATCACGCAGGCCAGGGCGTAGAGGACGATGTTCTTGGTGAGGATCTCGGCGGTGTTCTTGGCCCGTACCAGGCCGGATTCGAGCATGGCGAAGCCCGCCGCCATCCACATCACCAGGGCGCCGCAGATCAGAAGATAGAAGGTGTCCAGCGCATACTGCAGGGGAATCAGAGCCGTGCTTTCCATCTAGTACTCCGTTGTACCGGTTGCACAGAGCCGCGCCGCCGTTGGCGCGCAATGAAAAACGCCCGGCGAACCGGGCGTTTGGTGTTGCTGCAGGGCTTACAGGTTGTAGCCGCGCTCGTTGTGCTCGGAGAGGTCGAGGCCAACGGTCTCGGACTCTTCGTTGACGCGCAGGCCCATCACCAGGTCCAGCACCTTGAGGATCACGAAGGTGACGATGCCGGTGTAGACCACGGTGACCAGCACGCCGACGATCTGGATCCAGACCTGGCCGCCGATGTCTTCCACGCTGCCGAAGCCACCCAGGGCCGGAGCAGCGAACACGCCGGTCAGGATGGCGCCGACGATGCCGCCGATGCCGTGTACGCCGAAGGCGTCCAGGGAGTCGTCGTAGCCCAGCTTGCGCTTCAGGCTGGTGGCGCAGAAGAAGCAGATCACGCCAGCGGACAGACCGATGACCAGGGCGCCCATCGGGCCGGCGGTACCGGCGGCCGGGGTGATGGCGACCAGACCGGCGACTACACCGGAAGCGATGCCCAGGGCGCTCGGCTTACCGTGGGTGACCCACTCGGCGAACATCCAGCCCAGAGCAGCGGCGGCGGTGGCGATCTGGGTGACCAGCATGGCCATACCGGCGGTGCCGTTGGCGGCGACGGCGGAACCGGCGTTGAAGCCGAACCAGCCGATCCACAGCATGGCGGCGCCGATCAGGGTATAGCCCAGGTTGTGCGGAGCCATCGGGGTGGTCGGGTAGCCTTTACGCTTGCCCAGCACCAGGCAGGCCACCAGACCAGCGATACCGGCGTTGATGTGCACCACGGTGCCACCGGCGAAGTCGAGGACGCCTTCGTCCCACAGGAAGGCGCCGTCGCCGGACCAGACCATGTGGCACATCGGGGCGTAGACCAGGGTGAACCAGACGGCCATGAAGATCAGCATCGCGGAGAACTTCATGCGCTCGGCGAAGGCGCCGACGATCAGGGCCGGAGTGATGATAGCGAAGGTCATCTGGAAGACGATGAACACGCTTTCCGGGAAGGCCGCGATCAGGCTGTCAGGGGTCAGGCCACTGAGGAACGCCTTGTTCAGGCCGCCGACGAAGGAGTTCAGGTTGGTGACGCCCTTCTCCATGCCGGTGGTGTCGAAGGCCAGGCTGTAGCCGTAGACCACCCAGAGGATGCTGATCAGGCCGGTGATGGCGAAGCACTGCATCATCACCGAGAGAACGTTCTTGGAGCGGACCATGCCGCTATAGAACAGCGCCAGGCCCGGGATGGTCATGAACAGCACCAGAGCGGTGGCGGTCAGCATCCAGGCGGTGTCGCCGGAGTTGAGTACGACCTCGTCAGCCATGGCCAGGCCAGGGGTTACGAGGGACAAAAGGGCTCCTAGCCCTGCGATCTTACGCAGAGTCATGTGTTTTTCTCCTGGGGCGTGTTGGGTTCTGAGGCTTAAACTGCGTCGGTGCCGGTTTCGCCGGTACGGATGCGGATGGCCTGTTCCAGATTGACGACGAAGATCTTGCCGTCACCGATCTTGCCGGTGTTGGCCGCCTTGGTGATCGCCTCGATGACCCGGTCCAGCTGGTCGTCGGCGATGGCCACGTCGATCTTCACCTTGGGCAGGAAATCGACCACGTATTCCGCGCCGCGATACAGCTCGGTGTGGCCCTTCTGCCGCCCGAAGCCTTTGACTTCGGTCACGGTGATGCCCTGCACGCCGATCTCCGACAGCGACTCGCGCACGTCGTCCAGCTTGAACGGCTTGATGATGGCAGTGACTAGCTTCATGAAACTTTCTCCCGTTTTGATGGACTCGCCCCAGGAAAACGAACCCGGCTCAAGTCTAAGCGCAGTGTCTGGCTTTTGAAACGCATCGCCCGCCCTGTTGCCAGCCGATTCGATGCCCACCAACCGCATCCGGTGAAGCACTCCCCCGCTTCATCCTGCACACCGGTACTGCATCGGTGCACGCGTCATGGGGTGTTAAGCAGAAAGCTTGCCAGCTATGCCAAAAGGCCACTTTTTCATGCAGTTAGGCCCTCTCCGCGGTGATCCGCGCAGATTGACCGGCAGGTCATTGCACAGCATTGGTGCGCGGCAGCTCCCTGCCATGATCAAAAACCGTGCACTCGCTGCCCCGCCCTGGCCGGCGCGGGCCGCGTGCTACACTGCCAGCCGTTTGCTCACGGAATAAACCGCCCATGCTGCCGCCCAAAGCCATTCTCGATACCCTCGCCAGCCACGCCTCGCGCCTGTTCAGCGGTGAGAATCCATTGCCGCGTAGCGAGTTCGAGGCGCAGTTCAAGGCCCTACTGCAGAGCGCCTTCGGCAAGCTGGATCTGGTCAGCCGCGAAGAGTTCGACAGCCAGATGGCCGTGCTGGCCCGCACTCGCGCCCGCCTGGAAGCTCTGGAAGCCAAGCTGGCGGAGCTGGAAGCCCAACAGAAACCACCCGCCGAGTAAGTCCATCGGCGGGCATGCGATCAAGGAGTGATCCATGTCCCTGGCCATCGTCCACAGCCGCGCCCAGGTAGGCGTCGAAGCCCCGCCGGTTACCGTCGAGGCGCACCTGGCCAACGGCCTGCCGAGCATGGCCCTGGTCGGCCTGCCCGAGGCCGCGGTCAAGGAAAGCAAGGATCGCGTGCGCAGCGCGATTCAGAACTCCGGCTTCGAATTCCCCGCGCGCAGGATCACGCTCAATCTCGCCCCCGCCGACCTGCCCAAGGACGGTGGCCGCTTCGACCTGGCCATCGCCCTCGGCGTACTGGCCGCCAGCGGCCAGGTGCCGGTCGACAGACTGGCCGAGCTGGAATGCCTCGGCGAACTGGCGCTATCCGGTGAGTTACGTCCGGTCCAGGGTGTGCTGCCGGCGGCCCTGGCTGCCCGCGCCGCCGGACGCACCCTGGTGGTGCCCAGCGCCAATGCCGAGGAAGCCTGCCTGGCTTCCGGCCTGAAAGTGCTGGCCGTCGATCACCTGCTGCAGATCGCCGCGCACCTCAACGGCCATACGCCACTGGCACCGCACCAGGCCAACGGCCTGCTGCGCGAGACGCCAGCCTATCCGGACCTGGCCGAAGTGCAGGGCCAGCAGGCGGCCAAACGCGCCCTGCTGATCGCCGCCAGTGGTAGCCACAACCTGCTTTTCTCAGGCCCTCCGGGTACTGGCAAGACCCTGCTCGCCAGCCGCCTGCCCGGCCTGCTGCCACCACTGTCCGAAGAAGAGGCACTGGAAGTGGCCGCCATCCATTCGGTGGCCAGCCTGGAGCCGCTGGCGGCCTGGCCCCAGCGCCCCTTCAGGCAGCCGCACCACTCTGCTTCCGGACCGGCACTGGTGGGTGGCGGTAGTCGCCCGCAACCCGGGGAAATTACCTTGGCCCATCAGGGTGTGCTGTTCCTCGATGAGCGATTCGTTTTGCTTTCAAGCACTGACTGTCAAAGATAGGCTTAGGTACTAATTTCTATACAATTTTCATGTCCACAGCAGCCTACGAAATTGTCAGATTCAGCTTTGTCAAAATCCGGAATCAATCAGGTGCGGATTTTCAGCTTGGCTGAGCTTTGAACCAATATTTCTATAAGGATCGCAGTTGAAAAATTTCGACTTTCAACCAAGCCAATGGCAGCAACAGTTCATTAGCGAGTTTGTGGCAACAGACCGACAAAGAAATACTTTGGTTGCGGCTTATGGCACTGGAAAAACTCTAGCTGCAATTCACGCCGCACAAAAAAGGCTTGAGCAAGGCAAAAGCAAAAAGCTGGTAGTTCTTTCAGACATGCGAGTGCGCCTTGAAATGTGGGCAGAGACGGCAATGAACAATCAAATTGACCTCCGCCTGGCCGACAGCACCTCAGTTAAGGATGGAATAGCTCTTTCGTACAGAGACCTACCCAATAATGATAATTTAGATCGCCTAATGGAGCTCGCCTCCACAGGCGGACTACTAATCATCGTTGATGACTTACACAGGAGCCAAACCGCAGCGATCAATTTTGTCGACCAGCTATTAGATGAAAATGATACCAATCAGTGCCTTTTCATTTCGAGCACACCACTGATTGGAAGCACTATTGATTGGACATTTCGCATCGAACGGGAGTTCTACCTCACCTCTGGCGAGCTAATTCTACCCGACACAAAACTACATATTGCCAAATTATCCCCCAGTCTAAATTTGTTGCCGGCCTTACATGCCAAAACAAAAAGCCTAGACGATTTAAACTGGCGTCAATTTGAAATCATTATCTATGAACTACTCCAGTCTGACGGATTTGAAGTTGAGCTTATGCGTGGCTCTAAAGATAATGGGGTAGATATTGTTGCCGTCAAAGACCTTGGCGAACACGGTTTATTCAAAGCTCTTTGGCAAGCCAAAAAATATAAATCCGGCAGAAAGATCGGAATCGAAACAATCCGGGAACTGGCGGACGTTAGAAACGAACACAAGGCCAGCAAAGGAATCATTGTCACTTCTAGCTTCCTGACCTCTGGAGCCTTGCAACGAGTTCAGCGCGATCAATACATGCTAGGAAAAGTAGACCGGAACGACTTAGACGCGTGGATTGAAAGAAAGCTATTCGGGCATAATAACTAAAGCACTAAAAATTACCCGAAGGAGCACATCGGTGAGACCTGGTGATATTTTGCTGGTTACAGGCTTGGCTGCTCATTCAAAAGCTATTGTCTACGCGCAAAAACCTTTTTACTTGAAAGCAAAGTCTAGTCATGTCGCAGTAATCTACGCAGAAAACGCTATTGTTCACTCTATCGGCGGCAAGGGGGTGCACCTTGCTGAGATGATAGATGAACTTAAGTCATGCCAACCGGACTGGCGAGTAATGCGCCTTAGAGGCTTGACGGAAGCCCAGGAAGAGGAGCTACAGAAGAGCGCCCTGTACTTTCAGAGGCAAAAATATAATCGTGCGATTATGATGGGTGGAAACAAAGTGTCCTCTTTCTGCTCTGAGTTTGCCGTCAAAGCTTACAAACATGCAGGGATCCGCATATTTAATGGAAAAAAGGCAAGCAAAATTCTGCCCGCTGACTTCGATAAGGAATTTGACTGCCAGGAAGCTTGGGCTGATGTAACACATGAGTATTCCCAGCATTTAGTCTCATGGCAGGAAATGCTACCACTCATACGGGCGAATTTTGCGCTTCAACAGGTAGTACTGGCTAGACGCCACATCCACAGCCAATATAGAAAGAAGATTTTTGATTACTTTGAAACCCACGGCTCGCCTAATATGCAAAAGGCGGTAGCTGAGGTTAAGGAGAATCTTCGCGAGAAAAGAATTCTACATTTCTGGGATGAAAATGACGCAAAATAGCTGCTATTGACTTAGCTCAGCTATACCAGCACAGGACAATAGCCAAAGGGTTGATGCCTAGATGATCGAGTTGCTCAACATGCTGCGCTATAAGAGCGAAAGCACTGATATCGACTTCAAATCTGCCCAATATCGTTTCAATAACGGAACCGAGGCCGACAAGTCAGAGCTGCTCAAGGACATTCTCGCGATAGCCAACTCCTGGCGCGATGGCACTGGCTACATACTTTTGGGATTCAAAGATCAACGCCCCCACCCTGCCGCAGTCGTCGGTATCCAGGACAGCATCGATGACTCACGGATCCAGCAATTCGTGAACAGCAAGGTAAAGCCGAAGTTGACCTTCCGCTACGAAGAGCACCTGTACGAAGGCAAGACCGTGGGCGTCATCAGTATCCCGAAGCAGAAACGTCCGTTCTACATCGCAACCGCCTACGGCAAACTCAAGAGCAATGTGGTGTACGTCCGCCGAGGTAGCAGCACTGATGAAGCAGAGCCGCCCGAAATCGCCGTGATGGCGAACGAGGATAGTCGCCGAGGTGATCTACGAGTTGAGCTGGCCGTGCAGACTCCGGGAAACGAACAGCTCCCCAATAGCTTCGCTCACACCTACCTGCGGTTCACTGAGGATTTTCCGAACTTCGAGAGAGTCCGCAAGCTCGGCCCATTCGACATCTCTTTCGAGGACGGCATGGTGCGCGACAACCGTGACTACTGGCGGGAGTACGGTGAGTACACATGCATAACGGAAGCACTCATTGCGATGCGATTCGTGCTGACCAATCGATCCAACGTGCAGCTGTCCAACGCCAAGCTTGAAGTCACGGTCGAAGCCCTCGACTCCCAGCCGTTTCGAATGCTCGCGGGTCGTGCTTTACCCAAAGAGCCCAAGACCACCTGGAGCCTTACCGACATCTCATCTAGGCATCACGGCGTAGCCAAGGCAGATCTGAGCCTGGAGGTAGATCGAAGCGGCCCAACCCCGGTTAGCAACATCCGCCTGGGCTCCCTCCTACCTGGAGAGCAAGGCCGCTCTGAAATCCTCGCGGTCGTCCCGCAAGCTCCGGGCAGGCTTCGTATCCACATGCGCATATTGGGCAGCGAGCTGTCCACACCCATTGAGGAAGAGCACCTGATAGAGACCACAGGCGAGGTTCACTCGCTGGGCTTTGAAGGCTTCAGGCAGTTTTTCCTCACAGAGATAGCTCAGCACAAGAGATAGAACGAAGCACCATTCAATCTCACGCCTTTGTCTTCCGATCCATGTTTTTCGAAAGTCCAGCCTCTTCAAGCTCTAGCAGTACCCGTACCAAAAGCTCTTCAGCGCTCAACCCTGGATCAGCTTTCATATAAGCAGCGACCAGCAGCGTAACGGGGTGAACCTCCATGACCGAAGTCAGCTCATCGAGCTTGTCGACGGTCGGACTGTAGATCCCCCGCTCCAGCGCACTCATGTATGTCCGGCCACTGACGTCAGAGAAGTCTTCCTGGCTCAGCCCTTTGTGCTTCCGGATGGCTCGTAGGGCTACACCCAGCCCCTCCTTAAGATTCATAGCTCAATTTCGAATGGTGGAAATTGAGTTTTATCTGCTTTTGAACTGTATACAGCTACACCGTATACTGTTCGTTTTCAGAAATTGCGAAACACAACCATGACAGCCGACAAGGGCAAAGCGGAATTCCTGTTCAGCTCCAACGCACCTGGAAGCTGGAACCTCTCCTTAGAGGGCAGCGAGACCTGGATGCACCTCACTATCGCCAGCTCAGACGAGCAGACAGTGGTCAGAACCCTCGCAACGAACGACATTGAGCGCGTCAAACAGACACTTTTATCTCCTGGCGAGGGGCTTTTTGTGCGCTCATTTCAAGCCATCTTCGTCTCCGACTTTCCCGACAACGCCGGCCTCGGCGTAGCTGAGGTTTACGACCTCTCGGAGGGAAAAACGAAGAAGGGAGATGTGTTCTATCGGCTCAAAACAAAGTACGGCGTGTTCCGATTCGGCGGGCCCACACAGCTGCCGGCGCGGCAGGAAAATCTCGACTGGCACGTGCGGATCTACTCAGCTGAACGCCCAGCCCGACGCTTTTACGCGGAGTGATCATGACTGCGCTAACAGACCTAACTCAACTGCTCTACGGCGAAGGCACTCCAATGCAAGGCCTGGAGATGTCCGATGAAGAAGCCGTGCGGATTACGCTTAAGCGCTTCCCCTGGTTCGAGTACTGCATCGTCCGGGACTGGACATGGATCGACTTGGAAGTTACCGCCGAGCAAGGCGCCGAGCTAGCTAGAACCCAACGTAAGCCCGCGATCATCTTTGCCCGCACGGTCATTTTCGACAGCTCTCGCCGGTTTGATGTCGGTGATTTCGTGCGCACAAGCCCTCTGTATAAATGGAAGGAAGGCTTCATCTTCGCGACGCTCAACTCTTGCTATCTCTTGATGGGCAACGGCGTACGCAAGCGAGCCACCCTGGAAACGGTGGCCAGCCTTTTTTGACCACAAAACCGCAACTCGAAGCCTTCAAGCACTAACGTCAAAAGCAGGGTGGACACGATGAATGAGCCACGCCACGCAATTCATGAAATCCGCTGCTCTGTGTGCGGAGACCCTTGTGAAGAGGGAGAGTGCGGAACGTTGCAAGGGAGCTTCCCGAGCGCTGCCTCCGGACGAAGCGAGCGCTTCCAGGTACACCTCTGCCAAGGCTGTTTTCTGCGCACTTTGAGTTACTTGCGGCAGGAGCGCCGGACTATGCATCTCTTCTGCGAGCAGCCGCCTGCTAGTGATGAGTCATTTGGCCTGGTCATCGATCCCTGGTTGGTGTCCTGATGCGGCGGCCAGTTTACGACCAGGTGATGAGCTTGACGGCTTCGCTGGCGGAGAGGTGTCATCCCCAGGTCGCTGATCAGTACGGCACAGAGCTTGCCCGATATGCTCGTTTGGACACTGCATGCGACGCCTTCAACGCTTTTGCGGGCTGTCGCCCTGCCGAAGACTCAGATGTTTTCGACACACTCTCACAGCGTCGCAGAGAGATCGCCGAAGTACTGGCTCAGGCTAACTTGAGTGCGTACGAGCGGGAGGTTTCTCCCGGTCTGTACTTGGCTATCCCTTACTTCGACTGGTGCTCGGACAAGCAGCCGATCTGGTTAGTAAATCGAACCGATGCTCCATGCACCTATCTGCGGCGGTCTTCCTATGCTTTCGCGAGCACGGATGATGGTGTCGACGAGTACCGAACCGCTGGCAGCGCTTTCGATGACGGTATCGCTTCCGGCTCAGTGATTCAGCCCGGCCAGAAGCATCAGATCGACACCTACTCGATGAGTTTTGATGGGGACTTCATCAGTGCCAGGCGGGTAGCCCTGATCATTGATGGCGAGCGCGATGAGTACTTCGTCAGTATCTCGAAACTGGCGGGGTTCCTGACCTGCCAGCACCTGCACGGACTTCATAAGCTCAATAGAGTCACGGGTACTTAGATGTACTGGCAAAAACACTTTTGGAGAATCGACGCTTCAAGTTGTTGTTTGCGGCTTTGGCGCTCCACGAGCATGCTCAGGGGGGGCAATTGTGTGTTGGTCGAGGGGCGCTCAAGAATCCTGTTAGCGCCACAGAGACAGAAGGAAGACTACTGCGAGCCCGGTTACAGCACTGATGCCGATCCAGACTTTATCAATGAGACCTGAATGCCAAACTTTTGCGGACAGAACAGTGAAGCTAATCAAGCCAGTTAGCCATTTGTATCGTGAAAGTACATTTGAGAATTTTTGTGAGAGCAGCGTAAGCGAAAGTGCAAGTCCTTGAATGAACTTGGGCATCCTGCGATAAATGCGCCCAGCTTTGGTTGTTACGCAGCGACTAATCCATATGGCATCACCACCTCCAGGGATGTTAGAGGGAGCAAACGCTCGAATGGTCTCGTTCTGAATCAGCTTAAGGGTTTGTGTAAGCTCAAAAGCAATTCTGCACCTCGCGCTGAAAGCCGCAGATATTTCCTGCTCATAGTGCGTCCTCGGCTCTTCAATGAGTTCAGCGCCGATTATTGCTTTGCTGTCAGGCCGCAGTCTGGAGGTGTAATTATACTTATTCAACCTTTCGGCAGCTGTCTCTTCGATGATTCTGTTGATCAGGTAAAGTTTGATTTTCAGCGAAAACTTTCTTTCAATCTCCATTATTCCCGTTCCGAGTTTAGCTATCTGTTGCTTAGCTCTGAGTATTTAGTTTCTTTTGAAGGTTACGCGGTAGCAGGGTCTTTCTGAGGGCGGATGCTTGAAACAGCCTTCTGTAGTATTTCTTTTAATTCGGGCGCAACTGTGAAGCCATCCGGGATTGAAAAAGAGTTCAAAGGTTCGTCGCTGTGGCCCTTCTTGACCGCAATAACCTTAATTTGGCCCAGAAGTTTCTTGCCTTTCACGGTGGCCGGGCTTGGCCCCATCTGTTGAGTCCACAGATCCACCGAGGCCGGCGATCCGCCGTCAGGCCAGATCAGTCTGTTGATAACTGAGCGTTTAGTGAAAAAATTATCCCGTGCCTTATGTACAGCTTTGGCGGCGATATTTCGCCATTCCTCAGCTTCCTCTAGGGAGATATTATAGAGGACTGCCAAATAATCAGCTGAACAGAAGTAGCCCTCAATATCTGACCCGGCTGTTGTCCATGGGAACACGCCTTCGGTGGTAAACATCTCAGTCCACTTGGTCGCTTCTTGGGGCGTCATAAAGTCACCGTCGCGATGGATTACAGCTGCCAAGTCAATTTTCCCGTCTACAAGCAAGCCCGAGAGAAGTTTGTCTTTAGGAAGGTTTTCGATTCCAAAGCATCTGCACAGTGAAAGCTGACGGTACAGTTCAGGCCACTGCTTTAAAATTTCACGTAATGGCTTGTCATCCTCGTCCTCTATGAAAAAGAGGATGGATTTATCTAGGCCGCCCCACCCCAAAAGTCGTCGTATAGCGTCGTCGTCATCGGTTTTGACCTCTCCATCAGCCATCCAAACTAGCTTGGTTGTAGGGCTTGCAGCTCTAACCACATGGGGGCTATGCGTAGACAGAATTATTTGAGTGTTATGTTTATTGGCTGCTTGCTCTAATGCGCTAATGAGTAGTTCTTGCCGGTTCGGATGAAGATGAGCGTCTGGCTCATCTATAAGCATGATCTTTGGTTCGAAGAAAAGAAGGTACGCGAATATTTGAACTGTCTGGAGGATGCCGGTTGCCGCTGTTTCCAACGGTCTTATTTGTCCGTCTATTTGGACTGTGGCAGAAATATGATAATCCTCCCTGTCATTGAATGAGACATCGACAGACACGGTTGGATGAACCTTTTGAATAAGTAAATTCAGCGCTTTTATGCGCTGCTCTCCTGCTAGATTGCTCGCGTCATCTGCTCTCTTGGCTTTCAGGTTTAGGAGGATGTTGCGCAGAACGCCTCCTGCATCTCCGCTTGCCGCTTGCCTTCGCAACGAAGGTTGCGCAAGTATTGTCTCTCTTTCCGAGAGGCCAGCCAGTCCTGGTATATACGTAGTGATGAACTGAAATCTTTGTTTGTAGGGGGTGACGGCATTCCCGCCATCGATATGGGCTGTTATTCCAGCCTTGTTTCTTGCTGCTCTTAGCTTTACAACAGTCTGAAGTTGATCTTCGCCAGAGGGTGCATGATTAAAAACCACCTCAATTGGCGTAGAGTTTGTTGCGGGCTTAAGTTGTCCATTGTGCAGGGTTGAGAGCGGATCGCTTGATGGAATGTAATCAAGTCGCTCAAATGAAATCATTTCTTTGGTGTTTTTAGGAAGGATGTAGCTGGCGGCTCGGGCTGCCCAGTGGATAGCCTGAAGCACCGAAGACTTACCGCATCCATTCGGGCCTACCAGTATGGTTACATTACTCAGCGGTATGCACGCTTGCTTGGCGGCCTTGAATTTTCTTACGGTAATGGAGTCAAGAGCACTCCAGCGTTTTGCACGCGAGGAACGAGTGTCCGAGATAACAATTGCATCTTCAATAGACTGAAGAGAGTTACTGGCTTCGATAGTTAGAGCTGCAAGCTTTGATTTTCTTTTGCGTGGCTTGATCCGTTTGAGGACAATAATCGATTTAGGACTACCTGCTCCTTCGGTCGTACTTTCAAGATCTTCCATTATCGCTTCTTCTTGTCTTAGTCAAAATTTCTTGTGGGGCCATATCGGGAGTGGCCTTTGGCCATTGTACTGGCGGTGTCGTTGCTTGGATATATGCTAGGGAGATGAACCCAGTTAGATGAACTGGTCTTCAGTCTTTAGTTTCTAGCGTACTGCAAGGATAGAATCGGTAACAGATTTGGGCAGTAAGTTGCCTTTGATTGGCCCAATCCCTCAAGGTGCTCTAATGTTGAGCGCAGCCAGGATGGCTGCCCATAGAAAGGACTCTACATGCGCTACGTCAACATGCTCCTGATCGCACTCGCTTCAGCTCTCTGCGCGGCATACGTCGCGCTCTGGCTCACGAAGCCTGCGCCTATCGAAAACACCACAATCCCGCCGCTGATCTTCAAAGAAGAGCAAAACGAACTCGTCATTTGGGGAGGTTGGAAAACTGTCGAGGGCTACCAGGCGCCCGGAACGAACGCCGTTGAAATCCGCTGCAATCGCAGCTCCAACACCTGCCACGAAGCGGTAGCCTCGATCCTGCATCACGACGAGGGTGAAGACCTCGAAGCGCAGGCCTTCAGCTACAAGGTGAGCACCTGGGATGAGACCAAACTAGAAGCCGTAGCAGTGCACGCTATGGGGGGTTGCTTGGAGCGCCGTCTGGTCATCCACATGCCTGACAAAACTGCTGCCTTGAGCTGGTCTCCACCCTCCGGGTGCGAGGGCGATACAGGTCGGGCGGTGCTAGTCGGCGATCCTCTGTAGGCCACGATGAATGCAGTCCCCTCACCGCTACGCAAATTAGCTCTCAGCCTGAGCGTGGTCGTGGCAGCTATGTTCAGCCTGGCTTCGTTCGAAGCCGCTGCGACCAACACACCGTGCTCGGGCAGAAAGGGCGGCATAGCCGGCTGCGATGGAGACCTCTTCCTGTGCAATGACGGCTCGATCAGCGGCTCGAAGAAGAGCTGCTCAGCCTACATGGGGATGGGGCGGGCTCCAGCTGCCGCGCCGCAGCAGCTCCTCGACAACAGCGGCGAGTGCATGTGTGGAGCCAGTACGTTCTGTACCGGCCCACGCGGCGGTGTTTACTGCCTAACTCCCTCGGGCAAGAAAAGCTACGTGAGGAAGTGAGTCGAGACACTCGTCGGCCTTGCTTGACCGATATCGGGCCAAACTAAATACTGTATTCATATACAGTATTTTGGTTCGCCAGCATGTCTTCAGTGGTTTCCCTCGACCGCCTGCTCGATGCTCGCCGCGTCTGGCGTGGTCAGGCAGGCCCATCACCATCAACGAGCTGTCCATCAACTGGTCACCGCGACCTGGATGCAGCACTTCCCGGTGGCGGATGGCCAACGGCTGCACTGAGCGAGATCCTGGTCGCCACCAAGGGGATCGGTGAGCTGCGATTGCTGTGGCCTACCTTGGCTCGCCTCACCTCGGCGGGGGAGCGCGTGGTGCTGATCAGCCCGCCTCATCTGCCATTTCCCCAGGCCTGGATCAGCGCGGGCATCGATCTGCGCCATCTGAGCATCGTCCAGGCAGAAAGCCGTAATGCCTTATGGGCAACCGAGCAATGTCTGCGCTCAGGTAGCTGTGGCGCCGTATTGTCTTGGCCTCACAAGGCCGATGATCGGGCATTGCGCCGACTACAGGTAGCCGCAGAGACGGGGCAGACACTGGCCTTTGCCTACCGCCCCAAGGAGGAGGCCGTGAACGCTTCGCCTGCGGCCCTGCGGGTGGCCATCGATTCGAAGCCTGCCCAGCTGCGGATACTCAAGTGCCGTGGTGGTCTGCCTTCGGCGCGGCCCATCGCGGCCACCTGGCATTGAGCCGATCATGCTCTGGGCCTGCATCCTGTTACCGCAGCTGGCTATGGACGGTGTGCTTCGCCACCGCGCCGACAGCCTGGCTCCACTCGCTTTGCTTACCGGCCCCGCGCAGCGTCGTATCTTGCAGGCGGTCAATCCGGCAGCCAGGGCACTTGGCTTAAGGCCTGGGCAGTCCCTGACGGCTGCTCAAGCGCTGTCGAACGACTTTGCCACTGCCGACTACGACCAGGCAGCAGTTGATCGCTGGCAGTGTTTTCTGGCGGCCTGGGCCTATGGTTTTAGCGCCCAAGTCAGCCTGCGCTATCCACGCTGTCTGCTGCTTGAAGTCCACTCCAGCCTCGGGCTGTTCGGCCCCTGGCCAGTATTCGAAGCACGTCTACGCGATGAGCTCACGACCCTGGGCTTCCAGCATCGAATCACTGCTGCGCCTAACCCCGCCGCCGCCCGAGTACTCGCGAATGCCCGCGACGGCCTGGCGGTGTTCGATGAAGAAGAACTCCGCAAGGCACTCCTTCCTCTGCCGGTGGCGCGCCTTGGCCTGCCTGAAGCAGCTTCGACGGCCTTCAGCCGGATGGGATTGCGCCAGTTGCAGCAAGTGCTCACCCTGCCTCGCGAGAGCTTGGCAAAGCGCTTTTCTGCCGAGGTATTGCTGCACCTTGATACGGTGTTTGGCCACCGTCCGCTTGCCTTGGAGTTCTACTCGCCACCTGATGTTTTCGACACGCGCCTTGAGCTGAACTTCGAGGTTGAATCGCACCAGGCTCTGCTGTTTCCGCTACGCCGTTTGACGGCAGACCTAGCTGCTTACCTGGCAGGTAGGGACAGTGGTGTGCAGCGTTTCACTCTGCACCTGGAGCACCGCAATCAAGCCGATAGCTTGGTGATCGTGGGGCTGCTCAGTGCCGAGCGGGATGCCTCAAGGCTCTTCGAGTTCAGCCGTGGTCGCCTGGAGCATCAACAGCTCCCCGCACCTGTGCTGGCGGTGCGATTGGTCGCGCGTGATCTCCCGCCTTTTGTTCCGCAGCATCAGCAGCTTTTCGACGAGAGACCGCAGCAGTCGCAACCATGGGAGCAGCTACGAGAGCGTCTTCGGGCACGCTTGGGGGACGACGCTGTGTATGGCCTTAGCCATCGAGCAGATCACCGCCCTGAGCGGAGCTGGACGCAAGATGAGATCAGGATTCCTCTGCCTGCGTGTGCGCCGCGCCCCGGCTGGCTGCTGGTTAAGCCAGAGCCATTATCCGAGTCAGGGCTGCGCATTCTCTCCGGCCCTGAGCGCATTGAGTCTGGCTGGTGGGATGGTGGTGATGTGCGCCGCGACTACTACGTGGTGGAAACCCGCCTTGGTCAACAAGGCTGGGCTTTCCGCACGGTAGGCAGTGGACAGCTGATGTTGCATGGCTGGTTCTCATGAGTGAGCTCTGCCCAGGGCTCAGTTGGAGGGTGACGCCGGTTCTATTAAACCCGCTCCCTCATTGCGGTAATTGCCCACTTCAGGCCCCACGGCATACCAGTGAAACTCCTCTACCGGCAGGGCCTGTTTATAGAGCATGTGGCCAGCATCTTCGAGGCTGATATCTGAGATCCACGCTCTCGCGCTTTTGGCATCGAACACCACCGGACGGCGGTCATGCACGTCGAGCATCCCGCCCTCGGAATCAGCGGTGATGATGCGAAACCCGTCATCTGGTTTGGGCTCCTGGTCGGGCTCTGAAAACTGCCCAACAGCAGGAAGGAAAAGCGGCTCGCTGTCCTGACGACGGATGTAGTACGGCTGCTTTGTCTTCTGGCCTTCTACGGGGCACCACTCATACCAGCCGTCTACACACAGCAGCGCACGATGGGGCCATACCTGTCGGTAGAAGGGACTGCTGGCGACTTTCTCTCGGGTTGCATTGAAGTCGTTGCGCACGGGCTTCTCTACCCACGCCGGCAGCCACCTCCATCTCTCTGGCGCCCATAGATACCTTCCCTGGCTCACCTGACGCAGCAGGCCTACTCGTGAGTGGGGAGCCACGTTGTACCGGTTGATCGGCTCTGCTGAAGGCGACAGGAGTAGCTGCCCTTGAAGCATCAGAGAGGCGAGGTATTTCTGCTCTGCTCGGATCTGAGCAAGTCGTCCGCACATCTCCTACGCCTCCTGTCGGCTCGTCGTTGACCGGGCTAGGGGGGAAGACCAAGACTGTATACTCATACAGTATTCGTTATCAATCATGAATGACCTCGACCAGCCACCTCAGTATGCGGAGCTCCACTGCCTCAGTAACTTCAGCTTCCAGCGAGGCGCATCAAGCGCAGAGGAGCTTTTCCTCAAGGCCCGCCGTCTCGGCTATC
The DNA here is from genome assembly GCF_029837695.1 of Pseudomonas sp. GD04019. Taxonomy (GTDB): domain Bacteria; phylum Pseudomonadota; class Gammaproteobacteria; order Pseudomonadales; family Pseudomonadaceae; genus Aquipseudomonas. The sequence continues at coordinate 256,378 of NZ_JAOEEA010000003.1, forward strand.
GGGCGCTGGCTATTACAGATGAGTGTTCGCTCGCTGGAATCGTTCGCGCCTGGCAGGCCTCCAAGTCCAGCGGGGTTACTCTGATCACTGGTACTGAGGTGAGGCTAGTCGAGGGCATTCATCTCGTTCTCCTGGCTTCCAACCTTGTCGGCTACCAGCGGATCTGCGCCCTAATTACCCAGGGGCGCAGGCGCTCAGCAAAGGGTGCCTACGAACTTCACCAAGCGGATTTCTCAGGCTCAACAGAGGGCATGCTCGCGCTTTGGATTCCTAGAGCCAGCAACAACGAGGAACACGGTAGTTGGGCCGCTTCAGTGTTCCCAGGTCGTTGTTGGATTGCCGTCGAACTGCATCGCGGCCCCGACGACTCTGCCAAGGTCGCAGGGCTCTACGACCTGGGCAAATTCCTGGAGATTCCGCTCGTTGCCGCAGGCGATGTGCACATGCATGCCAGGGGGAGACGGGCGCTACAGGACACCATCACCGCGATCCGTAACCACTGCGCCGTTGCCGAAGCCGGCCAGTATTTGTTTCCCAATGGCGAGCGGCATCTCAGGTCAATCCCCTCCCTGGCCAACCTCTACCCGGCGCAGCTTCTAGAGGAGACAGTTCGAATCGCAGAGCGCTGTACCTTTGATCTCAGCCAGCTGCGCTACGAGTATCCGCACGAGGTCGTACCTGAAGGCAAAACAGCGGCGGCTTGGCTGAGAGAGCTCACCTATGAGGGCACCCGTTGGCGTTGGCCGGATGGCATCTCGGAGAAAGCTCATGCTCAGGTTGAATTAGAGCTGGGGCTGATCGAGGAGCTCCAGTACGAGAGCTATTTTCTCACCGTCCACGACATCGTCCGCTTCGCACGCAGCAGAGACATTCTCTGCCAGGGGCGCGGCTCCGCAGCTAACTCAGCGGTCTGCTTCGCCCTGGGCATAACCGAGCTCGACCCCACCCGGATGAGCATGCTTTTCGACCGCTTTATTTCAAAGGAGCGCAATGAGCCGCCCGATATCGACGTGGACTTCGAACATGAGCGTCGCGAGGAGGTAATCCAGTACATCTTTGAACGGTACGGGCGTGAGCGTGCAGCCCTGACCGCAGTCGCAAGCACCTATCACTTCGCTGGCGCGATTCGCGATGTCGGAAAGGCACTCGGCCTGCCACCCGATCAGCTGACGGCCCTTTCGAATTGCTGTGGACGATGGAGTGATCGCATCCCAACTCCGGAGCGATTGCTGGAGGCCGGCTTCGATCCGGAAAGCCCTGAGCTCAAGCGAATCCTCGTGCTCACTGCCGAGCTCGTTGGCTTTCCTCGGCACCTGTCCCAACACCCTGGTGGCTTCGTCATCTCCGAGCATCCGTTGTCGACGTTGGTGCCAGTCGAAAACGCGGCGATGAAGGACAGGACGATCATTCAATGGGACAAGGACGACATCGACGCCTTGGGGCTGATGAAGGTGGATGTGCTCGCCCTGGGCATGCTCAGCGCGATACGTCGATGCCTGGATCTGCTGCGCTCCTATGAGCGGCGTGATCTTACCCTCGCGACCATTCCGGCTGAGGATCCAGAGACCTACGCGATGATCAGTCGGGCCGACACCCTGGGCGTGTTCCAGATCGAGTCGCGGGCCCAGATGGCCATGTTGCCTCGTTTGAAACCCAAGACCTTCTATGACCTGGTCATCGAGGTAGCCATCGTGCGACCAGGGCCCATTGTGGGGCAGATGGTTCATCCTTACCTGCGTCGGCGTAATGGCGAGGAGGAAGTGACCTATCCCAGTGAGGAGCTGCGTGAAGTCTTCGCACGCACCTTGGGTGTGCCCCTGTTCCAGGAGCAGGTTATGCGGCTGGCTATCGTTGCAGCCGGATACACCCCAGGCGAGGCCGATCAGCTCCGCCGCTCCATGGCCGCTTGGAAGCGCCATGGAGGTCTGGAGCCTCATCAGAAGCGACTGCGCGAGGGCATGCTCGAACGTGGTTACACCCTGGATTTTGCTGAGCGCATCTTCGAGCAGATAAAGGGCTTTGGCAGCTACGGTTTTCCAGAGTCACACGCGGCCAGTTTTGCCTTGCTCACCTACGCCAGTTGCTGGCTGAAGTGTCATGAGCCTTCCGCCTATGCTTGCGCGCTCATCAATAGCTGGCCGATGGGTTTCTACTCGCCCGACCAGGTGCTTCAGGATGCGCGCCGGCACGGCATTGAGGTACGTCCGGTCGACGTCGCTGTGAGCGATTGGGACTGCACCCTGGAAGAGGCTGGGCGACACCTGCCAGCAATTCGCCTGGGATTCAGAATGATACGGGGCTTGCCCGAGGAGGTAGGGCGGCGGATCAAGGTTGCACGAGCAGAGAGGCCCTTCGAGGACGTGAGCGACCTGTGTTTGAGAGCAAACCTGGATACCAAGGCCCGTGAGCTGCTGGCCGATGCCAATGCATTGAAGACGCTTGCGAACAATCGCCATCAGGCGCGCTGGGAGATCGCTGCCGTGCAGCAGCCACTGCCGCTGTTTAGCTGTAGCGTCGACGAGCAACCCGTGGCGATTCCGGCTCCTACGGTGGTTGAGGACATGCATGCCGACTACGCCCGAACGGGCACGACACTCGGGCCACATCCCATGTCTCTTCTTCGTGCAGACCTCCAGGCGATGCGGGCGAAGAGCTCACGCGACCTCGCAGATGTAGAGGACGGAAAGCACGTCACTGTGATCGGCATTGTCACCGGGAGGCAGCGCCCGTCGACCGCCTCTGGGGTCACCTTCGTCACTCTGGAAGATGAGTTCGGCATGGTCAACGTGGTGGTCTGGCGTGACCTTGCGGAGCAGTACAGGCCAGCTCTAATGAGCTCGAAGCTGCTCCAGGTGAAAGGCAAACTGGAGGATCAGTCTGGGGTGACGCATCTGATCGCGGGGCACCTGAAAGACCGCAGTGATCTGCTCGATGGGTTGGACGTGAGGAGCAGGAATTTCCATTGATCCAAGCGAGGAAATTGCGCCCGCGAGCTACACCTGTGCACCTGCATTTAAGGCAGGGGTGTAGGCATGCACCTTACGGGAGCCAGGGTGGGCGAGGTGCGTGAAATGCCTTTGTACGAGCAGCTAGAGGGCAGAAGCTGCCTGTCGTAATTCATTATTTTCGGCGGTGCTTGGACGGCTTGGCTGAGGGGAGACCTGAGTGTGAGGTGCAAATCCATGGGAATTAATTTCGCTTTAAGCGAATTTAATTTTTGACATTGCCCGCAGGTGGTTGTACTTTTCATCTGCGGTAAGGAGATTCTCGCTTGTTGTGAGGGCTTCGGCCTAGTGGAGGCTTGCCTCTAATCCTTCCCCACGCAGTTCGCCCGCCCGTCCGTCCGTGACGCCGGGAGCGCGACATGCCGGGATACTGATTCCGTGCGAGACGGAATCAGGTGATTCAGATGGGGGGACAGACACTGCTTGATCCTTCTTCAGTCCAGTTGCGTGCGAGAGCCTGGGTATAACACTCAGGTGCCACTGGAGCTCCAAACAATGAAGATTGAAAAACCCGCCAAGCAGCGTTCGGATGTGCGGAAAAGTAAGCGTAAGCGTGTTTTGTTTCGTTGTTTTTTTGGTTTAGTGAAAATCATTGTTCAGGCTTTTTTGATCATTGATAAGATCTGGCCAAAGATCGTAGACGCTTATCGTGAGCTTTTCTGAATGTCCTAACCCCCGCTGTTGTCACTGTATGGTTTGAGGACTTCAAATGCTAAACCAAGCGCTTCGCTTGATTAGGTCGTATCACGATCTATCACAAACCGAGTTAGCCGAGGAGCTCAGCGTTTCAAACTCGCATCTCTCGGAAATTGAGTCTGGTAAAAAGCAGCCGTCGCTGGAGCTATTGAACAAGTACAGCGAAAGATTTGATGTTCCCCTTTCGTCTATTTTGTTTTTTTCTGAAAACCTAGATTCTACCAAGCCTTTGGATGGTTTTAGGTCTAGTGTTGCTCGCAAAATCATTAATATAATGGAATGGGTGGGCAACAAGAATGAAGCAAAAGCCAGCAGGAAGTTGCAAAAAAACTTATAAGCCCTATGCGCTACATCAATGCGCAATGTTCAATACATCATCGAGAACACGGCTTGCTGCGATCCTGTTGAAACCATTGCCCCTGATTATGGGGAGCATTGGTTCATACAGTAAATTCAAGAAAGATCCCAAGCCTGATCCTTTCTCCGCCAAAAAACCTCGAAAACCCCGTTCTGTGCAAAAGCCCAAGGGCGAGCTTCTGTATATCCATAACCGGATGTTGAGGCTTCTTAAGCGAGTTGCCGTTCCTCATTACATGCAGGCGGCTTTGGCGGGCACATCCTATCGCAAGAATGCGGCAATGCATGTGGGCGGGGCTTGTGTTGCTACGCTAGATGTCAGAAATTTTTTTGTGGCGACTAACAAATCAAAGGTATTCAATTTCTTTGAGACCGATCTTCGGTGCCCTGGTGATATTGCGAGAATTTATTCTGATCTCGTCACCTGCAACGATTCTTTACCTACCGGCAGCCCTTTGAGCCCGCTGATGTCTTTTTATGCAAATAAAAGGTTATTTGATGAGCTTGATGTGTTAGCTCGTAAGAATGGTTTGATTTTTACCTGCTACATAGATGATCTGACGTTTTCAGGTGATAACATTAGCGGATCTTTTCTGTGGGATGTTGAAAGGATAGTTCACCGCTATGGTCATGAGGTTGCTGCGGGAAAGACCAGGCTGTTCAAGGCGGGTTGTCCGAAGCACGTCACCGGCGTTGTTCTTCTTGATGATGAAGTTAGCGTCCCTAATTCTCGGTATAAAAAACTAAGAAATATCAATGCCGCTTTAGAGGGGCGTGCCAGCAGGCACGACTTTAGCGAGGCAGAACTGCTGAATATGAAAGCGGGCGTGTTAGGTGAAATTGCTTATCTAGACCCTAAGAAAGGCTTTCTCGCGCGCCGTGCGATTGATGAGTTGAAGCTGCGAGATCTTAGAATTCTTGGTGATGGGAAATTAAAGATTTCGACATCTCAGCCTGCGTCTCTTTCTCCTGGTGAGACTCCACCATGGCAGCCGCTTCCATTGGCCAATTCAGATTAGCTAGTGAATAGCCCTGGTTTCAATTCTACCTATGAACCTCAACGGGCAACCCTTGCCCGCGCTGCATCGATGGTCTGCACCCACGAAATCCTGACGCTCACTCAGTGAGGGTGGGTGGTGCTGACGCCCGACCTGTTTGCGCCCAAACCTCGCCCTGGCTCAGAACAACTGATGAAGGTTGTCGACCTGATTAACCAACGTGAAGGTAGGGGCTCTGTGCGCATTGGTCGGGTGCCGGCGAAGCACGCTTGGGCGATGCGTCGGGAGATGCTGAGTCAGCGATACACGACGCGCTGGGAGGAGGTTATCGGGGTGCGTGGCTAGCGCTACACGTTACTGTTCCAGCATGTGGGCGAGCAGATGCGTCATTAAACTTTTAAGTTGACCAGCAGGTATATCTGCCTCGAAACCATTTCGATCCACAAAATAAAATCCTTCGCAGGGACGATCATCGTTCGGCACGGGAGTTACAGTGCAGTGGGCGACGGAATTTCTAAGTCGCCGCACTAATTCTCGCAGGTCTATATTGTCTATATCCTTGTTTTCGCCTGCATTAACAATACAGCCTGGGTCAAACCCCCATTCATCTAAAGCCTGGACGGGGATTCTGGGGATCATATCTCGCATTCTTTCGTGCGGAAAGAACAAGAGCCCCACAAGGGCATTCAGGAGTAATGTCGTTTCGTAGTCCCCATTATACGCTTCAATAAGCTCAAGACTTCTGCGCATGAACAAGCGCTCAAAATCGTTGAAATAGCTCATGTATAAACCCTAAAGATGCTGCGATTAATGTTCCTGACAGCCAAAGCTAAAGCCCTGGCTCTTCAGCGATAAGCAGTCGCGCTAGCTGAGCATGCTATTACGCGACCAATCCGAGACATAGACCAACTATGTTTAGAACAATCCCTACCCCACCTACCGCCCTTCCCCTGCCGATGCGATTGAGTGCCTGCACAATAGATTTGGCCGGGATCAGAATACCGAAGTAGGCGATGATTGCTACATACGCCAGGCCGTGAATTTTAAATCCCTCTTTGCTTGCCACTAGATCGGCCATAAATTCATCTGAAGTCTTCAGTCGTGGCCCTTTGATAACTTCATCCCACACCTTAATTGCGCGATCTCCAGATTGCTCAATAAGAAAACTTCTTGCCTCCCTATAAGATTCCGCAACCTCAATAACGGAGTCAATATACAGCTCAATGCGGACGCTGACATTGGGCCACCAGATTTCAACGAATGCCAGGAAGGTGCCTACCAAGCCGACAAAAGTACTAGCCAAGACAATAGAATCTATACTCACAACTAACCACCCTATTCATACCTGATCATCGAGAGAGCCCTTAAGCGCAGCACTCATGGGCAACTTGGGAAGAAGTATTTCCCATCATCCAAACAACCACAATACCTCTTCGGCGAGCTGGGAAGCGTTATTGGCGAGACGGGCGCGAATTGACAATTTGTCAATCTAATTAAAAAGCCTTTATTTGCTTGAGTATTAACTTGGTTAAAGCGACTAATTGCATGGCGGCGAGCGCCAGGAAAAATTTTTAGATATTTTTTTGCCCAAGAAAAATAGCCTCGTCCTTGAAGCTAAATTCCGCAGATGAGCGAGCTGGCCGCCCGTCGACGAGGTCGTGGATCGGCTTGAAGGAGTCAGCTCACGGTTCAGTACGAACTGGGTCAGTAAGTCGCCTCGGTGCACCGAGAGCGCTTCACAGCGGGCCTTGTGTAAGTCGGTTCAGCATCAGTCTGGCTGTAACCAGCGCCACGTGAAGTCGAAAGGTCGAGTGTGCTTCATTCGAGAGGCCTTTATGTGATCCGTCCGAGTGCAGCATCTTGAGTAGGCCGTTGAGCATGCCTTTACCGTCCTGATTCCATTCAGAGCGAGGTTCGGACAGGAACTCACGTTTTGCTAATGCCTGGAAGGCGCTGTTCAAGCCTTGGCTGGCCACAAGATCGTGAGGCACGACGTTCCCCGCAATTTCAAGAAAGAGACTCTCCATGAACGTTCTGATTTGGGCGTTGGCCGCAGCCCAGTCTCCTCTGGTATGCGCATCGATAGCCTGATCCAAATGGCCTTGGCTTCTGACAAAGCCATAACGTTTCAGCTCCTGATGAACCTGGTCGTCGCCAGCCGTTAGATCCACTAATTCCGGCAAGCCTCGCCGCAGCCATGGTGGCGAACCAGCCCCGCACTCGCCCTCATCCCAGGACACATCAAATCCGTCGAGTGCCAGGCATCGCTCAAAGTCTTTTTGCTCTTGGCAGCTATCTGGCGAGGGGCTCATGAGCCGGACAGCTTCGCGGATAAACGCTTCCGCGAGCGTCATCTGACCTTCGCGAGTGACGATGAGCTGGTTGACCCTAGCGAGCAGTGCTTCGTTGAAGGCGTACCGCTTCTTGGCGACCGACAGCTTATCCCCTGATGGAACCCATTGAGCGAGTTCGAGGCGCTGCACCATCAAGTCAAACTTGGCTGTAGTGCTAGCCCTTTCGAAGAAGTCAGATGCTGCCAATAAGGTTCTACGTGTGAACTGCACCTGATCAGACATGGAGTACTCCAGCGGGCAGATAGTGGTAAGCCGGTGGTGATCAGGCAGGTTCCTGGGCCGGAGTTGGTGCCTGCTTGCGGACGTTGCGAACAAACATCACCGTGCCGCGCATCTCGACGTCAAACAGTTCTGAGGTGCGGATGAGATCACCTAGCTTCTGATAGCCGTAGTTCACGACAGAGAACGAGCTGTTGTTGTGGATGTAGTCCGACACCCTGCTCAGCAGCGACCAGCCATCATCGCCAGCCGTCTGATCTGCGGCATTGCGAAGCAGGCGAACCAAGGACGTGTCGCAGCGCAGCTCATTGCGAGTTTTCTTCTTCGGTTGCTCATCCGTGGACGCCTTACCGTCATCAGGGGCCCGAACTAAGTTCTCCACATAGATGAATGAGGTGCATGCGTGCACAAAGGCGGACGGTGTCTTCTTCTCGCCGAACCCATAAACCGGGAAGCCGCTTTCTTGCAGGCGCAGAGCAAGTGGCGTGAAGTCGCTGTCACTGGTCATCAAGGCGAAAGCGTCGATGTTCTTGCTATAGAGCAGATCCATCGCGTCGATGATCATGGCCGCGTCGGTCGCGTTCTTGCCCTTCGTATAGGCGAACTGCTGCATGGGCCGAATGGCGAAGGGATGCAGACGCTCAACCCAACCCGATAGGCCGTCGCTCTTCCAGTCACCGTGCGCATGTCGTACGTTGGCCATGCCGTACTTGGCGAGCTCTTCCAGCACACCCTCGATGGCGTTGTGGCTGACATTGTCGCAGTCGATTAGTAGAGCAATGCGCTTCTGTTGCATGAGGACATCCTTGTTCGGGTATGCAGGGCACTTGCAGCGATAGTAAAAGGAGATGGAATGAACGGACAAATGTCGACCTTCGTGGCCCCTGACCAATACAAGCAACGGCTAGAACAGCTGCTCGATGATGAGCACGATCTCGCGCTTGCGATTGCCTTCTGGGGGGAAGGTGCCCTAGAGCTGATATCCAGCCGGCCAAGCAAAAGCTTTCGCCTCTTGTGCAACCTTAAGTCGGGCGGAACGAACCCCTACGTTATTCGCGAGCTCTGCACGCTCGCCAAGAACAGCGATGGTCGCATTCAGATTCTTCAGTGTGACAGGCTTCATGCCAAGGTCGTGGTCGGGGAACGCCAGGCGCTGATCGGCTCTGCGAACGTCTCAACGAACGGCCTCGGACTGGGTGATCAAGGTGTGGCCCACTGGCTGGAAGCTGGCGTGCTCGCGTCTGACGAGACCGTAGTAGGGAGTGCCCGGAACTGGTTCGATGAACTGTGGAAATCGAACGGCGTACGGTCGATAAGAAACGAGGACATCGAAGCTGCTGCCAAGGTCTGGACGCAAAATCGTCGCGGCTGGCAGCTCCCAGGTGACCCACAAGATGAGTTCGATCTGCATAGCTTCTCCGCGAGCGATCTTGAAGGGCTTCCTGCGTATGTCCTGCTGTACCGCTCTCGCGTGAGCGAGGAGGCTGTTGAGGTGACCGAGGAGTTTGAGGCGCAACAACCAGAGAGTGCAGACGCTCTGGACTGGTGGCCATTCGAATCCTGGCCGGTCAACCTGAGCGACGAGAAAGAGGTGGATCACCTGTCCATTTACTACGCCACGAATGGCCGGGTAATCGTCGACGGTGTGTGTCGCATGATCGGCCAGCGCCTGCCGCTTCAGTACGCAGATGCGTCTGAAGGGCCGGGTCATATCGACATGGCTTTGGCTCAGGAAACTCTGCTCAACCGACCTTTTGCAGAGACTGGTAGAAAGTTAATGGCAGAGCAGTTACAGCCATTCGGGCGCGAGCTCTGGGTTGCAGCAGGTCATGGCTCGCAGAGCGACCAACCAGTACGCCGAATTCATATCGCCGAGTTGGCCCGAGTACTTCACGAGCAGAGCAGTCGTTGAAACGAAGGAAATGCCAGTGTTCCGACATGCATCTAGTGTCGAGCGGCTAAGGGAGGGGCGGTGGACGTTTTCAGTGTGAAAGAGCACCTAGAGCGGGCAAGAGAGCTGTTGGAGGCTGGAGACGAAACCTCAGTGCGCTACGCATGTTTGGAAATGCGTTTCTCCATAGAGAAAATCGTTTACAGGAAGCTGTCGAAGCTCGCGGAGAAAATCCCTCCTGCGATATACCGCACATGGCAGCCACACAAGGCCATGAAGCTTCTGCTGAACTTTGAACCGCAAGCAGATCAGAACGTAAAGGTTGCGGTTTGCTCGGTCGCTGAGGATGGTTCGCCCGCAGGGGATTGGTCTGACCTCGGGGAGGCGAGAGCCTTTAAGCACCAATGGCTGAATAAGTACTACAACAAGCTGGGCGGCTATCTCCACGCGCCGCCTCTTCATGAGAAGAGAAAGCCTGCTCATGAAGTCGTGGGCTCGCTCAGAGAAATCCTGAAGGAATTGGACTACGTTGCTGCTTCCAGCATGGTTATGAGCTTCACGATCACGGGAAATTTCCCCTGCGAGAAATGCGGTACAGCTATCTATTTCAGCGAGGAACAAATCAAGGCTCAAGCTGAACTAGAGTGCTACAACCAGGCATGTCCGGTTCGCTACAAAATCATAGGTTTTGGTGACAAGCTAAAAGTCGAGCGGCTCCATTGCTTCGACTACCGCTGCACTCGCTGTCATGCTGAGAACTCTCTTCCGGGCCCGTTGCATCATGAGGTTCGCCAATGCACCTCTTGCGGCCAACCTCACCACTTCGAGTGCTTTTTCAAGGCAGCGATGTCTTGACTGAAAACGCTACTAGCAACGGCCTCTGGTCAAGAATCTGGGCGTATTCAGCCGGCGCGTCCGGCGTCACAACATCGGCACGTCGCTGCTCACCTCGCTGATTACCAGACACTCCAGTGCATACCAGAGCAACCATCATGGGTTGATGACCTCCTTGAGGTCATTGACAGCGTTTGCCACCAATTGGTCGTATTTCCCAGGCCCGTATCGTCTAGCGAGAAAAATCGTCGGGTCGTCGAGAACCACCAGGCATTTAAGCGATTCTCCTACAATTGGCCTAATAGTGCATGGGGCGTCGTCCACTGCGACTTTAACTTGCCCATCAAGAACTGCGGAATATTTATAGTAATGCCCAAAACTAATGTTCATGCAATTAATTCGGCTCCTGAATTCAAGATCACCATTTGAAAACGGATGCGGCTCATCGAATCCTGGAATCAAGGATGCGACAAGCATGCTATCAAAACTGTAAGCTCTATCCACTGAGTTAACATCGTTTGGGGCGCTATAAGGGGCAGTGCCAACCCAAGAGATTTCTGCACTGAATCCCCTCACAACAACCTTCCCCGCATTACCGTGTGCATCCATACAAGCATTGACAGCTTTAGCGATGACTGTTTTCCCCAAGTACTGAAACTCAGCATGACTCTTAAAGACCGTGGCAGCATATATGCCGTCAACAGGTCTGGTTTGTTCATACTCAGTCGGATAAATGTGTGCCGAGGTCATAGAAATCCTTTACGCACTAGAGGGTTAATCCGCAACTATGTAAGACAACGCTAGACCCGGTTACACTAAAACGCAAACATCATGAAGAGCACACGACCTTCATTAAGCGCTATGCTTTTCCCACAAACAAAAAGGGCCGCATTCGCGGCCCTTTCGTTGAACTTGATACAGACTTATTGAAGCCAGCTTTCAACCTTCTCGGCGCCATACTGCTCTTTCCAAGCTTTCAGCACCTTGTGATTGCCACCCTTGGTTTCGACAACTTCGCCGTTGTTCGGATTTTTGTAGACCTTCAGAGTGCGCTCGCGGCGGGCACCTTTGACGGGCGCTACGGAACCTTTGCTAGCCTTGGGATCCAGCAGGTCGATGACATTACGCAGTGAGTAGCCGTATTCACCGAGGAGGGAGCGAATTTTGTTTTCAAACTCGATTTCCCGCTTAAGTTTCTCATCATCCTTCAGAGCTTCGAGACGCTTTTGTTGCTCAGCGATCTGAGCTTGCAGGGCTTTGTATTCTGCGACTATCGACATGGGGTGCTCTCTTAAAGGAGGGGTTGAGGGAAAAGTACAGCAAGGTCTGTAGATATTAAGCCAGAAATCAGGAAGCGAACAACGCAAAGCCGCAAAAAACAACCAGCATTAGCTTGTCGCGGCAAACGAGCCCCTGAGCTCAGCTCGAATTTGATACCAAACCCGCAGACCACTCGTCGGAGAGTGTATCAGAACCGACTTTCATCAACACAAATTAACTCTAAGCATTTCATAGACATAGCACGACAACGCCACTTTAAAGTTGTCAATAAATATATATCGCAAACTTGATGACAGTTGCAAAGGAGAGAGCTGCGCATATAAATCTCCATATCCGAAACTGGAGATCGGGCATGCCAGCCATAATTCAGAAACTGCATACGGTTGAGAGGAAGTATCTTCCAACAGAGCTGCCTGAAGTGCTGCTAAGACTATTAGCCTGTACCAAGAATCTATGCGAAAGTGATTATCCGCGCTTAGAAAAAATCTTCCTATGCTACTACCTTGCAGTCAGTCAATCCTTAAGCATTAACTGGAACAACACTCAAGAGTGCGAGAAATATGCAAGATTGTTTATTGGGGCAGTATTGTCTGGCGAACTTATAGACTTGTCAGACCAACGAAAATACAGATTTATATCAACTTGGAACTATGCAATTCAAAAGCTTTACACTGACGGCGATTTTAATCAGCCCGCGCTGTGTATTAACATGAAATTCGACACCACTGATATCCACGAGATAATCTTATCATTTGCGAAGATACAAATAAACGAATCAGCTAAATACACGCTAAAAACATGGCAAGCAACAAACCAGAATGGGGAGGCAATACACCTTCCGCTTACCGGAATTTACCTAGCCCGTGGCAAAAAATTCTCTGAATCCCTATTCACAATTTGCAAGTGCAATCTTGCCCGCAGCCGATCCAGGTATATACCGGCTTTAAAGTACCTGTGCGAATTTATCAGCACTGTTTATCAGGAGATGACCGATAAGGACTTTCTTGATCCAGACAAATCCCGGATATTTTGGTCTGACTTTAAAGTCTGGTACTTCACAACCGCTTATGATCGAAATTCCAAAGCAAGAGTAGTCGCCTCAGTGTGGAAAGAGTTCTGTCAATTCGCGAACGGATCACTATTCGGCACTAAAATATTCTGCGCTCCGACCGGAGGCATAGATAAGTACTGCCCGACATTCACGAATCTAGATGAAATTAACACGCGAGATATTAATGGGCGAACTTACAATTTTAAGCTAACTCAACCGATCCCAAACGAAATCTCAGACTCCGAAGCAATTGAAGTTATATTCAACAAGCTCAGCGCCGACATAAAAACAATAAAATGCTGGGCAATACAACATGCGCAATCTCTTAAAAATCGCTTAGTCAGAATGAGGACTCTTCAATTGAAGCCTCTGACATTAAAGGCGGCTAACAAAAATGCTATTCCTGGCACTATAGAGTTCGAGCACATAGCAAGCAGCTCATACAAAATCTACGGGCATGTCACCGAGATGGACATGCGCCTTAAAAGCATATACCCAACTCCACTTAGCGAAGCCGCCAATGTAATTGCAGCTCCGACTATCGATGCACTACTGCCTCTTGCCTACTATCTCATCGCGCAGCACCCACAAATCACGCCTAACTTTCTCATAAAACTAGAAATAGTTGACGCGAAAGATAATATTGCGGGCCTGATTCAAACAGATAACTGCACATACCTTCGAGGTTTCAAATACAGGCGCGGCGCGCATAACGCAGAGCAGAAAATTAAGCTCTCAAAATCATCACTTGCCATAGTTAAATTAATTGTTGAGTTAACCAATCCGGCCCGACAATATCTCAAAGACAATTCAGACCCTAACTGGAAAAGATTATTTTTAACAACCGGAAAAGGGTTTGGTTATCCTAAGACCTTAACCAACCTTTGCTATAGCTCCGAGCGACTGCCTGATATCCTCGACAGTCTTAGAAACGTCCATTCAAAACGTCAGCCAAATTCATCATTCGGGCCGCTGAATCTCACAGCTAAGAGCATCAGAGCCACAAGAGCAATAATAGATTTCATCAAACATAAAGACTTGAACTCTATTGCCCATGCGCTAGGGCATAAGCAGGTCTCAGAAAGGCTTCTGCGTCGCTACATACCTAAACCAATATTTGAATTTTTTAGCCGCCGCTGGATTCGAATATTCCAACAAGCACTAATTATCGAAGCAATGGCTGGTAGCGAATATCTGCTTGAAGCTTCAGGCTTGGCCTCTGATACAGAAATTGCCATTTTTTTAGAGTGCCACGCGGTCGAGTTTATGCAACCAACGGATCGACCGGCACCAGATCAAATCCCTAAACGCCTACATAATATAGCCAAAGAAATAATAATTAATGTCAATGAAGAAATCTTAGAGTTAATGCTTCGCTTGTCTTTAGGCAAAACAGTGCAAAGTGAAAAGAATAGCCTGAACCTTTACTGGAAAAGTGTCTGCGAAGCCATAATACGAAGAATCGATTCTCCTGATTTCTTTAGGCCCGACATTAAGCTTTGCTTGCAACAAGCAAGATCCAAGCTACTGGCGGACTAATGATGGCGCTGACTAACCTAAATATTCCAGAAGTATTCGCCTTTCTGAAACAGACTGACGGAAGTCGAGGTCTAGAAAGACTGATCACGCAATTCACCCTTCTAAAATCCCCATTCACCGCAGAGCTGTGGCTTATCGAAGGGCTACAGTACCCAATCAATTTCAACATTTTACTAGCTGATAATTCACGGCTAACAGACTCAAAGAATTCTGCGCTCTTGCTAGAACTGAAAACTTGGATCGCCATCCAGCAAGCGCTACCAGAAAATAAAAAAATTCAGTACTCAACAGAACACATTCTAAAGCGGATCCGGCATGTCCTCCGCATAATCGACTATTTCCTACTTAGCGATGAAGCTCCGCTGCTAGCAACTCATGGTGTATCGGCATTAACAGGTAACTCGTTTAAGTCGCTTGCCCATAGGCTATGCACTTTCAACTGCGTCGAAGAGCAGTTCTATGACTGGAGTAAACGCCTTCGTGCTTATCTTATTGAGCATTGCTCACATGCCTATAACCATAGTGGTTTGCCGATCCATCCTGATATTGAAAATTTTGAGCCGCACAGGAGAGGCTTCTCACTTAATTTGACAGACGAGCAAATAGTCAACATACGTAGAAATCTATATCTGAATAGCACAGAGTTTCCTTCTACCCTTAAAAATAGACCGAAAAACCTGCTTAACCCGATCCGGGTCGCCTTATACGCAAACACTCTATACGGTGAGAGACTATACAAGCTGCCGGCTGAGCTTAAACTTGCCTCACCCATTATAGAGCTCAAAGAAAAGCAGCCCGCACCAATTCGAAGTAAGCACAATAAAATTGTGAAGCAGAATTTCAGGCTCTACATGTCATGCATTAGGTCGTTAGAGAACATATCTGAGTATGGATCTCGTCCTCCTCTGCATGCTGAGTTCGAGCTGATTGCTTCTAAAAATCTACGAAATCTGGAGACGTCCGATCCTGATAGGTATCGCTCAGTTCCATTTCACGTAGGTTTACTTGCTCTAAGGCAGTCGATTGAGTACTCCCTTCGGTACGGCCCCGACATCCTAGACGCAACAGCAAGAATTATTATTGAAGTTAACAATGGAAATTTAGATATTAGCGGCGATCATGATCTAACTCCGTATCTGTCCGACAAACTGTTGCTGCTAGGCATAAAGAGATGGACGATATATACGCCTACCGGCACTGGAAATAATTTTACGGAGCAATTGAAGGCAAGCGAAGGGCTTTATGAAGCTTTTCTTGTGTTAATTGGCGCAGTGCAAGTAATGCTTGGTCTTCTCAGCGCCAGGCGCTTTGAAGAGATTCGGAACGTCCGATACAGCAATCTTGACCCTCAGTCCTCTGATCTAATTTTTCACAATGGAAAGTCTGGCATTGGAGACAAGCGCGCCAAAATTTCCCGGCCTATACCGCCAGTCTGCTTCAAAGTTTTGAATCTTCTTCATGATTTTCATGTATTTCTTTCAGAACATAACATTAGTGAAACGGACGCCAAATTACTTAGCCTCCCGGACAGATCAACACTTAAAATCAAGCGCACAAACTCGAAAGGATACTATGATGTAATTGATCTATTTTGCGACCATGCGCAAATCCCGTTAAACGAGTTTGGCCAACGTTATTACCTTCGCGAGCACCAACTACGTCGTTTCTTTGCACAGGCTTTCTTCTGGTCTTCTCTAGGGAATTTACACACACTTCGTTGGATGTTGGGTCAAACTGATCCAGAACATATTTACAGATATATATCAGATAATGTTCCAGGCGAGATCTTCATAGACGTTAAGGCAGAATTTGTAACTGAAGTCCTTCTCCACAGACAGCACTCTAACCCTGAGCTCGAATCGCTTGTAGAGGAACACTTCAACACCAATCGGTTATCAATTCTTCTTGAAGAAGAGGTCAGGGATTACATCCAGCTCTTGATAAAAGATAAAACAATTCTGGTAGAGCCACATTACTACTATTCTGACACCGGTAAGTCATACGACATACTGATCGAGGTCTTACATGAAGACCAATACCTCTGAGTCGCCATCCGTCGTAACACTATATGAGCTATTAACTAGTGTAGCTTCTGGGCGAACGAGCTTGCCAACCAGTGTTCTCAGCAGTCAGTCATCACTTGCCAACTATTCTGATTCGCATCTAGGAATCTATAAAAGCTCATTGAACACTCTAAAAGCCAAAGCAAATTCTCTCATTTCTGGTGGATTTCAAGAGCTTGACGGCCAACGGCGTAAAGCTCTTATCCAGATGCAAAAGCGTCCAACTAAATCGAAGACTGGTGATGGCCGCACGAAACTAGATCTTGAAGTGAAAATTACGTCTTTAAAATCAGATATTCTATCGCTAGAAGAAGACTTGCTCACTTTTTCCGTTGCACTTGATACTGCCCTTTCATGGGTAACACGCAACATATCAGATACAAACAATCAACTACTGATCAAGCATTGGAGTCAACAGCGGAAAGAGATTCTCACAATGCTCTCCCTGAGGAATCGTCGCAGAACGACGTTTGAACCCCAATGAAAAGGGTCTCATTAACCTCAGCACAGTTTAAGTATGTTTTCTCAATCACTCCGGATGGAGTGCCTCAGACATTGCCTGCTAACAATATTCCGATGCTGCATTGGCCAGATGGTTCTTGGTGCTATGAAGCCAACTCTTTTTTATTCAATAAATTCGAACAAGGCCTTTCTAGGATTGGTCGCGGATCAACACTACACACTTACGCCACCCAGCTTTGCCACATAATCAGGTACTGTTACGCTAACAAAGTTGACTTTATCCAATTATCCGACTCACGCTTTCGATCTTTCATAAGCTCCCTGAAGGGCGAGAAGACAAACACAAATGAGCCAGCACGCTCCCTAACTGCGGTACTGGCAATTGGAAGATTGACGCTCGACTTCCTTGACCATGTAGGACGCATGCATGGCCATGACTCAATGTTAGGTATTGATGGTCAAATAAGAGCTGTTAAAAAGAAAGCAATAATTAAAATCGAAGACAGCCCCAATACAATATCCAGATATTACTGGCACCATCAAGCACTTCCGAGACCTATCGCTTCTAATGAGAGAGATGCTATACGTCAACAGGCAATCGATTCCCTCACTGAAGCTGCCACTAACGCTAAGACGTCTCTATTCATTCGCAGGCGCAGATACATACTAATAAGAGTACTAGAGATTACGGGAGGCCGTAGAGAGGAAGTCCTAAATCTAACGGTTGAATCTGTGCGAGCAGCATACAAGATGGAGCATCCGAGCTTACGCCTAATAACAGTAAAGCAAGGCGGCAATACCGTAGTAGAGCGCATGATCCCTATTTCTAAACAGGACTGTGAATTCCTCTTAGACTTTGTTGAAAAATCTCGGATGCTGATTATTCAAAAGACAATAGGAAAGCACCATGACCATGGATTTGTTTTCATTAGCCAAAGAACTGGCCAACGGTTTGCCACTAATACCATTACTCAAGAATTATCTAATCTCAAAGCTTTAGCCAAAATCAGGTCTAAAGCTCACGCCCACATGTTCCGCCATAGATTCATCACGAAGCTTTTCATTAGCTACATTCAGCACTACTGCCTAGTAAATAAAGATGATTTCAGGCGTAGACTTCTTGATACTGACTACCTGAAACGCAAGGTAATGGAACTCACGGGGCATAAGCGCATTGCCTCCCTTGAAAGATACATTGACCCTGCATTTGATGAATTTTTCGAGCTCCAAAAAGCAGCTGAAATACTAGTCGCAAAGAAAGACGATTCAGCAAGCGCTGATCTGATTCAGAAGCTGATTAGTGGAGTCCAGATCGGTCAGTCAAAGGAGCAAACCCTTGCTGATCTTCGTTTGCTCGAAGCGATCAACAAGAACTGACCACCACTCGCATTCCTATCAATAGCCCTTTCCTTTCCCCAATCAGGTTGTAGGCTGCATGCTGCCTAACGCTTGCCCTCAGCACGTGGCTACTGACAACTTTCAGTACGTGCCATGCAAAAAAGCAAAATGCCGGAGTTCGACAGGAAGGTTCTGGAGGTGCTGCGCGAACCGCTGGAGAGCGGACAGATCGTCATCGCCCGGGCCCGCGACAAGGTGCGCTTCCCCGCGCGCTTCCAGCTGGTGGCGGCGATGAACCCCTGCCCCTGCGGCTACCTGGGCGACCCCGGCGGGCGTTGCCGATGCTCGCCGGACCAGGTGCAGCGCTACCGCGCCAAGCTGTCCGGACCGCTGCTCGATCGCATCGACCTGCACCTTACGGTGGCGCGCGAGAGCACCAGTCTGCAGGCATCGGCGCAGCCGGGCGAAGACAGCGCCAGCGTCGCCGGCCGGGTCGCCCTGGCGCGGCAACGGCAGCTCCAACGCCAGGGCTGCGCCAACGCCTTTCTCGACCTGCCCGGCCTGCGCCGCCATTGCGCGCTGGCGGAGCAGGACCAGTACTGGCTGGAACAGGCCTGCGAACGCCTCAACCTGTCACTACGCGCCGCCCACCGCCTGCTCAAGGTGGCCCGCACCCTGGCAGACCTGGAACAGGCCGAGCAGATCGCTCGTCCGCATCTGGCTGAGGCCCTGCAGTATCGACCCAGTGCCGCGTGCTGAAGCGCCATCGATCCAATAAAGACATTGCCTAAACCTCATCAAGAGAAAAAACCTATCAATCCGTGCTAGAATGGCCAGCCTTCCGCCCTTGGCGGCCCATCCGATAACAAGGAGAGCTAGCTCAATGGAGGCATCTTCGTCTTCGCTCAACCGGCCCGTATTCTTCACCTCGGCCACCCTCATCCTCGCCCTGGTGCTGTACAGCGTGCTGTTCCAAGCCCAGGCACAAAACCAGTTCGCCCTGCTGCAGACCTGGATCCTCGATAAGGCCAGCTGGTTCTACGTTCTCACCGTCGCCCTGATCCTGATCTGCTGCATCTATCTGGCCGTGAGCCGCTACGGCGACCTCAAGCTCGGTCCCGACCACAGCCAGCCCCAGTACCGCAATACCACCTGGTTCGCCATGCTGTTCTCCGCCGGCATGGGCATCGGCCTGATGTTCTTCGGTGTGGCCGAGCCGCTGATGCACTTCACCGCACCGCCAGTGGGCGAGGCCGGCACCGTGCAGGCGGCTCGCGAGGCAATGAAGCTGACCTTCTTCCACTGGGGCCTGCATGCCTGGGCGATCTACGCGATAGTCGCCCTGATCCTGGCCTTTTTCTGCTTCCGCCATAACCTGCCGCTGACCCTGCGCTCGGCGCTCTACCCGCTGATCGGCGAACGCATCTACGGCCCCATCGGCCATGCGGTGGATATCTTTGCCATTCTCGGCACGGTGTTCGGCGTGGCCACGTCCCTGGGCTATGGCGTGCTGCAGATCAACAGCGGCTTTCATCATCTGTTCGGTCTGCCGGTGAACAGCGCGGTGCAGGTCGCCCTGATCGCCGGCATCTGCCTGCTGGCCACCCTGTCGGTGGCCAGCGGCCTGAACAAGGGCATCCGCATTCTCTCCGAACTGAACCTGACGCTGGCGGTGCTGTTGCTGCTGTTCGTCCTGGCGCTGGGGCCGACAGTATTCCTGCTCAAGACCTTCGTGCAGAACAGCGGCGCCTACCTGTCGGAGATCGTCAGCAAGACCTTCAACCTCTACGCCTACCAGCCGACCGAGTGGATTGGCGGCTGGACCTTGCTCTACTGGGGCTGGTGGCTGTCCTGGTCGCCCTTCGTCGGCCTGTTCATCGCGCGTATCTCGCGCGGCCGCACCATCCGCGAGTTCATCTGCGGCGTACTGTTCGTTCCCGCCGGCTTCACTCTGCTATGGATGACCGTGTTTGGCGACAGCGCCATCCACATGGTGCTTAACGAGGGCCTGAGCAGTCTGGCCGAAACGGTCAGTGTGGACAGCTCGCTGGCGCTGTTCGCCTTCCTCGAGCACTTCCCCTTCAGCAGCCTGCTGTCGCTGATAGCGGTGGCCATGGTGGTGGTGTTCTTCGTCACCTCGGCCGACTCCGGTGCGCTGGTGGTGGACATGCTGGCTTCTGGCGGGCGCACCAATACGCCATTGTGGCAGCGCCTGTTCTGGTCGCTGCTGATCGGCGTGGTGGCCATCGCCCTGCTCCTGGCCGACGGCCTCAAGGCCCTGCAGACGGCGACCATCGCCAGTGCCCTGCCCTTCTCCGTCGTCCTGCTCGCCGCCATGTGGGGCCTGCTGCGCGCCCTTCATCTGGATGCCACCAAGCGCGGCATCCGCTTCCAGGCGCTGGCCAGTTCACGGCAGAGCGGGCGCCAGCACGGTGGCTGGGAGCGCCGCCTGCGCAATCTGGTGATGTTCCCGCGGCGCGCCCATGTCACGCGCTTTATCGCCGATGTGGTGCAACCAGCCTGCCAGGCGGTGGCTGAAGAGCTGCGCAAGCAGGGGCTGGCGGCCAGCGTGAACGGTGGCGAAGAAGGTCGCGTGCGCCTTGAGGTGGCCCACGGCAGCGAGACGGACTTCAGCTACGAGGTGCGCCCACGCGCCTTCGTCCAGCCCAGCTTCGCCCTGCGCGACACGGCCGACGACGGCAACGAGGAGCGCAAGTACTTCCGCGCCGAGGTCCACCTGCGCGAGGGCGGCCAGGACTACGACGTAATGGGCTGGGGCCGCGACGAGGTGATCGGCGACATCCTCGACCAGTACGAGAAGCACATGCATTACCTGCACATGGTGCGCTGAAACAAAAAAGCCCGGCATCTGCCGGGCTTTGCATGCGTGTGGAACAGCGCTCAGCCAGCCAGATCGAAGCTGACGCCAGCCTGGCGCTGGCGGCAGGCTTCGCCGAAGGCCTCGAAGATCTTCACCGAATCCGGGTTCTGCGCGGCCTGCCATTCCGGGTGCCACTGCACGGCGAACAGGAAGGGTGACAGGCTCGGCGCATGGACCGCCTCGACCAGGCCGTCCTCGGCGTGGGCCAGCGGCTCCAGGCCCTTGCCCAGGCTTTTCACACCCTGACCATGCAGGGAGTTGACGCCGATCTCCTCGCCGCCCAGCACCTTGGCCAGCCAGCTGCCGGACTCGATGCGCACCTTGTGCGCCTCGGAGTACTGCACCGCCACCGGGTCGTCGGTGTTCTCGCGATGGTCGTTGAAGCCCGGCTCGGCGTAGAGCTTCTGGTACATGTCGCCGCCCAGGGCCACGTTGATTTCCTGCATGCCGCGGCAGATGCCGAAGATCGGCAGACCGCGAGCGATGGCGGCTTTGATCAGCGGCAGGTCGAACAGATCACGGTCGCGGTCCTGGCCCTTCTCCGGGGTGAGGTTCTCCTGACCGTAGAGAGTGGGGTCGATGTTCGAGCCCGCGCCGGTGAGGTACACACCGTCGGCCATGTCGAGATACTGCTCGAGGTCTTCGGTACCGCAGCAGGTGGGCACCAGCACCGGTACGCAGCCGGCGATCTCCACCAGCGGCACGATGTATTTGTGGGTCATCACCTGATAGTCGTGGCCCTTGCGCTCCTGGGCGCCCATGGACATCAACACGACGGGTTTGCGTTTGGCAGAAGGGGTCTTTGCGCTCTTGTTGTTGGACATACGTCACCTTGGGGCAGATCGATCTGCCGTTGCTGTGCAGGTGGGTCGGGAGATCGACGCGCTACCTGTTTGGCACGGTTCCGTCTGTCGGCGGCGTAACTGGGGCCTCGCCTGGAGGCATGGGAGTGGGAGGTAACGAACCTTCCGCGACGGCCGCATAACAGACGAACCGCCAGCACAGTCTCTCCAGGCCCGTAAAATATGTCAAACAAATCTTATCGAGAACGTTTAAGAATCAGATCGGCATATCGGCTCGCAGGCGCCAATATTCGGCGCATAAGGCCATCAGCGCTTTTCTCTATCCGCCGCAAAGGTCCATTATTTTTTACGCAAACCGATTGAAATCCTGAAAGACCGCCAAAGCCAGGCGGCATCAGGGTTTGATCCACTGCACCGGCGGCAGGCGCATCTGCGCCACCTCGGCGAGGAGGAAATCGCGCAGGCGCCACAGGCGCTCCTCGCCGCGCCGGCCACGTGGCCAGACCAGGTGATAGCTGTCGCCACTGGCCACCGCGCTGGGCCAGGGCAGGCCGAGGCGGCCCTGCTCGACATCCTCGGCGACCATCACCAGATCGCCGATGGACACCCCGTAGCCACGCGCCGCCGCCACTATGCCCAGCTCCAGGGTGTCGAACACCTGGCCGCCCCTGAGCGGCACCCGCTCCTCCAGGCCCATGGCCTGCACCCAGCGCCGCCAGTCGCGGCGGTCCGGGGTCGGATGCAGCAGTTCCGCGGCCTGCAGGCGCTCCAACGCCCAGGGCCCATCGGCGGCGGCCTCCGGCGCGCAGACCGGGATCAGCCATTCGGCGAACAGCTCGACGCTCTCCCACTCGGCGGGGAAGGCACCGCCGCTGCTGAGCAGCACGGCGCAATCGAAGGGCTCCTGGTGGAAATCGACCTTGTCCACGTCCATCCAGGCGCTGGTCAGTTGCACCTCGATATCGGCATTGCGCTGACGGAAGCGCGACAGCCGCGCCAGCAGCCAGCGCATGGTCAGGGTCGAGGGCGCCTTCAGACGCAGGGTGGCATCGTCGGCGCTCAGCGCGGTGCAGGCCCGCTCCAGCGCATCGAAACCATCGCGCACGCCCGGCAGCAGCAGGCGCGCACTCTCGCTCAGGCGCAGATGACGGCCGGCGCGCTCGAACAGGCGGCAGCCGAAGTGGTCCTCCAGGGTGCGGATATGCCGGCTCACCGCACTCTGGGTGATGGCCAGCTCCTCGGCGGCGCGGGTGAAGGAGGCGTGCCGGGCGGCGGCCTCGAAGGCGCGCAGGGCATAGAGCGGGGGCAGGCGGCGGCCCATGGTGATTACCTATGAGTATTAGTCATGCCAGGCATCGCTTTTTTCCCTTTGTGCGACGGCGGCTGGCTCCGGAGAATGGCAGCATTCTCGGCTCGCCCGATTCTAGCGGACAAGCCCTTTTACTGAGCCAGACTCATCATGCCGCACGCCGTCCGCAATGAACTCATCGCCCTCTTCCGCCTCGCCGGCCCGCTGATCGCCGCGCAGCTGGCTCATGTGCTGATGGTATTCACCGACACCCTGATGATGGGCAAGCTGGGCCCAGCGGAACTGGCCGCCGGCGGCCTGGGCGCGGCCAGCTACTCGTTCATCTCGATCTTCTGTGTCGGCGTGCTGGCCGCGGTGGGCAACCTGATCGCCATCCGCCACGGTGCCGGCGACACCGCCGGGGTCACCCGCCTGGCGCAGAACGGTCTGTGGCTGGCCTGGGGTCTGGCCCTGGCGTGTGGCCTGCTGCTGTGGAACCTCGGCCCGCTGCTGGCCCAGTTCGGTCAGGAAGCCCACAACATCGAAGGCGCCATGCAGTTCCTCTCCACCCTGGTGTTCGCCCTGCCCGGCTACCTCGGCTTCATGGCCCTGCGCGGCTTCCCGGCGGCCATCGGCCGGCCGGGGCCGGTGATGGCCATCAGCATCGGCGGCGCGCTGGCCAACTTCGCTCTCAACTACGTGCTGATTCACGGCTGGTTCGGCCTGCCCAAGCTCGGCCTGGCCGGCATCGGTCTGGTCACTGCGGTGGTGGCCAACGTGATGACCCTGCTGCTGTTCATTCATCTGCTGCGTCATCCGGCCTACGCCGCCTACCCGCTGCGCCAGGGCTTGCTGCAACCGCGCCTGGCCGAGCTGAAGGAACTGCTGCGCCTGGGCCTGCCGATCGGCGGCACCTATGCGGTGGAATCCGGCATGTTCGCCTTCGCCGCCCTGTGCATGGGCGCCATCGGCAGCCACGCGCTAGCCGCGCACCAGGTGGCGATCATGTCGGTGTACGTGGCGTTCATGGTGCCGGTAGGCATTTCCTACGCCACCACTTTCCGCATCGGCCAGCACTATGGCGCCGGACGCCTGCTCGAGGCGCGCCGGGCCGGACGCCTGGGCATCGGCAGTGGCGCCGTGCTGATGCTCGGCTTCGCCCTGCTGTTCTGGCTGCTGCCGGAGCAGGTGGTGGGCCTGTTCCTCGACCGCCACGACCCGCAGTTCGCCGCCGTGGTGGCCATGGCCGTGAGCCTGCTGGCGGTGGCCGCGGTATTCGAGCTGTTCGACGGCATCCAGACCATCGCCATGGGCGCGATCCGCGGCCTCAAGGACGGCAAGACCACCCTGCTGGTGGGCATCGGCTGCTACTGGGTGATCGGCATTCCGCTGGCCTGGGCGCTGGCCTTCCCGCTGGGCTGGGGCGCCGAGGGCGTATGGTGGGGTCTGGCTGGTGGCCTGGCCTGTGCGGCGGTGGGGCTGACCCTGGGCTTCGAATGGAAGATGGGCCGTATGCTGCGGCCGCAGTCGGTAGCGGTAGAGGCCTGTCTGTCGTAGCCCGGATGCCATCCGGGAGAGGAAATGGGCAGCCCGCGTCGAGGTGAGAGCTGCCGGCTCAGTCCCTCACCCTAGCCCTCTCCCGGGGGAGAGGGAATGGTGCAACGCGCGACGCCGCAGCCTAAGACGGCAGCCCGCTCAGCAGCGGCTGGCGCATGCCGAACACCAGGAAGCGCGCCAGGTCGGCCAGCGGCAGCGGCTTGCTGATCAGATAGCCCTGCACCTGGTCGCAGCCGAACTGGCGCAGCAGGGCCAGTTGTTCGGCGTTCTCCACGCCCTCGGCCACCACTTCCAGATGGAGGTTGTGTGCCAGGTTGATCATGGCCCGCACCAGCTGGCGATTCTCCGCGCGCTCGCCCATGCCGCCGACGAAGCTCTTGTCGATCTTCAGCAATGTGATCGGCAGATTGTTGAGGTGCACGAAGGACGAGAAGCCGGTGCCGAAGTCGTCCAGCGAGAAGCGCACGCCGAGGCGGCCGAGGGCCTGCATGGTCTGCTGCACCTGCTCGCTGCGGCGCATCACGGCAGTTTCGGTCAGCTCGAACTCCAGCCACTGGGCGTCCACGCCGCGCTCTTCGATCAGGCGACTGAGGGTCGACAGCAGCTGGCTGTCCTGGAACTGGCGGAACGACAGGTTGACCGCCATGTGCAGCGCCGGCAGGCCGCGCCCGCGCAGCCACTGCATGTCGCGCAGGGCGCGGGAGATCACCCAGTAGCCGAGCGGCACGATCAGCCCGCTCTCCTCGGCCAGCGGCACGAATTCGTCCGGGCCGAGCAGGCCGCGCTCGGCGTGACGCCAGCGCACCAGCGCCTCGAGGCCGACGATGCGCCCGCTCTGCAGGCACAGGCGCGGCTGGTAGTGCAGCTCCAGCTCGTCGCGGCGCAGGGCGCGGCGCAGCTCGGCCTCCAGGTCGGCCATGCTGCGCGCGCCGCGGTGGATGCGTTCGTCGTACAGATGATGGGTGCAGCCCTGGGCCGCCTTGGCCTGCTGCATGGCGATATGCGCGTGCCACATCAGCGGGTCGGCACCGGCGTCGGCGCGGGCATGGGCCAGGCCCAGGCTGCAGCCGAGCAGCAGGCTCTCGCCGTCGACCCAGTAGGGCTCGGACAGCGCCTCGGTGATGCGTTCGGCCAGGCGTTCGGCGCGGGCCGGGTCGCGGCGGGTATCGACCAGCAGGGCGAATTCGTCGCTGCCCAGGCGCGCCAGGGCGTCACCGGCCTCCAGCTGGGCCTTGAGCCGCGCCACCACCTGCAGGATCAGGCGATCGCCGGCCTGGTAGCCGAGGGCGTCGTTGACATGCTTGAAGTTGTCCAGGTCCAGGTGGCCGAGTGTCAGGCCGCGCCCCTGGTATTCCGCCAGGCGCGCCGCCAGCAGGGTCTGGAAGCCCTGGCGGTTGGCGATGCCGGTCAGCGGGTCCTGCTCGGCCAGGCCCTGCAGGGTGTTCTGCAGGCGCGAGCGCTCGCCGGCGTAGCGCAGGCAACGGCGCAGCAGATCGACACTGAGGCTGCCGCGCACCAGCCAGTCGTAGACATCGGCCGGCGCCTCGCTAGGCTCCTCGTCGAGCAGCAGCACGGTGGGCAGCGAGCAGCGGCCGGGAGCCGGGCGACAGGCGGGGGTGGTCAGCAGCAGGCCGCAGCCGCCGTCGTCGAACAGGCTGCTGGCGGCTTCCCAGGAAGGCGCGGTGATCAGCGGGTAGGCCCCGGCAATGACTTCGAGCCGCGCGCGCAGCAACGCCGCCCACTCCGGCCTTTCGGCGAGCAGGACCAAGCGCATGGGTTCGACGAGCGCGGACAAATGACCTCCCCAAGGTCAAGCGAGACAGACTTACCCCGTCTGCGTGCACCGTTTTTCGGCGTTCTCTTTCTGCCGTCCTGTGCAGATTTCTGCGCATCCTCCCGGAAAGACATAGCAGCGGCAACCGGGGGCGAGTGGTACAACCGTACATGATCTTAAAAAATAGTGACTTAGCCCACAATCCTTAAGCTTTTTATGCGGAACTCTGCCTGCCCGGCGGCTGTCTGCACTCGTCCCGCCGTCGCCTGGCGACTGCTAGAATGCCGCCTCTTTTTTGCAGACCGAACAGTCCTCCATGTCCCGACTCAACCCTCGGCAGCAGGAAGCCGTGAACTACGTCGGCGGCCCTCTTCTGGTGCTCGCCGGCGCCGGCTCCGGCAAGACCAGCGTGATCACCCGCAAGATCGCCCACCTGGTGCAGCACTGCGGCATCCAGGCCCGCCACATCGTCGCCATGACCTTCACCAACAAGGCCGCGCGCGAGATGAAGGAGCGCGTCGGCACCCTGCTCAAGGGCGCCGAGGCCCGCGGCCTGACCGTGTCGACCTTCCACAACCTGGGCATGAACATCATCCGCAAGGAATACGCGGCGCTGGGCTACAAGCCGGGCTTCTCGATCTTCGACGACGGCGACATCAAGGCCCTGCTGACCGACATCATGCAGAAGGAATACGCCGGCGATGACGGCGCCGACGAGGTCAAGAACTACATCGACAGCTGGAAGAACGACCTGATCCTGCCGGACCAGGCCCTGGCCAATGCCCGCAACCCCAAGGAGCAGACCGCCGCCGTCGTCTAC
This sequence comes from Pseudomonas sp. GD04019, assembly GCF_029837695.1. Taxonomy (GTDB): domain Bacteria; phylum Pseudomonadota; class Gammaproteobacteria; order Pseudomonadales; family Pseudomonadaceae; genus Aquipseudomonas. Next base: position 283,589 of record NZ_JAOEEA010000003.1, read on the forward strand.
CTGCACTACCAGCGCACGCTCAAGGCGTACAACGCGGTGGACTTCAACGACCTGATCCTGCTGCCGGTGAAGCTGTTCCAGGAGCACAAGGACATCCTGGAGAAGTGGCAGAACCGCATCCGCTACCTGCTGGTGGACGAGTACCAAGACACCAACTCCAGCCAGTACCTGCTGGTGAAGCTGCTGGTGGGCATGCGCAACCAGATCACCGTGGTCGGCGACGACGACCAGTCGATCTACGCCTGGCGCGGCGCGCGCCCGGAAAACCTGATGCTGCTGAAGGAGGACTACCCGTCGCTGAAGGTGGTGATGCTGGAGCAGAACTACCGCTCCACCAGCCGCATCCTCAAATGTGCCAACACCCTGATCGCCAACAACCCGCACGCCTTCGAGAAGCAGCTGTGGAGCGAGATGGGCATGGGCGACGAGATCCGCGTGATCCGCACCCGCAACGAAGACGCCGAGTGCGAGCGGGTGGCTCTGGAAATCCTCACCGAGCACCTGCGTACCGAGCGCCCGTACAGCGACTTCGCCATCCTCTACCGCGGCAACTACCAGGCCAAGCTGATGGAGCTGAAACTGCAGCACCACCAGATTCCCTATCGCCTGTCCGGCGGCACCAGCTTCTTCGCCCGCCAGGAGGTGAAGGACCTGATGAGCTACTTCCGCCTGCTGGTCAACCCGGACGACGACAACGCCTACCTGCGGGTGATCAACGTGCCGCGCCGGGAGATCGGCTCGACCACCCTGGAGAAGCTCGGCAACTACGCCAGCGAGCGCAAGATCAGCATGTACACCGCCAGCGACGAGCTGGGCCTGGCCGAGCACCTGGACAGCCGCTATACCGAGCGTCTGTCCCGCTTCAAACGCTACATGGACAAGATCCGCGAGCAGTGCGCCGGCAACGACCCGATCGGCGCCATCCGCAGCATGGTGATGGACATCGACTACGAGAGCTGGCTACGCCAGAACGCCTCCAGCGACAAGGTCGCCGAGGCGCGCATGGGCAACGTCTGGTTCCTCGTCGAGGCGCTGAAGAACACCCTGGACAAGGACGAAGACGGCGACATGACCGTCGAGGACGCCATCGGCAAGCTGGTGCTGCGCGACATGCTGGAGCGCCAGCAGGAAGAGGAAGAAGGCGCCGAAGGCGTGCAGATGATGACCATGCACGCCTCCAAGGGCCTGGAGTTCCCCTCGGTGTACATCATCGGCTTCGAGGAGGAGATCCTCCCGCACCGCTCCAGCATCGAGGCCGACACCATCGAGGAAGAGCGGCGCCTGGCCTACGTCGGCATCACCCGCGCCAAGCGCAACCTGGCATTGACCTTCGCCGCCAAGCGCAAGCAGTACGGCGAGATCATCGACTGCACGCCGAGCCGCTTCCTCGACGAATTGCCGCCCGAAGACCTGGTCTGGGAAGGCCAGGAAGACACCCCGGTGGAGGTCAAGGCGGCCCGCGGCAACGACGCCCTGGCCAACATGCGCGCGATGCTCAAGCGCTGACCGCGCGCACAGTCGCCACTGGGCGGCTTGGCTAGACTGCGGGCTTCCGTCGTATCGCAAGGAAGCGCGCCGTGTCCCACCGCATGTACCTGTACAACAAGGCCGAGATCGGCAGCAGCGCGGACGCCTGCCTGCCACTGATGGAATGGGGCTACGAGCTGCCCCTGCTGCTGCAGCCGCTGTTCGCCCAGGCGCCCTTCGTTGGGCGCAACTGCTACAACGACCCGGGTAGCGAGGAGGGCCTGTACGCCGAGGCGCCCGGCGGTATCGCCGCGCTGCGCGCCTTCTACGACTTCATCGAGCGGCATGCCGGCCAACTGCTGACCGACGTCGAGGCCTTCCGCGAGGCGCGGCGCAAGATATTCCAGTTGCTCGACGAACAGGCCGGCCATGCCTGGTTCCACCTGGACGCCTGGGACGTGTTCAACATGAGCGATGAGGACCGCCGCGCCCAGGCCGAGGCGCTGCTCGACGAGATCGAGCGGGCCAACGCCTGCATCCGCGAGGCCATCGCCAACGACAACCCGCTGCTGCTCGACGCCTGCCCGGGCGTCGACGCGCCCTGGGCGGCCGGCAGCTTCCGCACCCTGCTCAACCTGGCCAACTACGACTACGGCTGGGCGCCGCTCGGCTCGCTGCTGCCGCATCGCGACGAGGACGAGCCGCAGATCTTCTGCGAGAACGAGCTGTTCGGCCTGCGCGGTGCCAATGGCCAGGTGCTGATCGCGCCGCGCTACCAGGCCTTCTACGAATTCGACTGGGACAGCGGCCTGGCCTGCGTGCAGCAGGGCGGACGCTTCGGCTACGTCGACCGCCAGGGCCGGGAAGTCATCGCCTGCCAGTTCGAGGATGCCTACGACTTCAGCGGCGCCCATGCGCTGATCGCCGAGGGCGGCAAGTTCGGCCTGATCGATCGCCAGGGCCAGGTCACCGTGCCGTGCCAGTTCGACGGCGGCGAGCCGCTGGACCACGACGGCACCTGCTGGAGCGTGCAACAGGGCGAGATATGGGGCGTGATCGACCCGGCCGGCAACTGGCTGCTGCCGGCCCAGTACCGGCAGATCCAGGCCCATGGCAGCTGCTATGCCGCCAAGCCGGAGAAGGGCCCGCAGCAGCTGTTCACCCGGCGCTTTCACGCCCTCGGTGCCATCGGCCTGGACAAGGTGGACATCGCCTACCTGGACGAGGCGCATAACGCCTATGTCATCCGCCGCCGCGACGGCAAGCAATGGCTGTATCGCGCCCTCGACGAACTCGGCCAGCCGCTGCTGCCCGGCGAGTACCAGTCGCTCAAGTACCAGCACGACCTGCAGGCCTGGCTGGTGCGCGACCAGCGCCTGTACGGCCTCTACCGCCACAGCGACCGGCAATGGCTGCTGCCCTGCGCCCATGCCCGCCTGGTGCCGCAGGAAAACACCAGCCGCGAAGACGACGGCACCAGCTATTGCACGGTGCAGGACGAGCGCGGCTGGGGCCTGTACCGCGGGGGCGCGCGGCCCGGCTGGGTGGTCGAGCCGCGCTTCGAGCGCCTTGAGCATCTCAACCAGCGCTACTTCAACGCCTGCCTGGAGGGCCGCTGGGGCATTCTCGACACCGGCGGCGAATGGCTGCGCCAGCCCTTCGACCAGGCCCGCGCCGAATACCGCTTCGTCCGCGATGGCGAACTGGCCCTGGTGTTCCACGACGGCCGCACCTGGGCCCTGCAGTCCGACGGCGAGTGCCTGCCACTGGCCGCCGAACGTGCCCTGGAGACCGTCGACCGCTACGCCCAGTTCGGCCTCGACGACATGCAGCAGGCCTGCCTGCAAGCCAGCGCCGGCGATCTCTGGCAGGCGCTGGACTGCCACCGCCGCGGCCTGGCGGCCTACGAGGCCGGGGACTACGCCACGGCCCGCCCGCTACTGCTACGCGCCGTCGAGCTGGGCAACGACGACGCCCTCAACGACCTGGGCTGCCTGCTGCAGAACGCCGACCAGGATGACCGCGGCGCCCTCGCCTACTTCCACCGCGCCTCTGACGCCGGCTCGGCGCTGGCCGCCCGCAACCTGGGCTACTGCTACCAGCACGGCCAGGGCGCCGAGGCGGACCTGGTCAAGGCGCGCGACTACTTCCTGCTGGCCACCGAGCGCGGTCATCGCCCGGCGCACCTGGAGCTGGCCGCGCTGCTGCTCGACCACCAGCCGGAATTGGGCGACCTCGACCTGACCCTGGAGCACTATCTGGCGGCCTGGCGCCACGGCGACAAGGACGAGAGCGCCAGCTGCCTGGGCTGGCTGTACGAGCAGCGCGAGGACTATGCCCAGGCCCAGCGCTACTATCTGCATGCATCCGCCCGTGGCGACGCCTACGCCGACTGGCGGCTGGGCCGCCTGCACCTGCACGGCCTGGGCATGCCGGCCAATCCGCACAAGGCGTTGGAGTATCTGCGCAGCGCCAGCGAGCGCGAGTGCGAGAACGCCTATCTGGATCTGGCCGAACTGCTGCTGGACGAGGAGGCCACCCAGGAAGAAGGCCTGAGCTGGCTGCAGAAGGCGGTCGACGCCGAGGTGGCCGGCGCTCGCGAGCTGGCCGAGCAGTTGCTCAAACAACGCAACGGCGCCGGCCTGCTGGGACGCCTGCTAGGTCGACTGCGACAATAAGCCGCAGAGTGCAAGCGTAAAAAAATGGCCTGGAGCCATTTTTGACGTCGCCCTGGCGACGGCCTGCAAGGTGGCCGCCAGGGATGGCAGGCCACAAAAAAAGCCGCCCGTAGGCGGCTTTTTTCTCGCTGTCGCAGGCCTTACAGGCCGGACATCTTCTGGATCGCGCCTTTCAGCTCGTCGTCCGAGCAGGTGGCGCAGGTGCCTTTCGGCGGCATCGCATTGATGCCGGAGATGGCCTTGGCCAGCAGGCCATCGAGACCACCTTCCTTGTCGGCGCGGGCCTTCCAGGCGGCGGTGTCGCCAGCCTTCGGAGCACCCAGCACGCCGGCGTTGTGGCAGGCGCCACAGTGGGCGGCGATCACGTCGTCGGGCGACTTGGCGCCACCGCCGGCGGACACGGCTACGGCGCCGACGCCCTTGCATTCTTCACCCTGGATGCAGACCTCGCCGACCGGCTTGATGCGCTCGGCGATCTCGTCGTTGGTCGCAGCCTGAGCGCTCACAGCCCACAGGGCCAATACGGCAGCTTGGGCCGCCAGCATTTTCTTGATCAGGTTCACGGTACACCCTCATTGGCTAGACACGCTCGCGGCCACGGTTTCGCGAGCGGGCGCAGTATAACGGTTAGGCCTGTCGGCCGGAACAACCCAACTTGTCGCAGGGGCATTGCCCGCTCTTTTAGAAGTTAGCCGGGGTTGTCGCACTGATCAGCCGAGCCGGCCGGTCGAACGGATTACGGAAGCGATGCGGCTTGGTGCTGTCGAAGTAGTAGCTGTCGCCCGGCTCGAGGACAAATACTTCGGCGCCGACGGTCAGTTCGAGACGCCCGTCCACCAGCATGCCGGCCTCTTCGCCGTCGTGGTTGAGCATCTCTTCACCGGTGTCGGTACCCGGCGGGTAGATCTCGTCGAGGAAGGTGATGGTCCGATTGGGATGCGCCTTGCCGATCAGCTTCATCGTCACGGCACCGCTGGAAAGGTCGGTCAGTTCGTTGGCCCGGTACACCACCTGGGTGTGGCTGTCCTGCTCCATATCCAGGGAGAAGAACTCCACCAGCGACATGGGAATCCCGCCGAGCACCTTCTTCAACGAGCTGATCGAGGGGCTCACGCTGTTCTTCTCGATCATCGAAATGGTGCTGTTGGTGACGCCCGCACGCTTGGCGAGTTCACGCTGGGAAAGGCCTTTGAGTTTGCGGATAGATTGCAGTCGAACACCGACGTCCAATGCGGGGGTCCTCCTTGGGAGCAAGGCATATGGGTGGCCGTATCATGGCGCCAGTGTTCAGTATTTACAACACTGCTGCCGCAATTGCTCCGCGGCCCGACCGCTAGCCCGCGGAATAGAGCCTCGGTACCCGCTTGAGATTGCAGAACAGCTGGTACGGAATGCTGCCGCAGCCATAGGCCACGGCACTGGCCGAGACGTTGCGGCCCCACAGTTCGACCCGGCTGCCGAGGCCGGCGCCGGGCAGATCGGTGAGGTCGACGGTGAGCATGTCCATCGACACCCGGCCGATCAGGCGGGTGGCCTGGCCGTCGACCATGACCGGCGTGCCGGTCGCCGCATGGCGCGGGTAGCCGTCGGCATAGCCCATGGCGACCACGCCGACGCGGGTCGACCGTTCGCTGACGAAGCGCGCGCCGTAGCCTACCGGCTCGCCGGCCGGCAGCTCGCGCACGGCGATGATCTTCGATTCCAGGGTCATCACCGGTTTGAGCCGCGCGGCCTGGGCCTGATCCTGTTCGAAGGGTGTGGCGCCGTAGAGCATGATGCCGGGGCGCACCCAGTCGCTAGGAATGTCAGGCCAGCCGAGTATGGCCGGCGAGTTACGCAGACTGATCTCGGCCTGCAGGCCGCCGCGCGCCTCGTGGAACAGCGCCAGCTGCTCGGCGCTGCGCGGGCAGTCCAGCTCGTCGGCGCGGGCGAAATGGCTCATCAGCACGATCTTCTCGACCTTGTCGCTGGCCAGCAGGCGCGCATGGGCGTCGCGGTACTCGGCCGGGTGCAGACCGACCCGGTGCATGCCCGAGTCGACCTTCAGCCACACCTGCAGCGGTCGCGCCAGGCGCGCCCGCTCGATGGCCTCGACCTGCCAGGCCGAGTGCACCACGCACCACAGCTGGTGCTGGTCGATCAGGCTCAGCTCGCTTGCCTCGAAGAAGCCTTCGAGCAGCAGGATCGGCTTGCGGATGCCAGCGTAGCGCAGCTCCAGCGCCTCCTCGATGCAGGCCACGGCAAAGCCGTCGGCCTCCACTTCCAGCGCCTGGGCACAGCGCGTGGCGCCATGGCCGTAGGCGTCGGCCTTGACCACCGCCAGGGCTTTCGCCCCGCTGATCTCGCGGGCGAGACGGTAGTTGTGGCGCAGGGCTTCGAGGTCGATCAGGGCACGGGCGGGGCGCATTTCGGCTACTTCGTTCGGTTAAAAAAAGCCCGGCGGGGGAGCCGGGCAAACGGGATGTTCAGTTCTGCGCGGCGACGACCATCATCTCCACCAGCACGCGCGGGTCGTACAGCTTGCCCTCGACGCAGGCGCGGGCCGGAGCGGCGCCTTCGGCGACCCAGGCATCCCACACCTGGTTGAGGCCGGCGTAGTCGGCGGCCATGTCCTTGAGGTAGATGGTCACCGAGAGGATCTTCGACTTGTCGCTGCCGGCCTCGGCCAGCGCGCCGTCGATGTTGGCCAGGGTCTGGCGGGTCTGCTCAGCGATGTCGCCGCTGTAGTCGTCGGCCAACTGGCCCGCCAGGTAGACGGTGCCGTTATGGATGACGATGTCGCTGTAGCGTTTCTCAATGCGCAGGCGCTGGATGGACATGCTTGTGGGTCTCCTTGGTGTTGCCGTAGCGGGAAATATCCAGGCCTTCCGCGCTGATCTGCGGGCGCTTCTTCGCCATCAGGTCGGCGAGCAGGCGACCGGAGCCGCAGGCCATGGTCCAGCCAAGGGTACCGTGTCCGGTGTTGAGGAACAGGTTGCGATAGGCAGTGCCGCCCACGATCGGGGTGCCGTCCGGGGTGGCCGGGCGCAGGCCGGTCCAGAAGGTCGCCTGGCTGACATCGCCGCCCTGCGGATACAAGTCGTTGGTGATCATTTCCAGGGTCGCACGGCGCGCGGGATTGAGGCTCAGGTCGAAACCGGCGATCTCGGCCATGCCGCCCACGCGGATGCGGTTATCGAAGCGGGTGATGGCGACCTTGTAGGTCTCGTCGAGGATGGTCGAGGACGGCGCCATGTCCGGGTTGCTGATCGGCACGGTCAGCGAGTAGCCCTTGAGCGGGTACACCGGCGCCTTGATGCCCAGCGGCTTGAGCAGCTGCGGGCTGTAGCTGCCGAGGGCCAGCACATAGCGGTCGGCGGTCTCCAGCTTGCCGTCGATCCACACGCCATTGATGCGGTCGCCGGCGTGGTCGAGACGCTCGATAGTGCAGCCGAAGCGGAATTCCACGCCCAACGCCTTGGCCATGTCTGCCAGCTGGGTGGTGAACATCTGGCAGTCGCCGGTCTGGTCGTTGGGCAGGCGCAGGGCGCCGGCTAGCTTGTCGGTGACGCCGGCCAGGGCCGGTTCGACGCGGGCAATACCGGCGCGGTCGAGCAGCTCGTAGGGCACGCCGGACTGCTGCAGCACGGCGATGTCCTTGGCGGCGTTGTCGAGCTGGGCCTGGGTGCGGAACAGCTGGGTGGTACCGAGCTGGCGGCCTTCGTAGCCGATGCCGGTCTCGGCGCGCAGCTCGTCGAGGCAGTCGCGGCTGTACTCGGAAAGACGCACCATGCGCTCCTTGTTCACCGCGTAGCGGGCCGCCGTGCAGTTGCGCAGCATCTGCGCCATCCACAGATATTGATCGATATCGGCAGTGGCCTTGATCGCCAGTGGCGCGTGCTTCTGCAGCAGCCACTTGATGGCCTTCAGCGGCACGCCCGGGGCGGCCCAGGGCGAGGCGTAACCAGGGGAGACCTGGCCGGCGTTGGCGAAGCTGGTTTCCAGGGCCGGGCCGTTCTGGCGGTCGACCACCACCACCTCGAAACCGGCACGGGCCAGATAGTAGGCGCTGGCGGTACCGATGACACCGCTGCCAAGAACCAGAACGCGCATTGTGGCCTCCCTCAGGCGTTTGTTTTGCTGAGCGTTATGACCGGCAGTATAGGAAGGCTTGAGTAGCGATAATCACTGTTTATCAAGCGGCATTTGGCGTTAGCTCGCGGCACAGAGCACTTTTACAGGAAGTCACCCAGGCGATATGGCTAGACTTGCGCCACACTGCCAGTGAATTATCGCGTTCAGTTATTCCACACACGCCTGACCGGAGCCCACCATGCGCACCCAGCACCAGAGCCGCCGCGAACTGGACAAGATCGACCGCAACATCCTGCGCATCCTCCAGGAGGACGGGCGCATCAGCTTCACCGAGCTGGGCGAGCGCGTCGGCCTGTCCACCACGCCCTGCACCGAGCGCGTGCGGCGCCTGGAGCGCGAGGGGATCATCATGGGCTACCACGCCCGCCTCAATCCGCAGCAGCTCAAGGCCAGCCTGCTGGTGTTCGTCGAGATCAGCCTGGACTACAAGTCCGGCGACACCTTCGAGGACTTCCGCCGCGCCGTGCTCAAGCTGCCCCACGTGCTGGAGTGCCACCTGGTCAGCGGCGACTTCGACTACCTGGTGAAGGCGCGGATCAACGAGATGGCCAGCTACCGCAAGCTGCTCGGCGACATCCTGCTCAAGCTGCCGCATGTGCGCGAATCCAAGTCGTACATCGTCATGGAAGAGGTGAAGGAATCGCTGACCCTGCCGGTACCCGACTGACGCGGCGGAAAAACAGTTTTTACCGCGCCCCTCTTGGCGAGTCGCGCGGGCCGCGCTTATCCTGCGTCAAATTTTAACAACACATCACTCAGGATTTCGCACATGAACGCCCGCGTTCACCAGCCGCACCAGCCAGCCGTGCACAGCGACCAGCACGCCCCCTCCTACTACGCCGCCACTGCCAACCTGCAGCTGGCCTATCCGCCGCTGGCGGGTGAGGAGCTGGCCGATGTGTGCATTGTCGGTGGCGGGTTCTCCGGCCTGAACACCGCCATCGAGCTGGCCCAGAAGGGCTTCTCGGTGGTGCTGCTGGAAGCGCATCAGGTCGGCTGGGGCGCCAGCGGGCGCAACGGCGGCCAGCTGATCCGCGGCGTCGGCCACGGCGTCGAGCAGTTCGCGTCGGTGATCGGCGAGAACGGCGTGCGCAGTCTGAAGCTGATGGGCCTGGAGGCGGTGGAGATCGTCCGCCGCCGCATCGAGCAGTTCAACATCGCCTGCGACCTGACCTGGGGCTACTGCGACCTGGCCAACAAGCCCGCGCACCTGGAAGGTTTCGCCGAAGACAAGGCCGAGCTGGAAAGCCTCGGCTACCGCCACGAGCTGCGCCTGCTGCAGCCGGATCAGATGCACCAGGTGGTCGGGTCCGACCGCTACGCCGGCGGCATGATCGACATGGGCTCCGGCCACCTGCACCCACTCAACCTGGCCCTCGGTGAAGCCGCAGCCGCGGCCTCGCTCGGCGTGAAGCTGTTCGAACACTCGGCCGTCACCCGCATCGACTACGGTCCCGAGGTGCAGGTGCATACCGCCAGCGGCCACGTCCGCGCCAAGACCCTGGTGCTGGCCTGCAACGCCTACCTCAATGGCCTCAACGACAAGATCGGCGGCAAGGTGCTGCCGGCCGGCAGCTACGTGATCGCCACCAAGCCGCTGTCCCCGGCCCAGGCGCGCAACCTGATCCCGCAGAACATGGCCCTGTGCGACCAGCGCGTGACGGTGGACTACTTCCGCCTGTCCGCCGACAACCGCCTGCTGTTCGGCGGCGCCTGCCACTACTCGGGCCGCGACCCGGCGGATATCGCCGCCTACATGCGACCGAAAATGCTGGAAGTCTTCCCGCATCTGAAGGACATAAGGATCGACTACCAGTGGGGCGGCATGATCGGCATCGGCGCCAACCGCCTGCCGCAGATCGGCCGGCTCAAGGACCAGCCCAATGTGTTCTACGCCCAGGCCTATGCCGGCCATGGCGTGAACGCCACCCACCTGGCCGGCAAGCTGCTGGCCGAGGCCATCAGCGGCCAGCAGGGCGGCGGCTTCGAGCTGTTCGACAAGGTGCCGCACATGACCTTCCCGGGCGGCAAGCACCTGCGCTCGCCGCTGCTGGCGCTGGGCATGGCCTGGTACCGCCTGAAGGAAGCGGTGGGGCTGGTCTGATCCAGGCACAACTTAGTAGGAGCGAGCTCTGCTCGCGAATCAGGCCACCAAGGCCCCTTCGCGAGCAGAGCTCGCCCCTACAAAACTCGCCAACAGTAGGGTTGTCAGCGCACCTGCCATCTGGTGGAGGTCGCTACGCTCCGTAGCGCCACCCTTAGGAGCCTATCGCAACAAACTCCAGAACGATCTGGTCGCCTCGGCCCGCGCCTGTTCGGCGGTGAGACCGATGTCCTTCAGTTGCTCGGCATCCAGCTCCAGCAACACCCGTCGGGTGCTCAGGCGCCTGAGCAGCAGCTGCCAGCGCCGCCCCAGCTCACGCAGTGGCAGGCGTTCGCCACATTCGCGCCGCTCCTGCAGCGCCACATACAGATCTCCGAACTCGCGCATGGTCAGCCCTCCGTTCCAGGCCTTCTCCCTTGGATGACCATGATCACGGCGACCATACAGCCAATACAGATCCACAAATAATCTATTAGCCCCATACAGATCGCTCGACTGCGCAGCTGAATGGTCTATTCTGCCGTCATCTGTATTGCTCGCCCCGAATCAGGGCAAGGCATCTGTCATGACGCTCTATCTCAACTTGGCCGAGCTGCTCGGCACCCGCATCGAACAGGGCCTGTACCGCCCCGGCGACCGTCTGCCCTCGGTACGCGCTCTCAGCCAGGAGCATGGTGTCAGCCTCAGCACCGTGCAGCAGGCCTACCGCCAGCTGGAGGACGACGGCCTGGTGGAGCCGCGGCCGAAGTCCGGCTACTTCGTGCCGCCGAGCAGACAGAAGCCGGCGCTGCCGATGGTCAGCCGAACAGCGCAGCGCCCGGTGGAGGTGTCGCAGTGGGATCAGGTGCTGGAGCTGGTCAGCACCCCGCCCTATGGCGATGTGATCCAGCTCGGCCGCGGCATTCCCGATATCGGCGCGCCGACCCTCAAGCCGCTGCTGCGCAGCCTGTCGCGCCTGAGTCGGCGTCAGGGCCTGAAGGAGCTGAGCTACGGCTGCGTGGAGGGCGACATCGGCCTGCGCGAACAGATCGCGCGCCTGGTGCTGGATTCCGGCTGCCAGATCCCGGCCGAGGACATCGTCATCACCACCGGTTGCCACGAGGCGCTGTCCACGGCGATCCGCGCCATCTGCCAGCCCGGCGACATCGTCGCGGTGGACTCACCGAGCTTCCACGGCGTGATGCAGGCGCTCAAGGGCTTCGGCCTCAAGGCCCTGGAGCTGCCCACCGATCCGCTCACCGGGATCAGTCTGGAAGCCCTGGAAATGGCCCTGGAGCAGTGGCCGATCAAGGCCATCCAGCTCACTCCGACCTGCAACAACCCGCTCGGCTACATCATGCCGGAGGCCAACAAGCGCGCCCTGCTGGAACTGGCGCAGCGCTACGACGTGGCGATCATCGAGGACGACATCTACGGCGAGCTGGCCTACAAGTACCCGCGCCCGCGCAGCATCAAGTCGTTCGACGAGGACGGCCGCGTACTGCTCTGCAGCTCCTTCTCCAAGACCCTGGCGCCGGGTCTGCGCATCGGCTGGATCGCCCCGGGCCGCTACCTGCAGCGGGTGCTGCACATGAAGTACATGAGCACCGGCATGAGTGCCCAGCTGCCGCAGCTGGCGCTGGCCGAGTTCATAGCCGCCGGCCAGTACGAGCCGCACCTGCGGCGCATGCGCGCCCAGTACGCGCGCGGTCGCGAGCTGATGACGGCCTGGGTCAGCCAGTATTTCCCGCCCGGTACCCGGGTCAGCCAGCCCCAGGGCGGCTTCATGCTGTGGGTAGAGATGCCCCAGGGCTTCGACAGCCAGCGCCTCAACCGCCTGCTGGCGCCGCACAAGGTGCAGGTGGCGCCGGGCAGCATCTTTTCCGCCGCCGGCAAGTACCGCAACTGCCTGCGCATGAACTTCGCCAATGTCCAGGCCGCCGGCATGGAGCAGGCCGTGCGCCGGGTCGGCGAAACGGTGGCGCAGCTGCTGAGCGAACATTCCACCTGAATCTTTGCGCCACGCCAGGCGTCCCAAGTAAACGGAGCGACACCCACGCGGAGGCCGCATCTTGCGCCATGCCTTGTTGCTCGGCCTGCTGCTCGCATTGAGCGCCTGCGGCAGTGCCGTTCCCATCCAGCCCAGCCAGACGCTGTCGCCGGCCGAATCGGCCTTCGGCCGCCAGCTGCAGCAGCTCGCCGGCCAGCACGACGGCCAGTCCGGCTTCCGCCTGCTGCCCGCCAGCGACGAGGCCTTCGCCGCCCGCGCCGAACTGATCCGCGCGGCCCGCGGCAGCCTTGATCTGCAGTACTACATCGTCAACGACGGCCTCAGCACCCGTACCCTGTTCGACGAACTGCTGAGCGCCGCCGACCGTGGCGTGCGCGTGCGCCTGCTGCTGGACGACACCAGCAGCGACGGCCGCGACTATGAGATCGCCCTGCTCGCCGCCCACCCCAACATTCAGGTCCGGGTGTTCAACCCGCTGCACCTGGGCCGCTCCACCGGCGTCACCCGCCTGATAGGCCGCGCGCTCAACCTGGGTCAGCAGCACCGGCGCATGCACAACAAGCTGTGGCTGGCCGATGGCAGCGCGGCCATCGTCGGGGGGCGCAATCTGGGCGACGAATACTTCGACGCCGAACCCAGCCGCAACTTCACCGACATCGACCTGCTGGCCGTGGGCCCGGTCGCCGAGCAACTCGGGCACAGCTTCGACCAGTACTGGAACAGCGCGCTGAGCAAGCCGATCCAGCAGTTCCTGCGCTGGGCACCGGATCAGCGCGACCTGGCAAAGGCCCGCCAGCGCCTGCGCGGCTACTTGGCCACGGCGCGGGTCGAGCAGAAGGAGCTGTCCGATCGGCTGCAGGCCTACCGCGAGGAGCCTCAGCTGCAGCGTTGGCTCGGAGAGCTGATCTGGGCGCCGGGCTGGGCCCTGTGGGACGCGCCGGCCAAGGTGCTGGCCGACGGCGAGCCGGACCCGCAGCTGCTGCTGGCCAGCCAGCTGGAGCCCAAGCTGGCAGCCGTCGAACACGAGCTGATCCTGCTTTCCGCCTACTTCGTGCCGGCCGAGGACGGCATGCGCTACCTCACCGGCCAGGCCGACGCCGGAGTGAGCATCCGCCTGCTGACCAACTCGCTGGAGGCCACCGACGTGCCGGCCGTACACGGCGGCTATGCGCCCTATCGTAACGAGTTGCTGAAGCACGGCGTGCGCCTGTTCGAGCTGCGCCGTCAGCCCGACGACAGCGGTTCCGGCGGTAGCGGGTCGTACAGCTTCAGCGGCTCCTCGGACTCCAGCCTGCACAGCAAGGCAATCGTCCTCGACGGCCGCTACAGCTTTATCGGTTCGCTGAACTTCGATCCGCGCTCGCTGCTGTGGAACACCGAGGTCGGCGTGCTGGTAGACAGCCAGCAGCTCAGCGAGCACGTGCGCCGTCTGGCGCTGGAAGGCATGCAGCCGGCGCTCAGCTACGAGGTGCGCCTGCGTGACGGCCAGCCGGTGTGGCTGACCGAGGACGACGGCCAGCCGCGCGAGCTGGTGGAGGAACCCGGTGGCGCCTGGCGCCATTTCAATGCCTGGTTCGCCGACCTGATCGGCCTCGAACGCATGCTCTGAGCGGCCTAGCCGCGCTCCTCGATGGGCGGCGCGAGGAAGGCCGTGCGCCGCCACGCCAGCGCCACGAACACCAGCGCACCCACTGTCATCAACATCGGCAGCGCATGGCCGCTCAACCACTGGCTGGCCGCACCGGTGGACAGCGGCCCGAGCAGACAGCCGACACCCCACAGCAGGGCGATGTGCGAGTTGGCGCGCACCAGTGCGTCATCCCGATAGAACTGCCCGACCAGGATCAGCGACAGGGTGTAGAGCCCGCCGGCGGCGGCGCCGAACAGCACCAGCAGCGGCCAGATCAGCGGCGTGTGCAGCAGGAACGGAATGGCCAGGCTGGACAACAGCAAACCCACGCCACAGGCGCGGAACAGCAGGCCACGGGAAACCCGGTCGGCGAGCAGGCCGATCGGCAGCTGCAGCAAGGCATCGCCAACCACCACCACGCTGGCCATCAGCAACGCGGTTTCCTGGGCGAAGCCCTCGCGCAGCAGGTAGATCGGCAGCAGGGTCAGCACCATCGCCTCGAAGGCGGCGAACAGCACCACCGCCCAGGCGATCGCCGGCAGCTTCCGACAGAATGCCAGCAGGCCGCGCCCCGAGACGCTGTGCGCATCGACCTTGGGCGCCCCGCCATGGCCGAACAGCACCAGGCAGCCGCCGACCAGCAGACCCGCCGAGAGCCAGAAACCCAGGTCGCTGGCGCTGCCGATCAGGCTCAGCGCCAGCGGCCCAGCCAGCTGGCTCAGGGCGAAGCCGGTGCCGTACAGCGCCACCAGGCGGCCACGCAGGCGGTCCTCGACCAGCTGGTTGATCCAGCTCTCGCCCAGCACGAACACCACGGTCAGGGAAATCCCGATCAGCAGGCGCAGCAGCAGCCACAGCGGGTAGTACGGCAGCACGGCCAGCAGCCCCACCGAGACGGCGCTGGCCAGCAGGCACAGACGCAGGGTCAGCGGCGTGCCGAACCAGCCGGCCAGGCGCCCGGTCAGGCGCGCACCGAGCAGCACGCCGATGGCCGGCATGCCCGCCATCACGCCGATGGCGAACGGCCCGTAGCCCCAGCCCTCCAGGCGCAGCGAAACCAACGGCAGGGTCACGCCCAGGGCCAGGCCGACAATGATCACCGCCGAGGTGACGGCGAAATAGGTACCCCAACGCATAGCCATGTCCTTGTTCATTTCTGGCCGTGCCGAAAGCACAACGGCCGGGTTCCCAAGGAAACCCGGCCGCAGGTGTGGCTCACTGGGAGCCGGCCCCGAGGGGCGGACCTTCAGGCGCGCGAGGCGCCCACCATTCGAGTTACAGCTTGATCCAGGTCGACTTGATCTCGGTGTACTTGTCGAAGGCGTGCAGCGACTTGTCGCGGCCGTTGCCGGACTGCTTGAAGCCGCCGAACGGCGCGGTCATGTCGCCCATGTCGTACTGGTTGATCCACACGCTGCCGGCACGCAGGGCCTTGCCTACCAGGTGCGCCTTGGACAGGTTGCTGGTCCATACGCCAGCGGCCAGACCATAGATGCTGTCGTTGGCGATGGCCACGGCTTCCTCCGTACTGTCGAAACCGATCACCGCCAGTACCGGGCCGAAGATCTCTTCCTTGGCGATACGCATGGCGTTGGTCACGCCGTCGAACACGGTCGGCTCGACGTAGGTGCCGCCGGTCTCTTCCAGCACGCGCTTGCCACCGGCCACCAGCTTGGCGCCGTCGTCGTGACCGGCCTGGATGTAGCTCAGCACGTTGTTCATCTGAGTGGTATCGACCAGGGCGCCGACGTTGGTCGCCGGGTCCAGCGGGTTGCCCGGCTTCCAGGCCTTGATCGCCTCGACCACCATGGGCACGAACTTGTCCTTGATCGAGTTCTCTACCAGCAGGCGCGAGCCGGCGGTGCAGACTTCGCCCTGGTTGAAGGCGATGGCGCCGGCCGCGCCCTCGGCGGCGGCCTGCAGGTCAGGCGCGTCGGCGAAGACGATGTTCGGGCTCTTGCCGCCGGCTTCCAGCCAGACGCGCTTCATGTTCGATTCGCCGGCGTAGATCATCAGCTGCTTGGCGATCTTGCTCGACCCGGTGAACACCAGGGTGTCGACGTCCATATGCAGGGCCAGGGCCTTGCCCACGGTGTGACCGAAGCCCGGCAGCACGTTGAACACGCCGGCCGGGATGCCGGCCTCGATGGCCAGCTGGGCGATGCGGATACCGGTCAGCGGCGACTTCTCGGACGGCTTGAGCACCACCGAGTTGCCGGTGGACAGGGCCGGGCCGAGCTTCCAGCAGGTCATCAGCAGGGGGAAGTTCCACGGCACGATGGCGGCGACCACGCCGACCGGCTCGCGAGTGACCAGGCCCAGCTCGTCATGGGCGGTGGCGGCCACTTCGTCGTAGATCTTGTCGATGGCCTCACCGCTCCAGCGGATGGCGCGGGAAGCGGCCGGCACGTCGACGCTCAGCGAGTCGCTGATCGGCTTGCCCATGTCGAGGGTTTCCAGCAGAGCCAGCTCCTCGGCATGGGCGTCGATGAGGTCGGCGAAGCGGATCATGATCTCCTTGCGCTTGACCGGCGCCAGGCGCGACCACACGCCGGACTCGAAGGTGGCGCGGGCATCCTTGACCGCCAGCTCGGCGTCGGCGGCGTCACAGCTGGCCACCAGGCCGAGCAGACGGCCATCGACCGGGCTGATGCACTCGAAGGTGTCGGCGGCAGCGGCCTCGGTGTATTCGCCGTGGATGAAGGCGCGACCTTCGATCTTCAGGTTCTTGGCGCGCTGTTCCCAGTCGGCACGGGTCAGGGTGGTCATGCGGGGATCCTCGGGTGGAAGCGTGTCGCAAATCGACAACACGCACTGTCAATTATTCTGCCAGGCCGATTGCCGGCCTTTATGCAGGCAACACTAAACCAGAGCGCCCAGCCTTTTCAATATTTTTGACAGAGCGGACGCAAACGCCTTGAAATGTTCGCTTTATCAAACATAGACTTCCGCGCATTCGCGCCTCACAACAATAGGAACCGCCATGAACATCGAGCAGATCGTCGACTTCGCCACGGCCACCAGCGCGCCGCAACACTACCGCCCCGCCGCCGAGAAGATCCTCAAGGGCGATCCCGAGCAGAGCATGCGCAACCACTACGATAGCCCCTGCGGCCAGTTCAACGTGGGCATCTGGGAAGGCGCCGTCGGCCAGTGGACGTTCAACTACACCGAGCACGAGTACTGCGAGATTCTCCAGGGCGTGTCGGTGATCCGCGACCAGGACGGCAACGCCAAGACCGTGCGCGCCGGCGACCGCTTCGTCATCCCGGCCGGCCTGAAAGGCACCTGGGAAGTGCTCGAGCCCTGCCGCAAGGTCTACGTGATCTTCGAGGCCAAGGCTTGAGGCCAGCTATTTCGGCGGAACTCTATCCGCCCACCGCTTGATCCTGCGACACCCTGTTAGCCCGCGCCCTGCGGGCTTTTTTTCGCCCGCACTTTTTCGCAGGCAAGAAAAAACCCGCCGAGGCGGGTTTCTTCGAACAAGGGCCGGATCAATTACTTGATCTTGGCTTCCTTGTAGGTCACGTGCTTACGGACGACCGGATCGTATTTCTTGATCTCGATCTTGTCCGGAGTGGTGCGCTTGTTCTTGTCGGTGGTGTAGAAGTGGCCGGTACCGGCGCTGGACACCAAACGGATCAGTTCACGCATGATTAGCTCCTTAAACCTTTTCGCCGCGAGCGCGCAGCTCGGACAGAACTACGTCGATGCCGCGCTTGTCGATGATGCGCATGCCCTTGGCAGAAACGCGCAGACGCACGAAGCGCTTCTCGGACTCGACCCAGAAGCGATGGTGCTGCAGGTTCGGCAGGAAACGACGACGGGTTTTGTTGTTAGCGTGGGAAACGTTGTTCCCGGTTACCGGACCCTTACCGGTAACTTGACAGACTCTCGACATGCCTCAGCCCTCTAAACCACATGCCCAACCCGGCATGGGTTGGCCGCTTGAACTCAATAGTCATTTGGCGCTCAGCGCCGCGTTTCTCGGGGGTCTTACCGGCGTTTAGCGTTGCCGCTGGACCGGGCCCCTAGAAAAGAGCGCTGCTTTATACCAGAACACCCAGTCACCCGCAAGAATTGCCGTGCCTTGCCGAACACCGTGGCCGCCAGGAACGGCGGCCTCTCGCGGCTACGGCGCCGCAACCGCTCGTCGCCCGATTCGATTGTCTGCCCGCGGTCTTTGGTCTAGGGTTGGCCTCTTGCCATTCGGAGGACTCGCGATGCGCCTTGCCGCCCTGCCCCTGCTGCTCGCTCCCGTGCTGAGCCAAGCCGCCACCCTCAGCGTGTGCACCGAGGCCAGCCCGGATGGTTTCGACGTGGTGCAGTACAACTCGCTGACCACCACCAACGCCTCGGCCGACGTGCTAATGAACCGTCTGGTGGACTACGACGCCGCGGCCGGCAAGCTGGTAGCGAGCCTGGCCGAACGCTGGGAAGTGTCTGCCGATGGCCTGAGCTGGACCTTCCAGTTGCGCCCCGGAGTGAAATTCCAGCGTACCGAATGGTTTGCTCCCAGCCGCGAGCTGAACGCAGACGACGTGCTGTTCAGCTTCCAGCGCATGCTCGACACCGCCCATCCCTGGCACAAGGTCGCCGTCAGCGGCTATCCGCATGCCCAGTCCATGCAGTGGCCGGCGCTGATCGAGCGCATCGAGGCACCGACGCCGCTGAGCGTGCGCTTCGTCCTCAAGCATCCGGACGCCACCTTCCTCGCCACCCTGAGCATGGGCTTCGCCTCCATCTATAGTGCCGAGTACGCCGCCAAGCTGCTGGCCGCCGGCACGCCGGAAAAGCTCAACGCCCAGCCGGTGGGCACCGGCCCCTTCGTGCTCAAGCGCTTCCAGAAGGATGCGGTGATCCGCTACACCGCCAACCCGGACTACTTCGCCGGCAAGCCGGCCGTCGATGGCCTGGTATTCGCCATCACCCCGGACGCCAATGTACGCCTGCAGAAGCTCAAGCGCGGCGAGTGCCAGATCGCCCTCTCTCCCAAGCCACTGGACGTGCAGAGCGCGCGCCAGGAGCCGAAGCTGAAAGTGAGCGAGACGCCGGCGTTCATGACCGCCTTCGTTGGCATCAACAGCCAGCACCCGCCGCTGGACAAGCCGCAGGTGCGCCAGGCCATCAACCTGGCCTTCGACAAGGCCAGCTACCTGAAGGCCGTGTTCGAGGGCAGCGCTACCCCGGCCAGCGGGCCCTACCCGCCCAACACCTGGAGTTACGCCAAGGAGCTGCCGGGCTACGCCCACGACCCAGCCAAGGCCAAGGCACTGCTGGCCGAGGCGGGTCTGGCAGACGGCTTCAAGACCACGATCTGGACCCGCCCCTCGGGCAGCCTGCTCAACCCCAACCCGACCCTCGGCGCCCAGCTGCTGCAGGCAGACCTGGCCAAGGTCGGCATCCAGGCGGCAATCCGCGTGATCGAATGGGGCGAACTGATCCGCCGGGCCAAGGCCGGCGAGCACGATCTGCTGTTCATGGGCTGGGCCGGTGACAATGGCGACCCGGATAATTTCCTGACGCCGCAATTCGCCTGCGCCTCGGTGCAGTCCGGGCTGAACTTCGCCCGCTACTGCGATCCGCAGCTGGACAAGCTGATCGCCGACGGCAAAGCCGCCAGTGCCCAGGAGCAGCGCAGCGCCCTGTACCAGCAGGCGCAAAGGCTGATCCAGCAACAGGCACTGTGGTTGCCGCTGGCCCACCCCACCGCCTTCGCCCTGCACAGCGACAAGGTCAGCGGCTATCAGGTCAGCCCGTTCGGCCGCCAGGCTTTTGCCTCGGTAAAGCTTCTCCCTTGATTGCGCAGGAGCGAGCTCTGCTCGCGAAGCTCTTTGCGGACCGGGTTCGCGAGCAAAGCTCGCTCACACCCAGCCGAACTCGGCCATCGACAGCGGCTCGCCGTCGCCGACGATGAAGTGGTCGAGCACCCGCACCTCGATCAGACCGAGCGCCTCCTTGAGCCGCTCGGTGAGCAGGCGGTCGGCCTGGCTCGGTTCCGCCACCCCTGAAGGATGGTTGTGCACCAGGATGGCCGCCGCCGCGTTATGCGCCAGGGCGCGCTTGACCACCTGCCGCGGGTAAACGCTGGCGCCGTCGATGGAGCCGAAGAACAGCGCCTCGAAGCAGATCACCCGGTGCTTGGCATCGAGAAACAGGCAGCCGAACACCTCGTGCGGCTCATGGCGCAGGCGCGCCTTGAGGTAATCGCGCACCGCCTGCGGGCTCTCCAGCGCCGAATCCCGGCGCAGCCGCTCGGCCAGGTGACGACGTCCCATCTCCAGCACCGCCTGCAGCTGGGCGAACTTGGCCGGCCCCAGCCCAAGGCGCTGGCTGAAGGACTCCAGATCGGCCTCCAGCAGCGCCCGCAGGCTGCCGAAATCGGCCAGCAGGTGGCGCGCCAGGTCTACCGCGCTCTGCCCGGCCACCCCGGTGCGCAGGAATATCGCCAGCAACTCGGCATCGCTCAGCGCCGCCGCACCCAGTTCCAGAAGCTTCTCCCGCGGGCGTTCCGCCGCGGGCCAATCGCGTATGCTCATGACCTCTCCCTGTCAGTCGGCCCGCTGTTCCCGCGCAGGCCCTGTGCTATCTTAGCCCGGCTTTTTTGGCGCGTTGGTCGGCCTGGGGAGGTGCCTCCAGCGCGTTGCTATCCACCACATTATTAAAGGCAGGCCTATGCAGCGGCTGTATCGGAAACGCATCGTCCTGGGCGTCGGCGGCGGCATCGCCGCCTACAAGAGCGCCGAACTGGTCCGCCGCCTGCGCGACCAGGGCGCCGAGGTACGGGTGGTGATGACCCGCGGCGGTCGCGAATTCATCACCCCGCTGACCCTGCAGGCCTTGTCCGGCCACCCGGTACACCTGGACCTGCTCGACCCGGCCGCCGAGGCCGCCATGGGCCACATCGAGTTGGCCAAGTGGGCGGACCTGGTGCTGATCGCCCCGGCCACTGCCGACATCATGGCGCGCCTGACCCAAGGCGTGGCCGACGACCTGCTGACCACCCTGGTGCTGGCCACCGATGCCCAGGTTGCCCTGGCCCCGGCGATGAACCAGGCCATGTGGCGCGACGATGCCACCCAGGCCAATGCCCAGGCGCTGCAAAAGCGCAGCTACCAGCTGTTCGGCCCGGCCGCCGGCAGCCAGGCCTGCGGCGATGTCGGCCTCGGCCGCATGCTCGAAGCCGACGAGCTGGCCCAACGCGCCGCCGACTGCTTCCAGTGGCAAGCCCTGACTGGCAAGCACGTACTGATCACCGCCGGCCCGACCCAGGAAAATATCGATCCGGTGCGCTACATCACCAATCACAGCTCCGGCAAGATGGGCTTCGCCCTGGCCGAAGCGGCCGTGGAGGCCGGCGCCAAGGTGACGCTGGTGACCGGCCCGGTGCACCTGCCGACGCCGGATCGGGTCAACCGCATCGACGTGGTCAGCGCCCGCGACATGCTGGCCGCCTGCGAGGCCGCCATGCCTTGCGACCTGCTGATCGCCTCCGCCGCCGTAGCCGACTATCGCCCGGAAGTGGTGGCCCCGCACAAGATGAAGAAGGACCCCACCACCGGCGAGGGCCTGCTGCTGCAGCTGGTGCGCAACCCGGACATCCTCGCCACCATCGCCGGCCGTGAAGATCGTCCGTTCAGCGTGGGCTTCGCCGCAGAAACCGAGAACCTGCTCGGCTATGCTGCGCGCAAGCTGAAAGACAAGAACCTCGATCTGATCGTTGCCAATGATGTGGCCAACCCCACCATCGGCTTCAATAGCGAAGAGAACGCCATCACCGTGATCGACCGCGAGCTGCAGGCGAGCGCCTTCGCCCAGACCAGCAAGAGCAAGATCGCCCGCCAGCTGGTGGCCTTCATCGCCGAGCGTCTCAACCGCGCCTGAACCATTCGTTACGGAAATTGATATGCACGCTCTGCAAGCCAAGATTCTCGACCCGCGCCTGGGCAGTGACTTTCCCCTGCCGCAGTACGCCACGCCCGGCTCCGCCGGCCTCGACCTGCGCGCCATGCTCAAGCAGGACACCGTGCTTGAGCCTGGGCAGACCCTGCTGATCCCGACCGGTCTGTCCATCTACATCGCCGACCCGAACCTGGCTGCCCTGGTCCTGCCGCGCTCCGGCTTGGGCCACAAGCATGGCGTCGTGCTCGGCAACCTGGTCGGCCTGATCGACTCCGACTACCAGGGCGAGCTGATGGTGTCCTGCTGGAACCGCGGCCAGACGCCGTTCACCATCGCCATCGGCGAGCGCATCGCCCAGCTGGTACTGGTACCGGTGGTGCAGGCGCACTTCGAACTGGTCGAGGAATTCGACGCAAGCCAACGCGGTGCCGGTGGCTTCGGCCACTCCGGCAGCCACTGAATTCGCCTGTTCAGGATCAATCGCCAGGGAGACGTTGCGTGAAACTAAAGCGTGCAGCCAAGGATACCGACTCGCTCATCGCCGCCACTCCGGGCAAGCCGGCCGCCAAGGTCGGTAACGACCAGCAAGCCTTGCTGCATGGCGCCATCGCTGCCCTCGGCGGCCTGCTACTGGCAGGCGCATTGGTTGCCTTCAACCTCAGCGGCAGCGGCCAGCAGCAGCAACGACAACTGATCGAAGCCTGGGGCGGCAGCCAGGCCAGCGCCCTGCAGCAGGCTCAACTGCAGTTACAGGCCGACACCCGGGCCGCGGCGGCCGATCCATCGCTGCTGACCGCCCTGCAGAGTGGCGACCGCAACCTGATCGCCAGCGCCGAGCGCAGCCTGCAGCACTGGCAAGGCGTGGTCGATGCCCATCTCAACCTGCCTGGCCGCGCCTCTCTCGATGTGGGCCGCAGCGGGCCGATGAACTTTGCCGCCCTGGATATGCTGCGCCGCCTGGAAAACGGTCAGACACCGGCAGTAGAAGCCTACAAGGTCGGCGAGCGCTGGCTGGTCTACAGCGCCGCGCCCCTGCGCAGCCCGGGCAGCGATCAGTTGCAGGGTACCCTGCTGTTGGTGGTCGACCTCGAGCGCCTGCTCGCCGCCCTGCCGGCCCTACCCTATGACGCCGGCCAGGTGCAGCTTGGCCAGCAGTTCGGCAACAGCCCCGCCCAGGTCCTGCTGCAACGCGGCAGCGCGACCGGTACGGCGCAACGCTTCGACACCGGCAATCCCAACTGGCAACTCGACTTCACTCCGGGCCCGGCCCTGAGTGGCATGCCCATGTCGCCGCTGATCCTTGGCATCGCCGCGCTACTGGCTCTGGCCGGCGCACTCCTCGGCCTGATGCTGACCCGTAACCACCTGCTCGGCCGCCTGCGCGGTGACGTGCAGCAGCTGGCGAGCATGCTGCAGGAGCTTTCCAGCGGAAAGTCGGTCAAAGCCTTCAGCCTGCACTTTACCGCCCTCGACGGCTTGGCGCAGAGCCTGGCGCGCCTGCCGCGCACCAAACAAGAAGCCTCAAGAAATGAGGCCGGCAGTCCCCCGATCACTGCCCCCTCGGCGGCGCCCAAGCCCGTGCAGTTGGCGGACCCGCTGTTCCAGGCCACCGATATCCTCGATATCGACATTCTCGATGAAGACCAGGACCTCCTGGGATTGGAGCAACCTTTCATGGATAGCACTGTGCAAAACGTACAAACCCCACCCAAGCTGCCCGCCACCATCTTCCGCGCCTACGATATTCGCGGCGTGGTCGGCGATACCCTGACCGCCGAAGCCGCCTACTGGATCGGTCGCGCCATTGGCTCGGAGAGTCTGGCCAAGGGCGAGCCGAACGTCGCTGTCGGCCGCGACGGCCGTCTGTCCGGCCCGCAACTGGTGGAGCAGTTGATCCAGGGCCTGCTGGACTGCGGTTGCCAAGTCACAGATATCGGCATGGTGCCGACCCCCGTGCTGTATTTCGCCACCAACGTGCTCAAGGGCAAGTCGGGTGTGATGCTCACCGGTAGCCACAACCCGCCGGATTACAACGGCTTCAAGATCGTCATTGCTGGCGACACTCAGGCCAACGAGCAGATCCAGGCCCTGAAGACCCGTATCGACAACAACGATCTGGCCAGCGGCGTCGGCAGTGTCGAGCAGGTCGACGTGCTGGAGCCTTACTTCAAACATATCGTCGGTGATATCGCCATCGCCAAGCCTCTCAAGGTGGTGGTCGACTGCGGTAACGGCGTAGCCGGCGTCATTGCGCCGCGCCTGATCGAGGCCCTGGGCTGCAGCGTTATCCCGCTGTTCTGCGATGTCGACGGCAACTTCCCCAACCACCACCCGGACCCGGGTAAACCGGAAAACCTGGTGGACCTGATCGCCCGAGTGAAGAACGAGGGCGCCGATCTGGGCCTGGCCTTCGATGGCGACGGCGACCGCGTCGGCGTGGTAACCAACAGGGGCACCATGGTCTTCCCCGACCGCCTGATGATGCTGTTCGCCAAGGACGTGGTATCGCGCAACCCCGGCGCCGACATCATTTACGACGTCAAATGCACCCGCCGCCTGGGCGCACTGATCAGCGGCTACGGCGGCCGCCCGGTGATGTGGAAGACCGGCCACTCGCTGATCAAGAAGAAGATGAAGGAAACCGGCGCCCTACTGGCCGGCGAAATGAGCGGCCATATCTTCTTCAAGGAACGCTGGTTCGGCTTCGACGACGGTATCTACAGCGCCGCGCGCCTGCTGGAGATCCTCAGCCAGGATCGTCGCGACGCCGAGCAGGTGTTCTCCGCCTTCCCGCTGGATATTTCCACGCCGGAGATCAATGTCACCGTCACCGACGAGAGCAAGTTCCGCCTGATCGACCGTCTGCAGCGTGACGGCGTGTGGGGCGAGGCCAACCTGACCACGCTCGACGGCGTGCGTGTCGATTATCCGAAGGGCTGGGGCTTGGTGCGCGCCTCCAACACCACGCCGGTGCTGGTGCTGCGCTTCGAGGCGGAGACCGAAGAAGAGCTCACGCGGATCAAGGAAGTATTCCGCGCCCAGCTGTACAACGCCGCCCCTGACCTCAATCTGCCGTTCTGATCTGTTCCGGAGTCCGTTCCACCATGACCCTCAATCGTGATGCCGCCACCAATGTCGCCAAGGTCCTGTCCGAAGCGCTGCCGTATATTCGTCGCTTCGTCGGCAAGACCCTGGTGATCAAGTACGGCGGCAACGCCATGGAGAGTGACGAGCTCAAGGAAGGCTTCGCCCGCGACATCGTGCTAATGAAGGCGGTCGGCATCAATCCGGTGGTGGTGCATGGTGGCGGCCCGCAGATCGGCGATCTGCTCAAGCGACTCAGCATTGAAAGCCACTTTATCGATGGCATGCGCGTCACCGACGCGCAGACCATGGATGTGGTGGAGATGGTCCTCGGCGGCCAGGTCAACAAGGACATCGTCAATCTGATCAACCGCCATGGCGGCAGCGCCATCGGCCTGACCGGCAAGGACGCGGAGCTGATTCGTGCGAAGAAGCTCACCGTGACCCGTCAGACCCCGGAGATGACTCAGCCGGAAATCATCGATATCGGCCATGTCGGCGAGGTGGTCGGCGTCAACACCGACCTGTTGAACATGCTGGTGAAGGGCGACTTCATCCCGGTGATCGCGCCCATCGGCGTGGGCGCCGAGGGCGAGTCCTACAACATCAACGCCGACCTGGTGGCCGGCAAGGTGGCTGAGGCACTGAAGGCCGAGAAGCTGATGCTGCTGACCAATATCGCCGGCCTGATGGACAAGCAGGGCGAAGTACTCACCGGCCTGACCACCGAGCAAGTGGATGGCCTGATCGCCGATGGCACCATCTATGGCGGCATGCTGCCGAAGATTCGCTGCGCGCTTGAGGCTGTGCAGGGCGGCGTGACCAGCGCACATATCATCGATGGTCGCGTGCCGAACGCGGTGCTGCTGGAGATCTTCACCGACAGCGGCGTGGGCACCCTGATCACCAATCGCAAGCGCCATCATTGATGGCGCCGCGCGGCAGGGTCACTCGCCGCGCAGCTCTACCAGGCGCGCACGATCGGCGGCGAACGTCGCCTCCGCATCACTGCGGCTCTGCTGATGGCGTTGTATATCCTTCTCAACGCCCACCTGCTCGGCCTTGAGGTTGTCTATTTGCACCAACAGATGCTCTGGCACTTTGCGCCCAGCACGCTCAAAATCGGCAGCCTGGGCTTGCAAATTGGCCTGCTGAGCACGCAGGGAATGCAAGTTACTCTGCGCTACACGTATAACCCCATCCAGCTCAGCAAGCTTGCGATCGCGCGCACGGTCCACATCGACTGGCTCCGAATAGATACGTAGCAACTGGACATCGGACTTTGCCCTGGCCTTTTCCTCGGCAAGGCGCTGACGCTCCTCAAGCGTGGGGGCCGGTGGCACCTTTCGAAGTACTCGTCCATCGACATCGAGTACCTCGTAGCCATTGGAAATGAACTCTGGAGGAATTCCCTGCCGACTGATCACTACTCTGCCCTGATTGTCCTTGTAGCGATAGGACTCAATACCGGCATCTGCCGCATTGGCGACAGACGCCATATGAGGCATCGCGGCAATCATGAGGACCACAAGCTTCGCCAATCGGAACATGGAGCTTTTCCTTGTTATGGTCAGATGCCGTACTGCGCGCGGTAAGCCTCCACCGCCGGCAGATGTTTTTTCAGCTCAGCATCTTCTGCCAGATAATCCAGTACCTGCTCCAGGGACACAATACTGACCACCGGCATGCCGTAGTCGCGCTCCACTTCCTGGATCGCCGACAGCTCGCCCTGGCCACGTTCCTGGCGGTTCAGCGCGATCAGCACGCCGGCCGCCTGGGCGCCCTGGGCCTGGATGATCTGCATCACCTCGCGAATCGCGGTGCCGGCGGTGATCACGTCGTCGACGATCATCACCCGACCTGCGAGCGGCGCACCGACCAGGGTGCCACCTTCGCCGTGAGCCTTGGCCTCCTTGCGATTGAAGCACCAGGGCAGGTCGCGGTCATGCTGCTCGGCCAGCGCCACGGCCGTGGCCGCCGCCAGCGGGATACCCTTGTACGCCGGGCCGAACAGCACATCGAAGTCGATGCCAGCTTCGATCAGCGCCGACGCATAGAAGCGCCCCAGCCTGGCCAGCGCCAGGCCGCTGTTGAACAGTCCGGCATTAAAGAAGTAGGGGCTGGTGCGCCCGGACTTGAGGGTGAATTCACCGAAGCGCAGCACGCCGCGTTCGATGGCAAAACGGATGAATTCGCGTTGATACGCCTGCATGCAAAGCTCCGTACGGCACGGATTTAGCTATGAATTTAGCTAATGGGAATGAGCTCGGGTATCATACACGCAGGTGTTTTTGGGGGCCATTTATGCGGATCATCAGTGTGAACGTGAATGGTATTCAGGCCGCAGTCGAGCGAGGTTTGCTCAGCTGGCTGCAGGCCCAGAATGCCGACGTGATCTGCCTGCAAGATACTCGCGCCTCTTCCTTCGAACTCGATGACCCGGCCTTCCAGCTGGATGGCTATTTCCTCTATGCCGTCGACGCCGAAGTGCCCGAACAGGGCGGCGTGGCCCTGTACTCCCGGTTGCAACCCAAGGCGGTGATCCACGGCCTGGGCTTCGAATCGGCCGATCGGTACGGGCGTTATCTGCAGGCGGATTTCGACAAGGTCAGTATCGCCACCCTGCTGCTGCCATCCGGCCAGGGCGGGGACGAGAACTTGAATCAGAAATTCAAGTTCATCGACGACTTCACCGGTTACCTGGACAAGCAACGTCGCAAGCGCCGCGAGTACATCTACTGCGGCTCGCTGTTCGTCGCCCACCAGAAACTGGACGTGAAGAACTGGCGCGACTGCCAGCAGCTGCCGGGCTTTCTCGCGCCGGAACGCGCCTGGATGGATGAAGTGGTTGGCACCATGGGCTATGTCGACGCCCTGCGCGAAGTCAGTCGCGAGGGCGATCAGTACAGCTGGTGGCCGGACAGCGAGCAGGCGGAGATGCTCAATCTCGGCTGGCGCTTCGACTATCAGCTGCTCACTCCGGGCCTGCGCCGCGTGGTGCGCAACGCCAAGCTGCCGCGTCAGCCGCGCTTCTCCCAGCACGCCCCGCTGATCGTCGACTACGACTGGCTGCTCAGCGTCTAAGCAGCCAGCCCCTCGCCGCCTAGGCGCGCAAACCCTTCCAGGCTTTGCCAGCCACACTCACCACAGCCAGCACCAGAGCGCCGACCAGTACGCCGAACAAGGCATCGACCAGGGTCGGCGTCAGCACGGCCAGCACGCCGCCGATACCCGGCACGCCATGGACCGCGTCGACCCAGTGGTGGATCAGGTCATGAGCACCGGGAATGCCGTGGGTAAGGATACCGCCACCGACCATGAACATGGCCGCCGTGCCCACCACCGACAACAGCTTCATCAGCCATGGCGCCAGCCACAGGATGCCGCGCCCCAGGCTCTGTGCCGCAGCGCTGCCACGCTGGCTCAGGTAGAGGCCGGCGTCGTCCAGCTTGACGATGCCGGCGACCAGGCCATAGACGCCCACGGTCATCAGCAGGGCGATGCCGGACAGCACCATGACCTGCTGCATGAACGCCTGCTCGGCGACCACGCCCAGGGTAATGGCGATGATCTCGGCGGACAGGATGAAGTCGGTGCGCACCGCGCCCTTGATCTTGTCCTTCTCGAACGCCTGCATGTCCACCGCCGGATCGGCCAGCGCCTGCACATGCTCGGCGTGATGCTGGGCATCCTCCTGCTTGCTGTGCAGGAACTTATGCGCCAGCTTTTCGAAGCCCTCGAAACAGAGGAAGGCGCCACCGAGCATCAGCAGCGGCGTCACCAGCCATGGCGCGAAGGCGCTGATCAGCAGCGCCGCCGGCACCAGGATCAGCTTGTTGATCAGCGAGCCCTTGGCCACCGCCCAGACCACCGGCAGCTCGCGCTCGGCCTTGACCCCGGTGACCTGCTGGGCATTCAGCGCCAAATCGTCACCGAGCACGCCGGCGGTCTTCTTCGCCGCGACCTTGGTCATCACCGAGACGTCGTCCAGCACGCTGGCGATATCGTCGAGCAGAGTTAACAGACTGGCTCCGGCCACTTCTGACTTCCTTATATGAGTGGTTGCAGAAAAAGGCCCCGCATGCGGGGCCCGAGGGTGTTATTTGACCAGGCGCCAACACAGCGGATAGCGGTAGGTCTGACCTTCATTGGCCTTGATCCCGGCGATGATGGTCAGCACCAGGGCGGCCAGGCCGAGCAGCGGCAGCAGCAGGAAGCCGATCACCACCACGGCGAGCAGCATGCACACCAGCGCGGCGAGCGACACGGTGATGTGGAAGTTCAGCGCCTCCTTGCCCTGGTCGTCGACGAAGGGATCAAGATCGCGCTTGAGTTGCCAGACAATCAGCGGGCCGAGCAGGTTGCCGAAGGGGATCAGCAAACCGGCGAAGGCAGCGAAGTGGCAGAACATCGCCCATTGGCGGGCTTCCGGGCTCGGTGTGGGGGTGAGGTTCTGCTCTTCCATGGGGCTCTCCGCGGTTGTGGGAAATCAGTCGGCCAGGGTCGCGCGCTGCAGTTCGAACAGCTCGCGCATGCCCTGTTGGGCCAGCGCCAGCATGGCATTCAGTTCTTCCGGCTGGAAGGGGGCGCCTTCGGCGGTGCCCTGCACTTCGATGAAACCACCGCTGTCGGTCATCACCACATTGAGGTCGGTCTCGGCGGCGGAGTCTTCCAGGTAGTCCAGGTCCAACACCGGCTCGCCCTGGTAGATGCCCACGGACACGGCAGCGACCATCTGCTTGAGCGGCTCGCCCTTCAGCGCGCCGCGCTTCTTCAGCACCTTCAGCGCATCGACCAGGGCCACCATGGCGCCAGTGATGGACGCAGTTCGGGTACCACCGTCAGCCTGGATCACGTCGCAGTCGATGTAGATGGTGTTCTCACCCAGCTTGCTCATGTCCAGCGCTGCACGCAGCGAGCGGCCGATCAGGCGCTGGATCTCCAGGGTGCGGCCGCCCTGCTTGCCGCGGCTGGCTTCACGCTGGTTACGCTCGCCGGTGGCGCGCGGCAGCATGCCGTACTCGGCGGTCAGCCAGCCCTGGCCCTGGCCTTTGAGGAAACGCGGCACGCCGGACTCGACGCTGGCGGTGCAGATTACCTTGGTGTCGCCGAACTCGACCAGCACCGAACCCTCGGCGTGCTTGGTGTAGTTGCGGGTGATGCGCACAGAACGCAACTGGGTGGAAGCACGGCCGCTGGGACGTTTCATCTGCTGATACCTGTAGAAAAGCGGAAATCTCGGGCGCCCGGCGCCCGACCTGCCGGCATTATAGCGCCGCGACGGGGCGGATTGGGCCGACGGTCGGTCTGCGCTACAATCCGCGCCCATTCGTCATTTCACGAGGCTCCCACCATGGTGCATAGCATGACCGCCTTCGCCCGCGTCGAGTCGGCCGCCGCCCACGGCACCCTGAGCTGGGAGCTGCGCTCGGTCAACCATCGCTACCTGGAGCCACACCTGCGCCTGCCGGACCCGTTCCGCGACCTCGAAGGCGCGGTACGTGAAGCCCTGCGCCAGGGCCTGTCGCGCGGCAAGGTGGAATGCACCCTGCGCTTCGCCGAGGAAAACGCCGGCAAGAGCCTGCAAGTAGACGACGAGCGCGCCCGCCAACTGATCTCCGCCGCCGAACAGGTAGCGGCACTGATCCAGCAACCGGCACCACTCAACCCCCTGGAAGTGCTGGCCTGGCCCGGCGTGCTGGTGGCCGACGCTGCCGATCCGCAGGCCCTGAATGCCGCCGCCCTGCAACTGTTCGAGCAGGCCCTGGGCGAGCTGAAGAACGGCCGCGCCCGCGAAGGCGCCGAGCTGGCCAAGTTGCTCAACGAGCGCCTGGACAGCATTGCCGCCGAAGTCGTCGCCCTGCGCGCGCTGGTGCCGGAGATGCTGGCCAACCAACGGCAGAAGATCGAGACCCGCTTCGCCGAAATGCGCGCCGAGGTGGACCCCCAGCGCCTGGAGCAGGAGCTGGTGCTCCTCGCCCAGAAGAGCGACGTGGCCGAGGAACTGGATCGCCTGAACACCCATGTGACCGAAGTGCGCCGCGTGCTCAAGGTCGGCGGCGCCGCCGGCCGGCGCCTGGACTTCCTCATGCAGGAGCTCAACCGCGAGGCCAATACGCTCGGCTCCAAGGCCTTCGACCCGCGCAGCACCCAGGCCGCCGTCAACCTCAAGGTCCTGATCGAGCAGATGCGCGAACAGGTCCAGAACATCGAATAAGCCGCTAGGCTTGAGCCATAGCGTTATCAGGACATCAAGATGACCGTCACCACCGGCACCCTCTACATCGTTTCCGCACCCTCCGGCGCCGGCAAGACCAGCCTGGTCAAGGCGCTGCTCGACAGCGATGCGCGCATCCGCGTTTCCGTCTCGCACACCACCCGCGCCATGCGCCCGGGCGAGGAAGACGGGGTCAACTACCACTTCGTCGACCACGCGCAGTTCAGTGCGATGATCGAACGTGGCGAGTTCCTCGAGCATGCCCAGGTGTTCGACAACTTCTATGGCACCTCGCAGGTCTGGGTCGAGCAGACCCTGGCGGCCGGCTCCGACCTGATCCTGGAGATCGACTGGCAGGGCGCCCAGCAGGTGCGCAAGCTGATGCCGCTAGCGAAATCGATCTTCATCCTGCCACCGACCCAGGAGGCGCTGCGCCATCGCCTGACCAACCGTGGCCAGGACAGCGCCGAGATCATCGAGCGACGCATGCAGGAAGCCGTCAGCGAGATGAGCCACTATGTCGAGTACGACTACCTGGTGATCAACGACGATTTCGCCCATGCCTTGGATGATCTGAAGGCCATCTTCCGCGCCAATCAACTGCAGCAAAGCTGCCAGCAGCAGCGCCATGCCGGCCTTCTCAGTGAGCTGCTGGCCTGACCGGCCGCCGAAAGGCCTTCCCTAATTGCTGGTGATTTTTTAGACTATCCAGTCCGCTCGCCCATTCGGGCCCAGCCTTATTTGCTATTCGCCAAGAGGAACACCATGGCCCGCGTTACCGTTGAAGACTGCCTGGAGAACGTAGACAACCGCTTCGAGCTGGTCATGCTGGCCACCAAGCGTTCCCGTCAGCTGGCTACCGGCGGCAAGGAGCCGAAAGTCGCCTGGGAAAACGACAAGCCGACCGTCGTGGCCCTGCGTGAAATCGCGGCCGGCCTGGTCGATGCCGAGTTCGTTGCCCAGGAAGACCTGGTCGAGGACGAGCCGCTGTTCGCCGTCGCCTTCGAGGAAGAGGCCAACGAGCCTCTGTAAGCCTATGCCTGGTCGAAGTCTCGCGGCACCGGGTCAAGCGCCAGCGCGGCAGGGGGTGATCCCTTGCCGAGCATAGACTCCCTCGCCGACAGACTCTCGTCCTACCTGGCCGTGGATCAGGTCAACCTGGTCCGCCGCGCCTACTTCTACGCCGAGCAGGCCCACGACGGCCAGCGCCGCCGCAGCGGCGAAGCCTACGTCACCCACCCGCTCGCCGTCGCCAACATCCTCGCCGACATGCACATGGACCATCAGAGCCTGATGGCCGCCATGCTGCACGACGTGATCGAGGACACCGGCATCGCCAAGGAAGCGCTCACCGCACAGTTCGGCGAAACCGTCTCGGAACTGGTCGACGGGGTCAGCAAGCTGACCCAGATGAACTTCGAGACCAAGGCCGAGGCCCAGGCCGAGAACTTCCAGAAGATGGCCATGGCCATGGCGCGCGACATCCGCGTGATCCTGGTCAAGCTGGCCGACCGCCTGCACAACATGCGCACCCTGGAAGTGCTGTCCGGCGAGAAGCGCCGCCGTATCGCCAAGGAAACCCTGGAAATCTACGCGCCCATCGCCAACCGGCTGGGCATGCACAGCATGCGCGTGGAGTTCGAGGACTTAGGCTTCAAGGCCATGCACCCGATGCGCTCCGAGCGCATCCGCACGGCAGTCAAGCGCGCCCGCGGCAACCGCAAGGAAATCGTCGCCAAGATCGAGGAGTCGATCACCGCCTACCTGCAGCGCGAAGGCCTGCAGGGCGAAGTGATCGGCCGCGAGAAGCACCTCTACAGCATCTACCAGAAGATGCGCGGCAAGCGCCGGGCGTTCAACGAGATCATGGACGTCTACGCCTTCCGCATCATCGTCGACAAGGTCGACACCTGCTACCGCGCCCTGGGCGTGGTGCACAACCTGTACAAGCCGCTGCCGGGCCGCTTCAAGGACTACATCGCGATCCCCAAGGCCAACGGCTACCAGTCGCTGCACACCACCCTGTTCGGCATGCACGGCGTGCCCATCGAGATCCAGATCCGCACCCGCGAGATGGAAGAGATGGCCAACAACGGCATCGCCGCCCACTGGCTGTACAAGTCCGATGGCGACGACGCGCCCAAGGGCAACCACGCCCGCGCCCGCCAGTGGGTCAAGGGCGTGCTGGAAATGCAGCAACGCGCCGGCAATTCGCTGGAATTCATCGAGAGCGTGAAGATCGACCTGTTCCCCGACGAGGTCTACGTGTTCACGCCCAAGGGCCGCATCATGGAGCTACCGAAGGGCTCCACCGCGGTCGACTTCGCCTACGCGGTGCACACCGACGTCGGTAACAGCTGCATCGCCTGCCGCATCAACCGCCGCCTGGCGCCGCTGTCGCAGGCCCTGGAAAGCGGCTCGACGGTGGAGATCGTCACCGCCCCCGGCGCGCGACCGAACCCGGCCTGGCTCAACTTCGTGGTCACCGGCAAGGCCCGCACCCATATCCGCCACGCGCTCAAGCTGCAGCGCCGCTCGGAGTCGATCAACCTCGGCGAGCGCCTGCTGAACAAGACCCTCACCGGCTTCGACAGCCATCTGGAGAAGATCGCCACGGAGCGGGTGCAGGCGGTGCTCAGCGAATACCGCCTGGAAGTGATCGAGGACCTGCTGGAAGACATTGGCCTGGGCAATCGCATGGCCTACGTGGTCGCCCGCCGTCTGCTGGCCGAGACCGGCGACGCCGCGCCCAGCCCGGACGGCCCGCTGGCCATCCGCGGCACCGAGGGCCTGGTGCTCAGCTACGCCAAGTGTTGCACGCCGATCCCCGGCGACCCCATCGTCGGCTACCTGTCGGCCGGCAAGGGCATGGTGGTGCACCTGGACAGCTGCAAGAACATCGCCGACATCCGCCACAACCCGGAGAAATGCATCCAGCTCAACTGGGCCAAGGATGTCGCCGGCGAATTCAACGTCGAACTGCGCGTCGAGCTGGAGCACCAGCGCGGCCTGATCGCCCTGCTCGCCAGCAGCGTCAACGCCGCCGACGGCAATATCGAGAAGATCGGCATGGACGAGCGTGACGGCCGTATCAGCGTGGTCCAGCTGGTCGTCAGCGTGCATGACCGCGTGCACCTGGCCCGCGTCATCAAGAAGCTGCGCGCCCTCAACGGCGTCATCCGCATCACCCGCATGCGCGCCTGACGGCGCCATGTCGCAGTACAAACCACAATTCATCGAATCGGAGTTCGTCATGAGCAAGACCGTCATTTCCTCGCCCAACGCCCCGGCCGCCATCGGCACCTACTCCCAGGCGATCAAGGCCGGCAACACCGTGTACCTGTCCGGGCAGATTCCGCTGGACCCGAAGACCATGGAACTGGTGCAGGGCTTCGAGGAGCAGACCGTGCAGGTGTTCGAGAACCTCAAGGCGGTGATCGAGGCCTCCGGCGGCTCGTTCAAGGACGTGGTCAAGCTGAACATCT
This sequence comes from Pseudomonas sp. GD04019, assembly GCF_029837695.1. Lineage (GTDB taxonomy): Bacteria > Pseudomonadota > Gammaproteobacteria > Pseudomonadales > Pseudomonadaceae > Aquipseudomonas. The sequence goes on from NZ_JAOEEA010000003.1 coordinate 318,280, forward strand.
TCCTCACCGACCTCAGCCACTTCGCCACGGTCAACGAAGTCATGGGCCGCTACTTCGAGCAGCCCTACCCGGCCCGCGCCGCCATCGGCGTGGCCGCCCTGCCGCGCGGCGCCCAGGTGGAAATGGACGGCATCCTGGTACTCGAATAAGCCCATGCGTCGCCCCCTCCTGATCGCCCTCAGTGCCGGCCTGCTGACAGGTTGCGCCGGCCCTGACAGCCCCGACGGCACCTGGATCAACCAGCCGATCATCGACAGTGCCCGCCAAGGCGGGCCGCTGCGCGAGGCGTTGCTGGCCCACGGCCCCAACCTGGAATGGCGGCTCGACAGCCAGCGCGGCCTGGCCACCTACAGCAATGGCTTCGAGGCCCCCGAAGGCCGCCTGGCGTCCGGCGAACCGGGGCGCTGGCAAGTCAGTTATCAGGGCGACTATCAGGAAAACCTCGATCTGCAGGACGGCCAGTTGGTGCAGCAGGCCAGCAACTATGGCCCCGAGCAGCACTTCAGCCGCCCGCCTCGCCAGGCGGAGGACGGCGCGCCAATTGGCAGCAGCTTCGAATGGGCGCTGTACGACGCTTACCTGGGCGGCGAATGGACGATCCGCGAGGGCGTCGGCGAGGGCGGCCTGGTGCTGTTCCACCCGGACGGCCGCCTGGAAGGCCTGCCCGGCGCCGAGCGTTACGCCCTGTGCCTGGCCGGCGACTGCGCCTCGATGGCCGGCGAGCACGACAGCCTGTGGCTACAGCTCGGCCAGCAGGGAGCATCGTGGATCTTCGAGCGCGACGGCGACCAGCTGCGCATCCTCCAGGCGCTCAACCAGTCGGCACTGGACGAGGCACCCAGCTTCCGCCCCGGGCGCCAGGCCTGGCTGCTGCAGCGCGACTGATCGGCATGCGCCCGCTGCTGGTCGGCCTCCTGCTGGCAAGCCTGGCCGCCCAGGCGGAACAGCGCCATTACGACGACGGCGGCCGCTATCTGGGGCGCACCGACGACGATGGCCGCCGCTACGATGACAGCGGGCGCTACACCGGCCGTACCGATGCCGACGGCCGCCACTACGATGCCTCCGGCCGCTACACGGGACGCATCGACGGCGACGGCCGTAGCTATGACGACAGTGGCCGCTACACAGGCCGCCAGGATCAGGATGGTCGCCTCTACGACGACTCGGGGCGCTACCTGGGCCGCGACGACCCGGACGGAAGTCACTACGACGACAGCGGCCGCTACACCGGGCGCAGCGACGACTGATCGGCCGCCAGCACCGCCGCGTATCCTTCGCGGTAGCTGGGGTACTGCGGCGCCCAGCCCAGCGCCCGGGCGCGGGCGTTGCTGCAGCGCTTGCTGCCGGCGCGGCGCACGCTGTTGTCCTCGGCCCACTGGGTCACACCCAGCTGCTCGCGCAGCCAACCCACCACCTCGTGCAGCGGCGCCGGCGCGTCGTCCACGCCCAGGTAGCAGTCGGCCAGTTGCGTACCTTCGGCATCTACCTGCAGCAGGAAGGCCAGCAGGCCGGCGGCGTCCTCGGCGTGAATGCGGTTGGCATACAACGGCGGTTCGCTGGCGACCCGGTAGCCCTGGCGCACCTGGTTGAGCAGCCACTGGCGACCGGGGCCGTAGATGCCGGTCAGGCGCACCAGGGTCGCCGGCAGGCCGCTGTCCAGGGCCAGGCGTTCGGCTTCCAGCATCACCCGGCCGGAATAGCCCTCGGCCTCGGCCGGCGAATCCTCGTCGATCCACTCGCCGCTCTGCTGCACATAGACCCCGCTGCTGGAGACGAACAGCAGGCGCCGCGGACGCTGGCCATGCTCAGCCAGCCAGGTCAGCACATGCCGTAGGCCATCGACATAGGCGGCGCGGTAACCGGCTTCGTCGTGCTGGCTGGCCGCCGCGCAGTACACCAGATAGTCCAGCTCGCCTCGCGGCCAGGCCTCCGGGCAGGCTGGTTGCTGCAGATCGCCGGCTACCGGACGGATCTCGGCGGGCAGCTGCGCGACATCGCGCCGCAGGCCGTACACGTTCCAGCCGGCCGCAGCCAGACGCCGCGCCAGGCGACTGCCAACATCGCCGCAGCCAGCAATCATCAGGGTCTTGGACATGACAGGAGGCACCTCGTGGAAGCGCCGAAATCAGTGCACTGAATCCGGCACGCGTGTCGAATAGTTACAGTGTATCTTTCACAAACAAGAATTACTTGCAATAATACAGGCCGTTTTTGCACGGGGGTGCCGTTTCCTCCGTCCGACGCTCCCTCACTTCAGGTCCGGCCAGCATGAATTCTACCGCCCTCCGCGCTCAGCCAACTCGCACTTCCCGCCTGCCAGTGGCAGCCCTGCTGCTCGGCCTGCTGCTGCCGTTCGGCGCCATGGCCGAGGAAGCGGCCCCGGTCGCGCAGCAACCGGCCGCCACCGCGCCGGCAACCGCCCCCACCGCCGCACCGCTGAGTGACGCCACTGGCGCCCCGGCTACCGCCGAGCAAGTTCCGGCGCCGGTCCAGCATCCCCAGGCCGCGGCCCTGCAGCAGAAGCTGGACACCCTGGGCGAACAGGCCACTGCCGAACAGATCGCCGCCGCCCAGCAGGAATTCCTGCAGCAGAACAACATCAGTGGCACCGATGCCGAGCAACTGCTCGCCGCCCTGCAGGCGCTGCAGGCTGAGCCAGCACTGGAAGGCGAGGAAGAGCTGCTGCACGACCTGTCGCCGTGGGGCATGTATCAGAACGCCGACCGCGTGGTGAAGAGCGTGATGATCGGCCTGGTGCTGGCCTCGATCCTGACCTGGACCGTGTGGATCGCCAAGGGCCTGGAGCTGCTCATCGCCCGCCGCCGTCTGCAGCGCGAGCTGCCCGACCTGAAAGGCGCGCGCACCCTCAACCAGGCCGCCGAACAGGCCCGCGCCAAGCACAGCTTCAGCGCCCAGCTGATCGAGGACGCCCGCGAAGAGCTGCGCCTGTCCGTCGGCTGCAAGGAGAAGGAAGGCATCAAGGAGCGCGTCAGCTTCCGCCTGGAGCGCCTGGTCGCCGCCAGCGGCCGCAACATGAGCCAGGGCACCGGCGTGCTCGCCACCATCGGTTCCACCGCCCCCTTCGTCGGCCTGTTCGGTACCGTGTGGGGCATCATGAACAGCTTCATCGGCATCGCCGAATCGCAGACCACCAACCTGGCCGTGGTCGCCCCGGGTATCGCCGAGGCCCTGCTGGCCACCGCCCTGGGCCTGGTCGCCGCCATCCCTGCCGTGGTCATCTACAACGTCTTCGCCCGCTCCATCGCCGGCTACAAGGCCCAGGTGGCCGACGCCTCGGCCCAGGTCCTGCTGCTGGTCAGCCGCGACCTCGACCAGCCGGCCGGCGAGCGCGCTCAAGCGCCGATCGCCAAGGCGGTCTGAACCATGGGGCTGCATCTGCACGAGGGCGGTGACGACCTCCAGGAAAACCACGAGATCAACGTCACCCCGTTCATCGACGTGATGCTGGTACTGCTGATCATCTTCATGGTCGCCGCGCCGCTGGCCACCGTGGACGTGAAGATCGACCTGCCGGCCTCCACCGCCAAGCCGGTGCCGCGTCCGGACAAGCCGATCTACCTGAGCATCAAGGAAGACACCAGCCTGTACCTGGACAACCAGCAGGTCGACGCGGCCCAGCTCGGCGCCTCCCTGGACCGCCTGACCGGCGCCAACAAGGACAAGACCATCTTCGTCCGTGGCGACAAGGGCGTGGACTATGCCGACCTGATGGGCGTGATGGACAACCTGCGCGGTGCCGGGTACCTGAAGATCGGCCTGGTGGGCCTGGAAACGGTCGGCGCGCAATGAGCCAAGCGCGTCGCCTGCCGTTATGGGCTGTCAGCCTGATCGCCGTGATCGGCCTGCACCTGGTCGTCTATTACGCCGCCCTGCTGTGGCGCCCGGCCGTCACGCCGATCCTGCTGCAACCGGCGGCCATGCTGATCGAGCTGGAGCCGATGGTCGCGCCGCCGGAGCCGACGCCACCGGAGCCAGTGATCGAGGAAGAGCCGGAGCCCGAGATCGTCGAGGTGCCCGAGCCGAAGATCGCCATCGTCAAGCCCAAGCCGAAACCCAAGGTCAAGCCCAAGCCGCAGCCGCCGAAGCCCGAGGTCAAGCCGCAGCCCGACGCGCCCAAGGTGGCGAACCAGGAGAAGACCGCGGCGCCGATCAAGGCCCCGGTGCAGCAGCAGGTCAGCACCGGCGAGATCGACCGCGAGCGCGCCATCTGGATGGCCAAGGTGCAGGCTTACCTGAGTAAGCACCTGCGCTATCCGGATCGCGAGCGGCGCTTCAACAAGCCCGGCAGCAAGCATGCCCTGCTGCTCAACTTCACCATCGACACCCGTGGCCGCATCCTCGCCGCCGAAGTGAAGCAGTCCACCGCCCGCAACTCGTTCGACCGCGACGTGCAGCGCCAGCTGCGCAAGGCCAGCCCGGTACCGGCGCCGCCGACCAAGGTGCTGAGCGGCGGCAGCATGTCGATCGACTATCCGCTGAACTTCACCCTCACCCGCTGAGAACCCGCCGCCGACGCCCTGCGCGTCGACCAGGCGGCGTTGCAAGCCGGCCCGGATGCTCATAAATGCGCGCCCTCGCCGGCTTGCGCCGTGCCTGACTAGCACGCACGCCGACAGCAGGTTCTTTGTCTGTTAGGTCATATCTTTATCGGCGGCCCGGTTGGTTCCATTGAATGCAGTCGCTATGCTTGGCGGCATCTCAATGGAATTTACCTATGACCCTCACCGAACTGCGCTACATAGTGACCCTTGCCCAGGAACAGCACTTCGGCCGCGCGGCCGAGCGCTGCCATGTCAGCCAGCCGACCCTGTCGGTGGGGGTGAAGAAGCTGGAAGACGAACTCGGCGTGCTGATCTTCGAGCGCAGCAAGAGCGCGGTGCGCCTGACCCCGGTCGGCGAGGGCATCGTCACCCAGGCGCAGAAGGTGCTGGAGCAGGCCCAGGGCATCCGCGAGCTGGCCCAGGCCGGCAAGAACCAGCTGACCGCGCCGCTGAAGATCGGCGCCATCTACACCGTCGGCCCCTACCTGTTTCCGCACCTGATTCCGCAGCTGCACCGGGTCGCCCCGCAGATGCCGCTGTACATCGAAGAGAACTTCACCCACATCCTGCGCGACAAGCTGCGCACCGGCGAGCTGGACGCGATCATCATCGCCCTGCCGTTCCAGGAAGCCGACGTGCTGACCAAGCCGCTGTACGACGAGCCGTTCTTCGCCCTGCTGCCGGCCGGCCACCCCTGGGCCGAGCGCGAGACCATCGACAAGGAACTGCTCAACGACAAGAGCCTGCTGCTGCTCGGCGAGGGGCACTGCTTCCGTGACCAGGTGCTGGAGGCCTGCCCGTCGCTACGCAAGGGCGGCGAAGACTCGGCCAAGCACACCACGGTGGAATCCAGCTCGCTGGAAACCATCCGCCATATGGTCGCCTCCGGCCTGGGCATCTCGATCCTGCCGTTCTCCGCGGTCGACAGCCACCACTACGCCCCTGGCGTGATCGAGGTGCGCCCGCTGAGCGCGCCGGCGCCCTACCGCACCGTGGCCATCGCCTGGCGCGCCAGCTTCCCGCGGCCCAAGGCCATCGAAGTGCTGGCCGATTCGATCCGCCTGTGCTCGGTGGCGCGCCCGCAGGGTGAAGCCATCCCGGCATGATCGAGCTGGCGCAGGTCCCGGTCACCGCGCTGAAGGGCGTCGGTGACGCGCTGGCCGAGAAGCTGGGCAAGGTCGGTCTGGAGAACCTGCAGGACGTGCTGTTCCACCTGCCCCTGCGCTACCAGGACCGCACCCGCATCACGCCCATCGGCGCCCTGCGCCCGGGCCAGGACGCCGTGGTGGAAGGCATAGTGGCCGGCGCCGACGTCACCATGGGCCGCCGCCGCAGCCTGCTGGTGCGCCTGCAGGACGGCACCGGCACCCTCAGCCTGCGCTTCTTCCACTTCAGCCAGGCGCAGAAGGACGGCCTCAAGCGCGGCACCGCCCTGCGCTGCTACGGCGAGGTGCGCCCCGGCGCCACCGGTCTGGAGATCTACCACCCGGAATACCGCGCCCAGAGTGGGGACGAGCCGGCGCCGGTGGAACAGACCCTGACGCCCATCTACCCGACCACCGAAGGCCTGACCCAGCAGCGCCTGCGCCAGCTCAGCCAGCAGGCCCTGGCCCGCCTCGGCCCGCACAGCCTGCCCGACTGGCTGCCGGCCGAGCTGGGCCGCGACTACCAGCTGGGCCCCCTGGCCGACGCCATCCGCTACCTGCACCGACCGCCGCCGGACGCCGACCAGGAAGAGCTGGCCGAGGGTCGCCACTGGGCCCAGCATCGCCTGGCCTTCGAGGAACTGCTGACCCACCAGCTGTCGCTGCAGCGCCTGCGCGAGCAGGTGCGCGCCCAAGCCGCGCCGGTGCTGCCACCAGCCAAGCAGCTGCCGCAGCGCTTTCTGGCCAACCTCGGTTTCGCCCTCACCGGCGCGCAGCAACGGGTCGGCGCCGAGATCGCCTACGACCTGAGCCAGCCCGAGCCCATGCTGCGCCTGGTGCAGGGCGATGTCGGGGCCGGCAAGACAGTGGTCGCCGCACTCGCCGCGCTGCAGGCGCTGGAAGCCGGCTACCAGGTGGCGCTGATGGCGCCCACCGAGATCCTCGCCGAGCAGCACTTCCTGAACTTCAGCCGCTGGCTGCAGCCACTCGGCATCGAGGTCGCCTGGCTGGCCGGCAAGCTCAAGGGCAAGGCGCGCACTGCCGCGCTGGAGCAGATTGCCGGCGGTGCACCGATGGTGGTCGGCACCCACGCGCTGTTCCAGGACGAGGTGCAGTTCAAGCGTCTGGCCCTGGTGATCATCGACGAACAGCACCGTTTCGGCGTACAGCAGCGCCTGGCCCTGCGCCAGAAAGGCATCGATGGCCGCCTGTGCCCGCACCAGCTGATTATGACCGCGACACCAATACCCAGAACGCTGGCGATGAGTGCTTACGCCGACCTGGACACCTCGATCCTCGACGAGCTGCCGCCCGGGCGCACTCCGGTGAATACCCTGGTGATCGCCGACAGTCGCCGCCTCGAAGTGGTCGAGCGCGTACGCCTGGCCTGCCGCGAAGGGCGCCAGGCCTACTGGGTGTGCACCCTGATCGAGGAGTCCGAGGAGCTGACCTGCCAGGCGGCGGAGACCAGCTACGAGGAGCTTTCCAGCGCCCTGGGCGAGCTGCGCGTCGGCCTGATCCACGGGCGCATGAAGCCGGCCGAGAAAGCCGCGGTGATGGATGCATTCAAGCGCGGCGAACTGCAGCTGCTGGTCGCCACCACGGTGATCGAGGTCGGCGTCGACGTGCCCAACGCCAGCCTGATGATCATCGAGAACCCCGAGCGCCTGGGCCTGGCCCAGCTGCATCAGCTGCGCGGGCGGGTCGGCCGGGGCAGCGCCGCCAGCCATTGCGTGCTGCTCTATCACGCGCCGCTGTCGCAGCTCGGCCGCGAGCGCCTGGGCATCATGCGCGAGACCTGCGACGGCTTCGTCATCGCCGAGAAGGACTTGGAACTGCGCGGCCCCGGCGAGATGCTCGGTACCCGCCAGACCGGTCTGCTGCAGTTCAAGGTCGCCGACCTGATGCGCGATGCCGACCTGCTGCCGGCCGTGCGCGAAGCGGCGCAAGAGCTACTGGCGCGCTGGCCGCAGCATGTCAGCCCGTTGCTCGAACGCTGGCTACGGCATGGCCAGCAGTACGGCCAAGTGTGATCCGCCGCACGTAATGCCGCTGGTCGCCCGTCCGGCGGACGAGCCTACCCCACGGGGCGCTGGTTATACTGCCCGTCAGTAGTTCCTCAGCCGGATGTCGCCCATGACCGAAGTCGCCCTCGCCCCCGATTCCGCCCCGCGCCCGCCGGTGGTGATCCTGCAACTCCTCGAGAAACTCGGCGTCCCCTGCCATATCCGTCCCGACCACCCCGCACATCCCGCCGCTCGCCGCGTGCAGGCCGCGCTGCTGGAAGACGCGGTCGGTGCCCTGCTGGTGCTGTTCCCGCAGAGCCAGCTGCTCGACCTCAATCGCCTGGCCGAGCTGACCGGGCGCAAGCTCACCGCGGTCAAGCCCGAGCGCATGGAGCGCATGCTGGCCAAGCACAACCTCGGCCTGCTGCCCGGCCTGCCGCCGCTGACCAGCTCGCCCTGCCTGTACGACGAGCGCCTGCTGCAGGAGCCCAGCGTGCTGGTGGAGTCCGGCCAGGCCGGCGTGCTGCTGGAGATCGACAGCGAGCACTACAAGTCCATCCTCCTGGCCAAGGCCAGCGCCGCCCGCTTCGGCGAGCCGCTGCTGGGCATTCGCCCCAACCTGAACCGCCCGGACGACGACCGCGCCGAGATCACCCAGGCCGTGCAGGCCTTCACCGCCCGCCGTATCCAGCAGCGCCTCGAAGAGACCATCGAGATTCCGCCGCTGCCGGAGACCGCGCAGAAGATCATCAAGCTGCGCGTCGACCCGGACGCCACCGTGGACGACATCACCGGAGTGGTCGAGACCGACCCGGCCCTGGCCGCCCAGGTGGTCAGCTGGGCCGCCTCGCCCTACTACGCCGCCCCCGGCAAGATCCGCTCGGTGGAAGACGCCATCGTTCGCGTGCTGGGCTTCGACCTGGTAATCAACCTGGCTCTGGGCCTGGCGCTGGGCAAGACCCTCAGCCTACCCAAGGACCAGCCACAGCAGGCCACGCCCTACTGGCAGCAGGCGATCTACACGGCCGCCATCATCGAGGGCCTGACCCGCGCCATGCCGCGTGCCCAGCGCCCGGAAGCCGGTCTGACCTACCTCGCCGGGCTGCTGCACAACTTCGGATACCTGGTGCTAGCCCACGTCTTCCCGCCGCACTTCTCGCTGATCTGCCGGCACCTGGAGGTCAACCCGCACCTGTCCGCCGGCTATATCGAGCAGCACCTGCTGGGCATCACCCGCGAGCAGATCGGCGCCTGGCTGATGCGCTTCTGGGACATGCCGGAAGAACTGGCCACTGCACTGCGCTTCCAGCACGACCCGCACTACGACGGCGCCCACGCCGCCTACCCGAATCTGGTGTGCCTGGCCGTCAACCTGCTGCGCAGCCGCGGCATCGGCAGCGGCCCGCAACATGACCTGCCAGACGAGCTGTTCGAGCGCCTGGGGCTGACCCGCGACAAGGCCGACGATGCGCTGAACAAGGTGCTGCAGGCGGAAGTGGCGCTGCGCGAGTTGGCCTCGCAGTTCAACCACCCGCACTGAGTGCCTGGAATGAAAAAGGGGCCTGCGGGCCCCTTTTTCGTTTCGTCGGCTGAATGGTTACTTGAGCTTCGCCCGCCTGGCGGCGAACACTTCCGGCAGGGCCTTGGCGCTGGCCTCCAGCACAGCGCGCAGCGGCGCCTGCTCGTACAGCGCGGCGTATTCGCCGAGCTTGTCGCTGGGGGTCTGGCGGTAGGCATAGAGCATGAAGGCCTCCACGCCGCTGGCGCTGGACGCGCGCAGCGGCGCCAGCTGGGTGGCGGTCTGCTCGGCCAGAGCCTTCTCGTCCAGATCGCCACCGCGGGCGCGCAGGGTCAGCAGGGCCTGGGTCTTGCCCACCTCATAGCGCAACAGGGTGGCCAGCTCGGTGGTGTGGGCGGCCTTGTCCAGGCGACGCACCAGATCCAGACGCTTGCCCAGCGGCGGGCGCTCCTGCAATTGCTGACGGTAGGCGGCCAGGCCACCATCCTCGCCCACCGCGCGCTCGGCGGCGGTGAAGTGCTGGGCCAGCGGGCTGTCGAGCAGCTCGAGCGCGGCCTCCAGCTGCTCGCGCTTGACCTTGAGCGCCACGCGCTTGGCCAGGTCATCGCACAGCGGGCCGGCGGCGAATGTCTGGCCCAGGGACTTCTGCTGCTCGGCGCTCATGCCGCGCTGCAGCAGCGGTGCGGTCTGCTCGCACAGCAGCTGAACGCCGGCCAGCTCCAGCACGCGCTTCAGGGTAGCGTCGGGCGCCGCCTGGGCCGGAGCGACCAGGGACAGGAGCAGGGCGAGGATGAACAGCGGACGCATAAGGGGACTTCCGTGGAAAACGCCCAGCCTAGCCAAGTGGCGCGACCCGGGCCAGCAAGGGAAGGCGGCTCAGGCCGCTTTCTTGACCTCGGTCTTCTTTTTCTTCTTCGGCACCACGTGCTTGAGCAGGCCCTGGAACCAGATCACCAGCGCCGGGTTGCCCTGGATCTGGATGTCCTTGTTCTGGATACCCTGCATGAAGGCCAGCTGCTTGTTCTTGGCGTTCATGGTGGCGAAGCCGTAGACCGCGTCCTTGAAGCCAATGGCAAAGGCCGGCTCGCGGGCCGTGCCGGCATGGCTGGTGACGCGCTTGTCCTTGATTCGGTAGTGACGGGCGACTTTGCCGTCGAGGGTGTGCAGCTGGAAGACCAGCTCCTTGCCTTCCAGCTGTTGCTGGAACTCGGGATTGGTGCGGCTGGCCTTGACCATCAGGCGGCCCAGCATCCAGAGGAGAAAGCGGAATTTCATGGCGCGCGGCCTCGATGGTGGTGAAATCGGCGGCGCATTGTAGCGGATGGCGCAGAACACTACATCCCGTCTGGCGGGCGCTTCGGCGTTGGGGAGGGGGTGGCCCGGAGCCCTGCGGCTCCGGGCCGGGACTTGCTCAGTTGACGGCGTCTTTCAATAACCATTGAGAAATACCGTTTCATTTTTTGAAACACCGCCACCCCCCACCAGATCAGCTCACCGTTGAGAATTCTTTTGATCAAGCAGAACATTCGTTTCATTTTATAGAAAAAAGCTTGCCCCTTCGGGCGAAAACACCCTCAGGTGCTTCTACCCGGCATGTCAAAATCGTCTCCATGTATCCTTTCGCCGCCCAAAAATGACAGCTATTGCAAAACTCATTTCGATCAAAATCCTTGTCGCTCACGATCACCCGGCACTGCGCTCACATATTCGAACCTGCCTTGAGAAGTTTGGCTACGAGGTAACAGAGACAGAAAGCTGCAAGCAAGCCACAATCGTCATGAATACATCAAAGTTCTCGGCGATGGTTTTTAATGGTGACGCGCCAGACTTTTTATCCGAAGCCCCTTTAATAATCAGGTGCTCAACTATAAACAAAGACACCCCATGCATTATTTTGGCGCAAGCTAATTCACTGATCATTAATAATAAAACCTTCAACCCGAAGATTGATGATTACTTGCTTAAGCCATTCAAAATTGAGGTTATTGCAAAGCGCATCGCCGCCATAATAAAACCGAAGAATCTAGGATCTATTACGTCTATAGGCAGCATGACACTTTGCGACAAAAAAGGGACGCTCACTATTGGCGGATCAACGTCGAGGCTTCCGAAAAGGCAACATCAAATACTCTTTACACTAGCCAAACATGCGCCTCGAGTAGTCCATCAAGATCTAATTATTGCTGCACTTGATGCTCAGAAAGAATGCAAATCAAGCGATGATACGACTATCAAGTCTACGATTTATCGATTGCGCAAGAGCTTGCGAGATGCTGGCAGTGATGTACGCATCAAAAACGTTCGGGGATGTGGATACAGAGTCCAAATCCCAGAATGCGAGCCATCGGACTGAAAGCCCACTCGGCCTCAGCTAAAATTCGCGGCAAATATTCAAATACGGATGAGGAACATATCCCCAATGGCATAGAGCGGGTAAGAGTCGTTACATCTACGCTTACTCTCGGCGAATTTTAAGGCCTCCCACTACCAATAAGGAATTCTGGTTTGGGTCTGACCGCATAATCCGAGCTGGCTTTGGTTTTTTATTTCCAAGCCTCCTCCACAGCGTGAGCGGGAATTTAATAATTAGAAGTGCTGCTTGGTGAGATGGCGCACAACATGGCTCATCGCCCCAAATTGCCTCCTCAAGTACTTCACGGCGCACCACATGTGGACTCTTTTGCATGAGAAGGGTCAGCAACTTGTGACCAACAGGGTTCAGCTTGAGGGGCTTGTCGGCGCGCGTCGCTTCTAGAGTATCGAGGTCATAGATCAGGTCGCTGACCTGCAGCTGACGTTTTCCTCCGCCAAGGCTGCGGCGCAACACTGCTTCAATGCGAGCCGCTAGCTCAGAGAGGGCGAAGGGCTTCACCAGATAGTCGTCTGCTCCGGATTGGAAGCCTTGTAGCCGGTCATCTAGTTGGTCGCGGGCGGTGAGCATTGGGTGCCCGCAGAATTCGGAAAAAATCGTACGCTAAGCCGCGCCATGTGCTTGCGCGCGAGCGCTCTCAAGAGGATGGTCCCTCGTACTTCCGAAAAGCGCGCCAAAGCACAACGTCATAGACGACCTTGAGTAGGCCGCAGGCCACCAGCGGCGCCGCCAGCCAGCCGGCGGCGAATAGGGCGCCGCCAATGGCGGGGCTCGCTATGGCATTGAGGCGCTTTACCGCACCGCCGTAGTTGTTTTCCCAGTGGCTGACGATCAGCTTCTCGGACAGGCCGGTGAGTTTGGCCGGATCGCATGAAAGAGGTTTCAGTTCGTAAGGCATCTTGGCTTCCTCAGCAAGGTGGATCGGAAACGGCGCGACGAAGGCTGACTCGATCAGGTTCAGCCTTGGTTCGGAAATACCAGCCACCCCGCCAATCCCGCCGCGAGGATCACGACGACGACGTTGAGCTTGTTCTTCCAGGCATAAAGGAATGCCAAGCCTGCGGCGAAAATCGACATGCCCACCGTCAACGATGGGACACGTTCAGCAGTGACCTGCGCCAAGTCGATGGTGGTTGCGCCGATCAGGCCGACTACCCCAGCCGCGACGCCGTCCAGAAAGGCGTGCAGCCGTTTGTTCTCCACGACCGCCTCCAGCCGGTCGTAGAAAATCAGCGAGAACGCAAAGGCCGGAAGAAAGACACCCACCGTCATGGCCACCGCCCCGATCGGCCCCCCCGCCACATAGCCGACGAACGTGGCGAAGATGATGAGGGGTGCCGGTAGCACACCGGACAGCGCCAGGCCGTCCAGGAACTGCCCATCCGTCATCCATCCGCGCCCGACGGCGTCGTTGCGAACGAACGGAATCGCTGTGTAGGCGCCGCCGAAGGTGAGCAAGCCGGCCTTCAGGCCCGACGCGAAGATGAGCAGCACCGAGGCCTGGCCCTGAACGACCGCTTCCACAAGCTTCGCTGTCGGTGCAGCCCACAAAGCCACGGCCGCGGCCAGCGCCACCGCCGCCAGTGTCACCAAGAGCGCTGAGGCCCGATGATTCAGCACGAGCAGGGCGTACACAAGGCCGCCCGCCGGCAGGGTGATCCAGAAGTCGACACGACCTATGGCTGCCAGCGCGCAAACGATGGCAATGACCCACAACCAGCGATCAAGCAGGATGTGCTCGCCGATACGGTGCACGGCGCGCACGATCAGGGCGATCACAGCCGCCTGCACGCCAAGGAACGCCGCGCCCAGCGCGGTACCCACGAATTCAATCTGGAAGTACAACCAGGACAGCGCGAACATCAGCAAGAATCCGGGAAGCATGAAACCGAGTCCCGCCAGCACGCCCCCCAGCCGCCCCTTTGCTCGGATGCCCAAATGAACGCATATTTCATGCGCTTCGGGTCCGGGCAGCACCTGCATCACCGCAAGCAGCTTGTTGAAGCGTTTGCTGGAGATCCAGCGTTCCTCGTCCACGAGCTCGCGGCGCAACATGTCGATCTGAGCCACAGGCCCGCCCCATGCGAGCAAGCCGAACTTGAGGAAGCGCGCGAAGAGCTGTGGGTAGCTCATGGGTGGAGGGACGGTTTCAGTCGTGGCATCCGTCGCCTTGCTCGGGCGATACGACTCTTCATTCGCAACGCTCATAGATCTTCTCCTTGTAGTTCAACAGTAACCAGTCAAATACGGAAGTTGGCCAACAAGCCGTCGAATACGGCCGAAGCCTGCGGCCAGCAGCAGGTCGTCTTGGGTGATGTCCCAGAAAGACGGACGGGCCGGGCGTGGTTGCGCGGCGGTCTGAGGACTGGTCGGGGCGTTCACGTTGTTTTGTCCTCGTAACTCTTCAATAGCCAATCAAAAATTTCGCACGCGCGGGCAAGCAGCGCGTCGTCATCGGGTTCCGATGCGCGCAAGCCGGCGAGCAGCGATTCGATGCCCAGCGCTTCTGCTACCGGCAGCCCGCCCAAATCCAGGCAATGCACGAGCTTGCCCAGGCGTACCAGTGCAGGGGCGGAATCAAGTCCGAAACTCGCCAGCAGCGTCTCGAAGGTGACCTTGGTGCCCACATGACTGAAGGCGGCGCCGTCGAAATCGAAGCCGAGCCAGCCATTGCGGCAGTCGGAGGGACTCGCCAGCCAGACGATGCGCGCGCTCGGGTCGATGAACCGCCGGATCAGCCAGGCCGAAGCGAGTCGGTCCACCCACGGGCGCGCCCGCGTGGCCCAGGTCCGACCCTGATAGTCGGCGCGGTTCAGCCGCGGAATATCCGTCTGCCGGGCGGTCGGCTCGTCGGGAGACATACGGCGGGTGATCGCGTCGCGCAGGTCGTCCAGCAGGCTCAAGGTCTGCCGCTGCGCCTCGCCGGGGAAGAAGTCGATGCGGTTCACCTGCTCGAAGCGGCGCACGAGCGGCTGGAGCTTGCGCATGGCATCGGCGCCGTCCGGGGATGCCAGGTTACGCCCGAGCGCTTTGATCTCCTCGGCGATGCTGGCGTACTCCTCGCCCCGGTCGAACAGGGCGCGTAGCGCGGCCTTCTGAGCTTCGTCACACCCCGACAGTCGATAGACCTGGCCGCTGCCCCCGACTTCCACCGCCTGCGCCGCCACTTCGCCCAGCGTCGCCGCACTGTCCGCCGAGTCGGGCAGCAGATAGACCCCGTCGCGCAGCGTTGCGCAGCCCTGCGCTTTGACAGAACGCCAGACGCGCATGCGGCCGGTCGATGCCTTGGTGGGCAGGCTGACGAATAGGGCAAGAAAGCTCAAGCACGGGCTCCTTCGTCAAAAAGATGATTAATGTTACAAATACTACAATAAGTTATATCTAATACACAACTCATGTCGGAGCGTCAATTTAAGGCATACCCTAACTGGATGTCAGGAATGGCCACGCTGCGCCGTCAGGGGTCGTCTCAGAAAACGGAAAATAAAGCACGCTAAGCGTGCGTGGAGGCTGGCACCCAGCGGTACAGCGTCGGAATGGACACGCCGAGGTTCTTGGCCACGTCCTTGGGCGGCACCCCGCTGGCCAGCAGCTTCTTGGCCGACTCGATCTTGCTGTCGGTCATCTTCGGCTTGCGGCCGCCTTTGCGGCCGAGCTGCTTGGCGACTTCCAGCCCGGCGCGGGTGCGCTCGACGGTCAGCTCGCGCTCCATTTCGGCAAGGCTCGCCATGACGTGGAAGAAGAACCGCCCGGATGGTGTGCCGGTGTCGATGGAGTCGGTGAGGCTCCTGAACTGGACACCGTGCTTGTGCAGATCGCCGACCAGATCGACCAGTTGCTTGACCGACCGGCCCAGCCGGTCGAGCTTCCAGACGACCAAAGTATCGCCTTCGCGCAGCATTTCGAGCGTCTTGGCCAAGCCAGGCCGGTCTGCCCGCGTGCCACTCACCTTGTCCTCGAAGACCTTTTTACATCCGGCCTTGCTCAAGGCTTCGCGTTGCAGCTCCAGGTTCTGATCCTGCGTCGAGACGCGCGCATAGCCAATCAACATGGCTTGTCTCGCGCCCGGTCGATGCGTTCCTGCATCGCCTGCATCACTTCTTCGTGGGTGTACGATCTGGCGTTGGCGTCGGTGGCTTGCCGCAGGGCTTCCTCAACCTCGCGCGTCATCCGCTCGTAATCCTCCGGCCACAGCGCTTGCTCCATGCGCAGCGACGCCTGACCCAGCAGGTGCAGCAGGCTGAACAGCCGCATGTCGTTGGTGGCGACGATGCGCTCCCGAATCTGCTCCTGAATAGCTTCGCTAGCCCGATGCGCTTGTGGTGTGGCAGTCCCCTCGTAGTCAGCGGGGAATTCCGCTTCCTCGGCAATCCTTGCCCAGGCGCTGGCCAGCGCCTCGATGGTTGACGTGCTCATTTCCGCCGCTCCTGTGCTCTTTGGCGAATCAACCGGCCAAGGGGCCTCGACGCGAAAACCAGCAGCATCACGCCTATCGGATACCAGGTCGAGAAGACCACCAAGGCATCGAAGGCTGGCCGTCCGGTGTTGGTAGGCAGTACGGCGGTCACAGCCATCAACCCGCCGACCGTCCAGATGATGCGCCACACGTAGGGCATCACGCGGGGCACGTAGCCGTCATCGAAAGCGGTCTGGTAGTAGCGGCGCAGGCCGCGCTCGGCAAGCGCCTGGCGCTGCCGCTCCGACAGCGCATCCGTCCGGCCATACCAGCGCCGGAATGGTGGACAGCGCAGCAGCAAAGGGGTGAAGAGGATCATCACCGCCACGATCGCGACACCCCACGCCATGACGGCGCCGGCATCGGGCCGCTTGGCGTTCTCGATCACGGGCGCGAAGACGCCCGGAGCACCGATCATCCAGAACAGCGCAATGTGCTGATGGAAGGAGAGCTTCATTTGCTCATCCACTTGCGCAGCAGGCGCTTTTTCAGGGAGGCGCGTTCTTGCGGGTTGCGTCCCTTGTGATTGGCGATGCGATCCGCCGTGGCGGCCTGGCGCTTGACGGGCCAGTAGGAGCGGCCATCCTTGCCCATCGACCAGACGCTGCTGGCCTGGTTTTCCAGCAGGGGCAGATGGGCGCTCAGGGCTTCGGGCGACGCGCTGGTCAGCGCCGTGCGCTCACGGGTGCGCCAGCGCTGATGCCAGAGCTTCTTGTCCTCGCGCTCGCTGCCGCAGGTCGTGTGCCCGACGATGGGTGTTTTGCGGCGGCTGCGGCTCATAACGTAGTGGTCTCCAAGAACATTCAGGACTGATCCCAGGCGTCGATGGTCAAGACCTGATCGGCAGGACAGGCGGCTACGCGGTCGGGAACTGGATGGTGTTCAGTCTCATGCCGACCCCATTCGATTGATCGCGTCGCTTGCGGCACGCTGCGACGCAAGGAGGTTTGCGACCTGGTTTAGCAGCCGTGTCCGCTGCATGTCTGTTACCTATCTCCCCGACCGCTCATTGGACCAACTCCAGAGATTGGGCTCTATCGCTCAGCCAATACGAAACCGGCATTGGCTGATGCCACAACCGAGACGAACACAAATGGCTCGGTACCTGTATTTCGCGCCCCGTGCACTTGGCCCGGTCTTGCCACGGCTATCTCACCTTCCCTGAGGGCACGAACAATCCCATTGCCCTGAAAGTAATCAGCCATTCCCGACAAAACAGTCCACGTGTCTTGGCCGTGAGGATGAATGTGAGCCGCAATTTCCTGCCCGGGATGGACATGCCAAACCACGATAATTGAGTCTCGGGTTTCAAGCACAACGGAACGAATAGGCTCGCCTTCGGACGGCTGAACATACTCGGCTACAGAAAATATTCTCGATTCAACAGTCATCGGAGATCCCTCTTTCACAGTGCCCCCAGACAGGCTGGATATGAGTTCTAACTCGAATTTGAACGGGAGGCTGGTCGTGCGGTCGTGCAGTTGCCGATGAGCGTGTCGGCTGCTGCCTCCTTGCCCACCAGCGAACTCACGTCCGTTGCGGCCATCCAGAAGGTCTTGCCCGAGCGCGGCTCATAGGTCGCGGGATCGAACACGCCAGAGGGGCCGAACATCGGCGGCTTGATTGGTCATGGCTCCATGCCTTTGTCGTTACGGTCTTCATCGTCGGCATCCTGACGCACGGCGGGCAATTGCTGGAGCAACGCCGGCAGCCATTCCTGTACCGTCTCCCACACCACATCGAGGTTGATGTCGAAATAGCCGTGAGCCATGCGATTACGCATATTGCGCATGCTGCGCCACGGCACGTCGGCATGCGCCTGGGTGAACTCGACGTAGCCATCCATCACCTTTGTGGCCGCCTCGCCGATGACGATCAGGCTCATGATGACGGCCTGCTGGGTGCGCTTGTCGGCCAAGAAGTCGTCCTTGGCCATCCCTTCCACGAAGCTGCGCGCATCGGTTGCGGCCTGCTGAATGTGGTCGAGGTAATCGGGCAGGCGGTTCTCGCTCATATCGGTTGCGCCTCCGCGAGCACCTTGGCCCGGAACTTCGGCGGCAGGTCGCCGGGAGTCAGCAGATCGACGTCAACGCCGAGCAGCGATTTCAGTTCTTCTTCCAAATCGCCCAAGTCCAACAACGTGGCACCGGGCAGCGCATCGACCAACAGGTCGAGGTCGCTGCCATCCCGGTCGGTGCCATGCAGCACCGAGCCGAAGACGCGCGGGTTCGCGGCGCGAAAGCGGCCTACCGCTTCACGCACTGCGCTTCGCTTCATGTCAAGCACAACAGACGGTCGCATGGGCATCCTTTCTTATCGAAACTCGTTGAGATGATATGCAATCAAGAATAGAATTTCAAGAACTATTTTCGAGAATCGCAATGCCTTGATTCCCGTGCCGCGCCTGTCACTTTCAGAAGGCGACAGCACGAAATATCAAAAGTCGACCGCACGGTCTTTTCTGACGTTGGAGTCGCCTCAGAAAACGGAAAATAAAGCACGCTAAGGCGTAGTTCCCTCGGGCTACACCGCGTCCGCACTGCGCGGTTCTTTCTTCCCTTGCAGTGACGCAATCAGCGGGCAGGAAACGTTCCCCTTCCGCGCATGGCAGGCGCACACCAAATCAGACAGCACGGCCTCCATGCGCGCCAGGTCAGCCATCCTCTCGCGCACGTCCTTGAGCTTGTGCTCGGCCAGGCTGCTGGCTTCCTCGCAATGGGTGCCATCCTCCAGCCGCAGCAGCTCGGCGATCTCATCCAGGCTGAAGCCCAACCGCTGGGCTGATTTCACGAAGCGCACCCGCGTTACATCCGTCTCGCCATAGCGGCGAATGCTGCCGTAAGGCTTGTCCGGTTCCGGGAGCAAGCCCTTGCGCTGATAGAACCGGATGGTCTCCACATTGACCCCGGCCGTCCTGGCGAAAACGCCAATGGTCAGGTTCTCCAAATTGTTTTCCATATCGCTTGACTCCGTACATAACTACGGAAGTAAGCTTAAGCTATCCAATTCAGATTCGAAAGGACAAACGTATGTCTGAACCTCAAAACGGGCGCGGCGCGCTCTTCACTGGCGGGCTGGCCGCCATCCTCGCCTCGGCTTGCTGCCTCGGGCCGCTGGTTCTGATCGCCTTGGGGTTCAGCGGCGCTTGGATCGGCAACTTGACGGTGTTGGAACCCTATCGCCCCATCTTTATCGGCGTGGCGCTGGTGGCGTTGTTCTTCGCCTGGCGGCGCATCTACCGGCCGTCAGCCGCCTGCAAACCGGGTGAGGTTTGCGCGATTCCCCAAGTGCGAGCTACTTACAAGCTCATTTTCTGGGGCGTGGCCGTGCTGGTTTTGGTCGCGCTCGGATTTCCCTACGTCGTGCCATTTTTCTATTGATCACAGGAGTTCACCATGAAAAAGCTGCTTTCCGCCCTTGCCCTCGCTGCCGTTGTTGCCCCCGTGTGGGCCGCCACCCAGACCGTTACGCTGTCCGTACCGGGCATGACCTGCTCGGCCTGTCCGATCACTGTCAAGAAGGCGATTTCCAAGGTCGATGGCGTCAGTAAAGTTGACGTGACCTTCGAGACGCGCGAAGCGGTGGTCACCTTCGATGATGCCAAGACCAGCGTGCAGAAACTGACCAAGGCTACCGAGGATGCGGGCTACCCATCATCAGTCAAGAACTGATCATGAAAGACCCGAAGACACTGCTGCGGGTCAGCATCATTGGCACAACCCTCGTGGCGCTGTGTTGCTTCACCCCTGTTCTGGTCATTTTGCTCGGTGTGGTCGGCTTGTCCGCGCTGACCGGCTATCTGGACTATGTGCTGCTGCCTGCGCTGGCGATTTTCATCGGCTTGACCATCTACGCCATCCAACGAAAACGCCAAGCCGATGCCTGCTGCACCCCGAAATTCAATGGAGTAAAAAAATGACCGAAATCACCGTGAATGGCATGACCTGCACATCCTGCGCCACCCATGTCAAAGATGCTTTGGAAAAGATTCCCGGCGTGAATGCCGCTGTGGTGTCCTATCCAGAAAGCCGCGCGCAAGTCATGGCAGACACCGCCGTGAGCCACAACCAACTGCTGGCCGCCATCGCCGCATTGGGTTATCAAGGCTCGATCCGGGTTGGTGATTTCAAAGATGAACCAAAAATCCGTGATGCACTTGAGGGCGCCGGTTTGCATATCGCCATCATTGGCAGCGGCGGGGCCGCGATGGCGGCGGCGCTGAAGGCCGTCGAGCAAGGCGCGACGGTCACGCTGATCGAACGCGGCACCATCGGCGGCACCTGCGTCAATATCGGCTGTGTGCCGTCCAAGATCATGATCCGCGCTGCCCATATTGCCCATCTGCGCCGGGAAAGTCCGTTCGACGGCGGTATTGCGGCAACTGTGCCTGCGATTGACCGCAGCAAACTGCTGGCCCAGCAGCAGGCCCGTGTCGATGAACTGCGGCACGCCAAATACGAAGGCATCCTGGACGGCAATCCAGCCATCACCGTTTTGCACGGTGAAGCGCGTTTCAAGGACGACCAGAGCCTGGTCGTCCGTTTGAACGAGGGGTTTGGGGAGCAATGGAACCAAAAACCAACGTAAGCTCTGAATCCCACCGTAAAGGGGCTTTCCGATCTCCAGCTCACCCGCCAGGCATTACTCTCTGATCAGTGCCTCGATGATCGGGCAGATCGTTCCGCCGTCTCCCGCATCACATTGCTGCACCAGTTCGCCTAACAGTTGCTGCATGACGACCAAGTCGGCCATCTTCTGCTCGATCAACGCGAGCTTGCGTGCAGCCCGTGCTCGCGTTTCGGCACAGGCGCACGACTCATCCAGCGTCAGCAGTCCACCGACTTCCGAGAGCGTGAAACCCAGCGCCTGAGCCCGCTTGATGAAACGCAGTCGCTTCACCATGTCCACCGGATAGCGCCGATGGCCACCCAAGGGTTTGGCTGGTTCATCCAGCAGCCCGCGTCGCTGGTAGTAGCGGATCGTCTCGACGTTCACCCCGGCGGCGTCTGCCAGCTTGCCAATGGTCAGCTCTGTGGCCATCACTTTCTCCTTGATTCCGTACTTTGGTACGGAGTTTAGAATAGCACCTAGGCAATCAGGCTCAGGAGATGGGAATGGGGATGCAACTCACCGGGAAAGGCTCGCTGGTCGCGAGTTCGCTGACCGCCATCGGTGCGTCGGTGTGCTGTGTCGGGCCACTGGTGCTGTTGGCACTCGGTGTCGGCGGTACGTGGGTGGGCGCTCTGACCATGATGGAGCCACTACGCCCCCTCTTCATCGGGTTGACTCTACTGTTCCTGGGATTGGCATTCCGCAAGCTCTACCTGGTGCCACAGGTTTGTACGCCAGGTACACCCTGCGCCGATCCGCGCACGCTCGTGCGACAGCGACTCGTGTTCTGGATCGTCAGCGTGCTGCTGCTCGGCCTATTGGCCGTGCCGTGGCTCGCCCCGCTGTTCTACTGAAGGAGATTAACCATGCGCAAACTGCTGATCGCCGTGCTTTTCGCCTTGCCCTTCGTGGCGCTGGCGGCTCCCCCGAAAACCGTCACGCTCGACGTGCAGAACATGACGTGCGGACTCTGTCCGATCACGGTCAAGAAGTCGCTGGAGAAGGTGTCCGGCGTGAGTGACGTCCAGGTCAATTTCGACCAGAAGACGGCGACCGTCACCTACGATCCCGATAAGGCCCAGCCCGAGGCACTGACTGAGGCGACCGCGAACGCGGGATACCCCTCCACAGTGCAGAAGTGAGGTCACGATGAGCGCCATTGTCCTTGAGTCCGTGCTGACTTGCCCGCGCTGCGGCTTCGCCAAGCCGGAAACCATGCCCACGGACGCCTGCCAGTTCTATTACGAGTGCAGCAACTGCAAGGCGCTGCTGCGCCCCAACCCAGGGGATTGCTGCGTTTTCTGTTCGTTCGGCTCGGTGAAGTGCCCGCCGATCCAGCAGCAGCTTGGGTGTTGCTCATAGCGTTTAGGGGGATCACAGGTCGTCGTCTGGATTACGCAGTGGCCGCAGCTCGCCGCGCGCAACTTCTTCCGGTACCGCAAAGGAATACCGCCCGAGCATGTTGATGTGCTCGTAGATCAGCGGCGATAGCCGGGCCAAATCCTCTTCCAGCACTGGATAGCCGTGCTGCTTGAGCCGTTCCACGGCCGCCGTCATGTAGAGGGTGTTCCACAGCACGATGATGTTCACCACCAGGCCCAGAGCACCGAGCTGGTCTTCCTGGCCTTCGCGGTAGCGCTGGCGGAGCTCGCCGCGTTTGCCGTGGAACACGGCGCGGGCCAGGCTGTGCCGGCCTTCGCCTCGGTTCAACTAGGTCAGGGTGGCGCGGCGCTTGGACTCGTCGTCGATATAGGTCAACGTGTGCAGAGTCTTTTCGATCCGCCCGAATTCGGCCAGCGCCTGGGCCAGCCGGGTGGGTCTATCTCCCGTTTGCAGCGTGCGCATGATGCCAGTCGCCGGCACCCGGCCGAGTTTGAGCGAGCCGGCCAGGCGCAGCAGGTCGTCCCAGTGCTCGGCGATCAGGTCGAGTTTGACCGACTGGCGGGCCAGCCCGTTGAGCTTGCCGTAGTCCGCGTCCGGGCGCGTGCGCCAGAAGCGGGTACCGCCGACATCGGCCAGCCGCGGACTGAAGTGGTAGCCAAGTAGGCGGAAGAGCCCGAACACCACATCGCTGTAGGCCCCGGTGTCGGTCATGATTTGCGTCGGCTGCAACTCGGTCTGCTGTTCCAGCACGACCGCCAGCAACACCAGGCTGTCGCGCAGCGTGCCGGGCACGGTGATGGCGTTGAGGCCGGAGAATTGGTCGGAAATCAGGTTGTACCAGGTGACACCCCGGCCGGTGCCGAAATACTTCGGATTGGGGCCGGCATGCACGGTGCGCACCGGTACGACGAAGCGCATGCCATCGGCGGAGGCGACCTCGCCGCCACCCCAGACTTGGGCCAGTTCCAGTTGGCTTTGCGCTCCGACCAGGATGGCGTTAGCCGCTGACAGGGTGTCGTCGCGGATATAATTCTGGCTGACCCAGGACAGCCGGTCACGGCGCAGCGCCGGGTTGTCGGTGCGGATCAAGGGCTCCAGGCCGGTGTTGCAGGCCCCGCCCAACAGCACCGCGCAGAGGCTGGTGACCAGGTTGTCGGCGCGTGCATTGCGTTCGGAGACATGGGTGAAGGCCTCGGAAAAGCCAGTGCGGGCGGCGATTTCCAAGAGGATTTCCGGCAGATCGACACGCGGCATCAGGTCAGACACGGCCGCCCGCAGTTGCAGCAACGAGCAGGGCTCGTCCAGCTTGTCCAGCGCCCCGAGCGACAGTTCGGTCTTGCCCTCGGTGTTCTCGCTCAGTTGAATCGCCGGGTTGTCGGGCAGGCGCGCGGCTACTGCCAGCCAGGTTGCATCCAGCTCGACGGACAAGGCGTCCAGGGTGGTTTTGGCGTCGATGGTCAGGCCCAGTGACCGGCAGATGATCGGTCGCGCCGCCAGCCATTCGGCACCGTCGAGCAGGCCAAGACGCGGGTCGGCATAGCGCCAACTGGGCGAGACGAAGACATCGCGGCGGCGCAGGGCCGTGCGCAGCGCATCGAGCGTGCAGAACACATAGGCACCCATGTCGAGGGAGCCATCTTCGCGGGTGATGTGCTTCTGCCAAGCCTTGGCCACGATCTCCTGCGGCGCGTCATCCTCTGGCTTCCGGCGCGGCAGGTTCAGTTGCAGCCACTCCAGACTAGCCGCCACGCCCTTGCCGGCCGGGCTGAAGCCGAAGCGGATGTGCTTGAGCAGGTCGGGCAGGAAGCGGCGCACGCTGCGGTAGCGCGCTTCCAATGCAAGAAAATAGACGTCATCTACCGGGCGGATCAGCGCGTTGACCTCTTCCAGGGCCTTTTCCAGGGTGGTCCTCGGCAGGTCGTTGAACAGCCGGGCGCGCACGTTGTCATCGCTGATCGAGCTGTCCAGCACGACCTTGCACGCGGCGGCGAGCGTCGCGGCCGACCGATCCAGGTCTTTCAGGCTGCGCATGCGGGCTTTCTTGTCGGCCTTCTCCGCGTTGCTGAACAGGTCGCGCAGCAAGGCCTCCAGGACTTCCAGTGCGTCGTCGTGCGCAGTCGCCTCCAGGCAGAGTGCGAAGGCCACCAGTGTCGCCATCCGCCGCGACGCCGGCAGCCGATTAATCGCGGTGACCTTGGCCGTGTTGGCGAAGCGGGCCAGGGCGGCGATACGGCTGGGAGGGATGTGCGCCGCCGCCGGCAAGGTGATGCCGATGCCGCGCACGTCATCGAGCCGGCGCAGTGCCCGAATCAACGCGGGGCCACTGACCATGACCGGGCCGGAGCGCAATTGATCCAGCCGGGAGCTGCGGTTGCCTTCGGCCACCGTCAGCAAGTCTTGCAGTTGCAATCGCTGTTCCTCAGTCACGCTGCGGCCCAGCGTAAACCAGAGGCGTTCTTCGACCCGACTGCGCAACTGGGCGATAAAGCGCTCTAGTTGAGACACACCAGGCAGGAGGACTTTCTGTGTGAACAGCCACGAGGTGGCTCGCTCAAACAGCACTCCCGGCCGGTCGGTGCCCGTCCAGCAGAGGGCATACAGCCAGCGGCTCAAGCGAAAGCCGATGCCCGGATCGGTGAAATGACGATAGCCAAAGCGGTTCTGAATATCGGTGGCATGTATCCAGCGGCGATGATCGCTATAGCGCTGGAGGCAGTCGGGGTCTGGAATCGCCAGTTGTCGGCAAAGCACCTGCAGGACTTCCACCGGCACGGCGGCGGGCTTGTCCGGCAGAACGCCAACGAAGCGGACGGTGGTCAGCAGAACGGCATAACCCAGACGGTTATGGTTACCCCGCAGCACCTGGATGGCTTCACGGTCTTCATCGCTCAGGTGGAAGTAACGTTCCAGCTCTTCACGGCTGGGCGAATCAACATAGCGGCCAAAACCGTCGCGTTGCTCTTGAGTCAGAAAACCGACCGGCATTGATCACAGCACCTCGACGCAGAACACGGCGGGCGTGACGATCCGCGTGCGTTCGATGTGCCCGCGTTGCAGCAGGCCGGCGCGGCGATCACCGGTTACCAGGTAGTCCGCATCGCCCGCCAAGGCCATGGCCAGCAAAAACGAGTCATCCGGATCATCGGCTTCGACCTCGATGGTCAGGCGCTCCAGTACCACAGCCCGTTGCAGGTTATTGATCATGGCGCCCACCTTGGCGGGCTGTAGGATGGCCTGAAGCTTGGGATAGCGGCTGGCTCGACGAATTTCATCGAGTTGCATCCGCGAGGTCACCACCTCGAAACGCGCCGCCCGCCAGGCACGGTAGATCGCATCGGGCGCGCCATGTGGCGAGATCAGGGCGCTGAACAGGATGTTGGTATCCAACACGACCCGCATCAGCGCTTACGTGCCCAGTCGAGCGCTTCGTCAACCGCGTTGGTCAATTCTGCCTCACTCAGATGGGCGTTAGCGGCCTTGGCCTGCTCAGCGCTCAGCTCCAGGATGTGTGCCCGTACCGCTTCTTCGATGAAGCGCGACAGGTCGCCCTTACGGCCGCCGCCCTGGCTGGCCAGAAACATCCGAAGCGACTGGTCGGTGTCGGCCGAGACGGCGACATTCCAGCGAATGGTATTCATAGCGTTCTCCGCTAATAGGTGTTTGTGTGTTTATACGCCAATCACAAAGGGCGATGCAATGGTTCGACAAAACGAAGGTTTTGCCGAACTCTATCGAGGAATGGCTCGGTTCGTTAAGCTCCCCGCGCTACGGTTCAAATAACTGGTACGCTTAATCAAAGTTCAACTATTACTAACGTAGTCGAGTAAACAGTACTTTTGATGAAGATCGGTTATGCGCGAGTGAGCACTCGGGATCAGAAAGCCGACCTACAAGTCGATGCCCTGAAACAGGCCGGGTGCGAACGCATCTACCAAGACATCGCCAGCGGCGCGAAAAGCGCCCGGCCGGAGTTGGACAAACTGCTGGCCAACGTGCGGCCGGGTGATGCCGTGGTGATCTGGAAGCTGGATCGCCTTGGGCGTTCCCTCAAGCACCTGGTCGAGTTGGTCGGCGAGCTGGCAGAGCGCAAGGTCGGCTTACAGAGCCTGAATGACCCCATCGACACCACCCACGCCCAAGGCCGCCTGGTGTTCAACCTGTTCGCCTCGCTGGCGGAGTTCGAGCGCGAGCTGATCCGCGAGCGGACTCAGGCGGGTCTGTCGGCCGCACGGGCGCGTGGCCGGATCGGTGGCCGTCCCAAGGGCCTGCCAGCCAAGGCTGAGGCCACCGCCATGGCGGCCGAAACCCTCTACCGCGAAGGTCGCCTGAGCGTCAGCGCGATCGGCGAGAAGCTGCACATCTCCAAGAGCACGCTGTACAGCTACCTGCGCCACCGTGGTGTCGAGATCGGCGCGTACCAGAAGAGCGCCAGGTCACGCGACCAGCAGCCTTCGGCCGCGTCGCCGGCAGAGCCGCCCGCCGCCGAGCGGGTGGCCACCGTCACCCTGCGCCTCGCGGTGGTGAATAACAGCAAGTTCGTGCGCGGCCGGAAGCGGGCCACGGAGAACATTGAGCGCTACTGCCTGGAGCCCTATGGCATGAAGCGGCTGGATGCCGGCCACTATGAGTTGACCATTCCGTATCGGAGCGACGATGAGCTGGACAAGAGCGTGCATGACCTGCTGACCGAGATCAGCCAGGAGGCCGACATGCGCAACTGTTTTGTCGAGATGGGCGCCTGGGAAGAAGACACCGAAAAGCGTTGGTAGGGCTTACGTTGGTTTTTGGTTCCATTGCTCCCCAAACCCCAGGTACTGTAAAATAGAAGAGTGAGCACTTGATTTGCTGGTGCTTTCAAACAACGGTGTTGTTTTTTTAACAGCCGAACTGGAAAGGGAGGCTGAGCTGCTCAGTGATCACTTTATCCGTTGGCTGATTTACGCCGGCATGTTCGCTACAGGCACTGAACGACAACGCAGATGGTATGGTCTGTGCGTTCTGACTCGTCAAGGATCGGCCAATGGATCGTTTGTCTAATTTGCTCTCGCGGTTCGGCGTGCGGGCCAATCTGTTCTATGACGGCGACCTATGCGGCTCTGCATCTTACGATGGCGCCGAGCGGCGAGGTTATATCCATCTGCTTCAGGCCGGCAGCGTGACGTTGCTTGGTCCCGATCGCAAGGATTTGCAGCTCACTCGCCCTAGCTTGATTTTTATGCCACGCCCCGCCAAGCATCAATTGTTTGCGGGTGAGTCCGATGGCGCAAAGTTGTTGTGTGCTTCCATGGAGTTTGAGGGCGGAATTGATAATCCTTTGTCGGCTTCATTACCGGACTGTTTGGTGCTCGCACTCGATGATCTGCCCATGCTGGCAGACACGTTGGAGTGGATGTTTGCCGAGGCGGCAAATGTGCATTGTGGAAGGGAAGCCGCGCTTGAGCGCTTATTTGAGCTCCTAATCATTCTGTTGCTCCGTTACCTGCTCGATCATCACCAGTTGCGCACCGGAATGATGGCTGGACTGGCCGACATGCGGCTTGCCCGATCGCTTTTACAGATGCACAACTCCCCGGAACATGCCTGGTCAATAGCAGAGCTGGCCAGTGAGTCAAATATGTCACGCGCTGCGTATGCCGTGCATTTCAAGAGTGTCATCGGACAGACGCCTGCTGATTATTTGTTGAGTTGGCGAGTTAGCCTGGCTCAGAAGCTGATGCGAGAAGGGCGCTCGATTACGCTGATTGCAGCTCAAGTCGGCTACGAAAGTCCTTCGGCGCTGTCTCGCGCATTTAGACGCAAGACGGGGTTGAGCCCTCGTGACTGGTTGAAAGATCTGGCGGGGGAAAATGATGGCAAAAAGGCCTAAGGCATTACTGCCTTAAGCCATTGAAAAAATTATGCATTAATTTTACGTTTTTCCAGTTCAACCAGCGAATGGCCTGCCACAAATATCGAAACAGCAAGCAACCCTAAGTCTTTAAGCAGAAACTGACCTGGCGCAACGGAAATCGCCGGAAACCCTAAACTAGGCTCAATGACGCCCGGAGTGGAAAACATAAAGCTAAGGGTTGTGAAGAACAGGCCTGCAGACAGAGCGCCTCCTACCACGGATAGTTTGGGCGACAGCATGCGGCCTGCGATCAGAGTGCCGATCGAAATCTCTAGTATGCCGAGCAGGCTGGAGAACATGTCGACCGAAAAAATGCTATACACCCATCCCAAAAGCGGGCTGTTGCTCACCAGTGGAACCAGGCCCTCGGCCTCGTAGTGGGTAAATTTCATGCCGCCGAACCAGAAGTAAATAATAGCGAGAGCCAAGTACGCGCCATAGATACCTAGCCCCATAGTTTTGGTTCCAAGCGTTAAGTGGGCCTGTACGCTGGACTTCGAGTTTTCAATGCCTATGGTTTTCATGTCTGAGCTTCCAGTAGTGAGTGAGAGTGTGTTGGCTGCCGAACGCCGTATGCGTTGGCGATGAGATGATTATGGCTGGCATCTCTAATCAAGAGGCATCAGAAAGTATTGATTTCAGTGCAGATCGTCTTGGGCGGTGCAATTCGCGATGAAGGGATCGCCGTGGAGAGCGATGAGTGCACTATTTCGATAAAGGAGTCGTTTTACATAGGTCGATGAAGCGCGTTGCGGCATCGCCTACTGTCATTTCTCAAATCTGACTATGGGGCTTGGGGCGAAGGGCGGCACTGACTAGGCTTAGAACAGCTACCAACTAGCCGCGCGGCCGCGATGCACAAAGAATGGTAACTGAGCCGTGAGTGCGGTGGGCGCCCGCATTTATTTCCAAACCCTACAGATACATCGATCTTCGACTTCAACCGGGCAGATAGCTGTTGCAGCAAGCCTATCAATCGACTTTGACGTGTTAAAGAGGATAGGTTTTCCAGGGTTGGGGAACAGCATGCCCTGCAGAACGACACACGTCACTTTTGTTAAATTAATAAGCTAGCTACCTATTGGGCATAACCTTGCAATTTGCTTCAATTTACGCACATGCACTTGCGACCTCAAAATGCAACGTAAGCCCCGAATATCTCCATTATTGTCGCCGCCAGCCTTAGTTACAGCTGCTATGATGAATGAGATCGAAAACTGAAATCCCCCACTAGAATTGTTGACTGGAGTCAAAATGAATAAAAAGCGGCCGGTTAATCTTGATATTCGAACCATTCAGCTTCCTCTCACGGCGCTTACATCGATTCTGCACCGGATTTCAGGAATTATGCTCTTTATTTTTCTGGGACTGATACTGTATATGCTGAGCAAATCGTTGGAGTCAGAAAAGGGTTTTAATGAAGTCAAGGAGATTTTTTCTTCACCTTTCGGCAAAGTTAGTTTCTGGTTGGTATACTCTTCATTTATTTATCATCTCGTAGCCGGAATTCGACACCTAGTTATGGATGTGGGTGTTGGTCATACTTTGAAAGGCAGCAATCGCGCCTCTACTATTGTTTTAGTAGTGTCGGGTGTTTTAATGGTTGCTGGCGCCGTATGGATTTGGTAGCTGTGGAGTCGTAATGCGTATTTACAAGGACTAAAAGCGTCCTTTAAAGCTAACTTACGAAAGTATTTATAATCGACGGTTCACGCTTAAACGGTTGAATCCTTTCGGGCTTCCGAATAGCTGTTAGCTGAAAGCTATCATGAGCTAAGTTTTCTGTGCATCATCAAATGTGTTAATGGGAGCGCCATAGTACTAGGTACAAATATGGCTCTAGGACAATGTTAGATGTTTTGGATTTTGAGGCGGATCGCTCTTATCGAAGATCGTCTAATTCGCTCTGAAGCGCAGGTTTTTTGAAACTATCACCTGGTTGGCACACTGTGCGAATCAACATCAGATATGAGAAAGCCAATCAGGTGAACACTACCCTCGAGGGCTCATCTGTCCAGTTAAAGCCTCGAGTCTTTCTGGGTGCGCAAAAGACAAGAAGGTTATATGGGAAAATTATGAGGCCTGGATACCATGCGTCATGGGCGTGCCGATGCTGTGAGTGACAGAGCGAGAAGCAAGTGAAAGTCCCTGAAGTAGGGGCGGGATGCGCCCGAGTGGCATTTTTTGTCTTAAGGTAGATCGCGTAGCTGTTCTTCAGAATAATCTTCAGAGCGTTGACGACAGCCATCGCTGTGCATTCCTCAAGAATAGAATGTGTCGGAAGGGTGGCGTCATTGGTGTTAGTCATCGCTTAGGATTTCTCAATCTGGCTTACACGGGCGCCTGTACCGATATCCCCGCGGATGGCGACGTATCGATGTTGAATTCCTCGCCAGACGAAGTGCAATGAGCTGCGGCTATAGGCTTGCGCAGCCTTAGATAGCCGGCCGTCGCAGGCGCGCCGGTTGGCCGGGATCTTCTTCTGCCCGTCAGGTGTCCGGTCGGAACTCCAGCACGAACGCTACGACCTTTTCGGCGGACATTTCGCACGGCTTCAACAATGTCCTATCTGATGTAACGCGGAAGAGGTTGAAGCTGACAATGTCAGTCCCGTCCAACTCCCTGGCGAACAGACTGTTGCGACGTCCGTCCCCAGATCGCCGGACGATCAAGCTGAAACGCCGGCCTTCATAAGTCCCTTCTCTGTATCCCTCCGCAAGCTTCGCGAAAGCGGCATCGAACTCGGAATGCTCCATGTCATCCATCCTTATTGATAGAACAGAGGCGCGGCGGGTGCGAGACCGCCAGTGCCGGGTCGCGCTAAGGTGCCGGGCAGATTCCTGCAGCCGACGAGGCCCGGGGTGGGCAGGATAATTGAGATGTCGGCGCCCGCATGGCTATCAGCGAAGTCGTCCGTCCAGTCTGCTAGGCAACGTCCACGCCTTTCCAGAAAGCGATGTAATCCCGGATACCCTCGGCATCCGGAGTGGGGGCGGGATAGGTCCAAGCGGCGTTCACGTTGAGCGCGTCACCCGCGCGAACATGAAAGAAGCGCGCGGCGCCTTTGATCGGACAGACAGATGTGTGCGGGCTCATCTCAAGCAGGCTCAGGTCGACTCCTGACGGTGGGAAGTAGTGATTTCCCTCGACGATGACTGTTTCGTCGCTTGTGGCGATAGTAGTGTCTTTCCAGATGGCTGAGACCAACGGACTCTCCTTTTGTATTCATCAACCGGCGAAGGCTCGCGGGCTGGCTGCCCCAAGCCGCACCTCCTCAGGTGGCAGGCGGGTTGCGCCCGAGAAGTTTGTCGAGCTCGCCTCTGACATCGAGCGCGAATAGCTCATCGGAGCCACCGATAAGGGTGCCATTGATGAAGATCTGCGGCACGGAGCTTCGCCCCGACGCTTCCGCCATGGCCTGCCGGTGAGCCGGATCCGCCTCAATATCGAGCTCCTTCCATCGCACGCCCTTTTCCTTGAGGAGCGCCTTCGCTCGGCGGCAGAACGGGCACCAATTCGTGGTGTACAGCAATACATCAGTTGTCATATTGCATCTCCGGCAGTTGCACGCGGATCGCTGTCATGGCGTTGATCTCCAATTCGCGGCGTTCAAAGATGGCGACTGCACCTTGGCCGACATCGGAGCAGATGCTGACGATTGGCCGCTATCCAGGCGACATGGCCCAAAGTGCTTTCACCGCCAGGCAGAGGCCGCACGCGCCTCCTGTAGCGCCGAGCCGATGCTCTAAGGTAACCGAGCCTCGATTGGGACGGAAGCGGTCCCGCTCGAATCGCCCATCATGCTGGTCGAGCATATCAGGACGACGGATAGTGCAGGAACTTTCAAATTGAGCTTGATGTCGAGCCAGGTATCGCGAGCGAAGGCGTTCTAGAGGCCGGGGGGTACGAAGACTGTGTTCGGCAAAACGGTTCACGTTGATCGCCAAAGCTTCCCAGGGCGCACGTCTACGATCGGCGCGACGTGAGATAGCTCGCGCCGCTAGCCCCCGTAGCGCTCCGTCTTGATGATGGAGGCGTCCAAGCCCGCCAGCAGCGCGCTATCGGTTGCGATGTTGACGAATCCGTTAGACCCGCAGACGAACACTTGCGTCGGCTTTCCCTGAAGCCTGGTTAGAATTTCTTG
Organism: Pseudomonas sp. GD04019; assembly: GCF_029837695.1. Lineage (GTDB taxonomy): Bacteria > Pseudomonadota > Gammaproteobacteria > Pseudomonadales > Pseudomonadaceae > Aquipseudomonas. The sequence goes on from NZ_JAOEEA010000003.1 coordinate 350,370, forward strand.
GACCATCATGCCGTCGATCCGTCGCGCAAAGTCCGATGCGCGAACCGGTTTCTCGCGCGTAATCGCGAGCGCCAGGACGAACGCCGGATCGCTGATTTCGATGCAATGAAGTTCTTCTGAGAAGAGAACGTCCTCGGCGGTTCGTGCGGACAGGAGCAACGCTGTCGGAACGGCTTGGGCCAATGCGCGGCGCTGCCGGATCATTGCCATCAACGGCACGAGGCCGGAGCCTCCCCCGATCAACAGAACCGGATCTATGGCAGGCTCAGGCCAAAGGAAATGGCCACCGAGCGGACCGCGAACTTCGATTTCGTCACCAATCGCCGCGATGTCGTGAAAAAACGGCGAAACTTCGGCATCCGGCATGCGCTCGATAGCTATCTCGACGATCGGGGTCGAAACTGCCGATGACGCGATCGAGTAGCTGCGCATTGCACTGTAGCCGTCGGGCGCGGTCAGCCGGATATCGACGTGCTGACCTGCGGTGTGCGCGAACGGCTTGCTCAACCGAAGGAAGAAGCTCTTGATACTCGGTGTTTGCTGGATGATGTCGTCGATCACGCATGATTGCCACGAACGGACTTGCGCTTCGTTTTCAGTCATGGGTGTATCGTTGTTCGCGCCACGGATCGCCGTAGATGTGATAGCCGTGCAGCTCCCAAAAGCCGGCCTCGTCACGCGTCGTGAATTGCAGCGCATTCACCCATTTGGCGGATTTCCAGAAGTAAAGGTGCGGCACTAGAAGACGCGCCGGCCCCCCATGATCGCGGGAAAGTGGCTTGCCCGCATAACTGAGGGCGACCATCGCTTTCCCGGAAAGCAGATCCGTCAGAGGGACGTTTGTCGAATAATTATCGTAGCAGTGCGCCAAGACGAAATCGGTAGGCCGATCAAGCTCTGCATCTGCAAGGATGTCTTCAATGAGTACACCCTCCCAAACGGTATCCAGTTTGGACCAAGAGGTGACGCAGTGAATATCCTTTGTCACCTGGGTCTTTGGTAGAGTGTTGAATTCGCCCCAATTCCACGTTTTGACGGGCTTCGGACCAATTTTGACTGTGAATTTCCAGTCGGAGGGCTCTACCCTCGGCGTAGGGCCGGCCGACAGAACAGGGAAATCCTCCACCAGATGCTGACCTGGCGGAATCCGATCGGACTGGTCGCCTGAACCGCGACCGGTGAAACCTCTGGTGACCATAGTGACCCCTCTTGCTCGATACGGCAGACCGAAGCCGGCCTTCATTTCAGTACTCTGCGTAAAGCATTTGCCCGCACATCCGCCGAATAAGCCAATCGACTAAAAATCAGATACAGATGCTCTATCATCGTAAAAAATCGCGTATCGAACATAGCGTCAGGCCAGCATGATTCCCAATACCCAATGGCTATAGGGTAGATAACCCCAAGGCTGCGTACGCTGATCTGCGGTATGCGGAGCGGAAGTTGCAGGTTCGCTCTCAAACGGATGGGCAGCGTGCAAAGCTCAAGGCTCACCAGCGCATGGTTGCCCAGTTCGCGCTCGCCGGCAGCTTGAGTATATTAAGGACGAAATGTCGATCTGATCTATTCTGGCTTCAGGAAATAGGGAAAATAAGGTCGGACGTTCGCGCACCGTCGCGACGCGCGATCATCCACTAAGCTTCTGTATCGGGGTTGGAGGATCAGATGAACGAGATCGAACGACAAGCGCCTGAGCTGCGGGTGCAAAAATGGATTGGCAAAGATGGGGAAAGTATCGCGCCGTTCAAACTGTCAGATATCGGGCCCGGCCCGAAAATCTTGTTTGCCTTCCAGCATTGGTGCCAAGGTTGCCATTTGCATGGGTTTCCGACGCTACAAAAGTTGCATGCAGCGTTGAGCTCAAAAGACGTGGGGTTCGCAGTGATCCAGACCGTCTTCGAAGGAACGCATGAGAATACCTTCGAGAAGTTGCGCGTGAACCAGCTCAAGTATGAGCTTCCTATCGTTTTCGGTCACGACGAGCAACCGACCGGCTCGCCGTTTCCAACCTTCATGGAAGACTACCGCACACGAGGAACTCCGTGGTTTACGGTTATCGACGCTGGCGGTAGCATTGTTTTCTCGGACTTCCATCTCGACGCGGAGCGACTAGTGAAGCAACTTGAGCAAGGTTAATCGTTGGAAGGTGGGCAATCATCCTGATTGCCACCCATCCCCTGATGCCCACTACAGGCGTTGCGCGCTGTAACTCTGTTGATCAGCGTGCGAAAACCCGGATCCGGATAGGAGGAGCGTCAACGATTGAATCAATCCGTTGGGAGAGGGCGGCTCCGCTCCGTCAGCTCGGCAATAGATAACCCATTCTCGCCGAGCAACTCTCTGATCCGATCGACGATATGAGCCCCTAGCGCCGCTGTCTTGGTCCCCCCCACAGATTCCCAAGATGCGAGTTCACACGCCGATACCTCGTGGTCAGCGCCGAAGTGCTTCTGTCGGTATGTCACCGCCGCCCTTCAATGATAAAGGCGCGGTAACGGGAACCGGCAAAGCGATGAGCAGCGATGGTTTGGTAGGCGGGACTGTCATACCAGTCGCGAGCGGCCTGCATCGTCGGGAAACGCAAGATTACGGCCCCTTCGATGGGCGGCCCCTCCAAATGCTGGATCGCGCCATAAGCGGCGAGAAAGGTAACGTCGTGACCATCGAACGATGGTCCGACGCCTGCAGAATAGGTTGCGAGTGCATGTGGGTCGCTGGTTTCTTCCCGCGTAAAGACGACGAACGCTTCCATCATTAGGCCTCTCAAAGGTTGGATCTGTTGGCCATTACCACCGGTGATGGCCTCACAGTCGTCAGGCTGGCAACTGGAACCCGATTTTCATGAGTGCCTCGACGCACGCATCCTGATCCTGCTGATAGTTGCCTCCGGAGATGCCTATGCCGCCGATCAACTTCCCATCCTCCAGAATCGGATAACCGCCGCCGACAGCGACCATCCGAGGGCGATAGGCTAGCGGCGCCACTTTTGGATCGTTGGTCACATAGTCGTTCCAGACATGGGTCGGGAACCCAAACGAGGCGGAACTCCAGGCCTTGTCGATGGCAACATCGACGGTAAGGAACGGCGCATCGTCGGTGCGCTCGAACGCGCGCAGGTTACCGGTGGCGTCGACGACGGCGACGGCAGCCGGGATGCCGATGGCACGGGCCGCAGCGAGCGCCGCGTCGATGAGGGCGACTGCGGTTTCGCGGTTGATCGAGGCGGTGGCAATAGATTTGGTCATGGGATTCTCATCGCTGGGGCATAACCCGTTCGGCTTTTTGAGGTTGGACAAGATGTTTGGCGATCGCGGTCGTTAGAAGCCTTCGAGGACGATCTTGCCTTTAGCCGCGCCACTTTCGATCAGTGCATGCACCGTCTTCAGATTGGCGGCATTGATCGGCGACAGTCGCCGGGTCAGCGTCGTGCGGATTTTGCCGTCGTCAACCAGCGCTGCCATCGCATCCAGAATCTCGCCCTGCTCATTCATGTCGGGCGTGCCGTAGATCGACCGCGTGAACATCAGCTCGTGGTGGATCGACACCGCCTTGCGCTTGAAAACCATGATATCGAATGCCTTGGGATCGTCGATCAGTCCGAACCGTCCTTGTGGGGCGATCAGTTCGGCGATGTCGGCGACATGTTGCTCGGTATGTGTGGTCGAAAAGACGAAAGCGGGAGCACCGATGCCGAGTTCGGCGATCTGTGGCGCGAGCGGACGAGAATGGTCGATGACGTGGTGAGCTCCAAGCCCTCTTACCCACTCTTGGGTTTCCGGTCGAGAGGCTGTGGCGATGACGGTGAGGTCCGTGCGCTGTCGCGCGATCTGGACGGCGATCGACCCAACCCCGCCCGCGCCACCGATGATGAGGATCGCCTCCGCCGCACCGGGTACGGGCTTCGCCACGTCCAGGCGGTCGAACATCGCCTCCCAGGCCGTCAACGTCGTCAGCGGCAGCGCCGCCGCTTCCGCCCAGGAGAGCGACGCAGGTTTGTGACCGACAATCCGGGCGTCGACGAGATGGAACTCCGCATTGGTACCGGGCCGTGTGATCGATCCGGCATAATAGACCTCGTCGCCTAACTCGAACTGCGTGACGTCGGGGCCGACCTCGCGCACAATCCCGGCGGCATCCCATCCCAGCACCTTCCAATCGCCATCTGCCGGCGGCGTGCTGTTGCGGACCTTGTAGTCGACCGGGTTGACCGAGACGGCCTTCACCTCAACCAGGATATCGTATCCTGCAGCGACAGGCCGAGGCAGATTGATGTCGACCAGCGCGGCATCCGCGGCGATGGGTCGCGGAACCTTGTAACCAATGGCTTTCATAAATGTCTCCAGCTTGCTTGATCGGATGACGCGAATGCTCGTTAGTCAACTTCTTCTACATTGAGGTCCCGACTCTTGAACTGGGTCGCGGTAGCAGATTTCATCGAACACGTCGATCAACAGGCCCTTATGCTCGGTCGCCGGATCGGTGATCGCGTAGAGGGTGGAGGCGTTATCGCCATCATCACCGCTTCCGAGGCGAAACGCCGCGTCGACGCAGATGCCGCACGGACCGATGGTTGATCCTGGCTCGAGATCGACGAGATTGCTGTCCTTGACGCGCTATTCGCGGTCTTAGCCCTTGGCGATGAAGGACTGAACTGCTTGTAGAGCGTCGGTCAGCTGCTATGTCATGGACGCACCTTCATCTTGAGTTGGATTGGACAAGCTTCCGTATAAGGCCCGCTGTAACCGTCAGATGACGGCGAAGAAAACGATGGGCAGTATTCACAGCCACTTAGCCTTCTTGAAGCGCACAAATAGGAAAACGCACGATATCGCTATCACTCCGAGCACGACAAAGTATCCGTAGGCCGTGTCCAGCTCCGGCATGTGCTTAAAGTTCATGCCGTATATTCCAGCGATCGCCGTCGGGACTGCCAGTATTGCCGCCCAGGCCGCGAGCTGGCGGGTGACCACACCGATCCTTTGCGCTTCCAGAAGGCTGCTGGCCTCAAAGACCGTGGACAGGACAAGCAGGAGGCCGTCGACCATGGACTGCACGCGGTGGACATGGTCCGCGACGTCGTGGAAATATGGTGTCATTTCGGCGCTGATGCAGGGAAAGTGGCCGCGAACGAGCTTTCGCACCAGCTCGGCCATAGCCCTGAGCGTGCGCTGGAACCGCGTGAGTTCGGACCTTAGTTCGAAGATTCGCGCCACCTCTTCTGGCCCGAGGAAATCGTGCAGCGACCGTCGCTCCATCGCCAGGACGTCGTCCTCGATCATTTCGAAGATGGGCAGATACTGGTCGACCACGCGATGCAAGATCGCGTGCAGCACATAGTCGACACCCTTGCCGAACTGCGTCGGCGATGCCTCGAGTTGCTCCCGAAGTTTGCCCAGCGCTCCGGCATTGCCGTGCCGCACGGTGATAAGGTGATTGTGACCGGTGAAGATCGCCATCTTGCCGTAGCTGATCCGGTCGCCGACCAGCTCGGCGGTCTGCGCGACGACGTACAACTCATCGTTGTAGACCTCGAGCTTGGGCGGGCACAGCGGGTGCATCGCGTTGTCGATCGCCAACGGATGAAGATTATATGTCCTTTGGATCGCGAGTAGTTCCTCGGGGGTGGGTTCGCTAAGCGCGATCCAGCAGAAGCCCGAGCGACTCTCGCCCAACTTGACGTGCTCATCGAGCGCGATTTCGCGAACTCGCTTGCCTTCGTTGTAATAATAGGCGGCGATGATGCTCATGCTGGCCTCGCGGGAATGTGGAGGCCACGCTGGACGGCCGGTCGAGCCAGCCCGCGTCCAAGCCATGCGCGGACGTTCGAAAAGCTGCTGAGGCCAAGGATGTCACCCGCAGCGTAGAATTCCACCAGCGCATTCACCCAGCCGAGCGTCGCGATGTCCGCGATCGAATAGTCGTCGACGATCCAGTCGCGGCCTTCCAGCCGGCGATCCAGAATCCCCAGCAGACGCGTGGATTCGTCGATAAAGCGCTGTTGCGGCCGCTTGTCCTCATAGTCCTTGCCGCCAAATCGCAGGAAGAAGCCGAGCTGACCGAACATCGGCCCGATGGCCGACATCTGAAAGAACACCCACGCTAGGGTCTCGTAACGCTGGCCTGGTTCGGTGGAGATGAACTGACCCGTCTTGTCGGCCAGATAGAGGAGGATCGCACCGGATTCCCATAAGGCGATGGGTCTACCGTCAGGGCCAGCCGGATCGATGATCGCCGGTATGCGTCCGTTCGGGTTCAGCGACACGAACGCCGGATCCTTCGACTCGTTGTTCGAGATGTCGATCAGGTGGGGCTCGTACGCCAGGCCAGTCTCCTCAAGCATGATCGAGACCTTGACGCCATTGGGCGTAGGGGCTGCGTAGAGTTGCAGGCGATCGGGATGAGATGCCGGCCAGCGCTGCGTGATCGGAAAGGACGAGAGGTCTGGCATAAATCTGCGATCCTGGTGTTGCGATGGCGACTGACTGGAACGAGCCGTCACTCTGAAGTAGGGTTCGATGACCGCGTCGCTGAACGACGCGGTCACGAAGATTGCGGACCGGACCGGCGCAGTGGCAACGGCAGTGAAGCCTATTCCGCCGCGGTCCCGGCCGCTGGCTGTACGTCGTCAACCTTTTGGCGCTTCGGAAGCACCCAGCCGGGACGGACGAAGTGGCAGGTGTAGCCGCCCGGGCGCTTCTCCAGATAATCCTGGTGATCGGGCTCGGCCTCCCAGAACTCGCCGACCGGCTGGACCTCGGTCACCACTTTGCCATCCCACAGCCCCGAGGCATCCACATCGGCGATCGTATCCTCGGCGACGCGCTTCTGCTCCTCGTCGACATAATAGATGCCCGACCGGTAGGAGAGCCCACGATCATTGCCCTGGCGGTTCAGCGTCGTCGGATCGTGGATCTGGAAGAAGAATTCCAGGATGTTCCGGTAGCTCGTCACTGTCGGGTCGAAGACAATCTCGATCCCCTCGGCATGCGTGCCGTGATTACGATACGTGGCGTTCGGAATATCGCCGCCCGTGTAACCCACACGGGTCGAGATGATGCCGGGCCGCTTGCGGATCAGATCCTGCATGCCCCAGAAACATCCTCCTGCGAGAACAGCGCGCTGATGCATGTTAAGCCTCCTCTACTTGATCGAGATATTCACCGTATCCCTCGGACTCCATCTCGTCGCGCGGGATGAAGCGAAGGGACGCTGAGTTGATGCAGTACCGCAGACCGCCGCGGTCGGAAGGACCATCGGGGAACACATGGCCGAGATGACTGTCTGCGTGTACTGACCTGACCTCCGTCCGGACCATGCCGTGTGCGCTGTCCCGCACCTCGTTCACGTTTGCCGAAACGATCGGCTTGGTGAAGCTGGGCCAGCCAGTACCCGAATCGAACTTGTCCGTCGAAGCGAACAGTGGCTCTCCCGACACTATGTCGACGTAGATGCCAGGCTCCTTGTTGTCGTTGTACTCGCCCGTGAAGGGCCTTTCGGTGCCCGCCTCCTGGGTAATTCGGTGTTGCTCGGGAGTCAGGTGGTCGATTGCTGTCTGTGACTTTTCAAACTTCATTACAGTCTCCAATACTTATCTAGAGGGCCAGGCACGCTACCGCTAATTTTTTATGTCTCCTGATTTGCTCCTACAATGGTAGTGGGATGGCAAACGAGGTTTTACTAAGTGTTGGAAAATTAGAGATTTAAATTTCGCGTCTATTAATTCTAGCGCAACTGAGTGGTTAAGCAAGTACGTAATCAGTAAATATTAAAAAAATAACACAAAAGCACGATTATATAATACAGTGTCAGTGTTTTATGATAATCAACAACGCCTGTTTAGATGCTGGTAGATGCGAATTTTTTGGCGTACAGTCAAAATTTTCTGATGGTTGCTTAGTGTGTTGGCGCTGATGGAAAATTGACCCACCCTGCCGATTGAAATTTGACCCAGGGCGGATTGCTGATTTTGTTACCAGCAACTGTGGATAAGTCTACCAGCGCAGCTGCTGTTGCCCCCACTCCTTCGCTAGCCCAGTTCAGTTGTTTAAGACCTGCCACACGCAGCCATGTAGCAGGCCGTCGTCGCCATGAAATCAGAACGGCTCATCGTCCTCCGGTTCCTGGCCGCCCTTACGCTTTCGCTCCCGTGATTTGATCTTGGCCTGGGCCGCCAAGCTACTGTGTTGCAGGCGATAGGACTCGTTACCGGTTTCGACGATGTGGCAGTGGTGGGTCAGCCGATCCAGCAGGGCGGTGGTCATCTTGGCGTCGCCGAACACGCTCGACCATTCGGCGAAGCTCAGGTTGGTGGTGATCACCACGCTGGTGTGTTCGTACAGCTTGGACAGCAGGTGAAACAGCAACGCACCGCCAGCCTGGCTGAACGGCAGATAACCCAGTTCGTCGAGGATGACCAGATCCATGCGCAGCAGTGCCTGGGCGATCCGCCCGGCTTTGCCGTCGTGTTTTTCGCGCTCCAGCAGATTGACCAGATCGACCGTGGAGTAGAAGCGCACGCGCTTACCGTGCCGGGTGATGCCGGACACGGCCAGCGCGGTGGCTAGGTGGGTTTTACCGGTGCCTGGCCCACCGATCAGCACCACGTTCTGCGCGGTGTCGGTAAAGGCCAGGCTGGCCAGCTCGCTGATCAGGCGTGCGTCGGCGCTAGAGGCGTTGAAATCGAAGCTGGCCAGATCGCGGTGCATCGGCAGCTTGGCCATGTTCATCTGGTGGCTCACCGAGCGCATGGCGCGATCTGTGTGCTCTTGTTCCAGCAGGTGTTCGAGCAGCCACTTGGATGAGGCTGTGTTCGACTCACCCTGTGCAGTTAACTCCGCCCAGGCCGTGGCCATGCCGTGCAGGCGCAGTTCCTTGAGTTCCGCCATCAAATCACGCATGACCGATCTCCTTGGTCTGGCCACGCAGGCGGTCGTAGCGCGCCGTGTTGGCGACGGGGGCTTCCTTGAGCGACAAGTGGGTTTCGACGCTGGGCGGCGGTTCGGATGCTGTCAGCCGTGCCACGACATTGAGGATGTGTTCGGCGCTCAGGCTGCCGCTTTCCAGTACCAGCTCAACAGCCACCAGCACCGCATCGAGCCCGGCGACCGGTACGGCAGCCAGAACTTGCGCCATGATCCGGTCACCGCCGGCATGACGCCCCAGACCGTGCTTAAGCTGACGCAGCGGCGCCGGCAGATCAGCAAAGGGCGCGCCGTTGCGCAGCGCACCGGGCTTGCGTTCGATCAGCGGGAGGTAGTGCTGCCAGTCATAGCTGACCTGGTCGCGATCCAGCAAGCGGACATGGCTGGCGATCAGCGCGTCGTCAGCCACCACCTCGATTCGCGTCGGATACAAACGGCTGCTGACCCACTTATGCCCGTTGTGCTGACCTCGATGCATGTGGATGGTGATGCCATCGCGCAGTAGCAGCGCGAGTAGTTTCTCAGTGTCGACGCCGGGGTCGATGGTGAGGCGGATGGTCTCGCCTTCGCGGCGAGTGACGGTCAGAAATCCCATGGCGAAATCCTTTTCCGGTTGGGGAATGTGCGTCCTGCGCGAGCAGTCTAGAACAGGAAGACGAGCACCAAATGTGCAGCTGCGCGCAGCTCGAGGAGGTAGTCGATGTGCGGAGGTGTTGAGGCCCGCGAGGCTGAGAAGGTCTGGAAAATCTACTTCCCCAATCCCAAGGCAGCCCTACCAGTGCTTCTGGAAGGCTCCGGCCAGCTCGATTGGATTCAGTGGGGCCGGCGCAAGGAAGAGCCTGGCGAAGGTCCACCTGGTGGCTGGGCAAGGCTCAGCACTGTGCAGGCCGGCGGGTGGGCCAAGTATCGGCCGCGGCAAGGGCTGGCAATGGTGCAGCGCTTCATGGAGAAGGACGGTCATCCGGGCGACAAGAACCGACAGTCCCACTGGTTCGATGTGCCGGAGGGCTCCGCTTTGGAGTGCTTGGTCATTGGGGAGGGCGAGCAGCGCCGGGTGTATATCGTGACTACCAACGCACCGGCTGAGTACACCTGGATTCATGATCGATGGCCGCTTCTCGCAGGTAGCTGCTAGCCCTTGGGTATCGCTCCGAGCGACAAGGTGACTGGGCAGTCAGTGACATTATGAATTTTCGCATAATTCCACATAATTCTCATGATGAGGCTTCGATTGCCAGGACTCCTGGCTTGCGCGGTGATTAATTGTCGATTCTCCTGGTTATGCGCTCGTTCCTGTCCTCCTGCGACTTTATAGAGAATTATTCCAGGGCGATAATTATTGGCCTGGAATAATTCTCTATAAAAGGCTGGGGCAACCGGTTGATCACCTATCGGCCTTGCCCATGGCGGATCATGTTGTGTGGAGAGAGCTAATGCGGGGCGATGCCACGCGGCAGCTACCGGCTGTCGGTTAAAGCTGAGATTGTCCCTTCTCGATTTCGCCGAGTACTCTATCGCCCCTTGCAACGGCTCGAGCTCGATTAATCTGAGCGTCTCTAGTGAGAGCAGGATCACTGAAGGCTCAGCCGTTGAGCGCATCAGCTATAGTCGCCTAAAGGCAGTTGGTCAGGAGACTCACTTCCGAATGAATCCGTCTGACAAGCTGGGCGACCATTTAGAACATTGGAGATTGGGATGACAAAGCCTGTTGCCGTCGCAAACTGGTTTGTGAACAACCTAAGCGACCATGCGGCTGGCGAGGTCGTAACGCATCTGCAGGTGCAGAAGCTTCTCTACTTCGCGCAAGCTTGGCATTTGATGGCCTTAGATCGGCCATTGTTTGATGAAGACATGCAAGCATGGCCTCATGGTCCGGTAGTACCTTCCGTTTGGCACGAATTTAAGCGCTACGGCTGGCAACCGATCGTACCTGGTGGCGCATCCGAAGGTATTGATGCGGACTCTCTTAATATATTGGAGCAGGTTCGCGATGCTTACGGCTCATTTGCTGCCAAGAAGCTTGAAGCTATGACTCACTCCGAGCGTCCTTGGATCAGCGCCCGCGGCGGCCGCGACCCTGAGGAGCGTTGCGAGGAAGTGATTTCAAAGGACTCAATTCTTAGCTTCTATAAGGAGGTTTACGGGGAGTTGGAAGATGGTGAAGAAACTACCCAAGGATAAAATACACCAGCAAGCACAGTCCGCTAGCAAGCTATCTCCCATTGAAGAGAAAGTCTTTTCTCTTAATAACACAATGAACGGCGGCTCGGCTGACAATGAAAACCCATTTGTCACACTAAAATATTTTTGCAACGCCTTTGAGTGCTTTTCTGCATGGGAGAAAGATGAGCTCAAAAGTTTCAGCGACTTTATTTCTGCGCTTCGCGATCGAACCTGGCGCCAGGTTTTAGAAACCAGCGGGAAAGGCGATAACAAAGCCGGTTTAGCCTATACGCAGTACGATATAGCCACTATAAAAAATGGCGCCGAAGAACATCTGAAGAGAGTGCGAAAGCAGATCGGAGACGACATCACATTCTTCGAACTACGAGTGAACCAAAAAATGCGCGTTCATGGTTTTCGAGCAAAAGCCGCATTCTTTTTAGTTCTACTGGATCGCGAGCATCGAGTTTTTCCTTCCTGAGCCAAACCGCCAAGTGGCAGGTTTTCTCTACCACGCTTTCTCTAAGCGTAGAGTTCTATCGGTATAGCATTCGTTCTGACCAACCGCCGCTCGCAGCAGCTAGTAAAAAGCCAGGCAATACCTGGCTTTTTCATCCAACGAGATAGGCCCTACTGCAACCAGCCTTGAACCTTCGCAGCCCCGTACTTGTCTTTCCAAGCCTTCAGCACTTTATTGTTGCCGCCTTTGGTTTCTACAATCTCGCCAGTTTCTTCGTTTTTGTAAACTTTGAGCTGGCGCTGACGGCGGTTTCCTCTAGTGGTAGGAACAGGTGTTGCTCCAAGAGAGCAGGCCTGCGGATCGAGCAGAGCAATGATTCCCTTCAGGCCAAATCCATATTCAGCCATCAATTCGCGAAGCTTCTCCTCAAACTCAATCTCTCGCTTAAGTCCATCGTCATTTTTCAGCTCATTTAGCTGTTTAAGTTGGGCGGCGAGTTGGGCTTCAAGTGCCTTGAATTCAGCAAGTTTGGACATACATCGGCCTTTTCTAAGGAATGGCTGGGGAGCACCACTCTACTTGGAGGCTGGTTTTGGTGAAAGATGTCATAAGGTCAGACCTAGCGTTGCCGCCAAGAGCCATCCCGCGAGAGCGCTCGAGGAGTTCAGAAAAGGCGTTGCCAGTCCCTGTTAGCGAGCTCTCTACACACTTCAGGGGCGCCACCAAAGCATCGCCTCGATACGCTCATCATTTGCGCCACGGAGTGGTATGTGACCGGTAATCCATCCTGGTTCAGAAGCACACCATTTGCGCCTGTCAAAAGAGCATGGCCGGCTACGACATCATGCGCGCCCACCGATACAAGGGACGCACCTGCGATTGCATCACCGACGGCAACTCGTGCTAACCGATAGGCAATGCTTGGCATGGGACAACAATTAGCGGGCGAACATAACTCTGCATTCAGGTCAGCTTTACTACCTGCAGCTGTACTCATCAGAACCTGGCTACCAGACGTTAGTGGCCCACGTTGCAACCCTGAAAGAACTTCCTCCCCATTGCGAATGACGCGGGAGCATCCTTCCGCCCAAGCAATGCAATCAGGACCACGGTCGACCGTGATCGGCGCATAGACCACGCCAAGAACCGGCCTAGAACCACGCAGTAGCCCGACAGAAATAGCTGATCCCTGTCGCCCGAGCAGGAAATCTCTAGTCCCGTCGTTGGGATCAACAACCCAACAGTATTCATGCCCAGAAAGGTGATAGCCGGTTTCCTCTCCCCAGAAATCGCAGCCCAGCAGTTCAAGCAAGCTTTTGCGTAGAAGTACTTCGATCTCTGTGTCCACGCTTGCTTTATCCCCCGAGCCCCTGGGCCCACCTGAGCGCTTCCACTCAGCAGCCAGCAGTTTGCCAGCCAACTGCACGCACTTGGTAACTGGGGCTAGTAACTCGACGCAGCTCATACAAGCCTCCAAAAGCAAGAAGTTAGTGCCCCACAAGCCTCAGATGAAGACTTAGAAAAGCGCTAACAACTGATAGTGATAGCGCTGTGAGAAACTCAGTCGGTAGAGCGAAGTGGAATCGGAGTCGCTCGGGGAAAGCCCCAACGAGAACCCGCAAATTGATGGCGCAGCATCATCGCTCGACGGGCACCTCAACTCGTAGCTTGGTGCCAGCTCGCTGATCAGATCTTCGACTATGTCAGGCGGAGCATGCACCCGACTGAGAATGGCTAAATCTTCGGGCAGGTCATCAGCCACTCGTTGAGAGAACCCTTCAAGGGTCGACTCTGCCAACACATACAACCAAGCCTGGTCATCAGCCGCTCCAGTTCGACGCAAAACACGCCCTAACACCTGGCGGTAATGCAACTCCGTGCGAATACGGCTGAGGTAGCAACAAACCTGCAATCGGGGGATATCTGTCCCTTCGCTGATCATCCCCACAGCTACGATCCAACGAGAAGCGCCATGCCTGAACTCGTTAATTCCATCCTGAGCACGTTTATCTCTGTTGGTCACGATTCGGCATGATTCACCCCTAGCCTCAAGTGCCAGCGCTACTTGGTGCGCATGCTCAACATCAGTGGCAACCACCAGACCGCCTGCATCCGGCTTAACCTTTCTGAGGTCATCGAGTTTTGCGATCGCAAGACCGAGCATCTGACTGATGATTTCAGGGTTCCGAAGCAGCTCCTCATAGGAAACCGGGGACTCACAGAGCAACTGATTAAAACTAGGGAAAAGTCGTACTGGGTTGTCACCACTGGACTCCTCCGTCAGCTTCACAGAGTGATTGTCCAGCAGCACGATGCGAGGGGCGCGACAAACATTATCTGAAATGGCCTCGCGGAGCCCGTAGCGGTAGTCGCAGACTAATCGACCTTCTGCTGTCGAATAGCGAGCCAGTGCAATGCCCTTATCATCGGAACGCCAAGGCGTCCCTGAGAGCGCCAAGGTGAAGGCTGCCTGATCCTGGACGTTCTGGATGATTTGCTGGCCCCAAGCATTGCTCAGAAGGAGATCATGACCGGCGCAATGATGAATCTCATCGAAAATAGCCAACACTCGATAGTTTTCTAGGAGCGCCCAGAAAGCTTCATCCTGGTAGTCCATTGCCTGATAGGTACAAGCAGCTCCCACAGCACCAATGAGACCATCAAGGCGCCTACCCAAGACCTTGGAAAAGGTAGATCGGAAACCTTCGACGACTTGGCACGAGGGTGCGAAACAGAGCACAAGATCGATCTTGTCCAGCTGGAGCAAGCGATTGGCAAGCTCTGCAGCCATCCAAGTCTTTCCAGCCCCAGGCGTAGCCTGACAGAAGAAGTGCGGCGCAACAGCGTACCGTTCTAGGGCAGCATCAATGCATCGACGCTGCCATTCTCTTAGCGTCGACTTCATGCTTTGGGTGCGAAGGTCTTTAGAGTTTTCTCGACCGCTCGAAGGTGCCCAAGAAGCCGAGAGCTTCGATCTCGCGCGTCGAAATATTCCACTTCAACCCTAGGCTTTAGGTGGGGCATGTCATCAAGGAGTTGCTTGTACCGCTCCGTTTCGCCCATCGACGTCAGAAAGTCGAGGCGAATTTCCTTCTGCAGTGATTCCAAATGCTCTAGTACGTCTGCCTCCGTGACGGAAGGGGACACCGAAGCTGAACTCCCAACCTGTGGTAACTCCAGCAGTGGAGGAGAAGTCGAAGTGAATCTGCCATCCACAAGCTCAAGATCAAGACCTGAAGGGATTGGTCCTAGATGGTAGACCTGACCGCGCTTTCGTCGCACTTCGTCGTAGGTAACCCAGCCCACGCGCAGCATCCGTCGAATCTGCTCATACACGTAATAACGAACTTCCGTGATGTCAAAGCTCACGCTGCCTAAGCACTGGGCGTAGGCGTCACGCAGATCACGAGTCGTAAATTTCGCGAACCTATCCTGCTGCAGCAGCTGGTACAGCCGACTATCGAAAGTGAATGAATCCGATTTCATGCGGGTACCTGGAACGGGTCGCGCGGAACAGCCGAAAATACGGATTATAGTCCGTGGCCGAATAGTCCGCAAACACAGGATAGTGCCGGCTCACAAGAGCCGAGGCGGCCATGGGTCAGCTTGCGATCGCATTGGGCAAGTCAATCCGAGCACATAGGAAAGCCAAGGGCATTCCACAGGATGCCCTAGCGTTGGCATGCAAAATTGATCGGAGCTACATGGGACGTATCGAGCGAGGCGAGGTAAACCTCACTGTTGAAAAGCTGTACAAAATTGCAGAAATACTTCAGTGCGAGCCAGCGGCACTACTTCCCGCAGTCTTCTGACTCACCACCTAACGCCCTACAGTGAGCCTATTAGGTTTCCTTTGATGGAAGCTTGATCACCTTGGCTGCTTTGCCTGCTTTCCTGAACAGCGGGGTCTCCTCCAAGAACTCAGCAGGGTCGATATTCTTTCTCCTAGCAATCATCGAGGCGTAGAGCACTCTTTCCCGCTCCCTGCTCAGCTGCCGGGTTAATTCTTCGACCTGCGCCTTCAGCTTAACGATCTGTTGGTCGTATTCGCGGATCCTGGCAGTTTCCAAAGAAACTACCTGATCAAAGTACTGCTCTCCTCCTGCGTAGTTCTTTGTCAGGCTTTTAACACGCTGAAACTCGCGGACAAAATCCTTGTTTCGCCAGAGAGTAGGCTTGGATATACCGCATTTCTCCACCATGTAATTCCAGCAGAAGAGCTCTGGTGAAATCAATTGCCTCTCAAACTGCTGGAGAGTAGAGAAAGCAACATCCCATTGATTAGCAGATATAGTCACTATCAAGTCGCCCCGCACTGAAAGACACAGTCACTCGGGATAGAACCCTCATGAACAAATGGTTGATAGTCTTGACTTTGTTCAACCTGCTCCTGAGTGAGAACAATATCAGAACGATCCAGTATGTAACTTGCATTTCTGAAAACCGTCATTTGATGCTCAATATGCATCTCAACAGACTCAACCGGAACGTCCGGCCTATTAATTGCTTCGAATAACCTGGAAAGCTCATTCTCTGCGCGACTGCGCTCCGCCTCGATCTGCTTTACTTGTATTGGATCAGACATATCCACTACAAATTCCCGACAACCTTTCCCAGCATTTCCGGTTAAGCATTTTAGGTGAAACTCACAGGGCTTGAGGTTGATGTCGCGAAAACAATGACCGAGGGGGCCATAATGAACAGTTTGCAGAGTGTTGTTGAGGTAGCCTTGGATATGCTCATCTGAAACATTAGTCCCAGACCAAGACTTGACCTTATTGGCTAGCTCACCAATGAACCTAGACTGCTCAGAGAGCATCAATTCACTTACTTTAGCGGCCCGCTCTCGTGGAGTCTGATGATCATAATGATCGCCTTGACTGTCAGTTCTACCCATCCATTTATTCACGATACTTGCAGCTAAGCCCGCGCGAAAAAGAGAATTGGTTTGCCAATGCCTTCCCTTGTGGCTTTGAAAAGACTTAATCAGCTTCTCATCTGCAGCAATGCCATAGCGGAAGAACGCCGAGCGGGCAATATTGGTCGGCTTTATTACATGCAGTACAGCATGATAATCAAAGATGGAAGGTAAGTATTCATTATACACGCCACCCAGAGAGGCCGGAACCAAGAACAGGTAATCAGATACCTGCTGATTTATTCCAAAGGATGCAGAGCTTATTTGCATCCCATCCGCCAAGAATTCTTCCTTAATATCCTCAACTAGCGCCGCAGAAACTCTAGAGTTAATTGAAACAAAAGAGCTCTCCACAGCATCAATAATACTGCTTTGATCAATTAGAAAGCCATACGCAGCACGATATCTAAGCTCTGATGGCAGAGGTGATGGTCTATAGAAATTTTTTCGCGCACTAGAAAGCTTTAAAAATGAGTAAAAGCTTCTCTCTGAATCGAGTGCCACTGAGGTCAGTGTCTTCTGGTTAAAAAACTCAGGGAATAACTGCTCAGCATCAAGCACAGGAATGTACTTGGCTTTATCATATCCGCCACCCACAACCGTACGCACTGCAAGTAGGGCGTCCGCGCGACTTAGATAGACAGTTCGACGCCCGTGTAAAGAGGGCTCCCCGGTGAATGCAAAACATTCAAAGGATGACATGATCCAGAGTTTCAATTTATCTTTGAATGCGAAACGATCTTTAGACCCGTTCTTAGCCGGCTGACGGCCATGGAGGATTTCGAAAACCTCATCGTAAAGCAAAAAGCCGCGCCTTAACTCGACAAGCTCTTTGATGCGCTTCTTAAGATCCCTACCTTGCACATAGTGAGCGCATTTTTTCTTGCCTAATGGCTTAGAAATCAAATTGAAGCCATTGGCTCTATAGAATTTCAGAAGCGAAGCAGCAGACGTAGAACTCGAAGCAACTGGTAGATATTCAGCAAGATTCTTCAGCTCAATCATTTCATCGTCTGAAACGCTTTTCAAAAGATGCAGACGAGATTTTGTGTCGGCGACATTCGAGCGGACCTTGCAGTGCAACCTCTCGAGAGCGTTCTGCACTTCGGACTCAATTTTATTTGCTCTTGCGTGGAATCGCTCTTTCAACTCGTCAGCAAAGGAGCCGTTCTCAATGCTCAAAGCCCGAGCTCTGTAGGGCTGGCAAATATTATTGATGCTATCAACCGCATCGCTGAATGCAGACCGCCATATGGTAGGGACATATCTAGCAATGGGCTCAGACCCTTTTTCGGTCCAGACCCGGCAATACATTTCTCCGCCTATCTCAACCAAACAATTTTTGGGGAGACGAAGAATTTCACCTATTCTCAGACCCAATCCAAACTGAAAGACCTGAGTTAAAACTGCAAGATAATCAATTTGCGCTCTAAGGCTCCCATCCCACTGCGTCTTGATAGCCCATTTTAACGCGATTATTGCCTTAATAAGCTCTGGAAGGGGCAGTTTGTCACCAGCCTCCAAGCGGCCATATTTATCTCTCTCCTCAAGGTCGTGTGCACCAATCAGATCGAAGTTCTGCGGTGCCAACCCGGAGTCGAATAAGAAACGAACAAAGTAGTTAATCGCTCTACAAGGACCTGCGGGATATTTGTACCTCGACTGCAAAAAGCCAAAGGTGCGAAAGTAATAGTCCTGATCTAGGTCTACCAGGGAAGTGGAGCCTTGCGATACGAAATTTTTAATGGGTGAAATCAAATCGCGCACGCGCGAGAAAGAAACTTGCTTGCTTGAGGCTCGTCTTTCCCATAAATAATTTACAATAAAGACCTTATTCAATAGCGTCAGCTCTTGGCTGCATGAGCCTCTAGCAAATAAGTTTAATTTTTCCCGCCCCTTATATCTCCAAACATCCTCCTGCCAGGTAGAGCCTTTAAAGACAACAAGCTTTGAAAATTGCACCTCAGCACTGCTTGCAAGTTTCTTTAGCTTTAGCAGCAACTCTTCATGCAGGATATCTCTAACCACTTTAACCTGCATTAGAATTCCTTAGAATTAATCAGCAAAACTTCATTGCCTTCTGAATACGCTATGGCGGCATGACAACCGGCAATTGCCTGGTCAATTACTGACACGACATTGGCTGTACTAATCATAAGTAATTGTTCCTTTCTCTCTATTAGTCCCTCCAATGCGGCCTCATGCGCTACAGTACTTTTGTTCGGACAAAATCTACTGCAGGAGTAGCAAGTAATGGCTGGCTCCTCAAAGCAAATCGACTTTGATGCACACTTCCCAATAACATTGAAATTTCTGGGCTCACAAACCTGGCTATATACATTACCCTTGAGCTCACCTTCCTTCATCCATGCAGCCGTAAAGTGTTTCTGCTCAATGCGGTTCAGCGTCGCAGCCTCAAGAATTTCCCACATTTCGTGAGTAAAGCGAAAATAATGCTTAATACTACTTGTGCCTTCATGATCCAAAAGATCAGCTACTTCTTCAGGGGTGCAACCAGACATAACAGCCTGGGTCCCTACCGTGTATCGAAATCTATAAGCACACAAGTTGAATCTCTTACCGGTTCTAGGCGACAGAGGCAGTCTATGCTCATTACCCCAAAGCATATAATTAATTCGGCATGAAGATTTATGATACTGCACGGACATCTTCGCTTCATCCGCGAAATAATCACTCGAAATTCTCTCGTCATCTTCCCAATAGTGACTCCCTCGGGAATTACCGTCGGCCTCTAGATCTATAGCCTTAGGCGAAATAAATATGGGTAACTCCCCAGGATCGAAACCAATCGGGGTATCGGAAGAATTAATATAAAATTCTAGTAGATTGGCTGTTCTTTCTGAGAGAAGCCTGGAGCTGAACTTACTTCTTCTTTTAGCAGATCGCTGTTTCACACGCGGAACGTTCAAGTATCGAACGCCAGTTACAACGTCTTTGATGAAGTCTTTTCGCTTCAGCATAGAAAGCTGAATAGGCCTCAAGCCGAAACACAAACAGAGGTCCAAGATCAGACGAAAAGCTAGCGGGAGCGATTCGTTGTCTACTTGAGCAGATAGTATGGTGATCTCTTCTTTGCTAAATGGACCTCTTTCCTCATCCATCATAAAGAGAGACAAATACGAATTTTTTCTTCCCGAGTAGTCACGAAGCCTCATAAAATCTTCGTACTTATCTAGACACAACCATTCATATTCATGCAAGAGAGCGAACCGCAAGAATTCTTTGCAAGTCGAAATAAACTGCTGCCTATGTCTTCCGTTTAACGCAGAAACCTCATCAAGGAAGTCATTTAGACTAGTCCCTCTAGTCAACTCTTTAGCAAGCCTGTCGATGAATTTGAATTTATGCCGGACAGTTGAAGAAAGATTCCGCTCTAAAATATATCGCAAATAGCTTGCAACGATTCCCTTTAAGTCATAATCCAGATAATTTATATACTCAGACCTGAGATATGTGAACTCACTAGTATCATCGGGAACTATTATTACGTTTCGAAAGTCACCCTTAGAATCAAGTAGCTCAACTCGGTAACCTAGACGACTGCTTACGAATCTCTCATTCTCTTGGATATCTGAAATAATTTCAGCAGTAGGTGAAAGGCGTACATCCTTAGCTGAAATCATTGCTTATTTTCCTGCGAACGAAGTATCTCCTCCTGTAGAAGAACTTGCAGGCCTGCAACTTTGGCTTGTATTGACCCTCTAGAATAACGGTCAGGCATATCACTGTTTCTAGCCCAGCCTCCCGCTGCCTCCTGAATAGGCGCCTTCATTATCTTGCGGCTTAATCCACTAGCTCCTTTGAATTTCTTATCCAGCGCTTGATTCAGAAGATCATGAAATGTGTTACGTAGGCGGTGGGGGCTTAACAATCCAGAAAACTCAGGGTGCCGCAGGATAAGTTCATTCAATATCGAGTTTGGCGTTTGGACCGACAATGGATTTCCATCACGGCATGAAAGAAATAAATAGCTAGATCTCTGCCAGCCTTCGAACTCTTTTCTTACATGGACTATGTAATGCTCAATCAGGGATGCGAAATCATCGTGTAACTCAACTTGCCGACCATAGGTTTTTACGGACGGAGACTCTGCGCGCGGATAGTTGATTACATCAGTGTTCTTCAATATATCGAAATACTTCCTCCTACCCGTAAGCTGAAAATCGTTCAGCTTTAATAGTAGCGTCTCACCCTTTCTATTCCCCGCAAGCATCAGAAGCAGCAGAAATATATAGTTCCGCCACTTCACCTTTGACGACTTCCAAGGATTACTCTTATTACTATAATCAGGGTCGATGATAGTTATGAACTTCACCTGCAGCTCAGGAGTAAGGCCAATCTTGTCTTTCCTGTCGCCCTTGTAAGGAGACTTAAGGTACAGCTTAAATCCTGCGTCCATTCGTTCATATAAACGCTTTGCTGCCTTTAGCTGCTGTATATTTCGCGAATACTGCCCCTCGTAAAAGAGCCAAAGGTATTCTAAAAATTTTCTTGCTCCCCGCATTCTAGCGCTATACCAGTTCTCGCCCACTCGCTCCCCGGATTGTAGGCCGTATCCACAATATGAGGAGAATGACTCAATCTCACCGATAGTGAACGGCACAAGATCCACTATCCGCTGAATCAAATTAATATTCTTGCTCTCGCAGAACCTATACAGGGCCAGAATTGAATTCTGGTCCACCCTTATTGTGTTAGGTTTCGCACCATTATCGAATCGTTGTAGTGCATATGCTCCGGCAAATAGATCAATTTGATCGTTTTCAGCCACGAGCTGGAGTTTGAGCCCACCTAACTTAGTGAACTCAACTTGGACTAATGAATATCGAGAGGGCTTCAAATGACACACCGCACAAGAACGAGCGCGGCAGCCTAGAGGCAGCTAGATGAGGAGTCAATAATGAAACGAATTAACAGCTATACGATCATTTTTTCCGAGATGAAAAAAATGAAACACGTTTCAAGCCGCTGTAGAGAATGCATAAAATGAAAAGCCCCGACTAGCGGGGCTTACAGAGAGTTATCCACAGAAAATGAGATAATCTCTATTTAATTCACCGCATCGCGCAGGGACTTGCCCGGCTTGAAGGCAACGGTGTTGCTGGCTTTGATCTTGACCGGGGCGCCGGTCTGCGGGTTCTTGCCGGTACGGGCACCGCGGTGACGCTGGAGGAAGGTACCGAAACCGACCAGGGTAACGCTGTCCTTGCGGTTCAGCGCGCCGGTGATTTCTTCGAGCACGGCGTTGAGTACGCGGTTGGCCTGGTCTTTGGTCAGATCAGCCTTCTCGGCAATGGCCGCGGCGAGTTCAGGTTTGCGCATAGATGCCTCTTTGACTGTTTGTTGTTGTTGTGTGTCCGAGCTGTCCTTCCAGAACAGCGCCAAAGGCGCCGCAACGGCTCTGCGCTGCGGCAGACTCGGGGAGAATGGCACGCCATCCGGGACTGCGCCAGTGCTGCCGGGCAGTTTGCCCGGCGGCGAATATGGCGAAGCAGACAGAACATCCGCTATTTCCGCCAGAAGCTGATCGTTGCTCCGAATTTTCCGCAGAAACGCGAACGGCGGCCCTGGGGCCGCCGTTCGGGCGTATCGAGCAGGGCGATCAGCCGATCTCGATCATCTCGAAATCGGCCTTGCCCACGCCGCAGTCCGGGCACAGCCAGTCGGCCGGCACGTCTTCCCAGCGGGTACCGGCGGCGATGCCGTCATCGGGCCAGCCCTGGCTCTCGTCATAGATCAGGCCACAGACCACACATTGCCACTTCTTCATGCTCTACCTCATCGCGGGCCGTCTCTGGCGGACGTTGCCCTGGTCAAAAAAGCGTCGGGAACGGTTTTTGACGTCGCCCTTGGGCGACGGCCCGATGGGCGGCCGCCAAAGATGGCGGGCCACAAAAAATCAACAGGCTTTGTACTGACATGCAGGCCTGCGCGCAAGTGCCTGGCGATGGCGCTCGTCGTGTTAAGCTCGCCGCCTTCCCGGTAGCCGAAGCCGTTGTCGTGCCCTCCTCCGCCCTCGCCCACCCGCCCCGCTGGCTCAACGCCGGCCAGTTGCATCCTGCCCCCGCACCGCTGCTGCGCGACTGGCTGTTCGGCCAAGGCTCGCTGACCCGCCGCCTCACCGCCCTGAGTGCCGGGCGCTTCGCCGTGCAGCCGCTGCAGCAGGGCTGGCAGGTGTTGCGCGCCGACGAGTGCAACGCCCTGCAGGTGCCGGCCGGCAGCATGGGCTGGGTGCGCGAGGTGTTCCTGCTCGGCGCCGGCCAGCCCTGGGTATTCGCCCGCAGCGTGGCGCCGCGCGCCGCCCTGGAAGGCTCCGGCTTCGAGTTGGGCAAACTGGGTAGCCGCTCTCTCGGCGAGCTGCTGTTCAGCGACCGCGCCTTCGTCCGCGGCGAGCTGCAGGTGTGTCGCTACCCCGCGGCCTGGCTGCCGGCCGAGGCACGCGCCGAGCAGCTCTGGGGACGCCGTTCCTGCTTCCGTCGCGACGGCCTCGGCGTGCTGGTGGCCGAAGTATTCCTGCCGGCGTTCTGGGACCAGGCCGCGCAGAACTAGACGCCGCCCTCGCTCCTGGCCCGGTCGCTGCTCGTATAATCGGCGCACCTGGCCCGGAGACCCACCGATGTACCAATCCTTCCTGCTCGCCCTGAACCGCCTGCATCCGCGTACCTGGGACTTCGTCCAGCTGATGCGCCTGGAGAAGCCGATCGGTATCTACCTGCTGCTGTGGCCGACCCTGTGGGCCCTGTGGGTGGCGAGCAAGGGCGTGCCGGACTTTGGCCTGCTGCTGATCTTCGTGTTCGGCACCCTGTTCATGCGCGCCGCCGGCTGCGTGATCAACGACTACGCCGACCGCGACTTCGACGGCCATGTGGCACGCACCAAGGCACGCCCTCTGGCCGATGGTCGGGTGACGCCGCGCGAGGCGCTGATCCTGTTCGCCGTGCTGGTGGGCCTGAGCTTCATCCTGGTGCTGTTCACCAACCTCACCACCATCCTGCTGTCGTTCGGCGGCCTGGCCCTGGCGGCCTGCTACCCCTTCATGAAGCGCTACACCTACTACCCGCAGGTGGTGCTCGGTGCGGCCTTCTCCTGGGGCATGCCGATGGCCTTCAGCGCCGTCACCGGCGAGCTGCCGCCGGCCGAGGCCTGGCTGCTGTACATCGCCAACCTGCTGTGGACCGTGGCATACGACACCTACTACGCGATGACCGACCGCGAGGACGACCTGAAGATCGGGGTGAAATCCACCGCCATCCTGTTCGGCGACGCCGACCGCATCATCATCCTCACCCTGCAGGGCCTGGCTCTGCTGTGCCTGGCCATGGCCGGCGCGCGCTTCAGCCTGGGCATCTGGTTCCTCCTCGGCCTGCTCGGCGCCGCCACCTGCTTCGCCTGGGAATTCTGGAGTACCCGTGACCGCGACCCGCAGCGATGCTTCGCCGCTTTCCTGCACAATCACTGGGCCGGTCTGGCGATTCTGCTGGGCATCATCGTGGACTACGCGCTGCGCTAGATCGGGGCCTGCCGCATGGCTGTCACATCGCTGCAATAATTCCGTTATCTAATGCGGCGCAAGACAGACGACCCGAGGCTCGACCCATGGTTGGCAAGAACATCCTGATCGTTGACGACGAAGCTCCCATCCGCGAGATGATCGCGGTGGCCCTGGAGATGGCCGGCTACGACTGCCTGGAAGCGGAAAACACCCAGCAGGCTCACGCCCTGATCGTCGACCGCAAACCGGACCTGATCCTGCTCGACTGGATGCTTCCGGGCACCAGCGGCATCGAGCTGGCCCGCCGCCTCAAGCGCGACGAGCTGACCGACGACATCCCGATCATCATGCTCACCGCCAAGGGCGAAGAGGACAACAAGATCCAGGGCCTGGAAGTCGGCGCCGACGACTACATCACCAAGCCCTTCTCGCCGCGCGAGCTGGTGGCCCGCCTCAAGGCCGTGCTGCGCCGTACCGCGCCGAGCGACGGCGAGGCGCCGATCGAAGTCGGTGGCCTGCTGCTCGACCCGATCAGCCACCGCGTGACCATCGACGGCAAGCCGGCCGAGATGGGCCCCACCGAATACCGCCTGCTGCAGTTCTTCATGACCCACCAGGAACGCGCCTACACCCGCGGCCAGCTGCTCGACCAGGTGTGGGGCGGCAACGTCTATGTCGAGGAGCGCACCGTCGACGTGCATATCCGCCGCCTGCGCAAGGCGCTCGGCGAGGCCTACGAGAATCTGGTGCAAACGGTGCGCGGCACCGGGTATCGTTTCTCCACCAAGAGCTGACCCACGCGCCCCGCGTCCAGAGAAAGGAAGCACTAGGTGAACCAAGACTGGCGCGGCGCCCTGGTGCGCCGCCTGCTGTTGTTGTTGGTCGGTTGCGGCCTGGTCGGCCTGGTCACCGGCGAGTACGCCTGGGCCCTGGCCATCGGCCTCGGCGGCTACCTGCTGTGGCACCTCAAGCAGCTGCTGCGCCTGCACAAGTGGCTGCGCGATCGCCAGCCGGACGAGGCGCCGCCCGAAGGCTACGGCCTGTGGGGCGAGATCTTCGACAACATCTACCACCTGCAACGCCGCGACCAGCGCGTGCGCGGCCGCCTGCAGGCGGTGATCGACCGCGTTCAGGAGTCCACCGCCGCCCTGCGCGATGCGGTGATCATGCTCGACGCCGAAGGCAACCTGGAGTGGTGGAACCGCGCCGCCGAGCAGCTGCTGGGCCTGAAGACCCCGCAGGACAGCGGCCAGTCGATCACCAACCTGGTGCGCCACCCGCGCTTCAAGGAGTACTTCGAGGCCGGCAATTACCAGGAAGCCCTGGAGCTGCCCTCGCCGATCAACGACCGCATGCGCCTGCAGCTGCAGATCACCCAGTACGGCAACCACGAGCACCTGATGCTGGTGCGCGATGTCACCCGCCTCCACCAGCTGGAGCAGATGCGCAAGGACTTCATCGCCAACGTGTCCCACGAGCTGCGCACGCCGCTGACGGTGATCACCGGCTACCTGGAGACCCTGCTGGACAATGTCGAGGACGTGAATCCGCGCTGGCTGCGCGCCCTGCAGCAGATGCAGCAGCAGGGTTCGCGCATGCAGAACCTGCTCAACGACCTGCTGTTGCTGGCGAAGCTGGAGGCCACCGACTACCCCTCGGACAACCAGCCGGTGGCCGTCGACCTGCTGCTGCTCTCGATCAAGAACGACGCCCAGGCCCTGTCCGGCGCGCGCAACCATCGCATCAGCCTGGAGGCGGACAGCCAGGTCCGCCTCAAGGGCAGCGAGGCCGAGCTGCGCAGCGCCTTCTCCAACCTGGTGTTCAACGCGGTGAAGTACAGCCCCGAGGAGAGCGATATCCGCATCCGCTGGTGGGGCGACGACCAGGGCGGCCACTTCAGCGTGGCCGATAGCGGCATCGGCATCGAGGCCAAGCACCTGCCGCGCCTGACCGAACGCTTCTACCGGGTCGACTCCAGCCGCGCCTCCAACACCGGCGGCACCGGCCTCGGCCTGGCCATCGTCAAGCACGTGCTGCTGCGTCACCGGGCGCGCCTGGACATCACCAGCCTGGTCGGCAAGGGCAGCACCTTCACCTGCCACTTCCCGCCCCAGCAGGTCAGCCGGCGTGGCTAGAAATGGCCGGCGGCTTGCAATCACCGGCCTCAGCCGCCAACCTGTAGCGATCTTCCGCCAACCCTAGTACCCATGGACCCTTCCTCTAGTCTCTCCACTTCCGCGCTGGTCGCCGACCTCGGCCTCGTGCTGTTCGCCCTGTTCCTCGTTCTGCTCAACGGTTTCTTCGTCGCCGCCGAATTCGCCATGGTCAAGCTGCGCGCGACCAAGGTCGAAGCCATCGCCGAGCAGCACGGCTGGCGCGGCCACATCCTGCGCACCGTGCACAACCAGCTGGACGCCTACCTGTCGGCCTGCCAGCTGGGCATCACCCTGGCCTCCCTCGGCCTCGGCTGGGTCGGCGAGCCGGCCTTCGCCGAACTGCTCACCCCGCTGCTCGGCGCCATCGGCATCGAGTCGGAGAAGCTGGTCCACGGCATCGCCTTCTTCTTCGCCTTCTTCATCATTTCCTACCTGCACATCGTGGTCGGCGAGTTGGCGCCCAAGTCCTGGGCGATCCGCAAGCCCGAGCTGCTGTCGCTGTGGACCGCCGCGCCTCTGTACGCCTTCTACTGGCTGATGTACCCGGCCATCTACCTGCTCAACGCCAGCGCCAACGCCATCCTGCGTATCGCCGGGCAAGGCGAGCCGGGGCCGCATCACGAGCACCACTACAGCCGCGACGAGCTGAAGCTGATCCTGCACTCCAGCCGCGCCCGTGACCCCAGCGACCAGGACATGCGCGTGCTGGCCTCGGCCGTGGAGATGGGCGAGCTGGAAGTGGTGGACTGGGCCAACTCCCGCGAGGACCTGGTGTACATCGACGCCAACGCCAAGCTGGACGAGCTGTTCAACGTGTTCCGCCGGCACAAGTTCAGCCGCTACCCGGTGTACGAAGAGGCCACTGGGGGTTTCGTCGGCGTACTGCACATCAAGGACCTGCTGCTGCAGCTGAGCCTGCTGGAGATGCTGCCGTCCAAGTTCAACGTCGCCGAGCTGATGCGCCCGATCGAGCGGGTCAGCAAGCACATGCCGCTGTCCTCGCTGCTCGAGCAGTTCCGCCAGGGCGGCGCGCACTTCGCCCTGGTCGAGGAGGCCGATGGCAAGGTGGTCGGCTTCCTGACCATGGAAGACGTGCTGGAAGTGCTGGTCGGCGATATCCAGGACGAACACCACAAGGCCGAACGCGGCATCCTCGCCTATCAGCCCGGCAAGCTGCTGGTACGCGGCGACACCCCGCTGTTCAAGATCGAGCGCCTGCTCGGCCTGGACCTCGACCATATCGAGGCCGAGACCCTGGCCGGCCTGGTCTACGAGAGCCTGAACCGGGTGCCGGAGGAGGACGAGGTACTGGAGACCGAAGGCCTGCACATCATCGTGAAGAAGATGAAGGGCCCGAAGATCGTCCTGGCCAAGGTGCTCAAGCTGGACTGACGCACCCGCCGCTCCGCGCGACGCCGCAGCCTGTCTGCGGCGTTGTGCTTTCTGGCGTCAGGCCGCCTTGGCCTGGTCGACGCCGGCCAGGCTCATGCCGTGGTCCAGGTGCTGGTCCACCAGCCACTTGCCATGGGCCAGCGAGGCACGCTGGGCGCTCTCCAGGTTGGCGAAAAAGGCGAACCGCAGCGGCAGCGACATGCGCTTGCTGGAGTGCCCATCCGGCAGGGTGATCTGGCAACCCGCTGCCCACGGCGTGGGAATGCCCGGGTGCTCGATGATCGCGGCACTGATGGCATGGTCGCGGTAGGTGCAGTGCAGATTGTTCATGATCTTCACCTCACGGATTCGGCGTGTCTGGCCACCTTAGCCCCAGAACGATCACCCGGCGCTGCGGACCGACCAAGGGTCAGCCGGCCACGCACACCTGGTTGCGCCCGGCCGCCTTGGCCGCGTACAGCGCCTGGTCGGCGGCATCGATCAGCGCCTGCATGTGCAGCGCGGCCCGGCCATCGTGATGCACCAGGCCGATGCTCACGCTCAGCGGCACGCTAACGCCCTGGTGCTGCAGATCGAGCGCCACCACCTCGGCGCGGATGCGCTCGGCCAGGGCCCGGGCGCCGGCCGCGTCGACATCCGCCAGGACCAGCAGGAACTCCTCGCCGCCATAACGCGCGGCCAGATCGCCGGCACGCCGGGTGCTGCCGCGCAGCACCTTGGCCACGGCGGCGATGCAGCGGTCGCCGAAGGGATGGCCATAGCCATCGTTGATGCGCTTGAAGTGGTCGATATCGAGCAGCAACACGGCCAGCCGGGTGTTGGCCTGGTCGGCCAGCTGCTGGTCGCAATGCCGGCGGTTGGCCAGCTGGGTCAGGGCATCGGTGTTGCTCAGGCGGGTCAGCTCGGCATTGGCCTCGGCCAGCTCGCGGGTCGACTGCTGCAGCTCGGCGGTGCGCGCCAGCACGCGCCGCTCCAGTTCCTCGTTGAGCCGCGCCTGCTCGACCAGCAGCTGTTCCTGGCTGGCCAGGCGCGCCTCGCGCTCGCCGATCAGCGCGGTCTGCGCGGCGATGCGCGCGGAGCGCTCGCTGTTGATGCGGTCGGCCAGGGCCACCGAGAGCAGGATGAATTCGACGAAGAAGCCCAGAGTCTGCATGCGCAGGGTCAGCTGGTTGACCGGCAGGGCGCCCTGCAGGGCCGCCACGTGTACCGCGGTGCCGACGATGAGGAAGATCCACGCCAGGCTGAACAGCGGTGCCGAGCGATTGCCACGCCGCCACAGGCTGACCGCCGTCGCCAGCGCCACCAGGCAACTGAGCAGCGCCACCGGGCCGGTGCCGATGGCGGTCAGCCACTGCGGCCGCACCAGCAGCAGCGCGATCGCCAGCGCCCAGTAGCCGAGCAGCAGATTGTTGGCCCACAGCACCCAGCCGCCGTAGCGCGGAATGCGCAGGAACACGCGGACGAAATAGCCCGCGGCGAAGAAGCTCCACAGCGCGGAGAACGCATAGATCTGCCCCGCCGGCCGGCCCAGTTCGGGCCACAGGAAGAGCACGCCGAAGCCACTCAGGCTCAGCTCGTAGATCACCACGCCGAGCAGGTAGAGGCTGTACCACAGGTAGCTGAGGTGGCGGGTGAACAGGTACAGGCTGAAGTTGTACAGCAGCACCGCCAGCATGGCGCCGAAGAACAGCCCCAGCAGCACGCGCTGGTCCAGTTCCTGCTGCTGATAGGCCGCCTCGCTGAGCACCTGCATGGGCGCCACGATGTTCTCGCGGCTGTGCAGGCGCAGGTAGACCCAGCGCTGCTCGCCGGACTGCAGTGCCAGGGGGAACAGCGGTTGCCGGCCGGGCACCGGCCAGGCGCTCAGCGGCAGATGGTCACCGGCCTCCAGCAGCGGCCCCCAGCGGCGGCTGGCGGGATCGAACAGGCGCAATTCGAGGCGATCGAGGATCGGCCACTCCACCAGCAGGCGCCAGTCGGCGCGAGCGGAGCGGTTGTGCAGGGCCATGCGCACCCACACCGGCCCCTCCTGGAAACCCAGGCTCAGGGAGGCGCCCTCCGGCCTGCGCCAACCGTTGGCGGTGGCGGCCTCGGCGAAATCCAGCTCCTCGGCAGGCAGCAGGTATTCCAGCCAGGGCGCGGGGCGCACCACCTGATGGTCATCGGTGAGTTCGAGCGGAGCGGCTACGCAAGGCAGGGTAGCCAACAGACAGAACAGCAGGCTGAACAGGCGCACGGGCAGATGGGTTTCCTCGACTCGGCGCCACTCTCGGGGACTGCAGGCGCCAGTCCCTCAAGCATTGCCGCGAATCGCGGATCGCGCCAGTGCGGCTATTCGCCGCCCACCGCGAAGTTCGGCAGGCTGTCCACGGGTTGGGCGAAGTTGAACGGGATGGACTCCAGCGCCAGACCGATGTTGCGCTGCACCACGAAGTGTAGGTGCGGGCCGGTGCTGTTGCCGGTGTTGCCGGAACGAGCGATCTGCATGCCGGCTTCGATCCGCTCGCCCTCGCGCACCGCCACCGAGCCGCGCATCAGGTGCAGGTAGACGCCCATGGTGCCGTCGTCATGCAGGATGCGCACGTAGTTGCCGGACGGGTTGTTGCCGCGGCCGCTCTGGCGGTTCTCGGTCTTCACCACCATGCCGCTGCGCGAGGCGACGATGGGCGTGCCCTCGGGCATGGCGATGTCCATGGCGTAGCGGCCCTTGGGCGTGAAATGGCTGTACTTGCCGTTGGCGCCCTGGGTCAGCTTGAACGGCCCTCCGCGCCAAGGCAGCGGATAGCGGAACAGCAGCGGCTGCAGGCGCGGATCGCCCATGGCGTAGCGCAGCCGCGGTTTGTAGCTCATCGGCTTGGCCGCATCCAGCGGCGCCAGGGTGGTCAGGCGGATATGGCTGCGCGGCGGCAGCACCCAGCGGATCGGCTGCTCCGGCGCGCCGGCGACGTTGACCAGGCGATCCAGGCGCAGCTCGACCTCCACCGGGGCGTACAGGTCGTTGCGCAACACCAGGGTCTCGCCGGCGTCGTGCTTCTTGGTTTCCAGCTTCACCAGGTTGTCGAGCTTCTCCACCATGCGGTCGCGGAACACGAACACCTGGGCGCCGGGCACGGCCTTGTCGCTATAGGTCACCGTGCCGTGCTTGTCGACATACTTGTAGATGGTCAGCGCACCGGCCTGGCCGGCGGCCAGCAGCAGTGCGCAGAAAATGATTGAACGCCCTAGCATAACTTCACGGATTTAATGGTTATTTGGTATCCGGGACGAAAAGACTAGCAGCGCGCCATTCGCCTCGCGAGTGCTCGCGCTGCGGGCTGTGCGGCAATCCGCAGGGTCAGGCGGCGAATCGCGGCGATATCCGACGAAAGGCGTGCTTCGCGATACTCAATCCGAGCAAACGACAACGGCGCCCGTGGGCGCCGTTGTCCTGTACCTGGCAGCCGCGTCAGGCGCCCGGCACGAAGTGTTTCTGCGCGGTACCGCGAGCGATCAGGCGCGACAGGTAGTCGAGCTTCTGCGGATCTTTGTCGACGAACTTGAAGCTCAGCTGCAGCCATTCGCTGTCCGGCTTCGGCTCCAGGGCCGCCACCGAATGCAGGTAGCCGTTGAGCCGCGCGGTCTCGGCCGCCTCGCCCTGCTCCAGGTCGAGCACCGCGCTCTCCAGCACCTGCGGCAGCTGCTCGGTGCGCTTCACCACCAGCAGCGCTTCCTTGAGGCTCAGCGCCTTGATCACGCAGGCCATGCTGCCGCCGGGGAGGCGCAGCTGACCCTGGCCACGACCGGTCGGCGCGGCGGATGCCTTGGCCGCCGGGGCGGCAGGTTTGGTGGAGGCGGCAGCCGGATCGGCCGCCGCGGCGGCGGGCTTGGCCGCCGGCTTGACCACATCGGCCTTGCCGCCGGTCAGGGCGCTCAGGGAGTCGTTGGCGAAGCCGCCGGTGCTGAGCATCTTCGGCGGCGCGCTGGCGGCCAGGGCCTGCAGCTTGCCGGCACGGTGCAGGGCCTTCTTGACCTTGGTCACCAGCTGGTCGTTGGAGAACGGCTTGCCGATGTAGTCGGAGACCCCGGCCTGGATGGCCTGGACCACGTTCTCCTTGTCACCACGGCTGGTGACCATGATGAACGGCACGATCTTCAGGGCCTCCTGCTCGCGGCACCAGGTGAGCAGTTCGAGGCCGGACAGCTCGGGCATTTCCCAGTCGCAGAGGATCAGGTCGACCGGTTGGCGGGCGAGCATCTGCTGGGCCTTGCGGCCGTTGACCGCCTCTTCGATCTGGATGCCGGGGAAGTGGTCGCGCAGGCCCTTCTTCACCAGATCACGGATAAAGGTGGCGTCGTCCACCACCAGCACACTGACTTTGCTCATCGACCACTCCCGACAACGATGTCGACAAGCATAGCCGCGGATACTGGCCCGAGGCCAACACGGCGCGCTCGGTGAATCCCCGAGCGCGCCGGGGATTGTCCGCGGTCGCCGCGCGGGCGATTTACTCCTTCTTGCCGCCCTGCACTTCTTCCTGCATGCGCGCCAGGCCCATGTGGCGCACGTCGGTACCGCGCACCAGGTAGATGACCAGCTCGGCGATGTTGCGTGCGTGGTCGCCGATGCGCTCCAGCGAACGCAGGACCCAGATGATGTTGAGCACGCGGCTGATCGCACGCGGGTCCTCCATCATGTAGGTGACCAGTTCGCGCAGGGCGGTCTTGTACTCGCGGTCGACGGTCTTGTCGTACTGGGCCACGGACAGGGCCAGGTCGGCATCGAAGCGGGCGAAGGCGTCCAGCGCCTCCTGCACCATGCGCCGTACCTGGTCGCCGATGTGGCGTACCTCGACGTAGCCGCGCGGCGACTCGCCCTCCTCGCACAGCTGGATGGCACGCTTGGCGATCTTCGACGACTCGTCGCCGATGCGCTCGAGGTCGATCACCGACTTGGAGATGCTGATGATCAGGCGCAGGTCGGAGGCGGCCGGCTGACGGCGGGCGAGGATGCGCAGGCATTCCTCGTCGATGTTGCGCTCCATCTGGTTGATCTGGTCGTCGATCTCGCGCACCTGCTGGGCCAGGCCGGAGTCGGCCTCGATCAGCGCGGTGACCGCGTCGTTGACCTGCTTCTCGACCAGGCCGCCCATCGCCAGGAGGTGGCTGCGCACTTCCTCCAGCTCGGCGTTGAACTGCTGGGAGATGTGATGGGTGAGGCTGTCTTTGTTGATCATGTAGAGAGTCCTGAGCCGGAATTTGCATCTTCTCCCCCACTCACGGAGAGGGGGCGGGGCGGGCCGCGTTCGGATGAGGGTGACTCAGACCAAGCCGAGCGCCCTCACCCTAACCCTCTCCCAACGGGAGAGGGGACTGTCCTGCGTTAACCGTAGCGACCGGTGATGTAGTCCTCGGTCTGCTTCTTGGCCGGGTTGGTGAACAGGGTGTCGGTGTCGCCAAACTCGATCAGCTTGCCCATGTACATGAACGCCGTGTAGTCGGAGACCCGCGCCGCCTGCTGCATGTTGTGGGTGACGATGACGATGGTGTACTTGCTCTTCAGCTCGTAGATCAGCTCTTCGACCTTGAGGGTGGAGATCGGGTCCAGCGCCGAGCAGGGTTCGTCGAGCAGCAGCACTTCCGGCTGCACCGCCACGGTACGGGCGATCACCAGGCGCTGCTGCTGGCCACCGGAGAGGCCGAGGGCGGACTCGTGCAGGCGGTCCTTCACTTCGTCCCACAGGGCGGCGCTCTTCAGGGCCCACTCCACGGTCTCGTCGAGCACGCGCTTCTGGTTCACGCCCTGGATGCGCAGGCCGTACACCACGTTCTCGTAGATGCTCTTGGGGAACGGGTTGGGCTTCTGGAACACCATGCCGACGCGACGACGCAGCTCGGCGACGTCCACGCCCTTCTTGTAGATGTCATGGCCGTCGAGACGAATCTCGCCCTGCACGCGGCAGCCGTCGACCAGGTCGTTCATGCGGTTGAAGGTACGCAGCAGGGTCGACTTGCCGCAGCCGGACGGGCCGATGAAGGCGGTCACGCGCTGTTTCGGAATGTTCATCGACACGTCGAACAGCGCCTGCTTGTCGCCATAGAACAGGTTCAGGCTGGGCACCTCCAGGGCGACGGTTTCTTCCGCCAGGTTGAGGCCCTGCTTCTGCCGGCCGAGGGCGGCCATGTCGATACCGTGGGTGTGTACTTCGTGCTGCATGGGATGCTCCCTACGCTAACAATTCGTTCAATTCATTCATGCCGCCGCGGCCACTGCCGCGGCGGCGCAATTCGTGATCAGTGGTCCAGCGCCTTGTACTTCTCGCGCAGGTGGTTGCGGATGAACACGGCGCTCAGGTTGAGCAGCGCGATCACCAGCACCAGCAGCAGCGCGGTGGCGTATACCAGCGGGCGGGCGGCCTCGACGTTGGGGCTCTGGAAGCCGACGTCGTAGATATGGAAGCCCAGGTGCATGATCTTCTGGTCCAGGTGCAGGTACGGGTAGTTGCCGTCCACCGGCAGCGCCGGAGCCAGTTTGACCACGCCGAC
Organism: Pseudomonas sp. GD04019; assembly: GCF_029837695.1. Taxonomy (GTDB): domain Bacteria; phylum Pseudomonadota; class Gammaproteobacteria; order Pseudomonadales; family Pseudomonadaceae; genus Aquipseudomonas. The sequence goes on from NZ_JAOEEA010000003.1 coordinate 384,415, forward strand.
CAGCATCAGCGGCGCCACTTCGCCGGCGGCGCGGGCCACGGCGAGGATCATGCCGGTCATCATGGCCGGGCTGGCCATCGGCAGCACCACCTTCCACAGGGTCTCGGCCTTGGTCGCACCGAGGGCCAGGGAGCCTTCGCGCAGGGCCCGCGGGATACGCGCCAGGCCCTCCTCGGTGGCAACGATCACCACCGGCACGGCGAGGATAGCCAGGGTCAGCGAGGCCCACAGCAGGCCAGGGGTGCCGAAGGTCGGCGCCGGCGCCGCTTCGGCGAAGAACAGGCGGTCGATCGAGCCACCCAGCACGTAGACGAAGAAGCCCAGGCCGAACACGCCGTAGACGATGGCCGGCACGCCGGCCAGGTTGTTCACGGCGATGCGGATGATGCGGGTCATCGGCCCCTGCTTGGCGTACTCGCGCAGGTAGATGGCCGCCAGCACGCCGAACGGGGTGACGATCACTGCCATGATCAGGGTCATCATCACGGTGCCGAAGATGGCCGGGAAGATGCCGCCCTCGGTGTTGGCCTCGCGCGGCTCGTCGCTGAGGAACTCCCACAGCTTGGCGAAGTAGAAGCCCAGCTTGCTGAAGACGCCCATGGCGTTCGGCTGGAGGGCGCGAACCACCTTGCTCAGGGCGATCTCCTGCTCGCGACCGTCGACGGTCTTCACCGTCACGCTGTCGCGGTCGAGCTGCTGGTTGAGCTCCACCAGCTGGCCCTCGAGCACCTTGTACTGGGCGTCCAGCTCGGCGCGCCGGGCGTCGAGGTCGGCCTGGGCGGCGGCGTCCAGACGGTCCTTCAGCTCCAGGCGGCGACCCTCCAGGCGCAGCTGCTCGAGGCCATGGTTGATGTGGCCGATATCGCGCTTCTCCAGGCGCACCTGCTGCGCATGCAGCTCGTCGACGCGGGCGATACGGCTCTGCAGTTCACTCCAGGCGGCATCGCCTTCGGCGATCACCTTGCCGCCTTCCTTGACGTTGACCAGGTAGCCGTAGAAGTTGCCCCACTCGCGGCGCTCCATGGTCATCAGGTTGGCAGGGGTACGCGGCTCGCTCAGCCACTCGGCCACCACCCAGCTGAAGTCGGCGCCGTAGACCTCACGGTTGCCGACCTTGAACAGCTCGCGGGTCATGAACTCGCCGCCTTTCACGTCCACCGGCAGGCCGGCGGCGGCCAGGCGCGCACGCGGTACTTCTTCTTCCTGCACCAGCTCGCCGGCCATCACTCGGGCGGCCTCGCCCGGCACCTGGTACTTGGCCTCGATCACGTCGGCCGGCCAGAAGTGGCCGAGGCCGCGCACGGCGATCACGGCGAGCAGGCCGATGGTCATGATCACGGCGATGGACACGCCGCTGGCGGTCATCCACACCCAGGGCGAACCGCTCTTGAACCAGGACTTGAGGTTTTGCTCTTTGATTTTCACTGACGTCTACCTTTCCCAGTTCTCAGAGCGACGCGTACTTCTTGCGCAGGCGGGTACGAATCACCTCCGCCAGCGTGTTCATCACGAAGGTGAAGGCCAGCAACACCAGCGCGGAGAGGAACAGCACACGGTAGTGGGTACTGCCCACCTCGGATTCCGGCATTTCCACCGCCACGTTGGCGGCCAGGGTGCGCAGGCCCTCGAAGATGTTCATGTCCATGATCGGCGTGTTGCCGGTGGCCATCAGCACGATCATGGTCTCGCCCACTGCACGGCCCATGCCGATCATCAGGGCGGAGAAGATGCCCGGGCTGGCGGTGAGGATCACCACGCGGGTCAGGGTCTGCCAGGGCGTGGCGCCCAGGGCCAGGGAGCCGAAGGTCAGGCTCTTCGGCACGCTGAACACGGCGTCCTCGGCGATCGAGTAGATGTTCGGGATCACCGCGAAGCCCATGGCCAGGCCGACCACCAGGGCATTGCGCTGGTCGAAGGCGATGCCCAGGTCATTGCTGATCCACAGGCGCATGTCGCCGCCGAAGAACCAGTTCTCCAGGTGGCCGCTCATGCCCAGGGCGCCACTGCCGATCAGCAGGATCACCGGGATCAGCAGCGCCGCTTCCCAGCCATCGGGGATGACCAGGCGGATCTTCTCCGGCAGGCGGCTCCAGGCGTAGGCGGCCAGCAGCACGCCGATCGGCGTCAGTAGCAGCAGGCTGAAGATGCCCGGCAGGTGGCCTTCGACATAGGGCGCGAGGAACAGGCCGGCGAAGAAGCCGAGGATCACCGTCGGCAGCGCTTCCATCAGCTCGATCACCGGCTTGACCTTGCGGCGCATGGCCGGGGCCATGAAGTAGGCGGTGTAAATGGCCGCACAGATGGCCAGCGGAGCGGCCAGCAGCATGGCGTAGAAGGCGGCTTTCAAGGTGCCGAAGGTCAGCGGCGCCAGGCTCATCTTGGGTTCGAAATCGCTGTTGGCCGAGGTCGACTGCCAGACGTACTTGGGCTCGTCGTAGCTCTCGTACCAGACCTTGCCCCACAGCGCGCTCCAGGAGATTTCCGGGTGCGGGTTGTCGATGACGAAGCGCTGCAGTTGGCCGCCGGACTCCACCAGTACGCGGTTGGCGCGCGGGGAAAGGGCGGCGACGCCGGCACCGTCGGCGACCTTCTCGGTCAGCAGGGTGCGGTGCGCGGTGCTGTGGAAGATGCCCAGGTGGCCTGCGCCATCCAATGCCACGAAGCCCTTGCGGCGCTCCTCGGAGAGGATCTGGATGATCGGCGCATCGCTCAGCTGGAAGCCACGGATGTGGGTCAGCGCGGCCTTGTTGTCGGCATCGCGGACCATGAACCACTGGCCGATGCCGCCCTTGCTGTCGCCGATCAGCAGCGAGATGCCACCGAGCAGCGGCGTGACGGTGCTCACCTCGGCGTCGCCGCCGAGCAGCTTGTAGCGGCCGTTGAGGGCCTTGGTGCGCAGGTCGAAGACGTCGGCGGTGGCCTTGCCGTTGATCACGAACAGCCACTGCTGGCGCGGGTCGATGATCATCGCCTTGATCGGCTCGGCGATCTGCGGCAGGGCGATGCGCTCCTCGCTGAGGGTGGCCTCGCCGGTCAGCATGTTCTCTTCGCGGGTGATCGCCAGCACCTGCAGCTCGGCACCGGTGGAGGCGCTGAGCATCAGGGTGTCGCCGTTCTCGCTGATGGCGACGTGCTCCAGCGGCCGGCCCTGGGTGTCGAGGACGATGGGCGCCTCGCCGTAGGGGTAGTCCAGCTCGGGAGTGATGGTCTTGACGTTGTTCGGGTAGCTGACCTTGTAGGCATGCTCGAACACCAGCACCTGGCCGTTGGACAGGCCCAGCACCACGCGATGGCTGCCGGGCTGGTCCTGGCTCACCGAGGCGATGCTGGCACCGGCCGGCAGCGCCAGCTGGTAGGCGTTCATGGCGACGCCGTCCTTGAGGCCGAAAAACTGCACCTGGCCATCGCGGCCGAGGCGCATGGCCACCTTGTTCTGCTCTTCCACCGCCAGCAGCAGGGCCTCGCCCTGCCCCGCCAACCAAGCCGGCTGCTGGGCCTCGCGCGCCTCCATGTCGGCGCCACCGAAGATCGGCGCCACCACGTAGGCGAGATAGAAGAAGATCAGCGTGATGCATGCCAGCACGGCCAGGCCGCCGATCGACACATACCAGCGCGCCATGCGGTCCTTGAGCGCACGCATACGGCGCTTGCGCAGCAGGGCGGGGGTATCGAAGTCGATGCGGTGGTTGTTCGCGGAGGCGCTCATGCTGTTGTTGGCCAGGTCATTCATGAGGAGGTCTCGAGCACAGCGGACACAGCCCGCTCAATGTGAGGTACTTCAATCTATCCGTCTTGTGTGACAGAAAGATTACCACTCGGTGACGCGACAACGCCCACGGCTCCAGAAGAGTCGCGGGCGTGTCGAACAGCGCGCCGAGGGATGGGCCTCGGCGTCACTGGCGGGCCGTTACAGGCCCAGTTCTTTCTTGGTCTTCTCGATCACTTTGGCCGGCAGCGGGATGTAACCATCCTTGACCACTACCTCCTGGCCCTGCTTGGACAGCACCAGCTTGACGAACTCGGCTTCCAGCGGGCTCAGCGGCTTGTTCGGCGCCTTGTTGACGTAGACGAAGAAGAAGCGCGACAGCGGGAACTTGCCTGCCAGGGCGTTGGCTTCGTTGGCTTCGAAGGCCTCGCCACCTTTCTTCGACAGCGGTACGGCGCGGACGCTGGCGGTCTTGTAGCCGATGCCCGAGTAACCGATGGCGTTGACGGTGCTGGAGATGGACTGCACCACCGAGGCCGAACCCGGCTGCTCGTTTACGTTGGCCTTGAAGTCGCCTTTGCACAGGGCGGCTTCCTTGAAGTAGCCGTAGGTGCCGGATACCGAGTTGCGACCGAACAGCTGGATCGGCTTGTCGGCCCACTCGCCGGTCAGGCCCAGGTCGCCCCAGGTCTTCACGTTGCTACCACCGCACAGGCGGGTGCTGGAGAAGATGCCGTCAACCTGAGCCATGTCCAGGGACTTGATCGGGTTGTCCTTGTGCACGAACACGGCCAGGGCGTCGATGGCCACCGGCACGGCGACCGGCTTGTAGCCGAACTTCTCTTCGAAGGCCTGCAGCTCGTTGTCCTTCATGGCGCGGGACATCGGGCCCAGGTTGGCGGTGCCTTCGGTCAGCGCGGGCGGCGCGGTGGAGGAACCGGCGGCCTGGATCTGGATGTTCACGTTCGGGTACAGCTTCTTGTATTCCTCGGCCCACAGGGTCATCAGGTTCGCCAGGGAGTCGGAACCGACGCTGGACAAGTTACCCGATACACCGGAAGTCTTTTGGTAAGCCGGGATGGCCGGGTCGACAGCGGCAACCGCACTAGCGGCGCTTACGCCAGCGGCGACAAAGGTCAGGGCCGCCATCAAACGCTTGAGTTTCATGCCTTGCTCCTAGCAGGAAGGGGTTGGATGGAACGGGCCCAAGTATCTGTAGGCCGCATGAACACTCTATGACTGGATTGTGACAATCAGGTTAAAGCGCAGAAAAAAGCAAAAGGCCCGCGAACGGGCCTTTTTGTGAGCGTCCTGGATTCAGGCCGGCACGAGATGGCTGGCCTGGCGCCGCCACAGCAGGGTGCCGATCAGCATGAACAGCAGGCACAGGGCGCCTACATAATAGGCCGGGCCCAGCGGGCTCCACTTCAGCAGCAGGCTGACCAGGATCGGCGTCAGACCGCCGAAGATGGCGTAGGCCAGGTTGTAGGAGAACGACAGCCCGGAGAAACGCACCACCGCCGGAAAGGCCTTGACCATCACCATCGGGATGGCGCCGATCATGCCCACGCACAGGCCGGCCAGGGCATACAGCGGCACCAGCAGCTCCGGCTGGGTCTTCAGCGTGGTGTAGAACAGCCAGGAGCTGACCAGCAGCAGCGCGCCGCCGACCAGGAAGGTCGGCCCCGGGCCGAAGCGGTCGGCGGCCAGCCCCGCCAGCACGCAGCCGATGCTCAGGCAGACGATGGCCAGGCCGTTGGCCGTCAGGGTATCGGCCGGGGTGAAGCCGTACTGGGTCTGCAGCAGGGTCGGCGTCATCAGGATCACCACGACGATGCCGGCCGACAACACCCAGGTCAGCAGCATGGACAGGATGATCGCCGGGCGATGCTCGCGCACCACCGCCTTCAGCGGCAGCTCGGCGGCCAGCGACTGGCGCTGCTGCAGCTCGGCGAACACCGGGGTCTCATGCAGCCAGCGGCGCAGGTAGACGGAGATCAGGCCGAACACCCCGCCGACCAGGAAGGGAATGCGCCAGGCGTAGTCGGCGATCTCTTGCGGGGTGAAGCTGCGGTTGATCGCGCTGGCCGCCAGCGAACCGAGCAGGATGCCGGCGGTGAGCCCTGCGGTCAGGGTGCTGCAGGCGAAGCCGATGCGCTTGGCCGGCACGTGCTCGGCGACGAACACCCAGGCGCCCGGCACCTCGCCGCCGATCGCCGCGCCCTGCATCACGCGCAGGGCCAGCAGCGCCAGCGGCGCCCAGATGCCGATCTGCGCGTAGGTCGGCAGCAGGCCCATCAGCAGGGTCGGCACCGCCATCAGGAAGATGCTCAGGGTGAACATGCGCTTGCGCCCGAGCAGGTCGCCGAAGTGGGCCATGATGATGCCGCCCAGCGGCCGCGCCAGGTAGCCGGCAGCGAAGATGCCGAAGGTCTGCAGCTGGCGCAGCCACTCGGGCATCTCAGCGGGGAAGAACAGCTTGCCGACCACCGCGGCGAAGAACACGAAGATGATGAAGTCGTAGAACTCCAGCGCACCGCCCAGGGCGGAGAGCGAGAGGGTCTTGTAGTCACTGCGGTTCAATGGGCGCGCCACGGGCGCGGCGCTGGCATGTTCGGCGGGCATAGAGGGCTTCATTATTAGAGTGGCAAGGCTGCGCCGCACCATAGCAAATCGGGCCCCGGACCGCAGCTTTGCGGCGGAAAAGCGGAACCGCGCGGTCGTCGTTTGACGCGCGCCTCTATATACTGCGCACGGCCCGTCTAGCACGGGCCGCAGCCTGCCACCGAACAGCCAATCATAAGAATCCACCAGCGGGGCCCAGCAGCATGATCGAACTCGAACAGGAAGACCCCATCCCCCAGGGCGATCTGGCCCTGCAGATCACCGCCCTGCCGCGCGAGACCAACGGTTTCGGCGACATCTATGGCGGCTGGCTGGTATCGCAGATGGACCTGGCCGGCACCGCCATGGCCAGCAAGGTGGCCGGCGGTCGTGTCGCCACCGTGGCCATCGACCGCATGGCCTTCCTGGTACCGGTGGCCGTGGGCGCGCAGCTGTCCTTCTATACCCAGGCCCTGGAAGTCGGGCGCAGCTCGATCCAGATGCTGGTGGAAGTGTGGAGCGACGATCCGCTGTCCAGCGAGTGGCGCAAGGTCACCGAGGCGGTGTTCGTCTTCGTCGCCATCGACGGCAGCGGCCGCACCCGCCCGGTTCCGCCCCGCCGCGGCTGAGAAGCCCGCTGCAGACAACGCCGACCACAGTGTCGGCGTTTTCCATTGGACTTGGCCTTTTGCCCCGCGCTGGAGTCAAATGAGCCAGGAATTCAGGGAGAACCAACATGAGCCAGGCCCAGATTGAACGCATCGAACTGGATGAGCTGACCTGCTGGCGCGTGCGCCACGCCGGCGCCGAACTGCTGGTGGCCCAGCAGGGGGCCCAGGTGCTGAGCTACCAGCAGGGCGAGCAACCGCCGCTGATCTGGCTCAGCGAGCAGGCCAGCTACCAGCGCCGGCAATCGGTGCGCGGCGGCGTGCCGATCTGCTGGCCCTGGTTCGGCGACCTCGGCCGCAACCCGCTGCAGGTACAGGCCCAGCACGACAACCTGGGCGCCGCGCCCTTCCACGGCGGCGTACGCGCGCTGGACTGGCAACTGCTGGGCATCGACAGCGAGGGCGAGGCTGTGCACCTGCGCTTCGCCTTCGACAGCCGTCAGCATCCGCTGCCCGACTGGCCGCACGCCGCCGAGCTGCGCCTGGACATCCGCCTGGACGAACATCTGCACCTGGACCTGACCAGCCACAATCTGGGCAATACGCCGCTGGCCCTGAGCCAGGCGCTGCACAGCTACTTCGCCGTCAGCGACATCCGCCAGGTGGCCGTGCGCGGGCTGGAGGACAGCCGCTATATCGACACCCTGGAGGACTGGCAGGAACGCCGCCAGCAGGGCGAGCTGCGCTTCGCCGGCGAGACCGACCGCATCTACCTCGACCTGCCGCCGCACCTGCGTCTGCATGACGCCGGCTGGCAGCGCGAGCTACACCTGCAGACCCGCAACTCGCGCTCGGCGGTGCTGTGGAATCCGTGGATCGACAAGGCCCAGCGCCTGTCCAGCTTCGCCGAGGACGCCTGGCAGCGCATGCTGTGCATCGAGACCGCCAACGTCTGGGACGACTGCGTGAGGCTGGCCCCCGGCGAGCGGCACAGCATGGGCCTTAGCCTGTGGAGCGAACCGGCGTAGGGCATGGGCAGACTCCCTCTCCCCCTGGGAGAGGGCTGGGCGGCCCGCGTAGGGTGAGGGGCTAGTACTCACTGCCGGCCATAGCCCCTCACCCGCCCTCCGGGCACCCTCTCCCAAAGGGAGAGGGGTCAGAGATCACCCTCCTCCACCAGCCGTACCTCGCTGGCATCCAGGGCATAGGAAGCCGCCGCCAGCTCGTTCTCCACCGCCTCGACACGCAGGGTGCCATCGACCCACAGCGGCTCGTAGATATCGTCCAGGGCGATGCCCGCGGGGTAACGCACCAGCACGATCTGGTTCGGCGGCGGAGGCGGCACGTGGATGCAGGCGCCCGGGTAGGGCACCAAGAACAGCAGCGTGGTCTTGCCGGCGGCATCGCTCTCCAGCGGCACCGGATAGCCGCCCAGGCGGATCTGCTTGCCGTCCAGGCGCGCCACGGTCTTGGTCGAGTACATCACCGCCGGCAGGCCCTGCTCCTGCTTGAGGCCGCCCTGCTGGCCGAAGGAGCCGGCCGCCTCGGGGCTGTCGTGGCTGATCTCCGGCATGGCTTCGAGGGCCTGCTGGTCCTCCCTGGGCATCAGCTCCAGCCAGTCCAGTTCGGCCGGTTCGGCATGGCTCAGCAGAGGCAGCAATAGCAGGGTCAACAACAGGCGGCGCATGGATGGTCTCGTGATGGATGCGGGCGGCCAAGCCTAGCGGCTCGGCGCGCGGCCGTCATTTGCGTTTCAGCAGCCCGTAGATCAGCAGCAGAACGATGGCGCCGACCACCGCACCGACGAAGCCCGCCGCCTCACCGGCCTCGTAGATACCCAGGGCCTGGCCGCCGTAGGTGGCGGCCAGCGAGCCGCCGATGCCGAGCAGGATGGTCATGATCCAGCCCATGCTGTCGTCGCCAGGTTTGAGGAAGCGCGCGATCAGACCCACGATCAGGCCGATGAAGATGGTGCCGAGAATGCTCATGCCATGCTCCTTTGCAGAGGCCAGAAACGAACAAGGCGCGCCAAATGGCACGCCTTGTTGTGACCGGAGCGAAGCGGCGGGGTTCAACCCTGGATCAGCGCCTCGACCTCGGCGATGCGCGCCTTGAGGGTCGCCAGGTCCTTGCTGCGCAGGGTGGCGTGACCGACCTTGCGCCCGGCCTTGAAGGCCTTGCCGTAGTGGTGCAGGTGGCAGTCGGCGATGGCGCTGACCTTGGCCACGTCCGGCACCGAACCCAGGAAGTTGAGCATGGCGCTCTCGCCCACCTTGGCGGTGGAGCCCAGCGGCAGGCCGGCGACGGCACGCAGGTGGTTCTCGAACTGGCTGCACTCGGCGCCTTCGATGGTCCAGTGCCCGGAATTGTGTACGCGCGGGGCGATCTCGTTGGCCTTGAGGCCACCGTCGACTTCGAAGAACTCGAAGGCCAGCACGCCGACGTAATCCAGCTGGGTCAGCACGCGACCGACGTAGTCCTCGGCCAGCGCCTGCAGCGGATGGTCGGTGCTGGCGATGGACAGGGCCAGCACGCCGCTGTCGTGGCGGTTGTGCACCAGCGGATAGAAGCGCGTCTCGCCATCGCGGGCACGCACGGCCACCAGCGACACTTCGCCGGTGAACGGCACGAAGCCTTCGAGGATGCACGGCACGCTGCCCAGCTCGGCGAAGGCGCCGGCCACGTCTTCCGCCTTGCGCAGGACCTTCTGGCCCTTGCCGTCGTAACCCAGGGTACGGGTCTTCAGCACCGCCGGCAGGCCGATGGCGGCCACGGCAGCGTCCAGGTCGGCCTGGGACTGGATATCGGCAAACTCGGGAGTCGGGATGCCGAGGTCCTTGAACATGGACTTCTCGAACCAGCGGTCACGGGCGATACGCAGGGCTTCGGCGCTCGGGTAGACCGGCACGAACTGCGAGAGGAAAGCGACGGTCTCGGCCGGCACGCTCTCGAACTCGAAGGTCACCAGGTCGACTTCATCGGCCAGCTGACGCAGGTGGTCCTGGTCGCCGTAGTCGGCGCGGATATGCTCGCCGAGAGCCTGGGCACAGGCATCCGGCGCCGGGTCGAGGAAGGCGAAGTCCATGCCCAGCGGGGTGCCCGCCAGGGCCATCATGCGGCCCAGCTGGCCGCCACCGATTACACCGATCTTCATCTATAGGGCCTCGATCAGGAACGCGGGTCCGGGTTGTCCAGCACAGTCTGGGTCTGCTCGTCGCGGAACGCCTTGAGCTTGTCGTGGAACTGCGGGTGCTGGTGGCCGAGGATGCTGGCGGCCAGCAGGGCGGCGTTGATCGCCCCGGCCTTGCCGATGGCCAGGGTGGCGACCGGGATGCCGGCGGGCATCTGCACGATGGACAGCAGCGAGTCGACGCCCGACAGCACAGCCGACTGTACCGGCACGCCGAGCACCGGCAGGTGGGTCTTGGCCGCGCACATGCCCGGCAGGTGAGCGGCGCCACCGGCACCGGCGATAATCACCTGGATGCCACGGCCTTCGGCTGCTTCCGCGTACTGGAACAGCAGATCCGGGGTGCGGTGGGCGGAAACCACCTTCACTTCGTACGGAATGCCCAGCTTTTCCAGCATGTCTGCGGTGTGACTGAGGGTGCTCCAATCGGACTTGGAGCCCATGATCACGCCAACCAGTGCGCTCATCGTTTTGCCTCTAACTCGGGCGCCTGTCGGCGCGACAAAAACCAACAAGCCACGCATTCGGCGTGGCTTGTTATGTGCGGGCCAGGCCACTCGGGGCCTGGAGGCGGGGCAGTATACCGGAAAGCCACGGCAGTCGCGCCCTTGCTGTGACCGTCCGTCAGCGGGGATTTGTAACCTGACTTAGCGCCACATTCGGTCAGTTGCTGTACCGATAAATGATCGAGTCGAAGCTGCCCGACGCATACCCCCGCTGCAGACACTGGTCGAACTGCTCCAGGAACCAGCCCATCTTCAGCGACTTGGCGATGCCCATGTGCTTGCTGTCGGACTTGAAGGGCACCGGCAGGGTGGTGAAGTTGTCGCCCTGCAGGTCGGGGCTGCCCTGGGCCAGCTTGGCGATATCCACGCTGGAGCCGATCAGGATGGCGTCGATGCGCTCGCGCTGGAGCATGGCCAGGCCGCTGCGGGTGTCGTTGAAGCCGACCAGGGTCATGCTGCCGTTGGCCACCGCCTCGTCGAAGGCGGTGCCGTAGCTGGTACCGATGGTCGCACCGACCAGCTTGTCCTTGAGGTCGGCGATGGTCTGGTAGGGGAACTCCCGCCCCCGTTTCACCACCAGCACCACGTGCTCGGTGAAGATCGGCGCGGAGAAGTCGAACAGGGCCAGGCGCTCTTCGCTCATCGACAGGCCGATGACCCCGCCGCCGCCGCGCTCGCCCATGGTGTAGGCGCGCTTCCAGGGCATCAGCTTGATCAGGTAGGGCACCTGCATCTCGTCCAGGCAATGCTTGCTGATGTCCACCACGATGCCCTTGGCCTCGCCGTCCTGCTCGAAGTACTTGGGGAAGCCATCATGGGTGCCATAGACCATGAACGCGTCGGCCCGGACGACTGCCGGCCCCAGCAGGAGCAGCAACAGAAGCAGGTGGCGCAGCTTGCTGGCATACATGGCGGCGCCTCGCTGACCAATGAACAAGTGCTTTCACTCTAGGAGCTGGGGCGGGAACGCGCACCCCGCTAATCGCCTGAGTCGGGGCAGGAGCATCACCGATGCCCGCGGGTAGTTTCGCCGAGGCCACCCGGCAAGCCCCAGATGACGAACGGATGACAACGCGGCGCAAAGCGAGAACTCGGCCACCGCCGATGTTGGCCGCCTTGCATACAATCCGCGCCTTCTTCCCGCCAGATTGAAAAGGACTTCAATATGCGCCGCGTCTTTGCCCTCACCACCCTGCTCGCCACCCTCGCCGGCTGTGCCACTGCCCCGCAGGGTGACGCCCCGCTGGCCGTGCACGACGAAACCCTAGAGCCGCAGGCCGGCGTCGAGGTCTGCTACCAGCTGATCTTCTGCCCGCTGGTCAGCGCCGCCGAACTGGCGCGCTGAGTTCGGCGCCAGCCTCTCCCCTCAACAAGGTCGCGCGCAATCGGGCGGCTTGCCTGCCCTTCCCGGGTAATCGCCAAGCGATTGCGCCATTCGGTTTTCCGAACGCGGCCGGCGAGCTTGTTCGCCCAGGCGAACGCCGGCGCTTTTCCACTCGGCCCGGATAAGCACCATAAATCTTTGAATATCAGCTAGTTAGACCATAAAAGCAGCCTTGGCACAGTACCTGCTCTGACTCTCGCAGGGACGGCTCGACCGTCCACTCCACAGGGGCCCGCATCGCCATGCAGCGGCCGCCCCGGATAACAACAACAGCGAGGATCAGCATGAACAGCACTCTCTCCCGCGCCATCGGCGTCGCCCTGGCCGCCACCCTGTGCAGCGCACCGGCCCTGGCCGAAGAACTGACCGGCACCCTGAAGAAGATCAAGGACAGCGGCACCATCGTCCTCGGCCACCGCGACTCGTCCATCCCCTTCTCCTACTTCGGCAGCGACCCGCAGCAGCCCGAGGGCTACTCCCATGACCTGCAGCTGAAGGCGGTCGAGGCGATCAAGCAGAAGCTGGGCATGCCCGACCTCAAGGTGCGCTACAACCTGGTGACCTCGCAGACCCGCATCCCGCTGGTGCAGAACGGCACCGTGGACCTGGAGTGCGGCTCCACCACCAACAACGTCGAGCGCCAGCAGCAGGTCGACTTCTCCGTCGGCATCTTCGAGGTGGGCACCCGCCTGCTGACCAAGACCACTTCCGGCATCAAAGACTTCCCCGACCTCAAGGGCAAGAACGTGGTGACCACCGCCGGCACCACTTCCGAGCGCCTGCTCAAGGCGATGAACGCCGAGAAGCAGATGGGCATGAACATCATCTCGGCCAAGGACCATGGCGAGTCCTTCCTGATGCTGGAGTCCGGTCGCGCCGTGGCCTTCATGATGGACGACGCCCTGCTCGCCGGCGAAATGGCCAAGGCCAAGAAGCCGGCCGACTGGCACGTGGTCGGCACCCCGCAGTCCTACGAGATATACGGCTGCATGGTGCGCAAGGGTGACCCGGCCTTCAAGGCAGTGGTCGACGAGGCCCTGGTCGCCACCTTCAAGTCCGGCGAAGTCACCGCGATTTATGACAAGTGGTTCCTCAACCCGGTCCCGCCCAAGGGGCTGAACCTGAACTTCCCGATGAGCGACGAGCTGAAGAAGCTGGTCGCCAACCCGACCGACAAGGCCGCCGAGCAACTCTAAGCGCGGCTGGCGGCCGTCGGGGCTCCCCTCTCCCACTTGTGGGAGAGGGGCCGGGGGAGAGGGACGGCAATACACCCTCTCCCCAACCCTCTCCACTGGGCGTGCCCCCGTGAACAGGAGAGGGAGTAAGAGCCCTCCGGCCTGTCGGTACGGCGCCGCTTCACAAGAGCGGCGCCGCCTCACCTCTGCAAATTAGGACAGGAGCACCACCGTCAACCGCGGTGGGGGACCGTGTCGGCCCCGGCTCCTGTCCGCCCTGATCGTGAGTAGCCAAGATGAATTACAACTGGGACTGGGGCGTGTTCTTCAAGTCCACCGGCATCGGCAGCGAGATCTACCTGGACTGGTTCGTCACCGGCCTGGGCTGGACCATCGCCATCGCCCTCACCGCCTGGCTGATCGCCCTGGCGCTGGGCGCCCTGCTCGGCGTGATGCGCACCGTGCCGAACCGCTGGATCAGCGGCTTCGCCACCTGCTACGTGGAAGTCTTCCGCAACGTACCGCTGCTGGTGCAGCTGTTCCTCTGGTACTTCCTGGTGCCGGACCTGCTGCCCGAGCCGCTGGAAATGTGGTTCAAGCAGGACCTGTCGCCGGCCACCTCGGCCTTCCTCAGCGTGGTGGTGTGCCTCGGCCTGTTCACCGCCGCCCGCGTCTGCGAGCAGGTGCGCACCGGCATCCAGGCGCTGCCCAAGGGCCAGCTGGCCGCCGGCTACGCGCTGGGCTTCCGCCTGCCGCAGGTGTATGCCAACGTCCTGCTGCCGCAGGCCTTCCGCATCATCATTCCGCCGCTGACCAGCGAGTTCCTCAACATCTTCAAGAACTCCTCGGTGGCCTCGCTGATCGGCCTCATGGAACTGCTGGCGCAGACCAAACAGACCGCCGAGTTCAGCGCCAACCTGTTCGAGGCCTTCACCCTGGCCACGCTGATCTACTTCACCCTGAACATGAGCCTGATGCTGCTGATGCGCCTGATCGAGAAGAAGGTCGCGGTGCCGGGCCTGATCGCCGCGGGAGGCAAATGATGGATTTCAGCGCTATCGTCCCGGCCCTGCCGGGCCTGTGGAACGGCATGCTGATGACCCTGCAGCTGATGGTGCTGGGCGTGATCGGCGGCGTGGTGCTGGGCACCCTGCTGGCCATCATGCGCCTGTCGCACAACCGCCTGCTGTCGGGCTTCGCCGCCACCTACGTCAACTACTTCCGCTCCATCCCGCTGCTGCTGGTGATCACCTGGTTCTACTTCGCGGTGCCGTTCCTGCTGCGCTGGATCACCGGCGAGGACACCCCGGTGGGCGCCTTCACCTCGTGCCTGGTGGCCTTCGTGATGTTCGAGGCGGCCTACTTCAGCGAGATCGTCCGTGCCGGCATCCAGGCCATCCCCAAGGGCCAGATGGGCGCCGCCTCGGCCCTGGGCATGACCTACGGCCAGAGCATGCGCCTGATCATCCTGCCGCAGGCCTTCCGCAAGATGACGCCGCTGCTGTTGCAGCAGAGCATCATCCTGTTCCAGGACACCTCGCTGGTCTACACCGTGGGCCTGATGGACTTCCTCAACGCCGCCCGCTCGCGCGGCGACATCCTCGGCCAGCCCCATGAGTTCCTGATCTTCGCCGGCCTCGTGTACTTCACCATCAGCTTTGCCGCCTCGCAGCTGGTCAAGCTCCTGCAGAAAAGGTTAGCCGTATGATTTCCATCCAGAACGTCAACAAGTGGTACGGGGACTTCCAGGTGCTGACCGCTTGCAGCACCGCGGTGAACAAGGGCGAAGTGGTCGTGGTCTGCGGCCCGTCCGGCTCCGGCAAGTCGACCCTGATCAAGTGCGTCAACGCCCTGGAGCCCTTCCAGAAGGGCGACATCGTGGTCGACGGCACCTCCATCGCCGACAAGAACACCAACCTGCCTAAGCTGCGCTCGCGGGTCGGCATGGTGTTCCAGCACTTCGAGCTGTTCCCGCACCTGACCATCGCCGAGAACCTGACCATCGCCCAGATCAAGGTGCTCGGCCGCAGCAAGGCCGAGGCCACCGAGAAAGGCCTCAAGCTGCTCGAGCGGGTCGGCCTCTCCGCCCATGCGCACAAGCATCCCGGCCAGCTCTCCGGCGGCCAGCAACAGCGCGTGGCCATCGCCCGCGCCCTGGCCATGGACCCGGTGGTGATGCTGTTCGACGAACCGACCTCGGCCCTCGACCCGGAGATGGTCAACGAGGTGCTCGACGTCATGGTGCAGCTGGCCAACGAGGGCATGACCATGATGTGCGTGACCCACGAGATGGGCTTCGCGCGCAAGGTCGCCGACCGGGTGATCTTCATGGACCGCGGGCAGATCGTCGAGGACTGCGCCAAGGAGCAGTTCTTCGGCGACATCAACGCTCGCTCGGAACGCGCCCAGCAGTTCCTCAACAAGATCCTCCAGCACTAAGCGAAACCACCCCTCTCCCCCTGGACTAATCGGCAGGAAAGCCGATTTGGGCAGCGCCAGCTGGCCGCAGGCCGAGCCACAAGGACGTGGCGAGTCCAGAGGGGCCGGGGGTGAGGGAGCCCATAGGCCCCTCTCGCCCAACCTACCCAGCCTGGGCCTACTGTGATGCAATGCCTGTCCCCCAGCGTCCCGCCCGCCCTCGCCGTGAAGCCACACCTGCTCCGCCAACTGCTGCTGACCCTGCTGGGCATCGCCCTGGTACTCGGCTGCGGCTACGCCGGCTACCGGCTCAGCGAGGCGATCGGCATCCGCGACCTGGCCGCTAGCGGCGAGCGCCAGCTGGAACTCAACGCTCGCGCGGTGGAGAGCGAGATCGGCAAGTACACCTACCTGCCCAGCCTGCTGGAGCTGGAAAGTGGCGTCAGCCGCCTGCTGCTGACTCCTGGTAGCTACCGCCGGCAGCGCCTCAACGATCACCTCGAAGGTCTCAACCAGCGCGCCGGCAGCCTCGCCGTGTACGTGCTCGACCTGGATGGCCGGGTGGTCGCCACCAGCAACTGGAACCAGCCGAGCAGCTTCCTCGGCGAAGACCTGTCGTTCCGCGACTACTACAAGCAGGCCGTGCGCGGTGAGCCGGGGCGCTTCTACGGCGTCGGCAGCACCACCGGCGAGCCCGGCTACTACCTGGCCCACGGTCTGCGCGCCAACGGCCGGGTGATTGGCGTGGCGGTGGTCAAGGTGCGCCTGGACGCCCTGGAAAAGCGCTGGGCCGACGCCCGCGTCGAGGCCCATGTCAGCGACGAGAACGGCATCATCATCCTCTCCAGCGACCCGGCGCGCCGGCTCAAGGCCGTGCGGCCGCTGGATGATGCCCGCCGCGAGCGCCTGGCGCGCAGCCTGCAGTACCACTGGGCAACCCTGCAGGAACTGCAACCGCTGGCCAGCCGCGAGCTCGGCGACGGCCTGCAGGAAGTGCGCCTGGACGGTCCCGCCGGCCAGCCGCTGGACTACCTGCAGCAGACCCGCGCACTCAACGACACCGCCTGGCACCTGACTCTGCTCACGCCGCTGGCCGAGCAGCGCCGCACCGCCGCCAGCCACGGCCTGCTCGCCGGCGTGGTCTGCGCCCTGCTGATCTTCGGCGGCCTGGCGCTGAACCAGCGGCGCAAGGTGATCGCCACCCGCCTGGCCGCCCGCGAGGCGCTGCAGCGGGCCAACAACGAGCTGGAACGCAAGATCGCCGAGCGTACCCTCGACCTCTCCGCCAGCAACCTGCTGCTGCAGGCCGAGGTGCGCGAGCGCCAGCAGACCGAGGCCAACCTGCGCCAGGCCCAGGACGGCCTGGTCCAGGCCGGCAAGCTGGCGGTGATCGGGCAGATGTCCACCAGCATCGCCCACGAGCTGAACCAACCGCTGGCGGCGCTGCGCACCCTGTCGGCGAATGCCGCGCGCTTCCTCGAACGCGGCGCGCTGGACACCGCCGGCAGCAACCTGCAGGCCATCGGCGAGCTGGTCGACCGCATGGGCCGCATCACCGGCAGCCTGCGCGCCTTCGCCCGACGCGGCGGCGACCACGGCCAGGCCAGCCTGGAGCAGGCGGTGGAGGCGGCGCTGTTCCTGTTGCACAGCCGCGTCGAGCAGGAGCGTCCGACCCTGCACCGCGAGTTCGCCGAGGCGCGCCTGGCCATCGACCAGACCCGCCTGGAGCAGATCCTGGTCAACCTGCTGAGCAACGCGCTGGACGCCCTGCGCGAACAGCCGCGCCGCGAGCTGTGGCTGAACGGCGCGCAGCACGGCGCCAGCTACCGCCTGGAAGTGCGCGACAGCGGTGCCGGCATCCCGCCGGACGTGCGCGTGCATCTGTTCGAGCCGTTCTTCACCACCAAGCCGGGCGAGAAGGGCCTGGGCCTCGGCCTGACCCTGTCCGCCAGCCTGGCCGCCGCCGCCGGCGGCAGCCTGGTGGTGCGCCACCCGGAGGAAGGCGGCAGCGCCTTCATCCTCGATCTGCCCCTGTAGGAGCCCCGCGATGACTGAAGCGCTGACCGTACTGATAGTCGAGGACGACCCGCATGTGCTGCTCGGCTGCCAGCAGGCCCTGCAGCTGGAGGACATCGCCAGCGAGGGCGTCGGCAGCGCCGAGGAGGCCCTGGCGCGCATCGATGGCGACTTCGCCGGCATAGTGGTCAGCGATATCCGCCTGCCGGGCATCGACGGCCTGCAGCTGCTGGCCGAGCTCAAGCGCCGCGACCCGAGCCTGCCGGTGGTGCTGATCACCGGCCACGGCGATATCGGCATGGCGGTGGGCGCCATGCGCGACGGCGCCTACGACTTCATCGAGAAACCCTTCTCCCCCGAGCGCCTGGTCGAGGTGGTGCGCCGTGCCCTCGAACAACGCGGCCTGGCCCGCGAGGTCAGCGCCCTGCGCCGCCAGCTGGCCGGACGCCAGGCCCTGGAGCAGCGCATCATCGGCCGCTCACCGGCCATGCAGCAGCTGCGCGAGCTGATCGCCAACGTCGCCGATACCGGCGCCAACGTGCTGATCGAGGGCGAGACCGGCACCGGCAAGGAACTGGTCGCCCGCTGCCTGCACGACTTCAGCCGGCGCCAGGCCAAGGAGTTCGTCGCGCTGAACTGCGGCGGCCTGCCGGAGAGCCTGTTCGAGAGCGAAATCTTCGGCCACGAGGCCAATGCCTTCACTGGCGCCGGCAAACGGCGCATCGGCAAGATCGAGCATGCCGACGGCGGCTCGCTGTTCCTCGACGAGATCGAGAGCATGCCACTGGCCCTGCAGATCAAGCTGCTGCGCGTGCTGCAGGAACACAGCCTGGAACGCCTCGGCTCGAACCAGCCGATCAGCGTGGACTGCCGGGTGATCGCCGCGACCAAGGCCGATCTGGCCGAGCTGGGCCAGCGCGGCGAGTTCCGCAGCGACCTGTACTACCGGCTCAACGTGGTGACCCTGGAGCTGCCGCCGCTGCGTGATCGGCGCGAGGACATCCTGCTGCTATTCGAGCACTTCCTGCAGCTCGCCGCCCTGCGTTTCGACCGTGCCCTGCCGGAGCTGGACCGGCGCACCGCCGCCACCCTGCAGGCCCACGACTGGCCGGGCAACGTGCGCGAGCTGCGCAACGTGGCCGAACGCTTCGCCCTCGGCCTGCCGGTGTTCAAGAAGAGCGACGCCGCCCCGGACGGCAGCGGCCCGGGTTTCGCCGAGGCGGTGGAAGCCTTCGAGCGCAACCTGCTCGGCGCCGCCCTGGAACGCCACGCCGGCAACCTCAGCCAGGCCGCCCTGGACCTGGGCATGGCCAAGACCACCCTGTTCGACAAGGTGAAGAAGTACGGGCTGTGAAGCACAGGCAGGCGCTGGCGCGCTGGCCGTGGCATGCCACACTGCAGACTCACCCCACGCCCGAGCACCACCATGACCCCTAGGCTATTTCGCCGAGCTCTCTGCCTGATCTTCAGCACAGCGCTCTCGACGGGGTTGTCGGCGGCTACGGGTGCAGCGCCTGACAAGGTCTACAGCCTGGCCTTCTACCAGGCGGGGCTACTGTATTCGCAGGGCAAGGGACTCGACCGCGATGTGGTCGACGAGCTGATGAGGCGCGGCGGCTACCGCTTTGACACCTTCGAGCAGCCGAGGGCGCGGATCTGGAAAGCGCTGCAGGACGGCACCTTGTCCATGACGGTGTCCGCCATACGCGTCGCGGAGCGCGACAGCTTCGCCTACTTCATCCCCTACCACGCGCAGAAGAACATGGCGCTGACCACCCGCTCCGACCTGCGCGAGCCGGCCGATCTGCTGGCCGACCCACGCGCACGCGTCGCCGTGGTGCGCAGCTTCCGCCATGGCCCGACCTACGACGAACTGGTCGCGCAGCTGGCCGTGCAGGGCCGGGTCATCAAGGTGCCGAGCATCCACAACCTGTTTCTCATGCTGGACGCGGGCAACCGCGTCGATACCGTGTTTTCCCTGCCGCTGTTCTACCGCAAGGAGCTGGCCGAGCTGGGGCTGGAGAATCGCGTGAGAATCATGGACTGGTCGCCCCAGACCCCTCCCATTCCCCATCACCTGGCCCTGAGCAAGGCACACTTCTCCTATCAGGACTACCAGCGTATGGCCACCCTCATGCAGGGCATGCGTGACGATGGCACCTTGCGCAGGCTGCTGTCCGCCTACCTGTCGGGTGACGAGCTGGAAAGCGCGCTGCAGTTCTAGCGGCTCACCTCGCTACCCATCCCCGCTTCCAGCTTGCGCCACAGCAGGCGCACCGTCGCCTTGCGCGACAGCACGCAGCGGTACAGGCGGATCTCCAGCGGCACCTGCCACTGTTCGCCGCCGCACACCGCCAACTCGCCACGGGCCAGCTCCATGGTCACCGACAGGCGCGGCACCCAGGCCACGCCGAGGCCCTGCAGGGCCATGGTCTTCAGGCTATCGGCCATGGCCGTCTCGTACACCGTGGTCGAACGCAGCGCGCGCTGGCGCAGCAGCTGATTCACCGAGCGACCGAGAAAGGCCCCGGCGCTGTAGGCCAGCAACGGCACGCTGAGGCCGGCATCGAGGTCGAACAGCGGCACGCCGTCTTCCCCCACCGCGCACACCGGCAGCATCGAGGTAGTACCCAGGTGCAGCGAGGGGAAGATATCCGGCGCCAGCTGCAGGGCCGCGTCCGGGTCGTAGTAGGCGAGGATCAGGTCGCAGCTGCCCTCGCGCAACGAGTGCACTGCCTCGCCGACGTTCGTCGCCACCAGCCGGGTGGACAGCGGCAGGCCTTCGCGGCGCAGGCGGCCGATCCATTCCGGGAAGAAGCCGAGGGTCAGCGAGTGCGCTGCGGCGATCTGCAGCACCTCGCCCTGCTGGCCCTCGACATGGTGCAGGTGGCGCACCACCTCGCCGAGCTGCTCGACCATGCTGCGCGCCGTGACCAGGAACAGCTGGCCGGACTCGGTCAGCTCCACCGGCGTGCGCGAGCGGTTGACCAGGGTCAGGCCCAGCGCGCCTTCGAGGCTGCGGATGCGCCGGCTAAAGGCCGGCTGGGTGACGAAACGCTTCTCCGCCGCCTGGGAAAAGCTGCGGGTGGCGGCCAGGGCGACGAAGTCCTCCAGCCATTTGGTTTCCAGATTCATCGCTTCCTCACTTTTGATCGCAGCGGGATTTTCTCCCTCACCCCAGCCCTCTCCCGGAGGGAGAGGGGGCGGCGCCGGGCTGCCTTGCAAGCTCGGGTATTCCTATTGCACGAACAACTCCCTCTCCCCTTGGGAGAGGGCCGGGTGAGGGTCCCCTGGCCAGCTCGCACCCCAACAACCGTTGCAAATTATGCACGCGCGACATCGAACCCAGGTCACGGCGACATTATGCCGTTTGTGCATACCATAGCCACTAACAGCATTGGCCGACAAACGGCAGGAAGCCTAGATTATTGGGCATCGCGGCGCCAAGCCGTATTTCCCAGAGATAGAAGACATCATGTCCGCTGCTGCATCCACCCGCATCGAAAAAGACCTGCTCGGCAAGCTCGAAGTCCCCTCCGAGGCCTACTACGGCATCCAGACCCTGCGTGCCGTGCAGAATTTTCGACTGTCCGGTGTACCGCTGTCGCACTACCCGAAACTGGTGATCGCCCTGGCCATGGTCAAGCAGGCCGCCGCCGACGCCAACCGCGAGCTGGGCCACCTGTCCGCCGCCAAGCACACCGCCATCAGCACCGCCTGTGCGCGCATCATCCAGGGCGAGTTCCACGAGCAGTTCGTGGTCGACATGATCCAGGGCGGCGCCGGCACCTCGACCAATATGAACGCCAACGAAGTCATCGCGAACATTGCGCTCGAAGCCATGGGCCATGAGAAAGGCCAGTACGAACACCTGCACCCGAACAACGACGTGAACATGGCGCAGTCGACCAACGACGCCTACCCGACCGCCATCCGCGTCGGCCTGCTGCTCGGCCACGACAGCCTGCTCAACGCCCTCGACAAGCTGATCCAGTCGCTGGCCGCCAAGGGTCTGGAGTTCGGCCACGTGCTGAAGATGGGTCGTACCCAGCTGCAGGACGCCGTGCCGATGACCCTCGGCCAGGAATTCCGTGCCTTCGCCACCACCCTCGGCGAAGATCTGCAGCACCTGAAGATGCTCGCCCCGGCCCTGCTCACTGAAGTGAACCTGGGCGGCACCGCCATCGGCACCGGCATCAACGCCGACCCGGCCTACCAGCTGCTGGCCGTGCAGCGCCTGGCGATCATCAGCGGCCACCCGGTCAAGCCGGCCGCCGACCTGATCGAGGCCACCTCGGACATGGGCGCCTTCGTGCTGTTCTCCGGCATGCTCAAGCGCACCGCGGTCAAGCTGTCGAAGATCTGCAACGACCTGCGCCTGCTCTCCAGCGGCCCGCGCACCGGCATCAACGAGATCAACCTGCCAGCGCGCCAGCCGGGCAGCTCGATCATGCCGGGCAAGGTCAACCCGGTGATCCCGGAAGCGGTCAACCAGGTGGCCTTCGAAGTGATCGGCAACGACCTGGCCCTGACCATGGCGGCCGAGGGCGGCCAGCTGCAGCTGAACGTGATGGAGCCGCTGATCGCCTACAAGATCCTCGACTCGATCCGCCTGCTGACCCGCGCCATGGATATGCTGCGCGAGCTGTGCATCGACGGCATCAGCGCCAACGAGCAGCGCTGCCGCGAGCTGATGGAGAACTCCATCGGCCTGGTCACCGCGCTGAACCCCTATATCGGCTATGAGAACGCCACGCGCATCGCCAAGGTGGCGCTGGAAAGCGGCCGCGGCGTGCTGGAACTGGTGCGCGAGGAGAAGCTACTGGACGACGCCACCCTGGCCGACATCCTCCGCCCGGAAAACATGATCGCGCCGCGCCTGGTGCCGCTGCAGGGCTGATCCGCTTCATCGACCGAGGGGCAGCCCCACGCCTCTTGCCCTCCAGGGATGGCTTCGGCCATCCCTTTTTTATTCCGGCGCGGATGCCCTGCCGCGCGCAATGTAGGGTGGATGACGCCCTTTTCATCCACCATCGGGACCGCCCCGGTGGATGGGTGAAGCGTCATCCACCCTACACCCACGAATCACCGTAGCCCGGATGCAATCCGGGGGCGGGGTCGCGGCATTCCCGGATGGCATCCGGGCTACAACCTCCAAACCCTGCGCAGCAACGTAGGGTGGATGACGCTCTTTTCATCCACCATCGGGACCGCCCCGGTGGATGGGTAAAGCGCCATCCACCCTACATCTGCGAATCACCGTAGCCCGGATGCAATTCGGGAGCGGGGCCGCCGGCATTCCCGGATTACATCCGGGCTATAGCCTCCAAGCCCTGCGCAGCAACGTAGGGTGGATGACGCTCTTTTCATCCACCATCGGGACCGCCCCCGGTGGATAGGTAAAGCGACATCCACCCTACATATGCTAATCACCGTAGCCCGGATGCAATCCGGGAGCGGAGCCGCCGACATTCCCAGATTGCATCCGGGCTACAGCTTCCAGGCCCGGCGCAGCGTGGCGATGGCCTCGCCGATCTGCGCCTCGGGCACGGCGGCGAAACCCAGCACCAGCCCGGCGCGGGCATCCTCCGGCTCAAGGCTGTGCGGCAGCCAATAGTCGCTGAGCCCGTTCATTTCCACGCCAGCGGCGCGGGCGGCGCCGACCAGTTCGCGCTCGCGGGCCAGGCTGTCGACCCGCACGCACAGGTGCAGGCCGGCCTCCACCTTCGGCAGGGCCGCGCAGCCGGGAATCACCGTGGGCCAGTCGCGCAGCAGCGCTTCCAGGCGGGCCCGTGCGGCCTGGCGCATGCGCCGCACATGGCGCTGGAAATGCCCGGCGGCGATGAACTCGGCCATCACCGCCTGGGTACCGATCTCCGAATGGCGCATGTCCACCGCGCGGCGGCGGGCGAAGGCCTCGGTCAGCGCCGGCGGCAACACCAGGTAGCCGAGGCGCAGGGCCGGGAAGGCGATCTTGCAGAAGGTGCCGACGTACAGCACCCGCCCCTGTCGATCCAGCGCCGCCAGAGGCGTTAGCGGGGTGCCGCTGTAGCGATACTCGCCGTCGTAGTCGTCCTCGATGATCCAGCCGTCGCGGCGTTCGGCCCACTCCAGCAGCTCCAGGCGCCGCGCCAACGACAGGGTGACGCCGGTGGGGTACTGGTGCGAGGGCGTGACATACACCAGCCGGCAATCCTCGATGGCGGCCAGCGCAGTGGTATCCAGCCCATCGCCATCCACCGGCACGCCGCACAGCTCGGCACCGGCCACGGCGAAGGCATGACCGGCGGCGCGGTAGCCGGGGTTCTCGACGGCCACCCGCTCGCCAGGCTGCACCAGCAGCTGGGCGCACAGGCTGATGGCCTGCTGGGCGCCGCAGGTGATCACTATCTGCGCCGGGGCGCAGTTCAGCCCGCGGCTGCTGCGCAGGTAGGCGGCCACCAGCTCGCGCAGGGCCGCATCGCCGGCCGGGTCGCCATAGCCCAGGCGCGCCGCCGAGGGCTTGCGCCAGAAGCGCGCCTGCAGCCGCGCCCAGGTCTCGAAGGGGAACAGATCGAAGGCCGGCACACCGATGCGAAAGGCCCGTGGCGCGCCCGTAACCGGCGGCGGCAGATGATGATGCTGCAGACGCTGCAGCGCCGCGCTGGGTGCCGGGCCGCTGGCCAACGGCTGCGCGGCCGGGCGCTCGTTGGCCAGGTCGGCCACGTAGGTGCCATCGCCCACGCGCCCCTCCACATAGCCCTCGGCATACAGCTGGTCGAAGGCGCGGGTCACGGTATTGCGCGAGATGTTCAGCAACGCCGCCAGATCGCGGCTGGCCGGCAGGCGGGTATTTCCACCCAGACGGCCATCGAGGATGCGCTCGCGCAGGGCCTGGTACAGCTGGCGCGCCAGGCCCTGGTCGGGATCGAGGCGAATGCCGGAAAGATCGACCGGCAATGGCGGCATGGCTGACATGGATTGGCTCCATAGAACTGACGTGAAATGGATCTTACAACGGACCAATATCCTGCCTAGCATGGAGTCATTCCGCCAGGAGCCGCCCCCATGTACATGCCCGCCTCGTTCCGCCAGGACGACCTCGCCGAGCTGCACGCGCAGATGCAGGCCAGCTCCTTCGCTCTGCTCACCAGTGCCGGCGCAGAAGGCGTGCAGGCCAGCCATCTACCACTGCTGCTGGAGCCCGGCGAAGGCGAGTTCGGTACCCTCTACGGCCACTTCGCCAGGGCCAACCCGCACTGGCGCGAGCTGCAGGGCGGCGCCGAGGCGCTGGCCGTGTTCTCCGGCCCGGACGCCTATATCAGCCCCAGCTGGTATGCGGCCAAGGCCGAGCACGGCAAGGTGGTGCCGACCTGGAACTACATCGCCGTGCACGCCCGCGGCCCGGTCGAGCTGATCGAAGATCCCGAGCGCCTGCTGCAGATAGTCAGCCGCCTCAGCGACCAGCACGAGAGTGGCCGCGCCCGGCCCTGGGCGGTCAGCGATGCGCCGCGCGACTACATCGACGCCATGCTGCGCGCCATCGTCGGCTTCGCCCTGCCGATCCGCCGCCTGGATGGCAAATGGAAGCTCGGGCAGAACCGCTCGGCCATCGACCAGGTCGGCGTGCGCGATGGCCTCGACGCCTCATCCAACCCACGCGACCTCGAACTGGCGGCGCGCATGACCTGAGCCCCACTAGTTCCCTCTCCCCGCTGGGGAGAGGGTTAGGGAGAGGGGAAGGCCCCACCCGCATTCGCATACCAAGGAGGAACCATGCTCGATATCCGCCCGATCACCGCCGCCGACCATGCCGCCTGGCTACCGCTCTGGCAGGGCTACCAGCGCTTCTACAACGCCACGATCGCCGACGAGACCAGCGCCCTAACATGGCAGCGCTTCCTCGACCCGGCCGAGCCGATGCACGCCGCCCTGGCCTGGCGCGACGGCGAGGCCGTGGGCCTGGTGCACTACATCTACCACCGCAGCTGCTGGACCACGGGCGACTACTGCTATCTGCAGGACCTGTACGTCGCGGAAAACATCCGCGGCGGCGGCATCGGCCGCGCGTTGATCGAATACGTCTACGCCGAGGCGGCGGCCGCCGGCGCCAGTCGCGTGCATTGGCTGACCCAGGAAACCAACTACCAGGGGCGCATGCTCTACGACCGCATCGCCGACCGCTCCGGCTTTATCCAGTACCGGAAGCTGCTGGGATGAGCGCCGACCTGAGCCAGTGGCAGCCACGACCCTTCCCGCCACATGACCCGCTGCAGGGCCGCTTCATTCGCCTGGAGCCGCTGGATACCGCCCGGCATGGCGATGATCTCTGGCAGGAGTTGCAGGGCCCGGACCCGGCGCTGTGGGACTACCTGCCCTACGGCCCCTTCACCGAGCACGCGGCCTTCGATGCCTGGCTGGCCGGCAATGCCGAGAGCCGCGATCCGCAGTTCTATGCCGTGGTCGAGCAGACCAGCGCACGCGCTCTCGGCCTGCTCGCCTATCTGCGCATCACACCCAAGGATGGCTGCATCGAGCTCGGCCACGTCGCCTTTGGCGGCGCCATGCAACGCACGCCGGGAGCCACCGAGGCGGTGTTCCTGCTGGCGCAGCATGCCTTCGACACCCTTGGCTACCGCCGCTTCGAGTGGAAGTGCAACTCGAGGAACGCCCGCTCCCGGCGCGCCGCCGAACGCTTCGGCTTCAGCTACGAGGGACTTTTCCGCCAGCATATGGTGATCAAGGGCGAGAACCGCGACACCGCCTGGTATGCGCTGATCGACAGCGAATGGCCGCAGTGCCGCGCCGCCTTCCAGCACTGGCTGGCGACGGACAACTTCGATGCCGATGGTAAGCAGATTAAGAGGCTGGAGGAGCTGCACGCCTGAGGTTCAGTATACCCGGCACTCGCCCTCACTGATGGTATCCAGCAGGCGCTGGCGATAGCGGCTCTCGCCATCGAACTCGGCCACCGGTGGGCGATCACTGAAGGGCTCGCGGAACTCCAGGCTGACCAGCAGCTTGTACACCTGGTAGCGCTTGCGCACCTGACGGTGGCCGGGGCAGTCGGAGAAGTGGCCCTGCTCCACCGTCGATTCTTCCTCGCAATTGCTGTCGTCCTCGTGGTCCTCGTAACGCTCCGTGCCTTCGCGGTAGCTCTTGCGGCCGCAGTCCAGGCGGTTCACCGGCTGGCTGCAGTAGCCGGACGTGGTACACGACTCATACTCGTCGCGCTCGGCGGTTTCCGTGCGAACTTCCTGCCAACGCGCCTGGATGTCGTAGGCCAGGCCGCTGTCCTGGCTGTCGATGAAGAAGGAGTTGCCGGCGTAGTCACCGGAAGACACCCAGGCTTTGAAGGCGGAGCGCTCGTCATGCAGGCGCAGACGCCCCAGCAGCCAGGGATCGGGGTTGAACTCCAGGCGCATATGCCCCTGTTTGAGCGTGACATCCTCGGCCAACTGCAGCGGCTGGCTGTCCTGGGTGAACAGATAGCCCTGGCCCGACAGACTGCTGCAACCGACGGCCAGCAGACACAGCGACACAACCACAAGACGGCGCAGCAGCGCCCTCGACCCATAGATTGCCAACACGCTCTATCACTCCTTGATGGGGCAGCTGTCGCCCTGGCATCCATACGACCTTGCCGCTGCGCTTTGATTCGCCGCCCTACTCGATTTCGAACAGGCCGTTCTTCAGCGGCGCCACGGCCAGGCGCTGGCGCACGTCGTCGTCGATGCGCGGGTCGTCCGGGCGGTACAGGCGCACTTGGCGGTAGGCGCTGATGCGGTTGATCTCAGCGCCCAGGTATTCCCACACCACGCGGGTGCAGGCCGGGTTGCGTCGGTCGCCGCTGGAGACGCCGGTCTTCAGGCCGTTGAGGCGGGTAATGCGGCTCTTGTAGCTGGGGATGAGGATGGTCTGGCTCATCTCGTTGACGGTCAGCGACTCGTAGTCCATCAGGAACAGCCGGTCCTGCAGCTGGAAGGCGGCGCCCAGGTAGCGGCAGCGCACCCAGTCCTCGCCCTGCACGTCGCTGCTGGCGGAGCGCTCCTGGCGTTCCTGGCGCTCGAACAGGAAGTCGCCGTCCTCTTCGCGCAGGTGCACCAGCGACAACAGCACCATGCCCGGCACCGACATGCAGTTGGAGTATTCGAAGTAGTAGCCGCAGTAGCGCGACAGGTTGCCGGTCTGCTCGCGCAGCGGCTTGAGCAGCTCGACCAGCGCGTCGGCGCGCTTGCCGGCCACCTGGCCCGGTTCGCGGGCGCCGAGCAGGCGGCTGAACTGTTCCGGCGGCAGCAGCAGCTCGTAGTCCTCGACGCCGAAGAAGTCGCAGATACGCTTGAGGTTGTAGGGCGTCGGGCGGCTCTGGCCGCTAAGGTACTTGTTGAACTGGGCGCGATTGATCGCCAGCTTGCGGCAAACCTCGGCGATCGAACGGTAATGGCTGCAGAGCAGCTTGAGGTTGTCGCCTAGAGTGTCCGACATAGAGCCTTTCCTGGTGATGCGAGCGACGCGATTCTAGCATCAGGTAGCGCCAACTCGCCGCAACCCGCGAAATTGCCCACGGCGCCTGCCGGGTCGACCATGCGCCAGCCGCGCGTGCTGTACCGGCGGTCATCACGCATAACTACAAGAGAGACAACCCATCATGCTCGATCTCCTCAACGACCTGCTCTGGAGCAAGGTCCTCATCGTCGCCCTGGTCGGTCTCGGCCTGTACTTCTCCATCCGCTCGCGTTTCGTGCAGTTCCGCTACTTCGGCAACATGTTCAGCATCTTCGCCGAAGCCTTCCAGCGTAAGCCCGGTCAACTCAGCTCGTTCCAGGCCCTGATGCTGTCGGTCGCGGGCCGCGTGGGTGCCGGCAACATCGCCGGTGTAGCCGTCGCCATCATGCTCGGCGGCCCGGGCGCGGTATTCTGGATGTGGCTGGTCGCGCTGCTCGGCATGGCCACCAGCTATTTCGAATGCTCCCTGGCCCAGCTGTACAAGCGCCGCGAGCCCGACGGCAGCTACCGCGGCGGCCCGGCCTTCTACATCGAGCACGGCCTCGGCCTGCGCTGGCTGGCGATCGTCTTCTCGATCCTGCTGCTGGTGACCTTCGGCTTCGGCTTCAACGCCGTGCAGTCCTACACCGTCGCCACTTCGCTGCATGACACCTTCGGCCTGCCTACCCACTTCAGCGGCATCGCCCTGGTAGCGGTGATCGGCCTGATCATCTTCGGCGGCATCAAGCGCATCGCCAGCATGGCCGACGTGCTGGTGCCGATCATGGCCTTCTCCTACATCGGCATGGCCCTGGTGGTGATTGGCATGAACGTCTCCGACGTGCCGGCCACCCTGGCGCTGATCGTCAAGAGCGCCTTCGGCCTGGAGCCGGCCTTCGCCGGCGGCATCGGCGCGGCCATCATCATGGGCGTCAAGCGCGGCCTGTTCTCCAACGAAGCCGGCCTGGGCAGTGCGCCGAACGTGGCCGCCGTGGCCGAGGTCAAGCACCCGGCCGCCCAGGGCATCGTGCAGTCGCTGAGCGTGTTCATCGACACCCTGCTGGTGTGCACCAGCACCGCGCTGATCATCCTGCTCTCCGGCGTCTACCAGCCGGGCAGCGAGATGGCCGGCGTGGTCCTGACCCAGAGCGCCCTGGCGGCCCAGGTCGGCGAGTGGGGCCGGGTGTTCGTCAGCATGGCCCTGCTGCTCTTCGTCTTCACCACCCTGGTGTACAACTACTACCTGGGCGAGAACGCGCTGGGCTTCTTCAGCAGCAAGCGCTGGCTGGTGCAGGTCTACCGCGTCTTGGTCATCTGCCTGGTGCTGTGGGGTTCGATGCAGGACCTGTCCACCGTGTTCGGCTTCGCCGACGTGACCATGGGCCTGCTGGCACTGGTCAACCTGTTCGCCGTGTTCATGCTGTTCAACGTCGGCCTGCGCCTGATGCGTGACTACGATGCGCAGATCAAGGCCGGCGTCGCCAGCCCGGTGCTGGACGCCAAGCAGTTCGCCGATCTGGACCTCGACCCGAGCGTCTGGGCCGGTGCGAGCAAGGCCGAGAGCCCTCTCAGCGAGAGCGCCGAGATCGGCCACAGCCAGCATCAGCGCTGAGTCATATCGGGTATGAAAAAAGGGGGCACACAGCCCCCTTTTTCTTGGTCCCAGCTCTGCCCAGCGTCTTACACTCGGGCGAGACCGCCCACGTCATTTGATCGGATACGCGCATGAACCCTTCGCAGAACCTGCTGGTGCTCTACACCGGCGGCACCATCGGCATGCAGATGAGCGAGGCCGGGCTGGCCCCGGCTTCCGGCTTCGAGGATCGCCTCAAGGCCGAGCAGGCCCTGCACCCGGAGCGCCCGGCGCCGGCCTGGCGCTTCCGCGAACTGAGCCCGCCGATCGACAGCGCCAACATGCGCCAGGCCAACTGGCTGGCCATGCGCGACGCCATCGTCCAGGCCGTGGATGAGGACGGCTGCGATGCCGTGCTGCTGCTGCACGGCACCGACACCCTGGCCTACAGCGCCGCGGCGCTGAGCTTCCTGCTGCTGGGCATCGAGGTGCCGGTGCTGCTGACCGGCTCCATGCTGCCGGTGGGCAGCCCGGGCAGCGACGCCTGGCCCAACCTGTTCGGCGCCCTGGCGGCGCTCAGCGAGGGTTGCCTGCCCGGCGTGCACCTGTTCTTCGACGGCCAGCTGCTGCATGGTGCCCGCGCCAGCAAGCTGAAGAGCGAGGCCTTCGATGCCTTCGCCAACATGCATCGCCCACGCCACGCGGCGCGCCTCGACGAGCTGCCCGCGGCGCTGCACTACCGTCAGCCGCGCCGCCCGGTGACCCTGGCCGTGCAGCCGCTGTTCCCCGGCCTGAGCGCCGCCCAGCTGCGCGCCGTGCTGGCGGATGATGTGCAAGGCGTGCTGCTGGAATGCTACGGCAGCGGCACCGGGCCGTCGGACGATGCCGAGTTCCTCGCCGTGCTGCGTGAAGCCCATGAGCGCGGCGTGGTGTTGGCCGCCATCAGCCAGTGCCCGCAGGGCCATGTCGACTTCGAGGTGTACGCCGCCGGCAGCGCCCTGGCCGAGGCCGGCCTGGTCAGCGGCACCGGCATGACCCGCGAGGCCGCGCTGGCCAAGCTGTTCAGCCTGCTCGGCGCCGGCCTGCCCCAGGCCGAGGTGGAGCGCCTGTTCGTCTTCGATCTGTGCGGAGAGTGCGCCGACTGAGGGACGCGGGGCCTTCAAAATTCCGTAATACGTTCTGGGCATAGTCGCTGGCTTTATTATTCCAACGACTGGTGACCCAGCATGAATCCGCTCCTGCGCCCTCTCCCCCTGGTCCTGGCCCTGCAGGCCGCCATCGCCGGCCCGGCCTTCGCCGCCGGCTTCACCGTCACCACCGGCAGCATGGTGAACAGTGGCCAGAGCCTGACCGGCGCCGGCGTGGTACAGCAGGGCGGTACGCTGAGCAGCAGCGGCGGCACGGTGGCGGTGAGCGTCGGCAGCGGCACCTCGACCCTGAGCAACGCCGGCACCATTCAGCAGACCGGAACCGGTCGCACCATCGACGCCAACAGCGGCACGCCCGTGCTGACCATCAGCAACCAGGAAGGCGGGCTGATCGACGCCGCCGGCAGCGTGGCCATCCGCCTCAACCGCGCCGCCGGGCAATACATCATCGACAACCAGGGCAGCATCACCCAGAGCGGCGTTTCGGTGAACGGCGAGCGGGCGATCAAGGCCGACGCCGACTACAGCAGCACCGGCAACCAGATCATCAACGGCGCCGCCAACAACCGCGACGCACTGATCAGCGCCACTGGCAACGACGCGATCCGCCTGGGCAGCAACTTCACCCTGACCAACTACGGACGCATCGTCTCCACCGGCACAGTGAACACCAGCTGCCCGGACTACCTGACCTGCACCAACGACTACTCCGCCGCCGACGGCGTGGCCATCGAGAACGCCCGCGGCAATGTGGCCATCCTCAACCACGGCAGCATCGAAGGCCCGCGCCACGCCATCGACGGCGGCGACCCGCTGGCGGCCGACGCCGATGCCGACCTGTTCGGCCTGGAGCGGCTGATCGTCACCAGCGCCGACGGCAACGGCGTGACCTTCGCCAAGGTGGTCGATGGCGTCACCACCAACGGCGTGAGCATCGCCAACCCGGTGGTGGTCAACTACGCCGACGGCAGCCTGATCGGCCACAACGGCTCCGGCGTCGGCCTCGACGGCCACGGCGTGGTGTTCAACCATGGCCTGATCAGCGGCCGCTATGCCGGCGCGGGCAACGTCTTCGACCACGAGGGCCTGGGCCAGACCACCAGCAATGGCGATGGCGACGGTGTCGACATCGACGGCATGGCCTATGTCGAGAACCACGGGCGCATCGAGGGTCTGGGCGCCGGCGGCCTGGACTCCGGCGGCAACCCCAATGGCGCGGACGGCATCGCCGCCGGGGGCGGCACCATCATCAACCTCGCCGGCGCGAGCATCTTCGGCCAGTCCAAGGGCATCCTGATCGACGACGGTGCCAGCGGCAGCGCCTCGGCCAGCGGGCGCGGCACCGACTCCGCGCATGGCGGCGCGGCGCGCATCGACAACGCCGGCAGCATCATCGGCGCCGAGGACGCCGCCATCGGCCTGGTCGGCGACTACGCCGACCTGCTGATCAACCGCAGCGGCGGGGTGATCCGTGGTGGCGCCGACGCCACCCGCGTCGACCAGCTCGGCAGCACCACCGCCGCCGCGGCCGTGCAGATGGGCGCGGGCGCCGACGTTCTCAGCAACGCCGGCCTGATCGAAGGCCAGAACGGCCTGGCGGTGGACCTCGGCGCCGGGGACGACCAGCTGTTCGTGCTCGGCGGCAGCCAGTTCATCGGCAGCATCAACGGCGGCGCCGGCAACGACCTGGTGCTGCTCGATGATGCCGCCGGTGGCAGTCTGGCCGACACCCTCGGCTTCGAGCAGCTGCAAGTGGCTCAAGGTGCCTGGACCCTGGATAGCGACGACTTCGGCACCGGCGTCGACGTGCTCGGCGGCAGCCTGCGCAACCTCGGGCGCATCCAGGGCGACGTGCAGGTCGCCAGCGGCGCCGGCTTCGGTGGCGGGCGGGTCGAGGGCGACCTGAGCCTGGCCGGTGGCGCCAAGCTGATCCTCGACGTGGCCGCCGATGGCAGCCACGCGCCCACCTCGGTCGGCGGCAGCGCCAGCATCGCCGGCGCCAGCCTGAGCATCGTCGGCGGCGCCGGCGACTATCCGCGCATCGGCCAGTACCAGGTGCTGCAGGCCGGTGGCGGCATCAGCGGCCAGTTCGCCTCGGTCAGCAGCAACCTGGCCTTCCTCACCGCCGAGCTGAGTTATGACGCCGACAGCGTCGAGCTGCAGCTACTGCGCAACGACCTGGACTTCGCCGACCTGGCCAGCAGCGGCAACGGTCGCAACGTGGCCGACGCCATTCAGGGCAGCGGCGACGGCCAGCTCTACCAGACTCTGCTCGGCAGCGACGCGGAGCAGGCGCAGCGCGGCCTGGAACAGCTGGCCGGCAGCAGCAACGCCAGCATCGCCAGCGCAACCCTGGCCGGCGGCGCCCAAGTCGGCGCCAGCATGCTCTCGGCCATGCAGCAGATGGGCGGCAGCGGCAACCTGCAGGCCGCCCTGCTGCGCGAAGACGGCCCGCAACTGGCCGCCAGCGGCGTGCCGCGCGACGCCCGCAACCTGAACGACCCGCACGCCGCCGGCCGCCTGTGGCTGCAGGGCCTGGGCAGCCACGGCAAGCTGGATGCCGACAGTGGCGACATTCGCCAGGACAGCGCCGGCGCCGTGCTCGGCGCCGACTGGGCCCTGGGCAGCGCCTGGCGTCTGGGCGTGCTCGGTGGCTACGGGCGTACCGACGTGGACGCCGACCAAGGCGCCGGCAACGATATCGACAGCCTGCACCTGGGCCTCTACGCCCAGCGCCAGAGCGGCCCGCTGGCCCTGCGCCTGGGTGCCGCCTACAGCCAGCACGACAACAACGCCGAGCGCCGCGTCGACTTCAGTGGCTTCCGCGATCACCTGCGCGCCGACTACGACGCCGACAGCCAGCAGGTCTTCGCCGAGCTGGGCTACCAGCTGGCCGACGGTCGCCTGCTCGCCGAGCCGTTCGCCGCCCTCGGCTACCAACGCTACAGCCACGAGAGCTACAGCGAGAAAGGCGGCGCCGCCGCCCTGCGCGTGGAAGAGGAAGACCAGGACAACGTCAGCAGCACCCTCGGCGTACGCGTCGCCCACCTCGGCACGCTGGACAACGGCATGAGCCTGACCCCGCGCGCCAGCCTGGGCTGGCGCCACACCTACGGCGACCTGCAAAGCGGTGCGCGGCAGTCCTTCCTCACCGGCGGCAACGCCTTCAGCGTCGAAGGCGCAGCGCTGGACCGCAACAGCCTGCTGGTCGAGGCCGGCGTCGACCTCGGCCTCAGCGCCGAGCAGAGTCTGGGCCTGGGCTACAGCGGCGAGCTGGGCAGCGATGCGCAGAACCACGCGCTGATCGCCCAGTGGCAGGCGCGCTTCTAAGAGCCAAGCCAGCGATGTAGCCCGGACCTCAGTCCGGGAGCTGGCAGGGGTGCCCCGGACTGAAGTCCGGGCTACCGACTAGATCCCATCCAGCTCCGACACTCCCCTCTCCCCCGGGAGAGGGGCCGGGGGTGAGGGCTTCCGGCGTAGGGCGGGTGCAACCCGCGCATTTCCCCCCGCGGGTTTCACCCGCCCTACGATTCAAGCCAACGGCGCGAACACCGACCAGCCGATCCGCTCGCTGAGCAACTCCAGCGCCGCCATGCCGGCCAGGGAGTTGCCGGCGGCGTTCAGCTCCGGCGACCACACGCAGATGCTGAAACGCCCCGGCACCACCGCGACGATGCCGCCGCCGACGCCGCTCTTGCCGGGCAGGCCGACGCGGTAGGCGAAGTTGCCGGCCTCGTCGTACAGGCCGCTGGTGGCCATGATCGCGTTGACCTGCTGGGTCTGGCGCGGCGTGAGGATCGGCTCGCCGCTGCGCGGGCACAGGCCCTGGTTGGCCAGAAAGCCAAAGGCGCGGGCCAGGTCGACGCAGCTCATGGCCAATGCGCAGTGGTGGAAGTAGCTGCGCAGCACCGCCTCGACCTCGTTGTGGAAGTTGCCGAAGGCCTGCATCAGGTAGGCCGCGGCGGCGTTGCGCGCGCGGTGCTGGTACTCCGACTCGGCGACCTTGGCGTCCGACACCAGCAGCGGGTTGCCGGCCAGGCGCCGGGCCAGGTCGCGCATGGACAGGGCCGGGGCGGCGAAGCGCGACTGGTTGATGTCGCAGATCACCAGGGCGCCGGCGTTGATGAACGGGTTGCGCGGCCGGCCACGCTCGAACTCCAGCTGCACCAGCGAGTTGAACGGCTGGCCGGACGGCTCGTGGCCGAGGCGCTGCCAGATGTCCTCGCCGGAATGCTGGATCGCCTGCACCAGGCTGAACACCTTGGAGATGCTCTGGATCGAGAACGGCTCGGCGGCGTCACCGGCGGTGTGCAGGCTGCCATCCACGCCCAGCACCGCGATCCCCAGACGGTCACCCGCCACCTCGGCCAGCGCCGGGATGTAGTCGGCCACCTTGCCCCGCCCCAGCAGCGGGCGCACCTGGTCCAGTATCTCGTTCAACAGCGCCTGCATGGTCGGCCTCGTGCGTGTGCGGGTGCCGAAATAGACGCCGGCGGCATGCTCGCCATCACAGCCGGTGGGAGCGGCATTCCGATTGACCGCGATGGCAGCAGGGGCAAAAGCTTCGCGACCAAGGTGGCTCCCACAGAAGATTCGCCCTGCCCATCGGCTATCTCGGCAGGCAGGTTGACCGTAATTATCCCTTTGTTGGCCGCCGTTATCGTTCACCCCGCTCACCGGGCCAGCCAACAATTCGCCCAGCCCATCGAGGAGAACAACAAGATGCTGACCTACTACAGCGACGACCACCGCCTGCACCACGCCCAGGGCGAGATGGTCGGCGGCGAATTCAAACCCTGCTTCGAGATGCCGGCGCGCGCCGATCACGTGCTGGCCCGCGTGCGCGAGCGCAACATCGGCGAAGTGCTGGCACCCCGCGAGTTCGGCCTGGCGCCGATCGCCCGCATCCACACCGGTGACTATCTGGACTTCCTGCAGAAGGCTGGGCCGGCTGG
Source organism: Pseudomonas sp. GD04019 (assembly GCF_029837695.1). Classification (GTDB taxonomy): domain Bacteria; phylum Pseudomonadota; class Gammaproteobacteria; order Pseudomonadales; family Pseudomonadaceae; genus Aquipseudomonas. Next base: position 420,162 of record NZ_JAOEEA010000003.1, read on the forward strand.
GCCGCCCAGGGCAACACGGCCGACTTCCTGCCCGGCGTGTTCCCGGCCCGGCATCTGCGCGCCAAGCGCCCCAACGACCTCTACGGCCAGTACGGCTTCCACAGCTTCGACTGCTTCGCACCGATCACCGCCGGCACCTGGCAGGCGGTGTACAGCTCGGCGCAGATCGCCCTGAGCGGCCAGGCCGAGATCGCCGCCGGCGCGCACAGCGCCTTCGCCCTGTGCCGCCCGCCGGGCCACCACGCCAGCGTCGACGTGATGGGCGGTTACTGCTACCTGAACAACGTGGCCATCGCCGCTCAAGCCTTCCTCGACCAGGGCGCCGCGCGGGTGGCCATCCTCGACGTCGACTACCACCACGGCAACGGCACCCAGTCGATCTTCTACGACCGCGATGACGTGCTGGTGGCCAACATCCACGGCTGCCCGAGCTTCGAGTACCCGCACTTCCTCGGCTATGCCGACGAGACCGGCGCCGGCCGTGGCGAGGGCTTCAACCTCAACCTGCCGCTGGCCGCCGGCAGCGCCTGGGACCTCTGGGGCGCCGCCCTGGAAACCGCCTGCCAGCGCATCGCCGCCTACGGCCCGGACGTGGTGCTGGTGTCCCTCGGCGTCGACACCTACCAGAACGACCCGATCTCCAGTTTCAAACTGGACAGCCCGGACTACCTGCGCATGGGCGAACGCATCGCCGCGCTGGGCAAGCCGGTGCTGTTCGTCATGGAAGGCGGCTATGCCGTCGCCGAAATCGGCATCAACGCCGTCAACGTGCTCGAAGGCTTCCAGGGCGCCTAAAGCGCCCTGCACAGGAGAAAAATAAAATGAAGAAACTGCTCGCCGCCGCGCTCTGCGGCCTGACCCTGGCCGGCACGGCCCAGGCCGCCGACCGCGAACTCAAGGTCTACAACTGGTTCGACTACATCACCCCGGAAACCCTGACCCAGTTCAAGCAGGACAGCGGCATCAAGCTGACCTACGACATCTTCGACACCAACGAGGCGCTGGAGGCCAAGCTGCTCACCGGCAACTCTGGCTATGACCTGGTGGTGCCGTCCAATGTGTTCCTGGCCAAGCAGGTCGAGGCCGGCGTGTTCCAGAAGCTCGACCGTTCGCTGCTGCCCAACTGGCAGCACCTCGACCCGCAGCTGATGAAGCTGATCGAGGCCAACGATCCGGGCAACCAGTACGCCGTGCCCTACATGTACGGCACCGTGCTGATCGGCTTCAACCCGGACAAGGTCAAGGCCGCCCTCGGCGACAACGCGCCGGTGGACAGCTGGGACCTGATCTTCAAGGAAGAGAACATCGCCAAGCTGCAGCAGTGCGGCGTGGTCCTGCTCGACTCGCCGTCGGAAATCCTGCCGCTGGCCCTGCACTACCTGGGCCTGTCGCCCAACAGCAAGGAGCCGGCCGACTACGCCAAGGCCGAGCAGCTGCTGAGCAAGATCCGCCCGCACGTACGCTACTTCCACAGCTCCAAGTACATGAGCGACATCGCCAACGGCGAGATCTGCGTGGCCGTGGGCTACTCGGGCAGCTTCTCGCAGGCCGCCAACAACGCCAGGCAGGCGAAGAACGGCGTGACCGTGGACATGCGCCTGCCCAAGGAAGGCGCGCCGATCTGGTTCGACCTGATGGCGATTCCGAAGGACGCGAAGAACATCGACGAGGCCCACGCCTTCATCAACTTCCTGCTGCAGCCGCAGGTGATCGCGCCGATCTCCGACTTCGTCGGCTACCCCAACCCGAACAAGGACGCCACCGCGCTGGTCGCCGAGTCGATCCGCACCAACCCCAACCTGTACCCGACCGCCGAGGCCATGCAGAAGCTCTACACCCTCGAGCCGCTGCCGCGTGCCGCCGAGCGCGCCCGTACCCGCGCCTGGAGCAAGATCAAGACCGGCAACTGAGCCGTTCGCGCAGTACCCGAGACCGGCCACTTGGCCGGTCTTTTTTTGCCCAGCGCAGCGGCAACTGACGAAGCGCTTGGACAAGCCGGCGGACGGCTGCTTAGTTCACTGGTCAGGACCACAGGCGCAACGCACGCCGACACCTGCCAGGAGCACACCGATGAACACACTGCCGCTCGCCGCCGCCCTGCTCGTCATGGGCAGCGCCCATGCCGCCAGCCTGCCGAAATTCGAGGTCACCTGCCCCACCGATCTGGCCGTGCGCGCCGACGCCGGCGGCCCGGTGTTCATCAACGACAAGCAGGCCATCCTCAGCAAGTTCAGCGAGCAGTACTACGAGGCCAGGGCCGAGGGCGTGACCATCTCCATCAGCCTGGATGGCAAAGGCACGCCCACGATTTCCTACACCGGCAAGCAGGGCGCCAACGGCGTGTGCGAGAAGCAGGAGGAGCAAGCGCCAGCGGAGCCGGCAGCGGAAACCGAAACGCAGCCGCAGAGCTAGGGGTCTGTACGAAAAGTCGCCGAGCGAAGGTCAGGCAAGGCAAAAACAGGCGAAGAAGCGGAGTTTACCTGCTGTAAATGAGCATTCTGAGCCTGTTTTTAACGCAGCATCACCGAGCGCAGGCACCTTTCGTACAGCCTGGGCCTCACTCGCCGCGGATGTACTGCTCCAGGTGCTGGATCAGGCCATCCTGCTCGGCCAGCGTCTCCTTGATCAGGTCGCCGATGGACAGCAGGCCGAGCAGGCGCTCGCCCTCCACCACCGGCAGATGGCGCAGGTGGCCGTCGGTCATCAGGCTCATGCACTCGCGGATGCTCTGTCGTGGCTGTACCGTCACCACCGGTACGCTCATCACCTCGCGCACCGCCGTGCCGATCGACGAGCGCCCCTGCAACACGCCTTTGCGCGCGTAATCGCGCTCGCTGACGATGCCGACCAGGCGGCCCTGCTCGGTCACCGGCAGGGCGCCGACATTGTGCTCGGCCATCAGCTGCAGCGCCTCGAGCATGCTCGCCTCGGCTGCCACGGTGTGTACGCTCTGCTGCGTCTTGCTGCCGAGCATCTGCGCTACGGTCTTCATGCGAATCCCCCTTGTCCTGTGTTCGCGTCTGTGGGGCGAAGCATCGGGCAAGGGGCTCGGCACGGGCCAAATGGAGATATTCATGGCGGCCATTGAGAAATTCACTGGCGCCACGGCAACCCGGAAGCGGGTGGCGATCGCCTGACCGAGAGCGGCTTCCAACGCCGCAGCGCCACGTCAGGTGATCGTCACCGGGGGCTCAGTCGAGCAGCTGGCTGAAGCCCTTGTCAGCCTCCAGCACCTCCGGCAGCTTGTCGAACAGCGCATCGAGGTCGATGCCCTCGCACAGCGGGCTGTCCAGTTCCTCGCGGGTCTTGGCCAGGTCGCCGTTGTGCAGGCGCAGCGCCTCGGCGATCAGTACCGCCTGAGCCACCAGCCGTGGCAGCGGCATGTCCGCCGGGGCCTGGTGCGGGCGGGCCTGCAGGGCGATGGCCTGCTGGATCACCTCCGGCAGCTGCCAGCGGCGCGCCAGTTCGGCGCCGACCTCGGGGAAGCCGAAGCCCAGCTGCAGCGTCTCCAGCGCCACGCGCCCGGCGGCGTCGGTCTTGCCGCTACGGTTGAGGCGCGCGGCCAGTTCCGGCGCACCGGTCTGGATCAGCAGCTCGCCGATGTTGTGCATCATGCCGCAGGTGAACGCCGTCTCCATCGCCACGCCACGGGTCTTGGCCAGTAGGCGGCAGATGCTCGCCACCTGGAAGCTGTGCTGCCAAAAGCCCTTGAGGTCGAAGCCGGAATCGGTCTTGAACGCGCCGGTCACCGCCGAGGCCAGCACCAGCGTGCGCAGGGTGTTGAAACCCAGTCGCGAGGCGGCGTCCTCGACGCTGTGCGCCTCGCGGGCGCCGCGAAAGCGTGCCGAGTTGGCCAGGCGCAGGACCTTGGCGGCGATCACCGGGTCGAGGTTGATATTGCGCGCGACCGCGTCGAGGTTGGTGTTGGGATTGTCGAACTGCTGGATCAGGTCCTGGGCGACCTTGGGAATGCTGGGTAGGCTGTGAAGCTGTTCGAAGAGGTTGTTGATTTCCATAGAGGCGGGTCTCCGGCGAAGCGGAAGAGTGAGTGGGTGGGACTGAAAACCTTAGTCAGCCCCACCTGATAGGACCCCGCCTTTCGTCGTCTGCGCCCTCTTTTCAGGCCATGGCCCGACGAATGTCCGCCGCCAGCTCGCGCACCCGCGCCTCTTCGGTATCCCAGGAACACATGAAGCGCGCGCCGCCGGCGCCGATGAAGGTGTAGAAGCGCCAGCCCCAGCCGGTCAGGCGTTCGATGGCCGGCTCGGAGAGCTGCAGGAACACACCGTTGGCCTCCACCGGGAACATCAGGCTGACGCCCGGCACATCGACCACCAGCTCGGCCAGCAGGCGCGCGCAGCGGTTGGCGTGGTTGGCGTAGCGCAGCCAGGCGTCGTCCTGCAGCAGGCCGACCCAGGGCGCGGAGAGGAAGCGCATCTTCGAGGCCAGCTGGCCAGCCTGCTTGCAGCGGTAGTCGAAGTCCTCGGCCAGGGCCTTGTTGAAGAACAGGATGGCCTCGCCCACCGCCATGCCGTTCTTGGTGCCGCCGAAGCACAGCACGTCGACCCCGGCCTTCCAGGTCAGCTCGGCCGGGCTGCAGCCGAGGGAGGCGCACGCGTTGGAGAAGCGCGCGCCGTCCATGTGCAGGTTGAGCTTCAGCTCCTTGCACACCTGGCTGATGGCGGCGACTTCCTCGGGCCGGTAGACGGTGCCGACCTCGGTGGCCTGGGTCAGGGTCACCACCCGCGGTTTCGGGTAGTGGATGTCCTGGCGCTTGAGCGCCACCTCGCGGATCGAGGCAGGGGTCAGCTTGCCCTGCTCGGTGCACGCGGTGAGCAGCTTGGAGCCGTTGGAGAAGAATTCCGGCGCGCCGCATTCGTCGGTCTCGACGTGGGCAGTCTCCGAGCAGATCACGCTGTGGTAGCTCTGGCACAGGCTGGACAGAGCCAGGGAGTTGGCCGCCGTGCCGTTGAAGGCGAAGAACACTTCGCAGTCGGTCTCGAACAGCTGGCGGAACTGGTCGGAGGCGCGGGCCGTCCATTCGTCCTCGCCATAGGCGCGCTGGTGGCCGCGATTGGCCTCGGCCATGGCGCTCCAGGCTTCCGGACAGATGCCGGAATAGTTGTCGCTGGCGAATTGCTGGGTCTGGTCGGTCATGAGGAATTCCTTGTGGGAGCGCCGATTATTCTAGGTGGTGCCCCAGCACTCGGAGCCTGTGCTGGGGGCTCGGAAACAGGCGTTGTGGGCGCATTTCCTGGCAATAACAGATTAGCTGTCTGTCGGCATTCTAAAATAACTGTACCTATAGAAAGGTACCGTTCTGGCTGGCTTTGTCAGTGATAAATCACGCGTATCGCCTTTCTCCGCGATCTTCCACGGATGACCAGTACAGTTGCCGCCATAGAAACAGAACAGTTACCAAGCCGCCTAACTAATAGCCCCGCAATTTAGCCCAGCTGTGCCTACAAAATCGACTGCACAGTCAGGAAAATATGCTTCCAGTAGGACACCATCTAACCCCGCTCGACAGCGGAAGGAAGCACCACCATGGAACGCACACTCAGTTCCGACCTCATGTTCCAACAACAGTCCCCGGCCAGCGGCGGCCACCTGCCCCTGCGCGTGCTGGGCACCCTGCTGCTGTGGCAGCGCCGCATCACCAGCCGTCGCGAGCTGGCCCGCCTGGACGAGCGCCTGCTCTCCGACGCCGGCATCAGCACCTACGACCGCGCGGTTGAAGTGAGCAAGCCGTTCTGGCGTTGAGTCGCACCAGCAAGTCGTATCGAAGGGAAGCCGAGCGCTTCCCTTTTTTGTGCCCGTGGTTCTGGCATCGCCAAGCCACAGGCAAGCCGATATAGTGCGCGCCGCCGCGGTAGCGCAATCTGCCATCCAGAAGCACAAGGAAGTAGAGATGTCTCCACTCAAGTCCGCCGCCCTGCTCGCGGCCACTCTGGCCCTCACCGGCTGCTCGGCTGCCGCCTGGTTCAAACTGCCGGAAAACAGCACCCTGGTCATCAACGAGCGTCCGGTCGAGAACAACTATGGCCTGGTGAAGACCCGCCCGTTCTCCTGGGGCGCCGCTGGCGGCGTGCCGTATCGCCTGCAGGACGCGCAGGCCAACACCCTCCAGAGCGGCAAGCTGCGTAGTCGCTTCCGCGTGGCCTCGATCTTCTGGCCGCCGGTGGCCATCGCCTACTGGCCGATGGGCTTTCGCTACCGCTGCTACGACCTGACCGGCGCCGAACCGCAGGCCTGCACCAAGCAGGACCTGATCACCCTGCGGCGCGCCTACCGCATGCACAACTGAGTCGCGCCCATAAAAAAGGGGAGCCCGAGGCTCCCCCAACGGGACTTACTCGTTACGCCGTCAGGCGATCTCCACCAGCACTTCGCCCGGATTGACCCGGTCGCCCTTGGCCACGTGGATGGCCTTGACGGTGCCGGCGATCGGCGCCTGCACTTCGGTTTCCATCTTCATCGCCTCGGTGATCAGCACCGCCTGGCCGGCCTTGACCGTGTCGCCTTCCTTGACCAGCACGTCGACGATGTTGCCCGGCATGGTGGTGCTGACATCGCCCGGCGCGCTGGCGCTCTTGCGCTTGCTGCTGCCCGCGCCGCCGGCGACGAAGTCGTTGAGCGGCTCGAACACCACCTCTTCCGGCATGCCGTCGATGGACAGGTAGAAGTGGCGCTTGCCGTCGCCCTTCACGCCCACGCCGGTGATGTCCACGCGGTAGCTCTCGCCGTGCACGTCGACCACGAACTCGGTCGGCACGCCGCCACCGCCGACAGGCGCCACGCCGCCAGCCTCGGGGATCGGCAGCAGCACTTCCGGAGTCAGGGTGCCGGCGGCACGTTCCTCGAGGAACTTGCGGCCGATGTCCGGGAACATGGCGAAGGTCAGCACGTCCTCTTCGGACTTGGCCAGGCTGCCGATCTCCTCGCGCAGCTTGGCCATCTCCGGCTTGAGCAGGTCGGCCGGGCGCACGTCGATCACTTCCTCGCTGCCGATGGCCTGCTTGCGTAGCGCCTCGTTGACCTTGCCCGGCGCCTTGCCGTAGCGGCCCTGCAGGTACAGCTTCACCTCGTTGGTGATGGTCTTGTAGCGCTCGCCGGCCAGCACGTTGAACACCGCCTGGGTGCCGACGATCTGCGAGGTCGGGGTGACCAGGGGCGGGAAGCCGAGGTCTTCACGCACGCGCGGGATCTCGGCGAACACTTCGTTGATGCGGTTGAGCGCGCCCTGCTCCTTCAGCTGGTTGGCCAGGTTGGACATCATGCCGCCCGGCACCTGGTTGACCTGCACGCGGGTGTCCACGGCGGTGAATTCGCTCTCGAACTGGTGGTACTTCTTGCGAACGGCGTGGAAGTACATGCCGATCTCCTGGATCAGCGCCAGGTCCAGGCCGGTGTCGTATTCGCTGCCGCGCAGGGCGGCGACCATCGACTCGGTGCCCGGGTGGCTGGTGCCCCAGGCGAAGCTGGAAATGGCGGTATCGATGTGATCGGCGCCGGCCTCGATGGCCTTGAGCTGGCACATCGAGCCCATGCCGGCGGTGTCGTGGCTGTGCACGAATACCGGCAGGTCGACCTCGGCCTTCAGCGCCTTGACCAGCTCGGCGGTGGCGAACGGGGTGAGCAGACCGGCCATGTCCTTGATCGCGATGGAGTCGATGCCCATGGCCTGCATGGCCTTGGCCTGGGTGACGTAGGCCGCCACCGTGTGCACCGGGCTGGTGGTGTAGCTCAGGGTGCCCTGGGCGTGCTTGCCGGCGGCCTTCACCGCCTCGATGGACACGCGCAGGTTACGCACGTCGTTCATCGCGTCGAAGATGCGGAACACGTCGATGCCATTCACTGCAGCCTTGGCCACGAAGGCGCGCACCACGTCGTCGCTGTAGTGGCGGTAGCCGAGCAGGTTCTGCCCGCGCAGGAGCATCTGCAGGCGGGTGTTGGGCAGCGCGGCCTTGAACTTGCGCAGGCGCTCCCACGGGTCTTCCTTGAGGAAGCGCACGCAGGCGTCGAAGGTGGCGCCGCCCCAGACTTCCAGCGACCAGTAGCCGACCTTATCGAGCTTGTCGCAGATCGGCAGCATGTCTTCGGTGCGCATGCGGGTGGCGATCAGCGACTGGTGGGCATCGCGCAGGATGGTATCGGTGACGGTAATTTTCTTGCTCATGTTCTGATTCCTTCCCCTACAGGCCGGCGTGGGCGGCAATGGCGGTGGCGATGGCGATGGCCAGGTGCGACGGATTGCGCTTGATCGAGTACTGGGTCAGCTCCGGATGGGCTTCCACGAAGCTGGTGTTGAACTGGCCGCTGCGGAACTCGGGGTTGCGCAGGATTTCCTGGTAATAGGCCGCGGTGGTGCGCACGCCCTGCACGCGCATGTCGTCCAGCGCGCGCAGGCCGCGGTCCATCGCCTCTTCCCAGGTCAGCGCCCAGACGATCAGCTTCAGGCACATGGAGTCGTAGTAGGGCGGAATGGTGTAGCCGGTGTAGATCGCCGTGTCGGTGCGCACGCCGGGGCCGCCGGGGGCGTAGTAGCGGGTGATCTTGCCGAACGAGGGCAGGAAGTTGTTCTTCGGGTCCTCGGCGTTGATGCGGAACTGCAGGGCGAAGCCGCGGTACTGGATGTCTTCCTGCTTGACCGACAGCTCCAGCCCCGAGGCGATGCGGATCTGCTCGCGGACGATGTCGATGCCGGTGATTTCCTCGGTGATGGTGTGCTCCACCTGCACCCGGGTGTTCATCTCCATGAAGTACACCTCGCCCTCGGCGAGCAGGAACTCCACGGTGCCGGCGTTCTCGTAGCCCACCGCCTGGGCGGCGCGCACGGCCAGATCGCCGATATAGGCGCGCTGCTCGGGGGTGAGCTGCGGGCTGGGGGCGATCTCGATCAGCTTCTGGTTGCGGCGCTGGATCGAGCAGTCGCGCTCGAACAGGTGCACGGTGTTGCCGAAGCTGTCGGCGAGAATCTGCGCCTCGATGTGCTTCGGATTGACGATGCATTTTTCCAGGAACACCTCGGCGCGGCCGAAGGCCTTGCTCGCCTCGGAAATCACCCGCGGGTAGGCCTGCTCCAGCTCCTCGCGGCTGTTGCAGCGGCGAATACCGCGACCGCCACCACCGTTGGTGGCCTTGAGCATCACCGGGTAGCCGATGCGGTCGCCCTCGCGCAGGGCTTCGTGGATATCGGCGACGTTGCCCTCGGTGCCCGGGGTGCAGGGCACGCCAGCGGCGATCATGCTGCGCCGCGCCTCGGTCTTGTCGCCCATGCGGCGGATGACCTCGGCGCTGGGGCCGATAAATTTGATGCCGCGCTCGGCGCAGATATCCGCCAGTTCGGCGTTCTCCGAGAGGAAGCCATAGCCGGGGTGGAGGGCATCGCAGCCGGTCTCCACGGCCAGGTTCACCAGCTTGCGCGGGTTGAGGTAGCCGGCCAGCGGGTCGTCGCCGATGCTGTGGGCCTCGTCGGCGCGCTTGACGTGCAGTGCCTGGCGGTCCGCCTCGGAATACACGGCCACCGAGCGGATGCCCATCTCGGCGCAAGCACGCACGATGCGGACGGCGATCTCGCCACGGTTGGCGATGAGGATCTTCTTGATCACGAGCCTGGTTCCTCGATCACGTGAGCAAACGACCGTTGCAAGGCGGTCGACGGGTGACCGCACAGCCCGCGGCGGTCTTGCTTCTAAGCTAGCGCCGTGGATGAATTACCCAAAATCAATAATTGTTGGGGTGACCATTAGCAAAGAATTATAGTTGAGCCAATGAAGACCTTTCGCGAGCCCCTATAGATGCGCAAGTCGTTGATGAGAATGACTTTTCGCCAGCTGCAGATTTTCCGTGCAGTGTGCGAAAGCCTCTCCTACAGCCGCGCCGCCGAGGAAATGGCGCTGACCCAGCCGGCCGTGAGCCTGCAGATTCGCCAGCTGGAAGAGCTGGTCGGCCAGCCGCTGTTCGACTACATCGCCAAGAAGCTCTACCTGACGCCCGCCGCCGAGGCCCTGCTACGCGCCAGCGAGGACGTGTTCGGCCGCCTGGAGGCGCTGGACATGCAGCTCTCCGACCTGCAGGGCTCGCTGCAGGGCCAGCTCAATCTGGCCGTGGAATCCAGCGCCAAGTACCTGGTACCGCACCTGTTCGCCGCCTTTCGCGAGCAGCACCCGGAGGTCAGCCTGCAACTGGCGGTGGTCAACCACGGCCAGGCGGTACGGCGCCTGTCGGTGAGCCGCGACGACCTGCTGATCATGTCGCAGCCGCCCGGCGACCAGGCCCTGGATTTCTTCCCCTTCCTCAACAACCCCATCGTCGCGGTCGCGCCACCGAGCCATCCGCTGTGCTCGCGGGAAAAATTGCGCCTGGGCGACCTGACCGCCTTCCCGCTGCTGGTCCGTGAGATCGGTTCGGGCACTCGTCGCGCCTGCGAGGAATACTGTCACCAGAAGCGCGCCCACTTCGCCCAAACCCTCGAAGTCGGTTCCAGCGAGACCCAGGCCGAAGCGGTGATCGCCGGGCTCGGCCTGGCCCTGTTGCCGCGGCATGCCGTGCGCCTGGAACTGGCCCAGGGCTTGCTGCGTGAACTGCCAGTGGAAGAGCTGCCGCTGCAGCGCAGCTGGTGTGTGGTGCATGTGCGTGGCAAGCGCCTGTCGCCGGTGGCCCAGGCGTTCCGCGACTTCATTCGCAACGAGCGCGCGCAGATCGCGGCGCTGGAGCAGCGTTTCAGCCGTGCAGGCTGAACTGGCAATCTAGGGATTTCGTATATGATATTCGCATCAATAAGCCGACTCGGTGACGCGCCGTGCCCCTACCTCGTTTCAATGCTCCCAACCTGGGAATAGCGCCCGCCGCATCCGAGGTCATCGCCAAGCACCTGCGCGACGCAATCATCTCCGGGCATTTCGCCGAGGACGAGCCGATCCGCCAGGACGACATCGCCCAGCTGTTCAACGTCAGCAAGATCCCCGTGCGCGAGGCGCTCAAGCGCCTGGAGGCCGAGGGCCTTGTGCTGTTCCAGCGCAACAAGGGCGCGGTGGTCACGCGCATCTCCGAGCCGGAGATGGCGCAGATGTTCGAAGTGCGCGTGCTGCTGGAAATGCGCGCGATCCGCCTGGCGGTACCGAACATGAGCGAGGCCACCTTCGCCGCCGCCGAACGCATCTGCGAGGCCTTCCTTGGCGAGGAAGACGTCGGCCGCTGGGCCGAGCTCAACTGGCAGCTGCACGCCTGCCTCTACGAGCCGGCGCAACGGCCGTTCCTGGTCAACCTGATCCGCTCGATCCACGACAAGCTGGAGCGCTACCTGCGCATGCAGATGAGCCTGTCCGAGGGCAAAGACCGCGCCGACCACGAGCACCGCGAAATCATCGCCGCCTGCCGCGCCGGCGACGCCGAGACCGCCGCCCGGCTGATCGAGGAGCACATCAACGGCGTGTGCCAGACGCTCTACGAGCACCTGCCCAATCGCGTCTGAGGCTGTGCCGATTTCGTCATAGCGTCGACGGAAATGGCTCAAGCCGCCGACCTCGTTCCGGCGGCACCCTTGCCGAAACCATTCAGCGGCAGGGGCCTGCATGCAACGTATCCGTGTACTCGACTCGCACACCGGTGGCGAACCGACTCGCCTGGTTCTCGAAGGCTTCCCCGATCTCGGCACCGGCAGCATGGCCGAGCGCCGCCAACTGCTGAGCGAGCGCTTCGACCAGTGGCGCGCCGCCAGCGTGCTGGAGCCGCGCGGCAGTGACGTGCTGGTCGGCGCCCTGCTGTGCGAGCCGGTCGACCCGAGCGCCTGTGCCGGAGTGATCTTCTTCAACAACACCGGCTACCTCGGCATGTGCGGCCACGGCACCATCGGCCTGGTGGTCTCCCTGGCGCACCTGGGTCGCATCGGCCCCGGCGTGCACAAGATCGAGACGCCGGTCGGCACCGTCGAGGCGACCCTGCACGACGACCGCTCGGTGAGCGTGCGCAACGTGCCGGCCTACCGCTACCGCAAGGCGGTCGCCGTTGATGTGCCGGGCCATGGCCAGGTAGCGGGCGATATCGCCTGGGGCGGCAACTGGTTCTTCCTGATCAGCGATCACGGCCTGCGCGTGGCCGGCGACAATCTCGACGCCCTTACCGCTTATTCCGTGGCCGTGCAGCAGGCCCTGGAAGACCAGGGCATCCGTGGCGAAGACGGCGGCCTGATCGACCATATCGAGCTGTTCGCCGATGACGCGGAGGCCGACAGCCGCAACTTCGTGCTTTGTCCTGGCAAGGCCTACGACCGCTCGCCCTGCGGCACCGGCACCAGCGCCAAGCTGGCGTGCCTGGCGGCAGACGGCAAGCTGCAGCCGGGCCAGCTGTGGCGCCAGGCCAGCGTGATCGGCAGCCAGTTCGAGGGCAGCTACGAGAACACCGATGGTGGTCGCATCATCCCCACCATTCGCGGCCGCGCGCATATCAGCGCCGAGGCCACCCTGCTGATCGAGGCGGACGACCCGTTCGCCTGGGGCATTCGCCTGTGAGCGATGGCGCCGACGTCATCGTCATCGGCGCCGGCATAGTCGGCGCCGCCTGCGCCCATGAGCTGGCCAGGCGTAGCCAGCGCGTGCTGGTGCTGGATGCCGGCCTGCGCGCCGCCACCGCCGCCGGCATGGGCCACCTGATCGTGCTCGACGACAACCCGGCGGAGCTGGCGCTCAGCCAATACTCGGTGCAGCGCTGGCGCGACTGGGCCCACGATATGCCGGACGACTGCGCCTACCGGCAGAACGGCACCCTGTGGCTGGCCGCCAACGCCGAGGAGATGGCGGTGGCCGAGGCCAAGTACCAGGTGCTGCGCGAGCATGGCCTGGACTGCCAGTTGCTCGGCGCCGACGCCCTGCGCAACGCCGAACCGGAACTGCGCGAAGGGCTGCACGGCGGCCTGCGAGTGATCGGCGACGGTATTCTCTACGCGCCCAACGCGGCGCGCTGGCTGCTCGACCACCCGCTGATCGAGCAGCGCCAGGCTCATGTGACGGAGATCGACGGTAACCGCGTCCGCCTGCCGGACGGCGCCTGGCTCAGCGCCCAGGCGGTGATCCTGGCCGGCGGCGCCCATGTCACCGAGCTATGCCCGGAACTACCGATCGAGCCGAAGAAGGGCCACCTGCTGATCACCGACCGCTACCCCGGGCGCATCAGCCATACCCTGGTGGAACTCGGCTACGTGACCAGCGCACACAACCTCACCGGCCCGTCGACCGCCGCCAATATCCAGCCGCGGCCGACCGGCCAGCTGTTCATCGGCGCCTCGCGGCAGTTCGGCACCAGCGATCCGGAAGTCGAGCCGTGGATGCTGGCGAAGATGCTGCAACGCGCCGTCGACTACATGCCGGGCCTGGCCCGGCTCAACGGCATCCGCGCCTGGACCGGCTTCCGCGCCGCCAGCCCGGACGGCCTGCCGCTGCTCGGCGAGCACCCACAGCGCCCCGGCCTGTGGCTGGCGGTCGGCCACGAGGGCCTGGGCGTCACCACCGCCCCGGGCAGCGCCGACCTGCTGGTCGCCCAGCTACTTGGCGAGACCGCACCACTGGCTGCGGAACCATATCTGCCGCAGCGCTTCCCCGGAGTACGCGCGCATGCCTGAACTGATTCTCGACGGCCGCCGGCTGCAGGTGGCTCCCGGTACCACAGTGGCCGCCGCGCTGATGCTTGGCGGTGACGGCACCAGCCGCACCTCGGTCAGCGGCCAGCGCCGCGCGCCGGTGTGCGGCATGGGCATCTGCCAGGAATGCCGGGTGACCATCGACGGCCAGCGCCGCCTGGCCTGCCAGACCCTGTGCCGCGACGGCATGCGGGTGGAGAGCCGGCCATGAAGGTGGACATCCTCATCATCGGCGCCGGCCCCGCCGGCATGGCCGCGGCCCTGGCCGCCGCGCCGAGTGGCGCGCGCATCGCCGTGCTCGACGACAACCCCGCCGCTGGCGGGCAGATCTGGCGCGACGGCCCGCAGGCACACCTGCCCGCACTGGCCCGCGAGCATCGCCAACGCCTGGAAGCCCAGGCCAACATAGAGCTGCTGCCGGCCACCCGCGTGGTCGCCCTGGCCGGGCCCAAGGCGCTGCTGGTGGAAGATCCCGAGCAGGGCCGCGTGATCGAGTACGACAGGCTGATCCTCTGCACCGGCGCCCGCGAACTGCTGCTGCCCTTCCCCGGCTGGACCCTGCCTGGCGTCACCGGCGCCGGCGGCCTGCAGGCGCTGATCAAGGGCGGCATGCCGGTGGCTGGCGAGCGCATCGTCATCGCCGGCAGTGGCCCGCTGTTGCTGGCCAGCGCCGCCACCGCGAAAGACAACGGCGCGACGGTGCTGCATATCGCCGAGCAGGCCAGCTGGTCCGCCGTGGCCGGCTTTGCCGCGCAACTGCCGCGCTGGCCGCACAAGCTGCTGCAATCGTTCGGCCTGTTCCATCCTGGCTACCGGGCGGGCAGCCATGTCCTCGAAGCGCTGGGCGAGGGCCAGCTGGAAGCGGTGCGCCTGAGCGTCGGTGGACAGATCCGCGAAGTCGCCTGCGAACGGCTGGCCTGTGGCTTCGGCCTGATTCCCAATCTGCAGCTGGGCCAGGCGTTGGGCTGCCGCATCGACAACAACGCCATCGCCGTCGATGCCTGGCAAACCACCAGCCTGGATAGCGTCTACGCCGCCGGTGAGAGCACCGGTTTCGGTGGTAGCGAAAAGGCCCTGGTGGAAGGCGCCATCGCCGGCCATGCCGCGGTGGGTGAGCGCGACGCCGCGCAGCGCCTGTGGTCGCAGCGCCAGCACTGGCAAGGCTTTGCCACTGCATTGAATACCGCCTTTGCCTTGCGTGACGAGGTGAAGGGCTTGGCCAGGCCGGACACCCTGATATGCCGCTGCGAAGACGTGCCGCTATCTGCCGTGGCCGATCACCACGGCTGGAGCCAGGCCAAGATGGCCAGCCGCTGCGGCATGGGCGCCTGCCAGGGGCGGGTCTGCGGCGGTGCCGCCCAGGCGCTGTTCGGCTGGCAGCCGACGGCGCCACGCCCGCCGTTCAGTCCGGCGCGCATCGAGACCTTGCTGGAATTGCGTGGCGAGCCTCATTCCCAGGCGTAGAGCCAGCCGACGGCGCTGACCTGCTCGCCGTCGAAGGCCACCAGCAGCTGGTCGTGGTTGCCGCGCCAGTGGTAGCTCCACAGCCTCTCGCCCGGCTCGCCGCGCCAATCGGTGCGGCGCAGCCAGTCGGCGTACTCGACGCCATCAGCGGTCACTTGCCCATCGGGCTCGCCCATCAGCGCGCGCACGCCTGCCTCGTCCGGTTTTTCCGCAATCAGGCGTTCGGCCAGGCCCTGCATCAACTGGTGCTTGCGCCCCTGCCAGGCATCCAGATCCTTGTTCCAGGCCGCTCCATCGAAATGTCCGCGCTGCTGGCGTAGCTGTGCCCATTCCCTGGCTTCAGCACCATCGCCCGACGCCGGCCCGGCACTGCAGCCCAGGCTGGCGAGCAGCGGCAGAGCTACAAACAGTGCACTGAATTGCCTCATGAAATCGCTCATTTAGTGGCCATTTGCCGCGAATCTGTACGCATCACGCGGCCATCATCCGACAAATTGACAGACCCGCCAGTGACTTCTAGGTTTCTTTGACTCTTGCTGCCAGACCGGCCACCTCCCGACGCCACGCCAGGAAAGGATCCCAGCCCGTGCAGTCGGCACCAGAGCGTTCGCCGTATCCGCTGCGGTCCACAAGACCGCCATCGGAACCGTGCCCGCTTATCGAGCGGGCGCCCCTACTACATGGACAGGAACAGCAAGAATGATAAAGCGGAACCTCACGCTCGCCATCGGCGCGGGCATCGCCACCCTTTGCATGCTGCAAAACGCTCAGGCCAACACCGAGGTCCAGGCCCAGGAAGACTTCCTCCTGCTGGAACAGGAGAAGGCCGCCAACCAGGTGTACAAGGCGTTCTTCCCCAATCTGGATATCGCCCGCAAGGCCGCCATCAGCTTCCACGGTCAATTGCTCGAATCGCACTATGAGCAGGGCTACCTGATCATGGAGCTGACTGCCGAAGAACAGGAGAAGCTGGCCGCGTTCGGCTTCACCTTCCAGGTGGCTGACGACTTCATCGCCAAGCGCAACCAGATCCTCGGCAAGATCCAGCAACGCCTGCAGCAGCGCAGCCTGAGCACCAGCGCGGCGACCGCCGATGCAGGCATCGCCAGCATCCCCGGCTATGCCTGCTACGAGACGGTGGAAGAGACCTACGCGGCCGCCGCCGGTATGGCCAGCACGCACCCGCAACTGGCGCAGTGGCTGACCGTCGGCCAGTCTTGGGAGAAGACCCAGGGCCTGGGCGGCTACGACATCGGCGTGCTCAAGCTGACTAACCAGAACAAGCCCGGCGACAAGCCCAAGCTGCTGATCAACAGCGCCATCCATGCCCGCGAGTACACCACCGCGCCGCTGGTGCTGGCCTTCGCCCGCTGGCTGGTGGACGGCTACGGGGTGGACCCGGACGCCACCTGGATCCTCGATCACCACGAAGTGCACCTGCTGCTGCAGACCAACCCGGACGGGCGCAAGAAGGCCGAGACCGGGCTGTCCTGGCGCAAGAACACCAACCAGAACTACTGCGGGCCGAACAGCAACACGCGCGGCGCCGACCTCAACCGCAACTTCACTTTCGGCTGGAACAGCACCAACGGCCAGGGCTCCAGTGGTGCCCAGTGCAACGACACCTATCGCGGCCCCAGCGCCGGCTCCGAGCCGGAAGTGCAGGCCCTGGAAGCTTACGCGCGGAGCATCTGGCCGGACCGCCGCGGCCCCAACCGCGGCGATGCGGCGCCTAGCAACACCAGCGGCATCCACTTGGATATCCACAGCTACAGCGAGCTGGTGCTCTGGCCCTGGGGCGACACCAGCCAGGCCGCGCCCAACGGCACGGCGCTGCAGACCCTGGGCCGCAAGTTCGCCTTCTTCAACGGCTACACCCCGCAGCAGTCGGTCGGCCTGTATCCCACCGACGGCACCAGCGACGGCATCAGCTATGGCGAACTAGGCGTGGCGGCCTACACCTTCGAGCTGGGCACCCAGTTCTTCCAGACCTGCGCCGTGTACCAGAACACGGTGAAGCCGAAGAACCTGCCGGCGCTGATCTACGCCGCCAAGGTGGTGCGCACGCCGTACGTGACCCCGGCCGGGCCGGACGTGGCCAGCGTCGTGCTGAGCGGCGGCGCGGCCACCACGGGAGTGCCGGCCGGCACGCCGGTGACGCTGTCGGCCAGCACCAGCGACCTGCGCTTCAGCACGGCCAACGGCACCGAGGCGACGCAGAACATTGCCGCCGCCGAGTACTACATCGACAAGGCGCCCTGGGAAGCCGGCGCCACGCCCGTCGTCCTGCAACCGCTGGACGGCGCGTTCAACGCCAAGACCGAGAACCTGACCGGCACGCTGGACACCACCGGTCTGGCCACCGGCAAGCACCTGGTCTATGTACGCGCCCGTGACGCCGGCGGCAGCTGGGGTGCGGTCAGCTCCAGCTTCCTGGTGATCGGCGAAGGCACGCCACAACCCACCTACTGCAGCGCCGCCAGCGGCAACTCCGCTTCCGAGTGGATCGGCCAGGTCCAGGTCGGCACCTTCAGCCGCAGCTCCGCCGCCAGCACCTACAGCGACTTCACCGCCCAGGTGATCGACCTGCAGCGCGGCGCCAACAGCCTGCGCCTGACTCCGCAGTTCTCCGGCCGCGCCTACGCCGAGTACTGGAAGGCCTGGGTCGATCTGAACAAGGACGGCGACTTCCTCGACGCCGGTGAAGAGGTGTACAGCTCGGGCCGCGCCCTGAGCACGGTGGCCACCGGCAACCTGACCATCCCGGCCAGCGCCCCGGCCGGCAAGACGCGCCTGCGCATCGCCATGCGCTACAACGCGGCTCCCGTGCCCTGCGGCACCTTCAACTACGGCGAAGTGGAGGACTACAGCATCCGTCTGCCATGACGCGAGAGCGGCCCGCCTACGGGCGGGCCGCTTGTCCCCATCGCCTACCGCTGCGCAGAATGGGCGCCTTCCAGGCCAGTGCCCGATCCCCATGCTCGACCTGCTGCCGCAACCCACCCCCGCCGATCTGCCCACCCTGCTCGCCAGCCTGAGCGCCGTCGCCCCGCTGCTGGATGCCATGCCCAGCGTGGTGTTTTTCATCAAGGACCCGCAGGCGCGCTACGCGCTGGTCAACCAGACTTTGGCCACCCGCTGCGGCTTTGCCAGCAAGCACGAACTGCTGGGCAGCACCGCCGAGGAAGTCTTCCCCGCGCGCTTCGGCTCGCTGTACACCGCCCAGGACCTGCAGGTGCTGGATAGCGGCAACGGCCTCGAAGACCAGCTGGAGCTGCACCTCTACCCCGGTCGCCAGCCCGGCTGGTGCCTGACCCACAAGCTGGCCCTGCGCAACGCCGAGGGTCGCATCATCGGCATGGCCGGCATCTCCTGCGATCTGCCGGCGGCCCAGGCCGCCCACCCGGCCTACCAGAAGCTGGCGGCGGTGGACGAACACATCCGCCGCCACTATGCCCAGCCGCTCAGCCTGGCCGAGCTGACCGCCATCGCCGGCCTCTCGGTGGCGCAGCTGGAGCGTCACTGCAAACGCATCTTCCAGCTCACCCCGCGGCAAATGATCCACAAGGCCCGCCTGGGTGCGGCCTCGCAGCTGCTGCTCGGCGAACTGCCAATCACCGAGATCGCCCTGCGCTGCGGCTACACCGACCACAGCGCCTTCAGCCGTCAGTTCAAGGCCCTTACCGGCCTCTCCCCCAGCCAGTACCGCGACTCCCACCGCAACCCTTGATAAGGGTTGCGCGGCCGGCCCGGGCGCGACAGGTGCAACCCATTTCCACCCGGCGTGTTCCGTTTGCGGGCACGCCTCCGCGACCATGCTTCCTTATGTAACACCGATCGGTCACGAAAACGCCCGACTAGTCTTTCCGCCACCGCTGCGCTTGCCCGAACGGGCCGGCGCGGCGCGGGCTCGGCCATGCACGGCATCTGCCACGGGGCAATCCGGCATAGGCCTTGCAAAGTAAATATCGTATACGAAATTCAAGATACTCAGATCCGACTGCCAATTCCTTCAGACACACGAGGCTGCACATGAACCGTAAGACTCTCGCTCTTGCCCTCAGCACCGTTCTGACCTCCTCCCTGGCCGTGACCGCCCAGGCCGACAAGCTCGACGACATCATCGAGTCCGGCAAACTGCGCTGCGCCGTGACCCTGGACTTCCCGCCCATGGGCTTCCGTGACGCCGACAACAACCCGGCCGGCTTCGACGTGGATTACTGCGCCGACCTGGCCAAGGTCCTCGGCGTGGAGCCGGAAGTGGTCGAGACGCCGTTCCCCGACCGCATCCCGGCGCTGGTCTCCGGCCGAGCCGACATCATCGTCGCCTCCACGTCCGACACCCTGGAACGCGCCAAGACCGTGGGCATGACCGTGCCCTACTTCGCCTTCCAGATGGTCGTGCTGACCCGCGATGATGCGGGCGTGAACAGCTACGCCGACCTCAAGGGCAAGAAGCTCGGCAACACCAGCGGCACCTACGAGGCCATCGCCCTGGAGAAAGACCAGAAGGCCTGGGGTGAAGGCAGCTTCCGCGCCTACCAGTCGCAGAACGACACCATCCTCGCCGTGGCCCAGGGCCATATCGACGCCACCGTGGTGACCAACACCGTGGCCGCCGCCACCCTCAAGTCCGGCAAGTACAAGGGCCTGAAAATCGCCGGCGATGCGCCCTACGTGGTCGACTACGTGTCGCTGGCCGCCAAGCGCAGCGAGTACGGCCTGCTCAACTACCTCAACCTGTTCGTCAACCAGCAGGTGCGTAACGGTCGCTACGAGGAGCTGTGGAAGAAGTGGGTCGGCGACGAGATCAAGCCGGCCAACCTGACCGTGCCTGGCGTGTACTACTGATCAGGCGCGCCCGGGAGCGATGACGATGTCCGCAGCCAGTATCGACGGCCGCAGTCTGGTCAACGGCAGGGGCCAGGGGCCTCTGCTGTATGCCGACCTGGGCCTGAGCTTCTGGGGTGGCGTCGACCCGTTCAGCGGCGAGGTGATCGACCGACACCATCCGCTGAGCGGGCAATCCCTGGCCGGGCGCGTGCTGGCCATTCCCAGCGGACGCGGCTCCTGCACTGGCAGCAGCGTCCTGCTGGAACTGATCCTCAACGGTCCGGCACCGGCGGCACTGGTGCTGGCCGAACCCGACGAGATTCTGACCCTCGGCGCCCTGGTCGCCGAGCATGTCTTCGGCGTCCAGCTGCCGGTGCTGTGCATCGGCCAGGCGGCCTTCGCCGAGCTGGAACGCCACACCGGCGCCATCGCCCGCATCGACGGCGCGCGCCTGCAGCTGTTCGCCAGCGCCCCGGACGACGGCTGGCGCGCCGAGCCGATTGCCCACGACGCAGCGCAACCGAGCTCGCTCACCTTAAGCGAACGCGATAGCGCGATTCTCGCCGGCGAGCACGGCAAGGCCGCCCAGGTGGCCATGCAGCTGGTGCTGCGCATGGCCGAGCTGCAGGGTGCCCGCGAACTGCTCGACGTGACCCAGGCGCATATCGATGGTTGCATCTATACCGGCCCGGCCTGCCTGCGCTTCGCCCAGCAGCTGCTGGACTGGGACGCCAAGGTCTGCGTGCCGACCACGCTCAACTCGATCTCCGTGGACCAGCGCCAGTGGCGGGCCCTGGGCATCGACCCGGCGTTCGGCGAGCCGGCCAGCGCCCTCGGCGAGGTGTACATGGCCATGGGCGCGGCGCTCAGCTACACCTGCGCGCCGTACCTGCTGGACAGTGCACCCAAGGCCGGCGAGCAGATCGTCTGGGCCGAGTCCAACGCCGTGGTCTACGCCAACAGCGTGCTCGGCGCCCGCACCCTCAAGTATCCGGACTACCTGGATATCTGCATCGCCCTCACCGGCCGCGCGCCGCGCAGCGGCAGCCACCTGGACGAGGGCCGCCACGCCAGCCTGCTGATCGAGGTGGAAGCGCCGCAGCAACCGGACGACAGCTTCTGGCCGCTACTCGGCTACCACGTCGGCCTGCTGGCCGGCAGCGATATCCCGCTGCTCTGCGGACTGGAGCGCAGCGCCGCCGATAGCGACGCGCTCAAGGCCTTCGGCGCCGCCTTCGCCACCACCTCGGCGGCACCGATGTTCCATATCGCCGGCATCACCCCGGAAGCACCGGACGTGGCCAGCGCCCTCGGCGGCAAGGCTCCGGCCAAGCACCTGCGGGTGACCATCACAGACCTGCGGGCCAGCTGGCAGGAACTCAACAGCGCCGAGTCGCCCCGCGTCGAGCTGGTGGCCCTGGGCAACCCGCACTTCTCCAGCAGCGAGCTGGCCGCCCTGGCCAACCTCTGCGCCGGTCGTAGCAAGCACCCGGACACCGCCCTGGTGGTGACCTGCGGCCGCGCCGTGCACGAGCGGGCGGTGCAGGCCGGGCACGTGGCGACGCTGGAAAGATTCGGTGCGCGCCTGGTAACCGACACCTGCTGGTGCATGCTCGGCGAGCCGGTCGTACCGCCGGGCAGCCGCACCCTGATGACCAACTCGGGCAAGTACGCCCACTACGCCCCCGGCCTGGTCGGCCGGCACGTGCACTTCGGCAACCTCGCCGCCTGCGTCGAGGCCGCCTGCACCGGGCACAACCAAGGACAGCTCCCGGCCTGGCTGGGCCATCACCCACAAGGAAATCGCTGATCGATGTTCGATTACACCTTCCACTGGCGCTCGGCGTTCAAGGCCTTGCCGGACATGCTGGCAGGCGCCTGGGTCACCCTGGAGACGGCAGCCCTGTCGATGCTCCTAGGCACGCTGATCGCCCTGCTGCTGACGGTGATGCGGCAGATGCAGCACCCGGTGCCCCGGCATTTCGCCAACACCTGGGTGTCCATCGCCCGTAACACCCCGTCGCTGTTCCAGATCTACATCCTCTACTTCGGCCTCGGCAGTTTCGGCCTGCATGTCAGCTCGTGGGTCGCCCTGCTCGCCGGCATCACCTTCAACAACGCCGGCTACCTGGCGGAGAACTTCCGTGGCGGCCTCAAGGCGGTGCCCGACACGCAGATGCGTGCGGCGCGCTCGCTGGGCATGAGCGCCTTCCAGGCCTACCGGATGATCATCATTCCGCAGCTGCTGCGCATCGTCTTCTACCCGCTGTCCAACCAGATGGTCTGGGCCGTGCTGATGACCTCGCTGGGCGTGATCGTCGGGTTGAACAACGACCTGACCGGCGTGACCCAGGACTACAACGTGAAGACCTTCCGCACCTTCGAGTACTTCGCCATCGCGGCGGTGCTCTATTACCTGATCGCCAAGACCATCGTGCTCGTCGCACGCCTGATGGCCTGGCGCCTGTTCCGCTACTGAGGGAGGACTGCGCATGTTCGAAACCAGTCTCACCTCCAACGACCTGATGTTCCTGCTCAAGGGCGCCTGGGTCACCCTGGAACTGACCGTCGGCGCCATGCTGATCGGCACCCTAGCCGGCGTGCTGTTCGGCCTGCTGCGCGCCACCCTGCCCCGCGCCACGCTGCCGCTGGCCTGGGTGCTGGACGTGTTCCGCAGCGTGCCGCTGCTGATCCAGTTCGTCCTGTTCAACGCACTGAAGAGCATCGCCGGCCTCGACATCAGCGCCTTCGCCGTCGGCTGCATCGTGCTCGGTGTATACGCCGCCTCGTTCTGCACCGAGATCGTGCGCAGCGGCGTGCTCGCCGTGCCGCCGAACCTGCGCCGCGCCTCGCGCTCGCTGGGCATGAGCTACTGGCAGGACCTGCGCCACATCGTGCTGCCGATCGCCACCCGCGTGGCATTCCCCGGCTGGCTCAACCTGGTGCTGTCGGTGATGAAGGACACCGCGCTGGTCATGTGGATCGGCATCGTCGAGTTGCTGCGCGCCTCGCAGACCATCGTTACCCGTATTCAGGAGCCGCTGCTGGTGCTGTGCATCGCCGGCCTCATCTACTACGTCATGAGCCTGGTGGTGGCCCGTCTGGGCGCCCGGCTGGAAAAAAGGTGGCAGGAAAATGATTGAGATCGACAACGTCTACAAATCCTTCGGCGACCTGGAAGTCATCAAGGGTGTCAGCCTGACGGTGAACAAGGGCGAGGTGGTGTCGATCATCGGCGGCTCCGGCTCCGGCAAGTCGACCCTGCTGATGTGCATCAACGGCCTGGAGCCGATCCAGAAGGGCAGCATCCGCGTCGACGGAACCGAGGTGCACGCACCGGGCACCGACCTGAACAAACTGCGGCAGAAGATCGGCATCGTGTTCCAGCAGTGGAACGCCTTCCCCCACCTGACCGTGCTGGAGAACGTGATGCTGGCGCCGCGCAAGGTGCTCGGCAAAAGCAAGGAAGAGGCCGAGGCCCTGGCGGTGAAGCAGCTCACCCACGTTGGCCTGGGCGACAAGCTCAAGGTGTTCCCCAGCAAGCTCTCCGGCGGCCAGCAACAGCGCATGGCGATCGCCCGCGCCCTGGCCATGAGCCCGGACTACATGCTGTTCGACGAGGCCACCAGCGCCCTCGACCCGCAGCTGGTGGGCGAGGTGCTGGACACCATGCGCCTGCTCGCCGAGGAAGGCATGACCATGATCCTGGTCACCCACGAGATCCGCTTCGCCCGCGACGTGTCCGACCGCGTGGCGTTCTTCCGCAACGGTCTGGTGCACGAGATCGGCGCGCCCGACCAGGTCATCGGCAACCCGCAGAAGCCGGAGACCGCGGACTTCCTGAAGTCGGTGCTCTAAGCCCCCTCTCCCCCTGGGAGAGGGCCGCGGTGAGGGAACTACAGGCCCCTCGCGATACAGGAGAAACACATGCGTTCGAGCAAGGTCATCCATGTGGTCAGCTGCCACGCCGAGGGCGAGGTTGGCGACGTCATCGTCGGCGGCGTCGCGCCGCCGCCGGGCGCCACCCTGTGGGAACAGTCGCGCTGGATCGCCCGCGACGAGGAGCTGCGCAATTTCGTGCTGAACGAGCCGCGCGGCGGCGTGTTCCGTCACGTCAACCTGCTGGTGCCGGCCAAGGACCCGCGGGCGCAAATGGCCTGGATCATCATGGAGCCGGCCGACACGCCGCCCATGTCCGGCTCCAACTCGCTGTGCGTGTCCACCGTGCTGCTCGACAGCGGCATCCTGCCGATGACCGAGCCGGAGACCCGCCTGGTGCTGGAAGCACCGGGTGGTCTGATCGAGGCCGTGGCCCAGTGCGAAGGCGGCAAGGTGCAGCGGGTGGAAGTGAAGAACGTGCCGTCCTTCGCCGACAGGCTGGACGCCATGATCGAGGTCGACGGCCTCGGCAGCCTCAGGGTCGACACCGCCTATGGCGGCGACAGCTTCGTCATCGCCGATGCGCGCGCCCTGGGCTTCTCGCTGACCGCCGACGAGGCCGCCGACCTGGTCGCCACCGGCCTGAAGATCACCCGCGCGGCCAACGAGCAGCTCGGCT
The DNA here is from genome assembly GCF_029837695.1 of Pseudomonas sp. GD04019. Classification (GTDB taxonomy): domain Bacteria; phylum Pseudomonadota; class Gammaproteobacteria; order Pseudomonadales; family Pseudomonadaceae; genus Aquipseudomonas. The sequence continues at coordinate 444,653 of NZ_JAOEEA010000003.1, forward strand.
TCGTCCATCCGCTGAACAAGGACTGGGCGCACATCTCGTTCTGCCAGATCGCCGCACCGGTGGAGCGCATCGACGGCGTGCTGACCGCCGCCAACGCGGTGGTGATCCGCCCCGGCAAGATCGACCGCTCGCCCTGCGGCACCGGCTGCTCGGCGCGCATGGCCGTGCTGCACGCCAAGGGCCAGATGCAGGCCGGCGAACGCTTCGTCGGCCGCTCGATCATCGGCTCCGAATTCCACTGCCGCATCGACTCGCTGACCGAAGTCGCCGGGCGCGCGGCCATCTATCCCTGCCTGTCCGGCCGGGCCTGGATCACCGGCACCCACCAGCACCTGCTCGACCCGAGCGACCCCTGGCCGCAGGGCTATCGGCTATCCGATACCTGGCCGGTCGAGCTGCAGCTGTAACACCCGTTTTGAAGAGTTGAAAACCGCCGCCTCGCCGGCGCACTGAACCGGGCACCGGCCCAACCCGATGGAAACAAGGGTGTAGAACGACCCTTTGCTTTCGTATACGAAATACTGTGACTCTGCCCGAGGAGGCAAACAGCATGAGCAGCAATATCTTCACCGGCACCATCCCCGCCCTGATGACCCCCTGCACCGCCGAGCGCAAGCCGGACTTCGACGCCCTGGTGCGCAAGGGCCGCGAGCTGATCCAGGCCGGCATGAGCGCCGTGGTCTACTGCGGCTCCATGGGCGACTGGCCGCTGCTCACCGAGGCCGAGCGCCAGGAGGGCGTGGCGCGCCTGGTCGCCGCCGGTATCCCGACCATCGTCGGCACCGGTGCGGTGAACAGCCGCGAAGCGGTATCCCACGCCGCCCACGCCGCCAAGGTCGGCGCCCAGGGCCTGATGGTCATCCCCCGCGTGCTGTCCCGTGGCGCCTCGCCCGCCGCCCAGGAAGCGCACTTCGCCGCCATTCTCGAAGCGGCGCCGAAGCTGCCGGCGGTGATCTACAACAGCCCGTACTACGGCTTCGCCACCCGCGCCGAGCTGTTCTTCAAGCTGCGTCGCCAGTACCCCAACCTGATCGGCTTCAAGGAGTTCGGCGGCGCCGCCGACATGCGCTACGCCGCCGAGCACATCACCTCGCAGGATGACCAGGTGATCCTCATGGCCGGCGTCGATACCCAGGTGGTGCATGGCTTCGTCAATTGCGGCGCGACCGGCGCCATCACCGGTATCGGCAACGCCCTGCCGCGTGAGGTGCTGCAACTGGTCGAACTGAGCAAGCAGGCCGCCAAGGGCGATGCCGTCGCCCGCCGCCGCGCCCTGGAGCTTGCCGAGGCGCTGAACGTGCTGTCGTCCTTCGACGAAGGCTGCGACCTGGTCCTCTATTACAAGTACCTGATGGTGCTGAACGGCGACCAGGAATACAGCCTGCATTTCAACGCAACCGATGTGCTCAGCGACGCCCAGCGCCACTACGCCGAGACCCAGTACAAGCTGTTCCGCCAGTGGTACGCCAACTGGTCGGCCGCCTGATCGCCGCACTGCGGCCGGGTGTTTCCAGGGCATCCGGTCGATCTGCAATGGCAACGCTGATCTCATAGGCCCCCGACAGGAGTTAACAATGCCCGCCACCCTCGGCCACAACTTCATCGCCGGCGGCCGTAGCGCCGCCGGTGAGGTCATCCTGCACAGCCTCGACGCCACTACCGGCGAGGCGCTGCCCTACCGCTTCCACCAGGCCACCGAGGCCGAGGTGGATGCCGCCGCCCGCGCCGCCGAAGCCGCCTACCCGGCCTACCGCGCCCTGAACCCGGAGCGCCGCGCCCAGTTCCTCGACGCCATCGCCGAGCAGATCGACGCCCTCGGCGACGACTTCGTCCAGCTGGTGTGCCGCGAGACCGCCCTGCCGGCCGCGCGCATCCAGGGCGAGCGCGGCCGCACCAGCGGGCAGATGCGCCTGTTCGCCAAGGTGCTGCGCCGCGGCGACTGCCTCGGCGCGCGTATCGACCGCGCGCTGCCCGAGCGCCAGCCGCTGCCGCGTCCGGACCTGCGCCAGTACCGCACCGGCGTCGGCCCGGTAGCGGTGTTCGGTGCCAGCAACTTCCCGCTGGCCTTCTCCACCGCTGGTGGCGATACCGCGGCGGCGCTGGCCGCCGGCTGCCCGGTGGTGTTCAAGGCCCACAGCGGCCATATGGCCACCGCCGAGCTGGTGGCCCAGGCGATCATCCGCGCCGCCGAGGCCACCGGCATGCCGGCCGGCGTGTTCAACATGGTCTATGGCGGCGGGGTCGGCGAGTGGCTGGTCAAGCACCCGGCAATCCAGGCGGTCGGCTTCACCGGCTCGCTCAAGGGTGGACGCGCCCTGTGCGACATGGCCGCGGCACGCTCGCAGCCGATCCCGGTGTTCGCCGAGATGAGCTCGATCAACCCGGTGCTGATGCTGCCTGCCGCCCTCGCAGCACGCGGCGAGAAGATCGCTCGCGAACTGGCCGACTCGGTGGTGCAGGGTTGCGGCCAGTTCTGCACCAATCCGGGCCTGGTCATCGGCATCGCCTCGCCGGCCTTCAGCCTGTTCGTCGCCAACCTGATCGCCGAGATCGGCCAGCGCCCGCCACAGACCATGCTCAACGCCGGCACCCTGAGCAGCTACGAACACGGCCTGGCCGCGCTACGCGCTCACCCGGGGGTGAAGCATCTGGCCGGCCAGCCGCAGGAAGGCCGCCAGGCCCGCCCGCAGCTGTTCCAGGCCGATGTCGCATTGCTGCTGGAAGGCGACGAGCTGCTGCAGGAAGAGGTGTTCGGCCCGGTCACCGTGGTGGTGGAAGTGGCCGACAAGGCCGAGCTGATCCGCGCCCTGCATGGCCTGCGCGGCCAGCTGACCGCCACCCTGACCGCCGAGCCGGCCGATCTGGAAGCCCACGGCGACCTGTTGCCACTGCTGGAGCAGAAGGTCGGCCGGGTACTGTTCAACGGCTATCCGACCGGCGTGGAAGTGTGCGACGCGATGGTCCACGGCGGCCCCTACCCGGCCACTTCGGATGCGCGCGGCACCTCGGTCGGCAGCTTGGCCATCGACCGTTTCCTGCGCCCGGTGTGCTACCAGAACTGCCCGGACGCCCTGCTGCCGGACGCCCTGAAAAACGCCAACCCGCTGGGCCTGGCCCGGCTGGTGGACGGCATTACCACGCGGGAATCGCTGGCCTGAAACACATTGTGTCGGCTCAGACACCAGCGCTTCTCTCCCTCAGCCCCGGTTCGCCGGGGCTTTTTTTGCCTCTGGGGACAGACTCCCTCTCCCTCCGGGAGAGGGCCGGGGTGAGGGTGTTTCAGGCGACGCGGACCCGCAGCCCTGTTGCCCGGATGCAATCCGGGATCGGCGTCGTCTGTCTCCCGGATTGCATCCGGGCTACGTGTTAGGTCAAACGACGTCCTAGGCCAGCAGCGCCTGCAGATCGCGGTACAGGCCTTCGTTGATCTCCACTCCCTCCACCAGGCTCTTGGCCCGCGCCTCGTAACGCCGTTGCGACGGCAGCCGCGCGCCCTGGCCCTGAATCGCCTCGAACAGCGCCTCGGCGCGGGCCAGATGCTGATCGGCCTGCTCGCCGAGGAAGCGCTGCGGATCGAGGGCGATGATCAGCTCGCCGTGGTGCGGCAAAACATTTACGCCGCCGTCGAAAGCGCTGGACTCGAGGCTGGTCAGGTCGCCGATCAGCGGCCCGGCGATCAGCTCGATCATCGCCGACAGGGCCGAGCCCTTGTGTCCACCGAAGGTCAGCATGGCGCCGTGGTCGAGCACCTCGGCGGCCTCGCTGCTCGGCTGACCCTGGCGGTCCACACCCCAGCCGGCTGGCAGCGGCGCACCGGAGCGGCGGTGCAGCTCGATCTCGCCACGAGCCACGGCGCTGGTAGCAAAGTCGAAAACGAAGGGATGGCCGTCGGCACGCGGCCAGCCGAAGGCGATAGGGTTGGTGCCGAACAGCGGACGACTGCCGCCGGCCGGTGCCACGTAGGCCTGGGTCGGGTTGCAGGCCAGCGCCACCAGGCCCAGCTCGGTAATCGCCTCCATCTCCGCCCACAGCGCAGAAAAGTGCACGCAGCGGTTGATCGCCATGGCGGCGATGCCATTGCGCCGGGCCTTCTCAGCCAAAATTGGCAGGCCGGCGGCAAACGCCAATTGGGAGAAGCCGCCATGGGCGTCGACCCGTACCAGCGACGGCGCCTGATCAATCACCTCGGGCTCGGCATCGGCCACCGCCTTGCCGGACTGGAGGGTGCGCACGATACCGAGCAGGCGCCACAGGCCGTGGGAGGTGCAGCCGTCGCGCTCGCCGGCCGTCACGGTGGCGGCGATGGCCTGCACGAAAGCCTCGCTGAAACCGGCGTGGCGCAGGATATCGGCGGCCAGCTCATGGGCCTCGGTCAGGGTCAATCGGGTCATAACGGGCTCCTGGCAGTCTGCCCGTTACAGTGGCCTGTCGCTGACGCCGAAGCTTGATCACTTTGCACATGCGGCATGCCGAATTCGGCACACCGCGCGCAGGGCTCAAGCCGCGTGGCGTTGCGGGCTGCGCGCGATGGAGAGGAAATCGGCGGGGAGCAGATCGGGATAGCCGCCGAGCTCCTCCTGCAGCCGGCGCTGCTCGGCGTATTCCTCGATGGCGCGGCGGAAGGCCATGCGGCGCTGGTCTTCCAGCTTGCGGCGGGTCTTGCTGTCGTGGACGGGTTCTTCGAGATGCAGGTTCATCGCGGCGCTCCTGGTCCGTTTACCGGGAGCTCAGCATGCCTGCCTGGGCGTGACGCTTTGACGGCGCGGCGATGAAGCTTGCGTGACCGGATCAATGCCCTGTGGGAGCGGCTGGGCGGCATTCCGTTTGGCCGCGAATCGGGCTTAAGGAAATGCTTCGCGGCCAAGGCCGCTCCCACAAACATTTCCAAGATCTCAATCTTCCGCGCTGCGCACCGACTTGGGCGACAGGCGCAGGCTACGCAGGCTGCGCTTGACGCTCTTGAGGTGGTTGACCAGGTCCGGGCCGCGGGCCATGGCCACGCCCATGGCCAGCACGTCGATCACCACCAGGTGGGCGATGCGTGAGGTCAGCGGGGTGTAGATCTCGGTGTCCTCCTGCACGTCGATGGCCAGGTTGACGGTGGCCAGGTCGGCCAGCGGGGTTTGGCTCGGGCACAGGGTGATCAGCGTGGCGCCGGACTCGCGCACCAGGTTGGCGGTGATCAGCAGGTCCTTGGAGCGGCCGGACTGGGAGATACAGATGGCCACGTCGCTGGGCTTCAGCGTCACCGCGCTCATCGCCTGCATATGCGGGTCGGAATAGGCGGCGGCGGTCAGCAGCAGGCGGAAGAACTTGTGCTGGGCATCGGCGGCCACCGCACCGGAGGCGCCGAAACCGTAGAACTCGATGCGCTGGGCATTGGCGATGGCGTTGACGGCGCGCTCCAGCTCGCGCGGATCGAGGCGCTCGCGCACCTCCATCAGAGTGTGCAGGGTGGTGTCGAAGATCTTCATGCTGAAGTCGGCCACCGAGTCGTTCTCGCTGATCGAGAACTGGCCGAAACTGGCCCCCGCCGCCAGGCTCTGCGCCAGCTTCAGCTTGAGATCCTGGAAGCCGCTGCAGCCGATGGCGCGGCAAAAGCGCACGATGGTCGGCTCGCTGATGCCGACCTCGTGGGCCAGGTCGGCCATGGAGCTGTGCATCACCGCGGAAGGGTCCTGCAGGACGTGATCAGCGACCTTCAGTTCGGACTTGCGGAGCAGGTGACGGGACTGGGCGATATGCTGCAGAAGATTCACGGGCAGGGCTCTGTTGTCGGCTCGATGGCAACCGCGGCGGCGGGCAACTTCCCGGCTCGCTGCGATTTCACCCAGGCTGTTATGATCGGGCTGTAGTGGTCTTGTAGTTATACTACATGAACGCCCAACCCGCACAGGCAAACCGGCCGGAGGCCTCACGTTGAACAGCCCTTGTGACATGTTGGTGTTTGGCGGTACCGGCGACCTGGCCTTGCACAAGCTGCTGCCGGCGCTCTACCACCTGCACCGTGACGGCCGCCTGAGCCCGGACATGCGCATCCTGGCGGTGGCGCGCAACGTGCTGAACCGCGCCGAGTATCAGGCCCTGGCCGAGCGCCGGGTCCGTGCCCAGGTGGCGCGCAGCGACTTCGACAACGACAGCTGGGCGACCTTCGCCGCGCGCCTCGACTACTTCACCATGGACCTGTCGCACACCGCCGAATTCGGCCGGCTCGGCAAGTTCCTCGGCGCCAGCGCCTGTAATCGCGGGCGCATCTACTACCTGGCCACCGCCCCCGACCTGTTCGAGGCCATCGCCGAAAACATGGCCCTCGCCGGCCTGGCCGGCAGCGACACGCGCATCGTGCTGGAGAAGCCAATCGGCCGCTCGCTGGAGTCCGCCCGTGAGATCAACGCCGCCATCGGCGCGGTGTTCAGCGAGGCCCAGGTGTTCCGCATCGACCACTACCTGGGCAAAGAAACGGTGCAGAACCTGATGGCGCTGCGCTTCGCCAACGCGCTGTTCGAGCCGATCTGGCGCGCCGGGCATATCGACCACGTGCAGATCAGCGTCAACGAGACGCTCGGCGTGGAAAACCGCGGCGCCTACTACGACCACGCCGGCGCCATGCGCGACATGGTGCAGAACCACCTGCTGCAGCTGCTCTGCCTGGTGGCCATGGAAGCGCCGGTGCGTTTCGACGCCGAGTCGGTGCGCAACGAGAAGGTGAAGATCCTCGAGGCGCTCAAGCCCATCGCCGGCCTCGACGTGCACGACAAGACGGTGCGCGGCCAGTACGTCGCCGGCAAGATCGGTGGCCAGGAAGTGCCGGCCTACTACTTCGAGAAACACGTCGACAACGACAGCGACACCGAGACCTTCGTCGCCCTGCAGGCGGAGATCGACAACTGGCGCTGGGCCGGCGTGCCGTTCTACCTGCGCACCGGCAAACGCATGGCCAAGAAGCGCTCGGAGATCGTCATCCAGTTCAAGCCGGTGCCGCACCGCCTGTTCGAGGGCAGCCAGGCCAACCGCCTGGTCATCAGCCTGCAGCCGGAGGAACGCATCACCCTGCAGCTGATGGGCAAGAGCCCGGGCAAGGGCATGCGCCTGACGCCGATGGAGCTGGACCTGAACCTGGCCCGCGTATTCCCGCAGAAGCGCCGCTGGGACGCCTACGAGCGCCTGCTGCTGGACGTGATCGAGGGCGACTCGACGCTGTTTATGCGCAGAGACGAAGTCGAAGCGGCCTGGGATTGGGTCGATCCGATCCTCAAGGGTTGGCAGGACAACTACCAGGACCCGCGCCCCTACCCCGCCGGCAGCGACGGCCCGGAACAGGCCAACACCCTGCTGGAACTGGCCGGGCGCGAGTGGGAAGACTGAGCAGCATCGACCTTCCACCTGACGCGAGCTTCCGCGCTCTACGCCCCCTGGCCCTCCGGACAGATCGGCAGGACAACCGATCAGGGCAGCGTCAGCTGGCCATAGGCCGAGCCACGAGGAAGTGGCGAGTCCAGAGGGCGGGGTGAGGGGCTCTGACTGCACCGGAGCCGTAGCCCGGATGCAATCCGGGACCGCCCCGCCACCTACACTCTCGCGCTGCGCAACTCCTTGCACACCCGCCCTTCTCCTCGCCCTCCAAGCCACGCTCCGCCCCACTGCCCACGCACCCTTCGCGCTCTGCGCAACCCCCTGCACAGCCCTGCGCCAGATGTTGCACAACCTTCCGTGACGCCCCGCACAAGGCGCTTCCCTGCTTCTCTTCTACACCACCACACCCCCCGCCCCACCTGGCCTGTAGCCTCCTGGCACGCCCCTTGTACTCTTCCGAGCTCCCGGACCCTACCGGTCTCGTCTCACAGCAAGGAGAGCACCATGCCAACACCCGCGTACATGACCCTCGAAGGCACCAAGCAAGGCCTGATCACCGCTGGCACCTTCACCGAGGACTCGGTCGGCAACATCTTCCAGGAAGGTCACGAGGACCAGATCCTGGTCCAGGGCTTCAACCACCAGGTCATCATCCCGCGCGACCCGCAGTCCGGCCAGCCGACCGGCCAGCGCGTGCACAAGCCGCTGATGATCACCAAGGTGTTCGACAAAGCTTCGCCGCTGATCTTCAACTCCCTGACCTCCGGTGAGCGTCTGTCCAAGTGCCGTCTGGAGTGGTTCCGCACCTCCTCCACCGGTACCCAGGAGCACTACTTCACCATCGAGCTGGAAGAT
>NZ_JAOEEA010000030.1 GCF_029837695.1 Pseudomonas sp. GD04019
TGGCCACGAGGCACTCAGCCAGCCCTTCGTGTTCGAGGTCACCCTGGTCAGCCAGCGCCCGGACCTGGAACTGGACACGCTGCTCGGCCAGCCGGCCTTTCTCACCCTGGATGCGCAGGGCAACGGCATCCACGCCCAGGTGCACGCCTGCGCCCAGGGCGATTCCGGCCAGCGCCTGACCTGCTATCACCTGACCCTGCGCCCGCAGCTGGCCTGGCTCGGCCATCGCATCAACCAGCGCATCTTCCAGCACCTGAGCGTGCCGGAGATCGTTGCCCAGGTGCTGAGCGAGCACGGCATCCTCGACGGCAGCGGCCAGCGCTTCCAGCTCGGCGCCACCTATCCGGCCCGCGACTACTGCGTGCAATACGACGAATCCGACCTGCACTTCATCCAGCGCCTGTGCGAGGAAGAAGGCATCCATTACCACTTCCAGCACAGCCCCGAGGGCCATGTGCTGGTGTTTGGCGACGACCAGACCGGTTTCCCCAAGCTCGCCACCACCGCCTACCAGCAGGACTCCGGCCTGGTGGCAGACGACCCGGTGATCAAGCGCTTCGCCCTGCGCCTGGCCACCCGCACCAGCCGCGTCACCCGCCGCGACTACGACTTCGAGAAACCGCGCCTGCAGCTGGAGGCCGCGCATGCTTTATCGAAAAACTCCGGCGGCGACGCCAAGCCGGACCTGGAAGACTACGACTACCCCGGCCGCTTCACCGAGCGCGGCCGCGGCAAGCACCTGTCCCAGCGCGCCCTGGAAAGGCATCGCAGCGACCAGCAGCTGGCCGAGGGCG
>NZ_JAOEEA010000031.1 GCF_029837695.1 Pseudomonas sp. GD04019
CGGCCATGAGGCGCTCAGCCAGCCCTTCGTGTTCGAGGTCACCCTGGTCAGCCAGCGCCCGGACCTGGAACTGGACACGCTGCTCGGCCAGCCGGCCTTCCTGACCCTGGATGCGCAGGGCAACGGCATCCACGCCCAGGTGCACGCCTGCGCCCAGGGCGATTCCGGCCAGCGCCTGACCCGCTACCACCTGACCCTGCGCCCGCAGCTGGCCTGGCTCGGCCACCGCATCAACCAGCGCATCTTCCAGCACCTGAGCGTGCCGCAGATCGTCGCCCAGGTGCTGAGCGAGCACGGCATCCTCGAAGGTTCTGGCCAGCGTTTTCAGCTGGGAGGCACCTACCCTGCTCGCGACTACTGCGTGCAGTACGACGAATCCGACCTGCACTTCATCCAGCGCCTGTGCGAGGAAGAAGGCATCCATTACCACTTCCAGCACAGCCCCGAGGGCCATGTGCTGATGTTTGGCGACGACCAGACCGGTTTTCCCAAACTCGCCACCACCGCCTACCAGCAGGACTCCGGCCTGGTGGCGGACGACCCGGTGATCAAGCGCTTCGCCCTGCGCCTGGCCACCCGCACCAGCCGCGTCACCCGCCGCGACTACGACTTCGAGAAGCCACGCCTGCAACTGGAAGCCGCTCACAAGGGTGACGCCAAGCCGGACCTGGAAGACTACGACTACCCCGGCCGCTTCACCGAGCGCGGCCGTGGCAAGCACCTGTCCCAGCGCGCCCTGGAGCGCCATCGCAGCGACCAGCAGCTGGCCGAGGGCA
>NZ_JAOEEA010000032.1 GCF_029837695.1 Pseudomonas sp. GD04019
GGTTTTCAAGGCGCTGGCAGTCAGCAGGCCGATGCCGCTGACTTCGTCGAGCTTGCGGACGATTTCATCCTCAGCATGCCAGCGCGCCAGTTGCTCCTCGCACTCGTGCATCGATTGCTCGTACAGGTTGATCTCGCCCAGCACCACCTGCAGTGCCCCGCGCAAGGCGCTAACTTCCGGGCGCTCCAGCAACTCACAAGCCACACGCAAAAACGCTGCCGTAGTTATCGGCGCCTCGATGCCCATCTCGCGCAAGATCCCACGCATCAGGTTGATGCGTTGCACCCGGCTGCGCTTCCAGGTCTCACGCAAGTTGTGCAGCTGCTGTAATTGCTGCTGTTCGTGGCTCTTCACCGGCACGGGGTGGATACCACGACAACGTGCCGCCTCCAGAATGGCATCGCAGTCATTGCGATCAGTCTTGTTGCGGCGTCGATAGGGCCGTACGTAGCGCGGATGCAATAGCACCACCCGGTGCCCGCACACCTGCGCCATTCGCCCCCAGTAGTGGGC
>NZ_JAOEEA010000033.1 GCF_029837695.1 Pseudomonas sp. GD04019
GCGCACTACTGGGGGCGAATGGCGCAGGTGTGCGGGCACCGGGTGGTGCTATTGCATCCGCGCTACGTGCGGCCCTATCGCCGCCGCAACAAGACTGATCGCAATGACTGCGATGCCATTCTGGAGGCGGCACGTTGTCGTGGTATCCACCCCGTGCCGGTGAAGAGCCACGAACAGCAGCAATTACAGCAGTTGCACAACTTGCGTGAGACCTGGAAGCGTAGCCGGGTGCAACGCATCAACCTGCTGCGTGGGATCTTGCGCGAGATGGGCATCGAGGCGCCGATAACTACGGCAGCGTTTTTGCGGGTGGCTTGTGAGTTGCTGGAGCGTAGCGCCTTGCGCGGGGCACTGCAGGTGGTGCTGGGCGAGATCAACCTGTACGAGCAATCGATGCACGAGTGCGAGGCGCAGTTGGCAGGCTGGCATGCCGAGGATGAAATCGTCCGCAAGCTCGACGAAGTCAGTGGCATTGGCCTGTTGACGGCCAGTGCCCTGAAAACT
>NZ_JAOEEA010000004.1 GCF_029837695.1 Pseudomonas sp. GD04019
CGACCTGTACAGCCTGGGCGCCGACGGCCAGGAAGGCGGCGACGGTACCAATACCGATATCGGTAACTGGGACCTCTGATTCCTGATGCGGCGAGCTGCGCGGGGCTTCACGCTGATCGAGTTGCTGGTGGTGCTGGTCATCATCGGCACCCTGGTCAGCCTGACCGTGCTCTCCGCGGGCAGCTCCAGCCATAGTCGCGAGCTGCGCGACGAGGCCGAGCGCCTGGCTGGCTTGATTACCCTGCTGTCCGATGAGGCGGTACTGGATGGCCAGGAATATGGGTTGCTGGTGGATGCCGAGGGCTATGGCGTGCTGATCTACGACCATGCCTCGGGTGATTGGAGCGAGATGGAAGATCGGCAGCTGTACAAGTTGCCGGTCTGGTCGCGGCTGCTGCTGGAGCTGGACGGCGAGGCGTTGCAGCTGCCAGAGCCAAGCGTATCGGAAGACATGCCCGGCCTGGGCGGGGATGACGAGGAAGACAAGGAGAAGCCGATTCCCCAGCTGTTGATTCTCTCCAGCGGCGAGCTGTCGCCATTTCGCCTGCGGCTGGAGGAGCGCAAGTCTGGCGGTGGCGCCTATCTGCTGAGCAGCGATGGCTATCAGCTGCCGCGCGCCGAGCTGGCGGGGCAGAGCCTGTGATTCGCTCGCAACGTGGCTTCACCCTGCTGGAGGTATTGGTGGCCCTGGCGATCTTCGCCGTGGTGGCGGGCTCGGTACTTGCAGCGAGCCAGCGCAGCCTGCAGATCGCCGAGCAGCTCCAGCTCAAGAGCATGGCCGGCTGGATCGCCGAGAACCGCATCACCGAGCTGCAGCTCAAGCGGCCTACGCCGGGCGAGGGGCGCGAGAGCAAGGTGCTGGACTTCGGCGGGCGCAGCTGGGAAACCTACAGCGAGATCGAGGCCACCAGTGACAAGGGCATCCGCCGGCTCTCTGTCTGGGTGGCGCTCAAGCCCGAGCGCGGTGGTGCCGAGCCGGTGCGTGAGCGCTCGCTGCGGGTGGTTACCGGGTTCCTGGCGGTGCGCAAGTGAGCGGCGGACAGCGCGGCTTCACCCTGCTGGAAGTGGTGATCGCTATTTCCATCTTTGCCCTGCTGGGGCTGGGCACCTACCGCATGCTGGACAGCGTGTTGCGTACGGACGAGGCGACACGGGCCAACGAACAATCCCTGCGCGAACTGACCCGGGCCTTTGCCGCGCTCGACCGCGACCTGGCCCAGGCCGCGGTGCGCAGCGTGCGTGACCCCTATGGTGACGAGCGCGCGGCTTTGCTCGGCGAACTGGGTGCGATAGACGGTACGGCGGCCATCGAGCTGACCCGCAATGGCTGGCTCAACCCCATGGGGTTGGCACGCGCCCAGCTGCAGCGGGTGCGCTGGCGCCTGTCGGACAAGACCCTGGAGCGGGTCTACTGGACGGTGCTGGATCAGGCAGTGGATAGCCAGCCCCGAGTACAGACCCTGCTGGCGGGAGTGCGGACGCTCGAGTTTCGCTACATGGATGAGCGCGGGGAGTGGCAGGGACAATGGCCGCCGGCCAGCGGTGAACGTACTCTAGAGGAAAACCGCCTGCGTTTGCCGATGGCGGTCGAGCTGAAACTGGAACATGAACGCTACGGTGAGCTGACCCGTCTTTACCGCCTGCCTGAGCCGGCGGTGGAAGAAAAACCGCAGGCACAACCCGAGACTCCCCCCACACCCTCTGAGCCGAGTCCGAGTCCGAGTCCGAGTCCGAGTCCGAGTCCGAGTCCGAGTCCGAGTCCCGCTCCCGCCCCAGTGCAAGAGGTGAAGGTGTGAGGCGGCAGCAGGGCGTGGCCCTGGTGACCGTCATGCTGGTGGTGGCCATCGTCACGGTCATCTGCGCGGGTCTGATTGCCCGTCAGCAACTGGCAATCCGCTCCAGTGGCAACCAGCTTGCCAGCCAGCAGGCGAAACAGTATGCCCTCGGCGGCGAAGCGCTGGGTCTGGCAGTGCTGGCGCGAGACCTCAAGGAGCCGGGCAGTGACCCGCTGAAGCCTGTGGACCATCCGCTGGAGGCCTGGGCCAAACCGTTGCCGGCTTTCCCCATCGACCAGGGTGAGATCGGCGTGCGCATCGAGGATCTGGCCGGGCGCTTCAACGTCAACAGCCTGGTGCAGGACGACAAGGTCAACAAACAGGCCGTGGATCGGTTCCGCCGCCTGCTGCTGCGCCTGGAGATCGAGACACCCTATGCGGAGCGCCTGGTGGACTGGCTGGACAAGGACCAGGAGCCGACCGGCGAGTACGGCGCGGAGGACAACCAGTATCTGCTGGCGCAACCGCCGTACCGTACCGCTGGCCACGAGATGCAGGACGCCTCGGAAGTGCGTCTGCTGCTGGGGATGAGCGAGAATGACTATCGGCGCCTGCGCCCGTACATTGCAGCACTGCCGGCCAAGGTTCCGCTGAATGTGAACACGGCCAGCGCCCTGGTGCTGTCGAGCCTGGCGGATACTCTCGATCCGGTGGCTGCCACGGCGTTGATGGGCGCACGCGGGAAAGAGGGCTATCGGGATGTCAGATCCTTTCTCGATCAGCCGGCGCTTGCCGGCACTGGTGTCCGGGAGGCCGGGTTGGCGGTTGGCAGCAGCTATTTCCTGGTGCGCAGCGAAGTGCGCCTGGATGAGCGCCGCGAGGTTCTTTCCAGCACCCTGCAGCGTGACGGCAAGGGTGGCGTGTGGGTATTGCGTCGTAGCATTGGGCAACCAGGCTACGAGCGTGTGATGTTGGCCGAAGCGAACGAGCGGGATGAGCGATGACGGACTGCCTGTTTCTAGGCCCTGAGTGTGGTGGCGAACTGGCCGACGATTGCCAGGTGCACTGGCTGCGCGAGGATGGCGAGTGCCTGCGGCTCGGCCTGGTCGAATGTGCCGAGCAGCTGCAGGGTCGCGCCATCGTCCTGGTATTGCCCGTCGAGGCGGTGAGTGCGTTCCTGGTAGAGCTGCCCACTGCCAAGGATCGATGGTTACGCCAGGCGCTGCCCTTCGCTGTCGAAGAGATGCTGGCCGAGGATGTCGAGCTGTTCCATCTGGCGCTGGGCAAACAACAATCAGATCAGCGCTACCGTGTGGTGGCTATCCGTCGCGCGCTGCTGGCGGGTTGGTTGTCGCGTTTGCGCGCGCTCGATCTGGAAGTGGCTGCCGTCCACGTGGACGCCGATATGTTGCCGCTGGAGGCAGGCGGCCAGGCGCTGCTGCTGGGGGAGCGCGGTTTGCTGGGCGGCAATGGCGAGTTACGCATGGCATTCGCCGCCGAGCAGTGGTCCGAGATGCAGGATATGGAGCCACAATGGACTCTGCTGGAGTCGGATGCGCCCTACCAGTTGCTGGCGACGGGGCGAGCTGATGCAACCGACCTGGCCCAGGGCGAGTTCGCCCGGCGCGTAGATAACCAGGCGTGGGCCATCTGGCGACCGGCTGCCATTCTGCTCGGCGTCGGGCTGTTCCTGCATCTGAGCTTCAGCCTCTTCCAGGCTCTGTACTACGAAAGGCAGGCCGATCACTTTGCCCAGTCCAGCCTGGAGCTCTACAAGAAGTTGTTTCCCCAGGACCGGCGCATCATCAATCTGAAAGCCCAGTTCGCCGAGCATCTCAAGGCTGGTTCGCAGTCGGGCGGCGGTTTCATCAGCCTGATGGAGACGGCCTCTGCGGCCATGGCCAAGGATCAGGGGTCGATCTCGGTGGCGCAGATCGATTACAGCCAGAACCGCGGCGATCTGGCGCTGCAGGTCAAGGCCGGTGATTTTGCCGAAGTGGAGAAGCTGCGCAAACGGCTGGTGGATTCTGGTCTGCCGGTTCAGCTCGGCTCGGCCAACCGTGAGGAAGATGGCGTGAGCGCCAGGGTCATTCTGGGAGGCGCTCAATGAACGCGTTGCTGCAGTGGAAGAGCGAGATCACCAGTAAAGTGATTCAGTCCGGCGCCTGGCAGCACTGGCGGCAGCTGCCGCCAAGGGACCGTCTGGCCCTGATGGTGCTCGGTGTCTTCTTCGCCCTGGTGCTGTTCTACGCCTTCATCTGGTTGCCCATCGATCGCAAGCTCGACTCGGCGAGTGCCCGCTACCTGCAGGAACGAGAGTTTCTGTCCTACCTGCAGGAGCACGCGCCAACGGTCAGCCAATCCGCCCGGAGCGCGCGACCGGAGCTTAGCCCGGAGCAGCTGCAGGGCGTGATCACCAGCACGGCGCAGAAGCATGGACTGGTACTGGAGCGCCTCGATAGCGAAGGCAGCGGCCGGTTGCTGATCGCCTTGGCGCAGGCTCCCTTCGAGAGTCTGCTGCGCTGGCTGGCGGAGCTGGAAGACAAAGGAGTGGCACTCAGGGAGGTCAGCCTGGAGCGCAGTGGTGTCGGCAAAGTCGACGCCCGGCTGACCATGGCCATCGAGGGTGCCTAGGATGTCGTGCAGAAGGGAGTCGCATGTACTACGTGAATATCGCCTTGGTGCTGTTTAGCTCTTTTCTTGTCGTGCTGTATGTGATGGCGGCCAGCGCCGCGGACCAGGGCCGTCGGGCGCGTGCCGACTGGCGCTACCTGCGCATGGCCCTCGGCGACTTCGACCGCGCCGGCCGTGCGCGCCTGGGCCGTTCGGGACGCCCGCTGGCGCCGCTGATGGTCGGCCGCCACACCCGTGGCATGAGCGAACGTCTGGTGCAGCTGGCCGGCGTTGCCGCAGCGCCCTAGGCGACGCTCAGCTCAGCCAGCCTTCCGCCTTGGCCCGCGCCACGGCCTGGGTGCGGCGCTGTACGCCGAGCTTGACGTTGATCCGCCGCGCGTGGGTTTTCACCGTGTGCAGGGAGATGTACAGCTGCTCGGCAATCTGCTGATTGGAATGGCCCTGGGCGATCAGCCCGAGCACTGCCAGTTCGCGCTTGCTCAGCAGCGACTCGCTCGGTAACGGCGCGTCGTCGCTATCGGCGGCCTGCAGCAGGTGCTGCGGCCAGGCCGGGTTGCCGATCAGCCAATCCGGCTGGCGTTGCTGCAGGGCCAGCAGCGGTAGCAGTTGCTGCTGGCGTTCGGCTTCGCCGACCGCAATGCGCAGCAGGGCCTCGGCCTCGGCGGCGTGGCCGCTGCGGTGCAGGGTCTCGGCCTGGATCAGGCGGGCCTGGGTGGCCAGGGTGTTATGGCCGCTGCGCTGGCAGTCATCGTGGAGCGCCTGCAGGGCGCTCAGCGCCGTCGCGGTCTCGCCCAGCGCCAGTTCGGCCCTGGCCAGGTACAGGCGTGCCCGTGGCAGCAAATCATAGAACCCTGAGGGCGCCAGCAGGTGCTCCTTTTCCAGGCGTTGGCGCACGCGCAGGAAGGCGTTACGCGCCTGCCCGGCATCGCCCTGGCGCAACCACAGGCCGCCATGGGCCAGCAGCAGCAGCTCCCGGTAGCGGATCTCCGGTACGTGCGACAGCTGCATCTGCCGCTCGGCGCGGCGCAGCAGGTGCTGGGCGGTCTCGGTGTCTCCCTGGGAGCCAGCCAGCTCGGCCAAGCCGAGATAGCCATACAGCATGTAGGCGTCCTCGCAGCTCTCGGCTTCCTGGATGCCCTGCTTCAGCACGGATTGGGCTGTTTCGATGTCACCGCGGCTGGCCAGCAGGGTGCCACGCAACAGCAGCAGCCTGGCCAATACCGGACCGCGCTGGTCGGCATCCTGCAGCAGTTGCAGGCATTGCCCGGTCTGCTCCAGGGCGCGCTCGCGTTCGCCGAGCATGGCCAGCAGGTGGATATGGTCGACGCTGAGCAGCGATTCGAACAGCACGCTGCCGCGCAGGCGCGCCAGGCGCAGGCCCTCGCGGCTGTAGTGCTGGGCGCTGGCCAGGTCGAGCTCGGCCATGGCCTGCTGGGCCAGGGCCTGGTTGCACAGGATGTGCTGCGACCAGGCCGACTCGTGCAGCACTTCCAGGGCTTCCAGGCAGTGCTGGCGCGCGCTGGGCTGGCCGCGCTGGCGTTGCAGCACACCGAGCACCGCCTGGTACTGGGCGATCAGCTGCTGCTGGCGGCGCGCGTCGGGCTGCGGCAGGAAGCGGTTCAGCTCGGCGATGCAGGCGTCCACTTCGTCCAGGCGCGCGCAGATGATCAGGGCCCAGGCCTGCAGCATGATCAGCCGTGGTGTGCTGTTGAACAGGCTGGGCGGCAGGCCGTCGCGCCAGTGCAGAAACTGGGCGACGCTCTGGCCGATCAGCAGCTGGTCCTGGCCATAGCGTTGCAGGTAGTTGGCCGCCACGTCCGGTTGCGCGGCCCACAGCGCATGTTCCACTGCTTCGCGCACCGCCTCGCGGGCGGCGAACCACTGGCAGGCGCGCACGTGGGCCTGCAGCGGTGGCTGGCCACCGGGCATGCGCTTGAGCATGGCCGCCAGCGGACGCCATAGGCGGAACCATTCGCCGCAGCTGTCCAGGCCGTGAAGGAACAGCTGGCGCTGGCGCAGTTGCTCCAGTACCTGGGCGCCGCCGTGTTCTTCCAGCAGGTGTTCGCACAGGGCGGCGGAGAAGCGCGGCATGTGCGCCAGCACGAACAGCGCGTGCTGTAGCGGCGGTGGCAACGTGGCCAGCACTTCGCGTTCGAGGTACTCCAGCAGCAGCGGTGTGCCGGCGGCCAGGCGCTGGCCGAGGTTGTCGGCGTGGCCGCCGATCAGCAGCAGGCAGACGCCGGCCGGCCAGCCTTCGCTGTGGTGCAGCAACTGGGCGGTGAGTTCGTCGGGCAGGGTCTGCTGGCGCTGTTGCAGTAGCCGGCCGAGCTCGTCCTGGTCGAGGGCCAGGGCGTGTGCGTCGAGCTCCTGCAGGTCGCCCTGCAGCAGCAGGCGCGGCAGGTTCCAGGCCGGGCGGCGGCGTCCGCCGATCCACCAGCGCAGGGTGTGCGGGGCGCGTTCCAGCAGGCGATCGAGGCAGGCATCCAACTCGGCGCAGGGTTGCCGTGGGTAATCGTCGAGGATGATCCACAGCGGTTGCTCGACGCGGCCGAGCAGCAGGCCCAGCTCGGCGCAGGGTTCGCCGTCGCCATGGGGCAGGTGCAGGGCGGCTGCCAGGCGGGCGAGCAGTTCGGCGGGGCTGTGTGGATGGCCGAGCAGATCGAGCCAGACCACCTGGGTACCGTGGGGCGCCTGGCGCGCACATTCGTTGAGCAAAACGCTCTTGCCGAAGCCGGCGGGGGCGCAGACCAGAGTCAGTCGGCAGTCGCCGGCGAGCAGTGCCTGGGTCAGGCGCGGGCGGGCGATATAGGCTGCCGGCAGGCGCGGCAGGGGGTGCTCCGGTTGACGCGTAATGGCGGCCGGATGCAGGGCGCGAACCTTGTCTTGCATGGTCGTGGCCTCGGCTTTTTGTTGTGATTGTGGGCGTCGGGACGGGGTCGATGTTACCCAATCGCGCCGCGCAGTTGGCCGGTGCAGACAAAAAAGGCGACCACTGGGGTCGCCTCAAGTTGGAGCAGCGTTGCGATGGAACTCAGCGGACGCCGGCGTTGCGCAGAGCCGCCGGGGTGAAGTCCACCGCCGAGGCCTGGATACCGTACTGCACGGCGCTCTTCTCTTCGTTGGCCAAGCCTACGGCGATGTAGCGGCCGGCGATGATGTCGTACAGGGCCTCGAAGGCGTACACCGGGACCTGCTGTTCGAACTGCTGCACCAGCATGGCCTGGCCTACGCGCCACAGTTGGCCGCGGCCGTCGTAGTGCTCGGACACGGCGATCTGCCAGGAGTCCTCGTCGACGAAGAAGCGGCGCTTGGCGTAGATGTTGCGCTCGCCGGACTTCAGGGTCGCCTCGACTTCCCACACGCGGTGCAGCTCGTAGCGCGCCAGGTCCTGGTTGGTGTGACCGGCCTTGATGATGTCGTCGTACTTCACGTCCGGCGACTGCAGCTTGTAGCTGTTGTACGGGATGTACATTTCGCGCTTGCCCACCAACTTCCAGTCGTAGCGGTTGGGGGCGCCGTTGTACATGTCGAAGTTGTCCGAGGTCCGCATGCCGTCGGCGGCGGTACCCGGGCCGTCATAGGCCACCTGCGGGGCACGGCGCACGCGGCGCTGGCCGGCGTTGTACAGCCAGGCCATGCGCGGCTCGGCGATCTGGTCCAGCGAGTCGTGCACCAGCAGCACATTGCCGGCCAGGCGCGACGGCGCGGTGACGCGCTGCTTGAAGAACAGCAGGGCGTTTTCGGCCTTCTTCGGGTCCAGGCCCTTGGTCTGGCTGGGGAACGCCACTTCGTCCTCGAAGTGCACCAGGGTGTAGGCACCATTGGTCTGCGGAGCGGCCTGCACGGTGCTGCGCCGCAGGTTGCCGCCGCGGTAGCGGGTGATGTGGTTCCACACCACTTCCAGGCCGTTCTGCGGAATCGGGAAGGCGTAGTAGCGGCTGTCGGCAAAGCCTGCCAGGCCGTTGCCACCCTCGATCAGGCTGGTGTTGGTCGCGCTCTTCTTGGCCGCCTCATAGATCTGCGCAGGCATCGCCGAGCTGCGGTGGCTGGGGTAGACCACCATCTTGTAGGTCTCGGGATAGCGCTTGAACATGGCGATCTGGCCTTCGGCCAGCTTGTCCTTGTACTGCTCGACGTTCTGCGCGGTGATGGTGAACAGCGGCTGTTCGTTGGCGAACGGGTCGCCGAGGAAGCCGCCGGGCAGCACGGCCGCGGCGTTCTTGGCCAGGCCGCCGGTCCAGGCCGGAATGCTGCCGTCGGCGTTGCCGGATTTCTCCGCGCCCACCGGAGTGAGGCTGTCACCGAGCTTGGCGGCTTCTTCCGGCGAGACGGCAGCGAGCACGCTGCCGGCCAGCAGGGAGAGGGTGAGGACGCTGATCAGTTGTCTTGTTGTTTTCATGTGACTGATTCTCTGTGGAGCCGAATTAGAAGTTCACGCCGACGCTGAACGCGAGGAAGTCGCGGTCTTCGATCGGGTTGTAGTCGCCACCGAAGAAATCGGTGTAGGACAGGCTGGCGGTGTAGGTGTTGCGGTACTCCGCATCGAGGCCGACGCTGACCGCCTTGGCGCCTTCGTTGAACACCGGACCGTAACCGTCCACGTCGTGCGACCAGGAGAGGTTCGGCTTGAGGTTGATGCCGGCGAACACGTTGCTGTAGTCCCACACCGCACGGGCGCGATAGCCCCAGGAGGTGCTGGTGTAGAAGCCGTGGTAGCCATAATCCTCGGCGGCGGCCAGGTTGGACGCGGCGGTGCCGTAAGGCGAACCGTAGATCGAGTCGCGGCCGTAGCGGACCTCGCTCTGGCGCTCCAGGCCGCCGATGCGGGTCACGCCTACTTCGCCCACCAGGGTCAGGCGATCGGCGCCCATGACCTGATCGAAGAAGTGGGTCAGGGTGGTCTGCGCCTGTGTCACTTCCTTGCGGTTGTAGCCGCGGCTGATGGCATTGGCCTGGCCCAAGGCGCCGGCGAAGCCACCAGTGGCAGCGGCGCCGGCAACCGAGGTGGCCAGCTTGCCGGTCATGTCGGTGGTGTTGATCTGCAGCGGCATGTTCGGGCGGTAGCTGAGCTCGCCGGACCAGGCGGTGCCGGTGGGCAGCGAGGTGGAGAAACTCAGGCCGTACAGGCGGATGTCCTCGGGGTACTCGAGGAAATAGCTGCCGCGGCCGAGCAGGATCGGCTGGGCCAGGGCGCCGCCGAGAGTGGTCAGGGCGGCGGTGATGTCCGCGGCGCTGGCGTTCTGCATGCTCAGGTTGGGCGTGCGGCTGTGGTAGTTGAGGAAGTAGGCGGCGTATTCCGCCTCGTCACCCATCCAGCGCAGCGCGGTGCCGAACTGGCCGCTGTCTTTGGCGTCGCGATCACCGCCGCGCGGCACGATCAGGCCCTCGTCGGTGACGTCAACCTCGGCCATTGCGGCGCGGGCGGCTGGGCCGAGGCGTCCCGCCTTGGCCGCCTGGATCGAGGCGATCGAGCCTGGGCCGAGGATGGTGTAGTTGTCGTCGCAACCGTCGGCGACCACATCGGCGCTGGCGAAGAAGGTGCCGCAGTTGTCGGCGACCGTCTGGTCCCACTCGATCTGGTAGAAGGCTTCGGCCGACAGCTGGTCGGTGAGGCTCTGCGAGACGTAGAACATGTTGACCGGGATCAGGCCTTCCTTGATCTCCGCGCCTGGGCGGCGGAAGGCGGCGGCGTCGATCGGGTTGATCGAGTTGATGCTGTTGCCGATGAAGGTGCTCTCACCCCAGCTGACCACCTGCTTGCCCGCGCGCACCGAGCCCGGCAGCTCGCCGATCGAGTAGTTGTGGTAGACGAAGGCGTCGAGGATTTCGGCGCCGGAGGACTGCGCGGCCTGCTTGCGGTTGGAATCGTCGATGTCCTTCCACAGGCGCTGCTCGTCCTTCAGCTCGAAGTCGTACCAGTACTTGCCGCGCACGAATACGCCGGTGTCGCCATATTTCAGTTCGAGGTCGTGGATGCCCTTGAAGATCTTCGAGAAGGTCTCGCCCTTCTTGAAGTTCAGGCGGCCGTCGTCACCGGTCTGGGTGAAGCCGGTGCCGCCGTTGGCTTCACCGATGAAGTCCGGATCGGCGCCGCGCATCGACCAGCTGGCGCCGACCGAAATGGACGAGTCGAGCTGACCTTCGATCTCCCCGATGTTGAAGTTGACGGCATGCGCCGGAGCAATGGTTCCGAGGGCGATGGCCAGGGCGAGGGTGTGCGGCTGGAAGATTCCGGGCCTTGTTGTTTTTGTCATGAGGCTCTCCGTGAATGGGGGTGCAACTGGCCGCACACTACCCAGCGGATGACAGGCGCATAAGCGCACCAAGGACGTATTTGTACTGTCGCTCGAAAGGATTAACCGGCCTCTGCGGCGGCCTCTGTCGCCGACCAGAAGTGGGCTGAATGCAGGGTCATCAGCGAAACCCCATGGACAATGAAAAAGCCCCGCCGAGGCGGGGCTTTGCAGTATCACGAGAGGTGGATTCAGGCCGGGTTAAGCGACCACTGCTGCAGACGCTGCAGGCTCTCGCGGTAAGGATGCAGGCCGCGCCACAGCAGCAGCACGGAAGCGCTCACGGCGATGCCGGTGACGATCAGCAGCGAGTAGCGCAGGGCGTTGTCGTCGGCGAACACGAAGTCGGTGACCAGCGCCACGGCGGTCGGGCCCAGGCCCAGGCCGATCAGGGTGATGACGAACAGGTACAACGCCGAAGCCTGGCCGCGCATGGAGTTGGGCATGATCTCCTGGATCGCCGCCGGCGCCACGCCGAACGGCATGCTGAGGAAGAACACGGTCGGCGCCATCAGCACGCAGGACCAGAACGCAGTATCCATCAGCGGGAACGCCAGGACGAAGGGCAGGGCGCCGATGGCGGCGTACAGGCCGACCCGCATGTTGGCGTCGCTGCGTCCGTGCTTGGCCAGCCAGTCCGCCAGGCGCCCGCCGAAGACGATGCCGAGGCAGCCGAATACGGCGACTATGGAGCCGTAGATGATGCCGACCTGGCCGGCATCCCAGCCGTAGGTGCGGATGTAGAAGGTGGGAATCCAGGCGGCGCTGCCGTAGCCGGCGAAGGCCAGGCCGGCGAAGCCAAGGTTGTGGCACAGCACGGTGCGGCGGTTGCTGCGGATATAGCGGCCTACGTCGGCCAGCGGTACCGCCACACCGGCGCCCACACCGCGGCGGGCCGGTTCGCGCACGGCCAGCATCAGCAGGGTGAACAGCACGCCGGCGGCGCCGAGGATGAGGAATATCAGCTGCCAGGGGCGCACTTCGCCGAACACGGGCAGATGCACGTCACCCTGGGCCGAGGCGAACTGGATCACCAGGCCGCCGAGCAGGAAGGCAATGCCCGAACCCAGGTACACACCCATGCCGTACACCGCCATGGCAGTAGCGCGGCGATTGGGCGGGAAGCTGTCGGCGATCAGCGAATAGGCGGCCGGCGACAGCGCCGCTTCACCGACACCGACGCCGACCCGGCAGATCAGGAACTGCCAGTACAGCTTGGCCATGCCGCAGGCGGCGGTGGCGGCGCTCCAGAACAGCACGCCGATGGCGATCAGGCCGCGGCGGCTCTTGGTGTCGGCCAGGCGCCCGAGGGGAATGCCGCAAATGGTGTAGAACAGGGCGAAGGACAGCCCCATCAGCAGGCTCATCTGTGTGTCGCTGATCACCAGGTCACGGCGGATCGGGCCTACCAGCAGGTTGAGGATCTGCCGGTCGATGAACGACAGCACGTAGGCGACCATCAGGATGGTCACGGTGATCCAGGCAGAAAGACTGGAGGGATAACCGTTGTTGTTATTGGACATGGGTCAAGGCTCTCCGCGGCGCCTTCCTGGCGCGCGTTGGGGTGACGGGTGTGAACCCAGCTTAGGTCCGTATAAGCGCGGCTTAATATCGCTCGAAGGTGTTATCAGTGAGCTGAATCAGGCTGATGCCCCATGGCGAATATCTGTGCGCCGGTGCCGTATTAAATCGGAAACAACTGGACTAATGTGTCGCCTTCTCCATGGATTGGGCGGCAAACATGTCGGGTACATCAGGTATCGATGCCGTACGGCCAGCCAAGTTGGCCGAGCGGGTGGCCGCGTCGCTGCAGCGCGATATCGCCGCCATTGGCTGGCCGGTGGGTCGGGTGTTCGGCTCCGAGGCTCAATTGATGGAGCGCTACGGCGTCTGTCGCTCCACCCTGCGCGAGGCGGTGCGCCAGCTGGAGCGCCACGGCGTGGCCAGCATGCGCCGTGGAAGCGGCGGCGGCCTGGTGATCAGCCGCCCGGCACGGGACTCGGCGGCACTGGCGCTGGCCACGTACCTGGAGCTGACCGACGTCAGTTTCGACGAGCTGTACGAGGCGCGTGAGCTGGTCGAGTCGCAGGCGGTGATGCTGGCGGCCGAGCGCCTGGACGAGTCCGACATCCCCCAGGCGCGCCTGCTGATCGCCGAGCTGGGCCAGGAGCAACCCGGGTGCTTCAACACAGAGCTGCAACTGTTGACCAAGGTGCGCGATTTCATCTGCCAGGTGGCCGGCAACCCGGCCATCAGCCTGCTGTTCGAGGCCCTGCAGTACGTCACCGTCAGTGGTCGCACACCGCGCGAGGCACATGCCTGGGCGCGGGTGCAGGAAGTGTTCGGCCAGGTGCGACGGTTGAAGATCGGCCTGCTCGAAGCACTGATCGCCGGCAACGGCCTGGAGGCGCGCGAGCGGGTGCACGACAAGCTGCGGCTGGCCCGTGAGCTGATCATCGAGCTGCGCGGCAGCCTGCAGCGCGGCCCCACCTCGGCCATGAGCCACCTGGCGGCGGCGCCGGACTTCGCCTTCGGCAAGGTCTACGACAAGAGCGGCCATCGCCTGGCCGTGGTCATCGCGCGCAATATCACCGCCTCCGGCCTCGGTCCCGGCTCGCGCATCGGCGCCGAGCCCGACCTGCAGGCATTGCACGGGGTCAGCCGCGCGGTGCTGCGCGAGGCGGTGCGCACCCTCGAACTGCACGCCATCCTGCGCAGCCGCCGCGGTCCCGGCGGTGGGCTGCTGGTGGATACACCGGACCCCAGCTACACGGTGCGCCTGGCCGTGGAGTACCTGGGCCAGGCGCAGTCGCTTGGCCCGCATTTCCATGCGGTGTGGAAGAACCTGCAGCCGGCGGTGGTGGCGCTTGCCGCCGCGCGCCTGGATGACGGCGGGCGCCTGCGCCTGCAGGAGCAACTGGAGCGCCTGCACGCGGCCAGCGACATGGAGCGCCTGCGCCGCAGCGGCGAACTGGATCGCTGCATCGCCGAACTCAGTGGCAACCGCGCCCTGGCCCTGTTCGCCAGGGTGCTCAGCGCGGTGGCGGAGAGCTACCCGAGCGGCGACGTGGCGCAGTGGATTCTGCAGCGCCTCGGCGAGCACCAGACCCGCCTGGGCGCCGCAGTGCTGGCCGGCGATGCCAGCCTGGCGCGGCGGCGCATGCTCGACCATATCCGCCTGATCGAGACCGGCTTCGGCCTGGTCGAGGACTAGCGCGATCGCCGAGGCGGCTTAGGGTAATCCGCCTAGATCACTGCACCGGCGCGCAGGCTGGCGATCTGTTCGGCATCCAGGCCCAGCAGGCGCTGCAGCAGGGCGTCGGTGTGCTCGCCCAGCAGCGGCGGGGCCAGGCGGTAGTCCACCGGGGTGGCGGACAGGCGCAGCGGGCTGGCCACCTGCGGGGTGGTGCTGCCCATGCCGTTGCGCATGTCGATGTGCAGGCCGCGGGCCTGTACCTGCGGGTCGGCGAACACCTGGGCCAGATCGTTGATCGGCCCGCACGGCACGCCGGATTCCTCGAGCAGCGCGACCCACTCGGCAGTGCTCTTGAACACCGTGGTCTGGCGCAGCAGCGGAATCAGCTCGGCGCGATTCGCCACGCGCGCCTTGTTGGTGGAAAAGCGCGGGTCGTCGGGCAAAGCCGGGAGTCCAGCGACCTCGCAAAACTTGCGGAACTGCCCGTCGTTGCCCACGGCGAGGATGAAGTCGCCATCGGCGGTGGGGAAGTCCTGGTACGGCACGATGTTCGGGTGGGCGTTGCCCAGGCGCTTGGGCGCGCTGCCGGTGGCCAGGTAGTTCATCGCCTGGTTGGCCAGGCAGGCCACCTGCACGTCGAGCAGCGCGACGTCGATGTACTGACCCTCGCCGCTCTGCTCGCGGGCACTGAGCGCAGCCAGCACGCCGACCGTGGCGTACAGGCCGGTGAGGATGTCGGTCAGCGCCACGCCGACCTTCATCGGCCCGGCACCGTCCTCGCCGTCGGGCTTGCCGGTCAGGCTCATCAGCCCGCCCAGGCCCTGGATCATGAAGTCGTAGCCGGCGCGTTTGGCGTAGGGGCCGTCCTGGCCGAAGCCGGTGATCGAGCAATAGATCAGTCGCGGATTCACCGCCTTCAGCGCGTCGTAGTCGAGGCCGTAGGCCTTGAGGCCGCCGACCTTGAAGTTCTCCAGCACCACGTCGCATTGGGCCGCCAGCTCGCGGACCAGGCGCTGGCCCTCGGCCTGGGTGAAGTCCAGGGTCAGCGACTGCTTGTTGCGGTTGGCGCACTGGAAGTACGCCGCCTCGCGGCTGTCGTTGCCGTCGGCATCCTTGATATAGGGCGGGCCCCAGTGGCGGGTGTCATCGCCGCTGCCGGGACGCTCGACCTTGATCACCTCGGCGCCGAGGTCGGCGAGGATCTGCCCGGCCCAAGGGCCGGCCAGCACGCGGGACAGATCGAGGACGCGGATATGGGACAGGGCGCCGGGCATGGGAACCTCACGGGAAGGCGAATGGGTAAGAACTCCCTCTCCCTCTGGGAGAGGGCTGGGGTGAGGGGGCTATAGGCAACTCGGCGGCCCGGGAATCCCTCATCCGAACGCGGCCCGCCCCGGCCCCTCTCCAAGGGGAGATGGGAGACAGGGCTTAGAAGAACGCCTGCAGGCCGGTTTGTGCGCGGCCGAGGATCAGCGCATGCACGTCATGGGTGCCTTCGTAGGTGTTGACCACTTCCAGGTTGACCAGGTGGCGAGCCACGCCGAACTCATCGCTGATGCCGTTGCCGCCCATCATGTCGCGGGCCATGCGCGCGATCTCCAGGGACTTGCCGCAGCTGTTGCGCTTCATGATCGAGGTGATTTCCACCGCGGCGGTGCCCTCGTCCTTCATCCGGCCCAGGCGCAGGCAGCCCTGCAGGGCCAAGGTGATCTCGGTCTGCATGTCGGCCAGCTTCTTCTGGATCAGTTGGGTCTGTGCCAACGGGCGGCCGAACTGGGTGCGATCGAGGCAGTACTGGCGCGCGGTGTGCCAGCAGAACTCGGCGGCGCCCAGGGCGCCCCAACTGATGCCGTAGCGCGCGGAGTTGAGGCAGGTGAACGGGCCCTTCAGGCCACGCACGTCGGGGAAGGCGTTCTCTTCCGGGCAGAACACGTTATCCATGACGATTTCGCCGGTGATCGAGGCGCGCAGGCCGACCTTGCCGTGGATGGTCGGGGTGCTCAGGCCCTGCCAGCCTTTCTCCAGAACGAAACCGCGGATCTCGCCAGCGTCGTCCTTGGCCCAGACCACGAACACGTCGGCGATCGGGCTGTTGGTGATCCACATCTTGGCGCCGGTGAGGCGATAGCCGCCGTCGACCTTCTTGGCCCGGGTGATCATCGAGCCCGGGTCGGAGCCGTGGTTCGGCTCGGTCAGGCCGAAGCAGCCGATGTATTCGCCGCTGGCCAGTTTCGGCAGATATTTCTGCTTGGTGGCTTCGTTGCCGAACTCGTAGATCGGCACCATCACCAGCGACGACTGCACGCTCATCATCGAGCGGTAGCCGGAGTCGATGCGCTCCACTTCGCGGGCGATCAGGCCGTAGCACACATAGTTCAGGCCGCTGCCGCCGTAGGCTTCGGGAATGGTGGCGCCGAGCAGGCCGGTCTCGCCCATCTCGCGGAAGATCGCCGGGTCGGTCTGCTCATGGCGGAAGGCTTCCAGCACGCGCGGGGCCAGCTTGTCGGCGGCGAACTGCTGGGCGCTGTCGCGCACCATGCGCTCTTCCTCGGTCAGCTGCTGGTCCAGCAGGAGCGGGTCGATCCAGTTGAAGCTTGCCTTAGCGGCCATGGGCGAATCCTCGAAGCGGTGGCAGTGAAACCGGCGCGTGGCCGGGCGATGGAGAGAGACTAGGCGCGCAGGCGTCTGCGGGCAAACGAGGATTTTGCACGCTGTTGTGCGAATAACTCACTCCGAGATAGCCTGAATGGGTAATTTTTGCGTTACAGATTGAGGTCTATGCATAGATGCGCCGCAGGATTCCCAGCACCGCCGCCCTGGTGGCCTTCGAGTCGGCCGCCCGCCACCAGAGTTTCACCCGCGCCGCCGACGAGCTGGCGCTGACCCAGAGCGCGATCTGTCGGCAGATCGCCGGGCTGGAGGAGTTCCTCGGCATCGAGCTGTTTCGCCGCTCGCGGCGCGGGGTCAAGCTGACCGAGGTGGGCCTGGCCTATAGCCGCAAGGTGGCCGCCCAGCTCGATGCGGTGGAGCGCGACACCCTGGCCGCCATGGGCCAGCAGGGCGCGGTGGCCATCGAACTGGCGGTGGTGCCGACCTTCGCCACCCAGTGGCTGGTGCCGCGCCTGAAGGACTTCCAGCGCCTGCATCCGGAAGTCACGGTGCACCTGACCAACCGCACCCGGCCGTTCCTGTTCGCCGACACGGCCTTCGATGCGGCGATCTACTTCGGCGACGCCGAATGGTCCGGTACCGAGGCGCACTTTCTGATGCCCGAGGAGCCTGTGCCGGTGTGCAGTCCGGAGCTGCTGGCCGGCCGTGGGCAGTTCGAGGCGGCCGAGCTGGCCAGCCTGCCGCTGCTGCAGCAGAGCACCCGGCCCTACGCCTGGCGCCAGTGGTTCGCGGCCCAGGGTCTGAGCGTGCCGCACGACCTCGGCGGGCCGCGCTACGAGCTGTTCTCCATGCTGGCCCAGGCCGCCAGCCATGGCATGGGTGTGGCGCTGATCCCGCCCTTCCTGATTCAGCGCGAGCTGGCCGAGGGGCGGCTGGTGCCGGCGCATCCGGCGGCGCTGCACAGTAGCGACAAGGCTTATTACCTGATGATTCCCGAGCGCAAGGCCGAGTCGGCCGCCCTGCGCGCGTTCCGCGACTGGCTGCTGGTGGAGGCCAGGGAATATCGCGAGTCCGAACCGCGGGCATAAGCAGGTTGGCGATGCCCCCGATGTTCCCCTGAGCGATGTTCGGGGCGTGTCAATCGACTCCGTAAATAGGCGCTAAGCATGTAGCCCGGATGCAATCCGGGAACAGGCAGCCCCGCTCCCGGATTGCGTCCGGGCTACGACGAGGCGCTGCAGGCGAATACCGCGAAGCGTGAGCGAGGCCGAGTGGCGGGCATAAAAAAGCCGGGCACTGGCCCGGCTTAATCATTTGCCGTCTCGCTTACGGCGAGCCGGCGACCTGGCCCAGGGACATCCACTGGCCGGTCATGGAGCGGGTGTGGCGGTCCACCGTGGTCGGCGCGAAGGCGCGGCCGGAGGTGCTGGCCAGGGTGTTGCTGCCGCTGTTCATGTCCATCAGCGCGGCGCGCAGGAACTTCCAGCGGGTCTGCAGCTTCGCCACCACCGGGTTGGTCTTGCCGTCGAGGGCGCCCAGTTCCTTGTCGATCTGCGGCACCAGGGTGCGCTCGTCCTGGCCGACGTAGTTGTCGGTCTGCTCGCGGGCGATCTCGAAGCTGCCGATATAGGAGCGGCTGAGGTACTGCACGGCCAGATATTCGACCTGGGCCGGCAGTTCACCGACCGGGTCGGCATCCGGAACGGCACGCGCCACGGTCAGCAGATCGCGCAGGGATTGCGCCAGATCCTGCGGATAGCTCCAGGGCATGTCGTCTTCTTTGGGGCCAAAGGAAACACCTAGGCGTAACTGGGTAACAAGTTTGGTTGTCAATCCGGGAATTTCCGAGCTAGCGCTCATGGCGGCCTGGGCGGCAGTCTCCAGATCGGCAATATCCTTCTCCAGACGAGTCAGATACTCCTCCTGAAAGCCCTCGCCACGGACCAGAAGCAGGCTGCTGGTGGCGCGGCTAGCGTACACCTGTACCTGTTCGGCGGCGGTCATGGCGGCGGCCTGAGCCACGGCGGAAACCGTCGCCAGAATCCCTAGCGTGATGGAAAAAATCAATCGAATCAAAGGATTACGATTCATCCCCGGTCGCTCCTTATTATTCTTGTCGGCGCGTATGTATGGGTTGGCCAGATGGCCGTCAGCGCAGTCGCAACAGCCTACTGCGCTTGCCATAGCAAAGGATGAGCCAAAAGAGTGATTTGCATCGCATTTTTGGCGTCGCGGAGCCGGCGCGGCTCTGCCTGTGCTAGCGGGCTCAGAGGGACGGCTGCTGCTGCCAGACCTTGGGCTTGAAGTAGAGCGTCTCGCCGCGGGCCAATCCGCTCAGGCTGTCGTGGTCCTTGACCACCTCGGCCTCGATCAGCTCGTCCTGGCCGTCGACCTTCAGGGTCACCCGGGTAATCGCACCCAGCGGGCGGATATCACGCACCTCGGCGCTGCGGTGTTCCTCCACCGCCTGACGCGACAGCGACACCTCGTGCGGGCGAAACAGCAGGTGCTGGTCCTCGCCGATGTGCAGGCGGTTGGAGTCGCCGAGGAAGTGGTAGACGAAGTCGCTGGCCGGCTTTTCGTAGACCTCGCCGGGCGAGCCGATCTGCTCTATCGAGCCCTTGTTCATCACCACGATGCGGTCGGCCACTTCCATGGCTTCTTCCTGGTCGTGGGTGACGAACACGCTGGTCAGATGCACTTCCTCGTGCAGGCGCGCCAGCCAGCGGCGCAGTTCCTTGCGCACCTTGGCGTCGAGAGCGCCGAAGGGTTCGTCGAGCAGCAGTACCTTGGGCTTCACCGCCAGGGCGCGGGCCAGGGCGATGCGCTGGCGCTGGCCGCCGGACAGCTGCTCCGGGTAGCGGTCGGAGAGCCAGTCGAGCTGGACCATGTTGAGCAGCTCGTGCACGCGCTCGGCGATTTCCTGCTCGCTGGGCTTCTCGCCCTTGGGCTTCATGCGCAGGCCGAAGGCGACGTTGTCGAACACCGTCATATGACGGAACAACGCATAGTGTTGAAAGACGAAGCCGACATTGCGATCACGCACGTCGTGGCGCGACACGTCCTCGCCATGGAACACGATGTTGCCGGTATCCGGAGTTTCCAGGCCGGCGATGATGCGCAGCAGGCTGGTCTTGCCGCAGCCGGACGGGCCGAGCAGGGCCACCAGCTCGCCACTGTTGATGTCCAAGTTGATGTCGTTGAGCGCGCGGAAGGCGCCGAAATGCTTGCTGACGTTACGGATTTCGATGCTCATGGTGAGCCTACCCCTTGGATAAATCGCGCGTGCGTTGCAGCCCAAAAGCACGCCAGGCAAGGCGCGGGGCGAAGGTAATGGTGATTCCCTTATCGAGCCCCGCAACGCCGCATGGCGTGCTTTTGGGCGCAACCCGAAGGGCCGGGGCCATTTTTCCGCATGGCTGCGTCAGTCGTCGTTCATTTGGAATAGCCAAACTTCGCTCCTCCTTTCTTGCCCTGCGGAAAAATGGCCGCCGGCGCAGGCGTGATTTATCCAAGGGGTAGGCTCCTATTCCTCGTCGGCATTCGATTTGAGGCGGGACAGACGCGCTTCGCTCCACTGCTTGAGCAGCAGGATGATCAGGGCCAGGGCTAGCAGCAGGCTGGCCACGCTGAACGCGGCGACGTGGTTGTATTCGTTGTAGAGAATCTCGACATGCAGCGGCAGGGTGTTGGTGTAGCCACGGATATGGCCGGACACCACCGACACCGCGCCGAACTCGCCCATGGCCCGCGCGGCGCACAGCACCACGCCGTAGATCAGGCCCCATTTGATGTTGGGCAGGGTCACGTGCCAGAACATCTGCCAGCCGTTGGCGCCGAGCAGGCGCGCGGCCTCCTCTTCCTGGGTGCCCTGTTCCTGCATCAGCGGGATCAGTTCGCGGGCGACGAAGGGCACGGTGACGAACACGGTGGCCAGGACGATGCCCGGCAGGGCGAAGATGATCTGGATATCGCGCTCCTGCAGCCATTCGCCGAAGAAGCCCTGGGCGCCGAACAGCAACACATAGATCAGGCCGGCGATCACCGGAGACACGGAGAACGGCAGGTCGATCAGCGTCACCAGGATGCTCTTGCCGGTGAACTCGTACTTGCTCACGCACCAGGCGGCGGCCACGCCAAACACCAGGTTGAGCGGCACCGAGATGCCCACGGCGAGCAGGGTCAGCTTCAGCGCGCTGATGGCGTCCGGCTCGATCAGCGCGGTGGAGAAGGTGCCCAGGCCGAGCTTCAGCGCCTCGTGCAGCACCACCAGCAGCGGCAGCAGCAGGAAGATGGCGAAGGCCAGCCAGGCGCCGATGATCAGGGCGATGCGCCCTGCCGCGTTGCCACGCCGTGCGGCGTTGGCGGCGGCGCTGGTCGACAGGGTTGCGGTAGTCATGGCGGCCTCCTTACGGGCGTTCGATGCGGCGCTGCAGCAGGTTGATCAGCAGCAGCAGGATGAAGGAGACCACCAGCATCAGCACACCGATGGTGGTGGCGCCGTGGTAGTCGTACTGGTCGAGCTTGACCATGATCAGCAGCGGCAGGATCTCGGTCTTCATCGGCATATTGCCGGCTATAAAAATGACGGATCCGTACTCGCCGACGCCGCGGGCGAAGGCCAGGGCGAAGCCGGTCAGCCAGGCCGGCAGCAGCGCCGGCACCAGCACATGGCGGAACACCTGCAGCGGCTTGGCGCCCAGGCAGGCGGCGGCCTCTTCGACCTCACGCGGAATGTCCGCCAGTATTGGCTGCAGGGTGCGCACCACGAAGGGCAGGGTGACGAAGGTCAATGCCAGGGTGATGCCCAGCGGGGTGTAGGCGATCTTGAAGCCGAGCCAGGTGGCGATCTGCCCGACCAGGCCGGCCGGGGCGTACAGCGCGGTGAGGGCAATACCGGCGACGGCGGTGGGCAGGGCGAACGGCAGGTCGATCATGGCGTCGATCAGCTTGCGTCCGGGGAAGGTGTAGCGCACCAGCACCCAGGCCAGCAGCGTGCCGATGATGCCGTTGACGACGGCGGCGGCGAGGGCGGTGGAGAAGCTCAGCTTGAGCGCAGCGAGCACGCGCGGCGCGCTGATGATGGTCCAGATCTGCTCCCAGCTGAGCTGGGCGGCATGGACGAACATGGCACCCAGGGGAATCAGCACCAACAGGCTGAGGTACACCAGGGTGTAGCCCAACGTCAGCCCGAAGCCGGGTATGACGGGGGAAATGCGGCGTGACATGGTCTGTCCTTACTCTGCGTTGGAACGCTTGGCCTTTGCACAAGACCTGCACGTCGAGGCGGTAGGGTGGAAGTCGTTTTCTACTTCCACCACGGCACCCACGCGGAGGTCGATGGTGGATCGGTGAAGCGCGATCCACCCTACTGGCTACGTTGGCCGCGGAGTCACCCGCGGCCACCAGCCGGCTTACTGCGCCTGGTAGATCTGGTCGAAGATGCCGCCGTCGTTGAAGAACTTCGGTTGCGCTTCTTTCCAGCCGTTGAAGTCCTTGTCGATGGTCACCAGCTTCAGCTGCGGGAACTGCTTGGCATATTCGGCGGCGACCTTCTCGTCACGCGGACGGTAGAAGTTCTTCGCGGCGATGCGCTGGCCTTCCTCGCTATACAGGTACTGCAGGTAGGCGGTGGCCACTTCGCGGGTGCCTTTCTTGTCGACGTTCTTGTCGACCACGGCCACCGGCGGCTCGGCCAGGATGGACAGGCTCGGCGCGACGATTTCGAACTGATCGCCGCCTTGCTCTTTCAGCGCCAGGAAGGCTTCGTTTTCCCAGGCCAGCAGCACGTCGCCGATCTGGTTGTTGACGAAGGTGATGGTCGAGCCGCGGGCACCGGTGTCCAGTACCGGCACGTGCTGGTACAGCTTCTTCACGTATTCCTGCGCCTTGGCGTCGCTACCGTAGGTCTGCTTGGCCCAGGCCCAGGCGGCCAGGAAGTTCCAGCGGGCGCCGCCGGAGGTCTTCGGGTTCGGGGTGATGACTTCGACGCCCTGCTTGGTCAGGTCGCCCCAGTCCTTGATGCCTTTCGGGTTGCCCTTGCGCACCAGGAACACGATGGTCGAGGTGTACGGGGTGCTGGACTGCGGCAGGCGGCTCTGCCAGTCGGCGGGGATCAGTTTGCCGAGCTTGTTCAGCTCGTCGATGTCGCCGGCCAGGGCCAGGGTCACCACGTCGGCCTTGAGGCCGTCGATCACGGCGCGAGCCTGCTTGCCCGAGCCTCCGTGGGATTGCTGGACGGTCACCGCTTCCTTGCCCTGGGCGGTCCAGTGCTTGTTGAAGGCGGCGTTGTACTCCTGGTACAGCTCGCGAGTCGGGTCGTAGGACACGTTGAGAATCTCCGCAGCGGCGGCGGCTTGGCCGGCGACCAGGACAGAGGTCAGTGCGGAGGCCAGTGCGGCCAGGGCGAAACGGCGAATGGACATGGTGCAGCTCCTGAAATCTGGGGATGTTGTTCTGTGTTGGCCTGGGGACATTGCGCGGGTGCCGTAGCGCTCACTGACGCATTCGCGCTGGGCAATCACAGGGCCGCTGCATGGGCATGCTCGTGGCGCGTGTGCTGAGGTTCATCAATGGCGCCCTCCGGTGGTCCAGTCGGGTTTCGCGGGTGATCAGGCCTGCTTGGCGTTCTGGGCCTGCAGGCGGAATTTTTCCTTGCGCTCGATCTGCACCACCTGGCCGTTGTGCACGGTGATTTCCACTGAACCGAAACGCAGGTTCTGCAGGGCTACTTGGATTTCGCGCAGGATGCCGGCTTCGTCCTGGCCTTCGACGCTTCTGAGAGTTGCGCTCATGACTCTGCTCCTTGGATGAGGCCCGGGTTTGGGCGTGGAGCGGATGGTAGGGGGGTGATATATATTCTTAAAAAGAATGTTTATTCATTTATTTATTCTTTTAAGGTCTATAAGTGTTCGCTATACCGCGGAATCTGCTGCGGGTTCCCGCTTCCTGACTGCAGAGTCGAAATTTCTGCCGCTCGTCACAACGCCCGGTTGCCGCCCTCGCCAGCGGGTCGGCCGGGCGCATAGTCTTCAGGACATGAATGTGACAAGGCGACGTCCGATGGACGACAACGAGCAGGCTCCCAGCGAGCTGGAGACCTTGACCCTGGCGCTGTTGCACAGCCGGGGCGAGGTCGAGCGCCTGCGTGAACGCGAACTGCTGGTCAGCAGCCTGCTAGCCGGTCTCAACGCCGTGCTGTGGGCCTTCGACTGGGAGCAGCAGAAGGTGGTCTACGTCAGCCCGGCGTATGAGCAGATCTTCGGCCGCAGCGCCGCGCTGCTGCTGGCCGACTACAACGAGTGGCTCAACAGCATCTACCCGGACGACATGGAGTACGCCGCCCAGAGCCTGGCGTCGGTGCTGGAGGTGGGCTCGGTGGAGCAGCGCGAGTACCGCATCATCCGTGGCGACGGCGAGGTGCGCTGGCTCAGCGACAAGTGCTTCATCAGCCCGCCCAACCTGTTCGGCGGGCAGACCCTGATCGTCGGCATCGCCGAGGACATCACCGAGAAGAAGGTGCTGCAGAGCGAGCTGCATCGTCTGGCCACCAGCGATGTGCTGACCGGCGCGAGCAACCGTCGGCACTTCTTCGACCAGGCCGGCACGCTGTTCGACGAGGCGGTCGCCAACGGCCGGCCGCTGTCCTTCCTGCTGCTGGATATCGACGACTTCAAGAAGATCAACGACGGCCACGGTCACCAGATGGGCGACCGCGTGCTGCAGCGCGTGGCCCATTGCGGTGCCTACGTGGTGCGCCGCGACGACCTGTTCGGGCGCATCGGCGGCGAGGAGTTCGCCATCGTCTTCCCCGGCTGCGACAGCGAGCAGGCGCGCCAGGTGGCCGAGCGCCTGCAGCGCGAGGTGCAGCGTCTGCAGTTCCACAACGACGGCCTTAGCTTCGGCGTAACCATCAGCCAGGGCATCACCAGCCTGCGCGAGGGTGACGAACTGGACGATCTCTATGCCCGCGCCGACGCCGCCATGTACCAGGCCAAGCGCCAGGGCAAGGACTGCATCGTCCTTGGCTGAGTCGCCTCTGAATGCATCTGGAGGGCCAACTCTGCGTGAGTGGCGGTTGCCAGTTGGTCGGCAGAGAAAACCTAAAATGGAATAAGTAAATGAATTCTTATTCCTTAACTTGTAATCCTTCCCTGCCTAGACTGGCCTCCGCAAGCTATCGAGGAGCCCCGTCATGGCCAGCCAGACCACCCGTTACCTGATCCTGCCAGGATGGCAGGGTTCGCCGGACGACCATTGGCAGAGCCATTGGCAGCGCAGCCTGCCGCATGCCAGTCGGGTCGAGCAGGCGGACTGGGACAACCCCGACCCGCAGCGCTGGGTCGCTGCCCTGGAGCAGCAGGTGGCCGCCGCCCGTGGCCCGCTGATCCTGGTGGCGCACAGCCTCGGCTGCGTCACCGTGGCCCGCTGGGCCGCCCAGGCATCGCTGGCTTCCCTGCGCAAGATACGCGGTGCCCTGCTGGTGGCGCCGGCCGATGTCGAGCGGGCCGGCTGCCCCGAGGCGCTGCGCGGTTTTGCCCCGATCTCCCGCGAGCTGCTGCCGTTCCCCAGCCTGCTGGTCGGCTCGGACAACGATCACGCCGCCAGTGCGCCGCGCGCCCTCGAACTGGCCCGCGCCTGGGGCGCCCAGGCGGCCATTCTGCCGGGTGCCGGGCACATCAACGTGAAGTCCGGTCACCAACGCTGGGAGCAGGGCTTCGCCTACCTGTACCGCCTGCAGCGCCAGATCGAACAGCAGGAACGCCTGCGCGCATGAATACCAAGTGCCATGCGCCACGAATGTGCCCGCTGCGGCGCCGCGTCCAGCCCATTCCCATCTGAGCCGCCGGCAGTCGGCGGCTCGCCGTGACAAGAGATTCCGCAATGAGCCGCCCAGATTTCCCCCAGCAAGCCCTGCTGACCTTCGGCGACACCGAGAAGAGCCCGCTGAGCATCCGCGCCAAGGCGCTGGTGTTCGTCGACCCGCGTTCGCGCCAGCTGCGCGAGCAGGCCAATAGCCTGGCCACCGCCGAGCTGCCGGTGCTGATCCTTGGCGAAACCGGTACCGGCAAGGAGCTGCTGGCCCGCCACGTGCACCGCGAGAGCGAGCGCGGCGGCCTGTTCGTCGCCGTCAACTGCGGCGCCATCAGCCCGCAGTGGGGCGAGGCCGAGCTGTTCGGCCATGCCGCCGGCGCCTACTCCGGTGCCGCCAGCAGCCGCGCCGGCTGGTTCGGCTCGGCCAATGGCGGCACTCTCTACCTGGACGAGATCGGCGACCTGCCGCTGGCGCTGCAGGGCAAGCTGCTCAGCGCCCTGGAGACCCGCGAAGTGCAGCGTGTCGGCGGGCAGCAGGCGACGCCGGTGGACGCGCGCCTGGTAGCCGCCACCAGCATCGACCTGGCCCAGGCGGTGGCCGCCGGCAAGTTCAACGAGCGGCTGTTCCTCTACCTCAACGAGGGGCGCCTGGAGCTACCGTCGCTGCGCGAACGGCCGGGCGACATCCTGCCGCTGGCCGAGTACTTCCTCGGCATCTACGCCCAGCGCCTGGGCCTGGAGATCCCACAGATCGGCACGGATGCCCAGGCGGCGCTGGAGGGCCATCCCTGGCACGGCAATACCCGCGAGCTGGAGAACGTCATCCACTTCGCCCTGCTGGTGAGCAGCGGCGCGGAGATCCTGCCGCAGCACCTCAACCTGCCGGCGGTCTCGCCGCTACAGGCCATCGAACGCCAGCTGGCGCTGCTCCGCGACGAGGAGCGCCAGCTGCTGCGCCAGCGCCTGGCGATCTAGTCGCCGAGCTGCTCCAGCCACTGCGCTTCCAGCTCGGCGACCTTGGCCACCGAGGGCCGCGCGGCGATGCGCTCGACATATGCCTGGATCACCGGCATTTCCGGCACCACGCCGAAGCCGATGGTCCACTTCAGCGCGCTGCCCCAGAGAATGTCGGCGCTGCTAAGGCGCTCGCCGAGCAGGTAGGGGCCCTGTTCCAGTTGCTGCACCAGAGTGCCGAGCATGGTGTCGAAGTCGCCATAGGGGCTCATCGGCTGTGGCGGCACATGCTGCTGGGCGCGGTCGGCGATGGCCGGCTCGAAGCTCGATCCGTAGAACACCAGCCAGCGCAGCCAGGCGCCGCGCTGCGGGTCGCCCAGCGCCGGGGTGAGGCCGGCTTCCGGGTACAGATCGCTGAGGTAGATGAACACCGCGCCCTGCTCGGTGATCAGGGTGTTGCCGTGGAGAATGGCCGGCACCTTGCCCATCGGGTTGATCGCCAGGTACTCGGCCTGGCGCGTCTGTCCCTGCTTGATGCTGAGCAGGCGCGGGCGGTAATCGGCGTGCAGCTCCTGGAGCAGGATGGCGGTGCTGGTGGAGCGGCTGCGCGGCGAGTGAAAGAAGGTGATGCGGCGGTCCTGTTGCATGACAGCCTCCGGTCTGGTCGGGTAGTGAACGCTAGTCCAGGCGAGGGGCCGCTGTCGGGGTGGCGGATGAAAGGCGCGGATCGAGCGGCTCGCGTATCAGGCACCGGCTCTGCTGGAAGGCAGCAGGTTCAATCTTCGGCCAAGGGCAGGTTGTGGGCGGAGAGGATCGCATCCCACTCTTTTTCGAACTGGTCGCTGGATGCTGGGCTGTACAGCGTCGCGAGGTAGATAGAGTCCTTGCGTACCTCGGCGTGGCCACACTCGTAGCAGACGATGAAGTCGTAGGTATGCCCCATAGCCTGAACACTCACGCCGTGTCGGGGTGAGAAGCACCCCGCAATGGCTGGTGGTTGTGGCATCTCTGCCCATGCGTGCAGGTGCTCTAGAACCCTTTGGCGGGGTTGGCCGGAAATCTTGGCATGACCTAACGCTGGCCAGCCGAGGTAGCAGTCACCTACGCAGGTCCCTTCCGGATAGCGCGCAGGATCTGCTGGGGAAAGAGAAAAGAATTTAACTTCCTGCGCATTGGCGATGACGTCTAGCACTTCGTCCTTGTTGTCTGCCGATGCGCTACTGCCCATAAGTAACGATGCGGCGAGAGCGGCCGCCGAGATGATTTCCTTAAGCATTTGCGTAGTCCCTGTTCTGCAACGAGCTGCGAGGCTAGTACATGCACAGGGCAGGGCAAAGAGGCTGGATAAAAAACGAGAGCCGCCCTGCCTGGTAACGGCTCCCGTGCAAAACGTGTGAGTCAGGAATACAGCGACGGCGTGGGCGGTACGCCGCTGGTCAGCCACTGGCCAATGTCGCGCACCTTGTAATCCAGCGGGTCGTGCAGGCTGTGCACCCGCACGTTGCGCCAGAAGCGGTCGAAACCGTAGCGCGAGGCAGTGGCACGGGCGCCCATGGCCTCGAACACCTGGCTGGTGATCTCCAGCGCCGCGCGGGCCGAGGCCACCCGCGCCTCGGCGATCAGCAGCGCCACTTCGCCACGTTCGGCGGCGCCCAGGGCCGGTTTGTCCCAGGCCTGTTGCAGGCGCTCGGCGGCCTGCTCGGCCTGCAGCAGGGCGCCGCGGTAGAGCAGCCAGAGTTCGCCGTAGCGTTTCTGGATAAAGGGGTCTTCGCGCGCCTCATCGACCCCGGCGCCGGGCCAGGGCCGCGCCTGCTCGCGGGTGTAGCGCAGGGCGCCATCCAGCGCACCCTGGGCGTTGCCCAGGTAGAGCTGGGTGAGGATCAGCTGCGACACGCACACCCGCAGGCTGCTGCGCGGGCTCTGGCCGCCGGACACCAGCAGCTCGTCGCGGTCGACGAAGACGTTCTCGAACTGCACGGTGCCGCTGTCGGTC
This sequence comes from Pseudomonas sp. GD04019, assembly GCF_029837695.1. Lineage (GTDB taxonomy): Bacteria > Pseudomonadota > Gammaproteobacteria > Pseudomonadales > Pseudomonadaceae > Aquipseudomonas. Next base: position 28,270 of record NZ_JAOEEA010000004.1, read on the forward strand.
TGGCGCTGGCCGAAGGCATCCCAGTCGTCGTTGATCGCCAGGCCCTCGCGTTGCGCCGGCAACACCAGGAACACCCGCTCCGTGGCGCTGGTGCCGCGCGGTGCGCTCACCACCAGGGCATCGGAACCGAGGGCGCCGGAGCAGAACGACTTGCGCCCGTTCAGCTCGAAGTGTTCCTCGCGCGGCGCCAGGCTCAGGCCGAGGTCGCGGCCATTGGTGGCGTTGCCCCAGAACCAGCGCTCGCGCACCGCGCGGGTCAGCCAGTGGCGCTGCTGTTCGGCGCTGCCGTGCAGGAGAACGGTGGCCACCTGCAGGTGGTTGAAGGCGAACAGGTGGGCCAGCGAACTGTCGGCCGCGGCCAGGTGGCGGACGATGCGATAGATCTCCGGCCAGGAGCGTTCCTGGCCATCGAAGCGTTGTGGAATGGCCAGGCTCAGCAGGCCACTGTCGCGGATCAGCTCGCGTTCGGCACGCGCATGGCCGCCACGGCGGTCGCGCTCCACCGCGCTTTCCGCCAGCTTGCGCGCCAGGCGTTCGACGCGGGCGGTGAGGTTGCCGAAGTCGGCGGGGAACAGCCGCGCATCCAGCAGCGGTTCGGCCTGTGGATGCAGGTGGCGGGCTTCACTGACCATCGCGCGGCTCCGGTTGCCAGATGGCCACCTGGCTGGCGTCCACGCGCTTGGGCAGCAGGCCTTCGGCGAAGAAGGCATCGGCGATCTTCTGCTGCTCGGCCAGGCTGCCCGGCTGCACGGCACGCACCTGATAGCTGCGGCGGCCGTTGGCCTGCTGGACGATGGCCGAGTCGAGGTTGCCCCACAGCGGGCCGAGGATCTTCGCCGCGTCGGCCGGGTTAGCGCGCAGCCAGTCGCCGGCCTTGACCAGCTCGCCATACACGGTCTGCAGCACCTGCGGGTGCTGGGCGGCGAAACTTGTGCTGGTCAGGTAGTAACGCTGGTAACTGGCCAGACCCTGGCTGTCGGCCAGGGTGCGGGTCGGCAGCTGGCGCTGGGCGGCGCTGAGGAAGGGTTCCCAGATCACCCAGGCGTCGACCTTGCCGTTCTCGAAGGCGGCACGGCCGTCGGCCGGGGTCAGGTAGGCCGGCTGGATGTCGCTGAACTTCAGGTTGGCCTTGGCCAGCGCGGCGATCAGCAGGTAGTGGGCGCCGGCGGCCTTGGTCACCGCCACCTTCTTGCCCTTGAGGTCGGCTAGGGCCTGCAGCGGCGAGCCATCGCGCACCAGGATCGCCTGGGCGGCCGGCGAGGGCGCTTCCTGGGCGAAGTAGGCGAGTTTGGCGCCGGCGGCCTGGGCGAACACCGGCACCGTATCGGCGACATCGGCGGACAAGTCGATATTGCCGACGTTGAGTGCCTCCAGCAGCGGCTGGCCGCTGGCGAACTCGTGCCAGCTGACCTTGATGTCCTGACCGGCCAGGGCTTTTTCCAGGGTGCCCTGGCTCTTCAGCAGGCTGATCAGGGTGGAGGATTTCTGGTAGCCGATGCGCAGGGCGGTTTCGGCGTGGGCGGGCAGGGCGGCGAACAGCCCGAGACTCAGGCCGAGGCCGAGCAGGGTGCGGCGGGAAAGAGAATGGCGGGACATGACAGGCCTCTTGTCAGGGCGCGTCCCGGCGGTACGAGGCGGCGGAACACGGAAACTTCAGAAGAAACAGGGCGAAGTCCGGTGATCCGGTAGAGCAAAGCTAGTCGATCTAAAAAACCGCCGGCCAATACTTTTCAGGAATTAGCTTATGAGTCTGTTCGATGACGACTTATATTCTTTTTAGTTACATAAAAGTGAAAAATAATTCTTTTTGGAGATTATGAAAATCCCCTAGATTTGCCGCCAAGCCGCCAGCGGACCACCGCACCGAGCCCGAACTTTATAAGGGGCTCCATCGCCAACCCGAGCCCCAGACAACTAGAACAGCATCTGGAGCATCGAGCATGAATAAGTCGTCCCTGGCCCTGGCTATCGCCCTCGGCGTGATCGCCCAGCAGGCTTCCGCCGCCGGCTTCATCGAAGACAGCAAGGCCACCATCGGCCTGCGCAATTTCTATTACGACCTGAACACCAAGAACACCGCCGACGATCGCGGCGCAGTCAACGAGTGGGGCCAGGGCTTCCTCTTCAACTACACCTCCGGCTACACCGAGGGTACTGTCGGCTTCGGTCTGGACGCGGTCGGCCTGCTCGGCCTCAAGCTGGATGGCGGTGGCGATGGCGACGTCAGTGACAGCCGCAAGCCCGGCCAGCTGTTCCCGCTGGACCGCGACGGCAAGGCCGTGGACGACTACAGCAAGGCCGGCGTGACTGCCAAGGTCCGCCTGTCCAAGACCGAGGCCCGCCTCGGCACCCTGCAGCCCAAGCTGCCGGTGGTGACCTTCAACGACGGTCGCCTGCTGCCGCAACTGTTCGAGGGTGGCCAGGTCACCTCCAGCGAGATCGACAACCTGACCCTCACCGCCGGCCAGCTGGAGCACACCAAGACCCGCTCCTCCACCGACGACATTTCCCTGCGCATCGCCGGCGCCACTGCGGTTGGCGGCGTGCAGGCCGACAGCAACAAGTTCTACTACGGCGGTGCCGACTACAAGATCGGCAAGGACCTGCTGGCGCAGTACTACTACGGCAACCTGGACGACTTCTACAAACAGCACTTCCTCGGCCTGACCCACAACTGGGCGATCGGTCCGGGCGCGCTGAAGACCGACCTGCGTTACTTCCACAGTGATTCCGATGGCAAGAACGGCAGCCTTGCCGGTCGCGCCGACGGCTATCTGGCCCAGGGCGAGATCAACGGCGCCAACCGGGTGACCGGTGTCGAGGTGGACAACGACACCTGGAGCGCCCTGTTCACCTACACCCTTGGCGGCCACGCGCTGAGCGCCGGCTACCAGCAGGTCTCGGGCGACAGCGCCTTCCCCTTCCTCAACCAGGGTGACGGCTCCACCGCCTACCTGATCACCGACCGCCAGATCGGCAAGTTCCTCTCCGCCGGCGAGCGCACCTGGCTGGCCGAGTACGCCTACGACTTCACCAAGGTCGGCGTACCGGGCCTGAAGGCCACCGCCACCTACCTGTCCGGTGACAACATCGATGCCGTTGGCGGCGACCGCAAGGAATGGGAACGCGACTTCCGCCTCGACTACGTGCTGCAGGAAGGTGCTCTGAAAGGCCTCGGCTTCTCCTGGCGCAACGCCTCGCTGCGTGGCAACACCACCGCGACCGATGCCGATGAAAACCGCCTGATCGTCAGCTACACCCTGTCGCTGCTCTGATCGACAACGGCGGGGCTGCGGCCCCGCCCTCTCCTGACCTGGCCGCCAACGGTTGGGAAGGCCTCACCCGAGTCCAAGGAGATTCCCATGAAAAGCTTCAAGCCCCGCCATCTGCTCGCCGCGCTGCTCGCCACCACCCTGCCGCTCGCTACCCACGCCGCCGAACCCAAGGAAGTCCGTCTGGACTACGCCTACTACGCGCCGACCAGCCTGGTGCTGAAGGATCAGGGCATCCTCGAGAAACGCCTGGCCGCCGACGGTATTTCCGTGAAGTGGGTGTTCAGCCAGGGCAGCAACCGCTCCCTCGAATATCTCAACGGTGGCAGCGTCGACTTCGCTTCCACTGCCGGCCTCGCCGCCGTACTGAGCCGCGCCAACGGCAGCCCGGTGAAGACCGTGTACATCGCCAGCCGTCCGGAGTGGACCGCCCTGGCCGTGCCCAAGGATTCGTCGATCAAGACCCTGGCCGACCTCAAGGGCAAGAAGGTCGCCGCCACCAAGGGCACCGACCCCTACCTGTTCCTCCTGCGCAGCCTGCACAGTGCCGGCCTGGGCAAGGGCGATGTGGAGATCGTCCACCTGCAGCACCCGGATGGCCGCGTGGCCCTGGAGCGTGGCGACGTGGACGCCTGGGCCGGCCTCGACCCGCACCTCGCCGCCAGCCAACTGCAGGCCGGCTCGCGCCTGCTGTACCGCAACGTCGACTTCAACAGCTACGGCGTGCTCAACGTCAGCGACAAATTCCTCAAGGAGCAGCCGCAGCTGATCGGCAAGGTCATCGCCGCGTACGAGGAGGCGCGCCAGTGGACCATCGCCCACCCGCAACAGACCGCCGAGCTGCTGGCCAGGGAAGCCAAGCTGCCGCTGGAAGTGGCCAAGCTGCAACTGTCGCGCACCGATTTCAGCAATCCGCAGCCGGGTGCCGAACATGTCGCCGCGTTGAAGGCCGCCGCGCCGATCCTGCTCGACGAGCAACTGGTGCGTCCTGGCACCGACGTGGCCGCCGTGGTCGATCAGCTGATCAGCCCGCAGCTGGCCGTCGGCGTGATTGGCCAACCAGTGGCCAAGGCAGAGCAATAAGTCATGCCTGCTAGCAGTCTGCTCGCCACCCTGCTGGCCGCCCGTACGGCCGTGCGTGGCGAGCACGAGCTCAGCACCCTTCGCCCATGGTCGGGCAACTGGCGCGGGCTGCTGCTGCCGCTGGCGCTGCTGCTGGTGCTGGTGCTGGAGGCGCTGGTACGCCTGGACTGGATACCGGCGCACCAGCTGCCGGCGCCCAGCCAGGTCGGCCAGACCCTCTGGTGGCTGGCTGTTGGTGGCGAGCTGTGGGGGCACATCGGCGTCAGCCTGGCGCGGGTCGCCGCCGGTTTCGCCATCGGTGCGGCACTGGCCGTGCTGATCGGTGCCTGGGTCGGCCTCAGCCGCCGCGCGGAGAGCTACTTGGAGCCGACCTTCCAGGCCCTGCGGGCGATCCCCAGTCTGGCCTGGGTGCCGTTGCTGCTGCTATGGCTGGGCATCGACGAGACACCCAAGGTGGTGCTGATCGCCCTCGGCGCCTTTTTCCCGGTCTACCTGGCGCTGCTCGCCGGCATCCGCAACGTCGACCGCAAGCTGGTCGAGGTGGGGCGGTTGCATCGTCTGTCCGGCGTCGCCCTGACCCGGCGCATCCTCCTGCCGGCGGCGCTGCCGAGCCTGTTCACCGGCCTGCGCGGGGCGCTCAGCCTGAGCTGGATGTTCCTCGTCGCCGCCGAGCTGATCGCCGCCACCCAGGGCCTCGGTTATCTGCTCAGCGACGGTCGAGAGACCTCGCGCCCGGACCTGGTGATCGCCGCCATCCTCCTGCTCGCCGTGCTCGGCAAGCTCAGCGACGGCCTGCTCAAGAGCATCGAGGTGCGCGCCCTGCACTGGCGCGACAGCTTCGTCGGCGGGGAGGGCTGAGATGAGCGCATTGCTGGAACTACGCGGCATTCGCAAGGCCTTCGCCCGCCAGCGGGTGCTGGACGATATCGACCTCAGCCTGGCGCCGGGCGAGATCGTCAGCCTGCTCGGCCCCAGTGGCTGCGGCAAGAGCACCCTGCTGCGCATCGCTGCCGGCCTCGACCAGGATTTCACTGGCGGTCTGGCGCATAACCCGTTGCTGGATTTCGGCGGTGGCAGCGGTATCGGCGTGGTGTTTCAGGAAGCACGGCTGATGCCCTGGCTGAACGTGGCGCAGAACGTCGGCTTCGCCGAGGGTCGTGGCGCCGATACGCAGTGGATCGAGCAGCTGCTGGAGGATGTCGGCCTGGCGGGGCAGGGCGGCAAGTTGCCCAAGCAGCTCTCCGGCGGCATGGCCCAGCGCGTGGCCATCGCCCGCGGCCTGTACCAGCGTCCGCAGGTGCTGTTGCTGGACGAGCCGTTCAGCGCGGTGGACGCCTTCACCCGCATGAAGCTGCAGGACCTGGTGGTGCGCCTGGCCGATCGCTACGGCATTGCCCTGCTGCTGGTTACCCACGATCTGGACGAGGCGTTCTACCTAAGCGACCGGGTGCTGATCCTCGGTGGCAGTCCCAGTCGCATCCAGCGTGAACTAGCTGTGCCGCTCCCCCACCCACGTGACCGCCGCGCGGTGGAGCTGGCCTACCTGCGCGGCGAGGCGCTGACCGAGCTGACGCTGTAAACGAACCTCAAGGTGGAAGCACTTATCCGGGCCCGCGTGGCCCGGTTTTTTTATCAGCTGCGCTGCAGCGAAGAGGCGGCCAGGCCCAGCCCCAGTGCCACCAGCACGCCACCGATGGCCCGTTCGATCAGGTGGCGACTGCGGGCGACGAAGCCGCGCGCGGCCTCCGAGGACAACCCATAGGCCACCAGGGCGAACCAGAACAGGTGGGCCACGGCCATGAACAGGCCATAGCCGAGCTGGGTCAGGGTGGTGGTGTCCGGGCTGATTACCTGGGTGAATAGGGCGACCACGAACAGCGTGGTCTTGGGGTTCAGCGCGTTGGTCAGGAAGCCCACGCGCAGCGCTTGCCAGTCGCTCAGTTGCGGTGCGGCCACTGCTTGCTGCGGGTCGACCTTGCGGCTGCGCAGCATGCCGATGCCGAGCCAGATCAGGTAGGCGGCGCCGGCGAACTTGACCAGGTTGAACAGCAGGATCGACTGGGAGATCAGCAGGCCGATGCCAAGCATCGAGTAGGTCACGTGGACCAGCACGCCGAGGCTGATGCCCAGCGCCGTGAGCAGCCCGGAGCGGCGCGAGAGAAACATGCTGTTGCGGCTGACCATGGCGAAGTCGGCGCCGGGGCTGATCACGGCGAGCAGGGTGATGGTGACGACCGAGACGAGTTCGAGCATGGCGCAGTCCGTTTCGCGGGTGGGCTGCTCAAGATGGCGGCAGCCGGCGCTGCCTGCAAGCGCGGGTTTCACACGCCCTACGCTGGCGGCGAAAGTAGGGCGGGTGAAACCCGCGCGGTCTTACTCGCCACCCGGTATGTCTGAGCCCTTCGAGCCGCCCCAGTCCGCTGGATAGGTGCCCCGGCGCACGTAGCGATGGAAGGATGACCAGGGCCAGTCGGCGACGCGCTGTACCAAGCCATGTTTGAGTGGATTGCCGTGCAGGTAGTCGAGATGGCTGCGCAGATCGGCCTCATCGCGGATCAGATGTTCCCAGAATCTGTTCTGCCAGAGGCTGCTCTGGTTCTTTGCTCTCCGCCGCCCGCTCAGTAGTTCCGGACGGTGATACGACGGACAGGCCGCAGCGACATGGCGCTTGATCAGCCGCCAGCGGTCGGAGAAATCTGCATCACCCTCAGGCAGGGTCCAGATCGTATGCATATGGTCTGGCAGCAGCACCCAGCCATCGATGCGGAATGGCTGCCGACCTCGCACCAGGTCGATGGCCTCGCGGAGAGCTTCCCGCACATCGTCTTTGGTCAGAATGGCCTGACGGCCATAGGTGACGACGGTAAAGAAGTAGGTTCCACCGGGAACAATGGCACGTCTGTAATAGGGCATCACAACATCCTTGTTGTGGCGAGTGGCTCGGGCAGTCTAATCCGGCACGCGGGTTTCACCCGCCCTACGGTAGGGCGGGTGAAACCCGCGCCTGGGCACAATTCCCTCTCTACGCCTGCGCCAGCTGGCGCAGATATTCCGCGCTCTCTTCATCGGCCGGGAAGAAGGTCTCCAGGGCCAGTTCGGCCAGGGTCACGTCGTTGGGCGTGCCGAACACCGTGGTGGTGCTGATCATGCTCAGCACGCCGTGCTCGGTGCGGAACTGCAGCGGCATCAGCACGCTGTCCGGTTGCGGCTCGGCCTTCTCGGCGGGGGCCGGGTAGCTCAGCAGTTCTTCCTGCAGGGACATCAGCTGCGGATCGCCGCTGATGTCGATGTCGTGCTGCAGGCGCATCAGCAGGTAGGCGCGCCACTGCGCCAGGTTAACGATGCGTGGCGCCAGGCCGTCCGGGTGCAGCGACAGGCGCAGCACATTGAGCGGCGGGCCGAGCAGCTCGGCCGGCACACCGGCGAGGAAGGGTGCCACCGAGCTGTTGGCCGCCAGCAGGTTCCATTGGCGGTCGATGGTCAGCGCCGGGTAGGGCTCGTGAGCCTTGAGCAGTTGCTCGATGGCGGCGCGGGCGGCGGCCAGAGCCGGGTCGTTCAAACCATGCTGGCTGTACAGCGGTGCGTAGCCGGCGGCGCTGAGCAGGCGGTTGCGCTCGCGCAGGGGAATCTCCAGCTGCTCGGCCAGGTGCAGCAGCATTTCGCGGCTGGGCAGGGCGCGGCCGGTCTCGACGAAGCTCAGGTGGCGGGTGGAGATATCCGCCTCGCAGGCGAGGTCGAGCTGGCTCAGGCGGCGGCGCTGGCGCCACTGGCGCAACAGGGCGCCGACGGGGTGATTGGCTGTGTTCATGGGAACGGACGATAGCCCAGGGGCGTCATCGCGGCCATTACCTGGTAGGTAATCGACGCGCATCCGCTTGTAGGCGAACTCTATGGCCAGGCGCCAATCCGGCGCTGTCACCTGGAGGTTTTGCCATGACTACCCTGAACGCTTCACCGCTGCTGCGCCGCGCTCTGCTCGCCGATGGCCTGATGGGGATCGCCAGCGGTTCGCTGCTGATCCTGCTCAATAGCTGGTATGCCAATCTGCTGGCCCTGCCCGGTGATCTGTTGCTGGCCGCGGGGCTGACCCTGCTGCCACTCGGCCTGTTCCTCATGTGGATGGGTAGCCAGGAGACGGTCAGTCGCCGCCTGGTGTGGGTGGTGCTGGCGATTAACGCGATGTGGGCCATCGACAGCCTGGTGCTGTTGTTCTCCGGCTGGATCTCGCCCAACCTGCTCGGCCAGATCTTCGTCATCGGCCAGGCCGCGCTGGTGCTGCTGTTCCTGGAGCTGGAGCTGATCGGCCTGAAACGCTCGGAGCCGGTACTGGCCTGATGGCCTATCGAGTAGTAACCCGGGTCAGACGCACTATCTCACCCGGGTAGCCTCCCAGATGCCCGCTGGGGCCGGCGAAGAAGATGCCGTCGACTGTCAGCTGGTGGTCATCGAGATACTGGAGTGAGGTGGTGTCTTTGACCATGGCAGACCATCTGCCAATCCAGAGTGAATGCTCCCCATCGCTGAGGGTCGACGACTCATAGCCCAGACGATAGGAGCCGGATGTCGTGATTCTTTTGCCGTCGTAGCGCTCGGGAGAGCTCAGCAACTCTGCGATGCTTACTGCAACCGGTAGACGATTATCACCTTGAGAGATGCGCTCTCGCTTCTGTAGCCCATGTCGAGAAGCTTGTTCATCGAAGAACGTGCGAATTTCAGCGATTACATCGCTGCGTGCATCTCCGGCTTCAGTCGTAGCAAAAGACAGGCGAGTCTCCTGACAGTCTGCCCGGAAGTTGAGATAGGTCTGCTGGGGCGCTGGTGAGCTGGGATCGCTTTGTAGGTTGAAGATGCCGAGGGTCTTCAGCCGTTGTGCCAGAGCCAGCATTTCATTGACGCTGGGGCCCGGCTGGTCCGGATAGAAGCGGTTGTAATCCAGGTTCGAGTCGGTGGCGACCTCTCTGGTGCTACCCATTACCTCTAGGGATTTACCGTACTGGAACAGGCCCGTCTGGTTGAGCAACAGTTGCTCATCGACAGATGTCACTCCGTCGTCGTCGCTCACCTCCCCGCGAGTGGTGAAGTGCAGAAAGACGCCGTCGCATTCCTGTGCCATTGCTCCCGTACTGGTCATTGCCATCGTGAGCGCCAGCCCTAGTACCTTGTGCATATCCCTTGCTCCGGATTAATCCAGGTTCGGACGCTACCGATTCGGTATTTCAGGAGCAATAGCAAGAAGCCCGGCATATGCCGGGCTTCGGGGTTATCACTGGGCGGTGTAGATCTGGTCGAACACGCCACCATCGTTGAAGTGGGTCTTCTGGATGCTCGGCCAGTCGCCGAAGGTCTTGGTCACGCTGAAGAAGCTGACCTTGGGGAAACGGTCGGCGAATTCGGCGAGGATCTGCGGATCACGCGGGCGCAGGTAGTTGTTGGCGGCGATGCGCTGGGCTTGCGGCGACCACAGGTACTTCAGGTAGGCCTCGGCCTCGGCGCGGGTGCCTTTCTTGTCGACCACCTTGTCGATCACCGTTACCGGAGGCTCGGCCTCGGCGGAGACGCTGGGGTAGACCACCTCGAAGCTGCCGCGGCCGAACTCGCGGGCGATCATTTCGGCCTCGTTCTCGAAGGTCACCAGTACGTCGCCGATCTGGTTCTGGATGAAGGTGGTGGTGGCGGCGCGGCCGCCGGTGTCCAGCACCGGTGCCTGCTTGAACAGCTTGCCGACGAAGGCCTTGGCCTTGGTCTCGTCACCGCCGTTCTGCAGCACGTAGCCCCAGGCGGAGAGGTAGGTGTAGCGGCCGTTGCCCGAGGTCTTTGGGTTAGGCACCACTACCTGCACGCCATCCTTGAGTAGGTCCGGCCAGTCTTTCAGCGCCTTGGGGTTGCCCTTGCGCACGATGAACACGGTGGCCGAGGTGAAGGGCGCGCTGTGGTTCGGCAGGCGCTCGGCCCAGTCCTTGGGCACCAGGCCGCCGTTGTCGGCCAGGGCGTTGATGTCGGTGGCCATGTTCATGGTGATCACGTCGGCCGGCAGGCCGTCGATCACGGCGCGGGCCTGCTTGCTCGAGCCGCCGTGGGACATCTGGATCTGCAGCGGCTTGCCGCCCTCGGCCTGCCAGTGCTTCTGGAACGCGGCGTTGTAGTCCTTGTAGAAGTCGCGCATCACGTCATAGGAGACGTTGAGCAGGGTCGCCGCCTGGGCGGAGGTGGCAAGAGCGAAGCCGGCGGCCAACAGCGGGAGGGGCAATAGGCGTTTCATCTGGCGTCCTTGGAAGGTAGATAGCGCCGCCGACTATAGAAGGCGTTTTTTATTCTTTGAAAGAATAATTGATTCGATGCTTATGTCTTTCTGTTGCGATGTTTTATAGCTCTATATGGAATAAATAAATCGTTATTTATTCTTTTTATTCCATTTCGTTCCTGAGCATAGTGGCCCCACGCAACGCACAGCCAAGGAGCAGCACCATGAGCATTCGCCTGGGCGATATCGCCCCCGACTTCGAGCAGGACTCCAGCGAGGGTCGCATCCGTTTCCACGACTGGCTGGGCGACGGCTGGGGCGTGCTGTTTTCCCACCCCGCCGACTTCACCCCGGTGTGCACCACCGAGCTGGGTTTCACCGCCAAGCTGAAGGAAGAGTTCGCCCAGCGCGGCGTCAAGGTCATCGCCCTGTCGGTGGACCCGGTGGATTCGCACCTGCGCTGGATCAATGACATCAACGAAACCCAGTCGACCCGGGTCAACTTCCCGATCCTGGCCGACGCCGACCGTAAGGTCTCCGGCCTCTATGATCTGGTCCACCCGAACGCCAACGACACCCTCACTGTGCGTTCGCTGTTCATCATCGACCCGAACAAGAAGGTGCGCCTGATCATCACCTACCCGGCCAGCACCGGGCGCAACTTCCACGAGATCCTGCGCGTCATCGACTCGCTGCAGCTCACCGACCACCACAAGGTCGCCACCCCGGCCAACTGGCAGGACGGCGACGAGGTGGTGATCGTGCCGTCGCTGAAGGACGAGGCGGAAATCGCCCGCCGCTTCCCGAAAGGCTATCGCGCGGTGAAGCCCTACCTGCGCCTGACGCCGCAGCCGAACCGCTAAGGACAGAGCATGCACGTTGTCCTGTTGTCCGGCAGCCCCTCGGCACGCTCGCGCACCGAGCTGCTGCTGGAGCATGTCAGCCAGCGCCTGCAGGTGCAGGGCCTGGAAGTCAGCCTGCTACGGGTGCGTGACTTCCCGGCCGAGGCCCTGCTGCACGCGGACTTCTCTAGCACCGCCGTGCAGCAGCTGCAGGCGGCGGTGGCCAGCGCCGACGGCCTGGTGGTGGCAACGCCGGTATACAAGGCGTCCCTCACCGGCGCGCTGAAGGTGTTGCTCGACCTGCTGCCGGAACGCGCCCTGGCGCACAAGGTGGTGCTGCCCATCGCCAGCGGCGGTAGCCCGGCCCACCTGTTGGCCGTGGACTATGCGCTGAAGCCGGTACTGGCAGCGCTGAAGGCCCAGGAAATGCTGCCCGGCGTGTTCGCCGTGGACAGACAGATCGCCTATCCCGAGGGCGAGCGTCCCGCGCAGTTCGACGACGAACTGCGCGAACGTCTCGACGAATCGGTGGACCAGTTGCTTGCCGCCCTGGCGCGCCGCCCCAAACCGATCGACCCGCAACCGTTGAACGACCGGCTGGTGAACGCCCGCTGGAGTATCTGAACCGACACGGGTTTTCACCCGCCCTACACGGCACCGAGCCGTAGGACGGGTGAAACCCGCGAACACCGCAACACCCTTCCTTACTCCCCCGCTAACGGGCGAGCAGGTCGACACCCAAATCACGAATTGCAAAGGAGAGCGCCATGCGCACCATTACTTTGCGTCGGAGCCTGGTCGCCCTGTTTGCCGCGGCCATCTCGTTCGGCGCCATCACTCAAGCTCAAGCCGAGACCTTGCGGATCGGCTATCAGAAATACGGCACCCTGGTGCTGCTCAAGGCCAAGGGTTCGCTGGAGAAGCGCCTGGCCGAGCAGGGCATCGACGTGCAGTGGACCGAGTTCCCCGGCGGCCCGCAGCTGCTGGAAGGGCTGAACGTCGGCTCGATCGACTTCGGCACCACCGGCGAAGCGCCGCCGATCTTCGCCCAGGCCGCCGGTGCCGACCTGCTGTATGTGGCGCATGAGCCGCCGGCGCCGACCAGCGAGGCGATCCTGGTGCCCAAGGACTCGTCGCTCAAGTCGGTGAGCGAGCTGAAGGGCAAAAAGATCGCCCTGAACAAGGGCTCCAACGTGCACTACCTGCTGGTGCGCGCCCTGGAAGACGCCGGCCTGAAGTACAGCGACATCCAGCCCGTGTACCTGCCGCCAGCCGATGCCCGCGCCGCCTTCGAGCGTGGCAGCGTCGACGCCTGGGTGATCTGGGACCCCTTCCAGGCCGCCGCCGAACACCAGCTGCAGGCCCGCACCCTGCGCGACGGCAAGGACCTGGTCGCCAACCACCAGTTCTACCTGGCCGCCAAGCCCTACGCCGAGAAGCATCCGCAGGTGGTCAGCGTACTGGTCGAGGAGATTCGCTCGGTCGGTGGCTGGATCCGCGAGAACAGCGACGAGGCGACCCAGCAGGTGGCGCCGCTGCTCGGCCTGGCCCCGGAAATCACCCGCACGGCAGTCGAGCGCCAGGCCTACGGCGCCCAGTTCATTGGTGCGGATGTGATCGAGGCGCAGCAGAAGATCGCCGACACCTTCAGCGACCTCAAGCTGATTCCCAAGCGCCTGACCATCAAGGACGTGATCTGGAATCCGCCGGCCTCGGCCAAGGTGGCCCAGCAGTGATTTGAACCCCTCTCCCTCTGGGAGAGGGTGGCCCGAAGGGCCGGGTGAGGGAAGGCGCTGCTGGCTCCTCCCTCACCCCTACGCGGGCCGCCCCGGCTCCTCTCCCAATGGGAGAGGGGAGTAGAAAACAAGGAGACCACTCCATGAGCCTCAATATCTTCTGGTTCCTGCCCACCCACGGTGACGGCAAGTACCTCGGCACCAGCGAAGGCGCGCGCGCCGTCGACCACGGCTACCTGCAGCAGATTGCCCAGGCCGCCGACCGCCTCGGTTTCGGCGGCGTACTGATCCCCACCGGGCGTTCCTGCGAGGACTCCTGGCTGGTGGCCGCTTCGCTGATCCCGGCGACGCAGAACCTGAAGTTCCTGGTCGCCCTGCGTCCGGGGATCATTTCGCCCACCGTGGCCGCGCGCCAGGCGGCGACCCTGGACCGCCTGTCCAACGGCCGCGCACTGTTCAACCTGGTCACCGGTGGTGATCCGGACGAGCTGGCCGGCGACGGCCTGCACCTGTCGCACGAGGAGCGTTACGAGGCCTCCGTCGAATTCACCCGCATCTGGCGCCGCGTGCTAGAGGGCGAGACCGTCGACTACGACGGCAAGCACCTGCAAGTGAAGGGCGCCAAGCTGCTCTACCCGCCGATCCAGCAGCCACGTCCGCCGCTGTACTTCGGTGGTTCCTCCGAGGCCGCCCAGGACCTGGCCGCCGAGCAGGTCGAGCTGTACCTGACCTGGGGCGAGCCGCCAGCCGCGGTGGCCGAGAAGATCGCCGCCGTGCGCGAGAAGGCTACCCGCCAAGGTCGTACGGTGCGCTTCGGCATCCGCCTGCACGTGATCGTGCGCGAGACCAACGAGGAAGCCTGGGCCGCCGCCGATCGCCTGATCAGTCACCTGGACCAGGACACCATCGACCGCGCCCAGGCTTCCCTGGCGCGCTTCGACTCGGTCGGCCAGCAGCGCATGGCCGCCCTGCACGGCGGCAAGAAGGACAAGCTGGAGGTGTCGCCCAACCTCTGGGCCGGCGTCGGTCTGGTGCGTGGCGGTGCCGGTACCGCCCTGGTCGGCGATGGCCCGACCGTGGCCGCGCGGGTGAAGGAGTACGCCGACCTCGGCATCGACACCTTCATCTTCTCCGGCTACCCGCACCTGGAAGAGTCGTACCGGGTCGCCGAGCTGCTGTTCCCGCACCTCGACATCGCCCAGCCGGAGCGCCCGGAGTCACGTGGCTACGTCAGCCCGTTCGGCGAAATGATCTCCAGCGACATTCTGCCCAAGGCCGCAGCGGCGAGTTGAAAGGCACCCTCTCCCTACGCGGGCCGCCCCAGCCCTCTCCCATAAATGGGAGAGGGAGTAGGTGGGGTGCTGGTCGAGCTCGGCGTAGCCGGCAATACGAAACATCCCCTCGCCCCTCTGGGGAGAGGGTTAGGGAGAGGGGCGAGCCATCACCCCACTCCACCGCACCGAATCGAAAGAAGGAGCGTTGCCATGTCGACGCAGACGCTACACAACATCGGCCGCCGCCTGGCGCCCTGGGCGCTACCAGTGGCCCTGCTGGCCATCTGGCAGGGCGCGGTGGTAGCCGGCTGGCTGTCCACCCGCATCCTGCCGGCACCCAGCGCGGTGATCGAAGCCGGCTGGGCATTGCTGGAAACCGGCGAGCTCTGGACCCACCTGGCCATCAGCGGCCAGCGTGCCGGTATCGGCTTCGCCATCGGCGGCGGCCTCGGCCTGCTGCTCGGTTTCATCACCGGCCTGTCCAACTGGGGTGAGCGCTTCCTCGACAGCTCGGTGCAGATGATCCGCAACGTGCCGCACCTGGCGCTGATCCCGCTGGTGATCCTGTGGTTCGGCATCGACGAGGCGGCGAAGATCTTCCTGGTCGCCCTCGGCACCCTGTTCCCGATCTACCTGAACACCTACCACGGCATCCGCAACGTCGACCCGGCGCTGGTGGAGATGGCGCGCAGCTACGGCCTGTCCGGCTTCGCCCTGTTCCGCCAGGTGATCCTGCCCGGCGCGCTGCCGTCGATCCTGGTCGGCGTGCGCTTCGCCCTCGGCTTCATGTGGCTGACCCTGATCGTCGCCGAGACGATTTCCGCCAGCGCCGGCATCGGCTACCTGGCGATGAACGCCCGCGAATTCCTGCAGACCGACGTGGTGGTGCTGGCGATCCTGCTCTACGCGGTACTGGGCAAGCTGGCCGACGTCGCCGCGCGTCTGCTCGAACGCCTGTGGCTGCGCTGGCACCCGGCCT
Source organism: Pseudomonas sp. GD04019 (assembly GCF_029837695.1). Taxonomy (GTDB): domain Bacteria; phylum Pseudomonadota; class Gammaproteobacteria; order Pseudomonadales; family Pseudomonadaceae; genus Aquipseudomonas. Next base: position 43,697 of record NZ_JAOEEA010000004.1, read on the forward strand.
ACCAGGCCAAGGCAGGTGCGCAATGACCGTCCTGCACAGCATTCACCGCGGTATCCCTCCGGGCGGCGTACCGCTGAGCATCGAGGGCATTCGCAAGGCCTTCGGTGAGCGCGAGGTGCTCAAGGGTATCGACCTGCATATCCCGGCCGGGCAGTTCGTTGCCGTGGTTGGCCGCAGCGGTTGCGGCAAGAGCACCCTGCTGCGTCTGCTGGCCGGCCTCGATGCGCCGAGTGGCGGTGCGCTGCTGGCCGGCAAGGGCGCACTGGCGGCGGTGCGTGACGACACCCGCCTGATGTTCCAGGACTCGCGCCTGCTGCCGTGGAAGCGAGTGATCGACAACGTCGGCCTCGGTCTGTCCGGCGACTGGCAGCCCAAGGCCCGCGAGGCGCTGGCTGCCGTCGGCCTGGCCGACCGCGCCAACGAATGGCCGGCGGCGCTGTCCGGTGGGCAGAAGCAGCGTGTGGCCCTGGCTCGTGCGCTGATTCATCAGCCGCGCCTGCTGCTGCTGGACGAACCGCTCGGCGCGCTGGATGCGCTGACCCGCATCGAGATGCAGCAGCTGATCGAGCGCCTGTGGCAGCAGCATGGCTTCACCGTGCTGCTGGTGACCCACGACGTGGCCGAGGCCGCGGCCATCGCCGACCGCGTGATCCTGATCGAGGACGGCGAGATCGGCCTCGATCTGACCGTCGACCTGCCTCGCCCGCGTCAGCGGGGCTCGGCGCGCCTGGCCGCGCTGGAGGCCGAAGTGCTCAACCGGGTGCTGGCGCTGCCAGCGCTGCCGCCGCAACCGGAACCCCTGTCCCCTCTGCCCACGCAACTGCGCTGGGCGCTGTAGGGCAACTGCGAATCCGTAGCCCGGAGGCAATCCGGGAGCGGAGCCGATGATTTCCCGGATTGCATCCGGGCTACCCACGACCAAGGAGCAACACCATGACCATCAAAGCCATCAACGTGCGCAACCAGTTCAAGGGCAACATCAAGGAGATCGTGATTGGCGACGTGCTGTCGGAAATCGACGTGCAGACCGCCGCCGGCATCGTCACCTCGGTGATCACCACCCGCTCGGTGCGCGAGCTGGACCTGCAGGTGGGCAGCGAGGTGATCGCCTTCGTCAAATCCACCGAGGTGTCGATCGCCAAGCTATGAGGTGGCTGGCCAGGCCAGGCCTGGGCGGTGGGCATGGGCGTAGGGCGGGTGAAACCCGCGTGGGTTACTGACGCGGCTGCGGAGTGCCCGCCTGCTCCAGCAGCCGTTCCGCCGGTTGTGGGCGGCCGAACCAGTAGCCCTGGCCGTAGCCACAGCCCATCTGGCGCAGATAGCTGGCCTGCTCCTCGGTCTCGATGCCTTCGGCCAGCACGCGCAGGCCCAGGCTCTGTCCGAGGTTGACCACGGCGTGGGCGATGGCGGCGTCGGCACTGTCTTGCGGCAGGCCGCGGACGAAGCTCTGGTCGAGCTTGAGCTTGTGTACCGGCAGGCGCTTGAGCCGCGCCAGCGACGAATAGCCGGTGCCGAAGTCGTCGATGGCCAGGCGCACGCCCAGATGGTGCAGCTGGGTGAGCAGCTCCTCGGCCCGCTGCGGGTCGTCCATCACCGCGCTCTCGGTCACCTCCAGCTCCAGCTGCGCCGGGTCCAGCCCGGTTTCGCGCAGTACCCGCTCCACGCGCAGATCCAGCTCGCCGCGGCTGAACAGGCGGCTGGAGACGTTCACCGCGATAAATTCCAGCTGCAGGCCCTGGGCCTGCCAGCGGCGCATCTGGCTGCAGGCCTGCTCCAGCACCCAGGCGTCGATGGCGCCGATCAGTCCGCTGTCCTCGGCCACCGGAATGAACTCGCCCGGCGGCACCAGGCCGCGCTCGGGATGCTGCCAGCGCACCAGAGCCTCGGCGCCGACCATCTGGCGGTCTTCCAGGCGGTGGATCGGCTGGTAGTGCACACGCAGCTGGTCCTGCTCCAGGGCCATGCGCAGCTCGGCTTCCAGGCGCACGCGCTGCTGGGCCTGGGCGGTCATGTCCTGGCTGTAGAAACTGAAGGTCTGGCGCCCGCTGCTCTTGGCGCGGAACAGCGCGGAGTCGGCATTGCGCAGCAGCTGCTCGACGCTGTCGCCGTCGTCGGGGAACAGGCTGATGCCGATGCTGGCGCCGATGAACAGCGTCTCGTCGTCCACCGTGAAGGGCTGGCTCAGGCTCTCCAACAGCTCCTGGGCCAGCTGTGAGGCCTGGTCGGCTTCGGCGCAGTCGCTGCTGAGCAGACCGAACTCGTCGCCGCCCAGGCGTGCCAGGGTAACGCTGGAGTCGACGGTCTCGCCCAGGCGCTCGCCGATCAGTTTGAGCAGCTGATCGCCGGTGTTGTGGCCGAGGCTCTCGTTGACGATCTTGAAGTGGTCCAGGTCGAGCAGCAGCAGGGCGCCACGGTGCTGCTCGCCGCGCCCGCGCTGGATGGCCTGTTCGATGCGCTCGCCGAACAGCAGGCGGTTGGGCAGGGCGGTCAGTGCGTCGTGGTGGGCCAGGTAGTCCAGTTCGTGCTGCGAGTGCTTGATCGCGCTGACATCGGAGAACACCGCCACGTAGTGGCTGAGATTGCCGTTCTCGTCGCGGATGCTGCGGATGCACTGCCACATGGGGAACACTTCGCCATCCTTGCGCCGGTTCCAGATCTCGCCGCTCCAGGTGCCGCGACTCTCCAGTGCGCGCCACAGGCTCTGGTAGAAGGCCGCGTCGTGCCTGCCGGACTTGAGCAGGGTGGGCAGCTTGCCCAGGACCTCCTCGACGGCGTAGCCGGTGATGCGGGTGAAGGCGGGGTTGATGTGGACGATGCGCTGGTCGCGGTCGGTGACCAGCACGCCTTCCAGGGTGCTGTCGAATACCGCGGCAGCCTGGCGCAGGCTGTCCTCGTCGGCGCGACGCTGGGTGATGTCGCTGGCGGTGCCGATGAAGCGGCTGGGCTGGCCGGCGTCGTCCAGCAGCATCCGGCCACGGAAGTGCAGCCAGCGATAGGCGCCGTCACGATGGCGCAGGCGGAAGCTGCTCTCGTAGTGCGGCATGCGCTCCCTCACCAGAGCCTTCAGACGCTGCCCGGCCAGGGCCTGGTCCTCGGGGTGCAGGCGCGACAACCAGGACGCACCGGTGGCGCCGAGCTCCTCGGGTGTGTAACCAAGCATGTCGCAATAGTGCCGCGAGTAGTACACCTGGTCGCTCTTCATGTCCCAGTCCCACAAACCCTCCTGGGCCGAGTCCAGGGCCAGGGCCAGGCGTCCCTCGCTGTGCTTCAGGGCACTGCTTATGCGCCTTTGCTCCAGGCGGTGCTGACTCAGCGCGCAATACAGGACGAAACCGGTGACCAGCACGAAGGCAAGGCCCTTGAGCGTCTGGTAGTTGGCCAGCGTCTCGCGGTCGAGACCCAGCCCCAGGAGCAATGTGTCGCTGCAGAAAATCCACAGGACGGCGACGATCAGGTAGGCGAGGGCGAGCTGTAGAGGGCTGCGCTGGAATTTCATCGGTGGGCCGGCCATGGCGGACGTGAGCTGCCGCACATTATAGATAAGCGGCCATCCAGTGCATTCTCGTCTAACGCTGCACTGGCATTCTCCCCCGGCTTGGGGATAATGCCCGGGAGACTGGGTTTACAGTCGTTCTCTTCCCCGCGAGGCTACACCCTTCATGTGGTACAACGGTTTTCTCGACCTGTCGCCGTGGCAACTGGTGGCAGTCACTCTCGTAATGACCCACATCACCATCGTCAGCGTCACCGTCTACCTGCACCGTTACTCGGCGCACCGCGCGCTGGAGCTGCACCCGGCGCTCAAGCACTTCTTCCGTTTCTGGCTGTGGATCAGCACTGGTCAGAACACCCGCGAGTGGACCGCCATCCATCGCAAGCACCACGCCAAATGCGAGACCGTCGACGACCCGCACAGCCCGGTGATCAAGGGCCTGGGCACCGTGCTGCGCAAGGGCGCCGAGCTGTACCAGGCAGAGGCGAAGAACGAGGAGACCCTGCGCATCTACGGCAAGAACTGCCCGGATGACTGGCTCGAGCGCAACGTCTACAGCCGCTTCCCGATGGGCGGCATCATCCTCATGGCAGTCATCGACCTGGCCCTGTTCGGCGTGCTCGGCATGACCGTGTGGGCGGTGCAGATGATGTGGATTCCGGTGTGGGCGGCGGGCGTGATCAACGGCCTCGGCCATGCCGTCGGCTACCGCAACTTCGAGTGCCGCGACGCCGCCACCAACCTGGTGCCCTGGGGCATCCTGATCGGCGGCGAAGAGCTGCACAACAACCACCACACCTACCCCAACAGCGCCAAGCTGTCGGTGAAGAAGTGGGAGTTCGACATGGGCTGGGCCTGGATCCAGCTGTTCAGCTTCCTGCGCCTGGCCAAGGTGCAGCGCGTGGCGCCCATCGCCCACCGCGTCGAGGGCAAGCACAGCCTGGACATGGACACCGCCATGGCCATCCTCAACAACCGTTTCCAGATCATGGCGCAGTACCGCAAGCTGGTGATCAAGCCGCTGGTCAAACAGGAACTGGCCAAGGCCGACGAGTCGGTGCGCCACCTGTTCCGCCGCGCCAAGCGCCTGCTGTCGCGCGAGACCAGTCTGCTCGACGAGAGCCACCAGGCGCGCATCGCCGCGATGCTGGAGCAGAGCCAGGCGCTCAAGGTGATCTACGAGAAGCGCATCGCCCTGCAGCAGATCTGGGTCAAGACCAGCAGCAACGGCCACGACATGCTCGAAGCGATCAAGCAGTGGGTGCACGAGGCCGAGGCCAGCGGCATCCAGTCCCTGCGCGACTTCGCCGAACAGCTGAAAACCTACTCGCTGCGCCCGGCCGCGGCCTGAGTTTCGCTGCTCCGACAAAGCCCGCCCACTGGCGGGCTTTTTCGTTTCAGGCCGCGCCCGGCGCACTGAAAATACCTCTGGCGGCGACTCAAGGGATCGCGGTGCCCCGCCGATAGATTCCGACACATGGCGCAACAATCCCCGCCTATGCTCAATCTGTTCTCTCATGGATCAGAGGTGCTTATGTTCGGTTCCGGTCTTCGCAATGAGTTGCAGCAGTGCCAAGCCAAGCTCGCCTCCAACCAGCAGACGCTGGATGCCATCCGCCAAACCATGGCGTTGATCGAGTTCACCCCGCAGGGCGAGATTCTCGATGCCAACGAGCCGTTTCTGGCTACGGTGGGCTATCGGCTCGACGAGATACGTGGCCAGCACCATCGCATGTTCTGTTCCCAGGAACTGCTCTCCAGCCCGGCATACGCGCAGTTCTGGCAGCGCCTGGCCAACGGCGAGAGCTTCAGCGATCGCTTCATGCGCTTGGCCAAGGGAGGGCGGGAGATCTGGCTGGAGGCCAGCTACCTGCCGGTGCGTGACCCGCAGGGTCGGGTAGCCAAGGTGATCAAGGTGGCCACCGACATCAGCGACCAGGTGAATGCCGAGCATCAGCACCAGAGCCTGCTCAATGCGATCAATCGTTCGATGGCGGTGATCGAGTTCAACACCAGGGGCGAGGTGGTGACGGCCAATGACAACTTCATGCAGACCATGGGTTATCGCCTGGAGGAGATCCGCGGCAAGCACCACAGCCAGTTCTGCGAGCGCGAGGAGGCCAATAGCGAGGCCTATCGGCGCTTCTGGCAGCGCCTGAACCAGGGCGAGTTCATTTCCGACCGCTTCAAGCGCATCTCCAAGTCAGGCCATGTGGTATGGCTGCGCGCCACCTACAACCCGCTGTATGACGCCACCGGGCAGCTGTATGGCGTGGTCAAGTTCGCCAGCGACATCACCGCCCAGGTCGAGCGCCGCGAAGCCGAGGCGGCGGCGGCACAGCTGGCTTTCGACAGCGCGCGCGAGACCGATTCCAGCGCGGTCAAGGGCGCCGGCACGGTCGATGAAGCGGTGCAGATGGTGCGCGGCATTGCCGACGAGCTGGGCCAGGTGGCCGACAAGGTCGGCGCGCTCAGCGAGCAATCCGAGCGCATCAGCAGCATCGTCCAGGTGATCCGCGGGATCGCCGAGCAGACCAATCTGTTGGCCCTCAACGCGGCCATCGAGGCGGCGCGTGCCGGCGAGCAGGGACGTGGCTTCGCCGTGGTCGCCGACGAGGTGCGCAACCTAGCGGCGCGCACCAGCCAGGCGACCGTGGAGATCAACGACGTGGTGCGCCTCAACCATGAGCTGGCCCAGCAGGCGGTCGGCGGCATGTCGGGCAGCAAGACCAAGGCAGAGCAGGGTGTGGAACTGGTCAACCGTGCCGGTGAGGTGATGCAGGGGATCCGTAGCGAGGCGCAGCGCGTGGTGGATGCCATAGGCCAGTTCACCCAGGCTATGCAGGACTGAACACGACCCGGCCCGCGTGAAAAAAGCCCGCCGATCGGCGGGCTTTTTTGTGGGCGGCGATCAGCGCTGTTGCGGCGCCGGCTGCTGCTGGGTGATGCAATGTATGTTGCCGCCACCGAGGAGGATCTCGCGGCCCGGCACCATGACCACGCGGTGCTCGGGGAACACGCGCTGGAGGATGGCGCGGGCTTCCTCGTCCTTGGCGTCGTCGAAGCTCGGCGCGACGATGCCGCCGTTGACGATCAGGAAGTTGACGTAGGAACCGGCCAGGCGGATCGACGGATCGCGCTCCTGGGTGCCCTCGGCGGCGTCGACGCCGGCGCACTCTTCCTCGCTGGCGTGGATCGGGCCGGGGATCGGCATCTTGTGCACCACCAGCTTGCGGCCCTTGGCGTCGCGGGCGCTCTCCAGTACCTGCATGGCCGCCTGGCAGCGCGGGTAGTTGGGATCGTTGACATCGTCGGTCCAGGCCAGCAGCACTTCGCCCGGGCGTACGTAGCAGCAGAAGTTGTCGACGTGGCCGTCGGTCTCGTCGTTGAACAGGCCGTCCGGCAGCCAGATCACCGTGTCGATGGCCAGGTGCTCATTGAGGATCTGCTCGATCTGCTCGCGGGTCAGGTGCGGGTTGCGGTTCTTGTTGAGCAGGCATTCCTCGGTGGTGATCAGGGTGCCTTCGCCATCGACATGGATGGAGCCGCCTTCCAGCACGAAGCCCTCGGTGCGGTAGCGGTCGCGGCGCTCGATCCCGAGGATCTTGCTGGCCACCTGGTCGTCGCGCTGCCACGGCCAGTACAGGCCGCCGTCGAAGCCACCCCAGGCGTTGAAGGTCCAGTCCACGCCACGCACTTCGCCACTGGCGTTGATGACGAAGGTCGGGCCGGTGTCGCGCACCCAGGCGTCGTCGGTGGTGATTTCCACCAGGCGGATGCCGCTACCTTCCAGGCGGGCGCGGGCGTTTTCGTACTGGCCGGCGGACACGCAGATGGTCACCGGCTCGAACTCGGCGATGGCGCGCGCCACGGCGGTGAAGGCGGCCTGCGCCGGCTTGCCGCCGAGGCGCCAGTTGTCCGGGCGCTCGGGCCAGACCATCCAGGTCTGGCTGTGGGGTTCCCACTCGGCGGGCATGCGGAAGCCGTCGGCGCGTGGGGTGCTGTTGAGGGTGGTCATTTCCTGCTCCTGTAGCCCGGATGTCATCCGGGGTTCGTTGTTCTGGGGTTCCCGGATTGCATCCGGGCTGCTGTGCCGGGCCCTCGTGGAGCCGGCGCCGGTGAGTCATTCGGAGGCCAGGTGGCCGTCGAGGGTCTTGAGCGGACCATACAGGTTCGGTCGGCGATCGCGGAAGCTGCCCCAGGCGCTGCGGATGTGTTCCAGCTGGTCGAGGTCGAAGCTGTGCACCAGCACGCCCTCTTCGCTCTCGCCCAGTTCCGCGACCTTCTTGCCGAACTGGTCGGCGATGAACGAGGAGCCGTAGAAGTCGATGTGGTAGCCGTCCTGCTCTTCGCGGCCGATGCGATTGGCGGCGATCAGCGGCATCAGGTTGGCGCCGGCATGGCCCTGTTGCACGCGCTGCCAGTGATCGCGCGAGCTGATGCTCGGATCGTGCGGCTCGCTGCCGATGGCGGTCGGGTAGAACAGCAGCTCGGCGCCGAGCAGGGCCATGCTGCGCGCGGCCTCGGGGAACCACTGGTCCCAGCAGATACCCACGCCGATCCTGGCGTAGCGGGTGTTCCACACCTTGAAGCCGGTGTCGCCCGGGTTGAAGTAGTACTTCTCGTGGTAGCCGGGGCCATCCGGGATGTGGCTCTTGCGGTATACGCCGAGGTTGCTGCCGTCGGCGTCGATGATCGCGATGCTGTTGAAGCGGGCGCGGCCGGCGCGCTCGTAGAAGCTGATCGGCAGCACCACCTGCAGCTCCTTGGCGACTTTCTGGAAGTGCAGAATGGCCGGATTTTCCTCGGTCGGACTGGCCAGCTGCAGGTAGTCGGGGTTGGGCTTCTGGCAGAAGTAGGGCGTCTCAAACAGCTCCTGGATCAGGATGATCTGCGCACCGTTGGCGGCCGCCTGGCGCACCAGTTTCTCGGCCGTGGCGATATTGGCGGCGCTGTCCCAGGAGCAGGCCATCTGGGTGGCGGCGACGGTGACGATACGCGACATGGAGCACCTCGGTGGAGCATGCAAAGAGGTCTTCTGACACTAGCAGAGACCCATGGCTGCGCCCCGCTGCGGGGTCGGGCAGGACGATGAATGCCCAATTTATATCCGATAAAAATCGGCTTTAAAAGAAGAATTACTGACCCTTATCGAAAATAAACGTCTATTTGCGGATATATATTGAGCTGATAGGCGCAGCCAAAGCCTGAATGGCAGGGCGATTGCCCGCCGAAGGGGCAAATGAGCAGTCGAGAGTTAGCCGATGGATATCGGCTTATGACAGCGGTTTTTCGCGCTTGGGCAAGGCGGGCGGCAGGTACATGGCCAGGTAGGCGTCGAACACGCGCATGCCTTCCTCGGCCATGCGCGGGGTGATCTCGCCGTGCAGCTGCACGGCGCGGGCATAGACCCGGTCGCCCAGCTCCATGGCCAGGGCGAACACGTCGATGTCGCTGGGCAACTGCGGCAGCGGAAAATGGCGGTCGAATACCGCCTGCATCAGGCGACCCAGTTCCAGGTCATGCTGGCGGTCGGCCTGGATCACTTCGGCCAGGCCGTGCTGGGCCAGGATCAGCTGGCGCGCGGCGCTGTCGCCGGCGTAGATCGCCAGCATGCGCTCCTCGATGACACGCGACAGGTCGCGCCAGTCGCGCAACGTGGCGTGCTCCACCGGCTCCAGCAGGCAGTCGCGGAAGGCGGCGTGGATGTCGGCGGTCAGCGCCTCGAGCAATGCCGGCACGCTGGCGAAGAAGTGATACACGGAAGAGGGCGGAATGTCCGCGCGCTCGGCCACCGCATAAATGGTCAGGCCGGCGAAGCCCTGGCTGCTGAGCAGATCGCGCGCCGCCCCGAGAATCAGGTCGATGCGCGCCTGGCTGCTGGCGCGGGGCTTGCGGGGGCTTGCGGTGCGGGTCATGCCGGTCTCCTGTCCGTGGCAGGCGCTATTGGACGCCAGACGGACGGGTGAGGCAAGCCGCCCCCGGGGAGGGGGCGCAGATCGCAAGCAGGCTCTTTAGCTGCCGTCGCGGAAGCGGTTCCACACTTCGTCGCGGGCGCTCTTCAGCTTGTCCGACAGCGGCATCAGCGCGAACAGGCGATTCTTGGCGCCGTCCAGATTGCGTCCCAGCTGCTCGCGCAGCTTGGGCTCGAGGAACTGCTGGGCCTCGGTGTTGGCGCTGGGGTATAGCGTCTCGCTGCTGATCTGCGCGGCCACCTGTGGCTGCATCAGGTAGTCGATGAACTGGTGCGCCAGGTCGGCGCGGCGCGCGCTGGCCGGGATCACCAGGTTGTCGATGAACAGGGTGGAGCCTTCTTCCGGCACCACGAACTGCACCGGTTGGCCGGCATCGCTGGCGCCCAGGGCGTCGCCGACCCAGGCCACGGCCACGCACAGCTTGCCCTGGTTGAGGTCGTCGATATAGCGCTCGCTGTCCACGTAGCGCAGGTTCGGGCGCAGGCCCTGGAGGGTCTCGCCGGCCTTGCGGATGCGTCCCGGCGAGCTGTTGCTGAAGCTGCGGCCCTGATAGCTGAGCAGGTTGTAGAGCAGCTCGTCCGGGGCATCCAGCACGCTGATGCCGCAGCCGGTCAGCTTGGCGCTCTGCGCCGGGTCGAACAGCAGGCTCCAGCTGTTTGGCAGCGGGCCGCCATAGGCCGCCTCGGCCTGCGGCGTGTTGATCGCCAGGCCCACTGCGCCCCACAGGTAGGGCACGGCATAGCGGTTCTGCGGGTCGACCGCGGCCAGCTTGCTCAGCAGCTGCTTGTCCAGGTGCTTGCGGTTGGGCAGACGGGAGAGATCCAGCGGCTGCACCAGGCCGGCCTTAATCAGCGGCGGCAGGTCGTTCTGCGAGGGTACGGCGATGTCGATGCTCTCGCCGCTGGCGAGGATCTTGTCGAGCTCCTCGGCCGAGGCATAGGTGTGGTACTCGACGGCGATGCCGGTGGCCTTGGTGAAGTCCTCCAGCACCTGCGGCGCGATGTAGTCGTTCCAGTTGTAGACCCGGATGCTGTCGGCGGCGGCCGCCAGTCCGGGGGCGAGGGCCAGCAGCAGCGGAGCAAGAATGCGAAACATGACGACCTCCTTGGCGAAATGATGGGCAAGGCTTCGCCACTCCGCGCGCGGGGCGGGATGGCAGAACCTGGGCAGTAGAAAAAACAACGCCGGCACTGGGGCCGGCGTCGGGTGTTGCGTCAAACGGTATGCAGATACCAGTTGTATTCGAGGTCGGAGATGGTGGTCTCGAACTCCTGCAGCTCGGCTTCCTTACAGGCGACGAAGATGTCGATGTAGTCCGGGCTGATGTACTTGTTCAGCACTTCGCTGTCGTCCAGCTCGCGCAGGGCATCGCGCAGGTTGTTCGGCAGGCTCTGTTCCAGCTGCTCGTACGAGTTGCCCTCGATCGGCTCGCCCGGCTCGACCTTATTGGTCAGGCCGTGGTGAATACCGGCGAGGATCGCCGACATCATCAGGTACGGGTTGGCGTCGGCGCCGGCCACGCGGTGCTCGATGCGTACCGCATCGGCGCTGCCGGTGGGTACGCGGACGGCCACGGTGCGGTTGTCCAGGCCCCAGCTCGGCGCGTTGGGTACATAGAACTGCGCGCCGAAGCGGCGGTACGAGTTGACGTTGGGGCAGAGGAAGGCCATGGACGCCGGCATGGTCTCCAGGACACCGCCGATCGCATGGCGCAGCGCGGCGTTCTCCTGGGGATCATCGCTGGTGAAGATGTTCTTGCCGGTGGTCTTGTCGAGCAGCGAGATGTGCACGTGCAGGCCGTTGCCCGCCTGGCCCGGGTAGGGCTTGGCCATGAAGGTGGTGTCCATCTCATGGTCGTAGGCGATGTTCTTGATCAGGCGCTTGAGCAGCAGGGCGTGGTCGCAGGCCTTGATGGCGTCTTCCACGTGGTGCAGGTTGACCTCGAACTGCGCCGGGGCGCTTTCCTTGACGATGGCGTCGGCCGGGATGCCCTGTTCCTTGGCGGCTTCGAGCATGTCCTGCAGGCAGTCGACGTACTCGTCGAGGTCGTCGATCAGGTACACCTGGGTGGAGATCGGACGCTTGCCGGACATGGGCGAGCGCGGCGGCTGCGGACGGCCGTTCACGTTCTCCTGGTCGATCAGGTAGAACTCCAGTTCGAAGGCGGCGCAGATGCGCAGGTTCATCTCGTCGAACTTGGCCACCACCTGGCGCAGCACTTCGCGCGGGTCGGCGAAGAACGGCTTGCCGTCCATCTCGTGCATGGTCATCAGCAGTTGCGCGGTGGGGCGCTTCTGCCAGGGCTCGTTGCACAGGGTATTGGCGATGGGGAAGCAGATGCGGTCGGCGTCGCCGATGTCCAGGCCGAGGCCGGTGCTTTCGACGGTAGAGCCATTGATGTCGAGGGCGAACAGCGAAGCGGGCAGGTTGATGCCCTTTTCATACACCTTGTGCAGGCTGTTTCTTTCGATGCGCTTGCCGCGCACCACCCCATTCATATCTGCAATTAGAAGGTCAACGAACTGGACCTCGGGATGTTCCTTGAGGAACGCGTTCGCCTCGTTGAGCTGAACGGCACGCGGGGGTACCGACATGATGCAACACCTTTTTTGTTAAAAATTTCAATCATGCAATTGTGCAGCTGTGAGTCAATCTCAAACACCCAGGGCTGTCAATAGCGGGCCATTTTGCCCTGAAACGGGGCTCGATGGCCAGTTTTGGGGCGCTCCAGGGTTTTTCGACCCGCTGGTCAGCCTTGTGCCGCCTGCTGCTCAGTCGGCTGTGTTCAATTTTTTACAGCCCTATTGTGTAAAAAATTGAACAAGGCTAATCTCGGCCTCAACCTAACAACAGCAATAAAACAAGGTGTCCCATGTTGCGCCTGCCGTTGATCGGCGTCACCGCCTGCACCAAGCAGGTCGGACTTCACCCCAACCACATCGTCGGCGACAAATATGTCCGCGCGGTGGCGGTCGGAGCGGAGGGTCTGCCTCTGGTGATCCCCGCCCTGGGCGAACTGATCGATCAACCCACTCTGCTGGCCAGCATCGACGGCCTGCTGTTCACCGGTTCGCCGTCCAACGTCGAGCCTCATCATTATAGTGGCCCGGCCAGCGCGCCAGGCACAGCCCACGATATCGCTCGCGACGCCACCACGCTGCCGCTGATCCGCCAGGCCATAGATGCCGGGATTCCGGTGCTGGGCATCTGTCGCGGCTTCCAGGAAATGAACGTGGCCTTTGGCGGCAGCCTGCACCAGCGCGTGCAGGAAGTGGTCGGGCTGATGGACCACCGCGAGCCGGCCGACGAGCCGGTCGAGGTGCAATATGCCCCCCGTCACACCGTGCGTGTGCAAGCGGGCGGGGTGCTCGCCGGCCTCGGCTTGCCGGACGAGATTCGTGTCAATTCCATTCATGGCCAGGGCGTTCAGCGTCTGGCGCCGGGCCTTCGCGTAGAAGCACTGGCGCCTGACGGGTTGATCGAAGCCTTCTCCGTCGAAGGTGCGCCAAGTTTTGCTCTCGGTGTGCAGTGGCACCCGGAGTGGCAAGTACGATCCAACCCGAATTATCTCGCCATCTTCCAGGCCTTTGGTGAGGCTTGCAGGAAGAGGGCGGGACAACGCTGAGTAGGTGAGCAACCGGTCGGTGAAACTTGGGAGGTTTCGCTAGGCTTTAGCCGGTCCGCAGTAGCCGCTCTACAACCCTGAGGTCTCTATGAGTACCAAGCTAGACCAGCTCACCAGCTGGCTGAAAGAACGCAAAATCACCGAAGTTGAATGCTTGATCAGCGATCTTACCGGCATTGCGCGCGGCAAGATCTCGCCGACCAACAAGTTCCTCGACGAGAAGGGCATGCGCCTCCCCGAGAGTGTGCTGCTGCAGACCGTGACCGGCGACTACGTCGAGGACGACATCTATTACGAGCTGCTCGACGAGGCGGACATCGACATGTTCTGCCGCCCGGACGAGAACGCCGTGTTCCTCGTGCCCTGGGCCATCGAGCCCACCGCGATGGTGATCCACGACACCTTCGACAAGCAGGGCAACCCGATCGAGCTGTCGCCGCGCAACATCCTCAAGAACATCCTCAAGCTCTACGCCGACAAGGGCTGGAAGCCGATCGTCGCGCCGGAGATGGAGTTCTACCTGACCAAGCGCAACAGCGACCCGGACTTCCCGCTGGAGGCGCCGATGGGCCGCTCCGGCCGCCCGGAAGTCGGTCGCCAGTCCTTCTCCATCGACGCGGCCAACGAATTCGACCCGCTGTTCGAGGACGTCTACGACTGGTGCGAGCTGCAGGACCTGGACCTCGACACCCTGATCCACGAAGACGGCCCGGCGCAGATGGAAATCAACTTCCGCCACGGCGACGCGCTGCACCTGGCCGACCAGATCACCGTGTTCAAGCGCACCATGCGCGAGGCCGCGCTGAAGCATGACGTGGCGGCCACCTTCATGGCCAAGCCGATCACCGATCAGCCGGGCAGCGCCATGCACATCCACCAGAGCGTGGTGGACATCAAGACCGGCAAGAACCTGTTCTCCAACGACGACGGCAGCATGAGCGAGCTGTTCATGCACCATATCGGCGGCCTGCAGAAGTACATCCCCGAGGTATTGCCGCTGTTCGCGCCCAACGTCAACTCGTTCCGCCGCTTCCTGCCCGATACCTCGGCGCCGGTGAACGTCGAGTGGGGCGAGGAGAACCGCACCGTGGGCCTGCGCGTGCCGGAAGCCGGCCCGCAGAACCGCCGCGTGGAAAACCGCCTGGCCGGTGCCGACGCCAACCCCTACCTGGTGCTGGCCGCCTCGCTGCTGTGCGGCTACATCGGCATGGTCGAGGGCATCAAGCCCAGCGCGCCGGTCAAGGGTCGTGGCTACGAGCGGCGCAACCTGCGCCTGCCGGTGACCATCGAAAGCGCGCTGGAGCGCATGGAGGCCTGCCAGGCCGCCGAGAAATACCTGGGCGAGAAGTTCGTCCGCGGCTATGTCGCGGTGAAGCGCGCCGAGCACGAAAACTTTAAGCGGGTGATCAGCTCCTGGGAACGCGAGTTCCTGCTGCTCTCCGTCTGATGGGGAAGGGCGCCGGGTACAGATCCGGCGCCCCGACCGGATGCGTAATCTGAGGTGAAGAATGACTAACCAAGCGAACAACCCGAAAACCCGCGAGTGGCAGGCCATGAGCCGTGAGCACCACCTTGCGCCGTTCAGCGACTATCAGCAGCTGCACGAGAAGGGCCCGCGCATCATCACCAAGGCCGACGGTGTCTACCTCTGGGACAGCGAAGGCAACAAGATTCTCGACGGCATGGCCGGTCTCTGGTGCGTCGCCGTCGGTTACGGCCGCGAAGAGCTGGTCGAGGCCGCTGCCGCGCAGATGCGCGAGCTGCCTTTCTATAACACCTTCTTCCAGACCGCCCACCCGCCGGCGCTGGAGTTCGCCAAGGCCATCGCCGATGTGGCGCCGGCCGGCATGAATCACGTGTTCTTCACCGGCTCCGGCTCGGAAGGCAACGACACCATGCTGCGCATGGTGCGCCACTACTGGGCGAGCAAGGGCCAGCCGAGCAAGAAGGTGATCATCAGCCGCCACAACGGCTACCACGGTTCCACCGTGGCCGGCGCCAGCCTGGGCGGCATGAAGTACATGCACGAGCAGGGCGACCTGCCGATCCCCGGTATCGTGCACATCCCGCAGCCGTACTGGTTCGGCGAGGGTGGCGATATGAGCCCCGAGGAGTTCGGCGTGTGGGCCGCCGACCAGCTGGAGAAGAAGATTCTCGAAGTCGGCGAAGACAATGTCGCCGCCTTTATCGCCGAGCCGATCCAGGGCGCGGGCGGTGTGATCATTCCGCCGGACAGCTACTGGCCGCGCATCCGCGAGATCCTCGCCAAGTACGACATCCTGTTCGTCGCCGATGAAGTGATCTGCGGCTTCGGCCGTACCGGTGAGTGGTTCGCCAGCGAGTTCTACGGCAACAAGCCCGACCTGATCACCATCGCCAAGGGCATGACCAGCGGCTACGTGCCCATGGGCGGCCTGATCGTCAGCGACAGGGTGTACCAGGTGATCAACGCCGGCGGTGACTTCAACCACGGCTTCACCTATTCCGGCCACCCGGTGGCGGCTGCCGTCGGCCTGGCCAACCTGCGCATCCTCAAGGAAGAGAAGGTTATCGAGCGGGTGCAGGCGGAAACGGCACCCTATTTGCAAAAGCGTTTGCGTGAGCTGGCGGATCATCCGCTGGTAGGCGAAGTCCGCGGTGTAGGCATGCTCGGCGCCATCGAACTGGCGAAGAACAAGCAGACCCGCGAGCGTTTCCCGAGCGAAATGGGCGTCGGCATGATCTGCCGCGGCCATTGCTTCGAGAACGGACTGATCATGCGCGCCGTCGGCGACACCATGATCATCGCGCCGCCGCTGGTGATCAGCAAAAACGAGATCGACGAACTGGTCGAAAAGGCACGCAAGTGTCTCGATCTGACCGCCCGGGCAGTGCTGGTGTAAGGCTTGAGTGACGGGCCAGACCTTGCCAGACTGCGGGGTGCGTTGGCCAGGCTCACCGGAGGGTGCGTCGCTCAGGCGACGCAGCCCCGGATACTTCAAACGACAATGGAGCTAACCCGCATGATCAAGACCTTCGGCAAGACTCTGCTTGCCATGACCCTGGCAGGCGCCGTGGCCGGCGTGGCCCAGGCCGACGACAAGGTACTGCACGTCTACAACTGGTCCGACTACATCGCCCCGGAAACCCTGGAGAAGTTCACCAAGGAAACCGGCATCAAGGTCGTCTACGACGTCTTCGACAGCAACGAAGTGCTGGAAGCCAAACTGCTTGCGGGCAGCTCCGGTTACGACATCGTCGTACCGTCCAACCCCTTCCTGGCCAAGCAGATCAAGGCCGGCGTGTTCCAGAAGCTGGACCGCTCCAAGCTGCCGAACTGGAAGAACCTCGACACCAACCTGCTCAAGGCCCTCGATCCGAGCGACCCGGGCAACCAGTACTCCATCCCCTACATGTGGGGCACCATCGGCATCGGCTACAACGTCGACAAGGTCAAGGCCGCGCTGGGCGACAATGCCCCGGTCGACTCCTGGGACCTGGTGTTCAAGCCGGAGAACATGGCCAAGCTGAAGGAGTGCGGCGTGTCCTTCCTCGACTCGCCGACCGAGATCCTGCCGGCCGCCCTCAACTACCTGGGCTTCAGCCCCACCAGCGAGAAGCCGGATGAGCTGAAGAAGGCCGAGGAGCTGTTCCTCTCCATCCGCAAGGACACCGCCTACTTCCACAGCTCGAAGTACATCGGCGACCTGGCCAACGGCAACATCTGCGTGGCCATCGGCTACTCGGGCGACCTGTACCAGTCGAAGTCCCGCGCCGAGGAAGCCAAGAACGGCGTGAACATCCTGTACAGCATCCCGAAAGAAGGTGCCGGCAGCTTCTTCGACATGCTGGCCGTACCGGCCGACGCGAAGAACGTCGAGGGCGCCCATGCCTTCCTGAACTTCCTGATGAAGCCGGAAATCATGGCCGAGATCACCAACTTCGTGCAGTTCCCCAACGGCAACGCGGCGGCCACCCCGCTGGTTGACGAGGCGATCCGCAACGACCCGGGCATCTACCCGGACGCCGCGACCATGGCCAAGATCTACACCTTCCCGGATCTGCCGGCGAAAGTGCAGCGCACCATGACTCGCAGCTGGACCACCATCAAGTCCGGCAAGTAAGCCAAACAGCGACACCCTCCGGCGGGTGCTCCCGCCGGAGCCACCGCCAGGAGGTCCCATGACCCACCTCGACTACCGTTACACACGAGCCCCACACAGCTCCGTGCGCGGGCGGCTGGGCGAACGGCATGGGCGTCAGGGATAGGACAGCCAGATTTTCCACCACCCCCAGGACGCATTGCGGCCTGCAAGATCAACAAGAAAGAGGACTGACGTGTGCGAATTTCCTTCCGCAGAACCCTGACCGCCGCCGCCGTGGCGCTGGGCCTGACTGGCTTTGCCCAGGCCGAATCGACCCTGCACATCTACAACTGGAGCGACTACATCGGCGAGACCACCCTGGCCGATTTCGAGAAGGCCAGCGGCATCAAGCCGGTCTACGACGTGTTCGACTCCAACGAAACCCTGGAAGGCAAACTGCTGGCGGGCCGTTCCGGCTACGACATCGTGGTGCCGTCCAACCATTTCCTCGGCAAGCAGATCAAGGCCGGCGCGTTCCAGAAACTCGACCGCTCCCTGCTGCCCAACTGGCAGAACCTCGACCCGGCGCTGCTCAAGCAGCTCGAGGCCAACGACGCCGGTAACCTCTACTCCGTGCCCTACCTGTGGGGCACCAACGGCATCGGCTACAACGTCGAGAAGGTCAAGGCGGTGCTGGGCATCGACAAGGTCGACTCCTGGGCCGTGCTGTTCGAGCCGGAAAATCTCAAGAAGCTCAGCGCCTGCGGCGTGGCCTTCATGGACTCGCCGGACGAGATGTTCCCCTCGGTACTCAACTACCTGGGCCTCGATCCGCGCAGCACCAACCCGGACGACTACAAGAAGGCCGAAGAGAAGCTGCTGGCGCTGCGTCCGTACGTCACCTACTTCCACAGCTCCAAGTACATCGGCGACCTGGCCAACGGCGACATCTGCGTGGCCTTCGGCTACTCCGGCGACGTGTTCCAGGCCGCTTCCCGTGCCGAAGAGGCCGGCAAGGGCATCGAGATCGCCTACAGCATCCCCAAGGAAGGCGCCAACCTGTGGTTCGACATGCTGGCCATCCCGGCCGACGCGAAGAACGTCAAGGAAGCCCATGCCTTCATCAACTACCTGCTCGACCCGGCGGTCATCGCCAAGGTCAGCGACTACGTCGGCTACGCCAACCCCAACCCCAAGGCCGGCGAGCTGATGGACCAGGAAGTGCGCAACGATCCTTCGGTCTATCCATCGCAGGCGGTATTGGACAAACTTTACGTTTCCACCGAACTGCCGCCGAAGATTCAGCGGCTGGTCACCCGCAGCTGGGCCAAGGTCAAGTCGGGCAAGTAAGCAGCATCAGCAATACCGTACGGCGGGCCGGGCCTGACCGTACGGGACCGCTGCGCCTGGCGCGGCAGATTATCGTTCGGGTCTCTGACCTTATTTTCCCGGGAGTTTTGGAAATGGCTGTTGCCTCCAGCGCCTACAAGAAAGCCCTAGAGGGCAACCAGCAACCCAAAGAGGTGCTGGTCAAGATCGATCGCGTGACCAAGAAATTCGACGAGACCATCGCCGTCGACGACGTCTCGCTGACCATCAACAAGGGCGAGATCTTCGCCCTGCTCGGTGGTTCCGGCTCGGGCAAGTCGACCCTGCTGCGCATGCTGGCCGGCTTCGAGCGTCCCACCGAGGGCCGCATCTTCCTCGATGGCGTCGACATCACCGACATGCCGCCCTACGAGCGGCCGATCAACATGATGTTCCAGTCCTACGCCCTGTTCCCGCACATGACCGTGGCGCAGAACATCGCCTTCGGCCTCAAGCAGGACAAACTGCCCCAGGCCGAGATCGACGAGCGCGTGGCCGAGATGCTCAAGCTGGTGCACATGACCCAGTACGCGCGCCGCAAGCCGCACCAGCTGTCCGGTGGTCAGCGTCAGCGCGTGGCCCTGGCCCGCTCGCTGGCCAAGCGTCCCAAGCTGCTGCTGCTCGACGAGCCCATGGGCGCCCTGGACAAGAAGCTGCGTTCGCAGATGCAGCTGGAGCTGGTGGAGATCATCGAGCGCGTCGGCGTGACCTGCGTGATGGTGACCCACGACCAGGAAGAGGCCATGACCATGGCCCAGCGCATCGCCATCATGCACCTCGGCTGGATCGCCCAGACCGGCAGCCCGGTGGACATCTACGAGACCCCGGCCAGCCGCCTGGTCTGCGAGTTCATCGGTAGCGTCAACCTGTTCGACGGCCAGATCACCACCGACGAGACCGACCACGCCATCATCAGCTGCCCGCAGCTGGACAAGCCGATCTACATCGGCCACGGCGTCTCCACCCGGGCCGAGAGCAAGGCGGTCAGCTACGCCCTGCGCCCCGAGAAGCTGCTGATGGCCACCGCCCTGCCGGCCGACCACGAGCACCCCGAGTACAACTGGTGCAACGGCACCGTGCACGACATCGCCTACCTGGGAGGCCACTCGGTGTACCACGTCAAGCTCACCTCCGGGCAGATCGTGCAGTGCTTCATCGCCAACGCCGAGCGTCGCGGCAAGCGTCCGACCTGGGACGACGCCGTGGTGGTGTACTGGGAAGACGATAGCGGCGTGGTACTGCAATCATGAAAATCGGCAAACTGAAACGCTATCTGCCCAACGGGCGGCATGCCGTGATCGGTGTGCCCTTCTTCTGGCTGTTCCTGTTCTTCCTGCTGCCGTTCTTCATCGTGCTGAAGATCAGCTTCGCCGAAGCCGACGTGGCGATTCCGCCCTACACCGAGATCTACAGCTGGGCCGACAATCAGCTGTCGATCGTGCTCAACCTGGGCAACTACATCTTCCTCAGTGAGGACGAGCTGTACCTGGCGGCGTACCTCGGCTCGCTGAAGATGGCCTTCGTCAGCACCCTGCTGTGCATCCTCATCGGCTACCCGATGGCCTACGCCATCGCCCGCGCCAGCAAGGAGATGCAGACCACCCTGCTGCTGCTGATCATGATGCCGACCTGGACCGCGATCCTGATCCGCGTCTACGCCTGGATGGGCATCCTCAGCAACAACGGCCTGCTCAATGGTTTCCTGATGTCGATCGGGGTGATCAGCGAGCCGCTGCAGATCCTCAACACCAACCTGGCGGTGTACATCGGCATCGTCTATTCGTACCTGCCGTTCATGATCCTGCCGCTCTACGCCAACCTGGTGAAGCACGACATGAGCCTGCTGGAAGCGGCCTCCGACCTGGGTTCGAGCAACTTCAACAACTTCTGGAAGATCACCGTGCCGCTGTCCAAGAACGGCATCATCGCCGGCAGCATGCTGGTGTTCATCCCGGTGGTGGGTGAGTTCGTGATTCCCGAACTGCTCGGCGGCCCGGAGACCCTGATGATCGGCAAGGTGCTGTGGCAGGAGTTCTTCAACAACCGCGACTGGCCGGTGGCGTCCGCCCTGGCGGTGATCATGCTGCTGATCCTCATGGGCCCGATCATCTGGTTCAACCGTAACCAAGCGAAAGAGATGGAGGGCCGCGCATGAAAAAGCTGAATTTCTCCACCGTCATGCTGTGGCTGGGACTGACCTTCATCTACCTGCCCATGGTCATCATGGTCATCTACTCGTTCAACGCCTCCAAGCTGGTCACCGTCTGGGGCGGCTGGTCGGTGAAGTGGTACGCCGGCCTGCTCGACAACAGCCAGCTGATGGGTTCGGTGCTGCGCTCCCTGGAGATCGCGCTGTACACCGCGGTCGCCGCCGTGGCGCTGGGTACCCTGGCCGCCTTCGTGCTGACCCGCGTGACCCGCTTCAAGGGGCGCACCCTGTTCGGTGGCCTGGTCACCGCACCGCTGGTGATGCCGGAAGTGATCACCGGTCTGTCGCTGCTGCTGCTGTTCGTGGCCATGGCCCAGCTGATCGGCTGGCCTGCCGAGCGCGGCATCATGACCATCTGGATCGCCCACACCACCTTCTGCTCGGCCTACGTGGCCGTGGTGGTGTCGGCGCGCCTGCGCGAGCTGGACCTGTCCATCGAGGAGGCGGCCATGGACCTGGGCGCCAAGCCGTGGAAGGTGTTCTTCCTGATCACCATCCCGATGATCGCACCGTCCCTGGCGGCCGGCGGCATGATGTCCTTCGCCCTGTCGCTGGACGACCTGGTGTTGGCCAGCTTCGTCTCCGGCCCCGGCTCCACCACCCTGCCGATGGAGGTGTTCTCCGCCGTGCGCCTGGGTGTGAAGCCGGAGATCAACGCGATCGCCAGCCTGATCCTGCTGACCGTGTCGATCTTCACCTTCTTCGCCTGGTACTTCGCCCGCCGCGCTGAAGAGCGCCGCAAGCGCGCGATCCAGCAGGCGATGGAGTCGATGGCCGAGGAAGTCACCAGCTCCAACTGGAAACCGGCGCAGGCTGCCTGACCGTTTCCCGCCCAAGAAAAAGGCCACCCTCGGGTGGCCTTTTTCATTGCTGGCGCTATCAGTCCGCCGGCTGCAGTTGCAGGGTGCCGCGAGTATTGGCCTGCACATCCTCGTCGCTGAAGTGCATCGGCACATACTGGCCACCGATATAGGTCTCGGCCTGGTCGGCGTAGTGCTGGTCGAACGGTACGCCGCTCTGGCCCACCGGGTTGATGCCCAGGCCCTTGCTGGCATCTGCCATGTCGATCAGGCGGCGCGTCGAGGGGCCGTAGACCACCGACCAGGGCGCCGGGCCGACGCGGTGCGACAGGTTGTTCGGCACCTCATGGCCACCCGGTGCGGCGAAGGGGCCTACGTTGAACAGCAGGTTCAGTGGCTTCTGCGCGCCCAGCGGATGTTCATGAGTCAGCGTGTGGCCCTTGCCCCAGGTCCACTGGCTGCTGTCCGCGCCGAAGCTCTGGAGCAGATGAGCGAGGCTGGCCTGCCAGGCTGCCTTGACCGTCTCGGCGCGGCTCTCCACCGCTTCAGTGCCACGCTTGTCCCACCAGGCGGAACCGGCATCGGCGGTCAGGCGCGGCAAAGCCACATCAAGCACGCGCGTCTGTAGCAGGCTGTCGAAGAAGGCGTCGCCCAGTTCGTCGCGCATGGCTTGGTTGGCCAGCTCGAAGGTCAGCTGGTTGAACAGGGTGGCGGCGGTGGACTCCAGCGGGTGGCCGCCGTCCCAGGTTGCCAGTTGTTCGACGAGGGCACGTTCGCCCTCATCTGCCGCGGCGTTGCGCAGGTCGTCGAGAATCGGCGCCAGCAGGCGCGGGCCGTAGCCGGTGCTGTCGTCCAGTTGCAGGGCCTGGCTGTTCTGCGTGTCCCACTTTACGTCCGGCTGGGCCAGGCGCTGCTTCAGGCGCTCGCCGCGGTCGGCCAGGTTGTAGTAGCCGGGAATGGCCGCGCCGGTCGGCGAGGCCGGCTGGTAGTTGGCGGAGACGATGTAGCCGCGCGCCGGATTCTCCTCCTGCGGATTGGCGCTGAACGCCAGATAGCCGGGTTTGTCCGCCTCGCCGCTGGCGCCGTCGAGGATAAAGCTCGGGTTCACCCCGGCCGGGCGCTGGGGCAGCTTGGCTGCCGCCCACCAGCCGATGTCGCCGCCGGCGTTGGCGTAGATCACGTTGAGGCCCGGCGAGTGGATCTTCGCGGTGGCGGCGCGGGCCTTGTCCAGGCTGTCGGCGCGGTTGAGCCGGTAGAAGGCCTCGAGGATCGGGTTCTCGGTCTCGAGGAAGGCCCACCACATTGAGATCGGTGTCTGGCCGGCATTGGCGCCGAGGGCGTCGTTGATGATCGGGCCGTGGGGCGAGCGGCGCAGGGTCAGCTTGACCGGTTCGCCACCCTTGACCCGGATGGTCTCCTCGCGGCTCTGCAGGTCGACCCACTGGCCATTGATCTGCACCTGATTGGCGTTGTCCGGATTGACCTTCTCGGCGATCAGGTCGAGATCGTCGTTCTGGAACATGGTCAGGCTCCAGGCGAACTGCCGGTTGTGGCCGAGCGAGGCGTAGGGGTTGAGCGCCTGGTGGTGGCCGTACAGTTCGAAGCCCGGGTAGCTCAGCTGCGCCTCGTACCACACCGCCGGCACGGCGAAGCGGATATGCGGGTCGCCGGCCAGCAGCGGCTTGCCGCTGGCGGTGCGGCTGCCGGCTACGGCCCAGGCGTTGCTGCCTTCGAACTGCGGCAGGCCGGCCTCCACCAGCGCCTGCTGGCTCAGGTGGGCAAGGCCGTTGAGGGCCTGCCAATCGGCGCCGCTGAGGTTCTGGGCGACGGCGCCGCCGGGGTGCCAGGCGAGGTCGAATACCTTCAGGTAGTCGCCGCCCAGCTGGTCGCGCACATAGGTCAGCACCGGTTCGGTACGGAAGGCCGCGGCGAAGCTGTAGGCCATGTAGCCGGCTACGGACACCGTGTCTTCGAGGGTGAAGGGGCGCGGGTCTATGCCCAGCAGATCGAATTCCACCGGTACCGGGCGGCTGTCCTGGAACTGGTTGATCCCCTCCAGATAGGCCTGCAGCGCTTTGACGGCCGGGCTGTTGCGGTCGAGGGTCTTGGTGTAGCGATCGGCATGCTGGCGAATGCCCAGGGTGCGGAACAGGCGGTCGGTATCGACCAGCTTGGCGCCCAGCACTTCGGCCAGCTCACCACGGGCCAGGCGGCGCAGCATCTCCATCTGGAACAGGCGGTCCTGGGCATGCACGAAGCCCAGGGCGCGGTACATGTCGGCTTCGTTCTGCGCCTGGATATGCGGCACGCCGCGTTCGTCGTAACGCACCGAGACCGGGGCCTGCAGGCCAGCGAGGGGCAAGGTGCCGTCGCGCACGGGAAGTTTGCTCTGGCTGTACCAAGTTGCGCCGGCGGCAGCCGCGGCAATGGCCACGGCGAGGAAGGTCAGACTGCGTTTCATGACGCGCTCCTTGTTGTTGTGTGGCCATTCTGCGCAGCGCTTCGGCCGGCGGCATTGACCGCAGACCTTGTGGCTGGAATTCTCCGGTCAAACAAGGAGCCTCCATGAACCCGCTTGCCGGCGCCGCGCCGCTGACCCATTCCGCCACCCTGCGCCGCCTGCTCTACGAGGCCCTGGCCGAGCTCGGTCACGATCCGGCGGCGATCTACCGGCGCACCAACCAGCACCGCCGGCTGGTGCCGCCACCCAGCGAGGGCCGCCTCAGCCATGACGAGGCGCCGCTGTTCTGGCTGGCCGCCGATGCATTGACCGGCGATGCCGATATCGGCCTGCACCTGGGCGAGGTGATGAAGCCGCGCCTGCTCGATGTGGTCGGCTACCTGCTGCTGGCCAGCCGTGATCTGCAGCAGGCGCTGGACAGCTTCCTGCAGTTCCAGCACATCCTCGCCGGCGGCTTCGTCGCCCAGCTGCACATCGAGGGGGAGCGCGCCTGCCTGGTGCTGGACCTCAACTACCGTGGCTTCGGCCCGCTGCGTCAGCAGATGGAATGCCTGGCCCTGCTGTTCATCAAGCTGCTGCTGCTGGTTACCGACGACGAGTTTCGTTTCGACGCTCTCGACTTCCGCCATGCGCGTCCAAAACGAGTGACCGAGCACCGCCGGCTGTTCGGCTTGCTGCCGAACTTCGCCCGCGAGCATGACGCCCTGTGGTTCCCTGCTGCGCTGCTCAAGCGCCCCTCGCGCAATGCCAACCCCGCGCTGCATCGCATGCTCTGGCAGCACGCCGAGGTGGAGCTGGCCGCCCTGGTGGAAAACGATCTGCTCAATCGCCTGAGCTACCTGATCGGCGTGCGCCTGGGTCGCGCCGACTGCTCACTGCAGGCCTGCGCGGCCGAACTGGGCATGCCGCCAGCGGCCCTGCAGCGCGGCCTGGCCGCCCAGGGCAGTCACCTGCGCCAGGTGCGCGAGGCGATCCAGCAGGCACGCGCCCATGCGCTGCTGCAGGATGGCCAGGCGATCCGCGAGGTGGCGCGCGCCTGCGGCTTCGCCGAGCTGTCACCGTTCTACCGGGCGTTCAGGCGCTGGTACGGCATCGCCCCGGATGCCTATCGGGCCAAGCTGCTGCAGGAGAATGGGCGTAGGAGAGAGCCGGCGGATCAGCTCTGAATGGTCGCCGCCGGGTTGATCACGCGGCCCAGGCCGAGGTTGCGCAGGGCCAGGTGCAGGGTGCTGTGGATCACCTGGGGGTTGTCGATGGCCAGCAGGTGGCCGAGCAGTTCCTTGGCGCGGGTCGAGCTGATCTGGCGCAGCAGCCACTTCACCTTGGGCAGGTTGGTGGCGTTCATCGACAGGCTGTCGAAGCCCATGGCCAGCAGCAGTACGGCGGCGGCTGGGTCGCCGGCCATCTCGCCACAGATGCTCACCGGCTTGCCTTCGGCATGCGCGCCATCGACCACCAGTTTCAGTGCGTGCAGCACGGCCGGGTGGAGGAAGTCGTAGAGGTCGGCGACCCGTGGGTTGTTGCGGTCCACCGCCAGCAGGTACTGCGTCAGGTCATTCGAGCCGACCGAGAGGAAGTCGACCTGTCGCGCCAGATCGCGCACCTGGTAGACGGCGGCGGGAATCTCGATCATCACGCCCACCGGCGGCATCGGGATGTCCACGCCCTCGTCGCGTACTTCGCCCCAGGCGCGATGAATCAGGTGCAGCGCCTCTTCCATCTCCTGCATGCCGGAGATCATCGGCAGGAGGATGCGCAGGTTGTTCAGGCCCTCGCTGGCCTTGAGCATGGCGCGTACCTGGACCAGGAAGATTTCCGGGTGGTCGAGGGTGATGCGAATGCCGCGCCAGCCGAGGAAGGGGTTCTCTTCCTTGATCGGGAAGTAGGACAGGGCCTTGTCGCCGCCGATATCCAAGGTGCGCATGGTCACCGGCAGCGGATGGAAGGCGGCCAACTGCTCGCGGTAAGTGGCCAACTGCTCCTTCTCGCTGGGGAAGCGCTCGCCGTTCATGAACGGCACTTCGGTGCGGTACAGGCCAACGCCTTCGGCGCCGCGTTCCTGGGCGCGCTTCACGTCGGCCAGCAGGCCGGTGTTGACCCACAGCGGCAGGCGCTGGCCGTCCAGCGTCTCGCACGGCAGTTCGCGCAGGGCGTTGAGGCCCTGGGCCAGCTGGCGTTCCTCCTCGACCACTTCGGCGTACTGCTTGCGCAGCAGCTCGCTGGGGTTGGTGAATACTTCGCCGTGGTAGCCGTCGACGATCAACTGGATGCCGTCGACCTTGGAATAGGGCAGGTCGACCACGCCCATGACCGTGGGAATGCCCATGGCGCGGGCGAGGATGGCGACATGGGAGTTGCCCGAGCCCTGCACCGAGATCAGGCCGACCAGTTTGCCTTCCGGCACCTGGCCGAGCATGGCTGGTGACAGCTCCTCGCTGACCAGAATGGTGTTGTCCGGGTAGACCAGGTTCTGCTTGCGTTCTTCCTGCAGGTAGGCGAGCAGGCGGCGGCCGAGGTCACGCACGTCGCTGGCGCGCTCGCGCAGGTAGGCGTCGTCCATCAGCTCGAAGCGCGAGACGTGCTCGTTGACCACCTGGCGCAAAGCGCCCTGGGCCCACTGGCCGGCCCTGATGACCTTGCGTACCTCGTTACCAAGGGCGTTGTCGTCGAGCATCATCAGGTACACGTCGAACAGCGCCAGTTCTTCCTTGCGCAGCTGGCTGGCGAGTTTGGCGGACAGCTCCTGCATGTCCTCGCGCACCCATTCCAGAGCTTTGCCGAACACTTCCAGTTCGGCCTCGATGTCGTCGATGGCCTTGTCCGGCACCACGTTGAGGTCGGCCGGTGGCAGCACCACCACCGCGGTACCCACGGCCGCGCCGGGGGCGCCGGGCACGCCGACGAAGCGCGCTTCCTGGATGCCCTTGCCCTGCTTGCCCAGGCCGCGGATCGAGCCGGTGGCCTCGGCGTGGGCGATGACGCCGGCGAGTTGGGCGCTCATGGTGACCAGGAAGGCTTCTTCGCCCTCGTCGAACTGGCGACGCTCCTTCTGCTGCACCACCAGTACGCCCATCACCCGACGGTGGTGGATGATCGGCGCGCCGAGGAAGGAGGCGTAGCGTTCTTCGCCGGTCTCGGGGAAATACATGTAGCGCGGGTGTTCGGAGGCGTGCTCGAGGTTGAGCGGCTCCTCGCGGGTGCCCACCAGGCCGACCAGGCCTTCGTTGGGCGCCATGCTGACCTTGCCGATGGAGCGCTTGTTGAGGCCGTCGGTGGCCATCAGCACGAAGCGTTTGGTCTCGGCATCGAGCAGGTAGACGGAGCAGACCTGGCTGCCCATGGCCTCTTTCACCCGTTGCACGATGATCGTCAGCGCCGCCTTGAGATCCTTGGCGGCGTTTACTTCCTGGACGATCTTGCGCAGGGTGTTGAGCATGGCTCGCTATCGAACTCCGTCAGTCGCGCGCCAGCAGGCGCGGGGCTAATTCCTTCAGGGCGCGACGGTAGACCTCGCGCTTGAATGTCACTACCTGGTTCAGCGGGTACCAGTAACTCACCCAGCGCCAGCCATCGAACTCCGGCTTGCCGGTCAGGTCCATGCGCACCCGGCTCTCGTCGCCGGTCAAGCGCAGGAGAAACCACTTCTGTTTCTGCCCGATGCACAGCGGCTGGCTGTGGGTGCGCACCAGGCGCTGGGGCAGACGATAACGCAACCAGCCCCGGGTGCAGGCGAGAATCTTCACATCCTGCTGTTCCAGGCCGACTTCCTCGTTCAGCTCGCGGTACAGCGCCTGCTCGGCCGACTCGTTGGGGTTGATGCCGCCCTGGGGAAACTGCCAGGCATCCTGGTTGATCCGCCGCGCCCACAGCACCTGGCCAATATCATTGGTCAGGATGATGCCGACATTAGGGCGAAAACCATCGGAATCAATCACGGCACAGCACCTCGAAAACGCATGTTTCGGCATTGTTCCACAAAGCCCGCGGGCGCAGCAAACGCGCGGCTCGGCTAATGGGCAGTGGCGGTGAAAGCGGCTATTCTGACGCCCCCTCATGACCCTCCGAACCAGGTAATCCGACGTGCGCCTTGCTCTCTTCGACCTCGACAACACCCTGCTCGCCGGCGACAGCGACCACAGCTGGGGCGAATTTCTCTGCGACACCGGCCGGGTCGATGCCGTCGAGTACCGCGCGCGCAACGACGCCTTCTATGCCGATTACTGCGCCGGCAAGCTGGACGTGGTGGCCTACCAGAGCTTCACCCAGGCCATCCTCAGCCGCACCGATGCCGCCGAGCTGGCGCGCTGGCAGGCCGAGTTCATGACGGAGGTGATCGAGCCGATCATCCTGGCCAAGGGCGAGGCGTTGCTGCAGCAGCACCGCGAGGCGGGCGACAAGCTGGTGATCATCACCGCCACCAACCGCTTCATCACCGCGCCGATCGCCGCGCGCCTGGGCGTCGACACGCTGCTGGCCACCGAGTGCGGTATGGAAAACGGCCGCTACACTGGCCAGGTCGCCGGCGTGCCCTGCTACCAGGAAGGCAAGGTGACGCGGATGCAGCAGTGGCTGGCCGAGACCGGCCTGAGCCTGGATGGCAGCTACTTCTACAGCGACTCGCGCAACGACCTGCCGCTGCTGCAGGCCGCCTCGCATCCCGTTGCGGTCGATCCGGACGATACTCTGCGCGCCATCGCCGTCGGGCGGGGTTGGCCGGTGCTTAGCCTGCGCTGAAGCGCCAAGGCTCGCATCGCTGGGCTGTCCGTAGGGCGGGTGAAACCCGCGTAAGCCATGCTGCGCGGGTTTCACCCGCCCTACGCCATCACAGCGGCTTGGTCACCATCAGCCAGAAGATCGCGATAAAGGCGATAAAGGCCGGCCAGCCCAGCACGAACCAGATGCGCATATAGCGGTTGGCCCGCTCCGGTAGCTGGCCACCATCGCGTAATGCCTCGACGGCCATGTCGCGCACGCGGATCTGCAGCCACAGCACCGGCAGCCAGCACAGCCCCGCCAGCACGAACAGCCCGGC
Source organism: Pseudomonas sp. GD04019 (assembly GCF_029837695.1). GTDB lineage: Bacteria > Pseudomonadota > Gammaproteobacteria > Pseudomonadales > Pseudomonadaceae > Aquipseudomonas. The sequence goes on from NZ_JAOEEA010000004.1 coordinate 72,724, forward strand.
ACTCCACAGCAGCCACGCCTGACTCAGCGGCCAGCCCGCGAGTTTTGCCAGGGCCAGGCCGCTGAGCGGCTGGAACACCGCCGTCGTCGCGATAAATAGCCAGTCGGCGGTAACCAGGTGGCGGAAGGTGGTGGCGATCACCTGCACCTCGCCGCTGCGCCAGGCGCGCAGGGCGTAGTAAGCCGAGCCCAGACCGGTGCCGAACAGCAGGGTTGAGGAGAGGATGTGCAGGGTCTTGAGCAGCAGGTAAAGACTCATGGCTGCTGCTCGTGGTGAGGGAGAGACATCAGGCCGGCTTGGCCCCCATCAGGGCGAAGATCGCCAGCAACAGGATCAGCACCAGCGCCGCGTAGGCGACCACGAAACGCAACAGCTTGGTCGATACCGCGCCGTTGGCGACGGCAACCTGCCAGGCACCCAGGCGGTTGTGCAGCAGCAGGCCGAACAGCACCAGCAGGCCGAACAGCTTGGCGCTGAACAGCAGCCAGCTGGCGCCCAGCGACAGGCCGACCGTGTGCACCAGCCACCAGCCGCTGACCGGCAGGCTCAGGGTGACCAGGCCGATGGCCGGCATGCTGTACAGGCGAGTGACCCGTAGCTTGCGGGTCAGGATCGCCGCATCCCCCGATTTGTTCGCCTTCCACAGCATAAAGGCATGGGCGATGAAGCCCGCCAGGATCAGCACGGCGGAAATCAGGTGGGCGTATTTCAGCAGCTGGTAGTGTTCCATCAGCGTTCCTTAACCGAGGAAGAGCTTGTAGGCCGGGTTGTCGGTCTCGTCCCAGTAGGGATAGCCGATGGCGTCGAAGGCAGCCGGAATCTGGTTGCGCTCGTCCGCCGGCACCTGCAGGGCGGCCAGCACACGGCCGTCGGCGGCACCGTGGTTGCGGTAGTGGAACATGGTGATGTTCCAGCGCCCACCCAGGCGGTTGAGGAAGTTGAACAGCGCGCCCGGCCGCTCGGGGAACTCGAAGCGGAACACCACCTCGTCGGCCACCGCCGCTGCATGGCCGCCGACGGTGTGACGGATATGCAGCTTGGCCAGCTCGTTGTCGGTCAGGTCGAGCACCGGGAAGCCCTGTTCACGCAGGTTCTCTACCAGCGCTTGGCGCGGGTCGTTTTCCGGGTGGGTCTGCACGCCGACGAAGATGTGCGCCTCGCGGTCGGTGTGGTAGCGGTAGTTGAACTCGGTGATCTGGCGCTTGCCGATCGCCTCGCAGAAGGCCTTGAAGCTGCCCGGCCGCTCGGGGATGGTCACGGCGATGATCGCCTCGCGCTTCTCGCCCAGCTCGGCGCGCTCGGCCACGTGGCGCAGGCGGTCGAAGTTGATGTTGGCGCCCGAGTCGATGCCCACCAGCACCTTGCCTTGCAGGCCCTCGCGCTCCACGTACTTCTTGATCCCGGCCACGGCCAGGGCGCCGGCCGGCTCGGTGATCGAGCGGGTGTCGTCGTAGATGTCCTTGATCGCCGCGCACAGCTCGTCGGTGCTGACGGTGATCACCTCGTCGACGTGATCCCTGCACACGTCGAAGCAGTGCGCGCCGATCTGGGCCACGGCCACGCCGTCGGCGAATAGCCCGACCTGCGGCAGCACCACGCGCTCGCCGGCGGCCATGGCGGCCTGCAGGCAGTTGGAATCGTCCGGCTCGACACCGATGATCTTGATCTCCGGACGCAGGTATTTCACATAGGCAGCGATGCCGGCGATCAGACCGCCGCCGCCGACCGGCACGAAGATGGCGTCCAGCTGGCCCGGCTGCTGGCGCAGGATTTCCATGGCCACGGTGCCCTGGCCGGCGATCACCAGCGGATCGTCATAGGGGTGGATGTAGGTGTAGCCCTTCTCTTCCACCAGCTTGAGCGAATGTGCCAGCGCCTCGGGGAAGGCGTCGCCGTGCAGCACCACCTTACCGCCGCGCGAGCGTACGCCCTGCACCTTCAGCTCCGGGGTGGTGCGCGGCATGACGATGGTCGCCTTCACGCCCAGGTGCTTGGCGGCCAGGGCCAGGCCCTGGGCATGATTGCCGGCGGAGGCGGTGACCACGCCACGCTCCAGTTCCTCGGCGGTCAGCTGGGCCAGCTTGTTGTAGGCGCCGCGAATCTTGAACGAGTACACCGGCTGCAGATCCTCGCGCTTGAGCAGAATCTGGTTGCCCAGCCGCTCGGTGAGCTGGCGGGCGGGTTGCAGCGGGGTTTCCACCGCGACGTCGTAGACGCGCGAGGTGAGGATCTTCTTGACGTACTGTTCGAGCATCACGGGCTTCACTGGCGGGCTTTTCACGGATTCTGGAGTCTACCCCAGCGCTTCGACCGGCGGCCACCGACAGTCCGCGGCAAAAGCCGCATATCAGTAGGCCTGTGGCGATAAAACGCAGCCGATTGCGTCGGGCAGGAGGCTATAATTCGCCCCTCCCGCATACCCCAGGCGCAGACCCCGATGACCCAGGATCAGCTCAAGCAGGCGGTGGCCCAGGCCGCCGTCGACCATATCCTTCCCCACCTCGACAGCAAGAGTGTGATCGGCGTCGGCACCGGCTCCACCGCCAACTGCTTTATCGACGCCCTGGCCCAGCACAGGATGGCCTTCGACGGCGCCGTGGCCAGCTCCGAAGCCACCGCCGCGCGCCTCAAGGGCCACGGCATTCCGGTGTACGACCTGAATGCGGTGGACGGCCTGGAGTTCTACATCGACGGTGCCGACGAGAGCGACGAGCGCCTCCATCTGATCAAGGGCGGCGGCGCCGCCCTGACCCGCGAGAAGATCGTCGCGGCGGTGGCCAAGACCTTCATCTGCATCGCCGACGCCAGCAAGCTGGTGCCGGTGCTCGGTGCCTTCCCGCTGCCGGTGGAAGTCATCCCCATGGCCCGCAGCCATGTGGCGCGCCAACTGGTGAAGCTGGGCGGCGACCCGGTGTATCGCGAGGGCGTGGTCACCGACAACGGCAACATCATCCTCGACGTGCACAACATGTCGATCACCGACCCGGTGAAGCTGGAGGCCGACATCAACGCCATCGTCGGCGTGGTCACCAACGGCCTGTTCGCCGCTCGCCCGGCTGACCTGCTGCTGCTCGGCACTCCGGACGGCGTAAAGACCCTCGAGGTCTAAGCCTGTCGCCCGGACTTCAATCCGGGTCGCCTGCCGTGTCAGTCCCGGACTGAAGTCCGGGCTACGGCCTGAGCGTAGGGCGGGCAAACCCCGCGTGACGCATTTGTGCGAGGCGACAGCCGTCCTGCGAAGAAAACCCGGCAATGGCCGGGTTTTTTCTTTTCGGGCAAAGCGGCTCGGCGCCGCTACTGCGCCGCCTGCTTCTCGAACACGTAGAACAGGTTCGGCTCGCTCACCACGTACAGCCGGCTTTGGTCGTCCGTGGCCACGCCCTCGGCCTGCGGCACGCTCTTCTTCAGGCCGTGCTGGCCACCAAGGAGCGACAGGCTGCTGATCGGCCGGCCGTCGGAGTTGATCTCCAGCACCAGGCGCGACTCGTCCGACAGGGCCAGCAGGTGGCCGGTATGGGCGTCGTAGTCGAGGCTGGAGAGGTCGCGCACGAACAGGCGGGCGTCGCGCTCGGGGTCGTCCACCACGTGCACGGCGAATGGCTTGTCCGGGTTGGTATGGGGGAAGCCGTGGATCTCGTAGATGCTCACCGGGTCGCGCTCCTTGGCGGCGAACAGGCGGTGGTTGGCGGCGTCGTAGGCCAGGCCCTCGAAGCCCTTGTTGCCGTTGAGGCCGATGCCCAGGGACAGCTGCTCGGAGTCGGCGGCGTCGACGAAATCGGTGTCGTCGTCCAGGTGCACGCGGAACAGGCGCTGCTGACGCTCGTCGGTGATCACGTAGAGGTCGCGGCTGATGTACTCGATGGCCTCCGGGTCGCCGAAACCGACCAGGGGCACGCGGCGCACGATCTCGCCGCCCAGCGACAGCTCGATGATCTCGGCGTTCTTGTTGGTCACGGTAAACAGGCTGCGGCGGTCCGGGTCGAAGGTCAGCGCCGAGACATCCGCGCTCAGGCCCTGGATCGGCTTGGCCTGCACGGTCACCCGGTAGTCCGGCAGCCAGATCGACTTGTCCTGCCACTCGGCCGCATGGCGCCATTCTTGCACCACGAACCAGCCACGTTCGAGCAGGCGCCATTGCTGGGCAACCACCAGCAGGGCCACGAGAACGAGCAATGCCAGGGTGGGCAACAGAACGCGAGCTTGAGTCAGGCGGCGCATGGACGAGGTTCCGAGTCAGAGGTGCTGCATCAAAACAGGTGCAGCTGAATTGAAGCTTAAGAAGCCTTAAGCGAAACGCCAGACGCAGTTACCGAATACCACCCCAGCGGAACGGCAGTCATGTCAGTGTTACCGGAAGAACGCATCTTGACCACCCTGCACACGGTTGCCCTGGCCGTACAGGGTCTGCAACGCATGGGGGTCGATGCCGAGCGGGTGCTGGAAGGCAGCGGCATCCCGGTCGCCGACCTGGCCAGCCCGACGCGCCTGGTCAGCCATGCCCAGGAACTGCGCGTGCTGGCCAATGCCCTGGCGGCCAGCGCCGACCCGGCCCTCGGTTTGCTGCTGGGCAAGCGCATGCACGTCTCGGCCTACGGTATGCTCGGCTACACCCTGCTGGCCAGCCGCAATCTTGGCGAAGCCCTGCGCCTGGCTATCGCCCATCCCGCGCTGCTCGGCACCTATTTCCGCCTGGAGCTGCAGGCGGTCGGCGACGAGGTCCGCCTGAGCGCTAGTGGCTATCGCTACGATCCGGCGCTACGCCAATTCAACATCGAGCTTTGCCTGACCTCGCTGCTCACCGTGGTGCAGGACCTGCTCGGCGAGTCGGTGCGCCCGCGTCGCCTGCTGCTGGAGTACCCAGCGCCTGCGCATGCGGCCAGTTACAGCGAGCGACTCGGCTGCCCGGTGGAGTTCGATGCCGGCTGCAACGCCCTGTGCTTCAACCCCAAGTTGCTCGAACGCACGTTGCCGCTGGCCGATCCGGTCAGCCACCAGCATGGTTTGCAGCAGTGCATGCAACTGGAGGCGCAGCTGCACAGTCGTCACGACCTGCGCGATCTGATCCGCCAGCAGCTGTCCGGCGACCTGAGCGAATGCTCCACTTTGGAACGTGTCGCCACCCGCCTGCACCGTTCCGAGCGAACCTTGCGGCGTCACCTGCAGCAGCTCAATACCAGTTTCCAGCACCTGCTCGACGAGGTGCGCTATGACAAGGCGCGCCAGCTGCTGCTCAACACCGACAAGCCGATCTACCTGATCGCCGAAGAGCTCGGCTACAGCGAGACGGCCAGCTTCCGTCATGCCTTCCAGCGCTGGAGCGGGCTGGCGCCGAGCGAACTGCGCCGCTGATTGACCGGGGACAAGAAGCTGACGCAGTCGCGGTTCTAGACTGCCGCGCATTCACCTGCGCGGAGCGCCCATCCCATGATCCACGATGTCGCCATCATCGGCGCCGGCCCGGCCGGCCTGTGCCTGGCTCGTGCCCTGTCCGGGCATGGCCTCTCGGTTGTACTGCTGGAACGCCAGACTGAGCAGGAGCTGGCCGAGCCGGCCTTCGACGGCCGCGAGATCGCCTTGACCCATGCCTCCCAGAAGCTGCTGGAAAAACTCGGCCTGTGGCAGCGGCTTCCCGCCGACGAGGCCGCCGTGCTGCGCGACGCCCAGGTGCTCAACGGCCCCTCGCTGTTCGCCCTGCAGATCCACGCCGAGCAGGCCGGCGCCGAGCGCCTCGGTCATCTGGTGGCCAACCGGGCGATTCGCCGCGCCGCCTTCGACGCGGTCGCCGAGTGCGCCGATGTGCAGTTGCGTTGCGAGGCTTCGGTACGAGCGATTCGCCATGCCGAGCGCGAGGTGCCGCTGGAACTGGCCAATGGCGAGGTACTGCGCACGCGCCTGCTGGTCGCCGCCGACAGCCGCTTCTCCGAGACCCGCCGCCAGCTCGGCATCGGCGCCCGGCTCAAAGATTTCGGCAAGACCATGCTGGTGTGCCGTATGCACCACCAGAAGCCGCACCGACAGACCGCCTGGGAATGGTTCGGCTACGGCCAGACCCTGGCCCTGCTACCGCTCAACGGCAACCAATCCTCCGTGGTGCTGACCCTGCCGCCGCGCGAGATCGAGCGGCTGCGCGGGCTGGACGAACAGGCCTTCGCCCGCGAGATGGAGCAGCGCTTCGACCGTCGCCTGGGTGCCATGCAACTGGCCAGCGAGCGCCACGCCTATCCGCTGATCGGTGCCTACGCCGAGAAGCTGGTCGGCCCGCGCTGCGCCTTGATTGGCGATGCCGCCGTTGGCATGCACCCGGTTACCGCCCACGGCTTCAACTTTGGTCTGGGCAGCGTGCAGCGGCTAAGTGCAGCGGTGCTGACTGCCCATGCCCGCGGCGAAGATATCGCCACACCGGCGGTGCTGGCCCGTTACGAGCGCCAGCACCGCCTGGCGACCTGGCCGCTGTACCAGGCCACCAACCTGCTGGTGGATATGTATACCGACGACCGTCTGCCGGTCAGGCTACTGCGCGGTGCAGGATTGCGGGTGGCGCAGGGACTGTTGCCGTTGAAGAAAGGAATTGCGCGGCATCTGACGGCGCGGGGCTGAGTGTATGTACCTGTTGGACTCATACAGCCTGGCCCAGCTGGAAGATCGGCAGATACATCGCAAGGATCAGTAGCGGAATGATGATGACAAGTCCGCCAGCGCCCACCAGGCAGGCGGCTAGGGGACGCTGCTTGGCGCGCGGCCAGAAGAGCCAGACGGCGATAACTAGCAGCGGCAGCAGCCAGAGCCCCAGGTGCTGGTCGATGGCGATGCGGGTCAGCAGTGGCAATTGCGCTCCGAAGCTCGAGAAAACCTGCTGGAACTGGGGGATCACCATTGTCGGGGCGAGCGCGGTGAGCAGGGCGCAGACAAGTCCTACGATCGGCAGAATAATCGACGTGATGCCGGGTCCGGACGCCGGGCCGACTTCAACGGATGATTGGGGTGGGCGGTATGGATGGTTCATGGGTTGCTCTAAGCATCATGCTCGGCCGGACGGGCGAATCGTTCAGGGGTGGTCGATATGCCACTGCAGGTACTGGGTTCGTTCCCGCGTCTGTTTCAAAAGGCATGCAGTGTAGAGGGTGCCAAAACCGCTCCCCATGATCGAGTCGTAGGTTTCGAATTGGCAGCCTTCGTCTCGAAGGGTGATCCAGGCGATTTGCGCCTTCTTCAGATAAATGTCCTGCGACTCCACGCTCTCGTTGGCGACAGCGCCGTCATTTCTGTAACGAGCCATCAGTGATTTGTAGCTGGAGTTCAACTACGCGTCGGCAGCTTTCAGCTGCTCCTGCATGCACGTATACATGTCGCTTTCGGTATTGCTGGAACGACAGGGAGCGAACTCTGAGATATCCGCGCCATTTGCAGTAGCTAATAAGACAAGCGTCAGCCAGGCCAGCCTCTGGGTGGTTCGGGCGAGTGTATGGCGAATGTCGCCGCGCAATCTTCTTGATTGCCAAGGTTCTCTATTTACCACTTGCAGTCCTTTGCCTATTTTCGGCGCTTTTTGAAGTGTTCTCGCGAGACGGCGTAAGCCGTTTGGCCCGGCCGCAGATTATCGGCTATGGCGTATGCGCAACAACTTGGCCACATCTATCCCCTTTTGACCGCATCTATCGTTCTGCCGCCAGCACTGCGCTGCCTAGAATCGATCACAGAGCCATTTGGCCCTTCCTGCCTCTTAATCACCAATAAAAACAATTGGTTAGGAGCTAATTGCGGATGAGCAGTGCGATCTCGATCGAAACCCTGAGCATGGAGTACGGCGCCGGCGGCAGTGGCCACAAGGCCCTGGACGGTGTCTCGCTGGAAATCCGCGACAATGAATTCTTCACCCTGCTGGGGCCATCCGGCTGCGGCAAGACCACGCTGCTGCGGCTGATCGCCGGCTTCGAGCAGCCCAGCGCCGGGGTGATTCGCCTGTACGGCGAGCCGATGCAGGACCTCCCGCCCTTCCGCCGCCCGGTCAATACCGTGTTCCAGAGCTATGCGCTGTTCCCGCACATGACGGTGGCGCAGAACATCGGCTTCGGCCTGGAGATGCAGGGCAAGCCCAAGGGCGAGATCGTCGCCACGGTGGAGCGCATGCTGGCGCTGGTGAAGCTGCCGGACGTCGGCAACCGCCGCGCCGACCAGCTATCCGGTGGCCAGCAGCAGCGCATCGCCCTGGCCCGCGCGCTGGCCAGCCGGCCCAAGGTGCTGCTGCTCGACGAGTCGCTCTCCGCGCTGGACATGAAGCTGCGCAAGGAGATGCAGATCGAGCTCAAGCGCCTGCAGGCCGAGACCGGCATCACCTTCATCTTCGTCACCCACGACCAGGAAGAAGCGCTGACCATGTCCGATCGCATCGCGGTGATGAGCAAGGGGCGCATCCTGCAGATCGGCACGCCGAGCGAGATCTACGAGAGCCCGGTGAACCGCACCGTGGCCGATTTCATCGGCGAGACCAACTTCCTAGAAGCCGACCCGTTCGCCAGTGGTGCGCGCCTAGCCGATGGCCAGGTGCTGAATCTGGCCGGTGTGCCGCAGAGTGGGCGGGTGACCTTGGCGATTCGTCCGGAGCGCATCAGCCTGAGCGAGTCCGGCAACCTGGCCGGCGAGGTGGAGGAGGTGGTGTATATCGGCACCGACACCCTCTACCTGCTCAAGGTCGCCGGCCAGTCCGGCTTCCGCGTGCGCCAGCAGAATCGTGGCGGCATCAGCCAGCCGCTGCCGCGTGGTGCCCAGGTGCGCCTGGACGTGCCGGCCGCCGCCGTCCGGGTGCTGAGCGAATGAGTACGCCCCGGCAACTGGCCGAGCGCCGCCAGCTGCTGCGCCGCCTCGGCCTGATCGCGCCAGGCATGGCAGTGCTGCTGGTGTTCCTGCTCGCGCCGCTGGCGATCATGCTGCTGGTGTCCTTCCTGCAGCCCGGCGAGTACGGCGGGGTGAAGTGGGGCGAGTACTCGGTGGAGGCCTACGTCAGCTTCCTCTACGAGCGCGATTTCGACGACAGCCTGGTGTTCAACACCGACTACCTGGGCATCTTCCAGCGTTCCTTCTGGCTGGCTGTGGCGACCACCGCCGGCTGCCTGCTGATCGGCTTCCCCACCGCGTTGTACCTGGCGCTGCAGAGCGAGAAGAAGCGCAACCTGCTGCTGTTCCTGGTCACCGTGCCGTTCTGGACCAACCTGCTGGTGCGGGTCTATGCCTGGATGTTGCTGCTGCGCAACGGCGGGCTGGTGGACGGCGTGCTGGGCGTGTTCGGCGTGCCCGAGGGCAGCGTTGGCCTGCTCTACAGCAATGGCGCGGTGATGATAGGCCTGCTCTACAGCTTCCTGCCGTTCATGGTGCTGCCGATCTACACCAGCCTGGAGAAGCTCGACTGGCGCCTGGTGGAGGCGGCCTTCGACCTCGGTGCCAACCGCTGGCAGGCACTGAAGAGGGTGATCCTGCCGCTGGCGCTGCCGGGCATGTTGGCCGGCGCGACCCTGGTGTTCATCCCGGCGCTGGGCAACTACATCATTCCCGAGCTGCTTGGCGGCGGTAAGGCGCTGATGATCGGTAACCTTGTGCAGCTGCAGTTCGGCTCCGGGCACAACTGGCCGCTGGGTTCGGCGCTGGCTTTCTCGCTGTTCAGCCTGGTGCTGCTGGCCCTGCTGTTCAACGGCCTGCGCCAGCGTGGCCAGGAGGTTCGCGCATGAACCTGCAGGGCCCGCTGTGGCGCTTCACCGGCGTGCGCCCGGCCGCCTGGGCGTTCTTCGCCTTCCTCTACATCCCGATCCTGGTGCTGGTGGCGCTGAGCTTCAACGCCGGGCAGTCGGCCACCCTGTGGCAGGGCTTCAGCTTCAAGTGGTACTCGGTGGTGGCCAACGACCCGGAGATCCTGCGGGCGGCGAAGAACTCGCTGATCGTCGCGGTCTGCGCCACGCTGATCTCCACCTGCCTGGCGACCCTGGCGGCGCTGGGCATGCATGGCCGGCGCTTCCGTGGCCAGGGCGCCCTGCAGGGCGTGCTCGGCCTGCCGTTGCTGGTGCCGGACATCGTCTGCGCGGTGGCCATCCTGATGTTCTTCGCCTTCATCGGGCTGAAGCTGTCGCTGCTGACCATCCTCATCGCCCACGTGGTGTTCTGCACGCCGTTCGCCTACCTGCCGATCCGCGCCCGCCTGCAGGGCATGGACCCACGCCTGCTGGAGGCCGCCGCCGATCTGTATGCCTCGCCCTGGCGGGCGTTCTGGCGGATCAGCTTCCCGCTGCTGCTGCCCGGCATCCTCTCCGGCGCGATGCTGGCCTTCATCATCTCGATGGACGACTTCGTCATCACCTACTTCGTTGCCGGTGCCGGTTCGACCACCCTGCCGGTGTACATCTTCAGCTCCATCCGCATGGGCATATCGCCGAAGATCAATGCGATTTCCTCGATCATGCTTGTGCTTTCCATTCTGTTCGTCACCCTGTCGTACTACCTCGGCCAACGCAAACGCTAGGAGCCAGACCATGATCCGTCGTACCCCGCTCGCGCTATCCGTTGTTCTCGCCCTCGGCCTGTCCGGCGCCGCCCAGGCTGCCGGCAGTCTCAATTTCGCCAACTGGTCGGACTACTACCCGCCGGAGCTGCTGAAGAAGTTCGAGGCCGATACCGGCATCAAGGCCACCCTGGATGCCTACGACTCCAACGAGACGCTGCTGGCCAAACTCAAGGCCGGTGGTGGCAATTACGACGTGGTGGTGCCGTCGGACAGCTTCATCCAGATCATGGTCCAGGAGGACCTGCTGCAGAAGTTCGACAAGAGCAAGCTGCCGAACCTGGCCAACCTGGCGCCGACCTTCCAGAAGCTCGACTTCGACCCTGGCCACGACTACAGCGTGCCCTACCTGTGGGGCACCACCGGCTACAGCTACGACAGCGCTCAGGTGCCGGGCGGCAAGCTCGACGAGAGCTGGGGGCCGTTCTTCGCCCCGCCGGCCGAGCTGAAGGGCAAGGTGGTGGCGCTCAACTCGATGGACGACCTGTTTCCGCCGGCCGCCTTCTACCTCGGCATCGACCGCTGCACCGAGGACCCGCAGGAGGTGAAGAAGATCATGGAGCTGCTGAGCAAGCAGAAGGACATGCTCGCCATGTACAACAGCGACGGCACCATCGAGCGTATGGCCGCCGGCGAGGTGGCCATGCACCAGCAGTGGAACGGCGCCTTCCACCGGGCCAAGGAGCAGCGCGCCTCGCTGGTCTACGTCTATCCGAAGGAGGGCGTGTCCACCTTCATCGACAACTTCGTGATTCCCAAGGGCGCCACCAACGTCGAGGAGGCCCATGTGTTCATCAACTGGATGATGCAGCCGGAGAACATCGCCGCCGCCTCCAACTTCGCCAATTACAACAACGCCATCGCCGGCGCCGAGAAGTTCATGGACAAGGCGCTGTTCGAAGACCCGGCGATCAACACTCCGCAGGACAAGCTGGAGCGCCTGCGTTCGTTCAAGCTCTGCTCGCCCAAGGCCCTGGCGCTGCGCAGCAAGGTCTGGACCAAGCTGAAGAAATAAGTCGATAGCTGCAGCGCGGCGCCGTTGGCCGGCCGCGCTCGCGACGCTCTCGAAATCCCACCTAGAGAACGGACCCTAGCGAGTCCGGGGAGCCCCTCATGCTGACGATCTACAGCGACGACCATCATCTGCATCACGGCAAATACGAGCTGATCGACGGCCAGCTCACGCCCTGCTTCGAGAAACCCAGTCGCGCCGACATGGTCCTGGCGCGGGCGCAGAAGGTGAAGCTAGGCGAGGTGGCGGCGCCGCGCGAGTTCGGCCTGGCGCCGATCCTGCGGGTGCACGACGAGGGCTTCGTGCATTTCCTCAAGGACGCCTGGGCCGAATGGCAGGCCCTGGGGCGCGACTACGACATGCTGCCGTTCACCTGGCCCAACCGCCGCCTGCGTCAGACCATTCCGGACTGCATCGACGGCAAGTTCGGTTACTACAGCTTCGACGCCGGCGTGCCGATTACCGCCGGCACCTGGCAGGCGGTAAGCAGCTCGGTGAACGTGGCGCTGACCGGCCAGGCCGAGCTGGCCAAGGGCGCGCGCGGGGTGTTCTCGCTGTGCCGGCCACCGGGCCACCACGCCGCGGCGGACTACATGGGCGGCTACTGCTACTTCAACAACGCCGCCATCGCCGCCCAGGCCATGCTCGACCAGGGCGCCAGCCGGGTGGCCATCCTCGACGTCGACTACCACCACGGCAACGGCACCCAGGACATCTTCTACGACCGCGCCGACGTGCTGTTCACTTCGATCCACGGCGACCCGCGCTTCGAGTACCCGTTCTTCCTCGGTTATGCCGACGAGAAAGGCGAGGGTGTCGGCCGCGGTTTCAACTTCAACTACCCGCTGGCCGCCGGCAGCGACTGGTCGGCCTGGAGCCTGGCGCTGGCCGCCGCCTGCCGGCAGATCGCCGCCTATGCGCCGGACGCACTGATCGTCTCGCTGGGCGTGGACACCTTCAAGGAAGACCCGATCTCGCAGTTCAAGCTGGACAGCCCGGACTACCTGCGCATGGGCGAGGTCATCGGCGCGCTGGGCCTGCAGACCCTGTTCGTCATGGAAGGCGGCTACGCGGTGGAGGAGATCGGCATCAACGCCATCAACGTGTTGCAGGGCTTCGATAGCGTCGCGCGCTAGGCACTGAGTGGAAAGACAAAGCCCGCGAGATGCGTTCGCGGGCTTGTTGTTTGTGCGGGTCAGCCTTGTGGCGCGGTGAAGGGTTCATCCTTGCGGAACACGTAGAACAGGTTCGGCTCGCTGACCATGTAGATGGTGCCGTCCTCGTCCATGGCCACGCCCTCGGCGCGCGGGATGCGGCTTTCCAGACCGCTCTGGCCGCCGATCAGGCTGATGAAGCTGACCGGCTCGCCACGCTCGTCCAGCTCCAGCAGCAGGTGCGACTGGGCGGAGAGGGCGAGGATATGCCCGGTGCGCGGGTCGACGCTGAGCGCCGACAGGTTGCGCATGCCCAGGCCATAGCTGGGCAGCGGTTGCAGCTGGTCGTCGAGCAGGTGCTGGCCGTCGCTGCTCAGGCTGAACATGCGCGGCGTGCGCTCCTTGCCCAGCAGCAGGCGCTGCTGCGCCGGGTCCCAAGCGATGCCTTCGAAGCCCTTGTTGCCGGCGTCGGGAAAGCCCAGGTCGAAGGGCTTGGCGTCGGCCAGGTCGAGTTCGCGGGTCAACGGGTTCAGTTCGAAGATCGACAGATTGCGCCGGCGCTCGTCGGCCACGGCGATATTGCCGTTCTCCAGCACCGCCACGCCCTCCGGATTGGAGAAGCCCTTGAGCACGATGCGGCGCAGCACCTCGCCGCTGCGACTCAGTTCCACCAGCATCGGCAGCTTGCCGGTGACGGTGAACAGGGTGCCGGTGATCGGGTTGTAGGTCAGGTCGGAGGTCTCGTCTTCCTCCAGTCCGGCCAGTGGCTTGCCTTCGACGCTGGCCTTGTAGCCGGGCAGCCAGATGCTGGCGGCACGCTCGGCGGTCGGCACGCTCTGCTCCTTGAACCACAGCAGGGCGCGGTCGTCCCAGTGCAGGTAGCGGGTCAGGGCGGCGGTGCAGGCGAGGGTGACGACCAGCGCCAGGGTCAGGCGCCGCTGGCGGGGTAGGGAGAGGCTGAGAGACATCGAATATTGCTCGGGAGATCGAGCCTGTCAGACTACTCGGCGCTGGTGAAAGTTCTGTGAAGAGCGGCGGAGTGGCTCCGCCGCGGCTGCTCTCAGAGGACGCGGGTGGCGAAATGCGACAGGCCGACCAGCTCGATCTCCAGGCTCTCGCCGCTGGCCAGCGGGCCGACCCCGGCCGGGGTGCCGGTGGACACCACGTCGCCCGGTTGCAGGCTGAAGTGGCCGGCGATGTGCTGGATCAGGCCGATGATCGGGTTGAGCATGTCGCGGCTGTTGCCGTCCTGGCGGACCTGGCCGTCGATGGACAGGCGGATGCCGATGTCGCGCACATCTTCCACTGCGTCGGCGGCGACGAAGGGGGCGAGCACGTAGGCGCCGTCGAAGGACTTGGACAGCTCCCAGGGCAGGCCTTTCTCCTTGAGCTTGGCCTGCACGTCGCGCAGGGTCAGGTCCAGGGCGGGGGCAAAGCCGGAGATGGCGTCGCGCACTTCTTCCTCGGACGGCTTCTTCGACAGCGGCTTGCCGATCAGCACGGCGATCTCCGCCTCGAAATGCACGGCGCCGCGGTCGGCCGGAATGGCGAAGCTGTCGTTCAGCGGCACGGTGCAGCTGCCCGGCTTGATGAACAGCAGCGGCTCGGTCGGAATCGGGTTGTTCAGCTCGGCGGCATGCTCGGCGTAGTTGCGCCCGACGCAGACCACCTTGCCCAGCGGGAAGTGGATCGGCGTGCCGTCGGTGTACTGGTGCTGGTAGCTCATTGGGCCACTCCTCGGGTGGGATTCTGGCTCCCTCTCCCTCCGGGAGAGGGCTGGGGTGAGGGTATCGCAGGCGGCTCGGCGTGGCCTGGAAATCCCTCACCCCCGGCCCCTCTCCCAAGGGGAGAGGGGTGGTAAGGCTCAGAGCGGGAAGATCTTGCCCGGATTCATGATGCCGTTCGGGTCGAACACCTGCTTGATCGCCTTCATGTAGCCGATCTCGGCTTCCGAGCGGCTGTAGTGAAGGTAGTCGCGCTTGGTCATGCCCACGCCGTGCTCGGCGGAGATAGAGCCGTTGTACTTCTGCACGGTCTCGAACACCCACTGGTTGACCACGGCGCACTTGGCGAAGAAGTCGTCCTTGGACAGGTTCTCCGGCTTGAGGATGTTCAGGTGCAGGTTGCCGTCGCCGATATGGCCGAACCACACCACTTCGAAGTCTGGGTAGTTGGCTTCGACGATGCGGTCAATGTCGTGCAGGAAGGCCGGGACCTGGCCGACGGTGACCGAGATGTCGTTCTTGTACGGCGTCCAGTGGCTGATGGTCTCGGAGATGTACTCGCGCAGCTTCCACAGGTTCTGCAGCTGCTGCTCGCTCTGACTCATCACGCCGTCGACGACCCAGCCCTGCTCGACGCAGTGCTCGAAGGTCGCCAGGGCCTGCTCGGCGACTTCCTCGGTGGTGGCCTCGAATTCCAGCAGGGCGTAGAACGGGCAGTCGGTCTCGAACGCCGGCGGCACGTCGCCACGGGCCATAATCTTGGCCAGGGCCTTGTCCGAGAAGAACTCGAAGGCAGTCAGGTCGAGCTTGTTCTGGAAGGCGTGCAGTACCGGCATGATCGAGTCGAAGTCCGGGGTGCCGAGCACCATCGCGGTGAGGTTCTTCGGCGCGCGCTCCAGGCGCATGGTCGCTTCGACCACGAAGCCCAGGGTGCCCTCGGCGCCGATGAACAGCTGGCGCATGTCGTAGCCGGTGGCATTCTTGATCAGGTCGCGGTTCAGCTCCAGCAGCTCGCCGGTACCGGTGACGACCTTGAGGCCGGCCACCCAATTGCGGGTCATGCCGTAGCGGATCACCTTGATGCCGCCGGCGTTGGTGCCGATGTTGCCGCCCAGCTGGCTGGAGCCGGCGGAGGCGAAGTCCACCGGGTAGTACAGGCCCTTGTCCTCGGCGTACATCTGCAGCTGCTTGGTCACCACGCCCGGCTGGCACACCACGGTGCGGTCGAATTCGTTGAATTCGAGGATCTGGTTCATGTAGTCGAAGGCCACCACCACTTCGCCGTTGGCGGCAACTGCGGCGGCGGAAAGCCCGGTGCGGCCGCCGGACGGCACCAGGGCAACCTTGTGCTGGTTGGCCCAGCGCACGATGGCCTGCACCTGCTCGGTGGTCTTGGGGAAGACGATGGCGCTCGGGGCGGGGGCGAAATGCTTGGTCCAATCCTTGCCGTAGGCGTTGAGGGAGTCGGCGTCGGTCAGCACCTTGCCGGGTTCCACCAGGGTCTTCAGCTCATCGATCAGGGCAGGATTGGTCATCTGGGAACTCTCAAACGATTCATGGTCACCCTGAGAACGCTTCATCGGTCAGGGGTGGCGGTTTCGCGGGGCTCGTATGCTAGCATACGCACCCCGCCAATCGTGCCCCCGAGCCGATCCGCGGGGCCGGCCGGCAGCGTTTGCGGCCGTTCTCCTGACACCTTTTTGTGGGACAACAGGTACTCCGATGAGCAAGACCTCTCTCGACAAGAGCAAGATCAAGTTCCTTCTGCTGGAAGGCGTGCACCAGAATGCCGTCGACACCCTGAAGGCCGCTGGTTACACCAACATCGAGTACCTCAAGGGCGCCCTGTCCGACGACGAGCTGAAGAGCAAGATCGCCGACGCCCACTTCATCGGCATCCGCTCCCGCACCCAGCTGACCGAAGAGGTCTTCGACTGCGCCAAGAAGCTGGTCGCCGTCGGCTGCTTCTGCATCGGCACCAACCAGGTCGACCTGGACGCCGCCCGCGAGCGCGGCATCGCGGTGTTCAACGCCCCCTATTCCAACACCCGCTCGGTCGCCGAGCTGGTCCTGGCCCAGGCAATCCTGCTGCTGCGCGGCATTCCGGAGAAGAACGCCTCCTGCCACCGTGGTGGCTGGATCAAGTCGGCGGCCAACTCCTTCGAGATCCGCGGCAAGAAGCTCGGCATCGTCGGCTACGGCTCCATCGGCACCCAGCTCTCGGTGCTGGCCGAGGCCCTGGGCATGCAGGTGTTCTTCTACGACACCGTGACCAAGCTGCCGCTGGGCAACGCCACTCAGGTGGCCAAGCTGCACGACCTGCTGGGCATGGCCGACATCGTTTCCCTGCACGTGCCTGAGCTGCCGTCCACCCAGTGGATGATCGGCGAGAAGGAAATCCGCGCCATGAAGAAGGGCGGCATCCTGATCAACGCCGCCCGCGGCACCGTGGTCGAGCTCGAGCATCTGGCCGCTGCGATCAAGGACGAGCACCTGATCGGCGCCGCCATCGACGTGTTCCCGGTCGAGCCGAAGTCCAACGACGAAGAGTTCGAGAGCCCGCTGCGTGGCCTGGATCGCGTGATCCTGACCCCGCACATCGGTGGTTCGACTGCCGAGGCGCAGGCCAACATCGGCCTGGAAGTGGCCGAGAAGCTGGTCAAGTACAGCGACAACGGTACCTCGGTGTCTTCCGTCAACTTCCCGGAGGTCGCCCTGCCGGCGCACCCGGGCAAGCATCGCCTGCTGCACATCCACCAGAACGTGCCGGGCGTGATGAGCGAGATCAACAAGGTGTTCGCCGACAACGGCATCAACATCTCCGGCCAGTTCCTGCAGACCAACGACAAGGTCGGCTACGTGGTGATCGACGTCGACGCCGAGTACTCCGACCTGGCGCTGGAAAAGCTGCAGCACGTCACCGGCACCATCCGCAGCCGCGTCCTCTTCTAAGAGCGCCGCGCTGCAACGAAAAAGGGAGGCCTCGGCCTCCCTTTTTCATTGGCTGTGCGATCACGTTGCGTAGGAGCGAGCTCCGTCGTCAGTTCTGTAGCCCGGATGCAATCCGGGACGCCGGCAGCTCCGTCCCGGATCGCATCCGGGCTGCCTTCAGCGTACGGTCAGCGTGAAGTTGATGCGCGTCAGCCACTCCGCTTCCTGCTCGAAGTCGGCCTGGGTCAGCGGGTTGGCCGCCAGCCAGCCATCGGGGAAGGTCAGGTCCAGGCTCTGCGGGCCGGCCTTTAGCTGCACCTTGGGCATCTCCTGGGTGCCGCGGATGTGGTGGAAGAGGATGGCGAAGCGCAGCAGCACGCACAGGCGCTGCAGCTGCACGCCGTCCTCGCCGAACTCGGCGAAACGCTCCTTGGGGATGTTGCGGCGATGGCCGCGCACCAGCAGGGCCAGCATCAACTGGTCGCGACGCGAGAAGCCGGCCAGGTCGGAGTGTTCGATCAGGTAGGCGCCGTGCTTGTGGTACTGGTAGTGGGCGATATCCAGGCCGATCTCATGGACCCGCGCGCCCCACTGCAGCAGGTCGCTGTGCCAGTCTTCGTCCAGCTGCCAGGCCTCGGTCACCTTCTCCAGGGCCTGCAGGGCCTTGGCTTCGACTCGCGCGGCCTGCTGCAGGTCGACGTGGTAGCGCTCCATCAGCGCGCCCAGGGTGCGTTCGCGCACGTCCTCGTGGTGGTGGCGACCGAGCAGGTCATACAGCACGCCCTCGCGCAGGGCGCCTTCGGAGTGGTCCATGCGTTGCAGGTCGAGGGCGTCGAAGATGGCCTCGGCGATGGCCAGGCCGGCCGGGAAGATCTGCCGGCGGTCGGGCTTGATGCCCTCGATGTCCAGCTTGTCCGCCTCGCCCAGCTTGAACACCTTGCGCTTGAGCCAGGCCAGGCCCTCCGGATTGATCTCGCCATTGCCCAGGCCGCCGGCCTTGATCGCCAGGCCCACGGCGCGGATGGTGCCGGAGGCGCCCACCGACTCCTGCCAACCCAGGCGCTGCAGGCCCTGCTCGATGCTCATCAGCTCCAGGCGTGCGGCGGTGTAGGCCTGGGCGTAGCGCGCCGGGGTGATCTTGCCGTCGCGGAAATAGCGTTGGGTGTAGCTGACGCAGCCCATCTGCAGGCTCTCGCGCAGCAGCGGCTCGAAGCGCTGGCCGACGATGAACTCGGTGCTGCCACCGCCGATGTCCACCACCAGGCGCTTGCCCGGGTTGTCGGCGATGGTGTGGGAGACGCCGAGGTAGATCAGGCGCGCTTCCTCGCGACCGGAGATGACTTCCACCTGATGGCCGAGCAGTTCGTCGGCGCGGCGGATGAATTCGGCGCGGTTGCGTGCCTCGCGCAGGGCGTTGGTGCCGACGATGCGCACGGCGCCCTGGGGCAGGCCCTGGATCAGCTGGCCGAAGCGGCGCAGGCAGTCCAGGCCGCGCTGCATGGCCTCCTCGCTGAGCATGCGCTCGTCGTCCAGGCCGGCGGCCAGCTGCACCTTCTCGCCGAGCCGTTCGAGGATGCGGATCTCGCCGTGGTCGGCCTTGGCCAGGACCATGTGGAAGCTGTTGGAGCCGAGGTCGATGGCGGCGATCAGCGGAAACTGCTTGGCGGTGTTGGGCATGAAGGATTATCCCTTGGCAAACGTTGGCGCCGGTCCTGATCGAGCCGGCACCGCAATGGCTGCATGTTAACCGCCCATGGCGCTTGCCGTAATCCTTCGTCGGCGGTATCAAATCCATTGATAGTCAAGCTCAATGGACAGCGGCTTTCGGCAGGGGCGGATGCGGGCTATCATGGCGCCACTTTTTGCTTCCGATCACGGAGACTGTACATGAGCGAATTCATCACCAACGTCAGCGACACCAGCTTCGAAGACGACGTGATCAAGGCCGAAGGTCCGGTCCTGGTCGACTACTGGGCCGAATGGTGCGGCCCGTGCAAGATGATCGCCCCGGTGCTGGACGAAATCGCCCAGACCTACGCCGGCAAGCTGAAGGTCTGCAAGCTGAACATCGACGAAAACCAGGAAACCCCGCCGAAGTACGGCGTACGCGGCATTCCGACCCTGATGCTGTTCAAGAACGGCAACGTCGAGGCCACCAAGGTCGGCGCCCTGTCCAAGTCGCAGCTGGCCGCCTTCCTCGACGCCAATATCTGAGGCGTTCGCCGCTGTAACAGAAGCCCCGCACATCGCGGGGCTTTTTCTTTGGGCGCAGGCTGGACGTCGCGCTAAACGCGATGTTACATTCGGGCCTGCAACGGGTTCCTCGTTGCCCCCCAAGCCGCCGCCGACGCATTCCTCCCGATAACATCGAGCGATCCAGTCGCCTTCTCGCGGCGCGGCCAGCAAAGCCCAAGGCTTTCCTTCCCTCCTTCATATACCTACGTCATTCCTATGAATCTGACCGAACTCAAGCAAAAGCCGATTGCCGAACTGCTGGACATGGCCGACCAGGCTGGTCTGGAAAACATGGCCCGTTCGCGCAAGCAGGACATCATCTTCGCCCTGCTGAAAAAGCACGCGAAAAGCGGCGAAGAGATTTCCGGCGACGGCGTGCTGGAGATTCTCCAGGACGGCTTCGGCTTCCTGCGCTCCGCGGACTCCTCCTACCTGGCCGGCCCGGACGACATCTACGTCTCGCCCAGCCAGATCCGCCGCTTCAACCTGCGTACCGGTGACACCATCGTCGGCAAGATCCGCCCGCCGAAAGAAGGCGAGCGCTACTTCGCCCTGCTCAAGGTCGACACCATCAACTTCGACCGCCCGGAAAACGCCAAGAACAAGATCCTGTTCGAGAACCTGACGCCGCTGTTCCCGACCAAGCGCCTGACCATGGAGGCCGGCAACGGCTCCAAGGAAGACCTCACCGGCCGCGTGATCGACCTCTGCGCGCCGATCGGCAAGGGCCAGCGCGGCCTGATCGTCGCCCCGCCGAAAGCGGGCAAGACCATCATGCTGCAGAACATCGCGGCCAACATCACCCGCAACAACCCCGAGTGCTACCTGATCGTCCTGCTGATCGACGAGCGCCCGGAAGAAGTGACCGAGATGCAGCGCACCGTGCGTGGCGAAGTGGTTGCCTCCACCTTCGACGAGCCCCCGACCCGTCACGTGCAGGTCGCCGAGATGGTGATCGAGAAGGCCAAGCGCCTGGTCGAGCACAAGAAGGACGTGGTCATCCTGCTGGACTCCATCACCCGCCTGGCGCGTGCCTACAATACCGTGATCCCGAGCTCCGGCAAGGTACTGACCGGTGGTGTCGACGCCCACGCCCTGGAGAAGCCCAAGCGCTTCTTCGGTGCCGCCCGTAACATCGAGGAAGGCGGCTCGCTGACCATCATCGCCACCGCGCTGGTCGAGACCGGCTCGAAGATGGACGAGGTGATCTACGAGGAATTCAAGGGCACCGGCAACATGGAGCTGCCGCTGGACCGCCGCATCGCCGAGAAGCGCGTGTTCCCGGCCATCAACATCAACAAGTCCGGCACCCGCCGCGAGGAGTTGCTGACCGGCGAGGAAGAGCTGGCGCGCATGTGGATCCTGCGCAAGCTGCTGCACCCGATGGACGAGATCGCCGCCATCGAGTTCCTCACCGACAAGCTGAAAGACACCAAGACCAACGAAGAATTCTTCCTCTCCATGAAGCGGAAGTGATTCGAGCGTTGCCACGAAGGCCGGGGAAACCCGGCCTTTGCGTTTGCGCAGCCTTCTGAATAACCCAGTTCGGCGCTAAACTTTGCGCCCCGACCTGTGAGGCCCAAGCATGCAGTATCGCGACCTGCGCGACTTCATCCGCGAGCTGGAAAAGCGCGGCGAACTCAAGCGCATCCAGACCCCGGTCTCCCCTGTGCTGGAAATGACCGAAATCTGCGACCGCACGCTGCGCCGCGGCGGGCCCGCGCTGCTGTTCGAGAAGCCCGCGGGCTTCGATGTGCCGGTGCTCGGCAACCTGTTCGGCACGCCCGAGCGCGTGGCGCTGGGCATGGGCGCCGAGGATGTCGGCGAGCTGCGCGAGATCGGCAAGCTGCTGGCCTTCCTCAAGGAGCCGGAGCCGCCCAAGGGCCTGAAGGATGCCTGGAGCAAGCTGCCGATCTACAAGAAGGTCATCAGCATGGCACCCAAGGTCCTCAAGGACGCGCCCTGCCACGAAGTGATCGAGGAGGGCGATGCCGTCGACCTCGGCAAGCTGCCGGTGCAGACCTGCTGGCCGGGCGACGTGGCGCCGCTGATCACCTGGGGCCTGACCATCACCAAGGGGCCCAACAAGGAGCGGCAGAACCTCGGCATCTACCGCCAGCAGGTCATCGGTCGCAACAAGGTGATCATGCGCTGGCTCAGCCACCGCGGCGGCGCCCTGGACTACCGCGAGTGGTGCCAGAAGTATCCGGACCGTCCCTATCCGGTGGCCGTTGCCCTGGGCGCCGACCCGGCGACCATCCTCGGCGCGGTGACACCGGTGCCGGATACCCTCTCCGAATACGCTTTCGCAGGACTCTTGCGCGGCCACCGCACCGAGCTGGTCAAGGCCATCGGCTTCGACCTGCAGGTGCCGGCCAGCGCCGAGATTGTCCTCGAGGGCCACATCTACCCAGGCGAGACGGCGCCGGAAGGCCCCTATGGCGACCACACCGGCTACTACAACGAGGTCGACACTTTCCCGGTGTTCACCGTCGAGCGCATCACCCGCCGTCGCGAGCCGATCTACCACTCGACCTACACCGGCCGGCCGCCGGATGAGCCGGCAATCCTCGGCGTGGCGCTGAACGAGGTGTTCGTGCCGATCCTGCAGAAGCAGTTCCCGGAGATCACCGACTTCTACCTGCCGCCGGAAGGCTGTTCCTACCGCATGGCGGTGGTGACCATGAAGAAGCAGTACCCCGGCCACGCCAAGCGGGTGATGCTCGGCGTCTGGTCCTTCCTGCGCCAGTTTATGTACACCAAGTTCGTCATCGTCACCGACGACGATGTGAATGCCCGCGACTGGAACGACGTGATCTGGGCCATCACCACGCGCATGGACCCCAAGCGCGACACGGTGATGATCGACAACACGCCGATCGACTACCTCGACTTCGCCTCGCCGGTCTCCGGCCTCGGCTCGAAGATGGGTCTCGACGCCACCCACAAGTGGCCGGGCGAGACCACCCGCGAGTGGGGCCGGGTGATCGAAAAGGACCCGGCCGTGGTCGCACGTATCGACGACATGTGGAAAGAGCTGGGCATCGACTGATGAATGCATCATCTGCTGCTGCGCTCGATTGGGCTGTGTTGAAAGGCCGCTCGGGCTGCTCATTTACGCGATGTAAACTCCGCGCTCTCGCGCCCTTTCGCCTTGCCCACCCTTCGCTCGCGACGCAGCTGAAGGCATTCACGTCATGAAGGTCACCCTGCAACCCTCCGGCGCGGTGCTCGACGTGCAGGGCGGCGAGCGCATCCTGGATGCCGCGCGGCGCCTGGGCTACGAGTGCCCGCAGAGCTGCCGCAACGGCAACTGCCATATCTGCGCGGCGTTGCTGGTGGAGGGGCGGGTTCGCCAGGCCGGTACCGAGCTGGACCACGGCGAGCTGTTCACCTGCCTGGCCGAGCCGCTGGAAGACTGCGTGCTGCACTGGGACGGCGTGCTCGCCCCGGGCGAGTTGCCGGTGCGCACCTTCGGCTGCCAGGTGCTCGACCTGGTCGATGTCGGTGGTGATGTTTGTCGCGTGTTGCTGCGCGCGCCGGCGGGGAAGACGCCGCGCTACCACGCCGGCCAGTACCTGCTGTTGCAGCGTGACGACGGCGAGTGGTCGGCCTTCTCCCTGGCCTCGGCACCGCACAAGGGCCGTGACCTGGAGCTGCATATCCTCACTCGTGAGGACAGCGCCCGCCAGTTGGTGGCGCAGCTGCGCCGCACGCGCCTGGCACGGGTACAGATGCCGTTCGGCGACACCCATTTGGCCGAGTTGCCGGACGGGCCGCTGGTGCTGCTCGCCGCCGGTACCGGTATGGCGCAGATGCACAGCCTGATCGAGCATTGCCGCACCACCGGCTTCACCCATCCGCTGCACCTGTACTGGGGCGTGCGTCAGCCGGAGGATTTCTATCAGCTGGACAGCTGGCAGGCCTGGGAGGGCCAGCCCGGCCTGCACTTGCACAAGGTGGTCAGCGACGCCTGTGGCTGGGAGGGGCGCTGCGGCATGCTGCACGAGGTGGTGTGCCAGGACTTCGTCGATCTCAAGAGCCTGCACGTCTACGCCAGCGGCTCGCCGGGCATGGTCTACGGCACGCTCGATGCGCTGGTCGAGGCCGGCATGGACGCCCACCAGATGCGCGCCGACGTGTTCGCCTACGCGCCACGGGAATGATGACCCGGAAATGAAAAAGCCGCCCGAGGGCGGCTTTTTTGTGGCGGCGACTCTTACTTCACCTGAACCACGACCTTGCCCACGGCCTTGCGCTGGCCCAGCGCATCGATGGCGGCGGCACCCTGCGCCAGCGGGAAGGTCTGCGACACCAGCGGCTTGAGCTTGCCCTCGGCATGCCAGGCGAACAGCTGCTCGAAGTTGGCGGCGTTGTCCTGCGGCTGGCGCTGGGCGAACGAGCCCCAGAACACGCCGACCAGCGACGCGCCCTTGAGCAGCGGCAGGTTGGCCGGCAGGGCCGGAATGCCGCCGCCGGCGGCGAAGCCGACCACCAGGAAGCGACCGTTCCAGGCGATGGAGCGGAACGCCTCCTCGAACAGCTCGCCACCTACCGGGTCGTAGATCACGTCCACGCCCTGGCCGCCGGTAAGCTTCTTCACTTCGTCCTTGAGGCTCTGCTCGCTGTAGTTGATCAGGTGGTCGGCGCCAGCGTTGCGCGCCACTTCCAGCTTCTCGGCCGAGCTCGCCGCGGCGATCACGGTGGCGCCCATGGCCTTGCCGATCTCCACTGCCGCCAGGCCGACGCCGCCGGAAGCGCCCAGCACCAGCAGGATCTCGCCCTTCTGCAGGTTGGCGCGCTGCTTGAGCGCGTGCATCGAGGTGCCGTAGGTCATGCTGAAAGCGGCGGCGGTGGTCAGCTCCATGGTCTTGGGCACCGGCAGCACGTTGTAACCGGGCACCGCCACTTCTTCGGCGAAGCTGCCCCAGCCGGTCAGGGCCATGACCCGGTCGCCGGCCTTGAGGTGGCTGATCTTCTCGCCGACCGCCTTGACCACACCGGCCGCTTCACCGCCCGGCGCGAAGGGGAAGGGCGGCTTGAACTGGTACTTGCCCTCGATGATCAGGGTGTCGGGGAAGTTGACGCCGGCGGCATGCACCTCGATCAGCACCTCGTTCTTCTTCGGTTCGGGGCTGGGCAGGTCTTCCAGGACCAGGCTGGAGGCCGGGCCGAAGGCTTTGCAGAGCAGGGCTTTCATCGCACTTTCCTCGGGTTCGTGACTGTCCGGCAGTGTAGGAGGCGCGCCGGAGGGGTCAACGAGCATGCCCGCATCTGATGGCGGCCTATAAGCGTCGGGCTTGGGCGCGCGGGCCGCTATGGCTATGCTAGGCGCAATTCGATCCGAGGAATGTCCCGTGAAGAAAAGCATCGCTCTGCTGCTGGCCCTGATCCTGCCGTGCACCGCCCTGGCCAGTGGCGGCGGCGAGGAAGATAACGCCGCGCCCAAGGTCGCCTACGTCAGCCTGGTACCGGCCTTGGTAGGCAACTTCGGCGCCGGGCCCAAGCTGAAGTTCTTCAAGGCCGATATCGCCCTGCGGGTGACCGGTACCGAGGCCGAGGAGAAGGTCGAGCACCACGAGCCGCTGATCCGCAACCAACTGGTGATGCTGTTCGCCCAGCAGACCGAGGCCGGCATGGCCGACGAAGCAGCAAAGGAAAAGTTGCGCCAGGAGGCCCTGAAGCAGGTGCAGGATGTGTTGAATCAGGAAGAGGGCAAGCCCATCGTCGAGGACCTGCTGTTCAACAACCTGATCATCCAGTAAGTCAGACGGGCGGCGTCTGGCGCTCACGCCCTTCGCCGGCCATGGCCTCGCTCCACACGCAGGTGCGATTGCGCCCCTCGTGCTTGGCCCGATACAGGGCCTGATCGCTACGCGCCACCAGTCCGCCCGGTTGTTCCTCGCTGACCGGCTCGGCCACCGCCAGGCCGATGCTCAGGGTCAGGCGGCCCTGCGGGCTGCCCGGGTGGGCGATGGCCAGCCCGGCGATCAGGTCGTGAACCCGCGCGGCCACATGCTCGCCACCCTCCAGGCCGGTGTTGGCCAGGATGATGGCGAACTCCTCGCCGCCGTAGCGGCAGGCCACGTCGCCCTCGCGCTGCAAGCTGTTCTGCAGGACCTCGCCGACCTTGCGCAGGGCGTCGTCGCCGGCCAGGTGGCCGAGGTTGTCGTTGAACGCCTTGAAGTGGTCGATATCCAGCATCAGCAGGGCCAGCGGTGCGTCGATCCGGCGCAGGCGGCGCCATTCGCTATGCAGCTGCTGGTCGAAGAAGCGCCGGTTGTAGATGCCGGTCAGGCCGTCCAGCTGCGACAGGCGCTGCAGGCGGGCCTCCAGCTCCAGGCGCTCGCTGTTGTCGCGGGACACGGCGATCAGGTATTCGCGCTCGCCCAGTTGCACCAGCTGGGTATTGATCTCCGCCGGCTGGCGGCTGCCGTCGCGGCGGCACAACTCACGCTGGAAGATGCGTGACTGGTTGTCCTGCTGGGCCGTGCGCACCTCTTCCAGCCAGGCGTGGAAGCCCGGCAGCAACTGTTCGGGTGCCTCGCGCAGGAGCTGGGCGAACTGCTCGGCGCGGTAGCCGAGGCCGGCGTAGGTGGCCTGGTTCATGTGCAGCAATTCGCGGCTGCGGGTATCGAAGATGAACAGGCCGTCGTGGCTGGAGTCGGTCAGGTCGAGCACCAGTTGCAGGCGCTCGCGGCTGTCGCGCAGGTGGCGCTCGATCTCTTCGCGGCGGGTGGCTTCCACCTGCAGGTTGCGGTTGCTGCGCTGCAGGGCGCCGGCGCGCTGGGTGTTTTCCAGCGCCAGGGCCAGGGCTGCCACCAGCAGCAGGCTGATCGCCAGGCCGGCGCCCAGGACCACTTGCGGCAGAGGCGTGGCCAGGCTCTGCAGAAGCCTGGTGGTGGGGCTCAGCTGCAGGCTGAAGGCGTCGTTGTTGAGCAGGCGCAGCGGCACGTCGCGGGCCATCTGCGGCAGCGTGCCCGGGCGCTCGCGGGTGTACAGGCTCTGGCCGTTTTCCCGCAGGCGCACGCTGAAGTTCTCGCTGTCGAGCTGGGCGAGCAATTCGTCCATCAACGGCTCGACGCGGAACACGCCCTGCAGGAAGCCATCGAAGTGCCGATTGGTCTGCTCGTCGCGCAGGTACAGCGGGGTATAGAGCACGAAGCCGCGACCGCCCTGGACCAGCTGGAAGCTGTTGGAGAAGCGCTGCTCACCGGTCTGCTTGGCCTGCATGGCCAGCGGATAGTTGGGATGATCGGGACTGAGGCGGAAGTTGGCGGCGGCCTCGTTGCCGCGCAGCGGCAGCAGCCAGCGCATCTGCAGGTCAGGACCGATCCATTGCACCGACTGATAGGCGGCGAAGTCGGTCAGCGCCAGTTCGGCCTCCTGCTCCCAGTCGTCGCGCGACAGGCGGCCCAGGTTGCTCCACAGGCGGGCGATCCGGTCGAGGCTCTCGACCTCGGTGTGCAGGGTGCTTTCCAGTTGGCGTGCCAGGCTGCGCGCCTGGTAGTCGACCCGTTCCTCCACGCGCTTCTGCTGGTCGTGCTCCAGCTGGAGCCAGAGCTTCACGCTGGCCAGGCACAGCGCCAGAAAGAGGAAAGCCAGCGCCAGGCGCGCGGGCCAGACGGGTCGTGCACGCATTATCGGCTCCGCGAGGCTATGCCGTGTGATAGCACAGCGCTGGTGGGGACTCAACGCATGGCGAGAATGGCCTGCCATTGCGCCGCGCTCACCGGCATCACCGACAGGCGGCTGCCGCGTTGCACCAGGGCCAGTTCGGCCAGCGCCTGCTGCTCGCGCAGGCTGGCCAGTGGCAGCACGCGCGGGAAGGCCTCGACAAACTCAACGTCGAGGGCGCTCCAGGGATTCTTCTCGGCGCTGGCCTTGGCATCGAAGTAATGGCTGTTCGGGTCCAGGGCAGTGGGGTCCGGGTAGACCGGGCCGGCGATGCGCGCGATGCCGGCGATGCCCGGTTCCGGGCAGCTGGAGTGATAGAAGAAGAACTCATCGCCGATCTGCATGCTGCGCATGAAGTTGCGCGCCTGGTAGTTGCGGACCCCATCCCAGCGTGCCCGGCCGAGTTGTTTCAGGTGCTGAATGGACAGTTCGTCGGGTTCCGATTTCATCAGCCAGTAAGGCATGAACTTTGCTCCTGTCAGCCGGTCTTTGCGCGGGACTGAAAATCGTTCCCGCGGATGACTGCCGGATGGCGTCAAAAAGTGTGTGGGTCTTCACCGCTTCCTGGCGGCCGATGGCCCAGGCTAGGCGCCGCCGTAACGGCCAATAACAACACCGCCACCGGTAGAGAACAGTAGTGTGCCGAAAGGGGGAGGCAACTCGATGAAGCGCAAGCCAGATATATTGTGGGTCCTGGTCATTCTATTCAGCCTGGGCATGGTTACCACAGGTTACACCCAGGGTCTGTGGGACCGTCAGGGTGACTCGCCGTCCAGTCAGATTCAGCAATGACCCACTGACATCGCCGCAGGGAGCGCGGCGGTCTCAGCCATGCCAGCGGCGGTCGGTCACTACCGCGCCGAGGCGAATATCCCAGCTGGCCAGGGCCAGCCTGTCCACCTGCTGACATTCATGCGCCACTCCTAAAAGCGTCGGCTTGTGCCAATTTTTGCGCAGTTGCCGATAGGCCAGGCTGCGGTCGTAGAAACCGCCGCCCATGCCCAGGCGCCCGCCGTACAGATCAAAGCCCACCAGCGGCAGCAGCACCAGGTCCAGTGCCCAGACCTTGCGCTGACGTGCGCGCCGGGCCGGTGGTTCCTCGATGCGGAAGCGATTGCGTGCCAGCGCCTCGTGCGCGCGCACGCGCTGGAAGTTCATCCTGGTGCGTGGCCAGTCGCTGAGCACCGGCAGGTAGGTCGCCTTGCCCCGGCGCTGGGCCTCACGCAGCAAAGGGCGCGGGTCGATCTCGCCATCGTTGGGCAGGTACAGGGCGATGTGGCGGGCGCGGCGGAACAGCGGATGCTGGGCCAGTTGCCGGTACAGCGCGCGGGCGGCGCGCTGCTGTTGCTGGGGGGAGAGGTTGCGGCGAGCCTGGCGGAGCTGGCGGCGTAGCGCCGCGCGGGATAGATCACCAGCCAGGATCATGGAATTCTGGACTCCCCGGTCATGCCGCTGTCGGGTTAGCCCTTGAACCCGAAAGTTCAAGGTGGAGATTGCAGGAGGCGTTAAGGCTTTCCGTCAGGCGGACATGCACACCGGCCCCGCTGGCAACCCCCGTGGTTGTGCGTATCGGCTCAGGGACATCACCGACTGGCCAACACACCAGGGAGCTCGGGGCGAGTATACCCCATTCGACCGCTCTGCAATCAGAGTGTCTGGCCATCCGGATCGGCGGCCAGGGCGGTGTCGACCCGATCCAGCAGGTCGCGCACGCGCTCGCGGGTGGAGTTGGCTTCCTGATCCAGGCGCTGCTGCTTGTGCAGCAGATCATGGGTGATGTTCAGCGCGGCCATCACCGCGATGCGGTCGGCGCCTATGACTTTGCCGCCGGAGCGGATCTCGCGCATCTTGCCGTCCAGGTAGCGCGCGGCGCTCTCCAGGTTGGCGCGTTCGTCCGCCGGGCAGGCGATGCAATATTCCTTGTCGAGAATATGCACGGTTACGGTGTTCGACTGGGTCATGAATCCTGCTCCAGGGCTTTCAGGCGCGAAATCATCGCTTCGACCTTGTGCCGGGCCATTTCGTTCTTTTCGATCAGATGGGCGCGTTCCTCGCGCCAGGCCTTCTCACTGGCCAGCAGGGAGCGATTCTGCGTCTTCAGCTGCTCGACGCGCTGGATCAGCAGTTCCAGCTTGCGTGTGAGGGCTTGCAGTTCGGCG
Organism: Pseudomonas sp. GD04019; assembly: GCF_029837695.1. Lineage (GTDB taxonomy): Bacteria > Pseudomonadota > Gammaproteobacteria > Pseudomonadales > Pseudomonadaceae > Aquipseudomonas. Next base: position 102,159 of record NZ_JAOEEA010000004.1, read on the forward strand.
TCTTCCATCGGCTCCATACCTGGGCAGTTATCTCGGCACTATAAAGGATTGCGGGGAGGGGGCGGCAAGCGCTGCGCGGCAACGAGGCGGTGGAAACCCTGGCGCGCAGGCCCTAGGATACGAGCCTTCTATTCTAGAGATTGCGCGATTCAGCGCCTAGTTGCCATGTCCATTTCGAATTCTCCCTACGCCGCCTTCGCCGCCCTCCTGGCGAGCACTGGCAAACCCGTTTCCCCTGCCGAACTGCACGGCCTGCTGCTCGGGCGCAGCTGCGCCGGTGCCGGCTTCGAGGCCGATGCCTGGATCGCCGATGCCGTCGAGCTGCTCGGCGCCGAGCCGGCCGACAACGTGCGCCAGGCCCTGGTCGGCCTGCAGGAGATGGTCAAGGGCGAGCTGGGTGGCAGCGACGTCACCGTGGTCCTGCTGCTGCCCGGCGACGATGCGCCGCTGGGCGAGCGTGCCAAGGCCCTCGCCCAGTGGTGCCAGGGCTTCCTCGACGGTTTCGGCATGATCTTGGGCAACGCCGCGTTGAGCGCCGAGGCCATGGAAGTGCTGCAGGATCTTTCCGCCATCGCCCAGGTGCAGAGCGCGCTGGAGGAATCCGAGGACGGCGAAAGTGACTATATGGAAGTAATGGAATACCTGCGCGTGGCCCCGCTGCTGTTGTTCGCCGAGTGCGGCAAGGCCGCGGCGCCCGCCCCCAAACCTTCTCTGCACTGAGGTTCAGTCATGGTCAGCATCCCCCGCGCGGAATACGCCCGTCGGCGCAAGGCGCTGATGGAGCAGATGGAGCCCAACAGCATCGCCATCCTGCCGGCGGCGCCGGTGTATATCCGCAACCGCGACGTCGAGCACGTCTACCGTCAGGACAGCGACTTCCAGTACCTCACCGGCTTCCCCGAGCCGGAGGCGGTGCTGGCCCTGATCCCCGGCCGCGAGCACGGTGAATACGTGCTGTTCTGCCGCGAGCGTGACCCCGAGCGCGAGCTGTGGGATGGCCTGCGCGCTGGCCAGGATGGCGCCGTGGCGCAGTTTGGCGCCGACGATGCTTTCCCCATCGGCGATATCGACGACATTCTGCCCGGCCTGATCGAAGGCCGCGAGCGTGTCTATTACGCTATCGGCACCAATCAGGAGTTCGATCACCGCCTGATGGACTGGATCAACGTGATCCGCTCCAAGGCGCGCCAGGGCGCCACGCCGCCGAACGAGTTCGTCGCCCTCGACCACCTGCTGCACGACATGCGCCTGTACAAGAGCGCGGCCGAGGCCAAGGTGATGAAGGAAGCCGCCGAGATCAGCGCGCGCGCCCATGTGCGTGCCATGCAGACCAGTCGCCCCGGGCTCTATGAATACCACCTGGAAGCCGAGCTGGATTACGAGTTCCGCAAGGGCGGAGCGAAGATGCCGGCCTACGGCTCCATCGTCGCCGCCGGCAAGAACGCTTGCATCCTGCACTACCGCGAGAACGATGCGCCGTTGAAGGACGGCGACCTGGTGCTGATCGACGCCGGCTGCGAGATCGATTGCTACGCCAGCGACATCACCCGCACCTTCCCGGTCAACGGCAAGTTCTCGCCCGAGCAGAAGGCCATCTACGAGCTGGTGCTCAAGGCCAACGAAGAGGCGTTCAAGCACATCGCCCCCGGCAAGCACTGGAACGAGGCCCACGAGGCCACCGTGCAGGTGATCACCGCCGGCCTGGTGGAGCTGGGCCTGCTCGAAGGCAAGGTCGACGAGTTGATCGCCGCCGAGGCTTACAAGCCCTTCTACATGCACCGCGCCGGCCATTGGCTGGGCATGGACGTGCACGATGTCGGCGACTACAAGGTCGGCGGCGAGTGGCGCGTGCTCGAGCCGGGCATGAGCATGACCGTGGAGCCGGGCATCTATATCGCCACCGACAACGACAAGGTGGCGAAGAAGTGGCGTGGCATTGGCGTGCGCATCGAGGATGACGTGCTGGTGACCAAGACCGGCTGCGAGGTCATCACCAACGGCGTGCCCAAGACCGTTGCCGAGATCGAGGCGCTGATGGCCGCCGCCCGTGAGCAGGCAGCCTGAGTTGAGTCCTATGTGGTTGGCCATCGTCGGTGGCGAGGCTTTGGCTGAGTGGCTCGGTGCGAGCCTGGCCCTGCCGAGGAGTCATGCATGAGTCGCGTGCAGCTGGCCATCGTCGGTGGCGGCCTGGTGGGCGCCAGCCTGGCCCTGGCCCTGCAGGCTGGGGCGCGGGCGCGCGGCTGGCGCATCGTGCTGGTCGAGCCCTTCGCCCCGGGCAATGCCTGGCAGCCGAGTTACGACGCGCGCTCCAGCGCGCTGTCCTACGGCAGCCGGCAGATCTTCGAGCGCCTCGGCCTGTGGCCTCTGCTTGCCGAGCGGGCCGAGGCCATCACCCAGATCCAGGTCTCCGACCAGGGTCGCTTCGGCGCCACCCGCCTGTCCGCCGCCGATGAAGGCGTGCCGGCGCTGGGCTATGTGCTGGAAAACGCCTGGATGGGCCATTGCCTGTGGCGCGCGCTGGACCCAGAAGTGGTCGAGTGGCGCTGCCCGGCGGAGGTCACCCGCATGGAGGCGCTGGACGATGGCTACCGGCTGTTGCTCAGCGACGACTCCAGCCTCGATTGTGACCTGGCCGTGCTGGCCGACGGCGGTCGCTCCGGCCTGCGCGAGCAGCTCGGCATCGCCGTGCGTCACACGCCCTACGACCAGTGCGCGCTGATCGCCAACGTCAGCCCGGCCGAGCCACATGCCGGCCAGGCCTTCGAGCGCTTCACCGAGCACGGCCCGCTGGCCCTGCTGCCGCTGCCGGACAAGCGCTGCGCGCTGGTCTGGACCCGTCCACCCGTGGACGCCGAGCGCCTGCAGCAACTGCCCGACCGCGAGTTCCTCGCCGAGCTGCAGCAGGCCTTCGGCTATCGCCTGGGTGCGTTGCGCCAGGTCGGCGCGCGGCATGTCTATCCGTTGGCGCTGGTGGAGGCCACCGAGCAGGTGCGCCCGCATCTGGTGATCCTCGGCAACGCCGCCCATAGCCTGCACCCGGTGGCGGGGCAGGGCTTCAACCTGTCCCTGCGCGATGCCCAGGCCCTGGCCGAGACTCTGCTGGAAAGTGCTGCCGGCGTCGGCGACTTCGCCACCCTGCAGCACTATCTGGCCCGGCAGAGTCAGGACCAGGCGCTGACCGTGGGCTTCTCCGACCGCGTCACCCGCCTGTTCGGCCGCGACGAGTCACTGCTGGTGGCCGGGCGCACCCTTGGCCTGCTCGGCCTCGATCTGTTGCCACCAGCCAAGCGCTGGTTCGCTCGCCAGGCCATGGGCCTCGGCACCCGTAGTTTATGAGTCTGTTGGATGAGTGATTCGAAACTGGCGCGCCGCGCCCGCCTGCTGCGCATCGGCCTGAACTGCTATCCGCCCTATATCGGCGCCGGCATCCGCGTGCAGCAGATCAGCCCGGATTGCCGCCACGCGCGGGTGAAGATGGCCCTGCGCTGGTACAACCGCAATTTCGTCGGCACCCAGTTCGGCGGCTCGCTGTACAGCATGGTCGACCCCTTCTACATGCTATTGCTGATGCCGCTGCTGGGCGACGACTATATCGTCTGGGACAAGGCTGCCAGCATCGACTTCGTCAGCCCCGGCAAGGGCCCGGTGTATGCCGACTTCCGCATCGACGACGCCCTGCTGGCGGAGATTCGCGACAAGACCGCCGGCGGCGACAAGTACCTGCCGCAGCTGCAGGTGGATATCCGCGATGGCGACGGTACCCTGGTCGCCACCGCACACAAGACCCTGTATATCCGTCTCAAGCCGCGCGCGCGGCCGGCCGTGGCCTAAGGAAGCGAGATGCAAGCGGACCTGATCATCGTTGGCGCCGGCATGGTCGGCAGCGCACTGGCCCTGGCCCTGGAGCACAGCGGCCTGGAGATCCTGGTGGTCGATGGCGGCCCGCTCAGCGTCAAGCCCTTCGATGCCAGTGGCGCCTTCGAGCCGCGGGTCAGTGCCCTGTCCGCCGCCAGCCAGCGCATTCTCCAACGCCTCGGCGTGTGGCAGGGCATCGCCGCCCGGCGCGCCTCGCCCTACCGCGACATGCAGGTGTGGGACGGTTCCGGCACCGGCAGCGTGCACTTCTCGGCCGCCAGTGTGCATGCCGAAGTGCTCGGCCATATCGTCGAGAATCGTGTGGTCCAGGACGCCCTGCTCGAACGCCTGCACGACAGCCAGATCGGCCTGCTCGGCAACGCCCGCCTGGAGCAGCTGCTCCGCTCCGGCGACGGCTGGCTGCTGACCCTGGCCGATGGCCGCGAGCTGCGCGCGCCGCTGCTGGTGGCCGCCGACGGCGCCAACTCGGCAGTACGCCGTCTGGCCGGCTGTGCCACCCGCGAATGGAATTACCTGCACCACGCCATCGTCACCAGCGTGCGTTGCGAGCGTCCGCACCGCCTAACCGCCTGGCAGCGCTTTACCGACGACGGTCCGCTGGCCTTCCTGCCGCTCAATCGCCAGGGCGACGAGCACTGGTGCTCGATCGTCTGGTCCACCGTGCCGGCCGAGGCCGAGCGCCTGATGGCGCTGGACGACGAGGTCTTCCGCCACGAGCTGGGCAAGGCATTCGAATGGCGCCTGGGGCCGGTGACCGCGGTCGATCCGCGGGTGTGCATCCCGCTGCGCCAGCGTCACGCCAAGCGCTATGTGGAGAGCGGCCTGGCGCTGATCGGCGACGCCGCCCACAGCATCCACCCGCTGGCCGGCCAGGGCGTCAACCTCGGCTTCCTCGACGCCGCGGTGCTGGCCGAGGTGCTGCAGCACGCGTTGCAGCGCGGCGAGCAGCCCAACGATGTGCGCGTACTCAGTCGCTACGAGCGCCGGCGCATGCCGCACAACCTGGCGATGATGGCGGCCATGGAGGGCTTCGAGCGCCTGTTCCAGGCCGACCCGCTGCCGATCCGCCTGCTGCGCAACAGCGGCCTCAACTGGGTCGACGAGTTGCCGGATGCCAAGGCCCTGTTCGTCCGCCGCGCCCTCGGCCTGGTCGGCGATCTGCCCGAACTGGCCAGCGCCTGATACTCCGGCGCCGGCCGTGGCTGCGGCTGGCGAAACACTGCGACATAAAAACGCTACAGCTCTCAGCTGCGAGTCACTATCATTTGTGATCTTTCCGCTGTCACGAGAGCCTTCGCCATGTCGCTGTCCAAACGCCTGCTCGCCGTCCTGGCCCTGAGTGCCGCCGCCGGCTCCGCCACGGCCGCCGAAGAGGTAGTGGTCTACTCCTCGCGCATCGACGAGCTGATCAAGCCGGTTTTCGACGCCTACACCGCCAAGACCGGGGTGAACATCAAGTTCATCACCGACAAGGAAGCGCCGCTGATGCAGCGCATCAAGGCCGAGGGTGAGAACGGCGTGGCTGACCTGCTGATCACCGTGGATGCCGGCAACCTCTGGCAGGCCGAGCAGATGGGTATCCTCCAGCCCTTCACCTCACCGGTGATCGACGCCAACATCCCCGCTCAGTACCGCTCCAGCAACCATGCCTGGACCGGCCTGTCGCTGCGCGCGCGGACCATCGTCTACTCCACCGAGCGCGTGCAGCCAGGCGAGCTGACCACCTACGAAGCGCTGGCTGGCCCCGAGTGGGAAGGCCGCCTGTGCCTGCGCACCAGCAAGAAGGTGTACAACCAGTCGCTCACCGGCACCCTGATCGAGACCCATGGCGCCGAGAAGACCGAGCAGATCCTCCAGGGTTGGGTGAACAACCTGGCCACCGACGTGTTCGCCGACGACAACGCGGTGATCCTCGCCGTGGATGCCGGCCAGTGCGATGTCGGCATCGTCAACACCTACTACTACGGCCGCCTGCACAAGCAGAACCCGCAGCTGCGCGCCAAGCTGTTCTGGCCGAACCAGAGTGACCGTGGCGTGCACGTCAACCTGTCCGGCGTCGGCCTGACCAAGCATGCGCCGAACCCGGAAGCGGCGAAGAAGCTGGTCGAGTGGATGACCACGCCGGAGGCCCAGGGCCTGTTCGCCGAGATCAACCAAGAGTTCCCGGCCAACCCGGCGGTCAAGCCGTCGGCGGAAGTGGCGGCCTGGGGCGAGTTCAAGGCCGACAGCATCCCGGTGGAAGTGGCCGGCAAGCGCCAGGCCGAGGCGATCAGGATGATGGATCGGGTCGGCTGGAATTAAAGCGGTGTAGGGTGGATGGCGCTTTTTCCATCCACCGGCCTCAGTCGCTGTGGTGGTAGGGTGGAAAACGCTGCGCGGTTTTCCACCCTACCAAGCCCCGTTCCACGTCAATCGTTATACTCGACGCCCCGGCCCGCCCGGGGCGTATCGTTTTCGCCCGCCAGGAGTTCGCGTGAGTCATCCCGTCCAGCGCCGCTGGTATCCCATTGCCTTTGCCATCGCTGCCCTGGTGCTGCTGCCGCTGTCGGTGCTGGTGCTGTCCTGGCACGAGATCGATGGCGAGATCTGGAGCCATCTGTGGGATACCCAGATGCCGCGCCTGCTGGGCAATACCCTGGTGCTGGTGTTCGGCGTCGGTATCGGCGTGACCCTGCTCGGCGTCAGCCTGGCCTGGCTCACCAGCCTCTGCGAGTTCCCCGGACGGCGCTGGCTGGACTGGGCGCTGATGCTGCCCTTCGCCATTCCCGCCTATGTGCTGGCCTTCGTCTTTATCGGCCTGTTCGACTTCTCCGGGCCGGTGCAGAGCCTGCTGCGCGAGTGGTTCGGCACGGGTATCCGTTTGCCCCGCGTGCGTTCCACCGGTGGGGTGATCACCGTGCTGGTGCTGGTGTTTTACCCCTACGTCTACCTGCTCGCGCGCAGCGCCTTCCTGGCCCAGGGCCGTGGGCTACTGGAGGCGGCGCGGGTGCTCGGCCAGTCGCCCTGGCAGGCATTCTGGCGCGTGGCCCTGCCGATGGCCTGGCCGGCCATCGGCGCCGGGCTGGCGCTGGCGATCATGGAGACCCTGGCTGACTTCGGCGCGGTGGCGGTGTTCAATTTCGATACCTTCACCACCGCCATCTACAAGACCTGGTACGGCTTCTACAGCCTGTCCGGCGCCACCCAGCTGGCCAGCCTGCTTCTGCTGGCGGTGATGCTGGTGCTCTACGGCGAGCGTCGCGCCCGCGGCGCCAGCCGCCCGGCCAGCGAACGGCCGCGTGGCAAGGCGCTGTATCGCCTGCACGGCTGGAAGGCGCTTGCCGCCAGCGGCTGGTGTGGCCTGGTATTCGTCTGCGCCTTCGTCGTGCCGCTGCTGCAGCTGCTGGCCTGGTTCTGGCAGCGCGGCCGTTTCGACCTGGACGAGCGCTACGCCGGCCTGATCCTGCACACCCTGTCCCTCGGCGCCCTGGCGGCGCTGATCACCGTGTCCGTGGCGCTGCTGCTGGCCTTCGCCCGGCGCCAGGCACCGACCCGGCCGATCCGCAGCGCGGTGAGCCTGGCCAATCTCGGTTACGCGCTGCCCGGCTCGGTGCTGGCGGTGTCGATCATGCTGGCCTTCAGCTTCCTCGACCGCGAGCTGGTGATCCCTCTGTCCAGCTGGCTCGGTGGCGCCGGCAAGCCGCTGCTGCTGGGCAGCCTGGCGGCGCTGCTGCTGGCCTATCTGGTGCGCTTCATGGCGGTGGCCTATGGGCCGCTGGAGAACGGCCTGGCGCGCATCCGTCCGTCGCTGCCGCAGGCCGCGCGCAGCCTGGGCGTCGGCGGGCCGGCGCTGTTTCTGCGCGTCTACCTGCCGCTGCTGGTGCCGGGCGCGCTGTCCGCCGCGCTGCTGGTGTTCGTCGACGTGCTCAAGGAAATGCCGGCCACCCTGCTGATGCGCCCCTTCGGCTGGGACACCCTGTCGGTGCGCATCTTCGAGATGACCAGCGAGGGCGAGTGGGCCCGCGCCGCGCTGCCGGCGCTGACCCTGGTGGTGGTCGGTCTGCTGCCGGTGATCGGTCTGATTCGCCGTTCCGCGCGCCAGCCGGGGCATTGACCACACGGAGTGTCCAGTTTCTTTGCGTGGGGCTACAATGCGCGCCTGCTGACGCAGCCGTCCATGAGCCCGTGCCCACCAGGGCAGGGCCCGTTTGAGGAGTTTTCCATGGGACAGCGTACACCCCTGTATGAACAACATCTGGCGCTCGGCGCCAAGATGGTCGATTTCGGCGGCTGGGACATGCCGCTGCACTACGGTTCCCAGGTCGAGGAGCACCATCAGGTACGCCGCGACTGCGGCGTGTTCGACGTCTCCCACATGACCGTGGTCGACGTCACCGGCGCCCAGGCCAAGGCCTGGCTGCAGCACCTGCTGGCCAACGATGTGGAACGCCTGAAGACGCCTGGCAAGGCGCTCTACAGTGGCATGCTCAACCCGAGTGGCGGGGTGATCGACGACCTGATCGTCTACCTCACCGACTGGGGCTATCGCGTGGTGGTCAACGCCGCCACTCGCGACAAGGACCTGGCCTGGATGCAGGCGCAGACCGCTGGTTTCGAGGTCACCCTGAACGAGCGCGCCGAACTGGCCATGCTCGCTATCCAGGGCCCCAACGCCCGCGCCAAGACTGCCGAGCTGGTGTCCCCGGCCCGCGCCGCGCTGATCAGCGAACTCAAGGTGTTCCAGGGCCTGCCGGAAGGCGACTGGTTTATCGCCCGCACCGGATACACCGGTGAGGACGGCCTGGAGATCATGCTGCCGGCCGAGCAGGCCGCCGATTTCCTCAACGAACTGGTCGGCGCCGGCATCGCCCCGATCGGCCTGGGCGCCCGCGACACCCTGCGCCTGGAAGCCGGCATGAACCTGTACGGCCAGGACATGGACGAAGAGACTTCACCGCTGGCCGCCAATATGGGCTGGACCATCGCCTGGGAACCGGCCGAGCGCCAGTTCGTCGGCCGCAGCGCCCTGGAGACCCAGCGTGCCGCCGGCGATCAGCAGAAGCTGGTCGGCCTGGTGCTGGAAGAGCGCGGCGTGCTGCGTGCCCACCAGGTGGTACGGGTGGAAGGCGTTGGCGAGGGTGAGATCACCAGCGGCAGCTTCTCGCCGACCCTCAACAAGTCCATCGCCCTGGCCCGCGTGCCGGCTGCCACCGGCGACCGCGCCGAGGTGGAGATTCGCGGCAAGTGGTACCCGGTACGCGTCGTGCAGGCTAACTTCGTCCGCAACGGCAAGGCTGTGATTTGAAAATCGCTTGGCTGCGCGTTGGCCAGGCGTTGTTGAAAGCGGGCTCAGAATGCTCATTTACACGAGTAAACTGCGCTTCTTCGCCCGCTTTCGCCTAGCCTGGCTCTAGCTCGCTCAAGCTTGCTTTTTTAAGACTGCTAAATTTTCCGGGCGGGTCTTCCGCCCCACTGATTTCGAGGGTACCGACATGAGCAATATCCCCGCCGATCTGCGTTACGTTGCCAGCCACGAGTGGATCCGCCTGGAGGCCGATGGCTCGGTCACCGTGGGCATCACCGACCATGCGCAGGAAGCCCTGGGCGACGTGGTCTACGTCGAGCTGCCGGAAGTCGGCAAGCAGCTGGCCAACGGCCAGGAAGCCGGTGTGGTCGAGTCGGTGAAGGCCGCCTCGGACATCTACGCCCCGCTCGCCGGTGAAGTCCTCGCCGTCAACGAAGCCCTGGCCGACGCTCCCGAGCAGGTCAATGGCGACCCCTACGCCGCCTGGTTCTTCAAGCTGCAGCCGAGCAACCCGGCCGAGCTGGAAGAGCTGCTCGACGCTGCCGGCTACGAGGCCGTCTGCTCCGCCGATGCCTGAGAACCTATTTACGATCTGCTGCGCGTCGGAAAAACTGCGTTGAAAGCGGCTTCGGAATGCTCATTTACCTTGTGTAAACTCCGCTTCCTCAGCCACTTTCGCCTTGTTTTTCTCTAGCTCGCAAGATCGTAAACAGGTTCTAAGATGAGTGGACGCGTCTAGCACGCGGCCCGCCATCAAGAATCACGATTTCCGCTGTCGAGCCTCGATCCGTCGAGGCTCTGTCATTTTCCGAGAGCCCTGCTATGTCCACGCCCCGTCTCGATCAACTGCAACAGCCCGATGCCTTCCTCCGCCGCCACCTCGGCCCGGACGCCCGTGAAGAACAGGCCATGCTCGACGCCCTTGGCGTCGCCAGCCGCGAAGAGCTGATCGTGCAGACCGTGCCGCCGGCCATCCGCCTCAACCGCCCGCTGGATCTGCCGGCGGCGCTGGACGAGCAGGGCGCCCTGGCCAAGCTGCGCGGCTATGCCGAGCAGAACCAGCTGTGGACCAACCTGATCGGCATGGGCTACCACGGCACCATCACCCCAACCGTGATCCTGCGTAACCTGCTGGAGAACCCGGGCTGGTACACCGCCTACACCCCCTACCAGCCGGAAATTGCCCAGGGTCGCCTGGAGTCGCTGCTGAACTTCCAGCAACTGACCATCGACCTGACCGGTCTGGACCTGGCCAGCGCCTCGCTGCTCGACGAAGCCACCGCCGCCGGCGAGGCCATGGGCCTGGCCAAGCGCGTGGCCAAGTCGAAGAGCAACATCTTCTTCGTCGACGAGAACTGCCACCCGCAGACCATCTCCGTGGTGCAGACCCGTGCCGAAGGCTTCGGCATCGAAGTCCAGGTCGGCGCGCTGGACCAGCTGGCCGGCCTCGACGTGTTCGGCGCCCTGCTGCAGTACCCGGATACCCACGGCGAGATCCGCGACATCAAGCCGCTGATCGAGCAGCTGCATGCCAAGAATGCCCTGGCCTGCGTCGCCACCGACCTGCTCAGCCTGCTGCTGCTGACCCCGCCCGGCGAGCTCGGCGCCGACGTGGTGCTCGGCTCCGCCCAGCGCTTCGGCGTACCTATGGGCTACGGCGGCCCGCACGCGGCCTTCTTCGCCACCCGTGACGCCTTCAAGCGCGCCATGCCCGGCCGCATCATCGGCGTGTCCAAGGATGCCCGTGGCAACACCGCACTGCGCATGGCCCTGCAAACCCGCGAGCAACATATCCGCCGGGAAAAAGCGAATTCGAACATCTGCACCTCGCAGGTGCTGCTGGCCAACATGGCCAGCTGCTACGCCGTGTACCACGGCCCGGAAGGCCTCAAGCGCATCGCCCAGCGCGTACACCGCCTGACCTGCGTGCTGGCCGCCGGCCTGGAGCAGAAAGGCCTGAAGCGCGACAACCAGTTCTTCTTCGACACCCTGACCCTGGATGTCGGCGGCATGCAGACCGCCATCCTCGAGTCGGCCAAGGCCGCGCGCATCAACCTGCGCATCCTCGGTCGCGGCAAGCTGGGCGTCAGCCTGGACGAGACCAGCAGCGCGCAGACCGTCGAGCAGCTGCTGTCGATCTTCCTCGGCGCCGACCACGGCCTGAGCGTGGCCGAGCTGGACGCCGGCAGCGTGCCGGAAGGCATTCCGGCCGACCTGCGCCGCACCTCGGCCTACCTGACTCACCCGGTGTTCAACAGCCACCACAGCGAAACCGACATGCTGCGCTACCTCAAGCGCCTGGAGAACAAGGACCTGGCCCTGAACCAGGCCATGATCCCGCTCGGTTCCTGCACCATGAAACTGAACGCCACCAGCGAGATGATCCCGGTGACCTGGCCGGAGTTCGGCGCCCTGCACCCCTTCGCCCCGCGCGAGCAGGCTGCCGGCTACAAGCTGATGATTGACGAGCTGGAAGCCTGGCTGCGCGCCATCACCGGTTTCGACGCCATCTGCATGCAGCCCAACTCCGGCGCCCAGGGCGAGTACGCCGGCCTGCTGGCCATCCGCAAGTACCACGAGAGTCGCAACGACGGGCACCGTGATATCTGCCTGATCCCGGCCTCGGCCCACGGCACCAACCCGGCCTCGGCGCAGATGCTCAACATGCGCGTGGTGGTGGTGGAGTGCGACGCCGCCGGCAACGTCGACATGGACGACCTCAAGGCCAAGGCCGCCGAGGCTGGCGACAAGCTGTCCTGCCTGATGATCACCTACCCGTCGACCCACGGCGTGTACGAGGAAGGCATCCGCGAGATCTGCGAGGTGGTCCACGGCTTCGGTGGCCAGGTGTATATGGACGGTGCCAACCTCAACGCCCAGGTTGGTCTGGCGCGTCCGGCGGATATTGGCGCGGATGTGTCGCATATGAACCTGCACAAGACCTTCTGCATCCCTCACGGCGGTGGCGGCCCGGGCATGGGCCCGATCGGTGTGCGCGCGCACCTCGCGCCCTTCGTCGCCAACCACCCGGTGGTCGAACTGCAAGGCCCGAACCCGCAGAACACGGCGGTCAGCGCCGCACCCTGGGGCAGCGCGAGCATCCTGCCGATCAGCTGGATGTACATCGCCATGATGGGCCCGCAGCTGGCCACCGCCACCGAGGTGGCGATCCTCAACGCCAACTACCTGGCCAGCCAGCTGGCCGGCGCCTTCCCGGTGCTGTACAGCGGCCGCAACGACCGCGTCGCCCACGAGTGCATCCTGGATCTGCGTCCGCTCAAGGCCGAGACCGGCATCAGCGAGGAAGACGTGGCCAAGCGCCTGATGGACTACGGCTTCCACGCCCCGACCATGAGCTTCCCGGTGCCGGGCACGCTAATGATTGAGCCGACCGAGAGCGAGTCGAAGGAAGAGCTGGATCGCTTCATCGAAGCCATGCTGAGCATCCGCGCTGAGATCGCCAAGGTTGCCGCCGGCGAGTGGCCGGCCGAGGACAACCCGCTCAAGCGTGCCCCGCACACCCTGGCCGACGTGATCGGCGTGTGGGAGCGGCCGTACAGCATCGAGGAAGCGGTGACCCCGTCCGCCCACACCCGCGCGCACAAGTACTGGCCGGCGGTGAACCGAGTGGACAACGTCTACGGCGATCGCAACCTGTTCTGCGCCTGCGTACCGATGGACGATTACCGCGAGTAAGTCATCGCGCATAAAAAGAGGCCGCCCAATGGGCGGCCTCTTCGTTTCTAGCGCCGACCGATCAGCTGCCGGGCGCGCACATGTAGTCCGATGCAATCCGGGAGCGGAGTTGCCTGCCTCCCGGATTACATCCGGGCTACGACTGCCGGGGCGTTTGCCAAGTATCGGATTATCTCTTCTGGGCTCTATCGCTCGGCCGCGCAGCCATCCTCCGGCAGCGAGTCCAGCGCCCGTTGCAACAATTCCACACTGCGTGCGTTGTGCAGGATGCCGGTGTGATTCGCCTCGATCAGATAAAGGCGCTCGGCCTGATCCTGGGCGGCCGGCAGCAGCTGGCTGGTCAGCGGCACGGTGCCGTCGTTGGGTTCGGCGATCATCCGGCTGTTGCCGGTATAGGCCACCAGTTGCCACTGGCGCAGATGTTCCGGCAATGGCATGGCGAACAGACTGCGCAGGTACGGACTACCGGGCGCCATGTCGCGCCAGACCGGGACGTTGACCGGGGCGTTCTTCACCCCGGAGGCGGCCGAAGGATGCCCGCCCCAGGGCGTGGCCAGGGTCAGGAACAGGCACAGCTCCTGATCGCCGCCACCCGGCTCCAGCAGCTGCACGGTGCGGCGCGCCACCAGCCCGCCCATGCTGTGGGCGAACAGGTGGAAGCGCGGCGGATGCAGGCGCAGGCGCACATCGCGGATCGCCTCGCTGAGCATGTAGGCGCTGTTGTTCAGCGGCAGGCCGCTGGGGTAGTGGAACAGCACCAGCTGGTAGCGCTCCTGGTCGATGCTGGCGGCCAGCTCGCGCCACACATCGGGCGAGCTGTTGATGCCGTGGACCAGGAAGACCGGCTCCCTGGCCGGGTCCCACGGCTGCAGCAGGTAAAGGCCGTAACCGACTTCGCTGAGGAAATTCAGGGGCTGCCAGGCGCCCTGTGCGGTGCGCTGGGCGGAAAAGCGTGGATCGTCGAAATCCACCAGCCGCAGGTAGTTGTGGCGCACCCGCGGCAGGTCGCGGGCGAGTCGCTCCAGGCTCAGGTCCAGCTCAGGCAGCGGAGTGTCGTCTGCGGGGCCGGGACGCAGCAGGTTGAGCTGGCCCAGCGCGGCGCGTTGTTCGGCGCTCGGCTGGACCTGAAAGGGCGCGGTGCGCGGCTGCGCCAGCCAGTGGCGCGGCTCGTCCACGTCCAGGCGCAGGTTGCCGTTGCGGTCCTCGAAGGCCAACAGCTGGTAGTCGCCGGCCGCCATGCTGAAATAGAACAGGCCGCCGGGCTGCACGCTGCGATAGGCCAGCAGCCGTTCGTTGGCGAACAGGGCGACCAGCGCCTCCTGGCTGGCGCCGTCATCCAGCGTGCCGGGGATCAGCACCTGGGTGTGCTGGGCCAGCTGCATCTGCCTGTCCAGCGCCAAAAGCTGGCAGCCGCTGAGCAGGCTGACCAGCAGCAACAGCATTAACGATTTCGACATCCCTGTTCTCCAGCCCTGGTATAGGGCTGGAGTCTAGCCGTTGCGCCTCTACTGTGCGGGCTGCTGCGCCGTCGGCCGCATCAGCAGGGCCTGGGCCAGTTCCGCGTCACTGGCCTGCAGCTGCGGGTGCTCGCTGCGCAGGCGCTGCAGTGCCGCCTCCAAGTGGGCGCCGCGGATCTGCCCGCCGCTGGCGACGAAGGCGCTGGCGTCATCTCGGGCGGCGACCAGCTGCTTGGCGTCCTTGAAGGTCACGTAGGTGGAGGCGGTGGTGGCGCCGGAGGAGAGCACGTCGCGCCAGAAGTCGGCGTCCGCCATGGCCGGGGCGACGGGGGCGGCTAACAGGGCAATGGTGAGGTACAGGCGGATATGCGACATGACGGTGGCTCCAGGGGAGTGGTCCTGGAGTTAGGATGCCGCGCCGGTCGGCCGAGTTCCCCCAAGCGACCGGCTGCTCAGGCTAAAGCGCCTCGACCTTGAGCAGCACACCGTCCTGGCCGGTTACCCGTACTTCGCTGCCGGCTGGCAGGTCCTGGCCGGTGACCAGCCACAGGCTGTCGCCGGCTTTGATCTTGCCGCGCCCACCGACGATAGCCTCATGCAGGACGAAGTGGCGGCCGACCAACTCGCTGCCGCGGCGATTCAGTCCCGGCGCGTCGGAAGGCTTGGCGGCGCTACGCTGGCGCTGCCACCAGAACACCGCGGTGAGCACCGAGAGCAGGGCGAAGATGAGGAACTGCCAGGCCCAGGGCAGCTCCGGGAACAGGTAGGTGAGCACGCCGACCGCGGCGGCGGCGACGCCTATCCACAGCAGGTAGCCACCGGCGCCGAACACCTCGAGGATCAGCAGCACGGTGCCGAAGGCCAGCCAGTCCCAGAACGACAGGTGCTGCAGGTAGGCGATCATGCTGGCTTGCCGTCCTTGTCGAAGGTGGCGCGGACGATTTCGCCGATGCCGCCGACGGCGCCGATCACCTGGCTGGCCTCCAGCGGCATCAGGATCACCTTGCTGTTGTTGGCCGAGGCCAGCTGGCCCAGGGCCTCGATGTATTTCTGCGCGACGAAG
This sequence comes from Pseudomonas sp. GD04019, assembly GCF_029837695.1. GTDB lineage: Bacteria > Pseudomonadota > Gammaproteobacteria > Pseudomonadales > Pseudomonadaceae > Aquipseudomonas. Next base: position 117,535 of record NZ_JAOEEA010000004.1, read on the forward strand.
TAGTTGACCGCCTGCACGTTGCCGCTGGCGATGGCGTCGGACACCATGCGGGTCGCCTCGGCTTCGGCCTGGGCGGCACGCTCGCGGGCCTCGGCTTCGAGGAAGGCGGCCTGCCGCTCGCCCTCGGCCTTGAGAATCTCCGCCTGCTTGTGACCTTCGGCGGTGAGGATGGCAGCGGAGCGCGAGCCTTCGGCCTCGAGGATCTGCGCGCGCTTGAGGCGCTCGGCCTTCATCTGGCTGGCCATGGCCTCGACCAGGTCGGCCGGCGGGCTGATGTCCTTGATCTCGATGCGGGTAATCTTGATGCCCCAGGGCGCGGTGGCTTCGTCCACGGTCTTGAGCAGACGCTCGTTGATCGCGTCACGCTGGCTGAGCATGGCGTCCAGTTCCATAGAGCCGAGCACGGTACGGATATTGGTCATCACCAGATTGCGGATGGCGTGTTCGAGGTTGTTCACCTCGTAGGCCGCCTGGGCTGCGTTGATCACCTGGAAGAAGCACACTGCGTCGATCTGCACGATGGCGTTGTCGGCGCTGATCACCTCCTGTGGCGGGATGTCCAGCACGCTCTCCATGACGTTGAGCTTGCGGCCGATGCGGTCCATCACCGGCACGATGATGTTCAGTCCAGGGGTGAGGGTGTTGGTGTAGCGGCCGAAGCGTTCCACCGTCCACTCGTAGCCCTGCGGTACCACCTTGAACCCCATGAACACCACGGCCACGGCCAGGGCGACGAAGAGAAAGATCACACCACCGACTTCCATAAAAACTCCTTTTTCGCGGTTGGGTTGTGCGGGTATCGCTACCCGGAACTTACTTCTGCTCGCTCTGCGGGGTGACCCGCAGCACTTCTTCGATGGTGGTTTGCCCGGCGGCGACCTTCTGCGCGCCGGACAGGCGCAGGCTGCGCATGCCATCCTTGAACGCCGCCCGGCGCAGGGCGATGAGGTCGGTGTCGGCGCTGATCAGCGGCTTGATGCCGTCGTTGAGCAGCATGATCTCGTAGACCCCGGCGCGCCCGCGGTAGCCGGTCTCGCGGCACTCCAGGCAACCAACGGCGCGGTGGGCGCCGGTCGGCAGCGGTGCGCTCCAGGGCCGGGTCAGCTCCTGCCAGCTTTCCTCGTCCAGCTCCACCGGGGCCTTGCAGTGCGGGCACAGGGTGCGCACCAGGCGCTGGGCCATGACGCCGAGGATGGTGGCCTTGAGCAGGTAATGCGGTACGCCCAGCTCCAGCAGGCGGCTGATCGCGCTGGGTGCGTCGTTGGTGTGCAGGGTGGACAGCACCAGGTGGCCGGTGAGCGCCGCCTGGATGGCCATCTCGGCGGTCTCCAGGTCACGGATCTCGCCGACCATGATGATGTCCGGGTCCTGCCGCATCAGCGCGCGCACGCCGGCGGCGAAGTTCAGGTCGATGTTGTGCTGCACCTGCATCTGATTGAAGGCGCCTTCGATCATCTCGATCGGGTCCTCGATGGTGCAGACGTTCACCTCGCTGGTCGCCAGCTGCTTGAGCGTGGTGTACAGGGTGGTGGTCTTGCCCGAACCGGTGGGACCGGTCACCAGGATGATGCCGTTGGGCTGGCAGGTCATGCTCTCCCAGCGGCGCAGGTCGTCCGGCGAGAAACCGAGCTGATCCGGGCTCTTGAGTAGCACCTCGGGGTCGAAGATGCGCATTACCATCTTCTCGCCGAAGGCGGTGGGCAGGGTCGACAGGCGCAGTTCCACCTCACCGCCGTCCGGGGTCTTGGTCTTGATCCGGCCGTCCTGCGGCTTGCGCTTCTCGGCGATGTTCATCCGCCCGAGGTTCTTCAGGCGGCTGACTACCGCCATGGTCACCTGGATGGGGAACTGGTAGACGTTGTGCAGCACACCGTCGATGCGGAAGCGCACGGTGCCGGTCTCGCGGCGCGGCTCGATATGGATGTCGCTGGCGCGCTGCTGGTAGGCGTACTGGAACAGCCAGTCGACGATATTGACGATATGCGCGTCGTTGGCGTCGGGCTCCTGGTCGCTGGCGCCCAGATTAAGCAGTTGCTCGAAGTTGCCGACGCCGCTGAGCTTGATGTCCTGGGCATTGGCGCCGCTGACCGAGCGGGCCAGGCGGTAGAACTCGGTGGTGAAGCGTTGCAGGTCGACCGGGTTGACCACCACCCGCTTGATCGGGCGCTTGAGCACATGGATCAGGTTGTTTTCCCAGCCGTGCACGAAGGGCTGGGCGCTGGCGATGGTTACCGCCTCGCTGTCCACCGCCACCGCGAGGATCTTGTGGCGCTGGGCGAAGGCGTAGGACATCAGCGGGGTCACGGCGGCCACATTGATCTTCAGCGGGTCGATGCGCAGGTATGGCTGGCCGGCGTGGTTGGCCAGCCATACAGTGAGGCCTTCCAGATCATGCTTCTTGCCCGGTCGCTGCAGATCGTCAAGCTGCTGGGCAGCGAGGAACTCCAGGGGATGCATCTGCGCGTTGGCCGAGGCACGGCGCAGCACCATGCATTGTTCTGCGCTTTCCTGGGAGACCCGGCCCTGGGCCACCAGTTCGCGGAGGATGTCGTTGAGATCGAGCCAGCGGTCCTGGGCGGGCGAGGCGAGGGCGGACATGGAGCTCCCTTTGTTCTGGATGACGGGTGAGCAGCTTATTTCAGCAGCAGCTTCCAGGGTTTGAGCGTCGCCACAGTATGGGCCTGTGCCACGCGTGCGGCCAGCGCCTCGGCGTCGTTGGCCGGGGCGAACAGCGCCTGCAGCTTGCCCAGCTCGCCATAGAGGCGATCCAGCTCGGGCAGCTCCGGCACCTGACGAGCCAGGCGCAGCCAGGCCTGGAGGCGCTCGAGGCGCGGCAACTGCTCGGCCAGCCCCTCGGGGAACTGCTGGTAGTGCTTCAGGCGCAGGGCCTCGGCCTCCTCACTGAGCAATGTGGGCAGCCAGTTGCCCAGCGTCGCCGCGCCCTGGCGATCGCCGCGCGGGTTGCGGCCGAGCGTCCAGCCGCGTTGCAGCAGCCAGCGCGACAGCTGCAGAGACAGCAGGCCCCAGCGATTGCCCTGCAGTTCGCCGGCGAACATGGCCGGCGCGTTGTGGCGCAATGCCTCGTCGTCGCGGCCGGCGGCCAGGCGTGGGCGCCAGTCGGCCAGCAGCGCGTCGAGGCCTTCGCGCAGTTCGCGACTGGAGGCGCGCGGTGCGGCCTGGCCGAGGCTGCTGAGCAGGGCGCGCAGGTCGATCAGCTGTTGCAGCCACTGCTCCAGCAGTTTCCAGTGACCGTTCCAGCGGTACTGTTCGGCCAGACGCTGGCTGCTGCCGAGCAGGTGCCAGGCGAGGGCGGCGAAGGCATCGTCCAGCGTCATCTCGGCGTGCAGCTCTGGCGCCGGCAGGCTCAGGCTGTAACTGGCGGAGTCGAACAGGCGATAGCCGCGCTCGGCCTTGCTGATATCGCAGGGCATCAGCGGCAGATCGGCGGCCAGCTCGCAGGCCAGCTCCAGCAGTGCGGCGGGCTCGCCTCCGCGCAGCTCCAGTTCCAGCTCGCAGATTTCTTCCTCGCCTTCGCCGGCGACCACCTTGCCCAGGTCCAGGGCTGCTTCGATCACCGTCTTGGCCTTGCCGCGGCCCCAGGCGATTTCGGCCTTCTCACGGACGAAATCGGTGGTGAACAGCGGCTGCAGGGTCTTCTTGTCCAGCTCGGCCAGGCTGGCCGGCCAGCAGTCGTCGCCGAGCAGCTTGAGGTCGAGCTTGGCCTTCTTCAGCTGCCAGTCCCACTCGTTGCGCTCGGACAGCCCGGCCACGCTCTGGCCGCGGCTCTTCAGGGTCTGGATGAACTGCTCGCCGTCACGGCGCAGGCGCAGTGCGACGCGGGCGTCGGCCAGATCACGCGCGGGCGTGTCGTAGTACTGGTTGAACAGTTCGTGGGTCTGCCAGCCGGACTTGTTGCGCTTCTTCAGCAGCGGATGGTCGCGCAGTGCGGCGAGGGTTTCGCGGCTGGCGCGCAGCTTGATCTCGGTTTCTTTGGCCATGTCGGTGATCTCGGAGCGGTTCGGAAAACAACAAGGCCGCCCATGGGCGGCCTTGTCATGCGGCGGGCGATGTTCAGACGAACAGCTTCACGCCCACCCAGAACAGACCTGCGGACAGCAGGATGGTGGCCGGCAGGGTCAGCACCCAGGCCATCAGGATATTGCGCACTGTAGCGAATTGCAGGCCGCTCTTGTTGGCGACCATGGTGCCGGCGACGCCGGACGACAGTACGTGGGTGGTCGACACCGGAAGACTGTAGACGTTGGCCAGGCCGATGGCGATGGACGCGGTGATCTGCGCGCTCATGCCCTGGGCATAGGTCATGCCCTGCTTGCCGATCTTCTCGCCGACGGTCAGTACCACGCGCTTCCAGCCGACCATGGTGCCGATGCCCAGGGCCAGAGCCACGGCGAAGATCACCCAGAGGGGCGCGTATTCGGTGGTGGCGGTAAGGTCCTTGCGCAGCTTCTCCAAGTCCGCCTTCTCGCGCTTGGGCAGGCTGTCCAGCTTGCCGACCTTCTTCGCGGTGTCGTCCAGGCACAGCAGGTAGCGGCGCACCTGGGTCCGTTTTTCCTGGTCCATCTGGTTGTAGTCGGTGACGCCCTGTAGATCTCGCAGCAGGGTGGCGATGGTCACCTCGGTCAGCTTGGCGTCGCAGCGGAACTTGGCCGGCAGCTCGGTGGTGCCGTTCTTGCCCAGGGCCAGGTAGTCGCTCAGGGCGTCGTGGTTGCGGGTGTAGAACTGCTGCAGGTGCGAGGCGGCGTCGCGGGTGCGCTCGATCTGGTAGGTGGTGCTGTTCAGGTCGAGGACGAACTTGGCCGGCACGATGCCGATCAGCACCAGCATGATCAGGCCGATGCCCTTCTGCCCGTCATTGGAGCCGTGCACGAAGCTCACGCCCATGGCGGAAGCGATCAGCACCACGCGGTTCCAGAACGGCGGCTTCTTCTTGCCCTTGACCTCCATGCGGCTCTCGGGGGTCTCGTGCATCTTCGAGTCGGCGAAGGCACGGCGCAGGGCGATCAGGATCAGCGCGGCAACGGCGAAGCCGGCCAGCGGCGAGAGCAGCAGGGACAGGCCGATGTCGATCGCCTTCTGCCAGTTCACCCCATCGGCCAGCGACACGTGGGTGAGCAGGGCGTTGGCCAGGCCGACGCCGAGGATCGAGCCGATCAGGGTGTGCGAGCTGGAGGCCGGGATGCCGAAGTACCAGGTGCCCAGGTTCCAGGCGATGGCCGCGGTCAGCAGGGAGAACACCATCACCAGGCCGTGGGCCGTGTTGACGTTGATCAGCAGCTCCACCGGCAGCAGGTGGACGATGGCATAGGCCACGCCGATACCGCCGAGGACCACGCCGAGGAAGTTGAAGATGCCGGAGGCGATTACCGCCAGGTGCGGCGGCATCGCCTTGGTGTAGATCACCGTGGCCACCGCGTTGGCGGTGTCGTGGAAACCGTTGATGAATTCGAAGGTCAGGACAAAGGCCAGGGCCAGCACCAGACCGATGGCGACCCAGGCATCGAGCCCGCTGAATATCTCGAACATGACGTTTTCGTGACCGGAAAAAGGGGCGCGAAGTATGCCAGATGACAGCAAGTTCTGCTCGAACGCTCGTTTCCAGTCATGTCAGCCGGACGAAAGGTCATCCCGCCGCGGCGTAGGCAGAGGGCGCCGGCCTCTCTATGATGGGCTGCATGCCACGGAGAATCCCCATGCCGCTTCCCTCTCTGCAGGATCAGTTCGCCGCGTTGATCGCCGCGCCCTCGGTGAGCTGTACCCAGCCGCACTGGGACCAGTCCAACCGCGCGGTGATCGACCTGCTGGCCGGCTGGCTGAGCGACCTCGGCTTCGCCTGCGAGATCCAGGAGGTGGCGCCGGGCAAGGTCAATCTGCTCGCCACCCTCGGCAGTGGCCCCGGCGGGTTGGTGCTGGCCGGCCACAGCGACACGGTGCCGTTCGACGCCGCCCTGTGGCAGAGCGACCCGCTCAAACTGACGGCCCAGGGCGATCGCTGGGTCGGCCTCGGCGTGTGCGACATGAAAGGTTTCTTCCCGCTGGTGATCGAGGCGGTGCGCGGCCTGCTCGACCAGCCGTTGCGCCAGCCGCTGCTGGTGCTGGCCACCTGCGACGAGGAAAGCTCGATGGCCGGCGCCCGTGCCCTGGTCGAGGCCGGCCGGCCCCTGGGGCGCGCCGCGGTGATCGGCGAGCCGACGGGGCTGAAGCCGATCCGTCTGCACAAGGGCGTGATGATGGAGCGCATCGACATCCTCGGCCAGAGCGGCCACAGCTCCGACCCCAGCCTCGGCCACAGCGCCCTGGAGGCCATGCACGACGCCATCGGCGCCCTGCGCGAGCTGCGTAGCCAATGGCAACGCGAGTTCAACAACCCGCAGTTCGGCGTGCCGCAGCCGACGCTGAACCTCGGCTGCATCCACGGTGGCGACAATCCCAACCGCATCTGCGGCCAGTGCTCCCTGGAGTTCGACCTGCGCCCCCTGCCGGGCATGGACCCGGAGCAGCTGCGCGCGGCCATTCGCGGCAAGCTGCGGCCGCTGGCCGAGCGGCACCAGGTGAAGATCGACTACGCGCCGCTGTTCGCCAATGTGCCGCCCTTCGAGCAGAGCGCCGACAGCGAGCTGGTGCGCCTGGCGGAAAAGCTCACCGGACATGCGGCGCAGTCGGTGGCATTCGGTACCGAAGCCCCGTATCTTCAGCAGCTCGGCTGCGAGACCATCGTTCTCGGCCCCGGCGACATCGCCTGCGCCCACCAGCCGGGGGAATTCCTCGAACTGGCGCGCATCGAGCCGACGGTGAGCCTGCTGCGCCAGCTGATCCAGCACTACTGCCTATGACCCGCCCAGCCTAAGGGGAGCACCGATGTTGCGACGACGCTAGACCGACCTTCCTTCTCCGCTTCGGAGAGGCAAACCATCGCTCGTCCGTCCCCGCTCACAGGCTCCTGCATGCACGACTACGTCAACTGGCTCCGCCACGCTTCGCCCTATATCAACGCCCACCGTGACTGCACTTTCGTGGTCATGCTGCCCGGCGAAGGTGTGGAGCACCCGAATTTCGGCAATATCGTCCACGACCTGGTGCTGTTGCACAGCCTCGGCGTGCGCCTGGTGCTGGTCCATGGCTCGCGCCCGCAGATCGAGGCGCGCCTGGCCGAGCGTGGCCTGACCCCGCGCTACCACCGCGACCTGCGCATCACCGACGGCCCGACCCTGGACTGCGTGATCGACGCCGTCGGCCGCCTGCGCATCGCCATCGAGGCGCGCCTGTCGATGGATATGGCCGCCTCGCCGATGCAGGGCTCGCGCCTGCGGGTTAGCGGCGGCAACTTCGTCACCGCGCGGCCGATCGGCGTGGTCGATGGCATCGATTACCACCACACCGGCGAAGTGCGCCGGGTCGACCGCAAGGGCATCGGCCGCCTGCTCGACGAGCGCAGCATCGTGCTGCTGTCGTCGCTCGGCTACTCGCCCACCGGGGAGATCTTCAACCTGGCCTGCGAGGACGTCGCCACCCGCGCCGCCATCGACCTGCAGGCCGACAAGCTGCTGCTGTTCAGCGCCGAGCGCGGCCTGCTCGACGAGAGCGGCAAGCTGGTGCGCGAGCTGCGTCCGCAGCAGGTGCCGGCGCATCTGGCGCGGCTCGGCAGCTGCTACCAGGCCGAACTGCTGGATGCTGCCGCTCAGGCCTGTCGTGGCGGGGTTAAGCGCAGCCATATCGTCAGCTACATGGAAGATGGCTCGCTGCTCACCGAGCTGTTCACCCGCGATGGTGGCGGTACCCTGGTCGACCAGGAGCAGTTCGAGTCGCTGCGCGAGGCCACCATCGAGGACGTCGGCGGCCTGATCGACCTGATCACCCCGCTGGAAGACCAGGGCATTCTGGTGCGCCGCTCGCGCGAGGTGCTGGAGCGCGAGATCGAGCAGTTCAGCATCGTCGAACGCGACGGCCTGATCATCGCCTGTGCCGCGCTCTATCGCATCGCCGATTCGGACGCCGGCGAGCTGGCCTGCCTGGCGGTCAACCCCGAATACCGCCACGGTGGCCGTGGCGACGAGCTGCTGGAGCGCATCGAGGAGCGGGCCAAGGCGCTGGGCCTGAAGACCCTGTTCGTGCTCACCACGCGTACCGCCCACTGGTTCCAGGAGCGCGGCTTCGAGCCCAGCGGCGTCGAGCGGCTGCCGGCGGCACGGGCCTCGCTGTACAACTACCAGCGCAACTCGAAGATCTTCGAGAAGTTGTTGTGAGCGCTCTGGCGCTGCAATGAAAAAGGGCCGCGCTTGCGGCCCTTTTCTTTGGCGGGATGGATCAGGCGCTGCGCCTCTGGTGCAGCTTGAACTGCTCGTTGCCGTCGTCCCAGCCGGCCTCCCAGGCGGCGGCCAGCACTTCCACGGGGTAGGGTTGCGCGTGCTGCGGCTGGCCGGTGAGTCCAGCCATGTAGCCTTGCTGGTAGGCCTTGTTCAGGCTTTCCAGGCTCCAGTCGTGGTTGTCTGCGTCGGGCGTCATGGCTGTTCGCCAATGCGGTTTTCCCACAGGCTAGCCCCTGCCGGCGCGAACGGCGTGCCGTCGGTCAGGGGCGAACGGTCGAAGTGGCGGAATTGTGACGAATTGCCGCTAAAGCGACGGTTCGTTGACCGACTCGTCTGCCGAAACCTGTGCGCCGCGTCGGCGCACGTCTCACACGCTGATGCCGAGAATGCTCGCCTGGTAGGCCGCGACGAAGGTATCGAAGTCACCGGCCGGCGCACGCTCCAGCTCGGCCTGTTCGGCCAGGGACTGGCGCGCGGCAGCCTCGAACTGCGCCTGCTCCGTCGCGCTCAGCGGCTGGGCGCGGAAGGTGGCGGCGTGGGCCTTGCTCTGGCGCAGGGCGAACTCGCGGAAGCTCTCGCCGGTGTCCTTCAACTCGGCCAGCACGCGGGCCGACGGGGTCAGCGCCGGGTCTTCGACCTTGCGCCGCTGCAGGTGCAGGGAGGTCTGGTAGGCATCGCCGCCGTAGGCGCGGTCGAGCAGTGCGGCGATCGGGGCGAAGGCGTCGAGCAGTTCGCCGGCCCAGGTGCGCAGTTCGATCTGTTCGCCGTCGCGCTGCAGGTGCAGGCCGGGGCGGCGGCCTTCCTTGACCGTCTTGAGGAAGTTCTCGGTGCTGGCACGGCATACGCCGCTGGCCAGCAGCGGGCTGTCCTGCAGGGCGCAGAACAGGATGAAGGTGTCGAGGAAGCGCGCCTGGTCCAGGTCGATGCCCATGGGCAGGTAGGGGTCGATGTCCAGGCAGCGCACTTCCACGTACTGCACGCCTCGGCTCATCAGGGCCTGGATCGGGCGCTCGCCGGAATAGGTGACGCGCTTGGGGCGGATGCTCGAGTAGTACTCGTTTTCGATCTGGATGATGTTGGTGTTGAGCTGCAGCCACTCGCCATTGGCGTCCTTGGTGCCGATCTCGGCATAGGCCGGATAGGGCGTGGCCACGGCCGCGCGCAGGCTCTCGGTGTAGCTGGCCAGGTCGTTGTAGCAGGGCGTCAGACCGGACTGGGCACTGCTCTGGTAACCCAGGTCACTCATGCGCAGGCTGGTGGCGTAGGGCAGGTGCAGGGTGTCGTCGTCGAGTGGTTGAAGCTGATGTGGGCGGCCGCGCAGGAAGCTGGCGTCCAGCGCTGGCGAGGCGCCGAGCAGGTACATCAGCAGCCAGCTGTAGCGGCGGAAGTTGCGGATCAGCGCGATGTAGCTGGCAGACTGGTAGTCGCGCGGGCTCTGGCTGTCGCCATCCAGCTGCTGCAGCAGCGGCCACAGGCCCTCGGCCAGGCTGAAGTTGTAGTGAATGCCGGCGATGCACTGCATGGTCTTGCCGTAGCGCAGGGCCAGGCCCTGGCGATACACGTACTTCAGGCGACCGATATTGGAGCTGCCGTAGCGGGCGATCGGAATGTCCGCCTCGTCCGGCAGCAGGCCGGGCATGGACGGGCTCCACAGGTATTCGCCGTCCAGCTGGCTGGCGGCGAAGCGATGGATGCGCTCGAGCTCGGCCAGGGTATCGGCCGGGTTCGGCTCGGCTGGGGTGATGAACTCCAGTAGGGCCTCGGAATAGTCGGTGGTGATCTGTGCGTGGGTCAGCGCCGAGCCGAGGGCGGTCGGGTGTCCGGTCTGCGCCAGTTCGCCCTGTTCGGTCACGCGCAGGGTCTCGCGCTCGATGCCGTGCAGGCATTGGGTGAGCAGGGACAGGTGGGCGGCATCGCCGAGCAGAGCCAGGCGGCGGGAGAGGAGATCGCTCAAGATTCTTGTTCCTTCACTCGACGGTCGCCCCTATATGGGGGTGGAGCCGCCTCACTGCAAGTCGGGTACGCGGACGGACGCTGTCGCCTGACCGGAAGGGGAGGATGCGCCGACAGCCCGGCTCTGCGCAATGGGGCTCCCCTCTCCCCCTGGGAGAGGGGCCGGGGGTGAGGGGCTTCCAGGCAACTCCGCGTTGTCTATGGCCCCCTCACCCCAACCCTCTCCCGGAGGGAGAGGGGGAATGCCGGCCGGCACTCCGTATCGGGTTACTTACAGATAAACGTGGCCTGGGCCGTGGCGATCAGCTTGTCGCCCTGTTCCACCTTGGCCTCCAGCACATGCACCTTGCGCCCGCCGTTGAGCACGCGGGCGTGGCAGACCACCTCGCCGGACTCGACGCCGCGGATGTAGTTGACCTTGCACTCCAGGGTCATGCTGCCGGCCTCGCCGCCGAACAGGCTGTGGCTGGCCTGGCCGAGGGCGGTGTCGATCAGCGAGTAGAGCGCGCCGCCGTGCATGCGCCCGTGCAGGTTGAGCATCTGCTCCTGCATGTCCATGCGCAGCTCGGACTCGCCGTTCTCGGCACGCAGGATGCGGATACCGAGCAGGCGGCTGAAGTTGCTGTCCTTGCCGACGGGCGCGTCACTCATGGCTCACTTCCTCAGCTGCTTGGCGTTGGCGAACAGCGAGGCCATGGCCGCGTTGGCCGCGGCCGGCTTGTCCTGGCTGGAATGGCGCTCGCTGCGCGGCTGGTTGCCGCCGCGGTTCTGCCCGCCGTTGCCACGGCTACCGCCACGCGGACCGTCGACCTTCTCGCCGGGGGTGTCGCTCATGCGCATGGTCAGGCCGACGCGGTTGCGCGGGATGTCCACTTCCATGACCTTGACCTTGACGATGTCGCCAGCCTTGACCACTTCATAGGGGTCTTTGACGAATTTCTCCGATAGCGCCGAGATGTGTACCAGACCGTCCTGGTGCACGCCGATGTCGACGAAGGCGCCGAAGTTGGTGACGTTGGTCACCACGCCTTCCAGGATCATGCCCGGCTGCAGGTCCTTGAGGCTCTCGACGCCTTCCTGGAACTCGGCGGTCTTGAACTCCGGGCGTGGGTCGCGGCCGGGCTTGTCCAGTTCCTTGAGGATGTCGGTGACGGTCGGCAGGCCAAAGGTCTCGTCGGTGAAGCGCTTGGGATCCAGGCTGCGCAGGAAGCTGGAGTCGCCCAGCAGCGAGCGCACGTCGCGGCCGGTGTCGGCGGCGATGCGCTGCACCAGCGGGTAGGTTTCCGGGTGCACGGCGGAGGCGTCCAGCGGGTTGTCGCCGTTCATCACGCGGAGGAAGCCGGCGGCCTGCTCGAAGGTCTTGTCGCCCAGGCGCGGCACCTTCTTCAGTTCGGCGCGTGTCTTGAACGCGCCGTTCTGGTCGCGGTGGGCGACGATGTTCTGCGCCAGGGTGCTGTTGAGGCCGGAGATACGCGCCAGCAGGGCGGCGGAGGCGGTGTTCACATCCACGCCGACGGCGTTCACGCAGTCCTCGACTACCGCGTCCAGCGAGCGCGCCAGCTTGAGCTGCGACACGTCGTGCTGGTACTGACCGACGCCGATGGATTTCGGGTCGATCTTCACCAGCTCGGCCAGCGGGTCCTGCAGGCGGCGGGCGATGGAGACGGCGCCGCGCAGCGACACGTCCATGTCCGGGAATTCGCGGGCGGCCATCTCGGAGGCGGAGTACACCGAGGCGCCGGCCTCGGAGACCATCACCTTGGTCAGCTTGAGTGCCGGCAGCTTCTTGATCAGGTCGATGGCCAGCTTGTCGGTCTCGCGGCTGGCGGTGCCGTTGCCGATGGAGATCAGGTCCACCGCGTGCTTGGCGCACAGCTTGGCGAGGATGGCCAGGGTGCCGTCCCAGTCATTGCGCGGGGCGTGCGGGTAGACGGTGGCGGTTTCCAGCACCTTGCCGGTGGCGTCGACCACGGCCACCTTGCAGCCGGTGCGCAGGCCCGGGTCCAGCGCCAGAGTGGCGCGCGGGCCGGCCGGGGCGGCCAGCAGCAGGTCGTGCAGGTTGCGCGCGAACACGGTGATCGCCTCGTCCTCGGCCTTCTCGCGCAGCTCGCCGAGCAGGTCGGTTTCCAGGTGGGTGTAGAGCTTGACCTTCCAGGTCCAGCGCACCACTTCGCCCAGCCACTTGTCGGCGGCGCGGCCGCGCTGCTCGATACCGAAGCGCTCGGCGATCATCAGCTCGCACGGGTGCAGGGTGCCCGGCGCCTCGTCGCCGACCTTGAGGCTGGCGCCGAGGATGCCCTCGTTGCGACCGCGGAAGATCGCCAGCGCACGGTGCGACGGCACGCCCTTGAGGGGTTCGTCGTGTTCGAAGTAGTCGCTGAACTTGGCCCCTTCGGCCTCCTTGCCAGCGACCACGCGGGAGCTGAGGGTGGCCTCGCTCTTCAGGAAGGAGCGCAGCTTGTCGAGCAGGCTGGCATCTTCTGCAAAACGCTCCATCAGGATGTACTTGGCGCCTTCCAGCACGGCCTTCACATCGGCGAAGCCCTTCTCGGCATCGACGAAGCGCGCGGCCTCGGTTTCCGGGTTCAGGCTCGGGTCGTTGAACAGGCCGTCGGCCAGCTCGCCGAGGCCGGCTTCCAGGGCGATCTGGCCCTTGGTGCGGCGCTTCTGCTTGTACGGCAGGTAGAGGTCTTCGAGACGGGTCTTGGTATCGGCTTCGTTGATCTCGCGCTTGAGTTCGGGGGTCAGCTTGCCCTGTTCCTCGATGCTGGCGAGGATCGCCGCGCGGCGCTCGTCCATCTCGCGCAAATAGCGCAGGCGCTCTTCCAGGTGGCGCAGCTGGGTGTCGTCCAGGCTGCCGGTCACTTCCTTGCGGTAGCGGGCGATGAAGGGCACGGTGGAGCCTTCGTCGAGCAGGGCCACGGCGGCGGCGACCTGTTGCGGGAGGACGCCGAGCTCGGCGGCGATACGCTTGTTGATGCTATCCATGAACCTACCTGACAGAAAAAACCACGCCGGTGCCGACGCGAAAGCGCCGCATTATAAACACCGGGTCGGAAAGCATTGGGAACCGTTCGGGGAAAAATCTGCTAACAATGGACGGGCCGCCACGCCGCGGCGCTGGGCGATAATGCCGCGCCACCCGGACAGGAGAGAACATGAGCAGCACACCCGCAGTCGAAGGCGAAAAGATCCTCATCGTCGATGACGACCCCGGCCTGCGCCGCCTGCTGGAGCGCTTCCTCAGCGAGCAGGGCTACCGCGTGCGCGCCGTGGAGAACGTCGAGCAGATGGACCGCCTGCTGGCCCGCGAGCTGTTCCAGCTGCTGGTGCTCGACCTCATGCTGCCGGGCGAGGACGGCCTGTCCGCCTGCCGCCGCCTGCGCGAGGCGAACAACCAGATGCCGATCATCATGCTCACCGCCAAGGGCGACGAGGCCAGCCGCATCCAGGGCCTGGAAGGCGGCGCCGACGATTACCTGGCCAAGCCGTTCAACCCGCGCGAACTGCTGGCGCGGATCAAGGCCGTGCTGCGCCGCCAGGCGCCGGTAGTGCCTGGTGCGCCGGCTAGCGAGGACGAGACCGTCACCTTCGGCGACTACGAGCTGTCGCTGGCCACCCGTGAGCTGCGCAAGGGCGAGGAGCTGCACATGCTCACCACCGGCGAGTTCGCCGTGCTCAAGGCCCTGGTCCAGCACGCCCGCGAGCCGCTGACCCGGGACAAGCTGATGAACCTGGCCCGTGGCCGCGAGTGGGACGCCCTGGAGCGCTCCATCGACGTGCAGATTTCCCGTCTGCGCCGGCTGATCGAGCCGGATCCGTCCAAGCCGCGCTATATCCAGACCGTCTGGGGCGTGGGTTATGTCTTCGTGCCGGACGGTAACAAGTAAGCCCCTTCATTGATGAAAACCCCCGTCTGGTTCCCGCAGAGCTTCTTCGCCCGCACCTTGTGGCTGGTGCTCATCGTCGTGCTGTTTTCCAAGGCCCTGACCCTGGTCTACCTGATGATGAACGAGGACATGCTGGTCGACCGCCAGTACAGCCACGGCGCGGCGCTAACCCTGCGCGCCTACTGGGCGGCGGAACCGGAAGATCGCGCGCATATCGCCGAGGCGGCGACCCTGAGCCGCGTGGCGCAGGACAAGGTGCCGGCCACCGAGCAGCACTGGCCCTACTCGGAAATCTTCCTGCGCCAGATGCAGGCCGAACTGGGTCCGGACACCGAGGTGCGGGTACGGGTGCAGAGCCCGCCGGCGCTGTGGGTGCGGGCGCCGAGCCTGGGGCCGGACTGGCTCAAGGTGCCGCTCTATCCGCATCCGTTGCGTGGGCAGAAGATCTGGAGCGTGCTCGGCTGGTTCCTCGGTATCGGCCTGCTGTCCACCGCCGCCGCCTGGATCTTCGTGCGCCAGCTCAATGCGCCGCTCAAGCGCCTGGTATTCGCCGCCCGCCAGTTCGGCCAGGGCCGCAGCGTGCGCCTGCCGGTGAGCGATACGCCGAGCGAGATGACCGAGGTGTACCGCGCCTTCAACCAGATGGCCGAGAACATCGAGCAGGGCGCCCGCGAGCGCGAGCTGATGCTGGCCGGCGTGTCGCACGACCTGCGCACGCCGCTGACGCGCCTGCGCCTGTCGCTGGAGATGCTCGGCGGCGATGCCGAGATGACCGAGGACATGGTTCGCGACATCGAGCACATGGACACCATCCTCGACCAGTTCCTCGCCTTCATCCGCGACGGCCGTGACGAAAAGCCCGAGCCGGTGCTGCTCGACGAACTGGTGCGCGAGACGGTGGCGCCCTACAACCAGCACGGGCCGCAGGTGAGGCTGTGCGTGGAGCAGGTGCCGGCCTTCCCGCTGCGCCGGGTGTCGATCAAGCGCCTGCTGGTCAACCTGCTGGACAACGCCCTGCGCTACGGCGGCCAGGGTGTGGAAGTGGTGGCCAACGTGGCCGGCGACGAGAGCGCGCCCTACGTGGTGCTCAGCGTGCTGGACCGCGGGCCGGGCATCGCCCCGACGGAGATGGGCGAGATCTTCAACCCCTTCATTCGCGGTGACCGCGCCCGTGGCGGCAAGGGCACCGGCCTGGGCCTGGCCATCGTCAAGCGCATCGCCGCCCTGCACGGCGGCAGCGTGGAGCTGCGCAACCGCTCCGGCGGTGGCCTGGAGGCGCGCATCTGCCTGCCACTCGGGCTGCTGTTACCGCGCGACGCCAACTGACGGCGCGCGGCGCCGCTCGGCAAAGCCCCGTCACAGGCCTCGGCCGACTGCTCTAGCAGGCCTGATCTATGCTGCTCTGGTGATCCGCATGAGGTCAGCATGGCCGTAGATTCCGCTCCTCTGCCGCGATGGACCTGGTGGTTGCCGCTGCCGCTGCTGCACCTGGCCACCTGGCTGTCGTTGTCGACCCAGTTCGTCTCGGGCGCGGCGCTGTGCTACCTGCCATTCGCCCTCGGCCTGTGTGGCGTGCTCTGGTGGGGGCCGCGTGTCCTGC
Source organism: Pseudomonas sp. GD04019 (assembly GCF_029837695.1). Lineage (GTDB taxonomy): Bacteria > Pseudomonadota > Gammaproteobacteria > Pseudomonadales > Pseudomonadaceae > Aquipseudomonas. The sequence goes on from NZ_JAOEEA010000004.1 coordinate 133,302, forward strand.
CGGCGCTCTATCTCAACGCCCTGCTCAGCGCGCCGCTGTGGGGGCTGGACTGGCAGTGGGCGCCATTGCATGCGCTGCCGGAAACCCTCGCCGTCGGCTTTGCCTGGCTGGCCTTCGGCCGGCGGGGCAATGCCGCGCTGCCGGATGTCGCCAGCCTGCTGCGTTTCGTCCTACTCGGCTTGTTGGCCCCGGCGCTGCTCAGTGCCTTGCTGATCCAGGGCGGTCTGTTGCTCAGTGGCCGCCTGGAGGGCCAGTGGCGCGAGGCGATCCTCGAATTCTGGCTGCTGGACAGTCTCACCGCCCTGGCGGTGGCCTTGCCGCTGCTGTGCCTGCTGACCCGACCTCTGCAGCGGCGTGGTTGGGCGCTGCTGACGGGGCCGGCTCTGGATGAGGAAGGCGTCGGCGTGCGCGTGCTGCCCTGGTGGCTGTTGCCGGTGCTGCTGGCCGTGCTGCCGTTGTCGCTGTGCTTCCTGCCGCTGCTGCTGATCCTGCCGCTGATCGGCGTCATGCTGCTGGCGCTGGCCCTGCTCTGGGGGTTCGCCGGGGCGCTCTGGGGCACGGCGCTGACGGCCCTGGCGGTGCTCCTGCTGCCGCTGGCCGGGCATCTCGGCGGCGAGCTGGAGTGGGGCGCGCCGCAGCGCCTGGAGATGCACTTCAGCGTGCTGCTGCTGATGCTCGCCGCGCTGCTGGTGGGGCGCGCACTCGGCGACCTGCGCAATACCCTGCGCCGCAGCGCGGCGATGCAGAAGGAGCTGACCCTGGCCAACCTGGCGTTGCAGTCCTGCCCGCTCGGGGTGTCGATCTCCGACCTGCGTCAGCCCGGCGTGCCCTTCATCTACTGCAACCCGGCGCTGGAGCGCATCAGCGGCTACTCCCGCGAGGAGATCATCGGCACCTCCAGCCGCCTGCTGATCGACCAGGACGAGTCGCAGAGCGGCCTGCTGCGCGTACGCCATGCCATGCGCAACGGCGTGGCGCACCAGGAGGTGCTGCGCAACTACCGCAAGAACGGCCAGCAGTTCTGGAACGAGATAACGGTGGCGCCGCTGCTCGACGAGCATGGCGAGGTCAGCCATCTGGTGGCGCTGAACCACGACGTCAGCGAGCGCGAGCGCCTCGCGGCCGAACTGGCCCAGCGCCGCGAGGAGCTGCTGCGCCAGACCCACCTGCTGACCCAGACCGAGGAGGTGGCGGATATCGGCGGCTGGGTGCTGGACCTGGTGACCCAGCGCATGTACTGGACCGAGGGCTGCTTCCGCCTCAACGAGCTGGACCCGGCCGGTGGCGCGCCGGACATGCAGGGCTCGCTGGATCGCTACGACGCGCCCAGCCAGAAGCTGATGAACGAGACCCTGGAGCGGGTGCTGCAGACCGGCGAGCCGTTCGACATCGAAGTGCGCCTGCTCGGCGCCCGCGGCACTGCGCGCTGGGTACGCCTGAAGGGTTTCGCCGAGCGCGACGGCGAGCAGGTGGTGCGCCTGTACGGCGCGATCCAGGACATCAGCGAGCGCCGTCGCACCGAGCGCCGCCTGCGTGAGCGAGACGAGTGGCTACGCCTGTTCTTCGAGGCGCCGCTGATCGGCATGGCCATGGTCAGCCCGCAGCGCCAGTGGCTGGAGGTGAACTTCAAGCTGTGCCAGATCCTCGGCCGCAACCGCGACGAGCTGCGCGCCAGCCACTGGCTGGAGATCACCCATCCGCAGGATATCGAGCGCGAGGAGGCGCTGTTCGCCGCCATCTGCAGCAGCGAACGCGACGACTACGAGTTGGAGAAGCGCTTCCTGCGCAAGGACGGCAGCATCGTCTACGCCCGCCTCAGCCTGCGCGCGGTGCGCGACCCGGAAGGCCAGCTGGAGGCCTGCCTGGCGCTGGTGGAAGACATCACCGCGCGCCACGAGGCCGAGGCGCGCTACCGCACCCTGGTCGAGCACGCGCCGGAGGCGATCCTGCTGTTCAGCCCGGACGGCGGCATCATCGACGCCAATGCCAACGCCCTGCGCCTGTTCCACTGCAGCCGCGCCGAGCTGATCGGGCGCAAGCCCACCGAGCTGAGCCCGCCGCACCAGGCCGATGGCAGCCCGTCGGAGCCGGTCGGTCGGCTGCACATGGAGGCCGCCATCGCCGGCGAGACCCCGGTGTTCGAATGGCTGCACCGCGACCTCGGCGGGCGCCTGCTGCCCTGCGAGATCCGCCTGGTACGCATGCCCGGCGAACCGCTGCTGATCCGCGCCAGCGTCACCGATATTTCCGAGCGCCAGCGCTACCAGCGCGAGATCGAGCGCCTGGCCTACAGCGACGAGCTGACCGGCCTGCCCAACCGCCGCCTGTTGCAGGACCGCCTGCAGCACGCCATGGCTCGCGAGCGCCGCGAAGGCAGTTTCGGCGCGCTGCTGTTCATCGACCTGGATCACTTCAAGACGGTCAACGACAGCCTCGGCCATCACGTCGGCGACGAGCTGTTGCGCGAAGTCACCGCCCGTCTCGGTCACAGCCTGCGCGCCGAGGACACCCTGGCGCGGCTCGGCGGCGACGAGTTCGTGGTGCTGCTGGAGACCCTGGCCGAGAGCCCTGCCATGGCCGCCGAACTGGCCGCCGAGGTGGGCGACAAGCTGCTGGCCAGCCTGCGCGGCAGTTTCCAGGTGCAGGGCCACGATCTGGTGGTGACCGGCAGCATCGGCATCACCCTGCACCCGCTGGCCGGCCAGGACGCCGCCGACGCCCTCAAGCAATCCGACACCGCCATGTATCGGGCCAAGCACTCCGGGCGCAACGCTCTGCATTTCTTCGCCCCGGAGATGCAGGCGGTGATCGATCAGCGCCTGCAGCTGCAGAGCGAGCTGCGCCTGGCCATGGCCCGCGACCAGCTGTACCTGGTGTTCCAGCCACAGCTGGAGCTGGCCAGCGGGCGCATCGTCGGCGCCGAGGTGCTATTGCGCTGGCAGCATCCGGAGCGCGGCGATATCCCGCCGGGGCAGTTCATCCCGCTGGCCGAGGAAACCGGGCTGATCCACGAGCTCGGCCACTGGGTGCTGGAGCACGCCTGCGCCAGCCTGGCGCGCTGGCAGGCCGACTGGCCGCAGCTGGTGCTGGCGGTCAACCTCAGCCCGCGCGAGCTGCGCCAGGCCGATTGTGCCCAGCGCGTCGGTGACTGCCTGCGCCGCCACGCGCTGCCCAGTGGCGCGCTGGAGCTGGAGATCACCGAGGGTGTGCTGCTGGAGGATGTCGAGCACTGCATCGCCACCATGCTGGCGCTCAAGGCGCGGGGCGTGCGCTTCGCCATCGACGACTTCGGCACCGGCTACTCCTCGCTCACCTACCTCAAGCGCCTGCCACTGGATCGGCTGAAGATCGACCGCAGCTTTATCCACGACCTGGAAGGCGACGCCAGTGGCGGCATGCTGGTGGAAACCATCCTGATGATCGCCCGCAACCTGGGCCTGGAGTGCGTGGCCGAGGGCGTGGAGAACGAGGCCCAACTGGACTGGCTACGCCGACATGACTGCGCGCTGGGCCAGGGCTTCCACCTGGGAAGGCCGCTGGGTGAGCGGGAATTCAGCGACTGGATGGCGCGTCACAGCGGGGCGGGGCTGATCCACAGCAGATAGCACGCCCAGCGGGGGAACTGCTCAGCCGCGCCCGCGGGTGCGGGTCTGCCCGGGAATGGCGTTCTTCTCCAGGTACTCGATGATGATGCCGGCCACGTCCTTGCCGGTGGTGGTCTCGATGCCTTCCAGGCCCGGCGAGGAGTTCACCTCCATCACCAGCGGGCCGTGGTTGGAGCGCAGGATGTCGACGCCGGCCACCGACAGGCCCATGACCTTGGCCGCGCGGATGGCGGTCATGCGTTCTTCCGGGGTGATCTTGATCAGGCTGGCCTCGCCGCCGCGGTGCAGGTTGGAGCGAAATTCACCGGGCTTGGCCTGGCGCTTCATCGCCGCGATCACCTTGTCGCCGACCACGAAGCAGCGGATGTCGGCGCCGCCGGCTTCCTTGATGTACTCCTGGACCATGATGTTCTGCTTCAGGCCCATGAAGGCCTCGATCACCGACTCGGCGGCCTTCTCGGTTTCGCAGAGCACCACGCCGATGCCCTGGGTACCTTCCAGCACCTTGATCACCAGCGGTGCGCCGTTGACCATCTGAATCAGGTCGGGGATGTCGTCCGGCGAGTGGGCGAAGCCGGTCACCGGCAGGCCGATGCCCTTGCGCGACAGCAGCTGCAGCGAGCGCAGCTTGTCCCGCGAGCGGCTGATCGCCACCGACTCGTTGAGCGGGAATACGCCCTGCATCTCGAACTGGCGCAGCACGGCGCAGCCATAGAAGGTCACCGAGGCGCCGATGCGCGGAATCACCGCATCGAAGCCTTCCAGCGGGCGGCCGCGATAGTGGATCTGCGGCTTGTGGCTGGCGATGTTCATGTAGGCGCGCAGGGTGTCGATCACCACCACTTCGTGGCCGCGCTCCTCGCCAGCTTGGATCAGGCGACGCGTCGAGTACAGGCGCGGATTGCGCGACAGGATGGCGATCTTCATTGGGCACCGGAAAGAATGGGGAGCTGCGGTTTGTCTTGCACGTAGGTCAGCGCCGGGTTGACCACCAGCTGGCCGTCGACCAGGGCATGGGCGCCGAGCAGTACGCGATAGCGCATGGTCTTGCGGCAGGCCAGGGTGAAGTCCACCGGCCAGCTGCGGTCGCCCAGGGTCAGGGCGGTGCTGATCACATAGCGGGCCTGGGCCTGGCCGTTGGAGCTCTTGATGGTCTTCACCGTCACCACCTTGGCCTCGCACGGGTGGCGGCGCTGCACCAGGGTGCCGAAGTGCGCGGTGAAGCGCACCCAGCGCACGCCGTCACGCTCGAAGGGCACTATGTCGCTGGCATGCAGGGTCGAGGTGCTGGCACCGGTATCGATCTTCGCGCGCAGGCCGATCATGCCCAGCTCGGGCAGGTTGATCCATTCGCGCAGACCGATCACGGAGAGTTGGTCGAAGGTCTTCAATACGGGCTTCCATCGGCGATGAAGGCATTCTAGATGTGCCATGTGACAACTGCATCAGGCAAGATTCACGCCGCGTGACGAGTTTTCCAGGGTGAGAAATGAGCGACAAAGACGACAAGGTGCGCCTGGACAAGTGGCTGTGGGCCGCGCGCTTCTACAAGACCCGCTCCCTGGCCAAGGAAGCCATCGAGGGTGGCAAGGTGCATTGCCGCGGCGAGCGCTGCAAGCCGGGCAAGGAGCCGAAGCTCGGCGATGAGTACGTCATTCGTGCCGGCTTCGACGAGCGGACCGTGGTGGTGCGCGCGCTGTCCATGGTGCGGCGAGGCGCGCCGGAGGCGCAGCTGTTGTATGAGGAGACGGCCGAGAGCATCGCCCGCCGCGAAGAGGCTGCGGCCCTGCGCAAGGCTGGCGCCCTTGGCGTGCAGACCGACGGCCGGCCGAACAAGAAACAGCGCCGCCAGTTGCTCGGCCTACGCGGCGACTGAGCCGCCGGCTATCGCCGCACGGCTTGGATGCACCGGCGTTTGTCCCTAGAATTCCGCCTTATTCCCCCGGGCCATCCAGCGCGGCGCACTCGTCAGAGGCGTCGGTGGCCCGTCATCCTCTTCGCCAGGCGGTCCCCGATGCACGATTTCGATCATTCTCAGCGTTTCATCTTCGACGACAACGACGTTCGCGGCGAGATGGTCAGCCTGGCCGAGAGCTACCAGCACGTGCTGGCCAAGCATCCCTATCCGCAGCCGGTGGCCCAGTTGCTCGGCGAAATGCTCGCCGCCGCCGCCCTGCTGGTCGGCACCCTGAAGTTCGAGGGCCTGCTGATCCTCCAGGCGCGCTCCTCCGGTCCGGTGCCGTTGGTGATGATCGAGTGCTCCAGCGAGCGCGAAGTGCGCGGCATCGCCCGTTACGACGCCGAGGCGGTGGACGCCGGCGCCGGTCTGCGCGAGCTGATGCCGGACGGCGTGCTGGCACTGACCATCGACCCGGCCAAGGGCCAGCGCTACCAGGGCATCGTCGAGCTGGAGGGCGAGACCCTGGCCGACAGCCTGACCGCCTATTTCGCCACCTCCGAGCAGCTGCCGACCCGCTTCTGGCTGCGTGCCGACGGCCAGCGCGCTCGTGGCCTGCTGCTGCAGCAGCTGCCGCCGCACCATCAGACCGAGCCGGAGGAGAGCCAGGAAAGCTGGAATCATGTGCTGGCCCTGGCCGAGACCCTGAGCGCCGAGGAACTGCTCGGCCTGGACAACCAGACCGTATTGCACCGTCTCTATCACCAGGAGGCCGTGCGCCTGTTCGAGCCGAGCCCGCTGCAGTTCCGCTGCAGCTGCTCGCGCGAGCGTTCGGCGCGGGCCCTGATCAGCGTCGGTCAACCCGATGCCGAGGCCCTGCTGGAAGAGAGCGGCGGGCGCGTGGAAATCGACTGCCAGTTCTGCAACGAGCGCTATTTCTTCGATGCCAGCGACGTGGCCCAGCTGTTCGCCACCGGCGACAGCCAGGCGCCGTCGACGACCCGGCACTAAAAATGATAGCCAGATTCTATTGATGGCATTCGCGGACAAGAGGCTGCCAAGCTCCTGGCTTTTCTGGCATACTCCCGCGACTTTTTTATCGCTGTAGTGAAGCTTCCGGCCCACTACACAATGTTCGGAAGACTCGGCCGCCGGCCGACGGGGACCCAAATGACGCAAGCCAACACCACCGTTTACACCGACATCAGCGCTGCCCAACTGGTCGAAGAGGCCATCCGTCGTGGCGAGGGTGAGCTGGCCGCCAACGGTTCTCTGGTTGTCCGTACCGGTCACCGCACCGGCCGCTCGCCTGCCGACCGCTTCATCGTCCAGGAGCCGAGCACCGAGGCGAAAATCGCCTGGGGCAACATCAACCGTCCGTTCCCGGCGGACAAGTTCGACGCCCTGTGGGATCGCGTCGAGGCGTTCAACGCCGCCCAGGGCCACTTCGTTTCCCATGTTCACGTAGGTTCGGCCGACGCCCACTACCTGCCGGTGAAGATGACCACCCAGACCGCCTGGCAGAACCTGTTCGGCCGTTGCCTGTTCATCAACCCGGAAACCTACAACCCGGCCGGCAAGGCCGAGTGGCAGATCCTCAACGTCGCCAACTTCGAGTGTGTACCGGAGCGCGACGGCACCAACTCCGACGGCTGCGTGATCATCAACTTCGCCGCCAAGAAAGTCCTGCTCGCCGGCATGCGCTACGCCGGTGAAATGAAGAAAGCCATGTTCTCCGTGCAGAACTTCCTGCTGCCGGAAGCCGACGTGCTGCCGATGCACTGCGCCGCCAACATCGGCGAAGACGGCGACGTGACCCTGTTCTTCGGTCTGTCCGGCACCGGCAAGACCACCCTGTCCGCCGATCCCTCCCGCTACCTGATCGGTGACGACGAGCACGGCTGGGGCGTGGGCGTGGTGTTCAACATCGAGGGCGGCTGCTACGCCAAGTGCATCGACCTGTCCGAGAAGAACGAGCCGGTGATCTGGAAGGCCATCCAGTTCGGCGCCGTGCTGGAGAACGTGGTCCTCGACGAGAACCGCGTGCCGGACTACGCCGACGACAGCCTGACCCAGAACAGCCGCGCGGCCTACCCGCTGGAGCTGGTCGAGAAGCGCTCTGAGAAGAATCTCGGTGGCGAGCCGAACGCCGTGATCTTCCTGACCTGCGACCTGACCGGCGTACTGCCGCCGGTGTCGATCCTCAGCGAAGAGCAGGCTGCCTACCACTTCCTGTCCGGCTACACCGCGCTGGTCGGTTCCACCGAGATGGGTTCCGGCGGCGGCATCAAGTCGACCTTCTCCACCTGCTTCGGCGCGCCGTTCTTCCCGCGCCCGGCCGGCGAGTACGCCGAGCTGCTGATCAAGCGCATCCGTGGCTTCGGCTCCAAGGTCTACCTGGTCAACACCGGCTGGACCGGCGGTGGCTACGGCGTCGGCAAGCGCTTCAACATCCCGACCACCCGTGGCGTGATCGCCGCCATCCAGAGCGGCGCTCTGGTCGGTGCCGAGACCGAGCAACTGCCGATCATCAACCTGAGCGTGCCGAAGGCCGTTCCGGGCGTCGAGACCAACCTGCTCAACCCGCGCAACACCTGGGCTGACGGCAACGCCTACGACGAAGCCGCTCGTGGCCTGGCCCAGCAGTTCGTCGACAACTTCAAGAAGTTCGACGTCTCCGACGCCATCCGCAACGCCGGCCCGCAGCTGTAAGCTGCAGGCCCATGAAAAAGCCGCCCGAGGGCGGCTTTTTTATGCCTGTCCGCCTGACGGCTCAGGCATAGGTTGCAGCGTAGGGCTCCGGCCTGGCCGGCTCGTTCTCAGGCCGCTCGGGGCGGCTGGCGATATCTGCGATGTTCTGGGCCCGGTCGTTGCGCTCTTGCGCCTCGCGCAGCTCTGTGGCGGTCTCCAACGGTGTCGGCTGGCTCTCGACTTCGCCTTCGCTGGCCACTGCCAGATAGGTTTCGATCTGCCGTTGCTGAGTGTTGGCGCTGTAGATCTGCGTAGCCGCATCACGCTTGGCGGCCTGGCTCAGTTCGCGGCTTTCCTGGCGCTCCGCGACTCGGTCAGAAGTAGCGTCCACAACCTTGTTCACCTGTTCGGGATTGGCTGGGCCGTACTTGTTGATGACCTGGGTCGAGGGCGGCAGCGTGCCGCTGTAGCCGTTGATTTGCATATGGAGTCAATCTCCCTGTAATTGCCTGGATTTACTGTAATCCTTGGCGGAGGGGGTGCATTAGATTGATTGGCAATAGCCGCTCCGTTTCATGGCAGGCCGGCACTTAGCTGGCGGTTGTCGTGGCCGGCGGACTCGGCAAGCGCGCCGGGGCTGAGCAGGCTGGTGAGGATCAGCAGCAGGGGAGCAAAGCGTTTCATGGTGGCCTCCTGATGGTCAGCGAGGACAGCCGGGCGGCTCAGTCGATCACCTCTGCGCCCTGGATGGTCAGCTCCGGCAGGGCGGCGGGCATCGGACAGACCTGCAAGTACTTGATGCTCTCGCGCGGGATCATCAGCAGGTCGCCGTCCACCTCGATGCTCAGGAAAGGCGATTCCAGCTGTTTGCGCAAGGCGCGGGCGACGGCTGCCGGGTCCTCGCTCTGCTTGGGGAAGCGCAGGGCCAGGCGCTGGCCGTCCTGGAAATACACATAGAGGTGCTTGAGTGGCTTCATGGGGCTCCTTCCTGGGCGCCCCCGTGGGCGCCCTAGCTGCGGTCGGCCAGTACGCCGATCAGGAAGAAGACTAGTAGCAGTACCGGCGCCAGGGTGAAGTTGTTGAAGTAGCCCAGGCCCTGGGCCAGCCACGGGGTGAGGAAGACGATGGCCAGGCCGTAGCCGACGGCGCAGACCAAGACGAAGATCAGGGTGCGCAGGAAGAAGTTGAAGCCGCCGATGGAGCGCTGCACCCAGGCGTTGATGCCGGGACCGAACAGCACGAACAGGGTAGCCATGATTGCCAGAGAAATGTCGTACAGGTTGCCGCGGCACCAGCGCGAGAGGGTGGCGATCAGGTCGAGCACGAGGTCCATCGGTGGTCCTTGTTGTGATTGTTGGGCGCGGGCAGTTTACCGTCTGTCGTCAGGGCTGCGGTAGGAGCGAGCTTGCTCGCGAATCAGACTGGCGACAGGCTTCGCGAGCAGAGCTCGCTCCCACAAGCCAGGTCAGGGCAGGAAGTGCTGCAGCAGATCGTTGAGGAACAGCTGACCTTCGCGGGTGGCGACCAGGCGTGCCGGGTCGCTTTGTAGAAGTTGACGTGCCTCGGCCTCGCGGCGTGCCGCATCCAGGCTGGCCAGCGGCAGCCCCGTACGCTGCTCGAACAGCGCGGCGGGTGCGCCCTCGGTCAGGCGCAGCACGTTCATCAGGAACTCGAAGGGCAGCTCCTCGGCATCAAGCAGGCGCTCGCCGGCCTGGAAGCTTTTGCTCGCATCCAGGTAATCCTTGGGCAGGCGGGTCTTCCAGGTACGCAGGATGCGCCCGTTCGGCGCGCTCAGCTTGGCGTGGGCGCCGGCGCCGATGCCGAGAAAGTCGCCGAAGGTCCAGTAATTGAGGTTGTGCCGGGCCGCCTTGCCGGCCTGGGCATAGGCGGAGACCTCGTACTGCGCGTAGCCCTCGGCGGCCAGCAGGGCCTGGCCGGCTTCCTGGATGTCCCACAGCAGGTCGTCCTCGGGAAGCGTTGGCGGCTGGCTCCAGAACACCGTGTTGGGCTCCATGGTCAGCTGGTACCAGGACAGGTGCGTCGGGCCCTGGGCGATGGCGGTGCGCAGGTCGAACAGGGCGTCCTCGATGCTCTGCTCGGGCAGGCCGTGCATCAGGTCCAGGTTGAAGTTGTCGAAGCCGGCGGCGCGCGCCATGTCGGCGGCGCGGATCGCCTCACTGCCGTCGTGGATGCGGCCCAACGCCTTGAGCTTGGCCTCCTGGAAGCTCTGCACGCCGATCGACAGGCGATTGATGCCCAGGCTGCGATAGTCACGGAACTTGGCCTGCTCGAAGGTGCCCGGGTTGGCCTCCAGGGTGATCTCGATATCGCTGGCGAAGCCGACCCGCCGCTGCACACCTTCCAACAATCGGCCGAGGGCCTTGGCCGAGAACAGGCTGGGCGTGCCACCGCCGAAGAAAATCGAGGTCAGCTCACGGCCGTGGGCGTGCTCGCGATCGGCATCCAGGTCGGCCAGCAGGGCGTCGACGTACTCCTCTTCCGGCAGGCTGGGCCCGGCGGCGTGGGAGTTGAAGTCGCAGTACGGGCACTTGCGCACGCACCAGGGGATATGGATGTACAGCGCGAGTGGCGGCAGCTGGAAGCCCCTCACCCCAACCCCTCTCCCGAGGGGAGAGGGGCTAGTGCCGCCCGAAGTTGCGCAGTCAGTGCTCCCCTCTCCCTCTGGGAGAGGGGCCGGGGGTGAGGGATGTCGACTCACGCCAGCCCCAGGCGCTGCTTGAGCAGGGCCATGGCGCGGGCGCGATGGCTGATGCGGTTCTTCTCGTCGCTGGCCAGTTCGGCGCTGGAGCACTCGCGCTCCGGCACCCAGAACAGCGGGTCGTAGCCGAAGCCCTCGGCGCCGCGGGCCTCGCGCAGGATGCTGCCGTGCCACAGGCCCTCGCAGAGGATCGGCAGCGGGTCGTCGGCATGCCGCACCAAGGCCAGGGCGCAGACGAACTGGGCGCCGCGCTCGGCGTCCGGGACGTCCTTCAGGGCCTCCAGCAGCTTGGCGTTGTTGGCCGCATCGCCCTTGCCGTCGGCATAGCGCGCCGAATAGATGCCCGGCGCACCGCCGAGGAAGTCCACCGCCAGGCCGGAGTCGTCGGCCAGCGCCGGCAGGCTGGACACGCGGGCGGCGTTGCGCGCCTTGAGGATGGCGTTCTCGACGAAGGACAGGCCGGTCTCTTCTGGCTCGATGCTGGAGAATTCGCCGACCGAGCGCACGCGTACGTGTTCGCCGAGCATGGCCTGGAGCTCCTTGAGCTTGCCGGCGTTGTGGCTGGCCAGTACCAGTTCTTTGAAGGGCATGGTCATTCGTCCGGGAACACTTCCTGATTGAAGGTAAGGGTGTGCGGTGCGCCGTCACCGATCTGCACGTTGATGCTGAAGGTCAGCACCTCGCGCTCGCGCAGCGGGAACTCGGCCAGGTAGTACACGGCGCCGCTTTCCAGCACTTGCTTGAACTGCAACTCGACGGTCTGCCCGAGCAGGTTCTTCAGGGCGCCGCTGACCTTGGCCGGCTGGCCCTTGCCTGCCTTGAGCGCGGCAATGTTGAGCACGCCGACGGTCTTGCTGCGGGTCAGGCCGGCGGCCGCGGCCACATCTGGCTGCAGGAAGCTGGAGTTGAACACGCTGTAGTGCACGTCCAGCTCGCCGAAGGTCTGCTTGCGTTCGGCGAACGCGGGCAGGGCGAATAGAAGACAGAGCAGCAGGGATGCGAAACGGCGCATGAGAGGTCCTCCGGTGCGTCGCGGGTTAAACGGCTACGCGGTGATCGGCCAGGCCGGACCCGCTGACGCGATAGATGCCGATCTCACCCAACAGGTTAGGCCAAAGACGGCTACCCAGGTTGTGGCGGTGTTCGTGGTCCACGGCCAGGCGCTCCTCGACTTTCGCGCCCTGGGCCAGGCACAGGCGCTCGAAGTCTTCGAAGGTGCAGAAGTGGATGTTCGGCGTGTTGTACCAGGTGTAGGGCAGGAACTCGGACACCGGCATGCGGCCCTTGGTGGTCAGGTACCAGCGGCAGCGCCAGTGGCCGAAGTTGGGGAAGGTGATGATGCAGGTCTTGCCGACGCGCAGCATTTCCGCGAGGACCTTGTCCGGGTACTTCAGGGCCTGCAGCGACTGGGTCATCACCACCACGTCGAAGCTGTTGTCGGCGAAGTTGCCCAGGCCCTCGTCGAGGTTCTGCTCGATGACGTTGACGCCACGGGTGATGCACTTGGCGATCTTCTCCGGGTCGATCTCCAGGCCGTAGCCGCCGACCTGCTTGTGGTCGCGCAGGTGGGCCAGCAGCTCGCCGTCGCCACAGCCGAGGTCGAGCACGCGGCTGCCCGCGGCGATCCATTCCTGGATGATTTCCAGATCCGCTCGCATATCAGACCTCGATCCGGTTCATGTAGGCGCTGAAGCCCTGCAGGTAGCGCGGGATCGGCATGAGGAAGGCGTCATGGCCCTGCGGTGCGTCGATCTCCAGGTAACAGACGTTCTTCTTCGCCGCCAACAGGGCGTCGACGATTTCCCGCGAGCGCGCGGGCGAGAAGCGCCAGTCGGTGGTGAAGGACATCAGGCAGAAGTCGGCCTGGGCCACGCTCAGGGTCTTGGCCAGGTCGCCATTGTGGGCTGCGGCCGGGTCGAAGTAGTCGAGCGCCTTGGTCATCAGCAGGTAGGTGTTGGCGTCGAAACGTCCGGAGAACTCCTCGCCCTGGTAGCGCAGGTAGCTCTCGACCTGGAATTCGACGCTGTGGAAGTCGTAGTTGAGCTTGTCGGTCTTCAGCTCGCGGCCGAATTTCTCGCCCATGGCGTCGTCGGACAGGTAGGTGATGTGCCCGACCATGCGCGCCAGCATCAGGCCGCGCTTGGGGATCACGCCCTGGTCCTGGAAGTGCCCGCCGTGGAACTCGGGATCGGTGAGGATGGCCTGGCGCGCCACTTCGTTGAAGGCGATGTTCTGCGCCGACAGCTTGGGCGCCGAGGCGATGCACAGGCAGTGACGCACGCGCTCGGGGTAGCTGATGGTCCACTGCAGGGCCTGCATGCCGCCGAGGCTGCCGCCGATCACCGCGGCCCACTGTCGTACGCCGAGCAGGTCGGCCAGGCGTGCCTGGCTGTGCACCCAGTCTTCCACCGTCATTACCGGGAAGTCGGCGCCGTAGGGCTTGCCGCTGGCCGGGTTGAGATTGGACGGACCGGTGGAGCCGTTGCAGCCGCCGAGGTTGTTGAGGCTGACGACGAAGAACTTGTTGGTGTCGATCGGCTTGCCGGGGCCGATGCAGCTGTCCCACCAGCCGGGCTTGCGCTCGTCGGCGCTGTGGAAGCCGGCGGCGTGGTGGTGGCCGGAGAGGGCGTGGCAGATCAGCACAGCGTTGCTGGCCGAGGCGTTAAGCGTGCCGTAGGTCTCGTAGACCAGCTGGTAGTCGGCCAGGCTGCGGCCACACACCAGCGCCAGTGGCTCGCTGAAATGGGCGACCTGCGGGGTGACCAGGCCAACGGAGTCGGCGGGGAAAACAGTCGGCATCGACCCTGCTCTCGATCCAGGAAAGTGCAGCAGTCTAAAGAGCACGGCCCCCGGCAGCAAGCGCGGGGGCCGTGGCTAAGCCGCTGATTTGCCTAGGTTCAAGCAGGGTCGGCGGCGCTCTGCTGGCGGATCGCCGTGGGCAGGGTGACGACCTTGCCCTGGCGCTGGATCGGCGCCGGGCGGCGCAGGGCGCGGAGCATTTCGTTGGCCTGGGCCAATTGCGTCTCCAGCTGCGTGCAGTAGCCGCTCAGCTGCTGGCCGCGCTGGCGCGCCTGCTGGGTTTCCTGGGCCAGGGCCTTGAGGCGCAGCATGTGGGTCTCGAGCATCTGCTTGTGTTCGAGGGTGTGCTGCATCAGCGGCATCAGCGCGTCGTTGGCCCACTGCTCGGCATCCGTGCGCAGGCGCTGGTGCATGCCGATGACTTCCTGCACCAGGGTGGCGAAGAAGCGCTTGGTCAGGCTGCGCTGCTCGGTGAGCAGGGTCTTCAGGTGCAGGCGGAACTGGTCGGCCTTGCCGCGCAGCTGCTTGAGCTCGCGCAGGTAGCGCTGGCTGTTGAACTGCGGCGCGTCGACGCCGTGCAGCGGGTTCTCTTCGTTGTGCCGGCGGTAGATGGCGGCGACCATCTTGTTGGCCATTTCCGCTTCCTGCGCCAGGTTGCCGAGGTCGTGCTCCACCGAGCGGAAGAACTGCACGATGGCCTGGTTGATGCCCAGGGTGGTCCAGCTGCCGGTCAGGCCGTGACGCGCCTGGGACAGGTGTTCCTCCAGTCGCTCCGGGCGCACCGCGCTGCGCAGCAGGTCGCCCTGGCGCTTGAGCAGGCGCTGGTTGGTCTTCAGGCCGAGCAGGCGCTTGTGGTGCAGGCTGTGGTCTTCCTTGGTCTTGGCGGTCAGCTCGAACAGCAGCTGGCCGTTGTCGTGCTGGTGGCTGTTGAGCAGGTTCTGCTGCTCGCGCACCTTGTCCAGGCGCAGGCTGAGCACGTGCTGGCTGTTGTTGAGCAGGGCCAGTACCTGGTTGACCACGCGCTCCTCGAGCAGACGCTCCTTCTGCGCGACGATGCGCTCGCACAGCAACTGCTCCAGATTGGCCAGCCGGCTGCGCGCGAGCAGCTCCTCGTCCTTGCGTACCTTGGCGATTAGCGCCTGCTTGGCCGACAGCGGCAGCACGCTGGCGGCGGGAATGCCGAGCTGCTTGGCGGTGGTGTTCTGCACCAGGCCGATGGCCTTGTTGACGTACTCCTCGCCGGCCAGGTCGTCCCACAGCACGTCGATCTTGTTCAGCACGGCGAACAGGCTGGCCTGGGTGTCCTCGTCGAGCTGGCGGATGTGCTCCTTCCAGATCGACATGTCGCTGGCGGTGACGCCGGTGTCGGCGGCCAGCAGAAAGATGATGGCCTGGGCGCTGGGCAGCATCGACAGGGTCAGCTCCGGCTCGCTTCCGAGGGCATTCAGGCCGGGGGTATCGAGGATGCGCAGGCCCTGGCGCAGCAGCGGGTGGTCGAAGTTGACCAGGGCGTGGCGCCAGGCCGGCACCAGCACCTGGCCAGGCTTGCCGGCCGGCTCCAGCATCTCGGGCAGGAAGCCGAGCTGGATCGCCTGCTCCACCGCCATTGGCTTGGTCTTGGCCACCTGGGCGAAGGCCAGGGCCATGTTGTCCGGATCGCTCGGGTCCAGCGGGATGTTCACCCAGTGCCGCGGGATGCGCTTGAACTGCGCCACGCTGGCGTCGGCCATGCGCGTCTCGATCGGCAGCAGGCGGATGTAGGAGCGTTCCGAGCGCGGGTCGAAGAACAGCTCGGTGGGGCACATGGTGGTGCGCCCGGCCTGGGACGGCAGCATGCGCTGGCCGTACTCGGAAAAGAACAGGCTGTTGATCAGCTCGGTCTTGCCGCGGGAGAACTCGCCGACGAAGGCCAGGGTGATGTGATCGGTGCGCAGCAGCTTGAGGGCGCGCTCCAGGCGGGTGTCCATCGCCTCCGAGCCGAGGCGGTTGTGCGCCAGCCAGCTGCGATAGCGGGTGATCTCGCGCATCAGCTCGCGCTTCCAGGCGACGTAGGCATCCACCTGCTGGCTGAGACGTTCCATGCTCATCCGGGCACTCCTCTGGGTAGCGCTGCTGTGACGTTCGGTTGGGGTGGCGCGCAACGGCGTGAAATGCCCGCGGCTTTGCCGGAGATGGCCGCATTATGCGATGAGAGGCGTTCGCGTCAATCGCTGTGTTTCACAACTTCGGCTCGAAGGTCGCTCAGGGCGACCGGGCGGTCATGCCCGGCAGGTCCGGCAACTGGCGCGGGGCGCGGATGCGCACGCGCTTCTGCCGGTTCAGCTCGCCGCTTTCCAGGCTGACCTGGCTCTTGGCGACGCCGAAGGCGGCGGCCAGAAAGGCCAGCAGCTGGGCATTGGCCTTGCCATCCACCGGCGGCGCGGTGAGGCGGATCTTCAGGCGCTCGCCGTGCAGCCCGGCGAATTCGTCCTTGCTCGCCTTGGGCTGCAGATGGCAGTCGAGCAGCAGGTCGTCGCCGTCCCAGCGGAACCAGCCCACTTCAGATGAAGGGGCTGAGGACGGCCGGCATCCCCGTCATGATCGCCAGGTTGCCGATCACGAAACGGTCGATCAGGTGCAGGGCCATGAAGGCGAAGATCGGCGAGATATCCAGGCCGCCGAGGTTGGGGATCAGTTTGCGGAACGGTGCCAGCAGCGGCTCGCAGATCTGGTTGACCAGTTGCGCGCCCGGGTTGTAGCTGCCGGGGGCGACCCAGGAGAGGATCACGCTGATGATCATGGCGAAGAAGAAGATCTTCAGGAACAGCGAGGTCACCGCGATGATCGCCCACACCAGCAGCTGCAGGCCGATCGCGAGCGGGTTGGCGCCGGCGATCAGCACGACCACCACCATCAGCACCAGCTGCACCAGGATCGCCAGGATCAGCGAGGCCAGGTCGAGGCCGCCGAAGCCGGGGATGATCCGCCGCAGCGGCTTGAGCAGCGGCTGGGTGGCCTTCACCGTGAACTGGCTGAGCGGGTTGTAGAAGTCGGCGCGTACCAGCTGCAGGATGAACCGCAGCAGCACGATCAGCAGGTACAGGCTGCCCAGCGTCTGGATGATGTAGATGAGGGCTTCAGCGAATCCGGACATGGAAGTTCCTTATTGACCCAGTTGTTCGGCGAGTTCGGCGGAGCGCCTGGCGGCGGCGTCCAGAGCCTGTTGCACAAGGGCTTCGAAGCCGCCGGCCTGGAAGCTCTTGATCGCCGCTTCGGTGGTGCCGTTGGGCGAGGTGACGCGGCGGCGCAGTTCGGCGGCCTCGACATCGCTCTCGGTGGCCATGCGCGCGGCGCCCAGGGCGGTGTGCAGGGTCAGTTGGGCGGCGGTGTCGCGCGGCAGGCCGAGTTTCTCGCCGGCGGCGGTCATCGCCTCGATCAGCAGGAAGAAGTACGCCGGGCCGCTGCCGGAGACGGCGGTGACGGCGTCGATCAGTTGCTCTTCGTCCAGCCACAGGGCCAGGCCCACGGCGGCCAGCAACTGCTCGGCCTGCTGGCGCTGGGCGGCGGAAACCTTGGCGTTGGCATACAGGCCGCTGACGCCCTGGCGCAGCAGTGCCGGGGTGTTGGGCATGCAGCGCACGATGGCCACGTCGCCGAGCCAGGCACTGAGGCTGGCGCAAGTGATGCCGGCGGCTATGGAAACGATCAACTGGCCCGACTGCAGGCTGGGCGCCAGGGCCTGGCATACGCCCTTGAGCACCTGCGGCTTGGTCGCCAGGACCACCAGGTCAGCGCCGGCGATGGCCTCCGCGTTGCTCTCGAATAGCTGGATGCCGTATTCGGCGGCGACTTTGGCGCGTTGCTCGGCGCCCGGGTCGCTGGCGCGGATATGGTCGGCCGGGATGCCCTGGGCCAGCAGGCCGCCGATCAGGCTGGCGGCCATGTTGCCGGCGCCGATGAAGGCGATACGCGGATGAGTCATGTACATGCTTCCTTTATAGGGAGGGCGAGCCGTAGTCGCGGGCACCGAACAGCGCGGTACCGATGCGCACCCAGGTGGCGCCTTCGGCGACGGCGGCCTCCAGGTCCTGGCTCATGCCCATGGACAGGGTGTCGAGGTCCGGGTTCAGCGCGTCGCGCAGCTGGCGCAGGCGGGCCAGGGGCGCGCGCTGGGCCTGCGGATCGTCGCTCGGTTCGGGGATTGTCATCAATCCGCGCAGGCGCAGTCTCGGCAGTTGTGTAACCGCCTGTGCCAGCTCGGACAGTTCTTCGGGCGCGCAGCCGGACTTGCTGGCCTCGCCGCTGACATTCACCTGCAGGCAGATGTTCAGCGGTGGCAGGTGCGCGGGACGTTGTTCGGACAGGCGCTGGGCGATCTTCAGGCGGTCTACCGAGTGCACCCAGTGAAAGTGCTCGGCGATTGGCTTGGTCTTGTTCGACTGGATGGGCCCGATGAAGTGCCAGATCAGGTCCAGGTCGGCCAGTTCGGTCTGCTTGGCCAGGGCTTCCTGCAGGTAGTTTTCGCCGAAGTCGACCTGCCCGCCGGCATGGGCCTCGCGCACCGCCCGCGCCGGCTTGGTCTTGCTCACGGCAAGCAGGCCGATTGCCTGCGGATCGCGCTGCGAGGCTTGCGCCGCCTCACGGATACGCTCGCGAACCTTTGCAATATTCTCTGCTATCGTGGACATTACTCGCGCTCTATAGCCCGCCCGTCAGGGGTCTGCGGCATTCTACCTGCTTGCATGTGATTGGGGAGTCCCATGGATATTACCGAGCTGCTTGCCTTCAGTGCCAAGCAAGGCGCGTCGGACCTGCACCTCTCGGCGGGTCTGCCGCCGATGATTCGTGTCGATGGCGATGTACGGCGGATCAACCTGCCCGCGATGGACCACAAACAGGTCCACGCGCTGATCTACGACATCATGAACGACAAGCAGCGCAAGGATTACGAGGAATTCCTCGAGACCGACTTCTCTTTCGAAGTCCCCGGCGTGGCGCGCTTCCGGGTCAACGCCTTCAACCAGAACCGTGGCGCCGGCGCCGTGTTCCGGACCATTCCCTCCAAGGTCCTGAGCATGGAGGACCTGGGCATGGGCGAGGTGTTCAAGAAGATCACCGACGTGCCGCGCGGCCTGGTGCTGGTCACCGGCCCGACTGGTTCGGGCAAGTCGACCACCCTGGCGGCCATGCTCGACTACCTGAACTGCAACAAGTACCACCACATCCTCACCATCGAAGACCCGATCGAATTCGTTCACGAGTCGAAGAAGTGCCTGGTCAACCAGCGCGAGGTGCACCGCGACACCCACGGCTTCTCCGAAGCCCTGCGTTCGGCCCTGCGGGAAGACCCGGACATCATCCTGGTCGGTGAGATGCGTGACCTGGAAACCATCCGCCTGGCGCTGACCGCCGCGGAAACCGGCCACTTGGTGTTCGGCACCCTGCACACCACCTCCGCCGCCAAGACCATCGACCGGGTGGTCGACGTGTTCCCGGCCGAGGAGAAGTCCATGGTCCGCTCCATGCTCTCCGAATCGCTGCAGGCGGTGATCTCGCAGACCCTGCTGAAGAAGATCGGCGGCGGTCGCGTGGCGGCCCACGAGATCATGATCGGTACCCCGGCGATCCGTAACCTGATCCGCGAGGACAAGGTGGCGCAGATGTATTCGTCGATCCAGACCGGTGGCGCACTGGGCATGCAGACCCTCGACAACTGCCTCAAGGGTCTGGTGTCGAAGGGCCTGGTCAGCCGCGAGGCGGCCCGCGAGAAGGCCAAGACGCCGGAAAACTTCTAACAACAAAGAGGCGGCCGTCTAGGCGGTCGCCGCATACGAGAGATGCGGGGCGGGAACGATGGAATTTGAAAAGCTGTTGCGCTTGATGGTGGAGAAGGGCGGTTCCGACCTGTTCATCACCGCCGGCGTGCCACCGTCGATGAAGGTCAACGGCAAGATCATGCCGGTGACCAAGAACCCCATGTCGCCGGAGCAGACCCGCGAGACCGTGCACTCGGTGATGAACGAGCAGCAGCGCCGCGAGTTCGCCGAGAACCACGAGTGCAACTTCGCCATCAGCGCCCGTGGCGTCGGCCGCTTCCGGGTCAGCGCCTTCTACCAGCGCAACCTGGCGGGCATGGTGCTGCGTCGCATCGAGACCAACATCCCGACCATCGACGACCTCAAGCTGCCCGAGGTGCTGAAGAAGCTGGCCCTGACCAAGCGCGGCCTGGTGCTGTTCGTCGGTGCGACCGGTACCGGCAAGTCCACCTCACTGGCCGCGATGATCGGCTACCGCAACAAGAACACCAGCGGCCACATCATCTCCATCGAAGACCCGATCGAGTACATCCACCAGCACCAGAGCTGCATCGTCACCCAGCGCGAAGTGGGCATCGATACCGAGTCCTTCGAAGTGGCGCTGAAGAACACCCTGCGCCAGGCGCCGGACGTGATCCTGATCGGCGAGATCCGTACCCGCGAGACCATGGACTACGCCGTGGCCTTCGCCGAGACCGGCCACCTGGCCCTGGCCACGCTGCACGCCAACAACGCCAACCAGGCGCTGGACCGGATCATCAACTTCTTCCCGCCGGATCGACACAACCAGGTGTGGATGGACCTGTCGCTCAACCTCAAGGCCATCGTCGCCCAGCAGCTGGTGCCGACCCCGGATGGCAAGGGCCGCCGCGCGGTGATCGAGGTACTGATCAACACCCCCCTGGCCGCCGACCTGATCCGCAAGGGCGAGGTGCACGAGCTCAAGGGGCTGATGAAGCGCTCCACCGAGCTGGGCATGCAGACCTTCGACCAGGCGCTGTACAACCTCTACACCCAGGGCGAGATCACTTATGAGGACGCCCTGCTCTACGCCGACTCGGCGAACGACCTGCGCCTGCTGATCAAGCTCGGCTCGGAGACCGACGGCGATCACCTGACCAGCATGAGCGAAGGCCTCAGCCTGCAGGCGAGCGAAGAAGACCCCGGTCGGCGCTTCCGCTGATCATCCGGCCGCCAGCGCCAGCTGGCGCGCCCGAGTCAAGGCGGCGACCAACTCGTCGAAACGCTGGTCGCCGCCATTGCCCGCCCGCAGCACTGCTGCGGGATGCGGCGCCACCACCAGCCAGCGCTCCTCATGCCTGAACGGCTCGGCGAAGTCCGCCAGGCGCAGGCGTTGCGGCTCGTAGGTCTGCAGCAGCGCTGCCAGTGCCGTCTTGCCGAGCGCCACCACCACCTGCGGCACCACCTCTGCCAGCTCGTCGCCGAGCCAGCGGCGACAGGCCTTTATCTCTCCCGGTTTCGGCGTTGCATGCAGGCGCGTGGCGGCGCGGCTGTTCGGTCCGCCGCGGGGAAGCCATTTGAAGTGTTTTACCGCATTGGTCAGGTAGACCCTTTCGCGGGGTAGTCCGGCCTGGGCCAGCGCGCGCTGCAACACCTGGCCGGCGGGGCCGATGAAGGGGCGCCCAGCCAGGTCTTCCTGATCGCCCGGCTGCTCGCCGACCAGCATGATCCGCGCATCGCGCGGGCCCTCGCCAGGCACCGCGCAGGTGGCGCCGCGCCAGATGTCACAGGCGCGGCAATCGTCCAGTGTGGTGCTGGGAGCGCGCTGCGGCTGGGCTCTGTCGCTGGCGATCAGCACCTCCTTGCCCGCAAGCTCGCCGACGCTGGCGGTCTGCGCCAGGCGCTGCTGGCCGGCGCGGGCCTGGCTCATCAGCTGCGGGATCAGCGGGCCCTCGGGCAGATCCTTCCAGAAGCGTACCGGCATGTTGCTTTCCAGCACGTCGCGGTTGAGCCGCGCCGGGTTGAAGGTGGCGCCGTAGTAAGCCAGCCACAGATCGGCGCCGGGGTCTTCCGCGCCGCGCGCCAGGTCGCGCAGCTCAATGGGGCAGGGCCGCAGGATGCGCATCTGCGTGCCATCCCACAGCGCGGCGGCGTCCGGTGTGGCAATCAGCCAGGTGGCGCGGCCCAGGCGTTCGGCGAAATGCTCGACGGCGATTTCCAGGATGTCATGGGCCGGTTCGTGCCAGGCGACGAAGGCCGGCGCTCCGGATTCCGCCGGACGCTGGCGAAAGCGCAGGAAGGCGTGCATGTGGTGGGCTTCGCGATGCACGCTCTTGATCCGGCGCTGCAGCACGCTGCCGTCGCGGTCGCCGGCCAGCATGGCGGCGCGGTCGCCCTGGCTGACGCGCCAGAGAATCCGGTACAGCAGCGCCCAGCGATCCTCGGCGCGAAAGCGTGCGGCGTTTTCCAGCAGCTCGGGCAGTTCACGTGGGATGAGCGGGGCGGGCGGCGCCGAAGCCTGCAACGGCTCTGGCGCGAGGCTGGCAAACAGGTGGCGGTCATTCTTGCCCGCCTGCCAGTTCACCGCGTGCGGTGGGATGCCCGCTTGCAGCAGACGGCGGGCCTCGCTGCGCCAGCCGGCGAAGCTGCCATCGAAGTGCGCGGCGTGCATCACCACAGGGCCATCTGCGCCGGCGTGTCGCTGAGCTGGCGGCGCAGTACGGCGGACTCCAGGGTGGCCTGCTGCGGGCGGTAGTCCTGGGTGACGATGAAGGGTTTGACCTTGTCCATGGCGCAGCGCAGGCGCACCACGTCGGCGTAGCGGATGCGCCGCTGGCGGCGCAGGTCGACCAGGCGCTTGGCGCTGAGCATGCCGATACCGGGCACGCGCGCGATCATCGCCGGCTCCGCGCGGTTGAGGTCGAGCGGGAACTGCGCGCGGTTGGCCAGGGCCCAGGCCAGCTTGGGGTCGATGTCCAGGGCCAGGTTGCCCGGCGTGGCGATCAGCTCCTGGACGTTGAAGCCGTAGCCGCGCAACAGGAAATCCGCCTGATAGAGGCGGTGTTCGCGCAACAGCGGCGGGGCCTGGAACGGCACGCTCTTCGGGCTGTGCGGGATCGGGCTGAACGCCGAGTAGTAGACGCGCTTGAGCTTGTAGGCGCCGTACAGCGTCTGCGCGGTGTCGAGAATGGTGCGGTCGTCGGTGTCGTCGGCACCGACGATCATCTGCGTGCTCTGCCCCGCCGGTGCGAACGCCGGGCCACGGACTTCCTCGCGGGCCTCATCGACGCCGAGGCGGATCGAGCCCATCGCCTGCTTGATGGTGCCGACCTTCTTCTCCGGCGCCAGGCGAATCAGGCTGGCCTCGCTGGGCAGCTCGATATTGACGCTGAGGCGGTCGGCATAGCGGCCGGCCTCGGCGATCAGCTCGGGGGAGGCGTCGGGAATGGTCTTCAGGTGGATATAGCCGCGAAACTCGTGCTCTTCGCGCAGCAGCCGGGCGACGCGTACCAGCTGCTCCATGGTGTAGTCGGCCGAGCGGATGATGCCGGAGCTGAGGAACAGGCCGCTGATGCAGTTGCGCCGGTAGAAGTCCAGGGTTAGGCGCACCACTTCCTCGGGGGTGAAGCGCGCCCGTGGTACGTCGCTGGAGCGGCGGTTGACGCAGTACTGGCAGTCATACAGGCAGAAGTTGGTCAGCAGGATCTTCAGCAGTGCCACGCAGCGGCCGTCCGGGGTGAAGCTGTGGCAGATGCCCATGCCGTTGGTGGCGCCCAGGCCGGATTTGCCGCGCGAGTCACGTTTGGGTGCGCCGCTGCTGGCGCAGGACACGTCGTACTTGGCCGCGTCGGCCAATACGGTTAGCTTGTCGATGAGTTCCATGGATAGCCAAATACTGTATTTGCATACAGTATTTGTTCAATCGCTTGCCGGCGCAAGCGCTCGCGGCAGCCGGTTGTCGGCGGCGCGGTTTTCATCACGCAAGGAGTTCACATGCAACGACAGGACACCCACAGCAAGGTCATCGGCTATCTGCTGTGGATCTTCGGCTTTCTCGGCGCGCACCGCTTCTACTACGGCAAGCCGGTGACCGGGACCATCTGGTTCTTCACCTTTGGCCTGTTCTTCATCGGCTGGATCATCGACCTGTTCCTGATCCCGGGCATGGATCGCGAGGCGGACCTGCGCTTCACCGCCGGCGATACCGACTACAACGTGGCCTGGATCCTGCTGACCTTCCTCGGTGTGTTCGGCGTGCACCGCATGTACCAGGGCAAGTGGATCACCGGGATCATCTACCTGTTCACCGGCGGCCTGTTCCTGCTCGGCGTGCTCTACGACTTCTGGACCCTCAACACCCAGGTCTCGATCAAGAACGCCTCGCGCACCTGAGTTCCGCGCAGAAAAAAGCCCGCCAATCGGCGGACTTTTTCATGGTCGGTGGTTTCAGCCCTGATAGCTGAGACGGCCATCGACCAGGGTGTAGCGCACCTGGCCAGGCAGGCAGTGGCCGATGAACGGGCAGTTGCCGCCCTTGGAGCGCCAGGTTTCGCCGGCCAGGGTCTGGCCTTCGGCATCGAACAGCAGTAGGTCGGCCGGGGCGCCCACGGCCAGGCGGCCGGCGGGCAGGCGCAGGGCCTTGGCCGGGCCGCTGGTGAGGCGGGCGAGCAGGGTCGGCAGATCGAGCAGGCCGTCCTGCACCAGAGTCAGAGCCAGCGGCAGCAGCAGTTCGACGCTGCTGATGCCCGGCTCGGTGGCGCCGAAGGGCGCCAGCTTGGCGTCCGGCTCGTGGGGCTGGTGATGGCTGGCGATGCTGCCGATCACGCCGTTCTTCACTGCCTCGCGCAGGCCGTCACGGTCGAAGGCGGTACGCAGTGGCGGCTGCACGTGGTACAGGCTGGAGAAGCCGAGCAGCGCCTCGTCGGTGAGGATCAGCTGGTACATGGCCACATCGGCGGTCACCGGCAGGCCACGGGCCTGGGCTGTGGCGATCATCTCGGCGCCGCGGGCGCTGGTGATCTGGCTGAAGTGGGCGCGCACGCCGCTCTGCTCGACCAGCAGCAGGTCGCGGGCCAGGGCCACGGTCTCGGCGCTTTCCGGAATGCCGGCCAGGCCGAGGAAACTGGCAGTGGCGCCTTCGTGGGCCAGGCCGCCGTCGGCCAGGTCGGCGTCCTGCGAATGGAAGATCACCGTCAGGTCGAAGGTGGCCGCGTATTCCAGCGCGCGGCGCAGGGTGCGGTTGTTGGCCAGCGGCGCCAGGCCGTTGGCGAAGGCCACGCAGCCGGCGTCACGCAGGGCGACCAGCTCGGCCAGCTGCTCGCCGGCCAGGCCCTTGGTCAGGGCGCCGATAGGGAACACCTTGGTATGCCCGGCCTCCTGGGCGCGGTCGAGGATCAATTCGGCCACGGCCGGGGTGTCCAGTACCGGTTTGGTCAGCGGCGGGCAGCACAGGCTGGTGACGCCGCCAGCGGCGGCGGCCAGGGTCTCGCTGGCGATATTGCCCTTGCGGCTGTAGCCCGGCTCACGCAGGGCGGCGGAGAGGTCGACCAGGCCGGGACTGGCGATCAGGCCGCGGGCGTCGATCTCCTGGTCGGCGCTGAAGCCGGCCGGCGCCTGGTCGAAGGCGACGAGCTTGCCGCCGTCCAGATAGAGGTCGCGGACCTGGTCCAGGCCACTGGCCGGGTCGATCACCCGGGCTCCGAGGATTCGCGTGCGCATCAGTTGTGCTCCTCGGCATTCAGTTGACGCTGGGCGTTCTGGCCGCTCATGGCCATCGACAGCACGGCCATGCGGATGGCGATGCCATAGGTGACCTGGTTGAGGATCACCGATTGCGGGCCGTCGGCCACCGCCGACTCGATTTCCACGCCGCGGTTGATCGGCCCCGGGTGCATCACCAGGGCGTCCGGCTTGGCCAGCTTGAGGCGCTGCTCGGTCAGGCCGTAGAGGCGGTAGAACTCGCCCTCGCTGGGCAGCAGGCCGCCCTGCATGCGCTCGCGCTGCAGGCGCAGCATGATCACCACGTCCACATCCTTGAGACCCTCGGCGAGGTCGCTGTAGACGGTCACCCCGTACTGCTCGATGCCCACCGGCAGCAGGGTCTTCGGCGCAATCACGCGGATGTCCGGGCAGCCCAGGGTTTTCAAGGCCAGCATGTTCGAACGCGCCACCCGCGAATGCAGGATGTCGCCGACGATCGCCACCGAGAGGTTCTCGAAGCTGCCCTTGTGGCGGCGGATGGTGAGCATGTCGAGCATGCCCTGGGTCGGGTGCGCGTGGCGGCCGTCGCCGCCGTTGATGATCGCCAGGTTCGGGCACACGTGCTCGGCGATGAAGTGCGCGGCGCCGGAGTCGGCATGCCGTACCACGAAGATGTCGGCGGCCATGGCTTCCAGGTTGCGCAGGGTGTCGAACAGGGTCTCGCCCTTGCTGGTCGAGCTGGTCGACACGTTAAGGCTAATCACGTCGGCCGACAGGCGCTGGGCGGCCAGCTCGAAGGTAGTGCGGGTGCGCGTGGAGTTCTCGAAGAACACGTTGCACACGGTCTTGCCGCGTAGCAGCGGGACCTTCTTCACCGCGCGGGCGCCGACTTCGAGGAAGGAGTCGGCGGTGTCGAGGATTTCCGTCAGCAGCTCGCGGGGCAGGCCGTCGAGCGAGAGGAAGTGGCGCAGCTGGCCCTGGTCGTTGAGCTGCAGCGAACGCTTGGCGTCGGTGGGCATGGGGTATTCCTAGGCGGAAAGGCTTTGCAGCTCGAGGGTGAGCGGCGCGGGGCCGGACAATTTTACCCGTTGCGCAGGGGGCAGGGCGAGGGTCGCGCCGAGCACGTCGGCGTGGATCGGCAGCTCGCGGGCGTCCAGGTCGAGCAGGCTGACCAGGGTCACGCTGGCCGGGCGGCCGTAGTCGAACAGTTCATTCAGGGCGGCGCGGATGGTGCGGCCGCTCATCAGCACGTCGTCGACCAGGACCAGGTGCTGGTCCTCGATCTCGAACGGCAGCTCGGAAGGGCGCACTTGCGGGTGCAGGCCGCTGCGGGTGAAGTCGTCGCGATAGAAAGACACGTCGAGGGTGCCGAGCGGCTGCTCTAGGCCCAGCTCGCGCAGCAGCGCCTCGGCGACCCACACGCCACCGGTGCGGATGCCGATGAAGTGCACCTGCTCGACGCCGCGGCGCTTGAGCAGCGCCTGCAGATCGCCGGCCATGCGCGGCAGCAGCTGTTGGGGATCGGGCAGGGTCATGGCGTTCCTCGCAATCAGTTCGAAAGATTCTGTTCCAGCCAGCCTTCCAGCAGCAGGGCGGCGGCCAGGGCGTCCACCGGGCGCTCGCGGTAGCCGCCGCGCTGGCCCTGGGACAGGCGCTGGCCCTTGGCCTCGAAGGTGGTCAGGCGTTCGTCGTGGGTATGCACCGGCAGATTGAAGCGGCCGTTGAGGCGGCGGGCGAACTTCTCGGCGCGCTCGCTCATCTCGCTCTTGGTGCCGTCCATGTTCAGCGGCAGGCCGACGACGATAGCGTCCGGCTGCCACTCCTTGATCAGCGCCTCGACCTTCTGCCAGTCAGGCACGCCGTTCTGTGCCTTGAGCACGCAGAGTTCGCGGGCCTGGCCAGTGATGGCCTGGCCGACGGCGACGCCGATCTGTTTGGTGCCGTAGTCGAAGCCCAGCAGCAGGCGCGGCGCGGCGCTCATGCGTGGCCGGCCTGGGTGGTGAGCAGGCTGAGGTTGATGCCCAGGCGTGCGGCGGCGGCGCCTAGACGCTGCTCGGCGGGGGTGTCGAAGAGGATGGCGGCGTCGGCCGGGCAGGTCAGCCAGGCGTTGTCGGTCAGCTCGGTCTCCAGCTGGCCGGCTTCCCAGCCGGCGTAGCCGAGGGTGATCAGGTGCCTGGCCGGGCCGCTGCCATCGGCGATGGCGAACAGCGCGTCCTGAGAGGTGGACAGGGCCAGCTCGCCCAGCTCCAGGGTCGCCTGGAAACTCTGCCCCGCCGGATGCAGGACGAAGCCGCGATCGGTCTGCACCGGACCGCCGGCGAAGATCGGCAGGCTCTGACACAGGACGGAGGGCGTCTCGTCCGGGCGCAGCTGCTCCAGCACATCTGCCAGGTTGAGTCCGTTGGGGCGGTTGATCACCAGGCCCATGGCGCCCTGTTCGTTGTGTTCCACCAGGTAGGTGACGGTCTGCGCGAAGTTGGGATCGGCCATGTGCGGCATGGCGATCAGGAAGTGGTGCTTGAGGTAGCTGGGGGCGGTCTTCATGGTCGCTAGTTTCGACCCTGACGGCGCCGGCTTCAAGCGCCGGGCGGAAATGCCGCAGCCCCGATCAGTTGCTGGACAGACGGTCGCCGCGCTCGAAGCGCCAGGTGCGGATGATTTCCAGGCGGTCGATGTCGGCCAGGTCGCCGGTGAACGGGGCGAAGGGGGCGGCCAGGCGCACGATGCGCAGGGCGGCCTGGTCCAGCACCGGTTGGCCGGAAGGCTCCAGTACCTGCACTTCATACAGGGTGCCGTCGCGATTGATCGACACCAGCAGGCGCAGGCTGCCGTAGACGCGCTGGCGCCGGGCTTCTTCTGGATAGTTGAGGTTGCCGACTCGCTCGACCTTCTTGCGCCACTCGTCCTTGTACCAGGCGCCCTTGTCGCGCATGGTCGAGGCGGCATTGAGGCGGTGGATCTTCGGGCGCTTGGCATAGAGCTGCTGCTCCTGGGCCAGTTCGGCTTCCAGGCTGGCGATCTCGGCGGACAGCTGGGCGGTGTCGAACACTGGCGCCGGCTGCGCGTCGGGTTGCGGCTCTTCTTCCTTCCGCTTGGTCGCCGCCTTCTGCTGTTGCTGCTTGGTGGTGGTCAGCGAGGTCTTGCTGGCGACCGCCTCCTTGCGCTGGGTCGGCTGCGGTGCGGCGGCCGGGGTGACCTTGTTGACCTTGCTGTCCTGGAACGGCGCCTGCTCGGTGGTCTTGGGCGCGGCCTTGTGCTCCAGAGTGCCGCTGCCCTGCTGGTTGTGCTGGGCCAGGTAATCGGCCTTCTCCGGCTGCTTGTCGCTGTTGAAGGTCGACAGGGTGATTTCCAGTGTCTTGCTCAGCTCGCCGGGCTTGGCCAGGGTGAAGCTGACGCCGAGGATCAGCGCCAGGTGCAGCAGGGTGGCGACGAACAGGGTGAAGCCCAGACGATCCGCGGGGCGGATGCCGGAGCTGGTCAGTTCGGGCGGCGGTTTCAAGGCTGCGTTCATCTGGCGGGTGCGGGTTACGAATTGCCGCGCAGTCTGCCGGCTAGGGCCTGCGGCCTGCAAGCCGCAAGCGCCAAGCTGCCACCTGGATCAAGCTTTGCGCGCAGCAAGCTTGCCCTCGATGGCGTCCATCAGGCGCTCGCCGATGCGGGTGTCGAAGGCCTTGTCGATCTCGCGGATGCAGGTCGGGCTGGTCACGTTGATCTCGGTCAGGTGCTCGCCGATCACGTCCAGGCCGACGAACAGCAGGCCCTTCTCGCGCAGTACCGGGCCGACCTCGGCGGCGATCCAGCGATCGCGCTCAGTCAGCGCTCGCGCCTCGCCGCGGCCGCCGGCGGCCAGGTTGCCGCGGGTCTCGCCCTGGGCCGGAATGCGCGCCAGGCAATAGGGGATCGGCTCGCCATCGATCATCAGGATGCGCTTGTCACCATCCTTGATGCCCGGCAGGTAGCCCTGCGCCATGCATTGCTGGGTGCCGTGGGCGGTCAGGGTCTCGAGGATCACCGAGAGGTTGGGGTCGCCGACGCGGTGGCGGAAGATCGAAGAACCGCCCATGCCATCCAGGGGTTTGAGAATGATGTCACGCTGCGTTTCGGCGAACTCGCGCAGAATGTCGGCCCTGCGGCTGACCAGGGTCGGTGGCATGCAGTGCGGGAACTGGGTGGCAAACAGTTTCTCGTTGCAGTCGCGCAGGCTCTGCGGGCGGTTGACCACCAGTACGCCATCGCGCTCGGCCTGCTCCAGTAAGTAAGTGGAGTAGACGAACTCGTTATCGAAGGGCGGATCCTTGCGCATCAGGATCACGTCAAGGTCGGCCAGGGGAGCATCTTTCTCCGCGTCCAGCTCGAACCAGCGCTGCGGGTCGTTGAATACCTGCAGCGGCTGCATGCGGGCACGGGCCTGGCCAGCGTTGCTGTAGAGATCGCGCTGCTCCATATAGAAGAGGGACCAGCCGCGAGCCTGCGCGGCCAGAAGCATGGCCAGCGAGCTATCCTTCTTGAAGTTGATCTGGGCGATGGGATCCATGACGATCCCCAGGCGAATGCTCATGGGGTGAAACCTGCTTCAGGGTGGCAGAAGGGATGCGCAAGGGTGGCGCCGCAGGACGCTACCGGTCAAGAAAAACCCCGAGTATTAGGGGCTTATAGATTGCATCAGGAGAGTGTGCTAAAAAGTCCGGACGATCGGGTCGCAGCCCGTCAGTGTTACGGCCTCAGCCACACTGTGCTGTATAGATAAAACAAATGACTCACCGAGGCGATGGTAGGGCAGACATGGAACAGCATTCCGAGGGTTTGAAGGTCATGGTGATCGACGATTCGAAAACGATTCGTCGCACCGCCGAGACTCTGCTGAAGAAGGTGGGTTGTGAGGTCATCACTGCGGTGGACGGTTTCGATGCGTTGGCCAAGATCGCCGATACGCATCCGAGCATCATCTTCGTCGATATCATGATGCCGCGCCTCGACGGTTATCAGACCTGCGCCCTGATCAAAAACAACAGTGCTTTCAAATCCACCCCGGTGATCATGCTGTCCTCCAAGGACGGCCTGTTCGATAAGGCCAAGGGGCGCATCGTCGGTTCCGACCAGTACCTGACCAAGCCCTTCAGCAAGGAAGAGCTGCTCGGCGCCATCAAGGCGCATGTGCCCGAATTCGTCCCGGTGGAGCAAGCCTCCTGATAGCTGGCCACAAGCCGGCGATGCCTATTCCGTATGGGGAACTTCATGGCTCGTATTCTGATTGTTGATGACTCGCCGACCGAGATGTACAAACTGACCGCCATGCTCGAGAAGCATGGTCATCAGGTACTCAAGGCGGAGAATGGTGCCGACGGCGTGGCCCTGGCGCGCCAGGAAAAGCCCGATGCCGTGCTGATGGATATCGTCATGCCCGGCCTCAATGGCTTCCAGGCGACCCGTCAGCTGACCAAGGACGCCGAAACCAGCCACATCCCGGTGATCATCGTCACCACCAAGGATCAGGAAACCGATAAGGTCTGGGGCAAGCGCCAGGGCGCGCGTGACTACCTGACCAAGCCGGTCGACGAAGACACGCTGATGAAGACCCTCAACGCGGTACTGGCCGGCTGACGCCGCGCCAGTCCGTAGCCACATAAGAAGAAAAGGCCAAGGCCGGCATGTCGGACGCGCAATCCCCCTTCCAGCTTCTCGTTGACCTCGACCAGCGCTGTCGTGCGCTGGCGGCTGGTCTGCCGTCGCAACAGCAGACGGTACAGACCTGGAGCGGCATCGGCTTCCGCATGGGCGAGCGTTATTTCGTCGCGCCCATGGGCGAGGTCGGTGAGGTCCTGCACGAGCCGCGGCACACCTTGCTGCCGGGCGTGAAGGGCTGGGTCAAGGGCGTGGCCAACGTGCGTGGCCGGCTGTTGCCGGTGATGGACCTGTGCGGTTTCTTCGGCAGCGAGCTGTCGCCCCTGCGCAAGCAGCGGCGGGTGCTGGTGGTGGACCACAACGAAGTGTTCGCCGGCCTGACGGTCGACGAGGTGTTCGGCATGCAGCACTTCCCGGTGGATACCTTCTCCGAGCAGTTGCCCCCCCTGGAAGCGGCCATTTCGCCGTTCATCCACGGGGTCTTCCAGCGCGAGCGACCCTGGCTGGTGTTCAGCCCGCATGCGCTGGCGCAGCACCAGGGCTTTCTCGACGTGGCGATATAAAGATTTTCGGTTGGGTCGGCAGTTGCCGGCCCTTTGGCGTTACATGGGAACTGAAGTGCGGTCGGTCCAGGCGGGGGCCAAATAATGAAGAAACTCAATGCAGGCAATCTCTTGGCAGGTGTGCGCAGTAACACGCTGATCGCCGGACTGTTCGTAGTCCTGATCATTTCCATCGTGTTGCTGTTCGCCAACTTCGCCTACCTCAACACCCAGTCCAACTACGACAAGGAATACATCAGCCACGCGGGCGAGCTGCGCGTGCTGTCCCAGCGTATTGCGAAGAACGCCACGGAAGCGGCGACCGGCAAGGCGGAAGCCTTCCCGCTGCTGAAGGAAGCGCGTCGTGACTTCGAAGAGCGCTGGGGCTTCCTGACCTCCGGTAACGAGGCCAGCGGCCTGCCGGCGGCGCCGGAGTCGGTCAAGGCGCAGATGGACGAAGTGCAGAAGGACTGGGACGTGCTGCGGCAGAACGCGGACGCCATCCTGCAGAGCGAACAGACCGTACTGTCGCTGCACCAGGTAGCCGCCACCCTGGCCGAAACCATCCCGCAGCTGCAGGTCGAGTACGAAGAGGTGGTCGACATTCTGCTGCAAAGCGGCGCTCCGGCTGCCCAGGTCTCGGTTGCCCAGCGTCAGTCGCTGCTCGCCGAACGTATCCTCGGCTCGGTGAACAAGGTGCTGGCCGGTGACGACGACTCGGTCCAGGCCGCCGACATGTTCGGCCGCGACGCCAGCCTGTTCGGTCGCGTGCTCAAGGCGATGATCGAAGGCAACGCCGCCATGGAGATCTCCGCCGTTACCGATCCCGACGCCCTGGAGCGTCTGGCCGAGATTTCCGAGCTGTTCCAGTTCGTATCCGGCTCGGTGGACGAGATCCTCGAGACCTCCCCGGAACTGTTCCAGGTCCGTGAATCCGCCAACACCATCTTCACCGGCTCGCAGACCCTGCTGGACAAGACTTCCGGCCTGGCCACCGAATTCGAGAACCTGGCCGACGGTCGTTACTTCAACACCATCGCAGGTTACGTGCTGGGTGCCCTGGCCCTGGCCTCGATCATCCTGATCGGCCTGGTGATGGTGCGCGAAACCAACCGTCGACTGGCGTCCACCGCCGAGAAGAACGAACGTAACCAGTCGGCGATTCTGCGACTGCTCGACGAAATCGCCGACCTCGCGGACGGTGACCTGACCGTGGCGGCGACCGTAACCGAGGACTTCACCGGTGCGATCGCGGACTCCATCAACTACTCCATCGACCAGCTGCGCGACCTGGTAGCGACGATCAACTCGACCGCCGTACAGGTGGCCGCCGCCGCCCAGGAAACCCAGGCTACCGCGATGCACCTGGCCGAAGCTTCCGAGCACCAGGCCCAGGAAATCGCCGGGGCCTCCGCGGCGATCAACGAAATGGCCGTGTCGATTGACCAGGTATCGGCGAACGCCGCGGAATCCTCCGCGGTAGCGGAACGTTCCGTAGCCATCGCCAACAAGGGTAACGAGGTGGTGCACAACACCATCACCGGCATGGATAACATCCGTGAGCAGATCCAGGACACCTCGAAGCGGATCAAGCGCCTCGGTGAATCGTCCCAGGAGATCGGTGACATCGTTAGCCTGATTAACGACATTGCCGACCAGACCAACATCCTCGCACTGAACGCCGCGATCCAGGCGTCCATGGCCGGTGACGCGGGCCGCGGCTTCGCCGTGGTAGCGGACGAGGTACAACGCCTCGCAGAACGTTCCTCCGCGGCAACTAAGCAGATCGAGGCGCTGGTTAAGACGATTCAGACCGACACCAACGAAGCGGTTATCTCCATGGAGCAGACCACGTCCGAAGTGGTACGCGGTGCCCGCCTGGCGCAGGACGCCGGTGTGGCCCTGGAAGAGATCGAGAAGGTATCCAAGACCCTCGCGGCCTTGATCCAGAACATCTCCAACGCCGCCCGTCAGCAGGCTTCGTCCGCTGGCCACATCTCCAACACCATGAACGTGATTCAGGAGATCACCTCGCAGACCTCCGCAGGTACCACCGCTACCGCCAAGAGCATTGGTAACCTGGCCAAGATGGCCAGTGAGATGCGTCGTTCGGTATCCGGCTTCACCCTGCCGGACGGCCAGGCCTGATCAAGGGAGGTGCGGCAGCCTGAGAGGGCTGCCGCCCGGGGCATTCGGCCATGAGCGAGGGGCACGGCATGCAGCCAAGCGGCGTCTGGGCCTTGAAACCCCTGGCCGACATGTCACAGGCGGAGTTCCGCGACTGGCAGGCGCTGCTCGAAGAGCGCACCGGCGTGGTGATCAACGAACAACGCCGGGCATTCCTGCAGACCAACCTGACCGCGCGCATGCGTGAACTGGGCGTCGGCGACTACGCCAGCTACTTCCGTCAGGTCACCGATGGCCCGCGTGGCGCGGTGGAATGGTCGACTCTGCTGGACCGTCTGACCGTGCAGGAGACCCGCTTCTTCCGCCACCGCCCGTCCTTCGACGTTCTGGAAAGCTACCTGCGTGGCCGCCTGGCCACGGATGAACAGCAGCAACCCCTGGCCCTGTGGAGCGTTGGCTGCTCCAGTGGCGAGGAGCCCTACTCGATGGCCATCGCGGCCGCCGAGGTGTTGCGCGATGTGGGCAGTGATCGGCAGTTCGGCGTGACCGGCACCGATATCAGCCTGAATGTGTTGAACAAGGCGCGCGACGCGACATACGGCGCGCGCAAGCTGGAACAGATGGACAGCGACCTGTGCGAGCGCTACTTCCTCGCCCAGGACGATGGTCGCTACAAAGTGGTGCCGGACCTGGCGGCGCGTATCTGTGTCGCCCGGTTGAATGTGCTGGAACTGGCCAAGGCGCCGCAGTCCGGCATGGACGTAATCTTTTGTCAGAACCTGCTGATCTATTTCCGCCGCTGGCGCCGCCGCGAAATCCTCAACCGCTTGGCCGAACGCCTGGCGCCGGGGGGCATGCTGGTGGTGGGAGTGGGGGAAGTGGTCGGTTGGCAGCATCCGGACCTGGTACCGGTGGCCGACGAGCGCGTTCTGGCGTTCACCCGCAAGGGCTAAGACAAGAATATGAGTGGAGTCGGTATGGGTGATCGGCACGACTATGTCGCCCTGGAGTGGGTCAAAGGCGAGATCGCGGAAACCCTGAAGCAGGCGCGTCAGGCCCTGGAGGCGTTCGTCGAGAACCCGCAGGACGCCACGCGCATGCGTTTCTGCCAGACCTATGTGCACCAGGTTCACGGCACCCTGCAGATGGTCGAGTTCTACGGCGCGGCTCTGCTCGCCGAGGAAATGGAACAGCTGACCCAGGCCCTGCTGGATGGGCGCGTTGGTAACCAGAACGAAGCCCTGGAAGTGCTGATGCAGGCCATCCTGCAGCTGCCGGCCTACCTGGATCGCATCCAGAGCGCGCGTCGCGACCTGCCGATGGTCGTACTGCCGCTGCTCAACGACCTGCGTGCCGCCCGTGGCGAGAACCTGCTGTCGGAAACCAGCCTGTTCTCCCCGGACCTGTCCGGCCGTCTGCCGGCGCTATCGCTCGACTCCCTGGAAAAACTGCGTACCGCCGAGCTGCCCGTGCTGCTGCGCAAGCTGCGGCAGATGCTGCAGATGGCCCTGGTCGGCGTGATCCGCAACCAGGACCTGGCCACCAACCTGGGCTACATGGCCCGCGTGTTCGCGCGCCTGGAAACCCTGTGCAAGGAGGCCCCGCTCGGCCCGCTGTGGCAGATCGCCTCGGGCATGGTCGAAGGCCTGGCCAACGGCAGCGTGACCAATAGCGCCTCGGTGCGCACCCTGCTGCGCCAGGTCGATAAGGAGCTCAAGCGCCTGGTCGATCAGGGGGCCGACGGCATCAACCACACCGCCCCGGACGAGCTGACCAAGAACCTGCTGTTCTACGTGGCCAAGGCCTCGGCCCAGTCGCCGCGCCTGCGCGCGCTGAAGGACCAGTACCGCCTCGACGACGCCCTGCCCGACAGCGGCGTGGTCGACGAGGAGCGCGCCCGCCTCGCCGGCCCGGACCGCGACGCCATGCGTTCGGTGGTCGCCGCGCTGTGCGAGGAGCTGGTGCGGGTCAAGGACAGCCTCGACCTGTTCGTGCGCAGCGACCGCAAGCAGGTGGCCGAGCTGGATGGCCTGCTGGCGCCGCTTAAACAAATCGCCGATACCCTGGCGGTGCTCGGCTTCGGCCAGCCGCGCAAGGTCATCGTCGATCAGCTCGACGTGGTACACAGCCTCTCCGTCGGCCAGCGCGAGCCGAGCGATGCGGTGCTGATGGATGTGGCCGGCGCGCTGCTCTATGTCGAGGCCACCCTGGCCGGCATGGTCGGCCCCAGCGACGATCAGCAGAACGAACAGAGCCACCTGCCGACCACCGACGTGGCGCAGATCCACCAGTTGGTGATCAAGGAAGCGCGTACCGGCCTGGAACAGGCCAAGGACGCGATCATCGAGTTCATCGCCTCGCAGTGGAACCACGAGCACCTGGCCCGCGTGCCCGAGCTGCTGACTCAGGTCCGTGGCGGCCTGGCCATGATTCCGCTGACCCGCGCCGCTGCGCTGCTGCAGGCTTGCACCCGCTACATCCAGGAGCAGTTGCTGGTGCGCAAGGCCGTGCCCAACTGGCAGAACCTGGACACCCTGGCCGACGCCATTACCAGCGTCGAGTACTACCTGGAACGCCTGGCCGAAGACCACGCCAGCCAGGGCGACCTGATTCTCGACGTCGCCGAGGAAAGCCTGGAGAGCCTGGGCTACCCGCTCAAGGAAAAGCCCTCGATCCTTGACCGCATCGAACCGCGCGAGGAGGCACCGGCGCCGCTGGCCGACCCGCTGCAGGACATCGAAGTGCTGGCCGCCGAAGAGGTTGCCTTCGAGGAGCCGCTGCTGGAGGAACAGCCGCTGGAGCTCGAAGAGCTGCCCGCGCTGTCGCTGGAAGAGTCGAGCGAAGAACTGAGCCTCGAGTTCGCCGAGCTGCCGGCCGAGGAGGCCGGCGAGCTGCTGGTGTCCGACGACAACTGGAGCCTGGGCGAGGCCACGCCGGAAGCGTCCGGCAGCATCGATCTGAGCCTGGATGCCCCGCTCGAGCTGGGCACTCTGGACGATCTGCAGCCCCTGTCTGGCGAGCTGGAAGAACTCAGCCTCGATAGCTCCTTCGCCGTGGAAGTGAACGAGCTGCCGAGCAGCGAAGAACTGCCCGCGCTGGGCGAGAACCTGAGCGAACTGTCGCTGGAAGCCGAAGAGCTGAACCTCGACAGCGCCCCGACCAACTGGGACGAGCTGGAAATCGCCGACCTGGAGCTGCCGGAGGTCGAGTTGCCGAGCGCCCCGGTCGAGCCCGAGCCGGTTCAGCCGGCGGCCGACAAGCCGCTGACCATGGCCGAGGTTATGGCCGCTCCGGTGCAGGCGATCAACCCGCCGGCCCAGGACGTGCCGCCGAGCCTGCTGCCGCCGCCTGCCGACGAGGAGCCGGTGGACGAGGAGCTGCTGGAGGTCTTCATCGAGGAAGTCGGCGAGGTTCTCGAAACCATCAACGAATACCTCCCGCAATGGCGTGCGGATACCGAGAACAAGGAAGCGCTGACCGAAGTGCGGCGCGCCTTCCACACCCTCAAGGGCAGCGGCCGCATGGTCCGCGCCCTGATCATCGGCGAGCTGGGCTGGTCCATCGAGAACATGCTCAACCGCGTGCTGGATCGCAGTATCCAGCCCGATCAGCCGGTGCAGCAGGTCATCGTCGACGTGGTCGAGCTGATGCCGGCGCTGGTCGACGAGTTCGCCGCCAAGGCCCAGCGCCAGCGCGACGACGTCGACCGTCTGGCCGCCACCGCCCATGCCCTGGCCCGTGGCCAGGTGCCGAGCTTCGCCAGTGCGGCGAATGTCGCCGAATTGCAGAGCGAGCCGGAGGCTGAGCCGGCCGCCGAGGTAGAAGAGATCGAGGTCGATTTCGTCCAGGAGGAGCTGCCGCAACCGGTCGCTCCCGCGCTGCCTGCCAGCTACGACGAGGCCCTCGACCCGCTGCTGCTGGAGATTTTCCGCAACGAGGCCGAGACCCACCTGGACACCCTGGTCGGCTTCCTCGCCGACTGCGCCCAGGAATTGCCGCAGCCGGTGACCGATGCCCTGCAGCGCGCGCTGCACACCCTCAAGGGCAGCGCACACATGGCCGGCATCCTGCCGATCGCCGAGATCGCCACGCCGCTGGAAAAACTGGTCAAGGAATTCAAGACCAACCTGATCGACATGGACCTGGGCGAAGCCGAGCTGCTGCGCGACGCCGAACACCTCTTCCGTGCCGGCCTGGAGCAGCTGGAGAGCCAGCCGCTGGCGCCGATTCCGGGTGCCGCCGAGTTCCTCGAACGGGTGCAGAAGCTGCACAACGCCCGCCTGGAAAGTGCCGAGAACGCGCGCCTGGAAGAGCAGGATTACCGTGACCCGCAGCTGATCTCGATCTTCCTCGCCGAGGGCATGGACATCCTGCTCGACGCCGAGGACCTGCTGCGCAAGTGGCGCGAACATCCCAGCGAGCAGCAGGAGCTTTCCGCCCTGCTGGAAGAGCTGACTACCCTCGGCCGTGGCGCCGAGATGGCCGAGCTGCCGCAGATCGACGAGCTGTGCCAGGCCCTGCTGGCCCTGTACCAGGCCGTTCTGGATGGCCGCCTGGCAGTCAGCGAGCACTTCTTCGCCGAAGCCGAGTCCGCCCATGAGGCGTTGATCGGCATGATGGACCAGGTCGCCGCCGCCCTGCAGGTCAGCCCGCAGCCCGAGCGCGTGGCGGCCCTGCGCAATCTGCTGGGCCAGGCGCTCGACCCGGCCACCCTGGCGCTGCTGCATACCGATGCTGTGGCCGGCTTGGAAGTGGTCGAGCTGGACGAGCTGCCCGCCGTTGAGCCGGAGCCCGCGCCGCAATCCGAGCCTGAACCCGAACCACTGGCCGAGCCGGAAAGCTTCGCCGCCCCTGAGCCGCAGCCAGTGTTCGAGCCGGTGGCTCCGCTGGCGAGCATGCCGGAAAATCTCGACGCCGAGATGGTGGAGATCTTCCTGGAAGAGGCCGTCGATATCCTCGACAGCGCCGGCCAGGCCCTCGACCGCTGGCTGAGCGACCCCGACAGCAACCTGGCCCTGTCGTCCCTGCAGCGCGACCTGCACACCCTCAAGGGCGGTGCGCGCATGGCCGAGATTCGCGCCATCGGCGACCTCGCCCACGAGCTCGAATCCCTCTACGAAGGCCTGGTGGATCGCCGCTTCAGCTATTCCCCGGCCCTGGCCGGCCTGTTGCAGCAGAGCCACGACCGCCTGGCGGTGGTACTCGAGCAGCTGCAGCGTGGCCAGCCGTTGCTGGACTCCTCGGCACTCATCGACGCGATACGCTCCTTTCGCCAGGGCGGCCCGATAGCCGCGCCGAGTCCGCCGGCCAATCAAGAAAGCCAAGCCGCTGTCGGCGAGGCGGAGCCGGTAGTCGACGAGCTGCCCTTGATCCAGCTGGAAGAGGACGCTGCGCCCTCGGCCGAGATCGACCTGGGCGAGCTGGCCGAAGTGGACTTCGTTGCGCCGCAGCTGGACGAGCTGCCGGAGCTGCACATCGAGTCTGTCGCGGCGCCGGCCGAAGAGTTGCCGGAAGAGCTGCCCGCGCTGAGCTCGGATGAGTGGCATCTGGACGAATCGCTGCCGGCCCTCGGTGCCGAGGCGCTGGATGATCTGCCGTCCGCCGATCTGCAGCCCCTGGCTGAAGCCGCTGCTGCGGAAGAGCCGAGCGAGTCACCGGAGATCGATCTGGGTGAGCTGGCCGACGTGGACTTCGTCGCGCCGCAGCTGGACGAGCTGCTGGAGCTGCATATCGAGCCCGCAGCTGAGCAGCCCGCCGAACCGCTGCCGGAAGAACTGCCGGCACTGAGTTCGGACGAATGGCACCTGGACGAATCCCTGCCGGCCCTGGGCGCCGAGGACCTGGAGCCGCTTGCGCCGGACCTGCCGCAGGCCGAGATTGCCGAGCCCGAGCCCGAGCCCGAGCCCGAGCCCGAGCCCGAGCCGCAGCCTGTAGTCGAGGCCGCGCCGATTGCTGCTGCGCCGGCTCCCGCGGTCGACCGCGATCCGGAGCTGGTGGAGATCTTCCTCGAAGAAGGTTTCGACATCATGGACAGCGCCGGGGCCGCCCTGCAGCGCTGGATGGGCGATGTCGACAACACCCTCGAAGTGGAAGCCCTGCAGCGCGATCTGCACACCCTCAAGGGTGGTGCACGCATGGCCGAGATTCGCGAGATCGGCGATCTGGCCCATGAGCTGGAATTCCTCTATGAGGGCGTCGGCGACGGCCGCCTGAAGGCCAATGGCGATCTGTTCGGCGTGCTGCAGGCCTGCCACGACCGTCTCTCCGAGATGCTCGAAGCGGTACGCGGTAACCGTGCGATTCCCGATGGACTGGCGCTGATCGAGACCATCAAGCGCTTCCGTGCCGATCCCGACGCGCAGCTGAGCATGCCCACCAGCGTGCACCTGCAGGCGGTGGTGGAAGAAGAGGTTGGCGCCGAAGCGGACGACATTCTCGACATCTTCCTCGAAGAGGCGGATGAACTGCTGGAGGCCATGGAGGCCGCCATCGGGCGCTGGGAAGGCGATCGCAGCAATGGCAGCGCCATCGACGAGCTGCTGCGCATCCTGCACACCCTCAAGGGCGGTGCGCGCCTGGCCGGGCAGAAGCGCCTGGGCGACCTCAGCCACGACTTCGAACAGCACCTGACCGAGGCCCAGCAGCAGGGCGCGCCCTGGCCGGACAGCCTGTTCCTCGACGTGCAGGCCGGTTACGAAGGCCTGCAGAAGGAACTCGACCAGCTGCGCAAGCGCCTGGACGACAGCCAGGTGGCCGAGGCCCAGGCCGCTCCGGTGGCCGAGCCGCAACCGGTCGAGTCGACTCCGGCGCCCGTGGCGCTGAGCACACCGATCGTCGCCGCCAGCGCCCAGCCGCAGCAGTCGCAACAGGTCAAGGTATTACCCTTCGTCGAGCGTGCCGCCGAGGCCGCCGCCCGCGCCGCCGCCCAGCGTGCGCCGCAGGAGCTGGTCAAGGTGCCGGCCGATCTGCTCGAAGGCCTGGTCAACCTGGCCGGTGAGACCTCGATCTTCCGCGGTCGCGTCGAGCAGCAGGTCAGCGACTTCGGTTTCACCCTCGGCGAGATGGAAGCGACCATCGAACGGGTACGCGATCAGCTGCGCCGCCTCGATATCGAAACTCAGGCGCAGATCCTCAGCCGCTACCAGGCCGAGGCCGAGCGTGCCGGCTACGAAGACTTCGACCCGCTGGAAATGGACCGTCACTCGCAGCTGCAGCAGCTGTCGCGTGCGCTGTTCGAGTCGGCCTCCGACTTGCTCGACCTCAAGGAAACCCTGGCCACGCGTAACCGCGATGCCGAGACCCTGCTGCTGCAGCAGGCGCGGGTCAACACCGAGCTTCAGGAAGGCCTGATGCGCACCCGCATGGTGCCGTTCGACCGCCTGGTGCCGCGTCTGCGCCGCATCGTCCGCCAGGTGGCCGGCGAGTTAGGCAAGCAGGTCGAGTTCCACGTCGGCAACGCCGAAGGCGAGATGGACCGTACCGTGCTGGAGCGCATCGTCGCGCCGCTGGAACACATGCTGCGTAACGCCGTCGACCACGGCATCGAGCCGGGCGACAAGCGCCGCGCCGCCGGCAAGTCGGAAGTCGGCAACATCCGTCTGACCCTTGGTCGCGAGGGTGGCGACATCCTCCTGACCCTGGCCGACGACGGTGGCGGCATCCGCCTCGACGCGGTCAAGCGCAAGGCCATCGAGCGCGGCCTGATGGACGCCGACAGCGACCTCACCGATCACGAGGTGCTGCAGTTCATCCTCGAGGCCGGCTTCTCCACCGCCGAGAAGGTCACCCAGATCTCCGGGCGCGGCGTCGGCATGGACGTGGTGCACTCCGAGGTCAAACAGCTCGGCGGCTCCATGAGCATCGAGTCGACGGTCGGCGAGGGCACCCGCTTCCTGATCCGCCTGCCGTTCACCGTTTCGGTCAACCGCGCGCTGATGGTGGTCTCCGGCGAAGACTTCTACGCCATCCCGCTGAACACCATCGAAGGTATCGTGCGGGTTTCTCCGTACGAGCTGGAGGCCTACTACGGTCCGGACGCGCCGCGCTTCGAGTACGCCGGTCAGGCCTACGAGCTGAAGTACCTGGGCGACCTGCTGAACAACGGCCAGCAGCCCAAGCTGGTAGGCCAGAGCCTGCCGCTGCCGGTGATCCTGGTGCGTTCCAGCGAACACGCGGTGGCGGTGCAGGTGGACGCCCTGGCCGGTTCCCGCGAGATCGTGGTGAAGAGCCTCGGTCCGCAGTTCGCCGGCGTGCACGGCATCTCCGGTGCGACCATCCTCGGTGACGGTCGCGTGGTGGTGATTCTCGACCTGCTGGCGACCATTCGTGTGCGCCACGCGCACCTGCTGGGCCAGGTGCAGATGCCGCGCCTGGTCAATCAGGACACCACGGCGAGCGATACCGATACCACCCGGCCGACCCTGGTCATGGTGGTGGACGACTCGGTCACCGTGCGCAAGGTCACCAGCCGCCTGCTGGAGCGCAACGGCATGAACGTGCTGACCGCCAAGGACGGGGTCGACGCCATCGCCCAGCTGCAGGAACACAAGCCGGACATCATGCTGCTGGACATCGAGATGCCGCGCATGGACGGTTTCGAGGTGGCCACCCTGGTGCGCCACGACGAGCGCCTTAAGGACCTGCCGATCATCATGATCACCTCGCGGACCGGCGAGAAGCACCGCGATCGGGCCATGGCCATCGGCGTCAACGAATACCTGGGCAAGCCGTACCAGGAGTCGGATCTGCTGGAAAACATCCTGAAACTGGTCAAGGACAAGGCCAATGGCTGACAGAACTGCTGCTCGTATCGCGGTCATCGCCGACACCTCGCTGCAGCGCCACGTGCTGCAGCAGGCTCTGTCCGGCAGCGGCTACCAGGTGGTGCTCAACAGCGACCCGGCGCGTCTCGACGAGGCCGCCCTGGCCGACTGCGAGACCGACCTGTGGCTGGTGGACCTGGCCCAGTCGGAAGACTCGCCCCTGGTCGACAATCTCCTGGAGAAGGCCAGCGCCCCGGTGCTGTTCGGCGAGGGCCACGCCCCGGAACGCCACTCGGAAAATTACCCGCGCTGGGAGCGCCGCCTGTTCGGCAAGCTCAAGCGCCTGGTCGGCGACCCGGCCCAGGCCGTAGGCCCGAGCCTGGAAGCCCTGCTGGCCGAGGCGCAGCGCCCCAGTCGCCTGGAGCTGCCTGCCTCGCTGGCCGATACGCCGCTGGTGGCCGGTGAGCCGGCCAAGCAGGTCTGGCTGCTGGCCGCGTCCCTCGGCGGTCCGGCGGCGGTGAAGGAGTTCCTCGACGCGCTGCCCGGTGGCCTGCCGCTTGGCTTCGTCTATGCCCAACATATCGATGCCGCTTTCGAGACGGCGCTGCCCCAGGCCGTCGGCCGCCACAGCCAGTGGCACGTCAACCCGGCGCGCAACGGCGATGCCGTGCGTTGCGGCGAAGTGGTGGTGGCGCCGATCAGCAACGAGCTGGGCTTTGCCGAAGACGGCGCCATGCAGGTGACCGATCGCGGCTGGCCGGAGCCCTACAGCCCGTCCATCGACCAGATGATGCTCAACCTGGCCCAGCAGTTCGGCGCCCATTGCGGCGTGATCGCCTTCAGCGGCATGGGCAGCGACGGCAGCGCCGCCGCGGCCTACGTGCGTCGCCAGGGTGGCGTGATCTGGACCCAGAAGGCTGACAGCTGCGCCAGCCCGAGCATGCCCGACAGTCTGCGCGAAGGTGGCTACAGCAGCTTAAGCGGCGACCCGCGCGAGCTGGCCTCCGCCCTGGTCAATCACCTGGCCGAACAGTGCCAGTAACGGCGCCAGCAGTCTTTTAAGGAGCCGCCATGAGCCAAGCCATCGCCAGCCAGAACACAATCAGCAGCCTCACCGGCCTGCTGGTGCCGCTGGCCGACCGCACCCTGCTGCTGCCCAACGTGGCGGTGGCCGAGCTGATTCCCTACCGTCCGCCGCATGTCACGCCGGGGCTGCCGTCCTGGTTCCTCGGCCAGGTGGCCTGGCGCGACCTGCAGCTGCCGCTGCTGTCGTTCGAGGCTGCCTCCGATGGCCAGCCCCAGATCGGCCCGGGTGTGCGCGTGGCCGTGCTCAACGCCATGGGCGGTCGCGACAAGGTCAAGTTCATCGCCCTGCTGGTGCAGGGTATCCCGCGCTCGATGAAGGTCGACGGCAACCTGCAGCGTGCCAGCGGCGCCGCTCTGGCGCCGCTGGAGCTGGATGCGGTGCAGCTCGGCGAAGCCGTGGTGAAGATCCCGGACCTGATCGGTTTGGAGCAGAAGCTGGCGGACGCCGGTCTCATCTGAAATGAACTCGGTCCGCCTGGTGCGCCTCGGCGACCTAGAGGTCGCCAGCAGCTGCGTGCCGGGCCAGCAGTTCGAGAAGCACAGCCACGACGAATTCGTCATCGGCGCCAACTTAGTGGGCGAAGAGCGCATCTGGCTGGACGGCCGTACCTTCGATGCCGGCGTCGGCGCCATCACCACCTACAACCCCGGCGAGATCCAGGGCGGCGGTGCCCGCGAAGGGCAGCCCTGGCGCTATGTCAGCCTTTACCTGCCGGCGGACCGGCTGGCCGAGAGTCTTGGCCGTAGCGAGCTGCAGTTCGAGCGCCCGCTGCAGCAGGCGCCTGCCCTGGCCGGCGAGCTGGCCCGCGCGATAGAAACCTGTCTGAGCGACGATCCGCTGCTGCGTGAGCATGGCGAGGAGTGGGTGACCCTGCTGCTCGGACGTATCGCCAGTGGCGCCGGCGTGCGCCTGGCGGCGACCCGGGATGTCGGCAGCGCGGCGGTCGCTCGCTTGCAGGAGCTGCTGGCGGCAAGCCTGGAGCAGACGCCGAGCCTGGAGCAGATGGCGGCCGCCGTGGGCCTGTCCAGGTTCCACCTGCTGCGCGCCTTCAAGCGCCGTACCGGGCTCAGCCCGCGGCAGTGGGCCATGCAGTTGCGCACCCGCCGCGCCCAGGGACTGCTGCGCCTGGGCGTGCCGGCTGGCGAGGTGGCGCATGCCCTGGGCTTCGCCGACCAGAGCCATCTCAACCGGCATTTCCGTGCCGCCTACGGCCTCAGCCCCGGCCGCTACCAGGCGCTGGTCCGGGGCTGAGCGCGCAGCAATCCGGTTCAAGTCGGCGGCTCGCGCTTCGCCGATAATCCGCGCCGTCACCGCCTCGGAGCACTTTCCATGCTGATCATCTTCCTTGCCGCCATGCTGTTCGGCCTGGCCTTCTGCGCGTCCCCCGGCGCCGTGTTCAGCGAGACCCTGCGCCGCGGCCTGACCGGTGGCTTCCGTCCGGCGCTGCTGGTGCAGCTGGGGTCGCTGATCGGCGATGCG
This sequence comes from Pseudomonas sp. GD04019, assembly GCF_029837695.1. Taxonomy (GTDB): domain Bacteria; phylum Pseudomonadota; class Gammaproteobacteria; order Pseudomonadales; family Pseudomonadaceae; genus Aquipseudomonas. The sequence goes on from NZ_JAOEEA010000004.1 coordinate 178,088, forward strand.
GTGTGGGCCTTGATCGGCCTAACCAGCCTGGTCCTGCTGCTGGCCCAGGATAGTGTGCGCGTGCCGCTGACCATCGCCTGCGCGGCATACCTGGTCTGGCTCGGCATCCAGGGCCTGCGCGATGCCTGGCGGCCGCCGGTGCAGGAGGAGGGGGCCCAGCAGGGGCGTAATGCCTTCGGCGCCGGTGCGCTGCTGTCGCTGTCCAACCCGAAGAACATCGTGTTCTGGGGTGCCCTGGGCAGTGCGCTGGCGGGTATCGTCGAGGGCACGCCGAGCCGGGCGCAGATGGCGGTGTTCTTCGCCGGCTTCATGCTCGCCTCGCTGCTCTGGTGCTTTATCTGCGCGGCGCTGGTGGACTGGCTGCGGCGCAACACCTCGGCGCTATGGCATCGCATCAGCTACGCCGGCTGCGGCCTGCTGTTACTGATCTTGGCCGGGCTGACCCTGCGCGGGTTGTGAGCGCCCAGCAAAAAGCCCCGGACCTTGCGGTGCCGGGGCTTCGCTCACAGGCGGCGACTCAGCGCTGGGTTTCCGCGCGACCCTGCGGTTCGGCGGCGTGCTCGGCGGCGAGGTTGTCCTCGGAGGTCTGCGCGCCCCAGTAGTCGGCGTTCTTGATGCCCAGTTTCTCCGGGTGGAACACCGGCTCCTTGCCTTCCTTCTGCTGCGCCTCGTAGTCCTTCAGGCACTTGAATGCGGTCTTGTGCATCAGCAGGATGGCGGCGATGTTGAGCCAGGCCATCAGGCCCACGCCGAGGTCACCCAGGCCCCAGGCCAGGTCGGCGGTCTTCACCGTGCCGTAGACGGTGGCGGCGATGATGCCGGCCTTCAGCAGCAGGGTCAGCACCGGGCGGTGCACCTTGCGGTTGATGTAGGCGATGTTGGTTTCGGCGATGTAGTAGTAGGCCACGATGGTGGTGAAGGCGAAGAAGAACAGCGCCACGGCGACGAAGATGTTGCCGAAGCCGGGCATGATGTTCTCCATCGCCGTCTGCACATAGCCAGGGCCGGCGGCGACACCGGCGATGCCGGTGAACAGGGCGCTACCATCGGGCGCCTGGACGTTGTACTGGCCGGTGATCAGCAGCATGAAAGCGGTGGCGGAGCACACGAACAGGGTGTCGACATACACCGAGAAGCCCTGCACCAGGCCCTGCTTCACCGGATGGCTGACGGCGGCGGCGGAGGAGGCATGCGGACCGGTACCCTGGCCGGCCTCGTTGGAGTACACGCCGCGCTTGACGCCCCACATGATGGCCAGGCCGAGGATGGCACCGAAGCCGGCATCCAGGCCGAAAGCGCTCTTGAAGATCAGCGTGACCACTTCCGGCAGCTTTTCGATGTTCAGCATCACGATGACGCACGCCACCAGGATGTAGCCCAGCGCCATGAAGGGCACGACGAACTCGGCGAAGCGCGCGATGCGCTTGACCCCGCCGAAGATGATCAGGCCGAGCATGATCGCCAGCACGGCGGCGGTGGTGTTCGGATGCACGCCGAGGGCGGTCTGCACGCTGGAGGCGATGGAGTTGGCCTGTACACCCGGCAGCAGCAGGCCGCAGGCGAAGATGGTGACGATGGCGAAGACCCAGGCGAACCATTTGATGCCCAGACCCTTCTCGATGTAGAAGGCCGGGCCGCCGCGGTATTGGCCGTCCAGTTTCTCCTTGTAGACCTGGCCGAGGGTGGACTCGACGAAGGCCGAGCTGGCGCCGAGGAAGGCCACCATCCACATCCAGAACACCGCACCCGGGCCGCCGAAGGTGATGGCGGTGGCGACGCCGGCGATGTTGCCGGTACCGACGCGACCGGCGAGGGTCATGGTCAGGGCCTGGAACGAGGTGATGCCGTGTTCGTCGGTGCGCCCGTTGAACATCAGGCGGATCATTTCCTTGAAGTGGCGGACCTGCAGGAAGCGGCCACGTAGCGAGAAGTACAGACCCACGCCGAGGCACAGGTAGATCAGTGCCGGGCTCCAGACATATCCGTTGAGGGTCGAAACCAGTTCGTTCATATAGTGCTCCTTGTGCCTCGGGCTTGCAGCGACCCCTTTGTGGGGAGTACGGAGCCCGGGCGAATTATTGTTGGAGTGGGGCCGGTGCGATACGAGCCGGCCCCGGCAAGGGCGAAGCGCGGTGGTAGACCGTCGCTTCGTCATTGGCGCGCAGAGCATGCCAGAGGCGGACGGCCGCGCCATCCCTTGAAGTCACATCTTGTTACGCCCAGACGACAATCGCTCTAGAAATCGCCCCACAGCTGCTGGGCCACGGCCAGCGCTACCACTGGTGCGGTCTCGGTACGCAGCACGCGCGGGCCCAGGCGGGCGGCGTTGAAGCCGGCGCCCTTGGCCTGTTCCACCTCGGCATCGCTGAGGCCGCCTTCCGGGCCGATCAGGAAGGCCAGGGTCGCGGGGCTGGCGTGGCTGGTCAGCGGCTCGGCCACCGGATGCAGCACCAGTTTCAGCTCGGCGTCGCTGTGCTTGAGCCAGTCGGCCAGCAGCATCGGCGAGTGGATCACCGGCAGCTCCGAGCGGCCGCACTGTTCGCAGGCGCTGATCGCCACCTGGCGCCAGTGGGCCAGGCGCTTGTCGGCGCGCTCGTCCTTCAGGCGCACTTCGCAGCGCTCGGAGACGATCGGGGTGATCTCGTTGGCGCCCAGTTCGGTGGCCTTCTGGATCGCCCAGTCCATGCGTTCGCCGCGTGACAGGCCCTGGCCCAGGTGCACGCGCAGGCGCGACTCGGGCTGGCCGGCGAACTGCTCGCGCAGCTCGACCCGCACCGTCTTCTTGCCCACCTCGATCAGCTCGCCAAGGTACTCCTGCCCGCTGCCGTCGAACAGCTGCACGGCATCGCCCACCGCATGCCGCAGCACGCGGCCGATGTAGTGCGCCTGGGCCTCGGGCAGCTCGTGCTGGCCGAGGGAGAGCGGAGCGTCGATAAAGAAGCGGGATAGGCGCATGGGGCAGGAACCTGGGGACGAGGCGCGAATTTTAACGGCGAGGTCTGGACGGGGGTAGGGTGGACAGCGCGATATCCGTCCACCGATCCGGCGCCACGGTGGATGCTGCGCGTCCTCCACCCTGCTGTCGAGGTTCAGCCCGGGTCGCGATGGTTGGGGTGGAGGTCGCTGACGACGCTGACGCTGACCGACTCGCGGGTGGCGATATCGATGCCTTCGCTGGCCACTTCGGCGAGGAAGTCGATCTGCTCCGGGGTGATCACGTAGGGCGGCAGGAAGTACACCACGCTGCCCAGCGGGCGCAGCAGGGCGCCGCGTTCCAGGGCGTGCTGGTAGACCTGCAGGCCGCGGCGTTGCTGCCAGGGGTAGGCGGTCTTGCTCGCCTTGTCCTGCACCATCTCGATGGCGAGGGCCATGCCGGTCTGACGGACCTCGGCCACATGCGCGTGATCCTTGAGGTGCTCTGTGGCGCTGGCCATGCGCGCAGCCAGCGCCTTGTTGCGCTCGATCACGTTGTCGTCGCGGAAGATATCCAGGGTCGCCAGGGCGGCGGCGCAGGCCAGCGGGTTGCCGGTGTAGGTGTGCGAGTGCAGGAAGGCGCGCAGGGTGGCGTAGTCGTCGTAGAACGCCTCGTACACCTGGTCGGTGGTGAGCACGGCGGCCATTGGCAGGTAGCCGCCGGTGAGGGCCTTGGACAGCACCAGGAAGTCCGGGGTGATGCCGGCCTGCTCGCAGGCGAACATGCTGCCGGTACGGCCGAAGCCGACGGCGATCTCGTCGTGGATCAGGTGCACGCCGAAACGGTCGCAGGCCTCGCGCAGCAGCTTAAGGTAGATGGGGTGGTACATGCGCATGCCGCCGGCGCCCTGGATCAGCGGCTCGACGATGACCGCGGCGACTTCATGGTGATGCTCGGCCAGGGTCTGCTCCATGGCGGCGAACATAGTGCGCGAGTGCTCTTCCCAGCCCATGCCCTCGGGGCGCAGGTAGCAGTCCGGGCTCGGCACCTTGATGGTGTCGAGCAGCAGGGCCTTGTAGGTGTCGGTGAACAGCGCCACGTCGCCCACCGACATGGCCGCCACGGTCTCGCCGTGGTAGCTGTTGGTGAGGGTGACGAAGCGCTTCTTCGCAGGCGCACCAGTGTTGATCCAGTAGTGGTGGCTCATCTTCAGCGCCACCTCGATGCCCGAGGAGCCGTTGTCGGCGTAGAACACCTTATCCAGGCCGGGCGGTGTGATCTGTACCAGGCGTTCGGACAGCTCGACCACCGGGGCGTGGGTGAAGCCGGCCAGCATCACGTGTTCCAGGCTGTCCAGCTGCTCGCGGATGCGCTGGCTGATCCGCGGGTTGCCGTGGCCGAACACGTTGACCCACCAGGAGCTGACCGCATCCAGGTAGCGCTTGCCGTCGAAGTCCTCCAGCCACACGCCGTCGCCGCGCTTAATCGGGATCAGCGGCAGGCGTTCGTGGTCCTTCATCTGGGTGCAGGGGTGCCAAAGCACGGCGAGGTCGCGCTGCATCCACTGGTTGTTCTGGCTCATGGGGCTTCTCCGAAACGAATGCGAGTGAGACTACCAGAAGGCCCTCGCGGATACGCCGCTCGCCGCTGGTCCTCGGGAATGTGCCGTCCAGAGCCGCGGCGGCGAACTTGATGGCGTGCTCGCGGACTAACCCGGCGGTGCGCAACTATCTGTTTACTCGATATTTCGAAGCGAAAATTTCCGCTTTTATTCGATGCGTTTGCCGCTAGGCTGTCTTCCATCCCCGGTACGGAAAGATTCTCATGCAGTGGCGCAACTCCAACTCCACCTATGGCCTGGTCAGCATCGCGCTGCACTGGCTGGTGGCCCTGACGGTGTTCGGTCTGTTCGGTGTCGGTCTGTGGATGGTCGGCCTGGACTACTACAGCGGCTGGTACCGCACAGCGCCCGATCTGCACAAGAGCGTCGGCATCACCCTGTTCGTGGTCATGCTCGCTCGGGTTGTTTGGCGCTTCCTCAGCCCGCCACCACCGGCCCCGGTCAACCACGGCGCCGTCACTCGCCTGGCTTCCAAGGCCGGCCACGCCTTCCTCTACCTGGCGCTGTTCGTGTTGATGCTCAGCGGCTACCTGATTTCCACCGCCGATGGGCGTGGCATCCCGGTGTTCGGCCTGGTCGAAGTACCGGCCACCCTGACCAGCATTCCCGACCAGGCCGACATCGCCGGCGTGGTCCACGAATACCTCGCCTGGGCCCTGGTGATCTTCGCCGGTCTGCATGCCCTGGCGGCCCTCAAACACCATTTCATTGACCGTGACGCCACCCTGGTGCGCATGTTCGGTCGCACCGGCAAGTAACCCACAAGGAGACTGTTAATGCTCAAGCAATCCCTCGCCGCCCTGACCCTGGGCGCTGCCCTGTTCGCTGGCCAGGCCATGGCCGCCGACTACGCCATCGACAAGGAAGGCCAGCACGCCTTCATCAACTTCAAGATCAGCCACCTGGGCTACAGCTGGCTGTACGGCACCTTCAACGACTTCGACGGCAGCTTCAGCTTCGACGCCAAGGCGCCGGAAGCCAGCAAGGTCAGCGTCAAGATCAACACCGCCAGCGTCGACTCCAACCACGCCGAGCGTGATAAGCACCTGCGCAGCGGCGACTTCCTCAACGTCGACAAGAACCCGACCGCGACCTTCGAGTCCACCTCGGTCAAGAGCACCGGCGAGGGCACTGCCGACATCACCGGCAACCTGACCCTGAACGGCGTGACCAAGCCGGTGGTGATCGCCGCCAAGTTCCTCGGCGAAGGCAGCGACCCGTGGGGCGGCTACCGCGCCGGCTTCGAGGGCAGCACCAAGCTGAAGCTGAAGGACTTCGACATCCAGAAGGACCTCGGCCCGGCTTCCCAGGAAGTGGAGCTGATTATTTCGGTGGAAGGCGTGCGCCAGTAATCCGCACCCTGGCCACGTTCTAGTGGCACAAAAAAGCCGGCCCTTGGGCCGGCTTTTTCATTGCGCGAGGATTACTCCGCCGCGTCGCTCTTGCGCGTCAGCAGCGCCGGCTTTTCGCCGCGTGGACGGCTGTCCTGCAGGCTTTCCAGCTGCTCCATGGTCGGCAGGCGCTCACCCTTGCGGATGATCAGCGGCTGCTTGGCCGCGCGGCTGTCCTGCACCGCCGGTTCCTGGCGCTCGTAGCGCGGCTCGTCGCGACGACCGCCGCCCTGGCCGCGCTGGCCGCCCTGGCGCTGGCCACGGTTCTGGCCCTGGCCGCCACCCTGACGCTGCCCAGCAGGTTTGCCCTGGCGTTGACCACCTTGACCGCCACCGCCCTGGCGCTGGCCCTGTTGGCCGCCGCCCTGGCTGCGCTGACCGCCACCCTGGCCACCGCCGCGACGCGGATTGCGCCCCTGGGGCTTCGGCTGGGTCGGCACGTAGTCGGCGCGGTTGCCGAAGTTGTCGAAATCGTCGTCGAGGAACTCTTCCGGATCGCGATCGGGGTGTACTTTCGGCGCCTGCGATTGTGGCTGCGCCTGACGCGGCTGGCGCGCCTGCTGACCCTGCTGCTGCTCGCCGTCGCCCTTGCCTTTGCCGCGGCGACGCTTGCGCTTCTTGCCCTGGCCTTCGCCGGCTTCGCCAGCGGCTTTGGGCTCGTGCTTGGCTTCATGGCGCGGCTTGTCGGCGCGTGGCTGGCGCTCGGGGCGCGGGCCGCGCACTTCCGGCTTCTCCGCCTCGACGCTGGCCGGGTCGAAGCCCTGCATGTCGCCATCGGGGATACGCTGCTTGGTCAGGCGCTCGATGGCCTTGAGCAGTTTCTCCTCGTCCGGCGCCACCAGCGAGATGGCCTCGCCACTGCGCCCGGCACGGCCGGTACGGCCGATGCGGTGGACGTAGTCTTCCTCGACGTTGGGCAGCTCGAAGTTGACCACGTGGGGCAGCTGGTCGATGTCCAGGCCGCGGGCGGCGATGTCGGTGGCGACCAGGATGCGCACCTGGTTGGCCTTGAAGTCGGCCAGGGCCTTGGTGCGCGCATTCTGGCTCTTGTTGCCATGGATCGCGGCGGCCGGCAGGCCGTGCTTGTCCAGGTACTCGGCCAGGCGGTTGGCGCCGTGCTTGGTGCGGGTGAAGACCAGCACCTGTTCCCAGGCGCCAATGGTCACCAGGTGGGCGAGGAGGGCGCGCTTGTGGCTGGCCGGCAGGCGGAACACGCGCTGCTCGATGCGCTCGACCGTGGTGTTCGGCGGCGTCACTTCGATGCGCTCGGGGTTGTGCAGCAGCTTGCCGGCCAGGTCGGTGATGTCCTTGGAGAAGGTCGCCGAGAACAGCAGGTTCTGGCGCTGGGCCGGCAGCTTGGCCAGCACCTTCTTCACGTCGTGGATGAAGCCCATGTCGAGCATGCGGTCGGCTTCGTCGAGGACCAGGATCTCCACATGGGAGAGGTCGATGGCCTTCTGGTTGACCAGGTCGAGCAGACGACCGGGGCAGGCGACCAGGACGTCGACGCCCTTGGCCAGGGCCTGCACCTGCGGGTTCATGCCGACGCCGCCGAAGATGCAGGCGCTGACGAATTTCAGGTCGCGGGCATAGACCTTGAAGCTGTCATGCACCTGGGCGGCCAGTTCGCGCGTCGGGGTCAGTACCAGGACCCGGGGTTGTTTCGGGCCGTGGCGATGTTCGCGGTCCGGATGGCCGTTGGGAAACAGGCGCTCGAGGATCGGCAGGGCGAAGCCCGCGGTTTTACCGGTACCCGTCTGGGCGGCGACCATCAGGTCGCGGCCTTGCAACACGGCGGGAATGGCCCGCTGCTGCACCGGAGTGGGTTGGGTGTAGCCGGCAGCTTCTACCGCATTGGCTAAAGCCTCGGAGAGACCGAGGGAAACAAAGGACATGAGTCATCCTGTCATATTGGGGCGAAGGCCCATTGGGGAAGTTGCCTGGCTTGAATCGCTCTTGCTGAACGATCCCGTCCGGTACTGCTGGGCGATGGGTTGCCGAGCATCCGGGCGCAAGCCTGGCGGGAGCCCGGAGTATAACAGAGCAACATGGCTACGCCGCTAGCTGCCCGTCGCCTGATTTTCGTGGCCTGGGTCAATCCTTGGCGGCGATCGGCGCATCGGCCGGCTCGGCATAGCGCGCCTGCAGGCGGGCGTAGGCCGGCTCGCGCTTGAAGCGGCGCAGCTCGCGGGCGAAGTGCTCGGCCAATGCCGCCAGTTCCGGCGTGCGGCGCAGGGCCAGGTAGAGGCGGTCCTCGCCGACGGCCTTGCGGTTGTAGCCGAGCTGCGCGCCGAGCCCCAGGCGCGCGGCCAGGTACATGCCGGCGCGGCGGTCGTTGACCACCAGGTCCACCCGCTGGCGCACCAGCTTGCCCAGGTTGGCCTCGTGGGTCGGCGCTTCCTCACGGCTGAACAGGCGCGACTCGCGGAAGGCCTGGTCGTTGTACCAGTAGCCGGGCGAAGTGCCGATCAGCAGGTCGCGCAGGTCGTCCAGCTTGCGGTAGGGGTAGGGGCGTTGGCGGGCATAGAACAGCACGAACTCCACCTCCGACAGCGGCTCCTCGATGAACAGCATCTGCGGCTCGCGTTCGGCGATGTGGAAGATATCGAGGACGCCGTCGGCATGCCCCTGCTCGAAGGCCAGCAGGCAGCGCTTCCACGGCAGGAATTGCCACTCGACTTCCACGCCCAGGCGGCGCAGCACTTCGGCGCTGGTCTCGTAGTCGAGCCCGGCCGGCTGGCCGTTCTCCTCGTAGACGTAGGGAGCCCAGGCCTCGGTGACGATGCGCAGCGGCTCCGCCCGCGCCGTGACGGCGAGGCAGAGCAGCAGTGAGGTGGCGTAAATATGGCGCTGGAATAATGGCATTGCGCCAGAGTAGCGAGATTGCCTCTGCCGCAACAGTGATCAATTGGTCGAATGCGGGACTAACTGACCACTCGGTAGCAGGGCACATAGGCGCTGCCGCCCGGCAGCTTCATGCGATGCTGTTCGACGAAGGCCTGCAGCAACCGGTCCAGCGGACGCATGATGGTCGGGTCGCCCTTGATCTCGTACGGGCCGTGGGCCTCGATCATGCGGATGCCGTGGGCCTTGACGTTGCCGGCGACAATGCCGGAAAAGGCGCGGCGTAGGTTGGCGGCCAGTTCGTGCAGCGGCTGCTCGCGGGTCAGGTTGAGCGCGGCCATGCTGGCGTGGGTCGGCTCGAACGGACGCTGGAAGCCCTCGTCGATCTTCAGCAGCCAGTTGAAGTGGAAGGCATCGTTGCGCTCGCGGCGGAACTGCTCGACTTCCTTGATGCCTGCGGCCATGCGCCGCGCTACTTCGGCCGGATCGTTGACGACCATCTGGTAGCGCTGCTGGGCGGTCCTGCCCAGGGTCGCGCCGATGAAGTCATGCAGCTGCTGCAGGTAGGGTTCGGCGCTGCGCGGTCCGGTGAGGATCACCGGGAAGGGCAGCTCGGCGTTGTCCGGGTGGGTGAGGATGCCGAGCAGGTAGAGGAACTCCTCGGCCGTGCCGACTCCGCCGGGGAAGATGATGATGCCGTGGCCGACGCGGACGAAGGCCTCCAGGCGCTTCTCGATGTCCGGCAGGATCACCAGCTCGTTGACGATGGGGTTGGGCGCCTCGGCGGCGATGATGCCGGGCTCGGTCAGGCCCAGGTAGCGCGCGCCGACGATGCGCTGCTTGGCGTGGGCGATGGTGGCACCCTTCATCGGCCCCTTCATCACGCCCGGGCCGCAGCCGGTGCAGACGTCCAGGCGGCGCAGGCCGAGTTCGTGGCCGACCTTCTTGGTGTACTTGTATTCCTCGGTGCTGATCGAGTGACCGCCCCAGCACACCGCCATCCGCGGCTCGACGCCGGCGCGCAGGGTGCGGGCGTTGCGCAGCAGGTGGAAGACATAGTCGGTGATGCCCTGGGAGCTGTCGAAGTCGATGCGCTGGTTTTCCAGCTCGCTCTGGGTGTAGACGATGTCGCGCAGGGCGCTGAACAGCATCTCGCGCGTGCTGGCGATCATCTCGCCGTCGACGAAGGCGTCGGCCGGGGCGTTGCGCAGCTCCAGGCGGATGCCGCGATCCTGCTGGTGGATGATCACCTCGAAATCCGGGTAGGCCTCGAGGATGGTCTTGGCGTTGTCGCTGTGCGAGCCGGTGTTGAGGATCGCCAGGGCGCATTGGCGGAACAGGGCGTAGATGGTGCCGGAGCCGGTTTCGCGCAGTTGCTGCACTTCGCGCTGGGAGAGGGTTTCGAGGCTGCCCTTGGGGCTAACCGAGGCGTTGATCTTGTTGCGTACCAGAGTCATCAAGGCTTCCGTGTCGGACGCGCGCCTGCGCCGGAACGGCGGCGCGCAGGGTGTGTCTGGCATGAGATCGCGCCGCCGTCGCGAAGTTGCCGGGGCGGCGCGCTCGCCTCAGCGGGGCAGCTTGAGGTTGTTCCAGATGGCCAGGCTGGCATCGGCCTGGTTGAGAGTATAGAAGTGCAGGCCCGGGGCGCCGCCTTGCAGCAGGCGCTCGCACATCTCGCTGACCACCTGCTCGCCGAAGGCCTGGATGCTCTCCAGGTCGTCGCCGTAGGCTTCCAGCTGCTTGCGGATCCAGCGCGGAATCTCGGCGCCGCAGGCGTCGGAGAAGCGCGCCAGCTTGCTGTAGTTGGTGATCGGCATGATGCCCGGCACGATTGGCAGGTCAACGCCCAGCTTGCGTACGCGTTCGACGAAGTAGAAGTAGCAGTCGGCGCTGAAGAAGTACTGGGTGATGGCGCTATTGGCACCGGCCTGGCACTTGCGCACGAAGTTCTGCAGGTCGTCCTCGTAGCTGCGCGCCTGCGGATGCACTTCCGGGTAGGCGGCCACTTCGATATGGAAGTGATCGCCGGTTTCGCTGCGGATGAACTCCACCAGTTCGTTGGCGTAGCGCAGCTCACCGCTGGCCATGCCCATGCCGGACGGCAGGTCGCCGCGCAGGGCGACGATGCGTTTGATCCCGGAGTTCTTGTACTGGCTGAGCAGGCTGCGCAGCTCGTCTTTGCTGTCACCGACGCAGGACAGGTGCGGCGCGGTCGGCACGCCGACATCGCCATCCAGCTGCATCACGGTGTTCAGGGTGCGATCGCGGGTGGAGCCACCGGCACCGTAGGTGCAGGAGAAGAAGTCCGGGTTGTAGCCGGCCAGCTGGCGGGCCACGCCCATCAGCTTCTCGTGACCGGCGTCGGTCTTGGTGGGGAAGAACTCGAAACTGTAGCGACGTTCTTGCGACATATATCTGGTCCTTGCAGACACGAAGAAGGCGGGGCGTTGCCGCCCCGCCTTCCCGGTGCATCAGTAGCGGTAGGCGTCCGGCTTGAACGGGCCTTCCACGGTCACGCCGATGTACTCGGCCTGTTTCGGGGTCAGCTGGGTGACCACGCCGCCGAAGCCGCGCACCATCTCCAGGGCCACTTCTTCGTCCAGCTTCTTCGGTAGCACTTCCACGGTCAGGCGGGTGCCCTTGTCGGCAGCCGACAGGTTGGCGAACTTGGCGCCGTACAGGTGGATCTGCGCCAGCACCTGGTTGGCGAAGGAGCCGTCCATGATCCGGCTCGGGTGGCCGGTGGCGTTGCCCAGGTTCACCAGGCGGCCTTCGGCCAGCAGGATCAGGTAGTCCTCGTTGCGCGGGTCGAAGGCGCCAGCGCCGGTGCGGTGGATCTTGTGCACCTGCGGCTTGACCTCTTCCCAGGCCCAGTTCTTGCGCATGAAGGCGGTGTCGATCTCGTTGTCGAAGTGGCCGATGTTGCACACCACGGCGCGCTTCTTCAGGGCCTTGAGCATGTTGGCGTCGCAGACGTTGACGTTACCGGTGGTGGTGACGATCAGGTCGATCTTGCCCAGCAAGGCCTTGTCGATGCTGGCCTCGGTGCCGTCGTTCAGACCATTTAGGTACGGAGAGGCGACTTCGAAGCCGTCCATGCAGGCCTGCATGGCGCAGATCGGGTCGACTTCGGAAACCTTGACGATCATGCCTTCCTGACGCAGGGACTGGGCGGAGCCCTTGCCCACGTCGCCATAGCCGATCACCAGGGCCTGCTTGCCGGACAGCAGGTGGTCGACGCCGCGCTTGATGGCGTCGTTCAGGCTGTGACGGCAGCCGTACTTGTTGTCGTTCTTGCTCTTGGTCACCGAGTCGTTGACGTTGATCGCCGGGACTTTCAGGGTGCCGGCCTTGAGCATGTCGAGCAGGCGGTGCACACCGGTGGTGGTCTCTTCGGTGATGCCGTGGATCTTGTCCAGCATCGCCGGGTATTTCTCGTGGATGATCTGAGTCAGGTCGCCGCCGTCGTCGAGGATCATGTTGGCGTCCCACGGCTGGCCATCTTTGAGGATGGTCTGCTCGATGCACCACTCGTACTCTTCCTCGGTCTCGCCCTTCCAGGCGAATACCGGGATACCAGCAGCGGCGATGGCGGCAGCGGCCTGGTCCTGGGTCGAGAAGATGTTGCAGGACGACCAGCGCACTTCGGCACCGAGGGCGATCAGGGTCTCGATCAGCACGCCGGTCTGGATGGTCATGTGGATGCAGCCGATGATCTTGGCGCCCTTGAGCGGCTGCTCACCGGCGTACTTGCGGCGCAGGCCCATCAGAGCCGGCATTTCCGACTCGGCGATGATCAGCTCTTTGCGGCCCCAATCGGCCAGGGAAATGTCGGCGACTTTGAAATCGTTGAAAGCCATGCAATAGCACTCCATTCGTTGTCTGCGAATGGGCGCCGTTGATGCGTATGGTTAACGCCCCATCCGAGCCTGACAGGTGAAAGCCACATGGCCTTTCGTCTGCTGCAGCGCCCCTCGGACAGGTGGCGGGCACGAGCGGACTGAGCCGATCGCGTGAAGCCCGGCGATTATAGCCAGCCTGACAGCGTTGCCCAAGGTCTTCCGTCGTCATTCGATGGGGCAGTTGGGCGCGTGTTTGCACCGGGCTGGTGCGAAACGGCGCTCCTGACCGTCCGGACAGGCGCTCGGGCGCTGGCCATGATTTTGCTTGGCCCGGGTATTGGTAGCCGGTTTGGCTGCCGCTCTGCCCGGAGTCATCGCCATGTCGCCCACCCGCTTCTTCGACAATCTGCTGCGCCTGATTGGCCTGCGCACCCTCAATCAGCAGTTCCTGTTCTCCTATGCGCTGATGTTCGTGCTCGCGGTCACCGCCTCGGTGGCGCTGCACCTGAGCATGTCGGTGTCGCCGGAGACCATCAACGTGGCCGGCGCCCAGCGCATGCTCAGCCAGAAGATGACCAAGGAGGCGTTGCTGCTGCGCCAGGGCGCCAGCGAACGCAAGACGCTGGAGGCGACCATCGCCCAGTTCGACCAGGCCCACCGCGACCTGCTGGCCGGCAACCCGGCGCGCAATATCAGCGTGATCCAGGCGCCGGCGATCCAGGCGCAGATGGCCAGGGTCGGTCAGCTGTGGAGCGCCTTCCGTCCGCGCCTGGAACAGGCCGCCGGTGGCGGTGACGCCGACCTGGCTGCGCTGGAGGCGGCCTCGCTGACCCTGCTCAAGGAGATGAACCAGGCGGTGGGACTGATGGCCGCGCATGCCGAGAACTCGCAGCGTCGGCAGATGTGGCTGGCCTTCGCCTGCGTGCTGGGCATCCTGGCCCTGGTGGTGCTCGGCCGGCAGTTCGGCCTCAGCCCGCTGATGCGCGACCTGCGCGCGGTGGAGGGCGCGCTGACCAGGGTTGGCGCCGGCGACTTCACCGGCGCCCTGCAGGGCGGCCAGGCGGACAACGAGATCGGCCGCATCTTCGCCGGCTACAACCGCATGCAGGAGCAGGTGCGCGCGCTGCTGGCGCAGGTCAAGGACAGCGGCGAGCGTACCCGCCGGCATGTCGACCAGGCGGCCAGCGCTGCCGGTGCGGCGGGCGAGGACGTGCGCCAGCAGCACGAGGATCTGGATCAGGTGGCCACGGCGATGAACGAGATGAGCGCCACCGTGGCCGAGGTCGCGCGCCACGCGGTGGGCGCCGCCGATTCGGCGCGCGGCGCCGACGGCCATGCCCGCTCCGGCCAGCAGGCCGTGCGGCGCAGTGCGGAGCTGATCGAGGCGCTGACCGGCCAGCTGCAGCACAGCGGGCGCCAGGTCGAACAACTGGAGGCGGAGACCGCCGGCGTCGGCCAGGTGCTGGAGGTGATCACCGGCATCGCCCAGCAGACCAACCTGCTGGCGCTCAATGCAGCCATCGAGGCGGCGCGGGCCGGCGAGGCCGGGCGCGGTTTTGCCGTGGTCGCCGACGAGGTGCGCACCCTGGCCAGCCGCACCCAGCAGAGCACCGGCGAGATCCAGGCGATGATCCAGCGCCTGCAGGACGGCGCGCGCCAGGCGGTGGTGGCGATGCAGCAGAGCGAGGGCATGGCGCGGCAGAACCTGCAGCACATCGGCGAGGCCACGGCGGTGCTCGGGCATATCGTCGGCGCGGTGGACAGCATCAATGCGATGAACGCGCAGATCGCCACCGCCGCCGAGCAACAGAGCCAGGTGGCGGCGGAGATCGACCAGCGCATCGTGCACATCTCCGGCCTGGCCGAGCGCAGCCACGGCGATGCCGAGCGGGTGGTGGAGGCCAGTGCGGAGATCCAGGCCGAGGTGCGCCGGCTCAACGAGCAGCTTGGGCGCTTCCGCACCTGAGAGGCTATCGGGCCGATTGAAAACCTTGCCGGGACAGCGGCGCCGCTGCGGTTCATCCTGTCGCTCGAAACTGACCGACTAGACAGGAGAAGTGGCGATGAAATTCCACACACGCAAATGGGTGAAACCCGAAGACCTCAACCCCAACGGCACCTTGTTCGGCGGTAGCCTGCTGAAGTGGATCGACGAGGAAGCGGCGATCTACGCCATCATCCAGCTCGACAGCCAGAAGGTGGTGACCAAGCTGATCTCCGAGATCAACTTCGTCAGCTCGGCGCGCCAGGGCGACATCATCGAGCTGGGCATCACCGCCACGGAGTTCGGCCGCACGTCGCTGACCCTGCGTTGCGAGGTGCGCAACAAGATCACCCGCAAGAGCATCCTGACCATCGACAAGCTGGTGTTCGTCAACGTGGATGCGGATGGACTGGCGACGCCGCATGGCAAGACGCAGATCAGCTACATCCGCGACCGCTTCCCCGAGCAGGCTGCGGCATCCTAACCCTTGGCCGCGGGGCGGAGAGTGGCAATACTGTCGCCCTCCGTTCCCATCCAGTCGTAACGATGAAGTCGAAAATCCTCCTGGCCGTGCTGGCCTGTACCCTGCTCGCCGCCTGCGACCGGGTCGATCCCGATTCGCCGCTGGGCAAGCGCCAGGCGCTGTTCAAGGACATGCTGCGCACCAGCGAGGACCTGGGTGGCATGCTGCGTGGGCGTCTGCCGTTCAACGAACAGCGTTTCGCCGAAGGCGCCGTTCGGCTCGACGAGCTGTCGCGCCAGCCCTGGCAGCATTTCCCACAGGTGCAGGAGTCCGGTGACGACAGCCATGCGCGTGACGAAGTCTGGCAGCGCCAGGAGCGTTTCCAGCAACTGGCGCGCGAGCTGGAGGTGGCCACCGCCGAGCTGCGCAGCCAGGTTCAGATCAAGCCGTTGCGCGCCGAGGCGCTGGGCGCGCCGGTGGCCAAGGTCGAGGCCGCCTGCAAGGCCTGCCACGAAGAGTTCCGCATCTACTAGAAACCCGTCACGCCGGCGTTCTGCAGTTGTTCGCGCAGGCGCAGCACTTCCGGGTGACGGAAGAAGGCCGCCAGCTGCGCGGCGCGGGTCGGGCCGATGCCGCCGTAGGCGTCCCAGTCCGCCGCATCGCGGGCGGCCAATGTCGCCCAGTCGCCCTGCAGCGGCGCCGAACCGCTGGGCGGCAGGCCCAGGGCGCGCAGCCACTGCTGGAACGAGCGTTGCCGGGCGTTGGCGAAACTGCCGTGCAGGTTGGCGGCGCTGCGCTGGCCGAAGCCCGGGCGCCTGGCCAGTTCGCTCTCCTGCAGTTCCAGCCAGTCCAGCAGCCCCTGCAGACGCAGTTTCTCCCAGGTGCCGGCGCCAACGCCGGGCAGCGCCAGGCCCTGCTTGCCGCTCAGCCATCGCTGGCGCGCGGCGAACTGGCTCTCGCAACCAGGTGTGGGGCGCCAGCAGCTAAAGGGATGGTGGGCGGCCGGATCGGGAACGGCCAGCGTGCCGCGCCGCTGGCTGCGCCAGACCACGCCGTCCAGTCGCGGAATGGTCAGGCCGGCCAGGGCGACCGCCACCTGGTCGCCGGGACGGATATCCAGTGCCTGCCAGCGTTGCAGCGAGCCGAGGCCGACGCGGCTCACCCGTCGCCCGTCCAGCTCGACCGGTTGCAACTGCAGCAGCGGGGTGATGCGCCCGGTGCGGCCGATCTGAAACTGCACCGCACGCACTTGCGCCAGCGCCTGGCGTGGCGGGTATTTCCAGGCGGCGGCCCAGCTCGGTGGCTCGGCGATCCAGCGCTCGCCGCTCGGGCGCTGCCCCTGGCGCAGCACCACGCCATCGCTGGCAAAGGGCAGTTCGGCGCGGTACCAGCGTTCGCGCCACTCACCGGCCTCCGCCACGGAGCGCAGGGGCTGGGTCAGCTCGACGCTGTCGGCAAAGCCCAGCTCGCGCAGCTCCTGCAGGCGTTCGTCCATGCTCGCCGGGCCATTGGGCCAGTCCCAGACGAACAGGCCGATCTGTGCGGCCCGCTCCGCATCCAGCGTGCCGCGCGCCATGGCGCCAGCCGCCTTGCCACGCAGGCCGTTGCCGCCATCGCGCTGCTGCACATGGGCGGGCGAGCGCCAGTACAGCTCTCCCTGCAGGATAAGTTCGCCTTGTCGTGGCAACCGCCGGGGAATGGCCTCGATCAGACGGGCGCGGGCGGTCCAGTCCTGGCCGCTGCGGCCGTCGCCACGGCTGATTACCTGCTGCAGTCGGCCATCGCGATAGAGCAGGGTGACGGCCACACCATCGACTTTGGGTTGAATCCACAGGTCTTTGCGGCCGGACATCCAGCTACGCACGGCCGCTTCGTCGCGCAGCTTGGCCAGGCCGGTTTGGGCCACGGGATGAGCAGCCGGGCCGCCGGCACCTTGCAGCGCTTCGGCAGGCGCAGCCGCATGTTGAGGAAAGCAGGCCTGCCACTGGTCGAGGCGTGCGCGGCTCTGGTCATAGAGTTCGTCGTCGATGTGTGCCTGGCCGTTGACGTGATAGGCCCGGTCCCATTTGGCGAGGCGCCGCTCGAGGGCGGTGATTTCCTCGGCGGCCTGGGTGGCGGGCCAGTCGGGGCAGGGCGCGGCTTGTGCCGTGCAAATGAGTAATAGCAGCGGTAGTGCGATCCAGTGGCGCATGACGAGCATCCTTGCTCTCGGGGACTCGGCAACAGACTAGCTGCTGCCTGGAGCAAGTGCCCTGCGCGTTGCCGACAGTGGCTTGGGCCCTTCGGTTTCTGAGCGCCCACAAAAAAGCCCCGCACTGGGCGGGGCTTTTTGCATTCCGGGGAAACCTTACAGGCCGGCAGCGGCGCGCAGGTCGGCGACCTTGTCGGTCTTCTCCCAGGTGAAGGTGCTGAAGGTGTCGTTGCCGACGGTCTTCTGCTGCGGGGTGCGGCCGAAGTGACCGTAGGCCGCGGTCTCCTGGTACATCGGGTGCAGCAGGTCGAGCATCTTGGTGATGGCGTACGGACGCAGGTCGAATACTTCACGCACCAGCTTGATGATCTTGTCTTCGGCGATCTTGTGGGTGCCGAAGGTGTTGATCGAGATGGAGGTCGGCAGGGCCACGCCGATGGCGTAGGAGACCTGGATCTCGCAGCGGTCGGCCAGGCCTGCGGCGACGATGTTCTTGGCGACGTAGCGGCCAGCGTAGGCAGCCGAACGGTCGACCTTGGATGGGTCCTTGCCGGAGAAGGCGCCGCCGCCGTGACGGGCCATGCCGCCGTAGGAGTCGACGATGATCTTGCGGCCGGTCAGGCCGCAGTCGCCCACCGGGCCACCGATGACGAAGTTGCCGGTCGGGTTGATGTGGAACTGGGTGTCCTTGTGCAGCAGTTCGGCTGGCAGGGCGTGCTTGATGATCAGCTCCATCACGCCTTCACGCAGGTCGGCCAGCGATACTTCCGGGTTGTGCTGGGTGGACAGCACCACGGCGTCGATGCCGACCACTTTGCCGTTCTCGTACTGGCAGGTGACCTGGGACTTGGCGTCCGGACGCAGCCAGGTCAGCAGACCGGACTTGCGCGCCTCGGCCTGGCGCTCGACCAGGGCGTGGGAGAAGCGGATCGGCGCCGGCATCAGCACGTCGGTTTCGTTGCTGGCGTAGCCGAACATCAGGCCTTGGTCGCCGGCACCCTGGTCTTCCGGCTTGGCGCGGTCGACACCCTGGTTGATGTCCGGGGACTGCTTGCCAATGATGTTCATCACGCCGCAGGTGGCGCCGTCGAAGCCGACGTCGGAGCTGGTGTAGCCGATGTCGCAGATCACGTCGCGGACGATCTGCTCCAGGTCGACCCAGGCGCTGGTGGTGACTTCGCCGGCGACGATGGCGACGCCGGTCTTGACCAGGGTTTCCACGGCCACGCGGGCGTGCTTGTCCTGGGTGATGATGGCGTCGAGGACGGCATCGGAAATCTGGTCGGCGATCTTGTCCGGGTGGCCTTCGGACACGGATTCGGAGGTAAACAGGGAGTATTCGCTCATTTCAAAATCCTATTCATACCTGAGTTTGCTTCGCATCCGGCTTGGCGAAGTGCCGTACCTGAATCTGAAAGCCGTTCTTGAGGCCCACATAGAGGCTCTCGCCGGGCGTGAGCCCCGCGGCATCGGCCCAGCGGGCCAGATCTTCCTGTTCGAAGCCGAGCCAGAGATCGCCGCAGGCCGTCCTGGCCCAACTCTGGTCATGGCTGCACAACTCGGTCACCAGCAGGCTGCCGCCATTCTTCACCAGGCGCGCCAGCTGTTTCAGCGCCTCGGCCGGGGCGGCGAAATGGTGCAGCACCATGTTCACCACCACGCAGTCGGCGGCGCCGATCTCGTCGTTGAGGGCATCGGCGAGTTGTAGCTCGACGTTGCCCAGTTGTTCCTTGTCGCAGCGCTGGCGTGCCAGCTCCAGCATCGCCTCGCTGTTGTCCAGCGCCACCACGCGGGCGAAGCGCCGCGCCAGCTCGGGCAGGAAGCCGCCGTCGCCGGGGCCGACTTCCAGTGCTGTGCTGCCAGTCGCAAAACCCAGCGCATCGAGCAGGGCCAGCACGCTGTCGCGGTACTGCGGCAGGCCGGCGATCAGGTCCTGCTGGGCCTGGAACTTGTCCGCCGCCTTGGCGAAGAAATCGCGACTGGCGGCGGCACGCTGGGCGTGCACGGCGGCGATGCGCTGCTGCACGTCAGCCGGCAGCTGCAGCTCCTCGACTTCCTGCAGCAGCGCGGCATGCAGGGCGCCGCCGAGCAGCTCACCCTGGGGCAGGGCGCGACGGTAGAACACCGCATTGCCTTCGCGGCGGGTGGCCACCAGGCCGGCCTGGGCCAGCACCTTGAGGTGGTGGCTCATGCCCGACTGGCCGATGGCGAAGATCTGCGCCAGCTCCAGCACGCCGAACGAGTCGTTGGCCAGCGCGCGCAGCACATTCAGGCGCAGCGGATCGCCGCCGGCCTTGCACAGGGCGGCGAGCTCATCGGCTGGCTCGAAACGGAGCTGGGGCACGCGCATGTTCATAGAGGCGGCAGTCTAGTCGCTCACTTTTCATCCAGCAACAGCAATATCAAAAAGTTTTGATATTGCCTGTCAGCAGCTCCAGGAAGGCGGCCGGGGCCGGGCTCAGCTGGCTGTCCTTGCGCCACAGCATGTGCAGCTCGCGCTCGATCTGCAGGTCGCGCACGTCCAGGCGCACCAGGCGGCCATCGGCCAGTTCGTCCTCGACCACCAGCTGCGACAGCCAGGCGATGCCATGGCCGCCGGCAATCAGGCGCTTGAGCGCCTCGGTGCCGCCGATGGCCATGCGCGCCTCGGCGTGCAGACCGTGCTGCGCATAGGCCTGCTCGATGCTGGCGCGGGCGCCGGAGCCGGGCTCGCGCAGGTACAGGTCGTGTTCCTGCAGGTCGCGCCCGTGCAGGCCGCGACGCCCGGCCAGCGGGTGGGCGGGGCCCACCACCGGCAGCAGCTGGTCGCGGGCCAGGCGGTGGCAGGCATAGTCCTCCTGGGCGAAGGGGCCTTCGACGAAGCCCAGGGCGATGCTGCCGTCGTCCAGTTGCTGGGTGACTTCGTGGGTGTTGCTCACCCGTAGGTCGACGAATACCTGTGGATGCACGCGGCGGAAGCGGTTGAGCAGCGGTGGCAGCAGGTAGGCGCCGAGGGTGGCGCTGGCGCCCAGGTACAGCTCGCCGTGGCTGAGGTTGGCGTAGTCGCGCAGGTCGCGTTCGGCGGCCTGCTCCAGGGCGAAGATGCGCTCGGCGAACTGCAGCAGGCGCTGGCCGCCCTCGGTGGGGGTCACGCCGCGCGGATGGCGATCGAACAGAGCCAGGCCGAGGCTGGCCTCCAGCTCGCGAATCTCGCGGGTCACCGCCGGCTGGCTGATATGCAGGCGCGCCGCCCCGGCGCTGATGCTGCCGGCCTCGGCAACGGCGAGGAAGACCTTGAGGTGATGCAGGTTCATCGCGCTTACACATAAATAGAAGGCATGCAGATCATGCTGAATATGTATTTTTAATATGGCAAGCCTCTCTCTAGCCTTGGCGTCTCGCTGTCTGCCCTTCGGAATTCCCATGCCGCGCCCCTTCACCCGCCTGCCCGAGCCCTGGGCCTTCGTTCGCCACTTCACCCCCAACTGGTTCGCGATGACCATGGGGACCGGCGTGCTGGCCCTGGTGATTGCGCACCTGCCCTGGTCCCTGCCGGGGCAGATGATCCTGGCCGAGGCGCTATGGCTGTTCGGTGTGGGGCTCTTCGCCCTGTTCAGCCTGCTGTTCCTGAGTCGCGTGCTGCTGCACCGCGATACGGTCTGGCCGATGCTGCTGCACCCGGTGCAGTCGATGTTCCTCGGCGCCATTCCCATGGGCCTGGCCATGCTGATCGGCGGGCTGGTGCAGTTCGGCCCCGCGCGCTGGGGGGACAGCGTGTACCAGGTGGCCCATGTGTTGTGGTGGCTGGATGCGGCCATGGCGCTGGGTAGCGCGCTGCTGGTGCCCTACCTGATGTTCACCCGGCAGAGCCATGCGCTGGAGAAGATGACCGCCGTGTGGCTGCTGCCCATCGTCGCGCCCGAGGTGGCGGCCGGTGCCGCCGGCGGCCTGGCACCGTACCTGGACCCGGTCTCGGCGCGGCTGATGCTGACGGTGGGCTTCGTGCTGTGGGGCATGTCGCTGTCCCTGGCCTTCTCGCTGATCACCCTGGTGCTGCTGCGCCTGGCCCTGCACAAGCTGCCGGATACCGACTTCGCCGCCACCAGCTGGTTGCCGCTCGGCCCGCTGGCCACCGGTTGCCTGGGCCTGCTGACCATGGGCCAGGATGCCCCGGCCGCCTTCGCCGGCACCGCCATGGCCGGCGCCGCCGAGGTGGCCAGCGGCCTGAGCCTGGTCGGAGGCCTGGCATTGTGGGGCGCGGGGCTGTGGTGGCTGGTCACGGCGATCTTCTTCACCCGCCACTACATCCGCGACAACATGCCGTTCAACCTGGGCTGGTGGGGCTTCACCTTCCCGCTGGGGGTGTTCACCCTGGCCACCTTCGAGCTGGAACGGCTGACCGAGCTGCGCTTCTTCGCCCTGGTCGGCCTGATCCTGGCGGTGCAACTGGCGGCGGTCTGGCTGCTGGTGCTGCAGCGCACCTTGCGCGGCGTATGGCACGGCGAGCTGTTCGAGGCGCCCTGCCTGAGCGGGCCGAATGCGCCGGCCCATGGGGTGTTCACGGCGGGCTGAGGCGGCGTTGCGGCACGCTTTTCGCCGATCTGCGCGGGCGTTCGACCATCTGTCATTGCCCCTGAGCACCCGGCTGGGCGAAAATACGCGCCTTTTTACCGCCCCCTTCTTCTAGAAGTAGCCCCCGCAGGAGATTCAGCGATGCCCAGCCGTCGTGAGCGTGCCAATGCCATTCGTGCCCTCAGCATGGATGCTGTGCAGAAAGCCAACAGCGGCCACCCCGGTGCCCCCATGGGCATGGCGGACATCGCCGAAGTGCTGTGGCGCGACTTCCTGCAGCACAACCCGAGCAACCCGAACTGGGCCGACCGCGACCGCTTCGTGCTGTCCAACGGCCACGGCTCGATGCTGATCTACTCGCTGCTGCACCTGACCGGCTACGACCTGGCCATCGACGACCTCAAGCAGTTCCGTCAGCTGCACAGTCGCACCCCGGGCCACCCGGAATACGGCTACACCCCGGGCGTCGAGACCACCACCGGCCCGCTGGGCCAGGGCATCGCCAACGCCGTCGGCTTCGCCATCGCCGAGAAAGTGCTGGGCGCGCAGTTCAACCGCCCGGGCCATGACGTGGTCAACCACTACACCTACGCCTTCCTCGGCGACGGCTGCATGATGGAAGGCATCAGCCATGAAGTCTGCTCGCTGGCCGGCACCCTGGGCCTGGGCAAGCTGGTCGCCTTCTACGACGACAACGGCATCTCCATCGACGGCGAAGTCCACGGCTGGTTCACCGACGACACCCCGGCGCGCTTCGAGTCCTACGGCTGGCAGGTGATCCGCAATGTCGATGGCCACGACGCCGACGAGATCAAGATCGCCATCGAGACCGCGCGCAAGACCAGCGACCGCCCAACCCTGATCTGCTGCAAGACCGTGATCGGCTTCGGTTCGCCGAACAAGGGCGGCAAGGAAGAGTGCCATGGCGCCCCGCTGGGCAACGACGAGATCGCCGCCACCCGCGCCGCGCTGAACTGGAGCCACGGCCCGTTCGAGATCCCCTCGGAAATCTACGCCGAGTGGGACGCCAAGGAAGCCGGTGCCGCCCGCGAGGCTGCCTGGAACGACAAGTTTGCCGCCTACGCCGCCGCTCACCCGGAACTGGCCGCCGAGCTCAAGCGCCGCCTGGCCGGCGAGCTGCCGGCCGACTTCGCCGAGAAGTCCGCCGCCTATGTGCAGGAAGTCGCCGCCAAGGGCGAGACCATCGCCAGCCGCAAGGCCAGCCAGAACGCGCTGAACGCCTTCGGTCCGCTGCTGCCGGAGTTCCTCGGCGGTTCCGCCGACCTGGCCGGCTCCAACCTGACCCTGTGGAAGGGCTGCAAGGGTGTGGAATCCACTGACGCTGCTGGCAACTACCTGTTCTACGGCGTGCGCGAGTTCGGCATGAGCGCCATCATGAATGGTATCGCCCTGCACGGCGGCTTCATCCCGTACGGCGCGACCTTCCTGATCTTCATGGAATACGCACGCAACGCCGTGCGCATGTCCGCGCTGATGAAGCAGCGCGTGCTCTATGTGTTCACCCACGACTCCATCGGCCTGGGCGAAGACGGCCCGACCCACCAGCCGATCGAGCAGCTGGCCAGCCTGCGTGGCACGCCGAACCTGGACACCTGGCGCCCGGCCGACGCCGTGGAATCCGCGGTGGCCTGGAAGTACGCCATCGAGCGCGCCGATGGCCCGAGCGCGCTGATCTTCAGCCGCCAGAACCTGCCGCACCAGGCGCGCGACGGCCAGCAGGTCGCCGACATCGCCCGTGGCGCCTATGTGCTGAAGGATTGTGCCGGCGAGCCGGAACTGATCCTGATCGCCACCGGTTCGGAAGTCGGCCTGGCCGTACAGGCCTACGACAAACTGAGCGAGCAGGGCCGCAAGGTGCGCGTGGTGTCCATGCCGTCGACCTCCGTGTTCGACCAGCAGGATGCCGGCTACAAGCAGGCCGTGCTGCCGCTGCAGGTCGGTGCGCGCATCGCCATCGAGGCCTCGCACGCGGACTACTGGTACAAGTACGTCGGCCTGGAAGGGCGCATCATCGGCATGACCACCTTCGGTGAGTCCGCCCCGGCACCGGCGCTGTTCGAGGAGTTCGGCTTCACCGTCGCCAACATCCTGGAAACCGCCGAAGAGCTGCTCGACGCCTGATGCGCCTGGCCCCCTCGTCTGAGGGGGCCACGCCGAGAACCGCTATGGCCAGACGCCCCTATAAAGTCGCCCTCAACGGATACGGCCGTATCGGTCGTTGCGTGCTGCGCGCCTTGCACGAGCGCGGCGCCGCGGCCGGTTTCGAGATCGTCGCGCTGAACGACCTGGCCGACCAGGCCAGCATCGAATACCTGACCCGCTTCGACTCCACCCACGGCCGCTTCCCTGGCGAGGTGCGGGTCGACGGCGACTGCCTGCATATCAATGGCGACTGCGTGAAGGTGCTGCGCCAGAGCGAGCCGGAGGCCATCGATTGGGCCGCGCTGGATATCGACCTGGTGCTGGAATGCTCCGGCGTCTATCACAGCCGCGCCGATGCCGAGCGCTTCCTGGCGGCTGGTGCCCCGCGCGTGCTGTTCTCCCAGCCGATGGCCAGCGAGGCGGATATCGACGCGACCATCGTCTACGGGGTCAACCAGCAGCAGCTCAGCGGTCGCGAGACCCTGGTCTCAAATGCCTCCTGCACCACCAACTGCGGTGTGCCGCTGCTGAAACTTCTCAACGAGGCGGTGGGTCTGGAGTATGCCTCCATCACCACCATTCACTCCGCGATGAACGACCAGCCCGTGATCGACGCCTATCACCACGAAGACCTGCGCCGCACGCGCTCGGCCTTCCAGTCGGTGATCCCCGTCTCCACGGGGCTGGCACGGGGTATCGAGCGTCTGCTGCCGGAGCTGGCCGGGCGCATCCAGGCCAAGGCCATCCGCGTGCCGACGGTCAACGTCTCGTGCCTGGACATCACCCTGCAGACCGCCCGCGACACCTCCGCCGAAGAGATCAACCGCGTGCTGCGCCAGGCCGCCGAAAGTGGGCCGCTCAAGGGCCTGCTGGCCTACACCGAGCTGCCCCACGCCAGTTGCGATTTCAACCACGACGCCCATTCGGCCATCGTCGACGGCAGCCAGACCCGGGTGTCCGGCCCCCGCCTGGTCAACCTGTTGGCCTGGTTCGACAACGAATGGGGCTTCGCCAACCGTATGCTCGACGTCGCGGAACACTTCCTCGCCGTCTCCACGACTTCCAACTAACCAGCCCCTTGTGAAGGACTGACCATGACCGTTCTGAAGATGACCGACCTCGACCTCGCCGGTAAGCGCGTGCTGATCCGCGAAGACCTCAACGTGCCGGTGAAGGACGGCGTGGTGAAGAGCGACGCGCGCATCCTCGCCTCCCTGCCGACCATCAAGCTGGCCCTGGAGAAGGGCGCGGCGGTGATGGTCTGCTCGCACCTGGGCCGCCCGACCGAGGGCGAGTTCTCCGAGGAGAACAGCCTGGCGCCGGTCGCCGCCTACCTGTCCAAGGCCCTGGGCCGCGAAGTGCCGCTGGTCAAGGACTACCTGGGCGGCGTCGAAGTCAAAGCCGGCGACATCGTGCTGTTCGAGAACGTGCGCTTCAACAAGGGTGAGAAGAAGAATGCCGACGAGCTGGCCCAGCAATACGCCGCCCTGTGCGACGTGTTCGTGATGGACGCCTTCGGTACCGCCCACCGCGCCGAGGGCTCGACCCACGGTGTGGCCAAGTTCGCCAAGGTCGCCGCCGCCGGCCCGCTGCTGGCTGCCGAGCTGGATGCCCTGGGCAAGGCCCTGAAGAGCCCCGAACGCCCTCTGGCTGCCATCGTCGCCGGCTCCAAGGTCTCCACCAAGCTCGACGTGCTGAACAGCCTGGCGCAGATCTGCGACCAGCTGATCGTCGGCGGCGGCATCGCCAACACCTTCCTCGCCGCGGCGGGCCATAAGGTCGGCAAGTCGCTGTACGAGGCCGATCTGGTCGACACCGCCAAGGCTATCGCGGCCAAGGTCAGCGTGCCGCTGCCGGTCGACGTGGTGGTGGCCAAGGAGTTCGCGGAAACCGCCGAAGCCACCGTCAAGCTGATCGCCGACGTGGCCGACGACGACATGATCCTCGACATCGGCCCGCAGACTGCCGCGCAGTTCGCCGAGCTGCTGAAGTCGTCCAAGACCATCCTGTGGAACGGCCCGGTCGGCGTGTTCGAGTTCGACCAGTTCGGCAACGGCACCAAGGTGCTGGCCCAGGCCATCGCCGAGAGCCCGGCGTTCTCCATCGCCGGCGGCGGCGACACCCTGGCTGCCATCGACAAGTACGGCGTGAACGAGCAGATCAGCTATATCTCCACCGGCGGTGGCGCCTTCCTCGAGTTCGTCGAGGGCAAGGTGCTGCCGGCCGTGGAAGTGCTGGAGCAGCGCGCCAAGTAAGCGCGGGCGCCTAAACCAAACGCCTCGCTCCGCGGTCCCTTGCACAGGTACCTCGGAGAAAGGAACACGGTCATGCGCACCTTCAGCATCCTGTTACTCTGTGTGGCCGGCCTCGCCGGCTGCAGCGGCAAGGCCCCGAGCACCTGTGAGGTGCTCAGCCCGCCGGAAATCATACTGCCGTCCACCCAGGACGATCAGCGGGTCGAGGTGCAGAGCACCGGTGACCCCACCGTGGACGGCAGTGCCCAGCAGGACTGCCCCTGACATGGAGTGAGCGATGAAGGCTGTGATCTTGGCGTTGCCCGTCGTGTTGCTGGCCGGCTGTGCCGGCCAGCAAGCGCCCACTGATAGCTGGAATCGCTGGGTCTGCGACAGCCAGGCCGAAGTATTGTGGCGGCCGGTGGGCGATGACGCGGTCGATTTGCGTTTGGGCGGCGGCGATATCGTCCACCGCCTGCAGCGCGAACCCTCGGGTTCCGGCGTGCTTTATAGCGACGGCATCCTGGCCTTCCACAGCAAGGGTGAGGAAGGCCTGGTGTACCGGGTGGCGGACGACGACCTGATCGGTCGTGGCTGCAAGGCGCCATGACGAGTGCGACGGGCAAGGCGGCGTTGCTGATGCTGGTGGTGGCGCTCGGTGGCTGCATTTCCGATCCAGACCAGCAAACCAGCTGGTGTTGGGTGGCCAGGGCCTTCGAGGGTTACCAGAGCAGCCACGTTCAGGCCCAGACTGCCCAGGCGCGACGGGACAACCAAGTCGAGGCATCGCGCAACGCCTGCCAGTGGATAGATGGGTAGCTAGGCGAGCAGTTTTTGTAATACAGCGCAGCTCAATGTCTGCGCAATATCGGAAATAGGCGATGGCGTATTTCCGGGAAACTTGAACAAGGCCCGCCCCTGCGGCAGGCTTGCACACTTAACGACCCTCATTTGGGAGCTTCACAGATGGCACTTATCAGCATGCGCCAGATGCTCGACCACGCCGCCGAATTCGGCTACGGCGTGCCGGCCTTCAACGTCAACAACCTCGAGCAGATGCGCGCGATCATGGAAGCGGCCGACAAGACCGACTCTCCGGTGATCGTCCAGGCCTCGGCCGGTGCCCGCAAATACGCCGGTGCACCGTTCCTGCGCCACCTGATCCTGGCCGCCATCGAAGAATTCCCGCACATCCCGGTGTGCATGCACCAGGACCACGGTACCAGCCCCGATGTGTGCCAGCGTTCGATCCAGCTGGGCTTCAGCTCGGTGATGATGGACGGCTCGCTGAAGGAAGACGGCAAGACCCCGGCCGACTACGACTACAACGTCCGCGTGACCCAGCAGACCGTGGCTTTCGCCCACGCCTGCGGCGTGTCCGTGGAAGGTGAGCTGGGCTGCCTGGGCAGCCTGGAAACCGGCATGGCCGGTGAAGAAGACGGCGTCGGCGCCGAAGGCGTGCTGGACCACAGCCAACTGCTGACCGACCCGGAAGAAGCCGCCGACTTCGTCAAGCGCACCCAGGTCGATGCCCTGGCCATCGCCATCGGCACCAGCCACGGCGCCTACAAGTTCACCAAGCCGCCGACCGGCGACGTGCTCTCCATCGAGCGCATCAAGGAGATCCACAAACGCATCCCCAACACCCACCTGGTGATGCACGGGTCCTCCTCGGTACCGCAGGAGTGGCTGAAGGTGATCAACGAGTTCGGCGGTGACATCAAGGAAACCTACGGCGTGCCGGTCGAAGAAATCGTCGAAGGCATCAAGCACGGCGTACGCAAGGTCAATATCGACACCGATCTGCGTCTGGCTTCCACCGGTGCCATCCGCCGCATGATGGCCGAACACCCGAGCGAGTTCGACCCGCGCAAGTTCTTCGCCAAGACCATCGTTGCCATGCGTGACATCTGCATCGCTCGCTACGAAGCCTTCGGCACCGCCGGCAACGCCTCCAAGATCAAGCCGATCTCCCTGGAAGGCATGTACCAGCGCTACGCCAGCGGCGAGCTGACCGCCAAGGTCAACTAAGCCATCCGCTGCACCGAAAGCCCCGCTCTGCGGGGCTTTTTCATATCCGGGGAAAGTCAATGACCTTACGCATCCTGACGCTGGGCGCCTTTCTGCTGCTGATAGGCTGCGCGAGCCCGACGCTGCCGCCCGAGCCGCCGGCGAGTGCTCCGTTGGCCGTGGTGCCCAGCGATCCGCAGCTCTGTGGCGAGCGCGCCGAGTGCACCACCAAGGTCTCGCGCACGCTGCTGTTCGTCTTCGATTACGCGGCGGCCGGTGGTCATCTGCTGCAGCGCCAGGGGCGGTTGCTGTTCACCCCGGACGAGGCGGTGGCGAATGAATGGCCGGCCATTGCCATTCGTCTGGCCGAGCCGGTCGACAACCGCTTCGAGTTCGCGGCCGAATGCCAGGTCGCGCAGTGCCGCTACAGTGCCGACGAGTTGCTGCGCGTCTATCGCAGCTACCTGGCGGACCGGCCGTGCTCGTTGCAGTTGGCGTCATCGGTGCGCGGCTGCCCGCCTTGATGGCGGCGAGCGAGGTTACACTGCGTCCATGAGCACGCCTTTCAAATACCTTCAGGGCTACCCGCCACACCTGCAGCAGCAGGTGATGCAGATGGTCAGTGAGAATCGCCTCGGCGACTACCTGAGACAGCGTTATCCCAATCGCCACCAGGTGCAGAGCGACAAGGCGCTGTACGGCTACACCACCGAGCTGAAGCAGGAGTATCTGCGCAGTGCGCCGGCCATCGACAAGGTGCTGTACGACAACCGCCTCGACCTGACCCATCGGGCCCTTGGCCTGCACACGGCGGTCTCGCGGGTGCAGGGCGGTAAGCTCAAGGCGAAGAAGGAGATTCGCGTGGCTGCGCTGTTCAAGGACGCCGCGCCGGAGTTCCTCAACATGATCGTGGTGCACGAACTGGCGCACCTGAAGGAGGCCGAGCACAACAAGGCCTTCTACAAGCTGTGCCAGTACATGCTGCCGGACTATCACCAGCTGGAGTTCGACCTGCGCCTGTATCTAACCTGGCGCGATATGGACTCATGACCAAAGGAACTTCTCATGGACGAGATCAATCCCTACGCCACACCGGGCAGTGCGCTGCGGTCGGATGCGCCTGCGGCTCGCGGCAAGCCGCGGGGCTATGGCTGGTACAAGTGGTGCAGCTTGGTCTATGGCGCGCTGGCCCTGCTTACCGCCCTGATCGCGTGGGTGAGCAAGGCACTCAACTTGGCGCCAATGAGCCTGGTGGTGACGACGATCATCTTGGCGCCGCTGATCAGCTACCTGCTGATCGCTAAGCGTGCGCGTGTACTCATCTATCTGTGGCTACCCCTGCATCTGCTAGGTGCCTTGATGCTGCTGGCATTTGGCTTCGACAAAATAAGCGAGGCTAGCAACTTGAGGGCCGGCATCATCCTCTTCATGGTCGGCAGCAATCTGCTGTCCTGGCTGGCCAGCCTGTACTTCCACTGGCGCCTGGGCAAGAAATAGGCACTCCCCGCCAGCTCCCGCAGGCTCTGGCCTGGATCCATTCATCACCGGTTTATCCACAGAGTCATCCCCGGCCTCTGTGCACAACCGGCTGATTGGGAAGCGCTTTTTCCGTGCATGACCAATGGACTGGAGAGCCGTCCTGGCCGGTGCCATAGTGGTGGCATTCCTTGCAGGAGAACGCTCATGAGCAGCGCCCCGCTCACGCCCGAACAGCTGAGCAGCTTCAGCCCCATGGACTTCCTCACCCCGGCCTACCGCCAGCAGCTGCACGCCAGCCTCAAGTACCTGCAACGCCCGGCCGGCACCCAGCTGTTGCAGAAAGGCGAGCGCTCCCTGGCCCAGTACTACCTGCTGGAGGGCAAGGTGGCGGTGGACGCCGGCCCCGGTCGGCAGACCATCGAGGGCGGTTCGCCGCAGGCGCACCTGCCGCTCAACCCCGGCCAGCTCAACCCGAACGGCATCAAGGCGATCACCGATGTGCGTCTGTTCGCCGTCGAGCACCAGCTACTGGAACGGCTGCTCGGCTGGAGTCAGGACGCCGCCTACCAGGTCAACAGCCTCGGCGGCGACAGCATGGTCGAGGAGCACGAGGACGACTGGCTGGCACGCCTGCTCAGCACGCCGCTGTTCGGCCGCCTGCCGCCCTCGCACCTGCACGCCCTGCTGGCGCGCTTCGAGTACCTGCAGGCGCGGGCCGGCGACAGCGTGGTCACCTATGGCGAGCCCGGCGAGCACTTCTATGTGATCAAACACGGGCGCGCTCGCATCAGCCTGCCGCAGGCCTATCGCGAGCAGCCGACCCAGGTGCTGGAGAGCGGCGACTTCTTCGGCGAGGAAGCCCTGGTCAGCGGCGCCGTGCGCTCGGCCAGCGTGATCATGCTGGAGGATGGTGAGCTGGCCCGTCTGCACCGCGATCTGTTCGTCGAGCTGGTACGGCCGAGCCTGATCCCGCGGATCAGCAGCCAGGATCTGCAGCACATGACCCACCAGGGCAGTCGCAAGTACCTGCTGCTCGATGTGCGCCTGGCCGCCGAGTACCGCCTGGCGCATCTGCCGGAGAGTTTCAACCTGCCGGTGGCCAACCTGCGCACCCATGCCGACAGCCTGGACCGGGCGACCTGCTACGTGGTCACGCCCGAGGGCGGCATCCGCAGCGAGCTGGCCGTGCACCTGCTCAACCAGCTGGGCTTCGACGCCTACCTGCTGGGCGGCTCTTCCACCGAGGCGGCCTGAGTGCCGTAGCCGCCCATGCCCCGGACAGCGTTGTGCGCGTGTCTGCTCGGCCTCTGCGTCAGCCTGCTCGGCTCGCTGGCGCAGGCGCGCGAGTGGCTGGTGGTAGGTACCAGCTTTCCGCAAGTCTACGAGCAGAATGCCGCCGGTGACTTCACCGGCCTGGCCCCGGCGGTGTTGCGTCAGCTGGCCGCCGAGCTGGGTGACGAACTGCGCTTCGAGCTGTATCCCTGGGCCCGCGCCCAGCGCATGGTCGAGCTGGGGCAGGCGGATATCCTGGTCGGCCCCTATCGCACCGCCGAGCGCGAGGCGCGCTTCGCATTCGCTGCCGAACCCTTCTACCAGGATCGCATCGTCTTCTATGCCCGCCGTGGTCATGAGCCGGACTGGGACGGTGACTACGCCAGCCTGCAGAACAAGCGCCTGGCCGTGGTGCGCGGGTGGGTCTACGGCAGTCAGTTCGAGGAGATGCGCGAGCGCCTGCGGCCGATCACCGTGGAATCGGTGCGCAATGGTCTGCGCATGCTCGCGGCCGGTCGCATCGACCTGCTCGCCAGCAACCAGCGCAACACCCGGCCGCACCTGTTGGCGCTGGGGTTGCAGGAGGATGTGAGGGAGCTGCTGCCGCTGATCGATGTGCAGCGCGGCTTCTTTGCCTTTCCACGCGACGACGACCACACCCAGCTGCGTCTGCGCTTCGATCGCGCCTTCGCGCGGCTGGTCGAGTCCGGCCAGTTGGCGCGGCTGGCAGAACCGCTCGGGGTCAACGTGCCCTGAGGGAAGTCACTCGACGCTAACGATTTGCCATGTCGCCGCACCGGCCTGCACCTCGTCGCCGGGGCCGCGGCCGAGCAGCTGCTGGCCGAGTGGCGCCTGGGCGGTGATCAGCATGATTTCCAGGCCCTGGTGCTCTAGTTTGAGCCCGGCACCGTCGGGGCCCAGCAACAGCCACTGCTGGCGCTCGGCGCCATCGACCAGGCAGATCAGCGCGCCGAGCTGGACGCCTCTGTCATCGTCGTAGGCACGCATCTGCAGGGCGCGCCAGGCGGCCAATGCGCGGCGGATGTCCTCGGCGCGGCGCGATTGTCCGGCGGCCAGGTACGAGGCCTCCAGGCCACGGGTGTCGTACTTGTTTTCCGCCTTGCTCTCCTCGTGGGTAGCAGCCTGGCGGGCGAGGTCGGCGGCGGCGAGCAGCATCGCCAGATCGGCCTCGAGGCGCTGGCAGACCTGTTGCTGCAGGAGAAGCTTGTCCATGGCGCGGCGTCGATAATGGCGGGAGGTGCAGGGTAACAGCCTCGCCGGCAGCGTGCAGGTGCAGGCAGCCATTGTGGGGCTGCCCAGCGGCGCAATGTCATTGCGCCTTGGCGGTCTCGACGGCGCTGGTCCGGCACTGCTGGCGCAGGCGATGGCGGTCGAGCCAGGCCAGCGGCAGGGCGATCAGGCCGAAGGCCAGGCCCCACATCATCCCGGCGATCAGGGCGAACAGCGTACCCATCCATCGAAAGCGCCGCCGGTTATGGGCGGCGGAATTGAATCTAAAGGGGCTGGCGGCGCATGCCGATATGCGGGATGTCGTCTTCCAGGTATTCCGCGGTCACCGCCTCGAAGCCGTAGCGACCGTAATAGCCCTGCAGATGGGCCTGGGCCGAAAGGTAGATCGGCAGCCCCGGCCAGCGTTCGAGACAGGCCGCCACGGCGCGCTCCATCAACTGGTGACCGAGGCCACTGCCGCGCGCCTGCGGGGCAATCACCACGCGGCCGATCACCACGTCGCCATCCTGGGTCGAGGGATCGAGCAGGCGCAGGTAGGCCACCAGTCGCTCGTCCTGCCAGGCCAGCAGATGGTGGGTGTCGGCGAGCAGGTCCTGGCCATCCACGTCCTGGTAGGCGCAGTTCTGCTCGACCACGAACACGCGGGAGCGCAGCTCGAGCAGGGCGTACAGTTCGTGCGTGCTCAGCTCGGAATGGTGCTTGGTGTGCCAGGTGAGGGTCATGGGCTTGGTGCTTCCATATCGGCGAGAGGCGATTCTGTCATGACTGGGCGCCGGCCTCGATCTTGCCGAGCAACCATTGCAGGCCAGCCAGATGCTGCTGGTCATGGCTGCACAGATAGTGCACCAGGCTGCGCAGGGTTAGCTGGCCATAGCCCTCGAAGCGCGCCGGGCGGCGGAACTGCTCGGCGCCGATCGATGCGATCAGTGCCAGGGTCTCATCGCGGGCGCGGCGGAAGTCGGCCAGCACCGAGTCGGCATCCGCCTCGGCATAGCGGCGCTCGCGGGCCATGGCCTCGCCATCCAGAGAGATCAGCAGCGGATTGTCTTCCTCCAGCGTGCGGCGCAGGCGCAACTGGTAGCCGTCCACCTCGATGTCACGCACATGGCATAGCTGCTCGATGGCGGTGAAGGGTTCGCTGGGTATGCCGGCCCAGGTCGCCGGTGCCCAGTGCCTATAGGCTGCGGGGATGGCCGAGTAATGGGCCTCCAGCTGGTCGGGGAAAGCGGCGAGGGCGTTGAGGGTGGCGAGCATGGCAGTGCTCCGTGTGGCTGGAACACCATGCTGGCACGGGAAAACCGCGCCTGGCTCGGTACAGATGACGGCTAAACCCTGCGGCAGCTGCTATGGCCTGGGGTTCCAGCACCTACACTGCTTCAGGGGGGCGTGGAGGTGTGCTTTGGGTGTCGAGGCTTCGGACTATTCGATCTACCGGCGGGTGGTGTCGCAGTTGATGCAGGGGCAGGAACAACTGCCCAGCCTGCCAGCATTGACCCTGGATATTCGCCGGGCATTGAGCGACGGGCAGATCAGTACCGGCGCGCTGGCCCGCCTGATCAGTCGCGACCCGGCGCTGGCGGCGTTGCTGATGAAGCATGCCTCGGGCGCCCTGTACCGCCACCCGATGGCGCCGCGCACCCTGCAGGATGTGATCGCCCTGCTCGGCATGAGCGAGGTGGACCGCATCACCATGGTCCACAGCATCAAGAGCCTGTTCACCCTGCACAGCCCGGCGCACAAGCGCCTGTTCATGGAGGTCTGGGGGCGGCTGACGCTCAAGGCCAGCACCTGCGCCATGCTGGCCCGGCTGATCGGCCACGTGGCGCCGGAACATGCCCTGCTGGCCAGCCTGCTCAGCGAGGTGGGCACCCTGGCGGTGCTCTCGGCATTCAAGGACGAGGCGGAGATCCCCTCCGGCGAGCTGTACTACAAGCTGTGCCGCGAATACAGCAAGTCGCTGGGGGTGATCGTGCTGAAGAAGTGGGCGGTAGACGACGAATACATCGAGGTGATCCGCGCGGCTGGCAACTGGGGCGCCTCGACGGGCCGCGAGCTGGAGCTGATCGACCTGGTCAACCTGGCGCTGTTCCATGCCATCAAGGAGCGTAATCCCGACGCCGAGCTGCCGCTGCTGGTGGAACTGGCCGCCTACCACAAGCTGCAGCCGCCGTTGAACTTCATCGGCGACAACGGCGAGCTGGAGTTGGTGCTCAATCATCGCGCGGATATTCATGCGATCGCCGAGACCCTGCGCTGAGCCGCATGCCGTGGCAGCCTTGGCCCGCAGGCCTGGCGTCCGCTGCATGCCGCCACGGCGTTTGACCTGCTAAGGTCTCAGCCCATCGCCCATCCACGAGAGCCCGCCATGCCCGCGCCTTGCGTCCTGATTCCTCTGCCGCGCCGTGATTACGATCCCAGCGAAACGGCCCTGGCCTGGCGCCAGCTGCGTCAGGCTGGCTACCGGGTGTGCTTTGCTACTCCGGACGGCCACCCGGCCGAGCCGGATCCGCAGATGATCAGCGGCGAGGGCCTAGATGCCTGGGGCCTGATTCCCGGCCTGCGTCGGCTCAAGCTGCTCGGCCTGTTGCTGCGCGCCAATGGCGAGGCGCGCGCGGCCTGTGCCGAGATGCTGGGTGATCCCGATTACCTGCAGCCGCTGCGCCACGAGCGCCTGCGCGTGGAGGACTTCGCCGGTCTGATGCTGCCTGGCGGGCACTGGTCTCGAGGTATGCGTGAATATCTGGAGAGCGAGACGCTGCAGGCCTTCGTCGGCGCCTGGTTCGCCGCTGACAAGCCGGTGGCGGCGGTGTGCCACGGCGTGTTGCTGGCGGCGCGCAGCAAGGGCGTGGATGGCCGCTCGGTGCTGCACGGGCGCAGGACCACCGGGCTGACCTGGAAAATGGAGAAGACCGCCTGGGACCTGACCCGCTTCTACGGCCGCTGGTGGGAGCGCGACTACTACCGCACCTACTCCGAGGCGCCGGGCGAGCCGGCCGGGCATATGAGCGTGCAGGGCGAGGTGGGGCGAGTGCTGGCCAGCCCGGATGACTTCCTCGATGTGGCCAAGGACGCGCCCGACTTCTGGCGCAAGACCAGTGGCCTGCACCGCGACACACCGGACGACAGCCGCCCGGCCTGGGTGGTGCGCGACGGCAATTACGTGTCCGGGCGCTGGCCGGGTGATATGCATGAGCTGATGCGGCGCTTTATCGAGTTGCTGCCGGCAGCTGCTTAGCCAGGCGGTTGAAGTCTGCCGCTTAGTGGGTGTACGTCGGCTTGGTGAGCGCTTCGCTAGCGTTTTCTTGCAGCGCTGAGTCGATGCCCTCACCCCAGCCCTCTCCCGGAGGGAGAGGGAGTCAGCGCGCTGTAGCCCGGATGCCATCCGGGAGTGCCGGCAACACTGTCCCCGGATTGCATCCGGGCTACCTGCTTGTAGGAGCGAGCTCTGCTCGCGAAGCTTTTTGCGGTGGCCCCGTTCGCGAGCAGAGCTCGCTCCTACGCTATGGCCGGTGGCGGTCTGGAAGTCACCGCCCCTGGGGCGGCTGTAATGAGGGCTCCAGCCTCAGACGAACTGCGCAGCAGCGTGGGCCGAGGCCCAGGCCCACTGAAAGTTGAAGCCGCCCAGGTGACCGGTGACGTCCAGCACCTCGCCGATGAAGTAAAGGCCCGGCGACTTCTGCGACTCCATGGTCTTTGACGACACCTCGCGGGTGTCGATGCCGCCCAGGGTCACCTCGGCGGTGCGGTAGCCCTCGGTGCCGGCCGGCACCAGGGTCCATTCGGCGAGCTTGGCCGCCACCGCCTCCAGCTCCGCCGGGGTGTATTGCTTGAGCGGCTTGCTGACGAACCACTGCTCGGCCAGCAGGCCGGCCATCTTCTTGGTGAACAGCTCGGCGAGCAGGGTCTTCAGCTCGCTGTTCGGTCGCTCGCGCTGCTGCGCCGCCAGCCACTCGGGCAGGTCGATATGTGGCAGCAGATTGATCTCGATGGCATCGCCCGGCTGCCAGTAGGAAGAAATCTGCAGGATCGCCGGGCCACTCAGCCCCCTGTGAGTGAACAGGATATTTTCCTTGAAGCTCTGCCCGTTGCAGCTGACCACGCAGTCCTCCACCGAGGTGCCGGACAGCTCGGTGCACAGCGCCTTGAGCTGCGGCTCGGTGATGGTGAAGGGCACCAAGCCGGCGCGGGTTGGCAGCAATGTATGGCCGAACTGCTTGGCCACCTGGTAGCCGAAGCCGGTGGCACCGAGGGTGGGGATGGACAGGCCGCCGGTGGCGATCACTAGTGACTCGCAAGTGAACTTGCCGGCGCTGGTGTGCAGGGCGTAGCCGGTATCAGTCTTGCCAATGGTCTCGACCGAGGTGTCCAGGCGCAGGTCGACGCCGTGCTCGTCGCACTCGGCCAGCAGCATGCTGAGGATATCGCTGGCCTTGCGGTCGCAGAACAGCTGGCCGAGCTTTTTCTCGTGGTAGGGCACGTCGTGCTTGACCACCAGTTCGACGAAGTCCCACTGGGTGTAGCGGGCCAGGGCCGACTTGCAGAAGTGCGGATTCTGCGAGAGGAAGTTGGCCGGCTCGCAGTACATGTTGGTGAAGTTGCAGCGGCCGCCGCCGGACATGAGGATCTTTTTGCCCGGCTTGTTGGCGTGGTCCAGCAAAAGGACCTGGCGTCCGCGTGCGGCGGCTTGCGCCGCGCACATCAGGCCGGCGGCACCGGCGCCGATGATGATGACCGGGAAGAAGGACACGGCTGAACCTCGATGAGTCGCGAAGCCGCGCATTCTAGCGGAAAGGCGCGGCGAAGCCGCGGACGGTCATCGGCCCGCAGGCGCCGAGGCGCCTGCGGGGCAGGCTCAGCGCCCGCTGTTGTGATTGTTGCCCTTGGGTTGCTTGCTGTGGGTCTCGCCGCCGAAGCTCTGGTTGCGATCCTCAGCGCGCTTGCGGTTGGTGTTCTTGCTCTGGTCCTTGCAGTTGCTGCAGTACTCGGCCGATTCGGCTGGAGCGCTCTTAGCCAACTGGGAGCCGCATTTGGAGGCAGCGTTTCATGGCATCACCTCGTCACTGAGCAGCCCCGGAATGGGGCTGGCAGTGCGATGGTCGGTGGCCGCTCCGCGGCGACGCAGAGGGAAGTGCCTCCTCAGGCGGCCTTGGCCTGGGCGATTTCGGCCGGGCCCTTCTGCAGATGCGCGACCAGGGTGCGCAGCGGCGCCAGCTGGCGGCAGATCAGACCGAGCTGTACCTGTACCAGGCGGTGGCCCTCGTCCATCTCCTCGGGCAGCTGCTCCAGCTCCTCGGCCAGGGCCTGGTCGGCCTCGTCGTACACGGCTACCGGGGTGCCGGTCTGCAGGCCCGTGGCGATGGCGTCGAGGCTCTGGCTGATATGCGCCACGGCGCGGTCGTGCAGGGCGTCGCTGGCGTCGTCGGCCAGGGTCGCGCGGTGTGCGCCGAGGGCCGAGAGGTAGCTGAGCAGGGTGTGCGACAGCACCAGGAAGCGGAAGCCGGTCTCGGCATCCTTCCGGAAATGGCCGGGCTCCAGCAGCATGTTGGACAGGGTGGTGGACAGCGCCGCGTCGGCGTTGTGCGCGTTGCGCCGGGCCAGTCGGTAGCTCAGGTCGTCACGGGCGCCGGACTCGTACTGCTGCATGATCTGCAGCAGGTAGCGGCTGTTGCTGCTCAGGGTGCTGGCCAGCACTTGGTTGAGCTTGCGGCCCTGCCAGTCGGGCAGAATGAAGAACACCGCGAGGCCGGCGATCACCGTGCCCAGCACGGTATCCACCAGGCGCGGCCAGAGCAGGGTGTAGGCGTCGCTGATCTGGTTGAAGCACAGCACCACGACCAGGGTCATGGCGGTGGTGGCCAGGGTGTAGCGGTCGACCCGGTTGGTGAAGAAGATCACCCCGGCGGCCACGGCGATCAGCGATTGCAGCAGTGGATCGGGGAACAGGCGGATCAGCGCCCAACCCAGTACCAGGCCGATCAGCGTACCGCTGACCCGCTGCACCAGGCGCAGGCGGGTGGCGCCATAGCTGGGGCGGCAGACGAACAGGGTGGTGAGCAGGATCCAGTAGCCCTGTTGCGGGTGAATCCAGTGCAGCAGGCCGTAGCCGGCGAGCAGGGCGGCGGACAGGCGCAGGGCGTGGCGGAACACCAGGCTGGTGGGGGTGAAGTGCTGGCGCAGGCGCTCGAAGGCTTCCTTGAGGGTCTGCGGCGAGCGATCGAGCAGGCTGCTGTCCTGCTCGTCGGCCAGGGCGTCCGGGTTGCTGGCGCTGGACAGCTTGCGTTCCAGGCTGGCGAGGTTGTCGGCCAGGGCACCGAGCGAGCGCAGCAGGCGGCGCCAGGCCGGGTTGTGCTGCTCGCGCAGGAAGGTCATGGAGGCATCGAGGTCGGCCATGGCCTGGCTGTTGTCGTTGTAGTCGAACGGCTGGCGCAGGCGGATGGCCCGGCCCAATGCCTGGCAGGCCTTGCCCTGCTGGCTGAGCAGACGGCCGCAACGGAACATCACGTCGCTGTGGAAGAAGGCTTCGGCCAGGGCGTTGTACGGGTAGTGCGAGGAGCTGGCGCGCTCGTGGATGTCCTGGGCGATGAAGTACAGCTTGAGGTAGCGGTTGGTCTTCTGCCCGCTGCGCTTGCGGCTCATGCGGTTGAGGATGATGTCCTTGGCCAGGTTCAGCGCCGTCACCACCCGACCATTCTGCCGTGCCAGTTCCAGGCGCCGCGCCTCGATATCCAGCTGCCGGATCGGCTCGAACAGCGAGGCCTTCAGGCGCAGGTAGGCGCCCAGCTCCTCGAACACCCGCGCCAGCGCCTGCTGCACCGGTTGCTGGCTGAACAGTGCGCTCCAGATGATGCCGAGCAGGCCGTACCAGGCGGCGCCGGCGATCAGCAGCAGCGGCTCCTGCCAGAAGATCCCGGCCTGGCCGCCACGGTGCTCCAGGCCGATGGCGGTGTAGATCGCCAGGATCAGGGTGGCCTGGGCCACCGCCGCGTAGCGTTCGCCGATGCCGCCGAGCAGGGTCATGGCGAAGGCCGCCAGGGCCAGCCCCGCGCCGAACAGCCAGGGCATGGGGAACAGCAGCTGCACCGCGCTGGCGGTGGCGCCGAAGCACAGCAGGGTGACCAGCAACCCCTGGGCGCGCCCGCGCCAGTGATCGTCGTTCTCGGCCAGGGCGCTGGCGATGCAGCCGAGGAACAGCGGGATGACCAGGGCGATCCGCTCCAGGTACCAGCACAGGGCCATGGCGCCGGCCAGGGCGATGAATACCCGCACACCGTAGGTGAATTTCTCGCGCGCCCAGAGCTGGCGCAGGGTGTGCTTGAACGATGAGGGCATGGGCGAACGGCTACCCGCCAGGAAATGGGTTGGTGTGCCGAGAGACGGCACCAGGTGCTGACGAGGCACCATTTTATTGACCTTTCGTTCAGAGGATAGCCCGCGGGTGCGGCAACGAAAACGGGCCCCTTGGGGCCCGTCTGGTTCAGCGCTGGCGGCGATCAGTCTTCGCCGTCGTCATCGTCGGCGCCGTCGACCTTCATGCCCAGTTCCTTGATCTTGCGCGTCAGGGTGTTGCGGCCCCATCCCAGCAGTACGGCGGCATCGCGGCGGCGACCGGCGGTGTGCTTGAGCGCGGTCTCGATCATGATCCGCTCGAAGGCCGGCACGGCGCTGTCCAGCAGGCTGGATTGGCCGCGGGCCAGGGCCTGGTCGGCCCACTGGCGCAGGGCCTGCTCCCAGTTGGCGGCCGGCGCGCTTTCCTGGGGCTGGGTCAGCAGCTCCGGCGGCAGGTCGTCGATATGTACTTCGCGGCCGGAGGCCATCACGGTGATCCAGCGGCAGGTGTTCTCCAGCTGGCGCACGTTACCCGGCCACGGCAGGTGCTTGAGGTAGTCCTCGGTCTCGCTCTTCAGCAGCTTGGGCTCGACGGCCAGCTCCTGGGCGGCGCGGCCGAGGAAGTGGCGGGCCAGGGTGGGGATGTCCTCGCGGCGGTCGGCCAGGCGCGGGATATGGATGCGGATGACGTTGAGGCGGTGGAACAGGTCCTCGCGGAACTTGCCGGCCTGCACCAGGGATTCGAGGTTCTGGTGAGTGGCGGCGATGATGCGCACATCGACCTTGACCGGTGTGTGGCCGCCGACCCGGTAGAACTCGCCATCGGCCAGCACGCGCAGCAGGCGGGTCTGGGTGTCGGCGGGCATGTCGCCGATCTCGTCGAGGAACAGGGTGCCGCCGTCGGCTTGCTCGAAGCGCCCGCGGCGCTGGTTGGCCGCGCCAGTGAAGGCGCCTTTCTCGTGGCCGAACAGTTCGGACTCCATCAGGTCCTTGGGAATCGCCGCCATGTTCAGCGCGATGAACGGCGCAGCCGCGCGCGGGCTGTGGCGGTGCAGGGCGTGGGCGACCAGCTCCTTGCCGGTACCGGACTCGCCGTTGATCAGCACGGTGATATTGGAGTGCGACAGGCGACCGATGGCGCGGAACACCTCCTGCATCGCCGGCGCCTCGCCGATGATTTCCGGGGTGCGGCCCAGTGCGGCTGGTGCCTCCAAGCCCTGCTGCTCCTGGGCGTGCTGGTTGGCGCGCTTGACCAGAGAGACGGCCTCATCGACGTCGAACGGTTTGGGCAGGTACTCGAAGGCGCCGCCCTGGTAGGAGGCCACCGCGCTGTCCAGGTCGGAATGTGCGGTCATGATGATCACCGGCAGGCGCGGGTGCATGTCGCGGATGCGTGCCAGCAGGTCGAGGCCGCTGGCGCCAGGCATGCGGATGTCGGAGATGATCACGTCAGGTTGCTGGCGGGACAGGCGGGTCAGCACGCCGTCGGCGCTGTCGAAACTCTGGGTGGTCATGCCTTCCTGCTGCAGGGCCTTCTCCAGGACCCAGCGGATGGAGCGGTCGTCGTCGACGATCCAGACGGTTTCACTGCGGCTCATGACGGTGTGGCTCCTTGGTCCAGGGGCAGGAAGATCGAGAACACGGTATGGCCCGGGTGGCTCTCGCATTCGATCAGGCCCTGGTGCTGACTGATGATGTTCTGGGTGATGGCCAGGCCCAGGCCGGTGCCGTCGGGGCGGCCGCTGACCATGGGGTAGAAGATGGTTTCCTGCAGCTCCGGCGGGATGCCCGGGCCGTTGTCGATGATCTCCATCTTCACCACCAGGCGATGGCGGGTGTGGCCGATGGTGAACTGGCGCAGGGTGCGGGTGCGCAGGCTGATGCGGCCCAGGCGCAGGTCGCTCTGGCTGGACAGCGCCTGCAGGGCGTTGCGCACGATGTTGAGAATGGCCTGGATCAGCTGCTCGCGGTCGATCAGCAGGTCGGGGATGCTCGGGTCGTAGTCGCGCACCAGGGTGATGCTGCCCTGG
The DNA here is from genome assembly GCF_029837695.1 of Pseudomonas sp. GD04019. Lineage (GTDB taxonomy): Bacteria > Pseudomonadota > Gammaproteobacteria > Pseudomonadales > Pseudomonadaceae > Aquipseudomonas. Next base: position 219,654 of record NZ_JAOEEA010000004.1, read on the forward strand.
GCCTCGGCCTCGATCAGGCTGGCGACGCGCTCGAGCACCTCGTGGATGTTGGTCATCGCCAGCGACGGCAGCTTGTTCGAGCCGAGCATACGGTCCACGAGATTTCTCAGGCGGTCGGCCTCCTCGATGATCACGTTGGTGTAATCCTTGAGGCTCTCTTCCGGCAACTCGCGGGCCAGTAGCTGAGCCGCGCCGCGGATGCCGCCGAGGGGATTCTTGATCTCGTGGGCCAGGCCGCGAACCAGCAGCTTGGTGGTTTCCTGCTTGGACAGCTGCGCCTCTTCCTTGGTGATGCGCAGCAGGCGGTCGCGCGGGTGCACTTCCAGCAGCAGCAGGGTCTGGCTGCGGTTGAGGATCGGCGTCACCGCGTAGTCGACGGTGATGGTCTGGCCGGCCAGCGAAGTCAGCATCGCCTCGCGCTTGGTAAAGGGGTGAGCGTGCTCGACCGCCTGGCGCAGCGAGCTGAGCGCTTCCGGTGACTCGGTGAACAGTTCGCTGATGAACTGACCATGGCTGCGCTGGCCGCTCACCGCCAGCAACATCTCGGCGGCCGGGTTCATGTACTCCAGGCGCAGCTCGGCGTTGAGCAGAATGGTCGCGGTGGTCAGGTTGTCCAGCAGTAGGCGGTGCAGCGCGTCGTTGATCATGGCAGGTCTGGGTCCCGGCGATGGGCTGGAAAATGCAAAAAGCAAACCAAGGCCCTGAAAAGACGCGTATCTCTGCCAGCAACCGCCCTTCAGGCTGCGTTTCGGCGCAGCCGGCGCGGTCGTCGATGAACCAAAACGGGGAGAGTATAGAAATCAGTGCAGGCTAATGCATCAATATGGTGCATTGGCAGGCGCGATCAGATGAAGGGAATCAGGGGAATGTCTTTCGGTGGGTCTTTCGGCTTGTCTTCGATCGGACATTCCGGGCGTACGCCCCAGTCTTTTTTCTTGCAGGGGTTGGCATTGCGCTTTTCGGCAAGGGAGATGCGCTTCATATGAAAAGGCTGGCTTGGGGTGCGTTCGACGATGCGGCCATGGGCGTCGATTATCTCCACCGAAATCTGATGGGTGCCACGGTCGACGTTCTCCAAGGGGAACACTGGGCTGCGTCCCGCTTCGCTGGCAGGCTTTCCATCCATGATCAAACGGAAGTTGTGGCCGGCATGCAGGCCGGGCTCGACGGATGCGCTGACGATCAGATTGCCGGTCATCTCGCGAATGGTCGCGTCCGGCTCGGGTACCAGGATGCGCAGTACCTGATAGCTGGGCTCCTTGGGTAGCGCTTCAGGCGGGGGCGCGGATGGCGGCGTCTGTGTGGCGGACATCGCATTGGAGGGCGCCAGTTCGATTCGCTCGGCCTGCTCCGATTGCGGCTGGTCAGTGAACACCCTGTTGCCGTCCGCGTCAATGTAGGTATAGACCCCGGCCTGGACAGTGAAGCAGGCTAGGCCGAGCGCCAGGCATAACAGCAGACGATTCATGGAGGCCTTCGATCAGGTGGCTGGTCTGGGAGCGGGTTTTGGAGGGGTTGGTTTCGCGCGCGCCGGGCTGTTCACGCTGATGCGCTGCACAGTGAAGGTCACTGCCGCGCTCTGCTGAATTTGCCGCTCGCCGCTGACTATCTCTACCGCGAGGCTGTGTTCGCCGCGGTCGACATTGGTGAGTTGCAGGCGTGGCACGTTGCTCGGCTGGCCATAAGGCTGGCCGTCTAGCAGTAGGCGGAATCGGTGGCCGGGCGCCAGGCGTGGTTTGATATTCACGCCAACGCTGAAGGTACCGTTGTTGGCGCGGAGCGCTTCATCGTTGGGAACATCGGTCAGGTTCAGTTCGCTGTAGGGCGGCTGATCGCTGGCGGGCTGTTCGGGCTGTTCCGTCACCACCGGCTTCTGCGCTTCTACCGTATTGGCCGGCGGCAACTCGACGGACTCCGTTGCCTGGCCTTCCGGCGGCTGGTTGGTGAATACGGTATTGCCGTTGGAGTCGGTGTACTTGTAGATCTGCGCGGCGGCCGGCAGGGCCAGGGTGCAGAGCAGGCAGGCGGTGAGCAGGCGCATCGGTAGGCTCCTGAATGATCCTGCGGCAAGGGTTGCACCGCTTGGCGCCTCTGGCAAGTCTGCACGACGCCATGCGTGGCGTGGCGCAAGAAATAGTAGGGGCAATTGTTAGTCGCGCCCTCAACTCAGGGCTCTGGTGGGCTCCGCCATGAAATCTCAGGGCACAAAAAAGGCCTCCCGAAGGAGGCCTCTTTCAAGCGAGCCGTGTGAGCGGCCGGCGCTGGATCAGACGCTGTAGTACAGGTCGTATTCCAGCGGGTGCACGAAGGTGCGCACCTTGATTTCTTCTTCCGATTTCAGCTCGATGTAGGCATCGATGAAGTCGTCGGAGAACACGCCGCCCTTGGTCAGGAAGGCGCGGCCCTTGTCCAGCTCTTCCAGGGCTTCTTTCAGGCTGCCGCAAACCTGCGGGATTTCCTTGGCCTCTTCCGGCGGCAGGTCATACAGGTTCTTGTCGGCGGCATCGCCGGGGTGGATCTTGTTCTGGATACCGTCCAGGCCGGCCATCAGCAGAGCGGCGAAGGCCAGGTACGGGTTGGCAGCCGGATCCGGGAAGCGCGCTTCGATGCGGCGGGCTTTCGGGCTGGAAACGTACGGGATGCGGATCGAGGCGGAACGGTTGCGAGCCGAGTAGGCCAGCATGACCGGAGCTTCGAAGCCCGGGACCAGACGCTTGTAGGAGTTGGTCGACGGGTTGGTGAAGCCGTTCAGGGCCTTGCCGTGCTTGATGATGCCGCCGATGAAGTACAGGGCGGTGTCGGACAGGCCGGCATAGCCTTCACCAGCGAAGGTGTTCTTGCCGTCTTTGGCGATCGACAGGTGCACGTGCATGCCCGAGCCGTTGTCGCCGTACAGCGGCTTCGGCATGAAGGTGGCGGTTTTGCCGTAGGCATCGGCCACGTTGTGCACGCAGTACTTCAGGGTCTGAACTTCGTCAGCCTTGTTGACCAGGGTGTTGAACTTCACACCGATCTCGTTCTGGCCGGCAGTCGCCACTTCGTGGTGGTGAACTTCGATGACCAGGCCCATTTCTTCCATGGCATTACACATGGCAGTACGGATTTCGTGGTCGTGGTCGCACGGCGGAACCGGGAAGTAACCACCTTTGACGGCCGGGCGGTGGCCCTTGTTGCCGGACTCGACGTCGGCGTCGGTCATCCAGGAGCCTTGCTCGGAGTAGATCTTGAACATGGAGCCGGAGATGTCGGACTTGAACTTCACTTCGTCGAAGATGAAGAACTCCGGCTCCGGGCCGACGAATACGGTGTCACCGATACCGGTGGTCTTCAGGTATTCCTCGGCGCGCTTGGCGATGGAGCGCGGGTCGCGGTCGTAGCCTTGCATGGTGCTCGGCTCGATGATGTCGCAGACCAGGATCAGGGTCGGCTCTTCGGTGAACGGGTCCAGGACGGCGGTGTCGTCGACCGGCAGCAGGATCATGTCGGAGGCTTCGATGCCTTTCCAGCCATGGATGGACGAGCCGTCGAACATCTTGCCGACTTCGAAGAAGTCTTCGTCCAGAGCGTCACGGGCCGGCATGGTCACGTGGTGTTGCTTGCCTTTGGTGTCGGTGAAGCGCAGGTCAACCCACTTCACGTCGTGTTCTTTAATCAGTTGAATCGACTTCGACATGCTGTCCTCCAGGTGGATGGGGCCGGCTGAGCCAGCCTCCGAAATTAGGTGCAAAGCCGGGCGCGATAGTCGACCAGGCTGGGCTGCCTCACAAGGGAGCAAATTGCATGCCAGTGCCCCGGAATGGGTTGGAAGCCTGAAAGTCAGGGGCTGCGCGGCCTGGGTCGATTCTTTTAGCAGTTTTATGCGCCGAGTTGGTGCAAATAAAATGCTGTTCGCACTTTTTTGGTGCTGTATCTGGGCGAATATTGTTTTTGATCAAAGCTTGAGCAATTTCCGCTATAATCCGCGCCCCTGTTTTTCGGTCTCTCGTCCGGCACCCGTTTTCCATGAAGCTCATCGTCAAACCCTTCGCAGAAATCACCATCAAGAGCCGGCCGGTGCGCAAGCAGTTCATCCGCCAGCTGGCGAAGAATATTCGTACGGTGCTGCGTGACCTGGACCCCGAGCTGGAAGTGCAGGGCGAATGGGACAACCTCGACCTGATCAGCCAGGTCAGCGAGCCGAAGGCGCAGGCCGAGATGTTCGCGCGCCTGTGCTGCACGCCGGGCATCGCCCACTTCCTCGAAGTGCACGAATACCCCTATGTCGATTTCGACGACACCTTCGAGAAGTGCCGCGCGCACTTCGGTGCTCAGTTGCCCGGCAAGATCTTCGCCGTGCGCTGCAAGCGCGCCGGCAACACCCATGACTTCTCCTCGATGGAGCTGGCCAGCCATGTTGGCAGCCGCCTGCGTCGCGAGTGCGGGGCCGCCGGTATCGATCTCAAGCAGCCCGAGGCGGAAGTGCGCTTCGAGGTGCGCTACGACCGCCTGCTGATCATCCACGCCCAGCACGAAGGCCTGGGCGGTTACCCGCTGGGCTCCATCGAACAGACCCTGGTGCTGATGAGCGGCGGCTTCGACTCCACAGTCGCTGCCTACCAGATGATGCGTCGCGGCCTGCTCACCCACTTCTGCTTCTTCAACCTCGGTGGCCGTGCCCACGAGCTGGGCGTGATGGAAGTGGCCCACCATCTGTGGCAGAAGTTCGGCAGCTCGCACCGCGTACTGTTTATTAGCGTGCCGTTCGAGGAAGTGGTCGGCGAGATTCTCGGCAAGGTCGACAACAGCCAGATGGGCGTGGTGCTCAAGCGCATGATGCTGCGCGCCGCCAGCCGTATCGCCGCCGAGCTGAATATCGATGCGCTGGTCACCGGCGAGGCGATCAGCCAGGTGTCCAGCCAGACCCTGCCGAACCTCTCGGTGATCGATGCGGTCACCGACACCCTGGTACTGCGCCCGCTGATCGCCGCGCACAAGCAGGACATCATCGACACCGCCACCGCCATCGGTACCGCCGAGTACGCCAAGAACATGCCCGAGTACTGCGGCGTGATCTCGGTGAACCCGACCACCCGCGCCAAGCCCGGTCGCATCGAACACGAGGAGAGCCACTTCGACATGACCATCCTCGAGCGCGCCCTGGAACGCGCGACGCGGGTGACCGTGGACAAGGTGATCGACGCCCTGGGCCAGGACCTGCAGGTCGAGGAAGTGCGCGAGGCCCTGGTCGGGCAGATCGTCATCGACATCCGCCACCCGGATGCCGCCGAGGACGAGCCGCTGCAGTTGCCCGGCATCGAGGTGCAGGCCCTGCCGTTCTACGCGCTGAACAACCGATTCAAGGAACTGGATGAGAGCCGCCAGTACCTACTCTATTGCGACAAGGGTGTGATGAGCCGCCTGCACGCTCACCACCTGCTCAGCGAGGGGCATGCGAATGTTCGCGTCTATCGCCCGCATTAAGCGTGCAGGCCTGCTCGGTGGCAGCATCCGCCACCGGCCTCCCGACCGTCGCGCCGCGTAATCCCGAGTTCACAACGGCCAGGCAGAATGCCGGGCCACAGCTTTCAGAATCATCAATCGAGACGACATCGTGATCGAAAAACTGCGCAACATCGCCATCATCGCCCACGTCGACCATGGCAAGACCACCCTGGTAGACAAGCTGCTGAAGCTCTCCGGTACCCTCGACCGCAAAGAGGCGGAATCCGAGCGCGTGATGGACTCCAACGACCAGGAAAAAGAGCGTGGCATCACCATCCTGGCCAAGAACACCGCCATCAAGTGGAACGGCTACAACATCAACATCGTCGACACCCCCGGCCACGCCGACTTCGGCGGTGAAGTGGAGCGTGTGATGTCGATGGTCGACTCCGTACTGCTGGTGGTCGACGCCCAGGACGGTCCGATGCCGCAGACCCGCTTCGTGACCCAGAAGGCGTTCAAGGCCGGCCTGCGTCCGATCGTCGTGGTGAACAAGATCGACCGTCCGGGCGCGCGTCCTGACTGGGTCATCGACCAGATCTTCGACCTGTTCGACAACCTCGGCGCCACCGATGAGCAGCTCGACTTCCCGATCGTCTACGCCAGCGCCCTGAACGGCATCGCCGGCATGGACCACGAGAAGATGGACGACAACATGGACGCGCTGTTCCAGGCCATCATCGACCACGTACCGGTTCCGGACGTCGACGTCGACGGCCCGTTCCAGATGCAGATCTCCCAGCTGGACTACAACAGCTTCCTCGGCGTGATCGGCATCGGCCGTATCGCCCGTGGCCGCATCAAGACCAACACCCCGGTGGTGGCGATCAGCGACGACGGCACCAAGCGCAATGGCCGCGTGCTGAAGATCATGGGCCACTCCGGCCTGCAGCGCGTCGAAGTCGCCGAAGCCGAAGCCGGCGACATCGTCTGCGTCTCGGGCATGGACGAGCTGTTCATCTCCGACACCCTGTGCGACCCGCAGAACGTCGAGGCCCGCCCGCCGCTGACCGTCGACCAGCCGACCGTGAGCATGACCTTCCAGGTCAACGACTCGCCGTTCGCCGGTAAAGAAGGCAAGTTCGTCACCAGCCGCAACATCAAGGACCGTCTGGACAAGGAACTGCTGCACAACGTCGCCCTGCGCGTCGAGGCCGGCGATTCCGCCGAGAAGTTCAAGGTCTCCGGCCGTGGCGAGCTGCACCTTTCCGTACTGATCGAAACCATGCGCCGCGAAGGCTTCGAGCTGGCCGTGGGCCGCCCGGAAGTGGTGATCATCGAGAAGGACGGCGTCAAGCAGGAGCCGTACGAGAACGTCACCATCGACATCGAAGAACAGCACCAGGGTCCGGTGATGGAGCAAATGGGTCTGCGCAAGGGCGACATGACCAACATGGTTCCGGATGGCAAGGGTCGTATCCGCCTGGAATACGTGATCCCGGCGCGCGGCCTGATCGGCTTCCGTAACGCCTTCCTGACCATGACCTCGGGTACCGGCATCCTGACCTCCACCTTCGACCACTACGGTCCGGTGAAGGCCGGCGACGTCGCCCACCGCCAGAACGGCGTACTGGTCTCCATGGCCACCGGCACCGCGCTGACCTACTCCCTGGAAACCCTGCAGGACCGCGGCAAGCTGTTCCTGTCCCCGGGCGACGAAGTCTATGAAGGCCAGCTGGCCGGCATCCACAGCCGCGACAACGACCTGGTGATCAACCCCACCAAGGCCAAGAAGCTCGACAACATGCGTGCTTCCGGCAAGGACGAGACCATCCAGCTGACCCCGGCGCTGAAGTTCACCCTGGAACAGGCTCTGGAGTTCATCGACGAAGACGAGCTGGTGGAAGTGACGCCGAAGTCGATCCGTCTGCGCAAGAAGATGCTCAACGAGAACGACCGCAAGCGCTACGAGCGCAGCAAGGTCTAACTCGACGCGACATCTGCGTTACGAGCAAAACCCCGCGAGAGTGATCTGGCGGGGTTTTTTATTGGCCAGTTGTACGAGCAGGCGAGCCCGCTAGCGGTTACTGACGCATTGATTCAGCTTGGCGCGAGCGGCCAGGCCGTCGGTCCAATCGATATCCGCAACGGCACGCCCACCCATCTCGACGATGAAGTGCTCAACGTCCAGCATCGTGCTCAGTGCCGCTTCGATGTTCGGCACGGTCAGGCCGATCGCGCCGGCCGGGATACTCGGTACCGAAAAATTCAGCGCGTTCACCGACTGCGCTTGGTACTTCGACTGTTTAAGCGTCACCGCTACGGTTTGCGTGTCCGATGGCCTGGGAATATCCACGCTCCAGAAGATCAGCATGCCGCCCTGATAGGCTTTTCCAGGGCCGACGATACTGACCGCGTCGCCATCTTTGCTCCACATCGCCACGCAGTTGTCTCCGGGTGCCGAATCTTTCTTGGCCTGAAAAAACTGCCATTCACCCTGCAGGTAGCGTTGGTAATCCGGATCCGCTTCCAGCTCCTGAAGTTTGGCTTCGGCTTCCAGCATTTGCTTGCGAGCTTCTGCGTTTTTGGCCGCCTGCTCGTTGATGGCGATGCTCATGGCGTCGTAGCTGGGCGGGCCGGGGTCGGCAAAAATATTGCAGCCGTCACACCGATAGCCGCCTGCGTACCCACCGCCAGCGTCTCCACCGCCCGTGCTATCGGCCCCGCCACCGGTTGCCACGCACAGGGGAACAGCGGCGACTCCATGGGAGCCACCGCCAACGCCGATCTGCTGTTCACCAGGCCCAGGACCGCTCGGGCACGGGTAGTTGGCGCATGCTGGTTGTGCGATCACACCCAGCGCCGCATAGACAAAGAAAGCGGAAATTTTCATCGTGGATTGAGGATTCCGGTCATTTTGAGGAGCTGGTGCAGGAGCCGGGTTGAGCGGGCCAAGCCGACCCCGGTTACCCAAAATCCTGCACAGCCTCGCTAGTCAGCGAGCCAGATCATCACTGCCCCGGCCCGCTCCTGAGTATCTCGCCCTTCTTCGCGCAACTGGGTGGATTGATGGCGCCGAAGGTGGCCAGGTTGCCGCCATTGATGATGCAGTTGAACTCGTTGCCATTCTCGGCCCGCAGCTCGGCGTAGGTATTGGTCCCGCTGGTGCGCCGCGCCACCAGTTGCAGCTGGCTGGGAGAGTAGCCGAGCACGCCCGCGGTTTCCGCGAGGATTCTCTCATCGCTCAGCGAGTTGGTCTTTTCGGCGATGGCGGCGCAGCCGGCTAGGCCGTGGCCGGCGGCGATCAGTGCGAGCAGGCGTGCTGCGCGGAAGATAGTGTTCATGACATTCCCTCGTGTGCTGTTGCCCATATGAAGCGATGAATCGACTTCCCGGCGAGGCCGGTTGGCGGCACTCTAGAGAGGCGGCGACGGGACGGCCAAGCGCTTTTCGGCCAACCGCTATCGAGGGCGGCGCGGATGACAGGAATTTCTGCCAATGGCTGTTTTCCGTCGGCCGGCGGCACCGCGGCACAGGTTCTTCGCAGAGGCACGGAGGCGGCATGAGTGACACGAAAGACTTCGACGGGCTGGTGCGGGCGACCCTGCAGCTCAGCCTCATCTACTGGACCTGCATGTTCGTCGCCGACAGCATTCTGGGTTACTTCATCAATATCGACCCGCTGCAGTCGGCGCCGCTGAAGTTCGTGCTGTTCGCCGTCGGCGCGCTGATGACCTTCGGCATGTCGCTGCTGCTGTTCCGCCTGAGGGGGCTAGGATTCCCGCGCAAGGCCCTGCTCAGCTTCGTGATGACGGCGGCGCTGGCGCCGCTGTTCGTCGCCGTCGATTTCCTCAACTATCTGATCTGCGAGTATCCGAACCCGGTGAGCTTTGATCCGGTGTACTCCGGCTACATGCTGATCGAAGGCGCCTCGATGCTGTTCGGCTGGTCCTGCCTGTTCATCGCCCTGCTCTACTGTTTCGAGGTGCGCGAGCGGGAGCGACGCCTGGCGGCCGTGCGCGAGGAGGCCCTGGCGGCGCAGATGCAGGCGCTGCGCTATCAGGTCAATCCGCACTTCCTGTTCAACACGCTCAACTCCATCGCCGGCCTGATCGAGGAGGGCGCCTCCTCTCGCGCCGAGCGAATGGTGCTGTCGCTCTCCAACTTCATGCGCACCACGCTGTCGCTCGATCCGCTGCACGACGTGCCTCTGGCGGATGAGTTGCGGCTGCAGGAGGAATACCTGGCGATCGAGCGCGAGCGTTTTTCCGACCGCATGAGTTTTCGCGTCGAACTGGCCGAGGAGGCGCGCGAGGCGCTGGTGCCCAGCCTGATCCTGCAGCCGCTGATCGAGAACGCGATCAAGCATGGCGTAGGCATGGCGGCGGGACCGGTGGACATCCTCCTCAGGGCTGCACGCGACGGCCAGAGGCTGCGCATCAGCGTGGAGAACGGCATGGCCGCAGATGCCGCGCCAGAGCGGCGCCAGCCGGGCATGGGGGTTGGCTTGCGCAACGTGGCCGAGCGGCTGCGCCTGCGCTTCCAGGAGGGCGGTCGGTTCTCCTGCGGCCCGGTGAGCGCGGATCGCTACCGCGCGGTCATCGATCTACCGTGGCGCTGTGCATGACGGCGCTGAGCATTCTCGTCGCCGACGACGAGCCGCTGGCCCGGCGCCGGCTGATCCGCCTGCTGCGCAGGCTGGACTGGGTCGGTCGCGTCGACGAGGCTGGCGATGTCGCCGAGACCCTGCGCGTGGCACAGAGCTGCGCCCCGGACATCCTGCTGCTCGACATCCAGATGCCCGGCGGCAGCGGTTTCGATGTGCTGCAGCAGCTCGCCGGCGAGTTGCCGGCGATCATCTTCGTCACGGCGTTCGACCACCATGCCCTGCGCGCCTTCGAGGTCAATGCGGTCGACTACCTGACCAAACCCATCGATGCCGAGCGTTTCGCCCTGGCCATGCAGCGTGCGCGCACGGTCGCGGCTTCGCGCAGTCAGGCGGATCGCCTCGCCGAACTGCAGGAGATGATCGCCTCGCTCAAGCAGGCATTGGGTGCCCAGGCGCGGCCGGAGAGGGAGTTGTGGGTCAAGGTGCGCGGCGAGCACCTACGCATCCCGCAGGCCGCCATCATCCGCCTGCAGGCCGAGCGCGACTATGTGCGTATCCACCTGGCCGAAGCCAACTACCTGTTCCACGAGACCCTGAGCTCGCTGGAGCAGCGCCTGGAGCCGGCCGAATTCATCCGCATCCACCGCAGCACCATCGTGCGGCGCAGCGCGGTGGTGCGCCTGCGGCCCGCGCCCTTCGCCGCCTGGATCGCCCAGTTGGCCGATGGCAGCGAGTGCCGCGTCGGCCGCACCTACGGCGCGGCGCTGCGCCTGCTGCTCGGCAGGCCCTAGGGGCTCCCGCCCCAGGGCGGCGGGAGCCCACCATGCCTACATCCAGGTCGGGCAGCTAACGCCGACTGCGGCGAAGGCCGCCACTACCTCGGCGCTGCCGTAGCTGCGGTTCTGCGCCGACTGGATCACCCCGCAGGCGCCCTGGTCGAAGCCGCTGGTCTCGGTCCAGTAGAAGCGGTTGGCGTCGACGAACACCTCGAAGGCCTTGCGCGTGTTCCAGCCGGTCGACCTGCTCAGCAGGTAGAAGGCGCGGTTGTAGATGCCGCTGGAGTGGTGCACGTCGATGCCGTCGTGGTACTGCTCGGCGTGCTCGATGGACGCGCCGTCGCGGCTGGGCTGGTCCATGTAGCGCAGCGAGCCGCTGCCCTTGAAGATGTCGGCGCCCACCTTCCAGTCGTTGCTGCCCTTCATGAAGTACTCGGCGGCCTCGCCGGCCATGTCCGAGAAGGCCTCGTTGATGCCGCCGGACTGGCCCTCGTAGACCAGGCCGGAGTTCAGCTCGGTGAAGCCGTGGCTGACCTCGTGGGCGGAGACGTCCAGCGACACCAGCGGGTAGAAGCGACTGCGGCCGTCGCCGAAGGTCATCGCCTGGCCGTCCCAGAACGCGTTCTCGTAACCGTTGCCGTAGTGCACCTTCATGTACAGCTTGCGTTCGTTGAGCGGGCGCAGGCCGCCGAACCAGCCGCCGTACATCTGGAACACCACGTTGCCGAAGTAGTGTGCGTCGTTGAGCGGCGAGAAGGCGCCGTTGATGGCCTTGTAGTCGTTGTACGGGCAGGCGAAGCGGAAGGGTGTGACGCTGCGGTTGTCCCAGCGCTGGTTGAGGTTGACGGTGATCACGTCGCCGCTGTTCATCTGGCACTTGCTGTTGACGATCAGCGGGCCGTACTGGGTGCCGTACAGGTACTGGCCGGTCTTGGCGTTGCCGCCGGGGCCGCTGGCCTCGGCGTGGGTCAGGCCTTCCCAGCGTTGCAACAGTTCGCCGCTGTTGGCCTCGATCATGAAGTGCGGGCGCGACGGCCTGGCGCCGCCGACGAAGAAGGACACCACGTAGGCCAGCTGGGCCTGGCCCTGCTCATTGCGCCGCACCACCAGCTCACTCTGCTGGTTGATCGGCGGCAGGGCACTGTTGATCAGGCTTCTGGCCTGCTGCAGGGCCTGCTCCTTGCTCAGGGTTGGGGTGGCGTCGCGGGCCAGGTCCTGCTCGATGCCGACCAGCAGGCGGCCGCTGCGGCGCGACCGTGGGCCGCTGGTTTCGGTGATGGCCTCGCCCCACACCCGCACCCCCTTGTAGAACTGCTGGTAGCGGGTGATGCGGGCACCGCTGGGCAGGCGCGCACTGGTGTCGGCGTCGAGTTCGTCCGGGGTGAGGCCGAGGGTGCTGTGGATATCGCCGGCGGCGACGCCGGCACGGGCCAGCGGCAGGTTGGCGACGTCGATCAGTTCGGCGGCGAAGCCGGCGGCGGGGGCAGCCAGACCGGCCAGTAACAGCGATTGCTGAATCAACTTTCTAGGCATCGTCTTCTCCTTGCGGGGGGCGGAGGTGTTCTCCGGAGGGTAGGTTCCGGCCGCCTTGTGGGCGGCGCGGAGTGCTCATCGCCGCCGCTGGGCGGATAACCCTGCCATTGGCGATGAAAAGGGAAGGCAGTCGATGGAACGTCGGTGGCGGTGGAGGAGGGCTCAGGCGAAGCGCAGGGTCACGCGTCGGTTGTGCCGGCTCTTCTTCTCGATCTTGTCGCAGGCCACGGCGCCCACCTCGGCGGTGTTGCGCACGTGGGTGCCGCCACAGGGCTGCATGTCCACACCGGGGATGTCGATGACCCGCACCGTGCCGTTGCCCTGGGGCGGTGCCACCTGGGTGCGGCAGAGATTCGGCAGGCTGCGGTATTGCTCGCTGGAGAGCAGCTGCACCTGCACGTCGAGGCCGCCGTCGATCAGCTGCATCAGGCTGCGGGTTATCTGCTCCTTGTCCAGGGTCGATTCCGGCAGATCGAAGTCCAGGCGGCCCTTGTCGGCGGCGATGCTGCAGCCGGTCACTGGCGCGTCGACGATGGCGCACAGCAGATGCAGGCAGGTGTGCATGCGCATGTGCCGGTAGCGCCGTTCCCAGTCGAGGCAGCCCTGCACTTCCATGCCGACGCGGATGTCCGGATGACCCTCGCCCAGCTGGTGCCAGATGATCGCCCGCAGCAGCGGGTCGCGCTGGGTTTTGACCACGGTCACGGCCGCGCCGTCCGGCAGCAGGAGGTGGCCCTGGTCGCCGGGCTGGCCGCCGCCGGTGGGATAGAACAGGGTCTGGTCCAGGGCCACGCCCAGCTCGCTCACCGCCAGCACGCGGGCGGTGAAGGTGTGCTGGTAGGGCAACTCGTCGAACAGGGGGTGGGTATGCAGGGCCAGTGCCGACATGGGTCAGCCTCCGATACTGAGGATGTGGGGTTTGAGCACCGCCCGCGCCAGATGGCTGAGGCCGGGCGGATCGAGCAACGTCACGTCCTGCAGCCGGTCGCCGATCCGCAGGTTGAGCGGATAACGCGGCACCGGCGTCACGGCACCGAGGTTGCGCAGGCGGTACTGGCGGTGGTGGCGCTCGCGCACCGTGCATTCCAGGGTCAGGCAGCCGAGCCGGTGGTGGTCGGCGTCGAGCACGGTGATTTCCTCCGCCTCCGGTAGCTCGCCGACCAGGTGCAGGCGTTCGCCGAGCACGAACGCACCCAGGTAGCCGCGGTTGGCGCCAACGCTGGCGCGCTGCATCTGCAGCTGGTTGACGATGCTGACCCGGGTGTTGGCCGGCACGTCATGGGTGATCACGCAGGCGGGGCTGATGAAGGCATGGTCGCCGATGTGAATCGCGCCGAGGATGCGCGCGCCGGCGCCCACCTCCACGCCGTTGCCCAGGCTCGGGTGGCGTTTGCCGCCGGGGTTGTCGGCAATACCGGCGGCGCCCAGGGTCACGCCGCTCAGCAGGTAGCAGTCGTCGCCGATCTCGCAGGTCTCGCCGATCACCGTGCCGAAGCCGTGGTCCAGCACGAAGCGCCTGCCGATGCGCGCCGCCGGGTGGATCTCCACCCCCGACTGCAGCTTGCCGGCGTTGGCCAGGCGGTGGGCGATCAGCTCGCGCTCCACCAGGCCGCCGCGCAGCCACACCTGATGGGCCAGGCGATGGAACAGCGCCGCCTTGAACGAGGCATAGGTGTCGAGGATCAGCTCGGTGCGCCCGCACGAGGCCGGGTCGCGCGCGGCATAGGCCTGCAGGTCCTCGCTCACCTGCTCCACGGCGCTGTCCATGATGCCGTCCAGGTGCGGCATCAGTTGTTCCATGTCTTGCGATTTGAGCGCATGCACCAGGTGGTCCAGCAGCCCGTCGTAGAGTTTCAGTCTGTCGAGGTAGCGCATCCCGTCGTCCTCCACGGCTAGCAATCGAAGTGCGGCAGGTAGCTGTCGACGCCGTCGTAGACCAGCGTCAGCACCCGGGTTGCCCGCGGCAGCTCGCCGGCCAGTTGGGCAATGGCCACCAGGTTGGCCGCCGACGAAAGCCCCAGGCTGACGCCATCGCTGCGCATGGTGCGGCGCACCCGCTCCAGGCAGGCCTGCTTGGAGACCTTGAGCATGCCGTCGAGCACGCCGAGGTTGAGGATGCGCGGCACCAGGCCGATGGACAGGCCCTGGATCTCGTGCGGCGCGTGGCGGTCGGCGAGCAGGTCGCACTGCTCCGGCTCCACGCCGAATACCCGCAACCACGGCCAGCGTGCCTTGAGCGTCTCGCCCAGGCCGGTGACATGGCCTCCGGTGCCGATGCCGGCTACCAGGCAGTCCGGCGGCAGCGTGGCGAAGTCGCGGAGAATCTCCTGGGCGGTGGTGCGCCGGTGGATCTCCGGGTTGGCCGGGTTGCGCTGCTGGTTGAGCATCACGTAGCCGGGGTTCTCCAGCTGCAGCTCCATGGCCAGTTCGCCGTGGGAGTTGTTGCCGCGGCGGCTGTCGGACAGCACCACCTCGGCGCCGTACAGGCGCAGCAGCTTCTGCTTCTCCGGGCTGTAGTTGTCGGGGATCACCAGCACCACCCGGTAGCCGAGGATGTTGCCGGCGATGGCCAGGCCGATGCCGGTGTTGCCGCCACTCGGTTCGATGATGGTCTGGCCGCTGCCCGGCTGCAGAATGCCGCGCTCCTCGGCGTCGCGCACCATGGCCAGGGCGATGCGCGCCTTGTGGCTGCCGCCGGGGTTGAGCGATTCGAGCTTGGCGTACACTTCCAGCCCGGTCTCGGCGCTGAAGGCCGCCAGGCGCACCACCGGCGTCTCGCCGATGGCCTGCAGCAGGGATTGGTGGATCATCGCGCGGCCCTCAGTACAGCGGCATGTCGGGGGCGACGTCGCGGGCCCAGGCCTTGAGCCCGCCCTGCAGTACGCGCACGCGTGAATGGCCGGTGTCCAGCAGCTGGCGCGCGGCGCGTTCGGCGCGTGGGCCGCCGTAGCAGATCAGGCACAGGGTGCGTTCGCGGTCCAGCTCGCCCAGGCGTTCGCCCAGCTCGCCGAGGGGGATGTTGAGCGCCGTGGGCAGGCGGCAGACCTCCAGTTCGTTGGGTTCGCGCACGTCCAGCAGCTGCAGGTCCTCGCCGTACACCAAACTGAGCTGCAGTTGCTGCGGGCTGATGAACAGTTCTGCCGGCAATGTGCTGTCGCCGGCCATGGCGGCGCAGGTAGCGGGCTGCTCGACCTGCAGGCTGCGGTCGCTGCGCGCCGGCGAGCAGGTGGGGCAGTCGGCGCGGCGTTTGAAGCGCACTTCGCTGAACTTCATCGCCAGGGCGTCGAAGCGCATCAGACGGCCGACCAGGGGCTCGCCGATGCCGAGGATCAGCTTGATCGCCTCGGTGGCCTGGAGCAGGCCGACCACGCCGGGCAGTACGCCGATCACCCCGCCGGCGTTGCAGTTGGGCGCCAGTTCGGCGGGCGGGCTCTTGGGGTAGAGGCAGCGGTAGCAGGGGCCGTCCTGGTGGTTGAACAGGCTGATCTGGCCGTCGAAGCGGTGCAGGGCACCGTACACCAGCGGGCGCTTGAGCAGCACGCAGGCGTCGTTGAGCAGGTAGCGGGTGGCGAAGTTGTCGGTGCCGTCGATCACCAGGTCGTAGGCGCCGACCAGCTCCAGCGCGTTGTCCGGCGTCAGGGCGCAATCGTGGGCGTCGATGCGGATGTCGGGGTTGAGGTCGGTCAGGCGGCGCCGCGCCGACTCCACCTTGGCCAGGCCGAGGGTGCTGGTGCCGTGCACCACCTGGCGCTGCAGGTTGCTGCTCTCGACCCGGTCGAAGTCCACCAGGCCGAGGGTGCCGATGCCGGCGGCGGCCAGGTAGAGGCTGACCGGCGAGCCCAGGCCGCCGGTACCGATGATCAGCACGCGGGCGTTCTTCAGGCGCAGCTGGCCGCGCCGGCCGACGTCGGGCAGGGTGATGTGGCGCACGTAGCGGCGCACCTCGTCGTTGCTCAGTTCGTCGCAATCCAGGCCGCCGGAGGTGGCGAGCATGATGTCCAGCTCCGCATCGGCCGGCAGCTGGCTGTCGGCCTCCACCAGCTCGCCGTCGGCGGTGAGCAGGAAGTGCTCCTTGAACTGGTCGTTGCCGTAGAACAGGTGTTCACGCAGCCCGGCATGACGGCCGCAGACATCCTCCACCAGCTCGCGCACGGTGCGCCCCTGGCCCTCCAGCTTTGCCGCGGGCAGCTTGGCGACGCGGGCCAGCACCTCCGGGAAAATCACCACACTCATAGCCAAACTCCTTTTTATTGCCGGCCATCAAGGGGAGCCGGGAACTCCCGGCTGCAGACGAATTCTTCTCCGCTCCATTCGAACAGCTTGGCGCCGTGGGCCTGGCCTTCGCGCACGTCGACCACCAGGTAGGCGACCGGGTGGATGGGCTGGCCCATGAACAGTGCCTTGTCCACGTCCTCGCGACTGAAGTAGGCGCCGACATCCGGGTGCGAGTGGTAGATGACCCGCGCCGGGTTGTCGCCGCGCAGGCTGCGGTTGAGCAGCAGGGTGTCGGCCACGGCGAAGGTGTAGCCGTTGGCGGCGCTGCGCCGGTACACCTCGGGATCGAGCTGGTTGAGCTGGTTCTGGATGTTCTGGCCCTGGTGTACTCGGGCATCGGCGAAGACGAAGCCGCAGCATTCCTCCGGGTAGGTGGCGCAGGCGTGGCGGTAGATGGTCTGCAGGGCTTGCGTGTCGAGGACGTCCTTGTCGGGCATGGCTCAGTCTCTCTTCGCCAGGAGTTTTTCCACCGGCACTTTGGTGATGGCGAAGCCGGCCAGCAGCAGGGCGGAGTACAGCGCCAGGTCGCGGGAGATCGGCAGGCCCTCGTACCAGGAGCCGATGATCACGGCGAACACCGGGAAGATGATGAAGACGAAGGACAGGATCACCGGGCTCAGGCGCTTGAGCAGGAAGAAGTAGACGATGAAGCCGCCCACCGAGGCGCACAGGCCGAGGTAGGTGAGAGCCGACCAGGAGCGAGCGCTGATGGCGGAGAAGTCCGGGCGCTCCACGCCCAGGCCGACCAGGAACAGCATCAGGCCGGCCAGGCCGATGGGCAGCGTGTTGTAGGTGATGACGCTGATTTCGGCGCCCTTCTTCTTGGTCACCACGTAGCACAGCGCGTGCATCACTGCGGCCGCCAGGATCGCCAGCACCCCGGCGAACTCGTCGTGGGCCAGGCTCAGGCCCTGGCTGCGCAGGATCATGAACAGGCTGCCGAAGCCGATGCCGATGCCCATCACCTGGGACAGGTAGATGCGCTCGCGCAGGAACAGCGCGGAGAACAGCAGGATGAACACCGGCATGCAGCTGAACAGCAGGGCGGTGAGGCCGGAGGAGACGTGGGTTTCGCCGTAGTTGAGCAGGTAGTAGGGCAGGCTGAAGTAGCACAGGGTGACGAAGACGAAGAAGCCCAGGTGGCTGCGCGGGAAGAAGATCGAGTCGCCGCGGATCAGGGCGAAGCAGAGGAACAGCGGGAAGGCGATCAGGAAGCGCAGGCCGGAGGCGGTCAGCGGCGGCACGGTCTCCACCGCGATCTTGATGCCCAGCCAGGTAGTACCCCAGCTCAGGCAGACGATCAGGAACAGCAGGCTGGTGATCAACGCACCCAACCAGTACTTGCCGGATTTACCGGTGTTTTCAATTACCGCAGACATTGGCATGATGACAATCCTTCGTGATCACAAAATTGAACCCTAATATCCAGGAATCAATCGCGATTGATACTGGTCAATTAGGCTATTTGGGCGAAAAATGGCTGTCAAACCAATTATTGACACGGTGTCAATGCTCCGCGAGGCGTTAAGCTCGGGGCATGGCGCCAAATACAAGCGCCTGGCCGGGTCCATGGAGATCGGCATTCTGGAAGGCAGCATCGAGGCTGGGGCCAAGCTGCCTCCGCACCGCAACCTGGCGGATCGCCTCGGAGTGACCATCGGCACGGTCAGCCGCGCCTATGCCGAGCTGGAGCGCATGGGCCTGGTGGTGGCGCGGGTCGGCGACGGCACCTTCGTTCGCCAGCGTGACCTGGAGCGCAAGCGCGATGCGGGCTTCAGCAACTTCGTCGAGGAGCGGCCGGAGCAGTTCGACATGAGCCGCAACATGCACATCCCTGGCCTTGAGACCAGCCTGCTGGCGCAGAGCCTGATGGACCTGGCGCGTGACCCGCAGACCCTCGCCGAGCTGACCCTCTACACCCCGGACGCCGGCCTGCCGCGCTACCGCCAGGCCGGTGCGGAGTGGCTCGCCCACGGCGACTTCCAGCCCCAGGCCGAGCAGGTGCTGTGCGTCAACGGCGGCCAGCACGGCCTGCTCTGCACCCTGATGGCACTGCTGCGCGCGGGCGACAGCCTTGTCACCGAGCAGCTCACCTACCCGGGCCTGATCACCGCTGCACGCCTGCTCGGCATCAAGCTGCTCAGTGCCAGCATGGACGAGGAGGGGATTATTCCCGCGTCCCTCGACGAGCTGTGCCGGCACAACCGGGTCACCGCCCTGTACTGCACGCCGACCCTGCAGAACCCCACCACCGGGGTGATGTCCGCGCGCCGCCGCGAGGCCATCGCTGCCATCTGCCGCGAGCACAACCTGCTGATCATCGAGGACGAGGCCCACGCCGTGCTGGTCGAGGACCGGCCGCCACCGCTGAGCTGCTATGCGCCCGAGCGCACCATCCTCATCGGTAGCCTGAGCAAGGCCATGGCCGCCGGCCTGCGGGTCGGCTACCTGCATGCGCCGGCGACCCTGGTCGGGCGCATCGCCGCGACCCTGCGCGCCAGTTGCTGGATGGCCACGCCACTGGCCATGGAGCTGGCTACCAACTGGATCAGCAACGGCATCGCCGCCAAGCTGCTGCGCCAGCAGATCGCCGAGATCGGCCGGCGCAAGGCGCTGGTGCAGGGGCTGCTGGAGGGTTTGAGCTATCGCACCCATCCGCAGTGCCCGCACTTCTGGATCGAGGTGCCCGAGCCCTGGCGCGCCTCGGACGTGGAGGTGGACCTGAAGCAGAAGAACTGCCTGATCGCCACCGCCGAGGCCTTCGCCGTCGGCCGCGCGGCGGTGCCGCAGTTCGTCCGCGCCAGCGTCAGCAACGCCTCGCACAGCGACCAGTTGCTGCTGCAGGGCTTCCACGCCCTGGCCGCGACCCTGCGTCAGGACATCGGCCAGTTCGACGAGTGAAGAGCGCGCCGTATGGCGCCTTTTTGCAGCTTGATGGCGCAATGCCTTCTATCGTTTAGCTCATGAAGTCAGCGAGGCTTCCGATATTCATGGAAGCCTTGAAGCGGCGAAGGCGTGGCTCGGCATTTGCTAGCTCATGCGCTTCGCAGTTTCGTCCGATTCAGGAGTTCGACGATGAATTCGCTGTTGCTGCCCGGAGTCAACGCACTCGAGAAATTCAGCTTCGCCCGCAAGTTCCAGTTGCTGGCGCTGCTGTTCATCTTGCCGCTGGCCTACGCCGCCTGGTCCATCGGCGACAACTACCTGGGCAAGCTCAAGGTCGTCGACGACGAGCATTCCGGAGTCCTGCAGCTGCAGGCCCTGGACAAGGTCGAGCAGGTGCTGGTGCGCCAGCGCAACCTGACCGCCCGCTGGAAGTCCACCGAGCGCAACCGCGAGGCCTCGGCCGAAACCCAGGCCGCCATCACCCGCCTGCAACAGAGCGAGGCCGAACTGGACCAGGCGCTGGATGACCTGCAGCAGATGCTGGTCACCGAGGGCGCCAGCGAACAGGTACAGGCCAGCCTACGCACCCTGCAGGGGCAGCGCGACGGCCTGCGCGCCCAGGCACTGGGCAGCGTCGGCTGGTGGCCGGATGCCTACGATCGCTTCACCCTCAGCCTGCAGCAGCTCGGTTCGCTGCGCGAGCAGATCGCCACCGAGAGCGGGCTGATCCTCGACCCCTGGCTGGAAACCTACCTGCTGATGCAGCTGGCCACCCAGGATTCGCCGCGCCTGCAGCAGCGTCTCGGCGTGCTCGCCAGCGTCGGACAGGGCGCGGTGGCGGCCGGCCAGTTCAGCCTGCAGAGCCGCCTGCAGCTGCGTGAGATCCGCGCCGCCGCCGGCGAGTCGCGCCAGCAGCTGGCCAAGCTCGGCGAACGTCTGGAAAGCGAGTTGCCGAAATCGCTCTCGGCCTGGAACCAAACCTATGCCCAAAGCCTGGCCGGTTTGGATGACTGGCTCAAACAGCTGGACCAGAAGATGTACGGCGACGGCGGCATCCAGCTCGACGTAGCCGCCTTCGAGCAGGGCATGGACAGGGCCCAAGGGCATATCGAGGCGCTGCAGCGCGCCACCCTGGAGGCCCTGGATACCCGCCTCGGCCAGTACCGGGCCAAGGCCCTGCGCGCGCTGATCATCACCCTCGGCGCCTTCGGCGTGCTGGTGGCGCTGGCGCTGTACGCGCTGGTCTGCCTGCAGGCCTCGATCCGCAGCAGCAGCTGGCGCATCACCTCGCTGGCGCAGTCCCTGCGCGACGGTGATCTGCGTCGGCATGTCACCGTGCACGGCAACGACGAGCTGGCGCTGATCGGCGTCGCATTGAACGACGCGGTGGCGCAGATGCGCGGTTCGCTGCAGGGCGTGAATCGCGAGAGCGCCGAGCTCAGTGGCACCGTGATCACCCTCAGCGAGCAGGCCCAGTCGGCCCTGCGCGCCGTGGAGCAGCAACAGCAGCAGGTCAGCCAGATCGCCGCCGCTGCCACGCAGATGGCCGCCACCGCGCAGAGCGTGGCAGAGAACTGCGAGATGGCCGCTCAGGACGCGACCCAGACCCGTCATATCGCCGAGCAGAGCAACCAGCGCAGCCAGCAGACCACCGCCAGCATGCGCCAGCTCACCGCGCGCCTGGGCGACACCGCCGCGGCGCTGGGCGAGCTGCGCGAGCAGGCCCAGCAGATCGACCGGGTAGTGGTGGTGATCAAGGGCATCGCCGAGCAGACCAACCTGCTCGCGCTCAACGCCGCCATCGAGGCGGCGCGTGCCGGTGAGCAGGGCCGGGGCTTCGCCGTGGTCGCCGACGAAGTGCGCTCGCTGTCGCAGCGTACCCAGGAGTCGACCCGCGAGATCAGCGCCACGGTCGAGGCCCTGCAGCGCGTGGTGCTGCAGTCGGTGGAACTGATGCAGACCGCCTGCAGCCAGGCCGAAGTGGACGCCGGCTCCGTCACCGAGCTGGGCGATCATCTGGGCGAGATCGCCGGCGCGGTGCAGCGGGTCAGCGACATGATCGCGCAGATCGCCACCGCCGTTGAGCAGCAGGCCGCCACCGCCGAGGAAGTCAGCGGCAACATCCAGCAGGTCGACCAGGCCGCCGCCGACCTGCTGCATGGCGCTCAGGCCGTGCACGGCGTCGCCGACCGCCTCAGCGACGGCAGTCGCGCGCTGGCGCAGAACACCGCGCACTTCCATTTGGATTGAGGCTCCGGCAGCGGCAAAGCCGCTGCCGACAGCTTTCCTGACCTTTTGACAAAGTTTTCACACCCGCTCCGGCAGATTCCCCGGCGATAAGGGGATTTCCCGCTTCGTTTTGGGGTTGTGATGACGATCGCGCAACGCGCCGACGCTTCTCGCGGCGGCATCGACTGGGCCGGCTTGGGCTGGGCCTTTCTGTTCTTCTGGTACTTCTCGGGTGTCACCCAGATCCTGATCTACTCCAGCGACAGCGCCGGTTTCTCCGGGCTGCGCCAGTCGTTGGTGCTGAGTCTGCTGTGGCTGGTGCCGCTGGTGCTGTTCCCGGCGCGGGCGCGCCTGCTGACGGCGTTGATCGGCGTACCGCTGTGGCTGTGCTCGCTGGCCGGTTTTGGCTACTTCCTGATCTATGGCCAGGAGTTCTCGCAGAGCGTGATCTTCATCCTCTTCGAGTCCAACGTCAGCGAGGGCACCGAGTACCTGGCGCAGTACTTCGCCTGGTGGATGGTGCCGGCCTTCCTCGCCTACGGCCTGGGGGCCTGGCTGCTGTGGCGCAAGGTGCGCCCGGTGTATCTGTCCAAGCCGGCGGCGCTGCTGGCCTCGCTGTTCCTGCTGTTCTCCTCGCTCGGCTACCCGGCCCTGCGCCAGTTCAGCAAGCACGACGACCTGCGCTCGGCGCTGGAAAACTTCGAGGAGCGCATCGAGCCGGCCACGCCCTGGCAGCTGGTGGTCGGTTATCGCCACTACCGCGCCCAGCTGGCCAATATGCAGGCCCTGCTGGAGGGCCGCCAGCGCATCGCGCCGCTGACCGATCTGACCGATGCCCATGCCGGCCAGCCGACCACCCTGGTGCTGGTCATCGGCGAGTCGACCAACCGCCAGCGCATGAGCCTGTACGGCTACGGCCGGCAGACCACGCCGGAGTTGGACAAGCTGCGCGATCAGCTGCAGGTGTTCGGCAACGTGGTCACGCCGCGGCCCTACACCATCGAGGCGCTGCAGCAGGTGCTGACCTTCGCCGACCAGGAGAACCCCGACGCCTACCTGGAGACGCCGTCGCTGGTCAGCGTGATGAAACAGGCCGGCTACAAGACTTACTGGATTACCAACCAGCAGACCATCACCAAGCGCAACACCATGCTCACCACCTTCTCCAAGCAGGCGGACGAGCAGTTCTACCTGAACAACAACCGCGAGCAGAACGCGCGCCAGTACGATGGCGATGTGCTCGAGCCGTTCGCCAAGGTGCTGGCCGAGGATGCGCCGCGCAAGTTCATCGTGGTCCACCTGCTCGGCACCCACATGAGCTACCAGTACCGCTATCCGCCCGAGTACGAGCGTTTCACCGATCGCCAGGGTGCGCCGGCGCATGTCAGTGACGACCAGCTGCCGACCTACAACGCCTACGACAACGCGGTGCTGTACAACGACTTCGTCGTCTCCAGCCTGATCAAGCGCTTCTCCGCCACCGACCCCAACGGCTTCCTGCTCTACCTCTCCGACCACGGCGAGGCGGTGTTCGATGCGCCCAAGTCCGAGGTGCTGGGACGCAACGAGGCGGCGCCG
This sequence comes from Pseudomonas sp. GD04019, assembly GCF_029837695.1. Lineage (GTDB taxonomy): Bacteria > Pseudomonadota > Gammaproteobacteria > Pseudomonadales > Pseudomonadaceae > Aquipseudomonas. Next base: position 242,961 of record NZ_JAOEEA010000004.1, read on the forward strand.
ACCGGGCCGATGTACACCATCCCGTTCATCCTGTGGAATTCGCCGAAATGGCAGGCCAGGCAGCCGCGCGATTTCAGCCTTGCGCTGGGCCGGCCGTTCAGCAGCTCCAGCCTGGTGCACACCTGGGCGGATCTCGCCGGGCTCGACTTCGCCGAGCGCGACCGCAGCCGCAGCCTGGTCGGCGCCGACTTCAAACCGCGCCCGCTGCTGATCGGTGACCCGCAGCAGCCACAGAACCTGATCGATTTCAGCCTGATCAAACCCAAGGCGGTCGACAGCGAACTGGCCCAGCAGGAGCCGCCCAAGGGCCGCGTCCAGCCGCTCTAGCCTCGGCTTCATCCCCCGTTGGAACGAGCGCCGCACGATGGAGTAATCCGTCGTGCGGCGTTTCAGTCTTAGGAGGGAAATTGCACGGAGCGATCGTGCGTTCCCGCCTCTCCGTCCCCTAAAGTCCCTCGCCGCTTGCCCATCACAACAAGAACAAGGGACATGACACATGAAGCGAGTACTGACTCCGCTGGCCTTCGCCTGCCTGCTGGCGGGCGCCACTTCGGCCCAGGCCGGCGCCTATAGCGGCATGGTGGTGTTCGGCGACAGCCTGAGCGACGCCGGCCAGCGCCCCGAGGCCGGCGCCCCGAGCAACCCGGTGCGCCATACCAACCGCGTGGGGCCCGGCTTCGGGCCGGGCGAGGCCTACGGCTATACCTCGCCGATGCTGATCAACGATCGCCTGGGGCTGACCCCGCAGGTGGCTTCGACCAACGTCATGCGGGCCCTCAACGGCCAGGCCGACGGCGACAACTGGGCGGTCGGCGGCTATCGCACCGAGCAGATCTACAACTCCATCACCGGCGTGTTCGACCCGCTCACCGGCATCGGCGGCTCGCAGGTGCGCGCCGGCCTGAACTACAGCGACCCGCTGATCCGCCAGCGCGACGGCTACCTGGTCAACCTGCGCAACCAGGGCCTGAGCATCGATCCGGATACCCTGTTCTACCTCAACGGCGGCGGCAACGACTTCCTCCAGGGTCTGATCGTCGACGATGCCAGCGCGCGTGCCGCCGCCGGCCGCCTGGTCGCCGGTGTGCGCGCCCTGCAGGTGGCCGGTGGACGCTACTTCATGGTGCCGCTGCTGGTGGACGTGGCCAGCCCGGTCACCGGCGGGGTGGTCAACACCGCCCAGGTGCCGCTGGCCCGGGCGTTCAATGCCGAACTGGCGGCGCAGCTCGGCGCCGTCCATGCCGAGGTCATCCCGCTCAATGTGCCGCTGCTCTATCGCGAGGTGCTCGCCGACCCCGCCGCCTTCGGCTTCGATCCGACGCAGAATCTGCTCGGCACCTGCTTCGCCGGCTGTGGCGGCGGGGTCAACCCGGTCCATGGCCTGGGCGGCATTGCCCCTGATCCCAGTCGGCTGATCTACGCCGATTTCGTGCACCCGACCACCGCCATGCAGCAGATCCTTGCCGACCAGGGCTACTCGATTCTGGCCGCGCCCTGGGAGCTGAGCCTGTTGCCCCAAGCGGCCGAGTCGGCTCTGCGCGGCAGCCAGGAGCGCCTGCACCAGCAGTGGCTGGGCGACGCGGGAGCCTGGCAGGCGGTCGGCCGTTGGCGTGGCTTCGTCGATGGCAGCACGCGCCGGGCCGATCTGGACGGCGGCGACACCAGCGCCGCCGGCGATGTCAGCGGCAACGGCCTGAGCCTGGGCGGCAGCTATCGCCTGAGCGAGCAGTGGCGCCTGGGCGCGGCGCTGGATGTGCAGGAACAGGACCTGGAGCTGGGCCCGCGCGACTCCGACTATGGCCTGCGCAGCTACCTGGCCAGCGCCTTCGCCCAGTACCGCGATGGCCTGCTCTGGGGCGACGCGATGCTGATCGCCGGCTATCTCGACTACCAGGACCTGGAGCGGCGCTTCGCTCTCGGCCAGACCACCCGTACCGAGCGCGGCGATACCGACGGCCAGGTGCTGGCCCTCGGCGGGCGCCTGGGCATCGAACTGCAGGCCGGCGACCCACGCCTGAGCCTGCGTCCCTTCGTCAGCGCCGATGTGGCGCGCATCGAGGTCCATAGCTACAGCGAGGACGGTGCCAGCTCCACCGCACTGAGCTACGACGACCAGACCCGCGACTCGCGGCGTCTGGGCGTCGGCCTGCAGGCGCGCTTCCAGCTGGCCGAGGATGCCGAGCTGTTCGGCGAAATCGCCCAGGAGAAGGAGTTCGAGGATGAGCAGAGCGAGGTCGACATGCGCCTGAACAGCGTCGCGGGCGTCGACTTCAGTCTTAAGGGCGTGGAGCGCGAAGAGCACCTGACCCGCGCGACCCTCGGTTTGCGCCAGCGTCTGGCGCCGGAGTTGGCCCTGCAGGTCGGCTACGACTATCGCAAGGCCGGCGACGACGCCCTCCACGGCATCGGCCTGAGTCTGTCGCTGGACTGGTAAGGCGTTGCGCTTGTGGGGGCCGGCCGGCAGCGGATAATATGAGAAGTATTCGCAAATGATTACCGGGCCGCACACGCAGCAGTAGAAGGAGCGCGCGCACGTTCGCCGCCGCGAGAAGGTCTTCTGGGCTCTTTCGTGGCGGCGCGTCGCCCGTGCCAGCTTTCGCTCGCAGGCCGCTCGGCCGCCAATAAGACGAGCCAAAGATGACCGCCCGAGCCCTGCGTAACTGGTACCTGGTCCACAAGTGGACCAGCCTGATCTCCACCGTCTTCCTGCTGATGCTGTGCCTGACCGGGCTGCCGCTGATCTTCCACGAGGAGATCGAGCACTACTTCGAGCCGCACCCCGAGCTCAAGGAGATCACCGCCGATTCGCCGCGCATCGACTACGACAAGCTGATCGCCGAGGCGCTGGCGGTACGCCCGGGCGAGGTCGTGCGCTTCGTCGGCTATGACCCGGAGGAGCCGCTGGGCTTCATCTTCACCGCGCCGACCATACAGCCGCCGCCGCTCGATGCCTTTATCCAGACCTTCGATACGCGCACCGGCGAGCTGTTTCCCGCGGAGCCGCCGGAAGACGGCTTCATGCACCTGATGTTGCGCCTGCACACCGACATGTTCCTCGGCCTGCCCGGCTACCTGTTCCTCGGCTTCATGGGCCTGCTGCTGGTGGCCTCGCTGGTCTCCGGCGTGGTGGTGTACACGCCGTTCATGCGCAAGCTGGACTTCGCCACCGTGCGTACCGCGCGCAGCAGCCGCCTGAAGTGGCTGGACCTGCACAACGTGCTGGGCATCGTCACCCTGGCCTGGGTGCTGGTGGTCGGCGCCACCGGGGTGATCAACACCCTGGCGCTGCCCATCCTCGGCCTGTGGCAGAACGGCCAGCTGGCCGAGATGACCGCGCCGTACAAGGACCTGCCGCCGCTGACCGAGCTGGGTTCGCTGCACAAGGCGCTGGAAACCGCGCAGGCGGCCGCGCCGGATATGAAGCCGAGCTTTGTCGCCTACCCAGGTACCGACTTCAGCAGCCAGCACCACTACGCGGTGTTCATGCGCGGCAACACACCGCTCACTTCGAGGCTGCTCAAGCCGGCGCTGGTCGACGCCACGACCGGCGAGCTGACCGACATGCGCGAGATGCCGATGTACGTGAAGACCCTGCTGATCTCGCAGCCGCTGCACTTCGGTGACTACGGCGGCCTGCCGCTGAAGATCATCTGGGCGCTGCTCGACATCGTCTCCATCGTCATCCTGATCAGCGGCCTTTATCTCTGGCTGGCTCGGCGCAAGGCGCCGCTGGAGAAGCGCCTGGCCGAACTGAACGCCGGCGGCCTGGTGGCGGAGGGTGGGGCATGAGACGCGGACTCTGGATGATCTTCCGCTGGCCGCTGCTGCTGGCCGTACTGAGTCTGTTCGGCCTGATATCGGCGCTGGTCGGCGATGAGGTCTACGACCTGCTGTCCTGGCTCAGCCTGGCGGTGCCGCTGCTGCTGATCGGCATGGTCTGGGTGCGCCTGCGCGGCACCGCTCGCAAGCCTTCATGATTCTTCTCGACGGCCTGCTCGGCGCGGCGCTGTGTCTGTTCCTGCTGGCTTGGTGGCGCCCGTCGCTGCGCCGTCGCGATGCCTGGCTGTGGGGCATGGCGCTGCTGGCCCTGGTCGCTGGCTTGGCTGCGGTGGCGCTGGATCGCTGGCAGGGCGGGGTGGGCGCGGCGGTCGCCGTGCTGCTCATGCTGGGCTTGCTGACGCGGCGTCTGCGGCGCCGCCCGCGCGCCGGGCTGCCGTGGCTGTCCGGCATGTTGTTCATCCTGCTCGTGGGCCTGGCCGTACTGCCGCTGTGGCTGTTCCCACTCGGCGATCTGCCGGCGCCGGACGGCCCCCACGCGGTGGGCGTGCGCGACTTCGAGCTGATCGACCAGAGCCGCAAAGGCCTGCTCGGCGCCGCGCCGGATCAACCGCGACGCCTGCTGGTGCGGGTCTGGTACCCGGCCACGCCAGCGCCTGACGCCCAGGCGCGTCCCTACTTCAGCGAGGCCGAGGCACGCAGCACGGCGCGTGGTTTCGGCTCGCTGTTCGGCTTCCCGCCGCTGCTCACCCACCTCAAGCACATGCGCAGCAATGCCTTCGAGCATGCGCCGCTGGCGGCGGACGCCGGGCGGTTGCCGGTGGTGTTCTTCAGCCATGGCTACACCGCCTATCCGGCGTCCAATTCGGCGCTGATGGAGGCGCTGGCCAGCCACGGCTACGCGGTCTACTCGATCCAGCACACGGGCGATGCCTCGCCGACCCTGTTGCCCGACGGCGAAGTGCTACCGATGGACCCGGGCCTGGCCGAGCATCTCCGTCATGTTCTGACGCATGGGTTCGCCGAACCCATGGTCCGTGGCTACACGGCGGAGGACTTCGACGAGCGCCTGGATGGCCAGCTGCGTACCGCGCTGGAGATTGCGCCGCCCGGGAATCGCGGCATCGCCCTCAGCGCGCCGGTGTGGCTGGCCGACCGCCTGTTCGTCCACGACGCGCTGCAGGCGGGCGCGGTGCCGGCCAGCGTCGCCGAGCTGGTGGCCGCCGGTGACTTCGCCCGTACCGGCGAGGCCGGCATGTCGTTCGGTGGCTCCACCACGGGCGCGGTGTGCATGGTCGACCGGCGCTGCGCAGCGGCCGTCAACCTGGATGGCGGCGACTTCCACTTCACCCCGTTCGCCGCCGATCTGCCGGTGCCGCTGCTGATGCTGCATGCCGACCTGGGCGGCTTCTACCGCATGCTGGGCAAGGCGCCGGTCGGCGAGCCGCGCGGCTTCAACGACTTCTCCTACGAGCGCTTCGACCACGCCGGGCAGCGCGCGGACATCCACCGGTTGGTATTGAAGGATTCGGTGCATGCCGGCTTCACCGACAACGCCCTGCTGGCGCGGCGCCCGCTACGGGATCTGATGGCCGGCACGGCGCCGGTCGAGGTGCTGATCGGTGCGCCGAATGCCTTTGTCGTCGCCTTCTTCGACCACTACCTGCGTGGCCAGGACAACGGCTTCCCCAGTCGACAGCTAGAGCGCTACGCCGGCTGGGTCGAGCGTCACGACACTACGCTGGTGCGCGACTGGTGGCTGGCCAAGAGCGAGGCCGAGCGGGGAGAGTGGCAGGCGCGCATCGAGGCGATGCGCGCGGGATTGTCGAGCGCGGGTATTCAGCCCTTGGGGCGCCAGGCGCAGTAACCCGGGCGCGGGCCGATGCGCGGGTGGTTGCGGCAGGTGTCCGGGCGCTTGTCGTAGACGGTGCACAGGCGGCTCTTGCGATCCAGGTACATGCAGTCGTCGTTGCTCATGCGGGTCAGGGTGAAGATGCCGGACTTCTGGTTGAAGCGCTCGATCAGCCCTTCCTTCTGCAGACGCTTGGCGATGTTCTTCGGCGGCTCGCCGCGTTCGAACTCGTCGACCACGCCGAGGCGGATCAGGTCGACGATGCGCACTTCCACCGGCATGGTGCAGCAGGTGGACATGCAGCTGGTGCACATGTCCTTGTTGTACTTGGTCCAGGTTTCGACGCGGTCGATTTCCGCGGCGGCGATCAGTTGCGGTCTCATGTCAGGCTCGGTGGCGCGGGGCGCGGGTCAATCAGGCGCGCGATGATAGCGGTCACACCGACTTTGTGAACCCCTTCCCGCTCGGCGGCTTTGTAATCTTTGGCTTACACGGTGTGCCGGCGAAGGCTGCTGTCAACGTGCCACTAGGAAGATTAATCTCGCTTTCAAGGACTTAGCGCAGGAAGCGCACCGCGACAACAGGGAAATGAGGGATTGTCCGCCAGGATGGCGAACGGATCACGGATGTCAGGAACCAGTCTGCAGAACCCCGCGCAAGCGGGGTTTTTTATTTTCCGCGTCAGCCATTGCCCTTCACCACCTCGTTCAGCAGCTTGCTCAGCAGATCCAGCGTCGGCTGCTGGCGCTGCGCATCGCGGAACACCAGGCCGACCTTGAGCGGCACGCGCGGCTCGCTGATCGGCTTCCACAGCAGACCTTGATTCGCATGCAGCTGCCGTGCCCGGCCCGGCAGCACGGTAGCCAGGTCAGCCGAGTGCGGCAGGCTGTCGAGGATGCCGCTCATATGGTTGAGCTCGGCCTGCACATGCGGGCGCCGGCCGAGCAGGGTCAGCTGCTCCTGCCAGATCTGCCGCACGCGGAACTCCTCGCCGAGCAGCAGCATGGGCTGCTCCGCCGCCTGGGCCAGCGACACCTTCCGGAACTCGCGCAGCGCATGCTCCGGCGGCACTACCAACTGCAGCTCGTCTTCGTACAGCTCCAGGCTGTGCAGGCCTGGCTGGCGCGGCGGCAGAAAGCCGATGCCGATATCCAGGCTGCCGCTGAGCAGGCGCCGCTCGATCTCCAGGCCGGACAGCTCGTAGATCTGTACCACCAGCTGCGGCTGGGCGGCGCGCAGCTTCTCCAGCAGGTGCGGCACCAGGCTGGCGTTGACCGTCTGCAGCACGCCGATCGCCAGGCTGCGCGGCGCTCGCCCGCGGAAGCCACGCAGGGCATCGCGGGCGCGCTCCAGGCCGTCGAGCAGTGGCAGCGCATGGCTGTACAGGGTGTGGGCGGCGAGGGTCGGCAACAGGCGCTTGCCGCTGCGCTGGAACAGCGTCACTTCCAGGTTCTGCTCCAGCTGGCGAATCTGCTGCGACAACGCCGGTTGCGACAGGCTCAGGCGTTCGGCCGCGCGGCCGACATGGCCTTCCTCGTAGAGGGCAACGAAGTAGCGCAGCTGACGAAAGTCCACGGCCATTCCTCGGATATCGATAACCTCAGCTTATCAATGAAGCTGGGAAATCGAAATGTCGTCTCGCTTGTGAGATCCCTATCATCTGCCGCATCGATAGCCGCGACATGGGTGGCAGAGAAATTGATCAAGGCAGCGGTGGCGGGATTATTCATAGGAAAAGCCGTGGATGAAGGCCGTGGCTACGTCAGTGCGCTGGGCAAGCTGCCGGTGGCTGCCGAGGTGTGGCTCGGCCCGCTGGGGCTAGAGGGCGACGAGCAGGGCGACAGTCGCCACCACGGCGGCCCCGAGCGCGCTCTGCACCTCTATCCGTCCGAGCACTATGCGCAGTGGCGCCAGCGCTATCCGCAGCGCGACTGGCAGCAGCCGGCCTTCGGCGAGAACCTGTCCAGTCGCGGTCTGCTGGAGAGTCAGGTGTGCATCGGCGACATCTTCCGCTGGGGCGATGCCCTGTTGCAGGTCAGCCAGCCGCGTTCGCCCTGCTATCGCCTGGCCGAGCGCTGGGCGCTGCCGGGGCTGGCGCTGGAAATGCAGGATAATGGCCTGTGCGGCTGGTTCTTCCGCGTGCTGCGGCCGGGCTGGGTCAGCGCCGCGCAGCCGCTGGAGCTGGTGCAGCGCAGCCATCCGGGCCTGAGCGTGGCCCAGGCCATTCGCAGCTACTTCCAGTTCCCCCTCGAACGTGGCGGCCTGCAGCAGCTGCTGGCCTGCGACGCCCTGTCCGAGCGCTGGCGCCACAGCGCCGCGCGACGCCTGTCCAGTGGCCAGCTGGAAGACTGGCGCAACCGTCTGGAGGGCCCGGCTCGGCCGGCGCTGAGTGCATGAACGACTACCTGATCCAGCTGCACCGCGACGATTGCCTGTGGGCCGAGCTGATGGTCCCCGGGGCGCGCCTGAACGAAGTTCGTGAAGAGCTGGCGCAGCGCTTCCCCAGCAGCGAAGGCTTCAGTCTGAGGGTGCAACAGCGCAAGGAACAACGGCGCATCGTCGAGTGCGGCCCGGAGGGCATTCGCCTGCTCGGCGTGCAGTACCAGTACCTGGAGCATGAAGAGGCGTGACGGCTATGCAATGCGCGGCGAATGACGGAGGAGGTGGTGTGATGCGTGTGTCCATCCTGCAGCATGTGGCGTTCGAGGGGCCGGCGCAGATCGGCCTGTGGCTGGACCAGCGCAATTTGCCGGCGCAAGTACATCACCTGTATGCCGGCGATACGCTGCCGGCGCTCGACGACTTCGCCCTGCTGATAGTCATGGGCGGGCCGATGAGTGTGCACGACGAGGCCGAGCATCCCTGGCTGGTGGGCGAGAAGCTGCTGTTGCGCACGGCGCTGGATGCCGGCAAACGCGTGCTGGGCATCTGCCTCGGTGGCCAGCTGCTGGCCGAGGCCCTGGGCGGTGAAGTACGTGTGGCCGACACGGCGGAAATCGGCTGGCACCCGATCGAGCAGCACGCCGAAGCGAGCCAGTCACCGCTTGGGCGCATGCTGCCGCAGCGGCTGATGGCCATGCACTGGCATGGCGAGACCTTCAGCCTGCCGGCCGATGCCATCCCGCTCTATCACTCGGCGGCCTGCGCCATGCAGGGCTTCGTCTGGAACGAGCGCGTCGTGGCCCTGCAGTGCCATCTGGAGAGCAGCCCGGCGAGCATCGAACAACTGCTCGCCGCCTGCCCGCAGGATCTTCTGCGGCCCGGTGCGGTGCAGGACGCCGCCACCATCCAGGCCGGCAGCGCCCACTGCGCCTCGCTCAAGGCCAGCCTGTTCCGCCTGCTCGACTACCTCAGCGGCCCCCACGCCCAGCTGACCTGATTCGCGCTTTGTCACCCTGCGCTTGGCCCCACTCCCGGGGCCTTTTTTATGGCCGCGATTCAGGCGGCGCTGTCGTGCAGGATGGTGGTGCGGCGGAACTCGTCCTGCGGGAACACCCGGCCGCTGACCAAGCACTCGAACAGGTGGTCGAACACCACGCCGGGCACGCCCTGGGTGCGTCCGCTGCGGAAGTACGAGTGGCCCTTGGGGAAGTCGTACAGGGTGTTGATGTCGTCGCAGTCCACCGCGTAGACGTTCTGTGGTGTCAGCTCCAGGTTCTCCGGCCCGCTGTGGCCGAGGCGCCGTGAGGCGATGCGGTTCTTCAGGTTGGCCGCCTTGCTGCTACGCAGGGCCATGTCGTCCGAGGCGTAGTACACCACCACGTTGCGCGAGGCGTGGGAGATCAGCTCGCCGCGCTGGCCGCGGTGGATCGACTCGTTCTCGATGTCGGCAGCCACCAGGAAGGTGTTGCGGAACAGCATCGGCACGCCGTTGGCCAGGTCGTAGCGGTCCCACTCGTTGAGGGTTTCGCGCAGCACGCGGTTGCCCATGGAGTGGGCCAGCACGTTGATGCGCTTGAGGCAGCTGGCCTGGCCGGCCTCCTCGCGCTCCTTGCGCCAGGCGAGGAAGAAGCACAGGGCGCGGGCCAGCGACACGGCGCTGTAGTCGGCGGATTTCTGGTCGTCCCAGTAGTCCTGGACGATGCCCTTGTCGTTGTCGCAGGGCCAGATCACCGGCACCACCAGCACCTCGTCCTTGCCGCGCTGGTTGCACAGGTCCTGGAATTCGTCGACGGCGGCGAACACGTCGTCCGGCAGGTTGGAGTAGCCGTGGATGTACAGCAGGATCTGCCGCTGCTTGGCCTCCTGCAGGCGGCCGAGGAAGGCCTGGCTGCCGATCTCGACCAGCTTCTTCTTGCTCTGCCGCTCGCAGAAGAACACCGAGTTGCTCGGCGCGTTGTTGTTCAGGTCGAAGGTGAAGGGGCGATCGATCTCGGTCTTGATCGAACCCTTGGGAAAGCGATTGGTGATGAACAGCATGGCGATGCTCCCTGGCTGTTGGCGTCGATGCCGCGCATGCGGCGGTGGCGGCAGAACAGCGAGGGAGAAGGGACTGACAGCGGCGCACTCCTGTGCTTCCGATCTCTGCCTTCTCTCACGTTAGGCTGGCGGTGCGCTTTCGCCAGTGTTTTTCAGCGGCGCAGCAGTGGCCAGACGCCGAGCACGGCCGGCAGGCCCAGGCCGAGCCAGGCCAGGGCGTCCCACGGGCCGTCTCCGAGCAGCGCGGCGAACAGGCCGACGGCGCTGAGCACGCCGATCAGCACGGGGATGGCGAAGGTCGATTGGCGCCAGCGCTTCATGCCACTACCTCGTCGCGCAGGGCAGCACGCGGTGCGCGGCGGCGCACCCACCAGAGGTACAGGCCGCTGCCGAGGACGATGATCGTCAGCACATCGAGCACCGCCCAGAGGATCTGCATCGGCCGGCCGCCGTAGTCACCGAAGTGCAGCGGCTGCGACATGGCCAGGGCGTCCATGTACCAGGGACGGCTGGCGACGGCGGTGACCTGCAGGGTCTTGGCGTCGATCAGCACCGGCGTCCACAGGTGCGAGGTCAGGTGCGTGCTGCCCTTCATGAACACCGAGTAGTGATGCTCGCTGGAGAAGCGCGTGCCGGGGAAGGCGATGAAATCCGGCTGCATGCCGGGCGCGGCCTGCTGAGCAATGTCCAGCAGGCGCGTGGCCGGGGCGCGCTCGGTGAGCGGCGGGGCGTCGCGGTAGGGCTCGACCATGGCGGCCAGGGTGTCGTTGCGCCAGGCGCTGATCAGCAGGTCGGCGCAGGCGCTGATCACCCCGGTGATGCCCACGGTCAGCGCCCAGACCAGGGTGACGATGCCGATCAGGTTGTGCAGGTCGAGCCAGCGCAGGCGCGTGGACTTGTGCTGGCGCACGGTGCCGAAGTCCAGGCGGCGCATGAAGGGCGAATAGAGCACCACGCCGGAGATGATCGCCACCACGAAGAGGATGCCCATAAAGGCCAGCAGCAGCTTGCCCGGCAGGCCGGCGAACATGTCCACGTGCAGGCGCAGCATGAGCATCATGAAGCCGCCGTTGGCCGCCGGCATTTCTACCGCCTCGCCAGTGCGCGCGTCGAGCATGAAGGTGTGCGAGGAGTTGGGCTCGGTACCGGCAGTGGCGGCCATGATGGTCACCACGCCGTTGGGTTCGTCGTCTTCCCAGCCGAGGTACTGCACCACCTCGCCGGGGCGATGGCGCTCGCCGGCCTCGACGATCTGCTGCAGGTCCAGGCGCGGTGCGTCCGGCGCCATCTCGCGCAGCTCCGGCGCCTCGCCCAGCAGGTGCTCGATCTCGTGATGGAAGATCAGCGGCAGGCCGGTGAGCGCCAGCAGGAACAGGAACAGGGTGCTAATCAGGCTGGTCCAGGTGTGGATGACGGACCAGCGGCGGATGGTGGTGGAGCGCATGGTGGTGTTCGAAGACGAGGAACGGGCTCGCATTCTAGTGGAGGCGAGGGGCTGTTTGAATCGAGAATGTTTTACAACTGATATTGCCCGGCTCTATCGATTCACAGCGAGGGCGCCAGCTGGCGGCGCTTCCAGGCCTGGGCCTTGTGCTGCAGTTCGGCCAGGTTGTCCAGGCCCTGGCGGCGGGCCTTGCTGAACAGGATCAGCGCCAGCTCGGCGGTGGCCAGGGCATCGGCGCTAGCGTTGTGGCGCTCGCTGGCCAGCAGCTGGAAGTGCTCCAGCCATTCGTCCAGGCCTCGGTAGGGCGGCTCCTCCGGGCAGAGCAGCGGGGCCAGCACGGCAGCGTCGAGGAAGGGATGGCGCAGGCGATAGCCGAGCTGTTCGCGCAGGGCGCGTTCGAGCATGTGCTGGTCGAAGGGCGCGTGGAAGGCCAGCAGCGGGCTGTCGTCGACGAAGTGCATGAACTCCAGCAGCGCCTCGTCCGGCTCGCGACCCGCGGCCACCGCACTGGGCGCGATGCCGTGGATCAGGGTGCTGGGCCCGGCGCGATGATCGGCCTGGCGCAGGGTGCACTCGAACTGCTGGGCCAGGTCGATGGCGCCGTCTTCGATCACCACCGCGCCGATCGCCAGCAGGTGGTCGCGCTGCAGGTTGAGGCCGCTGGTCTCCAGGTCCACCACCACCAGGCGCTGGCGGGCCAGCGGCCGCTCGTCCAGCGCCGCCGGAGCGGGCAGGCGCAGGCTGCGTGGGTCGACGACGGGGCTGCTCTGGCGCAGCCATTCGAGCATCTTCTTCATAGCTGGTAGCGCAGCGCGAGGCTGGCCTGCAGGCGTTGGGCCTGGCGGAAGGACTCGCGCAGGATGCGTCGGTCCAGGTGGTTGAGGCTGTCCGGGTCGAGGCGGTTGGAAAAGCCCAGGCCCTGGGCCGCCTGCTGCTGGTGCAGTTGCAGGCGCATCTGCTGGATCAGCTGGTAGGCCTCCTCGTAGGCCGCGCCGTCCTGGGCGTCGATCACCCGCTGGCGCACCAGTTCGGCGAAGCGGCGCAGGGTGCTGCTCTCGCCGATGCCGTGGACCAGGGCCAGCAGGCGGGCGCCGTCGACGAAGGGCGTCAGGCCCTGCTTCTTGAGGTCGAGGGTGTCCTTGTCGGCGCCCTTGCGGGCCACCACGAAGTCGCGGAAGCGCCCCAGCGGCGGGCGATGGCGCAGGGCGTTGGCCGCCAGCTGGCGTTGGAACAGACTGTTGTCGGCGACCTCGGCCAGCAGGTGCTGGCGCAGCTGCTCGCAGCCCTGCTCGGGGCCCCAGATCACCCGCAGGTCGAAATAGATGCTCGAACCCAGCAGGCTCTCCGGGGTGGCCTCACGGATGAAAGTGGAGAAGCGCCGCGTCCATTCCTCGCGCGACAGGCACAGCGCCGGATTGCCGGCCATGATGTTGCCGCGGCACAGGGCGAAGCCGCAGTCGGCGAGCAACTGGCTGATGCGTCGGGCGCGCGGCAGCAGGAGCTGGCGGATGCGCTCGGCATCGGCGCCGTCCTGGGCCTCGAAGAGGATGCCGTTGTCCTGGTCGGTGTGCAGGGTCTGCTCGCGGCGGCCCTCGCTGCCGAAGCACAGCCAGCTGAACGGCACGCCGGGGTCGCCCATTTCCTCCAGCACCAGCTCGATCACCCGGCATACCGTGTGGTCGTTGAGCAGGGTCACCAGCTGGGTGATCTGGGTGGAGCTGGCGCCGTGGGCCAGCATGCGCTCGACCAGCAGGCGGATGTCGCCGCGCAGCGCCACCAGGGTCTCGATGCGCCCGGCATGGCGGATGGTGCGGGCCAGGTGGACCAGGTCGACGCGCTGCAGGGAAAATAGGTCGCGCTCGGACACCACACCGACCAGGCGGCCGTCTTCCACCAGGCAGACATGGGCGATGTGCCGCTCGGTCATCGCCAGGGCAGCGTCGAAGGCGCTGGCGTCGGGCGACAGGTGGAACGGGCGCTGGGTCATCAGCGCACTGATCGGCTGCTCCAGCGATTCACCGTCGGCCACCACCCGGCGCAGGTCGCGCAGGGTGAAGATGCCGTTGGGCCGGGCGTGCTCATCGACGATGACGATGCTGCCGACGTGCTGCTCGTGCATGCGCCGCACCGCGTCGCGCAACGGCGTGTCGGCGCTGCAGGCCACCGGCTGCTGCGGCGCCAGCTCGCGCAGCGGAGTATCCAGCGAGTACTGGGCGCCGAGGTTCTCGGCGGCGCGCAGCTGCACCTGCTGGTTGACCTGGTCGAGCAGGCTGCTCACGCCGCGCAGGGCGAAGTCGCGGAACGGCGCGGACTGGGCGAACAGGCGGACGAAGGCATCCTTGGCCAGCAGCAGGCAGAAGCTGTCCTCGCCGGCCAAGTGCTCGGTGCGGGTGGCGCGCTCGCCGAGCAGGGCGGCCAGGGGGAAGCACTCGCCGCTGGCGATCTCGAAGGTGGTCTCGCTGCCGCGCCGGGCCGAGTGCGGCCGCTCGCCGACCACCTGGCCCTGCTTGACGATGTAGAAGTGCTGCACCGGCCCGTCGCCCGGCTTGATGATGCTCTCGCCGGCGGCATAGAAGCGCAGCTGGCAGTGCTCCACCAGGTAGGCCAGCTGGGCGCTGTCCATCTGATTGAACGGCGGGTACTTGCGCAGGAACTCCATGAGGCCGTGGATGTTCTGCAGCACGGCCATCTTGCCCGCAGAGGTGGAGGACATGCGGAACTCTCGGTGTGGTTTGTGCCGATCATCGCGCCCACCCTAGGGTGCGGCCATTGGACCTAGGTCGCAGAGCCCCGATAATGACGTGCCTCATCTCCAGACTCAGGATTCCGTCATGTCCGCGTCGCTCTGCACCCTGCTCGGTGTGTCTCACCCCATCATCCAGGCGCCCATGGTCGGCGTTTCCACGCCACAGCTGGCCGCCGCAGTGTCCGAGGCCGGAGGGCTGGGCTCGCTGGGCCTGGGCGCGAGCACGCCCGTACAGGCCCGCGAGTTGATCGCGCAGACTCGTACGCTGACCGACAAGCCGTTCAACCTCAACCTGTTCTGCCATGCGCCAGCGGTGGCCGATGCCCCTCGCGAGCAGGCCTGGCTGGAGCGCCTGCGCCCGCTGTTCGCCGAGTTCGGCACCGAGCCGCCGGCGCAGCTGCGCGAAATCTACCGGAGTTTCCTGGCCGACCCTGACATGTTGGAAGTGTTGCTGGAGCTGCGCCCGGCGGTGGTCAGCTTCCACTTCGGCCTGCCGCCGCAAGCGTGGATCGAGCGCCTGAAGTTCGCCGACATCCGCCTGCTGGCCTGCGTGACCACCCCCGAGGAGGCCCGCCTGGCCGAGGCTGCTGGTGTGGATGCGCTGGTGGCGCAGGGCATCGAGGCCGGTGGCCATCGCGGCGTGTTCGCGCCGGAATGGGGTGATGCCGGCCTCGGCACCCTGGCGCTGGTGCGGCTGCTGGCGCAGCAGTCGCGCCTGCCGATCATCGCCGCCGGCGGCATCATGGATGGCGCCGGCATCAACGCCGCGCTGGCGCTGGGCGCGGCCGGGGTCCAACTGGGCACGGCCTTCGTGCTCTGCCCCGAGTCTGCCGCCAACGCCGCCTACCGGGCGGCGCTGAAAGGCGAGAAGGCCGCGCGCACCGAGATCACCGCCAATATCTCCGGCCGCCCGGCCCGCGGCCTGCCCAATCGCCTGTACGGCGACCTGGGCGCGGCGTTACCTGACTATCCGATCTGCTACGACGCCGCCAAGGCCCTGCATGCCGCCGCCAGTGCCCAGGGCAACCACGACTTCGCCGCCCAGTGGGCCGGCCAGGGTGCTCCACTGGCTCGCGAGCTGCCGGCAGCCGAGTTGGTGGCGACGCTGGTGAAGGAGATGCAGCAGGCATGAAAAAAGGCCGGTGGGTCGCCCCGCCGGCCTTTTCTATCGCGCTACCCCGTAATCAGGGCAGGGTGAACAGCACCTTGACCTTGTCGGTCACCGCGGCCTTGTCCACGTAGCCGATGGCATCGGCTTCGGCGGACACCTTGGCGACCACATCGGCATCGCCGGCCACGCTCGGCAGCGGCTGGCCCTTGCCGGTGAACACCAGGCCGGACCAGTAGGACTTCAGCTGGGCTTCGTTCTTGTTGGTGACCGCGGTGTAGAACTTCTCCTTGGTCGGGTTCCAGTCTTTCTGGTCGACGCCTTTCAGCGACTTGTTCTTGCCCAGGAAGATGTTGGCCACGTCGGACTGCGACGGTGCGGCGGACGCACCGGCATTGACGATCACGGCGACCTCGGCCTGGGCCAGGGCGGCAACGCCCAGGCTGGCGGCGGCGAGGAGGATGCGAATGGACTGCTTCATATGCATGCTCCTCAGAAGACGAAGTCGACGCCGGCGCTGATGATGTCGCCGTCGTAGTTGCGCGCCGGCACGCCGAGCAGGCCGTTGGTGCGGTCGTTGACGGTGTTGTCGTACAGCTCCTGGGAGTTGCGCACGAACACGCCGTCGTAGCCACCCTTGGTGTCCACGCGCTTGTACTCGCCCTTCAGCACCACGGTCGGCAGGATGTTGTAGTTCAGGCCGAGGGTCCAGGAGCTCTGGCGGCCTTCGTCCTCATCCAGCTGGGCGTAGGTGACATGGCCCAGGAAGTCGCCGAAGCGGCGGCCGCCCATCAGGTAGAACGAGTCGGTACTGTGGGTGTTGTCGTTCTCGATCACGCGGCTGGTCCACTCGTTGGCGGTCAGCCAGGTACCGTTGTCGTACTGGTAGCCGATGGAGGTGAATTTGCCCTTGTCCTTATCCAGCGACAGCAGGGTGGCCGAGCTCGGGTTGCCGAGGATGTCGGTGAAGCTGCCGGCGATCTCGGTCTCGATATCGGCCTCGACGTAGCCGATGCGGAAGGTGCCGAAGTCGTTGGTGGCCAGGCTCACGCTGGAACCGAAGACGTTGTCGTAGTCGATGTCGAACTCTTCGTCGTACAGGTAGTAGTCACGGTTCTTGGCGACGCCGCCGGCGACCTGGAACGACAGGGTGGCGAAGGACAGCGGCAGGTTGTAGACCAGGTCGGCGCCTTCGTAGTTGGACAGCTGGACCTGGCTGTAGACCTCGTCCGGCAGACGCAGCCAGGGGTAGCTGAAGCCCACGTCGATGCTCTCGGAGTACATGTACACCGGGGTGCGCAGGCGACCGAAGCGCATCATCAGGTTGTCGGTGCTCTGCCAGGACAGGTACGCCCACTCCAGGTTGGCCTTCCACTCATCGCTATAGGCCTTGGCGGTGGTCTGCAGGGTCAGGCCGACGGTGTCGGTGACGCCGTAGGTCAGCTGGGCGCCGAACTTGCTCAGCTGGTCGCCGCGCCAGGAATCGTTGGTCTGGCCGGAAAGACCGTAGCCGCGGCCGTCGTCTTCGCCACCCAGGTGGGTGATGCCGACGGTGCCGAAACCGTTGATGAGGGCTTCGCCTTGCTCCAGCGCGAACGCCGGGGTGCTGGCCAGGCAGATCGCCATACCGAGGACACGAACATTGGTCATGCGGTGATGCTCCATTGAATGGGTTAAACGCGGAATTGGGCCGTTGCCGCGCGCAGGTGGTCTCCTGTGCTGACCAGCTGCTCGCCTAGGCGTGCGGTGGCGTCGGCCCCGTGGGCGGTTGCTTGGGCATCCTGCTGCAACACTTGGGTCTCTTGTTGGATGGAACTGGACAGGCCGATCTGCTCCTGGGTGAGCTGAGCGATGCCGGCGTTCAATTGGTCGATCTGGCCCACCGCCACGGCGATGGACTCGAGCATGCGGGTGGCTTCCACCGAACGCTCGATGCTGTTCTGCGCCTTCTCGCCGTTGGCGGTCATGACGTTGAGCACGCCGTTGGCGCTGTTCTGCAGGCGCTGGATGATCTGCTGGATCTCGGCGGTGGAGGCGGCGGTCTTCTGCGCCAGGTTGCGCACCTCGTCGGCGACCACGGCGAAGCCACGGCCCTGTTCGCCGGCTCGGGCGGCTTCGATCGCGGCGTTGAGCGCCAGCAGGTTGGTCTGCTCGGCGATGCTGCGGATCACGGTGAGTACCGAGCCCACCTGCTGGGTCTCTTCCTCCAGTTGCTCCATGGCCTGGACCGCGCCCATCACGCTGCTACCCAGGTCGCTGATGCTGCTGGACAGGCTGCCGATGCTGGCGCGCGCGGTGTCGGCCTGGCGCGAGGCGGCGCCGGCACCCTCGGAGGCCTGCTGCGAACGCTGCGCCACTTCCTGGATGCTGCTGGTCATGGTCTGGATATCACGGCCGATCGAATCGGTATGACCCTGCTGCGAGCGGGCGTTCTGGGTGGCGTCCTGGGTCAGGCGATAGAGTTCCTGGGACATCTGCCCCAGCGGGCTGGCGGCGTCGATGGTCTGGCGGATGGTGCCCTGCAGCTTGTCGAGGAAGCCGTTGAACAGCTGGATCATCTCGCCGATCTCGTCGCGCGAGTCGACGTTGACCCGGCGGGTCAGGTCGCCATCGCCACGGGCAATGGCTTTCAGCGAATCGATCACGCCGTGCACGTTGCCCATGATGCCGCGGATGATCACCCAGGCGCCGAGGCCGACCAGGGCCACCAGCAGGGCGGTGAGGATGAAGCCGACGCGGGTGGTCTCGGCGTTGTCGGTGCGGGCCTGGCCCAGGGTGCTCTGGAAGTCCTCGTAGGCATGGGCGCGGAAGGTTTCGCCGAGCTTCTGCGCGGCGGCCAGGTCGCTGGCCATGCGGTCCAGGTTGGGGCGCAGGTCTTCGAAACCGGCGCTGCCCTTGATCAGCTGTTCGGAGGAGGACAGGGCATTGTCGGCGTAGCGGCCGATGGCCTGGCGCCAGGCATCCAGCTCACCGGCGCGCTCGCTGTTGGCGCCGGTCAGTGGCTGCAAGGCCTGCTGCAGTTTGGCGATCTCGGCCAGCACCTGGCGTGCTTCGTCCAGGGTCGACAGCTCGCCGGCGGCGACGGCGCTGTTGAGCAGGCCGGGCAGGCGGGAGAACTGGAAATTCACCGCATCGGCCTTTTCCAGGGTGGGGAAACTGTGGGTCTCCAGGGTGTCCAGGCGGGCATCGTTGGCCGATAGCTGCATCGAGGTATAGCCCACGAACAGCAGCAGGCCGAGCAGGGCAACGGCGGGCAGCAGCGACAACTTCAGGGTTAGCGACAGATTCTTCAGCATGGCAGGTACCCAAATCGGGGGCGCAGAGTGTACAGAAAGCCGATTGGTGGCTAAAGGCCACTGGTCGGTCATCCTGTGACCATAGGTGATGCTTATGTGTGGTTATTGCTATGTCGGCCGTCCCTCTTCTTTCTATAGCTGCAAAATGCCGGTTGCGCCTGGGACCATCGGTCGCAGGGGGCTCTGGCGGCTCCTCCCGGCACTCGCCTAGACTCAGCGCATAACTACAAGGAGCCTCCGATGCGCGCTGCGATATTGCTCGGCCTGGTGCTGAGCGCGGCCACGCATGCTGCCGACCCCCTGCAGGAGGCCATGGCCGAGCTGCAGCCCAGTTCATTGAGTGCCGCCGAGCAGCGCGCCGAGCTGGCCTGGTTCGCCCAGGCCGGCAAGCCGTTCGCCGGCACTCAGGTGCGGGTGATCGCCGAGCGCATCGACACCCACTGGTACGAGACCAACGTGCTGGCGCCGTTGTTCACTCGGCTTACCGGTATTCGCGTGATCCACGAGATCAGCGGCGAAGACGACGTGGTCAACAAGCTGCGCACCCAGCAGGAGACCGGTCTGCCGCTGTACGACGCCTATGTCAGTGACAGCGACCTGCTCGGCCAGCACTTCCGCGACGGCCAGGTGCTGGTGCTGTCCGACTTCATGGCCGGCGAGGGCGCCAGCGTGACCTTGCCGACCCTCGATCTGGGCGACTTCATCGGGCTGTCCTTCGTCACCGCCCCCGACGGCAGGCTGTACCAGTTGCCCGACCAGCAGTTCGCCAACCTCTACTGGTACCGCCGCGACTGGTTCGAGCGCCCGGAGTTGCGCAAGGCCTTCCGCCAGCGCTACGGCTACGAACTGGATGTGCCGCAGAACTGGTCGGCCTACGAGGACATCGCCGCCTTCTTCACCGAGCAGGTCGGCGAACTCGACGGCCAGCGCGTCTACGGCCACATGGACTACGGCGGCTTCGATCCCTCCATCGGCTGGCGCCTGTCCGACGCCTGGCTGGGCATGGCCGGGGTGGCCGACCTGGGCCTGCCCAACGGCTTGCCGGTGGACGACTGGGGCATCCGCGTCGAGGGTTGTCGCCCGGCGGGCGCCAGCGTCGCCCGCGGCGGCGCGCTGGACAGCCCGGCGGCGGTCTACGCCATCCAGCAGTACGTCGACTGGCTGCAGCGCTACGCGCCGCCCGAGGCGCAGCAGATGAGCTTCAACCAGGCCGGCAACGTCGCCGCCCGCGGCCTGGTGGCCCAGCAGATCTTCTGGTACACCGCCTTTACCGCCGACTACACCAAGCTCGGCAGCCCGGTGGTGGACGCCGAGGGCAAGCCCAAGTGGCGGGTGGCGCCGTCGCCGCGCGGCGCCTACTGGCGCGATGGCATGAAGTCCGGCTACCAGGACGTCGGCGCCTGGACCCTGCTCAAGGCCACGCCGCTGCGCCAGCGCCAGGCGGCCTGGCTGTACGCCCAGTTCGTTACCGCCAAGAGCGTGTCGCTGCGCAAGACCCTGGTCGGCCTGACCCCGATCCGCCGCTCCGATCTCGATTCGCCGGCCCTGCTGGCCGAGGCACCGCGCCTGGGCGGACTGGTGGAGTTCTACCGCAGCCGCGCGGCGCGGCGCTGGACGCCCACCGGCGCCAACGTGCCGGACTACAGCGGCATGGCCAGCCTGTGGTGGCGCCAGCTGCACCCGGCTGTGTCGGGCAAGCTCAGCGCGGCCCAGGCCCTGGGCAATCTGGCCCTGGCCTTCGACCGTCACTTGCAGGTCGTCGGCCAGCGCCAGCAACACGCCTGCGCGCCTGCGTTGAATCCCGCGCGCCCACCCGGCGAGTGGCTGGGCAAGCCAGGCGCGCCCTGGCCGCGCCTGGACAACGAACGCCCGCCCGGGCGCACCCTGCCGTACGAGGAGGCCCTGCGTGCGTGGGATTAGCCTGCTGTTGCTGAGCCTGCTCAGCCTGCCGCTGGCCGCCGCCGAGCTGCAGCTGTTCGCCTGGGAGCGCGCGCCGCTGGTACAGCAGCGCCCGGATGGCAGCGCCAGCGGCCTGGTACCGGAGCTGACCGCCGAGCTGTTCCGCCGTGCCGACATCGCCTATCGACTGAGCTTCATGCCGCTGCAGCGCGCCCTGCACCAGGTGCAGCAGCAGGAGCGCAGCTGCGTGCTGCTGGTGGAGCGCCAGCAGGAGCGCGAGCCCTACTTCGCCTGGGTCGGCCCGCTGCTGGTGTCGCGCCTGGGGTTGTACGCCAAGGCTGACGACAACCTGCAGCTGAGCAGTCTGGAGCAGGTCCGCGGCCTGCGCGTGCTCAGTCACCAGGGCTCCGGCGCTGGCGAGTACCTGCAGAGCATCGGCGTGGCAGTGATCTACTCGAACAAGGAGTCGCTCAACCTGAGCATGCTGCAGCGCAGCCGCGCACGCCTGTGGGCGACCAGCTCGGCGGTGGTCGACTCGCTCTCGGCCAGCCCGCGCCCGCGCGAGGTGCTGCCGTTCCTGACCCTGATGGAAGACATCGCCTGCCACCCGCGCATGGACCCCGGCGAGTTGCAGCGCCTGCAGGACAACCTGCGGCAGATGTACCGCGAGGGCTGGGTGCAGGCGCTGTACCGCAAGCACGGCCTGGAACTGCACTGAGGCCCGCGCTGCCTCAGACGCGGGACTGCAGCGGCGTGGCGAGCCCGCTCAGGGTCTGGTCCAGCACCTCGCGGGCCTGATCGAGGATCTGCTGCTTCCAGTCATCGGCATCGACATAGAAGGCATCGCGCAGGCGGCGCTTGATGCGCTCCTGCTGGGCGGCGGGTGCCTGCGGATTGCGCTGCAGCCAGTGGTCGCCGCGCATGCCGTTGAGCACCTGCAGGCCCGGCAGGGTGCCGTACTCCAGGGTCAGGCCGTTGTACTCGGCCTGCGGGCAGATCTCCGGCACCACGTTGTCGATGGTGCCGTTGAGCTTGGCCGACACCGAGTTGCCCTCGGCGCTGTTGGTGACCTGCTCGCCCCACCAGCGGCGGCAGCGGGCGATGTCTTCCGGCGTCTGCCGGCCCTTGTAGATGCGCTCGCCGATGCCGCGCGGGCCGAGGCCGGTGTGGATGTCGATCCAGCCTAGGCGGCGGCATTGCTGGCCGTGCTGGCGCAGCACCTGTTTCAGCGTGCGGTTGCTCCAGGTGGCTTCGGTGCCGGCGAAGAACATGCCTGTGGGGTCATTGTGCTGGCCGCGCGAGATGGCGCCCTGCAGGGCCATGCGTCCGTGGCGCAGGGCATAGCCGACCAGGCCCAGGGTGCTGAGCAGGGTCGGCGGCTGGCGTTTGGGCAGCAGCAGGTGGGCGACGGCGCGGTAGTCGGGGTTGTCCGGCAGCGGCTGGCTGAAGTCGACGAAGTTGCGGTTGAGGTCGACGTTGTCCTCGGTCACCCGGCGCAGCCAGGAGAAGCCGTATGGGTTGAGCGCGTGGATGAACAGCACGGCCAGGTCGTCGCGCTTGCAGCGCTCGAGCCAGGCGTTGTCGCGCAGGTGCGCGACCTGGATGCCGGAGCCGCAGAAACCCTCGACGCCATGGCAGGCGCTGCTGAGGATCAGCAGGTTGGCAGCATCCGCGGGGCCGAGGCGGGCGACGTCCATCGCCAGCTCCTCGTCGTCGCGTCCGCGCAGCGGGTGGACATGGGATTCGACGGCGAGGCCGGTGGCGGCGCTGGCGGCGAGAAATTTCTGCCGGGCTTCGGCGTAGCTCTGCGAGAAGCTGGAGAGATCCATGTTGTGCAGTTCCTTGTGGTGAAAGCGGCCCGCGGGGTTTCGCGGGCATGGCCGGGCCTGCGGCGCAGGCTTGTGGCCGGTGCCGGGCGACGGATCGGTCGTTGGGGTTGGGGCGTGCCCCGGGCTGGCGACCTTGTGGGGCGCTAGCCCTGGTTGGCGGTCATGAGTCGAGCACGACGCGGCCGATGCTGCTCTGGCGCTCGCCGACCTGCACGGTCTCGATCTCGATGACGGTGCCGAACTCGGCGGAGAGGTCGCGCAGGCGTTCGATGATGCGCCGCGCCTGGGCGTCGTTCTCGGCGGTGTCGAAGGCCAGGCGCGGAATGCCGCGCTCGGCGTCGCGGCCGTTGAAGCCCAGTTCGATCGGGTACAGGAGCATCTCGCGCAGGGTGCCGCCTGCGTTGAAGTGGCACTCGGCGATCACGCTCTCGAACCACACCGGCTCGCTGAAGATGCCGACCACGCGCTTCCATTCGAGAAACTCGGCCGCGGTGGTCAGGCGCGGGTTGGTGATGCCCTTGGGCCCGACGAAGGCCTCGGCCGCCAGCCACTCGCGGCTCTCCCACTTGTCTGCGGGCATCAGCTTCATGCTGTTGTCCATGAAGCAGAAGTTGCCCAGCGAATAGAGCAGCGGCTTGCCCCGGTAGACCTCGATGCCGCGGATCTGGTGCGGGCCGTGGCCGCAGAGCATGTCGGCTCCGCTGTCGACCAGGCTGCGCGCCAGGGTCGGCAGGTAGTTGGGTACCTCGATGCACTGGTTGTCCGGCTCGTGGGTGTGCTGGGCGACGATGGTGAAGTCGCTGGTCTGCTTGGCCTGGCGCAGGTTGCGCACGATGTCGGCCTGGTCGAGCTTGTCGCACTCGTAGTGGATGCGCACGGTGCCCGGTGCGGCATTCGGGTCGACGCGGTAGTGCAGGGCCATGCCCAGGTGCACGCTGTGCTCGCCGTGCAGGGTGCGCAGCAGGTAATGGTCCTGGAAGGCCTCCTGCTCGTTGAGGCGCTTGAGTACGGCGAAGTCCTGCGGCGACACCAGGCGATGCGGGGTGGTGCGCAGCGGGCTCAGGCCCGGGCGCGGCGGCACCATGCCGAGGCCGTCGGCGGCCGGGGCGTTGGCCTCGAAGGTGGTGGCGTAGGAGATCAGCGAGACACGCGCCTTATCGGTGTTGACGAAGGCCGGCGCGCGGGCGGCTGCCAGGCTGCTGCCGGTGCCGGCGTGGGCGATGCCGGCATCGTCCAGCAACTCGTCGGTCATCTTCAGGCCGGCCGCACCCCAGTCCAGGGCGTGGTTGTTGGCCCGCGACATCATGTTGAAGCCGATGCTGGCCAGGTCCGCCGGGGCGTCGGCGTCGCTGAGCAGCCAGGAGAAGCCGGACAGCGCCTCGGGGTAGCCGTCATAGCGGTTGAAGTCGATCGCCGTGCATTCGTAGTTGCCCACCACCACGTCGCCGCGCTTGAGGATGTCGAGCAGCTCGGGCGACTTGCGCGCCAGTTTGTCGGCGATGGCGTGGGTGATGATGATGTCGCCGACGGCGACCACGCAGAAGCCGTCTTCCACGTCGGCGTGACGCCAGGTCTCGGGCAGCTGGATGGACTCGGGGCGTTTCTGCGGCGAGGGAACTCGTTTGTGCATGGGACAGATTTCCTGACTCAGGCCTGGCTAGCGGCCGGCTCGTTATTGGATGCGGAATCGGGTTGGCGGGTGAGGGCGCCGATGGTGTGCAGGTCGCGCTCCGGGTTGACCAGGCGCAGGGCGAGCAGGCCGCCGGCGATCAGCGCCAGACCGAACAGGCCCACGGCCAGTTCGAAGCCCTTGACCAGGTCGCCGCCTTCCCAGCCGATGGCCTGACCGACCACGTGCGGGGCGATCATGCCGGCGCTGGTCATCAGGCCGATGTGCAGGGCCAGCATGCTGCCGCGCTGCTTGGCCGGCGCGATGTAGGCGACGGTGGTGTTGGAGAAGGTAGTGGTCAGGTTCACCACGATGCCGCCGATCAGGTACAGGGTGATGGTCAGCGCCACGCCCTGCTCGACGAAGCCCAGCAGGCTCATGGCGATGCCGCCGATCACGCAGGCGATGGCCGGCGGGAAGACCATGGCCAGGCGCACGCTGGCACCGCGCTTGAGGGCACGCTGCGACAGGGCGGAGACCACCAGATTGAGCACGATCACGCCGATGGTGGCGGCCATCACCACATAGCCGGACTGCATCGGGGTCATGCCCAGACCCTTCTGCAGGTAGGTCGGAATCCAGCTGTAGATCAGCGCGTTGGGCAGGTAGCTGCAGAAGCCCAGCAGGGTGATGAAGATGAAGGTGCGGTTGAGCAGCAGGTGGCGGTAACTGGCGGTGCCGCCGACGATTTCGCCGGGCGCCTCGTCATGCTGGCCCTCGCGGCCGACGAACAGCCAGACCACCAGCCAGACCAGGCCGACGCCGGCCAGCATCAGGTAGCCGACGCGCCAGCCCAGGTGCTGGATCAGCAGCGGCAGCGACAGGGCGCCGAGAATGGCACCGACCATGATCGCGATATGAATCCAGGCACCCGGCAGCACGCGGTCGCGCGGGGCGTACCATTTGAAGGCGGCGTGCTGGGTCACCGCGGTGCCCGGACCACAGCCGGCGCCGAGCAGCATGCGGCTGGCGACCAGGGCATAGAAGCTGGTGGAGATTGCGGTGAGGATCTGCGCGCCCATCCACACCACCGACATGCCGGAGAGAATCCAGCGGCTCGCCACGCGGTTGGCGAGGAAGCCGACCAGCACGCCGGACACCGAGTAGAGGAAGAAGAAGGCGCTGCCGATGAAGCCGAACTGCTCGGGAGTGAGCTTCAGCTCGTCGATGATCTGCGGGCCGGCGAAGGCGAAGATGGTCTTGTCCAGCACGCTGATGACCATCACGGCCAGCAGCATGGCGACGATCAGGGCGCGTCTCTGGGTGGAGGGGGACTGCATGGCTCAGGCCTCGTTCAGATGGGTGCGAGCAGACGGCTGGCGTGTGCTGCCTCGAAGCCGCGTGCGGCATGCGCGTGGATCTGCTGGCGCAACCGCGCGAATTCATCCTGCCAGGCGAGGAGCTGCGGGATCAGCGGCATTGGGGGTGTCCTTGTCGTAGCTTGCGGCGCAGCATGCCGCAGGTGGGCAGGCCACGGATAATCACCTCTGCGCATGTGTATCGGCTTTGGTTATGTGCAGCGCCCGGTGGCTTGGTTATGCTGGCCCGCCAGGCCCGTTCGGGAGTGTTGCCATGGCGATCTACTGCGCCGAAATCCTCTGGTCGCGTGGCGACCAGGACTTCCTCGACAACCGCTACAGCCGCGGTCACCTGTGGCGTTTCGACGGTGGCGTGGAGGTGCCCGCCTCGTCCTCGCCGCACGTGGTGCCACTGCCCGGTTCGCGCGAGGACGCGGTGGACCCGGAGGAGGCCTTCGTCGCCTCGCTGTCCAGCTGCCACATGCTCTGGTTCCTCTCGCTGGCGGCGCGTGACGGCTGGCGGGTGGATGCCTATCGCGACCAGGCCGAAGGTCGCATGGGTAGGAACGCCGAGGGCCGCCTGGCCATGACCCGCGTCACCCTGCGCCCGACGGTGAGTTTCGCCGGCGCCGCCCCGAGCCGCGAACAGCTCGACGCACTGCACCACGAGGCGCACGAGGAGTGCTTTATCGCCAGCTCGGTGAAGACCGAGGTACGCTGCGAGCCGGCCTATCCCTGAGGTGAACGGAATGCGTACACCGTCCAGACGAATGCATGATGCGGAAGAGCCCACAATGGCAGCCTCGCCAGGTCAGCGTGTGGCGGCCTGGTTCCTGCTGTCGGTGGCGCTCCTGGCCATCTGCCTGCAGCCTCGGTTGCTTTGGTTCATTGCGGGGCTGGTTGTGCTGGGGCTGTGGATGGTGTGGCGTGATCGTCGTTATCTGGCGCGCCTGGCCGCGCAACGTCAGGGCGAGTCCATCTGCCAGTTCGCCCGCGCTTTTCCACGGCGTCAGGTGGATACCTGGGTGATTCGCGCCGTGTACGAGTCGTTGCACGGCTACCTCGGCGGGCGCCTGCCGATCCGCGCCGATGACCGGCTCAAGCAGGATCTGCGGTTGGATGACGACGATCTGGATCTCGACCTGCTGGCGGACATGGCCCGCCTCAGTGGTCGCTCGCTGGAGCGGACCGCGGACAATCCCTGGTTCGATCGGGTGAGCAGCGTGCGCGACCTGGTGCTGTTCCTCGACCAGCAACCGCGCCTGAGCGCGACCTGAGGCCTGGGCTAATCGCCCAGCTTCGGCGCGTGCGGGCTCTTGTAGGCGTACACCAGTTCGTCGGCCAAGGCCTTGGCCTCGCGGGTCATCAGTTCCTGGTCGCGGCAGACCAGGGAGATGTTCATCGGCGGCACCTGTTCCGCCACGTCCAGCACGTGCAGTTCCTGGCCGAGCTTCTGCACGTGCTCCAGCACCCGCAGTGACCAGTAGCTGATGGCGTCGGTATTGAGCGCCAGCTCGGAGAACAGCACCACCGAGGCGCATTCGATGACCCGTGTCGGCGGCTCGACCCGGTACTGCTCGAACATCAGGCCGACCCGCGACTGCTCCAGCGAGTCCTGCAGCAGCCACTCCTGATCGCGCAGCTCCTCCAGCGCGCGCGCCCCGCTCAACGGGTGGCCCTTGCGCACGGCCAGCACGGTGGGCTGGGCGTACAGCTCGGTCCAGTGGAAGCCGTCGCTGTTGCGGATCGCCGGCAGCGAGGTCAGCACCAGGTCCAGCTGGCCCTCGCGCAGGCCCTCCATCAGCTTGGACGGGCGCAGTTCGTTGATCTGCACCTGCACCTTGGGGAAGCGCTTGCGGTAGCGGTTGAGGCTGGCGATGAACTGGGCGCCGGGGGTGACCGGCGAGACGCCGATCGACACCTTGCCGTCCATCACGCCCTTGAGCGTTTCGATTTCCTCGCGGGCGCGGCGCACCTCTTCGAGGATCAGGCGCGCGCGGCGCACCAGGCGCTCGCCGTATTCGGTGACGGTGATGCCGCGGTTGGAGCGGATCAGCAGCGGTACGCCGAGCTCGGCCTCCAGTTCCTTGATGCCCTTGGACAGGGCCGGCTGGGAGATGTGCAGCAGGCGCGAGGCCTCCTGGATGCTGCCACTCTCGCTGATCGCGAGCATGGCGCGGAGTTGGTGCAACTTCATGAGCGACGCCGGTGTTTCGGAGGACAGGGGGCTGAATTTAAAGCAAAACGCGGGCCTCGGACGTTCGCTGGTGTAACGGCAGATAAAAAAACGGCGGCCCGCAGGCCGCCAAGGTAGGAGTGTTGCGTGGAGATCAACGGAGCCCCGAGGCGCGCAGGGCGCTGGGGGTGAACTGCTTGCGGCTGTATTTGACGTCGAACTGGTAGGCGTTCTGCTCTTCGTTGAACAGCGCGCCGACGGCGTAGCGGCCGGAGAGCACGTCGTAGTGGGTCTCGGCGCTGAACTGCGGGATCTGCTGATCGTAGAAGAACGTGCCGTGGCCCTCGGACACGCGCCACAGCTGGCCACGACCGTCGTAGGCGTCTGCCTCGGCGGCCTGCCAGCTGTCCTCGTCGAGGAAGATGTCGCGACGCGAATAGACGTGGCGCTGGCCCGGTTTGAGGGTGGCGGTGAGGTGCCACACACGGTGCAACTCGTAGCGGGTGTGTTCGGGGTTGAGGTGGCCGGGCTTGATGATGTCGCTGTACTTCAGCTTGGGCGAGCTCAGCTTGTAGCTGTTGTAGGGGATGTACATCTCCTTCTTGCCCACCAGTTTCCAGTCGAAGCGGTCCGGCGCGCCGTTGAACATGTCGAAGTCGTCCATGGTGCGCATGCCTTCGGCGCCGGGGCTGTCGTAGGCGATCTGCGGGGCGCGGCGCACGCGACGCTGGCCGGCGTTGTACTGCCAGGCCATGCGCGGTTCCTTGACCTGGTTGATGGTCTCGTGGACCAGCAGCACGCCGCCGGCCAGGCGCGCCGGGGCGAGGAATTCCTCGCGGTAGAGATAGAGCACGTTGCTCATCTCCTGCGCGGCGTAGTCGCTGAGGCCCACCGGGTAGGCCAGCTGCTGCTTGATCAGGCTCGGGGTGAAGGCGCCGTTGGCCTGCGGCGAGGCCTGCACCACCATGCGCTGGAAGGCCAGGCCACGGTAGCGGCCGATGTGGTTCCAGATCACTTCCAGGCCGTTCTGCGGGATGGCGAACGGCAGGCCGCCGCTGCGGTAGTTGTGCAGGCCGTTGCCGCCTTCGGCGAGCTGGGTGTCGGCCGCGTTCAGGCGGCTGGTGTCCAGGTAGGCCTTGGGCATGGTCACCGAGCGGCGGGTCGGGTAGACCGGGATGCGGTAGGTCTGCGGGTAGCGCTTGAACAGGGCGAGCTGGCCGGGAGTCAGCTTGTCCTGGTACTGGGCGACGTTATCGGCGGTGATGGTGAACAGCGGCTGGTCGGCGGCGAACGGGTCGCTGAGGAAACCGTCGGCATCGCGGTTGCCAGCGTCCTTGGCCAGGCCGCCGGTCCAGGCCGGGATGCTGCCGTCGGCGTTGCCGGCGCGCTCGGCGCCGATCGGGGTCAGGTCCTTGTCCAGGCGGGCGATCTGCTCGGCCGGCACGCCGGCCAGGGCCTGACCGGCGAGCAGGCCGAGGCTCAGGCCGCCGGCGCGCAGGAGTTGGGTGTGGAGAGTGGAAAGCTTCATGTGCTCAGACCTCAGAAACTCATGCCGACGCTGAAGGCGAGGAAGTCGCGGTCGGTGTTGGTGTTGAAGTCGCCGCCGAAGTAGTTGGTGTAACTCAGGCTGGCGGTATAGGTGGACAGGTAGTCGGCATCCAGGCCCAGGCTCACCGACTTGTTGCCCTCGGTGAAGGTCGGGCCGTAGCCCTCGACGTCATGGGCGAAGGCCAGGTTGGGCTTGAGGTTGACCCCGGCGATGGCGTCGTTGAACTCCAGCTGGGTGCGCAGGCGGTAGCCCCAGGAGTTCTGGGTGTAGAAGCCCTTGCTGGTGCACTGGTCCGGGTTGGTGGTGTTGAGCAGCGCGCTGCACAGGCCGTTGCCGGTCATGCCCAGCGCCGCGGCGTTGTCCGGCAGTACGCCGTTGCCGAACACGCTGCTGCGGCCGAAGCGCAGGTCGGAGCCGTCGCTGGAGCCGAGGTCGCCGATATGGCTGTAGCCGACTTCGCCGATCAGGGTCAGGCGGTCGCCGCCGAGTACCTGATCGAAGGTATGCACGGCGCTGACCTGGGCCTGGCTGAAGGGCATGCGTTTGTAGCCCTGCACCAGGCTGCCGAACTCGGTATCGGCCCAGCCGCTGTCGAAGATCGCCAGGCCGTCGATGCCCAGCATGCTGACCAGGCCGCCGACGCTGGCGGCGGTGGACACGTCGGTGCCGTTGAGCGACAGCGGCATGTTCGGCCGGTGGCTGATCTCGCCCGACAGCGCGGTGCCGTCCGGGGTGGTGGTGGCGAAGCTGATGCCGTACTGGCGGATATCTTCCGGGTATGCCAGGTAGTAGCTGGCGCTGGCCGGGCCGGGGGCGCCGGTGACGGCGCTGAGGCTGGCGCGGCCCACGGTCCACATGCTCTCCGGGGTACGGCTGTGGTAGTTCATGGCGTAGAAGCCGAACTCGGTGTCGTTCAGCTCCGGCACCATCCAGCGCAGGGCCACGCCGAACTGGCCGCTGTCGCGGGCCTCCTGGTCGTCGCCGCGCGGCACCCAGCCGTACACCGACGGGTCGCGGTCGTAGTCGCTGCCGAAGGTGGTCATGCCGTTGTCGCAGCCCTTGGCCGCGGTGTCGGTGCTGAAGAAGGTGCCGCAGTTGTCGAGGACGGTCTTCTCCCACTCGATCTGGTAGAAGGCCTCGGCGGAAATGTTCTCGGTCAGGCCCTGGGTGACATACAGCATGTTCACCGGGATCAGACCTTCCTTGATCTCCGAGCCGGGGCGACGCAGGGAGGCGACGTCGGCCGGGTTGATGGCGTTGATGCTGTTCTGGATGAAGGTGCTCTCGCCCCAGCTCACCACCTGCTTGCCGGCGCGCACGCTGCCGGGAAGATCGCCGATCAGGTAGTTGTGGTAGACGAAGGCGTCCAGCAGCTCGAAGCCGGAAGACTGGGCAGCGTTGTCGCGGCCGCTGTCGTCGATGTCGTAGAGCAGGCGGTGTTCGTCCTTCAGCTCGAAGTCGTACCAGTACTTGCCGCGCAGGAACACACCGGTCTCGCCGTAGCTCAGCTGCAGGTCGTGCACGCCCTTGAAGATCTTGGAGAAGGTCTCGCCCTTCTTGAAGTTCAGCCGGCCATCGTCGCTGGTGCGGGTGGAGGCGCTGCCGCCGTTGGCCTTGCCGATGAACTTGGCATCGGCCTCATCCAGTGCCCAGCTGGCGCCGATGGACAGGGAGGAGTCGAGCCGCCCTTCGATTTCCCCGATGTTGAAGCTGGCGGCCTGGGCCGGTAGCGCGCTTGCCATTGCTACGGCCAGGGCCAGGGCGTGGGGATACATGGCCCCCGCGCCTGTTGTTGTTCTTCTCATGTGGCTCTCCTGCTGATCAAAGAAGGCCCGCGGCAACGCCGCGCGGCGCATCGCTTCTTTGCAGCCTGATGACAGGTGCCGGGGCATCCTAGGTAAGCCCGGCGCCCCTGACTTCTGAATAATCCTTATGCCCATAGCCAAAGGTGAGGTCGGCGCGCCCACCATCGCGGCGGGTCTCCAGGCAAAGGCTTGCGAGGCGCATGGTTGCTGGCCCGGCGCGCGGGTAGTGCGCATAACCCGGGGTTATCCCGATAAGCAGCCCTGTGCTGTTGCCCTGTTAGCGGGCATAAAAAAACCGCCCCGGAGGGCGGCTTTTTCCTTGCAGCTGCGAATTACAGACCGTTGGCGGCCTTGAACTCGCGGCGGCGGCGGTGCAGGACCGGCTCGGTGTAGCCGTTCGGCTGCTTGGTGCCTTCGACCACCAGTTCCAGGGCAGCCTGGAAGGCGATGTTGCTGTCGAAGTTCGGCGCCAGCGGACGGTACAGCGGGTCGTTGGCGTTCTGGCGGTCAACCACCGGCGCCATGCGCTTGAGGCTGGCAACCACCTGCTCTTCGGTGACGATACCGTGGCGCAGCCAGTTGGCCAGCAGCTGGCTGGAGATGCGCAGGGTGGCGCGGTCTTCCATCAGGCCGACGTCGTTGATGTCCGGCACCTTGGAGCAGCCGACGCCCTGGTCAATCCAGCGCACCACGTAGCCGAGGATGCCCTGGGAGTTGTTGTCCAGTTCGTTCTGGATCTCCTCGGCCGACCAGTTGGTGTCCTTGGCCAGCGGGATGCTCAGGATGTCGTCGATGGAGGCGCGCTCGCGCTTGGCCAGTTCGGCCTGGCGGGCGAACACGTCGACCTTGTGGTAGTGCAGGGCGTGCAGCGCGGCGGCGGTCGGCGACGGTACCCAGGCGGTGTTGGCACCGGCCAGCGGGTGGGCGATCTTCTGCTCGAGCATGCCGGCCATCAGGTCGGGCATGGCCCACATGCCTTTGCCGATCTGGGCGCGACCCTGCAGGCCGGTGGCCAGGCCGATGTCGACGTTCCAGTTCTCGTAGGCGCTGATCCACTTCTCGGCCTTCATGGCGGCCTTGCGCACCACGGCGCCGGCTTCCATGGAGGTGTGGATCTCGTCACCGGTACGGTCGAGGAAGCCGGTGTTGATAAATACCACGCGCTCGCTGGCGGCCTTGATGCACGCCTTGAGGTTGACGGTGGTGCGGCGCTCCTCGTCCATGATGCCGACTTTCAGGGTGTTGCGCGGCAGGCCGAGCACGTCTTCGACGCGGCTGAAGATTTCGCCGGTGAAGGCGACTTCTTCCGGGCCGTGCATCTTCGGCTTCACGATGTAGACCGAGCCGGTGCGGGTGTTCTTGCGGCTGGTGTTGCCATTCAGGTTGTGGATGGCGATCAGGCTGGTGAACAGACCGTCCTGGATGCCTTCCGGAATCTCGTTGCCCTGGGCATCGAGGATCGCCGGGTTGGTCATCAGGTGGCCGACGTTACGCACGAACAGCAGGCTGCGGCCGTGCAGGGTCAGCTCGGAGCCGTCGGCCTTGGTGTAGACGCGGTCCGGGTTCATGGTGCGGGTGAAGGTAGTGCCGCCCTTGCTGACTTCTTCAGCCAGGTCGCCCTTCATCAGGCCGAGCCAGTTGCGGTAGACGATGACCTTGTCATCGGCATCGACGGCGGCGACGGAGTCTTCGCAGTCCATGATGGTGGTCAGGGCGGCTTCCATCAGCACGTCCTTGACGCCGGCGGCATCGGTCTGGCCGATCGGGCTGGAGGCATCGATCTGGATTTCGAAGTGCAGGCCGTTGTGCTTGAGCAGCACGGCGATCGGCGCGGCGGCGTCGCCCTGGAAGGCGATGAACTGGGCGGCGTTCTTCAGGCCGGCTTCGCTGCCGTTCTTCAGGGTCACGGCCAGCTGGCCGTTCTTCACCACATAGGCGGTGGCGTCGACGTGGGAAGCGCCTTCCAGCGGGGCGGCTTCGTCGAGGAAGGCGCGGGCGAAGGCGATGACCTTGTCACCACGGACCTTGTTGTAGCCTTTGCCTTTCTCGGCGCCGCCTTCTTCGCTGATCGCGTCGGTGCCGTACAGGGCGTCGTACAGCGAACCCCAGCGGGCGTTGGAGGCATTCAGGGCGAAGCGCGCGTTCATCACCGGCACGACCAGCTGCGGGCCGGCCAGGCGGGCGATTTCTTCGTCGACGTTCTGGGTGGTGGCCTGGAAGTCGGCCGGCTCCGGCAGCAGGTAGCCGATTTCCTGGAGGAAGGCTTTGTACGCGGCGGCGTCATGCGCCTGGCCTTTGCGAGCCTGGTGCCAGGCGTCGATCTTGGCCTGGAATTCGTCGCGTTTGGCCAGCAGAGCGCGGTTCTTCGGAGCCAGATCGTTGATCACGGCTTCGGCGCCGGCCCAGAACTGGTCGGCAGCGATGCCGGTGCCGGTGATGGCTTCGTTGTTGATGAAGTCGTAAAGGGCTTTGGCGACCTGCAGACCACCTACTTGAACGCGCTCAGTCATTGCTTGCCTCACTTGATGCTAGACAGGGCCGGAAGGCCATGTAGTAAGAGTCGGCGGATACTACATGACTCATTCGGAAAAATCAGTCACAAACTGTGCCCGTCTGCCGGGCGGCGGCGCAGGCGCTGGCTATACTGCGGGCACTTTTTCGCCTGTGGAGTTGCCATGCCGGTCAGCCGCGTTCTACCCGCCGATTTACCTGCTGTTCTGCCTGAGCTGGTCGAGCTGTTTGCCGGCTACCTGGACTTCTACCAGGTGCCGCGCCCGGCCTCGGAAATCGAGGCATTCCTCGCCGCGCGCCTGGCCGCCAGCGAGTCGGTCGTGCTGCTGGCGCGCGACGCGGCCGGCACGGCGCTGGGCTTCGTCCAGCTGTACCCGTTCTTCGCCTCGCTGCAGCTGAAGCCGGCCTTCCTGCTCAGCGACTTGTACGTCAGCCCGGCCGGGCGCCGCCAGGGCCTGGCCGAGCAGCTGATGAACGCTGCCCGCGCCCATGCCGAGCAGAGCGGCGCCTGCGGCCTGCAGCTGGAGACGGCGAAGGACAATTTCGCCGGCCAGGCGCTCTACGAAAAGCTTGGCTATGTGCGCGATGAGGTGTTCTATACCTACTGGCTCGGCCTGAACGCCCCGGCCTGAAACCTGAACGAGGAGTCGCACGTGGATCATCTGGTACTCACCGTCATCGCCCCGGACCAACCGGGCCTGGTCGAACGCATCGCCCAGTGCATCGCCGCCCATGGCGGCAACTGGCTGGAGAGCCGCATGTCGCGCATGGCCGGGCAGTTCGCCGGCATCCTGCGCGTGGCCGTGCCGGCCGAGGGCTACGACGAGCTGGTGGATGGCCTGCAAGGCCTCAATACCCACGGCATTCGCGTGCTGGTGGCGGAGAGCGGCATCAAGCCGTCCTGCACCTGGAAGCCGATCCACCTGGACCTGGTGGGCAACGACCGCCCCGGTATCGTCCGCGACATTACGCGCCTGCTGGCCGAGCACGGCATCAATGTGGAGAGCCTGACCACCGAGGTGGCGCCGGCGCCGATGAGCAGCGAGCCGCTGTTCCACGCCGATGCGGTGCTGGCCGTGCCGCTGACCCTGTCGCTGGACCTGCTGCGCGACAAGCTGGAAAGCCTGGCCGACGACATGATGGTGGAGCTGAACCTGCGCACTGCCGAGGAGTGATCCCCAGTTTGCGTGGGTGAAGCTGTGGATAGTCTGGGGAGCCCCGGCGCACTGCCTAGTGCCTCGGGGCTTTTCTTTGCCTGATCAAAAAACCTTCATATTCAGCGGCTTGTGCACAAAGTTCGGGGATGGAGCTGTGGATAGCGCGGGGATCATCTCGTGCAGCTCACGGCTGGCGCGGCCTGCGGGGCGCTGGGCGAATTTCGTCCAGCCCGGCGTGGCGCATGGATATCCCCGAAAGCTGTGGATGAAGGTGTGGGCAGCCTGGGGGATGGCCGCTGCACGCCATGCGCTCCGCGGCTTCCCGCGCTTCGCTCAGAAAGCCAGCAGTATCAATGGCTTGTGCACAAAGGCCGGGGATCGTTCTGTGGATAAGGCGGGGATTTAGCGCTGCGCTTCACGGCTGGCGCGGCCTGTGGCGCGTTGGCTGATATTTGTGCAGCGTTCGCTCTGCTGGCCGCAGTGGATAACGCGCGCCGTGGCGCTGCGTCTGACTATCCCCGTTTGCCGTGGGCAGTCCTGTGGACAGCCTGGGGAACCAGGGCTGCAGGCCAGGAGGGGCGAGGCCTGTAGCCAATCGATCAGAAACTGAACAGCACCGTCTGGCTTGTGCACAAAGCCTGGGGATGGAGCTGTGGAAAAGATTGGGAATAACTGCCTCAGCCCAGCCCCGTCGCGCTTCTCCGCCGGTTGGCTGTTTTCTAGCCAGCCTGGCCGCGGCGACGCAGGCCCAGCCAGATGTCCAGGCTATAGATGAACAGCGCCGCCCAGATGCACACGAACGACAGCAGCTTGCTCGACTCCAGCGTCTCGCCGAACAGCATTACCGCCTGCAGCAGCACCAGGGTCGGCGCCAGGTACTGCAGGAAGCCCAGGGTGGTGTAGGGCAGGTGGCGGGCGGCGGCGTTGAAGCACAGCAGCGGCACCAGGGTGATGGGGCCGGCGGCGATCAGCCACAGCGCCTCGCTGCTGCTCCAGAACGCCGGCTGGGTGCTTATCGCCGCCGGGTGCAGCAACAGCCAGCCGAGGGCCAGCGGCAGCAGCAGCCAGGTTTCCACCACCAGGCCGGGCAGGGCGGCCACCGGCGCCTGCTTGCGGATCAGCCCGTAGAAACCGAAGGTCAGCGCCAGCACCAGCGATACCCAGGGAATGCTGCCCACCTGCCACACCTGCTGCAGCACGCCGAGGGCGGCCAGCCCCACCGCGACCCATTGCAGGCGGCGCAAACGCTCGCCGAGCAGCAGCATGCCGAGCAGCACGTTGATCAGCGGGTTGATGTAGTAGCCCAGGCTGGCTTCGAGCATGCGCCCGTTGTTCACCGCCCACACGTACACCAGCCAGTTGCTGGCGATCAGCAGGCCACTGCCGGTGAGCACCGCCAGGCGCCTGGGGTTGTCGCGCAGCTCCTGCCACCAGCCGGGGTGTTTCCACAGGGCCAGCAGCACCGCGCCGAACAGCGCCGACCAGATCGCCCGGTGGGCGATGATCTCCAGCGCCGGCACGGCCTGGATGGCCTTGAAGTAGAGCGGGAACAGGCCCCAGATCAGGTAGGCGGCGATGCCGAGGGCATAGCCGCGGCTGGGGTTGGCGGAAGACATGGGCGTCCTTGGTGGATAGGCGGCTAACGAAAGAGCCCTGATTCTAGTGCCGGTCGATGGAGCTTGTCTGTGTGATCAGCTTTGGCTCGCCTTGCTGCTGCGAAAATGGCGTAAGAAAGGCTTTACGGCGGCGCCTGGCTTCGGGCTACCGCGCTCGATCAGAACAGCCGCAACGGCTCCTCGTCCAGCGCCGCCAGTTGCTCGCGCAGGGCCAGGACCTGATCGCCCCAGTAGCGCTCGTTGGCGAACCAGGGGAAGGCCAGGGGGAAGGCCGGGTCGTCCCAGCGCCGGGCGATCCAGGCGCTATGATGCATCAGGCGCAGTGCGCGCAAGCCCTCGATCAGCGGCAGCTCGCGCGAGTCGAAGTCATGGAACTCCTGGTAGCCGTCGACCAGTTCGGAGAGCTGGCCGAGGCGTTCCTGGCGGTCGCCGGCCAGCATCATCCACAGGTCCTGCACGGCCGGGCCCATGCGGCAGTCGTCCAGGTCGACGATATGGAAGGCGTCGTCGCGGTGCAGCAGATTGCCCGGGTGGCAGTCGCCGTGCAGGCGGATGGGGTTGTAGCGCACCCGGCCGAACAGTTCGTCCAGGCGCTTGAGCAGGTCACGGGCCACCGACTCGTAGGCCGGCAGCAGGCTGCGCGGGACGAAGTCGCCTTGCAGCAAGGTGGTCAGCGAGGCGTGGCCGAAGTTGTCCACCGCCAGTGTCTCGCGATGTTCGAACGGGCGGCTGGCGCCGACCGCGTGCAGACGGCCGAGCAGCTGGCCGAGGCTGTACAGCTGGTCCAGATTGCCCGGCTCCGGCGCGCGACCGCCGCGGCGGGGGAACAGGGCGAAGCGGAAGCCGGCGTGCTCGAACAGGCTCTCGCCGTCCTGCTGCAGCGGCGCCACCACCGGCACGTCGCATTCGGCCAGCTCGAAGCTGAAGGCGTGCTCCTCGCGAATCGCCGCATCGCTCCAGCGGTCGGGGCGGTAGAACTTGGCGATCAGCGGCTGGCTGTCCTCGATCCCCACCTGGTAGACGCGATTCTCGTAGCTGTTCAGCGCCAGCACGCGGGCATCGCTGAGGTAACCGATGCTCTCGACGGCGTCGAGAACCAGGTCGGGGGTGAGGGCGGCGAAGGGATGGGACATGGGGCGCTCCGAAATCAGGCGCCCAGTCTACGCGTAAAGCGGGTGCTCAGCTGCGCATGGGCGTGGCGCGACGGCTATCACCCAGGCCGTAGACCAGCAGCAGGAGCAGGAACGACAGCCCCAGCAGGCAGGCGGCCAGGCGATGGGCCTCGCCATAGCGCAGGGCCTCGACATGCTGGAACAGGGCGATGGACACCACTTGGGTCTCGCCGGGGATGCTGCCGCCGAGCATCAGCACTACGCCGAACTCGCCCAGGGTATGGGCGAAGCCGAGCGTGGCGGCGACCAGGATGCCGCGCCGCAGCAGCGGCAGTAACACGCGCAGCAGGCGCTCCCAGCGGTTGGCGCCGAGGCTGGCGGCGGCCTCCAGCAGGCTTTGCGGAATCTCGCGCATGGCCACGGTCAGCGGCTGCACCACGAACGGCAGCGAGTAAAGCACGGAGCCCAGCACCAGGCCGGTGAAGCTGAAGGCCAGGCCGTGGCCGGTGAGCCAGTGCCAGGCCTGGCCGAGCGGCGTGGAGGGGGCGAACAGCACCAGCAGGTAGAAGCCCAGCACGGTTGGCGGCAGCACCAGGGGCAGGGCCAGCACGGCGTCGAGGATGCGCCGCAGGGCGGTCTGCTTGCGCACGCGCCAGGCCGCCAGCGGCAGGCCGATCACCAGCAGCAGGGCGGTGGATAGACCGGCCAGCTGCAGGGTGATCGACAGCGCCTGCCAGTCGCTGTCAGTCAGCAGCACAGCCGGCCTCGCCGGGCAGGGCGTAGCCCGCGGCTTTCAGGGTCTCGTGCTGGGCATCGAAGAACGTCAGGAAGGCTTCGGCGGCGGCCTTGCGCTCGCCCTTGGCCAGCAGCACGCGTTTTTGTACCAGCGGGTCGTAGAGCTTGGCGTCGATCTGCACGTACTGGGCTTGCGGGGACTTGGCCGCGGTCAGCTGGCTGAGGGCGACGAAGCCGCTCGGCGCGTTGCCGGTGGTGACGAACTGGAAGGTCTGGCCGATGTCCTGGGCGTACACCAGGCGCGGCTTCAGCGCGTCCAGCTGGCCGCTGCGTTCGATGGCCTGCAGGGCGGCCTTGCCATAAGGCGCGGTATCCGGTTGGGCGATGGCGATCTTGCCGGCGGGCAGCGCGTTCAGCTTGGGTTCGCTCTTTGGTACCCACAGGGCCAGGCGGCCGCAGGCGTAGGTGCGCGAGGCTTCGCCGGCGCCGGCGGCGGCCAGCTTGTCCGGGCGCTCGGCATCGGCCGAATAGAACAGGTCGAAGGGTGCGCCGCGCTGGATCTGCTCGAAGAAGGCGCCGCTGGAACCACCGGCCAGTTGCACCTCGGTACCGGTCTGCTGCTGGTAGTCCTTGGCGATCTTTTCCATCACCGGCAGCAGGTTGGCGGCCACGGCGATGCGGGTCGGCTCGGCGGCCTGGGCCTGGGTGATACCGAGCAGGGCGAGGGAGAGTAGCAGGCGACGCATGGTGAACTCCTTGTCTTCAGGTGGCGATGCCCAGCAGGACTTGGGCGGGGGAAACACGGGCCTGGATCGGCCGGCCGACGACCAGGTCGAGAGCTGGCGGCTGTTGCGCATCGAGCAGGGCGCACAGGCGTTGGCCGCCGGGCAGGGCGATGCGCACTTCACAGGGGCCGTCGCCCTGGTTGAGTACCTCCTCGATCTCGCCGCGCAGCGCATCGTTGGCCTTCTGGCCGCTCGCTAGCAATTCCAGGCAGCCGGCCTTGAACAGCGCGACCACGGTGCTGCCGATGGCCAGCTCCAGGTGCAGGGTGCTGTCGTGGGTGATCTGCGCCTGCAGGCGGTTGTCGTCGCCCAGGGTGATTTCGATCAGGTCGTTGCGCCCCTGCGGGTGGATGGCGCTGACCCGGCCGCTGAGCTGGTTGCGTGCGCTGGTACGCAGCATCAGGCGGCCGAGCAGGGCCAGGTCGGCATCCTGCTCGGCGGCGTCGAACAGTTGCGCCTGCAGTTGTTCGAGGCGGCGATACAGCTGCAACAGGCGCTCGCCGGTGGCCGACAGGCGCGCGCCGCCCCCGCCCTTGCCGCCGACGCTGCGCTCGACCAGCGCCTGGCCGGCCAGGTTGTTTAGCTCGTCGATGGCGTCCCAGGCCGCCTTGTAGCTCAGCCCGGCAGCCTTGGCCGCACGGGTGATCGAGCCCTGTTCCGCCACCTGGTGGAGCAGGGCGATGCGTTGCGGGCGGCGGGCGATATGTTGGGCGAGGGCGGTCAGAAGCGTCATGGCCAGGCGCAATATAGTTTTCTATATAGCGCTGCACGATGCGCGATCCAGAGCCTGCGGTCAATCTCCCGGCTTGGGTGTGCGGGCAAGGCAGTAGACATCCACGCGCGCTGCACCGGCTTTCAGCAGCAGGCGCGCCAGCGCTTCGGCCGTGGCGCCGGTGGTAAGCACGTCGTCGACCAGGGCGATATGCCGGCCGCGCACCTCGGCGTGTTCGGCGAGGGCGAAGGCCTGGCGCAGGTTGCGCTTGCGCGCGGTCGCGTCCAGCTCCTGCTGGTGCGCACCTTCCTGCGGGCGCAGCAGCCAGCGCTCGTGTACCGGTAATTGCAGGCTCTTGCCCAGCCAGTCGGCGAGCATTGCGGCCTGGTTGAAGCCGCGGCTGCGCAGGCGCTTGCGTCCCAGCGGTACGGGCAACAGCAGGTCCGGGCGCGGCAGGCCTTCGGCAAAAGCGTGTTGCAGATGATGTGACAGAAGCTCGGCCAGCAGACGTCCCATTGGCCACTGCGCCTGGTGCTTGAAGCGGGTGATCAGGCTGTCGACCGGAAAGGCGTAGCGCCAGGCCGCTTCGACCCGGGCGAAGCTTGGTGATCGCTTAAGGCAGGCGCCGCAGGTCAGGCCAATGGCCGGCAGGGGCAGGGCACAGACGTTGCAGTGGCCTCCCAGCCACGGCAGTTCGCCCTCGCAGGCGCTGCACAGCGGGTGCGCGGTGTCCGCCGTTTCAGCGCACAACAAGCAGGTTTGTTTATTTTTCGTCCAGATGTAAACCTGGCTATCGGTGAATGGTTGACAGCGCATGGTCCTTCCTTTGACTATGCCTCGCAGCCGTGTTGCACAGCCTAGAACAAGGAATATCGCCCATGAGCGCCAGTATCGCCTCCGTCACTCGTCACGATTGGTCCCTCGCCGAGGTAAAGGCGCTGTTCGAGCAGCCGTTCAACGACCTGCTGTTCCAGGCCCAGACCGTGCACCGCGCGCATTTCGACGCCAACCGCGTGCAGGTCTCCACCCTGCTGTCGATCAAGACCGGTGCCTGCCCGGAAGACTGCAAATATTGCCCACAGTCCGGCCACTACAACACCGGCCTGGACAAGCAGAAGCTGATGGAAGTGCAGAAGGTGCTGGAGGCCGCCGCCGAGGCCAAGGCCATCGGCTCCACCCGTTTCTGCATGGGCGCGGCGTGGAAGCACCCGTCGGCCAAGGACATGCCCTACGTCCTGAAGATGGTCGAGGGCGTGAAGAAGCTCGGCCTGGAAACCTGCATGACCCTCGGCAAGCTCGACCAGGAGCAGACCCGCGCCCTGGCCGAGGCCGGCCTCGACTACTACAACCACAACCTCGATACCTCGCCGGAGTTCTACGGCAATATCATCACCACGAGAACTTACTCGGAGCGCCTGCAGACCCTGGCCTACGTGCGCGATGCGGGTATGAAGATCTGCTCGGGCGGCATCCTCGGCATGGGCGAGTCGGTGGACGACCGCGCCGGCCTGCTGATCCAACTGGCCAACTTGCCGGAGCATCCGGAAAGCGTGCCGATCAACATGCTGGTCAAGGTCGAAGGCACGCCGCTGGCCGGCGAGAAGGATGTCGACCCGTTCGACTTCATCCGCATGCTCGCCGTGGCGCGGATCATGATGCCGAAATCCCACGTGCGCCTGTCCGCTGGCCGCGAGGCGATGAACGAGCAAATGCAGGCCCTGGCCTTTATGGCCGGTGCCAACTCGATCTTCTACGGCGAGAAGCTGCTGACCACCGCCAACCCGCAGGCCGACAAGGACATGCAGCTGTTCGCCCGCCTCGGCATCAAGCCGGAGGAGCGCGAAGAGCACGCCGACGAAGTGCACCAGGCCGCCATCGAGCAAGCGCTGGTCGAGCAGCGTGACGGCCAACTGTTCTACGACGCGGCCTCGGCCTGACCTCGAACGGTGGATGGATGAAGCGCCATCCACCCTACGCAACGCTTGACCTTCTCGTAGGGTGGATAACCCGCTTGCGGTTATCCACCGGTTGCCGGTATTCGCGCCCATGACCTTCGATCTTGCCACCCGTCTTACCGAGCGCCGCGCCGCTCACCTCTATCGCCAGCGCCCGCTGCTGGAAGGTCCGCAGGGGCCGGAGGTGGTGGTCGATGGCCAGGCACTGTTGGCCTTCTGCTCCAACGACTACCTGGGCCTGGCCAATCACCCCGAGGTGATCGCGGCCATGCGTGCTGGCGCCGAGCGCTGGGGCGTGGGCGGTGGTGCCTCGCACCTGGTGATCGGCCATAGCGCGCCGCACCACGAGCTGGAAGAGGCACTGGCCGAGTTCACCGGCCGGCCGCGGGCGTTGCTGTTTTCCACCGGTTATATGGCCAATCTGGCCGCCGTCACCGCGCTGGTCGGGCAGGGCGACACGGTGCTGGAAGATCGCCTCAATCACGCCTCGCTGCTGGATGCCGGCCTGCTTTCCGGCGCGCGTTTCTCGCGCTACCTGCACAACGATGCGGTGAGCCTGAGCAAGCGCCTGGAGCGGGCCGAGGGCAATACCCTGGTGGTGAGCGATGGCGTGTTCAGCATGGACGGCGACCTGGCCGACCTGCCCAACCTGTGCGCCGAGGCCCGCAGCAAGGGCGCCTGGATGATGGTCGACGATGCCCACGGCTTCGGCCCGCTGGGCGCCAGCGGCGGCGGCATAGTCGAGCACTTCGGCCTGGGGCTGGATGACGTGCCGGTGCTGGTCGGCACCCTGGGCAAGGCCTTCGGCACCGCCGGTGCCTTCGTGGCCGGCAGCGAGGAGCTGATCGAGACGCTGATCCAGTTCGCCCGGCCATACATCTACACCACCAGCCAGCCGCCTGCTGTGGCCTGCGCCAGCCTCAAGAGCCTGCAGCTGCTGCGCGACGAGAGCTGGCGTCGTGAGCACTTGAACAAGCTGATCGCCCGTTTCCGCGCCGGCGCCGCCGAGATCGGTCTGACCCTGATGGACAGCCCGACGCTGATCCAGCCGATCCTGGTCGGCGACAGCGAGCGTGCGCTTCGGCTCTCCGCACTGCTGAAGGAGCGCAGCCTGCTGGTCGGCGCCATTCGCCCACCCACCGTGCCGGCCGGCAGTGCACGCCTGCGCGTGACCTTCTCCGCGCTGCACAGCGAGGCGCAGCTGGGGCGCCTGCTCGATGCCCTGGCCGAATGCTGGCCGCTGGTGAACCGCGATGCGTAATCATCTGATTCTGTTGCCGGGCTGGGGCCTGGGCAGCCTGCCGCTGGAAGTGTTGGCCGAGGCCCTGCGTGGTCTCGCCCCGACGCTCAAGGTGGAAATCGAACCGCTACCCGAGTTGACCCGTGGCGAGCCACGCGACTGGCTGCTGGAGCTGGACGAACGCCTGCCGCCGCATACCTGGCTGGGCGGCTGGTCTCTCGGCGGCATGCTCGCCAGCGAGCTGGCGGCCCTGCGTGGCGAACGCTGCCGCGGCC
The DNA here is from genome assembly GCF_029837695.1 of Pseudomonas sp. GD04019. Lineage (GTDB taxonomy): Bacteria > Pseudomonadota > Gammaproteobacteria > Pseudomonadales > Pseudomonadaceae > Aquipseudomonas. The sequence continues at coordinate 285,926 of NZ_JAOEEA010000004.1, forward strand.
TGCTGACCCTGGCCAGTAATCCCTGTTTCGTCGCCGGTCCGGACTGGCCGCACGGCATGGAGGAAGCCACTTTCGAGGCCTTTGTCGACGGCTGCCGCGCCGATCCCGCCGCCACCCTCAAGCGCTTCAGCCTGCTCTGCACCCAGGGCTCGCTTGAGGCACGCGGCCTGGCACGCCAGCTACAGGCCGGCGCGCCGCATGCTGCTGCCGAGGTGTTGCTGGCTGGGCTCGAAGTGCTGGGCAGTTTCGATGGGCGCAGCGCCCTGCAGCGCTTCGCCGGGCCGCAACTGCATCTACTGGCCGGCGCCGACGCCCTGGTGCCGGCCGAGGTGGCCGGTGAGCTGCTGATGCTGCAGCCGGATATCGAGGTGGGGCTGATCGAGGAAGTCAGTCACGCCTTCCCGCTGGAGCGTCCGCACGAGATAGCGGCGGCAATACTGGCTTTCCTCGGCGAGGCGGGCGATGTCTGAGCCACTGCAACAGGGCGACCTGCCGGACAAGCGCCAGGTCGCGGCGTCCTTTTCGCGAGCGGCGCAGAGCTACGACGGCGTCGCCGCGCTGCAGCGCGATGTCGGCAATGAGCTGTTGGCACGCCTGCCGGCGCTGACTCCCGCCCGTTGGCTGGATCTGGGCTGCGGTACCGGGTACTTCACCCGTGGCCTGGCCGCGCGCTACCCGCAGGGCAGTGGGCTGGCCCTGGACCTGGCCGAGGGTATGCTGCGCCATGCACGGTCGCAGGGTGGCGCTCGCCAGTTCGTGGTCGGCGATGCCGAGCGTCTGCCGCTGCGCGATGGCAGCCTCGACCTGATCTACTCCAGCCTGGCCGTGCAGTGGTGTGGCGACTTCGCTGCGGTGCTGGCCGAGGCGCGCCGGGCACTGCGCCCGGGCGGTGTGCTGGCCTTCAGCAGCCTGTGCGTCGGGACCCTGCAGGAGCTGCGCGACAGCTGGCAGGCGGTGGACGGCTTCGTCCACGTCAATCGTTTCCGTCGTTTCGAGGATTACCAGGCGCTGTGCGCGGCCAGCGGCCTGCAGCTGCTGATGCTGCAGCGCCAGGCCCGGACGCTGCATTTCCCCGACTTGCGCGCCCTGACCCACGAACTCAAGGCGCTCGGCGCGCACAACCTAAACCCCGGTCGCCCGGGCGGCCTCACCGGGCGCGCGCGAGTTCGCGCCCTGGTCGAAGCCTACGAGCATTTCCGCCAGCCCCAGGGCCTGCCGGCCACTTACCAGGTGGTGTACGGCGTGCTACGCAAGGATTGATATGAGCCAGGCCTATTTCGTCACCGGTACTGACACGGAAGTCGGCAAGACCACCATCGCCGCTGGGTTGCTGCACGCCGCGCGCCTGGCTGGGCTGAGTACGGCGGCGGCCAAGCCGGTGGCTTCCGGCTGCGAGACGACGGCCGAAGGCCTGCGCAACGGCGACGCCCTGGCGCTGCTCGGCGAATGCTCGCTGGCGTTGGGCTACGACGAGGTCAATCCGTTCGCCTTTGCACCGGCCATCGCCCCGCATTTGGCGGCCCGCGAGGCGGGCGTCGAGCTGAGCGTGGCGCGGCTGCTGCCGGCGGTGCGCCGAGTCCTGGATAAGGATGCGGACTTTTCCCTGGTCGAGGGCGCGGGTGGCTGGCGGGTGCCGTTGGCGGGGAGCGAGAATCTATCCGACCTGGCCGTTGCGCTCGGCCTGCCGGTGATCCTGGTGGTCGGTGTGCGCCTGGGTTGCATCAACCATGCGCTGCTCAGCGTGGAAGCCATCGAGCGCGACGGCCTGCGTCTGGCCGGCTGGGTGGCCAATATCGTTGACCCGCACACCTCGCGCCTCGACGAGAACCTGGCGACCCTCGCCGAGCGCCTGCCGGCGCCATGCCTGGGGCGGGTGCCGCGCCTGGCGGTAGCGACGCCCGCAGCGGTGGCTGCGCATATTGATCTGCGACCGCTGAGCTCCGCGCTATAAACCGCTGATCGGCCATAACGCTTTGCTTGTACGTTTTTTGAGCATTTTCTGCTTCAATTGTCCGCACGAGTCTGTCCCCGTCAGGGAGTCACAAGCATGCAAATCTCCGGTAACGCCTTCAGCGCTGGCCTCAGTGGCATCCAGGCCGGGCAACGTCGTGTCGACCAGGCCGCCAGCGAGATCGCCAGCAACACCCTGCCGGCCCAGGCGCCGACGCAGACTTCGCCGCCGCAGCAGGTCGAGCCGAACCCCGAGGTGCGCGCCGCGACCCAGCCCGATCTGGCCGAGAGCCTGGTGAGCCTGACCCAGGGTCGCAACGAAGTGCAGGCCAGCGCCCGGGTGGTGGAAACCGCCGACGAAGTGCTCGGCACGCTGATCGATACCCGCGCCTGACAGGGCTGTCGACGCAGTAATCAGAGGGCTCGCCCGGCCGGGCGAGGAGGGGTGTGATGCAGATCGGCAGCGCCATGACCTACGCTGCGCCCCTGCCGTCGTCCCAGGCGGCCAGGACTCCTTCGTCCGAACTTTCTCGTCCCGCCGATCCTGCCGCCAAACCACTGGCAGGCGCCGAGTCGCCTGAGCTGCGTGACGAGGCGAAGAGCCCGGCGCTCACCGACGCCGAGGGTGAGGAAGAATCCCCGCGCGAAACCCAGCAGTTGCGCCAGGAGCAGCTGGAAATCGCCGAGCTGGCTAGCCGCGACCGCGAAGTGCGCGCCCACGAGCAGGCCCATGCCTCGGTCGGTGGCTCTTATGCCGGCGCACCCACCTATACCTTCAAACGCGGCCCGGACGGCAAGAGCTACGCCGTGGGCGGCGAAGTCAGCATCGACACCAGCCCCATCCCCGGCGATCCCGAGGCCACCCTGCGCAAGATGGAGCTGGTGCAGCGCGCCGCATTGGCGCCTGCCGAGCCTTCCGCCCAGGATCTGCGCGTCGCCGCCGAGGCCGCGGCGCAAGCCACTCAGGCCCGCGCCGAACTGGCCGAGCTGCGCCGCGAAGAGGCCGTTGCCGCCGCCGAAGAGCGTGCCACCCGGCGCGAGGAGCAATTGGCCGAAGAGGGGGAGAAAGCCGCACGCGAGGAGGAAGAAAAGCCGCAGCAGGCGGCGACCCCACCTAGACTGGACCTGTATCTGCGCCTGGCCCAGCTGCAGGCTCCGCTGCCGGCGGTTGACCTGCGGGTCTGAAGCGCTCCCCGGGGGGTGCTTGACAAGGGTAGGGCGTAAACGTATGTTTCAAACGCTTGTTTGAGTGCCGGGCCGGTTTGCGCCTGCCGGGTGCCGGGAGAAATCCCGCGAACGACCGCTCTAGACGGTCACCAAAACACTAAGGAATCCACCGTAGAGGTTTACCGCTATGCCTGAGTACAAGGCCCCCTTGCGTGATATCCGCTTCGTTCGCGACGAACTGCTCGGCTACGAAGCGCACTATCAGAGCCTGCCTGGCTGCCAAGACGCCACCCCGGACATGGTCAGCGCCATTCTGGAAGAAGGCGCCAAGTTCTGTGAGCAAGTCATCGCTCCGCTGAACCGTGTTGGTGACCTCGAGGGCTGCACCTGGTCCGAGTCCGGTGTGAAGACCCCGACCGGCTTCAAGGAAGCCTACCAGCAGTTCGTCGAAGGCGGCTGGCCGAGCCTGGCGCACAACGTCGACCACGGCGGCCAAGGCCTGCCGGAATCCCTGGGCCTGGCCCTGAGCGAGATGGTCGGCGAAGCCAACTGGTCCTGGGGCATGTACCCCGGCCTGTCCCACGGCGCGATGAACACCATCGAAGCCCACGGCACCGACGAGCAGAAGCACACCTACCTGACCAAGCTGGTATCCGGCGAGTGGACCGGCACCATGTGCCTGACCGAGCCGCATTGCGGTACCGACCTGGGCATGCTGCGCACCAAGGCCGAGCCTCAGGCTGACGGCTCCTACAAAGTTTCTGGCACCAAGATCTTCATCTCCGCCGGCGAACACGACATGGTCGACAACATCGTCCACATCGTGCTGGCCCGCCTGCCCGACGCCCCGCAAGGCACCAAGGGCATTTCCCTGTTCATCGTGCCGAAGTTCAACGTGAACGCCGACGGCTCCGTGGGCAGCCGCAACGCCGTTTCCTGTGGCTCCCTGGAGCACAAGATGGGCATCCACGGCAACGCCACCTGCGTGATGAACTTCGACGGCGCTACCGGCTACCTGATCGGCCCGGCCAACAAAGGCCTGAACTGCATGTTCACCTTCATGAACACTGCTCGCCTGGGTACTGCTCTGCAGGGCCTGGCCCACGCCGAAATCGCCTTCCAGGGCGGCATCAAGTACGCCCGCGAGCGTCTGCAGATGCGTTCCCTGACCGGCCCGAAAGCGCCGGACAAGGCTGCCGACCCGATCATCGTCCACCCGGACGTGCGTCGCATGCTGCTGACCATGAAGGCCTTCGCCGAAGGCAACCGCGCGATGGTGTACTTCACCGCCAAGCAGGTCGACATCGTCAAGTACAGCCAGAACGAAGAAGAGAAGAAAGCCGCCGATGCGATGCTGGCCTTCCTGACTCCGATCGCCAAGGCCTTCATGACCGAAGTCGGCTTCGAAGCCGCCAACCACGGCGTGCAGATCTACGGTGGCCACGGCTTCATCGCCGAGTGGGGCATGGAGCAGAACGTGCGCGACAGCCGCATCTCCTGCCTGTACGAAGGCACCACCGGCGTTCAGGCCCTCGACCTGCTCGGCCGTAAAGTGCTGATGACCCAAGGCGAGGCCCTGAAAGGCTTCACCAAGATCGTGCACAAGTTCTGCCAAGCCAACGAAGGCAACGAGGCCATCAAAGGCCTGGTCGCACCGCTGGCCCAGCTGAACAAGGAGTGGGGCGACCTGACCATGAAAGTGGGCATGGCCGCGATGAAGGACCGCGAAGAAGTCGGTGCCGCCTCGGTGGACTACCTGATGTACTCCGGTTACGCCTGCCTGGCCTACTTCTGGGCCGACATCGCTCGCCTGGCTGCCGAGAAGATCGCTGCCGGCACCGAGGACGAGGCCTTCTACAAGGCCAAGCTGCAGACCGCGCGCTTCTACTTCGAGCGCATCCTGCCGCGTACCCGTACTCACGTCGCCACCATGCTGTCCGGCGCCAGCAACCTGATGGAAATGGACGAAGAGCACTTCGCTCTGGGCTACTAAGTCCGGTCCGACCGCAGGTCAGAAAAGCCGCGGCCCTCGGGTCGCGGTTTTTTTTCGCCTGGAAAAAGGCGAGTCGACAGAATGCGAACGATCACCGCTGTCCTTTGCGCGCGATACAGGCAAAATGCCGCGTCCCGCTCCTGCTTTGCGGGCTGGAGAATTCGAAGTGCCGCGTCTCACCGCCTACCGCCCCGATCATCTGCTGACCGCGCTGCCGCTGCTGGTCGCCGGACTGCTGGTCGCGCGCATGGGCCAGCTCAACGAATTCTTCCTGTCCCTGTTCAACGTGTTGCCGACCCTGCTCCTGCTGCTCGGCGGCGCGTTCTGCGTGGTCTACGGCCGCCAGCGCGAGTTGTCCCTGCTGGTGGTGGTCTACCTCGGCTATTTCCTGCTGGACACCCAGACCGACTATTTCCGTGAGCACGGCAAGGTGCGCGAAGACGCGGCGCTGATGTTCCACCTGTGTTGCCTGTTGCTGCCGCTGCTCTACGGGCTGTACGGCGCCTGGCGCGAGCGCAGCCACCTGCTGCAGGACATGGTCGCCCGCGCCGCCGTGCTGCTGGCCATCGGCGGCACTGCCCTGGCCCTGGCACGCCGCTTTCCCCAGGGGCTGCAGGCGTGGTTGGCGGAGATCCACTGGCCACTCTGGCATGGCCAGTGGATGAGCCTGATCCAGCTGTCCTACCCGCTGTTCCTGATCGCCGGCGTGCTGCTGCTGGTGCAGTACCTGCGCCAGCCCCGCCCCCTGCATGCCGCGGTGCTGCTGGGCTTGTTCGGCCTGCTGTGGATGCTGCCCAACACCTTCATCCTGCCGCACGCCCTGCAGGTGATGAGCAGCCTGGTGATGCTGATGCTGGTCGCCGCCGTGGTGCACGAGGCCTACCAGATGGCCTACCGCGACGAACTCACCGGTCTGCCCGGGCGTCGCGCGCTGAATGATCGCCTGGAGCGCCTGGGGCGCAGCTACGTGATCGCCATGGCCGACGTCGACCACTTCAAGAAATTCAACGACACCCACGGCCATGACGTCGGCGACCAGGTGCTGCGCCTGGTCGCCAGTCAGCTGCGCAAGGTGGGCGGTGGCGGCAAGGCCTATCGCTACGGCGGCGAGGAATTCACCCTGGTGTTCCCCGGCAAGTCCATCGAGGACTGCCGCCAGCACCTGGAAGCAGTGCGCCTGGCGGTGGAGAACTACCCGCTGCAGCTGCGCGACAAGCAGCAACGGCCGAAGGACAACAAGGAAGGCCGCCAGCGCCGGCGCGCCAGCGGTGCGGCCAGCGTGTCGGTGACCATCAGCATCGGCGTGGCCGAGCGCGAGATGCAGCAGCGTTCGGCCGACGAGGTGATCCGCTGTGCCGACAAGGCCCTGTACGCGGCCAAGAAGGCCGGCCGCAACTGCGTGGTAGCCCAGGGCGAGAATCGCCGCGGCGCGGTGCGGGTCAAGGCCGCGACCGAGTGAGCAAGATGGTGTGACCAATGGTTCACAACTAGAACCTATGTCCTAAATTGGTGTTCAGATAGACTCCGGAGCATGTTGGATCGGCCGGATCGTCGGCCGTTTCGTTGCCCCCGAGGATCGCTCCATGGCCGATTACAAAGCTCCCCTGCGCGACATGCGCTTCGTTCTCAATGAAGTCTTCGAAGTCTCCAAGCTCTGGGCCCAGCTGCCAGGTCTGGCCGAAGTGGTCGACGAAGACACCGCTGCCGCGATCCTCGAAGAAGCCGGCAAGGTCACCGGCGGCGTGATCGCCCCGCTGAACCGCAGCGGCGACGAGGAAGGCTGTTCCTGGACCAACGGCGTGGTGAAAACCCCGGCCGGCTTCCCCGAGGCCTACCGGACCTACGCCGAAGGCGGCTGGGTCGGTGTCGGCGGTTCGCCGGACTTCGGCGGCATGGGCATGCCGAAAGTGATCGGCGCCCAGGTCGAGGAAATGGTCAACTCGGCCAACCTGTCCTTCGGCCTGTACCCGATGCTGACCGCCGGTGCCTGCCTGTCGATCCTCAACCACGCCAGCGAAGAGCTGAAGCAGCAGTACCTGCCGAACATGTACGCCGGCGTCTGGGCCGGCTCCATGTGCCTGACCGAGCCGCACGCCGGTACCGACCTGGGCATTATCCGCACCAAGGCCGAACCGCAGGCCGACGGCAGCTACAAGATTTCCGGCACCAAGATCTTCATCACCGGCGGCGAGCACGACCTGACCGAGAACATCGTCCACCTGGTGCTGGCCAAGCTGCCGGACGCCCCGGCCGGTCCGAAAGGCATCTCGCTGTTCCTGGTGCCCAAGGTCATGGTCAACGCCGACGGTTCGCTGGGCGCGCAGAACGCCGTGTCCTGCGGCTCGATCGAACACAAGATGGGCATCAAGGCCTCGGCCACCTGCGTGATGAACTTCGACGGCGCCACCGGCTGGATCGTCGACGAGCCGAACAAGGGCCTCAACGCCATGTTCACCATGATGAACTACGAGCGCCTGGGCGTCGGCATCCAGGGCCTGGCCCTGGGCGAGCGCTCCTACCAGAGCGCCATCGAATACGCCCGCGACCGCATCCAGAGCCGCGCACCGACCGGCCCGGTGAACAAGGACAAGGCCGCCGACCCGATCATCGTGCATCCGGACGTACGTCGCATGCTGCTGACCATGAAGGCGCTGAACGAGGGCGGCCGCGCCTTCTCCAGCTACGTCGCCATGCAGCTGGACACCGCCAAGTACAGCGAAGACAAGGACACCCGCAAGCGCGCCGAAGAACTGGTCGCCCTGCTGACCCCGGTGGCCAAGGCCTTCCTCACCGACATGGGCCTGGAAACCACCATCCACGGCCAGCAGATCTTCGGCGGCCACGGCTTCGTCCGCGAATGGGGCCAGGAGCAGCTGATCCGCGACTGCCGCATCACCCAGATCTACGAAGGTACCAACGGTATCCAGTCGCTGGACCTGATGGGCCGCAAGATCGTCGGCAGCGGCGGCAGCTTCTACAAGCACTTCAGCGACGAAGTGAAGGCCTTCATCGGTAGCGCCGATGCCTCGCTGGGCGAGTTCACCGAGCCGCTGAAAGCCGCCATCGCCAACCTCGATGAGCTGACCGCCTGGGTTATCGCCCAGGCCAAGAGCAACCCGAACGAGATCGGCGCTGCCTCCGTCGAGTACCTGCAGGTGTTTGGCTACACCGCCTACGCCTACGTCTGGGCGCTGATGGCCCGCTCTGCACTGGCCAAGCAGGGTGACGACGAGTTCTACGTGAGCAAGCTGGGTACCGCGCGCTTCTTCTTCGCCCGCCTGCTGCCGCGCATTCACTCGCTGACCGCTTCGGTCAAGGCCGGTAGCGAGTCGCTGTATCTGCTGGACGCCGCTCAGTTCTGAGTCGGTTGATGCATTGAAAAAGCCCCGCTTCGGCGGGGCTTTTTTGTGTCCGGTGAAATGTGAGCAAGCGAAGCGTTGTGTCTGTGCACCAGTTGGCCTACGTCTCTAGGTAGTGTCCCCCGCTGCGCCGATATACTCGGCCACCCTCGGTCAGCTGCACGGGGAAGGGATTTCGCCTCAATGGCTCGGGAATTACTGCATGCAATGGATCTTCATGCTGGTCGGCCTGGTGCTCGGTGCACTGGCTGGGGAATCGATAACCTCCGCCCTGCTTGGCGGCTTGCTGGGGTTGGGCCTGGGTCAGGCGTTGCGCCTGCAGCAGCTGGCGGCGGATAACGAGCGGCTACGCAAGGAGCTGAAAGGCTTTGCCGAGCGCTTCGAACGCGGCACCACGGCGCTGTACGAGCGCCTGGTCAAGCTGGAGGGCGCGCCGCCTGGCGTCGCTGCCACGCCGCTGGCGGAGCAGCCTGTGCCTGCAGAGCCGATTGCCGCCGCGCTGCTGCCTGAGGCTGCACCGATGACCGCAGCCGAGTCCGAGCCTGAATCTGCAGAGCTGGTCTGGGAGCTGCCGGAGCAGCTCAGTCCCTCGCCGCAGGTTGCCTCCGAAGCGCCGCGCCCGACTCCGGTGCCTGTCACGCCCTTGCCGCAGATTCCGCCACGCCCCAGCGAGCCGCGGCGTCCGGAACCGCCGCGCGAGCCGTCGGCCATCGAGCGTGGCTTCGCCCTGGCCAAGGCCTGGCTGCTGGGTGGCAACACCGTGCTGCGGGTCGGCGTGGTGCTGCTGTTCCTCGGCCTGGCTTTCCTCCTGCGCTACGCCACCGAGGGCATGGTGGTGCCGGTGGAGCTGCGCTACGCCGGAGTGGCGGCCAGCGCCATCGCCTTGCTCGGCCTCGGCTGGTGGCTGCGCCGACGCAATCCGAACTACGGTCTGATGTTGCAGGGCACTGGTATCGCCGTGCTGTACCTGACGGTGTTCGCCGCCATGCGCCTGCATCCGCTGCTCGATCCCAAGCTGGCGCTCGGCCTGCTGGTGCTGGTCACCGCCTTTTCGGCCATCCTCGCCGTGGCACAGAACGCCCTGGGCCTGGCGGTGGCGGCGGCGCTCGGCGGTTTCGCCGCGCCGATCCTCACCTCCACCGGCAGCGGCAACCATGTGGCGCTGTTCTCCTACTTCATTCTGCTCAACACCGGCATCCTTGCTATCGCCTGGTTCAAGGCCTGGCGCCTGCTCAACCTGGTCGGTTTCGTCGGTACCTTCGGCATCGGCTTCGCCTGGGGCATCCGCTCATACACGCCAGAGCTGTTATGGAGCACTGAGCCGTTCCTGCTGCTGTTCTTCCTGATGTACGTGGCCATCGGCCTGCTGTTCGCCCGGCGCAAGCTGCGTGAGGCGGCGGATGCTCCCGAGGGCCGCGACGAGTTGCTGCGCTGGTCCCGCGGCCGCGCCGATTATGTCGACGGCACCGTGCTGTTCGGCCCGCCACTGGTGGGCTTCGGCCTGCAGTACGCCATCGTCCAGCACCTCGAGTTCGCCGCCGCCTTCAGCGCTCTCGGCCTGGGCCTGTTCTATCTGGTCCTGGCGCGCCTGCTGCGCGGGCGCAACGTATTGCTGCTGATGGAGACCTGCCTGGCCCTGGGCGTGGTGTTTGCCACTCTGGCCATTCCGCTGGGCCTGGACGCGCGCTGGACCTCCGCCGCCTGGGCGATGGAGGGCGCCGGCATCTACTGGTTGGGCCTGCGCCAGGGTCGGCCGCTGGCGCGCAGCTTCGCCTTGTTCCTGCAATTCGCGGCGGCGCTGGCCTTCCTCGGCGGGATCGATTTCTCCATCCCCAGCGACACGGTGCTCGACGGCGCACCGCTGGGCGCGCTGATGCTCGGGGTGGCGCTGCTGTTCAGCTTCTGGCAACTGCGCCAGGCGCCGGCGGACGTCAGCCGGGCCAGGGAGCGCCGTGGCCTGCCGCTGCTGGCGACTGCCGGGCTGGGCTTCCTCTATCTGATCGCCCCGCTGTGCCTGGGCCCGGAAGGCACGGCCATCGCCTGGGCGCTGGCCGGCCTGGCGACCCTGTTTGCCGGCCTGCGCCTGCAGTCGCGGACCTTCCTGTTCAGCGCATTCGCCATCCAGTTGCTCGGTGGCGTGCTGTTCCTCGCGCGGCTGCGCGGCGCCGATGCGGATGGCGCGGGCGTGCTCGACTCCGGCTGGCGCGGCCTGATGGTCTGCTCGCTGATCGGCCTGGCGCTGGTGGCCGGCATGCTGATCGCTGTGCGCGACAAGCTGGTCAGCGAGGACCGCGGCCTGATGCGCGGTCTGTCGCTGGTGATGCTGGTCGGCCTGCTGTTCGTCAACCTGGCGGTGCTGTTCGTGCTGCCCTGGCAGAGTGCCGCGGCGGTGTGGGCCGGTACGGGCCTGCTGATCATCTGGCTCAGCCTGCGCCTGCAGTTGCGCGCCAGCTTCCTGTTCGGCCTGCTGCTGCAGGTGGTCGGTGGCGTCACCTTCCTCGCGGTCAGTCCGTTGCTGCTCGGTTATCTGCCCAGCGGGGGGCTGCGCCCGCTGGCGCATGCCGGCTTCTGGGCGCCGCTGGTGCTGGCCCTGGCCGCGCAGGTCGGCGCCTGGCGCTTGCGCCATGCGCTGCTGCGCCAGCAGGCGGGCTCCCTTGGCAGTCTGAGCCTGCAGCGCCTGTCCCAGCTGTTGCTGGCCTGGGGCGCTGGTTGGTGGGCGCTGGCCCTGAGCAGCGAGGTGTTGCGCTTCGTCGCGGTCGATCTGCAGGGCGCCGCGCTGCTGACGCTGGCGGCGCTCAGTGTGGCGCTGTGGAGCTGGCTGGCCGGGCGCCTGCGCTGGCGTTCGCTGGCAATGCTGTGCAGCCTGCTGGTGCCGGCTGGCCTGGTGATTCTGCTGCACCTGGCTCATCACCTCTATCATCCGGCGGCCGGTTTCGGCTGGCTCGGCTGGGGCCTGCTGTTCGCCGTTCACCTGTGGTCGCTCAAGCGTCTGGCCGAGCTGCTGCCGGCAGGCGTGCGCAGTGCCGCTCATGTGCTCGGCTGCTGGCTGATCCTTGGCGTACTGGCGCTGGAGTTGCGCTACCTGCTGATGCTGCTGGCCGAGCACTACAACGCCTGGCGCTGGCTGGGCTGGGCCGTGCTGCCGAGCGCCTTCCTCCTGGCGATGGCCGCACCGCGTGCCTGGCCCTGGCCGGTGGCAGCCTACCCGCGCGAATACCGGGTACTGGCCGCGGCGCCGTTGGCGCTGCTGATGCTCGGCTGGCTGTGGCTGGCCAACATCGCCAGCGACGGCAGCGCCGATCCGCTGCCCTACCTGCCGCTGTTCAACCCGCTTGAGCTGGGCATGCTGCTGGTGCTGCTGGCGATCTACAGCTGGCTGCGCGCCGGCCTGCCACAGCTGGGGCTGGCGGCGCACAGCGAGCGCATCGCGCAGATGGTCGCCGGTGCGACGCTGTTCGCCGTGCTCACCGCCAGCGTGTTCCGCGCCGCCCATCACTGGGGCAGCGTGCCCTATGAGCTGGATGCGCTGCTCGATTCCATGCTGGTGCAGGCCGGCCTGTCCATCGTCTGGACCCTGATCGCCCTGCCGCTGATGATCCTCGGCCACCTGCGCGGCCGCCGCGAGCTGTGGCTGCTGGGCGCGGCGCTGATCGCGGTGGTGGTGGCCAAGCTGTTCTTCGTCGAACTGGGCAACCGTGGTGGCCTGGAACGCATCATTTCCTTTATCGGCGTCGGCGTGCTGTTGCTGGTGGTGGGCTACTTCGCCCCGCTGCCGCCGCGCAAACCCGAATCTGCACAGGTGAATGCATGAACAAATGCTTGTCGATCGCCCTCGCGGCCCTGCTCGTCGCGCCGCTGGCACAGGCCGAGTACGCCACCCAGGTGCCACTGACGCTGGAGGGTGAGGGCCCCTGGTATCGCCTGGAGCTGCCGCTCGGTGTGCAGATGGCCGCCAGCCACGCCGACCTGCGCGACCTGCGGGTGCTCAATGCAGAGGGTGAGGAGCTGGCCTATGCCCTGACCCTGGGCAGCGCCCAGCCCGAGGAGAAGCGCCAGGAGGCTGCGGTGAAGTGGTTCCCGCTGCGCGGCGCGGCCGATACCCAGGCGGCGCCGGCGATCCGCGTGCAACGCGGTACCAGCGGCACCCTGGTGGAGGTTGCACCGGACTCCTCCGCCAGCGGCGAGCAAATTCTGCGTGGCTGGCTGCTCGACGCCAGCGCCTTCGACCAGCCGCTGCACCGCCTGCAGCTGGACTGGAGCTCCGATCAGGAAGGCTTCCAGCGTTTCACCATCGAGGCCAGCGACGACCTGCAGCATTGGCAGCGCTGGGAAGACGGGCAGATCGCCCGCCTGAGCTTCGCCGACGAGCGCGTCGAGCAGCGTGAAGTGGAGTTACCGGGCGCCAAGGCGCGTTACTTGCGTCTGCTCTGGCAGGCGCCGCAACAGGCCCCGGCATTGCTGGCCGCGCGCGTGGTGAGCATCGAGAGCCAGGACCTGGCGCCGCCGCTGGCCTGGTCTGCGCCGCTGGCGTCGACCTCGAGCAAGGTCGGCGAGTACAGCTGGGAGCTGCCCCTGTCGCTGCCGCTGGAGCGTGTGCGGGTGTCGTTGCCCGAGGGCAATGTGCTGGCGCCGGTCAGCCTCTCGTCCCGCGGCGCCGGCAAGCTGGAGTGGCAGCCGCTGACCAGCGGACTGCTCTATCGCCTGCCGCAGGACGGCAAGGAAGTGCTGCAGGACGAGATCGAGCTATGGGGCACGCCGGTACAGCAGCTGCGTCTGCGCGTCGATGCCCGCGGCGGCGGCCTCGACAAGGAGGCGCCGAGTTTGCGGGTCGCCGTACGCGGTACCCAGGTGGTGTTCCTCGCCCGCGGTTCGGCGCCTTATCGGCTGGTTGTCGGCGATGCTTCGGCCCGCTCCGCGGCGTTGCCGCTGGGCACCCTGATTCCCGGTTACGAGCCCAAGCGCCTGGCCAGCCTCGGTCGCGCCATCGCACCTACGGAGGTGCCTGAGATCGTGCGTGATGCGGCCGACGCGGCGCAGTCCGCGGCGGACTGGAAACGTGTCGGCCTGTGGGCGGTGCTGCTGGCTGGCGTAGCCCTGCTTGGCGGCATGGCCTTCAGTCTATTGCGCAAGCCAGGAGTCAGTGAACACTAGTTCTCCCGTGTCAACTGCTTAGTGAAATGAGTGGTAAATCACGTTAGAGTCGGCCCCGTTCCACCGGTCCAATAACAATCATAAGGACAATCCGATGAAGCGCTTACTGACTCCGTTGGCGGCCGCCTGCCTGCTGGCCGGTACTTCTTTTTCGCTGCACGCGTCGCCCTACTCTTCCCTGGTCGTATTCGGCGATAGCCTAAGCGACGCCGGCTGGTTCACCGACGCCGACGGCCCCGTGCGCTTTACCAATCGCGTCGGGCCGGGCTACCTGCCGGGTGAAGCCTATGGTCCCGTGGCGCCCATGCTGCTGGGAGGCCAGTTGGGGCTCGGCGAAGACGGCCTGGCCGCCGCGAACTCTGGCGGCAGCAACTGGGCGGTAGGCGGTTATCGCACCGACCAGATTCTCGACTCGATCAACAACGAGTACCTGACCAGCACTGGGTTGCGCGCAGACCCTAATGCCCTGTACTACGTTACTGGTGGTGGCAACGATTTCCTGCAGTTCCGCGTGACCAGCCCTGCTACCGCCCAGGCTGCTGCCGGCCGCCTGGTCGACAGCGTCCAGGCGCTGCAGCAGGCTGGCGCGCGCCATATCATGGTCTGGCTGCTGCCGGATGTAGGTAAGACCCCGGCCCTCTCGGGCAGCGGACTGGCGGCCACCGTCTCGCAACTGGGCGTCGAGTTCAACAATGAGCTGGTGCGTCAGTTGTCCACGGTCAACGCCGAGATCATCCCGCTGAACGTGCCGCTGATGCTCTCCGAGGTGCTGGCGAATCCCGGCCAATACGGCCTGGCTACCGACCAGGACCTTATCGGTACCTGCTTCGATGACTGCACGGTGCAGAACCCGATCTACGGCATCAACGGCACCAACCCCGACCCGACCAAGCTGCTGTTCAACGATGGCGTGCACCCGACCATCGCCGGTCAGACTCTGATCGCCGATTACGCCTATTCCCTGCTGGCCGCACCTTGGGAAATCAGCCTGCTGCCGGAAATGGCGCATGGCACCCTGCGTTCGCACCAGGATCAGCTGCGCGCCCAATGGCAGGCGGATTTTGAGGCCTGGCAGGCAGTCGGCCAGTGGCGCTCGTTCGTCAACGGCGGCGGCCAGCGCCTCACCTATGACATCTACGAGAGCGATGCCGATGGCAACGGTTACAGCCTCAACTTCGGCGGCAGCTATCGCCTCGACGAGGCCTGGCGCGTAGGCCTGGCCGCTGGGCTGTACGAGCAGGACCTGGAAGCCGGCGAGGCCGACTCCGACTACGACCTGCGCAGCTATCTGACCACCGCCTTCGCCCAGTACCAGCAGAATCGCTGGTGGGGTGAGCTGGCTGCCAGTGTCGGCTATCTGGACTATCACGATATCAAGCGCAAATTCGACATGGGCCCGACCACCCGTAGCGAGAAGGCCGATACCGACGGCGACCTGTGGAGCCTGAGCGGCCGTGTCGGCTACGACATCGCCCAGAGTCCGGACAGCCAATGGCACCTGAGCCCCTTCGTCAGCGCGGACTACGCGCGGGTCGAAGTCGATGGCTATGCCGAGGACAGCCAGAGCGCCACTGCACTCAACTACGACGATCAGAAACGTACCTCAAAGCGCCTCGGTATCGGCCTGCAGGGGCTGTTCGATCTGAACCAGCAGACCCGCCTGTTCGGCGAAGTGGCGATGGAGCGCGAGTACGAGGACGACGCCACCGAAGTTGACATGTCCCTGCGTAGCCTGCCGACCATCGGCTACACCCTGGATGGCTACACCCCGGACGACAAGACCTGGCGCGCCAGCTTCGGCGTCAGCCACAAGCTCGCTCCGGGCATGGCCGTCCGTGGTGCATACACCTACCGCGACGCCGACGACAGCGACCAGCATGGCATCAACCTGTCCCTGTCCTGGGACCTATAAGCGCTCTATGACGTGGCCCCGCAACGGGGCCACGCTTTTGAACTTCCCCCGTGTCGCCATCCTCTCATCTGCTGTCCGGTTCGGCAGAGGCGCCCGCGCGCGCAAACGGTTAAACTGCCGCCGATTTTTCCCAGTTCCCGGAGCTCCTCCATGTCGCGCGTCACCCTCAGCCGCTACCTGATCGAACAGACCCGCAGTCACAACACCCCGGCCGACCTGCGTTTCCTCATCGAGGTGGTCGCGCGCGCGTGCAAGGAAATCAGCCATGCCGTGTCCAAGGGCGCCCTCGGCGGCGTGCTCGGCAGCATGGGCACCGAGAACGTGCAGGGCGAGGTGCAGAAGAAGCTCGACGTGATCTCCAACGAGATCCTCCTCGAAGCCAATGAGTGGGGCGGCCACCTGGCCGGCATGGCCTCCGAAGAGATGGACAACGCCTACCAGATCCCCGGCAAGTATCCGAAGGGCGCCTACCTGCTGGTGTTCGACCCGCTGGACGGCTCCAGCAACATCGACGTCAACGTCTCGGTCGGCACCATCTTCTCCGTGCTGCGCTGCCCGGACGAATACCTGAGCCAGAACGACAGCCTGGACGAGAAGGCCTTCCTCCAGCCGGGCACCAAGCAGGTTGCCGCCGGTTACGCCATCTACGGCCCGCAGACCATGCTGATGCTGACCCTCGGCGATGGCGTCATGGGCTTCACCCTGGATCGCGAGATGGGCAGCTTCGTGCTCACCCACGACAACATCCGCGTGCCGGAGAGCACTGCCGAGTTCGCTATCAACATGTCCAACCAGCGCCATTGGGAAGCCCCGGTGCAGGGCTATGTTTCCGAGCTGCTGGCCGGCAAGGAAGGCCCGCTGGGCAAGAACTACAACATGCGCTGGATCGCCTCCATGGTGGCCGACGTGCATCGCATCCTCACCCGTGGCGGCCTGTTCATGTACCCGCGCGATGCCCGCGAGCCGGAGAAGCCGGGCAAGCTGCGCCTGATGTACGAGGCCAACCCGATGTCGATGCTTATCGAGCAGGCCGGCGGCGCCGCCACCAACGGCACCCAGCGCATCCTCGACATCCAGCCGGAGTCGCTGCACCAGCGCGTGGCGGTGTTCCTCGGCTCCAAGGAAGAAGTCGAGCGCGTCACCGGCTACCACAAGGCTTGACCATGAGCGCCTGGCAGCCGCTGCTGGACTGGTGGTTCGGTGATACCGAAGCCGCCGCCAGCGTCGTGGCTGCCAACCGCCAGGGATTGTGGTTCGGCTACCGCGCCGAGCAGGACGACGAGGCCCGCCGGCTGTTCGGCGAGCCCTGCGCAGCTGCTCTCGCCGGCGCTTTGCAAGACTGGGCCGAGCTGCCGCAAGGCTGGCTGGCGTTGATCCTGCTGCTGGACCAGTTGCCGCGGATGATCCATCGCTCTACTCCGCAAGCCTTCTCTGGCGATGTCCGCGCGCAAGCGCTGGTTCGTCAAGGCTTGGAACTGGGTCTGGATACCCGCCTGCCGGCGATCTGTCGGGTATTTCCCTATCTGGTGCTGGAGCACGCCGAAGACCTCGCCTTGCAGGATGAGGCGGCCGCGCGTTTCGCCGCATTGCGCGAGCAGGTTCCCGCCGACCAGCGCGCGCCATTCGATGGCTATCTGGATTACGCCGAGCGCCACCGCCAGGTGATCCGCCGCTTTGGCCGCTTCCCGCATCGCAACGACAGCCTCGGACGTACCTCTACGGCTGAGGAGCTGGCGTTTCTCGAACAACCGGGCTCGCGCTTCTAGGCCACGCATTCGCCACTCGCGAACTGCGCGCCGGTTCGAGGGGCGCAGAGGCGCAATCGGTCGCGTCCTGTGCCAAGCTCTCTCGCAGTTTTCCTTCCTCTGGAGTCCCCCATGTCGCTGCGCAACTTCGCCATCCTCGCCGCCTGTGTCCTGCTCGCCGCCTGCAGCAAGATCAACCAGGACAACTATTCGAAGCTCAAGGCCGGCATGCCCAAGGCCGAGGTGGAGAGCCTGCTGGGCAGCCCCACCGAGTGTTCCGGCGCCATCGGCCTGACCAGCTGCACCTGGGGCGACGAGAAGACCTTCATCAGTGTCCAGTTCGCCGGCGACAAGGTGATGATGTTCTCTGGCCAGGGCCTGAAATAAGGTTGCGGCGAGATAACTCGCTCCTTCGGCCTGGATCGTGGTCGAAAGCGCACAGGCCCGAAGGAGAACCCGTTATGCGCCCAATCCTGCTTTCCCTGCTGTTGTTCACCCTGATCGGCTGCGCCGGCTCCGGCGAGCCGGACGATCCGCCGCAGACCGCGGGCCGGGTCGACCTGCAGCGCTACCAGGGCGCCTGGTACGAACTGGCCCGCCTGCCGATGTTCTTTCAGCGTCACTGTGTTGCCTCGGAGGCGCACTACCGCCTGCAGGATGACGGTCGCGTAGCGGTGACCAACCGTTGCCGTACCGAGGATGGCGAGTGGCAGGAGGCGAACGGTCAGGCCGAGCTGCAGCAGGCGGGGCACACCGACAAGCTGTGGGTGCGCTTCGACAACTGGTTCAGCAAGCTCTTCCCCGGCCTGAGCAAGGGCGACTACTGGGTGCTATATCTCGAGGAAGACTACAGCGTCGCGCTGGTCGGCCATCCGAATCGCGAGTACCTGTGGCTGCTGTCGCGCAAGCCGCAAGTCAGCAACGAGGTGCGCGAGCGCCTGCTGACCGAGGCCAAATCTCGTGGCTACGACACCAGCGAGCTAATTTGGCGCGCCGACTAGCGCTTCTTGCTGCGCAGCTTCACCGTGATCAGGGTATCGCCGCTGCCGTGCTCGAACAGGCACTGCGCGGGCGTCGGCTTGCCTTTGAGCAATGTCGGGTTGGTCGAGAAACCGACCGGCTCCCGCGGTATGCCGCGCGGGCTCAGCGCCAGCGTGCCGTTGCCGTCCAGGTCTTGGAACAGCTGCACGGCATAGCGTCCCGGCGGCAGGTCGCGCAGGCGCAGTTCGCCGTCCTCGCCCTGGATCTGGCGCAGGATGGAGCCGTTCCAGTCGGGTTGGTCGGCGGAGAGCAGGGCCAGGTGCACGGGGGCATTGGCCTGTTTGCCCTCGACCCTGACCAGAATGTCCCCGGCGACCGTCTGTGAACTGACGAACAGCAGCGCCAGCAGGCATGGCCAGGTTACGGTTTGAAGAAATCGCTGTGGCATAATCCGGCCATTCTGCAGGGAATAGGCAAGGGATGCGTCAGGTTTTAGTGGTCCATTTTTCACAAACCGGCCAGTTGGGGCGGCTGACCCAGTCGGTATGCGCTCCGCTGGAGAAAGCCGACGGCGTTCAGGTCGACCATCTCGCACTGCAGCCGGCCCAGCCTTTTCCCTTCCCCTGGCCGTTCCTCGGCTTCTTCCGCATCTTCCCCGAAACCGTGCTAATGCGCCCGCAGCCGCTGTTGCCGCTGCAGGTGGATGCCGGCAAGCGCTACGACCTTGTGATTCTTGCCTACCAGGTGTGGTTCCTCTCGCCGTCGCTGCCGCTGACCAGTTTCCTCGCCTCGCCCGAGGCGGCCAGTCTGCTCAAGGACACCCCGGTAGTGACCCTGATCGGCTGCCGCAACATGTGGCTGATGGCCCAGGAGAAGGTCAAGGCCAAGCTGGCCGAGCTGGGCGCGCGCCTGGTCGACAATATCGCCCTGACCGACGCCTGCGGCACCGCCGCGAGCTTCCTGGCCACGCCGCTGTGGATGTTCACCGGCCGGCAGAAACCCTATTCCTGGGTACCGCGTGCCGGCATCGAGGAGGGCGAGATCGTCGCCGCCAGCCGCTTCGGCGAGGCCATGGTGCAGCGCCTGACCCGCGACACGCAGACCATCACCGAGCCCATGCTCAAGGGCCTCGGCGCCGTGCGCATCGACGAGAAGCTGATCGGCAGCGAGAAGGTCGGCAACCGCAGCTTCCAGTTGTGGAGCCGCCTGCTCTCCGCCCTCGGCCCGCAGCAGAGCCGTCGTCGTGGCGCCGGCCTGGTGGTCTACATCGTCTTCCTGCTGTGCCTGATCGTTACCGTGGTGCCGCTCGGCGCCCTGCTCAAGAAATTGCTGGCTCCGCTGTCCAGGGAACGGACGTTGCGTGAAAAGGCCTACTTCGCCGGCCCGTCCGGCGAGTGAAGTGACCCGAGGAATTCAACGTGGCCAATCCCGTTTTCATCAACCGCATCAGCGCCTACCTGCCGTTCGACCCGGTCGACAACGAGCAGATGGAGGAGCGCCTGGGCTTCGTCGGCGGCCAGCCGTCGCGGGCGCGGCGCCTGGTGCTCAAGCGCAATGGCATCCAGAATCGCCACTACGTGATCGACCCCGCTAGCGGCCAGCAGGCGATGAGCAACGCGCAGATCAGCGCCGCCGCCATCCGCAACCTGCAGGCGCCGGGCTTCGATCTGAATGAGCTGGACTGCCTGGTGGCCAGCACCTCGTCGCCGGACCAGACCATGCCCGGCCATGCGGTGATGGTGCACGGCGAGCTGGGCAGCCCGCCCGGCGAGGTGGTGACCACCGCCGGCATCTGCCTGTGCGGCATGACCGCGCTGAAGTACGCCTGGCTCAGCGTTGCCAGTGGCGAGAGCCGCAATGCGGTGGCCTGTGGCTCCGAGGTGGCCTCCGCGCTGATGCAGGCGCACAACTTCGACGCCGAGTACGAGCGCCGCGCCGCCGAACTGGAGACCCACCCGGAGATCGCCTTCGAGAAGGACTTTCTGCGCTGGATGCTCTCTGACGGCGCCGGCGCCGTGTGGCTGCAGGGCCAGCCCAACGCCGGCGGCCTGAGCCTGCGCATCGACTGGATCGACATCCTCTCCTTCGCCGACCAGATGCCGCCGTGCATGTATGCCGGCGCGGAGAAGGCGGAGGACGGCCTGACCGGCTGGAGCCGTTTCGACGCCGACGAGCGCAACCGCCGTTCGGTGATGGCGATCAAGCAGGACGTCAAACTGCTCAACGACAACATCGTCAAGTACACCGTGGTCGAGGCGCTCAGGCGCATCCTGCACAAGCGTGACCTGCGCGTGGCGGACATCGACCACTTCCTGCCGCACTATTCCTCCGAGTTCTTCCGCGAGCCGCTGGCGGTGGGCCTGGCCGAGGCCGACCTGCCGATTCCCCAGGAGCGCTGGTTCACCAACCTGACCAGCAAGGGCAACACCGGCGCCGCCTCGATCTTCATCATCCTCGAAGAACTGTTCAACTGCGGCCGCCTGCGCAGCGGCGAACGTCTGCTCTGCTACGTGCCCGAAAGCGGGCGTTTCTCCAGCGCGTTCATGCATCTGACGGTGGTCGGCGATGAAGCTTGACGAGGTTCCCCAGGATCACAGCTCCACCTACGGCGGCCACAGCAAGCTGGTCTACGCCGTGGACGCCGAGGGCCACTACCAGCGGGCGCAGAGCGACGGCTGGGACACCGAGGCCTACGCCACCCAACTGGCCGTGGCCGAGCTGGAGGCCCAGGAGGCCGACGCCGAGGCGGCCTGGCAGCGCGGCGAGCTGTCGCCGCTGAAGTGCCTGATGTACCGCTACCGCCTGGACGAGCCGGCGCTGGCGCAGATCACCGGGCTGTTCCAGTGGCGCATCCGCCGGCATTTCCGTCCGGCCATCTACCGGCGCCTGAACACCTCTATCCTCGCCCGTTATGCCGAAGCCTTCGGCCTGCCGGTGGAACAACTGATCGGCTACCAGAAGGCCCTGGCATGAGCAGCTTCGAACCGCATTTCCAGCACCGCCAGAGCGCCCACTGCGAGAGCGGGGTGATGGCCAGCCTGCTGAGCCACGCCGGCCTGCCGATGAGCGAACCGATGGCCTTCGGCCTGGCTTCGGGCCTGGCCTTCGCCTACCTGCCAATCGTGAAGCTCAGTGGCATGCCGTTGATTGCCTATCGCATGCCGCCCAGGCACCTGATCAAGACCCTGAGCAAACGCCTCGGCGCGCGCCTCAACAGCCGCACCTTCGGCAACCCCGAGCAGGGCCGCCGCGAGCTGGATGCGCTGCTCGACCAGGGCCGCCTGGCCGGCCTGCAGAGCTCGGTATTCTGGCTGCCGTACTTCCCGCCGGAGATGCGCTTCCACTTCAACGCCCACAACCTGCTGGCCTACGGCCGCGACGGCGACGAATACCTGATCAGCGACCCGGTGTTCGAGCAGCCGGTGCGCTGCGCCGCTGCCGACCTGCAGAAGGCACGCTTCGCCAAGGGAGCGCTGGCGGCCAAGGGCCTGATGTACTGGCTCGACGAGGTGCCGCAGGAGCAGGACTGGGAGAAACTGATCCGCCAGGCCGTGCTCGGCACCACGCGCATCCTCGATGGCATGCCGCTGCCGTGGATCGGCATTCGCGGCATCCAGTATCTGGCCAAGCAGGTCGAAAACCTCGATCCGGCGCAGAGCAAGTACAACCGCCTGTACCTGACCCATATCGTGCGCATGCAGGAAGAGATCGGCACCGGCGGCGCCGGCTTCCGCTTCATGTACGCCAGCTTCCTGCAGGAGGCCGGCGAGAGGATTGGCGCCGCCGAACTGGGCGAGGCATCAACGCGCCTGACCGCCATCGGCGACGACTGGCGCCAGTTCGCCTCGGCCTGCGTGCGCGCCAGCCGCAGCAAGGGCGAGGCGCCGGACTTCCATCCCATTGCCGAGATGCTGCGCGGCATCGCCGGCCAGGAGCGGGCGCTGATGCAGGAGCTGGGCGCCTGGAGCAAACGCAAGGGTTGACGACGCCAGCCATCCCACTCGTGGTCAAGGCCGCTAGGAACAACTCCCTCTCCCTCCGGGAGAGGGCTGGGGTGAGGGGCAGCGCCACCTGGCACCCCATCCCTCACCCCCGGCCCCTCTCCCGGGGGGAGAGGGGAGGTTCAGGCGCAATCCGCGCCCTGGCATCTTCAGCGGGTTGCATCCACCTACAGGCTGAGCCGCCTGACCGCGATGCCCGCCGTCAGCGCGGCAAAATCATCTGCCGACGCGGCCGGCGCAGTGCCCTCCAGCAGCACCGCCTGCACACGAAAATCCCCCAGGTCCTCGACCACCACCAGCAGCGTCTGACTGACCAGGCCATCGGCCAGGTCCAGCGCGGCCAACCGCTGCAGCTGCGGCCACACTCGTGGCCCGGCGCCGACGAACAGGTTGGGTCCTTCCAGCCCCAACTGCTGGGCGACGTGGAAGCCGGCGGCGTTGCTCACGCTGTTGACGAACTCGAAGGGCTTGGGTTGACGCTGCTGCACGCACACGGCGTCGAGCAACGCGCCCATGGTCGGCCGCGCCGGGTGGCGCGAGGCCAGGTACAGGCCGCAGTCGCTGCGCACATGCTCCTTGAGCAGGGCGGCGCCGAGCAGGGCCTGGAAGATCAGGCGGTCGATGCGCCGTGGCGGGCTGCTCAGGTACTGGCTGAGCGCGGCCTTCAGCGCCTTGTCGTCGAGGGCGGCGCTGCCGTGGATTTCGCTGGCTGCGATGACATTCATTGGCTGATTCCCTGCAGTACCAGGCTGGCATTGTTGCCGCCAAAGCCGAAGAAGTTGGCCAGCAGCAGAGCGTCTGGCGCGATCATCGTCGGCTCGGTGGGCAGCGGCAGCAGCGCCTCGCCGGCATAGTCCAGCGCTGGTAGTGCACCCTGGCGCAGGGCGGCGAGCAACAGCAGGGTTTCACTCACGCCGCAAGCGCCGAGGGTGTGGCCGAGCCAGGGCTTGAGCACGGCCAGCGGCGGCAGCGCTTCAGGGTAGAGCAGGCGCATGCCGGCGCTCTCGGCCAGGTCGTTGGCGCCGGTGGCGGTGCCGTGCAATTTGGCCAGGCCGATCTGCCCGGCCCTGACGCCGGCCGTCTCTAGCGCGCGCCGCATCACCCAGTCGATATGGCTGCCGTCCTCGCGGGTAGTGGTCAGGCTGCTGGTGTCGCAGGCGCTGAAGCCGCCAAGCAGCTTCGCCAGTAGCGCAGGGCCGGGTTCGCGGCCGAGCAGCGTGGCGCAGTAGCATTCGCCCAGCACCAGGCCGTCGCGCTCGGGATGGAAGGGCCGATAGGCGCCGCTAGGGCTGGTCAGGTCGAGGGCGCCGAAGCCCTGTTGGGCGATGGCGCTGGGCGTCTCGAAGGCCAGCACCAGTACTTGTTTGTAGTCACCGCTGGCGAGCAGGCGCGCGCCATACAGCAGGCCATTGGCGGCGCTGGTGCAGGCGGTGTTGAGGGTGAAGGCTTCCAGGAATCCGTGGCGCAGGCGCAGCCGCTCGGCCATCAGGTCCAGCGGCGTGGAGTGCTCGAAGCGAAAGCCGCCTTCTTCGGCAACCCGCGTCTCCAGTTCGGTGATATCCAGCGCGGTGCTGGCGACGATCAGCAGGCAGTCGCCGGCCGGCGTATCGCCCAGGGTCTCGCCCAGCAGGCGGTCCAGGCGCGCATCCAGTGTCTCGTCATTGGCGACAGCGAAATAGGGGCGCGGTTGCTGCAGTTCGTGCAGCTGGAAGGGCGTCGGCTGCGGTCGGCGGTCGGCCAGCAGGTTGCTCGCGGCATCAAACAGGTCGGTGCCCAGGGCGCTGTGCAGGGCGCCGCGCTGCAGGTAGACCGGGGTCATCGCTGGCTGCGGATAAAGGCGGCGATATCGGCGATGCTGGCGAGGATCTTGCGCCCGTCCTTGGCGCCCTCGATGCGCACGCCGTAGTGCTGCTGCAGGGCCAGCGACACCTGCAGGGCGTCCAGGCTGTCCATCTGCACGCGGCTCTTGGCGCCGAACAGCGGCTCATCGTCGGCGATGCTCTGCCAGTCGATGTCGTCTTCCTTGTCGCACTCACGAATCAGCAGTTGCTTGAGTTGTTGTTCTAGTCGTTCGTCCATTGCGTTTGCTGCACTCGTCTGCGGAACAGAAGCCAGCCACCGCCGCCCAGCAGGGCAGCCATCAGCAGCAGGCGGAAACAGTAGGGGGCGACGTCGGCGAGCGAACCCTGGCCCACCAGCAGGGTGAGGAAGGCGTCCAACGCCCAGCTCATTGGCGAGACCTCGGCCAGCTGGCCCATGGCCGCCGGCATCACGCTCTTCGGCACCATGATGCCGCCCAGTGCGGCGAGGATGATATTGATCCCGCCGCCGAGCAACAACGCCTGCTCGGCGCTGCGCGCTAGCGCCGCCAGGAGTAGGCCGAGGCCGCAGGTGGCCAGGCTCAGGCTGATGGCGAGCAGCACATAGCCCGCCGGGCTGCCAGGCAGGGACAGACCCTGCAGGCCGAGCAGCGGCAGGCCGTGCACGCCGATGCTCAGCAATAGGGCGAACTGCACCAGGTTGATGGCGAAGTAGGGCAGCAGCTTGCTCAGGGCCAGAGTGGCCAGGCTGAGGTCGAGGGCACGGAAGCGCAGCAGCGCGCCTCTCTGCTGCTCGCGCTGGAAGCCGCCGGCCATCGGCAGGGCGACGAAGAACATGCCGAAGATCAGCCAGGCCGGCACGCTCAGCTGGCTGGCGTTGGCGCGGCCGCTGAGGTCGCCGCTGGCCAGCAGCTCGTGTTCCTCGATCTGGCTCTGGGTGCGTTGCTGCACCAGGGCCAGGCGTTCGGCCAGCGGCAGGCTGGCGTCTAGGTCGCCACTGTCTTCGAGGAAGGCGAGCAGTCGGGTCTGCGCCAGGGCGATGCGCACGGCGCCACGCAGGTGCTGGCGCGACAGCTTGTCCAGTTGCGGTGGGAAGCTCAGGGCCAGGCCCTGGCGCTCGTCGTCCAGCAGGGTCTCGCTGAAGTCGGCGGGCAGGCTGATCCTGGCGCTGCGTGCATCGCCCTGCGGCAGCAGTTCGCTGCCGGGCAGCTGGGCTTGCAGGGCTGCTCGGAACACTTCCTCGTAGGCACTGGCCTGCGGCGCTTCCAGCACCAGGCGCAGCGCCGGCGGCTTGTCCTGCAGGTAGTTGGACATGGCGCCGGCCATCAGCACCAGGAACAGGGTCGGCATGATGAACAGCACGGCCAATGCATGCGGGTCGCGCAGTATCAGCAGGAATTCCTTGCGCACCAGGGCCCGCAGTCTCATAGGCGGCCTCCGTTGAGGCGCAGGTAGAGCTGCTCCAGCGAGGGTCGGCCGAAGCGCAGCAGATGCGGCAGCTCGGGGCGCTCGGCGAGGAAGCGGGTGATCTCCAGCAGCTGCGGGCCATCCAGCGCGGCGATGCGCAGGCCGCCTGGCAGTGCTTCGGCGTCCAGATGCAGTTTGCTCAGCAGGTCGCGCAGGCCGGCGGGCTCTTCGTTCTGCCACTCCAACAGCAGGCCGTGGCCGTCGCCGAGCAACTGGCGGCTGTCCAGGTCCAGGCGCACGCGGCCCTCGTGGAGCAGGACGATGCGCTGGGCCACGCGCTCGATTTCGTCGAGGTAGTGGCTGGTGTAGATCACCGCGTGGCCTTCGCTGGTCAGGCGCTCGACGGCGCCCAGCAGCAGTTGGCGGCTGGCGGCGTCGACGCCGACCGTGGCCTCGTCGAACAGGTACAGGCGCGCCGGCTGCAGCAGGCCGATGGCGAAGTTCAGCCGCCGTTGCTCGCCGCCGGACAGGCGCGCGGCGCGGCGTTGCAGCTTGCCCTCCAGGGCGGTGCTGGCGATGCACAGCTCCAGGCGGCGGGCGCGTTCGGCGCCGCGCAGGCGATACAGGTCGGCGAACAGTTCGAGGTTCTCGCGCACCTTGAGTTCGGCGTAGAAGGCCAGCTGCTGCGGCACCAGGCCGAGGCTGCGCTTGCCATCCCAGCGGATTTCGCCCTGCTGCAGCGGCAATACGCCGGCCAGCAGGGAGAGCAGGGTGGTCTTGCCGGCGCCATTGCTGCCGAGCAGGCCCAGGCACTGGCCGGCCTGCAGCTGCAGGTCGATGCCCTGCAGGGCCGGGGTGTCGGCGCCGGGATAGCGATGGACGATGTCGTTCAGTTCAAGCACGGATCAGCACCAGCAGGAGCTTGCCGTCCAGCAGCAGGCGCTGCTCGGCGTGGATGCTGAAGGCGTAGAGCGCGCCGGCCGGGCTCAGCGCCTCCTGGCTGGCGGCGACATGCAGCGCGCCCTCGCGGTGTTGCGGCTCGAAGTGCAGCTGCAACTGCGACAGCTTGCCCACCAGGGCCATGTCGATGGCGTTATCCTCGCCATATAGGGCACCATGCGCGGCGCACAGCTGGGCCGCAGCCTCGAACAGCAGACAGGGCGAAGCGTCGTTGCCGAAGGCGTCCAGGTGATGCCAGGCGGACAGCCCCTCGATGCGGCCGGCGTCATGGCCGAGCAGGGCATCCAGCCACAGGGCTTGGCCCTGGTGTGGCAGCAGGCTGTGCAGTTGGGTGCGGTCCATTGCGTACGCCGGAACTGAAGAGGCCGGCAGTGTATCAGAGGCCTGGACGGCTCTGGCGAAGCGGCAGACGGAGGAGAAAAGGATGGCGTGGCTGCAGGTGGCGGGGTTTGTGCTGGGCTCACTGGTGCTGCTGGGCATCTCCTGGCGCGCGCTGAAGAACACCCGTTCCCACGGCTTCTATCGCTTCCTCGCCTGGGAGGCGATGCTCGGCCTGCTGGTGCTCAACGCGCCGGTCTGGTTCGAGGATCGCTACGCGCTGCATCAGAAGATCTCCTGGGTATTCCTGTTCGCCTCGCTGAGCGTGCTGTTCTGCGGCCTCTATCAGCTGCGCCGCGATGGTCGGCCCAGCGAACAGCGCCAGGATGACGAGCTGTACGCCTTCGAGCGCACCTCGCAGTTGGTCACCGGTGGCATCTATCGCTTTATCCGCCACCCGCTGTTCTGCTCGTTGCTGCTGCTGACCTGGGGCATTGCTTGGAAGGACTTGCACGCCGTCACCCTGGCGCTGGCCCTGGTCGCCAGCGTGCTGCTGTACCTGGCAGCGCGGCGTGACGAGGCCGAGTGCCTGGCCTACTTCGGCGAGGACTACCGTGCGTATATGGGCCGTAGCCGGATGTTCATCCCCTACCTGTTCTAACAGGCGTAGGGCGGGTGACACCCGCGTTGGTCCTATGCGGAAACGCGGGCGTCACCCGCCCTAGGGCTACTCCCAATTCAGCCGCGCCAGCTTCCACTCGCCGTCTTCCAGCCACCACTCCAGCTTGACGCTGTAGTGTCGGGCGCTGTCCGGGATCAGTCCCTCGGCGCCGGTCACCGCCACCTCGGCGCGGGTGTGCCCCTTTTCGCTGTAGGTCGGGTCGACTTCGCTGCTGGTGCCGATGGCAATCACCCGCACCTGCTTGTGGCGTAGGAACAACATGGCCATGGTGCGCTGCGCCCAGGTGCGGTCGTATTGCTGCTGGGCGCTGAACTGCGGATGCAGCTGCTCCATGACATCGCCGGTGTTCTTGGCTTCCAGGTTGTCCTGCAACTGCTGAACGGCGGCCTCCAGTGCGGCCTGCGGATCGCTTGGCGTGCAGCCGGCGAGCAGGGTACAGATCAGCAGAAAAGCGGGGATTAATCGCGCTGCAGTCATGTTCAAGGTCCTTTTCATGGTTATGATGCCGGCACGGCTGGCCGTCGGCAGACGGTCATAGGGAACTTACGCACAGACTCGGGAGTGCGCCATGCTGACTTTGTATCCGGAGATCAAACCCTACGCCCGCCATGAGCTGGTGGTGGAGGAACCGCACGTTCTCTACGTGGACGAGAGCGGCTCTCCGGACGGCCTGCCGGTGCTGTTCGTGCACGGTGGCCCGGGCGCCGGCTGCGACGCCGCCAGCCGCCGCTACTTCGATCCCAACCTGTATCGCATCGTCACCTTCGATCAGCGCGGCTGCGGTCGCTCGACCCCGCATGCCAGCCTGGAGGGCAACGACACCTGGAGCCTGGTGGCGGACATGGAGCGCATCCGCGAGCACCTGGGCATCGACAAGTGGGTGCTGTTCGGCGGCTCCTGGGGCTCGACCCTGTCACTGGCCTACGCCCAGACCCATCCCGATCGGGTGCATGCGCTGATCCTGCGCGGCATCTTCCTCTGCCGCCCGCAGGAGTTCGACTGGTTCTACCAGGAGGGCGCCAGCCGCCTGTTCCCCGATTACTGGGAGGACTACCTGGCGCCGATCCCGGCCGAGGAGCGCGGCGACCTGATGCAGGCCTTCTACAAGCGCCTCACCGGCCCCGACCAGATCGCCCAGATGCATGCGGCCAAGGCCTGGTCGTGCTGGGAGGGGCGTACCGCCACCCTGCGGCCCAACCCGCAGGTGGTCGACCGTTTCACCGAGCCGCACCGCGCCCTGTCGATCGCCCGCATCGAGAGCCACTACTTCGTCAACAAGGCCTTCCTCGAGGAAGACCAGCTGCTGCGCGACATGCCGAAGATCGCCCACCTGCCGGGCGTGATCGTGCACGGCCGCTATGACGTGATCTGCCCGCTGGACAACGCCTGGGCGCTGCACCAGGCCTGGCCGAACAGCGAGCTGCAGATCATCCGCGACGCCGGCCACGCCGCTGCCGAACCGGGCATCACCGATGCGCTGGTGCGCGCCGCCGACCAGATGGCCCGGCGCCTGCTCGACTTGCCCCTGGAAGACGCGTGAAGCTGCTGATCCAGCGGGTTCGTGGCGCCCGCGTCGAAGTCGAGGGCGAGATAGTCGGCGCCATCGACCAGGGCCTGCTGGCGCTGGTCGGCATCGAGCCGCAGGACGATGCAGCGATTCTCGCCAAGGGCCTGCAGCGCCTGCTCAACTACCGGGTGTTCTCCGACGCCGACGGCAAGATGAACCTGTCGCTCAAGGACGTGAACGGCGGCCTGCTGCTGGTCTCGCAGTTCACCCTGGCGGCCGACACCAAGAGCGGCCTGCGCCCGAGCTTCTCCAGCGCGGCGCCGCCGGCTCAGGGCCTGGTCCTGTTCGAGCAACTGGTGACATTGGCCCGCGAGCAGCACCCGCAGGTTGCCAGCGGCCGCTTCGGCGCCGACATGCAGGTGCATCTGGTCAATGACGGCCCGGTGACCTTCCTGCTCGAGATCTGACCCTGCCGCCGCTGTAAGGCGTGCCGACCATCAGTGCAGCGGCCTGGCCGGCTGCAGCTCGTTCTCTTCCAGCCAGTCCTGCGCCAGCTCGCGCAGGCGTTCGGCCTCGAAGCGCTGCCAGGTCTGTAGCAGCGCCGGGTACTGCATCAGTGCGTGGATGAAGGTGCGTGCCGGGCGGCGGCCCTCCAGGGCCTGCTCCAGTTCGCCGTAGGCGTGTGGGTGGATGACCTCGGCGAGAAATTCGCGCATCAGCTCCAGGCCATCCTGCTGGCCCAGCGGCTCGATCAGTAGAAACCGCTCCGGATCGTCGCGCAGCAGGGTTTCCAGCTCCGGGTCGGCGTCTTCTTCGGGGATCAGCAGCACCTTGCCGCTGAGCAGGTCGAGGTAGTGATCGAGGCCCTCGGTGTTGAGGGCGCAGGCCAGTTGGTCCAGATCGATGGTCAGTGGGCGCATGATCGGCTCTCGACGGCTGAGGATGTTGTCAGCCTAAGCCGGCCACTGTTTCAGAACAACAACGCTTGTGCGGTCGCTCAGAACAGGCGGGCCAGCAGCGCCGTCACCGCCGTTTCCACGCGCAGGATGCGCTCACCCAACTGCACCGGCGCAAGACCTGCCTCGCCCAGCTTCTCCACCTCGTAGGGAATCCAGCCGCCTTCCGGGCCGATGGCCAGGGTCACCGCTTCGCTGAGCGCGCGTGGGCAGGCCGGGTAGTCGCCGGGGTGGCCGACCAGGCCCAGGGTACCGGCGGCGATCTGCGGCAGGCGATCTTCGACGAAGGGCTTGAAGCGCCTCTCGATGGTCACCTCGGGCAGCACCGTATCGCGCGCCTGCTCCAGGCCGAGGATCAGCTGTTCGCGGATGGCTTCGGGTTCAAGGAAGGGCGTCTGCCAGAAGCTCTTTTCTACCCGGTAGCTGTTGAGCAGGACCAGGCGTGGCACGCCCATGGCGGCCACTGTCTGCAGCACGCGCTTGAGCATTTTCGGGCGTGGCAGGGCCAGCAGCAGGGTCAGCGGCAGTTTGGCCGGGGGCGGCTGTTCCAGCTCCACTCGCAGCTCGGCGTGTTGCTCATCCAGTGCGAAGAGGGTGCCGCGACCCATGGCGCCGCCGAGGCGGCCGACACGTAGCTGGTCGCCGGCCTCGGCACGATGCACCTCGTGCAGGTGCTTGAGGCGGCGGCCTTCTAGCACGGCGCGATCGGCCGCGACGAAGTCGGCGTCTTCCAGCAGCAGCAGGTTCATTGCAGCGGCGCGGGCGGCTGGTCGTCGGACTCGACTTCGTCGTGGTCGCTGCGCTTGCGTACTAGGCCGCCGAAGAACAGGCCGACCTCGAACAGCAGCCACATGGGCACGGCCAGCAGGGTCTGCGAGAAGATGTCCGGCGGGGTGAGGATCATGCCGACCACGAAGCAGCCGACGATCACGTAGGGGCGGCTCTTCTTCAGGGTGTCGATGTCGACGATGCCGACCCACAGCACCAGGAAGGTGGCCACCGGGATCTCGAAGGCCACGCCGAAGGCGAAGAACAGGGTCAGGACGAAGTCCAGGTACTCGTTGATGTCGGTCATCATCGCCACCCCGTCCGGAGTCACGCTGGCGAAGAAGTGGAACATCAGCGGGAACACCAGGAAGTAGGCGAAGGCCATGCCGCCATAGAACAGGAAGATGCTGGAGACCAGCAGTGGCATGGCGATGCGCTTCTCGTGCTTGTACAGCCCCGGCGCGATGAAGCCCCAAACCTGGTGCAGGATGATCGGCACGGCGAGGAACAGCGAGCACCAGGCGGTCAGCTTGAACGGGGTGAGGAAGGGCGAGGCGACGCCGGTGGCGATCATCGTCGCGCCTTCCGGCAGGTAGGCGCGCAGCGGCGCCGAGACGAAGGTGTAGATGTCCTGGGCGAAGTAGAACAGCCCGGCGAAGACGATGAAGATGGCGATCACGCAGCGCAGCAGGCGCGAGCGCAGCTCGGTGAGGTGCGCTACCAGGGGCATCTCGCTGTTCTGTTCGGTCATGGTTGGCGCGGCGGCTCTGGATTGGCTGGGGAAGGGGCCGGTGGAGTGGCGGGGGCGCTGGTCGTTGCGGTGACGGCCGCCTCAGCCTCGGGCTGCGTCGCCTGCACGGGGGCGACAGGCGCTGCCGGTGGCTGGATCGACTGCTTGAGCTCGCGCTCCATCTGCAGGATCTGCTCGTTGTGCAGCTGACGACGGATCTCGTCGGCGCCCATCTCGCGTTCCACTTCCGCCTTGATCGCGCCGAAGCTGCGCTTCAGCCGGCCGATCCACAGGCCGGCGGTGCGCGCCGCGCCGGGCAGGCGCTCGGGGCCGAAGACGATCAGCGCCACCAGCCCGACCAGCAGCAGCTCGGAGAAGCCGATATCGAACACCTGTCAGTCCTTGCGCGCCGGCTCTTCGACTCGCTGAGCCTGGGCGTCGATGGTCTGCGGCTTGTGCTGCACGTCGGTGCTGGCGGTGGGCTGTACCGGTGCCTGCGGCTGCGCTTCGGCGGGCTTGTCATCCTCGGTGTTCATCGCCTTGCGGAAGCCCTTGATGGTTTCGCCCAGGTCGGAGCCGAGGTTCTTCAGGCGCTTGGTGCCGAACACCAGCACCACCACGATCAGAATGACTACCCAGTGTTTCCAGTCGAAAATGCCCATGCATCAGTCCTCGAAAAATGATCAGTCGGAAGTAGTGGGGCGCGCCGCTTTCTCGTCGTGCCCGGAAAGGCCGAAACGCCGGTCCAGCTCGTCCAGCACGGCCTGCGGGTGCTGGCCGAGGGCGGCGAGCATGACCAGGCTGTGGAACCAGAGGTCGGCGGTTTCGTAGATCAGGTCGCTGCAGTCACCGCTGCTGGCAGCGTCCTTGGCCGCAAGAATGGTCTCGACCGACTCTTCGCCGACCTTTTCCAGAATCTTGTTCAGGCCCTTGTGATACAGGCTGGCCACGTAGGAGCTGTCCGGCGCCGCACCTTTGCGCGCCTCCAGCACTGCGGCCAGGCGGGTGAGGGTGTCACTCATGCTTGTGTCCCTGGTAGATGGCATGCGGGTCTTTCAGTACCGGATCGACGCTGTGCCACGCACCATCTTCCCAGACCCGATAAAAGCAACTTTCACGCCCGGTGTGGCAGGCAATGCCGCCGATCTGCTCGACCAGCAGGATGATCACGTCGGCGTCGCAGTCCAGGCGCAGCTCGTGCAGCTTCTGTACATGGCCGGAGTCTTCGCCCTTGCGCCACAGCTTGCCACGCGAACGTGACCAGTAGATGGCGCGCTGTTCGGCGGCGGTGAGGGTCAGGGCCTCGCGGTTCATCCAGGCCATCATCAGCACGCGGCCGGTCTTGTGGTCCTGGGCGATGGCCGGGACCAGGCCATCCTCGTTCCAGCGAATTTCGTCGAGCCAGTCGGTCATTTCTCAATCCGCCCGTTTCCGGGCACTTCGGTGGCGCGGGCGTCGCGCCGGTGGTGCACCCTGCTGGTGCTTGAAAGAGCCAGTGTGCCAGTCGGGCGCGATACTGGCTATCGGCGCAGGATCAGCGCCAGCCCGGCTGCGAGGCTGAGCCAGGCCGCCCAGGCGGTCGGTACCAGGGCCAGGCCCTGGCTGACGCCACCGGCGACCAGGGCCGCGCCGAGCAGACGCAGCGGCCAGCGGTCACGCTGCTCGCGCCACGGCGGTGGCGGGTCGCTGGCGTGCGGCTGGCTCATGCGTTCGAGCAGGTCGCGGGCCATGTTGGCGAAGTGCGGCACCTGTTCGGCCTGGCTCTGCAGGTTGTGCAGCAGGTTGCGCGGGCTGACGCGCTCGCGCATCCAGCGTTCGAGGAACGGCTGCGCGGTGCTCCACAGGTCCAGGTCCGGGTACAGCTGGCGACCGAGGCCCTCGATGTTGAGCAGGGTCTTCTGCAGCAGCACCAGTTGCGGCTGCACTTCCATATTGAAGCGCCGCGCGGTCTGGAACAGGCGCAGCAGCAGCTGGCCGAAGGAGATGTCCTTCAGCGGCTTCTCGAAGATCGGCTCGCACACGGTGCGGATGGCCGCCTCGAAGTCGTTGACCCGTGTCTCCGCCGGCACCCAGCCGGAATCGATGTGCAGCTGCGCGACCTTGCGGTAGTCGCGCTTGAAGAAGGCCAGCAGGTTGCGCGCCAGGTAGTCCTGATCCTCGGCGGTCAGGCTGCCGACGATGCCGCAGTCGATGGCGATGTACTGCGGGCTCCACGGCGTGCGGGTGGCGACGAAGATGTTGCCGGGGTGCATGTCGGCATGGAAGAAGCTGTCGCGGAACACCTGAGTGAAGAAGATCTCCACGCCGCGCTCGGCCAGCAGTTTCATGTTGGTACGCTGGTCGGCGAGCACCGCCATGTCGGTGACCGGTACGCCGTAGATGCGCTCCATCACCAGTACCTTGGGCCGGCACCAGTCCCAGTACACCTGCGGCACATAGAGCAGTTCGGAGCCTTCGAAGTTACGCCGCAGCTGGCTGGCGTTGGCCGCCTCGCGCAGCAGGTCGAGCTCGTCGTAGATGGTTTTCTCGTAGTCCGAGACCACTTCCACCGGGCGCAGGCGGCGGGCGTCGGCCGAGGCCTTCTCGGCGATGCGCGCGGCGAGGAACAGCCAGGCCAGGTCGGAACGGATGATCGGCCGCAGGTTGGGGCGGATCACCTTGACCACCACTTCCTCGCCGCTCTTCAGCTGTGCGGCGTGTACCTGGGCGATGGAGGCGGAGGCCAGCGGCTGCACGTCGAAGCGGGCGAAGACTTCGCCGACCTTGGCGCCGAGCTGCTGCTCGATGCGCTCCACGGCGTGCTCGGGGTCGAACGGCGGCACCTGATCCTGCAGGCGCGCCAGCTCGTCGGCGACGTCCGGCGGCAGCAGGTCTCGGCGGGTTGAGAGCAGCTGGCCGAACTTGATGAAGATCGGGCCTAGGTCTTCCAGGGCCAGGCGCAGGGCCTCGCCACGACTCAGTTCGAGCTTGCGTCGTGGCAACCAGCGCCAGGGCAGGGCGAAGCGCAGGGCGCGCATCCAGGTGGGCAGCGGCAGGTTCAGCAGCAGGTCGTCCAGGCGGTAGCGGATGACCACGCGCAGGATGCGCAGCAGGCGGCGGGTGGCGAGCAGCTTCATGCGTCGGGTTTCATTCTTCTGGCGAGGCACTCGAGGCGGGCGTCGAGGCGGTCGAGGGCGAGCTTGAGGTCGTCCAGTTCGGTAAAGCGGGCTTGGGCTTCGCGCTCGCCGACCAGGCTGCGCGACTCCTCGGCCAGGTAGTCGGAGAGGGTCTGGCGCAGGCTGTCCAGACTGTCGCCTGCCCAATTCACGCGGCTGCGCAGGTGGCCGGCGAGCAGCGTGCTGCCGATCGGGCCGAGCCAGCGTGACAGCTCGTATTCCCAGTCCAGCTCCAGGTCCTGGAGGATGCCGGCCAGTTCCAGCAGCACGGCACTTTCGCCACTCAGGCTGACTTCAGGGCGGTGCAGGATGGCGGTCTTGTCCTTGGCCAGGGCCAGGCGCAGCAGGCTGCTGGCCGGGGCGCTGAGGGTGCAGTCGGCATCGCCCCACTGGCCGGCGAGTTGCAGGCCGTCCTCGCTGGGCAGGATGAACAGTTTGAGTGCCGGACTCTGGCAGTCGACTTCGATCACCGTGCCTTCCAGCCGGGCCAGGCGCGGCAGCGCGGTGCTGTCCATCCGCAGCACGCGGTTGAGGCCGAGCTCGACGCCGGCCAGCAGCGCCTGGGTCAGCATCAGGGTTTGATACCGCGGTGCAGGGCGACGATGCCGCCGGTCATGTTGTGGTAGGTGACGCGCTCGAAACCGGCCTCGACCATCATGGCCTTGAGGGTTTCCTGATCCGGGTGCATGCGGATCGATTCGGCCAGGTAGCGGTAGCTGTCGGCGTCGTTGGTGATCAGCTTGCCGGCCAGCGGCATGAAGCTGAACGAGTAGGTGTCGTAGACCTTGGCCAGTAGCGGGTTGCCGGGCTTGGAGAATTCCAGCACCAGCAGGCGGCCGCCCGGCTTGAGCACGCGCAGCATGGAGCGCAGGGCGTCTTCCTTGTGGGTGACGTTGCGCAGGCCGAAGGCGATGGTGACCACGTCGAAATGGTTGTCCGGGAACGGCAGCTTCTCGGCATCGGCCTGGACGAACACCACGTTGCCGGCCACGCCCTTGTCCAGCAGGCGATCACGACCGACCTTGAGCATCGAGTCGTTGATATCGGCCAGCACCACTTCACCGGTCGAGCCGACCAGGCTGGAGAACTTGCGGGTGAGGTCACCGGTGCCGCCGGCGATATCCAGCACGCGATTGCCCGGGCGCACGCCCGACAGCTCGATGGTGAAGCGCTTCCACAGGCGGTGCAGGCCGCCGGAGAGCACGTCGTTCATCAGGTCGTACTTGGCCGCCACCGAGTGGAAGACTTCCGCCACCTTCTCCGCCTTCTGGCTTTCCGGCACATCCTGGAAGCCGAAGTGGGTGGTCTGTTCCTGCTCTGGGGCCTTGCGCGGGTCGTTCATGTCGCCGTCACCTGAATCGAAGTGGCGGCCATTCTAAACCCGTGGCCGGCCTTTGTCTTGGCGCCGGGCGGAGCTGATATAGTCGCGTGACACAAGGTCGCAGCAGGAGTCGCGCATGTCTCGCATCACCGTCGAACGCACCCATTCCCTCGGCCTGGCCGTCGCACGCGAGAAGGCCGAGGCGCTGGCCCAGCGCCTGGCCAGCGAGTACGACGTGAAGTACCGCTGGAACGGCGACACCCTGGAGTTCAAGCGCAGCGGCGCCGACGGCACCATCGCGGTGGGCGATTCCAGCGTGCGCGTGGAACTCAAGCTGGGTCTGCTGCTGTCCGCCCTGGGTGGCACCATCAAGCGCGAGATCGAGCAGACCCTCGACAAGCATCTGCAGGCCTGATGGCCCCTAGTATGTGATTTCTAATTTTCTTCACTACCTTGCGCTCAAGTCCTGGCAAGGACGACCAGTCCATCACTTTGAGCAAGAGGTGCACCATGGCCACTAAAGTTGCCGCGAAGAAGAAAGTCGCAGTCGAGAAAGTCGAAGACAAACTCACCGTTCTGACCGACGTCAAAGCCTATGCCCGCAAGGTCTGGCTGGCCGGTCTGGGTGCCTACGCCAAGGCCGGCGCCGAGGGCGCCGACTACTTCAAGGAGCTGGTCAAGGCCGGCGAAGGCGTCGAGAAGCAGGGCAAGAAACTGGTCAACGAGCAGGTCGATGCCGCCAATAGCCAGATCGAGTCCCAACTCAAAAGCGTCAAGAGCAGCGTCTCCGAAGTCAAAGGCAAGGTCGAAGTGCAATTCGACAAGATCGAAAAGGCCTTCGACAATCGTGTAGCCAGCGCTCTGAACCGTCTGGGTATTCCCTCCAAGCAGGATGTTGAGGCACTCTCTGCTAAGCTGGACGAGTTGAATGCTTTGCTTGAGCGAGTGGCGCGTACCCAATAAGGAGAGCAGGATGGCTGTTAAGAAACCTACCGCTGCAAAATCGGCGGCTAAACCGGCAGTGAAAAAACCGGCTGCCAAGAAGGAAAGCAACTCCTGGATCGGCGAGATCGAGAAGTACTCGCGCCAGATCTGGCTGGCCGGCCTCGGCGCCTATTCCAAGATCAGCAACGACGGCAACAAGCTGTTCGATGGCCTGGTCAAGGACGGCGAGAAGGCCGAGAAGAAAGCCAAGACCGAAGTTGACAAGCAACTGGGTGTGGTCAAGTCCAGCGTCGGCAGCACCGTCGGTTCGGCCAAGTCGAAAGTCGACGAAGTCAAAGGCAAGGCCATCGGCAAATGGAGCGAGCTGGAAGAGGCTTTCGACAAGCGTCTGAACAGCGCCATCTCCCGTCTGGGCGTGCCTAGCCGCAACGAAGTGAAATCGCTGCAGACCAAGGTCGACAGTCTGACCAAGCAGATCGAGAAGCTCACCGGTGTATCGGTGAAGTCGGTCAAGCCGGTCGCCAAAGCCGCCGCCAAGCCGGCAGCCAAACCTGCTGCTAAGCCAGCTGCCAAGGCCGCCGCTAAACCGGCCGCCAAGCCCGCTGCCAAAGCTGCCGCCAAACCGGCTGCGAAGCCTGCGACCAAGGCTGCTGCCAAACCAGCTGCCAAGCCTGCGGCGAAACCGGCTGCAGCCAAGCCCGCTGCAAAACCGGCCGCCAAGCCGGCTGCCGCGAAGAAGCCTGCGGTGAAGAAAGCCGCCGCGCCGAAGCCGGCCGCCAAACCGGTCGCGGCCAAGCCCGCCACTCCGGCGCCGGCCCCGGCTGCTACCCCGGCTCCGGCCGCGGCACCGGCAACGCCCGCCACTCCGTCCTGATTCCCTCAGGATGCACAAACGCCCGGCCCAGTGCCGGGCGTTTCCATTTCAGGGGCAGGGAAAATGCTGTGAGGACGCTTCAGGCATCGAGATAACGGTGAGCGATGCGCTCGGCGGCGTGGCGCGACTCGTCGGCCAGGTGCGGGGCGACCAACATCATGATCTGGAACACCACCAGGCGCACTTCGCCAGTGGCGCCCAGGATGCGCTGGTAGTCGAGGGAGAAAAGCAGGGTCAGGGTGATCTGCTCGACCAGCTGGCCCAGCGCCTCGGTATCGCTGCGCAGCTGGCCCAGGGCCTTGAGGCGGGCCAGCAGGCTGGCCAGGGTGCGCTTGAGCTGGTTCAGCCACTGGCGGATGCCGCGGGCCAGTTTGGGCAGGCGGCCGGAGAGGTTGGACAGGTCCTGGAACAGGAAGCGGTACGAGGCCAGGCGTTCGACGATCAGGTGCAGGAACAGCCAGTAATCCTCGGCGCCCAGTTCGGCTTCGTGCGGTGGGTCGAGCAGCGGCGCCAGCTCGGCCTGGAAGCGCTCGAACAGCGCCATCACCAGCGGCTCCTTGCCGTGGAAGTGGTAATAGAGATTGCCCGGGCTGATGCCCATCTCGGTGGCGATTTCGAGGGTGGAGACGTTGGGCTCGCCCTGATCGTTGAATAGCTGCAGGGCAGTTTCGAGGATGCGGTCGCGGGTCTTCATTCCATGATCTTGTCTGGCCGCCGGAGCCTCGACGATAACCGGCCGGGCTTGCGCCCGGCCAGTGTTTTTCGCCGTGCTTCAGCGCACGTGTGCGTAGGTGCCTGGGGCCGCTTCCATCGCCGGGTACTTGTTGCTGCCGACGCCGAATACGGTCTCGCGTTGTTCGCCCGAGCGTTGCTGAATCCACTCCAGCCACTGCGGCCACCAGCTGCCTTCGTGTTTCTGCGCGTCGTGGTACCAGGCGCGCGGGTCGCTGGTCAGCTTGCTGTTCTCGAAGTAGGTAGCCTTGGGGTTGCCCGGCGGGTTGAGGATGCTCTGGATGTGGCCGCTGTTGGACAGGATGAAGCGGCGGTTGCCGCCGAGCAGCAGTGCCGAGCGGTATACGGTGTCCCAGGGGGTGATGTGGTCGTTGATACCGGCGACGCTGAAGCTGTCCAGGTTGACCTTGGACAGGTCGATCGGCGTGCCGCACACCTCCAGGCCGCCGACGCGGGTCAGCGGGTTGTGCTTGAACAGATCGAGCAGGTCGCCGTGCAGCGCGGCCGGCAGGCGCGTGTTGTCGTTGTTCCAGTAGAGGATGTCGAAGGCCGGCGGCTCCTTGCCCATCAGGTAGTTGTTGACCCAATAGTTCCAGATCAGATCGTTGGGGCGCATCCAGGCGAACACCCGGGACATGTCGCGGCCGTCGAGCACGCCACTCTGGTAGGAGCGGCGCTTGGCCGACTCCAGGGTCTGCTCGTCGGCGAACAGCATCGCCGGGCTCTCCACCTGGCTGTCCAGCAGGCTGACCATGTAGGTGGCACAGCCGATCTTGCGCAGCTGGCGCTTGGCCTGCAGGTGGCCCTGCAGGGCGGCGATGGTCAGGCCGCCGGCGCAGGCGCCCAGCAGGTTGACCTCCTTGCTGCCACTGATGACGCGGCACACTTCGGTGGCGTCATCCACGGCCTGCACGTAGCTGGACAGGCCCCACTCGCGATGGCGTGCGTCCGGGTTACGCCAGCTGATCATGAACACCTGCAGGCCGTTCTTCAGGCAGTACTGGACGAAGCTCTTTTCGGGGCAGAGGTCGAAGATGTAGAACTTGTTGATCTGCGGCGGCACCACCAGCAGGGGGCGCTCGTACTGCTTTTCGCTCATCGGCTTGTAGTGGATCAGCTCGAACATCTCGCTGCGGAACACCACCGCGCCAGGGGTGATGGCCAGGTTGCGGCCGACCTCGAAGGCGCGCTTGTTGACCTGCTGCGGCATGCCGTTGTTGTGCAGCAGGTCATCGAACAGCTGGCGCGCACCGCGCAGCACGCTGCTGCCGCCGCTGTTGAACAGCTCCTTGACCGCCAGCGGATTGAGCAGGGTGTTGGACGGCGCCAGGGCGTCGTTGAGCAAGGAGAACAAGAAGTGCGCGCGGGTGCGGTCGTCCGGCGACAGGTCGCTCTCGTCGATCCACGCCTTGAGCTGCTTCTGCCAGGCCAGGTAGGCCTGCAGGCTGCGGCGGTAGAAGGGGTTAAGGTGCCAGGTGGGATCGGCGAAGCGACTGTCCTGCGGGTTGGGCTGGTGTGGTGTGTCGCCGAGCATCACCCGGCCCAGCTGTTTGCCGAACGCCAGCAGGTGTCGCGTGCTGTGCATCGGCTGGCGCAGGCCCTGAAAGGCCAGGGTACGCAATGTGGAAAACAGATCGCGGCCGCGCACACCGACCATCGCGCTCTGCGCATTCATGAAGTGTGCGGGTACCGGCATGGATCCCGGTGCAGTCTTGTCTCGCATGGGGCAGGCTCCGTCGTCGAACTGTCACGTCCAGTGACAGCAAGGCTTGTACCAAGGCGCGCCGGAGGGCATTCCAGACTGCCGCGCGAAAAAACTTCCTTGTCCGGCTGGCGTCGCCCTGAGGCGAGCCTGCCGGAGCAGCACTACAGTTGTGCGATCAGTGACTGCGAATCGGCTGCGGTTGCGGATGCATGACCGCGCGCTGCCGTTCCTCCTGGAGGAACTTCATGATGATAGGCGCCACCGCTTCGGCGCGCGTCACGAGGAACAGGTGGCCGTCGTCGATCACGTGGAGTTCCGAGTTGGGGATGCGCCAGGCCAGCAGGCGCATGTTGACCAGCGGGATGAGCGGGTCATCGTCGCCGGCCAGTACCAGCGTAGGTTGGCGAATGCGATGCAGCCAGTGGATGCTGGTCCAGCCGAGGCCGGCGAACAGCTGCCAGTAGTAGCCCATCTTGCCACCCGAGCGCACCTTGGAGGCGTGGGCCAGGGCCAGCTTGGGGTCGCGGCGGAAGGCGCCGCCGTAGATGTCCGGGGCGATGTGCACGCCGTAGGAGGGCTGGATGTAGCGCTTGGGGCTGGCCATGCGCCAGAGCACCTTGGGCTTGCCCGGCACCATCACCGCGCCGGCCGAGGTGGCGGCCAGCACCAGCTTCTTGCAGCGTTCCGGATAGTCGTGGGCGAACTGCTGCGCCAGGGCGCCGCCCCAGGACACGCCGATGGCGTTGACCTGGCCGTAGTCCAGGTAGTCGAGCATGCGCGCGGCCAGCTTGGCCAGGCCGGGGAAGCGATACGGCGTGCTCGGGGTGGACGAGCCGCCGACGCCGGGAACGTCGAAGGCGATCACTTCCAAGTCCGGGTCGAGAGCGCGTACGAACGGCATGACCAGCTCCAGGTTGGCGCCGATGCCGTTGAAGATCAGCAGCGGCGTCAGGCTGCTGCTGCCGGGGCGGACCGCGGTGCGGATGGTCTGGCCGTCCAGCTCGATGGTGCGAAATACAAAAGGTTGCGGCATGCGCTAGGCCCTATACATGGATCAGCGGAGAGCGACCTTCCGAGGCCGCTCGCCAGTCTCCCGCCTCGCGGCGGGCGCCGCTCGGGCCATGGGCCGTTGCGGCGTGCGGCACTTCCGGGTGCCGCGGGCAGTACTGCGCAAGGTGCAGCGTTGCGTGTTTCAGCGTTCGTGTACGTAGGTGCCTGGTGCGGCCTCGCCTGGCGTGTGGCTCTTGTTGCCCAGGCTCGCGGGCGCCTTCTTCAACTTGCCCGAACGCTCGGCCAGCCACTGTTGCCAATGCAGCCACCAGGAATCGGCATGCTTGGTGGCCTTCTCCTGCCACTCGCGGGCATTGGCCGCCGGCTCGCTGTTGGTAACGAAGCGCGCCTTGGGGTTGCCCGGCGGGTTGAGGATGCTCTGGATGTGACCGCTGTTGGACAACACGAATTCGACCTTGCCGCCGAACAGCAGCGAGGACTTGTAGCAGGCTTCCCACGGGGTGATGTGGTCGGTGGTGCCGGCCACGCAGTAGATGTCGCTGGTGACCTGCTTGAGGTCGATCGGCGTGCCGCAGACTTCCAGGGCATTGGCGCGGGTCAGCGGGTTGGTCTTGAACAGCTCGATCAGGTCGCCGTGCAGGGCGGCGGGCAGGCGCGTGGTGTCGTTGTTCCAGTAGAGGATGTCGAACACCGGCGGTTCGTTGCCCAGCAGGTAGTTGTTGACCCAATAGTTCCAGATCAGGTCGTTGGGGCGCATCCAGGCGAAGACCTTGGCCATGTCCTTGCCTTCCAGCACGCCGGATTGGTAGGAGCGACGCTTGGCGGCCTCGAGGGTCTTCTCGTCGGCGAACAGGGCGACCTGGGTGTCCAGCTTGGTGTCGAGCACGCTGACCAGCAGGGTCATCGAGTGGACCTTCTGCTCGCCGGTGGCAGCGTAGTGGCCCATCAACGAGGAGATGGTGATGCCGCCGGAGCAGGCGCCGAGCATGTTGACGTCCTTGCTGCCGGTGATGGCGCTGACTACATCGATGGCTTCCTTGAGCGCCTCGATGTAGGTCGACAGGCCCCACTCGCGCTGGGCCTTGGTCGGGTTGCGCCAGCTCACCACGAAGGTCTGCACATGGTTGCGCAGGAGGAAGCGGGCGACGCTCTTCTCCGGCGACAGGTCGAACACGTAGAACTTGTTGATCTGCGGCGGCACCACCAGCAGCGGGCGCTCGTGCACCTGCTCGGTGGTCGGCTTGTACTGGATCAGCTCCAGCAGGTCGTTGCGGAAGATCACCGCGCCTTCGCTGGTGGCCAGGTTCTTGCCGACCTCGAAGGCCGCCATGTTCACCTGGCTGGGCATGCCGCCGTTGTTGACCATGTCCTTGGCCAGGTGCGACAGGCCGTCGAGCAGGCTCTTGCCGCCGGTCTCGAAGAAGCGTTTGACCGCGGCCGGGTTGGCCATGCTGTTGGTCGGCGCCATGGCCTCGGTCATCAGGTTGATGACGAAGTGGCCGCGGCTGGTGTCCTGCTCGGAGAGGTTGCTGTCCTCGATCCAGTCGTGCAGTTCCTTGCGCCAGGCCAGGTAGGTCTGCAGGTAGCGGCGATACAGCGGGTTCTGGCTCCAGGCCGGGTCGGCGAAACGGCGGTCGCCGTCCTCCGGGAGCAGCTCGGATTGACCGAGCAGTACGTTCTTCAGTTCGAAGGCGAAGTGGGTAACGTGCTTGGCGCTGTGGAACGGTTGCTTGATGGCCTGGGCCAGCACCATCCGGGCAGACGTGAGTAGATCCTTGCCGCGCAAGCCGATCACCGGGTTCAAACCCAAGGTGTTCTCCGAGGCTTGGCGATGCAGGTCTTCATTATTCTTTTGGGTCATCTACGACGCTCCATTGTCCTGAGACGAATACCAACTGCAGCTGTGTGAAGGGCACAGGGCGAAGGGCTGGTACTGCTCGGGTTTACCGGGTGCGGAGCGAGCTCCGCGCTTTCTTCGCATTCGCCGGGGCAAATGCATGGAACCTGCCAGTTCCTTGGTTACCCGAGTTTCCGTTTTTGCGCAAGTTCGCGAACACTGATTGCGCGGCGCGCGGGAGTATGCCGAGCGCGATTAGAAAATGCGCTCTAGGCGTGAAACTAATATGGCGGAAGGGGCGAAACAGAGCGTGGCGATGACGGATCGCCGAAAAGCCCTAGAGCATCAGTTTGATTACCGATTCGCTCGGGTCGCGGGATTTGCCGGCGCGGGCCAGTTCGTCCAGGTAATCGGCCCACAGCTGCTCCTGGCGGGTGGCGAGCTGGTAGAGGTAGTCCCAGGTGTACAGGCCGCTGTCGTGGCCGTCGTCGAAGCACAGTTTCAGTGCGTAGTTGCCGGCCGGCTCGATGCGGCTCAGGCCGACGTTCTGCTTGCCGTGCTGGAGGATGGGCCTGCCATGGCCCTGCACCTCGGCCGAGGGCGAGTGTACCCGCAGTAGCTCGGCGCTCAGCTGGTAGCTCTGCTCGCCATAGCGCAGTTCCAGAGTCTTCGAGACCTTGTGCAGTTTGATCGCGCTGGGAATGGGCATGCTCAATTCCATGGGTTGTAGCCCGGATGGTATCCGGGCTACGGGCTTGTCGCTTACAGAATGTAGCGCGACAGGTCTTCGTCCTGCGCCAGCTCGCCGAGGTGGCCGTTGACGTAGGCGGCGTCGATGCGGATCGGCTCGCCGTTCTGCTGGCCGGCCAGGTCGCCAGCGCTGAAGGAGACTTCCTCCAGCAGGCGTTCGAGCAGGGTGTGCAGGCGACGGGCGCCGATGTTCTCGGTCTTCTCGTTGACCTGCCAGGCGATCTCGGCGATGCGCTTGATGCCGTCGGCGGCGAACTCGATATTCAGTCCCTCGGTCTTCAGCAGCTCGCTGTACTGCTCGGTCAGCGCCGCGTGCGGCTCGGTGAGGATGCGCTCGAAGTCCTGCGGCGACAGGGCCTTGAGCTCGACACGGATCGGCAGGCGGCCCTGCAGCTCGGGCACCAGGTCGCTGGGCTTGGCCAAGTGGAAGGCGCCGGAGGCGATGAACAGGATGTGGTCGGTCTTGACCATGCCCAGCTTGGTGTTGACCGTGCAGCCCTCGATCAGCGGCAGCAGGTCGCGCTGCACGCCCTCGCGGGACACGTCGGCGCCGCCGACGTTGGCGCGCTTGGCGACCTTGTCGATCTCGTCGATGAACACGATGCCGTGCTGCTCGACCGCCTCCAGGGCGCGGGCCTTGAGGTCCTCTTCATTGATCAGGCGCGCGGCTTCCTCGTCGCGCACCAGCTTGAAGGCTTCCTTGACCTTGAGCTTGCGGGTCTTCTTCTTGCCCTTGGTCAGGCCGGAGAACAGGTTCTGCAGCTGGCTGGTCATCTCCTCCATGCCCGGCGGGGTCATGATCTCGACGCCGGCCGGCTGCTCGGCCACCTCGATGTCGATCTCCTTGTCGTCCAGCTGGCCTTCGCGCAGGCGCTTGCGGAACAGCTGGCGGGTGTTGGAGTCCTGGCTCGGCGCCGGGTCGTCATTGAAGCCGACGCGGGCCGGCGGCAGCAGGGCGTCGAGGATGCGTTCCTCGGCGGCGTCCTCGGCGCGATGGCTCATCTTCTGCACTTCCTGCTCGCGCAGCAGCTTGAGCGCGGCATCGGCCAGGTCGCGGATGATCGATTCGACGTCACGCCCGACATAGCCGACCTCGGTGAACTTGGTCGCTTCCACCTTGAGGAACGGCGCGTTGGCCAGCTTGGCCAGGC
Source organism: Pseudomonas sp. GD04019 (assembly GCF_029837695.1). Lineage (GTDB taxonomy): Bacteria > Pseudomonadota > Gammaproteobacteria > Pseudomonadales > Pseudomonadaceae > Aquipseudomonas. Next base: position 330,814 of record NZ_JAOEEA010000004.1, read on the forward strand.
GGCGGGCGATCTCGGTCTTGCCGACGCCGGTGGGGCCGATCATCAGGATGTTCTTCGGCGTCACTTCCTGGCGCAGTTCGGCCGGCAGCTGCATGCGCCGCCAGCGGTTGCGCAGGGCGATGGCCACGGCGCGCTTGGCGTCGTCCTGGCCGATGATGTGGCGGTTGAGCTCGGAAACGATCTCGCGGGGCGTCATGGACATGCAGGTTGGCTCCGGCGGAGGCTGCGCTTATTCAGCGCAGTCTTCTTCTTCGATAGTGAGATTCTGGTTAGTGAAGACACAGATGGAGCCGGCAATGTTCAACGCCGCCTCGGTGATTTCACGGGCGGACAGCTCGGTCTTCTGCAGCAGGGCCATGGCCGCGGCCTGGGCGAAACCGCCGCCGGAGCCCATGGCGATCAAGCCGTGTTCGGGTTCGACCACGTCGCCGTTGCCGGTGATGATCAGCGAGGCGTCCTTGTTGGCGACCGCCAGCATGGCTTCCAGGCGGCTCAGCGAGCGGTCAGTACGCCAGTCCTTGGCCAGCTCGACGGCGGCGCGCACCAGATGGCCCTGGTGTTTCTCCAGCTGGCCTTCGAAGCGCTCGAACAAGGTGAAGGCGTCGGCGGTGGCACCAGCGAAGCCGGCCAGCACCTGGCCGTGGTAGAGGCGCCGCACCTTCTTGGCGTTGCCCTTCATCACGGTGTTGCCGAGGGAAACCTGGCCGTCGCCGCCCATGACGACTTTGCCGTTGCGGCGGACTGAAACGATGGTGGTCAAGGGTGAATCTCCACGCAGCGGGGCTGATGTGCCCGAATGGAGATCAGATGGGGTGGCCCGCCCGGCTTTTCAACCGAGGCGGGCAACTTGATGGCTCAGCGGCTCTGCCGCTGTTGTAGCAAGAGATTGCTGAAGCCGCTGCCGGCCAGCTGCTTCTGCGCCGTGGCCAGTTGCTCGCGGTTGGCGTAGGGGCCGACCAACACGCGGTGCCAGGTCTCCTCGCGCACCTTGCCGGACTCCACCTGGACGTTCTGGCCGAGCATGAGGATCTGCGCGCGCACCTTGTCGGCGTCCTCGCGCTTGCGGAACGACCCGGCCTGCAGGAAGAACTGGGTGGTGACCGGCGCCTTGGCTACCACCACGGGCGGCGGAGGCGGCGTTTCGCCATTGAGCGCGGCCTCGGCGCGGGCGGCGTCGATCTTGGCTGCCTCTTCCGGGCTCACCGGTTTGCTTTCCGGCGGCTTCACGGCGTCGGCTGGCGGCAGGGCGTCCGGCGGTACGATGACCTCGGATTCCGGCAGCAGGGTGTAGAAGTCGTACTTCGGCTTGACCGGCTCCGGCGCCACCTGCGGCTTCTTCTGCTGCTCGGTGACGCGCTTCTGCTCCTCGGGCTTGGCCCGCTTCACGTCGTCGCGGCCCGGCTCCAGGCTGAACAGGAACATGAAGAAGCCGCCGATGACCAGGCCGCAGACCATCCATACCCAGCCCGGCACCGGCTTCTTCGCCGGCGCCTGGTAGCGGCTGGCGCCGCGCTTGGGCGCGGGCTTCTTCTTCGCTGCCGCCACTTACATGCGCTCCAGGGTTTCCAGGCCCAGCAGCTCCAGGCCCTGCTTGAGGGTGCGTCCGGTCAGCGTGGCAAGGCGCAGGCGGCTCTGCTGGGTGGCTTCATCTTCGGCGGCGAGGATCGGGCAGTTCTCGTAGAAGCTGGAGAACAGCCCGGCCAGGTCATAGAGGTAGGCGCACAGCAGGTGCGGCTCGCCCTTGCCGGCGACGTTGTTGAGGGTGTCGGTGAACTGTGCCAGCTTGCCGGCCAGGGCCTGCTCCTGGGTTGCCTCGATGCGGATCTGCCCGCCGATCTCGGCCACACCCTTGCCCAGCTTGCGGAAGATGCTGGCGACGCGGGTGTAGGCGTACAGCAGGTAGGGCGCGGTGTTGCCTTCGAAGCTGAGCATCAGCTCGAAGTTGAAGCGATAGTCGCTGGTGCGGTGCTTGGACAGGTCGGCGTATTTCACCGAGGCGATGCCGACCACGCGGCCGATTCTACGCAGCTCGTCTTCGGCCAGTTCCGGGTTCTTGTCCTTGACCAGGGCGTAGGCGCGCTGCTCGGCCTCGTCGAGCAGTTCGACCAGCTTCACGGTGCCACCGTCGCGGGTCTTGAACGGCTTGCCGTCCGGGCCGTTCATGGTGCCGAAGCCCATGTGTTCCAGCTCCATGCTGGCCGGCACGAAGCCGGCGAGGCGCGCGGCGGCGAAGACCATCTGGAAGTGCAGGGCCTGGCGCTGGTCGACGAAGTACAGGGCGCGGTCGGCCTTGAGCACGCTGGCCCGGTAGCGGGTGGCGGCCAGGTCGGTGGTGGCGTACAGGTAGCCACCGCCGGCCTTCTGCACGATCAGCGGCAGCGGGTTGCCTTCCGAGTTCTTGAACTCGTCCATGAACACGCACTGGGCACCGTTGTCCTCGGTCAGCAGGCCCTTGGCCTGCAGATCGGCGACCACGTTGGCCAGGTCGTCGTTGTAGGCGCTCTCGCCTTTCACGTCGGCCATGGAGAGCTTCACGCCCAGGCGGTCGTAGATGGCCTGGCAGTGGGACAGGGAAATGTCGTTGAAGCGGTGCCACAGGCGCAGGCACTCGGCGTCGCCGGCTTGCAGCTGGACCACCAGCTCGCGGGCGCGGTCGGCGAACTCGGCGGACTCGTCGAAGCGTTTCTTGGCCGCGCGGTAGAAGCCTTCCAGGTCGGCCAGCTCGCTTTCCGCGGCAATCGGGTTTTCCTGCATGTAGGCCAGCAGCATGCCGAACTGGGTGCCCCAGTCGCCGACGTGGTTCTGGCGGATCACGCTGTCGCCGAGGAACTCCAGCACGCGCGCCACGCCGTCACCGATGATGGTCGAGCGCAGGTGGCCGACGTGCATCTCCTTGGCCAGGTTAGGCGCCGAAAGGTCGACCACCACGCGCTGCGGCTCGCCGGCCTTGCGCACGCCGAGCTTGGCGTCGGCCAGGGCGGCTTCCAGGCGCTGGGCCAGGGCGTCGCTGTTCTGGAAGAAGTTGAGGAAGCCGGGGCCGGCGATCTCCACCTTGGCGATACCGGCGTCGGCCGGCAGGGCGGCGACCAGTTTCTCGGCCAGGTCGCGCGGCTTCATGCCGGCCGGCTTGGCCAGCATCATGGCGATGTTGCTGGCGAAGTCGCCGTTGCTGCGGTCCTTGGTGTTCTCCACCTGAATGGCCGGGCTCAGGCCCTCGGGCAGCACGCCCTCGGCGGTGAGGCGGGTCAGGGCTTGCTGGATCAGGTGGCGAATCGTGTCTTTCATGGTCTGCTCGGGGCGGCCGCGGCTGGTCGAAAACTGTGCATTATCGGCGCCCGAGGGGCGCGGCTTCAAGCTTTGACGGTCAGAACAGGTCGATCGGGTCGACATCCAGCGACCAGCGCACCGCGCGGCCGCTGGGCATGGCTTCCAGTATCTGCAGCCAGTGAGCCAGCAGTTTGTGCAACGGCACGCGGGCGCTGGCCATCAGCAGTAACTGGGCGCGGAAGCGCCCGGCGCGGCGTTCCATCGGCGCTGGCACCGGGCCGAGCAGCTCGATGCCGGCCAGCTTCAGCTCGTCGCGCAACTGCTCGGCGTAGGTGCAGGCCTCATCGAGGAAGCCTTCGGCCTGGCCCGGCTTGTGCGCCTCGCCGCGCAGCAGGGCGAGGTGGGCAAAGGGTGGCAGGCCGGCGCCGCGGCGCTCGCTCAGGGCTTGTTCGGCGAAGGCCGGGTAGCCCTGCTCGGTGAGCTGGACCAGCAGTGGATGGTCGGCCAAATGGCTCTGGATGATCACCTTGCCCGGCTCCTCAGCACGCCCGGCACGCCCGGCGACCTGGACGATCAGCTGGGCCATACGCTCGCTGGCGCGAAAATCCGCGGAGAACAGGCCGCCGTCGGCATCGAGGATGGCCACTAGCGTCACCCGCGGGAAGTGGTGCCCTTTGGCGAGCATCTGGGTGCCGACCAGGATGCACGGTTCGCCCTTGTTGATGGTGGCGAACAGCTTGTCCATGGCGCCCTTGCGCGAGGTGGTGTCGCGGTCGATGCGCAGCACCGGGAACTGCGGAAAGAGGATGGCCAGACGCTCCTCGGCGCGCTCTGTGCCGGCACCCACCGGACGCAGGTCGACCTTCTGGCAGTCCGGGCAGTTGCGCGGCGTGCGCTCGACGTGGCCGCAGTGGTGGCAGCGCAGTTCGTTGTGGCGCTGGTGCAGGGTCATGCGCGCGTCGCAGCGCGGGCACTGGCTGATCCAGCCGCAGTCGTGACACAGCAAGGTGGGCGCGAAGCCGCGGCGGTTGAGGAACACCAGCACCTGCTGGCCGGCTTCCAGCGTCTGGCGGATGGCCAGTTGCAGCGGGCCGGAGATGCCGGAGTCCAGCGGCAGGCTCTTCACGTCCAGGCGCAGGAAGCGCGGCGGCTGGGCGTTGCCGGCGCGCTGGCCGAGCTTGAGCAGGGCATAGCGGCCGGCGTGGGCGTTGTGCAGGCTCTCCAGCGACGGTGTGGCCGAGCCGAGCACGATCGGCAGGTTCTCCTGGCGCGCGCGCACCAGGGCCAGGTCGCGGGCGTGGTAGCGCAGGCCTTCCTGCTGTTTATAGGAGGCGTCGTGTTCCTCGTCGATGATGATCAGCCCCGGGTTCTTCATCGGCGTGAACAGGGCGGAGCGGGTGCCGATGATGATGTCGGCCTCGCCGTCGCGGGCGGCCAGCCAGGCGTCCAGGCGCTCGCGGTCGTTGACCCCGGAGTGCAGCAGGGCGATGCGTGCATTGAAGCGGCGGGCGAAGCGCTCGACGGTCTGCGGTCCCAAGTTGATCTCGGGGATCAGCACCAGTGCCTGCTTGCCGGCTTCCAGGCAGTGGCGGATCAGTTGCAGGTAGACCTCGGTCTTGCCGCTGCCGGTGACGCCATACAGCAGGTAGGCGCCGAAGCCACCCATGCCGGCCTGCACGGCGTTGAAGGCGGCGCGCTGTTCGGCGTTGAGTGGCAGCTCCGGTTGTGCCAGCCAGCCGCCGTGGCGTTGCAGCGGTGCGCTGCGGCGTACCTCGACGCGGACCAGGCCCTTTTCCAGCAGCAGGTCGAGGCTGTCCTTGTTCAGTTGCAGTTTGCTCAGCAGGCCGTGCGGCACGCCGTGATGATGCTGGGCCAGGGCGCGCAGCGCTTCGCGCTGGCGCGGCGCACGGGCCAGGCGCGGGTCGTCGGCGCTGGCGCCTTCGGTCGCGTGCCAGTAGCGCTCCTGGCGCACTTCCGCCGGCTCGCCCTGGCGCAGCAGCACCGGCAGGGCCCAGCTCAGGGTGTCACCGAGGCTGTGCTGGTAGTACTGTGCGGTCCACAGGCACAGCTTGAACAGCGGCGCCGGCAGTGGCGGGGTGCGGTCGAGCAGTTGCAGAGCGGGCTTGAGCTTGTCCTGCGGCACGTCGCTGCTGTCGGCCAGTTCCACCAGCACGCCGATCACCTCGCGCCGGCCGAACGATACGCGCAGGCGTACGCCGGGCTGCAGCATCGAACGAGGCACGCCCTCGGGGGCGCGGTAGTCGAACAGGCGGCGCAGCGGCGAGGGCAGGGCGAGGCGCAGGATGGTGTCAGGCACGGCGGGCTCCGGAATCGAAGCGGCGATGCTAGCACGGCCGCACGTCGCCCCGTCCGGGCGGCGGCTTGCCTGGCAGTGGCGGTCTGGTATAGTGCGCGGCCTATTTCCGTGCGGTACTCGGCAGCGAGCTGAGTGGCGGCACACCCAACCGAGGAACATACGATGAAAGCCGATATCCATCCGCAGTACGAAGAAATGGTTGCAACCTGCAGCTGTGGCAACGTGATCAAGACCCGTTCCACCCTGTGCAAGCCGATGAGCCTCGACGTGTGCTCCGAGTGCCACCCGTTCTATACCGGCAAGCAGAAGATGCTGGATACCGGCGGCCGTATCGACCGCTTCAAGCAGCGTTTCGGTGTGTTCGGCGCCAAGACCGAATAAGAGTGGCGCAAGCCGCTTTGCTGAAAAAGGCGTCCCTGGTGGGCGCCTTTTTCGTTTCTGTCTGCCTGGTTCTGCCAGCCCAGGCCTTCTGCCCGCAGGTCGATAACCTGGCGCCGCAGCGCGTGGCCAAGGTGGTGGATGGCGATACCCTGCGCCTGGCCGATGGCCGCAGCGTGCGGCTGATCGGCATCAACGCGCCGGAGCGCGCCCGTGACGGTCGCCCGGCCGAGCCCTTCGCCGAGGCGGCGACCAGGCGTCTGCAGGCCCTGGTGGCCGCCAATGATGGGCGCGTCGGTCTGCGCGCCGGCAGCAAGGCCCGCGACCACTACGGCCGCACCCTGGCCCACGCCTACGACGGAGATGGGCGCAATCTGGAGGCGCAACTGTTGGCAGAGGGTTTGGGCTACCGCGTGGCATTCGAACCGGCCACCGGCCTGGAAGACTGCCAGCGCAGCGCCGAGGATGAAGCGCGCGAGCGGCGCGTCGGTCTCTGGCAGCAGGCGCGCAGCATCACGCCCTTCGATCTGCGCGGCGGTGGCTTCGCCCTGGTGCGCGGCAAGGTCGCGCGGGTGCAGCGCAATCGCGGCGGTCTGTGGCTGGAGATGGATGGGCCGCTGGTGTTGCGCATCGAGCCGAAGCTGCTGCGCCACTTTGACGTGGCGGCGCTGCAGAGCCTGGCCGGTCGCCGGATCGAGGCGCGTGGCTGGGTGATTGACCGTTCCCGGCGCGGCGGCGTACAACCGCAGCAAGCCCGCTGGATGCTGCCGCTGACCCACGCGGCCATGCTCGAGGTGTTGCCATGATGTTGCGTCTGTTCCTGCTGTTGTCCCTTCTTGCCCAGCTCGCCGGTTGCGCGGTCAATCCGGCCACCGGCAAGACCGACTTCGTGATGATGAGCGAGCAGCAGGAGATCGACCTGGGCCGCAACTATGCCCAGGAGATCGCCAAGCAGTACCCGCGTTACGCCGACGAGAAGCTGCAGGCCTACGTGCAGCAGGTGGGCGAGCGGGTGGCGCGCAACAGCCATCGCAGCAACCTCGCCTACAGCTTCACCGTCATCGATTCCCCGGATATCAACGCCTTCGCCATTCCTGGCGGGCACATCTATATCCATCGTGGGCTGATGGCCTACCTCGGCTCCGAGGCAGAGCTGGCGGCCGTGCTCGGGCATGAAGTCGGGCACGTCACGGCTCGCCACAGCGTGCGTCAGCAGAGCCAGTCGACGGCCTGGAACATCCTCGGTCAGGCCGTGGCGATCGGCACCGGCGTCGGCGCCGCCGGCGATATCACCAATGTGCTGGGTGGCGCCCTGGTGAGTGGCTACGGCCGCGACATGGAGCTGGAGGCCGACGGCTTCGGTGCCCAGTACCTGGCGCGCAGCGGCTATGACCCGCAGGCGATGATCGAAGTGGTCAAGGTGCTGAAGAGCCAGGAAGACTTCGCCCGCGACGAGGCCCAGGCCAAGGGGCAGGAAGTGCCGCCGGCCGGCTATCACGGCCTGTTCGATACCCACCCGGACAACGATACCCGCCTGCGCCAGGTGGTGGCCTCGGCCAGCCCGCTGGCGACTAATCAAGGCGAGGTGGGGCGCGACAGCTACCTGAAGCGGATCGAGGGCATGCCCTTCGGCGACTCCGCGGAAGCCGGCGTGCGTCGGGGGCAGCGCTTCTATCATGTCGGCCTGGACTTCACCCTGGCCATCCCGCAGGGCTGGGAGCTGATCAATCGCCCGGACGCGGTGATCGTGCACAGTGGCGATCAACAGGCCTTCATGGTCATGAGCATGCAGCCGCTGAAGCCGGGCACCGACTCGCGCACCTTCGTGCATGAGAAGACTGGCGGGCGCGGCCTGACTGGCGAGCAGAGCTTCAAGCAGAGCGGCCTGGACGTCACCACTGGTGTGCTGACCGGCGACGGCGCCAAGCGCGTGGCGGTGGTCGCACGACAGAAAGAAGCCTTCCTGTTCATCGGTGCGGTCAAGGGGCGTGCTTCGCTGGAGAGCGCCGACGACCAGTTCATGGAGGTGGTACGCAGCTTCCGGCCGCTGCAAGCCAAGGAGCGCGAACAGGGGCAGCCCTGGCGTCTGCATCTGGTGCAATTCAAGGCTGGTCAGAGCCTGGAGGCGTTGAGTCGGGAGATGGGTGGCGAGGGCGACAAGCTGAAGCGGCTGAGGTTGCTGAATGGTCTTTATCCGACCGGTCAGCCACTTCCCGGCGATTGGCTCAAGGTAGTTCGCTGACCCGCTCAGAGGCCCGATCTTGTGGGCCTTGGCCTTCTTGCGTATGCTCGCTCGCCTGCCTTCACTGCAAAGCGGAAATAGCCGAAATGTCTGATCTGAAAACTGCCGCTCTCGAGTATCACGCGCAGCCCCGTCCGGGCAAATTGAGCGTCGAACTGACCAAGCCCACCGCGACCGCCCGCGACCTGTCCCTGGCCTACAGCCCGGGCGTTGCCGAGCCGGTGCGCGAGATTGCCCGCGATGCCGAACTGGCCTATCGCTACACCGGCAAGGGCAACCTGGTGGCAGTGATTTCCGATGGCACCGCGATCCTCGGCCTGGGCAACCTCGGCCCGTTGGCCTCCAAGCCGGTGATGGAAGGCAAGGGCGTGCTGTTCAAGCGCTTCGCCGGCATCGACGTGTTCGACATCGAGGTCGACTCCGAGAGCCCGCAGGCCTTCATCGACACCGTCAAGCGCATCTCCATCACCTTCGGCGGCATCAACCTGGAAGACATCAAGGCGCCCGAGTGCTTCGAGATCGAGCGCGCGCTGATCGAGCAGTGCGACATCCCGGTATTCCACGATGACCAGCACGGCACTGCCATCGTCACCGCCGCCGGCATGCTCAACGCCCTGGAAATCGCCGGCAAGACTCTGGAGCAGGCCAAGGTCGTCTGCCTCGGTGCCGGTGCCGCCGCCATCTCCTGCATGAAACTGCTGGTGAGCATGGGTGCCAAGGTCGAGAACATCTTCATGCTCGACCGCAAGGGCGTGATCCATGCCGACCGCGACGACCTGAATCAGTACAAGGCGGTATTCGCCCACGCTACCGACAAGCGCAGCCTGTCCGACGCCCTGGACGGTGCCGATGTGTTCGTCGGTTTGTCCGGTGCTAACCTGCTGAGCCAGGATGACCTCAAGCTGATGGCGCCGAACCCAATCGTGTTCGCCTGCTCCAACCCGGACCCGGAGATCAAGCCGGAGCTGGCTCGCGAGGCGCGCCCGGACGTGATCATGGCCACCGGTCGTTCGGACTATCCGAATCAGGTCAACAACGTGCTCGGCTTCCCCTTCATCTTCCGCGGTGCCTTGGACGTACGCGCCACCCGTATCAACGAGGAAATGAAGATCGCCGCCGCCAACGCCCTGCGCGATCTGGCCAAACTGCCGGTACCGAAGGAAGTCTGCGAAGCCTATGGCGGCATCGAGCTGAGCTTCGGTCGTGAATACATCATTCCGAAGCCGATGGATGCTCGTCTGATCACCGTGGTCGCCGATGCCGTGGCCAAGGCTGCGATCGAGACCGGTGTGGCGACCCTGCCGTATCCGAAGCACTACCCGCTGCAGTCGGTGAATGACGTGTTCAACGGCTGATCACCGGCCCAATAAAAAGCCCCGCCGATGCGGGGCTTTTTATTGCCTGGCATTCGCCACTCAGAACAGGTCGAGTGGCGCCGATTCGTCGACCGGCAACGGGCTGCCGGGAATGCCCATAGCCGGATCCAGCTCGCTCATCGGTGGCGGCGAGTCTTCGCTCTTGAACAGTTCGAAGTAGGCGTCGGGTGCGCCCGGCGAGGCTGCGCGGCCGCTCACCGGGTCGACGCGCAGGCTGAGCAGGCCGGCCGGCTCCGGCGGCAGGTGGTCCGGCTTGTCCTTGAGCGCGGCGCCCATGTAGCTCATCCAGATCGGCAGGGCCACGGTGCCGCCGTACTCATGGCGACCCAGGCTTTCCGGCTGATCGAAGCCGACCCAGACGGTGGTCATGTAGTCGGCGTTGTAGCCGGAGAACCAGCTGTCCTTGGACTCGTTGGTGGTGCCGGTCTTGCCCGCCAGGTCGCCGCGGCCCATGGCCAGGGCGCGGCGACCGGTGCCGCGCTTGATCACGTCCTGCAGCATGCTGGTCATGATGTAGGCGGTGCGCTCGTCGATGATCTGCTCCGCGAGTACCGGTTGCTGCACTTCGGCGTTGGGCTCCTCGATCAGCAGGGCGGCGTTCTGTTCTTCGACCAGCATGACGCTTTCCGGAGTGCGCGGCGGGTTGGCGATGAACAGCGGCTTGCCGTCGCGGCTGTCGATGCGCTCGATCAGGTACGGCTGGATCTTGCGTCCACCGTTGGCAAAGGCGCTCCAGCCGCCGGCAATTTCCAGCGGAGTGAGGCCGGCGGTGCCGAGGGCCAGGGACAGGTTGCGCGGCAGCTCCTGGCGGTTGAAGCCGAAGGCGCTGATGTAGTCGAGGGTGTAGTCGATGCCGATGGTCTGCAGCAGGCGGATCGAGACCAGATTGCGCGACTTGTACAGCGCCTCGCGCAGGCGGATCGGGCCGAGGAAGGTGTTGTTATCGTTCTTCGGGCGCCAGGCCTCTTCCATGCCGGCTTCCTGGAACACGATCGGCGAGTCGTTGACCAAGCTGGAGGCGGTGAAACCGGCATCCAGCGCCGCACTATAGACGAAGGGCTTGAAGCTGGAGCCCGGCTGTCGCTTGGCCTGGGCGGCGCGGTTGTAGTTGCTCTGCTCGAAGGAGAAGCCGCCGACCAGGGCGCGGATCGCGCCATTCTGCGGATCCAGCGAGACCAGCGCGCTCTGCGCGGCCGGGATCTGGCGGAACAATAGAGTGTCGTTCTCGGCGTCGTGCTCGACGCGGACCAGATCGCCGATCTGCGCCACGTCAGCCGGCTTCTGCGGGCGCGGGCCGAGGCTATTGGTATTGAGGAAGGGCCGGGCCCATTTCATGCTGTCCCAGGCGACCGCCTGTTCTTCGCCGTTGCGCAGCAGCACCATGATGCCGCTGGCTTCCACCTGGGTGACGATCGCCGGCTGCAGGCCGCTGATGCTTTTGTACTTGGCCAGTTCCTGCAGCCAGGCCTCGCGGGTCAGGCCGGGCAGGCGGGTTTCCGGGCCGCGGAAGCCGTGACGCTGGTCGTAGGCGATCAGTCCGTCGTGCAGTGCCTGGTTGGCCGACTCCTGCAGCGCCGCCGGTACCGTGGTGGTGACGCGGAATCCTTCCGTATAAGCCTCGCTGCCATAGCGGCCGACCATTTCGGCGCGAGCCATCTCGGCTATATAAGGTGCATTGAGTTCGATTGGCTGTACGTGATGGCGAGCGCCGACCGGCTCGGCCAGTGCGGCCTCGTAGCGGGCCTGATCGATGGCGCCAAGCTTGTACATGCGGCCGAGAATCCAGTCACGGCGTTCCTTGCTGCGCTGCGGATTGACCAGGGGGTTGTAGCGCGAAGGCGCCTTCGGTAGGCCGGCGATCATCGCCATCTGCCCCAGGGTCGCCTCGCGGATCGACTTGCCGTAGTAGACCTGCGACGCGGCCTCGATGCCGTAGGCGCGGTTGCCCAGGTAGATCTTGTTGACGTAGAGCTCGAGGATTTCGTTCTTGCTCAGCTCGCGTTCGATCTGCAGCGCGAGGAGGATTTCATTGATCTTGCGCGAGAAGCTTCTTTCGTTGGTGAGGAAGAAATTCTTCGCCACCTGCATGGTGATGGTGCTGCCCCCGGTTTGAATGTGCCCGCTCGCCAATAACTGCGTAGCAGCGCGCATCAGGCTGGTGAAGTCGACGCCATAATGGTTGGCGAAATTGTCGTCTTCGGCGGCTAGCAGGGCGCGGATGAAGTCGGGAGGGATGTCGTCGAAGCGGATCGGCGAGCGGCGCATCTCGCCAAATTCGGCAATCAACTTGCCGTCGGCGCTATAGACCCTTAGCGGTATCTGCAGTTGGATGCTGCGCAGCGACTCGACGGAGGGTAAGCCAGGACTAAGATAGAGAAAGGCTCCACTGAAACTGAGCGCTAACCCGCAAAAAGCGGCGACACAGGACCACCAGAAAAACTTCAGCAAACGCATCAAGGTTCTTGGAATTCCAGTTAAAAGAATGGGTTAAGCGGTGCGTGGTGCGAAAAGGGGAAAACTGTTCACATTATAAGCGGTTTTTTTACAGGGGAGCCATTTGCGCTTCTGTCAAGACTGTTATTTAATGTGGAAAAACATAAATAGTCCGTAAGTCGCGGATGCCAATAGGAAATCGGTCGTGCTAGGGCTCTTCAATAAGAAAGCGAATACGCTTCTGGGGATCGACATCAGCTCGACCTCGGTCAAGCTCCTTGAATTGAGTCGCTCGGGAAGCCGCTACAAGGTAGAGGCCTACGCAGTCGAGCCGCTCCCGCCAAATGCGGTGGTCGAAAAGAACATTGCCGAGCTGGAGGGGGTTGGTCAGGCCCTTTCTCGCGTACTCAGCAAGGCCAAGACCGGCGTGCGCACTGCCGCTGTCGCGGTGGCCGGTTCTGCGGTGATCACCAAGACCATCGAAATGGAAGCTGGGCTCAACGACGATGAGCTGGAAAACCAGCTGAAAATCGAAGCCGACCAGTACATTCCTTATCCCCTCGAAGAAGTGGCAATCGACTTCGAAGTCCAGGCCGTTTCAGCGCGCAACCCTGAGCGGGTCGAAGTGCTGCTGGCGGCATGCCGGAAAGAGAACGTCGAGGTCCGCGAGGCGGCGCTCGGCCTTTCCGGTCTGACTGCCAAAGTTGTAGACGTCGAGGCCTACGCGCTGGAGCGTGCCTACAGCCTGCTCGAGTCTCAACTCGGCGGTCGCACCGATGAACTGACCGTGGCCGTTGTCGACATCGGTGCCACCATGACCACCCTTAGTGTTCTGCACAATGGTCGCACCATCTATACACGCGAGCAGCTGTTCGGTGGTCGTCAACTAACGGAAGAGATTCAGCGTCGCTACGGCCTGTCCGTTGAGGAAGCTGGCCTTGCCAAGAAGCAAGGTGGCCTTCCGGACGACTATGAGAGTGAAGTGCTGCAGCCCTTCAAAGAGGCCGTGGTGCAGCAGGTCTCGCGCTCTCTGCAATTCTTCTTCGCCGCAGGTCAGTTCAACGATGTGGACTACATACTGTTAGCTGGCGGCACTGCGTCCATTCCGGATCTGGATCGGCTGATTCAGCAGAAGATCGGTACTCCCACTTTGGTGGCCAATCCATTTGCCGACATGGCGCTGGGTGGCAAGGTCAATGCCGGCGCACTGGCTAGCGACGCCCCGTCCTTGATGATCGCCTGTGGTCTGGCAATGAGGAGTTTCGACTAATGGCGCGGATTAACTTACTTCCGTGGCGGGAGCAGTTGCGCGAGGAGCGCAAGCAGCGTTTTTTAGCTGCCTTGGGTGGCTCCCTGGTTGTCGCTGGAGGGCTTGTATTCTTGGGTGGGCAATATTTAGACAGTGCAATCCAGCAGCAAAGTGCGCGCAATGAATTCATTCGCAAGGAAATAGCCGTCCTTGATGCGCGGATCAAGGAAATTAGCGAGCTGAAAAAAAGGCGAGAGCAGCTTCTTGAGAGGATGAAGATTATTCAGGATCTTCAAGGTAATCGGCCGGTTATTGGGCATATTTTTGATCAGCTAGTTCGTACACTCCCGGACGGTGTTTATTTTTCGGAGCTGAAAAGCTCTGGGGAAAGTATTTCGATATTTGGTGCCGCCGAATCAAATAATCGAGTGTCAAGTTTAATGCGAAATCTTGACTCCTCTGATTGGCTCAAGTCTCCAAATTTAACAGAAGTTAAGGCGGTAACTGCAGGTGGAGTGGATCAAGCTAATACGTTTAGGTTGACTGTTCAGCAGACTCGTCCTGGAGAAGATGTGCAGGAGGATGGCGAGGCGGGGCGAGGTCAAGCGAACAGTAAAAACATCCCAGGTAAAAAATCATGAATCTCGCTGATTCTATTGATGCGCTGCGCAAACTGAATTTGTCTGAACTGGATGTAAATAATCTGGGCTCATGGCCTGTGGCGGCCAAGGTGATCGCTAGTGTTCTAGTGTTAATTGTGGCCATAGGGTTGGGCTATAATTTTTATCTTCAAGATCTGCAGGGAATGCTGGATCAGCAGCGTGCCGAGGAGCTTGTTTTAAAGGATACGTTCTCTAGTAAAGCCTTCCAAGCGGCCAACTTGGATGCTTATAAGGTGCAGATGGTAGAGATGGAGGAGTCCTTTGGGGCTCTGCTTCGGCAGCTGCCTAGTGATACAGAGGTTCCAGGCTTGTTAGAAGATATCACTCGTACAGGTCTTGGAAGTGGTTTGGAGTTTGAGGAGATAAAACTGCAGCCGGAAGCTGTTCAGCAATTTTATGTTGAGTTGCCGATACAGATTGTTGTTGTGGGTGGCTATCATGATTTGGCCACGTTTGTGAGTGGGGTTTCTAGCTTGCCTCGAATCGTTACGCTTCATGACTTTGAAGTCAAAGTGGCTGACAAGGATAATCCTTCAAGATTACGGATGAGCGTGCTAGCTAAGACCTATCGTTACAATGATCAGGGGCTGGCAAAATGAATCGAGTATCCTGTTTGTTGCTAGTGATTTCGTTTTTGACTCTTTCTGGTTGTGTCGACGATGATTTTTCTGATCTCCAATCCTACATGGAAGAAGTTAGAAGTAGGCCGAAAGGTTCAATCGAGCCCTTACCTAAGTTTCAACCGTATGAAGCATTTGCATATAGTGCCGCCTCTCTTAGAAGTCCATTTCAGCCGCCTGTGAAGATTGATTTGGCGAGCCAGAAAAAAGGCTCCAAGGATATAAAGCCTGACGAAACTAGGGTTAAACAATTCTTGGAGGGCTTCAATATAGAGGCTTTCGAGATGGTTGGGACATTGGCCCGAGATGGTGGGGTATATGGGCTTGTGCGTGGGGCTGGAGGGGTCCACAGAGTTAAGGCAGGTGATTATCTTGGAAGAAATCACGGCCGTGTGACAGCAGTTGATGAAGCACAGATTGAAGTTATTGAGATCGTGCCGGATGGAGAGGGTGGTTGGCTTGAGCGTCCGCGTAGTCTCACCCTAAAAGAGCGCTCGTAATGGTGGCCAATCATGAAGAATAACTACAAATTTGCAGAACGGAAGAACCAGCTTATGAATAGCTCGCTTTATCGTTTTGGCGCTTTTCTTTTTGTGGCGTCATTTGCACCGTCAGCGCTAGCGGCAAGCTTGCAGGCGCTTGATGTCGCATCGCTGCCAGGAGATAAGGTCGAGCTGCGATTGACCTTTGATGAGCCTGTTTCCGCACCTCGTGGATATACAATAGAACAACCAGCTCGCATCGCTCTTGATCTTCCAGGTGTGTCTAATGCATTGGGATCAAAAAATCGCGAGCTTGGTGTGGGTAATGCCCGCAGTGTGACGGTGGTTGAGGCAAAAGATCGAACTCGGCTAATTGTAAATTTATCAGCTCTTGTCCCTTATCATACAAGGTCTGAGGGTAATAATCTGTATGTGGTAGTCGGCGAGTCTGGTGGTGTTGCCTCCACTGTTGCTAGCCAACCGCCGCAACCTATTAAGTCGGCTGCCTATGTTGCGCCTGGGCGCGCAATCAATAATATTGATTTTCAGCGTGGGGAGCAGGGCGAGGGAAATGTGGTAATTGAGCTTTCTGATCCGGCGGTGACCGCTGATATTCAAGAGCAAGGTGGGAAAATTCGGCTGGGTTTCTCGAAAACGCAATTGCCTGACAGTCTCAAGGTGCGGCTGGATGTAAAAGATTTTGCGACCCCTGTCCAGTTTGTTAGTGCGGCATCTCAGGGGGCTGAAAGCAGTATAACTATTGAGCCCGTTGGGAATTACGATTATCTCGTATTCCAAACGGACAATAAACTGACGATCAGTGTTAAACCACTTACTCAGGATGACGTTGAAAGACAAAAGGCTGAGCGATTTGCATACTCTGGTGAAAAGCTTTCTCTGAATTTTCAGGATATTGATGTTAGATCGGTTCTGCAGTTAATTGCTGATTTCACGGATCTGAATTTGGTTGCCAGTGATACAGTTCAGGGGAACATAACGCTGCGCCTGCAAAATGTACCATGGGACCAGGCTCTGGATCTGGTATTGAAAACTCGTGGTCTTGATAAGCGGCAGGTGGGAAATGTTCTTCTCATTGCGCCCGCAGATGAAATTGCGGCTAGAGAGCGCCAAGAGCTGGAAGCACAAAAGCAAATTGCAGAGCTTGCTCCTTTGCGGCGCGAATTGATCCAGATTAATTATGCGAAGGCTTCTGATATTGCTGCATTATTCCAGTCCGTAACGGATGCTGAGGGGGCGCAGCAGGCTGATGGAAGAGGTTCGGTCACGGTTGATGATAGAACGAACAGTATTATTGCCTATCAAACTCAAGAACGTTTGGATGAGTTGCGGCGGATAGTTACACAGCTTGATATACCGGTTCGCCAGGTTATGGTTGAGGCTCGTATAGTTGAAGCTAGTGTTGACTTCAATAAGGAGCTGGGGGTTGAGTGGCGAGGGCTTCGCTTGGGTGATAATAATTGGGTTATTGGTGGGTCTAACAGCGTACAAGATCCAGCAGCGCCAGCGCTTGGGAATTTCGTTGATCTAGGCGCTCCTGGGCGAACGGCTGGATTGAATCTTGGTTTTATAACGGATAATACGCTGCTCGATCTTGAGTTGTCTGCCATGGAGAAAACAGGCAATGGTGAGATAATTTCTCAGCCAAAAGTTGTTACCTCTGATAAAGAGACGGCAAAGATTTTAAAGGGGGCTAAGATTCCATACCAAGAAGCCTCCTCCAGTGGTGCGTCAACAACTGCATTTGCCGAGGCAAATCTCTCTTTAGAGGTGACGCCGCAAATTACTCCTGATAACAGGGTTATCATCGAGGTAAAGGTTAATAAGGATGCTGCTGATTTCTCCAATCAAGTTGACGGCACTCCTTCGATCCTTACTAACGAAGTCAATGCCAAGGTTCTGGTAAGTGATGGGGAGACCATCGTTTTAGGTGGGATATTTACCAATACTCAGTCCAAGGCAGTTGATAAGGTCCCGCTGTTGGGGGATATGCCATACATTGGTCGCCTGTTCCGTCGAGATGTTGTGGCTGATAACAAATTCGAGCTGCTAGTGTTCCTGACTCCGCGGATCATGAATAATCAGTCCATTGCGGTAAGCAACTGATAGTGCAGAACATGATCCTGGTTGGCCCGATGGGCGCTGGTAAAAGCACTATCGGGCGGTTGTTGGCGAAAGAGCTAAGGCTGCATTTCAAGGATTCGGACAAGGAAATCGAGCAGCGTACTGGTGCCGATATTCCCTGGATCTTCGATGTGGAAGGCGAGCAGGGTTTTCGCGAGCGTGAGCAAGCGATGATTGCGGAGCTCTGCGAGCTTGACGGTGTTGTGATTGCCACGGGTGGTGGGGTCGTGTTGCGGCCTGAGAATCGCCAGGCGTTGCGCGAAGGGGGGCGAGTTGTATATCTGCACGCCTCCGTCGAGCAGCAGTTGGAGCGCACTTCTCGAGATCGTAATCGGCCTCTGCTGCGCAATGCAGAGCCGGGCAAGGTATTGCGCAACCTGATGGAAATTCGTGATCCGCTCTACCGAGAGATCGCGGATGTGATCATCGAGACGGATGAGCGGCCACCGCGTCTGGTGGTGCAGGAGATCATCGAACGCCTCGAGGCATTGCCTCCCCGTTAAAGAGCGCGTCTATCTGCGTTATCCTATGCCCTTTCTGTTCGGGGGCTTCATGCAGACTCTTACTGTCGATCTTGGTGAGCGCAGCTATCCCATCTATATCGGGGAAGGGCTGCTCTCTCGTTCTGATCTGTTCAAGCCCCACTTGGCGGGGCGTCAGGTGGCGATCGTCACCAACGAAACCGTCGCTCCTCTCTATCTCGATACGCTGCAGCAATCCCTGAAGGGACAGGATATCGCGTCCGTGGTGCTGCCCGATGGCGAAAGCTTCAAGACCTGGGAAACCCTGCAGCTGATCTTCGATGGCCTGCTCCAGGCGCGCCATGATCGCAAGACTACGGTCATCGCTCTGGGCGGTGGGGTTGTCGGCGATATGGCTGGCTTCGCGGCAGCTTGCTATCAGCGTGGCGTCGATTTCATCCAGGTGCCGACTACCTTGTTATCTCAAGTGGATTCTTCCGTTGGAGGGAAGACCGGCATCAATCATCCGCTGGGCAAGAACATGGTGGGCGCTTTCTACCAGCCCAATGCGGTGATCATCGATACGACCGTTCTTGGTACGCTCCCCGCGCGCGAACTGTCGGCCGGGCTAGCCGAAGTGATCAAGTACGGCCTGATCTGCGATCTGGATTTTCTGGGGTGGCTGGAAGAGAACATCGATGCTTTACGTTCGCTGCAGCCTGAAGCGCTCGTTGAGGCCATTGAACGCTCTTGTGCGGCCAAGGCGCGGGTGGTGGGGCTGGATGAGCGCGAGTCTGGCCTGCGCGCCATTCTGAATCTCGGCCATACCTTCGGTCATGCCGTCGAGACGCATATGGGCTACGGCGAATGGCTGCACGGCGAGGCAGTGGCTGCCGGCACTGCCATGGCGTTGGAGATGTCGTCTCGCCTGGGCTGGATCTCGACTGCCGATCGCGATCGCGGCATTCGTCTTCTACTACGAGCCGGTCTTCCTGTGGTTCCGCCCGTCGAGATGGGGCCCGAAGATTTTCTCGAGCACATGGCGGTCGACAAGAAAGTGCTAGATGGTCGCCTGCGCCTGGTCTTGCTGCGCCAGCTCGGCGAGGCCGTGATTACCGATGACTTCCCGCGGGAAGTTCTGGATGCCACCTTGCGCGCAGACTACCGCGCGCTGCTGGCTCAGCTTGGAGAATAAGAGAGCTACATGACCAGTTTGCATGCCGACGAGGCGCTCCTCGCGCACTACCAGTTCAGTCATGACCCCTTTGCTGCGCGGGTGCCGGGCTTCCGTTTCTATCCGGCCCAGCGCAAGCCGGTACTGGGGCAGCTGCACCATCTGGCGCGCTACAGCCAGTTACTGCTGGTGGTGACCGGTCCGCATGGCAGTGGCAAGACATTGCTGCGCCAGGCGCTGGTCGCCAGCACCAACAAGCAGGCCGTGCAGTCGGTGGTCGTATCCGCGCGCGGCGCTGGCGATGTCGCCGGTGTGCTGCGCCAGGTCGCCCAGGGGCTGGGCATGCAGCAGACGGACGTGCGTAGCATCCTGGCTCAGGTGGCGCAGCTGGCGCTGACTGGGCAGGAGGTCTATTTGTTGGTGGATGATGCCGAGCAGCTGGCCGATGGCGCCCTCGACGCCTTGTTCACGCTAGCGGCGGGCAATGCCGATGGTCGGCCACATGTCTTCCTGTTTGCCGAGAGCGACATCCTGCCGCGACTCGAGCTGATGGCCGATGGCGAAGAGCGTTTCCACGCGGTCGAGCTTCTGCCGTATAGCGAGGACGAGACCCGCGAATACCTGGCGCAGCGCCTCGATGGTGCGGGCCAGGGTATCGACCTGCTGAGCGACGATCAGATCAGCGACATTCACCTGAGCTCCGGCGGCTGGCCGGGTGCGATCAATCAGGCCGCGCGCGAGGTGCTGGTCGAGGCCATGCTGGCTAGCCGTAGTGCCAGTGCCGGCTCGTCCGGTGTCGGCTTGCCGAAGAAGCACCTGCTGGCATTGGCTGTGGTTGCCGTTGCGCTCGGGGCTGCCTGGTTGATGCAGGGGCGCACGGAAAGTACGCCGCCGATGGTCGCCGAGGCGCCAATCGAATTGCTGCCGCAGAGTGCTGCGCCCGTGGTTGCCGATGCGCAGCAGCCGGCGAGCGCGCCTGCGGCTCCGGCGCAGGCACCTGCTGCGGTGGAGTTCAACGGTGCCAGCCATCCGCTGCCGCTACCCTTGGTGGGTGAGGCGCAGCCGGTGATCCGTGAGCCACTGGCCCAGGCCTCCGGCATGGAAGATGACGAGGCGGGAGCTGCTGCCGGCCAGGAGGCGGTGCCGTCTGCGGTGCAGCCAACTCCGGTTGCCATTCCTGCTCCGGTCGTCGCTGCGCCTGTGGTGCCGACCGTGGCGAGCGCGCCGGTGGTGCCGCCAGTCGCTGCTGTTACCGCCAAGCCTGCGCCGGCTCCTGTTGTGGCTGCTCCGGTGGTTAAGCCTGCGCCGGCTGCCGCAGCCAAACCTACGCCAGCTCCCAAGCCCGCTGCTGCGCCAGTGGCCAAACCGGCCGCGGTGGCCAGTGCTGCTCCGGCTCCGGGTGGCGAGTGGTATGCCAGCCGTCCGTCAGGCAGTTACGCCTTGCAGATTCTCGGTACCCGATCCGAGAGCAGTGCCAAGGCGTTCGTCAGCAAGAATGGTGGCGAATACCGCTACTTCAAGAAGCTGCACCAGGGGCAGGCACTTTATGTGGTGACCTATGGGCAGTTTTCCAGTCGCGCAGCCGCCCAGGCGGCGGTCAAGTCGCTGCCGGCGGCGGTGCAGGCGGGTAAGCCCTGGCCGCGTAGCTTCGCCAGCATCCAGCAAGAGGCGGTGCGGGCCCGCTAGTGGCCTGTGGATTGCCTCTCATTTGGTGACCGGCTGGTCCTAGCACGGGCCTCTGGTCGCCGCCTTTCTTCCAGGCGACAGAAGTTTTCATTTGGCCGTCACAAAAATTTGTGAGGGCCGGGGTCGCTATGTAAAATGACCCCCCTTTGCCTGCGCCAAGCTGGGGCACAGCCCTGCGCGGAAGGCAGCTAGGTCGATGAATTAGAAAGCAATTTGCCTCTCGAGGCAGCCTGGTGAGAGTGTCTATGAAAGCAGGTCTATACCATCCTGATCAGTTCAAGGATAACTGCGGCTTCGGCTTGATCGCCCACATGCAGGGCGAGGCGAGCCATCACTTGCTGAATACTGCCATTGAAGCCCTGACCTGCATGACCCACCGCGGCGGCATCAACGCCGACGGCAAGACCGGTGACGGTTGTGGTCTGTTGATTCAGAAGCCTGATCTGTTCCTGCGCGCCATCGCCAAGGAACAGTTCGGCAGCGAGCTGCCGCAGCAGTACGCCGTGGGCATGGTGTTCTTCAATCAGAGCCCGGCCAAGGCCGAGGCCGCCCGCGCCAACATGAACCGTGAGATCGAGGCCGCCGGCCTGCAGCTGATCGGCTGGCGCAAGGTGCCGGTGGATACCAGCGTGCTCGGCCGCCTGGCCCTGGAGCGTTTGCCGCAGATCGAGCAGGTGTTCATCGGCGGCGAAGGCCTGGACGACCAGCAGTTCGCCATCAAGCTGTTCAGCGCCCGTCGTCGTTCCTCGGTGGCCAACGCCGCCGACACCGATCACTACATCTGCAGCTTCTCGCCGAAGACCATCATCTATAAAGGCCTGATGATGCCGGCGGACCTGCAGCAGTTCTATCCGGACCTCGGTGACGAGCGCCTGCAGACCGCGATCTGCGTGTTCCACCAGCGCTTCTCCACCAACACCCTGCCGAAATGGCCGCTGGCGCAGCCGTTCCGCTTCCTCGCCCACAACGGCGAGATCAACACCATCACCGGCAACCGCAACTGGGCCGTGGCCCGTCGCCTGAAGTTCGCCAACGAGCTGATTCCGGACCTGGAAGAGCTGGGCCCGCTGGTCAACCGCGTCGGCTCCGACTCCTCGAGCATGGACAACATGCTCGAGCTGATGGTTACCGGCGGCATCGATCTGTTCCGCGGCGTGCGCATGATCATTCCGCCAGCCTGGCAGAACATGGAGACCATGGACGCCGACCTGCGCGCGTTCTACGAGTACAACTCCATGCACATGGAGCCGTGGGACGGCCCCGCCGGCGTGGTGATGACCGACGGTCGTCACGCCGTCTGCCTGCTCGACCGCAACGGCCTGCGTCCGGCACGCTGGGTCACCACCAAGAACGGCTATATCACCCTGGCGTCGGAAATCGGCGTGTGGGACTACAAGCCGGAAGATGTGATCGCCAAGGGCCGTGTCGGCCCGGGTCAGATCCTCGCGGTGGATACCGAGACCGGCCAGGTGCTGGACACCGATGCCATCGACAACCGCCTGAAGTCGCGTCACCCCTATAAGCAGTGGCTGCGTCAGAACGCCGTGCGCATCCAGGCCAAGCTGGACGACGACCATGGCGTGGCCAGCTACGACGCTGACCAGCTCAAGCAGTACATGAAGATGTTCCAGGTCACCTTCGAGGAGCGTGACCAGGTGCTGCGCCCGCTCGGCGAACAGGGCCAGGAAGCCGTGGGCTCGATGGGCGACGACACGCCGATGGCCGTGCTGTCGCAGCGCATCCGCTCGCCCTACGACTATTTCCGCCAGCAGTTCGCCCAGGTGACCAACCCGCCGATCGACCCGCTGCGCGAGTCGATCGTCATGTCCCTGGAAATCTGCCTGGGCGCCGAGCGCAACATCTTCGAAGAGTCCCCGGCCCACGCCAGCCGCGTCATGCTGAGCAGCCCGGTGATCTCCCCGGCCAAGTGGCGCGCGCTGATGAGCCTGGAGACCCCGGGCTTCGAGCGTCATGTCATCGATCTCAACTACGATCCGGCCATCGGTCTGGAAGCCGCGGTGCGCAACATCGCCGATCAGGCCGAAGAAGCCGTGCGTGGTGGCAAGGTGTTGCTGGTCCTCACCGACCGCCACATCGCCCCGGGCAAACTGCCGGCGCATGCCGCACTGGCCACTGGCGCCGTGCACCATCGTCTGACTGAGAAGGGCCTGCGCTGCGACTGCAACATCCTGGTCGAGACCGCCACCGCCCGCGACCCGCACCACTTCGCCGTGCTGGTGGGCTTTGGCGCCTCCGCCGTGTACCCGTTCCTGGCGTACGAAGTACTGGCCGACCTGATCCGCACCGGTGAAGTGCTGGGCGACCTCTACGAGGTGTTCAAGTACTACCGCAAGGGCATCTCCAAGGGCCTGCTGAAGATCCTGTCGAAGATGGGTATCTCCACTGTTGCGTCCTACCGTGGTGCCCAGCTGTTCGAGGCCGTCGGCCTGTCCGACGAAGTCACCGAGCTGTGCTTCCGTGGCGTTGCCAGCCGCATCCAGGGGGCGCGCTTCGTCGACATCGAGGCCGAGCAGAAGCTGCTGGCCAATGAGGCGTGGAACAACCGCAAGGCCATCCAGCAGGGCGGTCTGCTCAAGTTCGTCTACGGTGGCGAGTACCACGCCTACAACCCGGACGTGGTCAACACCCTGCAGGCCGCCGTGCAGCAGGGTAGCTACGAGAAGTACCAGGAGTACGCCGCGCTGGTGGACAACCGCCCGGTGTCGATGATCCGCGACCTGCTGCAGCTCAAGCTGGCCGACCAGCCGCTGCCGCTGGACCAGGTCGAGTCGCTGAGCGACGTGCTCAAGCGCTTCGACTCCGCCGGTATCTCCCTCGGCGCCCTGTCGCCGGAAGCCCATGAGGCCATTGCCGAGGCGATGAACCGTCTGGGCGCGCGCTCCAACTCCGGCGAGGGCGGCGAAGACCCGGCCCGCTACGGCACCGTGCGCAGCTCCAAGATCAAGCAGGTGGCCACCGGCCGCTTCGGTGTGACCCCGGAATACCTGGTCAACGCCGAAGTGCTGCAGATCAAGGTGGCCCAGGGCGCCAAGCCCGGCGAGGGCGGCCAGCTGCCCGGCGGCAAGGTCAACGGCCTGATCGCGCGTCTGCGTTACGCCGTGCCCGGCGTGACCCTGATCTCGCCGCCGCCGCACCATGACATCTATTCCATCGAAGACCTGTCGCAGCTGATCTTTGACCTCAAGCAGGTCAACCCGGCCGCGCTGGTCTCGGTCAAGCTGGTGGCGGAAGCCGGTGTCGGCACCATCGCCGCCGGCGTGGCCAAGGCCTATGCCGACCTGATCACCATCTCCGGCTACGACGGCGGCACCGGCGCATCGCCCCTGACCTCCATCAAGTACGCCGGCTCGCCGTGGGAACTCGGCCTGGCCGAAACCCACCAGACCCTGCGCGGCAACGACCTGCGCGGCAAGGTCCGCGTGCAGACCGACGGTGGCCTGAAGACTGGCCTCGACGTGATCAAGGCCGCCATCCTCGGCGCCGAGAGCTTCGGCTTCGGTACCGGCCCGATGGTCGCCCTGGGCTGCAAGTACCTGCGCATCTGCCACCTGAACAACTGCGCCACCGGCGTGGCCACCCAGAACGACAAGCTGCGCAAGGACCACTTCATCGGCACCGTCGAAATGGTGATGAACTACTTCACCTATGTCGCCGAGGACACCCGCCAGTGGCTGGCCAAGCTGGGCGTGCGCAGCCTCGGCGAGCTGATCGGCCGTACCGATCTGCTCAACGTGCTGCCGGGCCAGACCGACAAGCAGGGCAACCTGGATCTGACCCCGCTGCTCGGCAGCGACCATATCCCGGCCGACAAGCCGCAGTTCTGCGAAGTCGAGAAGAACCCGCCGTTCGACCAGGGCCTGCTGGCCGAGAAGATGGTCGAGCTGGCCCAGGCCGCCATCGCCGGCAAGACCGGCGGCGAGTACGAGCTGGACATCTGCAACTGCGACCGCTCCATCGGTGCCCGTGTCTCCGGCGAAATCGCCAAGCAGCACGGCAACCAGGGCATGAAGGACGCGCCGATCACCTTCCGCTTCAAGGGCACCGCGGGCCAGAGCTTCGGCGTGTGGAACGCCGGTGGTCTGCACCTGCGCCTGGAAGGCGACGCCAACGACTACGTCGGCAAGGGCATGACCGGCGGCAAGCTGGTGATCACCCCGCCGGCCGGCAGCCCGTTCAAGACCCAGGAGTCGGCCATCGTCGGCAACACCTGCCTGTACGGTGCCACCGGCGGCAAGCTGTTCGCCGCCGGCACCGCCGGTGAGCGTTTCGCCGTGCGTAACTCCGGCGCCCACGCCGTGGTGGAAGGCACTGGCGACCACTGCTGCGAGTACATGACCGGCGGTTTCGTCTGTGTACTGGGCAAGACCGGCGTCAACTTCGGCTCGGGCATGACCGGCGGCTTCGCCTACGTGCTCGACCTGGACAACGGCTTCGTCGACCGCGTCAACCACGAGCTGGTGGAGATCCAGCGCATCAGCAACGAGGCCATGGAGGCTTACCGTAGCCACCTGCGCGGCGTGCTGAGCGAATACGTGGCGGAAACTTCCAGTCCCTGGGGCACTCACCTGCTCGAGAACCTGGAGGATTACCTGCGCAAATTCTGGCTGGTCAAGCCGAAGGCCGCGAGCCTCGGTTCGCTGCTCTCCAGCACCCGTGCCAATCCGCAATAACAGCGCCTGAAGTGGTTTGATGAGGTTTTAAAATGACTGAACGTCTGAACAACGACTTCCAGTTCATCGAGGTCGGGCGCAAGGATCCGAAGAAGAAGCTCCTGCGCCAGCGCAAGAAGGAGTTCGTGGAAATCTACGAACCCTTCAAGCCGGCCCAGGCCGCCGACCAGGCACACCGTTGCCTGGGTTGCGGCAACCCGTATTGCGAGTGGAAGTGCCCGGTGCACAACTTCATTCCCAACTGGTTGAAGCTGGTCTCCGAAGGCAACATCCTGGCTGCCGCCGAGCTGAGCCACCAGACCAACACCCTGCCGGAAGTCTGCGGCCGCGTGTGCCCGCAGGACCGTCTGTGCGAGGGTGCCTGCACCCTCAACGACGGCTTCGGCGCGGTGACCATCGGTTCGGTCGAGAAGTACATCACCGACACCGCCTTCGCCATGGGCTGGCGTCCGGACATGTCCAAGGTCAAGCCGACCGGCAAGCGTGTCGCGGTGATCGGTGCCGGCCCGGCCGGCCTGGGCTGCGCCGACGTGCTGGTGCGCAACGGCGTGACCCCGGTGGTGTTCGACAAGAACCCGGAAATCGGCGGCCTGCTGACCTTCGGCATCCCCGAGTTCAAGCTGGAAAAGACCGTGATGAGCCGTCGTCGCGAAGTCTTCACCGGCATGGGCATCGAGTTCCGCCTGAACACCGAGATCGGCAAAGACATCACCATGCAGCAGCTGCTGGATGAGTACGATGCCGTGTTCATGGGCATGGGCACCTACACCTACATGAAGGGCGGCTTCCCGGGCGAAGACCTGCCGGGCGTCACCGACGCGCTGGACTTCCTGATCGCCAACGTCAACCGCAACCTCGGCTTCGAGAAGGCGCCGGAAGACTTCATCGACATGAAGGGCAAGCGCGTCGTGGTCCTCGGTGGTGGCGATACGGCGATGGACTGCAACCGCACCTCCATCCGCCAGGGTGCCAAGGCCGTGACCTGCGCCTACCGCCGTGACGAAGAGAACATGCCGGGCTCGCGCAAGGAAGTGAAGAACGCCAAGGAAGAGGGCGTGAAGTTCCTCTTCAACCGCCAGCCCATCGCCATCGTCGGCGAGGACAAGGTGGAAGGCGTCAAGGTGGTCGAGACCCGTCTCGGCGAGCCGGACGCCCGTGGCCGTCGCAGCCCCGAGCCGATCCCGGGCTCTGAGGAAATCATCCCGGCGGAAGCCGTGCTGATCGCCTTCGGTTTCCGCCCGAGCCCGGCTGCCTGGTTCACTGACTTCAAGATCGATACCGACAGCCAGGGCCGTGTGGTGGCGCCGGAGCAGAACCAGTTCAAACACCAGACCAGCAACCCGAAGATCTTCGCCGGTGGCGACATGGTGCGTGGTTCCGATCTGGTGGTGACGGCGATCTTCGAGGGCCGCAACGCCGCCGAAGGTATCCTCGACTACCTGCAGGTCTGACGATTCGCGTCGCGGCATATCGTCGCGATAGACAAAAGGCACGGCACTCGCCGTGCCTTTTGTTTTTGGGTCTGCGAAAATGCCCGCACTTTTTCTGTGCCACGGCGCGCGGCGCACCTGCGATCCAGGAGCCCGCCTGGAGGAGGGGGACGCCGCTGGCCGACTCCCGCACAATCCCCCGCCGTTCAGTTTCCCTGCCGTATTTCCAGGAACCCTGCCGATGTCCTCCGCCCTGAAGAACGACCGTTTCCTGCGCGCCCTGCTCAAGCAACCCGTCGACGTCACGCCCGTGTGGATGATGCGTCAGGCTGGCCGTTATCTGCCGGAGTACCGCGCCACCCGGACCCGCGCCGGTGACTTCGTCAGCCTGATGAAGAACCCCGAGCTGGCCTGCGAGGTCACCATCCAGCCGCTGGACCGCTACCCGCAGCTGGATGCGGCGATCCTGTTCTCCGATATCCTCACCATCCCCGACGCCATGGGCCAGGGCCTGTACTTCGAGACCGGCGAAGGTCCGCGCTTCAAGAAAGTCATCGGCTCCATGGCCGATATCGAGGCCCTGCCGATCCCTGATCCGGAAAAGGACCTGGGCTACGTGATGGATGCCGTGCGCAATATCCGTCGCGAGCTGAACGGCCGTGTGCCGCTGATCGGCTTCTCCGGCAGCCCCTGGACCCTGGCCACCTACATGGTCGAGGGCGGTTCCAGCCGCGACTTCCGCAAGTCCAAGGCGGTGCTCTACGACAACCCGCAGGCCATGCACGCGCTGCTCGACAAGCTGGCGCAGTCGATCATCGCCTACCTCAACGGGCAGATTCGCGCCGGCGCCCAGGCCGTGCAGATCTTCGACTCCTGGGGCGGCGCGCTGTCTGCCGCGGCCTACCAGGAATTCTCCCTGCGCTACATGCAGCAGATCGTCGACGGCCTGATCCGCGAACACGATGGTCGTCGCGTACCGGTGATCCTGTTCACCAAGGGCGGCGGCCTGTGGCTGGAGTCCATGGCCGAGACCGGCGCCGAGGCCCTGGGTCTGGACTGGACCTGCGATATCGGCAGCGCCCGTGCCCGCGTCGGCAGCAAGGTGGCCCTGCAGGGCAACATGGACCCCGCCGTGCTCTACGCGAAACCCGAGGCCATTCGCGCTGAGGTGGCGCGCATCCTGGCCAGCTTCGGCCAGGGCAGCGGCCAGGTATTCAACCTCGGCCACGGCATCACCCCGGAAGTCGATCCTGAGCATGCCAAGGCCTTCTTCGAGGCGGTGCACGAGCTCTCGGCGCAATACCACCAGCAGTAACGACAAGGGCCGCAAATGCGGCCCTTGTTCTTTCTGTGCATAGCCTTATTCGCGAGCAGAGCTCGCTCCTACGGGAGTGCCGGCCAGCAACTGGTCGATCACTGGGGTCATCTTGGTTTCCGTGCTCTGATACTTCTTGACCGCCAGCAGGCCGCGGCCACGGAAGCGGTAGTAGGCACTGGCCAACTGACGCCCGTCGGCATCGCGGATGCGCAGCTCGGCCAGCGACAGATAGGTGACCACCGACCAGGAGCGCCGCGCCGTATAGCTGAGCACCTGCGGGCAGCCGCTGGCGGGAATCTGCTTGTACAGACGGGTGTCGATGCCGTGACGAGCGAAGCCGCGCTGCAAGGTGCCAAGGAAGTCGTCCACCTGCACTTCGGGGTTCTCTTCGATGCACACCGAGGCGAGCGGCGTCTTCAGCGGCTCGACGGGGATGGTGGTGCAGGCGCCGGTGAGGGCGATGAGCGGCAGCAGCAGGCACAGGCGCAGCGACATGCGGTGATCCTCGAAAGGGCCGCATTTGCATTGCGGATGCGCCCGGAATGGGAGCCAGCCGCAGAGGTGCGGCCGGCAGGGGTATTGCCTGTTACTTGACGTTGGCCAAGTCGGCCTTCAGGGCTACACCAGCCATGATGGCGCCAGCGTGGCACTCGTACTTCTGGGTGTCGGAATAGACCACGTTCTTGTAGTTGCTGACGATGTTGACCACGGCGTTGGCGCCGGCCTGCTTGGCAGCGTTCTGCATGCGGATCAGGGCGGACTGCAGGGCCCAGGAGCAGGCGCCTTCGTCGGACTTGTTGAAGGCGTTGGTCTTCTGGCTGGTGGTGACGCCGGATTTGACCACGCTGACGGTGCCGGCCGGCTTGGTGCCTGCCAGGTGGAACTTCACGCTGCCATCCAGGCGCCCGGCGTTCAGGGCTTCCTGCACGGCCTGCTCGAACGGCAGGAAGTGGGTGGTGTCACGTGCCTGGCTAATGCCCGGAATAACAGCGAAGAGCAGGGCGGCCAGGGTCCAGTTTTTCAGTTTCATGGTCGTCTCCTTGACGAAAGGTCACGGGGTGGGGGAGAGGTTGAGCTGGTGTTCGATCTCTAGCTTGAGGTATTTCACCCAGCGATTGTAGGTGCGATGGATCTTGCCGTTCTTGTACTCCAGACCCTGGCTGTCGCGATAGCGGATAAAGATGTCGCGCGGGTTGTAGTCGATGGTGATGGCCGCCTGATGGCGTTCGCGCACCAGGATATCGGCCTGCACGCGGCCCGGCTGGACCTGGCCGACATGCCAGCGATAGGTGCTCAGGGCGCTGAGGATGGCCTGTTCGATCTGCGGACCGCTGATGGCCGAGCCCGGCGGCAGCTCGATGGTGGGGGTGTCGACGGGTTGCTGCGTGCTGCAGGCGGCCAGGCCCGAGACGATCAGGCCGAGCAGGAGGGTGCGAAGTAGTGCGGGCATAGGGGACTTCCTTGTATTTGCGCTCAGTTCCAGCGCTTGAAGATCAGCGAGGTATTCACCCCGCCGAAGGCGAAGTTGTTGTTCATCACGTACTGGTGGCTCATCTGGCGGAACTCGCCGCGCAGGTAGTCCAGCTCGCCGCACTCCGGGTCGACATTGTCCAGATTCAGCGTGTGCACGTAGCTGTCCGAGTTCATCATTTCGATGCTGAACCAGGACTCCAGCGCGCCGCAGGCGCCCAGGGTGTGGCCGAAGAAGCTCTTCTGCGAGCTGATCGGCATGCGCGGGCCGAACAGGCTACTGGTGGCCAGGCTCTCGGCCACATCGCCCTGGGCGGTGGCGGTGCCGTGGCCGTTGACGTAGCCGATGGCCGCGGGTTCCAGCCCGGCATCTTCCAGGGCCAACTCCATGGCGCCGCGCATGGTCGCCTGCTCCGGCTTGGTGGCGTGGATGCCGTCGGAGTTGCAACCGAAGCCAACGATCTCGGCATGGATGGTCGCGCCGCGCGCCAGTGCGTGCTCCAGCTCCTCCAGCACCAGGATGCCGGCGCCTTCGCCGATCACCAGGCCGTCGCGGCCGGCGTCGTAGGGGCGTGGCGACAGGTGCGGGGTATCGTTCTTCAGGCTGGTGGCGTAGAGCGCGTCGAACACCATGGCCTCGGTCGGGCACAGTTCCTCGGCGCCGCCGGCCAGCATCATCTTCAGGCGGCCGAACTTGATTGCCTCATAGGCGTAGCCAATGCCCTGGCTGCCGCTGGTGCAGGCACTGGACGTCGGGATCAGGCGACCCTTGAGGCCGAAGAAGATGCTGATATTGGCGGCCGTGGTGTGCGGCATCATGCGGATATAGGAGTTGGCGTTAAGGCCGTCCGCGACGGAATTCAGCAGCATATTGCCGAACGCCTTGATCTCGTCGGTGCTGCCGGTGGACGAGCCGCAGGCCACGCCCATGCGCCCGTCCTGGATGCGCTCGTCGCCGAGCAGGCCGGCGTGCTCCAGGGCGCGCTCGGCGGCGTATACCGCCAGCTTGGACACCCGACCCATGCTGCGGGTCTGCTTGCGCGACCAGTGCTTGGGCTGGACGAAATCGTCCACCGGACCGCCCAGGCGGGTGTTCAGCTCGGTGAAGCGATCCCACTCGTCCATGCGGCGTATGCCGCTGCGGCCTTCCTTGAAGGCGGCCGAGATGCTCGGCCAGTCGCTGCCCAGCGAGGTGATACCGGCCATGCCGGTGACGACCACACGTTTGAAATTAGCCATCAACAAAGCCCGCCGTTCACCGCGAGGACCTGGCGGGTAATGTACGCCGCCTCCTCGGACATCAGGAAATTCACTGCCCCGGCCACTTCCTCGGGCGTACCCATGCGCGCGGCCGGAATCATCTTGAGGATCTCGTCCACCGGCACCAGATCGTCGAGGATCTCGGTGTCGATCAGCCCCGGCGCCACGCAGTTGACCGTGATCTTGCGCTTGCCCAGCTCGATGGCCAGGGCCTTGGCCGCGCCGATCATGCCGGCCTTGGAGGCGCTGTAATTGACCTGGCCGCGGTTGCCGATCAGCCCGGAGACCGAGGTGATGCAGACGATGCGCCCGGCTTTGCGGCGGCGGATCATCGGCATGGTCAGCGGGTGCAATACGTTGTAGAAACCGTCCAGGTTGGTGCGCAGCACCTGGTCCCAGTCCTCGTCGGAGAGCGCCGGGAAGGCGCCGTCGCGGGTCAGGCCGGCGTTGCACACCACGCCGTAGTAAGCACCGTGCTGCTCCATATCGGCCTCCAGCGCTTCGCGGCAGGCGGCGCGGTCGGACACGTCGAATTGCAGGATGCGCGCCTGCTGGCCGAGCTCGGCGATCTGCGCCTGCACGGCCTCGGCCTCGTCGCGGCGCGAGCGGCAGTGCAGGACGATGTCGTAACCGGAACGGGCCAGGCGCAGGGCGATGGCACGGCCGATGCCACGGCTGGAGCCGGTGACCAGGATGGTTTCAGTCATTGCGATTGCTCTTGCTGCTCTTGTAGATACCTCGCCACCTCGGGCGGGCGGAACACATTGAGGCGTGCCTCGGCATGGATATCGGGGCCGTCCAGGTGGCACTCGAACACGCCCATGCCGTTGTCGTCCTGCAGCGAGCGCAGGGCCTTGATGCGCAGTTCGGCACCGGCCGGGAAGCGCTCGACGTTGCACTCGAACTTGCGTGTGCCAAGGAGGAAGCCCAGCTCCACCGGCAGGCCGGCCTGGCGCGCCTGGCAGCCGGCGTAGGCGGCCACGCTCTGCGCCATCAGCTCGATGCCGACCCAGGCCGGCAGGCTGCCGTCCTCTTGGCTGAACAGGCCGCCGGGGCGTACCACCAGGCGCGTCTCGATCTCTTCGGCGCCAAAGCTCAGCACCTCGTCGACCAGAATCATGTCGGCGGCGTGCGGCACCAGCTCGGCGATGGGCCACAGGCTCATGGCGCATCACCCGGCTTATCACCCAAAATCAGGGCCACGTTGTTGCCGCCGAAGGCGAAGGAGTTGCTCATCAGTCGGCGCCCCGCCGTTTTCTGCAGGCGATCACCGGCGCCGACCAGCTGCAGCGGCGCCAGGGCCGGGTCGGCCTGGCCGTCCCACAGGTGTGGCGGCAGCAGGCCGTCGCGGTTATGTTCGCTCAGGGTCAGCCAGCAGAAGGCCGCCTCCAGGGCGCCGGCGGCGCCCAGGGTATGCCCGGTCAGCGGCTTGCTCGACGAGCAGGGCACGCCGGCGGGGAACAGGCCGCGCACGGCCTGGCTCTCCATGGCGTCGTTGTGCGCCGTGGCGGTGCCGTGCAGGTTCAGGTAGTCGATGTCGCTGGGCTGCAGGCCGGTGCTGGCCAGGGCCTTGTCCATCGCCGCGCGGGCGCCGCGACCCTCGGGGTGCGGCGCGGAAATATGGTGCGCGTCGGAAGTGGCGCCGCCGCCGAGGAAGGCGATCGGGCTGCTCTCGCGGGTCATCAAGAACAGCGCCGCGCCCTCGCCGATATTGATGCCGTGGCGGTTCACCGAGAAGGGATTACAGGGCTCGGCGGACACCGCTTCGAGTGCCGAGAAGCCGTTGAGGGTCAGGCGGCACAGGCTGTCCACTCCGCCGCAGATCACCGCGTCGCACAGGCCCTGCTGCAGCAGGCGATGAGCGCTGAGCAGGGCGCGGGCGCTGGAGGTGCAGGCGGTGGACTGACAGTACACCGGGCCGGCCAGCTGCAACCAGTCGGCGAGGAAGGTGGCCGGCGCGGCCATCTCCTGCTGGGCGTAGTCATACTCGGCGGGCACCTCGCCCTCGTGCAGGAAGCGGGCGATGCCGTCGCTGGCCTCGCGGATGCCCGAGGTGCTGGTGCCCAGCACCAGGCCGACACGGGCGGCGCCGTAGCGGGCGATGGCGGCGCGCAGCTCGGGTTCGATCTGTTGGGCCGCGGCCAGCAGCAGCTGGTTATTGCGGCTATGGGCGGCCTCGAAGCCGGCGGGCATGGCCGGCAGTGCCGCGCGCACGGCGCCGACGGTGAGGCGGCGGTCGGTGACCCAGCCATCCTCGGCGCGCATGCCGGAGGCATCGCCGGCCAGCAGCGCGTCGGCCACCGCCTGCTTGCCTTCGCCCAGGGCGCACAGCAGGCCGAGGGCATTCAAATAGCTGGGCATGGGAGAGCCAGGCTGTGTAGAGCGGGGCATCAGTTGCCTTCTTCTTGGTTCAGCGCGCGCACCCGATAGCTGAGCTGCGGTGCGGCGAGGGTGAAGTCCAGTGCGGAACGGTAGCGGATTCGCCAGTCCGGGTTAAGCCGGCGCTGACCATCGGCGCCGCGCTGCCAGCTGCCCTCGGGATAGGCGTGCAGCGCGTCATCGGCGGTGAGGGCGAACAGCAGGGCGGCGAACAGCTCGCGGGCCTCGGGGTTGGGCGGCAGCAGGCCGTCGTTGCGCCACTCGCCGCCTTGCAGCAGCTGGCGCGCCAGCGGCACGCCGAGCGGGTCGAACAGCGACCAGCGCAGGGCCTCGCCTTCGGCCTGGATCACCAGCAGCCAGTCGCGCCGCTCGGAGTTCTGCGTGCGTTCGATCTGCAGGCTGATGGGCAGCCCGGCGGTCAGTGCGGGGCTGCTCGTCGGCACGGGCGTGTGCCCGGCGCAGGCGCCAAGCAGCAAGGTCAGGGCTAGCAGGACAGCACGCAGCATCACGGCTTGCGTGCCACCGCGTTGACCAGGGTCTCGTCGCGCTGGCCGAACGGCTTGGCCTTCATGATGCCCCAGCGTTCGAGCAGGCCGAAGTCCTTGGAACGACTCCACCACAGGTACGGGTAGGAGACGTTGCGTTCCTCGAACTGGAAGCCCTGCGTGCGCAGCATGCCCAGGTATTCCTCGGCACTCTTCTGCACGTGCATCGGGTGACGGAACAGCCAGCGGATCACCCAGGTGTCGATGTAGAACTTGGTCGACTCGGCGAACAGCAGCAGGCCGCCGGGTTTGAGCACGCGCCAGAACTCGGCCAGGGCCTGTTCCTGTTCGACCAGGTGGTGGAAGGTCTGGTGGCAGAACAGGATGTCGACGGATGCATCGGGCAGGTCGATGGCCGCGCAGTCGCTGGCGATCAGCTGCACGTCGAGGCCCAGGCGCTCGGCCTCGGCGCGCGAGCAGTCGAGGCTGTGCGGGTCGGCGTCGAGGCCGATCATCCGTGCCGGGGCGAAGGCCTGGTTGAGCAGGCCGAACGAGCGGCCCTGGCCGCAGCCGGCGTCGAGCAGTACCGGTGCCTGCGGCAGCGGCGCATCGATCAGGCGCTTGAGGTCGTTGATCGCCACGCGCAGCACGTGGTGCTGCCAGACGTGGCTCTGCAGGAACCAGAAGCCGAAGCGGGTTTCCTCGACGTAGGTGGCGGCGGCGCGTTCCATTGCGGTGGGGCTCCTCAGTTCATCGCGCAGAGTTCGGCGAGCACGCCCAGGCGGCGCTTGGGCTCGGCGACATAGGGATTCTTCTCGTCCCAGGCGTAGCCGGCGAGGATCGAGCAGATCATGCGGCGGATTTCCGGCGAGGCCTTCTCGTAGAAGATCACGTCCTGGAAGGTGCCATCGTACCAACCCTGCACATACACGCGGAACGTATCCACGCCGCGCTTGAGCGGGATGGCGAACTCGTTCTCCCAGTCCACCGCCTCGCCGCTGAGCTGACGATGCAGCAGGCCGGCGGCCATGCTCGCCGAGCGCATGGCGATGGTCACGCCGGAGCTGAACACCGGGTCGAGGAACTCGGCGGCGTTGCCCAGCAGGGCGAAGCCCGGGCCGTGCAGGCTCTTGACGTTGGCCGAGTAGCCACCGATGGCGCGCGCCGGGGTGTCCCACACGGCGTTCTGCAGCACCTTGCTCAGCGACGGCGTCTCGGCGACAAACTGCTTGAGGCAGGCGTCGAGGTCCTTCGGGTAGCCCTCGTAGTGCTCGGCGGCGGAAACCACGCCCAGCGAGCAGCGGCCGTTGCTGAACGGAATGGTCCAGAACCACACGTCGCGCAGGGTCGGGTGGGTGGTGATAAGGATCTTCTCGCGGTCGAAGCCGGAAGCCGGGTCGATGCGGTCCTCGATATGGGTGAACACCGCCTGGCGGATCGGGAAGGACGACGGCGTGTCGAGGTCGAGCAGGCGCGGCAGCACGCGGCCGTAGCCGCTGCCGTCGAGGACGAAGGCGCACTCGACTTCATATTCATGGCCGTCGGCCAGGCGGCGTACCGACAGGCTCGGGCAGTCGCCGGTGAAGTCGGCGGCGAAGATCTCTTCCTCGTAGCGGATCTCCACGCCCTGCAGCTCGGCCTGGTCGGCCAGCAGTTTGTCGAAGTCGGCGCGGATCACCTGGTAGGTCGAACCCTGGCCCTCGGTGAATTTGTCGCGGAAGTCGAACTCGGTGTAGCGCTCACCCCAGGCGAAGGCCGCGCCGTGCTTGGTCTGGAAACCGGCGGCCTGCACCGCTTCGAGCATGCCGGCCTCCTCGACGAAGTCCAGGCAGTGCGACAGCAGGCTCTCGCCGATGGAGAAACGCGGGAAGCGCTGGCGCTCCAGCACCAGCACGTCGTGGCCCTGGCGCTTGAGGATGGCGGCAGCGATGGCGCCGGAGGGGCCGGCACCGATGACGACGATCTGGCGCTGTTCGACTTCAGGAGACTTCATAACGGCTTCTCGCTTGATTGTTGTTGACATGCTTGCCGAGCAGGGCCGGCAGCAGGGTGGAGAACAGGCTCATCAGCAGCAGACCGAAGTAGATCAGCGAATCGATCAGCTGCAGCTGCAGGAGCAGATTGAGGAAGACGATTTCGGTGAGGCCGCGGATGTTCAGCAGCAGGCTCTCGCGCCACTTCACGCGCGCCGCGGCGCTTGGGTCGGCCCAGTGCAGACCGAGCCAGCTGCCGAGCACTTTGCTCAGCACCGGCAGCGCCAGCAGGATAGCGATGACCAACCATGAGTAGTCTTGGCCTATGCCATGGAAGTCCACGCGCAGCACGCCGAAAGTCAGGATCAGCGGCACGGCCAGGCCGTTTATCAGCAGTCGCCACAGGTGTGGCGGCAGCGGCAGCACGAAGAGCTGCTTGAGCCAGGCCAGGCACAGCATGTAGGCGATGCCGAACACCAGGGCGTTGAGCCCCAGTTGCTGGAACAGCAGCATCAGGGCGAAGAACGGCAGGCTGTAGAACAGCGGATGGCGCAGCTTCAGCCCGCGCATTACTAGCGGCAGCAGCGCGGCCAGCAGCGGCCACAGCAATGCGGCCGGGTGGCTGCTGCCCTGGGCCAGGCCGAACAGGCTCCAGCACAGGAAGTCCATGAGGATCGCCGCGTGCAGCAGACGCTTGGTGTCCGCCGCCGGGTAGCCGATGCTCTGCAGGAACAGGTACAGCACCGGGATGGCGGTGATCGAGAACAGCAGGCCGATGCCCACCGAGCTCAGCCAGCCGCGCTCGCCGGGCAGCAGCCAGAGCGAGCAGGCCAGGCCGGCGAGCATCGGCACCAGGAAGCTGGGCAGGGCGATCTTTACGCAGGCGGGGCTGAGGTCGAGGTCGATCACGTCGCTGAGGATGTAGCCCAGCAGCAGGGCAAAGCACAGGCCGTAGAGCATGCTCAGCCAGGTCGGTGCCAGCAGATCGGTGGCGCTCAGCTGCCAGTGCGGTTCGACCCACAACAGCAGCAGGGCGGGGATCGCCATGGCCGCGACCAGCAGCTGGCCGACGATGGGGATCAGCCGGCGGCCACCGACGACGGCGACCAGGGCATAGATCGCCAGGGCCAGCAGCCAGAATCCGAGCACGGTCACGCGGCTATCTCCTTGGGTGTCTCCTTGGCGGGCCGTTCGGCAGCCCAGGGCGAAAGCAGGAAACAGAACAGCAGGCCGAGGCTGATGGCCAGGCCGAAGTTGGCGATGGCCGGGGTCTGGCTGAGCAGCAGCAGGCCGAACGACATCCATGCGGTGAGCGCCGAGAGCAGGGTGCCGAGCAGGCTCACTGCCGGACCGCCGATGTTCTCGCGCATGAGGATGGCGTAGTCGACGCCGATGGCGGTGATCAGCAGCAGGCCGAACAGACTGAACAGGGTCAGCGGCTGGCCCAGCCAGCCGAGGCAGGCCAGCGCGGCCAGGGCCGAGAGCAGCGGCAGGCAGATCACCCGCAGGGCGCCGCCGAGGCCGAAGGGCAGGCACAGCAGCAGGAGGATGGCGGCGCTGGAGATCAGCTTGAGCTCGGCGGCGCTGAGCTGGGTGGCGGCGAACAGCTGGTTCAGCTCGCCCAGGCGATCGATCAGTTGCACGCCCTGCAGACCCTCGGCCGTTTGCTGCAGCAGGGCGCTGTCATTCAGGCCCTGCAGGCTGACGATGCCGGCCACGCCATGGTCATTGGCGCCCAGCCACAGCGGGCGCCAGGCCTCGCCCAGCGGGCCGGCCAGGGCCTGTTCCAGGCTCGGTTGCGGCGCGTGCAGCAGCTCGTCCAGTTCGGCGCGCAGGGCGGCCTCCGGCAGGCCGAGGTCGAGCAGCGGCTGCCAGTGTTGCGGCAGCTCGTTCAGCGCAGTGCGCAGCGGCACCAGTGCGCTCTCGGGGGCGACCAGCTGGCTGAGGGCGCGGTAGCCGCGCAGATGGCCGGCGGCGATGGCGGCGTCCAGGCGCTGGCTGAGTTCGGCTTGGCGCTGCAGCAGCTGTTGTTCGTCGGCGCCGCGCACCAGGAAGAACTGGCTGGTGGGCTGTTGCCCGGTCAGCTCGGCGATGCGCTTGGCCTCGGCCATCAGTGTCGGCTCCTGACCCAGCCACTGGCGCAGGTCGTTCTGCGGAGTGAGCTGCCACAGGCCTCCGGCGCAGAAGGCCAGCAGGGCGAGCAGCAGCGGCCAGCTGCCGGTGCGCGCCAGTAGTGTCTTGCGGCGCTGCACCAGACGCTCGGCGGCGCGGCGCAGGCTGGCCGGCGGCGCCAGGCGCAGGTTGTTCAGCCAGGCCGGCAGCAGGCACACCGAGCACAGGTAGGCGCCGATCAGCCCGGCAGCGGAGAACAAGGCGATCTGCGTCAGCGCCGGGAAAGGCGTGAAGGCCAGCGCTACATAGCCGGCGAGGTTGGTGCCCAGGCTCAGGCTCAGGCCCGGCAGGGTCTCGCGCAGAGCGGCCCAGCTCGACCACGGGCCGTCGCCCCAGCTCTTGCTCAGGTAGTGCTGCGGGTAGTCGGCGGCGACGCCGACCAGACTGGCGCCGAGCACCAGGGTCAGCGCGTTGATCTGGCCGAACAGCAGCACGCAGGCGGTGCAGCCGGCCAGCAGCGCCACGCCCATCGGCAGCAGGCTGACCAGGATGCGCGGGCGGCGGAAGGCCAGCAGCAACAGCAGCAGGGTGCCGAGGGTGGCGCCGCCGCCGATCAGGGCGATCTCGCGGGTGGCCTTGGCCTGGCCGGCTGCGGCGTGCAGCGCACCACCGGCGGCGAGCAGTTGGCCGCCCTCGGCGCTGACCTGCTGGCGCAGCTCGGCGACAGCCGCGGCGATCTGCGGCGGCGCCTGCATATCGAAGGCGTCGCCGCGGGTACGCAGGCGCAGCAGGGCCCAGGTGGTGCCGTCGTCCTGCAGCAGCAGGGCGCCGCTGCCGAGGTCGGCCTGGATGCGGCTGCCGGGGTTGAGCGTCTGCTGGGCGCGCAGGCCGAGGCCGAGCCAGTCCTGCTCGGTGGGCAGCAGGCCGAAGCCGGCGAAGGTGTCGAACAGCTGCTGCGCACGTTGCTCGATGAAACTGTCCGGCTGCTCGATCAGCAGCTGGCGGTCGGCCGGCGCCAGCAGGGCCAGGCGCTCGCCACGCAGCTGCTGGCGGATGGCGTCGAGATCGGCCTGCAGGCTCCACTGCACCTTGTCAAAACGGCCGCTGGCCTGCCACTGCTCGCCGGCCTGGCGCACCAGCTCGATGGCGCGCTCGCGCTGCGGGTGGCCGATCAGGATCAGCAGCTCGCGCGACAGTGGTTCCTGCATGCGCTGCTCGGCCTGCTGTACCAGCACGTCGCCGGCGCCCTTGGGCAGCAGGGCGAGCATGCTGGCCTGCACCGGCGGGCCGTCGCGCCACTGCCAGGCAGCCAGCGCCAGTAGGGCCAGGAGCAGGGCCCCAAACAGGCGCGGCAGGACTCTCTGCAGGCTAATGGACAAGGTCGGTGCGCTCCTGCGCAGTCAACGCGTCGCCAGCCTGGCTCTGCGGCAGTTTCAGGACGGTGCGGTCGCCCTGGGTCTCGATCAGTTCGATGCGCTCGACCAGCGCGCCGCCGTCGATGCGAATGGCGCTGAAGATCTGCCTGAGCAGCGCGGAGTGCGGGGTGAGTTGGAGCTGCCAGGCGTTGTGTTCGCCGCTGAGCTTGAGGTCGAAGTCACGCTCCAGGCCCGAACGGTCGCCCTTGAGCACGGCGAGGAACAGGCGGCTCTGCTGGGCGGCGACGTCCTGGCCCGGTTGCTGTTGCCAGCCCTCGGCGGTGCGGCGGGCGATGCCGCTGTCGGCGATGCGGTAGTCCTGCTTGAGCGGTTTTTGCAGGAGCCAGAGCAGACCGTGGTCGCGGGACAAGGTGAACTGGCCCTGGCTGGTCAGCGGGGTGGGCAGGGCGCGCAGGTGCTTCTCCTGTATGAAGGGGCCGCGCACGACCGTGGGCTTGGCGAGCTGGGCGCTGAGGTCGGACAGGTCGAAGGCTTGGGCCGGAATTGTGGTCATCAATGCCAGGGCCATCAGCATTCGGCTGATTGTCGAGGAGGCTTTAAGTCTTGGGTTTCGCCCCCCCGGGCGAGTTACTTTCTCTTTGCTCGTGCAAAGAGAAAGTAACCAAAGAGAAAGCACGCCCGGCATACGGGTCTCGCTGCGCTCGACTTCCCTCATTCCGTCACTCTTCCAGGGGCACGTCGCGAAGGGCCATCCCTGGCCCATCGCGCCTCTCGCGGCATCCATGCCGCTCAACCCCTTACAGAGCGACTCCATTCGGCCTTCTGACGGGATCAGTCCCGGCCCCATCCTCTGTTGTGAGGAGGCAGACGCATGCTGGCCTGCGGTTGCGCCCCCATGCATCAGGCGCGCGGAAGTCCCCGTCAGGAGGCCGAGTGGAGGTGTTGCGCAGGGGGACGAGCCGCAGGGATGCGGCGAGAGGCTTAAAGGGCCATGGATGGCCCTTGTAAGCCGGCCCCCGGAGCGGCACCGGAGGGAGGGAACCCCGCCGTAGGCGGGGCCGGATGCCGGGGTGCCCTTCTTTTTGGTTACTTTTTCTTGGGCAAACAAGAAAAAGTGACGCGCCCAGGGGGGCGCAACCAGAAGCCACGAAGCTCGTAGACAATCGGCTAGGCCCCGAAAGCTCACGCCAGTACCCTCTCCACTGCCTCAACAAATACCTTCGGCGATGCCAGCAGCATCTCGCGAGTAGCAATCTCCACCGCCACCTGCACACTGCTGCCACGGGTCATCCGCTCGCCGGTGGCTACATCGGTGATCAGGTAGTTGATCTTCAGGCGGTTCTCCCACTCCACCAGATCGGCGCGCACCTTGATGCGCTGACCGAACTGGGCGCCACGGATGTAGCGCACCTGCAGGTCGATGATCGGCCAGGCGTAGCCGGCGTCGCGCATCTGCCGGTAGTTGTGGCCGAGCTTGTCGAGCAGGGCGCAGCGCGCTTCCTCGAAGTATTTGACGTAGTGGCCGTGCCAGACCACTTCCATCATGTCGACGTCGAAGAACGGTACGAGAATCTCGACCTCCGCCTGCAGCACGCCTTCCTTACGCATGGCGAGCGCTCCAGTAGGGCGGGTGAAACCCGCGAGCGGCCAATGCGGGTTGCACCCGCCCTACGCAAAGCAGGTTACGCATAGAGCCCCCAGTGGCGGCTGCGGATGCGCACCAGGCACAGGCGCAGCTCGCCTTCCAGGGCGCGATCCTCGATCACCGGCGGGAAGTCGGTGGCCAGCTGTTCGCGCATGGCGGCCAGCGGCGCGGGGATGTCGCTCTTGCCGGCGCGCTCGCGCAGCCAAACGCCCTGGTTGGCGGCCAGCAGGGTGGCGGCGGCCACCTGCTCGGTCAGCTCCAGGCTGCGCAGGGCGTCGCGCGCGGCGATGGTGCCCATGCTCACCTTGTCCTGGTTGTGGCATTCGGTGGAGCGCGAGAACACGCTGGCCGGCATGGTGTTTTTCAGCGCTTCGGCGGTCCAGGCGCTGGTGCCGATCTGCACGGCCTTGAAGCCGTGGTTGATCATCGCGGTTTCCGCCGGGGCGCCGGACAGGTTGCTTGGCAGGCCGTGGTTGTAACGGGTGTCGACCAGCAGGGCGAGCTGGCGGTCGAGCAGGTCGGCGACGTTGCCGACCAGGTTCTTCAGGCTGTCCATGGCGAAGGCGATATGCCCGCCGTAGAAGTGGCCGCCGTGCAGGGTGCGCTCGGTCTCGGCGTCGAACAGCGGGTTGTCGTTGGCGCTGTTCAGTTCGATCTCGATGAACTGGCGCAGCAGGCCCAGACTGTCGGCCAGCACGCCGAGCACGTGCGGCGCGCAGCGCAGCGAGTAACGATCCTGCAGGCGGTGCAGCGGTGGCAGCGGCTCGGCCACGGCCAGGTCCTCGCGCAGCCAGGCGGCGACCTGGGTCTGGCCCGGGTGCGGCTTGGCGGCGAACAGGCGCTCGTCGAAGTGTTCCGGGTTGCCTTCCAGCGCCACCACGTTGAGCGCGGTGATGCGCGTGGCCAGTTGCAGCAGGTAGTCGGCGCGCGAATAGGCCAGGCAGGCCAGGGCGGTCATCACCGCGGTGCCGTTCATCAGCGCCAGGGCTTCTTTCGGACGCAGGGTCAGCGGCGTCCAGCCGAGTTCCTTGTGTACGTCGGCGGCGCTGCGGCGTTCGCCCTGGTACATCACTTCGCGCTCACCACTGAGGGTGGCGGCGACGTAGGACAGCGGAGTGAGGTCGCCGCTGGCGCCGACCGAGCCTTCTTCCGGAATCAGTGGCAGCACATCGTGTTCGAGGAAGGCCTGGAGGCGCTCCAGCAGTTCCACGCGCACGCCGGACACGCCGTGGCACAGCGACTGCAAGCGAGCGGCCAGCACGGCGCGGGTGCTGGCCTCGTCGAGCAGCTTGCCCAGGCCGCAGCCGTGGAAGGTGAACAGGTGCTTGGGCAGCGCCTCGACCTGGTGCAGCGGTACGGCCACCACGCAGGAGTCGCCGTAGCCGGTGGTCACGCCGTAGATCACGCCTTCCTTGTCCAGCAGGGTGTCGAGGAAGCGCGCGCCCTTGGCGATCTTCTCGCGGTAGGCGGCATCGCCCTGCAGCTGCGCGCGGGTGGTGCGGTTGGCCAGCGCAACCACCTGTTCGATGGTCAGCTGGGCTTCGCCGAAGGTCACGTGGTCAGTCATGGGCATTCCAGAACGGATAGAAGTTGAACCATTGCCGCGGGGCGTTCAGGCAGCGTTCGCCCAGCCGCTCGGCATAGCGTTGCACCCAGCCGCGAATCACCTCTTCGCGTTCGCGGCGCGTCCACTGCACGCGCTCGGCGAAGCGTTCGAGGATCACCTGGTAGCGGCCGTCGATCTTCAGGCAGCTCATCAGGTTGACCGGGCATTGCAGGAGTCCTGCCAGCAGCCAGGGCCCTTGCGGGAAAGCGGCCGAGTGGCCGAGGAAATTCACACTGACGTTGCGCCCGCCGTGCAGCGGCACGCGGTCGCCGGCAATCGCCAGCCACTCGCCGCGCTCCAGGCGCTCGGACAATTGCAGCATGATCGCCGCGTCCAGTTCGCTGACCTGGATCAGGCGCAGGTGGCTGGCGCCAGCCTCGCCGAGCAGGCGGTTGAAGTGTTCGGCGTGCTTGGTGTGCACCAGCACGTTCATTTGCACCTTCTCGCCCAGCTCGGCCAGGGCGCGGCACACCTCGAGGTTGCCCAGGTGGGCGCCGACCAGCATCTGCCCGCGCGGCTCGCTGTGCAGGCTCTGACGGATGCCATCGGGGTCGACCAGGGTGATCTGTTCCAGGCCGAGGCGGCCGTTCCACACGTCGAGCTTGTCCAGCAGGGCGTCGGCGAAGGCCATGAACTGGGCGAATACCGAGCCGAAACGCGGCGCCAGCTCGCTGCGCCCGCTCCAGGTGGCCAGGTTGCGCTGGTACTGGCGGATGCTGCGCCGGGCCTGGCGGCCGAACAGGAAGAAGTACAGGACGATGGCGTACAGCACCGGCGTCAGCGCGCGGCGGCCGAGCAGGCGCACGGCGCCGGCGGTGAAGCGCATTAGCAGGAAGCTGCCACGCTCGCGCTGGCCGGCCCAGTGTTCGGCCTTCTGCCCGTTCATCCGCGCCACCTGCGCCAGAGGATCAGCGGTGCGCGCAGCAACATGCCGAAGAACAGCTTGGCGTGCATCTTCGAGATCAGCGCGTTGTCATGGAACAGGCGGAAGTGCGACAGGCCATCCAGCGGGTAGTGCACCTTGGTTGGCAGCCACTGCATCGGCTGGTTGCGCCAGGCCAGACGGACGAGGATTTCCGGGTCGAAGTCCATGCGCTTGCCCAGGTTGCTGGCGTCGAGCAGCGCCACCGTGGCCGGCAGCGGGTAGACGCGGAAGCCGCACATGGCGTCGCGGATCGACAGCGACAGGCTGTTGATCCACACCCACACATGGGTCAGGTAGCGCGCATACAGGCGACTCTTCGGCACGCTGGCGTCGTACTGCGGGTAGCCGCAGACCAGCGCCTGCGGGTGTTCGCGGGAGGTGTCGAGGAAGGTGGCGATATCGGCCAGGTCGTGCTGGCCATCGGCGTCCACCTGCAGGGCGTGGGAGAAGCCCA
This sequence comes from Pseudomonas sp. GD04019, assembly GCF_029837695.1. Lineage (GTDB taxonomy): Bacteria > Pseudomonadota > Gammaproteobacteria > Pseudomonadales > Pseudomonadaceae > Aquipseudomonas. Next base: position 374,427 of record NZ_JAOEEA010000004.1, read on the forward strand.
GGCGCTGCGCCTCGCGCAGGCCGGCCATCACCGCGCCGCCCTTGCCCTGGTTGAGCGGCAGGCGTACCAGATAGGTGTTGTCCTGGGCGGCCAGCTGATCCATCACCGCTGCGCAGCTGCTGCTGGAGGCATCGTCGACCAGCACGCAGGGCAGCCCGGCTTCGTGCAATGCCGCAACCACCAAGGGCAGGGCGTGCTCGTGGTTGTACACGGGGATGACGGCGCAGGGCTTATGCATGGAAGCTTTTCCTCAGCCCGAACCTCACCAGCGCGTTGGCCGCCCAGGCCCTCACCCCAACCCTCTCCCGAGGGGAGAGGGGGCTGGCCGTGCGCATCGGCCACACGGAGTGCATGCCTGGCATCACGCTTGCCGGCGCGTATTTTCCCTCTCCCCTCGGGAGAGGGGCCAGGGGTGAGGGTCTGCCAGGCACGAACAAGCTCACTGGGCCGCCCCCAACAGAATCCGTCCCGAGGAGCACGGCGCCTCGCCGTTGCGGTAGGTGAAGTACAGCTTGCCGCGCTCGGCGTCGAAACGCAGGGTCAGCTGGATGCGGTCGCCGGGACGGACCAGCTGCTGGAACTTGAGCACTTCCATGCCGCAGAAGCGCGGCGGCAGCTCGGCGATCAGCTGGCGGGCCAGTTGCTGGGCCCAGTCGATCTGCACCACGCCGGGCAGCACCGGGGTCTGCGGGAAGTGGCCGGTGAAGTGGGCCAGGTCCGGCGCCACGTCCAGTTCCAGCTGCCACTCGCCGTCGACCAGCTGGACTGTGCGCGGCTCGACGCGGGTCGGCCGTGGCGCGGCGACCAGCTCGTCGACCTTGCTCTGCGCCAGCTTGCCCTGGCTGCTGTAGGGCAGCTCCAGCAGCAAACGCCAGCGCCGTGGCAGGGCGATGGCCTCGCAGTGGCCGGCCAGGTGTTTGCGCAGGGTCTCGGTGACGGTCTTGCGGCCCTGGTTGCGCAGGGCGTGCAGGCCGGCCGGGCTCAGCGCCAGCAGGGCGCCGAGGAAGGCGCGGCCTTCCTGGATCACGCCGAGGCGGGCATCGGCGACCCACTCATGATGCTGTAGCGCCTGCTCCAGCATGGGCAGGGAGATGCGCTTTTCTTCCAGCTTGACGATGCGGTCCAGGCGTCCGCGCAGGGCGAAGCGACCATCGGCCTGCAGCTCGGCGGCGTCCGCGCTCTGCTCGACATGCCCGGCCGGCAGGTAGGGCGAGGCGATGCGCAGGGCGCCCTCGTCGCTCAGGGCCAGTTCCACGCCGGGGAACGGCTGCCACAGCTCGCCGCCCTGGCGCCAGGCGATGCCGCCGGTCTCGGAGCTGCCATAGATCTCGGTGGGCTTCTGGCCCAGCCGTTCGCCCAGCTCGACGGAGACCTCCGCCGGCAGCGCGCCGCCGGAGGAGAACACCCGGCGCACGGCGCCCAGGGCGTTCCAGTCGAGGTTGTCGCCCATGCGTTTCAACAATGCGGGGCTGGCCACCCAGGCGAACGCCGGCTGGCCCAGGCTCTCGCGCTGCAGGTCTTCGGGGAAGGGCAGGGCGCGGCGCCAGAACGGGCGACCGGCGCACAGTGGCCAGAGCACGCGGAACAGCAGGCCGTAGATGTGCTGGGCGGCGACGCTGCCGAGAATGGTGGCGCCGGCCAGGTCCTGGCCCCACAGCTGCTCCAGGGCGTCGACCTCGTTGGCCAGTTGGCGCAGGGACTTGTCGATCAGCTTGGGCTCGCCGCTGGAGCCGGAGGTGCACAGGGTCAGGCGGCAGGCGTCGAGATCGAGGGCGGCGGGCGGCAGCGCTTCGCCATCGAGGCCATCGAGACTATCCAGCCACAGATCGGCCTGCTCGGCGAGGCGCTGGCGGCTCTGCGCCTGGGCGTCGGCCGGCAGCAGCACGGCTGCGCCGGCGCTCCAGGCGCCGAGCAGGGCGATGGCCAAGTCGCCTGCGTCTTCCAGGTACAGTGCCACGCGCTGCACGCCACGGGCCTGCAGCGCACCGGCCAGGCGCAGGGCGCGCTGTTGCAGCTGGGCATGGTCGAGCGCTGGCTCCAGCGCCACGGCGCGGCCGGCCAGGGGTTGCAGCAGATGATCGGCGAGTCCCAGCCAGGTCATCCCGATTTTCTCCTTAAATCCGACCTTACTCGCTGGCGGATCAACCACTCAGCGGCAAACAACAGACCCATCAGGGCATAGGCGATCAGCCCGGTGTAGAGCATCCACCAGGTCAGCGGCGCCCACAGGGTCAGGGCGCTGATCAGCAGGGCGTTGGCCAGGAAAAAGCCGGCCCATACCAGCGTGACCTTGCGCGTGTAGCGCACCGCGTGCTCCGGCAGTTCCGGCTCGCGCAGGCGCGCCAGGCGCTCGACCATCGGCGGGCCGTAGATCAGCGACAGGCCGAACAGCACCAGCAGCATCAGGTTGAGCAGCACCGGGTACCAGCGCAGCAGCGCCGGCTCGCCGGCCAGGCCAAGCAGGGCGCAGAAGGCCAGGGCGGCGCCGGCCATCCACAGGGCGCCGGGCTTGTTGCGCTGCGTCAGGACGCGCGCCAGCCACAGGCCGCCGAGCAGGGCGGCGAACAGGCGCGGCGACAGGTGCTCCATGCCGTAGTACACGGCGAAGGGGTAGAGCAGGCCGGCCACGACCAGCAGCAGGCCGAACAAACGCCCCATGGCTTAGCCGGCGGCCGCTTCGGCGTTGACCACCTGGTACACGGCCTCGACCACGTCGCCGACGGTGCGCACGGCCTTGAACTCCTCGGCGGCGATCTTCTTGCCGGTCTGGCGCTTGATGTGGTCGATCAGGTCGACGGCGTCGATGCTGTCGATTTCCAGGTCTTCGTACAGGTTGGCTTCGAGGGTGACGCGCTCGGCGTCCAGCTCGAACAGTTCCACCAGGGCTTCGCGCAGGGTGGCGAAAATATCTTCACGGCTTTGCATCGCTAACGTCCTCAGGCGGCCTGTTTCGCGGCGACGAAAGCCGCCAGGCTGGCCACGTTGGCGAAGTGCTGGCGGGTGTCCTTGGCTTCGGCGTCGATCTTGATGCCGAAGCGCTTCTGGATGGCCAGGCCCAGCTCCAGGGCGTCCACCGAATCCAGGCCCAGGCCTTCGCCGAACAGGGTCAGGTCGGCGGCGATGTCTTCGGCGGCCATGTCTTCCAGGCCCAGGGCCTCGATGATCAGGTGCTTGATCTCAGTTTGCAGATCGCTCATCTGTTGCGAGCTCCTTCATGAAGTGTTGGTGCAGATGGTCATTGAGCTTGCGCGAGGCAATCGGCAGCGGAGCCTGCTCGGTGAATTGCCGCGGGTCGATATCCTCCCCGACCCGCAGGCGAAAATGGAAACGACGCGACGGAATGCTGTACCAGGGCTCGGCCTTGGTCAGGGTGGTCGGCGTCACGCTGATCACTACCGGGGTGACGATGCTGGCGCCGCGCACGGCGATTGCCGCCGCGCCACGGTGGAATTCGGGAACCTGCCCCGGCGTGGTGCGGGTGCCCTCGGGGAACACGATCAGGGTCTGGCCTTCCTGCAGGGCGCCGGCGGCCTCGTCGAGCATGTCCATGCTGCCGCTGTTGCTGATGAAGCCGGCGGCGCGGATCGGCCCGCGCATGCAGGGGTTGTCCCACAGGCTCTGCTTGACCACGCAGTTGGCGTCGCGGATGAAGGCGATCAGCACCACCACGTCGATCAGCGAAGGGTGGTTGGCGATCACCATCTGCCCGGGGCGGCCCAGGCGCTCGGCGCCCTCGACCTCATAGGTCAGCACGCCGGTGCGGAACATGAACTGGACGAACCAGTAGAAGGTGCGGCTGACCACGGCACGAGCACGGGTGCGGCGGGCCAGGGCGTCGCCCGGCAGCAGGGACAGCAGCGGGAAAACCACGATGCGCAGCAGCACGCCGCCGATGCCGAACAGCGAAAAGCTCAGCGCGGTGGCGATCAGGCGCCACCAGTAGGGCGCGCTGTAGGGGCTCAGGCCCTGCTGCGAGACCAGTTCCATTGCCGACGCTTCCAGTGATGTTGCAGGGAGTCCGCATTGCCCGAGAGGGCGCGGACCAGTTCCAGGGCATGGGGCCATGCAGTGCGCGGGCCGGAGCCCTCAGTGAGCCGCAGCTGCCAGTCCGTGCCGGGCCGCAGCAGCAGGGCCACGGCATAGGGGAAGGGCACGTCGTCGATATAGGCGCGGTACAGCTCCGGCGGTGTCTCCTCGGCGACGATCAGCAGCACGCCGGGCGCGCCCTCGCCGAGCAGGGTGGCGGCCTCCAGCATGGCCTGCTCCAGGCCGTCGCCTTCGGCGGCCAGGGCGGTCATTTCGCTGGTGTCGCCTCGCTGGATCGACCACAGGCCGATGATCGCGTTGTGCACCGAGAGGCTGAACTGGGTAGGCGAGAGCGGCTCGTCGTGGGCCAGGTCGCTGAGAATGGCCAGGGTGCGCGGGGTTTCGCCGTGGCGCGAGGCGAATACCAGGGGCATGGGGCCGTGTTCTTCGGCCAGCGGCCAGGCGACGTGGAAGGCCATGCGCGCCAGGCGACTCAGGCGCCGGCGCTGCAGGGCCGGGAGAAAGCCGACATCGGGCTGTTCGCCACCGTCCTGCGGGGCGAAGGGGGCCTGTTGCCAGGCGTGCCAGTCGGCGGTGCTGTCCAGGCCGGGAGCCCAGGCACGCCATTGTTCGATCCTGAATTGAGTCACGCTGAGAGCTCTTCTCGGCCCTTCCAGGGCGTCCTTGTCTACTTCGACCCCGCCAGCGGGAAGGGTGGCCGGGACCATGGCGAGGTGCCGGCATTATCCAGACCGTGCGCGGCCCGCGCAAATCCTGGCACGACCGTCCTGACCGGAGGTCTGCCGCCGTGCTGCTTATTCCTCGCCCTGGACACGGGGTTTGCATAGAATCCCCAACCATCTGCGATCAGGGAGGTGTCACATGCGGCGCGTGGTGTTCAATCAGAAAGGCGGGGTGGGCAAGTCCAGCATTGCCTGCAACCTGGCGGCAGTCAGTGCGGCCGAAGGCTACCGCACGCTGCTCATCGACCTGGATGCCCAGGCCAATTCGACCCATTACCTCACCGGGCTGACCGGCGAGGACATTCCCATGGGCATCGCCGAGTTCTTCAAGCAGACCCTCTCGGCCACCTCCTTCAAGAAGGGCAAGGTCGACATCTACGAAACGCCATTCGACAACCTCCACGTGGTCACCGCCACCGCCGAGCTGGCCGAGCTGCAGCCCAAACTGGAGCAGAAGCACAAGATCAACAAGCTGCGCAAACTGCTAGAAGACCTGGCCGAGGACTACGACCGGATCTACCTGGACACACCGCCGGCGCTGAATTTCTATACCGTTTCCGCGTTGATCGCTGCCGATCGCGTGTTGATCCCCTTCGATTGCGACAGCTTCTCGCGCAATGCCCTGTACGGCCTGCTGCAGGAAATCGAGGAGCTCAAGGAAGACCACAACGAGGAGCTGGAAGTGGAAGGCATCGTGGTCAACCAGTTCCAGCCGCGCGCGACCCTGCCGCAGCAGCTGCTCGACGAGCTGGTCGCGGAAGGCTTGCCGGTGCTGCCGGTGAACCTGATGAGCTCGGTGAAGATGCGCGAGTCGCACCAGGTCTGCACCCCGCTGATCCACCTGGATCGCAGCCACAAGCTGACCCAGCAGTTCGTCGAACTGCACAACCTGCTGGAAAGCTGAGTATTTCGCGGCAATCAAAAAGGCGCCCGCGGGCGCCTTTTTCGTTTTCGCCGTAGCCTTAACGCACTACAAAGACGTCGCACGGCGCCTTGTGCAAATAATGCTGCGCCAGGCTGCCGAGCAGGGCCTGGGACAGGGCGCTGCGCCCGTGGCTGCCGAGGACCAGCAGTTGCGGCTGCTGCCCGGAGATGTACTCCTGCAGGGTGCGCAGGATGCTGCCGGTGCGTACCTCGTGGCTGAGCGTGGGCACGTCCGGCGGCAGGCGCAGGGCCTCGTCATGCAGCAACTGGTCGATCAGCGCGCGCTGGGTGCGTAGCTCGGCTTCGGCTACTGCGCCATTCTTCTGCGGCTCGAATACGTGCAGGGCGTGGATGCTCGCCTCGCTCGGCAGCAGCAGGCACGCCTGGTGCAGAGCAGTGCAGGCGCACAGGGAGAAGTCGATGGCGGCCACCGCGCTGCGGTAGGGCCTGTCCTCATCGCGGGCGGCGAGCAGCAGCGGCACCGGGCAGCGGCGGGCGATGCGGTCCAGGGTGGTACCGGAGAAGAACTCGTGGCGCTGGTGGTGGGCGCCGAGCACCAGCAGGTCGGCGCCACTCTGCTGCACCTGCTCCAGCACGCCCTCGGCCGGTTTGCCGTGGCACAGGCGCAGCTGGCTGCCGGAGGGGGCGAATTCGGTGAGGCTGCGGTCGAGGGTCTGTTCGATGCGTTCGCGCTCGGCCTGGCCCAGCTTGGGGTCGAACACGTGCAATAGAGTCAGTTTGGCATCGTGCTGGCGAGCGATCTGGGCTGCGCGGCGAAGAGCGAGGTCAGCAGTGCTGCGCAGGTCGTGCGCGATAAGGACGTGTCCTGTCATGTCGTTCCCCTTGTGCGCCTCGTCCATGCGCGGCGCCGGTGAAAACCTCTACGGGTTCTTTAGAATGAGCTTTCTAAATAGACCTGCTTTGGCCTGGGGACAAGTCCCGCACGTCAGTGTTTGCGCAATTGATACAGAGCGCTCGTTTCGGCCACTACTTGGCCATCGGCATCCTTGAGTTGCAGCTCCAGGCGATACTCGGCCTTGCCCTCGCGTTCGGCCTGGTTCTGGATGCGCTCGATCTCCTCGGCGTCCAGGTGCGCCTCGACCGAGATGTCGCTGGTCGCCGGGCGGCGGAAGCGCAGGTTCATCTCCTTGATCAGCGGGTAGAAGCGCTGCACGTCGAAGCTGGTGAGGAACAGGGCGCCGCCGGGGATCTCGGCCAGGGTGAACAGGGCGCCGGCGTAGAGGGTGCCGATATGGTTCTGGTTGCCGGCCAGCGGCATGCGCAGGCGCACGAAGCCGGGCAGCAGCTCCTCGGCCTTGAGGCCGCTGCGTTTGACGAAATCGATTTTCTCTTCGGTGAACACGCGGGCCATCTCGGCGGGTAGCGGCATATCCGGGCTCCTGGCAGTGGAGCCCCGAGACTAGCCGCTGGCGCTGCGGCGGCAATGACCGCGGCGCTCGCCGCGGCTGACCGATCCGCTCAGGCGATGCTCTGGCTGCGCAGCCAGCCGAGCAATTGCGGCAGCGGCAGGGCGCCGGCCTGGCGGGCGACTTCGACGCCGCCGCGGAACAGGATCAGGCTGGGGATGGAGCGGATGCCGAGCTGGCCGGCCAGCTGCTGATTGACCTCGCTGTCCAGCTTGCCCAGGCGGCAACGTCCCTGCAGCTGCGCGGCGGCCTGCTGGAAGGTCGGTGCAAAGGCCTTGCACGGACCACACCAGTCGGCCCAGACATCCACCAGCAGCGGCAGGTCGCCCTTGAGCTGGGCGGCGAAGCTGGCCTGGTTCAGCTCGAACGGCGCACTCGGCAGTACCGCGTTCTTGCAGCGCCCGCAGCGTGGTGCATCGCCCAGGCGCTCGGCCGGAATACGGTTGAGCCCGGCGCAGTGCGGGCAGGGAATCAGCAAGGGTTGGCTCATGTCGGTGTCCTCCTGCCACCTAAGTGGTGGCAGGCGGCGCACATAACAAGGGCAATCAGGCGCCGGCGGCGGCCAGGGCCTGCTCCAGGTCGGCGCGGATATCGTCGAAGTGCTCGATGCCGATCGACAGGCGCATCATGTCCCGCGGCACGCCGGCTTTCTCCAGCTCCTCGTCGTTGAGCTGGCGGTGGGTGGTGGAGGCCGGGTGGCAGGCCAGCGACTTGGCGTCGCCGATGTTGACCAGGCGCACCACCAGCTTCAGCGCATCGATAAAGCGCGCCCCGGCGGCCTGCCCGCCGACTATGCCGAAGGAGAGGATCGAAGCGGGCTTGCCGCCGGTGTAGCGCACGGCCAGCTCGTGCTCCGGATGGTCCGCCAGGCCGGCGTACTTCACCCAGGCCACCTGAGGGTGGCTCTGCAGGTAGTGGGCGACCCTAAGGGCGTTCTCGCAGTGGCGCTCCATGCGCAGGGCCAGGGTCTCCAGGCCTTGCAGGATAAGGAAGGCATTGAACGGCGACAGCGCCGCGCCGGTGTTGCTCAGCGGCACCACGCGGCAGCGGCCGATAAAGGCGGCGGGGCCGAAGGCCTCGGTATAGGTCACGCCGTGGTAGGACGGGTCCGGGGTGTTGAGCAGCGGGAAGCGCGCCTTGTTGTCCGCCCAGGGGAACTGGCCCGAGTCGACCACGATGCCGCCGATGCTGGTGCCGTGGCCGCCGATGTACTTGGTCAGCGAGTGCACGACGATGTCGGCGCCATGCTCGAACGGCCGGCAGAGGATCGGCGTGGCCACGGTGTTGTCGACGATCAGCGGCACGCCGTGGCGGTGTGCGGCGTCGGCCAGGGCCTGCAGGTCGACGATATTGCCGGCCGGGTTGCCGATGGACTCGCAGAACACCGCCTTGGTCCTGTCGTCGATCAGCGCCTCCAGGGCGGCGATATCGTCGTGGGCGGCGAAGCGGGTCTGGATGCCGAAGCGCGGCAGGGTATGGGCCAGCAGGTTGTAGGTGCCACCGTAGAGCTTGGCCACCGAGACGATGTTGTCGCCGGCCTCGGCGACGGTCTGGATGGCGTAGGTGATGGCGGCCATGCCCGAGGCCACGGCCAGCGCGCCGACGCCGCCTTCCAGCGCCGCCACGCGCTGTTCGAGCACGGCGTTGGTCGGGTTCATGATGCGCGTGTAGATGTTGCCGGGGACCTTCAGGTCGAACAGGTCGGCACCGTGCTGGGTATCGTCGAAGGCGTAGGAGCTGGTCTGGTAGATCGGCACCGCCACCGCCTTGGTGCTCGGATCGGGGCTGTAGCCGGCGTGGATGGCGAGGGTTTCCAGTTTCATGCGGTGCGTTCCTTCGACGGTATGGAAGGCCCGCAGCATGGGAAAACGCCGAGGCCCGGTCAATGCGCTGGAGCAATGAACCGGGCCTTTACCTAGATCGTTTTGGCAGGGCCTTATGCCCCGGATCAGGCCAGCGACTTGTAGATGTTGAAGGCGCTGATCAGCACGATCAGGCAGCCGACGATGGTCATCAGGGTGCGTGCCGGAATCTTCTTGCACAGGTAGGCGGCGAACGGTGCGGCGAACAGGCCGCCGAACACCAGGCCGGCCACCATCAGCCAGGTATCCAGCTCGCCGGCCAGGAGGATGAAGGAAGCGGCGCTGGATAGGGTCAGGAAGAACTCGGCGAAGTTCACCGAACCGATGGTGGTGCGCGGGTCGCTGCCCGAGCCGATCAGGCTGCTGGTGACCACCGGGCCCCAGCCGCCGCCGCCGGCGGCATCGACGAAGCCGCCGAACAGGGCCAGCTTGGCCACGTGCTTGGGCTCCTTGCGCTGCTTCACATGGCGGTAGGCCTTGTACAGGATGTACAGGCCCATCAGCAGCAGGTAGGCGGAGATGAAGGGCTTCATCACCGCGCCGTCGAACTGGGTGATCAGTACGGCACCGAGTACCGCGCCGATGATGCCCGGCAGCAGCAGGCGCAGGAACAGCGATTTGTTGACGTTGCCCAGCTTGACGTGGGAAATGCCCGACAGGCCGGTGGTGAACACTTCGGCGATATGCACGCTGGCGCTGGCCGCGGCGGGCGAGGCGCCGGCGCTGAGCAGGAAGGTGGTGGCGGTGATGCCGTAGGCCATGCCCAGGGCGCCGTCGACTATCTGGGCGAGCAGGCCGACTGCCACCGCGCTCCAGAAGGTTGGGCTGCTCAGGGCGCTCTCGATGATCTCCAGGCCGCTGTGGCCGCCGTTGTCGCCGAAGAACAGGCGCCAGGCGAGGAAGCCTATCAAGCTGGCCAGAATCAGCACCGCCGCCCACATGGCGGCGCGCAGCACCGGGTGATTGTCCGGGTGGGAAACGTAGTCTTCCACGGGCGGCAGGCCGAGTGCTTCGTGCTCCGCGTTGAGCGGGCTCTGGCTGAGGTCTAGATCGCGAATCTTCATTGCACCGGCTGCCTGACAGTGGGTGGTAGAACAGGCTGGAATAAGCAGGCAGCGAAGATAATGGGCTTTGCTTAGAGAGTCTAAGAATGTTTCTGTAGGTTTATATTCTTTTTTGTTTTGGCTTTCCCTTCGAATATCCACGTTGCCTCCGCTCTCCACCCTGGCCTAGGCTTGGCCACCTTTCGCGCAGGGATGCTTCATGACCACCGCAGATCGCCCCGGCAATACCACCCTGGTACTCCTGGCTTCCCTTTATTGTGCCCAGGGCCTGCCGTCCGGCTTGGTGGCCCACTCGCTGCCGGTGCTGCTGCGCCAGCACGGTGTCGACCTGGGACTGATCGGCCTGCTCAAGCTGCTGGCGCTGCCCTGGTTGCTCAAGGTGCTGTGGGCGCCCTGGGTCGACCGCATCGGCTCACGGCGCCTGGGACATCACCGTGGCTGGATACTGCCGCTGCAGGGCACGGTGATTACCTGTCTGGCCGGCCTGGCACTGATCGCTCCGCAAGCACTGTTCGGCAGCGCGTTCTGGCTGCTGCTGGGCCTGCTGCTGATCATCAACCTGGGCGCCGCCACCCAGGATGTGGCCACCGACGGCCTGGCTGTGCGCCTGCTGCCGGAGCGCTGGCGCGGTCTGGGCAACAGCCTGCAGGTGGGCGGCTACAAGGTCGGCATGCTGGCCAGCGGCAGCGGCCTGCTGCTGTTGATCGACCCGCTGGGCTGGAATCTCTCCATCGGCCTGCTGGCCGGCGCCCTGCTATTGCTGACCCTGCCGATCTGGTTGTTTCCCGAGCGTCGCCTGCTGCCGCAGCACGTCGAGCAGGCCGAGCCCGCCGGCCCCGGCCTGTTGTGGCGCCATTACAAGGGGCTACTGGTACAACCGGGCATGCTTGCCTGGCTGGCGGTGGTGCTCACCTTCAAGCTCGGCGACGCCCTCGGCTCGCCGATGATCAAGCCGATGCTGGTGGACCAGGGTTGGGACACCACCGACCTCGGCCAACTGACCCTGATCAGCAGCCTGGCCGGCATCGGCGGCGCCCTGCTCGGCGGCCTGCTCTACGCTCGCCTCGGCGCCCTGCGCTCGCTGCTGACCTTCGGCGCCCTGCAGGCGCTCGGCATTGCCGGCATGGCGTTGCTGGTGGGCAGAGGTGCCGATACGGGGCTGGTGTATGCGGCCTCGTTGTTCGAACAGACCGCCGACGGCATGTCCACCGTCGCCCTGTTCGCCGTGATGATGCGCATGTGCCGCCCTGAGCATGAAGGTGCAGATTTCACCCTGCAGGCCAGTGCGCAGGTGCTGCTGGCGGGCATCGTGGGGGCTTGCAGTGGCATGCTGGCCAAGTGGTTGGGATATCAGGTGTTGTTCGTCGTGGCTGCAGCGCTGGGTTCGCTTATGTTGCTGCTGTTACCTTGGTTCTTTGCTCGGCATGGGGCGGGGCCGAGGTAAGCTGCCAGTGCAACGCAGGCCTGAGGATTGCCAAGTCTGACTGGGCACATAGGCTGAGCTGCATAGCGCTGCCGGCTTCGCGCTCGAAACTCCTGGCGTGAGGCAGGCGTTCGTATTTGTTTTCAGACATGCGGATAGCTAGGTTGCCCCACGAAACGATGCGCCTCGCCGGTGCAAGTTTCTGACGTCGAGCTCGTTCTGGAGCTGCAGCGTCATGAATTGCTCATGCGCTAGCGGTTGAAGGCTCGATGCTGAGCTGGGAGTTGAAGTAGGTCGTGAAGTTCTGGCCGTTGGCATAGGCCTTTTCCAGGCGAGCGGTCTGCTCCTTTAGTGCCTGACTAGATTTGGTCCATTGCTCGGTGGGTAGCGGCTGTGACCATTGAGCGATGTTGGCGGGCATGGCCTTCATCGCGTAGCCGTGGTCCCACTCGGCAACCCAATAGGGGACGCGCCACCAAGTGATCACCCGGCACAGGTACCACCAGGCGACGCCGATGGCCGAACCATTGCCTTCGCGATAGGCCTCGTGCACGGCGTTGCGCTCCAGATCGAAAGTGTGGCGTCCCTCGTAGGGTGCCTTACCGGGGCAGTACGCCGGGCCCTTTTCCATATAGCTGCGGATGGCTTCCCATTTGGAGATGCCATGCGCGGGGGTGAATACCCCGTGGGTGAGGAAGTGGGTCTTGTCGGTCTTGGGGTTATCGATGGCCATGCCGAAGGTGTAGGTGCTCATTACTCCTTCGCCGGTGAAACCGGTGCTGACCGAGACCCAGGCAACCAGTTCCTCCCAGGACTGGATGATGGGTTCGTCGCTGCCCTCGGGGAAATAGCAGACCTCGCGGCGTTGGCGGTTGAAGCGTAGGGGGCGAGTACGAGCTTTTTTGAGGGTGCTGTGAATCACCGTAGCAGTAAGCAGGGCTGATATAGGTAGTACTGTCCACCAGCTCACATCAACTAAGTAGAGGTAAAAGCCTTCATAAAACATGTTCCAGAAATCTTTTTTATATGGACCGAATGCCTGTATGGCTGCCCCCAGAAGCGGGAGGACAAAGAGCATAGTGCCGCCTGCGAACATCACGCCCCAAATCGCCAATTGGGTCTGGAATGCCTTGTTGGTATTGCTCTGGCCAACGTCCAGATAGGTGTCGTTGACTTCTACAAAACTGCCCCACAAATCCATGGGGAGATGTCCGGTTGGGACCGGTAGCGGAGCTAGGAACAGGGCCTCACCAGTAGCGAAGCGACGAGCCTCTCCGGCGCTGGGGCGTTGGTTTCTGAGGTCGAGTTCGTCCTGAGGTTGCTGCGGTGGGTTTGGCATGGAGTCAGCGGTTGGGACCATGAAAGGAGTCTAACCCGTTGCGGCGGGTGATTCGGTGGCCGGCTCTGCGAACTTGATCTGGTAGTAATCCAGCAGGTTTTGCCCCTTGGCGAAGGCCTTGCGGATCTCGGCGCTTTCCTTGAGCAGGGCTTCGCTCGGATTGGCCTGCTGCTCGTCGGGCAAGGGTTGCGACCAGTCCAGTACTTCCTGCGGAAAGACGGCCTTGGGACGGCGGTTGACCCACTGAGCGATGTGACAGGGCAAGGTCCAACCGCTACAGAACTGGATGACCAGAAAGCCGAAGGCATAGCGCGGCCACCAGTGTTCCTTGCGGTACACGCCCCGGCACATGTGAAAGTAGGCCACGGTACCTTCCTGAAATTCTTCATCGGACAGTACCGGCGTCGGCAGGGCCGCAGGGCCTTCTTCCATAAACACCCGAATGGCTTCCCACTCGCTGACCACCAAGCTCAGATTGCCGCCGGGGATGGTGACCCAATAGACATCGCCGCTACTGGCATTGCGCAGGCCGAGCATCAGGGCAAAGCTGGGCATAACGGCGTACTGGGTAACGATCTGGCTGGCCGAAACGCAGGCGATTACTTCTTCCCAGGGCACATAGACAGGGGCTTCGCCGCGAAACACCAGGGCCACCTCGCGGCGCTGGCGGTTAAAGCGCACAGGCGAGCGAGCGCCGAGATTGCGGATAATGCGGAACATGTTGTAGCCGGCCAAAGCGGCAATGCAGGCAATAAAGCCCCACATGGGGGGGGTGGAAAAGCCATCGATCCAGCCATCAACAAACGGCTCCTTATACCTCCGAAGCCAAGCTCCAAAGCCAGAGGCAAAAAAGAATAAGATTATTAAGGTCATCACCGAGCCGATATAGGCCCTGGCCGCGAACTCGACGCTGGCCTGGCCGGCGCCCACATCCAGGAAAACTTCATTGGCCTCCTGATGCAGGTTCTGCCCGCTGAAGGCCGGCATGCCAGTGGGCACCGGCCTGGGCGCCAGGTAGAACACCTCGGTGCCGGTTTCGCGCTCGAAGTCCCCGGCGTGGGGCAGGCGCTCGTATTGGTTTTCAGGCATGCAGGTGCTCCGGGGTGATTTCGATCCATTGCGGGGCGATACGGGTGGGCCCGACGGAGGGCTCGCCCTTGATCGGCTCGCTCGAAGCGGTGGAGCCTAACGGAATCGAGTAGTACAGGTATGCATCGTTTTGCTTGAGCGGCGTGCCGGCCAACTCCGGTTGTACCGCCAGGCGCAGTCGTAGTCTGGATTGTGGGCCAGACCAGTCGGCCGACACCTCCAGTTCAAGGGTCAGCGGGTTGTCGCCGACTGGGCGCAGGTTGTTGCGCACGATCTCGCCGATGTCCTTTGCGGGCCAGCCGAGCTGATACTCCCATTCCGCAGTAAGGCGCAGCGGATGCTGGCGCAGGCTGGCCATGCTCACGCCTGGCAGGCTCAGCAGCAGGCGGCGCGACTCTTCGCCATCCTGGGGACGCTGGGCCAGGCCTTGATCGGTGATCAGCGGGCGCATGCTGGCCTCGGCCAGGCCCTGGGCATGGGTGGGCCAGTCCCAGCCCTTGCTTTCCAGGCCCCAGCAGCAACCCAGCATCCAGCGCTGCTGGTCATCCAGGTTGCCGTAGTTGTACAGCGTCTCGCCGCCAAACTGCAGGGCGGTGGCCGCCAGGCCCCAGGGGCTGAGGCGGACGGAAAAGCTCAGAAAACGCGCACCACGGGTGGCCCAGGCGGCGCTGAGCGCTACCGCTCGCTGGCCCGGTGCTGCTCGCGAGGCCTCCATGATCAGCCCGCCAAACTCCGCAAATGCCTTGCCGGTGATTGCAGCGTTTATTGCAGTACTGCTGGTGTCGCCGACAAAGGCCATCAGCGCGCCGGCCTGTTCGCTGGTGGTGCCAGTGCGCATGGCGTCCAGCCATTTGTTCCAGTTGTTCCAGGAGGTGCCCACCGAGCCTAGCAGGGCCAAAGGCGCAATCACCGCGCCCAGGCCCAGCCCCAGCTTGCCCAGCTTGACGGCGAACTGCATGCCACCTTTGCCGCCGGAGCTGGCGACAATGGCCTTGAAGGCTTTATCCACCAGGGCGATATGGGCGTTCTGATATACCGATAGAGCAGATGATACTGGGGCCATAAGTGCCCCGTAGAAGATGACTCGATCTTTCCAGGACGGATCTTTGGATACACTCTGCCATGCCTTCAGTGCATCCCTCAGATTCCATGTCTGTAAGGCCAGTGCCAGCAGCGGCAGTGCGCTGCTTTTCGCGACTGCACTATAGGCGCCCGTCTCGCCATAAGCGCCCCGCAGGCCCAAGCGCAACCGGCGGATCTCCTCGTTCAGCAGGTTCTGCTGGGCAGGGTCGATTTTCAGTTTTGCTCCGATAAAACCCGCTTGCGCTGCGCCGGTGGTAATCACGCTGTCCTGGATCTGGCTGACCAGAGCGGCGCGCTGTTGGCGCAGTGCGGCCAATTGTTGGTTGAGCTGCTGTTTCTGCACTTTGGCAGCCTGGCGCTGAGCCTCACTGAGGCTGCGGCGCTTGCTGTCGGCTTTGGCCCGGTCGCGTGCAGCGGTCAGCTGGTCTTCGCTGTCCAGTAGCCGTACAAGGCTTGCCAGCCTGGACATGAAGAGCGTGACATCTTGCTCGGTCGCCACCTGCAGATCGGCTCCTTCCTGCTTGAGCGCGGCCAGGCTGCCCAGGCGCTGGGCGCGATTGCTGTAGGCCTCCAGCTTGTCCAGATGGGCTTTCAGGTCGGGGCTGTTGAGCTTGCTCTGTACCGCTGCGAGCCAGTCCTGCAGGCGCAGGGCGATGGCCGGCGAGTAGGCCGCATTGACGGCCTGGCTGGCGCTGAGAGCTGCGGGGCTGAGCGTGAGGCTTTTGCTCCAGTGGCTGCCCATCAGCCCCCCCACTTCCTGTAGGCGGGCCTTGGCGTCCGCCAGCCCGCCTTTGAGGTTGCGGATGTCGTCCAGCCATTTGGTCAGATCTCCCGACTTGCTGATGAAGAAGGCCAGGTCCAGGCGGCTGGCAAAGGCGGGGAGGATGTAATAGGGGTATTTGTGGAAGTACTCGCTGACGGCCTTGAGGCTGTCTTCGGTGCGGCACATGTCACGTACGCAGTTCTGCTCGGTCACCAGCGCGGCCATCAGTTGATCGGGCACATTGGTGTCGAAGTACCAGGCGCTGCGGTGGTATTCGGCCTGGGTGAAGAGACCGACACGGTCTGCCGTGATGCGGTCGAGGCGAGCGTTCCAGCGCTGGAGATGAACGCGTTCGGCGGCAAGGTACTGGTTCATCTCCTTGTGACGGACCAGATCATGGATGCCTCGCGCGCCCAGCCCCTTGCCCTCCAGCACCGCATGGCTGTGGTCCTCGATGACCTCGATATCGTCTTCCAGTTCGTCATAGAGGTCGTCGCCGAGCGCCTCTTCCATGGCCTTTTTCTTGGCGGCGACATCCGTTTGGGCTGCCGGGACCCTGGGGTCGAAACGATGCATGCCAGCTAAGCGGTTGCGGGCATTGATGTAATCGTAGATTTTCTGGCGCTGGGCTGGAGTGGTTTTCTCAAACAGTTTCGAGCTGGCGCCCGCTTTACGTGCGGTGCTGTCGCTCACCACCATCAGGGTCTCGATGTAGCTGCCTATCACGTACTTGAGGTCGTTGCGTTCCTTGGCTACCCAGCTTTCAATCCAGCCGACGACCTTGTCCTGCTCGTCGGCCAAGTCGCGCATGACGCCGATGCTGTCCTTGAACACCAGATAGAGGTGGTCGTGCTCGTGCTTGGGCTGCAGGGCCTTCTTCACCTCGCCGAGCTGGGTCTTGCGATAGAGCGGCTGGTGCTCCCAGCAGTAGTCCTGGCTTTCCTCGGGGTGGGCGCCTGTCGGGGCTTTGATGGCGGCGGGCTGTTCGGCCAGCTCCGCTATCCATTTGGCGGCCTGTTTCTCGGTCAGGAGGTGGTTGCCACCTTTTTCACAATCGGCCTTTGTCAGATCGATCACTTGCATGAAGTGGTCGCGCTCGGCTCGGCTCTTGAGCATCTGCGAGCATTTGAAGGCGGTCCACTGCACTTCCGAAAAGCTAACATGCAGGGTGCTGCTGCGCGGGAAAACCAGGCGATCATCGGTCAGGTTGCCTTGGCGCTTGTCCTGAGCGGCTTCCTTGCCTTTCCAGAGAAACTTGGTAACGACACCTTTCTCGACCCGGTACTCGTGCAGATAGCCGGTGCTGTTATCAATCACATACAGCCAGCCACCTCGTAGCAGGCGGATGCCCAGTGGCCTCGATTTGAGTTTGTAAGGCACTGCTACTTCGCTGGCCGGATCTAGGCGCTCGACCAGGCCATAGCGCAGTGGCAGCAGTTGTATCTTGTTCTTCATCAACGGGCAGGCACCGCCAGCGATCTTGACGTCGCTGCTGCTCTTGGGTGCCAGATTTGGATTCTTGCCGCTGCTGCGTGGTGGTTGCTGGGCGGTCATATGGAGTTCCCTTCCATGGAGTCGGCACGTTCTCTGGCCAGCTCGGCGGCCTGCTCGATACGCTGTTCGGGCGATGCTGCGGAGGGCGTATTCAGCAATGCAGCGATGTCAGCGTGCCGCTCCAGGGCATGCTCGCCGAGAAAGCCAAAAATGTTGGCGTATAGGGTGATGGCTCGCTCGCTGTTGAAACCGCGCGCATAGGCATTCGAAGCAAGCCCGTGTAAATGTTGCCAGCGCTCCGGGCCCAGCAGCTGGGGCTGGTAGTGGGGGAAGAACTCCTGCATATGGGCATCGAGCTGGATAACGCAGCTGCGCAGGCTGACTTCGCCTAGCAATTCCAGCTGATCCTCGGAGAGTTGATAGGGTCGCTCCCGCGAGATTCTGGTGGCGGTCGCTGGGCGAGAATACTGACACCAGACATGTTTCGTGCGGTCGACCAGGGCAATTTGCTCGAATGGTCCGAACAGGGTGGCGTCGCCGATCTGCATGGCATGTTCGAGCAATGCTCCGGCTACCGCCGGATCGGCCAGGCGAAGGAGCATTTCTTCGCCCAGTGGGTGCCTGACGCAGCTCAACCAGCGCAGGTGCGTCAGCTGATTTTCCCGGTCGGCCTTGCTGAACAACAGATAGCCCCATTCTTCATCCGCATGCCGCAGATGTTGAGCGAGAGTCGGATCGCCAGGACCAGTCAGGCGAACCAGGCACGGAGATACATCGCTCAGGTCTGACCAGCGGGTACCTGCATACAGCGGTTCGAAGTCAGGCTCGTGACTCCACTCATAGAGTCGGCGCGGTAGTTCTTCCACACTGATGCCATCGAGCAGCAGGCTCGCCTGGGAATCCCATGGCAGTCCGGCCGGCAGCTCGAGATATGGGCGATCATTGTTCCGCATCCGCAGCCTCCCGCTTGGCTGCTTCGCAGATGGCGCACAGCGGTTTCTTCTGCATAAGCGCCTGGCGCTGAGCCTGGATCAATAGTTCGCCTGCTTTGTCGCTGTCGGCAGCGACCACCTTGCCCGGTAGGATGGGCGACGCACCTGTACCGTTGCCTGGACTGCCACCCGAGTTGATCTTGATCTGCGGGCCGACCAGGGTGACGCCGCTGGCGTCCAGCTTGATGAAGCTGCCGGCGGCCTTGAAGGTGAGTTCGGCGCCGGCTTCGAGGACGACCTTGAGGCCGCTGGAGAGA
>NZ_JAOEEA010000005.1 GCF_029837695.1 Pseudomonas sp. GD04019
CAGCATCGTGGAATCTGCAGGGTCAGGGTCACTGCCGGTGCCTGCGGCGAGACCAGCTGCTCGTTGGCGTAGAGGGCGTCGAGCAGCTCCTGGGTGACCTCGCTGGCCGGGCGGTCGAAGGCGATACGGCCCTCGCGTACGCCGACGATGCGCGGGAAGTGCGCCAGCGCCAGGTCCACCGCGTGCAGGCTGGCGACCAGGGTCACGCCGCGCGCCTCGGCATGCCGGCACAACACGCTGAGGGTGTGGTCGGCGAGCACCGGGTCCATGGCCGACACCGGCTCGTCGGCCAGCAGCAGTTCGGGGTCCTGATACAGCGCACGGGCGATGCCGACGCGCTGCAACTGGCCGCCGGAGAGTTGCTGGCACTGGGCGAACAGCTTGTCGGTCAGGTCCAGGCGCGCGAGTACCTCGCGGGCACCGGGAATATCGACCGGGTGCAGCAGGTTGAGCAGGCTCCTGCCCAAGCCCCACTGGCCAAGCTTGCCGGCCAGTACGGCGGTGACCACCCGCTGCCGGGGCGGCAGCGGTGGTGCCTGGTGGATCAGGCCGATGCGCGCACGCAGGCGCTGGCGGGCGCGGGCGGAGAGCTGCCAGGGATTGTGTTCCAGCAGCTCGACGCTGCCGCCACCGGGTTGCAGGGCGCTGGCCAGCAGGGCGAGCAGGCTGGACTTGCCGGCGCCGGACGGGCCGATGACGGCGACCCGTTCGCCGGCCGCGATGGCCAAATCCACGCCGCGCAGGGCGTGGACTCCATTGCCGTGCTGCAGGTCAGCGCCGGTGAGGCGCAGGCTCATTTCAGCAGATCGGCGGCGCGGGCGGCGTCCTCGATGCCCTTGTAGTTTTCCGGCTTGGTCTCGATGAAGCGGCTGGCCGCCTGCAGATCGAGGATCGCCTTGTGCGCAGGAACGGCCGGGTCGAGGGCGAGGAAGGCCTGCTTGATCTTCTCGGCCAGGGCCGGGTCGAGGGTGCCGCGCACGGTCCAGTTGTAGTCGTAGTAGGCCGGGGTGGTGGCGAAGACCTTGACCTTGCTGGTGTCGACCTTGCCGGCGGCGACCAGCTTGTCCCATACGCTGGCGTTGAGCACACCGCCGTCGACCTTGCCGGCCTGCACCCAGGCGGCGGTGGCGTCATGCGCGCCGGAGTAGCCGATGCGGCTGAAGTAGGTTTCCGGCTTGATGCCGTCCTGCAGCATGAAGTAGCGCGGCATCAGGCTGCCGGAGGTGGAGGAGATGGAGCCGAAGGCGAAGGTCTTACCCTTGAGGTCGGCCAGCGACTTCACGTCCGGGTTGGCGGTGATGAACTTGCTGGTGAACTGCGCATCCTGCTCGCGCTGGACCAGCGGGATGGCGTTGCCGGTCTTCAGGCGTACCTGGACGAAGGTGAAGCCACCCAGCCAGGCCAGGTCCAGACGGTCGGTGGCCAGGGCCTCGACCACCGCCGGGTAGTCGGCCACCGGGACGAACTCGACCTTCATGCCCAGCTGCTTCTCCAGGTACTCGCCCAGCGGCTTGAACTTGCGCAGCAGCTCGGTGGGAGCCTCGTCGGGGATGGCGCTGACCTTCAGTACGTCGGCGGCTTGGGCGACCAGGGCAGAGGCGGACAGGGTCAGGCCGGCGGCCAGGGCCAGAATGGATTTGAGCATGAAGATTCTCCGGTTCAATGGCGGAAAAGGTTCGCAGCTGGTGCGCGTCGGGCGCCTGCTGAGGGTAGTAGAACGCGGGGGATTATATGAACGCCTGCCCGAAAGATCAGCTTTGCTAGAATCCGCGGCCTGTTTTCCGATTTACCGAGAGCGTTGTCGATGAGCGAGCCGATCCGTTTGACCCAATACAGCCACGGTGCCGGCTGCGGCTGCAAGATCTCACCCAAGGTGCTGGAAGTGATCCTCGCCGGCAGCGGCGCGCAGAACCTCGACCCCAAGCTGTGGGTCGGCAACGCCTCCAAGGACGATGCGGCGGTCTACGCCCTGGATGACGAGCGTGGTGTGGTCTCCACCACCGACTTCTTCATGCCCATCGTCGACGACCCATTCGATTTCGGTCGCATCGCCGCGACCAACGCCATCAGCGATATCTACGCCATGGGCGGCGACCCGCTGATGGCCATCGCCATCCTCGGCTGGCCGGTGAACCTGCTGCCGCCGGAAGTGGCTCGCGAAGTGATCCGTGGCGGCCGCGCCGTGTGCGACGCCGCCGGCATCCCACTGGCCGGCGGCCACTCGATCGATGCGCCGGAGCCGATATTCGGCCTGGCCGTGACCGGCGTGGTCGAGAAGAAACATATGAAGCGCAACGACACCGCCACCGCCGGCTGCGCGCTGTACCTGACCAAGCCGCTGGGCATCGGCATCCTCACCACCGCCGAGAAGCAGGCCAAACTGCGCGAGCAGGACGTTGGCCTGGCGCGTGACTGGATGTGCACCCTGAACAAGCCCGGCAGCCGCTTCGGCAAGCTCGCCGGCGTGCGCGCCATGACCGACGTCACCGGCTTCGGCCTGCTCGGCCACCTGGTGGAGATGGCCGATGGCGCGGGTCTCACCGCCCAGCTGGACTACGCCGCCGTGCCGCGCCTGCCGGGCGTCGAGCACTACCTGGCCGAGGGCTGCGTGCCCGGCGGCACCCTGCGCAACTTCGATAGCTATGGCGAGAAGATCGCGCCGATCTCCGAGGCGCAGCGCGACCTGCTGTGCGACCCGCAGACCAGTGGTGGCCTGCTGGTGGCCGTGGCGCCGGAGGGCGAGGCCGAGTTCCTCGCCGTGGCTGCCGAGCTGGGCCTGCAGCTGTCGCCCATCGGCCAGCTGGTCGAGCGACAGCGTCACGCGGTAGAGGTGCTGTGATGCGCGACAACACCACCGACTACCGCCAGCTGTTCCTCGACGACGTGCCGATGATGGATATGCGCGCCCCGGTGGAATACACCAAGGGCGCCTTCCCGCACACCGTCAGCCTGCCGCTGATGACCGATATCGAGCGGCAGAAGGTCGGCACCTGCTACAAGCAGCACGGCCAGCAGGCAGCCATCGAGCTGGGCCACCAGTTGGTCTCGGGCAAGACCAAGGCTGCGCGCATCGAGGCCTGGGCGGCCTTCGCCAGGGCCAACCCGAACGGCTACCTGTACTGCTTCCGCGGCGGCCTGCGTTCGCAGATCGTCCAGCAGTGGCTCGCGGACGCCGGTGTCGAGTACCCGCGGGTGATCGGCGGCTACAAGGCCATGCGTACCTTCCTGATCGAGACGCTGGACAGCGCCGTGGCCGAGTGCGACTTCGTAGTGGTCGGCGGCATGACCGGCACCGGCAAGACCGAGGTGGTGGCGGCCCTGGACAACAGCGTCGATCTGGAAGGCCACGCCAACCACCGCGGCTCCAGCTTCGGCAAGCGCGCCACCGGCCAGCCCTCGCAGATCGATTTCGAGAACCGCCTGGCCGTGGACCTGCTCAAGCGCCGCGCGCGTGGCCAGCAGCAATTCGTGCTGGAGGACGAGAGCCGCCTGATCGGCACCTGCTCGCTGCCGTTGCCCCTACATCAGGGCATGCAGGAATACCCGATGGTGTGGCTGGAGGACAGTTTCGAGGGGCGCGTCGAGCGCATCCTCAAGGACTACGTGATCGACCTGGCCGCCGAGTTCGCCCGCGAGCATGGCGAGGAGGGGGGCTTCGCCCTGTTCGCCCAGCGCATGCTGCAGAGCATGAGCAATATCCAGAAGCGCCTGGGCGGCGAACGCTACCAGCGCCTGCAGGCCATCCTGCAGCAGGCGCTGGACGAGCAGCAAAGCCGCGGTGAGGTGGACACGCACCGCGGCTGGATCGAGGGCCTGCTGCGCGAGTACTACGACCCGATGTACGTCTATCAGCGCGAGAGCAAATCCGCGCGTATCGAATTCGCCGGCGAACAGTCGGCCGTACTGGACTATCTGCGCCAGCGCGCACCACGGAGCAAGACATGAAGCTGAAAGACCATCCAGACGCCCTCGACTGCACCCTGTACCGCCCGGACGAGAACGACCCGGACGCCGAGGAACTGGAGCTGGGCGACGGCCATGTGCTGTTCGAGGGCCCCTTCGAGGCACCGGCCGAATGGGATGCCGCCGAGCGCGAGGACTACTTCGATGGCAGCGATCCGGCGCTGTTCTTCACCGCGCAGATCGAGAGCCCGGCCAAGGCCGACAGCAACGACTGGTTCGTTGCCGAACCCGGCGACTACGTGGCGGTGGTGCGTGGCATGAAGGTGGAGATGTATTACGTCTACGACCAGGCCGACCGCAGCTATGTGCTGATTCGCGACGACCAGCTGGACTGATCGCGATCAGCAAGAAAAACGCCGCCCTCGGGCGGCGTTTTCGTTCGGCTCGTAGCCCGGATGCAATCCGGGAGTGGGGTTGCCTGCTTTCCTGGATTGCATCCAGGCTACGAAAGCGGCTTAGTCGCAGACCCTGGCGATGGCGTCGGCCAGGTAGTCCAGGCGCTGTTCGCTCATGCCCGCCACGTTAGCGCGGCCGCTGCTGACCAGATACACGCTGAATTCCTGGCGCAGGCGCTGCACCTGCGCTGCGCTGAGGCCGGTGTAGGAGAACATGCCGCGCTGCACGGCGATGTGGGCGAAGCGCTCGGCCAGTCCGTGTGGCGCCAGCGCGCTCACCAGCCCGCTGCGCAGGTTGGCGATGCGCAGGCGCATGGCTTCCACTTCCTCGCTCCACAGGGTGCGCAGTTCCGTGTCGCCAAGAATGCTGGCGACCACGGCGGCGCCGTGGGCCGGCGGGGTGGACCACAGGTTGCGGGCGAGGAAGGCCAGCTGGCTGCGGATATCGATCAGCTTCTCGGCGTTTTCCGCGCGTACGATCAGCGCGCCGGTGCGCTCGCGATACAGGCCGAAGTTCTTCGAGCAGGAGCTGGTGATCAGCAGTTCCGGCAACTCGGCGGCGAACAAACGCACGGCCCAGGCGTCCTGCTCCAGGCCGTCACCGAAGCCCTGGTAGGCGAAGTCGATCAGTGGCAGCAGTTCGCGGGCCTTGACCACTTCCAGCACGCGCTTCCAGTCGCGCGGGCTGAGGTCGAAGCCGGTGGGGTTGTGGCAGCAGGCGTGCAGCAGCACCACGTCGCCGGCCGGCACCCGCTGCAGGGCGTCGAGCATGGCTTCTACGTCCAGGCGATTGTCGGCGCCGACGTAGGGGTAGTGCTCCACGCGCAGGCCGCAGGTGGCGAAGATGCTCTCGTGGATCGGCCAGGTAGGTGCGCTCAGCCAGATGCCACGGCCCGGCAGGTTGGCGGCGATGAAGTCGCCGGCCAGACGCAGGGCGCCCGTGCCTCCGGGAGTCTGGGTGGCGCCGGCCAGTCCATCGCCCAGCAGCGCATTGTCCGCGCCCAGTACCAGGCGCAGCAGCTGCTCGCCGAACGCCGCGTCGCCGTGGCCGCCGATGTAGCTCTTGGTCGGCTCGTGTTCCACCAACTGGCGTTCGGCCAGCTTCACCGCGTAGGGGATCGGGGTGATGCCGAGGGCGTCCTTGTACACGCCCACGCCCAGGTCCAGCTTGGCCGGATTGCTGTCGGCGCGATAGGCGTCGAGCAGGCCGAGTATGGGATCGCCCGGCACCCGGTCGATGGCGGCGAAGTGGCTCACTTGCGGCCCTGGGCACTGGCGGCCAGCGCATCGGTGCGCGCGGCCATGATGAAGTCATTGCGGTGCAGGCCCTTCATCTCGTGGCTCCACCAGGTGACGGTGACCTTGCCCCATTCGGTGAGCAGGGCCGGGTGGTGGCCCACTTCCTCGGCGATGGCGCCCACCGCGTTGGTGAAGGCCAGGGCGTGGCGGAAGTTCTTGAACAGGTAGACGCGTTCCAGCTCCATGTGGCCGTCGCGGGTCTCGATGTTCCAGTCCGGGATCTCGCGGATCAGCGTGGCCAGCTCCTCGTCGGAGACGTGGGGCGCATCGGCGCGGCAGGCTTCGCATTGGGCTTGGGAGAGGCTGGTCATTTCGGGCTCCTTGGATATTCGAGGTCAGAGCATAGAAGGTGAGGGGATCGTCGATCAGTTCCCTCTCCCGCTTGCGGGAGAGGGCTAGGGAGAGGGTGCTGTCAGGTTCGACCCTCTCCCCCAGCCCCTCTCCCATGAATGGGAGAGGGAAGTTAAAGCCTACGCGGCCTTGGGCGGAAACTTCGGTGCGTGCAGGCCCAGCGCCATGGCCCGTTGCACCATGCCCATGATGTCCTGGTGGGCCAGCTCGAACAGGCTCTTGAGCTGCGGCAGGACGAAGTACAGCGGTTGCAGGATGTCGATGCGATAGGGCGTGCGCATCGCCTCCAGCGGATCGAACACCTGGTGCTCGGGCTCACCGGACAGGCTGTAGACCGTCTCCTTGGGCGAGGAGAGGATGCCGCCGCCGTAGATGCGCCGGCCCTGGGGCGTGTCGACCAGACCGAACTCGATGGTCATCCAGTACAGCCGCGCCAGGTACACGCGCTGTTCCTTGGTGGCAGCCAGGCCGAGCTTGCCGTAGGTGTGGGTGAACTCGGCGAACCAGGGGTTGGTGAGCAGCGGGCAGTGGCCGAAGATTTCGTGGAAGATGTCCGGCTCCTGCAGGTAGTCCAGCTCTTCCGGCGTGCGGATGAAGGTGGCCACCGGGAAGCGCTTGCTGGCGAGCAGCTCGAAGAAGGTCTGGAAGGGGATCAGCGCCGGCACCTGGGCCACGCTCCAGCCGGTGGTGGCGCCGAGCACCTGGTTGATCTCGCCGAGCTGGGGAATGCGGTCATGCGGCAGGCCGAGTTGTTCGATGCCATCGAAGTACTCCTGGCAGGCGCGGCCTTCGAGCACTTTCATCTGCCG
The DNA here is from genome assembly GCF_029837695.1 of Pseudomonas sp. GD04019. Lineage (GTDB taxonomy): Bacteria > Pseudomonadota > Gammaproteobacteria > Pseudomonadales > Pseudomonadaceae > Aquipseudomonas. Next base: position 6,818 of record NZ_JAOEEA010000005.1, read on the forward strand.
GGTGATCAGGGTGTTCCACACCTGATGCTCGGTGTCCGAATAGTGGATGAAGCCATTTTCGTCCGGTTGCCGGGCCACGTACTGCGTGGTTTTCATCGCCTCGCCTCCTCATCTGCGGTGCATGCCGCGGAATTTGTTGTGTTGCCCTAGCAGTACCGCAGATGCGCGGGCCGGGCAGCCGGCGAGGCTGGCGCATGGCGGCGTCCATGCGGCTTGGTGCGTAAATAAAACATTACGAAAGTATCGAGGCTGCCAATCATCGCCTTGCTGGAGTTCTTGGCTGTCACATATTCTTGACGAAAAATAACGGCCGCCTTGCGAAAAATCGGCCGTGGCCCACGCAAGAATCACCACCAAGGGTCCCAACCGTGCGTATCAAGGTCCACTGCCAGAACCGCGTCGGCATCCTGCGCGACATCCTCGAACTGCTGGTCGACTACGGCATCAACGTCGCTCGTGGCGAAGTCGGTGGCGAGCAGGGCAACGCCATCTACCTGCACTGCCCGAACCTGATCAACCTGCAGTTCCAGGCCCTGCGCCCGAAGCTGGAGGCCATCGCCGGCGTGTTCGGGGTCAAGCGCGTCGGCCTGATGCCCAGCGAGCGCCGTCATCTGGAGCTCAACGCGCTGCTCGGCGCGCTGGATTTCCCAGTGCTGTCCATCGACATGGGCGGCAGCATCGTCGCCGCCAACCGCAGCGCCGCCCAGCTGCTCGGCGTGCGCGTGGACGAGGTGCCGGGCATGGCGCTGTCGCGCTATATCGAGGACTTCGACCTGCCCGAGCTGGTGCGTGCCAACAAGTCGCGGGTCAACGGCCTGCGGGTGAAAGTGAAGGGCGACATCTTCCTCGCCGATATCGCGCCGCTGCAGTCCGAGCACGACGAGAGCGAGGCGCTGGCCGGCGCCGTGCTCACCCTGCACCGCGCCGACCGCGTGGGCGAGCGCATCTACCACGTGCGCAAGCAGGAGCTGCGCGGCTTCGACTCGATCTTCCAGAGCTCCAGGGTGATGGCCGCCGTGGTGCGCGAGGCGCGGCGCATGGCGCCGCTGGACGCGCCGCTGCTGATCGAGGGCGAGACCGGCACCGGCAAGGAATTGCTGGCCCGCGCCTGCCACCTGGCCAGCCCGCGCGGGCAGTCGCCCTTTATGGCGCTCAACTGCGCCGGCCTGCCCGAGTCCATGGCCGAGACCGAACTGTTCGGCTACGGCCCCGGTGCCTTCGAGGGCGCGCGGCCGGAAGGCAAGCTCGGCCTGCTGGAGCTGACCGCCGGCGGCACGCTGTTCCTCGATGGCGTCGGCGAGATGAGCCCGCGCCTGCAGGCCAAGCTGCTGCGCTTTCTGCAGGACGGCTGCTTCCGCCGCGTGGGCAGCGACGAGGAGGTGTACCTGGACGTGCGGGTGATCTGCGCCACCCAGGTCGACCTGTCCGAGCTGTGCGCCAAGGGCGAGTTCCGCCAGGACCTGTATCACCGCCTCAACGTGCTCAGCCTGCACATCCCACCGCTGCGCGAATGCCTGGACGGCCTGGCGCCACTGGTGGAGCACTTCCTCGACTCGGCCAGCCGGCAGATCGGCTGCCCGCTGCCGAAGCTGGCGGCGCCGGCGTTCGAGCGCATGGTCCACTACCACTGGCCGGGTAACGTGCGCCAGCTGGAGAACGTGCTGTTCCAGGCGGTGTCGCTGTGCGACGGCGGTACGGTCAAGGCCGAGCATATCCGCCTGCCGGACTACGGCGCGCCGCAGCCGCTGGGCGAGTTCTCCGTCGAGGGCGATCTGGACACCATCCTCGGCCGCTTCGAGAAGGCGGTGCTGGAGCGCCTGTACGCCGAGCATCCGAGCAGCCGCCAGCTGGGCAAGCGCCTTGGCGTGTCGCACACCACCATTGCCAACAAGCTGCGTCAGCACGGCCTGGGCAAGGAATCCTGAAGTCTGCTGCCGGGATCACGGTTCGTCGTCTGCGCTGAGCCGCGCGATTCTTTCGAGCCGTTCACAGTCGGGCCTAACAGTTCCTACTTTCGGTTGATGGCCGGTCGATTGTATCGGCGCAGAGCGCATTGCTAGCCTCCTGCCGCAAGCCTGAATCGGGTATTGCCCAAGGACCGCGCGATGCTCAAGACCCTGTTGGTATACGCCCACCTGCTGGCCAGCTGCCTGGCGCTCGGCCGCGTGCTGCACGCCGATCACCAGCTCTGGTCGTGGCGCGCCAGGCCGCTGGCGGCGCTGCAGCTCGAATACCTCGCCGAAACCCAGCGCATCGTCGGTCTGGCCTTGCTCGCACTCTGGTTCAGCGGCTTGCTGCTGGTGCTGCAGGGCTACTTCAGTGAGGGTATGACCTACCTACTGAACCAGAAGCTGTGGGCCAAGGTGGCGGTGGTCCTGCTGCTCAGCCTCAATGGCTTGTTGCTGCACCGCCTGGGCTTTCCGTTGCTGGCGCGGGCACCTTTTACCGCCTTGCCCTTCGCCAGTCGCGCCAGCCTCGCCATGCTCGGTGCGCTGTCCACCAGCGGCTGGCTGTTCGCCGCCTTTCTCGGCGTGGCCCGACAGTGGAACCACGCACTGTCCTGCGTGCAGGTGCTGGCGGTGTTCGTCGCCCTGCTGGGGCTGGCCTGCGTGCTGGCGCTGAGCGTCGCCATCGCCGCCGGCGTGCAGGGGCGCCGCGCCGCCTGCTGAAACCCCCGGGCGCATGCGACTTTGGTGCAATGGTGCGAGGGGGGAGAGTAGCGGCAGAATCCCTAGCGTCCGACTCCTGCGAATCGGACTGCGTTTCTGACATTCCTCCCCGGAATGAATTGGCGGCGGCCCTGGTGGGTCGCCTTTTTTTTTATGTCCGCCTTCCTTGGCGGCCACCCTTCGGGCCGTCGCTGGGCGACGTTAAAAATCGCTCTCGGCGATTTTTTGTTCCTCCTTCTTTCGGGGCTGAGACCAAGGTCGTAGAGCGGTAAGACCATGGTCGAATGGCCCCACGAAAGGGCGGGGGATACAAAAGGCGGCATACAAAAACAACCGCGCCGCCGAGGTATCCACATGACTGCTGCTTCTCTCTACCCCGTCCGCCCCGAGGTGGTCGCCAACACGCTGACCGACGAAGCCACCTACAAGGCGATGTACCAGCAGTCGGTGATCAACCCGGACGGCTTCTGGCGCGAGCAGGCCAAGCGCATCGACTGGATCAAGCCCTTCACCAAGGTCAAGCAGACCTCGTTCGACGACCACCACGTCGACATCAAGTGGTTCGCCGACGGCACCCTCAACGTCTCGGCCAACTGCCTGGATCGGCACCTGGCCGAGCGTGGCGACCAGCTCGCGATCATCTGGGAAGGCGACAGCCCGTCCGAGCACAAGGAAATCACCTACCGCGAGCTGCACGAGCAGGTCTGCAAGTTCGCCAACGCCCTGCGTGGCCAGGACGTGCACCGCGGCGACGTGGTGACCATCTACATGCCGATGATCCCCGAGGCCGTGGTCGCCATGCTGGCTTGTGCGCGCATCGGCGCCATCCACTCCGTGGTGTTCGGCGGCTTCTCGCCGGAGGCCCTGGCCGGGCGCATCATCGACTGCCAGTCGAAGGTGGTGATCACCGCCGACGAAGGCCTGCGCGGCGGCAAGAAGGTGCCGCTCAAGGCCAATGTCGACGACGCCCTGACCAACCCCGAGACCCGCAGCATCCAGAAGGTCATCGTGGTCAAGCGCACCGGCTCCGACATCAAGTGGAACCAGCACCGCGATATCTGGTTCGAGGACCTGATGAAGGTGGCCGGCAGCGTCTGCGCGCCGAAGGAAATGGGCGCCGAGGAAGCGCTGTTCATCCTCTATACCTCGGGTAGTACCGGTAAGCCCAAGGGCGTGCTGCACACCACCGGCGGCTACCTGGTGTACGCCGCGCTGACCCACGAGCGGGTGTTCGACTACAAGCCGGGCGAGGTTTACTGGTGCACCGCCGACGTGGGCTGGGTCACCGGCCACAGCTACATCGTCTACGGCCCGCTGGCCAACGGCGCCACCACCCTGCTGTTCGAGGGTGTGCCGAACTACCCGGACGTGACCCGCGTCGCCAAGATCATCGACAAGCACAAGGTCAATATCCTCTATACGGCCCCCACGGCCATTCGCGCCATGATGGCCGAGGGCAGGGCGGCCGTGGAGGGCGCCGATGGCTCCAGCCTGCGCCTGCTCGGCTCGGTGGGTGAGCCGATCAACCCGGAAGCCTGGCACTGGTACCACGAGAACGTCGGCCGCGAACGCTGCCCGATCGTCGACACCTGGTGGCAGACCGAAACCGGCGGCGTGCTGATCAGCCCGCTGCCGGGCGCCACCGCGCTCAAGCCGGGCTCGGCCACTCGCCCGTTCTTCGGCGTGCAGCCGGCGCTGGTGGACAACTTGGGCAACCTGATCGAGGGCGCCGCCGAAGGCAACCTGGTGATCATCGACTCCTGGCCCGGCCAGGCGCGCAGCCTGTACGGCGACCACGACCGCTTCGTCGATACCTACTTCAAGACCTTCAAGGGCATGTACTTCACCGGCGACGGCGCCCGTCGCGATGAGGATGGCTACTGGTGGATCACCGGCCGCGTGGACGATGTACTCAACGTCTCCGGCCACCGCATGGGCACCGCCGAGATCGAAAGCGCCATGGTCGCCCACCCGAAAGTCGCCGAGGCCGCCGTGGTCGGCGTGCCGCACGACATCAAGGGGCAGGGCATCTACGTCTATGTGACCCTGAACGCGGGCGAGGAAACCTCCGAGCAGCTGCGCCAGGAACTGAAGAACTGGGTGCGCAAGGAGATCGGCCCGATCGCCTCGCCAGACGTCATCCAGTGGGCTCCGGGACTACCGAAGACCCGCTCGGGCAAGATCATGCGCCGCATCCTGCGCAAGATCGCCACCGCCGAATACGACTCCCTCGGCGACATCTCCACGCTGGCCGACCCCGGCGTGGTGCAACACCTCATCGACACCCATCGCACCATGCAGGCCGCCTGATCGGGCGGTTGCGCTGACGTGCAGAACCCCGGCCACAAGCCGGGGTTTGTTTTTTGCGCCGGCGAATATCGATTTTTACCGAAAGGTGTAACGCCCGGAGTAACGCCGTGCGCCGATTCGGGGCGGCAGGGAACACTCGCGGCTCGTCGGCGCGCCAGGGAAACCGGGAGAGGGCGGCGCGCCCCTTGAATCCTGCGGGCTGGCCAGAGCTGGCGTGCTTATTGCCTGAGTACCGGGTTGTGTTTTTATGTCCTGCCGGTCACGTTTCGGTTGACCTGTCAATACGCGTCCCGCGCCCGTCCTGCCCTTCTGTAATTTGTTGTCGCTTTGAAGAAATATCGACCTATCCCCGGTCGATAGAATGCCGCCCACTTGGCCGAGCCTGTTGCCGTACATTCTGCGCCGGCAAACATGGCGACACTTTCTACAATTCATCAAGGCCATGGCGAACCTCATTCTGCCAAACGCTGTACCCATTCGAAGGAGCACAAGATGAAGAAGATCGTACTTCTCGGCGCACTGGCGCTGACCGCTTTCAGTGCGCTGGTCCAGGCAGAAGACAAACCGCTGCGCATTGGTATCGAGGCAGCCTACCCGCCCTTCGCCTTCAAGCAGCCCGACGGCAGCATCACCGGCTTCGACTACGACATCGGCAACGCCCTGTGCGAAGAGATGAAGGTCAAGTGCCAGTGGATCGAGCAGGAGTTCGACGGTCTGATCCCGGCCCTCAAGGTGCGCAAGTTCGACGCCGTGCTGTCGTCCATGTCCATCACCGAAGAGCGCAAGAAGTCCGTGGACTTCACCGGCAAGTACTACCACACCCCCGCCAAGCTCGCGATGAAGGCCGGCACCGAGATCAAGGATCCGCTGGTCGACCTGAAAGGCAAGAAGGTCGGTGTGCAGCGCGCTTCCATCTATGACCGCTACGCCACCGAAGTCTTCGCTCCGGCCGGCGTCGAAGTGGTGCGCTACAGCTCGCAGAACGAGATCTTCCTCGACCTGGCCTCGGGCCGTCTGGACGCCACCCTGGCCGACGTGGTCAACATCGATGACGGCTTCCTCAAGACCGACGCCGGCAAGGGCTTCGCTCTGGTAGGCCCGGACTACACCGAAGAGAAATACTTCGGCAACGGTGCCGGCATCGCCGTACGCAAGGGCGACAAGGCCCTGGCCGACAAGATCAGCGCCGCCATCCTGGCGATCCGCGCCAACGGCAAGTACAAGGAAGTGCAGGACAAGTACTTCCAGTTCAACGTCTACGGCGAGTAACGCCGCAGCGCTCGCCCTTCCCGTGCGGGAGGGCGTTGCGCGGGCCGGGTGAGCGTGCAGCTCTGCCGGACTCACCCAGCCCCGCCCTAGCAAGGGCCTCCTCCTGTGTATCCAGAGGATAGATTCCATGTTCAACGGCTACGGCTCGACCATTCTCGATGGCGCTTGGCTCACCGTGCAGCTGGCCGCGCTATCGATGGCGGTGGCCATCGTGCTCGGCCTGTTCGGTGCGGCCTGTCGCCTGTCGCCCATCAAGTGGCTGGCCCTGCTGGGCGATGCCTACGCCACCGTGATTCGCGGCATTCCCGATCTGGTGCTGATCCTGCTGATTTTCTACGGCGGCCAGGATCTGGTGAATCGTATCGCCCCGCTGGTGGGCGTTGATGACTACATCGACATCAACCCGTTCATTGCCGGTGTCGGCACCCTGGGCTTCATTTATGGCGCCTACCTGTCCGAGACCTTCCGCGGCGCCTTCATGGCCATCCCCAAGGGCCAGGGTGAGGCGGGCATGGCCTACGGCATGAGCCCGCTGCGGGTGTTCTTCCGCATTTTGGTACCGCAGATGGTCCGCCTGGCCATTCCCGGCGTGACCAACAGCTGGCTGGTGCTGGTCAAGGCCACCGCGTTGATTTCCCTGGTCGGCCTGCAGGACATGATGGCCCGCGCCAAGAGCGCCGGCGACGCCACCCGCGAGCCCTTTACCTACATCCTTCTGGCGGCAGCCATCTACCTGGTGCTGACCAGCGTGTCGCTGGTGGTGTTGCGCTACCTCGAACGCCGCTATTCGGTCGGCGTGAAGACGGCCGAAATCTGAGGGAGTTGTCATGCTTTTCGACTACAACGTGGTACTCGACAGCCTGCCGCTGTATTTCGGCGGCGTGCTGGTCACCCTCAAGCTGTTGGTGATTTCCCTGGCCGTCGGCCTGCTGGCAGCCGTGCCGCTGGCCATGATGCGCGTGTCCAAGCAGGCGGCGATCAATTTCCCGGCCTGGCTCTACACCTACGTGATCCGTGGCACGCCGATGCTGGTGCAGCTGTACCTGCTGTACTACGGCCTGGCCCAGTTCGAGGCGGTGCGCGAGAGCTTCATGTGGCCCTACCTGTCCAACGCCACCTTCTGCGCCTGCCTGGCCTTCGCGATCAACACCAGCGCCTACAGCGCCGAGATCCTCGCCGGCAGCCTCAAGGCCACGCCCTATGGCGAGATCGAGGCGGCCAAGGCCATGGGCATGTCGCGCGGCAAGCTGTATCGCCGCATCCTCCTGCCGTCCGCGCTGCGCCGTGCGCTGCCGCAGTACAGCAACGAGGTGATCATGATGCTGCACACCACCAGCCTGGCCTCGGTGGTGACCCTGATCGACATCACTGGTGCGGCCAAGACCGTCAACTCGCAGTACTACCTGCCGTTCGAGGCCTACATCACCGCCGGCGTGTTCTATCTGTGCCTGACCTTCATCCTGGTGCGCCTGTTCAAGCTGGCCGAGCGCCGCTGGCTGGCCTACCTGGCCCCGCGCAAGCACTGAGACCGACGCCATGCAACGCATCGACCACCGCCTGCCCTGGGGTTGCCCCGGCACCGAACGCACGCTGAGCGTGTTCCGTTTCGGCACGGGCGAGCGCAAGGCCTATATCCAAGCCAGCCTGCACGCCGACGAGCTGCCGGGCATGCGCGTGGCGGTGGAACTCAAGCGCCGCCTGGCCGAGCTGGAAGGGCAGGGCCGCCTGCAGGGCGTGGTCGAATTGGTGCCGGTAGCCAATCCCATCGGCCTCGGCCAGATGTTCCAGGCCACCAGCCAGGGACGTTTCGAGCTGGGCAGCGGCAAGAACTTCAATCGTGACTTCGCCGACCTGGCGGCGCTGGTGGCGCCGCAGCTGCAAGAACGCCTGGGCGACGATGCCCAGGCCAACGTGCGACTGATCCGCCAGGCCATGCTCGACGCTCTGGATGCGTTGCCGGCCGCCGGCTCCGAGCTGCAGGGCCTGCAGCGCCTGCTGTTGCGCCACGCCTGCGACGCCGACCTGGTGCTCGACCTGCACTGCGACTTCGATGCCGTGGCGCACCTGTACATGATTCCGCAGCAGGCCGAGGCCTTCGCCACCCTGGCCGCGCGCCTGCAGGCTGGTGCCGTGCTGGTCGCCGAGGACACCGGCGGCAGCTCCTTCGACGAGGCCTGCTCCATGGCCTGGCTGCGCCTGTCGCGCAGCTTCCCGCAGGCGGCCGTGCCGCTGGCTTGCCAGGCGGCGACGGTGGAGCTGGGCGGCATGCTGGATACCGAACGCGAGCGCGCCGAGGCCAGCGCCGAGGCCATCCTCGCCAGCCTCGCCGAGCACGGCCTGATCGACGGCGACTGGCCGGCCGCCCCCGCGCCGAGCTGCGTGGCCACACCCTTTGCCGGCGCCGAGTACGCCTACGCGCCGCACGCCGGCGTGGTCAGCTTCCTGCAGCCGGTCGGCGCCTGGGTGGTGGCCGGCGATCCGCTGTTCGAAGTCATCGACCCGCTGGAGGATCGCCACAGCATCGTGCGCGCCTCCACCTCCGGCGTGCTCTACGTGCGCGAGCGCCTGCGCTTCGCCCAACCCGGACTCTGGCTGGCCAAGGTGGCCGGTCATCAACCCATTCGTCAGGGTCGCCTGCTGAGCGACTGAGCCATACGAGAGCCCAACCATGTACAAACTCGAAGTTCAGGATCTGCACAAACGCTACGGCGACCACGAAGTGCTGAAAGGCGTGTCCCTGGCGGCCAAGGCTGGCGACGTGATCAGCATCATCGGCTCGTCTGGCTCGGGCAAGAGCACCTTCCTGCGCTGCATCAACATGCTCGAGCAGCCCCATGGCGGCAAGATCCTGCTCAACGGCGAAGAGCTCAAGCTGGTGGCCAACAAGGACGGCGCGCTCAAGGCCGCCGACGCCAAGCAGCTGCAGCGCATGCGCTCGCGCCTGTCCATGGTGTTCCAGCACTTCAACCTGTGGTCGCACATGAGCGCCCTGGAGAACGTCATCGAGGCGCCCGTGCACGTGCTCGGCGTGCCGAAGAAGGAAGCCATCGAGAAGGCCGAGCACTACCTGGCCAAGGTCGGCGTGGCGCACCGCAAGGATGCCTATCCGGCCCATATGTCCGGTGGCGAGCAGCAGCGTGTGGCCATCGCCCGTGCCCTGGCCATGGAGCCGGAAGTCATGCTGTTCGACGAGCCGACCTCGGCCCTCGACCCGGAGCTGGTCGGCGAAGTGCTCAAGGTGATGCAGGACCTGGCCCAGGAAGGCCGCACCATGGTGGTGGTGACCCACGAGATGGGCTTCGCTCGCGAGGTGTCCAACCAGCTGATCTTCCTGCACAAGGGGTTGGTGGAGGAAACCGGCTGCCCGAAAGAGGTGCTGGCCAATCCGCAATCCGAGCGCCTGAAGCAGTTCCTTTCCGGCAGCCTGAAGTAAGCACTAGACTGCCTCCATGACCTCGACTGCCCACTGCATTGCCTTCCTGATCTGGCCAGAAACCAGGCCCATGACCCTGGCCCTGGCCGAGGAGGCTGTGCGTGTGGCACAGCGCGTTCATCCGGAAGTGTCCTACGAACTGCGTTTCCTGCAGGCCGAAGCCCCCAGCGCGGGAGCCTGGCAGATGCCGGGCGAGCCTTGGACGGGTCGCCTGGAGGGTTGCAGCAAGCTGTTCCTGCTGGCCGACGAGCCGCCCGCGCAGGTGGCGCCGGCGCTGTCCTCCGCGCTCAAGCAGCTGGCACGCGCCGGTATTGCCATCGGCGGCCTGTCCGCCGGCGTCTACCCGCTGGCCCAGCTCGGCCTGCTCGACGGCTATCGCGCCGCCGTGCACTGGCGCTGGCAGGACGATTTCACCGAGCGCTTCCCCAAGGTCATCGCCACCAGCCATCTGTTCGACTGGGACCGTGATCGCCTCAGCGCCTGTGGCGGCCTGGCGGTGCTCGACCTGCTGCTGGCCGTGCTGGCCCGCGACCACGGCGCCGAACTGGCCGGTGCGGTGAGCGAGGAACTGGTGGTCGAGCGTATCCGCGAGGGCGGCGAGCGTCAGCGCATTCCGCTGCAGAACCGTATCGGCTCCAGCCATCCCAAGCTGACCCAGGCGGTGCTGCTGATGGAGGCCAATATCGAGGAGCCGCTGACCACCGACGAGATCGCCCAGCACGTCTGCGTGTCGCGTCGCCAGTTGGAGCGCATCTTCAAGCAGTACCTCAATCGCGTGCCGAGCCAGTATTACCTGGAGCTGCGCCTGAACAAGGCGCGTCAGCTGCTGATGCAGACCAGCAAGTCGATCATCCAGATCGGGCTGTCCTGCGGCTTCTCCTCGGGGCCGCACTTCTCCAGCGCCTACCGCAACTTCTTCGGCGCCACGCCGCGGGAAGATCGCAACCAGCGGCGTAGTGCCAGTCCGTTCGAGATCGCGCCGGCTTCTGTCGAGCGCGGGTAACTGGTCTGCCTTCGGGCTTGGTGCCGCTGCTGCTTTTTGTGCTGGCTACAGCATTGGTTCCGCCCTGCTGGGCGGGTCACTTTTTCCAGTCGCGGTGTACGGACCGGAGACATAGCTGACAGGTGTGCGTAGACATGGCTGACACTTTCCGGCGAGCCAACCTTGCCGGGGAACGACCATGCCTTGGGACACGAGAGACGCTATGAGCCTGAGAGAAGAGTTCATTGCCCTGGCACTTCTTCCCGACAGCAACCGAAGGGATCTTTGCCGCCGTTTCAACATCAGTCCGCAAACAGCCTACAAATGGCTAAGGCGATATATCGCTGATGGTGTTGCGGGTTTGCAGGAGCAATCCCGGCGACCATGCAGTAGTCCCCGGCAAGCGTCTGCAGAGATCGAGGCTCAGGTGGTGGCCCTTCGGAGAGCCCATCCAGCCTGGGGTGGGCGCAAGATCAGTCATGCTCTGGGTTGCTGCGTTGCGCCCAGTACAGTGACGAACATCCTGCATCGCAACAACCTGGTTGAATCGCCTGGACCGGAAGCGAAAAAGCCCTGGCAGCGTTTTGAGCACGAAGCACCTAACGACCTCTGGCAGATGGACTTCAAAGGGCATTTCCCGACCTACCAGAGCCAATGCCATCCCCTGACACTGATAGACGACCACTCTCGTTTCAGCCTCGCCATTCAGGCCTGTGCCAATGAGAGGCGACAGACAGTCCAGGAACGCCTGATAGACGTGTCAGGCGATATGGCTTGCCAGCGAGAATCAACACCGACAATGGCCCACCTTGGGGCTCCCCACGCAATCCTGGCGAGCTTTCGGAGCTTGGCGTCTGGTTAGTCAGCTTGGGAGTTCGGCTCAGCTTCAGTCGTCCCTACCATCCACAAACCAATGGCAAAAATGAGCGCTTCCATCGAGCCCTCAAGCTGGAGGTTCTCAAGGATCGGCATTTCCATGATCTGGCTGAGGCCCAGTCAGCCTTTGATCGCTGGCGAGAAATCTACAACCACCAGCGCCCGCATGAGGCTCTGTCTTACCAGGTTCCTATCAGCCGCTATCGGACGAGCCCCTGGAAGTATCCCGAACAACCAACAGAGTTCGAGTACGGTCTGGATGATGTGCTAGCGAAGGTCTACCACAGCCGTTTCCGCTTCAGAAAACGCTACTTCCGCATTGCCAAGGGATTAGCTGGGAGAGTGATAGCAATACGTCCGCACTCAGATGCCGAACATTTGTTCGATGTGTACTTCTGCCACCAGCTACTTCGGACCATTGACCTGAATGACCCCGACTACGGTCCATAATGCGTCAACCATGTCCCCGCACATGTGTCCACCATGTCTCCGGTCCGTACACCAGTCGCGGAAAAAGTAACCAAAAACGCTTGCCCCGCCATCCGGCCCTGCGCTTCGCTCCGGGTTCGCTCGCTCCATCGCTGCTCCGAGGGTCGGCTTACAAGGGCCATCCCTGGCCCTTTAAGCCTTTCGCCGCATCCATGCGGCTCAACCCTCTACACATCGATTCCGCTCACCCTCCTGAAGGGGCGTTTGGCGCTGCCTAGTGGTTATGCGATCACATGCCGCATGCCGGTTGTTGAGGTCAGCTTGTAATCTCGGGTCATCGATTCGATACAGGAGGTATCGTGATGCGAGCTAGACGCAAATGGCTGGTGGTGGCCGCGCTGACTTTATCGGCTGTCGGGGTCTTCGGTCTGGCACGCCTACTTGGCGGGGCTATGGGGTTGCCTGCCAACGCCGGCGAGCAGCTTGAGCGCATCGATGTTTCTCATTTGCCGCCGGGGCACTTTGCGGGGCCGCCTGCTACTCAGGCCCGCAGCTGGTCGTACCTGATTCTGCATATGCACGATGGCAGCTTTCGTGCTTTTGCCGTGCGTCTCGAAGACGGGAGGGTGGCTGTTCCGGAACGGTTCTGGGGCGGGAATACCGCCTACCCTTGTGAGTCCTTTGGCCCGGCACCAACTCCTGGGGCCTTTCCGCCTGATGCCGCCATCGAGTGTCATCTTCCTCCGCCGGCTGGCTGGAGACACCGTCGCTGGGATTTACAGGGCAGGAGTCTGAATCGAGAGGTCGTGGTGGAGGACCTGTACGAGGTCCCGGTGCACTTGGAGGCAGGTGGCTTCCTGGTGCTGGGCAAATCCATCTGACGGTTCCGGCCTAATTTCCCCGCGCAGCGTTTAAACTGCGCAATTCCGGAGCTTTCTGTCGCATTGCCGAAAGCCCCCGGAAACCGCGGGTTGCCGCTGTAAGAAGTTGTCGCATGGCGGCAATGCGGGCCCGTGGGCAGCCCCTACAATCCTTTCATCACCTGCCATTTGTGCGGTGTTGCTTATTCAGGAGAGCCCCGATGTCCGTTCAGCACGATCCGGTGCAACGCGCCGATTTCGATCAGTATCTGGTCCCCAACTATGCCCCCGCCGCCTTCATTCCGGTGCGCGGTCAGGGCTCCCGAGTCTGGGATCAGAGCGGTCGCGAGCTGATCGATTTCGCCGGTGGCATCGCCGTCAACTCCCTCGGCCATTGCCACCCGGCACTGGTCAAGGCGCTGACCGAGCAGGCCAACACCCTGTGGCACATCTCCAACGTGTTCACCAACGAGCCGACCCTGCGTCTGGCCCACAAACTGGTGGACGCCACCTTCGCCGAGCGCGTGTTCTTCTGCAACTCCGGCGCCGAGGCCAACGAGGCTGCCTTCAAGCTGGCCCGCCGAGTCGCCCATGACCGTTTCGGTCCGGAGAAGTGCGAGATCATCGCCGCGCTCAACAGCTTCCACGGCCGCACCCTGTTCACCGTCAGCGTCGGTGGCCAGCCCAAGTATTCCGATGGCTTCGGTCCGAAGATCGAAGGCATCAGCCACATTCCGTACAACGACCTGGACGCGCTGAAGGCGGCCATTTCCGACAAGACCTGCGCCGTGGTGATCGAGCCGATCCAGGGCGAGGGCGGCGTGCTGCCGGCCGACCAGGCCTACCTGGAAGGTGCCCGCAAGCTGTGCGACGAGCACAACGCGCTGCTGGTGTTCGACGAAGTGCAGAGCGGCATGGGCCGTACCGGCGAGCTGTTCGCCTACATGCACTACGGCGTGACCCCGGACATCCTCTCCAGCGCCAAGAGCCTGGGCGGCGGTTTCCCCATCGGCGCCATGCTGACCACCACCGACCTGGCCAAGCACCTGGCTGTCGGCACCCACGGCACCACCTATGGCGGCAACCCGCTGGCCTGTGCGGTGGGCGAGGCGGTGCTGGATATCGTCAACACCCCGGAAGTGCTGAATGGCGTCAAGGCCAAGCACGCCCAGTTCAAACAGCGCCTGCAGGCGATCGGCGAGAAGTACGGCATCTTCAGCGAGATCCGTGGCCTCGGTCTGCTGCTCGGCTGCGCCCTGACCGATGCCTGGAAGGGCAAGGCCAAGACCGTGCTGGACGCCGCCACCGCCGAAGGCGTGATGGTGCTGCAGGCCGGTCCGGACACCGTGCGCTTCGCCCCCAGCCTGGTGGTGGAAGACGCCGACATCAACGAGGGCCTGGACCGCTTCGAGCGCGCCGTGGCCAAGCTGGTCCAGGGCTGATTCTCCCGCGACCGGTGACGGCGGTGCAGGTAGGCACCGCCGGTTTCCTTCAGGATGAACCGCTCCAAGTGTGATCGGAGCTATCCGATCTTTCTCCAGCGGGCCTTGAGCCTTCTGGGGCCTTTTATTCGAAAACCGTTCCGCCCAGGCGGAGCGCCGTTCAAAGGAGTAACGCCATGCTGGTGATGCGCCCCGCGCAGATGTCCGACCTTGCCGAGGTGCAGCGTCTGGCTGCGGACAGTCCGGTGGGTGTTACTTCGCTGCCGGACGATGCCGGCCGCCTGAGCGACAAGATCGCCGCGTCCGAGGCATCCTTCTCTGCCGAGGTGATCTTCAACGGCGAGGAGAGCTATTTCTTCGTGCTCGAAGACAGCAGCAGCGGCAAGCTGCTCGGCTGCTCGGCCATCGTCGCTTCCGCCGGCTACTCCGAACCCTTCTACAGCTTCCGCAACGAGACCTTCGTGCACGCCTCGCGCGAACTGAAGATCCACAACAAGATCCACGTCCTCTCGTTGTGCCACGACCTCACCGGCAACAGCCTGCTGACCAGCTTCTACGTGCAGCGCGACCTGGTCGACAGCCCCTTCGCCGAACTCAACTCGCGTGGCCGCCTGCTGTTCATGGCCGCCCACCCGGAGCGTTTCGCCGATGCGGTGGTGGTGGAGATCGTCGGCTACAGCGACGAGCAGGGCGACTCGCCGTTCTGGGACGCGGTCGGCCGCAACTTCTTCGACATGAGCTACACCGAGGCCGAGCGCCTGTGCGGTCTGAAGAGCCGCACCTTCCTCGCCGAGCTGATGCCGCACTACCCGATCTACGTGCCGCTGCTGCCGGACAGCGCCCAGGAGGCCATGGGCCAGGTGTACAGCCGCGCCCAGGTGACCTTCGACATCCTGATGCGCGAAGGCTTCGAGACCGACCACTACATCGACATCTTCGACGGCGGCCCGACCCTGCACGCGCGCACTTCGGGCATCCGCTCCATCGCTCAGAGCCGCATGGTGCCGGTGCACGTCTCCTCCAATGATGAGCGCGAGCCGCGTAGGGGTGGACGTCAATACCTGGTGAGCAACGGCCAGCTGCAGGACTTCCGCGCCATCGTCGCCGACCTCGACTGGGTGCCCGGCAAGCCGGTGACCCTGAGTGCCGAGGCGGCCGAGGCGCTGGGTGTGGGCGAGGGTGCCAGCGTTCGGCTGGTGGCGGTTTGATGGATTGACCCTTCTCCCTCCGGGAGAAGGTGGCCCGTAGGGCCGGATGAGGGAGCGTCCCTCACCCCTGGCCCCGAGAGGGGCGAGAATTCTGGAGGCAATATGATCGTTCGTCCCGTCCGTAGCACCGACCTGTCGGCGCTGATCGACCTGGCCCGCAGCACCGGCACCGGCCTGACCACCTTGCCGGCCAACGAGGAGCGCCTGGCGCACCGGGTCGGCTGGGCGGAGAAGGCCTTCCGTGGCGAGGCCGAGCGCGCCGACGCCGACTACCTGTTCGTGCTCGAGGACGACAACGGCCAGGTCGTCGGCATCTCCGCCGTCGCGGGTGCCGTGGGCCTGCGCGAGCCCTGGTACAACTACCGGGTCGGCCTCACCGTCAGCGCTTCCCAGGAATTGAAGATCCACCGCGAGATCCCGACCCTGTTCCTGGCCAACGACATGACCGGCAACTCCGAGCTGTGCTCGCTGTTCCTGCATGCCGGCTACCGCACCGGTCTCAACGGGCGCCTGCTGTCCAAGGCACGCTTCCTGTTCATGGCCGAGTTCCGCGAGTTGTTCGGCAACAAGGTGATCGCCGAGATGCGCGGCATGTCCGACGAGAACGGCCGCTCGCCGTTCTGGGAGAGCCTGGGTCGGCACTTCTTCAAGATGGAGTTCAGCCAGGCCGACTACCTCACCGGTGTGGGCAACAAGGCCTTCATCGCCGAGCTGATGCCCAAGTTCCCGCTCTATACCTGCTTCCTCTCCGAGGAGGCGCGCAGCGTCATCGGTCGCGTGCACCCGGACACCGAGCCGGCGCTGGCCATGCTCAAGGGCGAGGGCTTCAGCTACCAGGGCTTCGTCGACATCTTCGACGCCGGCCCGGCCATCGAGGTGGAGACCGACAAGATCCGTGCGGTGCGCGACAGCCAGAACCTGGTGCTGGCCGTGGGCACGCCGGGCGACGACGCCATTCCCTATCTGATCCACAACCGCAAGCGCGAAGACTGCCGTATCGCCGCCGCGCCGGCGCGTGCCGCCGCCGGCACCCTGGTGGTCGACCCGCTGACCGCCAAGCGCCTGCAGCTCAGTGCCGGCGCTAATGTGCGCGCCGTGCCGCTGTCGGCCAAGGAGAGCAAGCAATGACCACGCATTACATCGCCGGCAGCTGGCAGGCCGGGCAGGGCGAGGCCTTCGACTCGCTCAATCCGGTGACCCAGGAGGCCGTGTGGAGCGGTCAGGGCGCCAGCGCCGCGCAGGTCGAGCAGGCCGTCGCCGCCGCCCGTGCCGCTTTCCCGGCCTGGGCCCGTCGCTCGCTGGACGAGCGCATCGCCATCCTCGAACAGTTCGCCGCCACCCTCAAGGCGCACAGTGACGAACTGGCCCGCACCATCGGCGAGGAAACCGGCAAGCCACTGTGGGAGTCCGCCACCGAAGTGACCAGCATGGTCAACAAGGTCGCCATCTCCGTGCAGAGCTACCGCGAGCGCACCGGCGAGAAGAGCGGCCCGCTGGCCGACGCCACCGCCGTGCTGCGCCACAAGCCGCATGGCGTGGTCGCGGTGTTCGGCCCGTACAACTTCCCTGGCCACCTGCCCAACGGCCACATCGTGCCGGCGCTGCTGGCCGGCAACGCCGTGGTATTCAAGCCCAGCGAGCTGACCCCCAAGGTCGCCGAGCTGACTGTGAAGTGCTGGGTCGAGGCAGGTCTGCCGGCTGGCGTGCTCAACCTAGTGCAGGGTGCCCGCGAGACCGGTGTGGCCCTGGCCGGCAGCCCGGGCATCGACGGCCTGTTCTTCACCGGCTCCAGCCGCACCGGCAACCTGCTGCACAGCCAGTTCGCCGGCCGTCCGGACAAGATCCTGGCGCTGGAGATGGGCGGCAACAACCCGCTGGTGGTCGACCAGGTTCAGGATGTCGACGCCGCCGTCTACACCATTATCCAGTCCGCCTTTATCTCCGCCGGCCAGCGCTGCACCTGCGCGCGCCGTCTGCTGGTACCGATCGGCGCCTGGGGCGATGCCCTGCTGGCGCGCCTGGTGGCGGTGGCCTCGACCATCAAGGTCGGCGCCTTCGACGAACAACCGGCGCCGTTCATGGGCTCGGTGATTTCCCTGGCCGCTGCTGAGCATCTGCTCAAGGCCCAGCGTCATCTGCTCGACAGCGGTGCCCAGGTGCTGCTGGAAATGATTCAGCCGGTACCCAACGCCGCGCTGCTGACCCCGGGGATTCTTGACGTGACCGGCGTTGCCGAGCGTATTGATGAGGAGTTCTTCGGCCCGCTGCTGCAGGTGATCCGCTACGCCGATTTCGATGCCGCCATCGCCGAGGCCAACAACACCCAGTACGGCCTGGCCGCCGGCCTGCTGTCCGATAGTGCTGAGCGCTACCAGCAGTTCCTGATCGAGAGCCGCGCCGGCATCGTCAACTGGAACAAGCAGCTGACCGGTGCCGCCAGCAGCGCGCCGTTCGGCGGCGTGGGCGCCTCCGGCAACCATCGCGCCAGCGCCTACTACGCCGCCGACTACTGCGCGTACCCGGTCGCCTCGCTGGAGAGCGCCACCCTGAGCCTGCCCGCCACCCTGACCCCGGGAGTGAGTCTGTGATGTCCGCCTATGAAATGAACTTTGATGGCCTGGTCGGGCCGACCCACAACTACGGCGGTCTGTCGTACGGCAACGTGGCGTCGCAGAGCAACAGCCAGGCGACTTCCAATCCGAAGGAAGCGGCCAAGCAGGGCCTGGGCAAGATGAAGGCGCTGATGGACCTGGGCTTCAAGCAGGGCGTGTTCGCCCCGCAGGAGCGCCAGGACGTCGCCGCCCTGCGCAGCCTGGGCTTCACCGGGACCGACGCCGAGGTGATCGCCAAGGTCGCCAAGCAGTCCATGCCGTTGCTGGCCGCCGTCAGCTCGGCTTCCAGCATGTGGACGGCCAACTCCTGCACCGTCAGCCCCAGCGCCGACACCGCGGATGGCCGCGTGCACTTCACCGCCGCCAACCTCAACTGCAAGTTCCACCGCAGCATCGAGCACCCGACCACCAGCCGCGTGCTGCGTGCCATGTTCGACAGCGAGCAGCACTTCGCCCACCACGCCGCGCTGCCCGCCGTGGGCCAGTTCGGTGACGAGGGCGCGGCCAACCATACGCGCTTCTGCAAGAGCTATGGCGAGGCCGGCGTGGAGTTCTTCGTGTTCGGTCGCAGCGCCTTCGACGGTCGCTTCCCGGCGCCGCAGCGTTATCCGGCGCGGCAGACCCTGGAAGCCTGCCAGGCGGTGGCCCGTCTGCACGGCCTGGGCGACGAGGGCGTGGTCTACGCCCAGCAGAACCCGGCGGTTATCGATCAGGGCGTGTTCCACAACGACGTGATCTCGGTGGGCAACGGCGAGGTGCTGTTCTATCACCAGGACGCCTTCCTCGACACCGACAAGGTGCTGGCCGAACTGGGCGACAAGCTCGGTCGCCGTGGCGGCAACTTCCAGGGCGTACTGGTGCCGCGCGACGCCGTGAGCGTCGACGATGCCGTGCGCTCCTACCTGTTCAACAGTCAGCTGCTGACCCGTGCCGACGGCAGCATGCTGCTGATCGTGCCGGAGGAATGCCGCAACAACGCCAACGTCTGGGCCTACCTGCAGCAGCTGACCAGCGGCAGCGGCCCGATCCGCGAGGTCAAGGTGTTCGACCTCAAGCAGAGCATGCAGAACGGCGGCGGCCCGGCCTGCCTGCGCCTGCGCGTGGCGCTCAAGGAGTACGAGCTGGCGGCGGTCAACCCTGGCGTGGTGATGACCCCCGCGCTGTTCGACACCCTCAACGCCTGGGTCGACAAGCACTACCGTGACCGCCTGGCGGAAAGTGACCTGGCCGACCCGCAATTGCTGATCGAATGCCGTACGGCATTGGATGAACTGACCCAGATCCTTAAACTGGGCTCCGTCTATCCCTTCCAACTCGCCTGAGAGCCCTGAACATGTCCGAAGCCCTGCAACTGATCCTCGAAGATACCGACGGCACCCAGCTGGAAACCACCTGCACCCGCTTTGCCGTGATCTGGCAGGGCAAGGAAGTGTGGATCCAGGCCGTTGGCGAACAACTGCTGATCGGCGTGGACGTGGAGGAGGGCGACACCGAGTACGCTAACCTGCTGCTGCGCCCGCAGGCCACCAACCTGGTCGGCCTGCAGCTGGAAATGGAGCCGGCCGACCTGTCCGGTGACGACGAGGATCATGTACACGGCCCCGACTGCCAGCACTGAGCCGGACCGTAAAGACTGAGGTAATCCCCATGCTCGCCCTCGGCAAACTGCTCGAACTCACCCTGGCCGGCCGCGAGCCGACCGAGAAGATTCAGCTGACCCGCGAGGGCGCACGCCTGCACTG
The DNA here is from genome assembly GCF_029837695.1 of Pseudomonas sp. GD04019. Lineage (GTDB taxonomy): Bacteria > Pseudomonadota > Gammaproteobacteria > Pseudomonadales > Pseudomonadaceae > Aquipseudomonas. The sequence goes on from NZ_JAOEEA010000005.1 coordinate 26,650, forward strand.
GCTGGGCGAGGGCGTGCTGGAAGTGACGCCGACCGCCCACGACGACAGCGGCCTCGACCTGCTGCTGTCGGCCGGCATCCATGGCAACGAAACGGCGCCGATCGAACTGCTCGACCGACTGCTGCAGGCCATCGCCTCTGGTCAGCTGCTGCCCAAGGTGCGCATCCTGTTCCTCTACGGTAACCCCGAGGCCATGCGCCGCGGCGAGCGCTACATCGAGCAGGACATCAACCGCCTGTTCGACGGCCGCCATGCTCAGAGCAGTGGTTTCGAGGCGCTGCGCGCCAACGAGCTGGAGCGCCACGCCGCGGTATTCTTCAGCAAGGAAGGCCGCGCGCGCCTGCACTATGACCTGCACACGGCGATCCGCGGCTCGAAGATCGAGCAGTTCGCCCTCTATCCCTATGTCGAAGGCCGCGAGCACTCGCGCGCCGAGCTGGCCCGCCTGCGTGCCGCCGGCATCGACGCGGTGCTGCTGCAGCGCAAGACCGGTATCACCTTCAGCTCCTACACTTACGCGCGCCTGGGCGCCGAGGCTTTCACCCTGGAGCTGGGCAAGGCGCGGCCGTTCGGCCAGAACGAGATGGTCAACCTCGACCTGCTGGAGAAGCGCCTGCGCGAGCTGGTGGAGAACTGCGAGCCGGAGAGCGAATCGCTGGACGGCCTGCAGCTGTTCGCCGTGTCCCGCGAAGTGATCAAGCACAGCGACGCCTTCAAGCTGCACCTGCCGGCCGATATCGAGAACTTTACCGAGCTTGAGCCCGGCTTCCTGCTGGCCGAGGACATCGCCGGCACTCGCTGGCTGGTGGAAGAGCAGGGCGCCCGCATCATCTTCCCCAACCCCAAGGTCAAGAATGGTCTGCGCGCCGGCATCCTGATCGTCCCCACCGAGCTGTGACTCCCCTCTCCCTCCGGGAGAGGGGCGGGGGTGAGGGTGTTCTTGGCCGCTCGCTCTCGTGACCAGCCCGGCACTCGATAGTCGCTTTCTATCCAAATTCCCCGCAAACGGGCTGTCCCTGCCGCGCGGGGCCGATATAATGCGGCCCTTTGCCGGCTTTTGCCGTGGCCGCCGTTTGCCTGGATGAAATAGATGAAAAGCGCAGAAATCCGTGAAGCCTTCCTCCGCTTCTTCGAAGAGAAGGGGCACACCCGCGTCGCCTCCAGTTCGCTGATTCCGGCGAACGATCCGACCCTGCTGTTCACCAACGCCGGCATGAATCAGTTCAAGGACTGCTTCCTCGGCCTGGAAAAGCGCGCCTACACCCGCGCCACCACCAGCCAGAAATGCGTGCGTGCCGGCGGCAAGCACAACGACCTGGAAAACGTCGGCTACACCGCGCGCCACCACACCTTCTTCGAGATGCTGGGCAACTTCAGCTTCGGCGACTACTTCAAGCGTGACGCCATCTCCTACGCCTGGGAATTCCTGACCAGCGACAAATGGCTGAACCTGCCGAAGGAGAAGCTCTGGGTCACCGTCTACGCCACCGACGACGAGGCCTACGACATCTGGCACAAGGAAGTCGGCATCCCGGCCGAGCGCATGATCCGCATCGGTGACAACAAGGGCGCGCCCTACGCCTCCGACAACTTCTGGGCCATGGGCGATACCGGCCCGTGCGGCCCGTGCACCGAGATCTTCTTCGACCACGGCGACCACATCTGGGGCGGCCCGCCCGGCTCGTCGGAAGAAGACGGCGATCGCTACATCGAGATCTGGAACAACGTGTTCATGCAGTTCAACCGCACTGCGGACGGTGTGCTGCACGCGCTGCCGGCGCCGAGCGTGGATACCGGCATGGGCCTGGAGCGCATCAGCGCCGTGCTGCAGCATGTCAACTCGAACTACGAGATCGACCTGTTCCAGAGCCTGCTCAACGCTGCGGCCAAGGCCATCGGTTGCGCCAATGAAGGCCAGGCTTCGCTGAAAGTGGTCGCCGACCACATCCGCTCCTGCGGTTTCCTGATCGCCGACGGCGTGACTCCATCCAACGAAGGCCGCGGCTACGTGCTGCGCCGCATCGTGCGTCGCGCCTGCCGCCACGGCAACAAGCTGGGCGCCAAGGGCAGCTTCTTCTACCAGATCGTTGCCGCGCTGGTGGCCGAGATGGGCGAAGCCTTCCCCGAACTGAAACAGCAGCAGGCGCACATCGAGCGCGTGCTGAAGACCGAAGAAGAGCAGTTCGCCAAGACCCTGGAGCAGGGCCTGAAGATCCTCGAGCAGGACCTAGCCGACCTCAAGGGCAGCGTCATTCCCGGCGACGTGGTGTTCAAGCTGTATGACACCTACGGCTTCCCGGTCGACCTGACCGGCGACATCGCTCGCGAGCGCGAGCTGACCCTCGACGAGGAAGGCTTCGAGCGCGAGATGGAGGCACAGCGCGTGCGCGCCCGCTCCGCCAGCTCGTTCGGCATGGACTACAACAGCCTGGTCAAGGTCGACAGCGACACCTTGTTCCTTGGTTACACCGGCACCGCCGGCACTGGCAAGGTCGTTGCCCTGTTCAAGGATGGCGCTGCTGTCGACAGCCTGGACGAAGGCGAGGAGGGTGTGATCGTCCTCGACCAGACGCCGTTCTACGCCGAGTCCGGCGGTCAGGTCGGCGACAGTGGCTATCTCTCCGCTGCCGGTGCGCGCTTCGATGTGCGTGACACTACCAAGGTCGGCGGTGCTTTTCTTCACCACGGCATCGTCGCCCAGGGTGGCATCAAGCTCGGCGCTGAGCTGCAGGCTGAAGTCGATGCCTCGGTACGCCAGGCTACCGCGCTGAACCACTCCGCCACCCACCTGCTGCACGCCGCGCTGCGTCAGGTGCTGGGCGAGCATGTGCAGCAGAAAGGCTCGCTGGTCGATAGCCAGCGTCTGCGTTTCGACTTCAGCCACTTTGAGGCGATCAAGCCCGAGCAACTGAAGCAGCTGGAAGAGCTGGTCAACGCCGAAATTCGCAAGAACTCCGCAGTTGAAACCGAAGAAACCGATATCGAAACCGCCAAGGCCAAGGGCGCCATGGCGCTGTTTGGCGAGAAGTACGGCGACGACGTGCGCGTGTTGACCATGGGCGGCGGCTTCTCTGTCGAACTGTGTGGCGGTACCCACGTATCACGCACTGGTGACATCGGCCTGTTCAAGATCACCAGCGAAGGCGGCGTGGCCGCCGGCGTGCGCCGTATCGAGGGCGTTACCGGCGCCGCGGCGCTGGCCTGGCTGAATGGCGCGGAAGAGCAGCTGAAAGAAGCCGCCGCACTGGTCAAGGGCAGTCGCGACAACGTGCTGGACAAGCTGTCCGGCCTGATCGAGCGCAATCGCCAGCTGGAAAAAGAGCTGGAACAGCTCAAGGCCAAGGCCGCCAGCGCTGCTGGCAACGACCTGGCCGGTTCGGCCGTGGACGTGAAGGGCATCAAGGTGCTGGCCTCGCGTCTCGACGGCCTGGATGGCAAGGCCCTGCTGGCGATGGTCGATCAATTGAAGAACAAGCTGGGCAGCGCGGTGATCCTGCTCGGCGGCGTGTTCGAGGACAAGGTGGTGCTGGTCGCCGGCGTGACCCAGGACCTGACCGCCAAGCTCAAGGCCGGTGACCTGATGCGTCAGGCCGCAGCGGCTGTCGGCGGCAAGGGCGGTGGTCGTCCGGACATGGCTCAGGGTGGCGGCGTGGATGCCGGCAAGCTCGACGAGGCGCTGGCACTGGCGGCGACCTTCGTCGAACAAGGCGCCTAAATACGGTGAAACCAAGGCCTGCAGTGCGTCCGGCAGGCCTTGGCAGTGTGACCCGATGCGGGTTTAATGGGCGCCCTTCGAGGAATCAGGCGGCTTTTTGACATGGCGTTGATCGTACAGAAGTTTGGGGGCACCTCAGTCGGTACCGTGGAGCGTATCCAGCAGGTTGCCGAGAAGGTGAAGAAATTCCGCGAAGGCGGCGACGATATCGTTGTCGTGGTTTCCGCCATGAGCGGCGAAACCAACCGCCTGATCGACCTGGCCAAGCAGGTCAGCGACGGCCAGCCGGTACCGCGCGAGTTGGACGTGATGGTCTCTACTGGCGAGCAGGTGACCATTGCCCTGCTGGCCATGGCCCTGATTCAGCGCGGCGTGCCGGCGGTGTCCTACACCGGCAACCAGGTGCGCATTCTCACCGACAACGCCCACACCAAGGCGCGCATTCTGCAGATCGATGACCAGAAGATCCGTGCCGACCTCAAGGCCGGTCGCGTGGTGGTAGTCGCCGGTTTCCAGGGCGTGGACGAGGAGGGCAACATCACCACCCTCGGCCGCGGCGGCTCCGACACCACCGGCGTGGCTCTGGCTGCGGCGCTGAAGGCCGACGAGTGCCAGATCTACACCGACGTCGATGGCGTCTACACCACCGATCCGCGCGTGGTGGCCAAGGCCCAGCGCCTGGACAAGATTACCTTCGAAGAGATGCTGGAAATGGCCAGCCTTGGGTCCAAGGTGCTGCAGATCCGCTCGGTGGAGTTCGCCGGCAAGTACAACGTCCCGCTGCGCGTGCTGCACAGCTTCCAGGAGGGGCCGGGCACCCTCATTACCCTTGACGAAGAGGAATCCATGGAACAGCCGATCATCTCCGGCATCGCCTTCAATCGCGACGAGGCCAAGCTGACCATCCGTGGCGTACCGGATATTCCCGGCGTGGCCTTCAAGATCCTCGGCCCGATCAGTGCCGCCAATATCGAAGTGGACATGATCGTGCAGAACGTGGCGCACGATAACACCACCGACTTCACCTTCACCGTGCACCGCAACGACTATCAGAACGCCATGGGCGTGCTGGAAAACACCGCGCGTGAGCTGGGTGCCCGTGAAGTGATCGGCGATACCAACATCGCCAAGGTCTCCATCGTCGGCGTCGGCATGCGCTCCCACGCGGGCGTGGCCAGCCGCATGTTCGAGGCGCTGGCCAAGGAAACCATCAATATCCAGATGATCTCCACCTCGGAAATCAAGGTGTCCGTGGTCATCGAAGAGAAGTACTTGGAGCTGGCCGTGCGCGCCCTGCACACTGCCTTCGACCTGGATGCGCCGGCCCGACAGGCCGAGTGACGATCTACTGAAAGGCGCGGTTATCCGCGCCTTTCGCTTTTTTGGCCGGTTTGGCAGGGGACTTTTCTTTTGTCGGGGCTGGTCAATACTTGGGTGAAGGCGTCGCACTTGATATAGGCGATGCTGCCACCATTTTATTTCTTGCAGACTGTTGTCCCGTAATTGAATCCGTAAGGAGAAAGGAATGCTGATTCTGACTCGCCGGGTCGGAGAGACCCTGATGGTGGGTGATGATGTCACCGTCACCGTGTTGGGCGTGAAAGGTAATCAGGTGCGCATTGGTGTCAATGCTCCCAAGGAAGTTGCCGTGCACCGCGAAGAGATTTACCAGCGCATCCAAAAAGAGAAAGGCGACGAACCAAGCCACTAATTTTTCTCGAAATTTTGGCTTTGCAAACGGGGAAAACATGGTTATCATGCGCCCCGTGTTGCGGAGAGGTGGCCGAGTGGCCGAAGGCGCTCCCCTGCTAAGGGAGTACACCTCAAAAGGGTGTCGGGGGTTCGAATCCCCCCTTCTCCGCCATATTCACAACCTAGGTTGTGTTTGTGCTAAGTCCGATAAGCTATTGAAGTTATTCGGAAAAGTGCTTGACCTGATGGTTGAGATCACTAAAATGCGCAACCCACGCACTCATAGCTCAGCTGGATAGAGTACCCGGCTACGAACCGGGCGGTCGGAGGTTCGAATCCTCCTGAGTGCGCCATATTGAATGGCTTGCAGCGATGCAAGCCATTTTGCTTCAACCAGTGGTGATCTGGTCTAAAAGCGCCATACGCACTCATAGCTCAGCTGGATAGAGTACCCGGCTACGAACCGGGCGGTCGGAGGTTCGAATCCTCCTGAGTGCGCCATAAAACAAAAGGCCTGCAGCGATGCGGGCCTTTTGCTTTTCAGCGTTTGCCTTTTTCCTTCACACAGCCGTACTCGTCGAAAGTCACCTGGCGTTTGTTGCCCTTATCGTCGGCATAGTGATAGCGGGTCTGGCCGTCGTTGCTGGTGACCTTGTCCGGTTCGCCCAGGCTGCTCTCCACGTCGCGCTGGGTCATGCCGCCGTGGATTTGTTGGCGGATGACGGCACGGCGTCGCTCGCTGCTGGTGAGCTTATTGCCGCAGCCATCCTGCTTGGTGCCGACCACCACCAGGTGCTCATCATCCTTCTTGCTTTTGGCCTTGGCGCGGGTTTTCTTGGTCTTGGCCAGCGGCACGGCTTTGCCTTTGCCTGGCGTGGGGTTGTAGGCCTCCTGCAGATCCTGGCTGGCTTCTTCGGGGCAGCCATGCAGGGTATAGGTGATATGGCCTTTGCCGTCTTCGCAGCGGAACACGGTGGATGCTTGAGCGTGGCTGGTGGGGTAGAGCAGGGATGCGCAGATTCCTGCGCAGATCAGTCGCAGCATGACTCGTCCTCCTTGACGGTTGCCTTCCCCAGCCTAGACCGTCCTCGCAAGCTTTCCAGCGTGTCTTGTGAAGCCGCGCATGCGTCGAAGAAGCAGGTTGTGCTGATGTCTAGAAAAGCGCTGCAAGCGCTTGTTCTAGGCCTGATTTTGTCGCGCCGAAACGAAGTGCGGTGCTATCATTGCGGGGTCAGCCCCGCCGGGGCTTGTGGAAAACCACCATGGACTTACCCAGTAGTTACTCAACTTATTTTTCGCCCAATCGCGTTTTGACTGATTGACCCCCGCGGCGCGCCCTGCTGCTGGGGTGGAGCGTGCCGTATGACTGAAGTAGAAGCCAAAAAGCCGCAAGAAAGCCTGCAGGACCGCCTTGCCCAGGTGGTCGAGCTGTTGCATCGCCACAAGCTGGTTGAAAGCCTGACTCATCGTCAGGAGGGCCAGCATCAGGACCTGGTGGAAAACCTGGTCCATCGGCAGAACCTCGCCGAACTGCAGCGTAAGCTCGATGAGCTGCACTCCGCCGACGTTGCCCATATCCTCGAAGCCCTCCCGCTTGGCGACCGCCTGACTGTCTGGCAACTGGTCAAGGCCGAGCGCGACGGCGATATCCTCCTCGAAGTGTCCGATGCGGTCCGCGAATCCTTGATCGCGGACATGGATGACCATGAAATTCTCGCCGCCGCCAAGGACATGGATGCGGATGAGCTCGCTGACCTCGCTCCCGAGTTGCCGCGCGATGTAGTGCTCGAGTTGATGGAGTCTCTGGACGCCCAGCAGCGAGAGCGGGTGCGTTCGGCGCTGTCCTACGAGGACGACCAGGTCGGTGCGCTGATGGACTTCGAGATGGTCACCATTCGCGAAGACGTCAGCCTGGAAGTGGTGCTGCGCTATTTGCGGCGACTGAAGGAGCTGCCGGGGCACACCGATAAGCTGTTCGTGGTCGATTACGACGGTGTGCTCAAAGGTGTGCTGCCGATCAAGCGTCTGCTGGTCAACGATCCGGACAAGCAGGTCGGCGAGGTCATGGCCAGCGATCCGGTGAGCTTCCAGCCGAACGAGGATGCGCACGACGCGGCCCAGGCGTTCGAGCGCTACGACCTGATTTCCGCGCCAGTGGTGGACAAGGAAGGGCGTCTGATCGGACGTCTGACCATCGACGAGATGGTCGACCTGATCCGTGAGGAGAGCGAGAGCGAAGTGCTCAACATGGCCGGTCTGCGCGAGGAGGAAGATATCTTCGCCTCGGTGTGGAAGTCGCTCGGCAACCGCTGGGCCTGGCTGGCCATCAACCTGATCACCGCCTTCCTCGCATCGCGCGTGATCGGTCTGTTCGAGGGGTCTATCGAGAAGCTGGTGGCTCTGGCGGCCCTGATGCCGATAGTGGCTGGCATTGGTGGTAACTCGGGTAACCAGACCATCACCATGATCGTGCGCGCCATGGCGCTGGATCAGGTGGGTACCGGCAATACCTCGCGCCTGGTACGTAAGGAATTGGGGGTGGCGTTGATCAATGGTCTGGTATGGGGCGGGGTGATCGGTGTGGTTGCCTTCTGGCTCTATGACAGCTGGTCACTTGGGTTGGTGATGACCGGTGCCATGACGCTGAATTTGCTGCTGGCTGCATTGATGGGGGTGCTGATTCCTATGACACTGGTGCGCCTGGGGCGCGATCCGGCCATGGGTGCCAGCGTCATGATCACTGCCATGACCGACAGTGGTGGATTCTTCATCTTCCTGGGATTGGCTACGTTGTTCCTGCTCTAATCTACGGGAACAAAAAAGCCGGCATTAGCCGGTTTTTTTGTTGAATGCCACAGAGAGATTTAGGCCTCTTCGCTGGCCAGTTCCACATCGTGAGCGATTAGAGCGACCAGGGCGTTTTGCTGGCGTCGAGACAGCTGACGGAAGCGTTGAAGGAGTTCGCGTTCGTGCAGGGATAGTTCCGGGCTATCCAGGCGCAGATTCAGCTCATCGCCCAGAGAGCTTTCCTGGAACAGGCTTTGCTCCAGGCGCGCAATGATTTCCGAGTTCATGCTGCGGTGATGGTTACGCGCCACGTCGGCGATGCGCTCACGCATTCCGTCGGGCAGGCGGACTACAAACTTGTCAGCCGTACGGCTGGAATAGATGGCCTGTTTCATAGGGCGTATACATTAAACCGGTTAGTTCAGGAAAGCGATGCTGGCAATCAGCTACACATTGTCGCTGCTTTGACCATGTTAGGCGCTAGCCGTTCAGCCGGTAACAGCATCGGTTCGGGTTTTGATCGGTCGACTATTTGACGCCAATTACGCGACGTGATTGTGGTCCGAATACAGGCGCATTGCCAGCACCAATTGTCCGAAATGCGTACAGCTAAGCAAAACTGGTGCACTGGTCAGTATATGAATCACCTTGTAATGCCCGGAATAGAAGGGGTTAGCCTATTCGCCTGCCGGTTTTGAGGCGGCTTTGATCACGGCAATATTTCCGGCCACCGCTGGTGACAGTGAATCGTCATCCTATAGCTAGGCTTCTTCGAGGGGGAGTGGCATGACAAACCGGCCTCTGCCCGTTAACATGCCGCCCCGTCGCAGAGCGATCGCTGTCCCAGTAGCTCAATTGGATAGAGCATCCCCCTCCTAAGGGGAAGGTTGGAGGTTCGACCCCTCTCTGGGACGCCATGCATGCAAAAGCCCGCACGCCAAAAGGCATGCGGGCTTTTTTCATGGGCAGAAATGAAAAAACCGGCCGCTGAGGCCGGTTTTCTAATCGACTTTAAGTGTCGATTCGGGATTTGGTCGGAGCGACTGGATTCGAACCAGCGACCTTCTCGTCCCGAACGAGACGCGCTACCAAGCTGCGCTACGCTCCGAAGATGGCGCGCATTTTTACCGAAAAAGTTTTGCGGCACAAGGGGTTAGCTGGAAGATTTTTGCGGCCACGGTTCCGCCTGGTAAGGCGCACTCAGAGCTCTTTGACGGTAATGACCTGGTCCTTGTTCACGCGTGTCAGTTTGCCGTCGAGCTGTTCGAATTCGTAAAAGCCGGATTCCTCGTCGAACTCTGGCACGTCCATGGTCTGGATCCGGGTGCCGTCGTTGAGGGTTATGACGCTGGGCGTCGAGCAGCCGGCCAGTGCCAGCAAGCCGGTGGCGAGCAGGGCCGCCAGGGTCCGTTGGATCATGGGTATCTCCAAGAGTCTTGGGGTACGTAAGATGGGGATTTGCCGCTGCGGTTCCCGATCAGCCGCGCAGCAGTTCCGGCGTATTGAAATTGGCGAGGCGTGCGTCATTCGGCTCGCAGGAGAGCTCCCGCGGGTCGAGCTGAAGCATGGCGCGCAACGGGCTACGCTCGCCGCTCTGCCAGATTTGCTGCAGCGGCGGCAGCAAGCTGCGTGGCAGCAGGCAGAACAGCGGCTGCCACTGTTCCCCCTGGCGGACCATCACCGGTTTACCGAGGTGCTCCCGAGCCAGGCGACGCAATTCCACCAGAAGGCTTTTGTCCGCCAGCGGCGCATCGCAGGGCATTACCAGCAGCTGTTCGTGGCGCGCTACGGCGAGGCCGCTCAGCAGGCCGGCCAGGGGGCCTGGAAAGTCCGGCTCTGCGTCGCTCACCAGCTGATCGGCGAACAGCGCATAGCGCTCGGCGTTGCGGTTGCAGGAGACGATCAGGTCATCGGTCAGCGGCCTTACCAACTCGTGCAGATGTGCGATCAGTGGTTGGCCGCGCCATTCCAGCAGACCCTTGTCCTGGCCGCCCATGCGCTGCCCACGGCCGCCGGCCAGCAGCAGGATGGAGCATGGTGGGAGCGGAGGTGTCGTCATGGCAGGGCTCTGGGTCGGGGCCTGTGATATAACACCGGCCAGTTTACGCCACAACCGGATCACGCCATGAGCCACAAGGCCGAGGCGGCTTTCGTGCCGCTGAACATCGCCGTTCTCACCGTCAGCGACACCCGTTCGCTGGAAACCGACACCTCCGGCCAGCTGTTCGTCGATCGTCTCACCGCGGCCGGCCATAGCCTGGCCGCGCGCGTGCTGCTCCAGGACGATCTGTATCGCATCCGTGCCCAGGTGGCGCAGTGGATCGCCGAGGACGAGGTGCAGGTGGTGCTGATCACTGGCGGCACTGGCTTTACCGGTCGCGACAGCACCCCTGAGGCGGTCACCTGCCTGCTGGACAAGCAGGTCGATGGCTTCGGCGAGTACTTCCGGCAGATATCCGTGGCCGATATCGGCACTTCCACCATGCAGTCCCGCGCCCTGGCGGGTCTGGCCAACGGCACCCTGGTGTGCTGCCTGCCGGGCTCGACCAATGCTTGCCGCACCGCCTGGGACGGCATCCTAGGCGAGCAGTTGGACAACCGCCATCGCCCCTGCAATTTCGTTCCGCACCTGAAGCAGTCTGCCGCCTGTGGGAGTCGCGGATGAGCCTGCTGCCGGTCGAAGAAGCGCTACGGCGCCTGCTGACCCTGGCCGAGGCCACGCCAATCCATGGTCGAGAAATAGTCGCGCTGGCCGCGGCCGACGGCCGCGTGCTGGCCACCGATCTGGTGGCTGGCCTCGACCTGCCGCCCTGGCCCAACAGTGCCATGGACGGCTATGCCCTGCGCCTGGCGGATTGGCAGGGCGAGCCGCTACCGATCAGTCAGCGCATCCTCGCCGGTCAGGCGCCCGAGTCCCTGCTGCCCGGCACCTGTGCGCGGATCTTCACCGGAGCGCCGATACCTGCTGGTGCCGATACGGTGGAAATGCAGGAGAACGTCGAGCTGCTTGCCGATGGCCGAGTGCGGTTCCGCGAGCCGCTCAAGGCGGGACAGAACGTCCGCCCACAAGGCCAGGAGACCCTCGTCGGCGAAGTGGTGCTGCCCGCCGGGACCCGTCTGGGCCCGATCGAGCTGGGGCTGGCCGCGTCGCTCGGCAATGCTGTTCTGGCGGTGCGGCGCAAACCGCGAGTCGCGGTGGTTTCCACTGGTGACGAGCTGGTCGAACCCGGTCGGCCGCTCGGTCCGGGGCAGATCTACAACAGTAACCGCAGCCTGCTCTGCACCTGGCTGCAACGCCTGGGCTGCGAGGTGCGTGATGCCGGCATTCTGCCGGACGATGCGCAGCGCACCCGCGACGCCCTGGCGGCGCTGGGTGATGCCGATCTGATTCTGTCCACCGGCGGCGTGTCGGTGGGCGAGGCCGATTACCTGGGCCAGGTCCTGCACGAGGAGGGTGAGCTGGCCCTGTGGAAGCTGGCGATCAAGCCGGGCAAGCCGCTGACCTGCGGACACTTCCGTGGCGTGCCGGTGTTGGGCTTGCCAGGCAATCCGGCCTCGACCCTGGTGACCTTCGCGCTCCTGGCGAGGCCTTATCTGCTGCGCCGCCTCGGCGTGCAACAGGTCGAGCCGCTGGCATTCGCCGTACCGGCGGGCTTCGCCTGGAGCAAGGCGGGCAAGCGTCGCGAATACCTGCGCGCACGCATCAAGGCTGGCCGTGCCGTGCTCTACCCGAACCAGAGCTCCGGCGTGCTGCGCAGCGCCGCCTGGGCCGATGGCCTGGTGGAGGTGCTGGAGGAGAGGACTTACGCCGAAGGCGACTCGCTGCGCTTCATCCCGCTGAGCGAGTTGCTGGCTTGATCCTTTAACGCCAAGGCTTGAGCCATAGGGCCGCTCCAACCATGCAGGCGGCCGCGCCCAGGCTGCTCAGCCCCAACTGCAACCAAGGATTGCTCAATGGATGTAGCAGCAACGCTGCCACCCCCAGCAATGCCAGGCTGTTCAGCCATTGTGCGGGCCAACTCAGGCTGGCGAGCAAGCCCTGGCGGTGCAATAGCAATAGGCTGGTGAGCAGCACGCCGGCCATGGCTGCCACAGGGATACCGGGTAAGCCTAGCGCCCAGGGCAGCGCAGCTAGCAATAGGGCATTGAGCGCACTGCCGGCCAGTTCGCAACGCAGCGGTAAGCGAGTATCGCCACTGGCGTAGGCATAGCGTGCCAACAGGGCATTCCACGCACCGAACACCAAGGGAATGGCGAGCCATGCCAACAATGTTGGCAGCGGGCTGTCACTCATCTGGTCTGGCAGCAGCAGGTCAACTAGCGCGGGTCCGGCGCCGACCAGGCCAAAGGCCGCCGGCAGGCTGAGCAGGGTGGCGGCGGCCAGTCCGCGCCGCAGTAGCGGCAGACGCTCTTCCATGCCGCGACTGCTCAACATGCCGAGCAGCACCTGATTGAGCGCCATCAACGCGATCAACGGCAGGTTGATCAGCTTGCGAGCGAGGTTCACCCAGGTCACGGCGCCTTCGCCAAGCAGACTGGCCACCAGGCGCTCGAGGAGGGCCAGGCCTTGGCTTGCCGCGTTGCTGGCCAGCAGTGGACCGATCTGCCGCAAAAGCTCTCGGCCACTGCCGGCTTCACCCTGCCAACTCCATGGGCGCCAGCCCTGGCGCAGGCTGGGTAATGTCAGCGCCAGAGGCATCAGCAGGCTACCAAGCACGCAGGCCAATGCCAGCTCATCGGCCTGGCAAGCTTCACCGCGCAGAGCCAGCCAGAACACTGGCGGCAGGTTGAACAACAGCGAGCCTAGCCCGGCAAGCACGAAGCGCTCGCCAGCTTGCAGTGGGATGCTCAGCCAGGCGTGCAGTATCAGGCCGGGAGTGCACAGCGCCAGCAGGCGCAGGCTGGCTGCGGCCTCACTCTGCGCTGAGGCGTCCAGGCCAGGGCCGATCAGTTGTGTCCATAGGGGGGCGGCGCCTGCCAGCAGGGCGCTTAGCAGAGCAGCAACGAGCAGAAGCCAGGGGGTCAGGCCGTTCAGCCAATACTGGCGGCGCAGCGCATCGCGCTGTTGATAGAGCGGCAAGGCTGCAGCGCTGAGCAGGCCTGCGGCTAGAGTCATGCGCAACGCTTCGGGCAGGAACAAGGCGACCAGGAAGGCATCGCTGCGTGCACCGGCCCCCCAGCTGGCCACCAGCAGCCACTCGCGGGCGAAGCCGAGCGCCAGCCCGGCCAGGGTGGCCAGAGTCAACCAGAGGGTGCTGTTAAACATGGTGCTGTTCAGTGCAGCAGGGTGAACAGGCCCTTGCCGCCGACCTTGTAGTTGAGGTCGTGCGGACGTTCTCCCATCGGCTTGGCACCGCTACCTCCAACAATTTTGTAGGGGGCGATTTCCTTGGCCACCACGGTGTTGGCAGTGACCACCGCGCCGCGGCCGATGTGGGAGCCGTGGCCGACCAGCGCACGGCTGGCGATCCAGGCGTAGTCGTCGATGTAGATGGGGGCCGAGACGGACCAGAATTCGGGTGCAGTAAGGTCATGGCTGCCAGCAATGATCAGTACATGCGAGGCAATGGCGACGTGATCGCCGATCACCAGACCTGCACGTGCGTCGACCTGGCAGTGCCAGGCGATCACGCTGTCGTCGCCCATCACCAGGTTTTCCACGCCGAGCACCTCGGTGTTACGCCAGATCGACGAGCCCTTGCCGATCTTGGCGCCACCGGCACGCAGCCACCAGATACGCAAATTATGGCTGGGAATCTTGTTGATCAGGATGTTGTAGACCTGCTCCCAGGCGCGCAACCAGCGGTCCTTGAGCGTTGCCCAGTTCTTGCCGTAGAGCGGTACAAAGGCGGCGGGGATTTCCTTTTGCAGCAGGGTGTAGAAGCGTCTGGCCAATGGTTGCTCAATGCGCGGCCCGATGTTCACCGAGGCGATGGCATAGCGCTCGCCTTCTTCGAAGGCGATGTTGTTGGCCAGCATCCACTCCAGGGCCTGGGCCAGCTCCTCGGTGCTGGTACCCAGTTTTTCGGAATACTCGGGGAGCTGGTTGCGCAGGTGCGAGCGCAGCATGACGCGGTGTTTCATCAGACGGGTTCCTTGCTGCCGCGAGTCTGCTGCGGGTACAGCCTGGCCTGTTGCAGGGCCAGGCCGGCGAGCAGCCAAAACAGGGCGATGATGACAAAGGTGAAACTGTAGTAATGGTCGAAGATTCCGGTCAGCAGAGCCGCCAGCACTCCGCTCAGGCTGCCTAGCCAGACCGCGTTGTCCTTGGTTATGCGCGACACCTTGCCATTGGGGCGCACGTCACGCCACCACAGCACGGTAACCATGACGAACAGGGCCATGCCCGGAATGCCGATCTTGTAGATGAAGTTCAGCCACAGGTTGGAGATGCCCAGCAGACCGCTGCCCGGTACTGGCGGATCGATCTTGAAGCCGATGCCCAGCGGGTAACGGGCCATGGCCTCGGGGAACATGGCGTATTCCTCGAAACGGATCTCGGTACTGGCATTGCTGGCCGAGAACATGCTCAGCAGGCGTTCCTGCAGGGGTGGGTAGAACATCACCAGGGCAGCGCCGAAAGCTGCCCCCAGGCCGATGATCCTGCCGCTGTAGGGCACGCGTTTGTAGCTCAGCCAGAACAGCACCAGCACCAGCGAGACTATCGCCCCGCGAGAAATGCTGAACAGCAGGCCCGCGCCGCCCAGAATGGCTACCGACAGGCCCAGGGCGCGGCGCCAGCCAGTCCGTGTCCAGCCATACAGCAGAGCCAGCGGCACCATGAGGGCGAGAATGCCGCCAGTGAGGTTGGGATGTACCCAGGGCGAGGCCATGCGCTGGAAGTTGGCCGAGAAGATGTCTCTGATAGCCTCGGGGTGGGCATATTTCAGATCTGTCAGGATCGGGATCATGGTGTTGGCATCGCGATCCTTGAGGAACATGAAGATCGACAGGCAAAGCATGGCCAGATTGCCCAGCAGCAAGGCCACTATCAGCTGGTCGCGGTCATTCTCCGTACGCAGCAGGAGTGGCACCAGGAGCAACACGGACAGATTCATCAGCCAGCGCACCCAGTTGACCGGGCCGTTGCCCTCGGCGCCGATGATGAGCATGCCGACCACGAAGGGTAGTGCGCTGTAGGCCATCAGCATCACCAGACTGCGCTCGACCGGGTGCCATTGCAGCAGGCCGCGGGCGCGGCCGAGAAAGCCCTGCCAGAACACGGCGACCCAGGTCAGCGCCAGTACTGCCTCGCTGATCGTGGTGCGAATGCCGATCTGCACCGTGGTGTAGGGGATACTGGTTGCCAGGGCGGCGAAGATCAGCAAGCCCCAGACCGGTTTGCGCATCAGGGTCAGGGTCAGTGCCACCCCGACGAGGAGGATCAGCAGCTTGCTGACTGGCAGGAACCACAGCAGGGCGCCGAACAGGGCGCCAAGCAAGACGGCGATAGGCAGCCCGATAGTCACGCGCCGAGCTCCTGCAACAGATCATTCAGGCGTGCCCGATAGGCTGCCGGAGCGTAGCGTGCGGCCCATTCGCGTAGTGAGTCGTCACGTGGCAATGGTCGTTGCGCCAGTTCTAGCAGGCAGCGGCGCAGATCGCCTGCATCGTGCGGGGCGAAACGCGGCGATTGCGCCGGGGCGACTTCGTCCAGGGCCGAGCCGCAGGCCAGAGCGACCGGCGTGCCATGGCCAAGCGCTTCCACCACCGGCAGGCCGAAGCCCTCGGCATAGGACGGCTGCCACAGACACTCGGCATGCTGATACAGCGCCTGCAGGTCTGCATCGCTCATGCCACTGCGCCAGTGCAGGCCGGGCAGGGCGCGCAGGGTTTCTGGCAGATCCTCGCAGTGGCCGACCAGTACTAACTCCGGCACCTCTGATGAGGTTTCCCGGGACGCCTGCCAGACACTAACGAAATGCGCCATATTCTTGCGCGGTTCGCGCGTGCCTACAGCGAGCCAGTAACGTGCCGGCAGCGAGTCTGGTCGAGGGGCCCGCTCGCTGGTGCAGGGCTCCACCAGATTGGGAAGTACGCGTACCTTGTTCCGTGCGAAGGGGAATAGGCGCTTGGTTTCCTCGGCGGAAAACTGCGAAGGGCACCAGACCCTGTCGGCGCGCCATACCGACCAGGCGATCGACAGGCCGTCGATGAGTCGATAGGCCAGGGCCTTGAGCCGTGAGCGATGATGGTTGTGCTCGGTCAACTGGAACAGGTCATGCAGCAGGAGCACCTGACGTTGATTGCGCGCCTTGCGGCCCAACGGCAGGCCCATGTTGGCGGTAGCGATATAGAGATCGATGCGTTGTTCACGCAGTGCTCGCGGCAGAAAGCCTGCCTCGAAGCGCAGCCGAACCTGAGGCCGTTGTAAGCCGCCGAGTGGGCTTGCCCATTCGGGGCAGCATGCAATCTGGCGCTGTGCATGCTCGAGCGGTGCTTCGCTGAAGCGCACCAATGTGGTTGCACCGCGCGCCAGTAACGCCTGCTCTAGTGCGCACACCTGGCGGCCGATACCCGATTGCGGCGCGACAGTGGCCGGGCGATAGTCCAGGCCTACGCGCATGGGGCGTGCTCCGTCCGATTGAGCTGCTGATAGGCTGTTTCCAGCTGATTGGCAGCGGTCTGCCAATCGTGTTCACGCTGCACATATTGGCGGCCGAGCTCGCCGAGTTTGCTGGCCGCCTGGGGGGCCTCGAGAAGGTCGGCAAGCGCAGCGGTCAGCTCTGCGGCGGTCTCGCCGATGCGACAGTCGAGGCCGTCACGCAGCGTCAGGCCGGAAGTACCTTGGCTTGTGGTCACCAGTGGCAGGCCGGCAGCCAGCGCTTCCAGCACTTTGAGCTTGGACCCGCCGCCCTGGCGGAGCGGAGCGAAGAACAGGCTGCTGCGTGCCTGCAGCGCGCCGAGGTCCGCGACGAAACCATGCCATTCGATGCGCTCGTCCGGCCAGCGCTGTGCCCATTCTTTGGGCATCGCGTAGCCAGCCACGGCGAAGCGTGCTTGTGGGTGACGTTGCCAGAGACGTGGCAGTATCTCGTCCAGCGCCCACGTCAGCGCATCGACGTTGGGGGGGTATTCATAGTTGCCGACGAACAGGATGCGCTGGCTGGCAGCGTCACACCGCACTGCGGCGAATCCCCGCGTGTCTACCCCATTGACCACCACCGCCACGGGAGTGTCGGTCAGTTCGCGCATGGCCGCTGCGTCCGCCTCGGTGACCGCGACTACACCGGCTGCAGCATCGAACACCCGTCGCTCCCAGCGCCTAGCCCGCCACTGGTCATAGATGACGAAGGGTGTTGCCCAGGCCGGGAAACGTGAATAGGTGGCACCACCCAGACTCGATTCGAGATTGTGCTCGGTCAGCAGGAAAGGATGCTGGTGTCGCCGCAGGCTTTGTTCGAACGGCTGGAAACTGTAGCTGTGCTCGATCTGGATGATGTCCCAGTCGTGCTCCAGGAGTTGCTCGAAACGTGCCGTAAGCGCTGGTGCGAGGCCGTTGATGCAGGTCAGCAGAGGCCATGGCCCGCCGCAGGCGGCGGCCAGGGTCAATGGGTGGCGCAGGGGCCGGCGCGGCAACACGATCAACTCATCCAGCAGCGGCGTCAGAGCCGCCTGTGCCTCGGGCCCCAACACGTCCTTGGACTGGACCAGCAGGGTGATGCGATGGCCGCGCGCAGCCATCGTGCGCAGCAGATGGTACTGACGAGTCTTGCCACCACTGCTGGTCGGCCAGGGAAGGTAGGGCAGAATCCACAGAATACGCATTAGATTCCTTACCAGACCAGCATCTGCAGGCTGGGCTTGGCCTTGAGTTTTACTCCCCCGGCGACCGCTAGCGTCCGACGCTTGCCGGTCAACGGATCATGCAACTCGGCATTGGCCACGCCAGGCAAATGGAGCGAGGCGCCGCTGGCGCTCCAGAACAACCACAGCTGCCGACCATCGGCACGGCGCCAGGCAATGCTGTAGAGATCGCTCACCGGGGTGGCTAGTGCAGGGGCGTCCGCAGGCAGCAGGCGCGGACCCGTAATAGAGAGAAAGCGCTTGAGCGCTTGGTATACAGGCTTTGGCTTGCCCTGCAGATCGAGCAGGCCGTAATGCTGGTCGCGGGCGCTGGCGCGGCCGTCGAGGTCGGACAGGGCGAACAGGAAGATCCTGTCGTAATCCAGTGCGCTCATCAGCGCCAGGCGACGTAGAACGTAATCGGCCTGTCCCTGGGGGCCGATGATCTCTTGCAGCTCTATCGGTCCGGCATAGCTGGACCAGCCCCATTCGGTAGCCCAGATCGCCGGGACGCCGGCTCCGCGCAGGTTGGCATTGAGCTGTTGAGCACGCAGAACGAAGTCGTTGACGCCTGGTTCGTCGCTTTCTGGCTGCTGCGAGTAGGGGTGGTAGGCGATGACGGTATTGAGCTGCTGCACGCCGAGTTTGCCAAGCTCTTCGAGCATCAGCCCGCCCTTGACCGGCATCTGGCTGTAGTAAGCCATGCCCGCCATTACCACCGGTTTATTGGGCACCGCCTGGCGCAATGCCTGGGCGCTGGGGAGCAACAGGCGCGCATAGCCTTCCGGATCTTCGTGGGGGCGCCAGAAGGAGGGTAGGTTGGGTTCGTTCCAGACCTGCCAGGCGTCGACGCCGGGGTAACGGTCGGCCAACATGGTCAGCATCTGGGCAAACAGCTGCGGATCTTTGGGCGGGTACTGGTCAGGTGTCGGCGAGCCGGCCGGGGCGCTGGTGGCATGAGGTGCCGAGCCGACCAGATAGAACACCGATTTGAGTTGTTCCTGTTGCAGTTGCTCGACCACGCCATCCAATTCCGTTAGACGGTACTGGCCTTCCTCGGGCTCGTGACGATCCCAGTGCAGGTCGACTCGTGTCCATTCCAGGCCGAGTGCCTGCCACTGCTGCATTTGCTTGCGGTAGGTCTCGGGTGGGAACCAGAGAAAGTGTGCGTTGACGCCGAGGAAGTCCTTCCATTCGATCGCTCGTGGAGCTTTAAGCTGCATACCACCGGCTTCGGCCGGGTGGCTTGGATTGAATATCAGGAACAGCGCCAACAGCCCGGCAAGCGGCAGGACATAGAGGAGTTTGCGCATGATCAAGTTTCTCCGCAGGCAGCACGGAACAGGGTGAGAAAGCGCTCGGCGGTGGCTGACCAGCGCCGTGCTACGCCGATCACGCCTGCTTGTTCGGCCCAGGAGGTGGCCAGCTGCGGTGTCAGGGCCAGATGCTCGATGGTGGCGGCCAATGCATCGATATCACCCTGCGGATAAGTCGCACCGTTACCCTTGGCAACTTCCTCGGCGAAGGCCCGGGCATCTGACGTGATCACGCCACGACCACAGGCATTAGCCCAGGATAGCGCGCCACTGGTGCCGCGCATCTCGCCGAGCAGACCGAGCTTCCTCGACTCGCGATAGGGCAGGACCATGACATGGTGAGCCTGAATGGTCTGAGCGATGTCCGCCGACGGCAGATTCAGCTGCCAATCGAGGCTGTCGCTCAGTGCCAACTCGTGCGTCAGTTGGCGTAATTCGTCCAAATAGTTGCCCGCAGGGTCGAACGCCATTTCCGGCGCGGTACCGCCGGCCAGTGTCAGGCGCAGATGGCCACGCAGGTGAGGTTGGCGGTGTAGCACCTTGGCCAGTGCACGAAGCAAGTCTTCGATGCCCTTGCCGCGATAAATGAAGCCGAAGTACAGCAGGCGCAGCGGATCTAGCGGCGGCAGCGCAGCGGGAGGTATCTCCAGATTGCCATGGGCGATGGTGGCCGTCTGATCGGTGGTCAGACCCATGCGCGCAGCGAGGTGCAGCCTGCCCAGCTCGGTCAGCGTAATCGCACGGCGCAGATGGCGGGCCAGGCGGCGTTCTTCGCGCAGTGTCAGAGGGTCGGCCAGCAGTGCGGCTGCTTGTGGCAGCGGCCGCGGCAGTCTCTCGGCCAGCGAGAGTGGCCAAGGCAGGTGCGCACGTCGCCAGACCAGGCGCTCTGGATCGTGCACCGTGGCGGTGAGCGGCAGCTCCGGGTGGGCGCCGCGTAAATAATCGAGGGTGTGGAACTCGTTGAGCCGGCCGCCGCCCAGTTCGGCATGCACCAGTTGCACCTGCTTCCAGTCAAATGCGGTCAGACGGGCTGGTAGATCGCTGGCGCTGCATCCCTGCAGTGGTGTCAGTACCTCAACTCCATGGGCGCCCAATGCCTGCCGGAAATGCTCGGCGTAGTCGGCAATGCCGGTCTGCTCGGGTGGCAGGGGGGCCAGCAGAGCAATACGCATCAAGGCTCGCCCTTCAGGCGTTTGATGACGTCCAGCACGCGGCCAGGTACCTCGAACTGGCGACGATTGAGGATGATGCCGTCAACCTTGCCGAATGCGGTATTGAGTATCGACAGAGCATGTTCCACCACTGGCACCGTACTGGTCTGGGCCTCGACGACCAGGGCGATCAGGTCTGCGCGGCGCAGGGCGAGGAAGGCCTCTTGATTGCTCATCAGCGCGGATGCATCGAGCAGCACCACTTCGCCGGGTTGCGGCGCAGCGCTGCCACCCTCGCGTACGGCATGGCCGCGTTCGCGCAGCAGATTGGCCAGATGGGCGGATACGAAGCTGACCCCCTCGCCGGGGCGAGCAGAGGCCAGGGCCAGAGCCAGCCCTTTGCTCTCGATCTTGTCGCTGGGAAGCAGGCTGTACAGCCGATAGATGCTGGCTGTGAAGCCGCTGCTGATCCTCCAGGGCTGTGGGCCGAGATCTGGCAGCGTGGTCCACAGTGGCACCTTGAAGGTGTCTTCGATACGCGCACCGTCATGGATGCGTGAGTCCAGCAGGTAACAGATGTAAAGGGTCAGCAGGCCCACGGCAAGGCCGGCGGGCAGGGCTAGCAGGAGAATCGTCAAGCTCTTGGGGAATACGCGACTGGGGTTGTGGGTGGCTTGTTCGACCACGGCGATATTGCTGATCTGGCTGTTATCCAGTTCGCGATCAATACGCGCTTTTTCCAGATTTTCGGCGTACAGGGCGTAGCTTTTCTCGGCGTTGGTCAGTTGCAGAAGCAGGCGGTTGATCTCCGGCTCCTCGCTCATGATCCGCTCGCGTTCGCTGCGCAACTGCTGGAGTTGCAGGTCGTGGTCCTTGATTTGACCTGCAAGCTGGCCGTCGCGCAGTTCCGCATCGATGATCTGTTGCTTCAGATTGACCACGATGCCGTTGGGCGCGAGGTTGCGCGAGCGCTCCAGACGTTCCTCCTCGGTGGCGATCATGACTTTCATCTGGGCAATGTTCTCTTCAATCTCCTTGAGCGGAGGCGCGTCCGGCAGGAAGGTGCGCAGCAAGGTGGCGCGTTCCTGCTCGAGAGCGTTGAGGCGGCGGCGCAGGTCGAGTTGCGAGGGGTTGAGGCCGACCTCGCGGGCGGTCACCACTTCCTGGGGCTGGCGCTTGAGCTGTACACGAGCATCGCTGAGGAAGCTGCGTACACCGGCCTGATCGTTGAGCTTTTCTGAGCGAGCGTCGGAGAGGCGGTTGATCTGATCGGTGAGGTTGCCCAGGCGCTCCTTGACGCTGACCGAGTTGACGCTCTGCAGTCGGCTCTGTAGTTGCTGCTTGAGCAGGCTGACCTGGCCATCGACCTTGTGCATCTCGTTCTCGTAGAACGCGTACAGGCTGCGACGCCCGAGTGCCCGAGTGCGCTCCTCAAGGTAGGCATTGATCCAGGTCTCGACCACCTTCTGGGCAATGGCCGGATCGTCCCAGGTAAAGCTGATTTCCATCACCGCGGAACCCGGCTCATGGCCGACCACAAAGTTCTTTTCCAGTTTTTTGGCTAGACGGTCGACGGCGGACTGCTCCTCGACGATGCCCAGCATCTGGAGGATGCTGCGGATGAATTCGATGACGCTATTGACCGCCTTGCCGACATAGAACTTGACGGTTTTCCAGAACCCTTGCGGCTGGTAGCCGGACATCTGGTCGAGATAACGCTCGGCGACCATGCGCACGATGGGGCGACCGGTGAGCATCTTCTCTTCGTCGACGATGGGGTCACGCTGGGTGCTGGGTGCGATCAGCGCCTGGCGATTGGCAACCTCGATAGGCAGCGTGGTGCTCTCGCGACCGGGCTTCACCAGCAGACGCGCATTGGACTCGTACTTGGGTGGTAGCAGGAACGCGCCCAGTATGGCGACAGCGACTGTGACTATCACTGTCCATTGGAATTCGCGGCGGAAGATGAAGAACAGCCGCAGCAGATCGCGGAAGGAACGAATTTCGATCATGTTGGCTGCTCTCAGAAGTTACAGCTGTTGCCTTGGCACTGA
Source organism: Pseudomonas sp. GD04019 (assembly GCF_029837695.1). Classification (GTDB taxonomy): domain Bacteria; phylum Pseudomonadota; class Gammaproteobacteria; order Pseudomonadales; family Pseudomonadaceae; genus Aquipseudomonas. Next base: position 49,151 of record NZ_JAOEEA010000005.1, read on the forward strand.
TAAGTGTTCCCGCTGTTGCTGACGTCGGGATCGTTGAGGTCGTAATTGAGGCCTACGCCAATGCCTTTGTTGACTGGGAAGAGGCGCGTGAAATACATGTCCACGGCCTCGACGGTGCTGCCGATGCCCGATTGCGGTACGTAGATGATGTCGCCACGCTGCATGGCGACCATGGGGCGTTCCTTGTCTTGCAGCAGGCTGCCCAGGCTGAAGAAGTACAGCTTGTACTTGCCATCGGGGCCGGCGCGGAGCAGAGCGATGTTGTCGCTATCGGCCGACGGCAGTACGCCGCCAGAAGCCAGTAGCACCTGCTCCAGGGTGGCGTGCCCGACCAGGTCGAATGACGCGGCGTTGGGCACGGCGCCCCCCACGAACACCTTGTTGCTCGGTGCAATGGCGATGTTCACCGTGGCGTTGGGACGGCGGTAGATCTTTGCCAGTTTGCTGGTGACTTCTTTGGCCACGTCTTCCGGGGTGCGACTATCGGCCTTGATCAGGCCGATAAAGGGCATCGAGAAGTAGCCGTCCGGGCGTACCACGAACAGCGTCATGTCGTCCTTCTCAGAAGGCTCCTGGGCATCGCGCACGATGCGCAGGGTGTCGCCGCTCTGAATGCGCACCTGCGGCGGCGGCAGTTCGGTGAGCTTGTAGGTTTCCTGGTGGCGCAGCTTCAATACTTCGTCGTTGGGCAAGTGAACGCGCGCCGGCGTGCTGCAGGCTGCGAGGCAGGCGATCAGCAGGGCGGAAATAAGGAGTTTGGGCATGGGCGTTTCCATTGCGATGAGCGGCATGCATTAGTCCCAGTAAGCGGAGAACATGCTGATTTTGCGTTTGAGGGCGACGGGTAATCTTCGCTCGTGATAGCCAAGTTGATAGCCCAGCAGCTTGAGTAGGCTGCGCATCATTACTTCAGGCACGCGATACAGGGCTTTGGCGCGGCGTAGCGCTGCTATTTCTGCCAGTACATAACGCTTGCCCTCACCGCCGGCGCTGCCGAAGGAATCGGCAATCCATTTCTCTCGGCCATAAAAGGTGCCGATATCGAAATAGCGGCGCAATTCATCCAGCGGATCATAGTCGTGCGAGTGCTCGACACAGGCGCTGGCGGCATAGCGCACGGCATAGCCGGCCAGGAGCAGCTTGCCGGCGACATAGGCGTCCTCGCTGCCGATGACGTCCTCGGGAAAGCCTCCGGCGGCTGACAGGGCTTGGCGCTTGTAGGCAGCGAAGGAGTCAGAGCTGTAACAGGTCTTGATGCCCAGTTCGGCTGCGTCATGCAAGCGCTTGGTACGACTGTGTTCCGGATAGTTGAAGCGACGTGCCTGTGCGCCGAGCAGCCCTGCGTTGGGATGCGGTAGCTGGCGGCCGTAGGCGACGCCGATATCATCTTCCGAGAGCAACTCATCGCGTAGTTTGGCCAGTGCTTGGGGATCGGCTGGAATCGCATCTTGCGTCATGTAGATCAATACATCGGCAGCAACTTGCTGGCTGGCCCAGCGGCGGGTCTTGCCGTGATTGAAGCTGCTCGGCTCGATCACTTCGACACGCGCACCGAACTCGCGATACCGCTCGGCTGTGTCGTCCTGTGAAGCGCTGTCAACTACCAATAGCTCGTCCGGCTGCAGGGTCTGACGGGCAAGCGCGGGCAGCTGCCGATCGAGAAAGCCGCCGGCATTGCGCGTTGGAATGATCAGCGCGACGCGCATCAGTTTGCGGACTCCGGGGTGCGGCCGTAGATATCCTCGAAGCGCACGATGTCGTCCTCGCCCAGGTACTCGCCGCTCTGTACCTCGATCATTACCAGATCGATCACCCCAGGGTTGCTCAGACGATGGCTGTGTCCGGCGGGAATGAAGGTGGATTCGTTGGTGTAGAGCAGGAAGTCGCGCTCACCATTGACCACCCGAGCCATGCCACTGACCACTATCCAATGTTCGCTGCGGTGATGGTGCATCTGCAGGGATAGCGATGCTCCCGGGTGTACGACGATGCGCTTGATCTTGAAGCGTGGCCCTTCTTCTATGACGCTATAGGTCCCCCACGGGCGGTTGACGGTGCGGTGCAGACGATAGGTCTCATGACCTTGCTTCTTGAGTTCGAGGGCGATGTGCTTGACGTCCTGGCTACGCTCGGCGTCGGCGATCAGGAGGGCGTCAGGAGTGTCGACCACGATCAGGTTATGGACGCCTACGGCACCGATCAGGCGGTCGGAGCTGTCGATATAGCAATTGCTGACTTCATGCAGAACTGCCTCGCCACGCACCTGGTTGCCGGCAGCGTCGCTGGGCAGCAGCTCACGCAGGGTCTGCCAGGAGCCTATATCGTTCCAGCCCAGTGAGCAGGGGACTACAGCGACCTGTGATGAGCGCTCCATCAAGGCGTAATCGATGGAGATATCCGGGGCTTTAGCGAACTGCGCTAGCGGTAACTCGCGCTGTACGCAGCCGCTACCTTTTAACAGTGGGCTGGCATCCAAGCTGCTGCGCGCGATGCTCAACACCTCTGGTGCATGGCGGTCTAGCTCGCGCAGCAGCGAATCTACCTGTAGGCAGAACATGCCGGCGTTCCATAAATACCGGCCGCTATCCACATATTGCTGAGCGGTGTTGGCGTCTGGTTTCTCGACAAAACGGGCGACTTGCAGGCCATCTACGCCCAATGCGGCGCCAGTTTCGATATAGCCGTAGCCCGTCTCGGCGCGCGTTGGCTGAATGCCAAAGGTCACCAGATGGCCTGCAGCGGCCAAGCGGCGGGCTTTGGCTACCGCGGCGGCAAAGGCCGATTCGTCTTGGATCAGGTGATCGGCTGGCAGGATCAATAGCTGGCAGTCATCCCCATGCTGATTCTGTGCATGCAACGCGGCGGCGGCGATGGCTGGGGCGGTGTTGCGGCCGCAGGGTTCGAGCAGAAAGTCCAGATGCAATGCGCCAGTATTCACCGCGCGATAGTCGTCCTGGGTGCTGAACAGCAGCTCGCGATTGGTCACCGTCATCACACGCTCTACGTCCTGCAAGCGCGCGGCGCGCAGGAAGGTTTTCTGCAAGAGGCTTTCGCCGTCTGGCAAGCGCATGAATGGTTTCGGTCGGGCTTCGCGGGAGATGGGCCACAGACGGGTGCCGGCACCGCCGGCGATGATGCATGGAATCAGAATGCCCATTCAGTAAGCCTCTTTGCTGGAAGCCACAGCGGGCAGAGTGAGAAAGATGATGTAGAGGTCGAACCAGACGGACCAGTTCTCGATGTATTCGAGGTCATACTCGACGCGTTTCTCGATCTTCTCCAGTGTGTCAGTTTCACCCCGATAGCCATTGACCTGGGCCCAGCCGGTGATGCCGGGCTTAACCCGGTGGCGGGCACTGTATTGCTCTACGGCTTCTTCGAACAATATGCCGGCAGCCTTGGTTGCCGTGGCATGCGGCCGCGGACCCACCATGGACATGCTGCCAAGCACCACGTTGAACAGCTGCGGCAGCTCGTCCAGGCTGGTGCGGCGAATAAAGCTGCCGACTCGGGTTACGCGTGCGTCACCCCGTATGGTCTGGCGTTCGGCATTCGCATCCGCCATCTGGTGATACATGGAGCGGAACTTGTACACCTCGATCAGTCGATTGTTGTAGCCGTAGCGCTTCTGGCGGAACAGGACTGGGCCGGGTGAATCCAGCTTGATAGCCAGGGCCAGGCCGAGCATCACCGGAGCCAGCAACACCAGGGCCAGGCTGGCGAGGAAAAGATCTTCGATACGTTTGATCAGTGGCGACCAGCCTCGCAGCGGAAGCTCCGAGGCGTTGAACATTGGCACGCCGGAAACTTCGGTGATGCGGTTGTGCGCATGCCGTAGGGCAAGCATGTCCGGTACCAGCAATACATTGACTGGCAGTGTGCGCAGGTGTCTCACAATGTGGTCGATTCGGTTTTCGGCGGTCCAGGGGAGCGCAACCAGAACTTGCTGGACGCGTTCCTCACGGATCAGCTTCTCCAGAACAGCGGTGTCACCGAGCACTGGCAAGTCCGCCAGCATGCCGCTGACTCGGCTCAGTCGATCATCAATGAAGCCAATCACTCCCAGCCTGATGTCACCATTGCGCCGCAGATACTCCGCTGCACGCACGCCATTGTCGGTACCGCCAAGGATCACCGCGTTCTGTAGATGCCGCCCTTGGCGTATCAGCGAGCGCAGGATTGCCAGCAGCAAGAGTCGTTCTGCGCCAAACAAGAGCAGTCCTGCGACGAACCAGATCACCAGCAGCCGCACGGGAATGGGGGCGAAGAGCTTCAGGGCCTGATGCATGAACAGCAGAAGGGCAAAGGCGGCTAGCCAATTGAAGAACATCAGGCGAAAGCGCAGCAGGTTGCTGAACAGTTCGTCGCTATAGACACCGCCTGCCTGGAAGATCAATACGGTGATCAGCCCGAAGAACAGCATCAGCGTGACGTAGTGCTTGGTCAGCTCGGGATTGGTATTGAGCGTCCACAGCAGCACGAGACCCGGCAACATGGCCGTGAAACCATGAAGCAGGCGAGTGAAGGCCACGAAATACTGGACGAAGCTCGGTCTAGAGATCGGCTGGCGTTCGGTGGAATGCGCGCGCAAAAGCTCCCCCGTTCGGTCCGGATTCGGACCGCCGATGAAATGCGTTGAGAGTCAGATTTTTGGCGACTCTATTTTGCTTTAGTTATGGTGTCGCCGGTTTTTTGTCGATTTGATCACGAAGTTTTTTTGAAGGCAATTAAAAAGTAGTGGCATTTTGATATTTCTGACGATATTCACCCGGCGTCATCCCGGTCCACGCTTTGAAGCTGCGGTGGAACGAGCGTGACTCGGTGAAACCCAGGTAGCTGGCGATGTCCTGGATCGCCAGGTCGCTGCGCAGCAGGTAGTGTTCGGCCAGTTCCTGGCGCAGCTGATCGAGGATTTCCTGGTAGCTGGTGCCGGCCTGCTGCAGGTGGCGCTGCAGGGTGCGCACCGTCATGTGGAATTTCTCGGCGACCTTTTCCTTGCGCGGCAGGCCGTCCTTGAGCAGCAGGCGCAGGGCGTTTTTCACCCGTTGCGGCAGCGGCTCGTTGTCGTCCAGCCCGGCCATCATGGTCAGTGCGTGTTCTTCCAGGGTCCGCAGCAGGTTGGCGTCGGCCTGGCGCAGGGGAATGCTCAGGTAGTCCAGCGGCACCAGCAGGGCATTGCTCGGCTGGCCGAACAGCACCGGGCAGCCGAACACCTCTTCGTAGTCGGTCTGCTGCGCCTCGTCCGGGCGCGCATGTTCGAACCAGACCTCGCGCGGCGAGCGGTCCATGTCGGCGATCCAGCGCGCGTAGAGCATCCACGACGCCAGCACGTTCTCCACCATGTGCCGGCGGATACCCGGGTGCTCGTGGCGGCAGTTCCAGATCAGCCGCACATGGTCGCCGGCCAGTTCCAGTTGGCTGGTGCCCATGTCGCCGACCAGTTTCTCGTAGGGCACGATGCGGCTCATCGCCTCGCCCAGGGTGGCGCAGTTCATGGTGATGTAGCCGAGCACGCTCCACGAGCCGGGTTGTACGTAACGCGCGGCATGCAGGCCGAACAGCGGGTCGCCGGAGACCTGCATCAGGTGCGCCAGCAGGCGCTCGTGCACCTCGCTGGGCAGGCGCTTGCCGTTGTCCGCCAGGTCCTCGGCGCTGAGGCCGGCTGCGGTGCGAGCGGCCTCCACGTCCAGGCCGAGGTGTTCGGCGTGACGCAGGTACTTGAGCAGGGCGGGGACCGAGGTATAGCCGAGGGTCAGCATGGTCGATTCTTGTTGTTCTGCTTGTCTTGATTGGCGACAGCCGCTGTCCCGATTCGACAGTGACCGGAGCGGGCGGCTGGCTAGTATAGGCAGCCATCGATCATCAGCGGAACTGTGAGGAAAGGACGGATGCGACGTTGGAACGGATGGGGCGACGAAGCCACCCAGGTTGAACTGCCGGCCCATGGTGGCGCCTTCCTTGCCGAGCGCGTCGGCGCCGGCCAGCGCCTGGCGGACGCCAGCCTGGAGCAGGTGCTGGCGCGGGTGCCGCAGTCGCGCCTGGTCACCCGCCATCCGCTGGTCAGCATCGACGCCGAAGTGCGCGTGCGCCATGCCCGCGGCCAGAGCCTGCCGGACTGGCTGGCCATGCGCTCCGGCGATTTCGGCGTATTCCCCGATGGCGTGGCCCTGCCGGAAACCGCCGCGCAGATCCGCGAGTTGCTGAGCTGGGCGCAGCAGCAGGACGCCATCGTCATTCCCTACGGCGGCGGCACCTCGGTGGCTGGCCACATCAACCCGGCAGCCGGCGACAAGGCGGTACTGACCCTGTCGCTGGAGCGCATGACCCAGCTGCTCGACCTCGACGAGCAGAGCCAGATCGCCACCTTCGGCCCCGGCGCCAGTGGCCCGCAGGTGGAGGCACAGCTGCGTGCTCGTGGCTACACCCTCGGCCATTTCCCGCAATCCTGGGAGCTGTCCACCCTCGGCGGCTGGGTCGCCAGCCGCTCCAGCGGCCAGCAGTCGCTGCGCTACGGGCGCATCGAGCAGCTGTTCGCCGGTGGCAAGGTCGAGACCTTCGCCGGCACCCTGGAGATTCCGACTTTCCCGGCCTCGGCCGCCGGTCCGGACCTGCGCGAGCTGATCCTCGGCAGCGAAGGGCGCTTCGGCGTGATCTCCGAAGTGCGCGTGCGCGTGACCAGGCTGGCCGAGCAGGAGAAATTCTTCGCCGTGTTCCTGCCCAGCTGGCAGCAGGCCCTGGCCGGTATCCGCGCCCTGGCCCAGGCGCGCGTGCCGCTGTCGATGCTGCGCCTGTCCAATGCCATCGAGACCGAAACCCAACTGGCCCTGGCTGGCCATCCGGAGCAGATCGCTTGGCTTGAGAAATACCTGGCCATGCGTGGCGCCCGCGTAGGCAAGTGCATGCTGACCTTCGGCGTCACCGGCAATCGCGCGCAGAACGCCCTGTCGGTCAAACAGGCCAAGCGCATCCTGCGCGCCGAGGGCGGCGTGTTCACCGGCACCCTGCTGGGCAAGAAATGGGCGGAAAACCGCTTCCGCTTCCCCTACCTGCGCCACGGCCTGTGGGAGGCCGGCTACGCGGTGGACACCCTGGAGACGGCGACCGACTGGAGCAACGTCGACAACCTGCTGAACAAGGTCGAGGCCAGCCTGCGCCAGGGCCTGGCGGACGAGGGCGAGCAGGTCCACGTGTTCACCCACCTGTCCCACGTCTATGGCGAGGGCTCGAGCATCTACACCACCTACGTGTTCCGCCCGGGCAGCAGCTACGAGCAGACCCTGGCGCGCTGGAACAAGCTCAAGCACGCGGCCTGCCAGACCATCGCCGGCAACCGCGGCACCATCAGCCACCAGCATGGCGTCGGCCGCGATCATGCGCCGTACCTGGTGGCGGAGAAGGGTGAGCTGGGCATGGCGGCGCTCAAGGCTATGGCCCAGCACTTCGATCCCGAACAGCGTCTGGCACCTGGCGTTCTGCTGGAAACCCATGAATAAGCCTGCTGCGCGCCCCGATAGCTGCGTGACTCGCTACGTTCGCCCTGCGGGCCTGCCTGCGGCAGTTCAGCCGCAAGCGGCTGTGAGGCGGTGCTCGCTCCTCGCCTATCGCCTTGATATGTCTCGTCGCTGCGCTCCGTCCGCCTTGCTCTCGGGGCGCTCGCGACGGCTTCTTCAAGGGTTTCGATAATGCAGAGCTGGAACGCCACCTGGCGTGAAACCGCGCTGCCGGAACTGGCGGCGCGCGACTGGGACCTGATCGTGGTCGGCGGCGGCATCACCGGCGCCGGCATACTGCGCGAGGCGGCCCGGCGTGGCTGGAGCTGCCTGCTGCTGGAGCAGCGCGACTTCGCCTGGGGCACCTCCAGTCGCTCGTCGAAGATGGTCCATGGCGGCCTGCGCTACATCGCCAAGGGCCAATTGGGCCTGACCCGTGATTCGGTGCGCGAGCGCCAGCGTCTGCTCGGCGAGGCGCCGGGTCTGGTCGATCCGTTGCCATTCCTGTTCCCGCATTATCGTGGTCGCTTCCCCGGCCCCAAGGTGTTTGGTGGTCTGCTCGGCGTGTACGACGCCCTGGCCGGTCAGCGCCTGCATCGTTATCACCCGTTGGCCGAGCTGCGCTATCTGGCGCCGGGCCTGCAGGAGCAGACGCTACTTGGCGCCACCCGCTTTACCGATGCGGTCACCGACGATGCGCGGCTGGTCATGCGGGTTCTGGGGGAGGCGCGCGCCGATGGCGGCGAGGCGCTCAATGGTGTGCGCGTGGTCGAGCTGAGCCGCGACAACGGCCGGGTGGTCGGGCTGATGGCCGAGGACGTGGAAAGTAACCAGCGCGTTGCCTTCCGTGCCCGCGCCGTGGCTCAGGCCACCGGTGCCTGGGCCGACGAGCTGCGGCAGAAGACCGGCCTGGAACATATCCGCCCGCTGCGCGGCAGCCATCTGCTGCTGCCGGCCTGGCGCCTGCCGGTAGCCCAGGCCATCAGCTTTATGCACGCGGAAGATGGCAGGCCCGTCTTTGTATTTCCCTGGGAAGGCGCCACGGTGGTCGGCACCACCGACCTGGATCACGACACGTCGCTGGGCCAGGACGCACGCATCACCGCCGAAGAAGTGGATTACCTGCTGGCCGCCTGCGCCAGCGTATTCCCGCATGCCGGTATTGGGCGTGGGGATGTGCTGTCCACCTGGGCCGGCGTGCGCCCGGTGGTCAGCGAAGGGGAGAGCGCCGGGCGCAAGCCCTCGGACGAGAAGCGCGAGCACGCGCTGTGGAGCGAGCCCGGCTGCGTGACCCTGGCCGGCGGCAAGCTGACCACCTTCCGCCTGCTGGCCCTGGAAGTGCTGCGCGCCTGTGCGCCCATGGTCGGCCGTGAGGTGACGGATGCCGGCCAGCAGGTGTTCCGTGGCGCCGCGCCGCAGGTGCTGCCTGGACTGGGTATGGCCCAACAGCGCCGCCTGGCCGGTCGTCACGGTGCGGCTTTGCCGCGTCTGGCGCGGCTGATCGACGAACTGGGCAACGCCTGCATCGGCGCCAGCAACACCCTGTGGGCCGAGTTGGCCCTGGCCTGCGACGAGGAGCTGGTGCTGCATCTGGACGACCTGCTGCTGCGCCGCACCCGCATCGCCCTGCTGCTGGCCGATGGTGCTGCGGCCGAGCTGCCACGCATCCGCGCGCTGTGCCAGCCGCGCCTGGGCTGGAGCGATGCGCGCTGGGACGAAGAACAACAACGCTATCTGGCGCTGTGGCATCGCTGCTACAGCCTGCCTTGAACTGCCTGGAAACCGACGTGACCGAACAACGCTACCTGCTGGCCATCGACAACGGTACCCAAAGCGTGCGCGCGCTGCTCTTCGACCTGGCCGGCAACCTGGTTGGCAAGGGCAAGGTGGAGCTCGAACCCTACTACTCCGAGCACCCCGGCTGGGCCGAGCAGGACCCGGAGTACTACTGGGCCAGCCTGGGCGAGGCCTGCCGCCGGCTGTGGGCCAGCGTCGAGATCGACAAACGCCAGATCGCCGGCGTCTCGGTCACCACCCAGCGCGGCACCCTGATCAATGTGGACGAGGCCGGCAAACCGCTGCGCCCGGCCATTCTCTGGCTGGACCAGCGCCGCGCCGAGGTGGAAGGCAGCATCACCGGGCCCTGGGGCTGGCTGTTCAAGCTGATCCGCGAAGAGGCGACTGTGGATTACTTCCGCGCCCAGGCCGAGGCCAACTGGGTCGCCCAGCAGCAGCCGGATATCTGGGCCCGTACCCACAAGTTCCTGCTGCTTTCGGGCTTCCTCACCCACCGCCTGAGCGGCCGCTTCGTCGACTCGGTGGGCAGTTGCGTGGCCTACCTGCCGTTCGACTACAAGCGCCTGTGCTGGGCCAAGCCCAGCGACTGGAAGTGGCAGGCCATCCCGGTGCGCCCGGACATGCTGCCGGAGCTGGTCAAGCCGGGCGAGCGCATCGGCAGCATCACCGCCGAGGCCAGCGCCCACACTGGCATCCCTGAAGGGCTGCCGCTGATTGCCGCGGCCTCGGACAAGGCCTGCGAAGTGATCGGCGCCGGTGGCGTGGAGCCGAGCACGGCGTGCCTGTCCTATGGCACCACGGCGACCATCAATACCACCCGTGCCAAGTACCTGGAGACCATTCCGCTGATCCCGCCGTACCCGGCGGCGATTCCCGATCACTTCAATACCGAGGTCATGATCTTCCGTGGCTTCTGGATGGTCAGTTGGTTCAAGGAACAGTTCGGCCATGCCGAACGCCAGCGCGGTCTGGAGCTGGGCGTGGAGGCCGAAACCCTGTTCGACGAGCTGGTCAACGCCGTGCCGCCGGGCTCCATGGGCCTGACTCTGCAGCCGTTCTGGTCGCCGGGTATCCGCGAGCCGGGGCTGGAGGCCAAGGGCTCGATCATCGGCTTCGGCGACGTGCACACCCGCGCGCACCTGTACCGGGCGATCCTCGAAGGCCTGGCCTACGCCCTGCGCCAGGGCCGCGAGCGCATCGAGAAGCGCTCCGGCACCCGTATCGAGCGCCTGCGCATCTCCGGTGGCGGCTCGCAGAGCGATGCGGCCATGCAGCTGACCGCCGATATCTTCAACCTGCCGGCCGAGCGCCCGCACCTGTACGAGACCTCCGGCCTGGGCGCGGCCATCGACTGCGCCGTCGGTCTTGGCCTGCACCCGGACTTCCCCACGGCCATCGCCGCCATGACCCGCGTCGGCAAGGTGTTCCAGCCCAACCCGCAGGCGGTGGCGGTGTACGAGCGCCTGTACCGCGAGGTCTACCTGCGCATGTACAAGCAGCTCAAGCCGCTGTACGGCAGCATTCGCGAGATCACCGGGTATCCCGCCTAGCCCTTTCCAAGCGCAGCGGTAGTCGGCACTTTCCCGTCTACGCCGAGGTCTGCTGTACTCGGATAAACCACAAGGGAGGGGGCATGGCATGGGTGAGCGCAAGGCGCTGCTGATCCTGCATGGCAAGCAGGCGCAGAACGAGGAAGTGCGGGCCGCGGTGATGGCGCTGCGAGAGAACGGCTGGGAGCTGGCCGTGCGCCTGACCTGGGAAGGCGGCGATGCGGCGCGTCTGGTGGACAGGGCGCTGGCCGCCGGCTATCCAACCCTGATCGCCGGGGGCGGCGATGGCACCCTGCGCGAGGTGGCCGAGGCCATGGCGCTGGCGGGCAGCGACGCTTCCCTGGCCTTGCTGCCACTGGGCACCGCCAATGACTTCTGCCGCGCCGCCGGCATTCCGCTGCCGCCGGCGGAAGCCTTGTCCCTGCTGGAGTTCGAGCCGCGCTCGATCGACCTGGGCGAGGTGGACGGCCAGTTGTTCCTCAATATGGCCACCGGGGGCTTCGGCTCCAAGGTCACCGCCAATACCTCGGAAGAGCTGAAGAAGATGCTCGGCGGCGCCGCCTATTTCCTCACCGGGCTGACCCGCTTTCCCGAAGTGCATTCCGCGTTTGGCCGTTTCAGTGGGCCGGGCTTCACCTGGGAGGGGGATTTCCTAGCCCTTGGCATCGGCAACGGGCGCCAGGCCGGCGGTGGTCATGTGATGTGCCCGCAGGCGCAGATCAATGATGGTTTGCTGGATATCTGTATCGTGCCGGCGCCCCAGGACGTGGTCGGTACCCTGGGCACGCTGCTGTCCGGCGGCATCCTCGGCCTGGAGGCGGTGTCGATCAGCGCGCGTCTGCCGTGGCTGGAAGTGGAGGCGCCGGAAGGGCTGGACATCAACCTGGACGGTGAGCCTATGGAAGGCCAGCGTCTGCGCTTCGCCGCGCGTCCCGGGGCGCTGCGCCTGCACCTGCCGAACATCTCGCCGCTGCTCGGCTGAGGCATGCTGGCGCCGACCCGTGCCCTGCGGCATGATGGCGTCAGGCCATATCCTGCAGTTCCCGTGCAATCGGCCGATAGAAGCTAGACTCGATTCAAGCACCTGAGGAACATCACATGGCCGGCATTCTCGATACAGTGGATCAACGCACCCAGCTGGTGGGCGAGAACCGTCTGGAAATCCTCATGTTCCGCCTGGCCGGGCGCCAATTGTTCGCGATCAACGTGTTCAAGGTGCAGGAAGTCCTGCAACTGCCCAAGCTGACCCTGATGCCGCACCGCCATCCCTATGTCTGCGGGGTGGTCAACCTGCGCGGCCAGACCCTGCCGGTGATCGACCTGTCCCAGGCCATCGGCATGCGCCCGCTGACCCCGAGCGAGAACAGCACCATCATCGTCACCGAGTACAACCGCTCGGTGCAGGCCTTCCTGGTCGGTGGCGTGGACCGCATCCTCAACCTCAACTGGGAATCCATCCTGCCGCCGCCGGGCGGGGCGGGGCGCCAGCACTACCTGACCGCGATCACCAAGGTGGACGACCAGATCGTCGAGATCATCGACGTGGAGAAGGTGCTGGCCGAAATCGCGCCGATGAGCACCAAGGTCTCCGACGAGAAGCTTGCCGATCCGCTGCTGGCCAAGGCCGTCGGCCGCGAGGTGCTGCTGGTGGATGACTCCACGGTGGCACTCAACCAGCTGCGCGAGACCATGTCGCAGCTGGGCTTGCGTACGCACTCGGCCAGCGACGGCCTCAAGGCTCTGCAGCTGCTGAAGAAGTGGGCGGATACCGGCGAGGTGATGACCGACAAGCTGCTGATGATCTTCACCGACGCCGAAATGCCGGAGATGGATGGCTACCGCCTGACCACCGAGATCCGCAACGACCCGCGCCTCAAGGACCTTTACGTGGTGCTGCACACCTCGTTGTCCGGCAGCTTCAACGAGGCGATGGTGAAGAAGGTCGGCTGCGACAACTTCCTCTCCAAGTTCCAGCCCGACAAGCTGGTCGACGTGATCCGTCAGCGTCTGGAACTCGACACCTGACTCGCTCCGGCAGGGCGCGCCCGGCGCCCTGGCCGCCTCTTACACGCCAATCGCCGCCGGCAACACGCCCGCGCTCATGGTGCCCCAGCGGCGCCCGCCGACCATGAGGGGCACGTACATCACGAAGATCACCGTCGTGGTGCCCGGCAGCACGAAGGTTCCCATGCTCACATGGCTGCACTTGCGCATGTTCTCGTGCTCCACCGCCGAGCCGAAGAAGCGCAGGTGCGTGCTCTTCGCCGCGTCGATGGCCGGATCGCCGCAGGGTTCCTGCGACGCCGCGCTGCGGGCGGCTGCCAGGTAGCCACGGTCGTTGACCGGGGCGACGTAAAGCACGCCGTCCTTGCCGCCGGTATCCCACTGGTCCAGCAGAGGCTGGATCTGCCGGCGATAGGGCTCCGCCCAGCTCACGTTGTGCTTGGGCGGGTTGCTGTTGGCGATGGCCTGGTAGTTGTGATCGAACAGGTCGATGCCGGAGGCCTGCAGGGCGTCCAGCCGAGTCTCGATATCGGCGCGCCTCAGCATGAGCATGTCGATGATCGCCTCCAGGCGACCGTGGCCCAGGCGGAAGCCACTGAGGTCCTGCAGCAGCAGGTTGGCGCTGTCGCGGGTGCGGTCGGCCTGGGTGAAGCTCTGCTGCATGCAGGCGCTGATGGTCAGGCTGAAGTCGCGAATGCGGCTGCTGTGCTGGTGCGTCTCGGCATTGGTCGCGGTCAGCTCCTCGAGGGCACTGCTGACCATCAGCAGGTCGTCGTTGGCGCGCTGGAAGTCCTCGACCATGGTGGCGAACTGGTCGGCGGCAACGCCTACCGCCGCGCCTGCCGTGGTGCTCTGTTCGTGCATGTCCCGGGTCTGACGTTCGGCGCCGGACATGGCGCTGGCCATCTGTTCCATCAGCTGCCCGATCTGCTGCGCCGCGCTGCCGACCTTGAGCGAGAGATTGCGTACCTCGTCGGCGACCACGGCGAAGCCACGGCCCTGCTCGCCGGCCCGCGCTGCCTCGATGGCGGCGTTGAGGGCGAGCATGTTGGTCTGCGCGGAAAAGTCCTGCACCGTGGTGAGGATCTCCCGCACCCGCGCGGAGGTACTCTCCAACGCCGCGATATTGTGCTGGAAGCCGTCCATGGTCTGGCTGATCGCCTGCATGTGCCGGCAGGCGTCGCCGAGCTGGCTTTGTGACTGACGCGCCAGGTCCAGATTGCGGCTGTTCATTTCGGTGATGCCGCCGGTGCGCGCGGAAATGTCCTGCAGGGCGCCGGTGGTTTGCTCGCTGGCCTGGAAGATCAGTTCGGAGAGATTCTGCTGCTGAAGCGCGTCCTGCGCCGCGCGTTCCGATTGCAGGCGGCTGCCGGCCGAGGTGGCGGCGACCTGCAGGCTGTTCTGCTGCAGGCGCGCGATGTTGTCGCGCAGGCGTGCGGTCAGGCTCTGCAGGACCTGTGTGCTGCCATCCGGCGAATCCGTGGCGGCAGGCCCGGTGAGGTCGACCAGGCTGCCATTGATTGCAGCAAGGCGCTCGCTCAGTATGTTCACTCGTTGCGCCTTGTGCAGGCGCCAGCCGAGGATGAAGATCGGCAGCGCCATGGCCAGCGCGACCAGGCGCAGGCCGTTGTCCGCCTGGGTCAGCACCGCGGCGATCAGGAACAGCTGGCAGAACACCAGCAGCGGGTAGGCACCGGGAAGGGTTGAGCGGGCCGGCTCGGCCGGGACGGCAGCAATCTGATGGGCGGGCATGAGTACACCTGCAGCACTGTTATTGGTTTTATGTGGCTTGAACTCGCGCGGGCATGGTTACAAATAGTGTGACGCCGAGCACATCGCTCCTTCGGTTGAACGAGCGATTAATCCTTTTTTCCTACGCGAGGCTTTCATGCAGCTGTCCGCCCTGTATCGCTATCCCCTCAAGTCCGCCCGCGGCGAAAGTCTGAGCAGTTCGCCGCTGGAGGTGCTTGGCCTGCGCGGCGACCGCCGCTGGATGCTGGTGGAGCCGGAGAGCGGGCGCTTCCTCACCCAGCGCCTGTTGCCGCAGATGAGCCAACTGAGCGCGCTGTACAACGCCGAGGGCGGCCTGAGCCTGAGTGCGCCGGGCTTTGACGGCATCGAGGTGGCGCTGCCCGACCCGGAAGCCGATCTGCGTGGCGTCACCGTGTGGCGCGACAGCCTGCGCGTGCCGGATGCAGGCGATGCGGCGGCCGAATGGCTGAGCGCCTTTATCGGCCGGCCCTGCCGACTGGTGCAGGTGCCCGAGGCGCGGGCGCGGCAGGTCGACACCGGCTACGCCCAGCCCGGTGACAGGGTGGCGTTTTCCGACGGTTTCCCGTTGCTGCTGATCGGCCAGGCGTCCCTGGATGATCTGTCCGCGCGGGTCGGGCGGCCGCTGGAGATGCTGCGTTTCCGTCCCAATCTGGTGATCGAGGGCAGTGCGCCCTACGCCGAAGACAGCTGGAAGCGCATCCGCATCGGCGAGCTGGAGTTCGAGGTGGCCAAGGGCTGCAGCCGCTGCATCCTCACCACCATCGACCCGCAGACCGGTGAGCGCAACGCCGACCGCGAGCCGCTGACCACCCTGAAGACCTACCGCGAGCGTAACGGCGAGGTGTACTTCGGGCAGAACCTACTGCCGCGTGGGGTGGGTGAGCTGCGCGTGGGCATGCCGGTGGCAGTGCTGGAGTAGCTGGCGTAGCCCGGAGGTAATCCGGGAAGTCGTGAGGAGATTATTCCCGGATTGCATCCGGGCTACAGCAAACGGGCGCCCGAGGCGCCCGTTTGCATTTTCACTGGTCGTCGAAGAAACGTTCGTGCCAGTCCACCAGCGGCTGCGGCGCGCCGAGCTTCTGGCCGTAGATCACCGAGTAGGACAGCACGTTCTGCACGTACTGGCGGGTCTCGTCGAACGGGATGTTCTCCACCCATACGTCGAAGGCCAGGTGGTCGGCACCTTTCAGCCACTGGCGCACGCGACCGGGGCCGGCGTTGTAAGCGGCGGAGGCGAGCACCCGGTTGCCGTTGAACTGGCCGTGCACCTGGCTCAGGTAGGCGGCGCCGAGCTGGATGTTCTTCTCTGGCACCAGGGCCTGCTGCGGGTTGGCCAGGGGGATGCCGAACTTGCGCGCGGTTTCCTTGGCGGTGCCCGGCATCAGCTGCATCAGGCCCATGGCGCCGACCGGCGAGCGGGCGTCGGCCATGAATGCGCTCTCCTGGCGGGTGATGGCGAACACCCAGCTGGAGTGCAGGCCGCGCAGCTTGGCCTGCTGGGTCAGGCTGCTCTTGTGCGCCATGGGGAAGCGGATATCCAGGTCGTCCCAGTACTTGGCCTGGCTGATGGTGCGAATGGCCGGGAAGTACCACTGCTTGTCGTAGGCCAGCTTGGCCTGGGCCACCAGCTCCTCGCGGCTGAACAGGCGGCTGACGTGGTACCACTCGCGGCGGCCGTCGACGATCTGGCCGCGGTCGTGGAATTCCAGGGCGCGACGGATGCCGGCGGTGTTGCGCACCTTCTGCACCAGTTGCGGATCGAGGGCCATCGGCTTGTTGTTCAGGCTGTAGGGTGCCTGGATGCGGTCGGCGGCGAGGAAGCCGTAGAAATCGCGCTCCTTGGCCAGCGGCTGGTACAGGGCGAGGGCCTGTTGGTCCTGGGGCTGGGCCAGTTGCAGGCTGCGCGCGTGCCAGTAGCGCCAGCGGCTGGTGGTGGCCAGGTCCGCCGGCAGGCGGCTGGTCAACTGGTAGGCCTCGTCCCAGCGGCCATGGCGCAGCAGCAGGCGGGCGCGCCATTCGGACACGGTGTTGTCGCGCAGTTCCGGATCGTACTGGGCCATGATCTGCAGGGCGCGCACGTCGAAACGCTTGGCCAGGGTCAGGCCGATCTCGCGGGCGATGGCGACCTTCTCTTCGGCGGAGAACGGCAGCTTGCCGGCGTAGACCTCGAGCAGGCTCAGGGCCTTCTCCGGATCCTGGCGGGCCAGGCGGCGCAGGCCGAGGCCGGCGGCGTCGGCCATGTGGCGGTCGGCGGGGGCGAAGCGGGCGGTCTGGCTCATCATCTGCGGCTTCTGCGCCGCTTCGATCATCAGCTGGCCCTGCTTACCGTAGGTCGGCAGGCCCTTCACCAGATAGCTGGCCAGGCCATAGTTACGAGCCTCGGCGGCCAGCTTGGCGCGCTTCCAGCGATTCTCCTCGGTGAGCTGGCCATCGGCGCGCCACAGGCTGAACAGGGTGTCGCAGGCCTCGGGCTGGGACTTGCCCATCAGCCACAGCTTTTCCGCGGCGGCGCGCGCCTCGGCCTTCATGCCCTGCTTGTACAGGTACTGGCCGTACAGGCAGTCCAGTTCGGTGAAGTTGAGCTTGGGGTCGTAGTAGTTGGCGAAGGTCTGCCACTCGCCGCGCTCGGTCAGCCAGCGCAGCCAGCGCAGTTTCATCCAGCCGGCCTGGGGCAGGTCGCCATGCTCGGTGAGGAAGGCTTCGATCTCGTCGTTGCTGGCCCACTTCAGGCGAGCGGTCAGCTCGTCATAGGCCAGGTAGGGCGTCAGCGGATAGTCGCGCAGGGCATTGGCATAGCGCAGGTATGGTCCCTTGTCGCCCTTGGCCAGGGCGCGCTTGGCCTCGTCGTACATCTGCCGCTGCTGGGCCAGGCTGGCGGCCTGGACGCTGGACAGGCCGAGGGCGCAGGAAAGGATCGTGGAAAGCAGGCAGAACAGAGGGCGGCGCATGACACATCCGGGCAGAAGTAACGAGATGGAGCGGGGTGCTTCCAAAAATGCGCCTAGCTTAGCTTGTTGCGCGTGGCACGAGAATGCCGCGGGCGCGTGCGACAAATGCGCCGGCATTGGGCCAGCGCAACTCGGTTAGAATGCGCGCCTGTTTTCCAAGGTGGTAGCCATGACCCTGCTCAAGTTTTCCGACGTTTCCCTGGCCTACGGCGCCATGCCCCTGCTGGACAAGGTGTCCTGGCAGATCGCCCGGGGGGAGCGGGTGTGCATCATCGGCCGCAACGGCACCGGCAAGTCGAGCATGCTGCGCCTGGTCAAGGGCGACCAGATGCCCGACGACGGCGAGATTTGGCGCGCCCCGGCGCTGAAGATCGGTGAACTGCCGCAGGAGCTGCCGCGTGCCGACGAACGGACCGTGTTCGACGTGGTCGCCGAGGGTCTGGCCGGCGTCGGCGAGCTGCTCGCGCGCTATCACCACCTGAGCCAGAACATCCACAACGACGAAGACCTCAACCAGCTGATGCATGTGCAGCAGGAGCTGGAGGCGAAGGATGGCTGGCGCCTGCAGCAGCTGGTGGACAGCACCCTGAGCCGCCTGCAGCTGCCGGCGGACAAGACCCTGGCCGAGCTGTCCGGTGGCTGGCGTCGTCGCGTGCTGCTGGCCCAGGCCCTGGTCTCCGAGCCGGACCTGCTGCTGCTGGACGAGCCGACCAACCACCTGGACATCGGCGCCATCGCCTGGCTGGAAGAGGCGCTGAAGGACTTCGGCGGCGCCGTGCTGTTCATCACCCACGACCGTTCCTTCCTGCAGAACCTGGCCACGCGCATCCTCGAACTGGACCGCGGCGGGCTGATCGACTGGAACGGCGACTACGCCAGCTTCCTGGTGCACAAGGAGCAGCAGCTGGCCGCCGAGGAAACCGCCAACGCGCTGTTCGACAAGCGTCTGGCCCAGGAGGAAGTGTGGATTCGCCAGGGCATCAAGGCCCGGCGTACCCGCAACGAAGGTCGCGTGCGTGCGCTCAAGGCCATGCGCATGGAGCGCAGCGAGCGGCGCGAGCGCCAGGGCAAGGCCAACATCCAGCTGGAGTCGGCGGAGAAGTCCGGCAAGCAGGTGATAGTGGCGGAAAATGTCAGTTTTGCGCACGCAGGGGGACCTGCGCTGATCAGCGACTGCTCGCTGGTGCTGCAGCGCGGCGACCGCATCGGCCTGCTCGGGGCCAATGGCACCGGCAAGACCACCCTGCTCAAACTGCTGCTTGGCGACCTGCAGCCAAATAGTGGCACGATAGTGGCAGGTACCAAGTTGGAAGTGGCGTATTTCGATCAGCTGCGCCATCAGCTGGAACCGGAAAAGACGGTGATCGACAACGTCGCAGAGGGGCGCGACTTCATCATTATCGATGGCCAGAGTCGCCACGTGCTGAGCTATCTCGGGGATTTCCTGTTCAGTCCGCAGCGTGCACGCACGCCGGTCAAGGCATTGTCCGGAGGGGAGAGGGCGCGCCTGTTGCTGGCTAAGCTGTTCAGCAAGCCGGCCAACCTGCTGGTGCTGGACGAACCGACCAACGATCTGGACGTGGAAACCCTTGAGCTGCTCGAAGAGGTCCTGCTGAATTTCCCCGGCACCGTGCTGATGGTCAGCCACGACCGGGCCTTCCTCGACAACGTGGTGACCAGCACGCTGGTCTTCGAAGGCGCGGGCAGGGTGCGTGAGTACGTGGGCGGCTACCAGGACTGGTTGCGCCAGGGCGGCTCGCCACGCCTGCTGGGTGTTGGCGAGAGCAAATCGGGTAAAGCGGAACTGAGCGCAGTGGCACCCGCTGCGCCGGTGAAGGAAACAGTGAAAGAGGCGGCTCCGGCCGCCGCGAAGAAGCTCAGCTACAAGCTGCAGCGTGAGCTGGAGGCCATCCCCGGGCAGATCGACGCCCTGGAGGTCCAGCTGGCACAACTGCAGGCGCAGATCGCCGATCCGGCCTTCTACCAGCAGGCCCCGGCCATCACCGGCGCCGCCCTGGAACGCCTGCAGCGCCTACAAGAAGAACTGGACCAACTGCTGGAGCGTTGGGCCGAATTGGAAGCCTGAAAAGCCTGTCGGAGACATGCATGGCGATTGAGTACCGCATCACCCTGGATGACAACCATCAGTTCAGCTACAGGATCGAGCTGGACCGTCAGTACGACCCCCAGGGTGCCGAGGCGACGCCGAAGTGGACGCGCCTGGAACACAATCAGTGCAGCAACTGCCCACTGAAGAAAGACGAGTTCAGCCGCTGCCCGGCGGCGGTCGACCTGCATAGGGTGATCGAGGACTTCCACGGCCTGCCGGCGATCAAGAAGGCCCAGGTCTGGGTGCGCACCCCGGAGCGTGAGTACAACAAGCAGGTCGGCCTGGAAGAGGGCTTGCGCTCGCTGCTCGGCGTGATCATGGCCACCAGCGCCTGCCCGGTGCTGGGCAAGCTCAAGCCGATGGCGCAGAACCACCTGCCGTTCGCCAGCAGCCAGGAATTCATCCTGCGCACCATCTCGCTGTACCTGACCCGGCAGTACTTCAACTACCGAGAGGGGCGTCGCGCGGATTGGGACCTGAAGGGCCTGGTCAAGCAGTTCCAGCAGCTGCAGCTGGTCAACCAGGCGTTCTGGCAGCGCATTCACGATGTCTGTGAAGGCGACTCCAACCTCAAGGCGTTCCTCACCTTCTTCTCCATGTCGTCGAGCATGACGGTGTCGCTGGAGACTCAGCTGCAGAAGATTCGCCCGCTGGTGATGAGCGCGGGCGACGTTCAGGAATAAGTGACGGAGGCCCGTTGCCGGGCCTCGGTTTACTCCTTGGGTTTTTTCAGGCGCACCGCCAGTACGTCGCACGGCGCACCGTGCAGTACATCGTTGGCGGTGGAGCCGAGGAGCAGGGCCAGGCCATGGCGGCCATGGCTACCGACCACGATCAGATCGCAACCCTGTTCCTCGGCCAGGCGGTGAATCTCCTGGCGTGGCTGGCCATAGGTCAGGTGGCGCTGTTCTTCACCCAGTTGCGGATAGCGGCCGGCGAAGCCCTCCAGGCGCTCGCGGGCCTGATCGAACTGCTGCTGTTGAAGCATCGACAGATCCATCGGCACGTCGCCACCGAAGGCCATGGCCATCGGCTCGACGACATGGACCAGCGAGGCCCTGGCACCGCCGCTGGCGGCGATGGCCAAGGCTCGCTCGGCTACCGGATGGCATTCCTCGGTCAGATCGACGGCGATCAGGATGTGCTGGTAGGGCATCTGAGTCTCCTCCACTGAGTGGTCATGCTTGCAGTATGGCTTTGCTCACTTCATAACACAGGCTTTCCCTGCAAGTGATAGATATGACCTGGTGGATAGTGCTTTTACTCGTGGCCGCGGCGCTCAGTCCGCTGGTGTGGCTGCGTCCTTCACCGCGCCAGCGCGGGCAGATGGAGCTGCGCCTGGCCGCGCGGCGCCTGGGTTTGGGTATGCAGCTCAGCCAGCAGGAGTGGCCGCACTGGCTGACCGGGTCACCGCCGGGCAGCTGTGCGCAATATCACCGAGCTCGCCGTGCCGGCCGCGCTGACAGCTGGCTGTACTGGCAGGTCGCACCGGGGCAGTGGTGCAACCAGTGGCGCGAGCCCTGCACCGATGCGGTCATGCTCGAGCGTCTGCAAGGCTTGCCGGCCGATGTCTACAAGGTCGAGGCCGGGCCGCAGATGGTGGCGTTGTACTGGGGGGAGCGCGGTGGCGAAGAGGAGCTGCGGCGGGTTGCCGAGCTACTGGCGGCGGTGGCCTGACTGCATCGTCCGCGGGCCTGCACCAACCGCTCTGGCGCCTGGGCTCAGGCGGCTTTTCTGAGCAATGCACCCATCTTCGGTCATTCTGTGACGTTGCACCCATTCGGGGCGCCTGCGACGGGCAATTGACAATTGCCGGGTTTTCACTGAATGTACGCCCACCCAAATCAAACGGGCGTATGAATTGAGCGCTCTGCCCCTGGTGGCAGCGCCTTTACAGCCCGATTATCGCGTTGGTGGGTGTGCTGCACCGATTGGGACTATGCTCGACGGCCTGTGCCGCGGGTGCCCCAGGCAGGTTAGCTCCGACGTGTACAGTTCAGCTTCCATACCGTGGAGATCAGTTGATGATTTACGAAGGTAAAGCCATCACGGTTAAGGCTCTTGAGGGCGGCATCGTCGAATTGAATTTCGACCTCAAGGGTGAGTCCGTTAACAAGTTCAACCGTCTGACCCTGAGCGAGCTGCGCCAGTCGGTCGACGCCATCAAGGCCGACGGTTCGATCAAGGGCGTAATCGTCACCAGCGGCAAAGACGTGTTCATCGTCGGCGCCGACATCACCGAATTCGTCGACAACTTCAAGCTGCCCGACGAAGAGCTGGTTGCCGGCAACCTCGAAGCCAACAAGATCTTCAGTGATTTCGAAGACCTGGCCGTTCCGACCGTCATCGCCATCAACGGCATCGCCCTGGGCGGCGGTTTCGAAATGTGCCTGGCCGGTGACTACCGCGTCGCCTCCGAGAGCGCCAAGATCGGCCTGCCGGAAGTCAAACTGGGTATCTACCCGGGCTTCGGTGGCACCGTGCGCCTGCCGCGCGTGATCGGTACCGACAACGCCATCGAGTGGATCGCCTCCGGTAAGGAAAGCAAGGCCGCCGACGCCCTGAAAGTAGGTGCGGTCGACGCCGTCGTCGCTCCCGCCAAGCTCAAGGACGCCGCTCTGGACCTGGTAAAGCGCGCCATCTCCGGCGAGCTGGACTACAAGGCCAAGCGTCAGCCCAAGCTGGAAAAGATCAAGCTCAACGCCATCGAGCAGATGATGGCCTTCGAAACCGCCAAAGGTTTCGTGGCTGGTCAGGCTGGCCCGAACTACCCGGCGCCGGTCGAAGCCATCAAGACCATCCAGAAAGCCGCCAACTTCGGTCGCGACAAGGCCCTGGAAGTGGAAGCCGCCGGCTTCGTCAAGCTGGCCAAGACCTCGGTTGCCGAGAGCCTGGTCGGTCTGTTCCTGAATGATCAGGAGCTGAAGAAGAAGGCCAAGCAGCACGACGAGATCGCTCGCGACGTGAAACTGGCTGCCGTACTCGGCGCCGGCATCATGGGCGGCGGCATCGCCTACCAGTCGGCTTCCAAAGGCACTCCGATCCTGATGAAGGATATCCGCGAAGAGGGTATCCAGATGGGTCTGAACGAGGCCTCCAAGCTGCTCGGCAAGCGCGTTGAGAAAGGCCGCATGACTCCGGCCAAGATGGCTGAAGCCCTCAACGCCATTCGCCCGACCATGTCCTACGGCGACTTCGGTGCCGTCGACATCGTCGTCGAAGCCGTGGTCGAGAACCCGAAGGTCAAGCAGATCGTTCTGGCCGAAGTTGAAGGCGTGGTGAAGGACGATGCGATCCTCGCATCCAACACCTCCACCATCTCCATCAACCTGCTGGCCAAAGCCCTGAAGCGTCCGGAAAACTTCGTCGGCATGCACTTCTTCAACCCGGTGCACATGATGCCGCTGGTGGAAGTGATCCGTGGCGAGAAGTCCAGCGACGTGGCCGTTGCCACCACCGTGGCCTACGCCAAGAAGATGGGCAAGAACCCGATCGTGGTCAACGACTGCCCGGGCTTCCTGGTCAACCGCGTACTGTTCCCGTACTTCGGCGGCTTCTCCAAGCTGCTGGGCTTCGGTGTGGACTTCGTGCGCATCGACAAGGTCATGGAGAAATTCGGCTGGCCCATGGGCCCGGCTTACCTCTCCGACGTAGTCGGCATCGACACTGGCCACCACGGCCGTGACGTGATGGCCGAAGGCTTCCCGGATCGTATGGCCGTTGAGGGCAAGACCGCCGTCGACGTGATGTACGAAGCCGATCGCCTGGGCCAGAAGAACGGCAAGGGCTTCTACGCCTACGAGACCGACAAGCGCGGCAAGCCGAAAAAAGTCTCCGACCCGGTCGCCTACGAGCTGCTGAAGTCCATCGTCGTAGAGCAGCGCGAGCTGAGCGACGAAGACATCATCAACTTCATGATGATCCCGCTGTGCCTGGAAACCGTTCGTTGCCTGGAAGACGGCATTGTCGAAACCGCAGCTGAGGCCGATATGGGCCTGATCTACGGCATCGGCTTCCCTCCCTTCCGCGGCGGTGCACTGCGTTACATCGATTCCGTCGGTGTAGCCGAATTCGTTGCCCTGGCGGACAAGTACGCCGAACTGGGCGCGCTGTACCAGCCGACCGCCAAACTTCGCGAAATGGCCAAAAACGGCCAGAAGTTTTTCGGTTAATCGCGCAACGATCAGAGCGAGAGTAGAGATATGAGCCTGAATCCGAGAGACGCAGTCATTGTCGACTTCGGCCGTACGCCGATGGGTCGTTCCAAGGGCGGCATGCACCGCAACACCCGTGCCGAGACCATGTCGGCACACCTGATCAGCGGCGTCCTGGCGCGTAACGCCAAGCTGGACCCTGCTGAAGTAGAAGACGTGATCTGGGGCTGCGTGAACCAGACCCTGGAGCAGGGCTGGAACATCGCGCGCATGGCGTCGCTGATGACCCAGATCCCGCACACCTCTGCCGGCCAGACCGTCAGCCGCCTGTGTGGTTCCTCCATGAGCGCCCTGCACACTGCCGTGCAGGCGATCCAGACCGGCAACGGCGACGTGTTCGTCGTCGGCGGTGTGGAGCACATGGGCCACGTCGGCATGATGCACGGCGTCGATCCGAACCCGCACCTGTCCCTGTACGCCGCCAAGGCCTCGGGCATGATGGGCCTGACCGCCGAGATGCTGGGCAAGATGCACGGCATCAGCCGTGAGCAGCAGGACGCCTTCGGTGAGCGTTCGCACCGTCTGGCGCACAAGGCCACCGTCGAAGGCAAGTTCAAGGATGAAATCATCCCGATGCAAGGCTACGACGAGAACGGCTTCCTCAAGGTGTTCGACTTCGACGAAACCATTCGTCCCGAGACCACCATCGAGAGCCTGGCTGCCCTGAAGCCGGCGTTCAACCCGAAAGGCGGCACCGTGACTGCGGGTACTTCCTCGCAGATCACCGACGGCGCCTCCTGCATGATCGTCATGAGCGCCCAGCGCGCCCAGGACCTCGGTATCCAGCCGATGGCCGTGGTTCGCGCCATGGCTGTTGCCGGTGTCGATCCGGCGATCATGGGCTACGGCCCGGTTCCGTCCACTCAGAAGGCACTCAAGCGTGCGGGCCTGAGCATGGACGACATCGACTTCGTCGAGCTGAACGAAGCCTTCGCCGCCCAGGCTCTGCCGGTGCTGAAGGACCTGAAACTCCTCGACAAGATGGAGCAGAAGGTCAACCTGCACGGCGGCGCCATCGCCCTGGGTCACCCGTTCGGTTGCTCCGGTGCGCGTATCTCCGGCACCCTGCTGAACGTGATGAAGCAGAACGGCGGTACTCTGGGTGTGTCCACCATGTGCGTGGGTCTCGGCCAGGGCATCACCACCATCTTCGAACGCGTCTAAGCGCTCGACGATGCGAAGACCGGGGCCCTGTGCCCCGGTTTTTGTTTTTCAGGAGAACGACATGCAGCTGCAACCAGGGCTCTATCGCCACTACAAGGGGCCGCAGTACCGTGTGTTCGGCACCGCGCGGCACTCGGAAACCGAGGAATGGGTGGTGGTCTACCAGGCGCTCTACGGTGAGTTCGGCCTGTGGGTGCGCCCGCTGGAGATGTTCTGCGGTACGGTCGAACTGGACGGCGAGACGGTCCCGCGCTTTGCTCTGATCGAGGCCGAACCGGCGCTGATCGGGCAGGAGGCGGCAGGGGATCGCGCTTGACCGCGACTCGACAGCCACTATATATAGCGGTGCCTTTATAGGCTCCTGCCTTTTATTCTTTCTTTTTCGTATTCAGGAATTCTCCAGTCCATGGGCAAATCGCTGGTCATCGTGGAATCCCCGGCCAAGGCCAAGACCATCAACAAGTACCTGGGCAACCAGTACGTTGTGAAGTCGAGCATCGGCCATATTCGTGACCTGCCCACCAGCGGTTCCGCCAGCGCCAGCAAGGAGCCGTTCAAGCGCGGCAAGGCCGCTGCCGCCGAAGCGCCGGCCCTGTCGCCCAAGGAGAAGGCCAAGCGTCAGCTGTTCGCGCGCATGGGCGTCGATCCCGAGCATGGCTGGAAGGCCAAGTACGAGATCCTGCCCGGCAAGGAAAAGGTGATCGAGGAATTGCGTCGCTTGGCCAAGGATGCCGACACCATCTATCTCGCAACCGACTTGGATCGCGAAGGGGAGGCCATCGCCTGGCACCTGCGCGAGGCCATCGGTGGCGACGACAGCCGCTACAAGCGCGTGGTGTTCAACGAGATCACCAAGAAGGCCATCCAGGAGGCCTTCTCCCAGCCCGGCGAGCTGGATATCAACCGCGTCAACGCGCAGCAGGCGCGCCGCTTCCTCGATCGCGTGGTGGGCTACATGGTCTCGCCGCTGCTGTGGGCCAAGATCGCCCGCGGCCTGTCCGCCGGTCGCGTGCAGTCGGTGGCGGTAAAGCTGGTGGTGGAGCGCGAGAAGGAAATCCGCGCCTTCGTGCCGGAAGAGTACTGGGAAGTCCATGCCGATCTGGGCACCGCCAAGAGCGACAAGGTGCGTTTCGAAGTAGTCCGCGAGAATGGCGAGGCCTTCAAGCCGCTCAACGAGGCTCAGGCCATGGCCGCTCTGGCCAAGCTCAAGGACTCCAGCTACAGCGTGGTCAAGCGCGAGGACAAGCCAACCTCGAGCAAGCCGACCGCTCCCTTCATTACCTCTACCCTGCAGCAGGCGGCGAGCAACCGCCTCGGCTTCGGCGTGAAGAAGACCATGATGATGGCCCAGCGTCTCTACGAGGCCGGCTACATCACCTATATGCGTACCGACTCGACCAACCTGTCGAACGACGCCATCGACATGGTGCGCGGTTTCATCGACAGCGAGTTCGGCAAGAAGTACCTGCCGGCCAAGCCGAACTTCTATTCGAGCAAGGAAGGCGCCCAGGAGGCGCACGAGGCGATCCGCCCGTCTGACGTCAACCTGCGTCCGACCCAGCTGTCCGGCATGGAGCGCGACGCCGAACGCCTTTACGAGCTGATCTGGCGCCAGTTCGTGGCCTGCCAGATGCCGCCGGCCGAATACCTGTCCACCAGCGTCAGCGTGGCCGCCAGTGGCTTCGAGCTGCGCGCCAAGGGTCGCATCCTCAAGTTCGACGGTTACACCAAGGTGTTGCCGCAGCAGGGCAAGCCGGGCGATGACGACGTGCTACCGGAGATGAAGGAGGGCGAGGCGCTCAAGCTGCTCAAGCTCGACCCCAGCCAGCACTTCACCAAGCCGCCGGCACGTTTCTCCGAAGCCAGCCTGGTCAAGGAACTGGAGAAGCGTGGTATCGGTCGTCCGTCCACCTACGCGGCGATCATCTCGACCATCCAGGAGCGTGGCTATGTGGCGGTGCAGAACCGCCGCTTCTACGCGGAGAAGATGGGTGACATCGTCACCGAGCGCCTCGACGAGAGCTTCGCCAACCTGATGGATTATGGCTTCACCGCCGCCATGGAAGAGCATCTGGACGATGTGGCCCAGGGCGAGCGCGACTGGAAGCACCTTCTGGACGAGTTCTACGGCGACTTCAAGAAGAAGCTGGAAGTGGCCGGCGAGGCTGACAAGGGCATGCGTGCCAATCAGCCGACCCCCACCGATATCGCCTGCCGTGATTGCGGACGGCCGATGATGATCCGTACCGCCTCCACAGGCGTGTTCCTCGGTTGCTCCGGCTACGCGCTGCCGCCGAAAGAGCGCTGCAAGGCCACCATCAACCTGATCCCGGGCGACGAGATCGCCGCGGACGATGAGGGCGAGTCCGAGTCGCGTGTGTTGCTGAACAAGCATCGCTGCCCGATCTGCGCCACCGCCATGGATGCCTACCTGCTGGACGAGACCCGCAAGCTGCATATCTGCGGCAACAACCCGGATTGCATCGGCTATGAGATCGAGCAGGGCCAGTACCGTATCAAAGGCTACGAAGGTCCGAGCCTGGAGTGCGACAAGTGCGGCAGCGAGATGCAGCTGAAGACCGGTCGCTTCGGCAAGTTCTTCGGTTGCACCAACGCCAGCTGCAAGAACACCCGCAAGCTGCTGAAGAGCGGCGAGGCGGCGCCGCCGAAGATGGATGCTGTGAAGATGCCCGAACTCAAGTGCGAGAAGGTCGACGACACCTACGTGCTGCGTGACGGCGCCTCCGGCCTGTTCCTCGCCGCCAGCGGCTTCCCCAAGAACCGCGAAACCCGCGCGCCGCTGGTGCTGGAGTTGATCCCGCACAAGGATGAGATTGATCCCAAGTACCACTTCCTTCTGGAGGCGCCGAAGAAGGACCCGGAAGGCCGCCCGGCGGTGATCCGCTACAGCCGCAAGACCAAGGAGCAGTATGTGCAGAGCGAGGTGGACGGCAAGCCCACCGGCTGGCGCGCCTTCTTCGATGGCGGCAAGTGGAAGGTGGAAGACAAGCGCTGATCGCGTTCCAGTCGCGCACTCTGGTGGGTGCGCCGGCTGCCCAATCTCCGAGTATCAGCAAGACGGCTTGCGAGGCATTGTCATGGCCCACGAACTCTATACCCGCACCAATCAGAAGATCTTCTTCGCCGGTCTGGCTCTGGAGAGCCTGCGCAAGGCGGAGGCCGGCGAGGCGGCGAATGCCCAGGCGCTGGTTCATGCCGAGCGCGAGGCTGCGCTATTCCACCTGTATGGAGCGGTGCTTGGCCTGTGCCATGAGGTTGCCGGCTACTACAAGCTGGCCGAGGCCAATGCACCGCGTGTGGAGCTACTGTTGAACCAGGCGGTGCTGCAGTCCTCTCCGACTCCCGAACTGGCGGAAATGGTGGAGGTTGCCCAGCAGCCGGAAAGTTGGCTCGCCCGCCTGCTGGCCGCTCATGCCGAACTGTTTCAGCCACCCCAGGCACCGAAAACCGCCAAGGTCGATCCGACCCTGCCATTGATCACAGCAGTCAGTGTCGAGGAAGAGGCCGCTCCCCTGAGTCGTGACGAGCTGGAGAGCTGGCGTCAGCAGCTCAAGCAGTTGGTGCTGCGTTATCGCGAGTCGCTCAGCGAGTGCTGAGAACCTACTTACGATCTGCTGTACGTCGGCGATACGGCGTTAAAAACAGCTTCAGAATGCTCATTTACTATTCGTAAACTGCGCTTCTTCAACTGTTTTTGCCTTGTCTCGCTCTAGCTCGCGAGATCGTAAATAGCTTCTACGGCCGTCGCTGGACTAGGGCCGGCAAGCCAGGGCTGTTACACTGGCAGCCCGCTAGGAGATCGATGTTATGCCCACTTCCTTCCTCGAAATTGTCGAATTGCCCGACGGCCGCATCATTCTGCGCCGTGCCGAGGATGAGGAAGTGCTGGTGACCCTGGATTTCTCGGCGGACGCCAAGGCCTTCCTGCAAGGCCATCATGTCGAAGTAGCCAAGGCCATGCTCAATGTGGGTGTGCAGATGGCCGGCCGATTGGCCGAAGGTGAAAGCGAGCAGGACGAGCAGCCGCGCGTGCTGCATTGATTACCGAACGCCCGCAAGGGCGCTCGATTCGAAGGCGCTATCCGATGCGCCTTCCGCAACCCTTAATCCAGACGAATATTCAGACTCTGTGCGCTGCCCAGGCGTGCAGCACTGGTCAGGCTCGCCCGCTGACTGGGCTGCAGGCTGATCCAGCTCACCACGGTGTGGCTACGGCCCAGGCGCAGAGCTTCACGAGCTAGGTCCAGCGCTTCCTGGCCGGTGCTGGGTTGCAGTACCAGCAGGCGATCCAGATTGAGGCCGACACTGCGCAGCCAGGCCGTGGTGATGGAAGCGGGCGGGGCGATCAGGGTCAGCCAGCGAGCATCCTGATTCAGGCTGAGCTCGCGCAACACCGGTCCCAGCAGATGGCGGCAGTTGCCGAGCGAACCGGACAGGCGCAGCTCGCTGAACGGCTCGGGTTCGTCGAGCCAGGGGTTTTCCACGACATCGTCGAGGAGCGGCGTCAGTGCATTGCCGAGAAAGGCTTCAAACAGCGGAAGTTGCGAACGATTCAGCGACTGCGGGAACTGCATGAAGCTCTCCTAATTCTCAGCGGCGAATCACGCCGACACTCAAACCTTCGATCACCAGGTCCTGCTCTTCCAGGTTCACCTCGATCGGGGCGAATTCAGGGTTCTCGGCGATCAGCAGGACCTTGCTGCCATTGCGCTGGAAGCGCTTGACGGTCACCTCGTCATCGATGCGCGCCACCACGATCTGGCCGTTGCGGGCTTCGCGGGTGGTGTGCACGGCCAGCAGGTCGCCGTCGAGGATGCCGATGTCCTTCATGCTCATGCCGCGCACGCGCAGCAGATAGTCGGCCTTGGGATGGAAGAACTCCGGATTGATCTTGCAGGAGTCCTCCACATTCTGCTGGGCTAGGATCGGCGCGCCGGCGGCGACTCGGCCGATCACCGGCAGGCCTTCTTCTTCGGCAGCGGCCGGCTCGAAGCCGGGGATGCGGATGCCGCGGGAGGCGCCGGGAGTCATCTCGATCGCGCCCTTGCGCGCAAGGGCCTTGAGATGTTCCTCGGCGGCATTGGGCGACTTGAAGCCAAGCTCTTGGGCGATCTCCGCGCGAGTCGGTGGATAGCCGTTGTCTTCCAGGCAGCGTTTGATGAAGGCGAGGATTTCGGATTGGCGCGGCGTCAGTTTGAGCATGCTGGCGGTCTGTCTGTTTATACAGTTGCTGTGATTATATACAGTGATTCGATGCTGGCAACCCCTGTTTCGTTTGGAGCGTGGAATGGCCATTTCTGCCGTCCAGCGGAGCGGTTGGGGCTTTTCCTTATTTCACCTATGGTTAAATGCGTGACCGAGCAGCCATGAAAGGTCTTGTCAGACTTGACAGGGCGCCAGCCTGAAACGTATGTTTCAAACAAGTGTTTGTCAGGTGAGGGTGTCATGGCTCAATCAGAAACTGTTGAGCGCATCTTGGATGCAGCTGAGCAGCTGTTCGCGGAAAAGGGCTTCGCCGAGACTTCTCTGCGCCTGATTACCAGCAAGGCCGGGGTCAACCTGGCGGCGGTCAACTATCACTTCGGTTCCAAGAAGGCGCTGATCCAGGCAGTGTTCTCGCGCTTCCTCGGGCCATTCTGCATCAGCCTCGAGCGTGAGCTGGATCGTCGCCTGGCCAAGCCGGACGCCAAGGCCAGCCTCGAAGAGCTACTGGAGATGCTGGTGGAGCAGGCCCTGGCGGTGAAGCCGCGCAGTGGTAACGACCTGTCCATCTTCATGCGCCTGCTTGGCCTGGCCTTCAGCCAGAGCCAGGGTCACCTGCGCAAGTATCTGGAAGAGGTGTACGGCAAGGTCTTCCGCCGCTACATGCTGCTGCTTAACGAAGTGGCGCCCAAGCTGCCGCCGTTGGAGATCTTCTGGCGCGTGCACTTCATGCTCGGCGCCGCGGCGTTCAGCATGTCCGGCATCAAGGCCCTGCGTGCCATCGCCGAGAACGACTTCGGCGTGGACACCTCGATCGAGCAGGTGATGCGTCTGATGGTGCCGTTCCTCGCCGCCGGCATGCGTGCCGAAAGCGGGCTGAACGACGAGGCGCTGGCCACCGCCCAGTTCAAGCCGCGCAGCAAGTCGCAGGTAGCCGCCAAGGCCGTCTGATGCTGTGCCCGAGCGGGGCGATGGGCTAAGCTAGCGGCCCATGCGCCCGCTCGATTTCCTGCATATCTCCATTGCCGACCAGTGCCTGTACGGCTTCGCCGACGGGCAGCTGTGCCTGCGCCTGCCGGTTTCCACCGCGCGCAACGGCGCCGGCGAGCAAAGCGGCTCCAACTGCACGCCGCGTGGGCGCCATCAGGTGCGGGCGAAGATCGGCGATGGCCTGCCGCTCGGAGCGGTACTGCGTGGGCGGCGCTGGACCGGCGAGGTCTGGTCCGAGGCGCTGGATGCGCAGTTCCCCGGTCGCGACTGGATCCTCACCCGCATCCTCTGGCTCAGCGGCTGCGAGCCGGGCATCAACCGTCTGGGCAAGGTCGACACCTTTCGTCGCTACGTTTATCTGCACGGCACGCCGGACAATCAGCCCATGGGCGTGCCGCTGTCCCACGGTTGCGTGCGCCTGCGCAACGCCGACCTGCTGGACCTGTTTCCCCGTGTACCGCCGCACTGTGCGGTGCTGATCGACGAGGCGCCACGCCCCGAGTGGGCGACCGCCGAACTCTGTTAAGGACTCTTCGTGACTACACCTCTCTACGGCTCCCTGATGCTGGACATCCAGGGCACCTGGCTGACCGCCGAAGACCGCCGCATCCTGCGTCAGCCGGAAGTTGGCGGCCTTATCCTGTTCGCCCGCAATATCGAAGACCCGCGCCAGGTGCGCGAGCTGTGCGCCTCCATCCGCGCCGTGCGCCCGGATTTGTTGCTGGCGGTGGATCAGGAGGGCGGCCGCGTGCAGCGTCTGCGCAACGGCTTCGTGCGCCTGCCGGCCATGCGCGCCCTGGCTGACAATGACGACGCCGAGCAACTGGCGGAACACTGCGGCTGGCTGATGGCCGCCGAGGTGCTGGCCGTGGGGCTGGACTTGAGCTTTGCCCCGGTGCTGGACCTGGACCACCAGCGCAGCGCCGTAGTTGGCAGCCGCAGCTTCGAGGGTGACGCCGAGCTGGCCGCGCGCCTGGCCGGCGCCTTTATCCGCGGCATGGACGCAGCAGGCATGGCCGCCACCGGCAAGCACTTCCCCGGCCACGGCTGGGCCGAGGCCGACTCGCACGTGGCCATCCCGGTGGATGAGCGCAGTCTGGACGAGATCCGCGCCAGGGACCTGATCCCGTTCCAGCGCCTGAGCCAGCAGCTGGCGGCGGTGATGCCGGCCCACGTCATCTATCCGCAGGTGGACGCCGGCCCGGCCGGTTTCTCGCGGCGCTGGCTGCAGGACATCCTACGCGGCGAGCTGGGCTTCGAGGGGGTGATCTTCAGCGATGACCTGTCCATGGCCGGCGCCCATGTGGTCGGCGACTCCGCCAGCCGTATAGAGGCGGCGCTGAATGCCGGCTGCGACATGGGCCTGGTGTGCAACGACCGCGCCTCCGCCGAGCTGGCCCTCGGCGCCCTGCAGCGCCTCAAGGTGCAGCCGCCCCTGGGGCTGGCGCGCATGCGTGGGCGCGGCTTCGCCCGTACCGACTACCGCGAGCAGCCACGCTGGCTGCAGGCCGTCGCCGCCCTGCGCGCGGCGCAGCTGATCGACTGATTAAGGAAACATCGCATGACCACCTACGCCATCATCGGCGGCACCGGCCTGACCCAGCTGGAAGGCCTGACCCTCAAGCAGGCGCAGAACATCGACACACCCTACGGCGCACCTTCAGCGGCTGTGCTGAGCGGCGAGTACGCTGGCCATGAGGTGCTGTTCCTTGCCCGTCATGGCCACCCGCATCGCATTCCGCCGCATCAGGTGAACTACCGCGCCAACCTGTGGGCGCTGAAACAGGCTGGTGCCGAGGCGATTCTGGCGGTCAACGCCGTGGGTGGCATCCATTCGGCAATGGGCAGCGGTCACCTGTGCGTGGCGCACCAGATCATCGATTACACCTGGGGCAGAGCGCACACCTTCTTCGAGGGCGAGATCGACCACGTCACCCATATCGACTTCAGCTACCCCTACGACGAGGAACTGCGTGGCCGGCTGATCGCCGCGCTGCAGGAGTGCGGTTACCCGCACAGCAGCCACGGTGTGTACGGCGCCACCCAGGGTCCACGCCTGGAAACGGTGGCGGAGATCGCCCGCATGGAGCGCGATGGCTGCGACATCGTCGGCATGACCGGCATGCCCGAGGCAGCCCTGGCGCGTGAGCTGGAGCTGCCCTACGCCTGCCTGGCGCTGGTGGTGAACCCGGCGGCCGGCAAGTCCAGCGGCATCATCACCATGGCCGAGATCGAGGCGGAGCTGGCGCGCGGCATCGACAAGGTGCGCGCGGTACTGGGGCGGGTGCTAAGCGCCTGAGCCTGCCGACCACAAACAAAAAAGCCCCGCATCGCGGGGCTTTTTCATTCATGCAGTAACGATCAGGGCTGGGTGACTTTCACCAGTACGCCCAGGCTGCCGTTGTCCAGGTAGGTCAGCTCGCCCAGCTTGAGGCGGGTCTTCTGCCGTACGCGCTCGCTGCCGCTGAGCAGGCCGTCGGTGTCGAAGCGGTTGATCCAGAAATCCGCCTCCAGGTCGATCAGGCGCTGCTGTTCGCTCAAGGACACTACGCCCTCTACCGGGAAGTGGCCGAACTGCTCGTTGCCGGTGCTCAGTGCGGACTTGGTCGGCACGGCTGCCAGGTTCTGCGCCCAGGCCTTGTGCAGCAGCACTTCGTAGCCGTTGCCCGGGTTGAGCTTGGCGGCCTCGTCGTTCAGCGCGGTGCCGCGCTCATTGCCGGCAATGGGCGCTGCACCCACGGCCCAGTCATCCGGCGCCGGCTGGCTGGAGGAGAGGGCTTCGCCGCCCTGGCGGAAGACCAGCACTTCGATCTGGAACAGGCTGTCGGCGAAGGCCTGGGGGGCCAGCAGGCAGAGCAGCAGGGTGAGGTGGCGAAACGCGCGCATTTGGGTCAGTCCTTTCAGGCGGATTGCGGGGCGAGGCGCTCCAGCAGCGCCTCCAGGGTATTGAAACGTTCTTCCGGGCGCTCCATCGGTACCTGGAATTTGAACTGGGTGGCACCCTCGAACTTGTAGCGGTTCGGGGCACTCTGGATCAGCTTGATCAGTACCAGTGGATCGACACTGGTGTCGCCGGCGAACTCGATGCGCCCGCCTTGCGGGCCGGCGTCGATCTTCTTGATGCCGAGCTTTTCCGCCTGCAGCTTGAGCAGGGTCAGGCGCATCAGGTTCTTGGTCGCCTCCGGCAGCAGGCCGAAGCGGTCGATCATCTCCACCTGCAGCTCCTTCAGGCCGTCCTCGTCGGCGGCCGAGGCGATGCGTTTGTAGAGGATCAGGCGACTGTGCACATCCGGCAGGTAATCGTCCGGAATCAGTGCCGGCACCCGCAGGTTGACCTCCGGACCACCGCCCAGCGGCTGCTCCAGGTTCGGTTGCTCACCCTTGCGGATGGCTTTCACCGCGCGCTCAAGCATTTCCATGTAGAGGGTGAAGCCGACCGCCTGGATCTGCCCGCTCTGGCCGTCGCCGAGCAGCTCGCCGGCGCCGCGGATTTCCAGGTCGTGGGTGGCCAGGACAAAGCCGGCCCCCAGATCCTGGGCATTGGCGATAGCCTCCAGGCGCTTCTGCGCGTCCTCGGTCATGCCCTTGCGTGGCGGGGTGAGCAGGTAGGCGTAAGCCTGGTGGTGACTACGGCCGACTCGGCCGCGCAACTGGTGCAACTGGGCCAGGCCGAACTTGTCGGCGCGCTCGATGAGGATGGTGTTGGCGCTCGGCACGTCGATGCCGGTCTCGATAATGGTCGAGGCCACCAGCACGTTGAAGCGCTTGTGGTAGAAGTCGCTCATCACCCGTTCCAGATCGCGCTCGTGCATCTGCCCGTGGCCGATGCCGATGCGTGCCTCGGGCACCAGGGCGGCCAGGTCGGCGGCGCACTTCTCGATGGTCTTCACGTCGTTGTGCAGGTAGTACACCTGGCCGCCGCGCAGCAGTTCGCGCAGCAGCGCTTCCTTGATCACCGAATCGTGCTGCTCCATGACGAAGGTACGCACCGACAGCCGGCGTGCCGGCGGGGTGGCGATGATCGACAGGTCGCGCATGCCCGACACCGCCATATTCAGCGTGCGCGGGATCGGCGTGGCGGTGAGTGTGAGGATATCGACTTCGCTGCGCAGGGCCTTGAGCTGCTCCTTCTGGCGCACGCCGAAGCGATGTTCCTCGTCGATGATGCACAGGCCCAGGTCCTTGAAGCGCACATCGTCCTGCAGCAGCTTGTGGGTGCCGATGACGATATCGATCTTGCCCTCAGCCAGCTTGGCCACTGCTTCGCTGACTTCCTTGGCCGACTTGAAGCGGCTCATCACCTCGACCGTTACCGGCCAGTCGGCGAAGCGGTCGCGGAAGCTGTTGTAGTGCTGCTGGGCGAGCAGGGTGGTCGGCACCAGCACCGCCACCTGGCGGCCGCTGTGCACGGCGATAAAGGCCGCGCGCATGGCCACCTCGGTCTTGCCGAAGCCGACGTCGCCGCAGACCAGGCGGTCCATCGGCTTGGCTGCCAGCATGTCCTCGCGCACCGCGTCGATGGCGTTCTGCTGGTCCGGGGTTTCCTCGAAGGGGAAGCCGGCGCTGAAGGTGGCGTAGTCGGCGGCCGGGTCCTTGAACGCATAGCCCTCGCGGGCGGCGCGGCGGGCGTAGATGTCGAGCAGCTCGGCGGCGACATCGCGCACCTGCTCGGCAGCCTTGCGCTTGGCCTTCTGCCAGGTCTCGGAACCCAGGCGGTGCAACGGCGCCAGGGCATCGTCGCTGCCGGTGTAGCGGGCGATCAGGTGCAGGCTGGCCACCGGCACGTAGAGTTTGGCTTCCTCGGCGTACATCAGGGCGAGGAATTCGGCGGCCTGGCCGTCGAACTCCATGGTCACCAGGCCCAGGTAGCGGCCGACGCCATGGTCGATATGCACCACCGGCGCGCCTTCGCGCAGCTCGGTGAGGTTCTTGATCACGTTGTCGCCACCATCGCGGGATTTCTCGCGGCGGCGGCGCTGCATCACGCGTTGGCCGAACAGCGGGCTCTCGGCGACCAGGGCGATCTTGTCGAGCAGCAGGCCCTCGTCCAGCGGGGCGATGCAGATGGCCAGGCGCTCGCGGCTGTCAGTGAACTCCGTCCAGCCGGCCACTTCGATGGGCTTGAGTTTGAGCCGCGCCAGCAGTTCCAGCAGCACTTCACGGCGACCGGCGGACTCGGCGCTGAACAGCACGCGGCCCGGGTATTCCTCGATAAAGCGGCGCAGCGCCGCCAGCGGCTCGCTGGCCTTGGCCTGGATTGCCAGATCGGGCAGGGCACGGGCGTCGAAACGCTCACGGCCGACGCCGACTTCCACGTCTTCCTGGCTGACCACCACGCGCGGCCAGTGCTTCAGACGGGCGAAGCAGTCCTCCACCGGCAGGAAGATGTCGGCCGGCGGCAGCAGCGGCCGCTCGGGGTCGACGCGGCGATCCTCGTAGCGGTTGCGTGCGTCGGTCCAGAACTGTTCGGCGGCCTGCTCGATGCCCGGCAGGGAGAACACCTGGGTGTCGCCCGGCAGGTAGTCGAACAGGGTGCCGGTTTCCTCGAAGAACAGCGGCAGGTAGTACTCGATGCCGGCCGGGGTGATGCCGGAGGCGAGGTCCTGATAGATCGGACAGCGGCGGAAGTCGACGTCGAAGCGCTCGCGGAAGCGCCCGCGGAAGTCGGTGACGGCCTTCTTCTCCAGCGGGAACTC
This sequence comes from Pseudomonas sp. GD04019, assembly GCF_029837695.1. Lineage (GTDB taxonomy): Bacteria > Pseudomonadota > Gammaproteobacteria > Pseudomonadales > Pseudomonadaceae > Aquipseudomonas. The sequence continues at coordinate 86,110 of NZ_JAOEEA010000005.1, forward strand.
GCGGGCTGGCAGCAGGCGGATCGACTCCACCTTGTCCACCGAGCGCTGGGTCTCCGGGTCGAAGGTGCGCAGGGTCTCGATCTCGTCGTCGAACAGGTCGATGCGGTAGGGCGTGTCGCTGCCCATGGGGAACAGATCGATCAGCGCGCCGCGCACGGCGAACTCGCCATGTTCGTAGACGGTATCCACGCAGCGGTAGCCGGCGGCTTCCAGGCGTGCGCGCATCTCCTCCACGTCGAGCTTCTGGCCGATGTCCAGCACCAGGCTTGAGCCGAGCAGGAAGCGGGTCGGCGCCAGGCGGTGCAGGGCAGTAGCGATTGGCACTACCAGCACGCCGTGCTTGATCTCCGGCAGGCGATAGAGCGTGGCGATACGCTGGGAAATGATGTCCTGGTGCGGCGAAAACACATCGTACGGGAGGGTTTCCCAGTCCGGGAAGTGCAGCACCGGCAGGTCAGGGGCGAAGAACGCCAGCTCTTCCTGCAGGCGCTCGGCGCTCTGGCTGTCGGCGGTCAGCAGCAGGGTGAAGCGCTTGGCGGCGCTGGCGGCCTCGGCCACGGCCAGGCTCAGCGCGGCCCCGGGCAGGTTGCCCCAGTGCTGTTTGCCGGCGGCGCCCGGCAGTTTCGGCAAGTGCAGTACGGACACGGGTGTCACGGCCCCAGGCGAAAAGAAGGGGGCGATTGTAACGAGCGGAGGTATCTACTGTCAGTTACGACGGGCGCACATTGCTCAGTGCAGTGGGCGCCGTCATAATGTAGCCCCTTTTTTCAGCCCCTACATGTGGAAGGTAATTGCCCGTGACCCAGAAGCCCGACCAGTGTCTCGGTGAGTGGATTGATCGTGAAGCCCTCGCAGAAGCGATGATTCCTATGATCGGTCAGCTCTACCGCAACAACAGCGTGGTGACCTCGATCTACGGCCGTGGTCTGATCAACCGTTCGGTGATCGACATTCTCAAAGCCCATCGCTTCGCCCGTCACCGCCTGGCTGACGAAGGCAGCGAGCTGTCGGTGCACGATACCTTCCCCATCCTCAAGGCCATGAGCGAGCTCAAGCTGGGCGCCGCCTCCGTGGACTTGGGCAAGATGGCCAGCAAGTTCAAGACCGAAGGCAACGGCCGCGCCGTCGAGCAGTTCGTCAAGGAAGAACTGGCCGACGTGGTCGGCAAGCAGAACGGCGCCGCCCGCGAAGGCACCGACGTGGTCCTGTACGGCTTCGGTCGCATCGGCCGCCTGCTGGCGCGCATCCTGATCGAGAAAACCGGTGGCGGCGACGGCCTGCGCCTGCGTGCCATCGTCGTGCGCAAAGGCTCCAGCAATGACCTGGTCAAGCGCGCCAGCCTGCTGCGCCGCGACTCGGTACACGGCAAGTTCGATGGCACCATCACCATCGACGAAGAGAACAACACCCTGACCGCCAACGGCAACCTGATCCAGGTGATCTACGCCAAGTCGCCGAGCGAAGTCGACTATACCCAGTACGGCATCAAGAACGCCCTGCTGGTCGACAACACCGGCGTATGGCGCGATGCCGATGGCCTGGGCCAGCACCTGGCCTGCCCGGGTGTCGACCGCGTGGTTCTGACCGCACCGGGCAAGGGCGCGCTGAAGAACATCGTGCACGGCATCAACCACAGCGAAATCACCGCTGACGACAAGATCATCTCCGCCGCTTCCTGCACCACCAACGCCATCGTGCCGGTGCTGAAGGCCGTGAATGACCAGTACGGCATCGTCAACGGCCACGTCGAAACCGTTCACTCGTACACCAACGACCAGAACCTGATCGACAACTTCCACAAGGGCGATCGCCGTGGCCGCAGTGCGCCGCTGAACATGGTGATCACCGAGACCGGTGCCGCCACTGCAGCCGCCAAGGCCCTGCCGGTGCTGAAAGGCAAGCTGACCGGCAACGCCATTCGCGTACCGACGCCGAACGTCTCCATGGCCATCCTCAACCTGAATTTGGAGAAGGCCACCACCCGCGAAGAGATCAACGAGTACCTGCGCCAGATGGCCATGCACTCGGACCTGCAGAAGCAGATCGACTTCGTCCAGTCCCAGGAAGTGGTGTCCACCGACTTCGTCGGCTCGCGCCACGCCGGTGTGGTCGATGCCGAAGCCACCATCTGCAACGACAACCGTGTCGTGCTGTACGTGTGGTACGACAACGAGTTCGGTTACAGCTGCCAGGTGGTGCGCGTGATGGAAGACATGGCTGGGGTCAACCCGCCGGCCTTCCCGCGCTAAGCGTCAGGGCAATACGCAAAACGGGAGCTTCGGCTCCCGTTTTGTTTTTCTGCCGACTGTACTTTGTCGCGCCGTATTGCGACCAGATGGTCCGAATTAGTTCTCGCGGTGTGCGCTTCCGGGTTATGTCCTTATAATCCCAGCCTTTTTCACCCAGCTGACCTGAGATTCTTATCCTGTGGCCGCCGTTGGGCTGCTCTGGTGCGGGGTATTCGCTGGGTGATCGAGTAGCGGTTTATGCAGATGGACCATTCGATGATCAAGATAAAACGCGGGTTGGATCTGCCCATTGCCGGTGCGCCGCAACAGCGCATTGAACCGGCCAGGGCGGTACGCAGCGTGGCCGTGCTCGGTTGCGACTATCACGGCATGAAGCCAACCATGGCGGTGCAGGTCGGTGACCGGGTCAGCCTTGGTCAGGTGCTGTTCTCCGACAAGAAGAACCTGGGCGTGCACTTCACCGCGCCCGGTGCCGGCGTGGTGGCGGCGATCCATCGCGGCGAGCAGCGCGTGCTGCAGTCGGTGGTCATCGATCTGGATGGCGATGAAGCCGTGGCGTTCGACCATTACGAGGTCGGACAACTGGCGAGTCTGCCAGGCGAGGCGGTGCGCGATAACCTGCAGCGCTCCGGACTGTGGGCCGCATTGCGGACCCGCCCGTACAGCAAGGTGCCGGCGATCGACGCGGTGCCCAGCTCGATCTTCGTCACCGCCATCGATACCCATCCGCTGGCCGCCGACCCTGCGCTGGTCATTGCCGAGCGGGCCGATGACTTCGCCAATGGCCTGACCGTGCTGGCGCGCCTGGGCAAGGTGTTCCTGTGCAAGGCGGCCGATGTGGCGCTGCCGGGCGAGGCCCAGGCCGGTGTGCAGGCGGCGGCGTTCTCCGGCGTTCACCCGGCGGGGCTGCCGGGCACCCATATTCATTTCCTCGACCCGGTCTCGGCCGGCAAGAGCGTCTGGCAGATCGGTTACCAGGATGTGCTGGCCGTCGGCGCGCTGTTCACCAGCGGTCGCCTGAACGTCGAGCGCGTGGTCGCCCTGGCCGGGCCGGTGGTCGAGCAGCCGCGTCTGCTGCGTACCCGTCTGGGGGCCAGCCTGGAGGAGTTGACCGCCGGTGAGCTGCAGCCGGGTAGCAATCGCACCATTTCCGGCTCGGTGCTGGGTGGGCGTACCTCGCGTGGCGCCTTCGCCTTCCTCGGTCGCTATCACGTGCAGGTCTCCTGTCTGCACGAGGGCCATGAGCGTGAGCTGCTGCACTACCTGCGCGCCGGGGTGAACAAGCACTCGGTACTGAACATCTTCGTCTCCAAGCTGCTTGGCGGCAAAAAGCTGGCCATGGACACCAGTACCAACGGTAGCCCGCGCGCCATGGTGCCGGTGGGCAACTACGAGGCGGTGATGCCGCTGGATATCCTCGCCACCCAGCTGCTGCGCTACCTGATCGTCGGTGACACCGAGATGGCGCAGAAGCTCGGCTGCCTGGAGCTGGATGAGGAAGACCTGGCGTTGTGCAGCTATGTCTGCGCCGGCAAGTATGAATACGGCCCGATCCTGCGGGACAACCTGACTCGCATCGAGATGGAGGGCTGACATGGGCCTGCGCAAATTCCTCGACAAGATCGAGCACAACTTCGAGAAGGGCGGCAAGCACGAGAAGTGGTACGCCCTGTACGAGGCGGTGGACACCTTCTTCTATCGCCCGGGCAGCGTGACCAAGAGCACCGCCCACGTGCGTGACGGCATCGATCTCAAACGCATGATGATCACCGTCTGGCTGTGCACCTTCCCGGCGATGTTCTTCGGCATGTGGAACATCGGCTACCAGGCCAACAGCATCTTCGCCGGCAATGCCGAGCTGCTGGCCGCCCAGGAAGGCTGGCGCTTCGGCCTGATCGGCGCGCTGGCGGGCTTCGACCCGAACAGCCTGTGGGACAACTTCATCCAGGGCGCGGCGTACTTCCTGCCGGTGTACCTGACCACTTTCATCGTCGGTGGCTTCTGGGAAGTGCTGTTCGCCTCCATTCGCCGCCACGAGGTCAACGAGGGTTTCTTCGTCACCTCCGTGCTGTTCGCCCTGACCCTGCCGCCGGACATTCCGCTGTGGCAGGTGGCCCTGGGTATCAGCTTCGGCGTGGTGATCGGCAAGGAGGTGTTCGGCGGCACCGGCAAGAACTTCCTCAACCCGGCGTTGGTCGGCCGTGCCTTCCTGTTCTTCGCCTATCCGGCGCAGATGTCCGGCGACATGGTGTGGACCTCGGTGGACGGCTATGCCGGCGCCACCGCGCTGTCCGTGGCCGCCGCCAGCGGCATGGATCAGCTCGCTGCCAACGGCCTGTCCTGGTGGAATGCCTTCGTCGGCCTGGAGCAGGGCTCCATGGGTGAGACCAGCGTGCTGGCCATCTTCATCGGTGGCGCCTTCCTGCTGCTGACCAAGATCGCCTCGTGGCGCATCGTCGCCGGCGTGATGCTGGGCATGGTCGCCATGAGCTACCTGTTCAATGCCATCGGCTCGGCAACCAACCCGATGTTCGCCATGCCCTGGTACTGGCATCTGGTGGTCGGCGGCTTCGCCTTCGGCATGATCTTCATGGCCACCGACCCGGTATCGGCGTCGATGACCAACACCGGCAAGTGGATCTTCGGCGCGCTGATCGGCGTCATGGTGGTGCTGATACGCGTGGTCAACCCGGCCTTCCCGGAAGGCATGATGCTGGCGATCCTGTTCGCCAACCTCTGTGCACCGCTGATCGACCATTTCGTGGTGCAGGCCAACATCAAGCGGAGGATCGCCCGTGGCTAACAAGGAATCCACCGTTCGCACCCTGACCGTGGCGGTGCTGGTGTGCCTGGTCTGCTCGGTGTTCGTCGCCGGCGCCGCCGTGGCGCTCAAGCCGACCCAGATGGAGAACCGCCAGCTGGACAAACAGCGCAGCATCCTGGCCATTGCCGGCCTTGGCGAGGCGGGCATGTCCGGCAAGCAGGTGAAGGAACTGTTCGCCGAGCGCATCCAGGCCCGCGTGGTCGATCTGGACAGCGGCACCTTCAGCGATGCCCAGGACGCCGCGACCTACGACCCGCTCAAGGCGGCCAAGGACCCGCAGCTGTCCAAGCCGCTCGATGGCGCCAAGGACATCGCCTCGATCAAGCGCCGCGAGCACCACTCCACCGTGTACATGGTGGAGAGCGATGGCGAATTGCAGACCCTGATCCTGCCGGTGCGCGGCTACGGCCTGTGGTCGACCCTGCACGGCTTCATCGCGGTGAAGGGCGACCTCAACACCGTGGTCGGTTTCGGCTTCTACCAGCACGGCGAGACCCCTGGCCTCGGCGGTGAGGTGGACAATCCGAAGTGGAAGGGTCTGTGGACCGGCAAGACCCTGTTCGACGACGACGGCGACCTGGCGGTCGAGATCATCAAGGGCAGCGTCGACCCGCAGTCGGCCAAGGCCACGCACCAGATCGACGGCCTCGCCGGCGCCACCCTGACCAGCAAGGGCGTCAACAACCTGCTGCATTTCTGGCTCGGCGAGAATGGCTTCGGCCCGCTGCTGGTCAACCTGAAGAAAGGGGAGGCATGAGCATGTCGCAACCCACGATCAAGAGCGTGCTGCTCGATCCGATCTTCCATAACAACCCCATCGGCCTGCAGATCCTTGGCATCTGCTCGGCCCTGGCGGTCACCTCCAACCTGAAGACCGCCCTGGTGATGTCGATTGCCCTGACCCTGGTAACCGGCTTCTCCAACCTGTTCATCTCCATGATCCGCAGTCAGATCCCCAGCAGCATCCGCATGATCGTGCAGATGGTGATCATTGCCTCGCTGGTGATCGTGGTGGATCAGGTCCTCAGGGCCTTCGCCTTCAGCCTGGCCAAGCAGCTGTCGGTGTTCGTCGGCCTGATCATCACCAACTGCATCGTGATGGGCCGTGCCGAGGCCTTCGCCATGCAGAATCCGCCCGTGCTGTCGTTCTTCGATGGCATCGGCAACGGCCTGGGCTACAGCGCCATGCTCATCGTCCTCGGCGTGATCCGTGAGCTGTTCGGCTCGGGCAAGCTGCTTGGCTACACCATCCTGCCGACCGTCAACGACGGCGGCTGGTACCAGCCCAACGGCATGCTGCTGCTGCCGCCCTCGGCCTTCTTCCTGATCGGCCTGATCATCTGGGCGCTGCGCAGCTGGAAGCCGGAGCAGAAAGAGGCGCCGACCTTCCGTATGGCCCCGCAGGTTTCGGATAAGGAGGCCTACTGATGGAGCATTACCTCAGCCTGTTCGTGAAGGCGGTGTTCATCGAGAACATGGCGCTGGCCTTCTTCCTCGGCATGTGCACCTTCATCGCCATCTCCAAGAAGGTCGAGACTGCTATCGGTCTGGGCATCGCGGTGGTCGTGGTGCAGGCCATCACCGTGCCGGCCAACAACCTGCTGTACACCTACCTGCTCAAGGAGGGCGCGCTGGCCTGGGCCGGCCTGCCGGACGTCGACCTGTCGTTCCTCGGTCTGCTCAGCTACATCGGGGTGATCGCCGCCATCGTGCAGATCCTCGAGATGCTGCTGGATAAGTACGTGCCGTCCCTCTACAACGCCCTCGGCGTGTTCCTGCCGCTGATCACGGTGAACTGCGCCATCATGGCCGGCTCGCTGTTCATGGTGGAGCGCGACTACAACCTGGGCGAGAGCGTGACCTACGGCCTCGGCTCCGGTTTCTCCTGGGCCCTGGCCATCGCGCTGCTGGCCGGCATCCGCGAGAAGCTCAAGTACAGCGACGTGCCCGAGGGCTTGCAGGGCCTGGGTATTACCTTCATCACCATCGGTCTGATGTCGCTCGGCTTCATGTCGTTCGGCGGCATCCAGCTGTAAGGAGTACCTGATGGGTTTTGAAATCGTATTGGCCATCGGCATGTTCACCGCCATCGTGCTGGCGCTGGTGGTGATCATCCTCGCGGCGCGCGCCAAGCTGGTCTCCAGCGGCGACGTGAACATCGTCATCAACGGCGAGCGAACGCTCACCGTGCCGGCCGGCGGCAAGCTGCTGCAGACGCTGGCGGCGAACAACGTGTTCCTGTCCTCGGCCTGCGGTGGCGGCGGTACCTGCGCCCAGTGCAAGTGCGTGGTCGAGAGCGGCGGCGGCGAGATGCTGCCGACCGAGGAGTCGCACTTCACCAAGCGCGAGGCCAAGGCCGGCTGGCGCCTGTCCTGCCAGACCCCGGTCAAGCAGGACATGCACATCGAAGTCGACGAAGAAGTCTTCGGCGTGAAGAGGTGGGAATGCACGGTGGAGTCCAACCCCAACGTCGCCACCTTCATCAAGGAACTGACCCTGCGCCTGCCGGAAGGCGAGAGCGTGGACTTCCGTGCCGGCGGTTACGTGCAGCTGGAGTGCCCGCCGCACGAGGTGCACTACAAGGACTTCGACATCCAGCCCGAGTATCGCGGCGACTGGGACAAGTTCAACCAGTGGAAGTACGTGTCCAAGGTCGACGAGACGGTGATCCGTGCCTACTCCATGGCCAACTACCCGGACGAGAAGGGCATCGTCAAATTCAACATCCGCATCGCCTCGCCGCCGCCGGGCAAAGACCAGTTGCCGCCGGGGCAGATGTCGTCCTGGGTGTTCAACCTCAAGCCGGGCGACAAGGTCACCGTGTACGGTCCGTTCGGCGAGTTCTTCGCCAAGGACACCGATGCCGAGATGATCTTCATCGGCGGTGGCGCCGGCATGGCGCCGATGCGCTCGCATATCTTCGACCAGCTCAAGCGCCTCGGCTCCAAGCGCAAGATCAGCTTCTGGTACGGCGCCCGCTCGCTGCGCGAGGCCTTCTACACCGAGGAGTACGACGCGCTCGCCGCGGAGAATCCCAACTTCGAGTGGCACCTGGCGCTGTCCGATCCGCAGCCGGAAGACAATTGGCAGGGGCTGAAAGGCTTTATCCACAACGTGCTGTTCGAGCAGTACCTCAAGGACCATCCGGCGCCCGAGGACTGCGAGTTCTACATGTGCGGCCCGCCCATGATGAACGCCGCCGTGATCAAGATGCTGCTGGACCTCGGGGTAGAGCGCGAGAATATCCTGCTGGATGACTTCGGTGGCTAAAACTCGGCCTGATTGGCTACTGCGCTTGCGTCTTGTGCCACAGGCAGTGCTCGGAATCCGCTGCTCGTACATCGCGGTTCCTGCGCGCTGGCTGCAGCCCAATACGCTGCGCTCGCTACGCCACTCAAGCCAAGTTTGCCCTGCGGTATGCCTGCTGCTGGCCAGCGCTCTGCTGGCCGGCTGCGGCGCCAAGATCGAGGAGTTCGGCGGCCCGACCATGGGCAGCCACTACTCGTTGAAGTACGTGGCGGGCGAGGGCACTCCCGAACCCGTGGCGCTCAAGGCCGAGGTCGATGGCCTGCTGGCCGAGGTGGATGCGCAGATGTCCAACTGGCGCGCCGATTCCGATCTTGCCGAATTCAATAGCCTGCCCGCCGGCAGCTGCCGTGCCATGCCTGCCGCGGTGTTGCAGCTGGTGCGTTTCGGCGAGGGCCTGTCGGCCGACAGCCAGGGCGCCTTCGACCTGACCCTCGAACCCTTGCTCGACCTCTGGGGCTTCGGCCCGCAGGCGCGGGGCGAGAAGGTGCCCAGCGCCGAAGAGATCGCCGCGGCCCGCGCCAGCGTCGGTCATCAGCACCTGCGCATCGACGGCGAGCAGCTGTGCAAGGACGCCGCGACCCAGCTCGACCTCAACAGCATCGCCGCCGGCTTCGCGGTCGACCACATCGCCGCGCGCCTGGAAGCGCTCGGCGTGCACAGCTACCTGCTCGACGTCACCGGCGAGCTCAAGGCCGCCGGGCGCAAGCCGGATGGCAGCGCCTGGCGCATCGCCATCGAGGCGCCGCGCGACGACCGCCAGGTGGCGCAGAAAGTGCTGCAGCTGGACGGCCTCGGCGTTTCCACCTCGGGTGACTACCGCAACTATTTCGAGCAGGACGGCCGTCGCTATTCGCACACCCTCGACCCGCAGACCGGCGCGCCCATCGAGCACCGCCTGGCCTCGGTGACGGTGGTCGATCCGCTGACCTTGCGCGCCGACGGGCTGTCTACGCTATTGATGGTGCTGGGGCCGGAGCGCGGCTACGCCTTCGCCGAGCGCGAGGCCATCGCGGCGTTCTTCGTCACCCGCACCGACAAGGGCTTCGCCAGCCGCGCGACGCCCGAATTCATCCGCCGTTTCGGCGAAGGAGAAAGCCCATGACCTGGGTTCTGGTATTCGGCCTGATGCTGCTGGTAGTGCTGGGCATGGCCGTCGGCGTGATCTTCGGGCGCAAGCCCATCGCCGGTTCCTGCGGCGGTATCGCCAATCTCGGCATCGAGAAGGAGTGTTCGATCTGCGGTGGCAGTCGCGAGAAGTGCGAAGAGGTCAATCGCGGGAAGAATGGCGATGTAGTGGACGCAACGCTCGCCTACGCCGCGACCAAGCGCTAATGTGCCGGGCAAAATCGCACGGCTAAGCTGTGTGAAGAGTTTCGAGAGCCGCGGCCATGGGGGCGCGGTCGACCCGGGCGCCGCCAGAGCGCCCGGCGCGCGATGAGGAGTAAGCATGGCGGTCTACAACTACGACGTGGTGGTGCTGGGTTCCGGTCCGGCGGGCGAGGGCGCGGCGATGAACGCGGCCAAGGCCGGGCGCAAGGTGGCGGTGGTCGACAACCGCCCGCTGGTCGGCGGTAACTGCACCCACCTCGGCACCATCCCGTCCAAGGCGCTGCGCCACTCGGTGCGGCAGATCATGCAGTACAACACCAACCCGCTGTTCCGCCAGATCGGCGAGCCGCGCTGGTTCTCCTTCCCCGACGTGCTGAAGAGCGCCGAGCGGGTGATCTCCAAGCAGGTCGCCTCGCGCACCGGCTACTACGCGCGCAACCGCATCGACGTGTTCTTCGGCACCGCCAGCTTCGCCGACGAGCAGACCGTGGAAGTGGTGTGCACCAGCGGCGTGGTCGAGAAACTGGTGGCCAAGCAGATCGTCATCGCCACCGGCTCGCGCCCCTATCGCCCGGCGGACGTGGACTTCCACCACCCGCGCATCTACGACAGCGACACCATCCTCAGCCTGACCCACACCCCGCGCCGCATCATCATCTACGGCGCCGGCGTGATCGGCTCCGAGTACGCCTCGATCTTCAGCGGCCTGGGCGTGCTGGTCGACCTGATCGACAACCGCGACCAGTTGCTCAGCTTCCTCGACGACGAGATTTCCGACGCGCTCAGCTACCACCTGCGCACCAACAACGTGCTGATTCGCCACAACGAAGAGTACGAGCGCATCGAGGGCCTGGAGAACGGCGTGATCCTGCACCTCAAGTCGGGCAAGAAGATCAAGGCCGACTGCCTGCTGTGGTGCAACGGCCGTACCGGCAACACCGACAGGCTGGGCCTGGAGAACATCGGCATCAAGGTCAACAGCCGTGGCCAGATCGACGTCGACCAGCAGTATCGCACCTCGGTGTCGAACATCTTCGCTGCCGGCGACGTCATCGGCTGGCCGAGCCTAGCCAGTGCCGCCTACGACCAGGGCCGCTCGGCCGCCGGCAGCGCGGTGGAGAATGACAGCTGGCGCTTCGTCGACGACGTGCCGACCGGCATCTACACCATTCCGGAGATCAGCTCGATCGGCAAGAACGAGAAGGAGCTGACCCAGGCCAAGATTCCCTACGAGGTCGGCAAGGCCTTCTTCAAGGGCATGGCGCGGGCGCAGATCTCCCACGAGCCGGTGGGCATGCTGAAGATCCTGTTCCACCGCGAGACCCTGGAAATTCTTGGCGTGCACTGCTTCGGCTACCAGGCTTCGGAGATCGTGCACATCGGCCAGGCGATCATGAACCAGAAGGGTGAGGCGAACAGCATCAAGTACTTCGTCAACACCACCTTCAACTACCCGACCATGGCCGAGGCCTATCGGGTGGCGGCGTTCGACGGTCTCAACCGGCTTTTCTGAGTGGCTCCGACCGGTGGCCTGAGCCGGTCGGGGATCCCCTCGGCGACTCCCGCACCTGGCGCTGGCCGAATCGGGAGAGCTTCTGACAGGCGCGCTGCTGCAAAAAACAAACCGGCCCAAGGGTCGGTTTTTTATTTTTCCTCCCCTCGCTTTTGTGGAGAGGAGGGGCGGCCCGCGCAGGGTGAGGGCGTAACAGGCGGCTCAGAGCTGCCTGGGTGCCCCTCACCCTAACCCTCTCCCGCAGGGAGAGGGGACTAGGGCTAGCGTTTGAGCGTGTCGACGGCCAGCCCGGGGAAGTCGGTGATGATGCTGTCCACGCCGAAGTCGGCCAGGCGGCGCATCAGGGCCGGCTCGTTGACCGTCCATACCGACACATGCAGGCCGGCCTTCTGCGCCTTGAGCATCCGCTCCGGGGTGCACAGGGTCCAGTTCAGCGCGAGCATCGAGCACTCGTGGTGGGCGGCGACCTTGAGCGGGTCGAGCCAGTTGTACTCGGCGACCAGGCCGCGCGACAGTTCCGGGGTCAGGCGGCGCAGGGCGCGCAGTACTTCGCGTGAGCTGCTGGTGACGGTGACCTTGTCCTTGATGCCGAAACGTTCGGCCAGCGCCTGGATGGCCAGCACGGTGCGTGCGGCGCGCACCCGCGAGGCGCTTTTGACTTCCAGCTGCCAGTGCTCGAAGGGGCATTGCTCGAACAGGGTTTCCAGCTTGGGGATGGGGCAGGGCATTTTCCAGCCGGGGCCGCCCAGGCGTGCGTCGAGCTGCATCAGTTCCTCGGCATCATGCTCGACCACCTTGCCGCGGCGGCCGGTGGTGCGCTTGAGGGTCGGGTCGTGGATCACCATCAGCTCGCCATCGCGCGACAGGTGCAGATCCAGCTCGCAGCGAGTGACGCCGTGCTCGAGGCATTGCTGGAAACTGGCGAGGGTGTTTTCCGGTGCTTCGCCCTTGGCGCCGCGGTGGCCGTAGATGAGGGTCACTGTTGTTCCTTGGTGGGATGGCGGGGCTGGTGGTGGAGCACGCTGTTGACCACGTGGTCGTACTCGAAATAGACGCTGAAGGTGCGGTAGTCCCAGCGGGTGATCGGTGGCTGGCCCACCGGCGGATGTTCCTCGTCGGCCAGGCCGAAGCGCGCCAGCACCGAGCTTCTGGATTCGCCCAGCTTGGGCAGGCCGGCGACTGCATCGCCCTGTTGGCCGACGGGAATCTCGATGGTTTCCGCCAGCGCCGGCAATGGCAGCAGCAGGACGAGCAGCAGTGGCAGGGCGCGCATCAGTCCTGCCCCCGCGCCTGGCGGCGCTCCAGTGCCTGCTTCTGCAGGATGTGGCGCGCCAGCAACTGGCGCTGAGCGTCGGTCAGTGCCTCGAACTCGGTGCCGATCTCGAACTGGCCGTCCTGGCGCGCCTGGCAATGCACGACCTTGGCCCGCAGCAGCAACCCCAGGGCCTGGGGCATCAGCACCATCTTGATCGCCAGATGGCTGCCGGCGGATATCGCCTGGCCGTGATTGAAGCTGATGCCGCCCTCGGAGATGGACACCTGGCGCGGCGCGCCGATGTCGCGCAGCAGGCTCTGCGCCACGGCCTGGCCGAGCAGGTCGATACGCTTGTTCATCACCTTCAGGTAATTGGCCAGGGTGCGGTCGCGCTCGCTGATGTGGCGCAGCAGGTGCTGCGACTCGAAGTCCATCAGGTGCAGTTCGCTGAGCAAATTGAACAGCGGGGAATTATCGTGCAGCGGGTCACTGGCGTGAGCTTCGGCTCTGGAGAGCAGGCTGAAATCCAGTGCGATCGTATCCTCGATACGGTAGTATTCGCGGCGATCATCGGCGTCTTGATTAGACATGGCGAACCCATGGCAGCAGTGGTGGTCTGAGTGTAAAGCCGCGCGCCAAGCCCCGCCACAAGGACGTTTCTCTCTTTCCGCCAGCGAACCCTTCACTCATGTTCAGACCCCTGCCGTTCTTTATCGGCGTGCGTTATACGCAGGCCCGGCGCCGCAGCCTGTTTGTCTCCTTCATCTCCCTCACCTCCATCATCGGCCTGGCCCTTGGCGTGCTGGTGATGATCGTCGTGCTGTCGGTCATGAACGGTTTCGACCGCGAGATGCGCGACCGCGTTCTGGGCATGGTGCCCCACGCGACGCTCGACAGCCCCACGCCGATCAAGGACTGGCGCACCATAGGCGAAGGCCTGCTGCGCCACCCGCAGGTGGCCGCTATCGCCCCTTTCACCCAGATGCAGGGCCTGCTGACCAATAACGGCCAGGTGCAGAAGGTGCTGGTCAACGCCATCGACCCGCTCGAAGAGGGCAAGGTGTCGATCATCGGCGACTACTTCCTCAAGGATCAGGGCTCCCTGGATTCGCTCAAGGCCGGTGGCTTCGGCATCGTCATCGGTGACCTGGCAGCGAAGAAGCTCGGTCTGGCCATCGGCGACAAGGTCACCTTCGTCGCCCCCGAGGTGGCGGTGACGCCCGCCGGTATGTTCCCGCGCATGAAGCGCTTCACCGTGGTCGGCATCTTCCATGTCGGCGCCGGCGAGATCGACGGCCATGTGGTGATGACCCATGTGCAGGACGCCGGCCGCCTGCTGCGCCTCAAGCCGGGCGAGGTGCAGGGCATTCGCCTGAAATTGCATGACCTGTTCCAGGCGCCCCAGGTGGCCTGGGAGCTGGCCACCCTGCTGCGTGAGCAGGACTTCTACGCCCGCGACTGGACCCGCACCCACGGCAATCTGTACCAGGCCATCCGCATGGAGAAGACCATGATCGGTCTGCTGCTGCTGCTGATCGTTGCGGTGGCCGCCTTCAACATCATCTCCACCCTGGTGATGGTGGTGACCGACAAGAAGTCCGACATCGCCATCCTGCGCACCCTCGGCGCTACGCCGCGGCAGATCATGCTGACCTTCATGGTCCAGGGCTCGGTGATCGGCATCGTCGGCACCCTGGTCGGCGGTGTGCTCGGCGTGCTCGCCGCGCTCAACGTCAGCGCGGCGATCAAGGGCCTGGAGAATCTGCTCGGCATCCAGTTCCTCAATGCCGAGGTGTACTTCATCGATTACCTGCCGTCGCAAGTGCAGGGCTCGGATGTGGCGCTGGTCTGCGGCGCCGCCCTGGTCCTGAGTTTCCTTGCCACCCTTTACCCGGCCTGGCGTGCGGCGCGCACCCAGCCAGCGGAGGCTTTGCGTTATGAGTGACAAGTCCGTCCTGAGTTGCCGCAACCTGGGCAAGAGCTACGAGGAAGGCCCGCAGACGGTCGAGGTGCTGGCCAATGTCGAGCTGGAGCTGTTGCCCGGCGAGCGCGTGGCCATCGTCGGTTCCTCCGGCTCGGGCAAGAGCACTCTACTGAACATGCTCGGCGGCCTGGATACGCCGAGCAAGGGCAGCGTCTGGCTGGCCGGCGAGGAACTCTCGGCGCTCAACGAAAAGGCTCGCGGCCTGCTGCGCAACCGTGCGCTGGGCTTCGTCTACCAGTTCCACCACCTGCTGCCGGAGTTCACCGCGCTGGAGAACGTGTGCATGCCGCTGCTGATCGGCAAGACGCCGATTCCGGAGGCACGCCAGCGTGCCACCCAGCTGCTGGAGCGGGTCGGTCTCGCTCATCGCCTGTCGCACAAGCCGGCCGAGCTGTCCGGTGGCGAGCGTCAGCGCGTGGCCATCGCCCGCGCCCTGGTCAACCAGCCGGCGTTGGTGCTGCTCGACGAGCCCACCGGCAACCTCGACCAGCACACCGCCCAAGGCATCCAGGAGCTGATGCACGAACTCAGTCGCGACTCGCGCACCGCCTTCCTGGTGGTAACCCATGACCCGCAGCTGGCTGGCCAGATGGATCGCGTGCTGCGCCTGGAAGACGGCAAGCTGGTGGCCGCCTGATATGTTCCGGCCACTCGCGATCTTCGTCGGCGCCCGCTACACCCGGGCCAAGCGGCGCAACCACTACATCTCCTTCATTTCGCTGACCTCGATGATCGGCCTGGCGCTCGGCGTGCTGGCGATGATCGTGGTGCTGTCGGTGATGAATGGTTTCCAGAAGGAAATGAGCTCGCGCATCCTCGGCATGGTTCCGCATGCCACTCTGTCCGCCGAGCAACCGCTGGATGACTGGCAGGCGGTGGCCGCCACCGCCATGAAGCACAAGCAGGTGACCGGCGCCGCGCCCTTCGCCGAGCTGGAGGGCATGTTCTCCTACAAGGGCACCATGCAGCCGATCCAGATCAACGGCATCGATCCGGCCGAAGAGCAGAAGGTCTCGATCATCGGCCAGCACATGGTTCAGGGCCGCCTGGAAGACCTCAAGCCGGGCGAGTTCGGCGTGGTGCTCGGCGAGATCAGCGCGCGGCGCTTCCGTCTCAGCGTCGGCGACAAGCTGACCCTGATCGTGCCGGAGCTGAGCAACGCCGCCGGCGGCATTACCCCGCGCATGCTACGTCTGTCGGTGGTCGGCGTATTCAAGGTAGGTGCCGAGCTGGATGGCAGCCTGGCGCTGATCAATATCACCGATGCTTCCAGCATCCAGCGCATGCAGGACGGCCAGGTGCAGAGCGTGCGCATCGCCCTCAAGGACCTGTACCAGGCGCCGCAGGTGTCCGCCACCATCGCCAAGGAGCTGGGCGCCGGCTACAAGTCGCTCGACTGGACCCGTACCCAGGGCAGCCTGTTCAGCGCCATGCAGATGGAGAAGACCATGATCGGCCTGCTCCTGCTGCTGATCATCGCGGTGGCCGCCTTCAATATCATCGCCACGCTGATCATGGTGGTCGCCGACAAGCGCGCCGACATCGCCATCCTGCGTACCCTGGGCGCCACGCAGGGGCAGATCATGGCCACCTTCATGGTCCAGGGCACGGTGATCGGCAGCGTCGGCACCCTGATCGGTGGCGTGCTGGGCGTGATCGTCGCGCTCAACGTCAGCAGCTGGGTGGCCTGGCTGGAGCGGGTCAGCGGCGCGCATATCTTCAGTTCGGACGTGTACTTCATCAGCAGCCTGCCGTCCGACCTGCGCGGCCTGGATGTGCTGCTGATCTGCGGTGCGGCCCTGAGCATGAGCTTTCTCGCCACGCTGTATCCGTCCTGGCGTGCGTCGCGTACCCAGCCGGCCGAGGCGCTGCGCTACGAGTGAAGACAAAAACGCCGCGATCATCGCGGCGTTTTCTTTTCTACTCGGCCGCCCGGCGACGGCGCTCGGCGCGCTTGCGCCAGCTGTGCGCCACCCACCAGCGCCAGTAAAGCATGGTCACGCCATAACCCAGCGCGCCGAGCAGCGCACCAGTGACCACCGAACCGAGCAGGAAGGGCTTCCAGACGATGGCCAGCTCGCCGCTGATCCATTCCCAGGTCAGCTCGTTCGGCAGTTCCATCGGCGGAATGCCGAGCAGCCAGCTGCCCATCTTGTAGGTGCAGTAGAAGATCGGCGGCATGGTGAAGGGGTTGGTCAGCCAAACCAGGCCCACCGAGATCGGCAGGTTGGCGCGGATGGGAATCGCCAGGCAGGCGGCGAGCAGCATCTGCGCGGGCGCCGGGATAAAGGCGGCGAACAGGCCGGCGGCCATGGCGCGCGCCACCGAATGGCGGTTCAGGTGCCAGAGGTTGGGGTCGTGCAGCAAGGCGCCGAGGAAGCGCAGTGACTTGTGTTCCCGGATCGTCTCCGGATTGGGCATGTAGCGTTTGAACAGACGACGAGGCATGAGCGGTCTCGGCAAAAACGAGCGGCTATTATGCACCGATGGTCGCGGGCGGGCTTGGCCGCATTGTGACAACCGATAACCCAGGATGGGGAAACGATGCGCCTAGGGATGCTTGCGCTGGGTACAGGCTTGGCCTGCCTGCCTCTATTGCCGGAACTGCCGCCGATCTGGCTGCTGTTGGCTCTGTTGCCCGTGGCGTTGATGTTGCTGCCCTGGCGCAGCTATCCCGTCGCCTTCTTTCTGTTCGGTTTCGTCTGGGCCTGCTTCAGCGCCCAGACGGCGTTGGATGATCGCCTGCTTCCCGAGTTGGATGGCCGCACCCTGTGGCTGGAGGGGCGGGTGAGCGGCCTGCCGAAGGTTGGTGATGGTGTGGTGCGCTTTCAGCTGGAGGAAGCTACAGCGCGTGCGCACCGACTGCCGGCACGTCTGCGCCTGTCCTGGTACGACGGCCCGCCGGTGCTGGCCGGTGAGCGTTGGCGCCTGGCGGTCAAGCTCAAGCGTCCACGTGGCCTGGTCAATCCGCAGGGCTTCGATTATGAGGCCTGGCTGCTGGCTCAGCGCATCGGCGCTACCGGCACCATCAAGCAGGGCGAGCGGTTGGGCACGGCCTCGGGGCCGGCGGCCTGGCGCGACGAGTTGCGCCAGCGCCTGCTGAGTGTGGAGGCCCACGGCCGCTCCGGTGGGCTGGCCGCCCTGGTGCTCGGTGATGATTCCGGGCTGAGCCGCGCCGACTGGAAGGTGCTGCAAGACACCGGCACCGTGCACCTGCTGGTGATCTCCGGCCAGCACGTGGCGCTGCTGGCGGCTGTGCTCTATGGGCTGGTTGCCGGGCTGGCTCGGCTCGGTCTCTGGCCGCGTCTACTGCCTTGGCTGCCCTGGGCCTGTGGTTTGGCCTTTGCCGGTGCGTTGGGCTATGGCCTGCTGGCCGGTTTCGAAGTGCCGGTACGGCGAGCCTGCGTGATGGTGGCGCTGGTGCTGCTCTGGCGCCTGCGCTTTCGCCATCTCGGCCTGTGGTGGCCGCTGGTGCTGGCATTCATTCTGGTGCTGCTGGTCGAGCCTCTGGCCAGCCCGCAGGCGGGCTTCTGGTTGTCGTTCGGCGCGGTGGCGGTATTGGTCTGGGTGTTTGGCGGGCGGCTCGGCGCCTGGTCCTGGTGGCGCGTCTGGTGGCGGGCGCAGTGGACGTTGGCTTTGGGCCTATTGCCACTGTTCTTCGCCCTCGGCTTGCCGCTGAGCCTGAGTGGTCCGCTGGCCAATCTGGTCGCGGTGCCCTGGGTCAGTTTGCTGGTGGTGCCGTTGGCGCTACTCGGCACCCTGCTGCTGCCGGTGCCCTGGTTAGGGGAGGGGCTGCTGTGGCTGGCCGGCGGTCTGCTGGAAATTCTGTTGCAGCTGCTGGCCTGGATTGCGGCGCTGCTGCCAGCCTGGCTGCCCACCGCGCTGCCACTCTGGTGCTGGCTGCTCGGCAGCCTGGGCGTGCTGTTGTGCCTGGCACCGGCCGGTGTGCCGCTGCGCGCGCTGGGCTTGGTGATGCTGCTGGCGTTTGTTGCACCGCCGAGGGAGCGGATTGCTCCGGGGCAGGCGGAAATCTGGCAGCTGGATGTCGGCCAGGGCCTGGCCGTGTTGGTGCGTACCCGCGAGCATGCACTGCTGTACGACGCCGGGCCGCGTTTCGGCGACTTCGACCTGGGCGAGCGGGTGGTGCTGCCGTCGCTGCGCCAGCTGGGTGTGTCCCGCCTCGACCTGATGCTGCTCAGCCACGCCGACAGCGACCATGCCGGCGGCGCCGAGGCGCTGGCGCGTGTTCTGCCGATCGACCGCGTGCTGAGTGGCGAGGCGATTGCGTTGCCGGCGAGCCTGGCGGCGCAGCCTTGTATCGATGGGGCGAGCTGGCGCTGGGATGGCGTGCGCTTCACCACCTGGCGCTGGGCTGGGGCGGGAGAGGGCAACCCGGCGTCCTGCCTGCTCAAGGTCGAGGCCGCAGGCGAGCGGCTGCTGCTCACTGGCGATATAGATGAAGCGACGGAGACGGCGCTGCTGGCGAGCGGTCGCGATCTGCGTGCCGAGTGGCTACAGGTACCGCACCATGGCAGTCGCAGCTCTTCGTCGGCGGCATTTCTCGATGCGGTGGCGCCGCGCGCTGCCTTGCTGTCGCGGGGCTGGCACAACCCCTTCGGCCATCCGCACCCGCGTGTGCTGGCGCGTTATCGCGAGCGCGACATCAGCCTGTATGACAGCGCCGAACGCGGCGCCGTGCGCCTGCTGCTGGGCGAGGACGAAGGCGTCTCCAGCTGGCGCGAGCGTCCGCGTTTCTGGCGGGAAAAATGAGAACCGGGGTGGTCTGCGCCGACTCGACCCTATGCTAGAGTGGCGCCACTTTTCCGAGTGGGGATGCACTGCCGTGTGGGAGCTGGTCAAATCTGGTGGCTGGATGATGCTGCCGATCATTCTGAGTTCTATCGTCGCCGCCGGCATCACTGCCGAACGTCTCTGGACCCTGCGCGCCAGCCGTATCGCACCGCCCCATCTGCTGGGTCAGGTGTGGCTGTGGATCAAGGAAAAGAAGCTGACCAACGACAAGCTCAAGGAGCTGCGCGCCAACTCGCCGCTGGGGCAGATCCTCGCCGCCGGCCTGGCCAACTCCAAGCATGGTCGCGAGATCATGAAGGAGTGCATCGAGGAAGCCGCCGCTCGCGTCATCCATGACCTCGAGCGCTACCTCAACACCCTCGGCACCATCGCCGGTGTTGCGCCGCTGCTGGGCCTGCTGGGTACCGTGCTGGGCATGATCGACATCTTCAGCGCCTTCACCGGTTCCAACATGGCCAATGCCTCGGTACTGGCCGGTGGTATCGCCAAGGCCCTGATCACCACCGCCGCCGGCCTGTTCGTGGCCATCCCGGCGCTGTTCTTCCACCGTTTCCTGGTGCGCCGCGTGGACGAGCTGGTGGTCGGCATGGAGCAGGAGGCGATCAAGCTGGTGGAAGTGGTGCAGGGCGACCGTGATGTCGACCTGGGCAACGGTAGCGCCCCGGCACCGAAAGAAGCCCGCAAAGAGAGCAAGAAGGCGTGAAGTTCCGGCGCAAACAGCGGGAGAACAATGTCGAGATCAACCTGGCGTCGCTGATCGACGTGGTGTTCATCCTGCTGTTGTTCTTCGTGGTCACCACCACCTTCACCCGCGAGACCCAGCTCAAGGTCGATCTGCCGGAAGCCGCCAGCGGCACGCCGCCGGAAGATACCGCGCTGAAGCAGATGGAAGTACTGATCAGTGCCGAGGGCAGTTACTCGCTGAACGGCCAGGCGCTGCTCAAGAGCGATCTGGACGGCCTGATGGCGGCGCTGGGCAAGGAGTCCGGCGGCGACAACAGCCTGCCGCTGTCCATCAGCGCCGACGCCAAGACCCCGCACCAGGCGGTGATCACCGCCATGGACGCCGCCGGCAAGATGGGCTTCTCCCATCTGCGCATCACCACGGTCGAGGCCGAGGCCAAGCCTTGAGCCTGGCCGACCGGCTCACCGCCGCCTGGTACCACGGCCATCCGGCCCTGACCCTGCTGCGCCCGCTGGAGTGGTTGTACCGGCGGGTGGTGCAGGGCAAGCGCCGCGCCTTCCTGGCCGGCGAGGGCGACATCTATCGCGCGCCCGTGCCGGTGCTGGTGGTCGGTAACGTCACCGTTGGCGGCACCGGTAAGACCCCCATGATTCTCTGGCTGATCGAGCATTGCCGCGCCCGTGGTTTGCGTGTCGGCGTGGTCAGTCGTGGCTATGGTGCCACGCCGCCGCAGTTGCCCTGGCGCGTGCGGGCCGACGATCCGGCCAGTCACGCCGGCGACGAGCCGCTGCTGATCGTGCAGCGCAGTGGCGTGCCGCTGGTGATCGACCCGCAGCGCGCTCGCGCCGTTCAGGCCTTGCTAGAGCAGGAGCCGCTGGACCTGATCCTCAGCGACGACGGCCTGCAGCATTATCGCCTGGCCCGCGATATCGAACTGGTGCTGATCGATGCCGCGCGTGGCCTGGGCAATCGTCGCTGCCTGCCGGCCGGTCCCCTGCGTGAGCCGGCCGAGCGCCTGGCCGAAGTCGATGCCGTGCTGCGCAATGGCGCGGCCGAGGATGGCGAGGAGGGCTACGCCCTGCAACTGCGGCCGACCGCCCTGGTCAATCTGCTCAGCGGCCAGCGCGTCGGCCTAGAGCATTTCGCGCCGGGCCAGCAGGTCCATGCGGTAGCCGGCATCGGCAACCCGCAGCGTTTCTTCAACACCCTCGAAGCGCTAAACTGGCGGCCGATCGCGCATCCCTTCGCCGACCACGCCAGCTACAGCCCCGAGGCCCTGCAATTCAGCCCGGCGCTGCCGCTGCTGATGACCGAGAAGGATGCGGTGAAATGCCGGGCCTTCGCCGCCGCCGACTGGTGGTACCTGGCGGTGGATGCGGCGCCGTCGCCGGCCTTCGTCGCCTGGTTCGATGCGCGCCTGGATCGCCTGCTGTCCGCCCGGCCCTGAGTTTTCGCATTTTCCCACCTCTCCGAGGATTCCCCCATGGACCCCAAACTGCTCGACATCCTGGCCTGCCCGGTGTGCAAGGGCCCGCTGCAGCTCTCCGAAGACAAGTCCGAGCTGATCAGCAAGGGCGCCGGCCTGGCCTATCCGATTCGCGACGGCATCCCGGTGATGCTGGAGAGCGAAGCGCGCACCCTGACCACCGATGAGCGCCTGGACAAGTAGATGACCGCCTTCACCGTTGTCATTCCCGCCCGCTACGCCTCCAGCCGCCTGCCCGGCAAGCCGCTGCAGGACATCGTCGGCAAGCCCATGGTCCAGCACGTCTGGGAGCAGGCCAAGAAGAGCAGCGCTACCCGTGTGGTGGTGGCTACCGACGATCCGCGCATCCTCGAAGCCTGCCAGGGCTTCGGCGCCGAAGTGCTGATGACCCGCGTCGACCACAATTCCGGCACCGACCGCCTGGCCGAAGTGGCCACGCAGCTGGGCCTGCCCAACGACGCCATCGTGGTCAACGTGCAGGGCGACGAGCCGCTGATTCCGCCGAGCATCATCGACCAGGTGGCCGCCAACCTGGCCGCCAACTCGCAGGCGGGTATCGCCACCCTGGCCGAGCCGATCGAGGACGTCACCGCGCTGTTCAATCCCAATGTGGTCAAGGTGGTGACGGACAAGACCGGTCTGGCCCTGACCTTCAGCCGCGCGCCGCTGGCCTGGGCCCGCGATGCCTTCGCCAAGAGTCGCGATGCGCTGCCCGAAGGCGTGCCTTACCGTCGCCACATCGGCATTTATGCGTACCGCGCCGGCTTCCTGCACGACTTCGTATCCTGGGGCCCGTGCTGGCTGGAAGACACCGAGTGTCTGGAACAGCTGCGTGCCCTGTGGCATGGCGTGCGTATCCATGTGGCCGATGCCCTGGAAGCGCCGGCCGCCGGCGTCGATACGCCGGAAGACCTGGAGCGGGTGCGCCGCCTGCTAGGTGCCTGATGCGCGTCCTGTTCGTCTGCATGGGCAATATCTGCCGCTCGCCGACGGCCGAGGGCGTGTTCCGCCATCGCCTGCAGCAGGCTGGGTTGCATGAACGGGTGACGGTGGACTCCGCCGGCACCGGCGACTGGCATGTTGGCAAGGCCCCGGACGGTCGCTCCAGCCAAGCGGCGCTGAACCGCGGCTACGACCTGTCGAGCCTGCGCGCGCGCCAGGTGCTGCGTGACGACTTCCAGCGTTTCGATCTGATCCTGGCCATGGATCACGACAACCTGGCTCGCTTGCAGGCCCTGCGGCCTGCCGCTGGCGGCGCCGAGCTGGACCTGCTGCTGCGCCGCTATCAGCTGGCGTTGGACGAGGTACCCGATCCCTATTACGGCGGCGCCGACGGTTTCGAGCAGGTTCTGGACCTGATCGAGCAGGCCAGCGATGCGCTGCTCGCCGAGATCAGGGGGCGCCTGTGAGCCTGCGCTTGCAAGAAGCGGTTTCCCTCAAGCCTTTCAATACCTTCGGTGTCGATGTGACGGCTCGGCTGTTCGCCGAGGCGAACAACGACGCCGAAGTGCGCGAGGCCTTGGCTCTGGCCGAGCAGCGTGGCCTGCCGCTGCTGCCGGTTGGCGGTGGCAGCAATTTGCTGCTGACTGGCGATATCGATGCCCTGGTGCTGCGCATGGCCAGCCGTGGCCTGCGCATTGTCGAAGACGATGGCGCGCGTGTGCTGGTCGAGGCCGAGGCAGGTGAGCCCTGGCATCCCTTCGTGCTCTGGAGCCTGGAGCAGGGCCTGGCCGGGCTGGAGAATCTCAGCCTGATCCCGGGCACCGTCGGCGCCGCGCCGATGCAGAACATCGGCGCCTACGGCGTGGAGATCAAGGATGTGTTCGCCGGGCTCACGGCGCTGGATCGCCAGACCGGCGAGCTGCGCGAGTTCGGCCTGGAAGAGTGCGCCTTCGCCTACCGCGACAGCCTGTTCAAGCAGCAACCGAGCCGCTGGCTGATCCTGCGTGTGCGTTTCGCCTTGAGTCGCCAGGCGAGCCTGCACCTGGACTACGGCCCGGTGCGTCAGCGCTTGCAGGCCGAAGGTATCGAGGCGCCAACGCCCAGTGATGTCAGTCGCGCCATCTGTGCCATCCGCAGCGAGAAACTGCCGGACCCTGCGCAGCTGGGCAATGCCGGTAGCTTCTTCAAGAATCCACTGGTGCCGGTTGCGCTGGCCGAGCGCATTCGTGCCGAGCATGCCGACCTGGTCAGTTATCCGGCGGGCGAGGGACTGGCCAAGCTGGCGGCTGGCTGGCTGATCGAGCGGGCGGGGTGGAAGGGCTTTCGCGAGGGCGATGCCGGCGTGCATCGTCTGCAGGCACTGGTGCTGGTCAACTATGGCGCGGCGAGCGGCGCCCAGTTGCTGGAGCTGGCCCGGCGCATTCAGCGGGATATCCTGCAGCGCTTCGGTGTGGCGCTGGAGATAGAGCCCAACGTGCTCTGAGCGCAGTTAGAAATAGTTGTGGCTGATAGCGGGCCGAAACGAAAAAAGGGGATGCCGAAGCATCCCCTTTTTCTTGGACCGCAGATCTTAGATCTGCGGTTTTACCTCTTCTTCCTTATTCGCCGGTTCGGCGGCAGGCTCGGCGTCGGTGGCAACAACCACCGGCTCCTCGCTCGGCGCTTCGGCTACCACTTCGGCCGGGGCGACTTCGCTTGACGCTTCCACCGCTGGAGCGGGTTCTACGACCTCGGCAGCCTGTTCGACTACCGGAGCGGCCTCAACCGGAGCAGCCTCGACCACAGCAGGGGCTTCGACCGGAGCGGCTTGCACTTGCGGCGCGGCAGCGGCTTCGGCGGCCAGGCGCTCGGCCTCGCGCTGACGGCGGCGCACTTCACGTGGATCGTTCGGAGCGCGACCGCCCGTGCTCTGCGGAGCGGCTGCCGGGGCGGCCTCCACGGGAGCAGCTTCGGCAACCACGGCCGGAGCCTCGACCACCGGCGCGACCGGAGCAGCTTCCACTGCCGGTTCGGCAACGATGGCCGGGGCAGGGGCGGGCTCTTCGGTCGCGGTGGTGATCTCGGCTGGTGCTTGCTCGGCTACCGGAGCCTGTTCCGGCTGGGCCAGAGCTTCCTCGGCGGCCACGGTCACGGCAGCGGCGACAGCCACGGCAGCGCTTTCGGCGGCGGTGGTGGTAGCGCCTTCGCTGCCGGCCTCGACAGCTTCTGCGGCTTCCTCGGCGTCGTCGGCAATCGGGTTGCCGTCGGCATCACGCAGGCGCTCGCGGCGGTTGCTGCGGCGACGCTGACCGCGGGAGCGACGACGTGGGCGATCGCCGCCTTCACCGCCGTCCTGGTCGTCGTCGGCCTGCTCGCCGTTCAGCAGCACTTCTTCTTCGCTGACTGCTTCGGCCTGCTCGGCGCGCGGTTGACGCTCTTCACGCGGCGGACGCGGCTGGCGCTCTTCGCGCGGCTTGCGCTCGGCACGCTGCTCCTGCTGCTCTTCACCGCCGGTGGCGGCTACGGCGTCCAGCGGTTCGCGCAGTTCGCGACGGCGCTCTTCGCGCGGCTCGCGGGCTTCACGCGGCTGGCGCTCGCGGCGGTTTTCCTGGCCTTCACGCGGCTCGCGCGGCTCACGAGCCTCGCGTGGTTGACGCTCCTCGCGGGGCTGGCGTTCTTCACGGGCCTCACGCGGTTGGCGCTCTTCGCGCGGCTCGCGGGCTTCGCGAGGCTGGCGTTCTTCACGCGGCTTGCGCTCTTCGCGTTCGCCACGCTCGCTGCGCTCACCACGTTCACCGCGCTCGCGGCTGCCACGGCCGTCGCGACGGTTCTGCTGGCGGCCGTTGCGGCGCTCGTCGCCACGCGGCTTGCGCTCGGCGGGCTTGGCTTCGACGACCGGCTGCTGCTCTTCTTCCTTGCCGGCGAACAGGCTGACCAGACCCTTGACCAGGCCCTTGAACAGGCTCGGCTGCGGAGTCGGGGCGACCGGTGCCAGCGGGGCGGCCGGAGTCGGTGCGGCGGGGCGCGGCGGGGTGGTCTTCAGCGCGGCCTCCTGGCGGACCAGGGTGCGGGTGGCGCTGACCGGCTGGGCGTCTTCGACTTCTGCGGCAGCCATCTCGTAGCTGGATTGGCCGCTCATCACTTCCGGGCTGTCGTCGCGCAGGCGCTGGACTTCGAAGTGCGGGGTTTCCAGATGGTCGTTCGGCAGGATCACGATGCGCGCACGGGTACGCAGCTCGATCTTGGTGATGCTGTTGCGCTTCTCGTTGAGCAGGAAGGCGGCAACCGGGATCGGCACCTGGGCGCGAACCTCGGCGGTGCGGTCCTTCAGGGCCTCTTCCTCGATCAGGCGCAGGATGGCCAGCGACAGGGACTCGACGTCGCGGATGATGCCCTGGCCGTTGCAGCGCGGGCAGACGATACCGCTGGTCTCACCCAGGGACGGACGCAGGCGCTGACGGGACATTTCCAGCAGGCCGAAGCGCGAGATGCGGCCGACCTGAACGCGGGCGCGGTCGGCTTCCAGGCACTCGCGTACGCGGTCTTCGACGGCGCGCTGGTTCTTGGCTGGGGTCATGTCGATGAAGTCGATGACGATCAGGCCGCCGATGTCGCGCAGGCGCAGCTGGCGGGCGATTTCCTCGGCCGCTTCCAGGTTGGTCTGCAGGGCGGTTTCTTCGATGTCGCCGCCTTTGGTCGCGCGTGCCGAGTTGATGTCGATGGACACCAGGGCTTCGGTCGGGTCGATGACGATGGAGCCGCCGGACGGCAGCTTCACTTCGCGCTGGAAGGCGGTTTCGATCTGGCTTTCGATCTGGAAGCGGTTGAACAGCGGCACGCTGTCTTCGTACAGCTTGATCTTGCTGGCGTACTGCGGCATGACCTGCTGGATGAAGGCGAGGGCTTCTTCCTGGGCTTCGATGCTGTCCACCAGCACTTCGCCGATGTCCTGGCGCAGGTAGTCGCGGATGGCGCGGATGATGACGTTGGATTCCTGGTAGATCAGGAACGGTGCGGCGCGACCCTGGGAGGCGTCCTTGATGGCGGTCCACAGCTGGATCAGGTAGTCCAGGTCGAGCTGCAGTTCTTCGCTGGAGCGGCCCAGGCCGGCGGTGCGCACGATCAGGCCCATGTCGCCCGGAGCGTTGAGGCCGTTCAGGGCTTCACGCAGTTCGTTGCGCTCCTCGCCTTCGATGCGGCGGGAGATGCCGCCGGCACGCGGGTTGTTCGGCATCAGCACCAGATAACGGCCGGCGAGGCTGATGAAGGTGGTCAGGGCGGCGCCCTTGTTGCCACGCTCTTCCTTCTCGACCTGGACGATGACTTCCTGGCCTTCCTTCAGTACTTCCTTGATGTTGACGCGGCCGCCTTCAGGCGACTTGCTGAAGTACTCGCGGGAGATTTCCTTGAGGGGCAGGAAGCCGTGGCGCTCGGCGCCGAAGTCGACGAAAGCCGCTTCGAGGCTGGGCTCGACGCGGGTGATGCGGCCCTTGTAGATGTTGGCCTTCTTCTGCTCACGGGCGCCGGATTCGATATCCAGGTCGTAGAGCTTCTGGCCATCTACCAGAGCGACACGCAACTCTTCGGGCTGAGTTGCGTTGATCAGCATTCTTTTCATGTTGTACCAATGGTTTCCGGGGCTGCCGGAAACGGCGTTTGGCACACACGACTCTCACGGTCGGTGTCAGGGTGCGTCGCCGGTGTGGTCGTAAATCACTCCGGTGTCCAGCGGTCAGGCCAACGGGGCCGGGCCGCGACAACGCTCCTGTTTGCTGTGGTGACAGAAGCACTCAGTCAGGGGAGGAATCAACCGGTCGGTGCGGACGAATCTGAAGCGTCTTGGTAATGCCTGTAGCTACGCTGTCCGACGGTTGTGCATCTCCACCCTACACGTATCGCTGAAATCGGGTGCCGCTCGCTGAATCCGTAGCGGGTTTGCATTACCGCAGGCTGGGCCTGCGCGTCTGTCGAGCCTGGTCGCGACTTCATGCGCTCAAGGCTCTTGTGGCTCAAGGCTTTGTTTCCGGGAACATCGCGCTCTGTGCGGCGAGATTCCCGTCGGACGGCCTCACGTCCTGAAAGGGTTGCGCTCGGCAGGGGATGGTAGGTTGTCGATCATCCGCTGACCGGGCCGCTTTTGGCGGCGTTCGCGACTATAGCAGCAATGATTAAGTGCTTCAATTCCATAAAAAATTGTTATGATTCCTGGCATGACTACTGACAATTCTCCAACCTCCGGCGTCCAGCTGCTTGAGGTTGCGCCGGAGCATGCCGGCCAGCGTATCGATAATTTTTTGCTTGCCCGCCTCAAGGGCGTGCCGAAAACCCTCATCTATCGCATCCTGCGCAAGGGCGAGGTGCGGGTGAACAAAGGGCGGATCAAGCCCGAGTACAAGCTGCAGGCCGGCGACATCGTGCGAGTGCCACCGCTACGCCTGGCTGAGCGTGACGAGCCGGCGCCGTTGGCGCAGAGCCTGTTGGAGCGCCTGGAGGCGGCCATCGTCTACGAGGACAAGGCGCTGATCGTGCTGAACAAGCCGGCCGGCATCGCCGTGCATGGCGGCAGCGGCCTGAACTATGGGGTGATCGAGGCGTTCCGCCAGCTGCGCCCCGATGCCAAGGATATCGAGCTGGTCCATCGCCTGGATCGTGATACCTCGGGTCTGCTGATGATCGCCAAGAAGCGCAGCATGCTGCGCCACCTGCACGAGGCCCTGCGCGGCGATGGTGTGGACAAACGCTATATGGCCCTGGTGCGCGGCAGTTGGCCGACTTCGAAGAAAAAGGTCAGCGCTCCGCTGCTGAAGAACAATCTGCGCTCGGGCGAGCGCATGGTCGAGGTCAATCCCGAAGGCAAGGAGGCGCTCACCGAGTTTCGCGTGCTGCGCCGCTTCGGCGAGTTCGCCACCCTGGTCGAGGCCAGTCCGATCACCGGGCGTACCCATCAGATTCGCGTGCATGCCAAGCATGCCGGGCATTGCATCGCCGGCGACTCCAAGTACGGCGAAGACGAGTTCACGCGCGAGGTGCGTGAGCTGGGCGGCAAGCGTCTGTTCTTACATGCCTATCAGCTGAAGATCGAGCTGCCGGATGGCCAGCGCCTGGAATTGGAGGCGGCGGTCGATGATATGTGGGGTGCGACCCTGGAGCGCCTCGGTGTCTGACTCCCGGTCGTCGAGCTATCAACTGCTGATCTTCGACTGGGACGGCACACTGGTCGATTCCATCGGGCGCATCGTCGAATCCATGCATCGCGCCGCCGATTCCTGTGGACTGCCGCAACTCAGCGATGAGGCGGTCAGGGGCATCATTGGGCTGGGCCTGCCGGAGGCGATCCAGACGCTTTACCCCGAGTTGGACGAGGCGGCAATGGTCGAGCGCTTCCGCGTTGGCTATGCCGAGCATTACATGGCGCTGGAAAACGAGCCCTCGGCGCTGTTTCCCGGGGTTGAGGAGTCTCTGCAGGCTTTCCGCGAGCAGGGCTATCAGTTGGCTGTGGCGACCGGCAAGAGTCGCCGGGGTTTGCACCGTATCCTGGAAGGACGCGGCTGGCTGGAATATTTCGATGTCACGCGCTGCGCGGACGAAACGGCGAGCAAGCCGCATCCGCGCATGCTCCATGAGATCCTGGCGCATTGCGCCGTAGTGCCCGAGCGGGCGCTGATGGTGGGCGACTCGGTCTTCGACCTGCAGATGGCGCGCAATGCCGGTGTCGATTCGGTTGCCGTAGGCTTTGGGGCGCAGCCGCTGGAGAGCCTGCTCGGCCACGGGCCGCGGCTGGCGATCAATGAATTTCCCGAATTGCGTGCCTGGCTGGAAGGGCGCGCACCCGTTAGAACTGTCGAGGTAGGCGAGTATGTCGGATGAATGGAAAGCGTCGACCACCGCTGGTGGTGACGAGAAAGCCTGGAAGCTGCTGGAAAAGACCCTGCAGGCCGGAGTGGTGGAGCAGCGTCGTGCGCGGCGCTGGGGCATCTTCTTCAAGCTGCTGGCGTTCGTTTATCTATTCGGCGCGCTGGCCCTATTCGCGCCGGGCCTGAAGCTGGACAAAGCGGCGTCTTCGGGCGAAAGCCATACGGCGCTGATCGAGGTGCGCGGCATGATCATGGCCGACGAGGAGGCCAGTGCCGACAATATCGTCAGCAGCCTGCGCGCGGCCTTCGAGGACAAGAAGACCAAAGGCATTGTCCTGCGCATCAACAGCCCAGGCGGTAGCCCGGTACAGTCCGGCTATATCTACGACGAGATCAAGCGCCTGCGTGGCGAGCACCCGGACACCAAGGTGTACGCGGTAATCAGCGATCTGGGCGCCTCCGGCGCCTATTACATCGCCAGTGCTGCCGATCAGATCTATGCCGACAAGGCCAGTCTGGTGGGTTCCATCGGTGTCACCGCGGCCACCTTCGGCTTCGTCGGAGTAATGGAGAAGGTCGGCGTCGATCGCCGCGTCTACACCTCGGGTGAGCACAAGGCCTTCCTCGATCCGTTCCAGCCGCCGAAAGCGGAAGAAACCCGTTTCTGGCAGGGTGTGCTGGAAACCACCCACAAGCAATTTATCGATAGCGTGAAGAAGGGGCGCGGCGAGCGACTCAAGGTCGATCAGCATCCGGAGCTGTTCTCCGGGCTGATCTGGTCCGGCGAGCAGGCCTTGGAGCTGGGGTTGGTCGATGCTATGGGTAGCAGCAGCTACGTGGCGCGCGAAGTGATCGGCGCCAAGGATATCGTCGACTTCACTCGCGAAGAGAATCCCTTCGATCGCTTCACCAAGAAGCTTGGCACTAGCGTGGCCGAGCGCCTGGCGCTGTGGATGGGCTTCCAGGGGCCGACGCTGCGCTGAGTTCTGTTGGAAGTGAGCAGGCCCGGCCTTAGTCGGGCCTCTTCCTTTATATAGGGCTCAGGGAATGGCGACGCCTTGCCTGTCCAGCATCTGCACCAGGCGAATCAATGGCAGGCCGATGAGGCTGGTGCCGTCTTCGCCCTCGGTGGTGCGGAACAGGCTGACACCCAGGCCTTCGGCCTTGAAGCTGCCGGCGCAGTCGTAGGGTTGCTCGGCCTCCAGGTAGCGGGTGATCTGATCCTCGCTCAAGTGGCGAAAGTGTACGGTGAAGGGCACGGCATCCACCTGGCATTCGCCGGTGGTGCTGTCGAGCAGGGCCAGGCCGGTGAGAAAGGTCACGCTGCGGCCACTGGCTGCCAGCAACTGGCTGCGGGCGCGACTGAAGTCATGGGGCTTGCCGAGGATCTGTCGGTCGAGCACGGCGGCCTGGTCCGAGCCGATGATCAGGTGCGCGGGATGCAGGTCGCTCAGGGCCCTTGCCTTGGCTTCGGCCAGCCGACGTACCAGTGCTTCTGCGTTTTCTCCCGGGTGTGCCGTCTCGTCTATGGCTGGCGAGGCCCAGGTGAAGGGCTGGCGCAGGCGGGTCAGTAGTTCGCGGCGATAGGGCGAGCTAGAGGCGAGTACCAGCGGCAGCATGATCGATCTCCTGACCGGAATTGCGAGAGGCGGGGGCGATTCTAGCGACCGTGGTGGCCGACGGACAGGGCGGAAATTCCTTTGACAGGGGCGGGGGGCATCCCTAGAATACCGCGCCTATGTCGAATGGGCCGATTCCACCTCACGTTGATCCGCGCAAACTCGCCGATCGCGCTGCCACCCTGGAAGGGGAGGTGCCGCTGGCCAGTTTCGAGCGACTGTGCGACTCGCTGGAAGATAATTCCGGCAAGGTGCGCGCGAAGCTGGTCTTCGAACGTGGCGAGCGCCGAGCTGTGAGTATTCACAGTGAGCTCGAGGTTGAGGTCAAGATGGTTTGCCAGCGTTGTCTGGAACTGGTCGCCCTGCCGATCCGCAGCGAGTGTCATTACGCGGTGGTGAAGGAAGGTGCGGATACCCAGTCGCTGCCCAAGGGCTATGACGTGCTGGAAGTGGGTGAAGATCCATTGGATCTGCTGACGCTGGTCGAAGATGAGCTGTTGCTCGCTCTGCCCATCGTTCCAGCCCATGCCCCTGAGGATTGCCAGCAGCCGGCCGGTGCCAACGAGCCCGAGTCGAGCGAGGACGAGGTATCGCGGTCCAACCCGTTCAGTGTTTTGGCGCAGTTAAAGCGTGACCCAAACGTTTAGGAGTTATTGAGTTATGGCTGTTCAGCAGAACAAAAAATCCCGCTCTGCCCGCGACATGCGTCGTTCCCACGATGCCCTCGAGGCCAATGCCTTGTCCGTCGAGAAGAGCACCGGTGAAGTTCACCTGCGTCACCACGTGTCCCCGGAAGGTGTCTACCGCGGCCGTAAAGTGATCGACAAGGGCGCCGACGAGTAATCCTTGTCCGCTCCGATCGCTATCGATGCAATGGGTGGGGACTTCGGTCCCCATCGCATTGTTCCAGCCTGCATCGCCAGTCTGGCTGAATTCCCCTCGCTACACTTGGTCCTTGTCGGCCAAGCCCCCGTCCTCGAAGAACTGCTCGCCCGTCATCCGGGTGTCGATCGCGCGCGCCTGCAGGTCGAGCATGCCAGTGAAGTGATCGGCATGGACGAGCGTCCGACCCATGCCTTGCGCGGCAAGCCCGATGCCTCCATGCGCGTGATGCTGGAACTGGTGCGCAGCGGCCGGGCCAAGGCCTGTGTCAGTGCCGGCAACACCGGTGCGCTGATGGCGCTCTCCCTCTATGTGCTCAAGCCCCTGCCGGGCATCGACCGGCCAGCGATGGTCACGGCTGTGCCGACGGCCAAGGGCGTCTGCCATCTGCTCGACCTGGGTGCCAATGTGGACTGCAGCGCCGAGCAGCTCTATCAGTTCGCCGTGATGGGTGCGGTGGCCGCCGAGGCCCAGGGCATGGCGCGCCCGCGAGTGGCGCTGCTCAACGTGGGTACCGAGAACATCAAGGGCAACCAGCAGGTCAAGCTGGCGGCCAGTCTGCTGCAACAGGCGGAAGGGCTGAATTACATCGGCTTCGTCGAGGGTGATGGCCTGTATCGCGGTGAGGCCGACGTGGTGGTGTGCGACGGCTTCGTCGGCAACATCCTGCTCAAGGCCAGCGAAGGCCTGGTGTCGATGATCTCCGATCGCATCGAGGCGCTATTCAATGAAGGCTTCGTGTCCAAGCTGGCCGGTGCGGTGGCCATGCCGTTGCTCAAGCGCCTGCGTGGCGAGCTGGCGCCGGCGCGGCACAATGGTGCGAGTTTTCTCGGTCTGCAGGGTATCGTGGTGAAGAGCCATGGTTCGGCGACGGTCGAGGGCTTCCAGAGCGCCATTCGTCGGGCGGTGATCGAGGTGCGCGAGAACCTGCCGCAGCGCCTGCACGGCCGTCTCGAGGACCTGCTGCTCTGACCTGCGGCAGGTTGATGTGTCTTGCCGCTGTGCAGCCCCGTCTTCTGAACTCCTGGTGTTCGCCACTCTCCAAGGCTGGGCGCTGTGGAGCTGGCCTGTGACCGCTGCCGCGGCCACTCCATCCAATCTGCAATTCTCGGCTCGGCATCGCCGTGTCGTCTCCTCCGACTAGATAAGGGAAAGTTTGATGTCTGCCTCCCTCGCATTTGTCTTCCCTGGCCAGGGCTCGCAATCGCTCGGCATGCTCGCTGAACTCGGTGCCCAACAGTCACTGGTGCGCGACACCTTTGGCGAGGCCTCCGAGGCGCTCGGCTATGACCTCTGGGTGCTGACTCAGCAAGGCCCGGAAGAGCGTTTGAACGAAACCGACAAGACTCAGCCGGCCATCCTCACTGCCTCTATCGCCTTGTGGCGTCTGTGGCAGGCCGAGGGCGGTGCGCGTCCGGCCTTTGTCGCAGGCCACAGCCTGGGTGAATATTCCGCGTTGGTCGCCGCCGGGGCCATTGGCTTCCGCGATGCGGTCAAGCTGGTCGAGTTGCGTGGCCAGTTGATGCAGCAGGTCGTGCCGGCCGGGCAGGGCGGCATGGCCGCGATCCTTGGCCTGGAGGATGCCGATGTACTGGCTGCCTGCGCCGAAGCGGCGCAAGGTGAAGTAGTCAGCGCCGTCAATTTCAACGCCCCTGGCCAGGTAGTGATCGCCGGTGCCGCGGCTGCCGTCGAGCGCGCCATCGAGGCCTGCAAGGCGCGCGGCGCCAAGCGTGCCATGCCGCTGCCGGTCAGCGTGCCGTCGCACTGTGCGCTGATGCGCCCGGCTGCCGAGAAGTTCGCCGATGCGGTCAACGGCCTGGCCTGGCAGGCGCCGCAGATTCCGCTGGTGCAGAACGTCAGCGCCGCCGTGCCGGCCGATCTCGACGTGCTCAAGCGCGACCTGCTGGCGCAGCTGTATAGTCCGGTGCGTTGGGTGGAAAGCGTGACCTACCTGGCAGCCCAGGGCGTCTCCGAGCTGGTCGAATGTGGCCCCGGTAAAGTGCTGGCGGGCCTCAACAAGCGTTGCGTCAAAGGCATCAACACCCACAATCTGGAAACCCCGGACGCCTTCGCCGCCGTGCGTGCGGCGCTGGTCTGAGTACAAGGAGAGCATCATGAGTCTGCAAGGCAAGGTTGCGCTGGTTACCGGCGCCAGCCGTGGTATCGGTCAGGCCATCGCGTTCGAGCTGGGGCGCCAGGGCGCTACCGTGATCGGCACCGCCACCAGCGAGGCGGGTGCTGCCCGTATCGGTGAGGCGCTGAAGGAGCAGGGCATCCAGGGCGCCGGCATGCTGCTGGACGTATCCAGCGATGAGTCGGTGAATGCCGTACTGGAGCAGATCCAGAAGGATTTCGGCGCCGTGGCCATTCTGGTCAACAACGCCGGCATCACCCGCGACAATCTGATGCTGCGGATGAAGGACGAGGAGTGGTTCGATGTCATCAATACCAACCTCAACAGCCTGTTCCGTTTGTCCAAGGCCGTGCTGCGTGGGATGACCAAGGCGCGCTGGGGGCGCATCATCAGCATTGGCTCGGTGGTGGGCGCCATGGGCAACGCCGGGCAGGTCAATTACGCGGCGGCTAAGGCCGGTCTGGAAGGTTTCAGCCGAGCCCTCGCCCGTGAAGTCGGTTCGCGCTCGATCACCGTCAACTCGGTGGCGCCCGGTTTCATCGATACCGACATGACCCGCGAACTGCCGGAGGCCCAGCGCGAGGCGCTGCTGACCCAGATTCCGCTGGGCCGTCTGGGCCAGGCCGAGGAGATCGCCAAGGTGGTCGGTTTCCTCGCCTCCGACGGCGCGGCCTACGTCACCGGTGCTACCGTTCCGGTGAATGGCGGCATGTACATGAGCTGAATGTGACTCGGACCTTCGGGAAACTGTCATAAAAGCCGTCTAAAGTCCGTTACAAAAGTGCAACCGGCGGAAGACGGCAGTTCGGGAGGGGCCGGGGATCCGGCTTGAAACTTAGAAAACCCTTTCTATACACTGCAGCCCAGCTGCACGGAATTTTTCCACTAGGAGTGAAAACTAGACATGAGCACCATCGAAGAACGCGTCAAGAAAATCGTCGCCGAGCAACTGGGCGTTAAAGAAGATGAAGTGACCAACAGCGCTTCCTTCGTAGAAGACCTGGGTGCCGACTCCCTTGACACCGTTGAGCTGGTGATGGCTCTGGAAGAGGAATTCGAGACCGAAATCCCGGACGAGCAGGCTGAGAAGATCACCACCGTTCAGGAAGCCATCGATTACGTCACCGCGCACGCCTAAGCGCCCGTAATCGCCGGTTTTCGGCCCAGGAAAAGCCGCACTGCCCCTCAAAGGCGTGCGGTTTTTCTTTATCGGGCCAGCAAGTTTCAACGAGAAGGAGGATTGTGCAGTGTCGCGTAGACGCGTCGTAGTTACCGGTATGGGCATGCTGTCGCCGCTGGGCACCGATGTTGCCAGCAGTTGGCAGGGTATCCTGGCCGGTCGCAGTGGTATCGGCCTGATCGAGCATATGGATCTGACCGCCTTCTCCACCCGTTTCGGCGGTTCGGTGAAGGGCTTCAATGTCGAGGAATATCTGTCGGCCAAAGAAGCGCGCAAGCTCGACCTGTTCATCCAGTACGGCCTGGCAGCCAGCTTCCAGGCGATGCGCGATTCCGGTCTGGAAGTCACCGACGCCAACCGTGAACGTATCGGCGTGGCCATGGGCTCTGGCATCGGCGGCCTGACCAATATCGAGAACAACTGCAAATCCCTGTTCGAGCAGGGGCCGCGGCGCATGTCGCCGTTCTTCGTGCCCGGCTCGATCATCAACATGATTTCCGGTTTCCTGTCGATCCATCTGGGGCTGCAGGGGCCGAACTACGCCATCGCCACCGCCTGCACCACCGGCACCCATTGCATCGGCATGGCCGCACGCAATATCGCCTACGGCGAGGCCGATGTGATGGTCGCCGGCGGCGCCGAAATGGCCACCTGCGGCCTGGGCATGGGCGGCTTCGGCGCGGCGCGCGCGCTGTCCACCCGCAACGATGATCCGAGCAAGGCCAGCCGTCCTTGGGACAAGGACCGTGATGGCTTCGTGCTGTCCGACGGCGCCGGCGCCCTGGTGCTGGAGGAGCTGGAGCACGCCAAGGCGCGTGGCGCAACCATCTATGCCGAGCTGGTCGGTTTCGGCATGAGTGGCGACGCCTACCACATGACCTCGCCGCCGGAAGACGGAGCCGGCGCGGCGCGCTGCATGAGCAATGCCCTGCGCGATGCCGGTCTGAACCTCGATCAGGTGCAGTACATCAACGCC
The DNA here is from genome assembly GCF_029837695.1 of Pseudomonas sp. GD04019. Taxonomy (GTDB): domain Bacteria; phylum Pseudomonadota; class Gammaproteobacteria; order Pseudomonadales; family Pseudomonadaceae; genus Aquipseudomonas. The sequence goes on from NZ_JAOEEA010000005.1 coordinate 122,122, forward strand.
CACGGCACCTCCACGTCAGCCGGCGACAAGGCCGAGGCCAGCGCGGTGAAATCGGTGTTCGGCGAGCATGCGTACAAGCTGTCGGTCAGCTCCACCAAGTCCATGACCGGCCACTTGCTGGGTGCCGCGGGCGCGGTGGAGGCGATCTTCAGCGTGCTGGCCCTGCGCGACCAGGTGGCGCCGCCGACCATCAACCTGGATGAGCCGGACGAGGGCTGTGACCTCGATTTCGTCGCCCACCAGGCCAAGTCGCTGGCGATCGACGCCGTGCTGTCCAACTCCTTCGGCTTCGGCGGCACCAACGGTTCGCTGGTGTTCCGTCGCTTCAACGGCTGATGCTGAGCTGGGTCGATGGCCGCCCGGCCACGGATTTGCCACTGAGCGACCGTGGCCTGGCCTATGGTGACGGCCTGTTCGAGACCATCGCCGTGCGCGACGGTCGCGCCAGGCTGCTGCCGCGCCATCTGGCGCGCCTGAACGAAGGTGCGCAGCGCCTGTCCATCGATCTCGACCTGTCCGCGCTGGAAACCGAGTTGTCGGCCTTCTTTGCCGAGTTGGGCGAGGGCGTGGCCAAGCTAATGATTACTCGTGGCGACGGCTTGCGTGGCTACGCCTCGCCACAGCCTTCCAACCCGCGCCGCATTCTGCTGGGCAATCCGCTGCCCAGCTATCCGGCGAGCAATGCCGAGCAAGGCGTACGCCTGTTTCCCTGCATCACGCGGCTGGCCGAGCAGCCCTTGCTGGCCGGGCTCAAGCATCTCAATCGCCTGGAGCAGGTGCTGGCCCGTGGCGAATGGCAGGATGCTGCCTTCGCCGAAGGCTTGATGCGCGATGCCTCCGGACGTGTCATCGAGGGCGTGTTCAGCAACCTGTTCCTGGTCAAGGACGGCGTGCTGCTGACTGCCGAGCTGTCGCGCTGCGGCGTGGCGGGCGTGATGCGCGCCGAAGTGCTGGAGCAGGCCGCGCATCAGGGTATCCCCTGCGAGGTACGCGATATCGCCTTCGACGAGCTGCTGGCGGCCGACGAGGTATTCGTCTGCAACAGCCTCTACGGCATCTGGCCGGTACGCGAACTGGCCGCCAGCGTCTGGCCGGCCGGCCCGCTCACCCGTAAACTGCAGGCCCTTATCCGCAGTCTTCTGGATTCCTGATTCGTGATTCGCAAGTTGATGCTGTTGCTGGTCTCCGGCCTGGCGCTGCTCGTGCTGGCATTGGCCCTGGCCGGCTGGCGCCTACACAGCGCGCTGAACCAGCCGCTCAAGCTGGAGAGCGAGCGCCTGATCGAGGTAGTTCCCGGTGATACTCCTGGCGGCCTGCTCAATCGCCTGGAAGGCGAGGGTGTGCTGGAGGGCGCCTTCTGGTTGCGCCTGTACTGGCGCTTCAATCTGCCGAACCAAGCGCTGCACAGCGGCGAATACCGCCTCAGCCCGCAGCAGAGCGTGCGCGATCTGCTCGGCCTGTGGCGCCGTGGCGAGGTGGTGCAGTACAGCCTGACCCTGGTCGAAGGCTGGAGCTTCCGCCAGGTGCGCGCGGCGCTTACCCGCCAGGATGCGCTGCAGCAGAGCCTGGCGGGGCTCGACGACAAGGCGCTGATGCAGCAGCTCGGCCTGCCCGGCGTCAGCCCCGAGGGGCGCTTCTTCCCCGATACCTATCGCTATGTGCGCGGCATGAGCGACCTCGACCTGCTCAAGCAGGCCAGTACCCGTCTCGACCAGGTGCTGGACGAGGAGTGGAGCAAGCGCGCCCAGGGCCTGCCGTATCGCAAGCCGTATGACGCGCTGGTGATGGCCTCGATGGTGGAGAAGGAGACCGGCGTGGCCGAGGAGCGCGGGCAGATCGCCGGCGTGTTCGTCCGTCGCCTGCGCAGCGGTATGCGCTTGCAGACCGACCCGACGGTGATCTTCGGTCTGGGCGAGCTGTACAACGGCAACCTGACTCGCGCCCATCTGCTGCAGCCGACGCCCTACAACACCTATGTGATCGACGGCATGCCGCCGACGCCCATTGCCCTGGCCGGCCGCGAGGCGATTCACGCCGCGCTCAATCCGGTACCGGGCAAGAGCCTGTACTTCGTCGCCCGCGGCGACGGCAGCCATGTATTCTCGGAAACCCTGGAGCAGCACAACCGTGCCGTGCGTGAGTACCAGCTCAAGCGCCGCAGCGACTATCGCTCCAGCCCCGCGCCCAGATAAGGAAAACCCGTGAGCGGTCTGTTCATTACCCTGGAAGGCCCGGAAGGGGCCGGCAAGAGCACCAACCGCGAGTACCTCGCCGAGCGTCTGCGCGAGCAGGGCATCGAGGTGGTCCTGAGCCGCGAGCCCGGCGGTACGCCGCTGGCCGAGCGCATCCGCGAACTGCTGCTGGACCCCAGTGACGAAAAGATGGACAGCGATACCGAGCTGCTGCTGGTGTTCGCTGCCCGCGCCCAGCACCTGGCTCGGGTCATCCGCCCGGCGTTGGTGCGCGGCGCTGTGGTGCTCTGCGACCGCTTCACCGATGCCACCTATGCCTACCAGGGCGGCGGTCGCGGCCTGGACGATGCGCGCATCGCCGAGCTGGAGCGTTTCGTTCAGGGCGAACTGCGCCCGCACCTAACCCTGGTATTCGATCTGCCGGTGGAGATCGGCCTGTCCCGCGCCGCCGCACGCGGGCGTCTGGATCGGTTCGAGCAGGAAGGCCGCGACTTCTTCGAGGCCGTACGCCAGACCTACCTGCAGCGCGCCGCCGCCACTCCAGCGCGCTATCGCGTGTTGGATGCCGCGCAGTCGCTGGACGCGGTGCAGCGCTCCATCGACACGTTGCTGCCGGAAATCCTGGAGCGCTGCCGTGGCTGAAGCCTACCCCTGGCAGGCGCAGCTCTGGCAGCAGCTGGCCAACCGCCCGCAGCATGCTCACGCCTACCTGCTGCATGGTCCGGCCGGCATCGGCAAGCGCGATCTGGCCGAGCGCCTGATGGCGCGCCTGCTGTGCCAGCGACCGAATGGCGCCGATGCCTGCGGCCAGTGCAAGGCCTGCCATCTGTTGGCTGCCGGTACCCATCCGGATGTGTTCGTGCTGGAGCCGGAAGAGGCGGACAAGGCGATCAAGGTCGACCAGGTGCGCGAGCTGGTCAGCTTCGTGGTGCAGACCGCGCAACTCGGCGGGCGCAAGGTGGTGCTGCTGGAGCCAGTGGAGGCGATGAACCTCAATTCCGCCAACGCCCTGCTCAAGAGCCTGGAAGAGCCCTCGGGCAATACCGTGTTGTTGCTGGTCAGCCACCAGCCCAGCCGCCTGCTGCCGACCGTGAAGAGCCGCTGCGTGCAGCAGGCCTGCCCGCTACCGAGCCAGGCCGAAAGCCTGACCTGGCTGGCCCAGGCCCTGCCGGACAACAGCGACGAGCAGCGCCGCGAATTGCTGACCCTGGCCGGCGGTTCGCCGCTGATGGCGCGTCGTCTGCAAGGGCAGGGCGTGCTGGAGCAGCGCGCTCTGGTGGTCGAGGGCGTGAAGAAGCTGCTCAAGCAGCAGGCCAGTGCCAGCCAACTGGCCGAGGCCTGGAAGAGCCTGCCGATGACCATGCTGTTCGACTGGTTCTGTGACTGGGCGCAACTGATGCTGCGTTATCAGCTGAGCCGCGACGAGGAAGGCCTGGGCCTGGCCGACATGCGCAAGGTCGTGCAGTACCTGGCCGACAAGACTCCGCAGCGCAAGCTGCTGGCCATGCAGGATTGGCTGCTGCAGCAGCGCCAGAAGGTACTGGGCAAGGCCAACCTGAACGGTGCTCTGCTTCTCGAAGCCCTGCTGGTGCAGTGGGCAAGCCTGCCCGGGCCGGGCTAGAATCGAAAAATTGGATTAAGTCGCCAGGAATAGTGCATGAGCTTGCCACCGAACCTAGGACCGCGTAACGGGATCCTGTCCCTGACCATCAAGGACAAGTCCGTGCTGTACGCCGCCTACATGCCCTTCATTCGCAACGGCGGGCTGTTCATCCCGACCGCCAAGAGCTACAAGCTGGGCGACGAGGTGTTCATGCTGCTCAACCTGATGGACGAGCCGGAGAAGATTCCGGTCGCCGGCAAGGTGGTGTGGATCACCCCCAAGGGCGCACAGGGTAACCGCGCCGCGGGTGTCGGTGTGCAGTTCAACGACGGCGACAACACCGCCCGCAACAAGATCGAGACCTACCTGGCCGGTGCGCTGAAGTCGGATCGCCCGACTCACACCATGTAAGTCGCATCACAGGCTTCAAGGCAGAAGCGCCCGAAATGGGCGCTTCGTCATTTCAGAGACAGAGAAATCCCATGCTGGTTGATTCCCACTGCCACCTCGACCGCCTCGACCTGGCGGCCCACGACGGTTCCCTCGACGCAGCGCTGGCTGCGGCCCGTGCCCGCGGCGTGCAGCATTTTCTGTGCATCGGCGTCAGCGCCGCCAACGCTGGCGCGGTCAAGGCCCTAGCCGAGCGCTACGCCGATGTCGACTGCTCGGTGGGCGTGCACCCGCTGGACCTGGAGAAGGGCGAGGCGCCGGCGATGGACTGGCTTCTTGGCGAACTGAACCACCCCAATGTGGTGGCCATCGGCGAGACCGGCCTGGACTACCACTACGAGCCCGAAGCGGCAGAGCTGCAGCGGCAGTCTTTCAACCTGCACCTGGAGGCGGCGAAGATCACCGGTAAGCCGGTCATCGTGCATACCCGCGAGGCGCGGGCCGACACCCTGGCATTGCTGCGCGAGGCGGCGCTGCCGCAGGCCGGCGTACTGCACTGCTTCACCGAAGACTGGGAGATGGCCAAGGCGGCCCTGGATATCGGCTTCTATATCTCGCTGTCCGGCATCGTCACCTTCCGCAATGCCGATGCCCTGCGCGAAGTGGCGCGCAAGGTGCCGGCCGACCGGCTGCTGGTGGAAACCGACTCGCCCTACCTGGCGCCTATTCCCCATCGCGGCAAGCCCAATCTGCCGCAGTACGTGCGTGAAGTGGCGGAGTTCCTGGCCATGGTGCGTGGCGAGTCGTTCGAGGCCCTGGCCGAGCAGACCACGGCCAACTTCAAGCGCCTGTTCCCGCTGGCTCGGGTGGTCTGATCTGTAGATCCACAAAAATCGCGGACAAAAAAAACCCGGGTTCTGGGGGATGAATCCGGGTCAAGACCATTAGGAGTAAAACAAAGGTACGCGATCCACGGTACCTCGACTGGCGGGACACTTGGGGGGAGATGTCGCACACCAGTAGTTCCAGTATTAGCCAGGATTCCCGATCGTCCAGATTGGTCGCGGCGGTTTCTTAAACGTATTTGGAATACCGCCGCGGCTGCTGAGCACTCAGCCTTGTCGCAGCTGGCTCAGCACCGTCAGGCTTTGCTCGATCAACGCCGGGTCGGTGTAGAAGTGCGGGGAAAAACGGATGCCTTTGCCCCGTTGCGCACAGATCACCTGCTGTTCCCGGAGTTTGGCGAACAGCGCCTGGTTGTCCCAGCCATCCCAGCTGAAGGTCAAAATGCCGGCGCGGCGGGCCGGGTTCAGCGGGCTGTGCAGCTGAATGCCCGCGATTCGTTGCAGTCCTTCCTGCAGCTGCAGCACGCGCTCCTCGATGCTTGCCGCCACCTGATCCATACCGACTTCCTCCAGCAGCGACAGGCTGGCTTCCAGTGCCATGGCGCCGAGCATGTTCGGGCTGCCGCATTCAAAGCGTCGGGCGCTGCGGGCCGGTTGCCATTCCGTGCGGTCGTAGTCGCCAGCGTGCTCCAGCATGTGCCAGCCGTATTCGTGCAGGGCCAGTTGCTCGCGCAGGTCGCTGCGGCAGTAAAAGACGCCCAGGCCTTCCGGGCCGAGCATCCACTTGTGCCCGTCAGCCATGGCGAAGGCGCAATCGCAGGCCTGCACGTCCAATGGCTGGGCGCCGAGCTGCTGAATGGCGTCGACGCACAGCAGCACGCCCTTGTCGCGGCAGCCGGCGCCCAGGCGCGGCAGGTCCAGGCGCAGGCCGCTGGCGAACTGCACCGAACTGATCGACATCAATCGTGTGCGTGGCCCGCAGGCAGCGAGCAGAGCACCTTCCGGGTCGCTGCCACTCAGGTTGACCTGCACCACCTCGACGCCGCGAGGCTTCAGGGCTTCCCAGACGATGCGGTTGGAGGGGAACTCCTCGTCGCTGATCACCACCTGGTCGCCGGCGCGCCAGTCCAGGCCGAAGGCAACGAAGGACAGCGCCTCCGAAGTGTTCTTCACCAGCGCGATATCCGCCGTGCTGGGGGCATTGAGCAGGCGCATCAGGCGTTCGCGCAGGTGCTTTTCCACCTTCAGCCATTCGGGATAGTGGCGCGCGCCGAGGCTGATGTTCTCCTCGGCGAAGCGCCGTACGGCATCGCTGGCGCGCTTTGGCCAGGGCGCCACAGCGGCGTGATTGAGATAGCGCAAGCCGGGAGCTAGAGGAAATTCGTCGTTTAAATTGAGCATTGGGCCGATGATCCGTGCATTTTCGCGCTGAACAGGCATAATGACGCGCCTCGATTTTTCATCCTGTAGTCACTTTATGAACAAAGAACCTCGCAAAGTCCGTGAATTCCGTCGTCGCGAACAGGAAATTCTCGATACCGCGCTCAAGCTCTTCCTTGAACAGGGTGAAGACAGCGTAACTGTCGAGATGATCGCCGATGCGGTCGGAATCGGCAAAGGCACCATCTACAAGCACTTCAAGTCCAAGGCCGAGGTCTACCTGCGCCTGATGCTGGACTATGAGCGCGACCTCAACGCCCTGTTCCACTCCGAAGACGTGGCCCGCGACAAGGAAGCCCTGTCCCGCGCCTACTTCGAGTTCCGTATGCGTGATCCGCAGCGCTACCGCCTGTTCGACCGCCTGGAAGAGAAGGTGGTCAAGGGCAACCAGGTGCCGGAGATGGTCGAACAGCTGCACCAGATCCGTACCTCCAACTTCGAGCGCCTGACGCTGCTGATCAAAGGCCGCATCGAAGAGGGCAAGCTGGAAGACGTACCGCCGTACTTCCACTACTGCGCCGCCTGGGCCCTGGTACACGGCGCCGTGGCGCTGTACCACTCGCCGTTCTGGAGCAGCGTGCTGGAGGATCAGGACGGCTTCTTCCAGTTCCTCATGGACATCGGCGTGCGCATGGGCAACAAGCGCAAGCGCGACGGCGAAGCGCCGGCAGCATAGGGTCTCCCGTTTAATTCACGGCCCGTCCCTTCGGGTTGCGCGGAAAATATCGCCATGCGTCGTTGTGGAACTTGGCAAGGGAGCACCATTACCTGCGTTCCACGCCTAGCCTGGCGATATTTTTCGCAGCAACGCGGTTCGCGAACTAAACGGGAGCAGACCCTCATGCCATTCAGCCCGCCAATGATGCGTTCTGCGCAGTCGGCGGCGGGCATATACTCCGGATTGAACACTGCCGGAGTTCTCCATGATCGTTGACCATCAAGGTCGGCGCTTCCGCAACCTGCGCATCAGCCTGACCGCCGCGTGCAACTACGCCTGCACCTACTGCGTGCCGGACGGCAAGCGCCTGGTCGCGGCCCAGGATGAACTCTCGGCCGAGGCCATGGTGCGTGGCGTGGCCTACCTGATCGAGGCGGCCGGTATCGAACGCCTGCGCATCACCGGCGGCGAGCCACTGGTCAGCCCCAAGCTCGAACACTTCCTGCGAGAGACCAGCCAGTTCGGCCTGCAGGACATCAGCCTGACCACCAATGGCCAGCTGCTGTCGCGCAAACTGCCGCTGCTGCTGGAGTGCGGCCTCAAGCGCATCAACGTGTCGCTGGACACCCTCGACCCCGAAGACTTCAAACGCATCGCCCGTGGCGGCGATCTGCCGACCGTGCTGCAGGGCCTGGAGGAGGCACGCGCGGCCGGGTTGAAGATCAAGGTCAACATGGTGCCGCTGCGTGGGCAGAACCACGAGCAGGTGTTGCCGATGCTCGACTACTGCCTGGAGCGCGGCTTCGAGCTGCGCTTCATCGAGCTGATGCGTATGGGCCACCTGGCCCGCGAAGGGGCGAGCTTCCAACAGCAGTTCTACGGCATGCCCGAATTGCTGGCGGCGGTTGCCGAGCGCTACGAGTTCGCCCAGGCGCCGGCGCCGCTGGATGCCACGGCACTGCGTTACGAAATCCCCGGTCACGGCTTCTTCGGCGTGATCGCCAACGAGAGCGTGCCGTTCTGCCGCACCTGCTCGCGCCTGCGCCTGTCCTCCACGGGCTGGCTGCACGGCTGCCTGTCGTCGAGCAACCGTCACTATGTCGGCGACCTGCTCGACAAGCCTCGCCATCAGGCCTTGCCGGCGTTGCAGCGCCTGCTGGTGCGCGCCCTGGCGGACAAACAGGACGCCGCCTTTGCGGGCGGCGCCACCGTCATGAAAATCATCGGCGGCTAGTCGTCGCCTCATCTACTTGTACGAAAGCCATGCCTGCCGAATTCCCCATCGCCTATATCGAACCGGTGTTCCGTCCGCCGAGCGAAGCCAACTCCCTGATCCTGCCGGTGACCAACGGTTGCTCGTGGAACGCCTGTACCTTCTGCGAGATGTACACGGCACCGCAGAAGAAATTCCGCGCCCGCGACGAAGACCAGGTGCTGGAGGAGATCCGCCGCGCCGGCCAGAGCCTGATCGTGCAGCGGGTGTTCCTCGCCGACGGCGATGCCTTGGTGTTGCCAACGCGGCGCCTGCTGAACATCCTGCAAGCGATCCGTGAGCACATGCCCGAAGTCGACCGCGTCTCCAGCTACTGCCTGCCGCGCAACCTGCGCAAGAAGTCGGTGAGCGAACTCAAGGAGCTGGCCGACGCCGGGCTGAAGATGGCCTATGTCGGCTGCGAATCCGGCGACGACGAGGTGCTGGCGCGGGTCAACAAGGGTGAGACTTATGAGTCCAGCATCAGCGCCCTGGACAAGCTTGGCGAGGCTGGCATCACCCGCTCGGTGATGATCCTCAACGGTCTCGGCGGCACGGCCCTGAGCGAGCAGCATGCCGATAACTCGGCGCGCCTGATGAACGCCGCTCAGCCGGAATTCCTCTCCACCCTGGTGGTCAGTTTCCCCATGGGCGAGCAGCGCTTCCGCGAAGGTTTCGCCGACTTCCAGCCGCTCGGTCAGCAGCAGCTGTTCCTCGAAGTGGAGCGCCTGCTGCAAGGCTTGGAACTGAGCGACACGGTGTTCCGCAGCGACCATGCTTCCAACTATCTGGTACTCAAGGGCAACCTCGGCGCCGACAAGGCGCGCCTGCTGGCCCAGGTGCGCCAGGCCATCGAGCGGCCGCAGAGCGCGCACCTGCGCCAGGAATGGCAACGCGGTCTGTGAGGCAAGGTTGGCGCGGAAGCTGCTATGACTCTCTATCCGCCGGTTTTCCGTCACCGGCAGGGAGGAAATGCAATGCGTAGCCTGATTCTGCTGCTGGCGCTTACCGCGCTCGGTGGCTGCATGAAAGTCAGCGACATGGCCGCTGGCACCGAGTATCACCTGCGCGACGCCGGTGTGCTTGACCGCAGCGATACCCGCCGCTCCGCCTCCTGGCGGCTGCAGGCCGATTCGTTCATTTTCATTTCCCAGGCCCACTACGTGCCGCCGGGTGATGCCCGTCCGCGTCCCAACGTGGTGGCCGAGGAGGCCTTCAAGTCCTTCGTCGAGTACTTCCCGCTGGTGCGCCGCGCCAGCAAGCCACAAGGTCTGGACGAGGCGATGAACGAGGCGCGCGTCGCTGGTGCCCACTATCTGCTGTACACCCGCTTCGCTGACGCCGATGACCGCATCGGCACCGTGGAGGAGTGGGAAGACCAGGAAGCCGTGGATCGCCTGGGCGTGGACTCCGGCGTGATCCAGCTGATGCTGATCGAGACCAGCACCCGTTACCTGGTGGATACCGCACGCATCCGCAACCACGGCGGCTTTCTGACGTTTTATGACAACCAACCCGCCGACCAGCTGCGTGCGCCGTTCGATCAATACGCACGCACGCTGCTGGGCGTTAGCGCACGCTAGGTTCAGTATGAAAAGTCGGCGAGCGAAGGTGAGGCTAGGCAAAAGTCGGTGAGGAAGCGGAGTTTACGAGTGGTAAATGAGCATTCCGAACCGACTTTCAACAACGCATTACCGAGCGCAGCCACTTTTAAACTGAACCTGGCCACCATACTGTCGGCTGGACAAGGAGACACCGCATGACCGATCCGGGCAAGGCCGGCGACCTGTTGGCGCAGATTCCCAAGGGCGAGGGCAAAGGCCTGCCGCCCGTGCACCTGTGGAACCCGGATTTCTGTGGCGACATCGACATGCGCATCGCCCGCGACGGTACCTGGTACTACCTGGGCACGCCGATCGGGCGCAAGCCGATGGTCAAGCTGTTCTCCACCATCATCCGTCGCGACGACGACAAGTACTTCCTGATCACCCCGGTGGAGAAGGTCGGCATCATCGTCGACGACGCCCCCTTCGTGGCTGTGACCCTGCAGGTGATCGGGGCGGGCGAGGCGCAAGTGCTGCGCTTCACCACCAATGTCGACGAGGAGGTCGAGGCCGGGAGCGAGCATGCGCTACGGGTCGAGATCGATCCCGCGACCCAGGAGCCTGCGCCCTACCTGCATGTGCGGCGCAACCTGGAGGCACTGGTGCATCGCAATGTGTTCTATCAACTGGTGGACCTGGCGGTGGATCGGCAGATCGACGGGCAGACCTGGCTCGGCGTCTGGAGCGGGGGAGAGTTCTTCCCGATTGGGCCGCAGCCGGAGTAAGCCGCTACGCCTCGTCCCAGGCTTAGCGGCTTAGCGGACCTGTAGCACGACCAGCCAGAGTCCGAGCGCGGCCAGGAAGTTGATCATAAACACCAGGCCACGCAGCCGGATGTTCGTGGTGAAGATCTGCACGCCGCTGTGGATCAGGCGCCCCGCGATAAAGACCCAGGCCAGGACAAGCGCAATAGCGCTGTCCGTGCCGCTCTGCAGGAGCAATAGGCAGGCGACATGGAACAGCAGCGGCCACTCGAACTGGTTGGACAGGTTGGCGCTGATGCGCGGCTCGACCGCGGCCCAGGGGTTGGAGCCGTCTGCGCGCTGGCCTATGCCCCATATCTTCGGAGCCCGCGCCACGGTGAGCAGAACATAGAGTAGCGAGGCGAGCGCTACGTGAGCGGCCATCGGCAGAATCAACGATTGCATCGGGTAGTCCTTTTCGGCGATGTCTGGATCGGCACGGGCGCGGCGTGCTAGATATTCTGCGCGATACGCCAGAGCACCCCGCTCGGGTCGAACAGCACGAATTCGCGCATCTTCCACGGCTGATCCACCAGATCGCCCATACGCACGCCGTAGCGCTCAGCCAGGCCCGACTCGCTGACATGCCGATGCCAGGCATCCACATCCTCCACCAGCAGGTGCATCACGAAGTTTTCCGCCTGCTCGCGCACGTAGAAGTCCTGCAGCAGGAAGCTGCTGTTACCGTGGTGAAAATAGGCCACACCGTGGCCGTCCGAGGCCATGCGAAAGCCCAGGTCTTGGTAGAAGGCTTTGGAGCGCTCGAAGTCTTTGGCCGGCACGAAGGCTTTGATTTCCGTGGTGTTCAGATTGCCCATGGGAGAACTCCTTGACGATCAGTACAGGTCGGTACGTTTGCTCGGTTTCACCGCCTGGAAGAAGCTGTAGCCCAGACCGATATCGGTGATCACGCGGGTGCACACGGCGGGGATGGCGATCAACGCGTGGATCAGCATGGCCACCGCCGCATAGGTGCCGAACTCGACGATACGCAGGGGCAGCGGTAGCGGGTCGCGACGGCTTTCCAGCAACTCCTGGCGCAAGGCGGGCAGGTCGGCCCAGTGCTCGCCGTCGATCTTCTCGCGCATGGCCAGCGGGTACAGGTTGCGGCTGCGGCAGCCACGGCGGAAGGCGCGCCACATACGCTTGGACTCCAGCACCAGGCCGGTGGAGAGGGCGATCAGGTTCATGGTGCCGAGCAGCGGCGAGTTGAGCATCGAGCCCGTGCCCAGCTCCCAGGCGCTGACCTCGCCCTCGCCGATGCGCCCGGTGCTGTAGCCGGTCGTCACGTGGTGCAGGTCGTGGTACTTGAGGTAGACGTGGCGCGTTTCGATGTTCGGCAGCGGCACCAGCAGGCAGCCGGTATACACCGGTACGGTGCAGGCCTGGCGGTCGGCGGTGTCGCTGAAGCCGCAGCGCCGGTAGAAGGCGGCGAGTTCTTCCTTGAGGGTCATGGGCGATCCCCGCGAATGTGTCGGGCCAGTTCGGCGAGAGCGTCGTCGTCGGCACGTTGGTAGTCGTGCGAGGAAAGATAGCCTTCGTACTGTAGGAAATACTTGTCCACCTTCGACTCGATTGGCCGCCAGGCTTCGGTGCTGGCCGTGCCGTGCATGGGCGCCAGCTTGCTGTGCACATGGTCGACGCCAAAGCCTTCGAAGAACAGGCCGGTGCGGCCCACGCCGTCGAGTCGGCTGTCCAGCAGTTGGGCGACCTTCTTGCTGGCGAGCAGCAGTTTGCTCAGGGCTGCGTCCGGCATGGCGAAGGCGTAGCTCGGGTAATGCTGTCTGGGAATCACCACGCTGAAGCCCGGCGTGTTGGGGTAGATGGACAGGAACGCCAGGTGCTCCTCGTCCTCCCAGATCTTGTGGCACGGGGCCTGGCCAGCGGCTATCGCACAGAAAATACAGGTCATCGGCAGGGCGTCCTTGCTCTGGTAGTTGCGTGAGAGGTCAGCGTGGGTACAACGGCGGCAGCGGGCTGGCTTCCTGCGGTTTGGCCGCGGCTTCCAGGGCCGGCAGGCTGCGGATCGCCTTCCACAGACTCTCGCCTTGCCATTGGTGGCCGCTCTCGCTGTACAGCGCGCCATTGAGGCCATCGAGGGCGTCGGACAGGGTGGCGAAGCGTGCGGCCATGTCCGCCAGGGTTTCCGGTTGCTGGCGGGCCCAGGCGTCCAGGGCCTGGCGGGTGGCATGAGGGTCGTTGGCCAGGCAGGCGCGTTTGAGATCGTCGAGCAGGGTGCGCGGGCTGGGGCCGGTCTGCGCGGTGGGCAGGATCGCCGGCTGGCGGCGGGCACGCCACCACAGGCCGAAGCCCAGGGCGGTGGTCAGGCCGAGCAAAGCGCAGGCCAGCTGCCAGGGCCACAGCAGCACGTTACCGTTACCAACCAGGGCGGGCTGGCCGGTGGTCGTGGGCTCCACTTCCAGGTTCGGATTGACTGCCACCTCCAGGGTGCGTGCCGGCAGGCTGGCGACTTCCAGGCGATCCTCGGCGACGTTCCACCAGTGCACCTGCACTTCCGGCAGGGCGATGCGTCCGCTCTGGCTCGGCACCAGGGCCTGGCTTTCCTCGCGACTGCCGATCAGGCCCTTGTCGTTGGTCTCGTTGCGCAGCTGCGGCTGGTCCGGGTAGCGGCGCAGGCCGGGGCTGTCCTGCACCGGCAGGGGAGGCAGCTGGGCGCTGGACAGGCCCTCGGCGCGCAGCATGATGCTGCGGGTCAGCGAATCGCCGACGCTGGCCTTGTTCGGCTCCGGGTTCCAGGCCTCGCTCAGGCTGAGGTCGCGGGCCGGCAGCCAGGGCGCGTCGGCCGGCCAGCTGGCGGGGCGTGGTTTGACCGTCAGCGGAATCTCCGGTGACTGCACCCGGGTCAGGCGCCCCGGACGCGGGCCGAAGGGGTTGTAGTCGTTGTCGCGCACGGCCGGGGTGGCGCTGAACACCTGCGACGGAATGGTCAACTGGCCGCTGTGCTGGGGGAAGATCGCGTAGCGCAGCTCGATCACCCCGTGGCGCACGCCGTTGACGTCGGTCTCGAAGGTGCGTGGGTCGCCCAGTTGCTCGACGCGGGCGTCGGGGATGTTCAGCGGGGTCAGGCTGCTGTCGTCGTACAGCGACACCGAGTGGTAGATGCGCAGGGTCAGCAGCACCTGGGCCTGCACGTAGATGCTCTCCTGGTCCAGGCTGGCGTCGATGAAGATCGGCGCCATTTTGCCGCTGCCGCTGGCGTCGCCCTTGACCACCTGCAGGGTGATCGGCTGGCTCTCGGCATCGCCCAGCTTGAGCGGTGGTACCACCACGTAGCCGCTCTGCAGCGGCAGCAGGGTGATGATCCAGCGGGTGCTGGAGCGCGCCTTGCCGCCGAAGGAGGACAGGCGGTTTTCCTGGCGCGTGCTGACCACCTCGAACTGCTGCCTGAGCGGTTCCAGATCGGGCATGCCGAACTGGGTGACGTCCTCCGATTCGAGGATCAGGTCGAAGGTCTCGCCCTCGTTCAGGCGTGCGCGGTCGACGGTGGCGGAGAAGCTGGCGGCCCAGGCCTGGGTGCCGATCAGGCAGAGGAGGAGGGCGCAAAGCAGGCGATTCATCGGGACTGTTCCTGGCGCTGCTGTTGTTCGTAGAGGAATTTGCGCCGCAGCAGCTCGCCCGGATCGTCCGGAATCTGCCGCAGCCATTGTTCCAGCGCATCGCGCTGCTCGCCGTCCAGCGGCTCGGCGCTGGCGGTCTGGGTGGCGTCTGCCGGCTTGTCGCCAGCGCCCGCCTGCTGTTCGCCGGGCTGGGCTTTCTGGCCCCGGCCGTCCTGCTGGCCTTCCTGGCTCTGTGGCTGTTGCGACGGCTGCTGCTGGCCTTGCTGGTCCTTCTCTTGGCCCTGTTCCGCTGACTGCTGCTGATCGGCTGGCGATTGTTGCGGCTTCCCGTCTTGCGACTGGCTGGAAGAGGACTGCTGCTGTTGCTGGTCCTGCTGTTGCTCGTCGCCCTGCTGCGATTGCTGTTGCTGTTGCTGCTTTTGCTGACGCAGCAGCTGCTCGACCAGCGCCTTGTTCTGCTGCGCCGGCTGCAGCTCCGGCTGGCGCTCCAGGGCCTGGTCGTAGGCGTCCAGCGCCGCTTCCAGCTCGTTGCCCTTGGCCAGCGCGTTGCCACGGTTGTAGTGGGCGCTGGCGCTGTCGGACTGGGCGAAGCGCTCGGCGGCGCCGGCATAGTCGCCGGCGCGGTACAGCGCCTCGCCCTGCCATTGTGAATCGCGAAAGCGCGCAGCCGCGTCCTTGGGCTTGTCCGCCTCTAGCAGGCGCTGGCCCTGCTGGTCCGGGCGCAGCCACAGGTCGTCCCAGCCCAGGGCGTAGCTTGGTTGCGGGCTGACGAACAACAGCAGCGGCAGGCAGAACAGCCAGCCGCGGCGTCCGGCGCAGGCGGCGATCAACAGCAGCGGCAACAGCAGCCAGTGGCCCTGGTCGGCCCAGGCCTGCAACTGTGTCGGTTCGGCGCCTTCACGCAGTTCCTGCGGGCCGTCGAGCAGGTCCAAAGCCTGCAGATCGCGGTCGTCCAGGCGCGCGTTGCGGTACTGGCCGCCCAGCTCGCTGGCGAACTGGCGCAGGCCGGCACTGTCCAGGCGCGGCACCAGGATGGCGCCGTTGGCGTCCTTGAGGAAGCTGCCGTCCTCGCCACGGATCGGCGCGCCCTGGGGCGAGCCGATGCCGAGTATGGCCAGGCGCTCGCCGCGGCTACCGAGGGCCTGGCGTGCGCCTTCGCGCTCTTCCGCGCTCATCTCGCTGCCGATCAGCAGCAGGCGGCCGCGACCCTGGGCGCCGTGGTCGAGCAGCTCCAGGGCGCGGCTAACCGCCAGATCGGCACGCCGCCCCGGCTCCGGCATGATCGACGGCTTGACCGCTTCCAGCAGGTTGCGCGCGGTGGCCAGGTCATCGGACAGCGGCACCAGGGTGTGGGCGCTGCCGGCATACACGATGATCGCGGTCTGCGCGTCGCTGCGCGCCTGCAGCAGGTCGAGCAGCTTGCGTTTGGCCTGTTCCAGACGACTCGGCGCGGCATCGGTGGCGAGCATCGCCGGGGTCAGTTCGAGCAGCACCACCAGCGGGTCGGCGCGTTTCTGGCTGGCCTGTTCCATGCGCTGCCAGCTCGGTCCGAGCAGGGCCAGCACGGCCAGCAGCCAGGCCAGGCCGAGGGCGATCCACGGCAGCTTGTTGCTGCGGGTGCGACCACCGGACAGCAGCACGGCCTGGAACGCGGCCGGCAGCAACAGCTGCCAGCGCCCGCTGCGCCTTTCCCGGTGCCACAGTTGCCAGAGCAGCCAGCCGAGCAGCGGCAGCAGGAGCAGCCAGAACGGGCGCAGCCAGTGCGGCCAGAGCATGTCCATCAGGCCTGCCCCCCGAAGCGCGCGGTCAGCGTCTGCCAGTGCTGCGGCCACAGTTCGCGGGCCACCAGCAGCAGGCTGATCAGCAGCGCGGCGGCCAGTGGCCAGGCATACAGGGCCAGCGCCGGGCGGGCGCGGGTCGGCAACTGGGCGGCCGGCTCCAGCTGGTCGAGGGCCTCCTCGATCTGCTGCAGCTCTTCGCTGGTGCGGGCGCGGAAGTAGGTGCCGCCGGTCTGCTCGGCGATGGCGATCAGGGTCGCCTCGTCCAGGTCGACGCCTGGGTTCAGCCCGAGCATGCCCATGATCCCGCTCTGCTCGGGATCGGCGCCGATGCCGATGGTGTAGATCTTGACCTTCTGCTCGGCGGCCAGGCGCGCGGCAGTCTTGGGTTCGATCTCGCCACCGTTGTTGGCGCCGTCGGTGATCAGCACCAGCACGCGGCTGTCTGCCGGGCGCTGGCGCAGGCGTTTGACGGCCAGGCCGATGGCGTCGCCGATGGCGGTCTGCGGCCCGGCGATGTTGATCAGCGCCTCGTCCAGCCAGGTGCGCACGGTGTGGCGGTCGAAGGTCAGCGGCGACTGCAGGTAGGCGCGGCTGCCGAACAGGATCAGGCCGATGCGGTCGCCGCGGCGGTCCTCGACGAAGTCGCCGAACAGCTTCTTCACAAGCTCCAGGCGTGAGATGTCTTCGCCTTCCCACTGCATGTCGTCATGGTCCATGGAGCCGGACACGTCCACCGCCAGCAGCAGGTCGCGGCCGCTGGCCGGCAATGGCAGCGGCTCGCCGACCCATTCCGGGCGCGCGGCGGCCAGCAGCAGGAACATCCACAGCAGCACGAAGGGCGCCTGCTGGCGCCAGGCTGGCTGGTTGGCGCGGGCGCGGCGACCGCTGAGGCCTTCCAGCTCGCCGAGGAAGCTGACCTTGAGCGCCGCCTCGCCACTGTCTGCCGCCGGCAGCAGCAGGCGCAGCAGCCAGGGCAGGGGCGCGAGGAGCAGGGCCCAGGGCCAGGCGAACTCAAACATGCTTGCGAATCCAGGTGTCGACGGCCTGGTTGAGGCCGTTGATGGCCTTGTCGTCGAGGCTGCAGTGGCTGCGGTAGGTGCCTTCCACCAGGATCATCCAGCGGGTCAGCCCGGCGGCCGGGCAGCGGCTGTCGAGGAAGGCCAGCCAGGCGCGGCCGCTGAGCACATGGCTGTTGTCGGTAGGGTAGTCGGCGCGGGCCAGGCGCTTGAGCAGGGCGTTGAGCTGCTGCAGCCAGGGGCCGGCGTGCTGGCCATCGTAGGGCCGCACCAGGCGCGCCAGTTCGGCCAGTGCGGCCTGGCGCATGGGGTCGAGCGGCTGTTCGCCTTGAATCGCCTGCTGCCGGCGGCGCGGCAGGTAGCGGCGCAGGTACCACAGGCCCCAGAGCAGCAGCGGCACAAGCACCAGCAGCGCCCACCAGCCAGGCGCCAGCGGCCACCAGGACACCGGTGGCGGAGCGATGGTCGGCTGTAGTTGGTCGAGCGGATTCATGCGCGCTTGCCCGCCTGCGGCCCGGTGAGCTGTTCGCGCAGCTGCTCCACCAGGTCATGCGCGGTGCTTAGCGCCAGCAGCGGCACGCCGAGCTTCTGCGCCAGGCGTTGCCAGCGCGCGCGGCGTTGTTCGGCCAGGCCGCTGTAGGCCACGCGCAGGTCGTCGCCGCGGGTGTCCAGCTCCAGCTGCGCGCCGCGTTCGACGAAGCGCAGCAGGCCGGCGTTGGGCAGGTCGTGGTCGAGCGGGTCGGACACCGGCAGCAGGAGCAGGTCGGTATGCCGTGCCAGCAGGCCGAGCTGCTGCTCGGCGGAATCGTTCAGCGCGCGCTCGTCGCAGACGATGATCGCCAGGCTGCCGGGGCGTAGCACCTCGCGGGCGCGGCGCAGGGCCAGGCCGAAGCTGTCGCGCTCGCCAGTGGCATCCGGGTGCAGGGCCTGGTTGGCGCGGGTCAGGCGGTTGAGCAGCTGTAGCAGGCTCTGTTTGCTGCGCCGCGGCTTGATTTCGTGGTGCTCGGCGTCACCGAATACCAGGCCGCCGATGCGGTCGTTGTGCGCCAGGGCGGCCCAGCCGAACAGGCTGGCGGCCTGGGCGGCGAGCACCGACTTGAACTGCAGGGCCGAGCCGAAGAACAGCCGGCGGCTCTGCTCGACCATGATGAAAATCGGCCGCTCGCGCTCCTCGTGGAACAGCTTGGTGTGCGGCTCCTGGGTGCGCGCGGTGACGCGCCAGTCGATGGTGCGCACGTCGTCGCCGGCCTGATACACGCGCACCTGGTCGAAGTCGACGCCGCGCCCGCGCAGCTTGGAGTGGTGCAGGCCGATCAGAGGGCTGCGCTTGGCCGGGGTGGAAAACAGCTGCACCTCGCGCACGCGGTGACGCATCTCGATCAGCTCGGCGAGGCTGACACGAATGCCCGGCGGGGTCGGCTGGATATGCATGGGATGGTCAGCCGCTAGCCCGGATGCAATCCGGGCGCGAGGTGCGGGCAATCCCGGATTGCATCCGGGCTACGACTTGCGGCTGCACTCAGGCCACCGCCACCACGTCGAGGATGCGCTGCACCACGCGGTCCTGGTCGATGCCGGCGGCTTCCGCCTCGAACGACAGGATGATGCGGTGGCGCAATACGTCGAACAGCACCGCCTGGATGTCCTCGGGGCTGACGAAGTCGCGCCCGGCCAGCCAGGCGTGAGCGCGGGCGCAACGGTCGAGGGCGATCGAGCCGCGCGGGCTGGCGCCGTAGGCGATCCACTCGGCCAGCTCGGCGTCGTGCTTGGCCGGGGTGCGGGTGGCCATCACCAGCTGCACCAGGTATTCCTCCACGGCGTCGGCCATATACAGGCCGAGGATTTCCTGGCGGGCGGCGAAGATCGCCTGCTGGCTGACCCGATGTTCGGGCTTGGCCTCGCCATTCAGCGCATCGCCGCGAGCCTGGGCGAGGATCTTGCGTTCCACGCTGGCGTCGGGGAAACCGATCTTCACGTGCATCAGGAAGCGGTCGAGCTGGGCCTCGGGCAGCGGGTAGGTGCCTTCCTGCTCGATGGGGTTCTGGGTGGCCATGACCAGGAACAGCGGCGACAGGTCGTAGGTGCTGCGGCCGATGGATACCTGACGTTCGGCCATGGCCTCCAACAGCGCCGACTGCACCTTGGCCGGGGCACGGTTGATCTCGTCGGCCAGCACCAGGTTGTGGAAGATCGGCCCCTGCTGGAACACGAAGCTGCCGGTTTCCGGACGGTAGATCTCGGTGCCGGTGATATCGGCGGGGAGCAGGTCGGGGGTGAACTGGATGCGGTGGAACTCGGCCTCGATGCCTTCCGCCAGTTCCTTGATGGCCTTGGTCTTGGCCAGACCGGGCGCGCCTTCCACCAGCAGGTGGCCGTCGGCGAGCAGGGCGATCAGCAGGCGCTCGATGAGCTTTTCCTGGCCGAGGATCTGGGTAGCGAGAAATTGCCGCAGCGCGACAAGCGCCTCACGATGTTCCATCGAGGATCTTCCTGGAAAGGGACTGACGGGTTGCCGAACTCACCCGATCGGATCAGGGGTCTGCTGCTGTTTTTTCACGGATCGCGTTGCTGCGAAAAAATGCGCCAGGCTAGGCGCAGGACGCAGGCAATGGTAATCCCCTTGCCAAGTCCTGCAACGACGCATGGCGCATTTTTTCGCGCAACCCGCAGGGACGGGCCGGTTTGTGAGCGGGACGTTGTTGCTCGTCGCTCATTTGGCGGACCAAATCTCGCTTCTCGCGCCTAGCCCCGCTCAAAAACCGGCACCGGCGCGACCGTGAAAAAACAGCAGCAGACCCCTCACTCTACTGCATCGGAGCGGCAACTGGCATGCCCTCGGATGGGCTCTGCCGACCAGTTCCGCTTGCGGGCGCGGCTCAAGCGGGCTGCCGCGCTTCGACCCGCTCTACGGCCTTCGGCCGGCTCGGGCCGGGCAGGACGCTGGTGCAGCGCAGGGTGCTGTTCCGCGGCCGTGGGCCACGTACATCCGGCGCACCGAACAGGCGCACCGCCAGGTAATAGGAGAAGGCCGGCAGCCAGAGCATGCCGGCCTCGCGCAGCATGCGGAAGAACAGCAGGTCGGCCTCGTGCTTGGCCACCGGCGCGGCGTTGAGGTACTGGTACAGCGCGTCGTGCACCAGGCTGGCCGGGTGGGTCAGCGGCCAGAACACCTCGGCCTCGCAGAGCTCGCCACCGTGCAGGTGCAGCACCCGGTGCGGCTTCTCCCACCAGTCCGGCACGCCGATGATCGCCAGCCAGTAGAACGGCACCTTGGGCGTGCAGCCGTCCCAGGCGTAGGTGCTCGGCCGGGCGAAGTCGTAGTGCACTTCCTGGCGCTGGGCGTCCAGGGTGGAGTGCCCCGGATTGACGATCAGCAGGCCGTCGTGGATCACCAGCCACTCGCCATAGAAGTAGCGCCCGGCGAACTCCGGGCAGTGGCGTAGGTAGGGCTGGTCGATGTAATTGAGCCAGGGCCCGCAGTGGTCGCGGCTGGCGAAGCCCCACTTTTCCTCGGCTGCGGCCAGGGCCAGGGCGGCTCGGCGCAGGCGTTCGCGGCGGCCGATCCAGCGCGGCAACAGCACGCCGAGGTAGACCGGCACTCCGGCCCACAGCAGCGGCTGGATCAGGCTCGGCCGCAACCAGGCCGCCAGGCCGAGCAGGGCCAGGCCGATGGCGGTGATCAGCAGGTTGCCGAAATGGATGAGCAGATGACGGCGGAGTGGGGACTGCATGGTTTCCCTACCGGACTACGTGGAGTCGCACCTTAGCAGCGGGGCGGCTGCAAGGCGATGAACGAATATGTCGCGCCGCCGCAATCCAGCTGCCATGGGCTGTCGCTAAGCTTGCCGTGACCTGATGGTCGCCCTGCGCCTGCCGAGTCCAGTCTATCGCCTAGACTGCTTGGAACCTCCGGCGCCGCGCGCCCAACTCGAATAACACGTCCAGTGGAGCATCAACATGGCGTTCTTCACCGCGGCCAGCAAAGCCGACTTCCAGCACCAACTGCAAGCGGCCCTGGCGCAGCACGTCAGCGACAAGGCGCTGCCACAAGTGGCCCTGTTCGCCGAGCAATTCTTCGGCATCGTCTCCCTCGACGAACTGACCCAGCGCCGCCTCGGCGACCTGGCCGGCAGCACGCTGTCCTCCTGGCGCCTGCTCGAACGCTTCGACGTCACCAAGCCGGTGGTGCGCGTGTACAACCCGGATTACGAGAAGCACGGCTGGCAGTCCACCCACACCGCGGTGGAGGTGCTGCACGCCGACCTGCCGTTCCTGGTCGACTCGGTGCGCATGGAGCTGAACCGCCGCGGTTACAGCATTCACACCCTGCAGAACAGCGTGTTCAGCGTGAAGCGCAAGAAGGGCGGCGAGCTGCAGGAGCTGCTGAGCAAGGGCAGCGCCGGCAAGGACGTGCAGCACGAAGCGCTGATGTACCTGGAGATCGACCGCTGCGCCAATGTCGGCGAGCTGCGTGCCCTGGAGAAGGGCATCCAGGACGTGCTGGAAGAGGTCCGCCTAGCGGTGGCGGACTTTGCGCCGATGAAGACCCGCGCCGAGCAGCTGCTGGCCTGGCTGGACAAGGCCAAGCTCAAGGTCGATGGCGCCGAACTGGCGGAGGTGAAGACCTTCCTCACCTGGCTGCTGGACAACCACTTCACCTTCCTCGGCTACGAGGAGTTCACCGTGGTCGACGAGAAGGACGGCGGCCACCTGGTGTACGACGAGGCTTCGCTGCTGGGCCTGTCCAAGCGCCTGCGCAGCGGGCTGAAGAAGGACGAGCTGCACATCGAGAAGGAGGCCCTGGATTACCTGCGCCAGCCGGTGCTGCTGTCCTTCGCCAAGGCCGCCACGCCGAGCCGCGTGCACCGCCCGGCCTACCCGGACTTCGTCTCCATCCGTGAGCTGGACGCCAAGGGCAAGGTGGTCAAGGAATGCCGCTTCATGGGCCTGTACACCTCGTCCGTGTACGCCGAGAGCGTCAATCGCATCCCCTATATCCGCCGCAAGGTGGCGGAAATCTCCGAGCGCTCCGGCTTCGACCCCAAGGCCCACCTGGGCAAGGAGCTGGAGCAGGTCCTCGAAGTGCTGCCGCGCGACGACCTGTTCCAGACCCCGGTGGACGAGCTGTTCAACACCGCCATCGCCATCGTGCAGATCCAGGAGCGCAACAAGCTGCGCCTGTTCATCCGCCGCGATCCCTATGGCCGCTTCGCCTACTGCCTGGCCTATGTGCCGCGTGACGTGTACTCCACCGAGACGCGCCTGAAGATCCAGCAGATCCTCATGGACCGCCTGGGTGCCAGCGACTGCGAGTTCTGGACCTACTTCTCCGAATCCGTGCTGGCGCGGGTGCAGTTCATCCTCAAGGTCGACCCGAAGAACCGCGTGCAGATCGACCCGGCGCGCATCGAGAAGGAAGTCATCCAGGCCTGCCGTTCGTGGAAGGACGACTACGCCAGCCTGATCATCGAGAGTTCCGGCGAGGCCCAGGGCACCCAGGTGCTGGCCGACTTCCCGAAAGGCTTCCCGGCCGGCTACACCGAACGCTTCGCCCCGCACTCGGCGGTGGTGGACATGCAGCACCTGCTCAGCCTGTCCGAGAAACGTCCGCTGGTGATGAGCTTCTACCAGCCGCTGACCCAGGGCGAACAGGAACTGCACTGCAAGCTGTACCACGCCGACACGCCGCTGCCGCTGTCCGACGTGTTGCCGATCCTGGAGAACCTCGGCCTGCGCGTGCTCGGCGAGTTCCCCTACAAGCTGCGCCGCGCCGATGGCCGCGAGTACTGGATTCACGACTTCGCCTTCACCACGGCGGAAGGGGTGAGCGTCGATATCCAGCAGCTCAACGAGACCCTGCAGGACGCCTTCGTGCGGATCGTCGAAGGCGCCGCCGAGAACGACGGCTTCAACCGCCTGGTGCTGACCGCCGCCATGCCCTGGCGCGATGTGGCACTGCTGCGTGCCTATGCCCGTTATCTGAAGCAGATTCGCCTGGGCTTCGACCTTGGCTACATCGCCAGCACCCTGGTCAACCATGCCGATATCGCCAAGGAACTGGTGCGCCTGTTCCGCACCCGTTTCTACCTGGCGCGCAAGTTGTCCGCCGAGGACCTGGAAGACAAGCAGCAGAAGCTGGAACAGGCTATCCTCGCCGCCCTCGACAACGTCGCGGTGCTCAACGAGGACCGCATCCTGCGGCGCTACCTGGACCTGATCAAGGCCACCCTGCGCACCAACTTCTTCCAGAACGGTGCCGACGGCCAGGCCAAGCACTACTTCAGCTTCAAGCTCAGCCCGCGGCTGATCCCGGAGATCCCGCGGCCGGTGCCGAAGTACGAGATCTTCGTCTATTGCCCACGCGTCGAGGGCGTGCACCTGCGCTTCGGCGACGTGGCCCGTGGCGGCCTGCGCTGGTCCGACCGCGAGGAGGACTTCCGCACCGAGGTGCTGGGCCTGGTCAAGGCGCAGCAGGTGAAGAACGCGGTGATCGTGCCGATGGGCGCCAAGGGTGGCTTCATCCCGCGTCGCCTGCCGGTGGGCGGCTCGCGTGACGATATCCAGGCCGAGGCCATCGCCTGCTACCGCATCTTCATCAGCGGCCTGCTCGACGTCACCGACAACCTCAAGGAAGGCAAGGTGGTGCCGCCCGAAGGCGTGGTGCGCCACGACCCGGATGACCCCTACCTGGTGGTGGCGGCGGACAAGGGCACCGCGACCTTCTCCGATATCGCCAACGGCATCGCCCTGGACTACGGTTTCTGGCTCGGCGATGCGTTCGCTTCCGGTGGCTCGGCCGGCTACGACCACAAGGGCATGGGCATCACCGCCAAGGGCGGCTGGGTGTCGGTGCAGCGCCACTTCCGCGAGCGCGGCATCGATGTGCAGAAAGACCCGATCACGGTGATCGGCATCGGCGACATGGCCGGCGACGTGTTCGGCAACGGTCTGCTGCTGTCGGACCAGCTGCAGATGGTCGCCGCCTTCAACCACCAGCACATCTTCATCGACCCGAATCCGGATGCGGCGAAGAGCTTCGTCGAGCGCCAGCGCATGTTCGCCCTGCCGCGCTCGTCCTGGGCCGACTACGACACCAAGCTGATCTCCGAGGGCGGCGGCATCTTCCTGCGCAGCGCCAAGAGTATCGCCATCACCCCGCAGATGAAGGAGCGCTTCGACATCCAGGCCGACAAGCTGGCGCCCACCGAGCTGATCAACGCGCTGCTCAAGGCGCCGGTCGACCTGCTGTGGAACGGCGGCATCGGCACCTACGTGAAGTCGAGCCGCGAGACCCATGCCGACGTCGGCGACAAGGCCAACGATGGCCTGCGCGTCAACGGCAACGAACTGCGCGCCAAGGTGGTGGGCGAGGGCGGCAACCTCGGCATGACTCAGCTCGGCCGCGTCGAGTACGGCCTCAACGGCGGCGCCAGCAACACCGACTTCATCGACAACGCCGGCGGCGTGGACTGCTCCGACCACGAGGTGAACATCAAGATCCTGCTCGGCGAGATCGTCGCCGCCGGTGACATGACCGGCAAGCAGCGCAACAAGCTGCTGGCCGAGATGACCGACGCGGTCGGCAACCTGGTGCTGGGCAACAACTACAAGCAGACCCAGGCCCTGTCCCTGGCCGAGCGCCGCGCCCGCGAGCGCCTGGCCGAGTACAAGCGCCTGATGGCCGCGCTGGAAGCGGCCGGCAAGCTGGACCGCGCCCTGGAGTTCCTGCCCACCGACGACGAGCTCAACGAGCGCGCCGCCAATGGCCGCGGTCTGACCCGGCCGGAGCTGTCGGTGCTGATCTCCTACAGCAAGATCGACCTCAAGGAAGCCCTGCTGAAATCCCTGGTGCCGGACGACGACTACCTGGCCCGCGAGATGGAGACCGCCTTCCCGGCGCGCCTGACCGAGAAGTTCGGCGAGGCCATGCGCCGCCACCGCCTGAAGCGCGAGATCGTCAGCACCCAGATCGCCAACGACCTGGTCAACCACATGGGCATCACCTTCGTGCAGCGCCTGAAGGAGTCCACCGGCATGAGCGCGGCCAATGTCGCCGGCGCCTATGTCATCGTGCGCGATGTGTTCCGCCTGCCGCACTGGTGGAAGCAGATCGAGGCGCTGGACTACAAGGTGCCGGCCGAGCTGCAGCTGCAGCTGATGGACGAGCTGATGCGCCTGGGCCGCCGGGCCACCCGCTGGTTCCTGCGCAGCCGCCGCGAGGATCTGGACGCTGCCCGCGACGTCGGTCACTTCGCCCCGCGCGTGGTCGAGCTGGCCGGTCGCCTGGACGAACTGCTCGAAGGTCCGGCCCGCGAGCAGTGGCTGGCGCGCTACCAGAGCTTCGTCGAGGCCGGCACGCCGGAAGAGCTGGCCCGCGTGGTCGCCGGCACCAGCCACCTGTACACCCTGCTGCCGATCATCGAGGCCGCCGACGTCACCGGCCAGCCGGCGGCGGACGTGGCCACCGCCTATTTCGCCACCGGCGGGGCGCTGGAGCTGTCCTGGTACCTGCAGCAGATCACCAACCTGCCGGTGGAGAACAACTGGCAGGCCCTGGCCCGCGAGGCGTTCCGCGACGACCTGGACTGGCAGCAGCGGGCGATCACCATCGCCGTGCTGCAGATGGCCGACGGTCCGAAGGACATAGAGGAGCGGGTGAGCTTCTGGCTGGAGCAGCACAAGCCCCTGGTGCAGCGCTGGCTGGCCATGCTCGCCGAACTGCGCGCCGCCACCGGCACCGACTACGCCATGTACACCGTGGCCAGTCGCGAGCTGATGGACCTGGCGCAGAGCGACCAGCAGGGAGTGTGCATTCCCTGAGGCTTGTCACCCCTCTGTGCTTGTCTCCCCTCTCCCTCTGGGAGAGGGGCGGGGGGTGAGGGGCTGATAAGTTCTTCGGTCCCTCACCCGCCCTACGGCCCCCCTCTCCCGGAAGGAGAGGGACTGGCCTGTCTGTTCTGCCTCGGTTAGCCTGCTCCAAACAATTAAGTTCGCCAGACAAGGATGGTCCCGCATATCGGCACGGGCCTTGCCTTGCCAAGCGGACAACGGAGAGTAGTCATGACCGACATCCTGATTCTGACCCACGTCGATTATTGTGCTCCGGGCCACCTCGCCACCGTTCTGGATGAGCAGGGCCTCGACTTCACGGTGCTGCGCACCGACCTTGACGAGCTGAACGGCTTCGACCTGGATCGCCCCCGCGCGGTGGCGGTGATGGGCGGGCCGATGAGCGTCAACGACGACCTGCCCTGGATCGGGGCGGAAATCGCCGCACTGCAGCACTTCATTCGCCGCGACATCCCCATCATCGGCCACTGCCTGGGCGGCCAGCTGATCGCCAAGGCGCTGGGCGCCGCCGTGCACCGCATGCCCTACACCGAGGTGGGCTGGCAGCCGCTGGTGCGGCGCGACAGCGGCAGCCCATGGCTGGCGCACCTGCCCAAGGAGTTCCCCGTCTACCAGTGGCACAGCGATACCTTCGAGCTGCCCTCGGGCGCCGAGTGGTTGCTGTCCAGCCCCTGGTGCCCGAACCAGGCCTTCGCCTGGGGCGACAAGGTGCTGGCCCTGCAGGGCCATCCGGAAGTCACCGAGGGCCTGGTGCGCTGGTGGCTGCAGGACTGGGCGCACCTGCTCGACGAGACCCAGGCCAGCCAGCAGGGCCAGCGGCAGATGCTCGCCGACCTGCCGGCGCGCATCGCGTCGCTGAACAAGGTGGCCGAGGGCTTCTACCAGCACTGGCTACGCCTGGCCTTCGGCGAGCCGGTGGTGGCCCAGGCAGTCTGAAGCTCGCCCGGATGCCATCCGGGAGCTTTGCCGCGCCCACACCCCTCACAGCGCGCGGATAGATAGGGTGACCTCGATAGGCAGGGTTGCCGGATAGGCAGGGCGTACTCGCCGAAGGCAGTACACCAGCCGCCGCTCAGGCATCGCTCGGCTTCGAGTCTCGTCCGAAGGCGAGCAAGGCAACCTCCCTTGGCTCGCGCTGCTGATCAGTCCAGCACCACCGCATTGCCCGCCAGCGGGTCGATATCGCCGGCGATCAGCGCCTCGGCCAGCTGTTGCGCAGCGGGCAAGCCGGCATGCTCGTCCACCCGCATCCATGGCTTCTGCGCGTCGCCCACGCGGCGGATAAAGGCCAGTTGCGCCTCGTTGAACTTGCGGGTGACCTCGGCTGCGCCCCAGTCGGCGTTGCGTTTCTTGATCTGGTAGGGCGCGAAGTAGGGCTGCGGCTGCGGGCCGGGCAGCTGCGTGTCAGCAGCGCCGATATGCTCGTGGCTCTGCGCCGAGCCGGCGTAGCAGTCGTGCACCAGGGTGCCCTCGAAATGCCGGTGGATGCGCGCGCGCAGCTCGCGGTTGCCGGAGAAGTCCACGTACAGGGTCGGCCGGCTCGGGTCCAGGCTCTCCAGCTGGCTGTAGTCCAGCGCGCTCTGGTAGCAGCCGAGCTGTTCGACGAACCCGGTATTGCCCGCCGAGGTCAGGCCGACCAGCGCCACGCGCGGGTTGTCCTGCAGGCAGAAGGCGGTGCCGTAGGCGGTCTTGCTCGATGCGCTGGAGATCACCACCTGGCGCGCGCCGAAGAAGTCGTTGTCTTCGAGGAAGTCCGCCAGCATGAACGAGGTGATGAACAGCGGGCGCAACAGCATCTGGTAGTTCTCGTCGGCGGCGCGGTAGGCGGCGTCGGTGCGGGTGCGCTGGTACTGGTTGTACGCGGAGGTCAGCTCCAGGCGGTGGGCGGTGCCGTCGTAGAAGCCGCGCTCGCTGACCCGTACCGGCTGCATGACCACATGGCTGGCGATCGGCCAGAAGCCGTAGAAGCGCTCGCCTTTGGCCAGTCCCTCGACGGTGGATTGCACCACCTCGGCAAAGCCCCAGGCCGGCATGTGGAACCACTCGCTGTCGCCGGTCGGGTAGAAGTCCCAGTAGCGCAGGTGCGGAGTCTCGCCGAAGGCCGCGTAGGTGATGTTGTTAGTGGTCAGCGCCAACCGGCTGATGCGCAGCAGGGCCTCGCCCTCCTGCAGCGCCGGCAGCTCGCGGGTGTGGATGCGGGTCTGTTGCAGGTCGGCCTTGTTGTTCTGCAGCTGGCTGATCAGGGTCATCTGGGCACCTTGGGCTCGTGAATCGACGGGGAAATGACTGTAGCCTGTGCCCCCCAGCCCCGGGTTCGGATTCCATGACCAGCAAACCACCCGCCCAACCACAGCGCGCCAAGCCGCTCAAGCGCCCGACCCAGGCGCGGGCCAAGGTCACCGTGCAGGCGATTTTCGACACCTATGTTCGGATTTGGCAGCGCGATGGCTGGCAGCGCCTGACCACCCGCGCCATCGCGCTGGAGGCGGGTGTAGCGGTGGGCACGCTGTACGACTATTTCCCCAGCAAGCACGCGCTGCACTCGGGCTATGTGCGGCATTGCATCGAGGCGCTGCTGGAGCGCATCGAGGCGCAGGCGGTGCAGCCGGCGGGGCTGAGCTGGCGCGAGCGTCTGGGTCGCCTGGTGCAGCTGCTGGCCGGCCTGGATGGCGGCTTGCCCTGGTTCCACCCGGACATGCTGGAGCTGGAATCCCAGGTGGCCGAGCGCAAGCATCAGCGGCGTGCCTATGAGGATCTGCTCGGCGCCTGGCAACGAGTGATGGAGGCTTCGGTCGACCTGCCAGCGCAGCCGTCTGTAGCGACGCTGGAGGCGCTGCACCTGGCCGTCTGGGGTGGGCGGCGCTATGCGATGCTGGTGCAGCTGGAGCCGGAGCGCATGACGACGTGGGCTGAGGAGATGGAGCGCTTCTGTGCGCTGGCCATCGCCCCGAGCGGCGAGCCTGCGAAGTAGGGTGGACAACCGCGAAGCGTTGTCCACTGGCTGATCCGCAGCCTTCCGGTTTTTGGAGCGTTCGGCTATGCCGGCGGGTCCCTCACTCGGCTTCGTGCCGGGTCATGGCCGTCAGGCTTTGCGTCCAGGGCAGTGCCGAGCGACACCACTCCTGCTGGCGTGGGACCAACGCTCGGCGCTCGTCGAGGCAGCCGACGCGCAGGCCGTAGATCTTGGGGTGGTCTGCGTCATAGGTGTACAGGGGCGAGCCGCAATTCGGGCAGAACGCCTGGGCGCGTCTCGATCCGGCATCGCCGATCTTTACGTAGATGGACGGCTCTCCGCTGACCAACTGAAACGAGCCTTCAACCGCCGGCACCGACACGCGGTAGGCCGAGCCCGTGAGCTTCTGGCAATCGGTGCAATGGCAGATGCTGGTGCACTCGGGGTCGATCTGGGCTTGGTACTTAACGCCACCGCAGTGGCAGCTTCCATGAACGTGCATGGGCGGGTCTCCAACGCTTGGCGGGTTTAGCTCTCTGGAGTCGTAGCCTCCGGAGCGGTCTCGGCAGCGAGCTTCAGTCGGTCGGCTTTGCTGATGTACTTGTTCTTGCTCTTGGGGGCGAGCTTGGCGCTGGCCTTTTTGGCGTGGGCCTTGAGCAGTTGGTTGATTTTCTTACGGCGATTCATGGTTCAGCTCGGGCTTGTAGGTGCTTGGACATCGTTGGCTTGAAGTATGTGGCAGATCGAGGCGAGGCCCTTTTCCGTGTTGATTGAAGCATTGGTTCCGCCCTGCTGGGCGGGTCCCTTTTGGCAGTCGCCCCAAAAGGAACCAAAAGGTCTTGCCCCGCCATCCGGCCCTCCGCTTCGCTCCGGGTTCGTTCCCTCCATCGCCGCTCCAGGGGCCCGGCGCGAAGGGCCATCCCTGGCCCATCGCGCCTCTCGCGGCATCCATGCCGCTCAACCCCTTCCACGACGATTCCACTCACCCTTCTGAAGGGGCGTTTGGCGCTGCCTGATAGTTCTGTGTCTTCTCCACCGATAGCTCCCACGCTGAGCGTAGGAACGATCGGGCCATCAGGCAGTGAATACCGGCCGGAAGAAGGAGCGCTCGTAGCTCAGGATGCATTGGGTATCCGCAGCATATTTGAACGCGGCAATGCACTCGGGATCCGCAGCCGACTTGATCCGATACTGCTCGTACTCGGCCAGGCTGGGGAAGGTGAACATGGCGAGGCCTACGTTGTTGGCCCCTTCCGATGGCAGGAAATAGCCATGGTGCTGGCCGCCGAATTTCTCCACCAGCGGTATCCAGAGCTTTCCGTAATGCTCGAATTCTTTGAGCTTCTGCGGGTCGAGGATGTATCTGAGGTAGCAGGTAACCACTTGAATCTCCTTGTTTGAAAGGCTCGGACTGGTGCCGTTAGTCAGCGGCAGTTATCGATGTTACTGGTTTCGTGCCGTTGCTCGTTTTCGTGTTTGTTGGAGCATCTGTTCCGCCCTGCTGGGCGGGTCACTTTTTCCAAACGCGGAAAAAGTAACCAAAAACGCTTTGCCCCTGCATCCGGCCCTGCGCTTCGCTCCGGGTTCGTTCGCTCCATCGCCGCTCCGAGGGTCGGCTTACAAGGGCCGTCCTTGGCCCTTTAAGCCTCTCGCCGCATCCATGCGGCTCACCCCTCTACGCAACGATTCCGCTCACCCTCCTGAAGGGGCGTTTAGCGCTGCCTGACAGTCCTGCCTTCCCCGTAACAAGAGGACCCAGATAGTAGGAGCGAGCTCTGCTCGCGAAGCTTTTGCGTGCCTGATTCGCGAGCAGAGCTCGCTCCTACAGAGTTTTGCGAAACGTTCGAATAACAACCAAGCAACTCGGAGCCCGAGTCCCCGTCAGGAGGCCGAGTGGAGGTGCTGCACAGGGGGACGAGCCGCATGGATGCGGCGAGAGGCTTAAAGGGCCAGGGACGGCCCTTGTAAGCCGGCCCCCGGAGCAGCACCGGAGCGAGGGAAGTCTGGCCGTAGGCCAGACCCGGATGCCGGGGTGCGCTTTCTTTTGCTTACTTTTCTTTGCGCAAACAAAGAAAAGTGAGGCGCCGTAAGGGCGCAAAGCGTGATTCCAAATATGTAGAAAGTCTCGTGTCGCTCCGGTGGTGGACAAGCAGAGCGTTGCCCACCCTACGAACATCCAGGCTACTCGCTAAACCATGTCCGAGGCGATATGCGGATGGTCTGTCAATTGCAAACGAGTTTTGCGTCTTTCCAAAATTCGTCGCTTAAACTTTCCTGTTGGCAGTTCTCTATCGTGGCAATGATTGGCGCTAGTGATTCCAGCTTCAATGGGGGTAAGCCCTGGACTTGTACTTCGACAACACGCGCTGCCTTTATGTCTTTGATGTAAGGATCAATGACGGGGAAATCAAAGCGTACATAAGCCGATGTACGCTTGTCGCCGGTCCAGTCGCCGACAGCCAATGCCTTGCCTGTGAGTACATGCTGGCCATTTAAAGACAGGCTTGCCGCTGCTTCATCAACGCCTGGCTCCAACTGTTGATTACGGGTTGTGATTTGCAAAAACCATACTCCGTCCCGATATTTTCCCGTATCAGCCAACAGTGTCATATTTCGGCCGTTTTCTTCGCTTTGCCTTGCGGAGCACATTACAGAACTTAGCCTCTTAACGGCTTCAATCTGCCATCCTTGCACGTCTGGTAAATCGACCTCTAGCGCTGATGACCTCGCCTCCACAGTCGATTGGAATCCACTGGCAAGCAAGGAAATACAAATAAGGGCAAAGAGTTTCAATGTTGATATAGCAAAGCCATCCTTAAGGTGCACGGATTGGGTGGTTGTTTTAATTGGTGTATGGCAGTTGTGCTGGTGAGGATTGAGCATGGCAGCCTCGCGATAATAAGCGATATTTCTGCTGCATAAATTCACAGCAGTGTTTCGGGCTATACGCTTGTTTCTATGAATTGGGTTGGCTGCAAGTGAGTAAGTCGCGGTCGGAGTACGGCAGTTGTGAAGTTTGATGAGGGTAAGGCATTGCATGGCCACTCCTTGGCAGGTCGATAAGTATGATGCTTCCGCAAGCTAGCGCATCCGTTGAGCACGCGTAAAGCCACTACTGGCTGGCTTTGTGTTTTGCCATGTGCCCCAAATACCCAATCAATTCCCCCAACTCCCTATCACTCAAAACCTCCGCACTAAACCCCGGCATCCTCCCCTGCGGCCACTTTCGTAGGCTCTGTGGATCACGAATGTACTGCCGCAAGTAATCCCCCGCGAAATACTCTGTCGGGTTATGCGGAATATTCAAGTCGGGCCCGAAGTGCGAATCCCCCGCGCCGTTCAGGCGGTGGCAGGCCAGGCAGTTCTTCTGGAATACCGCGAACCCCGCCTGCACTTCGGGGCTGGCATTGGCTGCCGGGAGCAGGGCGGGGAAGCGTTGGGCGACTGGACTGAGCAGGCGGATGTGGGAGACCTGGAAGGGCCACTGCTCCGGGCCGATCTGCGCGGCCTCGGGGTTCTGCCACACCAGATAGAAAGGCCCGGCGCTGGGTTTGCCGGTGGCCAGGGCGGGCCAGGGTTGGGCCGGGTCTTCCACTGCCAGCCAGGCGCGGGCGCCCTGGGTGCTGAGTAGCGGGGCAGCGGGGAGTTCGGCGGCGAAGCCGTCCAGGGCCACGGCTTGCAGGTGGTCGCCGGGTTGCACGCCGTCGAGCAGGGTGGCTAGTGGCACGGCGCGATACTGCATGGTGCGCTTGTAGGCCACGTCGGCGGCGATCTCGATTTTCTGGGCCTGCGGGTGGCTCAGCAGTTGTTCGGTGCTCCAGCTGCGGCTGCCGCTGGAAAGTTCCAGTTTGAGTTCGGCGGCCCAGGCGGTGGGTGCCAGCAGGGCGGCAAGCAGCGGCAGGTGGGCGAGGCGTTTGCGCAGGGTGGGCATGGGGGGTGTCAGTCCTCGAGCAGGGGTTGCAGTTGTTCGTAGCCGCCGGCGTTGATCACCTGGGTGTAGCCGAGTTGTTGCAGTCGGTCCTGGGCGATGCCAGAGCGGCGGCCGCTGCGGCAGTAGAGGACGATGGGGGCGTGCTTGTCCGGGGCCACGGCGGCGATACGCTCGGCGATCTGTTCGTGGGGGATCAGATGGGCACCGGGCAGGGCGTAGCTGGCGAACTCTTCCTCGCTGCGCACGTCGATCAGCACGGTGTCGCTGCGTTGCAGTGCCTTCAGGGCGGCGGGTTTGTCGATGTCGCCGGCCTGCGCGGCGAGCGGCAGGCACAGGCAAAGGCTGAGCAGCAGGGTACGCATGGCGATGGCCTCGGGCATGGACGGATTTCCACGCTAGCACACAGGCGCCCGCGGCAGAGAGGGAGGAAGAGGGGATTGCAGGAGGGGGTTGTTCCGCAGCCCGAGCGCTACGGCATCGGGCCACGGCGGGGGAAGAACGATCAGCCGACCAGACGAGTCACGTTGGGCAGGATCAGGATAACGGTGGTGGCTAGGACGATAAGGCTCGCCTGCCGGTACTTGGCTTGTTTGAACATGATGCTACTGCCTTTGTTCTTGTTGGTATTTCGGCCAATGGCCTGCAGTTGCGTCGCAGGACGAGGCCAGAAATAACCGTGGCTCGGACAAAAAAGCCGCCCCGGCAAAACCCGGCGGCGGCACCTTGCACGGTTAATCCTAGGGGCCCCGTCACTTTCAGCTTAGACAACTTCGCTTCTACAAGGGGATCGGCAGAATCGCGTAGTTATTGACTCGGGGCTTTCCATGAGGCCCCGCGCCCTGAGCCAGACACGCCGCGGCCTTCAGCGAAACGCGGTGGTAAAAACAGACCGCTCGTCTGGGCCCAACGGTCAATAGGCCTGAGCGAATCGGTCATTGAGTCCTCGGGGCAGGCAATTAAGGTTATGCGACCCGGCATCCGCCGCTGCCTGTTACCGAGGACGTCATGACCGAAGCTTATATTTTCGACGCCGTGCGCACGCCGCGCGGCAAGGGCAAGAAGGACGGCGCGCTGCACAGCGTCAAGCCAGTCAATCTGGTGGCCGGCCTGCTGCGCGCGCTGCAGGAGCGCAACAGCCTGGACACCCGTCAGGTCGACGATATCGTGCTCGGCTGCGTGACCCCGGTGGGCGACCAGGGCGCCGACATCGCCAAGACCGCGCCGATGGTGGCGGACTGGGACGTCAGCGTCTCCGGCGTGCAGCTCAACCGCTTCTGCGCCTCCGGCCTGGAAGCGGTGAACATGGGCGCGATGAAAGTGCGCTCCGGCTTCGAGGACCTGGTGGTGGTTGGCGGCGTGGAGTCCATGTCGCGGGTGCCGATGGGCTCCGACGGCGGCGCCTGGGTGATGGACCCGGAAACCAATATCCACACCAGCTTCGTGCCGCAGGGCATCGGCGCCGACCTGATCGCCACCCTGGAAGGCTTCAGCCGCAGCGACGTGGACGCCTTCGCCCTGCGCTCGCAGCAGAAGGCCGCGCGGGCCAGCGCCGATGGCTCTTTCGCCAAATCACTGATTCCGGTCACCGACCAGAACGGCATCGTCATCCTCGACCACGATGAGTTCATTCGTGGCGACTCCACGCTCGAAGGCCTGGGCAAGCTCAAGCCGAGCTTCGAGATGATGGGCCAGATGGGCTTCGACTCCACCGCGCTGCGCGTGTACAGCCACGTCGAGCGCATCGAGCACGTGCATACCCCGGGCAACAGCTCGGGCATCGTCGACGGCGCGGCGCTGATGCTGATCGGCAGCCCGGCCAAGGGCAAGGAGCTGGGCTTGAAGCCGCGTGCGCGTATCGTCGCCACCGCGGTGACCAGTACCGACCCGACCATCATGCTCACCGGCCCGGCGCCGGCCACCCGCAAGGCCCTGGCCAAGGCTGGGCTGTCGGTAGAAGACATCGACCTGTTCGAGGTCAACGAGGCCTTCGCCTCGGTGGTGATGAAGTTCATGAAGGACATGGGCGTCTCCGAGGACAAGGTCAACGTCAACGGCGGCTCCATCGCCATGGGCCACCCGCT
Source organism: Pseudomonas sp. GD04019 (assembly GCF_029837695.1). Classification (GTDB taxonomy): domain Bacteria; phylum Pseudomonadota; class Gammaproteobacteria; order Pseudomonadales; family Pseudomonadaceae; genus Aquipseudomonas. The sequence continues at coordinate 157,039 of NZ_JAOEEA010000005.1, forward strand.
GGGCGCCACCGGCTGCGCCATTCTCGGCACCCTGCTCGACGAGCTGGAGAAGCGCGAGCTGCGCTACGGCCTGGCCACGCTGTGTGTCGGCGGCGGCATGGGCATCGCGACCATCATCGAACGCATTTGAGCCTTGTAGGGTGGATGACGCGAAGCTCATCCACCAGAAGTCGCCCCCGGTGGAAAACCGTTTCACGGGTTTTCCACCCTACGCGGCCCTCCGGATTCGAGGAAAGAAGAAATGACTGACGCCATCCGTTACGAAAAGGGCCAGGACAATATCGTCGTCCTGACCATCGACATGCCCGGCCAGAGTGCCAACACCATGAACGCGCAGTACCGCGAGGCCATGGGCCAGACCGTTGCGCGTCTGGAGGCCGAGAAGGACTCCATTGCCGGCGTGATCGTCACCTCCGCGAAGAAGACCTTCTTCGCTGGCGGCGACCTCAACGAGCTGATCAAGGTCACCAAGGCCGACGCCAAGCCGTTCTACGACATGATCCTCAACATCAAGGGCCAGCTGCGTCGCCTGGAGACCCTGGGCAAGCCGGTGGTCGCTGCGATTAACGGCGCCGCGCTGGGTGGTGGCTGGGAAATCTGCCTGGCCTGCCACCACCGTATCGCCCTGGACAATTCCAGCGTGCAGCTGGGCCTGCCGGAAGTGACCCTCGGCCTGTTGCCGGGCGGTGGTGGTGTGGTGCGCATGGTGCGCATCCTCGGCCTGGAAAAAGCCCTGCCGTACCTGGCCGAAGGCAAGAAGGTCCGCCCGGACGCCGCGCTCAAGGCCGGCTTGATCCACGACACTGCTGCAACTGTCGAAGAGATGCTGAGCAAGGCGCGCGCCTGGATCGCCGCCAACCCGAGCGCCGTGCAGCCGTGGGACGTGAAGGGCTACAAGATCCCCGGCGGCACGCCGAGCACCCCGGCTGTGGCACAGATGCTGGCCATCGCGCCGAGCGTGCTGCGCGACAAGACCAAGGGCTGCTTCCCGGCGCCGGAGAAGATCATGTGCGCCGCTGTCGAGGGTGCCCAGGTCGACTTCGACACCGCGCAGATCATTGAGGCGCGCTACTTCACCGAGCTGACCACCGGCCAGGTGGCGAAGAACATGATCGGCACCTTCTGGTTCCAGCTCAACGAGATCAACGCCGGCAGCTCGCGCCCGCAGGGCATCCCCCAGTACGTGACCAAGAAGGTCGGCGTGCTCGGCGCGGGCATGATGGGCGCCGGCATCGCCTACGTGTCGGCGGCTGCCGGCATCGAGGTGGTGCTGAAGGATGTGTCCGTCGAGGCGGCGGAGAAGGGCAAGGCTTACTCGGCCAAGCTGCTCGACAAGAAGGTCGCCAAGGGCCAGATGACGGCCGAGAAGCGCGACGCCTTCCTGGCCCGCATCAAGCCGACCGCCAGTGACGCCGACCTCGAAGGCTGCGACCTGATCATCGAAGCCGTGTTCGAGGATCGTGGCCTCAAGGCCAAGGTCAACGCCGCCGCCGAGGCCGCCGCGCTGCCGGATGCGGTGATCGCCTCCAACACCTCGACCCTGCCTATCACCGGCCTGGCCACCGCGGTGCAGAAGCAGGACAAGTTCATCGGCCTGCACTTCTTCAGCCCGGTCGACAAGATGCCACTGGTGGAGATCATCCGTGGCGCCAAGACCAGCGACGAGACCCTGGCCCGTGGCTTCGACTACGTGCTGCAGATCAAGAAGACCCCGATCGTGGTCGAGGACAGCCGTGGCTTCTTCACCTCGCGCGTGTTCGGTACCTTCACCAACGAAGGCATCGCCATGCTCGGCGAGGGCGTGAGCGCGGCGATGATCGAGAACGAGGCCCGCAAGGCCGGCATGCCGGTCGGGCCGCTGGCGATCAGCGATGAAGTGTCGATGAGCCTGATGGAGCACATCCGCCAGCAGACCGTTGCCGACCTGGCCGCCGAGGGCAAACAGATCCCACAACACCCGGCGTTCAACGTCATCGAGCTGATGCTCAAGGAGTACAAGCGTCCGGGCAAGGCCGCCGGCGGTGGTTTCTACAACTATCCGGCGGCGGGCGGGCCCGAGCGCGGCAAGAAGCACCTGTGGCCGGAGCTGAAGGCACGCTTCGAGAAGGCCGATGCGCAGATCTCCCAGGAAGACGTGCGTGATCGCATCCTGTTCATCCAAGCCATCGAGACCGTGCGCTGCGTGGAAGAAGGCGTGCTGAGGTCGGTGGCCGACGCCAACATCGGTTCGATCTTCGGCATCGGTTTCGCCGCCTGGACCGGCGGTGCGCTGCAGTTCATCAACCAGTACGGGGTGAAGGACTTCGTTGCCCGCGCCCAGTACCTGGCCGAGCAGTACGGCGAGCGCTTCCTGCCGCCGGCGCTGCTGCTGGAGAAGGCGGCCAAGGGCGAAGGCTTCTGATCGCTCTGTCGTGGGGCGGGTGAAACCCGCGTTGACTCGACGCGGGTTTCACCCGCCCTACATCCTTGAATGAAACCGGCCCTCGTGGCCGGTTTTGCTTTCCAGAGCCTTTCTGGCAGTCTTCCCTCTGCGCTATCGGGGGAGTGCAGAGGCGCGTGACGACCAACTCGACGATCACATCGATGCTGCTGGCGGCGACTCTGTTGCTGGTCATGGGGCGCGCCGGCGCGGCCGAGCCCCTGAATGTCTATATCGGCCAGGGGCAGATGCCGTTCGCCGATGACAAGCCAGACGACCGCGGCCTGTACGGCGACCTGATGGACGAGCTGTGCAAGCGCCTGCAGCGTGAGTGCCGCTACCACAGCGTGCCGTGGAAGCGCGTGCAGGTCGCTGTGGCTCACGATCCCCACGGCATCGTGCTCAACCTCGGGCGCACGGCCGAGCGCGAGAAAGGCTTCGTCTGGCTGCTCGGGGTGCTACCGACATCCTATGTGCTGGCCAGCCCGAAGCAGGGCTTCGACAGCCTGGCCGAGGCTCTGGAGGCCGGCCCGCTGGTGGTGATGGGTGGCACGCCGCGTGCCCAGGAGGCGCTGGCGCTGAAGAAGGACGGTCAGGCGGTGGTGGAGGTGACCGACCCGGAGCAGGCGGCGCGCATGCTGCACGGCGGCCGGGTGCTGACCTGGTACGAGATCGACCTGCGCGTGCTCTATCTCTGGCGGCGCCTGGGCTACAGCGAGGGGGCAGTGCATGCGGGGCGGCCGGTGAGCTCGAATGTCAGCTTCATCGCCGGCAGTCCGGTGCTGCGCGATGCCGACCTGCTGCGCCTGCAGATGGAGCAGGCTTTCGCGGCCATGTATGCGGACGGCAGCTGGCGGCGCATTCTGGCTCGCCACTTGGGCGAAGAGGTGGCGCGGCGCCTGGGCGGTTAGTCACTCGCCCGGGCGGCCTCGCTCAGGCAGCCAGGCACCAGCCGTTCTGCATGCACACCACACTGTGAATCGCCATCTTCTCGCTCTGCCGGGTCGGCATGCGCAAGGTCAGCAGGCTGCCGTCTTCCAGGTGCACGGCCGCTTCGGATTCGAAGTGCAGGCCGGATTCACCCAGGCTGACGTAGGTCACGCCATAGGTGGCGGTGTTGCTGAAGGCTTCGGTGATGGACATGGCTGATCCTCCGAGAATGGTTGCCGCCAGTGACTTACTGGCGGGCCCGGGCCTGTTGCGGTTGTTGGGGAGTGGCCGGCACGCTGTGGAAGGCGGAGGCGGCGATCAGGCTGGCGATGGCGGCGAAGCTGCTCATGGTGTTGCTCCTCTGGCTGGAATGGGTGTGAACCCGGTGGCTGCATAGTTGCCGAGCCGCTCCATCGACAGAAGTGAAGGCTGAGCATGGTAGGTATCGATGTCGGTGATGGTTGCCGGACATCGCCTGAATGGCTCTGCGGGCCGCGCCGCTGTTGCGTTTCGGTGACGCTTCGATGCACGCTAAACGTCTCCCTCACAATCCCTCGGCTGTCTCAGGTAATCCGCTCCATGTCACTGCGCATCTGCATTCTGGAAACCGATGTACTCCGCCCCGAACTGATCGACCAATACCAGGGCTATGGCCGCATGTTCGAGCGCCTGTTCGCCCAGCAGCCGCTGGAGGCCAGCTTCGAGGTATTCAACGTGGTGCAGGGCGAATACCCGGCGGACGAGCAGCGCTACGACGCCTACCTGGTGACCGGCAGCAAGGCGGATTCCTTCGGCAGTGACCCGTGGATCCAGACCCTCAAGACCTACCTGCTCAAGCGCTACGAGGCCGGCGACAAGCTGCTCGGCATCTGCTTCGGCCACCAACTGCTGGCCCTGCTGCTGGGCGGGCGTGCCGAGCGCGCGACCCAGGGCTGGGGCGTGGGCATCCATCACTACGAGATCAAGCAGCAGGCTCAGTGGATGAGCCCGGCGCTGGAGCAGTTCACCCTGCTGATCAGCCACCAGGATCAGGTCACCGCACTGCCGGAGAAGGCCACCCTGCTGGCTTCCAGCGAGTTCTGCCCGGTGGCCGCGTACTGCATCGAGGACCAGGTGCTGTGCTTTCAGGGCCACCCGGAATTCATCCACGACTATTCGCGCACACTGCTCGACATCCGCCAGAAGTGCATCGGCGAGCCGGTTTACAGCAAGGCCGTGGAAAGCCTGGTGCATGACCACCAGGGCGCCACCGTGGCCGAGTGGATGATGCGCTTCGTCGCCCAGGGCAAGAGCGCCTAAGCCCTCCTGATTGCGCGCGCCGGCATTCGCCCGGTCGCGCGCTATTCAGCCTTCCTACTACCCGACTTTACCGATTGCCGCGTGCGGCCGCGTTCTTCATCGTGCGGCGCACAGGCCACGGCGGACAGGACCATGTACAGCGAAATCAGCAGCGAGCCCCCGGTGCTGCCCGTCACGGCGCGGCCGTGGAGCAGCGAGCGTTACCAGCAGGGCATGCAGCACCTGCTGCATGTGGTTCAGGAACTGTCGCTGGCGCGTGATCTGGCCACCGTGCAGGAGATCGTCCGCCACGCCGCGCGCCGCCTCACCGGCTGCGATGGCGCCACCTTCGTGCTGCGCGACGGCCCGTTCTGCCACTACGCCGACGAGGATGCCGTGGGACCGCTGTGGAAGGGCAAGCGCTTCCCACTGGAAACCTGCATCAGCGGCTGGGCCATGCTCAACCGCCAGCAGGCGGTGATTCCGGATATCTACGTCGACTCGCGCATCCCCCACGACGCTTACCGGCCGACCTTCGTGAAGAGCCTGGTGATGGTGCCGATCCGCGCCCGCGAGCCGATTGGCGCCATCGGCAACTACTGGGCCGAGCACCGCCAGCCCTGCGCCGAGGAGGTGCAGCTGCTGCAGGCCCTGGCCGACTCCACCTCCATCGCCATCGAGAACGTGCAGCTCTATCGCAGCCTCGAACAGCGCGTCGAGGAGCGTACCCGCGAGCTGCAGGAGGCCTACGACCGCATCCACAGTCTGTCGATGACCGACGAGCTCACTGGCCTGTGCAACCGCCGCGGTTTCTATCTGCTGGCCGAGCAGACCCTGCTGCACGCGGCCCGCTACGGCGGTGGTTGTACGGTGATGTTCATGGACCTGGACGGGCTCAAACAGGTCAACGACCGCCTCGGCCACGAGGCCGGCGATGCGCTGATCCGCCAGGCCGCCGAGACGCTGCGCCGTACCCTGCGCGAGACCGATGTGGCGGCGCGCATGGGCGGCGACGAGTTCTGCGTGGTGGCGCTGGGCAATGCCGGCAAATGCCTGCAGCAGCGCTTGCAGCAGGCCATCGATGCTTTCAACGACAGCGCAGCGCAGCCCTTCGCCCTGTCCGCCAGCCTTGGCTGCGCGGAACTGGAGGAGTGCGCCGAGGCCTCGCTGGATAGCCTGATGGCGCTGGCCGATGAGCGCATGTACGAGGATAAGCGGCGGCGGCGCGTCGACCGCTAGAGCCAGCCCATCCGCTTGAAGTTGGCGAACAGCGCCACGCAGCCCAGGCCGATGACGCCGAGCACGCCGAAGTAGCCGTAGTGCCAGGTCAGCTCCGGCATGTTCTCGAAGTTCATCCCATAGATGCCGGCCACCGCCGTGGGGAAGGCCAGGATCGCCGCCCAGGCGGCGAACTTGCGCTGGGTCAGGCTCTGTCGAGAGGACTCCAGCAGCAGGCCGATCTCGATGGCATGGTCGGCCATCTCGCGCAGCCCGGTGAGGTCTTCCAGCAAGCGATTGACGTGGATCGCGATGTCGCGGAAGTACGGGCGCATGTGCTTGTCGATGAAGGGGAAGTCCAGCTGCTGCAGCTCCTGGCAGATCTCCGACAGCGGCGCCACCTGGCGACGCAGGCGCAGCAGGTCGCGGCGCAGGCTGTGGATGCGCTCCACGTCGCCCTGGGTGAGCGGGCGGCTCAGTACCGTCTGCTCGATGTCTTCCAGCTCGGTGTGGATGCAGTCCAGCAGCGGCCGGTAGTTCTCGATCACGAAGCTGAGCAGGGCATACAGCACGAAGTCTTCACCATGCTCCAGCAGCAGCGGGCGCGCCTCGCAGCGCTGGCGCACGGTGGAGTAGGGCGCGGAGTTGCCGTAGCGGGCGCTAATCACGTAGCCCTTGCCGGCGAAGATCTGGGTCTCGACGAATTCCAGACGCTCGCCGTGGCGAATCGGCGAGTAGAGCACCATGAACAGGGCGTCGCCGAAGATTTCCAGCTTGGGGCGGGTGTGCTGGGCGATGGCGTCTTCCATCGCCAGCTCGTGCAGGTTGAACTGCTCCTGCAGGGTCTGCAGCTCGATGTCGGGGTCGCGCAGCCCGATCCAGACGAAATGGTCGGGCTTGGTAGCCCACTGGCGGCCCTCGTTCAGGGCGATATCGGCGACTTTTTTGCCTTTGTGATAAGCGACGGCGGCAACGACCTGACCCATGGGCTGTCCTCTGCGTGGCGATGGCGCAGCTTAACCCATGGGCGGCGGGCGGTCAGGCCTTGGCCAGTTGCTGGTCGAGCTGCTCGATGCACTCGCGCATCAACTGCTGGCAGCGCTCCATCAGTTGCGGCAGGTCATCCAGGGTCAGGCCCAGGGTGGGGATGGCCGGCAGCGAGTTGATCAGCACCTTGCCGCTGCTCCAGCTGTTCAGCTTGAGGCGTCCGGCGTAGCTGCTGACGCATACCGGAATGATCGGCACGCCAGCGGCGATGGCCATCTGGAACGCGCCCTTCTTGAACGGCAGCAGGCCCTTGCCCAGATTGCGCGTGCCTTCCGGGAACACCCAGATAGAGGTGTCGCGGTTCTGCAGGGTCTCGGTGGTCTGCAGCATGGACTGCTTGGCCTTGCGGCCGTTGCCACGGTCGATCAGCACGTTGCCGGCCAGCCAGTAGAGTTGGCCGAAGAACGGCACCCACTTCAGGCTTTTCTTGCCGATGCTCACGGTGCGCGGCGGCACCACCCGGCCGAGCACGTAGAGGTCGTAGTTGGACTGGTGGTTGGCGACGATCACGCAGGGACGATCCTGACCGAACAGGCTGCTTACCTCGGTCTTCACCCGCAGGCGCAGCATGCACAGGGCGGGCAGGGAATACAGGCGCGCGCACAGGCGGCTGTTGTCCGGGTTGAACGGGCGGCACAGGCCCAGTATCAGGCCAAGGGTTCCGGCAATGATGAAGTGCAGCCCCATCAACAACATGCGCGCGAGGAAAAGCATCGGTAAGCCTTCAGGCAGACAAAAAGGCGCGCAGTGTACGGGCGTGCACTACTTTCGGCAATTGACGCCGATCAGAGGTTATTACCGGGCGTTTCCACGGCGTTGCCGGCTTTTCCCCAGAAAGCAGAAGCCCGGCACTGGGCCGGGCTTCTCGGTGCTGCGTACAGCTATCAGCCCAGGTGCTGCTGATCCAGCTCGATGGCCTTGTCCAGGGTCTCCAGCAGGGCCTTGCGCACCTTCAGCTTGGTGTTCTTGTGCGCGGTCATGTTGATCTTCTTCAGCTGCTGAGCGGCGGCCAGGGCTGCGGCCTGCAGTTGCTCGGCCGGTACCACCTTGTCGAGGAAGCCGGCGTCCACGGCGCCCGCCGGATCGAAGATCTCGCCATTGATCACCGAACGGTGGAAGGCGGCCTTGCGCAGGCGGTCGCGGGCCAGTTCGATGCCTGCGTGGTGCATGGTCATGCCGATCTGCACTTCGTTCAGGCCGATGTTGAACGGGCCTTCAACGCCGATGCGGTAGTCGGCCGACAGCAGGATGAAGGCGCCCTTGGCGATGGCGTGGCCCGGACAGGCGACGACGATCGGGAAGGGGTGGCTGAGCATGCGACGGGCCAGGGTGGAACCGGCGGTGACCAGGGCCACGGCGTTCTGCGGGCCGGAGGTCATCACCTTGAGGTCGTAACCGCCGGAGAGGATGCCCGGCTGGCCGGTGATGATCACCACGGCGCGATCCTGCGCGGCCTGATCCAGGGCGGCATTGAAGGCGGCGATCACGTCCGGGGAGATGGCGTTCACCTTGCCGTTGTTGAGGGTCAGGGTGGCGATGCCGTCTTCGAGATGGTAGCTGATCAGGTCGCTCATGGCGGAAGTCCTAGTCCAGGTTGCGGAAAGTGGCGCTGACGTTACCCAGCGCGAGGCCAGGGGTAAAGCGCTTTGGCTGACCGGAGGGTCATCCGCCCGTCGCCGCCGGGCTATCGCCGCCATCGGCAGGCTCAATTGGCTACTATACCGAGCAGTGACTTAGGTTAGCCGCGAACCTGAGGAGTGCCCTTCATGCGTCCGCCCCACATCGTCCTGCGTCTCGGCCCGCTGTTGCTGTTGATAGGCCTGACCCTGTTCGCCATCAGCCCCGCCAGCCACAGCCCGGCCGGCGTGCTGCAGCTGTTCCTGTTCAGCCTGTTCATCTCCCTCGGCTTCCTTATCTATGCAGGCCGTTACTACGAGGCAGGCGATGGCGAAGCCTGCAGCTCTGCATAAGCACATGAATCGCCTGAAAAAAATTTTGCATTCGCAAAGACGTTCGGCTACATTAGCGCGCCTCGACGGACCAGACTGGTTCGCCGAGATCCGGTGAAGTGTCCGAGCGGTTGAAGGAGCACGCCTGGAAAGTGTGTATACGGGAAACCGTATCGTGGGTTCGAATCCCACCTTCACCGCCAGACCCTGAAAAGCCCCGAGAGCGAAAGTTCTCGGGGCTTTTTGCTTTTCGGGCTGTGGGTTCCAGAGCCCAACGAGAGCCAGCGAGTTGTCGGCCGGCTCGGGTCGCTTGCCTCAAGCCCGTCTGGGTTCCTCGAACGGCAAGGTTTCACGCAGCAGGCGCAGTTCGGCGGCGTCCTGGTTCAGGCGGTGGATGACCTTGAACAGTTGCTGCCTGAGCAGTTCGTCGCTCATGCGCTCGGCGGCGCGCATCACGGCCAGGGCGGCGTCCTCGTTGTGGGAGGCGATGACGTCGATGGTCTTGCGGGTTGTACGGGCCGTGCGGGACAAGATGGTTCACCTTTCGCTGAGGAGTCTGAAAGCTAGACCATCGATATTTCCCTTTTGTTTCGGCAACTTGCGATCAGATGAATTCGTTGTGAATGGTATCGCCCGCGCCGCGCTGTGACGGCCTCAGCGGCTCGATAGAAAGGTCGCCAGTTGCCGTGCGTGAGAAGACAGCGTCTCCCAGTCCCGGATACAGATGCGCAGTTCCCGCGTGGCCCAGGCATCCGTCAGCGCGACGATCCTGACCGGCAGTTCCTGAACGAAACGCGCGGCGGCTGCCTCGGGCAGCAGGGCGATGCCGGCGCGCTGGGCCACCAGCTGCGCGATGGCGTCGAAGCTCGGGGCGCGTACCCGCACTTTCAGCGGCATGGCGTACTTGCTCGCCATCTCCTCGATGAAACGCTGCATGGCCCGCTCGGCGGGCAGGCAGACGAAGGCGAAGCCCAGCGCATTGCGCAGCTGGGTCACCTGATGGCCGGCCAACGCATGGTCGCGGGGCACCAGCATCACCAGCTTGTCGTCACGGAAGGGCAGGGAGAGCAGCCCGCCGGTGGACAGGTTGCCGTCGTACACGCCTATCTCGCTCTCGCCCGACTGCACGGCGCGCAGTACTTCGCTGCTGCTCTGCTCCACCAGTTGCAGATCGACTTCCGGGTAATCGACGAGGAAGGGGCCGAGGGTGGCAGGCAGAAAGGTGCTGTTCGCCACCGTGGTAGCCGACAGGCGCAGGGCGATGCGGCGTTCGCCGGAGAGCTCCTGGAGCGTTTCCTTGAGTTTCTCCGCCTCGCTGAGCACGCTGCGCGCGCCTTCCAGGATCAGCCGGCCCGCCGGGGTGAGGCGCATGCCGTCGGCCTTGCGGGTGAACAGCGTCAGGCCGCAGCGTTGCTCGAACAGGCGCAGGCGCGTGCTCGCCGCGGAGACGGCCACTGGCACTGCGGCGGCGGCCTTGCTCAGGCTGCCGGTGGCGGCGATGCTCGCCAGCAGGCGCAGATCGGCCAGATCGAAATGCACGGGCGTTCTCCTTTGTAGAAGGCTTCCTTCGTTAAAAAGCGATTCTAGCCAAAGAGCGTTATCTTCAGAATAAAGCCTTGCCTAGCTGCCTGGATTGCCATGAATACCTTGTCTTCCCTCTATCGGCGCGGTCTGGACGATGGCCGGCTGTTTGCGGTGCTGTCTGCCGCCGGCTTCAGCCTCAAGGCGATCTTCGTCAAGCTCGCCTATGCGGCGGGTCCGGTGGACGCCATCACCTTGCTGACCCTGCGCATGGGCCTGGCGCTGCCGCTGTTTCTCTGGCTGGTATGGTTGAGCCGCGGTGAGGCGAGCGTCCGGCTGGGTGGCGTGGATGTGCTTCGCATCCTGCTGCTCGGCATGCTCGGCTACTACCTGTCGAGCCTGTTCGACTTCTATGGACTGGAATACATCAGCGCCGGCCTCGAGCGGCTGATCCTGTTCTCCTACCCGACCCTGGTGCTGCTGCTCCATGCCCTCGCCACGCGCCAGCGGCCCAGCCGGCAGATGCTGCTGGCCATGGGCATCTGCTACTGCGGCTTGGCGGTGGCCTTCTTCCATGATGTGAGCGCGGTGGGCGGCGGCGAGCAGGTGCTGCTCGGCGCGGCCTGGGTGTTTGCCAGCGCCGTCACCTATGCCCTGTATTACTTCGGCACCGGCGTGATGGTGCAGCGCCTCGGCTCCATGCGCCTGGCCGGGCTGGCCGGAGGCGCCTCGGCACTGATGGTGCTAGCGCACTACGCGGTGACCGGCGATACGGCGCAGCTGGCGGGCCTGTCCGGGGAAATCTGGCTATACGCAGCGCTGATGGCGGTGCTGTCCACCGCCCTGCCGATCTACTGGATGGCCCTGGCCGTGCAGCGCATGGGCGCGGCGCACACCGCGGCCATCGGCAACCTGGGACCGGTGCTGACGATCTTCGCCTCATGGCTGGTACTGAGCGAGTCGATATCGCTGTATCAGGTGGTGGGTCTGGCGTTGGTGCTGTTTGGCGTGGCGCGGCTGAAACCGGCTCGTCCAGCCGAGGTGAAACCGACCTGAAGGTCCTTGTTGCCGCGGCGGTGAAATAGGGCGAACTGAATGTGGCCGGCGTACCTCTCAGTCTTATTGGCAGTTGCGAGGAAAGACGAGATGGGATTGCTGACATCATGGGGCCGGCGTGATTCGCCGAACGATGCACGGGGCCTGCCCGGCTATCCCGGCCGGGAAAGCAACTTGAGCGAGAGCAAGGTACAGCGCGAACTGGGCTTCGATCCCGACTCGCCGGATCTGGGCGACCCGCAGATCGACCCGCCGTGGCCGGCACGGATTCCGCAGCGTGACGGTACTGTGGTCAAGCGCGCGCCGGGAGAGCAGTACCCTCCCTACGACGAATAGCCTTAGCCCCTTAATGCGGGCCCGGCAATCCGCGGTGCGTAGGCCTTTACTCCAGGCGCTCCAGCAACGCCTGACCCACCTGTAGGGCTGACGCGGGGTTCTGTCCGGTGATCAGCTCGCGGTCGATCACCATGTTGGCGGCCCAGGGCGAGCTGTTGCTGCTATAGCTGCCGCCGGCCTGCTGCAGGGCGGTCTGCGGGTAGAACTTCATCTCGCCACCCTTGAGCGCCTGTTTGGCCTGCTCCTCTTCCTGATTGCTGATCACGGTCATCCTGTAGCCAGCGTAGATCCATTCCTGCCCGGCCCTGGCCGAATTGTCGCGCTCCAGGGCCTGCACGTAGCGCTGCGCATCGGGCAGGGCGGAGAGCAGGGCGATGGGGCCGTGGCAGACCAGCGCGGTGGTCTTGCCCTCGGCGTGGAAGGCGCGCAGCAGCTTGCCCAGCTGCGAGCTCTGCAGCAGGTCCTGCATCGGCGCATGGCCGCCGGGCACGTAGAGGGCGTCGAAGTGCTGGTAGCCGATCTGCTCGACCCGGGCCAGGCTGATTACCGGCGAGCTATTGGCATCGGTCAGCTTCAGTTCGCTCAGCAGCGCCTTGTGTTCGGCCAGGCTGGCGGTGTCACCACCGAAGTGCTGGGCAGCGTCCGAGGTTACGTCCATGGTTGGCGCCAGGCCGCTGGGGGTGGCGAAGGTCAGGCTGTGGCCGGCGTCTAGCAGCAGCTTGGTCGGCTGCATCAGTTCATTGAGGTAGAAGCCTGTGGGGTAGACCTTGCCGTCCTTGAGGTCCAGGTGGTCGGCATCGGACAGCACGACCAGCACATTGGCCGCCTGGGCGCCGAGGCTGGCTGCCAGCAGGCTGCTGGCGAGGATGGTCTTGGCGAAGGTCTGCATGATTCTGCTCCGTTGAGCGCTGGGGTGAGCGCACTGTATTGCTGCTCTCTGTGGCGATAAACTCGCCGCCGCGGAAATGATCTGTTCTCTGGAGGCAAGAATGGCGCGGCGCTTCGATCACCTCGGCGATGTCGAGGCCTATCTCTGCGTGGTGGAGAAGGGCACCCTGAGCGCCGCCGCCGTGGCGCTCGGCACTACGCCTTCGGTGATCAGCCGGGCCATCGCCCGTCTCGAACAGCGTCTGGGCACTCAACTGCTGCGCCGCACCACCCGGCGCCTGAGCCTGACCGAGGACGGCCGGCTCTATCTGGAGCAATCCCGCGCCGCCTTTGCCCTGATCGACGATGCCGAGCGGCGCATCCAGGGCGATGCCCATCAGGTCAGCGGCCTGGTGCGCCTGAGCGCGCCGACCACCTATGGCCACTTCCGCCTGCCGGCACTGCTGGCCGGCTTCGCCCGGCAATATCCGCAGGTGCAGGTGGAGCTGAGCATCGCCAACCGTAATGTCGACCTGGTGGCCGAGGGCTACGACCTGGCGATCCGCCTCGGCCGCCTGCCGGACAGCGGCCTGGTCGGGCGCAAGCTGGAGGACGCGCGGCTGTGCCTGGTGGCAGCGCCGGAGTATCTGGCGCGGACGGGCACGCCCGCGAACCTCGACGAGCTGGCGCAGCATGCCTGCCTGCCGTTCGTCATGCCCAGCAGCGGCAAGGTGGCGCCCTGGCTGTTCCTCGACCAGGGTCGCGAGCTGGACTGGCAGCCCAAGGGCAGGGTGCTGGTCACCGACGATGTGCTGGGCACCGTGTCGCTGGCCGAGGCCGGGCTGGGCGTCTGCCAGCTGTACGAGTTCATCCTGCGCGACAAGCTCGACCAGGGCCGTCTGGTGCGTCTGCTGCCTGAACTGGAGGGGCGCAGCCGGCCGTTCTCGATCATCTATCCGCCGCACCGCCAGCTGTCGCCGGCCTCGCGGGTGCTGATCGATTTCCTGGTGCGCGAGGCGCATGGCGTAACATCCGCGGCAGCAAACTGAGTGGAGCAGTTCATGGGCGCCCGTTGGGACATCTTCTGCAGCGTGGTGGACAACTACGGCGACATCGGCGTGACCTGGCGCCTGGCGCGCCAACTGGCGGCCGAGCACGGCCTGGACGTGCGTCTGTGGGTGGACGAGCCGGCGGCCTTTCTGCGCCTGTGCCCGCAGGCCGATGCGTCGCTGGCCAGCCAGTGTGTCGAGGGCGTGGAAGTCTGCCACTGGCTGGGCGAGTTTCCGGCGGTGGAGGCGGCCGACGTGGTGATCGAGGCCTTCGCCTGTACGCTGCCGGCCAGCTATGTCGCGGCCATGGGCGCGCGGCCGGCGAAACCGCTATGGCTGAACCTGGAATACCTCAGCGCCGAGGATTGGGTCGCCGGCTGCCATGGCCTGCCGTCGCCGCAATCGGGCGGGCTGCAGAAATTCTTCTTCTTCCCCGGTTTTACCGCCGGCACCGGCGGCCTGCTGCGCGAGGCTGGGCTGCTCGAACGGCGCCAGGCCTTCCAGGCCGATGCCGAGGCGCGCCGTGCCTTTCTCGCCGAGATCGGCGTGGCGCTGCTTCCCGATGCGCGGCTGATTTCCCTGTTCGCCTATGAGAACCCGGCGCTGGCCGGCTGGCTGGATGCGCTGGCAACGCAGGCCACGCCGACCCAGTTGCTGGTGCCGCGCGGACGCATCGAGGGAGATGTGCAGCGCTGGCTGAATGTGGGCGAACTGGAGGAAGGTGGCAGCTGGCGGCGCGGCAATCTGCAGGTGCACCTGCTGCCATTCCTCAGCCAGGCGGACTACGACCGGTTGCTGTGGAGCTGCGACTTCAATGCCATCCGCGGCGAGGATTCGTTCGTCCGCGCCCAGTGGGCCGGGAGGCCGCTGCTCTGGCATATCTACCAGCAGGAAGAGGGCGCGCACTGGGACAAGCTGGACGCCTTCCTCGACCTCTATCGTGCGGACCTGCCTTCGGCCGCGGCGAGCGCGCTAACGGCGTTGTGGCATGCCTGGAACGGCCGTGGCGATATGACCGCGGCCTGGAATGCCGTCCAGCTAGAGGCCGCCACGCTGGAACAGCACGCCGACAACTGGTGCCGGGAACAGGCCTCTCGTCCTGATCTTGCGGCGGCTCTGGTGCTGTTTCACCGAAATTGGCTATCATGCGCGGCCTAGAAATTCGTATCTCCATTCAAATCCGGATATTCGTATGAAAACCGCACAAGAAATGAAGCCCAACAGCGTGGCCCTGATCGACGGCCACCCGTGGCTGATTCAGAAAGCCGAATTCACCAAGTCCGGCCGTAACAGCGCCATCGTCAAGATGAAGCTGAAGAACCTGATCAACGGCTCCAAGACCGAGACCGTTTACAAGGCCGACGACAAAATGGAGCCGGTCATCCTTGAGCGCAAGGAAGTGACCCTGTCCTACATCAATGGCGACGACTACGTCTTCATGGACACCGAGTACAACTCCTACGAGCTGCGCGCCGAGGATCTGGAAAGCGTCCTGCCGTTCATCGAAGAAGGCATGACCGACGTCTGCGAAGCCGTGTTCTTCGAAGGCAAAGTGATCTCCGTCGACCTGCCGACCACCATCGTGCGCAAGATCGCCTACACCGAAGGCTCCGCTCGTGGCGACACTTCCGGCAAGGTCATGAAGCCGGCCAAGCTGAGCAACGGTACCGAAGTCAAGGTTGCAGACTTCTGCAACATCGACGACTGGATCGAGATCGATACCCGCGACGGTTCCTACAAGAGCCGTACCCAGGCGCCGTCGGCCTAAGCCTACGCCCTGTACCGCGGTACCCAGAAAGCCCGGCCATGTGCCGGGCTTTTTGTTGCCCGCTATTTGCGCGTTAGGCCGCGTTGCAAGCCAGGTCCAAGGCGGAATCGGGCCGAAGCGCTGGTTGCGGAACTCCAGTAGCTCACCACACGGCAGGTAGTCGCTGATCAGCCAGATCGGCAGGTGCTCTGCGCGGTACTGCTGGCGCTGCGCTGATTCAGGGCAGATCGAACAGCTCGGCGGGCGCCTGGTAGTCCGTTGCCCAGCCCGCCCAGGCCACGTCGGTGGGCCCTACCACGTAGTCGCGTACCTGCCACTGGCCATCCTGCAGCTGCAGTAGGGCGAAGATGGTGTCGCTGTCGAGGATGCCGGCTTCCAGGCGTTCGGCATGCACGGTGCGGCTGAAGTCGATGGGCTGGCCATCTTTGGTCTGCGGACGAACCACGGCAAAGACCCAGCCGTCGCGCTCGCGCAGGGTGTCGACGACGAACTGCACAGGCTGGTCGAGATCCTCCTGGGCGTGGCTGCGCAGGGCGTCGAGCAGCGGCTTGCGTCGTGCATCGTCCTTGCCCATGTCCAGCGTGGCCACCGGAGCGGCGGCCTGCGGGCGGATGGCGGCGATGTTCGCGAACTGCCACTCATTGGGCGCCACCTGCACGGCCACGCCGTCCACCTCGCAGCCTTCGCCACATTGCTCCAGCAGGCGCTTGCCATCAGTGCTGGCGCTGTCCAGCGAGATCAGCGTCAGGCCTTCGATGGCACTATCCACCGCGGGCTCGCCACGGCCGCCGACGCGGATGATCGACTCGCTCTCCATGCTCAGCGCCACCTCGTCGAACAGCAGGGCGCTGCTGTGTTCGCCCCACTGGGCGCGGCCGACGAAGGTGCCCTCTAGGCGCTCGGCGCTGCCGGGCGCGGGTTCGGCCAGGCAGGTGGGCGACAGCAGCAGGGCGCAGGCGACGAGTAGTGGGCGGTGCATGGCGAATCCCTTCGTTGCGGTGGTTGGCATCAGAGGCGGAAGCCTTCGACTATGTGCTCGGCCAGGGTATCGATGACCTGCGACTGGCGCTGCGGATGGCGCAGCAGAACGATGCTGGTCATCGGCAGGGTGGGCAGACCCTCGGCCTCGCCGAGGATGCGCATGTCCGGAGTGATCAGGCTGCGCAATTGGGCGGTGACGGCCAGACCGGCGCCGACCACGGCGAAGATCGCCGACAGGCTGGGGCTGGTATAGGCGATGCGGTAGGGCCGCTCAATAGCATCCAGCGCGTTGCAGGCCCAGGCGCGGCAGAAGCAGCCGGCGTTGAACATGGCCAGCGGCATGGGGTTCTGCTCGTGCGGGGTGAAACCTTGGGCCTCGGCCCAGACGAAGCGCTCCTGGCGCAGCAGCTGGCCGATCTCCTTGCCTGGCTCGCGGGTGACGATGGTCAGGTCCAGGTCCTGGCGTTGCAGCAGCTGGCCGGAGGTTTCGCAGTGCACTTCCACCTGCACCAGCGGGTAGGCCTGGGCGAAGCGCGAGAGGATGTCCGGCAAAAAGCGCATCACGTAGTCGTCCGGCGTGCCGATGCGCACGGCGCCGACCATGTGCGGCTCGCGCAGGGTGTTGAGCACTTCGCCATGCAGCTTGAGGATGCGCCGCGCATAGCCCAGCAGCACCTGGCCCTCGGCCGTGAGGCGCACCTGGCGGCCGTCGCGCTCGAACAGCGAGCGCTGCACCACGTCGTCTTCCAAGCGCTTCATCTGCATGCTGACGGCGGACTGGGTGCGGTTGACCACTTCCGCCGCGCGGGTGAATCCGCCGTTATCGGCGATGGCGACGAAGCTGCGCAACAATTCGGTGTCGATGCTGGGGTAGTGGGCCATTCATCAATCTCCAAGATGCCTTGCATAAGAAACATTCGTTGGATTGATCTTAAGCGCGAACCGAAACTGGCGCCAACCCCACAGGGAGGGCGTGATGATGAAAGGTCAGAAAGGTTATGTAATCGCTCGGTCGGTGTCCTTCGAGAAGGCACTGCCAACCATCAGCCTGGGTGCCTGGTGGTCGCGGTTCAAGCGCTGGAATCAGCTGGCGCGTCAGCGCCGCCAACTGGCGATGCTGGACGATGCGGCGCTCAAGGACATCGGCCTGAACCGTGCCGATGTGATGCAGGAGAGCGAACGCCCGTTCTGGGACGATCCGCTCAAGCGCTGATGGAGTATGCGCCGCCGGGTTGTGCCCGGCGGCGCCAGTTTGCAAGCGCGCTGGCGCGCGGCTATGCAAAGAAGATGGCAGTCCTACAAGGAGTTCCGATGTCCCGTTACCACCTGGCCCAGCTCAACATCGCCACGCTGCGCGAGCCGCTGGAGTCGCCCGGCATGGCCGATTTCGTCAACAACCTGGAGCGCATCAACGCCCTGGCCGAGGCCTCGCCCGGCTATGTCTGGCGCCTGCAAGACGAGGCGGGCGACGCCACCGCGCTGCGCCCGTTCGGCGACGAGGTGCTGGTCAACATGTCCGTCTGGGCCGATGTGCAGTCGCTCAGCGACTATGTCTACAAGTCCGCCCATACCGAGATGCTCAAGCGCCGCCGCGAGTGGTTCGACAAGGTCGAGCAGGCGCACATGGTGCTCTGGTGGGTGCCGGCCGGACATCTGCCGAGCGTGGACGAGGCGGCCGAGCGCCTGGCGCATTTCCGTGAGCATGGCGCTAGCGCCCATGCCTTCAGCTTTCGCCATGCCTTTGCCGCACCGGAAGAACTGGTCGCCCAGCCCAGCTAGTAGGTGGCGACTGAAGCGCCTGCTAGGCTGGCCGCATGACGCTCTCACTGTCCCTCGCCGAAGCCCGCCGCCTGGCCCTGGCCGCCCAGGGCTTCGCCCGCGCGCCGCGCGGCGCCATTCGCCACCGTCAGCTGCAGGCGCAGATCGAGCGCCTCGGCGTGCTGCAGATCGACTCGGTCAACGCCTTGGTGCGCTCGCACTATCTGCCGGCGTTCTCGCGCCTGGGCCACTACGAGCCTGAGCTGCTGGACGAGCTGGCCTGGGGCAAGCCGAAGCGCCGCAGCCTGTTCGAGTACTGGGGCCACGAAGCCTCGCTGCTGCCGCTGGAGCTGTATCCGCTGCTGCGCTGGCGCATGCAGCGGGCGGCGGACGGGCAGGGCATCTATCGCCAACTGGCCGAGTTCGGCCGCCAGAGGCAGGCGGTGATCCAGCGGGTGCTGCAGGCCGTGCGCGAGCAGGGCGCGCTGGGCGCCGGCAGCCTAAGCACCCGCACCGAACGTGCCGGCCCCTGGTGGGACTGGAGCGCGGAGAAGCATGCGATGGAATGGTTGTTCGCCGCCGGCCAGGTGGCGGTGGCCGGGCGCCGCGGCTTCGAGCGCCTGTACGACCTGCCGGAACGGGTAATCCCGACGGCCCAGCTCGAACATCCCGAGATCGAGGAAGCCGACGCCCAGCGCCAGTTGCTATTGCGTTCGGCCGATGCCCTGGGCGTAGCCACCGAGCGCGATCTGCGCGACTACTTCCGCCTGGATGCCTTTGATGCCAAGGCGCGCATCGCCGAACTGGTGGAGGCCGGCGAGCTGCAGCCGGTTGCAGTGCAGGGCTGGAAGCAGGCGGCCTACTGCCGTGGCGAGCCGAGCATTCCGCGCCGGGTGCGGGCCAGCGCGCTGCTGTCGCCCTTCGATTCGCTGATCTGGGAGCGCGAGCGTACCGAGCGGCTGTTCGGCTTCCGTTACCGCCTGGAGATCTACACGCCGCCAGACAAGCGGGTGTACGGCTACTACGTGTTGCCGTTCCTGCACCATGAACGCCTGCTGGCGCGGGTCGACCTGCGTAGCGAGCGGGCACAGGGGCGCCTGGCGGTGCATGCCGTGCATCTGGAGGAGGCGGTGTTGAGCGAGGAGGCGCTGCTGGCGCTGGCAGGCCAGCTCCAGGCGCTGGCGAGCTGGCTGGGGCTGGAGCGGGTTCGGTTCAACTGCCAGCGTCCGGTGGCGCAGCGACTGCAGGCGCTGGGCTTGCAGCCATAGCCTTCGCCCATCAGCCGCCCAGGGCGATAATGGCCAACAGCAGCAGCGTGCCGACGACCGTCATCGCCACTCCGCCCGTCCAGGTATTGCCACCGGAGTAGCGAGCCAATATCCAGCCCGAGCTGAACAGCAGTGCCAGGGCTACCAGGTTGGAAACCCGGATCGCCAGGGATGTCTTGTCGATCAGCAGAAACGGGATGACCAGCGGAAAGGTCGACAGCACCACCAGCAGGAAAATGCCCAAGGCACCCTTGGCCACGTCCAGGTCCAGCCAGGAGGGCGCTGGTCGTGGAGCGTGTTCAAGCAGGCGTTGGCGCAGCATTTCCAGTCCGTCGGCTCCCGCCACCTCCGCGATATGCGGGGGCAGTGCATCGGCGATCAGGGCCTGGCCTGTGCCAGGGTCGCCGCCGCTGTGCAGGCGCATCAGCAGGTTCCGATTGCGCGTACGATCAGTCCAGGCACGCACCATGTACATCACCGCATCGGCCAGGCCCCAGGCAAGGTTGCAGCCGATGGCGGCAATCAGCATGGTGCGCGCTTCCTCGCGTCCGGAGGTGGCCACGCTCAGCGCGCCGATGAAGGTCATCGCCATGAGCAGGCCGAAGATCACTTCCATCACCCTGTCGACGGGGTTGAGAACCCGTTCACGCGCCTCACCGGCCACTTCGCGCATCTCCGCCTCCTTCCGCATTCCTTGAGTGTCCTGTCGGCCAGCGGCATGGACAGCCCTTGGCAGACCCGCAATCGAAAGCGTAGCCAACGCCTCGCGGGCTCGAGGCCGGCGAAAAAGGACAAGCCCATCCACAGGCCAGGGTTATTTGCGGGAATCTTTCGACGGACAGCAGATGGCGAGCCATTCTTAGCGGGAAATCCTCCACACCCGATCACCCAAGGAGCGCCAATGCTCAACTGGATGCTGGTCTTCGTCCCGATTGCGATCGTCCTGGAATTCGCCGCGCCGCAGCAGCACTTGTTGATCTTCCTGATGGCTGCCCTGGCCATCGTGCCGCTGGCCGGGTGGCTGGGGCGGGCCACCGAGCAGTTGGCGGAGCGCTCTGGCGAGGGCGTGGGCGGGTTGCTCAATGCCACGTTCGGCAATGCCACGGAACTGATTATTGCCCTGAGCGCGCTGCGTGCCGGCTTGCATGATGTGGTGAAGGCCTCGTTGGTCGGCTCCATCGTCGGCAATATCCTGCTGGTCATGGGTGCGGCGATGCTGGCCGGCGGGCTTCGGCACCAAGAACAGCAATACAATGCATCTGCCGCCCGTTCCCAGGCCACCTTGCTGACCCTGGCGACCATCGCCCTGATCCTGCCGGCGGCCTACAACTCCGTGGTGGCGTCGCGCGTGCCGGAAGGGCTGCAAGTGTTGAGCCTGTATATCTCGCTGGTGCTGTTGCTGGTCTACGGGCTGTTCCTGCTGTATTCCCTGGTCACTCACAAGAACCTGTTCGCCGGCGATCCCAACATTGCCCACGGCGTCGATCAATCGGCGCTCTGGCCGTTGGGCAAGGCGCTGCTGGTCCTGGGCCTGGCGACTCTGATGATCGCGTGGATCAGCGAGATTCTGGTCGGTGCCATCGAACCCAGCGCCCACCAGCTCGGCCTGAGCAACCTGTTCGTCGGGGTGTTCATTGTGGCGATTCTCGGCAACGCGGCCGAGCACTCTTCGGCGATCTCGGCGGCCATGAAGAATCGCATGGACCTGTCGTTATCGATCGCCATCGGCTCCAGCGTTCAGGTAGCTCTGTTCGTCGCGCCGGTCCTGGTCCTGGCCAGCTATGTGGTGGGTTCGACACCGATGGACCTGGCCTTCTCCGGGGGGCTGGTGCTCAGCGTGTTGCTGGCCGTGCTGATCACCGGCCAGGTGGCGGGTGACGGGCGCTCGGATTGGCTGAAAGGGGTGCAGCTGCTGGCCGTGTACCTGATCCTCGGCCTGGCGTACTTCTTTACCCCGGACGCATAGGTTTCCAGCCCTGGCTACTAGGAAGCGCGCCATGAGCGATGTTCCACCTGCTGGCTTCACGTCCTCTCGCGACTCCGGTCTTTCCGGATGGCGCCGCTGGCTGCCCGGCTTGCAGATACTGCGCCGCTATCAGGCAAGCTGGCTGGCGAAGGACCTGCTCGCGGGACTGGTGCTGACCACCATGCTGGTGCCGGTGGGCATCGCCTATGCCGAAGCCTCTGGAGTGCCCGGCATCTATGGCCTGTACGCCACCATCGTGCCGCTGCTCGCTTATGCCCTGTTCGGGCCCAGCCGCATTCTGGTGCTCGGCCCCGACTCGGCGCTGGCAGCCATCATTATCGCCGTGGTGCTGCCACAGTCGGCCGGCGATCCGATGCGCGCGATCGCCCTGGCCAGCGCGATGGCGCTGGTGTCAGGGCTGGTCTGCATCGCCGCCGGGTTGTTGCGCCTGGGCTTCATCACCGAGCTGCTGTCCAAGCCGATCCGCTATGGCTACATGAACGGCATCGCCTTCACCGTGCTGATCAGCCAGATGCCCAAGCTGTTCGGCATCTCCATCGACAGCGCCGGGCCGCTGCGCGATCTCGCCACCCTAGGCCAGGCCCTGCTGGCCGGTGAGGCCAATTGGGCGGCCTTCGCGGTGGGCGCGGGCACCTTGCTGGTGATTCTCCTGCTCAAGCGTTTTGAACGCCTGCCCGACATCCTCATCGCGGTGGTACTCGCCACCCTGCTGGTCGGCGGGCTGGGCCTGGGCGCGGAGCATGGCGTCAAGGTGCTCGGGCCGTTGCCCCAAGGCCTGCCGAGCTTCAGCCTGCCGTGGATCACCCTGGGCGATGTGAGCGCCGTGCTGATTGGCGGCTTTGCCGTGGCGCTGGTGTCCTTCGCCGACACCAGCGTGCTATCGCGCACCTATGCAGCCAGGACCCGCACGCCGGTCGACCCGAACCAGGAAATGGTCGGCCTGGGCGCTGCCAATCTAGCGGCGGGGCTGTTCCAGGGCTTTCCCATCAGCAGCAGTTCCTCGCGTACGCCAGTGGCCGAGGCGGCGGGCTCCAGGACCCAGCTCACCGGGGTATTCGGTGCCCTGGGCGTGTCGCTGTTGCTGCTGTTCGCTCCCAACCTGCTGCAGCACCTGCCCAACAGCGCGCTGGCGGCGGTGGTGATCGCCGCGGCCATCGGCCTCTTCGAGTTCAAGGACCTGCGGCGCATCTATCGCATCCAGCGCTGGGAGTTCTGGCTGTCGATCACCTGCTTCGTCGGCGTCGCCGTGCTCGGCGCGGTGCCGGGCATCGGCCTGGCGGTGCTGGTGGCGGTGATCGAGTTTCTCTGGGATGGCTGGCGCCCGCATTTCGCCGTGCTCGGGCGGGTCGATGGCATCCGCGGCTATCACGATGTGACGCGCTATCCCCATGCCCGGCGTGTGCCCGGCCTGGTGCTGTTCCGCTGGGATGCGCCGCTGTTCTTCGCCAATGCCGAGCTGTTCCAGAGCTGCATCCAGGATGCCGTTGCCCAGGCGCCGGACCCTGTGCGCATGGTGGTGGTGGCCGCCGAGCCGGTCACCAGCGTGGACGTGACCTCGGCGGATATGCTGGTAGAGCTGGAGCAGATCCTGCGAGCCGCCGGCATCGAACTGCGCTTTGCCGAAATGAAGGATCCGGTGAAGGACAAGCTGCTGCGCCTGGAGGTGCTGGAGCAGATCGGTGGCGACGTATTCCACCCGACGGTGGGTGCGGCGGTGGATGCCTATCTCGAGGAACACCGGGTCGACTGGACGCCGTGAGCCCCCGCACCATGGGTTGTTTTCGGTTTTAACCGCCGTTGTCGAGCAGGAATTGCAGTTCGGCGACCCTGCCGATGTTCAGCTCCATTGGGCAGGTGTAATACATCGGTGAGCCGACATGCTTGCCCTGAAGGTCGCAATGCGCGTTGCGATAGACGAGCCATGCCTTCTGCGCGTCTTCGAGTTGCTGAGCATCTTCTTGCGAGGTCTGCTGCAGCTTGAGATAGAGGCGCTGATAGACGCGGTTCATTTCCTTCTTCGTCATCTGCGAGGTTTCGTCGGCACAGGACGCCACCACGCTGTTGTTGAGGGGCTGATTGGCCTTGAGGCAATTGTCATAGTGAGCAGAGGAGTCCTTCGTATCGGCGGCTGCCTGGGAGGCAAGCGGCAGCAGGACGCAAATCGATAGGGTACGCAGGCTGAGCATGAGATGACTCCTGAAAGCAGAAGGGGCCGCTGCTGCGGCCCCTCGGTTGCTTACTGCTCGGCAGCGATGCGCTGGCGGATATGCGCGGCGCGGTCGGCCGAGCCCGGGTGGGAGTCGAACATGCTGCTGTCGCCACCGCCCAGCTGGGCCAGTTTGTCGAAGGCGCTGGCCAGGCCTTCCAGCGGGATGCCGCGCTGCTTCAGCAGGTCGAAGGAGAAGTCGTCGGCGTCGCTTTCCTGGGACTGGGAGAACTGGGCGTTGACCAGCTCCTCGCCGAGGTCACCCAGCTGCGAGCTGGACAGCGCGGAGACTGCGCCATTGCCCGAGGAGGCTGCCGCGCCGCGAGCCACGGAGGTGGCATAGGCGGCCTGCATGGCCTTCTTGGTGTGACCGAGGGCGACGTGGCCCATCTCGTGGCCGAGCACGCCTTCCACTTCGTTGTCGTTCATCAGGTCCATCAGGCCGCTGTACACGCGCACGCAACCGTTGGCCATGGCCCAGGCGTTGACCTCGTCAGTCAGGTAGACCTTGTAGTTGACCGGAGTGCCGCTGACCTGGTGGCCCAGGTTGGCGGCGATCTTGTCCAGGCGCTGGCTGTATTCGCTGTCGGCCGGGGCGATGGGGGCTTCGGCATCCATCTGCACACAGGCCTCGTCGGCCATGGCCTTCACTTCGCTGTCGCTCAGGGTGGCGGCCTGCATGGCCTGCATGCCGGTGCTGAGCATGGCGTCCGGGCTCATGTTCTGGCAGCCGCTCAGCAGGGTGGCCAGGGCGAGGGCGGAAAGGGAGAACTGCAGTTTCATGGTCATCGTCCTTGAAGGTGAGGCAATGGGTGGCCAGAGGCGTCGGCATTCGGCCGGCGCGGCATTTTCGGCGATTGAGGCGGGCGAGGGCGTGAAGCGGGTCGCAGTACGGGGCGGCGTGGCCGCTTAGCGCTTCGTGTCGTGCAGTTCGCGCAGCTTGGCGCCGATCAGCGCGCCCTTGTCCGGGCCGGCGTTGATGGCGGCGCAGGACTCGGCCAGCGGCTGTTCCGCCGCCCCGTCGGGGCTGTAGCTCAGCTCGCTGCAGTCGCAGCGCAGGCGCACCTTGACCTGCTGGCTGTCGCGCTCACGCACCTCGGCCACCCAGCAGGCATCGGCGCAGCCGCAGGAGCGGTACATCAGCGCCTCGTCCTGCTGCGGCCAGTCGAGTTCGTATTCATTGGTGCCGCCGGCGGCCCAGGCCGTCGGGCCGGCGAGCAGGAGCAGGGCGAGGATTCGATGGAGCGAGAGCATGGCAGTGCATCCGTGCGGAGGAATGTTCGGATGAAAGTGCGATGAAACGCCGCCTGCCGCGGAAAGGGAAGCGTCGCCGTTCGAGAGTGTGCGGGTAGGAACAACAACGGGGCCATCAGGCCCCGTCGTTTTTACAGACGCTGCCTCAGGTGCGTGCCTGCTTCAGCGTCTCGGCGATCATGAAGGCCAGCTCCAGGGATTGGTCGGCATTCATGCGCGGGTCGCAGTGGGTGTGGTAGCGGTCGGAGAGGGCGTCCTCGGTGATCGGGCGAGAACCGCCGATGCACTCGGTGACGTTCTGCCCGGTCATCTCGATATGGATGCCACCGGCCACGGTGCCCTCGGCGCGGTGGACCTGGAAGAACTGCTTCACCTCGCTGAGGATCTGCGCGAAGTCGCGGGTCTTGTAGCCGCTGGAGGCCTTGATGGTGTTGCCGTGCATGGGGTCGGAACTCCACAGCACCTGGCGGCCTTCTTCCTTCACCTTGCGCAGCAGGCGCGGGAAGTTGGCCTCGACCTTGTCGGCGCCCATGCGCACGATCAGGTTGAGGCGGCCGGGGTCGTTGTCCGGGTTGAGGATATCGATCAGGCGGATCAGCTCGTCCGGGTCCATGCTCGGGCCGACCTTGACCCCGATGGGGTTCTCCACGCCGCGCATGAACTCGACATGGGCGCCGTCCAGCTGGCGGGTGCGGTCGCCGATCCACAGCATATGCGCGGAGCAGTCGTACCAGCGCCCGGTGAGGCTGTCCTGGCGCACGAAGGCCTGCTCGTAGCCCAGCAGCAGCGCCTCGTGGGCGGTGAAGAAGCTGGCTTCGCGCAGCTGCGGCGCGCTGTCCATGCCGACCGCGCGCATGAAGGCCAGGGTCTCGTCGATGCGGTCGGCCAGGGCGCTGTACTTCTCGCCCAGCGCCGAGTTGGCGATGAAGTCGAGGTTCCACTGGTGCACCTGATGCACGTCGGCGAAGCCGCCCTGGGCGAAGGCGCGCAGCAGGTTGAGGCTGGCGGTGGCCTGGTGATAGGCCTGCAGCAGGCGGTCCGGGTCCGGCACGCGGCTGGCGGCGTCGAAGCCGATGCCGTTGACGATATCGCCGCGGTAGGCCGGCAGGGTCACGCCATTGATGGTCTCGTCATTGGCCGAGCGCGGCTTGGCGAACTGGCCGGCCATGCGTCCCACCTTCACCACCGGGCAGCCGGCGGCGAAGGTCATGACGATGGCCATCTGCAGCAGCACCTTGAAGGTGTCGCGGATCTTCGCGGCGCTGAATTCGGCGAAGCTCTCGGCGCAGTCGCCGCCCTGCAGCAGGAAGGCTCGGCCCTGGGTCACTTCGGCGAACTGGCGGCGCAGCTCGCGCGCCTCGCCGGCGAACACTAGCGGCGGGTAGCCGGCCAGGGTCTGCTCCACGCGGGCCAGGTGGGCGGCATCGGGGTATTGCGGCTGCTGCTGGATGGGCTTGCCTCTCCAGCTATCGGGGGTCCAGGCGGACATCGGGCTTCTCTGCGCTCGGCTGATTCGGGTTGTGCCGGCATGTTAACCCCGCGGACCGTGGCAGGTCAGCCGATAAGCCTCATAGAGCGGCCGAATAGAGAGGGAAGGTGCATCCGTCGCGGCCGGCCTGCCGGCGAAAACTCGGCTGCCGGCACGGCGGCCACGAGCGGATGCGAAGCGAGCGCGGCTGTCCCGAAAGCCTGGCTGGGACAGCGCTTGCCCTTGGAGCGATGCTCTTGGCGGCACCTGATGAATGATGAGGGTCTGGCCCTCTCCCTAACCCTCTCCCGTAAACGGGAGAGGGGATGGTTCAGCGTCGTAGCCCGGATGCAATCCGGGACCGGACCCGCCTGCTTCCCGGATTGCATCCGGGCTACATCCGCCCTACGGATCAGGCCGTGGCGGGCTGGAAGGCGCGTACTGCTTCTGCGCGCGGCAGCACGTCGCGACTGGCGAAGAAGCGTCCGTAGCCCTGGGCCTTGCCCAGCTCCTCTGGGTATTCCTGGCCGCCACGCCGATAGGCGATGCGGCCGTTGATCAGGGTGGCGTCCACTGCCGCGTCGTTACGCTTGACCACCCGCACCAGGCCGAGCACCTCCATCGGTGCCTCGCTCATGTCGTCGAGTTCATCGGTCAGCCCGGCGGGATTGACGATCACCAGGTCGGCGCGGTCGCCGACGCGGATATAGCCGGCATCCACACCGATGAAGTCGGCCAGCTCGCCGCTGCAACGGCGCACGGCTTGGCCCAGCTCCATGAACGGGGCGCCGGCGATCTGCGCATCACGCACGTACTTGAGGAAGCGCAGCGGGAAGTTGTACTGGGCGATGGAGCGCAGGTGCGCGCCGGAGTCGGCGAAGCCCGGCTGGGTCCATGGGCTGGACAGCAGCTTGTGCATCACCGGCAGGCGCTGGTTGCCGTAGCAGGTGGTCCACTTCAGCGCCTCGCGGTACTGGCAGGCCAGCTCGAAGTAGGCGTCCACTGCGTCCAGGCCACGTGCCTGGCCGAGCTGCTTGAAGTTCTTGCCGACCATGGAAGCGTCCGGGCACTCGGTCACCCAGCAGTCGGAGAAGTCGCGGTGCCACAGGCCCTTGGTCAACACAGCCTTGACCTGCTTCTTGAACAGGGCGCGGAACTCCGGCTCCAGCACCTTACTGTACAGCTCGTCGGGGTCCTTGATGTTGCGCAGGATCTCGCCGGCGCCGAACTCCTCGAAGGCGTTCACGTTGAGGCCTTCCAGGCGCAGGGTGAACGGCGCCGGCAGGGTCTGCCAGCGGAAGTTGCCGCGCAGCACCTTGTTCGCCAGCCAGCCGGAGAAACGGGTGAAGCGATGCAGCAGCGGCTGTGACTTGAGGTCCAGGGCGGTGAGCATCGAGCACTTCAGCGGTGTGCGGAACCAGCCATGGGCCTGCCAGAGGAAGGCGAACACGTTGACCTTGGTCACCGCGTTCGGCGCGCCCTGCATCACCGCGCCACGGCGACGGAGGATGGCGAACAGGCGGGAGAATTCCTTCCAGCTGGCGAAGGTCGAGGGCAGCGGACTGGACCAGGCGCGGTCGCCGTCCATCTTGTCCAGCCGCGTGGTCATCACCGACAGGCCGATGCAGCCGGCGTCCAGCGCTTCTTCCAGCAGCTGTTCCATGCGTTGCAGCTCGGCCTCGGTCGGGACCACGTCACGGGTGGCGCGCTCCAGGCCCATTACCGCCACGCGCAGTTCGGAGTGGCCAAGGAAGGAGCTGACGTTGGGGCCCAGCGCCAGCTGGTCGTAGAAGGCGCGGTAGCCGGCGGCGTCGCGCCAGGTCTTCTTCTCCTGCAGGATCGGCAGCACGTACTCGCGCGGCACCGCCTCGACGCGGGTGAACAGGTCCGAGCAGTCCTCGGCGTCGGCCAGCACCATGCTGATCGAGCAGGAGCCGATGGTCACGCTGGTCACACCGTGGCGCACCGATTCCTTTAGCGCCGGCGCGGCGATCACCTCGGCGTCGTAGTGCGAGTGGATCTCCAGGAAGCCTGGTGTCACCCACTTGCCGGCGGCGTCCAGCACCTCGGCACAGCCGCTCTCGTCCAGCGGGCTGAGGCTGACCGCATCGACCTTGCCCCGCTTGATGCCGATATGGCGCAGCGCGCCGGGCGCGCCGCTGCCGTCGAAATACAGGCCGTTCTTGATGATGATGTCGTAGCTCATACGAGGCTCCAGGGGGCGAGCAGCAGCGTGCCGGTGACCAGCAGCAGGGCGTAGATGGCGATGCGGAAGTGGCGCTCGTCGAAGCGCTGGTGCAGGCGCTCGCCCAGCCACAGGCCGACCAGCAGCAGCGGGGCGTAGGCCAGCACTTGGGGCAGGGCCGGTTGCAGGCGGCCGTCGACCAGAAAGGCGGCAGTCAGCAGGCTGTTCAAGGTGAACCAGACGCTGACCAGGGTGGCGCGGAAACGCGCCTTGTCCAGCGTGGTGCCGGCCAGGCCGTAGACCAGCAGCGGACCGCCGGAGGCGAACAGGCCGTGGCTGATACCGGCGCCGAGGGTGAGCAGGCGAGTCAGCCACTGCGGCCGCACCGGTAGCGCGGCGGCATGGCGTAGGCGCCACAGCTCGCGGCCGGCGAACCACAGGATCAGCACGCCGAAGCCGCGCTTGAGCAGCGCCGCGTCCAGATAGGGCAGCAACAGGTAACCCAGCGCCGTGCCGACGACCATGCCGGGCAGGATGGTGCCGAGCAGCAGGCGGCGGTCGATCTGCGCGCGGTGGCGCCACACCAGGTAGCCGGTCATGCCGATATTCAGCGGCACCAGAACCGGCAGCAGTTGCTCGATGGGCAGCAGCAGGGCGCCCAGCGACAGGGCGATAACAATGCTGCCGAAGCCGGTGACGGCCTCCAAGGTGTAGGCCAGCAGGATAAAGGCGCCGAGGGCGTAGGAGGCGATCATGGCTGGACGTCGCCCCGATCGGTAGGAGCGAGCTCTGCTCGCGAAGATGCCTCTGCGTTATCTGGTTCGCGAGCAGAGCTCGCTCCTACATATGGAGTGCGCGCACCCTGCGGCGGCAGTTCGTCGGCGAAGCGCTTGCTCATCTGCCGGTAATACAGCGCCGGGGCGATGCGCCAGAGCAGGCTGGCCAGCCAGCTGCCACGATCAGGGAACAGGCGCTGGCGCCCGCCTTCCAGGGCCTTGAGGATTTCCCCGGCCATCCAGTCGGCGCCGCGCACCCGGCCGATGGTCGAGCGTGCGTGGTTGGCCGGCTGGCCATCGCCGCCCAGGGCGTTGCGCTCGATGGGCGTGTCGAGAAAGCTCGGGTAGACCAGCAGCGTGTGGATGCCGTCGCGGGCGATCTCCGCGCGCAGCACCTCGAAGGCCTGGGCCAGGGCGCTCTTCGCCGCGCAGTAGCCGGCGCGGCCGAGCACCGGCATCCAGCCGGCCATGGAGCCGATGGCGGCGACCTGGCCACGGCTTTCGCGCAGCAGCGGCAAGGCGGCCAGGGTCAGCTCCAGCGGCGCGTGGTAGTCCACCGCCATGACCTTGCGCAGCACTTCCGGCGCGGTGCGGGTGGTGGGCGAGCGATGGGTGATACCGGCGTTGTTGATCAGCAGGTCGAGGCGGCCGAACACCGCCCGGCAGGCCTCGACCAGTTGGTGATGCAGCGCCGGGTCGGTGATATCGCCGGACAGGCCCTCGACGCGGTCGCTACCCAATTCGGCGACCCGCGCGGCCAGGCCGGTGGCGTCGATATCGGTGAGCAGCAGGGCGTCGCCGCGTGCATGGCAGGCTCGCGCCAGCTCCCAGCCCAGACCGCTGGCGGCGCCAGTGATGAGTACGGTACGCATATCGGGAGCGTTATTGTGGGAGCGGCCTTGGCCGCGATGCAGGGTCATGGCTGGTAATCGCGGCCAAGGCCGCTCCCACTTTGTGTTTCCAGGCTTTTGGGGGCGCGACGGCCCCAGAGCAGGGCCAGAATCAGGCCGGCGAGCAGCTGCCAGCAGCCCCAGAACGCGGCGATCAGCAGCATGCCGCCGGACTGCGGGAAGAAGGTGAAGATCAACGCCATACCCAGCGCCGAGTTGTGGATGCCGCTCTCCAGGGTCACCGCGCGCACGTCGGCATCGCTCAGGCGCCACAGCTTGGCGCACAGATAGCCGAGCACCAGGGCCATGGCGTTGAGCGTCACCACCAGCCAGAAGAACAGGTGGAAGTGCTCGATGAACTGGTCGAAGTTCTTCACGAAGGCGCCGCCGACGAAGGCCAGCAGCACCAGCAGGGAGAAGTGTCGCAGCGGTTTCTCCAGCTTGCGTGCCAGTTGCGGGCGGCGCTTGCCCAGGGCCATGCCGGCGAGCATCGGCAGGATCAGCACCAGCACCACCATGGCCAGCAGTTCCATGGGGTCGACATGGATCTCGGTGAGCAGGGCGCGGGTGTTGGGGTTGAGTCCGGCGTACAGGGCGAAGTTGAGCGGGGTGAAAATGCCGGCCGTCAGGCTGGACACGGCGGTGACGCTGGCCGACACCGCGACGTTGCCGCGCGCCAGCCAGGTCATGATGTTGGAGAAGGTGCCGCTGGGGCAGGTGGCGACCAGGATCATGCCCAGGGCCAGCTCCGGTTCGATCGGCAACAGCAGGGTCAGGCCGCAGGTGGCCGCCGGCAGCAGCAGGAACTGCACCAGCATGCCGATCACCGGGGCCTTGGGCGAACGCAGGATGCGGCTGAAGTCGCCGGCGCGCAGCTCCAGGGACACGCCGAACATCATCAGCGCGATGATCGCGTTGAGGGCGATCATCGCCGTGGGCGAGAACTCAAGATTGACGCTGGACATCGAGCCGCTCCTCGGTCGGGGTAGTGGTGAGGTCGCGGCGCAGCTCGGCGATATGCGCCTTGATCGCGGCGCGGTAGCTGTCCTTGTGCACGTAGTAGGCCATGCGCGGCAGCTTGAGGTAGGCGAAGCCGCCGTCCAGGCGCTGGCCGGCGCGCTCCTGCACGGTGTCGCGCAGGCGCTTGGCCGAAGCGGCATTGCGCTGCTGCTGGAGGATGGCCAGTGCGACCAGTTCGGCCTGTTCGGCGCGGCCCTGCCAGCCCAGGCCGGAGGCCTCGATCATGCCGAGCATGAACAGGTCGGCGTGCTGCGGGTGGAACACGTTGAGGTACAGCTGCGGGGCGTCGGCGTCCGCCGGCCAGTTCAGCTCGGCGCGGTCGATAAAGGGATAGTCGAGCTTGTAGCCGGTGGCCTGCAGGATCAGGTCGTACTCGGCCTCGCCGCCATAGGCGAAGGTCACGCGCTTGCCGTTCACCGCGCGAATATCGCCGCGCGGCTGGATGTCGCCATGGCCGATATGGTGCAGCACCAGCGAGTTCATCACCGGGTGCGATTCGTACAGGCGGTAGTTCGGGTCGGGCAGGCCGTACTGCGAGGGCTTGCCGAGCAGGGCACGCACCAGCAGGCCGTCGACCAGCTGCTTGAGCCGGCGCGGCAGCTTGATCGCGCCGCCGAAGGTGTCGGTGGGCTTGCCGAGAATGAACTTGGGCAGGAAGTGATAGCCGCGGCGCACCGACAGGTCCACCGACCTGGCCCGGTGCACGGCGTCCACCGCGATATCGCAGGCCGAGTTGCCGCAGCCGATCACCAGCACGCGCTTGTCGGCGAAGATCTCGGCGCTCTTGTAGGCGCTGGAGTGCAGCAGCTCGCCGTCGAACTGGCCGGGCAGCGCCGGCTGGTTGGGCGTGTGCAGGGTGCCGTTGGCGATCAGCACGCCCTCGAACTGCCACTCACGCAGGGTTCCATTGTGCTCGCTGACCAGGCGCCAGCCCTGGCACAGGCGCTCCAGGCGCACCACGCGTGTGTTGAACTGGTAGTACTGGCGCAGGCCGAAGTGCTCGGCATAGTCGCGAAAGTACTGGCCGATCTGGCTATGGTGCGGGTAGGGCGGCACCGCATCCGCCATGGGGAATTCGGCGAAGGCGGTGGTGCCCTTCGACGAGATCAGGTGCGCTGACTGGTACATGGTGCTGTGCGGATTGGCGATATCCCACAGGCCGCCGACTTCGCTATGCAGTTCGAAGCCGACGAAGGGGATACCATGGCGCTGCAACTGGCGTGCAGCAGCCAGCCCCATGGGACCGGCGCCGATGATGGCATGCATGCAAGGCTCTCTTTCGCTATGGGCTGCGCTGCGCGGGCGTGGTACAACGCGGGCCTGTCGCGCACAGCCTCGTTATCTGGGCCCAGCATAGGCAGTCGCCCAAACGCCGTAACGGCTCAATCAGGACCTCTTCCGGTTAATTCAGGACTCCATGAGCAGCACCCCTTCGGTCACCGTCCACTACGCCCAGGCCATCCTCCAGGCCGCCGAGCGCCTGGCCCTGCCGCTGCCTGCCGAACTGCGCCAGCTGGGCCAGGAAGCGCGCATTCCCCTAGCGCGCCAGGACGCCCTGTGGGAGGCCTTCTGCGCCGCCGCCCAGGACCCGCTGATCGGCCTGCGCCTGGGCAATGCCCTGCAGGTTGGCCATCTGGATATGGTCGGGGCCCTGCTGATGAGCTGCGAAACCTTGGGCGAGGCGCTGGAGGCGCTGCTGGAGTACTACCCCATCGTCGGCGAGGGCGGTGAGTTCGCCCTGCGTCACAAGGGCGGCCAGCTGTGCCTGGCCTACCAGCCGCACTATCAGACGCGCCGCGAGGAGCGGGTGGAGGCGGTGCTGGGCAGTCTGGTGCACATGTCGCGCTGGATCACCGGCGAGCGCATCCAGCCGCTGGAGCTGCGCTTCGAGCATGCGGCGCGGGCAGCGGAGGCACGCTACGTCGAGCTGCTCGGCTGCCCGCTGCAGTTCGCCGCCGGCGAGAACGGCCTGCTGTTCGACAGCTCCGATCTGACCATGCCGCTGATCCAGGCCAACGCGCCGATGCGCGAGCACCTGCGCGGTCTGGCCAACAGCCTGCTCGAACGCCTCGGCCAGCAGAGCCTGGCCGTACGCGTGCAACAACAGCTGCGCGCACAGCCGCGCTGGGGCAAGGAGCGCATCGCCGAGCAACTGGAGCTGAGCGGCCGCCATCTGAATCGCAAGCTGGCCGAGGAGGGCACCAGCTTCAAGCTGCTGCGCGACCAGGTGCTGTACCAGATGGCCGAACAGCTGCTGCGCGAGTCACCGCGCCTGGCCGAAGTCGCGGAACGGCTCGGCTTCTCCGACGAGAGTGCTTTTGCCAAGGCTTTCCGGCGCTGGAGCGGCACCACGCCGGGGCAGTTCCGCCAGGGGCTGGAAGGATGAACCTGGATCACGAGGAAATCCTCCTGGAGGAAGTGCGCGACGCCTGGGGCGTGATCCGCGTGCTGGAAATGGGCGACTACCGCTTCCTCGAATTCGGCGAGGCCATCGAGCAGAGCTGCACCTATACCCGCGACCCGGCCTGGCTGGAGTACGACTACACCCGCGCCATGCTGATCGGCGCGCTGTGCCACGAGGCGCCGGAGTCGGCGCTGTTCCTCGGCCTGGGTGGCGGCACCCTGACCCAGGCCTGCCTGAAGTTCCTGGCGCTGGACGACGTCGAAGTCATCGAGCTGCGCCCCGACGTGCCGCGCCTGGCCATGCAGTACCTGGGGCTGGCCGACGACCCGCGCCTGACCATCCGTATCGGCGATGCCCTGGAGCTGCTGGACAGCGCCGAGACCGCCGACCTGATCTTCGTCGACCTCTATACCGACACCGGCCCGGCCGCCGGCCACCTGGCCTGGCGCTTCCTGGAGAATTGCCAGAAGCGCCTCAACCCCGGTGGCTGGCTGGTGATCAACCAGTGGGGCACCGACGACGGCCGGCCACTCGGCGCCGCATTGCTGCGCGGGCTGTACCACCGCCACTACTGGGAGATTCCGGTAAAGGAGGGCAACGTCACCTTGCTGGTGCCGGCCGATCTCGACCAGTCGCTCGACCTCGACGGCCTCAAGGCCCGTGCCGAAGCACTCGCCCCGCGGCTGGGCTATTCGTTGCAGCCGCTGCTGGATGCGTTGCGCCCGGCGAGTTGAAAGATCCCGTAGCCCGGATGCAATCCGGGAAACTCCGCCTCGGATTGCATCCGGGCTACATAGGGCGTGGTCTATATGGGTGAGGGCGCTCGGCATCTATCCACGGCCCGCTGTTCACCTCTAGCAAAAAACCTGCCCAACGGTTCGGCTTTTCCTGTATGATTCGCGCCCGGCCAAAACCGGCCTCGTCAATTCACGAAGCACGGCTTCGCTGCTGGTCCGCCATGCGGACTACCCTTGACGTTTCATTCATCACGTTTTCGCAACTACCCGCTGATTGGCTGCCAGGGTGACCCACAAGGTCCTTCACGGCGCGCGCAGCCTTTGTTCCTGGGTTTTTGCGGATGCACATAGAGGCAGACCCATGACTCAGGAAACCGGCACCTTTGCCGATCTCGGCCTTCATCCTTCCATTCTCGCTGCGCTGACCGCAGTCGGTTACGAAGAGCCGTCCCCCATTCAAGCCCAGGCGATCCCGATGATCCTGGCTGGCCACGACATGATCGGCCAGGCCCAGACCGGTACCGGCAAGACCGCCGCCTTCGCCCTGCCGATCCTGTCCAAGATCGACCCGGCCAAGCGCGAGCCCCAGGCGCTGATCCTGGCGCCGACCCGCGAGCTGGCCCTGCAGGTGGCCACCGCCTTCGAAACCTATTCCAAGCAGATGCCCGGCGTGAACGTCGTGGCCGTCTACGGCGGCGCGCCCATGGGCCCGCAGCTCAAATCCCTGCGCATGGGCGCGCAGATCATCGTGGCCACCCCGGGCCGCCTGGTCGACCACCTGAGCCGCAACGATCAACTGCTGTCGACCATCCGCCACCTGGTGCTGGACGAAGCCGACGAAATGCTCAAGCTCGGCTTCATGGACGATCTGGAAGTGATCTTCCAGGCCATGCCGGCCACCCGCCAGAGCGTGCTGTTCTCTGCCACCCTGCCGCACTCGATCCGTGAGATCGCCGAGAAGCACCTGCGCGAGCCCAAGCACGTCAAGATCGCGGCCAAGACCCAGACCGTGTCGCGCATCGAGCAGGCGCATCTGATGATCCACGCCGATCAGAAGATCAACGCCGTGACCCGCCTGCTGGAAGTCGAGGACTTCGACGCCCTGATCGCCTTCGTGCGTACCAAGCAGGCCACCCTGGACCTGGCCAGCGCCCTGGAAGCCAAGGGCTACAAGGCCGCCGCGCTGAACGGCGACATCGCCCAGAACCAGCGCGAGCGCGTGATCGAATCGCTGAAAGACGGCCGTCTGGACATCGTGGTCGCCACTGACGTGGCCGCCCGTGGTATCGACGTACCGCGCATCACCCACGTGCTCAACGTCGACATGCCGTACGACCCGGAGTCCTACGTGCACCGTATCGGCCGTACCGGCCGCGCCGGTCGCGATGGCCGTGCCCTGCTGCTGGTGACGCCGCGTGAGCGCCGCATGCTGCAGGTGATCGAGCGCGTTACCGGGCAGAAGGTCGGCGAGGTCAAGCTGCCCAACCCGCAGCAGGTGCTGGACGCCCGCATCAAGAAGCTGACCACCAGCCTCACTCCGCTGACCGCCGACGCCGAAGCCAGCCACGGTGCCCTGCTGGACCGCCTGATCGCCGACATCGGCTGCAGCCCGCGTGCCCTGGCCGCGGCCCTGCTGAAGAAGGCCACCGGTGGCCAGGCCCTGGACCTGGCCAGCGTCGAGCGCGAGCAGCCGCTGGTGCCGAGCGTGGGTGCCCCGCGCGAGCGTCGCGAGCGTGATGGCGACCGTCCCGAGCGTTCCTACGACCGTGGTGACCGTGGCGAAGTCCGCGAGCGCCGCCCGATGGCTGCGCCGAGCGAAGGCAAGGCCCGCTGCCGCACCGCCCTGGGCGCGCGCGACGGTATCGCCGCGAAGAACCTGCTGGGCGCCATCCTCAACGAGGGCGGCCTGCAACGCGACGCCATCGGCCGCATCCAGATCCGCGAGACCTTCAGCCTGATCGAACTGCCGGAAGACGGCCTCGAGCGCCTGCTGAGCAAGCTCAAGGACACCCGCGTTGCCGGCAAGGCTCTCAAGCTGCGCCGCTACCGCGAAGACTGATCGTCGCGTATCAGAACAAGCCCCGCTCATGCGGGGCTTTTTCGTTTCTGGCTCAGGGTTTCACGTGGCGCCTGTCGAGCAGCACGGCGAGGGCGGCCAGAAAGATGGCCAGGCTGTAGGCGAACAGGCCCAGGTTGATGCCCAGGATCAGCTTCTCCGAACCGTCGGACAGCACCATGGAGCCGCCGTAGCTGTCGCGCAGGCCATAGGCGAGCAGGAAGCCGCCGGTGACGAACAGGGTCAGCAGGCTGCTCAGGCGAATCTCGCCTTTCCACCACACCAGCCACAGACTAAAAGCGCCGAGCGCGCAGTTGGTCGTCAGCTGCCAGACCTCGTGCAGGCGGGCGTGGGCCTCCCAGCCCGGGTTGAATACGTGGCTGGCGTTGATCTCGAAGATTGGCACCACCACGGCGTAGAAGACGATGCCGATGGTGACCAGAAGCCTGGCGAGCAGCTTGACCAGCATGGTGACGTCCTTGTGGTTGTTATTCGGGTGGCGCGGCCCCCGCCGTTGGCATCGTGGTAGCCGAATGGGCGCGCGGCATCGTCGAGGATAGCGGCATCCCTTGCCGCCGAGCTGTCGACGATGCCTGAATATCAGGAGAAGCTGTAGATATCCATGCCCAGCGCGCCATAGGTGAAGCCGCTGTGCTCGATGTGGAAAGCGCTACCGGCACCGAGGGCGAAGTACAGCGGCAGCAGGTGTTCGTCGCTGGGATGGCTGCGCCGTGCATGCGGCGCCTGGCGGCGGTAGTCGAGCAGGGCCGCGTGGTCGCCGGCCTGCAGCCTGGCCACCATCCAGTCGCGGAATTCGCCCGCCCAGGGTTCGATCACCTCGGGTCCGGCGCGCCAGTCCAGCTCGCCGAGGTTGTGGGTGATGCTGCCCGAGCCGATCAGCAGAACGTCCTGCTCGCGCAAGGCCGCCAGCGCCTGGCCGGCTCGCACCTGCAATTGCGGGCCGGCATGACTGGGCAGCGACAGCTGCAGCACCGGGATGTTGGCCTGCGGGTACATCAGCGATAGCGGCACCCAGGCGCCGTGGTCCAGCGGGCGCTGTGGGTCGAGGCGGCTGGGCAGGTCGGCGGCGGCCAGCAGGCGCTGCACTTGCTTGGCGATGTCCGGCGCGCCCGGTGCCGGATACTGCACGGCGTAGAGCGGGGCGGGGAAGCCGCCGAAGTCGTGCCAGGTAGCCGGTTGCGCCGAGCTGCCGATCAGCAGTTCGTCACTTTCCCAATGCGCGGAGACCACCAGGATCGCCCGAGGCCGCGGCAGCTCCGCGGCCAGGCGTACCAGGGCCGGACCGCTGGCGCCGGGCTCGAGTGCGAGCATGGGCGAGCCGTGAGAAATGAAGAGAGCTGGCAGCATCGGGGATTCCTCTGGGTGATGCTGCCATGGTGACCGGCCAACCTATCGACATCCAATATAACTTTCGGGAGATATCGATCAGCTGGCTTGCTAGATCACTCGGTCTCCAGATTGGCCTTGGGCGCGATATCGTCGAACACCTCGGGGGTCAACGCGGCCTCGCCGGCTGCATCGAGCACCTCGCGCGGGTGTTCGCTGCCCGGGATGCTGCTGTCGAGCATGCTCAGCAGCTGGGCGCCACGCGGGGTGAGCACGAAGTTCTCGCCATTGCCGCCTTCTTCCTCGGGGCGAGTGACGATGAAGCCGTTCTCCACCAGCAGCGACTCGTAGCGAGTGGCTTCAGCGCGGAAGTGGTCGAGATTCTCCACCTCCTCGCCGGCGCGGCCCAGCTCATTGGCCAGTTCTTCGGCGTAGTGGCGCGGGGCGAAGGGCTTGCCGGCGGAGTTCTGCGCCTCGTGCAGCAGGCGTTCGATCAGGTCCCAGTGGTACACAGCCATGGCGATTCTCCCTTAGGCGTTGGGCTTACAGGTTCCGACTGGCGAGCGCGCTGCAAGGTTCGAGGTTTTTCGCGGGCAACAAAAAAGGCGATCCGAGGATCGCCTTTTTCGTGAAGCGGACGCTTAGCCGCGGCGACGGAGGGCCTCGATGCGGTCTTCCAGCGGCGGGTGGGTCATCAGCAGGCCGGCCAGGCCGTTCTTCAGGCCACCGTTGATGCCGAAGGCGGTCATGCTGCTCGGCATGTGCACCGGCACGCCCTGTTCGGCGCGCAGGCGCTCCAGGGCGGCGATCATGGCGCCCGTGCCGGCCAGGCGGGCACCGGCGTCGTCGGCCTTGAACTCGCGGCGGCGAGAGAACCACATGACGATGATGCTGGCCAGGATGCCCAGGACCAGCTCGGCGAAGATGGTCGCGACGATGTAGCCGATGCCGTGGCCTTCGCCTTCGTTCTTCAGCACCACGCGGTCGACGAAGTTTCCGAAGATGCGCGCGAAGAACATCACGAAGGTGTTCACCACGCCCTGAATCATGGCCAGGGTAACCATGTCGCCGTTGGCCACGTGGCCGATCTCGTGGGCCAGCACGGCTTTCACTTCATCCGGCGAGA
This sequence comes from Pseudomonas sp. GD04019, assembly GCF_029837695.1. Classification (GTDB taxonomy): domain Bacteria; phylum Pseudomonadota; class Gammaproteobacteria; order Pseudomonadales; family Pseudomonadaceae; genus Aquipseudomonas. The sequence goes on from NZ_JAOEEA010000005.1 coordinate 195,940, forward strand.
AGCGCTCCAGCAGGCCCTGGCTGACGGCCACCAGGGCGTCGTTCTTGTTCCAGCCGGTGGCGAAGGCGTTGGATTCGTAGGCCGGGAAGATGCCGACTTCCGGCATCTTGATGCCGGCGTTGCGGGACAGCTCCTCGACGGTCTGCAGCAGCCACTGTTCGTGGCGGGTGCGCGGCTGGGTGATGATCTCGGTGCCGGTGCTCATCTTCGCCATCCACTTGGAGAGGAACAGCGAGATGAAGGAGCCGACGAAGCCGAACACGGCGCAGAAGACCAGCAGGCTGCCGTAGTTCTGGCCGGTGAATCGATCCACCCCGAGCAGTTTCAGGGTAACGCTGGCGATCAGCAGCACCGCCAGGTTGGTGGCCAGGAACAACACGATACGCATCATGGTAGGAAGCTTCTCCTCAGGCGAGAGACGTTCTAAGTATGCGAGCTATATAAGGTTCGCCCGCGCCGCCTTCAACCGAGGCTCTATTTCAAACTATGTCGCTTGCCTGATTCAGAGCGCTCTCGAAGAGCAGACGAGTCAGGCGCGCGACCTTCTCGCTGTTGTGCTGGCCGAGGGCTTCGCGCAGCTGCCAGGCGAGGGTGCCGCGTACCCGGCGCACGCTGGCGGTCTGGCTCTCGCCATCCGGCAGGGCATGGGGAATGCCGCGGGAAAGGCGCATAAAGCCTTTCTCGGTCAGCACCGCCTGGTCCAGGGCGTCGTAGGCGATGGTCGACTCGAAGCGGATATAGCCTTCCTCGGACAGCCACAGCAGGGCGCCCAGGCAAGCCTGGTGACGCTTGCTGGGCAGGCCGAACTCGTCGGGTTCCTCGCGGCCGATCAGGTCTTCCACATACAGCGCCACCTTGCGCGGAAAGGCCTGATAGAGCGCCAGCATGCCGCTGGCGGCATCCTTGTAGAACTCGTCGATCTGCAGGTCCATGACCGAGCTGCTCTCTTAGCTTACTGGCGGTAGGACTTGAGGAAGTTGCCGATGCGGCCGATGGCCTGCTCCAGGTCGTCGACACGGGGCAGGGTGACCACGCGGAAGTGATCCGGCCACGGCCAGTTGAAGGCCGTGCCCTGGACGACCAGCAGCTTCTCGGAGAGCAGCAGGTCGAGGACGAACTTCTCGTCGTTGTGGATCGGGCAGACCTTGGGGTCGATCTTGGGGAAGGCGTACAGCGCGCCCATCGGCTTGACGCAGCTGACCCCGGGAATGTCGTTGAGCAGTTCCCAGGTGCGGTTGCGCTGCTCCAGCAGGCGGCCTTGCGGCAGCACCAGGTCATTGATGCTCTGGTAGCCGCCCAGGGCGGTCTGGATCGCATGCTGGCTCGGGACATTCGCACAGAGGCGCATGTTGGCCAGGATGTCGATGCCTTCGATGTAGCTGGTGGCCTTGTGCTTGGGCCCGGAGATGGCGACCCAGCCGGAGCGGAAGCCGGCTACGCGGTAGGACTTGGACAGACCGTTGAAGGTCAGGCACAGCACGTCCGGGGCCAGGGAGGCGGTGCAGATGTGCTGGGCGTCGTCGTAGAGAATCTTGTCGTAGATCTCGTCGGAGAACAGCACCAGGTTGTGCTGGCGCGCCAGCTCGACGATGCCTTCCAGCACTTCCTTGGAATATACGGCGCCGGTCGGGTTATTCGGGTTGATCAGCACGATGGCCTTAGTGTTGCTGCTGATCTTGGCCTTGATGTCGGCCAGGTCAGGGAACCAGCCGGCCTGCTCGTCGCACAGGTAGTGCACCGGCTTGCCGCCCGCCAGGGCCACGGAGGCGGTCCACAGCGGGTAGTCAGGAGCCGGGATCAGCACCTCGTCACCGTTGTTGAGCAGGGCCTGCATGGCCATCACGATCAGCTCGGATACGCCGTTGCCGAGATAGATGTCCTCGATGCCGACGCCTTCCACGTTCTTCTGCTGGTAGTACTGCATCACCGCCTTGCGCGCGCTGAACAGGCCCTTGGAGTCGCTGTAGCCTTGCGCGGTGGGCAGGTTGCGGATCACGTCCTGGAGGATTTCCTCCGGGGCTTCGAAACCGAACGGCGCCGGGTTGCCGATATTCAGCTTGAGGATGCGTTGGCCTTCCTCTTCCAGGCGTTTGGCGTGCTTGAGCACCGGCCCGCGGATGTCGTAGCAGACGTTGGCGAGCTTGTTCGATTTGCTGACCTGCATGATGCTGTGTCCCGATGTGAAGATGCCGCTGGCGGCGCAGGGAAAATTCGTCCTTGCCGGCTGTAACGCGGCATAAAGACTGGCGTCCAAAGAGGGACGCATGATACGTGCGGCCCGATGCCCGGAAAAGGTACAGGTCGGGCTTTTTTCTGCCCCTGAGGTGTGCTCCATGGAAAAGATCGATAAACCCCTGGAAGCCTGGCGCGACGAGCTCTCCGACGCCCAGTTCCATGTCTGCCGGCTGGGTGGCACCGAGCGTGCCTTCACCGGCGAATACCACGACAGCAAGGTGCCCGGTATCTATCACTGCGCCTGCTGCGGCGAGGCGCTGTTCGACTCCGACGCCAAGTACGATTCCGGCAGCGGCTGGCCGAGCTACTTCCAGCCGGTGAATGACGAAGTGATCACCGAGAAGGAGGACTTCAGCCACGGCATGCATCGCATCGAGGTCAAGTGCGGCAAGTGCGATGCCCATCTGGGCCATGTCTTCCCGGATGGCCCGCGGCCTACCGGTCTGCGCTACTGCATCAACTCGGTATCGCTCAAGCTGGTGCCCAGGTAGGGCGCGGTTCTTCGATTAAGGTAAGGCCTGCCGATAAGCGGGCCTTATTTTTTGTACATAAATTGTGTGCAATTTAATTGCTCGCTATATTCGCCTCACTTTCATCCGCAACGGAGCCGCAGGCCATGAGCGACAAGCTTTTCGATATTCCCGTCACCACCATCAAGGGCGAGCAGAAGACCCTCAAGGACTTCGGTGGCAAGGCCGTGCTGGTGGTCAACACCGCCAGCAAGTGCGGTTTCACTCCGCAGTACAAGGGCCTGGAAAGCGTCTGGCAGCAGTACAAGGACAAGGGCCTGGTAGTGCTGGGCTTCCCCTGCAACCAGTTCGGCAAGCAGGAGCCGGGCGACGAGGGCGCCATCAGCGAGTTCTGTGAGCTGAACTTCGGTGTCAGTTTCCCGCTGTTCAAGAAGATCGACGTCAATGGCAGCGACGCCCACCCGCTCTACGTGCAACTGAAGAAGCGCGCGCCGGGCCTGCTCGGCAGCCAGGGCATCAAGTGGAACTTCACCAAGTTCCTGATCAGCGGCGACGGCAGCGAGATCAAGCGTTTCGCCCCGACCACCAAGCCGGAAGAGCTGACCGCCGAGATCGAAGCGCTGCTGAAATGAGCGCATCGCACGACCTGGAGGCGCAGCTGCTGCTGGACAACCAGCTGTGCTTCAAGCTCTACGCCGCCTCGCGGGCGGTGATCCGAGCCTACAAGCCGATGCTCGACGAGCTCGGCCTGACCTACCCGCAGTACCTGGCCATGCTGGTGCTGTGGGAGTGGCAGGCGGCACCGCCGGAGCAGGCCACTGTCAAGGCCCTGGGCGAGCGGCTGATGCTCGATTCCGGCACCCTGACGCCGTTGCTCAAGCGTCTGGAGCAGCTCGGCCTGGTGCTGCGCAGCCGCTCCAGCGCCGACGAGCGCGAACTGCGCCTGGCGCTGAGCGAAGCGGGGCTGGCGCTGCGCGAGCGGGTGCTGCCGCTGAAGAATCGTCTGCTGTGCGAGCGCGGCGTCGACCTAGGTGAGCTGGAGGGTATGCGGCAGAGCCTGGGGCAGCTGCTGGCGCTGGTCACGACTCGGTCGTGAGCGGCAGCCAGCTGTCCAGCAGGGCGGCCAGGTCTTCGCGGCGGAAGGGCTTGGCCAGGTAGTCGTTCATGCCGGCCGCCTGGCAGCGCTCGCGCTCGTCCGGCAGGGCGTTGGCGGTCAGGGCGATGATCGGCAGGCTCGGCCAGTGACCGCTCTGGCGGATGCGCCGGGTGGCCTCATAGCCATCCATCACCGGCATGTTGCAGTCCATCAGCACCAGGTCCACCGGGTGCTTCTCCAGATAGGCGATGGCCTCGCCGCCGTGGCCGGTGACGGCCACCTCGCAACCCAGTTTGCTGAGCATGCCCTTGGCCACCATCTGGTTCACCTGATTGTCCTCGACCAGCAATACACGGGCCTGGCGCGGGCGGCTCTGCACCCTGGGGGGCGGCTCGACGCCATGCGCCTGATGCGGCGCCAGCAGGCGTTGCAGGGCCTGGTACAGCGCGACGCGGGCCAGCGGGCGCGGCAGCTGCTCGAAGGGGATCAGCGTGCCCGCCTGCTCGCCGGAGATGAAGGTGCCATAGGCGGAGACCAGTAGCAGCGGGCTGGCCAGCTGCTGGCGCAGGCGCGGCAGATGCACCGGGTCGTCACAGATCAACAGGTCGGCCTGCAGCTCGGTATTGATGGCGCTTTCATCCAGGCGCCGATAGCCCAGTCCCCAGGTCGGCAGCCAGCTGTCCAGCAGCTCCGCCAGGCCACTGCCGGGTGCGCAGAAGGCGACGATCTGCCCCGGCAGCGCCGGCCAGCGCGCGGCGGGGGCGTGGGTCGGCAGTGGCAGGGTCGCGCTGAACTGACTGCCGATGCCCTCCTGCGAGCTCAGGGTCAGCTGCCCGTCCATGGCTTCGCACAGGCGCCGGGTCAGGGCCAGGCCCAGGCCGGTGCCGCCGAACTGGCGGGCGATGCCGGCGCCGGCCTGGGTGAAGGGCTGGAAGATGCGGGCTTGGGCATCTTCGGCGATGCCGATACCGGTGTCGCTGACCAGGATGCGCACGCCGCCGGCGCTGGGGGTGACGCGCAGGTCGACGCGGCCCTGGCGGGTGAACTTGAGGGCGTTGGACAGCAGGTTGCTGACCACCTGGCGCACCCGGGTCGGATCGCCGAGCACCAGGGCCGGCAGCTGCGGGTCGATCAGGCAGGTCAGCTCCACATGCGGGCCGGCGTTCTGCGACAGCAGGCTGGCGGTTTCCTCGACCAGGGCGCCGAGATCGAAGGGAATGCGTTCCAGCTCCAGTTGGCCAGCCTCGAATTTGGACAGGTCGAGAATGTCGTTGAGCAGGTCGACCAGCACCTTGCCCGAGTCGTGGGCGATCGACAGCTGCTGGCGCTGTTCGCTGTTGAGCGGGCCGTCCAGTGACAGCGCGAGCATGCCCAGCAGGCCGTTGAGTGGGGTGCGGATCTCGTGGCTCATGTTGGCCAGGAAAGCGGCACGCGCCTGGGCCATTTCCAGGGCGGTGCTGCGCGCCTGTTCCAGCTCGCGGTTGGACTGGGTCAGACGGGCGTTGGTCGCCTTCAGTTCCGCGGTGCGCGCCGAGACGATGTTCTCCAGCTCGGCCAGGTACTGGGTCAGGCGATCCTCGGCCTCGCGGCGCTGGCTGATTTCCTGGTGGGTGTTGGTCAGCTGCTGGTTGGTCACCGCCACCAGGGTGCCGACCTCATCGAGCTCGTGGCCGGGCGGGCAGGGCACGGGCGAGAAGTCGCGGCGCGGGTCGCGGTCGCTGAGGGCGCGGATCACGCCGACCAGCGGCTTGGTCAGCATGGCGTAGAACAGCACCAGCAGGATCAGCGACAGCAGCAGGCTGCGGGCGAAGCCGGTGACCAGGGTGAGCAGGGCGCGGCGCAGGAAGTGGCTGCCGAAGGCATAGGTGTCCACCTCCAGGCGCAGGATGCCGAGGGACTCTTCCGGGGCGTGGCTGACGAACAGCGGGTCTTCGAAGTGGCGGCGCTCGCCGAACATGAAGTCGCTGAACACCCGGTAGCGGCTCTGCGCCGGTGGGCGGTCCACCGAGGCCAGGACCAGGCCGCTGTTGTCGATGATCTCGGCGCGCATCACCGCCGGTGAGCGCAGTAGGCCGAGCACTAGCTCCTGGGCCAGTTCGGCGTCGATGTTGTAGGAGATGCGCGCCGCCGGGTTGTGGCTGATTTCCAGCAGGGAATGGATTTCCCGGTCGATGGAGGCATCTTCGCTGGCATAATCCAGACCGACCTGGATCAGGCTCAGCAGGGTACCCAGGATGAAGGCTACCAACACCGTCAATCTGGCCTGCTTGTACGACAGGCGATGGGTCAGGGAAATATCCATCGGTGCGGCGGCTGAGTCCTTGGTTTCTGGCCCTGCCAAGCATAGCCCATAGCGCCGGATGATCGGCAGTGGCGGATATGAGGAGTAAGTCGTGGATTCTCGTTTGAACAGCTTTCTGCAGCGCGCCGATGCCGTGCTGGAGCGCCTCGAGCCCCTGTTGCCGGCGCCGCGGGTGGCGCTGGACTGGAATACCGTGATCGCCGCGCGCTGGCAGCGCGAGGGGCGCACAGGCTATCTGCAGCCGTTGCGGGTCAGTCTCGATCTGCGGCTGTCCGACCTGGTCGGGGTGGATGCCCAGTGCGCGCAGTTGGCGCGCAACACCCGCCAGTTCGTCTCCGGCCTGCCGGCCAACCATGCCTTGCTGTGGGGCGCCCGCGGCACCGGCAAATCCTCGCTGGTGAGGGCGCTGCTGGCCGAGCACGCCGGTGCTGGCCTGCGTCTGATCGAGATCGAGCGCGATCACCTGGCCGACCTGCCCAAGGTGGTGGATGCCCTGGCTGGGCTGGCGCAACGCTTCGTGCTGTTCTGCGACGACCTGTCGTTCGAGTCCGGCGAGGGTGATTACCGGGTGCTCAAGAGCGTGCTCGACGGTTCCCTGGAGCGCGCGCCGGACAACGTGCTGCTGTACGCCACCTCCAACCGCCGCCACCTGGTACCGGAGAAGGAGAGCGACAACGAGCATTGGCAGATGGTCGACGGCGAACTGCACCCCAACGAGGCGGTAGAGGACAAGATTGCGCTGTCCGATCGCTTCGGCCTGTGGATCTCCTTCTATCCCTTTACCCAGGAGCACTTCCTGGCGGTCGTACGCCACTGGATCGAGGTGCTGGCAGGCCAGGCCGGCCTGCAGTGGGAGTGGAGCCATGAGCTGGAAATCCTCGCCATCCGCTGGGCCCTGGGGCGCGGCAATCGCAATGGCCGCTGCGCCTACCAGTTCGCCCGCAGCTGGGTCGGCCAGCAACTGCTGGAGGTGGCGCCATGATCGACCTGCAGCAGGTCGGGCAGGGGCGCGAGGGCTATGACTTGTTGGCGGCCCAGCTGGAGTCGTTGTTGGCCGCCGAGCGCGACTTCATCGCCAACGCCGCGCAGTTCGCCGCCTTCCTGTTCCATGAGCTAGAGGAGTTGAACTGGGCCGGTTTCTATCTGAACAAGGGCGAGGAACTGGTGCTGGGGCCGTTCCAGGGCAAGGTGGCCTGCGTGCGCATCCCCTTCGGGCGCGGCGTGTGCGGCGTCGCGGCGAGCAGCCGGCAGACCCAGCGGGTCGAGGATGTGCATGCCTTCCCGGGACACATCGCCTGCGACAGCGCCTCCAACAGCGAGCTGGTGGTGCCGCTGGTCAAGGAGGGACGGTTGATCGGCGTGCTGGATCTGGACAGTCCGCGCCTGGCGCGCTTCGGCGTGGAAGATCAGCTCGGCATCGAGCGGCTGGCGGCGATCTTCCTGCGCCTGAGCGAGTGCTGATCTTTCGCGCGCAGCAAAAAGCCCGGCATTGGCCGGGCTTTTTTGTGGGCGGACGAATCAGGCCTTGGCGGTTATCTTGGCGATCACCTTGAGTTCGCCGGGCAGCACGCTCTGCACGGAGTCGCGGGCCTGGATGCGCTGGTAGTGGGCCGCCAGGTGCGGCCAGCGCTCGCTGTTCAGCGTTTCGCCACCGTGTTCCATGTTCTGCAGCTGGGTGTAGATGGCCAGGTCCGCCTGGGTCAGCTCGTTGCCGACGAAATACTGGGCACCGCCCAGGGTCTGTTCCAGGTAGTCGAAATGCTTCGGCAGCTTGGCGTTGAGGGCGCTCTGCACGGCGTCTTCGTCGCAGCTCTGGCCGAGCATGGGCTTGAGCAGGCGGTTGCGGAACACGCCGAAGGTGCACAGCGGCGCCAGCTCGTAGTCGCCATATTTCTCCAGCCAGCGCACCTTGGCCTTCTGCGCGGCGCCCTGGCCGAACAGGGCGGGGCGTTGCGGGTACTGTTCTTCCAGGTACTGACAGATCACGCTGGAGTCGGCCAGGGTCAGGTCGCCGTCACGGAAGGCGGGAATACGCCCCAGCGGGTTGAGTTCGCGGTACCAGTCGGGCTGGCCGAACGGGGTGACGATTTCCAGCTGGTAGTCCAGGCCCTTCTCGATCAGGCAAAGGCGCAGTTTGCGTACGAACGGGGATAGCGGCGCGCCGTAGACGATCAGGCTCATGGGATTCCTTGCAGGGGCAGATCAGTCGTAGACGTTCTTCTTCTTCCACTCGTCTTCGCCGAGGGACTTGAGGCCGTCGGTCAGCTCGCTGGCTTCCTCGACGGGCTTGGTCTTTTCCAGTACCACCGCATTGGCACGGGCCAGTAGATCTTCCAGCTGCTGCAGTTGGTTCTGGTAGCGCGCCGGGTCGGGCTGCTTGCGCAGGTATTGCACGCCGCGCTCGTAGGCCAGGCGGGCCTGGCCGGGCTGGCCCTGCTGCATGGACTGCTGGCCGAGGTTGCTGAAGAACTCGAAATGCAGCTGCACCAGCATGTGGCGAATCTCGCCCAGCCAGCGCTTGGCCTCGTTGGCCGGCAGCAGGTTTTCCTGGGCGGCGCGGGTGACCTGGCTGTGGAAGTTTTCCAGCAGGAAGCGGATGTCCTTGGCCTTGGCCTCGGTCAGTATCTGCTGTGGCGGGTTGCGAACCGGGATGGCGTCGCCCTTGGCGACCAGCTCGCGCAGTTCGGCCATGCGGTTCTTCAGATTGGCGTTCTGCTTGTCCAGTTGCAGCAGGCGCTCACCGAACTGCAGCTCGAAGCGGCTGAGCAGGAGCTTGAGGGCGGGGCCCATCAACTGGCCCGGCATGTTCTCGGAAACGTCACGGCTACGCCGTACCCGGTCGTTGAGATCGGCCTTGAGGCGAGCTTTCTCCAGCTTGCTATTCTCGACCATATGGTTGACATAACCGATCAGGAACAGCACCACGATGCCGGCGACTACTAGCGCGGTGATGACGATTGGGGACACCCTGGAACCTCCCGTTGCGCTCTTATTTTCTCGAGTGTAGTGCGTTAGCCATCATGCTGATAGCGCTGTATGAGTTTCTGAGGCGAAGTCTTTGATTTAGAAAAAGTTTTGATTGAGGGTTGACGCTCTGGCCAAGGCTCCATAGAATGCGCGCCACTTTCAGCGTGTTGGCGAAAGTCGATTCGAGGAAAGTTGGGATGCTGTTACAAGCTCCTGGCCACGTCCCCTTCGTCTAGTGGCCTAGGACACCGCCCTTTCACGGCGGTAACAGGGGTTCGAGTCCCCTAGGGGACGCCATGCGGGAATAGCTCAGTTGGTAGAGCACGACCTTGCCAAGGTCGGGGTCGCGAGTTCGAGTCTCGTTTCCCGCTCCAGTTTACGAAGCGCCGCTCACCGAGCGGCGTTTTGATTAGAGTTCCAAGGTCGGTGGTAACATCGGCTGGAAACACCGGGAAGCTGTTGTAAGCTCCGGGCCACGTCCCCTTCGTCTAGTGGCCTAGGACACCGCCCTTTCACGGCGGTAACAGGGGTTCGAGTCCCCTAGGGGACGCCATTTTCGTACCAAGTTGCATGCGGGAATAGCTCAGTTGGTAGAGCACGACCTTGCCAAGGTCGGGGTCGCGAGTTCGAGTCTCGTTTCCCGCTCCAAATTCACGAAACGCCACCCCATCGGGTGGCGTTTTCGTTTGTGCGCGATTCAGTCATGGAAAAAGGCCCGCCGGCAATGCCGTGCGGGCTTTTTCGTTTACTGCCGGCTCAGTGCTTGGCGCTGTCGTCGGGCAGGGCCAGCAGCTGCTTCTCGCGGTTCCAGTCGAACGGCTCGTCGTTCTCCTCGGCCTCGAAGCGGCGCTCGTCGAGGCGCTGGAACAGTTCGATCTCTTCATCCGGCATGAAATGCAGGCAGTCGCCACCGAAGAACCACAGCAGGTCACGCGGCACCAGGTGGGCGATCTGCGGGTAGCGGTGGAACACCTGGCTGATGATGTCCTGGCCCAGGTACAGGCTGCTCTCCGGATCGCTTGGCAGCTGGGCCAGCAGCTCGTCGAAGCGTTCGAGGAACAGCGCGTGGGTGTCGTCTTCCACCTGCTCGGCCTCGCCCAGGGCGACCAGGATGCCGCGCAGGTGGGCGAGCAGGGCGAGATGGTGGTCGAGGTAGGCAGTGGCCATGGCGGATGTCCTTTAAAACGAAAACGGGCGCGGAGTATAAGGCTCCGCGCCCGTGCTGTCCCGAACGGGGCTCAGCGCACCTTGTCGGCGCTTAGCTTGAGGTCGTCCTTGGCGAAGTCGTCCACGTCGATCACCCGGCGCCGCGCCGTTTCGGCTTGGCGCAGCTGTTCAGCCTCCTCGGGAGTCAGCTGCTGCTCGCGCAGGGCCGCGTCGATCTCATGCTCGCCGGGCTGTGGCTGCAGACCGGCCTTGAGCGCCTTGTGCAGCTTGCGCTGGGTCTGTGCCGTGCCGTCGAGTAGATCGACCGCCTGCTGCAGCGCGGCGACAGGGTCGTTGGCGCCCTGGGGCCGGTAGCAGCCGTCGAGCAGGCTCTCCAGCGCTTGGTCGCCGCGCGGACGGCCGAGAATGGCGGCGACTTCGGCATCCAGTTCGTCGTCCGGGCCCTTGTGCCGGCGACCCAGTGGGAACACCAGAACGCGCAGCAGGCAGCCGAACAGGCGGTTGGGGAAGTTGCTCAGCAGTTCGTCCAGCGCCTGCTCGGCGAGGCCGAGGTTTTCCTCCAGTGCCCAGCGCAGTAGCGGTTGCAGCGCTTCGGGGTTGCCCAGGTCGTGGTAGCGCTTGAGCGCGGCGCTACCTAGATAAAGGTGGCTGAGCACATCGCCGAGGCGTGCGGACAGCCGCTCGCGGCGCTTCAGCTCGCCGCCCAGCAGCATCATGCTGCTGTCGGCCAGCAGGGCGAAGGCCGCGGCCAGGCGATTCAGCGACCGGAAGTAGGGGCGGCTGAGGTGGTCGCCGGGCACGTTGCCGAAGCTGCTCAGAGTCAGGCTATGCAGCAGGGCACCGGCGGCGTTGCCGACGGCGAAGCCCACGTGCCTGAGCAGCAGGTCGTCGAACTCCAGCAGCGCCTGCTCATGGTCCTCGCGGCCGGCCAGGGCCATTTCGTCCAGCACGAAGGGATGGCAGCGGATGGCGCCCTGGCCGAAGATCATCAGGTTGCGCGAGAGGATGTTGGCGCCCTCGACGGTGATCGACACCGGCACGCCCTGCCAGGCCCGAGCCAGGTAGTTGTTCGGGCCCATGATGATGGCCTTGCCGCCGTGCACGTCCATGGCGTGGCCGATGCATTCGCGGCCGCGCTCGGTCAGGTGGTACTTGAGGATGGCCGACAGCACCGAGGGCTTCTCGCCCAGGTCCACGGCGCTGGCGGTCAGGGTGCGCGCCGCGTCCATCATCCAGGCGTTGCCGCCGATGCGCGCCAGCGCCTCCTGAATGCCTTCGAACGCCGCCAGCGGCACGCCGAACTGTTCGCGCACGCGGCAGTACTGGCCGCTGACCAGGCTGGACATCTTTGCCGCACCGGTACCGCCGGCCGGCAGGGAGATGGAGCGGCCCACGGACAGGCAGTTCATCAGCATCATCCAGCCCTTGCCCAGGTATTCCTGGCCGCCGATCAGGCAGCTCAGCGGTACGAACACATCCTTGCCCGAGTTGGGGCCGTTCATGAAGGCGGCGCCAAGCGGCAGGTGGCGGCGGCCGATCTCCACGCCGGGCGTGTCGGTGGGGATCAGCGCCAGGCTGATGCCGAGGTCTTCCTGGTCGCCCAGCAGGTGGTCCGGGTCATAGGCCTTGAAGGCCAGGCCGAGCAGGGTGGCGACCGGGCCCAGGGTGATGTAGCGCTTCTCCCAGGTCAGGCGCAGGCCGAGCACGTCCTCGCCATTCCACTGGTCGCGGCAGACGATGCCGGTGTCCGGCATGGCGCCGGCGTCCGAGCCGGCCAGCGGGCCGGTGAGGGCGAAGCAGGGGATTTCCTCGCCGCGGGCCAGGCGCGGCAGGTAGTGCTGGCGCTGTTCGTCGGTGCCGTAGTGCAGCAACAGCTCGGCCGGGCCGAGGGAGTTAGGCACCATCACGGTGGAGGCGAGGTCGCCGGAGCGGGTCGACAGCTTCATCACCACCTGGGAGTGGGCGTAGGCGGAGAAGCCCTTGCCGCCGTACTCCTGGGGAATGATCAGGCCGAAGAAGCCATTGCTCTTGATGTGTTGCCAGGCCTTTTCGGGCAGGTCGAGCTGCTGGCCGATCTCCCAGTCGCTGACCATGGCGCACAGCTCTTCCACCGGGCCATCGATAAAGGCGCGTTCCTCGTCACTGAGCTTGGCGGCAGGGTAATTCAACAGCACGTCCCAGTCCGGGCGGCCGCTGAACAGCTGGCCATCCCACCACACGGTGCCGGCCTCGATGGCGTCGCGCTCGGTGGCGGACATGGGCGGCAGCACCTTCTGGAACCAGCCGAACAGCGGACCGGTGATCAGTTTGCGGCGCAATTCCGGCAGGGCGAGGGGGATGGCCACGCCGAGCCACAGCAGCCAGAGCCCCAGCTCCAGCCAGTACGGGACATCGCCGAACAGGCCGAGCAGGATCAGATAGCCGGCCACGATGCCCAGGGCGGGCAGGGCAGCCATGCGGGAATAGGCCAGGTAGGCGACGCCGAACAGCAGAATCAGCAACCAGACAGCGAGCATGCGCAATCCTCCATGAGGCCGGCCTTGGCGGTAAGGCCGGCGAGCTTGGCCGGATCGTCGTGCACCCGGCGCGATAGGCCTGGATAGACTGGGGGCAACCCCCTGGAGAACCCTGATGCAGTCCAGCCTTCTACCCAGCCGCTTCGTGGATAGTGACCACCCCAGGGTAGTCGAGTTCGCCGAACGTTCGCGGGGCGCCAGCCGCAACCCCCGCGAGCAGGCGGTGAGCCTGTACTACGCGGTGCGCGACCAGATCCGCTACAACCCCTACGTGTTCAGCCCCGACCACGAGACGCTCAAGGCCAGTCATGCGCTAGCCGCAGGCGAGTCCTACTGCGTGCCCAAGGCTCTGCTGCTGGCGGCCTGTGCGCGGCATTGCGGGATACCGGCGCGCATCGGCCTGGCCGATGTGCGCAACCACCTGTCCACCCCGCGCCTGATCGAGATGTTGCGCAGCGAAGTGTTCGCCATGCACGGCTACACCGAGCTGTTCATCGAGGGTAAATGGGTCAAGGCCACGCCGGCCTTCAACCTGGCGCTGTGCCAGATGTTCAAGGTGGCGCCGCTGGAGTTCGATGGGCGCAACGACAGCGTGTTCCATCCCTTTAATGCCGAGGGTGCACGCTACATGGAATACCTGACCGACCACGGCCAGTTCGACGACCTGCCGCTGGAGCTGTTCTTCGGCCACCTGCGCCAGTGCTACCCGCACCTGTTCGAGGAAGGTTCGGCCTTCCTGCGTGGCGATCTGCAGGCGGAGGCCGCCGCCATAAAGGAATTCGATAGTTAACATCGAGGCGACGGGGCTTTTTTCCTGAGGCCGGGGCGGGCAGGCTACCCTGCAACGAATGGTTGCAATTGCCTCTCCCGAGCCTTATCTAAGCCTTCCCTTTGCTGAGTAGCTATCTCTCATGAGTTCTGCGCTGTCCATCCGGCAACTGACCAAGACCTACGCCAACGGCTTCCAGGCCCTCCAGGGCATCGACCTCGATGTCGCCGAAGGCGACTTCTTCGCCCTGCTCGGCCCCAACGGGGCGGGCAAGTCCACCACCATCGGCATCCTCTCCACCCTGGTGAACAAGAGCGGCGGCTCGGTGGAAGTGTTCGGCCACGATCTGGATCGCGACCCTTCCGGGCTCAAGCGCTGCCTCGGCGTGGTGCCGCAGGAGTTCAACTTCAGCCAGTTCGAGAAGGTCTTCGACATCGTCGTGACCCAGGCCGGCTACTACGGCATCCCGCAGAAGGTGGCCAAGGAGCGCGCCGAGCAGTACCTGACCCAGCTCGGCCTGTGGGACAAGCACAACGAGGCCGCGCGTATGCTCTCCGGCGGCATGAAGCGGCGCCTGATGATCGCCCGCGCGCTGGTACACGAGCCGCGCCTGCTGATACTCGACGAGCCCACCGCCGGCGTGGACATCGAGCTGCGCCGCTCGATGTGGAGCTTCCTCACCGAGCTGAACCAGAAGGGCATCACCATCATTCTCACCACCCACTACCTGGAAGAAGCGGAGCAGCTGTGCCGCCACATCGGCATCATCGACCACGGCAGCATCGTCGAGAACACCAGCATGAAGGCGCTGCTCAAGACCCTGCACGTGGAGACCTTCCTGCTTGATCTCAAGGAATCGCAGCTGGTGCCGCCGCAGCTGCAGGGCTATCCGGCGATGCTGGTCGACCATCACACCCTGGAGGTACAGGTGGAGAAGAGCCTGGGCATCACCGAGCTGTTCCGCCAGCTGGCGGCGCAGAAGATCGAGGTGCTGAGCCTGCGCAACAAGAGCAACCGTCTCGAGGAGCTGTTCGTGTCCCTGGTCGAGAAGAACCTGGCGAAGGTGGCGAAATGAGCCCGGAACTCGCCTCCAACTGGGTCGCCCTGCAGACCATCGTGCGCCGCGAAGTGCGGCGCTTCATGCGCATCTGGGCGCAGACCCTGCTGCCGCCGGCCATCACCATGGCCCTGTACTTCGTGATCTTCGGCCGCCTGATCGGCAGCCAGGTCGGTGGCGTGGGCGATTACTCCTACATGGAGTTCATCGTGCCCGGGCTGATCATGATGTCGGTGATCACCAACTCCTACAGCAACGTGGTGTCCAGCTTCTTCAGCAGCAAGTTCCAGCGCAACGTCGAGGAGCTGCTGGTGTCGCCGGTATCGCCGCACACCATCCTGATCGGCTACACCGTCGGCGGCGCCCTGCGCGGCCTTGCGGTGGCCTTGATCGTCACTCTGCTGTCGCTGTTCTTCACCCAGCTGCAGGTGCACCACCTGGGCGTGACCGTGCTGGTGATCCTGCTGACCGCGATCACCTTCTCCCTGGGCGGATTCATCAACGCGGTGTATGCGCGCAACTTCGACGATATCTCGATCATCCCGACCTTCGTGCTCACGCCGCTGACCTACCTGGGCGGGGTGTTCTACTCGATCAGCCTGCTGCCCGAGTTCTGGCAGCACGTGTCGCTGGTAAACCCGATCCTGCACATGGTCAATGCGTTCAGGTACGGGATTCTCGGCGTATCTGACATCAATATCGGCATCGCCATCGGCATGATGTTGCTGGCCAGCACGGTGCTCTACATCGTCTGCATCCGCCTGCTGAAGAGTGGGCGCGGCATGCGCCAGTAAGCATCGGGTAACACAATCGGCGGTCGGCAACGGCGCCGTCCGCCGTTAGACTCGACCGATCGGACAATAAGAGGTTGAGTGATGACTGCCCGCCGCGCCGTTCTGCTTTTCGCGACCCTGTGTCTGGCCAGCCCCCTGCGGGCCGAACAGGCACCGCTGGTGGAAGTGGCGCAGCCCGAGCGCACCCTGGTGCGTGACGAGCTGATCACCTTCGGCTCGCTGCGTTCGGACGAATCGACCATGATCCGTCCGGAAGTGGAGGGGCGCCTCGCCACCTTGCATTTCCAGGAGGGGCAGGCGGTTAAGGCCGGCGATCTGCTGGTCGGCCTCGACGATGCCATCGCCCGCGCCGAACTGGCCCAGGCCCAAGCCAACCTCAATCTCGCCGAAAAAAGCTTCCAGCGCGCGCAGATGCTGTTCAAGCGCGGCGCCAGCAATGCCCAGGCCTTGGACGAGGCCAGCTCCCAGCAGCAGGCCGCCCGCGCCAGCCTGGCGCTGGCCCAGGCGCGCCTGGACAAGACGCAGATCCGTGCCCCCTACGACGGCGTACTCGGCCTGCGTCTGGTCAGCGTCGGTGACTACCTCAGCCCCGGCGACGACATCGTCAACCTGGAAGTGCTCGACCCGCTCAAGCTGGATTTCCGCGTGCCGCAGAAGGCGGTCAGCCAGGTGCGGGTCGGCCAACTCGTCGAGCTGTCGCTGGATGCCTACGGCGGCGAGCGTTTCCAGGGCAGGATCAGCGCGCTCAACCCGCGCCTGGACGAGATCGGCCGCAGCCAGGCCATTCGCGCCCAGGTGGCCAACGCCGATCACCGGCTCAAGCCCGGCCAGTTCGTCAAGGTTTCGGTGATCCTCGCCGAGCGCCCGCAGGCCCTGGTGATTCCGGAAGAAGCGGTGATGCCCATGGGCCAGCTGCTGTTCGTCAACCTGGTGGTGGACGGCAAGGTCGAACGCCGGCCGATCCGCATCGGCCAGCGCCTGCGCGGCCGTGCCGAAGTGGTGGAGGGGCTGCAGGGCGACGAGACGATCATCAGTGCCGGCTGGCAGAAGGTCAGCCCCGGGCATGAGGTGCGCACCGTCCCGCGTGGGGACGGCGCATGACCCTCTCCGATATCTGTATCCGCCGGCCGGTGTTCGCCACCGTGCTGTCGCTGATCATCGTGCTGCTCGGCCTGCTGGCCTACCAGCGCCTGGCGGTGCGCGAGTACCCGAACATCGACGTGCCGATCGTCACGGTCAACGTCATCTATCCCGGCGCCAGCCCGGAAATCATGGAGTCCCAGGTCGCCCAGCCGATCGAGGACGTGCTGTCCGGCATCGAGGGGCTGGATTTCGTCAGTTCCATCAGCCGCTCGGAAAACACCCAGATCACCGCCCAGTTCCGCCTCGGCAGCAACTCCGACGAGGCCGCCAACGACGTGCGCGACCGCCTGGGGCGGGTGCGCAGCCTGCTGCCGGACGAGATCGACGAGCCGATGGTGCAGAAGGTCGAGGCCGACGCCCAGCCGGTGGTGTGGCTGGCCTTCTACAGCGAGCGCCTCTCCGCCATGGAGATCACCGATGTGCTGGAACGGGTGGTGCAGGATCGTCTGCAGACCATCCCCGGCGTGTCCGAGGTGCAGATCCGCGGCGCGCGCAGCTACGCCATGCGCATCTGGCTCGACCCGGAGAAGCTGGCCGCCCACGACCTCACCGTGCAGGACGTGGAGGATGCCCTGCGCCGACAGAACGTGGAGATTCCGGCCGGGCGCATCGAGTCGGTGCAGCGCGAGTTCAGCGTGCTATCGGAAACCGACCTGAAGACCCCGGACGAATTCAACCGGCTGATCCTCGACGACTCGCGCGGCTACCTGCTGCGCCTGTCCGACGTCGGCCATGCCGAGATCGGCGCCGCCGACGAGCGCACCGTGGTGCGCTTCAAGGGCCGCCCGGCGGTGGCGGTGGGCATGGTCAAGCAGGCCACGGCCAACCCGCTGGAAATCTCCGATGGCCTCAACCAGGCGCTGCCTGAGTTACGCGAGCTGCTGCCGGAAGGCATGGAAATGGCGGAGGCCAACGACAACTCGTTGTTCATCCGCGAGTCGATCAAGAACGTCTACGCCACCATCTGGGAAGCGGTGGTGCTGGTCGTGCTGATCATCTTCCTGTTCCTGCGTTCGCTGCGCGCGACGCTGATTCCGCTGGTCACTATTCCTGTGTCGCTGATCGGTGCCTGCGCGCTGATGGCGCTGATGGGCTTCACGGTCAATACCCTGACCCTGCTGGCCATGGTCCTGGCCATCGGCCTGGTGGTGGACGACGCCATCGTGGTGCTGGAGAACATCCACCGGCATATCGAGCAGGGCATGAGCCCCATGCGGGCCGCCTTCGTCGGCAGCCGCGAGATCGCCTTCGCGGTGATCGCCATGACCCTGACCCTGGCCGCCGTGTACGCGCCGATCGGCTTTATGCAGGGCACGTCAGGGAAGTTATTTACCGAATTTGCCTGGACCCTGGCCGGTGCCGTGCTGGTGTCCGGCTTCGTCGCCCTGACGCTGTCGCCGATGATGTGCGGCCACCTGCTCAAGGCCCACGTGCCGCAGCAGAAGCACAGCCGCTTCTACAACCTGATCGAGGGCTTCCTCAACGGCCTGACCTACAACTACCGCCACCTGCTGGAACGGGTGCTGCGCGCCTGGTGGCTGGTGGTGGCGCTGCTGCTGGGCATCCTGATTCTCTGCGCCTGGCTGTTCGGCAGCCTGCGCAGCGAACTGGCGCCGACCGAGGACACCGGCACCATCGTCGGCTCGATCAACGGCCCGGACGGCGCCACCGTCGGCTATACCAGTCGCTACGCCGAACAGCTGGAGGCGGCCTACGCCTCGATTCCGGAGGCCAACCGCTACATGGTCATCGTTGGCTTCCCCACCGTGGCCCAGGGCCTGTCGTTCATGAAGCTGGAGGACTGGGACAAGCGCGAACGCAGCCAATTCGAGATCCGCGACGAGCTGCTGCCCAAGCTGCAGGACATCCCCGGCGTGCGCGCCTTCCCAATCAACCGCCCGCCGCTGGGGCAGAGCGCGCGCAACCAGCCGGTCAATTTCGTCATCCGCTCCTCGCTGGAATACGCCGAGCTGCAGCAGTACGTCGACCAGCTGCTGGCCGAGGTGCGCGGCTATCCGGGGCTGGAGAGCCTGGACACCGACCTCAAGCTCAACACCCCGCAGCTCAAGGTCACGGTCAACCGCGAGCAGGCGGTGGCGGTGGGCACCGACGTGGCCACCATCGGCCGCAGCATGGAGAGCCTGTTCGGCAGCCGCCAGGTGACCCGCTTCAAGCAGAACGGCGAGCAGTACGACGTACTGGTGCAGTTGCAGGACGTCGACCGCAGCAATCCCGATGACCTCAACCGCGTCTACGTGCGCGGGCGCAACGACAACATGGTGCAGCTCTCCAACCTGATCGAGGTGCGCGAGACGGTGGCGCCGCGCGAGCTCAACCACTTCAACCAGCTGCGCGCGGTGACGGTCAGCGCCAACGTCGGTTCCGGCTATACGCTGGGCGAGGCGCTGGATCACCTGGAGGAAAAAGCGCGGGCGATCTTTCCGCCGGATACCCAGTTCGACTACACCGGCACCTCGCGCGACTTCAAGGACTCCAGCAGCGGCGTAGCGCTGATCTTCGTGCTGGCCCTGATGTTCATCTTCCTGGTGCTGGCGGCGCAGTTCGAGAGCTTCTTCGATCCGCTGATCATCCTGCTCAGCGTGCCGCTGTCCATGGCCGGCGCGCTGCTGGCGCTCAAGCTGTTCGGCGGCACCCTGAACATCTACTCGCAGGTGGGCCTGGTGACCCTGATCGGGCTGATCACCAAGCACGGCATCCTCATCGTCGAGTTCGCCAACCACCTGCTGCGCGAGGGCCGCGAACTGGGCGAGGCGGTGCTGGAGGCAGCGGTGCAGCGCCTGCGGCCGATCCTGATGACCACCGGCGCCATGGTCCTCGGTTCGCTGCCGCTGGCCATCGCCAGCGGCGCCGGTGCCGAGAGCCGCCAGCAGATCGGCATGGTCATCGTCGGTGGCCTGCTGGTGGGCACCTTCTTCACCCTGTTCGTGGTGCCGACCCTGTATACCTTGCTGCGGCGCTGGCGGCCGATAGTGGTGGGGCAGGGTGAGGCGGGGCTGGCGTAGTCGATGTAGACCTGTATGGTGCGGCCAGCGCCCAGTTGCGAGCTTCGATTGGGTAACGGAATGGACGGGCGAACATGCATCGATAACCGGGCGGAATTGCTGCCGCGATCACGTCATCAGTGGTACTGCCGTCTGATTAACCTGCTTCAAATGACTGCATGGGATAACCTTGCGTTTCGAATCAACCATGAGCTGTGACTGAACGATGGGTTTTGAGCAACTAGCTGAGCTACGTGACCGCCTGCGGGCTGAAAAAGAGCAGGTGAAAACCGATAGCGAGAAGCCGCGCAAGCGGAAGTCCTCCCAGCCAACCAAGCCTCGTGAGCAGGATCCTGCGGTGGAGGCGATCTGGCGACTGCAGATGCACTTCCCGCTGGCCTTCCCGGTCAATCCGGCGCCCAAGGTTCCGCTCAAGGAGGGCATCCTCAAGGATGCCGAGCAACATCTGGAGCTGCTCGGCATATCCGCCGAACAACTCAAGCTGGGCCTGGCCACCTGGTGCCGGGGCAGCCGATACTGGACCAGCATGACGGAGAACGCGCCACGCCTGGACTTGAACGGTCAGGCAGTTGGCGTAGTGACGGCGACCCAGGCGCAGCATGCGAAGCAGCAGGCCAAGCGGCAGCGCATACAAGCCCGACGTGCCCAGGCAAAGCCGAAAGAGCCTGCCCAGGCCCCCGCCGCCGACACCGTGGTGGAGCAGACCGCGGACTAAAGCTACTCGCGCTCGACAGCGAGTCGCCCTAATCAAACCAGCCGCTGGCAAGCAGTGCGAATGACTGCTTGCCGGCGCGAGAGGTGATTGGAGGGGCTACCTCTCACAAGCGAGCGCGTTCGGCCAGAAGCAGCCTTTGGAGAAGAAAATCTCCTTTTGAAGTCGTAGGGGGGCTTGCTACCCAATCGGGCTAGCTGGCCGGTTGGGCCGCTCAGACCAGCCTTGCGCCGCCGTCGATATTCAATGTGGCGCCGTTCATAAAGCCGTTGCTCATCAGGAAAACAGTGGCAGCGCCTGCCTCTGTTGCGGTGCCTAGACGATGCAGCGGCAGCGACTGCTCCAGCGCCGCCACGAACGCATCACGTCCATCGCCCAGTGCTTTGCTGAAAATGGGGGTATTGATCGGACCGGGTGACAACGTGTTGACCCGAATCGGCGCCAACTCCAGGGCGAGGCCCCGCGCCAGCGCCTCCATGGCAGCGGATGCTGCAGCCAACACCGCGCTGCCGTGGGCATTGGGGCGCTCCGACAACATTCCGGAGATAAAGGTGATGGAGCCGTCTTTCGCCAGGCGTTCGCCAAGGGCTCGTATGGCATGCACCGAAGCCCACATACGTTCCTCGAAGGCCCCGCGCAGGTGGTCAATCTCGACATCCAGTACCTTGCCCACCACGTACGTGCCGGCCAGCAGAACCAGGTGGTCGACGTGCGGCATATCTGCCAAGGCAGCGTAGATGGCTTGGCTATCGGTTACGTCGGCTGCGCGCCAGGCATCTAGGCCGTGGTTGCGCGCGGCCTGCTCGGCACGGGTGGCATCGGAGCCGATGACGGTCACGTGTGCGCCGGCGGCCTTGGCTTGAATGGCTGCGGCCAAGCCGATCCCGGAAGTACCCCCGAAGATCACCACGGTACGGCCATGCAGATTGCTGGGAAAAGCTTGGTTGAGAGCAGGTGTAGCAGTCATGGACCATCTCCTTGAACGCCTGGATGGCGTCAATGGGAGAAAGGTTAAAGACCGGAGCAAAGATTGATAATTAGGGTTCAAGTCGCTTTACTGATGCCATGAAGGAACAAATAGGGTTGGACCGCCTTACCGGTCTCATCGCCTTTGCCCGCGCCGCGTCCCTGGGCAGCTATACCGCCGCAGCCCGAGACTTGTCTGTCTCACCGTCAGCTATCAGCAAAAGTGTGCAGCGCCTTGAACAGCACTTCCAACTCAAGCTATTCAGCCGGACTACCCGCTCGCTCACCCTGACGCCGGAAGGGCGGGATTTGTACGAGCGGGCACTGCGCATTTTGCGCGAGGTGGAAGATATCGATCAGGCCGCTGTTGCCTCTCGGGCCGAGCCGTCCGGCACATTGAAGGTCACCGCGCCGCCTCCTATCGGCCTGAACATCTTGGCGCCGGCCATTCCTAGGTTTCGCGAGCGGTATCCCAAGCTCGCCATCGACCTGCGCCTGGGCGACCAGTTTTCGGACATCATCGAGCAAGGCATCGATGTTGCCGTACGCGTGGGCAACCTGGCGGATTCGCGGCTGATCTCGAAAACTCTGGGGCCTCATCGGATAGCCGCTTTTGCTTCACCGGCCTACCTGGCCAGGCGTGGCACGCCGCTGCAACTCAGCGATCTGGCGCACCACGACTGCGTGAACTTTCGTTATCAAAGTTCCGGCCAAGCATTGCGCTGGCCGTTCAGCGTTGACGGGAAAGTGGTCGAGTGGGTGCCGGACTCAGGCGTAGTCATCGATGCGAGCGATGCCGTTGCCGCAGTGGTTGCAGCGGGTGGCGGAATAGGCATTTCGCCCACTTATGTAGCGGCGCCCTATGTGGCTCGTGGGGAATTAACACCGCTGTTTCCCGAGTGCGCCGTGGACCGGTCTTCCATCACAGCGTTATGGCCGGAAAGCCGACGAGGCAGCCCCAATGTTAAAGCGTTTGTGGGTTTTCTCGGGGAGCTTTTCCCGAGCCCCACTGCCTGGGACGAGATAGTGCTAAATGCTTAAATCTATGTTCCGAGCCGGTTTCAGCCTGCCTCCAGCAGCAGCTCCCGGCTAGATGCAGCCGCTGTTTGGACTGAAGCCTACCTGCCGCGTGTAGCGCTATTTGCGGCATTGCTGGTATTTATTACCGATGTCATCAGTCGAGATTGGCAAGGCTGCGGTGTGCAGCACGCGGCAGGTGCGAGCGAGAGTCGAATCGAGGGGGCAACGTGGGCAACTTCCACATTCTGGTGACCGTGCTTTCGATGATCCTGGGCTTGTCCATAACCAGGGTTCTGTTGGGCGCCATGACCGTTTTCAGGATTCGCCGCGTGGCGCGGCCAGATTGGGTCGCACTGGCGTGGGCGGTCGTGCTCTTCCTGTTCCAACTGCAGTTCTGGTGGGCCCTAAACGATCTCCCCACGTTCAAGAATGCCTTTTCGTTCGTCGAGTTCCTGCTTCTGGTCTGCCTGGCACTATCGCTGTTTAGCGCGGCGGCCTTGATATTGCCAAGCCGCAGCGAAGACGAGGCCGATGGCCTGCAAGTCTACTTTGAGCAGGACGGGCGCTTTGCCCTGTTGGCGATCTGCGCTTACCTGGGGTTGGGAAGTGCGACCAATATCCTGTTCTTCAATTCCTCACCATTCCAGCTCTGGGGCGCGTTGGATCTGTTCATGTTCGCAGTACCGTTGGCCGCATTCTTCGCACGCTCTCGCCGCTTCTACGCACCACTTACCTTGATCTATTTACCCTTGGCGCTGCTCGATATCGCTGTTTCATTGGGCGTGTAAAACAGTTCCAGCGTGCGGCCGCTACGGACGCTTCTGGCCGACGACCATTCAACCCGCTGCGCCTGGCGCCCCGTGAGATCGACAGTCTGAATCTGCCTATGCTGGGCCGATCCAGGCTCAGCCGGCCTGCGCCCATTGCCGCCAGTGCAATGCACCTTCACGCCAGCGGCAGCCTGCCCAGTGCGCTCTTACACCTGACGGAGGGTTGCGTGATGCCGTAATCGAGCTAGCCCGGCAGCTCGATGATGAAGCGCGTCCAGCCATCCGCCGACTCGCAGCGGATGTTGCCGCCGTGGGCCTGGACGATGGAGCGGGCGATGGCCAGGCCCAGGCCGGCGTGCTCGGCGCCACCCTCGCGGCGCGCCGGGTCGGCACGGTAGAAGCGGTCGAACAGGCGCTCGCGCAGATCAAAGGGAATTGCCGCGCCCTGGTTGGCCACCTCGATGCGCGTCGGCGTGGCGCTCAGGCGCAGCGCGCCGCCGCTCGGGGTGAAGCGCAGGGCGTTGTCGATCAGGTTGGACAGGGCGCGGCGCAGCAGCAGGCGGTCCGCCGTCAGCGTGCCCTCGGCCTCGATCTGGATACTCACCCCGGCATCCTCGGCCAGCGGCGCGAAGTAGTCGGCCAGGGCCGCCAGCTCGTTCTCCAGCGCCAGCGGCTCGCGGCGGGTCTGCAGCAGGCCGTTGTCGGCTTTGGCCAGCAGGAGCATGTCGCCGACCATCTGCGCCAGGTGCTGCAGCTCCTCCAGGTTGGAGTGCAAGGCCTCGCGGTAGTCCGCCAGCTCGCGGGGTTGGCCGAGGGTGACCTGGGTCTGGGTCAGCAGGTTGGACAGCGGCGTGCGCAGCTCGTGGGCGATATCGGCGGAGAAGGCTGAGAGGCGGGCGAAGGCGTCTTCCAGGCGCGCCAGCATGGCGTTGAAGGCCTCGCCCAGCTCGCGCAGCTCGGCGGGAATGCCCGCCAGCGGCAGGCGCGCGGTCAGCGACTGGGCCGAGACCTGCCGCGCCACCGCCGTCATCTGCCGCAACGGACGCAGTCCGCGACGCGCCACCCAGGCGCCGAGCAGCGCGGTGGCCAGCGCCGAGAGGCCGACGCAGAGCCAGATCAGCCGCTGCAAGCGGGCCAGGAAGTGCTGGTGGTGGGTGATGTCCAGCAGCAGGCTGAGGCGCAGGTCGCCGTCCAGACGCTTTTCGATCACGCGAAAATCGGTGCCCTGGTGCTGCCAGCGACCGATCTGCTCGTCGCCCTGCGGCAGGTGGGCCAGTAGCGGCTGGCTGGTGAACCACAGCTGGCGGTCCGCGCTCTGGATGCGCAGGGCCAGCTCGGGGTGGCGCTGCAGTTCCTGCTCCAGCTGCGGGCGGCGCGTGGCCAGGGTTTCGCTGTCCATCACGCCCTGCAGCAGCTCGGTGAACACCGCCAGCTTGCCCTGCAGCTGCTGCCGGTCCAGCTCGACGAAGTGCGCCTCGCTGGCGCGGCTGAACAGCGTGCCGGCGACCAGCGCCACGGCGGCGGCGCAGGCGGCGAAGAGCAGGGCGAGGCGATTGGCGAGGGACATCAGGCGCGCGCCTCCAGCACATAGCCCATGCCGCGCACCGTATGGATCAGCGGCGTGGCGAAGCCCTCGTCGACCTTGGTGCGCAGGCGGCGGATGGCGACCTCGATGACGTTGGTGTCGCTGTCGAAATTCATGTCCCACACCTGCGAGGCGATCAGCGACTTAGGCAGCACCTCGCCCTGGCGGCGCAGCAGCAGTTCGAGCAGGGCGAACTCCTTGGCGGTCAACTCGATGCGCTTGCCGGCACGCTCGGCGCGGCGGCGCAGCAGGTCGAGGGACAGGTCGGCCAGCTGCAGCTGATGTTCTTGCGGCGTGCTGCTGCCACGCCGCAACAGCGTGCGCACCCGCGCCAGCAGCTCGGTGAAGGCGAAGGGCTTGACCAGGTAATCGTCGGCGCCGGCTTCCAGGCCGCGCACCCGGTCCTCGACCGCGTCGCGGGCGGTGAGGAACAGCACCGGCACGCCGAGGCCCGCTGCACGCACGTTGGCGAGAATCTGCCAGCCGTCACGGCCGGGCAGCATCACGTCGAGGATCAGCAGGTCGAAGTCGCCGGTCAGCGCCAGGTGCTCGCCGCCCAGGCCGTCCTGGGCCAGCTCCACGGCGAAGCCGGCCTCGCGCAGGCCCTGGCGCAAGTAGTGGCCGGTCTTGGGTTCGTCTTCGACGATAAGCAGCTTCATTGCAGGACTCACGGCAGTGACAGTCGGCTTTATACGCCAAGCCGGAGGAGGGCGGGGCGAAGCTGACAGAGATGTAATCTTCGCGTCAGCTTAGCGCCAGCGGCGGCTCCCTAGAGTGGCGACAAACCACGATGGAGTTTGACCATGTCCGCACGCATTTTCCTGCCGCTGCTCTGCGCCTTCAGCCTGCCGGCCTTGGCCGATGGCGGCCACTTCGCCTTCGGCCAGCCGGCCGCGGCGGCCAAGGCCGACCGTATTGTCGAGATAGTGCTGGGCGATATGTACTACGAGCCGGCCGCCGTGCA
This sequence comes from Pseudomonas sp. GD04019, assembly GCF_029837695.1. Lineage (GTDB taxonomy): Bacteria > Pseudomonadota > Gammaproteobacteria > Pseudomonadales > Pseudomonadaceae > Aquipseudomonas. The sequence goes on from NZ_JAOEEA010000005.1 coordinate 221,496, forward strand.
GGTCAAGGCCGGCGAGACGGTGCGCTTCGTGCTGAAGAACGAAGGCGGCCTGCTCCACGAATTCAGCCTGGGCGACGCCGCCCAGCATGCCGAGCACCAGAAGCAGATGCTGATGATGCAGCAGATGGGCATGCTCGGAGAGAACGGTATCCAGTCCATGGACCATTCGAAGATGGGCCACGACATGGCTGGCATGGATCACGGCCAGATGAGCCATGACGACCCGAATACGGTGCTGATCCCCGCGGGCAAGAGCGCCGAGCTGACCTGGACCTTCGCCAAGGCCACCGGCCTGGAGTTCGCCTGCAACCTGCCGGGGCATTACCAGGCCGGCATGGTCGGCAAGCTGGACGTGCAACCGTGAGGCGCCTGCTGTTCTGCGCGCTGCTGGGCTTGAGCCTGGGCGCCCAGGCCGGGCGCTACGAGCTGGTGATCGACGAGGGCGAAGTGCGCTTCAGCGACGGCAGCCGCCCGGCGCTGACCATCAACGGCCAGAGCCCGGCGCCGGAGCTGCGCTTCCAGGAGGGCGAGGAAGTGGAGATCGCCGTCACCAACAGGCTCGAGCGCATGACCGCGCTGCACTGGCACGGCATCATCCTGCCCTACACCCAGGACGGCGTGCCGGGCATCAGCTTCCCCGGCATCGCACCCGGCGAGACCTTCACCTACCGCTTCACCCTCAACCAGTCCGGCACCTACTGGTACCACGCCCACGCCGACTTCCAGGAGCAGGAAGGCCTGTACGGGCCGCTGGTCATCGAACCCAAGGTGCGCGAGCCATACCGCTACGACCGCGAGTACACCGTGCTGCTGTTCGACTGGCAGGACGAGAAGCCCGAGCGCACCCTGGCCAACCTGAAGAAGCAGGCCGACTACTACAACGACCAGCAACAGACGGTGGGCGATTTCTTCCGCGATGTGGCTCGCGATGGTCTGTCCACCACGCTCAAGGATCGCTGGGACTGGGGCAGCATGCGCATGGCCAAGACCGACATCGCCGATGTCGGCGGCTTCCGCTTCCTGGTCAACGGCCGCGACGCCGAGCAGAACTGGACGGCGCTGTTCAAGCCGGGCGAGCGGGTGCGCCTGCGCATCATCAATGGCGCGGGCATGAGCTATTTCGATCTGCGCATCCCCGGCCTGCCGCTGACCGTGGTACAGGCCGACGGCAACGATGTGCAGCCGGTGGTGGTCGACCAGCTGCGCCTGGCGGTGGCGGAGACCTACGACGTGATCGTCCAGCCCAGCGAAGACAAGGCCTATGCCCTGGTCGCCGAATCCATGGACCGCCGCGGCCAGGCCCTGGCCACCCTGGCGCCGCGCCCGGGCATGCGCGCCGAGGCGCCACCTCTGCGCGCGCCGCGCCTGCTGAGCATGGCCGACATGGGCATGAGCCATGATATGGCGGGGATGGACCATGGCGCGATGGCGGGCATGGATCACTCGCAGATGGCCGGAATGGACCACTCGGCCATAACGACTGTCGGCAACCCGGACTACGCCGCGGGGAGTGGCGTCGCTCCCGAGCCGGTCGACGGTGGGCGCGTGCTGGTCTACGGCGACCTCAAGGCCATGCGCCCGGCCGCCGGCTATCGCGCGCCGGACCGCACCATCGAGCTGAAACTGACCGGCAACATGGAGCGCTACTTCTGGTCGTTCGACGGAGTGAAGTACTCCGAGGCCGAACCGATTCGCCTCAAGTACGGCGAGCGGGTGCGCTTCCGCTTCGTCAACCAGACCATGGTGAACCACCCCATGCACCTGCACGGCATGTGGATGCAGCTGGACAAGGGCAACGGTCGCTTCAACCCGCTCAAGCATGTGGTCAACGTGGCGCCCGGGCAGAGCCTGGAGGTGGACGTGCCGGTGGATGCCATGGGCGAGTGGGCCTTCCACTGTCACCTGATCTACCACATGGCCAGCGGCATGTTCCGCAAGATCGTGGTGGAGGCTCCGGACGGCAGCGCCCAGCCGTTCTACAGCGAACAGCCGGCCGCCAAGGAGAACGAACATGCGCACCACTAATCTCCTGCTTGGCCTGCTCTTGAGCACCCCGGCGCTGGCCATGGAGCAACATATGGACGCCATGCCGGTAGCCAAGCTGGCCGTCGACCACCTGGAGCAGCGTTTCGACGGCGACGACCAGGCCCTGGCCTGGGAACTGGAGGCCACCTACGGTAACGACTTGCACAAGGCGGTACTGAAGAGCAGTGGCGAACGGGGCGAGGGCGGGCCGACCGATTCCAGCGAGACCCAGCTGCTGTATCGACGCATGGCTTCCGAGTTCTTCGATTGGCAGGCCGGCCTGCGCCATGACGACCAGCCGGGGCCGGCACGCAGTCATGCGGTGCTCGGCCTCAAGGGCCTGGCGCCGCAGTGGGTCGAGCTGGACGCCAACCTGTTCCTCAGCGAGCGCGGCGACGCTTCATTGCGCGTGGAGGCCGAATACGAGCTGCTGCTGAGTCAACGCTGGGCCTTGGAGCCCAAGCTGGAATACGACCTGGCGCTGGACGACGACCGCGACCTGGGCATCGGCGCCGGTGGCAGCACCCTGGAGGCCGGGCTGCGTCTGCATTACCGGGTCAGCCCGCAGTTCTCGCCCTATGTCGGCTATGTCTGGGAGAAGACCTATGGCCGCTCGGGCGACTGGCTGCGTGCCGAGGGCGAGCATGACGAGGAGGGCGCCTGGGTGCTGGGCCTGCGGTTCTGGTTGTAAAGGGGAAAACCCCGACCCGTTTGTAGCCCGGATGCAATCCGGGAGCGGAGTTGCCTGCTTCCCGGATTGCATCCGGGCTACGGGTGACGAGAGGGTGGCGGGCATGGGGTACAATGCTCGCCGTTTTTCCGCTTTCCAGGCCGCCGTCATGCAGCATCCCGCCGAACACTCGCCGCTGGGCAAGTCCAGCGAATATGTTTCCCAGTACGCCCCCGAGCTGCTGTTCCCCATCTCCCGCACCACCAAGTGGGCCGAGCTGGGGCTGACGGCCAGCACCTTGCCGTATCAGGGCGTGGACTACTGGAACTGCTACGAGCTGTCCTGGCTGACTCCTTCCGGCAAGCCGGTGGTGGCCATCGGCGAGTTCGCCATCCCGGCCGACTCACCGAACATCATCGAGTCCAAGTCGTTCAAGCTCTACCTCAACTCGCTGAACCAGAGCGCCTACGCCAGCCAGGCCGAGGTCGAGCAGGTGCTGGCGCGCGATCTGTCAGCCTGTGCCGGTGCGCCGGTGACGGTGCGTGTGCGCGGCCTGGACGAGGTGGCCGTCGAGGGTGTGGCCGCGCTGCCGGGGCGCTGCGTCGACGAGCTGGAGATCGTGGTCAGCGACTACGCCCATCCACGTCCGGAGCTGTTGCGCTGCAGCGACGAGGTGGTGGAAGAGGTGCTGTACAGCCACCTCCTGAAATCCAACTGCCCGGTCACCGGCCAGCCGGACTGGGGCACGCTGGTGATCGACTACCGTGGCCCACGCCTGAATGCGGCGAGCCTGCTGGCCTACGTGGTGAGCTTCCGCCAGCACCAGGACTTCCACGAGCAGTGCGTGGAGCGGGTATTCCTCGATCTGCGGCGACTGCTCAAACCAGAGAAGCTGACGGTTTATGCGCGCTATGTGCGTCGTGGCGGGCTGGACATCAATCCCTACCGCAGCACCGAGGCGATCGCGCCAGACAACCGCCGACTGGTGCGCCAGTAACGAAAAAGCCCGCGAATGCGGGCTTTTTGTTTTCCGGGCTGGCTAGATGCCCATATTGGCCAGGCTCTGCAGGATATTGCGCAGGGTGCCGGTGAGGGTCGGGTGCTGGCTCTCGAAGCGCTCCACCGCCAGGTTGACGCCGTCCACCAGGGTGGCGTCGGGGTCGCTGGCCAGTTCCTGGGCCAACTTCAGGTCGATCTCCTGCATCAGTTCGAGCAGCGCGGCACGGTCATCCGCGTCCAGCGGGCCCTCGACGGCGAGTTCCTCGCGCAGTTGCTGGAAGTGGTGCTGCAGGCGTGCGGACATGGTCGTCTCCTTCTTGGCTACCGCAGAGTGGACCCGGTCTTTCGTTCCGGGTTCGCTGCATCTGCTTGAAGGTTAATCCAGGGTGCCGGTGCCTGCCTGATCCAGGGCAAGTTTTGGGTGTCAGGGTTTTTCGCCCTTGTTGCGGCGCACGGCCAGGTCGCGCAGGCAGGCCGGCAACTCGCCGGGGTGGTCGATCACCGAGTGCGCGCCGAGGCGGTAGAGCTCCAGGGTGGCCTGGGCGCGCAGCTTTTCGCGCTCGGCGGCGCTCAGGGCCTGCCAGTCGCCCAGGGCCAGGCCGCACAGCGAGCCGCAGGTGGCCAGGCCGATGCACCACAGCCCGGCATTCAGCCCGGCCTGGAGCAGACGCGGCTCGCTGGCGATCAATACGCAGCCGTCCAGGCGCTCCACCCGCAACTGGCCGAGCGCCTGCCAGATGGCATCCGGCGCCGGCCAGGGGCGCGCGTCGCTGGGAGTGGCGGCGACCATCGTCTGGGGCAGGGCGTTGGATAGCTGGCGGGTCACCTCGGTGGGCAGCTCATCCAGCCAGGCATGCGCCAGGCGTTGGTTGTGCAGGCGCTGCAGCAGCTCGGCCACGCCCGGCAGCGCTTCCGCGCGCTCGGCGGCGCTGGCGAGCAGGGCGGACAGCAGTCTGGGATCCCGGGGATCGGTAAGGCCGCTGTGTTGCAGGGCAATCGGCAGGGTGCGGGCGCCGTGGTCGACCAGGCAGCCGGTCAGGCCGAAGAGCAGGGCGGTGAACTGTGGTTCAGGCATGGCGGCTCGCTTCCCGACGGATTCGGGGCAGGGTAGCGAGCGCCTGTGACGTTCCCGTGACGGCTTATGCGCCCAGCACTTGGCGCACGTCGTCCGGCACGGCGACCGAGGCGTTGCTGCCGTGGTCGATCCACACCAGTTTGCAGTAGCCCTCGCCGTAGCACGTCTGTGGGTCTTCCAGCGTACTCAGGCGATGTTCCACCACCAGGCTGCTACGTCCCACGGCACCGGCGTACAGCTCGACCACCAGGGTGGCCGGGTGCACCACGGGTTTCAGGTAGGTGTGCAGGGTTTGTAGCACCACCGGGCCCTGTGGGGCGTGATCGATATCGATACCGATGCTGGCGAACCAGTCCACCCGCGCTTCCTGGACGTATTCCAGGTAGACGGTGTTGTTGACGTGGCCATAGTTGTCCATGTCGCCCCAACGCACGGGGATATGGGCGGTATGGATGAGACGTTTATCCGACATGCTGGAGTCCGCTATGCTGCTGCCATACGAGGCGGCGAAGTTTATACTGCGCGGCCTAAACGGATTCTGGGTCGGCCGCGGGCCGCCACACTACTCACGCAATGGGGAGACTGCAAATGCGAATGATCGCGTGGCTCGATCGTCTGGGCCGCCTGTGCGCTTGCGCCGCGCTGGCCGTACTGCCGCTGGCGGCGCAGGCCGCGGAGGAGGACCCTTGGGAAGGTTTCAACCGCCCGATCTTCCGCTTCAACGATACCCTCGACACCTATGCGCTGAAGCCCGTCGCCAAGGGCTACCAGGCGGTGACCCCGCAGTTCTTCGAGGATGGCGTGCACAACGTGTTCCGCAACATCGGCGACGTGACCAACCTGGCCAACGACCTGTTGCAGGGCAAGGTGCATGACGCCGGCGTCGATGGCAGCCGCCTGATCTTCAACACCACCTTCGGTCTGCTCGGCTTCTTCGACGTGGCCAGCGAGATGGGCCTGCAGCGCAACGACGAGGACTTTGGACAGACTCTCGGAGCCTGGGGGCTGGACAGCGGCCCATACCTGGTGCTGCCGCTGCTCGGCCCGAGCACCCTGCGTGACGCCCCGGCCAAGATTCCGGACAGCTACCTCGGCCCGTATCCGTACATCGACCACGTGCCGACCCGCAACGTCACCCGTGCGGTCAATGTGATCGACACCCGTGCCAGCCTGCTGTCGGCGGAGAAGATGGTCAGCGGCGACAAGTACATCTTCATCCGCAACGCCTACCTGCAGAACCGCGAGTTCCGCGTCAAGGACGGCGAGGTGGTGGACGACTTCTGAGTCGCTTCACACCATGAAAAAAGGCGGCCCCTGGGCCGCCTTTTTCGTTTCCGTCACCGAACTCAGCTCATCGACAGGATGGCCAGCCCGATGGAGGTTCGACCGTTTTCCAGGGGGATGATGCGCACCACTTCGGTCTGGGCCTCCAGGCCCTTGAGTTCACTGTGATCGGAAGGAATATGTACTTTCACCTGATCACCCATGGCGACCTGGCAGTTGGCCTCTACCTGCATGCCGGTGCTAGACAGGTCGAGACATTGGGCCGGAATTTCTTTGCCGGCGTGGTGAAGGATGACCGGGGTTTCCAGTCGCATGCGGATGAAGTCACGTTTCTCGCTGTAGGCACGATCATTCTGGCTCATGGACCCTATCCTCTTGTTGTAAAGACGCTCCCCGAGGGTCTTATAACCCCCGTCGATTTGAGGTGTAAAGGCACCCGGCGACAATCGGCAGGCTGCTTGAATCGCCTGGCGGATGGGAGTACCGTCTGCGCCGTGAATCGTCCGAGTACAGGTGTTTTCCCTGGTTTCGGACACCAAATTCAATTTCTCTCCGGCGTCTTTTGCCTGGATGGCCCATGCATAAAACCAGCGCCAAGCTGCTGATTATCGATGATGACGAGGTAGTGCGAGCGAGCCTTGCGGCCTACCTCGACGACAGCGGTTTCCAGGTCCTGCAGGCCGGAAACGGGCTGCAAGGGCTGGAAGTGTTCGAACGCGAACAGCCCGACGTGATCATCTGCGACCTGCGCATGCCGCAGATCGACGGCCTCGAGCTGATTCGCCGGATCAATGTGCTCAACAGCGAAATCCCGGTCATCGTCGTCTCCGGTGCCGGGGTGATGAGTGATGCGGTCGAGGCCCTGCGCCTGGGCGCCGCCGATTACCTGATCAAGCCGCTGGAAGACCTGGCCGTACTCGAGCACTCGATCCGCCGTGCCCTGGATCGCTCCCAGCTGCGCCTGGAGAACCAGCGCTACCGCGAGAAGCTGGAAGCCGCCAACCGCGAGCTGCAGGCCAGCCTGCACCTGTTGCAGGAAGACCAGAACGCCGGGCGCCAGGTGCAGATGAACATGCTGCCGGTGACACCCTGGCAGGTGGATGGCCTGGAGTTTGCCCACCAGATCATTCCGTCGCTGTACCTGTCCGGTGATTTCGTCGACTACTTCCGCGTCGACGAGCGCCGCGTAGCCTTCTACCTGGCCGACGTCTCTGGCCATGGCGCGTCCTCGGCCTTCGTCACCGTACTGCTCAAGTTCATGACCACGCGCCTGCTCTACGAGTGGCGGCGCAATGGCATCCTGCCGGAGTTCAAACCATCCGATGTGCTCGGGCACATCAACCGCGGCCTGATCAACTGCAAGCTGGGCAAGCACGTGACCATGCTCGGCGGCGTGATCGACGAGGAAAGTGGCACGCTGACCTATAGCATTGGTGGCCATTTGCCCCTGCCGGTGCTGTACAGCGAGGGTGAGGCGCGCTATCTGGAAGGCCGCGGTCTGCCGGTGGGGTTGTTCGAGGAAGCCACCTACAGCGATCTGGTCATGCAACTGCCGCAGTCTTTCAGTCTGAGCCTGATGTCCGACGGCATTCTGGACCTTTTGCCCGGCGATACGCTCAAAGAAAAGGAAGCCGCGCTGCCCAGACTGGTCAGCGAGGCTGGAGGCACTCTCGACGGGTTGCGCCAAGTGTTCGGGCTGGCCAATCTGCGTGATATGCCGGATGATATTGCCTTGCTGGTGTTGAGCAGGAACCTTGCATGAATCCTGGGAATAGCCCCGGTAGGATCCAGTTCGCCGAGCAGGACGGTACCTTCGTCCTGAAGTTCGTCGGTGAAGTCCGCCTGACCTTGTGTTCGGCGCTGGATGCAACGATCGAGAAAATCTTCACGGCGCTGAATTTTTCGGCGATCGTCATTGATCTGACGGAAACCCGCAGCATCGATAGCACTACTCTTGGCTTGCTGGCCAAGCTTTCCATCCTGTCCCGGCAAAAGGTCGGCTTGCTGCCCACCGTGGTCACTACCCACGAGGACATTACGCGCCTGCTGCAGTCGATGGGCTTCGATCAGGTATTCAATATCGTCGACCGCCCGATTCCCTGCCCGGAGTGTCTGAGCGACCTGCCATCGCAGGACCAGTCGGAAGAGGTGGTCAAGGCCAAGGTGCTGGAAGCGCATCGAATCCTTATGGGGCTTAACGATTCCAACCGCGAGGCCTTCCATGACCTGGTGAATGCGCTGGAACGCAGCTGAGCATTCACTGAGGCCATAAAAAGGGCGATCTCCGCAGGGAGATCGCCCTTTTTCGTTGTCGCCGAGTCAGCGCCGCGCGGCGAGCAGCGCCTCCAGTTTTTCCTGGTCGCGGGCGAACAGGCGGATGCCTTCGGCCAGCTTCTCGGTGGCCATGGCGTCTTCGTTCATGGCCCAGCGGAAGCCTTTCTCGTCCAGTGGCTGGCGTGCTTCGCCGGTGCCGGGAGTAAGGATGCGCGGCAGCTCGCCCTGGTCGTCGGCCAGCTGTTGCAGCAGCTCCGGGCTGATGGTCAGGCGGTCGCAGCCGGCCAACTGCTCGATCTGCCCCAGGTTGCGGAAGCTGGCGCCCATCACCACGGTCGGATAGCCGTTGGCCTTGTAGTACTGGTAGATGCGCGAGACGGACTTCACGCCGGGGTCCTCGGCGCCGACGAAGTCGCGGCCCTCGGCCTTCTTGTACCAGTCGTAGATGCGGCCGACGAAGGGCGAAATCAGGAACACACCGGCATCGGCGCAGGCCGCGGCCTGGGCGAAGGAGAACAGCAGGGTCAGGTTGGTCTGGATGCCGGCCTTTTCCAGCTGTTCCGCGGCGCGGATGCCTTCCCAGGTCGAGGCGATCTTGATCAGCACTCGCTCGCGGCCGATGCCGGCCTGCTCATACAGGCCGATGATGCGTTCGGCGCGGCGCAGGGTGGCCTGGGTGTCGAAGGACAGTCGCGCATCCACCTCGGTGGAGATACGCCCCGGGATCACCTTGAGGATCTCCTGGCCGACGGCCACGCCGAAGCGGTCACAGGCCAGGCCTAGGTCGCCGCCGCAGCCGCCGACTGCCTGATCCAGTAGCTCGGCGTAGCGGGGCAGTGCCGCAGCCTTGAGCAAGAGCGAAGGGTTGGTGGTGGCATCGACCGGTTTCAGGCGGCTGATGGCGTCGAGATCGCCGGTGTCGGCGACCACGGTGGTGAACTGCTTGAGTTGGTCCAGCTTGGAGGTCATGACGAAGCCCTGTCGTTGCATGACCCCGACCTTACCCGAGCCGAGCGGGCTGCTTCAACGTCTGGCGCGGGCTTTTCAGTGGCCGACGAGCAGTTCTATGGCCTGGTCGAGCAGGGCCAGCGGCTCCTGGGTCTTGTGTACGTCCACCGAGAGCAACTGGCGGAAGCGCCGGGCACCGGCAAAGCCCTGCGCCAGGCCCAGCACATGGCGGGTGATGTGGTGCATGGCGCCGCCTTCTGCAATATGCCGCTCGATATAGGGACGCATGCGGGTCAGCGCCTCGGCGCGGCTGATCACTGGCTTGTCCTGGCCGAACAGCTGCTGGTCGACCTGCGCCAGCAGGTAGGGGTTGTGATAGGCCTCGCGGCCCAGCATCACGCCGTCGAAGGTCTGCAGATGAGCCTGGCATTCCTCTAGGGTCTTGATGCCGCCGTTGAGAATGATCTCCAGCTCGGGGAAGTCCTGCTTGAGCTGCGCCGCCACGTCGTAGCGCAGTGGCGGGATCTCGCGATTCTCCTTGGGCGACAGGCCCTCGAGAATGGCGATGCGTGCATGCACGGTGAAACTGGTGCAGCCGGCTTCGCGTACCGTGTCGACGAAGTCGCACAGCTCGCCATAGCTGTCGCGGCCGTTGATACCGATGCGATGCTTGACCGTCACCGGAATGCTCACCGCATCCTGCATGGCCTTGACGCAGTCGGCCACCAGTTGCGGGTGGCCCATCAGACAGGCGCCGATCATATTGTTCTGCACCCGGTCGCTGGGGCAGCCGACGTTCAGGTTGACCTCGTCGTAGCCATGCTCTTCTGCCATACGGGCGCAGGCCGCCAGGTCGGCCGGATTGCTGCCGCCCAGCTGTAGGGCCAGCGGATGCTCGCACTCGTCGTAGCGCAGGAAGCGCGCGGCATCGTTGTGCAGCAGTGCCCCGATGGTGACCATCTCGGTATACAACAGGGCCTGGCTGGAGAGCTGACGCAGGAAGTAACGGCAGTGGCGATCCGTCCAGTCCATCATCGGGGCCACGGAGAAGCGGCGGGAGGGTTCTGGGCGTTGCGGGGAGATCGACATGGGGCGCTGCGTGAATGTGGAAACGGCCGGCATTCTACCGCAGTTGGCGACAGTCGATCCGGGCGGCTGCTATCCTGAGTATCAGGTTCTCGGTTCGATAGGGAGATGACACTCATGCAAAGCAAATATTGGCTGGCCGCGCTGGCCCTTGGTTTCAGTCTGCAGGCGGCCGCCACCAGTTTCGTGGTGACCACCGACGGTATAGTCAATACGGTCGAAGGGACCAGCGACGTCACCTCGTCCTCTTTCGGTGACGACAAGGTGGTGCGCGAGGCCAAGGATGATGCGGCGAGCTTCGTCGCCAGCCAGGGCGATATTCGGGGCGCTCACCTGGAGGCGGCCTTCCAGCACATTCGTGGCAAGCTGCCGGAGCTGCAGGTGAACGACATGCAACTGGCTCAGGCCATTCTCGCCTTGTGAGCAGATAGCAGAATGAAAAACGGCGCCTTGGGGCGCCGTTTTCGTTTATAGCGAGGTTAGACGCCCAGCTTGTCGCGCAGGCTGTAGTACCAGGCGCCCAAGGCGCTGAACGGTACTTGGAACAGGCGGCCACCCGGGAAGGGGTAGTGTGGCAGGCTGGCGAAGGCGTCGAAGCGCTCGGCCTGGCCGCGCAGGGTTTCCGCCAGCAGCTTGCCGGCCAGGTGGGTGTAGGTCACGCCGTGGCCGCTGCAGCCCTGGGAGTAGTAGATGTTGTCACCGAGGCGACCGACCTGCGGCAGGCGCGACAGGGTCAGCAGGAAGTTGCCGGTCCAGGCGAAGTCGATCTTCACATCCTTCAGTTGCGGGAAGGTCTTGAGCATCTTCGGCCGGATGATCGCCTCGATGTTCGCCGGATCGCGGGCGCCGTAGACCACGCCGCCGCCGAAGATCAGGCGCTTGTCCGCGGTCAGGCGGTAGTAGTCGAGCAGGTAGTTGCAGTCCTCGACGCAGTAGTCCTGCGGCAGCAGGCTCTTGGCCAGCGCGTCGGACAGCGGCTCGGTGGTGATCACCTGGGTGCCGCAGGGCATGGACTTGCTGGCCAGCTCCGGCAGCAGGTTGCCCAGATAGGCGTTGCCGGCCACCACCACGAACTTGGCCTTCACGCGGCCCTCCGGGGTGTGCACCACCGGGTTGGCGCCGCGCTCGACGCGGACCGCCGGGCTCTGCTCATAGATGATGCCGCCGAGGGATTCCACGGCAGCTGCCTCGCCCAGGGCCAGGTTGAGCGGGTGGATATGGCCGCCGCTCATGTCCAGCATGCCGCCGACATAGCTGTCGGTGTCCACCACTTCACGGATGCGCTTCTTGTCCAGCAGCTCCAGCTGGGTGTGGCCGTAGCGCTCCCATAGCTTCTTCTGCGATTCCAGATGCTTCATGTGCTTCGGCGTGTTGGCGGCAAACACGCCGCCATCCTTCAGGTCGCACTGGATGTCGTACTTGGCGATGCGCTCGCGGATGATGCGGCCGCCCTCGAAGGCCATGTCGCCAAGCAGCTTGGCCTGTTTCGGGCCGACGGTGCGCTCGATCACGTCGATATCGCGGCTATAGCTGTTGACGATCTGGCCGCCGTTACGCCCGGAGGCGCCGAAGCCAACCTTGGCGGCCTCGACGATGGTGACCTTGAAGCCATTCTCCAGCAGGAACAGGGCAGTGGAGAGGCCGGTATAGCCGGCGCCGATGATGCAGACATCGGTCTCGGTCTCGCCCTGCAGTGCCGGGCGCTGCGGAACAGGATTGGCCGAGGCGGCGTAATAGGATTGGGGGTAGGGTGTGTGCGCCATATTTGAACCTTTGTTCTTTATTTTTTACGGAATAAGCCGATCCTACCCGAGTCAAAATGCGCCGGCTAGCCTCCGTGCAAAATTTTTAACGCCTGGCTGTGCAGCAAAAAATCCGTTTATTCAGAGGCTTAGCGAAAAAGATGTTGACACTCCGGCGGATCTCCCTAAAATGCGCCTCCATCGCAGGCACATAGCTCAGTTGGTTAGAGCACCACCTTGACATGGTGGGGGTCGTTGGTTCGAGTCCAATTGTGCCTACCAAATCCGAAAGGGGTCGTACATACGACCCCTTTTTTATTGGCTGCTTGTCAGGGCTGCGGCTTTCTGGAAGCATCCGCGATTCGTTTACCTCCAGTGACTGCGGTCTGTCCCGGTTTGCCGCAAGGCTCCTGCCATCGTCTGGCAGGCATATCGCCGGATCGCTTCCTGGCTCATCCCAACCCACGTGACCTTTGGTAGGGGTCACCACTAGGAGAGGAGGCGCCATGCCCATCATTACTCTTCCCGACGGCAGTCAGCGTTCGTTCGATCGTCCCGTTTCCGTGCTCGAGGTGGCCCAGTCCATCGGTGCCGGTCTGGCCAAGGCCACCCTGGCCGGCAAGGTCAACGGCAAGCAGGTAGACGCCTGCGACTTGATCGAAAGCGACGCCACCCTGCAGATTCTCACGCCGAAGGACGAAGAAGGGCTGGAGATCATCCGCCATTCCTGTGCGCACCTGGTCGGTCACGCGGTCAAGCAGCTCTATCCGAACGTCAAGATGGTGATCGGGCCGGTGATCGAGGAAGGCTTCTATTACGACATCGCCAGCGATCGCCCCTTCACGCCGGAAGACATGGCAGCCATCGAAAAGCGCATGGCCGAACTGATCGACAAGGACTATGACGTCATCAAGAAGATGACTCCGCGTGCCGAGGTCATCGAGCTGTTCAGGGCGCGTGGCGAGGAATACAAGCTGCGCCTGATCGACGACATGCCGGACGAGCAGGCCATGGGCCTGTACTTCCACGAAGAATACGTCGACATGTGCCGCGGCCCGCACGTGCCCAACACGCGCTTCCTCAAGTCGTTCAAGCTGACCAAGATTTCCGGTGCCTACTGGCGCGGCGACTCGAAGAACGAGCAGCTGCAGCGTATCTATGGCACCGCCTGGGCGGACAAGAAGCAGCTGGCCGCCTACATCCAGCGTATCGAAGAGGCCGAGAAGCGCGATCATCGTCGCATCGGCAAGCAGCTGGATCTGTTCCACCTGCAGGAAGAAGCCCCGGGCATGGTGTTCTGGCACCCGGCCGGCTGGACCGTCTACCAGGCGCTTGAGCAGTACATGCGCCAGGTGCAGCGCGAGCATGGCTATGTAGAGGTGCGCACCCCGCAGGTGGTCGACCGCATCCTCTGGGAGCGTTCGGGCCATTGGTCGAACTACGCCGAGAACATGTTCACCACCAATTCGGAAAACCGCGACTATGCGGTGAAGCCGATGAACTGCCCGTGCCACGTGCAGATCTTCAACCAGGGCCTGAAGTCCTACCGCGACCTGCCGCTGCGCCTGGCCGAGTTCGGTGCCTGTCACCGCAACGAGCCGTCTGGTGCGCTGCACGGCATCATGCGTGTGCGCGGCTTCACTCAGGACGATGCGCACATCTTCTGCACCGAAGATCAGGTGAAGAAAGAGGCGGCCGACTTCATCAAGCTGACCCTGCAGGTGTATTCCGACTTCGGCTTCTCCGATATCTCGATGAAGCTGTCCACTCGCCCGGCCAAGCGCGTAGGTTCCGACGAGCTGTGGGATCGCGCTGAGACTGCGCTGGCGGATGCGCTGAACGAGTCCGGTCTGGAGTGGGAATACCAGCCGGGCGAGGGTGCCTTCTACGGTCCGAAGATCGAATTCACCCTCAAGGATTGCCTGGGGCGCAACTGGCAGTGCGGCACCTTGCAGTATGATCCGAACCTGCCGGAGCGTCTGGATGCCAGCTATATCGCCGAAGATAACAGCCGTATTCGTCCGGTCATGCTGCATCGCGCCATTCTTGGTTCCTTCGAGCGCTTCATCGGCATGCTGATCGAGCACTACGCTGGTGCCTTCCCGTCCTGGCTGGCTCCAGTCCAGGCGGTGATCATGAATATCACCGACAAGCAGGCCGATTTTGCCCTCGAAGTCGAGAAAACTCTCAACCAAAGCGGGTTCCGTGCCAAGTCCGACTTGAGAAACGAAAAAATCGGCTTTAAAATCCGCGAGCATACTTTGCTCAAGGTTCCCTATCTCCTGGTTATTGGCGACAGGGAAGTTGAGACACGATCCGTTGCTGTGCGTACCCGCGAAGGTGTCGACCTGGGCTCCATGCCTCTGGAACAGTTCGCCGAACAGCTCAAGCAAGCGGTTTCCCGGCGTGGTCGCCAAGATTCGGAGTAATCATTATTAAGCGTGAAATGAGACAGGATAAGCGGGCCGTCCCAAAGGCACCGATCAACGAGAACATCACCGCACGTGAAGTCCGCCTGATTGGCGCGGATGGCGAGCAGATCGGGATTGTTTCGATTGATGAGGCACTGCGCGTGGCTGAAGAAGCCAAGCTGGATCTGGTAGAGATCTCTGCTGACGCAGTCCCGCCAGTTTGCCGCATCATGGACTACGGCAAGCACCTGTTCGAGAAGAAGAAGCAAGCTGCTATTGCGAAGAAGAACCAGCACCAGCAGCAGATTAAAGAAATCAAGTTTCGTCCAGGGACGGAAGAAGGGGATTACCAGGTAAAACTACGCAACCTGGTACGTTTCCTTAATGAAGGGGACAAGGCCAAGGTATCCTTGCGATTCCGTGGTCGTGAGATGGCCCACCAGGAGTTGGGTATGGAGCTGTTGAAGCGGGTCGAAAACGACCTCGCCGAAATCGGCACCGTAGAACAGCATCCTAAGCTGGAGGGACGCCAGCTGATGATGGTCATCGCTCCCAAGAAGCGTAAATAACCTCCCGGGCACTGGCAGGCCTGATGGTTATCAGTTGTTAATGAATGCGGAGTACCAAACATGCCAAAGATGAAAACCAAAAGCGGCGCGGCTAAGCGTTTCCTGAAAACTGCTGCCGGCTACAAGCACAAGCACGCTTTCAAGAGCCACATCCTGACCAAAATGTCCACCAAGCGTAAGCGTCAACTTCGCGGTAGCGAACTGATGCATCCGTCGGACAAGGCAAAAGTCGAGCGCATGCTGCGCGTTCGTTAATTCGGTCAAGATACTTTAGAGGTAATTACTCATGGCTCGTGTTAAGCGTGGCGTTATCGCTCGTGCTCGTCACAAAAAAATCCTGAAACTCGCCAAAGGCTACTACGGCGCGCGTTCGCGCGTGTTCCGCGTTGCCAAGCAGGCTGTGATCAAGGCAGGCCAATACGCCTACCGTGACCGCCGTCAGCGCAAGCGTCAGTTCCGCGCTCTGTGGATCGCTCGTATCAACGCTGGTGCTCGCGTCAACGGTCTGTCCTACAGCCGTCTGATCGCTGGCCTGAAAAAAGCGTCGATCGAAATCGACCGCAAGGTTCTGGCCGATCTGGCAGTGAACGAAAAAGCGGCGTTTGCTGCGATTGTCGAGAAAGCTAAGGCCGTTCTGGCTTAAGTCCCCCGACAATCACCGGGTTCGCCCGGTGGCAACGTCAAAGATAGGGGAAGAGCCTTCAAGCTCTTCCCCTATTTCGTATCTGGAGTCCGTACATGGAAAACCTGGATGCATTGGTCTCGCAAGCGCTTGAGGCCGTGCAAAACACCGCAGACGTGAACACCCTGGAACAGCTCCGGGTTCAGTATCTCGGCAAGAAGGGCGAATTGACCGCCCTGATGCAGACCCTGGGCAAGCTATCGGCCGAAGAGCGTCCGCAGGCTGGCGCCTTGATCAACGCTGCCAAGAATCAGGTTCAGGACGCCCTGAACGCCCGCAAATCCGTGCTTGAGCAGGCCCTGCTCGCCGAGAAGCTGGCCTCCGAGCGTATCGACGTAACCCTGCCTGGCCGCGGCCAGGCCTCCGGTGGCCTGCATCCGGTCACCCGTACCCTCGAGCGTGTCGAGCAGTTCTTTACCCATATCGGCTACAACGTGGCCGAGGGTCCGGAAGTCGAAGACGACTACCACAACTTCGAGGCGCTCAACATCCCCGGCCACCACCCGGCGCGGGCGATGCACGACACCTTCTATTTCAACGCGAACATGCTGCTACGTACCCACACCTCGCCGGTACAGGTGCGCACCATGGAATCGCAGCAGCCGCCGATCCGCATCGTCTGCCCCGGTCGCGTGTATCGCTGCGACTCCGATATCACCCACTCGCCGATGTTCCACCAGGTCGAAGGCCTGCTGATCGACGAGGGCATCAGCTTCGCCGACCTCAAGGGTACCATCGAGGAGTTCCTCCGCGTGTTCTTCGAGAAGCCGCTGGGCGTGCGTTTCCGTCCGTCCTTCTTCCCCTTCACCGAACCATCGGCCGAAGTCGACATGCAGTGCGTGATGTGCTCCGGCAAGGGCTGCCGCGTGTGCAAGCAGACCGGCTGGCTGGAAGTGATGGGCTGCGGCATGGTGCATCCGAACGTTCTGCGCATGTCTGGCATCGATCCGGAGAAGTACTCCGGCTTCGCCTTCGGCATGGGCGTCGAGCGCCTGGCCATGCTGCGTTATGGCGTCAATGACCTGCGCCTGTTCTTCGATAACGACCTGCGGTTCCTGGCGCAATTCCGCTAGGCCGCATGACCCGTATCGAATTCGCTTAAGGAGAACAGACAGCATGAAATTCAGTGAACAGTGGCTGCGCAGCTGGGTGAACCCGGCAGTTTCGCGCGACGAGCTGGTGGCTCGCCTGTCCATGGTCGGCCTGGAAGTAGACGCCGTGATCCCGGTCGCCGGCCAGTTCAGCGGTGTGGTGGTAGGCGAGATCCTCAGCGCCGAACAGCACCCGGACGCCGACAAACTGCGTGTGTGCCAGGTCAGCAACGGCAGCGCCACCTTCCAGGTGGTCTGCGGTGCACCGAATGCCCGCGCCGGCATCAAGATCCCCTTCGCCATGATCGGCGCCGAGCTGCCGGGCGACTTCAAGATCAAGCAGGCCAAGCTGCGCGGCGTGGAGTCCCAGGGCATGCTCTGCTCGGCTTCCGAGCTGCAAATCAGCGACGACAACAACGGCCTGATGGAGCTGGCGGCAGACGCCCCGGTCGGCCAGAGCCTGCGCGACTATCTGGGCCTGGACGATGCCAGCATCGAGATCGGTCTGACTCCGAACCGTGGCGACTGCCTGTCGCTGGCCGGTCTGGCCCGCGAGGTCGGCGCCATCTATGCCGCTCCGGTAACGGCGGTTTCCGTCGCTCCGGTCGCGGCTGCGCATGACGAAGTGCGCCCGGTCGAAGTGCTGGCCTCCAAGGCCTGCCCGCGCTACCTGGGCCGCGTCGTCCGCAACGTCGACCTGTCCAAGCCGACCCCGCTATGGATGGTCGAGCGCCTGCGTCGTTCCGACATCCGCAGCATCGACGCCGCCGTCGACATCACCAACTACGTGATGCTCGAACTCGGCCAGCCGATGCACGCCTTCGATCTCGCCGAGATCAACGGTGGCATCCGCGTACGCATGGCGGAAGAGGGCGAGAAGCTGGTCCTGCTGGACGGCCAGGAAGTCAGCCTGCGTGCCGATACCCTGGTGATCGCCGACCACAACCGCGCCTTGGCTATCGCTGGCGTGATGGGTGGCGAGCACAGCGGCGTCAGCGACAAGACCCGCGACCTGTTCCTGGAAAGCGCCTTCTTCGACACCATCTCGGTGGCCGGCAAGGCTCGTTCCTATGGCCTGCACACCGACTCCTCGCACCGCTTCGAGCGCGGCGTGGACTCGCAGCTGGCGCGCAACGCCATGGAGCGCGCCACCGCGCTGCTGCTGGAGATCATCGGCGGCGAAGCCGGTCCGATCATCGAAGTGGCCAGCGCCGCCGACCTGCCGAGCGTCGCGCCGATCATCCTGCGTGCCGAGCGCATCAGCCAGATGCTGAGCATGGACATGGATGACGCCGAGGTTGAGCGCCTGCTCAATGCGCTGGGTCTGAGCACCGTCGCCCAGGGCGCCGGTCACTGGCGGGTCAGCGTGCCGAGCCACCGCTTCGACATCAGCCTGGAAGTGGACCTGATCGAAGAGCTGGGTCGTCTGTACGGCTACAACCGCCTGCCGGTGCGTTACCCGCAGGCTCGCCTGGCCCCGCAGGCCAAGGCCGAAGCCCGTGCCGAACTGCCGGCCCTGCGTCGCCTGCTGGTCGCTCGCGGTTATCAGGAAGCCATCACCTACAGCTTCATCGATCCCAAGCTGTTCGAGCTGTTCAATCCGGGCGTGGCGCCGCTGCAGCTGGCCAACCCGATCTCCGCGGACATGGCCGCCATGCGTTCCTCGCTGTGGCCTGGCCTGGTAAAGGCGCTGGAGCACAACCTCAATCGTCAGCAGTCGCGCGTGCGCCTGTTCGAGAGCGGCCTGCGCTTCATTGGCCAGCTCGAAGGCCTGAAGCAGGAAGCCATGCTGGCTGGCGTGATCAGTGGCAGCCGCCTGCCGGAAGCCTGGGCCAACGGTCGTGAGGGCGTGGACTTCTACGATCTCAAGGCTGATGTCGAAGCGCTGCTGGGTTATGCCGGCGCCGCCGATGCCTTCAGCTTCGTGCCGGGCGAGCATCCAGCCCTGCATCCGGGCCAGACCGCACGTATCGAGCGGGAGGGGCGCCTGGTTGGTTTCCTCGGCGCAATGCACCCGGAACTGGCCAAGACCCTGGGCCTGGATCAGCCGGTGTTCCTCTTCGAACTGGTACTGGCCGAAGTGGCCACCGGGCGCATGCCGGCGTTCAGCGAACTGTCACGCTTCCCCGAGGTGCGTCGCGACCTGGCCCTGCTGGTGGATCGCGAGCAGCCGGCCGATGCCGTGCTCTCTACTATCCGCGAGGCCGCTGGCGAGTGGCTGACGGACCTCAGACTGTTTGACGTGTATCACGGTAAAGGCATTGATCCACATAGAAAAAGCCTTGCCGTTGGCTTGACCTGGCAACATCCATCGCGCACTCTTAACGACGATGAGGTGAATACAACTACGCAAAACATCATCACCTCGCTGGAAGAAAGGTTCAACGCCACGTTAAGGAAGTAGCGTATGGGGGCTCTGACGAAAGCTGAGATGGCGGAACGTCTGTATGAAGAGCTTGGCCTGAATAAGCGGGAAGCCAAGGAGTTGGTGGAGCTGTTTTTCGAGGAAATTCGCCACGCGCTGGAAGACAACGAACAGGTCAAATTGTCCGGTTTCGGCAATTTTGACCTGCGCGACAAACGTCAGCGCCCGGGCCGCAATCCCAAAACAGGCGAAGAAATCCCGATCACGGCTCGCCGTGTTGTCACCTTTCGTCCGGGCCAGAAATTGAAGGCCAGAGTAGAGGCATATGCTGGAACCAAGTCATAACGACGAGCTGCCGCCTATCCCTGGCAAACGCTACTTCACCATCGGCGAAGTCAGCGACCTCTGTGCCGTCAAGCCTCATGTTTTGCGTTACTGGGAGCAGGAGTTTCCTCAGCTCAATCCGGTGAAGCGGCGGGGTAACCGTCGCTACTATCAGCGCCAAGATGTGTTGATGATCCGCCAGATCCGAGCGCTTCTGTACGACCAGGGCTTCACCATCGGCGGCGCGCGTCAGCGTCTTTCCGGCGACGAAGCCAAGGACGATACCACCCAGTACAAGCAGCTGATCCGGCAGATGATTGCCGAGCTCGAGGATGTTCTGCTGGTGCTTCGCAAGTAAGCCCCTAGCGGTAAAAAAAACTTCCACAATTCAGCAGCTTATTGTAAAGTCCTCCCCGCTTCCGGTAACACGGAAGCATCGTCGGGGCGTAGCGCAGCCCGGTAGCGCACTTGCATGGGGTGCAAGGGGTCGAGTGTTCGAATCACTCCGTCCCGACCAAATAACTCCACGACTTAGGCCAGTTCAGAGATGAGCTGGCCTTTTTCGTTTCAGGGACTTTTGCGGGACTTTTCATCCTGCCTTCCTCCTCAGTATCGTCAGCGCCGGCCCTCGCGAGTCCGTCGCCGATATCTTGTTGGCCTCATCGATCAGTTTTCCCAGCTCCGCCGCCGAGTAGTGACTGGTGATGCTGCCGTTCTTGTGGCCCAGCAGGGCCCGCCTGTCTTCCTCGGTAACACCCGCTGCCCGGAGCCTTCTCCCGAAGGTGTGCTTCAGGTCGTGAACACGGATCGAGGCGAATCCCTTCGGTGCCGGTCGCAGGAAGCGTTCCTGGTACTTCTTCGCCGCCCGGATCCGTGCCTTCTTCCAGGCCGAATCGTTCATGCGATGAACCGGCGTCGCCTTGCCGTTCCTGTCGGGCATCCCATACGGGAATACCCAGACCGGATCCAGGCCGCGCTGCCCCTCGATGGCCGACTTGGCCACCGCGTTCAGCACGACCAGCCGTTCCTCTCCATTCTTCACGCCCGATCCCTTGTCCCTGCCTCCAAAATCCGACGGAATCAGGAAGACGCTGGTATCGAGTTCCGGTACCGGGATCTCCCAGTCCCACCTCAGCTTGACCACCTCCTGCTCCCGAGAGCCGCAGTTGACCTTGTAGAGCGCCATTCGCCGCAGGTGGTCCGGCAGTTCCGAGAACAGCAGCGATTGCTCTTCCCACGAAAGCGGGTAGGGCGTTCGCCTCGATCGCTTCTCGTCCAGCTTGCTGATCATCGGTACCGTGTCCAGCCAGGGTCGTTTCTCTTCGTCACGCCATTTCCGGGCGCACAGGTTGAGAATGCGGATGACCCTCTCCAGGGCGATGTTCACCGTCCTTGGGTTACTCCAGGCTTCACCTTGCCGGTCGATGTCCTGCCCGGCTTCAGTTTGTCCTTGATGTACGGGGCAAGCGACTCGTCATCGACGTGCATGAGCGGTAGGTTGCCGATGTAGGGATCCAACTGCTCAAGGTAGATGGCGGCCAGGCCGATCGACGGCATGTCCTTGTATTCCACCAGGTAGCGTGTGGCGGCTTCTCGCCAGCTCCTGATTTGCGCAATTGCATTGAGCTGACCAGTCAGTTGCATTCGATCTGACCAGCCAGTTGCATAAGACCTGACCGATACCATTTGGGATCGTGACTGGGGGAGACCGAATCCCCGCCAAATGCCAGTATCGGGGGGGGCATCAACGAACTGGAGCTGGCACGCGCGCGCCTGCTATACGTCCGGCGATTGGCTGCTGAAAGTGCAGCTGTGAGACTTAAGGAGGGCGAGTTACAGGCATGAGCCACTGCACTCTGGTAGTGACTTGAAAACGCGAGGAGCAGTAATCGGCAAAAACGGCTCAGCGGCCGTCCTGATGCACGCGGCTGAAGCATTGGGCTAGTGCAGTGCGGCGCATGCCTGAATCACTTGGCGAAAGCAGGGCGGCCTAGCCGTTGGCGGCCCTGGCTGGGGTTTCTCTTGCGCATAGCCTCCCTGAGGCGCTCAGCTGCTTCGGCCAAGACCGCGGGATCTGCCTCTCGGATAGCTTTCATTAGCTCTTCACGTCGGCGAGCCTTACCCTCAATGATCTCGGCAAAGCTGCTATCTGACTGATGATATCTGCTCATTTGGGCAGCCTCGTGAGCCGGTGCGAAGTCTGAGCGTAACACATAGGCTAGCCGGGTAGATGACGCTCTGAGGGCGGCAACCACCTACTGCCTGCTAGCGAATACAGCGCTCAGGATCTGGCCATACACAGCCTCATAGAATTTCTCAGGCATGCTCCACCATATGGCATGTGCAAAATGTAGGCGGCTCGTCGTTCCTGCCTGTACATCTTGGAGAAGCGGCTCGTAACCCTGCATCGCTATGAAAAACTCCAACATCGGGTCGCTTATGAAATAGAAGCGCTCCTTATCAAGCCCCCGATCATCGGCGTCGACCTCAAGGCGACCGTAGAGATAAGCCATTTCATCCTGATCATCGCCGCCGCGCTCGTTGAGCGGCTCACCCTCTAGTGGCCGCCGATTGAATGGCGCATGCAGCGATTTGTGACATTCGTGACACAGAGTGATGCCGTTGCCCAGCTCATACTTTCCATCAGGGTATGTGGTTCGACGAAAAATGTGGTGCGCTTGGATCTTTTGCCTCGACTCGCAATGCACGCAGCGGTAGCCATCCCGCATTCGGATGAAGCGCCCCCAAAGGGTCAAGCACCATCGTTCCGAGCGTTGCAAGCCGATCGCTCGGGTCAGAGCTGTCCTCGCTGCCTCTAGACGATTGATGTCCGGACAGACTCCTTGGAATTCTTCTCGCGGTAATAGCATGGTTGGCTCACGATGAAAGTCGGTTCAATCTGCCGACAGCTGGGATGGCGGCGATGATTGACGTGATGCGTCACGTGATCGATGATCTCGTAAACGAATGCCATGGATGACTATAAATGTACTGGATTGAAATCTGCACTGACGGCAGCTATGTGATTGACGGCCAGGAGTATCCTCTGCTCGCTGAGGGTATCGAACAGCAAGAGTCTGTCTACGACGAGCGCTCCATGAGCGATTCGCTAGAGATCAGCATTCCATTCGAACTCGAAACCGAGCACGGCCTATTCGTCTGGGAAGTGGACGTGGTTGTGTATAGAGAGTTGGATGTCGCCAGCTTCTTGGGCTACCGGATTGCCGAGTACCCAAGCACTGTGCTCCTGAAGGACGAAGTCATGTTCCGCATACAGGATGGGTGGGCCAACCCAAGGCAACCATCGCTGGACTTGAAGCCTCGCATGACTAAAATGCGCCTCGCTTGAAAGAAGACCTACCCCATGATTGATGCAGTTGACCTCTTCTGTGGTGCCGGCGGCCTGACCGCAGGCATGCGTAACGCTGGAATCCGCGTCCATGCCGGCTACGACATTGAGGCCCAGTGTAAGTACGCCTATGAAGTCAACAACCAAGCTACATTCGTAGCTCGGGATGTTAGGAAGGTCAGCAGGGAAGAACTGAGCTCTTGGTATCCGAAGACAGAGGGTCGCTACCGCCTTCTAGCTGGCTGCGCGCCCTGTCAGCCGTTCTCGTCCTACAACCAAGGCAAGGACACCAGCTCGGACAGCAAATGGCCTCTGCTCTACCATTTCGCTCGCCTTATTCGCCAGGTCAAGCCGGAGCTGGTCACGATGGAAAACGTTCCAGATGTGACCAAGCACAAAGTCTATGGCGACTTCGTGAAGAACCTCAAAAAGCAGGGGTATGAGGTGTGGGCCAAGCGAGTCGCGTGTGTCGAGTACGGCTTACCTCAGCACCGTCGTCGCCATGTTCTGTTGGCCTCCAAGCTTGGCCCGATTGAGCTCATTGAGCCCACTCATCGGGATGCCCCGGTCACAGTTATGGAGATGATTGATGATCTGCCTCGCATCGCCGCAGGTGAGTGTGACCCCAGCGATCCAATGCATCGCTCGGCTACCCTGACGCCGATCAACCTGCAACGGATTTTAAATTCTCGCGAGGGTGGTACCTGGCGGGATTGGCCTCCGCACTTAGTTGCAGAGTGTCATCGCAAGGCCAGCGGTAAGACCTACCCTAGTGTCTACGGCCGAATGAAAAGAGATGAACCGAGCCCTACGATGACTACGCTCTGCTATGGCTTTGGCAATGGCCGCTTCGGCCACTATGAGCAAGCTCGAGCACTCTCTTTACGCGAAGCAGCTATTCTCCAGTCCTTCCCGCGAAACTATGAGTTCATGCCGCCAGAGAAAATCACCTTCAAAGCAGTCGGGCGGATGATAGGTAACGCAGTGCCTGTCCGGCTCGGTGAGGTGATTGGTGAAAGCCTCATGCGTCATGTGGCGGAGTATGAGCAGAGGCGGCAACGGGAAATTCCCGCCTAAATCGCTTCTCCAGATCGGGAAGCCTACGGGTCTCGCACTCCCAGACGACCAATACTCGCCAGCCCAGCTCACGTAGCTGGGCTTCTTTTCTGGCATCTCGCTGAATGTTGGCTTCGAACTTGGGAAGCCAGAACTCTTGGCGAGTTTTGGGCGTGCTAGCGTAACGGCAACCTGGGTGGCGGTGCCAGAAGCAGCCATGCA
Source organism: Pseudomonas sp. GD04019 (assembly GCF_029837695.1). Classification (GTDB taxonomy): domain Bacteria; phylum Pseudomonadota; class Gammaproteobacteria; order Pseudomonadales; family Pseudomonadaceae; genus Aquipseudomonas. Next base: position 245,668 of record NZ_JAOEEA010000005.1, read on the forward strand.
CGAATATCACCGTCCGGTGCTTTGGTAATACTACATCCGGTGAGCCCGGCAGAGATTTTCGATGGAGTCGGAAACGAAGCCCCAGAGCATGAAGAACTCTTCGCACTCTCAGCTCGGGCTTCGTGTCTGCGCGCCTAACGGCGCGCATCAAATCCCCCCGAGACCTGGTCATGCCAACTGTTCGACGACCTTATCGATACGGTCTAGTTTCTTGTTGCTATCGATATATGCTTGATATGCCCGCAGTGCGCTGTCGATAAGCTTATCGAAGTGGACAATGCGCGAGCCTGGTGAGACTGCCTCGAGCATGTTCGCCACCCTCTGAGGGTTGGTTATTTGGTCAGGTAATGGCGGACCTATTACGAACACGACCTCAATCTTAGGATTCAGCTCACCTTTGGCAGCTAAAATCTTGGTCAACTTATCGACATATAGAAAACCTTGCTCTTGCAGTTCGATAGTTTTCATCTGCCGGTGTGCACGCTTTAACTCAACGATAATGTGAGTCCCTAGAACCGTTCTATATTTAATATCAACCCGACCTAGAGCCTCTTTCTTCGTCAGATCATCAACGATGACCCCTTCTTCCATTAGGCGTGTCTCAATAAGCTCCGAGCCATCTGCCCGCTCCCACGTCGGATCTAGCAGCCACATATGATCAAAAAGATGCTGCTGCAAAGCCTTCTCTTTTTCATCATCATCTACAAGCTTATTGAATACACGAATCACCTCAATTCGAGATTTTATGATATCTCTATACAAAGTAGCTTCAAGCGTATCGCGCTGAGCAATCAAAGGAATCAGCTTGTCCGCGCCAATATCAACCGCATTGATTAATTCATGCACTGTGCCGCGAAGCTTCAGGCGCTCAAAGGCCATAATGCTATCGCGCAAAATCATCTTTTTATCATCGGCATTGTCAATCGGCAAACTATGAACTTTCGCCAGGAGTGCTTTTGCCTGTTCCCGATAACCCTCATCAATAGAGTCGAACCACTCCTTGATTACGGGATGCTCTTGCGCCACTTCATCTGCTCCAGCGTCTCTTCGCCACTTTGCCCATTGCGGTTCTATTTTTGCCAAGACTGATTTTAAATAGGCGGCCATCGCAGCTGCCCGAGGATCACTCTCCTGAATTCGTTGCCGGTCACTGGTGGCTATATCGTCATCATTATCGAAATCAAGGAAGTCCGCTTCCAGCTGGCCGGTTAGATATTTCGTATAAAGACGGCCATCATTTATATTGTCGAGAATATTTTCCTGGATGAGCCTGCCGTGTGCCATGAGCACAATAGAGTTGAGATTGTTGCCTTCCGCATCTACTAGCATTTTCGGCTTAACGGCTGTGCCGATCCAACCGCTGACAACCCAGGAAGAGTCCCAGCCCTCTAGGCGGATGGGAAGCGTGGTTTCATGCTTGAGATTTGCCGCAGCCTTTGTTCGCTTTGGATCCACTGTCCCGATGTGCCAAAGGTACTCAACCGCTCGGATATCGTCGCGATCCATTGCAGTTACTGGGTCCCCATCAATTAGGACATTGAAATCTGTCCCTCCAATAACGGTGAATCGCCGTGCCAAGCGCCGCCGCAGCGCAACCATTGTCGATGGAACTCGCCCTTTTTTAAGTCGTGAAAGAACTATTCGGGTTCCTTTTGCCACTGTGAGAGCATCGCTTGGAACTGCATCGGGCACATACCGACTCTGATGATCATTTATAGCCTGTCGGATTCTCTCAACTGACATTGTTAATCCATGTTGCTGACCATCCTTAAAGGATTCAACACGAACATTATCGGCGATTGAGAATAGTGATAGCTTGCCCAGGCCTTTTCGCCCCATGACATGACGACCACGATCAGTCGTAGTCTTTTCCTTGACTCTGCGTCGATATCCGACCTTGAGGAATTTTTCGTTCATATCATCAATGGTCATGCCAATTCCATCATCAGAGATGGTGATCTCTTGCTTGGAAGAGTCGTAGTCAATAGTGACTTGGATCGCATCGGCATCCCAGGCATTTGCGACGATTTCGGTCAGCACAGCCGCGACGTTGCTATAAAGATTAATTCCAAGATGATCAAGAACATTAAGATCAATTGTCATTGCATAAGGCGAGGTCATAAGGCATCTCCATCCATGCTTTACCGAAAATTACAAGCCACCAACCTGCCGCATCACTTAGAGTAGCGAGACGTCTCATCAATTAAGCTTTTAAGAGTCTCCGCCGAAAGCAGCTCCTCATATGTGTACATCGTGGAAAACACAACCAAATAAACTTCCGAGCTCGGTGTTACTTCATACTCCCTGAAGAACCATTCTAGCTTTCTAAATGTATCTTCGTAGTAAAGCTGTATTTCTACATTTTGACCGTAGTGCAGGGTTGCGGGAAGTCTCGGGCTAGAACCTTTGGAGTCGACTTCTAATTTGCAAAATTTATTAGAAAATTTAACGGCGGCACCGGTAATAGTTATAGGTCTTTTCCCCTGAGATATCGCCTCAAGAACAAATCGCCCATATAGCCATCGATAATCAACCTCACAGTCCTCGACATCTTCGCGGCTAGACTTATTTGCCAGCCAGAGTGAGACTATTGCAGCAGCTAGGGCTCCGATCCCGGAAAGCCACGAACCGACCATCGATAACAGTGGAATTAGAGTATTAACGAATGCGCTATAGGAGTTGCTGGCTCCCACAGCAGCTCCAAGCCCAAAAACAAGTATTAGAACTAGAAGAAGAAGGGAAATGGCGCCAAGCACAGCCCAAGAGTGGCGACTAATAAAATCCATTGCACATCCTTTGCTCTCCTAACGGACTCGCTTGCTTTCTAGCAAGCTTTGGCTCCGAGTAAATAATCAGACTATGCCGAACGGGATGCCCCGACAGCAAGCACCTGAGGTCATTCGCGCTATAGCAGGTCATCCGGCGGCAGCCACCCACGCTTGCCTGTTCGAATACACTCCCAACCCCATTCGCGCTGGCGGCCGGCTCGGGCGTGCGTCTCAATTATCTCGGCCGACACCTCTCCGGTACTGCCGTCGAGCTTGAACTGCGGACTCATGGCATAGCGAACATCAAAGCCAAATTTTCCTTGTAGTAACTGCTGCATGATCTTGACCCGCGTGCCCCAAGCTAGCTCCTGCTGCCGACCTTTCGGTATTTGGTAAGCAATACGATTGAGATAGCTGGAGGCATGAATGTAGTCACTAGGGATCATCCACATTCGGTGGTGGGGTGGGACCCCTAGAGGCAAAACGTGATCAATGAGCTGCCGCAGCAGCGGAAGCGCGACTTTAAGGGCATGGAGCTCTATGCCCATCATTGTCACCACGTTATGCAAGGTATGCCCAATACGTACGGCTGCTTCGCTCTGCCTCTCTGCTGCGTCCCGTCGCAGCCAGACCAAGCAGGCAAGTACATCTAGAGAGGCCCGGCGTTCCAGTTTCTCCAGTAGTAGTGGTGTGACAGGACATCGAGTCTCATATCTCAGCACACCGGACTGGGCAGGCTGAAACAGTACATCCTGAACCGCCGGGGTCAGTTGGCGAAGGAAGGCATCCCCACGCATGACCTGGCTGTTGCCGAGATCAAGCACAGACCATAACGGGTGACGGAGCTCTCGTGTCGAGCCCGGGACCTTCTCTTCGACGCTCCTCAGCAATTCGGCTTGCGGAAGATGGCGGCCCTGCTCGTAACGAATCCATTTGTTCTTGTAGTGCTGGATGGAGCCAGAGGTATCTCTCGCGAAGGATTTTGGCTCGAAGTACTGCTCCATTTGGTAGGCCGTATTTAGCGCGGTGCGCTGACGCAACGTTTCATACCAATACCTGATTCGTAGGCTCCTTACTGGCTCGTGCCAAGAGGGAGGGTCCTGGTTCACGTATTCCCGTGCACCGGATACGAAATCCAGGTAGAGCCGAATAACCCTTTGAGCATCAGACATTTGGGTGGGGTCGGTAAGCGGTAGATACAGTAAAAAATACCCCTGATCTTACGGCTCGTTCAATCCAGACGGCTTCTCTACCATGGTGAGTGACAAGACGACACGGCGCGTACCATGCCCACACTGACCGATTTCCTGACCCTCGCCACCGAACTGGAACAGCAACTGACGACCCGCTATGGGGTGATGTTGGGAAGCAAGGATTTGTGGCGAGAGCTCGGTTTTCGTTCACCCAACGCCTTTCGCCAGGCGATGATCCGAGGCACTTTGGATTTGCCGGTGTTTGAAGTGCAGAATCGCCGCGGACGATTCGCCTTGGCTAAGGACGTGGCAACTTGGATTGCCCGACAGCGTATGAGCGCACCCAGCGAGGGCTTGTGAGGACGACCCGAGATGCAAACCATGACCAATAGCGGAGGGCATCGTATGAGCCATACCTGATCGCAGAGCCGCGCAGGTACCGGAGATGCAAAAAGCCCAGGGGTGGAGCCCTGGGCTTTTTGCGGGAAGTCAGTTGTCGCAACGCCTGACCCCTGCATTCTGTGTCTCTCTTTCAGCCGACGTCAAGTCAGCTGCCTGCCCATTCATCCTTGATAGAGCATGATCGTGACAAGCGAGGCCTGCCTGCGCCTGTCACTAGGGAGCACCATGAGAACACCTATTGAGAAGCAGCGCGAGATCGTACGTTTACTTAGTCATCCCGACCTATCCAACCGCATGATCGGTCACCTGGTCGGCGTTTCACACAATACGGTACGCGTTCTACGAAACCACTTGGCTCTGACCGGAGAAGCCTGGGGCAGCCTTGAGGAGCTGGATGACGCCTCATTTACCCGTCGCCTACAAATCGGGTCTGCCACGGGCGCTCCCCGTAAGGCAGCTCCGGCATGGCACGAGGTGCATGAGCAGCTATGCCGCCCGGATATGACCCTTGAACTGCTCTGGCAGGAGTTCCGAGAGCAGCAACCGGATGGCGTGTCATACAGTCAGTTCACACGCCACTACCGAGCTTGGGTGAAGAAACAAAAACTCAGCATGCGACAGGTGCATGTGCCGGGGGACAAGCTGTTCGTCGATTTCTGCGGTCGAACCATGCCCATTGTCGACCAGTCCTCGGGGCAGATTCGGCGGGCGCAGGTGTTCGTCGCCACGCTGGGGTGTTCTGGCTACCTGTACGCCATCGCTGTTTCTAGCCAGACAACACGTGACTGGTTGCATTGCCATGTACAGGCACTTGAGCATCTGGGTGGTGTGCCGCGCTTTGTCGTGCCGGACAACCTCAAGGCCGCCGTCATCAAGTCGCAGCGCGACCAGCTACATCTGAACCGGGCGTACTCCGAGCTGGCCGAATATTACGGTTTCAACATTCTGCCTGCTCGACCGCGTAAGCCCCAAGACAAGTCCCTGGCCGAAGTGGGCGTGCAGATCGTGCAGCGTTGGGTGCTGGCCCGCCTTCGCCATTGCACCTTCTTCTCCCTTGAGGAGTTGAACGGGCAGCTGGGGTATTGGATGGCGTTACTTAATCAGCGTACGACCCGTACCTATCTCAAGAGTCGGATGGCCCGCTTGCAAGAGCTGGATCTTCCTGCGCTCGGAGCTTTACCAGAGCGCCGCTACGATTTTCATCAATGGCGTTACCAACTGCGCGTAGGCCCCGACTATCACATCGAATACGAGCAGCACCATTACTCAGTACCTTATCAATACGCTCATCAGTTGGTGGATCTGAGGATCAATACCGACTGGCTAGAGGTCGTTTACCAGCGCCGAGTCATCGCCACGCATCGCCTGAGCAACTCTTCGGGGATGAGTACCCTGCAAGAACATCTCGCTCCTAGTCACCGCAGCTACCAAGAGGAGCAGCCAGAGGCTCTGCTTGCCTGGGCTGAGCAGGTTGGGTCGGCGACACATGCCTTCGTTCGGCGGAATTTGGATGAGCGACAGCAATTCGCTACTGGCATGAGAGCCATGGCCAGCCTGCGGCATCTGCAGCGCAAGGATCAGATATCGACAGCACGATTGGAGTCGGCCTGCGCCTATGCGCTCAAACTAGGCACCCTCAGTTTTACCCGATTACGAGCCATTCTGCGCAATGAGGCTGATCTAAAGCGCGAGCACTGTCTGCCATCCGCTGCTGTCGAGCACACGAATATTCGAGGTGCTGCCTACTACTCTACCCAGTCGGGGGAAAACGCATGAGCCACATCAATACCCCTCATCGACTTATCGACTTGGGTCTTCATGGCATGGCCCGCTCATACGAGAACCAGCTGCACCAACCGCAGCTGCAGCAAGAGACTTTCGAAGTGCGGCTGGGCCTGATGCTGGATGCCGAATACAGCTCACGCGAAGCTCGAAAAATCGAGCGTTTGATGAGGCTGGCGAGATTGCGTGAAAGCCAGGCAACCCTAGAGGATGTCGACTACAAGGTGAGCCGTGGACTGGATCGTAGTGTGGTGATGAACCTGGCACAGTGCGAGTGGCTGCGTCGCCGACAAAACCTGCTTCTCACCGGTGCGACTGGCACGGGCAAGACCTGGCTGGCTTGTGCGTTTGGTAATCAAGCTTGCCGGCAGGGGTTTATGACCTACTACCGCACCGCCACTCAACTATTTGAAGACATTCTGCTGTCCCATGCTGACAACACCTTGCCTAAGCTGCGCCGGCAGCTGGTTAGAACGCAATTGCTGATCATCGATGATCTAGGCATTGGTGGCATCTCGGCGCAACTTGGCCCAATGCTGCTGGAAATCATTGACCAGCAGTCACGCAACGGCTCCCTGCTGATAACCAGCCAGTACCCACAGGAAAAGTGGTACGAGCTGTTCGCAGACCCGACGATTGCCGACGCCATCTTGGATCGGATTATTCACAAATCACACATCGTTCAGCTCAAGGGAGAGTCGATGCGCAAGGTCAGGGCCAAAAAAAGCTGACTTGATGGTATTCACCCTGCCCTTGGGCAGGGTGGTCAACTGACATGCAATTGCTGGTCAGATCGAATGCAATCACTGGTCAAGGCTGATGCGATCAGCCGGTCAGGTCAGAAGCAATTTCGCACTGATTCGGCGAATACCGTAGACCTTCTCTTCTCGCAGCTTCTCGAGCCGGTGTATCAGGTACTGTTCTGCTTCCTCCCGGTTGCTTGTTCCAGTGCTTTCTTGAAGTCGCTGACCTCTGACGACCTTGTCGACATGCCAGATTCCGTTTCTCTCGTAGAGGCCAGTGATGGTTTTTCGCGCCATGGTTTTTCTCCTTGGCGCTCGCTGCGGAATCGATCTTGTCCCTGGGCACCGTTCTTTTCAATAACCGCTCGTTCGATGTAGTCGTCTACCCAGGCGTCCAGTTCCTCGCGATCAAAGCCGATGCCTTGTAGGCCTATGCGAAATTCGCGGACATATGGGCGTACGGTCTTGTTGAACTCATCCCTGCACATCCCGAGATAAGCGGGCGCCGCCCCGGCCCGGATAACGCGTGGTGGGCAAGAAAGCCGGTTGGGCAGGGGTTGCCTGCTGGCGTCTGACATGGCATCTGCCTCTTGGCATGACGGTGTCATGCTCAAGGCAGACCAGATGAAGGGCAACCCGTTGTGGCGATTTACTGCGTGTCCAAGCAAAGGGGAAGCCACGAGTGGACAGGCGACGCGGGCATTGATGGCATATGAGACTTGGGCGACAGGAGGATTGTGGGTGAACTCAGTTCCGACGGATGCTATGGATTGCGATGATCCGCCCGGGCAGGTGTCCCGGGAGGCGCTCTACGATGAGGTATGGCGCCACCCTATGCTCAGGGTGGCCGAGCGCTATGAGGTTTCGTCGAGCTTCATGGCGAGGGTCTGCACCTCCATGAACGTGCCGCGCCCGCCGCGCGGCCACTGGGCAAAGCTCGAACATGGCAAGCCAAGTCCCCAGGTACCCTTGCCTGACGCACGCCCGGGAGACCATTTGATATGGCGAAGAGGCGATGCCCCAGGGCCGGCGAGGTATCCGCTTCCCAAGCCGCCGGAGAGCCAGGTTGCCCGTCCGCGGCCACGTATTTCGCGCTCAGCGCGCCATCCTTTGGTCAGCGGTGTACGAGACCTTTTTACCAAGGGAAAGGTGATCGACAGCGGCTACCTGAAGCCTTCGCAGAGGCGCCTGGTGGATGTAGTGGTATCGGGGCCGATGCTCGACGATGCGCTGGATATGGCCAATGCCCTGTTCCTCAGGCTGGAGGCCGCTGGATATCGGGTCATGCTCGCGCCGAGCGATCGCACCTATTCCCGCGCTTCCGTTGAGGAAAGGGAGAAGCCCGGGAAGACGGTTAACAATCGTTATCCGAGCCTTTGGCATCCCTCCAAGGCGACTGTTGTCTTCGTGGGCTCCGTCGCTATCGGCCTGACTCTTTTCGAGATGACCGAGGAGCTAGAGGCGCGGTACGTCGAGGGGGAGTACATCCCTCTTGGCAAGCTGCCGGCTGCCGAGCGACGTCGTCCGATGCCCAGTTGGAGTTGGACCACGCACAAGCAGTTCGCCACCGGGCGATTGTGCCTCCAGGCATTCAGTCCTTATCCAGTCGCGGATTGGGTGCATCGCTGGCCAGAGGCCAAGGCGCGCGAGCTTCGGGGGCAACTGGACGACATAGTCGACTACCTGACAAAGGCGGCGACCACTATTGCTGGCCTAGTCGAGGAGGGTGAGCGCCAGGCTGCGATCCGAAGGCAGGAATGGGAAGAAGAGCGGAGGCGATTGGAGGAGCGGTGGGAGCGGGAGCGCCAGGAAAAGGCCAGGTCAGAAGCCCGGCAAGAGCTGCTTGAGGCCATTCGTGCCTGGGATGACGCGCGGCGGATACAGGCATTCTTCCGCGAGGCCGAGGACGAGGCCTTGTCGAGAACGAGCGAGGAGAGGGAGGTGTTGCTGGGGCGCCTGGCCATTGCCAGGGATCTTGTTGGGGAGATGGATACGCTTGGCATGTTGATGAAATGGCGAGGGCCAGAAGAGCGGTGAGGCATAAGTGCAAGTCGGATTTGCTGCTCAAGTATGGCTGGTCTAATCCACTTTGATTTTTTTGTGGGTTAGGTATACGTTACATTTAATCTAATTTGTTACGTATACAGAACATGGATTATTCCCTGATCACGAGGCGTCTTGGCGAGCAGATTCGGCAGCGCCGCCTGAATCGCGGCCTGACCCAGGCCAAGCTGGCTGCCTTGGCGGGCATCACCCGGCAGAAGGTCATCGCCATCGAGAGGGGCGACTTGTCGGTGGGCATGACGGCCTATGCGCGAGTGCTAGGAGCCCTGGACTGTGAGTTCGCATTGGTGTCTGCGGCCATGCCCACGTTGGATGAGATCCAGGGAGTGTTCGACTGATGACAGCCGTGCTGCAGGTGGCAACGCCAGAGGGCGAGAGCGGGAGGATCCTCAGCTCCGCCGGGGACTACCTATTCCGCTACCACGAAGAGGCCAAAGCGCAGGCAGCGATCAGTTTGCTGATGCCCGTGCGCCTGGATGAATACCGCCACCGGGAGCTGCACCCGATTTTCCAGATGAACCTGCCGGAAGGGTACGTCTTGGAGCAGCTGCGCAACCGCCTGGCCAAGGTGGTGAATGTCGATCCCATGTTGCTGCTGGCGCTCTCTGGCAGCAGCTCGCCTATCGGGCGGGTAGCCGTTAGCTCACATGAGGTCGATGCGCTCTTGCGGCGCCAGCAGTTCCCCGGGGAAATACTGGGGGAAATCCTGGCCTGGGATGGTGCTGAGGACATTTTTGCCGGCCTGGTGGATCGTTACATTTTGCGCGCCGGGATATCGGGCGTGCAGCCCAAGGTACTGGTGCCAGAGCAGCAGGACGCCGCGCCACAGCGTTTTACCTCGAAGACCTCCGACCTGATCATCAAGAGCGGACGGGACGAGTTTCCGGGGTTGGCGATCAATGAGTTCCTCTGCATGTCCGTAGCCAGGGAGGCTGGGATTGCGGTGCCGGAGTTCTACCTGTCCGATAACACCAAGCTGTTCGTCATGCGCCGCTTCGACCGGGACGAACAACTCGATCCCATCGGCTTCGAAGATATGGCCGCACTGATGGGACTGGCTGCGGAGCAGAAGTACAGCAAGAGCTATTCGGCCATCGCCAAGGCCATCCGCCTGTTCTGTCCGCCGGAGCAGGTGCAGGGCTCACTGGCGCAGTTATTTGCCATGGTTAGCCTGAGCTGCATCGTCGGGAACGGTGACGCCCACCTGAAGAACTTCGGGCTGCTGTATTCCGACCCTACGCAGCGCGATGCGCGGCTGGCGCCGGCCTACGACATCGTCAACACCACGGCCTACATTCCGGAGGACGTATTGGCACTGGATCTGGTCGGCAACAAATCATTATTCGCGTCGCGACAGGGGCTGCTGGAGTTCGCCAAGGCGTGTGATGTGGCCTGGCCGGAGGAGGTCATTCGCGAGCAGTTGCAAGCCCTGGAGCGCGTGTTGGCCTGCTCGATCGAGCTGTGCGAGCAGGCTCCGAATGTGGCCGCTGCAATCCGCCAGTCTGCTGAGCCGTTTATGAAAACCTTCGGCTAGCGTGCGTTCAGGTTCGGAATGGCATCGGTGTCTTGGGTTGCAGACGCACTGGCAACTGAGTGGGATATGAGTTCGGCACGTCGCATTGAGATGGTTTCTCGTGATGGGGGATGAGTCACTGGGAGTGACGGTTTTCCCGATTTCTTAAACTAGTTCCGTACCGTTCGGGCGGGGTAGGCACGGCAGGCAGAGAGCGGCCAGAAGCAGTCACTTGCTGCCCGCATCAATATCGTGATCTGTCCCCGATGGTTTGTGGCTGATCACTGGTTCAAACCATCGCAGCGAACCGTGGTAAGAACCCACGTACTGACTGAGCACTCTGTCTGCATGAAAGTGTTGCGCGATACCAGTGTGTGAAGCTATTGCGTGCCCCTGCATAAAGGCGGGGGACTTTCGGCTACCAATGGTGATGTGTAGCTAACTGGCAGTTGCTGTCCGCAAGCTGCCAGCTTATGCCATGATTCTGGGTTGTCGCCTCACGCTAAGGCAACGGGCGTTCAGGCAGCCATGTCAACTCATCAAGGAAGGATATGCCACAAGTCATCATCCCGCGCTCATTCCGGAAAATGCTGCGAGAGCTCAGTAAGTCTGACCGAGTTGGCAAACTGGCAGCTCAACGCGCGGAAGCTGCTTGCACCCAAGCAAACCTGAACGACCAGATCCGCCTAGAGCGCACCAATCATGGTGAATCGCGCCTCGACTGCGAGAAGTACGAGCTTGGCGATGGCTACCGTCTAGTTCTCCAGCGCAACAAGGTAGGTACTGAAGATTTTCTTATCATGCTATTTGTCGGGTCGCATGCTGAGTCCGATACTTGGCTAGCTCTGCACCGGGGGTACAAATGGGTGCGCAAGGACTCCGATGGCAAGATAGATTTCATTCAAGTATCGAGTGCAGAAGAGCCACTCCGACCACCAGTCATCGATCTTTCTCTGGACACCCCCGAGCATGTCTTGGACGAGCCTCTGCTTTCCACGTTCACGGCAGAAGACTTCAAAGGCTCCATGCTTAGTCATGAGATCAGCCAGATGCTGCTGCGTGTAACTAAAAACGACTGGGGTGAGTCTGCAAACAGCATCCTCGATATGGTCGAAAAGCAGCACGGTTTCGAGTCGGCTGTGCTGGCCGCGGATATTCTGACTATGGCCGATCACGGTGACATTGAAGGAGCCCTTCAACGACTGCGACTGGACGCCAGCCAAGCTCATGAAGTGACAGCTGCGGAGCTCCTAGAAGCTGTCAACTCTCCAATCAATGCCGAAACTTTTTACACTTGGAAGGAAGAGGAGGAGATGCCTGCCCCGTCCAACAGGGAAGAATGGATGCTGTACCTGCACCCTGAGCAGAGGAAGATTGCGCACGCTGACCTTGCAGGCCCTTCGCGCCTAAGAGGGGTATCCGGAAGCGGAAAAACCTGTGTTCTGGTGCACCGTGCTCAGTTTCTGGCCAAGAAGTACGGTGAGCCTGTGTTGGTGGTAACACTGACGGACAGCATGCGTAAGCTACTGACTTCGCTTGTAACAGCCCTATGTGGCCCCGAACGAGCCCTGATTCATGTCACGACTATTCAGGCCTTGGCACGCGATCTTGTCCATGACCTGGACCCGGGTTCAACCTGTTGGCCAGTGGAGTCTTACACTAATGAAGCGATGGCTGCGGTCATCCAGGCTGTGCCGGAGTTCAGAACTGGTACGCATGCGCTTGGTCAGAACGCGTTACTCAAGCAATTCTTGCGAGAAGAGCTGAGTTACATCCGCACCCGACTGCTACCTGCCAGCTACTCAACCTATGCATTGTCATCGTTCAGACGGGTAGGCCGAGGCAAAGCGTTAGCTGAAACTGCCCGCAAACAAGTTATGCAAGGCCTCCAAGCATACGAGGAACTTATTGCTCAGCGCGGTGCGCCGGACTTCGAGGGCATAGTGCAGGAAGCCGTCACCTTACTGGAAACTCAGGGTGACAAGAGCAGCAAGCGATGGCGTACCGTTCTGGCTGATGAGGTTCAGGATCTTAGCCAGAACGAAATCCACATGCTGTCCTTAATCCGGACTGCTGGAGGTGATCTGCTGAAGGCGGCGCCAGACGGCCTATTCTTGGTGGGGGATGGCGCACAGACCATCTACAAACGAGGCTTTTCGCTAAAGACGCTTGGCATCACTCTTCACCGGGCTAGCGTCTTCAAGAAGAACTACCGCAATACCAAGGAAATCCTTCAGGCAGCGTATGCGCTGATCATCAACTACGAGTTCTCGGACATTGATGAAGACTCGCAGCAGAAGCCTCTCGCACCTGACTTTGCTGTTCGCCGAGGTGAACGCCCTAGCCTCGTCAGGTGTAAAGGGAAAGAGGAAGAACTGGGCTATGTCGTTTCAGCTATCAAAAAAATCAAAGAGATTCACGGTGACAAGGCTCTCGACGACGTGTGCCTTATATCTAGGTCTCGAGGCTTCCGAGACGACGCGATCAAGGCTATGCAGAGCATTGATATACCGTGTGCTGATATCAAGGCCTCAATCGACTCTCCAGGGGTACGTGTATCTACCATTGAAAGCGCCAAGGGTTTGGAGTTTGGTACGGTATTCCTTGCAAGCGTCTCTGAAACGGTCTCAAACACTCGCCCGCAGGAGGCGACGGACGCAGGAGATGTTGCCAAGCTATATGTTGCGATGACCCGAGCCCGTGACCAGCTTCATATCAGCTACATCTCAAACGCTAATCTGTCGCCCGTCGAAGCGCTCAACACCATTCAGCCTTGGTGTGACCTGCTGAAGTTTGAAGGTGGTACCGTTACCTCGCTAGCTGAACACGTTTAGAATCAAACTGTTGGATAGCAGCAAATAACAGCTCTTGGCCGGTTAGCGACGGCCTGGCTATGGCCGTCGCTATGCATTTCATGGTCACACTTCCGTCTGCTCCGCCATCTCCAAAGCGTCATCTACCTCAATCCCGAAGTATCGAACGGTGCTCTCCAGCTTCGTATAACCCTGATCGCTGTCATAGATGAGGACGACTATCAGCCTGCGTCGCCACTAATCGCTCGAGACAAGCGATCCCTGAAAACTACGGCCCATGAGGACCTGCGCGCTCCGCTTGCCGATCCGTGGCATGGGTGGAGTGGGGCGGTCTTGCTGTTCCCTTTACCGTATCACGGCGTTCTCGCCGTCAAGGGCTGCGCGTGTCTTGCACGCTGGCGTCCTAGCGGCCGTCGGTGACCCCTGACAGCTGCGCTGCGCCGTGCTGACGCCGGTTCCGGGCAATGCCGCCCGAGCAACCGGAGCACGACCATGTCGCAACTTTCCTTTTCCTCGTTCGATGCCATGCTGCTGGTGCGTGATGCACAGGGGCGCTACCTGCCTGCGTCTGCAGATCAGATCCTGAACATGGCGCGCCAGGTGATCGACCAGAAATACCAGCGTGGAGCGTTGTTCACGTCGCCGGAGCTGGTCAAGGACTACCTGCGCACCAAACTGGCTGGTTTCGAGCAAGAGGTGTTCGCGGCGCTATTCCTCGACAGCCAGCATCGGCTGCTCGAGTACGTGGAGTTGTTCCGTGGCACCATTGATGCGGCGGCGGTGTATCCGCGCGAAGTGGTGAAGGAGGCATTGCGAGTCAATGCAGCGGCGGTGATTTTCTCGCACAACCATCCGAGCGGAAATCCAGAGCCGAGTCAGGCCGACAAGGTGCTGACCCAGCGCCTCAAGGAGGCTCTGGCACTGTTGGATGTGCGCACGCTGGATCACATCATCGTGGGTGGCGAGGCGACAGCATCATTCGCGGAGAAGGGGCTGCTCTGACTGCAGGGGGCCTCGGCCCCCTTTTTTGCTGCGTCACAACATGCCGACACTACATCACTTGTCGCTATTGCGTTCGCGCTGGCGCAGTCGCTTCACGTAGGCGCTGTCTTTCAGTTCATCTGGGCTCAGATCCAATGCACAGTTTACCAGCGAGGCCAGCGTGGCATCGCTGAGCCTGAGGCCTTCGGGTAGCGGGCCACCGCTCTGCTCGCTGTTCTCCTCGATGGCGGCGAAGAGTGCCTTGAAGAAGTCCGCAGGTGAGTGGCGTGTGGCTGCGGTTGCGGCTCGAGTCAGCGGATCTGTGGCCTCCACTTCAGCGCCGGTTGCATCGCTGGCCACCGCTCGCACGAACTGTTCCAAGGTGGGCCAGTACTTCCATTCGAACTGGTTGCGAACGGTGTTCAGGCGCTCCTTCACATAGGCGTTAAAGAGGTAGTGATCCTTCGCTGCATCCTCCATTACGTTACAGACATGGTAGTGAGTGTCACTGCTGAAACCCGATGTATTGTGCAGGTTGGAGCGGTGCTCTAGCAGTTGGGCCAGTTCCTCGGCTTTCTGTGCAATCTGCTGGTTGGTGTCGACAAGTTCGTCCCGTTGAGCACGAGCCCTGGCGATCTTATCTGGGGCCCAGAATGCTGCGGTACTGAGCAAGAGGCTCAGGAATACCGGGAGTGCCCGAGGATGCAGGTGCAGTTTGTCGTACAGCTCACCGTAGGCTTCATTCAGTTCGAGGCGTCGTGCGAGCAGGCGATCAATGATGGCGTTTTCGCTAGGCAGGATGTTGTGCTCGACGTTGTAGGTTTTATCGTCGATCAGGATGTTCTCGCAGGTTTGCTGCGGGGATGGGGTCGGTGCGGTACGCATGTGTCTTCTCTGAGTAGTGAGGATGCTTTGCAGCGTAATGAGCCGAGTTGCGCTTGTCGGTACCCCAGAGCCCATTGTTCGGCCTGCTCTCAGGTACCTCTGTTTTTTGGGCATCCCGGCCAATGGCCGGGCGCGCTGTCATGCTGTGCATCGAGCCACGCTGCGCGAGTCTCGCCCCATTCGGGTTTCCATCGTTCCCTCACTGCGTTCGGCTGATGCCTTCGGCCCGGCTACGCAGGGCCTGGGCGCTGCGCTTGCGTGGGGCGTCGCCAAGGCTGCGGCCATTGCCTGTCGATCCGTCTTTCCCTGACTTCATCACCTTGTCGCGACTGTAGCGCGCGGCCGTGCGCCATCAAGGCGCGCCGGGCCGTGTCCTCGGCTGCGCCTGCGGGCCGCACCTACCCGGCGCTTGCCTCCTTGACGGCACCCGTCCGCGCGCTCCTGACCGTCGCGGGCGATGAACTCAGGAAAGACGGTGGCAACGAGGCCGGCCCAGGTCTTTGCGCCGCCCCCACCAAAAGAGCCGAAGCGGGCTCCGAATCTAGGAATCCGGTGGGTGTTTTGAACAGCAAACCTTGTCAGGAGAACGACCATGCAACTGGCTTCCAGCTTCTCTAACCGCTCCCCCGTGCTGCGCTCGGCGTCCCCGTTGTCGGATGAGCAGATTCGCGCCGTGGCCCCGTCCATCTTCGCTGATGCGCCGCACGAAAGCCGCTCGGAGCGCTACAGCTACATTCCTACTGCGACCGTGTTGCAGGAACTGCGTGGCGAAGGCTTCGAGCCTTTCATGGTGTGTCAGACCCGTGTGCGCCGGGATGACCGCCGCGACTTCACCAAACACATGATTCGCCTGCGCCATGCGAGCCAGATCGACGCCCGAGGCGAAGCCAACGAAATCATTCTGCTGAACTCGCACGACGGGACGAGCAGCTACCAGATGCTCGCTGGCATGTTCCGCTTCGTCTGCCAGAACGGTCTGGTCTGCGGCGACACCGTGGCGGACGTGCGCGTGCCGCACAAGGGCGACGTGGCTGGCCAGGTGATCGAGGGCGCCTACGAGGTGCTGCACGGCTTCGAGCAGGCGCAGCAGTCCCGCGAGGCCATGCGCGCCGTCACCCTGGACGGCGGCGAGGCGGAAGTTTTTGCCCGTGCTGCGTTGGCGCTCAAGTACGACGACCCCGACAAGCCCGCACCGATCACCGAACGGCAGGTGCTGGCCCCGCGCCGTCTCGACGACAACCGCGCCGACCTGTGGAGCGTGTTCAACCGCACCCAGGAAAACCTCATTCGTGGCGGCCTGCTTGGTCGCGGCGGCAATGGGCGCCGCCAGCGTACCCGTCCTGTGCAAGGCATCGACCAGGACCTGCGACTGAACCGTGCCCTGTGGCTGCTGGCCGATGGCCTGCGCCAGTTGAAAGCCTGACCCCCACCCGGAGGGGCTTTCCGCTGTCCGGCCCCTCCATTCCCACCGCTGTCGTTATCCCATGAATGGAGCTATCACCATGAACGCCATTAACCAAACCGAAGCCATCACCCTGTCCGCACTGGAAGTGGCCGACCCGACCAAGAACCTGATCCTGCTGTCGCTCGCGCAGCTCCTGCCGCGCCGCTCCAAGCGCAACGCGCGCACCACGCCGCGGCTGTCCATCGACGAGCTGGCCGCGAGCATTTCCCGCATCGGCCTGCTGCAAAACCTTGTCGTCATCCTCGCCGCCGATGGCAAGCATTACGAGGTGGTGGCCGGCGACCGCCGCCTGACGGCCTTGAAGCTGCTGGCGAAGAAAAAGCGCATCGCCGCCGATTTCGAGGTGCCGTGCCTGCTGGTGCCCGACGCCTCGGCCCGCACCGTCAGCCTCGCGGAGAACCTGCTGCGCGAGCAGATGCACCCGGCCGACCAGTTCGAGGCCTTCGCCGCGCTGGTCAAGGAAGGCCGCCCTGTCGAGGATATCGCCGCCGACTTCGGCGTGACTCCGCTGGTGGTGCAGCGCCGCTTGAGGCTGGCGAACGTCTCGCCACGCCTGATGGCGGACTACCGGGCTGGTAGCGTCACCCTGGAGCAACTGATGGCCCTGACCATCACCGATGATTACGCCGCCCAGGAGGCCGCGTTCTACGATGCGCCGGAGTGGCAATGTGGCGCGTCGGCGCTCCGTGCTCGCCTGACGGAGCGTGAAATCGATGTGCGTCATCCGCTGGTGGACTTCGTTGGGCTAGAGGCATACACGGTGGCGGGTGGTGGCATCCGCCGCGACCTGTTCGCCGACGACGACAGCGGCACCTACCTCACCGATGCCGCGTTGCTGGAGACGCTGGTGCGCGGCAAGCTGGAGGCACTGGCCGAGGATGTGCGCACCGAGGGCTGGGCCTGGGTGGAGGCCGTGCCGCAGTTCAGTTATGCGGATCGGCAGGCCTTCCAGAGCGCGTCGCGCATCCGCCGCGAACCGACCGCCCGCGAGGTGCGGCGCATCGCCTCGCTGCAAGCCCGGCTGGAAAAGATCGATGCCGAACTGGAGGGCGCCTACGAGGACGAGGACGAAGGCAAGGTGCTGACGCTGGAGCAGCGGCGCGAGCAGACGGCCGCCGAACTGCACGCGTTATCCACCAACCCCTTGCTCGCCAAGCTTGCGCGCTACCACTATGGCTTCGTAGCGGCTGGAAACGCCCAGTTTGATGAAGATGTTTTTTAGGTTCCACTTGACCGTCTGCAGGCTGATGTTCAGCGCTAGGGCGATGTGCTTGTTGGACATCGACTGCTCGAGCAGGGCGAGAATCTCCTGCTCGCGCTTGGTCAGCGGTTGGGTGTTACTAAGCAAGGCTGTCCTGCAAACCCCGCGCACCGAGCAGCGACTGCGCAAGAACCCCTTGGGTATCTATGTCAACGGGCTGTCGTGGAGCCGCGAGCTCGATGCGTCCGAAGGAGCCAAGCCATGAACCTGTCCTTCCGTACGTCCGCGTTCCCTCTGGTCCTGCTGGCCTTGGCCGGCTGTTCCAGCCAGGGCAAGCCGCCGCCGCGCATCTCGCTCGACGAGCCAGTGCAGGCGCAGCCGCTGCCTGAGCCACCGAAGCCGGTGGAAGTGGTGGCGGTGCCGAAGGTGCTGCCAATGCCAGGGCAGATGAAGCCACTGCCGGACGAGGCTGGTCCCGCCCCGGAACCGGCAGACGAGAAGGTGAGGGTATCGCGTGCGAACCAAGAGGCGAGGGTGGCGCCCACGCGCGAGGGTTACATCAACGCGATCCAGGTCTGGCCCTATAGCGATGGCGCGCTGTACCAGGTCTATGCCGCGCCGGGGCGGGTGACGGTGATCGCGCTGCAGGCCGGCGAGGAGCTGGTGACGGTGGCTGCCGGCGACACGGTGCGCTGGATCGTCGGCGACACCTCCAGCGGAGCCGGCGATGCGTTGCGCGTCAACGTGCTGGTCAAGCCGATCCGCTCGGACCTCAAGACCAACCTAGTCATCACCACCAGCCGGCGCACCTACCTGATCGAGCTGACCTCGACCGAGAAAGCCTGGGTGGCCTCGGTATCCTGGGACTACCCGAAGGATCGGATGCTGGCGTTGCAGCGCCAGGCGCAGGCCGCACAGGCAAGCGCGCCGGTCGATACCGGTCTCTCGCTGGAGAAGATCCGCTTCCGCTATGCGATTAGCGGCAGCAATCCACCATGGCAGCCGCTGCGCGCCTTCGATGATGGCGAGAAGGTCTACATCCAGTTTCCCGCCGGCATCGCCCAGGGCGAGCTGCCACCGCTGTTCGTGATTGGCGCGCAGGGTGATGGGCAACTGGTCAACTACCGCTTCCGCTCGCCGTACTACATCGTGGATCGGCTGTTCGGCGCGGCCGAACTGCGTCTGGGCGGAGACAAGGGCGACGTGGTGCGCATCGAGCGCACGGATGGCGTGGCGCGGGGGAACTGAGCATGAGCCAGGACGACACCTCCGAGCCTCTCGCGCCACGTGCGGACAAGGTCCCGCCCGAAACGGTAGCGCTGCGCGCCCAGCCACGCCCGGTCACGCGGTTGAATCGGCGTACCCTGGCCGTGTTTGCCGGTGGACTCTCCGCCGCAGTGCTGGGAGCCACCATCTGGTCCCTGCAACCACCGAAGCCACGGGGCGGCAACGATCCGGCCGAGCTGTACAACGTCGACCGTATTTCGCGTTCTGAAGGGCTCGAGCGGCTGCCCTCGGACTACTCCAAGTTGCCGCCGCCTCCGCCCGAACTGGGGCCGCCGCTACCAGGCGACCTTGGCCCCGCCATCGTGCAGTCGCAACGACCTGCGATACCCAGCTACACGACACCCGGACACGACCCCGCCGAGGCTGAGCGGCTGGCGCGGTTGAAGGAGGCGGAGGAAGCGGCAGCCTCGTCGGTGTTTTTCCGCACGGGCGGCCAGCGCCCAGCCATGGCGGAACCTGCACAACCTGCTGCAGATGGAACAACGCTGGCGGGCTTCGATCCGCTGGCCGCCGGCCCCGCCTCGACGTCGGCTCAACCCGTTGACCCGACAGCCGTGCAGAATCGGCAGGAGCAGAAGGAGGCATTCCTTCAAGCCGGCACTACGGAAACCCGCAATTCCGGGAACCTGCAGCTACCGGCGTCGCCGTACCAGGTGATGGCCGGTACGGTGATCGCCGGCGCGCTGGTGACGGGCATCAAGTCAGATCTTCCGGGGGACGTGATCGGCACGGTGACGGAGCCGGTCTACGACACGGCGACCGGCAAGCACCTGTTGATCCCGCAAGGCTCACGTATTCTCGGTCGCTACAACAGCCAGGTCAGCTACGGGCAGAGCCGCGTGCAGGTGGTGTGGAATCGCATCATCCTGCCGGACACATCCTCGCTGCCGCTGGACAATTTGGTGGGCGCCGACCCGGCCGGTTATGCCGGCCTGGAGGACGGCGTGGATTGGCACTGGGATCGCGTCTTTACCGGTGCTGTGCTGACTACGTTGCTGGGCATCGGCGCTGAGCTGGCCGCCCCCGAGAGCCGTCAGGATGGCGATCGCATCATCATCGCCGGTCGTGATGGCCTGCAGGACAGCGTGAATCAGGTCGGGCAGGAGATGACTCGGCGCAACATGAACATCCAGCCCACCTTGACCGAGAGGCCTGGCCTGCCGGTGCGCATCATCGTCAATCGGGATCTGGTGTTGCGACCCTACCAACCGCTGTTCTTCAACCGGGGGACTTCGCAATGAGTACGGCGCGCAAGCTGGGGCTGGTGCTTAGGGGCCAGAGCATTAAACTGTTGTTCGCATGTCCGGCCAGCTTGATGCCCAACCTTAACTGCTACACCGTGCTGCACGCGCAGCCTTATGGCGAAGTGGTCGATGCAACGATGCTGATTCGCATGTGCTGGGGAAGCTTATGGCCAGACAAGGGAGTAGTTCTGATTTGCTGTTTTCAGTCGGCGTTTGTTGTTTAGGTGTCTTAGTTCTACGTCTTGGCTGTCATGCTGAAAATGGCTAAAATAGCTCTTTTATGCCAAGGACCCTCCGCGATGCAGTCCATGTCGGCTCGTGATGCAAAAAATTCGTTTGGTAAATTGATCGACATGGCGCGTGCCGAGCCGGTAGCCATCGAGAAGCATGGTCGGCCCGTAGTGGTGGTGCTTTCTATTGAAAGCTACGAGATGCTGCGGGCCTGCGGAGATGGGGCCTCACCAGTCCACGATACTCAAGCCCATATGCCCAGCTTAGGCATTGGTTCCAAAGACAAAAACGGAAAGGCTCAATGAGTGGGAACAAAGTAACGCTTCCACTAGGCTGGACAACGACTCGAGTGGATCGAGTGGGTATTGTTCGACTCGGACGCCAGCGGTCCCCAGATAAGCACACCGGCGAACACGCGACGAAGTATCTTCGAGCGGCAAACATTAAAGCCAGCGGCATTGATCTAACCGATATCCTGACAATGGATTTCACTCCTGCAGAGAGAGCCATTTTTAGATTGAGGCGGGGAGATATTTTGCTCACTGAAGCGTCCGGTAGCTCTAGCCAAGTCGGCCGAGCGGCACAGTGGAACGGTGAAATCGCAGATTGTTGCTATCAGAACACTATTATCAGATTCCGCCCTCACGCTGTAACGCCTGCATACGCGTTGACAGTTTTTCGCTACTACGCCGCATCCGGCATCTTCGGACGTTTGGCTCGTGGCGTAGGGATACAGCACCTCGGAGCGAGTCGATTTGCTGGGCTTTCCTTTCCATTACCGCCATGGGAAGAGCAGCAACGTATTGCAACGGCTGTTGAGCTCAGGCGCCAAGAGATTAGAGAGGCAGATGCTCATTTGCGTAGCGCGCTCGAACATCTTGGTGCACAGCGCTCGGAAGTGTTCGCAGCTGCTGCTAGGGGGGAGCTGGTAGAGCGTTCCGTCAGCCTCCATGGGCACATTGAGGTTTCAAGGACACTATCGTTGATGGAGCGCCAGTCAGATGGTCGACAAGAGAGTCTGTTCGAAAGCCCTTCAGCGACGCAGCCCCGCGCAGAGGTAGATGCGTCCTTACCAACTGGTTGGATTAGCGCGCGAATCGGTGAGCTGGGCGAAGTGCGGCTCGGACGGCAACGCTCGCCTGAGCATCATCGAGGAGAGCACTTGCGGCGTTATCTTCGCGTCGCCAACGTCCTTGAGGATCGAGTCGATGTCAGTGAAGTTCATGAGATGAACTTCACGCCAGAAGAGTACGAAATTTATGCGTTACGCGAAGGCGACATCCTTCTCAACGAGGGGCAGAGCATCGAGCTCGTAGGGCGTCCGGCAATGTTTCGTAGGGAGCTTGATGGGGTTTGCTTCCAGAATACGCTTATTCGGTTCCGTGCTGGGCCTGCCATCTACTCTGAGTTCGCCTTGCTAGTGTTTCTGCATTACCTGCACGCTGGAAAGTTCAGCGCCGTGGCTCGTGGATCAACAAACATCGCACATCTTGGCTTGGATCGGTTTCGGTCAATGACCATGTCTGTGCCTCCTCTCGAAGAACAGGAGCGCATTGTCAAAGAAGCACGTCAGCGCCTAAGTGAGGTGGAAGAACAGACTCGTGCCGTTAGTGCTGCGATCACGCGACTGTCTGAAATGGAGCGCGAGCTTTTGGCCGCTGCAGTCGCTGGAGAGTTGGTTCCGCAGCAGCCCGGCGAAGAGTCGGCCGAGGATTTGCTTGCGAGGCTCGGAGAGCCTGTCGAGGCAGTTTCACTACCATCAGGCAAGCAGACGAAAACATCAAATGGAGGCGCGATGAAACGGAAGTCTGTGAAGCCGAGCGGCAAAGAAAGTGCAACAACTCTAAACGAGTTGTTGCAGAAGGCTGGTCGCCCGCTATCACTGCCGGAGCTATTTGCACTTACGGGCTTCGATCGTGACGAGCCGGAACATGTTGAGTCTTTCTACTTAGCTCTGCGCGCCGAACTAAATCACACCGTGAGGCAGGTTGGCGGTGACGCTGAAAACGCGATTCTAGAGAGGATCGCCGATGCGCCTTGATAGAGTGACCATAGGAGAGTTTAAGAATCTGCGCGACCTCCACGTCGATTTCGATGAGAAATCGCCGTACACCGTATTGGTTGGTGAGAACGGTGCGGGAAAGTCAAATCTGATTGAGGCGCTTTCACTAATCTTTCGGAACTTAGATCTTGATATTGAGGCGCCATTCTCATACCAAATTTGGTACCAGTGTCGGGATCACCATGTAGAGATTCAGGCAAAAGGAAACGAGTTTCCGCGTTTCTTTGTTCGACCTCTAGGGGGGAGTAGTTACGCAGAGTTACCCCGAAGGCGTTTTATGGCGGAGGACAAAGATGGGCGCCCATTATATCGGCCTGGCTTTGTGTTTGGCTACTATTCTGGTCCGAGTGATAGGCTGGCGGTTATTTTTGAGAAGCATCGCGAACGCTATTACAACTGGATCATCAAGACAGCGGAGCAAAGGGGTGATGCACACGTAGGCGACCCCAACGCCCTTCGCAGACTTTTCTATGCGCAAACTCTGCACGGCCAATTCGCGCTGCTAGCGTTCTTTATGAGTGCAAGTAGTGGAGGGGAGGAGGATCGTGATTTCTTACGAGAGCACTTGCAGATTGACGGGCTCGACAGTGTTCTTTTTGCTTTGAAGCGGCCGCCTTGGAAGAGGCAAGGTGGTGATGAGCGATTCTGGGGAGCTGTAGGTGAGGTCCAGGAGTTCCTTAGTCGACTTTACGATAAGGCCATGCTTCCAGCGCGTATGGATAGACGCATTGCTGTCGATCTGACAAAGAATCCGGTGGTTGAGAATCTGTATTTGTTCTTACCTACGCCTAAGGCCCTCCAGCAGGTGTATGCGTCTTACTCAGATCAATATGCGTTCTTCACCGCGCTGGAGAGTATGCACTTGTCGAAGCTGCTGGGTGAGGTGCGAACGCGAGTCCGAATGACGCCTGCAGCCGGTGGGGGAGAGGTTACTTATCGCGACCTGAGTGAGGGCGAGCAACAGTTGCTGCTCGTCTTGGGCTTACTGAAATTCACCGCGCGTGAAGAGGCATTGTTTCTGCTTGATGAGCCTGATACGCATCTTAACCCAAGTTGGAGTACGCAGTATCTAGAGTTTCTGGATCGATTCATCCGAGGGCGCGATAGTTGCCACATTATTATGTCCTCACATGACCCGCTCGTTTTTGCAGGACTCAAGCGAGATCAGGTCAGGATTTTTCGTCGCGATGTGGAGGGTCGGGCTGTTGCGGAGCTTCCCGATAATGATCCCCGTGGAATGGGTGTTGCTGCCATCTTGACAAGCGATCTGTTCCGGCTGCGCTCGACTCTTGATCCCAAGACGCAGGGCGAGTTGGACAGGCAGCGTGTTCTTGCCATGAAGGAAGTTCTCTCTTTAGAAGAGGAGGCGGAGCTTCGCGAGCTTAAAATGCGGTTGCGAGATTTAGGTTTCGATCAGACGATACGCGACCCACTGTATGGGCAGTTCGTGAAAGCTTGGACAGAGCAACAAGATCCGGCATGGGGGAATACCGTTCAACTGACAACGCAACAATTGGAGGATCGGGCAAAATTAGCGGAAAAAATTGTCCAGCAGCTCCGGGAAGTTGAGGGGCAGTGATGCGATTCATTGATTTAGAAGAGCTCAAGCCGAGTATTCAGCACCTAATCCCTGCATTGGAGGCAACGCAGGCTGCGGTCGTTGCGGAGACAGATCCGGTGAAGCGAGCAGCCCTCATTAACGGGAACCGTGCTCAGTGGGTCGCTCTCCGTACCGCGTTTGAGGCCTATTCGCATGGAAAGTGTTGGTATGTGGAATGTAAGAATCCTGGAACAGACGACGATATCGATCACTTTCGTCCCAAACTTGGCGTCAAGGAGGAGCCGACACACCCTGGCTATTTCTGGTTTGCGTTTGACTGGACCAATCTTCGCCTGAGTTGCCACCGGGCAAATCGACCCCGTGTTAATCCGGAGGGCGCCGGAACTGGAGGCAAGGCCGGACATTTTCCCTTGGTAGTCCCGACGGCTAGAGCGTTCAATCCGGCTAATGGTAAGGGCCAGGAGGTGCCGGCTCTGCTTGATCCCACCAATCCTTACGACGTTGCGATGCTGACCTTTCAGCAAAACGGGGAAGTTGATCTCTCCCCAGAATTCAAGGGTCAGGCAATGCCAGAGGCGAAGCTCGCAGCTAGTCGCCTGATTCTGCACTTGGACTGGCCGGCGTTCAGGGATGCACGGGTGGTGCTCTACAACAAGATTCAGAGAACTGTTGATAGAGGCGTCCGAGAGGCTCCGAATGATTTTTCAGGAAATGTGGCTCCGACTGAGGCGTTCTATGACGCGGTACGCGATTTGAAAAATGCAATGAAAGCTGAAGAAGAATATTCCGCGGCAGCGCGGGTATATGTGGAGTCGTTCAAGCACATCTGGTGGGTGCGTGATGTAGTTCTGAGGGTGGTAGCATGAAACGAACAGCTTCGAATACTGCTGCAGATGCAAGTACCCTCGTTCGTAAACTATGGCAGTACTGTAACGTTTTACGCGACGATGGCCTCTCGTATCCTGATTACGTAGAGCAGCTCACATATCTTCTCTTCCTTAAAATGTCCGATGAGCAGGATGGTGGGCCCGTCCCTTCGGAATATGGATGGAACTCGTTGGTTGACTTAGATGCTGACGCAATGCAGGCTCAATATGAGCGTGTATTGGCTGCGATGGGTCAACGGGACGGCATGCTTGGATTGATATTCAAGAACGCCAAGAACAAGATTCGCGATCCGGCAAAGCTAAGACTCCTTGTTGTCGAGCTGATTGGGCAGACTGAGTGGACGGGGCTATCAAGCGATCTCAAGGGAGATGCGTATGAGGGCCTGCTTGAAAAGAATGCTCGTGACACTAAGAGCGGTGCTGGACAATATTTCACCCCTAGATCTTTGATTGATGCCATCGTTGAATGTATCGATCCCAAACTTGGTGAAGTGGTATGCGATCCAGCGTGCGGCACGGCCGGGTTTCTACTTGCTGCACACGACTATCTGAGGCGAAGCAATCCTCGGATGACCGGTGCGCAAAAAAAGAAGCTCGCGACGCAGGCTATTCGTGGCTGCGAATTGGTGGAGGAGGTGGCGCGACTGGCAACAATGAATCTGCTATTGCATGGTGTCGGTGGTAATACGGAGTCAGAACTGCCTATTACGTGTGCGGATAGTCTCAAGACTCCTCCGAAGCAGCAAGTTGATATTATACTGACGAACCCGCCGTTCGGCATAAAGGGTAGTGTTACATATACGCAAGATCAAAAAGGTGTTCGCGGTGATGACAGTCTTATTGTTTTTCGCTCAGATTTTTGGGTTCAGACCGCCAACAAACAGCTCAACTTTCTTCAGCATATCGTCGCTCAACTAAAGCCGGGCGGACGAGCGGCAGTAGTTGTTCCGGATAATGTATTGTATGAAGGCGGTGCAGGGGTAATTATTCGCCGTAGGCTTTTGGAGACCTGCAAGTTGCACACGCTTCTGCGGCTTCCTGCGGGGCTTTTCTACGCGCAAGGAGTTAAGGCGAACGTGCTTTTCTTTGACCGAAGGCAGCAGAACGAAAAGCCTTTAAAAGCGGAGCAATTGTGGGTTTATGAGTTGCGCACCACAAAGCGCTATTCGCTGAAGACAAATCCCTTACAGCGCGAAGATCTAGACGAGTTTGTGAGCCTATTCAAGAGCGGAAAGGCTCGTCATGAGTCTGCCGAGAAGGTTACAGCCACAGGCTCATCCTCGCGATCCTATGGCATCCGGGAAATCCTTGCTACTGAGGATTGCTTGTGGGATATGGCCGCTACCGAAGAGGATAGTGAGGTGCGTCAACCAAGCTTGGCCAAGTTGGACGAGCTTTCTCGACTGGTCGCCGAAGATCTCCAACGCGCACTCGCATTGATTAAAGGTCAAGTGCGGTGATGTTTTCGATAACAGGTGTATGTGTTCGTGCATTGTATAAGTAACGGAGTGTGGCGGTGTCTAATGCCGCTGCCCGTTTACGAATAAGCCTTGCAGAGCGCATGTAGATTTGGGCGGCCAGTTGTTAGTTGAGTGGGGTTACCTAATGACTCAGGTCGCCTAAGAGTGTGTTAACTATTGCTTCCTCTGGAATGGCTAGCCCTTGATTGTCCATAGCTGCGCTCAGATCTGTGTCCCATAGAGCTTCGACTCCGAAGATATCTAAATCGCGTGGTCGTGTTGGTGCTACTATCACCGCCTCGAGGTAGTCTCTGCACGTAAATCGCCAAGGGATCGCTTGCCAGGTACGCATGACATAGTTACCAATGCTAATGCCCGCCCAGTCGTAGTCGCCGTGGTAGTGTAGCTGTGCGCCAGCTGCGACCAATTGATTGAGCAGCATTCGCTGTGCAGCGGCGGGCATGCCATCGGTGCAGACCAATGGGGCACTGTCTGCACCCAGGCGGTCGGCGACGATGGCTACTATGTTCGGGTTTTCACATACGTAGACATTCCGACCCTCTACTTGCCAGGAATATGGTTTTCGAACCAATTGCCGCAGTGAGAGGTAGGCGGGCTCGCCAGGCAGCCAGGTGCAGGGTTTGTCTGGCACCACAGGCAAGTTAAGAAAGAGAGCCGGGCGGGCCAGCTCGTTGACGAGAACTCCTGCCCTTGACCAGACCTCCCGCACACGCTCTTCAGCGCCACCGCCAGTCTCGACTGGTGCTTCATCTTCTTGAGGGCCCATACGCTCGTGCAAGCGCCACGCCGACAGTACCAGGGTCGCTATGGGGCGGCCGGGATCCAGCGCATGGGCATCGCCCAGGGTTTCGGCGGCAAGTTGCGAGCGTGGCAGTCCTTGCTCGGGCAGACGGCGGAGCACAGTATCAGTCGCTGCCAGTAGCTGATTAGCGCCCGCGGGATCGCACCCAAGACGCTTTAGCAGGGGCATGGAGGTAGCTGTGTTTTGTAGCCAGACGCGGAGGAGAGGGCTGCCTTCGGCCGACGCCGAGGTTGTCAGGGCCGACCATTGCGCCGATAGCGCTTTACGTAAGCTGGCTTTCGCAACAATGGAGCCATCCAGTTGCTCCAGTGCATCCTGTAGCGAACTTGCTAGTCCGGCGTCACGCAGTCGTGCATCGAGATCGGCAATGTCCAGCGTCATCGAGCGCGCTATACGCGAGGGGCGGCCAGTCAGTTGGCAAAGAGCCGAGTACTCTACTGGGGCAAGGTTGCTCAAGTGAACCGAGGATAGCGACTGCTCGGCATCGGCGAGCTCAAAACGGCGGCGCAGTCGCTGGCGGAGGGCCTCCAGTTCTGGCCCGCCGAGCAGGCGCTGTAGACGTAAGTCGGGGCTGGTCTTCATGCCAAGGGGAACCTGCGATCAGGATCTTCTTCGAGTCGCTTAGCCCGTCCATCCCAGGTCCAGCGCGAGACGAACACCGCATCGATACCTTCGCGACGCTGCAACTGGCAGATCGACACGCCAGGTAGCTCCGCATAGCAGGCCCACTCCCGCTCGCTGGTGATGACGAAGTCCAGGTCGAATTCCCGCACCAGGCCCATGCAGTGGGCGCGGGCGGTATCGTCGATACCGGCGAAGGCTTCGTCGAGCAGCATCAAGCGTGGCGCCAAGGGACTGCCGCCGTGGCCGTAGAAACTGGCGATAGCGGCGAACAATGGGACGGTCAGGCCTAACGCGCGTTCGCCACTGGAGGCCGGTCCGGACAGCTTGCGCCATTGACCATCCTGCTGACGCTGGATGCGGAAACGATGCCAATAGCGGTAGTCCAACGCGTGGGCGAGTTGATCGAGAAGACTTTTACCTGCGCTGTCAGCGTCGGCCAGGGCGCGTTCGGCGGCGATCTGCTGTTGCAGCATGGTACCGACCGCACGCCGGTCTTCGGTCGACCAGAGGTCGGCGCTGGTATTGAGCAGGCTCTTGCGTGCGGCCTCTAGGCCTGCCGGTGCGCCTTCCTCGACTGATAGCGGCTCCCATAGCAGGCGGTAGCGTACGCCAGTGGTGGTTGGGCGCTTGTGCAATTCGTTGTTTATCGCCTCGACGCGGTCGTCGGCAGCTCGCATCAGTCGCTGGAGCTCGGCGGCGATTTCTGCCTGGAGGTGATTTTCCAACACTTCACGCTCACGAGCCGATAACAGTTCGCTGCGCTGGGCGATATCCTCGGCCAACAGTAGCGCGAGGGTATCGGGGCGCTCGGCACGGTTCTGGTACTGGATTGTGACGGTGATTCCCCAATCGTTGGGTTCTGAGATGGCCTGGTGGTTCAAGGCGCTCAGCCCGCGCTGTAGTTCACTTAGGTCTTCGGCGATTTGTTTCTGTACGCGGGCCCAAGTGACCTCGTCATCGGCGATGTCAGCCAGCGCCTGTTCGATGCGGCGGGCTAGGTTCAGCGCCGGGTCGATACTCCAATGCTCAGGCAATTGCAGGTCCGGCAATGCGGCGGCCAGCAGGCCGCTGGCGCTGAAATGGCGAAGGCGTTCGACGGCCATGGCGCGCTCGTTGCTACGCTCGCTCAGAGTCTGCTCAGTGCGTTCGACGTGCGCTGCGGTCACGGCCAGCCTTTTTTCCGCTTCGCCCAGCGCTGTGCGGCGTGTTTCGGCGTCCTGCTCGGCCTGCGCACGTCCGGCGAGCGCGGTGGCCAGTTTTGCCAGCAATTCTTCCACCTGCTGGCCGATGGACTGGCGTAGCGCCTCCAAGCGGACCCGGGCCTGTTCGGCCTGTTCCTGGGCGACCATCAGGGTTTCCTCAGCCTGTTCCAGCACCCTGCGCGCTTCGCCTTCGCGCTGCTGCTGCTGACGCTGATCGGGCCAGGCGCGCTGCCAGTCGCGCGCCGCCTGGACCAGATGCGCCTGGATGTTGGCGAAGTGTTCCAAGGCCTCTTCGGCTGCCGGTAGCAGCTCGGGGGCTGCCGGCAGGCTCAGGTCGGTCGCGTCGCGGTGTAACTGCTCGCGTGCCGATTGCCATGCGTCTTTAGCTTCCTGGCTGCGCGTTTCCGCCAACATCAGCAGCTGCCGGGTCCGGTCAACATCACGGGCGGCCTGCAGCGCGGCAGCAATCGCATCGTGCAGTGGGCGTTCGGAGGGTACGCTTTTCCGTTCCCGTTCGGCTTGGTTGCGCTCAGCGGCCAGGGTTTCGTATTGTCGTTCGAGCTTGGCTTGCGCCATGTTGAGTTCGGCGAGGAGGGTGGCGAGTGCGTCCAACCGTCGTTGTCGCGCCAGTTCCCGTGCGCTGCGGCCGATGTAGCCTGCCTCGGCTTTTTGCCAGGCACCTGCCAGCGGCCCCAGACGATAGCGACCATCAGGTGACAGCCAGGCTTCGGCATCGCTCGGTTCCTGCGTGCCGTAAGCCACGCCCGCCAACAGCGCAGTCAGCGTTGTTAGTGTGATCGGGCAGGCCTCGGGCAATGCGGGAATCAGCGCAGCGTTCAGGTTGGCACCGTTCACTGGCGCGCGCTGGTGCCAGCTGCTATCCAGCAGCGGCGTACCGTCGCTATCGCTCAATATCCCATTTGGCGACAGCCAGGCGTCAAGCAGGCCGCTGGCTTCCAAGGCGGCTTCCAGCCCGGCCCGTTGCGCGGCATCCAGGCTCGGGTGGAAATCCACCAGATGCCAGAGTGGCGCGCCGTGCCGTTGCAGGCGCACACCACTGGCCCGGGTGGGCGGCTCGGCGGGCAGCGCATCTTCGCCAGCGGCCAGGCGGGTGCACTCGTCCTCGATATCGGCGCGCTGCTTGTCCAGGCTAGCAAGGTTACTGTCCAGCTCCGCCTGTTGGGCGGCGTGTCGTTGCAGCGTCGTCTGCCAGGCGTTGTCCACTGCCACTTGCGCCGGGTTTTCACCTTCCGGAAGGGCCACCCACTCGGCCAGTTGAAGCAAGGGCTGCTCAGCATCGAAGCGCAGCTGGACGAGGCTTGTGCAGTGCTCGGACCAGGCTCCGAGCAATACGCTGCCTGCCTGTTCGGCGTGCTGATCGGCTCGCTCGCGTTGCGCCAGTGCTATGTCCATTTCACCGCGAATGCTTCGAACGTATTCTTGCTTGTCCGCCAGTACCGCTTGGTGTTGGCTAACTTCGGCATGACGCTTACGCAGATGAGCGATGTCCTGGCGCCGATTCCTCACCAGCTCGCGCAGGGCTTCTTCAGCGGCCTTGTACTCGGGCGGCGGATGTGCCGCGAGCGCTTCGGCTTCAAGGCTAAGCAGTGGGTTGATTGCGAGGTCTGCTGTTATAGCGAGTGCTTCGGCCGCGTCCAACGTACGAGTACGCGACTTGTCCAGCTCATCGCGAGCTTGAGTGGCCGCAGCGGTCCGTCGCTGACTCAGTTCTACTTCGCTATTGAGTTTGCTACGCGCTTCATCGCGCTGTCGGCCTGCCGTGTGAGCTGCATGTTGCCGTTCAGTGGCATTGCGCTCTTCCAGGGCAAGACGGTTGGCGTCCTGGTTGGCGGGATCGCTCTGCAGCGTATCTACCAGCTCCCGGGCCGCCGAATACTTCAGCTTCGCGGCTTCGTGCTCCGCAAAGGCCTCCCCCTGCGCGCTCTGTGCGCCGGCGAGTTCAGCCTGCGCTTGATTGCGGGCCTCGCTGGCGTTGTCGAAATGGGTTTGAGCCTGGCGTAGTTCGCGTGCCTGGCGCCGCGCCAACATACCGGTATAGATGCGGTAGCGTCGTTCAAACTGGGTGACGGTTTGCTCCAGTAGGCGCGTTTCTTCCAATTGAATGCGGTCTTCCTCCAACTGGTTGAGCGCTTCGGCCACATCGCCCAGCAGCTCGGGTGGTAGCGGTGGCAGCGACTCGCTCAGGGCATTGGAAAGCCCGGTTTCGTCGGGTTTCTTCGACAGTTGTGGCTGGCGCAGCTGGATCAGCGTATCCATCAGCGCGTCATAGCGCCGTGTCCCTAGCTGGAACAGGCGCTCGTCCACGGCACGGCGATACAGCTGATGGTTTTCGAATAGTTGACCGCGTCCGCCAAGTGCATCGCGTAAGCGTTCGCGAGTAAGAACCTGGCGCTCGGCAGTGGTAAGCCAGAGATCTTCGCCGATACGTGAGTCTAGTGTCGTGCCGTCACCTTCCACGATGAAAAACCAGCTGTCCACTTGAGCCCGGCCATCGACTGCCGACAAACCGACCCCCAGGGTCAGGTAGCGGGGGCGGCCATCGCGCTCGCGTCGGCCGAACTCTATCCAGCTGTAGCCGATACGGCGGGGATAGTTGCCGACCAGGAGGTTCCAGGCCATCTTCTTGCCGCTATCACCGTCGGGCTCGACGCGCGACGAGCGCAATTGTGCGTCCAGCAGCAACGGTAAGGTCAGCGACAGCACCTTGGATTTGCCGGTGCCGTTATTGCCGCGTAGAAGTAAATGACCATCGTGGAACCAGAACTCCTCGCTGTCGTAGTGGAACAGTTCGACGAGGCCAAGACGTAAGGGCTGCCAGCGTTCGCGCAGAGGTTTGGGCAGTGCGGGGCGGGAGGAGGTGATGAATAGGTCGCTGGTCATGCGTCAGGCTCGGTTAGAAACAGGGTTTCGGCCCCCTGGGCGTTGCGCACCTCGGTCTGTCCGAGGGAGAAGCGGGCAATGGCGGGCAACGGATGTACGCCATGCATATCACGCAGCATTAGGCCCAGACGACATAGGCGAACGATGGCGATTTCCGCCAGCTCGTGTTCGGCGCCTGGCGCGCGCGCCGATTTGCGCCAGTAGCGGCCATATCGCCCAGCGGCCTCGCGCAGGAACAGGGCAATCTCGCTTTCGGTCGCTCGCAATGGGGCACGTTTATCCCGCAGACGCCGAGCTAGGTACTCCGCTACCAGCAGCGTTACATGTGCCTCAGTGCCCTCGGCAGGCATGGCTACATCCGTCAGTTGCCTGCTCTCATCGATCAGGGCCAGGCCTTCGGCACGTTGCTCGGCGACCAGTCCGGTGGCTTCACACAGGCGGTTGGCGAGAACACCCCGCTGATTGAGGAAATAGCTGCGTGTCTCTTCATCCAGGCTGTCGGTATACAGCACCGGATCGTCGAGCAGGCGTCGCGCCAGGTGGTGGCGTATGGCGTCGCGCCTGCCTTGCTCGCTGTCCGCTGTAAAGCCGGCCACCAGTGCATGCAGCCGCGCCTCGGTATTTCCCGGAGTCTCCTCTGTGCTCCAGGTCGAGGGCCCGCGCACCGCCGCCAGCAGGCCGGCCAGCAAGCGCCGGTGAATGTCGTAGAGCGCGTCGGACTGTGGCCCGCTGCCGTCCTGTACGTAACTCTCTTCCTCGCCAGCGACACGTTCGAGAACGCCATGAGCCAGGAGGGTACGGCACACCATGACCAGCTCGCGCCTTTCGGCAGCGCCGTGCAAGGTGAAGGCGAAACCCAATGTCTGCAATGCCGGGTCGGCGGCTTGTTGTACGATCCGTTCACCGATCTGTCGCAGGGTGATCTGCGGGTCGGCTCGCTCCAGCACTGCAGCAGCCAGACTCAGCAGTACATAGCGACGTCGGTCATAGTCCGGCAGGCCGCGGGTCGGGGCGGACAGGTCGGCCGGGCGCTTGAACAGGCGGGCACCCTCGCGGTCCACATGCAGCGGCCAGCCGGTCTCGCGGACGAACCACTCGCGCAGGCGCTCGGCTTGGCGACGTACGGCGGGGAAGTCCGCGTGCCCTGGCGGCATGAGCGGGCACATCAGCAGGCTGCGCAGAGCCCGGCGGAATTCGTCTTGTTGCTGCGCCTTCTGTGTTTCTCCGACATGTCGGATGCCACGGCGGGACGAGGGTATGCTCATGATCTGTCCTCGGTGAGCCGGATCGTCAGCAGATG
Source organism: Pseudomonas sp. GD04019 (assembly GCF_029837695.1). Classification (GTDB taxonomy): domain Bacteria; phylum Pseudomonadota; class Gammaproteobacteria; order Pseudomonadales; family Pseudomonadaceae; genus Aquipseudomonas. The sequence continues at coordinate 279,060 of NZ_JAOEEA010000005.1, forward strand.
ATCCCGGCCGGAGAACACGCCGGCGGCCGTGCAGATTTGGGCGCGGCTGTTTTCAGCCAGAGGTTCCAGGCGAATATGCAGCAGACCGTCGCCCGTTTGGCGCTCGACAGGGCTGTTCGGGTCCTGTTGTTCAGCCAGTGCCTCGCCAAGCAATCCTAGAAAGAGGCCGAAAGCATGCACATCGAGCTCACCCAGCTCCGATAGGCGAGTCGGGCTGCCGGTCGCCAATCTCCGGCGCGCGGCTTCGACCTGACGCGATTCCTCCGCTAATTGCTGAGCCATCAGCGCACGATCCCGGCTACGATCCCGCACTTTCGCCAGTGCGCCACGCGGTGCGGCTTCTCCATACTCGCGCAGGCGCGGATTTATGATCAGCGGCGGTGCATCCAGCCAAGAGGTGCTCGCTGGCACGTCGTCTGCTTCAGCAACCTCAAGTGAGAAGTGGCGTGCTGGCTGTAACGCGAAGGCTGCATGCGCAAGACGGTGAGCATCGTCGTCGGTGTCGCATGTAGCGAACCACTGCGCCAACACTCGGAAATCGGCCGACCGGTCGCTGCGCCCACTGCGGCGCTCATTGATCGTCGCGATGGCACTTAACAGTTGCGGAATCGCCGAGCGTGCCCTTGCACGCAGCAGTTCTGCTTGAGGTGGTTCGTTGCCGGTTGCCAGGAACCAACCGCGTAATCCTTTCCAGCGCTCGCGCCAGATATCCTGGCGGCGTTGTGCTTCCTCTGCCTGTTCGCCAGTGCCGTCGGGGGCGGTATCACGTGCTTCACGTGTGGCGACTTGGCGCAAGACGTAGTCGATGGAGGTGGACAGGTCATGCAACGTGCGGGCGATGGCGTCGGAGCGACGGATCAGATCGCCCATGAAGCGTTCGAGATAGTCGATCAATCGTCGCTTGTAAGCGACCAATGCGGTGGCGTCGGCCTGCTGCAGCTCTAGACTACGTGCCACTCCAGCCATGAACGCCTGGGCGTTTTCAGTAAGACCCTCAAACACCCGCACTAGGTCGCGCAGAATCTCATGTGCCTTGGCGGTATCAAGGTCGTTGACGGATTGTGCCTCAGCCATCAATCGCTGCAAGGCTCGTAAGCGGCTGTCGATGTCCTCCAGCGCGACTGTCTGCAGTTCTGCACGATGACGTAGGCTCTGCGCGAATGCTATCAGGCCGGCCTCTACCGCCTCGCCGCCGCGCGATAGCCGATAGAGAAAACGTGCCCGGTAATAGTCATTGAGCGTGGATACACGCGTCATGTCCGGCTGCGATTCGAGATTGCCCCAGGCCGCCAACTGAGCTAATGCAGCGGCAACCTCTTCCTGAGCCGGTGGCGTCCGTTGACCCCATTTCGCCTCGGACAATACTTCGTCGGGCCGTAATTGCAGGCGGTACTGGCGCTTGGCAGCCGCGAACACCTCCATGATGGCGCGATAGAGGGCTGCCTTTTCCGCAGTGGCGTGGCGGAACAGATCCGCTGAAGCTTCCGGCCAGGATGAGTTGTGAATCACCAAATTCTGCCTCAGTGACCTTCCGTGATCGATGAGACCATTCTTCAGTCCTCTTCGCTATTTGCCAAGCTTTCCCTGCGAGCCAAATTACTTTGGAGTTTTTGTGTCGGTGAGGTGCTTCAGGTGGTGAATGTGGATGGAGGTAGAGTCTGCTGGCGGTGACTTGCCGTTCTCTTCAGGTCTCCTGAGCTAGATCACTTTCTGTCCAGAATCCGCAATTGACCTTCTTCTTAAAGCACCATTCGGCGCAGTATTCCGCTGTGCCGAGAGTAGCAGCGACTGCTCTCCCAACGATAAGGATAGGACACTTGCCTCAATATCTTCTCGTCCGGTTAGAGATCATCGGTACGGTGCCAAGCCAGGGCTGTTTCGCTTCGTCACAGCATTTGTGAGTGATAGGTTGGGAGCGCTGCTGACACCTGATTCAGAGCGGAAATACAGGTCTCTATTTTGGCTATTATGGAAGTGATTAGTGATATTTGCTGCAAAGCATATCCTCTACGTACCGGTCCCATATAGGGGCTAGGAAATCCGTTAAATCTTCAAAGGTGGCGTTGATGATCTGAGGATTTGCATTGATGATGGAGTATAGGCAGTCCAGTGCGCGGTTAAGGTAGCCCATGGTGGCATATTTTTCTGGGGTAATGCAGTCTATGATTTCTTGTATTTCGGCTGTTACATTGTCCTGATTTTCTAAGCGTAAGATTTTCTGTACGTAATTTGTGTCGTGGCCTGGTGTGCGATCAATAAATAGAGTGCAAGCTTGCAAGCAGCACTTAACTAGATTGAATTCAATCTTGGGTGGGGTGTTAAATGGTCGGAAGTGAGACTGTAAAAGTGAGACAAGAGCAAGTGCTTCTGAGCGGGAGCTTGGGCGGCGTCCTAAATCTTTGGACATGAAGTGGGCTGATGAGCGCGCAAAGCTTTCTAGGTTTCTGTATTTTGTTTTTTTGAATTTTTTAAACGCTACCCCCAAAATCCCTTTGTTAGACTTCTTGTGCCTCTCTATTGTCCATTTCCAAACTTTTGGTAAGAGATCATCTATCAACCATTGGTGTGTTGCTTCTGCGTTCCAGGCCTTGCGATGCGATACTGTGATCGGATGTCCAGAAATATCTTGCAGCGGGGACCAGCCGATAGTTACATAATGATTGTGGTTAAGGTGAATCCCAGGATCGGTATAAGCATACATGATCACATGGTAGCCGGCGTCTAGATTCTTAGTTGTGTGAGGGGTAAAGACTTTCAAGCAGGATGGGGCTGCATCAAATATGCAGTCGTCTGATGTGCCATGCTCATAGTCATGCTGATCGCAGTAGGCCATGATTTCGTGCCAAAACCAACTTTCTATACGGCAGAGTCCGAAGGTGAATTTTTCTGTTCTGATCTTTTCAAAGCGTAGTATTTTCCATTTTTTTTCAAGCTCGCAAATGCGTGAAAAATATTTATCCCAAGATTTTTCGATAACCCAGTCAAGCTCGTCTATCTCTCTTCTTGTAAGCACCAGTTGAGCGCCGGAAAGAGTCAATACATACTTGTCTGTTTCATGTAGGTTGATTATGAATGGGGTCTCGTATAACGATTTGGCATGGTGTCTATGTTGAATTATTTCTATAAATTTTCTTCCGTCAATTGCCAAGCTAACGCCGCTTAAGTCTTGGCGAGCAAATTCTATTCCGCAGCTAAGGTGTGTTCTGTTTTCATTGGGAAGAAAGAAGCTTACTGAGGATGATTTGTTGCTTATCCTCCATCCGTCCATGATTTCAGTTGTTTTTTTCTCGGGAAATTCTTTTGATAGGGTCGCAACTGGTTTTGGTGCATTGCAGAATCTGATGGCATGTTCCTGGCCGAAGAAGACTTCTACAATCTCACTTAAATCCCTTAATTTTAGATCTATTTTTGGTGCATGCCATAGTTCTGCTGTAATTCCTGTGTTACTTAGTTCTTTTTCAAACAAAATCCAGGCGTCGATTGCTTTTTTATCTTTGACGTTGTCGCTTGTGCAGAGGATAAAGGTTTTTGTGTTCGAGTATTTATTGCTTCTTAGGAACTTTTCTCTGACTTCATTTATTTTCTCTCGGCTGATCTTGGTTGTGTGCTTGCACTCGGCGACAATATATTTTCCGGAGCTGTGGTCGGTGACTATTAGATCTATGCCATCCTGGCTTTGACCGGAGAGGCCATACCTAAATGCTTCCCCAAGCTTATGATTTGGGATGTCTCTATAAGTTCTTTCAAGCAAATGAAGGCAGAGGGATTCAAACTGGGGCCAGGTGAGTTTCTCCAGGGGGAGTTCTTCGATTTTTCTATTCAAGGGTATAGCTTGCACTGGGTTTTTTATATAATCAAGCGCTTCTGGTATGCTGATTTCTTGCTTGTAAGTGTGATGGTTTTCCATTTCGGTTTTGGGTGTTTTATAGTGAGGAATTTGGTTTTTGGGAGTGTGCTTTCTGCTGGTTGTTATTAGTGGCTTTCTGCCGGGGCTTGGTGGTTGGCTGAAGCCGATCTGGGTTAATTTCGGTAGCGAGAAAGACGTGCACGCTATTAAGCACGGTGCGTAGATTTGTGCCGGTTGATGTGGATATTTCTATTTGTGTCTAGTACGTAGAGTGGCTTGTTTATTCCAAACAGCATTTCTTGTACTTGATGCCGCTGCCACATGGACACGAGTCGTTACGACCAACTTTTCGATCTTCTGGTTGGCTGCCAGATACGGTCCTGGTGTTGGCTATTGGCTTCGACATGAAGGATGAGGCCTGTCTCCAAGCGTAATCGAGGCAGATTCCAAACCTCATGCGTGCATCTCGTGATCCGAGACAGATACCAAACCAGCTATCTGCCCCCTCCATGTACTTCCGGCGTTCGCAGTGGTTTTGAAGGGCTGCCGCCGATTCAGCTGTGGACCAGTCGCTGCAGTGGATTGTGACGCCTGTATCACCAAGGCATACGGTAATGTCGTGAGGTTGCCCATCGCTCCGAGCCCTCGAGACCACCAGATCGATACCACTATTGGCATCTGCCATCGTCTCCCCATTGAGCATCAGCAGCAAGAAGCCGAGGTCAATCATCCTGGGATCTGCTTTGGCCTCGATATCTTCGATCAGCCTTCCCAAGGCTGTGTCGGAGAAATGGGTAAGGATGCCTTCTGGTGTTGTTTTGCCTGGAACCCCCTCTCGTCTAGCGGACATGGCGATATCGAGGTCTGCCGAATGGCCTTCGGCAATTACAAATTTTCCGGACGAGCCCTCAAACCACAGGTTCTGCTTCAGATGATACGAGAGAATCGTCAGTTCTTGTAAGGCAGACAGTCGGTCGGCGTACAGAGTACGCCGATGTAGGTAGCTCAGAAGATAAAGCGGGGTTTTAAGCATCTCTGTCATTGCATCAAGTGCAAAGACATCAAGCACCTGCGGTGGCTTGATGATATCTGTCTCGCGGTACTGTAGGAATTGACGTGCCTGGAAGCTCAAGGCTGGATAATGATCGGAGACCAGGCACAGAATGTAGATTTCCTTGAAGCGTCGATCAAACTCAAGTTCCGTACCCGTTGGATCTACGAATTTGAAACGAATGTCGGAGAGCATCGAGGCGCAGAGATGTCCTTGGTCGTATGAGTCCTGGACACTTTTCTTGAAGTCATCCTTGAGTGCTTGATCATTGCCTTTGCGTGCTTCTAGCGTTAGGCGCTTGGATTTGGCCTGCAACACGATTGCTCTGTCGGCATAGATGACCAGTACGTCGACTTCCCCTAGCCTGTTGCCCTTGGTCTCGTAAATATCTACGTTGGTGTGCACATGGAGGCTGCCAAAGACGCCATTCAGTCGATCTGTGGCAAAGCCTTCAGCGAATCGACCACGATTGTTCATTGCGGTAGGCCGATATGCCTTGTCTGAACTCATCCAGTAGAAGGGGGATTCATAAATGCTTCTGCTAGGCTATAGGGCTGAAAGAGCAGGAACTCAGACTGATTGAGCCGAAGTAGTGGTAACGCATTCGATATATTGAATTCGCTCAGTGCGGTAAAGTTTTCGTTTATTTCGCTCGTGGGTAACGCAAATGCATCCAGCACACGTGTGACAATATGCTGGGCAATTCCTGAGCGCTTCACTATCTCCGCGGAAGTCAGCAAATGGGCTGGCAGGATGCTCCATTCGCTGGGTGGCAGTTGTTGCATGGCTGCCAGCTGCGTCGACAGCTTCTCACATTGAAGTTCGTGTGCTACCCGCACTACGGATTGGGCGGCCTCGATAGAGAAGCCCTTGTTAGCTGTTAGCCATGCGTTATCGGCTTTGTATTTGCGCTCTGCTAGATCCAGATACTGGAAGAAGTAGGCCGACTCACCACCATGGAAGATTGGTTCTCGAAAAACTACTCCGTCTTGTAGCGGGCTATGACCTTCATCGACGATCCTCTTCCAGTCCTGCCCCCGAAACGGTTCGAACGACATCACCTTGTGTAATTCGGCGAGGAGCTGGTCTGTACGGATAATGTAATCCTGCATGACTGGAGGGGAGGGTATCGTGTAGTCGATCGGCCCCTTGATCATCAGCCCAATGAGTGTCGAGATTTCAGCGCGAGACAAACACTCCCCTGATGACATGCAGGACATGTCATCAGGGGTCACCTCATCGGAGTATTGGATGAGATTGTCGCGAAAACAGAAGTAAGCAATTGTGTGGGCGTACCCTGGAGAGAGGCACAGTGAAGCGAGTTCGCTGAAGAGCTGATGTTCGGTTCTGGGTAACTCGTTATTCATTGGTAAGTTCTTCCTTGAGCCCCATATCTGTATATGCTTACTCATGCGCGTCGGAGTGTTCGGTTTGAGAGAGGCAGCTCAGATCGGCTGCCAAGTCAAAAGCTCGGCTTCGCCTTTGACAATCATCTCGTCGATGAACCCGAGGGTCTGCTGTCGATGTATTTGACGATTGGGCTCGTTCATGCGGCTAAACAAGGACTGGAGGGCATCTGCGATAGCAACTGCGTTCGGCTCTGGCCACCAGCGTGCCAAGGCTCCTGCCAGATCATTCTGCTCGGTCGTGTTTTGTTCGGTACCGAAGACCAACCTTGCGATGTGCCGAAGGCTCTCGTCCAGACTGGCGAACACATAGCGAGTTCTGCCGTTTTTTGCCTTGGAAACGCGTTCCACGAAATCGCTCAGATGGGTGAGATCCCAGGCGGCATTCCGAGCTCCTGCTAGAGCTCGATTGCGATCAGAAGAACGCAGTGATTTCAGCAATCCACGGCGTGGAGGAGAGTTGGGTGCGAAGTAGAGACAGGCGAACATGGCTGCTGGACCTGCAATGATGAAGTCACGGTGCATCCACTCGAACAACCTGAAAAGGCGATCCAATGGTGGCGCTGCTGAAGTTCGAGTGCACAGATCTTCATCGTTGCGATGTAGTTGCGCCGCCATCGACGAAGCGGTTTCGCCAGGTCAAGTTGCTGGTTGATGGGAGGCGCACTCGCAATAGGCAAACGCTCAACACGGCCTAGGGCTGCCGCTATCCAATCATGCACATGGCCGTTATCCGCCGCGCGAAACCAAGCCAACTCTTCGAGCGCGCGTTTATTACCATGTTGTGGCGCGAGCTCATGGAAGGCGATGGACGGTTCTATTTCAATGTCCAGGCATTGGGCAAATGCCAGAACGGCCGCAGCAGTTCGTCTTGGTCCATCGATGTCCAGACCCTGAGCTACCTGAGCCATACGGGAGACGATGTTCCGATCTGGAAGCAGAACGGTCTTTACGCGCAGGCAATGCTCTTCGTACAGAAAACCATCCGGGTGGTATAGGCCGACTGGTGGTGGCCCGTAACCCGGAACGAATACTTGGGCCCTCTGGAGCTCGCCAGCGATCGCATGAAGATCGTCATAAGGAAAGTCTGCGGGCAAGCAAAGTGCTGCTTCGACGTCTTCACTCTCGAATAGATCAGTAGTCATTTGCTAGGAGGTAGTTCCCTTCCTGGGGGTGGTAGCAGGCTGGTCTCTCGCCCGAGCAGCCGAGGGGCTATCTGCATGATAACTGTGTGATCTGGAAATGCGAAAAGGTGGGCTTCCTGAGGAGGCCTTGAGAGGGATGGTCTGCGGTAGATGGTATCGATCTGACGATGTAGATGGTGTCGCCGTTTTTTGAGTTTTACGACGCGTTTTGTTGTTAGTGCATGAGGGCACAACGTGTCCCAGAATGGTTTTTGCTGGGTGTTAGCTACAAGTGCGTGAGCAGTAAGTCGATAGCCATTTGCCGAGGGCAGATGGGGTAGGGCGCTGGAAAAGCATCCAGGATGATGATGTAATTTCATCCACTTAGCGGATGAAATTACATCATGTACCCACGAAGAGTCCGCCAGTACACGCTTGAGGCTCTGGATGACTCTCTGATCGTTCTGATCAATGGTGCTCGCCAGACAATCGGCGTCGTACGCGGGGTTGCCACCGCATGAAGGTCGAGAGCGTTCTAATCGAGCCTCCGGCGCCGCACGAGCGTCGAGCGCACGGCCCTTGGAGCGATTTGGCGCTCCATACCATCGGCTGGCGCGCGTTTCAGGACTTATGCTCGCAGGTTTGTGAGGTCGTACTCGGCCGTCCCGTGGAAATCTTCCGCGAAGCCCAAGATGGCGGTCAGGACGCAGTTTTCCTCATTCCTGCGGGAAACGACGCTCCCCCGATTGGCACGGTGCAATGCAAGCACACGTCCGATGCCATAAAGGCATTGAAGTTTAGCGATCTCAACGTCGAGATTGATCATGTCGAAGAACTAGTCAAAGCCGGCCAGGCGGATACCTATGTCTTCATGACGAACATGAGTGTGGATGCGCCCGTCGCAGCTGCAATGCGTGCCAGACTTCGGGCGCTTGGCGTGCGTAAGCCGCACATTCTTGGTCGTCAGTACATCGTCCGTGTTATCAGGAGCAGCGCGCGCCTGCGTGCCCTGGTCCCGCAGGTCTACGGCCTAGGGGATCTCACCTCGATCGTGGATGAGCGGCTCAGCGAGCAGAGCCGGGCTCTGCTTGACAGCTGGATCCCAAAACTTCGCACTTATGTGCCTACCCAGGCCCATCGCGCGGCAGTCAATGCGATCTCCGAGCACGGCGTAGTGCTGCTGCTCGGCAATCCTTCAAGCGGCAAATCGGCGATTGGCGCCATCGTTTCGACCATCGCATCGGAGAATCCAGACAGCACCGTACTTGCTCTGACCAGCCCGCGCGACTTCGAGGCCGGTTGGAATCCCAATGATCCGGGGCGCTTCTTCTGGATCGACGATGCATTCGGCTCGAATGTGCTACGCGGCGACTACGTGCAGGATTGGGCCTCGGCTTTCTCCAAACTGCGGGCAGCGATTAAGCATGGCAATCGATTCCTCCTAACCTCCCGCAAGCACATCTATGAAGCGGCGCGGCGTCGGCTCGGGCAGCGCAACCTTGGCCAATTTGCAGATGGCAGCGCCGTGGTGGATGTCGGCGAGCTGACGTCCGAAGAGAAGGCGCAGATTTTATATAACCATGTAAATTTCGGCGAACAGAGCCAGAGCTGGAAGTCGAGCGTTAAGCCGCATCTGCCGGCAGTCGCTGCAGTTCGCGATTTCCTTCCTGGAATCGCCGAACGTCTCGGCGACCCAAACTTCACCAAGGGCCTGGCGCCTCGCGAAAGCTCTCTCGTCCGCTTTATGGAGGAGCCGACAGAGCATCTGGTCGATACTGTCAACGCCTTGGATGATCAGCTACAGGCTGCGCTCATCCTTGTTTATGTCCATCAGGCCGGCTTCGATCCCTGCGATCATGACGCTTCGGCTGCACAGGCAGTCGCGGAGTTGACAGGGTACTCTCTCTCTAAGATCCAGGATTGTTTCGCCGAGTTGAAGGGCTCATTCCTCAAGCTTTCCGGATCAAAATGGACATTTGCCCATCCGACGATCTCTGACGCCCTAACGGAGATTCTGCGCCAGAAGCCCCATATGATGGCAGCGCTCATACGAGGCGCGACTATCGACACCATTCTTAGCAGCTTCACGTGTGAAGGCTCACCGCTTATTCGAGATGCGCTTGTCATCCCGACGACGCTCGACAACGCGTTGGTTGCACGACTTGGCCGCACGCCCGACGAATGGCACCGCAATTGGATGCTGTTCCACTTCCTGTCTTATCGTTCGAGTGAGGCCGTGTTCAAGAAAACCGTCGAACAATATCCAGATCTACTCCGAAGGTCTTGCTGGCAATCCGATCTTGCCAGCAACGATCCCCTGATTGCCATTTGCTCCCGTGCTCATCACCTCAGCATTTTGCCTGACGATCTGCGATCGGATGTAGCCGACAAGCTAGAGTCTGCCGTGCTCAATGGCCTCGACGTTTCCTTCTTTGAGGAGGCACAGATGCTAGCGGTCATACCGCCGCTAAAGCTTATCGGTATGGGCTTAGCGCTGCGGACAACCGTACTCCCGTCGCTCGAGGAGCGGATCGACGAGATGACCGCTGACGCCGACTTGGACGAAGAGCCTGACAGCCACTTTAAGAAGCTTCTCGGCGTGCTTGATCGCATTGAGGCGATTGGTGTCGATGCTGACGCTGTGGACTTGATCGACGACGCACGCGAGCACGTGAAGCGATCAATCGAAGCGCTTGAAGAGCGCAAGCGCGAGCATGATGAAGGCTCCGAAGATGAAGCGGATTGGACGCACATAGTGACGCAAAATAAAGAAGAAACCCTGCCTTCTGCTCCAGTCGTCACAAAGCGCTCAGTGTTCGAAGATGTCGACAAATAGCCTTGAGCCCAAGTATTGAGGCGACCGCCTTCGAGCGGACAGTGTTCAATGTGGCGTTCAATAACGGCGACGACTACCCGAAGAACTTCTCCTACCTCATGTCACCCAACGGCCAATGGAAGCTGACCCCGGCCTACGACGTGACTTTTGCGAAGGGCTGGGCGGGTATCACCAGATGGACGTAACGGGCGAGGCACTGCACATCAACCGCAAACACCTGCTCGCGCTCGCAGTGGAGGAAGCGGATCTGCTAGGTAGCCAGCGGCTTTACAACCAGTGCTAAACGCCAGTTCCCGGGTAGCTGCATCACCCAGGACACGCTACGCACGATCAAGGCACGAATCGACCACAGTATCGAGCGGCTTAGTTAGTCAGCATCGCTATGGCTGCCGCCGTCCGACGGCGTGCTGATTGGGCAGTTGACTCACCGCCCATGCTCCTTGTGCAGTGACCCAAGACCGGCATTCACCTGCTGGAAAACCATGCACTGACCTTAGAGATTCTGCGGGCTCAATATCAGAGAGGCCTCAGGGACTTTTGCGGGAAACCGTCGAAAATCGTCCGACATCGTTGGGCATCGATTGCAGCGAGCGCCATTTTTAGTGCATTAAAATCAGTAGGTTACGTTTTTCATACTTGGATGGGGTGCAAGGGGTAGAGTGTTCGAATCACTCCGTCCCGACCAAATAATCCCAACAAAAAGGCCAGTCAGAAATGACTGGCCTTTTTGTTTAGGCTGAAAAATTGGAGAGGCTTAGAGTGGTGCTATTACATTCACAGAACGCCCCAGCGCCCTGCGCAGTGCTACCGACCAGCTGCGCCTGGAGTGGCCAGCTCAGCCTGCTCAGCCACGCGCGCTTGCGCGCCGCCTGCCCATGCTCGCAGTGTCGCGCGGCGCGCCTGCACGGGCGCATTGATGCGGCGCCGAGCGATGTACGGCTGCGCGCGATCAACCGGCAGGGCTACGGCGTGCAGCTGGTGTTCAGCGATGGCCATGACCAGGGCATCTATCCCTGGAGCTACTTGCGGGAGCTGGCGGGCCAGGCTTAATCCCGTGGCGAGATGGCCTGGAAAGGGATAAAGCCTCAAGGCTGGGAGGCTTTTTTCCATAGGGCGAGGGTCATGGGGAGAAGGGGGCGCCATCACCTAGGGCTTGTAGAAAGCAGCGCTGTAGCGCCAGCTGCCGGACGAGCTGCCTGCATTTATCTGGAATGGATGCCGCTGCCTGTGCTCATAAATTCTGGAACACATGCTGGGGCGATGCTTTGCCCCGAAGGCTTCGGCCCAAGGGCCGATTCTGCGAGCTGGAGGTTGGCATGAACGCGAGTGACACGGAGCAGCAGGCGAGCTGCACGCTGGATGCGTTGCGCGACAAGAGAAATGCCGCGCAAGCCGAGCTGGAGCGTTATCTGCTGGAGCAGTTTCCCATCGATACCGAGCAGAAGAACCTGGGCGTAACGATGCGCACCCACGCGGTGACCGAGATCGAGGAAGAGATGCGCCACGAGATGCTGAGGGCGCAGGCCCACGGCTGAGCCGAGGGCCCGCAAAGTCAGTCGGGTGTGTTCTGCGGGTCGCCCTCATTCGAGCGGCTGCGTGGCTGTTCCCCGGTGATGTCCTCGTCCGGCTGTTCTTCCTTCGCGGGCGGTTCATGGGTGGTGGGCGTCTGTTCTGCTTTGCCGTTGGGCGTTCCGTGGCTGGTCATGTGCTAGCTCTCCACAAAGGCGGGATACCTCTGTTTTGAGGGGAGAGCGGGACGGGTGTTCAAGTATTTGCTGGCCGCGCCAAGCAAGCTTGAGTGCCGAGTCGTCTGCACGGCACCATGCGTTTGAGCATTGGTCGGCAGCGCGATGTCGAGGGCGGCTGGCAGCATGCTCCGCAGATGGTCCACTTCCGCTTCCCTCACGCGATCAGACTCCCATGAACCCAATCGACCGCCAGTCGTTCCAACGCATCATCAGCGCCCATGGCAAGCCCGAAGGGGCGGCGTACTTCGACGTCGCGGAAGAGCTCGCGCACGAGGTGTTTCCTGAGCGCATCGTTTTCCAGACCAATTACCTGGATTACCGCAGCTACGAGGTCGACCTCGCCGAGGGCGCCATACGCGTACGCAAGACCCGCCTGGACAACTACCGACGTGGCGACAAGGCCAAGGTCATCGGCGACGCGATGGACGAGGAGGACTGGGCTGAGCTGGGCGGGCTGTGGCAGCGCCTGAGCCGCGATCTGGACAGCCAGGAGCCTAGGCCGCAGCTCGATATGGGCGACAGCCTGGTCGAGCTGTTCTACTGCCTGTTCGATGAGCCCTACGCGCAGGAGCTCGCGGATAGCATTCCGGCGCCGTCGGCGCAGTGGGATTGGGCGTGGAGGCAGCTCGAAGCGGCGCTGCTCGGGGCTAACCAACTGGCCGAGTTCGAATGGAAGGAGTGGACGTCGGACGGGGTCGCCGCCGTCAATGACCTCGCGCCGCTGCGGCAGTCGTGCATTGCCATCGCGCCGCCCGACGACACAACCATCGCCGCCATCAACCGTACCGCCGACTGGCAGCGGGCGCTGCTGCAGTATTTCAATGGGCAGCTCGAAGCTCATGATCTGAAGCTGCTGGCCATCGGCACCCATTTCGATGAGCGCCAGAGCTTCGCCTGCCTGCCCATGAATGGTCTGGGGCTGGTCAATGCGCTGGAAATCATGGGCCGGCTGGGCATCATCCATCGATATTGAGCGACCCAGGAGGCCACGAGTCGGCAGCATGGGCGCCTGTGAGCGGTGCGGATTCCTCATCATCGAACACGGCCAGCGCTGTTCGCGCTGCGCCGAGGAGATGGGGTTGGCGGCCACACGGCGGCGATCGCCTGGTCGGCTGGCGAATCGCGGCATTCGCTCGGCGGAAGGCCCGCGGTTCTTCCGGCAAAATTCTGTCGACTCTGCGGAGTGACTGTGTAGAATCCCGCGCCCGAAAATGCAGGAGACAACACGTTGGTCATTCATTACTTCGCGTCCCAGGAGAGTGTTGCCTGCGGGCGCACCGGGTCTGGCCTCAATAGCAGCCAGGATGTCGCCCAGGTTTCATGCAAGCTCTGCCTGCGCTCCGTGGAAAAGATGGCTACGGCGCCCGTACGCAAGGCGCCGAGTCTGGCAGAGCTGAGAGCCGCGGCGAAGGCGGAGAAGGCAGCCGCTGCCGAGGCGGCGAAGCCTACTCCCAGACTGTCGCCGCGCGCCGAATGGCAGCAGCGTCTGGAACAGCTGCCGGGGCGCAACCGACTGCCGCGCGGCGCATCCAGGCAGTCCTTCATCTAGCCGGCGGTGCCAGTCCGCTGCCGATTGAAGGCGCCGCCTCGCTCAATGGCTAACCTGTATCAGACACACACAGGGAGCCAAGCCGATGGCACAAGTGCTGGTGGCGGACGAGCAGCCGCTGATCCGCAGGGCGCTACAAGCGCTGCTGGAGCAAGAAGGACATCTGCTGATCGGCGAGTGCGCTGACGGCGGCGAGGCGCTGCAGCTGGTACGCCGCCTGCAGCCGGACATGCTGGTACTGGAGCTGAGTCTGCAGCGCCTGGGGGGGCTCGAGGTGATCCGCCGCCTACGCCAGAGCGGCAGCTCGTTGCCGGTACTGGTGTACAGCGCTCAGGACAGCCCACACCACGCCGCGCTCAGCCTGCAGGCCGGCGCCACCGGCTTCGTCGGCAAGCAGGAGAGTCCCCAGGCGGTGCTCGCCGCCATGCGCGGCCTGCTGCAGGGCCGCAGCCACTTTCCCGCCCAGGCGCTGGGCACCGTGGCGGCCGGCGAACTGCTGCGCGACGAGGCGGACCAGTTGCGCAGCCTGTCGCCGCGCGAGCTCACCGTGCTGCGCTACCTGGCCAACGGCGCCAGCAACAAGCGCATCGCCGACGAGTTGGCGCTCAGCGACCGCACAGTGAGCACCTACAAGGTGCGCCTGTTGCACAAGCTCAATGTCGGCTCGCTGGCCGAGCTGCTGGAGCTGGCCTGGCGCAACGGCCTGCTCGGCCATCTGCCGCAGGCCACCAGCGAAGCCGCCGGCAGCGATCGCTTTCACCAACTGTTCGACAGCCTGCCGATGCCCGTCTGCCTGCGCGATCCGGACGGCCGCCTGCAGGCCTGCAATCAGCAGTTCCTCGACTTCTACGGGCTCGAGCGCGAGGCGCTGCTGGGACGGCGGGTAGCCGAGCTGGTCGAACTGGACGAAGACGAGGTTCGCCGCTACCGGGAGATCTACCGTCAGGCGGTGGAGCGGGGCGAGCCCTACAGCTGCGAGGTGCTGCTCGCGCACCACGGCCAGCAGCGCAGCCTGCGCCACTGGGGCGTGCCCTGGCGTGACGAGAACGGCGCGTTGGTCGGCATGCTCTGCTCGGCGGTCGACCTCAGCGAGCAGCAGCGCGAGATCGCCGAGCTTGCCCAGGCCAAGGCGCGTGGCGAAACGCGCCAGCGGCTGCGGGCGCAATTCCTGCAGGCGGCCGGGCAGGACCTGCTGGCGCAGGTGCGCGAGTTGCGGCGCCTGCTGACCCAGGCGGCGGGGCCGGCGGAGGCGGTGGCGGCGAGCCTGGAGGAGCAGCTGCAGGTGCTGCTCGATCTGGTGCGCCTGGAGCGTGGCGACCTGGTGCTGGAGCCGCAGCGTGCCGACCTCGCCCAACTGACCGCGGAGCTGGCCACGGCAGTGCCCTGCGAACTGCCGGCGAGCGCCCTGGCCAGGGTCGATGTACGGCGATACGAACAGATAGTGGTACCGCTGCTCGGGCAATGCGCGGAGGCGGCGCGCCTGCAGGCCCGCATGACAATCCTCGGCCATGGCGAGGCGGACTGGCACCTGCGACTGCAGCCCTGCGCCCAGCCCGTCGGCTACTCGGCGCCGCTGCTGCTGGCCGCGCGCCTGGCCACGCTGATGGGCGGCGAACTGAGCTGGAGCGGCGACGCGGCGCTGCTACGCCTGCGCCTGTTGCAGGCCTTGTAGTGACATTCCTACAGGACTCTCGTGATCCCCTGATAGGGCCGTGAGCGGCCTCGGCCGAGCATTGACTCCGAAAGCGGCGCTAATCCGCCGAACCTTCTGGAGGAGTCACGCAAATGAAAGCTCGTCAGCATCACGGAAGCCTGCCCAGCCTGCTGCACAAACCCTCGCGCCTGCTGGCCCTGAGTATCGCCCTGGCCTATGCCGGCGGCCATGTCGCGCCAATCTGGGCGGATGCGCTGCCGCAAGGCGGCCAGGTGATCTCCGGGCAGGCCACCATCAGCCAGCAGGGCAATGGCCTGCAGGTGGACACCAAGACCGCTCGCACCGCCATCAACTGGCAGAAATTTTCCATCGGCCCTGACCACAAGGTGCACTTCCAGCAGCCCGACGGCAACTCGGTGACCCTCAACCGGGTGATCGGCGGCGACCCGTCGAAGATCTACGGCATGCTCTCGTCCAACGGCAAGCTGATCCTGCTCAACCCCAACGGCATATGGTTCGGCCCCGAATCGCGCATCTCCAGCCGCGCGCTGGTGGCCGCCGCCGGGCGCATCAGCGACGAGCAGATGGCCGCCTTCGAGAAGAGCGGCAAGCTCGACGTGCAGCTGGAAAGCCTGGTGCGCAACGAAGGTCGCATCGAAGTGCCGGACCACGGCAGCGTGGTGCTGCTCGGCGCCCAGGTGGAGAACGCCGGGGTGATTCAGGCCCGTCAAGGCGAAGTGACCCTGGCCACCGGCCCGCGCGCCACCCTCGATTTCCATGGTGACGGCCTGCTCAGCCTGGCGTTGCTCGATGGCGCCGACAGTCAGGTGGGCGAGGGCGTCAGCGGTGGCGTGAGCAACAGCGGCACCATCGACGTCGGCTCCGGCGTGGTGGCGATGAGCGCGGCCCGCGCCGCCAAGCACCTGGATTCGGTGATCAGCGTCGGCGGTGCGGTGATCGCCGATTCGGTGAGCAGCCAGGGCGGGCGCATCGTGCTGGGCAGCTCGGCACGTACCGAAGTGAGTGGCAGCCTCTCGGCCAAGGGCACGGACGGCGGCAGCATCAAGGTCCTCGGTGACCAGGTGCAGATCGCCGGCAGTGCCCGGCTCGACGCCTCCGGCAGCGCCGGCAAGGGCGGTGAGGTTCTGGTGGGCGGTGGCTTCCAGGGCCAGGGCGAGGCCAGCGCCAAGTCCGCTTCGGTCGACAAGGGCGCCCAGCTGCGCGCCGATGGCAAGAAGCATGGCGGCCTGATCGTGACCTGGTCAGACGGCACCACCACCTTCGCCGGCCAGGCCAGCGCCAAGGGCGGCGAGCGGGGCGGGGTGGTGGAGACTTCCGGCAAGCACCTGAAGGTGACTGCCGACGCCAAGGTCGACGCCGCCGGTGGCAAGCACAGCGGCACCTGGCTGCTCGATCCGGAGACGGTGAACATCGTCGACAACGCCAGCGGTGACGACGTCAGCGCGGCCAGCCTGGTCAACAGCCTGAAGAGCACCAACGTGGTGGTCAACGCCAGCCAGCGCATCAACGTCAACGCGCCGATCATCGCCAGCCAGATCGGCACGGTGATGGTCGACGGCCAGCCCACCGGCGCCACCCTGGCGCTGATCGCCAACGGGAACCCCGGCCAGGTCAGCAGCTACGACGGCAGCGACAAGCACAACGACAGCGGCTCGGTGCACGTCAACGCGCCGATCCTGCTCAAGGACGGCAACCTGTTCATCGCCGCTACCGGCGACGTGCGCCTGATCGACAACGCCGGCAGCGGCGACAAGGGCGACGCGGCCTGGAACAAGCGGGCGATCATCGACGTTGGCAGTGGCATCGTCTGGATCAAGACCAGCAACACCGCCAGCGTGACCCAGGATGCCAACACCGCGCTGATCGGCAGCCAGGTGGCTGTGCAGGGGGCCAGCGTCAAACTGAACAGCGCGCTGAACCATGCCGGCACCCTGGCCGGTCGTGCCAGCAACGGTGTGTTCCAGTTCAACCAGACCAACGCCAGCGGTGCCACCACGACCGGCACGGTCAAGGCGCCGTTCTCCGGCGAGAGCCTGAGCGGCGTCAGCGCCGAGCAGATCAAGTACCTCGGCTTCCAGGAGGTGGCCTCCGACAACGCCCACAACGGCCTCACCAACCCCTACCAGAGCGTGACCCTGTCGGCCGGCGGCCAGCAGTTCGACTACCTGGTGTTCGAGGCCGGCGGCTTCGTCGACGGCAAGGGCCAGGCCATCGACCCCGCTGTGCTGTTCAATTACCTGGACAGCTCCGACTACCTGCTGCATGGGCTGAGCTTCACCGATGCCGCTGGCGTTACCTGGGCGTTCAGCCCGGACAGCAAGTCCGCCGGCATGACCTCGGTAACCCGCAACGGCCAGGCCTATGGCTCGCTGCCGGTAGGCTTCAGCCTCGGCGCCGACAAGGGCACGGTGGTGGCAGTCGACCTCGACGTTCGTCCCTACGGCGGCCTGTCGTTCAATAACGCCGGCTGGGGCGTGGCCGGCTACAACATTCCCGGCCCGACCAATGCGGCGGAGATCCAGCACAACAGCCAGGACGGCACCTCGGAACGCCTGACTGTCGGCCTGGGCGGCAAGGCCGAAACTGTGCAGGCCCAGCTCGGCTGGCTGCTCAATGACCAATCCTGGGCGCAGCCCAAGGACGGCAGGAACCCGTCCCACCCGCTGCTGGAGCAGGCGCGGGTGCATTTCCTCGCCACCCAGGCGGCCGGTGCCGACGCCGTGCAATTGAATGCGCAGAAGGCCAAGGTCGATCTGC
Organism: Pseudomonas sp. GD04019; assembly: GCF_029837695.1. Taxonomy (GTDB): domain Bacteria; phylum Pseudomonadota; class Gammaproteobacteria; order Pseudomonadales; family Pseudomonadaceae; genus Aquipseudomonas. Next base: position 297,053 of record NZ_JAOEEA010000005.1, read on the forward strand.
AGGTGCAGGACGCCAGCCGCGTCTACGGCGACGCCAACCCGCAGCTGCAGGCGCAGCAGAAGGAGAATGCCGCGGCCAGCCAGGTGCGTGAGATGGACCGCTTCGTCGACCGCCAGCTGGGCCGTGACGGCATCGCCCAGGGCGAACCCGCCACCGATGCCACGGCCCGCTCCAACGTCGGCCAATACGCGATCACCGGCAGCCTGGCGGGCGACGACTTCGCCAACCGGCGCTACGAGATCGGCGTGACCAAGGGCACCCTGACCATCACCCCGGCACCGCTGGATGTCATCGCCCATGACAAGGCGAAAAAGGTCGGCGAGCAGGACCCGGCGCTGACCCATGAAGCCCAGGGCTGGAAGTTCGCCGACGACGAGCGCGACTTCACCCTGGAGCGCGCACCGGGCGAGGCGCCGGGACAGTACCGCATCTTCGAGAAGGACGGCACCCGCCTGGTCAGCGCCAACTACGAGGTGACCTTCCACGACGGCAAGCTGAGCATCAGCGGCCCGGTCAACCCGGATCCGGGGCCCGATCCGAAGCCAGGTCCCGATCCGAAACCGGACCCCGGCCCGCAGCCGACGCCGGCTCCGCAGCCCGGAGCCAATCGGCAGGCCGACTCGGCCTCCGTGGCCCAAGGTACGAGCAGCGAGCGCTGCACCGCGCTGGAGTCGCCCTCGGCAGTATCGGCCAACTACTCGGTGACCCCCGCGGTGGTGCGCACCTACCAGGTGCAGCTGGTGTGCAAGCCGCGCTCCTACGGCTCGCCCGCGGAGCAACTGCCGGACGCCAACGACATTCTTACCTACGCTAATGGCTTGCTGAAGGATGGGCAGTTCCTGCTTCCGGACTGGAACAGGACCGTCATTCCTCGTGAGCTGCAACTGGACGCGCCGCAAGGCAAGTGAGGCTGACATGAACACGCAAGCAATCGGCCTGCTGAACAAGCTGACCCTCTCCATCGCCTCCCTGTCGCTGGCGCTGGCCGCGACACTGACCGCAGCGGCACCGCTGTCCAGCATCGACCCCGGCCGGGTGCGGGTGCCGGACGAGGAGGGCCTGCGCAACGACACCAACCAGATGCCCGGCAGCCTGCAGCTGCCGGCCAGCGAGATAGTGGCGGAACCGCCGCCGCTGATCGTCACGCCCAAGGCGCCCAGTCTGCCGGCCAGCGACACGCCCTTCGCCGTGCGCAAGGTGCGCCTGGAAGGGGTGAAGAGCTATCCGGAGAACACCTTCACGCCACTGCTGCAGTCCCTCGAAGGGCGCCAGGTCACCCTGGCCGAGGTGCAGGCCGTCACCGAGCGCATCACCCAGCGCTACCGCCACGACGGCTACCTGCTGGTACGCAGCTATGTGCCGGCCCAGGAGCTGAACGATGGCGAGCTGGTGCTGCGGGTGGTGGAGGGCAAGGTCAACAAGGTCACGGTCAGCGGCGCCAGCAACAGGACCCTGGAAGGCTACGCCGAGAACATCCGCGAGGAGGCGCCGCTGCGGGGCTCGACCCTGGAGCGCAACCTGCTGCTGATGAACGACCTGTCCGGCAACGAGACCCGTGGCGTGCTGTCCGCCTCCGAAGGCACCGAGGGCAGCGACCTCAACCTGGAGAACAAGCAGCGGCGCTGGGAGGGCTTCTTCGGCTTCGACAACCGCGACAGCCGCTACTACGGGCCCTGGCAGGTCTACGGCGGGGTCGGCCTGAACGACCCGTTCGGCATCGGCGACCACCTGGCTTTGCGCCTGGGGCGCTCGGTCGAGGGCGACAAGCTGGCCTTCTACGAGGGCCAGTACGAGATGCCGGTCGGCCGCGACGGCACCGTGCTCAGCCTGCTGGCGCAGCACAATGATGGCAACGCCGATACCCTGGACTTTCTCAACGCCAACAGCAGCGGCGACACCCTGGCCGCGCGCATCACCCACCCGTGGATTCGGTCGCGCAACGAGACCTTCAAGACGTCGCTGGCCTTCACCTGGTTCAACGGTGAGTCCGAGTACCTGGACGACCCCGACCTGCCGCCGTCCAGCGAGGACCACATCCGCGCCCTGCGCCTGGGTGCCAGCTGGGACTTCAGCGACAAACACGGTGGGCGCAACCTGCTCAAGGGCGAGCTGAGCCAGGGGCTGGACGTGCTCGGCGCCAGCTCGGAGAAGCGTCTGAACACCTCGCGCCTGGAAGGGCAGACCGACTTCACCAAGCTGCAGGTGGATGCCCAGCGCATCCAGGACCTCGACTGGCTGAGCGAGAACCTCAAGCTGTACCTGGCCGTGACCGGGCAGACTTCGTTCGGCGACCCGCTGCTCTCGCCGGAGCAGTTCGGCGTCGGTGGCAGCGAGTTCGGCCGTGGCTACGACCCGTCGGAGATCGCCGGCGACTCCGGCCTGGCCGGCAAGGTGGAGCTGCAGTACAACACCGTGCACAGCATCAAGGACCATGCGGTGCCGACCCAGTACTACGGCTACTGGGACGTGGGCAGGGTATGGAACGAGCAGCCCCGGGCCCTGGCGTCGGAGAGCCTGGCCTCGGCCGGCTTCGGCGCCCACCTGCAGGTGGCCAAGGACATGTTCGTCTCGCCGGAAGTGGCCTTCCCGCTGACCCGCACCGTGCAGGCCGAGGAGCTGGACGACAAGAATGGCAAGGAGCCGCGCTTCTACCTCAACTTCCTCAAGCTGTTCTGACGCGATGGCGCCGCCTGCGGAAGGCGGCGCCGACGAGCCTCCAGCAGCCAGCTGAATCACTCCGATCGCCCATACCACCCGACACGGGGGGTATGGGGTTCGCTGGGCAATCGTAGGATGCGGCTCGGCCAGCTGCGGATGAACGCGGTTGGCATCTTGCGACTTGGGATATCTCCCTGTCAGGGATAGCGTCATGAGCCAACCTCTTCTCGCTGCAGCTGCAGCCATTCTCCTGCTGGTGCCAGGTCATCTGCTGGCCGGCGGCCTGATGCTCTATGAGGTCGGCACGGACAACGTCGGCCTGGCCAATGCGGGCGCCGCCGCGCGGGCCCAGGGGCCTTCGACTCTGGCCAGCAACGTGGCCGGTATCGCCTGGTTGCCTGGCACCCAGGTCAGCGTCGGCGCCCAGGTTCTGCATGGTCATCTCGAATTCGAAACCGATGGCGCCAGCAACGTCGCCGGTGCCGATGGCGGCAACGCGATGGAGTGGGCGCCGGGGGGCAGCCTCTTCATTTCCCGGGAGCTGGGCGAGGGCTGGTCGGTCGGCTTTGCCAGCTACGGTGATTTCGGGCTCAGCCTGAACTACGAGAACGACTGGAGCGGCCGGTACTTCCTGCAGAACGGCGAAATACTCGGCATGTCGCTGATGCCGGCGCTGGCCTATCGCGCGAACGAGCAGTGGGCTTTCGGCCTGGGCGTGCGGGCCTTCTATGCCGCGCTGGATAGTCAGCTGGCCATCGACAACGATCCCTTCGGCCTGCTCGAGCGGCCGGATGGGCAACTGCGCTACAGCGACCACGACTGGGGCTACGGCGCCAACCTGGGCGTGATCCATGAGCCACGCCCGGGTACCCGCCTGGGGTTGAGCTACACCAGCGCGATCGATATCGAACTGGAGGATGGCCTGGACCTCCAGGGCGTCGGTCCGGTCGTGAGCGCATTGCTGACTGAGCGTGGGCTGCTCGGCGCCGATACGCGTCTCGACATGCGGGTGCCGCAGACCCTGACCCTGAGCCTCTATCAGCAGCTCGATCCGCGCTGGGCGCTGCTGGCCAGCGTCAACTGGCAGGACTGGTCGCGGTTCGGCGAGGTGGGCATCGAGCTGGACAGCAACCGGCCGCGCTCGGCCACGCTGCAGGCCAACTACCGCGATACCTGGCATCTCTCCCTCGGTAGCCAGTTCCGCTTCGCCCCGCGGTGGCTGTGGAGCGCCGGTGTCGCTTACGACAGCTCGCCGGTGGACGACGACGACCGCAGCCTCGCGGTGCCGATGGCGCAGAGCTGGCGTTTCGGCACGGGCCTGACCCATGCGCTGGATGAGCATATCGATCTGAACCTGAGCTACGAGCTGGTCTGGCTCGGCGACATGCCGGTCCGCCAGCAGAAGCCGCTGCCCGCCGGCGATCCGAAGCGGGTTTCCGGGGAGTTCGAGGATGCCTGGATCCAGGCCCTCAGCGGCAGCCTGACCTGGCGTTTCTGAAGCCATGACGAGCTCGCCAGGGCGAGCTTTCCTACAGACAAACCCACACTGGAGAACACCTATGAGAGTCGCGCCAACGGCCTTGCTGGCTGCCATCGGCCTCGGCCTGGCCAACCCCGCTGCGGCTGCCGATACGGATCAGCTGCTGCAGATCGCCAAGGAGGCCTATGTCTACGGCTACTCGCTGATCACCACGGAAGTCACCCGCGTGCAGATGACCAACGTGGCCAAGGTGGACAACGAGCATGCGCCCATGGGCCAGTTCATCAACGTCAAGCGCTATCCGCCGGCCGGGTACCGCGGCGTGTCGGCACCCAATGCCGATACGCTCTACTCGATCGCCTGGGCGGACCTGAGCGAGCCGCAGGTGTTCAGCCAGCCCGACATGGGCAAGCGCTACTACCTGATGCCGATGTACGACCTGTGGATGACCATCTTCCACTCGCCGGGTGCGCGCACCGCGGGCGGCTCCGCGGCCAACTACCTGCTCACCGGCCCGGGCTGGCAGGGCGAGGTGCCGGCGGGCATGGTGCAGATCAAGTCCGCCACCCGCAAGATGCTGATTCTGGGGCGCACCTACGCCGATGGCAGCGACCAGGACTACCAGGCGGTCAACGCCCTGCAGGCGCAGCTCAAGCTCACGCCGCTGTCCGCCTGGGGCAAGCCCTATGCGCCCAAGGCCGCGCCGGTGGACCCCGATCCGGGCTTCAGCATGACGGCCAAGCCGCAGGAAGTGATTCTCGGCATGAGCACCGAGAGCTACTTCAACAAGCTCGCCACGCTGATGTGCGAGGACGCGCCGCCGGCTGCCGAGGATGGCCCGATCCTGGCGCGCATGGCCAAGCTGGGCATCGAGCCGTGCAAGCCGTTCGTGCTGAGCAAGCTGGACCCGGCGCTGCAGAGCGTCCTGCAAGACCTGCCCGCCACGGCCCTGAAGGAGATCGGCGCCAGCCAGCCCTCCCTGGGCAGCAAGGTCAATGGCTGGACCTATACCAAGGGCCTGGGTGTCTACGGCGACAACTACATGAAGCGTGCCGTGGTCGCCGCCTTCGGCTGGCCGGCGAATGTGCAGCAGGACGCCGTCTACCCTTACGCCACGGTCGACAGCAGCGGGCAGAAGCTCAATGGCGCCCACCGCTATACCCTGACCTTCGCCAAGGGGCAGACGCCGCCGGTGAATGGCTTCTGGTCCATCACCATGTACCAGATCGACCAGGGCTGGTGGTTCGTGCCCAACCCGCTGAACAAGTTCACCGTCAGCCCGCGCAACGACCTGCAGTACAACGCCGATGGCTCGCTGACCCTGTACTTCCAGCATGAGTCGCCCGGCAAGGACAAGGAGGCCAACTGGCTGCCGGCGCCGAAGGGCGACTTCCTGCCGATGCTGCGCATGTACTGGCCGCAGGATAAGAGCCCGTCGATCCTCGACGGCAGCTGGACGCCGCCCCAGATCATCCGCGCCGAATAGCCTCCGCAACATGGGCCCCGACGCGTCTGCGCCGGGGCCTGCCGCTCTCTCCAGCCTGGCGATTTCGGCCAGGGCTGCTCGCTCGTTTCCCTGCGATTCGCCGCCGCCCCCCGTCACTGGGGGGGAAGCGCGGGCCGCGACTGCCTATGTTGTGCCCCATGCTGTCGCGGCGTGGCCAAGGCCTGCGCGTGCCGGGAGCGACCATCCGAACAAGAACAACTGGAGCGATGCCGTGCTGGGTTTGATGCAGGACCACCCCCTACTTATTTCCTCGGTGCTCGAACATGCACTGCGTTCCCATCCAACGGCGCAGATCGCCTCGCGCACCGTGGAAGGGCCCATGCACCACTGCACCTACGCCGATGTGGGGCGCCGTGCCAAACAGATGGCCAATGCCCTGACCAGGCTCGGCATCGAACCCGGCGAGCGCATCGGCACCCTGGCGTGGAACGGCTATCGGCACATGGAGCTGTACTTCGCGGTGTCCGGCATGGGCGCCGTGCTGCACACCATCAACCCGCGCCTGTTCCCCGAGCAGATCGAGTTCATCGTCAGGCATGCCGAAGACCGCGTGCTGTTCTTCGACCTGAGCTTCAGCGCCCTGGTCGAGCAGCTGGCCCCGCACCTGCCGGAGGTGAAGGCCTTCGTGGCGATGACCGAGCGGCGCCATATGCCGGCCATCCAGGTGCCGCGCCTGCTGTGCTTCGAGGAGCTGATCGCCGAGGAGAGCACGGAGTTCGCCTGGCCGTCCTTCGACGAACGCCAGGCCTCGTCGCTGTGCTACACCTCTGGCACCACCGGCAATCCCAAGGGCGTGCTGTATTCCCACCGTTCCTCGCTGCTGCATTCGCTGGCGCTGTGCACGTCCGATGGCTTCGGGCTTTCCTCGGCGGACTCGGCGCTGCTGGTGGTGCCCATGTTCCACGTCAACGCCTGGGGCATGCCCTATGCCGGCGCCATGAGCGGCGCCAAGCTGGTGTTGCCGGGGCCGGCCCTGGACGGGGCGAGCATCTACGAGCTGATGCGCAGCGAGCGGGTGACCCTGGCGCTCGGCGTGCCCACCGTGTGGATGATGCTGCAGCAGCATGTCGAGGCCCAGGGGCTCGTGCCGGCCGACGAGCTGTGCCTGGGGCGCGTGGTGATCGGCGGGGCGGCGGCGCCGCGCAGCCAGGTCGAGCGTTTCGAGCGTGATTTCGATACCCGGGTGATGCATGCCTGGGGCATGACCGAGATGTCGCCGCTGGGCACCGTCTGCAACCCCTTGCCCAAGCATGCCGGCGCCGATCTCGAGGCGCGCCTGGATCTGCAGGCCAAGCAGGGCCGGGCGCTGTTCGGCGTGACCCTGAAGGTGGTCGACGACGACGGCGTAGAGCTGCCGCGCGACGGCCGCTCGGCCGGTCACCTGCTGGTGCAGGGGCCGTGGATCGCCAGCCACTACTACCGCAGCGACGAGCCGATCCTGGACGCCCAGGGCTGGTTCGATACCGGCGACGTGGCCACCATCGATGCCGATGGCTACATGCAGATCACCGACCGCGCCAAGGACGTGATCAAGTCCGGTGGCGAGTGGATTTCCTCCATCGACCTGGAGAACGCCGCGACCGGGCATCCGGCGGTCGCCGAGGCGGCGGTCATCGGCATTCCCCACGAGAAGTGGCAGGAACGGCCGCTGCTGGTGGTGGTGCTGAAGCCGGGCCGGATGGCGAGCAAGGCGGAGCTGCGCGAGTTCCTCGCCGAGCGCGTGGCCAAATGGTGGCTGCCGGACGACGTGGCCTTCGTCGACGAGCTGCCGCACACGGCGACGGGCAAGCTGCAGAAAATGAAGCTGCGCGAGCAGTTTCGTGGCTATGTCTTGGCGGAGGGCTGACACGAAGAGGTGTTTCCCGACTGGCAAACCGCAGGCAGATGCAACAATACTGCGCAGCACGAGATTTTTTCCCTGCCAGAGGCGCTGTAAGTGGAAAGAATGGAGCCTGAGCTGGTACTCAAGACCACGCCGCCGAGGAGCCAGAAGGCCGCCTTTCGCCGCGAGCGCCTGAGCCTGGACATGGACGAACTGGCCACGCGCACGGCGCTATCGGTGCACGCGCCGGCCGGCTTCGGCAAGACCTGGCTGCTGTCGCAGTGGCGCCGCGAACTGCTGTCACGCGGCGCGGTGGTGGCCTGGCTGACGCTGGATGGCCGCGACGACAGCGTGCGCTTCGTCCAGGGGCTGGCCGCGGCCATGCTGGTGGCCAGCGGTCGGCCGGCGTTTGCCAGTTCGGCCAACCAGGCCATGAGCCGCCGCGATGCCCTGGGTGACCTGACCGAGTGGCTGGCGGAGGTGGCCGACCTGGGCGGCGAGGTGGCGCTGATTCTCGATGAGGTGGATGCGCTGCCCGATGCCACCATCCGCGAGGCCCTGACCTACCTGCTGCACAACGCCCCGGCCAACCTGCGGGTGCTGATGGCCTCGCGCCGCCGCCTCAACCTGCAGGCGGCCGAGCTGCAGGCCCGCGGAGTGTTCCTGGGGCTTGGCCTGGACGCGCTGCGCTTTCGCGTCGACGAGACGGTCGCCGTGCTCGCCAGCCGTTTCGGCGAGGGCCTCGATATCGATCTCAAGGTGCTCCTGCATGAGCTCACCGAGGGCTGGCCGCTGGGGCTGCAGCTGGCCGTGGCGGCGATCGAGAGAAGCGCCGGGGCCGAGCGCGCCATTCACGAGCTCAAGGCCTGCAGCGGCGACATCCAGCGCTATTTCGTCGACAGCCTGGTGGCGAAGCTGCAGCCGGAGCAGGTCGATTTTCTCACCTGCATCGCCTTGCCGGAGACCCTGCATCCCGAGCTGTGCGTGGCCCTGACCGGCAACCCGCAGGCGGCGCAGATGATGGCCGAGCTGTGCGCCAGCACGCCGATCTTCTCCGAGGGCCTGGGCAGCGACTGGGTGCGCATCCATCCGCTGGCCCGCGAGTTCCTGCAACAGCGCGTGGCCCTGCTGCCGGCGGCGCGCCGCTGCCAGCTGCACCAGCGCGCCGCCACCTGGCTGGAGGCGCGCGGCTTCTTCGAGGAGGCCGCCCACCACTACCTGAGCGCGGAGCTGCCGGCGCAGGCCTACAACATGATCGAGCAGTGCCTGTACGAGATCATGCTGCGCGGCCAGTTCAACCGGGTCATCGAATGGATCGGCGAGCTGCCCGCCGAAGAGGTGGAGTCGCGCCCGCGCATGTGCCTGGCGGCGGCCTGGGCCCTGGCCATGAGCGAGCGCTCGGCGCAGGCCCGGCATCTGATCGTCAAGCTGCAGTCCGATCCCTCGGTCGACGAGGAGGCCAGTTGCGAGGCGGCGGCCATCGCCTCGGCGGCGGCCTATTTTGCCGACCGGCCGGACGAGTCGCAGGCCATCATCGGCCGCTGGACCGAGTCCCCGCCCAAAGGCTCGATCAAGGTGCAGGCCATCGTGGCCAACCAGCAGGCGCGCCTGGCGCTGTTCCGCGGGCAGCCGGAGGCGGCGCGGCGCATCTGCCGCAAGGCGCCGCAGTACAGCTGGACCGAGGGCCTGGATGCGATTCGCGGCTTCGCCGAGTGGGTGATCGGCGTTACCTACCTGTGGGAGGGGCGCATGCTGCCGGCGGCGGAATCGCTACGCAGCACCCTGCAGCACGCCGAGCAGGACATCGGCCGGCGCAGCTCGGTGGCGACCTTGCTGGCCAGCTCCCTGGCGGCGGTGTTGCTGGAGCGCGACGAGCTCGGCGAGGCGACCACGGTGCTGGCCAACCGGCTGGATGTGGTCGAGCGCCTGGCCAGCCCCGATGCCATCGTCTTCGGCTTCGTCACCGCGGCCCGCCTGGCCGGGCTGCAGGGGCAGGCGCACCGCAGCCATGATCTGCTCGAGGCGCTGCATGCGCTGGGCGACGAGCGGGGCGTGCCGCGCTTCTGCATGGTCTCGCTGGGCGAGCAGATCCGCCTGCACGCGCTGCAGGGCAGGGCGGATACCTGCCAGGTGCTCTGGCGCCGGTTCGAGGAGGTGATTCCGCCGTGCTTCCAGGACCCCGAGAGCCTGCTGGCGCCGGAGTTGCGCCTGCATGCCGGGGTCGCCCGCGCCTATGTGCTGCTGGCGCAACGCGGCTGGCCGGAGCTACTGGCCACCGCCGTCGAACTGCACGAACTGGCCAGCCGGATGCGCCGTGGTCGCGAACTGGTGCAGGCCCTGCTGTTCAAGGCCCTGGCCCTGCACGAGAGCGGCCGCGACGGCCAGGCCAGCCTGCAGGAGGCGCACAGCCTGGCGCAGGAGTACGGCATGCGCCGGGTGCTGGTCGACACCCTGCCGCCGCAGGCGCGCTGGGGCGCGGCGCTGGAGGCGGCCGAGCCCCTGGCCGCTGCGCCGAAAGCGCCGGTGGCCGAGCCCGCGGCCCGGGTGACGGCGGCCAAGGTGGTCTCCAGTCGGCTGCTGACGCCCAAGGAGCAGGAGGTCCTTCAGCTGCTGGCCCGCAACCTCTCCAACAAGCAGATCGCGCTCGCCCTCAACGTGGGCGAGGAGACGGTCAAGTGGCACCTGAAGAACCTGTTCGGCAAGTTCCAGGCCGGCACCCGCCGGCACGTGGTCGATCGCGCCTTCATGCTCGGCATCCTGGAGGCGGAGCGCTAGCCCCGCGGTACGTTCGGCGTAGCGCCTGAGCCGCGCCCCCACCCCCCATCGCCGCAGTGCGTCCCCCCATACGCTGGGGGGGGAATGCCTGCGTCACGCGCATACCTTCTCCCTACAGATTCAGTGCCCGCCGCGATCTTCCGGCGGGGCCGACCTTGGGGAGCAAACATGCCGCAACGAGTGCTGATCGCAGGGGTAGGGGTGACACCCTTCAGCCCACTGACCGCGCGAGCCTCCCTGCCCGAGCTGGCGGGGCGGGCCGTGCGGATGGCCCTCGAAGACGCGCGCATCGACTACGACCTGATCGACCAGGTGTTCATGTCCAGCGTGAATACCGCCGTCGGCGTCAGCGAACAGCTGCTGATGCAGATCGGCCTGTCCGGCATCCCGCTGTTCTGCATGCGCGACGGCGGCGTGTCGGCCAGCACCGCGGTGCACCTGGCGCGCAACAGCATCCTCGCCGGCGAGGCCGAGGCGATCCTGGTGCTCGGCTTCGAGGACCTGCAGGCGGGTACCTCCAAGAGCATGTTCTTCGGCCTGGACAACTTCCCCGGCGATGACGGGAGCGAGCTGATCCGTCCCGGCGACCCGCTGAGCATGCTCGCCCAGCGCGATCATCCGGCGGCCCTGTACGCCGCGCAGATGAGCTGGCTGCAGGCCCACATGGGCCTCACCGAGCAGTGCGTGGAGCGGGTTCTGCAGCGGGCCCGCACGCAGGCCCGCCTCAATCCCGGCGCCCTGGCCGATGCCTGTGAGCCTGGCGAGTGGCTGCCGCCCTACCTGTGCCCGCCGGCCTGTGGCGCCGCCGCGGTGCTGCTGTGTTCGGAGGCGTTCGCCGGCCGCTACGGCTCGCGCGGTGGCGTGGCCATGCTCGGCAGCGCCCGGGCCAGCGAGACGCTCTCCGAACTGGCGGCCGGCAACCTGCTCGACGTCCTCGGGCGCGCGGCAACGCGGCGCGCGGCCGCCCAGGCCTATGCCCAGGCCGGGGTCGGGGTCGAGGATCTCGACGTGGTCGAGCTGCACGACCAGAGCGTGGGCGACTACCTGGTGTTCAGCGCGGCGCTGGGCCTGTGCGAGGAAGGGGAGATGGGCGAGTTCGCTCTGCGTACGCAGACGAAGCCAGTCGTCTGCCCCTCGGGAGGGCTGCTCGGATGCGGCCTGGTGCCAGGGGCCAGCGCCCTGGCGCAACTGGCGGAGCTGGTGCGCCAGCTCCGTGGCGAAGCGGGAGCGCGGCAGGTGCCGGGGGCCCGTGTCGGCCTCCAGCACAGCGCCGCCGTCGGGCGTTCGGTCACGGTCACGATTCTCCAGCGGGTCTGAGGCCGAGCGCAGCATTCATAACCACACAGCGAGTATCACGATGAACAACAAGAACAATAAAACCTGCCACCACCTGCGGCCGAGCCTTCTGGCCTCGGCCGTGCTGGTCGGCCTGGGCAGCTTGCCCGCCCATGCCTTCGAACTCGACACCGGCATCGAAGACCTCCAGGTGCGCTTCGACAACACGGTCAAGCTCAACTATGCCCAGCGCGTGGAAAGCGCCAACTCCAAGCTGGCCAACTCCTGGAACAACAACGACGGCAACCGCAACTTCTCCGCCGGCAGTGCGGTGTCCCAGCGCATCGACGTGCTGCACGAACTCGACGTGGTCTATCGCCGCCAGTTCGGCTTCCGCGTCAGCGGCAACTCCTGGTACGACCATGCCTACGACGATGTCGGCAGCGCCAATGCCTCGACCAATCAGTACGAGGACGGCGTGGCCGATTCGCGCGGGCTGAGCAGCTACGCCGACCGCTATTTCAACGGTCCTTCCTCGGAAGTGTTGGACGCCTTCGTGTTCGGCAGCGTGGAGCTGGGCGAAGAGTCGCTGCTCAGCGGCAAGGTCGGTAGCCATACCCAGTACTGGGGCGAGACCATCCTGGCCTTCGCCCACGGCAACAGCTACGGCCAGTCCGGCCTGGACATCGCCAAGGCCCTGGCGGTACCGGGTACCGAGGCCAAGGAGCTGTTCATTCCGCGCAACCAGATCTCGATGAACTTCCTGGTGAACCCGGAGCTGTCCTTCGGCGCCCAGTACTTCCTCGACTGGGATGCCTCGCGCCTGCCCGAGTCCGGTACCTACCTGGGCTTCAACGACGCCATCCAGCACGGCAGCGACGACCTGTCGCTGATCGCCCAGGGCAACCCGATGTTCGGCGTGCTGCCGGGTGCACCGCAGTTCCTGCGCCTGACCGGGGGCCACACCTACACCCCGGACAAGCGCGGTGACTACGGCCTGATGGCCAAGTGGAGCCCGGAATGGCTCGACGGCACCCTCGGCCTGTACTACCGCAACACCTCCGACATCCTGCCCAACCTGGCCCTGCAGGTGGGCGCGATCGGCCTGCCGCAGCTGCGCTCGGGCGTGGTGGGGGAGTACAACCAGTTCTACGTCGACGACATCGACGTGTACGGCCTCAGCCTGTCGAAGAACATCGGCGGCGTCAGCGTCGGCGTGGATGTGAACTACCGCGAGAACATGCCGCTGGCCAGCGTCCCGGCCAACGTCAACCCGCTGGCCCCGGCGGGCAAGCCGGGCTTCGTCAGCAGCTTCGACGGCGAAGACGGCGTGGCCCGCGGCAACACCGTGCACGCGGTGGTCAACGGCCTGACCACCTTCGCCGACACCCCGGTATGGGACGGCGCCTCGCTGCTGATGGAACTGGCGTACAGCCGCTGGCTGGACGTGACCGACAACGAGCAGCTGTTCAAGGGCGAGGACTGGTACCGCGGCGTCGACAAGGTCACCCGCGACAACTTCGTGCTCGGGGTGAACTTCACGCCGACCTGGTACCAGGTCTTCCCGGGCGTCGATATCCACCTGCCGATGACCTACAACGTCGGCCTCAGCGGCCACTCGGCCGTGCAGCTGGGCGGCAACGAGGACTCCGGCAGCTACTCGGTCGGCGTCGGCATGGACGTGCGCAACCAGTACCGCTTCGACCTCAAGTACGTGGACAACTTCGGCCCGTTCGACACCTGCGAGTCGACCACCGACGGCGCCGCACCGGGTGCCAACGGCCTGTACAACTGCGCGCCGGGCCAGACCACCGCGTTCGCCGGCACCCCGGCGCAGCTCAAGGATCGCGGCATGGTCACCTTCACCTTCAAGACAACCTTCTGACCCATTCTCCAGGAGATCAGCAATGGCCCTTATCAAATCCCTGATGGTCAGCGCGCTGTCGCTCGCCGTGGTCGCAGCCGCCCAGGCCGCCGTTTCGCCGGAGCAGGCCGCCCAGTTGGGGCAGAGCCTCACCGGCGTGGGTGCCGAACAGGCCGGCAATGCCGATGGCAGCATCCCCGCCTACAGCGGTGGTCTGACCACCCCGCCGAGCGGCTACCAGGCCGGTAGTTCCATGCGTGTGGACCCCTTCGCCGGCGACAAGCCGCGCCTGGTGATCGATGCGAAGAACGCGGCCGAGCAGGCGGACAAGCTCACCGCGTCCTCCCGCGAGCTGTTCAAGCGCTTCCCGACCTTCCGCATGGACGTCTACCCCAGCCACCGCACCGTCGCCCTGCCACAGCGCCTGCTCGACAACACCCGCAAGAACGCCACCGCGGCGCGCACCACCGGCGAGGGGCTGGCGCTGGAGAATGTGCTGCCGGGCGTGCCGTTCCCGATCCCCGGCGATGGCAACGAGGCCATGTGGAACCACCTGCTGCGCTACCAGGGACACGCGCTGAACTCCAAGTACGACTCGTGGAACGTCGATGCCTCGGGCAACGCCTCCCTGGCCACCACCGGCGACGCCTACCTGGAGTACCCGCTGTTCGACCCGGCGCGCAGCGACGTGCCGGCCAAGCCGGACGACCTGTTCTTCAAGTCCAAGCTGTACTACCAGGGCCCGGCACGTCGCGCGGGCGAGGCGATCCTGCTGATCGACGCGGTGAACCCGCTGGAGAAGCCGCGCCGCGCCTGGCAGTACCTGCCTGGGCAGCGTCGGGTGAAGATGGCCCCGGACATCGCCTATGACACGCCGAACCCCGGTTCCGCCGGCAGCTCGACCTACGACGACGCCTGGGTGTTCAACGGTGCCATGGACCGCTTCGACTTCAAGCTGGTGGGCAAGAAGGAAATGTACGTGCCGTACAACACCTACAAGCTCAACTACCACCCGAACGCGGCCGACATCACCACGCCGAACCACGTCAACCCGGACCTGATGCGCTGGGAGCTGCACCGGGTATGGGTGGTCGAGGCCACGCTCAAGCCGGGCAAGCGTCACATCTACAGCAAGCGCACCTTCTACCTCGACGAGGACAGCTGGATCGCCCTGGCTTCCGATGAGTTCGATGCGCGCGGCCAGCTGTACCGCGGTGCCTTCGCCCACATGGCCTACAGCTACGACGCCCAGGCGCCGAATTCGGACAACCACATGTTCTACGACTTCGTTTCCGGCAGCTACAACATCACCGGCATCTACGGTCCGCACGGCGGCGTGAAGTACATCAAGCCGCTCTCCAAGGCCCAGTGGTCGCCCGACTCCCTGGCCGGCACCGGCATCCGCTGACGCCGTGCCACGCCACCGGGGCCCGACGGCCCCGGTGGCCATCAACGAGATCGACTCATGAATATTCTCAAGTGGGCCCTGCTGACCGGCCTCGCGGCGGCGCTGAGCGCGCCGTTCTGCCGGCCGGTGGTGGCGCAGGGCTTCGTCGACGTGCTGGACAGCCCCGCGCAGTCCAGCCACCTCGCCCAGCACGGCCTGCTCGTAGGGCTGGCCGGCGCCGGCGAGCGCCTGGTGGCGGTCGGCCAGCGCGGCCACATCCTCTATTCCGACGACGGCGGCGAGCGCTGGCAGCAGGCCAGCGTGCCGGTCAGCTCCGACCTGGTGGCGGTGCACTTTCCCTCCGCCAGCCATGGCTGGGCGGTCGGCCACGACGGCGTGGTGCTGCACAGCGCCGATGGCGGCGCGAGCTGGCAGCGCCAGTTCGACGGCCGTCAGGTCGGCCCCAGCATGCTCAGCCACTACCGCGAGCTGGCGCGTGCCGCCCCCGACGATCAGAGCCTGGCCGCGCTGCTGCACGAGGCCGAGCGCATGACCGCGGAGGGCGCCGACAAGCCCTTCCTCGATGTGTGGTTCGAGAACGAACGGCAGGGCTATATCGTCGGCGCCTTCAACCTGATCTTCCGCACCGAGGATGGCGGGCGCAGCTGGACGCCCTGGATGGAGCGCACGGACAACCCCAGCGCGCTCAACCTCTACGCCATCCGTCCGGCCGCGGGTGAGCTGTTCATCGCCGGTGAGCAGGGGCTGCTGCTGCGCCTCGACCGCGCCAGCGGACGTTTCGTGCCCAGCCCGACGTCCTATGCCGGCAGCTTCTTCGGCATCCTCGGTACACCCGATGCGGCGCTGGTCTACGGCCTGCGCGGCAACGTCTTCCGCAGCGTCGACGGCGGCGCCAGCTGGAACCAGGTCGAGATCGGCCTGCCGGTGAGCATCACCAGCGCTACCCGCTTCGCCGACGGCCGCCTGGCGCTGCTCAGCCAGGCCGGCCACCTGCTGCTCAGCAGCGACAACGGCGCCAGCTTCCAGCTGCAACCGCAACCCGCCATGGCCCCGGTCGCCGCCGCCCAGGCTGCGACGCACGGCGCGCTGGTGCTGGCCGGTACACGCGGCGTGCGCCGGCTGCTCGTGGAATGACGGAGACATACGCAAATGGGTAATTACGAGCACGACGGCATGCCGGTGGTGCGGGAGCTGCAGGGCTTCGATCCGCGCACCGGCAGCCTGCTGGAACGCATCATCTTCAACAACCGCCTGCTGGTGGTGCTGGCCTGCATGCTGATCACCCTGGCTCTGGGCTACCTGGCGGCGACCCGTCTGACGCTGACCGCCAGCTTCGAGAAGATGCTGCCGCAGAGCCAGCCCTTCATCAGGAACTACCTGGATAACCGCGACTCGTTGCGCGGCCTGGGCAATTCGGTGCGGGTGGTGGTGGAGAACACCTCCGGCGACATCTTCGACCCCGCCTACCTGCAGGCGCTCAAGGAGATCAACGACGAGCTGTTCGTCACTCCCGGCGTCGACCGCGCCTGGATGAAGTCGCTGTGGACTCCGGCGGTGCGCTGGACCGAGGTGACCGAGCAGGGCTTCCAGGGCGGCCCGGTGATGCCCGACTCCTACGACGGCTCGGCGGAAGGCGTCGAACAGCTGCGCATGAACATCGCCCGTTCCGGCATCGTCGGCAGCCTGGTCGGCAACAACTTCCGCTCCAGCATGATCTTCGTGCCGCTGCTGGAGAAAGACCCGGTCAGTGGCCAGGCCATCGATTACCACGCCTTCTCCAAGGTGCTCGAGGACAAGCTGCGGGCCCGCTACGAAGGGCAAGCGGACGGCACGCTCAAGGTCCGCGTGATCGGCTTCGCCAAGCTGATCGGCGACCTGCTCGACGGCCTGCTGCAGGTCATGGCCTATTTCGCCGCGGCGGCGGCCATCGCCACGGCCATCATCTACGCCTACACCCGCTGCGTGCGCAGCACCGCGCTGGTGGTGTGCTGCTCGCTGATCGCCGTGGTCTGGCAACTGGGGCTGGTGGCGGCGTTCGGCTATGCGCTGGACCCGTTCTCGATCCTGGTGCCGTTCCTGGTGTTCGCCATCGGCGTGTCCCACGGCGCGCAGAAGATGAACGGCATCATGCAGGACGTCGGGCGCGGCACCCACCAGCTGGTGGCGGCGCGCTACACCTTCCGCCGCCTGTTCCTCGCCGGCCTCACCGCGCTGCTGGCCGACGCCGTGGGCTTCGCCGTGCTGATGCTGATCGACATCCCGGTGATCCAGGACCTGGCGGTGACCGCCAGCGTCGGCGTGGCGGTACTGATCTTCACCAACCTGGTGCTGCTGCCGGTGTTGCTGTCTTACCTGGGCGTCAGCCAGAGCGCCGCCGCGCGCAGCCTGCGGCATGAGCAGGAAGAAGGCCGCGGCCGTGGCCTGGGCGCACTGTGGAGCGGGCTCGACCGTTTCACCGAGCGCCGCTGGGCAACCGTCACCCTGCTGGTGGCGACCGTGCTGGCGGTGGCCGGCTTCGTCGTCGCCCTGCAGCTGAAGATCGGCGACCTCGACCCCGGCGCCCCGGAGCTGCGCGCCGACTCGCGCTACAACCTGGACAACGCCTACATCACCGCCAATTACTCGCTGTCCAGCGACCTGTTTGCGGTGATGCTGAAGACGCCGAAAGAGGGCTGCCTGAAATACGAGAGCCTGATCGAGGCCGATCGCCTGGGCTGGCTGCTGCAACAACAGACCGGGGTGCAGACCACCGTGTCGCTGGTCAACGCGGTGCGCCAGGTCACGGCCGGCTCCTACGAGGGCAACCCCAAGTGGCTGACCATCGCGCGCAACCAGGACGTGCTCAACTACGGCGCCCAGCAGGCCTCGGTGAACAACCCGGAACTGTTCAACACCGACTGCTCGATGATGCCGGTGGTGGCCTACCTGAGCGACCACAAGGCCGAGACCCTCGATCACATGGTCAAGGTGGCCGAGCAGTTCGTGCGCGAGCACAGCACCGAGCAGCGCCAGTTCCTGCTGGTGGCCGGCAGCGCCGGCATCGAGGCCGCCACCAACATCGTGGTGCGCGAGGCCAACCGCATCATGCTGCTGTACGTCTACGCCGCGGTGATCCTGCTCTGCTTCGTGACCTTCCGCAGCTGGCGCGCGGTGCTGGTGGCGGTGCTGCCGCTGATGCTCACCTCGATCCTCTGCGAGGCGCTGATGGTCTGGCTGGGCATGGGCGTGAAGGTGGCCACGCTGCCGGTGATCGCCCTCGGTGTCGGCATCGGCGTCGACTACGCCCTGTACCTGCTCAGCGTGCAGCTGGCCCAGCAGCGTGCCGGCGTGCCGCTGGCGATGGCCTATCGCAATGCGGTGGCCTTCACCGGCAAGGTGGTCGCCCTGGTCGGCGTCACC
The DNA here is from genome assembly GCF_029837695.1 of Pseudomonas sp. GD04019. GTDB lineage: Bacteria > Pseudomonadota > Gammaproteobacteria > Pseudomonadales > Pseudomonadaceae > Aquipseudomonas. Next base: position 315,241 of record NZ_JAOEEA010000005.1, read on the forward strand.
CTGGCGGCGGGCGTGGTCACCTGGGCCTGGTCGCCGATCAAGTTCCAGGCCGACATGGGCATCCTGCTGACCTTCATGTTCATCTGGAACATGATCGGGGCGCTGGTGCTGATTCCCGCGCTGTCGCACTTCCTGTTGCGGAAGGCTCCCTAGGGGAGGGTGGTGCCATGCGCCGGTGGCTGCTCTGGGGTGGGTTGATGTGCAGCCTGGCCGCCTGGGCCGAGACGCCGGCGCCGCCGGACCGCCTGCGCATCTGCATCAGCGACCATGCCTATCCGCCGCTGACCTTTCCGCACCGCGACGGCCAGGCCCAGTACCTGATCCGGCGTGCGGCGGGCCAGCTGGGCTGGCGCGTCGAGTTCGTCGTGCTGCCCTGGCGGCGCTGCCTGAAGGCGGTTACCGCGGGGGAGGTCGAGGGCGTGGCCACGGTCGCCGATACCCCGGCCAACAGGGTCCGGCTGGCGATGCCGCTGCGCCGTGGCCTGGCCAACCCGGCCAGGGCCGTGGGCGAAGTGGTCGCGGTGGTGATCAAGCGCCCTGACAGCCGTGCCGACTGGGACGGCACGCGCTTCATCGGCCTGCACTCGCCGGTGATCCACGAGGCCGGCATCTCGGCCTTCACCGCGCGCCTGGCCGAGCTGGGCCAGCCCGGCCTCGACAGTGCCCATACCCCGGAACAGCTGCTACGCATGCTGCTGGTGGGGCGCGCGGAGATGGCCCTGGGCCTGGAGCCGCGCACGGGCGAATTGCTGCAGACCGCCGAGTTCTCCGGCTTGCAGCGCCTGCCTCAGCCGTTCCTGCGCAGCAGCACCTACCTGGCTTTCAACAAGGCCTTGTATGCCCGCGAGAAGGTGCGGCTGGAGCGCGTCTGGCAGGAGATCGGGCGTATCCGCGCCTCGGCCGAGTGGCCGCAGCTGGCATTGCGCATCTATCCGGGCGAGGTGGGCGACTAGCCCCCCCGAGCCGGGGGAGGTGCGCGGCGCCGATAGCCGGTTTCATGCCCCATCACGTCATGCGAGGGAACGGATATGCGGCTGGGTGCACTGTTGTTGCTGGGATGGCTGTACGCGATGAACGCCGTTGCGGACGAGCAGGTGCAGCAGCACCTGCACGAGCTGCGCACGCGCAGTTCGCTGCTGTGTTCCAGCGCGCTGCTCTACTTCAACCCGGCCCTGGAGGCGCAGGATTCCCGCGCCCTGGCGTCCAGCTACGACAGCCTGAACCTGCTGGCGACCCGCGTGGTGCAGCTCGGCCAGCCCGAACCCGTGCTCACACAGCTGCGCGACATGCAGCGCCTGTTCAAGGATCTCGAACGTCTGCCCCGCCAGCAGGCGCAGCAGTATCCGCCACTGCTGCTGCGGCTGTTGCGCGTGCAGCGCGAGATGGATGTCTGGGCCGATCAACAGCTGGCGGCGGGCGGCGCCGCGGCCACCCCTGCACAGCTGCGCCAGCACAGCCTGGGTATGGCGCGCCTGCTGCTGGACTATCAGGCGCGCAGCTATCCCTTCGTCGACGGCGAGTACCAGGGCCTGGCCCAGGCCGAACGGCAGGCCCTGGACCAGGATCTGCAGCAGGGCCTGCGCCAGTTGCAGGAGGCGGATGCGGCGCAGGCCGAGACGCTCGGCAGGGTGCGCAAGGGTTATCGCTTCGTGCGCTCGCAGATCCTGGCGAACGCGCCGCGGGAGTCTTCGGGAGGCGTGGAGTTCTACCTGGCCCGGGGCATCGTCGACCTCGACGAGCTGGCCGTCCAGATCGGCCAGGTCGGCCAGTAGCGAGATCTACAGCTTGATCAGCAGCGGGCCGTTGAAGGCCTGCATGATCAGCTCGGCCGGCTGGCCATGGGCGATCAGCTGGGCCATGGCGTTGAGGTAGGGCGTGACATGGCGGAAGTAGTGCTTGTAGCCCGCGCACAGGTAGTTGAGCCCGGGTTTGCCGTCCGGCGTTTCGCTGAAGCGGTTCTTCGGGCACTCGCCGTGGCAGGCGAACAGGTAGTCGCAGTGGCGGCAGTAGTCGGGCAGCGCCTCTTCCTTGGCCGCACCGAAGGCCTGCTGGGCGGGGGAGGCTAGTAGCTCGGCCGGGTCCTGTTCGCGGATGTTGCCGAGGCGGTACTCGGGGTACATGTAGTGGTCGCAGGAATACAGGCTGCCGTCGTGCTCGACGATCGCCGCCTTGCCGCAGCGCGGGGCGAACAGGCAGACGCTGGGCGGCAGCTGGCACCAGGCAGCCAGGGCCCACTCGAAGTTCATCACGTGGATGGTGCCGACATCGTGGCGCACCCATTCATCGAAGATGGCGGTGAGAAATTCGCCGTAGGCCTCCGGCGCCACGCTCTGCGCCGTCACCAGCGCGTCGGCTTTGTGCAGGTCGTGCAGGCGCAGCTCGGGCGGGGTGGCGAACTGCTGGCCGCGCGCCGCATCGGGCGTCGTCGGGGCGCGTTCGACCACCGGGTTGAACTGGATATGGCGAACGCCGGACTCCTTGAGAAAGCGGTACACCGCCAGCGGTTGCTGGGTGGTATCGCGCGTCACGGTGACCAGCACGTTGTACGGCACCGCGTGCTTTTGCAGCAGCGCCAGGCCGCGCATCACGTCGTTGAAGCTGGAGCGGCCGCGCTTGTCCGGCCGGTGCAGGTCATGCAGCTCGCGTGGTCCGTCGAGGCTGATGCCGACCGTGAAACCCTCGCGGGCCAGGAAGGCGCACCAGTCCTCGTCGAGCAGGGTGCCGTTGGTCTGCAGGGTGTTGCGGATGGTCTTGCCGTTGGCGAACTCGCGCTGGTAGGCCCGGGCGCGCTGGAAGAACTCCAGGCCCAGCAGGGTGGGCTCGCCACCTTGCCAGGTGAACTCGACTTCCGGGCTGCGCTGCGCGGCGATATAGCGCTGCACATAGGCGCGCAGCACCTCGTCGGCCATGCGGAAGCGGTTGCTCGGCGGGTGCAACTGCTCCTTCTCCAGATAGAAGCAGTAGTCGCAATCGAGATTGCAGATCGGCCCGACGGGCTTGGCCATCAGGTGCATGCCCTGCTGCAGGTCGCTCATGGCGTGGCCTGCGGTCTCAGAGGTAGCCGATCTTGCGCGCATCCTTGAGCACGATGCGTCGCAGCAGGCCGACCGAGAGGCGCCTGAGCTGGAAGATCAACCGGGCGAAGGGGCCGACCAGGACCAGGTCACGGCCCTGCTGCACCGCCTGCACCATGCTCTCGGCCACCAGCTCCGGGTCGCAGCCCTTGCGCTGGTAATACTGCTGCAGGCGGCTGATCTGCTCCGTCTTGACGGAGGCGGCCATGTTCCTGCGGTTGGCGACTATCGGCGTGTTGATCACCCCCGGGCACACGGTGGTGACCCGTACCTGGGTGTCGCTCAGCTCCATCTTCAGCACTTCGCTCAGGCCGTAGACCGCGTGCTTGGAGGCGGCGTAGGCGGCCATGCTGGGGGATGGGAACAGGGCGGCAGCCGAGGCCACGTTGATCACCTGGCGCGGTCCGCCGGCCTCGATCATGCGTGGCAGGAAGCAGTAGCAGCCGTGCACCACGCCCATCAGGTTGATGTCCAGCACCCGTGGCCAATGGTCCAGGTCGCTGTCGAGGAAGCGCCCCAGGTAGCCGACGCCGGCATTGTTGATCAGCACATCCAGCGCGCCCTGGGCGACGTGGATGCCGGCGGCCAGTTCGGCCATGGCGGTGGCGTCGGTGACGTCGATTTCATAGCTGAAGCATTGGCCGCCGGCGTCGACTATCTGCTGGCTCAGTGCAGCCAGGCCGCTGCTGTCGATGTCGCACAGCAGCAGGACGGCGCCGCGCCGGGCGAAGGCCAGCGCGGTGGCGCGGCCGATGCCGGAGGCCGCTCCGGTGATCAGGACTTTCTTGTTGTTCAGGTCGGCGATGGCCATGGTGTTCTCCGTGGGCCGCGCATGACGCGGCCCGCTGTGGTCAGGGCAGATAGCGGATGTGCAGGTCGCGCACGCTGCCGTCGAAGGCGAACGGCGCGCGCTCGAAGTAGTCCAGCGCCACCGGCGAGCCGAGGTCCTGCGCCACGTCGAAGGTCTCGCTGGCGGTGAAGGTCAGCGGCGGAGAGAAGGGCGTCGTGCCGCTGGCCACTTCCTCGCCATTCACCAGCAGGCTCAGTTGCACCGGGGCGCCGGGCTTGGCAGCGGTGGCCTGGGTGCGCACCTCGATGCGCACCGGCCCGGCGGCCAGGGGGCGCTCGGCGCGCAGCTTGATGCGCGCCACGGCCATCGCGTTGTACTCGTAGACCACGTGGCCCTTGTCGAGATACAGCGTCACCCCGCCGCCTATGCCGCCCAGCGCGTAGATCACGCCGCTGGCGTTGTCCGGTAGCTCGACCTCGGCGCTCACCAGGCTGCTGCGGTTGCGCAGGTTGGGCGCGGCGAACTCCGGCAGGCGCTTGACCTGCGCGCTGAAGTGCCATTCCTGGGGCCCGTTGCCGGCCAGCACCGAAGGATCGAGGAAGGGGTACAGCCCCGCGCCGATCGGGTAGACGTGATTGGCCTTGGCCTGGGCATCGAACTCCGCCTTGAGCTCGGCGAGCTTCTCCGGGTACTTGTCCGCCACGTCGGTGGCCTGCGAGTAGTCGCTGCTCAGGTCATACAACGCCCAGCGGTCGTTCTGCGGGTTCCAGCCCATGAACTGGGCAAAGCCCTGCACCCAGGGTTTGCGCGGGCCGAACACCGAGGCCATCCAGCCGTCCTTGTAGATGCCGCGGCTGCCGAGCACTTCGAAGTACTGCGCCGGCTTGCGTGGCTCGGCGGCGGCATCGGCGAAGGTGTAGCCCATGCTGACGCCGTCCAGCGGGTCCTGAACCACGCCATTGACCGACTTCGGCGGCGCGATATCGAGGATGTCGTAGACGGTCGGGGCGATGTCGTTGACGTGGTGGAACTGCTGGCGGACCTGTTCGTCCGCCGCGATGCGCTTTGGCCAGGACACCGCCAGCGGTGTGCGGGTGCCACCGAAGTAGCCGGCGACCAGCTTGGTGCCGGGGAAGGGACCGGAGCCGGCCCAGGCCCAGCTGGCGTTGTACATGTTCTCCAGCTTGGCGCCGCCCAGCGCCGACAGGCCGCCGTACATGCCGTCGAGCACCTTGAGCTGCTGTTCCTTGGGGAAGGGGATGCCGTTCTGCGCGAGCAGCTCGTTGATGGTGCCCTCCATGCCTTCGGCGGAGGCGCCGTTGTCGCCGAACACATAGAACACCAGGGTGTTGTCGCGCTCGCCCTGGCGCTCCAGCTCGTCGAGCAGCTTGCCGGCCTGGGTGTCGGCATGCTCCATGAAGCCGGCGTAGACCTCCATCAGGCGCGCCTGGTAGCGCTTCTGCTCGGCACTGAGGCTGTCCCAGGCCGGCAGCTCCGCCGGACGCGGCGTCAGCTTGGCGTTCTGGGGAATGAAGCCGAGGGCCTTCTGGCGCTTGAAGGTCTCTTCCCGGTAGCTGTCCCAGCCGCCATCGAACTTGCCCTTGTACTTGTCCGCCCAGGTCGCGTTGACCTGGTGCGGGCCGTGCACGGCGCCCGGCGTCCAGTAGAGGAAGAAGGGCTTGCTGGGGGCGTAGGTCTGCTGTTCCTGCAGCCAGTCCACGGCCTGCTCGGCGAGGTCCTCGCTGAGGTGGTAGCCCGGCTCGTGTGGCGGCTCGATCGGCGTGGTGTTGCGGTACAGGCGCGGCTCGTATTGCGAGGTCTCGCCGGCCAGGAAGCCGTAGAAATATTCGAAGCCGTAGCCACTGGGCCAGGTGTCGAAGGGGCCGACGGCCGTGGTGTCGTGGGTCGGCGTGTTGTGCCACTTGCCGAAGGCTGCGGTGCTGTAGCCGTATTGCTTGAGCACTTCGGCCATGGTGGCCGAACTCTTGGGAATTTCCCCGGTGTAGCCGTCCCAGTCGGTGGCCAGCTCTGCGATCACGCCGTTGCCCACCCGGTGGTGGTTGCGTCCGGTGAGCAGCGCGGCGCGGGTTGCCGAGCTGATGGCAGTGGTGTGGAAGGCGTTGTAGCGGATGCCGCTGTCGGCGACGCGGCTGAGGGTCGGCGTATGGATGCCGCCGCCCACCGTATCGGCCTGGGCGAAGCCGGCGTCGTCGAGCATGATCACCAGGATGTTCGGCGCATCCGCCGGCAGGTGCGACTGCGCCTGGCGCTTGGCGTGGCGCGACTCCTTCAGGGTGGGGCCGGCGTCACTCGCCGAAGGCGTCGGCGGGAAGGGCAGGCTGTCCTGCGCCATGGCGGCAGGGGCGCCGAGCAGCGTGCCGATTGCCAGGGCGATTTCTCCGGCACAGGGCTTCTTGGTCATCTGGGCATCCGTCTTGATGTTCTATGGCAAAAGCCCGCAGGCCGTTGAGCGCTGCGGGCTGCTGGTCGGGTCGGGTCAGACCGAGAAGCTGGTGATGTCCTTGGCTTCTATGCCGTTGGCCTTGCAGTAGGCCAGGTAGCGCTCGACGCCCGACTTCCAGTTCTCGATGGCGAACAGGTTGTCGTTCTCGTCGAAATACAGCAGGTCGCCCTGGACGATGTTCAGGGTGATGATCTCGTCGCCGTACTCGGCCAGAGCCATGGGGGTGTGGCTGGTGCCGGCGGTCTCGAAGACCACGCCGCCTTGCTTGGAGATCCAGTCGTGCTCGAGGTACTTCCAGGCGCCCTTGATGGTGTAGACGATTACCGTGCCGGAATGATGGTGCTTGGGCATGGTGACGCCGGCGGGCGACTTGAGCAGGGTGATGGTCTCTCCGCGCACCGGGTCGCACTTGATGTATTTGACGAAGACCTCGTTGCTATAGGGGGCAAACGGCACCCAGGGCAGGTCTTCGTCGTTGATGGCGGCGGTGTCGATCGATTCGTACAGCATGGCAATGCTCCTCGGCTCAGGCATGGCGTGAATTGGAATGCTGGCGAGGATTCTGCGCAGGAGTGGGGCGCCTTACCCCCCTCTTGTCGGGTGGTTTCAGGGCGCGGGGCCAGGGGCGGTTTGGGGGGAAGTTGTTCAAGCACCCACAACGACGGTGGCTGTCTGTCGGAGCAGGCATGGGTGAATGGTTGCTTGCGCTCGGAGCGGACGTTGCAGCCGCTGACTTACGCGACTTGGCGCAATCCGAGTCGAAAAACTCATCCGGTTGGTCGACGAACTGCAGCGAATGCTGCAGATGGGTAACCAGCGGACGAATTGCTCAATGACGGCAGTCCTTGCCGGCTCGTTAGCGTACGGTTACCCTCTCTAATACCCTATCTAGAGGCCTCGGAGCTGGCCAGCATGCAGAGCAATAGCAGCCCAAGCATGAGTTTGCTCTTGGATGAGTGGCGAAAGGCTCAGCGCGAGGTTGAGCTTTATATTTTCGAAAACTATCCCATCGATACGCCTGATAAAGAGCTTGCCCTGCGTCAGCTAGCGTTAGCGGCTGCCGAAGCCGAAAAGGCGATTAGGGCGTATGTGCGAGTCAGTCCCTCCACCTGTCAGCGCTAAGCGGACTTCACGTCATCCTGTCGCGAGTCACGGAAAAACCACCAGTTCAGTTTTGAATCGCAGAGCGAACATGGACGGCTCTCGAGGTCTGCGTACGCCACGCCCAGCTTTACAGGGAAGACCTGCACTTGTATCGCGCAAGGACTCTGCAGGTGGAGGAGGGCGACATGTTCGGCCACGAAATCATGGCCGAGAGGGGGAGGCCGGCTCGGGCGTGCCCGCGCGAGCAAGGACGACTTGAGGCTCACCCCAACGCAAGCTCAGCCACCGCAGCGCATTTCGCATGGCGAGCGGGGTGGGCTGACCAGGTGTGGCCCGGCAGGGCAAATAGGCTATGACGGTGTGACCTGCAGGTGAACTTCATTGGCGACTGGCAAATCGCTTGAACCACAACGACGGAGCCGAAGTCCGCATGAGTAAGGACTCCTACGGGAACTGCCATGACTCAAGATGGGCTGAACGGGCTGCGAAGTCTTCTCCATGATCTCGAGTTGCCGCTGGATGGCGACCATCCCTCGTTCTTGGGCTCGGTACTACGCACGTTGAGCCAAGATGGGCTCGATCGCCTACCCAGGCCCGGTGATGGCAATACTCTGCGGCGCTGGCAGGTATTGGCTACCGTCGCAGGGAGTGACCTTTCGCTACTCAAGCTCTATGAAGGCCATACGGATGCCTTGGCTATCCTGGCCGAGCTGGATAGCGAACAGTTGCCTGGCCTCTGGGCGGTCTGGGCGGCCGAATCGCCTAGTGCCTGCGTGAACTTGGTCTCTCGCGACAATCGATCCGTGCGCATCAGCGGCAGCAAGCTGTGGTGCTCTGGCGCCGCCGTCGTGGACCATGCTCTGGTGACGGTCAAGGACGAGCAGCAACGATCGCAATTGGTGGCGGTCACTCTCGATCAGCCCGGCGTCAGCATTGGCAATACTGGCTGGAATGCAGTGGGCATGGCGGCCACGGGCAGCGTAGCCGTGGAGTTCGCCGAGGCCCATGCAAGCTGTGTCGGCGGTCCCGACGGGTACCTGCAACGCCCAGGCTTCTGGCATGGCGGTGCCGGTATCGCCGCCTGCTGGTACGGCGCAGCCAGCCGCTTGGCCAGCTACCTGCGACGTGGCCGCACCGACGATCCCCATGCCATAGCACATCTAGGCGCCGTGGACGCAGCCTTGGCAGGCGCTGCCAGCGCTCTGCGCGAATGCGCCGCCTGGATCGACTGCAACCCTTCCGCTAGCTCGGAACTGGCAACGCGGCGCGTTCGCGCGCAAGTCGAGGGGGCGGTGGAGGCTGTGCAATGGCACGTCGGGCGCGCGCTGGGCGCCACGCCATTCTGCCGCGACCGTCGCTTCGCCCGTTTAGCTGCCGATCTGCCAGTGTTCCTGCGGCAGAGTCATGGCGAACGTGACTTGGCCCAACTGGGACTGCTCCTGACCGCGCGATCGACACAGGCTGATGGTGACGAGACGTGGGCGCTATGAGCCCGGCAAAAAACCTTATCGCCGACTCAAGAACCACTCCGGCGGGGACTTGGCGCAGCTGGGGCCTGCTGGAGCGCCTACCGCGTATTAGCCGTGATCAACTCCTGCCAGCCGGGCATCGGCTGGTAGTGGTCGCGCCCCATCCCGATGACGAGGTGCTGGCCTGCGGCGGGCTGCTGGCCAGCCTGGCCAGCGCCGATGGCAATGTGTTGATCTCGGTGACCGACGGCGAAGGTAGCCATCCAGACTCACCCATCAGCCCGGAATGCCTGCGCGCGGTGCGCCAGGAGGAAAGCCGCGCTGCCCTCATGCGACTTGGCCTCGATCTGCAGCGCTGGCACTGGTGCCGCCTGCACCTGCCCGATGGCGGCGTGGATGCCAGCGTGTTGGCCGATCAGCTGCGCGAGATGATTCTCCCTGGTGACCGTTTGATAAGCACCTGGCGTGGCGACGGCCACTGCGACCACGAGGCCACTGGCCACGCCTGCGCCCAAGTAGCGGCACAACGTGGCGCCCAGCACTATGAAACGCCTATCTGGGCCTGGCATTGGTCAGCCCCGGACGACCCTCGCGTGCCTTGGGCACGTGCTTGTCGCTTCGACCTCGACCAGGAGGCTGTCAGGCGCAAGCGTGATGCCATCCTCGCTCACACGAGCCAGTGCGAAGGACCCCAGCCCGTCCTCAGTGCCTGCCTGCTGGACACCCTGCTGCAGCCCTATGAGATCTATTTCCGATGAAGGAAAGCCTGCCTGCGCGCTACTTTGACACGCTGTATAGAAACGATCCCGACCCTTGGTCTTTCCGCTCGCGTTGGTACGAGCAGCGCAAGCGCAACCTGATCCTCGCATGCCTGCCTCGCCCGCATTTTCACAGAGCCTTTGAGCCGGCCTGCGCCAATGGCGAAATTAGCGCTGAGCTGGCTCGGCGCGCCGAAAGCGTGTTGTGCTCCGACTACAGTGTTGAAGCCCTGAGTCTTGCCCGCACCCGACTCGCTGAATTCAGCAACGTGCAACTCGCGCGGCACACCATTCCGGAAGACTGGCCGGCGGGCCGCTTCGACTTGATCGTCCTTGGCGAGTTCGGCTACTACCTCACCCCTGAAGCGTGGCAGCGTACTTGCGAACAAGCGGCCCGCAGCCTCGTTGCTGGCGGTGTGTTGGTAGCCTGCCATTGGCGTCACCCACTAGAGGGCAGTGCACTGTCAGGCGATGCAGTTCACGAGCACCTGAGCCGAGCCATGCGTGCACTCCCGACAGTGCGCCATGTGGAAACCGATTTCCGCCTGGAGCTCTGGTGCGCCCCGGAGGAAGAATGATCGGCGTACTCGTGCCCGCACACAACGAAGCGGAACTCCTCGGAGGGTGCCTGCAGTCGTTACAGAAAGCCGCACAGCACCCTGGTCTGGATGGCGAACCGGTACATATCCTCACGGTGCTGGATGCCTGCACGGACGACAGCGAAGAGGTGGCCCATGCCTCGGGCGCCCTCATACTGCGGGTTAACAAGCGTAATGTGGGTCATGCCCGCCGCGTAGGTGCGGCCCATCTCTTGGAAATGGGAGCCCGCTGGCTGGCCTGTACGGATGCGGACAGTAGCGTCAGCCAAGACTGGCTGGTGCGCCAGCTGGCATTCGGCGCCGAGGCGGTATGCGGTACCGTACGAGTGTCGGACTGGTCGCCGCAGCCAGCTCAGGTCCGGCATCGATACGAAAAGCACTACCAGAGCCGCGAGGATCACCGACACATTCACGGCGCCAACCTCGGCATCTGTGCCCGTGCCTATGAGCGTGTCGGAGGTTTCCGACCCCTGCCATCCGACGAAGATGTCCACCTGGTGCGCGAGCTGGAGCGCAGCGGTGCCAGAATCGTCTGGACCCATCAAACCTGCGTGACTACTAGTGCCCGCCGCAATTACCGCGCGCGAGGTGGTTTCGGCGAGTTTCTCGACAGCCTGGCGTAAGCGAATTAAGCGCATCGACAAGGTGGTGGAGATCACGGGGCTGAAAGCATCACCATGAAGGGCTTGATCGAAGAAGGCGGGGGGCTGATTGACGAAGTCGACAGGGGGCAGTCCTCGATGCCGGCTCGATCGGTGCAGCACAGAAGGGCGAGCACTAAGAGATTTCCCCTATGGGACTCTGCAAGCGATGGCCAGGCATCTCGGGCTCGGCTTCTCGGCAATCACCTTGAGCAAAGAAACCCTGGCGGGGGAAAAGCGTACGGATAAGAAACTGACCAAGATTGCTGCAGAGGGAGGCAACCAAGCCGCTACCTTGCAGTGATGGGAGGTCGCTCTCCCGCTTTCTTTCAATACAGGCCAGGCGCTGCTTCGCGCATGAATATCTCGATGGTTTTTGGACCTACCCCTTCAAATTCAGCCAAGCGCTTTTCGAACTCCATCCGGTTTGCACTTTGCCGATGCATCACGCTGACTTTTCCACCGTATTGCTCATTGAGCTTCCTGCACAGTTTTACCAAGCGGGCCGCGGTGGAGATGTCATAACGAACGTAGCGCGCTTCTCCGAGCATTCTCACCAGGTCAGTCCTATTAGAGCTGCCCAATTTTTCAGGTGTGTCTCTTTTGCGCTGCTCGATGATGACTCGGTAGGCCTTCTCGGCGATGGATTGCTGAATCGGCTTTCCAAAAAGAAAGCTTGCTATTAGCCATTTGAACAGCGCCTCGTCGCTCGCTTTGGCGAGGCCTTCGTCCAGCCCTAACTGGTGCGCGGTTACTCGTTTGGCCGTCATGTAAGCGCCAAGCCGGGACCTTCCGATCCTGTCGTCAAAGGGTGGGGTTTCATCGGCCCTCCTGCTGGCTGTTCTGACGTTGTGGCTTGAGCGCGCGAAAAGGTTGCCATGTCCGCGTCTTCTGCGCGCCCCAAGGGAAATCCCTCTGTCCGCAGCCAGACGAATCAGTGATTCGTACTGGCGATGGTGAAACCATTGTCGGCTCGAGCCGGCAATAAATGGCCAGGCGTCTGATCTAGAGATCTATCTCCACCCAGACCGGAGCATGATCGCTGGCATGTGGCTCCCCGCGCACCCAGCGGTCTACCCCGGCATCCACCATCCTTTTTGCCAATGGCTTGCTGAGTAGCAGGTGGTCGATGCGTAACCCTGCATTGCGCTGCCAGTGCTGGCGGAAATAATCCCAGAACGTGTAGATCTGCTCCCCGGGAAAGCGAGTGCGCAGGGCATCAGTCCAGCCTTGTTGCAGCAGGCGCTGATAACAGTCTCGACTTTCGGGCTGGAGCAGCGCGTCTTTCTGCCAGGAGCGAGGGTTGTATATGTCGAGATCGGTCGGCACCACGTTGTAGTCACCCGCCAACACCACGGGATGGCCACTGTCAGCAAGCGATTCGGCGTGCGCAATCAGGCGCTCGAACCAAGCCAGCTTGTAGGCGAATTTCGGGCCGGGCTGGGGGTTGCCGTTCGGCAGATACAGGCAACCGACAATCACTCCATGAGCCGCCGCTTCCAGGTAGCGACTCTGGGTATCTGATGCGTCCCCTGGAAGTTCGCGCCGGATCTCCAATGGCTCCATGCCCTTGGCCAGAATCGCTACGCCATTCCATGCAGGTTGACCTCGCCAGATCACCCCATAGTCGGCCGCACGAAGATCGTCCGCGGGAAACTTGGAGTCCGCCGCTTTTAGCTCCTGCAAGCAAACGATGTCGGGGGCCTCGCGCTCAAGCCAAGTGATCAAGGCCTGGAGCCGCGATTGGATTCCGTTGATGTTGAAGGTGGCGATTCGAAGCGTGGCCAAGAGAGCCTCGGACATGACAGATAAGTCATATGGCAACCGATACTGGCGCCGTTACTGCCTCCGATCGCCGTGCCGGTGAACGAGTTCAGGGCAATTGTGTGATGTCGATGGATTGTTCGGTAGCGTCTCGACAGCCTCGCCTATGGCCGTCGGCTGCTGAGCCCCAGCGTCCGCCGGCGGCCAGAAGCGTACGGCGCTCGGCCCGGCGCGCGGGTTAACCCTTCAGTGCGGCTTCGATCGCGGCGATATCGATCTTGTGCATGCCCATCATCGCCTCGAAGGCGCGCCCAGCCGCCGCTCGGTCCGGACTGGTGATCGCCTGCGTCAGCACGCGCGGTGTGATCTGCCACGACAGCCCCCATTTGTCCTTGCACCAGCCGCATGCGCTTTCCTGCCCGCCGTTGCCCACGATTGCGTTCCACAAGCGGTCCGTTTCGGCCTCGTCGTCGGTGGCCACCTGGAAGGAGAAGGCCTCGCTGTGCGGGAACGCGGCCCCGCCGTTGAGGCCGAGACAGGGGATGCCCAGCACGGTGAAATTGACTGTCAGCACATCGCCCTGCTTGCCCGCGGGATAGTCGCCGGGCGCACGGTGGATGGCGTCCACCGAGCTGTTCGGAAAGGTCTCGGCGTAGAAGGTCGCGGCATCCAGCGCGGTGCCGTCGTACCAGAGGCATATGGTGTTTTTGCTGATCATTCTGGCTCTCCACGGGGAGGAGGTGTGGCGAGCAAAGGGGCCATGCCCGAACGCGCTTGAGGGCGTTGCCTCAGCCCGCCAACGCGACCGGCAACAGCAGCTCCACCCGCGCCAGATCGCCCTGGTTGCTGAATTGCACTTCGCCACCGAAGCTTTCCGCCAGCGCCTTGACGATCGGCAGGCCCAGGCCCCAGCCCTTGGTGTCGCTGCGGCTGGAGATGAAGTAGGGGGTGGCCAGGTTGGCCAGCACTTCCTCGGGGAAGTTGCCGTGGTTGGTCACCATCAGCCTGACGAAGTCGCTTTCCAGGCTTTGCTCGATGCGGATCGGCTTGAGTGGCTGGCCATGCTTGGCGGCGTTGCCGATCAGGTTGTCGAAGATGCGCAGGAATGCGGAGCGGTCCCAGGCTATCTGCAGGTCCGGGGTTGCCAGTTGCAGTTCCAGCGGGTTGTCCAGTTGCAGGGCCAGGTTGGCCACCGCGTCGTGTAGCAGCATGGCCAATTCCATGCTCTCGCTCATCAGCTTGATGCCGCCGCCGACGCTGACGTGGGAGATGTCCAGCAGGTTTCCCACCATCTCGTCGATGCGCCGCAGGTTGTCCTGCAGCACGGCGAGCAGGTCCTCGGTGCGGCGTGCCGGGTTGCGCTGCATCAGCCCGGTGGCCATCACCGCGGCCGACAGCGGCGAGCGCAGGTCGTGGCTGAAGGAGCGCATGAAGCGTTCGAGCATGACCTTTTCCTTGCTCAGCTGCTCGTTGCGCGCCTCGGCCCAGTTGCGCTGGCGCTCGATGCGCTCCATCCGGGTATTGCTCTTCAGCAGGCTGCTGATGGTGGCCAGCACTTCGTCCGGGTTGATCGGATGGGTCAGGTAGGCGCGGGCGCCGGTGTTCAGCCCGGTCGCCTTGTCCTTGCCGCTGACGAAGGTGGCCGAGATATTGATGATCGCCGGCAGCCGCGAAGGCCCCAGGCTCTGCTCGGCCATCTGGATCAGCTCGAAGCCGGTCATGTCGGGCAGGTTGATATCGAGGATCACCAGGTCGACGCCCTCGATCATCAGCGCCAGTCCCTCGGCACCCGTACCGGCTTCCACGATCTGGAAGTTCGCCTCGCTGGACAGGATCTTGCGCAGCACATAGCGGTTGGCTTCCATGTCGTCGACGATGAGGACTCGTCTAGTGCGCATCGCGTTGCTCCTCCACCAGGCGTCCAATGTGTTGCAGAACCTGCTCAGCGTAGTCCGGATGCGACTTGTGCAGAATCGCACGGCTGTGACGCTGCAAATGCTCCAGGGCCGGCCCCGCGAGCGGCTTGGAGGTATTGATCAGCACGCGCGCGTGCATGCTCCAGTCCATGCTGTCGAGCAGGTCCTCGCCGGAGATGTCCGGCAGGTCCAGGTCGAGGAAGATGATATCGGGGCGCACGGCATGCAGCTTGTCGATGCTGGATGTGGCGCTGACCGCCTCGATGATCACCGGGTGGTAGGGCTGCAGCAGACGCGACAGCAGGTAGCGGTCGGCCTCGCTGTCGTCGATCAGCAGGATGTTGATGCCGCTCAGGTCGAGCGCCGCCGGCTCGGGCGCCTGCTGGTCGTATACGCGGGCCACCTGCAGCAGGAAGCGGCTGCCGCGGCCCAGCGCGCTGTCCAGGCTGATCTCGCCGCGCAGCAGGCCTGCCAGGCGCTGCGCCAGGGGCAGGCCGAGGCCGGTGCCCTGGATCTGCGGCGCGGCGGGGTTGCGCACTCGCAGGAATTCCTCGAAGACCCGATGATGGTTCTCCGCCTCGATGCCGATGCCGGTGTCCTCCACCAGGAACTCGACGCTCTGTTCATCCGGCAGGTAGGTGCGCACGCTGACCTTGCCGCTGGGGG
This sequence comes from Pseudomonas sp. GD04019, assembly GCF_029837695.1. GTDB lineage: Bacteria > Pseudomonadota > Gammaproteobacteria > Pseudomonadales > Pseudomonadaceae > Aquipseudomonas. The sequence continues at coordinate 330,486 of NZ_JAOEEA010000005.1, forward strand.
TGTACTTGAAGGCATTGCCGATCAGGTTGCGCAGTATCTGGAACAGCCGGTGGCGGTCGGTCTCCAGCGCCACGTCATGGGTGGCGCCGAGTACCTCCCAGGTCAGCGTGGGGTAGCGCTGGGCCAGGGCACTGGTGAACTGGCGCAGCTGTTCGACGAAGTCGGAGAGCATGAAGCGCACCGGGGTGATTTCGATGCGCCCGGACTCGGCCTCGGAGAGGTCGAGCAGCTCGTTGACCAGATCGGACAGCTCGGAGGCCGCATCGCTGATGAAGGCCACCTGCTTGTATTGCTCGGGGTTGAGTGCCCCGTCCACGCCCTTGAGCAACATCTTGCTGATGTTCTCGACGATGTTGATCGGCGTGCGGATCTCGTGGGTCATGTTGGCGAAGAAGCGGCTCTTGGACTGGCTGGCGGTGCGCAGCTCATCGGTGGCTTTCTCCAGTTCGGAATACAGCGCCACCACGCCCTTGTTGGTGTTCTCCAGCTCCAGGTTGGTGGCCTCCAGCTCGAACTGCTTGTTCTGCAGCTCGGCGGTGGTCAGCAGCAGCTCCTTGCCGCGTACCTGCAGTTCGACGTACGGATCGGCGACGCCCTCGCTCTGCAGTTGCTCGCGGATCTCATGAAATTGCGCCACCGAGGGATAGCTGCGCGGAGGATGAATCGCCTTGACGCCGCGGATGCGGGTGCCGCTCTCGGAGGTGTGGATCTCGAAGTCGTCCATCAACCGCTGGGCGCCGCGCAGGCCCACGCCCATGCCAGTGGGCGAGATGTAGCTGCCGTCGAGGATGCTGTCGATGGCGGCGATGCCGGGCCCGTGGTCTTCGGCGATAAAGCGCAGGCCGCAGAGCAGGCCGGCCTTGTTCTCCACCAGCTCGAACAGGAACGCGCCGCGGCCGGCGTACTGGTAGATGTTGCGGGCCAGCTCCGATACCGAGGTGGCGAAGCGGATCTGCTCCAGCTGTGACAGGTCGAGCCAGGCGGCGATGCGCTTGGCGCTCTGGCGACAGGTGACCACGTCGACTTCTTCCCGGATGTCTATGGATACGATGCGCCGCACCTTATGCATGCTTCATTACCACCATGGTTGCGTCATCGTTATGCCGGCGAAAATCGCGGTGCAGTACCGCCGCAATCACGGCGGGGTGGCGCCCGACCAGCCCCGGGTAGCTGGCCAGGTCGAAGCGGGTGCTGATGCCGTCCGAGGCCATCAGCAAAACGGTGGTGGGCGACCAGGGATAGCTGAAGCTCTGGATCCTGCCGATCCGATAGCCCACCGTACCATTGCCGGACACCATGCTGCGGCTGCGCCCGTCATGCAGTACACCGGCGATATTGCCTATCCCGCAGAAGCGCACCTGCGACTGCTGCGGCAGAACCTCTGCCAGGGCCACGGCCCCGCCGCGGGTCGAGGTCAGCACCCTGTGCATACGTTCGAGTAGCGTCTCCAGCGCAAGGTTCGAGTCATGTTCGCGGAACAGCTCGCGGGCCTTGCGGCTGGCTTCGTTGGCGGCGTAGCCGTGGCCCAGGCCGTCGCACACCAGCAGGCGGTTGCCGCTGACCGCCCAGGCATCGCCGCACAGCTCCTCGCCCGGGTACGGCAGGGAGACACCCGCCGAGATCAGCGGTCCCGCGGGTGGCTGCAGGTGAAACCGGGCCAGCACCACGGTGCCGCGCTCGGGCTGGGAATAGATATCGAACAGGTCGGAGAGGCGGCTGATCGCGCCCAGCCCGGCGCCCATGGTGCCCTTGCTGGAATAGCTGTCGGCCAGGCAGCGGGCGACATCGGCCATGCCGGGGCCACGGTCCACCGCCAGCAGTTCCAGGCGGCTGTCGTCCTGGTAATACAGCAGTTCGCCGCCGCCGGCGTGGATCACCAGATTGCGCGCCATTTCCTGCACCACAACGCCGATGCGGCCGAGCAGGGGCTCATCGGTCGTCAGGCGGCCGGCCAGGCGCACGATGGCGCGGCGTGCTGCGTCGGCGTGCGCGGTATGGCTGATGGCGTAGGCACTATGCGTGGAGCATTCGCTCATCTCCACTTCCATAGCTCCACGGTGGTGCCGGTGCCGGGCTGACTGGCGATGGCGAATTCGTCCACCAGACGGCGTGAGCCGCTGAGGCCGAGGCCCAGTCCGCTGCCCGAGGTGTAGCCGTCGACCAGGGCGCGCTCGATGTCGGCGATGCCCGGCCCCTGGTCGCTGATGACCAGGCGCACGGCCGCACGGCCCTCGCGGCTGGCCAGCTCCAGCAGGCATTCGCCGCCATTGCCGTAGATCAGCGCGTTACGCGCAATCTCGCTGGCCGCGGTGACTATCTTGGTCTGGGAGACCAGCCCCAGGCGGGCTTGCTCGGCGAGTTTGCGGACCTGCTGGCGGATGATGACGATGTCAGTTTCCTGTTTCAGAGGGAGCGTCTGTGTCTTCACTCTCGGGCTCCCCGGCGATGTCGTCCTCGTTCACGCTGTTTTCCAGCCAGCGCATGCCCTTCTCGATATTCAGCGCGGTGGCGATGCCCTCCAGGGACAGGCCCAGCTCCACCAGCGTGATGGCCACGGCCGGCTGCATGCCGACCACTATCACCTTGGCGTCGAGAATCCGTGAGACGTTGGCTATGTGCGACAGCATGCGGCCGATGAAGGAGTCGACTATCTCCAGGGAGGAGATATCGATCAGCACGCCCTTGGCCTTGTGGCGCACGATCTGCGCGGTGAGGTCTTCCTGCAGGTCCAGCGCCAGTTGGTCGTGCATGTCGACCTGGATGCTGAGCAGCAGGTAGTTGCCCATCTTGAGAATTGGAATGCGATCTACCATTGCGCCTGTCCCTTAGCGTGCCTTGGTATTGACCAGACGGACGTCCAGCTCTTTGAGCGCCAGTTTGAAGGCGTCGGCCAGCGAGGCCTTGGTCACCACATCGCCCAGTTCCACGCCCAGGTGCACGATGGTCGCCGCGATCTGCGGGCGGATGCCGCTGATGATGCAGCGGGCGCCCATCAGCTTGGCCGCGGTGATGGTCTTGAGCAGGTGCTGGGCCACCATGGTGTCCACGGTCGGCACCCCGGTGATATCGATGATGGCGATGTCCGACTCGGTCTCGACGATCTTCTGCAGCAGCGACTCCATGACGATCTGCGTGCGGTTGCTGTCCAGCGCCCCGATCAGCGGCACTGCCAGCACCCCATCCCACAGCTGAACCACCGGGGTGGACAGCTCCAGCAGGCTCTCCTGCTGTTCGCGGATCACCGTCTCGCGCCCGGCCATGTAGTACTCGACGCTGAACAGGCCGAGCTTGTCGACCAGCTTGCTGATCAGCCAGACCAGGTTGATGGCATTGTTGCCCTGGCTCTGCACCAGGTCGAACAGCGGCTCCTTGAGGGAGAATACGAAGGTGGCCGTCTCGGAAGGGCTGAAACCCTGGCGCGCCTGGGTCAGCGAGAGCCGTTCGAGTTGCGCCATCAGCGGCTTCCAGGCCGCTGTTTCGATATCGTCCGAGCCCTGCGCCAGGGCGATGGTCACGGCCTTGAGCAGCTCGCGGGAGCTTTCCTGCACGGTGCGCTCGTCGATCAGGTCGATGCGCATGCCGGCAGCGCGCTGGGCAGCCATCCACTTGTCCAGCAATTGTTCTTCGTTCTGTTTGAGAAGCTCGGCTAGCTGAGAAACGGACATCGCAGATTTCCTTTCGCGGTGGATAACGGTGCCGCTGACACTAGCACTCATATCGCCAACACGAGTGACGGAATGCGCAACGGCGACAGAGGATCGCTAAACGGACCGGCAGCGATAAAGGGAGTTCAACATTTCGGCAGCGCCTTGTGGGCGCTGTGTGCCGGCTTAGACCGCCCCGTTCGGGGTATCAGGTGCCGGCGATGGTGGCGAAAAGGGGGCATGGGATTGCCAATTTCCCCTGGAGCGATTTGCTCGGGCGACGATCCATATCGACACCTATCGCGCACAGCCGAGAGATCAGCCATGACACAGCGCTCGCAGAAAGAACTCATGTTGGCCGGGGAACTGTATGTGGCCTCCGGCCCCGAACTGGCTGCCGATGCGCAGCGCGCGGCCGACTGGATGGCGCGCTACAACGCCGCGGGCGCGGCCTCGCTGGAGGCGCGCCTAGCGCTGCTGGCCGAGCTGTTGGGCGCGGTGGGCGAGGGCGTGAACATACGGCCGCCGTTCCACTGCGACTATGGCTACAACATCCACCTGGGCCCCGGGGTGTTCATGAACTTCGGCTGCGTGATCCTGGATGTCTGCCGGGTCAGCATCGGCGCCGGCACGCAGATCGGCCCGGGCGTGCAGCTACTGAGCGCAGACCACCCACGCGAGCCCGAGCTGCGCGCTCAGATGCTGGAGTTCGGCAGGCCCATCAGCATCGGCGCGAATGTGTGGATAGGGGCGGGTGCGTTGATCCTGCCGGGCGTGACAGTCGGTAATAACGCCCTGGTCGGCGCGGGCAGCGTGGTGACCCGGAATGTGCCTGCCGGGGCTACCGTGGTGGGCAATCCCGCCCGCGTCATCCGGACCTGTGGTTCGTCTGCCGCGGGCGGCTGAGCCGAGCGGGATCGGCGCCATTGCAGCACCGATCCCGTCGCGCCATCAGTTGCCCAGCGGCGGGGTACGCGGCGGTACCCGGCGCTTCGAGCCGGTCGACTCGAAGGCCGCGGCGAAGCGCAGCAGCGCCGAGTCGTCGTAGGCGCGCCCGGCGAAGGTCAGGCCCACCGGCATGCCGATATCGGCCATCACGCCCATCGGCACGGTGACCGTGGGCACGCCCAGGTGGCGAATGGCGAGGTTGCCGTTGGCCACCCAGATGCCGTTGCTCCAGGCGATGTCGGCCGAGGCCGGGTTCACGTCGGCATCCGCCGGGCCCACGTCGGCCACGGTGGGGAACAGCACGGCGTCGAGCTTGAGCTCGTCCATCCAGTCTTCCAGGTCGATCTTGCGCGTCTGCTCCAGGCCGCGCAGGCCGTCGGGCAACGTCTCGATCTGGTCCCAGGTCTTCAGGCCGCGCTTGGCCATGTTGACGTATTCGTCCATGCCGGCGGCCAGGTCGTCCTCGCGATTGGGCAGAGTGCCCGGGGCGTGCGGGAAGATCTGCGGGCCGTCGACGTCTGCCAGGTGGTTCAGCTTGGGATCGCCGTTGGCGCGCAGGAAGTCGTCGAAGGCCCAGCCCGACAGCTCCCACAGCTCGTCATGCAGGAACTCCGGGCTGACGATGCCGCGATTGAATACGGTGGACGCGCCGGGGCGGTCGCCCTCGCAGTTGGACACCAGCGGGAAGTCCACTTCGATGACTTCCGCGCCGGCGGCTTCCAGGGCCTTGCGCGCCGCTTCCCACAACGCGATGACCGAGGCGCGGGTGTGGATGCGCTGGCCGGTCGGGCCACCGATGCCGGGTTTCTCGCTGGTGCCGGCCAGCTCGTCCTTATTGATGAACATGCGCGGCACGCCCAGGCGCTTGCCCTTGAGCGCGGCGGCGCTGGCAGCCAGTTCCAGATAGGACGCCGGACGCACCTCGGAGGCCTTGGGGATCGGCACCCAGGGCTGCAGGCGCCAGAGGTCGCCGCGGGTCTCGGCGTCATCGGCGACCACCACGTCGAGCACTTCGAGCAGGTCGGCCATGGTCCGCGCGTAGGGCACCACCACATCCATGGTCGGCGTCAGCGGCCAGTTGCCGCGTACCGAGATCACCCCGCGCGACGGGGTGTAGGCGCACAGGCCGTTGTTGGAAGCAGGACCACGGCCGCTGGACCAGGTTTCCTCGGCCAGGCCGAAGGCGGAATAGCTGGCGGCGGTGGCGGTGCCGGCGCCATTCGACGAGCCGGAGGCGAAGGGGGCGGTGAGGTAGGCGGCGTTGTACGGGCTTTCCGCCCGGCCATACACGCCACGTTGCATGCCGCCGTTGGCCATGGGCGGCATGTTGGTCTTGCCCAGGCAGATGGCGCCACCGGCGCGCAGGCGCTCGATGGTGAAGGCGTCGCGTTGGGCGACCAGATCCTTGAAGGCGGGGCTGCCGGAAGCGGCGGTGAGGCCCTTGACCAGGTAGCTGTCCTTCGCCGTGTAGGGAATGCCATCCAGCGGGCCGAGGGTTTCGCCACGGGCACGGCGGGCGTCGGAAGCCTCGGCTTCCTGCAGCGCAGCGGGGTTGCGTACGACCACGGCATTGAGCCTGGTATCGGTCTCGGGGCCGTCGTAGGCGTCGATACGGGCCAGGTAGGCCTGCACCAGCTCGACCGCTGTGGTGCGACCGGATTCGAGCGCGGCACGCAGCTCGGCAATGGAAACCTCAGTTACCTCAATCATCTTGTTATTCACCGCTGGCTACTGATGGGTGGCGCAGGGAACCTGCTGCACGCTGAACGCTGGGTTCAGGGTGTCAATTATGTCAAACAGTTGATCTGATATGTCAAACGCTTGCTCATGGTGGAGCGCATTTCGCTACGAGAAAGCATAGGAAGGTAGCGGCGGCAGCGGAAATGCCGAGGGTGATCCGTGCTCTTCTCGCGCGGGACAGGAGAGTGGCCTGGGGGGCGGCAAGCCCACCAGGCCCGCACTCAGATGCGGAAACTGCCGACCAATTGTTGCAGGCGGGCGGCCTGGCGCTCCAGATCGCCGCAGGCGCGCAGGGTCGCCTGCAGGTTCTCCACGCCTTCCTGGTTGAGGGTGTTGATCTCGGTGATGTCCATGTTCAGCGCCTCGACCACGGCGGTCTGCTCCTCGGTGGCGGTGGCCACCGACTGGTTCATGCCGTCGATCTCGCCGATGCGCTGGGTCACACTGCCCAGGCGCTCGCCGGCCTGGTTGGCGATCTCCACGCTCTGTGCGCTGTAGTGCTGGCTCTCGGTCATGGTGGTGACCGAATCCCGGGCGCCGACCTGCAGTTCCTCGATCATCTTGTGGATTTCCTGGGCCGACTCCTGGGTGCGGTGGGCCAGGCTGCGCACCTCGTCCGCCACCACGGCGAAACCACGCCCGGCCTCGCCGGCACGGGCCGCCTCGATGGCCGCGTTGAGGGCGAGCAGGTTGGTCTGCGCGGAGATGCTCTTGATCACTTCAAGGATCTGGCCGATGTCCACGGTCTTGCTGTTGAGCACTTCGATGTTGGCGCTGGAGGCGCTGATCTTCACCGACAGCTCGTTCATCGCCACGATGGTCTTCTGCAGCACCTGGCTGCCTTCCTCGGCCAGGTGCCGGGCGTCGGAAGCCTGGTGCGAGGCATCGGCGGCGTTGCGTGCGATCTCCTGGGCGGCGGCGCCCAGTTCGTTGATCGCCGCGGCCACGCTGTTGGTGCGGCTGGCCTGCTCGTCGGAGTTGGCCATCGACGAGTTGGAGGCGTTGACCACCAGCTTGGCTACTTCGTTGAGCTGGCCGGTGGCCGAGGACACCTCGCGGATCGAGCCGTGAATCCGCTCGACGAACTGGTTGAAGGAGGTGGCCAGCTCGCCGAATTCGTCGCGGCTCTGCACGTTCAGGCGCTTGGTCAGGTCGCCGTCGCCCTGGGCGATGTCGCGCATGGCCGTGCCCATCAGCAGCAGCGGCTGCATCAGCACGCGGATCAGCATGCCAAGCAGGAGCACGGTGGCGATCACCGCCACGATGGTGGCGACCACGGCCGAGGTGCGGAACTCGCCGAGGGCGGCGAAGGCGGCGTCCTGGTCCAGCACCAGGGCCACATACCAGTTGGCCGAGGGCAGGCCTTCCAGCGGAGTGAAGGCGATGAACTGGGTCTTGCCGTCCACTTCGACTTCGCTGACGCCGGCCTGCACGCGCGGGGTGTCCTGCGGGTACAGCTCCTTGATGTCCTTGAGGGTGTAGTTGCTGTCCGGGTGCAGCAGCACCTTGCCCTGGGCGCTGACCAGGAAGGCATGGCCGTGGCCCTGGAACTTCAGCGACTCCAGCAGCTGGGCGATGCTCGCCAGCTCCATGTCGGCACCGGCCACGCCGACCATCTGGCCGTCACGGCGCACCGGGGTGGCGATGGTGATCACCAGCTTCTGCGAGGAGGCGGCGATATAGGGCTCGGTCAGCGCGCTGCCCTGGGCGGCGCTGGCGGCCTTGTACCAGCCGCGGGCGCGCGGGTCGTAGTCGGCCGGGCGGTTACCCACGGGCACCGAGGTCATGGCGCCATCGGCGCCGCCGAAGTAGGTGAGCTGGAAGCGCTGGCCGTACACCGGCAGGTTCAGCGCGGCCTCCAGCGGCTGGCCCTGCTCGCCGTTGGCAGAGAGCTGCTGGGCCAGGGACTCGACCAGCTGGATGCGGCCGTCCAGCCAGGTCTTGATGTTGCGCGTGGCCAGGCTGCCGACTTCTTGCAGCGAGGCGTGCACGTCGGCATTCAGGGTCTGGCGCTGGCGGTAGTCGTTGAACAGTACGAACAGGGTGAACGCAACAATCGTCACCAGCGAGGCGGCCAGCAGGATCTTCTGGCTGAACTTCAGGTTGGAGGGCATCGCAAGGTATCCATGCAAGGTTTCTGGCAGATAGCCGGTTGCCGCCGCGGGTTGTGCCCGCTGGCGGGTGTCGTTCCATGGCTCCTGCCGCGGCTGCCAGCGCTGAGCGCCGGCCAGGCGGGGCCAAGCCAGGACTGTGGCCACCGGGATAACGGCGTGCCACGGTCCCTTACCGGCTCTAGTAGTAGTTATGGTCCGGATTGGGGATTCCGCACTCCGGAAGGGCATCCGGAACTCGGTGAAAATACCGGCATTCTGCTGGCAAACCGCTAGCGATGGTTAGTCCGATTTGCGGCAAAGATATGTAGCTTTGGGCCGGCATCGTGCGCAAAAAGGCCATTGTCATCGCTGCAGTAGCTTGGCCGTCTGGATCGGGGTTGAGCCGCCGTTGGCGCCTTTAGCCCTTGAAGCCCTTGCCCACCAGATAGACTTCCCGAGAGCGCGGTCGCGAGGCTTCGGGTTTGCGGATCATCACCTTCTCGAAAGAGCTGCGCACGTCCTTCAGGAAGGCCTCGGAGCCTTCGCCCTGGAACACCTTGACCGCGTAGTTGCCGCCGGGCTTGAGCACCTGGCGCACCATGTCGAGGGTCAGCTCGACCAGGTACATCGACGAGGCCTGGTCGGCCACCGCGACGCCGCTGATGTTGGGCGCGATGTCGGAGATGATCAGGTCCGGCTGGCGGCCGTCGAGCTTGGCGAGGATCTGCTGGAACACGGCGTCCTCGGTGAAGTCGCCCTGGATGAAGTCGACGTTGTCCAGCGGGTCCATCGGCAGGATGTCGCTGGCGATCACGCGGCCGTTGTCGCCGACGATCTTGCCCGCCACCTGCGACCAGCCGCCGGGCGCGGAGCCCAGGTCCATGACCAGCATGCCGGGGCGGATCAGCTTGTCCTTCTCGTTCAGCTCGAGCAGCTTGTAGCTGGCCCGCGAGCGGTAGCCGTCCTTCTGCGCGCGTTTGACGTAAGGATCGTTGACGTGTTCGTTCAGCCAGCGGCTGCTGCTTTTGGAGCGTTTCATGAGGAAGCCAGGGGTGGAAAATCAGGTGGGGTGCGGGCCGGCGCCGGGGCTGCGGGCCGCAAAGTGGCGGCAATTATAAGCCGATAGTGCGCCGCAGGTTAAACCCACGGGGCGCGGCGGCCTGACAGGGGTGGGCGGCGGCGGCTACAATTGGCGCCTTACCCCTCCTTATCTGCTTCCTTTGCCGGGTCGACCGGCCAGGATTACCCATGATTCGCATCAACGAACTGTCTCTGCCCCTCGATCATTCCGCCGATGAACTGCGCCAGGCCATAGTCCGACGCCTGGGCATTGCCGACGCCGACCTGCTGAACTTCACCGTATTCAAGCGCAGCTACGATGCGCGCAAGAAGAACAGTGTCATCTTGTTCATCTACATCATCGATCTCGAGGTGCGCGACGAGGCGGCGGTCCTGGCGCGCTTCGCCAATGACCAGCACATCCGTGTGGCGCCCGACACCCACTACTATCCGGTCGGCCAGGCGCCTGCCGGGCTGACCGAGCGCCCGCTGGTGGTGGGCTTCGGTCCCTGTGGCCTGTTCGCCGCACTGCTGCTGGCGCAGATGGGCTTCAAGCCGATCGTGCTGGAGCGCGGTAAGGATGTACGGGCACGCACGAAGGACACCTGGGCCCTGTGGCGCAAGAAAGTGCTGACGCCGGAGTCCAACGTGCAATTCGGCGAGGGCGGGGCGGGTCTGTTCTCCGACGGCAAGCTGTATAGCCAGATCAAGGACCCCAAGTTCTACGGGCGCAAGGTGATGCACGAGTTCGTCCGTGCCGGCGCGCCGGAAGAGATCATGTACGTCAGCAAGCCGCACATCGGCACCTTCCGCCTCACCGGTGTGGTCGCCGCCATGCGCGAGGAGATCATCGCCCTGGGCGGCGAGGTGCGTTTCGAGAGCCGGGTCAGCGACCTGCTGATCGACGATGGCCAGCTCGAAGGCGTGGTGCTGGCCAATGGCGAGACCATTCGCAGCCGCCACGTGGTGTTGGCGCTGGGCCACAGCTCGCGCGATACCTTCCGCATGCTGCATCGGCAGAACGTGTTCATCGAGGCCAAGCCCTTCGCCATCGGCTTCCGCATCGAGCACCCGCAAGGCCTGATCGACCAGGCGCGCCTGGGCAAGTACGCCGGCCATCCGGAGCTGGGCGCCGCCGACTACAAGCTGGTGCACCACGCCAAGAACGGCCGCGCCGTGTACAGCTTCTGCATGTGCCCGGGCGGCACTGTGGTGGCCGCTACCTCCGAGCCGGAGCGCGTGGTCACCAACGGCATGAGCCAGTATTCGCGCAACGAGCGCAACGCCAACGCCGGCATCGTCGTTGGCATCAACCCGGAGCAGGACTTCCCTGGCGGCCCGCTGGCTGGCGTGGAGTTCCAGGAGCGTCTGGAGTCGCGCGCGTACGAGCTGGGTGGTCGCGACTACTGCGCGCCAGCCCAATTGGTGGGCGACTTTATCCGCGGCACGCCGTCGAGCGAGTTCGGCGAGGTCGAGCCGTCCTACAAGCCCGGCGTGCGCCTGGGCGACCTGGCGCCGTCGCTGCCGGAATACGCCATCGAGGCGATCCGCGAGGCGCTGCCGGCCTTCGGCAAGCAGATTCGCGGCTTCGACCGCGATGACGCGATCCTCACCGGCATCGAGACCCGCACCTCCTCGCCGGTACGCATCACCCGCGACAACGAGAGCCTGCAGAGCCTCAATCTCAAGGGCCTGTACCCGGCCGGCGAGGGCGCCGGCTACGCCGGCGGCATCCTCTCGGCCGGCGTGGACGGCATCAAGGTCGCCGAGGCAGTGGCCAAGTCGCTGCTGGCGAGCCACTGATGAAACTCGACGACATCAAGAAGCTGCAGCAGAAGAAGTACCGCGCCGAGTTCGGCCACTTCCTGGTGGAGGGCGAGCACCTGGTGCTGGAGCTGCAGAAGGCGGCCGTGCACAACCCGCTGCTGCAGCGCAGCCAGTTGTACGTGACCGCCGCCCACGAGCAGTGGCAGAGCCCGTTCAAGACCCATGTGATCGGCGAGCGGCAGATGGCACAGGTGTCCGACACCAAGACGCCGCAGGGCATCGTCGCCGTGGTGCCGATGCCGGAAGGCGCCGTGCCGGTGGCTGCCGGCGAGCGCGCCATCTACCTGCACGAGATCCAGGACCCGGGCAACCTCGGCACCATCCTGCGCACCCTGGCCTGGTTCGGAAATTTCCGCTGCCTGCTCAGCCCCGGCAGCGTCGATCCGTACAACCCCAAGGTGGTGCGCTCCAGCATGGGCGCGATCTTCCATGCGCCGCTGGAGCTGGATGTAGCGCTGGACTCGCTGGCCGAGCGCTTCCCGCGCATCGCCTGTCTGGACATGCAGGGCGACAGCCTGCAGTCCGCCAGCTTCAAGAGTTTCGACTGCTACCTGTTCGGCAACGAGGCCCGCGGCGTACCGCGCGAGCAGCTTGCTGCGCTGAACGCGCAGCCGTTCACCATCGCCGGTTGTGGTGCCATCGAGTCGCTGAACCTGGCCTCGACGGTCAACATGTGCGCCTACGAGCTGAGCCGCTAGCGGCTCAACTTCTCTTGTTCAATCGCCCCGCCAATCTGTCCCCACCCAACTGAATCAGGCTAACCATCGCCACCAGCACGACTATCACCGTCAGCATTACCTGGGTGTCGAAGCGCTGGTAGCCGTAGCGGTAGGCCAGGTCGCCGAGGCCGCCGGCGCCGATGGCGCCGGCCATGGCCGAGGAGTTGATCATGGTCACCAGGGTGATGGTGAAGCCGCCGACGATGCCGGGCAGGGCCTCGGGCAGCAGCACGTGCCAGATGATGTGCCGACGCCGGCAGCCCATGGCCTGGGCGGCCTCGATCAGCCCGTGGTCGACCTCGCGCAGGCTGACTTCGGCGATACGTGCGAAGAACGGCGTGGCGGCGATGGTCAGCGGCACCACGGCGGCCCACACACCGTAGGTGGTGCCGACCAGCAGGCGGGTGAAGGGGATCAGCGCGACCATCAGGATCAGGAACGGCACCGAACGGAACAGGTTGACGATGGCGCCGAGCAGGCGGTTCAGCTTTGGTGCTTCGAACAGGCCGCCGCGGCCGCTGGTGACCAGGAATACCGCCAGCGGGATGCCGGCGAGCAGGGCCAGCAGGGACGACACGCCGACCATCAGCAAGGTGTCGAGCAGACCCTGCCAAAGTCGTTCAAGCAGCAGTGGCATAGCCGACGACCTCCGCGCGGTCCGCCAGGCGGCGGGCGGCGCTCAATAGTTGTTCCGGTTCCAGTGCGGAGCCGGCTACTTCCAGCAACAGACGACCGAGCGGACGGCCCTGGATGCGTTCGATGCCGCCGTCGAGCAGGGTCACCCGGCCACCGAGCGCGCTGCCCAGGCCCTGCAGGTCCGGCGCGCCGTGGCCGGCGTAGTGCAGGCGCAGCACCAGGTTGTCGTCCGGGGTCAGGCGGTAGCTGCGCAGGCACGCCTTGAGGTCGTCCGGCAATTCATGTTGCAGCGGCGCCAGCAGGGTGCGGGTGACTTCGTGGCTAGGGTTGCCGAACACCCGCCAGACCGGGCCCTGCTCGACCATCTCGCCCTGTTCCAGCACCACCACGTGGTCGCAGATGTCGCGGATCACCGCCATTTCGTGGGTGATCAGCACGATGGTCAGCCCCAGGCGCAGGTTGATCTGCCGCAGAAGGGCGAGGATGGCCTGGGTGGTCTCCGGGTCCAGCGCGCTGGTGGCCTCGTCGCACAGCAGGATGTCCGGATCGTGCACCAGCGCGCGGGCGATGCCGACGCGCTGCTTCTGCCCGCCGGAGAGCTGCGCCGGGTAGGCGTCGTGCTTGCCCTCCAGGCCGACCAGCTTGAGCAGCTCGTCCACCTTGCGCCGGCGCTCCTCGCGCGGCACGCCGGCGACCTTGAGCGGCAACTCGACGTTCTGCCGCACGGTCTTGGCCGAGAGCAGGTTGAAGTGCTGGAAGATCATGCCGATGCGCCGGCGCAGCGCCACCAGCTGGTCGTAGTCGTGCTGGCCGATGTCCACGCCCTCGATCAGCACGCGGCCGCTGGTGGGTTTTTCCAGGCGGTTGATGGTGCGCAGCAGCGACGACTTGCCGGCGCCGCTGCGGCCGATGATGCCGAAGATTTCGCCGTGCTCGATGGCCAGGTCGATGTCGATGAGGGCGCGCACGCCGGTGGTGTAGGTCTTGCCGACACCGACGAAGCGCAGCTGCGCCTCGCCGGTGGCCTGCGGCAGGTGGGCCTGGAAGCCGCTCATTTCAACTCTCCCAACCGGCCTGGTAGAGCTTGCCGTGGGACTGGTCGAGGGCGGCGCGCACTTTCGGCGAATGCTGGTAGATGTCGATGAACTTGAGCACGCGCGCGTCCTTGGCCTTCTGCGGCTGGGCGACGAACTGGATGATGTACTCGGGGTGGTCGAGGCCGTCGAACAACAGGGCGGACTCGGCGTCCAGGGTGCCGGCCAGGCGGATGTAGTGCGGGTAACCCTGGGCCAGGTCGACTTCGTCCAGTGCACGTACCAGCTGCACGGCCTCCAGCTCGATGATCTTCAGGTGCCTGGGGTTGTCGGTGATGTCTTCCAGGGTGGCCTTGTAGCCGACGCCGGGCTTGAGCTTGATCAGCCCGGCTTTCTCCAGCAGCTGCAGGCCGCGGCCGCCGTTGACCGGGTCATTGGCGATGGCCACGGTGGCGCCTTGCGGCAGGCTGGCGAAGTTCTTGTGCTGCTTCGAGTAGAGGCCGACGTTGTTGATCACCCCGCGCGCCACCGGCACCAGGTCGTAGCCGCCTTCCTGCTTGGCATTTTCCAGGAAGGGGATGTGCTGGAAGTAGTTAACGTCGATGTCGCCATTGGCCAGGCTGACATTGGGCGCGATCCAGTCGGTGAATTCCACCAGTTCCACGTCGAGGCCCTGGGCCTTGGCTTCGGCCACGGCCACTTCCAGCGGCGGGGCGAAGGCGGCGGTGGTGCCGAGCTTGAGCGGTTCGTCCGCCTGGGCCAGGCCGCCGGCCAGCAGCAGGCCAAGGGCGGCGGCGCCCAGGACGAAACTGCGTGCAGTGAAGCTACGAATGGTTTTACGCATGGCGAGGTTCCTTTTCTTCGGTCGGTAGATTCGATTGCCGCCAGCTGGCGGCCGGGTGTGGTGCGGCCAGGCGCGGGCCTTGGCCGAACAGCTTGTGGCGCAGGGCGCCGTCTGCGTAGGCGGTCTTATAGCGGCCGCGTTGTTGCAGCTCGGGGATCACCAGGTCGATGAAGTCGACGTAGCTCTCCGGGGTGACGGTACGGGTGAGGTTGAAGCCGTCCAGGCCGGTCTCGTCGATCCAGGCCAGCAACTGGTCGGCCACTTGCGTGGGCGAGCCGACCGCCTGCGGGTAGCGGCCGCCGAGGGCGTGCTGTTCCAGCAGGCGGCGCTTGGTCCAGCCGCTGAAGCTCTTCACTACCGACTCAATGGCGTTGGTCTTGCGCTCGACGATGGGGTCGTCCAAGCCGAAGCTCGCCAGATCGATGCCGGTGGAGGCGGAGAAATGCGCGATGCCGGCCTCGGGGCTGGCGTGGCGCTGGTACTCGGCCAGCTTGTCGCGTGCCTCGGCCTCGCTCGGCGCCACCACCACATTGATGCCCATGAACACCTTGATCGCGTCTGCCGGGCGCCCGGCTACGACGGCCGCGGCGCGCACCTTGTCGACCTGGGCGCGTACCGCTTCCTTGTTCTGCCCGCCGATAAATACGCATTCGGCGTGGCTGCCGGCGAATTGCAGGCCGCGCGCGGAGGAGCCGGCCTGGAACAGCAGCGGTGTGCGCTGCGGCGAGGGTTGGCTGAGGTGGTAGCCCTCGACCTGATAGAACTCGCCGTGGTGGCGGATCGGGTGGACCTTGTGCGGCTGCGCGTAGATGCGCCGGCTGCGGTCGGCGAGCACGGCGTCATCTGCCCAGCTACCTTCCCAGAGCTTGTAGAGCACCTCCAGGTACTCGTCGGCCTGGTCGTAGCGGCGGTCGTGCTCCACCTGTTCGCTGTGGCCCATGGCGCGGGCGGCGCTCTCCAGGTAGCCGGTGACGATGTTCCAGCCGACCCGCCCATTGGTGAGATGGTCCAGCGTGCTCATGCGCCTGGCGAAGGTGAAGGGCGCCTCGTAGCTCAGGTTGGCGGTGACGCCGAAGCCCAGGTGCGAGGTGACGCCGGCCATGGCCGAGACCAGCAGCAGCGGGTCGTTGACCGGTAGCTGGATGCTTTCGCGCAGGGTCAGGTCGACGCCGCCCTGGTACACGTCGTAGACGCCGAGGATGTCGGCGAGGAACAGCCCGTCGAACAGCCCGCGTTCCAGCAGGCGAGCCAGGTCGGTCCAGTAGTCCAGGCGGTTGAAGTCCACCGAGCGGTCGCGCGGGTGGGTCCACAGGCCGTGGTTGATATGGCCGACGCAGTTCATGTTGAAGGCGTTGAGCAGCAGCTGCTTGGCCATCAGATAGTCCCCCGGCGCGGTGGCAGGCGCTCGTTGAGGGTGTAGTCGCCGATGGCGTGGTACTTCCAGCGCACCGGGTCGTGCAGGGTGTGGGTGCGGGCATTGCGCCAGTGGCGGTCGAGGCCGTACTCGGCCAGGGTGGCGCGGCTGCCGGATAGCTCCAGCAGCTTGCTGCCGAGCAACAGCGAGGCCTCGGTGCTGATCGCGCGGGCCTCGGCCACGGCGATGGAGGCGGCCGCCACGCTGGCCTCGTCCGGCGCCAGCTGGGCGCGGTCGACGAACTCGCCGGCGCGCTCCAGCAACGCCTCGGTAGCAGCCAGGCGCACGCGCAGCTTGCCGATCTCCTGTTGGGTCAGCGGGTCCTCGACGGCTGTATCTACGCCGGCGTCGATCCACGGCCGCGACTTGTGCCGCACGAACTGCAGCAGGTCCTCATAGGCGCCGCGGGCGATGCCGGTGTCGATGGCGGCGTGCAGCAGCTGGGCGAAGGGGCCGACCGTGGTCGGCCGCTCGAAGGCGCTCTGGAACGGCACCACGTCGTCGGCGGCTACCGGCACGCCGTCGAACAGCACGCTGCCGCTGCCGGTGGTGCGCTGGCCGAAACCGCTCCAGTCATCGATCACTTGCAGGCCCTTGGCCTCGCGCGGGACGAAGGCGAGGAAGCCGACTCCGTGCTCGTCCACCGCCAGGGTCGGAATGCGCTGGGCGAACAGCGCGCCGGTGCAGTAGAACTTGCGCCCGTCGATGCGGTAGCCGGTATCGGTGCGGGTCAGGCGGGTGTTGCGGTCCAGCGCTGTCCTGGTGCCCAGCTCGGCCAGGGCGTTGCCGAAGCGTTTGCCGGCCAGGGCCTCGGCGTACAGGCGCTGCTGTTGCGTCGCGCTGCCGTTCACCCGTAGTACTTCCAGGGCGTAGAAGTGGTTCTGCGGAATCTGCCCGAGGGAGCCGTCTGCCTGGGCGATGCGGGCGATGACCTTGGCCAGGGTGACGCTGGACAGGCCAGGGCCGCCGAAGGCCTTGGGTACTGTGATGCCCCACAGGCCCGAGCGGCTGAAGACGTCGAGTTCTGTGTGTGGCAGCTGGCGTTCGCGGTCGCGCTCGGCAGCGCTGGCGGCGAAGTCCTGGGCCAGGCGTTCGGCGGTGGCCAGGGCCTGGGCGTCGTCGCGGATCTTCGCCGCGCCAGTGTTCAGAGGTGCGTTCATGGCTCAGATCCAGGAGTGGCGATTGGGGTGGCGGCCGTTGAGGTGCCAGGCACCGATGGCGTGGTACTTCCAGCGCACCGGATCGTGCAGGGTGTGGGTGCGCGCGTTGCGCCAGTGGCGGTCGAGGCCGAACTCGGCCAGGGTCGCGCGGCTGCCGGCCAGTTCCAGCAGCTTCTCGCTGGCGACCAGCGAGATTTCGGTGGTCAGCGCCTTGGCTTCGGCCACGGCGATGGAAGCACGGGCGGCGCCATCGGCATCGACGGGCGCGGCGGCGACTTCATCCAGCACGCGACCTGCCTTGTGCAGCAGCGCCTCGGCGGCGTGCAGCTCGACCTGCAGGCGGCCGACATCGGCGATCACGTAGGGATCATCGCCGGCGCGCTCGACCTTTGCGTCGATCCACGGCCGTGCCTTGTCGCGAACGAAGGTGATGGCGTCGCGCAGGGCGGCGTCGGCGATGCCCAGGTCGATGGCGGCCTGGATCAGCTGGGAGAAGGCGCCCTGGATACTTGGCTGTTCGGACAATGGCCAGAGCGGGATCAGGTTGTCCACGTCGACTTCCACCTCGTTGAGCAGCACGCTGCCGCTGGCGGTGGTGCGCTGGCCGAAGCCGGACCAGTCGTTGACGATGCGCAGGCCCGGGCGCCCGCGCTGGATAAAGGCCAGCCAGGGCCGGCCGGCCTCGTCCAGGGCCTTGGCGGCGATCCAGTGGGCGAACAGGGCGCCGGTGGAATAGAACTTCTCGCCGCTGAACAGCCAGCGGCCATTGCGCTGCATCAGGCGCGCCTGGATGTCCAGGGTGTGCTTGCTGCCGCGCTCGGGGCCGCCGTTGCCGATGCGCCAGCCGGCCAGCACGCTGGCGAACAGGCGGCGCTGCTGTTCCGGGCTGGCGACGACGCGCAACAGGCCGAGCAGGCCGAAGTGGTTCTGCGGGATCTGCCCCAGGGCCGGGTCCGAGGCGGAAACGATGCGGAACACTTCGGCGATGGTGACGTACGACAGCTGCGGGCCGCCGAACTCGCGCGGCACGGCAATGCTGCCGAGGCCGCTGGCGGTAAAGCGCTCCACCAGCTCCCAGGGCAGGCGACGTTCGCGGTCGCGGGCGATGGCCTCGGTTTCGGCGGCACGGGCCAGCTCGCGGGCGGCCTGCAGGGCTTCGGCATCGCTGCCGAGCACGGCGGCGGGGAGCAGCGCGGGGGCGATGTCCTGGTCGGAAGAGCTCAGAACCTCGGTGCTGTCCTCAAGGGTAATCGGACTTGTCATGCAAACCTCATCTTGTGGATGTGCCAGCAACGGGCACCGGGATGAGGGCGCAACGGAGCGGCGTGAAGAAGTGCGGTGCTCCGGTGGTCCGGTTTTTATAGCCTATTGATTTGTTTTGAATTCTCTAAATGAAATTTAGGTATATGCATGTGCCCGTGAGTTGTTTGCCCGGACAGCTTTTGCTCCGGTAGATTGCGCCGTTCCCTTTCTGCCTCGGGACTTGCGCCGTGTCCGCCGAACTGTCCGTCTACCGCCAACCCGGCTTCCTGCCTTTCCTCGCCGCCCGTGTGTTGGCCATGTTCGCCGTACAGATCATGGCGGTGGTGGTGGCCTGGCAGGTCTATGACCTGACCCGTGATCCCATGTCGCTGGCCTATGTCGGCCTCGCCCAGTTCCTGCCGATGCTGTTCCTGCTGCTACCGGCCGGCGACCTGATCGACCGTTTCGACCGCAAATGGATTCTCGGCCTGAGTTGGGGCGTGGAGGCGATCTGCGCCGCGGTGCTGCTGTGGTTGTCGCTGATCCATGGGCCGGTCGAGGCGTTCTACGGCGTGCTGGTGGCCTACGGTTGCGCCCGTGCCTTCACCGGGCCTGCCTTGTCCAGCCTGCTGCCGCAGATCGTCCCGCGCGAGAGCCTGGCGGCGGCCATCGCGGCCAACAGCATGATCGTGCGCGCCTCGACCATTTCCGGCCCGGTACTGGGCGGTGTGCTCTATGCCATTGGTGGCGGCGAGCTGACCTACGCGCTGTGCCTGATGTTCTTCGCCGCTGGCGTGCTGATGCTGGCGTTCGTTCAGGTGCGTTTTCGCGAGGAGAGCAAACCGCTCGAGGCCACGGCCTGGCAGCGTTTCACCGCGGGTATCCACTTCATCCGCTCGCGGCCGATCATCCTCGGCACCATCTCGCTGGACCTGTTCGCCGTGCTGCTCGGCGGCGTGGTAGCCCTGCTGCCGGTGTACGCCCAGGAGGTGCTGGAAGTCGGGCCGACCGGCCTCGGCATCCTGCGCAGTGCCATGGCCATCGGCGAGGTGCTGGTGGGCTTCTACCTGAGCGTGCGGCCGTTCAACCGCCACGTGGGCATGAGCATGTTCATCGCGGTGGCGGTGTTCGGCGTGGCCAACCTGGTGTTCTCGCTGTCCAGCCTGTTCTGGCTGTCGTTCGCTGCGCTGGTGGTGGCCGGCGGCGCGGACATGGTGAGCATGTACATCCGTTCCTCGCTGATCCAGTTCTCCACTCCGGACGCCATGCGCGGCCGGGTGAATGCGGTGAACATGCTGTTCATCGGCTCTTCCAACGAGCTGGGCGAGTTCCGCGCCGGCAGCAGCGCCGCCTGGTTCGGCGCCGTGCCGGCGGCGGTGCTGGGCAGCCTGTGCACCCTCGGCGTGGTTGGTGGCTGGATGTGGGGCTTCCGCAGCCTGCGCACCGTGGACCGCTTCGAGGATGCGTCGCCGGACGCCAAGAAGGACTAGACCGGGCGATCACCCAGGATGGTGGCGCGGTGCATCACTCGCCGCGTCGGGCGGTAGTCGTCCACCGCGTAGTGCTGGGTGATCCGGTTGTCCCAGAAGGCCACGTCGTTTTCCTGCCAGCGCCAGCGGATGCTGAATTCCGGGCGGGTGCTATGGGCGAACAGGAAGCGCAGCAGCGCGTCACTCTCGGCCGGCTCCAGCTCGTTGATCCGCGTGGTGAAGCCCTCGTTGACGAACAATCCCTTGCGCCCGGTGACCGGATGGGTGCGCACCACCGGGTGCGTCACCGGCGGGTGCTTGCGCTGCACTTCGTGATAGCGCTCCAGCGCCTCGGGCGTGTTACCGAAGCGCTCCAGCGGAAACGAACGGGTGAAGTCGTGGCTGGCGGTCAGGCCATCGAGCAGGCGTTGCAATGGCTGCGACAGCGCCTCGAAGGCTGCACTGCTGCTCGCCCACAGGGTGTCGCCGCCATAGGCCGGCAGCTGCTTGGCGGCCAGCACGGCGCCCAGAGCAGGGGTATCGAGGAAGGTCACGTCGGTGTGCCAGATGGCGTTGTCGCGCACGTCGGTGACGGCGGTGTCGAGCACCAGCACTTCCGGCTGCTCGGAGATGTTCGGGTAGATCGGGTGGATATGCAGGTCGCCGAAGCGTGCGGCGAAGGCCGCCTGCTGCCGTGGCTCGATCGGCTGGGCGCGGAAGAACAGTACCTGGTGGTCGAGCAAGGCCTGCTCGATGGCGCGCTGGTCGGCGTCCGCCAGCGGCTGGCGCAGGTCGGTGCCGCCGACGATGGCGCCCAGGGCCGGGCTCAGTGGCGTGATGTTGAGGCTCATGACTCTACTTCCGGATCAGTGGGCCTGGCCGTGCCAGGGCACCAGTTTGCGTTGCAGGGCGCGCAGGCCCAGTTCCAGGGCGAAGGCGATCACGGCGATCAGCAGGATGCCGAGGATCACCACGTCGGTAACCAGGAACTGCGCCGCCGACTGCACCATGAAGCCGAGGCCGCGCTGGGCGGCGATCAGCTCGGCGGCGACCAGGGTCGACCAGCCGACGCCGAGGCCGATGCGCACGCCGGTGAGAATGTCCGGCAGGGCGCTGGGCAGAATCACGTGGCGCACCAGTTGCGCCGGTGTGGCGCCAAGGGCCTGGGCGGCGCGCAGCTTGGCCGGGTCGGCGCTGCGCACGCCGGTGGCGGTGGCGATGACGATGGGGGCGAAGATCGCCAGGTAGATCAGCAGCACCTTGGACAGCTCGCCGATGCCGCACCAGATGACGATTAGCGGCAGGTAGGCTAGTGGCGGAATCGGCCGGTAGAACTCGATCAACGGGTCGACCAGGCCACGCACCAGGCGGCTGCGGCCCATGGCGATGCCCAGCGGGATGGCGCTGAGCACGGCGAACAGCAGGGCCAGGCCGATACGGCCGAGGCTGGCACCCAGGTGCTGCCACAGGCTGGCATCCAGATAGCCTTCGCTAATCAGCTTCCAGCCACGCGCCAGCACGGTCTGCGGGCTGGGCAGGAACAGCGGCTCGATCAGGCCTGCGGCAGTGACTGCCCACCAGAGCCACAGCAGGCTGCCGACACTGATCAGGCCAAGGCTCAGCAGGCTGAGTTGGCGGCGTGGCGCGCGCTCGTCCCGCTGTTCGGCCTCACTCTTGGCGTAGACGAACTCGTAGCTGCTCATGCGTGCATCCTCTGGCGTTCGGCGAAGACCTGGGTGAGCACATGCTCGCGGGTGGCGATGAAGTCGGGATCGGACTTGATGGCGCGGGCGCTCTCGCCGGCGGCGTAGCGCTTGCCGAAGTCCAGGCGCAGGCGCTCGGCGATGCGCCCCGGATTGGGTGCCAGCAGTACCAGGTCGGTGGCGAGGAAAACCGCTTCCTCGATGTCGTGGGTGATCAGCAGTACCGGCTTGGCGGTGCGCCCCCAGACCTGCAGCAGCAGTTCCTGCATCTGTTCGCGCGTGAAGGCGTCCAGCGCGCCGAAGGGTTCGTCCATCAGCAGCAGGCGTGGATCGGCGGCCAGCGCACGGGCCAGGCCGACGCGCTGTTTCTGGCCGCCGGAGAGTTCCCAGATATGCCGCTGCTCGAAGCCAGCCAGATCGACCAGGGCCAACAGCTCGCGGGCCTTGGCCTCGCGTTGTGCGCGTGGCACACCGGCCAGCTGCAGGCCGAAGGCGACGTTGTCCAGCACGTTCTGCCAGGGCAGCAGGGCATCGTCCTGGAACACCACGCCGCGTTCGGCGGAGGGGCCGGTGACGGGCTTGCCGTCGAGGCTGATGCGACCGCCACTCGGGGCGGTAAAGCCGGCGATCAGGTTGAGCAGGCTGGTCTTGCCGCTGCCGGAGGGGCCGAGGGCGACCAGCAGCTGCTCGGGGCCGAGGGTCAGGGAGATGTCGTGCAGTACCGGTTCGGCCGCGCCGGGGTACTGTGCGCCGATGCGCTCCAGTTCGAGTAGGGCCATGTCGTTCTCTTTGTGTGGATGCATCCGGCGGCGGCTTCCTTGCCGCCGCCGAACCTCACTCCATCAGGAGTGAGGGCCCGATGCTCAGTTGGTGACGTACTGGTTGCTGACGTAGGGGGCGTAGTCAGGCAGCACGGCGTCGACCTTGCCTTGCTCCTTGAGGAACTTGGCGGTGTCGGTGATGGCCTGGGTGGTCGGCGCACCGAGGGCGGTAGCCTGGTCGGCGGCCAGCGGGAAGACGTTGCCCTGTAGCAGCAGCGGGATGTCTTCGGCCTTGGCGCCGGAGAGTTTCACCACCTTGGCGATGTTGTCCTGGTTGGCCAGCCAGGCTTTCGGGTCCTTGCGGTAGTCGGCGTAGGCGTCGAGGGTCACCTTGGCGAAGGCGCGGACCACTTCCGGGTGCTTCTCGGCGAAGTCCTTGCGCACGATCCAGGCGTCGAAGGTCGGCGCGCCCAGCTCGCTCAGCTCGCCGGAGGTGATCAGCACCTTGCCGTTCTCCTTGGCTACGCCCAGGGCCGGGTCCCACACGTAGGTGGCGTCGATGTCGCCGCGCTTCCAGGCGGAAATGATGGCCGGCGGCGCCAGGTTGAGGACCTGTACCTTGGCCGGGTCGATATTCCAGTGCTTCAGCGCGGCCAGCAGGCTGTAGTGGCCGGTGGAGACGAAGGGCACGGCGACTTTCTTGCCGATCAGGTCTTCCGGTTTTGTGATGTTGCTGCCGTCGCGGGCGACCAGGGCCTCGGCGGCGCCGATCTGGGTAGCGATCAGGAAAGTCTGTACCGGCAGCTGGCGGGTGGCCGCGGCAGCCAGCGGGCTGGAGCCTACGTAGCCGATCTGCACGTCGCCGGAAGCTACGGCAGTGATCACTTCGGCGCCGCCGTCGAATTTGCGCCAGTCGATCTCGGACTTGCTGGCTTTCTCATAGGCGCCATCGGCTTGGGCAACCTTGGCCGGGTCGACGGTGGTCTGGTAGGCGACGGTGAAGTCGGCGGCGGCGGCAGTCAGGCTCAGGCTGGAAATCGTCAGTACCGCCAGCAGGCGGCGGGCGAAGGGAATGCTCATGGGGGATGCTCCTCGGGCGGGCACGTACCGTTCCGGGGAAGGTCGAGCCACTGGACAGATGTCGTTCTTTTTGGGTTGTCCGGTGGTCCGGTAGAGCAAAGCTAATTGATAAAAATGGAATAGATAAATACTTTTTTAGACTATTTTTATATTCATAAGTCGCGCTTCGCTGTTGGCTTCTATCGTGGCCATAGGGAAAAGACGTTTGTTTAATGATATCCATCATATAATATGACGACCGTAATCCAGCGAGCGCTGGCCAACCACACAGAAGCGGAGAGACGAAGATGAGCAAACAACTGGGCAAGGCGCTGATCACCGGCGCATCGGCAGGCATCGGAGCTACCTATGCCGAGCGTCTGGCGCGTCGCGGTCACGACCTGCTGCTGGTCGCGCGTGACATTCAGCGTCTGGAAGCCATGGCCGGCCGCTTGAGCCAGGAATATGGTGTGAAGGTGGAGGTGCTCAAGGCCGATCTGGGTGACAAGGCCGAGCTGAGCGCAGTGGAAGCACGCCTGCACAACGACGCCGAGATCGGCCTGCTGGTGAACAACGCTGGCATCGCCACCAACGGCACCCTGGCCGAAGCCGATCTGGACCTGGCCGAGAAGCTCATCCAGCTCAACGTCGTGGCGCTGACCCGCCTGGCTTCGGTAGCCGCCGCACAGTTCTCCGAGCGTGGTCGTGGCGCCATCGTCAACGTCGCTTCGGTAGTGGCCCTGGCGCCGGAAATGTTCAACGCCGTGTACAGCGCCTCCAAGGCCTACGTGTTGAGCCTGACCCAGACCCTGAACGGCGAGCTGGCGGGCAAAGGTGTGCAGATTCAGGCCGTGCTGCCGGGCGTGACCCGCACCGAGATCTGGGAGCGCAGCGGCATGGATGGCAGCAAGCTGCCGCCGGAGATGATCATGGAG
Organism: Pseudomonas sp. GD04019; assembly: GCF_029837695.1. Lineage (GTDB taxonomy): Bacteria > Pseudomonadota > Gammaproteobacteria > Pseudomonadales > Pseudomonadaceae > Aquipseudomonas. Next base: position 354,773 of record NZ_JAOEEA010000005.1, read on the forward strand.
GTCGGCGAGATGGTCGACGCGGCGCTGGCCGGTTTCGATCAGGGCGAGCTGATCACCATCCCCTCGCTGCCGGACGCTGCCGACTGGAAAGCCTTCGTCGCCGCCCGCGCGGTGCTGGGACCGAACCTGTCGCGCAACCACGCGGCGCCGCGCTACAAGCGCTGAAGTCGGAAAGCAGAAAGCCCTCGCGGAAGACCGCGAGGGCTTTTTTGTGGGCGCGGTTCAGGCCTCGGTCTGTTGCAGCAGCAGGTCGCGGGTACCGGCGCGCAGCAGTTCGGCCAGTTCGGGATCGGTGACGCTGCGCGACAGCACCAGGGCGCCGACCATGGCCGAGAGGATCAGCGCGCTCTGTTTTTCAGCGTCTTCGCCGGAGAGGTTGCCGGCGATCGTCTGCAGGCGATCACGCACGATACGGTCGGTCACCGGGCTTGGCTGGCCGCGCTGGCCCAGCTCGGCCGACATGGTCGGCAGCGGGCAACCCAGGCCAGGCGATTGCCCGTGAGCGGCGGAGAGGTAGCGCTTGATCAGCTCCTGCAATGGGTTCGGCGCTTGCTTGAGGTCGGTGAGGCCATCCTTGAGTTGATCGGCGCTCTGCTGCAGCGCCTGTTCGACCAGATCGTCCTTGGACTTGAAGTGGGCGTAGAAGCCGCCGTGGGTCAGGCCCAGGGCCTTCATCAACGGCTGCAGCCCGGTGGCCAGCACACCGTCACGGCGAAAGCGCAGGGCGGCCTCGTCGACGATGCGTTGGTGGGTCTTGGCTTTGTGGTCTTCGGAATAGCGCATGACGGTCAGTTCCAGGCAAGAATTGGAATGCTGACCTTCATCTTACACGCTGAGCAGGGAATGCGGGCGCGGCGAGGAGCCGCGCCCGTGGTGGTCAGACCGCTTCGAGCAGTGTGGCCACGCCCTGGCCGCCGGCGATGCACTGGGTAGCGATGGCATAGCGCCCGCCGGTGCGCTTGAGCAGCGACGCGGCCTTACCTGTGATGCGCGCGCCGGTGGCGCCCAGCGGGTGACCGAGGGCGAGGGCGCCGCCATCGATGTTGACCTTGGCCATGTCCAGGCCCAGCTCGCGCACGCAGGCGATGGACTGGCTGGCGAAGGCCTCGTTGATCTCGACCAGATCGATGTCGTCGATGCTCAGGCCGGCGCGCTCCAGTACCTTGCGGGTCGCGACCACTGGGCCCATGCCCATGATTTCCGGGGCGCAGCCGCCGACGGCGACGGCCTTGATGCGGGCCAGGATGTCCAGCTTGTGGCGGCGGGCGAACTCTTCGGTACAGACCAGCACGGCGGCACTGCCGTCGGTGAGAGGCGAGGAGGTGGCGGCGGTGACGCTGCCGCCGAAGGCCGGCTTCAGCCCGGCCAGGGCTTCGGCATTGGTGCCAGGACGGATGCAGCCGTCTTCGTCGATCACCCCTTCAGGGGTTTCCACGGCGAGGATCTCGTCCTTGAAGTAGCCGAGCTCACGGGCGCGCACGGCCTTGGCGTGGGACTCGACCGCCATGGCTTCCTGCTCCTCGCGGCTGATCTCGAAACGCTTGGCCACTTCTTCGGCGGTATGTCCCATGGCCATGTAGACCTGCGGGAAGCTGCTCATCAGCGCCGGGTTGGGCGAGATGTTGAAGCCGCCCATGGGCACGCGGGTCATGGATTCCACGCCGGCGCAGAGGAAGGCCTCGCCGGCACCGAGCATGATCTGCCCGGCAGCGAAGTGCACCGAGGTCATCGACGAGCCGCAGAAGCGGTTGACCGTGGCACCGCCGAGGGTCTCGGGGAAACCGGCGCGGAAGCTGGCGATGCGGGCGATGTTCATGCCCTGTTCGGCCTCTGGATAGGCACAGCCCATGATCACGTCTTCCAGCAGGCTTGGGTCGAGATCGAGCTTGTTGACCAGCCCCTTCAGTACCTGGGCCGCCAGGTCGTCCGGACGCAGATTGATCAATCCGCCTTTCTTGGCGAAGTGGAAGGGGGAGCGGGCGTAGCCGGCGATCACGATGGAGGTCATGGCTGTAGTCCTGTGACGGTGAGGGAGGCGTGGATTCGCCATCCGCAGAAATATGATAGGAGTAATTCAAACGACCGTATAGATGTCGAATGTAATTTAATGATTGGTGGGTTCTATCGAGGTGATTGGTGGGGAGAGCAATCCAGTTGGTTGGGTGCGGGCTGCCGTTGTAGCGTACTGGCGGCCCGCGAGGTTGGTCAGCCGCGTAAATCGAGAATCATGCAGGTGGTGGAGCCTACCGCGTACAGGCGGTCATCCACGTCATACAGCCGACCCTCGGCCAGTGCGGTGGAACGGCCCAAGTGGACGACGCGTCCCTCGGCGCGGATCGGTCCGGTGCTGGCGGTGATGGCACGCACGTAGCTGATGCGCAGATCCATGGTGGTGTAGCCCTGGCCGGTTTTCAGCTGGGTATGCACGGCGCAGCCCATGCAGGAGTCGAGCAGGGTGGCCGCGTAGCCGCCATGCACGCTACCCAGCGGGTTGTAGTGGCGAGCGTCGGGCGTGCCCTGGAACAGGAAGCGGCCCGGCTCCCATTCCAGCGGAATGAAGTCGACCAGATGACCAAAGGGCGGGCTGGGCAGCTCGCCACTACCGATACGGTCGAAGAATTCCTGAGCGCTCAGCTCGCTGACCTGTTTCAGCGACAGGGGTGCCGGGCTTACCCAGCTTGGTACGGGCGCTACGCTCGGCTTCCAGCCAGTTGGCGAGGGTCTGTTCTCGGGTAGTTGTTTGCATGCTTGGCTCCTGTGAATGGCAATGAATGATTGGCATCATTCCATATTTTATATTATGGTCAAAATATAAATGTGCGGTGCCATTCCTGGGTGCTGCAGATGTGGGAGAAATGCAATGTCGAAGCCAACCAGAACCCTGCTGCTGATCCTTATGACGCTTACAGCACTAGGCGAGATTTCCACTCAGCTATTGATCCCCGCGCTCGCGGAGCTGGAGCAGGGTTTTGCGGCCAAACCAGGGTCGAGCCTGGCCGCGTTGTCGATATTCGTGGCGGCATTCGGACTCGGCCAACTGATCGTCGGGCCGCTGTCCGATCGCCTAGGGCGGCGACCGGTGTTGGTGACCGGGTTGCTGGTGTACTTGGTAGCGACCGGCTGGATGTTGCTGGCTGGGGATCTCACCGAGCTCATCGCCGCACGGGCGCTGCAGGGGCTGGGTGCCTGTTCGGCGCTGGTGCTGGCGCGGGCCGTGGTGCGCGATGTGTGGAAGGCCGAAGCCGGGCCGGCCTTGGCGCTAACGGTCATCGGCATGCTGACGTCCATCGCTCTCGCGCCCATGTTCGGCGGTCAGCTGACTCAGCATTGGGGCTGGCAGGCGCCAGTGCTGGCGGCGTTCTCGGTCGGCAGCATCGCGCTGCTCGCGGTGCTGTTCCTTTATAGGGAGAGCAATGCGCAGCTTGATCCGCGTGCCGGTCGCCTGCTTGGCCTGGCAGGCGACTATTGGGATCTGCTCCAAGGGCGCTCGCTGCGTACCTTTGCGCTGACCCTGGCCTTCACCTATGGCGCTATGTTCGCGGTGATCGCCGGCTCATCCGCTGCCTATATAAAGCTGCTTGGCCTGAGTGCGGCGGAGTATGGCCTTACCTTTGGCGCCATCGTCTCCGGGCTGATCGCCGGGGCGTTGTTCACCCAGAAGAAAATTCTCCAGCTCGGCCCGCAACGTATCGTCGCCATCGGCGTCGCCTTGGTCGCGAGCGGCGCGGCATTGACGGTACTGGTGCACGCTCTGTTTGGGCTCTCGGTGCTTGGCCTGTCTCTACCGCAGGTACTCGTGACCATCGGCGGTGGCATGGTGCTGCCAGCGTCGGTGGCCGGCGCTGTGATTCCCAATGCGCATCGTGCTGGCCTGGCGGCGGGCTTCATGGGCTTTGCCCAGATGGCGGGTGCGACCCTGGCCGGGGTGATACTCGGTCTTCTGCAGGACGGCACGTCCTGGCCTATGGTTCTTCTTCATGGCCTGTTCGCCACCGCGGCCTTTGCGGCCTTCCACCTGTTGCGCCGTGGTTCGAGCGCCGCGTTATTGCCGGCTAGTCGCTGATTCGAGAAGGAGTGCTTCATGAGTGCATACGATGTCGTGGTGATCGGCGGCGGCCCTGGCGGCTACAACGCCGCCATCCGGGCTGGCCAGCTCGGGCTCAAGGTCGCCTGTGTCGAAGGACGCGAAACGCTTGGCGGCACCTGCCTGAATGTGGGCTGCATGCCATCGAAGGCGCTGTTGCACGCATCGGAGCTGTATGAGGCGGCGAGTGGCAAGGAATTCGCCAACCTCGGCATCGAGGTCAAGCCGACGCTCAATCTGCCGCAGATGATGAAGCAGAAGGATGAGAGCGTCGCCGCGCTGACCAAGGGCATCGAGTTCCTCTTTCGCAAGAACAAGGTCGAGTGGATCAAGGGCTGGGGCAAGCTGGCCGGGGCAGGGCGGGTGCAGGTGACGGCGGCCGACGGCAGCCAGACCGAACTGCAGGCCAAGGACATCGTGATTGCCACCGGCTCCGAGCCGACCCCTTTGCCGGGCGTGACCATCGACAACCAGCGCATCCTGGATTCGACCGGTGCGCTCTCCCTGCCGGAGGTGCCCAAGCATCTGGTGGTGATCGGCGCAGGAGTCATCGGCCTGGAACTGGGTTCGGTCTGGCGCCGGCTTGGCAGTGCTGTGACGATGGTCGAGTACCTGGACCGAATCTGCCCCGGGCTGGACGATGAGACGGCCAAGACGTTGCAGCGCTCGCTGAGCAAGCAGGGCATGAGCTTCAAGTTGGGCAGCAAGGTCTCCGGTGCGGTAGTGAAGGGCAGCGGGGTGGAGCTGAGCATCGAGCCGGCCGCAGGTGGTTCGGCCCAGGTGTTGGAGGCCGACTATGTGCTGGTGGCCATCGGTCGTCGTCCTTACACAGAGGGGCTGGGCTTGGAGAGCGTGGGCCTCGCTACAGACAAGCGCGGCATGCTGACCAATGAGCATCATAAGACCTCGATCCCGGGCATCTGGGTGATCGGTGATGTCACTTCAGGGCTGATGCTGGCACACAAGGCAGAAGACGAGGCGATCGCCTGCATCGAGAAAATCGCCGGCAAGGCTGCCGAGGTGAACTATGGCGTCATCCCCAGCGTCATCTACACCAAGCCCGAGGTGGCCTGCGTCGGCAGGACCGAGGAGCAGCTCAAGACGGAAGGGCGCGGCTACCGCGTCGGCAAGTTCCCCTTCACTGCGAACAGCCGCGCCAAGATCAATCACGAAACCGAAGGCTTCGTGAAGGTGCTGGCAGATGAGCGAACCGACGAGATCCTCGGCGTCCATATGGTGGGGCCGAGCGTGAGCGAGATGATTGGCGAGTACTGTGTCGCCATGGAGTTCGCCGCGTCATCCGAAGACATCGCGCTGATCTGCCACCCGCACCCAACCCGTTCCGAGGCACTGCGCCAGGCCGCCATGGGTGTAGAGGGCTGGATCATGCAGGCATGAAGTCCTCTTCTTATATAGGGAGAAGCGGGAATTGCAGAAACTTTGCACAAAGGAGTTGACGGTTAGATTTGGTCCCCTATAATGCGCACCACTTCCGGCGCAGTCCTCTCGGAAAATGCTTTGAAATTCAAAGAGTTGGATGAAAAAAGAGATTGACCGGATGGCGAATTCGAGTAGAATGCGCCGGGCTGACAAGGTGGTGGTTTGATCTTGTTGGTTGCTTCGATCAGGTGGATCGAAAGCGGTTGAAAGAGGTGGTTGACAGCGGGTTTGAACGCTGTAGAATGCGCCTCCCGCTGACGAGAAGAGGTTCTGATCTGAA
>NZ_JAOEEA010000006.1 GCF_029837695.1 Pseudomonas sp. GD04019
TTGCTTGTCGAGCAGGCGCAGCACTACCCGCTCGCCGTTGGCCGAGGGCAGTGTGGAGACGCGGATATCGACTTCGCGGCCGCCGACCTTGAGCGAGATACGGCCGTCCTGCGGCACGCGCTTTTCGGCGATGTCCAGGCGCGCCATGACCTTGACCCGCGAGACCAGCAGCGCGGCCAGCTCGCGGCGCGGCTCGATCACTTCGCGCAGGATGCCGTCGACGCGGAAGCGCACCACCAGGCGTTTCTCGAAGGTTTCCAGGTGGATGTCGGAGGCGCCGGCCTTGATCGCCTCGCTGAGGATGGCGTTGATCAGGCGGATGATCGGCGCGTCGTCTTCCTGCTCCAGCAGGTCGCCGGATTCGGGGGTGAGCTCGGCCAGGCTGGCCAGGTCGAGCTCGGCGCCAAGGCCCTCGGCCATCTGCCGCACCTCGGAGGAGTCGCGCTGATAGGCCAGGGTCAGTTCCTGCTCGAAGGCTTCCGGCTCCAGCCAGTGCAGCGGCAGCACACGACCGGCGAAACGCTGGGCCTCCTGCACGGCCGCCAGGCTGGCACCGCGGCGCACCTGCAGCTGCGCCTGGCCAAAGGGCTCGCGCAGCAGTACGCCGTGGCGTTTGGCGAAGGCGAAAGGCAGGGAGCGCAGGGGCTCAATAGGGCGAGTGATGGGCTCTGGATAAGAAGCATGCATTACAAAATTCGCTGAACTAAGTCAGAAAAACAGCGGCCATAATACACAGGCTGTAAGCCGGCCCACTAAATACACTGTGAATATAGAGCGGAGCGACCAGATCAACCATGGATAAATTGATACAACCACGCCCCTAATACAATTTCAAACGCTAGCCAAATCAGCGCAAAGAAAACAGCAAATAACCAGCTCAACCAAGAGGCAGAAAAGGCAGGCATTGATCGAGCGATGAAGAACATCAGCACACAGGACAACAGAGGAAAAAAACGATCAATTCGACTCGCAGGTAACGAGAGAAACAATACAACCAACCCTACACTTAGAAGAAAGGCGAACAATAGACAAAAAAAAGCGTGCTTGCGCATACCCATGCGTAGATAGTTAAAGACAAGCAGAAAAAAACCGCCTGGCAACGAAGCAATAGCAGCTGCCAATATTATCTGGGGGCGTGAAAAAGAAATAAAACTTCGCAAACGCTCATTCCCATAGCACTGTTTTGGCAACAACATCGAGCGAAACCAATCTCTGCCCACCGCTACGAAAGCCAAGCTGGAGCTTGCCATCCTCATTGGTAAAGGCAATGTCATCTATCATCGGAGCATTAATAAGATCGGTGCTATCGATAGCCAAAATCTCATTGGTCCGAAGATCAAGCAGACGTAGCAAAGGAAAGTCTACATCGTCACCGTACTCTACGAAGGCGACCAAGCCGAGAGTGTTACTTGCAGCAACAGCGGCGACAGTAGTTTCATGCCCATCTGCCACGACCCTCCGTTGAATGGCCTGTAGCAGGCCGATGGGATCGGACAGCAATTCGATATAAGGCGAATGAGAGAGATCCAGCTTGAAAGGCTTAGCTTTCGAGTTGCTAGCCTTGCCACGCTCGCGCACCACATGCTCAAGTGCAGGGAAGTGATGAATCTTCCCCCCTGCAATACCGACAAATACACCTAACTCGTTCACCCGCAGGTGATTGCAATTTCTCAACGAAGGGCCGTTCCAAAGATACTGCCCATCGACCAGACTCAGCGCAAATGGGGCATCATGATCAACCGAGTGTTCATCTTGGTATGACTCTATACCATATAAAATGCCATCAAGAACGCAAACAGAAGATACGTAGTGCTGTATGATCTGGCGAAAGTTATCATCGATAACAGAGTACTCTTGCAACCCACTGCAGGACGAAAAATAAATATTCCCACCCGACACGCCTGCCGGATGAAGAGCCCCATTATCAGGAGCCGACAGCGGGATCACCGAGACAGCCCCGCTATGCACATCAATTTTCATCCATGTTGCATAGTCAGAAGTAGCAATCATGTAATTCATCACACGAAAGGCCGACCTTAGCTGCAAGGGAACCTCAATTCGAGCAACCATGTCTACCGCCCCAACCTGAGACCTATAGCCATATAAGCAGGTCTCGTTCTCACCCTGCATCCACCCGTAAATGCAACCTTCATAAATAAATGAATGGCACAACTCCAACTCTATTGGTGCAACTGCGAGCCAAGCGCACGTATCAACAACCAAATATCGCATGGCGCGCTCCGCCCCGCGCACCTCAAACATCAAGTGATGCTCGTCCAATTGGATAAAGTATGGTTGCAGCTTTTCTTCTGATCCTAACGAACCAAAGAAATCGAACAGGCATAACCCAGTATTGATATCGAGGATTTGATCCGTACTTATCAGAAACTCGCCATGAATAGTCCACCAAGCACCGGATCCAGCGCGCTCCGCATAAGTCCAGAAATGATCGCCCGTAGAAGCATCCACTGCTCGCAAGTAAGAATTCTCTTCACCCGGGGTGCAAAACGCGTAGAAGAGACGGCCTCGATCCAACTCCATTACCGTATCGATAATATATTCGCTTCTAGAACCGAATGACCGCGCCTTACCGTACTGCACTACCCACCTCATCACTGAATAAATGGCTTAACTTCAATCGGATCCCAATGCATATCAAATATTTGGCTTAATTTCCCAGCACTACCTGGCTTCACTTCAAAGCATTCAGCCAAATTTTTCAGCGTTGGACTTTTTGCCAATTTCTCTACGAAACGCTTTTTAACAGCATCAACATCTTGAGCATTTTTAAAGAACCCCCCCATCACCACATATTGCAAGAAGGGTGGCTTATTACCATTCTTCCATGTGCAGCCAGGCATCTGCAGCTTGCCGACTACGTTCTCTTCCATATGCTTAACAAACTGATTATCAAGTCGGGCCAAGGACTCCTCACGCTTAGCCCCAGAAGCAGCCCCCATATTCTTGAACTCTCCATATACATCCTTGTATTTTTCACTTTTGTACACAGCGTCCACGCCTTGCTTGCCAAGACGACCAAAGTCATCTGAGGCAACAATATCATTGGCCCTGACAAACTGCAGATCTACGCCTCTGCTCTTCAAAACATCTTCCATTACCTCAGCGCCCTTCAGCTCGCCGATCAGTCGCTTGTACTGATAGCCGGTGATCTCGGCGTTCTTATTCGGCTCCAGGTGCTTAAGCAAGGCTTGGAAGTCCTTGGGATCGCCACCTCTTCGCAAGCCATAGTCAAACAGTTTCATCATGTAATCAAAGCTTGAGAAGTTCTGTACCTGCCCGGAAATCACAGCAGCCTCACTCATATCATCTAATGGGTTCTGGGATAACGGGTGTGGCTTCAAACGGCCATCTCGCATAGCTTCGAGGATATTCTTCACCGCAGCGCTATTACCGGTCTCAGAAAGACGCTTCAACGTGTCCAGACTCTCGCGAGATACAGAAAGCTTTCCTTGAGAGTCGGCCAGGGTCTTCACAACGGAAACAACATCATCAAAGAAAATCCCTCCCTTCTGATCAGACATCTGCTTCCGCAAGGTGAGAATGTAACTTTCGAGCTGCGAGCCACAAAGTGCACCGGCCGGCGGCGCGGCCTCAGCCCATTCAATATTCGTCAGGAATGACAAGCGCGCCAGATAGAACGCATCACCTCCAGACAATATGTCAGCTTGTGCCAGCGGGCACTGCAGGCCCTGCATCCTCCGCAGAACGACCTTCAATTCTAGGAAGTTCTTCAGGTCACGCATACTACGCACAGTTGCCATGAACAACTGCAGCGATGCCCTGCCGGCGGAGCTGAGCATGCCTTTCAGCGCATCTCCGAGAGCAGATATTTCTTTAACTACAGCGCGCCCCCCTTCTCTGAAGAACTTAACCACCAGATTAGCGGTGTACTTGAAAATAGACCCCCCGGCTTTCAAAAGCGCCACCGGGTCCATTACCAATTCCTTTAAAAACGCTTTGAGGAAAGCCAGACTTGCTCGCAGCGGGCCTACAGCGACGGCCCCCGCGCCTCCCGAAACCACGACGGTAACGATTGTCAGCGTTAGGCTGATGGCCGCAAAGGCCAACTCCATCTTGTCAACTTCGTCCCATCTTCCATTAAAGATCAGATAAAGCGCATTACCTATGGTATATAGATCCGACAAACCGCTTATTTCGTAAATCAACTTCCCAGCAGCCTGAACATAGTCGAATGCTGCCCCACCCTTCTCCCTCATATAGTTGATCGCGTCGGAAAAAGATGCCGAATCAGCCACCGCGATGCCACCCTCATGGCGATCTACTTTCTGTAGAGATTCGGCAATAGCTGAATCTATCACCAAGCCTGTAAGTCTGGAGTAGAAGTCATTCATGACTTTTATGTCCTTGCGGACTGTAACCCCATCTTTGCTAGCCTCCAAAACCGAGAACCCGACACGCAACATGCGCCCATCAAATCCTTCGGCAAGTTTCACGGAGACATGGCCGAGACCATTGGCATCTAAACGAATCTGTTGGACAGTACTACCATCCTCAAATAGAACTACAGCCCCCCTACTGCCGGAGCCTTCTTTACCAAATTTAATGTCATCAAGGTGGCCAATAAATCCTTCGCCAAATATAAATGCGCCACTCACACCTTGAGGTTTGATAGCACCTGCTGCGGCAATAAACTCAGTTTTGCCATCTACGTCGACCTGCAGCTGACCTGAATCATATCGAATGCCAGCCAGCACCCATTGCTCAGGACTTACTTTAGTCGAAGATGTGACCTCATACTCGCCACCCTCAGTAACTACACGGGCCACCACTCGAAACATCCCAGAGTCTGGGATAAGCCGCAGAGAAAATACCTCTCCGCCATCCTGCCCTAGCTTTCGAAGAACATATATTTCCGCCGCTGACTCCAAAAGAGCGGGATTGGCGCGGAATCTCGCATTGAGAAAGAAACTCTCATCAACTTCGAGAGCAGGTGCATTGGCCAGTGATAAATAACCGCTTCCCAAATGCAAACTGGCGCCTGGCATAGTATAGGATTGCCCCATATCTATTTCAGCTTCGATGGAGTTCACTACGGCCTGGTATAGATCATTGGTAGATGTGATAACCCGCTGGTCTTGCCCTCCGACCTGCGCAGAGTCTATACCCACCATATCCAAATGAAGCAACTCACGACTATTCGGGGCATAAAAACTGCCAGCCCGAATAATTACATCTGTATTTGCCGGGCCATAAACAGTCCCCGTCGCCGACTGAGGCATTGCATAGACAACACTCCCTCCGTTCAGACGCTCAACAGATGCAGAGGCTTTAGATGACAACGCAGCTTGGTCAAATACAATACCTAATTTTCCAGCTTCAGCCTTGTGTAAGACAGAGATGATCTTTTCATCACCAGCCATGCCAACCCGAACATCTCCTTCCCCTGGCTCAGCCGATGCATACAGCGTGGCACGGACCGCCCCACCACCATACGTAGTCGGCCCTGATAACACGCCCTTTGTAGTGCTCAATGCCAGATCTATTGCTTTTTCCGGTGCGCGATTTGCGGTAATAGTAATTATCGAGGTCTCGTTACTGTCGTAACTAATAGCACCCTTCGACACATGCACAGAAAATTGGAATGGTACTTTGGCAATAGATTTTTCCGCCGTTACAGCCCCAGCGGTTGCGCTGACATCTGTGGGGATAGCTTCTTGACCTGCCACATATATGGCAGTAGCCACTCCGCCCTGAGTGAATAACTGCTCTTCTATTAGCTCACCGCTATAACCCAGCCCCCAGTCTACGCGCGTACCATCCGCCACTGCATTACCATATTTATCCCATACTTTCGCAGTTAGTTTTACAGTATCGACGCCACTAGCAAGCACCTCATCCTTGGAGGCTGTCAGCTCAACCCTATCAGGAACATATGCCTCAACAATATAAGGCCCAAACTCTTTCTCAGTTCCAACAGGTATCCGCTTATAATCGGACTGAGCCACCACGACCTTTACGGAATATGAATCACCTGCACGTCGACTGGTAGTTATTTTATTATTTGCCAAACCTCCTTCAACATCCGTCAGGACCGACTCAAGCTTCCCACTAGGCCCCGAGACAGACCAAAGCAGTTTTATTTTTTTGCCTTCCTGCTTTAGCTCTTCTTCACTCAACAGAACATATGCCAACAAATCTCTTTCTGCCGTGTTGGCGGACACCCTATAATTATCAGGCGTGACAACTATCTGAGTATTAACCGACCATTCCCAAAGAATATTTCCCGCGTCGCCATTGGACAAAAGCCGTAGCGAGAGAAAATCATCCGGCGCCAAAGATGATATATATGAAAGATCATCAAACTCTACCTGTCCTGACTTTCCAAGAGTAGCTTTAATCTCTCGCCCTCCAAGGTCGAAGACAAAAGCCTTCTCTCCGCCCCACAGTGTTAACTCTGAAAATTCAGATTTAATAAAATCGAATAGCACTGTGAGCTTATTATCAGCTGCCGATATACTGGGGTTATCCTTCCCTATTAATTCCATTTCCCCAACATATGTATCACGACGAAGAGAGTTGACATTTAGGTCGTAGAGACTGAATTGGAGCTCTGGCCGATAAACCCAGCTATATAGAGGCTCTGGCTTCTTGTATTCGCGTTCCGGGTTTTCTTTCTTTGCTTTGCTCCAAGCCTGCCGTGCCAATTCGCTAGCCTCTTCATCATGCAAAGGCACCATGACCGGCACAAATTTGGAGGGACGATATTGGAGAATCCCGCTACCGCCACCAGAGGAAAAATCAGGATTTCGGTTAGTCGGCTGACCTGCGACTTGTAGATACAAGTGTTGTTTGGCCAACACTTTCTCTGGCAGTTGAATTACTTGGACGTGTTGACCGGGCTTGATCTGGAACTGGGAGAGATTATTGGCACCAACCGGAGCCAGCTGATTGGCCGCAACGATCTTCGCCAGCCGCCCGGTATAGCCGTAATCGGCCAGCTCCTCGGGCAAGGGAGTCCCGTCGACGTCGAGCCAATCGGTATAGATGGCGATGCTGATGTCGCTGCCGAGACCGGCACCTTCGTTGCCGATCAGCTGCTTCTTCTCCTCGCCCTTGGTCGCGCCCTGTTCGATCTTGTTCTTGCGCTCGGCCCAGACTTTGAGGTTGGGCGGGCTCATCTCGATCTGCTGGCCAGTGAATCCCATGTACCCGCTACTGACATCAGCAGATTCAAGTTGGTAACGCAGGCTACCCATATAGCCAGTGGGACGGTTGATGGCGATGATGCGCACCATCTCGCCCGGCTTCAGGTGGTTGGCATTGCGCTTCTGGAACTCCTCCTTGAAGCCACCGGCACTCTGCCACTTGGTGAACTCCTTCCCTCCCTGGTCGATTCCCCACAAACTGAATATGCCCTCCTTTTCACCACGCAAGTGAATGGTGAAACGGAAGCTGCCTGTTTCGGAATCCACACCGGAATAGTTCTTGTAGAGCTCCGACTCATGAAGGCCCCTGCGCTCGGCAACCAACTGGCCGTTGGACTCGCGGAATACATAGATGTCGGTGTCTCGCAGGTCGTCTTCGCTGATAGTTTCGAGCAGAGCTCGATCCTGGAAGTCCGGCGAGGTATCGATCAGGCGTGTGAAGTCAGGGCCGGTTTCTTCGGTATCGGCCGGCACGGATTCGTAGCGACTCGACAGGTAAATGCCTTGGAGCTCAGCCTCCTCCAGGCTGGTCTTGACGAAGACCTCACGCTCCTCACCATCGATCTCCTTCTTGACCTTCTTGCCGGGCACCGCCCAGTCGGGCTTCTCATCGCCGTCGAAGTCGTACTTCTCCTGCAGACGATGGTCACGCTCGCCGGTCTCGGAGCTGTACTCGGTCTTGCCGCCAAGTTTCGCGCCACGCAGAGTGGCGGCGCCATCGATGACCATCAGGTCCAGCGGAAAGTCGAGATTGGGCTCAGCCGGCATGGCCATGCTCAGCTTGATACCCATCAGCAGCCAGCTGTACACCTCGAAGCCGGTACAGAAATCCCAGTCCGGACGGACTATGTAATAGGGCAGATAGGATTTGCCGCGCGGATTGAAGCGCTTGTAGTAGAGCTCGAGATAGGCGTCGGTCTTGTACTCAATGGAGAAGCCCGGGCAGGGCGGCAGCATGTAGGGCATTACATAGCGACCATCCTCGCCGGTGGTGGTGCCGCCCTCGTGCCACAGCCGTATGGGTACTCCCGCGAGCGGACCATAGATCTGCGACTCGCGATCACGCCCCAGGTTCTCGTTGACCTTGCCGTCCTTGCCGTGAAAACCGACCCGATAGCCGATGGTATTGGCCGTCTGATGGAGGATGTCACCCTGCTCGGACAACAGCAGCGACTGGCTACTGCTGCTGGGCTGCACGTCGGACTTGATGGGCAGCTCGAGGAGCAGCAGCTCCTTGCCATCGGTAGAGAAGAGCTGCTCGTCAGCGCGGACCAGCACGGTCAGCGAGCTCATGGAAATCGAAGGCTTCTTGATGGTCTCGCCGGTCACCGTCTTGAACGTCTTGCCTCGGTACTCCGAGGCCTTCATGACCTGGCTGTCGGGGTAGCGCTGACGGGCATCGCTGAGGCGTTGCAGGTAGGCACGATAGGTGCCCGCCGGCATGACCTTGGCACGCTCCAGCGGGCCGGTCGCCTCGCCGATCTCGGCAGCCTCCTTGCCGCTGGTGTTGAACTCCACGTAGACGGGGCGGCCGTTCGGCCCGGGAACGATCGCCCGGGTATAGGCGGCGCCGATCTTGAGATAGGTCTGCGGGATGTACACCCCCGGGATGCTCAGCAGGCCGAAGGCATGAGCCGTTCCGCACCAGGCCGGCAGCAGCAGGAGCAATGCGGCCAGCAGGCCCCTGCCAACAGAGGCGCCTTTGAGGAGTCGAGTGGAGTACTGCATCACCGGCTTGTCCATTTGAGTCATTGTCCCTGGGCCGCCTGGGCGGCCTTGATCACGCTATACAGTTCCGCCTGCAGCTGGCGCAGGTTGATATCGCCCGTCGCATAGGCCTGCAGTGCAGGCTGGGCTTCCAACCCTGCCAGGGCGAAGCCGAGCAGATCCAGGCTGTGCAGTTCCAGCTTGCCCACACTGCGAATGCGGAAGTTGTCGATCACCCCGACGCCGACCGGCACGACGCGGCCGGCTTCCGGATCGAGACCGACGATCACGACGTGGCCACCGTTCTCCGGCAGATATTCATGGCTGTCGCCCAGCGGCAGCGCGGCCAGATCCAGGCTCACCTCACCCTCCACACGGACCCCGCCCGGCTGTAGCGAGTACATCCAGTAGGGCATTGCCATGGGATCTACCGGGAAGGGCAGCTCGGTGATGGTGAGCATCTGGGCATGCACATCGCCCTGTTGCTGGCCATCGGGGAACTGCAGGCGCGCCTGGGTGAGATCCAGCTTGATCTCACCCTGCAGCAGGCTGAACTGCTCGCCACCACGCAGCGGAACGTAGGGCAGCTCCGAGCTGAGCTGCGACAACGGTACGCGGCCGATATCGTTCAAGGCGCCCTGCTGGACCGTAATCGCGCGGCTGCTGCTGCCGTAGCTCTTGTTCGCCTGGCCCGGGTTGAGTTGCAGCTGATACTGGCCTCCGGCGATGTTCCGCTCGGCACCTTCAGCGAAGCCGAAGCTGAAACCGCCATCGCGATTGGTGACGGTACTGCGCCCCAATTCCTCGATACGCACCTCGACGTTGACTGCCGGCTGGCTCAACTGGTCCATCAAGGTGCCAGTGATAAGAGTCGGCAGCGGGCGGGTGCGGTAGCGGATGCGGCCAAGCTCCTCGCCGGCGTAGGTCGCCTCGACCGTGATTTCCGCGTCGTAGGCTAGATCCTGCTCGGGGTAGAAGGCGACCACCTGGCTGCCCGGCAGCTCCGACAGCTTGCCGCTGACCGGCTGGAAGTCGCGGTTGACGTCAACCAGCTGGTGTCCCTTGGCGTTCAGCTCGTCGGTGCCCAGGCCGTCCAGATCGACATAACTCTTGCCGTGTGCCGTCTCGAAGACCTTGACCTCGAGCTTGCTCAGATCGACGGCTTGATTGAAGTAGAAGCCGATGAAATCGTTCGGCTCGACATCGCGCGCGCCGTTGTCCGGCGAGATGCGTTCCAACGCCAGCGGCACCTGCACCGGAGTGACTACCTTGATTGTCCGGCTGCTCTGCGCCATCACCTGCTGAGTGGCGTTCTGCAGCACGGCGAGCAGGCGATATTCGCCGCTTTGCGCCGGTATCTGCAGGTTCGCACTCTTCAGCGTGGTGTCGCCGGCAAGCTCCGCCTCGCTCAGGGTATCGCCGTTGGCCGACAGCAGCACCGCGCGGGGGACCAGCTGGCCGCTGAGGTCCTCGATGCGCGCCGCCACCTGCAGGTCGATCGGCTGCCCCAGGTTGAGCAGCTCGGTGCCCTCGGTCGGCAGCACCCAGTTGATCGCGGCCTGCCCCGACAGCTCTAGACTGTACTCGCGACGCAGCTGGTTCCCGGCCTGGTCGCGTGCGTCCAGCGTCAGGGTGACCGGCTGCCCCAGAGACAGTGCCACCCTGGTAGAGAAGCGGAACTCTCCCGCCTGGGCACCCGGCTGCAGGGCCACGTCGTTACCATTGATCTGGAAGCTGGCCGGATTGCTTTCCCGCAGCGTGCCGCTGACCGGGAAGGGTTGCTCGCTGACGCGGTTCTCCGCCGGCAGGTCCACCAGTTGCTGGTCGAGGATGATCTGCGGCAGCTGCTTGTCCAGCTGCCAGCTGAGGCTCTGGCGCTTCTCCTGGCCGGTACGATCCCGCGCCAGCAGTTCGACGCTGAACGAGGATTGCCCGGCGGGCACATTCAGCACCTCGCGCAGGTCCATCAGCTGCTGACCTACCTCGCGCAGAACCAGGCTGCGCCCGTTCAGGCTGACCCGATCGAGCCCCGCCTCGGCGTATACCTGACCAGTCAGCACGAAGCCTTCGCCCGGCAGCAGGCTGCCATTCACCGGCGACAGGTTGTCGAAGCGCGGCGGCTGGAAGCTGGCTTGCGGCGGCTGGTAGGTGACCAGGATGGTCCGCTGCACGCTGCGCTGATCGATCTTGGCCTGGATCGCCAGGGTGTTGTTACCGGGCTGTAGCGTGATGGCCGGGGACTGGAAGCCGAACTCTGTCACCTGGGAGGTAGGCGTGAGTGTCGCGACCTGGCCGTTGACCTGCACCTCCATCTTCTGCGCAGGGCTATCGCTGCGCAGAATGCCTCGCACCACCAGGGTGGCACTGTTGAGGACGGCACCCTGATGGGGATAGTCGATGACCAGGCCGATGTCGCTGGCGGGAATCACTCGTTCCACGGTACGGATCAGCCGCGCGCTGTTGCCCGCCTTGTCGAAGGCCGTCAGGGTGAGTAGGTTGCTACCTTCCAGCAACGGAACGCTGGCGGTCCACTTGCCATTCTGCAGGGTCACGGCGAAGCGCGCGTTCGAATAGCGGTCCGAGGTGAATTCGAGCCGATCCACTCCCGATCGGGCGTCGCTGACACTACCGGTCAGGCTTACGCTGTCCTCGTTGACGCTGATGACTTCGGGTCCGTCGATGCCGACCTCCGGCGCCTGGCGGTCCGGGAAGTCCGTCGCATCGTTCGGGTTGGTGCCGGCAGCCTCTTCGTCCTGGTTGCTGACGCCATCACCGTCGCGGTCCGGGTCGGCGTTGTCGCCGATGCGGTCACCGTCCAGGTCCTTGCTCTCGGTCTTGTCGTCCGGGAAGGCGTCCTGGTCGTTGGCTACGCCATCGCCATCGCGGTCGCTATCCAGGCTGTCCGGGATACCGTCCTTGTCCTGGTCCGCCGGCACGCTGGAGGCGTTGTTCGGATCGGTACCGGCCTGGGTCTCGTAGTCGTTTGAGATGCCGTCGCCGTCACGGTCCGGGTCGGCGTTGTCGCCGATACGGTCACCGTCCAGGTCCTTGCTCTCAGTCTTGTCGTCCGGGAAGGCGTCCTGCTCGTTGGCCACGCCATCACCATCGCGGTCGCTGTCCAGGCTGTCCGGGATGCCGTCCTTGTCCTGGTCCGGCGGCACGCTGGAGGCGTTGTTCGGATCGGTACCGGCCTGGGTCTCGTAGTCGTTGGCGATGCCATCGCCGTCACGGTCCGGGTCGGCGTTGTCGCCAATACGGTCACCGTCCAGGTCCTTGCTCTCGGTCTTGTCGTCCGGGAAGACGTCTTGTTCGTTGGCTACGCCATCGCCATCACGGTCGCTGTCCAGGCTGTCCGGGATACCGTCCTTGTCCTGGTCCGGCGGCACGCTGGAGGCGTTGTTCGGATCGGTACCTGCCTGGGTCTCGTAGTCGTTGGAGATGCCGTCGCCGTCACGGTCCGGGTCGGCGTTGTCGCCGATACGGTCACCGTCCAGGTCCTTGCTCTCGGTCTTGTCGTCCGGGAAAGCGTCCTGCTCGTTGGCTACGCCATCGCCGTCACGATCGCTGTCCAGGCTGTCCGGGATGCCGTCCTTGTCCTGATCCGCCGGCACGCTCGCCGCGTTGTTCGGATCGGTACCGGCCTGGGTCTCGTAGTCGTTGGAGATACCATCGCCGTCGCGGTCCGGGTCGGCGTTGTCGCCGATGCGGTCACCGTCCAGGTCCTTGCTCTCGGTCTTGTCGTCCGGGAAGGCGTCCTGGTCGTTGGCTACGCCATCGCCGTCACGATCACTGTCCAGACTGTCCGGGATACCGTCCTTGTCCTGGTCGGCCGGCTTGCTGCTGGCGTCGTTAGGATTGGTACCGACCTGCTCTTCCAGAGCATTGGAGAAGCCGTCGCCATCGCGGTCCGGGTCGGCGTTGTCGCCGATACCGTCGCCATCCAGGTCACTGCTCTCCGCAGGGTTGCCCGGGAATGCATCGACCGGATTGAGCACACCGTCGCCATCCAGATCGTTATCCAAGCTGTCCGGGATGCCGTCCTTGTCTTGGTCGGAAGGCTTACTGTTGGCGTCGTTCGGGTCGGTGCCGGCCTGAGTCTCGTAGTCGTTGGAGATGCCGTCACCATCTCGATCCGGGTCGGCGTTGTCGCCAATACGGTCGCCATCCAGGTCCTTGGACTCGGTCTTGTCGTCCGGGAAGGCGTCCTGGTCGTTGGCTACGCCATCGCCGTCGCGATCACTGTCCAGACTGTCCGGGATGCCGTCCTTGTCCTGATCCGCCGGCACGCTTACCGCATTATTCGGATCGGTGCCGGCCTGAGTCTCGTAGTCGTTGGAGATGCCGTCGCCATCGCGGTCCGGGTCGGCGTTGTCGCCAATACGGTCGCCGTCCAAATCCTTGGATTCGTTCTTGTCGTCCGGGAATGCGTCCTGCTCGTTGGCCACGCCGTCGCCATCGCGGTCGCTGTCCAGGCTGTCCGGGATACCGTCCTTGTCCTGGTCCGGCGGTACGCTGGAGGCGTTGCTCGGATCAGTACCGGCCTGGGTCTCATAGTCGTTGGAGACGCCGTCGCCATCGCGGTCCGAGTCAGCGTTGTCGCCGATGCGGTCACCGTCCAGATCCTTGGACTCGGTCTTGTCGTCCGGGAAGGCGTCCTGGTCGTTGGCCACGCCATCGCCGTCACGATCACTGTCCAAGCTGTCCGGGATGCCGTCCTTGTCCTCATCTGCCGGCACGCTCGTCGCGTTGTTCGGATCGGTACCAGCCTGGGTCTCGTAGTCGTTGGAGATACCGTCGCCGTCTCGGTCCGGGTCGGCGTTGTCGCCAATGCCATCGCCATCCAGATCCTTGCTCTCCGCCGGATTGCTCGGGAAAGCATCCTGATCGTTGGCTACGCCGTCACCATCCAGATCGCTGTCCAGGCTATCGGGAATACCATCCTTGTCCTGATCAGCCGGCACGCTCGCCGCATTATTCGGATCGGTGCCGGCCAGGGTCTCGTAGTCGTTGGAAATGCCGTCGCCGTCGCGATCCGGGTCGGCATTATCGCCGATACCATCGCGGTCCAGGTCGCTGAGCTCGCCAGGATTGTCGGGGAACAGATCGATATCGTTGGGTACACCATCGCCATCGCGATCTATATCCAGCGCGTCTGGCACTCCGTCCCGATCCAAGTCGGTTGGTACCTTCGCAGGATCATTCGGGTCGGTGCCGGCCTGGATCTCGTAGTCATTGGAAATACCATCGCCGTCGCGGTCCGGGTCGGCGTTGTCGCCAATGCCGTCGCCGTCCAGGTCTTTGGATTCATTCTTGTCGTCCGGGAAGACGTCCTGGTCGTTGGCTACGCCATCGCCGTCGCGGTCACTGTCCAGGCTATCCGGGATACCGTCCTTGTCCTGATCCGCAGGCACGCTCGCCGCATTATTCGGATCGGTGCCGGCCTCGGTCTCGTAATCGTTGGAAATACCGTCGCCATCGCGGTCCGGGTCGGCGTTGTCGCCAACGCCGTCACCATCCAAGTCTTTGGATTCATTCTTGTCGTCCGGGAAGGCATCCTGGCCGTTGGCTACGCCATCGCCATCACGATCCGGGTCAAGAATATCCGGGATGCCGTCCTTGTCCTGGTCCGCAGGCACACTATTGGGGTCATTCGGATTGGAGCCGGCCTGCTCTTCATGCTCGTTAGACACACCATCGCCATCGCGATCGGAGTCCAGGCTATCGCCGATACCATCGCCATCCAGATCGCAGAGCATTCCGAAATCCACAGCAGCAAGCGCAGCTGGATTGAAACGAGTGCGCGCCAAGGCTTCCAGCGCAACATTGCCAGCCACTGCGCCACCAAAGAGCAGAGAACCATACTGCTGGGTCAGCTTGCCTCGGCTGTAGACGAAACCTGCCAGTGTCGAGCTGGACGCCAGGGTGACGTTGCCTCCGGTCAACACCAATAGCCGCGATGGCTCTCCTGGCTGCTCGTAACCCGCTGCGTTGAGTCGCGCCTGCCAGGGCAGATCAAGGCCACCCAACAGGTGCAGCCTGACCGTTCCCTGACCGATGGGTAGCACGCGCGCCTCACTGGCCAGGGTCAGTTTCTCGATCCAATAGTCGCCTGGCGCCAACTCGAGGATGCCTCGATAGCCAACCTCCAGCTCGCGCAGGCGATAGGTGCCCGGCGTGGCGAAGCGCGCCTTGGCCATGCCACCCACAGCAAGCCGCGCCCACTCCTTACGACTGCCATCCAGGACGACACTCCCGGCAAACCCTACATCCTGGCGATAGCCATCGGTGGTCTTGAGGAAAGTCGGCAAGGCCGGAACTGCAACTGTGGAGTAACTGGCCTGGCAGTTCTGAGCACCGCAGCTTCGGGCCGTAGACGCAAAGCTGCTTTCGACCAACAGTGCCGGTAGGTAGGCCGATGGCGCATCACGCAGCTGGGCATTCAGGCCGAAGCTGATACGACCTTCATTGCCATGGGTCTGCAGCCCTTTGCTAAAAGCGGCGACACAGAGGTTAGGCTGGGACGGCGGAGGCGTGACCTGAGGCGTGCTCTGCGCATTGCGGATATCGCTGCCAGCAAGGCGTTCGCGCTCGTCATCATGGCCATCGCCATCGGTATCGTCGTCGAACAGGTCCAGTGAGCCATCTCTGTCGAGGTCGGTGCTTTCGCGGCACTGACGATTCCAGTCCAGCGTGCCAATCGCCGCCTCGCGGGTCACCACGCGTGCAGCGCTGGCCAAGTCGACGCTGCGGGCGTTGAGGGCACCGCTCAGGAGGGCTGAGAAGGCTGCGCGATAATCACCGTCGACATAGGCCAGTGCATTGATCGTGCTCGACGACTCCTGGGTCAGATTGCCTCGCACAAAGAGCTGCAGAGCTTCCGCTTGCCCCGATCCGTCATCGACCCCATTGATACGCGCCTGGAAAGGCACGTTGAGGGAATTGCCCACCATCAGGCGAGCGTTACCGCCGGCCACACGAATCTGGCTATTAGCTGCCATGTCCAGCTGGCCGATCCAATAACGCCCAGGCGCCAAGGTAACCTTGGCGCCATAGGCAAGGCTCAGACGCTCGATGTAATAGGCGTGGTGTTGATCGTTGAAGCCAAGAGAGGCACCAGCACCCAGCTCGATGGCACGATAGCGACTCACTTCGCTGCCACCGGCCTCGGCTACCTCGAGGTAGCCGATCCGCAGATCATGCTGGCTGGTTGTAGAAGGGAAAACAAGGGTGCCCAAATCACCGGCTGCAAGGCCGCTGGCCTGGCAATTGGCGCTACCGCAGCTGGGCGAGCCCCTGGCATTCTGGACGCGAACGGTATCTATCTGAGGGATTGGGTTGCCGACCAGTTGGCCACCCCATTGGAAGACGACCCCGCCGGAGCCATGCGTCTGAAGGCCACCGGAGAACACAGCACGACAGGTTTCTGTCGCATGCACGCCCCCGCTGGCTGCGCCCAGCAACCAGACGAGCCCCGCCCACAACAGGCGCTGCTTGGCCCTCCCCTTCAGCATCCCCATAGCCCTTTCCATCCGCTTGATACAGCTGCCCTGCCGCTGTCCTTCTAGCCAGCAATCCGCCTGGCCGTTCATGGTTGCTCGTCTAGCGCGAGCTGTACTGCACCTTAACTTGCTGTATGGCTTGAGAGCTCAGCTCCTTCACCGCCTTCTTCAAGGCTTGTGGCGCCAGCTTTTCGCGAATGGCACCACTGACTTCAGCCAGAGACTTGGCCGGCAGCTTCTGTTCGCCGATCACGCGCACCAGCAACAGCTGGCCATTGGTGTACAGAGGAGCAATAGCCCCGACGGCCGTAGGCTCCACCAGACTACGCAGCGGCTGATCCAGCATGTCCGGCCGCAACTTGCTCTGGCGGTACTCCAGGGGGCGCCCTGCGCTCCGCCAAGCGGCCACTAGTGCTTGCCAGTCCTTGCCGTGGGTTTCCGAACCACTGAGCAGCGTGATCAGCTCTGAGCGCTGGCGCTCGTCCAGCTCCGTGGTGCTGGCGATGATCTCGAAACTCTTCTCTACACCACCACCGAACTCCTCGGGGTGACGGTTGTAGTAGTCCGCAACCATTTCCGTGCTCACTGGCTCGGGGGTCGCGTGCTCTTGCAGGTAGTGACGGACCAGCAACTCCTCGCGATAAGCCTGAGCCTTCAAGTCCAATTGTTGCTTCTCGGAAGCATCCAGCTCGCGCTCGGCGAGCAGTGCCATGGCGCGGCTGCTTACCAGGCTATCGAGAATCTTGCGCTCGACTTCCTCGTTGGCAAACAGGGGGGCCGAGTCGCCCAGGGTGCGCTCGATGGTCAGCTCAAGCTGGGCCCGGGAGATTGGCGAGCCATCGACGGTGACCAGCGTCGCCGATGGCTCGACCGGTACCTCCTGCAACGCCTGCTGCGAGGACTCCTCGCAGCCGGCGAGCCCAAACCCGACCAGCAGGCAGCCGAGAGCCCAGTTAACCTTTTGCACTTTCATCCCCAGCCTGGACTTCAGTTTTTTCCGGCTGGGTCTTCTTCTCGATCTTCGCGGCTTGCTTCAGACGATCCAGCTCAGCTTGCTTGGCCTCCTGGCGCAGGCGATAACGAATATCGCCGCTGACAGCCTCAAACGGCTGCTTGATCACCTGCGGCCCCTCTATCACCTTGATGACATGGAAGCCAAAAGGAGTCACCAGCGGCTCTGACAGTTCACCGGCCTTCATGGCGAAGACTTTGCTGCTGAAGGTCGGGTCGATAGCCCCTTCCTGCAGCCAACCCAAATCACCACCCTGCTGGGCCGAAAGCAGATCCTCGGAGAACTCCTTGGCCAGAGCAGTGAAGTCTTCCTGGGCGTTTGCCCTGGAGTAAACCTCCTGAGCCTTGGTCAGTAGCGCCTGCCGCTCGGCATCGCTCATGGCCGGGTTGGTACGCAGCAGGATATGTGCGACATGTACCTTCTTGGCCTGGAACTGGTCGGGATTGGTCGCATAGAAGTTGCGCACCGCTTCGTCGGTAACCCGCTCGCGCAAATATTCCTCGAAGTAACGGCTGATCAGCATCTGTTTACGGAACTCGGAAACCTCGGCCTCCACCTGATCGACAGGGAGCAATCCCTGTTCCTCAATCTGACCGGCCAGCCCCTCGCGCTCCAGGTAATCGTCAAGCTCGCGATTGACCCATTCGGCATTCTGCGCCGGTACACGCTTGAGCTTCAGATAAGCATCGAAACGTTCTTGGGTGACAGTTTTTCCATTGACCTCAGCGATGCTATTACCGCCCGAATCGCACCCCGCCAGGGCAAGGGTCAGAAGGGAGATCGTCAGGGCCAGACGCGGGAACTGCTTCATTGAATCACCATGTTTATAAGGTCAAATTCCTTTTATCGCGGCGAGCGATATACAGGCCAGCCACAAACAAAGTTGTGAAATAAATCACAAATTAGCTTGGGGCAATATCAATTGGCCACTTCGGCTGGTTCTGGAACCCCTTGAACTTAACCGAAATGCTCTTCGCATCATCCGGCATATCGCCCAAGCGTTCTACCCGGCCGGTCTTCTTATCGATAAAGCCCAGGCTGCGGCGCAACGAGCCATCGACTTCATCTTCAACCAGCACCAACACTCCGCCAGCCT
The DNA here is from genome assembly GCF_029837695.1 of Pseudomonas sp. GD04019. Taxonomy (GTDB): domain Bacteria; phylum Pseudomonadota; class Gammaproteobacteria; order Pseudomonadales; family Pseudomonadaceae; genus Aquipseudomonas. Next base: position 18,502 of record NZ_JAOEEA010000006.1, read on the forward strand.
GTTGCATATCGTCCATGGACAACACACGTGGCTGCCCGGAGAAATCGCTGGAGAAGCTCAGATCTGCTAGCGGCACCAAATTCCAGGTGTTGTCGTAACGGCTTAGCTTGCAGTCGTTGAGCAGCAAAGGCATACCTTGCCACTGGGCCAAGCCGGTGCCACAGCGCAGATCCGCCGGCACCTCAAGCAATGTGTCATTCTGTTGACCCCAGCGAGTGTTGCGGATGGAGCGCAGGATCATGCTCAATACCGGCTCACCATCCTCGCCCTCTCGCTCATCCATCAACAAATAATGAGGGAATGCCTGTTGCGAGTCGTCGAGCAACTCGGCGCTGTCATTTGCCCACAGACTGTACTCATCCCGCTGTAGAGTCTCCAGATTGTAAGAGTCGTAGCTGAAGCCCTCAGAGCCGCCAGCGCCGGCAGCCCACAGCTCGCCAGTGTCGTCCACATCGACACTGCGATAGGACCCATCCAGCTCTCTTATTTCCGCCAGCGCGCCATTGAAGCCGCTCTGTCGCAGGATACGAGAGGTTTCCTCACCCTCCCCCAAGACGTAGATATCGAACTCCGGAATCGATTGTGCATCTGCCGGGTTGCTGCCCAATCGTACTTCCAGTTCATCGTTGAAACGATCATGGTCGCTATCAGGTTCGTTGTTCTGGGTGCCGAGCTGGTCTTCGTCGGCGTTGCAGAGCAGATCCAGATCCGAGTCGGCACACAGGGTGAAGTTGACGATGCGGCTACGATCTTGAGCAGAGATGCCCAGCAAGGTGTTCTCACCGAGGTCCTGCAGAACACCAGCGGCGTCCGGCAGCGGGCTAGCATCATTCTCCATAGCCAGGAACGACATCACCACCCGGTGCTCATTGGCCGGAATCTCGAAACGGTAGCCAACATCCCAGTAGTAGTGCGCGTCACTGGAGAGGCTTTCACTATCCAGCACCTGCCGGCCAGCGGCATCGGAAATGACGTGTAGAGCAGCAACCGGGCCAGGGCCTTCGACGTTGTAGTCATACTTGCGCAGGCTCAACCAACTGTCCTGAGCATCGAAAGTTTCATCTCCACTCGAAGTGCTCTGGATATAGCCAGGCCCCCAATAGACCGGTTTAGAGCTCAGCACAGGCTTGGCAGTCAGGGCTGCGCCGTTGACGTTATAGAACTTGTCGAGTACCCGTACATAGCCACGACCAGTAGGTGGCACGTAGTACTCGCGGCTGACCAATAGTCCATTGCTCAAAGCAGTCAATGGAGCCCGCCAGATCGGCTCCTCCCCAACCTGAACAAAACTGCGCACCGGTAGCTTGCTACCGCGGCCCGCGCGGAAATCGCTACTTTCTTCGCTCTCTTCAGTCTCTTTAGCATAGCCGTCTAGTGCCAGTGCGCCGGACACACCAATATCGCTGTCGCCATCTTGGTTGAAGAAGCTTACCCGCCCAGCACTGTCCACTCGAACGATCAAGCCAGCCTCGGTCGGCACGCTCAATTCACTACCGCTATCCAGCGGCGCCAGATCATCAGCCGGGTTTTCCGGATCGGTGCCGTCGACGAACAGCTCATCACCGTCGCCACGGCCCGAGCTATCTGTGTCGAAGATTTTTGGCGAAAGACCCAGCACCTCCAGCTCCAGCTTGTCCGGCAGGCCGTCGCCATCGGTATCCAGCGCACGAGGATGGGTACCTTGCTGGAATTCCTCGAGATTGCTCAAACCATCGCCGTCTTCATCATCCGCAGCGTTGCTATCGAGCAAGCCGTAATCGACCTCGAACTTGTCCTCCATGCCATCGTCATCGCTATCGCGCTTGTCTGGCCGGGTGCCGTACAGCTCAATCTCCTCGAAATCGCTGAGTCCATCACCATCAGTGTCAACCTTGAGCGGATCACTGTCGGCCTCGAGTTCGGCACGATCGCTGACCCAGTCGCCATCGGTGTCATAGCGCACCGGGTCGGTATTGTGGAGGCGCACCTCATCGGCGTCATTAAGCCCATCGCCATCGCTATCGCCGCTATACGGGTCAGAGTTCAACGTCTGCTCTTCAAAGTTGCTAAGCGTATCTTCGTCCCAATCCTCATCGGCCACGCCCGGGTCCGCTTCCAGGGGATTCATATCCTGGTAAAGCTCGAACCTATCCCACAGACGATCGCCATCGCTGTCCTTTTCATCCGGGTTGGTGCCGAGCAGGGTTTCATTGATATCCGAAAGGCCATCACCATCGCCATCAACGTGCCCCGGTAGCCGCGCGAGCTGCAGACGATAGTTACCTTCGGCCGTCGGTGCATAGGTGATGATCATACCCTGCAGGTAGTTATTGCAGTTACTACGGTACTGGCTCGCGATACCCGGATATACCTGACGACCATCGGCCTCGAGCAACGAACTGTCGTCGGCATCACCCTGCCAATCACTATGGAAGAAGCGAGTCAGCACCGGGGTGCCTTCCCAGCATGGCCAGCCATTGAAAGGCACCTGGTAGTAGCGATTCTCGATGCGACCGTCGCGGTGCAACACAACCTGGATATCAACCAGATTATCGTCAGATTCGGAATATTCTGGCCGCCAGCCGGTCCAGGTCAGCACCACGCGGTCCTCTAGCGTCGCCACATGGAAGCCTTGGGTACCTTGATAGTTTGAGGCCAGATACTGCAGCGGCATGTTGCTGACATCGCCCACCATTACCTGCTGGCCGCTGATCCACACATTCACGGACTTGCTGGAGAATGCGAAGTCGCTTGGCAGGGTCAGTTCAATTTCCTGATCCGTACTCTGGTACGACTCGCCAAGATCTCCGGATAGCGGGGCCGTGTAGTCTTCGTCCACCCATAGATGGATATCGCCGACATCGTTAGCTCCATCGACTTCCAGGTAGACGTTGGACTCGCGGGTGACTGGGAAGCCCTGTACATCCTTCTCGATGTGAACTGTCCAGCTAGCAGTCTCGCGGCGATCCAGGTTCTCGAACAGGAAGCGGCCGTCAACGTCGGTGACATAAGCGTCGCCGTCGAGACTGAACATGCGCGCCATGAACGATGGCTCTTCACTTCCGCCGTTCTGGTTACTACTCAGGGTCACTCGCGCACCCGCGATTGGCGCGCCCAGGTCGTTAACCACGCGCCCGGCAATGCTGCTTGGCGGAATAGCCTCGACGTTCAGATCCAGGGTCTGGATCGCAACGTTGTTGTTGCTGTCGGTTGCACGCACCTCGAAGTGGACGTTGCCCAGCACATCCGGCAGCGTCAATGGCTGTTCGTGCAGGCCAGCACCGTTGAAAACGGCCTGTTGCTCACCATTCATCAGCAACTCGACGTCGCCCACGATGCCGGCATCCCGCACATCGAGGTACAGAGTGATCGGGTCACCGACATAGAACGGGCCATCCGTGTGGGTAATAGCCACGGTCGGGGCCACGCTATCAGCCACCTTCGGCTCGTCGTCGCGACCATCCGGAATGCCGTCGTTGTCGTAATCCGGGTTCTGCGGATCAAGCCCCTGCGGGATCTCCTCGGAGTCCGGCATGCCATCGCTGTCACTGTCGACCAGGGCGCGCCAGTTGGCGAGGTCACGCAGTTCTTCGTGAGTCATGCCCTCTTCTACGAAACTTGGATCGCTCAGCTCGTTCAGGACGCGCTGAACTTCTGCACGACTCTGGTTAAGCACCACGTAGTGCATGAACACCTTGCGGCCACCAGCCGGGATAGTCACGTTGTCGAAAAGAGTCTGGTAATAGCTATAAGTGGCTTGAGTGGTATTCGGTCGTAGCTCTGCACCGACATCGCCCATCAGCAAGCCGACGGCATAGGTACCTTCTACGCCATCCGTAGCATCGTCCAGCAGGACGTAACCATCATCGGCGCCGTAAACCTGATCACCCGAGGAAGTCGCCACCACCTGACGCTGCGAGTTGTACGTCAAGTTGCCACTGATGCTGAGCGGTACGGTCACTGGCTCACTGGACGGGTTCTCGACGATATCCAGATAGCGCACATAGGTACGACCCTCCGGAGCATAGACCTTACGTCGTACGTTCACGCCGTAGCTGTAGGACATCGGGAAGGTCAGCTCATGACCATTCAAACGCGAGTGATAGAGGAACTGCCCAGTGTTGTAGTCATACCAAGGAACCGTGAGTGCCTGCGACCAGCCCAATGCGTTACCCGAAGCAGAGGTTAGTTGCGCAGTTGGGCTAAAGAACGTCCAGGTCTGCTGGTTCTGCAGGGTCGGGTACTCCTTGTAGAAGCTGCTCTCGTAAACCAGCTCACTGTCGTGAATCGGATTCAGGCCGCTGCGCCCCTGGGCAACCAGCTTCAGGTCACCGATATCACCCAGGTCCACTACGTCATCCAGTGAAGTCACGGCCAGCGTCTTCTGCGCCAGCATCTGCTGAGCACCGAATAGCGTCGCGCTGCGGACGATCAACTCGCGCTTGGTGGTGAACAGCGTCAGGTTGAAGCGACCATCGCTGCCGGTAATCGCCGTCACCCCTTCCGCGGTGACCTCCAAACCGCTCAGCGGCTGGTTCAGCGCATCCACGACGCGCCCGCTCATGCGGATTTCCGGCGTCTCGTTGATGTCGACGCTGATCTCAGCTTCGCTGACGTTGCCGTTGGTGTCGGTGGCGCGCACCTTAAGTGTCGAACGCTCTGCATCTGGCAGAAGCACTCCAAAGACCTGTTCACCACCCTCCATACGGGTTTCGACCAGCTCGCCATCCTGGAGCAGCTCGACTGTCTTGATCAGGCCGTTGTCATTGATGTTGGCGACGATCTCCAGAGGCTCACCCGGATAACGGCGCTTGGCTTCCAGCGGCGTGATCGCCACGGTGGGGGCTGTTACGTCGGCGGTCAGCGGATCGTTGTCCTTGCCATCCGGAATATTGTCGTTGTCGCTGTCTGGATCATCGATGCCAGTACCCAGGCGGATTTCGTCCGCATCACTCAGACCATCCTCGTCGCGATCGTAGTAGGCAAAGAAGTTCACCACCTTGCTCGCCAGCTTGGCATCGATATTGTCCAGACCACCTTCTTTGAGGCTGCGTAGCTTGGCCGCGTTGGCTTGGGCAATATCGGCGAACGATTCCAGGGTAGCGAAGTGCATGATCACACGACGCTCACCAGCAGGCACACGAACTTCGTACTCGGCGCTCCAGTTCCTACCGGCCTGAGTGGCGGATGCCAAGTCCAAGCGCCGGTTATCGTTACCCGCCAGTACATGCACCATGATTGGCCGCGAAGTACTGGTGGTGTCACGCAAGGTCAGGAACTGGTCGTCCTGGGAAAGCTGTGCATCGCCACTACTGGTGACCACTGCAATCGGACTGCTACTGCTCGCCCCATAAATGGATTGCACGCGCAGCCTGACCACCTGCTCTTCGCCAGTAGGGTTGTCGACTATCTCCAGGTAACGAATATAACTGCCAACTGTAGGCACCAGTACCCGTCGGCCGACGAAGACGTTGCCATAGCGGCGCGCCTCGTAGTGGTACTCACGATTGTTGGCGCTGGTAGTGGCATAGCTGGTCGAACCGTACTGCGTGCCATTGATGTATAGACGGAAGGCGTCACTAGTCGCACTACTGGTAGTGCTGGATATACGTGCATCGCTAGCGAAGCTCAGCGTACGGCTACGCTCATCCACAACGGAGCGGCTAGCGGAGACATATGGCCGATCGTCCGCTTTAACCTTCGGATCGGTAGCGTCAACAAACCGCTCATCCTTGTCCACGCGACCGCCAGCATCGCCATCCGCCAGCAGCGGATCGCTTGCCGGGACGCCCTTGACTTCCCAGCCGTCGAACAGACTGTCGTTATCGGTGTCCTGAATGCGTGGCTTGGTGCCGGCCTGGAACTCTTCCAGATTACTCAGACCGTCACTGTCGATGTCAGCGGCCGCACTTTCGTTGAGCAGGTCGTTGTGGATCTCGAAGCCATCCCACATACCATCGCCGTCACTGTCCTTGATGTCCGGGCGCAACTGGTACTGAAGCTCGACGTTGTCGTCCAGGCCATCGTCGTCCGTGTCGACCTTGTTCGGCGAGCTGTTATTGGCGATTTCCACATCATCGCGCACGCTGTCGAGGTCGCTGTCCACGGCCAGCGGATTGGACAGGTGCACCTTGACCTCGTCGCCATCGCGCAGGCTGTCACCGTCGGTATCTTCCGCATGCGGATCGCTACCCGCTTCCTGCTCTTCCAGGTTGCTCAGGCCGTCACCGTCCGGATCGTCGTTGGTCTTGCCCTCGTTGACCCGCGGATCGAAGCCATAGCGCTGCTCGAAGCCATCCTTGAGCAAATCACCGTCGGAATCAGATTTCAGCGGATCGAGGCCCATTTCGACTTCATCGACGTCATACAGGCCATCGAGATCGCTGTCGCGCAAAGTGACCCAGTTGGAGATATCGCGGTGCTCCTCGCGGCTCAGACCTTGGTCCACGAAGTCCGGAGCAGAGACCATCTCCAGGACACGCTTAACCTCGCTGCGATCCATGCTCTGCACGACGTACTGCACCAACACCTTACGGCTGTGCGCCGGAACGGTGACGATATAGAACGCTTGATAGCTGCTCGATCCCAAGCTCTGCGTCAGGGGCCTGGCCACCGCATGTGGATCGCCGATGGCAACACCCGTTGCCAGCAGGCCAGAAGCCTCATTTTCATCATCATTGAGGAACCATGTATCACCGGTGTCGAACTTGGTATCGCCGGAAGATGACAGCTGATACGGCCGGTTATGGTAGTAGTTTCCGCTTATGGTGATCGGCACCATACGGTCATGACTGGTGGGATTCTCCAGCACGTTCACATAGCGCACATAGCTCTGATTCGCAGGCACCTGGATGCGACGACTGAACAGCATTTGATCCCTAGTAAAAGCCGGCATGCTCAGCAGTCTCTGGCCATCTCCCAGCAGGTACGGCGCGGTGTCGGCATTGTAGGTGGTGCCATTGATCGACAGATAGTTGATATTGTTGAAGGTGTAGCCGTAACCCCTCTCAATAGTGCCGTAACTGTTGAAGTCCCAGGTCTGCCGGTTATAGAGGTAGCGCTTATAGGCGGCGCTACGCTCCTCGAAGACGCGATAGCGCTCCTCATTGGCATCGCCAGCACTACGACCAGTGCTCCGCAGCACCAAGTCACCAACCTCGGTGGTACCGCCCCGCACAGGCTCGAATACAGCGCTTAGCGCACTCACCGGCTGGTTGCCGAAGAGAGCCGTAGCTTTGATCTGCGGTTCCAGCAGCCCGGTAGCGCCGTTGAGCATGAAACGGCCCTGGGCATCGCTGGTGGTCTTGGCCGTGGACGCGACTACAGCGGTGCTGCTGAAGCTGATCTCGTCGACCAGCATTGCACTGCCAGTACGTTTGAGGGTGACTCGTACATAACGCGAATTGATCTGCAGCCCAGTCACTTCCAGGGCACGACGCGGCTTGGTGGATCCCGGGCCCTCATAGTTGTTGGCGGCACTGGCCGGCACATTCAGCGCACCCGCTAGCACCCAATCTTCGCCCACCTTCTGATACACATCGACAGACGGCAGCGCAGTGGACGTCGGTGTGTCCTGCGTGGAGCCAATCGTCACGCTGGCAATATTGACCGGAACGCCGAAATCGAAGTCCAGATTGACCGTGGCATCTCCCCAGCGCAGCCATTCGCAGCCGTTACCACAGCCAAGATCGCGCCCCCAATCTGCAACGCCAACCTGGCCATCGATCAACTGGCGACCACTTTCGTCCAGATAAAGCGCAGGCGAAGAACTGGAGACATAGCTCAGCGGGGAGACCTTGCCGTCATAGCCGCTGACCAGGGAAATCTCTGCAGCGGCCACAGGCTTGCCAGCCGCATCCAGCACCCGGCCGATAATCTGCGTCGCGGTATCAGCGGTGATGGTGTAATTACGCGAGGCGCGGCGTTCGTTGCCGTTGGTATCACGGGCAATGACCTCTACCTGCAGTTGGCTGCCTTGGCTTGGTACCTGCACTACATATTGATAGGGCGCGGCCTTATCGGCACCGACTTCTACACCATTTACCACGAAGGTCACCGAAGCCACTCGGCCGTTGTCCGTGGCATCGGCGCGCAGCAGTACCTGCTGGTCATGTACCAGACCTGCACCGGCCGCTGGACTGACCAGGCTGACGCTTGGGGCTTCCAGGTCCTTGTCCTTGGGCTGGCTATCTTCACCATCGAGTAAGCCGTCGTCATCGACGTCGGCGTCGCGCGGATCGAGACCGGCAGCTATCTCGGCTCCATCGAGCAGGCCATCGCCATCGGTGTCGGGCACTTTTGGATTAGTCAGGGTTTCCAGCAGCTCACGCTTGTTGCTCAGACCATCTTTGTCGTAGTCCTGCTCGGCGTCTGGTTTGCTGTTCGGATTGAGAATGTCCTCATAGGGGCCCTTGATCTCAATCCAATCGGACAGGCCGTCACCATCAGAGTCAGGGTTGTTCGGCTTGGTGCCCCACTGGAAGACTTCGTCGTAGTCGGAGATTTCGTCACTATCGCTGTGTGCCGTAGTCGGGTCGGCACCGTACTGAATCTCCTGGGCATCGAGCAGACGGTCGTAATCTGTGTCCTCGCTCAGCGGATCGCTGTGGTGCTGATCGACTTCCACGCCATCCTGAAGGCCGTCCTCATCGCTGTCGCCTTGCCGCGGATGAGTGCCCAACTGCTGCTCGCGCAGGTTGCTCAGACCATCACTGTCACTATCCAGGCTCTGCTCACCGGACACCTTAGGATCGAAGCCGTACTTGACCTCGAAGCCGTCCAGCAGACCATCGCCATCACGATCTTCTTGGAACGCGCTGGTGCCGTGGGAGTATTCGTAGGCGTCCTTGAGGCCATCACTATCACTGTCCTTGAGGACCAAGCTGTGCATGTAGGACAGCGCATTTGGCATGTAAATAGTGCGGAGGCTTGTATCGGCGTCATACAACGACACTGAGCTGTAGTAGACATGGCCAGCGCCGTAGCTGTAATGGAACGACGAAACAATCCTGTCAGCACGTGCACCAGAGAACGTCAGCGGAACTACATCAGCCGCCAGCGAAGCCTGTTGAATATATCCATGGGCATGCAGTGCACGATTGCGCTGCGGCCACCAAGAGCCCGCCTCACCCTCCGAGATCTCGGACCAGCGCCGTGCGGGCGTCAAGCGAAGATCGCTCCCAGAAACTGCAGGCTGTGTCACCGGGTTACCCGGCAACACTCCAAGCTGAGCCCAATCCTGATGGGAGTTGTACAACAGAACCCCACCATTCTGTATGAACGGGAATATCTTGCTCTGAGCTACGCTAGCCGAATAGAAACCACCCGCGTCCTGGGTGAAACCGGCATCTAGGAACAGCATGTCAATCTGAGACATGTCGAAACTAGCCAGGTTGCTAATCGGTACGGCGTCATACCCCGTATTCAGGATGACGGCTCGTGCCTGACCATCTGCCTCCAGATAACCCACTCGCACCTTCGGCGCCTGCAGGGTAATTGCTCCCACATCGGTAGTGCCGGCCCAAATCGGTACGGTTTCCGCCGACGCTGCAGTCACCGCCTGATTACCCAGTACACCATTGGCGATTACCAGTACCGAGCCTTGAGCTACGGGCACACCAGGAATCACGAAATTGCCATCCGCCTGGCTGACCGCCGTCAGCCCCAGAGCTTCGACAACCGCACCGCCCACAGGCGCGCCACTGCCATCCTGTACACGACCGATCACAGTGGTAAGCGGGTCCTGCACCAGCGCAAAGTTGTGTTCGCCGCTGCTGCCCTGATTGTTGTTGGTGTCCACAGCCACCAGTTCCAGGCGAACACTGTCGGCATCGCTCGGTAGCGTCAGCGACGTCGTGAATGGGGCCTGGGTCAGCGTGGCCTGCTGAGCGCCATTCACCCGCACGAATACCTTGGTAACACGACCGTTGTCCTGCAGGGCCGGGACTATGCTCAGCCGTAGCCCCTTGATCAGTTGCGAGCCTGGCATAGGACTGGTCAGTTGTACGGTCGGTGGCTGGGCATCCTTATCCAGCGGCGCACTGTCCTCGCCATCGAGCAAACCATCCCCGTCGGTGTCCGGCACCAAAGGATCGGTATGCAGTTGATTAACCTCAGCTCCATCGGTCACCAGATCAGAATCGGTGTCCTTCTTGCTGAGGTCCGTACCAAGCTCGACTTCGCGCTTGTTGCTCAGACCGTCGCCATCCAGGTCCTGACTGCCGTCGAGGGGATCATTCGGGTTGAGCGCGAGATCGCGCTCAACCTTATCGGGTACACCATCTCCGTCGGTGTCCTTCTTCAGTGGCGAGGATACCGGCGGGCCACGAACCTCATCGTCGTCGGTAAGGCCATCGCCGTCCGTGTCCGGCTTCGTTGGATCAGTCTTATGAGTCAGCACTTCGCTGGCATCGGATAAGCCGTCGCCATCGGTGTCCTGCTTGCTCAGCAGGCTGCCGTTAGCCACCTCGGCACGGTTGCTCAGGCCATCGCCGTCGAGGTCATCGTCACCATCGTTGAGACCATCAGCATCGCTGTCGGTCTTGCTTGGATCGAGCGGCGGATTACTCAGCTCCACCTGGTTGCTCAGACCGTCGCCGTCAAAGTCGGTCAGCGGGTCGAACACCTGCAGCTGCAAACCATTACCGATCACCACAGACTTAGTTGGGGTGCCGGGGAGAACACCACTCAAGACCAGCGGTAGCATGGCGCCATCGGCAACCTGGTTGCTCGGCTGGGTAAAGAACGAAGGCACGGTGAAGCTACGTGTTGGGCTCCAATACCAGTTGAGACCGACACTGTGGCCACCCAACTCTGCCCGCCCATTAGTCACATTGGGCCAGTAGAAATCGCTAGTGCTGGCAATCAGCATCGGCACGCTATAGACCTGCCCTGCCAGCAACTTCACCGGGCCCACCACATTGAACAGGGCATGCGGTGCACAGAGCGGCTCGCCCTGCTCGCGCACCTCATCGTTGCGTGCCACGCCACGCAGGCCGGAATCGGTGGTATCGAAGCGGTAGCAGCGGCCCAGCACCAGCGCCTGCTGCGGCATGAAGGTCAGGGTGCGGCCATCGGCGCTCAGGCTGGCGGTGCCAGCGCGCAGGCTGTTGCCCTCATAGAAGCGGATCGCCTCGCCGCTGGCCAGTTGCACCGGCTCGTCGTACTCGAAGTGGGCGCGCAGCACAGTGCCGTCACGGGCCTCGATGACACTGCGGACAATCTCTGGAGGCTGCAGAGTGAAGTTGATGCGGAACTGGCTGTTCAGGTCCAACTGCGGCAGGCCTTCGACCGGCCCAGCCAGACTTACGATCGACTCTTCATAGACTTCGTTGCTGACGGCAAACGAGGCCTGGCCATTCACCAGCGCCACGCTAGCAGCGCCGGCCTGGGCATTGATGGCCGCCGAGCCGCTGGCTCGAACCTGTACGCTGATATTGGCTGGCTTGCCCGCCAACTGGCTTACCAGATTGCCGAAGCGGTCCTGCAGCGCCAGTTGCAGGCGCACATCCTGCTTCACACCACGCTGGAGCACAGCTCCTTCTGCCTGGGCGACGCCCTGGTCATTGAGCAGCTGGACACGGGCTGCAGCCGCCGGCAGTACGCTGAGAGCGATTTGTGAGCAGGAACCCGTACCGCTGTTGCTTGCCGTGCAATAGGCACTACCGGTCGAGCTGTTGAGCGGAATGCTGAACTGCCCGGTCTTCTGACCGGCCTGCAAGCTGAGCTGGGCATTACCATCCTTCAGCGTTGCACGCACCAGCTCCACGGTCTGGCCGTTGACATTGGTGCTCTGAATGCTGATGCCCGGGCCAGGTAGCACATGGAAATCGGTCGCCGGCATGGTCAGCTCGAGTACCGAGGACTGATCATTGGTGACCAGGTTGTTCACCAGGTCACGAGCCTGCACCGCCAACATCGCCTGATCACCCGCAGTCATCGGTGGCAAATAGCTGAGCAGAAGATTACGCGTCGGCCCGCTGAGCACCGTCAGGTTCTTCTCGGCACGAGCAATCTGGGTGAACTGCGGCAGGTCGGCCCACAGCTGATAGTCACCAACGCTGCGATCCGCACTGAACGGTGCAGTGGAGTACCCCTGAGCATCGCTGTAGATGGTGCCTAGATGTGAGACTGAGCCGTCACTCATGCGACGCAGGCGCCACCGCACCGGCTGCTCAGGAACCGGCCGCGAGGCAGCGTCCAGCACCTGCACACGGTAGCGGGGACTGTCCTGAACACGGACCTGATCCGGGTTGTCGCCGGCCTGCAGCCCCTGGAAGCGCAGCAGGTTGGGGGCCTGATTCAGGGCCACGGCGAAGTCCCGGGTCGCACTCTGGCCCATGCGATCCACCATCTCGACCTGCAGACGATATTGGTCGCCGGCCTGTGTCGCGCTGGGCAGGCGCAGATCGCGGGTGTAGCTGCTGTTGTACAGAGCGCCGGCGCAACGGAACTGACTGGCATTTTCCTGCAGGCAGCTGAACAGCTCCTGGCGCTCAGACCCAGAAATCTGCAGAACTCGCACCTGCAGTCCAGTGGTGTCATCGATGGCCGTCAGATTGGCCAACTGCAGATTGATCAGGCCACCATAGACGCCACGCGCCGGCAGGCTGACCTGCAAGGCGGATGCATTCGGCAACTTGTCGCGCAGAATCTTCACCGCCTTGAGCGGGGCCTCGCTGACCTGATCACGGCTGTCGGTGATCCGCACTCGCAGGGACTCGGTCAGGCTGCTCGCCACGCGCTCGGTACGGCGGTCCCTGACGGTGAAGTTCTGCGTATCGAGGCGCTTGGCATTCGGTTCGTAGTGATCGGTGAAGCCATTCCAGATCACATCGACGGCCTTGACCGCCACATCGTCCTCGGCAGACAGCTGGATGGCGAAGCTGCCCTGCTCGACGATCTCAGCAGGAGCGGTCAGCGATGCGACCACTGGGTATGCGTCGTCGATCACCGTGACCCGCAACTCGGCGCTGCCAGCGTTGCCAGCGCGATCCTGCACCACCAGGGTATAGATCTGTTCGCCAAGGCTGGCTGCACTCTCTTGGTAGCTCAGCTGATTCTGGCCGAAGGCTACAGCGACTACTTGGCCATTGCGCAGCAAGGTGGCCTTGTCCAGAGCCCCCTCCTCATCGCTCATCTGTGCCTTGATCGTGAAGGGGTAGCCACGAACGGCCTTCTTCACGTCAGTGAATACAGCTGCCCCCTCATAAGCCAGGGTCGCCTGCGGCGCCTTGAGGTCCTGGTGGCGATAGAAGCGCGCGGGCAGCGACTCGGCCCGGTTGCCGAACACATCCACGGCGCGCGCCTTGATGTATTGACCGCTGTAGCTGCCGTCCAGCAGCAGGTTGGCCTGGAATGGCTCGGCGTTGCGTACCGCCACTCGCTGCCAGGGCCCGCTTGCACTGGCCGCAACCAGCACTTCCATCTGGGCGATCGGCTGGGTGCTGCCATCGATCTGTGCGGTCACCGCCAGCGGCATCGGCAGCCAGGAGTGCTGCGGATAGCTGAGGCTGACCGTGAAGGCATTAGAGATGCCATCGCCGGCCTGCAGGTAGAGGTTGCGAGCAAGCGACTCACGCACGACGCCATAGCTATCTTCGCTACGCAAGGTAAGGCCGAAACTCTGGCCTTGCGGCAGACTGGCCGGCAGGCGCAGAGCCGACATGTTCAGAGGCTGAGACAGTGCCCCGGCACGCTGGCCGTTGATGGCGAAGTCCATTCGCTGTACGCCCGCTTCGGCCAACTCCAGCTGCAGTTGGCCACCTTGCGGCAACTGCGCGCCCGACAGCGGGGCAAGAGGAGCCGCGTCGACGCTGCCGAGGCCATAGGGAAGCTCGTAGAGCTTCACGCCATCGGTGCCGAAGCCGATCGCCAGGCGATTCTGCTCCGCAGCCAGGGCAGTGGAGCGCTTCGCCAGCGGCATACTGGCACCGGCAATCGGCTCGCCGCTGCGCGGATCCACGGCGACCAGGGTTTGGCCCTGCCCCATGCGCTGCTCGACCCACAGCAGGCCGAGAGCCCAATAGACCTGGTTGGCCTGTGCACCGGCCAGCAGCTGGCTGCGCTGCTGGCTGTGCAGGTCATAGCGCCAGACGCTACCCGCGGAGAGGTAGAAGAGCTGCTCGCCGTTGAATACCAGCTGGCCGACTTCGCCGCCGAGCTGGGCGGTCAGTTCCTGTACCGGGCGCGACGCGCCCTCGCGCAGATCCACCAGGAACACCCGACCGCTCTCACCCAGCGCCACGACCTGCGAACCGTAGGCGGCGAGCTGCAGCAGACTCTCCGAGCTGACACTAATGGTGCGCTTGCTATCCAGCTGAGCCAGGCTCGCCAGTTGCAGGCTACCGCCGCTGGCCGCGATCAGGTGGCCGCCACCTATCGCCAGGTCGGCCAACGGCTGAGCCTGGAACACCAGCTTGGTGGTCAGGGTGCTGCGATTCAGCGCCACGACCTGCTGGCGCAGGTCCTGCAGCACGAACCAGTATGCTCCGCCGGCGACGACGCGGCTGGCGGCCTCGGTGAACGGCTGGCTCGGATAGAGCGTCGATTGCCAGCTGCCGGCACCATCCTGGCGCAGGAGCTGGGCACCAAAGTTGTCGGCCGCCAGGAGCAGCTGGCCATCCTGCAGCACTAGGTCCTCGACCAGGCCATAGGTGGCCTGTGCCGCAGAGGCGCTGTCATACAGGCTGTGCATCCCGGCACTGCCACGCAGGGGCTGCAGAACCAGACCATTGCTGCCACCCAGCCAGAGCTTGCCGGAGGACCACTGGGCCTTCGCCGAGCCGCCACCGGACAGCGACCAGGCGGCAATGCGCTGGCGGCTCGCTAGGTCGACCAGCTGCACGCGGTCTCTGGACACACCCAGAATCTGTCCAGGCAGCATGAACATGCGCTCCACGCCGCCAGCCATAGCTGTGCTATCACCCTTGAGCTCGGCATTCAGGCGCCACAGGCTATCGTCGGCAGCAGCCACGTAGATGCTCTCCCCCTGGGCGACGAAGCTCAGCAGTTCAGCCCCCTGGAACTGAGCCAGGGGCGCGCCGGTGGCCGACAGGTGCAGCAACTGTTTGCCGGTCAGCACCAGGAAGCCGCCGCGATAGGCACGCAGCTGACGCACATCATCGGCCAGGCTCATAGCCTTGCTGGTGTCTTGCTTGATCTGCGCGCCCTTGACGTCGAACCAATAGAGGTCTCGCCCGCTGGCACCAAGCACGCTTTCGCCTTGCACCGCCAGATGGTTGAGCGGAGCCGCGAGGTTAGCCTGGCCGGCAATGCGCAGCCTATCCTGCGGGTCCAGCAGGGCCAGGCCGAAGCCTTTCACGCTCAACAGCAGATGGCTCTGCAGATAATCCATGGCGGCCACTTCGCCCGGCATACGCAGACGCGGCCCCTGGGCGTCGAACAGTTCGGCACCGCGAGTGAGCCAGTAGCCGCCAATGCTCGGCAACATAGTGTCGAATGGCAGACGCTCGGCAGCAGGCTGCAGGCGCCACGCGTCGATGACAGGAGCGCTCCAGCGCTGCTCGTGGCGATTGCCCAGCTCGTCGTTGACCAGAGCCCGCACGCGCAGCTCGGAGAGGCCTTTGGGCAGCCGCAGGCCGACACGTTCGCTGCCACTGGCCAGCAGCCGATCATCCTGATCCAGGGCCTCCAGCGTCACGGGATAGCGAGCCAGATCCACGCCATTGAGGCGCAGCTCCACCTGGCTGCCGGCATAGAGCTGACTGGGCAGGCCACTGAGCACTGGCTGCGGCATCTGCTGCTGCGGAGCCACACGCAGGTTCAGTTGCTGCTCGCTGTAATGGTAATCGCCGGAGAAGTACGCACGGGCACGCAGCACCAGGCTCTCCTGAACGGCCACCTGCGGCAGGCGCAGACTGAACTGGCCCTGTTGCCCTTTGGCGAACACGCGCGCCATGGTCTGGCCATTGAAGCTGCGCAGTTCCACTTCGACCCAGGCCGGAGCTTCGCTGACCTGATAGCCCAGCGACAGGGCGCTGCCTTCCGCGAAGATCTGGTTGTTGCCGGCACCGCTCAGGGTCATGGTCGCCGTCGGCTCGTTGGGCTTGGTGTAGAGAGCCAGCTCGCGTGCTCCCGCGGCATCCTGCCACTGATAGCGCACCTCGCCGCTTTCCGGCAGCTCGATCCAGTGGAACAGCTGCTGGGCGGTGGCCACTGCCGGCAGCGACACACCATTGCGCTGCAGATCGGCGCCACCGGCCGTGCTGCCCGACGGGAACGCGGTCACCAGCGGCAGGCGGGCACCAGCACTGATGACCGAAGTGCTGGCCGGGGCAAGAGTAGCGGCCTGGGCGGTAGCACCCGGAACGTCGAGTTCCAGGTCATGAACCGCAGCATGGTCCTGCATCCGCAGCTGCAGGCCTGCCGGCGCGCCAGCGAGCAACCAGGCGCGCCCCGCGGGGAAGCTTTCGCCCAGCGCGGCATCCAGCTCGCCCTGGTACCAGAGTTCATGGGCCGGCAATACGCTGCCGCTGTCGTCACGGAAGCTGACATCGGCCAGGCCGAGGGCGGCCTGGGCAGCATTCGACAGGCCGCCCACCAAGACGCCGTTGGGCAGGCGCTTGACGATGACACTCGACATATCGGGCGCCGCAGGTGCTGCCACGGCCAGGGCCTCGACGACCAGCTCCTGTTGACCCTCGCGACGCTGCAGCGAAGTCAGCTTGCCCTGAGCAAAGGCCATGGCCTCGTAGCTACCACCCAGCGCACCCAGGCGCTCACCATTGCGCCAGGCCTGCCAGGCATTGCCGTACAGCGTCTCGCTCACCAGCAGCCAGGTGAGCTCACCATCGAAGCGCGCGTCACTCACGGAGCCTGCAACGGCCAGGGTCTGCGCATCTCCCAGCACCCAACCATCGGCGCCCTTCGTCAGACTCCGTTGCTCGGCACCTGCCACGCTCCAGCTGAGCAGGCGCTCGCCCTGCAGGGCGAAGCCGCTGCGATTGGCCAGTGGCAGTCTGGCGACGGACTGCAGTGCGGGCACCTCGCCCACACCCAGCTGCAGCAGCTCCAGGCCCGCATCGGTCAGTACCGCCAGTCGCTGGCCGTCGACCTGAGCCTGGCGGATCTCGCCGCTCAGGCTCAGGCCGACCAGCTCGGCGAAGCCCTGGGCGCTGACGGCGTAGCCGGAGAACAGTTGGCCATGGCGAATGAACAGCAGATTGCCACTGCCACCGACCAGATCGCCGGCGATGCCGCGCTCGATGGCTGGCTGCCAGGCGCCGGCCTGCCACGACCAGTAGCGCAGGAAGTCATCGCCATCGCGGCGAATCTGCGCCACCAGGCCGGCTCCGGTATGGAACAGTCGCAGCACGCGGCCACTATCACTGTTTTCCACGGCGCCAGTCAGCGTGTTCAGGACATAGCCGCCACCCGTGCGATTCTCGACCCAGGCCGCTGCCTGCGGATTGCCCGGCAGTGCGACCAGCAGCGTGGCGCGATGGCCCTTGTCGATGGACTCCCGACGCTGCTCGCCCTGCAGGTAGCCAAGCTTGGCCAGGCTGCGCGACGTGCTCTTCTCGTGGCCGGAGCGGTCACGCAACACGGCATCCAGGCGCAGGGAGTCACCCTCGGCACGGCTCTCGATCACCTGGCGCGCAGCATTGAATGCCAGGCGCTGCGGGGTCGCGGCACTGGCCGGGTCGAACAGGTCGATGCGCGAATCGCTGCTGAAGTCCGGCATGTTCGCCGGCGGCGGCGACTGCAGCCAGAGCTCGCTGCCGGCCAGCAGCGTCTGGGACGGCTGCAGATCCAGGGTCGCCGCCTCGGCTATGCCGTCATCGGCGCGCAGATTGAGGATGCGCTGGGCCCGCAGGGTCTGGCCCTGCCAGGTTGCCTGCAAGCGAAGGACCAGCACGCCATCGACATTCACCTGAGGCGCCGGGATCTGCAGATCCAGGTACTCGTCGTCGTTCGCCGCACGGGTAATGGTGCGCGGGGCCGGGTTGGCCGGATTATGGCTGTCGCCGGCGATGTCCAGGTGCAGCGTGGCCTGCTCGAGCTGACGCATCCGCACGCGCACCGCTAACTGCTCGCCAGCATGCACGTTGAGACCGTCGGCCGGGTTGACGATGCTCAGCTCCGGGGCACCCTTCTTGCCGTCATATGGCAGCAGGTTGATGCTGGCAGTCGCGCTGACCAGCCCGTTCAGGTCGATGGCGCGCGCTACCACGCGGATCGGCTGGTTGGCATCCGCCGCGACCGGCACACGCAGACGACCCAGGTCGGCCAGGCGCTGGCAGGTCTGAGTGTCAGCAAAGGGATCGGCGGCCTGGCTGTCGATGCATGCCTCGACGTGGTCGATGCCGTAACGATCGGTGCTGCGCAGCACGACTTCGGTGACCTCACCGCGCGGCACGAACTCGCCATCCATCGGCGAAACGATGGCAAGTTGCGGCGGAGTCTGGTCGGCCAGCAGATCGTAACGACCCTGGAAGTACTGGTTCAGGCCCTCGCCAAGGCTGACACGCAGCTCGGCGGTCAGCGGATATGGCGCGGCGGGGCTGCCCGGCAGGTCGCGCAGGCGCGGGTGGACTTGGTCGAGACTGACCAGGCCGCTCTGCCGATCGAACTGTGCGGTGACGTAGCTGCCATCCTGCAGGCGAATTCTGGTCTCGGTCACCTGGTCGAGGTCGCCCTCGAGCTCGAAGCGCAGCTTGGTGCTGGAGCTTTCCTCGACTGCAACGGGCAGGGTGGAGAACTGGCGCAGGCGCAGATTCGGTGTACTGACCTGGGCATCGAAGCGGCGCTCGCTGGCGTTGACCCCGTCGCTGACCCGCAGCAGCAGGCTGAAGCCCTGGTACTCGCCTGCCAGAGTGAGACTGAAGGCCTGCTTACCGATCGCGATCCAGTCGGTCCTGTAGGTCTTGCCGCCGTCGCTGGACAGGCGATAGGCATAACTCAGCTTGTCCGTAGCCTGCATGTTGTCTTCAGCCTGCACACTGAAGTCGTACTTGCTCCCTACCTTCAGCTGAGTGACCGGAGTCAGCGGCTGCCCTCCCGCCAGGCTCACCTTTAGGGAATCGGTGCGTGGTGGCAGGCGGTCATCGGCCTTGTAGATGGCCAGGTAGTTGCCAGGCTGCGAAACGTCACCGATGGCAAGGTTGCCTGCCGCATCACGCAGCCCGCTCAGGCGCACTTCGTAATGGGCGTTGGGCTCCAGATGTGCATCACTTCGCAGGCGTAGCTCCAGGCGATTGCCCGTGCTTACCGGTGCGATGAAGCGGGCACTGACGTCTTCTTTCGGCTGCGAGTGGCTGTCGTAGTCCTTGAACTCCTTGAGCACGCTGAAGCTGCTGTAGCTCAGCGGCGAGCCGGCCTCGAGAATCAGTGGGTTGGCCGCATCCAGCGCGCGCACGACGCGCACCTTGGGTGCCGTGTCGTCCACCACCGTCAGCCATTGTGCCGGCTGTGCGTCGATCCGCTCGCCGCTGGACTCGCGCACCAGGCTGACCTGGTATTTCCAGCCGGCCTGGCTGGGCGGCGTGACGAAGCTCAGGCCCTCGCTGCCCAGGGTGAAGTCGACTCGGTTGGTGGCGTTCGGCTGGATGCCCTGCTCGACCGGGAACCAGTGCAGGCTGATACCCTCGGAGAGTCCCTGAGCCTTGAGCTGTATGGCGGTGCCGCCACTGTCGCTGACGGTCGAGGGATCGGCGCGGCCGGAAGTGACGCTTTCGATCAGCAGAGGCGCGGAAATGGCCAGCGCCACCGGCAACATCGCCCGTTGCTGGCCATAGCGGGCCTGCAAGGCGTAAAGCCCGGCCTGATCGAGCTGCACAGCAAAGCGCAGTTGGTCGCCGGCGGAATTGACCTGCAGCTGCTGACGGCCCAGTACCCGCTCGCCGATCTGCAGCTCGTCGATCAGCTGCAGCTGGCGGCCCTGCAATACATAGCTGCCTGCCTGACCGGCCAGGCCACGGTTAGGCTGCAACGCATCCAGACGCACCTGCGTCGTGCCAAAGAAGTCCGCAGAGTCCACCAGCCAGGGCAGGTCGAACTTCACTTCGCCACCCTGCAGCCAGTCGAGCGGTGCGCTCTCGATGTTCAGGCGATACAGGCCGGCAGGCTCGAATGCTGCCTGCTGAGGTACCGTACGCAGCTCGCTGCCCTGCACCTGCGAGGCGGCGGCAATCGATGCACCTCCCAGGTCGCTCAGACGGGTGGTGGCGGTCTGCCAGGCGAAGCCCGGGCCATTCAGGCGCAGGCCGATCGGCTCATCCGCGGCCGCCAGGCTCTCCGGCGCAACCTCCCAGACGTTGTTCAGCGGCAGCACGGCATTGGCATAGGAGCCGGCGCTGCGCCACTCCAGCAGGTTGCCATGCATCTCCAGTTGATCGATCTGGGCGCTGGCAGGCACCACGGCGACCGGCTTGCGGCTCAGCACGTAGGGCGCGTCCAGGTTCAGGTCGTATACCTGCAGGTCGGATCCGGACTGCTGTACCAGCAGATCGCCCAGCGCGGTAACCGGGCTAGCCCCTACGCCCACTTCTCCCAGCAGGGGGTCACCGCGGCCACGCAGCAGGGCGGCGCGATGCAGCACCTGCAGCGAACTGCCACCGAGCAGGTAGACGCGACTGCCATCCGCCCACAGGCGCTGCACGGCATTCAGCGTGTGGTTGTGGCGGCTGAGCACCTGCTGCGGATCGCGGGAGCTGCGCACTTCCAGACGGTTCTTGTAGAGCAGGTAGATGGCACGGTTGTCCAGCTCCACCTGGACCAGATCCGCAGGGGTGTCGAGGGTCAGTTCCTGCAGTTCGGCGCCCTGCACCTGACCATGGAATACGCGGGTACCTGCCTTGGCAAGCAACAGGTCACCGGCAAGCTCCAGGTTCTGATAGGCAACCTTCCGACTGTTGGGCAGTGATGTCAGCAGGCGCGGTGCATAGAGGTTGCTCAGGTCGTAGGTCTTGATCTGGGCATTCTTGTCGAGAACAGCAGCATAGCCATCGCCCAATGCGATGTCCTGAGCATCGGCATCGCTCTGCCATTTGGCCAGCAACTGCGGTTTGCTGCCATCACGAAGACTGAACAGTTGCAGGTTCTTGAGGTTCGCAGTGAGCATCAGATCGCCCTGGCGACGGAACAGCGATACCTCCTTCAGTTGCAACTGCGACGGCAGATTGACTCGCAGGCTGGTGTCCGCGGCGACATCGCTGGCGAAGCCCTGGTTGCTGAGCTCCACATTCAGGGTGCCCAGGGTGTCGTCCGGCACGACGAAGCTGAGCAGGTCGGAACGCTCCAGGCGGACGTCACTGCGCAGGAGGCCGTTCACCCGCACCTGGGTGGCCTCACCGAAGCCACGCCCCTGCAGGCCGATGGTCTGACCGGCGTTGAAGATAAAGCGCTTGTTGCTCGCCGCCAGAGTGCCGCTGGTACGGTTGTATTCGCCCGATACGTCGATCCGCGGGTCAGCGACATAGGTCAGCGCGGCAGCCTGGAACACTTCCTGTCCGCCCTGGCGCAGGCGCAGGCCGACCAGCAGGTTACTGTTCGGCGAAGTACTCAGGGCGGGCAGGCGGAAGCGCAGCTCGTTCTCGTCACGGTAGAGAATGTCGCTGGCCGGCACGCGCAGGCCACCCACCTCGATGATCAGGCTCTCGCCGAAGCCATACCCACGCAGGATGGCCTCACCGCCGCCTCGCCAGCTGGACTGGCGCGGGCTCAGGCTATCCAGCTGTGGCTGCTCTTCGCTATCGGCAATGAAACGGAAGCGGTAGTCGTGTCCCAGGCTGCGCTTCTGCTGGTCCCGCAGCTCGCCGGACAGCACCACTTCATATTGCTTGCCCGCCGTCAGCGTACTCGGGCGAATCACCAGGCGACCCACACCCGCCTGGGCAATCTGGCTCGGGACCACTACGCCATCGAGGCGCAGCTGTACCAGCTGGGCGCCCTGGTCACGCAGCTGCTGGTTGTCCAGCAGGCGGTTGAACTGCACCTCGATCGCGCTGTTGCGCGGCAGGCGGCCCGCCAGGCGCGGGGATTGCGACAGGATCGCCAGATCCTGATAGACGAGGGTGTTCAGGCTGCCGCCCAACTGGGTGGCGGACGACAGATCGTCCAGCGGGTTCTCGCGCGGTTCGCCGTTGACGAAGACGAAGGAGCTACCGGCATACAGAGCCTGGCTCCCCAGCGACAGGCTGGAGACGTTGCCCAGTACGCTGAAGTAGTCGCGCAGCCCGATATTTTCGCGTACCTGGCCGTTGAGCCATGGGGAAATGTCGAACAACTGCACATCGCCCTGGCCACCGGCCACATAGAGGGTCTGGCCGGCCAACTGCATCTGGCCGGCATACAGATCGCCACGGCTGACCAGATAAGCCAGCTTGAGATCGGTGATCGGGCTGGCACTGGTCTCACTATCCAGCGCAAAGAGCTGCACGGTGGCACTGTCACCACTGGACACCAGAAGCTGCTCCGGCAGCACCAGCACGTCTTCCGGACGGAACCTGTAACCCGCCGCACTGCGCGCATCGACGCGACGCTGTACGCGGTATTCGCCGCTCGCCAGCTCGATCTCCACCAGTTGCCGTTGCTCCGGCAGGGTCAGCCACAGGCTGGAGCCGGCGAGACGCAGACGGCCAGGAGCGCCGCCAAGCTTGGCGTTGTCCAGCAGGCCGAGGTCGATCAGCTTGAGCTCGTTGGTCAGGCGATAGATACGGATACCCTGCTGATAGGCAACGTAGATCAGGCCGTCACCGCTGGCCAGCGCATTGATCTCGGCTGGCAGATCCAGTTCTGTGATGCGCTCCGGCTCTGCCGGCAGGGTCAGGTCGAACTGGATCAGCTTGCGCGCGCCCGCCACGAACAGCTGGTTGTTCGCGATGGTCATGTCGACGAAGCCACGTGGCGTCAGGCTGGCTTCGTAGTGGTAGTACTTCTCGCTGTCGAGGAACTGCTTGGTCAGGATGACCGGGTGCACCGGATCGCTGATATCGGCCACGATCAGGCGGGCATCCTTGCTGGTGATGCGCGACACCCGCCCTTGATGGTCGAGCTTGTCGAAGCTGCCGCCAGTAATGGCATAGAGCAGCTGGGAGTCGGCGTTGTCGAGACGGGCGATGGCAGAAACCGGTGCAGCCACTTCTGGCGGCAGGTTGACCGAGCCGGTCGGCACGCCGGTATAGAAGTATTCCACCGGTGCTTCGGTCTGCTCGTTCTGGAACAGCAGGTTCTCCACCACGACCTTGGCCTTGCCGAAGCTGCCAGCCGGTGCGCGAACTTCGACGCGATTGCTGCTGATGACCTTGAGATCACCAGCCAGAGCACCCGCGAAACGCACCTTCATGTGATGGCTGAAGCCACGGCCATGCAAGGTCACCAGATTACCGCCCTGGGGAGGACCGGTCTTCGGTTGCAGGTCGTCGATCTCGATCTGCGGCAGCACGGTAATGGCGCCCTGGCGGATGTAGGCTAGGTTCTGGTCCAAGCGCTCGACCTTGACCGGCAACGAGGCGCTGACTCCACGCAGCTGCAGATCCGGTACCAGCACGCGTAGTTCCTGATCCGAAACGCCAATGATCTGCTCAGGCAGCAGGCGGGTCTCGCCTATCCACACCACCAGCTGCTCAGCCGCTATTCCGAAGCCCGAACCTCGCAGCAGGGCAACTTCGCCGCCTGTGGCATGGAAGTAATGCAGACCCGCAACGCCATCGACCTCACGCTGCACCTGGTTCACCTGCGGGCGCTGACCGACACGACGCTCCAGTTGCAGGACAAACGGCTGGCGCAGGCCATGACCCTGCAGATCCAGCAGGTTCTGTCCGACTTCTATACGCAGGCGGCCCTGGTAGTCGCCTTTGAAGCGCAATTCGATATGGCCGCCACGCAGGGTATTGCTGCCGCTCAATTCATAGGCGGCATCTGCCAGAGGCTGGCCCTCACCATCGAGCACACGCATGGCCGCCGCTAGATGGGCAGCATCGCTGTTGATCAGGTTGTTGAAGGCAATGCGGACTGTCTCGTTGACGCCGATCACCGCACCATTGCCCGGGGTGCTGGACGCCACGGCGAGATAAGGCTGGGTATTGATCTCAACGCCCTTGCCGTTGTCCTGCATGATCTGGCCGCCCATGCCAAGCAGTTCGCCGCTACCCTTTTGCCAGTAGATGGTTTCGTACTGACCCTGAGCATTGGCCTCGAGCAGCAGATAGCTATCGCCAGTGGCAACGCTGATCAGCCCCTGTTGCACCTGCAGGGACGGCAGCAGCAGGGCCTGACCAATAGACTCCACCTTGACGGTGCCACGCTCGATCGCCTGCACTCGATAGTCGAGGCGCTCGCCGAAGTCCTTGAAGCTCGCCAGATGCAGTTGCTTGTCACGCAAGAACAGCACGTACAGCTCGCCGTTCAGCCACTGCACATCGACTGGTGCCCCCAGCAGGTCAGCACGCAGGCTGCCGTCGAAAGCAATGTTCGGCAGGGAGGCCGGAGCGCCCAGTTCGTCACGACCCAACGGCAGGAAGCGCACATAACCAGTACCCAAATCGTTGGCGGCGGCCACCGCCAGCACCCGACGCTCGACTTCGATAGCGAGATCGAGTGCTCGGTGATTCGGCAGCGACAGGGTGGAGACCAGCAGTGGCTGATTGAGATTGTTGGTATCGACAACACTGACGCCGCGACGGTCGTTGGCCAGATAGACTGCCTTGTCCAGCACTTCCAGACCCAGGACCGGGTCGTCCAGGCGCAGCTGGGACAGACGAATCGGCCGCTCCCACAGACCAATGTCGTAGATCTCCATGCCACCCGGCATCAGGAAGCGATTGCTCGAAGTAGGCTGAGCGCCACCCTTGACCCCAACGAACAGCAGATCTTCGATGGTCTGAGCGGCACCGATCTGCATGGGCGGATAGTTCGGCAGTACTACACCGAGACCCTTCGGCAGAGTGTAGGACAGCGAGCCGACCTTGATTTCACGGATGGCAGCACCCGAGGGGATGCGCAGGAAGATGTCGTAGATATCCGGATCGATCACGCCAGGCAAGGTGAACGTGAAGCTGCTCTGGGTGATCACGTTGTCTTGCAAATCGATGGTCGTTACACCGGCATCTTCGACAACGGGGTTGCGGCCGGTATAGATCTCGGTGTCGCCATGGCGGGCACGAAGCACCACACGGGTGCCCGGCATCAGGCTCTCATGGCTGGCTGCGATGCTGACCGTCTGGCCGCCCTGTTTGCCGGCAGAGTCTGGCGAGATAGTGAACTTGACCTGCTCCAGCGGCTGCTCCGCGCCGACCAACAGAGCACCCAGATAGTCATCACGCAGGCCGCCATCATCCAGACGCAGATGCCACTGCCCCGGAGATAGCGGCAGCAGATCGAGCGCATGCGCAGCGATTTCCAGGCGCTCGGCACTGACCCTCTGGACCTGTATCGGATACTGGTTGATGAATGCCTTCACGGATTGCGAGAAGCCGGAGCCGTGGATCACCACAGTATCCTGGGAGCCGCGGTGGAAGCTGGCATTCTCCAGGAATTTGATGCGCGGCTGGCTGGCGTTCTCAGGGGCGGTGCGGAAGTCGACCTGGAAGGGCGCCCACAGGCCGCCGCCACGCAGGTTGCGCGCGCTGTTCAGTTGCAGGCGTAGCTGTGCCCCTGACTTGGGCGCAAAGCGCAGTGCGACTCGGCTGGCAGACTGCCCATCGCCATTGAGTGCTTCGACGACAGGAACCGCCATGGCTGAGGCACCATCAGAGAGCTCCTGAAGTTGCAGAGCCCCTTCGGCCCGCAGCGATTCCAGGGTCACCGGCTCGTTGAAGGTCAGCTGCAGCGCCTGCTCACCAGAGGCCAGAATACCGCCCTGCTGCACGCTGGCGTTCATCACAACGGCACCTGGTAGCTCCAGCAGGGTAAGACCTTTCTTACCCGAACCCGCGACCAAGCGGTTATTGAACAGATCCAGTGCTTCGATACGCTCCTCGTTACCCGCAGAAACCACTCGTGGCTGCAGCGGCTCGCGGATGTCCAAGACCACTACACCACCGCTCTCGGCTGCCACAAACAACAGGCTGCCGGCCAGATGCAGGCGCAGACCACGGCCAGCAGCCGACTGCAACTGCTGACCCAGCGCGACGCGCACACGCTCCAGCGGTTGATCCCGATTAACGATTTCCAGACCGCTACTACCCTGCGCCACCAACAGGTAACGACCATAAACCAGGGCATCCTGCGGATTGGCCGTGAAGTCGTAACTGCGCTTCTGCGCCGGATCGAACAGGTTGACCGATTCGATGCTGCCAGCAGTACCGTCCTTCGCCTGTACCAGCGACTCGTCCCAACCCGGGCACTTCACCCAGGCGGCGCTGCGAATAACACCACCGGCCATCAGCCAGCCATCGTCGAGACGCAGCAAACCGCTGCCCTTGATGCCGACGGATGCGAGCCGGATCGGATCCTCGCCATCGCGGTAGTTGAGGGCCATGAGCGAGTCGGGGAGGGACTCGCCGATCCTGGATGCACAGGTATTACTGTCTGGTGGATCCGCTTTTATCGAGGCATCAGCAGCAAACAGACCAGCGCCACGTTTGAGCACGCGGCTGACAGGGGCAGTCAGCACCTCCTCATGAATCACCTGCAGGCCGTTCTGCTCATCCAGGTTGAGGCGGGCTACACCACCCAGGCCGCTGGCGACATACAGGCGCTTGCGCCAGGTATTTTCTTCCCACTCCTGGGTCGGCTGGATCTGCAGCGAATCGAGGCCCACACGGAAATCTTGGGCAGCCTGAACATTGAGGACTCTCTGCTCTTCCGGCGAGGGCTCCCAGTTACCAGTAGACATGAACGCTCTGGCGATGCGCTCATTGATTGCCATCGCCTGCATCTTCAGATCGATGCGACGCGAGTCGCTCGGTAGCGCCGGCGAGCCACCGACCAATAGCGGCTGGCTGGGGTTCTGTACGGAGAAGGCGGCGGCGCGATAGTTTTCCGGCAACCAGCCACCGATGGGCAGCTTGTACTGACCATATCCGTCGGTCATATGGCCACCGTTGGTCAGGGCCACGCCGGTTTCCTGATCGATCCACAGGTCGCTGGGGTAGATCAGCGATGGATGTAGCTCGGACAGTTTGCGCAGGCCGTAGCCAAAGCTCTTGTCGCCATTGAGGCGGGACTGGTTGCCGTAGCGATCCTCGGCCAATACCTCGACCTTGCCCGGCGCTCCGCGCGGAGAGGTCACCCGCATGCGGGTGCTCGACAGTACCTCGATACGGCCAACCGGCATGCCACCGAAGCGCACCTTGAGACCATCCATCACACTGTTGCCGGGCTCGAAGCCGTCGCCACGCAAGGTGACCGAGGTTTCTCCACCGACTGGCCCCCAAAGCGGCGATAGCTCGTCCAGGCGCACTGGTGCATCTACCAGCAATGCACCTTCGAGGACTGCCTGCTGGACAACACCATCGCGCACCGCCGCCATCGTCAGGTTGTACTGCCCGGCCTTTGGCAACGCTGGAACACTGACAGTCAGCACAGCCGGAGCGGTCTCGCCTTCGCGACTGACGCTCTCGATCTGCACCGCCTGGTCACCTACATAGATGTGGACCTGCGCGAGGTTCTCCGGCACACCGCGGGCACTGACCGTCACCAGACTGGCCTGATCGCGCGCCACCCTCCTGGGCACAACGGCCTCGATCGACAGGGCATCGGTGCGCGCACCACGATAGATCATGGAAACCCGCTGATCCTGCGCCAGACGCTGCAGAACCAGCGGCTCCCTGCCGGGAATCGGCTTGACCGATACCAAGCCCGCCTTGACCAGCAGCGTCAGGCGATCTCCCGCCTGCAGGCGAGCGGCGCTGGCACTATCCAGCACCAGCTTGGCATCATTGCTGGTGATCTGCGTGGTTGCGCTCAGGGTATCGCCTTGCGGCCCCAGCAGACTGAAATGCTGGAGGTTGGCCGGATACTGGTCGATCGCCTTGCTGAAGCGGGCCATGACCTGCAGGCTACCATCGGGTTGGCGGTCGAGAATGCCGTTGCGCGGGTCCACCATGTGCAGACGCAGCACCACGTCTGGCATCACCTGCACCACGCTACCATTGGCTTCTACGCCGCCGCCAAGCGCCGAGTAGGCATCCGCTACTACGCTCTCGATGCTGCCGCCCGCCGGGGCGTTCATGCTGCGGCCCGGTTGCGGACGCAGCGGGTCGGTGACATCGATGGTCAGGATGCCCTTGTCACCGCGCGCGACATAGAGGGTGTTGCCGTTGAAGTCGAGGTCGTATGCATAACCGATGTCATTGACTCGCGCGACGATACGCGGCGCGCTCGGGTCCTGCAGATCAACCACTGCGACACCGCTGGCACCCGCAGCCACATAGGCGAAGCGCCCCTGCAGAGAAACACGGGTACCCGGCAGGTCGAGACGGGACAGTTGACGCAGCCCCTGTGCCTTGTCCTGGCGGAACACATAGAAGCCGCCACTACCGTTGGCCTCCAGGGTGGTCAGCCGGTTGCTATTCACGCTGAAGTTGCCACCGACCCCAATCAGGATGCTCGCATCACCCGCAGCAGCATCCTGGGTGGCCACATCTAGCAACGGCAGACTCGGTTCGGTCGCCAGATTCTCGACCAGGTAGGTCTTGTTCGGCAGGAAGGAATCGACTATGCCAACACCAGCCCCCCCCATGCCCAGCAATACTCGCGCATTGCGCACACGCAGGCCACGCACCAGATTACTGGGCAGCTCCAGAGAGCCGAGTATCGTGCTGTTAACCGGATTGATCTGGTCGAAGGCCACGGTAAAGAGACGAGCCTCAATCGGCGCCCCACTACTATCCAGGCGCACGCCGGTGATATAGGCGCGATCACTGCCACGTTCGAAGAACGGCTCCACACCCAGGGCAACAAACTGGTTCGGCAGGGTCACGCGGGAAACGATGCGATCATCGCTCTTGTCGCCATTGCGATCGATCAGCCCCAGCAGAGTATCCGGGTTGACCACCTGATCACCGGCGTTGACTCGGTACACCAGCACACCAGCGCTACCCTGCGCAGCAAACAGGTAGCTGCCAGTAGGGTCCAGAGCCAGGTCGTAGACACGCCCCTTGTCACGGATCAACGCTTGTGGCGACTGCTGATAGGCGAACGCCTGGCGCAGAATGCCCTGCTGACCATTGCCATTCAGCTTGACCAGTACATCGACCGTACCGAGCGAACCGGCTGGAGTGATGATCTCGATGGTCTCGGAGTCGAGCACCTTGTACTGCTCGGCTGGCATCTCGCCAAACAGCACCGACATGGCACCTGGATCGCTGCGGAAACCCTGGCCCTTGATCAGGACGCGAGTGCCTCCATTGAACGAACCCTGATTGGGGCTCAGCGAACGCACCAGTAGCGGCTCGACGAATTGCACAGCACCGACTTTCGACGCCTTGCTGCCGTTACCGGCGATGACCTGCATGCTGGCAGGGCCCGGCAGGCTGGCCGGAGCCTGAACGCGATAGCGCGCACGCCCGTCCAGCAGGGTTTCGACCAGCGTTGCCGATGCAACCTGCCCGGACAGGCTGAACTGTGGCTGGCCACTGTTCCCCGAGAGCAGTACATCCAGCTCGCCGCCGCCGATATCCAGCGTGCCGGGCACGATACTCTCTATATCGATCTGCGGGCCTGTAGCCAGGCCCGTACGGAAGCGGACGCTGTGCTCCATCAGGCCGCGGGTCCTACGACTGGCAAGATCGCCCTTGAGCACAATGCGGTAGCCATTGGCCGCAGCCAGCGTCTGCTCCGGCAGCAGGCGCAGAGTCCGCTGGTCCGCGCTGCGCTCGATGGCGAACGGCACGACTTCAGGACTCTGCCCGGTCAGGGCATCGCGCTGCAGTTGCAGGTAATCGCGCAGCTCGTCGTCATCGTAATGCGCCAGCGAGCGGCTGAAGCGCAGCTCCAGCGGGCTGTCCAGTGGCACACCCTCGCCCTGATCGCGCGGCACGCTACCGACCAGCTCCAACGTCAGCAGATCGATCATGCCCAAGCGGGAAATCGTCGCGCCTTTGCTGTTCGGGAATTGAAGGGCGAACACACCGACGCCATGGTCGGTCACCAGCAATGGAAGACTGTTGCCGGTCTTGCTGAGCAACCCGCTGTTCCGCCTCAGGCAACGATCAGGCAGCACTAGAGCGTCCAGCAGACCGATATTGTCCGGGCGGCTGAAATCGTAGAAGCCCAGGTAGCCTCCCGGAGACTCCATGCATTTCTCACCAGGCGTGGAAGCCGTGGTCAAGCCGAGCCAGGTGGTGGCCTGCGCATGGATACCCCTGCTGGCGCCCGGCACGCTGAAACCACCGGGTTCGTAGGCGCCCACTTCGCGGATGTAGGCAGGCCGGCTGGCATCGTAGAGCTTGAGATCTTCGCTACCGACATAACGACTGCCATCGGCACTCAGACCGAAGAATCCACTGGCCTTGCCATCACCCAGTTGCGGTAGGGACGGCTTGCTCAGGTCGAACGCAACACGGCGTGTGCCGTTGACCACATGCAGGGTGTCGCCAATCACGGCGATATCCTGCACGTCGCTCAAATTCTGGCTCTGGCCATTCAGGGTCGCCTGGGCGATACGACGGATCACGCTCGGCCGCAGCGGATCGGCCAGGCTGACCACGGCAACGCCTTCCTGGCGACTGGCTACCAGCGCCAAGCCCTGATGAACCACAACCTTCTCCACCACGCCGGTGAACGGCAGGGGCAGGCTGAAACGGATGCCGCGATCCTTGCCCGGCGGCTGCTCGGTCAGGTCTTCTGGATCACGTATCTCGCGGTCATAGACCAGCAGCAAGCTGCGGTCTTCGTTCTCGGTATCCAGATAGGGGAACTTGTAGCCCCGCGCGGCCACATACAGCTGCTTCTCGGCCAGCGCCATGGCACTGGGTTGCAGGTCCTGGGGCAGGTTGTAGTAACCCAGACCGTGACGCGGGGCGGCCTGATCGATGCGCGCCGGATCATATTTGACCAGACTGATCCAACCCGGTGCGTACAGGTGCTGGAACTCTTCGAGGGTATTGAGTTTATCTGGCGTAGGCACACCTGAGCCCAGCTCGCCACGACCCAGCACGTAGACCATGCGCAGATCGCTATCCACGGCCAGGTCGACAATATTTCCTGGCGGCAGCTTCAGCGGGTCCGGCACATAGTCGGTCAACCCACCGTGCTCCAGAATTTTCAGCCGATCCTCGATTTCCTTGCGAGTCATCGGCGGTTCGCTTTCGAGGCCGCGATCCATTTGCAGGCGACCGTAGAACAGAGCATTGCGCTGGATGTAGCGACGACCCAGCTCATCGGACAGCTCGATATCGATAAAGCCACGATAGCCGCCACCTTCGTCATCACGCAGGTCCGGCACCACCCAGCTCATGCGCTCGCCACTGTACAGGCGCAGCTCGGCCGAGCCGACCTTGAAGGTCTGCTCGCTATCCGGGTCACCACTCTTGTAGGCGGTCAGGGTCATGCCGGCATGGAAGCCCTTGCCCACCAGCTCGACGCGATCATTGCTGCCGCTCTGCTTGGCTCGTACCACTGCAGGGGTCAGGTGAGAGATC
Source organism: Pseudomonas sp. GD04019 (assembly GCF_029837695.1). GTDB lineage: Bacteria > Pseudomonadota > Gammaproteobacteria > Pseudomonadales > Pseudomonadaceae > Aquipseudomonas. Next base: position 50,028 of record NZ_JAOEEA010000006.1, read on the forward strand.
GACAGCTCATCGACGAAGATGAAACCGCCCAGCACGGTGTCGGTCAGGCCGCCCTCGGTCTGCACCATGACCGTCGCCGGTCCTGGATAGTTCGGCACGGTCTTGGCGTACAGCGCCACCACGCCGGTCTCGGCATCCACCTCACGCCGCTCGACCACCAACGGCTCGCCGCCAACCAGCAGGCGCGGCTGGTCACCAAAGTGGCGACCACGCACGATCAGCTCTGTGCCACCACGCACATCACCAACGTTGACGCAGGCACCACGCTCGCGACTCTCGCGGGTACAGACGCTCTGGATATCCGGGTAGAGGGCATCGGCCGGCGCGGTGGTGAAGCTGAATAGATAGTCGGCAGCCATGGGCTGGCCGGTGATCGGTGTAAGTCCTTGCTTCACACGCACGAAGTAGCGCTGGCGCGGCAGAAGATTCTGGCCTTCCTTGCGGGTCAGCTGGATACGACGCTTGGTCACGTCGGTACCGCGAGCAGCGAAGGACAGGTCGAATTGGGCGGTGATATCGCGCCCGATCTGCGCATCGCCTTCGAGCACCTGCAGGTAGTCGCCCAGGACCGTGCTGTCCGGCACAACGGCAGACAGCTCGATCAGGATGGCTGGCAGCTGGGTGCTGACATCGTTCTCGCCATATTGCGGGCTGTGCTGCAGGACCGTCAGGGCCGGCAGATCGATACGCCCGATACCACCCTTGCCCGCAGCAACCTGGATGCCGCCACGAGCCAGTGTTACGCCGCGTACGGCGAAATTGTCAGTGGTGGCGTTGCGCTGCAGCATGACCGGCACACTGGCGTCCAACCCGCTCTCGCCGACTCTGGCCAGATCGATGATCTGCACCAGGCTCTGTGTCGGCCTATCCGACTGGTCGGACAACAGCTGGGTGACATAGGCCAGGTTGCCGGACAGATGTACGTCGTAGAGGCCATCGGCAGCCTGGTCAGGACGGTGCGGGCCAACTTCGACGACCTGAGCCAGACGCGGCTGATCCGGCTCGCTGATATCGATACGCGACAGCCGGGCACTGTCGCCGTTGCCGGCCATGTCGGTAACGAACAGTTGGCTACCGACCAGGTGCAAGCGGTTGGCCACACCCAGGGTATCGATGCGCGCCACGATCGGCATGGCTGGTGTACTGAGGTCGGCCACCACCACGCCCTCTTCGGAGGCGGCAATATAGGCATAGTGGCCACGAATCTTGACGTCGCGGGTAAATCCGTTGGGCTTGATGTAGCCGACGTGATAGGGCGCGGTCATGTTGCTGATGTCGATCACCTGCACGCCGCCATTGCCGTTGGCAACCAGCACGAGATTGCCGCTGCGGGTGAGGCCATAGACATCCGGATAGGGCATGTCTACACGACCCATCAACAGATAGGGCAGTCCGAACTGCCCGTCGCCGTTCTTCTGCCCGAAGAGCAGCAGTTCGCCGGCATCGTTGTCCAGATAGAGCGCCCCGGTCCCCTCGCTCGGGCGGTCACCACCGACCCAGTCCTTGCGGATCTCCTGCTCCATGCTGCTGATGAAGGAGCACTCTGGCGTGTCTTCACCGCACTTGCCATTGGGTAGGCCCGACTTGGATGCAAGAACAATATTCTCGTCCGAGAGCAGCTCGCCGATGCTGCCGCTGAACATTTCGGCGGCGCCGTTGAGCAGCGGCGAGTAGGCGAAGAAGTCGCCACTCTGGTTGCTCTGCGTCTCGTCTACGGCGTCCATGATGAAGATGCCAGTACGAGCAGGCGGCATCGCTCTCTGCTCACCTTTTTCCAGCAGACCCAGGCCTTGCTCGATACGCAGAGGATCGACGCTGGACCAGGCCGCCATCATGGCACCACTGCGGTCGAGCGAGCGGTACTGGTCCACCGCGGTGTAGTGCACGGTCTTCGCGGCCTGCTGGTTGCCCAGGTTCGGCGCGATGAAGCGGCGCTCGCTGAGCGGCCAGCCCACTTCGTGATAGGTGTCGCGCTTGACCGTGTGGTTGGGCGTTACCACCTTGGTCAGCACGTGCAGGCGCTCGTTACGCAGCCCGGTACGACGCAGCACATTGCCCTGACTGAAGTCGGCCCAGTAGACGAAATAGTGCTTGTCGGGCTGGCTCACGGGGGTCTTGTCACCCGGTACGCGAGTGTCGTCGCGGAACAGATTGAGCGGATACTCGTCAGCCACCTTCCACTCGCCGCTCTCGGTCTGGTACTGGCGCTGCCAGAGCATGCTGACTTCCTGGATAGCGCCGCCCATGTCCTCGATGCCAACCACTGCACGCAGGCTTTCGCTCTGGGTCAGCACATCCTTGTCGATCGGCGCGAGTACCGATACGCGAGGAACCACGGTGTCTTCGAGACGACCGATACGCACGGTCTGCGAAGCCCCGGACTGACCCAATTGATCGTAGGCGATTGCCTGCACGGTGAAACCATTCACGCCCGCGGGCGCAGGAATCATGGCGTGATAGACATGATCCTGGGCATAGCTGCCGGTCTGCTGACCATAGCTCTGCTCACTGCTGTAAACCGGTAGGCCATTGACATAGAAGGTGACGCGGTCGATACCCTCCGGCCCCAGATCATCAAAGGCCTCGACGAAGACCTCCACGTCCTCGCCGTCGATCACCACGCTATTGTTATTGTCCGGCTTGACGATGCGCGCCTGTGGCGCCTGGTCGGCCTTAATGGTCAGAGTGCCCGGCAGATCGACCATGACCGAGTCATAGCCATCCAGGTCACGGGCCTGGGCGCGGAAGCGCAGTACCTGACCAACGCGCTCATTCGGCACCTTGAAATGGAACTGGAAGGGGGCTGCCGAATCCACGCCCAGTGCCTGGAACTCCGGCTGAGCATCGGCCGGACCTATGGAATAGAAGAGCGAAGCGTTCTGCACGCCGACTTCCGGGTCGTTGGCCTGAACTTGCACCACCAGGCCGCGACCCTCGGTGATTTCCGTCACCTGCCCCATGGCGAAGCCACGCGCATCCAGCAGCTTGATCGCATTAACTTCCGGCCGCTGGTTACGCCGCAGGGTGACGATGATGCTTTCACGCGTTTCATTACCCGCTGCATCGCGCGCGGTGATCCGCAACTGCATCGGCAGGGATTCGGGCAGGTTGTCGGTACGCCCCAGATAATCGGCAATGGCATTCAACGGAATGCTGCCGATGAAAGGCTGACTGATCAGCATGCGGTCCATGACCCGCTCGTTGTCGGCATAGGTACCGTTGCTGTCGCGATCGACATACAGCCCCAGACTGACCGAGCCTACCCGGACGTTATCGCTGACCTCCAGCTGATACGGGAGAGTACGCTTCTCGGACACGCTGGCACCGGTCGCGACCGGCAACTTGACCAGCATCTCCGGCGCCTTGGTGTCCTTGAATACCTTGACTCGTACCGGACGGGCCGTGGATACGCTGCGCGGCTGACCAGATGCACGCATCTCGAGAGTGCTGGCGGTCAGTTGGAGGTCCGTGCCGGCCTGACCATAGGGAATCTCGACCAGGAACTCATAGGGGAAGACCATGTCGGTGAGGCTGCGGTCGCCGCCCTTGAGACCGGCGACGTTCAGCACCACGCGATCCACTCCGACATCGTCGACCGCGTTGACCTGTACCAGCATCAGCTGGCCCTCATCGGTCTCGCTGTTGTCCTTAGGCGTGCCGATGACGACGCTCGGGGCCTGGTCCTGAACGATCTCGACTTCCAGCGCCTCCTCGGCGCGGTGGGCATCCAGATCGCCATGGGCGACGCCATAGTTGTCCACCGCCTCGATGCTCAGCTGCACACGATTGGCAGCCGGATTCGCCGCATCGAACGCCGGTACCGGTACGGAGAAGTTGTAGGGCGCAGCGCGCAGGCGCATCTCGTAAGGCGCCTGACCATTGCCATAGGTGGCCCGCAGGTTCACATATTCGATGGCGACGTCGTCGAAAGCCTTGACGTTGACATACAGCGGGTTGCCCTCGACCACCTTGGCCCCGGCCAAGGGTTCGATCACATCCAGAACGGGACGCTCGTCGACCCGTACCGGGAAGCTCACCTCGCGGGCCTGGCTGTTGGCCACATCGAAGGCCTCGACCCGAACCCAGAGATCGACACGGCTGACGTCGTCATGAGTCAGACCGAAGCTACCGAGAATCTGGTGCAGGCGGTCGACATGCAGAACCTGGTTGTATTCCGGCGTATCGATGTTGAGGGTGGTAACCGGCTCGTAGTCCTCGGCAGGAATACCGGCGATATCTCGTTGCTGCACGAAATCCTGTTTGACGTAGGTGCCGTCGCGCTTGAGCACGCCATAGGCTCTGGACATCAGCAGTCGGTTGACCTTGACATTGTCATAGGCCTGTACCGTCAGAGTGAAGTCACTGTCCTCGATAGCACCGAAACCGACTTGCGGGCGCTTGATCAGAGCCTCGGGCTTGATCAGGTCGGCTGCCACATTGAACTCACGCTCGGACAGACCTACAGCTCCATCGGAGTCGGTGATCTGTGCCGTCAGCTTGAGCTTCTCGTTGTGACGGATCAGGCCTTGCGGCACTTCCAGAATAAAGGTGCGCTGCAGCGCGTAGGGGCTGCTTCTGCGTCCAAAGTCATCGGCCATGGACGCGTTGTAGTGCGCCTGGAAACTGTCATGGATGCTGGCAAAAGCACTGTCGATGGCGTGCTCACCGCCTGCTGCGACGGGGTCGCTCTGAGACAGTACCGGCAGCGGCACACCATTGGCGAATACCCTGAGATTGTTCGGTGTCAGCAGGCGATCATCGGCGGCCACCAGGCCGACACGAATGCGGAAGGTCCCGGCGGCTATGTCCTGGTCTTCGGCCGGCGCCGTGATACGCACCTCCGGCACCATGTTGACCAGCGGGTGAATCAGCATGGTGCGCTGGCTGACATGACCGTAAGTGTCCGTCAGCTCGATGCGATACTCGGTAGGCTCGGTCTGATCGAACTGGATCTCCGCCTTGTCTCCGGCCTGCAGTGGTGGTGTGCTCGGGCAAGGTGCAGGGAAATCGCGGCTGTAGACCACGGCGCCGAGCGAACCATCACGCTTGAGGCGCAGCACCTTGAAGGAGGACAGGCCGGCGTCGTCGCGCAGATGGGTATCTAGGCGGAAGCGCTCGTTGGTGCGCACCCAGAACTCGCCATAGTTCAGGCGCGAGGGTTCGGTTATCGCCTTCTTGTACTCGCCACTGACCAGATAGGTGTTGAAACCCTTGATGGTCAGCTCGGGCTTCTCGTTGGCCTGCAGCGGATAGACCATGCTGTGTTCGCTACTGCGACCACTCCAGTCTTCCGCAATCAGCGTCAGCTCCAGCTCACCGCTGGAGAGAGGCTTCGGCACGCGATAGGGCAGCACCCAGCTCTTCTGCCCGAGATTCACTCCGAGCTCATGCACTGTACGGCTACGATTTTCCAACAGACGCAGGCTCTTCAGCGCCTTGCTGTCGTCGCCAAACTCGACATTGAGATCGAGCTGCTGCATCGGCAGGACAACGGTGCCGGGCGCAGGAGACAGAATTTTCGAGGAGGGCGCCTGCTCGTCCAGGATCAATGGCTGCTGCAACAGCGGCTGGAGCGACTGAACTCCACGCTCTACCGAGAGCCGGTCGACCGCGTGACCGACCAAGGCCACGCTGGCACTGCTGCCCTCGACCGGGATCGGCATGAGCTGCGAGTAGCTCGCCTTGGTAGAGTTCTGATAACCGCTGCCCGCGAGCTGCAGGAATGCAGTGTCGCTACCATCCAACAGAAGCACAGTGAGCGCATAACGCCCCGGCACCCTGGTGCCGGCGGCATTCTGCAGATCAGCGGCCTGGGACTCCTGCAGGCTGAACTGCAGCTCACGAATGAAGCCCGGAACCCCTGAACGGGGACGCAGCACCAGACGCGTAGTGCTTGTATTGATCAGCGCACTCAGGTCCAGCTCACCATTGACCGCCTGGATCTCGCGACTCTCAGGACGCACCTGACAGAGATGGCTCGAATGTGTCTCCACACTCCAGCTCATGGTCTGGTTGCCCAACTTGAGCTTCTTCGGCTCGCGCGACTCGTCTCCACCACTGAGCAGCAGGCGCCCCTCCTGCACATTCAGGTAAGGCTTGCCATTCAAAAGCAACTGGCCATGCCAGCCTTGTGCTTCGGGGTATGCGAAATCGATCCGAGCTCGATTGCGAAGCAGAGCGCTGTCATAGACGGACAGCCCCCGCAGATCCCGCACAGGACCCAAACCACGCAGCGAGCTGATCAGCAGTAGATGATCGATGGCGTCCTTCGACTGGCTGGAACTGTAATCATCCTCTACCTGCAAGACACCACGCAGAGGTTGACCACGCTCCTGCTGTTCGGCAGGAGAGCCGTCACGCCAGGTCAGCTTGGGCGCCTGATCCTGATGAATCAGCAAACGGCGAGTCTGCTGGCTCTCGTTGCCCAGCAGATCCTTGGCCTTCACTACCAGCGTCAGAGCCGTCGGCTCGCTCGTCGGACGATAGCGAGCGAGGTCCAGTACCAATGGATTGGTGCCGTTGGCGGCGGGAATACTGACCTGGGCGCTGGCTACGCCACTGGCGCTCACCACTACCTCGTCGCGCCCCAGATCATCGAGCAGGCGGACCTCGTACGAATCCACCTCGGTCTCATCCTGCAGCGAAACCTTCAGCTCTGCAGCCTGGCGCTCGAACAGTTTTTCGGCCGGCGACTGGATGGTAATGCTCGGCCCGGTCTCATCGGCCAGTATCCGCAGATTGATCGGCGCGGTGCGCCCCTCGTTGATACCACGGTCACGAGCGCGGAAGACCAGCTGGACGACCTGGCCGGCATAACGGCGGGATAGCACGGCGGACAGGCGCAGCCGAGCGTTAAAGTCGGTGAAGAAGCGCTCACCGGCAATGATCGAGCCCAGCGTGCCGGGGTTGGGAACCTTGATGGTTTCGACGCGATCTTTGCGGCCGAACATCTCCCAGGACAGAACGTGTTCTTCATGGGTCTGCGGGTCAATCAGGATGGCGTCGACCGCCTCGATAAAACGGTTGTCTCCCGCACTGCCCTGTACATCGAAGCTCTTGCCAGGCTCCAGACTGAAGTCGCTGACGGGCTTGTTCAGCTGCAGAGTCGGCGCCTCGACATCGTCGATGATCTGTATGTCGAACAGCGCCTCGCTGCTCTGTCCGGCACTGTCGAATGCACGCGCGCCCATGACAATGGCCGGATCAGTCTGAGTCGGCACACGCAGAGCGGCACTGGCATAGCCTTCACGCACCAGGTTCTGATCGGTGCCTTGGACGGTATGCAGTATCTTGGTCTGGCTACCCTGACGCTGGAAGAACTCGACCCGTTCCAGCTTGCGGTCATCCAGGGCCAGCACCTGGGCAGTAAAGGCCTCACCTTCATACAGCCGCGCACCTGGAGCAGGCAGGCGTACGCTCAGCTGCGGCGGCATATCGCGCTCGATGTCGAAGCGCCACAGCGTAACCTCGGCCTCGTTGCCGTACTGGTCACGGCCACGCAGCTCGATAACCAGCTCATCACCCTCGGATGGCACCTGCAGCGAGAAAGAACCCTCGAAGCTGGCACCCTGAATGTTGGTATTGCTGTAGAGCGTCCGCCCCTCGCTCAAGGCCTGCATGGAGACCAGCTTGGTGTCGTCAACACCGCGAAGCTTCATCTGCACCGTATTGCCAACGTAGAGCGGCGCTCCCTGGATCGGCGAAACCACAGCAAGGCGCGGACCTAGCGTGTCCGCCACAATCTGCAGAGGTATCTCCTTGACGTCACCACGCTGACCGCCATCATCCACGGCAGCGATACGCAGGCGCAGGTTGCGCTCCTGATTACCTAGCGCCAGCGGTTTCAGATCGATGCTCAGCTTGTTGACGGTTTCCGGTCCGGGTATCAGCCCGGCTTGCGCATCGATACGTCGCTCCCACAGCGGAGCCGAACCACCCTCCAGCCATAGGCTCGCTTCTAGGGCATGGACGGCACGATCATCACGAGCCACGACATCTGCGGCCAGAGTGTCCTGGCTGTAGAGTCGACTCTGGCTCGGACTGATTGCCCGCACTTCCGGCTTGCTGTCGTCCTCGATGCCGATCAGCACTTCCAGTTCGGAGTCGTTGCCCGTCTTGTCGCTGGCCACCGCACGTATCGGGTAGCGGTCGTAGCGCACACCATCGAGATGCTTGAATACCGGCGCAGCAACCACCTTCAAAGTGGAGAAGGCCTTGAGCGCTCCGGGAATGGCCTGCACCAGAAGATCGCCATCGACACTGCTCAGCTTGTCGTTGAGATCACCGGTAAGTACATAGCCAAGGCCATCCTGCTTCTTCACGCCATACAGGTCGAGGCGCTCGACACCCACATTGTCGTAGCCGGTCAGTTTGAGAACGAAGGTGCTGTTCTCCACAACCGGAGCCAGATCGGCGCCCGCATCACTGACCGTGATGCTCGGCGAGGCCAGGTTGATGACCGGGTCATCTTCGTCCTTGCCCAGCGTCGCATTGACCACCGGGCTACGAGCCAGCTGACCTGCGCTGTCGAATGCTTCGGCATGTACCGCCAGCGGCACCTCGTTCTCAATGCCAGCCGGAGTCTGATAGATGGTTGCGAAAGGCGCCTTCAGATCGCTGCCAACCAGCTTGCCGTTGACGTAGAAATCCACCTGGCGCAGAGCCAGATCATCGGTCGCGTTGGCACGCAGCTCGATCGGCTGCCCGGAGACCAGGTGGGCACCTTCGACGGGATAGCTGAGTGCGACTGTAGGTATCTGATCGCCCTTGACCGGCAGCAGCAGCCGCTCGGAGCGATTGACCTGCTGGTGCTGGTCGGACACCTGACCGCGCAACTCGAGAGTCCGCCCAAGCCACTCCTGCTTAATAGGTAGCTGGAAGGTATGACTGACGCTACGCATGCCGAATGAATTGCCGTCGTACTTATCCACCTGATGATGGAACGACTGCACTTCCACGCCATCCACCAGCAGGAAGATGTCCGTACCACCATCCAGGGTGTCATCACTGGCCTCGACCGTAACGGCAACGGTCTGCCCAACAGTCGCCTGGCTGCCAGCGGCCGGCTGGGTCAGGCGCGCGATGGGCTTCTGGTTCTCCAGAACACGTAACAAACGAGTCGAAGCATCCTTCACACCACCGTTGCGACTGTGCACGCGGGCGGAAAGCCCGATACTGGTCTCGCGCACAGAGATGTCCGGTATCGGCAAATCGGCCTGCCACAGCTCGAACAGCTCTTTCTCCTTGGGATCGCTAGCCACGGGCCGCTGATCCAACGCAGGGAAGCGGCTCTCACCGACCTTGCGCCCATCCATGAAGAATTCGACCTGACTAATCCCGCTCTGGTAGTTGCCACTCATCATCGAGCCCAGATAGGCACTGATGGTGGCACGTACCCGGCTGTTCTCGATCACGCGCTGAGCATCGACTGGCGCCTCGAACACGAAGGCCGGTACCTGCGGCTTGCTCTGCGCCACGACACGCACAACACGTTCCGGCGTGCTCTGGCTCTTGCCGCTGTCGTCGTAGGCCACGGCCCGCACGCGCAGGTTACGCCCTTCCAACTCTTGCTCGATGGGCAGACTCAGGGCATACGGAGGAGTGAGGCGACGTCCGACCAGGGCATCATCCAGCCAGAACTCGACACTCTTGATACCGACATCGTCGCCAGCCTTGGCCGTCAGCTCCAGAACCGTGCCTACCGCGACAGTGGCCTCCGGAGTCATTTCTACCGTAGGCGTTGCATCTTGTGCCGCCACCAGCAGATCAACTCCAATCTCCGGGTAACGCTGCAGGCGCGCTCTGACCTTGAGAGGATTCTGCTCGGGGATCTGCGCCTTGGCCAACAGGGCGCGCGCCTCGTTGACTTGCAGAACCGCATCGCTACCCACTGGCAGTTGCAGCTCGAAAGCCAGGCTATCGGCCAGCGGCGCCTCGCTACCGTCATCGAATACGGCAAGAAGCGGCGGCAGCTTCTCGAAACTGTTCAGTCGAGGCAGCACCAACGCTTGATCCAGGGCCTGATCCGCAAAACGCAGAGCAGTCAGCCGGCGGCTGAAATCGACCCGCACCGGCATGCTGATCTCAGCCAGCCCTGGGTAGCTCAGATAGACGAAAACCGCCTCACTGGCGGTTTCTTGTATGGGATAGACAACACCCTCGGCGCTTACCCAAACCTTGTCGGGATTGGAGGAGCGATAGCTGACGCCGTGTCCCAGCCCGGGCAGCGGCGTAGGCCCGCGAAACTCGAAGTCGACCTCAGGGATTAGCCGCGCCGACTGCAGCGCATCAGTAAATAGCAGGCTGCCCGGCTGCACACTGATACCGCGCACGCCCTCCTCGACGCTGCTGCCGGTCGTGCGCACATCAGAGAAGCTGCGCTGGTTCCCAGACGCATCGACGGCGGTCGCCTGAACCATGACCAGGGCATTACGAGAGATCTCCTCTGCAGACAGCGCCGGCTCTATGCGCTGACGCAGGCTGAAGCTGCTCTGACCATCCACCCGCGGAAATACCCGCCTCACCTCATCCATGCGCAGAAACGCCTTGCGCTCCGCCTGGCTGACCACACCGCCAGCCGCTCGCAGATCCGAGGCACGCAGGCCCGTCAGAGAGATGCTCAGATAGCTGAGATCGACTTCATCAGAGGCCTCGAAGCTGGCGGTCAGATATTGACCACCCTCCTCCATATCGAAGGCCAGCTGAGTAAGCTGCAGGCTGGGCGCCACCGCCTCAGCCTGGAAAGATTCGCTGTAATCCTGCTTGCTGCCATCGGCGAAGCCGAGCTTCACGGCCGGCTGTAGAGATTCTGCACCTTGCAGGCTGAACCCGAACGAGCAGCTGCTTGCGGCTTCGCCGTCGCGCAAAGCATCTGTCGGGAGGAATCGCTGAGCAGTAGCCACAACCTGCACTTCGGCAAGATCGCGACAGTCATCTATGGAGAGGATGTACTCAGCGGCGTTACCGGCACTACCGAGTGGCGCGGCGGCACGAATATCGAACTGTGGGGATGCGGATGCGAATGCAGGCAGCGCAGCGAGCGCAGCGAGCATGTAGCGCAAACCGATATGACGGCATCCGTGCAGCATATTCGACAAAAAGTTCCATTTAATTTGCACATACAGATTAAGCCAGCTGATAGACTCAATCTTGCAATGGCCCAATGCTATACACAGACATTGCTCATTTCAAGCATGTTGAAAATAACCAAAGCGAATAAGGCACAAAAAAGCGTGACTCACATCACGCCAAGCTCTGGGACAGTTGTGAAGTACGCTGCATTTCTAGGCATGCGACAGACCTGTCGATAGTATTGCCGCGCCATCACAGGGATGAGTCCATGGCCAGCTTTGTTCAGACATTATCCAGCCCTCTCGCGGCAACAAGCGCCAAGCTCGGTATCTGGCTTGTTCTGCCGGCACTCATACTGGCCAGCATTAGCTGGCAGGCATTCCAGTTTGCCCAGACAACCAGGCAGCAAGCCCCAGCAGCTGAAGCGGCTCAGCCCGCCGCGCAATCCGAATCCGCAAAGCGATCGCTAGATAAACACCTGCTCGGCATCTTCGGCAGTGCCGATCAGGAGCAGCCCGATCAGGCACAGCGCGAAGCATTACCCGAAAGCAACCTGGACCTGCAGATCTCCGCCATCTTCTTCATGACAGCCCCCGAAGAGAGCTCGGTCATTATTGAGGACGGTAATAAGACCCTGATTCTCAAGCCTGGTGAAGAGGCGCGCCCCGGGATAGCCATTGCCAAAATCGAAAGCAACGGAGTTACCTTCAAGCGTAATGGAAAACTGGAACAACTCAGTTTCCGCGGCTTTGGCGAAGGAGAGTCCGCTGCCCCGGAAAGTCTGCCCGCAGCCCCAGCAGAACCTCCGACCGCAACGAATGAAACACCCGCCGTCGCGAAGTCAGCCGAATCGCCACCCACCGCATATCAGCAATTCATTCAGCGCAAGCTTGCGCAGAACAAGTAGTCGAGTGATAGAGAAGTGCCCATCCGTATCTTACTTCCCCTGCTGCTGTCTCTCTGCCTCCTGTCCAACTCGGCACTAGCCGAAGAGCCAACTTCCCCGGAAAGCGCGGAAGTAAAGATCAACATGCAGGACGCCAACATCCGTTCGTTCATCGAGTGGATCGCCAAGGCGACCGGCAAGAACTTCATCATCGACCCTCGCGTAACCGGCAAGGTAACGGTGATATCCAATGGCGCCATGAGTCCCGACGAGGCTTATCGCGTCTTTCTTTCGGTATTGCAGGTACACGGATTCTCTGCAATCGAATCCGATAGCGTGGTCAAGGTCATTCCCGATGCGAACGCAAAGCAGAGCGGCGTCCCACTGGTCGATGACGATAAGCTCAACGACGACCAGCAAGTTGTGCGGGTAATACGCTCGGAACATGTCCCAGCAACACAGCTGGTAAACATATTGCGTCCGATGGTTCCCCAGGTTGGCCACCTGGCCGCCTACCCGGACAGCAATGCCCTGATCATTTCGGACCGGGCCTCCAACATCAATCAACTGCTGAAGCTGGTCGCCGAGATAGACCAGGCCGGCCAGTTTGAGATTGACGTCATACCGCTGAAGTTTGCCAACGCCAAAGAGCTGTCGACCATGCTCGGCACCCTGACCCCCCAGGGTGGCGGACAGGAAGGCGCCAGCAAGATCAATGTCTCCGTCGACGAGCGCACCAACAGCATTCTTATCTCCGGCGACCCCAGCAAGCGCCAGCAATTGCGCGATGTACTCGCCAGCCTGGACAAACCCGGCAACCTCATCCGCGACACCAAAGTCATTTACCTGCACTACCTGAAGGCATCGGAAGTAGCCCAGGTACTACAGAACGTCGCCACCAGCGTGCAGAAACAGGACAAGGACGTAGGAGTCAGCGGCGCCGAGATCTCCATCCAGGCCAACGACACGACCAACGCACTGGTCATCAGCGCTCCTCCAGCCATCATGACCACCATCGATGGCGTGGTTAAACGCCTGGATATCCGCCGCGCGCAGGTCCTGGTGGAAGCAGTCATCGTCGAGGTCTCGGACAACAAGGTGAACGACCTGGGCGTGCAATGGAAAACCTCCGAGGCGGCACTGGGCGGCGACGGCCTGTTCGGTGGTTTCAAGTCCTCCATGAAGGGCAACGGCATCGACAGCTTCCCAGGTTCGCCAGTCAAGCTGGATGCCGGCCTGAGCCTGGGCTTCTATAGCAGCGGCTCGCTGCGCGCCCTGGTGCGAATGCTGTCCACCGACGACTCGATGAACATCCTGTCCACGCCCAACCTGGTCACGCTGGACAACGAAGAGGGCAAGATAGTCGTAGGCCAGAACGTCCCCTTCGTCACCGGCAGCTCCACCAGCGCGTCCAACCCATCGACCAACCCCTTCCAGACGATCGAGCGGCAGGACGTGGGCATCACGCTGAAGATCAAGCCACAGATCAATGAAGGCGACTCGGTCACCCTGAATGTCTACCAGGAGATATCCAGCGTCACCAACGACACCAGTGCTGCCGATATCGTGACCAACAAGCGCTCCATCGAGACCCGAGTGCTGATCAAGGACAATATGACGCTGGTGCTGGGCGGCCTGATCTCGGACGAAATGCGCGACTCCGGGGACCGCGTCCCGTTCTTCGCCAAGATTCCTGTCATCGGCAAACTGTTCCGCAACGACCGCAAGGAAGTCAGCAAGAAGAACCTGATGGTCTTTATCAAGCCGACCATCATCAATGACTTCGCCCATGCGGACGAGCTGACCGAGGGCAAGTACAACTTCATCCGCGAGCGACAGCTGCGCTACGCCGATCAGGACATACCGGAAGGTGTACCAGCCTTGCCGCCCCGTGTCGGCTCCCCGGAGAAGGAACTCAGAATCGAGAAGACCGTTCCTCTCGACTGAATGGGCCGAAAACAAAAAGCCCCCAAGCTCAGGCTTGGGGGCTTTTTTCTTTCCAGTGCACCCAACAAGGCACCGACTCTCCAGCTCGCACTAAAGCAGGGGTTACTTTTTTCCGGGAATCGGGAAGTGCTTGAACGCTTCGCGCAGGATCTTCTTGGCGACATCTTCCGGCAGGGAGGGCGCGATATCGTTCAGCGCATCCACCTGCCCGGCATCTTCGGCCTGGGCGGTCTCCTTCGAGTCGCGCTCCAGCCCTTCTTCAGCCTCGCGTAGATCTTCGTCCGAACCGATCATTTCTGCGCCTTCCTACTGTGGCTACTGCTGTGCCTGGAATCCTATAGCGAAGCGCCAGCGTTGACGAGCCATGCCATGGCGACCAGACGTTGCGTAATTCCTGGTGCGATGGCCACCAAGGCCCACGGGGTCGGCGGCGCTCAGATTAGTTGTGGATAAAGCGGCAAAACGCAGAAACAAGAAAGCCCGCATCAGGGCGGGCTTTTCGAGGGGCTTGCGAAGCATGTGTTGAGATGTCGAAGCCAGTATCTGGCGCATCCGGCGGGATTCGAACCCACGACCCCTGCCTTCGGAGGGCAGTACTCTATCCAGCTGAGCTACGGATGCGTTGCGGGGCGCAATCATACGCATCCGCCTCGCGGGCGTCCATGCGGCCTGTCGCTCAGAGCTCCTGCATGTGGAAGTCGGCCTTGCTCACGCCGCAATCGGGGCACAGCCAGTCATCCGGTACCTCGGCCCAGGGCGTGCCGGCGGGGATGCCGTCGTCCGGCCAACCCTTGGATTCGTCGTAGATCAGGCCGCAGATCACGCAGATCCAGCTCTTCATGCCGGCACCTCCTGGCGCAGGGGGTTGAGGCCGCGGTCGAAGTCGGCCAGCGAGGGGAAGCGCAGCGGTTCCATGCTCTGCAGACCGAGCAGATAGTCGCGGTACTGCTCGAGGATCACGCCGCGCGCCTCGGAGCTGATATAGGGCACGTGGTAGGCGGCGAACGGCGGCAGCACCTGCATGCCGACATAGGCCAGGGTGCCGCGCTGTAGCGGGCGCAGCATGGGCTCCCAGTCACCGTGGATGGCGCTCTCGTCTGCGAACATGTGGCCTTGCCCGCCAAGGCTGAAGCTGAGTAGCGCGCGCTTGCCGGCCAGGCCGCCGCGATCGTAGAAGCGCAGGCCGCCGTAGCAGGTGCCAGAAACCAGCACGCGGTCGATCCAGCCCTTGAGCATGGCCGGCACCGAACACCAGAACAGGGGGAAGTTGAGGATCAGCAGATCGGCCCACAGCAGCTTGTCCAGCTCGGCGGCGATGTCCGGCGCCAGCTTGCCGCTCTTCGCCGCTTCGCGCTGCTCCAGGGCGTAAGTCAGGTAGTCGGGATTGCCGCGGACCTGAAAGTCGGCGGCCGAGGCCACCGGATTCCAGTTCATCGCGTAGAGATCGGAGACCTGTACGGCGTGGCCGGCGCCCTCCAGGGTGACGACGGCGAGATCCTTCATGGCGGTGCAGAAGGATTGCGGCTCGGGATGCGCGTGGACGATCAGGATGTTCATGGCGATTCCAAAAAAGCGCGGGGCCCGCAGGCCCCGGAAGCGCCCCGGCGGACCGGGGCTGACGATGATACTCAGGCGGTCTGCTGGACGGGCGCGGCGGCCTCCTGGCTCGGCGCATTCCAACGGTTGGCGCGGGCGAAGGTGCCGAAGTCGTTGAAGCGCACGCCCATCTCGCGCATCACCTTGTGCGCCACTTGCGCGGTCATCTGGCGGATGTAGAAAGGCTCCTTGACCACGAAGTGGTGGATCGCGTGGGTGCTGCCGAAGTTGAAGCAGAACGCCTGCAGCGGCCATAGCCACCAGGGGTTGAGCACCTGGGTCTGCTGCACCACGTTGCCCAGCTCGACATCGCCGTAGTAGTGCATGTTGGAGCTGACGAAGTGCAGGCAGAAGGTGCGCAGCACGTTGGGGCCGACCAGCACCACCACGGCGAAAGTGATGCCATCCATCACCGCCAGGGTGGTGGCCGACCAGGCGATCGGGCTACCGGCGACGGAGGCGACGAAGTCGATCAGGTGGAAACCGAGAAACACGTACCAGGCGCCCCAGTTGAGCAGGCCCAGCGGCGCATAGCCCTTGAGCGTACGGCTGACGATCATCTTGCGGCGCTCCCAGGTCGGCGCGCGCAGGAAGCGAATGAACGAGGACATCACGTTGTCGCCGACCATCAGCAGGCGGGCGAAGCCCCAGGGCTCGCCGTTGGTGATGGCGCGCTCCTCGAGATCGGTCTCGGTGCCGGAGACCTTGTGGTGGTTCAGGTGCAGGTGGCGGCGAATCCACGGGTTGATGGTGCTCGGTCGCGCCATCCACACCAGCGCCATCATCAGGTTGTGCGGCACGCGCTGCTTGCGGAAGTACATCGAGTGGATCAGGTCGTGTTCCAGTTCGTGGGTCAGCGAGGCAAAGAAGGCGTTGGCCAGCAGGCACACCCACCAGGCGATGACGCCCTCGGCATAGAGCCAGGCGCTGCCAATCATGCCGGCCAGGGCGAATGCCAGGATGCCAGCGCCGATGGCGTCCTGGTGGCGCAGGATCGGATAGCGCTGGCGCAGGGCATCGCCATGGGCCATCACCACGCTGCGGATATGCGCCGAGCGTTGCTGGTGGGTTGCAGGAGTCGGGGTCATGCACGCATCCTCTTGTGGCGGCGCCATGCGGGGCGCCGGGGATCGTTGTTGGAATCAGGCCAGGCTAGAGTGCGCGACCACGCGCCGACCCGCCTGACCGACAACGCCAACCTGTTGACCGAGAATGCCAACCTGCATGACTGAACCCTCCACCCTGGCCAGCTGGACCCGCGCCCTGCGCCGCCAGCTCGACGCGCTCGGCCTGGACAGCGCCGAGTTGTGCCGCGAAGCCGGCCTCGACCCGGCGCTGCTGGACGACGCCAACGCGCGCTACCCGCTGCACGCCACCACGCGCCTGTGGCAACTGGCGGTGGCCGCCAGCGGCGACCCGACCCTGGGCCTGCATACCTCGCGTCACGTGGCGCCGACCACCTTCCACGCCCTCGGCATGGCGGTGATGGCCAGCGGTACCCTGCGCGAAGTATTCGAACGCATCGTGCGCTACCACCAGGTGGTCAGCGATGCCCTGGAACTGGAGCTGCGCGAGGCGGCCGAGGTGTGCGAACTGCACCTGCGCCTGCCACCCGGTTCGCCAGCGCCGGCGCCCGAGGCCATCGACGCCTTCGCCGCCATCTACGTGCGTACCTGCCGCAATCGCCTGGGCCGCGACTACGCGCCGCTGGCCGTGCACCTGCGCCGGCCGCTGCCGAGCGATCCGAGCCCCTGGCAGGAAGTGTTCCGCGCGCCGGTGCACTTCGCCGCCGCCGAGGACGTGCTGTGCTTCGCCCGCGCCGATCTCGACCGCCCGCTGGGCGATGGCAACCCGGAGCTGGCCGCACACAACGAGGCGGTGCTGCGCAAGCGCCTGGAGGCGCTGCAGCCGGACACCGTGGCACGCCGCCTGCGCCGCGCCCTGGAGCAGTGCCTGCCGAACGGCGAACCCTCGGCCGAGGCCCTGGCCCATGGCCTGCACCTGAGCCTGCGCAGTCTGCAACGCCACCTGAGCGACGAGGGCAGCAGCTACGAGCAGGTGCTGGCCGACACCCGTCGCGATCTGGCGCTGGATCACCTGCGCGAGGCCGACTGCTCGATCAGCGAAGTCGCCTACCTGCTCGGCTTCGCCGACAGCAGCAGCTTCAGCCGCGCCTTCAAGCGCTGGACGGGGCAGAGCCCCAGCCAGTACCGCGATTCGCTACAGGGCTGACCGGTAGCGCGTGGCGAATAGGACTACAGGCCATTCGACACAAACGTTCTTTATATCGAACACAAGAAGCATCGGCTGACAATGAGCGCCCAGCATCTGGAACGCGCGCTCCATCTCGCCTCGCGCGAGGTTGCCGGCGAAACAACCGAGACTCGCCCGGCATTCATTCTTTTTGGTTATTTTGTTGGTTTTATCGAACATAGCTCTTGCCCTTTGTCGACGCCGGCCCTAGGATTCGTTTGACATTTCAAACGCCGGACAGCGCCATCGGCTGCCCGCTATTTGCTTGATCGCCTGCCCCGTCGGCGCCGCGCACCTGGAGAACACCATGCAACTGAAAGACGCCCAGCTGTTCCGTCAGCAAGCCTTCATCGACGGCCAGTGGCTGAACGCCGACAGCGGCCAGACCCTCGCCGTGAACAACCCGGCGACCGGCGAGATCCTCGGCAGCGTGCCGAAAATGGGCCGCGCCGAGACCCGCCGCGCCATCGAGGCCGCCGAGCGCGCCCTGCCGGCCTGGCGTGCGCTGACGGCCAAGGAACGCGCGGGCAAGCTGCGTCGCTGGTTCGAGCTGATGATGGAAAACCAGGACGACCTGGGCCGCCTGATGACCCTGGAGCAGGGCAAGCCGCTGGCCGAAGCCAAGGGCGAGATCGCCTACGCCGCCTCCTTCATCGAGTGGTTCGCCGAAGAAGCCAAGCGCATCTACGGCGACACCATCCCCGGCCACCAGCCGGACAAGCGCATCATCGTGATCAAGCAGCCGATCGGCGTGACCGCGGCCATCACCCCGTGGAACTTCCCGGCGGCGATGATCACCCGCAAGGCCGGCCCGGCCCTGGCCGCCGGCTGCACCATGGTGCTCAAGCCGGCTTCGCAGACCCCCTATTCCGCCCTGGCCCTGGCCGAGCTGGCGCAGCGTGCCGGCATCCCCGCCGGTGTGTTCAGCGTGGTCACCGGTAGCGCCGGCGAAGTCGGCGGCGAGCTGACCAGCAACCCGATCGTGCGCAAGCTGACCTTCACCGGCTCCACCGAGATCGGCCGCCAGCTGATGGCCGAGTGCGCCCACGACATCAAGAAGGTGTCCCTGGAGCTGGGCGGCAACGCGCCGTTCATCGTGTTCGACGACGCCGACCTGGACGCCGCCGTGGAAGGCGCGCTGATCTCCAAGTACCGCAACAACGGCCAGACCTGCGTGTGCGCCAACCGCCTGTACATCCAGGACGGCGTGTATGACGCTTTCGTCGACAAGCTCAAGGCCGCGGTGGCCAAACTGAAGATCGGCAACGGCCTGGAAGACGGCACCACCACCGGCCCGCTGATCGACAACAAGGCCGTGGCCAAGGTCCAGGAACACATCGAGGACGCCATCAGCAAGGGCGCCAAGCTGGTCGCCGGCGGCAAGCCGCACGCCTTGGGTGGCAGCTTCTTCGAGCCGACCATCCTGATCGACGTGCCGAGCAACGCCGCCGTGGCCAAGGAAGAGACCTTCGGCCCGCTGGCGCCGCTGTTCCGCTTCAAGGACGAGGCCGAAGTGATCGCCAAGGCCAACGACACCGAGTTCGGCCTGGCCTCCTACTTCTACGCCCGCGACCTGGGCCGCGTGTTCCGCGTGGCGGAAGCGCTGGAGTACGGCATGGTCGGCATCAACACCGGCCTGATCTCCACCGAAGTGGCGCCGTTCGGCGGCGTGAAGGCTTCCGGCCTGGGCCGCGAAGGCTCCAAGTACGGCATCGAGGACTACCTCGAGATCAAATACATGTGCCTGGGCGGCGTGTGAAACCGATCCCTAGCCTGCTGCGCGTCGGCCAGCCTGCGTTGGAAGCGGCCTCGGGATGCTCATTTACAGCTCGTAAACTGCGCTCCCTCGGCCACTTCCGCCTTGCCTGGTTCTAGCTCGCGGGGCTATGAATCAGTTTCAAGCTTTCCAGATATGAATCCGTGGGTGTCGGGTGACAGGCAGGAGTCGTGGTCACCCGGCGTCGGCGTTTCCGGTGGTGGCACCGGCTAACCCAGCCGACGGCCAGCGGGTAGGCGACAGTTCGATCATCGTTAGCTGTTACGCCCACCCAGCCCCGTCATCATCCTTGGACCGGGCCGCCATAAGCGGCTTATGAGGACAACATGAGCAAGAACGAATCCCTCCTGCAACGTCGCCAGGCCGCCGTGGCCCGTGGCGTCAGCCAGATCCACCCGATCGTCGCCGAGCGCGCCGAGAACGCCACCGTGTGGGACGTCGACGGCCGCGAGTACATCGACTTCGCCGGCGGTATCGCCGTGCTGAACACCGGCCACCTGCACCCGAAGGTGATCGCCGCCGTGCAGGAACAGCTGACCAAACTGACCCACACCTGCTTCCAGGTGCTGGCCTATGAGCCCTACATCGCCCTGTGCGAAGAAATCGCCAAGCGCGTGCCGGGCAACTTCGCCAAGAAGACCCTGCTGGTCACCTCCGGCTCGGAAGCGGTGGAGAACGCAGTGAAGATCGCCCGTGCCGCCACCGGCCGCGCCGGCGTGATCGCCTTCACCGGTGCCTACCACGGCCGCACCATGATGACCCTGAGCCTGACCGGCAAAGTGGTGCCCTACTCCGCCGGCATGGGCCTGATGCCGGGCGGCGTGTTCCGTGCCCTGGCACCGTGCCCGCTGCACGGCATCAGCGAAGACGAGTCGATCGCCA
Source organism: Pseudomonas sp. GD04019 (assembly GCF_029837695.1). Classification (GTDB taxonomy): domain Bacteria; phylum Pseudomonadota; class Gammaproteobacteria; order Pseudomonadales; family Pseudomonadaceae; genus Aquipseudomonas. Next base: position 70,439 of record NZ_JAOEEA010000006.1, read on the forward strand.
GCATCGAGCGCATCTTCAAGAACGACGCCCAGCCCCAGGACATCGCCGCGATCATCATCGAGCCGGTGCAGGGCGAGGGTGGCTTCTACGTCAACTCCAAGCCGTTCATGCAGCGCCTGCGCGCCCTGTGCGATGCGCACGGCATCCTGCTGATCGCTGACGAAGTACAGACCGGCGCCGGCCGTACCGGCACCTTCTTCGCCACCGAACAGCTGGGCATCGTCCCGGACCTGACCACCTTCGCCAAATCGGTCGGCGGCGGCTTCCCGATCTCCGGCGTGTGCGGCAAGGCCGAGATCATGGACGCCATCGCCCCGGGCGGCCTGGGCGGCACCTACGCCGGCAGCCCGATCGCCTGCGCCGCGGCCCTGGCCGTGATGGAAGTGTTCGAGGAAGAGAAACTGCTGGAGCGCAGCCAGGCCGTGGGCGAGAAGCTCAAGGCCGGCCTCAACGCCATCGCCGCCAAGCACAAGGTCATCGGTGACGTGCGCGGCCTGGGTTCAATGGTCGCCATCGAGCTGTTCGAAGGCGGCGACCACAGCAAACCGGCCGCCGAGCTGGTCGGAAAGATCGTCGCCAAGGCGCGCGACAAGGGCCTGATCCTGCTGTCCTGCGGCACCTACTACAACGTCCTGCGCTTCCTGATGCCGGTGACCATTCCGGATGCCCAGCTGGAAAAAGGCATCGCCATCGTCGCCGAGTGCTTCGACGAGCTGGCCTAAGCGCCAGCAACAGTCCTGCGTGCCGCCCCTGTGCATGGGGGCGGTCCAGATTCGCCCGCGGTCTCACCAGGCCGGGCGACTCCCTCATGACCCGCTTCGGCGGGTCTTTTTTTGCCCGTGCCATGGGCTAGGCTGCTTGGGTAACGGTCGCTGTGCGGCCATCCCAGGGAAGACTTGCCATGCCCCAGTCGCAGCGGGTGCCCCGCGTGATCATCGGCGAAGCGGACCGCTGGACCGCCGACCTGATCGGCCAGCTGGTGCGCAGCGCCCGCTGCGATGCCGACATAGTCGCCCTGAGTGACGGTGCCAGCGTGCTGCAGCAATGTCGCCAGGCCTTGCCGCAACTGCTGATCGTCGACTTCGGCCTGCCCGGCATCGGCGGTCTCGATCTGCTGCGCGAGGTGCGCCGACAGAAGGTCCAGCCGCCGCTGCCGTTCTTCCTGATCACCGAGAAGATCGATGCCAGCAGCGTGCGCGCCGCCGCCCCGCTGGCGCCCACCGCCTATCTGGCCAAACCGTTCGACGCCGAAGACCTGCTGCGCCGCCTGCGCCAGGTGCTGCTGCAACCGGGTGAGGAGGTCAGCTGCCCGCTGCCCGAGCTGGCCCCGCAGGAATCCCTCGATCAGTACCTGGACAAGGCCCGCGAGACGGCGGCCGGCGCGCCGCTGCTGAACCAGGTGCACGAGGCGCTGGAGCTGCTGCAGGCGCCGGCGGCGCCCGATCTGGATGAACTGGAGCAACGCTTTCACAACGATCCGCAGCTCACCGCCCAGCTGATCGCCGCCGCCAACAGCGCCGCCGAGCACCGTGGCAGCGGCTGCCAGAGCCTGGCCCAGGCCCTGCACCGCCTGGGCACCAAGCACAGCCTGAACCTGGCGCTCGGCCTGGCCCTGCAACGCGGCGCCAGCCTGGACGACCCGCTGCTGGTGGCCGCCGGCCTGAGGATCTGGGCGCAATCCCAGCGCCTGGCCGAGCTGGCCCACTGGCTGGCCTGCCGCCTGGGCGCCGACGCCGAACGCTGCTTCACCGCCGGCCTGCTGCACCGCCTGGGCGACCTGGCCCTGCTGCGTACCCTGCAGGACTGGCACAGCCGTGGCGGCGCACTCGACGAACCGCAGCTCGAAGCGGCGCTGCACAAACATGCGGCGCCATTCGGCTCGGCCCTGCGCACGCGCTGGCGCCTGCCGCTGGAACTGCGCCAGCTGATTGCCGCGGTCTACCAATTGGGCAGTGGCGTGTACTCGCGCGAAGCGCTGGTGCTCAACCTGGCCGCCCAGGCCGCGCCGCTCGGCGCCGAGCAGCCATTCGCGCCGCTGGCCGAGCACAAGACCGCGCGCATGCTGCACGTGGACGCCGCGACCCTGGAGCAGATGCCGCGGCTGACCGACGTGTGCTGAGTCAGGCCTCCAGCGCCTCGCGCACGAAGTCCAGACGGTCCTGGCCGAAGAACAGCTCGTTACCGACGAACATCGCCGGCGCGCCGAACACGCCGCGCTTGATCGCCTCGTCGGTGATGGCCTTGAGGCCGTCCTTCACTTCCTGCTCGGCAATCAGCGCCAGCAACTGCTGCGGCTCGAAACCACCTCCAGCCAGCACCTCGCCCAGCACGGCCGGGTCGCCGAGATTGCGCGCCTGCACCCACATGGCCTCGAAGATCAGCTTGAGGAAGGCCTCGAAGCGCTCCGGCATGCGCTGCTGCACGGCCACGGCGGCGCGCATCAGCGGCAGGGTGTTGATCGGGAAGTGCGGGTTGAACTGCATCGGCACCTGGTAGCGCCGGGCATAGCGGGCCAGGTCCTGGATCATGAAGCGGCCCTTGGCCGGAATGGTCACCGGCGAGGCGTTGTTGGTGGCCTGGAACACGCCGCCGAGCAGCATGGGCTTGTACACCAGGGTCGCCCCGGTCTCGGCGCACAGCGCCGGCAGCTGGGTCCAGGCCAGGTAGGTGGTGGGGCTACCGAAATCGAAGTAGAACTCGACGGTCTTGCTCATGAATGACTTCTCTCTTGTGCTTGTTCTGTTGTGGTTCGTCTGGAGGCGAGCCGAAAACTGTAGGAGCGAGGAGGACGCCTAGTTCTCTGCTCGCTAAGCTGTTGCGGCGCCTGGTTCGCGAGCAGAGCTCGCTCCTACCCAGCACGTCGTCAGATAGCGCGAAGCGTTCGTCCGCCGAAGCGGACGGTTACGCCTGGCCGTCGCGCAGCGGGTCGGAGCACATCACCACTTCTCCATCCAGGGGCGGAGGTCGAGTTCAAAGGTCCAGGCATCGCGCGGCTGGCTGTGCAGGAACCAGTAGTTGTCGGCGATATGCTCGGGATCGAGGATGCCGTCCTGGTCCTTGCGCGCGTACAGGTCGGGGAAGGTATCGCGGATGAACGCGGTGTCGATGGCGCCGTCCACCACCACATGGGCGACGTGGATGTTCCTCGGCCCCAGTTCGCGCGCCATGCTTTGCGCCAGGGCGCGTACGCCGTGCTTGGCGCCGGCGAAGGCGGCGAAGTGCGAGGCGCCGCGCAGGCCGGCGGTGGCGCCAGTGAAGAGGATGGTGCCGCGCTCGCGCTTGACCATGCGCCGCGCCACCGCCTGGGCGGAGAGGAAGGCGGCGAAGCAGGCCATCTCCCAGATTTTGAAGTACTTGCGCGCGGTCTCGTCGAGGATGCTGCACGGCACGTTGGCGCCGATGTTGAAGACGAAGGCCTCGATCGGCCCGATGGTGCTCTCGATCTGCTCGACCAGCGCCGTCACCTCCTCTTCCTTGCGCGCATCGGAGGCGAAGCCGTGAGCCTCGCCGCCTTCGGCGCGGATGCTGTCCACCAGCGGCTGCAGCTTGTCGGCGCTGCGCCGGGTGACGCAAGCGATGTAACCCTCGCGGGCGAAGCGCTTGGCGATGGCGCCACCGGTGGCGTCGCCGGCACCGATCACCAGCACCACCTTCTTGTCGTTGTTATCGCTCATACCGTCCACCTCTTTGATAAACGATCGTTTAGTAAACGGACGTTATGCTAAGCTCCGGGCACCCGTCAAGCAGGAGTTCTGCCATGCGCTATTCCGCCGAACACAAGGCCCAGACCCGCGAGAAGCTGCTGCTCAGCAGCGGCGCGCTGGCCAAGCGCGGCGGCTTCGCCGGTACCGGCGTGGACGGGCTGATGAAGGCCATCGGCCTGACCGGCGGCGCCTTTTACGGCCACTTCTCGTCCAAGGACGAGCTGTTCGCCGCCATCGTCGAGCGCGAGCTGAGCCACAGCCTGGAACTGCTCGGCAGCGGCGTGGCCAGCCGCGACAAGCTGCAGCGCTGCCTGGCCATCTACCTGAGCATGAAGCACGTGGAGCAGCCGGACAGCGGCTGCGCCATTCCGACCCTGGGCGCCGAGATCGCCCGTGCCGACATCGCCGTGCGCGAACTGGCCGAGCACTGGCTGGTGCGTCTGCAACAGGCCTGGGCCGAAGAGTTGAAAGACCCGCAGCTGGCCTGGGCGATCCTCGCCCAGTGCGTCGGCGCGCTGGTGGTGGCGCGCATGCTGGCCAGCCCGCAGCGCCAGGAAGAAGTACTGGAATCGAGCAAGACGCTGATCAACACCAGCCTGGCCTAAGAACCTGCTTACGATCTCCCGACTGTCGGCCATACGGCGTTAAAAACCGCCTCGGAATGCTCATTTACAGTTCGTAAACTGCGCTTCCTCGGCGCTTTTTGCCTTGTCTGGCTCTAATTCAGAAGCTCGTAAACAGGTTCTAACGCGCCAGCGGCTGCTCGGCGACCAAGGCATCGGCCAGCTCGCCCAGCGGCCGTGGACGGTCGATGAAATAGCCCTGGGCGTAGTCGATGCCCAGCTCGCGCAGGCAGTTCTGCGCCGCCTCGCTCTCGACGAACTCGGCCACCGTGCGCAGGCCCAGCTGGCGGGCGATCTGCACCATGGAGCCGACCATCGCGCGGTTGATCGGATCACGCTCGATGCCGAGCACGAAGGTGCCGTCGATCTTCAGCAGGTCCAGCGGCAGATGACGCAGGTAGGCGTAGGAGGCGAAGCCGCTGCCGAAGTCGTCCAGCGCCACCTTGAGGCCGCGCTGGCGCAGGCGCTCGATCCAGCCAGCCGAGCTGCCCAGCTCGGCCAGGGCGACCATCTCGGTGATCTCGATGCACAGACGGTCGGCCGGCAGGCAGTGGGTGTCGAGCAGCTCGTCGAGCAGTGCGTGGAACTCCGGATCGAGCAGCGACGGCGCGCTGAGGTTGATATTGACCTGGGCCAGCGCCGTCTGGTGGCGCGGGTTGGCCGCCAGCCACTCGCAGTAGCGGCGCAGCACCCAGCGGTCGATCTGCGCGAGGAAACCGTAGCGTTCGGCGGCGGAAAAGAACTGCCCCGGCGCCACCCACTCGCCGGATGCCGGGTCGCGATAGCGCAGCAGCACCTCGTAGTGCGCGCCCGCTTCCTCGCCCTGCAGCGGCCGCACCGGCTGGTAGAACAGCTCGAAGTGCTGCTGCTCGATGGCCTCGCGCAGGCGGGTGATCCATTGCAGCTGGCGTTGGTGCTCGACCAGCGCGCCGTCGGCCGGGTTGAACAGGTGCACGCGGTTACGCCCCTGGGCCTTGGCCATGCTGCTGGCGTTGTCCGCCCAGTTCAGCGCCTCCTCCCAATCGCGCACGCCGGACTCCAGCTCCAGCACGCCGATGCTGACGCACAGGCGGAACGGCCGGCCGCCATAGCTGAACACGAACTGCTCCACCGCCAGGCGCAGGCGCTCGGCCTGCTGCAGCGCCAGGGGCCGGTCGTAGCCGGCCAACAGCACGGCGAACTCGTCGCCGCCGATGCGGGCCAGCTCGGCCTGGCTCGGCAGGCAGCCGAGCAGGTGGCCGGCCAGCTGGCGCAGTAGCTGGTCGCCGGCCGAATGGCCGCAGAGGTCGTTGACCTGCTTGAACTGGTCGAGGTCGAGGAACAGCAGGTGGCTGAAGTGCCGCCCGTCACCTTCCAGGCTGCCCTGCAGCAGGCGCTCCAGTTCGCGGCGATTGACCAGTCCGGTCAGCGAGTCGTGCGCGGCCAGGCGCGCCAGGCGCTGCTCCAGGGCGCGACGCTCGCTGAGGTCGACGACTATGCCTTCGATGCAGTGCAGGCTGGCCTGCTCGTGCAGCGACAGGTGCACCCAGCGGTTGCGCCCGTCGGCCGTCTGCAGCTGCACCTCGCCGCTGGCGGTGGGCTGCGCCGCACTGAGCTGGCCACACAGGCGCTGCCAGTCGCCAGGCGCCAGCAGGCCCTGAATCGGCTGGGCCTGCAGCAGCTCGGCGTCGGCTTCCGCACGCCCGAGCAGGCGCAGGAAGCTGGGGTTGGTCTCCAGCAGCAGGCCCTGGCGGTTGCAGCGGAAGATGCCCTCGGCGGCATTGCGGAACAGGCCGCGATACTGCTCCAGGTTGACGATTGCCTGCTCGCGCGAGGCCAGCAGGGCCTGGCGCACGTCGTCCAGCTGGCGACCGTTGAGCACGCCGAAGAGGAACACGCAGACCACCGGCAGCCAGGCGTGCAGCACGTCGACCCAGGCGTTGCGCGGCACCACGCCGGCGCGGCTCAGGGAGAGCATCAGCATGAGCAGGATCGCCGCGCTCCAGAACAGCGCGAACCAGCCGGCATAGGGCCGCCGCAGGTGCAGGGCGAGCAGGGTCAGGCCGAGCTGGAACAGGCCGGTAGCCAGCATCATCAGGTTCATCACCTGCGCCGCCTGGCTATGCGCCGGGCTCAGCAGCACCCACGCCAGCACGCCGGCCAGCGCCACCAGCAGCAGCTCGCGCAGGCGCCGCGGCAGGCCCTCGTCCAGGCGCAGCGAGGCGCTGATGAACAGGGTGCTGAAAAGCAGAGTGAGCGCGCCGAACAGGTTGGTCTCGAACTGCATGGCCGGCGGCCAGTTGCGCCACAGCAACAGGTTGGTCAGGTCGTTGATCGCGGCGTTGTACCAGGCCACGCTGAGGATGGTCGCGCAGTAGTAGCCCAGGCGTCGGTCCGGGGCGACGGCGAACTTGAGCAGGTGGAACAGCGCCATCACCAGCAGCGCGCCGACGATCAGACCGTTGTTCAGCCAGGTGGTGGCCAGCAGGCGGTCTTTGTCGACCGCCGGCAGCAGCCTGATCGGCAGGCTCAGCGAGGACGTGCTGCGCACCCGCAGGATGACCTCCTGCGCGCCGACACCCTGGGTCGGTAGCGGCACCAGGAAGCCGCGCAGCGGCTCGTCGCGGCGAGCGAACGGCAGGTGGTCGCCGACTTGGCGGTAGAGCTGCAGGCGCTCGTCGGCGAACACCCAGATCTGCACGTCGTCGAGGTAGGTGTGGTCTAGCCACAGGTAGTAGCGTTCGCCGGAGCGACCCTGCAGGCGCAGGCCGAGCCACCAGGCGCTGTCGCTCCAGCCCAGCGAGGGAATGCTCCGCAGGTCCTGGCCATCGGTCAGCAGGCGCGCACGGGCCTGGTGCAGCGCCAGCTGCTCGGCGGGATCCTCCAGCAGACGCACGCCGGGCACCGTATCGATATCGGCGTGACGCAGGTCGAGCAGTGGCAGTTCGGCTCGCGCGGCACCGCAGAACAGCAGCAGGCACAACAGCGGCAGGAGCCGGTGGAGGACAGACAACATCGACACGACCTGGAAACGGGAGGGGGAGTGCTGGCGAAACGCCTTCTGCCAGCTTAGCCCAAGGCTCAGGCCACGCCTGCGGCCTGGCGCAAAGTCCCGAGATCGGTGATCTCGATTTCGCCGTAGGTGAGCCGCAAGGCACCGCGCGCCTCCAGCTCCTTGAGGATCTGGTTGGTGGTCTGCCGCGACAGGCCGAGCATCAGCGCCAGCTGCTCCTGGGCCAGGTGCAGCACCCGGCGCGGACCGGTCTCGCCGTAGCCCTCGGCCATCATCAACAGCCGCCGGGCCAGGCGCGGGGCAGCCGGCAGCAGGCTCATCTCTTCCAGGGCGATAAAGGCCAGGCGCAGCTTCTGGCTCATCAGCAGGGCGAAGTCGCGCCAATGAACGGGCTCGCGGGCGAGTAGCGCCAGCAGCGCCGCCTGCGGTATCTGCAGCAGGCGCGCCGGGCCCTCGGCGTAGGCGTCATGGGTGCGCGGCTGGCCGTCGAACAGGGAGATCTCGCCGAACCAGTAGGGTGGCTCGACCAAGGTCAGCAACGCTTCCTTGCCATCACGGCTGACCGCTCCGACGCGCATCATCCCCTCCAGCACGGCGTACAGCCCGCAGGGCGGATCGCCGCGGCGGAACAGACGCTGCCCCGGCTCCAGTTGCAGCAGGCGCGCCTCGCCCAGTAGCTCGTCGCGTAAGGTAGCGGGCAGATGGCTGAACCACTGGCCACTTTCCAGCAGGGGGCGATAGCGGGAGGGGGACTCGGACATGGCTTTGTCGCCTAACTGACAGTCGTGCACCGGGGGCTGGCGTGATCATGCCACCAACCCTGCCTTGCTGAGACTCTAATAATGAAAACCCTCGTCGATCATCTCGGCCAGTACGCGGAATACCACCGCGACCGCCGCAATATCCTCAGCCACTTCATCGGCATCCCGATGATCGTGGTCGCCGTCGCCGTGCTGCTGTCGCGCCCGGGCTGGGACATCGCCGGCCTGTGGCTGTCGCCGGCCCTGCTCACCGCGCTGGCCGCCGGCATCTTTTATCTACGCCTGGACCTGCGCTTCGGCCTGCTGATGGCCACCCTGCTCGGCCTGTGCCTGTGGGCCGGCGCCGCGCTGGCGCAGCAGAGCACCCTGGTGTGGCTGAGCGGCGGCCTCGGCCTGTTCGTGGTGGGCTGGATCATCCAGTTCATCGGTCATTACTACGAAGGCCGCAAACCGGCCTTTGTCGATGATCTGATGGGCCTGGTGGTCGGCCCGCTGTTCGTGGTCGCCGAACTGGGCTTCCTGCTCGGCCTGCGCCCCGAAGTGCAGGAAGCGGTCGAGCACCGCGCCGGCCCCACCTGCATCCGCCAACCCAAGGCCATCGCCTGATTTCCCCGCGGCCACACCTAGTGGCCGCCATCCACGGCGCACAGGCGTAGTCCTGCTGCGCCGGCTACTACATCGCGTCGCCTCCTCGACAGTTTCTGCCGCCCCTCTCCCACGCCCCGCCATACCCCAGCAAATCGACGAACGGCCATTCACGCCCCGAATACCGCTCTGCGCCGTGATCTGCCGCAAATTCGCCCTCATCCCAGCAATAACGGCACTTTGCGAACGCCACCAGGAACCAATAGTCACGCGATGACTTGTAGTTATCAAAGAGTATCGCTTCAGAATTTCTTGAAGGCCTCGGCATTCGCCTGCAAAATGCCGCGCCCGCCCTCTTCCGGTGCGGCTTTGTGCTGATCCCACACACCCGCGTGCCACACGTAGTGCGCCGGTTCATCAGAACGATCACGCAGGAGATTTTGAAGTGCACATCGGTGTTCCTCTCGAGACCCACGCCGGGGAGACGCGGGTTGCCGCGACGCCCGAAACCGTCAAAAAACTGGTTGGCCAAGGCCATCAGGTGACTGTTCAGGCCGGTGCCGGCATCAGCGCCAGCATCCCGGACAACGCCTATGAAGCCGCAGGCGCGACCATCGGCAACGACGCCTCCGCCTTCGGTGCCGATCTGGTGCTGAAAGTGGTCGCCCCGACCGAGGCCGAACTGGCCCACATGAAGTCCGGCGCCGTGCTGGTCGGCATGCTCAACCCGTTCTGCAACGACACCATCGCGCGCATGAATGCCCGCGGCGTCACCGCCTTCGCCCTGGAGGCCGCCCCGCGCACCTCCCGCGCGCAGAGCCTGGACGTGCTGTCGTCGCAAGCCAACATCGCCGGCTACAAGGCCGTGCTGCTGGCCGCTCACCACTATCCGCGCTTCATGCCGATGCTGATGACCGCCGCCGGTACCGTGAAGGCTGCTCGCGTGCTGATCCTCGGCGCCGGCGTGGCTGGCCTGCAGGCCATCGCCACCGCCAAGCGTCTGGGTGCGGTGATCGAGGCCTCCGACGTACGCCCGGCCGTTAAAGAGCAGATCGAATCGCTCGGCGCCAAGTTCGTCGACGTGCCGTTCGAGACCGACGAAGAGCGCGAGTGCGCCCAGGGTGTCGGCGGTTACGCCCGCCCGATGCCGGCTTCGTGGATGGAGCGCCAGGCCAAGGCCGTGCACGAGCGCGCCAAGCAGGCCGATATTGTCATCACCACCGCGCTGATTCCGGGCCGTAAGGCCCCGACGCTCCTTCATGAGAGCACAGTGGCTGAGATGAAACCGGGCTCCGTGGTCATCGACCTGGCCGCCGCTCAGGGTGGCAACTGCCCGCTGACCGAGGCCGACCAGGTCGTGGTCAAGCACGGCGTGACCATCGTCGGCCACACCAACCTGGCCGCGCTGGTAGCGGCGGATGCCTCCGCCCTGTACGCCCGCAACCTGCTGGACTTCCTCAAGCTGGTGATCGACAAGGATGCCCAGTTCCAGCTCAACCTCGAAGACGACATCGTCGCAGCCTGCCTGATGTGCAAAGGCGGCGAAGTCGTGCGCAAGAACGGCTAAGGAGTAGAGACATGGAACTGATTTCCCCCAGCATCTACAACCTGATCATCTTCGTGCTGGCCATCTACGTGGGCTACCACGTGGTATGGAACGTCACCCCGGCTCTGCACACCCCGCTGATGGCCGTGACCAACGCCATTTCCGCCATCGTCATCGTCGGCGCCATGCTGGCCGCCGCGCTGACCGAGACCGTGCTCGGCAAGTCCATGGGCACCCTGGCCGTGGCCCTGGCCGCGGTCAATGTGTTCGGTGGCTTCCTGGTCACCCGCCGCATGCTGGAAATGTTCAAGAAGAAGGCGCCCAAGGCGGCGGCGGAGAAGCACTGATGAGCATGAACCTGATCACCCTGCTGTACCTGGTGGCGTCCGTCTGCTTCATCCAGGCGCTGAAAGGCCTGTCCCACCCGACCTCGTCCCGCCAGGGCAACGCCTTTGGCATGGTCGGCATGGCCATCGCCGTGGTCACCACCGTGTTCCTGGTGTTCAAGCTGGGCGCGGAAATGGCCGAGGGCGGCGCCGCCAAGGGCCTGGGCTTCGTGCTGGTCGGCCTGCTGGTCGGCGGCACCGCCGGCTCCATCATGGCCAAGCGCGTCGAGATGACCAAGATGCCGGAGCTGGTCGCCTTCATGCACAGCATGATCGGCCTGGCCGCCGTGTTTATCGCTATTGCAGCTGTAGTGGAGCCGCAGTCCCTGGGCATCGTCGCCACCCTGGGCGATCCGATCCCGGCCGGTAACCGCCTGGAGCTGTTCCTCGGCGCGGCTATCGGTGCCATCACCTTCTCCGGTTCGGTGATCGCCTTCGGCAAGCTGTCCGGCAAGTACAAGTTCCGCCTGTTCCAGGGCGCCCCGGTCGTGTTCAAGGGCCAACATCTGGTCAACCTGGCGTTCGGCCTGGCCATCCTCGGCCTGGGCCTGTACTTCACCTTCACCGGTGATATCCGCGCCTTCGCCGTGCTGGTGGCCCTGTCGTTCATCATCGGCGTGCTGATCATCATCCCGATCGGCGGCGCGGACATGCCGGTCGTGGTGTCGATGCTCAACAGCTACTCGGGCTGGGCTGCGGCCGGTATCGGCTTCTCGCTGAACAACTCGATGCTGATCATCGCCGGTTCGCTGGTCGGCTCAAGCGGCGCCATCCTCTCGTACATCATGTGCAAGGCGATGAACCGTTCGTTCTTCAACGTGATCCTCGGTGGCTTTGGCGGCGCGGCAGATGCCGGCGGCCCAGCTGGCTCCCAGGAAGCTCGTCCGGTGAAGTCCGGATCAAGCGACGACGCCGCCTTCCTGCTGACCAACGCCGACACCGTGATCATCGTCCCGGGCTACGGCCTGGCGGTGGCCCGTGCCCAACACGCGCTGATGGAGCTGGCCGAGAAGCTGACTCACCGCGGCGTCACCGTGAAGTACGCGATCCACCCGGTTGCCGGTCGTATGCCTGGCCACATGAACGTCCTGCTGGCCGAGGCCGAAGTGCCTTACGAGCAGGTGTTCGAGATGGAAGACATCAACTCCGAGTTCGGCCAGGCCGACGTGGTGCTGGTGCTGGGCGCCAACGACGTGGTCAACCCGGCCGCGAAGAACGACCCGAAGTCGCCGATCGCCGGCATGCCGATCCTCGAGGCCTATAAAGCCAAGACCGTGATCGTCAACAAGCGCTCGATGGCCAGCGGCTACGCCGGCCTGGACAACGAACTGTTCTACCTGGACAAGACCATGATGGTCTTCGGCGACGCCAAGAAAGTCATCGAGGATATGGTGAAGGCGGTCGAATAAGACGCTCTCTCCACTCGACGAAAAACCCGGCTCACGCCGGGTTTTTCGTTTCAGTGCAGCCGGTTAAGCTGCTGGCCTCGCGAATAGGACAAGCGGCACATGCTCTTCAGCACATCCATCTTTATCTACGCCTTCCTACCCATCGCCCTGGCCGGTTATTTTCTCCTGGCCCGGATCGGGCAAGGCTCGGCTTCGCGGCTGTGGCTGGCTATAGCGTCGCTGTTCTTCTACGGCTACTGGGGGCCGAAATATCTGCTCCTGATCGGCCTGTCGATCATCGTCAACTATCTCCTTGGCACTCGAATCTCGCGCTTGGTATTGGCTGGCGGCGGCCCTACTCGGCAGAGCAAGGTTCTGCTGCTAATCGGCATTCTGCTGAACGTCGCCGGGCTCGTTTACTTCAAGTACACCGATTTCCTGATCGAGACGTTCAACACCTTGAGCGGCAGCGAACTAGCCAGCCTCAACCTGCTGCTACCGCTAGGCATCAGCTTCTTCACTTTCACCCAGATCGCCTATCTGGTGGACTGCGGAAGATGGGGAGTGCGTGACTACAGCTTGGTCAATTACACCCTGTTCGTGACCTTCTTCCCCCACCTGATCGCCGGGCCGATAGTCCACCACAAGGACCTGATGCCGCAGTTCGCCAGCACCACCAACCTGCGCTTCCGCCTCGATAATTTCTCGCTCGGCCTGTTCGTCTTCGCCATCGGCCTGGTGAAGAAGGTGCTGATCGCGGACAACCTCGGGCACTGGGCCAACGCCGGCTATGCCAGCGAGCAGACGCTGACGATGATCGAGGCCTGGAGTACCAGCCTGCTCTATAGCTTCCAGCTGTATTTCGACTTCTCCGGCTATTCGGACATGGCCATAGGCCTCGGCCTGATGTTCAACATCAGGCTGCCGCAGAACTTCAACTCGCCCTATCAAGCCAGGAACATCCAGGACTTCTGGCGCCGCTGGCACATGACGCTGTCCAGCTGGCTACGCGACTACATCTACATCCCCCTCGGCGGGAAGCGAGCCACTCTGCCACGCGTCTACTTCAACCTGTTCACCACTTTCCTGATCGGCGGCATCTGGCATGGTGCAGGCTGGACCTTCCTGATCTGGGGAGCGTTGCATGGCGCTGCGGTCGTGGCACATCGCAGCTGGCAGGACCTGGGTCTGCGGCTTCCCAGCTTGTTGGGCTGGGGGGTGACCTTCCTGTTCGTCAACTTCGCCTGGGTGTTCTTCCGTGCCGAGGACCTGCCGGCGGCACAGCACATGCTGTCCAGCATGTTCGGCCTAGGCGGCGCAGGCCTGGGAGGGATTGGCAGCACCCTACTACCACTCGAAGCAATGCTGAGCCTGGGACTCGCCGCGCTACTGGCATTCCTGGCACCGAACTCGCAACAGGTTGCCGGCCTCGTGCCTCATACTGGACGCTTACGCTTCAAGGAGGGATTGATCGCCGCCACACTGGTCGGCTTTGCGTTCTTCTACGCACTGGTCGCACAGGTACAGAACGCCCCGTCCGACTTCCTCTATTTCAACTTCTGACAATGGCTATCGAGATGCATAAAGCACGATTCGTTATGGCCTGTTTCGCGAGCTTCATGACACTTAGCGGAAGCTACTTCCTACTTATTGATCGCCTGGCAATAGTCAACAACCCTTTGGGAGTGTCGTACCGCCAATTTCTGCTGCGCGCCACCGACGACATTCCCGACCGAGTCATTGTGGAAAGCGGATCCAACTCCATTCATGCAGTGGATGCTCAGGCCATCGAACAACACTTCGGCAGACCGACCGTAATTATTTCGGATAGCGGAGGATATCCGCTCAGCCACAAGATTGAGCGCCTAGCCAACCACCTGAAGGCCGGCGACACCCTAGTTCTTCCTTTGGAGTGGGTGCAGTATCGAGCCGACGATATACTGCCTGCCGTCTATGTCGAGTCCATCCTGGATGAACGTGGCTCCAATGCCTTTTACTATCGAGAGCTGAGTTGGCCCGAACGCTTTCGCTTCGTCTATCAGAGCGTCCCACCCAGACTTGGCTTGCAAGCAGCCCTGCGGCTCAACGGGCTCGCATCACGCAATCCCCACATTGCTGCGAGTAGTCAAGAGTCTCTGGTCCGCTTCGAAAGCGAGATACGTCTATCTGCACGTGGCAGCCAGCTCATTGGTGAGCGGTCGGAGCTAGATTCGCTGACACGAGATCTGGCCTGCGACCACTATCTCTTCGGGGTATTCGAATTTCCGCAAATTAGCGACACCTTCCGCGATAACCTGCAGCGCCTGGCTGCATTACGCGATAGCAGCGGCGCAAGAATATTTTTTGCCTGGCCTGCCGTTGTGGCGCGAGACGAAAATGAGTGCTACCAGGTCTACAGCCAAGAGATAGAAAGCTACGTATCCGGAATTCGCCAGTTAGCCAAGGAGCAGGGCTTTAGCTTTCTGGGCACCCCCGAACAGAGCCGCTTCGATCACAGTTGCATGCTGGACACTTACTACCATGTCAGCTCCAAATGCGCGGAAATCCGCACGCAGCAACTGATCACAGACCTGCAAGCCCATGGGCTTATGCGCAAACCCCAGTTCGATGAAACTACGATCCAGAAACACCTACTGAACTATTTGAGGGAGCACGCTAGCAGCCAAACGACAAGCTTTAGCGGGCCAGCACTTCGTTATATACCTGCGTCATCTGACGCCCCATCAGCTCCGCAGTAAACAACTGAGAGTAACGGAGACCGGCCTCCACCCCCATCTGCTCCGCCAGCAAGGGTTGCTCCCAAAGAGTCCGCATCGCGTCGCGAAAAGCCTCTGAAGAGGCTGGCGGCACAACCAGCCCAGTCTCGCCATTGATATTGATATAACTAGTGCCACTGCCGATCTCGCAGGAGATCAGTGGCTTACCGTACATCGCTGCTTCCAGCAGGGAAATACCAAAGGCCTCGGAACGGAGATGCGATGGAAAAGCAAAAGCACTGCATAGCTGTAGCAAAGCGCATTTGTCATCTTCACCTACGCGTCCCACGAAAGTGACGTTAGTTAGTTTCAGCGCAGCCGCCTGACCACGTAGCTCCTGCTCCATCGGGCCAGCGCCAACAATGACCAGCGGATAACCTGTACCCGCTACAGCCTCCAGCAAGATATGCAGGCCCTTGTAGTAACGCAGCACCCCCACAAACAGGAAGAAACGTGAACCCAGCCGCGCGCGCCAATGCTCCAAGCGCGCTTCGGATGGCTTTGGATAAATCGCTTCATCCAGCCCATATGGGATCACTTGAGTCTTGTCGCGAAAGCCCTTTAATACCTCGCTACTCTCGAGGTAGTTAGGCGAGGCTGCAATGATGCGCTCGGCCTTGGAGAGAAAGCGGTGCATCAATGGGCGATACAGATGCAACAAGTACTTCTGGCGAACGATATCGGAGTGATATGACACCACATAGGGCTTTTCGACGCCGGCCAGCATATGCGCCACATCCATGAAAGGCCAGGGGAAGTGGTAGTGCACCAGATCGGCCTGCGCCGCCAGCGCTCGTAGGCGCCCTATAGCGCTGAAGGAAAACCCTGTGGATGCCACCTGTAAATCAAGCTTAGCCCGATACACCGGGTGGCTTCCCACTCGAGAATCATCAAGCTGGCTGGTGCTCAGGGTGAGCACCTGAGCCTCGACCCCTTGTATGCCAGTGCTCTCGCACAGCTGGTAAATCACCTGCTCAATGCCACCGACCGTTTCTGGCAGGTAGGTTTTGAAAAAGTGCAGCACTTTCATTAGCCAGCCAATGCCTCATGGTAGGCGCCAGCGGTAATCTGGGCACAACGCTGCCAGGTATAGCTTTGCGCTCTCGCTAGCCCAGCTTCACGCAGCCGCTGCCAGTGGGAATGATCTTCGATCAGTTGGGTCATGGCAGCCGCGCAACCGCTATCGTCACACGGATCGATGTAGTGCCCTGCCTCACCTGCCACTTCCGGTAGCGCCGAGGCTTGAGTAGCGATGACAGGCGTACCACTGGCCATGGCCTCCAGTACAGGCAGGCCGAAGCCTTCATACAGTGATGGAAACAGCAACAGCCGAGCCCCTGCAAACAGCTGCGCCAGACTTTCATTGCTTTGATAACCCAGCAGCCGCACCTGACCGCGTGCGATAGCTCGCTGCAAAGGCTCAGCAAGTTGCTGACTTTTCCATCCGGCCATTCCAGCCAACACCAGTGGGTAACACGCACGTAATGCGGCAGGCAGGCGCTCATGAGCATGAAGCGCCAACTGGAGATTCTTACGGGGCTCCAACGTACCCACGCATAGCAGGTACTTACCTGGTTGCAAGCCCAAGGTAGCAAGCAGCGGCATGAGCTGAGCCGCCGAACGGGGATGAAAGCGCGCAGCATGGCCCAACGGCGCCACCACCACACGCTGTGCTGGAACACCGTAGTGCTTGCAAACTTCGTCGGCAATGAACTGCGAGTCGACAAGTATTCTTTGTGCTCTGAGCACACTCTGCCCCGCATGTCGCTCTATCGCTGCCAGGCGATCTCTCGGCTGAGTGTGAGGGTAATGTACGTGAGTCAAATCATGCAGGGTCATGACCATGGGGCCGTCAAACTCGAACGGCCACAGGCTCGGTTCATGGTATAGCGCCGGACGAATACGACGCACACCCTGATTAAAACGAGCTTGCTCCACTACCCTGCGCACCCGATATGCATCTGGCACCACGCGTTTGATTAAACGACTGATCTGGGAATAGCCAGGCATAGCCGCAGCCGGCAATGTCCGCTGCCAGGCCAGGCCAGTAAACAATTCCGGGCACACAAGCTTCTGAGCCTGCAAGGCGCTCGCTAGCTCCGCCACATACTGGCCAATGCCAGTACGCGGTGCACGCAAGATGCTGGCGTTAAGCGCGACGGTTGGCCGGGGACTCATGAACCTGCTCCGCGCGCCCGGCAATACGCAGGGTCTTGTCCAACAACTGCAAACTGGCTTCGCGCCAATCAATCCATTGCCATCCTGCTAACGCCTTAGAGACAGGGAACTGCCCACTGTGCAGGTGCTTTTCAACCAAACTTGCCAGAGCCTCCGGGTCAGCCAGATCGAAATAGGCCACATAATCATCGCCAATCTCGCGGAACACCGGAATATCGCTGGCCATTACCGGCACACCGCGTTGCATAGCTTCCACCAAGGGTAGACCGAAGCCTTCGGCATGGGACGGAAACACCAGCGCACGGGCGTGTGCATAGGCATATTCGAGACCTGAATCGTTGAGTCGATTGAAAATGAACAACCTCCGATTCAGCTCCGGATGATGCTGAATGCGCCCGACCAGTTCCTCACTCTTCCAGCCGACTTTACCGATAATGCACAGACGGGCCTCTACACCGCGCGCCCATAGACGCTCAAAGGCATCCAGCAGATAGGCGTGGTTCTTCCTCGGCTCGATGGTACTGACCATCAGGTATACCGGCATTGAACCTGAAAATACCTCCTGCAGGGCCGGATCCAGTTGAGTGTCACGCGTTGCCAGATCAAGCTCTGACCCTAGATAGAAGTGATCGTAGAGGCGCGAGTCAGCCACCTCTGCCCCCTGGCGCGCGTTCACAGCGTGGCGCACATCCTGCTCTACCGTGCGGGAAATGCAGACAAAGCCATCTGCAGTGCGCGCGATCCAGTCGAACCAGCGCTCAAACACCTTGGTCAAGCCGGCATCGCAGAACTGCGGATGAGTCAGCGGGATAAGGTCATAGACCACTGAGATGATGCTGGCACCCCGAGCCTTTAGGCGGTCGGCAAGATCATAAAAGTCCAGGTGCCAAGACGAGTCGAGCAATAGAAATATGTCACCATCAACGATGTCTATCGGCTCACTACGCTGCAAAGCTGCGGCATTTCTCCGATCCAGCCATAGGCATGCGCGCAATGGCAAGGTAATAGCCAAGTTGAAAACCTTGCATAGGGTGAAGAAGGGTAGACGTAAAAACCCTTGGCCAAGCACCGGTATGCACGTGAGCAACGCGGAATATGCCCCCCAGTAACGTACGCGTAGGTAATCCAGATACTGTGCCCATCGTCGCTGCCACGATAACTTGAGCCCCGGTTGAGGCAATAGAGTCAATACGCGTCGAAGCTGGCCGTTTTGCATGACCACAGGAATACATTCACAGTTGGCATCATTATGCTTCAGCTCTCGTATCACGTTACGCACCACACGCTGGATCCCAGAGTTGAGGTCTGGGTGTTCGAAGACATAGGTGCATTCGATGAGTAAGCGCATAGCTTCCAAATTGCTCCATAAACTAGAAAGCAACCACTATCGGCATTTGCCGATCAGGCAGCCATAGCAGACGAGTGAGGCTTTCAGCCAGATCAGGCCATCAGATCAGCCAAATCGGTGAGGCGATTGGAGTCTTTGTGAATGCAAAGCAGATTCAAAAAGCCCCAATGATTAGGTGAGATATCTTCGCCTAAGCGACGCTCGATTGCCTCTAGGTCGAGGCAGCGCAACCTGGGAGTATGCTCGGATACTTCATACAGGCTATAGCCCAAACCGAGCAGTTCCGTGGCCAGAGTCATAGGGTCATCCCCTGAACGTGTCAGACCAAAGGGCCAGAACTCCACCACCATCACAGGCCTCCAACCCGCTGCCAGCAAACCTGCCGCGCCACGTAGGATCTTTGCCTCCGAACCCTGAGTGTCGGACTTGACGATGCTTGGCAGTAGCTCGTTACGCCCAACAAAAAAAGCATCCAGTGTGGTGACGTCAACTGCCACCATAATGCGCTCGGTGGTATCGGAAAATAATCGATGGTCACCTAGGTTGGATTCCGACCTGTAGAACGGCAGCTGTCCCTGCCGATCACTTACCGCCGCATTGATGGTCTGGACCACTCCATGCCGATCAGCAAGGGCCACGTTGTGCCTGAGGACTCTGTAGTTAGTGGCGTCCGGCTCGAACGCGATCACCGCGCCTTGACCACCGACCAGTTTAGCGGCCAACGCAGTGTACCAGCCGATGTTAGCGCCCAAATCCAACACCCGGTCACCTGGTCTGCACAACCGACCAAAGACGGTTGTTTCGAAGGGCTCCCAAATTCCGTCACGCTCCAAGTCGCGTGAAATACATTCGTCAGTGCCCGCGTGGATTGCAAACTCGAATTTCGGAAGATCCAGAGCCTGCGCTTGCACCAGCCGATGGATCGGCTTAGATCGCTGGCGCAGCCAATTTACCCAGCCCTTCATGTCTTAACCGCCATAAGCTTTTTCTCTGCCTCTTGGGGCCACCTCAAGACTCCGCACTGGATCGCACCACTCATCATAATGTCATGCCAGGATCTGAGTTGAGATAGCACAGGGCGCATGGGCAACACCCCAAAGGTTGTGCTCCTGCTCACCATCGGGATAGAGGATGGAGTAACGTGCGCCCCCCACGCAGTAATCGACGACCTTATCGAGCATCAGCTGGCCCTTATTCACCGGGCTCAGGACAAAGGAAGCGATACCCGCCATCAGACCGTACTCACCAGGGCATAGCGGACTGACAAACTCGAACTCGATAACCTTCAGCGCCTGCGGATTGTCTGCAGTGATGTATGTACCAGCCTGAACCGAATTGAAATGCATGATCTGACAGCCGCTGGTATCGGCAATGCCCAAGGTGATTCCGTAGTCGGCCGGCAATGGCTGCTCGGCACGGTAGAACACCTGTACCTTGCACTTGGTGTTGAAGAGCACTCTGTCGGTATCCACGCCATGTTGATCGCGTAGCACGATATCGACGATACGCGCCTCTCCGCTGCCAGTGCGCAAGGGCCCTACACGCTCGGCAAACGCAGTGTGGCGCGCCTGTTGATCGGCGGTTCCCTGATCCACCCGGATAGGCGTACCAGCCCGACCGATATCAGCCTTGTCCTTGAGTCCGGATTGCACCATGCGCCGGAAGATATCTTTCTGGTACTCAGCACCTACTGCAGCAGAAGGACCGGATAGGCGCACACGCCCCTTATCCATCCAGATCCCTTGCTGGCAAAGAGATCGAATCGAGTCGGCAGCATGAGTGACATAAATGAAGGTAGTGCCACGGTCCAGCAGAGACTTAATCTTGTGCAGACACTTGTTCTGAAAATAGGCGTCACCCACGCTCAGAGCTTCGTCCACGATCAGAATCTCCGGCTCAACATACACAGCACAGGCGAAGCCCAGACGCACAGCCATACCGCTGCTATAGGTTTTCACCGGATGATCGATGGCATCGCGTAGCTCGCTGAACTGAATAATGTCCGGCACCGCTTCGTCAATCTCACCGCGAGTCATGCCGTGCAGCATGCAGAACTGACGAATATTTTCCCGACCAGGCAGCTCCGGATTGAATCCGGCGCCCAGC
Source organism: Pseudomonas sp. GD04019 (assembly GCF_029837695.1). Lineage (GTDB taxonomy): Bacteria > Pseudomonadota > Gammaproteobacteria > Pseudomonadales > Pseudomonadaceae > Aquipseudomonas. The sequence goes on from NZ_JAOEEA010000006.1 coordinate 90,812, forward strand.
TCCAGCAGCGCGGAAATTCGCCCTTTGACCCGCACAGTACCCGAGGACGGCATCAGCACGCCCGAAAGCACTTTCAGCAAGGTACTCTTGCCGCTGCCGTTCTCGCCTACGATACCCAGCCGGCTGCCACGCTCCAGCGTCAGCGATACATCGTCCAGCGCCCGAACTTCGCGAGCATAACGTTTCCGTCCAGCAGTCAGCAGCTCGATCATACGATGCTGCGGACTGCTATAGGTCTGGTAGATTTTGTAAACGTTCGTCAGCTCAATGATCGAGCTGGAATCAGTACTGTTCTTCACCAACAACTACTCGCTCTGCTCAGATCACATCAGCAAAACCGGACTTCAACTTGCGGAACAGGCATACCCCGCCAAGCAGCACCGCCACGGCAACGCCAAATACCGTGAGCAGCGCATACCACATGATTTCTCCCGTGCCGAACACGGCATGGCGGGATATTTCGACCAGGTAATAGAACGGGTTGTAATCCATGATGACACCCCGTACCCACAGAGCCCCATGGTCCTCCACAAGCGTGGCAGGATAGAGAATCGGCGTTAGCCAAAACAGGATGTTCATTGCCACTGGAACAATCTGTGCCAAGTCAGGGATATATACCGCAAGAGCTGACATGCCATAGGCAATGCCCAAGGCCAGAACTACACAGATCGCCCATACCAATACATACAGGTAAGCCGTATTGGCCAAGGGCACGTTCAATTGCACCATCAGCCCCGTCACAATAACCAAGATGATGGCTTGACTGATAAACGCGGAGAGCACCGGCACAAGCGGCAACACCCAAAATGGAAAAGCGATCTTATTGATCAGATAGCCATACTCGCGCAACACCACGGTGCTGCGGTTGACGGTATCGGCGAAAAATATCCACAAGGAAAATGGCAAGAAATAAAACAGCGCGAACGGGATATCGCCATAGCGCACGCCCATGCGGCCATTCATCAAAATCGAGAACACCACGACATTGATAACCGCGTATAGAAGAGGCACGCCAATGGTCCAGGCAACCCCGGCATAGGAGCTGGCGTAGCGGTTCCTAATATCCTGCTTCGCCAGCATCCACGCTAGCGCCAACCCTGATCTTAACCCCGCCTTACGCGCCATCTCTTCCGCCTAATTTCTTTACGCAGCGCCGTGAAACAGCGGAATATTCCCCTGATTCCGAGCATTCGTGCACACATCAAAACATCCGAGCCCTGAGCAGACTCTTAAAGCACACCAAGCTTCGCTACCAGCACTGTCAGACAGGAACTCGGCCATAGTTGTCCTCAAAGCGCACAATATCGTCCTCACCCAGATATTCGCCGCTTTGAACTTCAATCATGACCAGATCAATGACACCAGAATTCTCCAGACGGTGACGATGTCCTGCCGGTATGAAGGTGGACTCGTTGCTGTTGATAAGTTGAGTCATTGTTCCATTGACCACCTTGGCCATGCCTTGCACAACAATCCAGTGCTCACTACGGTGATGGTGCATCTGTAGCGAAAGCGCACGTCCTGGCTTAACCACAATGCGCTTGATCTTAAAGCGTGCGCCCTCTTCCAGTACGGTATAGGTTCCCCAAGGCCGTGACACTGTCCGATGCAGACGATAGGCCTCGTGATTTTCCAGCTTCAGGCGCTTGGCCACTTGGCCTACCTGCTGTGCACAACTCGCATGAGCCACCAGCACCGCATCGTCGGTCTCAACCACGATCAGGTCATCCACACCGACTGTGGCTACAAGACGGCTCTGGCTCTGCACATATGTATTACGGCTATCGATGAATAGGGCATCGCCTTGCACCCGATTGTGATCAGTATCAGCACTCACTAGATCACGCAAGGCAGTCCATGAGCCGATGTCACTCCAGTCGAACTGCGCAGGTACTACCGCAACCTGCCGAGAGTGCTCCATCAAGGCGTAGTCAATGGAAATGTCCGGCAACTCCGCGAAGAATTTACCGTCGAGCTCCTGCAGCGTGCCTCCGGAAACGCTTTGTGCGTTGCTGATCCCAACACAAGTACTCGCCCGCTCCAGCAGCTCCGGCGCATGCTCCTGCAGCTCGCGAATCAGCGTTCCTGCAGCGAAGCAAAACATCCCTGAGTTCCATAGGAAACGCCCACTTTCCAGATAGTGCTGGGCGGTATCGCTGTCAGGCTTTTCCACAAAACGCTTTACCCGGCTACCACCCTGTTCATCCAAGGCATCACCCACTTCGATGTAGCCGAAACCCGTTTCTGGTGCGGTCGGCCGCACGCCGTAGGTCACCAGATAGCCATTTTTCGCCAGTTGTACTGCGTGCTCAGTCGCAACGGAAAAACCTGGGAGGTCTTGAATCAGGTGGTCGGCTGCCATCACCACCAATACGGTGTCCTCGCCGTATTCCGCAGCCAGCGCCAGTGCAGCAACCGCCAGTGCTGGCGCTGTGTTGCGCCCTTGCGGCTCTAGAATAAAGCGCGACCGGCAACCGGACAGCTTTGCCTCAGCGAAGTGATCCCTACTCTCGAAATAGTGTTCACGGTTAGTCACGGTGACGATCTCACCATCACCGACCAGCAGATTCGCGGCACGCACGTATGTCTTTAGCAGCAGCGACTGACCATCGGGCAGCCGCATGAACGGCTTCGGATGATCCTCGCGCGAAACGGGCCAGAGACGAGTGCCGGCACCACCGGACAATACGACAGGGACGATCATGAAACCTTACTCCTTGGCAACGCGGCGCAGATCCGCTTCAACCATCATGCTAATTAACTGCGTGAGGCTAGTAGTTGGATGCCAACCTAGCTGACGTTCAGCCTTAATGGGGTTGCCAAGTAGGATATCGACTTCTGCAGGGCGGAAGAACTGGGGGTCAATAACCACGTGGTCCTCATAATTTAAACCAACGTGTTCAAAAGCAAGTTTGCACATATCGCGAACAGTTGTTGTAACACCTGTCGCAACCACATAATCATCCGGCGTGTCCTGCTGCAACATCAACCACATTGCTTTAACATAATCGCCAGCAAACCCCCAGTCACGCTTGGCGTCTATGTTGCCTAGGCGCAACTCTCTTTGCCTACCAAGTTTAATCCGAGCCACTGCATCAGTAACTTTCCGAGTGACAAACTCAATGCCCCTTAGCGGAGATTCATGGTTAAACAAAATCCCACTAGAAGCATGTAAACCAAAGCTCTCCCGATAGTTAACAGTAATCCAGTGACCATATAATTTGGCTACGCCGTATGGGCTGCGCGGGTAGAATGGCGTATCTTCGTCTTGACGCTCTGCTTGAATAAGCCCAAACATTTCACTAGTAGATGCTTGATAAAATCGCGCCTCGGGATTGAACTGGCGAATAGCTTCTAGTAGGTGAGTTACGCCTAACCCATCGACCACGCCGGTGATAACCGGCTGATCCCAAGAACTCCCAACAAAGCTTTGCGCACCCAAATTATAGACTTCGTGCGCCTGAGATTTAATTAATGCCCGCTGAATCGAACAAGCATCAGCCAGATCCCCCTCAATATAATTAATCTGACTTTCAACTCCCAGTTCACGCAAGCGCCAACGGGTATCGCTGCTACGGCGCGCCGCCAAGCCAAATACTTTATATCCTTTCTCCAACAGCAGCTTTGCTAAATATGCGCCATCTTGGCCGGTAACACCTGTGATCAAGGCATTTTTTGACATTATTTTTATCTCAATAATCTAAGGCATTCGGCCCGCATGAATCATAATTCGAACAAAGAAATGCTCGTCAACCCCAATACCATATATCAAGCGCCATTATTCGCTGGCCTTCAGACATAAGCTATGCGTGTATTATCCTTTTCGCTTATCGCATTATCTTTCACGCTCACAATAGCATGACAGTACGGCGACCACCCGACATCAAACTCGAGCCCTCCAGTCGGTCAAGACGCATTGCAGCGTGTGATCGATAGTCACAGCTGGCGCCCAGCCTGTCTCTTGCCGCAGCTTTTCAGAACACCCAATAACTCGGCGCTGATCACTTGGGCGAAATCGCTGAGGGTCCTGAACTAATTCAATCTTCACGCCTAAAAGGCCTGCCATTTTCTCGATAAGACCGCGGACACTCTGCTCCTGCCCTGAGCAGACGTTATATATCTCACCATCTCGCCCATTTGCCAACAGGGAGAAATATGCTGAGATGACGTCATGAACATCTAAAAAATCTCGGGACACATCGACATCTCCCACTATTAATCGAGGATCCTGCAGCCCATTATTTACTCGCACCAATTGTCTAGCCATATCGGCGATAACAAAGTCCGGACGCTGGCCCGGGCCTATGTGATTAAACGGTCTTGCTACCATAATGCGCCATGGCTCAACGCGGCTCCATTGCTGGCACAATAACTCTGCGGCAACCTTACTCACTGCATAAGGGTTAGATGGCCGCGGTTGGAGACTCTCCGTTATTGGAAGCGAGTCCTCATTGACCTGCCCATAAACATCCCCAGAGCTTACATAGAGGAAGCTGCCATTGAACTTGTGGCGTTTGAGCGCCTGTAACAAGTTCAGTGTTCCCATTAAATTGACTTGTAAGGTCTTCTCGGGATTGCGAAACGACTCTGGCACAAAAGTCTGACCAGCCAAATGAATGACCGCATCTGGTACACATTGGGCAAGGCATCCATCAATAGATGCAGTATCCAGCACATCCAGAGCCATGGGCGGCAGCAACCGCCAATGCGGCGGTACTTGCGTCTGAATATGCTGGCCTACAAAGCCACCAAGACCTGTAACCAGGAGCGTCTCAGCCATCACTGTTCTTCACGCAAGAGCACGCCCACCAAATCTGGCCTTCCAGTGTGCAAGACAGCGCAACAGCCGCCAAGAACGGCTCGCCTGTAATGCGCTCAACTGCTGTTCAGCTTGCCTAGCACGCTGCTCGGCCTGCTGCAGATCTGCCCTCAACACTTCTACCTCTTGAGCCGAGCTACTCAGTAGATGTCCCGGACATAACCGAAATTCATCTAGAACACAAGGAAACATCGAAAGCGGGTCAATCAACCGCGCCTGCTCTTTGGCAACAAAATACCGATTAATTCCGTCGCAACTAGCATAGAGATAACCTGCGGCCATGAGAAGATCTTCCCAATCTGGATGCTTGTCAAAAGCCGACTCCAGCACAACTATCCAAGGGCGCCAACGGGTAAAGTCCATGCTTTCGAGCACTTGCCGCTCGAAACCCTCTACATCGATTTTGAGGAAATGAAGAGGTACATCGGATGGCATATACTCTTCGCAAATGCTATCAAGACGTCTAGTCTGCACAGTTCGTGGAACGAACTGAATTCCAATACCCTCATGGACCTCCCGCATATCTTCACTGAGAGTAGATAGACCGGTCTCACGGTTCTCATAGAACCTCAGTTCGCCAGCCTCTGGCGCAACCGCAACACAAAGATTGATTTCATCAGGCCTCGCCTCACATAGAGCATCATAATAGTGCTCCACGGGCTCGATATTTATCCCCCTCCAACCTCGCTCATAAAAAGAGCGTGTCACGGAGTCTAAATTGGGGTGGTTTGCCCCAACATCGATATACCAACCAGGCCCTGTCAATTTCAATGCACGCCAAAGCGTGACATCCTCAAAATTTTGCGCATAAGAAATAAATGTCATTTTATTCTAATCCATTAATGGCAAAGCTACGCAGAAGTCGCTGCACCGTCATTTAAACTGCTATCGCGCTGTATACGTTGCGCAGCATTTTTCCCACGACGCCGCAAAGGCTCTTCGACAAACCGATAATTCAACTCACTGAACAGCAATATCAGCACCGAGGCCGTAAACAAATATAGATAAAAATAATCAGGACCAGCTTCTTGAGCCTTTGGCGACAAGCGATACCAAATTTCCCGCGTAAAACAAAACGCTGGAACATGTATTAAATACATGGCATATGAACGAGAACCAAACCAGCACATTACTCGCTTAAACAAACCTGAACGACAAAGAAAATCCTCATCATAAGAAGCAACCCAGACAAGAGCAGCTGATATCAGTGCAATCATACCCATACGAAACGAGACAATCTTCAGCTCATGTGAACTTAATGCACTCATGCATATAAATGCCAGCGCAAGAAAAGCCCCTCCAACATAAGCATTCATAAAGCGAGGCTTACTGAGTTTATAGGTGGCATGCCCTACCCACAAAGCAATCAATACACCCAAAGCCAAAGCATCTGTCCTTACAACCATTCCCACAAGAGAACGAGCCGAGAAGATTTGCACTAACACCAAAGCAGCTAACACATACGGCAACCACCGCTTAGCAAGCAGTACAACTAACGGAAAGACAAGGTAGAACTGCTCCTCAAGCGAGAGACTCCAATAGGGGAAGCTCACGCCGTAATCTCTGAGCCCAAATGTCTCAGCAAAGCGAAAATTAGCCACTTGCATAACTGCGGCCACTGTAGCCTCTACATTCGCCCGTATAGTGCTAAACGCGCCGGACTCGTTAAAACCAATCGTTGCAAACAATATAACAAACAGCCAAAACCATGCGGACGGCCATAACCTCCATGCGCGGCGAACCCAAAATGCGAGCGTGATACGAGCTGCAGCATCAGTGCTATTGGCAGCTTGTAGCTTTGGAACCAGATCGCGAGCAATAACAAATCCTGATATTGCGAAAAACAAATCTACGCCAAAGCCACCAGAGAAATACGCATAAAACCTAGCAAGAGCAGGCGTACTCCAAGTAAAAAGCGAACCATTCGCGTGATAAATAACCACAAAGAGAACAGCGAACCCTCGCAAAAACTCTATATCCTCGATCCTTCGCCGCATAGAAAAGACGCCCAGCTATAAATTACAAAAAAAGCCCATGACCCTTATCAAACCACAAGCCAATTCAGACAAAGAAATTTTCATGTAGGTTTGCGCGCAATGATAACCTGGCTTTTCGGCAACAAATCATCTAATCGCTGCTTGAGCAACAACCCTGAAGGCAGTTGCAAAATGCGCTTCCACAAACCGGCCCAGTCAGAGAGTAAAGAAGCGTACGGCGGAACGATCTGGTCATGTGTAGCGCCAATATGAACCCTCCCCTGAGCCTGGCTATCCGCCCAGTACAGTGCGATCCAGAATGCCCAATAGAAGCCACTCCGCTCGCTATGGAGAATCTCCAACCCCGCGCTTTTTACCAAATGTTCGAACTGCTCTTCTTCCAAAATATGAATATGGTTCGGCGCTTCGAAGTGGCTATCCGGAGCAATACCTTGCTGCATACGCTCTGAGCGCGGATGAGGAACACTCAATAGGTAGAGAGCTCCCGGCATACCCAATCTAAATAGTTCGGCAAGGATCTCTGCCGGATCTTCGACATGCTCAAGAACTTCCTGCGCTACTACTCGGTTCACACACGCATCTGCGAGAGGTAGCGGCAACGACTCACTGTGGATTCCTTGAAAAGCTTCCGCTCTGCTCTCAGATAGAGAAGCACTCAGTTGCTCTATTTTGCTGGCGTCGCTGTCCGCAAAAATAACTTTCGCACCCTGGCGAGAACAAAATCGAGTAGCACCGCCACCACCACAACCAAAGTCGAGCACAACATCTTGCTGACCAACCGCAAAACCTGGATAAAGTTCCCCAGTTGCGTTATTAAAGCTTCCTCCAAGCACTGCGTCATATAGCCCGCAATCTCTAGAGTCGACTGGACTATTAGAAACGTGCACTGCCTGAATTTCATCAGGCCGTACATGCCTACTCCACCACGCCGCTAAGCGCTCCAAAATCACACGCATGAAGCAGCCTCTAGAAAAGGTCTGAGTTTTACCGCAAGTACATCACGAGAGCAGTGCTGGCGCATCCGCTCGATGGCATATTCAGACATAGCAGCGTATCGCTCAGGATATTCATGATAAATAGTATAGGCCTCTACAAAGGCTTCCCGCAGAGATGTCCAACTGATCTGTTTGCGATGTGTACGCGTAGCAAAGCGTGGATCATGGGGCCAACCGGTTGCCTCATCCCAGCTCTCCACCACAAAAGCCATTTGATTGTCGATATAGTCCATCATCCCGGAATGATCAGGGGCAATGGCCGGCTTGCCACATGATAAGAACTCCATCAGCGGCAAACACTGCCCCTCGCCATAGGAAGCGTTAACCACATAAGCAGTAGCACCAACCAGCGCTTGGTAATCGGCATCATCCAAATAGCCATGCAGCAAAATTACACGGCAACGAAATGCAGGTAGACGTGCCAAATAGCGCAGCATGTCAACAATAGGGGAAGTGCAGGCACGATGGGTGAGCTTAAATAGGAGCACTGCATCATCGCGCTCGGCAAACGCATTGCAGAATGCACTGAGTAAATCCTGCCAGTTCTTGCGGCCGTCGTACGGATTGAAAACCGAGGTAAATACCACTCCCTCAACAACCAACTCAAAGGGTGCCGCTTGAAACAGCGCTGCTGGCACATTCCCATCTGAAATAGGCCTGCCTGACTTCAACGACTGAGCAGTACGAGGCAGCATATCTGCCAGCACGCTGGTGTACCATGTTACCGCATAGCGTTTGGATATCTGCCACCAACTCCTATCCAAAAGACGTCGTGGAGGATTGTGTATGTTTAAAGCAGCCGTAGCCTCATATGATGCACCTTCACCAAATCGCCGATGGACAACCTCAAGCTCAACACGCCGACGCTCCTCAGCCTCTAACTCCGCTTTCGGCATAGACGTGCCATGAACTTGTGAATGCCAGTAGTCAGGCTTTGCGTCTAAGAAACTTGGCAAATCCAGCACCCTGCTGTCAAACAGTGCCCCCTGCCCTCGAATCAACCACGGTCCTTGCTGGCGCGGTAATTCACGCAGGCCAGCAAAAGCATCCCAGACCGGAGCAGGAGCGTTGAGTAGTCGATAACTCGACTCCAACACTTTGTATGCAGCGTCTATCGTGGATACAGAGTGGGTAACAGCAAAACCCAACTGACGAAGCACCCAACTCCAGTCTTCCTCAGGCCGCCCCAACCATGCTTCGTTAGGGATGCTGTCAAACTCCCAAGCAAATACCGGGATGGTTGGGCATTGCAAGTTAAGTAACGTTCGGTGCGGCGGCGAGAAACTCAGGAACACACAGGCTTCGCCCTTAGCTCTGCACTCAAGATAAATGGGATCCACCTCATCCTGAGGATTCTCCATAACCTGAACTTCACCCAAGGCTCGTAGCACAGGCAAAAACTCGCGGAGGACGAAATAGTAGCTGTACTCAGAGGTACCCAAACGGCTTTGTAAGTTGGAAGCACTGGTTTCGGAGTAGACAAGAATTCTCATGAAACCATCCGTCGGGCATCTATTCCTTCTTGCGCATTTAATGTCAGGAGAAAGAAACGCTTTAAAACTTCACCAATATATTCATTAGAAGCATGGACTCGCATGCCATCACGAGCCATTTTGGACTTCTGACGATATAACTCGGGTGCCTGCTGGGCCAACTCATAGCTCTGTACAAACGCTTGGCACAATGACTCCCAGTTCAGGCGAAGCGCCTGTAGGTGCATCTGCTTGTCCACATCCCCCACCCAACAGGCTGGTTGCAGATCGCCCTTAACCAAAAAGGCATTATCCGGTGTCAACCAATCGGCTAGCGCACTGTAGGCAGGCCCTATCACTGGCCGTCCAGCGCTGAGAAATTCCTGCGCGGTCAGCGCCGATGCTTCAGCCTCAGAAGCCTGCACCAAATAGTCGCTAGCTGAGATCAGCGCTGCATATTCATCAGCTTGCAGGAAGGCACTAATTGCAACTACCCGGCAACGGAACGGAGACAAGCGTGAAAGCACAGTCAACAGCGGAATAATCCCAGAGGATTCATTATGGTGCGTAAATTTGAGCACCAATGTGGCATTTGGCTCATCGCGAAAGGTCAGACAAAACGCTGAGAGCATATCTGCCCAGCGAAAATGGGTATCCTCCGCCCGCAAGACACATGTGTAAACAGTGCCATATAGCTTGAGTCGCTGTAGTTGGGCTGAGCTCTCAGGCTCCAAAATGGGTTTTCGCAGATACGATCTAACCGCATCTTGCCACCAACCTCGCATCAACAGGCGAGTTATTCCCAATCGCTGGCGTAGGCTCAGCCGCCGAGAAGAAGCAGGCTCAGCAACGAACTCTTGATCACCCTGCGCTAGGCCATCAACGGATAGACCAATACGCGGGCTGTCGAGCAAATGCCCGTGAAACTCCAATAAGCGCGGGCGGTTCTTTGGGAAAACTCCACTCTCCGGACACAGTCCGGAAAAGCGCTCTGCAGGTTGCGCTGGAATAACTTGTACTGGATAGCTATCGCCCATCAGCCGGCGTACAGCACCTGCGGCCTGTTGGCTAAATACCAAAGCACCACGACACGAGGCAAAACCACGTCGCCAAGCGTCCAACGGCTGCTGGGCACATGCAGGCGGAAACTCATCATATGGCCAAGCACAGACCAGCAGCCGTAAGGTTTGGTCTGCCGGTGGCAACTGGTATGGCAAGCAGAAGTAAAGCATTGCAGCCTGTTCCGCCAGTTTTGGATGGGTCAGCAAATCTGATAAAGCTTCAGCAGCGAAGTGGTGTCCTTGGCCAGGACTACCTAACTGAGATGGGTGAAGCCTCGGATTGAGAACACAACGAGTCTGAATCGGCATTTTTATAGCTATAACGCTTGGAACTGCGTCGAAAAGATAGGGATACTGTAAACAGGTAAGCCCCCGGACTGAGTCGAGTCTACGAGGCAGACAGTTGCCGAACAAGAGCCTTACGGCAATTGTCACCCCATATCTGTCTACGCACACCTGCCTATGTGGTAAGGCAATGTGCTTCAGTCGCTTGAACCGGCGGCAACGCTTCGCGTCCAATATGCGCCTTTAACCTATGGAGCCCATGTCATGCGCCTTGCTGTCGTCCTCCTCGCGCTATCTACTCTGATTCCACTGGCCAATATTCAGGCGCAGACCCTGGTGGCCACCAGCAACATCATCGTCCGCGCGCTGGATCGCAGCTTCGACTTCACCTCCGACACCACCACCTCGGTGCGTGACATGAAGGTCGTCCGCGCCGCTCGTGATGACGCCGCCAGCTTCGTCGCCAGCCAGGGCGAGTTCCGTGGGGTGCAGCTGGAGGCAGCCTTCGCTACTCTGCGCGAGCGCCTGCCGGAAGCTCGCCAGGCCGATGACCAGGTGCTCGCCGAAGCCATTCTCGCCCTGTGATTCCCCGCGCCGCGCGCTGGCTGGTCGCGCTGCTGCTCGCCGGCGCCAGCGTCGGCCTTCAGGCCGAGCTGCGCCTGGACCTGGACCGGGAGGACCTGTCCCCCGCCGAAATCCAGGCCAGCCAGGCCCTGCTGGATCAGGCCGTAGCGGCCCTGCCGCCGAGTTTTGTCCAGCGCCTGGATCGCCAGGTCGAGGTGCGCTGGTCCGCTGATCTGCCGTTCGACGTCTACGGCCGCATCACTCGTCTCGACGCCCTCAGCCTCAATGCCCAGCTATTGCCGCGCCTGCTCGACCCCACCCTGGCCGATGCCAGCAGCGGACGTGCCCACGGCAGTCTGCGGCGCGAGCTGCTGGCTACCGTGCTGCACGAACTGACCCACCTGTACGACCGCGCCCGCCTGTGGCCGGCCAGCGAGCGCCAGCAGCAGTGGCGCTGCCGGAACGAATTCGCCAGCAGCGGCCTGGTCGGCCAACGCGACCTGTGCCGCGGGCAGACCGAGCGGCGCTTCAGCCTCAGCGACGACCCGCAGCTGCTCGACCTGGCTGGCTGGCAGCAGCAGGTCGGCAAGCGGGGTACCCGCGAGCAGGACAATGGCCAGGTGGCGCGCAGCCCCGACCCCTACGAGCTGAGCAACCCGCGCGAGTTCGTCGCGGTGAACATGGAGTACTTCCTGCTCGACCCGACCTACGCCTGCCGCCGCCCCACCCTTCAGCGCTACCTGCGTCAGCACTTCGCCTGGCAGCCGGCACAACAGGCCGAGTGCGCCGCGGACTATGCCTACCTCAACGCCGGCCGCGACTTCGCCCGCCAGCCTCTGGGCCGGCTCGATCCCGAGCGGGTCTACGAAGTCGACTACCTGCTCGCCGAGCCCAATCAGCAGTGGGCCAGCCGCTGGGGTCACAGCATGCTGCGCCTGGTGGTGTGCGCCCCTGGTCGTCCGCGCGGCCCGGCCTGCCGGCTGGACCTGGACCAGCATCTGGTGCTGTCCTACCGCGCCTTCGTCGGCGACGTGCAGCTGTCCAGCTGGGACGGGCTAACCGGCGCCTATCCCTCGCGCCTGTTCATCCTGCCGCTTGCCCAGGTGATCGAGGAGTACACCAAGGTCGAGCTGCGTGGGTTGTCCTCGATCCCCCTGCGCCTGTCGCGCGAAGAGACCGAGCAACTGGTGGCACGCGCCGCCGAACAGCACTGGAGCTACGACGGCGACTACTGGTTCCTCTCCAACAACTGTGCGGTGGAGACCCTCAAGCTGCTGCGCGGTGGCACCGGGCGCAGCGAGCTGCAGGGGCTGGACAGCATCATGCCCAACGGCCTGCTGGACATTCTCGAGACGCGCGGCCTGGCTGACCGCAGTGTGCTGGCCGACTCGCGCGAGGCGCTGCGCCTGGGTTATCGCTTCGACTCGTTCCGCGACCGCTACCAGGCCATGTTCGTGATCCTGCGCGAGCGCCTGGCGGTGCCGCAGCAGGAGGTGGAAGACTGGCTGGCGCTGCCGCCGGAACAGCGCCGCACCTGGTTCGCCAAGGCCGACCTGCGCGCCAGCGCGGCCCTCCTGCTACTGGAACAGGCCGCCCTGCGTCGCCAGCTGCTGCTGGCCCAGGAACAGCTCAAGCAGCGCTACCTGGGCGCCCGTGACGAACCCGGTGAGCAGCGCTTCGCCGAGGCCGATGCCACTCTGCGGCAGATCCTCGACAACAGCGGCTTCCTCAGCCGCCCGGCCGAGCTGCTGGACGCCGGTTACGGCCTGCCGCAGCCCGGCGAATGGCAGCAGCTGGAAGCTGCCAGCAGCGCGCGCCAGCTCAAGCTACGCCAGCTCAGCGACGATCTCGACCGCGAAGTCCGCCTGCTGCTGGAGCCCGAGCTGCTGGCCGAGATCGAGGCCGGCGAGGCCAACCTGGAGCAGCTCGGCCAACACCTACGCACGCTGCACAAGGCCAGCGGCGGCCTGATCCTGCCGTAGGCAGACCGCCTATAGCTGTTCCTCATCTTCCTCGGGCAGCTGCTCGTCCAGATGCAGCCAGGGCAGGCGGTTCTTCACCCAGATATGCCGCTCGGCCGGCGCCAACTCAGGCTGGTCGAGGCTGGCGACCGTCAGGTCCAGGCTGTCCGGGCTGAGGTCGGTGAACAGGCTCAGCTGGCAGCCGCAGCGCCCGCAGAAGTAGCGCGTGCAGCTGGCCGACGAGGCATAGGCCGCCGGGCTGCCGCGGGTCCACTGGAAGCTGTCGCGGGGCACCGTCAGCCAGGTGACCACTATGCCGCCGCTGGTGCGCCGGCACACCGAGCAATGGCAGTGGGCGATGTCGCGCAGCGGCGCGCGGATGCTGTAACGCAGCTGCCCGCAATGGCAGCCGCCGTGGTGCAGTTCGCTCATGACACCCTCCGCAATCCCTTCATCGCCAAGCTAGCACGCCGAAAGCTGCCTGAAAGCTTCGCCACCTAGCATCCGTCCGCCGTCGTCCCCGGACCGATGGCCCGACAACAACAAGATGGGTGCCCGCCATGCCTCGCCACTGCCTGCCTCTGGCCTCGCCGCGACGCCACCGTGCGCCCGCCCGGAGATAGCCATGCTGACTTTCCTCGGCTTCGCCATGGTCATGACCTTCATGTACCTGATCATGAGCAAACGCCTATCCGCCCTGATCGCCCTGATCATCGTGCCCATCAGCTTCGCCCTGATCGGCGGTTTCGCCGCCGGCATCGGCCCGATGATGCTCGAAGGCATCGGCAAGCTCGCCCCGACCGGCGTGATGCTGATGTTCGCCATCCTCTACTTCGCCCTGATGATCGACTCCGGCCTGTTCGACCCGGCCGTGCGCGCCATCCTGCGCCTGGTCAAGGGCGACCCGCTGAAGGTGTCGATGGGCACCGCCGCGCTGGCGCTGATCGTCTCCCTCGACGGCGACGGCGCCACCACCTACATGATCTGCGTCGCCGCCATGCTGCCGCTGTACAGCCGCCTCGGCATGAGCCCGCTGATCATGGCCGGGCTGATCATCCTCGCCGGCGGCATCATGAACATGACGCCCTGGGGTGGCCCCACCGCCCGCGCCGCCAGCGCCCTGCACGTCAATCCGTCGGACATCTTCGTGCCGATGATCCCGGCCATGATCGCCGGCTGCATCGCCCTGTTCGGCGTCGCCTGGATCTACGGCAAGCGCGAGCGCGCCCGCCTCGGCGTGCTGCACCTGCCGGACGAGCAGGACAACCACGCCGCGATCAGCGTCTCGCAATACCCGGAAGCGCGCCGACCCAAGCTGCTGTGGATCAATGGCGCGCTGACCGCTGCGCTGATGGTCACCCTGATCGCCGGCCTGCTGCCGCTGCCGGTGCTGTTCATGATCGCCTTCAGCATCGCCATGATCATCAACTACCCCTGTCTGCAGCAGCAGAAGGAGCGCATCGCCGCCCATGCCGGCAACGTGCTGGCGGTGGTCGGGCTGATCTTCGCCGCCGGCATCTTCACCGGCATCCTGTCCGGCACCGGCATGGTCGAGGCCATGTCGAAGAGCCTGCTGGCAGTGATCCCTGAGGCGATGGGGCCGTACCTGGCGGTGATCACCGCCCTGGTGAGCATGCCGTTCACCTTCTTCATGTCCAACGACGCCTTCTACTACGGCGTGCTACCGGTGCTGGCCGAGGCCGCCAGCCACTACGGCATCAGCCCGGTGGAGATGGCCCGCGCCTCGATCGTCGGCCAGCCGGTGCACCTGCTCAGCCCGCTGGTACCCTCGACCTACCTGCTGGTCGGCCTGGCCAAGATCGAGTTCGGCGACCACCAGCGCTTCACCCTCAAGTGGGCAGTGCTGATCTGCCTGGCCATACTGGTGGCAGCGTTGCTGCTCGGCGTGTTCCCGCTGTTCGGCGGCTGACCCGACGGCAGACGGAATTTTCACGCAAAGCCGGATAGAATCACGCCGCCCGCGCGGCCTTCGCCTACCACCGTACAAAGGAATCCATAATGGAATGGCTCACCAACCCGGAGATCTGGGTTGCCTTTCTCACCCTGACGGCCCTGGAAATCGTCCTCGGCATCGACAACATCATCATGATCGCCATCCTGGTCGGGCGCATGCCGCCGCACATGCAGGCACGCACCCGCTTCTTCGGCCTGGCGCTGGCGATGGTCACCCGCATCGCCCTGCTGCTGTCGATCACCTGGATCATGCGCCTGACCAACGACCTGTTCGAGCTGTTCGGCCAGGGCATCTCCGGGCGTGACCTGATCCTGTTCTTCGGCGGCCTGTTCCTGCTGTGGAAGAGCACCACCGAGATGTACCACAGCCTGGAAGGCGAAGATGAAGCCGAGCAGACGCCGGGCAGCACCGCCGCGCGCAACTTCATCGGCACCATCATCCAGATCGCCATCATCGACATCGTGTTCAGCCTGGACTCGGTGATCACCGCCGTCGGCATGGTCTCCCACGTGCCGGTGATGGTCGCCGCGATCATCGTCGCCGTGCTGGTGATGATGCTGGCCGCCGGCACCATCAGCGACTTCATCGACAAGCACCCGTCGCTGAAGATGCTGGCCCTGGCCTTCCTGGTGGTGGTCGGTACCGTGCTGATCGCCGAGAGCTTCGAAGTCCACGTGCCGAAAGGTTACGTCTACTTCGCCATGGCCTTCTCGCTGGGCGTGGAAGCACTGAACATCCGCATGCGCGTCCTCAAGGGCCGCCGCGAAGATCCGGTGAAGCTGCGCAAGGATATTCCGGGCGAATAAGCCGGCAGCTGTGGACAAAAAAACGGGGCCGAATGGCCCCGTTTTTCATTTCACTCGACGAAGCGCTCGCCGCGAAAGGTGCTAGCGGCGCAGCGACCACAGAAACGCCGCCATGCCCAGCCCAGCGGCGCTGAGAAGCAGCACCGGGCCCAGGTAGCCGACCAGCTCCTGCAAGCCCAATAGCGCCTGCTGGCCCAGTTCGATTGACAGGCGCCAGCGCCGCTCCTGGGGTTCGGGCGTATAGCCCCCGGCCAGCCAGATCTGGTAGGCGGAGTGCAACGGCAGTAGCGACAGGGGCAGCAACAGCAGACACAACCAGTTGCCACCTCGACCAGGACCTAACACACCCCAGGGTCGGTAGGCCGCGAGAATCAGGCGCAGGAAACAGTAGGCGTAATACAACACGCCGGAAAACACTAAAACGCTACTCACTGACGGCTGACGCCACAGGTACAGACCCGAGGCCGCCAACAACAGCAGGCTCAGCGCGGCCCAGATAATCAGGAAAACAATCTTCATCCAACTCCCCTAGAACAGACTGAGCTGGTCGGTTGCCGATGGCATCGCAGGTGCCAGCGGCTCACTGGCGACTGCCTGCGGGCCAGCTCCTAGACGCTCCGCCAGTCCCGCCGCACGCTCGGCCCTGGTATTCACCGCCTCGGACAGGCGTGCCGGCAGGCCCCAGATTTCCACTTTCTGTTTGGCGCGGGTGATGCCGGTGTAGAACAGCGCGCGGGTCAGTAGCGGGCTGGGGCTTTCCGGCAGGGCCAGCAGGACCTCGGCGAACTCCGAGCCCTGGCTCTTGTGCACGGTCATGGCGAAGGCGCTGTCGTGGCTGGGCAGGCGTGCCGGGGCGAAGGCGCGGAAGCCTTCTTCACCCTCGAAATACACCCTGAGCCCGTGCTCGCCGTGCAGGCAGATGCCGATATCGCCGTTGAACAGGCCCAGCGCATAGTCGTTCTGCCGCACCATCACCGCACGGCCGGGGTACCAGCGTTCGCGTTCGGCCAGCGAGTAGCGGCGCTTGATGCGTGCCTCCAGCGCCTCGTTGAGACCGCTCACACCCCAGGGGCCTTCGCGCTGGGCGGTGAGAGCACGGAAGGCGTTGAAGGTGGCGAAGGCCGCGGCCGCATCACCGCTGCGTGCCGCCAGCAGGTAGGGGCGATAGCCCTGCTCCAGGCGATCCAGCAGCGCGGCCTGGCTCGGCTCGGCCTGCCAGGCCAGATCGGCGCGGCCCTCGCGCAACAGGTTGAGGGTGCCGGCGGCATCGCCGCCGTTGATCCGCCGCGCCAACTCGCCGATGCCGCTGTCGCCGGCGAAGCGATGGCTGTGGGTAAGCAGCACTACGGCGTCGCCCAGCGCCGAGCGCGGCGTCTCGACCGGCACGTTCTGCCCGGTGATGCGCTGCAGCTCGGCGGCAGCCGCCGCGTCGAAGCCACGCCCCTCGCACAGCTCGGCGAATACCGCGCCGGCCTCCACCGCCGCCAACTGGTCCTTGTCGCCGAGCAGGATCAGCCGCGCCTGCGGCGGCAATGCGTCGACCAACTTGGCCATCAGCGCCAGGTCGACCATCGACGCCTCGTCCACCACCAGCACATCCAGCGCCAGCGGCCGCGCCGCATCGTGGCGCACAGCCGGGCTGTCGCCACGGCTGCCGAGCAGGCGGTGCAAGGTGCGCGCTTCTTCCGGCAGCAGCGCCTTGAGTTCGCCGGCCAGTGGCAGCTCGGCCTTGGCATTGCGAATCGCCTCGGCCATGCGTGCGGCCGCCTTGCCGGTGGGCGCGGCCAGGCCGATGGCCAGCCTGTCACCGCCCGGCTGTTCGAGCAGCGCGGCGAGCAGGCGCACCACGGTGGTGGTCTTGCCGGTGCCGGGGCCGCCAGAGATCACCGCCAGCCGACGGCGCACCGCCTGGGCCGCGGCCAGGCGCTGCCAGTCCGGCTGTTGCTGGTTGAAAGCGAACAACCGCGCCAGGCTCTCGGCCAGCTGCGCCTCGTCCACTTCCGGGCGTTCGCTGGACATGCCCAGCAGGCGCTCGGCCAGGCGCTGCTCGTAGGCCTGGTAACGCGCCAGGTACAGGCGCTCGCCGTCGAGAATCAGCGGCGCGAATGCACTCGGGCCGGCGACCAGCGCGGAGCCCCGCAGGTGGGTACGCAGCTCGCTCAGCGGCGGCAGAACGAAATCGAATTCCGCCCAGGGGCGCCGACCGGCCACCCGCGCCAGCGGCAGGCAGACATCGCCACTGGCCAGGGCCTCGCTGCACAGCGCGGCGCAGGCCAGCACGGCGTCCGGCGCCTGCGGCTCCAGGCGCTGCAGGCTGGCCAGCAGGGCGCGTTCCAATGGGCCGATGGGTAGATCGGTGAGGGTCATAGGACGCGCTCCCTCACCCCAGCCCTCGGCTTCCTGCGGCGACCTAGCTCCTGCATCCATGCAGTCGTCTCCCACAGGGAGAGGGGGTGGTTGTTCGCCACGTCCGGGCTACCGTCGCGGTTCATCGTTGCGCCTCCGCAAACAGGCGGTCCAGGGCATCCAGCAGCGCATCATCCGGGCGTGCAAAGTACACCCCGGCCTCCGGCATGCCACGCAGGAACAGATAGAAAGCGCCGCCCAGCTGTGCGTCGGTGAAACCGGCCAGGCGCGTGCGCAGGAAGCGCCGCAGCGCCACCAGGTAGATCAGGTACTGCAGGTGGTAGTGCTCGCTGGCTATGGCTTGCTCCAGGCGTTCGCTGCCGTAGTGGTCGACGGTCGGGCCGAGCCAGTTGGATTTGTAGTCGAGGATGTACCAGCGCCCGTCGTGCTCGAAGGTGAGGTCGATAAAGCCCTTGAGGAAGCCCTGCAGCTCGTCGAACTGCAGGCGCTCAGTGGCCTGGCGCATGGCCGGCGGCAAGCGGTACACCGGGTCGGCGAGCAGCGCGCGCAGAGGCTCGACCTGGAGATTTTCCACCGGGAAGGTGAAGCCCAGCTCGGGCAGGCGGCGGGTCGGGTCGAGGGCGGCCAGGCTCAGGCCCTGGCCGTCCAGGTCGCAATCCAGCACGCGCTGCAACTGTGCGGTGGCGGTCTCGGCCCAGGTCGCCGCGTCGATGCCGTGGTTCTGCAGGGCAGCCGGCACCAGCTGCTCCAGGCTGCCCTTGCCACGCATCCAGTCTTCGAGAATGGCATGCAGGCAGGTTCCGGCGCGGGCGCCGCGGGGGAAGGCGAAGAAGCCGGCACCGGGTTCGCTGGCGGCGGGCATGGCCAGACTGTCGCGGTCCGGCGCCTCCATATGCATGCCGGCGGCCAGGCCGGAGAAGCTGCCGATGCGCCAGGCGCTGTGCAGGCTGCGGGCGAAGCCCTGCAGAGCCTGCGGCGGCTCGGCGCGGCTTTCACCGGCGGCGCTGGCCTCGTCCATCAGCAGCGGCAGGCGGGCGATCAGGTTGTCGCTACCTTGCGCCAGGGCGTCCAGCTCGGCGGCCAGGGCCGGGCCTTCACGCGTCGCCAGATGCTGGGCCAGCTCGCCCAGGGCATCGGTACCGGACAGCTCGCGGCCGTGCAGCAGCCAGGCGAGGGCACTGCTGTGCAGGCCCTCGTCGGGCAGCGAACCGTCCTTCTTCACCTTGGGCAGGGCGGCCGGGCCCCAGTGCAGCCACAGGCGATCGCGGGCGCGGGTCAGGGCCACGTAGGTCAGACGCAGTTTCTCGGCGAAGCTCTCACGCCGCGCCGCCTGCAGGCGCTCGTCCAGGCGCGCGCTGCCGAGGTCGAGCAGCGGCTGGCCGTGCTCGTCGTGACAACGCGCGGTGTCGGTGTGCTGGCCGAGCAGGCGGCCGTCCCACAGGAAGGGGCAGAACACCAGGGGATATTCCAGGCCCTTGGAGGTATGGATGGTGACGATCTGCACCCGCTCGGCATCGCTCTCCAAGCGCAACAGCGCATCCTCGCCGGCGCCCTCGCTGCCGCGCTGCGCCTGGAACCAGGCCAGCAGCGGCTCCAGCCCGGAGCGCTGCAGGCTCTCGGCCTGCAACAGCTCGCCCAGGTGCAACAGGTTGGTCAGCCGGCGTTCGCCGTCGATGTCCTGCAGCAGGCGCTCGGCCACCTGCTCCTGGTCCAACCACGCTCTAAAGACGCGCATAAAGCCCTGCTGCTGCCACAGCTGGTGGTACTGCTCGGCGGCGGCGCGCTCGGCGTCCCAGGCACGCTCGTCGTCCTGGCAGCGGGCGATCTGCGCGGCATCGCGACCGAGCAGGCGGGTGGCCAGCGCATAGCGCAGCACGCCCTCGCGACCAGGCTCGGCGTAGGCGGCCAGCACTGCTGCCAGCTCGGCGGCCTCCTCGCTGTGCCAGACGCTGTCGCGACCACGGCGCACGCTGGGCACGCCGCGCGCGGCCAATTCGGCGGCGACGCTGGCGGCCTCACGATGGTTGCTGACCAAAACCGCGATATCTCCGCCCTTGAGCGGAGTCCGCTTAAAGCTGCTGCGCCCCGCGATAGCTGCGCCAGGCCCTCGCTCCGAACTCGCCGTACTATCCGTACTGTCTCGTCCGTCGCTCCGGGCCTGACTTGCTCTCACGGGGCTCGCGACGCTTTGCACGGACTCCGACGGCTCTATTTGCTCTTCGAAATAGGCGGCACCTTGCGCGCTGGCGGCGAGCAGGGAGGCGATCCGTCGCGCCGTGTCCAGCGCAGCCAGTTCGCCGGCGCGAGCCTTGTTCAGCCCCTCGTCACCGAGCCAGACCAGGCCCAGCGGCGCGCTGCCTTCCTGCTCGGGCAGCACCAGAGTGGCCCGCGACTTCTTGCCGACGCTGACCGGCGGATAGACCAGGCCCTCTTCGGCAAACGGCTGCGGGCGGTCGAACAGCCGGTTCAGCGCGGCGATCAGCTCGGGCGTGGAGCGGAAGTTGAAGGGCAGGTCGTACTGCCGCTCGGCGGCATCGCGGGCCTGCAGGTAGGTGGCCAGGTCGGCGCCGCGGAAGGCATAGATGGCCTGCTTGGGGTCGCCGACGAAGCAGAGGTCGCCGCCATCCCGGTAGATGCGGTCGAAGATGGCGTACTGGATCGGGTCGGTGTCCTGGAACTCGTCGATCAGCGCCAGCGGGTACTGCTCGCGCAGCCGGGTGGCCAGGTCCTCGCCCGCCGGGCCCTGCAGGGCCTCGTCGAGACGGTTGAGCAGGTCGTCGAAGGCCAGCAGGCGCTGGGCCGCCTTGCGTTGCGGCAGCTCGACGTTGAGGCGGTCGAGCAGCTCGACCTGCAGGGCGATCAGCTTCTGCCGGCCCGCCGGTTCGGCGGCGGCCAGGGCCTGGGACAATGTGTCCAGCGCATCGGCCAGCTCGCACTGGGGGGCGTCAAAACCCTTCTTGCAGGCCTTGCCCAGGGCGACCGCCCCCAACTTGAGCAATCCTTCCGGCGCCTCGAACAGGGCCGCCGGGTCGGCGAAGTAAGCGTCCAGCTCGGCCGACCACAGCGGCAATTTGGCGACCTTGTGGGTGGTCTGGCTGAGGCCGCCGTGCCCACGCAGGGTCTCGATCCAGCCGCAGCCGGCGTCGTGCCACAGCGCGGCAGCGCGCTGCCAGGCGGTGCTGGCGGCGCTCAGCTCGGCGTCGCTTGCCGCCTCGCGCGGCTCCACCCGCAGGTAGGGCTTGCCCAGATGGCTGCGCAGCGCCTGGCGCAGGGTCGCCGGAGTGATGCGCTGCTTGGCCAGGAAGCGCGCCCAGGCCGGGTCGGCCTCGGCCAGCACATGGCGCCAGACGTCGCCAAGCAGGGCGTCGAGCACCTCGCGGTCGTCCTGGGTCAGCTCGGCGTCGAAGTCGCCACCGGCCTCGAAGGCCGAGTCCTGCAGGGCGCGCTGGCAGAAGCCGTGGATGGTGAAGATGGCCGCCTCGTCGAAGCCGTGCACCGCCAGCAGCAGGCGCCGGCGCGCCGCCTCGCCGGGATGGCGACGGTGCAGCTCGATGAGGAAGTCGTCGCCGCTCGTGCCTCCCTCGTACAGCGCCAGCAACTCGGCCAGACGCGCACGGATACGCTCGCGCAGCTCGGCGGTGGCGGCGGTGGTGTAGGTAACCACCAGGATCTGCCCGACGCTTAGCTGCTGCTCCAGCAGCAGGCGCGCGTACAGCGCGGTCAGGGTCCAGGTCTTGCCGGTGCCGGCGCTGGCCTCGATCAGCGATCGGCCGGCGAAGGGCGAGTCGTGCAGGTCGAGACTCATGCCAGCAGTTCCGGGTGGTGCTCGCCCAGCCAGGCCATGACCCGTTGCAGCAACTGCTCGGCCTGTGCCTGGGCTGCGTCCGCCATGGAGCCGCTCACCACATCGCCCGAGTAGTCGATCACGTTGCGCTGCTTGCGCAGGCTATCGAGCAGGATCAGGGTGCGCTGCTCCAGGCCGATGGTCTTCGGCAGGCTTTGCAGCATGGTCTGGTGGTGCCCCGGTTTGCTGGTCAGGGTGCGATAGCCACTGGCCTGCAAGGCGGCATTGGCCGACTGCATGATCGCCTTGTAGGCCATGTCGAAGCGGCCTTCCGGGCTGATGCCGGGCAGGCGCGAGTCCGCCAGGCTGCGCCGGGCGGCCTCCAGCAGGCGCTGGATGGTCGAGGCGTCCGCGGCGACCGCCTCCAAGGACAGACCGAGCAAGTTCTCCAGGGTCATCCCTGCTCCTCAAGGTGCTTCAGGTCGGCGTCACTGCCGAGGATAAACAGCTTCGGCTTGCCCAGCACATCGCGGATGAAGCTGCCCTGCTCCTGCAGTGCCAGGCGCCATTCCGCGGGCCGGTAGAGCTTCGGGTTGATCTCGCGGCCCAGGGTCGCCTGGAGCGGATACAGCGCGGCCACCACCTCGGCGAAGCCGAGCTCGCCAATCAGCAGCAGGTCGATATCGCTGTCGCTACGCGGCGTGCCGCTGGCCATGGAACCGAACACGAAGGCCACCGCGATCTGTTCCTGCAGGGTCAGCAGGGCATCGGCCAGGACTTCGGCCAGGCCGCTGGTCTTGCGCAGGATGCTGGCCAGTTCTTCGAACACCGGGCACTGGCGGTTGGCGCTGTATTGCAGCTGATTGCCGACCTTCTGCTTCGTCAGCACGCCGGCTTCCGCCAGTTTGCCCAGTTCGCGGGTCAGGGTGCCGGGCTGGGTGGCGGTCAGCCGGGCGATTTCGCGCAAGTGATAGCTGCGCTGCGGATGCAGCAGCAGCAAACCCAGAACCCGGCGGCGGTAGTCGGTAAACAGCAGCGAGGCGAGGCTCATGGCAACCTCATATGTTGCTTTAAAGGCAACATATGTAGCCTAAAAGGCAACACATGGAAAGCCGTCTGCATGCCTCAATCCTCCTCATCGGGAGCTGCCAGCGCCTTGAGCGCTGGGCCCAGCAGTTGTTCGGCCAGGGCCTCGAAGCGTGCGTCGAGCGGCTCGCGCTGGCGGAAGGCGAGGGCGTACCAAGGGTCGTTGATCTCGCCCGGGATAGGGCTGAACTCGGCGCCGAGCCAGGCGGCCGAGGCCTTGTCGCGGGCGGCGTCGATGGGCTCCTTGCGGCTCTTGGCGGCGGGCGTGACCAGCGCCTTGGCGAACTCGTAGCTACTGCGGGTGATGAAGGGCGACGGCTCGCACAGCGCCTCGCGGTAGGCGGCCAGCCAGGGCTCCAGCAGCGCGCGGGCATCGCCCAGCGGGCCGAGCTGCCAGTCGCCGGCAGGCGACACCAGCAGGCTCTCGCGGGCGATCTCGGGCGTGGCGGCCACATTCAACAGCAGGTGACGTAGCCAGAAACCGGGCAGGTCCCAGGCGCCCGGAGCGGCCAGGCGCCAGTCGAACAGGCCGCCGGAGGTGACGCCGTCGAGCCAGCCGTGCACACGCACGCCTGCCAGTTCGATATCCACCAGCAGCGGCTGGGGTGCATCCTCCGGGCGCGCCTCGAACAGGCGCGGGGCGAAGGCGCGCACCGGGCCGCGCTGCTTGCCCCACAGGGCGTGGCCCAGCTCGCCGGGCGGCAGCCAGCCGGCGGCCCGGGCGATACGCCGTTCCTGCTCCTCGGACCAGCCACGCTCCACCGCCTGCAGGGCCAGCTGACGCAAACCACGGCGCGCCGGGCCTTCGAGAGCGAAGGGTTCATCGGCGGCGATGGCCTCCTCGGCCTCGGCCAGGCGCAGGCCCAGGCGCTGCTCCAGCAGGAAGCGCGCCGGATGCTTGAAGCAGTAGAGCAACTGGCTCGGCTCGATGGTCAGCGGATCGCCGCCCGGCCCGTCCGCATTCGGCTCCGGCAGGCGCTGGATAAAGGCCGGCGCACTGGCCGCCGGTGCCTCGGCCAGGCGCTGGGCGGCGCGGAACCAGGCCGCGGCGAAGCCCCGCCGCGCGCCGATCTGCTCGAAGTTGCCGGGGGAGAAGGGCTGCAGCGGGTGCTCGATGGTGATGCGCGCGCTAGCCTTGTTCGCCCCCTGACTCGCGGTGAGATCCACGGCCTCCAGCAGCTCGCTGATCAGCACCGAAGGCGGCAGCTCGGCGTTGTCGCGCGGGTCGCGGCCGACATAGCTGAGGTACAGGCCATCGCGGGCGCTGAGCAGGGTCTCGAGGAACAGGTAGCGGTCGTCCAGGCGCCGCGCGCGGTCGCCGCGGCGCGGACGCTTGGCGATCAGGTCGAAGCCGGCGGCCGGCGTGCGCCGGGGCAGGGCGCCGTCGTCCAGGCCGAGCAGGCAGACCTGGCGGAACGGCAGGCTGCGCATCGGCACCATGGTGCAGAAGGTCACTGCGCCGGTGAGGAAGCCCGAGGCGCCGCTGCCGCTCTCCAGCGCCGCGCCGAGCTGCTGGCGCACCAGCGCCAGCTCGACCGGGCGGGTGATGGCGGAGTCCTCGGCCTGGCGCGCCAGGGCCGCACAGGCCTGGCTGAGCAGGAGCAGGGTGTCGCCGGACTCGCGCTCGTCGAACAGCACGTCGATCAGGCCCTGCAGGTCCAGCGCCCAGTCGCCCAGCGGGCGAGCCCGCTGCAGGCGTTCGGCGAGGCCGGCGAGCTGCTCGACGAAGGCGCACAGGCGGCCGAGCAGCTGGGCGCGGGCGCCTTCCAGGGCATCCAAGGGGAGGCTGTCGCCGAGCAGCGGTACGCCATCGCCGGCCAGTTGTGGCGGCGCGGTGAAGCCGAGCAGCAGGCGATCCAGGCCCTGGCGCCAGGTGAAGGCGTCGTCGGCCGGCAGGTCCAGCGCCTTCCGATGACCACCGTCGCGGCCCCAACGCACGCCGGCCTGGCGCAGCCAGTCGCGCAGCAGCGGCAGGTCTTCGGGTTCGATACCGGCGCGACGGGCGATGGCCGGCTGCTCCAGCCAGGCGAGGATTTCCTCGGCGGCGAAGCGGCTCTCCGGCAGGCTGAGCAGGCCGAGGAAAGCCTCGATCAGCGGCGTCTCGGCGCGCAGGCTGCGGTCGGCCAGGCTGTAGGGCACATAGGGCGCACCTTCGCGACGGGCGAAGACGGCTTCGATATAGGGCGCGTAGCGCTCGATATCCGGGGTCAGCACCACCACCTGGTCCGGGCTCAGGTGGGGGTCGACGGCGAAACGGGCGAGCAACTGGTCATGCAGGATCTCCACTTCGCGCAGCGGCGAGTGGGCGATATGCAGCTCCAGCGAGCGGTCGTCCTCGCGCAGCACCAGGCGCTCATCCGGAGTGCGGGTGCGCAGGCGCAGGATGTCCTGCTGCAGGGCGTGCAGCAGGCTGTCGTCGGCCAGCTCGTTGTCCTGCGGGTAGATGCCGTGTTCCTCGGCGATCTGCCCGAGCAGGCTGTCGAAGAAGTCGCGGCCCTGCTTGCCCAGGCTGGCCAGCAGCGGGTGGCCGACATCGAGGTACCAGTCATCCGGGCTGACCTCGGATTGCGCCAGCTCGCGCACGTCGCGAATCTCGCCCCAGGCCTCGCGGCAGGGGTTGAGAGCGAACACGATGATATCCGTATGCCGCGCCAGCCCCTCCAGCACGCGCAGGTGGTGCGGCGGCAGCGAGCTGATGCCGAACACCAGCAGGCGTTCGGGCATGCCCTTGATGGGGGTATCGGCGTGCAGGCGCGCCAGCAGTTCGCCGAGCAGGCGCGCACGGTGCGGGTGGCCATCGCGGGTCAGCTCCTGCCACAGCAGCGCCTGCCACGCCTCGTCCGGCCCCAGGTCGCAGGTCTCGCCGCGCTCCCAGGCGGCCAGCCAGTCGTCGCGGTAGAGCAGGTACTGGTCGAACACGTCGGCGATCTTCGCCGCCAGGGCCAGGCGGCGGCGCTCATCGCCACCTTCCAGATAACGCTGCAGGCGCTCGGCGCGGGCCAAGTTGGCCGGCTCGCACAGCCAGTCGTACAGGCGCCAGGTCATCGCCTGCGGGTTGAACGCCGACTGCTCGGGCAGGGCGCCGAGCACCTGGCGCGCCAGGGCCCAGACGAAGCTCGACGGCAGCTGCACCTCCAGGTGCATGGCGATGCCCTGTTCGCGCGCCAGCTGCAACGTCAGCCAGCGGCCGATGCCCTGGCTCGGCACCACCACCCGCGCCGGCGCCAGCACGTCCGCCTGCGGCTGGGCGAGCAGCTTGCAGGCCAGCAAGCCGAGGGTTTCAAGGTCGGGGGCGTGGTACAGGCTGAGCATGGGGTGGCGTCCGGTGGTAGGCCGCTAGGGTAGCAGTTCATGGCCGCGCAATGGCCGCTCCGGCAGCGCTCAGATCCGCGCATGAACCTGCCCAACGAGCAGCGGCAACGGAGGCTGAACGCCTGGCGCCTTCACCGATCTACAACTAAAGCTAAACAGGAGGGCGCCGGAAAATCGTGCCCGTCGAAGAAGAGCGAGCCCCGAGGCTGCGCCATGCTGACCCTGCTCAATCTGCTATCCGCCATCGCCCTGCTGGTGTGGGGCACCCATATCGTGCGCACCGGCATCCTGCGGGTGTATGGCTCGCAGCTGCGGCGCATCCTCAGCCACAGCGTGGCGCGGCGGCCGCAGGCATTCGCCGCCGGCATCGGCGTCACCGCCCTGGTGCAGAGCAGCAACGCCACCGCCCTGCTAGTGACCTCCTTCGTCGCCCAGGACCTGATGGCGCTGGCCCCAGCCCTGGCGATCATGCTCGGTGCCGACGTCGGCACCGCGCTGATGGCGCGGGTGCTAACCCTCGACCTGTCCTGGCTGTCGCCGCTGCTGATCTTCGTCGGCGTGGTGCTGTTTCTCTCGCGCAAGCAGAGTCGCCTGGGTCAGATCGGCCGGGTGGCGATCGGCCTCGGCCTGCTGATCCTGGCGCTGCAACTGATCGTCCAGGCGGCCAAACCAATTGCCGAATCCCACAGCATCGAGGCGCTGTTCGCCTCGCTGACCGGCGACCTGCTGCTGGACGCCCTGGTTGGCGCGCTGTTCGCCCTGATCACCTACTCCAGCCTGGCCGCCGTGCTGCTCACCGCGACCCTGGCCGGCAGCGGCATGATCAGCCTGCCGGTGGCCATCGGCCTGGTTATCGGCGCCAACATCGGCAGCGGCGTGCTGGCGCTGATCAACAGCAGCATGCAGTCGGCGGCCGGGCGCCGGGTGGCCCTGGGCAGCCTGCTGTACAAGCTGCTCGGCCTGCTCCTGGTGTTGCCGCTGGTAGAACCGCTTGTGCAGTGGATGGAAAAGCTGGACTGGTCCGCCGCGACCCTGGTGATCAGCTTCCACCTGGCCTACAACAGCCTGCGCTGCCTGCTGATGCTGCCGACCGTGGGCTGGATGGCACGCCTGTGCAGCCTGCTGCTGCCGGAACGGGCGCGTGACGAAGGCGTGGCCCGGCCACGCCACCTCGACCGTACTGCACTGGAGACACCGAGCCTGGCCCTGGCCAACGCGGTGCGCGAGACCCTGCGCATCGGCGACCTGGTGGAGCAGATGCTGGTGCACCTGCGCGAGGTGCTGCGCGGCGGCTCCAGCGAGGCCAGCCAGCAGGTGCGCCGCCTGGACGATGACGTCGATGCGCTGTACGGCGCGGTCAAGCTGTATCTGGCGCAGATGCCGCGCGACGACCTGCCGGCCCACGACAGTCGGCGCTGGGCGGAGATCATCGAGCTGGCGGTGAACCTGGAGCATGCCGGCGACCTGATCGAGCAGATGGTCGGCAAGCTCGACAACCACAAGCGCGCCCGCCACTACAGCTTCTCCGACAGCGGCCTGGAGGAGCTCAGCGGGCTGCACGAACTGCTGGCCAACAACCTGCGCCTGGGCCTCAACGTGTTCCTCAACGGCAACCGCGACAATGCCCAGCGCCTGCTGCAGGAGAAACGCCACTTCCGTCGCGAGGAGCGCAAGCTGGCCCACGCCCATGTCGGCCGCCTCAGCCGCCAGGTGGTGCAGAGCATCGAGACCAGCGCCCTGCACCTGGAACTGATCGCCGACATGAAGCGCCTCAATTCGCTGTTCTGCGGCAGTGCCTATGTGGTGCTGGAAGGGGACGACAGCCCCGCGCTGGAGGCCGAGGAAGCGCCGCTATCCTCGCCACCCGTGGCGCCACCGCTCCACTGAGGCTCAGTGCCTCGGGTAGCCGGCCTCGATACGCTCCAGGCTGCCATCCTCGCGCATGCTCTGTACGGCTGCCGCCAGGCGCTCCACCAGGCGTCGGTCGCAGCGCCGCGAGCAGGCCAGATACTGCGCCGTGGAGCCGAGCAACTCACTCTGCACCAGGTGCAGGCCACCTTCCTGGCGCTGCAGCAGCTCGGCCTCCAGCACCGGGTTGTACCAGGCATCGACCCGCCCGGCGCGCACCATGTGCAGCGCCGAGGGGCCCTGGTTGACCTCGACTATCTGCGCTGGCGCGAAGCCGCGGGCGAGCAGGATGCTGTGCCCGGCGGAGCCACGCGATACGGCGATGCTGCGCAGTCCGCTGGCTTCGGCGAAGGAGCCGAGCCTGCGCGCACGGGTGTAGAAGGCCCGCTCCACACGCACGATCTCGGCGATCCAGGTGAAATTGGCCTCGCGCTCGGGCAATCGCGCCAGGGGGATGATCAGGGTGTCCCGCAGTTCCGGCACCACGGCAAGCGCCCGCGGACTGGGCACCACGACGAGCTGGTAGGCAAAGCCGGCGCGCCGCAGAGCCTCGAGGGTGACGTCGCCGACTATGCCCTTGCGCTCGGGTTGGTTGATGGTGATCGGCGGCACCTCCATCAGATACAGCGGCAGCTGTTCGGCCGCCTGACCCGTCATTGCCAGCGCCGCTGCCAGAACGCCCCAGGCCGATCGCCAGGCCGATATTCGTCGCCGACACGCCATCCACAGCCCTCCGTCCAAGCCCTCAGTGTTGACCCGGCCATCGCGTCGCGCCAGCGCGGCGGCAGTCCTGCTGGTATCCTGCCGACCCCTCCCTCATCCCTCGTCCCGCC
Organism: Pseudomonas sp. GD04019; assembly: GCF_029837695.1. Classification (GTDB taxonomy): domain Bacteria; phylum Pseudomonadota; class Gammaproteobacteria; order Pseudomonadales; family Pseudomonadaceae; genus Aquipseudomonas. The sequence continues at coordinate 120,037 of NZ_JAOEEA010000006.1, forward strand.
GCCGATGCCGCACTGGAAACCCCACCTGCTTCGCCTGCTCGCCCTGCTGCAACGCTACCCCGGCCTGATCGCCGCGTTCGGCTTCTGCTCGGGCGTGGCCAGCTTCATCCTGGTCGACCGCCAGGCGGGCGTGGGCAAGGTGATTGCCGTGCTGATGCTGCTGAGCTGGGTCTGGCTGTTGCTGGAGAGCCTGCTGACTCGCAGCGCGGCGCGCTGGCTGGGGATCGAGGTGCCGCCGCTGCTGCTGCGCTACCTGACCCAGCTGATCCACCAGGAAAGCCTGTTCTTCGCCCTGCCGTTCTTCTTCGTCACCACCGCCTGGAACAGCGGCCAGGCGCTGTTCACCGGCCTGCTCGGCGCGGCGGCGCTGCTGGCGATCATCGACCCGCTCTACTACAAGTGGCTGGCCGCGCGGCGCTGGCTGTACCTGAGCTTCCACAGCCTGGCGCTGTTCGCCGTGCTGCTGGTGGCGCTGCCGCTGATCGTCCACCTGACCACCGCCGAGAGCTATCGCCTGGCCCTGGGCATCGCCCTGATAGTGACCCTGCCGAGTCTCGGCAGCAGCCTGCGCATCCAGCGCGGCTGGCGCTGGGCGACCCTGGCCGGGCTGGTCGCCGCCCTCGGTGTCGGCGCCTGGCTGGCGCGCCCCTGGGTGCCGCCGGCGACCCTGTGGCTGACCCAGGTGGCGGTCACCGAACAGCTGCAGGAGCGCAAGCCCGGGCGCAGTCTCGAGCAGGTTTCCGCCGCCCAGCTGCAACAGGCCGGGCTCTACGCCTACACCGCGATCAGCGCGCCGCGCGGACTGAACGAACGCATCTACCACGTGTGGAAGCGCGACGGCGTGGAGATGGACCGCATCGCCCTGGATATCCACGGCGGACGCAAGGCCGGCTACCGGGCCTGGACCCACAAGCGCAACTTCCCGAGTGAGCCCGCCGGCGACTGGCAGGTGCAGGTGGTGACCGAGGCCGGCCAGCAGATCGGCGTGCTGCGCTTCCGCGTCGACTAGTCGCTAGCCAGGACAGGAGCGCTGGGGCAAGCTGCGGCCAGGCACATCGCAAGGATCGCACCATGCTCAGAACCATCACCTGTCTGCTGCTCGCCCTGCTGCTGGGCGGCTGCAGCGACGACTCGCAACCCAGCGCGGCGGAGCGCCAGTTGCTGCTCACCGGCGCCGACTTCGGCTATGGCGAGGATGCCGGCTACTTCGGCAAGACCACCACCTACTGGACCCGCACCACGGACCTGAGCTACGACTCCGAGCCGCTCAGCGGCCTCTACCTGCACAGCACCGTGTCGCTCACCTCCAGCGCCGGCGAGGCGCTGATGTCCAGCTACAGCTCGCTGCAGGGCGCCGGCATCGCCCTGGGCCTGCTGGGTGAAGGGGTGACCGAGGAAGAGATCGAGCTGACCCGCAAGCTGGGCAGCCACGCCAAGCTGATCCTGCTGCGCAAGGACGGCGAGCCGATCGGCAACATGTTCTCCGTCAGCACCGGCAAGAAGCTGCAGTTCACCGTATTCACCGGCCAGCACTATTTCGACTCAGGCGCCGAGTTCGAGGCCTTTATCGAGCCCAAGCTGGCCGCCCTCGAAGCGCACCAGTACGACGACCCCATCGTGGGCTGGGGCAAGGGCCTGTTCGCCGACGAGGACGACGGCGAACAGGAAGCGCGCTGAGCCGCTACAGGCGGAAGCGCTGCACCATGCCGTTCAGCTCGCTGGCCAGGCGCGCCAGCTGGTCGCTGGCCACGGAGGTTTCCTGGGCTCCGGTGGAGTTCTGCTCGGCGATATGGCGGATCGCCACCAGGTTGCGGTCCACCTCGCGCGCCACCTGGGCCTGTTCCTCGGCGGCGCTGGCGATCACCAGGTTCATCTCGTTGATCTGCCCGACCCGCTCGGCGATCAGCGCCAGCGCGCCGTCCGCCTGGCTGGCCATCTCACTGCTGCGGCTGGCGTACTCGCTGCTGGCGCCCATGGCGTCCACCGACTCCTGACTGGCGCTCTGGATCGCGCTGATCATCCGCTCGATCTCCTGGGTCGAACTCTGCGTGCGCTGGGCCAGCGCGCGTACCTCGTCGGCCACCACGGCGAAGCCACGGCCCTGATCGCCGGCCCGCGCCGCCTCGATGGCGGCGTTGAGCGCCAGCAGGTTGGTCTGCTCGGCAATGGTACGGATCACCTCCAGCACCCGGCCGATGGCGATGGCCTCGTCGGCCAGGCGAGCAATGGTGCCCGAGGTGATCTGCAGGCGTTCGCTGAGCTGCTCGATGGTGCTGCGCGTGGTGCTCACCTGCTGGCGCCCGGCCTCGGCGGTCTGCTCCGCCTCGCGGGAAGAGTCCGAGGTGTGGTTGGCGTTGCGCGCCACCTCGTCCACCGCCGCCGACATCTCGGTAACCGCGGTGGCGGCCATCTGGATCTCGTCGTTCTGCCGGTTGATGCCCTGGGCCGATTGCTCGGTAACCGCGTGCAACTCCTCGGCCGCCGAGGCCAGCTGGGTGGCGGCGCCCTGGATGCCCTGCAGGGTGTCGCGCAGGTTCTCCTGCATCAGCTTGAACGAGGCCTGCACCTCGGTGATCTCGTCGCCGCCACTGCATTGCACCGGCTGGCTGAGATCGCCGGCGGCGTTGCGTGCCACCACCTCGCGCAGCTCGGTGAGACGCAGGTTGATGCCGCGACTCATCGTCCAGGCCTGCACCCCGCCGCCGATCAGCAGCAGTGCCAGCAGCCCGGCGACCAGGTTGAAGTTGCGCTGGTACAGCGCCAGGCCCTGTTCGTACTGACGCTCCGACTCCTGCAGCTGCACCTCGATCAGCTTGCCGAACTGCTCCGACAGCGGGTCGATGTGCGGATACAGCTCCTTGGCGGTGAAGGCTGCCAGGGCCTCGCCGTCGTCGGCACGCAGGATCGCCTTGAGTCGTTGGATCGGCTCATGGGCCTGCTGCATCAGGGGTTGGATCTGGTCGATCAGACGCTTCTCGTCGTCGATCAGGTGGGTGGCCAGGTAGGCCTGCCAGAGCTGCTGAATCTTGCCTTCCGCCTGCTCCACCTGGCTGGCCGCCTCGCTGGCAGGGAGGCCGCCGTTGCGCGCCTTGTGGCTGGCGTCGACTATGTTCACCGCGTAGAGATCGGCGATCACCTTGAGGTCGCGCAACGGCACCACACGATCCAGGTAAACGCTGTTGAGGCCGTCGAGTACACCGCGCAGGCCGGTGAGGCCGGAGATGCCGATAGCCAAGCTGCCCGCCATCATCAGGACGATGAGGACGAACAACCTTGTCCGAATAGTCCAGTTTTTCATGGTAGGTCACCTACTACAGGCGCAATGCCTACCAGAACCATAGCTGCGTTTTGCCAGCAGTGCCGGCCGGTGCCATGCCGCAGCGGGCATGACGCCGACCGCTGGTCTCACGCCTCCAGCGCGGAAGCCGGGCCGAAGAACTCGTAGCGCGTCTGCGCTTCCGGCACGCCCAGCTCGCGCAGGTTGCGCTTGAGCGCGGCCATGAACGGCTTGGGGCCGAGGAAGTAGGCATCCAGGTCGCGCTCGGCCGGCAGCCAGGCGCGCAGGCGCTCCAGGGAGAGGCGGCCGTGGGCGTCGGCGCCATCGTCCGGGCGCGCCTCGTCGAAGCAGTAGAAGCGTTGCAGCTGCGGATGCGCCGCCGCCAGCTCGTCCACCCGTGCGGCGAAGGCCTGCACGCCGGCATTGCGCGCGCAGTGGATAAAGCGGATCGGCCGGCCGCTGTGTACCGCCGCTTCGAGCATGGTCATCAGCGGAGTGATGCCGACCCCGGCGCCGATCAGCACCAGCGGTTTGCTGGAAGGGCTGAGGGTGAACTCGCCGGCCGGGATGAACAGCTCCAGCTGGTCGCCTTCGCCGACGCGGTCGTGCAGGTGGTTGGACACCCGGCCGCCCGGCTCGCGCTTGACGCTGATGCGGTACTCGCGGCCATCGGGCGCGGCGGACAGCGAATAGTTGCGGCGCACTTCCTCGCCCTCCAGCTCGAGGCGCAGGCCGATGTACTGGCCGGGGATGAAGTCTAGAATCGCGCCGCCATCGACCGGCTGCAGATGGAACGAGGTGATCTCCTCGCTCTCGCGCACCTTGCGCGCCACGCGGAAGGCCCGCGCGCCACGCCAGCCACCCTCGGCACGCTCGCTGGCGGAGTAAACCTCTTCCTCGGCGCCGATCAGCAGGTCGGCCAGCTGGCCGTAGGCGGCGGCCCAGGCGGCGATCACCTCATCGGTAGCGACCTCGGCGCCGAGCACCTCGCGGATCGCGCGCAGCAGGCAGCTGCCGACGATCGGGTAATGCTCGGGAAGGATCTGCAGCGACACATGCTTCTGCACGATCTGCCCGACCAGCGGACCGAGGGCCTGCAGGCGGTCGATGTGCTTGGCATACATCAGCACGCCGTTGGCCAGGGCCCGCGGCTGGTCGCCGCTGGCCTGATGCGCCTGGTTAAACAGCGGGCGCACCTGCGGATATTCGCCGAGCATCATGCGGTAGAAATGGGTGGTCAGGGCCTCGCCGCCACTTTCCAGCAGGGGCACGGTGGCCTTGACGAGAGCGATGTGTTCGTTGGACAACATATGGGTATTCCTCTTGCACGCAGGGTTTTTCTGCGGAGGGAATATCAGTATTCGTGCCAGACTATTTATCTTTATAAATCATATATTTATTGCATAAATAGTCGATAAGACAACGTGTCATACCGACATCATGGAGTCATGATGACCACGCATCCATTGCTGCAGGCCCTGCTACCGCTGGTCGACGATCTCAGCCGCGAATTGGCCGAGGAGGAGCGCTACCGGCGCCTGCTCAGCGCCCTGCGCGCGCTGATCCCCTGCGATGCCACCGCGCTGCTGCGTCTGGACGGCGAGCAGCTGATTCCGCTGGCGGTGGACGGCCTCAGCGCCGACACCCTGGGCCGCCGCTTCGCCCTGGCCGAGCACCCGCGCTTCGAGGTGCTGCTCGGTGATCGTCGGCCGACCCGCTTCGCCGCCGACAGCGACCTGCCCGATCCCTACGATGGCCTGGTGGAAGAACATGTCGGCCATCTGGAAGTACACGACTGCCTGGGTTGCCCGCTGTTCATCGACGACCGCCCCTGGGGCCTGATCACCCTCGACAGCATGCAGCCCGGCAGCTTCGCCCAGAGCGACCTGGACAATCTGGAGGCCTTCGCCCGCCTGGCCGCCGCCTCGGTGAAAGCCAATGACCGCCTGCTCAGCCTGACCCAGCGCGCCGAGGCCGAGCGCCAGCTGGCCGCACGCTTTCGCGAGGTGGCCGGCCAGGCCGTGCATGCCGAGCTGATCGGCCAGAGCACGGCGCACAAGCGCCTGCAGGCGGAGATCGACACGGTGGCCGGCAGCGACCTGACCGTGCTGATCGCCGGCGAGACCGGGGTCGGCAAGGAGCTGGTGGCCCAGGCCATCCACGGCCGCTCGCCGCGCGCCGGCAAGCCGCTGATCAGCATCAACTGCGCGGCGCTGCCGGAGCAATTGGTGGAGAGCGAGCTGTTCGGCCATGTGCGCGGCGCCTTCACCGGCGCCAGTGGCGAGCGCAGCGGCAAGTTCGAACTGGCCGACGGCGGCACCCTGTTCCTCGACGAGGTAGGCGAGCTGCCGCTGCCGGTGCAGGCCAAGCTGCTGCGCGTGCTGCAGAGCGGCCAACTGCAGCGCCTGGGTTCGGATCGCGAGCACCGGGTGGACGTGCGCATCCTCGCCGCCACCAACCGCGACCTGGCCGAGGAGGTGCGCACCGGGCGTTTCCGCGCCGACCTCTATCACCGCCTCAGCGTCTATCCGCTGCAGGTGCCGCCGCTACGCGAGCGCGGCCGCGACGTGCTGCTGCTGGCCGGGCACTTCCTCGAACAGAACCGCGCCCGCCTGCATTTGCGCGGCCTGCGCCTGGCCGCCGAGGCCCAGGCGGCGCTGCTCGGCCACGCCTGGCCGGGCAATGTGCGCGAGCTGGAACATCTGCTCGGCCGCGCCGCGCTCAAGGCCCTGGCGCGCCAGCCGGAGCGCCCGCGCATCCTCACGCTCGAGGCCTGCGACCTGGATCTGGCGCCGCAGGCGCAGGTGCCGGCCGTGGCGGTTGCCGCCGTTCAGACAGACGCTGGAGCAGGGCAGGCAGCGGTGGGCGATCTGCGCCTGGCGGTGGACGCCTACCAGCGCCAGCTGATCCAGGCGGCCCTGCGTCGACAGCAGGACAACTGGGCCGCCGCCGCCCGCGAGCTGGGCCTCGACCGCGCCAACCTGCATCGCCTGGCGACGCGGCTGGGGCTCAAGTAAGGGTGGGGATGTGAAGGCGGGCTGCCCGCTGCGCGGGCGCGGCCACCCTACGCCGGGCGCCCACTCGGTACTGGATGCGGCGCTTGGGTAGCGCCTGCCGCTCGCCGCAGGCAGCACACCGAAGCAGGCAACGTCAGCCGAAGAACCAGTAGCAGATCAGGATCGAGGCGATCACTCCGACCAGGTCGGCGAACAGGGCGCAGCCCACCGCATGGCGGGCGCGCTGGATGCCGACCGAGCCGAAGTACACGGCCAGCACGTAGAAGGTGGTCTCGGTGCTGCCCTGCATGGTCGCCGCGATCAGCGCCGGGAAGCTGTCCACGCCCTGGGTCTGCATGGTCTCGATCAGCATGGCCCGCGCCGCGCTGCCGGAGAATGGCTTGACCAGGCCGGTGGGCAGCGCCTCGACGAAGCGGCTGTCCCAGCCCAGGCCCTCGACGCACCAGCGGATGCCGTCGAGCAGCACGTCGAGCGCCCCCGAGGCCCGCAGCACGCCGACCGCGCAGAGCATGGCGACCAGGTAGGGCAGCAGGTTCTTGGCCACCTCGAACCCTTCCTTGGCGCCCTCGACGAAGCTCTCGTACACCGGCACGCGCTTCAGTGCACCGAGCAGCAGGAAGCACAAGATCAGACCGAACAGGGTGAGGTTGCCGAGCAGCGACGACAGCGCGGTCAGCGCGGTGGCGGAGAGGCCGGCGAGGATCGCCATAAAGCCGCCGATCAACAGTGCGGCGCCGCCGAACCAGGCCAGCAGCACCGGGTCCCACAGGCGCAGGCGCTGCATCACACCCACCGCCAGCAGGGCGCTGAGGGTGGACACGGCATTGGCCAGGAGGATCGGCAGGAACACCAGGGCCGGGTCTTCCGCCCCCTGCTGCGCGCGGTACATGAAGATCGACACCGGCAGCAGGACGAACGACGAGGCGTTCATCACCATGAACAGCACCTGGGCGTTGGTCGCCGAGGTGGGATTAGGGTTGAGTTCCTGCAGCGCCTTCATCGCGCGCAGGCCGATGGGCGTGGCGGCGTTGTCCAGGCCAAGGCCGTTGGCGGTGAAGCTGAGGGTGACCAGGCCGAGCGAGTGGTGGCCGCGCGGCACATCCGGCATCAGCCGGGCGAACAGCGGGCCGAGCAGGCGTGCCAGCACCTCGACCAGCCCGGCCTTCTCGGCGATGCGCAGGAAGCCGAGCCACAGGGTGAGCGTGCCGAACAGCAGGATCATCACATCGACGGAGGTCTTGGCCATGGTGAACAGGCTTTCCACCATAGCCGCCCACACCGCGGCATCCCCGCCTATCCAACGCATCGCAGCGGCCAGCGCGGCCACCACGAAGAATCCCAGCCACAGGCCGTTGAGCATCGTCAGTTCCCCCGTTCGGAGGCCGATGATAACGGTCAGACCGGAACGCGGCGAGCGCCGCCACAAATAGCCGGTGCCGAAATGAACGCGGCGTAAGCGCCGCCTTCCCGAGGGAAATGGCGGCGCTTACGCCGACGTTGCGACCTGACCCGGCCCTTGCGGGGGTCCTCCCTGTACCCCTAGGTCACTCCGGCAAGCAGAGCGTCCCGACCCCTGGTCATGCGCGCGGATAGCGCGCGCCTCCTCTCACGGAACGTCAGGGAGCCCTGCGTCCGAAGACCATGGATACGATGAACATCACCAAGAAGACCACGAAGAGAATCTTCGCGATGCCCGTGGCGGTGCCGGCGATGCCACCGAAGCCAAGAACTGCGGCGATGATGGCAATGATCAGAAATGTAATAGCCCAACTCAGCATGATGGCGTCTCCTTCTATTTCAACATCCCAGAGGTCAGACCAGGTCGTCGGCCGGTCCATCCTCGGATTCGGTATCCAGACTGAAGAACATGGCTCGCCCCAGACTCACGACGCTGCCTACAACACCGAACACGGCAACCAGCAAAGCAAGGATCGGGATGAGCATTTCCATATCTCCTCTGAATGTGAGGGGAGCTTTTCGGCTCCTTAGTTCAAGGTTCTTTTCAATTCGCTCATGCGTTCGTGGCTGGCACGCAGTTTCGGCACCTCCGGTGCCAGCACGGTACGCAGGTCGTCATCGGCTTCTTCCAGGGCTTCCTCGAAGGCATGCAGCAGGCGATCCTCGGCCGATTCCAACTCCGCCACATAGGTGGCCTCGCCGTCGCTCGCCATGCGCGCACGGGTCTGCGCGTAGAGGCGGTGCAGGCTGCCGCTGAGGGTGCCGGACTCGGCCGGATAGTCGTGGTTTTCCGCGACCTTCAGCGCCAGGGCCTGGATGATGCCGACCTTGGCCTGGGCCATGTCATGGAACACTGCCTTGAGGCGCTGGTCTTCCACGGCGGCCTCCGCGTGCCGATAGAAGTGCTCACCGTCGCGGGTGATCTCTATCAGCTGGTTGAGCACGTTGGCTTGACTGGTCATGTCGCTCTCCATCGGCGGATCGTCCGCCCTGAGCTGGTATTTTCAATTCGCATGCCAAATTTTTATTATTAAAATTCCTTTATTTTCAATTACATAGAGAACAGCATCGGTTTCACAGGCATGCAGGCTGCAGGATCGTGCAAAAATATCCGTGCAACTTGCACGAAACTTTCGAGACTAACCCTCAGGCCGACGCACCGAGAGAAGGAAAAGATGCAAGAAGAAGCAGATAACAAAGGACGGATCCTGTTGGTGGATGACGAGTCCGCCATTCTCCGCACCTTCCGCTATTGCCTGGAGGACGATGGCTACAGTGTCGCCACCGCCAGCAGCGCCGCGCAGGCGGACAATCTGCTGCTGCGCCAGGTCTTCGACCTGTGCTTCCTCGACCTGCGCCTGGGCGAAGACAGCGGCCTGGACCTGCTGGCGCAGATGCGTATCCAGGCGCCGTGGATGCGCGTGGTGATCATCACCGCCCACTCCGCGGTGGATACCGCGGTCGACGCCATCCAGGCCGGCGCAGCCGATTACCTGGTCAAACCCTGCTCTCCCGACCAGCTGCGCCTGGCCGCCGCCAAGCAGTTGGAGGTGCGCGCCCTGGCTGCGCGCCTGGAAGCCCTGGAAGGCGAAGTGCGCAAGGCCAAGGACGGACTCGATTCGCACAGCCCGACGATGATGACCGTCCTGGAGACCGCACGGCAGGTCGCCACCACCGATGCCAATATCCTTATCCTCGGCGAGTCCGGCACCGGCAAGGGCGAGCTGGCGCGCGCCATCCACGGCTGGAGCCGCCGCGCCAAACGCACCTGCGTGACCATCAACTGCCCGTCGCTGACCGCCGAGCTGATGGAGAGCGAGCTGTTCGGCCACGCCCGCGGCTCCTTCACCGGCGCCAGCGAGAGCACCCAGGGGCGCGTCAGCCAGGCCGACGGCGGCACCCTGTTCCTCGACGAAATCGGCGACTTCCCGCTGACCCTGCAGCCCAAGTTGCTGCGCTTTATCCAGGACAAGGAATATGAGCGGGTCGGCGACCCGGTGACTCGCCGCGCCGACGTGCGCATCGTCGCGGCCACCAACCTCGACCTGGACGAAATGGTGCGCGAGGGGCGCTTCCGCGAAGACCTGCTGTACCGCCTCAACGTCATCACCCTCAAGCTGCCGCCGCTGCGCGAGCGCCAGGAAGACGTACTGACCCTGGCCGAGCGCTTCCTCGCGCGCTTCGTCACCGACTACGGCCGCCCGGCCTGCGCCTTCAGCTCCGAGGCAATCGGCGCGCTGCAGGCCTACCATTGGCCGGGCAATATTCGCGAGCTGCGCAACGTGATCGAGCGCGCCAGCATCATTTGCCAGCACGACACCGTGGAGGTCAGCCACCTGGGCCTCGGCGGCAACGCCGAGAACAACAGCGGCGCGGCGCGGGTCGGCGCGCCGATGAGCCTGGAGGAGCTGGAGAAGGCGCATATCGCCGCCGTGCTGGCCAGCAGCAGCACCCTGGACCTGGCGGCCAAGACACTGGGCATAGACGCCTCCACGCTCTACCGTAAACGCAAGCAATACAACCTCTGACCTGGGGCATCCATGAAGCTGCCGATGAGGCTCCGCACTCGCCTGTTCCTCAGCATCTCGGCGCTGATCACCGTGGCATTGCTGGGGCTGCTGCTCGGTCTGTTCAGCGTCACGCAGATGGCACGCAGCCAGAGCGACCTGATCCAGCGTGGTTTCAGCGCCGTGCAGATCAGCCAGAAGCTGCGCCAGCACCTGGGCGACGAGCTGTTGTTGCTGGTCGATGACGACCGGCCCGACCCCGCGCGCCTCGCCCAGGTCCACCAACGCTTCCTCGACACCCTCGAACAGGGCTTCAACGCCGGGCTGGGGCGGCGCTACGAAGACGGCCTGCGCGAATCCGCTGCCCTGTACGACGAGATGCAGCGGGTGGTGCAGAGCAGCACACCGGCCGGCGAGGTGCCCCACAACCTGGCCCGCTACGAGTCCTTCACCGCCGCATTCGAGCGCCTGCGCGATCAGATCCGTAGCGAGCAGGACCAGGTGGTGAGTCGGGTCATCGAGAACGAGCGCAGGGCCGGCGAACGCTCGCGACTGATCGCCGTGTTGCTCGGCCTCATGGGCCTGTCGGTGCTGGGCATCGGCGTGCTCACCGCCAACGGCATCGCCCGCCGCTTCGGCGCGCCGATCGACCTGCTGGCACGCGCCGCCGACCAAGTCGGTCTCGGCCAGTACGACGTGGTCCTGCCGGTATCGCCGGTGGTCGAACTGGCCGCCCTCAGCCGGCGCTTCGGCCTGATGACCGAGGCCCTGCGCCAGTACCACTCCAGCAACCTCAGCCAGTTGCTGAACAGCGAGGGACGCCTGAAGGCCGTGCTCGATAGCATCGATGACGGCCTGGTGATCCTCGACGCCCACGGCCGCATCGAGCATGCCAACCCGGTGGCCCTGCGCCAGCTGTCGTGGAGCGCCGAGGTGATCGGCCAGCCGATCGGCCCGCTGCTGCCGGGCCACGCGGTAGACGAGGCGTTGCGACAGGTGCTGGCCGGCGAATTGCTGCGCCAGCAGCCGGCCGACCTGCAGATCGACCGCAACGGCGACCAGCGCCTGCTGGCCTGGGCGCTGACGCCGGTGCAGTTGCACGAGGGCGGCAGCGTCGGCGCGGTGATGGTGCTGCGCGACGTCACCGAGCAGCGCGCCTTCGAGCGCGTGCGCAGCGAGTTCATCCTGCGCGCCTCCCACGAACTGCGCACCCCGATCACCGGCATCCACATGGCTTTCAGCCTGCTACGCGAGCGCCTGCCGGCGCAACTGGGCAGCCGCGAGCAGGACCTGATGCGCACCGTCGACGAGGAGATGCGCCGGCTGGTGCAGCTGATCGACGACCTGTTGAACTTCTCCCGCTACCAGAACGGCCTGCAGACCCTGCGCCGGGTTCCCTGCGACCTCGCCCAGCTGATCGAGCAGGCCCGCGAGCGCTTCGCCGACGAAGCCCTGGAGCGCGGCCTGACCCTCACCAGCGAGGCGCATGGGCCGCTGCCACAGCTGAGTGTGGACGTGCAGCAGCTGGAACGGGTGCTGAACAATCTGCTCAGCAATGCGATGCGCCACAGCAACCCGGGCGGCGAAGTACAGCTGCAGGTCCGCCGCCATGGCGAGCAGGTGATTCTCAGCGTTCAGGACCGCGGCGAGGGTATCGACTTCGGCCAACAGGGGCGCATCTTCGAACCCTTCGTCCAGGTCGGCCGGCGCAAGGGCGGTGTCGGCCTGGGCCTGGCGCTGGCGCGCGAGATCGTGCAGCTGCATGGCGGGCGCATCGGGGTGTATTCGCGCCCCGGCCAGGGTGCCAACTTCTACCTCAGCCTGCCGGCGGTGCAGACAGCAGTAAGCCGCCCGTAGGCGGCTCACGGTGAAGCTCGGCTTGCTTAGCGCAGGATGGGATCGAACTTGAAGCGACGGCCCGCCATCAGCGCGATGAGGAAGGCGGTGCCGAAGAAGCCGGTACAGCACTTGAGTGCCAGCGTCGGGGTCTCTTCCAGTCCAGGGATCAGCCACAGCGGGGCCAGGCTCATCAGGGTCATGATCATCAGGAATACGGCGCTTCGAGACATGCTGAGACTCCTGTCGGGTTAAAACACCCAGCGCGGGCTGCCGGTAGTAGGACGCGGCGGGCGCACGGCGGTGTCGGTTTCGTCGTCGGCGATCCGCACCCAGTGCTGATCTTCATGGGCGGCGCGGCTGGCCTGGCGGCGCAATTCGCCGAGGCCCTCCAGCAGGGTGCTACGGTCTTCGCTTACCAGGCTGGCGGAAACGGTCAGCTCGGCAGTCTTCGCGGCGGCACCGGCCGATCCGGAGAATTCACTGGCATGAGCACCGTTGATTAGGAAAGCAGCTGCGCAGAACAGGCTCAGATGAACGGTGTGCATGGCGCTTCTCCATCAGCGGATCAATCGGGCTACGCGATTGAATCTGCAGCGCTCGTGCCAGCTTTTTTATTCCTAAAAAACCCTTATAAATCAACAACTTGAATTAAACCGCACCAGGCTGCGCCATGCGCTTTGCAAGATGCACGATTTCGGCAATTGCAATTTGCACGATCAAGCGTGACGGGGCAGGACCACGGTGAAGCAGGAGCCCTCGCCAAGACGGCTCTCCAGTTCGATGCGGCCCTCATGGGCCTGAACGATCTGCTCGCTGATGAACAGACCCAGGCCCAGGCCGTGGGCCACACCGGTATCGCACCCTCGCTCGAACTGCTCGAAGATGCGCCGCTGGTCGCCCTCGGAGATGCCCTGGCCCTGGTCACGCACGGCGACGCACACCTGCTCGCCGTCGCTCCACACGCGAACCTGTACGGGTTTGCCGCCGCCGTAGCGCAGCGCGTTGGTCAGCAGGTTGGCCAACACCTGTTCGATACGGAATTCGTCGATCAGCACCGGCGCCGGCCCCTCCACAGCCAGTTCCACGTGGCTGCCGGCGCTGACGAACTGCGCCGCCAGGTTCTCCACCACGCTGCCGGCCAGCACGCCGAGGTCGGCCGGTTGCGGGCGGATCGACAGCTTGCCGGTGCGAATGCGCGAAACGTCGAGCATGTCGTCGATCAGCCGGGTCAGGCTGCGGATCTGCCGCTCGTCACGGTTGGTCATCTCGCGCAGATTGTCTGCGCTGAAGGCGTCGCTGCGCCCCTGCTGCAGACGCAACTTGCGCAGCTGCACGTCGAGGATCAGGCCGTTGAGTGGCGTGCGCAGTTCGTGGGAGACGATGGACATGAACTCGTCGCGCATCTGCACCGCCTTCTGCAGCTCGGCCTGGGTCTCGCGCAGCTCCTCGAGCAGCGCTTCCTGCTCGCGCCGGGCGGCCTCCATCGCCTCCAGCTGGGTGCTGAGCGCCTTCCGGTGGCGGTACAGGTCGACGAACATCGACACCTTGCTACGCACCTCGTAGGGCGACAGCGGCTTGTGCAGGAAATCCACCGCGCCGCGCTCGTAGCCCTTGAAGGCGTAGTCGAGTTCGGGGCCGACGGCACTGACGAAGATGATCGGGATGTGCCGGGTCTTTTCCGTGCCGCGCATCAGCTCGGCCAGTTCGAACCCGTTCATGCCCGGCATCTTCACATCGAGGATGGCCAGGGCGAACTCGTGCTCCAGCAGTAGCGACAGCGCCGCGTCGGCACTGGTGGCCTGGAACACCGTGCGCTCATCGCCCTGGATCAACGACTGCAGGGCCAGCAGGTTCTCCGGCAGGTCGTCGACTATCAACAGCTTGGCTTCGATCATCCTCAGCATGGCGGGGCATCCAGTTCGGCCAGCAGCGTACGCATGGCATCGAGGGTCAGAATAAAGTCCGGTTTCAGCAACGCCAGCGCCGCCTCCGGCATGGTCGGCACCTGGGCATCGGCCGGTGCCTGTACCAGGGTCAGCCCGCCGGCCTGCTGGATCGCCAGCAGGCCGGCGGCACCGTCTTCGTTGGCGCCGGTGAGCAGCGCCCCGGCCAGCCGCTCGCCATAGGCGTCGGCGGCGGACTCGAAGAGGATGTCGATCGACGGCCGCGCGAAATGGCGCACCTCCTCGCGGCTGAGGGAGAAACTGTGATCACTCTCGATGGACAGATGGTAGCCGGCCGGCGCGACATACACGACACCGGCGCGCAAATGCTCCTTGTCCGCGGCCTCCTTGGCCGGCAACGGCAGGCGCCGGGCGAGCAGGTCGGCCAGCAGGCTGTCGTTGCGATCGGGCATGTGCAGCAGGCACACCACCGGCAGGCGGTAGTCCGCCGGCAGCTCGCCGAGCAGGCGCAGCAGGGCCTCCACGCCGCCGGCCGAGGCGCCGATCACCAGGGCCTCCAGCGGGGCGCGGAGGATGCCGCGCAGACGGATTTTCGGCGCGCCGCTCATCGCTTGCGGAAGATCCGTTCCTGGCGCGCCACCGCCTCGAACTGCTGGGCATAGCCGGAGAAGTCGATGCTTTCCTTGCTGCCCAGCCCGAGGAAGCCGCGGTGGCACAGCGACTCGTGGAACAGGCCGAGGGCGCGGTCCTGCAGGGCGCGGTTGAAGTAGATCAACACGTTGCGACAGGACACCAGGTGGGTCTCGGCGAACACGCTGTCGGTGGCCAGGCTATGGTCGGCGAAGGTCACGTTGGCGCGCAGCGACTTGTCGAACAGGGCACGGTCGTAGGCCGCTGTGTAGTAGTCGGAGAAGGCGCGCTTGCCGCCGGAGCGCTGGTAGTTCTCGGTGTAGGTACGCACCTGTTCGAGGGAGAAGATGCCCTGTTCGGCCTTCGCCAGCGAATGCGGGTTGATGTCGGTGGCATAGATCATGGTGCGTTCGAGCAGGCCTTCCTCGCGCAGCAGAATGGCCAGCGAGTACACCTCCTCGCCGGTGCTGCAACCGGCCACCCAGATCTTCAGCGACGGGTAGGTGTGCAGCAGCGGCACCACCTGTTCGCGCAGGGCGAGGAAATAGCCGGGATCGCGAAACATCTCGCTGACCGGGATGGTGAGGTACTGCAGCAGCTGCATGAACGCCTGCGGGTCGTGCAGGATGCGCTCCTGCAGGGCGGAAATGGTCGGGCAGTCCAGTTGCGCCTGGGCCTGGCGCACGCGGCGCTTCAGCGAGGCCCCCGCGTAATCGCGGAAGTCGTAGCTGTAGCGCAGGTAGACGGCCTCGATCAGCAGGCGCAGTTCGATCTCGTCGGGCATTCAGAGGCGTTCCAGCTTGGGCATCCACACCCGGATCAGCGAGAACAGCCGATCCAGCTCGATGGGTTTGGCCAGGTAGTCGTTGGCGCCGGCCTCGCGGCAGCGCTCCTGATCGTCCTTCATCGCCTTGGCGGTCACCGCGATGATCGGCAGGTTCTCCCAGCGCGCCTCCTGGCGGATCTGCCGGGTGGCCTCGTAGCCGTCCATCTCCGGCATCATCACGTCCATCAGCACCAGGTCGATGTCGTCGTGCTCGCGCAGCCTGGCCAGCGCCTCGTGGCCGTTACGCGCCACTTCCACCAGCGCACCCTTCTGCTCCAGCGCACTGGACAGGGCGAAGATATTGCGCACGTCGTCGTCGACCAGCAGCAGGCGCCGGCCCTCGAACAGCTTGTCGCGGCTGCGCGCGGTCTTGAGCATGCGCTGGCGCTCGCTGGACAGCTCGGACTCGACCTTGTGCAGGAACAGGGTGACCTCGTCGAGCAGGCGCTCCGGCGAGCGCGCGCCCTTGATGATGATCGAGCGCGAATACTTCATCAGCTCGGCTTCCTCGTCGCGGGTCAGGTTGCGCCCGGTGTAGACGATCACCGGCGGGAAGGAGCAGATGTCCTCCTCGGACATGCGGCGCAGCAGCTCGTTGCCCTGCATGTCGGGGAGCTTGAGGTCGATGATCATGCAGTCGAACACCGTCTCGCGTAGCTTCTCCAGGGCCTCGCCGGCGAACGCCACGGCGGTGATCTCGATGTCCTCGTCGCCGATCAGGCGGGCGATGCTGTCGCGCTGCAACTGGTCGTCCTCCACCAGCAGCACGCGCTTGACCTGCTGGTTGAGCTTGGCCTCCAGCTTGCCGAACACCTCCTTGAGCTGCTCGCGGCTGGTGGGCTTGAACGCATAGCCGACGGCGCCGAGGTGCAGCGCCGCCTCGCTCTGGTCCTCGACCGACACCACGTGCACCGGGATGTGCCGGGTCGAGGCGTCGTCCTTCAGGCGCTGCAGCACACCGAGACCGGAGCCGTCGGGCAGGCGCATGTCCAGCAGGATGGCGTCCGGACGGTACTGGCGGGCCAGTTCCAGGCCCTCGTCGGCACCCGGCGCCACCAGGCAGGCGTAGCCCAGCTCCTTGGCCAGGTCGAAGAGGATGCGGGCGAAGCGCGCCTCGTCCTCCACCACCAGCACGCAGCGCCCGCCGTGCTCGGCCAGGTGCTCGCGGTCATCGGGGAACAGCGCCGCCGGGCGCTGCGGCGCAACGGGGGCCGGCGCCGGCGCGGCAGCCGGGATGAACGTGGCGGGCGCCAGCGGCCTGGCCTCACCCTGCGCCGCTGGATTGAGCTGTTCGGCCAGCAGCAGGGTGAAGCAGCTGCCCTCGCCCGGCACGCTGCTGACGGCGATGCTGCCGCCGAGCAGGCGCGCGAGGTCACGCGAGATGGACAGGCCGAGGCCGGTGCCGCCGTAGCGCCGATTGGTGGTGCCGTCGGCCTGGCGGAACGCCTCGAAGATCACCTCCTGCTGGTCGGCGGCGATGCCGATGCCGGTATCGCGCACGCTGAAGGCCAGGGTGCGTTCGTCGTGGCGCGCCACCCCGAGGGTGACGGCGCCGCGCTCGGTGAACTTGAAGGCGTTGGACAGCAGGTTGCGCAGGATCTGCTCCAGGCGCTGGCGGTCGGTGAACAGCTGCTCCGGCACGCCGGCGTGCAGTTCCACGCGGAAGTCCAGCCCGCGTTCGCCGGCCAGCGGCACGAAGGCATCGCGCAGGCCGTCCAGCACCCCGGACAATGGCGTGCGCTCCGGACGCACCTCGAGCTTGCCAGCCTCGACCTTGGCAATGTCGAGGATGTCGTTGATCAGGTTGAGCAGATCGTTGCCGGCCGCGTAGATCGACTCGGCGAACTTCACCTGCTCGCCGTCCAGATTGCCCTGCGGGTTCTCCGCCAGCAGCTTGGCCAGGATCAGCGAGCTGTTCAGCGGGGTGCGCAGCTCGTGGCTCATGTTGGCGAGGAATTCCGACTTGTAGCGGCTGGCGCGCTGCAGCTCCTCGGCACGCTCCTCCAGCTGCGCCTGGATGCGGCCGAGGCTGATGTTGCGCTGATCCAGTTCGTCGCGCTGGTCGGCCAGCACCTGGGTCTGCTCGGAGAGCTTCTCGTTGGTCTGCTCCAGCTCGGCCTGCTGCGTCTCCAGGTGTGCCTGGGACTCCTTGAGCACGCGGGCCTGCTGCTCCAGCTCCTCGTTGGCCGCGCGCAGTTCCTCCTGCTGGGTCTGCAGCTCTTCGTTGAGCTGCTGGGTCTCGGCCAGCACCTCCTGCAGGCGCTGGCGGTAGCGCGCCGCCTCCAGGGCCGTGCCGACACTGCCGGCGATGGAATCGAGGAACTCGCGGTCGCGCTCGCCCAGCGGGCGCATGAAGGCCAGTTCGAGCACGCCGTTGGTGCGGTCGTCGGCATGCAGCGGCACCAGTATCACGGTGGCCGGCTGCCCTTCGCCGAGGCCGGAAGCCACCTTGATGTAGTCGGGCGGCAGGTTGTCCAGCTGCACCGGGCGACGGCCCTGGGCCACCTGCCCGACCAGGCCGTCGTTGCGGTAGAACTGCTGGCCGGAGATCTCGTCGCTGCTGAAGCCGTAGCCGGAGATGCGCTGCAGGTCGCCGTTCTGCAGGTCGCGCAGGTAGAGGGCGGCCACCACGCAGCCGAGGTACTCGGCGAGGAATTCCAGGGAGCGGTCGGCCAGGCCGCGCACCTGCTGCTGGCCGAGCAGGCGCTCCGCCAGCAGGGTCTGGCCGCCGCGCAGCCAGGCGCGCTGGCGCTGCTCCTCGGCGTATTCGCCCTGCTTGGCCATCGCCGCCGAGTAGACGTTCGACAGGTTGACCAACTCGCGGCGGCCAAACAGCGCCAGCAGGCCGCTGAACAGGATGCTGACCAGCAGGTAGGCGCCGGTGCCCCAGGTGGTGGTGGTGCTGACGTCGGTATTGCGTTGCTGGCGCAGCGCGCGCTCGGTGGTGATGAACGCTTCCATCTCGCCACGGATGGCGTCGGTCAGGTTCTTGCCGCGCCCGCGGATCACCTCGGGCAGGAAATCGCCGCCCTTGCGCCGGGCGACGATCACTTCCTGGGCGTACTCGTCCCACTGCTTCTGCAAGGCCAGCACGCGCTGGGCACGCTGCACCTGCGGCGGGTTGTCGGCGACGCGCTCGGCGAGCTGCTCCAGCTGCGGCTGGAACTTGCCGCGCGCCAGCTCGTAGGGCTTGAGGTATTCCTCGTTGCCGCTGAGCAGGAAGCCGCGCATGCCGGTTTCCATGTCCAGGGTCTGCTTGTACACCTCGTTGGCGTGGTTGAGCACCTGGTCGGTGTGCTCCACCCACTTGACCACGTTGAGCAGATAGCCGATCACGCCGGCGAAGAACAGCGCGCTGATCAGCCCGAGCCCCAGGGGCAGGCCAACGTTGCGGCTGAGAATGCGGCGGAAACTTTCTTCGTCCATGGCGGACTGATTCGACAGGGGTACGTCCATTCGCTGTTCTCGCTACGTCTATTCCTGGGCGCGTGGCACACTGACAGCGTGCGCGCCGCGAAGTTTGCCAAACATTTGCCCGCTCTGCGTACTGCAAACCACAGAGGACTCCGATGAGCACCACACCTGCCGCCAAGACCGTTCTGCTGGTCGAAGACGACGACGTCGTCCGCCATCTCACCGCGGAGGTGCTGGAGGAGTTCGGCTATCGGGTGCACGCCCTGCGCGATGCCCCCAGCGCACTGGAAGCGCTGCGCAATGGCCTGGCGTGCGACCTGTTGATGAGCGATATCAGCCTGCCCGGCATGGACGGCCCGCACCTGGTCGAGATGGCACGCCAGCTGCGGCCGACATTGCCGGTGCTGTTCGCCAGCGGCTATGGCGAACGCGAGCTGATCGACCAGGTCCGCGCCCGCGATGTCGAGGCCCGCACCGATGGTATCGTCAAGCCCTATGACCTGGCGCTGCTGGCCAATCGCCTGGACGAGCTCACCGCCGACTGAACCGAGCCTGGCGTAGAAACGAAGCGGCATCTAGGATGGACGGGGCCTTTACTCAGGAGAGTTCCGATGTCCCGCCTCAATCCGCTCTGTTTCGGTCTGCTCGCCGGTCTGCTGCTCACCGGCTGCGCCAGCAATACCACCCAGCCTTCCCAGTACTCCGGTTTCCTTTCCGACTATTCGCAGCTGCAGCCGGCCACCTCGGCCAGCGGCGCGCCGGTGCTGCGCTGGGTGTCGGCGGACTATAACGCCGGCAACTACCGCTCGGTGTACATCGAGAAGCCGGTGTTCCACCCCGAGCCCAAGCCCAGCGACGAAGTCAGCCAGGCCACCCTCGACCAGATCACCGGCTACCTGCAGCAGGCCATGCGCCGCGAGCTGTCCAGCCGCATGACCGTGGTCGACCAGCCCGACACCGACAGCCTGGTGCTGCGCAGCGCCATCACCGGGGTCAGTACCTCGGCCGAAGGCCTGAAGTTCTACGAGGTGATCCCGATCGCCCTGGTCGCCGCCGCTGCCAGCACCGCCGCCGGCACCCGCGACCGCGACACCGATATCTATGTCGAACTGGAAGCGCTCGATGCCCGCACCAGCCAGCCGATGGTCCGGGTAGTGCGCAAGGGCCATGGCCTGCAGCTGGAGAACAGCAGCACCCAGCTGACCCTCAACGACCTCAAGCCGGCACTGGATGTCTGGGCCCGCGACGCCCGCGCCTTCCGCCCCTGATATCACGGGCCATGCGGCCCGTGGATGGTGATTGACCGCTGCGGCCAGCCCCTCCAGGCTGGCCGCAGTCATTTCCGGAGATCGCCATGTCCAGCATCAACCCCAGCCGCGAGCAACTGGCCGCCTTCGCCGCCGACATGCCCGCGGACCAGCCGATCCTCATGCTCAACCTGCTGCGCTACCACGCCGACGCCCGCTATCCCGCGGACAGTCCGCATACGCCCTGCAGCGGCCGCGAGGCCTATGCGCGCTACAGCCGCACGGCGCTGGCCAAGGTGCGTGGCGTGGGTGGACGGGTGCAGCTGCTGGCCCAGGCCAGGGCGGCGCTGATCGCCCCGGCCGGCGAGCAGTGGGACGAGGTGCTGCTGGTGCATTACCCGTCGCGCCAGGCCTTTCTCGGCATGCTCGCCGATGCCGAGTACCAGGCCGCCACCGTGCACCGCACGGCGGCCCTGGCCGACTCGCGACTGATCGGCTGCCTGCCGCCACAGGCCTAACCGACCTGGCGCTCCACCAGGCGGCGGAACTGGCGGGCGGTCAGCGGCTTGGCGAACAGCCAGCCCTGCCCGCACTGGGCGCCCTGGGCGGCGAGGAACACCGCCTGGGCCTCGTGCTCGATGCCTTCGGCCACCACCTTGAGCTGCAGCGCCGCAGCCATCTGGATGATGTGCGGCGCCACCCCGCTGCTGGCGGCGTCGTGGCCGAGGGCGTCGACGAAGGACTTGTCGATCTTCAGCACGTCGGCCGGCAGCTCCTGCAGGTAGGCCAGGCTGGAGTAGCCGGTGCCGAAGTCGTCGATCAGCACCCGGTGGCCGCTCTCGCGCAATTGCGCCAGCACGCCCTTGGCCGCCTGGATATCGGCCAGGCCGGACTCGGTGACCTCGAAGGCGATCTGCCCCGCCGCAACCCGGTGCTGCAGCAGCAGGCGCGCGGCCAGCAGGCTGATGCGCGGCTCGGCGATATCGCAGGCGGCCAGGTTGATCGAGATGTACAGCCGCGGCTGCTGGCGCAGCAGGTCGCCGAGCTGGGTCAATACCTGCTCCAGCATGTAGTCGGTGATCTCGCGAATCTGCCCGCTGCTCTCGGCCATGGGGATGAAGTGGTCGGGGCCGAGCAGCTTGCCGTCGGCCCGGCGCCAGCGCACCAGGGCCTCGGCACCGACGCAGCGGCGGCTTTCCAGATCGAAGATCGGCTGGTAGCGCACGCGCAGGGCGCGGCGACGCAGGGCGGAGGTCAGCGAGCCCCCGAGTGACTGGCGGTAGCTGACCAGGTGATAGGTGCTCAGCCCGGCGAGCAGGGCCAGCAGCAGGGCCACCGGCAGCCAGCCGAACAGACCCTCGTGCAGGCGCTGCTGGAGCAGGCTGCGGTCGGCGAACAGCACCAGGTCGAAGTCCGGGCTGTTGGTCGGCATGCGGTAGATCAGCTGGCCCGGGGTCAGCTGCAGCTCTTGGCCCTCCGGCCAATGGGCGGCCGGCGGCCAGGGCTGCGCCGCGCCGAGGATCGGCAGGGCCTTGGCGCCATTGCGCGGCACGATCATCAGGCTGCCGCCAGCCGGCAGCTCGACCATGTCGGCCAGGTGCCCGCGCGAGGTGGACAGGCGGAAGTAGCCGCGACCGACCACCAGCGCGGCGAGGTCGTCGTCGGGCTGGGCGGTGGTGTTCAGCCAGTAGCGCTGGCGCTCGCCTTCCAGGTCCGGCGCGCGCTCCGGCCCCAGCGAGCTGCGCCGCGGCGACGACGAGCAGCGCTGGTCGCCGCCGATAAAGGCCGCCTCGTAGACGAAGCGGTGCTGGAACACCACGCGGCGCAGGGTCTCCACCATGGCCAGGTCGCAGCCGCGCAGGGGTTGCTGCTCCAGTTCGTCGAGGGCCATGCCGAGCTGGCCGAAGATCTGCTCGATACGCTGCAGAAAGCGCTGGCCCTGCACCTGCAGGCGCTCGGCCTCGGCGCGCTGGGCCTGGTTGTTGGCCAGCCACAGACCGGCCAGGCCGAACAGCAGGAGGCCGAGGCAGGTAGCCAATAGCGCCGCCGGCCAGGGGCGGAAGAGCAGGCGGCGCAGGCTGGTGGACATGGCTGGAGCTCCGTTGGGAACCCTTCAGGTATAGCCCAGCGGCTGCGCCCGACGCGGCCTAGCGGGTTTGTCCGCAGCGCACGCGACGGACGGTGCACGCCGCCCTCAGAACCTATTCACGATCTCGCGAGCTAGAGAAAAACAAGGCAAAAGCGGCTGAGGAACGGACTGGGCCCGCACTCGGGTTTACAAGCGGTAAATGAGCATTCCGACCGAGCTGGCGACCCAGGCCGCCTTTAACGCAGTTTTTCCGACGTGCAGCAGATCGTGGAAGGTTCTCAGCGCTGGTTGAGCACCTGCAGGATCGCCGCACTCTCGGCATCCGCCTCGCCGTCGTAACGGGCCGGGCGGTACTTCATCTGGAAGGCGATCAGCACGTTGCGCGTGGCCGCATCGAGCACACCGTTGCGCGGCACTTGGTAGCCAAGCTCATGCAGCTGCGCCTGGAACCAGACGATGTCAGGTAGCGCGGCGGCGAAGCGCGCCTGCTCGCGGGCCACGGCGGCGGCCTCCGGCCAGCGGATCAGCCCGGCATCGGCCAGACGCTTCCAGGGGAACAGCGGGCCCGGGTCGACCTTGCGCTGGGGGGCGATGTCGCTGTGGCCGATGATGCTGTCGATCGGCAGGTCGTGGCGCTTGACCAGGTCCTTGAGCAGCACGATCAGCGCCTGTATCTGCGCCTCGCCATAGGGCTGCCAGTAGCGCCCGGCCGGGCCCTGGTAGTAGCCCTGGTTGACCAGCTCGATGCCGATGGTGCTGGCGTTGAGCCAGGTGCGGCCCTGCCATTGGCTATCGCCGGCATGCCAGGCGCGGCGGTCTTCGTCGACCAGGCGGTAGACCTTGGCGGCGCCATCGTCGATCAGGTAGTGGGCACTGACTTCGCCCCGGGTCAGCAGGGCCAGCGAGCGCACCAGGTCGGTGGAGGTGTAGTGCAGCACGATGTACTGCACGCGGCTGCTCTGGCCCTGGGCACGCAGGCTGTCGTCAATCTGCGGGCCGCTGGCGCAGCCGGCGAGGAGCAGGGCGAACAGGGCGAGGGCGGCGAGTCTCATGGGATCGGCACGGCAGGTCGGGGCGGCAGTGTACCTCAGGGGGCGATGTGCAGAACGCTCTGCAGGTTGTCCAGCAACATGTCGACACTCAGCATGATCAGCAGCATGCCGGTCAGGCGCTCCACTGCGGTGAGGCCACGGGGGCCGAGGAACTTCTGCAGCCAGGAGGCCTGCAGCAGGATGCTGGCGGTAGCCAGCCAGGCCAGGCCGACGGCCAGGTACAGCTCCCACAGCGGTCCCTCGTAGGTACTGCGCAGGGTCATCAGCACGGCCAGGGCGGAGGGCCCGGCCACCGCCGGGGTGGCCAGCGGCACCAGCAGCGGTTCGCCGTCCGGCAGGTCGCCCAGCACACCCTCCGGACGCGGGAAGATCAGGCGCATGGCAATGACGAACAGGATGATGCCGCCAGCGATGGCGGTGGCCTCGCGCGACAGGCCCAGGCCGCTGAGGATCTTGTCGCCGAAGGTGAGGAATACCATCAGCAGCACCAGGGCCAGCAGCAGCTCGCGCAGGGCCACGCGCATGCGCCGCTCGGGCGCGACGTTCTTCAGCGCGGCCAGGTAGATGGCGATATTGCCGAACGGATCGGTGACCAGAAAGATCAGCACGGCGATGCCGAAAATGTCCATGTAGCGCTCCTCGGGGAATGCGCACAGTTTATCCGCCGCCGCCACGCGCGTCTGCGCGACCAGCAAACGTGACACTCATCACAATCGTTCGACACTTCGGACGCAGGGAAGTGGTACGCGGACAAACGGCCATGCGCCGCGGTCATAGCAGTCGTATCGTCAATTCATGCCTCCCCGAGGATGACGCCATGCGCCGCGTGCTGCTCTGGTTCAAGCAGGATCTGCGCCTCGACGACCACCCGGCCCTGCAGGCCGCCATGGACGCCGACCGGGTACTGCCGCTGTACGTGTTCGACCCCGACCTGCTGCAACCCGGCCCGCTCGGCTGCCGCCGCCTCGGCGTGCACCGCGCGCGCTTCCTGATGGAGAGCCTGGCCGCCCTCGACGGCGAGCTGCGCCAGCGCGGCTCCGGCCTGCTGGTGTTGCAGGGCCACGCCGAGCAGCTGATCCCGCGCCTGGCCGAGCAGCTCGATCTCGACGAGGTGCTGACCCTGGAGGAGATCGCACCGCAGCAGCGCGCCCAGCTCGACGCCCTGCGCCAGGCCCTCGGCCCGGTGCAGCTGCATGAGCTGCCGGGCAACCATCTGCTGCACGCCGCCGACCTGCCGTGCGCGCCGCACGAGCTGCCACAGGTGTTCAGCCAGTTCCGCGAGCGCGTCGAACAGCGCCTGCCGGTCTTCCAGCCGCGCCCGGCGGCGATGCGCCTGCCGCCCCTGCCGGACAACGCCAGCGCCTATTTCGCCGCCCTACCCAGCCTGTCCCAACTGGGCCTCGGCGAGCCGCTCAGCGTGCCCAACAGCGCCTTCCCCTTCTCCGGCGGCGAACCCGCGGCCCAGGCGCGCCTGCGCGACTACCTGTGGCTGACCCAGGGCGTGCGCAGCTACCGCGAGACGCGCAACGGCATGATCGGCAGCGAGTACTCGTCCAAGCTCTCACCCTGGCTGGCCAACGGCGCGCTCTCGCCGCGGCGGGTGGTGGCCGAGCTGCGTCGCCACGAGTCGCAGTACGGGCAGAACGATTCGACCCGCGCCCTGTGGCAGGAAATGCTCTGGCGCGAGTTCTTCCGCTGGACCCTGGTGCGCCATGGCGACGCGCTGTTCCGCGCCGACGGACTGAAGGCCACGGCACGCGCGCCACAACAGCTGGACGAGCGCTTCGAGCAGTGGTGCCAGGGACGTACCGGCATGCCGCTGGTGGACGCCAACATGCGCGAGCTGGCCGCCACCGGCTTCATGTCCAACCGCGGCCGGCAGATAGTCGCCAGTTACCTGGTCGGCAACCTGCAACAGGACTGGCGGCACGGTGCCGCCTGGTTCGAGGAGCATCTGCTGGACTACGACCCGGCCAGCAACTGGGGCAACTGGGCCTACCTGGCCGGCGTCGCCAGCGACCCGCATCGCCAGCACCTGGCCAATGCACTGCGCCAGGCCCGCCAGTACGACCCCAGCGCCGCCTACGTCAGCCTGTGGCTGCCGGAGCTGCGCGATGTGCCGCAGCACCTGCGGCACACGCCGTTCCTGCTGTCGCACCTACAGCTGGACGCCATGGGCTATCCGCGCCTGGAGCGCATTCCCGAGGACTGGAAGCCTTATCTGCCCAGCGCGGCCTAGCGCTCGACCATCGAGCGCCGGCGGCTAGCCCAGCTCGACGCGGTTGCGCCCCTCGCGCTTGGCCTTGTACAGCGCCTGGTCGGCGCGACCGAAGGCGGCCTCGCCGCTCTCGCCGGAGAGGAAGGCGGTCAGGCCAGCGGACAGGGTGATGGTCACCGGCTCACCACGGAAGTGGAACGGGCAGGACTCGACGGCGCTGCGCAGGGTCTCCAGCAACTGCTGCCCCCCTTCCAGCGGGGTGCTCGGCACCAGCAGGACGAACTCCTCGCCGCCGAAACGAGCGAGGAAATCGGTCTTGCGCAGGCGCTTGGCCAGCTCGCCGGCGATGATCTTCAGCACCTTGTCGCCGGCCAGATGGCCGTAGCCATCGTTGATGCGCTTGAAGTGGTCGATGTCGAGCACCGCCAGCAGCAGCTCGCCGCCGTAGCGACGCCAGCGCGCCACCTCCAGCTCCAGGCGCTCGGCCCAGCCTGCACGGTTGGCCAGGCCGGTGAGCGGATCGGTCAGGGCCTTCTGCCGCTGCTCCTCGAGGTGATCGCGGAAACCCTGGGCCTCCTGTTCCATCTCGGCGACGCGCTGTGACAGCGCCTTGAGCCGCCCGGCCACCTCCTCCTCGCGGCCCTCGCGCTGGCGCTGGTGTTCGCCCACCGTGCTGAGCAGCCCGTCCAGGCGCTGCTCCAGGGCGCGCTTGAGACTGGGCAGGTCGACCGCCTCCTGCACGCTGGCCTGTAATCCGCTGACCTGCTCGCGCAGCTCCTGATTGAAGTTGCGCGCGCTCTCCACCGACTCGCTGTAGCCCTCGTGGGCCTCGGTCAGGGTACCGAGGAAGGCGGCCAGGCGCTCGTTGAGCTGCTTGAGGTAGCCGGCGAACTCACGCTGGCCGCTGTCGGTGACGGCCAGCACCAGCACCGCCAGGTCATCCAGCAGCGGCACCAGTTCGTACCAGTTCAGGCCGCCATGCAGGCGCTCGCGCAGGGCATCGCCCTGGGGTCGGTGGTGCTCCGGCAGTTCCAGCTCGTCGAGCAGGCCCAGCAGGCTGTCGGCAATATGCGGCGCCACGGCGCTGTAACCGGGCTCAGGAGGCTCGGGCAGGGCAAACGCGGGGTCGCCGTCGCCGGTGATGATGCGTGCATCCAGTGGCAGGCTGTCCAGGCTGGCGACCGAGGGCACGGCACGCGAGACCGATGGGGCGGCGGATGGCTGCGGCTGGTCGGCTTCGACCCGCGCGACCGTCTGCTCAACGGCGACGGGGTTGGCAGCGACGGCCGTCTGGCTGGCCGCGGGAGTTATCGGAGCAAACTCGGCAACGGTGGGCTGAGCCGGCGCGGGGGCGGCTTGCGCGGGCGGCTCGTCGTCCTCGAGTTCGAAGTCCTGCTCGGCAATCGGCTGCGCATGGGGCTGCTCGACCGGTGCGTCAGCGGGCGCATCGTCGCGACCGCTGCCGAACAGGCGCTGCAGCAGACCGGGGCGCTCCACCGGCTCGCTGCCCAGCACGCTCAAGGCCTTGCCCTGCAGGCTGCTCAGTTCGGCCAGCAACGCCGGCAGTTCGCGTGGCTGACTGGCACGCTCCTCGATGCGTTTGGCGAACTGCTTGAGCGCCTTGCGCACCTCGCGCGGCGGGTCGAGGGCCAGCAGCTGCTGGGTCAGGCCGGTGATGCCGGCGACGTTCTGCTCGATCCGCTGCTGGCGACGCTGCTCGGAATCCAGCACCGCCTTCTCCAGGCGCGGGATCAGGGCTGAGAGGCCGTTGTCCATCTGCTCGCCGCGGATCAGGTCACGCAGTTCCTGCATGCACTGGTCCACCGCCTTGTCGCTGCCTTCCGCCGCCAGGGAGCTGCGCACCAGGCCGCGGCGCAAAAGGTCGAGACGCTCGTTCCAGCGCTGCTCCTGCAGCTCCTGCTGTTCCAGGCTCTCTAGGTACTTGGCTTTCCAGCGCTGGGCATCATCGGTCATGGTGGCGATCCAGTGGCAAAGCCACTACAGCATAGGCAGGTTGAGACCGGTCGGCAGGCGGATATCCACCGCTACCGGCAAATGATCGGAGATCGGCTGGCTGAGCACGGCAACCCGTTCCAGCACCAGCTCCGGACTCAGCAGAATATGATCCAGACAGCGCTGCGGACGCCAGCTGGGAAAGGTCGCGTCGATCTGCGGGGCGACCAGGCCCAGGTCGCGCAGTGGCGAGTGCTGCAGCAGGTCGATGGCATGGGTGTTCATGTCACCCATCAGCACCACGTGGCGAGCGCCATCGATCAGCTCACGCACATAGGCCAGCTGGCGGGTGCGGGTACGCGGCCCCAGGGCCAGGTGCATGTTGATCACCACCAGCGCATCCGCTCCCTCGCCGAACTTCAGCAGCACGGCGCCACGCCCCGGCGGGCCGGGTAGCGGGTGATCTTCCAGTTGGTCGGGCCGCAGCCGGCTGAGCACGCCATTGCTGTGCTGGGCCAGGCGGCCGAGGTTGCGGTTGAGCTGTTGGTACCAGTAGGGGAAGGCACCCAGCTCGGCCAGACGCTCGACCTGGTTGACGTAGCCCGAGCGCAGGCTGCCGCCGTCCACTTCCTGCAGGGCGACCAGGTCGTAGTCACCGAGCAGCGCGCCGATCCGTTGCAGATTGCCGGCCCTGCCGGGGTGCGGCAACAGGTGCTGCCAGCCACGGGTCAGGTAGTGATGGTAGCGCTCGGTGCTGATGCCGACCTGGATGTTGAAGCTGAGCAGGCGCAGACGGCCATCGCCACAGTGGCCGCCGGAGTCCGCGCAAAGACCGTTGACCTGCGTCTGACGCAGGCCCGCGGAACGCCCGGCACTCCAGCGGCGCAGCATGGCTAGGTACTCAGTTGGCGGAACGCTCTTTCTGGATCAGGAAGTCGGCGACCTGCAGCGCTTCCTGCGGTCCGCCAGCGCTGCGGATGTCGAAGCGATACTTGCCGCCCACGATCAGCACCGGTACGCCGGTGATCTGGTAGGCCTTCGCCAGTTGCTTGGCCTTGGCCATCTGGCCCTTCACGGCGAAGGAGTTGAAGGTGCTGAGGAACTTGCCCTTGTCCACGCCATGACCAGCGAGGAACTCGGCCATTTCTTCGGGCGTTTCCAGCTTGCGCTTTTCCTTGTGGATGGCACTGAACACCGCCTCGTGCACCTGCTGCTCGACACCCATGGACTCGAGGGTGATGAACAGCTGGCCGTGCACGTCCCACACGCCGCCGAACAGGGCGGGGATGCGCACGAATTTGACGTCTTCCGGCAGCTTAGCGACCCAGGGATTGAGGGTCGGCTCGAACTGGTAGCAGTGCGGGCAGCCATACCAGAACAGCTCGACCACCTCGACCTTGCCCGGTTGCGAGACCGGTACCGGGCTGCTCAGCTCGACGTACTGGCGGCCGGCTTCGATGCTCTCGGCCTGGGCGCCCAGGCCCAGCAGGCTGAGGCTGGCGAAGGCGGCGCTGAGAATCAGGTTACGCATGCAGAACTCCTTGACGATGGGAACCGCGCGGGCGGGCGCGGCTCGGTTCGACCGGCGGCGCAGCGGCGGGTTCCGGCATTGTAGCGGCAGCACCAACGAAAAAGGGTGGCCGTGGCCACCCTTTTGTTTCCGCTTGTCAGGGCTGCTTAGTGCAGGCCCTGGATGTAGCTGGACACGGCTTCGATGTCCTTGTTGCTCAGCTTGGCAGCGATGGCGCGCATGATCATCGCGTCGCCGTCGTTGGTGCGGTTGCCTTCGCGGAAGTCGGTCAGCTGCTTGGCCACGTACGTCGCATGCTGGCCGCCCAGTTTGGGGAAGCTGGCAGCAGCCAGGCCGGCGCCGTTCGGCGAGTGGCAACCGGTGCAGGCCGGCATGCCCTCGGCGATCTTGCCGCCACGGAACAGAGCCTCGCCACGCTCGACCAGCTTGGGATCGGCGGCGCCGACGCTCATCTGCTGGCTGGCGAAGAAGGCGGAGATATCGGCCAGGTCCTGCTCGCTGAGGTTGTCCAGCAGGCCTGTCATCTCCAGCACCGTGCGCTTGCCGCCCTTGATGTCATTCAGCTGCTTCAGCAGGTAACGCTCGCCCTGGCCGGCCAGCTTGGGGAAGTTCGGCGCGGCGCTGTTGCCGTCGGCACCGTGGCAGGCGCCACAGACAGCCGTCTTGGCCTTGCCGGCTTCGGCATCGCCGACGATCTTGCCAGCGTCGGCGGCTTGCGCTGCCACGGAGACACCCAGGCTCAACAGGAGACTCACGAGTACTTTGTTCATCAGCTAATCCAATAACGGCTAGAGGTAATTAGGTTTCTTACGGGACTACTCGCTCATCAACTTGATGACGGCCTGGTAGTCCTCGGCACTGCAATCCATGCACAGGCCACGGGGTGGCATGGCATTCAAACCGTTGGTGACGCTCTGCACCATCGCGTCCATGCCCTTGGCCACGCGTGGCTCCCAAGCTGCCTTGTCGCCTCGCTTGGGCGCCATCGGCAACTGACCATTGTGGCAGGCCGCACAGGCCTTGGCATAAACCGCTTCCGGATCCTGCGCCGCATTCGCGGCACCCGACAACCACAGCAACGCCGCGCCGACGATCAGCACTCTATTCATAGCCTAAACCTCATCAGGGAGGGAACGGCCTGCGTCTAGTCGCGCAGCGTGTTCTGTCTCGTTCCCGGCGGAAGGACAAAGCGCACACAAAATCTGCGGCATTATATACTGGCGTCGCTGAAACGGAAGCGACAGCATGCCGCGCCCCGGGGCCTCCCGGGCCGCCGCCGAGCGCTCCGGCTCCCCGCCCATACGGACTTCCCATGTCATCCAAGAATCCCATTCTCGGCCTGTGCCAGCAGGCAACCTTCCTCATCAGCGCCGCCAAGGTCGACCAGTGCCCGGACGATTCGGGCCTGGAAGTGGCCTTCGCCGGCCGCTCCAACGCCGGCAAGTCGAGCGCGCTGAATACCCTGACCCACGCCAGCCTGGCGCGCACCTCGAAGACCCCGGGGCGCACCCAGCTGCTCAACTTCTTCCGCCTGGACGATGAGCGCCGCCTGGTCGACCTGCCGGGCTACGGCTACGCCAAGGTGCCGATTCCGCTCAAGCAGCACTGGCAGAAGCACCTGGAGGCCTACCTGGGCAGCCGCGAAAGCCTGGCCGGACTGGTGCTGATGATGGACATCCGCCACCCGCTGACCGAGTTCGACTGCATGATGCTGGACTGGTCCAAGGCCAGCGGCATGCCGCTGCATATCCTGCTGACCAAGGCCGACAAGCTGACCTTCGGCGCCGCCAAGAACACCCTGCTCAAGGTGCGCCAGGAGATCCGCAAGGAGTGGGGCGATGACGTCGCCAGCATCCAGTTGTTCTCGGCGCCCAAGCGCATGGGCGTGGAGGAGGCACAGCTGGTGCTGGCCCAGTGGCTGGGGCTGATCGAACGCGAAGAAGGCAGCGATTTCGCGAGCTAGAGCCGGGCTAGGCGAAAGTGGGCGAGGGCGCGGAGTTTACGCGTTGTAAATGAGCAGCCCGAGACCACTTTCAACAACGCCCGGCCGACGCGCAGCAAATCGCGAGCAAAAAAAACCCCGGGCTTCGTATGGGGAGGGAGAAGACCGGGGTTCAATTCTGAACCGCTAGGGCGGGGTTCAGAGATCTGCCAACACTAAAACACAGCTAGGAGCATCGAAAGGCACGCATGCCATTCGTGATCTCTGACCTGCCAATCTGGCGGTTAGTTCAGTTTTTTTTAAATCGCATTGCCATAAAAAACGGCAATAAATCTGTAACGCAGCATAAGGCATGCGACCTTATGCCGCAGCCGATCAATGCGCTTCGTCCCAGTTGTCGCCCACTCCGGCCTCCACCACCAGTGGCACATCCAGTGCAGCGGCACCGCTCATCAGCGGCAGCAGACCCGCCCTGAGCTGCTCGACCTGATCCTCGCGAACCTCCAGAACAAGCTCGTCGTGTACCTGCAGGATGACTTTGGCATCCAGCCCGGACTGCGGCAGCCACTGGTCCACGGCGACCATCGCGCGCTTCATGATGTCCGCCGCCGTGCCCTGCATCGGCGCGTTGATCGCGGTGCGCTCGGCGCCCTTGCGCAGGGATGGGTTCTTCGCGTGGATGTCCGGCAGGTACAGACGACGGCCGAACAGGGTCTCGACGTAGCCCTGCTGGGTGGCCTGCTCGCGAGTACGCTCCATGTAGGCCAGCACGCCGGGATAGCGGGCGAAGTAGCGGTCGATGTAGGCCTGGGACTGCTTGCGGTCGACGCCGATCTGCTTGGCCAGACCGAAGGCGCTCATGCCGTAGATCAGGCCGAAGTTGATCGCCTTGGCGCTGCGGCGCTGGTCATTACTCACCTCATCCAGTGCAACGCCGAACACTTCGGCGGCAGTGGCGCGGTGCACGTCGCGGTCATGGCGGAAGGCATCCAGAAGACCCTCGTCCTTGGCCAGGTGGGCCATGATGCGCAGCTCGATCTGCGAATAGTCCGCCGACATCAGCTTGTAGCCCTTGGGCGCGACGAAGGCCTGGCGGATACGCCGCCCCTCGGCGGTGCGGATCGGGATGTTCTGCAGGTTCGGGTCGGTCGACGACAGCCGCCCGGTGGCGGCCACCGCCTGGTGGTAGCTGGTGTGGATGCGCCCGGTGCGCGGGTTGATCTGCTCCGGCAGGCGGTCGGTGTAGGTGCTCTTCAGCTTGCTCAGTGAGCGGTACTGCATGATCACCTTGGGCAGCGCGTAATCCTGTTCGGCCAGTTCGGCCAGCACGTTCTCGGCGGTGGAGGGCTGGCCGGTGGCGGTCTTGCTCAACACCGGCAGGCCGAGCTTTTCATAGAGAATGGCGCCGAGCTGCTTGGGCGAACCGAGGTTGAATTCCTGTTCGGCGATGGCATAGGCCTCGCGCTCCAGGCCGATCATCTTCTCGCCCAGCTCCAGGCTCTGCTGGCCGAGCAGCTTGGCGTCGACCAGCGCGCCGTTGCGCTCGATGCGCGCCAGCACCGGCACCAGCGGCATCTCGATCTCCTTGAGCACCTTGACCAGCGCCGGCGTCGCCGACAGCTTGGCCCACAGGGTCTGGTGCAGACGCAGGGTCACGTCGGCGTCCTCGGCGGCGTAGGGGCCGGCCTGCTCAATGGCGATCTGGTCGAAGGTCAGCTGCTTGGCCCCCTTGCCGGCGATGTCCTCGAAACGGATGGTGCTGTGTTCCAGGTACTTGAGCGCCAGGCTGTCCATGTCGTGGCGGGTCGCGGTGGAATCCAGCACATAGGATTCGAGCATGGTGTCGAAGGCCAGGCCCTGCACTGCGATCGGCGTCGAGGCGTTGGCCAGCACGTTCATGTCGTATTTGCCGTGCTGGCCGACCTTGGCCTTGGCCGGGTCCTCGAGAATCGGCTTGAGCGCGCGCAGCACCGCGTCGCGATCGAGCTGCTCGGGCACGCCCATATAGGAGTGGGCCAGCGGCACGTAGGCCGCCTCGCCGGCGGTGACGGCGAACGACACGCCGACCACCTGGGCCTGCTGCGGGTCGAGGCTGGTGGTCTCGGTGTCGAAGGCGATCAGCTCGGCGGCTTCCAGCTTCTTCAGCCAGGCATCGAACTGCGCCTGCTCCAGCACCGTCTCGTAGTTGCTGGCCACGGCCGGTGCCTCGCTCAGCGGGCCCTCGTCGAACAGGCCGCCGCTGATCGGCGGGGCCGGCGGATTCTTGGCCTTTTCACGCATCAGCTCGTCCTGCCAGCTCTTGAACTCCAGCTCGGTGTAGAGCTGCAGCAGCGCCTCGCGATCCGGCTCGCCGGGATGCAGGTCTTCGATCTGGATATTCAGCTCGACATCGGTCTTGATGGTCGCCAGCTGGTAGGAGAGGAAGGCCATGTCCTTGTGTTCGGCCAGCTTGGCCGGCAGGGTCTTGGCACCGCGGATCGGCAGCTCGGGCACCTTGTCGAGGTTGGCGTAGAGCACTTCAAGGCCACCGCCGACGCCGACCAGCAGGCCCAGCGCGGTCTTCTCGCCGACACCCGGCACGCCGGGAATGTTGTCGACCTTGTCGCCCATCAGGGCCAGGTAGTCGATGATCAGCTCGGGGCCGACGCCGAACTTGGCCTTCACCCCGTCGATGTCATAGACGCTGCCGGTCATGGTGTTGACCAGGGTGACGTGCGGACAGACCAGCTGGGCCATGTCCTTGTCACCGGTGGAGATCACCACGTCGCGACCGAGGGCCGCGCACTGACGCGCCAGGGTACCGATCACGTCGTCGGCCTCCACGCCCTCCACGCACAGCAGCGGGTAACCGAGGGCGCGCACGCTGGCGTGCAGCGGCTCGACCTGGCCGCGCAGATCCTCCGGCATCGGCGGGCGATTGGCCTTGTACTCGGCGAACATGGCGTCGCGGAAGGTACCGCCCTTGGCGTCGAACACCACGGCGAAGGGGCTGTCCGGATACTGCTTGCGCAGGCTCTTGAGCATGTTCAGCACGCCCTTCACCGCGCCGGTCTGCAGGCCCTTGGAGGTGGCCAGCGGCGGCAGGGCATGGAAGGCGCGGTATAGATAGGAGGAGCCGTCGACCAGAACCAGAGGGGCGTTGGACATGCGCAAGATCAACCTTTTGCCGGGGGCGAGCGCTAGAATGTGCGCATCAACCTGAAGAAAGGGACAAGGTTACCATGCGCCTGCTCACCCGCCTGACTCTGGCCACCCTGCTGGCCGCCAGCCCCGCGCTCGCCCTGGCCGAGGACGAGGTCACCGGCGATCCGGACGTGACCATCCGCCAGGAAGACGACAAGACCATCACCGAATACCGGCAGAACGGCTTCCTCTACGCCATCAAGGTCACGCCGAAGAACGGCAAGCCGTACTTCCTGGTGCGCGCCGACGGCAGCGAGGGCAACTTCATCCGCTCCGATCAACCGGACATGCTGATTCCCGCCTGGGAAATCTTCAGCTGGTAACCCGCCATGTCGGTCTTCACGCCCCTCGAACGCCATGAACTGGAAGTCTTCCTCGCTCCCTACGGCCTCGGCCGTCTGAAGGATTTCCGCGGCATCGCCGCCGGCACCGAGAACAGCAACTTCTTCGTCAGCCTGGACGGTGGCGAGTTCGTGCTGACCCTGGTCGAGCGTGGCCCGCGGTCCGACATGCCATTCTTCATCGCCCTGCTCGAACGCCTGCACCAGGCTGGCCTGCCGGTGCCCTACGCGGTGCCGACGCAGAGCGGCGAGGCGCTGCGCGAACTGGCCGAGAAGCCGGCCATCCTGCAGCCACGCCTGGCCGGCAAGCACGTCAGCCAGCCCAACGCCCATCACTGTGCGGAAGTCGGCACCTGGCTGGCGCGTCTGCACCTGGCGACTCGCGACAATATCCTCGAACGGCGCAGCGACCGCGGCCTCGACTGGATGCTGGAAGAAGGCCCGGTGCTGGCCCTGGAACTGCACGACGAGCAACTGCCGCTGCTGCGCGACAGCCTGCACGAGGTGGGTGAGCTGAAAGCGCGCATCCTCGCCCTGCCGCGCGCCAACCTGCATGCCGACCTGTTCCGCGACAACGCGCTGTTCGACGGCAACCAGCTGGCCGGGGTGATCGACTTCTACAACGCCTGCTCCGGGCCGATGCTCTACGACCTGGCCATCACCCTCAACGACTGGTGCTCCCAGGCCGACGACGATCTGGACCTGGCCCGTGGTCGCGCCCTGCTCGGCGCCTACGCCGCGCTGCGGCCGTTCACCCGCGCCGAGGCCGAGCTGTGGCCGGCCATGCTGCGCATCGCCTGCCTGCGCTTCTGGCTCTCAAGGCTGATCGCCGCCCGCCGCTTCCAGGGTCGCGATGTGCTGGTCAAGGACCCCGGCGAGTTCCAGCGCCGCCTGGCGCAACGGCAGCAGGTCAGGCTGCCGCTACCGTTCGCCCTCTGAGAACCTGCTTCCGACCTCCGGACTCGCGGCCAGCCTGCGTTAAAAGCGGCCTGGATCGCCAGCCCGGTCGGAATGCTCATTTACCGCTCGTAAACTGAGCTTCTCGGCCTCTTTGCCTTGCCTGACTCTAATTCGGAAGCTCAGAAACAGGTTCTGAGGCCGGCTGCAGGTTGTACAGCCAGCGCTCGCCGCGCGGATTGTCCAGCGGCTGCAGCCGCCCGAACTCGCTCTTGTCGATCAGCAGCTCCAGCTGCGCCTGGGCGTTGTACTCGCAGAAGCGCACACGCAGGCGCGTGCCGGCGGGCAGTTGCAGGCCACCGCTATCGTGCAGGGCCACCTCGGTGCGGTAGTCGCGGAAATCACCGGGGCACAGAATGTCCTGCAACCCGGCCTGCCAGCGTGCGGCCTGGTAACCCAACAGTGCACTGACTCCCATCATCGCCAGCGTCACCACTGGCCAGCGCCATCCCTTGCGCATGCTCACTCCTCAGCGGCTTTCCAGGCAGCCGGCCAGGACGCTGCTCAGTTCTGTCAGTAGCTGTTCATAACTCTCGGCCTTGGCGCCCAGGGCATCCAGCTCGGCTAGCTGCACCGGCAGGCCGGCGGACAAGGTCTCGGCCAGGCGCGGGCGCAGCGGCGGTTCGCTGAACACGCAGGACGGTCCGGCCGCCTTGAGCCGCTCACGCATCGCCGCCACATGCCGCGCGCCCGGCTGTACCTCGCTGGCGGCGCTGAATACACCGGCGTGTTGCAGGCCGTAGGCAGCCTCGAAGTAATCGAAGGCCTGGTGGAAGACGAAGAAGGGCTTGCCGGCCAGCGGCGCCAGGCGTGTCTTGATCGCCGCCTCGGCGGCGGCCAGGCGCTGCTCGAACGCCCGCAGGTTGGCCTGGTAACGCGCGGCATTGACCGGGTCGGCGGCGGACAGGTCGGCGGCCATCTTCGCGGCGATCACCCGCGCATTGGCCGGCAGGAGCCACAGATGAGCATCCAGGCTGCCGG
This sequence comes from Pseudomonas sp. GD04019, assembly GCF_029837695.1. Lineage (GTDB taxonomy): Bacteria > Pseudomonadota > Gammaproteobacteria > Pseudomonadales > Pseudomonadaceae > Aquipseudomonas. The sequence continues at coordinate 156,403 of NZ_JAOEEA010000006.1, forward strand.
GACGATGCTCGTGGTCGTGCTCGTCCGCGCCATGCTCGTCGTGGTGCTCATGTTCGCCTTCGCCGAAGTGGCGCAGGGTCAGGCCCGGCAAATCCTGCACGGCCACACTCGGCTGCTCGCGACCACTCAGCACGCGCGGCAGGAAGGTCTCCATGTCCGCGCCGATCCAGTACAGCAGGTCGGCGCCCTGCACCCGCCGCACGTCGGAGGGGCGTAGGGCGAAGTGGTGCGGCGAGGCGCCCGGCGGCAGCAGCACCTCGGGCTGACCCAGATCGCCCTGCACGGCGACGGCGATCAGCTGCAGCGGCTTGATGCTGGTCAGCACGCGCACCTCGGCCTGGGCGGCCAGGCTGAACAGGGAGAAAGCGAGAACAACGAACAGACGCGACACGACGGCAAGACTCGGCAGGAAAAGAGTTATAGAATAACGTCTCTTCACCCGGACGTCCCTCGTCATGTTCAAGCCGCTGACCGATAACACCCCGCTGGCCTGCCTGCCGCACGACCATTCGCGCTGCGTGGCCGCCGCCCTGGCCGAGGCCGAGGCGCTGTGCGCCAAGCAGGGCACGCGCCTGACCGCGCTGCGCAAGCGCGTGCTGGAACTGGTCTGGGCCAGCCACAAGCCGCTGGGCGCCTACGACATCCTCGGCGTACTCAGCGACGAGGACGGCCGCCGTGCCGCGCCGCCCACCGTGTATCGCGCCCTGGATTTCCTCCTGGAGAACGGCCTGGTGCATCGCATCGCCTCGCTCAACGCCTTTATCGGTTGCGTGCATCCGGGCGAGCTGCACCAGGGCCAGTTCCTGATCTGCCGCAGCTGCCACACCGCCATAGAGCTGGAACAGGCGTCGATCAGCCAGGCCATCGTCAGCGGTGCCGGCCAGGTCGGCTTCACCGTGGAGAGTCAGACCGTCGAAGTGGTCGGCCTGTGCGCCGGCTGCCAGGGTCCGCGATGAGCGAGGCGCTGATCCATCTCGACGGCGTCGGGGTCGGTTTCGCCGGCCAGGCGGTGCTGCAGGACGTGCAGCTGACCGTGCGCCCCGGCGAGATCGTCACCCTGATCGGCCCCAACGGCGCCGGCAAGACCACCCTGGTACGCACTGTGCTCGGCCTGCTCAAGCCCGACCGCGGCAGCGTGCAGCGCAAGCCGCGCCTGCGCATCGGCTATATGCCGCAGAAGCTCCACGTCGAGCCGACCCTGCCGCTGTCGGTGCTGCGCTTCCTGCGCCTGGTGCCGGGCGTGGACCGCGCTGCCGCCATGGCCGCGCTGGCCGAGGTGGGCGCCGAGCAGGTGCTGGACAGCCCGCTGCAGAGCATCTCCGGCGGCGAGCTGCAGCGCGTGCTGCTGGCCCGCGCGCTGCTACGCGAACCCCAGCTGCTGGTGCTCGACGAGCCGGTGCAGGGCGTCGACGTGGCCGGCCAGGCCGAGCTGTACCGCCTGATCACTCGCCTGCGCGACCGCCACGGCTGCGGCGTGCTGATGGTCTCCCACGACCTGCACCTGGTGATGAGCACCACCGACCAGGTGGTCTGCCTGAACCGCCATGTGTGCTGCTCCGGCCACCCAGAACAGGTCAGCAACGATCCGGCCTTCGTCGAGATGTTCGGCCAGGACGCCAAGAGCCTGGCCATCTACCACCACCACCACGACCACAGCCACGACCTGCACGGCGCGGTGGTCGAGGCGCCCGGCCTGACCATTCACGGCCCGGCCCATGTGCACGGCCCAGGGTGCAAGCACTGATGCCCGATTTCCTCCTCAATGCATTGCTCGCCGGCCTGGCCCTGGCCCTGGTGGCCGGCCCGCTCGGCTCCTTCGTGGTGTGGCGGCGCATGGCCTATTTCGGCGACACCCTGTCCCACGCCGCCCTGCTCGGCGTGGCCCTGGGTTTTCTGCTCGACCTCAACCCGACCCTGGCGGTGACGGTCGGCTGCCTGCTGCTGGCCGTGCTGCTGGTCACCCTGCAACAGCGCCAGGCACTGGCCTCGGACACCCTGCTGGGCATCCTGGCGCCGACCACCCTGTCGCTGGGGCTCGTCGTACTGAGCTTTATGGACGAGGTGCGCATCGACCTGATGGGCTACCTGTTCGGCGACCTGCTGGCCGTCGGCAGTACCGATCTGGCCTGGATTCTCGGCGGCTGCGCCCTGGTCATGGCCCTGCTGCTGCCACTGTGGCGGCGTCTGCTGGCGATCACCGTGCACGAGGAGCTGGCGCGGGTCGAAGGCCTGCCGGTGGCGCCCCTGCGCCTGGCACTGATGCTGCTGATCGCGGTGGTCATCGCCGTGGCCATGAAGATAGTCGGGGTGCTGCTGATCACCTCCTTGCTGATCATTCCGGCGGCCGCCGCCCAGCGACATGCACGCACCCCGGAACAGATGGCGATCGGCGCCAGTTTGCTCGGCATGCTCGCGGTAGCCGCGGGCTTGAGCCTTTCCTGGTTCCAGGACACGCCAGCCGGGCCTTCTATCGTGGTATCAGCGGCAGCAATTTTCCTCATAGGCTTTGCTCTGCCCCGTCGGGCTCGTTAGCATTGGGCGTTTTTTGCCCAATCCAAAACGCACCAAAACCAACGGGTCACATGATGAACAAGGGAAGCTATCGTTATCTCGCCGCGCTCGGCCTCGGCCTGCTGCTGGGCGAAGCCCGTGCCGAATACTGGACCGTGGACGAACTGGTAAAGGATTTCAGCCAGGTCTCCGCACAGATCTCCCGCGGCGAGTTGCAGGCCGCCGAGAGCGGCCTCAGTACCCTGCGCCAGCACACCGCCAGCAACGATGTGCGCATCGGCCAGTACCAGCGCGAGCTGGCCAATGCCTACCTGAAACAGGGCCGCCAGCAGCTGCAGGCCGGCAATGCCGCTGCGGCCAACGCCACCCTGAGCCAGGGCCAGCAGCACCTGAGTGCGGCTTCCCCGGCGCTGAAGCAGGAATACCAGGCCAGCCTGGCCGCCAGCGCCGCCGAGAGCGGTGCCAAGCCGGCAGCGGTGGCCGCCGCCAAACCGCAAGCGCAGCCAGCTCCGGCTCCGGCCAAGGTCGCGGCCAAGCCGACGGTGGCCGCCGTCGCCGAGAACCCCGCAGAGCGTCGCGAGGACGTCGAGCGCCGCCTGCAGGAAGCCGAGGCGATCATCGCCAAGAAGGAAGCCGAGCGCGCCCGCCAGCAGAAGCTGGCCGAGGAACAGGCCGCCGCCGAACGCGAGGCCCGTGCCCAGCAGGCTGCCGCCGCACAACCTGTCGCCGCTCCGGCGCCTGCAGTCGCCAAGGTCGAAGCCGCCGAGCCGGCCGTGGCCACTACTCCCCGTGCACGCCTGATCGATCCGGCCGCCGCCAGCAGCAGCGTGCCCATGCCAATGCTCGACGCCAATGATCGCGACAGCCTGCGCAACCTGTTGGACCAGGTGGCCGCCGACGTGGTGGCCTTCGATTGCGCGGTGCGCCTGGAAGTGCGCGAGGCCAAGGATTATCCCTTCGTCGCCGCCCTGCTCTCGGCGCGGATCAAGAAGCTCGATCCCGCCTTCGCCCCGCAGTTCTCGCCGGTACTCAAGCCGGATCAGGAGCCGCGCCTGGTGCTGAGCCCGCAAAGCAACGGCTGATTCCTACCTGTGTGACCACGGCCGCCCATGAGGCGGCCGTTTCGCTCTTATTCCCTTCTGAAAACAATTCAGGCTAATAAAGACTAAGAGCGCATAAACAAAGCGGCTAAAATGCGCGGCTTTCGGCCAACCGCCTACGCTTGCTGAAATCGCCGGCCCCACCTCCATGCCGGCAGACAGCCTTCAACGTACCCACAAGGTTCGCTCCGTGATCGAGTTTCACCACGTCAACAAGACCTATCGGGTCGCCGGGCGCGATGTGCCTGCCTTGCAGCCCACCAGCCTGCGCGTCGAGCGCGGCCAGGTGTTCGGCCTGATCGGCCACTCAGGCGCCGGCAAGAGCACCCTGCTGCGCCTGATCAACCGCCTGGAAGAGCCCAGCGGCGGCCGCATCGAGATCGATGGCGAAGACGTCACCGCGCTGGATGCCAACGGCCTGCGCCGCTTCCGCCGCCAGGTCGGGATGATCTTCCAGCACTTCAACCTGCTGTCGTCGAAGACCGTCGCCGCCAACGTGGCTATGCCGCTGGAGCTGGCCGGTGAGTTGAGCCGCAGCGAGATCAACCAGCGCGTCGCCGAACTGCTGGCCCGCGTCGGCCTCAGCGATCACGCCAACAAGTTTCCGGCGCAGCTGTCCGGTGGCCAGAAGCAGCGCGTCGGCATCGCCCGCGCCCTGGCCACCCGACCGAAGATCCTGTTGTGCGACGAGGCCACCAGCGCCCTCGACCCGCAGACCACCGCCCAGGTCCTGCAGCTGCTGGCCGAGATCAACCGCGAGCTGGGCCTGACCATCGTCCTCATCACCCACGAGATGGATGTGATCCGCCGGGTCTGCGACCAGGTGGCGGTGATGGACGCCGGCACCATAGTCGAGCAGGGCCCGGTGGCCCAGGTGTTCCTCCACCCGCAGCACCCGACCACCCGCCGCTTCGTGCAGGAAGACGAGCACATCGACGAGAACGAGCAGCGCGACGACTTCGCCCATGTCAGCGGCAAGATCCTGCGCCTGACCTTCCAAGGCGAGGCCACCTATGCGCCGTTGCTCGGTACCGTGGCCCGTGAGACCGGGGTCGACTACAGCATCTTGGCCGGGCGCATCGACCGCATCAAGGACACCCCCTACGGCCAGCTGACCCTGGCCCTGACCGGCGGCGACATCGACGCCGCGCTGGCGCGCTTCGGCGACGCCGACGTGCACCTGGAGGTACTGCGCTGATGCTCGAGCAACTGCTGGCCAACTGGCTACCGAATGTCGACTGGGAAGAGATCGGCTACGCCAGCCTCGACACCCTCAATATGCTCGGCGGCGCCACGCTATTTACCGTACTCCTGGGGCTTCCCCTGGGCGTGCTGCTCTTCCTTACCGGCCCGCGGCAGATGTTCGAGCAGCGCGCGCTGTACGGCGTGCTGTCGCTGGTGGTCAACGTGCTGCGCTCAGTGCCGTTCGTGATCCTGCTGATCCTGATGATCCCGCTGACCGTGCTGATCACCGGCACCTCGCTGGGCGTGGCCGGCGCCATCCCGCCGCTGGTGGTGGGCGCCACGCCGTTCTTCGCTCGCCTGGTGGAGACCGCCCTGCGCGAAGTCGACCGCGGCATCATCGAGGCGACCCAGGCGATGGGCGCCAGCACCCTGCAGATCATCTTCCGCGCCCTGCTGCCGGAGGCGCTGCCGGGGCTGATCGCAGCCACCACCGTGACCGCCATTACCCTGGTGTCCTACACCGCGATGAGCGGCCTGATCGGCGGCGGCGGTCTCGGCGACCTGGCCGTGCGCTACGGCTACCAGCGCTACCAGCCGGACGTAATGGCGGTGACCGTCATCCTCCTGCTGATCCTGGTGCAGGTCCTGCAGATGGTTGGCGATAAGCTGGTCATCCACTTCTCGCGCAAGTAACCCCACCTAGAACAGCGGGCGACCGGCCACCCGTCGGACCTCGCGCCATATCCCACAAGGAGCTGAACATGAAGAAACTGCTGACTGCCCTGGCCGCCGCTGCGGCCCTCACCTCCGCCGCCGCCCACGCTGGCGAGATCAGCGTCGCGGCCACCGCCGTGCCGCACGCGGAGCTCCTCGAGTTCGTCAAACCGGCCCTGGCCAAAGAAGGCGTCGAGCTGAAGATCAAGGTCTTCACCGACTACGTGCAGCCCAACGTGCAGGTCGCCGAAGGCCGCCTGGACGCCAACTTCTTCCAGCACCAGCCGTACCTGGACGAGTTCAACGCCTCGCGTGGCACCCAGTTGGTGAGCATCGCCGGCGTGCACGTCGAGCCCTTCGGCGCCTACTCCAGCAAGATCAAGAACCTGGCCGACCTGCCGCAGGGCGCCCAGGTCGTGATCCCCAACGACGCCACCAACGGCGGCCGTGCCCTGCTGCTGCTGCAGAAGGCTGGCGTGATCAAGCTGAAGGACGGCGCCGGCATCACCGCCACCGTCAAGGACATCGCCGAAAACCCGAAGGCGATCAAGGTGCGTGAGTTGGAAGCGGCCACCCTGCCGCGCGTGCTGGCCCAGGTCGACCTGGCCCTGATCAACACCAACTACGCCCTGGAAGCCGGCCTCAATCCGACCAAGGACGCCTTGGTGATCGAAGGCGCCGACTCGCCGTACGTCAACATCCTGGTGACCACCAGCGAGAAGAAAGACAACGCCGACCTGCAGAAGCTGGCCAAGGCCCTGCACACCCCGGAAGTGAAGCAATTCATCGCCGACAAGTACAAGGGCGCCGTTGTGCCGGCGTTCTGATCGCAGTCCGCCGCCCAACAAAAAGCCCGCTCCGAGAGCGGGCTTTTTCGTTTCAGCAGGCTGCGCTTCGTAGGGTGGACAACGCCGAAGGCTTGTCCGCCAGGTGGATGGCTGCGGCCATCCACCCTACATGCGAGGCCGGATGCGAGCCCCAGTCGTAGCCCGGATGCAATCCGGGACACAGGCGGCTTCTTCCCCGGATTGCATCCGGGCTACTGAGTCTGCAACAGCGAGGGTAATTGGGCCGCCAGCTTGTCGTTGTTCACCGGGGCGCGGATAAAGCCGCGCTGGGTGCCATCCGGGCCGATGATCACCAGGTTGCCGCTGTGATCGACGGTGTAGTTCTCCTTGCTGATATCGGCGGGGATATAGGGAATGCTCACCGCCGCGGCCAGCTTCTGCAGGTCTTCCTGGCTGCCGGTCAGGCCCAGGAAGCTTGGGTCGAAGAAGCCCAGGTATTTCTTCAGCTGCTCCGGGGTGTCGCGGTGCGGGTCGACCGTCACCAGCACCACGCGCAGCTTGTCCTTGGCCTCGGCCGGCAGCATGCCCTGCAGCTGGCGCAGCTGGGCCAGGGTCGCCGGGCAGATGTCCGGGCAGAAGGTGTAGCCGAAGAACAGCAGGCTCCACTTGTCCTTCAACTGATCGACCTGCAGCGGCTGGCCGTTCTGGTCGGTCAGCGCCAGCGACGGCAGGCTGCGGCTCTGCGGCAACAGGACGATGCCGGCATCCAGCAAGGCCACCTTGTCGGTGCCATCGCCCTTGCTGTTGAGAACCTTGTTGACGGTGAGGCCCAGCACCAGGGCGACCAGGGCGGCGAGGACGACGACGGTTTTCTGCGTACGACTCATGAACTCTCTCTTCGAAGCGGCGGGCGGCTCGCGATTCTCGCGGCCGCCCAGGGATGCTGCGGCGTTGCGCTCAGAGGTTGAGCAGCAGGTAGTGGTCCGCCAGCAGGGCGATGAACAGCAGGAACAGGTACCAGATACTGTACTTGAAGGTGTTGATCGCCGCGTGCGGCCGGCTGTCACGGTACAGCACCCAGGCCCAGAACATGAAGCGTCCGCCGAGCACCAGGGCGGCGGCGAGATAGAGCGGCCCGCTCATGTGGATGGCGTAAGGCAGCAGGGTCACGGCCAGCATCACGGCGGTGTACAGCAGGATATGCACCTTGGTGTAGTGCTCGCCATGGGTCACCGGCAGCATGGGGATATCGGCCTTCGCATACTCCTCCTTGCGATGGATGGCCAGGGCCCAGAAGTGCGGCGGCGTCCAGGCGAAGATGATCAGCACCAGCAGCAGCGGCTCGGCGCTGATATGCCCGGTGACGGCGACCCAGCCGAGCAGCGGCGGCGCGGCGCCGGCCAACCCGCCGATAACGATGTTCTGCGGCGTGGCGCGCTTGAGGAAACCGGTGTAGAGCACCGCGTAGCCGAGCAGCGAGGCCAGGGTCAGCCACGCAGCCAGCTCGTTGGTGAAACTCAGCAGCAACGCCATCCCGGCGACCGCCAGCAGCAGGGCGAAACCCAGCGCTGCCACAGGTGACAGGCGCCCGGCGGTAACCGGGCGCTTGTGGGTGCGCGCCATGATCGAGTCGATACGCCGGTCCACCACGTGGTTGACCGCCGCCGCTGCACCAGCACACAGGCCGATGCCGAGGTTGCCGAACACCAGCACGGTCCAGGGCACGCCGGCGCGGGTGGCGAGGAACATGCCGACCAGCGAGGTGATCAGCATCAGCAGTACCACCCGGGGCTTGGTCAGCTCCAGGTAGTCGCGCCAGCTGGCGGATTCGGAGTGGGCTCGCAGCACAGTAGCCATGGCGTATCTCCTTGCTTATTTACCCAGCGGAGCGAGGCGGGCGTCGGCCACATTGGCCTCCACACGCTTACTCGCCGCCAGGGGAACCGCCCGCAGGCGATAGTTGATCAGTACCAGCACCAGCAGCAGGGCAGCGCCACCAGCGTTATGCGCCACCGCCACGGCCAACGGCAGATGCAGCAGCACGTTGCTCACGCCCAGGCTGACCTGCGTGGCCAGGGCCAGCAGCAACAGGCCGGCCAGGCGCCCGAGGCCGGCGGCGCGCAAGCGCCAGGCCAGCAGCAGCAGGACCAGGCTCAGCACCACGGCACCGAGGCGATGGGTCATATGGATGGCGGTGCGGGCGTCGCTGTCCAGCTGACCGCCGAGGTAGTTGGGGCCGATGTGCTGGCTCAGGTGGAAGCCGTTGGCGAAGTCCATCGCCGGCCACCATTCGCCATGGCAGGTCGGCAGGTCGACACAGGCCACCGCCGCGTAGTTAGAGCTGACCCAGCCACCGAGAGCGATCTGGCAGCCCGCCAGCACCAGTGCCACGCCGGCCAGCGCGCGCAGGCGCAGGGACAGGCCGGACAACACCGGCAGCGCACCGGACAGGCGCAGGCTGAGCAGGAACAGCAGAGCCAGAGTGGTGAAGCCACCGAGCAGATGGGCGGTGACCACCTGCGGCCACAGCTTGAGAGTGACCGTCCACATGCCGAAGGCGGCCTGGGCGATGACCACGCCGAGCAGCAGCAGCGGCAGCTTCAGCGGCTGGCCGTTGGCACCGCGCCGACGCAGGGCCTGCACGGCCAGGCCGAGAATGACCAGCCCAAGGGTGCCGGCAAAGTAGCGGTGGACCATCTCGTTCCAGCCCTTCTCCACCTCCACCGGAGCTTCGGGGAAGCGCACCTCGGCCAGGGTCTGCTTGTGCTCGCTCATCGGCACTCCGATAAAGCCGTAGCAGCCCGGCCAGTCGGGACAACCGAGGCCGGCGTGGGTCAGCCGGGTATAGGCACCGAGCAGCACCACCACCACCGCCAGGGCGGTGGCGAACAGGGCCAGGCGGTAGCCGGGCAGGGTCTTGCGTTCACTCATCCGGGGCCTCTCTTATTGTTATGGGCCAGCAGTCCGAGTCGGTCAGCCGATCTGCGACAGCTTCAGCAGCAGGCGCAGATCATTGAGGATGTCCTTGCCCTTGGTCTTGCCGTCGTAGCGCAGCACCAGGTTGCCGTTCGGGTCGACTATCCACAGTTGGGCGCCTTCACCAGCCGGCACGGCTTTCTGGTAGCGCAGAGTGTCCAGCGAGTAACGACCCAGCTGCGGGTACTCGCGCTGCAACTGCTGGTCGTAGTCGGCCGCCAGCGGCCGGGCCACGGCCAGGCCATGCGCGGCGCGGGTGGCATCGCGATTCAGACCAATATGGATTTGCCGGGCGGTGTAGACCAGCTGGCGGCAGTCGTCGGCGCAATCGCCTGGAGTGGTCACCAGCAGTTGCCAGCGTTCCTGGGCAGCGCCTTGCACGCCGATGTCGGCCAGCTGGCTGCCGTCGCCGATCAGGGCACCGTGGTAGTTGCGCGCATCCGGTACCCAGAAGCGCCACTGGTACATGGCGGTGGCGAGGATCATCGGGCCGATCGCCACCAGCAGCAGCAGGATCAGCTGCCAGCGCCCGCGGGCGCGCGCCGGCGGCGCCTCAGGAGTGGAAAGGGCCGGATTCATGGCTGTGCTCATGCTGTTGCTCCCGCGCGATCTGTCTTGAATTGTGTATGCCGAGATAGAGGTAGAGGCCGCTCAGGGCGACGGCCAGGGCGAACCACTGCACGGCGTAACCGGTGTGTTTCTCCGGGCCCATGGCCACCAACGGCCATTCGGCCTGGTAGGCGGCGGGGCCGGGTTCCAGGCGTACTTCATAGTCCATGCCGCCACGGCCGAGCTGGCGCCACAGGCGCTCCGGCTCGACGGCGGTGATCAGTCGCGGCCAGTCGCCGACCGCCGGGTCGGCCTGCAGCTGGAAGGCCTCGCCGACCGGCACATAAACTCGTGCCACCAGCTCCAGCGGCTGCTCGGGCGTGGTGAAAGCAGGAGGACTGCGTCGATCCGGCCAAGGTAACCAGCCGCGATTGACCAGCAGCCACAGACCGCTGGGTTGGTCATAGAAGGGCTGCAGCAGCTCGACGCCGACCTGGCCGCCGCGCTGGCGGTTGTCCAGCAGCAGGCTGTGGCGTTCGTCGAACTGACCCCGCAGGCGGATGCGCAGGTGGGCAAGGTCGGAGCGCCGCTCCAGCTCGGTCACGTCAATAGCTTCGGCATGCTGGCGTGCCTCGAAATCGGCGAGCAGGGTGCGCTTCTCCTCGGCGCGCGCCAGTTGCCAGAAACCCAGGCCGACCAGCAGCGGCAGCAGCAGAGCCACCACGATGCTGGGCAACACGCCCGGGCGGAAGCCACTCACGACCTTCCCCCGAAAGTTAGGGTCGGCTCTCGCTCCGACACGAGCCGCGTTGCCGCAACAAAGCTCGCCAGGCTAGGCGCGGGACGCAGGCAATGGTCGCTCCCTTGGCAAGTCCCGCAACAACGCATGGCGAGCTTTGCTGCGCAACCCGTAGGGCCGGGCCAGTTTTTGCGCGGATCGTCGTTACTCGATGACTCATTTGGAACAACCAAACTTCTCATCTCGTGCCTAGCTCCGCGCAAAAACTGGCCCCGGCGCGGTCGCGTCGGAGCAAGAGCCGACCCTAGATGCAGCTGGCTATACTGGAACTGCACACCATCTCCCCCATCCCCCGGAGTCACGCATGCTCAAGGCCGCGATCATCCTCCTACTGCTGGCCACCCTGGTCAGCCTGTTCAGCGGCCTGTTCTTCCTGGTCAAGGACGAGGGCCGCGGTTCGCGAGTGGTCAACGCCCTGACCGTTCGCGTGATCCTGGCCGCCGCTACCCTGGCCTTGATCTCCTGGGGTTTCTTCAGCGGCCAGCTGGTTTCTCATGTCACCTGGTGAGCCCTGCTACAGGATGTAGACGAAGACGAACAGGCCGATCCACACCACGTCGACGAAGTGCCAGTACCAGCTGGCAGCCTCGAAGGCGAAGTGCTGATCGGCATTGAAGTGCCCACGCCACACCCGCACCAGCATGATCGAGAGCATCAGCGCGCCCAGGGTCACGTGCGCACCGTGGAAACCGGTGAGCATGAAGAAAGTCGCGCCGTAGATGCCCGAGCCCAGAGTCAGGCCCAGCTCGTTGTAGGCGTGGATGTACTCCTCGACCTGGAAGAACAGGAAGGCGATGCCGAGCAGTACTGTCAGTGCCAGCCAGATCTTCAGCTGCTTGCGGTTGTCCTTCTTCAGCGCGTGGTGGGCGAAGGTCACGGTGAAGCTGGAAGTCACCAGCAGAATGGTGTTGAGCAGCGGCAGCCCCCAGGCCGAGATCACGCCGCTGGGCGCCGGGAAGAGTTTTGGGTCCGGGTTGTTCAGCAGCGGCCAGGTGTACTCGAAGTTCGGCCACAGCATGTTGGACACGCCCTTGTCGCCCTCACCGCCGAGCCAGGGAGCAGCCCAGGTGCGCACGTAGAACAGCACGCCGAAGAAGGCGGCGAAGAACATCACCTCGGAGAAGATGAACCAGCTCATGCCCCAGCGGAACGAGCGGTCCATCTGCGGGCTGTACAGACCTTCGCGGCTCTCCTTGATGACGTTGCCGAACCAGCCGAACAGCATGTAGGCGAGGATCAGGCCGCCGATGAAGAAGATCAGCGGACCGTTGGATTCGGCGCGATCGGCCTTGAGGTCGTTGAACCAGGTGCCGACACCGTAGACGGTGACGAGCATGCCGATGGTGGCGATGATCGGCCACTTGCTCTGGGCGGGAACGTAGTAGTTCTCGTGACTCGACATTTCTTGTTCTCCTTATGGAGCCGCCCGGCTAGGGGCTGTCTGGGCAAGAGTCGCCTGCGCGACGGGTGGTTTGCGCGCAGTGATATCGAACAGGGTGTAGGCCAGGGTCAGGTGCTTCACATCCTTGGGTAGATCTCTGTCGACGATGAAGCGCACCGGCATCTCGATGCGCTCACCGGGCTGCAGCACCTGCTGGGTGAAGCAGAAGCACTCGGTCTTGTGGAAGAAGGCGGCGGCCTTGGACGGTGCCACGCTGGGGATGGCCTGGGCGGTCATCGGCTTATTGGTCGGGTTGTAGGCAACGAACAGCATCTCGTTGCTCGCACCCGCCACTACCGTCAACTCGTCCGCCTTGGGGCGGAACTCCCAGACCATGTCCGCGGCGTTGGTGGCGAGAAACTGCACACGCACCTGGCGCGTCTCGTCCACCGCCTGTACGCCCTGGTAGGCCGAGGCGGTCTTGCCATTGATGCCGAAGGCCTGGCACATCACGTCGTAGATCGGCACCAGGAGGAAGCCGAAGGCAAACATGCCGACCACCACCGCCAGCAGGCGAGTGACGAGGCGGCGAGTGTCCAGGGCTTCGCTCACGGGCGTGCTCCTACTTCACTTCCGGCGGAGTGGTGAAGGTGTGGTAGGGCGCCGGCGACGGCACCGTCCACTCCAGCCCCTCGGCACCGTCCCACGGCTTGGCCGCGGCCGGTTTGCCGCTGCGGATGCACTTGATGACGATGAACAGGAAGAGGAACTGGGTAGCGCCGAAGGTGAAGGCACCGACCGACGAGATCATGTTGAAGTCGGCGAACTGCAGGTTGTAATCCGGAATCCGCCGCGGCATGCCGGCCAGGCCGACGAAGTGCATCGGGAAGAACGCCAGGTTCATGCCGATGAAGCTCATCCAGAAGTGCAGCTTGCCGAGGGTCTCGTCGTACATGTGGCCGGTCCACTTGGGCAACCAGTAATACGCCGAGGCGAAGATGCCGAAGATCGCCCCGGGCACCAGCACGTAGTGGAAGTGCGCCACCACGAAGTAGGTGTCGTGGTACTGGAAGTCCGCCGGGGCGATGGCCAGCATCAACCCGGAGAAGCCGCCGATGGTGAACAGGATGACGAAGGCCACGGCGAACAGCATCGGCGTCTCGAAAGTCATCGAGCCCTGCCACATGGTGCTCACCCAGTTGAACACCTTCACCCCGGTGGGCACGGCGATCAGCATGGTGGCGTACATGAAAAACAGCTCGCCGGTCAGCGGAATGCCGACGGTGAACATGTGGTGCGCCCAGACGATGAACGACAGGAAGGCGATCGAGGCGGTGGCGTAGACCATCGAGGTGTAGCCGAACAGCGGCTTGCGCGCGAAGGCCGGGATGATCGCGCTGACGGCGCCGAAGGCCGGCAGGATCATGATGTACACCTCGGGATGACCGAAGAACCAGAACACGTGCTGGAACAGCACCGGGTCGCCGCCGCCGGCTGCGCTGAAGAAGCTGGTACCGAAGTGGATGTCCATCAGCATCATGGTCACCACCCCGGCCAGCACCGGCATCACCGCGATCAGCAGGAAGGCGGTGATCAGCCAGGTCCAGACGAACAGCGGCATCTTCATCAGGGTCATGCCGGGGGCACGCAGGTTCAGGATGGTGGCGATCACGTTGATCGCGCCCATGATCGAACTGATGCCCATCAGGTGCACGGCGAAGATGAAGAAGGTCACCGACTCCGGCGCGTAGGTGGTCGACAGCGGCGCGTAGAAGGTCCAGCCGAAGTTCGGCCCGCCGCCCTCGGTGAACAGGGTGCTGACCAGCAGGCCGAAGGCCGCCGGCAGCAACCAGAAGCTGAAGTTGTTCATCCGCGGCAGGGCCATGTCCGGCGCGCCGACCATCAGCGGGATCATCCAGTTGGCCAGGCCGACGAAGGCCGGCATCACGGCGCCGAACACCATGATCAGGCCGTGCATGGTGGTCATCTGGTTGAAGAAGGCCGGCTCGACGATCTGCAGGCCGGGCTGGAACAGTTCGGCGCGGATCACCATGGCCATGGACCCGCCGAGCAGGAACATGGCGAAGCTGAACCACAGGTACATCGTGCCGATGTCCTTGTGGTTGGTGGTCAGCACCCAGCGCATCAGGCCCTTGGCAGGGCCATGGTGATGGTCATGTCCGGCATGACCGTGGCCAGCATGGCCCGGATCGATCACTGCACTCATGTCCTTACTCCTGAGCCTGTTTGAACGCGAGGATGTCCTTCGGCGTGACCATGTCGTTCATGGCGTTGCCCCAGGCGTTGCGCTCGTAGGTGATGATGGCGGCGAGGTCGACTTCCGACAGCTGCTTGCCGAATGCGGCCATGGCGGTGCCCGGCTTGCCCTCGACCACGATGTGGATGTGGTCGGCGACCGCACCGGTGGCGATCTTCGAGCCCTTGAGCGCCGGGAACATCGGTGGCAGACCCTCGCCGTTCGGCTGGTGGCAGGAGGCGCAGTTGGTCTGGTAGGCCTTCTCGCCGCGGGCCATCAGCTCCTCGCGAGTCCACTCCTTGCTGGTCAGCTCCTTGATCTTGGCGGCCTCTTCCTTGCGCTCGGCCAGCCACTTGGCGAAGTCTTCCTTGCTCTTTGCCTCGACCACCACGGGCATGAAGCCATGGTCCTTGCCGCACAGCTCGGTGCACTGGCCACGGTAGAGACCGGGCTCCTCGATGCGGGTCCAGGATTCGTTGACGAAGCCGGGGATGGCGTCCTTCTTCACGGCCAGGGCCGGCACCCACCAGGAGTGGATCACGTCGGCGGCGGTGATCAGGAAGCGCACCTTGGTGCCCACGGGCACCACCAGCGGCTGGTCGACTTCCAGCAGGTAGTGCTCGTCCTTCTCGGCCTTGTTGTAGATCTGGTCGGAAGGCGTGGCCAGGTTGCTGAAGAACTCGACGTCCTGGCCCAGGTACTTGTAGTGCCACTTCCATTGGTAACCGGTGACCTGGATATCCAGTTCCGATTCGGAAGTGTCGTAGATGTCGATCAGGGTCTTGGTAGCCGGAACGGCCATCGCCACCAGGATGACGAAGGGCACGACGGTCCAGAGGATTTCTACCGTGGTGCTCTCGTGGAAGTGCGCCGGCTGCTGGCCGGTGGAGCGGCGGTGAATCAGCATCGACCAGAACATCACGCCGAAGACCACCACGCCGATCACGACGCAGATCCAGAAAATGATCATGTGCAGGTCGAAGACTGAACGGCTGACCTCGGTGACACCTGGCAGCATGTTCACTGCCCACTCGGCGTGTGCCGAGCCAAATGTCGACCACAGCAGGAGGCCCATCCAGACTCGTGGATGTCGCATCATTGCGGGTTCCCCTCGTTGTTCTTGTTATCCCGCCGGCTAAGCCTGCGGCAAAGGGATCGACTGCCAAAACGGCTGGCTACTACTTGTCGAAACCTCTCCGTGCCGAAGCCCGTCCGGTTCCATCAGGTACACGCCTTGCGATTTCGAGTATAGCCAGCGACCGCGTCAGCACAACGCAGTCAGAAAAATAACGCCCGGTTTCTGCGCCCGCCGCACAGGCTTAGAGCGACGCGGGATGCGCCGCAGAGCGGCGGCCCGGATATAGCGACGCCGAATAAAAATTAAATAATTATGACAATCAGGTCTTAGCCGTCGCCTTTCGCCAGCTAACGTGAATTCTCGTTTGCTTGCCTCATGTCCCTGCCCGGAGTCGTCATGAATACCCTCGCCCTGCGCGACCTGATCCAGCGCGCCCTTGCCCACGAAATCTCCACCGGCGATCTGGCCCGCCAGCTCGATAGCCAGCTCGACCGCCTGCACCCGACCATCCAGCTGCCCGCCAGCGATGCGCGAGGCGTGCTCGAACGCTTCGTCGCCGCCTATGTGGAACAGGTGCCGGATGTGCTCGACGCCGCCAACGCCGTGGCCCGCGACGCCGGCATCGAGGCGCAGGTGAAACCGGTGCTCAAGCTGGCCGAACAGTTCTTCCTCAGCCCGCCGAGCATCATGGACGGCCACCAGGGCCTGGATGCCCTGCTCGACGAGGCGTACCTGGCCCATCGCCTGGTCGAGGAAGTGAACGATCGCTATATCGCCCACCTGGGCCAGCCGCTGATACCGCTGGACACCACGGTGGCCAACGTGATCGCCCACCAGCTGATCGGCGAGCCCTTTGCCAACCAGCTGGACGAAGCCGTGCACCATGCGGTGGAAGGGCTGCTGGACGAGCAGGTGTTCCAGCAGAACTCGGTGCAGGAATACCGCACCCGCCTGAGCAACCCGCAGACGGTGGCGGCCTGGCAGAACTGGCCGTGCCTGTCGCGCCAGCTGGGCGTGGAGCTGGGTCTGCCGGCCTGAGCCTGCCCCGGATGCAACAAGGCCCGCATTCGCGGGCCTTGTTCGTTTCAGCGCGGCTGGTAGCGCGCCCTGGGCGTGGCCATGGGCACCACCTCGCCGTCCAGCGGCAGGAAGCTCCCGCTCTCGGCGTCGTAGGCGCGGATCGCGCTGGTCTCGATGTCGTAGACCCAGCCATGGATGAACAGCTGGCCGCTGGCCACGCGCGCCGCCACCGACGGGTGGGTGCACAGGTGGTTGAGCTGGGCCACCACGTTCTCCTCGGTGAGGACGCCCAGAGTGTCGTGCCCGTCGCAGCCGCAGTTGGCCTCGACCACTTTGAGCGCCACCTCGCTGTGGCGCAGCCAGGCCTTTACCGTCGGCATGCTCTCCAGGCTCTCGGGGGCCAGCACCGCCTTCATCGCGCCGCAGTCGGAGTGGCCGCAGACGATGATGTGCTGCACGCCCAGGGCCAGCACCGCGTACTCGATGGCGGTGGAGACACCGCCCATCATCTGCCCGTAGGCCGGCACCACGTTGCCGACGTTGCGGGTGACGAACAGGTCGCCTGGCGCACTCTGGGTGATCAGCTCGGGAACGATGCGCGAGTCGGCGCAGGTGATGAACATGGCGCGCGGGTTCTGCGCGCTGGCCAGCGCCTTGAACAGCTCTTCCTGTTGCGGGAAGACCTCGTTGCGGAAGCGCTTGAAGCCGCCGACGATGGCGTTCAGCGCCTCGTCGGCGCTCTCCGGCGCTGTGCGCGCCTGCAGGGGAATGGCGTTGTGCTTGTAGGGCATGGCGTCTCACCTCGTGCTGGACCGTCGCGCTTTCGCGCGGTGCGGATTATCGACCTGGCATGCGGACAGTTGCCAGCCCCGGTGAGTCACAATTCGTTTACAGCAGCGCCAGCTGCCGGCCGGGCGGGGCGAACTGGCTGCAGTCGAGATTGAAGCCATCGCGGTGGGTCAGGCCGAGGCGCTTGCGCGCCAGGCCGAAGCGCTGCGCCAGCAGATCGGCGAAGGCGCCCTCGCCGCGCATGCGGGTGCCGAAGCGGCTGTCGTAGTTCTTGCCGCCGCGCGACTGGCGGATCAGGCTCATCACATGCTCGGCGCGCTCGGGGAAGTGGCTGCGCAGCCACTCCTCGAACAGCTCGGCGATCTCCAGTGGCAGACGCAGCAGCACGTAGCCGGCGGAACGGGCGCCGGCATCGCGGGCTGCCTCGAGAATCCGCTCCAGCTCCATGTCGTTGATCATCGGGATGATCGGCGCCACCAGCGCGGTCACCGGCACCCCGGCCTGGCCCAGGCTGCGCATGGCCCGCAGGCGCGCGCCAGGGGAGGCGGTGCGTGGCTCCATGATGCGCTTCAGCTCGTCGTCCAGGGTGGTCAGGCTGAAGGCCACGCTGACCAGGTTGCGGCTGGCCAGTTCCTGCAACAGGTCGAGGTCGCGCAGGATCAGCGAGCTCTTGGTGATGATGTGCAGCGGGTGGCGGAAACGCAGCAGAATCTCCAGGGCCTGGCGGGTCAGACGCTGCTCGCGCTCGATCGGCTGATAGGCATCGGTATTGATGCCCAGGGCAATCGGCTGCGGCGTGTAGCCCGGCTTACTCAACTCCTCCTCCAGACGCTCGGCCAGGTTGGCCTTGGCGATCAGCCGGGTCTCGAAGTCGATGCCCGGCGACATGTCCCAATAGGCGTGGCTGGGGCGGGCGAAGCAGTAGATGCAGCCGTGCTCGCAGCCGCGGTAGGGGTTCACCGAGCGGTCGAAGCCGACATCCGGCGAGTTGTTGCGGGTGATCACCGTCTTGGCCCGCTCGGCGCGTACCTCGGTGGCACGGCAGGGCGGCGTCTCGTCCTGAAACCAGCCATCATCCTCGACCTCGCTGCGGGTCGGGGCGAAGCGGTTGTGCGGGTTGCTGGCGGTGCCGCGGCCTCGGGGCGGCAAGGTGACGGACATGGGAATACTCCAAATACTGTATGCATGAACAGTATTCTGATTTATTCCGACACGCCAGCGGCGACTACTCCTCCTCGACCGACGGCGGCGGTGTGAACGGCTTGATCACATACTCGCGGCCATGCCGACGACAGTCCTCAAGCGTACCCTCGGCGTTGCGCCGGGTGACCAGGAAGGTGCTGCCACGCGAATCCTCGGCGTCGATCACACCGGTCTGCAGGTCAACGCCATCGCTCATCACCGCCGAGAGAAAACCCTCCGCCCAATCCCTATCGCCATGCCAGCGCAGGATCATCTGCCCCTCGCGCCAGTGCACCGAGACGAACTCCAGGTCGTAATCCCAGCGATAGCCCAGCAGGCAGAAATGGTTGGTGGCGCTGTTCGCGCCCTGATGCGCCAGCAGCAGACGCAGCTCTGTCTCGGGCTGGCGGTAGCGGGACTCGGCGGCCGGATCGAAACGCGCATTCATGCCGGCGTAGATCGAGGGGCCGAAGTCCTCGACGGTACCGGCAAATGAGGGACTCGCCAGCAAGGCGAGCGCGAGGAGGTGGTTCTTCATTGACGTCCCTGTCGATGACGATGGTGCGAGCTGCAGCAGGCGCACGATCCGCCGCGCCTTGGCCCTACTCTGGTTTCTTAAGCTTGGGATTGGGGAAGAACTGCACCGTCTGCCCCTTGCTCGCCGCTGGTTTGGCCGTGGCCTGGTTGACCCGCGTGCCGACTTCCTTGGGCACCGACTGGCCCTGGGCGTTGAGGGTGTCGGCGTAGCCGCAGGCCACGCACTCGCGGTGCGGGGTGCCGTTCTCGTCCCACATCTTGATGGTGTCCTGGGCGCTGCAGGCCGGGCATACGGCGCCGGCGATAAAGCGCTTGGGTGGGAGCTGAGTCATGCCGCCTCCTGGCTCAGGCCGAGGTGGCGCAGCAGGGCGTCGATGCTCGGTTCGCGGCCGCGGAAGTCGACGAACAGCACCATCGGCGCCTGGGAGCCGCCACGGGCCAGGATCGCCTCGCGGAAGGCGCGGCCGGTGGCCGGGTTGAGCACGCCGTCTTCCTCGAACTTGGAGAAGGCGTCGGCGGACAGCACCTCCGCCCACTTGTAGCTGTAGTAACCGGCCGCGTATCCGCCGGCAAAGATATGCGCGAAGCTGTTGGCGAAGCGGTTGAAGGCCGGCGGACGTACCACGGCCACCTCATCGCGGATGCCTTCGAGCACCTGCAGCACGCTGCGGCCGTCGCCGTGGGTGGCGTGCAGCTCGAAGTCGAACAGCGAGAACTCCAGCTGGCGCACCATCATCAGGCCGGACTGGAAGTTCTTCGCCGCCAGCATCTTGTCCAGCAGCGCCTGGGGCAACGCCTCGCCGGACTCGTAGTGGCCGGAGATCAGCGCCAGGCCCTCAGGCTCCCAGCACCAATTCTCCATGAACTGGCTGGGCAGCTCCACCGCGTCCCAGGCCACGCCGTTGATGCCGGAGGCACCGGCGTGCTCGACGCGGGTCAGCAGGTGGTGCAGGCCGTGACCGAACTCGTGGAACAGGGTGGTGACTTCGTCGTGGGTCAGCAGCGCCGGCTTGCCGCCGACGGCTGGGGTGAAGTTGCACACCAGGTTGGCCACCGGGCTGATCAGCTCGCCCTTAGCCGAGCGGCGCTTGTCGCGGGCGCCGTCCATCCAGGCGCCGCCGCGCTTGTTGGCGCGGGCGTAGAGGTCGAAGAAGAAGCGGCCGACGTGCTGGCCGTTCTCGCGAATCTCGAACAGGCGCACGTCCGGGTGCCAGCTATCGAACTCCTTCAGCTCATTGATCTCGATGCCGTAGAGCTTCTGCACGATGGCGAACAGGCCGGAGAGCACCTTGTCGATCGGGAACCAGGCGCGCACTTCCTCCTGGGAGATGCTGTAGCGCTGCTGGCGCAGCTTCTCGCTGAAGTAGCCGACGTCCCAGCTCTGCAGGTCGCTGACGCCCTGTTCGGTGGCGAAGGCTTTCAGTTCTTCCAGGTCCTGGGCGGCGAAGGGCTTGCTGCGCAAGGCCAGGTCGCGCAGGAAGTGCAGAACCTGGTCGGTATTGTCGGCCATCTTGCTGGCCAGGCTCAGTTCGCTGTAGTGGGCGAAGCCGAGCAGGCGCGCCAGTTCCTGGCGCAGGTCGAGCAGTTCGGCCATCACCGGGCCGTTGTCGTTCTGCCCGGCGTTCGGGCCCTGGTCGGAGGCGCGGGTGCAGTAGGCGGTGTAGACCTCTTCGCGCAGTGCGCGGTCGTCGGCGTAGGTCATCACCGCGTAGTAGCTGGGGAATTCCAGGGTGATCAGCCAGCCGTCCAGCTCCTTGGCCTGCGCGGCCTGGGCCATCTGCGCCTTGGCCGAATCGGTCAGGCCGGCCAGGGCCGCCTCGTCGGTAATGTGCTTGGTCCAGGCCTGGGTGGCGTCGAGCAGCTGGTTGGAGAACTTGCTACCCAGCTCGGACAGCTTCATCTGAATCTCGCCGTAGCGCTTCTGCTGCTCGGCCGGCAGGTCGATGCCGCTGAGGCGGAAGTCACGCAGGGCGTGTTCGAGGATGGTCTTCTGCGCCACATCGAGGCCTTCTGCCGCCGGGCTCTTGGCCAGGGCGGCGTAGGCCTCGAACAGCGGCTTGTTCTGGCCCATCTCGGTCCAGTATTCCGACAGCTTAGGCAGGCAGGCCTCGTACGCAGTGCGCAGCTCGGCGTTGTTGCACACCGCATTCAGGTGGCTGACCGGGCTCCACGCACCACCCAGGCGCGCGTTGAGTTCGTCCAGCGCCAGCACCAGACCGTCCCAGCTCGGGTTGCTCTGCTGGGTCTTGAGCAGTTCGGCGATGGCCGCGCGGCTGTCGGCGAGGATCTGGTCCACGGCCGGCTCGACGTGCTCGGGCTTGATCAGGGAGTAGGGCGGCAGGTCGAAGTCTTGCAGCAGGGGATTGGCAGCGGTCACGGCGAGGCACCTTTGAATGCGCGAATGCAGATACTGGTTATGGGGTCTTGGACGACCTTTCACAACCGCAGTGCCTGGCATGTTAATTACAATCGGCGGCAACCGCAGCCTGAAGGAGACTATCGTGGCGATTCGAACTTACCAGGGCACGGCCCCGCAGCTGGGCCCGCGCGCTTTTGTCGACGCTTCCGCAGTGGTACTCGGCGACGTGGTGCTGGGCGAAGACGCCTCGGTCTGGCCGATGGCCGTGGTCCGTGGCGATATGCACCGGATTAGGATTGGCAAGCGCACCAGCGTGCAGGACGGCAGCGTGCTGCACATCACCCACGCCGGGCCCTTCAACCCGGACGGCTACCCGCTGCTGATCGGCGACGAAGTGACCATCGGCCACAACGTCACCCTGCACGGCTGCACCCTGGGCAATCGCATCCTGGTCGGCATGGGTTCGATCATGATGGACGGCGCGGTGGTCGAGGACGAAGTGGTGATCGGCGCAGGCTCCCTGGTTCCGCCGGGCAAGGTGCTGCAGAGCGGCTACCTGTATGTCGGCAGCCCGGTGAAACAAGCCCGCGCCCTGACTGACAAGGAGCGCGCGTTCTTCGCCTACAGCGCCGCCAACTACGTGAAGCTCAAGGACCTGCACCTGGCCGAGGGCTACGACCGGTGAACCGCTTCACGCCCTCCGCCTAGCACGCTGGGCCTGAGCCGGCCCTGGACCTACTCTGGGCGCCCTCGAAAAGGATTTTGCCGATGACCAACCCCTTCGATACCGCCGTGCCTCAGCCAGCCGCCGAGTACCCGGCCTCGCAGCAGCCCTACGCCTTCGGCGCCATGGGCGCACTGGTGATGCTGCAGAGCCTGGTGGTCGGCAATCTGCTGGCCGCGCTCAACCACGCCGAGTTCAGCGACTACCTGCTCGGCAACCTGATGAACCTGCTACCGGGCTGGCTGTGCAGCCTCCTACTCGGCGGGCTGGCCGCCACCCTGCTGGTCGCCAGCCATCAGGAGCGCCATGCTGCGGTCCTGGTCAACCCCGGCAAGGTGCTGCTGGCAGTTGCCGCCGCCATCGTGCTGACCGGCCTGCTCTATGGCGCGCTGTCCGGCTTCCTGCTCGCCGGCCTGTATGGCTGGCTCAGCGAGCATCGCAGCCTGATGGGGTTGTACCAGCCGCTGGTGTTCGAGCCCCTGGGCCTGCTGGCCTTCGCCCTGACCAACCTGCTGCCGCTGTGGCTCGGCCTACGCCTGAGCGCGCAGAAGACCTGTGCGCCGGCGCCGGTGGGGCACACGGCAGTCGCAGCGCTGCTGGCGCTGTGCGTGCTGCTGTTGAGCCTGAAGACGGTGGACATCCTCATCAAGCAGGTGATGCCGGGTTACAACGCGGCCCTGCCGCTGGCCCTGGCCTGCCTGACTCCGCTGCTCGGCGCCGCGCTGGTGTTCGCCAGCAGCTGGAGCGCGCTACCGGCGCGCCTGCAGCGGCTCAGGGCGGGGCAGCTGCTGCTGACCGCCCTGGCGATCTTCGTCGTGTGGATGCTGGCCCAGCTGCTGGTCGCCGGTCTGCTGGTGATCTACGCGCTGGCCGATCGCGGCAGCGAGGTTTTCCACCCCGTTCTGCTGCTGATCATGGGCGTCGGCCTGCTCGGCCTGTTATGGCCGCTGACCCTGCTGGGCCTGCGCTGGATCTACCGCGCCGAGGCGGCGGCCTGACGGCTCACTGCGCCTCGCTGCGCCAGCCACCACCCAGCGCCCGCGCCAGGGCCACGCTGGCCTGCAGGCGGGCCAGGCGCAGCTGCGCGCTCTGGTCCTCGGCGGCGTACAGGGTGCGCTGGGCGTCGAGCAGGTTGAGCAGATCCTCGGCACCGGCGCGGTAGCGCCGCTCGGCCAGCTGCAGGGCGCGTTCGGCCTGGGCCTGCACCTCCTGCTGGGCCTGCCACTGGGCCTCGACGCCGGCGCCGGCGTTGAGCGCCACCTGCACATCGGCGAAGGCCGCGACGATGCTCTGCCGGTAGGCGGCGAGCAGCTCCTCGCGGCGTGCCGCGCTGCGATCACGCTCGGCAGCCAGGGCGCCGCCATCGAAGATCGGCGCGGTCAGCGCGGCAGCCAGGGAATAGAGCGGATCGGCGAACACCCGGTTGAGGCCGCCGTTGGCGCCACTGGCGCCAGCCGACAGGTTCAGCCGTGGCAGCATGGCCGCCCGCGCCGCACGCAGGTCAGCATCGGCGGCGCTCAGCTGCGCCTCGGCACGGGCCAGGTCGGGGCGGCGCAGCAGCAGTTCGCTGGGCAGACCAGCGCTCACCGAAGGCGCGACCAGCGCGGTCAGCGCGGCGCTCGATGGCTCGGCCGGCGCCGCCTGGCCGAGCAGCACGGCCAGGGCGCTGCGGATGTCGTCGGCCTGCTGGCGCAGCTCCTCGCGGGAACGCCGCTGCTCGGCGACCAGGCCGCGCTGCTGGGCCAATTCCAGTTGCGTGGCGGAGCCCGCCGCCTGGCGCGCCTGCACGGTGGCCAGCACCCGCTCGGCGTTGGCCAGGTTGAGTTCGGCCAGGCGCAGGCGTTCGGCCAGGGCCACCTGGCGCAGCCAGGACTCGGTCAGGCTGGCGCTGAGGGTCAGGCGCAGGGCGTCGCGGTCGAAGCGGCTGGCAGCCAGCTCGGCCTCGGCGGACTCGCGGTCGGCGGATAGCCGGCCCCACAGGTCGACCTCGTAGCTGGCGGCCAAGCCGCCGCTGTACAGGTTGCCGGCGGTGTCGGCGTCGCCACCGAGACGCCCCTCACGACTGGCGCCGAGGTTACCGTCCAGACGCGGCAGCAGCGGTGCACCGGCGGCACGGGCGCTGGCCTCGGCCTGGCGCAGGCGCGCGGCGGCGGCGGCCAGATCGAAGTTGTCAGTCAGGCCGCGCTCGACCAGGGCATCCAGTTCGGCGCTGGCGAAGGCGTGCCACCACAGCGCATCCGGCGCCGCCGCGGCGGCAACGGCGTGGCTCCACTCGGCGGGCGCGTCGGGCAGGGCGTCCGGTGCCTCGGGGGTGGCGGAGCAGCCGGCGAGGAGCAGCGCGGCGAGCAGGGTCAGCGGGTGTCGGGACATGGAGAACTCGTTCATTCGCTGGCCAGGGCGGCGACCGGGTCGAGGGCCGCGGCGGTCTTCGCCGGCAGGTAGCCGAACAGCAAGCCGGTGCCCACCGCGCAGGCGAAGGCCAGCAGCATCGCCGACAGGGAGAAGATCAGCGGCACGCCGGCCACCAGCAGCGCGGCGCCGCCGATCAGGCCGACCAGCACGCCGATGCTGCCGCCGACCAGGGTGACCAGCACTGCCTCGCCGAGGAACTGGCGAAGGATGTCGTGCTGACGTGCGCCGGTGGCCATGCGCACGCCGATCTCGCGGGTGCGTTCGCGCACCGTCATCAGCATCACGTTCATCACGCCGATGCCGCCGACCAGCAGCGATACGGCAGCGATCAGGCCGAGCATGCGAGTCATGCTGTCCTGGGTCTCGGCCTCGGCCTGGACCTTGGCCGCGGCGTTGTCGACCTGGAAGTCCTCGCGACCGTGGCGCGCCAGCAACAGCTCGCGGGCGGCCGCCTCGGCGGCCAACACCTGATCGGTGGAGGCGGCGGTGAGGGCGGCGTACTCCGGCTCGGCGATGTCCTGGTAGACCCGCGCGCGCCCGGCGGCGTAGGGGATGAAGACCATCTCGTCGTAGTAGTCGGCACCGGACTCGCGGCCCTTCTCGGCCATCACCCCGATCACCTCGAACGGCGCGTCGCCGATCAACAGCTGCTTGCCCAGCGGGTTGGGCTCGTCGCGGAAGAAGAACTCGCGCGCCTTGTGCCCGAGCACTACCACCGGCGCCAGGTTCTGGTCCTCGCCGGCGGTGAAGAAGCGCCCCGCGGCCACCGGCCAGTGCTGGATGGCGGGCAGCTGCTCGTTGCTGGCGAACACGTAGATGTCGCGCGAGGCGTTGCCGTACTGGACCATGCGCGGGTTGCCGATCACCGGGGTGAACAGGTCGACCTCCGGCAGCTCCCCGAGCGCCTGCAGATCGCCCTCGCTGAGGGTGCCCCAGGGGCCGCCTTCCGGCGGTTGCGCGGCGTACAGGTAGAGCGTGGTGGCGCCCATCGAGGCCATCTGCGCCAGGACCTTCTGCTTGGTGCCCAGGCCGATGGCCAGCATGACGATCACCGAGGCCACACCGATAACGATGCCGAGCAGGGTCAGCGCGGTGCGGAAGCGGTTCAGCAGCATCACCCGCCAGGCCGAGCGCAGCACCTCGCCGAGGGCGCTCCAGCCGGCGCCGTGCACGCTCATGCCATCGAAGCGCGGAGCCGGCAGGGCGGCAGGATTCGGCTGCGCGCCGCTGTCGCCGATGATCGCACCGTCGCGAATCTCGATGACCCGCTGGGCCTGGGCCGCCACCTCGCGGTCGTGGGTGATCAGGATCACCGTGTGCCCAGCCTCGGCCAGCTCGCGCAGCAGCGCCATGACCTCGCGCCCGCTGTGCGAATCGAGGGCGCCGGTGGGTTCGTCGGCGAGGATGATGCGTCCGCCGTTCATCAGCGCGCGGGCGATGGACACGCGCTGCTGCTGGCCGCCGGAGAGCTGGCCGGGGCGATAGTCCAGGCGCTCGCCCAGGCCCAGGCGGGTGAGCAGGGCGCTGGCGCGCTCGCGGCGCTGCTCGGCGGACATGCCGGCGTACAGCGCGGGCACCTCGACGTTCTCGCAGGCCGATTCGGTGGCGATCAGGTGGTAGCCCTGGAACACGAAGCCGAAGGCCTCGCGGCGCAGCCAGGCCAGCTGGTCTGCGTCCAGCGCGGCGACGTCGTGGCCGGCGAAGTGGTAGCTGCCGGCGCTGGGGCGGTCGAGGCAGCCGAGCAGGTTCATCAGGGTCGACTTGCCGGAGCCGGAGCTGCCGACGATGGCGACGAATTCGCCGGCGGCGATGCGCAGGTCGATGCCATGCAACACCTCGACTTCCGGCGCGCCGTTTTCCCCTCCGTAGCGGCGGCGGATGCCGCGCAGTTCGATCAGCGGCGTGTCGCTCACCACTGGAACCTCGACGGCGCGGGCTCGCGCTCGCCGGTGACCAGCAGTTCGCCCTCGTCCAAGCCACTGACCACCTCGACGACTTGCCGGCTGCGCGCGCCGACCCGCACCTCGCGCGCGGCGGTACGCCCGGAGGCCTCCAGCACGCGGGCGTTGAACAGTCCGGCCTGGCCTGCCACCGGCTGCAGCGCGGCCAGCGGCGCGGTCAGCACGTCATGGGCGGCGGCGGTGACGAAGGTGACCTGGGCGGTCATCTGCGGCATCAGCTCGCCGTCGTCGTTGCTCACGTCGAACAGCACGGTGTACTGCACCGCCTTGACCGTCTGCGGCACCGCGGCGGACTCGCCGGAGGCGCTCGGCGTCACCGGCGGCGCCGGCAACACCTGGCGCACCTTGCCGTGCCAGCGCCGGCCGTCACCGCCGAGGGTGGTGAAGTACAGCGGCATGTCGACCCGCACGCGGCGGATGTCGGCCTCGGAGACCTTGGTCCAGGCAGTCATCGCGCCGAGGTCGGCCAGGCGCAGCACGGTCGGCGTCTGGTAGGTGGCGTTGAGAGTCTGGCCCTGTTTGACGTCGACGCCGATCACCGTGCCGGCGATGGGCGCGTAAATGCGCGTGTAGCTCAGCTGCGCCTCGTTGCCGCGCAGACGTGCGCTGGCTTCGGCGATCTGCGCGCGCAGCTGGCGCAGGCGCGCCTCGGCGGAGCGCAGGGTGGCGACGGCGATCTGCACGTCCTCCTCGCGGGTCGCCTCGTCGACGGCCAGGCGCTGCTGGCGCTGGTGCTGCTGGCGCGCCAGGTCGAGCTGCGCCTGCTGCTCGGCCAGCTGCGCGCGCAGGCCGTCGAGGGCCGCGCGGTCGGCCTCGACCGAGGCCTGGTGCAGGCTGGCGTCGATCTCGGCGAGCAGCTGGCCCTTCTCCACCCGGTCGCCGGGCTGCACGTGCAGGCGGGTGACCTGGCCGGACACCTGGGCGCCGACGTCCACCGACTCGCGCGGCTGCAGGGTGGCGATGGCGGTGACGCTGGCCTCGACGTCGCCCCGGCCGATGGCCACGGTGTCGTAAGCCACCGCGTCATCCCAGGACAGCCAGATCAGCGCCGGCACACCAAGGATCACGGCGGCGGCCAGGCCACGACGCAGGAGCGGGGGGAAACGCGAGGTCATCGACTACTTCTTCCTTGAACGGTGCCGGCTCAGCCGGCGGTCATCAACAACACCGGCAGGCCTGCGCCGGCCGCGATGGCGGCCAGCAGCGCAGCGATACGCGGGCGATAGGGCAACAGCAGGACTAGGCTGAAGGCGCCGACGCTGAGCATGCCGCACCAGACCACGGGGCCGACGGCGCCGCCCCAGATCTGTACGCAGGGCCATGCGGCGGCGGCCAGCAGCAGCCAGCCGGCCAGGCGCAGCAGGCGCTGGCGATTGGGCGCCTTGGCCTTCCACACCTGGGCGTGGTGGCGGTCCATGGCCAGGCACAGGCCGGCCATGCCGGCGTAGCAGAGCGCGGCGGAGAGCATCACGGCGAGCGACAGGGTCATGATTGCGCCTCCGCCACGGCGGCACGCTGGCGCGCACGCGCCGGCGCTACCTTCGGCCGGGTGATGCGCCAGGCGCCCCACAGCGACAGGGCACCGAAGCCCAGCGCGACCAGCTCGACGCCAGCGCGCTCACCGTCACCGCGCTGCAGATACATCAGCACGTGCTCGCCGACGCTCAGCCAGTTGAGCAGCGGCAGCAGCAGGCACAGCGCGGCCAGCGCCAGCAGCTGCTCGACCCAGGCGCGCGCCGCCGGACGCAGGCCGGCGTGGATGAAGCTCAGCAGCCAGACGGCGAAGAACACCGCGATCTCCCATTCCGGACGGTCGGCGATGCCTACCGGCAACAGGCGGTTGCCCCAGAAGAACGCCACGCAGGCGATGGACAGGCCGGTAAGGGTGCCGACGTTGAGCACCTCGATCACCCGGTAGACCCGCGCGGTGGAAGCGCCGAACTCGTGCAGCGAACGCTGCCGGCGCTTGACCATGAACAGCAGGGCGCCGGTGGCCAGCATGGCCGCACCGGCCAGGCCGCTGAAGAAGTACAGCCAGCGCACCAGGTGACCGCCGAAGGCGGCGAAGTGCAGGTTGCGCATCACCGACTGCACATCCTGGGCGGCGCCGCCACGCAGCTCGCCGGGCATCTGGATATCGGTCTGCTCGCCCGTCACGCCGTTGAAGAACACCTGACCGCCGCCATCGCCGAGCAGGCGGTACTGGCCGGGCTGTTCGACGAAACGCCCGAACAGCAGCACCGAGGCGCTGCTGTCGTTGGGGTGCTCGATGCTGATGAAACTGGCCGGGCGCTGCAGCTGCTGTTCGGCACGCGGCAGCAGGCCGTCCAGGGCCACCAGCGGGCTGGCCACGCCGGTCAGCTCCTGCGGTGCCGGTTGGGCCAACAGCTCGGCGAAGTAGGCCTCCTCGCTGTCGTAGTGAGCGACGATGCCGGCCGGCATGTAGAGGAAGTAGAAGGTGGCCAGGCCGGTGTAGGCGATCATCAGCTGGAACGGCAGGCTCAGCACCGACAGCGCGTTGTGGGCGTCCAGCCAGCTGCGCTGGCCCTTGCCCGGACGGAAGGTGAAGAAGTCCTTGAAGATGCGTTTGTGGATGACGATGCCGCTGACCAGCGCCACCAGCATGGCCATGGTGAAGGCGCCGACGAACCAGATGCCGGCCGTGCCGCCGTGGAACTCGAAGTGCATGTGCACGAAGTGGTGACCGCCTTCGCTGTCACGCTCGTGCGAGCCGTCCACCGGCTTGCCGGTCTGGGCATCGATGCGCTCGTTGTGGAAGTTCTCCTGCGGGTCCTGCCAGAACAGGCGGATCGACGGGTCTTCGTCCGAGGGCAGGCCGATGCCCCAGAAATGCGCCCCCGGCTGGTTCTCGCTGAACCAGGCCTGGGCCAGGCGCACCGCCTGCGGCCGGTCGAAGCCATCGTCCAGGCCGGTGTCGCTACTGGCCTCGGCGGCCTGCGGCAGGTGCGGTTGCATCCAGCGGGTGATCGGTCCGTCGAACACGCCCAGGCTGCCGGTAAGGAAGATCACGAACAGCACCCAGCATGCCCACAGGCCGCCCCAGGTGTGCAGCCAGGCCATGGCCTGGCGGAAACCACCCTCGGCGGCGCCACTCTGTACCTTGCTCATGCTTCACCTCCAAGCAGCAGGCCGGCGCCGGTCAGCACCAGCGAGGCGATCAGCAGCACCAGCCAGATGCGCTTCAGGTTCGGCGTGGCGAACGCCCAGACGATCACTGCGGTGTACACCGCGAAACTGGTCAGCGAGGAGGCGAGGACCGCCTGGCTCTTGGGCAGCGGCAGCACTGCGCCGAGGAAGATCACGCTGGCACAGGTCAGCGCATAGCCTCCGAGCAGGGCGGCGGCCGTGCGCGAGAGCAGCGCGAGGGAGCGAGGAGACATCGATTTCATCGGCGTACAAACCATGGGGCCGGAAAAACAAAGGCCGCCGGATGGCCGGCGGCATATGGGAGGGGTGATCGAGCAAACGGATCACCCCTGACTACAGGACGGATGAGGTCGGAAAAACCCGCACGCTCACCGCCCGCAAGCTGTGACCGGATGTGTCCGGCGGCGCCAGACGGCGCCGCCAGGCCGGTCGAGCGCGACCTCAGAAGTCCATGCGCAGGCCGACGGTGGCGTTGCGCGGCGCGCCGTAATAGCTGGAGCTGGAGCTGGTGTAGTACTCCTCGTCGAGCAGGTTGTTGAGGTTGAAGGTGGCGGTCAGCTGCTGGGTCAGCGGGTAGCGCGCGAAGGCGTCGACCACGGCGTAGTCGTCCTGGGTGAAGCGTACGCCCAGCGGTCCGACGCCATCGCTGTAGATCTCGCTCTGCCAGTTGACGCCGCCACCGAAGGTCAGGCCGTTGCCGAGGCTACGCAGGGTGTAGCTGGTGAACATCTTCACGGTGTTCTGCGCGATATCGGTGTTGAGCTTCTGCCCTTCGCTGTCCTGCACGATATTGCGGCTGAAGCTGGCGCTGGCCTGCCAGTCGGTGGCCAGCTCACCAGTGACTTCCACCTCGAAGCCACGGGTTTCGGTGCCGGACTCGGCGCGGTAGGCCTGGCTGCCGTCCGGCGCCAGCTGGCCGTCACCCAACGACACGGCCAGGTTGTCCTGCTCGATCTGGTACAGCGCCAGGCCGAAGTTCAGGCGCCCCTCGAAGAAGGCCGCCTTGCTACCGACTTCATAACCGACACCCTCCAGCGGATCGATATAGGCGCCGTCCAGGGTCTTGTTGTTCTGCGGCTTGAAGATGCTGGTGTAGCTGCCATACACCGACCAGATGTCGTTGAGGTCGTACACCACGCCGGCGAAGGGGGTCACCACGCCGGTTTCGCTGCGGTCGCTGATGTCGCTGGGGGTGGCGTCGTCGTAGTCGTACTCGACCTTGTTCTGCCAGTCGATCACCCGGGCACCGAGAATGAACGACAGATCGTCGCTGGCACGCAGGCGGGTGCTGCCATAAAGCGCGCCCTGTTCCTCGCTGAAGTCCATACGGCCATAAGGCTGCAGATCGGGCTTGGCCGGGGTCTTGCCATCCCAGGTGTAGATGTTGTCTATCACCGGGAACGGTCGCCACCAGGAGTATGCCGGCGTGTTGTAATCGGTCTTCTGCTGGCTGTAGCCGATGATCGCATCGTGTTCCAGGCCGAACAGGTCGAAGTTGCCCGCCAGGTTCAGGTCGAAGCTGTTCTGTACCGGCTTGGCTTTCCAGCGGTTGGCATAGAACACGATCGAGGCCGGGTCGGCTCCAGGGGCGTAGTTGTTGCCGCCGGCATAGCCACTGAGCTCGTCGTATTCGCTGCGGCGCTGGTTGAGGGTCAGCTTGGTCTTCCAGCGCTCGGTCAGGTTGTGCTCGAGGATGGCGAAAGCGGAAACGGCGCTGCGATCGGAATAGGCCCATTTGGCGGCGGCGGAATCGGAATCGTCATGATCGGCCTTGGTACCATCGTTGTTGAACAGCGGCAGGCCGCTGCGGGCGTGGCCGTCGTAATCGTCGGACTGCG
This sequence comes from Pseudomonas sp. GD04019, assembly GCF_029837695.1. Classification (GTDB taxonomy): domain Bacteria; phylum Pseudomonadota; class Gammaproteobacteria; order Pseudomonadales; family Pseudomonadaceae; genus Aquipseudomonas. Next base: position 187,731 of record NZ_JAOEEA010000006.1, read on the forward strand.
AGTCCATGCCGAAGGTCAGCAGGGTGTCGGGGGTCAGGTCGGCCTCGATGACGCCGTAGAACACCTGCTTGCGCTCGCTGAGGCGGTCGACATAGGAGTCGTTCTCCTGGTACGCGGCGACAAAGCGCCCGCGCACGTTGCCGCTCTCGGTCAGCGGGCCGCCGATATCCGCCTCGGTGCGCCCGTAATTCCAGGAGCCGCCGGTCACGTTGATGCTGCTCTTGAATTCCTGGGTCGGGCGCTTGCGGATCATGTTCAGGGTGGCGCCGGGAGTGCCCACGCCGTTGGTCAGGCCGGTGGCGCCGCGGATGACCTCGACACGGTCGTACAGGACCATGTCGTTGCTCTGCGCGGGGCTCTCGTAGTTGCTGTCGAGCAGCTGCAGGCCGTCGATCTGGTAGTTCTCGACCTTGAAGCCACGCGAGTAGATGCCGCTGTTGTCGCCGCCGTTGCCGCCACTCTGGCTGAGGGTCAGGCCGGGGGTCTGGCGCACCACGTCGGTGAGCTGGGTCAGCCCCTGGTCCTGCATGCGCTGGCTGGTGATCACCGAGATCGACTGCGGCGTCTCGCGGATCGACAGGGGCAGGCCGGTGGCCGTGCTGGTCGAGGCGGTGGTGTAGGAACCGGTGCCCTCGGTGGTCTCACCCAGGCCGACGCCAGTGATGCTGGTGCTATCCAGCTGCAGCGGCGAGCCGGCTTCCGGCGGCGGCAGCAGCGAGTAGTTGCCGCTGGCCTGGCGCGACACCTGCAGGCCGCTGCCGGCCAGCAGACGCTCCAGTGCCTGGTCCGGCACGAAGCGCCCCTGCACGCCGGGGGACTGCAGACCGCGTACGGTCTCCGGGCTGAACGACACGCTGACCCCGCTGGTGGCGGCGAAGCTGTTCAGCGCCGACTCCAGCGAACCCGCGGCAATCGCGAAGTCCTGCTCCGCCACCACGCTTTCCGCCCAGGCCGGCTGCACCTGCAGCGCGCCAAGCACCGGTAGCGCCAGCACCGCGCCGAGCAGGGCACGGTTGATGGCCACACTCAGCGGGCTGAGGAGAGGGGAACTACGGAGCAGCGAGGTACTGCGCGGGGCGGTCTGGCGCGACATGGAGGGGTTCCTGGGGATGGTTGGCAAGGAGCGCACTACGGGCGCTTTCCTAACCAAGTCGAATGAGAAGCGAAATCAACAACACCCCAGGCAAAAATATTTCACTCGGCTCAGAACCAGGTTCTCAGGCCGGCTCGATGCGCACCCAGTAACGGGTGAGACGGTTCACCCGCAGCGGCAGGGTGCTGCGCAGGTTGTCCAGCACCGCATCGCTGTCGGCCAGCTGGAAGGCACCGGAAATGCGCAGCCCGGCCAACGCCGGATCGCACGAGAGCAGGCCCGGTCGATAGCGTGCCAGCTCGTCGATAAAACGCGGCAGCGGCCAGTCGCTGACCACCAGCATGCCGCGCAGCCAGGCGTCGCCGTGAGCCTCCAGCGGCTCGACCGCACCGCAGGCGGCGGTGCTGTACCACAGCTGCTGGCCGGCTTCGATCCGCAGCGGCTGGTCTGGCACATCCAGCGGGCGCACTTCCACGGCGTGCTGCAGCACCCGCACCTGAGTGCGTTCGCCCTCCTGGCGCACCAGGAAACGGGTGCCGAGGGCGCGGATGCTGCCCTGCGCGGTGTGTACCACGAAGGGCCGCGGGTCCGCCGCGGTCTGCACATGGATTTCGCCACGCCGCAGATGGACCTCGCGCAGCTGTGCGCCGTAGGCCAGGTCGAGGGCGCTGTCGCTGTTCAGCTGCAGCCGGCCGCCATCAGGCAGGCGCAGGCTGCGCCGTTCGCCGACGGCGGTGCGCTGGTCGGCACGCAGGCTGCGCATGGGCTCGGACTGCCAGCCAAGACCGGCCATGCCACCACCGAGCAGCAACAGGCCGAGCAGCTTGAGGCTCTCGCGGCGCCGACCGTTGACCCCGCGCAGGGCCGACGGCGCCACCGCGACGGGCAGCCCGGCCAGCTTGCCTTGCAGCTTCTCCAGCCTGCTCCAGGCTTGGCGATGACTGGCATCGGCCTCCAGCCATTGGCGATGCGCCGCGCCGGTCTGCGCGCAATCCGGCGCGGCGAGCAGGTCCAGATGCCAGTTGGCGGCGGCGCGCAGGGCGGCAATGGGCGGCTTGGCGGTGAGGCTCACGGTCAGTCCTCGATCAGTAGCAGGCACTGGGTCAAACCGCGCACCACGTACTTGCGCACGGTGTTGGTCGACAGGCCCAGGCGCCGGCCGATCTCCACATGGCTGAGGCCATCGAGCTGGGCCAGCAGGAAGATCTCCCGGCAGCGCGCGCCGAGGCCGTCGAGCATGCGGTCGATTTCCAGCAGGGTTTCGAGGATCAGCGCCCGCTCTTCCGGGGAGATATCCAGCGGCTCGGGCAGCGCGGCCAGGGCCTCCAGGTAGGACTGTTCGAGGGCGCGGCGGCGGAAGCCGTCGATCATCAGGCTGCGGGCGATGCTGCTGAGGTAGGCGCGCGGCTCGCGCAGGTCGAAGGCCTGGCGGCTGGCGAGGACCCGCACGAAGGTGTCCTGGGCCAGGTCGGCGGCGTTCTCCGCACAGGGCAGACGCTTGCGCAGCCAATGCCGTAGCCAGTCGTGATGCTCGCGGTAGAGCGAATGCACGGCTTGCTGGGTGGCGAGGTCGGCGGCTTGGTCGGGAGAGCGCAAGGGTCGAAGAATACTAAATGATAATTGATATCATTAATTCTCCACCGAAAGCTCGCCCCTGCGCAAGCTTGGGGGACGCCGTCAGTCGTTCTTCTGGTAGATGATCTTGCGGCTGCCACCCTCGCAGCTGCCGACCACCATGTTGGGGTCTTCCACTTCGGCGGCCGCCACTATCTCCAGGGTGTAGCTGGTGACCTTGGCCGCCTGGATCTTCACCTCGATCTCGCGCTTCAGCTCTTCGCAGGGCTTGGGTGCGGCGAGGGCGCCGCCACACAGCAGGGTGGCCATGACGGCCGCAAACCAGCGCTTCATCGCATGCTCCTCGGGATGGATCAGGCAGTTCTAGTTCTGATCGGCCAGCGCCGCCAGGGTTCGCTCGCGTTGTTCAGCCGGGAGTTCACCCAGCGCGGCGGCGCGGCGGTGGAACTCCGCCCAGTCGCCGCCGGCCTGGCGGAACAAGGCGGCGAAGGATTCCACCCACTGGTCGTAGAGGCCGAACGGCAGCAGCCGGGCGTTGTTCAGCGGCTGGGCGATCCAGGCGTCGTAGCGCCGATCGCCGCCCCACTCGCCGTCACGCAGGGCGCGGTATTCGGCACGCAGGCGCGCGAATTCGGCGGCCTTGCCGGTGCGCTTCTGCGCCTCGTCCAGCGGGCTGACGTAGAGCGTCTGCAGGCGCTCGCGGCTGGCCAGGATCAGCTCGGTGAACTGGCGACGCATGCGCTCTTCGTGCGCATCGCCGGGCGCCAGGCCACGGGCGGCGCGCCACTGACGCAGGCCCTCCTGCTCGACGAAGCTGGCGAAGGACTCGTTGAACGCCGTGTCGTCGGCCACGTACAGCTGCTGGTGCGCCAGCTCGTGGAAGATCACCGCGGCCAGGCGCTCGTCGTCCCAGCGCAGCATGGTGTTGAGGATGGGGTCGTCGAACCAGCCCAGGGTCGAATAGGCCTCGATGCCGGCCACATAGGTGTCCATGCCCTCGGCCTGCAGCAGGGCGGCGGCGCCACGGGCGCGACCCTGCTGGTAGAAGCCGCGATAGGCCACGCAGCCGGCGATGGGGAAGCAGTGGGTCAGTGGCGCCAGCGACAGCTCCGGGGTGGCGAACACGTTCCACACCACATAGGGCCGCCGCAGGTCGGCGTACAGGCGATAGCTGCGGTTGTCCGGCAGCGCCAGGCGCGCGCTGGCGAATTCGCGGGCCTGCTGGGCCAGCGCCAGGCGCCGCTGCAGCGCAGGATCGGTCTGGGGATCGGCGATCAGCTCGGCCACCGGCTGGCGTGCGGCGAGCAGGTCGAGCTGGCCGCGGCTGACTTGGGCGTAGTAGTCGAGGCTGGCGCAACCGCTCAGCAGAACGCCAAGCCACAGCGGAACCAGGCACCGCGCGCGGCGGTCGAGTAGGGCGATAGGCATTTCGCGAGCCTATTGCATTGCCCCTCTGCCTAGGAAGCCCGCCATGCGCACACCTCTAATCCTCTGCCTGCCCGTTCTGCTCGGCGGCTGTTCCCTGCTGATGCCTTTTCACGACCCCGCGCAGGCCTGGATCGAACTGCACGAGCGCCACGACGGCCGCCTGGAGGCGGTGCAGGTAGATGGCAAGACGCTGGACGACGGCCGCTATTTCCAGATTCCACCGGGCCGCCACGAACTGCAGGTGCGCCTGCGCTTCGAGGTGGAACCCGCTAACACCGGCACCGAGCAGAGCCTGCCGCGCACCTGCCTGTTGACCCTGGACTACGCCGACTTCGCCGCCGGCCAGCGCTATCGACTCAAGGCCGGCAGCCGCGGCTTCCGCCCCTGGGCGCAATTGCAGGACGAGCGTGGCGAAGACTTGGCTCGAGCCCGCGAGGGCCGCTGCGGCGCCGTCTGATCGGCGCTATGCTGGCCGTCTCCATCGTCGAGGACTCCGCCATGCGCCTGCCCCTGTTGCTGTCCCTGCTCGCCCTCGGCGCCTGTGCCAGCCCGCTGCCGCCGGCGGACCCGCAGCAGGCCTGGGTCGAGCTGTATGCCAGCCCCGGTAACACCCTGATGGCGCACAAGCTGGACGACAAGCAAACCCGCGACGGCCGCTACTTCCAGGTGACGCCCGGCGCCCACGAACTGCAGGTGCGCTTTCAGTTCGAGGTGGCGGGCGGCGGCGGCGAATTCAGCAGCGAGCCGGTCGAGATGACCTGCCACCTGCGCTTCCGCTACGACGGCTTCGCCGCCGGCCAACGCTACCGCATCGAGGCCCGGCCGCTGCAATACAAGGCCCAGGGCTGGCTATACGGCGAGGGCCGCCAGGTGCTGGCGCGCGCCGACGTACTGCGCTGCAGCACCTTCTGAGCGCCGCTCAGGCGTCCAGGGTCACCTGCAGGCTGATCTCGGCGTTGAGCAGCTTGGACACCGGGCAGCCGGTCTTGGCCGTCTCCACCGCCTCCTCGAACTTGTCGCGGTCGGCGCCGGGAATCCTGGCGCGCAGGCTCAGGTGCACGGCGCTGATGCGAAAGCCGCCGGCCTCCTTCTCCAGCCAGACCTCGGCCTGGGTGTCGATGCTCTCGGCGAGCATGCCGCGCTCCTCCAGCTCCTTGGAAAGGGCCATGGAGAAGCAGCCGGCGTGGGCGGCGCCGATCAGCTCCTCGGGATTGGTGCCGGGCTGGTCCTCGAAACGGGTGTTGAAGCCGTAGGGCTGGTCCTTCAGCGCGCCGCTCTGGGTGGAGATGCGGCCCTTGCCGTCCTTGATGCCGCCCTGCCAATGGGCCGAAGCCGTCTTCTTGATGGTCATGTGCTGCTCCTCTCGTGTGGGGTGGGTACCCAGTTGAGAGGAACGTCGCTGCGGCAAAGTTCGTCCTATCGCAGCCCGGCGACTATCTCGAAGCTGCGCAGACGGTGCTCGGGCTGGTACAGGTCGCAGGTGAAGATCAGCTCGTCGGCGCCGCTCTGCTCCAGCAGAATCTCCAGGCGCGCGCGCACCTTCTCCGGCCCGCCGATCGCCGCCAGGCCGAGGAAGTCGCCGACCGCCTGCTGCTCGTGGGGCTGCCAGCGGCCAACCATGCTCTCCACCGGCGGGCGCAGCACCAGGCTCTGCCCGCGCATCAGCGCCAGTACCCGCTGATAGGCGGTGGTGGCGAGGAACTCGGCTTCCTCGTCGCTGGGCGCGGCGATCAGCGGCACGCCGATCATGGCGTAGGGCTTGGCCAGCATGGCGGACGGCTGGAAGTTCTCGCGATAGATGCGCAGCGCCTGGTGCAGGTAACGCGGCGCGAAGTGCGAGGCGAAGGCGTAGGGCAGGCCCTTCTGCGCCGCCAGCTGGGCGCTGAACAGACTGGAGCCGAGCAGCCAGATCGGCACGTTAGTGTCCACGCCCGGCACGGCCAGCACCGACTGCCCGGGCTGACGCGGGCCGAGCAGGGTTTCCAGCTCCTCGACGTCCTGCGGGAAGTCCTCCGCGCTGCCCAGACGGTCGCGGCGCAGGGCGCGGGCGGTGGCCTGGTCGGCGCCCGGGGCGCGGCCCAGGCCCAGCTCGATGCGATTCGGGTAGAGCGCGGCGAGGGTGCCGAACTGCTCGGCCACCACCAGCGGCGCGTGGTTGGGCAGCATGATGCCGCCGGAGCCGAGGCGCAGGGTGGACGTGTTGGCCGCCAGGTAGCCGAGCAGCACGGCGGTGGCGGAACTGGCAATGCCCTCCATGTTGTGGTGCTCGGCCACCCACATGCGCGAGAAGCCCAGGCGCTCCACATGCCGGGCCAGATCGAGGGAACGCTGCAGGGCGGGCGCGGCGCCGCTGTCGTCGTCGCGCATGGGCGCCAGGTCGAGTACGGAGAATGGCGTGGTGGACAGCTTGCTCATAAGGCCTCCTCGGGTCATCCCAGCTTTATGGGGTCGTCCCGGCGAAAGGCAAGCCGCGATTTGGCCGCGCCATGAAAAAGGCCGAGGCTCCTCGCGGAGCCCCGGCCCGATGCAGCGGCGAAAGAATCAGCCGCGCTGGTAGACGATTTCCTTGGTGCCGGCCTCGCAGGTACCGACCACCTGCTTGTCGCCGGCGCCACCCTTGTCGACCACTTCCAAGGTGTAGGCGGCAACGCCCTTGTCCTTGAGCTTGGCGTCGATTTCCGCCTTCAGCTCGTCGCAAGGTTTGCCGGCAGCCAGGGCGGAACCGGCCAGGGTGAACAGGGCCAGGCCCAGCATCATTTGCTTCATGGATAACGCTCCTTCGTTGGTGGACTCGCGGGGGCAGCCCGCCCCGGACCGGCCAAGACTAGCCGACACGGGCGGGCGAAACCGTGCAGCAATCAGCTGTTGCTGATACGGAAACCGACTTTGAGCTCGACCTGATAGTGCGCCACCTTGCCGTCGACGATATGGCCGCGGGTGTCGACGACCTCGAACCAGTCCATGTTGCGCACGGACTTGGCGCACTCGGCCAGGGCGTTGGCGATGGCATCCTCGATGCTCATCTTGGACGTGCCAACGACTTCGATTTTCTTGTAGGTACGGTGATCGGACATTGCTGTTCTCCAGAGGGTGGACAGGTTCCTGATGGCATTTAGTCCTGCCGTCGAACGCTAAAATTCAGATTAGTCGCACTTGGCGGGTGTGGTTGTCGGGCATCGTGTCCCAACGGTAAGATAAGAATAATTAGCATTTACTCTCGGACACTCCCTCCGTGCCCAGCCCCACGACCAGCAAGCTGGGATTCTTCTTCAGCGACCACCACCGCTGGCTCCTGCAGCATATCCAGCGCCGCCTGCATAACCGCGCCGACGCCGAGGACACGGCTGCCGAGACCTTCTGCCAGATGCTCGCCGCCAGCGTCGACCCGGACAGCATCGAGCAACCGCGCGCCTACCTGTCGACCATCGCCCGCCGGCTGATCTTCGACCGTCATCGTCGCCGCCAACTGGAACTGGCTTATCTCGAACGCCTGAGCAGCCTGCCCGAAGCGCTGGCGCCGTCGCCGGAAGAGATCGCCCTGCTGGTCGAGGCCCTCAGCGCCGTCGACCGCATGCTCGCCGGGCTGCCGCAGGCGGTGAAGCAGGCCTTCCTCTACAGCCAGCTCGACGGCTTCAGCTACGTGGAAATTGCCCGCCGCCTGGACGTGTCCGAACGCACCGTCAGCCGCTACATGACCCAGGCCCTGCAGCAGTGCTACCTGACCGGGATGCAGCCATGAGCCAGACGCCATTGAACCGCCCCGGCCAGGAAGCCATCGAGTGGATGGTGCGCCTGCGCGCCGCCACGCCTGACGCACAGTTGCAGGCAGGCTTCGACGCCTGGCTGGCCAGCGACCCGGCCCATGCCGCCGCCTGGAAGCACCTGCAGCAAGGCCTGGGAGGCCATTACGAGACCCTGCGCAGCTTCGAGCGCCGTGCCCCGGGCCAGGCTCGCGAGGTGCTGCTGCAGCCCGCGACCTCGCGGCGCGACGTGCTGCGCGGCCTGGCCGGCCTGGGCCTATTCGGTGGCGGCCTGTGGCTGGCCGCGCGCAGCCAGCCGGGCCAGGCGCTGCTCGCCGACCTGCGCACCGGCACCGGCGAACGCCGGCTCTACAGCCTGGCCGATGGCAGCCAGCTCAACCTGAATGCCGGCAGCGCCGTCGATCTCGACTTCAGCACCAACCAGCGCCTGCTGCACCTGCGCCGAGGCGAGCTGGTGGTGCAAGTCGCCGCCGAGCCGAGCCGGCCATTCATCGTGCGCAGCGCCCAGGGCGATGTACGCGCCCTCGGCACGCGCTTCCTGGTGCGCCAGGAGGACCAGGCCACCCGCGTGCTGGTGCTGGAACACTCGGTGCGTATCAGCCTGCCGAATGGCGCCAGCCAGGACCTGCAGGAAGGCGAGGCGGCGCTGCTGCATGCGCGGCACATCGAAGCGCTGGGCCGGGGCGAGCAGCATCGCGCGGACTGGCTGCAAGGCCAGCTGAGCGTGCTCGACGAACCGCTGGAAGCGATGATCGACGCCCTGCGTCCCTACCGCGCCGGGATGATCCGCGTGGCCCCGGCCGTACGCTCGCTGCGCGTGCAGGGCGTGTTCCCGCTGGATCAGCCCGAGCGCGCGCTGACCGCCCTGGGCGAGACCCTGCCGATCCGCATCAGCCACTACGGGCCATGGCTGACCCTGATCGACGCGCAGCACTGACCGCCGAGCGAGTTCGCGCGCCGCAGGGTGCTCTAAAGAATTTATGAAAAATATTCTCATCCGTGTCCGGTTTTCATCTTTCGTCCCACCTATCTCCTGACAACAGCCATTCCATCAGGAGCATCCCGTGTCCCAACCCTGGCCCCGCGCCATCGCCATCGCCATCGCGCTCGCCGCCACCGGCCCCATCGGCTACGCCTACAGCGCCGACGTGATCCAGCAGCAGACCCTGCGTTTCGACCTGCCCGCCGCCAGCCTGGCCGAGACCATCAATACCATCGCCCGCCAGAGCGGCCAGGTGGTGTCCCTCGACCCGGCGCTGGTGCAAGGCAAACAGGCCCCAGCCGTGAGCGGCGAGTTCACAGCTGCCCAGGCCCTGCAACAGGCCCTGGCCGGCAGCGGCCTGGAACTGAAGGTGACCGGCAGCGGCAATTTCAGTGTGCAACCCGCTCCTGAAGGCAACGGCTCGCTGGAACTGGGCACGACCGAGATCAGCGCCAGCGAACTGGGCAGCACCACCGAGGGCAGCGGCTCTTACACCACCGGCGCGGTGACCATCGGCAAGCGCGCGCAGTCGCTGCGCGAGACCCCGCAGTCGGTCACCGTGGTCACGCGCAAGCTGATGGACGACAAGAACATGGTGTCCCTGGACCAGGTGATGGCGCAGACGCCCGGCATCACCCGCGCCACCCGCGGCTACGGCAACAACCACTTCAGCTCCCGCGGCTTCGACCTGACCGACGACAGCTACATGGTCGACGGCGTATCCGGGCAGGCCTACGCCTACACCGGCTGGATGATCCCGGACATGGCGGTGTTCGACCGCGTCGAAGTGCTGCGTGGCGCCGCCGGCCTGCTGGTCGGCGCCGGCGGCCCGGGCGGCGCGGTGAACCTGGTACGCAAGCGCCCGACATTCGACCCGCGCCTGTCACTCACCACCCGCGCCGGCTCCTGGGACAACTACCGCCAGGACGTGGACGCCAGCGGCAAGCTCAACGCCGAAGGCACCCTGCGCGGGCGCCTGGTCGCCTCCTATGAGGACCGCGGCTCCTTCATCGACGTCACCGAGTCCAAGCGCCCGCTGCTGTACGGCATCCTCGAGGGCGACCTGAGCGATGCCACCACCGTGGCCTTGGGCCTGCGCCGGCAGACCTCGCGCGTCGACGGCTACAGCGTGCTCGGCCTGCCGAACAACCCCGACGGCAGCAACCCGCACCTCAAGCGCTCGACCTTCCTCGGCCAGGACTGGGCCAAGCTGCAGACGCGCACCGACGAGGTATTCGCCGACCTGAGCCACCGTTTCAATGAAAACTGGAGCGGCAAGCTGGCGCTATCCCATTCGGAGAGCCGCTACAACCGCAGCGCCATCGAGTGGACCGCCGAGGACACCCTGGAATACGGCAGCCCGACCGGCCCGGTCATCACCGGCACCAGCTTTCACAAGTTCGACGTCACCGCCAACGCCGTCGACGGCCACCTGGATGGCGACTTCGAGGCCTTCGGCCTGACGCACCAGGTGACGCTGGGGGCCAGCTGGTCGAAGCGCGACATGAACGACAAGGACGCCACGGTCCGCCTGGCCAGCCCGCTTCCGCTCAACGTCTACGACCCGAACCACCACCTGTTCCCGGAGCCGGCACGCCCCGACTGGGACTACAAGGACGACACCGTCGACACCCGCTACGGCACCTACCTGAATACCCGCCTGCACCTGAACGAGGACCTCAGCCTGGTCCTCGGCGGCCGCCTGAGCTGGTACAAGACCGAGGCCTGGAGTGGCCCGCAGGTCATCACCAACGAACAGAAGCATGAGTTCACGCCCTTCGTCGGCACCATCTACGACCTCGACGACAACTGGTCGCTGTATGCCAGCTATGCCGACATCTTCATGCCCCAGGCCAACTACCGCAGCGCCGGCGGCGTCACGCTGGACCCGGCCATCGGCTCCAACTACGAAACCGGGATCAAGGGCGAGCTGTTCGACAAGCGCCTGAACCTGTCCTTCGCGGTGTTCTACATCGAACAGGAAGACGTGGCCGCCCGCGACTACGCCAATGACGGCAACTGCCCGCAGGACGTCGCCGGCCGCTGCTTCGTCAACAGCGATGGCATCAATCGCAGCAAGGGCTTCGAGGCGGAGGCCAGCGGCGAAGTGCTGCCGGGCCTGCAGGTGGCCGCCGGCTATACCTTCAACACCACGCGGGCCGAGGATGGCGAGCCGATCTCCGCGCAAACGCCGAAGCACATGCTGCGCCTCAACACCCACTACAGCCTGCCGGGCGAATGGAATCGCTTCAGCGTCGGCGCCGGCGTCTCGGCCCAGTCGCACTACGACGACGCCTACAACGGCGTGAGCAACAGCGGCCGCGCCATCTTCGACGCCCGTGCGGCCTACAAGGTCGACCAACACTGGACCCTGGCCGTGGATATCGAGAACCTGCTGGACCGCAAGTACTTCGACTCCACCGGCTACTGGACCCGCGGCACCACCTACGGCACACCCCGCAGCTACATGCTCACCCTGCGCGGCGACTTCTAGGGCGACCAAGCGAGCACGCTTGACCCTGTGGAGCCGCGGAGCTGCTTAGCGAAAGGAACAAGCACGACGATCCTAGCTGCCGCCATCGCCCTGCAGTTCGCCCCGCAGCCATTCGGCCAAGCGCTCGGCACGCGGGTCACGCGCCCGGCTAGGCACCCACAGGGCCAGGCGTGCGGAGGTCTCGACAAAGCCCCAGGGCGCCAGCAGACGACCGGCAGCCAGATCGTCGGCCACCAGTTGCTGCGGAGCGATAGCCACGCCGAGGCCGGCAGCGGCAGCTTCCAGCAGGTAATAGAGATGCTCGAAGCCCTGGCCCTGGTGCAGCCGCTCCGTCTCCAAGCCCTGAGCTTGAACCCACTGCGGCCAGGCCTGGGGTCGCGAGGCGGTGTGCAGCAGCGGCTCGCCGAGCAATGCGTCGGCGGGCTGGCCGGCCAGTTCGGCGTAGCGCGCATAACGCGGACTCAGCACCGGGCCGATGCGCTCCACGTCCAGTTCGTACACCTGCATGTCCGCCGGCCAGGGCGGCGTGGCGAAGCACAGGGTGGCGTCAACGCCAGGCCTGCGCGGGTCCTGCTCGCCCTCGCTGGCCGACAGCTGCAGGCGCAGCTCCGGCAGCTCGCGCTGCAGCCTGTCGAGGCGCGGGATAAACCAGCGCGCCAGCAGGCTGCCGGGGCAACCGAGGACGAAGGGCGCATCGCCCTGGCGCTGCTTCAGCTCGGCGCAGGTCGTGCGCAAACGTTCGAAGGTCTCGGAAGCGACGTCGCGCAGGCGCATGCCGGCATCGGTGAGTTTCACGCCGCGGCCGTCCTTGTCGAAAAGGCTGACCCCGAGCTGCTCCTCCAGCACACGGATCTGCCGGCTCACCGCGCCGTGGGTCACATGCAGCTCGGCCGCCGCCTGGCTGACACTCTGCAGGCGGGCGGCGGCCTCGAAGGCGCGCAGGGCATTCAGCGGGGGCAGTTCGCGGCTCATCTCGTCACTCCGCCAGACGCGGCAGGAAACTGGTGTCGACGCTGTAGCGCCGGAGGTTCTTGGGGTCGATGCGCACCTGCAGCGACTCACGCTGAACAAAGGGCTGCGGGTCGAACCACAGGTCTTCGCTGTAGAACAGATGCACCGCTCCGCTGCTCGGGTTTTGCCACTGGCAGACCAGCTGCCAGGCGGGCACATTGTTGCGCGTGGACAGCGGATTGCGGCGGACCTCTACAAGACGCGCTTGCACGGCCTGCCCGCGCGTCTCCAACCGGGAACGCCTGCGCCCGGCAAGCGCCTCGGGCACCACAAAGACCAAGCTGCCCAACAGGAAGATCGAGCCGAAGCTGCCCAGAATCAGACTGACGAACCAGTTCTGGGTGAAGCTATCGATATGTACCTTCCGCGGCTCGCTCGGGTCATAGAGCAGTTCGACCGACTCGCCAATCTCATAGCCCGGTTGGCTGCACACCTGGCCGGAGAAGGTCACCGGCTCGCCCTGATGCGCAACGAACGTCACGCTGGGGCAGCCTCGTCCACTGACGGCCGCCACGGTGCCGGTCGTCCGCAGCATAGGCTCCTCTTCATTCCATCTGTGAATCTGAAGCATCAGCGCTGCGATCAGCAGAAAGCCGCCAAGAGCAGGAAATACCAGGAGCCATCGGTCGTTCATCGTCACCATCCATAGTGCTTATACGTCAGAAATTCTCACATATACAGGCAGATTTTTCGGTTTTTTTCCGCCTCGCCCAGTCCTAAACTGCCGCCATTGTCTGACCAACCTACGGATCACAGCCATGTCTGGTTCACAGAACTCCCTTCGCACCGGCCCTGACGCCACCGGCCTGTTCGGCTCCTTCGGCGGGCAATATGTCGCCGAGACCCTGATGCCGCTGATCCACGACCTCGCCGCCGAATACGAGAAGGCCAAGGCCGACCCGGAATTCGCCAAGGAACTGGCCTACTTCCAGCGCGATTACGTCGGCCGCCCGAGCCCGCTGTACTTCGCCGAGCGCCTGACCGAGCACTGCGGCGGCGCCAAGATCTATCTCAAGCGCGAAGAGCTCAATCACACCGGCGCGCACAAGATCAACAACTGCATCGGCCAGATCCTGCTGGCCAAGCGCATGGGCAAGAAACGCATCATCGCCGAGACCGGCGCCGGCATGCATGGCGTGGCGACGGCGACTGTCGCGGCGCGTTTCGGCATGGAATGCGTGATCTTCATGGGCACCACCGACATCGATCGGCAGCAGGCCAACGTCTTCCGCATGAAGCTGCTGGGCGCCACCGTGATCCCGGTTACCGCCGGCACCGGCACCCTGAAGGATGCGATGAACGAGGCGCTGCGCGACTGGGTGACCAACGTGCACAACACCTTCTACCTGATCGGCACCGTCGCCGGCCCGCACCCGTACCCGGCCATGGTCCGCGACTTCCAGGCCGTGATCGGCAAGGAGACCCGCGAGCAGCTGGCCGAGAAGGAAGGCCGCCTGCCCGATTCGCTGGTCGCCTGCATCGGCGGCGGCTCCAACGCCATGGGCCTGTTCCACCCGTTCCTCGATGACAAGGATGTGCAGATCATCGGCGTGGAAGCGGCCGGCCACGGCATCGAGACCGGCAAGCATGCCGCCAGCCTCAACGGCGGCGTACCGGGCGTGCTGCACGGCAACCGCACCTTCCTGCTGCAGGACGACGACGGCCAGATCATCGACGCCCACTCGATCTCCGCCGGCCTCGACTATCCCGGCATCGGCCCCGAGCACGCCTGGCTGCACGACATCGGCCGCGTCGAGTACTGCTCGATCACCGATGACGAAGCCCTGGCCGCCTTCCACCAGTGCTGCCGCCTGGAAGGCATCATCCCGGCCCTGGAGAGCTCCCACGCCCTGGCCGAAGTCTTCAAGCGCGCGCCGAACCTGCCCAAGGACCACATCATGGTGGTCAACCTGTCCGGCCGTGGCGACAAGGACATGCAGACCGTGATGCACCACCTCGACCTGTCCAAATCGGAGAACAACTGATGAGCCGTCTGCAGAGCCGATTTGCCGAGCTGAAACAGCAGAACCGCGCCGCCCTGGTGACCTTCGTCACCGGCGGCGACCCGGACTACGAGACTTCCTTGCAGATCCTCAAGGGCCTGCCGGCCGCCGGCGCCGACGTGATCGAGCTGGGCATGCCCTTCACCGATCCGATGGCCGACGGCCCGTCGATCCAGCTGGCCAACATCCGCGCCCTGGGCGCCAAGCAGACCCTGGCCAAGACCCTGCAGATGGTTCGCGAATTCCGCGCAGGCGAGCAGAACACCCCGCTGGTGCTGATGGGCTACTTCAACCCCATCCACTACTACGGCGTGGACAAGTTCATCGCCGACGCCAAGGAAGCCGGCGTGGACGGCCTGATCGTGGTCGACCTGCCGCCGGAACATAACGCCGACCTGTGCTTCCCGGCCCAGGCCGCGGGCATCGACTTTATCCGCCTCACGACGCCTACGACTGACGACAAGCGCCTGCCGACCGTACTCAACGGCAGCTCCGGCTTCGTCTACTACGTGTCCGTGGCCGGCGTGACCGGTGCCGGTGCCGCCACCCTGGAGCATGTGGAAGAGGCCCACGCCCGCCTGCGCCGCCACACCGACCTGCCGGTGTGCATCGGCTTCGGCATCCGCACCCCGGAACACGCCGCCGACGTGGCGCGCCGTGCCGAAGGCGTGGTGGTGGGTTCGGCGCTGGTCGACCAGATCGCCAAGGCCGCCAGCCCGCAGCAGGCCGTCGAGGGCGTGCTGAACCTGTGCGCGCAACTGGCCGAAGGTGTACGCGGCGCTCGGCGCTGAGTTCGCCCCCTATGAAAAAAGCCGCCCGAGGGCGGCTTTTTCGTTTCAGCGGCTGCTGACGATACGCAGCACCTGCCAGTAGCTCGGTGGCTCTGGGGTCAAGCCGCGCTCGCGCAGCAGGGCGTGCAGCTGCGGCAGGCGGAAGTAGGGCACCGAGGCCATCAGGTGATGCTCGATGTGGTAGTTGACCCGGATCGGCGCGACGAAGGCGCGGGCCAGCCAGCCGGCGCGGGTGGTACGGGTGTTGCGCAGGGTGTCGCGGCTCGGTTCCAGGCAGGCGTGCTCGGCCATCGAGCGGATGCGGATGAACAGCGGGAAGGGCGTGACATAGGCCAGCGCCCAGACGCCATACAGCCAGGCGTGGCCGCTGGCCCAGCACGCGGCCAGTAGCAGGCCATTGGTGATCAGCATGCCGGCGGCGTTGCTGAGGAACGTCAACGGATAGTCCCACCAGCGGCGCCCTTCCTGCGGCAGCACCTGCACGTCGTTGGCCACCGTCCACTTGAGCACCCCGGCATCCATCAGCACGCGGCCGAGCATGAACTTCAGCCCGGTGACGCCGCAGGCGTCGCGCAACAGCTTGCGTAGCAGCGAGACGCGGGTGGTGGGGAAGCCGGCCACCAGGGACAGATCTGGATCATCCACGGTCGAGGTCTTGCCGTGGTGCACCAGATGATAAGGGCGGTACTTGTGCAGCTCGTTCCACACCGGCCGCGCGCATAGCCAGTCGGTCAGCACGTCGTTGCCCCACTTGCTCTTGAACAGGGTGCCGTGGGCGCCATCGTGCTGCAGGATGGCCAGGCACAGCTGGCGCCCGCCGATGATCGCCAGGCCGCCGAGCAGGGCGAGGACGAAGGCCCACGTCGGCAAATGCGCCTGAGCCCGGGCCAGCCCGGCGAAAGTCAGCGCCAGCACGCCCCAGGTAGAGAACACGGCCCAGGCGCCGCGCCAGTCGGAGCGTTGGGTCAGGGCCCTGATCTCCTCGCGGCTGAGGATATCGGCGATACGGGTGCGGGTCTCGGACATGGCGGGACGCTCGTGATTGAAGTCGCCCCGATTGCAGCATCAGCCGCGGCGCATTGCAGGCGTCGAAGACGACTCAATGCACTGCGTTTCCGCCAACGCCACTTAGCGCAGCTTACCGACCATCGCCGCCAGCACGCTCAGCACATCGCGCGCCAGGCGCTTGGAGCGTACGCCGTTCCAGCCGGTGCGCGGGTCGGGCGACAGGTTGTGGTCCTTGAACGGCATCTCCACCGTATAGGCCAGGCAGTCGTAGACCTGCCCGACCCAGTTGCAGGCCAGCGCCAAGTTGGCCTGGCCCGGTTCGTCGCGCGGGTAGCCGTGCTCCACTTGGAATTCGCCGACGGCCATCAGGCGCTGGCGGAACTCCTGCTCCAGCGCGTCCAGGCGTGGGGTGAAGCCGGGGTTGCCCTCGCAGCCGGCGGTGAACACGAAGGGGATTTCCTCGTCGCCGTGGATATCCAGGAAGCAGTCGACGCCCTGGGCGGCCATCTGCTGCTGGACGAACAGCACTTCCGGGCTCTCGCTGGCCGAAGGCGCCTGCCAGGCGCGGTTGAGGTCCTTGCCGGCGGCATTGGTGCGCAGGTTGCCGAGGAAGGCGCCGTCCGGGTTCATATGCGGCACCAGGTACAGGTCGGCCTGGCCGAGCAGTTGCTGCAGCTCCGCGTCATCCTGGTAGAGGCGCTCGATCAGCCCCTCCATGTACCACTCGGCCATATGCTCGCCGGGGTGTTGCTGGGCGATCAGCCAGATCTTGCGCGGCGCGCTGGCCGTGCCGCGCACATGCAGCAGCGGCAGCTCGCGGCCCTGCAGGCTGCTGCCGCAGGCCAGCAGCTCGACATTGGGCAGCGCCAGCGCCTTGACCAACAAGCGCGCATGGCGAGCGCGGGAGTAAGGCTCGAAGTAGGCGAAGCGGGCGGAACTGTGCTCGGCCAGCAGCTCGAAGTGCAGGCCGTCCGCGTCGAACGTGGTCGGCACGCGGAACCAGTCCTCGCCGTCATAGCTGGCCACCGCCTGGTAGCCGCTCCAGGCGCTCTTGTAGCTGGACTGGGCGGCGTTGGTCAGGCTGAAGCCGTGGCGCTGGCCGACGCTCAGGCCCTCGGCGAGGAAGTGGAACCACTGGAAGTGGTCGCTGGCGAAGTCCTTGCGGATGGCCAGGCGCACCTGGCTAGGGTCGCCGGCGTTGATCACCTCGATGTTGCCGCTGTCGAAATCGCTGCGAATCTGCATGGCCGGGTCCTGATTGCGAGAAGCCCGCAGGATAGCCGCGCCGGCCCGGCTATGCATGCCCAGCGGCAGGTCATGTCGCATCCCTGCAAGTCGGCTGCGCATCGGTTGCCGAGGTAAGCGGGCCAGGCCAGACTCGGCCAATACCCCGCACATTCTTGCCAGAGAATCACCAATGAAGACGACCCTGGACGAGCTGCAGGCGTTCACCCAGGTGGTGGACGGCGGCTCCATCACCGCTGCGGCCGAGCAGCTGGGGCAGACCGCTTCGGGCATCAGTCGCGCCCTCGGTCGCCTGGAGGAGAAGCTCGAAGTCACCCTGCTACGCCGCACCACCCGGCGCCTGGAGCTGACCGAGGAGGGCGCGGCGTTCCTCGCCCAGGCCCGGCGCATTCTCGCCGCCGTCGAGGAGGCCGAGGAGCAGATGGCCCTGCGCCGCCAGGTGCCGGCCGGGCGTTTGCGGGTCAATGCCGCCTCGCCATTCATGCTGCATGTGCTGGTGCCGTTGGTGAGCGGGTTCCGCGAGCGCTACCCGCAGATCGAGCTGGAGCTGAACAGCAACGACCTGATCATCGACCTGCTGGAGCAGCGTACCGACCTGGCCATTCGCATCGGCCCCCTGCGCGACTCCAGCCTGCATGCGCGGCCACTGGGCTGCAGCCGCATCCGCGTGCTGGCCAGCCCGGCCTATCTGAAGAGTCGCGGCACTCCGCGCAACGTCGCCGAGCTGGAAGGCCATGACCTGCTCGGCTTCACCCAACCGGAAAGCCTCAACGTCTGGCCGCTGCGCCATGCCCTCGGCGAGGGCCTCAGCATCTGCCCGAGCCTGCGCGCCTCCAGCGGCGAGACCCTGCGCCAGCTGGCCCTGGGCGGCGCGGGGCTGGTCTGCCTGTCGGACTTTATGACCGCCGAAGATCGGCAGTCCGGTGCGCTGGTCGAGGTGCTGGCCGAGCAGCATGTCGACAGCCACCAGCCGATCAACGCCGTGTACTACCGCAACACCGCGCTGGCGGCGCGTATCACCTGCTTTCTCGACTACCTCGGGGAGCGTCTGGCGGGACGAGCCTGGGCGAGAAACTGACCGAACGCTCTTGGCCTCATGAATTTTCTTGTGTATTTTTTCATGAAATTAACAAGAAACAATTTCACGAGGCCGTCATGTTCAAGCAATCCGCGCAGCACATAGGCACCTACTACGCCGGTACCTATGGCCCGATTCCGCTGCGCCCGCGCCTGGAAGAACACACCGACTGCGACGTGCTGATCATCGGTGGCGGCTTTAGCGGCTTACACACCGGCCTGCGCCTGGCCCTGGCCGGCAAGAAGGTGGTGATTCTCGAAGCCAGCCGCCTGGCCTGGGCTGCCTCCGGGCGCAATGGCGGCCAGGCGCTGCCGGGCTGGTCCTGCGATATGCCGCCACTGGAAAAGGCCCTGGGCACCGAACGCGCCAAACAGTTGTGGGACAGCATGGTGTGGGCCGCCGAGGAGATGCGCGAACTGCCCGAGCGCCATCGCTTCGACATCGACTACCGCACCGGCGCCATCTACACCGCCGTGCTGCCGCGCCGGGTGCGCCTGCTGCAGGAGAACCTCGAAGAAGCCAGCGAGAAGTATGGCTACCAGCAGCTCAGCTTCATCCCCAAGGAACAGCTGCCCGAGTGGATCGCCAGCCCGCGCTACCAGGCCGCACTGCATGATTCCGGCGCCGCCCACCTCAACCCGCTGAAGCTGGCCCAGGGCCTGGCCGGCGCCATCGAAGCGGCCGGCGGGCGCATCTTCGAGCAGAGCAAGGTGCTCGACTACCGCGAGACCGACGCCGGCTTCGTCGCCCGTACCGAACATGGCGAAGTGCGCGGCGCTGTGCTGGTGCTGGCCTGCAACGCCTATATCGACCGCCTCGACCCGGCGCTGTCCAAGCGCCTGCTGCCGGTCGGCTCCTACCAGGTGGCCACCGCGCCGCTGGACCCGGAAGTGGCCCGCTCACTGTTCCCGCGCGGCACCTGCGCCATCGACAACCAGTTCGTCCCCGACTACTTCCGCGTTACCCCGGATAACCGCCTGCTGTTCGGTGGCGGCTGCACCTACCTGGGCGGCATCCCCGCGGACGTGCCGGCGGCCACCCGGCCTTACCTGGAGCGGGTCTTCCCGCAGCTGCGCGGCGTGCAGATCGACTACGGCTGGGGCGGCCATATCGACTGCACCATGCACCGCACCCCGGACGTCGGCCGCCAGGGCCACAAGTTCTGGCTGCAGGGTTTCTCCGGCCACGGCATCCTGCCGACCCTGGCCGCCGCCCGCGCGGTGAGCGACGCCATTCTCGGCGACGAGCAGCTGCTCGGCCTGTACCAGGGCCTGAGCAACCCCGGCTTCCCCGGCGGCGACCTGCTGCGTGCGCCGATCGAGGCCGTGGGCAAGGCCTGGTACCGCCTGCGTGACGTCATTTAATCCCCCTCTCCCCTTGGGAGAGGGGCTAGGGGTGGGGACAGCATGCGACTCGAAACACCCTCACCCCAACCCTCTCCCAAAGGGAGAGGAAGCCATTCGGAGCAAGCTCTCAACATGGACAAGCAGGAAGAAATCGAAGGCCTGGCGATCCTGGTGCGCGACCTGCGCAAGCACAAGAACCTGACCCTCAACGAGCTGGCCGAACGCATCGGCCGCTCGGTGGGCTTCCTGTCCCAGGTCGAACGCGGCCTGTCGCGCCCGACGGTGGCCGACCTCACCGCCATCAGCGAAGCGCTGGGCGTGCCGACCACCTACTTCTACAACCCGGGCCACCCACGCGCGGTGCGCTGGGTAACCCGCCCGGACGAGCGCCGCACGCTCTATTACGCCGGTGGCATCACCGACGTACTGGCCTCGCCCGGCATGGCCGGCGGCTTCGCCATGCTCGAAAGCTTCCTCGAGCCCGGCGCCAGCAGCGGCGACGGCCACCTCGACGACAGCTCCGAACAGGGCGGCTTCGTCCTGGAGGGCGAGCTGACCGTCTGGTACGGCGACGACGCCGAGCCGGTCACCCTCGGCCCGCGCGACAGCTTCCAGCTGCCGCCCCACGCCAAGTTCCGCTACGCCAACCTCACCGACTTTCCCACCCGAGTGCTCTGGGTCTTCACCTGACCGCGCAGATACCACCATGACAACAACAACGAAATTCCCCGACCTGCTCAGCGAAGTCCGCGCCTTCCGCGCCGCCCACCCGGACGTGCGCTACGTCGAACTGATCTGCCTGGACATTCCCGGGCACTTCTACGGCAAGCGTTACCCCCTCGACATGCTGGAGAAGGTCGCCGCCGGCGGCCCGCTCAAGGTGCCGCAGAACTGCGTGCTGCTCGGCGCCCAGGGCGGCCTGCACCCGATCGGCGACTACTGCTTCAACGACGGCGATCCGGATGCCCCGCGCCGCCTGATCCCCGGCAGCCTCAAGCCGGTGCGCTGGGAGAACCAGCCGCTGGGGCAGATGCTGATCAGCTCCGACGGCACCGAGGCGCCCATCGAGTTCGAGCCGCGCGAGGTGCTGGCCCGTGTATTGAAGCGCCTGGAGGCCCGTGGCATCCGCCCGGTGGTGGCCTTCGAGCTGGAGTTCTACCTGTTCGACCGCAAGCTGGACTCCGGCCTGCCGCGCTTCCCGCGCGACCCGCTGACCGACGACGAGGACGACCAGCCGAACATGCATATCGAGCGCCTGTCGCGCTTCTCCAACGTGCTGCACGAGATGGTCGAGGCCGCCCAGGAGCAGGGCGTGGAAGCCAACGTGATCACCGCCGAACTGGGCCCCGGCCAGTTCGAGATCAACTTCGCCCACTGCGACGACGGCCTGCACGCCGCCGACCAGGCCGCACTGTTTACCCGCAGCACCCGCGGTGTGGCAATGAAACATGGGTACAGGGCCAGCTTTATGAGCAAGCCCTACCTGGACGCACCGGGCAGCGGCATGCACGTGCACGTCAGCCTGTATGACCGCGACGGCAACAACCTGCTCGACGGCGACCAGCAACGCCCGCTGCGCCACGCCGTGGCCGGCTGCCTGGAACTGCTGCCGCACTGCATGCCGATCTTCTCCGCCAACCACAACGCCTTCCGCCGCTACGGCGCCATGGTCAACTCGGCGAGCAAGGCCAGCTGGGGCTTCGAGGATCGCGATGCATGCATCCGCATCCCCGAGTCGGACGGCAAGAACCTGCGCATCGAACACCGCCTGGCCGGCGCCGACGCCAACCCCTACCTGGTGCTGGCGGCCATCCTCAGCGGCATGGAACACGGCCTGGACCAGGCCCGCGAGCCGATCCCTTCGCTCAACGAGGACCGCAGCAGCGGCATCACCTTCCCCAAGGACATGCTCACCGCGGTGGCGGCCATGGAGTCCCACGAGGTGGTGAAGGACAAGCTGGGCAGCGAGTTCGTCTTCGTCTACTGCGAGAACAAGCGCCAGGATCACCTGCAGTTCATGCACGACATCAGCGCGCGGGAGTATCGCTGGTTCCTCTAGCGAGCAAGGCGCAATTGCCCGGCTCGCAGCCAACTGCTAATTTGCCGTCCACGCCGGTGTAGCTCAGTCGGTAGAGCAGCGCACTCGTAACGCGAAGGTCGCAGGTTCGATTCCTGTCTCCGGCACCAATCAAAGGGCCTGCAGTGATGCAGGCCTTTTTGTTTGCGTGTGCTTGCCAGCTGACTCGCCGTACCGGTCTAGACGCCGTCAGCGCCGGCGGCCGACGTGGTCACCACCAGTATCAGCTCCGCCAGATCGCGCGTGGTGTAGCCATCGAACTCGCGGAACCGGCGCAGGTGCTCGAGCGCGGCCTGCAGGTGCACCGCCAGGTGATCGCCATCGGTGGCCAGGTACATAGCGGCATCGTCCCGGGCGGCGACGATCTTTTCCTCCGCGCCCTCGAAGGCTCTTGAGGTCAGATCGCTGCTCAGATGGACGCAGATGAAGCTGGTCAGCACGATATCCAACGCCGTGCCCACAGGGAGCAGGAAAGTTGCCATTGGCTCGCTACCCCCTGGTTGCAACGAGCTCTCTATGGAGGTTTGCGCCGTCAGCGGAATGTCGGTGTCGTAGCCGAACATTCTGTCCGGAATATAGGCATTGGCTGGCAGGCTGACGGCCAGAGCAAGAAGCCCGGTGAGGCTGCTACGCAGCAGCAGGGAAGGTTTAGACATGAGTGCTGTTCTTCCTTGAAGACCGTGTCTAGGGGCGCCTTCCTGGCGCCGGCGCAAATCTAGACGCCTGGAGCCGGCAGTACGCTGCTCCCAATCACATCCCGCCGCATCGCCGATAACAAAAAGCCCAGCACCGAGGCTGGGCTTTGGGGTGAGTGGAAGGAGCTTACTGCGCCGCCTGCATGGTCCGGGCGCGCTCGGCCTGCTTGTGCTTCTTGTAGGCCAGCGCCGCCGGCGCCACCTTGGTCACCTGGCCGGTTTCCAGCCAGCGCTTGAGGCGGTTGGCGTCGGCCATGTGGGTGTATTTGCCGAAGGCATCCAGCACCACAAAGGCCACCGGCTTGCCGGCCATCTGCGTGCGCATCACCAGGCAGTGGCCGGCGGCGTTGGTGAAGCCGGTCTTGGTCAGCTGGATGCTCCAGTTGTCCTTGTGCACCAGGCTGTTGGTGTTGCGGAAACCGAGGCTATAACGCGGCTTGGCGAATACCTGGACGTGCTCGCGGGTGCTGCTGAACTGGCCGATCAGCGGGTACTGGCCGGCGGCCTTGACCAGCTTGACCAAGTCGTTGGCGGTGGAGATGTTCTTCTCCGACAGGCCGGTCGGCTCGCGGTAGCGGGTGTTGCTCATGCCCAGCGCCGTGGCCTTGGCGTTCATCGCCGCGACGAACGCCGGCACGCCGCCCGGGTAGTGGTGGGCGAGGCTGGCGGCGGCACGGTTCTCCGAACTCATCAGGGTTAGCAGCAGCATGTCGCGACGGCTCAGCTGGCTGCCGATGCGCACGCGCGAATACACGCCGCGCATCTCGGGCACATCCTTGATCACGATGCTCAGCTGCTCGTCGAGCGAGGGCTTGGCATCCAGCACCACCATGGCGGTCATCAGCTTGGTCACCGAGGCGATCGGTACCTGCAGGTCCGGGTTGCTGGAGTAGAGGATCTGGTTGCTGTTGAGGTCGACCAGCAGGGCGCTGCCGGAGGCGAGTTCCTGGGTCTGCGGCGCCGCCTGGGCGAGGGGGGCGACGAGGGTCAGGCAGGCCAGCAGCAGGCCGGCGAGGGAAAAGGCTTTTTTCACGTTTCGGGTCCGCACAGATGAACGGGTGCCTGAGCGGTCCTTGCCGGCGAATGGCGTGAGTATAAGTGTGAGCGCGGTCTCAGGCGAGCGCGGGCGCTCTACGGCGGCCCAGGCGCAGCAGAGCCATGGCCACCAGAATCACCGCGCCACCGGCGACCAGGCGCGGCAGGTCGAAATCGCGGTTCCAGATCAGCAGGTTGACCAGCAGCCCGGCCGGCACGTGCAGCTCGTTCATGATCGCCAGGGTGCCGGCGTCCACTCGGGTGCTGCCCTTGACCCACCAGTACAGCCCCAGCGCCGTGGCGAACAGGCCCATCCAGATCAGCACGCCCCATTGCACGGTGGTCTGCGGCAGCTTCTGCGGATCACCGAACAGCAGGAACGACGGCAGCACCAGCACCAGCGCACCGAGGAAGAAATGGCCGAAGAAGCGGTGCAGCGGCTGCGTCGGCTGGTAGTGCAGCAGCAGGCGACGACAGAGCACCTGGCCGCCGGCGAAGGTGGCGTTGGCGATCTGCAGCAGGATGAAGCCGAGCAGGTAGTCGCCCTCCAGCTTGTCGAAGCGGATGATCACTCCGCCGCCCACCGCCACCAGCGCGGCAAGCAGCGCCCAGGGGCTGAAGCGCCGGGCCAGGGCATCGTCGAGCAGGGTGACGTAGATCGGCGTGAGCACGGTGAACAGCAGCACTTCCGGTACCGTGAGCACCTGGAAGCTGCGGTACAGGCACAGGTAGGTGACGCCAAACTGCAGCGCCCCAGCCAGCCAGAAGCCGGCCAGCAGGCGCCACGGCAAACCGCGCCAGAGGGTGAAGGGCAGGAACACCAGGGCGGCGATCAACACCCGCGCCAGCACGGCGAAGTCGCTGTCGACGCGGCCGGCCAGGTACTCGCCAATCAGGCTGAAGGAGAACGCCCAGAGAGCGGTGACGATCAGCAGGTAGGGCATGTCAGCTCAGCTGGCTGCGCAGTTCCGCCAGTACCGCCGCACTCTGCGGACGCACGCCGCGCCAGACGAAGAAGGCCTCGGCGGCCTGCTCGACCAGCATGCCCAAGCCGTCGATGCAGCGCGCCGCGCCCTGCTCACCGGCCCAGCGATTGAAGGCGGTCGGCGCCTTGGCGTACATCATGTCGTAGCAGACCGTGTGACCGGGCTGGATCAGGCTCGGGTCGAGCGGCGGCAACTCGCCGGCCAGCGAGGCCGAGGTGCCGTTGATGATCAGGTCGACCGGCTCGCTGAGCCAGTCGAAGCCGGCCGCGGCCACCGGGCCCAGGTCGGCGAACTCGCGGGCCAGTTGCTCGGCCTTCTCCACCGTGCGGTTGGCGATGGTCAAGCTCTGTGGGCGCTCGGCCAGCAGCGGCTCCAGCACACCGCGCACGGCGCCGCCGGCGCCGAGCAGGAGAATGCGCTTGTCGGCCAGGTCGAGGCCGGCATTCACCGTCAGGTCGCGAACCAGGCCGGCGCCGTCGGTGTTGTCACCAAGCAGGCGGCCGTCATCGAGTTTCTTCAGAGTGTTCACCGCGCCGGCGCGGCGGGCGCGCTCGCTCAACCCATCGGCCAAGCGATAGGCTTCCTCCTTGAACGGCACGGTGACGTTGCCGCCCCGGCCCTCGGCGAAGAAAGCGCGGGCGAAACCGGCAAAATCATCCAGCGGCGCCAGCAGCGCCTCGTAGGACAGCTGCTCGCCGGTCTGCGCGGCAAACATGCCGTGGATCAACGGCGACTTGCTGTGGCCGATGGGGTTTCCGAAAACGCCGTAACGGTCAGTCACTTCGCGGCCTCGCCCAGCCAGTCTCGATCGGTCAGGAAGTACTCGGTCAGGCGCGCTTCCTCGCTGCCAGGTTCCGGCTTCCAGTCATAGCCCCAGCGCACATGCGGCGGCAGCGACATGAGGATGGATTCGGTACGTCCGCCGGACTGCAGGCCGAACAGGGTGCCGCGGTCGAACACCAGGTTGAACTCGACATAGCGGCCACGGCGGAAGGCCTGGAACTCGCGCTGCGCCTCGGTGAAGGGGGTATTCCGGCGGCGCTGGACGATAGGCAGGTAGGCCTGGATATAGGCGTCGCCAATAGCGCGCAGGAAGGCGAAGCTGGTGTCGAAGTCCCACTGGTTGAGGTCATCGAAGAACAGCCCGCCGATGCCGCGCGGCTCGCCACGGTGCTTGAGGTGGAAGTAGCGGTCGCACCACTCCTTGAACTTCGGATAGACCTCGGCGCCGAACGGCGCGCAGGCGTCACGGGCGACCTGGTGCCAGTGCACACAGTCTTCCTCGTTGGCGTAGTAGGGCGTCAGGTCGAAGCCACCGCCGAACCACCAGACCGCTTCCTCGCCTTCCTTCTCTGCACTGAAGAAGCGCACGTTGGCGTGGGAGGTGGGCACGTGGGGGTTCTCAGGGTGGATCACCAGGGACACGCCCAAGGCCTCGAACCCGCGCCCGGCCAGCTCCGGGCGGTGGGCACTGGCCGACGGCGGCAGGCTGTCACCGAACACATGGGAGAAGTTGACCCCGCCTTTCTCGATCAGCGCGCCGTTCTCGATCACCCGGGTACGGCCGCCACCGCCGGCGGGACGCTGCCAGCTGTCCTCGAAGAAGGTGCCACCGTCCTCGGCGGCCAGGGCGGCGCAGATGCGATCCTGCAGATCGAGCAGATAGGCCTTCACGGCCTGGGTACGTTCACTCACGGCTATGGGTCCGGGCAGTTCGGAAGAGGGCGCCAGCATACCATCGTCGTATCCTGCCGGGCTTGACGGGGGTCAGCCCCGGCGCTTGGATGGTGCCCTTTGCAGAGGAGTGCGCGACATGGCCAAACGCATCCAATTCTCCCGCCACGGCGGCAGCGAAGTGCTCGAACTGGTCGACCAGCCGGCGGCCGAGCCCGGCCACCACGAAGTGCGGGTACGCAACCGCGCCATCGGCCTGAACTTCATCGACACCTACTACCGCAGCGGCCTGTACCAGCCGCCGAGCCTGCCGTCCGGCCTGGGCGGCGAGGGCGCCGGCGAAGTGGAAGCGGTGGGGAGCGCAGTCAGCCATCTGAAGGTCGGCGACCGCGTGGCCTATGCCACCGGCCCGCTCGGCGCCTATGGCGAGCTGCATGTATTGCCGGCGCAGCATCTGGTCAAGCTGCCGGACTCGATCTCCTTCGAGCAGGCGGCGGCGGTGATGCTCAAGGGCCTCACCGTGCAGTACCTGCTGCGCCAGACCTACCAGGTCGAGACCGGACAGACCATCCTCTGGCATGCCGCGGCTGGCGGTGTCGGACTGATCGCCTGCCAGTGGGCGCGCGCCCTGGGCGTGCAGCTGATCGGCACCGTGTCGTCGCCGGAGAAGGCGGCGCTGGCCAAGGTCAACGGCGCCTGGGCGACCATCGACTACAGCCACGAAGACGTGGTGCAACGCGTGCTGGAGCTGACCGGCGGGGCCAAGTGCTCGGTGGTCTACGACTCGGTGGGCAAGGACACCTGGGAGCGCTCGCTGGACTGCGTGGCGCCGCGCGGCCTGCTGGTAAGCTTCGGCAATGCCTCGGGCGCGGTCACGGGAGTCAATCTCGGCGTGCTGGCACAGAAGGGCTCGCTCTACCTGACCCGACCGACCCTGGGCCACTACGCCAGTAACGCGGAAAACCTGCAGGCGATGGCCGACGAGTTGTTCGGCCTGATCGCCAGTGGCGCGATCAGGGTCGAGATCGGCCGCCGCTATGCGCTGGCCGAGGCTGCCGCAGCCCAGGACGCACTGAGCAGCCGGCAGACCACCGGCTCGACGATTCTGATTCCGTAGGGAGTCAGGACGGGCGGATCACATCGCCCGTGCGCAGATCGCGGATCAGGCTGGGGTTCTTGCGCCCGCCCAAGGCGCCGCCGAGCACCGCATCGAGTTGGCGGGGGAAATACTGCTCGACGCGCAGGCGCGAGCGCGCCGAGGGCCGGCCGGCCGGATTGGCCGAGGTGGACACCAGCGGGCCGGTAAGGGCACAGAGATCGCGCACCAACGGGTGGTCGCTGACGCGCAGGGCGACGGTGTCATGCTGGCCGGTGATCCAGCGCGGTAAGCGATCCTGGTGTGGCACCAGCCAGGTGTTGGGCCCCGGCCAGGTGCTGGCCAGGCGGTCGATCCAGCGCTCGGGCAGGTCGCCCAGGAGGAAGTCGAACTGCTCGATGCTGTCCGCCACCAGGATCACGCCCTTGTGTACCGGGCGGTCCTTGAGGGCAAGAAGACGGTCCACCGCGGCTTCGTTCCACGGATCGCACCCCAGGCCCCAGACGGCCTCGGTGGGATAGGCGATCACCCCACCCTCGCGTACCACGCGTGCCACCTGCTGTATCTGCCAACCACTCATGCTCACCCCCTGGTTTCTCTGGCGGCGAGTGTACCCAGCTCAGCGCACGCGGTGTACCCAGCGCCCGGCCTCGCAGGCCACCAGACCTTCCAGTTCCAGGTCGGTCAGGGCCACCAGCACCTCGCCGATTGGCAGGTCGCAGGCCAGGGCCAACCCCTCGCTGGTTTGCGGCGCGGCGCGCAGCTGCGCCAGCAGCGGATGGTCGACCTGGGCAGAGGCTTCGTTCGCCGGGGTAACACGTTGCCAGCCACGCAGGGCCTGGAGGATATCCTCGACACTCTCCACCAGGGTCGCTCCTTCGCGGATCAACTGATGACAGCCACGTGCACCGGGATGATGGATGGAGCCGGGAATCGCATAGACCTCGCGCCCCTGCTCGGCGGCCAGGCGCGCGGTGATCAGCGAGCCGCTGGACGGGCTGGCCTCGACCACCAGCACTCCCACCGACAGGCCGCTGATGATGCGATTGCGCCGCGGGAAGTTGCTGGCCTGGGGCGGGCAATCCAGCGGCAACTCGGATACCAGCGCGCCGCCCTGTTCAACGATGCGCGCGGCCAGTCCCACATGGCGTTGCGGATAGATGTGCTGCAGCCCGGTGCCGAGCACCGCGACCGTCGCGCCATCGACATCCAGCGCACCCTGATGCGCCGCACCATCGATGCCCAGAGCAAGGCCGCTGGTGATCACAAAGCCTCCGCCGGCAAGGCTGCGGGCGAACGCGGCGGCGGTATCCAGCCCTGGGCGCGAGGCCTTGCGACTGCCCACCATGGCCAGCTGCGGTCGCTCCAGCAGTGCCGGATCGCCAGCCACGAACAACAGCGGCGGAGCATCGCTCAACTCAGCCAGTAGGCCAGGGTATGCAGGGTCGTCCCACATCAGCAGCGACTGTCCCGGTTGTTCCAACCAACGCAACGCCGCCGTGGCCTGCTCGCGGATCTCCGCGCTGCGCCTGGGTTCGGCACAGGCGGTGGGCAGGCCGAGCGAGCGCCAGGCGGTAGCTGGGGCGCTGAGAGCAGCGGAGGCACTGCCAAAGGCTTCGAGCAAGCGGCGGAAGCGGCGTGGACCGAGCTCAGGCAAACGGTGCAGCCGCAGGCGCGCTTCCAGCTCGGCAGGGGAGATAGTGTGCATATCGATCATCCTTGATCGGTGACGCAGAAAGCAGAACCCCCGCGAGAGCGGGGGTTCTGTTGATTACGGGTTCTTCACCTTGTCCATCACCGCCAGGTCACGGGTGGCGTAGAGCACAAGGCCGTAGCTGAGTTTCTCGTAGGAGCGGAATACCATCAGCAGGCCGGAACGCTCGTCCGGAATTTTTACCCATTCATCTGTGACGCGATCTCGAACGGTTTCGCCAGTCTTATAGATGGCCAAAACATTGCCTTCGCTCAGGCCATCAACTTTGCCCTTATTGAGGGTAACCACATCGTACTGGCCTACTTTAACCACACCACGCGGTACATCGAGAATCACACCATCAATATCGGTAGCAGGTTCGCTGGGCGTAAAGATCGAGTTGACCGCGCGCTCTTCAGTCGGGAACAGACGGTCGCCCAGTCGTACTTCCTGAGTGGAGCGGGTCAAATTGAGAGTTGCGATCTCTCCTTCCTCGGCGACAACTTCTCCAGTGCCAATATCATCAGCATTGATGCCGAGGAACTCTTTAGTTTCCGGGTCGATATAAACCTTACCCTGGCGGAAAATGCCATAAATGGGCTGCTCATCTTCGAAAGCGCCACGGGCATAAATACGATCGCTCGCACCACTGACTACACGCTCATTCTGACCCGCAACGATATAAGGCTTAGCTTCAAACTCTTCCGCGCTATCGACAATTCGGTTGGTCAGCAGGAAGCTATTGATCGCCTCCAGCGGAATGGTCGGAATCGCTTCCGCCATTGGTGTGCTGCGCACCTTCGGCGACAGCTTGATGGTGCCGCGGGACTCACCTCGGTTAAGCATCAGACGAGGCTGGCCGTCTATGTACACCAGGCTAAGAGTGTCGCCCGGGTAAATCAGATGAGGATTCTCGATCTGCGGGTTGGCGTGCCACAGCTCGGGCCACTTCCACGGCTGGCTGAGGAACTTGCCGGAGATATCCCACAGGGTGTCACCCTTAACCACGGTGTAGCGGTCCGGATGACCTTCCTTGAGCTGGACGGCTGCCTGGACCAGGCCACTCTGTACCAGACCGCCCGCAGCGACCAGCAGCAGGGCGAGTAGTGATTTCCTCATGCGGTGAATCCCTTTATTATGTGGCTGGCGCCTGTAAGCCGCAGAAGCCGCGGCTTTTGAGCCGTTTTTCAAAGCTGTTCATCATCTTAGCAGCGGTTTTTTACTTTATTCCACAAGTGCATCACAAACAGCCATGGCGATACTCAACATCCTCGAATTCCCCGATCCGCGCCTGCGCACCATCGCCAAGCCGGTGACCGTCTTCGACGCAGCTCTTTCCCAACTGATCGACGATATGTTCGAGACCATGTATGCCGCGCCCGGCATCGGCCTGGCGGCCACGCAGATCAACGTGCACAAGCGTGTGGTGGTGATGGATCTGTCCGAGGACAAGTCCGAGCCGCGGGTGTTCATCAACCCCGAGTTCGAGTCGCTGACCGAGCAGATGGACCAGTACCAGGAAGGCTGCCTGTCGGTCCCCGGTTTCTACGAGAACGTTGACCGCCCGCAAAAGGTCAAGATCAAGGCCCAGGACCGCGACGGCAGCCACTACGAGCTGATCGCCGAAGGCCTGCTCGCCGTGTGCATCCAGCACGAGTGCGATCACCTCAACGGCAAACTGTTCGTCGACTACCTGTCCAATCTCAAGCGCGACCGGATCAAGAAGAAGCTGGAAAAACAGCACCGCCAGCAGGCTTGAACCCGAACCCCAAAGGCTTGCTCTGGCAAGCCTTTTTCTTTTCATGTGAGTGAATCATGCGCATCGTCTTTGCCGGCACCCCGGAATTCGCCGCCAGCCATCTGCAGGCCCTGCTCGATGCGGGTCGTGAGATCGTCGCCGTCTACACCCAGCCGGATCGCCCGGCCGGCCGCGGGCAAAAACTGATGCCCAGCCCGGTAAAGCAGCTCGCGCTGCAGCACGGCATCGCCGCGTACCAGCCGCAGACCCTGCGCGACCCGGCGGCCCAGGCCGAGCTGGCCACGCTGAATGCAGACCTGATGGTGGTGGTGGCCTACGGCCTGATCCTGCCCCAGGTGGTGCTGGACACCCCACGCCTGGGCTGCATCAACAGCCATGCCTCACTGCTACCGCGCTGGCGCGGCGCGGCGCCGATCCAGCGCGCCGTGCAGGCAGGCGACGCCAGCAGCGGGGTTACCGTGATGCAGATGGAGGCGGGCCTGGACACCGGCCCCATGCTGCTCAAGGTCAGCACCACCATCACCGCCGACGACACCGGCGGCAGCCTGCATGATCGCCTGGCCCAGCTAGGCTCGGCCGCCGTGGTCGAGGCCGTAGGCAAGCTGGCCGCTGGCGAACTGCATGGTGAAGTACAGGACGACAGCCTGGCCACCTACGCGCACAAGCTGAACAAGGACGAGGCCCGCCTCGACTGGAGCCGCCCGGCCGATGAACTGGAGCGCCTGGTGCGCGCCTTCAATCCCTGGCCGATCTGCCACAGCACGCTGAATGGCGAGGCGCTCAAGGTGCTGGCCGCGCAGCTGGGCGAAGGCAAAGGCGCGCCCGGCACCATCCTCGCCGCCGACAAGGCCGGCCTGACTGTGGCCTGCGGCGAAGGCGCCCTGCGCCTGACCCGTCTGCAGCTGCCCGGCGGCAAGCCGCTGGCCTTCGCCGATCTGTACAACAGCCGCCGCGAGCAGTTCGCCGTCGGCCTGGTGCTCGGTCAATGAATCCACGCCTGGCCGCCGCCCGTGCCCTGGCCGCCGTACTCAACGGCAAGGCGTCGCTGGGCAGCAGCCTGCCGCCGCTGCTGGACAGGGTCGATGCGCGTGATCGCGGCCTGGCCCAGGATCTGGCCTTCGGCACCGCACGCTGGCAGCCGCGCCTGCAGCTGCTCGCCGACAAACTGCTGCAGAAGCCGTTCAAGGCCGCCGACCGTGACGTCGAGGCGCTGCTGCTGGTCGGCCTGTACCAGCTGCTGCACACCCGCATCCCGGCCCACGCCGCCATCGGCGAGACGGTGGCCTGCGTCGACAAGCTGAAGAAGACCTCGCTCAAGGGCCTGCTCAACGGCGTGCTGCGCAATGCCCAGCGTGACCATGAGGCGCTGTTCGCCGAACTGGACCGCGACCCGGTGCTGCACACCGCCCACCCGCGCTGGCTGCAGAAGCGCCTGAAGGCCGACTGGCCGGAGCACTGGCAGGCGATCTGCGCCGCCAACAATAAACATCCGCCGCTGATCCTGCGCGCCAACCGCCGCCATGGCAGCCGCGATGCCTATCTCGCCGAACTATGCAGCGCCGGCATCGAGGCCGAGCCCTGCAGCTTCAGCCGTGACGGCATCCGTCTGCTGCAGCCCTGCGACGTGAAGACCCTGCCGGGCTTCGCCGAGGGCCGCGTCAGTGTGCAGGATGAGGCCGCCCAGCTGGCCGCCGACCTGCTCGACCTGGCGCCCGGCCAGCGCGTGTTGGACGCCTGTGCGGCGCCCGGCGGCAAGACCTGCCACCTGCTCGAAGCCGAGCCTGGGTTGAAGGAAGCCATCGCCCTGGACCTGGAGCCGGCACGCCTGGCGCGGGTGCAGGAGAACCTCGACCGCCTGCAGCTCAAGGCCACCTTGATCGCCGCCGACGGCCGCGACGTGGCCGCTTGGTGGGACGGCAAGCCGTTCCAGCGCATCCTGCTCGACGCCCCCTGCTCGGCCACCGGCGTGATTCGTCGCCATCCGGACATCAAGCTGACGCGTCAGGCTGACGACATCACCGCCCTGGCCAAACTCCAAGGCGAGCTGCTCGACGCCCTGTGGCCGACCCTGGAGGTCGGCGGCGTACTGCTCTACGCCACCTGCTCGGTGCTGCCGGAGGAGAACAGCGACAACATCGCCGCCTTCCTCGCCCGCACGCCCGGCGCGCGCGAGCTGGATATCGCCGGCGCGTTCGGCCTCAAGCAGGCCCATGGCCGCCAGCTGCTGCCGCAGGTCGACGGCCACGACGGTTTCTACTATGCCAAGCTGATAAAAATCGCCGCCGCACCGCGCGGCTAGACCCATCTACGATCTGCTGCGCGTCGGCCAGACTGCGTTGAAAGCGGGCTCGGAATGCTCATTTACCACCTGTAAACTGCGCTTCCTCGCCCGCTTTCGCCTTGCCTGGCTCTAGCTCGCGATATCGTAGACAGGGTCCAACGGAGCTACTCGATGAAGATCATCATTCTCGGCGCAGGGCAGGTTGGCGGCACCCTGGCGGAGCACCTGGCCAGCGAAGCCAACGACATCACCGTGGTCGACACCGACGCCGACCGTCTGCGCGATCTCGGCGACCGCCTGGACATCCGCACGGTGGTCGGTCGCGGCTCGTTCCCCACCGTGCTGCGCCAGGCCGGTGCCGACGACGCCGACATGCTGGTGGCGGTGACCAACAGCGACGAGACCAACATGGTCGCCTGCCAGGTGGCCTATACCCTGTTCCACACCCCGACCAAGATCGCCCGGGTGCGCGAGTCGGCCTACCTGACCCGCGAGGCGCTGTTCGACAACGAGGCCATTCCGGTCGACGTGCTAATCAGCCCCGAGCAGGTGGTGACCAACTACATCAAGCGCCTGATCGAGTATCCCGGCGCGTTGCAGGTGATCGACTTCGCCGAAGGCAAGGCCCAACTGGTGGCGGTCAAGGCCTACTACGGCGGCCCGCTGGTCGGCCAGCAGCTGCGCCAGCTGCGCGAGCACATGCCCAACGTCGACACCCGCGTCGCTGCCATCTTCCGGCGCAACCGGCCGATCATGCCGCAGGGCGACACGGTGATCGAAGCCGACGACGAGGTGTTCTTCATCGCCGCCAAGGCGCACATCCGCGCAGTGATGAGCGAACTGCGCCGCCTGGAAGACAGCTACAAGCGCATCGTCATCGCCGGCGGCGGGCATATCGGCGAGCGCCTGGCCGAGGCCATCGAGAGCCGCTACCAGGTGAAGATCATCGAGATGAGCCCGGCGCGCTGCCGCTACCTCTCCGACCACCTGGAAAGCACCATCGTGCTGCAGGGCAGCGCCTCCGACCGCGACCTGCTGGTGGAGGAGAACATCAACGAGGCCGACATCTTCCTCGCCCTGACCAACGACGACGAGGCCAACATCATGTCCTCGCTGCTGGCCAAGCGCCTGGGCGCGCGCAAGGTGATGACCATCATCAACAACCCAGCCTATGTCGACCTGGTCCAGGGCGGCGACATCGATATCGCCATCAGCCCGCAGCTGGCCACCATCGGCACCCTGCTGACCCACGTGCGTCGCGGCGACATCGAGAGCGTGCACAGTCTGCGCCGTGGCGCGGCCGAAGCCATCGAAGCCATCGCCCACGGTGACGCCCGCTCGAGCAAGGTGGTCGGCAAGATGATCGAGGAGATCGCCCTGCCGCCGGGCACCACCATCGGCGCGGTGATCCGCGACGAGGAAGTGCTGATCGCCCACGACGACACGGTGATCGCATCCGGCGACCACGTGATACTGTTCCTCGTCGACAAGAAGTACATCCGCGACGTGGAGCGCCTGTTCCAGGTCGGTCTGACCTTCTTCTGAGCCACGAGGCGCCCTTGGCATGACCACGCCGGAATCCCTGGAAAAACTGCTGGCCCGCGGGGTGGACAACGCCCTGCTGCGCTTCGGCCTGGGCAAGGCCTACCTGGACGACAACCAGCCCGAGGCGGCTGCCGAGCACCTGCAGAAGTGCCTGGGTTTCGACCCGAATTACTCGGCGGCATGGAAGCTGCTGGGCCAGGCCTGCCAGAAGCGCGGCATGCTGGAAGAGGCGCGCCAGGCCTGGCACAACGGCCTGGAAGTGGCGCGCAAGCGTGGCGACAAGCAGACCGAGAAGGAAATGATGGTGTTTCTGCGCCGCCTGGAGAAGGTGACGGGAGAGGGCGCCTAGTCTTCGCGCTGGAAGATCAGCGCCACGCCGCTGGGCTCGAAGCGCACCACCTGCATCTGCACCACCGGCGCGGGAATCGGCAGGCCCTGGACCTGGCCGCTGACCACTTCGCCGATCTGCAGCAGCTTCTGCGCATCGTCGATCACCACGAACACACCACTCTCGGAGATATCGCGGGTGGTCACCAGCATCTGACCGTGCAGCGGATGATCGATGCGCAGCTGGACCTTCAGCGGGGTACGCTTGTGATCGCGCTTGTTGTCCATGCCTGTCCTGTTGTTATGGGCGGGAAACTGCTGTGACGGTACTGGCTTACGCCGGCCGTATCAATACCACTTCTTCTCGCCCTCGGGGCGCTTCTTGAAGCGCTTCATGCTCCACAGGTACTGGCTCGGGTAGGCGCGCACGTAGCGCTCCAGCTCGCGGCTCATGGCCGCGGCCGATACCTGTGGGTCCTCGCTGTACATGTCTTCGGGCACCGCCTCGAAGATCACCTTGAAACCGCTGTTGTCCGGCAGGCGCACGGCGGTGAGGAATACGCCCAGTGCCTTGCCGCCGGCGAGCATGCCGGGGACGAACTTGCTGGTCAGCGCCTGGATCGCGCAGAAGGGCACGAACAGGCCACTGGAGCGGCTCGGCTCCGGGTCGGCGGGAATGCCCACCACGCCGCCACGGCGTACTTCCTTGATCACGCTGAGGATGCCTTCCTTGGTCGAGGCCGCCACCCGGTTGCCCATCTGCGCGCGCTGCTTCTGCAGCAACTCGTCGACCGCCTTGAGCTTGGGCGGGCGATAGAAGATCACGGGTTTGCACTGGGAGCAGAAGTAGTGGTTGAGCACCTCCCAGTTGCCCAGATGGCTGGCCACGCCGACCACGCCCTTGCCGGAGGCCAGGGCCGCATGCAGCACGTCCAGGCCCTCCACCTCGCGCACCAGCTTGAGCGTACGCTCGACCGGCCAGATCCAGGCACAGGCACTCTCGGTGAAGATCTTGCCGATATCGCGCAGGGTAGCGCCGACCAGTTGCTCGCGTTCGGCCTCACCCAGCTCGGGGAAGCACTTGGCCAGGTTGATGCGCACCACTTCGCGCGAGCTGTTCGGCAGCTTCCACATCAACCAGCCGATGGCCGCGCCGACCGCCTGCACGGCGCCCCAGGGCAGCAGGGCGAACAGGCGCAGGAAACCGACCACCAGGGCGCCTTTGAATTTCTCCACGAGCAACTCCGAATACGCAAAAGGCCAGCATTGTAACGGCTGTGACCGCCGGGTTCAGCCTCGCAGTGCGTGATAGCGATCGCAGTCGGTCGTATGGTCCATCACCATGCCCGCCGCCTGCATGTAGGCGTAGCAGATGGTCGGGCCGACAAAGGTGAAGCCGAGCTTCTTCAGCGCCTTGCTCATCGCCTCGGCCTCAGGCGTCACCGCCGGCACCTCGCCACGACCGCTGAAGTGATTGATCTTCGGCGCGCCACCGACGAAGGACCAGAGCAGCGTCACCGGATCCTCCAGCTTGAGCCAGGCCTGGGCGTTCTGCCGCGCCGCCCTGAGTTTGGCGCGGTTGCGGATGATGCCGGGGTCCTGCATACGCTCCTCGATCTCCGCGTCGCTCATCACCGCCAGCCGCGCGGCATCGAAGCCGAACAGCACCTGCCGGTAGCGCTCGCGCTTCTTCAGCACGGTGATCCACGACAGGCCGGCCTGGAAGCCTTCCAGCAGCAGCATCTCGAACAGCCACTGCGGGTCGCGCTGGGGCACGCCCCATTCTTGGTCGTGATAGGCGATGTACAGCGGATCGTCGTTGCACCAGAAGCAGCGCGGCATGGCAGTCGAACCAGGAAATGGAGGAAGCCTGACTATAGCCAAAATACTGTATGAAAAAACAGTTAGCACGCCCCATGCCTGCGCTGTGGGCCGCTGCCCTCAAGGGCGCGCCTGATCGGGTATACTGCGCGGCTTTATGCAAACGCCTCGACACCGGTGGAATTCGTGAGCCAGACAACGCCCGACGTGAGCACCTTCCAAGGCCTGATCCTCGCCCTGCAAAGCTATTGGGCCGAGCAAGGCTGCGTGATCCTGCAACCCTACGACATGGAGATGGGTGCCGGTACCTTCCACACCGCCACCTTCCTGCGCGCCATCGGTCCGGAGACCTGGAACGCCGCCTACGTGCAACCCTCGCGCCGCCCGGCCGACGGCCGCTACGGCGAGAACCCCAACCGCCTACAGCACTACTACCAGTTCCAGGTGGTGCTCAAGCCGAACCCGGAGAACATCCAGGACCTGTACCTGGAATCGCTGCGCCGCATCGGCGTCGACACCCTGGTGCACGACATCCGCTTCGTCGAAGACAACTGGGAATCGCCGACCCTCGGCGCCTGGGGCCTGGGCTGGGAAGTCTGGCTAAACGGCATGGAAGTCACCCAGTTCACCTACTTCCAGCAGGTCGGCGGCGTCGAGTGCTACCCGGTCACCGGCGAAATCACCTACGGCCTCGAGCGCCTGGCCATGTACCTGCAGGGCGTCGACTCGGTGTATGACCTGGTCTACTCCGACGGCCCGTTCGGCAAGGTCACCTACGGCGACGTGTTCCACCAGAACGAAGTGGAGCAGTCCACCTTCAACTTCGAGCACGCCAACGTCGACAAGCTGTTCGACCTGTTCGACTTCTACGAGTCCGAGGCCAACCGCCTGATGGAACTGCAGCTGCCGCTGCCGGCCTATGAAATGGTGATCAAGGCGTCGCACAGCTTCAACCTGCTCGACGCCCGCCGCGCCATCTCGGTGACCGCGCGCCAGCAATACATCCTGCGCGTGCGCACCCTGGCGCGGAACATCGCCCAGAGCTACCTGCTGGCCCGCGCCAAGCTCGGCTTCCCGATGGCCACCCCGGAACTGCGTGATGAAGTGCTGGCTCAGCTGAAGGAGGCCGAATAATGAGTGCTCAGGATTTTCTGGTTGAGCTGGGCACCGAAGAGCTGCCACCGAAGGCCCTGAAGAGCCTCGGCGACGCCTTCCTCGCCGGTGTCGAGAAAGGCCTCAAGGCCGCCGGCCTGGGCTACGCCAAGGCGCGTGTCTATGCCGCCCCGCGTCGCCTGGCTGTGCTGGTCGAGCAACTCGCCGCGCAGCAGCCGGATCGCACCGTCAACCTCGACGGCCCGCCCGTGCAGGCCGCCTTCGACAAGGACGGCAACCCGACCCAGGCCGCGCTGGGCTTCGCCAAGAAGTGCGGCGTCGAGCTGAGCCAGATCGACACCAGCGGACCGAAACTGAAATTCAGCCAGTCGATTGTCGGCCAACCCGCCGTCAGCCTGCTGGCCGGCATCGTCGAAGCCTCGCTGAACGAGCTGCCGATTCCCAAGCGCATGCGCTGGGGCGCGCGCAAGACCGAGTTCGTGCGTCCGACCCAGTGGCTGGTGATGCTGTTCGGCGACCAGGTCGTCGACTGCGAGATCCTCGCCCAGAAGTCCGGCCGCATCTCCCGTGGCCACCGCTTCCACGCCAACCGTGACGTGACCATCGACAGCCCGGCCAGCTACGCCGAAGATCTGCGCGCCGCCCAGGTGATCGCCGACTTCGCCGAGCGCCGCCAGCAGATCGCCGCCCGCGTCGAGGAACTGGCCCGTGCCGAGAACGGCAGCGCCATCGTGCCGCCGGCCCTGCTGGACGAAGTCAGCGCCCTGGTCGAATGGCCGGTGCCGCTGGTCTGCTCCTTCGAGGAACGCTTCCTTGAGGTGCCGCAGGAAGCCCTGATCACCACCATGCAGGACAACCAGAAGTACTTCTGCCTGCTTGATGGCAACGGCAAGCTGCTGCCGCGCTTTATCACCGTGGCCAACATCGAATCGAAGGACCCGGCGCAGATCGTCGCCGGCAACGAGAAGGTGGTGCGTCCGCGCCTTACCGACGCCGAGTTCTTCTTCAAGCAGGACAAGCGCCAGCCGCTGGAAAAACGCAACGAGCGCCTGGCCAACGTGGTGTTCCAGGCCCAGCTCGGCAGCGTGTTCGACAAGGCCGAGCGCGTCTCCAAGCTGGCCGCATTCATCGCCGAGAAGATCGGCGGTGACGCCAGCCGCGCGGCCCGCGCCGGCATCCTGTCCAAGTGCGACCTGGCCACCGAGATGGTCGGCGAGTTCCCGGAGATGCAGGGCATCGCCGGCTACTACTACGCCAAGCACGACGGCGAAGCCGATGACGTGGCCCAGGCGCTGAACGAGCAGTACATGCCGCGTGGCGCCGGCGCCGAGCTGCCGCAGACCCTCACCGGCGCCGCCGTGGCCGTGGCCGACAAGCTCGATACCCTGGTCGGCATCTTCGGCATCGGCATGCTGCCGACCGGCTCCAAGGACCCCTACGCCTTGCGTCGTGCGGCCCTCGGCGTGCTGCGCATCCTGATCGAGAAGCAGCTGGACCTGAACCTGGTCGAGGCCGTGGCCTTCGCCATCGACCTGTATGGCGACAAGGTCAAGGCAGCAGGCCTGGCCCAGCAGGTGCTGGACTTCATCTTCGACCGCCTGCGTGCACGCTACGAAGACGAAGGCGTGGAAGTGGCCGTGTACCAGGCGGTACGCGCCCTCAGCCCGGCAGCGCCGCTGGACTTCGACCAGCGCGTCCAGGCCGTGCAGGCCTTCCGTCAGCTGCCACAGGCCGCCGCCTTGGCCGCTGCCAACAAGCGCGTGTCGAACATCCTGGCCAAGGCCGAAGGCGAGCTGCCAGCCGGTATCAACGCCGCGCTGCTCGAAGCCGGTGCCGAACAGGCCCTGGCCCAGGCCGTGACCGCTGCGGCGCAAGCCGTGGCTCCGCTGGCCGCCACACGCAGCTATCGCGAGGCCCTGGCCCAGCTGGCCAGCCTGCGCGAGCCGGTGGATGCGTACTTCGACGCGGTTATGGTCAATGCCGATGATGCCGCCGTACGCGCCAATCGCTACGCGCTGCTGAACCAGCTGCGCAGCCTGTTCCTCGGCGTCGCCGATATCTCCCTGCTGGGCTGACGAGTGCACCGGGCGGCCCGCGCCGCCCGGTCGCTCGGGTAACTGCATGAAACTGCTGATTCTCGACCGCGACGGCGTCATCAATGAAGACTCCGACGCCTATATCAAATCCCTCGCCGAATGGATCCCGATTCCGGGCGCCATCGACGCCATCGCACGCCTGAGCAAGGCCGGCTGGACCGTGGCCGTGGCCACCAACCAATCGGGCCTGGCGCGCGGCTACTACGACGACGCCACCCTCGAGTCGATGCACGCGCGCCTGCGCCAGCTGGTAGCGGAGCAGGGCGGCGAAGTCGGCCTGATCGTGCACTGCCCGCATGGCCCGGATGACGGCTGCAGCTGCCGCAAGCCGAAGCCGGGCATGCTCGAGCAGATCGCCGCGCACTACGGCACAGAACTGGCAGGCACCTGGTTCGTCGGCGACAGCGCTGGTGACCTCGACGCCGCCCTGGCCGTCCATTGCCAGCCCGTACTGGTAAAAACCGGCAAGGGCGAACGTACCCTGGCCAAGCCATTGCCAGCGGGAACCCTGATATTCGATGATCTGGCGGCGGTTGCCGATCAGCTTCTTCTCTAGAGAACGCGAGCCCCATGACGACAGTGCAGGCCATCAGAACCTTCTTCTTCTACCTGCTGCTGTCCTCCAGCTCCTTCTTCTGGTGCATCCTCTGTGTGTTCGTCGCACCTTTCCTACCGTTCCGGGCGCGTTACCGCTTCGTCATCCAGACCTGGTGCCGCTGCGCTACCTGGCTGGCCAAGGTGGTGGTCGGCATCCGCTATGAAGTCCAGGGTCTGGAAAACATCCCGCAGCAGCCCTGCGTGATCCTGGCCAAGCACCAGAGCACCTGGGAAACCTTCTTCCTCTCGGCGCTCTTCGAGCCGCTGTCGCAGGTGGTCAAGCGCGAGCTGCTGTACGTGCCGTTCTTCGGCTGGGCGATGGCCATGCTCAAACCCATCGCCATCGACCGCAGCAACCCCAAGGCGGCGCTCAAGCAACTGGCCAAGCAGGGCGCCGAGCGCATCGAGCAGGGCGCCTGGGTGCTGATCTTCCCGGAGGGCACGCGAATCCCGCCGGGCCAGATCGGCAAGTTCTCCCGCGGCGGCGCCGCCCTGGCGGTGAATGCCGGCCTGCCGGTACTGCCGATCGCGCACAACGCCGGCGAGTTCTGGCCCAAGCAGGGCTGGGCCAAGTTTCCCGGCACCATCCAGGTGGTGATCGGCCCGCTTATGCACGCCGAAGGGGAAGGTCCGCGTGCCATTGCCGAGATCAACGAGCGCGCCTTTGCCTGGGTGGCCCAGACCCAGCAGGAGATCAGCGGCGTGGCACCGCAGGTGAGTCCGGAGCAGGCCTCCAGCGTGGCCTGAGGCCATCTGTGGATAAGCTGTGCAAGAAATACCGGCGCAGTGCCATTACAGCGTCTAACCAACTGATCTGCATGGATATTATTATCGATGGAGCAATTCCTCGGCGGGGCATAAGTTTTTCGGCCCACCTGTCTTGGGGAATTCGGGAATGCCGCACAGTCTTGCCGGAACGGGCCTGAGCCAAAGCGGTTAAGCTAGGTCACCTGCAGTCGTGAAAGGGAATTTCGCTCCATGCCATCCATCTACCAGCTCAAGCCACGCTTCCAGAATCTGCTGCGCCCAGGCGTCACCCGCCTGCATGCCCGCGGCGTCACCGCCAACCAGGTGACCCTGACCGCAGCGCTGGTCTCGGTGCTGCTCGGCGCGCTGCTGGCCTGGCTACCGCATTACACCTGGCTGTTCGCCCTGATCCCGCTGTGGATGCTGCTGCGCATGGCGCTCAACGCCGTGGACGGCATGCTGGCCCGCGAATTCGGCCAGCAATCCAAGCTCGGCGCCTACCTCAACGAACTGAGCGATGTGGTCGCCGACAGCGCCCTGTACCTGCCTTTCGCTCTGCTGGTCGGGGTCTCACCGACCCTGGTGGTGCTGGTGGTGGTGCTGGCAGTGATCAGTGAATACGCCGGCGTGCTCGGCCCGATGGTCGGTGCCTCGCGCCGCTACGACGGCCCCATGGGCAAGAGCGATCGCGCCTTCTGCTTCGGTGTGCTCGGCGCCGGTGTGGCGTCCGGCCTGTTGCCGGCGTCTTGGATAAACGGGCTGCTGGCAGTGCTTCTGCTGTTGCTGCTGGTGACCCTGGTCAACCGTGTGCGCCAAGGCCTGGCCGAGGTGGCGCAACCCTCTCAATCGGAATAGGGACATTTCGATGCTTGAAGCCCAGAACCATATCTTCACTACTCATGACGGCGTAGAGCTGCTCTATCGCCACTGGCCGGCCACTACGCCTGCGGCCGCCCCGCGCAAGGCGGTGGTGATGTTCCACCGCGGCCACGAGCATGGCGGTCGCATGGCCCACCTGCCGGGCGAACTGGATCTGCCCGACTACGACTTCTTCGCCTGGGATGCCCGCGGCCATGGCTTGTCGCCTGGAGCCCGTGGTGACAGCCCGAGCTTCGCCACCAGCGTGCGCGACGTGCAGACCTTTATCGAGCACATCGCCGCCACCCACTCCATCGCCCAGCAGGACATGGCTGTGCTGGCACAGAGCGTCGGCGCCGTGGTGGTGTCGACCTGGGCCCACGACTACGCGCCGCAGATCCGCTGCCTGGTGCTCGCCTCGCCGGCCTTCAAGGTCAAGCTCTACGTGCCCTTCGCCCGCCCCGGCCTCAAGCTGCTGCGCGCCTGGCGCGGCAATTTCTTCGTCAACAGCTACGTCAAGGCACGCTTCCTCAGCCACGATCCCGAGCGCATCGCCTCGTTCGAGAACGACACACTGATCACCCGGCCGATTTCGGTAAACATGCTGCTGGGTCTCTACGATGCCGCCGACCGCGTTGTAGCCGATGCCCAAGCGATCCAGATTCCGACCCAGCTGCTGATCTCCGGCGCCGACTTCGTGGTGCACCGTAAACCCCAGGAGCAGTTCTTCGAGCGTCTGGGCAGCCTGCGCAAGGAGAAGCACATCCTTCCCGGCTTCTTCCACGACACCCTCGGCGAGCGCGACCGCGCCCATGCCCTGAGCCGCGCGCGGCGCTTTATTCTGCGCAGTTTCGAGGAGCCACTATGTCGTCCCTCGCTGCTGGATGCCGATCGCCTCGGCGCTACCTGCGCCGAAGCCGAGGAACTGGCCGCACCGCTGCCGAAAAACTCCCTGGGCGACCTGTACTGGCGCGCCACCCGCGCCGGCCTGAAGCTCGGCAGCGGCCTGTCCGACGGGGTGAAGCTGGGTTTCGACACCGGCTTCGATTCCGGCAGCACCCTGGACTATGTCTACCGCAACCAGCCTGCGGGCAAGTCAGCGCTAGGCCGGTTGATCGACCAGAACTACCTGAACTCCATCGGCTGGCGCGGCATCCGCCAGCGCAAGGCGCACGCCGAGGAACTGCTGCGCCTGGCCATGGGCAAGCTGCGCGAGGCGGGCAAAGACGTGCGCATCGTCGATATCGCCGCCGGCCACGGTCGCTACATTCTCGAATCGCTGGAGGGCATGGAGCACAAGCCGGACTCGATCCTGCTGCGCGATTACAGCGATATCAACGTGCGCGACGGTAGCGCATTGATCGAGCAGAAAGGCCTGGGCGAGATCGCCCGCTTCGTCAAAGGCGACGCCTTCGACAAGATGGATCTGGCCGTGCTCGATCCCAAGCCGACGCTGGCCGTGGTCTCCGGCCTCTATGAACTGTTCGGCAGCAACCAGATGGTCGGCGACTCGCTGGCCGGGCTGGCGGCGGCGGTCGAGGAGGGCGGCTACCTGATCTACACCGGTCAGCCCTGGCACCCGCAACTGGAGCTGATTGCCCGCGCCCTGACCAGCCACCGCGAAGGCCAGCCCTGGGTCATGCGCCGCCGCAGCCAGGCGGAAATGGATCAGCTGGTCGCCGCCGCCGGCTTCCGCAAGCTGGAGCAGCGCATCGATGAGTGGGGCATCTTTAGCGTGTCCCTGGCGCAGCGGGTGTCCTGATGGACGCCCCCGCCACCCACGAAAGCGGGCTATGGAAACGCGGGGTGCTCTGGCTGTTGCTGCTGGCCCCGCTGTTCTTCGCCAGCTACGGCTTCGCCAACTGGCTCACCGCCCAGCGTGACGATGTCGGCAGCCTGGTATTCGCCTGGGAACGAGCGACGCCGCTGTGGGCCTGGACCATCGTGCCCTACTGGTCGATCGACCTGCTCTACGGCCTGTCCTTCCTGCTCCCGGCCACACGCCGGGAAATGGACCGGCATGCCCTGCGCCTGCTCAGCACCCAGCTGATCTGCGTCGCCTGCTTCCTGCTCTGGCCACTGCGCTTCACCTTCGAACGTCCGGAGCTGAGCGGCTTTTTCGGCTGGATGTTCGATGTGCTGATGGGCTTCGACAAGCCGTTCAACCAGGCGCCTTCGCTGCATATCGCGCTGCTAGTGGTGATCTGGATGATGTTCGCCCGACATACCCGTGGTCCGCTGCTGCGCGGCCTGCTGCATGGCTGGAAGGCGCTGATCGGTCTATCGGTGCTGACCACCTGGCAGCACCACTTCATCGACGTGCCCACCGGCGCCCTGGCCGGCTGGCTGTGCGTATGGCTGTGGCCGATAGAAGGCCGCAGTCCGCTGCAGAGCCTGCGCCTGGCCCGCGAGCCACAACGTTGGCGTCTGGCCCTGCGTTATGGATTGGGCAGCGCCATCTGCGCCGCCCTGGCGGTCAATCTCGGCGGTGCCTGGTTGTGGCTGTTGTGGCCCTGCACCGCGCTGCTGCTGGTCGCGCTGAACTATGCGTTGTTCGGCGCGGCCGGGTTCCAGAAGCGCGCCGACGGCTCGCTCGGCTCCGCCAGTACC
This sequence comes from Pseudomonas sp. GD04019, assembly GCF_029837695.1. GTDB lineage: Bacteria > Pseudomonadota > Gammaproteobacteria > Pseudomonadales > Pseudomonadaceae > Aquipseudomonas. The sequence continues at coordinate 232,556 of NZ_JAOEEA010000006.1, forward strand.
TGGCTATTGGCGCCCTATCTGCTCGGTGCCTGGATCAACTCGCGGCTGTGGACGCGCAAGCATCCACAACCGGATCAGGTAGTCGAGGGCATCTGGCTAGGCCGGGTACCGACCTCAGAGGAAGCTGCGCCCTTCGCCTCCGTGCTGGACCTCAGTGCCGAACTGCCGATCCGCCTGCCCGGCAAGATCTACCGTAACCTGCCGCTGCTGGATCTGGTGGCCCCCGACACCGAAGCCTGTCGCCAGGGCGCCGAGCTGATCGAGCAGTTGCACCGGCAGGGCCAGCTATTGGTCTGCTGCGCCCTGGGTTATTCACGCAGCGCCACGCTGGTGGCCGCCTGGCTGCTGCAGAGCGGGCGTGCTAGCAGCGTCGAGCAAGCCATCGAGCTGATCCTCGCCGCTCGTCCGCAGATCGTACTCGGCGAGCCTCAGCGCCTGGCACTGCAGGGCCTGCTACAACCGGCCGCTAGTCTGGAGGTGGCGCATGGCGTCTGAGATGCAACTCGCGCTGGTCTCCAGCCTGCTGCGCCGTGGTCGCGGACTGGATCTGCTGTCCGGCGCCATCACCCTGCTCGCACTGGCCTATGGCCTGGCGCCGCTATTGGGCATCGCCTACAGCCCTGCCGCCACCATCATCTGCAGCCTGCTGGTGATGTTCGGTCTGGCCCAGAAGTACTGGGCGCTGCGCGTGGCGCTGGACGCCGATCTATTCACCCACTTGGCCGGTTACGTTCCACTCCTGCAGGAATGTACCGGCGAACTGGACCAGGCGCTGCTGCAGCTCGGCCTGCAGAAGAGTACCGCTGTTTCACGTGGCTGGGACGACCGCTGCCGCGGCGCTCTACGCCTGCTGCGCCTACAGGCCGCCTGGCTGATCGCGCAACTACTGCTCGCCCTGGCCACCATTCTCGCCATGCCCTGGCTTTCCCTGGCTGGATAAAGGAGTCATATCCATGCTCGCTTCGATCACCGCCTTCGCCATCACCTCGGCAGCTCGTCTGCTGACCGGTGCACGCGCCCTCTGGCTGGGCTGCACCGCCCAACCGGTGCAGCGGCTGTACTACGCCAACCACAGCAGCCACGGCGACTTCGTGCTGCTCTGGGCCTCGTTGCCGCCGGAGCTGCGTCGGCGTACCCGTCCGGTGGCCGGCTCCGACTACTGGATGAATGGCGACCTGCGCCGCTTCCTGATCCGCGATGTGTTCAACGGCGTGCTGGTCGACCGCGACCGCAGCGATCCGAATGCTAACCCGCTGCAGCCAATGCTCGATGCGCTGGAGCAGGGCGACTCGCTGATCATCTTCCCCGAGGGCACCCGCAACCTCACCGACGAACAGCTGCTGCCGTTCAAGAGCGGCCTGTTCCACCTGGCCCAGGCACGCCCCGAGGTGGAGTTGGTCCCGGTGTGGATTGCCAACCTCAACCGAGTGATGCCCAAAGGCAGGGCGCTGCCATTACCGCTGCTCTGCACTCTGAGCTTCGGCGCACCACTGGAACGCCTGGAGGGGGAGGACAAGACCGCCTTCCTCGAACGCGCACGCAACGCCCTGCTGGCCCTGGCTCCGGAGATCGTCTGACATGGATCGCAATACCATCCTGCTGTTCGCCGGCATCGGCGCCGTCCTGCTGCTGGCTACCCTGATCGCCCGCTACCTGCGCCACCGTGCCGGCGATGGGCCCAACGCGGTGATCGACAATCTCAATGCACGTATCGATGCCTGGTGGGCCATGGTGCTGGTGATCGGCATCGCCTTCCTGTTCGGCAACAACGGCGTGATCCTGCTGTTCTACTTCGTGTCCTTCTATGCCCTGCGCGAGTTCCTCACCCTGACGCCGACCCGGCGCAGCGACTACCCGGCGCTGGTAGCGGCCTTCTACTTCGCGTTGCCGATGCAGTACCTGCTGATCGCCCTGGACTGGTACGGCCTGTTCGCCATCTTCATCCCGGTCTACCTGTTCCTGCTGCTGCCGATCCTCGCCTCGCTGGCCGGCGATACCACGCGCTTCCTCGAGCGCGCCTCGGAAGTGCAGTGGGGGATGATGATCGCGGTGTACTGCGTGTCCGCCGTACCGGCGCTGCTGACCTTGGATATTCCCGGCTACGAAGGGCGCAACCTGCTGTTGATCGCCTGGCTGATCATCGTCGTGCAGCTGTCGGATGTGCTGCAGTACGTCTGCGGCAAGCTGGCCGGCAAGCGCAAGATCGCGCCCAAGCTGTCGCCGTCGAAGACCGTAGAAGGTTTCGTTGGTGGCGTGGCCCTGGCCAGCCTGGTCGGCGCATCGCTGTTCTGGATCACCCCGTTCAGCTTCTGGCAGGCCGCGCTGATGGCCCTGACCGTCAACCTGCTGGGCTTCGCCGGGGGCCTGGTGATGTCGGCGATCAAACGCGACCGTGGGGTGAAGGACTGGGGCCATATGATCGAGGGCCACGGCGGCATGCTCGACCGTATGGACTCGGTGTGCTTCGCCGCGCCGATCTTCTTCCACTTCGTGCGTTACTGGTGGGCCTGAGCCCACCTTTGCGCAGGCAACAAGAAATGGCCTGGAGCCATTTTTGATGTCGCCTACGGCGACGGCCCGCAGGGTTGCCGCCATGAATGGCAAGCAACAAAAAACCCGCCGAGGCGGGTTCTTTATGACCTTCCGACATCCTGTCGTTTGCCATCCTGGCGCGGTCTGTCTTCCTTGACCCGGGACATCCAGTTCCCGGCAGGTGTATGTAGATTAGTCAGGCGAGCCGAATGACAACAGAGCTGCCTTCCACCTCATCGTGTAAGCCATTGGCTATTCGGCTCGCAGCAGGAATCTAAACAAAACCCCGGCACTCAGGCCGGGGTTTTGATTTGCAGCGACTTCGCTATCAGAAGTCTAGGTTCGACACCGCCAGAGCGTTGCTCTCGATGAAGTCGCGACGCGGCTCCACGGCATCACCCATCAGGGTATTGAAGATCTGGTCAGCGGCGATGGCGTCCTCGATGGTCACCTTGAGCATACGGCGCACGGTCGGGTCCATGGTGGTTTCCCACAGCTGCTCCGGGTTCATCTCACCGAGACCCTTATAGCGTTGGATGCTGTGACGTTTGGTGCTCTCGACCTTCAGCCACTCGAACGCATCCTTGAAGGTGGAGACCGCCTTCTTGCGCTCGCCGCGCTGCACGTAGGCCCCATCTTCCAGCAGGCTGTTGAGCTGGTCGCCCAGAGCGGTAACCGACTTGTAGTCGTTGCTGGCGAAGAAGTCGCGGTTGAAGGTGATGTAGCTGGAAAGACCGTGGGCCAGTACTTCCACCTCGGGCAGCCACAGGTGACGCTCGCGGTCTTCACGCAGGCTGGCAGTGTAGGTCTGGCCGGACTTCTCGGCGCCCTTCAGGCGCGCCTGGAAGGCCTCCAGCCAGCCCTGCATGGCGGCCTGGTCGGCCAGCTGCTCCACCGATACACGCGGCAGGTAGACCATGTGTTCGGTGATGTCCTGCGGGTAGACGCGGGACAGACGGCCGAGGGTCTTGATCACCGCACGATACTCGTTGACCAGGCTTTCCAGCGCAGCACCGAACAGCCCCGGCGCGTTCTCGTTGACGTGCAGGCTGGCATCTTCCAGGGCCGACTGGGTCATGTATTCATCCATGGCCTCGTCGTCCTTGATGTACTGCTCCTGCTTGCCCTTCTTCACCTTGTACAGCGGCGGCTGGGCGATATAAATGTAGCCACGCTCGACCAGCTCCGGCAGCTGACGGAAGAAGAAGGTCAGCAGCAGGGTGCGGATGTGCGAACCGTCAACGTCGGCATCGGTCATGATGATGATGTTGTGGTAACGCAGCTTGTCGATGTTGTACTCCTCGCGGCCGATACCACAGCCGAGGGCGGTAATTAGCGTCCCGACCTCCTGGGAGGAAAGCATCTTGTCGAAGCGCGCCTTCTCGACGTTAAGGATCTTGCCCTTGAGCGGCAGGATCGCCTGGGTCTTGCGGTTGCGGCCCTGCTTGGCAGAACCGCCCGCGGAGTCACCCTCCACTATGTAGAGTTCGGACAGCGCCGGGTCTTTTTCCTGGCAGTCCGCCAGCTTGCCGGGCAGGCCGGCGATATCCAGCGCGCCCTTGCGGCGGGTCATCTCGCGGGCCTTGCGCGCGGCCTCACGGGCGCGGGCGGCGTCGATCATCTTGCCAACCACGGCCTTCGCTTCGTTGGGATTTTCCAGCAGGAAGTCGCCGAAGTACTTGCCCATTTCCTGCTCGACCGCGGTCTTCACCTCGGAGGAGACCAGCTTGTCCTTGGTCTGCGAGCTGAACTTCGGGTCCGGCACCTTGACCGAGATGATCGCGGTCAGGCCCTCACGGGCGTCATCACCAGTGGTGGCGATCTTGAACTTCTTCGCCAGGCCTTCCTGCTCGATGTAGTTGTTCAGGTGACGGGTGAGGGCGGAGCGGAAGCCGGCCAGGTGGGTACCACCGTCACGCTGCGGAATGTTGTTGGTGAAGCAGAGGATGTTCTCGTTGAAGCTGTCGTTCCACTGCAGCGCCACTTCAACGCCGACGCCGTCTTCCTCGCGCTGGATATTGAAGTGGAACACCTGGTTGACGATGGTCTTGTTGGTGTTCAGATACTCGACGAACGCCTTGAGTCCGCCCTCGTACTTGAACAGTTCTTCCTTGCCGCTGCGCTCGTCCTTGAGAACGATACCGACACCGGAGTTGAGGAAGGACAGTTCGCGCAGGCGCTTGGCCAGGATGTCCCAGCTGAAATGGATGTTCTTGAAGGTCTCGTCCGACGGTTTGAAGTGGATCTGGGTACCGGTGCCTTCGCTGTCGCCAACCGGGGCCAGAGGTGCCTGCGGCACGCCGTGCACATAGGTCTGTTCCCAGATCTTGCCGCTGCGGCGGATGGTCAGAACCAGCTCCTTGGACAGGGCGTTCACTACTGAAACACCCACGCCGTGCAGGCCGCCGGAGACCTTGTAGCTATTGTCGTCGAACTTACCGCCGGCGTGCAGCACGGTCATAATGACCTCGGCCGCGGACACGCCTTCTTCTTTATGGGTGTCGACCGGAATGCCGCGGCCGTTATCGCGGACGCTGATGGATTCGTCGGGGTGAATAGTGATGCTGATCTCGGAGCAATGACCGGCCAGCGCTTCGTCGATGGAGTTGTCCACCACCTCGAACACCATGTGGTGCAGGCCGGTGCCGTCATCGGTGTCGCCGATGTACATGCCCGGGCGCTTGCGTACGGCATCCAGACCTTTGAGTACCTTGATACTCGAGGAGTCGTACGTGTTGTTCTCGTCGCTCATGCGTTCACTCCCGATGCGGTGATCACTCCATGTTCCACGTGGAACATGGCGACTGGCGTATCCGTGCGCCAGCCATCCTTCAAAAATTCTTGGTCAACACAGGTGATGAACACCTGGCACTGCAAATCGTCCAGCAGGCGGCACAAGGCCTGTCGATGTCGCTCATCCAGCTCCGACGGCAAGTCGTCCACCAGATAAATGCATTGGCCATGTTTGGCCTGGTTCAGCAGATGCCCTTGGGCGATGCGCAAGGCACAGACCACCAGCTTCTGTTGACCGCGGGACAGAATCTCCGCGGCATTGTGAGTCCCCAAACGCAGGCGCAGATCAGCACGTTGCGGACCGGCTTGGGTGTGACCCAGCTGCTGATCGCGGGGCAGGGTAGAAGCCAGCACATCGGCCAACGGCTTGTCCTTATCCCATCCGCGGTAGTAGCTGAGGGATAACCCTTCCAGCTCCACCAGCTCGCTAAGCACCCGTTCGAATACCGGTTTCAGGGCCTGGATATAGGCCCTTCGATAGCCATCCAACTCGTCGCTGGCCAGGCACAGCTCACGGTCCCAGGCCGCTTGCGACGCGGCGTCGAGTGTACCATGCCGCAGCCACGAGTTCCGCTGCCGCAGGGCCTTCTGCAAGCGTTGCCAGGCCGGCAGGAAGCGTTGTTCCACGTGGAACACTCCCCAATCGAGGAACTGCCGTCGAACCTTGGGAGCACCTTCCAGGAGCCGGAAGCTATCCGGATTGATCACCTGCAGGGGCAACAGTTCGGCCAGTTGCGCGGTGCTGCGCGCACTTTGTCCGTCGATACGAATCTGCAGCTCACCCTGGCGATCACGAGAAATGCCCAGATTGCTGTGCATGCCTTCCGGCTGCTGCACCTGACCAAATACAGTACAGGCCGACTGCTCGTACTGAATCATCGGCAGCAGCTTGTTGCTGCGGAAGGAACGGGCGAGGCCAAGCAGGTGAATGGCTTCCAGCAGGCTGGTCTTACCGCTGCCGTTGGCGCCATGAAGGATGTTGATACGGGGAGAGGGGGAGATCGTCACCGGGTGCAAATTTCGCACCGCGGTGACGGTGACGCGGGAGAGGGACATTCAGTGGCGATTACAGACGCATCGGCATAACGACGTAAGAGGAGTCGTCATTACCGGCTTCCTGCACCAGGGCACTGCTGTTGGCATCGGAGAGAATCAGGCGTACCTGCTCGGTGGTCATAACACCCAGCACGTCGAGCAGGTAGCTGACGTTGAACCCGATCTCCAGGGAGCCACCGTTGTAGTCGACTACCACTTCCTCTTCGGCCTCTTCCTGCTCCGGGTTGTTGGCCTGGATTTTCAGCAGGCCGCTGGCCAGCTGCAGGCGAATGCCACGGTACTTCTCGTTGGACAGGATCGCGGTACGGCTGAAGGCTTCGCGTAGGGCCTGCCGATCGCCAATCACCAGCTTGTCACCACCGCGGGGCAGCACACGCTCGTAGTCCGGGAATTTGCCATCCACCAGCTTGGAGGTGAAGGTGAACTCGCCGGTGGTGGCACGAATATGGTTGGCGCCCAGCACGATGGCCACCTCGCCGTCCTGCTCGGTGAGCAGACGAGCCAGCTCCAGAATGCCTTTACGCGGCACGATGACCTGGTGCTTCTCGGTATGCTCGATGGCCGCTTCCATGGCGCACATGGCCAGACGGTGACCGTCGGTGGCGACGGCGCGCAGCACGCCGGTCTGCACTTCGATCAGCATGCCATTGAGGTAGTAGCGCACGTCCTGCTGGGCCATGGCGAAGCTGGTACGTTCGATCAGACGGCGCAGCTTGCTCTGCACCAGGCTGAAGGTCAGCGAACCCGGGCCTTCCTCGACGGTGGGGAAATCGTTGGCCGGCAGGGTCGACAGGGTGAAGCGGCTGCGCCCGGCTTTGACCACCAGCTTCTGCTCGTCGACGCGGATATCGATCAGCACGTCGCTAGGCAGACTCTTGCAGATGTCCATCAACTTGCGCGCGGGGACGGTGATCTCACCCGGCTCGGCGCTGTGTTCGAGAGTGACGCGACCAACCAGTTCGACTTCCAGGTCGGTGCCGGTCAGCGACAGCTGCTGGCCTTCCACTACCAGCAACACGTTCGACAGAACCGGCAGGGTCTGGCGGCGTTCGACGACGCCGGCGACCAGTTGCAGGGGTTTCAACAGGGCTTCGCGTTGAATGGTGAAATGCATGGTCTCGTCCCTTGCCTTGTGGGCTGCGTATTCAGGTGGTCAGGGTGCGCAGCAGGTTCTTGTAGTCCTCGCGGATGTCCGCGTCGGCTTCGCGCAATTCTGCAATCTTACGACAGGCGTGCAGTACTGTGGTGTGGTCTCTTCCGCCAAAAGCATCGCCGATTTCCGGCAGGCTGTGGTTGGTCAATTCTTTCGACAAAGCCATGGCCACCTGGCGTGGTCGCGCCACCGAACGGGAGCGTCGCTTGGAGAGCAGATCGGCAATCTTGATCTTGTAGTACTCGGCCACGGTGCGCTGGATATTGTCCACGCTCACCAGCTTGTCCTGCAGGGCCAGCAGATCCTTCAGCGACTCGCGGATCAGCTCGATGCTGATCGGCTGGTTGGTGAAGTGCGAGTGGGCGATCACCCGTTTCAGCGCGCCTTCTAGTTCGCGCACGTTGGAGCGGATGCGCTGGGCAATGAAGAAGGCGGCGTCATGCGGCAAATCAACCTTGGTCTGCTCGGCCTTCTTCATCAGGATGGCCACGCGGGTCTCCAGCTCCGGTGGCTCGACGGCCACTGTCAGGCCCCAGCCGAAACGCGACTTCAGGCGCTCTTCCAGGCCTTCGATTTCCTTCGGATAGCGGTCGCTGGTGAGAATCACCTGCTGGCCACCCTCGAGCAACGCGTTGAAGGTGTGGAAGAACTCCTCCTGGGAGCGCTCTTTCTTGGCGAAGAACTGGATGTCGTCGATCAGCAAGGCGTCGACCGAACGGTAGAAGCGCTTGAACTCGTTGATCGCGTTGAGCTGCAGCGCCTTGACCATGTCGGCCACGAAGCGCTCGGAATGCAGGTACACGACCTTGGCGTTGGGGTTCTTCTTCAGCAGGTGGTTGCCCACCGCGTGCATCAGGTGGGTCTTGCCCAGACCGACGCCACCATAAAGGAAGAGCGGGTTGTAGCCGTGCTTGAGATTGTCCGCCACCTGCCAGGCCGCGGCACGCGCCATCTGGTTGGACTTACCCTCGACGAAGTTCTCGAAAGTGAAGGTGCGATTCAGGTAGCTGGTGTGCTTCAGCGCCCCCTCCACCTGCACGGTCCGCTCGGCCGGACGGCTTGCCGCTGGAACCGGAGGAGCACTGCTCAGCGGATCATTGCTCTGGGGATCGTGCGGCTCCGCCATAGGAGCGGCAGCTACCGGCGCACTACTAATAGGAGGTGTCGGCGCGGCCATACGCGGAGCGGCACTGCGCTTGCTGCCAATCAGCAGGGACAGCGCGGGTGCCAGACCATTTGCGCGCTCGGCCAGCAGCTCGAGCAGACGCACCATGTACTTCTCGTTGACCCAGTCGAGCACGAAGCGATTAGGCGCATAGACGCGCAGCTCGTCGCCCGCGGATTCCACCTGCAAGGGGCGGATCCAGGTATTGAATTGTTGGGCGGGCAACTCGTCGCGAAGCAGCTCCACACACTGCTGCCAAAGTTCTACGGACACTGATATCCCCTGGGATCGCTACGGTCGGCGAAGCTAAAAATCAGCGAGCATTGTAGCCCCGGGGTCACGAGTTATCCACACGAATGCGCGATTTCAACCGAGGAAAATCAAGGATTTATTTATGTTTCCACTATTCCCAGATGATTTTTGAAAGGCTGTGGATAAAGGTAACTAAAGACTGGGTAAAAGCTTGGGCGTAACCTCGTGGAAAAACCGTCTGTGGGTAAATCGGCGATTCCTGCACAGGCCTTGCACCTGCTGCGAACATCCAGCGCACCGCTTGCCGACAGCCTTATCCTTCGATGAACACCAATCTTGACGCGACCTGCAGCGACTTCTCCACAGGCGGAACAGGCGCTATTAAGTTTTAACAAAACAAGCTCTTTAAAGAATTTCTTTCCTTTTATCCTTCTTTATCCATTCCAAGCTGGTTGGAAATTGACCTGAGGCCTCGGTTTCACTAGAATCGCCGGTCTCTTTAAACGGGGGCCATTTCCGGCTCCTTCGAACCATCCAGGTAGATCACCATGAAACGCACTTTCCAACCCAGTACCCTCAAGCGCGCTCGCACCCATGGTTTCCGCGCTCGCATGGCCACCAAGAACGGCCGTGCCGTCCTGTCGCGTCGTCGCGCCAAGGGCCGCAAGCGTCTGACCGTCTGATAAACCGGAACGGATGGTGAGTCGAGACTTCAGCCGGGAAAAGCGTCTGCTAACCCCCCGGCACTTCAAGGCAGTTTTCGACTCACCGAGCGGCAAGGCACCCGGCAAGAACGTCCTGCTCCTCGCGCGTGCCAACGATCTCGACCATCCCCGCCTGGGGCTGGTGATCGGCAAGAAAAGCGTCAAGCTCTCCGTCGAGCGCAACCGTCTGAAACGCCTGATCCGGGATTCCTTCCGGCTCAACCAGGAGTTGCTGGCTGGTATGGACATTGTCGTGGTGGCACGCAAGGGCCTTGGCGATCTGGACAATCCGGAACTGCATCAGCAGTTCGGCAAACTCTGGAAACGCCTCGCCAAGCAGCGTCCCGACGCCGCACCTCCCGGGGTAAGCGACAGCCCCCATGCGTAAACTGGCGATCCTTCCGATCCAGTTCTACCGCTACGCCATCAGCCCCTTGATGGCCAGTCACTGTCGCTTCTACCCCAGCTGCTCCTGCTACATGCAACAGGCCATCGAAACCCATGGCGTGTTGCATGGCGGTTGGCTCGGCCTGCGTCGGCTGGGCCGCTGCCACCCCTGGAATCCCGGTGGTTACGACCCGGTTCCGCCTCCTTCCTCCTCTTCGATGACCGAGTAATCCATGGACATCCAACGCTCGATCCTGCTCGTCGCCCTGGCCATCGTGTCCTACCTGATGGTTCTGCAGTGGAACGAGGACTACGGCCAGGCCGCCATTCCGGCCAGTGCCAGCGCTACCGTCGGCGGCAAACCCTCGACGGACCTGCCGGACGTACCGACCAGCAATGCCGCGGACGACGTGCCGACCGCCAATGGCGAGGCCAATCCGCAGCTGGCCGCACCGGCCGTGGTCAGCGACGAGCTGATCCGCGTGAAGACCGACGTCCTGGAACTGGCAATCGATCCGAAGGGCGGCGACATCGTCCAGCTGACCCTGCCGAAGTACCCGCGTCGCCAGGATCATCCGGAAGTACCGTTCCAGCTGTTCGACAACGGCGGCGAGCGTACCTACCTAGCGCAGAGCGGCCTGATCGGCAGCAACGCCCCGGACAAATCCAGCGGCCGTGCCCTGTGGAGCAGCGACAAGCGCAGCTATGAACTGGCCGAAGGTCAGGACCAGCTGGTGGTCGAGCTCACCTATGCCGAAGCCGGCGTCAACTACGTCAAGCGCTTCAGCTTCGAGCGCGGCCAGTACGACCTGGGCGTCACCTACAAGGTCGACAACCAGAGCGGTCAGGCCTGGAGCGGCAACTTCTACGCCCAGCTCAAGCGCGACAACAGCGCCGATCCTTCGTCCACCACCGCCACCGGCACCGCGACCTATCTGGGCGCCGCCCTGTGGACCGCCGAAGAGCCTTACAAAAAGGTGAACATGGGCGACATGGACGACAAGAACCTGCGCGAGACGGTGCAAGGTGGCTGGGTCGCCTGGCTGCAGCACTACTTCGTCACCGCCTGGGTCGCCGACAAGGACGACAGCAACAGTGTGCAGACCCGCAAGGACAGCCAGGGCAACTACATCATCGGCTTCACCGGTCCGCAGCTGAGCGTCGCCTCCGGCGCCAGCGCCGAAACCGGTGCCGTCCTGTATGCCGGTCCGAAGATCCAGGAACACCTTAAGCAGCTGTCCCCGGGTCTGGAGCTGACCGTCGACTACGGCATTCTGTGGTTCATCGCCCAGCCGATCTTCTGGCTGCTGGAACATATCCACAACCTGCTCGGTAACTGGGGCTGGTCGATCATCGTCCTGACCATCATCATCAAACTGGCGTTCTTCCCGCTCTCCGCCGCCAGCTACCGCTCCATGGCCCGCATGCGCGCCGTGTCGCCCAAGCTGGCCGCGCTGAAGGAACAGCATGGCGACGATCGCCAGAAGATGTCCCAGGCGATGATGGAGCTGTACAAGAAGGAGAAGATCAACCCGCTCGGTGGTTGCCTGCCGATCCTGGTACAGATGCCGGTATTCCTGGCCCTCTACTGGGTGCTGCTGGAAAGCGTCGAGATGCGCCAGGCCCCGTGGCTGGGCTGGATCACCGACCTGTCGATCAAGGATCCGTTCTTCCTGCTGCCGATCATCATGGGCGCCACCATGTTCATCCAGCAGCGTCTGAACCCGACTCCTCCGGACCCCATGCAGGCCAAGGTGATGAAGCTGATGCCGATCATCTTCACCTTCTTCTTCCTCTGGTTCCCCGCCGGTCTGGTGCTGTACTGGGTGGTCAACAACGTCCTGTCCATCGCCCAGCAGTGGTACATTACCCGGCAGATCGAGGCCGCGACGGCGAAAGCCTGAGTCCGCTGAAGCTGCACAAGACGCCCCCTCGTGGGGCGTTTTGCTATCCGCAAGATATCCACAGTCGAGAATCGCTATGACCAGCGCCCGTGAAACCATCGCCGCCGTCGCCACCGCTCAAGGTCGCGGAGGAGTCGGCATCGTGCGGGTCTCCGGGCCGCGTGCTCGCGCCATTGGCATTACCCTGGCCGGCCTGGAACCGAAGCCACGCCATGCCCATTACGGCCCCTGGCACGACGATGATGGCGATGTGATCGACCAGGGCCTGCTGCTGTTCTTCCCCGGTCCCAATTCCTTCACCGGCGAAGACGTGCTTGAACTGCAGGGCCATGGCGGCCCGGTGGTGCTCGACATGCTGCTGCAGCGCTGCCTGCAGCTCGGTGCACGCCAGGCTCGACCGGGCGAGTTCAGCGAGCGTGCGTTTCTCAACGACAAGCTCGACCTGGCCCAGGCCGAGGCCATCGCTGACCTGATCGAGGCCAGCTCGACCCAGGCCGCGCGCAACGCCCTGCGCTCGCTACAGGGCGAGTTCTCGCGGCGGGTGCACGAGCTAACCGAGCGCCTGATCCAGCTGCGCATCTACGTCGAGGCGGCCATCGACTTCCCCGAAGAAGAGATCGACTTCCTCGCCGACGGCCATGTGCTGAGCCAGCTGGACGGTGTGCGCGACTACTTATCCACAGTGCTGCGCGAAGCCGGTCAGGGCGCCCTGCTGCGCGACGGCATGAACGTGGTGATCGCCGGGCGCCCCAATGCGGGCAAGTCCAGCCTGCTCAACGCCCTGGCCGGACGCGAGGCGGCCATCGTCACTGATATCGCCGGTACTACCCGCGATGTGCTGCGCGAACATATCCACATCGACGGGATGCCGCTGCACGTGGTGGATACTGCCGGCCTGCGCGATACCGACGACCAGGTCGAGCGCATCGGCGTGGAACGTGCGCTCAAGGCCATCGGCGAGGCGGATCGGGTGTTGCTGGTGGTCGACTCCACCGCCCCGGAGGCTGCCGATCCCTTTGCCCTGTGGCCGGAGTTCCTCGACACCAAACCCGATCCGGCGCGGGTCACCCTGATCCGTAACAAGGCTGACCTGTCCACCGAGGCCATCGCGTTAGAAACCAGCGAAGATGGCCACGTGACCATCTCGCTGTCCGCCAAATCGGCCGAAGGGCTGGATCTGCTGCGCGAGCACCTTAAGGCCTGCATGGGTTTCGAGCAGACCGCCGAGAGCGGCTTCAGCGCCCGTCGTCGCCACCTGGAAGCACTGCGCCAGGCTCAGACCAGCCTCGAGCACGGCCGCAACCAGCTGACCCTGATGGGCGCCGGAGAGCTGCTGGCTGAGGACCTGCGTCAGGCGCAACAGGCGCTGGGCGAAATTACCGGTGCCTTCAGCTCGGATGACCTGCTCGGACGCATCTTCTCCAGCTTCTGCATCGGTAAATAAGCCTCCTGAACCCTGTGGAAAACCACGCCTGAGCCCGGTCTATAAGCCTGGTGACAACGGGGTGGAAAACCAGCCTGTGCATAAATCACGTTTTCATCCACAGGCGTTATCCAGCTTGCCCAACGGATAGGGCCAGGAATGGCACAGCCTTATACATCGCTGCAGGCCTTGTTATCTGGAATCTGCAGCGATCTATCCACAGAAAAGCGCTGCACCATGAATAAACATAAAAACTAAGCTTTATAAGATTTCTCTCTTTTATTCTCTATTTTCCTGAAAGACATCAGTCTGGCTATTTTTTGTGCAGAAGGCTTCATTCGGCCAAGCCAACTCCCTATACTTGCCACCCCTTTCCAATCCCCCTTTTCTCAACAGGCACGAGGTGCGTGGTGGACTTCCCTTCCCGTTTTGACGTGATCGTGATCGGCGGCGGCCATGCCGGCACCGAGGCTGCGCTGGCAGCCGCACGCATGGGCGTGAAGACCCTGCTGCTGACCCACAACGTAGAAACCCTCGGCCAGATGAGCTGCAATCCCGCGATTGGCGGAATAGGTAAAAGCCACCTGGTCAAGGAAATCGATGCCCTCGGCGGCGCCATGGCCATCGCTACCGACAAGGGCGGCATCCAGTTCCGCGTGCTCAACAGCCGCAAGGGTCCGGCCGTACGCGCCACCCGCGCCCAGGCCGACCGCATCCTGTACAAGGCGGCGATCCGCGAGATCCTGGAAAACCAGCCGAACCTGTGGATATTCCAGCAAGCAGCTGACGACCTGATCGTCGAACAGGACCAGGTAAAGGGTGTGGTCACCCAGATGGGCCTGCGTTTCATGGCCGATTCAGTGGTACTGACCACCGGCACCTTCCTCGGCGGACTTATCCACATCGGTCTGCAGAACTACTCCGGCGGCCGCGCCGGCGATCCACCCTCGATCGCCCTGGCCAAGCGCCTGCGCGAGCTGCCGCTGCGTGTCGGCCGGCTGAAGACCGGCACCCCGCCGCGTATCGATGGCCGTTCGGTGGACTTCTCGGTGATGACTGAGCAGCCTGGTGACACGCCGATTCCGGTGATGTCCTTCCTCGGTAACAAGGACATGCATCCGCGGCAGATCAGCTGCTGGATGACCCATACCAACGCCCGTACCCACGAGATCATCGCCAGCAACCTCGATCGCTCGCCGATGTATTCCGGGGTGATCGAAGGCATCGGTCCGCGTTACTGCCCGTCGATCGAAGACAAGATCCACCGCTTCGCCGACAAGGACAGCCACCAGGTGTTTATCGAGCCCGAGGGGCTCACAACGCATGAGCTGTACCCTAATGGCATCTCCACCTCGCTGCCGTTCGATGTGCAGCTGGAGATCGTGCGTTCGATCCGTGGCATGGAGAACGCCCATATCGTGCGTCCCGGCTACGCCATCGAGTACGACTACTTCGACCCGCGTGACCTCAAGTACAGCCTGGAGACCAAGGTCATCGGCGGCCTGTTCTTCGCCGGCCAGATCAACGGCACCACCGGTTACGAAGAAGCCGGCGCCCAGGGCCTGCTGGCCGGTGCCAACGCCGCACTGCGCGCGCAGGGCAAGGAAAGCTGGTGTCCGCGCCGCGACGAGGCCTACATCGGCGTGCTGGTCGACGACCTGATCACCCTGGGTACCCAGGAGCCGTATCGCATGTTCACCTCGCGCGCCGAATACCGGCTGATCCTGCGCGAGGACAATGCCGACCTGCGCCTGACCGAGAAGGGCCGTGAGCTGGGCCTGGTCGATGACGTGCGCTGGGCCGCCTTCGAAGCCAAGCGCGAGGGCATCGTCCAGGAAGAACAACGCCTGAAAAGCACCTGGGTGCGCCCGGGTACGCCGCAGGGCGATGCCATCGTCGCGCGCTTCGGGACTCCACTCGCGCATGAGTACAATCTGCTCAACCTGCTGGCCCGTCCGGAGATCGACTATGCGGCCCTGGCCGAAGTGACCGAGGCGCCGCAGGTGGATGCCCAGGTCGCCGAGCAGGTTGAGATCAAGACCAAATACGCCGGCTATATCGATCGCCAGCAGGAAGAGATTGAGCGCCTGCGCGCCAGCGAGGACACCAGGCTGCCGGCCGATATCGACTACGCCGGCATCTCCGGTCTGTCCAAGGAGATCCAGCACAAGCTGGGCAATGCCCGCCCCGAGACGCTCGGCCAGGCCGGACGCATCCCGGGCGTGACCCCGGCGGCCATCTCCCTGCTGCTGATCCATCTGAAGAAGCGCAACGCCGGCCAGACCCTGGAGATCAGTGCCTGATGTCCGTGGTCACCCAACGCCATGCCGATGAACTCGCGCAGGGCGCGCAGACGCTCGGCGTAGCGCTCAGCGCCCAACAGCACGAACAGCTGCTCGGTTACCTGGCCCTGCTGATCAAGTGGAACAAGGCCTACAACCTGACCGCTGTGCGCAACCCGGACGAGATGGTCTCGCGCCATCTGCTCGACAGCCTCAGCGTCGTGCCCTTCGTCGCCCAGCATGGTGACAACTGGCTGGACGTCGGCAGTGGCGGCGGCATGCCTGGCATTCCGCTGGCCATCCTGTTCCCCGAGCGGCGCTTCACCCTGCTCGACTCCAACGGCAAGAAGACCCGCTTCCTCACCCAGGTGAAGCTGGAGCTCAAGCTGGCCAACCTGGAAGTTATCCACAGCCGGGTCGAGGAGTTCCGTCCGCAGGTCCCGTTCAGCGGCATCTGCTCGCGCGCCTTCAGCTCGCTGCAGGACTTCACCGACTGGACCCGCCATCTGGGCAACGCCGATACCCACTGGCTGGCGATGAAGGGTGTGCAGCCCGACGACGAGCTGCAAGCGTTGCCGGCGGACTTCCGTCTGCAAAGCTGCGATGTGCTCAAGGTTCCCGGTTGCCAAGGCCAGCGTCACCTGTTGATACTGCGTCGCTCGGTCTAGGGGGAAGCAAGATGGCCAAGGTATTCGCGATCGCCAATCAGAAAGGCGGGGTCGGCAAGACCACCACCTGCATCAACCTGGCCGCCTCGCTGGTCGCGACCAAGCGCCGCGTGCTGCTGATCGATCTCGATCCACAGGGCAACGCCACCATGGGCAGTGGTGTGGATAAGCAGGCCCTGGAGCACTCCATCTACGACGTGCTGATCGGTGAGAGCACCGTCGGCGAGGCCATGCAGTTCTCCGAGCATGGCGGCTACCAGCTGCTGCCGGCCAACCGCGACCTCACTGCTGCCGAAGTCGCACTGCTCGAGATGAAGATGAAGGAGAGCCGCCTGCGCTATGCCCTGGCGCCGATCCGCGAGAACTACGACTACATCCTCATCGACTGCCCGCCGGCGCTGTCGATGCTCACGGTCAACGCCCTGGTCGCCGCCGACGGCGTGATCATCCCCATGCAGTGCGAGTACTACGCACTGGAGGGTCTGACCGACCTGATGAACAGCATCCAGCGCATCGGCTCGCTGCTCAACCCGAGCCTGAAGATCGAAGGCCTGCTGCGCACCATGTACGACCCGCGCATCAGCCTGACCAACGATGTCAGCGCCCAGCTCAAGGAGCACTTCGGCGAGCAGCTGTACGACGTGGTCATCCCGCGCAACGTGCGCCTGGCCGAGGCGCCCAGCTTCGGCATGCCGGCGCTGGCCTACGACAAGCAATCCCGTGGCGCCATCGCCTACCTGGCCCTGGCCGGCGAACTGGTACGCCGCCAGCGCTCCGCCGCGAAAACCGCAACCGCATAAGGAATCCCATGGCCATCAAGAAGCGCGGACTCGGCCGCGGACTGGACGCCCTGCTCGGCGGCAGCACCGCCGCTGTCCTCGAGGAAGAAGCGGTCAAGGCCGATAGCCGTGAGCTGCAGCACCTGCCGCTGGACCTGATCCAGCGGGGCAAGTACCAGCCGCGCCGCGACATGGACCCCTCCGCCCTAGAAGAGCTGGCCAACTCGATCAAGGCCCAGGGTGTGATGCAGCCGATCGTGGTGCGCCCTATCGGTGGTGGCCGCTTCGAGATCATCGCCGGTGAGCGCCGCTGGCGCGCCAGTCAGCAGGCCGGCCTGGACAAGATCCCGGCCATGGTCCGTGAAGTACCGGACGAAGCCGCCATTGCCATGGCGCTGATCGAGAACATCCAGCGCGAAGACCTCAACCCGATTGAGGAAGCCGTGGCCCTGCAGCGCCTGCAGCAGGAGTTCGAGCTGACCCAGCAGCAGGTCGCCGATGCGGTGGGCAAGTCGCGGGTGACCATCACCAATTTGCTGCGCCTGATCGCCCTGCCGGAAGAGATCAAGACCCTGCTCGCCCACGGCGATCTGGAGATGGGCCATGCCCGTGCCCTGCTCGGTCTGCCCCTGGAACAGCAGGTGGAAGGCGCGCGACATGTTGTCGCACGCGGCCTCACCGTGCGCCAAACCGAAGCACTGGTGCGCCAGTGGCTGAACAACAAGGAAAAACCTGCTGAGAAGGTCAAGGCCGATCCGGACATAAACCGTCTGGAGCAGCGCCTGGCCGAGAAGCTAGGGGCCCCGGTGCAGATCAAGCACGGGCAGAAGGGCAAGGGCCAATTGGTGATCCGCTACAACTCGCTGGATGAACTGCAGGGCGTACTGGCTCATATCCGCTGAAATCCGGACACAATTGCTCATGTAGCGGGCGGTCGGAATTCGCTACCGGCCAGTTGAACGGGTGGGGAACCGCCCCTATACTCTGCGCGCATTTTGTCGGCACAAAGTATGCCAAGTTGTTGATTTAACGTGCCGACCTAGAGGAACAGCGAAGATGGATGCCCGCACGCAGAAGCGCCTGCCCTTCCATCGTTTACCGGTCTTTCCGGTGCTGCTGGCCCAACTGGTCGTGATGCTGTTGGCCGCCGCCGTGCTGTATGGCTGGCGCGGCCCGGTAAGCGCCTATTCGGGACTCTGCGGGGGGCTGATTGCCTGGCTTCCCAACCTGTACTTCGCCCACAAGGCCTTCCGCTTCAGCGGGGCCCGGGCCGCCCAGAGCATCGTCCGGTCCTTTTATGCCGGCGAAGCGGGCAAGCTGATTCTGACGGCAGTGCTGTTTGCACTGACGTTCGTGGTGGTGAAACCACTGGAGGCGCCGGTTCTGTTCGGTGTCTTCGTGCTGGCGCTCAGCGTTGGCTGGTTCGCACCGCTGCTGATGAGAACAAGACTTTCGAGACCTTAGAGCGTTTGAGGCAAACATGGCAGAACAAACCGCTTCGGGCTATATCCAGCACCACCTGCAGAACCTGACCTTCGGGAAACTGCCGAACGGTGACTGGGGCTTCGCCCACACCGCGCAAGAAGCAAAGGAAATGGGCTTCTGGGCCTTCCACGTCGACACCCTGGGCTGGTCCGTCCTGCTCGGTCTGGTGTTCATCCTGCTGTTCCGCATGGCCGCCAAGCGCGCCACCAGCGGCCAGCCGGGCGGCCTGCAGAACTTCGTCGAAGTACTGATCGAGTTCGTCGACGGCAGCGTGAAGGATACCTTCCATGGCCGTAACCCGCTGATCGCACCCCTGGCCCTGACCATCTTCGTCTGGATCTTCCTGATGAACCTGATGGACCTGGTGCCGGTGGACTTCCTGCCGATGGCCGCTGCTGCCATTACCGGCAATGATCACCTGTTCTTCCGCGTGGTCCCGACCACCGACCCGAACGCCACCCTGGGCATGGCCCTGTCGGTGTTCGCTCTGATCGTGTTCTACAGCATCAAGGTCAAGGGCATCGGCGGTTTCCTCGGCGAGCTGACCCTGCACCCGTTCGGCAGCAAGAACATCGTCGTACAGATCCTGCTTATCCCGGTGAACTTCCTGCTGGAATTCGTCACCCTGATCGCCAAGCCGATCTCTCTGGCTCTGCGTCTGTTCGGCAACATGTATGCCGGCGAGCTGATCTTCATCCTGATTGCCGTGATGTTCGGCAGCGGCATGTTCCTGCTGAGCACCCTGGGCGTGGCGCTGAACTGGGCGTGGGCGGTGTTCCACATCCTGATCATCACCCTGCAGGCCTTCATCTTCATGATGTTGACCATCGTCTACCTGTCGATGGCTCACGAAGACAACCACTAAGCGGCAGCCGCCGCTTTGGGTAAACGAAAACCGCTTTACCGCTTCAACCTAAACCAATACGACATAAAAAGTCGGGAGGAAAAATGGAAACTGTAGTTGGTCTCACCGCGATTGCTGTTGCCCTGCTGATCGGTCTGGGCGCTCTGGGTACTGCCATTGGCTTCGGCCTGCTGGGCGGCAAGTTCCTGGAAGGCGCTGCTCGTCAGCCGGAAATGGTTCCGATGCTGCAGGTGAAAATGTTCATCGTCGCCGGTCTGCTGGACGCCGTGACCATGATCGGCGTTGGTATCGCTCTGTTCTTCACCTTCGCGAACCCCTTCGTTGGTCAAATCGCCGGCTAATCACTCGCTTGCGAGTTGATTGGTTTGACGAAACAACGAACAGCGAGGTACTGGCGTGAACATTAATGCAACCCTGATTGGCCAGGCCGTTGCGTTCTTCATTTTCGTGCTGTTCTGCATGAAGTTCGTATGGCCTCCGGTCATCACGGCTCTGCGCGAACGCCAAAAGAAGATCGCCGATGGTCTGGACGCCGCCAACCGTGCGGCTCGCGATCTGGAACTGGCCCACGAGAAAGTGGCCCAGCAACTGCGCGAAGCCAAAACCCAGGCTGCTGAAATCATCGAGCAGGCCAAGAAACGCGGTACTCAGATCGTCGACGAAGCCCGTGATCAGGCTCGTGTCGAAGCTGACCGTGTGAAGGCTCAGGCTCAGGCCGAGATCGAACAGGAACTGAACAGCGTCAAAGACGCCCTGCGTGCCCAAGTGGGTGCCCTGGCCGTCGGCGGTGCCGAGAAGATCCTGGGTGCGTCCATCGATCAAAACGCGCACGCGGAGCTGGTTAACAAACTGGCCGCCGAAATCTAAGCGAGGGCGATCATGGCAGAACTGACCACGCTGGCCCGACCTTACGCCAAGGCAGCTTTCGAGCACGCTCAGGCCCACCAGCAACTGGCCTCCTGGTCAGCCATGCTCGGCCTGGCTGCAGCGGTGTCGCAAGACGACACCATGCAGCGCGTGCTCAAGGCCCCGCGTCTGACGAGTACAGAAAAGGCCACCACTTTCAATGAAGTGTGTGGTGACAAGTTCGACGCCCAGGCACGTAACTTCATTTCCGTCGTCTCCGAAAACGATCGTCTCGATCTGTTGCCGGAAATCGCCGCCCAGTTCGAGCTGTACAAGGCCGAGCAGGAGAAGTCGGTAGACGTGGAAGTGACCAGTGCCTTCGCATTGAGCACCGAACAGCAAGACAAACTCGCCAAGGTTCTCAGCGCACGGCTCAGCCGAGAAGTGCGTCTGCACGCGACGGAAGACTCCTCCCTCATCGGTGGTGTCGTGATCCGCGCGGGCGACCTGGTTATCGATGGCTCGGTTCGCGGCAAAATCGCGAAACTGGCCGAAGCGTTGAAATCTTGAGTTTGAAGGGGCAGCAGAGCAATGCAGCAACTCAATCCTTCCGAAATTAGTGAAATCATCAAGGGACGTATCGAGAAACTCGACGTCTCTTCCCAAGCCCGCAACGAAGGTACCGTGGTATCCGTTTCCGACGGTATCGTACGTATCTACGGTCTGGCCGACGTTATGTACGGCGAAATGATCGAGTTCCCGGGCGGCGTCTACGGTATGGCGCTGAACCTGGAGCAAGACTCCGTCGGCGCCGTAGTGCTGGGTGCATACACCAGCCTCGCCGAAGGCATGAGCGCCAAGTGCACCGGTCGCATCCTGGAAGTCCCGGTTGGTCCGGAACTGCTGGGCCGCGTCGTCGACGCATTGGGCAACCCGATCGATGGCAAAGGCCCGATCAATGCTCAAGCCACCGACGCCGTCGAGAAAGTCGCTCCGGGCGTGATCTGGCGTAAGTCGGTCGACCAGCCGGTGCAAACCGGTTACAAGTCGGTCGATGCCATGATCCCGGTAGGCCGTGGCCAGCGCGAGCTGATCATCGGTGACCGTCAGATCGGTAAGACTGCTCTGGCCGTCGACGCCATCATCAACCAGAAGAACAGCGGCATCCGCTGCGTCTACGTTGCCATCGGTCAGAAGCAATCGACCATCGCCAACGTGGTGCGCAAGCTGGAAGAAGCTGGCGCTCTGGCCAACACCATCGTTGTGGCCGCTTCCGCGTCCGAGTCGGCTGCCCTGCAGTTCCTCGCTCCGTACGCCGGTTGCACCATGGGCGAATACTTCCGCGACCGCGGTGAAGACGCTCTGATCGTGTACGACGACCTATCCAAGCAGGCCGTTGCCTACCGCCAGATCTCCCTGCTGCTGCGCCGTCCGCCAGGCCGTGAAGCCTACCCAGGCGACGTGTTCTATCTCCACAGCCGTCTGCTGGAGCGCGCTTCCCGCGTTTCCGAAGAGTATGTGGAGAAGTTCACCAATGGCGCCGTGACTGGCAAGACTGGTTCCCTGACCGCTCTGCCGATCATCGAAACCCAGGCTGGCGACGTTTCCGCGTTCGTTCCGACCAACGTGATCTCGATCACCGACGGTCAGATCTTCCTGGAATCGGCCATGTTCAACTCGGGTATCCGTCCGGCTGTCAACGCCGGTATCTCGGTTTCCCGCGTGGGTGGTGCCGCTCAGACCAAGATCATCAAGAAGCTGTCCGGTGGTATCCGTACCGCTCTGGCTCAGTACCGTGAACTGGCGGCTTTCGCCCAGTTCGCTTCTGACCTGGACGAGGCTACCCGCAAGCAGCTGGATCACGGTCAGCGCGTTACCGAGCTGATGAAGCAGAAGCAGTACGCGCCGATGTCGATCGCCGACATGTCGGTGAGCCTGTACGCCGCCGAGCGTGGTTTCCTGGCCGACGTCGAAGTCGCCAAGATCATCAGCTTCGAGCAGGCCCTGATCGCCTTCTTCAACCGTGAGAACGCCGCTCTGATGGCGAAGATCAACGAGAAGGGCGACTTCAATGACGACATCGATGGCCAGCTGAAAGCCGGTATCGAGAAGTTCAAGGCCACCCAAACCTGGTAAGCCGCAGTGGGGGTCGCGAGGCCCCCGCTTGCTAACCTGATAGGTGTTACATGGCAGGCGCAAAAGAGATTCGCAGCAAGATTGCGAGCATCAAAAGCACGCAGAAGATCACCAGCGCCATGGAAAAGGTGGCGACCAGCAAGATGCGCAGAGCTCAACAGCGCATGGCAGCTAGTCGTCCCTACGCGGAGCGTATCCGCCAGGTGATTGGTCATCTGGCCAACGCCAACCCGGAATATCGTCACCCGTTCATGATCGAGCGTGAAGTCAAGCGCGTCGGTTACGTGGTGGTGAGTTCGGACCGTGGTCTGTGCGGTGGTCTGAATACCAACCTGTTCAAGGCTCTGGTCAAAGACATGGCGAGCAATCGCGAGCAAGGCGTAGAGGTTGATCTCTGCGTGATTGGCAGCAAGGGTGCGGCGTTCTTCCGCAACTTTGGTGGCAATGTCGTTGCTGCGATCAGCCACCTGGGCGAAGAACCGTCGATCAACGATCTGATCGGTTCGGTCAAGGTGATGCTCGATGCTTACCTCGAAGGTCGCATCGATCGTCTGTCCGTGGTCTCGAACAAGTTCGTCAATACCATGACGCAAAAGCCGACAGTGGAGCAGCTCGTTCCCCTGGTGGCGACTCCGGATGAAGGTCTCAAGCACCACTGGGACTACCTGTACGAACCCGACGCCAAACAGCTGCTCGACGGCCTGATGGTGCGCTACGTGGAATCGCAGGTGTACCAGGCGGTGGTTGAGAACAACGCGGCTGAACAAGCGGCCCGGATGATCGCGATGAAGAACGCCACCGACAACGCTGGCGATCTGATCAAAGACCTGCAGCTGATTTACAACAAGGCGCGTCAGGCAGCGATCACCCAGGAAATTTCGGAAATCGTCGGCGGCGCTGCCGCGGTTTAAGAACGGTTCAAATATTCAGAGGAACCAAAGATGAGTAGCGGACGTATCGTTCAAATCATCGGCGCCGTTATCGACGTGGAATTCCCGCGTGATCAAGTGCCGAGTGTTTATGAAGCGCTGAAAGTAGTCGGCGCCGAAACCACCCTCGAAGTTCAGCAGCAGCTGGGCGACGGCGTGGTTCGCTCCATTGCCATGGGTTCGACCGAAGGCCTGAAACGCGGCCTGGACGTCACCCGTACCAACAAGGCCATCTCCGTACCGGTCGGTAAAGCGACCCTGGGCCGGATCATGGACGTGCTGGGCAACCCGATCGACGAAGCTGGCCCGATCGGCGAAGAAGAGCAGTGGGAAATCCACCGCGCTGCGCCGTCGTACGCCGAGCAAGCTGGCGGCAACGAGTTGCTGGAAACCGGTATCAAGGTAATCGACCTGGTCTGCCCGTTCGCCAAGGGCGGTAAGGTCGGTCTGTTCGGTGGTGCCGGCGTCGGCAAGACCGTGAACATGATGGAACTGATCCGTAACATCGCCATGGAACACAGCGGTTACTCCGTGTTCGCTGGTGTGGGTGAGCGTACTCGTGAGGGTAACGACTTCTACCACGAGATGAAGGACTCCAACGTTCTCGACAAGGTAGCCCTGGTTTACGGTCAGATGAACGAGCCGCCAGGCAACCGTCTGCGCGTAGCCCTGACCGGCCTGACCATGGCCGAGAAGTTCCGTGACGAAGGTCGTGACGTTCTGCTGTTCGTCGACAACATCTACCGTTACACCCTCGCCGGTACCGAAGTATCCGCACTGCTGGGCCGTATGCCTTCCGCAGTAGGTTACCAGCCGACTCTGGCCGAAGAGATGGGCGTTCTGCAGGAGCGTATTACCTCCACCAAGAACGGCTCCATCACCTCGGTACAGGCCGTATACGTACCTGCGGACGACCTGACCGACCCGAGCCCGGCGACCACCTTCGCCCACTTGGACGCCACCGTCGTACTGTCGCGTGACATCGCCTCCCTGGGTATCTACCCGGCCGTGGACCCGCTGGACTCCACCTCCCGTCAGCTCGATCCGCTGGTGGTTGGTCAGGAGCACTACGAGACCGCCCGTGGCGTGCAGTACGTTCTGCAGCGCTACAAGGAGCTGAAGGACATCATCGCGATCCTCGGTATGGACGAACTGTCGGAAGCGGACAAGCAGCTGGTATCCCGTGCTCGTAAGATCCAGCGCTTCCTGTCCCAGCCGTTCTTCGTGGCCGAAGTCTTCACCGGTTCGCCAGGCAAGTACGTTTCCCTGAAGGACACCATCGCTGGTTTCAGCGGCATCCTGAAAGGTGACTACGATCACCTGCCGGAGCAGGCGTTCTACATGGTTGGCAGCATCGACGAAGCCATCGAGAAAGCCAAGAAACTGTAATCCCCTGTGCGCCCGGCAACGGGCGCGGTAGGGTGTTCTGCAGCGTAGCGAGCGAAGCTCAGGCAAGGCGGAAGCGGGTGAGGGCGCGCAGTTTATGCAGATAAACGAGCAGCACGAGCCGGCTTCCAACGCAGCATGAGCGAGCGCAGTAGCTGCAGAACACCCGAAACGTGAGGCAAGCGTATGGCCATAACAGTCCATTGCGACATCGTCAGTGCCGAAGCGGAGATCTTCTCCGGTCTGGTCGAGATGGTGATCGCGCACGGCAACCTGGGCGATCTCGGTATCGCTCCGGGCCACGCCCCGCTGATCACCGACCTGAAGCCGGGCCCGATTCGCCTGGTCAAGCAGGGCGGCGAGCATGAGGTGTTCTACATCTCTGGTGGTTTCCTCGAAGTGCAGCCGAACATGGTGAAGGTCCTGGCCGACACCGTGACCCGCGCTGGCGACATCGATGAAGCTGCTGCCCAGGAGGCCCTCAAGGCCGCCGAGAAGGCGCTCAACGAGAAAGGCTCGGAATTCGACTACGGTTCCGCCGCCGCTCACCTGGCCGAAGTGGCAGCTCAGCTGCGCACCGTGCAACAGCTGCGCAAGAAGTTCTGAGGCTCGTCTCCGTCTTCAGCGTTAGCGAGTAAAAGGGTAGCCTTGGCTACCCTTTTTCTTTTCTGCCGTTTTATCCACAGGTGGTATTCCGCCTGTGCCCGTTCAGGATTCCGCCATGTCCCTCGATATCGTCATCCTCGCCGCCGGCCAGGGCACCCGCATGCGCTCGGCCCTGCCCAAGGTGCTGCATCCGGTTGCTGGCAAGCCCATGCTTGGCCATGTCATCGACACCGCCCGCCAGCTTGCGCCGCGCAAGATCCACGTGGTGATCGGCCACGGTGCCGAACTGGTCCGCGAGCGTCTGGCGGCCGACGATATCAACTTCGTCCTGCAGGCCGAGCAGCTGGGTACCGGCCACGCAGTGGCCCAGGCGCTGCCGGCGCTGGAAGCGGAGAAGGTGCTGATCCTCTACGGCGACGTACCGCTGACCCGAGTGGAGACCCTGACCCGCCTGCTCGAGCAGGCTAGCGAATCCCAGCTGGGACTGCTGACGGTCAACCTGGCCGATCCTACCGGCTATGGCCGCATCGTCCGTGATGCCAACGGCGTGGTACAGGCCATCGTCGAGCACAAGGATGCCAGCGAGGCGCAGCGCGCCATCCGCGAGGGCAACACCGGCATCCTCGCCGTACCGGGCAAGCGCCTCGGCGACTGGCTGGGCCGCCTGTCCAACAGCAACGCCCAGGGCGAGTACTACCTCACCGACGTGATCGCCATGGCCGTGGCCGACGGTCTGGTAGTGGCCACCGAGACCGCCCGGGACGAGATGGAAGTGCTCGGCGCCAACGACCGCATCCAGCTGTCGCAGCTCGAATGCCATTACCAGCAGCGCATGGCCCGCCAGCTGATGGCTCAGGGCGTCACGCTGCTCGATCCGCATCGTTTCGACGTGCGCGGCGAGGTCACAGTCGGGCGTGATATCACCATCGATATCAACGTGATCCTCGAAGGCAAAGTCGTCATCGAAGACAACGTGCAGATTGGTCCCAACTGCGTGATCAAGGATTCCATCCTGCGCAAAGGTGCCATCGTCAAAGCCAACAGCCACCTGGAAGGTGCCGAAGTGGGCGAGGGCGCCGATTGCGGTCCGTTCGCTCGCCTGCGTCCGGGCGCCAAGCTGGGCGCCAAGGCCCATGTCGGCAACTTCGTCGAGCTGAAGAACGCAGTGCTGGGTGAGGGCGCCAAGGTCGGCCACCTGAGCTACCTGGGCGATGCCGAGATCGGCGCGCGCACCAACATCGGCGCCGGCACCATCACCTGCAACTACGACGGTGCCAACAAGCACAAGACGGTGATGGGCGAGGACGTGTTCATCGGCTCCAACAGCTCCATCGTCGCTCCTGTCACCCTTGGCAATGGCGCCACCACCGGTGCCGGATCCACCGTGACCCAGGACGTACCGGCAGCGGCCCTGGCCGTGGGCCGTGCCAAGCAGCGCAATATCGAAGGCTGGAAGCGCCCGCAGAAGACGCCCAAATAGTCGCATGCGAGCAAACAAAAGGCGGCCTTGGCCGCCTTTTGTCCATTTCGAGCTTGACCGAAAGCTTTCATTAGGTTTTGATTCGCACACTTATCTTTCGAATCGAAACTTAAATGTCGAAACGCAACACTCCCCAGCGCCGCCACGCGATTCTCGTCTTGCTCAATGAGCAGGGCGAGGTGGTTGTGGATGCCCTGGCGCAGCATTTCGCTACCTCCGAAGTTACGATTCGAAAGGACCTGGCTGAGCTGGAGAAGAACGGCCTGCTGCTGCGTCGCTACGGTGGCGCCGTGCCCATGCCGCAGGAGCTGATCGGCGAGCCGGCGCAGCCCATCTCCCGTCATAAGCAGGCCATCGCCCGCGCGGCGGTCGGCCTGATCCGCGAGCACGCGCGCATCATCATCGACAGCGGCAGCACCACCGCGGCGATGATCCGCCAGCTCGGCCACAAGCCCGGCCTGGTGGTGATGACCAACTCGCTGAACGTGGCCAATGCCCTGCGCGACATCGAGCACGAGCCGGTGCTGCTGATGACCGGTGGCACCTGGGACCCGCACTCGGAATCCTTCCAGGGCCAGGTCGCCGAGCAGGTGCTGCGTTCCTACGACTTCGACCAGCTGTTCATCGGCGCCGATGGCATCGACCTGGAGCGTGGCACCACCACCTTCAACGAGCTGCTGGGCCTGTCCCGTGTCATGGCCGAGGTGGCCCGCGAGGTCATCGTCATGGTCGAGAGCGACAAGGTCGGCCGGCGCATTCCCAACCTGGAGCTGCCCTGGAGCAGCCTCCATACCTTGATCACCGACGACCGCCTGGATAGCCAGGTGGCCGAACAGATATGCGCGCGTGGGGTCCAGCTGATCCTCGCCGCTGCTTCCTGAGGAGAACCGATATGTGTGGCATCGTTGGCGCCGTCGCCGAACGCAACATCACCCCGATCCTGGTCGAAGGCCTCAAGCGCCTGGAGTACCGCGGCTATGACAGCGCCGGCGTGGCGGTCTTCACCCAGGCCGGTGAGCTGCGACGCCGTCGCCGTGTTGGCAAGGTCGCCGAGTTGAGCCAGGCTCTGGCCGGCGAGCCGCTGACCGGTCACCTGGGCATCGCCCACACCCGCTGGGCCACCCACGGTGCGCCGAGCGAGCGCAACGCCCACCCGCACTTCTCCGGTGAGCAACTGGCCGTGGTGCACAACGGCATCATCGAGAACCACGAGGAACTGCGCGAGCGTCTCAAGGGCCTCGGCTACGTTTTCACCTCCGATACCGACACCGAGACCATTGTCCACCTGCTGCACCACAAGCTGCAGCAGCTCGGTGACCTCACCGCCGCGCTCAAGGCCGCGATTCCCGAGCTGCACGGCGCCTACGGCCTGGCCGTGATCAGCTCCGCCCAGCCGGACCGCATCCTTGCCGCCCGCAGCGGCAGCCCGCTGGTGATCGGCCTGGGCCTAGGCGAGAACTTCCTCGCCTCCGACCAGCTCGCCCTGCGCCAGGTCACCGACCGCTTCATGTACCTGGAGGAGGGCGATATCGCCGAGATCCGCCGCGACAGCGTGCAGATCTGGGACGTCGCCGGCCAACCGGTACAGCGTGAGTCGGTGCAGTACCACGAAGGTGCCGAGGCCGCCGACAAGGGCGAGTACCGCCACTTCATGCTCAAGGAAATCCACGAGCAGCCCAAGGTCGTGCAGCGCACCCTGGAAGGCCGCCTGGGCGGCGACCACGTGCTGGTCCAGGCCTTCGGCCCGCAGGCCGCCGAACTGTTCGCCAAGGTGCGCAACGTGCAGATCGTCGCCTGCGGTACCAGCTACCACGCCGGTATGGTCGCCCGTTACTGGCTGGAAGCGCTGACCGGTATTCCCTGCCAGATCGAAGTGGCCAGCGAGTTCCGCTACCGCCAGGTAGCAGTGCAGCCGGACAGCCTGTTCATCACTATCTCCCAGTCCGGCGAGACTGCCGACACCCTGGCCGCCCTGCGCAACGCCAAGCAGGCCGGTTACCTGGCTAGCCTGACCATCTGCAACGTCGGCACCAGCTCCCTGGTGCGCGAATCCGACCTGTGCCTGCTGACCCAGGCCGGCCCGGAAATCGGCGTGGCCTCGACCAAGGCCTTCACCACTCAGCTGGTTTCCCTGCTGCTGCTGACCCTGGCTCTCGGCCAGGTGCGTGGCACCCTGGACGCCGCTGTCGGCGCCGAACTGGTGGAAGAACTGCGTCGCCTGCCGACCCGCCTGGGCGAGGCGCTGGCCATGGACAAGACCGTGGAGAAGGTCGCCGAGCTGTTCGCCGAGAAGCACCACACTCTGTTCCTCGGCCGTGGCGCCCAATATCCGGTGGCCATGGAAGGTGCGCTCAAGCTCAAGGAAATCTCCTACATCCACGCCGAAGCCTACCCGGCCGGCGAACTCAAACACGGCCCGCTGGCCCTGGTCGATGCCGACATGCCGGTGGTCACCGTGGCGCCGAACAACGAGCTGCTGGAAAAGCTCAAGTCCAACCTGCAGGAAGTCCGCGCCCGTGGCGGCGAGCTGATCGTCTTCGCCGACGGCGCCGCCGGCATGAGCAACGGCGAAGGCACTCAGGTGATCAACATGCCGCACATCCACGACGTGCTGGCCCCGATCCTCTACACCGTGCCGCTGCAGCTGCTGTCCTACTACGTGGCCGTGCTCAAGGGCACCGACGTGGACCAGCCGCGTAACCTTGCCAAGAGCGTGACGGTTGAGTAAGCAGGGGGCAGCTGATGCGACGTGAGGACATACAGAGCAAGCAGGCTCAGGGTGTGCTTTTTGACACCCATATTATCGCCAATCCGGCGAATACCCGGAGTGGATCGTGCTGTTGAAGAAGGGAGTGGGCACTAGCTTTTTCCTGGTTGATGACCAGGAGCAAGTGGAGTCTTTTTCCGACCTTAATAGCTTGATCGAAGACCTTCGGCTACTTGGCATCAAGGGTGCAGAGATACATCTCTAAGCCCTGCTACTAGTCACGCTAAAGCATGTACGCACAGAAAAGCGTGGTCTGTCCCCTGTTATCCATCGGGTAGCAGTTCTTCGCGCTGTCATAAGCACCGAATCCAGCCTTCTTGGCTTTGAGTTCCACATACTGCTGTACCTTGGCCCAGCAGCCTTCCTTGGGGGAGTCGCTGCACAGCCTTACGTTCCGTTCCGCAGCGACCGTGCTATCCGCTGCAGGTGCCTGGGCCATCTTGGTATCGACATGTACCTTGATCAGTGTTTTTTGATCGTCTGGCAACTTCTCTGCTAAAGAGCGGCACTGCTCGATAAAGGCGGGAAGATCGTCGCAGGTGAAGGTTTGCAGGTGTAGCACCGATCTGGGGCGTGCATCGTCGAAGTTCTGGTATTGGCCGATATGCCCAATCAACTCGCCTGCCTTGATGGCTACCGGTTGATCCAGCACCACCACGCTGCCGTCATGAGCCTTGGGTTCGTTGCTGGTCTCCAGAGAGTCCAGCCAGACATAGCCTGGAAGCTTGCCACTGCTGTCGGCAGACAGAGGGGGCACTGGGGCGCCGCTGATGATCTCTTCCAGTTTGCGGTACTTGCTCGCTGCGCCATCCGAACTGATGCGTAGCTGCGCACCAACCGGCAGAAGGGCAATAATGTCGCCCTTGGAGCTGGCTGAGCGTACATTGAGCCCCTGCTGCGTTGGGGCGATAGGGTCTTTGGCACCTTCGCTTACCAGATAGCGATTGTCGCCCAGGCTTTTCATCTCTGGCTTGTAGGCCCAGCAGTTGCTGGGTTCAAGACCGTCGATAGCCGGTGTGATACTGGCCAGTTTTATCCAGTCTCTCTGCTCAGCCTCGGGCCCGCTCGCTGCCTCGACGACCGTTCCGCGAGGCAATGTCGCCAGGATATTTTCGTAGGCAGATCGATCCGCGTGGCCGAGGGCTACCTTGTAGTGGGCGCGAACATTCAATCCCTGCAATCTGTCCGGTGCATCGGCTTTTACCTTGCACAAGCCGTTACCCCAGAAGCTGGGGCGTTTCATACTGGGCTTGGTCTGGTAGCCAGCCCAGTCCATCAGGTGCATGTACAGGCTGTAGAAGGTAAGCTCCGGCGTGGCTGTTGGCGTGGTGTCTACAGCTTCTTCTGTGCCGGGCTTGACCTGCAGAGCTGGGAATTTCAGCTGATGTTTGACCAGTACGAAGCCGGTCGAGAACGGCAGGTGTACCGCTGTCGGGCCTTCGCCATAGGTGGTTCTGGGGTATTGCTCGTCGATGCGATAGGCGATCACTTCGCCGTCGGCAATGCACTTCACTTCTGACTGATCGAGGCAGGTTGCCGTACCTTCATCGAAGTGCACACCGCCGTGCAATAAGCCGCTGGCGCCCATTGGATAGAAGCCGTCTTTGGCTTTTGCCAGTGCCTGGAAATACAGCTCTGGGTTGTTGGTGTCGCCAGCGCTGCTACCCGACGAGGCTGGTTTGGCTGGGAAGGGATAAGCCCACTTGATTGGTGTGTTGTCTGCCATGGCGATATGAATCTGTCCTGTTCCTTGGAAGCGCCTGGTGATGCGCGAGTCCTGATTTAGCTGGAGAAATTGAGCATGCGCATGGGGGATTGAAGACGGCTGTCCCGGCTATTGACCACCGCCTCATCCAGCAGATTCCCCGCCTTGTCCCTGTCCGCCATCCCCGGCTGCAGCGGCTGTTTGATGGCAATCCCACTACCAGATCCTGGCGAGCCGCCGGCGTTGAGTTTGGCCAGGGGGCCGACCAGGGTGATGCCGCTGGGGTCGAGTTTGATGAAGCTGCCGCCGGCCTTGAGGGTGAGTTCGACGCCGGCCTCGATGACCATCTTCTGTCCGGCCTTGAGGTGGATCTCGCGGCCGGCCTTGGTCAGCTGGGCAGCGCCGAGCTTGATGTGCTGGTTCTGGGCGATGGTCAGGTGGTCTTCGGCCTTCACCTCCACCTTGCGATGCAGATGCGTGGTGTGGTGTTCCTCGGCCTTGAGTTCGGTGTAGCTGTTGGCCTCCACGGTGTCGTGGCGCTCGTGGCCGATGCGGATCTTCTGGTCGTGTTCGACGTTCTCGTCCCAGTCCTTCTGGGCGTGGATATAGATCTGCTCCTGGCCCTTGCGGTCCTCGATGCGCAGCTCGTTGTAGCCACCACCGCCCGGGCTGCTCAGGGTCTTGAATACGCTGCGGGTCTTGTTCGCCGGCAGGTCGTAGGGAACCACGTGTTCCTTGTGGTACAGGCAGCCGGTGACCAGCGGTTGGTCGGGATCGCCCTCGAGGAAGGTGACCAGCACTTCCATGCCGATGCGCGGGATGGCGATGCCGCCGTAGCGATCGCCGGCCCAGCTACTGGAGACGCGCAGCCAGCAACTGGTGGTGTCGTCGGCCTGGCCTTCGCGGTCCCAGTGGAACTGCACCTTGACCCGGCCGTGCTGGTCGCAGTGGATCTCTTCGCCCTTGGGGCCGGTGACCACGGCGCTCTGGCTGCCCAGCACCTTGGGTTTCGGATGGCGCAGGGCGGGGCGGTGCAATACGTCCCAGGGGGTGGCGGTGAAGCGGTTGCGGTAGCCCTGTTTGAAGTCGTCCGAGCTGGCGGATATTCCCTCACCCCCGGCCCCTCTCCCGGGGGGAGAGGGGAGAGAGCCGCCGAAGCTGGTGATGGACTCTTCCAGCACCTGCGGTTGCTTGCCCTCGTGCAGCACTTCCTGCAGCAGCCAGAGGTCGTTCCATTCGCGGCGTGGGTGGTCGGAGATTTCCAGCAGGTGGCCGGTCACCAGGCGTGGCTGGTCGCTCTCGCCCTGGGCCAGCTGGTAGTCGGCGCGGTGGCGCTCAAGGGCACGTTGCGACAGGTGCTTGCCGCGCGTGCGCTCGGTGTAGCGGCCGGGGTAGTCGTAGTCTTCCAGCTTGGGCTGGAAGTCGGCCTTGGCGCTGGTCTCCAGCTGCAGGCGTGGTTGTTCGAAGTCGTAGTCGCGGCGGCTGACCTGGTTGGTGCGGGTGGCCAGGCGCAGGTTGAAGCGTTTGATCACCGGTTCATCGGCGACCAGGCCGCTGTCCTGCACATAGGCGGTGGGCTGGCCGAGTTTGGGGAAGCCGGTCTGGTCGTCGCCGAACACCAGCACGTGGCCCTTGGCCGAATGCTCGAAGTGGTAGTGCAGCCCCTCTTCCTCGCACAGGCGCTGGATGAAGTGCAGGTCCGTCTCGTCGTACTGCACGCAGTACTCGCGCTCCGGGTAGACGGTCGGGCCGAGCTGGAAGCGGTAGGCGCCGCCGAGGATGCCGTGCTCTTCCAAGACCAGGGCGATGATCTGCGGCACCGTCAGGTGCTGGTAGATGCGCTGGTTGGTGCGATAGCCGAGCCAGGTCAGCTTAGGGCTAAGGGTGAGGTGATAGCGGGTCAGGCGCTTGCCCGACTCGCCCTGGCCGACATCGTGGATCAGGCCGTGGATGCCGCTGCCGTCCGGAGCAATGGCGAGGAAGGCTGGTTTGCCGAGCAACTCGTCGAGATCCAGGTCGGGCTTCTCGCTGACCAGTTCCACCGCGAAGCGATAGGGCTGGTCGAGGGCCTCGCGGCCGCTGAATTCGAGCACCTGCAGGTCGTGGTCGAGACCTTCGAGGGTCAGGCTGAAGTGGGTCTGGTTGGCGGGGTTGAACATGTGTCGTCCTTGTCGATAGGCGCAATCAGGCCGGGCGGCGCAGCAGGCGCGTCAGCAGCGACGCATTCGGGCGCTGGGCGCGGAAGGCACGCAGCAGGTCCGGCAGGTTGCAGCGCTTGGCCGGATCGAATTCCAGCGCGGCGCGCAGGGCCGGCCACAGTGCGCGGGGCAGGTCCGCGGGGGCCGTCAGCGGCAGTTCCATTGCCAGCGCCTGTTTAGCACTTTGCCGGCGGAAAGGATGCTGGCCGCTGCACAGTTCGTAGATCACGCAGGCCACGGCGTAGACGTCGGCGGCGGCGTTCAGGGTGGCGCCGTCGAGCAGTTCGGGGGCGGCGTAGCGTGGCGTCCAGGCGGCGAAGCGGCTGCGCGCCAGGCGCGGCAGGCCCTTGAGGAAGCCCTCGCGGGCCTGGCCGAGACCGAAGTCGAACAGGCGGATGTCGTCGTCGCCGAGCATCAGGTTGCTCGGCTTGAGGTCGCCGTGCAGCACGCCCTGGTCGTGGGCGTAGCGCAGCGCTTCCAGCAGGCTGAGGGCGACCCGCTGCGCCTCGGGCCAGGGCAGGCCGCTGGGGTACTGGTGCAGCACATGGTCGAGGGTGTTGCCCTTGAGCAACTCCATGGTGATGAAGGCGCGCTGGCAGGTTGGGTCCACTTCGAAGCTGTAGAAGCGCACCAGGTTGCGGTGGCTGAGCCGCGCGGTAAGGGCGAACTCGCTGTAGAGCAGGGCGCTGGCGTCCGGGTATTCGGCGAAGTCCTCGCTGAGGGTCTTCAGTGCCACCCAGGGCTGCGGTTCGCCGAACTGTTCGCGCAGCAGGTCGCGGGCGCGGTACACGGCGCCCATGCCGCCGACGCCGAGCAGCCGTTCGATCTGATAGCGGCCGCCGAGCAGCTCGGGCAGGTCCTTGGGCAACGGGCGGGCGACGCGCGCCGGGTTGGCGCCGGCCATCACCGTTAGGTCGGCGCTGACCACCTTGGCTTCGGCGTTCATCGATTGATCACCACGCCGCTCAGGTTGTCGCGGGCCGGGCCCTGCAGGGCCAGGTCGAACAGGCGTTGCAGGGCCAGCTGCGGGCTGGGGCGCAGCAGGGCGGCGGTCATGTCGTCGTGATCGAGGTCCTGATAGAGACCGTCGCTGCACAGCAGGAACACGTCGCCGGGCAGGCTCTCCAGTTCGAGGATGTCCAGCTGCAATTCCTCGGCCGCGCCGATGGCCCGGGTCAGGGCGTGGGCACCGGGTTGGCGCGCGGCGTCCGCCGGGCTCATGCCGCGTTCCTCGACCAGTTGCTGCAGCAGCGAATGATCGCGGCTGAGCTGGAACAACTGGCGCCCGCGCAGCAGGTAGCAGCGGCTGTCGCCGGCCCACACGCAGACCACCCGGCTGCTTTCGGCGAGCAGCGCCACCACCGTGCTGCCGACCAGCAGATCCTGAGTCTCGCCGGTCAGGGTCAGGCCCAGGCTGAGGTGGCGGTTGAGGCGATGCAGGCAGTCGCGCAGGGCGTCCAGGCGGTCCTCGAAATCCAGGTCCGCGGGCAGCTCGGCAAGGCTCTCGACGATCAGCCGGCTGGCCAGGTCGCCGGCCTGGTGGCCGCCCATGCCGTCGGCGACCACCCACAGGCCCTGTTGTGGCTGGTCGAGAAAGGCATCCTCGTTGCGCTCGCGCACCTTGCCGGTGTCGGTGCGCCCGGCGCTGGACCAGAGGCGTTGGGCGACCTTCATCAGAGGGTCGCCGGCAGCTTGAACTGGCGCAGCAGGCTGGCATCGAACGGGTTCGGCGAGCGCTGGCTGTGCAGCAGGTACTTGGCCTGCAGCCCGTCGAGGTTGGCCTTGAGCAGCAGCACGTCGCGGCCGCTGTGTTGCTCCACCTTCATCATGTCGATCAGGCGGAACAGGGCCCAGGGGCCGCTGTTCTTCTCGATGCCGACGCGGCGGCCGCCCTGTTCCTCCAGGACCAGGCTGCTACGCTCGCTCTCGCCCTCGGCCGGCCAGCGGAAGGCGGTGGCGATGATCGGGCCGTGGCGGTACTCCATCTGCTGGCCGCCGAAGCGGAAGTCGGCGCGGTTGAGGCTGTAGTCCAGGGCGAACGGTTCCAGCTTGAACAGCACCAGCGGCTCGGCCGGGTTCTCGGCGAAGAAGCTGCGGCGGATCACCTGGGTGCGGTTCATCTGGGTCAGGAACACCGGCGACAGCGGCAGGCCCTGGCCGTCCATGCGGCGCAGCTGGTACTCGCCGTCGCTGTCGCTGACGAAGGCCTTGAGGTAGCGGTCGACGAACGCATCGGCCACGCCATCGGCCTTGAAGAACTCGCGGAAGTCGGCGATGGCCACGTCGCTGTCGCTCTTGGCGCTGAATGGGTAACGCTTGAACAGCGACTCCTTGTAGAAGGCGTACAGCTCGTTGCGGTAGCGCTTGTTCAGGTAGCCGTAGGCGTCGTTGAGCACCAGCTGCCAGCTGTCGTCGGCGATCAGCGTCAGCCAGTTGCCCACCGGTTGCGGCAGGCGCGCGGCGGTGCCGCGGACCTGGTTGATCGCGTCCGGGCGGCCGCCCATACGCGCCTTGGCCAGCTCGAAGGCGGCCTGCTCCGGCGAGCTGGCGTGGGCCATGCCGCTCAGTTGCAGCTGCAGGGCGTCCAGCGCCTGCAGGGTGGCGGCCAGTTCCGGGCCGGCGCCGCTGTTGTCGTCGAGCAGACGGTGCAGCGGTTCGAAGCGCCGTTGCAGGGCGCGGCGAGCGGTGTCCGGCAGGCTCTTGGCGATGGCATCGAGGCCCTTGCCGGCCGCGGCGGCGGCCAGCTTGCCCTTTTTGCCGAGCTTGGCCTGGGCGGCCAGGTCATCGGTCTGGTCGGCGGCGGCCGGCAGGTCGAAGCGGGTGTTGTCGCGTACTTCCACCAGCACCTGCAGCAGCGGCGAGTTGGCCGCGGTCAGGGCGGTGAGCACGGTGATGCCCTGGGCGGTATTGCCGATCGGTTCCAGGCTCAGCTGAGCGATGGCCTCGCCCCAGTAGTTGGCGTAGTCGCGGAAGTACAGCTGCTCCAGCTCCACCATCAGGCGGCCGAGGTCGTGGTCGCTGAGCTGGTTGCCTTCGCCCAGTACCCAGTTGTCGGCGAGGATGTCGCGCACCAGGCCGAGGCCCTGGGCGACGAAGAACTGCTGGTAGCCCTTCTGCGTGTACAGGCCGGGGATGGCGTAGTCGCTGCCGAGCAGCAGCGGCGCCTGCGCACCGAGGGCCTGGGCGATGCGGTAGTCCGGCAGGCTGCGGGCCTGGTCGCGAAGCATGCGGTAGACCACGCCGGCGAGCGACTCGCTGCGCAGGATCTGCCGCGCTTCGGCCACCAGGTTGTCGTTCAGCGGGTAAGCGCTGAACGGCTCGGCCAGCAGACGCTGGAAGTGCGCGTTGAGGCGCTTCTGGGTCGGCTCGTCGCCGGCATAGCGCAGCGACCAGTCGGCGGCCAGCCACTCCTGCAGGAAGGCCGGGTCGCGGCGCTCCTCGAGATTGAGCATCAGGTAGGCGCGCAGGCTGCCGAGCAGCAGCTCGCGGTCGTCGCGGTTGGCGCGGATCTGCGCCTCCAGCTGGCGTGCCACCCGTGGCAGCAGCTCGCTCTCCAGGCTGCGGCGGTAGGCGGCATGCACCTGCGGCTGCACCTGCGGGCCCTGGTACAGGCCGCCGCGCTCCAGCAGGCTGGCAGCGCCGGTGGCGGGGAACACCTGGGTGGCGGTGTAGCTGCCGTCGAGCAGCGGCAGGGCGCGCTGGGCGTCGTCCTTGGCGTTGATGCTTTCGCCGTCACGGCCCAGCTGCAGGGCCAGTTCGCGCAGCTGTTCCAGGCGACCGTGGTTGGCCGAATAGCTGGTGCCCCAGAGCAGACCGAACAGCACCAGGCAGGCGGCCGCACCGGCGTACAGGCCGCGCTGACGCCAGTCGATGCGGCGTACTTCCTTGTCGTCCAGGCCAGCCAGTTCGGCCTCGGGGAAGATCACTCGGCTGAGCAACTGGTTGATAAAGCGCGCGCGACCGCTGCGATAGGTCGGCAGGCTGCTGCCGGCCAGGCCGAGGTTGCGGCCGATGCCGGTGGTGCTCGGGTCGAGCAGTTCCTGCAACTGCGGCGCACTGGTCAGGTAGAAGCCGCGCAGCTGGCTGGAGCGCTGGTAGCGGTTGCCGCTGAAGGCCAGTTCCACCAGCAGGCACAGGCGCTCGCCGAGCTGGCCGAGCTGGTGCGGGAAGTCGAGGATGCGGCCGCGGCGCTGGGTGTCACGCTCCTGGTGCAGGCGCATGATCACCTGGCTGTTGAGGCGGCGCAGCAGCTCTTCGAACTCCTGGCGCACCACGCTGGCGTCGGTGGCGCTCTGGCCCTTGCGGAAGCTGGTGCCGAGCACCTGGTCGCTCTCTTCGCGGCTCAGCTGGTCGAAGAACTCGTCGAAGCCCATGACCTTGTCGGCCTTGCTCAGCACCAGATACACCGGCACTTCGGCGCGCAGCTCGGCGTGCAGTTCGTGCAGGCGCTGGCGGGTCTGCCGGGCCAGGTTCTCCAGCTCCAGTTCGCTGGCGTACAGCAGGGTGTCGACCGGGATGCTCACCAGCACGCCGTTCAGCGGGCGCGCGCGGCGCTTGCGCAGCAGGCTGAGCAGGGTGTGCCAGGCGCGGCTGTCTACCGCCACGTCGGGCTGGGTCAGGTAGCGGCCGGCGGTATCCAGCAGCACGGCGTGGTCGGCGAAGTACCAGTCGCAATAGCGGGTGCCGCCGACGTCCTTGGTCAGGCGGCGCTCGTCGCCCTTGTTCAGCGGGAAATCCAGGCCGGAGAAGTCCAGCAGGCTGGTCTTGCCGCTGCCCTCGGGGCCGAGCAGCAGGTACCAGGGCAGGTCGTTGCGCCACTTCTCGCTGCGCCCGCGGTACAGGCTGGAGGTCTTCAGGGTGCGCAGGGCCT
Organism: Pseudomonas sp. GD04019; assembly: GCF_029837695.1. Lineage (GTDB taxonomy): Bacteria > Pseudomonadota > Gammaproteobacteria > Pseudomonadales > Pseudomonadaceae > Aquipseudomonas. The sequence continues at coordinate 270,927 of NZ_JAOEEA010000006.1, forward strand.
GCTTGAAGCGGCCCTTGAGCTCCAGTTGCTCCTCGCTGATCAGGCCGTCGCGGCGCAGGCGTTCCTGGGCATCGGCGTCATCCGCCTCGGCCTTCTTGCGCACGTTGGCGCGCCAGCTGACGAACACGATGAACAGGCCCCAGGCGAGGAACAGCAGACTGATGCTGACCAGGCGGCTGGCCGCCGGCGCCCAGAACTTGGAGTCGGCCACCGCCAGCAGCGGGCCGACGAACCAGATCAGCAGGGCCAGCACCAGGACCAGGCACAGGCTCCAGACCCAGGTCTTGCGGAAGAACGCCGCGGTTTTCTTGAGAAAGTCCTTCATCTCAACTTATCCCTGAACAGATGGGGCAGGGGCGGCTTCTACCGCCTGATAGGGTTGCAGCACGGTGCCGCGCTGCTCGTGCAGCACCCAGCTGAAGCCGGCGTAGAGCAGCGCCAGGCCGGCCACGGTGGCCACTGCCACCAGCCAGCCGGGGACGATGCGCACCAGCCGCCGGCGGCCTTCCTTGAGGCCCTCCCAGTGCGGCGACAGCTCGCGCGGCACATCGCCACGCAGCTGGCGGATCTGCCGGTACAGGCTGTCGCGGATCGCCTCCAGTTCGAGCATGCCGCGCGGCAGCACGCGGTACTTGCCCTCGAAGCCGAGCGACAGGCAGATGTACATCAGCTCGAGCATGGCCAGGTGCTTGACCGGGTTGCGCGACAGGTGTTCGAGCAGCTGGAAGAACTTCTCGCCGCCGAAGGTCTCGTTGTGGAAGGTCGACAGCAGGCTCATCTGCGACCAGGCGCTCTCGTTGCCCCAGGGCGTGGTCACCACCGCCTCGTCGACCACCGTGCACAGCACGTAGCGCGCGGCCATCACCTGGCCGCCTTCCACGCCTTCCTGCAGGGCGCGATGCTCGAACAGCTTGATCGCCACGTTGAGGCGCTCGTTCAGCGCGTCGAAGTTCTCCGCGCTGGCGTGGGTCTTCAGCCGCACCACTTCCGAGAGCAGCAGCGCGCTGGCGGCCACCAGCGGGTTAAAGCTGATGTTGAAGACTTCCGCCGGGCGCATGCGCGCGGCGTAGACCATGCGCTCCTCAAGCTGCTCGAAGCGCGGCGTGGCGAAGTCGGTGAGCGGGCCGCGTGGTGCGGCGCCTTCTCCCTGGCGGTTGAGGACGACGGTCTTGTCCTGTGCTTCCCTGATCATGTTCAGCTCCTGATCGCCCAGAATTTCAGCTCAAGCCCGGCGAAGTCGCCGGACACGTGGAAGGCAAAGCCACCGGAGCTCTCCAGCTGCGCCAGTTCCTCGGCGCTGAACTCCAGGGCGAAGTAGGTCTTGCCGGCGTGGAAGGGGATCTGCCGCGGCGCGACCGGCAGCGGCTTCACCTTGATGCCCGGCAGGTGCAGGTTGACCAGCTGGCGGATGCGCTCCACCGCGCCGATCTTCAGGTGCGCCGGCAGGCGCTTGCGCAGCTCCTCGGACTCGCACTGGGCGTCGGCGGCGAGCACGAAGGTGGCGTTGCCGAGCAGCGCGTGGTCCTGCAGCGGCGAGACCTGGATGCCGTACTGGCGCTGCTGCAGCGGCAGCTCGATGGCGTGCTGCTCCAGCACCATGGACAGCACCTGGCGCAGCGCCTCCATCAGCTTGCGGAAGCTGGCGGCCTGATCGTTGTGCAGGTAGCGGCCGTCCAGGCGCGGGCGCTTGTGGTCGGCGGCGAAGGTGGCCAGCTCGCCGAGCAGGCCGACCAGCTCGCGGTACAGCAACTCCGGATGCATCTGCTCCAGGGACAGGTAATGGCGCAGCTGCGGCTCGTAGCGATTGACCAGCTGCAGCATGAGGAAGTCGCCGACCTCGGTATTGCCCAGCTTGCCGGCGGCGCGCACGCGCTCGGCGAGGATGTCGCCGCGGTGGCCGAGCAGGCTGATCACTTCCTTGAGGCAGGACAGCAGGTAGCTGGACGCCTGGGTGTGGAGGAAGGTCGGCGTGAAATCTTGATCGAGGCTGATCACCCCGTCCGGGCTGGTATCGAAGATCTCTGCCACCTTGAGCTTCACGAAGGCCTGGTCGTTCTGCTGCTCGCCGAGCAGCAGGCGGAAGTCCGGGCGGCCGCAGCTGACCTGGCTGACGGTGACATCGCCGGCGTTGGAGTCGGCCACTTCCTGGTCCTGGGCGCGGTAGCGGGCGAGCACGTCCTGCTGTTCGCTGCGGCGGCTCTCGATGTGGTTGCCGGTGACCAGCGGCAGGGCCAGGTACACCGGGGTGGCCGCGGTGTTCGGCGGGATATCCAGGGCCAGCGGCTCACGGCTGGCGTCCAGTTCGAACAGGCTGCCGTCGGGTAGCACGCCGCTGGCCTGGCTGAGCACCAGCTTGCCCATGCCGAGGAACTGGCGGTCGATCTCCAGGCTGAAGAAGCCCCAGGGATAGATGTCCTGCAGGCGCGAGCGCGACTTGAGCTGGTGCTCGAAGTAGCGATCGTTCTGCTGGAAGTGCTGTGGGCGCAGGAGCATCCCTTCCTGCCAGACAACCTTGAGCATTTCCATTGCTCAGTCCTCTTGTTTGAGCGGTTCGAGGCCGCGCTTGCCGAGCACCACGCCGGCCTGGTTGATCTCGCCTTCCTGCAGCGACACCACATAGCGCCAGCTGGCTTCCGGCAGGTCGCGGTAGGCGGCGATCACGCCGACGTAGCGGCTGCCCGGCTGTACCGAGAGCTTGAGGTCGCGCTCTTCGCCGGGGCGCACTTCCATCTCCTCGAAGCTGACCAGGTCAGGCATCAGCGACTCTTTCGGCCGCTGGTACAGGGAGAAGAATTCGGCGTTGTTGAACGACGAGGGATTCTTCAGCTCCAGCAGGCGCACCACGATCGGCGAGGGACGGCCGGCCAGGTCCGGGTTGAGGTCCTCGCTGGCCTGCAGGCGCAGGTCGAGCTTGGTGGTGTCGGAGTAGGGCGACAGGCTGGAGCAGCCACCGAGGGTGGCGAGCAGCGACAACAGGCTAAGGCTGATAAGACGGCGCATGGCATTCATCCTTGCTTCTTACGAAGGCTGGTAATCGGTGTTGAGGGTGGCGATCAGGCGGACCTGCTCTTCGTAGGTCTTGGCGAAGTCGCGGGCGAACAGGCGCTGGCTCCAGTCGTCGTCCTTCTCCAGCGCGCGGAAGTGGCGCTGGTAGGCGCGCCAGCGGCTACCGGAAGTGGCCAGCAGCGGCTTGCGGTCCTGCTCGAAACGCAGGGTCAGCTGCTCGGGAGCGAACTGCTCGAACAGGCCCTGCACCGCCGTGCGGCTGGCGGCGAACAGCGCCACCTGGTGCGCCTGCAGATCGCGGTAGGCGCGGCCCATGGCCTGCTCGGCCGGCAGCTGGCCGGGCTTGCTGCCGCGCAGCATGGCGGTCAGCGCTTCGCCGGCGTCGCCGACCTGCTTGAGCGGGTTGTTGCCGGCGCTCTGCACGGTGGTCAGGGCCAGGCGCAGTTCGTTCTTCAGCTCGCTGCGGGTGCGCAGGCTCTGCTGCAGGCCAGCAACGCTCTGCTTGAGCAGGCGCGCGGCCTGCAGGGCCAGGGCCTCGCGGGCCTCGGCGTCGAGGTCGTCGAGCTTCACCCCGAGGGCGTCGCCGAAGCGCTGCCAAAAGCCTTGCGCCAGCGGCTCGGCGGCCACCGGCATCTGAGCCGGACGGGCCTGCGGGCGCGGCGCCTCTACCGGAGCCGGCTCCGGTTCGCGGACGAGCTCGGGCACCAGCAGGCTTTCCATGTCGATGCGCGCGTACTGGGTGCGCGCCTGCTCTTCCTCGGGTGCCTGCACTAGGCCGGCGAACTCGTCCAGCTGGCTGTAGCCACGTGGGCGTTGTTCGAGGGCGGCGATCGGGTCGAGGTCGAGGAAGGCGTCATCGGGGATGATGCTGCCGGCGTGCTGGCGCTGGCCGATCTGCTCCTCGAACTGGGCCGGGTCCTGCAGCACGCGGGCGCGGATCTCCAGCTCGCCGAGGCAGTACACGCAGCCGTGCTCGATGCGCTGCGGCTCGCCGCGGGGCAGGCGCGCGCCGTTGTCCTTGAGGGTCACGCCGTTGCTGCTGGTGTCGGTCAGGTAGAAGTGCCCGTCGGCGAAGCTGACCTGGGCGTGGCGGTTGGAGAGGATGCGCTTGCTGTCCGGGATGGCCCAGTCGCATTCCTCGCCACGGCCGATCACGCCGCCGGCCTTCTTGAAGCTCTTGCTGGTCAGCAGACCCGGCGCGTACTGCTGGGCGCTGACGATATCGAATACCAGTTCCATGGTAGGGGCTCCTTGCGCTCAGTCTTCGCGCGGCTGTTCGGCGTGCGGGTCGCCCAGCGGGCGGTAGTCGTCGTCGCTGGACTTGTAGTTGCCGCCGCAGCCGGCGAGGCCCAGCAGGGCGGCGAGCAGGGTGGCGGTCAGAAGGCGGTGGGACATCGCGGGTTCTCCACTGGCGGTGACGGATAGGGAATGCATGGCGGTCTCAGACATCCGCCGGGCTGATGTTCAGCCGGTCCATGCGGTACAGCAGGGTGCGGCGTGGCAGGCCCAGTTCGCGGGCGGCCTGGCTCTGGTTGCCGCGGTTCTTGCGCAGGCAGTCGAGCAGCAGGTTGCGCTCGACTTTTTCCATGCGCTCGCGCAGGTTCATGCAGCTGTCGTCGGCGAGGCTGGTCGGGTGCAGGTTGAAGTGCTCGGGCAGCAGCTCGCCGCCTTCGCACAGCAGCACCGCGCGCTCCACCAGACCCTTCAGCTCGCGCACGTTGCCGGGGAAGGCGTAGCCGGCCAGGTGGTCCAGCGCCGCCTCGGACCAGCGGCAGGCGTCGCGCTGCAGGAAGGCGGCGGCCTTGGCGGCGAAGTGCCGGGCCAGTTGCAGAATGTCTTCGGCGCGGGCGCGCAGCGGCGGCAGCTCGATGGGGAAGTGCGACAGGCGATAGAACAGGTCTTCGCGGAAGCGGCCTTCCTCGACCAGGCTGCGCAGGTCGCGGTGGGTGGCGGCGACGATGCGCACGTCGACCTTGTGCGTCTGCGTGCTACCCAGCGGGCGTACTTCGCCTTCCTGCAGCACGCGCAGCAGCTTGGCCTGCAGGGCCAGCGGCATGTCGCCGATCTCGTCGAGGAACAGGGTGCCGCCGTCGGCTGCGTCGAACAGGCCTTTGCGGTCGCGTTCGGCGCCGGTGAAGGCGCCCTTGCGATAGCCGAACAGCTCGCTCTCCAGCAGGTTCTCCGGCAGCGAGGCGCAGTTCTGCACGATGAACGCCTGGCTGCGGCGGAAGCCACAGTCGTGGATGGCGCGGGCGACCAGCTCCTTGCCGGTGCCGGTCTCGCCGGTCAGCAGCACGCTGGTGGGGTTGTGCAGCACCTTGCCGATCAGCTGGTACACCGGGCGCATGGCCGGGCTGTTGCCGATCAGGCCGTAGTCGCTGGGCAGCGCCGGACTGGCCGCTTCCGGCGCGGCCGCCTTGGGCGCACGCAGGCGTTGCAGCAGCTGGTGCTGGGCCAGGGCGAAGGCACCCAGGCTGGCCAGCGAGGCGGCGAAGCCGTCGAGGTCGCGGGTGCCGCTGCTGGCCACCAGCAGCAGGCCGGCGACGCGCGCCTGCTCGTCCTGCAGCGGCAGGCACAGCAGGCTGCGCCAGGGCTTGTCGGCGGCTGGCAGGAAGCTGGTCTCGTGCAGGCTGGGGTCGAGGCTGGCCAGGCTCAGGTGGCGGTTCTGGCACAGGCAGTACTGCAGCAGCTGCTCGCCGTCGTAGTCGCTGGGCAGGCTGGTTTCGTGCTCGGCCTGCTGGCCGTCCAGCCACTCGGCGGCCAGGGTCAGGCGGGTGTGGGTGCTGTCCAGCAGATACAGCTGGGCCAGGCGGCAGCCGCTGAGCTGCGCCGCCGCCTCGGCCAGGGCCGCCGGCAGGCGTTCGGCACCGGCCAGACGAGACAGGCGGGTGAACTGTTGCAGCAACTGTTCGGCATAGGCCAGCGGCTGGGCGATCTGCCCCAGCAGCGGTGCCGCTTCGGGGATGCGCTCAAGCGCCCGTTCAGGCAAATTCACAGGCCAGCGCTCCTTCACCGTCCAGGGTGGCGTGTACACGGGAGATGGCGGCGCCGCTGGCCATGGCATCCAGCAGGCGGTCGGCGATGCGCGGCAGCACGCTCTGTTCCAGCAGCTGGTCGATCAGCCGCGCGCCGCTCTCGCCGCTGGCGCAGCGCTCGGCCAGGTGTTCGAGCAGGGCCGGGCTGTGGCTGAACGCCAGGCGGCGTTTGCCCAGGCGCTGGCCGAGGCGTTCCAGCTTGAGCTGGATCAGCTCGCGCAGCACCGCACCGGCCACCGGGTAGTAAGGCACCACGCGCATGCGCGCCAGCAGGGCCGGCTTGAAGTGGCGGCTCAGGGTCGGGCGGATCGCCTCTTCCAGCTGCTCCACCGGCGGCCGCTGTTCGTCGGCGCAGAGCGCTTCGATCCTGTCGCTGGCCAGGTTGGAGGTGAGCAGGATCAGGCAGTTGCGGAAGTTGATCTCGCGGCCTTCGCCGTCGTTGGCCACGCCCTTGTCGAAGATCTGGTAGAAGACGTTCATCACGTCCGGGTCGGCCTTCTCCACCTCGTCGAGGAGGATCACCGAGTAGGGCTTCTGCCGCACCGCTTCGGTGAGCATGCCGCCCTCGCCGTAGCCGACATAGCCGGGCGGCGCGCCGATCAGGCGGGAGACGGTGTGCTTCTCCTGGAACTCGGACATGTTGATGGTGGTGAGGAAGCGCTCGCCGCCATACAGCAGGTCGGCCAGGGCCAGGGCGGTCTCGGTCTTGCCCACGCCGCTGGGGCCGACCAGGAGGAACACGCCGGCTGGCGCGTCGTCCTTGTTCAGCCCGGCGGCGGCGGCGCGCATGGCGCGGTCGAGCAACTGCACCGCCTGCTCCTGGCCGCGCACGCGGGCGCGCAGGTCGCTGGCGAAGCTGGCCACCTTGGCGTTGTGCTCGCGGGCCAGCTGGGCCAGCGGCACGCCGGTCCAGTGGCTGATCACCTCGGCCACCAGGCGTGGGCAGACTTCGAAGCTGACCAGGCGCTCGGCGGTTTGCGCGGCAGCCAGCTCGGCCTGCAGCTCACGCAGCTCATCTTCCAGCGTTTCTAGTTCATCGCTGTTCTCGGCGCGGGCCTGTGTGCATTGCTGGCGCAGGTCGAGCAGGCGCTCGGCCAGCTGGCGCTGTTCGCTCCAGCGCGTATCGATCTGCTGCAGTTCGGCTTCGGCCTCGGTCAGGCGCTGTTCCAGGGCGGCCAGCGCAGCTTCGTCCACCGCCAGGCCGGCCTGCAGGTCGCGGCGCAGGGCCAGGGACTGGCGCTCGCCTTCGGCCAGCTCGCCGCGCAGGCGTTCCAGCGCTTCCGGCGCGGCGGCCAGGCTGATGCGCACGCGGGCGCAGGCGGTATCCAGCACGTCCACCGCCTTGTCCGGCAGCTGGCGCCCGGCCAGGTAGCGGGCGGACAGTTCGGCAGCGGCCACCACGGCGTCGTCGCGCAGATAAATGCCGTGGCTCTGCTCGTACACCGGGGCCAAGCCACGCAGGATGGTCACCGCTTCCTGCACGGTCGGTTCGTGCAGCTGCACCGGCTGGAAGCGCCGGGCCAGGGCCGGGTCCTTCTCGAAGTACTTCTTGTATTCGCTCCAGGTGGTGGCGGCGATGGTGCGCAGCTCGCCACGGGCCAGGGCCGGCTTGAGCAGGTTGGCGGCGTCCGAGCCACCGGCCTGGGCACCGGCGCCGATCAGGGTATGCGCCTCGTCGATAAACAGGATGATCGGCTTGGCCGCGCCCTGGACTTCGTCGATCACGCCCTGCAGACGGCGTTCGAACTCGCCTTTGACGCTGGCGCCGGCCTGCAGCAGGCCCATGTCCAGGCCCAGCAGCTCGACGCCCTTGAGTGCCTGCGGCACCTCGCCGGCGGCGATGCGCAGGGCCAGGCCTTCGACCACCGCGGTCTTGCCCACGCCGGCCTCGCCGACCACGATCGGGTTGTTCTTCCGCCGCCGGGCGAGGATGTCGATCATCTGGCGGATGGCGCCGTCGCGGCACAGCACCGGGTCGAGCTTGCCGTCGCGGGCGCGCTGGGTGAAGTTGTGGGTGAAGCGCTGCAGGTTGGATTCGCCAGGCGCGGCCGGCTTGCCGGCGCCGGTCTGTGGCTGTTGGCTGATGGCGAAGTCGCGCAGGCGCTCGGCGTCGATCTTCGCCAGCAGCGGCTGGTAGTGGCTGCCGGCGTAGCGCATGGGGTTGCGCAGCAGGGCGAGGAGCAGCGCGGCCTGTTCGATCTGGCTCTGGCCCAGTTCCAGGTTGGCCACCAGCAGGGCGTCCTGCAGCCATTGCACCAGCTCGGCGGAGAACACCGGGTTGCGTGACTCGCTGGCCTCGCCGCGCGGTTGCAGAGTGGCGGCCAGTTCGCCGGCGTCCACCTCGGCGTCCTGCAGGGCGCGCGCCAGCAGGCCGTCGCGGCGTTCCAGCAGGCCGAGCAGCAGGTCTTCGACCAGGATCTTGCTGCCACCGCGCTGCAGGCAGCGTTCGGCGGCGGCTTCCAGCTCGCGGCGGGTCTCGGCGTCCAGTGCCTGGACCAGCTGTTGGAGGTCGACGTTGATCATTTCATCAGTCCTTTAATGAGTCTTGCTGCCGATGGTGACGACACCATCGGCCTTTTCATGGCCGAGCCAGGAGGTCCACCCCAGGTGGCAGGGGTTGTCCTGGCCGATGCGCAGCTCGCGGATTTCCTCGTGGCGCAGGGCCAGGCGGATGTCGTAGTCGAGCGGGTCGCGCAGGGTGAAACGCACCAGCGCGCAGAGCGGCTGGTAACCGCTGCCGATCGGCAGGAATTCGTGGAAGCGTGCCCAACTCAGCTGGCGGATATGGATGCGGAACTTGCCGCCGCGGTCGCGTACCGAATCGCCCAGCACCAGGCTCTCGCCCAGCTGGCTGTTGGCCAGGCCGAGGCGGTTGCGCTGCTCGGCGATGATCTCGACGCGGCGCTCGACGCACTGCTCGATGCGCAGGTCGGCGTGCTTGAAGTAGTAGCGCAGCACCGACTCGACCAGCGCCGCCGAGTGGGCGCGCAGGCTGAGCAGGCCGAGGTAGGGCAGCAGGCGCCGCCAGTTGAGGTCCTCGGCGGCGCGGATGCGTTCGCCGCCCAGGCCGATCAGGGCGAACAGGCGCGCGGAGAACAGGTCGCGGGCGCCCTGGTCGTAGTGCGCGTAGTAGCGGTACTTGCGCCAGATCGGCAGGAGCAGGCGCTGCAGGCGATCGTTGAACAGGTCGAGGAAGTCGCGGGTGGTGTTGCCGTCCGGACCGTCGCCCAGGGCCTGCTCGCTGTAGAAGGCCGGCAGTGGCGAGCCGGCGCCGAACAGGCCGACCAGGTTGAGGCGCAGGCGCGCGCGCAGCTCGCCGTGTTCCTCGAAGAACTCCAGGCGATCGGTGTCGCTGCCGGGGAAGCCCAGGCTGGGGTTGGCCTGGAATTCCAGGCGCTCGTACAGCGCCTCCTCATCCAGCTCGGGATGGGCGGCGCGCAGATGGTCCAGCGCCCGCAGCACACCCTGGAACAGGCTGTACTCGCGGATGCCCCGGCTGAGCCGGTTCAGAGCAGGGGCTGTTGCCCCATGCGCGGCGTCCATTGGTACACCTCTCCCTGTGTGCTCTGTACGCGCAGCTCGTGATACGAGTTGAGGCTGGCGTAGAGGGCAAAGAATTCATTGAGCACCGAGGCGAACAGGAACAGGTCCCCTTCGCCCAGGTAGCCGTCCGGGTCCATGGTCAATTCGGTGCGCACGCCACGAATCGGCAGCCCGCGGTGCAGGCGGTCGACGTGCTGGTGGGCGATCTTCTTCAGGCCGCCGAGCATGCGCTGGCTGACCTTGAGCGCGTGCTGGTCGTAGTGGCGCGGCAGGTCGTAGGTCTCGAGGATGACCTTGAGCGCCTCGACGTCGGCCAGCGACAGGTAGTTCAGCGACATGTTGGAAATCAGCTTCCACAGGTAGTCGCGGTGCAGCGGCGGCGCATAACTCGGAGTGACGGTGCCGATATTGCGGAAGGTGAGGAACTCCGGGGTGTCCTCGCTGGGCAGGCAGATGTCGCCCGGCTTGAGCTGGCGCGCCAGGCTCTGGTTGGTGCAGGTCAGCTCGATCGACAGGGTTTCCTGCACATCGCCGCCGCGCTGGGCGAAGCTCAGCCAGGTCTCCATGCCGTCGCCGAGCAGCGACGACTGCTGGCGCACGCTGTAGTGCGGGCGGGCGCGTGGCTGGTCGAAGCTGGTGTCGTGCTCGAACGACTCGAACGGCACGTATTCCTCGTAGCCCATGCCGCCGGGTTTCCAGCCGGTCACCCGGTCCACCGAGAACACCCCGCAGTGCTGCGGGTCGAGCTCGGCCGGCAGCAGCAGGTACTGGTCCTGCTTGCCGTCCAGGCGGATCGGGATGGCGTCGTGGGCGAACAAGTTGACCACCGGCGTGCAGTACAGGCGCACGTTGTCCAGAGTCGGGCGGATGCGCTGCAGGCCGGTCTTGCGGATATCGAAGCGCAGCTCCAGACCGCGGGCGCGCTCCAGCACCTCCTGCGGCTGGCGCTGCAGCGCGTCCAGACCCTTGAGGTCGACGAACAGGAACTTGTCCTGGAAGGCGAAGTATTCCTGCAGGTGGCGGTAGCCGCGGAAGGTGTTGTGCGGGTAGGGGATCAGCGCCTGGTCTTCGCTGAATCCGACCGCCTCGACCTGCTGTGCCGGCAGAGCGATGGCCGGCAGCGGCAGGCCGTGATCATTGGTCAGCGGCTGGCCTTCGCCATCCAGCAGCACCAGCTGCAGACCGCCGAGGTGGCGCAACAGACCGAGGTAGAGCAGCTGGGCGATATAGCGCTCGCCGGCCAGATGCAGGCGCAGGGTGCTCAGGCCGATCTCGCCCAGATGGCCGTCGGCGCTCATCGCCAGGCGCAGGCTGAGCAGCGCACCGTCGCCCTTCACCGAGTAGTCCAGGCCACTCAGCGCCAGCGGCAGCACTTCCGTGGCGTAGGCGGTGCGGAAGCGGCAGGTCACGCCCTCGACGGCCTTGGCTTCCACCGGCGTATGGCGCGGCACCTGCAGCGCCGGACCGGGACGCTTGAGCGGGTCGAACTGCAGCATGCTGAAGGCCGGCAGCGGGCGCATGTAGTTCGGCCACAGCAGGTGCATCAGCGAATGGGTCAGCTCCGGCAGCTCGTCGTCGAGCTTCTGCCGCAGACGCCCGGTGAGGAAGGCGAAGCCTTCCAGCAGGCGCTCGACATCCGGATCACGCCCGGCCTGGCCGAGGAACGGCGCCAGCGCCGGGCTGCGCTCGGAGAAGCGCTTGCCCAGTTGGCGCAGGGCGGTGAGTTCGCTCTGGTAGTGGTGGTTGAAGGACATTAGTGGGCCTGCTCCTTGATCTTAGAAAATCTCGCTGAATACCCAGCCGTTGAAACGGATCAGGGCACAGAGCGGAATCAGCGCGAACAGCAGGAACGACCAGAGAGCCACGGCATTGCGAGTCTTGAGAACCTGCGATCCGTAGCGAACTAACATGACGCTGCTGATCCCAAGGAGGGGAATGAATGCGACCAGACAGGCGGAGAACAGCCAACCAAAAGCATTGCCGCGCAGCGAGTAGCCGAGCAGTTCCAGATCAACCGGCCAGTAGCTGCCTGGCTCGTTGAATGTGATGGCGAGCATCAGTAGGGACAGTGCGAGAGCCGGATAGCGCAGCATGTTCAGCGCAGCCCCTTGGTGTGTAGGGATTTGGCCAGTTGGCGTCGCCTTTCTCGGCCTACGGGGTTATCTCCCGAGTAATAGAAGTGGCCTTCGGCGGTAGGCATCTGGTTGGCCAGCTTGAGTGCGGCGTCAACGATCTGTTGATCGCTCATGCCCGCAAATATGGGATCCCCCTGGCTCACCAGATCAATAATGTGGGTATTGAGAATTTTGGGATGGTTATTGACCGCGGCTTTTAGACTGGCATTGATGGGGGCTCCGATCAGCACCAGATGGTTCACGGTGATCCCTTGGCGGGCATGGAAGATCGCGGTACGTGCAGCGATCACCGCGCCCCATGAATAGCCAATGATGTTGAACTGTCCTGCTGAGGGTAGGGGCTTGCTGATACCAATGTTGACTAGGGAAAAGTCAGTGCTCTTTATGGCTTTAAGGTCTCGTCCGAGTTTGACGGCGAGCAGGTCGCTGGTGGGAGTGCACTCGACCTTGTCGTACTGGCGAACTTTGATCAGTCCGAATAGGTATTTCTTTTCAATGTATTCATGGCCATAGCGGCATTTTTGTAGCTCGCCATACTCGAAAACCACCGGATCGGTTTCGTCTTGGTTATAGAGGGCGACTGCAGAGGCATCGCCCAACATATCGACCAAGGAGGGGACGTAGCTGTCCAGCCCGGTGATAAGGGACGAGTAGTTCCCGTACGCGGGGGTTGCTATCCCGACTTCCTTGAGCGCGGCAACCATATCGTCGTTGTAGGAGCCAACCATCCCGGCTCCGCCGAGAAAGACTGTCAGTCCGCGCTCGACAATCAGCGCCTTGGGATTGGTGTCCGATGTAGAGGTGCTTTGCCGCGAGGCAATCTTCTTGTATGTGCCAGATGGGTGGCTGATCATTTCCTGTGCCATGGTTATCAGCCTTCCGTAGCCAGGTAGATGTCGATCTTTTCGGCCTTGGTGTGAGGTGCTATCCGATGTGTTCTTCCCTGGGCATCTGTAGTCCCCGACTCTTGGGCACCGTTTTCTCGAACTAGCATGTAGGGTTGATTGGCTATGGGTTCGCCCTGCTCATCCGTGAGGACGAACTGCTCATCGAATCCGGGCATCTTTACAGGCGCGGGAGCAACAAATGCAGCCCCACCTCCACTGGCCCCAATCAACACCGTCCCCGACCCCGCCACCACCACATTGCCGTGGCTGCCGACGCTGCCAATGGTGGTCGCCGGTTTGCCGTTGATCAGCACGGTCGGGATCACATTGCCCGACAGCGCGCCGCCGCAGGCCGAGGCATCGCCCATGCGTGCAGCCGGCAGGCCGTCGAACAGCACATTGGGCGAGCCGGCGGCGATGGGGTTGGTGCCGTGGCCGGGAACCGGGCAGGCGGTGGGGTCGCCCAGGCGGGCGGCGGGTTTACCGGACATCCATGCTCTCCTTTGAACAGGCCCTTACCTGACCTTCACTTGCCCGCTGCCATCCAGCTGCGCGGCGAAACTGACCTGGCGCTTGATGCCGTCGACCTGCAGCAGCCCTTCGATGGCGAAGTTGAGGCTGAGGGGGTCGTGCTCGCGCGGCAGGGAAATGACCCGCACCTGTTTCAGGCGCGGCTCGTATTGTTCGATAAAGCGTTCGATCGCCATGCGCGCCTGCTGCAATGCATCGTGCAGCGACAGGCGCATGTCGTTGAGATCGGGCAACCCGTAGTCGGGCAGCGTCTGCACGCTGCCCGCCCGGGTGCTGAGCATCTTGGCCAGATGGGCAGCCACCGAGGCCATCACGCTCACCTCGTGGTCGAGGCGGGCGCGGCCGACGGTGTCACCGCCGAGGCGCTCGAACAGGCTGCCGTAGGTCATCAGGTTCTGCCCACGAACAAAATACGGTGGCGGCGCTGGGCGTTTTCGCGCAGTGCAAGGAAGGCCGGACGCAGTGGGCTGCCTGCCCACAAGTTCGGCATGACACCGCAATGCGCGAAAACGCACGCGCCCCGGAGGGCTGCGCCCGAAAGCGCGCCAGCCGGTGTTGCTCGTCCCTTAGCTGGAATCGCCAAACTGCGGGACTCGCGCCTTGTCTGGTGCGCTTTCGGGCGGCAGCGCCGGTGTGTTTTGTTCATGGGCAGAACCTCACTCCTTGTCCAGCTTGCCGACCAAGGACAGGGTGAAATCGGCACCCATGTACTTGAAGTGCGGGCGCACGTTGAGGCTGACGCGGTACCAGCCCGGCTCGCCTTCCACGTCGCTGACGATCACTTGCGCGGCGCGCAGCGGACGGCGGCTGCGGACTTCCGAGCTGGGGTTCTCCTGGTCGGCGACGAACTGGCGGATCCACTTGTTCAGTTCCAGTTCCAGATCGGTGCGCTCTTTCCACGCGCCGATCTGTTCGCGCTGCAGCACCTTCAGGTAGTGGGCCAGGCGGTTGACGATGAACAGGTAGGGCAGTTGGGTGCCGAGCTTGTAGTTCAGCTCGGCGGTCTTGCCTTCCTCGCTGATGCCGAAGAATTTCGGCTTCTGGGTGGAGTTGGCGGAGAAGAACGCGGCGTTGTCGCTGCCCTTGCGCATGGTCAGGGCGATAAAGCCTTCTTCCGCGAGTTCATATTCGCGACGGTCGGAGACCAGCACCTCGGTGGGGATCTTGGTCTCGATCTCGCCCATGCTCTCGAAGTGGTGCAGCGGCAGGTCTTCCACCGCGCCACCGCTTTGCGGGCCGATGATGTTCGGGCACCAGCGGAACTTGGCGAAGCTGTCGGTCAGCTTGGAGGCGAAGGTGTAGGCGGTGTTGCCCCACAGGTAGTGCTCGTGGTTGCCGGCGACGTTCTCCTTGTAGACGAAGGTCTTCACCGGGTTCTCTTCCGGATCGTAGGGGTTGCGCAGCAGGAAGCGCGGCAGGGTCAGGCCGACGTAACGCGCGTCTTCACGTTCGCGGAAGCTCTGCCACTTGGCGAACTGCGGGCCCTCGAAGTGATCCTTGAGATCCTTCAGGTTGGGCAGGCCGGTGAAGCTCTCCAGGCCGAAGAATTTCGGGCCGGCGGCGGCGATGAAGGGGGCGTGCGACATGCAGGCGACGGAGGCCACGTGCTGCATGCACTTGATGTCCGGCGAGCTGGGGTCGAAGAAGTAGTTGGCGACGATGGCGCCGACCGGCTGGCCGCCGAACTGGCCGTATTCGGCGGTGTAGATGTGCTTGTACAGGCCGGACTGGGTGATTTCCGGGCTGTCCTCGAAGTCGTCCAGCAGGTCCTGCTTGGAGGCGTTGAGGATTTCCAGCTTGGTGTTCTCGCGGAAGTTGGTGCGATCGACCAGCAGCTTGAGGCCGCGCCAGGACGATTCCAGGGCCTGGAAGTCGGCGTGATGAAGGATCTCGTCCATCTGCCGGCTGAGCTTGGCGTCGATCTCCGCGATCATGCGGTCGACCATGGCCTTCTTCACCGGCTCGTTCTGGTTGTGCGGCTTCAGCAGCTCTTCGATGAAGGCGGACACGCCACGCTTGGCGATGTCATAGGCTTCGTCGTCCGGAGTCAGGCGGGTTTCCGCGATGATGCGGTCGAGAATGCCGGCTTCGGCGACATTCCGGGTGCTTTCCACTACTGCACTGGTGCTCATGCTCGGGCTTCCTTGTCGAGAATTCAGGCGTCTTGCTGGGCTTGGGCGGCGAGGCCCAGTTCACCCAGTACGCGATCACGGGAGTCGTCGTCGGAGAGGACGCTTTCGATGGCCTTGCGGAAGGCCGGCGCGTTGCCCAGCGGACCTTTCAGGGCGACCAGGGCGTCGCGCAGCTCCATCAGCTTCTTCAGCTCGGGGACCTGGTCGACCACGGCGGCCGGGTTGAAGTCCTTCATCGAGTTGATGCGCAGCTGCACCGGCAACTCGTCGGCGCTCTCTTCGTCCTGCAGACGGTTGGGCACGTTGAAGGTCAGGCTCAGCTCCTGCTTGCCCAGCACTTCGTCGAAGTTGTTCTTGTCGATGCTGATCGGTTTGCGGTCCTCGATCTTGCGCTCGTCGGCGCGCTGGGTGAAATCACCCAGCACCATCAACTTGAGGGGCAGTTCGATCTCTTCCTGAGCACCACCGGTCGCCGGTTTGAAGGTGACGTTGATGCGTTCCTTGGGTGCTACCGAGCCTTCTTTGGCCATGGTTGTTCTCCTTTACGTTAAGCGGAGGCCTTGCGGCCTCAATCCAGCACCACTTCGAGATCGAGGTGGCACAGCCTGCGGTGGATCTCTTCCTTGCGCTCGCGGATCGCATGGTTCTGCGGCAGCAGCTCGTAGCAGTTGTGCAGCAGACGCAGCACTTCCAGGGCGAGATCGGGTTCCCACTCGCCGAGGCCGGAGGCCTGCAGCGTCTGGTCGAGAGATTCGAGTTGGGTCTTGGCCAGTTCGTGTTTCTTCGCTGCGCTGCACAGGCGCGCCAGGCTCAGATGCCAGAAGAATCGCGCGCGGCCGCCCTGGGCCTGGGTCATGCCCTGCTTGAGCTGCTGCACGGCGGGCTTCAGGCCGTCCTTGCGCAGGCGCGGCAGGGCGGCCTGCAGGGCGATTTCCCAGGCCGGCAGTTCGCCGCTGGCGCCGACCTGAACGGCCGGCTCGGCGCTCGGCGGCTGCAGGTGCGGCATGACGCTGGCGCCGATCCAGGCGCGGGTCTCGGCATCGGCGAAAGGTACGCCGTCATGGAAGCGCAGCTCGTCCAGGCCCGGTACGCGCTGCAGGAACAGCGCCAGCTGCATCTCCACCTCGCACATGGCGGCCTCGGCGTTCAGCTGCTGCAGGCATTCCCAGGCCAGGCGCTGGCCATCCAGCCAGAACGGCGCGCGGGCGATGCTGGCCTCCACTTCCACCAGCAGGTCGGCGTACTGGCCGGCGGCGAAGCGCTCGGCGAAGCTGGCCAGCTTGTCGGCCGGCAGGCCGCGCAGGGTGGTGATCTGTTCGGCATTGCTCTGCGGCAGGCCATCTATCGGCAGCCACAGCAGGGTGCGCGCCAGGCGCAGGGCGCGGAGGTCGCTGGCCTTCTGCTTCAGCCACCAGGCGCACAGCGGCCGGGCACCGTCCTGCAGGGCGCGCAGCGACTTGTGCGCGTCGCGCTCGTTGTCCAGCGGTGCGGTGGGATTGATCACCTGGGCGGCGGCCTGCTTGACCTGGGCCAGGGCGGCGCCGACCACGCCGGGTTCGGCCTGGCCCTGGGTGGCGCGGGCGATTTGCTCGTCCAGGCGGCGGCACAGTGGCAAGAGCAGCGGTGCCTGTTCGCCCAGATGTGCGGCCAGACAGGTTTCCAGGCCGCGCAGCAGCTCGGCCAGATTGCGGAACAGCGGCAGCTGGCTGGCGACGGGGATGTCTTCGCCCAAGACTTTTTCCAGACGCGGGGTGAGCCAGGTAAGGGCGGCGGCACGGGTGCGATCCTTGAGTGGATGCAGGGTGCTCCAGTGCTGCTGGCAGAGCTCGAGCAGCAGGCCCAGGCCGGCCTGCAGGCCATTCAGGCCTTCGCGCTGGTGCAGGCTCCAGACCAGCCAGCAGGCTACGCGCAGATCCTTGGAATGGTGGCGTAGCAGCGCCTCGCTCTGGTCTCGCACCTTGTGCCAGTCAATGGCCTCGGTCTGGTGCATGGCGGCGGCCTTTTCCAGCTCGCCTTCCAGGGCTTCGAATTCGCCGGAATAACGCATGTCTTCACCGGCGAAATTCCCATCGTTAATGGGTGTTTTCGCCAGTTGCAGATAATGCTCGGCCAGAGGTGAAAGTGCAGTCATTCCATTGACTCTATATATACGTCCAGCAACTTGGAAAAACTTCCCATATATATGAGAAGCAAGCGGTTGCTTGGTCCATGTGTGCAACTTTCTGCGCAGCTCTTTGCGCAACTACTTGCACAGCGTCCTTATGCGGTGGGCATCCTAGCCCCAGGATGGGAGGTGGGCAAGGCGGAAAATGTGAAGCGTTAGACAAGCGGGAAGATTGCTGGAAGTTGTTCGTCGGCAGAGCGGCTAGCTGTTTTGGCGCCAATTAAAAGTTGTTATGAGTACGTATTCATATATATGGGAAAGTGCAACTTTCCCTGTAAGAAAATGCTTACCGGTAACTTTGCTCTGCTTCACACTTGGCAGGGTTTATAAGTTCGCTTCTGTGAACTCGCGCGGCAAATTCTGGCCCCTGACTGGGCGAAAACGTGACCCGCTTCCGCCTGCCGCATCGGCGCCAAAGCGGTCGGGCTGACCTAAGCTGGCTGGGTCAGCCACCGTTGCGAGGAACCGGGCCATGTCCATCATCCGCACCCTGTCGTTGGGCTTGTGTCTGTTGCCGGCATTGGCATGGGCCGAGCTGCGCCCGGGCCTATGGGAGTTCACCAACCAGGTGCAGAGCGGTGGCCAGGCGATGCCGGACATGCAGGAGCTGCTCGCGCAGATGCAGAACATGCCGGCCGAACAGCGGCAGATGATGGAGCAGATGCTCAAGCAGAAGGGCGTGCAGATGGGCAGCGGCGGTGGTGTGCAGCTGTGCCTCAGCGAGGCCAGCGCCAAGGGCCAGAACATCCCCCTGCAGGACCCCAACTCGGGCTGCACCCACGAGATCACCGAGCGCAGCGCCGAGCTGTGGAAGTTCCGCTTCAGCTGCCCCAACGGCCAGGGCGAGGGTGAGACCCGTTTCGCCAGCGACACGGCCTTTACCACCACGGTGAAGGGCGTCTATGACGGCCGCGACAGCACCATGAACAGCCAGGCGCGCTGGGTTGGCGAGGATTGCGGAGGCCTGCCCGCCCGCTAAGAACCTACCTACGATCTCTTGATCGTCGGCCAGGCTGCGTTGAAATGGGGCTCGGGTTGCTCATTTACCGCTCGTAAACTCCGCACCCTCGCCCCATTTCGCCTTGCCTGGCTCTAGCTCAAAAGATCGTAAACAGGCTCTGATCGCCTGTGGCGCAATCGGCGGCGCCCGGCGCGGCACTGCGGTTACACTGCCGCTTCAGTCAGGGCCGAGGGCGAAGGAATGCAGGTAATCGGATGGTGGTTGTTCGGTGCGGTCAGCGTGCTGGTGCTGCTGGTCGGCATCCATCTCTACAACCGTCTGGTATTCAACCGTGCGCGGGTGGCCGAGGCCTGGAGCGGCATCGACGTGCAGCTCAAGCGCCGCTCCAGCCTGATCCCGCAGCTGGTCGCCTGCCTGCGCGCCTACATGACCCACGAGCGCGACACCCTGGAGGAGCTGACCAGCCGCCGCGGTGAAGCCCGGGCCCACGAGGGCGAGAGCGCCGCCAGCCGCGCCGCGTTCGAGGGGCAGCTGTCCTCCTCGCTGCTGCGCGTGTTCGCCGTCGCCGAGAACTATCCCGAGCTCAAGGCCGACGCGGTTTTCCTCGATCTGCAGCGCAACCTCAGCGAGGTCGAGGACCATATCCAGATGGCCCGTCGTTACTACAACGGCGCCGTGCGCGAACTCAACGTGCTGGTCGAGTCGGTGCCGAGCAACCTGCTGGCCGGCGCCTTCGGCTTCCGCTGCGCCGACTACTTCACCCTGGAAGACCCGCGCGACGGCCAGTCGCCGAAGATGGAGTTCTGACCATGCCGGGACGGCTCAAGCTGCTCTTGCTGTTGTGCTGCCTGTTGCCCGGCATGAGCCTGGCGCAGGAGGTGATCGAGGATTTCGCCGTGGAGCTGCGGGTCGGCCGCGACGGCATGCTCGACGTGGTCGAGCGCATCGTGGTGCAGGCCGAGGGCGACCAGATCCAGCGCGGCATCTACCGCGATATCCCGGTGATCTATCGCCTGCCTGGCGGCCTGCTGCGCAAGACGCCGATCGAGAGCTTCAGCGCCACCCGCGATGACGCGCCGGAGCAGGTGCATCGCGAGAGCATCGGCGCCTATCAGCGCTTCTACCTGGGCTCGGCCGATCACTATCTGCAGCCAGGACGTTACCGCTACGAGCTGAGCTATCGGGTCGACCCGCAGCTGCTGCAGCGGCCAGGCGAGGACGAGCTGTACTGGAACGTCACCGGTGATGCCTGGAGTTTCCCGATCCTGCACGCCTCGGTGCGGGTGCAGCTGCCGCCTGGTGCGCGGGTCGACAGCGTGTACGGCTACACCGGCGCCAGTGGCGAGCAGGGCCAGGGCTACCGGGAGGTGGCGCGCGTTGATGGCTTCCTGCACCTGGAAACCACTGCGGCACTGCCGCCGCGGCAGGGTTTCACCCTGGCCGTCGATTGGCCGAGTGGCCTGGTCGAGCGACCGAGCCTGCTGCAACGTACCCTGCGCCTGCTGTTCGATAACGCTGGCGTTGCCCTGGGCGGGCTGCTCTGGATCGCACTGCTGGTCTACTACCTGCGCACCTGGCGGCGCGTCGGCCGCGATCCGCGCAAGGGCTTGCACATGGTGCACTTCGAGGCGCCGGACGATCTCAGCCCAACCCAGGTCGGCTATCTCTGGCATCGCGGTTTTCGCGGGGTTTTCGACGAAGCGCGTGCCCTGGGCGTGTGCTTCACCGACTGGGCGATTCGTGGGCTGATTCGTCTGGAGGATCGACCACGCGCCGACGGTTTCATCCTGCAGCGCGGCAAGACGCCGATCGAGTCGGCGCGCGTCGGCGAGATCGAGTGGCTGCGTCTGCTGTTCCCGGCCAGCAAGGGTGATGCACCGCTGGAGCTGGGCAGTAAGTACCAGCCGCGCCTGGCCGAGATGAAGGCGCGCATGGTCGACGGCCTGGCTACCCATGGCCGCCTGTGGCACGCCAACAACCGCGGCGCCTGGGCCACCGGCCTGGCCCTGGCCGTGCCGGGCATCCTGCTCGGCGTGTTGACTGGGCTGCAGGGCGAAGAGCAGTGGGGCCTGGCCATCGGGGGCCTGGCGTTCAGCCTGGGCTTCGGCGTGCCCACGGTCGTGATCCTGGTGATGGCAGCGCGCCAGTCGAGTTGGGGCAAGAGGATCGGCCTGGGCCTGGTCGCGCTGATGTTCGGCTGGCCGGTGCCGATCGGCCTGTGGATGCTGCTGTCCACCACGTCGGTGCCGGTGGCGATTCTGCTGTTTGCCTATGTGCTGGTGGTGGCGCTGTTCTATCGCTGGCTGGAGGCGCCTTCGGTGAAGGGTCAGCAACTGCAGGATGCACTGGCCGGCTATCGCGACTATCTGCAGCTGGCCGAGCGCGATGTGCTGGAGCGTGCCGGCGAGGCGCCGGCCATGAGCATCGAGCTGTATGAGCGGCACCTGCCCTATGCCATGGCGCTGGGTGTGGAGGAACAGTGGAGTGCGCGCTTTGCCGCGGCGCTGGAGGCGGGGTTGCTCGACAACTCGGTCGCGTATCGGCCGGGCTGGTATCAGGCGAGCAACAGCTTCAACTCACCATCCACCTTCGGCAGCGCCCTGGCGTCCAGCCTGGTCAGCGCCAGTGCCAGCGCATCCACGCCGCCGGCCTCATCTTCGTCCAGCGGTGGCTCGTCGGGCGGCGGTTCGTCCGGAGGTGGTAGCGGCGGCGGGGGAGGCGGCGGCTGGTAGAACTAGTCGCATGTTGGAATGGGTTCCACGTGAAACCCATTCATGTCGCGCAGTCAGCGATCCATCCACACGCCCTTGCTCTGCTGTTCGCAGGCCGGCTTGAGGTAGCGGGCGTCGCTGGCCACGCCGTAGTAGTGGATGTCCTGCTGGTAAGGCGTGCCCTGGACCTTGGCGTTGCGACATTCGCCGAAGGCGCCGCTGGGGCACTGCTCGACGAAGCTGACCTCGACCTTCTGCCCTTGCAACTGCGGGGCGCAGAAGCCGGTGCGGAACAGGTTGGCGGGGATGCTGCGGTTCTGCTGGCAGAGCTTCACTTCCACCTGCTTGCCTTGGCTGTGCACCACGCAGGCTTCGGCCCAGGCCTGGCCCGTCAGGCCCAGCAGCAACAGGGCGGCAATCACGCGCATCGTCTCTCTCCTCGAACAAAGCGGCGACTTTAGCCTTTCCCGGCGCGGCGTGAAACCGCACCATAGGCCCATGCTCGCCAACATCCCCACCCATCTGATCGCCGGCCCCCTGGGCGCCGGCAAGACCAGCCTGATCCGCCACCTGCTGGCCCACAAGCCGGCGGCCGAGCGCTGGGCGGTGCTGATCAACGAATTCGGCCAGATCGGCCTGGACCAGGCCCTGCTGACCAGTGACCAGGACGGCGTCAGCCTGGCCGAGATCCCCGGCGGCTGCCTGTGCTGCGTGGGTGGTGCGCCCTTTCAGGTCGGCCTCGGCCGTCTGCTGCGCCAGGCCAGGCCGGATCGACTGCTGATCGAGCCCTCCGGACTCGGTCATCCGGCCGAGTTGCTGCGCCAGCTGGGTGAGGCACCCTGGCGCGGGGTGCTGGCGCTGCAACCGGCGGTGCTGGTGCTGGACGCGGCGGCCCTGGCGGCAGGTCAGCCTTTGCCCGACAGCCAACAGCAAACGCTGGAGCTGGCCGGCCTGCTGCTGCTGAACAAGGCCGAGACATTGGACGAGTCGACGCGTGCACGCCTGCAGGCGCAGTTGCCGGCGCGGCCGTTGCGCTGGATCAGTCAGGGCGTGCTGGACTTCGCCGAGCTGCCCGGCAGCGCCGCGCAGACCGGGCCGGCGGGCGAGGGCATGGGCGTGCCGCAGGGCAGGGCGCCGCTGGCGCAGGTCTGGAGCGATGCGCGCCAGCCGATCTGCCAGGTACAGGAGCAGGCCGAGGGCTGGAGCATCGGCTGGCGCTTCCATCCATCCCAGCTGTTCGAGCTGATGCGTGTGCAGACCTGGCTGGCCGGGATGCCCTGGCGCCGCGCCAAGCTGGTGCTGCACAGCAATGCCGGCTGGCTGTCGGCCAATGCGCTGGATGGCGAGGCGCCGCACTGGCAGGCCAGCGAGTGGCGCAAGGATTCGCGGTTGGAGCTGATATTCGCTGGTCCCCAGGACGAAGCCGCACTGCGCTCAGGTCTGGCCGCCTGCCGGCTCAGCTGAGCCAGCGCTCGGTGATCAGGCCGAGCAGCAGTAGGGCCAGGGCGAAGGCAGAAACTCTGAAGGCTTGTGGCGAGATCAGTGCGGCGTGCAGCGTCTGCAGGGGTTCCTGGCGCAGCACGAGCAACTGTTCTTGGTAGGGAGATGGCAGGCAGGCTGGAAAGAACCGATCACGG
Organism: Pseudomonas sp. GD04019; assembly: GCF_029837695.1. Classification (GTDB taxonomy): domain Bacteria; phylum Pseudomonadota; class Gammaproteobacteria; order Pseudomonadales; family Pseudomonadaceae; genus Aquipseudomonas. The sequence goes on from NZ_JAOEEA010000006.1 coordinate 293,669, forward strand.
TAGAGCAGGGTACGGATGGCCTCCATATCCAGTGCCTCTACGCCTTGCATCACATAGCGGGGCGGCCGTCGGGCAGGTTGCCCTGCTCGGTGACCAGGATCTGCAGGCCTCTGGCGAGAAACAGCTCGTGCAGGCATTCGAGAAAACCGAGGTCGGGTGAATCCAGCAGATAGAACATCGGCGCCTCCTTGCGAGGCGGTGATCCTCGCGCGCTGCCGTTGCCTTGGCAAGTGGCCGGAGGAGGACAGTCCGTCGGTCGGCGGGTGTCGGGAGCAGGGTTAGGTAAGCGTACTCAAGCGATGCTTTCGGCTTCGCTATGTAGTTGGCAGTAGTCCCGTTCGCCGGGTGCTTGTTGGAGCAGCTGCCAGGCCCACGGCGCATCGCCGTCGTGCGGCAGCAGCAGGGCATAGCGGTGCCCGCGCGCTTCATCGCCCAGGTCGCAGGCGATGGCCTCGATGCCCTGTGCGTTGAGCCGCTCGCGGAGAAAGTCGATGTAATTGCCGTTGTCGGAGGTACGCAGGTTTTGCAAGACGTGGTCCTTGTCCACGGTGGATCGGTCCGGCCGCCGGGCGGCCGAGCTCGATGGTAGCAGAACGCCATTGTGTGATGCCGTAGGCATTTTTTCCGGTCAGGGATGGGCGTTGAACCAGGCGAGAATCTTGCCCGGGGAGGCGGCGAACCACTCATGACCACCCAGCACCTCGGTATGCCGAGCCGTCTCTACGCCTTGCTGGAGCAGGCGGTCGTAGTACAGGTCCATGCTCCACCAGGGCACCACAGCATCGACGAAACCGTGCAGGAATAGGGTTGGCGGATGATCGGCCGGCAGATCATTCGGCATTACGCACAGTGGCCCGCTGCAGGTGGCATAGGAGCCGGACTGGATGGCCAGGGCACGGAACCTGCCAGGGAAGGACACCGCCATGCGACTGGTGTTGTAGCCGCCGCTGGAGATGCCGGTGGCGTACTGGCGCTGTGCATCGAGCGGGCCGAAGTGGCCGGCGGCGATGGCGTCCAGCACATTGTCGAGGAAGTCATAGTCGGTGCTCAGTTCGTAGGCCTGGGCCAGGCCGGGGATGTTGGTCTGCCAGAACAGATCGGCCGGTGCGCTGGGGGCGATCACCGCGTAGCCGTTGTCCAGCAGGGTGCGCACCAGCTTGCCCTCGTAGTAACCACCGAACGACTGGTTGCTGTAGTAGATGAAGTTGTCCAGCGGGAAGAACGAGCCCTGGTAGACCAATACCACCGGCCAGCCGCCACTCGGCGGGGTGCCCAGCGGCGTCTGGTAGATCACCTGGCGGGCGCCAACCACGCCGGAGTCGATCCAGGTGGTCTGGTGGCTACAGCTGATCTTGGCCGGCAGCAGCAGCGACTTGGGTCGTTCACTGCAGCGCGAATCGGCCATCGCGGCAGGCAATGTGAAGAGCAAAAGCAGGCAGCAAAGCAGGGTGCGGAAAGCGATCATGGGAGTGATCTCCGTCGTTGTTGTCAGGGACACCGCCTCTCAAATAGAAACAGGAATTCCGATTCTGTAAAGTGCTCCGATGCCACGAACGATGCGGTAGTAACGACGGGCGAGGGGAATGTGGCGAGCTCGAGATGCCCCGCCCACTCGGACGGGGCCGGAGAAATCAAGGGTGGCGTTTGAACCAGTCGAGAATCTTGCCGGGAGAGGCGGCGAACCACTCATGGCCGCCGCTGACTTCGCTGTGTAGGGCCGTTCCGATGCCCTGGTAGAGCAGGCGATCGTGGTACGGCTGCATGCTGCTCCAGGGCACCACGCGGTCGGCCATGCCGTGGACGAACAGGGTAGGCGGGTGGTCAGCCGGCAGCCTCTGCGGTATCTGGCAGCGAGCACCGACGCAGGTGGCATAGGAGGCCGACTGAATGGCCAGTGCCTTGAAGCGACCGGGGAAGGAAACGGCCATGCGGCTGGTGTTGTAGCCGCCACTGGAGATGCCCGCGGCGTACCAGCGGGCCGGGTCCAGCTTGCCGAAGCGGCCGGAGCTCATGGCGGCGAACAGATTATTGAAGAACAGCTGGTCATTGCTCTGCGCGTAGTTGCCGGCGTACTCGGGGGCATTGGTCTGCCAGGCGTCGGTCGCGGTCAGGGCATTGGGCGCTATCACCGCGTAGCCATTGTCCAGTAGCGCGCGGATAAGCAGACCCTGGTAGTAACCGCCGAAGGGCATGTCGGCGCTGTAGCTGAAGTTGTTGACCCGCACCAGCGAGCCATGGAACAGCAGAGCAACCGGCCAGCCTGCGGCGGGCGCGGTGCCGTCCGGTACCTGGAACACCACCTTGCGCTGGCCTTTGGCACCGGAGGCGATCCATGTCGTCTGGGCGATGCAGGTGACGCTGGCTACTTGAGTGGCGCTGGCGCGTACGGATGTGCAGCGCGAGGCTGCCTGGGACGGGGTGGAAAGACTGGCAAGCGCCAGAAGAATGATGCCGAGGGCGAGCGGGCTTTGGGCAGTAGGCATGGACTACTCCTGCTATCGATAGCACATCGGAGTAGACGCATAGATGTCGGCAACATCAGGACTAATTGTCGCCAAATTCCCGGCAAACGATGGGTGGCGGCGCTAAATATCCACATATGCGGCGGGAAAATATCGTTCGCCGCCTTGCCAGATTGCTGCTTGGAGTCTATCTTGCATCGGAACCGATGTTCCGATTCCGATAAAAACAACAGCTGGAGGTCATCGTGGCACATCAAGGAAGAGGCCTGGCGGTCGCCGGCCTGGCATTGCTCGGCGCGCTGCCCATCGGGCTGGCGCAGGCGTTTCAGATGCGTTCGGGCGACTGGACCACCTCGCTCGATACCACCGTTTCCTACGGTGTCAGCTACCGCCTGGAGGGCCAGGACGACAAGCTGATCGCCCGCGCCAATGGCGGCAGCGGCAGCAGCTCGGGGCTGATCAACTCCGACGACGGCAACCTGAACTTCCGCAAGGGCGACCTGTTCTCGCAGATGGCCAAGATCGTCTCGGAGATGGACCTGCGTTACCAGGAGCGCCACGGCGTATTCATCCGCGGCCGCGCCTTTTACGACTTCGAGCTGGAAGACGACGACCGTCGCCACCGCGAGATCAGCGACGGCGGCCTGGACGAGGCCGGCTCCAGCATCGATCTGCTGGATGCCTTCGTCTACGGCAGCTGGACGGTGGGCGAGCGCGACCTCAACGCCCGCCTGGGGCGCCAGGTGATCAACTGGGGCGAGGGGCTGTTCTATCAGAACGGCATCGGCACGACGAATCCGGTGGACATCAACGCCCTGCGCGCGCCCGGCTCGGAAGTGAAGGAAGCCTACATGCCGACCTTCATGGTCTACGGCTCCTACGAGCTGCGCGACAACCTCACGGTGGAGGGCTACTGGCAGCCGGGCAAGGCCTGGGAAGCCTCGAAGATCGACCCCTGCGGCACCTACTTCTCCACCCTTGATCCGCTCGGCGAGGACTGCGAATACCTGTCCGCCGCGCCGCTGCAGGAGCAGATCACCGGCCGGGTCGGCGAGGCGATGGCCTTCGACAACCCGGCGGCGGCCCAGGCTTGGGCCGACAGCCTCGGCCCTGGGCTGGTCAATGGCCTGCTGCGCTCCTATATCCCCACCACCTTCATCCCGCGCGCCCAGGACATCGACGGTGACGATTCGGCCCAGTACGGCCTGGCCCTGCGCTGGTACGTGCCGGAGCTGAACGACACCGAACTGGGTTTCTACTATCTGCGCTACAACATGCAGGTACCGATGATCGGCCTCACCGTCGGCCAGCCGGTGATCCTGCCGGTAGTCGGTGCGTTGCCCGACGCCAGCAGCTCGCGCTACTACGCCGAGTACCTGGAGAAGCGCGACCTGTTCGGCATCAGCTTCAACACCTCGGTCGGCGGCGACAGCATCTTCAACGGCCTGTCACTGGCCGGCGAGCTGAGCTACCGGCCGGACACGCCGATCGCCCTCGGCCTCAACGAGTACTTGCCGATCGCCCTGCTCAATCCCCAGGGCTTGCCGACCGGAACCCACATCGACGGCTACCGCGAGAAGGACATGTTCCAGGCCTCGCTGGCCGCCATCTACAACTTCAACGGCCTGCTCGGCTCGGACTCGGCCGCGCTGTTCTCCGAACTGGTGGCCAGCCGTGTGCAGGGCCTGGAGTCCGACGTCGACTACTACGAGGCCACCAGCAGCGCCTATGGCGCCCAGGCCAGCCTGCAGCTGACCTACACCAACGTGTTCAACCTGGTGAACCTGGTGCCCAGCCTCGGCTACCAGTACAGCATCAACGGCGTGGCGCCCCAGCTCACCAACGGCTTGGACGAGGAGGCGCAGAGCTGGTCGGTGGGCCTCGACGCGATCTACCAGGAGTCCCTGACCGTCGGCGCCAAGTACGTCGGCTACAGCGGCGGTGGCATCTCCAACAAGCGCACCGACCGCGACTACCTGACCTTCAATGTCAAATACAGCTTCTGAGAGGGAACGCCATGCATCGCCTGAGAATCACCCTGCTGGCCACCGCCCTGCTGGCCGCCGCACCGGCCCTGGCCCAGGTCGGCGCCGACCAGGCCGCTCGCCTCGGCCAGGACCTCACCCCGCTGGGCGCGGAGAAGGCCGGCAATGCGGCAGGCACCATCCCCGCCTGGGACGGCGGCCTGGCCCGCGACAGCGCCGCCTTCGATGCCAAGGCCGGCTACAAGGACCCCTACGCCGCCGACCAGCCGCTGTTCAGCATCAGCGCCGCCAACGCCGAGCAGTACCGAGCCAACCTCAGCCCCGGTCAGCTGGCCATGCTCAAGCGCTACTCCGCGAGCTGGAAGCTCAACGTCTACCCGAGCCGCCGCTCGGCCTCCTACCCGGACAAGGTGTACGCGGCGATCAAGGGCAACGCCACCAGCGCCAAGCTGATCGAGAACGGCAACGGCATCGCGGATTTCCATACCGCCACGCCGTTCCCGATTCCGCAGTCGGCCCTGGAAGTGCTGTGGAACCACCTGGTGCGTTACCGCGGCGACAGCGTCAAGCGCTACTACGCCCAGGCGGTACCGCATGCCAGCGGCGACTATTTCATGACCCAGATCGAGGATCTGTTCCTGTTCAACCAGGACGCCGGCGACTACGCCAAGGACAACGGCAACGTGCTGTTCTATTTCCGTCAGTCGGTTCTGGCGCCCGCACGCCTGGCCGGCACCGAGCTGCTGGTCCACGAGACCGTCAACCAGGTCAAGGAGCCGCGCCTGGCCTGGCTCTATGCCGCCGGCCAGCGCCGCGTGCGGCGCACGCCGAACGTGGCCTATGACTCGCCCGGCACCGCCTCCGAGGGCATGCGCACCACCGACAACTTCGACATGTTCTCCGGTGCGCCGGACAAGTACGACTGGCAACTGGTGGGCAAGCAGGAGCTGTATGTGCCCTACAACAGCTACCGTTTCGCCGCCAAGACCAACAAGTACAGCGACATCGTCAAGCCTGGCCATGTCAATCCGGACCTGCTGCGCTACGAGCTGCACCGCGTCTGGCACGTGCGCGCCACCCTTAAGGCCGGCCAGCGCCACCAGTACAAGCAGCGCGACATGTACTTCGACGAGGACAGCTACCAGATCCTGGTGGTGGACCACTACGACAACCGCGACAACCTGTGGCGGCTTGGCGAGTCCTACACCATCAACCTGTACGACCAGCCGCTGGTATGGACCAAGGGCGACGCCGTATATGACCTGATCGGCGGCCGTTATGTGATCGGCATATTGTCCAATGAAGAACCGGCGGATCAGTTCGATATCGCCCTGAAGCCGACCGACTTCACCCCGGCGCAATTACGCCGCGACAGTCGTCGCTAAGTTAGACGGATATATAAGCGAGTTTAACTTTGCGTAACTTGCAGGTAGTTGCAGACCAGCCGGGAAAGTTCTGCCGGGAGAACTTCCCGCGGGGTCACGCCGAGGCTGCCGACCATGGTGAAGTAGTTCAGCCCGGAGAGCAGCAGATGGGCGCTGAGGTCGGCGGCCTGTTCCGCGGCGGGGTGCCGCAGGCTGTCGCGATGGCCCAGCACGATACGGCCGAAGGCCTGGCCGATGTAGGCATTGAGCTGGTGGAAACGCTCGCGGAACTGGGGGTCCATGGAGCTGCGCCTGATCAGCGCGCGGAGCAGGCCTTCGCTGCCCTCGAACAGGCGCACCACGCCGCGGATGAAGGCCTCCACCTGGGCATCCAGCGGCAGCGGCTGGCGCGTCAGGTCCGCCACCAGGGCGTCGACGGCGGCGCGACTCTGTTCGACGAAGCGCTCGTGCACGGCGTACAGCAGTACGTCCTTGTCGCCGAGCAGACGGTAGAAGGTGCCGACCGAGGACTCGGCCAGTTGGGCAATCTGGGAGATGCCGGTTTCTTCGAAATGGTTATTGGCCAGCAGATCGGCAGCGACGTTCAGGAAGCGTTCCAGAGCCTTCTTGCTGCGTGCCTGGGTGGGACTGGCAATGCTGTACATGATCAATTCTCGATACGGCGCAGGTCGATTCTAGGGGGTTTGCCAGGGCAAGGCAAATAACGCAAGAGCGCAATAAGCGAGCGTCAGAAAGTTATCCGGCCGAGCAACTTAATTCATTGCCGAAGTGTATGTGGCAAGGCTTGGTTATTGTCAGTGAATAATGTAGGGAAGAACTTTCCATGAACTATCTGAACTTGCCCAATGGCCGTTTCGCCTATATCCGCCAGGGCCAGGGTGCGCCCGTACTGCTGTTGCATGGACTGGGCTCTTCACTGCTCGACTGGCAGCCGCAGATCGAGCACCTGGCGCAGCATTGCGAGGTGATCGCCATGGACGTGCGCGGTCATGGCCAGAGCGAGCCGCTGCGGGCCCCGGTGAGCATGGCCGAGCTGGCCGGCGATATCGCCGACTTCATCCGCGCCGTGCAGATCGAGCCGTGCATCCTGGTGGGCATCTCCATGGGTGGCATGCTGAGCTTCCAGCTGCTGGCCGAGCAGCCCGAGCTGGTGCGCGCCGCGGTGGTGATCAACAGTGCGCCGAGCTTCCCCGTCGACTCCTGGAAGGTGCGCGGGCAGATCTGGTTGCGCCTGGGTCTGGTGCGTCTGCTCGGCCTGCCGGCGCTGGCGCGGATGCTGGCTGGCAAGCTGTTCCCCAAGCCGGAACAGCAGGCCCTGCGCGAGCTGGTCGCCGAGCGTCTGGCAAGCAACGACCGCACCTCCTACCTACATGTGATGCGCGCCATTCCCGGCTGGTCGGCGCTGCCGGCGGCAGGGCAGGTGGACGTGCCGCTGCTGGTGATCAGCGGCGACCGCGACTACACCCCATTGGAGTACAAGCGCGCCTACCTGGGCCAGTTGCGCAACGCGCGCCTGGAGGTGATCGAGGACTCCGGCCACGCCACCCCGCTGGACCAGCCGCAGCAGCTGAATCGGCTATTGCAGGCCTTTATCGCCGAGCATTCGGCACCTTTGCCGGCCTGACTCGCCCGCGCCGCGCCGCTACACTGGCCGCAGTTTTCCGCTGCGGCTTTTTCTATGCAATTGCTTCCCTGGTCCCATCCCACTTCTGCCGGCTTCACCCTCACCGGCTGGCACAGCGCGCCGTCTGGCAAGCCGTTGCTGCACTTCCTGCATGGCAATGGCTTCTGCGGGCGCACCTACGAGCCGATGCTAGCCGACCTGGCCGAACACTTCGACCTGTGGCTGTGCGATGTGCAGGGCCATGGCGACACCGAGCACGGTGGCCGCTTCCATGGCTGGAACCGCAGCGCCGAGCTGGCGGTGGAGGCTTTCGAGGCCGGCCGTGGGATCTTCGGCGAGGTGCCGCGCTTCGCCCTCGGCCATAGCTTCGGCGGGGTGCTGACCAGCCTGATCCTGGCGCGCCATCCGCAGCTGTTCCAGCGTGCCGCGCTGCTCGACCCGGTGTTGTTCAGCAAGGCGATGATGGGCGTGATGGCGCTGTCCGAGCTGGTCGGCCTGCACCGGCGCAATGTCATGGCGCAGAAGTCGGCGGCGCGCCGTCGCCACTGGCCGGACCGCGCCAATGCCTTCGCCCTGCTGCAGGGCCGCGGCATCTTCCGCGGCTGGACCGACCCGGCGCTGCAGGCCTATGTCGATCATGCGCTGAAGGAGGCGGTGGAGGGCGGCGTGGAGTTGAAATGCCGGCCGAGCCGCGAAGTGGATATCTTCAGCTCCTTCCCCAAGCGCCTGTGGCCGTCGCTCGGCAAGATCGGCACGCCGACCCTGCTGCTGTACGGCAGCAGGACCTATCCCTTCGTCGGCCAGTCGGCCAAGCGGCTCAGCGGACTGAATCCGGCGGTGAGCATCGCCGAGGTGCCTGGCGGGCACTGCTTCATGCAGGAGCATCCCGCCGATACCGCCGCCCGGGTGCTGGCCTTCCTGCAGTCCGAGGCCTGAGATGGGCGCCAGCCGCGAGGATGTGTGGCTGTCGCTGTCGGAGCTGTGGCTGGACAACCAGCTGGACGAACACGACCACCGCCATATCGCCGACGTGCTGCACGCCAGCGACCTGCCGCTGGCCGAGCTGCAGGCCATCTACCTGCAGGAAGTCGCGCCGCTGCTGTGGGGCAACCACTGGGTCACGGCGGGTGTCTGGAGCGGCTTCGATCCGGTGTGGCTGAGCGCCGGTTGCCGCAGGAATCAGCAACGGCGCAACCGCCGCTGGCATCGCTGGCGCTGCCGCCTGTTGCGCAAGCCGATGACCTACGCGGCCGAGCCGGAGTGGCAGCAGGTGCTGCTGTGCCTGCGGGAGCTGCAGGGCGAGGCTCAGTCGACCCGGCGCTGATCGTCCGGACGCGGGTGGCTGCGCCGCCAGTCGTCGAGCTGGATCACCTTGTCGTCCAGCGGGGGCGGGGCCTGAAACGGATGTGCCTGCAGCTCGATACCGCCGAACTGGCGGCCATACATGCTGATGCTGCCGGTCAGGCGCTGTTCGCCGGTGACGGTGAACTCGAAATCGTAGATGCGCGCCACCCGGCGCTGGCCGCGGGCATCGCGGACCAGGGCCAGGCGACGGAAGGCGACGTTGCCGTCGAGCAGCTCGATATCCAGCTTGGCGCAGTGCTGCTTGGCCAGGGCCAGCGCGCGCTCGCGAATGCCATGGCCGCGCCACAACCAGGCGCAGGCGGTAGCGAACAGCATCAGCAACAGCACATCCAGCAGATCGATCATGGGGGCTCCGGCAGTCACAGGCCCAAGCTTAACCGATCCGTGACGCCGCGCTCAGCCCGCGCTTGAGCCGGCCGAGCTTCTTGGATAGGGTCGCGCCAACGCTTCATCATCGAGAAAAGGACTTTCCATGCATTGCCCCGCCTGCCGCGACTCGCAACTCAAACCGACCAAGCTCGACGACGGCCTGCTGGCCCACGGCTGCGAGCAGTGCTCCGGCGCCCTGGTGGCGCTGCTGTACTACCGCGACTGGGCCGAGCGTACCCCGCACAACGAGGCGGAGGGCGAGCTGCAGGCCGAGCCGGCGAGCGAAACGCCGCAGGCGCTGACCTGCCCGAAGTGCGCCAAGCTGATGAGCAAGTTCCAGATCAGCGGCACCCGCGGCAATCGCCTGGACCTGTGCACCTCCTGCGACGAGGCCTGGCTGGATGGCGGCGAGTGGCAGCTGCTGAAGGCCCTGGAGCTGAGCCGCAAGATGCCGGCGATCTTCAGCGAGGCCTGGCAGCGCCGGGTGCGCCAGGAAAGCGCCGAACAAGCCCGCCGCGAACGTTTCACCCGCCTGGCCGGCGCCGAGGCCGTGGCCCGTGCCGACGAGGTCCGTGCCTGGCTCAAGGACCATCCGCAGCGCCGCGAGCTGCTGCATTACATCGGTCACGAGTGAGGTTGGCGATGAAGAAGTGGCAGAAGATCCTGCTCGGCATCGTGCTGGTGCTGGGTGCGGGCGCCTGGTTGTGGTGGCAGGACGAACCGCTGAATCCGCAGGCCAAGGCCTGGCTGGATGAACCGGCGGCCCCCGCCGACAGCGCGGCCTACTACCAGCTGCTGGGCCTGGATGCGCCCGTCGGCCAGGACCCGCAGACGGTCGGTCGGCAGCTGGTGCAGGCGCATCGGCATTGGCGCGCCGAGCATGGTCCATACGATCAGATGGTTTCTGCTGGCGGCGAGCGCATCGAGTTGCCTGGCAAGGAACTCTGCGCCCTCGGCGAAGCGGGCTGCCTGGAGCAGCTGCGTCAGGATCGCGCGGCGCTGGCCGAGCTGCTGAATCGTCACGGCGAGTTGTTGCGGCGTTACGAGCGCCTGCTGGCGCTGAATGACTACCGCACCCTGAGCCAGCCGAGCATGGACGAGCCGCTGGCCAACTTCACCACCCTGGACCGCGCCAACCGGTTGCGTGGCGCCCAGGCCCTGGCGCTGGCCCTGGACGAGCGCGGCGACGAGGCATTGGCCATCCTGCAGCAGGACGTGCGCCAGCTGCGCGCATGGCTGGCGAGGGCCGACAATCTGATCCTCAAGATGATGCTGGTGAATCAGCTGGGCCGCGACCTGGACACCATCGCCGCGCTACAGCATGCCGGTCTGGTGTCGGCGCCAGCTGCCCAGGCGCCGCTGAGCGAGGCCGAGCGTTCGCTGGAGGCGCCCATGCAGCGCGAGTTCGCCCTGGTGGGCTCCGGGCTGCTGACTCTGGTGGACAGCCCGGAGACTGCGGCTGCACCCAAATGGCGGCTGCTCTTGATGTACAAGCCGCATATGACGGTCAACGACATGCTGTCGGATTACCAGCAAGTGGCTGCCAATTCGCGGCTGGATACTGCGGCCTTCGTCCGCACGGTGAGAGTGCCGTCGCGCAGCGCGCCGAGCCTTTGGCGTCGGGCGCGCAATCCAGTGGGCACGATACTCGGCAGTGTCGCCATGCCCGACTTCAACAAATACCTGGCGCGCCTGCACGACCTTGATGCCAAGCTGGCCTTGTTCAACGCCCTCGGCCAGGCGGTACCGGAGGCAGATAATCCCTACCGACCCGGCCAGCGCGCGAAGTGGGACGCCAAGCGCCAGGCATACTGCTTCACCGGCCCGCTGAAGGACGAGCGGGGCGTGCGCTGCCTGCCCTGGCCTGCGCCGCCCTCGCAATAGCGGCTATGCTTGCACCCGGGGCGCGCTGGCGCCCCTTCCTTTGCCGAAACGGATAGCCGTCCTTGCCGTCGACCCGCCACCTACAGAGCATCGCGCGCCTGGCCCTGCTGGCCATGTTTCTGCTGCTGGCCGCGCCGCTGTTCTCGCAGAGCCTGGCCGCGGCCGCCGCGCCCGCCTGGCTGAGCGAGATGGCCTGCGGCGAGGGCGGGCATGACCAGCTGCCACACGACGCACCGCCCTGGGCCCAGTGCGGCTATTGCACCCTGCTGCTGACCAGCCCGGCGCTGACCGGTCTGCTGCATGGCCTGCAGGGGGCCACGGTGTTCGCGGCCGTCGCTCCGCTGCCAGCCCTATCCAGCGTCCTGCAGCAGTCCGTTACCCCGCACGACGCGCCGCCACGGGCGCCCCCGCACGCCTTCGCCTGATCGTTTACCGACAGGGGCCGCAGAGCCCTTCGATTCGACCATAGCGGAGCATCCCTCGTGAGCAAGCCCAAGGTTTCCTTCTACAACCTGGCCTGGCGCTGGCACTTCTACGCCGGCCTGTTCGTCATTCCCTTCATGATCCTGCTGGCGCTGACCGGCATCGTCTATCTGTTCAAGCCGCAGCTGGACCAGCTGATGTACGCCGAGCTGCTCCAGGTGCAGCCTGCTGGCACCCCGCTGTCCGCCGACCAGCAGCTGGCGCGCCTGCAGCAGGCGCTGCCCCAGGCCCAGGTCAGCCAGTACCTGCCGCCGGCATCCGCCGAGAGCAGCGCGCAGTTCGTCGCCCAGCTCGACGGGCGCAAGACCAACCTGTTCCTCGACCCCTACAGCGGCGCGCTGCTTGGCCAGCAGGACGCGGAGAAAAACCTGCAGGCCATCGCCCGCGCCCTGCACGGCGAGCTGCTGATCGGCCCGCTCGGCGACCGCCTGATCGAGCTGGCGGCCGGCTGGGGCATCGTCCTGGTGGTGTCCGGCCTGTACCTCTGGTGGCCGCGCGGACAGGGCGGCGCCGGTGTGCTGTGGCCGCGCCTGTCGGCGCGCGGGCGCCTGCTGTGGCGCGACCTGCATGCGGTGACCGGGTTCTGGGGCAGCGCCGTGCTGCTGTTCATGCTGCTCACCGGCATGACCTGGACCGGCTTCTGGGGCGCGCAGTTCGCCGGTGCCTGGAACCACTTCCCGGCGGCCATGTGGGATGCGGTGCCGCAGTCCGACCTGCAGGCGCGCAGCCTCAATACGGCGGCCGACCAGACTGTGGCCTGGGCGGTGGAAAATACCCCGCTGCCGCAGTCAGACCCGCATGCCGCGCACAACGGCCATGCTCCGGCCGCCGCGCCGGCCGCGGCCGCGCGCATTGGTCTGCAGAAGGTGGTCGACACCGCCAGCCGCCTCGCCGTGCAGCCGGGCTACAGCGTGACCTTCCCGGCGGACGACAAGGGCGTGTTCACCGTCGCCATCTTCGCCAACGACCCGCGCAACGACGCCACCCTGCACCTGGACCAGTACAGCGGCAAGGTCCTGGCCGATCTGCGCTGGGCCGACTACGGCCTGGTGGCGCGAGCGGTGGAAAGCGGCGCGATGCTGCACGAGGGCAAGATGTTCGGCCTGGCCAACCAGTTGCTGATGCTCGCCGTGTGCCTGCTGATTCTGCTCGGCTCGATCAGTGGCCTGGTGATGTGGTGGAAGCGTCGGCCCCAGGGTCGCATCGGCGTGCCGCCACTGCGTCACGACCTGCCGTTGTGGAAGGGCGGGGTGGCGATCATGTTCGGCCTCGGCCTGCTGTTCCCCCTGGTGGGGGCGTCGCTGCTGTTGGCGCTGCTGCTGGACTGGCTCGGCCAG
>NZ_JAOEEA010000007.1 GCF_029837695.1 Pseudomonas sp. GD04019
ACGTTTCTGGGGGAGTTGGGCGATCAGTCGCCCCGGTACTCGCATCCACTCGTGCAGGTTTCATGCACACGAATGCGCGACAGTTCCGGTAGCAGCGGCTTGAGCTCCAGCCAGATCCATTTGGCCAGGTTCTCGCTGGTGGGGTTTTCCAGGCCGGGGATGTCGTTCAGGTAGTTGTGGTCGAGGCGCTCGTAGATCGGCTTGAATATCGCCTTGATCTCGGCGAAGTCGCGGATCCAGCCAGTGTGGGGATCGACCTCTCCTTCGATGTAGATAGCGGCGCGGAAGGAGTGCCCATGCAGGCGGCCGCATTTGTGGCCAACTGGCACATGCGGCAGGAGATGGGCGGATTCGAAGGTGAATTCTTTGAACAGTTCCAAGGTAAACGCTCTGCTGGATAGGCCGCGAAGCGGCGTGAAGCTCGCCTCGCAGTTTACCAGCTAGAACCTTTACTGCGCCTGTCGCAGGCGAGTGAGCTCGGCGTTGAGCCAATCGGCAGAAGGCTGCAGCTGGCCTTGGCAATTTACCTGGTAAGGCTCGCCGCTCATGCTGCTTTCGGTCGCCGCGATGGCGATGAAGTCCTCGGACGAGTCGATCTTGTCCTTATCCTCCAGATAGTCGAGCTTCTTTTGCAGGTGCTTACGCGCATCCGCAGGTTGGTGTTCGCTACCGTTGCGAATAAACAGGCAACCGCTGCTTTCGACGAAAGCGAGCAGGGCATCAACTTCTTTTTTCCCTTCTTCATCGAGGGCGGCCTGACTACTGCCGCAGACGAGCAGCGTGGAAAGAGCGAGCGTTCTGGTGAGGGACATTATTGCTTCCTTGCAGTGTGTGAGTCAGAGAGGTTGCAGGCGTTCGCCAAGGCGTCCGCTGTCAGCCAGCTCGAGGAATTCGTCACCCATGCGCTGGCTTTCCGCCATGGCCTTGCGCCAATAGCGCTCGCGGCCGATGTCGTCGCCCAGATAGCGCTTGAAGTCGCTGCGGTCTGGCAGCTTGCCGTGGGGAAGACCTGCGAGGTACTCGCGGGATGGTGCCAGCAGCAGTACATCCTGCAAGCGATCACTGTTGCCGCGTCGCCAGGGCAGGCCCTTGTCGAACCAGCCGGGGACGACCCGGTCGGTGAAGTGCGGATAGAGCACCACGCCTTCGCTCTGATAGGGCAGGTCGAGGTGATAGTCGAGCAGGCCGCCGTCACGATAAGCGCCCGGCTCCAGCCCGGGAATCTCGCGGATCGCCTCCATCACCATGGGAATCGAGCCGGAGGCGAGCAGGGCGTGACGCAGGTTGCCTTCGGCCAGCGTGTGGAAGTGCGAGCGGAAGTCGTTCAACGTGGCGAGCGGCGGTGCCAGGCGCGCATCGTGCAGGATCACCCGCTCGAAGTGTCGACCCAGGCGGCTGCGGCTCAGCAGGTTGTTGCCGATCACCGACGATAGCCCCAGTCCCAGCTTGCCGCGATGATCGTGTTGCAGCAGGCCGTGGCTGCGTACCACCACGATGTTCAGGCGATACAGCTGATTGTTCAGCACCGCGGCATCCTGCCCTTCAAACAGATCGTCGAGCAGCTGCACACAGCTACGGGAGACCTCGGCCATGCTCACGCCCTTGGCGAAGCGCTGGCTGGTATATAGCTCGCCGAGGCGCTTGATACCGGCGCAGGCATCGGGCAGGCAGGCGCTGGCGAAGCGCCAGGAGCCGATCGATGCACCGATCAGGGTTCGTTCGCGTGGCGCGCGTGGCAGCCAGTCGCCGAACAGGGCCAGGTCCAGGCCTTGAATGCCCAGGCCTTTCGGGCCGCCCGCAGCGCCCGGCAGGATACCGACGTCGGCCGGCTGCAAACCCTCCTCGCGGATACGCGCAAGCGCGCGCTTGCCGGCGCGCAGGCTGAGGGCGGGGGATTTGATCTGAATAGCGGTCATGCTCGGCTCCACACTGCAAGCCAGCGATTATAGTGGCCTCGCCTGGCAGGCCAAGCGGCTTCAGGACGTGAATGACGTGGCAGTTGTGAGCCACAGCCGACATCGGGACAATTCAGCTTCAATTAAGTCGGCTTGAGTATCTTGGGCACCGTAGACAAACAGACACCCCCGAGGAGAACACCATGAACAAGCTGACCAGCCTCTTTGCCATAACCGCCCTGGCCGCCACCGCCGGCATCGCCCAGGCCCGTGACCTGGGTCCAGACGAGGCGCTGAAACTGCGCGATGCCGGTACCATCCAGAGCTTCGAGAAGCTTAACGCCGCAGCTTTAGCCAAGTACCCGGGTGGCAAGGTCGAGGACACCGAACTTGAGCAGGAGCAGGGCCGTTACGTCTATCAGGTCGAAGTGCGCGACGCCCAGGGCGTGCAATGGGATGTGGAGCTGGACGCCACCAACGGCCAGATCCTAAAAGAGCACCGGGATGACTGATGAAATTCGTTGCACGCTATAGCGGCATAGTCGTCCTGATCCTGGCGGTGCTTGCGCTCGATGCGCAGGCTCGCGACCTGGACCAGGACGAGGCCCTGAAGCTGCGCCGCGAAGGCGTTATTCAGCCGCTGGAAATGCTGATGGAGCCGGCCCTGGGGCGTTACCCCGGGGCCGTGCTGCTGGAGGCGGAACTGGAAGAGGAAGACGATGTGCTGGTTTACGAGGTCGAGTTGCTGACCGCTGACGGCACCGTCCGCGAACTGGAGCTGGATGCCCGTGACGGCCGCATCCTCAAGGACGAAGTGGAGGACTGATGCGTCTGTTGCTGGTTGAAGATCATGTGCCCCTGGCCGACGAGCTGGTCGCCGGCCTGAGTCGCCAGGGCTATGCAGTGGACTGGTTGGCGGACGGCCGCGATGCGGTTTACCAGGGCGCCAGCGAACCTTACGACCTGATCATTCTCGACCTTGGCCTGCCCGGCAAGCCGGGGCTCGAGGTGCTGCGCGAGTGGCGCGCCGGTAGCTTGGCCACGCCAGTGCTGATCCTCACCGCGCGCGGCTCCTGGGCCGAGCGCATCGACGGCCTCAAGGCCGGCGCCGACGACTACCTGACCAAACCCTTCCATCCGGAAGAGCTGGCCCTGCGCATCCAGGCGCTGCTGCGTCGCGCCCATGGCCTGGCCAACCAGCCGCAACTGGAGGCCGCGGGCCTGCAGCTGGATGAGAGTCGGCAGTGCGTGAGCCGTGACGGCAAAGAGATCGAGCTGACCTCCGCTGAATTCCGTCTGCTGCGCTACTTCATGCTGCATCCGGGTCAGATCCTGTCGAAGAGCCAGCTGGCCGATCACCTGTATGACGGCGAGAGCGAACGTGATTCCAATGTGCTGGAGGTTCACGTCAACCGCCTGCGCGGCAAGCTCGGCCGCAAGGTGATAGAAACCCGCCGCGGCCAGGGTTACCGCTACGCCGGGGTCAGCGCTTGAGGTCGATCCAGCGTCGCCTCAGCCTGAGCTTGGCCGGTGTGCTGGTGGCGGTAGGGCTGATTCTGGCGCAGAGCAGCCTGTGGCTGTTCGACCACAGCCTGCGCCGTTACCTGCAGGAAGACCTGAAAGACGAGGCGCAGGGCCTGCTGATCGCCCTGGTGCGTGGCCAGAACGGCATTCAGTTGGATGAACGGCGCCTCGATCCGGCGTTTCAGCGGCCGTTCTCCGGCCACTATTTCCGTATCGATTTCGCCGACGAGACCTGGCGCTCGCGCTCGCTGTGGGATCGCGAACTGCAGCCGCCACCGGCAGAGGGTTTGCAAGGCGGCCTGGGCGATGGCCCGCGTGGCCAGCGCCTGCTGGTGTTTCGTGCGGACTACCAGCGTTTCGGCAAGGCCTTCTCCATCAGCGTGGCGCAGGACTACACGCCGATCCTGCAGAGCTTCCGCCGCCTGCAGTGGTTCGGCCTGGGTCTGGGCGGGGCGGCGCTGCTGCTGATTTTGCTGGCCCAGCGCTATACGGTGCGTGCGGCGTTGCGTCCGCTGGAGCGTGTGCGTGGACAGATCGCCCAATTGCAGCGGGGCCAGCGCAGCGAGCTGGATGCCCGTGTGCCGCAGGAGCTGGAGCCGCTGGTAGGGCAGGTCAATCACCTGCTGACCCACACTGAGGACACGCTCAGGCGCTCGCGCAACGCGCTGGGTAACCTAGGTCATGCCCTCAAGACGCCATTGGCCGTACTGGTCAGCCTCAGCGAACGCGAAGACCTGCGTGCCCAGCCTGAGTTGCAGGCCACCCTGCGTGAGCAGCTCGCGCAGATCCAACAGCGCCTGGAGCGCGAGTTGGGCCGCGCCCGTCTGGCGGGCGAGGCTTTGCCTGGCGCGCACTTCGATTGCGCCGCGGAGCTGCCGGGACTGTTTTCCACCCTGGGCATGATCCACAGCCACGGCCTCGAACTGGGGTGGCAGGCCGAGCCCGGTCTGTGTCTGCCCTGGGACCGCGAAGACCTGCTGGAACTGCTCGGCAACCTGCTGGACAACGCCTGCAAATGGGCAGACGCGCAGGTGCGCCTGAGCCTGGTGGAAGAGGCGGATGGCTATCGCCTGTGCATCGACGACGATGGTCCCGGCATCGCCGAGGAGCGGCGCGATGAGGTCATGGGCCGTGGTGCTCGCCTGGACGAGCAGGTAGCCGGTCACGGTCTGGGGTTGGGCATAGTGCGCGACATCGTCGATGCCTGGGGCGGCACCCTGCGCCTGGCAGACAGCCCGCTGGGCGGGCTGAGGGTGGAGATATTGCTGCCGAAGCGGCGCTGATCACATGCCGTTGGCGAAGGATGGGTTGCTTAGGTCGATGCTCGCGCGCACCGGCTTGAGCGCCTCGGCGTACTTGCCGAGGATGTCCAGGGCGTAGTCGGCGCGCTTGCGGATGCGCAGGTCGTCCTCGCCATTGGCCTCGCCCTCGTTGAGCACTGCTTCCACATGCCGCACGATCAGGTGCTCCGGCAGGTAACCGATGCGGCAGTTCTTGTAGCCCGAGGCGCGTAGTTCGCTGATCGGGTAGGCGCCGCCAATCCCCGAGGAAACCCCCACCAGCAGCGCCGGCTTATGCGCCAGCTCGGCCTTGCTCGCATAGAGGAAGAAATTCTTCACTGCCGGGCAGGCCATGCCGTTCCATTCAGGGGCGATCACCACCAGTGCGTCGGCGGCGGCCAACTGCTGCTGATACTCGGCCCAGGGCCCCTTGTCGTCGGCCGGCCACAGGGGCAGGGCGCGCTCGCCCAGATCGATCAGGCTGCTCTGCGCGGCGCTGGTCAGGCCCAGGTCGATCAGGCGTTGGCGCAGGTAGCGGGCGACCTTGGCGGATTGGCTGCCGCTGCGGCTGGAGCCGGCGACCAGGGCGATATTGAGCATCTTCGGGACCTCTTGTGAATGATGGCGCGCAGGCTACCGGCGGCTCTGCGACGGGGCAAGTGAGCGAGCGTCAGGATGGTTGGCGGATGGCGCCAAGAAAAACGCCCGGCGAGGCCGGGCGTTGTCATGCGGACCTGGCTCAGACGCGGAATTGATCCATCAGGCCCTGCTGGTGGTTGGCCAGGCTGTTGAGGGTCTGGCTGACCCGTGCCGACTCGTCGGCCTGGCCGGACAGGGCCTCGGTAACGTCGCGGATGGTCGCCACGTTACGATTCACCTCCTCGGCCACTGCGCTCTGCTCCTCGGCGGCGGAAGCGATCTGCAGGTTCATGTCGTTGATCACGGTGACCGCATCGCCGATGCGGCGCAGCGAGGTAACGGCCTGCTCGACCAGCTCGACGCTGCCCTGGGCCTGCTTGTGGCTGCTGTGCATGGAGCCGACCACGTCGCGGGTGCCGTTCTGCAGGTTCTCGATCACCTGGCGGATTTCTTCCACCGAGTCCTGGGTGCGCTTGGCCAGGTTGCGTACCTCGTCGGCGACCACAGCAAAGCCGCGACCGGCTTCGCCGGCGCGGGCGGCTTCGATGGCGGCGTTGAGGGCGAGGAGGTTGGTCTGCTCGGCGATGGCGCGGATCACCTCCAGCACCGAGCCGATCTGCTCGCTGCTGCTGGCCAGGCTTTCCACCTCCTGCATGGCCGCGTTCAGCTCGTTGGCCAATTGCTCGATGGACAGGGTGGTGCGGTCGATCACCGCCAGGCCCTCGCGGGCGGCGGCATCCGCGCCACGGGCGGCATCGGCGGCCTGGGAGGCGTTGTTGGCGACGTCGTGGGCGGTGGCGCTCATTTCCTGGGAGGCGGTGGCCACCTGGTCCACTTCACGGAACTGCTGCTGCATGCCGGCGCTGGTCTGGCTGGCGATGGCGGCGGACTGGTCGGCGGTGCTGCGGGCGTCCTGCACCGAGCGCTTCACGTCGGCGATGATCGGCTGCAGCTTGTCGAGGAAGCGGTTGAACCAGCCGGCCAGCTCGCCCAACTCGTCCTGCCTGGCGTAGTCCAGGCGCTTGGTCAGGTCGCCTTCGCCGCTGGCGATGTTCTTCAGCATGCTGGCCACGCCGAGGATGGGGCGGGTGACGCCGAGCGCGGTCAGCCACATTAGGGCGAGGCCGAGGAGAATGGCGATCAGCGCCAGCACCACCGAGAAGGTGGTGTCGCTGGTACGGCGCTCGTCCAGCTGCTTTTCCAGCGCCAGCGCCGGGCCGAGCAGGGTGGCCTTGGGCACCTCCAGCAGCACGCCCCAGGACTTGGCCTCGGGGATCGGCAGCAGCGGCTCGAACACCCGCAGGTTGCCTTCCAGTTCGAGGAACTGGGCCTGGCCGCCGCTGAGCAGCTGGGCGATCTGGCCGCCCTGGTTGGGGAAGGCGCTGGTCAGCGACTTGCCGAGCTGGCCAGGATCGCGGCTGTGTCCGGCAAGCAGGCCGGCGGGGCTGATGATGCTGACGTGGGCCTGGCCGTCGTATAGCTCGCTGCTGGCCTTTTGGCTGATCTGCTGCAGATTTTCCAGGCTGATGTCGACGCCCATCACTCCGATCACCTTGCCGTTCTGCTCCAGCGGGAAGGCGATGCTGGTCATCAGCACCTGCTTGCCGTTGACATCGTCGAAGTAGGGATCGAGTACACAGGCGCGGCGGTTGTCGCGCGGGCAGGTGTACCAGGCGTTGTAGGGCGCGCCGCTGGGGCCGGTGGTGGTGTCGCCCAGCTGGGCCTCGCCCATGGCCTCGGACTCCAGAGTACCCGGCGTGCTCTGCGACCAGTAGAGGGAGAAGCGGCCCTTGTCGTTGCCGCCGACCTCGGCGACGCCGGCGAACAGTTCGTCCTTGCCGTCCAGGCCGTTGGGCTCGAACACCAGGTACAAGCCGAGCAGGTTGGGGTTGGCCTCCAGTGCCGAGCGGGCCTGGCGGGTCATGTCCTCGCGCAGGTCGAAGGCATCCAGGAAACGCTTCTCGGCCTGCTCCTTGAGGAACAGCACCTGGCGGGAGAAACCCTTGCCGTACTGGTAGGCATCCATGAAGTAGCGCTGGATACGGATGGCCTGCAGCTCGCCGCGGGCGGCCATGCGCAGACGGGCGGACTCTTCCAGCATCTCGCTGCTCGAGGCCTTGACCAGCGCGGCGCTGTGGGTGGACTGGTACAGCGAGGCCCCCACCAGCATGGTCACGATGGCCAGCAGGCAGAGGCCGGCGAGTAGGGTGATTTTCCACTGGATGGACAGACGCGACAGCATGACGGGGTCCTTTCAAAAGTCAGACTTGCTGGTCATTTATCGGTGTTTTCGTCAATAACTTGACCGTGCCAGCCGATTTAATGAGCCACTTGAGCTTTTTCGATGAAGCGCCTGAATTGCAAGCAAGAATTGTGCTCAGCCGCCCGCTTTCCGCGCATCGCCTGCGTTTTGACAGGGCCTGACCGATCGGGCAGAGTTCGCGCCCTTTCCCGGGCGCGCGGCGCGCGGGCAGCCTCTTTATCGTAGTGGGAGCTACTCATGAACGCAGTCGTTGCCGCGGTCGGCATCATGCTGATCCTCAGTCTGTGCCGGGTGCACGTGGTGGTCGCACTCATCGTCGGTGCCCTGGCGGGTGGATTGCTGGGTGGCCTCGGCATTGAGGGTTCGCTGGCCGCCTTCAACAAGGGCCTGGGAGCCGGCGCCACGGTGGCGCTCTCCTATGCATTGCTCGGGGCTTTCGCCGTGGCCATTGCCAAGTCCGGTCTGGCCCATGCGTTGGCCGACAGGGCCCTGGCCCTGGTCGGGCGCCAGGAGGAGCGGGGCGGTAGTGCCCTGAAGTGGCTGATGATCGGCCTGCTGTTGGTGGTGGCGGTGTCTTCGCAGAACATCCTGCCGATCCATATCGCCTTCATTCCGCTGTTGGTGCCGCCACTGCTCTATGTGCTGACCAAGCTGCAGATCGATCGCCGCCTCATCGCCTGCGTGCTCACCTTCGGCCTGATCACCCCCTACATGTTCCTGCCGGTCGGCTTCGGCAACATCTTCCTCAATGACATCCTGCTGGCCAATGTGGTCAAGGGTGGGGTCGACGTCCAGGGCGTCAACGTCACCGAGGCCATGTTGATCCCCGCCGTCGGCATGCTGGCGGGCCTGCTGATTGCGGTGTTCTTCAGCTATCGCAAGCGTCGTAGCTACGAGCTGGAGAAAATCGTCGACGCCGAGCAGGTCAGCATCGCTTACAACCGCAAGAGCCTGCTGGTGGCTGGCGTTGCAGTGGCGGTGGCCTTCGGCATGCAGCTGTGGCTGGACTCGATGATCATCGGCGCGCTGCTCGGCTTCGTGATCTTCTCGGTGTCCGGCGTGGTGCGCTGGCGCGAGGCCGACGACCTGTTCACCGAAGGCATGAAGATGATGGCCATGATCGGCTTCATCATGATTGCCGCCCAGGGCTTCGCCGAGGTGATGAGCGCCACCGGCCAGGTCAAAAGCCTGGTGGATGCATCCGCCTCGTGGATCGGCAATAGCAAGGCCATGGGCGCGCTGCTGATGCTGCTGGTCGGCTTGCTGGTGACCATGGGCATTGGCTCGTCGTTCTCGACAGTGCCGATCATCGCCGCCATCTTCGTGCCGCTGGGCGTGCAGCTGGGCTTCAGCCCGCTGGCCATCGTCAGCATCATCGGCACCGCCGGCGCTCTTGGCGACGCGGGTTCGCCGGCCTCCGACTCGACCCTCGGACCCACCTCGGGCCTCAATGTGGACGGCCAGCACAACCATATCTGGGACACCGTGGTGCCGACCTTCCTGCACTACAACCTGCCGCTGCTGGCGTTTGGCTGGATCGCGGCGATGATGCTGTAATAGCTGCAGACAGGACTTCAGGCTGAAACGGGGTTGCCGATAACACGGCAACCCCGTTTTGCTTCATGCGGTTCCAACAGGAAGGAAAGAACATGCGCCTCACGCTGAAAACCAAAGTGCTACTGCTAGCCCTGGTGCCGGTCATCCTGTTCGCCCTGGTGCTGAGTGGCGCGGCGGCGAAGATCCTTACCGATCTGGCCGAGCACGAAGTCGCGCAGACCCGCGAGCGCCTGGTGGAGGAGAGCCGCCAGGAGCTGAAGCACTACATGCAGATCGCCCTCGGCTCGGTACAGAGCCTGTACGACGGCGCTACCCAGGGCGACATGGCCAGTCGCGAGCAGGCCATCGCCATCCTGTCGAAGATCAAGTACGGCAAGGACGGCTACTTCTTCGGCCACGACTCCAGCGTGGTACGTCTGTTCCGTGGCGACAGCCCGGTGGACGTGGGCAAGAACCTGTCCGAGCGCAAGGACCCCAACGGCGTCTACGTCAACCGCGAACTGGTGCGGGTGGCCAAGGACGGCTCCAACTATGTGGAATACAGCTCGCCGCTGCCCACCGACGAGAGTGTGCTGGTACCCAAGCTGGCGTACAGCTACTACCTGCCGAAGTGGGACCTGGCGCTGGGCACCGCGGTCAACCTGGACGGCGTCGCGGCACAGGTGGCCGAGGTCGAGGCGGCCATCGACGAACGCGTGAGCACCATCCTCACCAGCATCCTGGTGATTGCCGCCATCATGCTGCTGGTGTTCGGCGTGGCCGGTCTGGCCCTGAGCAATGCCTTCCTGCGCCCGCTGCAGCTGATCAAGGAAAACCTGGACGACATCGCCGCCGGCGAGGGCGACCTGACCCGCCGTCTGCCGGTGGCCAGCGACGACGAACTGGGCCAGCTGGCCGGCTCGTTCAACCGCTTCGTCGAGAAGATCCACGGCCTGGTACGGCAGATCGCCGAGATGACCACCCAGCTGACCGGCCTGGTCGGCGAGGTGGCGGCCCAGGCGCAGCGCTCCGAGCAGGCCATGGAGCGTCAGCGCCACGAGACCGACCAGGTTGCCACGGCGATCAACGAGATGTCCGCTGCCGCCCATGAAGTGGCCAAGAGCGCCCAAGGCGCCGCCGAAGCGGCGCAGCAGACCGACCAGGAAGGCCAGGCGGCGAAGAAGGTGGTCGATGGCAGCATCTCCCGCATCCACGCTCTGGTCGGCGACATCCGCGAGAGCGGCCAGTCGCTGGACAGCCTGCAGCAGGACGTGCAATCCATCGTCAGCGTGCTCGGCGTGATCCGCTCCATCGCCGAGCAGACCAACCTGTTGGCCCTCAACGCCGCCATCGAAGCCGCGCGGGCCGGCGAGGCCGGGCGTGGCTTCGCCGTGGTCGCCGATGAGGTACGCGCGCTGGCTAGCCGCACCCAGCAGAGCACCCAGGAAATCCAGGGCATGATAGACCGCCTGCAGCAGGGCACTCAGGCCTCGGTCACCGCCATGCGCCGTTCCAGCGATGCCGGCGAGATCACCAGCGAGCAGGCCAACCAGGCCGGTTCCTCGCTGGATGCCATCGCCGGGCTGATCGGCACCATCAACGCGATGAACGCGCAGATCGCCAGCGCCGCCGAGGAGCAGACCGCGGTGGCCGAGGAGATCAATCGCAGTGTGCACCAGATTGCCGTGGCGGTGGACAGCGTGGCGGACGAAACCCGCCATGGCGCCGCCACCGCGCGCAGCCTGTCCGGCCTGGGCGAGCGCCTGGGTAGCCTGGTGCGGCAGTTCCGCATCTGAGTCTGGTTGTATGAAAGAAGGCGCTGCGGCGCCTTTTTTCATGGCCGCGCCAAGGCAAAAAGGCCGCACTTTGCCGTCACGTTGGGGGACTAAGCAGGAACAGCCCTGTCAGGCGGTCGCCCAATGCCTTCATCCCGCGTCGAACACAAAGCCTTTCTCACCCTGCTGGTGGTGGTGACCCTGGCCTTCGCCTGGGTCCTCCTGCCGTTTTATGGCGCGCTGTTCTGGGCCGTGGTGCTGGCCGTGCTGTTCGCCCCGCTGCAGCGCCGCCTGGCCCTGCGCATCGGCGGGCGTGGCAACCTGTCGGCGCTGATCACCCTGTGCGTGTGCCTGCTGGTGGCGATCCTGCCGGTGATCGTCATCACCCTGATGCTGGTGAACGAGGGGGCGGCGGTGTACGAGCGCATCGAGGCGGGCGAGTTGGACGTCGGCGCCTTCGTCGCCCAGGGCAAGGACATGCTGCCGCACGCCGTCCAGCGTCAGCTCGACCGCCTCGGCTTGGGTAATTTCGACGGCCTGCGCGACCGCGTCGCGCGTGGCGCGCTGGAGGGCAGCCAGTTTCTCGCGACCAAGGCCTTTGCCATCGGCCAGAACACCTTCGAATTCGTGGTCGGCTTCTTCGTCATGCTCTATCTGCTGTACTTCTTCCTGCGCGACGGACCGGAGCTGGTGCGCACCGTGCGCAGTGCCGTGCCGCTGGCCGAGGGCCTCAAGCGCCGCCTGCAGATCAAGTTCACCCGGGTGGTGCGTGCCACGGTGAAAGGCAATATCGCCGTGGCGGTGGTGCAGGGCGCGCTGGGCGGGCTGATCTTCTGGGTACTGGGCATCAGCAGCCCGCTGCTGTGGGGCGTGCTGATGGCCTTCCTGTCGCTGCTGCCGGCGGTGGGCTGCGGGCTGGTGTGGGGGCCGGTGGCGCTGTTCCTGCTGGCGCGTGGCGAGCTGTTGCAGGGCGTGGTGCTGATCCTGTTCGGCGTGCTGGTGATCGGCCTGGTGGACAACCTGCTGCGGCCGATCCTGGTGGGCAAGGACACGCGCATGCCGGACTATCTGGTGCTGATCTCCACCCTCGGTGGGCTGACCCTGTTCGGTCTCAACGGCTTCGTCATCGGCCCGCTGATCGCCGCGCTGTTCATTGCCAGCTGGGATATCTACCACAGCGGCAGCCAGGCGCCACGGTTGCCCTGAAACTCGGAAAGAACAGCCCGGCAGTGGTAGCCCGGATGCTATCCGGGAAGCAGGTCACCCCGCCCCGGGCTTCAGGCTTTGGCCTCAACGGCTCCATGCTTGCCCTGAATCGCAGGCAGAAAAAACCCGGCCAGTGCCGGGTTTTTCATTGCTGCTGGCCTCAGTGGGCCACGGCCACCAAGCCGGCGTGCTGCACCAGTTCCAGCAGCGGCTGCGGGTAGACGCCGAGGAAGAAGGCGAGCAGGGCGACGAACAGCAGCATGATGCCGCCGGCGCGCTGGCCCCAGTTGAACGGCGCGTCGTGGCGCTTGAGGTTCGGTTCAGCGAGGAACATGGTGACCATCACGCGCAGGTAGTAGTACACGCCGATGGCGCTGCCCAGCACCAGCGCGCCCAGCAGCCACCACTGTTGCGACTGCACGCCAGTGGCGACCACATAGAACTTGCCGATGAAGCCGGCAGTCAGCGGAATGCCGGCCAGGGACAGCATCATCACGGTCAGCACGGCGGTCAGGTACGGACGGCGCCAGAACAGGCCGCGGTACTCGTACAGGGCGTCGGCGTCGCGGCCGCTGTACGGCGTGGACATCAGGGTGATCACGCCGAAGGCACCGAGGCTGGTCAGCACGTAGGTGGCCAGGTACACGCCGATGGCTTCCTCGGCCAGGCCCTTGCTGGCGATCAGGGCGATCAGCAGGTAACCGAAGTGGGCGATGGACGAGTAGCCGAGCAGGCGTTTGAGGTTGCTCTGCAGCAGGGCCAGCAGGTTACCGAACAGGATCGAGGCGATGGCCAGCACGGTTAGCAACTCGTTCAGCCAACCACCGCTGGTCACCGGCGAGATCTGGTACAGACGCAGCAGCACGGCGAATACCGCCACCTTGCTGGCGGTGGCCAGGAAGGCCGCGACCGGTGCCGGGGCGCCCTCGTAGACGTCCGGGGTCCACAGGTGGAAGGGTACCAGCGACAGCTTGAAGGCCAGGCCGATCAGCATCATGCCGAAGCCGACCTGGGCGATCAGGCTCGGCAGGCCGTCGGCGGCCAGCTTGGCGCCGATGCCGGCGAAGCTCAGGCTGCCGGACTCGGCGTAGAGCAGGGCCATGCCGAACAGCAGGAACGCAGAGCCTGCAGCGGAAAGCACCATGTACTTGATGCCGGCTTCCAGCGAACGCTTGTTGAAGAAGGCGTAGGCGATCATGCCGTAGGTCGGTACCGACAGCAGTTCCAGGCCGATGAACAGGCCGGCCAGGTGCTGCGCGCTGACCAGAACCAGGCCGCCGGCGGCGGACAGCAGGATCAGCAGGTACAGCTCTTCACGGTTGCCCGGGTAGCCCTGCTTGCCCGATTCGCCGCCCAGGTAGGCGTGGACCAGGGTGGTGCAGGCCAGCGTGGCAGCCAGGACCAGCGCCATGTAGTAGCAGGCGAACTTGTCGATCAGCAGCAGCGGGGTGACCTGGATCGGCGTCACGCTCACGGCCGGAATCACTGACAGCAGGGCCAGGTTGAGGCCCAGCACCGAGAGGATGAAGGCCATGGCGTGGTTGCGCTTCCAGGCGATGGCCAGCATCACCACGACGATGGTGGTGCAGGTGACCAGCAGCGGCAGCAGCGCGATGAAGTGTTGAGTCGTCAGTTCCATAGCGCTTGATTACCGGACCGAGGCGAGTTGAGTGAGTGCACCGCTGAACCACTGCTGCACGCCGTGCATGCTGGCAGCGGAGGTGTCGAGCACCGGTTGCGGGTAGACGCCGAGCAGGATCAGCAGCACCGCCAGGCCCAGCACCATGTACAGCTCGCGAGCCTTCATGGCCTGCAGCGGCGCATCGGACTTGGCCGGGCCGAAGTAGGCGCGGTGGATCATCGCCAGCGAGTAGACGGAGCCCAGTACCAGGCCGCAGGCGGCCAGGACCACGACCCACGGAGCGGCCGGGAAGCTGCCGATCAGGATAAGGAACTCGCCGACGAAGTTACCGGTACCCGGCAGGCCGAGCGCGGCGGCGGCGAAGAACAGGCTCACCGCAGGCAGCCACGGCAGGCGTGCCCAGATGCCGCCCATCTCGCGCATGTCGCGGGTGTGCAGGCGCTCGTAGAGCTGGCCGCAGAGGATGAACAGGGCGGCGGCGGACAGGCCGTGGGCCATCATCTGCACCACGGCGCCCTGCAGGGCGATCTGGCTGCCGGAATAGATGGCAATCAGCACGAAGCCCATGTGCGAGACGCTGGAGTAGGCCACCAGGCGCTTGATGTCGGTCTGGGCGAACGACAGGAAGGCACCGTAGGCGATGGCGAACACGCCGAGCCACATGGCGATCGGCGCGAACTCGGCCGAGGCGTTGGGGAACAGCGGGATGGCGAAGCGCATCAGGCCGTAGGCGGCGGTCTTCAGCAGGATACCGGCGAGGTCGACGGAGCCTGCGGTCGGCGCCTGGGCATGGGCATCCGGCAGCCAGGAGTGCACCGGTACCACCGGGAACTTCACGGCGAAGGCGGCGAAGAAGCCGAGCATCAGCAGGTATTCGGTACCGGCCGGCAGGTCGGTCTTCAGCAGGTCGCTGTAGTTGAAGGTCAGCACGCCGGTGGCGTTGTAGTTGATCAGCACCAGGGCGAGGATCGCCACCAGCATGATCAGGCCGCTGGCCTGGGTGAAGATGAAGAACTTGGTGGCGGCGTTGATCCGCGAGTGACCCTTGCTGCCGCTATGACCCCAGAGCGCGATGAGGAAATACATCGGCACCAGCATCATTTCCCAGAAGAAGAAGAACAGGAACAGGTCGATGGCGAGGAACACGCCGACCACGCCACCGAGAATCCACATCAGGTTGAGGTGGAAGAAGCCGACGCGGTTCTGGATCTCGTTCCACGAGCACAGCACGGACAACACGCCGAGCAGGCCGGTGAGGCAGATCATCAGGATCGACAGGCCGTCGAGGCCGAGGTGGATGCTGATGCCCAGACGCTCGATCCACTGCACCTTAAACTCGGCGGACCAGACCGGATCGGCACCGGGCGCCGGAGCCAGGCTGAAGTCGGCCGTGGCCCACAGCCACAGGCCGAGACCGAACAGCAGGCCCATGGTCAGCAGGGCGATCCAGCGCGGCAGGGTGTTGCCGAAGCGCTCGGTCTGCCAGCACAGCAGGCCGCCGATGAAGGGAATCAGGATTAGCCAGGGGAGAATCATCAGGCTGTTTTCCTTAACTCAGAAAGAGGAGGACGGCGAGTACCAGCACGGCACCCCCGGCAATCGAAGTGGCGTACCAGCGCACCTGACCGGTCTGGGCGCGGGCCAGCAGACCGTTGCCGCCACGGGCGAGGCGCGTTACCAGGCCGATGCTCTGGTCGATCGGGTCACGCCCGAGCAGACGGCAGATCAGCAGGTACGGCTGCACGAAGAGCTTGTCGTAGAGCCAGTCGAAGCCCCAGGCGGCGAACCACCAGGCCGACAGGAAGCGGCCCGGGGCGCTCTGCGCCACGGCCGTGGCGAAGCGACGCTGGCCGAGGAACAGCAGGGCAGCCAGGAGGATACCGGCCAGGGCGATGGCGCCCGAGGCGATCTCCAGGCCGTGCTTGGCCTCGCCACCGGCATGGCCGATGCTCTGCGGCAGCACACCGGCCAGCGGCGGGGTGATCAGCGCGCCGACGAAGGTCGACAGCACGATCAGGGCCGCCAGCGGCAGGTTGTGGGCGATGCCGTGACCGGCATGGGCCTCGGTCTTCTGCTCGCCGTGGAAGGCGATGAAGATTAGGCGGAAGGTGTAGATCGAGGTCAGGAAGGCACCGGCCAGGCCTGCGTACAGCAGTTCGCTGTGGCCGCTGGCGAAGGCTTCCCAGAGGATCTCATCCTTGGAGTAGAAGCCGGCGGTGACCAGCGGCAGTGCCGCCAGGGCTGCGCCGCCGACGATGAAGCTGGCGTAGGCCAGCGGCAGCTTCCTCCACAGGCCGCCCATCTTGAAGATGTTCTGCTCGTGGTGGCAGGCGTGGATCACCGCACCGGAGGCGAGGAACAGCAGGGCCTTGAAGAAGGCGTGGGTCATCAGGTGGAAGATCGCCGCGTCCCAGGCCTGCACGCCGAGGGCGAGGAACATATAGCCGATCTGGCTCATGGTCGAGTAGGCGAGGATGCGCTTGATGTCGGTCTGCACCAGGGCGGCGAAGCCGGCCAGCACCAGGGTCACGGCGCCGACGATGCCGACCAGCTCGAGAATCTCCGGGGTCAGCAGGAACAGACCGTGGGTACGGGCGATCAGGTACACGCCCGCGGTCACCATGGTAGCGGCGTGAATCAGCGCGGAGACCGGGGTCGGGCCCGCCATCGCGTCGGCCAGCCAGGTCTGCAGCGGCAGCTGGGCGGACTTGCCGACCGCGCCGCCGAGCAGCATCAGGGTGGCGACCCACAGCCAGGTATCACCGGCCACGTACTTCTGCGGCGCTAGCACCATCAGCTCCTGGATGTTCAGGGTGCCGAGGTTGAGGAACAGCAGGAACAGGCTGATCATCAGGAACACGTCACCGATACGGGTGACGATGAACGCTTTCAGCGCCGCGTTACCGTTGGGCACGTGCTTGTAGTAGAAGCCGATCAGCAGGTACGAGCACAGGCCCACGCCTTCCCAGCCGAAGAACAGCACCAGCAGGTTGTCGCCGAGCACCAGCAGCAACATGCTGAAGATGAACAGGTTGGTGTAGGCGAAGAAGCGCGAGTAACCCTCTTCACCACGCATGTACCAACTGGCGAACAGGTGGATCAGGAAGCCGACGCCGGTAACAACGCCGAGCATGGTGGCCGACAGGCCGTCCAGGTGCAGGGTGAAGCTCGGCGCGAGGCCGGCGACGTTCATCCACTGCCACAGCGTCTGGGTGTACACGCCATTGGCCGGTTCGGCACCGAGGAACTGGAACACGACCCAGGCGGCGCTCAGCGCGGCCAGGCCGACCGAGCCGACGCCGATCACGGCGGCGGTGTTTTCCGAGATGCGTCCGCGGGAGAAGGCCAGCAGGAACCAGCCGAGCAGCGGGAATAGGAGGGTGAGGAATAGAAGGTTCATCCGCGCATCTCGCTGGCAGCGTCGACATCGAGGGTGTTGAAGCGGCGATACAGCTGCAGCAGGATCGCCAGGCCGATACTGGCCTCGGCGGCTGCCAGGGTAATCACCAGAATGAACATCACCTGGCCGTCGGCTTGTACCCAGCGGCTGCCGGCGACGACGAAGGCGAGGGCGGTGGCGTTCATCATCACTTCCAGGCTCATCAGCACGAAGAGGATGTTACGGCGCACCATCAGGCCGATCAGGCCCAGGCTGAACAGCACGGCGGCCAGGGCCAGGCCGTGCTCCAGAGGAACGGCATTCATACGGTCGGCTCCTTGGCTTCGTGGCGGCCCAGGTGGTAGGCGGCGACCAGGGCGGCGAGCAGCAGCATGGAGGCCAGCTCGACTACCAGCAGGTAGGGGCCGAACAGGCTGACGCCGACGGCCTTGGCGTCCACGGTCTCGAGACCGATGGCAGCGCCGCTCGGGCTGGCGAACAGGGCGTAGAGCAGCTGGCCCAGCAGCAGCAGGGAGAGAATGGCGGGACCGGTCCAGATGCCGGGCTTGAGCCATTGCTTCTCCTGCTCGGCAGCAACCGGGCCGAGGTTGAGCATCATCACCACGAAGACGAACAGCACCATGATGGCGCCGGCGTAGACGATGATCTCCAGGGCGCCGGCGAACGGCGCGCCGAGGGCGAAGAAGGTCGAGGCCACGGCCAGCAGCGAGACGATCAGGTTGAGCAGGGCATGCACCGGGTTGGTCCCGGTGATGACCATCACTGTAGACGCCACGGCAACGCCCGCGGCGAGGTAGAAAGCAAACTCCATCATCCTCTCCTTAGGGCAGCAGGCCTTTGACGTTGATCGGTTCGGCCTCGTTCTGCGCGGCGCCTTTCGGCTTACCGGCGATGGCCATGCCGGCGACGCGGTAGAAGTTGTAGTCCGGGTTCTTGCCGGGGCCGGAGATCAGCAGGTCTTCCTTCTCGTAGACCAGGTCCTGGCGCTTGTACTCGCCCATCTCGAAGTCCGGCGTCAGCTGGATCGCGGTGGTCGGGCAGGCCTCTTCGCACAGGCCGCAGAAGATGCAGCGGGAGAAGTTGATGCGGAAGAACTCCGGGTACCAGCGACCGTCGTCGGTCTCGGCCTTCTGCAGCGAGATGCAGCCGACCGGGCAGGCCACGGCGCACAGGTTGCAGGCTACGCAGCGTTCCTCGCCATCGGGGTCACGGGTCAGCACGATGCGGCCGCGGTAGCGCGGCGGCAGGTATACCGGCTCTTCCGGGTATTGCAGGGTGTCGCGCTTGCGGAAGCCATGGCTGAAGACCATGACCAGGCTGCGCAGCTGGGTCCAGGTGCCGTGCACCACATCCCATATGTACTTGAGCATTGCGTGTTTCTCCTTACTGGGCCGAGGCCAGCACGAGCGCGCCGGTCACCAGCAGGTTGATCAGAGTCAGCGGCAGGCAGAACTTCCAGCTGAACGCCATGACCTGGTCATACCGCGGGCGCGGAATCGACGCGCGCAGCAGGATGAAGATCATGATGAAGAAGCAGGTCTTGGCCGCGAACCAGATGAACGGGATCTGCGGCAGGATGCCGAACGGGCCGTGCCAGCCGCCGAAGAACAGGGTCACCAGCAGCGCCGAGATGGTCACGATGCCGATGTACTCGCCGACGAAGAACATGCCCCATTTCATGCCGGCATATTCGATGTGGTAACCGTCGGCCAGCTCCTGCTCCGCTTCCGGCTGGTCGAACGGGTGACGGTGAGTCACGGCGACGCCGGCGATGAAGAAGGTACAGAAGCCGAAGAACTGCGGAATGATGAACCACAGGTTTTCGGCCTGGTAGTCGACGATGTCGCGCATGTTGAACGAGCCGACCTGGGCGACGATGCCCATCAGCGCCAGGGCCAGAAACACCTCGTAGGAGATGGTCTGGGCCGAGGCACGCAGGCTGCCGAGCAGGGCGAACTTGTTGTTGCTCGACCAGCCGGCGAACAGCACGGCGTACACCGACAGACCGGCCATGGCGAAGAAGAACAGGATACCGATGTTCAGGTCCGCCACGCCCCAGGTCGGGGTGACCGGGATGATGGCGAAGGCCATCAGCATGGCGGCGAAGGCGATCATCGGCGCGATCATGAAGATGAACTTGTCGGCGAACGGCGGCGTCCAGTCTTCCTTGAAGAACATCTTCAGCATGTCCGCCGCGATCTGGAACATGCCGAACGGGCCGACGCGGTTCGGACCGTAGCGGTCCTGCCACCAGCCCAGCAGACGGCGCTCGATGAAGCTGAGCAGCGCGCCGCAGACCACCACCACCAGCAGGATGACGATGGCCTTGAGAACGGCAATGAAGACGTCTAGCAGTTCGGGCGTCAGCCAGTTCATTGCGCGGCCTCCTGCAGTCCGGTTGCAGTGGCACCGGCGATGGCTGCCGGGATGCCGGCGAAGCCGGCTGGCAGACCGACCAGGCCCAGGGCCAGGTCTTCGCTGACTTTCACCGGCAGGCGCAGGGCCTGGCCGGCGACGGTCAGGCTGAGCAGCGCGCCGTCGTTGACGCCCAGACGATCGGCCTCGGCCTTGGCCAGGGCGACGTAGGCGGGCTGGATGCGCTCCTGCACGGGAGCGGCGCGGGAGGAGTTCTCCTCGCTGCCGAACAGGTGGTGGAACGGCACGACCTGCCAGGTGCCCTGGGCCGGGGCGAAGGCGCCCGGCACAGCGAACCAGGCCAGGGTCTTGCCTTGGGACTCGATCAGGCGCACGCCCGGATCACCGGCGCGCAGATGGCCACCGACTTCGTCCTGGAACTTGTTCCAGGCCTGCGGCGAGTTCCAGCCCGGCGACCAGGCGAACGGAATCTGCTGACGGTCTTCCTTGCTGCCCGAATAGCCTTCCATGGAGAAGGCGAAGGCGGAGTCCTGGTCCTGCGGCTGACGCGGCTCGTGCACGCTGATGTTGGCGCGCATGGCGGTACGGCCGCTGTAACGCAGCGGCTCACGCGCAAGCTTCATACCCTTGATGCGGAACGAGGCGCTCGGCGCGGCGTCCGTGATCGCGGCCAGTACGGAGCTGCTGGCGGCGACGGCGGCAGTGACCTGGTCCAGCTGGGTCCAGTCCACGGCCTTGCCCTGCAGGGTGCTGTGCAGCGCGTGCATCCAGCGCCAGCCTTCGCGGACGAGGATGTTGCTGTCGTAGTAGCTCGGCTCGAACACCTGGAAGAAGCGCTGGGCGCGGCCTTCCTGGCTGACCAGGGTGCCGTCGCCTTCGGCGAAGCTGGCGGCGGAGAGCACCAGGTTGGCCTTGGCGGTGGTGGCGGTCTGCTGGTGGTCGGCGACGATCACAGCCTTGGCGGCGGCGAGGGCAGCATCGACCTTGGCGGCGTCGGCGCGGCGGTACAGGTCGTTCTCCAGCACCACCACGGCGTCGGCCTGGCCAGAGGTCAGGGCCTCAAGCGCGGCGTCTACCGATTTCCCGCCGAACTCTTCACCCAGAAGCAGCGCCAGGCCCATGCTGTTGGCTTCCGGCACCACCAGGCTGATGGAGGCGTTCTTCTCGCGGTTCTTCAGGGCCTGGGCGATGTTCGCCGCGGCCTCGATGATGCTCTTCTCGCCCAGCGAGGCGCCACTGACGATCAGCGGGCGCTTGCCGGCCAGCAGGGCGTCGGCGATCAGTTGCACCAGTTCGGCAGCCTCGTCGTCCAGGCCGTTTACGGCCGGGGCGCTCGGGTCGATGGCGTGGGCCACGGCGAAGCCGATACGCGCGAGGTCAGCTGGAGCGGCATGCACGCAGGCTTCGGCGACGTCGTCCAGGCGGGTGGCGTCGACGCTGGCGATGAACAGCGGATGCAGGGCGTCCTGGGCCACGTTCTGCACGGCGGCCATGTGCCAGTCCTGGATCTTCATCGAGGCGGCGATTTCGGTGGCCTTGCCCTTGACCGACTGGCGCAGGGCCAGGGCGACGCGCGCGGCGGTCTGGGTCAGGTCTTCACCGAGGACGAATACGGCGTCGTGGTCTTCGATCTCGCGCAGCGACGGAATCGGCAGCGGGCCGTTCTGCAGCACATCGCGGATCAGGTGGATGTTTTCCAGCTCGACGGCGCCAATGCCGCTGTAGAAGTTGGCTTCGCCGACCAGTTCGCGTAGGGCGTAGTTGCCTTCGAGGCTGGCGCGCGGCGAACCGATGCCGATCACGCGCTTGCCCTTGAGCAGCTCGGCGGCCTTGTCCAGCGCGGCGTCGATGCCGAGCTTCTGGCTGCCCAGCTGCGGCTGGCGCGGACGGTCTTCGCGGTTGGTGTAGCCGTAGCCGAAGCGGCCGCGGTCACACAGGAAATAGTGGTTCACCGAGCCGTTGAAGCGGTTCTCGATGCGGCGGATCTCGCCGTAGCGCTCGCCGGGGCTGATGTTGCAGCCGCTGGAGCAGCCATGGCAGATGCTCGGGGCGAACTGCATGTCCCACTTGCGGTTGTAGCGCTCGGAGTGGGTCTTGTCGGTGAATACGCCAGTTGGGCAGACCTCGGTGAGGTTGCCGGAGAACTCGCTTTCCAGCACGCCGTCTTCGACACGGCCGAAGTACACGTTGTCGTGTGCGCCGTACACGCCCAGGTCGGTGCCGCCGGCGTAGTCCTTGTAGTAGCGCACGCAGCGGTAGCAGGCGATGCAGCGGTTCATCTCGTGGGAGATGAACGGGCCGAGCTGCTGGTTCTGGTGGGTGCGCTTGGTGAAGCGGTACCGGCGCTGGTTGTGGCCGGTCATCACCGTCATGTCCTGCAGGTGGCAGTGACCGCCTTCCTCGCACACCGGGCAGTCGTGCGGGTGGTTGGTCATCAGCCACTCGACGACGCTGGCGCGGAACGCCTTGGACTCTTCGTCGTCGATGCTGATCCAGGTGTTGTCGGTCGCCGGCGTCATGCAGGACATGACGATGCGGCCGCGCTTGTCGTTTTCATCGGTGTACTGCTTCACCGCGCACTGGCGGCAGGCGCCGACGCTACCGAGCGCCGGGTGCCAGCAGAAGTAGGGGATGTCGAGCCCGAGAGACAGACAGGCCTGCAGCAGGTTGTCCGCCCCATCGACTTCGAAATCTTTGCCGTCTACGTGGATAGTGGCCATGGTTCAGGTTTCTTCTTTACCCGCCGAAGCAGGCTTGGCTAATGGAAAGCTTTTCTCCCCTCTCCCCTTGGGAGAGGGGCGGGGGGGAGGGGCAATGGCGCATGGCCAACTTCCCTCACCCCAGCCCTCTCCCAGAGGGATAGGGGGCATTCTTTATATGCTCACGGCTTCAGCTCGGCCGGCCGGAGCGGTCGAGCTGGATACGCCAGCCTCGAACTCCGGACGGAAATACTTGATCGCACTACCCAGCGGTTCGACGGCGCCCGGTGCATGGGCGCAGAAGGTCTTGCCGGGGCCAAGGAAGTTGACCAGGCCGAGCAGGGTGTCGATGTCCTGCTGGGTGCCTTGTTTGCGTTCCAGGGCGCGGAGAATCTTCACGCTCCACGGCAGGCCGTCGCGGCACGGGGTACACCAGCCGCAGGATTCGCGGGCGAAGAACTCTTCCATGTTGCGCAGCAGCGAGACCATGTTGACCGAGTCGTCTACGGCCAGAGCCAGACCGGTACCCATACGGGTGCCGACCTTGGCGATGCCGCCAGCGAACATGGCTGCGTCGAGGTGCTCGGGCAACAGGAAGCCGGTGCCGGCGCCGCCGGGCTGCCAGCACTTGAGCTTGTAGCCGTCACGCATGCCGCCGGCGTAGTCCTCGAACAGCTCGCGAGCCGGGATGCCGAACGGCAGTTCCCACAGGCCGGGGTTCTTCACCTTGCCGGAGAAGCCCATCAGCTTGGTGCCCATGTCTTCGCTGCCCGGACGGGCCAGGGTCTTGTACCAGTCGACGCCGTTGGCGACGATCGCCGGCACGTTGCACAGGGTCTCGACGTTGTTCACACAGGTCGGCTTGCCCCACACGCCGACAGCGGCGGGGAAGGGCGGCTTGGAGCGCGGGTTGGCGCGGCGGCCTTCTAGGGAGTTGATCAGCGCGGTTTCTTCACCGCAGATGTAGCGACCGGCGCCGGTGTGGACGAACAGCTCGAAGTCGAAGCCGCTGCCGAGGATGTTCTTGCCCAGCAGGCCGGCGGCCTTGGCTTCATCGATGGCGCGGTTCAGGTTGGCGGCCGCGTCGACGTACTCGCCGCGCAGGAAGATGTAGCCGCGGTAGGCCTTGAGTGCACGCGCGGAGATCAGCATGCCTTCCACCAGCAGGTGCGGCAGCTGCTCCATGAGCATGCGGTCCTTCCAGGTGTTCGGCTCCATTTCGTCCGCGTTGCACAGCAGGTAGCGGATGTTCATGGATTCGTCGGCCGGCATCAGGCCCCACTTCACACCGGTGGGGAAGCCCGCACCGCCGCGGCCCTTGAGGCCGGAATCCTTGACCGTCTGCACGATGTCGGCCTGAGCCATTTCGCTCAGGGCCTTGCGCGCGGCGGCGTAGCCGTTCTTTGCCTGGTATTCCTCCAGCCATACCGGCTGGGCGTCGTCACGCAGGCGCCAGGTCAGCGGATGGGTTTCCTCGGTGCGGGCGATGCTGTTGATCGGGCCGATGGAGGTGAGAGTCTTCATAGCGGCGCGCCCAGTCATTGATAAGACTCCAGCAGCTCGGCGACGGAGTCGCCGTTGAGGTTGCCGTAGGTATCGTCGTCGATCATCACCGCCGGAGCCTTGTCGCAGTTACCCAGGCAGCACACCGGCAGCAGGGTGAAGCGGCCGTCGGCGGTGGTCTGGCCGGGGATGATGCCGAGCTTGTCCTTGAGGCTGCCGAGCAGGTTCTCGTGGCCGCCGATGAAGCAGGTCATGCTGTCGCACACGCGGATCACGTGGCGGCCGACCGGCACGCGGAAGATCTGGCTGTAGAAGGTGGCCACGCCCTCGACGTCGCTGGCAGGAATGCCGAGGATGTCGGCGATGGCGTAGATGGCGCCGTCCGGCACCCAGCCACGCTGCTTCTGCACGATCTTCAGGGCTTCGATGGACGCCGCGCGCGGGTCCTCGTAGTGGTGCATTTCGTGTTCGATGGCGTCGTGCTCGGCCTGGCTGAGCTCGAAGCGGTCGGTTTGGATCATATTCTGAGAATCTGCTGCTTGGCTCATGGTTAGCGGTCCACGTCGGCCATAACGAAGTCGATGCTACCCAGGTAGGCGATCAGGTCCGCGATCATGCTGCCGCGGATCACCGAGGGGATCTGCTGCAGGTGGGCGAAGCTGGGCGTCCGGATGCGCGTGCGGTAGCTCATGGTGCTGCCGTCGCTCGTCAGGTAATAGCTGTTGATGCCCTTGGTCGCCTCGATCATCTGGAAGCTCTCGTTGGCCGGCATGACCGGGCCCCAGGAGACTTGCAGGAAGTGGGTGATCAGGGTCTCGATGTGCTGCAGGGTGCGCTCTTTCGGCGGTGGCGTGGTCAGCGGATGGTCCGCCTTGTACGGGCCTTCGGGCATGTTGCGCAGGCACTGGTCGATGATGCGGATGCTCTGGCGCATCTCCTCGACACGGACCATGCAGCGGTCGTAGGCGTCACCGTTGTGGGCCAGCGGTACCTCGAACTCGAAGTTCTCGTAGCCGGAGTACGGGCGCGCCTTGCGCAGGTCGAAGTCTAGGCCGGTGGAACGCAGGCCGGCGCCGGTGACGCCCCATTCCAGCGCTTCCTTGGTGTTGTATTGGGCCACGCCCTTGGTACGGCCGATCAGGATGCTGTTCTTCAGGGCAGCCTTGGTGTACTCGTCGAGGCGCTTGGGCAGCCAGTCGACGAATTCCTTGACCAGCTTGTCCCAGCCGCGTGGCAGGTCGTGGGCGACGCCACCAATGCGGTACCAGGCCGGGTGCAGGCGGAAGCCGGTGATGGCCTCGATCACCT
The DNA here is from genome assembly GCF_029837695.1 of Pseudomonas sp. GD04019. Taxonomy (GTDB): domain Bacteria; phylum Pseudomonadota; class Gammaproteobacteria; order Pseudomonadales; family Pseudomonadaceae; genus Aquipseudomonas. The sequence continues at coordinate 25,047 of NZ_JAOEEA010000007.1, forward strand.
TGTAGGCGCGCTGGCGGTCGGTGAAGGTGTAGAACACCGGAGTCATGGCGCCGACGTCTTGGATATAGGTACCCAGGAACAGCAGGTGGCTGGTGATGCGGAAGAACTCGGCGAGCATCACGCGGATGAAGTCGACGCGGTCCGGCACCTTGATCCCGGCCAGCTTCTCGACCGAGAGGACGTAGGGCAGGTTGTTCATCACCCCGCCGAGGTAGTCGATACGGTCGGTGTAGGGGATGAAGCTGTGCCAGGACTGGCGCTCGGCCATCTTCTCGGCACCACGGTGGTGGTAACCGATGTCCGGAACGCAGTCGATGATCTCTTCACCGTCCAGCTGCAGGATGATGCGGAACGCACCGTGCGCAGACGGGTGGTTCGGGCCGAGGTTGAGGAACATGTAGTCCTCGTGCTCGCCCTGGCGCTTCATGCCCCAGTCTTCCGGCTTGAAGCGCGCGGCTTCTTCTTCAAGCTGCTGCTTGGCCAGGGTCAGGCTGAAGGGATCGAATTCGGTGGCGCGCGCCGGGTAGTCCTTGCGCAGCGGGTGACCTTCCCAGGTCGGCGGCATCATGATGCGGGTCAGGTGCGGGTGGCCCTGGAAGGTGATGCCGTACAGATCCCAGACCTCACGCTCATACCAGTTGGCGTTGGGCCAGATACCGGTGACGGTGGGGACGTTGAGATCGCCTTCCTTGAGGGCGACCTTGATCATGATGTCGCTGTTACGCTCGACCGACATCAGGTGGTAGAACACGGTGAAGTCGGCGCCCGGCAGGCCGCGGCGCTGGGTGCGCAGGCGCTCATCGACGGCGCTGAGATCATACAGCATGACGTAGGGGCGCGGCAGGTTGCGCAGGAAGGTCAGCACGTTGATCAGGCGATCACGGGCGACCCACAGCACCGGCATGCCGGTACGGGTGCTCTGGACGGTGAAGGTCTCGGCACCGAAACGGGAGTTCAGCTCGACCACCACGTCCTGGTCGTCGGCCTTATACGGTGGAACGGACAGAATGCTGTCAGTCATGTCTTTAGTCGCTATCGGCGGTGTTCGGCGTCAGTGAGCGGGCCAAGAGGCCGGCTCACACTTCGTCGGGGCTGCGCAGGTTGGTAACAGCGATACGCTGCTCGCGGCGCTGCTCCTTTTGCGACGGCATTTCGGCACGGTAGATGCCTTGATCGCCGACGACCCAGGAAAGCGGGCGGCGCTCCTGTCCGATGGATTCCTGCAGCAGCATCAGGCCTTGCAGGAATGCTTCGGGACGGGGCGGGCAGCCAGGAATGTAGACGTCCACGGGGAGGAACTTGTCGACCCCCTGGACCACCGAATAGATGTCGTACATGCCGCCGGAGTTGGCACACGAGCCCATGGAGATCACCCACTTGGGTTCCAGCATCTGCTCATAGAGGCGCTGAATGACCGGCGCCATCTTGATGAAGCAGGTGCCGGCGATGACCATGAAGTCGGCCTGACGCGGGGACGCACGAATCACTTCCGCACCGAAGCGGGCGATATCGTGAGGCGCGGTGAAGGCCGTGGTCATTTCCACGTAGCAGCAGGACAGACCGAAGTTGTACGGCCACAGGGAGTTCTTGCGACCCCAGTTCACCGCACCGTTGAGAACATCTTCGAGCTTGCCCATGAAGATGTTCTTGTGGACCTCATCCTCCAGCAGTGGATCGGCTACGGTCTCCCGCGAGCCGATCGGGTACTGCTCGTTGGGAGCATCCGGATCGATCCGTGTAAGTTTGTATTGCATCGCCAAAGCCTCATTGTTTTAGCTTCGCCTGCCGATTACGACGGCCTTCGGGCGCCCAGTCGAGCGCGCCGATACGCCAAAGGTAGACAAGACCAGCCAACAGAATTGCTATGAAAACTGTAGCCTCGATCAGGCCGGCCCAGCCGCTTTCGCGTACCGAGACTGCCCAAGCGAAGAGAAAGAGGGCTTCAACGTCGAAGATCACGAAGAGCATCGCGACCAGATAGAACTTCGCTGATAGGCGCAGGCGCGCACTACCGACCGGCAGCATGCCCGACTCGAACGGATCGTTCTTGCTACGTCCCCAGGCCTTGCTACCGAGCAGGCTGGACAGGCCGAGCATGAAGGCTATGAGTCCGAAGACTCCGAGCAGGAATACAGCAAAAGCCCAGTTATGGGACATGGTCGTTACCGCATCAGGCATGCCGGGGCTCCTTGGGTAAAGGGGCGGCTTTTTAATAATGGTAGAGCAACCTGATGGTGGTTGCCCTGCAGAGTAGTGGGGGCAATTTTATGCGCGCATGGCGCGTTAAGTAAATTTTTCCGAATAAGAAAATGAACGGCCGTTCCGTTCCGTTTGTTCGTCTATTGGCGCCAGGCCCCGTATGGCGGGGCCTGCGCGAGGCTCTACGGCTTTGGTCTTATGGTATCTGACTATTCGGATGACGCTTTTTCGAAAGAGTCTGTCGGGAATTGTTTACATCTACGGGCTTAATTGATGCGTGAGGGGAGCGCAGCGTTGTTATTTTGCCGGCAGAACTTCTATTTTCGCTGGCTGATATAGCCTTGCGAGCTGCGCCGGCTGTCCACGGCGAAGATCAATGCGCCGCCGCGCAATGCGGCGACCACCTGGTCGCGATCGGCGTCGGCCAGCACCAGGCAGCCGTGGCTACGGCCGGCCACGCCGTGGCGCCGGACGAAATCCTCCTCCATGTAATCGCGAGCGTGCAACACGATGGCGCGTCGCTCGGCGTTGGCATTGCTGTCGCTCAGGCCCAGCAGGCGCATGGATAGACCATGACCGGGCTCTTCACTGACATACACGGTGCTGGTGCGAAATACGCCGAGCGAGCTGGCGTGGCTGCCTTCGGCGTCGGAGAAGGAGTCGGCGTAGCCATCATGGTCAGGATCGGAGCCGCGCCCGTGGGCTGCCCGATAACTGCTCACCAGGCGCAGGCTGTCGCGCTCGAACAGCAGGAAGCGCGGCTGACTGGAGTGGCGGGCGTAGTCGATCACGGCGAAGTGCTGGTGCCGGTCATCCTGCAGTTGTTCGAGGATGCCATTGGCCGTGGCAGCGGGGAGCAGGTGCTGCAGATCGCCGGCGATTGCGCCGGTGCAGCAGAGGGCGAGCAGGCAGGTTGCCAGAAGGTTGCGCATGGCCGCTTCCGTCAGTGGGGTGCGGTCTTGGTACGCCAGAGTGAGGGCTTATGACAAGGGCGAAAACGACGAAGCCCCGGCATTGCTGCCGGGGCTTCGTCTGATAACACCTGCGGCTAGGCCGCAGAGCCGGTTCCTATTAGTGGAACTGGTTCATGGTGTTGTCTTTACCGCCTGCTTTCAGGGCAGCTTCACCAGCGAAGTACTCTTTGTGAGCGTCGCCGATGTCGGAGCCGGACATGTTCTGGTGCTTAACGCAGGCGATACCCTGACGGATCTCCTGACGCTGAACGCCTTTCACGTAGGCCAGCATGCCTTGGTCTGCGAAGTAACCTTTGGCCAGGTTGTCGGTGGACAGCGCGGCGGTGTGGTAGGTCGGCAGGGTGATCAGGTGGTGGAAGATACCGGCCTGAGCAGAGGCGTCGCGCTGGAAGGTGCGGATCTTCTCGTCGGCAACCTGGGCCAGTTCGGTCTCGTCGTACTCGGCGCTCATCAGCTTGGCGCGGTCGTAGGCGGAAACGTCCTTGCCTTCGGCAACGAAAGCGTCGAACGCTTGCTGACGGAAGTTCAGAGTCCAGTTGAAGGACGGGCTGTTGTTGTAAACCAGCTTGGCGTTCGGGATGACCTTGCGGATCTCGTCAACCATGCCTTTGATCTGACCAACGTGCGGCTTCTCGGTTTCGATCCACAGCATGTCGGCGCCGTTCTGCAGGCTGGTGATGCTGTCCAGTACGCAACGAGCTTCGCCGGTGCCAGAGCGGAACTGGAACAGGTTGGAAGCCAGACGCTTCGGACGCAGCAGCTTGCCTTCGCGCTTGATGACAACGTCGCCGTTGCCCAGGTCGGCGGCGGAGATTTCTTCGCAATCCAGGAAGGAGTTGTACTGGTCGCCCAGGTCGCCCGGCTCGTTGGTCACGGCGATCTGCTTGGTCAGGCCGGCACCCAGGGAGTCGGTACGAGCGACGATCACACCGTTGTCGATGCCCAGCTCGAGGAAGGCGTAGCGAACAGCGTTGATCTTGGCCAGGAAGTCAACGTGCGGAACGGTGACTTTGCCGTCTTGGTGGCCGCACTGCTTCTCGTCGGAAACCTGGTTCTCGATCTGGATGCAGCAAGCACCGGCTTCGATCATTTTCTTGGCCAGCAGGTAGGTGGCTTCGGCGTTACCGAAACCAGCGTCGATGTCGGCGATGATCGGGACTACGTGAGTCTCGTGGTTGTCGATCTGAGCCTGGATTTCAGCTTCCTTGGCCTTGTCGCCAGCAGCGCGAGCAGCGTCCAGAGCGGTGAACAGCAGGTCCAGTTCGCGGGCGTCAGCCTGACGCAGGAAGGTGTACAGCTCTTCGATCAGAGCGGCAACCGAGGTTTTCTCGTGCATGGACTGGTCCGGCAGCGGGCCGAAATCCGAACGCAGGGCAGCAACCATCCAGCCGGACAGGTAGAGGTAGCGCTTGTTGGTGGTCTTCAGGTGCTTCTTGATCGAGATCAGCTTCTGCTGACCGATGAAGCCGTGCCAGCAGCCCAGGGACTGGGTGTAGACGGACGAGTCGGCGTCGTACTCGGCCATGTCTTTGCGCATGATGTCAGCGGTGTACTGAGCGATTTCCAGGCCGGTCTTGAAGCGGTTCTGGGCGCGCATACGAGCGACGTATTCCGGGTTGATCGCGCTCCAGCTGCTGCCTGCGGCTTCTTTCAGGGCGGCAACGGCTTTGATGTCGTTTTGATAAGCTGACATGGTCAATCCTTCAAAGTATGAGTTTGGTTGAGCACCGACTTCCCACCCAAAACCAACGTGCAAACAAAGCTTGCAGTGTTGCGGGCGACACAGGACGGACTTCGAGATATTGACGGGGACGAGAGTGTTGCGGAGAGGAGGAGAGGACGAAACGAGACAGTTCGATGAGGCAGATTCGCAGCTTGCCGGCTCGTGGAAACCGTTGGGCGGTGCGGTCTGGTCAAACGATCTGGCTAATAACGCTAAGGCTTCCCCGTCCCTCAGGACAACTTACGTTCCAGTCGCAACCTCGTCGAAACGCCTTGTGGGCTGTTAGAACACGGACCGACCCGAATGGTGTTACGGGACCGATCTGGAGGCTCTGCAACAGAGCCCCTGGCTAGCGGGAGCGGGGCAATGATGCGCTTTCAAACGGGCGTTCGTCAATCGCTTTGTAGTGCTTTTTTTGAGCAACTACATATTGGCGGTGGCCTCAGTCGAGGGCTTCGACCTTGATGCGCATGCTCATGTCGTTGGCGCCGCGGGTGGATTGCTGGCGCAGGAAGCCCGAGTCGTCACCCTGGCTCGACTGGCTGACGCCGCCCAGAGGAATCCACTCGCCGAGGCGGCCGCTGACCCGGGTATCGGTGCTCTGCACGTCGATCACGCCAGGCTGGTAGCGATTCACCCGGTCGTTGTTGCTGCTGATGCTGACATGCACCACGTCGCCGGTGAGGCTGGCGGTGACGTAGAAGCCCTGGGTGACATTGCGGTACTCGGTGTTCTGGTAGACCTGGCCGTAGGGGCCGACGCTGGTGTTGGTCAGTGGCACGCTCTGGCCGACCTGGATCAGCGCCGGATAGCCTTCGGTCGCCTGCACCTGCTGGGTGCCGCCGCTGCGGCTGTCGGTGGAGCGGCGGATCACGCGGACCTGGTCGCGGCCATGCACTTCGCCGCGCCCGGCTATCACTTCGGCGTCACCGGCGCTGACACTGCCATCGACGCGATAGCCGTCGCGATCCTGGAAACTGCTCTCATTGGTGTCGACGCTGATCAGCAGGCGCCGCGGTGCGGTATCCAGCTGCTGCAGCAGGTCACGTACTTCCTGGATTTTCTCCGGTGCGGCGTTGATCACCAACTGGTTGCCGTAGGAGCTGACCTTGCCCTGACTATCCAGCGCCGACTGCACCACCGGCAGCACGTCTTCGGCGGTGCGGTAGTTGAGCTGGATCAGCTCGGTGGCGGCCTGTAGCGGCAGGCTGAGGCCGAGTGACAGGGCGAGCAGGCAGGCGCGCAGGGTCATAGCAGGAAGCTCCGCAGGTCGGGGTCGAGAACGCTGATGTCCCAGGCCTGGTCGAATTGCGCCTGACGCTGGCGCACGCGGCCGGGATCGTTGTACAGGGCATAGCCGGCATATTGCTCCGGCAGCTCACGCAGTAGCAGGCCGCGGTCGTCGGCCAGCAGGTAGGCGCTTTCGTCGCTGGGGTGGTCCGGATTGATCTTGCGGATATGCAGGTTGCTGGTGATGCGCTGGGCCAGGTTGAGCAGGCGATGGCCCTGCTTGACCGGCTTGCCGGCATCGCGCACCAGGATGCGCAGGCGGTTCTTCGGGCTGGCCAGGAGAAACTGGGTGCAGGCCTCCTGCACGCTGCTGTGGCTGTAGAGCCAGGACTCCAGGTCCGGGCTGTAGATGCTCAGGCTATGGCGGGCCTGCTGCAGCAAGGCCAGTGCGTGGGCCTGAGCCTGCTCCGGGCGGTTGAAGCGCTGCAGGTCGGCCTGCTGGCCGAGCTGGAAGGGCGCTGGCTCGCGCGGTTCGGCAGTCACCGCGGGAAAACTGTCTGGGTTATGTACGGCAAAACGCCCCGGCGACTGGAAATCGATGGCCGGCAGATCCGGTTCGTTCGCGTCGAGCGGGGCGTCTTCTTCGTGCATGAGCTCTGTCCTAGTCGCTGTGGCGCACCATCAGTACGTGGGGGATGCCGGCCTCGAGGTACTCGCCGCCTTCTACCTGGAAGCCCAGGCGTTCGTAGAACGCGGTGGCATGTACCTGGGCGCTGAGCTTCTGCTCGCGCTGGCCACGCGCCTCGGCGGCTTCGATGGCGGCACGCATCAGCGCATCGCCAACCTTGAGGCCGCGCCAATCCTTGAGTACCGAGACCCGACCGATCTGGCCGTCCGCCACCAGGCGCGCGGTGCCGATCGGATAGTCGCCTTCGCAGGCGAGGAAATGCACGGCCTCGATGTCCTCGTCATCCCATTCGAGTTCTGCCGGCACGGCCTGTTCCGCGACGAATACCGCTTCGCGAATGCGCCGTAGGTCGGCGTTATCCTTCTGCCAGTGGGCAAGACGGACGTGAATATCACTCATCAGCAAACTCCAAACTTCCTTGCTGGACCAGTTCCTTCACCAGTGTACGCCCGTCCTCGTCGGCCAACCAAGGCGCCAGGTTGTCGCTGTGCAGGGCCTCGGCGGCGCAGACCAGGCGCAGCAGCTCTTTCAGGTGCGCCGGCAGCAGGCGGCTCTGGCCGCTGGCGAACAGCACCAGGCCGACATCGACCTCGCTCCAGGCCAAGCGTGCGCTGGGGTTGCGCACCAGTACCGCGCCGTCTTCGAGGGCGGCGAGGAAGTCTTCTTCCTCGATCTCCGGGCCGGCGACCAGCTCGGGGTAGCGCGGCTCGGTCATGAACTGGCCGAACCAGGTCAGTAGCAGGCGCTCGTCGCTCATGTGCTCGGTCAGCAGCTTCTTCAGGCGGTCGAGGGCGTCCTGCTGGATCTGGTGCGGGTCGCTGATCGGCGCCATGCCGGCGTCGCTGTAGCGCTCCTCGTCCGGCAGGAACTGGGCGAGGAAGTCGGTGAAGTGGGTCAGCACTTCGGCGGCGCTCGGCGCGCGGAAGCCGACCGAGTAGGTCATGCAGTCGTCTTCGGCGATGCCGTAGTGGGCCAGGCGCGGCGGCAGGTAGAGCATGTCGCCCGGTTCCAGCACCCATTCGTCGGTCTGCTCGAAATCGGCGAGGATGCGCAGGTCGGCGTGCTGCAGCAGCTTGCTGTCGGCATCGCACATCTGGCCGATCTTCCAGCGGCGCTGGCCTTCGGCCTGCAGCAGGAACACGTCGTAGTTGTCGAAGTGCGGGCCGACGCTGCCACCGGGTGCGGCGAAGCTGATCATCAGGTCGTCGATACGCCAGCTGGGCAGGAAGCCGAAGTCCTTGAGCACATCGGCCACTTCTGGCACGAACTGGTCGACGGCCTGCACCAGCAGGGTCCAGTCGCGCTCCGGCAACTGGCTGAAGGCGTCCTCGGCGAATGGGCCGCGGCGCAGTTCCCACGGATGGGCGCCGTGCTCCAGGACCAGGCGCGACTCGACTTCCTCTTCCAGGGCCAGGCCGGCCAGTTCGTCGCCGGTGATCGGGCTCTCGAAGCCGGGGATGGCCTGACGGATCAGCAGGGGCTTCTGTTGCCAGTAGTCGCGCAGGAACTCGCGAGGAGTGAGGCCGCCCAGCAGCTGCAGAGGAGTATCAGGATTCATGGCTAAGCCCTTGAAAGAGATGAAATGGCTAAAACAAAAACGCCCGGCTCAGCCGGGCGTTGAGGAGGCTGGTGGCGCTCAGATGCGCTGGGCCTGGGCGACGGCGTTGCCGATGTAGCCCGCCGGGGTGAGTTGCTTGAGCTCCTCCTTGGCGGCGGCCGGCATGTCCAGGCCATCGATGAAGGCGAGCAGCGCCTCCGGGGTAATGCCCTTGCCGCGGGTCAGCTCCTTGAGCTTCTCGTAGGGGTTCTCGATGGCGTAGCGACGCATCACGGTCTGGATCGGCTCGGCCAGCACTTCCCAGCAGGCGTCCAGGTCGGCGGCAATGCGTTGCTCGTTCAGCTCCAGCTTGCCGATGCCCTTGAGGCTGGCTTCGTAGGCGATGACGCTGTGGGCGAAGCCGACACCGAGGTTGCGCAGCACAGTGGAGTCGGTCAGGTCGCGCTGCCAGCGGGAGATCGGCAGCTTGCTGGCCAGGTGCTGGAAGATCGCGTTGGCGATGCCCAGGTTGCCCTCGGAGTTCTCGAAGTCGATCGGGTTGACCTTGTGCGGCATGGTCGAGGAGCCGATCTCGCCGGCCACGGTCTTCTGCTTGAAGTAGCCGAGGGAGATGTAGCCCCACACATCGCGGTCGAAGTCGATGAGGATGGTGTTGAAGCGGGCGATCGCGTCGAACAGCTCGGCGATGTAGTCGTGCGGCTCGATCTGGGTGGTGTAGGGGTTGAACTGCAGGCCCAGGTCACCTTCGATGAACTGCTTGGCGTTGGCCTCCCAGTCGATCTGCGGGTAGGCGGACAGGTGGGCGTTGTAGTTGCCCACGGCGCCGTTGATCTTGCCCAGCAGCGGTACGGCGGCTACCTGAGCGATCTGGCGCTCCAGGCGGTAGACGACGTTGGCCAGTTCCTTGCCGAGGGTAGTCGGCGAGGCCGGCTGGCCGTGGGTGCGCGACAGCATGGGCACGCCGGCGAACTTGACGGCCAGCTCGCGGATGGCGGCGGCGATCTGCTTCATTAGCGGCAGCAGAACGGTGTCGCGGCCTTCGCGCAGCATCAGGGCGTGGGACAGGTTGTTGATGTCCTCGCTGGTGCAGGCGAAGTGGATGAACTCGCTGACGGCGGCCAGTTCCGGCAGCTTGGCGGCCTGCTCCTTGAGCAGGTACTCCACGGCTTTGACGTCGTGGTTGGTGGTGCGCTCGATCTCTTTCACACGCTCGGCGTGCTCGACGGCGAAGTTCTCGGCCAGCTCGTTGAGCAGGGCGTTGGCTTCGGCGGAGAAGGGCGCCACTTCGGCGACGCCTTCATGGGCGGCCAGACGTTGCAGCCAGCGCACTTCGACCATCACGCGGAAACGGATCAGGCCGTATTCGCTGAAGATCGGGCGCAGGGAGCTGGTTTTGCCGGCGTAGCGGCCATCGACGGGGGAAACCGCGGTGAGCGAGGAGAGCTGCATGGAGGCGTTCTCGGACAGGTCGGTCAACGAAAAGGGCGCACATCATACATGAAGTCGCCCGGACTGGTCCGTCCGGTTAGCGGACGGCGGGTCGACGCGCGATGGACAGCAGGCTGGCGCTGAAGATCAGCGCCGCGCCGATCAGCGACGTGAGGTCCGGCATTTCGCCCCAGCGCAGCCAGGCGACGATGCCGGCGAAGACGATGGCCAGGTAGGCGAAGGGGCCGATCAGGCCGGGTGGCGCCAGGCCGTAGGCCTTGGACATGACGATCTGGCTGACGGTGGCGAGCAGGCCGATCACCAGCAGCAGGCCGAGCTGGTGCTGGTCCAGCGGCTGCCAGGCCCAGGTCAGCGGCACCGCGGAAATCAACGCGCTGAACAGCGAGAAGTAGAAGACGATACGGAAGGCTGGCTCGGTGTCGCTCATCTCGCGGATGGAGACGAAGGCGAAGGCAGCCAAGATGCTGGCGGCCAGGCCGACCAGGGCCTGGGTGTCGAGCAGCGCCTCGCTGGGCTTGGCCACCAGCAGCACGCCGACCAGGCCGATGGCGGTGGTCAGTAGCATGCGCCTCGTCAGCGGCTCCTTGAGCAGCCACCAGGCCAGTACCGGGGTGAATACTGGTGCCGAGTAAGTGAAGAGCATGGCGTCGGCCAGCGGCAGGTGGGCGATGGCGTAGAAGAAGCAGTACATCGCCGCCAGGCCGTAGGTGGTGCGCCACAGGTGCGACTTGATGCGTCCGGTCTTCAGCGGGCCGGTGCCCTTGAGCAGCACCAGTGGCAGGAAGAACAGCACGCCGACCAGGTTGCGGAAGAACACCACCGACTCGTTGTTGACCCCGCTGGACACCTCACGGATGCCCACGCCCATTAGCGAGAACAGCAGGGCAGACAGCGCCAGGAGCAGGGCGCCCTGCACCGGTTTCACGCTGCGGCTGGGAATGCTCACGACTCAGCTCCGCAGCAGCGGGTAGAGTTCCTTGAGCAGCTTGCCGCGGCTGAACACCAGCTGCCAGCGATGGCCGCCGAGCTGGCGCCACAGACGCGCCGAACGAATGCCGGTGAGCAGCAGGGCGCGTACCTTGGCGGCGACGGCCGGTTGCTGCAGGAAGCGCATGTCGCCATGCACCTGGATGCGCTGGCGGAAGGTGCTGATGGTGTCCTGGTAAAGCCCGCCGCAGGCAGCCACCACGTTGTCGTGGGTCAGGCCGAAGTGCTCGACCTGGTTCTGGATCTGGTCCAAGCGGTTGCCGACTGTCTGCAGCATGTCGTCACGCTTGGCCAGCTGGCGCTCCAGGCCGAGCAGGGCCAGGGCGTAGCGCAGCGGCTCGCGCTGCAGGCTGGCGGGATTGCGCTCCAGGGTGCTTACAAGGGCCTTGTAGCCCTCGCGCAGATTTAGGTCGTCGCCGCCGTAGACTTCCAGGGTGCTCTGCGGATCACGCACCAGCAGGCTACCGAGCAGGCAGCCCAATTGCGCGTCGCTGATCTGCCCGGTGCGGGCCAGCTTGTCCACCAGGCTGGCGGCCTGGAACACGGCGGAGAGGGCGATCAGTTGTTCCTGCGTCGGGCTCATGCCAGGCCGGCTCCCTCGAACCAGGGCTCGGCCGTTTCGATTACGCCGCCGCCGAGGCAAACTTCACCGTCGTAGAACACCACGGATTGGCCTGGAGTGACGGCGCGCTGCGGCTCGTCGAATACGGCGCGATAGCCGTTCTCGGTCTTTTCCAGGGTGCAGTGCTGATCGGCCTGGCGGTAGCGTACCTTGGCAGTGAGGCTACGTGGACTGGACAGGTCGACCGGGTTGACCCAGTAGATCTCGGAGGCGAGCAGAGCGCGGGAGAACAGCCAGGGGTGTTCATTGCCTTGGCCAACCACTAGCACGTTATGGGTCAGGTCCTTGGCCAGGACGTACCAGGGCTCGTCGCCGGCATTCTTCAGACCGCCGATACCCAGGCCCTGGCGCTGGCCGATGGTGTGGTACATCAGACCGACATGGCGGCCGATCACCTCGCCCTCGGTGGTCTCGATGTCGCCCGGTTGAGCCGGGAGGTATTGCTTGAGGAAGTCGCTGAAGCGGCGCTCGCCGATAAAGCAGATGCCGGTGGAGTCCTTCTTCTTGGCAGTCGCCAGCTCGTATTTCTCGGCGATGGCGCGTACCTGGGGCTTTTCCAGTTCACCGACTGGGAACAGGGTGCGGCCGATCTGCTCGCCGCCGACGGCGTGCAGGAAGTAACTCTGGTCCTTGTTCGGGTCGAGGCCCTTGAGCAGCTCGCTACGGCCGTCGACATCGCGGCGTCGCACGTAGTGGCCGGTGGCGATCAGGTCGGCGCCCAGGCTCAGTGCGTAGTCGAGGAAGGCTTTGAACTTGATCTCGCGGTTGCACAGGATGTCCGGGTTCGGCGTGCGCCCGGCCTTGTATTCAGCGAGGAAGTGCTCGAACACGTTGTCCCAGTATTCCGCGGCGAAGTTGGCGGTGTGCAGCTTGATGCCGATGCGGTCGCACACGGCCTGGGCGTCGGCCAAGTCGTCCATGGCGGTGCAGTATTCGGTGCCGTCGTCCTCTTCCCAGTTCTTCATGAACAAACCTTCCACCTGGTAGCCCTGCTCGAGCAGCAGGAGGGCGGAAACGGAGGAGTCGACGCCGCCGGACATGCCGACGATCACTCGGGTATTGGCTGGTTCGCGCATGGGAATTCGAAGAGGGCTGACTGCAGAAAGTGGGCGATTCTATCAGGAGCGGGCGGCGCGCGGCGAATCAGGCCGGGCCGCGATAGGCCAGGTCGCGGATCAGGCTCAGGCTGTGGCGTTCGCCGGCCAGGTAGTCGTCGATGCAGCGCAGCACCAGCTCGCTGCGCCAGCGTTCGGGCTGGGCGGCCAGCTCGTCGCGGGTCATCCATTGCGGGCCGATGATGCCTTCGTCCAGCGGCGAATCCGGCAGGTGGCGTAGTGGCTTGGCGGCGAAACACACGCGCTGGTAGGTCACGCCGTTGCTCGGTGCAGTGTACAGGTAGATGCCGGTGACGGCGGTCAGCTCGACCTGCCAGCCGGTTTCCTCCAGTGTTTCGCGCAGGGCGGCCTCGATCAGACTTTCGTCGGCTTCCAGATGGCCGGCGGGCTGGTTAAATACCGCCTGGCCACCAGCCAGCTCTTCGACCAGCAGAAAGCGGCCCTGGTCCTCGACGACGGTGGCGACTGTGACATGGGGGGTAAAGCGCATTGCGGAAACCTCTGCGAAGCGGCGGGCTAACTGTCGGCTGAGACCGGAGTCAAAGCATTCTGGAGCCGAGCTGCTAGGATTGAAAACGCCCTCGCGGGACATTCTGTAGCGCATCTGTAGTTTGACTACATGGATGGCGCCGAGCCAGGATTCAAGCAGTCTAGGCTGTCACCGGGCTGTCAGTAAATGTCGAAAAGTGCGTGACTTCCTGTAGAAAAACTACAAGAATGCGACACCTTTCCGAGACCCAAAGTATCGTCCGTCGCGCCACCCGTTCGACGGATTGTCAGACCACGAAAACAAACGGAGTCCAGCATGGGATACCAGAAGATCCAGGTGCCTGCGAACGGCGACAAAATCACCGTCAACGCCGACATGTCCCTGAACGTGCCGAACAACCCGATCATCCCCTTCATCGAGGGTGATGGCATCGGTGTCGACATCAGCCCGGTGATGATCAAGGTCGTCGACGCTGCCGTCCAGAAAGCCTACGGCGGCGAGCGCAAGATCGCCTGGATGGAAGTCTATGCCGGCGAGAAAGCCACCCAGGTCTACGACCAGGACACCTGGCTGCCGAAAGAAACTCTGGAAGCCGTGCGCGACTACGTCGTGTCCATCAAGGGCCCTCTGACCACTCCGGTCGGCGGCGGCATCCGTTCGCTGAACGTTGCCCTGCGTCAGGAGCTGGATCTGTACGTCTGCCTGCGCCCGGTGCGCTGGTTCGAAGGCGTGCCCAGCCCGGTGAAGAAGCCAGGCGACGTCGACATGACCATCTTCCGTGAGAACTCGGAAGACATTTACGCCGGTATCGAGTGGAAGGCCGGTTCGCCAGAGGCGACCAAGGTCATCAAGTTCCTGAAAGAAGAAATGGGCGTCACCAAGATCCGTTTCGACCAGGACTGCGGTATCGGCGTCAAGCCGGTATCCAAGGAAGGCACCAAGCGCCTGGTGCGCAAGGCTCTGCAGTACATCGTCGACAACGACCGTGACTCGCTGACCATCGTGCACAAAGGCAACATCATGAAGTTCACCGAAGGTGCCTTCAAAGACTGGGGCTACGAAGTGGCTCGCGATGAGTTCGGTGCCGAGCTGCTGGACGGCGGTCCGTGGATGCAGTTCAAGAACCCGAACACCGGCAAGAACGTCGTGGTGAAAGACGCCATCGCTGACGCCATGCTGCAGCAGATTTTGCTGCGTCCGGCCGAGTACGACGTGATCGCCACCCTGAACCTCAACGGTGACTACCTGTCCGATGCCCTGGCGGCGGAGGTGGGCGGTATCGGTATCGCTCCGGGCGCCAACCTGTCCGACAGCGTGGCCATGTTCGAAGCTACTCACGGCACAGCGCCTAAGTACGCCGGTCAGGACAAGGTCAACCCGGGCTCGGTCATCCTCTCCGCCGAGATGATGCTGCGCCACATGGGCTGGCTGGAAGCTGCCGACCTGATCATCAAGGGCACCAACGGTGCCATCGCCGCGAAGACCGTGACTTACGACTTCGAGCGTCTGATGGAAGGCGCCAAGCTGCTGTCCTGCTCCGAGTTCGGCGACGCTCTCATCGCGCACATGTAAGCGACGAGTGGTAAACAAAAAGGCCGGTCATTGACCGGCCTTTTTTATTTAAGCTCTCTTTCTTTTCAGGCTTCTACCGGAGTGCTTTGCGGCGAGCTGGTGGTCGCCGGGGATTCACTGGTTGCCAGAATCGGGCCGATATTGACTGCATGCAGGCCCTTGGGACCTTGCACAATATCGAACTTGACCGCTTGGCCGGCCTTGAGAGTCTTGTAGCCGTCCATCTGGATAGCCGAGTAATGGGCGAACAGGTCCTCATCTCGGCCGTCGGCCACGATGAATCCGTAGCCCTTGGCGTTGTTGAACCACTTGACCTTACCGCTGAGCATGCTGACATCCCTCTGCAAAGGACTCCATCACTGGAGTATCATCCACTTCAGCTCCACGTCCGACTTCGGCCGTAAGGGCACTAGCCGCGGAACCCCGATACCCGAGAAGGGTATTCACTGTTTGTAACACCGTTTTGCCTTTAGTCAAGGCGCTAAGGCGGCCGGCTGAGAAACCGATCAAACTCCGTCTAGCATCAACCTCCGACCGGTCATGAGACCATTAGTTCAGCATGCATTCACGCAGCCAGATTCGACTAACATTCAATCAAGATCGTCCGAGCGAGCACGAGGATGATTCGACCGGCCTGGCAGTGCAGGAAGCGAAGCCGGCACTGCAGGCACCGCCTCTGTATAAGGTGCTGATGTTCAACGACGATTACACTCCGATGGATTTTGTGGTCGAAGTACTAGAGCTGTTCTTTGGTATGAACCGGGAGCTGGCCACCAAGGTCATGCTTACTGTGCATACGGAAGGAAAGGCAATCTGCGGGGTGTTTACCCGCGATATCGCAGAGACCAAGGCGATGCAGGTCAACCAGTACGCCAAGGAAAGCCAGCATCCGCTACTCTGTGAGATAGAAAAGGACGGTTGAGCCGTCCCGCTTGGGCAAGAGGTGAAGCTATGTTGAATCGAGAGCTGGAAGTCACCCTCAATCTGGCCTTCAAGGAGGCACGTGCCAAGCGCCATGAGTTCATGACGGTCGAGCACCTGCTTCTCGCCTTGCTGGATAACGAGGCTGCAGCAACCGTACTGCGCGCCTGTGGCGCCAACCTGGACAAGCTCCGGCACGATCTGCAGGAGTTCATCGACTCCACCACCCCACTGATTCCGCAGCACGACGAAGAACGTGAGACCCAGCCAACCCTGGGCTTCCAGCGTGTGCTGCAGCGCGCCGTGTTCCACGTGCAGAGCTCCGGCAAGCGTGAAGTCACTGGCGCCAACGTGCTGGTCGCGATCTTCAGCGAGCAAGAAAGTCAGGCGGTGTTCCTGCTCAAGCAGCAGAGCGTCGCCCGTATCGACGTGGTCAATTACATTGCCCATGGCATCTCCAAGGTGCCGGGCCATGCCGACCACCACGAGAGTGAGCAGGAAATGCAGGACGAAGAGGGCGGTGAGTCCGCAGCCTCCGGTAATCCGCTGGATGCCTACGCCAGTAATCTCAACGAGCTGTCGCGTCTGGGTCGTATCGATCCGTTGGTGGGGCGTGAGCATGAGGTCGAGCGCGTGGCGCAGATTCTCGCGCGCCGCCGCAAGAACAACCCGCTGCTGGTCGGTGAGGCTGGGGTCGGCAAGACTGCCATCGCCGAAGGCCTGGCCAAGCGCATCGTCGACGGCCAGGTGCCGGATTTGCTGTCCGAGAGCGTGGTCTACTCCCTCGACCTCGGTGCACTGCTGGCAGGTACCAAGTACCGTGGCGATTTCGAGAAGCGCTTCAAGGCGCTGCTCAACGAGCTGCGCAAGCGCCCGCACGCGATCCTGTTTATCGACGAAATCCATACCATCATCGGTGCCGGTGCGGCGTCGGGTGGCGTGATGGATGCCTCCAACCTGCTCAAGCCGCTGCTGTCTTCCGGCGAAATTCGCTGCATCGGCTCCACCACCTTCCAGGAATTCCGTGGCATCTTCGAGAAGGACCGGGCTCTGGCGCGGCGCTTCCAGAAGGTCGATGTCACCGAGCCTTCCGTCGAGGACACCGTGGGCATCCTTAAGGGGCTCAAGGCGCGTTTCGAGCAACATCACCACATCGAGTACAGCGACGAGGCCCTGCGTGCCGCGGCCGAACTGGCGGCGCGCTACATCAATGACCGGCACATGCCGGACAAGGCCATCGATGTGATCGACGAGGCGGGCGCCTACCAGCGTCTGCAGCCGGAGGAGAAGCGCGCCAAGCGAATCGAGGTGGCTCAGGTTGAGGACATCGTCGCGAAGATCGCGCGGATTCCGCCGAAGCATGTCAGTAGCTCGGACAAGGAGCTGCTGCGCAACCTGGAGCGTGACCTCAAGCTCACCGTGTTCGGCCAGGATGCGGCGATCGACTCGCTGTCCACGGCCATCAAGCTGTCTCGCGCCGGTCTCAAGGCGCCGGACAAGCCAGTCGGCTCCTTCCTGTTTGCCGGTCCGACCGGTGTGGGCAAGACCGAGGCCGCTCGCCAGCTGGCCAAGGCCATGGGCATCGAGCTGGTGCGCTTCGACATGTCCGAGTACATGGAGCGCCACACCGTGTCGCGCCTGATCGGCGCTCCGCCCGGTTACGTCGGTTTCGATCAGGGTGGTCTGCTGACCGAGGCCATCACCAAGCAGCCGCATTGCGTGTTGCTGCTGGACGAGATCGAGAAGGCTCACCCGGAAGTGTTCAACCTGCTGCTGCAGGTGATGGACCACGGCACGCTGACTGACAACAACGGTCGCAAGGCGGACTTCCGCAACGTGATCCTGATCATGACCACCAATGCCGGGGCGGAGACCGCGGCGCGTGCCTCGATCGGCTTCACTCTGCAGGACCATTCGTCCGACGCCATGGAAGTGATCAAGAAGAGCTTCACACCGGAGTTCCGCAACCGCCTGGATACCATCATTCAGTTCGGCCGCCTGACCCACGAAGTGATCAAGAGCATCGTCGACAAGTTCCTCACCGAACTGCAGGCGCAGCTGGAGGACAAACGGGTGCAGTTGGTGGTCAGCGACGCGGCGCGTGGCTGGCTGGCAGAGGGTGGTTACGACGTGCAGATGGGGGCGCGCCCGATGGCGCGGCTGATCCAGGACAAGATCAAGCGGCCGTTGGCCGAGGAGATCCTGTTCGGCGAACTGGCCGAGCACGGCGGCGTGGTGCATATCGACCTGGAAGGTGGCGAGCTGCACTTCGAGTTCGAGACCACGGCCGAGCCGGCCTGATATCGGTAGGCAAACGAAAACGCCCGGCGATGCCGGGCGTTTTTGTATTCGGACCTTATCTGGTCGACTCCGCCAGGGCGGAATCAGCGGGCGCGGTAGGTGATGCGGCCCTTGCTCAGGTCGTACGGCGTCAGTTCGACGCGGACCTTGTCGCCAGTCAGAATGCGGATGTAGTTCTTGCGCATCTTGCCGGAGATGTGCGCGGTAACGACGTGCCCGTTTTCCAACTCCACACGGAACATGGTGTTGGGCAGGGTGTCGACGACAGTACCTTCCAATTCGAAGCTGTCTTCTTTCGACATGCAGTAAAGCCCTCGGTATCCAAAGATTGGCTCGGTGCAACGGCGCCCGAGCAAAAGCGGCGTGCATTGTGCCCGAAAAGGGTAAGGGCCGCCAAGTGGCTGGAGAGTCGGGAAGTGGCCGTGGCCGTTGCGCTCAGGTCAGCACGACCCAGCGCTGGTTGACGAACAGCTCGATGGGCCGGTACTGGGTCTTGTAGCTCATCTTTCGGCAATTCTTGATCCAGTAGCCGAGATAGACCGCCTGCAGTCCCAGGCGTGCAGCCTCACCGATCTGCCAGAGAATGGCGAAGCGGCCGAGGCTGCGGCGTTCCTCGGCAGGGTCGTAGAAGGTGTAGACCGCCGATAAGCCGTTGGGCAGCACGTCGGTCACGGCCACCGCGACTAGGGTTCCAGCCAGGCGGAACTCATAGAAGCGGGCGAAGGGCAGATCGCGGACCAGAAAAGTGCTGAACTGGTCGCGGCTCGGCGGATACATGTCGCCGTCGGCGTGGCGCTGCTCGATGTAGCGCACGTAGAGGGCGTAGTACTCCTCGCTGAAGGCTGGGCGTACGGCGCGCACCTGAATATCGGCGTTGCGCTTGAGGATGCGTTTCTGCTGGCGGCTGGGGATGAACTGGTCGGCGGGTATGCGGGCTGGCACGCAGGCAGTGCAGCGCTGGCAGTGCGGGCGATAGAGGTGGTCGCCGCTGCGGCGAAATCCCATCTCCGACAATTCGGCATAGACCTGCACATCCATGGGCTGGCTGGGATCGAGGAACAGGGTGGTGGCCTGTTCTTCGGGCAGGTAGCTGCATGGATGTGGCTGAGTGGCGTAGAACTTGAGGCGAGCCAGCTCGGTCATGGTCAACCCTCGGGAAACCCCTGGGACAAGTGTATGCCAGCCTCCTGGCTGCTACCACAGGCCTGGTTCATGGTCGCCAATTGGCGCTGCTGGGCTGGTCCAGATAGCGCTGCAGGTAGTTGGCGAACTCCTGGCGGGGGATGGGGCGGGCGCCGAAGCTATGCAGGTGCTGGGTCGGCATCTGGCAGTCGATCAGGGCGAAGCTCCAGTCGCGCAGTTTGCCGACCAGGGTAGCGAAGCCGACCTTGGAGGCATTGTCGGCGCGGCTGAACATCGACTCACCGAAGAACAGGCGTCCCATGGCCAGGCCGTAAAGCCCGCCGACCAGCAACTCGCCGTCCCACACCTCCACTGAATGGGCAAAGCCGCGCCTGTGCAGCTCCAGGTAGGCAGTGCGCATCGAGTCGGTGATCCAGGTGCCGTCGGCATAGTCGCGCGGCCCGGCACAGCCCTCGATGACGGCGGAGAAGTCCTGATCGAAAGTCACGCGATAGCGCTGCTGGCGGATCAGCTTGGCCAGACTGCGTGACAGGTGGAATTCGTCGGGAATCAGTACGGTGCGCGGATCGGGCGACCACCAGAGCAGTGGCTGGCCCTCGGAGAACCAGGGGAAGCAGCCGTGCCGGTAGGCGGCGATCAGGCGTTGCGCGGACAGGTCGCCACCGGCGGCGAGCAGGCCGCTGGGCTCGCGCAGGGCCTTGTCCAGTGGCGGAAAGTCCAGCGAGTCGCGCTGCAGCCAGGTCAGCATACGGATGAGGAGGGCAGGGCGGGCGCCAGGCGCCCGCCCATGGGCTCAGACGTCGAGATATTTCTCGGCGTCCAGCGCGGCCATGCAGCCGGCGCCTGCCGAGGTGATGGCCTGGCGGTAGACGTGGTCGGCCACGTCGCCGGCGGCGAATACGCCCTCGATGCTGGTGGCGGTGGCGTTGCCTTCGCTGCCGCCCTGGATGAGCAGGTAGCCGTCGCGCATTTCCAGCTGGCCCTGGAACAGGTCGGTGTTGGGCTTGTGGCCGATGGCGATAAATACGCCTGCCAGTTGCAGCTCCTTGATGCTGCCGTCGGCGGTGCTCTTCAGGCGCACGCCAGTGACGCCGGTGTTGTCGCCCAGCACTTCATCCAGGGTGTGGTTCCAGTGCAGGCGCACGTTGCCGTTGGCGGCTTTCTCGAACAGCTTGTCCTGCAGAATCTTCTCCGAGCGCAGCTTGTCGCGGCGGTGGATCAGGTGGACTTCCTTGGCAATGTTCGACAGATACAGCGCTTCCTCGACGGCGGTGTTGCCGCCGCCGATCACGCAGACCACCTGGTTGCGGTAGAAGAAACCGTCGCAGGTGGCGCAGGCGGACACGCCCTTGCCGGCAAAGGCTTCTTCGGACGGCAGGCCGAGGTATTGGGCGCTGGCGCCGGTGGCGATGATCAGGGCATCGCAGGTATAGGTGCCGCTATCGCCCTTGAGGGTGAAGGGCTTGCTCTGCAACTCGGCGGTATGGATATGGTCGTAGACGATCTCGGTGTCGAAGCGCTCGGCGTGCTCCTGCATGCGCTGCATCAGCGCCGGGCCGGTCAGGCCGTGTACGTCGCCCGGCCAGTTGTCGACTTCGGTGGTGGTGGTGAGCTGGCCGCCGGGCTGAATTCCGGTGATCACGACAGGCTTGAGGTTGGCGCGGGCAGCATAGACGGCAGCGGTGTAGCCGGCCGGGCCGGAGCCCAGGATGATCAGGCGTGAATGCTTGACTTCGCTCATAAAAAGACCCCATAAGCCTTTGTCACAAAAGAGAATGCATGCTCCAATTGAGCCGCACGTAAGAGATAGCCGGGTATGCTACACCGAAGCAGGAGAAGCCGGCAAAACGGCCCGGTGGCCTGGCACGATACCTGTAAATTTGTACAATGGTCGCCACTTTGCGTGTTCCACCGATCGTCAGTCGCGCCCCGAGCGCAGGAATGACAGCGTTTTGAAGAATTCCAGCACAGCAGCTCAGGCCCCGGTCTGGCGCCAGCAATTGCAGTACCGCCTCAAGGAAGGTGCCCTGATCGCGCTCGGCGCGCTCTGCCTGATCCTGTGGATGGCGTTGCTGACCTACGACCAGAACGACCCGGGCTGGAGCCACACCAGCAGCGCCCAGCAGGTGCAGAACGCCGCCGGCCGCGCCGGTGCCTGGTTCGCCGACGTCCTGTTCATGGCCCTGGGCTATTTCGCCTATGTGTTCCCGCTGCTGCTGGCGGTGAAGACCTGGCAGGTATTCCGTAATCGCAACCAGCCTTGGCAATGGAGCGGCTGGCTGTTCTCCTGGCGTCTGATCGGCCTGGTGTTCCTGGTGCTGGCCGGTGCCGGCCTGGCACACATCCAGTTCCAGTCCGCCCCCGGCCTGCCGGCCTCGGCAGGCGGCGCCCTGGGCGAGAGCCTCGGCCAGCTGGCCAAGGACGCGCTCAACGTACAGGGCAGCACGCTGATGTTCCTGGCGCTGTTCCTGTTCGGCCTGACCGTGTTTGCCGATCTGTCGTGGTTCAAGCTGATGGACCTGACCGGCAAGATCACCCTCGATCTGATCGAACTGGTGAACAGCCTGATCACTCGCTGGTGGGAAGCCCGCCTGCAACGCAAGCAACTGGTGGCCCAGCTGCGCGAGGTGGATGCGCGCGTCGCCGAGGTGGCCGCGCCCGTGGTGTCGGACCGCCGCGAGCAGGCCAAGGTCAAGGAACGCCTGATCGAGCGCGAGGAGACCCTGGCCAAGCACATGGTCGAGCGCGAGACTCGCGTCGCCCCCGTTATCGCGCCGCCACCACCGCCCAAGGCCGCCGAGCCGAGCAAGCGCGTGCTCAAGGAGAAACAGGTTTCCCTGTTCGAGGATTCCGCGGTCGCCGGCACCCTGCCGCCGATTTCCATCCTCGACGTGGCGGAGAAGAAACAGAAGAGCTTCTCGCCCGAGTCGCTGGAGGCCATGTCGCGCCTGCTGGAGATCAAACTCAAGGAGTTCGGCGTCGAGGTGGTGGTGGAGTCCGTGCATCCGGGCCCGGTGATCACCCGCTTTGAGATACAGCCGGGCATCGGCGTCAAGGTCAGCCGCATCTCCAACCTGGCCAAGGACCTGGCGCGCTCGCTGGCGGTGATCAGCGTGCGCGTGGTCGAGGTCATCCCGGGCAAGACCACCGTCGGCATCGAGATTCCCAACGAAGACCGCCAGATCGTGCGCTTCTCCGAGGTGCTGTCCTCGCCCGAATACGACGACGCCAAGTCGCCGGTGACCCTGGCCCTGGGCCACGATATCGGCGGCAAGCCGGTGATCACCGACCTGGCCAAGATGCCGCACCTGCTGGTGGCCGGTACCACCGGCTCCGGTAAGTCGGTGGGCGTCAACGCCATGATCCTGTCGATCCTGTTCAAGTCCGGCCCGGAAGACGCGCGGATGATCATGATCGACCCGAAGATGCTAGAACTGTCGATTTACGAGGGCATCCCGCACCTGCTGTGCCCGGTGGTGACCGACATGAAGGAGGCCGCCAACGCCCTGCGCTGGTCGGTGGCCGAGATGGAGCGTCGCTACAAGCTGATGGCGGCCATGGGCGTGCGCAACCTGGCCGGATTCAACCGCAAGGTGAAGGACGCCGAGGAAGCCGGCACGCCGCTGTCTGATCCGCTGTACAAGCGCCAGTCGATGGAAGACGAGGCGCCGCTGCTGAAGACCCTGCCGACCATAGTCGTGGTGGTCGACGAATTCGCCGACATGATGATGATCGTCGGCAAGAAGGTCGAAGAGCTGATCGCGCGTATCGCGCAGAAGGCGCGGGCCGCCGGTATCCACCTGATCCTCGCTACCCAGCGCCCGTCGGTGGACGTGATCACCGGCCTGATCAAGGCCAACATCCCGACCCGTATGGCCTTCCAGGTCTCCAGCAAGATCGACTCGCGCACCATCCTCGACCAGGGTGGCGCCGAGCAGTTGCTGGGCCACGGTGACATGCTCTACCTGCCGCCGGGCACCGGTCTGCCGATTCGCGTACACGGCGCCTTCGTCTCCGACGACGAGGTACATCGCGTGGTCGAGGCCTGGAAACAGCGTGGCGCGCCGGACTACATCGAGGACATCCTGGCCGGCGTCGAAGAGGCCGGTAGCGGCTTCGAAGGCGGCGGTGGTGGCGAAGGCGGCGAGGGCAGCGAGGAAGATCCGCTGTACGACGAAGCCGTCAACTTCGTCCTGGAAAGCCGCCGCGCCTCGATTTCCGCCGTGCAGCGCAAGCTGAAAATCGGCTACAACCGCGCTGCGCGCATGATCGAGGCCATGGAAATGGCCGGCGTCGTGACCGCGATGAACACCAACGGCTCGCGCGAAGTCATAGCGCCGGGGCCGTCCCGAGACTGACCAAGAGGATTTCCATGCGCCTGATCCGCATGCTGCTGCTGGCCGCCCTGGCTTGCAGCCCCGTTTTTGCCCATGCCGACGACGAGGCCGCGGTGAAGCGCCTGACCGGCCTGCTCGACCGCGCCCAGACCCTGACCGGGCGCTTCTCCCAGCTGACCCTGGACGGCAGCGGCACCCAGCTGCAGGAAACCTCCGGCCAGCTGGCGCTGCAGCGCCCGGGCCTGTTCCGCTGGCACACCGATGCCCCGCAGGAGCAACTGCTGGTGTCCAACGGCCAGAAGGTCTGGCTGTACGACCCGGACCTGATGCAGGTGACCATCCAGACCCTCGACCAGCGCCTGACCCACACCCCGGCGCTGCTGCTGTCCGGTGATGTGTCGAAGATCCGCGAGAACTTCGAGATCACCTTCAAGGAAGGTGGTGACGTGGTCGACTTCATCCTCAAGCCCAAGGCCAAGGACACCCTGTTCGACAACCTGCGCCTGTCCTTCCGCAAGGGCATGATCAACGACATGCAGCTGATCGACAGCATCGGTCAGCGCACCAACATCCTGTTCCTCGGCGTGAAGATGAACGAGAAGCTGGATGCCGCGCAGTTCGATTTCCAGGTGCCGGAAGGCGCCGACGTCATCCAGGAATAACGAGGCCGCCGCACACCGTGGATCTGTTCCGCTCTGCCCCTGTCGCCCAGCCCCTGGCGGCGCGTCTGCGCGCCACCAGTCTGGACGAGTACGCGGGGCAGGAGCATGTGCTAGGCCCCGGCAAGCCGCTGCGTGAGGCGCTGGAGCAGGGCGCGCTGCACTCGATGATCTTCTGGGGGCCACCCGGGGTCGGCAAAACCACCCTGGCCAAGCTGCTGGCCCAGGTCTCCGATGCGCACTTCGAGACGATCTCCGCCGTGCTGTCCGGGGTGAAGGAAATCCGCCAGTCGGTGGAGATGGCCAAGCAGCAGGCCGCCCAGTACGGCCGCCGCACCATCCTCTTCGTCGACGAAGTGCACCGCTTCAACAAGAGCCAGCAGGATGCCTTCCTGCCCTATGTGGAAGACGGCACGCTGATCTTTATCGGCGCGACGACGGAAAATCCTTCTTTCGAGCTGAACAACGCCTTGCTCTCGCGGGCCCGCGTCTACGTGCTGAAGAGCCTGGACGAGGCGGCCATGCGCAAGCTGGTGCAGCGCGCGCTGAGCGAAGAGAAGGGCCTGGGCAAGCAGCACCTTAGCCTGCCGGAAGAAAGTTTCCAGATTCTCCTGGCCGCTGCCGACGGCGATGGCCGCCGCCTGCTCAACCTGCTGGAGAACGCTGCCGACCTGGTGGAGGATGGCGGCGAAATCGGCATCGAGCTGCTGCAGAACCTGCTGGGTGATAGTCGCCGTCGTTTCGACAAGGGCGGCGAAGCTTTCTACGACCAGATTTCCGCTCTGCACAAGTCGGTGCGCGGCTCCAATCCCGACGCCGCGCTGTACTGGTACGCGCGCATGCTCGACGGTGGTTGCGACCCGCTGTACCTGGCCCGGCGTGTGGTACGCATGGCCAGCGAGGATATCGGCAACGCCGACCCGCGCGCCCTGACTCTGTGCCTCAACGCCTGGGATGTGCAGGAGCGCCTCGGCAGCCCCGAGGGCGAGCTGGCGGTGGCCCAGGCCATCGTCTATCTCGCCTGTGCGCCGAAGAGCAACGCGGTGTACATGGGCTTCAAGGCCGCCATGCGCGAGGCCGCCGAGCACGGCTCGCTGGAAGTGCCGCTGCACCTGCGCAACGCGCCAACCAAACTGATGAAAGAGCTGGGCTACGGCGAAGAATACCGCTACGCCCACGACGAGCCGGATGCCTATGCCGCCGGCGAGGACTACTTCCCCGAGGAGCTGGAGCCACGCCGCTACTACGAGCCGGTGCCGCGCGGCCTGGAACTGAAGATTCGCGACAAGCTGGCCCACCTGGCAAGCCTGGATGCAGCCAGTCCACGGCAGAGACGCAAGCCATGATTGGCGTGGTGTTCGCCGTCGCCCTGGGCGGTATGATCGGCACCCTGGTGCGCTATGCGACCGGCAATTGGGTCACCAGCCACTTTCCCCAGCATTTCTACAGCGCTACCCTGGCGGTCAATCTGGTTGGCTGCCTGCTGATCGGCTATCTGTACGGGCTGTTCCTCATGCGCCCGGAAGTGCCGGAAGCGCTGCGCGCCGGGTTGATGGTCGGTTTCCTCGGCGGTTTGACCACTTTTTCATCCTTTTCCCTCGACACGCTGCGCCTGCTGGAAAACGGCCAGGCACCCATGGCCATCGGCTATGCGGCCATCAGCGTGTTGGGCGGCCTGCTCGCTACCTGGGCCGGCCTGACATTAACCAAGCTCTGAACGAGAACCTCCCATGCTCGACTCCAAACTGGTCCGTACCCAACTGCAGGACATCGCGGACCGCCTGGCTACCCGTGGCTTCCAACTGGACGTGGCGCGCTTCGAAGCGCTCGAGTCCCAGCGCAAGTCGGTGCAGATGCGCACCGAACAGCTGCAGGCCGAGCGTAACTCCCGCTCCAAGTCCATCGGCCAGGCCAAGGCGCGTGGCGAGGACATCGCGCCGCTGCTGGCGGAAGTCGACAAGATGGGTAGCGACCTGGAAGAGGGCAAGCGTGAGCTGGACAGCATCCAGACCGAGCTGGACAACCTGCTGCTGAACATCCCCAACCTGCCGCACGAATCCGTGCCGGTGGGGGCAGACGAAGACGGTAACGTCGAGGTGGCACGCTGGGGCACCCCGCGCAGCTTCGATTTCGAGATCAAGGACCACGTCGCCCTCGGCGAGCAGCACGGCTGGCTGGACTTCGAGACCGCCGCCAAGCTCTCCGGCGCCCGTTTCGCCCTGCTGCGCGGCCCGATTGCCCGCCTGCACCGTGCCCTGGCCCAGTTCATGATCAACCTGCACACCGGCGAGCACGGCTACGAGGAGGCCTACACCCCGTACCTGGTGCAGGCTCCGGCCCTGCAGGGCACCGGCCAGCTGCCGAAGTTCGAGGAAGACCTGTTCAAGATCAGCCGCGAAGGTGAGGCGGACTTCTACCTGATCCCGACCGCTGAGGTGTCGCTGACCAATATCGTTTCCGGCGAGATCCTCGACGCCAAGCAGCTGCCGCTGAAGTTCGTCGCCCACACCCCGTGCTTCCGCAGCGAGGCGGGCGCCTCCGGTCGTGACACTCGCGGCATGATCCGCCAGCACCAGTTCGACAAGGTCGAGATGGTGCAGATCGTCGATCCAGCCACCTCCTTCGAGGCCCTGGAAGGCATGACCGCCAACGCCGAGCGCGTGCTGCAGCTGCTCGAGCTGCCCTACCGCAAGCTGGCCTTGTGCACCGGCGACATGGGCTTCTCCGCCGTGAAGACCTACGACCTGGAAGTCTGGGTGCCGAGCCAGGACAAATACCGCGAGATTTCCTCCTGCTCCAACTGCGGCGACTTCCAGGCCCGCCGTATGCAGGCGCGTTTCCGCAACCCGGAAACTGGCAAGCCGGAGCTGGTGCATACCCTCAACGGCTCCGGCCTGGCGGTGGGCCGTACTCTGGTGGCGGTGTTGGAGAACTACCAGCAGGCCGACGGCAGCATCCGCGTGCCGGACGTACTCAAGCCCTATATGGGCGGCATCGAAGTTATCGGCTAGGTCGATAGCGAATGCACAATAGCGGGGTGGCGATGGCCACCCCGTTTTTTTACCTCTGGTGAGAGTGAGTCATGGATTTCCTTCCGCTGTTCCACAAGCTTCAAGGGCGTGTCGTGCTGGTCGTCGGTGGTGGCGAGGTGGCGCTGCGCAAGGCGCGCCTGCTCAGCGATGCCGGTGCGCAGCTGCGCGTGGTTGCGCCGGAGATTCGTGGTGACCTGCGCGAGCTGGCGGGTGAAGGGGCGACCTCCCTGCGTGGCTACGAGTCTGCGGACCTGCAGGGCGTGGCCCTGGTGATCGCCGCTACCGACGACGAGCCGCTCAATGCGCGCATCTCGGCCGAGGCTCAGGCCCTAGGCATTCCGGTCAACGTGGTGGACGCCCCGGCCCTGTGCAGCGTGATCTTCCCGGCCATCGTTGATCGCTCGCCGCTGATCGTGGCAGTGACCAGTGGCGGCGACGCGCCGGTGCTGGCGCGGCTGATCCGCGCCAAGATCGAGACCTGGATTCCCGCCACCTACGGCCAACTGGCTGGCCTGGCCAAGCGTTTCCGTGACCGGGTCAAGCAGCTGTTCCCCGATGTGCAGCAGCGTCGGGTGTTCTGGGAAGACGTGTTCCAGGGGCAGATCGCCGAGAGCGTGTTCGCCGGCAAGCTGGGCGAGGCCGAGCGCCTCCTCGACGCCAAGGTCGCCGGTGCCGCGCCGCGCGCGCTGGGCGAGGTCTATCTGGTCGGTGCTGGTCCGGGCGACCCCGATCTGCTGACCTTCCGCGCCCTGCGCCTGATGCAGCAAGCAGACGTGGTGCTCTACGACCGCCTGGTGGCGCCGGCCATTATCGAGCTGTGCCGTCGCGATGCCGAGCGTATCTATGTCGGCAAGCGCCGCTCCGAGCATGCGGTGCCGCAGGAGGAGATCAACCAACTGCTGGTGGACCTGGCCAAACAGGGCAAGCGCGTGCTGCGCCTGAAGGGCGGCGATCCGTTCATCTTCGGTCGTGGTGGCGAGGAGATCGAGCAGCTGGCCGCCGAGGGCATCCAGTTCCAGGTGGTGCCGGGCATCACCGCGGCCTCCGGTTGCGCGGCCTACGCCGGCATCCCGCTGACCCATCGTGATCACGCCCAGTCGGTGCGCTTCGTCACCGGTCACCTCAAGGATGGCAGCACCGACCTGCCTTGGGCCGATCTGGTGGCGCCGGGCCAAACCCTGGTGTTCTACATGGGCCTGGTCGGCCTGCCGAGCATCTGCCAGGAGCTGATCGCCCACGGTCGCGCCGCCGACACGCCAGCCGCCCTGGTGCAGCAGGGCACCACGCAGAACCAGCGGGTGTTCACTGGCACCCTGGCCAACCTGCCGCAACTGGTGGCCGAGCACGAAGTGCATGCGCCGACCCTGGTGATCGTCGGCGAGGTGGTCACCCTGCGCGAGAAGCTGGCCTGGTTCGACAAGGCCCAGTAAGCCCCCGGCGCTTCAGTCCTTGCGGGCGATACCACGCCCGCTCAGGTACTCGCGCCCGTGAGGTGCGTCGAAGCGTTGCTGTGGGCCCAGCGGCACGATGCCGGTCGGGTTGATGGTGCGGTGGCTGGCGTAGTAGTGGTGCTTGATGTGCTGGAAGTCCACGGTCTGCGCCACGCCCGGCAGCTGGTACAGCTCGCGCAGCCAGCCGCTGAGGTTTGGGTAGTCCGCCAGGCGCCGCAGGTTGCACTTGAAGTGGCCGTGGTAGACCGCATCGAAGCGGATCAGTGTGGTGAACAGGCGGACATCGGCCTCGGTCAGGTGCTCGCCGGCCAGGTAGCGGCGCTTGCCCAGCAGGGTCTCAAGGCTATCGAGCTCGGCAAACAGTGTGGCGAAGGCCTCCTCGTAGGCTTCCTGGGTAGTGGCGAAGCCGGCGCGATACACGCCGTTGTTTACCGCCGGGTAGATGCGGGCGTTGAGTGCGTCGATCTCCTCGCGTAGCGCCTCCGGGTAGAGGTCCAGGTCGTTTCCGGTGATGCCGTCAAAGGCCGAGTTGAACATGCGGATGATCTCCGCCGACTCGTTGCTGACGATGCGCTGTTGCTGCTTGTCCCACAGCAGCGGCACGGTTACCCGGCCGGTGTAGTGCGCGTCGTCCAGGGTGTAGCGCTGGTGCAGGTACTGCAGATCGTCCAGGGCGTCGCCGCTGGAGCCGGTCTCTGCATCGAAGGTCCATCCCTGTTCGCGCATCAGCCAGCTGACCACCGAGACGTCGATCAGTCCGCTCAGGCCCTTGAGCTCGCGGTAGATCAGCGTGCGATGGGCCCAGGGGCAGGCCAGGGAGACGTAGAGGTGGTAGCGGCCAGCCTCGGCGCGAAAGCCGCCTTCGCCACTCGGGCCGGGCGTACCGTCGGCGGTGATCCAGTTGCGGCGCTGGGCGTTCTCACGCTGGAAGCGGCCGTCCTTGCTGGTGTCGTACCACTGATCGTGCCAGCGGCCTTCGATGAGCTGTCCCATGGCGGGCTCCATTTGCAGATAACTGTTGGAGCCCAGTCTATGGGTTTGTGTTCGATGAAAAAGCGCAAAAACAGGGTTTCAACTATCGATCAGATCGATTGGTGGCGTGCATCCCAGAGCCGGCGGGCCTCGGCGAAGGCTGCCGCGCGATCAAGCCCCAGTCCGCGCAGGGCCAGGGCCATGCTGCTGAGCACCGCCAGCTCGCCGTAGCTGTCGCCGATCTCGCCGCGCCAGAAGGCCAGCAGCTGCTGCGGCTCCAGGCTCTCCGGCTTGACGTGGCGCTGGGCGGAGAGGGCGGGCCACTCTTCGTCCCAGTTTTCGCCATTCTCGGTGCCGTACAGGTGGCAGGTGCCGTCCGGGTTGACCTCGATCTCGCCGCCTTCACCCTTGACCACGATGGCGTGGTCGCCAAGCAGCTGGCTGGCCTCGCGGTGCACCGCCTGGTAGCCGGGGTGGAAGATGCTCTGCAGGCCAACGCGTGCGCCCAGCGGGTTGAGGATGCGTGCCAGCGAGTGGATAGGCGAGCGCAGGCCGAGGGTGTTGCGCAGGTCGATCATGCGTTGCAGCTGCGGCGCCCAGGCGCCCAGCGGGGTGAATGCCAGGTTGTGCTTGTTCAGCGCCTCGTCGACTTCGCTCCAGTCGCTGCACAGCGGAATCTCCAGCGTCTGCAGCAGCTGTTCGCTGTACAGGCGCCCAGCGGTGTGAGCGCCGCCGCCGTGGATCAGGATGCGCAGGCCGCTGCTGGCCAGCGCCTTGATGGCCAGGAGGAACCAGGGCAGGTGGCGTTTCTTGCCGGCATAGGTCGGCCAGTCGATGTCCACCGCGATCTGCGGCGCATCCAGGCGCGCGCGGATGGCCTCGGTGAAACCGGCCAGCTCCTCGGCGCTTTCCTCCTTGTGCCGCAGCAGCATGAGGAAGGCGCCCAGCTGGGTGTCCTCGACCTTGCCATCGAGCAGCATGCCCATGGCCTCGCGGGCTTCCTCGCGGGTCATGCTGCGCGCGCCGCGCTTGCCCTTGCCGAGGATGCGCACGAACTGGGCGAAGGGGTGTTCCGGTGGGGCGACGAGGTTCATAGGCAGTTGGTAGGCTTGGGCAGGCCGGCCAGCTTGGCGGCGAGTTTGGCGGGGGTGCCCTTGAACAGGCGGTTGAGGTGCAGGCTGTTGCCCTTGTCCGGACCCAGCTTGAGGGCCACGTATTTGATCAGCGGGCGGGTGGCTGGCGACAGCTGGAATTCGGCGTAGAAGGCGCGCAGCAGCTCAAGGATTTCCCAGTGCTCGGCGGACAGCTGCAACTCTTCGCGGGCGGCCAGGGCTTCGGCGGTGGCCTGCGACCAGTCGCTCAGCTCTACCAGGAAGCCGTCCTTGTCCAGGGCGATTTCGCGCCCCTCGATCGACAGCGTGCTCATAGCCAGCTGTTGACCTTGGCGTAGCGGCTGCAGAGCTCGACGAAGGCTGGGTAGTCGATGGCCTGGGCGCGGGCGGGAGCGCGTAGTGCACGGGCCTGCAGGTCTTCGTCCAGCGCATACAGAGCGATACCGGCGGGCATCAGCTGCAGCGCCTGCAGCTGGGCGGTGCCGGGCTGCAAGGCATAGACGGCGTCGCCGCTCAGTAGCAGGCCATCTTCAGGGCCGAGCAGGCGCAGGCAGCTGCTCAGGCGGCTGTCGCTGAAGGGCGAGTGGGAAAGCAGGTGCAGGGTGGCCATCAGATCGTCACTACCAGATCGAAACGCTCGAGAAGCAGGGTGAGGGCGGTATCGTCCAGGCGTTCGGCGGGCAGCGCCAGCGCAGCTTCATCCAGACCACGTTCGGCCAGGCTACGGCTGGACACGAACAGCTGCTCCACGCCGAACAGCGGCAGCACCTGCAGGTTGGCGCTCAGGTCCTTTTGCTGCAGTGCGCCGGGCTGTTGGTCGGCGGCCAGCTGGAACACCCCATCGTCGAGAAACAGCAGGCCCAGCGGCAGGTCGAAGGCACCGCCGGCCAGGGCGATATCCAGCGCCTCGCGAGCGGACGGGCCGGCCCAGGGCGCCTGGCGGCTGATGATCAACATCGACTTGCTCATCAGTGACCTCCGAAGCAGACCAGGCGGTCCGCCATCTGCGCCGCTTCATGCAGCTGGCCGAGGCCGGACAGCTCCCAGGGCGCTTCCAGGTTGGCGGCCGGCTTGCCGTAGCGCTGCGCTTCCTCGGCATTCAGCACACCACGACGCAAGGCGGCGGCGATGCATACCACGGCATCGAGCCTGTTTTGCTGGACGAAGGTGCGCCATTCGCCGGAGAGGTCGAGTTCATCCTGGGGGCTGGCGATGTTGCCGGAGGCGCTGTGCACACCGTCCTGATAGAAGAACAGGCGGGCTATCTCGTGGCCACCGTCCAGTGCCGCCTGGGCGAAGCGCAGGGCGCGGCGCGAGGAGGGCGCGTGGCTCGGGGCGAACAGGGCGATGGCGAACTTCATGGCGAGTCTGCGGCTATGTGCGGATGTCGCCATGATAAACGGCGAGGCATGAAAAAGCCCGCCGAAGCGGGCTCATTCAACGGTGCGGCGAATCAGTCGTCGCTGCCCATGATGCCGAAGATCTGCAGCAGGCTCACGAACAGGTTGTAGATCGAGACGTACAGGCTGATGGTGGCCATCACGTAGTTGCGCTCGCCGCCGTGGATGATCTCGCTGGTCTGGTACAGGATGCAGGCCGAGGCGAACAGCACGAAGCCGGCGCTGATGGCCAGTTGTAGGCCGCTGATCTGGAAGAAGAAGCCGGCAACCATGGCGCCCAGCAGGACGAAGCAGCCCGCGGTGATGAAGCCGCCGAGGAAGCTCATGTCTTTGCGGGTGGTCAGCACATAGGCGGACAGGCCGAAGAACACCAGAGCGGTCATGCCCAGGGCGCTGGCGATCAGCTCGCCACCGTTGGCCATGCCCATGTACAGGTTGAGGATCGGGCCCAGTACATAGCCCATGAAGCCGGTCAGGGCGAAGGTGCTGAGCAGGCCCCAGCCGCTGTTACGCAGCTTGGCGGTGAGGAAGAACAGGCCGTAGAAGCCGACCAAGGTAATGAGGAAGCCTGGGTGCGGCAGGTTCAGTTGGGCGCTGAAGAAGGCGCAGAGCGCGCTGAACACCAAGGTCATGGCCAGCAGGCCATAGGTGTTACGCAGGACTTTGCTGGTTTCCAGCTGATCCGTCTGCGCGTGGGCGAGTGCGTAGTCTTGTTCGTGCATGGCATCCCTCCTGAAGGGGTGAAAATCCGTGGTCGGGTCGATCATAACAGAGCAAGTAGGCCTGCCAATTGCCAGAGTTTGACAGTGTGTTGCGTTCGGGTAGTATGGCGGCCCGCTACGCGGAGGGTTGGCAGAGCGGTTGAATGCAACGGTCTTGAAAACCGTCGAACGTGAAAGCGTTCCCAGGGTTCGAATCCCTGGCCCTCCACCAAATCGACAATCAAGGGTCTAGATGCCGTCTAGGCCCTTTTTTGTGCCTGTAGAAAAATGCTCCATACGGCTTCAATTGGCGAGAGCCCTCCGGGCTGTCGTCGAAGCCGCTGATCTGCGGCAGCCGGCCTGGTGAGGTCGACGCTGGTGGGTGACTGGAAGGGCTGCGAGCAGCCGATCAGCTGCGGGAGAGACCGAGCATTGCGGCAGCTCTAGTCATTGTCATAGTCGGTTCCCTGGTTGCTGCTGAGGTCTTTCGCTTGGCGCCTGTGTGTCGATGCTGCTGCACTTCCATAACTTCGCGTTGCGGTTCTGGAAGAAGGATGAGTCCTGGATGAATTTGCAATCTTGTTGCGATTGGATTGACTTGGTGTCAATTAAGTTATTGATATTTATGGAAATTGATTTTTAATTTCGATGTGCCAAAATCGCCGCTGCGCTTTGCTGGTGGCGGGTGATGCGTGTAACATTCGTGGCCTATTGCTGACCCGATTCAGGACGAAATCGGAGCGGCTAACGCGGCGAATCGCAATCTCTGGGAGAGCTGGCCCGCGCCACTTTTCCGTATCGAATTTCCTGCCAGGTACGGTTTTCTGGCGTTTGCTTTCTGGCGCAGATGCGCCAAGCTAAGTTCGTTGATTGCTCTGTTGCGACAAAGGTGCAGCGAGGTGTCGCTTGATTAAGGTGCTGGTGGTCGACGACCACGATCTGGTTAGAACGGGTATCACCCGCATGTTGGCCGATATCGACGGCCTGCAGGTGATCGGCCAGGCCGACTCCGGTGAAGAAGCGCTGAAGAAGGTGCGCGAGGTGCGTCCGGACGTGGTCCTGATGGACGTCAAGATGCCCGGCATCGGCGGCCTCGAAGCCACCCGCAAGCTGCTGCGTAGCCATCCCGATCTGAAAGTCGTCGCGGTCACCGCCTGCGAGGACGATCTGTTTCCCACCCGTCTACTGCAGGCCGGTGCCGCCGGTTACCTGACCAAAGGCGCGGCGCTGGAGGAAATGGTCCAGGCCATCCGCATGGCCTTCGCCGGCCAGCGCTACCTCAGCCCGCAGATCGCCCAGCAACTGGCGCTGAAGTCCTTCCAGCCGAACAGCGGCGGTTCGCCGTTCGACCTGCTGTCCGAGCGCGAGATTCAGATCGCCCTGATGATCGCCAACTGCCAGAAAGTGCAGACCATCTCCGACAAGCTGTGCCTGTCGCCGAAGACGGTGAATACCTACCGCTATCGCATTTACGAGAAGCTCTCGATCACCAGTGACGTGGAGCTGGCCCTGCTGGCTGTGCGCCACGGCATGGTCGATGCCGTCAGCTGAGAGTCTTAGGCAAGCCTGGGAAGAGGACGTAAACTGCGTCCTCTTCGTCTTTTCAGACTGCCGATTTCGATGACTTCCACGCACGTCGCACCTTTCGATCCAAGCGCTTTCCTCGCGACCTGCAGCGGGCGGCCGGGCGTGTATCGGATGTTCGACGACACGGGCAAGCTGCTATACGTCGGCAAGGCCTCCAATCTGAAGAAGCGCCTGGCCAGCTATTTCCGCAAGACCGGCCTGGCACCCAAGACCGCAGCCCTGGTGGCGCGTATCGCCCAGGTCGAGACCACCATAGTCGCCAACGAGACCGAGGCGCTGTTGCTGGAGCAGACGCTGATCAAGCAGTGGCGGCCGCCGTACAACATTCTGCTGCGCGACGACAAATCCTACCCTTACGTGCTGCTTTCCGATGGCGACTACCCGCGGCTGGGCATCCATCGCGGCGCAAAGTCGGCCAAGGGGCGCTACTTCGGTCCCTATCCCAGTGCTGGTGCCATTCGCGAGAGCTTGGCCCTGTTGCAGAAGACCTTCCTGGTGCGCCAGTGCGAGGACAGCTACTTCAAGAACCGTACGCGGCCCTGCCTGCAATACCAGATCAAGCGTTGCAAGGGCCCTTGCGTGGGCCTGGTGGAGCCGCAGGAGTACGCCGAGGATGTGCGTCACTCGGTGATGTTCCTCGAGGGGCGCAGCAGTGCGCTGACCGACGAACTGTCCGCGGCCATGGAGAAGGCGGCGATGGGCCTGGAGTTCGAGCGCGCCGCCGAACTGCGCGACCAGATTGCCCAGCTGCGCCGGGTGCAGGACCAGCAGAGCATGGAGGGCGGCAGCGGCGATGTGGATGTGGTGGCCGCCATCGTCAATCCGGGCGGTGCCTGCGTTCACCTGATCAGCGTGCGTGGCGGACGAGTGCTGGGCAGCAAGAACTTCTTCCCGCAGGTGGGCATCGAGGAAGAGGGCGGTGCGGTGCTGTCGGCCTTCCTAGCGCAGTACTACCTCTCCAGCCACGAGCGCGATCTGCCGGGTGAGCTGATCGTCAACACTGATCATGAGGATCTGCCGACAGTAGCCGCAGCCATTGCCGAGTCACGCGGCCGCGAGATCGGTATCAGTCACCGGGTACGCGGCACGCGCGCGCGCTGGCAGCAATTGTCGGTGACCAATGCCGAACAGGCCCTGAGCGCGCGCCTGGCCAATCGTCAGCACGTGGCCGCGCGCTTCGAGGCGCTGGCCGATGCCCTTGATCTGGACGAGCCGCCGCAGCGGCTGGAGTGCTACGACATCAGTCATTCCAGCGGCGAGGCCACCGTGGCTTCCTGCGTGGTGTTCGGTCCGGAGGGGCCGCTGAAGTCCGATTACCGCCGCTACAACATCGAGGGCGTCACCGCCGGCGACGACTACGCAGCCATGCATCAGGCGCTGACCCGGCGCTTCAGCAAACTCAAGGATGGCGAGGGCAAGCTACCGGACATCCTGCTGGTCGATGGCGGCAAGGGCCAGTTGACGATGGCGCGCGAGGTGCTGCAGGAACTGGCGGTGCCGGAGTTGATTCTGCTCGGGGTGGCCAAGGGTGTGACCCGCAAGCCGGGATTGGAAACCCTCTATCTGAACGACGCCGATCACGAGTTCACCCTGCCGGCCGACTCGCCGGCATTGCATCTGATCCAGCAGATCCGCGACGAGGCGCACCGCTTCGCCATCACCGGCCACCGGGCGCGACGCGGCAAGGCAAGGCGCACCTCCAGCCTGGAGGATGTCGCGGGCATCGGGCCCAAGCGCCGCCGCGAGCTGCTCAAGCACTTCGGTGGGCTGCAGGAGCTGAATCGCGCCAGCGTCGAAGAAATCGCCAAGGCGCCAGGTATCAGTAAAAAGCTCGCCGAGTCGATTTATGCGGCCCTGCACAGCGAGTAGAATGCGCGCTCAACTCGCTGGCCAGTGGTCCCGATGAACATCCCGAACCTGCTCACCGTACTGCGCGTCGCCCTGATTCCGGTCTTTATCCTGTTCTTCTATCTGCCGTTCGCCTGGAGCTACTGGGCGGCCAGTGCGGTATTCGCCCTGGCGGCAGTGACCGACTGGTTCGACGGCTACCTGGCTCGTCGCTGGGAGCAGAGCACCCCCTTCGGCGCCTTCCTCGATCCGGTGGCCGACAAGCTGATGGTGGCAGTAGCCCTGGTTCTGCTGGTTGAGGAGCACGCCAATCTGTGGCTGACCCTGCCGGCGGTGATCATCATCGGTCGCGAGATCGTGGTGTCGGCGCTGCGCGAATGGATGGCCGAGCTGGGCGCGCGGGCTCATGTGGCGGTCTCCAACTTGGGTAAATGGAAGACTGCGGCGCAGATGGTGGCGCTGGTGATCCTGCTGGGCAATCCGCCGCAGCTGACCATCTGGGTTGGCGGTGGCTATGTGCTGCTGATCGTGGCAGCGGGCCTGACCCTGTGGTCCATGCTGCAGTACCTGCTGGCCGCCTGGCCGCACCTCAGCATTGATGCCGAAAAGAAATAAAGTTTTTTGAATCAAGGGGTTGACGCGGCGTTTCGAATCTATAGAATTGCGCCCGTCACCAAGACGCGGGAATAGCTCAGTTGGTAGAGCACGACCTTGCCAAGGTCGGGGTCGCGAGTTCGAGTCTCGTTTCCCGCTCCAATTTGTTGACGTTGACGCCGCTTTTGCGGCGTCTTCGTTTGAGGCCGATTAGCAGAGTGGTTATGCAGCGGATTGCAAATCCGCGTACATCGGTTCGATTCCGGTATCGGCCTCCACTATAGAAAGCCCCGTAGATCTTTGATCTACGGGGCTTTTTCTTTGCAGTGCCGGCGTTCCTACAATCTTGCCGGGCTGGCACGGGCTGTATATAGTCCAGCCCTCGCTTCACAGTGCTACCGCCCGAATGGCGAAATCGGTAGACGCAGGGGACTTAAAATCCCTCGCCAGCAATGGCATGCCGGTTCGAGTCCGGCTTCGGGCACCATCTCTTTTCTAGACAACTCCGCTCTAGTACTGCCTCGCTGCTTCGGCTCCCGCCGCGGTCAGTTTGAAGGGCGCGCTCCAGTCCGCTTCTGCTGTCCTGTCCTGAATTAGCTCGCGCGCCTGCAGCTCGACAAGCGCGGCGGCCACGCGTTCGCCGCTAGAGAGTCTCTTTTTCCACGCGCCGATCCCGGCGTGTAGCAGGTTCTTCAGTTTTTCCTTCTCAAACGCTTCATCGATTGCCGTGGTTCCCTCGCAAGGCTTGCCGCAAGCGAGCGCGAGACGACCACTGACCCGCTGTCGGCGTCGATGATTCCGGCAATCTACTGTCGGGCAATGAGGTGCTGTCTGGAGGAGAGGGGGCGTTCACCAGGATTGGCGAGGCGGCTAGGCGTTTTTCGGGCAAAAGAAACCCGGCGCTAGGCCGGGTTGGAATTGGCATTCATGGAGTATCACGGCCCTACTGTGTGCCTTTCGATGTGAAAAGAATGTGAAGAGCACATAGCTCCCGTAACACCAGTGTTCGACTGCTGGGTATGTGCTGCATTTAGTTGCAACAGGCCTTAAGCCAAGCGGCTCCAAACAGAACGGCGTCGCCGTGTGCTACAGCTGATAGGTGGCCAAGTGGCCGAAGGAGAGAAGAATGAGCATTCCGTTCTGGTGTGTCTTTATTGCTGCCTTGCTGATCTACGCTGCCAAGCTGCCGGTCGCCCGGGCAATGAACGCCGAGTCCGGCGGCTACGACAATCACAACCCGCGGGCCCAGCAGGCGCGTCTCACCGGCCTGGGTGCCCGGGCGCATGCGGCGCATCTCAACAGCATCGAGATGTTCCCGCTGTTCGCCGTCGGGGTGCTGATGGCTCATACCACCGAGGTATTCGGCTGGTGGGTGGACCTGCTGGCGATCCTGTTCATCGTCACTCGTGTGCTTTATCTGCTGTTCTACTGGCGCGATCTGGCCTGGCAGCGCTCCATGGTCTGGACCGTCGGCCTGGTCTGCTGCCTGTTGTTGATGCTCAGTCCGGCGATACGTTGGTTGCTGGTAATGCCCTGAAACGAACAAGGCCCGCGTTGCGGGCCTTGTGCTAAACGCTAGCGAGCTTACTGGCCGTCAACGGCGTCCTTGGCTTCGTCGCCGGCATCCTCGAGCGCTTCGCCCGCATCGTCGGCGGCTTCTTCCATTTTCTCGCCGGTGGTGGGCTCATGGCCGGTGGCCTGATCGACCTTCTTCTCCATGGCTTCGCCAGTGTCTTCGGCGGCGTCGCCGAGCGACTCCATGGCTTCGGACGCGTTTTCCTTGGCGGAATCCATCTTGTCTTCTGGCGTCTTCTCGCAGGCGCTCAGGCCGAGGGTCAGGGCGAGAAGCAGGGCATAGGTGAGGGGCTTTTGCACGGTTGGATCTCCTTGTGATGCGAATGCGGGTAACACAGCATTCGTATCGTTTGGAGCGAGGCGGTGCGGCGAAGTTCCTGACGCACCAATGCCTGCGGGCGAGCCGCAGGCATTGGACAAGCATTACTGCTGCTGACCGGCGGGAGGCGGCGGGGCCGGAATAGCCGGAGTCGCCGGGGTTGCTTCGTTGTTTTCCTCGGCGCGTTCCTGGGCAGCCTCATTCGCCGCGCGGGCAGCGTCGTTGCTATGTTCGGCTGCTTCGTTCATCGACTCTTGGGCTTCAGATTGGGCTTCGCGGGCCTCTTCGGCCTTGTCCTCCGAAGGTTTGTCGCAGGCGGCGAGGCCGAGCGTGGCGGCGAGCATGAGCGCATAGGCGAGTGATTTCTGCATGAGATGTTTCTCCTCGTGGATGAAGGCCATCACTGTTTCGAGGCGCAGCCGTTGGCGATGGTTCAGACTGTTTTTTACCGCGACCCGGCGCCGGCGCTATCATGCGTGGCTTTCCGCATCGCCACGAGGTACCGACGATGAGCGACAACCCTGTTCTTGAGCGCGCCCAGCGCTTTCTGGCGGCCTTGCGCCACTGCCAGGTCCTGGGCCTGAGCGTGCACGAGGCCAAGCCGGAAGGGCTGACCCTACGCCTGCCGTACAGCACGCAAATCATCGGCAACCCGGAGTCCGGCGTGATCCACGGCGGCGCCATCACCACACTGATGGACACCACCTGCGGCATTTCCACCGTCTGCGTGCTGCCGGAATTCGAGATCTGCCCGACCCTCGACCTGCGCATCGACTACATGCGCCCGGCCGCGCCGCACAAGGATGTCTATGGCTTCGCCGAGTGCTACCGGGTGACCGAGAACGTCATCTTCACCCGTGGCTATGCCTACCAGGACAACCCTGACGAGCCGATCGCTCATGTGGTCGGTGCCTTCATGCGCATGGGCAAGCCGACTGATCTCAAGGCCGGCGCCAAGGGAGGTGCCTGATGACCGCGCTCAATCTGAATACCCTGGTGCGCCAGGCGCACGAGAAGAACGACTACGACGCGCTGCTCAGCCTGATTCCCTACGCCAAGCTGATCGGCATCGAGTGTCTGCGCCTGGGCGACGACATGGTGTTCCGCCTGCCGGCGAACAAGGACAACATCGGTAACCCGACCCTGCCGGCGCTACACGGCGGAGTGATCGCCGGCTTCATGGAACATGCCGCCATGCTCCATCTGCTGATGTTCATGGGCATTCCACATTTGCCGAAAATCATCGACTTCTCGATAGATTACCTGCGCGCCGGTCATTATCGTGACACCTACGCCCAGTGCCAGGTCTGGCGCCAGGGCCGGCGGGTGGCCAACGTCGCCATCACGGCCTGGCAGACCAGCCAGAGCGAACCCATCGCTACGGCCCGCGCGCACTTCAAGGTCGACGAACCCTGAGGGCGCGGCGGGTGACCGCATAACAACAAGGAATACCGAATGGATGCGCTGTTGATCCTCGGCGGCCTGCTGCTGATTCTCGCCGGCCTGGTCTGGCTGGTGATGCGAGCCTTCTCCACCGGCCTGCTGTGGGGCTGGGGCAGCCTGATCCCGCCGATCACCCTGATCTACGTGCTGCGCCACTGGCGCACCGCGCGCAAGGCCGTAGGCCTGGTGGCGCTGGGCGTGATCCCGCTGGTGGTGGGCATGGTGCTGATGGCCAGCCAAGACGCGGCGCGCCTGGAGGCGATCCTCAGCCTGCGCTGGCTCAAGGAGCAGCCCAAGGCCCCGGCCGAGCTGGCGATCCGCCTGCACGGCGAGCTCGACGGCCAGCCGTTCAACCCGCAGTACGCCGAGCTGGTCGATGGCGTGCTCAGCCTGCGCGAGG
Source organism: Pseudomonas sp. GD04019 (assembly GCF_029837695.1). Lineage (GTDB taxonomy): Bacteria > Pseudomonadota > Gammaproteobacteria > Pseudomonadales > Pseudomonadaceae > Aquipseudomonas. Next base: position 65,449 of record NZ_JAOEEA010000007.1, read on the forward strand.
GCGAGGATTTCTTCGCCCGCCGCGAGGTGACGATTCGCCTGCCGCAGGGGCAGAAGGCGCCGATCAAGCTGGACGTGCTGCCGGAAGACGCCGGCCAGTTGCCGGAAGTGGAGATCAGCTGGCTGCTGCCGGAGCAGGACCTGCCCGAGGCCCGTCGCCTGAGCAAGGGCTACACCCTGCATCTGGACCTGCAGGCGCTGCCGCCGAACAAGCTGCAGGGCGATTTCCACCTGGTCCTGCCGCCGACCTTCAAGACCAGCCTGAGCGGCAGTCTGGAGCTGTTCTCCGACCGCCTGCGCTACAAGGACGGCCGCCTGGATGCCAGTTTCGATTCCCGCGAGACCCTGGCCAAGGTGATCGACGACTACCTGCAGCGCCGCTTCGCCACCCGCCTGGTGCAACTGGCCGAGTTGCCGGAAGTGGTCTTCCCGGCCACACGCCTTCCGGTGGCGGTACAGGCGCGGGTCAATGGCGAGGCGCAGAATCTGGAGCTGGTGCTGGAGAAGGGGGGCCGCGGCTGGCAGGTGCAGGGCGATCATTACCCGGCCCTGGCCGAACCGCGTGCCGCCGAGCCGGCCAAGCCAGCACCGGAGGCCGAGCCGGTTGTGGCGCAGAACAGCCGTCCGGCGCTGGATCGCCGCCAGCGTTTCTCCCTGCCGCGGCTGCAACGCAATCCGGAACAATACCGCAACCTCAGCATGCGCGTGAGCAAGGCCGCTGGCGGCACGGTGGAAGGACGTTTCATCGGTGTAGACGGCGACGGCAGCATTCGCTTGAGCCAACAGCTGGGCGGTGGCGGTGGCCAGGCCAGCTTCAGTTTCAAGCCGGACGAGATCGGCAAGATCGAATTGCTCGAGCCCTAGCTGTATAAACCTAGCCCCTTGAAATCCCTCACGAACTCCCCATCTGTATGACATCCGCCGCAATGGTGCGGCCTGTCATGCATGTGGAGTTCGACGACCATGAGTGTGGAAACTCAAAAAGAAACCCTGGGCTTCCAGACCGAAGTGAAGCAGCTGCTTCACTTGATGATCCATTCCTTGTATTCCAACAAGGAAATCTTCCTTCGTGAGCTGATCTCCAACGCCTCCGACGCCGCCGACAAGCTGCGTTTCGAGGCGCTGGCCAAGCCCGAGCTGCTGGAAGGCGGCGGCGAGCTGAAGATCCGCCTGAGCTTCGACAAGGACGCCAAGACCGTCACCCTCGAAGACAACGGCATCGGCATGAGCCGCGAGGAAGTGATCGCCCACCTCGGTACCATCGCCAAGTCCGGCACCGCCGACTTCATGAAGAACCTCACCGGCGACCAGAAGAAGGATTCGCACCTGATCGGTCAGTTCGGCGTGGGCTTCTATTCGGCCTTCATCGTGGCGGATAAGGTGGATGTCTTCACCCGTCGTGCCGGTAGCCCGGCCAGCGAGGGCGTGCACTGGTCGTCGAAGGGCGAGGGCGACTTCGAGGTCGCCACCATCGACAAGGCCGAGCGCGGTACCCGCATCGTCCTGCACCTGAAGAGCGGCGAAGAAGAATTCGCCGACGGCTGGCGACTGCGCAACGTGGTCAAGAAGTACTCCGACCATATCGCCCTGCCGATCGAGCTGCCGAAAGAGTTCCACGGTGAAGAGAAAGACAAGCCGGCCGAACAGGAGTGGGAAACCGTCAACCGCGCCAGCGCGCTGTGGACTCGTGGCCGCACCGAGGTCAAGGACGAGGAATACCAGGAGTTCTACAAGCACGTCGCCCACGACTTCGAGAACCCTCTGAGCTGGAGCCACAACAAGGTCGAGGGCAAGCTGGAGTACACCTCGCTGCTCTACGTGCCGGGCCGCGCGCCGTTCGACCTGTACCAGCGTGAAGCGCCGAAGGGCCTCAAGCTGTACGTGCAGCGCGTGTTCATCATGGACCAGGCCGACGAGTTCTTGCCGCTGTACCTGCGCTTCATCAAGGGCGTGGTCGACTCCAATGACCTGTCGCTGAACGTCTCCCGCGAGATCCTGCAGAAGGACCCGGTGATCGACTCGATGAAGTCGGCGCTGACCAAGCGCGTGCTGGACATGCTGGAGAAGCTGGCGAAGAACGAGCCCGAGCAGTACAAGCAGTTCTGGAAGGCCTTCGGCCAGGTGCTGAAAGAAGGCCCGGCGGAAGACTTCGCCAACAAGGAGAAGATCGCCGGCCTGCTGCGCTTCGCCTCCACCCAGGGCGACGACGGCGAGCAGATCGTCGGCCTGGCCGACTACATCGGCCGCATGAAGGAGGGGCAGGACAAGATCTACTTCCTCACCGGCGAGACCTTCGCGCAGATCAAGAACAGCCCGCACCTGGAGGTCTTCCGCAAGAAGGACATCGAGGTACTGCTGCTCACCGACCGCATCGACGAGTGGCTGATGAGCTACCTGACCGAGTTCGACGGCAAGCACTTCGTCGATGTGGCGCGTGGCGACCTGGACCTGGGCAAGCTGGACTCGGAAGAGGACAAGAAGGCCCAGGAAGAAGTGGCCAAGGCCAAAGAAGGGCTGCTGGAACGCCTCAAGGGCGCGCTGGGCGAGCAGGTCGCCGAAGTGCGCGTGTCGCATCGCCTGACCGACTCGCCGGCGATCCTCGCCATCGGCGAGCAGGACCTGGGCCTGCAGATGCGCCAGATCCTCGAGGCCAGCGGGCAGAAGGTGCCGGACGCCAAGCCGATCTTCGAGATCAACCCGCAGCACCCGCTGATCGAGAAGCTGGATGCCGAGGCCGACGAAGACCGCTTCGCCGATCTGTCACACATCCTCTTCGACCAGGCCGCCCTGGCCGCCGGCGACAGCCTGAAGGACCCGGCTGCCTACGTGCAGCGCCTGAACAAGCTGCTGGTCGAGCTTTCTGCCTGACTTGCAGTGGTGATGAGAAAGCCCGCTTCGGCGGGCTTTTTCATGCGCGCCATCCGGCGGGAAGCAGTAGAAAGCGCTGGAGCTTGTGCGGTGGTGGCTATTTAATGGCCATCTAAAGTGCATCGGTTTCTCGACCGATACGCTTGTACCTGCTCAACTTTCCGTAGCCGCCCAGTAGTTGCCGCCTGCATGTCGTATCTGACCCATCTTTTCCTTCTCGACGCCGACCCTGGCCTGCTGCTGCTCGGTAGCTACAACCCCTGGTTGGTGGCGCTGTCGCTGCTGATCGCGGTATTCGCCTCGGGCATGGCCCTGCAGGTGGCCGGCATGGCGCGCCTCAGCGACAACCGCCTGTACCGCCAGGTGGCGCTGATCACCGGCTCGCTGGCCCTGGGCGGCGGTGTCTGGGCGATGCATTTCATCGGCATGCTGGCCTTCCAGCTCTGCGCCCGGGTCGACTACGCCCCCGGTCTTACCCTGTTGTCGCTGCTGCCCAGCCTGGGCGCCTCCTGGGTGGCCCTGCAGTTGCTGGTGCGCCGCACCATCAGCAATGTCCAGTTGATCACCAGCGGCGTGTTGGTTGGCGCGGGCATCGGCGCCATGCACTACAGCGGCATGGCGGCCATGCAGATGGCGCCGTTGCTGCGCTACGACCCGTACTGGTTCGGGGTGTCGATCCTGGTCGCGGTGGTTCTGGCGATTCTCGCCCTGTGGGTCCGCTTCGGCCTGCGCGGGCGCCTGTCGTCGGGCAAGGCCATCATGGCCAGCGGCCTGGTCATGGGCCTGGCCATCGCCGGCATGCACTACACCGGCATGGCCGCGGCGCGCTTCATCGGCAGCGCCGAAGCGCTGGATCAGCAGAGCAATGCGGACAGCGTGTACATCGCCCTGGCCGTGGCCCTGATCACGGTGACCCTGACCGTGTTCGTCGCCGCCACCAACGGCCTGCTGCGCTATCGCCAGCTGTTCCGGCAGATGCAGGACAGCGAGTCGCGTCTGCGCGCGATCCTGGAGACCGCGGTGGACGGCATCGTCATCATCGACGACCAGGGCCTGATCGAGGGGCTCAACACGTCGGCCGCGCAGCTGTATGGCTGGCGCAAGGATGAGCTGGTCGGCCGCCACATCAACACGGTGATCCCCGAGAGCTATCACCAGGGCGTGCTGGACTACCTGCCCAAGGTGATGCGCGAGGGGCAGAGCGACATCGTCGGCGGTAGCCGCGAAGTGGAAGCGCTCTGCAAGGATGGCAGCCTACTGCCGATCCGCCTGGCCATCGGCCTGGTCAACCTGCCGGGCAAGACGCTCTATGTCGGCTTCGTCAGCGATATCAGCGCGCGCAAGAGCATGGAGCAGGCCCTGCGCGAGAGCGAGCAGCAGTACCGCTCGCTGATCGGCAACATTCCCGGCGTGTCGTTCCGCTGCCTGCTGGATGACGACTGGACCATGCTGTTCATCAGCGACGCGGTGGAGAAGCTGACCGGCTGGACCGCCGACGACTTCATGAGCCAGCGCAAGTCGATCAGCAGCCTGTACCACCCCGAGGACTTCCAGCGCGTGGCGGAGGAGGTGCTGGCGGCCATCGGCCAGGGGCGCAACTACACGGTCGAATACCGCCTGTATGACCGCCAGGGCGTGGAGCACTGGATATGGGAAAGCGGCAGCGCGGTGCTCGATGAGCATGGCGAGCCGAAGTGGATCGACGGCGTGCTGCTCGACATCACCGACAGCAAGCTGCGCAATGCCGAGTTCGAGAGCACGGTAACCGCCATCCGCCGGGCCCTGCTGGTGATCGAGTTCGACCTGCAGGGCAATATCCTCGACGCCAACCAGAACTTCCTCGACCTGATGGGTTACCGCCTGGAGGAAATCCAGGGCCGGCATCACCGCATGTTCTGTGCCCAGGACTATGCCGAGAGCCAGGAATACGCCGACTTCTGGGCGCAGCTGGGGCGTGGCGAACTGGAGGCCGGCGAATACCGGCGCCTCGGCAAGGATGGCCGCGAGGTGTGGATCCAGGCCTCCTACAACCCGATCTTCGACGCCGACGGCAAGCCGTTCAAGGTGATCAAGTTCGCCACCGACCTCAGTCAGCGCCGCGAAATGGAAGAGGCCCTGCGCGACGCCAAGGAGGTGGCCGAGCTGGCGGCGGTGGCCAAGACCACGTTCCTGGCCAACATGAGCCACGAGATCCGCACGCCGATGAACGCGGTCATCGGCTTCACCGAACTGCTGCTGGACAGCGTGCTCAACGAGCAGCAGCGGCGCCACCTGGGCACCGTGCGCCAGGCCGCGCGCTCGCTGCTTGGCCTGCTCAACGACATTCTCGATACCGCCAAGCTGGAGCGCGGTGCGCTGGAACTGGAGAGCCGCGACCTGTCCCTGCGCGAGCTGTGTGCACAGGTCTGCGACTCCCTGCGCCTGAGCGCCGAGGCCAAGGGGCTGAGCCTGAGCCTGGACTACCAGGAGAGCCTGGGCGACTACTTCAAGGGCGACTCCCTGCGCATTCAGCAGGTGCTGACCAACCTGGTGGGCAACGCGGTGAAGTTCACCGAGAGCGGCTGGGTGCGCCTGGAGGTGAGTGGCGAGCCGGGACGAGTGCACTTCGCCGTGCGCGACAGCGGCATCGGTATCGCCGAGGACCGCCTGCAGCACATCTTCGATCCCTTCGCCCAGGCCGATGCCTCCATGAGCCGGCGCTTCGGTGGCACCGGCCTGGGCACCACCATCGCCCGCCAGCTGACCGAGCTGATGGACGGCAGCATCACGGTGGAGAGCCGCCTGGGCGCGGGCAGCGTGTTCCATGTGCAATTGCCGCTGCAGGCCGGCGTGGAGCAGCCGAGCGAGCGTGGCGCAGGCGCACGGCGGCTACCGGCGCTGAACATCCTGGCCGCCGACGACGTGGCGCAGAACATCGAGCTGCTCAGCCTCACCCTAGGTGCCCTGGGCCACCGGGTGACCACCGCCGGCGACGGCGAGCAGGCCCTGGCCGCGTTCGTTGGCGGGCGCTTCGATGTGCTGCTGATGGATGTGCAGATGCCGCGCATGGACGGCCTGGAGGCTACCCGCCGTATCCGCCGTCACGAGCAGGACCACGGCCTGCGTGCCACGCCGATCATCGCCCTGACCGCCAGCGTACTGGAACAGGACCGCCGCGCCGCCCACGAGGCGGGCATGGACGGCTTCGCCTCCAAGCCACTGGAGATGGACAAGCTGCTGGCCGAGATCGCTCGCGTGATCGGCCTGGCGCCGGCCACCGAGCAGCCCGCCGCTGTCGAGGCGCCGGTCGACCTGGATATCGACTGGCCGCGCGGCATCCAGCTGTGGGGCAGCCGGCAGGCGATGGCCGCGGCGATTCGCCGTTTCCTCGCCGAACATATGGGCAGTTGCGCCGAAGTCGCCCGCCTGTTGCAGGACAACCGGCAGGAGGCCGCCATCGAGCTGGTGCATCGCCTGCGCGGCGCCGCCGGCAACCTGGCGCTGCTGCGTGCCAGTCGCCTGGCAGGGCAGCTGGAACATGCCCTCAAGGGCGCCATCCCGGCCTCGGTGGATGAGTTGCTGGCGGCGCTGCAAGCCGCGCTCACCCTCTTGCCAGTCGAACTGCCGGCGCCGGCTACAGTGGAAGAGGGCGCTGCGGCAACGATGCCGGCGGATGAGCTGGCCGCGCTGATCGAGCATGCCCGTGCGGCCCTGCAGCATGGCGAGTTGGCCGAGGATGCGCTGCAGCGCCTGAGCGCCGCGTTGCCGGCCCAGCAGGCCCATGCCCTGGAAGGCGCCATCAACGATTTCGACTTCGAGCGCGCCGACGCGCTGCTGGCCGAGCTGCTCGGCCGTGGAGAGATGCCGCAATGATCAAACCCGCCGATGCCCGCCCCAAGCTGTTGCTGGTGGACGACGAGCCGACCAACCTGCAGGTGCTGCGGCAGATCCTGCAGGACGACTACCGCCTGCTGTTCGCCAAGGATGGCGACAAGGCGCTGGAGCTGGCCGAGCGCGAGAGTCCGGCGCTGATCCTGCTCGACGTGATGATGCCGGGCATGACCGGCCACGAGGTGTGCACCCGGCTCAAGGCCCAGCCGGCCACGGCGGCCATCCCGGTGATCTTCGTCACCGCCCTGGCCGATGTGGAGGACGAGGCCAGGGGCTTCGAGGTCGGCGCGGTAGACTACATCACCAAGCCGGTCAGCCCGGCCATCGTGCGCGCGCGGGTACGCACCCACCTGTCGCTGGTGCAGGTCGACGAGTTGCACGAGACCCGCCTGCAGATCGTCCAGCGCCTGGGCCTGGCCTCCGAGTACAAGGACAACGAGACCGGCCTGCATGTGATCCGCATGAGCCACTACACCCATATCCTGGCCAAGGCCGCCGGCTTCAGCGAGCACGAGGCGGACGACCTGTTCAATGCCGCGCCCATGCATGACGTGGGCAAGATCGGCATTCCCGACGCCATCCTGCAGAAGAACGGCAAGCTCGACGATGCCGAGTGGCAGGTGATGCGCAGCCATGCGCAGATCGGCGCGGAGATCATCGGCGAACACCACTCCGGCCTGCTCAGGACCGCCCGCACCATCGCCCTGACCCACCACGAAAAGTGGGACGGCAGCGGCTACCCCAACGGACTCAAGGGCGAGGAGATTCCCCTGGCCGGGCGCATCGTCGCCATCGCTGACGTATTCGACGCGCTGACCAGCGTGCGTCCCTACAAGCCGGCCTGGCCGGTGCAGGAGGCGGTGGACTTCCTGCGTCGCGAGAGCGGCCGCCACTTCGATCCGGAGCTGGTGGAGCTGTTCCTCGCCCAACTGCCGGCAATCCTCGAGGTCAAGGAGCGCTGGGCCGAGACGGAGTAGGGCACAATGCCGGCTTCCGTTGCCTGGAAGTCATCATGAGCTTGCCCACCTGGGAACTGCTGTCCTACATCGTCACGGTGGTGGCGTTGCCGTTCGCCATCGGCGTGTTCCTCTTCGAACAGCGCAAGGAGCGCGAGAACGAGGAGGAGGCCATCTGGCAGCAAATCTCCGACGCCTATATCGCCTTCCTCGAAGTGGTGCTGGCCAACCCCGACCTGCGTCTGCGTAGCCAGGCCGCCACCCCAGACCTCAGCGACGAGCAGCGCGAGCGCATGTGGGTGATCTTCGACATGCTGATCTCGCTGTTCGAGCGCGCCTACCTGCTGGCCTACGAAGATGACATGAGTGAGAAGCAGCGCCGCCGCTGGCACTCCTGGGAGGACTACATGCGCGAGTGGAGCCGCCGCGAGGATTTTCGCGAGCGCCTGCCGCACCTGCTGCGTGGCGAGGACCCGGGCTTCGCCGCCTATATCCAGGGCCTGGCCGACGAAGAGGTGCGCAATCCTCAGGACTGACTAGTCTTGTCGCTTCGCGGCGGCAGCCTGCCGACGCCGGGCCAGAGGAGGCAGCATGAGCCAGATCGTCAACCGACCCCTTCGCCATGAAATCGATGGCCAGCCGTTCGAGGGCCAGCTGCTGTACGACCAGTCGCATGCGCGGCCGCGGCCGGGTCTGCTGCTGGCGCCGAACTGGATGGGGGTGTCCGCCGGCGCCATCGAGATCGCCAGCCAGGTGGCCGAGCGCGGCTATGTGGTGCTGGTTGCCGACGTCTACGGTGCCGGCATACGTCCGCAGAATCACGACGAGGCGGCCGCGGCGATGATGGCGGTGAAGGGCAAGCCGATCCTGCGCCAGCGCCTGCAGGCCTCGCTCGCTACTCTAAAGGCCCAGCCCGGCACGGCGCTGGACCCCAGTCGGCTGGCGGTATTCGGTTTCTGCTTCGGCGGCCATTGTGCGCTGGAGCTGGCCCGTGACGGCGCGGAGGTGAAGGCCGCGGTGTCCTTCCACGGCACCCTGGATACGGCCAATCCGGCCGATGCGCGGAACATCCGCGGTTCCGTGCTGGTGCTCGATGGCGCCGCCGATCCGCTGGTGCCACGCGAACAGCTGGCCGGCTTCATCGCGGAAATGAGCGCCGCCAATGTCGACTGGCAGCTGACCACCTACGGCGGCGCGGCGCACTCCTTCACCGACAAGCAGGCCAACATCCCCGGCAAGATGCAGTACGACGCCAAGGTGGCGCGCCGCGCCTTCGCCGCGATGCACGACCTGTTCGAGGAAGTCTTCGCCTGATTCGACCGACTCAGGGCGCGCTGGCCTTCTCGGTGATGGCCAGCGGATAGTCGATCAGCAGTTCCTCGGCCGAATATAGCGGTGCGGCCAGCCCGAGGGAAGCAGCACATCTGTGTGGTGGATATCGTCACTGCCGGACCAGCGGCCCGGCATGTGATGGACGCCGCATCATGTGCCGGGCAGGTCGATGCGCTCGGTCTCGCCGGGCACCCGTGGCCAGTCCCAGGCGGCCCAGTTCTGCTTGGCCTTCTCCAGCAGGGCGGCATCGCTGGCGACGAAGTTCCAGTACATGCGCCGTGGCCCCAGCGGCTCGCCGCCGATCAGCGCCAGGTGGCACTCGCCGCAGGCGGTGAGCAGCAACTCCTCGCCTTCCGGCAGCACGGCCAAGCCGCGCAGGGGCAGGTCGGCGCCTTCCAGTTGGGCTTCGCCTTCGATCAGGTACAGCGCGCGTTCACGGTGTTCGGCCGGAATCAGCAGGCTGGCGCCGGCCGCAAGCTTCAGCTCGGCATAAAGGGTGGGCGAGTGCATGGGCACTGGCGATTCGAGGCAGAAGCCGCTTCCGGCGATCAGGGTTATGTGCACGCCCATGGACTCGCTACGCGGCAGGCTGGCGGCCGAATGGTGGCTGTAGCTCGGTTCGCCTTCCTCCATTTCCTGCGGCAGGGCCAGCCACACCTGTAGGCCGTGCAGGTGTGAGCCGCTCTGCCACAGATTCTCCGGCGTGCGTTCGACATGGGCGACGGCGCGCCCGGCGGTCATCCAGCTGACGTCGCCGGGCCGCACCAACTGGTCCGAGCCCAGGCTGTCCTTGTGCTGCAGCGCGCCCTCGAACAGGTAGGTGAGGGTGGAAAGGCCGATGTGCGGGTGCTGGTTGATGTTCATGCCGCTGCCGGCCGGGTAGGCCTTTTCCAGCATGTGATCGAAGAACACGAAGGGGCCGACGCTGCGGCACTTGGCCGAAGGCAGCGGGCGCAGGATCGGCTGGCCGGCGATGTCCTCGGCCTTGGGGCGGATCAGCAGCGGCTCGCTCATGCGCCGTCGCCCAGGCGGGTTTCCACCTGCACCTCGGCGTTGGTCATCAGCTTGTGCACCGGGCACTTGTCGGCGATGCGCAGCAGTTGCTGGCGCTGGGCATCGTCCAGCGCGCCGTGCAGCTGCAGTTCGACGTTCAGGCGGTAGATGCCCTGACGCTCCTCGCTGTCGTCGCGTTGCACTTGCACGTCGAGGCTTTCCAGCGGCAGGCCTTTCTGCTTGGCGTAGAGCATCAGGGTCAGGGCCTTGCAGGCGCCCAGGGCGGCGTCGAACAGGTCGTGCGGCTCGGGGCCGGAGGCGCTGCCGCCGAAGGATTCGGGTACGTCGGTGTGCAGCAGGTGTTCGCCGATTTCGATGCTGTGGCGCAGGCCGGACTCGGTGCTGATGCGGATCATGGTGGCTCCCAGGCTAGGTTGGATGGCCCAGCCTAGCCCAAGGGCGCGAGCCTAGACCAGCCTGGTGCTACTGGGGCGTGGTCGGGCGGTACCAGAGTTCTTCGCGCTGGTGGGGCGTCTGCGGCGGCAGGTCGGGGTTTTCCAGTTCGATCACCCGGCGGCGCTGCAGCCCGGCACGCTTGAGGGTTGCGCCGTGGTACTGCTGGAACAGGGCATCGAAGCTGCCATCGGCGATCATCGCCTCCAGGCCGCGCTCGATGCTGCTGGCCAGGTCGGCGCGAGCGCGCGAGGTGAAGAAGTAGAAGGCGCTGGGGTAGTGGATGACGATGTGTTCGTCGACTTCCAGGTTGAGGCCTTGCTTGGCGGCTTGCGCCTGCTCGTCCCAGGCCACCACCACTTCGCGCGGGAACAGGTCGAAGCGCCCCGCGTCGAGCATGCGGAACAGGCTGTCGTAGCTCTGGCTGGTGATCACCTGCAGGCCGTTGCTGCGCAGGATGCGGGTGTCCGGCCAGTCGGCGCGCTGGCCGATGCGCATGGGTTTGAGGTCCGCGGCGCTGTGCACCTTGGTCAGCCAGTCCTTGTCCTCGCGCCGCACCAGGGGCACGCGCCAGCCGATCAGGCCCTTGTAGATCGGAATGCGGATCGGCAGCAGGCTTTCCTCGCGGGCCTTGGTGGTCATGGTCCACATCAGCTGCACGCTGCCGTCGTTCTGCTCCAGCGACTGTTCCGCGCGGCTCTGTGCCATGGGCCGGTGCGACGGCCGCAGCTGGTAGTCGCCGCCGCTCTTGGCCAGGGCCTGGCGCAGCAGCTCGACCACATAGGCCTCGGGGTCGGCGCCATTGGAATGCAGCGGATAGGTCAGCGGCTCGGCGGCCAGCGGTGTGGCGCAGAACAGGACGAGCAGGGTGGCGAGGCGGGCGATGGACATGCGCAGGGTTCGCAGCGAGAGATGCATCATGATGGCCTTTCGCACGCACGCTCGCCAGTGAACGGCACGGGATGGGCGGCGGTCTACTCTTGCTCGAAACGCCAGGAGTGATGCCTTTGTCCGTCCGCCGCCTGTTGTGCGCCGCCCTTTGCGGCCTGCTGGCCCTGCCAGTCAGCGCCCGCGACTACCGCTTCAGCGATGCCCATCTGCACTACGTCGACTTCTTTCAGGAGAGCGAGGGCATGACCCCGCTGCTGGAGGCCATGGAGGCCGGCAATGTCGATCACGCGATGATCAGCGGCATACCGGTGGCGAAGAAATGGCACGAGGACGAGCCCAAGCGCCCGCGCTACTACGCCGGCGACGATGCCGGCGCGTACTGGTACAGCGCTACCGACGTGCTGGTGGCCGAGGCGCTGAAGCGCCTGCCGGCCGAGCAGCGCCGCCGCTTCCACCCCTTCCTCAGTGGCTTCAATCCCGCCGACAAGAATTCCGACGCGCATATTCGCCGCATGCTGGAGCTGGACCCGGGCCTGTGGCAGGGCCTGGGCGAGGTATTCACCCGCCATGACGACCTTACCGCGCTGACCTACGGCGACACGCCCCGGGCCAACAACGAGGCCATGACCCGCATCTATCACCTGGCAGCCGAGTACGACCTGCCGGTGCTGGTGCACAGCAACATCACCTCCAAGCGCGAGCGCAACCCGCTGTATCTGGACGAGATCGAGGAGCCGCTACGCAACCACCCGCATGTGCGTTTCATCTGGGCCCACGCCGGCACCAGCCTGGAGATCCACCGCCACCAGGAGAAGCTGGATTTCCTCCTGCCGACCCTGCAGCGCATGCTCGGCGACTATCCCAATCTGTATATCGACCTGTCCTGGAGCGTGCTGCGGCCCTATCTGCTGGACGCGGCAGGCCGACCCGACCCGCGCTGGGTGGAGCTGGTCAGCCGTTATCCGGAGCGCTTCATGCTCGGCTCGGATGTGGTGGGACGCTTCGATGCCTTGGGGCAGTACATGATCGATTTCCGCCCCTTCCTCGACGCCCTGCCGGAAGAGGTGGCGCGCCAGGTGGCGCGCGACAACTTCCTCGCCGTGCTGCCGCGCAAGCATCGGGCGCAGTTGCGCGACTGACTGTCATCAGCCTGTAACCGCGGCGTCATAGCCTCGCGCCAACTTTCCTCAAGGAGCGCGAGATGAAACTGTTCAGCCTGTCTGTCCTGGCCCTGTCGCTTGGCCTGTTTTCCCACCAGGCCCTGGCCGATGTGCAGGTGCAAGGCCCCATCGAGTACGGCGTGTTCGCCAGCGCGCCGATCAAGGACCCGCAGCCGGGTGAGCGCATCCTCAGCCGCGCCAACCAGCCGATCGAGCAGACCGAGGTGGTGCCGGCGCGCCTGGGCACCAAGTTCGGTGTGCGTTACCAACTGGCCGGCAAGGCCGAGACCGAGCAGCCGCTGACCCTGATGTACTTCACCCCCGGCCTGGTCGGCCCGGACGGCAAGCGTCAGGACAAGATCGAGCTGCAGCAGAAGCTGGTGGTCGGTGCGCCGCAGGACGTAATGGCCTTCGAGTTCACCGAACACCACGAGGTGGTGCCGGGCGAGTGGCAGTTCATGGTCTTCCAGGGCGACCGCAAGTTGCTGGAGCAGCGCTTCACCGTGCGTTGACCGTCAGGCGGTTATCCGCCGCACCGCTGGCGTTTGGCGCGTCCCTTTGCTTGGCTTATCAGTCCATGGACCAAGCCAAGGACGTCGCCATGTTTCTCCGCAATCTGAAAATCGCCCCGCGCGCCGGGTTGGGCTTCGCCTCCCTGGCGCTGCTGATGCTGATCCTCGGTGTCTTCTCGTTGCTGCAGATGGGCCAGATGCAGCGCCAGTCCGCCGAGGTCAACGACAACTGGTTGCCGAGCATCCAGTCGCTCAACGAGATGAGCCAGAGCATCCTGCGCATCCGTGCGTTGACCCTGCGCCTGCTGGTCAACCGCGATCCACAGAGTCTGAGCCAGAACGAGCAGCGCCTGCAGGCGCTGAAAACCGAGCTGACGGATGCGCAACAGCGCTACGAGAAGTTGATCGGTAGCGGCGAAGAGCGGGCCGCCTATGAGCGCTTCCAGCAGTCCCAGAGCAGCTATCTGAGTGAGCAGGAACGGGTCGTCACGCTGTCCCGCGACAACCAGGTGGACGAGGCGCTGGCGGTGGCCAACGGTCCGCTCGGCCAGCATGCCGATGCAATGGCCAAGGCACTGACCGAGCTGGTCGAGCTGAACCAGCGCGGAGCCGAAACGGCGGCGCAAGAAAGCAACGCGGCCTATGGCAGTGCGGTGCGCATGGTGCTCGGCATGTTGCTGGTGGCGGCCAGCGTGACCCTGGTGCTGGCCGTGATGCTTACCCGCAGCATCGTGCGGCCGCTGGCCCAGGCGGTGGAGGTGGCCGAGGTGGTGGCATCCGGCGACCTCAGCCGCGAGTTTTCCATCGAGGGCCGGGACGAGCCGGCGCAGTTGCTGAGCGCCCTGAAAGGCATGCAGCGCAGCCTGCGCGAGACCATCCAGCACATCTCCGACTCCTCCCGGCAACTGGCCTCGGCCTCCGAAGAGCTGACCGCGGTGACCGAGGGCTCGACCCGCGGCCTGCATCAGCAGAGCGCGGAGATCGAGCAGGCGGCCACCGCGGTGAACCAGATGACATCGGCGGTGGAGGAGGTGGCGCGCAATGCGGTGAGCACCTCGGAGGCCTCCCGCGAGTCGGATCGCAGTGCCCAGCACGGCCGCGAGCAGGTCCGCCAGACGGTGGACTCGATCGGCCAGCTGGCCGGCGACGTGACCGAGACCTCGACCCAGATCGGTCGCCTGGCCGAGCAGGTGCGCGGCATCAGCCAGGTGCTCGACGTGATCCGCTCCATCGCCGAACAGACCAATTTGCTCGCGCTCAATGCCGCCATCGAAGCGGCGCGTGCCGGTGAGGCCGGACGCGGCTTCGCCGTGGTGGCCGACGAGGTGCGCGCGCTGGCCCATCGCACCCAGCAGAGCACCCAGGAAATCGAGCAGATGATCGGTGGTATCCAGCAGGGCACGGAGCGGGCGGTCAGCGCCATGCACAACAGCACCCAGCGCACCGGTTCGACCCTGGCCCTGGCCCAGTCCGCCGGGCGTGCGCTGGACGAGATCGCCCTGGCCATCACCTCGATCAACGAGCGCAACCTGGTGATCGCCAGCGCCTCGGAGGAGCAGGCCCAGGTGGCCCGCGAGGTGGATCGCAACCTGGTGAATATCCGCGACCTGTCGTTGCAGACCTCGGCCGGCGCCAATCAGACCAGCGCCGCCAGCCAGGAGCTGTCGCGCCTGGCGGTGGGCCTCAATGGCCTGGTGGCGCGCTTTCGCGTGTGAACGGCACGGAACGAAAAACGGCGCCCGAGGGCGCCGTTTTTCATGTCGCGGGGCGATCAGCCCTTGTAGCGCTGCAGGATCAGCGTGGCGTTGGTGCCGCCGAAGCCGAAGCTGTTGGACATGATGGTATCCAGCTGGGCGTTCTCGCGGGTCTCGCGCAGGATCGGCAGATCGGCCACTTCCGGGTCCAACTCGTCGATGTTGGCCGAGCCGGCGATGAAATTGCCTTCCATCATCAGCAGGCAGTAGATCGCCTCATGAACGCCGGCGGCGCCCAGGCTGTGGCCGGACAGACTCTTGGTCGAACTGATGGCCGGCGCCTTGTCGCCGAACACTTCACGCACGCCACGGATTTCCGCCACGTCGCCGACCGGCGTGGAGGTGCCGTGGGTGTTCAGGTAGTCGATCGGGGCGTCGACGGTGGTCAGGGCCTGCTGCATGCAGCGGATGGCGCCTTCGCCGCTCGGCGCGACCATGTCATAGCCATCGCTCGTCGCGCCATAGCCGACGATTTCCGCATAGATCTTGGCGCCGCGCTTGAGCGCATGCTCCAGCTCCTCGACCACCACCATGCCGCCACCGCCGGCGATGACGAAGCCGTCACGCTTGGCGTCGTAGGCGCGGGAGGCTTTCTCCGGGGTCTCGTTGTACTGGGTGGAGAGGGCGCCCATGGCGTCGAACAGGCAGCTCTGGCTCCAGTGTTCTTCCTCGCCGCCGCCGGCGAAGACCACGTCCTGCTTGCCCAGCTGGATCTGTTCCATGGCCTGGCCGATGCAGTGCGCGCTGGTGGCGCAGGCCGAGGAGATGGAGAAGTTCACGCCCTTGATCTGGAACGGCGTGGCCAGGCAGGCCGACACGGTGCTGCCCATGGTGCGGGTGACACGGTATGGGCCGATGCGCTTGACGCCTTTTTCGCGCAGGGTGTCGATGGCTTCCATCTGGTTGACGGTGGAGGCGCCGCCGGAGCCGGCGATCAGGCCGGTGCGCGGGTTGGAGATCTGCTCCGGCGTCAGGCCGGAGTCCTTGATCGCCTGCTCCATCGACAGGTAGGCATAGGCCGCGGCGTCGCCCATGAAGCGCAGCACCTTGCGGTCGATCAGCTCTTCCAGGTTGAGGTTCACGGAGCCGGATACCTGGCTGCGCAGGCCCATTTCGGCATATTCCGGATTGAAGCGGATGCCCGCTTTGCCGGCGCGCAGGCTGGCGGAAACGGTGTCCTTGTCATTGCCCAGGCAGGAGACGATGCCCAGACCGGTGATCACGACGCGACGCATGCGGAAATGTCCTTCAGAAGCTGTCGGTAGAGGTGAACAGGCCGACGCGGAGGCCTTCGGCACTGTAAATTTCGCGGCCATCGACGCTGACGCTGCCATCGGCGATACCGAGGATCAGCGAGCGGCTGATGGTACGTTTGATATGGATGGTGTAGGTGACTTTCTTCGCGGTGGGAAGCACCTGGCCGAAGAACTTCACTTCGCCCGAGCCCAGTGCGCGGCCGCGGCCGGGGTTGCCCTGCCAGCCGAGGTAGAAACCGACCAGCTGCCACATGGCGTCGAGGCCCAGGCAACCTGGCATGACCGGGTCGCCTTCGAAGTGGCAGGCGAAGAACCAGAGGTCCGGATTGATGTCGAGTTCGGCGATGATTTCGCCCTTGCCGTACTTGCCGCCGGTGTCGCTGATATGGGCGATGCGATCGATCATCAGCATGTTGGGGGCGGGCAACTGCGCATTACCCGGGCCAAACAGTTCGCCGCGGCTGCAGGCGAGCAATTCTTCCCGGGAATAGGCGTTTTGCTTGGTCATGCGAACTCCTCAAATGGTCCCCTTGGCGGGGCTAAAGCTGTGCCGCGAATGTTCTTGTGTAGCGGCAGACTAGTCATAGACTGTTGCGTCCTGGTGAAAGTCACAGCCTCTTGTGAACACTTGTATACCGGCTGAGTGTGGCGCAAATCGTCGACGCTTCGTTCGCTCGGCTGATTCTAGTACTCCTGCTGCAGCGTCTGGTTGCGTTTACCCAGCCAGCGCAGCAATACCCGTTCCAGATCGGCGCGCTTGAACGGCTTGGCTAGGTAATCGTTCATGCCAGCCTGCAGGCAGGCTTCACGATCGCCCTGCAGGGCGTTGGCGGTCAATGCGATGATCGGAGTAGCGCATTGCGGCGCCTGGCGGCGGATCTGCCGGGTGGCCTCGTAGCCATCCATTACGGGCAGACGGCAGTCCATCAGCACGGCGACGAAGCGCTGCGGGTCGAAGTGCTGTACCGCCTGGGCGCCATCGCCGACCAGCTCGACCCGATAGCCCAGGCTGCGCAGCATGGCCTCAATCACCGTCTGGTTGACCGGGTTGTCTTCCACCAGCAGCACTTCCTGGCCTTCGCCGGACGGATACTCGCTGCGCTCCTGAGGTTCCAGGCCGGGGCTGCTCAGACAGAACGGCAGGGGAATCTCCAGGGTGAATACCGAGCCGCTGCCTTCTTGGCTGGTGGCGTGCAGGGTTCCGCCCATGCGCTCGGCCAGGGTGCGGGCGATGGACAGGCCCAGGCCGGTGCCGCCGTAGCGCCGGGAAATCGAGGTATCGGCCTGCTGGAAGGCATCGAACATGTGCTCCAGGCGCTGCGGGGCGATGCCGATGCCGCTGTCGTGCACGGCGCAGGTGAACCACAGTACCTCGTTGTCCAGCGGCTGCCAGTGGGGCTCGATGCGGATGCCGCCTTCCTCGGTGAACTTCAGCGCGTTGCCCAGCAGGTTGACCAGGATCTGGCGGATACGCGTCGGGTCGCCCTGCACCTCGAACTGTTCCAGCCCCGGCGGGGTGTCCAGGCGCAGGTAGAGGCCACGCTGCTGGGCGCTGTGCTGGAACACCTGGATCGAACCCTGCAGCAGTTCCTGCAGGTTGAAGGGAATGCGCTCCAGCTCCAGCGCGCCGCGCTCGATACGGGAGAAGTCGAGGATGTCGTTGATTACCTTGAGCAGGTGCTCGGTGGATTCGGTGGCCAGGGCCGCGTATTCCGCCTGTTCCTGGGTCATCTCGGTGGTTTCGAGCAACTGCAGCATGCCCAGCACGCCATTCATGGGCGTGCGCAGCTCGTGGCTCATCATCGCCAGGAAGTCGGACTTGGCGCGGCTGGCCTGCTCGGCCTCCTCGCGGGTCTGGATCAGCTGCTGCATGGCCTCGCGCTGCTCGCGGCTGGCGTTGTCCAGTTCCTCGGCCAGGTTGTTGATGTGTCGGGCCAGGTCGCCCAGTTCGCCGGTATCGCTCTCCGGCAGCTGGGTCTGGTAGTCGCCGGCCTTGATCGCCTCTACCGCCTCGCCCATGGCGCTGATCGGCTGGGCCAGACGCCGTGCCAGCTGGCGCGCGAGGAAGAAGGTCAGCAGCAGAGCGACCAGGGCCAGCACCGTGGCCTTGAGCAGGATCGCCTGCTGGCGGCTGGTGAAGGCCTCATCGGACATCCCCACCACCACCCGGCCCAGATAGCCGTCGGGCTCGGCGCCGTTCTCCTGACGGATCGGCGCATGGAAGATGCCGACTCGCGAGGCGCTCTGCTCGTTGTGTTGCTCGACGTAGACCAGGATGTTCTCGGCTCGGTCGCGTACCTCGAGGAAGCGCACGTTGGGCGTCTGCAAGGTGGCGCGCAGCAGGTTCTTCAGCACCTTGGTATCGCCGGCCGCGACGCCATGCACCGAGGCCGGCGCCAGCTGGTTGGCCATCAACTGGCCGGCGTGGTTGATCTCCTGGCGCAGGTCTTCCAGCCGCGAGTGGGTGAAGAAACCGGTGAGCAGCAGCGTCAGCAGCAGGGCAGGGCCGACGCTGATCAGCTGGGTGCGGGTATGGATGTCCCAATTACGCCCGAACATCGGCCGGCTCGCGCAGTCGCAGATAGAGGCCTGCCATGCCGGCAGGTTCGGGTGTCGCGCGCCGCGCGGCCCGGTTGAATAGGCGCGGGAGTCGGCGGGGAAGGGATGTGAGCACGGAACGGCCTTGTTCTCTGGGCATGACTGCCGCATGTTAACCGAGAAGCCGCGCTTTGCCAGCGCAGGCTCTGCGCGGCGGGTCACGCTGGGGACTGGTCGGTCGGCCGGGGCTTCGTGATAATGCGGCTTTCGCCATCTGGATGGCCTGTTTGGAACTCATATGACCGAGCAACAACCTGTTGCAGTACTGGGCGGCGGCAGCTTCGGCACCGCCATCGCCAACCTCCTGGCCGCCAATGGCCAGCGCGTCCTGCAATGGATGCGCGATCCCGAGCAGGCCGAGGCGATGCGCACCCAGCGCGAGAACCCGCGCTACCTCAAGGGCATCAAGCTGCTGCCCGGCATCGAACCGGTCACCGACCTGCCGGCCACCCTGGCCGCTTGCGAACTGGTCTTCGTCGCCGTGCCGTCTTCGGCTCTGCGCAAGGTTCTGCAGCCGATCGCCGACTCCCTGGCCGGCAAGCTGCTGGTCAGCACCACCAAGGGCATCGAGGCCGACGGCTTCAAGCTGATGAGTCAGATCCTCGCCGAAGTGGCACCGCAGGCGCGCATCGGCGTGCTGTCCGGCCCCAACCTGGCCCGCGAGATCGCCGAACACGCACTGACCGCCTCGGTGATCGCCAGCGAGGACGACGAGCTCTGCCAGCGCGTGCAGTCGGCCCTGCACGGCCGCACTTTCCGCGTCTACGCCAGCCGTGACAGCTTCGGCGTGGAGTTGGGCGGCGCGTTGAAGAACGTCTACGCCATCATCGCCGGCATGGCCGCGGCCATGGGCATGGGCGAGAACACCAAGAGCATGCTGATCACCCGCGCCCTGGCGGAGATGACCCGCTTCGCCGTCAAACTCGGCGCCAACCCTATGACCTTTCTCGGTCTGGCCGGCGTCGGCGACCTGATCGTCACCTGTTCCTCGCCGAAGAGCCGCAACTACCAGGTCGGCTATGCGCTGGGCGAGGGCCTGAGCCTGGAGGACGCGGTGGCGCGCCTGGGCGAGGTGGCTGAGGGCGTCAATACCCTCAAGGTGCTGAAGACCAAGGCCGAGGAGCTGCAGGTATACATGCCGCTGGTGGCCGGTTTGCATGCCATTCTGTTCGAGGGCCGCACCCTGGCCCAGGTGATCGAAGCGCTGATGCGCGGCGAGCCGAAGACTGACGTCGATTTCATTTCCCCCAGCGGTTTCTGACCATCCAAGGAGAGCACCATGAGCGAACCGAACAAGGAACTGGAGCGCGAGTCCATCGCCCTGCGCATTCTGTGGATGGTGATCTTCGCCATCGTCTGGCAACTGGCGGAGATCATCCTCGGCGGCGTGGTCCTGCTGCAGATCGGCTATCGCCTGTTCTACGGCGCGCCCAACGGCACCCTGCAGGGCTTTGGCGACAGCCTCAGCCAGTACCTGCAGCAGATCGGCCGCTTCGGCACCTTCAATAGCGAGGAGAAGCCCTGGCCGTTCGCCGATTGGCCGACGCCGCGCGCCCCGGAAGGTAACGAGCCGCACAGCATTCCGCCGGCGCCGCATCCCGTGCGCGACGAAGAGCCCAAGCTGTGACCCTCTGGCTGCTGCGCCACGGCGAGGCCGAACCGCGTGCGCGCAGCGACGCGGAGCGGGCCCTCACCGAGCGCGGCCGCAAGGAAGTGCGCAAGAGCGCCGAGCACCTGCGTGGCCGGGATCTGGCGCACATCCTGGTCAGCCCCTACCTGCGTGCCCAGCAGACCGCCGAGCTGGTGCGCGAGACCCTCGGCCTCACGCTGCCGCTGACCACGGTGGACTGGGCCACGCCGGATGACTCGCCGCGCACGGCCGCCGATCGTTTCGAGCACTACCCGGGCGAGTGCCTGCTGGTCAGCCACAATCCGCTGCTCGGCAGCCTTTCCGGCTTTCTGCTGCATGGCAATCTGCAGCAACCTCTGGGCCTGCACACCGCCAGCCTGGTCGCCCTCGACGGCGACATCGTGCCTGGCCTGATGCACCTTTCCGGCCTGCATCACCCGCACTAGAGCGACACCGCGCTCCTGTAACATTTCTTCACTTGCCGCACCTCCTGACGCATGGAATATTCGACCAAGCAAGTGCTTGGTTGCTCCCTGTGACAAAAACAACAAACAAGGAGGCCCCGTGGCCAGTGCAGTCCGTTTGCCGCTCGAAGCGTTTTTCGAGCGCGAGTCGCGTCATCCGAACAAGACCTACCTGATTCAGCCCCTGGGCGGTGGTCGGGTGGAACAGCTGACCTGGGCCGAGGTGGGTGAGCAGGCCCGTCGTGCCGCCAGCTGGCTGCGCAGCCTGGAGCTGCCGCAGGGCAGCAAAATATCGATCATTTCCAAGAACAGCGCCCACTGGATAGTCACCGACCTGGCCATCTGGATGGCCGGGCACGTCTCGGTGCCGCTGTATCCCAACCTCACCGCCGACTCGGTGCGCCAGGTACTGGAGCATGCGGAGACCAAAGTGGCCTTTATCGGCAAGCTGGACGACTGGCCGGGGATGGCCCCCGGCGTGCCCGAAGGGGTGATCACCGTGGCCCTGCCGCTGCACGCCGAAGGCAGCTTCGACAAGCAATGGAGCGACCTGCAGGCCTGCGCGCCGATCCAGGATCAGCCACGTAGCCAGCCCGACCAGCTCGCCACCATCATCTACACCTCCGGCACCACCGGCATGCCCAAGGGCGTGATGCACAACTTCGGCAACTTCGGCTTTACCGCCAGTCATGCCACCGACCTGTTCGGTGTCGGCGAGCAGGACCGCGCACTGTCCTACCTGCCGCTGTGTCATGTGGCCGAGCGCATGTTCGTCGAGCTCAACTCGCTGTACAGCGGCATGAGCGTGTTCTTCGCCGAGAGCCTGGACACCTTCCTCGACGACCTGCGCCGCGCGCGGCCCACGGTGTTCTTCGGCGTACCGCGGATCTGGACCAAGTTCCAGATGGGCGTCTACTCGAAGATGCCGGCCCAGCGCCTCGATTTCCTTCTGTCTATCCCGCTGCTCGGCCGCCTGTTCGGGCGCAAGGTGCTGCGTGGGCTGGGGCTTGATGCGGTGCAGTTCGCCCTGTCCGGCGCCGCCCCGGTACCCGACGCGCTGCTGGCCTGGTACCGCCGCCTGGGCCTGGAGCTGCAGGAGGTCTACGGCATGACCGAGAACTGTGGCTACTCGCACGTCTGCCGCCCCGGCAAGTTCAAGAAGGGCTGGATCGGCCAGAACAACCCGGGCACCGAGGTGCGTATCAGCGAGGAGGGCGAGGTGCTGGTGCGCAGCGGCTCGACCATGCAGGGCTACTACAAGGAGCCGGGCAAGACCGCCGAGGTGCTGACCGAAGATGGTTACCTGCGCACTGGCGACAAGGGCGAGCAGGATGCCGAGGGCAACCTGCGCCTGACCGGACGGATCAAGGAAATCTTCAAGACCAGCAAGGGCAAGTACGTGGCTCCGGCGCCCATCGAGAACCGCCTGGCCGTGCACAGCCATATCGAGCAGGTCTGCGTGGTCGGCGACGGTCTGCCGCAGCCGCTGGCCCTGTGCGTGCTGTCCGAGGCCGGGCGCAAGGAATCCCGCGAGCAGCTGGAGGGCAGCCTAAAACGTCTGCTGGAGGAAACCAACCAGCTGCTGGACAAGCACGAGCAGCTCAACGGCCTGGTGCTGGTGCCGGAGGTGTGGGCGGTGGACAACGGCTTCCTGACGCCGACCCTGAAGATCAAGCGCGCCTCGGTGGAAACCGCCTACAGCCCGCACTTCGACGCCTGGGGCGAGCGCCGCGAAGGTGTGGTCTGGCACCAGCAGGTCGGCTAGTCACCTGCGCAGCTGGTGATCATCCAAGCCCGGTCATTGACCGGGCTTTTTTGTGGGGGCGCGATCCGGTATCGACAGGCCATGGCCGATGCGCGGGCAAAAAAAAGCCCGGCCAAACCGGCCGGGCTAAGCACTACTCCGCAGGAGCGAAGGGGATCAGGCAATCTCTGCCAAAGCTTGAATCTGTTGCTGCGCGGCCACTTCGCCGATCACCAGGATCGCCGGGCTCTTGAGCTGGAAGTCGTGGGCTGCCTGCTGCATGCCGGCCAGGGTGCTGCGGCATTCGCGTTGTTGCGGCAGCGAGGCGTTCTCGATCATCGCCACCGGCATGTCGGCGCGCATGCCGCCGGCCAGCAGGCTGTCACGCACTTCCGGTAGCTTGGCCACGCCCATGTACACCACCAGGGTGGTGCCGCCCTGGGCCAGGGCCTGCCAGTTGAGGCTGCTGTCGTCCTGGGTGTGGGCGGTGACCAGAGTCACGCCACGGGCCACGCCACGCAGGGTCAGGGGAATGCCGCAGTTGGTGGCGCCAGCCAGGCCGGCGGTGATGCCGTTGACCATTTCCACCTCGACGCCATGCTCGGCCAGCCAGTCGGCTTCCTCGCTGCCACGGCCGAAGATGCACGGATCGCCGCCTTTCAGACGCACCACGCACTTGCCCTGGCGCGCATAGCGCAGCATCAGACGATGGATGAAGGCCTGCGGGGTGGAGCGGCAGCCGCCGCGCTTGCCCACCGGCACAATGCGCGCATCTGGGCAGTGCTCCAGCACGGCCGGGTTGACCAGGTCGTCGATCATCACGATATCGGCTTGTTGCAGGGCCTTCACTGCCTTGAGGGTCAGCAATTCCGGATCGCCAGGGCCAGCGCCCACCAGCCAGACTTTTGCATTCATGTCTCTACTCCTCAGGCTTCCACGGCGACGGCGGCCACCTGGGTGACCAGCAGTCGTTTGATTTCCGGCACGCACGAGCCGCAGCTGGTGCCGCACTTCAACTCGCGCTTGAGTCCGTCCAGGTCCAGGCCGCGCTCGATACCGGCGCACACCGCGTCCTGGCTGACGTTCATGCAGTTGCACAGCACCTTGCTGGCCTTCATGCCGCCACTCGGCGGGGTGGCCAGCGGGGCCAGCAGCCAGCGGCGCAGGTCGGCATCGGTGCTGCCCTGTTCCCACAGCCCCTTGAGCCAGTCGCGGGCGGCGGTTTCGCCGGCCAGGCGCACGGCGACGATGCGCCCGTCCTCGATGCGTACGCGCTTGCCCACGCGGCGCTTGGCGTCGTCATAGGCCAGCACCGGGCCCTGGTCGACGCCGAGCAGGCTGTCGATCTCGGCCAGCAGATCGGCATCCGGCGCCGCCTCGGCGGCGGCCTTGATCAGCAGGGCCGGGCGCTGCTCGCGTCCGGTCGGCGTCAGGCTGGCGTAGGCGAAGCGTTCGAACAGCGGGCGCAGCGCTTCGAAGCGGCTCTGCACCTCGCCTTCGACCAGGGCGAAGAATTGCCACGGCAGCTCGGCACGCTCGACGTCCACGCTGCTGATCTTCAGTTCGGGCTGCTTGGACAGCGGGTCGAAGGCCGGCTGGGTCAGCACGTTGGTGCCCAGGCCCTTGAGGAAGCGGTCGCCCCAGTGCATCGGCAGATAGGCCTGGCCGGGGCGCAGTGCGTCGTCGGCCTGCACCGGCAGGATCAGGCCGCCGCGGCGGCTGCGCAGGTGGATCAGCTCGCCCGCCTGCAGGCCGCGCTGGCGCAGCTCGTCCGGGTGCAGGCTCAGCACCGCCTCGGGGGCGTGGCCGAACAACCGGGCGGCGGTGCCGGTACGGCTCATGCCGTGCCACTGGTCGCGCAGGCGGCCGGTGTTGAGCAGCAGCGGGAAGTCCGCCTCGCGACGCTCGCGCGCCGGTACATAGGCATCGGCGACAAAGCGCGCGCGGCCGCTGGCGGTGGGGAAGATGCCGTTCCCGTACAGCCGCGCGGTGCCTTGGTGGGCGCCGGCCGGGAAGGGCCATTGTTGCGGACCTTGGTCGTCCAGGATCGCGTAGCTCAGACCGGAGAGGTCCAGGTCGCGGCCCTGGGTCAGGTGCTTGTATTCCTCGAACAGCGCTTGCGCGCTGGCGAAATCGAACAGGCTTGGCAGGCCGGGGCGGAGCTTGGGTTCAAGGCGACGGGCGAAGTCACAGACGATCGCCCAGTCCGGCCGCGCCTCTGCGGGCGCTGGCACGGCGCGACGCACATGGGTGATGCGCCGCTCGGAGTTGGTCACGCTGCCTTCTTTTTCTCCCCAGCTGGCGGCTGGGAGCAGAAGGTCGGCGTAGTGGCAGGTTTCGGTGGTGAAGAAGGCTTCCTGCACCACCACGAAGGGGCAGGCGGCCAGGGCCTCGTGGACTTTCTGCTGGTCCGGCAGCGACTGGGCCGGGTTGGTGCAGGCGATCCACAGGGCCTTGATCTTGCCGACGCGCACCGCCTCGAACACTTCGATGGCGGACAGGCCGGTGCTCTCCGGCAGGCTGTCGACACCCCAGTAGCGCGCCACTTCGGCGCGATGTTCGGCATTGCCGGCCTCGCGGTGGCCGGGCAGCAGGTTGCTCAGGCTGCCGGTTTCGCGGCCGCCCATGGCATTGGGCTGGCCAGTCAGGGAGAAGGGACCGGCGCCGACCTTGCCGATCTGGCCGGTGGCCAGGTGCAGGTTGATCAGCGCGCTGTTCTTGGCCGATCCGGCGGTGGACTGGTTGAGGCCCATGCACCACAGCGAGAGGAACGCAGGAGAGCGGCCGATCAGCTCGGCGGCGCGGCGCAGGTCGGCCTCGTCGATGCCGCACAGGCGCGCCACTTCGCTCGGCGGGTAGTCGGCGGCCAGCTCGCGGAGGGCTTCGAAGCCTTCGGTGTGCGCCTCGATGTAGGTGAAGTCGTAGTCGCCATTGACCAGCAGCAGGTGCAGCAGACCGTGGAACAGCGCCACGTCGGTACCCGGGGCGATGGCCAGGTGCAGGTCGGCCAGGTCGCAGGTATCGGTGCGCCGCGGGTCGACGACGATGATCTGCACCTCCGGCCGCGCGGCCTTGGCCGCTTCCAGGCGGCGGAACAGGATCGGGTGGGCGTAGGCCATGTTGCTGCCGGCGATCAGCAGGCAGTCGGCCTGCTCGATATCCTCGTAGCTGCAGGGCGGGGCATCGGCGCCCAGGCTGCGCTTGTAGCCGACCACGGCCGAACTCATGCACAGGCGCGAGTTGCTGTCGATGTTGTTGGTGCCCACCAACGCTCTAGCCAGCTTGTTGAAGGCGTAGTAGTCCTCGGTCAGCAATTGGCCGGAGATGTAGAAGGCCACGCTGTCCGGGCCGTGCTCGCGGATGGTCTCGGCGAACACGTTGGCGGCGTGATCGAGGGCGCTGTCCCAGCTGCTGCGGGCGCGGGCCAGGCCCTTGCCAAGACGCAGCTCGGGGTACAGGGCGCGGGCGTCGAGATCGCCGGTCAGGTGCAGGGTCGAGCCCTTGCTGCACAGACGACCGAAATTGGCCGGATGGCTGGGGTCGCCCTGCACGCCGAGGATCTTTTCGCCATCGTGCTCGATCAGCACGCCACAGCCCACGCCGCAGTAGCAGCAGGTGGCGGCCGTGATCTGGTTGACGGGTTGCAGGGCGGCTTCAGACACGGGCGGCACCTGCTTCCATGCCCAGCCCCGCGGCCTCGATACTGGCCTGGCCGAACATCAGGTGGTCGCGCACGCCGCTGATATCCGCGCCGCCGCAGATCTGCTGGAAGTACCAGCTGCCGTCCAGGGTGTCGCCGTACAGGCAGCCGCCGACCAGCACGTCGTCCTTGATCACCAGCTTCTTGTACACGCTGCCGATGGGGTCGGAGAGGATGATGCTCTCGGTGCCGTCGCCGCCCATGAAGTCACCGGCGGAGAACAGGTCGATACCGGTGACCTTGAGCTTGGTGGAGGTCACCGAACCCTGGTAGCGGGCAGTGCCGAGCATGGCCAGGTGGTTGGCGCAGACCTTGGCCTGCTCGAACAGCGGGGCGACCAGGCCGTAGGCGATGCCACGGTGATTGGCGCATTCGCCGACCGCATAGACGCGCGGGTCGTAGGTCTGCAGGCAGTCGTCCACCTGGATGCCGCGGTTGCAGGGGATGCCGGCCTTCTCGGCCAGTTCGGTGTTGGGCCGCACGCCGGCGGCCATCACCACCAGATCGGCGGGAATCACGTCGCCACCCTTGAACTGCACGGCGCAGACGCGGCCGGTGCCATAGTCGAGCAGCTCGTCGGTCTGTTCGCTGAGGCGGAAGCGGATACCTCGCGCTTCCAGAGCCTGCTTCAGCAGCTCGCCGGCGGTCTTGTCCAGCTGGCGCTCCAGCAGCCAGTCGGCCAGGTGCACCACGGTCACGTCCATGCCGCGCTGGCGCAGGCCGTTGGCCGCCTCCAGGCCGAGCAGGCCGCCGCCGATGACTACCGCGTGGCTGTGGGTGCGCGCGGTCTCCATCATCTGCTCGGTGTCGGCGATGTCGCGGTAAGCAATCACGCCCTCCAGGCGGTTGCCTGGGACCGGCAGGATGAAGGGGTTGGAGCCGGTGGCGAGGATCAGCCGGTCGTACTGGGCGGTGCTACCGTCGTCGGCGGTGACCAGGCGCTTCTTGCGATCGATGCTGACCACCTTGCGGCCCAGGCGCAGGTCGATGCCGTGCTCCTGGTACCACTCGATGCCATTGAGCACGATGTCGGCGAAGCTCTGTTCGCCGGCCAGCACCGGGGACAGCAGGATGCGGTTGTAGTTGGGGTGCGGCTCGGCGCCGAACACGGTGATCTCGTACAGGTCGGGGGCGAGCCTGAGCAGCTCCTCCAGGGTTCTGACGCCGGCCATGCCGTTGCCTACCATCACCAGCTTGAGTTTGTTCATGCCGGTTCTCTCCTGTTGAAATCACGGTAAATGTCGGGAGCACGCTCCGCGACGACTCGAACGTTGGCTGCCGGGGCAGGCCATAACGCAAAAAAGGCGTCCCGCTAGTTGCCTAGCGAGGACGCCTTTGTCCTGGTCCCGATCTGCCGGGAAGCACTGCCTTCTACGTTGACGGCGATGCTTTTATGTAATGTCGATTTGTCTTTTGCAGGGGGCGTGCCAACTTACTGGAGCCCTTGTTTTCTTTGGTTTCTGCCGTCTTTCGCGGGGCTTGTCGGGGTTTTGCGCACTCGTTTAAAGCGGTGTTGCGTCGTTGTGGTGCGACTTGGCGCCGTAGAGCGGGTGAAACCCGCGAGTTGTGGGGCGGGGGTTTCCACCCGCGCTACAGAAGGGCGACCAGCAGGATCAGGTTGAGCAGCAGCGAACCCAGCGCCACGCCACGCCAGACCTTCAACGGTTCGCGCTCCAGCAGCGGGCGCGGGCGTACGTTGAGCGCCTGGCGTTCGCCCTGTTCCAGGCTGAGCAGCCATTCCTCGGCAGTCTCGAAACGCTCCTGCGGGTTGGCGGCCACGGCGCGCAGCAGGCTGTCGTCGAGCCAGCTCGGCAGGTCCGGGCGATAGCGGCTGGGCGCGGCCGGAGTGCCGAAGCGCGGATGCTGGAAGGCCTCGATCTCGCCATAGGGATAGTGGCCGGTGAGCAGGCGGTAGAGGGTGACGCCGGCGGCGTAGAGGTCCTGCTGACGATCCGGGGCGCTGCCGGCGAAAGCTTCCGGGGCGATGTAGCTGGGCGTGCCGGGCAGGGCATGCTGCTCGTCGCGGGACAGCCCGGGGCAGTAGGCCAGGCCGAAGTCGAGCAGACGCAGCTCGCCGTCGTCGCACCAGAGCAGGTTTTCCGGCTTGATGTCGCGGTGCAGGATGTTGCGTCGGTGCAGCAGGCCCAGGGCTTTGAGCAGGCGCGGCGCCAGGTCCAGCCATTCCGGCAGGCCCAGCGGGCCAGAGAGGCGCAGATGCTCGGCCAGGGTCTGGCCTGCGTATTCGCGCTGCACGTAGTAGAGGTGCTGGCGCTGCGGCAGCGGATGGACCTCGGGGAAGTGGCGCCCGGCCACGCGGCGCAGGAACCACTCCTCCAGCAGCAGGGCCGGGCCGGCCTGGGTCTCGTCGTGGCGGCTGTTCGGCAGAGTCTTGAGCAGCCAGCGCCGGGCCTGGTTGTCACGCACCCGGTACACCAGTGACTGGCGCGACTCGGCCAGCACGCGCTCGATCTGCCAGCCCTCGAATTCCTGGCCCTCGCGCAGCTTGGGCGGCAGCGGCCACTGCTGCAGCTGGGCCAGGGTGTCGGCCAGGTCGTTGTCCGGCAGCTCGTCGACCTGCACCAGCACGGCGCTGGCATTGTCCTGGCTGCCGGCCAGGTGGGCGGCGGCGACCAGCGCCTGGCAGGCGGCAGTCGCATCACTCTCGTCCAGCAGCAGGCTGCGGATGCCGGAGTCGCCGAGGGTCGACCACACGCCGTCGCTGACCAGCAGGTAGCGCTCGCCCTCGCGCAGCTCGCCTTCCAGGTAGTCCACTACCAGATGCTGATCGAGGCCCATGGCGCGCTTGAGCACATGCTGCATGCCCGGCTGCTCCCACACATGGTCCTCGCTGAGGCGCTCCAGTTGGCCTGAATGGAAGCGATAGACGCGGCAGTCGCCGACATGTGCCAGGGTGAAGCGGCGCCCGCGCAGGACCAGAGCGGAGAGGGTGGTGAGCAGCGGCTGGCCGCCGCCATTGGCCTGCAGCCAGCGGTTGTGCGCCACCAGCAGACGGTCCAGCGACTGGGCCACGGCCCAGGTTTCCGGCGTGGCGTAGTAGTCCAGGGCCAGGGCCTGCAAGGTGGCGCGGGCGGCCAAGCCGCCATCGGCGCACTGGCTGACGCCATCGGCCAGGGCGAACAGGAAGCCCTTGCTGGCCGCCAGGGTCGGCGCCGGGGTGACTACGCGAATGGCGTCCTGGTTCTCCGTGCGAGGGCCGGTGGCGGTGGCTTCGCCGAAGCTCAGTTGCAGGGCCATCGGGCGCTCCTGTGGCGGGACATGAGGAAGGGCGCCATGGCGCCCCTTGAGTGTTCAAGTCGGTTGAGACAAAGGCTGAGCCGGCGCGGCTCCCAGGAGTGTTGCCACTCCACCTTTCCTGACCAGTGCGAGGAGTCTGTTGCCAGCCCCGCCTTTGTCGCAACCGTCCTGCGGAAAACGCCGGGCGCACGAGGCGCCCGGCGGGTGGATCAGACGCGGGCTGCGGTGACGGCTGCCGAACCCCAGGTGGTGCGCCAGCGCAGCTTGACGCCATGCAGGCCGAACCAGGCCAGCACGCCCAGGCTGGCGAACAGCCACAGGCCCATCTGGTAGTCGCCGGTGGCCTGCTTGATGGCGCCGAGGCCGGCGGTCAGGCAGAAGCCACCGATGCCGCCCGCCATGCCGACCAGGCCGGTCATCACGCCGATTTCCTTGCGGAAGCGCTGCGGCACCAGCTGGAACACCGCGCCGTTGCCGGCGCCCAAGGCGAGCATGGCGGCCACGAACAGGCCCAGGGCGGCGTAGGCGCTAGGCAGGTTGAAACCGACTGCGGCGATGCACAGCGAGGCGCAGGTGTACATCACCAGCAGCGAGCGGATGCCGCCGATGCGGTCGGCCAGGGCGCCGCCCAGCGGGCGCATCATGCTGCCGGCGAACACGCAGGCGGCGGTGTACAGGCCGGCCTTGACCGGGTCGAAGCCGTACTGGTCGTGGAAGTAGCCGGGCAGGGTGCTGGCCAGGCCGAGAAAGCCGCCGAAGGTGATGCTGTAGAAGAACATGAACCACCAGCTGTCGCGGTCGCCGAGCGCCTTGAGGTAGTCGGCCAGGGCCTTGGGCTTGGGCCGCTCGGGAGCGTTCTTGGCTACGCTGGCGAAGATCACCACGGTCAGCACCAGCGGAATCAGCGCCAGGCCGAACACGTTGCCCCAACCGAAGATGGCAGCCAGGCCCGGTGCGAACAGCGCAGCCAGCACGGTGCCGGAGTTGCCGGCGCCGGCGATGCCCATGGCCTTGCCCTGATGCTGCGGCGGGTACCACTGGGAGGCCAGCGGCAGCGCCACGGCGAAGGAGGCTCCGGCGAAGCCGAGGAACAGGCCCAGCAGCAGTGCCTGCTCGTAGCTGTGCACGCCGTGCAGCCAGGCAACGGCAAGGGCGGCGATGACCACGCTCTGGCCGATCAGGCCGGCGGTCTTCGGCGAAGTGCGGTCGGCCAGGGCGCCCATGAACAGGCGCAGCACGGCGCCGGCGAGGATCGGCGTGGCCACCATCATGGCGCGTTGCTGGGTGGTCAGGCCCAGATCGGTGGCGATCTGCACGCCCAGCGGGCCGAGCACGTACCAGACCATGAAGCTCAGGTCGAAATAGAGAAACGCGGCGAACAACGTCGGTGTGTGGCCGGCTTTCCAGAAACTTGTATTCATCCAACACCTCATCATCGAGAACAGAATCCCGCCGGTTGCGCGGCTCGGTGATCGTGGGCACCTTGCCGCGCAACCCTTGGGAGAGGCCCGGAGCTTGTGGCGCCAGGCCCCGTGGCCGGAAGCCACAGACAGGTTGAGAGAGTTACCGGCTGGCGCCCGGATCGCGGCCCGCCAACCGCCCCATTCGCTGGGGCTGAAACGCAAAAAGCGCCGCACCACTGACCGCCTGAGCGGAAGAGGTGCGACGCCTTTGTCGTATCGGTGGCAACCGCCGTTGGATGCCTGTGACAGAGCTTGAGCAAGACTCGGGCCAAGCTTGTTCAGGCCAGGGAATCAGTGGTTCAGAGCGGTTCAGGGAGGGTTTGCTGGTTCAATACGGTGCGCAGGTTTGGGTGTGCGCACTGAGTTGAGGCAGGAGAAATACTGCGGGCGTTATTCTTGGAAATGTCTCCATGCGGACTAGGGCATTGTTCGCGGGAGCACAGTATTCAAACTGGTCTTGGGTAGCTCCGACTAGGGCGCTAGCCAAGCGGTGAGTTCGTAGATCACCTCATCCGCTGACGGCTCTTCAGGCATGAAACCGCTGAATGTTTCCAGGATAATCGCCATGCTCTGATCCTGGGACATGACTGCGATTTCTTCGATATGAAGCTCTAGAGCTGCCTTCCGGACTGCAGAGACGTCTAGCAAAAAAGCTGGAAGATCGGATACCCAAGCGCCTGCATCATCAAAAACCACTCCATTGCCTCTACCGAAGACTACTGCGTATTCACCCTCTGACAGCACCTCCAGGCAGTGCAGTAGCAGTGATTTCGCTTTTTCGTGGGACGAGGTCTGCAGCACAACCAGGCTTGATGTCGATGGGAGTGCCAGTTTCTGTATTTCGTTTGCCTGGTGAATGCGCAAAGCAAAGAGATCGGATACGTCGGGATGATAGATACGTTCAGCCTCATCAAAGGCCGACCTTAGACCGCTGGGTAGTACAGCGATAAACTCCTTCTCCGCATTTCTCTGCGCATTCTTCTGGACTAGGTCGAAGAGCTTACGATCGTAGACATTGCGGTGACCAAAGGATGATGAGTTCTGTGAGTGTCCCAAAATCTGCGGGGCATACAAAATGCCAGCTTCTATCGCAGAGACGTTGGCTTGTAGATGGCGTTATTGATGGTTCTCAGGCTTTGCGAGGATGGACAGCTTTTTCAAAAGGAGATGTCTTGGATGGTCGTTTAGGCCTGTTGGGCCGAAATGCTCTGCAAGGCTTGGATTACCTCTGAGTAGATACCCTGAAGGTCCTTGAGCGGTAGCTCGATGCGCCCCATTTCACCGCTAGTTAAATGCACTGATATCTGAGCGATACCGGAGTTGAGGCGAAGTCTTACTCGCGCATCGTCGGTGTTTGGGCCTAGGAGTAGGAGCGGCATGGGGTAGGCGATCTCATGACCCAATGCATCTAATTCTATCTGCAGCCGGCGGATGAAAGAGGGGAGGTATACGAGATCGTCAACGTAGGTTACGTGCAGCCCCGCACACCTGATACTTACTTTGACCAGACCTCCTTGGTGCTCTGGGTCTATTACGAAGAACAGCTTGTCCGGGGTTCCGACGCTAAGCACTGAGTCCATTTCAGGTGTGTCCCCCAAACAGTCTATTTCTACAAAGTGTCAGTACTTTTGGGGCTTGAGGCAGCCATAACGCCAGACTTCACGAGCTTCCAGTACATATAGCCTTGGTGCTGAATTCGTAATGCGGAACAGAGGGTGAGCTTGCTCGGATTGGAAAATCTGGCCACTCAGCCCAGCCAATTCACATCTGGAAAGGTCGCGCGAAACTCTTCCGGCATCGGCACCACCTTGCCCAGCTGATAATCGAAGAACACGAAGCCGGACTTGGCCAATGCGATCAGAGTGCCGTCCGCCGGGCGGGTGATGCGGAAGATGATATCGCCGCCGTAGCGGTTGAAGTCCATCACGCCGACCTCGAACAGCAGCTGGTCGCGTGAGTGCGACTCGGCGCGGTACATGGTGGCCAGGTCTGTGACTATGATGCCGTGCTGTTGGTCGGCCTCGCGGATGCCGAAATCGAACAGAAAGCGCGCCCTTGCCTCGGAGATCATCGAGATCATGGCGTCGTTGCCCAGGTGGTTGCTGGCATTGATGTCGGTGCTGCGCACGGTCATGTGGGTGCTGTAGCAGAACTGCTGCTGGGAAAAGTCGAGCTGGAGACGGGCCATGACTGCTGCCTGGTCTGGAGGAAAGGGGCGCCAGTCTACCCCTGGCGTCGCGTTACGGAAGCATTGCGGCAGTGAATGAGGAGGGCACATGGAGTTGAGCATGACCCTGCAGGCCGGCCTGTGGGGCTGGTTGGCGGCCAGCAGCCTGTTGCTGGGCGCGGCGATCGGCTTGCTGTGCAAGCTGCCGCGCAAGGTGGTGGCGTC
Organism: Pseudomonas sp. GD04019; assembly: GCF_029837695.1. Classification (GTDB taxonomy): domain Bacteria; phylum Pseudomonadota; class Gammaproteobacteria; order Pseudomonadales; family Pseudomonadaceae; genus Aquipseudomonas. The sequence continues at coordinate 98,739 of NZ_JAOEEA010000007.1, forward strand.
GATCATGGCCTATGGCAGCGGCGTGCTGATCGCCGCCATCTGCTTCGAGCAGTTGCCGGATGCACTGCGCCTGGGCGGGCATCTGGCGACCCTGGGCGGTATGTTCTGTGGCGGCCTGGTGTTCGTGCTTGCCAGTCGCTGGCTGGAACGTCTGCAGGGCGGCGGGCAGGGCGCGCTGGTGGGGCTGCTGATCGCCGCAGGAGCCTTTCTCGATGGTATTCCCGAATCCCTAGGTCTGGGGCTCGGTCTGTTGCAGGGTGGCCAAGTCAGCCTGGTGATGCTGGTGGCGATCTTTCTCTCCAACCTGCCGGAGGGGCTGGCCAGCGCCGCCAGCCTGCGTGACGAAGGGCGCAGCCGGGCCTGGGTGTTCGGCCTGTGGGGCGTCATCGTGCTGCTCTCCGGGCTGGCAGCCATGGCCGGGCCGGGGCTGTTCGCCGGGCTGCCGGACATCTGGCTGGCCTTTGTCCTCGGCTTCTCCGCCGGTGCGGTGCTGTGCATGCTGGTGGACAGCATGATTCCCGAGGCCTTCGCCGAAACCCACGCGCTGACCGGGCTGATCACCCTGAGCGGGTTCATGACCGCGCTGGCGCTGGACAAGGTGATCTGACCGCGGCGGGCGGCTTCCGCTACAATGCCGCGGTTTTCGATTCCTGCGAGCCCGCCATGTCCTGCCAGACCCCGATCATCGTTGCCCTCGACTTCCCCTCCCGTGACGCCGCCCTGGCCCTGGCCGAGCGGCTGGACCCTAAGCTGTGCCGGGTCAAGGTCGGCAAGGAACTGTTCACCCGCAGCGGCCCGGCGGTGGTCGAGGCCCTGCAGGCCAAGGGTTTCGAGGTGTTCCTCGACCTCAAATTCCACGATATCCCCAACACCACGGCGATGGCGGTCAAGGCTGCCGCCGAGCTGGGCGTGTGGATGGTCAACGTGCATTGCTCGGGCGGCCTGCGCATGATGGCTGCCTGCCGCGAGGAGCTGGACAAGCTGGCCGGCGCCAAGCCGCTGCTGATCGGCGTGACCGTGCTGACCAGCATGGAGCAGTCCGACCTGGCCGGCATCGGCCTGGACGTGGTACCGCAGGAGCAGGTGCTGCGCCTGGCCGAGCTGGCCGCCGAAGCCAAGCTGGACGGTCTGGTGTGCTCGGCCCAGGAAGCTCCGGCGCTGAAGATCGCCCAGCCGACCCTGCAGCTGGTCACTCCCGGTATCCGCCCGGCTGGCAGCGCTGCCGACGATCAGCGCCGCATTCTCACTCCGGCCAAGGCCATGGCTGCCGGTTCCGACTTCCTGGTGATCGGTCGCCCGATCAGCCAGGCCGCCGATCCGGGCAAAGCCCTGGCGGACATAGTCGCCGAGCTGGGCTGACCCGCTTTGCATCCAGAGGAATGATAGAGGGTATGAGGCCTTCATCATTCCTTTGGATGATCCTGCACATCGCCCCCTGATAGTGCTGCTCGCCGTCGCTGGCGCTGGCTAGACTCCGCTCACTTCCAACTCCTGCGAGGATGCAGAAATGAGCATGACCTTCTCCGGCAAAGTAGCCCTGGTGACCGGCGGTGCCGCCGGCATCGGCCGCGCCACCGCCCAGGCCTTCGCGGCCGAGGGCCTGCAGGTGGTAGTGTCCGACGTCGACGTGAGCGGCGGCGAAGGCACTGTGCAGCTGATTCGCGATGCCGGTGGCGAGGCCGTGTTCGTGCGTTGCGACGTGACCCGCGACGCCGAGGTCAAGGCCCTCATGGAGCAGGTGATCGCCAGCTTCGGTCGCCTCGACTACGCCTTCAACAACGCCGGCATCGAGATCGAGAAGGGCAAGCTGGCCGAGGGCAGCGAGGCCGAGTTCGACGCCATCATGGGCGTCAACGTCAAGGGCGTATGGCTGTGCATGAAGCATCAGCTGCCGCTGCTGCTGGCCCAGGGTGGTGGCGCCATCGTCAACACCGCCTCGGTCGCCGGCCTCGGCGCCGCACCGAAGATGAGCATCTACGCCGCCTCCAAGCACGCGGTGATCGGCCTGACCAAGTCCGCGGCCGTCGAGTACGCGAAGAAGAAAATCCGCGTCAATGCCGTGTGCCCGGCGGTGATCGATACCGACATGTTCCGCCGCGCCTACGAGGCTGATCCGAAGAAGGCCGAGTTCGTCGCCGGCATGCACCCGGTCGGGCGTATCGGCAAGGTCGAGGAAATCGCCGCGGCGGTGCTCTACCTGTGCAGCGATGCGGCCGCCTTCACCACCGGCCACTCGTTGGCCGTGGATGGCGGGGCGACTGCGATCTGATGAGAAAGGGCGCCGCGAGGCGCCCTTTTTGCATTGCTGCGACTATCCAAGTCGTCTGTCGACCGGATACGGCGCCGCAGTCGAGTAGCTGGGCCATGCCAGGTAACTATTTGGCACACAAAGCCAGTTACAAGGCCTGGCCGGCTCGTCAAGAATCGCAGGGCTAGTTCGTTCTGGAGAACAATAACAATGACAGCAAGTGCCTTGACCACCACCTTCCTCCCCATCGCCCTGGGCATCATCATGCTCGGCCTGGGGTTGTCGCTGACCCTGGCGGACTTCGCCCGGGTGGTGAAATTCCCCAAACCCGTGCTGATCGGCCTCGGCTGCCAACTGCTGCTGTTGCCGCTGGTGTGCTTCCTGATCGCCAAGGGCTTCGGCCTGGCGCCGGCTCTGGCCGTGGGTCTGATGCTGCTGGCCGCATCCCCGGGCGGCACCTCGGCCAACCTCTACAGCCACCTGGCCCATGGTGACGTGGCGCTGAACGTGACGCTGACCGCGGTGAACTCGGTGGTGGCGATCCTCACCATGCCCTTCATCGTCAACCTGTCGCTGGCTCACTTCATGGAAGGCGACCAGGCCATTCCTCTGCAGTTCGCCAAGGTGGTGCAGGTGTTCGCTATCGTCCTCGGCCCGGTGGCCATCGGCATGGTCATCCGCAAGCTGGCGCCGGGCTTCGCCAATGCCATGGAGAAGCCGGTGAAGATCATCTCCGCGCTGTTCCTGCTACTGGTGATCGTGCTGGCCTTCGTCAAGGACTGGCAGACGGTGGTCGACTACGCCCCGGTGGTGGGCCTTGCCGCGCTGCTGTTCAACCTGATCAGCCTGGCCGTCGGCTACGGCGTGCCGCGTCTGATGAAGCTGCCGCGCCGCCAGGCGGTGGCCATCGGCATGGAAATCGGCATCCACAACGGCACCCTGGCCATCGCCCTGGCGCTGAGTCCGATGCTGCTGAACAACGCCACCATGGCGGTGCCGGCGGCGATCTACAGCTTCATCATGTTCTTCACCGCCGCGGCCTTCGGCTGGTGGGTCAATTTCGCCCATGGCAAGGAACTGGCGGCCGAGGAAGCCCAGGCGGCCTGAGCGGTTGCCGCATGAAAAAGCCCGGGACCTGCCCGGGCTTTTTCGTTTCTGCGCGACTCAGCGCTTGCGCCAGTTGAGGATCAGCAGGGTGATGGCGCCGCCGACCAGGCCCCAGAAGGCCGAGCCGATGCCCAGCAGGCTCATGCCCGAAGCGGTAATCATGAAGGTGATCAGCGCCGCGTCGCGCTCGGCCGGGGCGTTCATCGCCTGGGCCAGGCCGTTGCCGATGGAGCCGAGCAGGGCGAGCGCTGCGATGGACAGGATCAGGGCGCTGGGCAGGGCGGTGAACAGTGCGGCGAGGGTGGCGGCGAAGATCCCGGCGATGCCGCAGAACACGCCATTCCACAGGGCTGCGGTGTAGCGCTTGCGCTTGTCCTTGTGGGCCTCGGCGCCGGTGCAGATGGCCGCGCTGATGGCCGCCAGGTTGATACCGTGGGAGCCGAAGGGCGCCAGTAGCAGCGAGGCGATGCCGGTGGTGGCGATCAGCGGCGAGGGTGGCACGGCGTAGCCGTCGGCGCGCAACACGGCCAGGCCGGGGATGTTCTGCGAGGCCATGGCCACCACGAACAGCGGCAGGCCGATGCTGATGGCTGCACCCAGGGAGAAGCTCGGCGTGGTCCATACCGGTACCGCCACTTCCAGCGTGAGGTGGCTGAAGTCCAGCATGCCCAGTGCCGCCGCCATCACCCCACCGACCAGCAATGCGGCGAGCACCGCGTAGCGCGGCGCCAGGCGCTTGCCGAGCAGGAAGGTGAAGAACATCGCCAGCACCAGCGCGGTACTGGTCTGCGCGGCGACGAAGATCTCGCTGCCGATGCGGAACAGGATGCCGGCCAGCAGCGCCGCCGCCAGCGAGCCGGGCAGGTGACGCATGACTCGCTCGAAGGCGCCGGACAGGCCGAGCAGGCTGAGCAGCACGGCGCAGACCACGAAGGCGCCGACCGCTTCCGGATAGCTCACGCCGGGCATGCTGGTGATCAACAGGGCCGCGCCGGGTGTCGACCAAGCCACCACAACAGGCGTGCGATAGCGCAGCGACAGGGCGATGGTGCAGATGGCCATGCCGATCGACAGCGCCCACAGCCAGGAGGAAATCTGCGCGGCGCTCAGCCCTGCGGCCTGGCCGGCCTGGAACATCAGCACCAGCGAGCTGGTGTAGCCGGTGAGGGCCGAGACGAAGCCGGCCACCACGGCGGAAGGCGCGGAGTCGGCGAGGGGGCGTAGTCGACGCGAGGTATCCATGGCTTCCGTGACGTTGCTCATCAGAAGGTTCCCTTGACGTCGATCAGGATAGGGTAGAGCGAAGCCACCAGCAGCAGGGCCATGCCGATGTTGAAGGCACGCAGCACGCGCGGCTTGTCCAGCCAGCGGCGCAGCAGGCTGCCGGCCACCGTCCACAGGCCCACGCTGGGGCAGTTGACCAGGGCGAACAGCGCGGCGATCAGCAGTACGTTGGCCAGGAAGCCGTCCTGCGGGGTGTAGGTGGTGATGGCGCCGATGGCCATGATCCAGGCCTTGGGGTTGACCCACTGGAAGGCGGCCGCCTGGAGAAAGGTGAACGGCTTGCCGGCCGCCTTGCCACTCGCATCCGGGCTGCCTGCGCCGGCGATCTTCCAGGCCAGGTACAGCAGGTAGGCGGCACCAGCGTAGCGCAGCGCGGTGTATAGCGGCGGGAACTGTTCGAACAGCTGGCCGAGGCCCAGGCCCACGGCCGCCACCAGCACCATGAAGCCCAGGCTGATGCCGAGCATATGCGGCACGCTGCGGCGTACACCGAAGTTCACCCCGGAGGCGAGCAGCATCATGTTGTTCGGGCCGGGCGTCACCGAGGTGACGAAGGCGAAGAGGATGAAGGCGATCAGCAGTTCCGGGGTCATGGCGATTCTCCTTGGATGCTGGCAGCCTATGCGCAGCCCGCCCGGGCGTCGCGATACAGCGGCACCGACAATCGTCGGTACAGTTTCAGATGGCTGTTCGGGCGAAGGAGACTGTTCCACTACTCAAGGACATTGCCATGGACCCGACTAATCCTTACGCCGCCCCCACGGTGGAGCTGATCGACGCGCAGGCGCCGCAGAGCCTACCGGGCTGGAGCCCGAGCCAGCTGCGCCTGCAAGGTTGGCTGAATCTGGTGTCACTAATGGCGACCCTGGTGGGTATCGGCCTGGCCTTCGCGCCGGACCTGCTGACGCTGAGCAATTGGCTAAGCGCGGCCAGCACCCTGTTGGGCTGCTACCTGGTCGTGCGGCTCAAGGCATTCCTCGAGGCGCGCTTCGATGCCCGTGGCCTTGGCTGGCCGGTGTGGTCGAGCGTGGTGCTGGGGATCGTGCTGGAGGTGGTTCAGCTGTATTGGGGCGACGCCGAGCTGGCCCAGTTCAGCGCGCCTTCGTTCCTGTACTTCGGGCTGCTGGCCCTGCTGGGCCTGGTCGTGCTGTGGCTGGGCATTGTGCTGCTGAAAGTGGAGAACGCCTACCCGGTGCTGCGTGTGCTGGCGTGGCTGGAGATCGCCAGCGGCGTGATGGTCGCCTCGGTGGTGCTACTGGTGGTGGGCGTGCTGCCGCTGCTGGCGGCCATGGTCGCTACGGCCTTGGTGTTCTTCCGTGGCGCCAAGGAGCTGGAAGGCAGCCAGGCCGCCTGATCAGTCCTCGCCGCCCCCCGCCTGGCGGGCCTTGCCCAGGGCCTGGTTGATTGCCAGCCAGGCCTGCACGGCCGGTTCGCCGGCCTCCTTGAACACTTTCGCCAGCAGCCGCGACTGCTCGTGGCGCAGCGCCTGTTCCAGCTTGGCGCCCTCGACGGTGAGGCCGAGCTGGCGTTTGCGCTTGTCGTCGCTGGCGGCCACGCTCTCCACCATCGACATTTCCTGCAGCTGGCGCAGCGGCGTATTCAGCGCCTGCTTGGTCACGCCCAGGTAGCCGAGCAGCTCCTTCACGCTCAGGCCGGGATGACGGGCGATGAAGAACAGGATGCGGTGATGCACGCGGGACAGGCCGCGGCGCGCCAGCATCTCGTCGGGCTTGGCGGTGAAGGCCTGGTAGCCAAAAAAGAAGGCTTCCATGGCGGCTTGCTGGGAACTCGGCTTTTTCAGGTCAAGCATATTGACGTATCCGTCCTGGCCGTCGTAGTTTCGGTCAAACAGTTTGACCCAATTTATCCTGCCTGTGCTACCGGTGACTCCCATGGCCTTCTCCGAACGCGTTGCCCGCCTGAAAAGCTCCCTGATTCGTGAAATCCTCGCTGCGGCGCAACGTCCGGAAGTGATGTCCTTTGCTGGTGGCCTGCCGGCCGAGCCGATGCTGCCGAAGGTGGACTGGAACGAGATGCCGGCCTCCATCGGTCAGTACGGCATGAGCGAGGGCGAGCCGGCGCTGCGCGAGGCCATCGCGGCCGAGGCCAACAAACTGGGCGTGAAGTGCGACGCCAGCCAGGTGCTGATCGTCTGCGGCTCGCAGCAGACCCTGGACCTGGCCAGCAAGCTGTTTATCGATCCGGGCACCGAGATCCTGGTGGAAGCGCCGACCTACCTGGCTGCGCTGCAATCCTTCCAGCTGTTCGGCGCCGATTGCATCACCGTGCCGCAGGAGGCCGACGGCCCGGAGCTGGAGGCCCTGCGCGAGCGCCTGCAGCAGCACAAGCCGGCCTTCGCCTACCTGATTCCGACCTTCCAGAACCCGTCCGCCGTGCGCTACAGCGAGGCCAAGCGCGATGCAGTGGCGGCGCTGCTGGACGAGTTCAACGTCACCCTGATCGAGGACGAGCCGTACCGCGAGCTGGTGTTCGATGCCGGCAGCGCCACGCCCATCGTCAGCCGCCTGCAGCGCACCAGCTGGATCTACACCGGCACCGTGTCCAAGACCCTGCTGCCGGGCCTGCGCGTCGGTTTCCTGATCGCCAGCCCGGACCTGTTCCCCCATCTGCTGCGCCTGAAACAGGCGGCCGACCTGCACACCAATCGCATCGGCCAGTGGCAGGCGCTGCAGTGGATCGGTACCGAGAAGTACCAGGCCCACCTGGCCGAGCTGCGCGATTTCTACCGCGTGCGTCGCGACGCCATGCAGGTGGCGCTGGAGGAGCATTTCGGTGATCTAGCCACCTGGCAGGTGCCGCAAGGCGGCCTGTTCTTCTGGCTGACGCTGAAAAACAAACTGGATACCCGCACGCTGCTGCAGCCGGCCATGTCGCAGAACGTGGCGTTCATGCCCGGCGAGCCGTTCTTCACCGAGCCGGACGCCAATCCTGGCCATCTGCGACTCAACTTCAGCCATGTGCCGCCGGAGAAGCTGGGCGAAGGCCTGTGTCGTCTGGCGGCCGTTATCCGCGAAGCGCAAGGCGCGCTCGCTGCTCAGGGAGGTCAGTAGTCATGCTCAAGGTTTACGGCGATTACCGTTCCGGCAACTGCTACAAGGTCAAGCTGATGCTCAATCTGCTCGGCCACCCGTATGAGTGGCTGCCGATCGACATCCTCAAGGGCGAGACCCAGACCGCGGAGTTCCTGGCCAAGAACCCCAACGGCAAGATTCCGGTACTGGAGCTGGAGGATGGCACCTTCCTCTGGGAATCCAACGCCATCCTCAACTTCCTCGCCGATGGCAGCGCGTTCATTCCCACGGAGCCGCGCCTGCGCACGCAGATGCTGCAGTGGCAGTTCTTCGAGCAGTACAGCCATGAACCCTATGTGGCGGTGGCGCGCTTCATCCAGCTGTACCTGGGCCTGCCGGAGGCGCGCCGCGCCGAGTACGAGCAGTGCCACAAGGGCGGGCACAAGGCCTTCAAGGTGATGGAGCAGCAGCTGCAGCGCACGCCGTACCTGGTGGGCGAGCAGTACACCCTGGCCGATATCGCCTTGTACGCCTACACCCATGTGGCGGACGAGGGCGGCTTCGACCTGGCCGCCTACCCGGCGATCAACGCCTGGCTCGATCGCGTCGCCAGCCATCCCCGGCATGTGAGCATGTTTGGCTGACAGCTGATCCGGGGCAGTTTGTTTGCCCCGGCTGGTCTGCTGCCGGTGAGCCCATTCGCGGCGTAACGGGCGGTGGAAAATGCTTCGCAGTTTTCCACCCTACGCGGCTGGTTCGTTGCGTAGGGTGGATAACGCTCTGCTTATCCACCATGGCGTGGCTTACTGAGCGGCGAAGCGTTCGTTCAGGTAGGCACCGATGGCCTTGGACTCATACAGCCAGCGCACTTCGCCCGATTCCTCGATGCGCAGGCAGGGCACCTGCACCTTGCCGCCCTGTTCCAGCAGTTCCTGACGGCGCCCGGCGTCGTTCTTGGCGTCGCGCAGCGCCACTGGCACATTCAGGCGGTGCAGGGTGCGGCGGGTCTTCACGCAGAACGGGCAGGCATGGAACTGGTAGAGGGCAAGGCCCTGGGCTGCGTTCTCGACCTGGGCCTGTTCCTGCGGGCTGCGCTTGAGCTTGCGCGGGCGGGTGATGAAGTCGAGAAAGATGATGATCTGGCCGAGGCCGATCCGCAGTGCCTTGATAAGCATCGCCGGTCATTCCTGGAGTGATGAAAGGGGCGGCAGGGTACCCGAGTTGCTCGGGCTTGGCAGCGCCGGATATCGCTTCGCGGGTGATTTTCCCCGACGTAGCTGGCGAGCGAGGTGACGGCGAACTAGCTTGCAGTCCTGTCCAAACCGCACAGGAGTGCCAGCCATGAGCCACCAAGGGAGTTGCCACTGCGGCAAGATCAGTTTCAGCGTGAGCGGCGAGATCGACAGCCTGACCGAGTGCAATTGCTCGCTGTGCAGCAAGCGGGGCGGGCTGCTGTGGTTCGTCGGGCGTGACCAGCTGCAGCTGAAGTCTCCGGACGGCGAGCTGCCGACCTACCGCTTCAATACCCGCAAGATCGCCCACCATTTCTGCGACGTCTGCGGTTGCGCGCCATTCAGCGAGGCACCGGGGCAGGACGGACGGCTGATGGCGGCGGTCAACGCGCGCTGCCTGGACGATGTCGATCTGTCGCCGTTCAAGATCGTGCCGTGGAATGGGCGGGATCACTGAAGCATGAAAAAGCCGGCGCGAGGCCGGCTTCGTTCACCGCGACGTTGCTCAGCCTTTGATCAGACTGAGGAACTCGCTGCGGGTGGCGGCGTTCTCGCGGAACTCGCCGAGCATCACCGAGGTGACCATGGAGGAGTTCTGCTTCTCCACGCCGCGCATCATCATGCACATGTGCTGCGCCTCGATCACCACGGCCACGCCGAGGGCGCCGGTGACCTGCTGGATGGCCTCGGCGATCTGCCGGCTGAGGTTCTCCTGGATCTGCAGGCGGCGGGCATACATGTCGACGATGCGCGCCACCTTGGACAGGCCCAGCACCTTGCCGCTGGGGATGTAGGCCACGTGAGCCTTGCCGATGAAGGGCAGCAGGTGGTGTTCGCACAGCGAGTACAGCTCGATGTTCTTCACCAGCACCATTTCGCTGCTGTCGGAGCTGAACAGGGCGCCGTTGGTGACTTCCTCGAGGGTCTGCTCATAGCCGCGGCAGAGGTACTGCATGGCTTTGGCGGCGCGCTTCGGGGTGTCGAGCAGGCCTTCACGGGATACGTCCTCGCCGAGTTGGCCGAGAATCGCGGTGTAGTGCTGTTCCAGGGACATGGGTCTTCCTGTGGGTGGTAATGCTCAGGGGCGCAGGGTAGGGCGCAGCAGAGGCGCTGGCAAGGGCAGAGTGCGCCAAGACGGCCTATTTCTCCGGCCTCGCGGGTAGCTGCGCGGCCCAGCCTTCGGCCCATACCGCCAGCGGCAGGCAGCGCTGCACCAGCTCAAGGCCGAGGGCGGAAAGCTGGTAGCCGTGCTCGCCGTTCTCCAACAATTGCGCCTCGCGCAGCTCGCCCAGACGGGTGTTCAGCACCGACGGCGACACACCTTCGCAACGCGCCTGCAGCTCGCGGAAGCTGGCCGGCGCCTGGTGCAGTTCCCACAGCACACGCAGGGTCCAGCGTCGGCCGATCAGGTCGAGCAGCGCCATGATCGGCCTGCCGCTGGCGGAGCCGCGGACCGGATCGCCGGGTTGGGGAAAGCTCATGCAAGCTCCTTGCTTCTTTTTTAGTAGCGGTGATAGGTTCTGCTTGCTACTTATTTCGTAGCATGACAGGAGTCCACCTTATGAACCAGCCTCGCGTCCAACCCCTGAACCCTCCCTACAGCGCCGATATCCAGGCAGCCTTCGACCGGGTCATGCCCCCCGGCATGCCGCCGCTCAAGTTGTTCCGCAGCATGGCCCACAATCCGCGCGTGCTGCAGCGCATGTTCGCCGGCGGCCTGCTGGATCGCGGCAGCATCGAGCTGCGCGAGCGCGAACTGTTGATCCTGCGCGCCACGGCGCTGTGCGGTGCGGAATACGAGTGGGGCGTGCATGTGGCGGCGTTCGCCGGCAAGGCCGGTTTCAGTGCCGAGCAGATCGCCGATACCTGCAGCGGGCGTATCGATCCGACCCTGTGGAGCCAGGCGGACCAGGCCCTGCTGGAGCTGGCGGACAGCCTGCACGCCAGTTCCACCGTCGGCGAGGGGCTGTGGCAGCGGCTGGGCACGCACTTCAGCGATGAACAGTTGATCGAGTGTCTGCTGCTGGTCGGCTTCTACCACGCGGTGTCCTTCGTGGTGAACGGCCTGCGGGTGGAACTGGAGGACTACGCTCCGCGGTTCAGCGCCTAGTCTTCGTCGCGCCCGTCGAGCATGGTGCGCTTGAGCAGCACATACACCGCACCGGTACCGCCGTGCTTGGCGATGCAGGAGGTGAAGCCCAGCACCTGCGGGTGCTGGCGCAGCCAGGTGTTGACGTGGCTCTTGATCATCGGCCGCTTGCCGTCGGTGCGTGCGGCCTTTCCATGGGTGATGCGCACGCAGCGCACTTCCATGCGCGCGGCCTCGTCGAAGAAGCTCCACAGGGTCTCACGCGCCCGTTCCACGCTCATGCCGTGCAGGTCCAGGCTGCCTTCGAAGGACACCTGGCCGGCCTTGAGCTTGCGCATCTGGCCGTCCTGCACGCCGTCGCGGGCCCAGTAGAGTTCGTCCTCTGCGCCCACGTCGATGACGAACTGGTCGGACAGGCCATCCACCTTGACCGCGTCGACCTTCACCGTCGCCGCCTGGCGCAGCGTGCTGATGCGCTGGCGATCGGCCTTGGGCTTGCCGGTGTCGGCGCGGTCATGGCTGATCGGCTTGACCCCGCGCACGGCGGATTGGAACAGGGAAAAATCGTCGTCTTGCATGAAAGGCCTCCACGGAAGAAGCCAGTTTACCGGCTTCAGCCGCGCTTTTTCAGCAGGCCTGGTGACAGGCTCAGCTCGTCGCCGTGGCTCCGACGCATACGCCGCCGGCAGCGGCGCCAGACATTGATGCCGCCCCACAGCAGGAACAGGCCGAACAGCAGCAGGACGATGGCAGCGCCGATGCTGTCGTTCAGCGGCCCGAGGGCCGGTGGGCGGCCGAGCAGGGTGGCGGCGCCAGCCATGCTCAGCATCACGCCGAAGGTGGCGAACAGGGCAGCCAGTGCGGCGAGACAACGCCAGCGCCAGCCGGATGCGCCGCGGGGACGCAGGCGGCGGGCATCGAATCCATCTTCAGACAACTTCATCCCGATTTTCCTCTTGGAGTATCGGCGCTATGACCGGTCCTGCCCGCCTGGGTTCCGGCCGAGAAGTCGCTCTGCCCGGTCAGATCAGTGCGCGGGCCTGCGGCACCACCATCGCATAGTTGTCGGCCAGGGCCGCCAGGGTCATGCGGTGCAGGGCGCGCGCCGGAATCAGCTCGCCGTCGTAGGGCAGATCGCGGGTGGCGCAGGCGGCGTCCACCAAGGTGCAGCGGTAACCATAGTCCTTCGCCGCGCGCACAGTGGTGCTGACGCTGGAGTGGGTCATGAAGCCGCAGATGATCAGGTCCAGATGGCCGAGCTGCTGCAGGCGCTCATGCAGATCGGTGCCGGCGAAGGCATTGGGCAGGCGTTTCTCCACGATCGGTTCGCCGGCCTGCGGTGCCAGGCCGTCGATGAAGTGGCCGCGCGGGCCTTGCGGGTCGAGCAGGCCGCCGGGAATGCCCAGGTGGCGCACATGCAGCACCGGCGCGCCGACATTGCGGGCGGCACCGAGCAGGGTGGCGATTTCCGCGATGGCGGACTCCACGTCCGGCAGTTGCAGGGTGCCGCTGCGGTACTCCTCCTGGGCGTCGATCACCAGCAGGGTGGCCTTGCCCAGGATGGCTGGGGCATAACCGCGTCCGAGCAGTTGGAACAGGGTTTTCGGATCGGACATGGGAGGGCTCCTGTGGCGGCGATGTGTCTATTCTCTGCTCGCCAGCGCGATCTGTGAACCTCTAGTGCGCATCGAGGACGCGCAGATGGCCTGGTGATGTGGCTCAGGCCGCGCCTTGCGTGGCGTTGCGCCGTCGTTCATGGGGCAGGGGCAGTTTTGTCACAGCCTGTTAGAATCGCGCACCGCTTTTCGAGGTCAGAACCGTGTCCCCATCCCGCCTGCGCACCGTGCGCGACCATATCCGCTGGGCCGTCAGCCGCTTCCATGAGGCCGGGCTGTTCTTCGGCCACGGCACCGACAACGCCTGGGACGATGCTCGCCAGCTGGTGCTGGGCGCCCTGCACCTGCCGTTCGAGATCGCCGATTCCTACCTGGATTGCCGGCTGGAGGAAGACGAGCAGCAGCACCTGCTGGAGCTGATCCGCCGACGCGTCGAGGATCGCGTGCCCACCGCCTACCTGCTGGGCGAGGCGTGGTTCTGTGGCCTGCCATTCCTGGTCGATGAGCGCGTGCTGGTGCCGCGCTCGCCGATTGCCGAGCTGATCTCCAACCAGTTCGCGCCCTGGCTGCCCGCTACGCCGGCGCGCATTCTCGACCTGTGCACCGGCTCCGGCTGCATCGGCATCGCCTGCGCCTATGCCTTCCCCGACGCCGAGGTGGTGCTGGGCGATCTGTCCTTCGATGCGCTGGAAGTGGCCAACCACAATATCGAGCGGCATGAGCTGGAAGACCGTGTCTACACCGTGCAGGGCGATGGCTTCGCCGGGCTGCCGGGACAGCGCTTCGACCTGATCGTGTCCAACCCGCCCTACGTGGATGCCGAGGACTTCGCCGACATGCCGGCCGAGTACCAGCATGAGCCGGAGCTGGGCCTGGCCTGCGGCGACGATGGTCTGGATCTGGTGCGGCGCATGCTGGCCGAGGCCGCCGACCACCTGACCGAAAAGGGCCTGTTGATCGTCGAGGTGGGCAACAGCCAGGTGCACGTCGAGGCGCTGTACCCGGAAATCGACTTCACCTGGCTGGAGTTCGAGCAGGGCGGCCACGGCGTGTTCCTGCTGGCCGCCGCCCAGTGCCGCGAATACCAGAAGCTATTCCGCTCGCGGGCCAAGGGCTGAGTCCAGCGACGAGGCGGTTGCGTGTAGCCCGGATGCAATCCGGGGTCGGAGCCGCCCGCTTCCCGGATTGCATCCGGGCTACAGACTCAGGTCAATGTTGATGTCGTAGGGCGTACTCGCCGCAGGCAGTGCACCGTAGGGCAGGGCAGTGCTCAATCCGTAGGAGCGAGCTCTGCTCGCGAAGCCCTGCACAGTCATGTGCGAGCAGAACTCGCTCCGACGGTAATTTGGACCTAGCGCGTGGCGATCCAGATCAATAGCCCGGCCTGGAACAGCGCCAGCGCCACCAGGCAGGCGATGGTGAAACGCAGGCCGCTGTCCTCGCGCTTGAACACGTCGATACGTCGTTCCAGCTTGCTGATCTTCACCTGCTGCTCGTGCAGGTTGTGGTCGGCCTGCTGCAGCATGGCGCCACAGTCGAGCAGGTCGATGACCTGCACCCGCTCCTGGTTCCACTCCGGATTGAGCACGCTGACCCGGCTGGCAGCGTAGCTGGCCTTGACCTGTGCCAGGTCCTGGTAGCTCACCTCGAAGCCTTGGACGCGCAGGAAATGGTCGCGGCGCAGGCGCGCGTCCTCGCTGAGGATGTCTTTCGCCGCCAGTGCGCCGCCTTCCACCGTGTAGCTGCCCCAGCGCTGGCGTGCCCAGATGATGCCCTGGGCCAGCAGGAAGCGGCCCAGGCCGCGGTTCTGCGGCTCGATCTGCAGGCCCTTCTCGGCGCCGAAGCGTACTTCGCGGCTGCGATGGTCGACCCACACCTCCAGCAGATTCTGTTCGCGGCGCAGGCGCTGGCCGGGAATGTCCACCGACAGGCGCAGCAGACTCTGCTCGTTGTTGTGCCGCTCGGCGCGTCCGAACCGTACGAAACGCAGGGGGCGCAGACCGGTACTGCGATCGGTCGGCAGTGGCGCCAGGCGCAGCAACTGGAAATGCTCCGCCTCCAGTCCTTCCCACGGATGGGGCTGCGGAGTCTGTTCGGCCTGTTCTTCGGGTTGCTGGGCGTCGGTATCGCTCATCGCGGCGTCCTTGGGCATGCGTACAGGCATTATCGGCAAGTTTCGGCGCAACTGCAGGCTGGCCAACTGCCATTTGCCGCGATCCGCCGCTGTTTCGCAGGTGAACTGGCCGGGCGCGGGGGGTATACTCGCCGACCTTTGTTCGAGGCAGATTTCGCGGAGCGCCCTGCATGTCCGGCAACACCTACGGCAAGCTGTTTACCGTCACCACCGCTGGCGAGAGCCATGGCCCGGCGCTGGTCGCCATCGTCGACGGTTGCCCGCCGGGCATCGAACTCTCCCTGGAAGACCTGCAGCGCGACCTCGACCGCCGCAAGCCGGGCACCAGCCGCCACACTACCCAGCGCCAGGAAGACGACGAGGTCGAAATCCTCTCCGGGGTGTTCGAGGGCAAGACCACCGGTTGCCCGATCGGCCTGCTGATCCGCAATACCGACCAGAAGTCCAAGGACTACTCGGCGATCAAGGACCTGTTCCGCCCGGCCCACGCCGACTACACCTACCACCACAAATATGGCATCCGCGACTACCGCGGCGGTGGCCGTAGCTCGGCGCGCGAGACCGCCATGCGCGTCGCCGCCGGCGCCGTGGCGAAGAAGGTGCTGGCCGGCCTGGGCATCCAGGTGCGTGGCTACATGAGTCAGCTCGGCCCCATCGAGATTCCGTTCAAGACCTGGGACAGCGTCGAGCAGAACGCCTTCTTCAGCCCCGACCCGGACAAGGTGCCGGAACTGGAGGCCTACATGGACCAGCTGCGCCGTGACCAGGATTCCGTGGGCGCAAAGATCACCGTGGTCGCCGAAGGCGTGATGCCCGGCCTGGGCGAGCCGATCTTCGACCGCCTGGACGCTGACCTGGCCCACGCGCTGATGAGCATCAACGCGGTCAAGGGCGTGGAAATCGGCGCCGGCTTTGCCAGTGTGGCCCAGCGCGGTACCGAGCACCGCGACGAGCTGACGCCGGAAGGCTTCCTCAGCAACAACGCCGGCGGCATCCTCGGGGGCATCTCCAGCGGCCAGCCGATCGTCGCCCACCTGGCGCTCAAGCCGACCTCCAGCATCACCACCCCGGGCCGCTCCATCGACGTCGACGGCAACCCGGTGGACGTGATCACCAAGGGCCGTCACGACCCCTGCGTCGGTATCCGCGCCACGCCCATCGCCGAGGCGATGATGGCCATCGTGCTGCTCGACCATCTCCTGCGCCACCGTGCGCAGAATGCCGACGTGCGGGTCAACACCCCGGTACTGCCGCAGCTGTGACCGGCCAGCCGCTGCCGTACTGGCGGCTGTCCGCGTTCTACTTCTTCTACTTCGCCATGCTGGGCGCCACCGCGCCTTTCCTGCCGTTGTACTTCCAGCACCTGGGCTTCTCGCCGGCGCGTATCGGCGAATTGGTGGCCATTCCCATGCTGATGCGCTGCCTGGCGCCCAACCTGTGGGGTTGGCTGGGTGACCGCAGCGGCCAGCGCTTGCGCATCGTGCGCTTCGGCGCGCTGTGCACGCTGCTCAGCTTCGCCCTGATCTTCGTCGACCAGAGCTACGCCTGGCTGGCCCTGGTGATGGCGCTGCACGCGTTCTTCTGGCACGCGGTGCTGCCGCAGTTCGAGGTGATCACCCTGGCCCACCTGCAGGAGCAGACGGCGCGCTACTCGCAGGTCCGCCTGTGGGGCTCGATCGGCTTTATCGTCGCGGTGATCGGTCTGGGCTGGCTGTTCGAGCTGTTCAGTCCGGGACTGTTCCCGATCATGGTGGTGCTGATTCTCGCCGGCATTCTGGTCGGCACCCTGTGGGTGCCCAACGCGGTGCCGCAGCCACGGGCCGGGCAGGGCGGTGAGGGTGGTTTTGTGACCCAGCTGCTGCGCCCGGGCGTGCCGGCGTTCTTCCTCTGCGTGTGCCTGATGCAGCTGTCCCATGGCCCGTACTACACCTTCCTCACCCTGCACCTGGAGGGGCTCGGCTACGAGCGCGGCTTCATCGGCCAGATGTGGGCGCTGGGCGTGGTGGCGGAGATCGTGTTGTTCCTGTTTATGGCGCGCATCCTCAACCGTTTCTCAGTGCGCTGGGTGCTGGCGGCCAGCTTCCTACTGGCGTCGCTGCGCTGGTTGCTGCTGGGCAACCTGGCCGATCACCTGGGCGTGCTGCTGTTCGCGCAATTGCTGCACGCGGCCACCTTCGGCAGCTTCCACGCCGCCGCCATCCATTTCGTCCAGCGCAGCTTCGGGCCCAACCAGCAGGGCCAGGGCCAGGCGTTGTATGCGGCGCTGGCCGGTACCGGCGGCGCCCTGGGCGCGCTGTACGCCGGCTACAGCTGGGTCGATCTCGGCTCGAGCTGGACCTTCGCCATCGCCAGCTTGGTCGCCCTGGCCGCGGCCTTTATCATTGCCATCCGTTTGCATGAGGAGCGGGCATGAACCGTGAACAACTGACCCGCCAGATCATCGAGGCCGGGCGCTTTCTGTACGGCCGCGGCTGGTCGCCGGCCACCAGCAGCAACTACTCGGCGCGGCTGGCGGCCGACCAGGCGCTGCTGACCGTCTCCGGCAAGCACAAGGGCCAGCTGGGCGAGGACGACGTGCTGGCCACCGACCTAGATGGCAACAGCCTGGAACCGGGCAAGAAGCCCTCGGCCGAGACCCTGTTGCACACCCAGCTGTACCGCTGGAAGCCGGAAATCGGCGCCGTGCTGCACACCCATTCGGTCAACGCCACCGTATTGTCGCGCCTGACCATGGCCGACTCGCTGGTGTTCGCCGACTACGAGCTGCAGAAGGCCTTCAGCGGTATCTCCACCCACGAGAGCCAGGTGCTGGTGCCGATCTTCGACAATGACCAGGACATCGCCCGCTTGGCCAGCCAGGTGCAGCCCTGGCTGGACGAGCACGCGGACTGCGTCGGCTACCTGATCCGCGGCCACGGCCTGTACACCTGGGGCGCGACCATGGCCGACTGCCTGCGCCAGGTCGAGGCCTTCGAGTTCCTCTTCGAGTGCGAGCTGAAGGTGCGCGCGCTGCAACGTTGAATACCTGGGGTGCGCACGGCGTACCCTGCACATAAGCATCCAGCCACAGCACGAGCTGAGCGACCCACCCGCGAGGACGCCGCCGATGAGCAGCCTGACCGTCTACCACCAATCCAGCCCCGATGTGCCCAACAAGGTGCTGACCCATGTCGAGGACATCGCCAGCACGCTGGCCACAGTCGGCGTGCACTTCGAGCGCTGGCAGGCCAGCGCGCCGATCCAGCCCGGCGCCGGCCAGGACGAGGTGATCGCCGCCTACCGCCCACAGATCGACAAGCTGATGAGCGAGCGCGGCTACGTCACCGTCGACGTGGTCAGCCTGAACAAGGACTACCCGCAGAAGGACGAGCTGCGCGCCAAGTTCCTCGACGAACACCGTCATGGCGAGGACGAGGTGCGCTTCTTCGTCGCCGGTCGCGGCCTGTTCACCCTGCATATCGACGACTACGTCTATGCCGTGCTGTGCGAGAAGAACGACCTGATCTCGGTGCCGGCCGGCACTCGCCACTGGTTCGACATGGGCGAGTTCCCGCACTTCGTGGCGATTCGCCTGTTCAACAACCCGGAAGGCTGGGTGGCCAATTTCACCGGCGACGATATCGCCGGTCGCTTCCCGCGCCTGGAAGACTGAAAAGGCCGCTTTTTTCCCCTCTCCCTTCGGGAGAGGGGCCAGGGGTGAGGGACTTGAGGGCAACTCACACCCTCACCGGTACGCCGGCCGCCCCAACCCTCTCCCGGAAGAGGGAGTTGTCCGTGTATCCCAGGAGTCATCTATGCCGATCAAAGCCATCCTTACCGATATCGAAGGCACCACCAGCGCGGTGAGCTTCGTCTACGACGTGCTGTTCCCCTTTGCCGCCGAGCACCTGCCGCAGTTCGTCATCGAGCATGCCAGCGACGCCGAGGTGGCGCTGCAACTGGACGCCGTGCGCGCGCTGAGCGGCGAGACCGGGGCGGACCTGATCCGGGTGATCGAGATCCTCCTGCAGTGGATCGCCGAGGACCGCAAGGCCACACCGCTCAAAGCCCTGCAGGGCATGGTCTGGCAGCAGGGCTACGCGGCCGGGCAGCTCAAGGGCCACGTCTACCCCGACGCGGTGGAGGCGCTCAAGCGCTGGCACGAGGAGGGCTACGCCCTGTACGTGTATTCCTCCGGTTCGGTACAGGCGCAGAAGCTGATCTTCGGCTGCTCCGAGGCCGGCGACCTGAGCCCGCTGTTCAGCGGCTACTTCGACACCACCAGCGGCCCCAAGCGTGAAGCCCAGTCCTACCGCAACATCGCCGCAGACATCGGCCTGCCGGGCGAGGAAATCCTGTTCCTCTCCGACATCGTCCAGGAACTGGACGCCGCCCAGCAGGCGGGCATGCAAACGGTCGGCCTGGCCCGTGATGGCGGCCGGTTGGCCGGTCACGAAACGGTGGCCAGCTTCGCGGTGATCGA
Organism: Pseudomonas sp. GD04019; assembly: GCF_029837695.1. Classification (GTDB taxonomy): domain Bacteria; phylum Pseudomonadota; class Gammaproteobacteria; order Pseudomonadales; family Pseudomonadaceae; genus Aquipseudomonas. The sequence continues at coordinate 117,943 of NZ_JAOEEA010000007.1, forward strand.
CCTCGACCGTTTGGGTTGAACCCCAGCCCGGCGGCGCGACCCTAACAGGGAACCGCTGCCGGGAGATTGCCGATGTTCGATTCACTGATGCACCTGCCGGACTGGCTGTTCTACGGCGTGCCGGCGCTGCTCTATCTGCTGTTGACGATCTGGGCGCTGTGGCATGTGCAGGGCAGCGCCAGCCGACGCCCGCAGAAGCTGCTGTGGGTGGCGCTGCTGGTACTGTTCCCGCTGCTCGGGCTGTTCAACTGGCTGATCATGGGGCCGCGCCGGGCGCGCAGCTGACGCCGGGGCGTGAGCAGCCGCCATGCCTCGCCGCCAACAAGCGCCGGCCTGCTAGGCTTGGCCAGTCTCAGCCACTGCGAGGGCCAGCAGTGCCCATTGCCCGCCATCTGTTATGGATCGACTCCGCCGCCGCGCTCATGGCCGGCTGCTTCGTGTTGCCGCTCGCCACCTGGCTGAGCGAGCTCTACCGCCTGCCACATGGTCTGTTGCCGTTCATCGGCACGGTCAATCTGCTCTACGCCGGCTACGCGGGCTCGCTGGCCATACGCCGTGAGCGGCCGCGAGCGCTGCTGTATGTCCTGATCATCGGCAACAGCCTGTGGATGGGCGTGTGTCTGGCTCTAGCGCTGCGCTTCGCCAACCAGGCCGCGCCGCTGGCCCTGGCGCACCTGATCGGCGAGGCCCTGTTCGTAGGGGCGCTGGCCGCCTGCGAGTGGCGCTGGCGTGGGCAGATCTGCGCATCGCCTCAACCCGCCTGATCTCGTTACTCGCCACACAGAACAAGGCCGCCCGAGGGCGGCCTTGGCGTTTCAGTGTGCCTGCCGGGCGTCGTTGCGTTGGTGGCGGTACACGCTGACGGCCTCGTACACCGCCTTGCGCAGGCGGTTGATGCCGCCGATGGGACGATGCTCGGGCAGGGCGTGCCAGGGGTTGAAGGAAAGGTTGTCGCAGGCGAGGTTCTTCTCGCGGCTGTCGAAGTCCTGGGCCGGCACCTTGATCGTCGCCACCGTCTCGAACGGCGAGATGTCCTCGCTCCACTCCACGCTGGTGTCCTCGATGGGCATGTAGTAGTTGGCGTCCTGCCGCTGCACCTGCAACGCGAAGCAGGCCGGCACCCGGTCCAGCGACAGCTGCTGGTACAGGGCGTTGCGCAGGAAGTTGGGCAGGGCGGTGTTCTGCTCCGGCAGCTCGTAGGACGGGCAGCTCGTAGGATCGGGGATCACCCGGTACTTGATGTTGTGTGGGCCGAGCTTGAACGGCGCGATGGAGTTGTAGGTGGCGGCCACCGGGCTGTCCGGCGCCGGCGCCAGGGTCTTCAGGGCGATGATCAGGTGGCGGATTTCCCAGGTGCGCGGATCGAGGCTGGGGAAGAACGCCTGGATCTTCTGCCCGCTGGCCTGGGCGGCGAAGTTCTGTTTGTACTCGGCCACGTCGCGCACGAAGAACACCGGATGGTTGAACATCACGAAGTCCTGGTTGCCGGCCGTGGCCTTGCTGCTCAGCAGCTTGTCGCCGGGTACGTCGAGCAGCTTGATCGCCATGCCGCGGGCGTCGCGGGCGCTGTCGAACTGCGGATAGGCGTTGCCGTTGGACAGGCGCATCCAGGCCTGCCAGGTCTTGCCCGGCTCGCCCAGCACGCCGTGGCGCAGGCTCTGGTCGAGGTCCGGCAGCACGGTGAACTGCGCCTTCACGCAGCCGTGGGCCTTGGCGTGGGCGTCGCGCAGTACGCGGGTGTTGTCGCGATGCTGCTCGACGATGCGGATGGCGTCCTCGATGATGCCCTGGGTCAGGGCCGCCTCGTCCTTGGGAATCTCCTCTTCGGCCGACACCGGGCCGGAGAATTTCCAGGCGTAGTAGGCGGCGCCCAGGCCCCAGCCGAGAGCGCCGACGACCAGGAGAATCAACAGCAGACGGCCGAGCAGGCGACCGAGCCAGAGCCAGAAGCGTTTGAGCATGGTGACGATTCCTTAGTTGTTCTGGCAGCTGGGGCCGGGAGTCCAGGGGCGGCTCTCGGCGGGCTTGAGCTGGCTTTCCAGGCGCTCGTCGCCCATCACCTTGAGGTATTCGATCAGGGCGAAGCGCTCCTCCGGCTCGAGGAAGCGGCCGATCACCCCTTCGTTGCGGCAACCGTCGCGGAATTCATGGCCGCGATTGCCGTTGCCGGTAACGCTAGTGTCGAACAGGAAGCCGCCGTCGAACTTGCCGATGAGGAAGCCGGCGCGCTTGGGGTCGTACTCGAAATTGCCGACCCAGAAGCGGGTATCGCGCTCGACCACCGGCGACAGCACCTGGAACAGATTGGGCACCGAGCCGTTGTGCAGGAACGGCGGGGTGGCCCAGATGCCGTGCAGCGGGCGGGCCTTGTAGCCGCGCTTTTCCTGCACGCCGATGGCCAGGCCGTAGCCGTCCATGCGCCAGCGTTCCCGGGGCTGGATGCCGGCGTCGCGGTAGGCGCGGTCTTCCACGTAGGCGGTGACGTAGGCCAGGCCCTTGGCGCTGGAGATGCTGGCGAAGTCGACCTCGTCCAGGCTGGCGCCGAACAGCTTGACGTCGAGCTTGGCGAGTTCGGCCTTCTGCCAGCCCAGTTTGCTGATGTCGAAACGGTGGTCGGCGATGTTGTCGGCGGTGGTCGGGTCGGTGCCGACGATGCGGGTCGGCACGATGCGCAGGTGCCATTCCGGATCGCGCGCCGGCGCCAGGCGCTGGTCGCGCGGCACTGGATCGGGGGCATGGCAGTAGGCGCAGTTCTCGGCGAACAGGGCGCGGCCCTGGCTGGCCAGCTCCAGGTCGACCTTGCCGAATATCTCTTCCGGCCAGGTCGGCGGCTTCAACTGCTTGAGGGTTTCTTCCAGGGTGTAGAGGTCGCGCAGGCGCACGCTGGAGGGGTAGCGCTCGTCGTGGGTCAAGGCCTTGCCCTCGTCATCGAACAGGTGCAGGGACGCACCCACGCCAAGCGCCTCACCGCTATTGCGCGCCATCGGCTGCATGGCCGAGCCGTTCCACTGCACCCAGTCGAACTTCCAGATATCCCACACCTGTGGGTAGCTGACCGGCGCGTTGGCGATCCGGTAGTTGCTCTCGTCGATGGCATCGCCGAACACGCTGTTGGCGATGCGGCCGAAGGCGTCGGTGCGGCCGAAGCCTTCCTCGGTGGGGTAGAGGCCGCGGTGCCAGTCGTTCAGCGCGGTGCCGAGCAGGCGGTCGAGCACGGCCTTGAAGTCGTCGCGCAATTGGCCCTTGTCCCGGTCGTAGTGGTCGCCCAGCACGGTCTTGGCGAAGCGCTTGAACTTGATCGGGTTGTAGTAGGTGAAGGCCATGCTCATGCCCAGCGCCTGGCCGAAGCTGCCGCCCTTGAGGGTGGGCACGGTGGAGGCCAGTGAGTGCAGGGCGGCGCCGCCATCGATGCGCACGGCCTGGCCCTTGTATCGCAGCTCGCCGGTGTGGCAGGCGGCGCAGGTGATGTCGAGGTACTGGTTGCCGGTCTCGTCATCCGCGTGGCGAGCGAAGCCTACCGGCAGGTTGCCCGGGTTGAGTTCGCTGGCCTGCTGGCGCGGATCGGTGAGGAAGCCGAAGCGGGCCAGGTAGTCGGGGTTGGCGAACTTGTCCTGGGAGAAGGGCAGCTCCAGCGCGGTGAACCACTCGTAGCGCAGGCCTTTCACCGTGGTGCCCTGGGGCGTGTAGTAATAGGTCTGGCGCGCCTGTTCGTCCCACTGGCCGAGGTAGTTGACCTGCTCCGGCTTGTCGAACACCGGCAGGTTGGGGCGGGCGATGTAGTAGAGGACGACCGCGAGGGCGGCGAGGGCGAGCAACAGGACGACGATCAAGGCACGGCGCAGCAATCGCATGTCATCAACATCCGTGTGGTGATTTTTTAGTGGGTACGTTTATGCCAATACGTAGGGACGATGGCAAGCGGCCATAACACTTGGAAAGGTGCGCGACTCTTTGCCGTTTTTATAGAGAAACGTTCCTAGAAACTGCCGATTCGCTTGCTAGGGTTGAGTTGTCTGCGCCAAGCGATTGTTTTACCTGGATATTTCAAAAAATTGGCGCCAAGGATTGGTAGATTGCACACCCAGGTCGCTACGCCTCGGCGCCTTCTGGTCGTCGATCCCTGTATCGAATGTGAGCGCTTGCTGCCGCAATTGCGGGCCGGCGGCTGGCAGGTGCAGAGCTGCACACTGGCGGACGCCCAGGACCAGGCCTGCGATGTCGGCCTGGTGCGCCTGGCGCCGGAGCATCTGGACAATCCCCAGCAACTGAAGCGCCTGATCAGCCTCAGCGGCACCGAATGGATCGCCGTGCTCAGCCCGGAAACCCTGCAGATGCTCGACGCCGGCAATTTCATCGGCGAGTGGTTCTTCGACTATCACACCCTGCCGTTCGACCTGGACCGGGTCGGCGTGGCCCTCGGCCGTGCCTTCGGCATGGCCCGCCTGCGCGGCAAGGTCGCCGCCGGCGAGGCCGGGCAGCACGAGTTGCTGGGCAACAGTCGCAGCGTTGCCGAGCTGCGCCACCTGCTGGCCAAGCTGGCGCCACTGAGCGCGCCGGTGCTGATCCGCGGCGAAAGCGGCAGCGGCAAGGAGCTGGTGGCGAATACACTGCATCGCCTGTCCCTGCGTGCGAATGGGGTGCTGATCCATGTCTGCAGCAGCGCGCTGGACGAGCAGGAGCTGTTCGGCTCGGAGCGCACGCCGGGGCTGATCGAGCAGGCCGACGGTGGCACCCTGGTGTTCGACGAAATCGCCGAGCTGCCACAGCGCCTGCAGGCGCGACTGCTGCGTGTGCTGCAGGAGATGCGCGTGGAGCGCGGCGGCCAGGCGGTGCCGCTGAATGTGCGGGTGCTGGCCACCAGCCGCTTCGATCTGGAGGCGGCCGTGGAGCGCGGCGCCTTCCGTGAAGACCTCTACTACCTGCTCAGTGCGCTGCAGGTGCGCACCACGCCGCTGCGCGAGCGGCGTGAGGACATTTCCTGCCTGGCCGGCTACTTCGCCCGGCGCTATGCGGTGGAGGTCGGCCGTCGCCCGCGCAGCTTCAGCGACCAGGCCATCCGCGCCCTGGCCGACCACGACTGGCCCGGCAATGTGCGCGAGTTGGCCACGCGGGTACGGCGCGGCACGGTGATGACCGAGCAGCGGCAGATCGATGCCGAAGATCTGGGGTTGGTCGCCGGGGAGGGCGTGGAGGGGCTGTTCAGCAGCCTGGCCGACTACATTCGCCGGGCCGAGCGCCAGGCGTTGCACGATGTGCTGTTGCGCCACGCCGGCAATATGAGCCACGCGGCCAAGGTGCTGGGTATCTCGCGGCCAACCTTCTACCGGCTACTGCACAAGCACCAGATGCGTTGAGCGCGTTCGGGCTTGGAGGGCGGTAAGGTTAGCAGCCCAGGCTGTCGGACTGCCGGTAAAGCGCCAGCAGCTTACGGGTGATGCTCTGCTGGATGTCGTCGCGCTCGAAGGACGACAGGCGAGTGAGCTTCTGTACCTGCAGGCGATGCAGGTGGATGTAGGGCATCTTCTGGTCGAACTCGCGCAGGTCGCCCTTCATCAGGATCGGCAGGAAGACGTCGTTGATCTTCTTCTGGTTGCTGATGATCTGCGCCAGGGCCTGCTTGAACGGCATGGTCTTGGGCGCCGGGCCGCCATCCTTCATCTGCGTGGTCAGCAGCAGGCCGGGCTTGCCCAGCACCACGCCAGGTAGCACGCAGAGGCCGGTCTTGCGCACGGCCAGCGGGTCGATGCCGTGCAGGGTGTCATGGAAGGCGTAGGGATTGGGCAGCACCACCATCTTGCGCCCGTAGTCGGTGGGGAAGTGCAGGTTGTAGTTGGTGTACAGCTGGCTGGTCGACTCGGAGTACACGCACAGGCGGTTCTCGAACAGCTTGATGAAGCGCTCGGCCAGCTCGCGGCGAGCGATGCTGTCCAGATCCCAGATCAGGTCCTGGTTCTGCTGCTTGCCGAGGTTGACCTCTTGATGCTCCATACTGCTCATCGACACCTCATACGCGGAATTGCCCCAACAAACGATTCAGCTGCCCGGCCAGTTCGCCGAGGTGGCGGCTGGCTTCGCTGGAGTGATCGGCCGCCAGGGCATTCTCGTGCGCCAGCGTGGCCGCCTGGGTGACATTGTGGTTGATATCGTCCACCACGTGCGACTGTTGCAGCGTGGCACTGGCGATCGAAGCATTCAAGCCCGTCAGATTACGTAGGGAGGCGGCGATCTGGCCCAGGCTCTCGCCGGCCTGGCGCGCCTGCTCGACGGTCTGTTGGGAGGCCTGGCTGCTGGCGTTGATGACCTTGACCGCGGCCTCGGAGTTGCCCTGCAGGCGCTCGATCATGCTCTGGATTTCTGCCGTGGATTGCTGGGTGCGCTGGGCCAGCATGCGCACCTCGTCGGCCACCACGGCGAAGCCGCGACCCTGCTCACCGGCTCGCGCCGCCTCGATGGCCGCGTTGAGCGCCAAGAGATTGGTCTGCTCGGCAATGGAGCGGATCACCTCCAGCACGCTGCCGATTTGGGTGCTCTCCTGGGCCAGGTTCTGCATCACCTGCACGGCCTGGTCGATGGTCGCCGACAGTTGGTCGATCTGCCGCAGGCTGCCGTCGATGTTCTGCTGGCCCTGCAGCGCCTGCTGCTCGGCCAGACGCACCTCGCTGGCGGCGTGCTCGGCGTTCTTCGCCACGTCCTGCACGGCATAGGACACCTCGTTGATCGCGGTGGCCACCAGCTCCATCTGCTGCGACTGTTGCTGGCTGTGCTGCTGGGCATTGCCGGCGATCTCGCCGAGGGACTGCGAGGCCTGGTTGAGGCTGCCGGCGGCCTGCAGCGATTCGCCGATAACCCCGCGCAGCTTGCCGGTGAAGGCGTTGAAGTGGCCGCCCAGGGCGGTCAGCTCGTCGCGGCCGTGGTTGTCCAGGCTGCGGGTCAGGTCGGCCTCGCCACTGGCGATGTTGGCCATGGCGCTGACCGCTTCGTCCAGTGGCCGGGCGATGCTACGGGCGATCAGGGTGACCAGCGCCGCCAGCAGCAGGGTGATCACCACCAGGATGCCGACGGCGCGCAGGGCCTGCTCGCGGAACTCGGTCTGCACGTCGTCGACATAGATGCCGGAGCCGAGAATCCAGCCCCAGGGCTGGAACAGTTCGACGTAGGAGATTTTCGGCACCGGCTCGTCCGAGCCCGGCTTGGGCCAGCGGTAGTCGACCTGGCCGGAGCCGCTCTGCTTGGCCAGGACGACCATCTCGTTGAACAGGAACTTGCCGTCCGGGTCCTTCAGGCCGGAGAGGTTCTGGCCCTCCAGCTTGGGGTTGGTCGGGTGCATGACCATCACCGGGGTCATGTCGTTGATCCAGAAGTAGTCGTCCTGGTCGTAACGCAGGCCGCGGATCACCTCCATCGCCTGCTTCTGCGCCTCCTCGCGGGCCAGGCCGCCGCTCTCCAGACCCTGGAAGTGCTTGAGCACGCCCAGGGTGCTTTCCACCACGTGGCGGGTCTTCAGAGCCTTGGCTTTGTACAGGTCGCCGTGGATCTGCTGCAGCATCAGCCCGGCCAGGACCAGCAGCATGACGATGGACGACAGCAGGATCAGCCACAGGCGGCGGCTGATGGGGAGGGTACGCAGGCTGTTCATGGAAGGGCGACTCCGGTTTCTTGTTATTGCCGCTAGCTAATAGCCAGTCTAGAAGCTGCGCCATTAACCGTTGGCCAGGCAGCGCGGCAAGGGGCTATCTGGTAGCATGCCCGCCGTTTTCTGCCTGCTCGCCAGGCGCCAATTCTGTTATCGGCCGTTTCACGGGAAGGGCCAGTTCGAGGTAATTCATGGATTTGTGGACAGCCCTGCAGGTACTGATTCTAGGCATCGTCGAGGGCCTGACAGAGTTCCTGCCGATCTCCAGCACCGGCCACCAGATCGTCGTCGCCGACCTGCTTGGCTTTGGCGGTGAACGGGCAATCGCCTTCAACATCATCATCCAGCTCGGCGCCATCCTGGCGGTGATGTGGGAATACCGCCGCAAGATCCTCATCACCGTGTTCAATGTGCCGCGCCAGCGCCAGGCCCAGCGCTTCACCGTCAACCTGCTGATCGCCTTCCTGCCGGCCGTGGTGATCGGTGTGGCCTTTGCCGACCTGATCCACGAGTACCTGTTCAACCCCATCACCGTGGCGGCAGCCCTGGTGGTTGGCGGGGTGGTGATGCTCTGGGCCGAGCAGCGCAAGCACGAGGTCACCGTGGAAGAGGTGGACGACATGACCTGGAAGGAGGCACTGAAGATCGGCTTCGCCCAGTGCCTGGCGATGATTCCCGGCACTTCGCGCTCGGCGTCCACCATCATCGGCGGCCTGCTGTTCGGCTTGTCGCGCCGCGCCGCTACCGAGTTTTCCTTCTTCCTGGCCATGCCGACCATGGTCGGCGCCGCCGTGTACTCCGGCTACAAGTACCGCGACCTGTTCCAGCCCGGCGATCTGCCGGTGTTCGCCCTGGGCTTCGTGGTGTCGTTCGTGTTCGCCATGATCGCCGTGCGCGGCCTGCTCAAGTTCATCGCCAACCACAGCTACGCGCTGTTCGCCTGGTACCGCATCGGTTTCGGCCTGCTGATCCTGGCCACCTGGCAGTTCAGCCTGATCGACTGGAGCAGCGCCCAGGCGCACTGAGGCCGACATGGAGCGGCGCGGCACGCTGAAGAGCTGGAACGACGCCAAGGGTTTCGGCTTTATCCAGCCCGAGGGCGGCGGCGAGCCGCTGTTCGTGCATATCTCCGCCATGCGCGGGGATAGCCGGCCGCAGGTCGGCGACACGGTGGTTTATGTGGCCGGTAGCGATGCCCAGGGCCGGCCGCGGGCTCAGCACATGCGCCACGCCGGGCTGAGCCTGGATCGCCCGGCGATTCGTCGCAAGCCGGCTGGGACTGCCAAGTCATCCAAGCCCGCTACACCGAAGAGCACGCGCCCGGCGCGCGGCGAGCGATCGACGCAGCCGGGCATTCAGCAGCTGCCGCTCAAGCTGCTGGTGCTGGCGGCGCTGTGCGTGCTGCCGGTCTGGGGCGGCCTGGTGCTGCTGGAGCAAGGGCTGGTCTGGGTGCTGCTGGCCTATCCGCTGGTCAGTCTGTTCAGTTTCTGCCAGTACTGGCTGGACAAGCAGTCCGCGCGGAAGGGCCGCTGGCGCACGCCGGAGAACAGCCTGCATATCGCCGAGCTGCTCGGCGGCTGGCCCGGCGCCCTGGTGGCGCAGCAGGTGTTCCGCCACAAGACGCGCAAGCTGTCCTTCCAGCTGGTGTTCTGGGCCATCGTCGCGCTGCACCAGGCCTTCTGGATCGACCAGTTGACGCTGGGCGGCCGTTATCTAGGCCATCTGCTGCCGCTCTAGTCGAGCAGCAAACCCACCTGGCGAATCTTCGGTAGCTTGCGCACCACCAGCTGATGCGAGCAGCGCAGGCGTTCGCGCAGCTCGTCGTCACCGAGGGGGAAGGGCGGCGCCATGCTGATCCAGTGGGCGCGCGCCAGATAAGGAGCGGGATGGATGCCTGGGCGGTCGACGTAGCCGAGGAACAGCTCCGCCTCGACCTTGAACGCCAGCCGCTCGCCCATGAAGTCGAGAATGGCGAACATTTTATTGCCCGCTATTGAGAACACCCGGTTGCTGCCCCATTTAAGGTCCTCGCGGGCGCCGGGCAGGCTCAGGCAGTACGCGGCGATCTGTTCGTTGGTCATCAGGCTTCATCTTTCTGGCTGAACCGCGGCTACCCTAGCAGAGTCGCGTCGCCTCTTCCCAAAGGAGTTCCCCCGATGTCGCTCTCCCTCTACCAGGCCTCCGTGCCGCAATTCGTGCGTATGTTCGGCAACCTGTCGGCCATCCTCGACAAGGCCGTGGCCTATGCCGAAGCCAAGAAGATCGACCCCAGCGTGCTGCTCAATGCGCGCCTGGCGCCGGACATGCACCCGCTGACCCGCCAGGTGCAGATCGCCAGCGACGCGGTCAAGGGCTGCGCCGCGCGCCTGGCCGGGGTAAACGTACCGAGCTTCGCGGACACCGAGAGCAGCTTCGCCGACCTGCAGGCGCGCATCGCCAAGACCCTGGACTTCGTGAAAGGCCTGACGCCGGAGCAGATCGACAGCGGCGCCGGGCGCGAGATCGTCATGAAGTTCCCCGGCGCCGAGATGAAGTTCACCGCCGAGGACTACCTGCTGCACTTCGTGCTGCCCAACTTCTATTTCCACGTCACCACGGCCTACGCCATCCTGCGCCACAACGGCCTGGACGTCGGCAAGATGGATTACCTGGGCCGCGTCTGATTCGCCCGGCAATGAAAAAGCCCCGCATTGCGGGGCTTTTTCGTGACGGCGCAGGCGTCAGACGAAGATGCCCTGGCTGCGCAGGTAGTCGTCGTAGGTGCCGCTGAAGTCGGTCACGCCGTTCTCGGAGAGCTCGATGATGCGGGTGGCCAGAGAACCGACGAACTCGCGGTCGTGGCTGACGAAGATCAGCGTGCCCGGGTAGTTCTCCAGTGCCAGGTTGAGCGCCTCGATGGATTCCATGTCCAGGTGGTTGGTCGGCTCGTCCATCACCAATACGTTGGGCTTCTGCAGGATCAGCTTGCCGAACAGCATGCGGCCCTGTTCACCACCGGAGATGACCTTGACCGACTTCTGGATCTCGTCGTTGCTGAACAGCATGCGCCCGAGGGTGCCGCGGATGGTCTGCTCGCCCTGGGTCCACTGGCCCATCCAGTCGAACAGGCTGACATCGTCCTCGAAGTCATGGGCATGGTCCTGGGCGTAGTAGCCGACCTCGGCGCTCTCGGTCCACTTCACCTCACCGGCGTCCGGTTGCAGCTCGCCGACCAGGGTGCGCAGCAGGGTGGTCTTGCCGATGCCGTTGGGGCCGATGATGGCTACGCGCTCGCCGGCCTCGATCTGGAAGCTGAAGTTCTTGAACAGCACCTTGTCGTCGAAAGCCTTGGACAGCTTCTCGATGGTCACGGCCTGGCGGTGCAGCTTCTTGTTCTGGTCGAAGCGGATGAACGGGCTGACACGGCTGGACGGCTTGACCTCGGCCAGCTGGATCTTGTCGATCTGCTTGGCGCGCGAGGTGGCCTGCTTGGCCTTGGAGGCGTTGGCCGAGAAACGGCTGACGAAGGTCTGCAGCTCGGCGATCTGCGCCTTCTTCTTGGCGTTGTCGGCCAGCAGCTGCTCGCGCGACTGGGTCGCGGCGGTCATGTACTCGTCGTAGTTGCCCGGGAACAGGCGCAGCTCGCCGTAGTCCAGGTCGGCCATGTGGGTGCAGACCGAGTTCAGGAAGTGACGGTCGTGGGAAATGATGATCATGGTGCTGTTACGCGCCGTGAGGATGTTTTCCAGCCAGCGGATGGTGTTGATATCCAGGTGGTTGGTCGGCTCATCCAGCAGCAGCACTTCCGGATCGGAGAACAGCGCCTGGGCCAGCAGCACGCGCAGCTTCCAGCCGGGAGCAACTTCGCTCATCGGGCCGAAGTGCTGTTCCAGCGGGATGCCCAGGCCGAGCAACAGCTCGCCGGCACGGGATTCGGCGGTGTAGCCGTCCATCTCGGCGAACTCGCCTTCCAGCTCGCCCACCTTCATGCCGTCTTCTTCGCTCATCTCTGGCAGCGAATAGATGCGGTCGCGCTCGGCCTTGACCTTGTACAGCTCTTCGTGGCCCATGATCACGGTGTCGATCACGGTGAACTCTTCGTAGGCGAACTGGTCCTGGCGCAGCTTGCCCAGGCGCACGTTCGGCTCCAGCATCACCTGGCCGCCGGAAGGCTCCAGATCGCCACCGAGGATCTTCATGAAGGTCGACTTGCCGCAGCCGTTGGCGCCGATCAGGCCGTAGCGGTTGCCGTTACCGAACTTGACGGAAACGTTCTCGAACAGCGGCTTGGCGCCGAACTGCATGGTGATGTTGGCGGTGGAAATCAAGAGGCTCTATCTCGCGGGTTGCAAAGGTTTACGTTTCGGTCTGGGGCACTTTGAGGCAAAAGTCAGTTTTTCCATCTCGGCCCAGTCGCGCGCCATCCGGCCGGCGGGGTACCGAGTCAGCAGGATCTAAATCGAATGGCCGAGCTGCTTGGGATGGGTGCAGGCATCATGCCAGCCATCAGACACATGGTTGCGTAGGTGTGGCGCGCATTGTACGGGGGTCGGTAGCGAATACCCAGCATCTTTAGGGTTGTCGCCATCGATGGTGCAGATCCGAGGCCTGCTTTACATGCCTGTCGTGCTTGAGAGGAGGGACGGCTGACTGCTCTGCGCTTGACTCCGATCATGGTGCTGTCTCCGACTTTAGGCATGATGCCTTCAAAGGAGGGCATCATGCAGATTCTCGATAAACGTAAGGCGATGAGCATCCCGCCGCTGTTGCGTCTCGGCTTCAGGCCGTTCTTTCTGCTCGGCAGCCTGCTGGCGGTGCTGGCCGTTCCCGGGTGGATCTTCGCCTTGCAAGGGCTGCAGCCGTTGCCGCAGCCAATGGGCGGGTGGCTGGCCTGGCATCGTCATGAGTTGGTCTTCGGTTTTGCCGGAGCCATCATCGTCGGCTTCTTGCTCACCGCAGTGCAGACCTGGACCGGTCGGCCCAGCTTGTCCGGCAAGCCGCTGGCGGGGCTGGCCGCCCTGTGGGTTCTGGCCCGCCTGGCCTGGTGGCTGGGCTCGCCCGTGTTGCTGATCCTGGCCAACCTGGCCTTCCTGATCGCGGCGACGCTGGTCGTGGCGCATCTGCTCTGGGCGGTGCGCCAGAGCCGCAACTATCCGGTCGTTGCCGTACTGGCCTTGTTCACGCTGGCCGATCTGCTGACGCTCATCGGGGTCGCCCAGGAGCAGGATGGGTGGCAGAGACAGGGCGTCTGGGCCGCCGTCTGGCTGGTGGCGGCGATGATGGGGTTGATTGGCGGTCGGGTGATTCCCTTCTTCACCCAGCGCGGCCTGGGGCGGGTGGCCATGGTCCAGCCATGGCCCTGGCTCGACTGGGCGCTGCTGGGGCTCACCGCGTTGCTGGCCGTGCTGCATGCCGTCGGGGTGGCGCTGGTGGCGCAGCTCTGGCTCGCACTGCCGTTCGCCGCGCTGGCGCTCGGTCACGGCATTCGCCTGGTGCGCTGGTTCGATGGCGGGCTGCTGCGAGTGCCGCTGCTGTGGTCGCTGCATCTGGCCTACGCCTGGCTGGTCGTTGCCTGCTTGGGCATGGCGCTCTGGCATGGCGGGCTGATCGCCGGTGCCAGCCAGGCGCTGCACGCACTGACGGTCGGTGCCATGGGCGGGCTGATCCTGGCGATGCTGGCGCGGGTTTCGCTGGGGCATACCGGCCGACCGCTGGAGTTGCCTGCCGGCCTGCCCATGGCCTTCGTGCTGCTCAACCTGGGCGGCCTGTTCCGCGTGGTCGGCGTCGGCTTCTGGTACCTGCCGTCGCTGTGGCTGGCGGCCGCCTGCTGGGTGTGCGCCTTCGGCCTGTACCTCTACCACTACGCGCCCATGCTCTGTCGCACGCGTGCTGACGGCCACCCGGGATGAGGATCTGACATGGTCTATCTGCTGCTGAAGTTCGCCCATCTTGCCGCTGCCGCCTTCTTCATCGGCGGCGTGTTCTTCGAGGTGATGATTCTCAGCCGGGCTGCCCGCAGCCTGGAGCCCGGGCCCCGCGAACAGCTGTCCAGGGCGCTGGGTCTGCGGGCGCGCAAGGTCATGCACTGGGTGGTGCTGGTGCTCTTTGCTGCCGGCCTGGGATTGGCCTGGCATTACCGCGCGGCGCTGGCCGATCCCTTCGCCAGCAGCTTCGGCACGCTGCTGACGCTGAAGATCTGCCTGGCCCTGAGCATCCTCGGGCACTTCCTCGGCGTGGTCTTCCTGATGCGCCGCGGGCGCATGACGCCGGCGCGTTCGCGGCTGATCCATCTCAGCGTGCTGGTGCAGATGCTGGGCATCCTGTTCCTGGCCAAGGCCATGTTCCTGCTGAACTGGTAGGCGCAGCCAGGCACCGGCGTTTGCCGCCTGCCTTGACCGGCGTCAAGCACGGCGCCGTTCGCGGGCAGCGTGATGCAGGGGTATCCAGGCGGCCGAGTATCCTTCGATCCACAGGCCGCGCTCCTTAGGCTGGGACTTCCGATCCCAACCGAGGAAGACGCGATGGATTTTGCCTTCAGCCCGCGAGTGGAAGCGCTGCGCCTGCAGCTGCAGGGCTTCATGGATGCCCACCTGGTGCCGCGCCACGCCCAGTGGCTGGCCGAGACCCGCGCCGGGCGCCTGCCGGTGTCCTTCATGGACGATCTCAAGGCCCTGGCGCGCAGCGAGGGGCTGTGGAACCTGTTCCTGCCGGGCCTGCGCGCCGACGAGCCGGGCACCCGCCTGGGCAACCTGGAATACGCGCCCCTGGCGGAGATCATGGGGCGGCTGCCCTGGGCCTCCGAGGCGTTCAACTGCAGCGCCCCGGATACCGGCAACATGGAGCTGCTGCATCTGTTCGCCAGTGCCGAGCAGCGCCAACGCTGGCTGCAGCCGCTGCTGGACGGCGAGATGCGTTCGGCCTTCGCCATGAGCGAGCCGGACGTCGCCTCGTCGGATGCGAGCAACGTGCAGACGCTGATCCGCCGCGACGGCGACCACTACGTGGTGAACGGTCGCAAGTGGTTCATCACCAATGCCACGCATCCGCACTGTCGCCTGCTGGTGGTGATGGGCAAGACCGCGCCCGACGCCGAGCCCCATCGCCAGCAGAGCATGCTACTGGTGCCGTTGGAAAACCCGGGCGTGCAGGTGCTGCGCAACATCCCGGTGCTCAATCACCTGTCGTCCGAAGGGCACGCGGAGATCCTCCTGCGCGACGTCCGCGTGCCGCTGGACCATCTGCTCGGCCGGGAGGGCGACGGCTTCATGATGGCCCAGGCCCGCCTGGGGCCGGGGCGTGTGCATCACTGCATGCGCGCCATCGGCATGGCCGAGCTGGCGCTGCAGCTGTTGCTGGAGCGCTGCCAGGAGCGGCGTGTGTTCGGGCGTCATCTGGCGCAGTACGCCAACGTCGGCGACTGGATCGGCGAGTCGCGGCTGGACATCGAACAGGCCCGCCTGCTAGTGCTGAAGACCGCCTGGATGCTGGACGAGGTGGGGGCCAAGGCGGCCAGGAGGGAGATCGCCATGATCAAGGCGCAGGTGCCGCGCATGCTCTGCCGTGTGGTGGATCGCGCCATGCAGGTATTCGGCGCCATGGGCCTGAGCCCGGATACCCCACTGGCCGATTTCTATACCCTGGGACGCGCCCTGCGCTTCGCCGACGGCCCCGACGAGGTCCACCTGCGCAGCCTGGCGCAGTGGGAGCTGGCCGAGAGTGCCGCGCGCTTCGGCCAGTCGGCGGCCTACCTGACGCCTTTCGGCGCCTGAAAGCGACTCGGCCCGCTTGCGCGGGCCGAGTCTAGCCAATACACATCTAACGCTGATTCAACTAGCCGATTGGGCACCTCCTTCCGCGCGCTGCGGCACGGTCTTGCCGGTGGGGGAGAAGAAGCCGCTGACGACTTGCCAGGCCATGGCCAGGGCGCCGACGATGAATACCACGTCCCCGAAGGTGCGCACCCAGCGCAGGGTCTGCAGCAGGTCCTGCTGCATGAAGGCCTCGCTGCGGGCATACCACAGGCCCTGGCTGACGCTGGCGTGGAACTGGATGATGCCGATCGGCAGCAGGCTGGTGGCGATCATCAGCACCAGGCCGCCGTTGAGCCACCAGAAGGCGACCTTCATCAGTCCTTCGTTGAATTGCATCTGCGGGCGGATGTAGCGCAGCACCAGCAGGGTGAAGCCGAGGGCGAGGAAACCGTAGACCCCGAACAGTGCCGCATGGGCATGCACCGGCGTGGTATTGAGCCCTTGCACGTAGTACAGCGAGATCGGCGGATTGATCATGAAGCCGAAGACCCCGGCGCCGAGCATGTTCCAGAAGGCCACGGCGACGAAGCACAGCAGCGGCCACTTGACCCGCTCCATCCATACCGCGCGGCTCTTCAGGCGCCAGTTCTCCCAGGCCTCATAGCCGAGCACGATCAGCGGCACCACTTCCAGGGCGCTGAAAGTGGCGCCGACCGCCATCACCGGCGTAGTGGTGCCGGCGAAGTACAGGTGGTGGAAGGTACCGGGCACGCCGCCGAGCATGAACAGCGAGGCCGAGGCCAGGCTGGCGGTGGTGGCCATGCGCTTGGACACCAGGCCCATGCTGGAGAAGATGAAGGCCAGTGCGGTGGTGGCGAATACCTCGAAGAAGCCTTCCACCCACAGGTGCACCACCCACCAGCGCCAGTATTCCATCACCGACAGGTGGGTCCGCTCGCCATAGGCGAAGCCGGCGCCGTAGAACAGCCCGATGGCGATCACCGAGGCGGACAGCAGGGCCAGCAGGTTCTTGTCGCCAGGCTGGCGGAAGGCCGGCAGGATGCCGCGCAGCATCAGCAGCAGCCAGAAGGCCACGCCGGCGAACTTGCCGATCTGCCACAGGCGGCCGAGGTCGACGTATTCGTAACCCTGGTGGCCGAGCCAGAAGTTCCACTCGGCCGGCATGATCTGGGCGATGGCCAGGTAGTTGCCGACGAAGGAGCCCAGCACCACGGCTACCAGCGCCCAGAACAGCACGTCGACGCCGAGCTTCTGGAACTTCGGATCCTTGCCGCCGTTGATGATGGGGGCGAGGAACAGGCCGGCGGTGAGGAAGCCGGTGGCGATCCAGAACAGCGCGCTCTGGATGTGCCAGGTGCGCAGCAGCGAGTAGGGGAACCATTGCGACAGCGGGAAGCCGTAGAAGTCCTGGCCCTCCACCGTGTAGTGGGCGGTGGCGCCGCCGAGCAGCACCTGGAAGCTGAACAGTCCGACCACCAGCAGCAGGTACTTGCCCAGCGCCTTCTGCGATGGCGTCAGTGCCACCAGGCTCAGCGGGTCGTGTTGCGGGGCGACGGGCTCGTCTTCCTCGTGGTCGCGCAGGAAGGCCCAGGCCCAGACTAGGAAGCCGATGCCGGCGATCAGCAGGATCACGCTGGCGATCGACCACATCAGGTTTTCCGCGGTCGGCTGGTTGCCGATCAGCGGCTCGTGCGGCCAGTTGTTGCTGTAGGTCGCCTCCTGGCCCGGGCGCTCCGTGGCAGCCACCCAGGCGGTCCAGAAGAAGAAGCGGGTCAACTGCTCGCGCCGGGCGGCATCGGGCAGGGTGTCCTCCTTCATGGCGAAGCTCTTGCGGCTGCCCTGCAGCGCCGGATCGTTGCCGAACAGCGCGTCGTAGTAGGCGGCGGTCTGGACCATGGCTTCGATGCGGCGCTCGCTGAGCACCAGTCGCTCACCCTGTACCTGGTTGCCGCGGTACTCGCGCTTCAGTTGCTGGCGCAGCAGGGCCTGGTGATCCTCGTCCACCTCGGCGTAGGGCTTGCCATACTCCTGCCGGGCGGCCAGGTCGAGCCAGGCCGTCAGCTCACGGTGCAGCCAGTCGGCGGTCCAGTCCGGCGCCTGGTAGGCGCCGTGGCCCCAGATCGAGCCGAGCTGCATGCCGCCAACGCTCTGCCAGGCGGTCTGGCCATCGAGGATATCGTCGGCGCCGAACAACTGCGTGCCGTCCGCGCTGACTACTTGTGCGGGAATCGGCGGTGCCTGCCGGTACACTTCGCGGCCGAACCAGCCGAGCAGGCAGAAGGTCACGCCGAGCACGGCGATGAGCAGCCACCAGAGTTTGCGATATTCACCCATGTTGCACCTCCTCGCCCTGAGCACGAGGGAACAGCAGGTTGTTTTCCAGGTGGATGTGCTGCATCAGGTCGATGCGCAGCTCGTCCAGGCCGCGGTACAGGGCGCGCCAGGTGTTGCAGGCACCTGCTGGCGGCTGCATGTCGCCGGTCAGCTCGATCAGGCGCTCCAGTGCCTCGCCGTGCTGATCATGCTCGTAGCGCATCACCGAAATCGGCCCGCCGACCATCCCCCCGGCGCCACGGATGATCATCGGGAAGAGGATCTGTTCCTCCTTCTGCATGTGGCTCTCCAGCTCCTGCTGCATGGCGATCAGCAGTTCGGTCAGACCGTTCGGGCATTCCGGCCGGCTGCCGTGGACCTGTTCGACGCGCGCAGACAGTCGGATCAGCTCGGGCAATTGCTGGCGGTGAACGTCGTGGTAGCGCTGCAGGATATGTTCGATCAGGCGCTCGGAATCGGCCCGACGCCAGTCGGCCTCCAGGGCCTGCTGCGGATCGAGCGCGAGTAGGCGGGACTCCACCTGGTAGGCATCGATGCCGCGTTCGAGCGCGGCTTGGCGCAGACTCTTCTGGCCGCCACAGCAGAAGTCGAGATGGAATTCGTGGAACACCCGGGTAGCGCCGGGAATGTTGCAGGCCAGGTTGCCAAGTGTGCTGTCGAGCAGAGGGGTGGCCATATGGCTCTCCTTATCAGGCTGATACTCACCCGCTCTATCGCAAACCCCGTGCCTGCTCTGGACTTGACGTAAATCAAGGGCTTGCGGGGTGACGAGGTCTAATCTACCCGGGAACTTCAAGGTGCTGGATACCCGAAATGGTAGATTTGACCCCGCTCCAGAATG
This sequence comes from Pseudomonas sp. GD04019, assembly GCF_029837695.1. Classification (GTDB taxonomy): domain Bacteria; phylum Pseudomonadota; class Gammaproteobacteria; order Pseudomonadales; family Pseudomonadaceae; genus Aquipseudomonas. The sequence goes on from NZ_JAOEEA010000007.1 coordinate 136,502, forward strand.
CCCTGCTCGCCGACCTCGCCGGCGAATTGCCGAGCGCTGTCCGCTTGCAACGGCTGGTGGTGGTGCTGCGCGAGGTGTTCTCCTGCAGTGCCGTGGTCCTGCTGCGCCTGGACGGCGAGAGCCTGCGCCCACAGGCGGCCGTGGGCCTGGCCCACGAGGTGCTCGGGCGCAGCTTCCTGCTGGCCAAGCACCCGCGTCTGGCGCAGATCCTGGCCCAGCGCGAGCCCCTGCAGTTTGCTTCCGACAGCGATCTGCCCGATCCCTACGATGGTCTGTTGCAGGACACCCCGGACGAGCCACTGCCGGTGCACGACTGCATGGGCATGAGCCTGTACCTGGATGGGCGGCTGTGGGGCGCGGTGACCCTGGACGCGCTGGACCCCGGCAGCTTCGATCGTCGCGCTACCGAGCGCCTGCAGCGTTACGCCCTGCTGATCGAGACGGCGCTGCGGGTCAGCCGCCTGGAGTCCGAAGTGCGCAGCCTGCGCCTGGCGCGCCGCGAGGCGGTGGAGGGCGACGACGAGGCCAAGGGCATGATCCTCGGCGAGAGTCCGGTGCTGCGGCAGCTGCTCGAGGAGCTGGCGGTGGTGGCCGACTCCGACCTGCCGGTGCTGCTGCAGGGCGAGACGGGGGTAGGTAAGGAACTGTTTGCCCGCTGGTTGCATGCCCACTCGCCACGCGCCCGCAAGCCGCTGGTCTACGTGAACTGCGCCGCGTTGCCGGAGACCCTGGCCGAGAGCGAGCTGTTCGGCCATATCAAGGGCGCGTTCTCCGGCGCGGCCCAGGATCGCCCGGGGCGCTTCGAGGCCGCCAACGGCGGGACCCTGTTCCTCGACGAAATTGGCGAGCTGCCGCTGTCGATCCAGGCCAAGCTGCTGCGCGCGCTGCAAGGTGGCGAGATCCAGCGCCTGGGCGCCGACCAGCCGCGCCATGTGGATGTGCGGGTGATCGCCGCCACCAACCGGCGACTGTGGGAGGAGGTGAGGGAAGGGCGCTTTCGCGCCGACCTCTACCACCGACTCTCCGTCTACCCGGTGCACATTCCGCCGTTGCGTGATCGCGGGCGTGACGTGCTGGTGCTGGCCGGCCATTTCCTCGAACTCAACCGCGCCCGGCTGGGACTGCGCTGTTTGCGCCTGTCGCCGGATGCCGAGCGCACCCTGCTGGCCTATTCCTGGCCCGGCAACATTCGCGAGCTGGAGCACGTGATCAGCCGCGCGGCCCTCAAGGTGCTGAGCCAGGCCGAGTCGCGCACTGCGCTGCTGAGCATCGAGGCCCCCTGGTTAGGGCTGGATGCGCCTGTGTTGGAGCCTCAGGTCGCCACCGCGACCACGCCGCTGCTGCCGCAGGAGTCCCTGCAGCAGGCGCTGGATCGCTACCAGCGCGAGCTGATCGAGAGCGTGCTGCAGCAGCACGACGGCAAGTGGGCCGCCGCCGCACGCGCGCTGAAGACCGACCCGAGCAACCTGCGCAAACTGGCGCGGCGCCTGAACCTCATCTGACTGGAGATTTTCCGTGCTCACTCATCTCGATTCCCAAGGCCGCGCCAACATGGTGGACGTCACCGACAAGGCGGTGACCTGCCGCGAGGCCGTGGCCGAAGCCCGCGTGCGCATGCTGCCCGCGACCCTGGCGATGATCGCCGACGGCAGCCATCCCAAGGGCGACGTGTTCGCCGTGGCGCGCATCGCCGGTATCCAGGCGGCGAAGAAGACCTTTGAGCTGATCCCGCTGTGCCACCCGCTGCTGCTGACCAGCATCAAGGTCGAGCTGGAAGCCGAGGGCATCGACTGCGTGCGCATCCAGGCGCGCTGCAAGCTGGCCGGGCAGACCGGCGTGGAGATGGAGGCGCTGACCGCCGCCAGCATCGCCGCACTGACCCTCTACGACATGTGCAAGGCGGTGGATCGCGGCATGTGCATCGAGGCCGTGCGCCTGCTGGAGAAGAGCGGCGGCGCCTCGGGGCACTTCTGTGCGCCTTGAGTTTGGTCAAGGTGCATCCAGGCTTGAACGCCCAGACTGCTGGCATCTTCCAGCCAAGAGTCGCTGCAGATGGATATGAATGATCGCCTGAGCGGCATGCGCCAGCAGTACGGAACCGATGTGCTGCTGGAGCGCGGTGCGCCCGACTCGCCGCTCCAGCTGCTGCGCAGCTGGTTGCATGATGCCGTGGTGCACGAGCGGCCGCCCGTCGAAGCCAACGCGATGTTCCTGGCCACGGTGGATGCCGAGGGCCAGCCGCATTGCCGCGTGGTGTTGCTCAAGGGGGCTGACGAGCAGGGTCTGGTGTTCTACAGCCACCTGGGCAGCGCCAAGGGCCAGGAATTGGCCGGCAATCCGCGGGCCGCCCTGGCGTTCCACTGGCCGGCACTGGAGCGCCAGTTGCGTATCGAGGGCACGGTCGAGCCCGTCGCCGCGGATGAGGCGGATGCCTATTTCAACAGCCGCCCGCTCCCCAGTCGGCTGGCCTGCTGGGCCAGCGAACAGAGCCAGGTCATCGCCGGGCGTGGCGAGCTCGAGGCGCGGCTGGCGCTGGCCAGGTACCGTTTCCTCGATCGCGAGCCGCCGCGCCCGGCGGGCTGGGGCGGTTACCGGGTGAGCCCGGTGAGTCTGGAGTTCTGGCAGGGACGCCCTGATCGCCTGCACGACCGCCTGCGCTACAGGCGCACGGCCGAGGGTTGGTGCAGAGAAGTGTTGGCGCCCTGAAGCAGGAGAGACGAGATGCTTGAAATTCATTACTTCGCCGGTTATCGCGAGCGCTTGGGTGTGGACCGCGAGCGCTTGAGCTGGCAGCCCGAGCTGGCCAGCGTCGGCCAGCTGCGTCAGCTGTTGCTGGACCGGGGCGGGGCCTGGGCGGTGTTGGCCGCAAGCAACCTGATGTGCGCCCGCAATCAGGAAATCTGCGGGCTGCAAGAGGCGCTTTGTGACGGTGACGAGATCGCCTTCTTCCCGCCCGTGACCGGAGGTTGAGATGACCGTCAGCGTGCAGGCCGCGACCTTCAGCGCGGCACAACTGCTGGAGTCGCTGCAGCAGGGCAATGGCGAGGTCGGCGCGGTGGTTGGCCTCGTCGGCCTGGTGCGGGACTTCAACCCGGCGGGGACGGTCAGCGAGCTGTACCTCGAACACTACCCCGGCATGACCGAGAAGTCCCTCGCCGGCATCGAACGCGAGGCGCGCGCGCGCTGGCCGTTGCTGGCGGTGGAGATCGTGCATCGCGTGGGCGCATTGGCGCCGAGCGAGCCCATCGTCTTCGTCGGCGTCAGCAGCGCCCACCGCCAGGCGGCATTCGAGAGCTGCGCCTACATCATGGATCAGTTGAAGACGCGGGCGCCGTTCTGGAAGAAGGAGTCGGCCGGACACAGCGGCCACTGGGTGGATGCGCGAGCCGAAGACCGCGTGGCGGCACAGCGCTGGGACAGCTGAGCGCCTCACTCGTCCTGCGGCTGCTTATCCTCCTGGGTGGGCGGCTCTATCCCCCAGTCGCCGAACAGGTACCAGTCCTCGCCCAGGGTTTCCAGCGGATGCATGGTGCGGTCTGCGCCGTTGCCGCAGGCCAGCGAATTGGCCGGGCAGTAGCGGTCGCATCCCCAGCAGACACGCTCGGGGTGGCTGGGGTGCAGGGGGAATTTCTTGCTCATGTTCCCACCTTGGGGTTGCTCGACTGGCCTTCAGGTTAGCCGAGCGTGATGGTCGGCCATTGACCTCGATCAAGGTCGGTCGGCGATATCGCAGGTGGTACCTCCATCGGGGAATGGGCGGGGCCGGCGCGCTGGCGCAGGCTGCCGCTAGATCACCCGTGGAGGTTGCGGTATGGCTCACTTGTCGAACGTCGAATTCCAGGCACTGCGCATCGCCGTGCTGACCATCAGCGATACGCGAACGCTGGCCACGGACGGCTCGGGGCAGACGCTGATCGACGCCCTCGAAGGCGCCGGCCATGCACTGTACGAGCGGGCGCTGGTGCCGGACGACATCTGGCAGATACGTGCGCGTCTTTGTGCCTGGATCGCCGATCCGCTGGTGCAGGTGGTGCTGCTCACCGGCGGCACCGGCTTCACCGCCCGTGACAACACACCCCAGGCCGTGGCGCCGCTGCTGGACAAGACGGTGGATGGCTTCGGCGAGCTGTTCCGCCAGGTCTCGTTGCAGGAGATCGGCACGTCCACCGTGCAGTCGCGTGCACTGGCAGGCATCAGCAACGGCACCCTGGTGTGCTGCCTGCCCGGCTCGCCGGGCGCCTGCTGCACCGCCTGGAGCGGCATCCTGGCCGAGCAGCTGGACAGCCGCACCCGCCCCTGCAACTTCGTGCCGCATCTGAAGCGCCTGCCGGAGCAACCGGTGGCGCTGTGTGGGGGCCGCTTATGAGCGCCTGCGATTGCGGCCACGGCGAGCTACGGCCGGTGGATGAGGCCATAGCCGCTCTGCTGGAACTGGCGCCCAGCCCACCCGCGGCCGAATGGGTGCCCCTGGCCGAGGCGCTTGGCCGCACGCTGGCCGAGCCGGTGCATGCGTTGCGGCCGATGCCGGCCTGGGACAACAGCGCCATGGACGGCTACGCCCTCCGTGCCGCCGACCTGCCCGAGCAGGGCGGCTGCCTGCCGCTGGCCGGGCGCATAGCCGCCGGTGACTCGGTGCAGGCGCTGCTGCCGGAGGGGCATGCGGTGCGCATCTTCACCGGCGCGCCGCTGCCGCGGGGGGCGGACAGCGTGGTGCCGCAGGAACAGGCGCGCGTCGAGGGCGACAGGGTCTGGCTGCCGCCCTGCAAGGCCGGCGACCATGTGCGCCGGTGTGGCGAGGAGTGCGAGCGTGGTGAGCGCATCCTCGAATCCGGCAAGCTGTTGCGCGCCCAGGAACTGGGCTTGCTCGCCAGCCTGGGCGTGCCCGAGGTGGCTGCCCGTCGACGCCTGCGCGTGGGCCTGCTGAGCAGTGGCAACGAACTGCGCGAGCCTGGCGAGATCCTTCTGCCCGGGCAAATCTACAACGCCAACCGTTACAGCCTGGGCGGCGTGCTGCGTGGCCTGGGGCTGGAGGTGGACGACTGCGGCGTGCTGATCGACGACCTGGCCACCAGCCGCGATGCGCTCAGCCTGGCAGCCTCGGAGTGGGACGTGCTGATCACCTCCGGCGGCGTGTCGGTGGGCGAAGAGGATCATCTCAAGCAGGCCGTGCGCGAATTGGGCGAGCTGCACCTGTGGCGCCTGGCGATCCAACCCGGCAAGCCATTCGCCTTCGGCCAGGTCTGTGGCACGCCATGGATCGGCCTGCCCGGCAACCCGGTGGCGGCGCTGATCACCGCGCTGGTGGTGGCCCGGCCATTCCTGCTGCGGGCGCAGGGGCGCCGCGACGTGTTGCCGAGAGCCGTGCCGGTAGCGGCGGGGTTCTCCTGGCCCAAGGCCAACCCGCGGCGCCAGTACCTGCGCGCGCGTCTGCAACAGGGGGGCTCCGGTCTGCAAGTGATGCCATACGAGAAGCAGGGCTCGGCCATGCTGACCAGCGCCTGCTGGGCCGACGGGCTGGCGCTGGTCGAGTCCGGGGGCACCCTCGCGGTCGGCGAGCCGGTGGACTTTCTGCCCTTCAGCGAACTCTTCGGCTGAGGGCGCGCTCCGCGGCGGCTTGACCGCAGTCAAGGCGTGCAGCGGCCCGCCGCATAGAGTGGCGCGGTGCAGTTGGAGTGAGAGGTCGATCATGCATCTGGTATGTCCGGCGGGCAGCCTGCCCGCCCTGAAGGCTGCTCTGCAGCAGGGAGCGGATGCCATCTACGTTGGCTTTCGCGACGACACCAACGCCCGCCATTTCTCCGGGCTCAACCTCGACGAGCGACAGCTGGAGACCGGCATCCAGCTGATCCACCGGCAGGGCCGCAGGCTTTACGTGGCCGTCAACACCTACGCCCAGCCGGGGGGCTGGAGCCGCTGGCAACGCGCGGTGGACAAGGCGGCCGAGCTGGGGGTGGACGCGCTGATCGCCGCCGACCCCGGCGTGCTGGCCTATGCCAGTCGACGTCATCCCGATCTGTGCCTGCACCTCTCGGTGCAAGGCTCGGCCACCAATGCCGCCGCGCTGGCCTTTTACCAGCAGAGCTACAACATCCGCCGTGCGGTACTGCCGCGGGTACTGTCGCTGGCCCAGGTGCGCCAGTTGGCGGAGAGGACCACGGTGCCGCTGGAGGTGTTCGCCTTCGGCAGCCTCTGCATCATGGCCGAGGGGCGCTGCCACCTGTCCTCCTACGTCACCGGCGAGTCGCCCAATCTCTGCGGCGTGTGCTCGCCGGCCAAGGACGTGCGCTGGCAGGAGGACGCCCAGGGGCTCAGCTCGCGCCTCGGCGGCGTGCTGATCGACCGCTACGCCCTCGACGAGCCGGCCGGCTACCCGACCCTGTGCAAAGGGCGCTTCCTGGTCGGCGACCAGCGCTTCCATGCGCTCGAGGAGCCCACCAGCCTCAACACCCTGGACCTGATTCCGCAACTGGTCGAGATGGGCGTCGCCGCGGTGAAGATCGAGGGGCGCCAGCGCAGCCCCGCCTATGTCGAGCAGGTGACCCGCGTCTGGCGCGATGCGCTCGACGCCCACGCCCGTGCGCCGCAGCGGTTCCTCGTGCAGGAGCACTGGCGCAAGGTGCTGGAGGGCCTCTCCGAAGGCAGTCAGACCACGCTCGGCGCCTACCACAGATCCTGGCAGTGAGGACGTTATGAAACTGAGTCTTGGCCCTGTGCTGTTCTACTGGAGCCGCGAGAAACTGGGCAACTTCTACGCCGAGATGGTGGAGCAGCCGCTGGACATCATCTACCTGGGAGAGACGGTCTGTTCCAAGCGCCGCGCCATGTCGCTCGACCACTGGCTGGGGCTGGCCCGCGAACTGCGCGAATGCTGCCGTGCCGAACTGGTGCTGTCGGGGCTGGCGCTGGTGGAGGCCGCCTCCGAACTATCCAGCCTCAAGCGCCTGTGCGAGAACGGCGAGCTGCTGGTGGAGGCCAACGACATGGGCGCCGTGCAGCTGCTGCGCGAGCGGCGCACACCCTTCGTGGCCGGGCCGGCGCTCAACCTGTACAACGCCCATGCGCTGAGTGAGCTGAGTGATTGCGGCATGTGCCGCTGGGTGCCGCCGGTGGAGTGTTCCGGCCGCCTGTTGCGCGACTGCCTGAGCCAGCTGGAGCTGCTGGGGCACCCACGCCCGGAGGTGGAGCTGTTCGCCTATGGCCACCTGCCGCTGGCCTACTCGGCCCGCTGCTTCACCGCGCGTGCCGAGAACCGGCCCAAGGATGACTGCCGCTTCTGCTGTCTCAACTACCCCGAGGGCATTGCCCTGCAAAGCCAGGAGCGTCAGCCGCTGTTCACCCTCAACGGCATCCAGACCATGTCCGCCGAGGTCTGCAACCTGCTGCCCGACTATCACCAGCTGGCCTCTACCGGAGTGGATGTGCTGCGCATCAGCCCGCGCCACGAGGGCACGGCGGAGGTCATCCGCCAGTTCGCCGAGGTGCGCGACGGGGCCTTGCCGCCCTTGGCCATGGAGGGTTGCAACGGCTACTGGCATGGTCGCCCGGGCATGCTGCGCATCGATGAGGTGAGCCTATGAGCCTGGTCCATCTGGCTCTGCGCATCGGCGAGCCGCTGCTGCCTCTGGGGCGGCATCTGCCTTTCGTCCTGCAGTGCCAGCTGCTGGAGCGGGTGGCCGGTCGGCTGTTCGCCGAACCGCTCGCCGAGGGCGCCTTCGATCTGTTGCAGGGACGCTGGCTGCGTCTGGAGATCAGCGACCTGGGGCTGGCCTGGTGCCTGACTTGCGAGGGCAAGCGGTTGCGAGTGGCGCAGCGCAGCGCCAGCGATGTCTGCATTCGCGGGCGCTGGCGCGACTTTCTGTTGCTGGCCAGCCGCCAGGAGGACCCGGATACCCTGTTCTTCCGGCGTCGCCTGGTGATCGAGGGCGATACCGACCTGGGGCTGGGGATGAAGAATCTGCTCGATGGGCTGGACCCCGAGCAGCTACCGCCACGCTTGTGGCTGCTGCTGCGGGAGATGGGCGAGGTGGTGCAGAAGGAGGTTACTCGTCACTGACCAGGCGTGGCTGCTGGTAGCGCACCTGCATGCGGTCGCTGGCCAGCAGTTGCACCACGCCGCGGTAGGCCTCGTCGACCGTCTCGCTGGCGAAATCCTCGCCGTAGCGCTTCTTCAGACCGTATTTGCTGAGAATCAGATGCTGGCTGGCCTTCACGCCGTACTGGTCCAGGCAGCCGCGTACGCATTGCAGCGGACATCCGTCGATGGCCAGGATCGGTCTGCCGCTGTTGGCCTTGCTGACCAGCGAGGCCACCCGGCCTCCGACCCCGGCGATGCAGGACATTTCGGCGAGCCCCGCGCGGTCCAGGCGTACGGCCAGGGTGTTGGCCAGTTGGGCGACGTTGGAGCAGCCGGAGCAGGAATAGACCAGGGGCAGTTTCGGGTCTTGCATGGAGGCTTCCTTCCACTAGGGCGATGTGATCAGTCGTGGTAACTGGCCAGGTTGGGACGGTCCAGCACACGGATAACGCGCCTCTCCATGGCGATCAGGCCGGCGTCGATAAGGCGATGCAGGATGCGTGAGAAGGTTTCTGGCTGAATGCCCAGCTGAGAGGCGATCAGGCGTTTAGGCACGCTCAGCTGGATCTGCCCGTTGCCCGAATCCTGCTCCTGGCAGAGGTAACGCGCGACCCGACGGCTGGCATTGCCCAAGGTCAGGGTGTCTATCTCGTTAAGGCGCTGATTCAGGCGCATGCTCAGGCTGCTCAGCAGCTCCAGGCAGGCCTTGGGCTGTTCTTCCAGCAGGCGCCGGTAGTGCGGGCCGTCGATGCTGACCAGGCTGCTGCTCTTGAAGGCGCAGGCGGTCACCGGGTAGTAGCGCTCGCTGCCGAACAGCAGGGCCTCGGCGAAACTCTGGCCAGGTGCCACCACCTCCACCAGCTTCTCCTGGCCTTCCGGCAACACGCGGGTCAGTGTCATCTGACCCTCCAGCAGCAGATAGAAGCGCTCCGCTTCTTCGCCCTGGTGGAAGAGGGTGGCACCCGCTTCCAGGCGACGGTGGATCGCCAGGCAGCAGATCTCCTGAAAAAGCGGATCCGGCAGGCGATCAAACAGGTGATGCTGGCGTAGGAACGCCTGTGTCGAGGAATCGGTAAGCATGGTCCACCTCCATGTCAGGCATGGTAGGCGGCGGGCTGCGGCCAGCCCATTCCTCCTAGGCGCTACCTCCAAAGAGAGGGGTTCAGGTGCCTATCTCCTCGAGGCGTTGCAGGCTGTGCAGCAGACTGGCGCTGACATGATGCAGCCAGGCACCGTCCGGGTTGTCGGGCGGCATCTGGTGCAGCTTCTGCAGCTCACCGAGCAGCGGTGCGATATCGGCTCCGTGCTGGGTGAGGCCGCGCAGACGGTCGAGGGTCTGTCGACACTGCGCGTGACAGCTGTGCAGTTGCGACGATCGGTCCAGCCCCAGCGCCGCGGGGTGTTCCACGGCCAGCAGGCACAGCGCTCGCTGGCTGTAAGCGTAGATCCGCCCGCACAGGCTCAGCCACTGCGCCTCGGGGGTGGCCAGTTGGCTCGCCAGCGCCTCGACGACTGCCAGGGAGCGCTCCAGGACGCGCTCGCCGAGGGCCAACGCGCAGGCGCGCAGGGCGTCGTCATTGGCCGCGTGCAACAGCAGGCTGTAGCCCTGCAGCAAAGGTTGCAGGTTGTCCGCGCCGGCGCCCAGTTCGAGCAGGCGCTGTTGTGTGCGTTCCAGCGCCACGCGGCTTTCCTGAAGATGCAACCCGGCCCAGCGCTGGTCGCGCAGCAGGCAGTAGAGCAGGGCATGCTGGCCGAGCGAGGCCTGCCGGTTGGCCAGGTGCAGCGCCCGCAGGCGACGGGCCCGGCTGCCTGCCGGTACCTCGAACAGTGGCAGACCGAGCACCAGGAGGGAGAGCAGGCGCGCTGGCAGGGAGGTTCTCCTGCGACTCTTGCCGGCGTTCACAGGCTGTACTGCAGCTGCAGCCAGGCCTTGTCCGTATCCACGCTGCGAGCCTCGTCCGCGGAGTCGTAGGTGGCGTACTTGACCAGGCCGACCAGGCCCTTCACCCCGAGAATCGGGTGGGCGTAGGACAGGTCGATCTCGTCGCCGTAGTCATCGCTGCCCTGCTCGGTGGCGAAGTCGTGGTACCAGGCCTGCAGGGTGCCACCGAACAGCGGTGCGGTGACGCCGAAGTAGGCGTCCTCGATGCCGTCGGCCGGAGTGGTGAGGAACACATCCGCCCAGCCCTGGAAGGCATGCTTGGTCGCCAGCGGCGTCTGGAAGGCGCGGTTGCCGGCGCCACCGTCGCCGCCCAGCACCTCGTAGCCGGCCTTCAGCTGCACGCCCTTGACCGTGTAACCCAGCTCGAGGAGGCGGTACTCGCTGTCGAGGTCCAGCGGGTTGTCGCCATGGTCCTGCTGCTGGGCGTATTCGAGCACGTAGCTGATGCCGGCGACGGCGCCGTTCAGGCGCAGGCCGGTGGTCTGGCTGGACAGGCTGCCTTCGGCGGCGGTGGGTGCCACGGCGATGTTGTCGAGGTCCAGCAGGTAGCGGTAGGCGGTGGCCGTCAGCTGCGGCATGAACACGTACTGGGCGTTGACCAGGTGGCTGTGGCCGTCGATGTTGGCCGGGTTGGTGGGGTTGTCGTAGCGGCCGTTGTCCGGGCCGAAGACGGTGTTGACCTGGTCGAGGTAGGCGTAGCTCAGGGTCAGGCCGTCGATGGGCTTGAGCTGAGTCAGGGCGCCGTCGTAGGTCTGCTCGTTCTGCCGCCAGGCCACGCTGCCGATGAAGCGCTGGTTGTCCAGATTGATGCGCTGGCGGCCGAGCACGGCGCTGCCGAGCTTGTGGTCGTAGCGCAGCAGGGCCTGGTTGACCTCGCTGCCGTCCGGGTCGGCGACCACCGCGTATTCGCGCTGGCCGTTGCGGGTGTCGTTGTAGGCGGCGTCGCCCAGGCGGCTGACGTTGTCCACTTCGATCAGGCCGGACAGGCCATACCATTTGCCGCTCTGGAAGCCGGCGCGGGTGCGCAGGGTCTGGGCATTGGCGTCGCGCAGGGCGTTCTCCTGGTCGACGTTCTCGAAGCGGTAGCGGGCGTCGAGGATCGGCTTGCCCTGGGTGAGCAGATCGCTGAACGCGGGATCGGCCGAGGCCGGTGCGGCGAGGCAGAGGAGGGCAAGAGACAACCATTGCGGCGAGCGGGATTTCATGGAGGCAACTCCGTTAAGAAATTACCGCCGACGATAAGCAGGCCCCATACCGCAGCCTTGATGCCTATCAAGTTCACCGCGCAGTGGACGGCATTTTGCCGTTCTTGATTTTGGTCAGTTTCGTCCCGAGGGTCGTTGGGTAGCGTGATATCCAACCCTATATTGCGCCCCTGGCGCAGGCTCTCTGGAGAACTTCATGCTGCGCTCTATCTGCTTCCTCGTCTTGCTGCTCGCCGGTTGTCCGGCTATGGCCGGCGACCTGACGGTGTCTGCCGCCGCCAGCCTGACCGACGCCTTCCGCGAAATCGCCGAGCACTATCAGGCAGAGCACAAGGACACCCGCGTGCTGCTCAATTTCGGCGCCTCCGGCGCGCTGCTGCAGCAGGTGGCCAAGGGCGCCCCCGTCGATGTGTTCGCCTCGGCCGACCAGCAGAGCATGGACCGCGCGCAGCAGATGGGGCTGGTGCGGCAGGCGGCGCGGCATGACTTCGCCGGCAATGCGCTGGTGCTGGTGGTGCCCAGCGACAGTACGCGGAACCTGGCGCGGCTCGATGATCTGTTGGCCGCCGACAGGGTCGCCATCGGCAATCCCGATAGCGTGCCGGTAGGGCGCTACGCGATGCAGGCTTTACAGGCTGCCGGCCTGTGGCCGCAGCTACAACCCAAGGTCGTTGGCACCCAGAACGTGCGCCAGTCCTTGGACTATGTGGCCAGGGGCGAGGTGGACGCGGCGTTCGTCTACCGTACCGATGCCCGCAGCATGCCGGACAAGGTGCGTGTCGCCCTGGAAGTACCGCTGGCGCAAGCGATTCGCTACCCCATCGCACCTATCGCCCAGAGCGAGGCCGCGGAGCAGGCGGTGGATTTCGTCGACTACGTGCTGTCACCGGCCGGCCAGGCGGTGCTTGCCCGTCATGGTTTTCTGCGGCCCTGAGCGAGGCGCCTCATGGACGCAGTGTGGAGTGCCTTCCTTCTGTCCCTGCAGGTTGCCGGTTGCGCCACGTTGCTGACCCTGCTGTTCGGGGTGGCAGTGGGGTTCCTGCTGGCGCGCGGCCGCTTTCCGGGACGCGACCTGCTGGACACCCTGCTGACCCTGCCGATGGTGATGCCGCCGACCGTGCTCGGCTACTACCTGCTGGTGTTGCTGGGGCGCCGCGGCTGGCTGGGTGGCTGGCTGCACGACAGCTTCGGCGTGAGCCTGATCTTCTCCTGGCAGGGAGCGGTGGTGGCTGCCTCGATCGTGGCCTTCCCGCTGGTGTTCAAGCCGGCTCGTGCCGCCTTCGAGGCGGTTGACGGGCAGTTGGAGCAGGCCGCGCGGGTGCTTGGCGTGAGCGAGGTGGCGCTTTTCTTCCGCGTGACCCTGCCGTTGGCCTGGCGCGGCATCCTGGCTGGCGTGTTGCTGGCGTTCGCCAGGGCGCTCGGCGAGTTCGGCGCGACACTGATGGTGGCCGGCAGCATTCCCGGCAAGACCCAGACCCTGTCGGTGGCGGTGTACGAGGCGGTGCAGGCGGGCCAGGACGACCTGGCCAACGGCCTGGTGCTGCTCACCTCGCTGGTATGCATTGCCGTGTTGCTGGCCGCCGGGCGTTTGGCGCCCGGACAGGTCGGCCAGCAGCGAGGTGGATGAGCATGCGTCTCGAAGTGGACCTGCACAAGACTCTGCGCTCTGCCGGACGCGCCTTTCACCTGCAGCTGAATTTCCGCGTCGATGGTTCCCGGCTGGTCATCCTCGGGCCCTCTGGTTCGGGCAAGAGCCTGACACTGCAGGCCATTGCCGGTCTGCTGCGTCCAGACTCCGGCCATATCCGCCTGGACGGGCGCACCCTGTTCGACAGCGCCGCAGGCATCGACCTGCCTCCCCAGGCCCGGCAAATCGCCTACCTGTTTCAGGACTACGCGTTGTTCCCGCACCTCAACGTGGCCCAAAACATCGCCTTCGGTCTGCACGGGGGCTGGCGCAATCCTGCCGTACGGGGCAGCTGTTCCGAGGTTCAGCACTGGCTGGAGCTGTTCCAACTGCGCGCAGTAGCCCTCCAGTTGCCTGGCGAGCTTTCCGGCGGTCAACGCCAGCGCGTGGCCCTAGCCAGGGCCCTGGCGGCCCGGCCGCGGGCGCTGCTGCTGGATGAGCCATTCGCCGCCCTGGACCAACGCCTGCGCGGGCAGATGCGCACCGAGCTGGATGCCCTGCAACTCGAGCTGGGCATTCCGCTGCTGTTGATCACCCATGATCCGGAGGACGCCAGGGTGTTTGGTGAGCAGGTTCTGCAGTTGTGCGATGGCGGTCTGCTGAAGGGCAGCTGGGAGGAGGCGCCCGCAAGGGGATAAAAAATTTATCAATCGCTATATGCAAGTTGCTATTACGACCTGGGAGCAGAAACAGATGAATGAAAGAAGCACGCGGCGCCTGAGGCGCTCCGGCCTGGCGGTTGCCGTCGCCCTGGCGATGCAGCCAGTGGCATGGGGGCAGGAGCAGACCTTCTCGCTCGGCAGCATTCTGGTGGTGGGGCAGGCGCAGGAGGTCGGCGAAATCGGCAGTGCTCAGGTCGCCTCGGTGGTGAGCCAGGAAGAGATGCGCCGCTACAACCGAAACAATGTCGGGGATGCCTTGGCGCTGCTTTCCGGTGTGACTCTCTCGAACAATTCGCGCAACGAGAAGACCATCCATGTACGTGGTTTCGATTCGCGCCAGATACCGCTGTTCATCGATGGCATACCAGTCTATGTGCCCTATGATGGCTACATCGACTTCAACCGCTTCACTACCGCCGATCTGTCGGCCATCCAGGTGGCCAAGGGCTTCAGTTCGGTGGCCTACGGGCCCAATGCGCTTGGCGGTGCGATCAACCTGATCTCGCGCAAGCCGACCCGGGAGCTGGAGGGGGACGTCTCGGTGGGCATGGGCTCGGAAAGCGAGCGACGAACCTCGGTCAATGTCGGCTCCAACCAGGGCTCCTGGTACCTGCAGGGCGGTGCTTCCTACCTGGAGAACGAGGGATTCCCGCTGCCCTCGGATTTCCATCCGACCCCGAGCGAGCGCGGCGGGCAGCGCAATAATGCCTATCGCGAAGACGGCAAGCTGTCGTTCAAGCTAGGGCTGACGCCGAGAGAGGGCGACGAGTACGCCCTCAGTTACTACAGCCAGAAGGGCGAGAAGGGCCAGCCGCCCTCTACTGACCCGAGTGTGGCGCGCTACTGGCAGTGGCCCTATTGGGACAAGGAGAGCCTGTACTTCGTCTCGCAAACGGCTTTGGGCGACCTCGAGAGCCTCAAGCTGCGTCTTTATCATGACCGTTATGACAACGAGGTCAGGTCTTACACGGACGACGCCTACGACCGGCTGAAAACAGCTGGACGCGGCAGTCTCGGTACTGGCCGCAGCATCTATCACGACCGTACCAGTGGTGGCTCGGTGGAACTCGAGTCGCGCCGCATGGCCGCTCAGACGCTGCGCCTGGTTGGCCATTACAAGTCCGACGAGCACGAGGAGGTTGACGGCGCCGGCACCACCAATGCCCGCTTCCAGGATGACCTCAGTTCCCTGGCACTGGAGGACAATATTCAGCTGGGTTCTCGCTGGCTGCTGTCGCTGGGCGCGTCGCGTCACAGACTCGAACCCGAATCGGTCTTCAGTCGCGGCAACCCCTATGCGTTGCCCGATAGCCAAACGGCCAGCGATGCCCAGGCCGGGCTGTTCTTCGACCTCAGCACGAACGCGCAACTGTACGCCACGGTGGCGCGCAAGACGCGCCTGCCGACGCTCAAGGATCGTTACTCCCAGCGTCTGGGTAGCTATGTGGAGAACCCGGACCTGCAGCCCGAGCGAGCCCTGAACTATGAGCTGGGCTACCGTGGCACGGCCTGGCGGCAGCTCGAGATAGAGGCCGCGCTGTTCTACAGCGACATCAGCGACAAGATCCAGTCCGTGGCCAATGTGGTGGGCACTGCTGCGCAGATGCAGAACGTCGGCAAAGTCCGCTCCCAAGGGCTCGAGCTGGGCCTGGCGAGCCCCGTAAGCCGCTGGCTGGAACTGGGCGGCAACTACACCCTGACCGATCTGGACAACCGCTCCGACTCGCGCAAATTGACCGATGTGCCGCGACACAAGCTGATCGTTCATGCCTCGTTCTATCCCGCCGAGCGCTGGGAGCTGGTGGCCTTCGCCGAGCACGACAGCAGCCGCTGGGCATCCGATCAGGTATCCCTGGATGGATTCACCACACTCAATTTCAAGGCCGCCTACAGCCTGCAGGAGGCCATGACTTTGGAGACCGGCCTGAACAACCTCACCGACGAGGACTACAGCCTGGCCGATGGCTTCCCCAGTGCCGGGCGCACCTGGTTCGTCAACGCCGACTACCGCTTCTGATCACATGGAGAAACTCACAATGGGCGCATTTCGCATTCTCTCGACTCTTACTGCAATGCTGCTGTGCGGCGAGCTCGCTGCCGCCGAGCAGTTACTGGATCCTGGGCGCTTCGTGACGCAATCCGTTGTCATTTCCGGTGCTGTCGAGCACAGCCTGAACCTCGATGTGGCGCAGCTGCGCAGCTTTCCTGTTCAGCAACTGACGGAGGTCAAACTGGTCTGCCAGTCCGGTGCCGACCGGGGCAAGCTGGAGGACATCAAGGGAGTAAGGCTGAGGGACGTGCTGGACAGGGCGAAGATCAAGGCGCCTGCTCACAATGATGTGAAGAAGATGGCAATAGTCGCACGCGCCAGCGATGGCTATGCCGTGGTGTTCTCCTGGAACGAGGTATTCAACTCGCCGCTGGGCGATGGTGTGCTGGTGTTCTTCGAGAAGAATGGTATGGCCCTGGGACAGGATGAGGGGCGCCTAGCCCTGATTTCGGCGCAGGACACAAGGACCGGACCACGCCATGTCAAATGGCTGCAGGACATCTCGGTGGTCAAGGTCGTCGAGTGACTCGCGCTCACGCAAGGCCGCCAGGGACGGCGTCGGGCGCATCACGGTCAACAAGAAAAAGTGCCACCTAGGCGAGAGGTCAGAATGGAAAAGGACAACGCGATACAGCTGCATGGCTCGTTGTGGATGACGGTTGCCGGTGAGAACTTCGGGGGGCGTGGCCGAGTGGCGTTGCTCGCCAGGGTCGCCGAGTGCGGATCCATCACCCAGGCGGCCAAGTCGTTGGGCATGAGCTACAAGGCGGCCTGGGATGCCATCGATACCATGAACAATCTGGCGGGCGAGCCGCTGGTGCAGCGCCTGGTAGGCGGCAAGGGCGGCGGAGGTACGCACCTGACGACGCGCGGACAGCGCCTGGTGGACAACTTCCGGCTGATCGAGCGCGAGCATCAGCGTTTCGTGACTCAGCTCGGTGGCCAGGCGGAAGGCATGGCCGACGACTATCTACTGGTGAGGCGGATGGGTATGAAGAGCAGTGCACGCAATCAGTTTCTCGGCACCGTGAGCGGTCTGAAAATCGGTGCCATCAACGACGAAGTGGAGCTGTCGGTGGCAGGCGGTGCGAGGATTGTCGCCGTGATCACCCATGACAGCACGCAGGCGCTTGGGCTGGACTTGGGTAGCGAGGTCTTTGCGCTGATCAAGTCTTCCTCCATCGTTCTGGTCGCCGACGGCGAAGGTGCCCGTTTCTCGGCGCGTAACCAGTTGCCAGGTTCGGTGGTCAGGCTCCAGCCGGGAGCGGTCAATACCGAGGTGGTGATAGCGCTGCCGGAAGGGCCTACCTTGGCGGCGATCATCACCAATGACAGCGCTCGGTCGCTCGATCTGCGGCAGGGGCAGGCGATCACCGCGATCTTCAAGGCCTCCAGTGTGATCCTCGGCGTTCCCGCCTGAGCCGCTTCGCCGAGCTTGATTTTGGACAAGATCGGCCAGCGCGGGGCATGCCATTTTCGCGGCTGTAACCTGACGTGGAGAATCCTGCCGTGGACGTCGAGCGTTTACTGGCCAACAACCGTTACTGGGCGGAGTCGCTGCGCGCTCGCGATCCGAACTTCTTCGCCCGACTGGCGCGCCAGCAGCGCCCGGAGTTTCTCTGGATCGGCTGCTCGGACAGCCGGGTGCCGGCCAACGAGGTGGTCGGGCTGATGCCGGGCGAGCTGTTCGTGCACCGCAACGTGGCCAACATGGTAGTGGCCACGGACATGAATTTTCTCTCCGTGCTGCAGTACGCGGTCGATGTGCTGCAGGTGCGCCAGGTGATCGTCTGCGGCCACTACGGCTGCGGCGGTGTGCGCGCGGCGCTGGGCCACGAGGAGCTGGGCCTGATCGACAACTGGTTGCGGGCGCTCAAGGCCCTGTATCACCAGAACCTGCAGCGCTTCGAGGGGCTGGATGCGGAGCAACAGGTCGACCTGCTGTGCGAGCTGAACGTACAGCGCCAGGTGCGCAATGTCTGTCACACCACCATCGTGCAGAACGCCTGGCGTCGAGGCCATCCGCTTGCCGTGCACGGCTGGATCTACGGCCTCGACGATGGCCTGGTAAAAGACCTGCAGGTGACGGTTGACGATGCCGCGCAGCTGGACAACACCTTTCTCTACGACCAGTGACGCGGCGGCTCAGCGCAGGTTCTCCAGGGCCCACACGGCGGCCTCCACGCGGGAACGCAGGCCGAGCTTGTGCAGCAGGTTCTTCACATGCACCTTCACCGTGCCCTCGGTGATGCCGAGCTTGTTGCCGATCATCTTGTTGCTCAGGCCGGCGGCGATCATCTTCAGCACCTGCCGCTCGCGGTCGGTCAGGTCCAGCGAGCTGGCGCTCTGCGGCGCGCGCAGGGCCTGGGCGAGAACGGTGGTCAGGGAGGGGCTGACCACCAGGGTACCGTGCAGCACGTCGCGCAGGCGGGCGATCAGGTGCTCCGGCTCCATGTCCTTGAGCAGGTAGCCGTCGGCACCGAAGCGCATGGCGTCGCGCACGTCGTTCTCGGCGTCGGAGACGGTGAACAGCAGCACCTTGCCGACGAAACCCTGATCGCGTAGGCGCTTGAGGGTCTCAACGCCATTGAGCTGGGGCATATTGTTGTCCAGCAACACCAGGTCGGGAACCAGCCGCGCGACCTGGTCGCAGGCTTCTTCACCATTGTTGGCCTCGCCGACAACCACCAGGTCGCTTTCCAGTTCGATCAGCTGGCGGATACCGCGACGCATCATGGGATGGTCGTCGACCAGCAGCAGGGTGTGAGCGTTCATAGCGAGGTCTCAAGAGTCGGTTGGCGCAGAAATTCGGGGCAGAAGCGCAGTTCCACGCATGTGCCCTGAGGCTTGCGCGCGGTGATGGCGAGCTTGCCGCCCAGACTGCGGGCGCGTTCGTGCATGATGTTCAGGCCGTGGTGCAGGCGGGTGTCGAAGCCCGGCGTGATGCCAATGCCATCGTCCTCTATGAGCAGCTGCACTTCCTCGCCGGACTGCTGCAGTTTCATCCAGGCCTGTTCGGCATGGGCGTGGCGGGCGCAGTTGGAAAGTGCCTCGCGGGCGATCTGCAGCACATGGATCTGCTCCGTGGCCGATAGACTGAAGGCCAGCGCAGAGCTTTCGAACAGCACCCGGATGCCGCCGCGCTCGGCGAATTCGCGAGCGGTTTCGTCCAGTGCCTGCTCGATGCCGCCGTCCTGGATCTGCAGGCGGAAGGTGGTGAGCAGTTCGCGCAGCTGGCGGTAGGCGTTGTTCAGGCCATCGCGCAGCTCGTCACTGACCTCCAGCAGGCGCTCGCCTGCTTCGCCACGGCGGATCAGCGTCTGCAGGCGGCTCACCTGCAGCTTCATGTAGGACAGGGCCTGGGCCAGCGAGTCGTGCAGCTCGCGGGCAATGGTGGTGCGCTCGTCGAGCAGCAGCAGGCGGTTGTCCTGCTCGCGCTGGCGCTCCAGCGACAGCGAGGTGCCGATCAGGTGCGACAGCGCCTGGATCAGTTCGCGCTCCCAGGGGTGTGGCGAGTGGCGGTCGATGTAGTGGGCGCGCAACTCGCCGAGATTGTTACCCTGGGAGCTGATCGGGTAGATCAGGCTGTTATGTCCGCCGTGACGCGTGCAGTTGGCACAGTCGGCGGGAGCGCAGATGTCCCGTGCGGCGCTGCCGTGCAGGGCGATCACATGTTCGACCGGGTCCTGCGCGTCGCCTTTCAGGCACAGGCTCAGGCGCAGGCCGGGCAGGCGTTGCTGGAAGCTGTCGATCAGCGCGTCGAGCTGCCCGGCGTTGGCCGAGCTGCTGGCGAGGCTGCGGCTGCTCTGGTAGAGCAGCTCCAGGGCGGCATTGCTCTGGGCCAACTGCTGGGTCTTCTCGGCGACCCGCGATGCCAGGGTCAGGTGGGAGTCCTCGATGGCATCGGCCATGGCATTGAAGCTGTCGGCCATCTGCCCCAGCTCGTCGCTCGACCTGTACTCGATACGTGCGTTGAGGTCGCCACTGCGGAAGCGCTCGGTGGCGCCGACCAGCTCCTGCAGCGGGGTGATCACGCTGTTCTGCAACTCGAACATGCCTACCAGCAGGATCACCACCGTCATCAACAGTGCCGCACCCTGGATGCTCTGCTGCCAGCCCTGGCGTTTCTCGCTCTGCTTCTGCAGCAGCAGCACGAAGTGCTCGAGCTGGCCGATGAAGACCTCCGACTGCTGCTGGAAGGTGATCCTGTCGCCGCGCTCCAGCGCCGGTAGCAGCTGGTCCTGCCAGCTGTCGCTGACGCTCTTGAAGGCTTGTGCCACGGCGCTCTGGCCGTCGCTCTCGATCATGTGCTTGAGCGAGCTGCTGTCGAGCCGGCGCTGCATGTCGTCGCGCAGATGGGCGATGGCCTGGGGCGATGCATTCGCCTCCAGCTGCCAGTTCAGGCGGTAGGTGGCCATGCGCAGGGAGCCTGCGGTGTTGATGGCCGCGGCGTCGTCCTCGCTGACCCAGGCAATCAGCACGGCGCTGAAGGCGCTGGAGAAGGCGAGGGTGGCGATGAGCACCACCGCCAGGCCTGCGCGGGCGGGTAGGGAGCCTTTCAGCCAATCCAGCATGGCGGCTACCTCCAAAGAGTTCCGAGGGGCACGCAGGCCCGCGAAAGGCGCCTATTCAATTTTGTATCTAATTGATTTCAAAAGAATATTTTTCATATTTTCGGCCTATCCCTTTAGAGGTATGTGGGCCAATGGTAGGAGCAGTGGCGGTCTGTGCTCCTTGATCTGGATCAAGAGAGACGAGGGGGCGGGGCATAGCCTGCGAGCCATGAGAGTCGCTTGGGAGAGCGGTCATGGCGAGTCGGCAAGTGCAACAGGGGCTGGTGCTGGGAATGAGCACCGCTGCGTTCACCATCTGCTTCATGGTGTGGATGATGTTCGCGGTGCTCGGCGTGCCCATCAAGGAGCTGCTGCAGCTCAACGAGACCCAGTTCGGCCTGCTGGCTTCCACCCCGGTGCTCACGGGGTCCCTGGTGCGCCTGCCGCTGGGCATGCTCACCGACCGCTTCGGCGGGCGCATCGTCTTCTTCGTGCTGATGCTGGTCTGCGTGCTGCCGATCTACCTGATTAGCCAGGCCACCCAGTACTGGCAGTTCCTCGTGCTGGGGCTGTTCGTCGGCCTGGCCGGCGGCTCATTCTCGGTGGGCATCGCCTACGTCGCCAAGTGGTTCGAGAAGTCCAGCCAGGGTCTGGCGATGGGTATCTTCGGCGCCGGTAACGCCGGTTCCGCGCTGACCAAGTTCCTCGCCCCGGCGATCATCGCCGCGGCCAGCTGGCAGATGGTGCCTAAGGTCTACTCGGCGATCATGTTCATTTCCGCGCTGCTGTTCTGGTTCCTCACCTACGAGAACAAGGCGCATCGCGTACCGAGCAGTGTGTCCCTCGGCGAGCAACTCAAGACCCTGAAGGACCCGCGTGTCTGGCGCTACTGCCAGTACTACTCGATCGTCTTCGGTGGCTACGTCGCGCTGGCCCTGTGGATGACCAAATACTACGTCCAGGAGTACGGCTTCAGCCTGCAGAGCGCGGCCCTGCTGGCCGCCTGCTTCTCCCTGCCGGGTGGCGTGCTGCGCGCCATCGGCGGCTGGATGAGCGACCGCTGGGGCGCCCACAGCGTCACCTGGTGGGTGATGTGGGTGAGCTGGGTATGCCTGTTCGTCCTGTCCTACCCGCAGACCGACTTCACCATACACACGGTCAACGGCCCGCAGACCTTCCATATCGGCCTCAACGTCTGGGTGTTCACCGCGCTGATGTTCGTCATGGGCATTGCCTGGGCCTTCGGCAAGGCCTCGGTGTTCAAGTACATCTCCAACGAATTCCCCGATCGCATGGGCGCCGTGTCCGGCATCGTCGGCCTGGCCGGCGGCCTGGGCGGCTTCGTCCTGCCGATCATGTTCGGCGCCCTGGTGGACCTCACCGGCGTGCGCAGCTCCTGCTTCATGCTGATGTACGGCGTGGTCTGGGTCTCCCTGATCTGGATGTACCTCAGCGAAGTTCGCAAAACCCCAGTCATGGGTTCCGGCTCCACCGGCCCCATGAGTTCTGCTTCCGACGCTTGAGGAGACGAGCATGTCTGCAACCAAGAATCCGACCATGGGGCAGCCGCCCCGGCAAGGCTCGGTGATCGAGGATTGGCGCCCCGAGGACCCGCACTTCTGGGGCTCCACCGGCAAGGCCATCGCCACCCGCAACCTGTGGATCTCGATCCCGGCGCTGTTCCTGGCGTTCGCCGTGTGGATGGTGTGGAGCACCGTGATCGTGCGCCTGAACGCCATCGGCTTCGGCTTCAGCACCGACCAGCTGTTCTGGCTGGCCGCGTTGCCGGGGCTGTCCGGGGCGACCTTCCGCATCTTCTACTCCTTCATGGTGCCGGTATTCGGCGGACGGCGCTGGACCGCGCTGAGCACGGCGTCGTTGCTGATCCCCTCGCTGTGGATGGGCTTCGCCGTGCAGGACCCGAGCACTCCCTACAGCGTGTTCGTGATCATCGCCCTGCTGTGCGGTTTCGGCGGCGGCAACTTCGCTTCCTCGATGTCCAACATCAGCTTCTTCTATCCCAAGGCCCAGCAGGGCACCGCGCTGGGGCTGAATGCCGGGCTCGGCAACCTGGGCGTATCCGCCATGCAGTTCCTGGTGCCGCTGGTGATCGGCTTCGGCCTGTTCGGCGTGGTGGGCGGCAAGCCCCAGGAGCTGGCCGACGGCAGCCAGCTGTGGCTGCAGAACGCCGGTCTGATCTGGGTACCGCTGATCGCGGCGGTGACCCTGGCGGCCTGGTTCGGGATGAACGATCTGGCCAGTGCCAAGGCCTCCTTCGCCGAACAGGCGGTGATCTTCAAGCGCAAGCACAACTGGCTGATGTGCTGGCTATACCTGGCTACCTTCGGCTCCTTCATCGGTTTTGCCGCGGCCTTCCCGCTGCTGATCAAGACCTCCTTCCCGGAAGTCACCGCGCTCAAGTTCGCCTTCCTCGGCCCATTGGTCGGCGCCCTGGTGCGTCCGCTGGGCGGCTGGGTGGCCGACAAGCTCGGTGGTGCGCGGGTCACCCTGTGGAACTTCGTGCTGATGATTGGCGCCGTGTTCGGGGTGATCGCCTTCCTGCCGCAGAACGGCCAGGGCGGCAATTTCTACGGTTTCCTCGCCATGTTCATGCTGCTGTTCGTCACCACCGGCATCGGCAACGGCTCCACCTTCCGCATGATCCCGGTGATCTTCCGCACCCTGCACGAGCGCGCGAGCGCCGGCAAGGGAGCAGCGGTCCGCGAGCAGGCGCTCAAGGCCGCCGGCAAGGAGTCGGCCGCGGTGCTCGGCTTCAGCTCGGCCATCGGGGCCTTCGGCGCCTTCTTCATTCCCAAGTCCTTCGGCAGCTCCATCGCCCTCACCGGCGGGCCCGAGGTCGCCCTGTATCTGTTCGTTGGCTACTACGTCAGCTGCATCCTGGTCACCTGGTGGTGGTACTCGCGCAAGGGCGCGCAGACCCCCTGCTGAGTTTGCCTTCACCAATGATGACGAGCGCGGGGTTAACCGTCCGCGCTCAGCCTGAGAGGAAAAGAAAATGAGCCACATACTTGACCAGCTGCGCTTCTTCAACCGCAAGCAAGGAGAGTTCGCCGACGGTCACGGCGAGACCCGCAAGGAGTCGCGCGACTGGGAGAACGTCTACCGCGCGCGCTGGCAGTACGACAAGATCGTGCGATCCACCCACGGGGTGAACTGCACCGGATCGTGCTCCTGGAAGATCTACGTGAAGAACGGCCTGATCACCTGGGAAACCCAGCAGACCGACTACCCGCGTACCCGTAACGACCTGCCCAACCACGAGCCGCGAGGCTGCCCGCGGGGTGCCAGCTACAGCTGGTACATCTACAGCGCCAATCGTCTGAAGTACCCCAAGGTGCGCAAGCCGCTGCTGAAGCTCTGGCGCGAGGCGCGCCGCACCCTGGCGCCGGTGGAGGCCTGGGCCAGCATCGTCGAGAACAAGGCCAAGGCCGAGTCCTACAAGAGCAAGCGCGGCATGGGCGGCTTCATTCGCTCCAGCTGGAACGAGGTCAACGAAATCATCGCTGCCTCCAACGTGTACACCATCAAACAGTACGGCCCGGACCGCGTGGTCGGCTTCTCGCCGATCCCGGCCATGTCCATGGTCAGCTACGCCGCCGGCTCGCGTTACCTGTCGCTGATCGGCGGCGTGTGCCTGAGCTTCTACGACTGGTACTGCGACCTGCCGCCATCCTCGCCGCAGGTGTGGGGCGAGCAGACCGACGTGCCGGAGTCGGCCGACTGGTACAACTCCAACTACATCATCGCCTGGGGCTCCAACGTTCCGCAGACCCGTACCCCCGACGCCCACTTCTTCACCGAGGTGCGCTACAAGGGCACCAAGACCGTGGCCATCACCCCGGACTACGCCGAGGTGGCCAAGCTCACCGACCTCTGGCTCAACCCCAAGCAGGGTACCGACGCGGCGCTGGCACAGGCCTTCGCCCACGTCATCTTCAAGGAATTCCACCTGGAGAACCCCAGCGCCTACTTCACCGACTACGCCAAGCGCTACACCGACCTGCCGATGCTGGTGCTGCTCGAGGAGAAGGACGGCAGCTACCGCGCCGACCGCTTCCTGCGTGCCTCCGATCTCGACGGTGACCTCGGCCAGGACAACAACCCCGAGTGGAAGACCATCGCCGTGGACGCCGGCGGTGAACTGGTCTCGCCGCTGGGCTCGATCGGCTATCGCTGGGGCGAGAAGGGCAAGTGGAATATCGAGGCCCGCGAGGGCCGCGAAGGGCGCGGCGTCGACCTCAAGCTGAGCCAGCTGGACAGTGGCGAGGTGGCCGAAGTGGCCTTCCCGTACTTCGGCGGCCAGGCCCACGAGCATTTCACCCATGTGCCGGGCGAAGAGATTCAGCTGCGCCGCGTGCCGGTGCGTACCCTGATCCTCGCCGACGGCAGCCAGGGCAAGGTTGCCAGCGTGTTCGACCTGATGGCCGCCAACCTCGGCATCGACCGCGGTCTGGGTGGCGCCAACGTCGCCAACCACTATGACGACGACCGCGTGCCTGGCACCCCGGCCTGGCAGGAGAAGATCACCGGCGTCAGCCGCGAAAAGGCCATCCAGATCGCCCGCGAGTTCGCCGACAACGCCGACAAGACCAAGGGTCGCTCCATGATCATCGTCGGTGCGGCGATGAACCACTGGTACCACATGGACATGAACTACCGCGGCCTGATCAACATGCTGATGTTGTGCGGCTGCGTGGGGCAGACCGGTGGCGGCTGGGCCCACTACGTCGGTCAGGAGAAGCTGCGCCCGCAGTGCGGCTGGCTGCCGCTGGCATTCGGCCTCGACTGGCACCGCCCGTCGCGGCAGATGAACGGCACCAGTTTCTTCTACAACCACAGTTCGCAGTGGCGCCACGAGAAGATGAGCATCCACGAGGTGCTTTCGCCCCTGGCCGACAAGAGCCAGTTCCCCGAGCACATGCTCGACTACAACATCCGCGCCGAGCGTGCCGGCTGGCTGCCGAGCGCGCCGCAGCTCAACCGCAACCCGCTGCAGATCACCCGCGACGCCGCTGTGGCCGGCCTGGACGCCAAGGACTACGTGGTCAAGTCGCTGGCCGACGGCAGCCTGCGCTTCTCCTGCGAGCAGCCGGACAACCCGGTGAACTTCCCGCGCAACATGTTCATCTGGCGCTCCAACCTGCTCGGCAGTTCGGGCAAGGGCCACGAGTACATGCTCAAGTACCTGCTGGGCACCAAGAACGGCGTGATGAACGAAGACCTCGGCAAACGTGCCGACGGCTTCAAGCCGAGCGATGCCGAGTGGGTGGACGAGGGCGCCATCGGCAAGCTCGACCTGGTCACTACCCTCGACTTCCGCATGTCGTCCACCTGCGTTTACTCCGACATCGTCCTGCCGACCGCCACCTGGTACGAGAAGGACGACATGAACACCTCGGACATGCACCCCTTCATCCATCCCCTGTCGGCGGCCATCGACCCGGCCTGGGAAGCCCGCTCCGATTGGGAGATCTACAAGGGCATCGCCAAGGCCTTCTCCGAAATGGCCAAGGGACACCTGGGCGTGGAGAAGGACCTGGTGACCGTGCCGCTGCTGCACGACACCCCCGGCGAACTGGCGCAGCCCTTCGGCGGCAGCGACTGGAAGACCGCGGGCGAGGCGCCGCAACCGGGCAAGAACTGCCCGAACATCACGGTGGTCGAGCGCGACTACCCGAACACCTACAAGAAGTTCACCTCGCTCGGCCCGCTGCTGGACAAACTCGGCAACGGCGGCAAGGGCATCAACTGGAACACCGAGCACGAGGTCGAGTTCCTCGGCGAGCTGAACTACAAGGTGCGCGAGGAGGGCGTCAGCCAGGGGCGGCCGAAGATCGAGTCGGCCATCGACGCGGCCGAGGTCATCCTCTCGCTGGCCCCGGAAACCAACGGCCATGTCGCGGTGAAGGCCTGGGCGGCGCTGTCGGAGTTCACCGGCCGTGACCACAGTCACCTGGCGCTGCCCAAGGAGCACGAGGCGATCCGCTTCCGCGACATCCAGGCGCAGCCGCGCAAGATCATCTCCAGCCCGACCTGGTCCGGCCTGGAAGACGAGCACGTCAGCTACAACGCCGGCTACACCAACGTCCACGAGCTGATCCCGTGGCGCACCATCACCGGCCGCCAGCAGTTCTACCAGGACCACCCCTGGATGCTGGCCTTCGGCGAGGGACTGATGAGCTATCGGCCGCCGATCAACACCCGTTCGACCGGCTACGTGCAGGGCAAGATGCCCAACGGCAACCCGGAGATCTGCCTGAACTGGATCACCCCGCACCAGAAGTGGGGCATCCACAGCACCTACACCGACAACCTGATCATGCTCACCCTGAGCCGTGGCGGCCCGATCGTGTGGATGAGCGAGATCGACGCGAAGAAGGTCGGCATCGAAGACAACGACTGGATCGAGTGCTTCAACGCCAACGGTGCGCTGACCGCTCGTGCGGTGGTCAGCCAGCGGGTGAAGGAAGGCATGGTGATGATGTACCACGCCCAGGAACGCATCGTGAACGTGCCCGGCGCGGAGAGCACCAAGACCCGCGGCGGCCACCACAACTCGGTGACCCGTGTGGTGCTCAAGCCCACCCATATGATCGGCGGCTATGCCCAGCTGGCCTATGGCTTCAACTACTACGGCACCGTGGGCTGCAACCGTGACGAGTTCGTGGTGGTGAGAAAAATGAACAAGGTGGACTGGCTGGATGGCCCCAATGGGGACGACCTGCCACAACCGCTGCCGACCGAGATCGAGTGAGGAGAGCTGCCATGAAGATCCGTTCACCCAAGGTGGCAACGCATGGTCCCCGGACCATCGCGGCGCGAGATATCCAGGTTCCGGTTGTGGAGACAGCACAATGAAAATTCGCTCACAAGTAGGCATGGTCCTGAACCTGGACAAGTGCATCGGCTGCCATACCTGCTCGATCACCTGCAAGAACGTCTGGACCAGTCGCGAGGGCATGGAATACGCCTGGTTCAACAACGTCGAGACCAAGCCCGGCATCGGCTATCCCAAGGAATGGGAGAACCAGGACAAGTGGAAGGGCGGCTGGGTGCGCAACAAGGATGGCTCGATCAACCCGCGCATCGGCGGCAAGTTCCGGGTGTTGGCGAACATCTTCTCCAACCCCGATCTGCCGAGCATCGACGACTACTACGAGCCGTTCGACTTCGACTACCAGCACCTGCACACCGCGCCGCTCGGCGACCACCAGCCGGTGGCGCGCCCGCGCTCGGCCATCTCCGGCAAGCGCATGGAGAAGATCGAGTGGGGCCCCAACTGGGAGGAGATCCTCGGCACCGAGTTCGCCAAGCGGCGCAAGGACAAGAACTTCGACCAGGTACAGGCCGACATCTACGGCGAGTACGAGAACACCTTCATGATGTACCTGCCGCGCCTGTGCGAGCACTGCCTCAACCCGGCGTGCGCGGCTTCCTGCCCGAGCGGCGCGATCTACAAGCGCGAGGAGGACGGCATCGTCCTGATCGACCAGGAGAAGTGCCGCGGCTGGCGCATGTGCATCAGCGGCTGCCCGTACAAGAAGATCTACTTCAACTGGAAGAGCGGCAAGTCCGAGAAGTGCATCTTCTGCTACCCGCGCATCGAGGCCGGCATGCCCACCGTGTGCTCGGAAACCTGCGTGGGCCGCATCCGCTACTTGGGCGTGCTGCTGTACGACGCCGACCGCATTCACGAGGTGGCCAGTACGCCGGACGAGCATGATCTGTACAAGAAGCAGCTGGAGATCTTCCTCGACCCGAACGATCCCAAGGTGATCGAGCAGGCGCTCAAGGACGGCGTGCCGATGTCGGTGATCGAGTCCGCGCAGAAGTCGCCGGTGTACAAGCTGGCGGTGGACTGGAAGCTGGCGCTGCCCCTGCACCCGGAATACCGCACCCTGCCGATGGTCTGGTACGTGCCGCCGCTGTCGCCCATCCAGAATGCCGCCGCGAAGGGCGCGGTGAGCATGGACGGCGTGCTGCCGGACGTGGACAGCCTGCGCATCCCGGTGCGCTACCTGGCCAACCTGCTCACCGCCGGCGACGAGCAGCCGGTCAAGCTGGCGCTCAAGCGGCTGCTGGCGATGCGGGCCTACAAGCGTGCCGAGCAGGTGGATGGCGTGCAGGACCTCGAAGTGCTGCGCAGCGTCGGCCTGAGCGTGGCGCAGTGCGAGGACATGTATCGCTACCTGGCCATCGCCAACTACGAGGACCGCTTCGTGATCCCCACCGCGCACCGCGAAGAGGCCATGAGCGATGCCTTCGCCGAGCGCTCCGGTTGCGGTTTCAGCTTTGGTAGCGGCTGCAGTGGCGCTTCCGACACCAACATGTTCGGCGCGAAGAAGGCCAACCGCCGTGACGTGCTCAAGACCGTGCAGATCTGGGAGGACTGATCATGCAAATACTCAAGGTGATCTCCCTGTTGCTCGACTATCCGGACGAGGCGCTGCAAGGCGCCCACCCGGTACTGGATGAGGCCATCGGTTGCGCCCGCGAGATCAGCCCCGACCAGCGCGGCTCGCTGCTGCGCCTGCTCGACGAGCTGGCCAGGGACGAGCTGATGGATGTGCAGGAGCGCTATACCGAGCTGTTCGACCGTGGCCGTTCGCTGTCGCTGCTGCTGTTCGAGCATGTGCATGGCGAGTCCCGCGACCGCGGCCAGGCCATGGTCGACCTGATGGCTCAATACGAGGCCGCCGGCTTCGCCATCGGCGTGCGTGAACTGCCCGACTACATCCCGCTGTACCTGGAGTACCTGGCCAGCCGTGATGAGCTGGAGGCACGCGAGGGCCTGGCCGACGTGGCGCACCTGCTGGCCCTGCTGGCGGCGCGCCTGGAGGAGCGCGAGAGCCCTTATGCCGCGTGCTTCCGCGCACTGCTGCAGATCGCCGGCGAACAGCCGTCGGTAGCGGTGGCCGAGGTGCGCGAGCAGGTGGCCGGGGAGGTGCGCGACGACAGCCTGGAGGCGCTGGACAAACTGTGGGAGGAGGAGGCCGTGGACTTCCTCAAGGCCGAGCAGCAGGAGCGTTGTCCGAGCCAGGCCGCGTTGCCGGGCAAGGCGCGCGAGGAGGTACCGGTGCCGCTGCACTGGATCGATTTCAAGCAGGAAGGGGCGGCCGCCGTGCCGGCCCAGGAGGTGCGCAATGGCTAATCTGAATTTCCTCGCCTTCGGCGTGTATCCCTACATCGCCCTGGCGATCTGCCTGATCGGCAGCTGGGCGCGTTTCGACCTGTCCCAGTACAGCTGGAAGGCGGGCTCAAGCCAGATCTTCAACCGCACGCCGGCCGAGCATCGCTACATGCGCATCGCCAGCAACCTGTTCCACGTCGGCGTGCTGTTCGTGCTGGCCGGCCACTTCGTGGGCCTGCTGACGCCATCGGCGGTCTACCACCACCTGCTCAGTACCGAGAACAAACAGCTGGTGGCGATGGTTTCTGGCGGCTTCTTCGGCGTGCTGTGCCTGATCGGTCTGCTGATGCTGCTGTACCGGCGCCTGAGCGATGCGCGCGTGCGCGCCAGCTCCAGCTGCTCGGACGTGTTGGTACTACTGGTGCTGCTGGTACAGCTGGTGCTGGGCCTGATCACCATCTACGCCTCCACCCAGCATATGGACGGCTCGGTGATGGTGATGCTGGCCGACTGGGCGCAGTACACCGTGACCCTGCAGCCGACCCTGGCCGCCGCGACCATCGCGCCGGTGGGGCTGGTGTACAAGCTGCACGTGTTCCTCGGCCTGAGCCTGTTCGTGCTGTTCCCCTTCACCCGCCTGGTGCACATCGTCAGTGCGCCGGTCTGGTACCTGGGGCGGCGCTACCAGATCGTGCGGCAAAAGGCCTGATGTCTGTCCGCGGGGGCTGCGTGGCGGCCCTCGCTACCCTTCATGAATCGAGGAGATCCCATCATGGGTTGTGGATGCGGTGGTAATGGTAGCGGTAGCGGCTGCGCTGGCAGCCAGCCGGTCGTGGACGTGCCGGCCAATGCGCCGGTGGTACAGGAAGTGGTGCCTGAGTCGCGGCCCAGCGCCGACGAGCCGGAAGCCGAGGAGGACGAGTCAGCCCCCGAACTGATCGCCAGCAGCGAGCAGGAGTGGCCGCGGATCAAGGTCAACGGGCTGCCCATCGCCCGCGAGGCGATCGCCCAGGAGTTGCAGTACCACCCTGCGGCTAGCCGCCGCGAGGCGGTGTTCCTGGCCAGCCAGGCGCTGGTGATTCGCGAGCTGCTGCAGCAGCGCGCCGCCGAGCTGGGCCTGCAGGTCCGCGCGGCCGGCGGCGAGAGCGAGGAGGAGGCGTTGACCCGTACCCTGATCGAGCTCGAAGTGCCGCTGCCAAGAGCCGACGAGGACACCTGCAAACGCTATTACGAGCGTAACCTGTCGCGCTTCGCCAGTGCGCCTCTGCTGGCGGCCCGACACATCCTGCTGGGCTGCCCGGCGGACGACGCGCTGGAGCGCAGCCGTACCCAGGAGCGCGCCGAAGAACTGGTCACCCAGTTGCGCGGCGACATCGAGCGTTTCGCCGAACTGGCGCGGCTGCACTCGGATTGCCCTTCGAAGGAGCAGGGCGGTGCCCTGGGCCAGATCAGCCAGGGCCAGACGGTGCCGGAGTTCGAGCGCCAGCTGTTCCGCCTGCCGCTTGGCCTGGCCACGCATCCGCTGGAAAGCCGCTATGGTTTCCACGTGGTGCAGGTAGACCAGCGCGTCGAGGGCCAGCAGCTGCCGTTCGAGGCAGTGGTCGGGGCCATCCGCGCCGAGCTGGACCAGCGGGTCTGGCAGGTCGCGGTGTCACAGTACCTGAAGAACCTGGTGGGCCAGGCGGACATCCAGGGCATCGCCCTGGAAGGCGCCGACAGCCCCCTGTTGCAGTAAGTGGCGCGAGCCTGGGGAGATTCCATGAACGGTCTGCAGGATGGATTCGGTCGCTCCATCGACTATCTGCGGCTGTCGGTCACCGATCGCTGCGACTTCCGCTGCATCTACTGCATGGCCGAGGACATGACCTTCCTGCCGCGCCAGCAGGTGTTGACGCTGGAGGAGCTGGAGCGGGTAGCGCGGCTGTTCGTGGCCAACGGCACTAGGAAGATTCGCCTGACCGGCGGCGAACCGCTGGTGCGTCCCGGGGTAATCGGCCTGTGCCAGCGCATCGCCGCACTGCCGGGGCTGCGCGAGCTGGTGATGACCACCAATGGCTCGCAGCTGACCAAGCTGGCCCGGCCGTTGGCCGAGGCCGGCGTGCGTCGCCTCAACATCAGCCTGGACAGCCTGAGGCCGGAACGCTTCAGGGCAATCACCCGTACCGGTGAGCTGGCGCAAGTGCTCGCCGGCATCGACGCGGCGCAGCAGGCCGGGTTCGAGCGGATCAAATTGAACGTGGTGGTGATGCACGGACGCAACGCCGACGAGGTCGTGGAGCTGGTCGAGTTCGCCGTCGACAGAGGGCTCGATATCAGCTTCATCGAGGAGATGCCGCTGGGTCAGGTGGGGCGCGAGCGTGGCGAGAGTTATTGCTCCAGCGACTGGGTCCGCGAGCGTGTCGGCGAGCATTTCAGCCTGCTCGACAGCGCCGAGCAGAGCGGCGGTCCGGCGCGTTACCTGCGCCTTGCCGGCTTCCCCGACACTCGCGTCGGCCTCATCTCGCCGCACAGCCACAACTTCTGCGCCACCTGCAACCGCGTACGACTGACCACGGAGGGGCGCCTGCTGCTGTGTCTCGGCCACGAACACTCGGTCGACCTGCGCGCCCTGATGCGCCGCCACCCCGGCAACGACGAGCCGATGCTGGCCGCCGTCCGCGCCGCGCTGCTGCGCAAGCCGCTGCGCCACGAATTCGATGTCGGTGATGTGCAGATCCTGCGCTTCATGAACGCCACCGGCGGCTGAACTCCCCGATCTCCCTCTTGCCTGGTCGTCAGGCATTGCCACGCCCTCCGCGGCATGGCCTTTTATTCCCCGGGGGCGCAGTCTAGACCGTGCGCGAGAAGCGCCCGGGCTGATTGGCGCCGAGGTAGGCGTCGAATGCCATGGCCACGCTGCGCATCAGCAGCTGGCCGCGCGGCAGCAATAGCAGGGCGTCGCCGCGCAGCTCCACCAGGCCGTCGGCCAGGTGCTCCCGGAGGGCAGCCAGCGAATCGGCGAAGTATTCCTGGAAGCGAATGCCGTGGCGCGCCTCCACCGTAGCGAAGTCGACGCGGCCGTGGCACATCAGGGCGCCGATCACCTCGCCGCGCAATACATCGTCGGCGTTCAGGCGGTAGCCGCGGTGCACCGGCAGCAGGCCCTGGTCGAGGCGCGCGTAGTACTGGGAGAGTTCCTTGACGCTCTGGCTGTAGCAGTCGCCGACCTTGCCGATTGACGACACGCCCAGGCCGATCAGGTCGCATTCGGCATGGGTCGAATAGCCCTGGAAGTTGCGCTGCAGACGGCCTTGCTCGCGGGCCACGACCAGTTCGTCGTCGGGCAGGGCGAAGTGGTCCATGCCGATGTAGACATAGCCGGCAGCGGTGAGACGGGCGATGGTCAGCTCCAGCAGCTCCAGCTTGCGCTCCGGTGGCGGCATGTCCTCGCGGCGAATCAGGCGTTGAGCCCGCACCAGCTCCGGCAGGTGGGCGTAGCTATAGGCGGCGATGCGGTCCGGGCGCAGGGCGACGATCTTGCTTAGGGTCGCGTCGAAGCTGGCCACGGTCTGCAGCGGCAAGCCGTAGATCAGGTCTACCGACACGGACTTGAACTGTGCCCCACGAGCCGCAGCCACGAGGTCATAGACCTGCTGCTCGCTCTGCAGGCGATTGACCGCGACCTGCACCTGCTCGTCGAAGTCCTGTACGCCGAAGCTCAGGCGGTTGAAGCCCTGGCGGCGCAGCTCGGCGATACGCTCGACCTCGATGGTGCGCGGGTCGACCTCGATGGAGAACTCGTGGTCGTCGCTCTCGTCGAGGTTGAAGTGCAGGCGCAGGCAGTCCATCAGCTCGCCGAGCTGCTCGCCGCTCAGGTAGGTCGGGGTGCCGCCGCCCAGGTGCAGCTGGGTCAGCTTGCGCGCCGGGTCGAACAGCGCTGCCTGCATGGCGATCTCGCGCTTGAGGTAGTCGAGGTACTCGACGGCACGGTGGGTCTTCTGGGTGATGATCTTGTTGCAGGCGCAGTAGTAGCAGAGGCTTTTGCAGAACGGGATGTGGATGTATACCGACAGCGGCTTGGCGGGCGCCAGGTTGCTGCGCTGCGCGGCCTGCCGGTAGTCGTCCATGGCGAAGGCCGAGTGAAACTGCGGCGCGGTGGGGTAGGAGGTGTAGCGGGGACCGGGACGGTCGTATTTCTCGACCAGGGCGCGGTCGAAGCTCAGTGGATGAGCCATGGTGACGCACTCCTTCGTAGCCGGCGCAACGGATGCGGCATGACCCGCACACCGAGGCGGCTTCCGTGTGATGACATGCTCACACAGTAGATGCGCCAGGCCATCCTTGGCCAGCACCAGATGTTGCGCTGGTGGGGTTGTGAAAGGGATCGCGGGGTGAACTTGACGATGGTCAAGTTGCCGTGAGCCTCCTTGGGTAAATTCACATCATCTTGTGTTTCGTTCATGAAATAACAACTAGATGATGTGATCTAAGGAGGTTGATATGGGTGCCGGTCCGGGGTTCCACAGGCCGCAGCTGCTGCTCAAACGCGATGGTAGCGAAGTGCCGTTCGACGCTGCCAAGATCGAGCGCGCCATCGCCGCCGCCGGGCGTGCCACCGGCGAGTTCGGCGACCTAGAGGCAGCAGCCCTGACCGAGGCCGTGCTGGCACGCCTGCTGGAATTCCGCAGTCTCGGCGTGGAGAAGGTGCAGGACAAGGTCGAGCTGGTGCTGATGGAGGCCGGCTTCTACGCCACTGCCAGGGCCTACATCGTCTACCGGGAGCGCCACGGTCGCCTGCGCCGCGAGCGCAAGACGCTGGTCGACGTGGCAGCTTCGATGAACGAATACCTCAAGCGCGAGGACTGGCGCGTACAGGCCAATGCCAACCAGGGCTACTCGCTGGGCGGCCTGATCCTCAACGTCGCCGGCAAGGTGACGGCCAACTACTGGCTGGACGAGGTCTACAGTCCGGAGATCGGTCTGGCCCACCGTGAGGCCGACCTGCATATTCATGACCTCGACATGCTCGCCGGCTACTGCGCCGGCTGGTCGCTGCGCACCCTGCTGCACGAGGGGCTGAACGGCGTGCCGGGGCGCGTGGAGGCGGGCCCGCCCAGGCACCTGTCCAGCGCATTGAGCCAGATGGTCAACTTCCTCGGCACATTGCAGAACGAGTGGGCCGGCGCCCAGGCATTCAGTTCCTTCGATACCTACCTGGCACCGTACGTGCGTCACGACCGGCTGAGCTACGAGCAGGTCCGCCAGTCGCTGCAGGAGTTCATCTACAACCTCAACGTACCGTCGCGCTGGGGCACCCAGACGCCTTTCACCAACCTGACCTTCGACTGGGTCTGCCCGGAAGACCTGCGCGAGCAGGTACCGGTGATCGGCGGGGTAGAGATGCCGTTCAGCTACGGCGACCTGCAGGTGGAGATGGACCTGATCAACCGCGCCTACATCGAGGTGATGATGGCTGGGGATGCCAAGGGCAGGGTGTTCACCTTCCCGATCCCGACCTACAACATCACCCACGACTTCCCCTGGGACAGCGACAACGCCACGCGCCTGTTCGACATGACGGCGCGCTACGGCCTGCCGTACTTCCAGAACTTCCTCAACTCGGACATGCAGCCCAACCAGGTGCGCTCCATGTGCTGCCGCCTGCAACTGGACGTGCGCGAGCTGCTCAAACGTGGCAATGGTCTGTTCGGCTCGGCCGAGCAGACCGGTTCCCTCGGCGTGGTGACCATCAACTGCGCGCGTCTGGGGCATCTCTTCCGGGACAACCTGGAGGGACTGCTGCAGCGTCTGGACGAGCTGCTGCAGATGGCCTACGAGAGCCTGGAAGTGAAGCGCAAGGTGATCCAGCACCACATGGATGCCGGCCTCTATCCCTATACCAAGCGCTACCTGGGCACCCTGCGCAATCACTTCTCCACCATCGGCGTGAACGGCCTGCACGAGATGCTGCGCAACTTCAGCGGCGACCGCGACGGCCTGCACACCCAGGCCGGGCATCGCCTGGCGCTGGAGGTGCTGGACCACGTGCGCGAGAGGCTGGTGCAGTTCCAGGAGCACAGCGGCCACCTGTACAACCTGGAGGCGACGCCGGCGGAGGGCACCACCTACCGCTTCGCCAAGGAAGATCGCAAGCGCTACCCCGACATCCTCCAGGCCGGCACGGCCGAGGCGCCGTACTACACCAACTCGTCGCAGCTGCCGGTGGGCTTTACCGAGGATCCGTTCGAGGCACTGGCCCTGCAGGACGAGCTGCAGTGCAAGTACACCGGCGGCACCGTGCTGCACCTGTACATGGCCGAGCGCATCTCGTCGGCCCAGGCCTGCAAGCAGCTGGTGCGCAAGGCGCTGTCACGCTTCCGCCTGCCGTACCTGACCATCACCCCGACCTTCTCCATCTGCCCGGTGCACGGCTACCTGGCGGGCGAGCACGAGTTCTGTCCGAAGTGCGACGAGGTGCTGTTGCAGAAGCAGCAGTGCAGCGCCGTCTGTACCTGAGTTTTTCCCACAGCAAGGAGCAACACCATGAAGCAAGCCATGCAACTCCCCGAAACCCAGCGCCAACGTTGCGAAGTGTGGACCCGGGTCATGGGCTATCACCGCCCGGTCTCCGCCTTCAATCCCGGCAAGCAGTCCGAGCATCGCGAGCGCCAGCATTTCTGCGAACCGCGATAGTCGCCACCACCCGCCCGGCGCCGCCGGGCGGGACCCAGCCAGGAGCGCGTGATGAGTTCGATCTATTGCCAGGCGGATCACCGCCGGCGCGAGTTCTCGCTGAGAGTCGGCGGGTTGCTGCCGCTGACCACCATCGACTACCCCGACCACCTGGCCTGCGTGCTGTTCTGCCAGGGCTGCGCCTGGCGCTGCAGCTACTGCCACAATCCCGAGCTGATCAGGGCGCAGAGCAGCGCCTCCGCTGTCAGCTGGCAGGAGATCATGACTTTCCTGCGGCGTCGCCGCGGTCTGCTCGATGCCGTGGTATTCAGCGGTGGCGAGGCCACCCTGCAGCCGGCCCTGCCGGCCGCCATGCGCAAGGTGCGGGACATGGGCTTCAAGGTCGGCCTGCACAGTGCGGGCATCAAGCCCAACCTGCTGCGTCGGGTGCTGCCGCTGTGCGACTGGGTCGGCTTCGACGTCAAGGCGCTGGAGGAAGATGTGCAGCTGATTACCGGCGTGCCTGGCAGCGGCCAGGCCAACTGGGACAGCCTGGAGTTGCTGCTCGACAGCGGTGTGGACTTCGAGTGCCGCACCACCGTGCACTGGCAGCTGTTCGACTGCCAGCGCCTGCAACGCCTCACCGAACGCCTGGCCACGCTGGGAGTCAAGCGCTTCGCCGTGCAGCTGGCGCGCCCCGAGCGGATGCTGGACGAGCATCTCGGCCCCGCCGCGACACCTGCCGAGGCCGCGGAGCTATGGCCCTATCTGCGCCAGCTGTTCAGCCACTTCGAGCTGCGCCAGGCCTGACGATCCTCGGTTGCCCCCCGGTAGTCCTTTCGCGCAAAAGCCTGTTACCAGCCCCAGAACTGCAGCCACCAGCAGTAGCCCAGCAGGGCATTGCTCAGCAGCAGCGCCAGCAGCGGGAATGCGCGCTGATGCGGCGTTAGCCGCTGGCAGACGCGCCAGCCGAGCCATAGGCTCCAGGCGATGGCGCTCAGCAACAGCAGGGCGCGGCCGGCAGGTACCCAGGTCAGAGCCAGGCCCTCGTAGCGCAGCAGCTTCACCGTGGTGGAGGAGAGCCCGAGAAACAGGCCGGCGGCCCCGGTGGGCACCAGGCACAGCAGCAGATGCTGGGCGAACGCCGCCGACTGCCCAGCCATGCGGCAGCCGCCCCGGACCAGCAGTTGGATGGTGCCACCGAGCAGTAGTGCGGAGCCGCCCAGGTACAGGCAGATGGCGAGGCCATCGAGCCAGCTGAAGGCATCGTTGACTTGCGGGTAGTGGGTCAGCAGCCACCAGGGCGCCGAGGCCTGCAGCGACCAGAGCTGGTCGTGGCGCACCAGCCATTCGGCCATGGTCTGTTTTAGCGCGATGAACCAGGGGCTGATGGTCCACTGGAAGGCGCCCACGGCCAGGCCGATGACACCGTAGAGCAGCAGGCGCGTCTCCCAGGGGCTGCCTTCAGCGCCGCCGAGTTCCACTATCTCCGCGTTGCTCGAGCGGGCGATCAGGCGCACGGCATCACGCTGGCCGCTGCAGCGACCGCAGGCGTGGCAAGCCGAGGCGCCGCGCATGCGGCGGATATCCAGGAGCGGGGCGCAATTGGGCGGCGGGAGATGGGGTGGCGGGTTGGCTTGCCAGCGCTGTTCATTCACCTGGAAATGAATCGGGGCCAGCTTCGCCAGCAGGGCGAATACCCCACTCACCGGGCACAGGTAGCGGCACCAGACCCGCTTGCCGCGGCCGTAGAGAAAACCCACCAGCATGGCGGCCAGCGTTGAGCCGCCGAGGATCAGCAGCGCCGCCTGGGCGTAGTCGTAGACGCTGATCAGTTGGCCATACAGGGTGGTCAGCAGGAAGCCGACAGTGGGCCAGCCGGCCCAGCGCATCCAGCGCGGTGCACCGCGTCCCAGGCCACGCTGGCTGGCCCATTCGCTGAGGGCGCCCTCCGGGCAGAACAGGCCGCACCAGACGCGCCCAAACAGCACCACCGAGAGCAGCACGAAAGGCCACCAGATCCCCCAGAAGACGAACTGGGCCAGCAGCGTCAGATTGTCCAGGATGCGCGCCTGGTTGTCCGGCAGGGGCAACCAGGCAGGCAGGACCAGCAACAGCGCATAGAACAGCACCACCGCCCATTGCAGCCGACGGATAAACGCGGCGTGCCGGCGCATGCCATCGCCCAGGGCGCCGAGCCGGCTGTTCAGCGCCGCTTTCATATGCCGCTCCGAGAAACCTCCCGCCGGGCCTGCCGACGGCCGCGGCGCCAGCCGTATGCGACGATCCAGAAGCAGGCCAGCAGCATCGTCGCCATCGCGGAGGGCATGGCGCGATAGCCGGTCAAACCCGCCAGGGCCGAGCCGAGCCGCGAGCCATCGTCCAGCCAGGCCGAGCTGTCCCAGAGCGGATCGCCGAGCCAGGCATACAGCCATTCCGGAAGCTCCAGCCCCATCAGCTGTCCCGTCGCGCGATCGAGCGCGTTCATCAGCATGGCGCCGCCCAGGGCGATCAGCACCAGCTCGCTGATGGCGAAGAAGCGCCGCCAGTCCAGCAGATAGCTGCCCGCTTGCAGCAGGGCGAAGCTCAGCCCTCCCAGCAACAGGCCGAGCAGCGCCCCGAGCAGCATCGCCGAGGGACCGGTGGTGCCGCTGGAGCCATAGAGGAAGATGGCGATCTCACTGCCCTCGCGGGCCACGGCGAGGGCCGCGAGCAGGACGAGCCCGCCTTGCCGGCCATGGCTCAGTGCCTGTTCGGCACGCGTCTCCAGGTCGCTGCGCAGCCAGCGGCCGTTGCGCCGCATCCACATGACCATCTGCAGGATCAGCACGCTGGCCACGGCGCTCATGGCCGCCTGGAACCATTCACCGGCGGGCCCGCTCATCCAGTTGCCCGCCAATACCATCAGCGTCGCCAGCAGCGCGGCCAGCGCACCGCCACCGAGCACCCCCAGCCATAGCAGGCGCAGGTGCTCGCGCCCATCGGGCTGGCGCTTCAGCCAGGCATACAGCAAGCCGATGACCAGTAGTGCCTCGACGCTTTCGCGCCAGACGATCAGCAAAGCCTGTTCCATAACTACTCCCTACTGCGCCTCGATGTAGCCACCCGGCAGATCGAGATGGAATTCGTCGAAGAAGGCATAGCGCCCGGGCTTGAGCGGGTGGATCACCACGAAGGAGGTGACGCCGGGGCTCAGCACCTTTTCCACGCGCAGTGGCAGGCTCTCGAATTCAATCGGTCCCTGGCCGACATTGCGCACAATGATCTTGAAGCGCTGCCCTGCGGGAACGGTCAGGTTGGGCGGGGTGAAGTGCCCGTCCTCGATTGCCAGTTCGTAGGTGGGCAGCGGGCCGCCCCAGGCCGGCAGTGCCAGCAGGAGGAGGAGGGGAAGGACGCTTTTCATGGGATCTCCCGCCAAGGGCGCGCCCGGGAGCGCGCCGATTCTGCCTCAGTAGCCGCCCTTCTTGCCGATACCGGCGAAGGTGAAGCCGTACTTGAGCTCGCAGGGCTCGAACCAGACCGCTACGCCGGTCTCCTTGTCGGTGTGGCGGCCGAAGGCATGGTGGCCGCCGGGCGGTGCCACTCGGTAGGTCAGCTGGTATTGGCCAGGGCCGTCCAGCTTGAGGTTGTCACCGTAATGGGGGCCGTCGCTGGCGACCATGGCATGGAAGTCGCCCTGGAGCACCTTGTCGCTACCCACGCGCTGCAGGGTATAGGCAATGGAGAGATAGGGAACGAAACTGCCCTCCTGGAAGCCATGGCGATTGTTTTCCAAGGCGCTGATGTCCGCCTCCATGTGCACATCGGACTCGGCCGCCGGGCGCATCATGCCGGGTGGGTCCATCTCGATGGGCTGCAGGTATACCGCAGCGACTTCCATGCCGGCGCATTGTTGCGGTTCGCCAATCGGATATTCCTTGGCCATGGCGGTGCCGGTGGCGAGGAGGGCGCAGAGAGGGAATAGGGTCAAGGGCTTCATAAAGGGCTCCAGTTGAGGTTCTGGAGCCAGCCTATGAGGCTCAAAGGCAATCAATAATGATTCTCGTCAATTTCTTCCGACGCCGTGGAGGTACCGCCAAGGAGGTATGGAATGGCCTCGGCCGTTGCTGGATCTTGGCCCGCGACAATTCTCCTTCGGAGCCTCGCAGTGAAAGACCAGGAACAGCTTTCGGCCACTCTGTTGCTGATGCATCAGAACCAGGTGGTTCTCGCCGAATCGGTACAACTGCTTTCCGCGTGGTTTCTGCGCAGCGGCCTGACCGAGGTCGCCACCAGGCTGCAACCGATGATGGAGCAGGTCATGGCCAACTGTGTTTGGCTCGATCGGGCTCTGGGTGATGACATTGAGCGATACGACCGCCGTCTACGGAGCGAGACCCTGGGCCAGATCGTAAGCGGCTCGCATCGCTGATGAAATTGCTGCCTAACGAAGGCAGCTAACCGAGACGGTGCCGGGTCGAGGCCGACCAATTTTGATACGGCTCGGTAGGTTCGGCTGAGTAGTCGAGTGTCTGACTCCGCGTTTTCCACACCTGGAGCCCACGATTTCTTGCACGGCAACTGGCGGTGGAAATCATGGAGTATTCCTGGATTTTGGGGCGGTTGTAGCGGTTTCCGGTCGACAGGGTAGCCATGATCGGCTGGCCGGAGTTCTCTCCGGCCAGCCGGCGCCTCAGTAGCGCAGCTTGGCGCTCCAGTCGTCGTACACGGCCGGCTGTTTCAGCTGCACGCGGAATTGCTCGGCCTCGGCCGGGTTGCCGGTCCACAGGTACAGGTGGTCTTTCCAGCTACCGGAGGTCCAGCGCAGCAGGTAGTAGTCGCTACCGCGCACGGTGTCGCGATCGAGCAGGCGTACCAGGTCGCCGTCGGCGAGGCAGCCGCTGGGCTTGTTCGGTAGCTCGATGCGCAGCTGGTTGGAGGAGTCGCCGGCCTTGGGGTAGTAGGCGTAGTTACCGCCGCCACCGCCCAGCCACCAGTTCAGCCAATGGCCGCGATGGCGCACGGATTCGATCTCCAGGTAGTCGCCGCTGCGGATGCAGAAGCTCACCGGGTAGTGCCAGTTGCGCAGGCTGAACAGGCTCTCCGGCTCATGGCCTTCGCCACTCACCCGTAGCCAGTCGGTGGCCTTGCTGGCGCCCGCGCGTAGGGTCTTGCCGTTGCTCTGGCTACGCAGGGTCACCTGGCCGTAGCGGTTCTCGCGTGGTTTGGCCGCGCGGGTTGGGGTGCTGGCGTCGGCGCGGGTGAAGGCAGCGACCGGCGAGTGATCGGAATAGTCCTGGAACTGCCAGGTGGCGCCGGCCTGGGTCACGCTCCAGCGCGGTGACGGGGTGTCCAGCGCCTGGTTGTGCCAGTAGCTTGGCTGGCCGTGGTGGCGCGAGACGAAGATGTAATCCAGGTATTCGGGCGCGTGGTTGGGGTACTGGTAGCTGGCGATGCCGTTGCGCCGGGTGTCGAAGCTGGTATCGCTACCGGCGAAGCTGTCCGGAGCCTTTACCTGCAGGCGTTCGAGCAGGTCGCTGTACTCGGCGCTGTCGCGGATCACGTTGAAGTCGCCACCGATGAACAGCACTTCGTCCGGCGCGATGCCCTTGTTCTCGATAAAGGTGCGCATCTCGTCGAACTGGCTGGCGCGCACAGCCGTGCCCTTGCCATCGGGGCAGCCGGTGTCGGCGGCCTGGGCGTGGGTGCCGATCACGTGCAGCGGCTGACCATTGCGGTCGAGCCTGGCGTAGACGAAGCCCTTGTTGGAGAAGTAGTCGGCGCCGCAGCCCTGGGCATAGACGTACTGTACGCGCTCGACAATCGGCCAGCGGCTGACGATGGCCACGCCACCGTCTTCCGGCGTGGTGTCGGAGTATGCGCCGAGGGTGGCATCCCAGCCGCTGCGCGAGCGGCCGAGGATGGGCGTCTGGTGCGGGTATTCGTTCTTCAAACCGTCCAGCAGGATGGCGGCCGCCGGGTTATCGAACAGCTCGTTGAGGATCACCGCGTCCTGGCCCTTCATGTAGTCGGCCTGAGCAATCAACCTGGCACGGGTCTCCTGGCCCCAGCCGGGCTTGAGCGTGCTGGGCAGGAAAAACACGTTATGCGCCAGCAGTTTGTACTGGTCGCTGGTGGCCGCGGTGGCGGGTGTGACGAAGGGGAGTAGGGCGAGGGTACAGCAGGCGAGCGTGGTGAACTTCATCCTGAAGGGCTCCTGTGGCCTTTGCGGCCTCTTGTTGGTGGCGTTCCTGAATCTGGAATAGACCAGGCGCCTGAAGAATCCTGGAGCACTGTTACAGTTTTGCAAGGTGAGCGCGGGGTGCCCATGACAGAGCTGTTGCAATAAGCAGGATGGCTGGACTAGGCCAAATTTCGTGTCACCCGGGCTTCGCGGGCCGCACCGGACCAGCTATAACGCAGGCCTTTCCTATCGCGTGAACTACGCCGTGCTCGACTATTCCGCCTACCTCGGCCTGTTTCTCTCCGCCTTCGGTGCCGCCAGCCTGCTGCCTCTGCAGTCCGAGGCCGTGCTGGTCGGCCTGCTGCTGGGCGGCGAGCAGCAGGTGGCCGCGCTGCTGGCGGTGGCCAGCCTCGGCAATGTGCTGGGCTCGGTGTTGAATGCGGCGCTGGGACGGGGCATCGAGCGCTTCCATGGGCGTCGCTGGTTCCCGGTTAGCGAGGCGCGCCTGGATCGGGCCAAGGCCACCTATCGCCGCTACGGGCGCTGGTCGCTGCTGCTGAGTTGGGTGCCGATCATCGGCGACCCGCTGACCCTGGTGGCCGGGGTGATGCGCGAGCCCTGGTGGAGCTTCTTGCTGCTGGTGAGCCTGGCCAAGACCGGCCGCTACTTGGTGCTGGCGGCCATCACCCTGGGTTGGACCGCATCCGGTTCTCCTGGCTGGGGCTGAGGACCGAGATCACTCGCGGTAGAACACCTGGATCAGGTGGTAGCCGAACTGGGTCTTCACCGGGCCATGCACCTCGCGCAGCGGCTTCTTGAAGATCACCTGGTCCACGGCGCGGACCATCTGCCCCGGGCGCACTTCGCCCAGGTCGCCACCTTTCTTGCTGGAGGGGCAGGTGGAGTACTTCTTCGCCAGCACGTCGAAGGCCTCGCCGGCGGCGATGCGTTTCTTCAATGCCGCCGCTTCCGCCTCGGTCTTTACCAGGATATGGCGGGCCATTGCCTTGGGCATGATCGGTTCCTCAATTTGCAAGGCGGCTATTGTGCCAGCATTCCTTGCGCCATCAGAATGGCGTCATTTTTTAGGCTGCTATTGGCCGGAAACGCGGGCCGACTTGGCCTAACTTGATTACTCCACACCGATGGAAGCGCGCCCCCATGGACCTCACCCAGATGCTGAAAGTCCTGTCCAGCCAGGACGGATCCGACCTCTACCTGTCCACTGGGGCGCCGCCCTGCGCCAAGTTCAACGGGGTACTCAAGCCGCTCAGTCAGGAGCCGCTCAAGCCGGGTGACGTGGCCGCCATCGCCGCCGGGGTGATGGATGAGCTGCAGCGCGCCGATTTCGAGAAAGAGCTGGAGATGAACCTGGCCATCTCGGTGCCCAACGTCGGCCGCTTCCGCATCAACATCTTCAAGCAGCGCAACGAGGTCTCCATCGTCGCGCGTAACATCAAGATGGAAATCCCCAAGTTCGAGGACCTCAAGCTGCCCGAGGTGCTGCTCAAGACGGTGATGGAGAAGCGCGGCCTGGTGCTGTTCGTCGGTGGTACCGGCTCGGGCAAGTCCACCTCCCTGGCGGCGCTGATCGACTACCGCAACCGCAACAGCGGCGGCCACATCATCACCATCGAGGACCCGGTGGAGTACGTGCACCGGCACAAGAAGTCGATCATCAACCAGCGCGAGGTGGGCGTGGACACCCGCAGCTTCCACGCGGCCCTGAAGAACACCCTGCGCCAGGCGCCGG
This sequence comes from Pseudomonas sp. GD04019, assembly GCF_029837695.1. Classification (GTDB taxonomy): domain Bacteria; phylum Pseudomonadota; class Gammaproteobacteria; order Pseudomonadales; family Pseudomonadaceae; genus Aquipseudomonas. Next base: position 180,393 of record NZ_JAOEEA010000007.1, read on the forward strand.
ACGTGATCCTGATCGGCGAGATCCGTGACCGCGAGACCATGGAGCACGCCCTGGCCTTCGCCGACACCGGTCACCTGGCCATCTCCACCCTGCACGCCAACAACGCCAACCAGGCGCTGGACCGCATCATCAACTTCTTCCCCGAGGAGCGCCGCCCGCAACTGCTCAACGACCTGGGCAACAACCTCAAGGCCTTCGTTTCCCAACGCCTGGTCAAGACGGTGGACGGCAAGCGCCGCGCTGCGGTGGAGGTGCTGCTCGGCACGCCGACCATCCGCGACCAGATCAAGCGCGGCGATTTCTCCGAGATCAAGGAGACCATGGAGAAGTCGAAGAACCTCGGCATGCAGACCTTCGATCAGGCGCTGATCGACCTGGTCCACGACGGCAGCATCGACGAAGAGGAAGCGGTGAAGAACGCCGACTCGGCGAACAACGTGCGCCTCAAGCTCAAGCTGTACAAGGACAACCCGGCCGCGCCCCAGGCTGCAGCTCCGGCACCGGTTGCCGCGCCCGAGGCGGCACCAGTGGCAGCCCCGGCCAACTGGGCGATGGAGCTCAAACTGGAGGATATCGAAGAAGAGGCGCCGCCGGAGGACCCGGGTCGCTCGGGCATCTGACGGTCGCTGGGCAATAAAAAGGGCAGACCTGGGTCTGCCCTTTTTCATGGGGGCCGATCAGTACGGGCAGTTCTCGCGATAGTCGGAGATGGCCAGATCGCCCTCATGGTTCGGGCCGCAGAGGAACTGGCTGTAGCGGCTGTCGAAGTCGATGAAGCGCTTCATCCAGGCGATGCCGTACATGCCCAGCATGTCCTGGTTGGGGTAGCCAGAGTTGGCGCAGAAGTGCGAGCCGCCGTAGATCTCCAGGAACGCCTTGGGCGTGGAGTTGGGGATCTGGTTGTAGAACGGCGAGGCATGCTGGGCCACCGGCGCCACGGTATCGGCGCTGCAGGCCAGGATCAGCGCCGGCGTCTTGATTCCGCTGAACGCGCTGGAGCCCAGGTACCACGGTGCCTGCGGGATGATGGCGTTGATCGAGCGCTGGGTGGACAGCTTGAGCGAACCACCGCCGCCCATCGACCAGCCGATGGCGCCCAGGCGGGTGCTGTCGATCTTGTTATAGAGCGGGCTGGACGAGCTTTTGCTCTGGGCGATCAGGTAGTCCAGCGCCTCGCTGAGCTGGCTGGCGCGGCTGTCCGGCTGGTCGTAGATGGTTTCGGTGTTCATGGTCATCACCACGAAGCCGTGGGAGGCCAGGCGCGGGCCCCACCAGTCGATGCTGCTCTCGTAGGAGAGGTAGCCGGGAATGACGGCGATGGCGCCCATCTTGCCGGTGGTGTTGGTCGGGTAGTACACGGTGCTATCGCCGTAACCCTTGAGGAAGCCGGATACCGAGAACTTGGCGGTGCTGAAGGGGCCGGTCGAGGCCTTCAGCGCGGTAACCGTCGGCGCCGGGCCGCGGGTGCAGTTGCTGCAGGGCGCCGATGGGCCGGTCGCGGAAAAGGCATAAGTGCTTGCCAATAGCGTGGCGAACATCACTATCGCTTTGGCAGTCGTTACTTTGATTCCCATGTCATTACCTCGTTGGTTTTGTTGTTGCGTCATGACGTTTGGTGTTTGGCTTATTTGAAAGCGCGGCTGGAAACTAACAACGAGATAAGTGCGCAACAACAATGAAGTCGTCTCAGTTCATACAAGAAAGCAGATAACGCCTGATGATTATCTGATTTCGGCTGCACGCCGCGAATTCTATGGATTTGAGTCGGGCTAGAGTTCGCCTTCCTGTAGTTCCTGAGTATGAGCGCGAAGTGTCTTGTCGCTCTTTATGCTGCATTTAATGAGTTGCTCAATGCAGGCTGTTATTTGGGCGATGCGGCTGTTGACAGAAGTCGGCAATAAAACAAACTTGCAGATTGAAGCTTGGTCCCATGTTTCTACTCGCTAAAAGAGCACTCTCGAATGCCTGCCGAGCGAAACTCATCTCCTGCGCTGGTCTATGTCTGCAATCGGCGCTACCTGTATCTGGGCCGTAGCCGCCTGCTCATCCGTGATCTGCATTCGGGCGCGGCGGCGCTGCTCGTTTGCCTGGAGGGAGAGGTGAGGTTCCGCGCGCCCGGCCACGAGCAATGGCTCAGCAGCGCCAGCGTGCTGATTCCGGCCGGCAGCCGGATCGCCATCGACAATCGCGATGCGGTATTGGCGTCCTGCTACCTGGATGCGGGCAGGCCCGATTTCGCGCTACTGCGCCGGCAGATGGCGGCGACGTGCCAGGGCATCCACTACCACCACCGGCAGGGCGACTACCTGGCGCAGGAGCTGACCCGGCTGCGCGATGAGGCACCGGACTTCGCAGAGGCCCAGCAGCGGGTCGAACAGATGCTCTATCGCGAGGCCTGCCTGCCCCTGCCGGAGGTCGACCCACGGGTGACCCAGGTGGTGGAGCGCCTGCGTACAAGCGCGGCGCTGAACACCTCGGTCGGTGCGTTGGCGGCGGAGGTGGGGCTGTCCGAGTCGGGGCTGATCAAGCTGTTTGCCCTGCAGGTGGGCGTACCGCTGCGTCGGCACCGGCTCTGGTATCGCCTGATCGACTTCGTCAGGCTCACCCTGGCTGGCATGCCCGCCGGCGAGGCGATCAAGGTCGCGGGGTTCAGCGACGCCGCGCACCTGTCACGCTGCTACAGCGGGTTCTTCGGGGTCAATCACTCCTATGCCTTCTCGCCCAAGACCCATGTTCGTTACGTGGTGCCTGACGAAACCGGTCCCCGGCCAATGAGTGCCAGGATGGCAAGCCTGGTGACAGATTCAGGCTCGCACGCGGTCGAGGCGGGCGGCGCGCGCTACCCCTAGGTACGATCAGCCACGCAGCTCTTCGAGATCGCGATACAGCTCCAGCGCCTGGGGGTTGGCCAGGGCGTCGGTGTTCTTCACCGGCTTGCCGTGCACCACGTTGCGCACGGCCAGCTCGACTATCTTGCCGCTGATGGTGCGCGGGATGTCGGCCACGGCGACGATCCTGGCGGGCACATGGCGCTGGGTGGTGTTGTCACGGATTACCGCGCAGATGCGCTGCTTGAGTTCGTCGTCTAGCACCACGCCTTCGCGCAGGCGCACGAACAGCACCACGCGCACATCGCCCTGCCATTCCTGGCCGATGGCGATGGACTCCAGCACTTGCTCGACCTTTTCCACCTGGCGGTAGATTTCGGCGGTGCCGATACGCACGCCGCCGGGGTTGAGTACGGCGTCGGAGCGGCCGTGGATCACCAGACCGCCGTGCTCGGTTTCTTCGGCGTAGTCGCCGTGGGCCCAGACGCCGGGGAAGGTGTCGAAGTAGGCGCTGCGGAATTTCTCGCCGTCGGCGTCGTTCCAGAAGCCCACCGGCATGGAGGTGAAGTGCTGGGCGCAGACCAGCTCGCCTTTCTCGCCGATCACCGCTTTGCCGGCGTCGTCCCACACGTGCACGTCCATGCCCAGGCCCTTGCACTGCAGCTCGCCGCGCCACACCGGCAGCACCGGGTTGCCGAGGGCGAAGCAGGAGACAATGTCGGTGCCGCCGGAGATGGAAGAGAGGCAGACGTCGGCTTTGATGTCGCGGTAGACGTACTCGAAGCTCTCGTGGGCCAGCGGTGAGCCGGTCGAGAGGATGGCTTTCAGGTGCTCCAGCTTGTGCGTCTCGCGCGGCTTGGCACCGGCCTTCTCCAGGGCGGCGATGAACTTGGCGCTGGTACCGAAGATGCTGATGTTCTCGGCGTCGATCAGGTCGATCAGGCGCTCTGCACCGGGGTGGAAGGGCGAACCGTCGAACAGCACCAGGGTGGCGCCCAGGGCCAGGCCGGAGACCAGCCAGTTCCACATCATCCAGCCGCAGGTGGTGTAGTAGAACAGGGTGTCGTCGGCCGAGAGGTCGGCGTGCAGGCCGAGCTCCTTCACATGCTGCAGCAGGGTGCCACCGGCGCCGTGGACGATGCACTTGGGTACGCCGGTGGTGCCGCTGGAGTAGAGGATGTACAGCGGCTGCTCGAAGGGCACCTGGACGAACTGCGGCTCGCCGCCAGCCTGGTAGAAGTCGCCCCACAGAGCGACCTTGGCCGGCGTCTTGAAGTCGCCCGGCTGGACAGCGGGATTGGCGTAGGGCACCACCACCAGCTGGGCCAGCGATGGCAGGCGTTCGAGGATTTCGTTGAGCTTGCCGGTCAGGTCCAGGTTCTTGCCGGCGTAGCGGTAGCCGGCGGCGGCGATCAGCACCTTGGGCTCGATCTGGCCGAAGCGATCGATCACGCCCTGGGTGCCGAAGTCCGGCGAGCAGCTCGACCAGGTGGCGCCGAGGCTGGCGGTGGCAAGCATGCCGACCAGGGTCTGCCAGGTGTTGGGCATAAAGGCGGCGACGCGGTCGCCAACGCCGACGCCGCCGGCCTGCAGGCTGCGCTGCAGGCCGGCGACATGGGCCGCCAGCTGGGCGTAGCTGAGTTGCTCGCGGCTGCCGTCTTCGCCAATGGCGACCAGCGCCGGATGATCATCGCGCCGGCGCAGCATATGTTCGGCGAAGTTCAGGGTGGCGCCAGGGAACCAGTGGGCGCTGGGCATGGCCGCGCCTTCGCGCAACACGGCCTCTGGCTGTGTGGCGAAACGCACCTCGAAGAAGTCGACGATGGCCTGCCAGAACGCTTCGCGCTTATCCACGCTCCAGGCATGCAGCGCCGGGTAGTCGGCCAGTTGCAGGCCGTGGCGCTGGTTGACGAAGTGGCGGAAGGCATCCATGCGGGTGGCGGCGATGCGTTCGGCGGAAGGGGTCCAGAGCGGGTGTGACATAACGGTTTCCAGTGCCATGGTGTTTCGTAGGGTGGATGTCGTCGTTTACATCCACCAAGGGGTGGTGGAAAACGCTTCGCGGTTTTCCACGGGGTGGCCATCCACCCTACAAATTCGGGACGCTACGGTTATTGTGCCAGCCAGCCACCGTCCATGTTCCAGGCGGCGCCGCGCACCTGTTCGGCGGCGTCGCTGCAGAGGAACAGGGCCAGTGCACCGAGCTGTTCGGGGGTGACGAACTCCAGCGACGGCTGTTTCTCGGCCAGCAGGTCGTGGCGTGCCTGGTCGAGGCCGCCGGCTGCGGCGGCGCGGTCGTCGATCTGCTTCTGCACCAGCGGGGTCAGCACCCAGCCAGGACAGATGGCGTTGCAGGTGACGCCGCTGGTGGCCGTCTCCAAGGCCACGCTCTTGGTCAGACCGACCAGGCCGTGCTTGGCCGCCACGTAGGCGCTCTTGCCGGCGGAGGCCGCCAGGCCGTGGGCCGAGGCGATGTTGATGATCCGCCCCCAGTTGCGTGCGCGCATGCCCGGCAGCGCTAGGCGCGTGCTGTGGAAGGCGGAGCTGAGGTTGATGGCGATGATCGCGTCCCAGCGCTCCGCCGGGAATTCCTCGACCGGCGCCACATACTGGATGCCGGCGTTGTTGACCAGGATATCGACGCCGCCGAACTGCTCCTCGGCGAAACGAACCAGGGCCTCGATCTCGGCAGGCTTGCTCATGTCCGCCGGATGGTGGCGCACCTGACCACCGTGGGCGGCTACGGCCGCCACGGCCGCCTCCGCGTCGCCGAAGCCGTTGAGCACCAGGTTGGCGCCGGCCTCGGCCAGCTTGAGGGCGATGCCCAGACCGATGCCGCTGGTGGAGCCGGTGACCAGGGCGGTCTTGCCTTGCAGATTCATATGCTTCTCCTGTTGCACGGGCCGCCTCGGCGGCCCGGTCGCGGGCCATACCCGCCCTATACGGTTAGACGATGCCGGTGGCGTAGAACACGCCGATCACGACGAACACCGCCAGGGTCTTGATCAGGGTAATACCGAAGATGTCCTTGTACGCCTCGCGGTGGGTCAGGCCGGTCACCGCCAGCAGGGTGATCACCGCGCCGTTGTGCGGCAGGGTGTCCATGCCGCCGGACGCCATCGAGGCCACGCGGTGCAGCACTTCCAGCGGGATGTTGGCGGCGTTGGCAGCGGCGATGAAAGTATCGGACATGGCCGCCAGGGCGATGCTCATGCCGCCCGAGGCCGAGCCGGTGATGCCGGCCAGCAGGGTGACGGTGACCGCCTCGTTGACCAGCGGATTGGGGATGTTCTTCAGCGCATCGGCCAGCACCAGGAAGCCGGGCAGGGAGGCGATCACCGCGCCGAAACCGTATTCCGAGGCGGTGTTCATCGACGCCAGCAGGGCGCCGCCGACCGCGGTCTTGGTACCTTCGGCCAGCTTGGCCTTGATCGCGCGGAAGCCGCAGATCAGCACCAGCAGGATGCCCAGCAGCAGCGCCGCCTGCACGGCCCAGATGCCGGTCAGCTTGGCCACTTCGCTGGTCACCGGCTGCGCCATGCCGGCCAGCTGCAGGCTGTGGGTCTTGCCGTAGACCAGCGGAATCCAGCGGGTGAACAGCAGGTTGGCCACGCCGACCAGGATTAGCGGCGACAGCGCCAGCCAGGGGTTGGGCAGGGCGATGTCCTCGGCGGTTTCCGGCTCGTTGCGCAGCTCGGTGCCGTAGCCCTCGCCATTGCGCTTGGCTTTGTTCAGCTGGCGGTTGAGGTAGAACATACCGACGCTGAACACGAACAGGGTGCCGATCACGCCCAGCCAGGGCGCCGCCCAGGAGGTGGTGCCGAAGAAGGCGGTGGGGATGATGTTCTGGATCTGCGGGGTGCCGGGCAGGGCGTCCATGGTGAAGCTGAACGCGCCGAGGGCGATGGTGGCCGGGATCAGGCGCTTGGGAATGTCGCTCTGGCGGAACATTTCGGCGGCGAACGGGTACACGGCGAACACCACCACGAACAGCGACACGCCGCCGTAGGTGAGCAGGGCGCAGACCAGCACGATCACCAGCATGGCCTGGCCGGTGCCGAGCAGGCGAATGGCGGCCGCGACGATGGAGCGCGAGAAGCCGGACAGCTCGATCAGCTTGCCGAACACGGCACCGAGCAGGAATACCGGGAAGTACAGCTTGATGAAGCCGACCATCTTCTCCATGAACACGCCGGTGAAGGCGGGCGCCACGGCGGACGGGTCGGTGAGCAGCACGGCGCCGAGGGCGGCGATGGGGGCGAAGAGGATGACGCTGTAGCCGCGATAGGCGGCCAGCATCAGCAGGGCAAGGGCCGCGAGGGCGATGATTACGCTCATGGAGCTGTCTCCTGTGCTGCGGCGTGGCGTGCACGCGCAGCGATATTGTTGTCTTGGGTCACGTCGGGGGCTGGCTGGTTCATCACCAGAGCGGCAGCACGTAACTGAGGATCAGGCGGTTCTCGTCCAGGTCATTGCCGAAGTGGCTCGAACGCAGCGTGGCGTTACGCCATTTGACGCCCAAGTTCTTCAGCGGGCCGTCCTGGAACACGTAGGCGATGTCGGTGTTGCGTTCCCACTCCTTGCCCTCCGGCGAGCCTGCGCCCAGCTCGATGTTGTCGCCGGACAGGTAGCGGGTCATGAAGGTCAGGCCGGGGATGCCGACGGCGGCGAAGTTGTAGTCGTAGCGCGCCTGCCAGGAACGTTCCTCGGCGTTGGCGAAGTCGCCGATCTGCACGAAGTTGACCAGGAAGGCGTCAGTGCCGCCGATGTAGGCGAAGCCGGTGTCGCCGCTCATGCGCTGGTAGCCGAGACCGAAGGCATGGCCGCCGAGGCCGTAGGTGAACATGGCGCCGAGGGCGCGGTTGTCGACGTTGCTGCGGCCGTCGTCGTCGGAGCGGGCGAAGCGCAGGTCACTCTTCAGCGACTGGCCGTCGCCGAGCGGCAGCAGGTGGGTCAGGTTGACGATGTGTTGGTCGTAGAGCTTGTCCAGCTTGGCGTAGCTGTAGCCAGTGGTGAGCTGGTCGTTCCACTTGTAGCTGGCGCCGGCGAAGTCGAAGCGGTCGCTGGTCGAACTGGCGGCTATGCCCTTGGCGCCGCCAGTGGTCACGCTCATGTCCTCGCTGTCGGAGGAGTCGCGCTGGCTGACCTGGCGCAGCTGGCCGGCATCGAGGGTTAGGCCGGCGATGTCGGTGGAGTTCAGGTGCGCGCCACGGAAAGTCTGCGGCTGCAGGCGCGAGTCGTTGGCCAGCACGGTGGGCAGCTTGGGCAGCAGGGTGCCGACCTTGAGCACGCTGGCGCCGGTCTTGAACTTGGCGGTCAGGCCCAGCTCGCCGTATTCGTCCTGGGCGCCGTCGACCTTCTCCTTGTCGCGGGGCAGCAGGCCGGAGCCGGCGCGGTCGGGGCTGGAGTCCAGTTTGACGCCGAGCATGCCGAGGGCGTCGACGCCGAAGCCGATGGTGCCTTCGGTGTAGCCGGATTCGTAGCGCAGGAGGAAGCCCTGGGCCCATTCGTCCTGCTTGGACTGGGCGGCACCGTCCTGGCGGAAATCGCGGTTGAAGTAGAAGTTGCGCAGTTCCAGGCTGGCTTTGCCATCTTCGAGAAAGGCGGCCTGGCTGGGCGTGCAGACACCGCCGAGGGCGGCGAGGGCAACGGCATGGCTGAGCGAGAGTTTGCTCACGGAGTATCTCCTGGCGCGGCGCCGTGGCGAACGAGGACGGTGCAGGTTCGTCCCTGGAGCGAAGTTCGCACTACGTGCAGCGGTATTGTTGTTATTGGGGCTGCGGACTGGCCGCGCAGGACCTATAGCCAGTTCTGTGCCAATAACGTAGGAGATTGATTTATAAGGATTTATTGATTTTTCTAGGTAAGCCTTGGGCGACGCTTGTCTCTTGTTGGAGAAAAGCGATGCGGGATCTCCAGTCGGGCCCCAGTGAATCCCGTCCGTAGCGACAAATCTCTGATTGGAGATTTGTCTCCGAATCAAGACGAGAGCCCCAGGGCGACCATCTTCTTGTACAGAGTCGAACGGCCCAGCCCCAGGTGTTTGGCGGCCTCCGGCACGCTGCCGGCGTGCTTGGCCAGGGTCTGCTGGATCAGTTGGCGTTCGTAGGCTTCGCGGGCGGCATAGAAGCCGCCCTCGGCTGCAACGATGCTGAGCGGCGTGGCGGCCTGCGTGGTGGGCAACGGCACGAAGCGGCCGATGGCGGTGCGCAGTGCTGCCGCACCCAGCCGCGCCTCGTCAGCGAGCAGAGCTGCGCGTTCCAGCACATTGCGCAGCTCGCGGATATTGCCCGGCCAGGCGTGACTGGCGAGCAGGGCCTGGGCCTCGACGTCCAGCTCATGGTGGCCGGGCAGCTCGTCGAGAATCGCCTCGCACAGCGCCGGCAGGTCGTCCAGGCGCTCACGCAGCGGCGGCAACTGGATCGGCAGCACGTTGAGGCGGTAGTACAGGTCCGCGCGGAAGCGGCCTGCCTGCAAGGCGGACTCCAGGTCCAGCGAGGTGGCGGCGATCAGGCGCACGTCGCTGCGGCGCACCTCGTTGGAGCCGACCGGCTCGAACTCCTTCTCCTGCAGCACACGCAGCAGCTTGCTCTGCAGGGCCAGTGGCATGTCGCCGATCTCGTCGAGGAACAGGGTGCCGCCCTGGGCGATCTGCAGCTTGCCGGGGCGGCCCTTGCGGTCGGCACCAGTGAAGGCACCGGGGGCGGTGCCGAAGAACTCGGCCTCCAGCAGGGTCTCCGGAATGGCCGCGCAGTTGACGCTGACGAAGGGCTTGTGAGCGCGCGGCGAAGCGCTGTGGATGGCGTGGGCCAGCAGCTCCTTGCCGGTGCCTGTCTCGCCGAGCAGCAGCACCGGCGACTCGCTGGCCGCGCCACGCCGGGCGCGGCGTTTGACCTCCAGGCTGGCGGCGCTGGCGCCGATGAAGTGGGCGAAGCTGTACTTGGCCTGGCGCGCCTGCAGCAGCGAACGGGTCGAGGCCAGTTCTTCCTGGATCTGCATGAAGCGCGTGACCAGCGGCGCCAGGCTGCGCAGCTGGTCGAACAGGGCGAAGCCGATGGCGCCGATCACCGCGCCGGCGTCGTCGTGCACCGGCAGGCGCATCACCACCAGCGGCCCGCCGGGGGTGTCGAGCATGTCCAGCAGGATCGGCTCGCCGGTCTCCACCACCTGGCGCAGCAGGCTGGACGGGATGACCTTCTCCACGTCCTGGCCGATGGCCTGGCTGGCGTCGTCCAGGCCGTAGCGGCGGGCGTAGCGCTCGTTCATCCAGACGATGCGCGCGTCTTTATCGACGATCACCGTGCCTTCGCTGGACTGCTCGACGATCTCGAACAGCGAGCGGATCGCCAGCAGGCGCACGTGCTGGTAGTCGCGCAGGGTGGAGGCGTCTTTCATCGGCGTCCTTGTTGAGTGAATGGTTTCGCGGGTTGCACCCGCCCTACGGTTCGGCTCGTGTAGGGCGGGTGAAACCCGCGTATGTCTTACACGCTCAAGCGGGCGCGCGCTACCCGCGAGCCATTGGCGCGGCCAAGCACGTCGCAGATGCGCGCGCCGGCGTCGATCAGTTGGTCCATGTCGATCCCGGTATGGATGCCCAGGCCCTGGAGCAGGTAGAGCACGTCCTCGGTGGCGACGTTGCCGGTGGCGCCCTTGGCGTAGGGGCAGCCGCCGAGGCCTGCGACCGAGCTGTCGAACACGGCGATGCCTTCCAAGAGGCTCGCATAGATGTTGGCCAGGGCCTGGCCGTAGGTGTCGTGGAAGTGCCCGGCCAGTTTGTCACGCGGGATATCGCGACCGACCACCTCGAACATGGTGCGGGTCTTGCCGGCGGTGCCGGTGCCGATGGTGTCGCCGAGGGACACCTCGTAGCAGCCCATGGCGAACAGCTCGCGCGCCACAGCGGCGACCTGCTCGGGTGCCACTTCGCCCTCGTAGGGGCAGCCGAGTACGCAGGAGACATAGCCGCGCACGCTGATGCCGTGGGCCTTGGCCGCTTCCATCACCGGCACGAAGCGCTCCAGGCTCTCGGCGATGGAGCAGTTGATATTGCGCTGGGAGAAAGCCTCGGAGGCGGCGGCGAACACCGCCACTTCCTTCACCCCGGCCTCGACCGCGGCCTCGAAGCCCTTGAGGTTGGGGGTGAGGGCGCCGTAGACCACGCCGGGCTTGTACTGGATGCCGGCGAATACCTCGGCGCTGCCGGCCATCTGCGGCACCCACTTGGGCGAGACGAAGCTGCCCACCTCGATATAGCTCAGGCCGGCGGCGCTCAGGTCGTCGGTTAGGCGCACCTTGTCGGCCACGCTGATCGGCTGTTTCTCGTTCTGCAGGCCGTCGCGCGGGCCGACTTCGACCAGGCGGACGTGTTGCGGCAGGTTCATCGGTGTTCTCCCTGGTGGAAACACTGCGCGGTTTCCACCCTACATAAATCGTGTGCGCCGATATTGAGGCATAGGGCGGTAGGGTGGATGTCGCCTTCTACATCCACCAGCCTTCAGCGCGAGCCTGACGGTGGACATAAAAAGCGATGTCTACCCTACGCTCAGGCCCCTTCCAGCTCTACCAGTGCGGCACCTTCGCTGACCATGTCGCCTTCGCCACAGTACAGCGCCTTGACCGTGCCGGCGTGGGGCGCGCGGATGCTGTGTTCCATTTTCATGGCTTCCAGCACCACCAGGGCCTGGCCGGCTTCCACGGCCTGGCCGGCTTCGACCAGCACGCGCACGATACTGCCGTTCATCGGTGCCGTCAGCCCGCCGTGCTGGGCGTGGCTGGCTTCGGCCTCGGCGATTGGGTCGACGCGACGTACCTCGTGCAGGCGGCCTTGCCATTCCAGATAGAGCGCATCGCCCCGGCGGATTGCCCGGTGCGCGCGGCGCAGGCCGTCCTGCTCGGTCCACAGCTGCTCGCCCTGCAGGCGCAATTGTGCCGGGCCGCGCAGGTGCACGGTATGGCGCTGCTCGCCGCAGGCGAGGTGCATATCGGTTTCCGCCGCCAACCCTGCGCGCCAGCCGCTGCTGGTGGCCCAGGGCGAGTGATAGTCCTCGTGGCTACGGCGCGGCGCTTCGCTGTGCAGCCAGGCCTCGGCGGCCAACTGCCAGAACTCGGTCGGCAGTTCGGCCACGGCCGGCAGCAGTTGTTCCTGGTGACGGGCGATAAAGCCGGTGTCCAGTTCCGCGTTGGCGAAGGCCGGATGGGCCAGCACACGACGCAGGAAGGGCAGGTTGCTGGCGAAGCCGCCGACAGCGGTTTCTTCCAACATGGCCAGCAGACGCTGGCGAGCCTGTTCGCGGTCCTCGCCCCAGGCGACCAGCTTGGCCAGCATCGGGTCGTAGAAGGGCGAGACGGTATCGCCCTCGGCCACACCGCTGTCTACCCGGCGGCCTTCACCAGCAGCCGGTTCGCGATACAGCTTGAGGTCGCCGGAGGCGGGCAGGAAGTCGTGATCGGTGTCCTCGGCATACAGGCGAACCTCGATGGCGTGGCCATTCAGCGGCACCTGAGCCTGGGTGATCGGCAGCGCCTCGCCGCGGGCCACGCGGATCTGCCAGGCCACCAGGTCGAGGCCGGTGATGGCTTCGGTGACTGGGTGCTCGACCTGCAGGCGGGTATTCATCTCCATAAAGAAGAACTGGCCGCGGGCATCGAGCAGGAACTCCACGGTGCCGGCGCCGACATAGCCGATGGCCTGGGCAGCCTTGACCGCCGCCTCGCCCATCGCGCGGCGCAGCTCGGGGCTCAGGCCGGGGGCCGGGGCTTCCTCGACCACCTTCTGGTGGCGGCGCTGGATCGAACAGTCGCGTTCGTTGAGGTACAGGCAGTTGCCGTGGTTGTCGGCGAATACCTGGATCTCCACGTGGCGCGGCTGCAGCACGTATTTCTCCACCAGCATGCGCGAGTCGCCGAAGGCGGACTGGGCTTCGCGCTGGGCGGATTCCAGGGTCTCTGCCAGCTCGGCTTCGCGCTCGACCACCTTCATGCCCTTGCCACCGCCACCGGCGGCGGCCTTGAGCAGCACCGGGTAGCCGATGCGTTCGGCGGCGACGCGGAAGGTTTCCACGTCCTGCGCCTCGCCGTGGTAGCCGGGCACCAGCGGTACGCCGGCATCTTCCATCAGCGCCTTGGCGGCGGACTTGCTGCCCATGGCGTCGATGGCGGAGGCGGGCGGGCCGAGGAAGACCAGGCCGGCGGCCTCGATGGCGCGTGCGAAACCGGCGTTCTCGGAAAGGAAGCCGTAGCCCGGATGGATTGCCTGGGCGCCGCTGGCCTTGGCCGCTGCGATGATCTTGTCGACCAGCAGATAGCTGTCGGCCGGCTTGGCGCCGCCGAGGTTCACCGCCATATCGGCTTCACGCACATGGCGGGCGCCTGCGTCGATGGCGCTGTGCACGGCCACGGTCTTCAGACCCTGGGCCTTGGCGGTACGCATCACCCGGCAGGCGATCTCGCCACGGTTGGCGACCAGCAGGGTGTCGATGTGCTTGCGGCTCATGCTTGCGGCTCCTGCCAGGCGGGCGTGCGTTTTTCCAGGAAGGCGTTGAGCCCCTCCTGGCCTTCCGGGCTGACGCGGATGCGGGCTATGGCGTTCTCGGTGTAGCGGCGCAGCGCCGGGTTGAGCACGCCGCTGGCCACTTCGCGCAGCAGGTCCTTGCTGGCCTGCATGGCCTGCGGGCTGTTGAGCAGCAGATTGTTCACCCAGCCTTCGACCTGGGCGTCCAGTTCGGCGGCCGGGTAGGCCTCGGCCAGCAGGCCCAGCTCACGAGCGCGGCTACCGGAGAAACGTTCGGCGGTCAGCGCATAACGGCGTGCGGCACGCTCGCCGAGGGCCTGGACCACGAAGGGACTGATCACTGCTGGGGCCAGGCCGATGCGTACTTCGGACAGGCTGAATAGTGCGTCGTCGGCGCCGATGGCCATATCGCAGCAACTGACCAGGCCCACCGCACCACCGAAGGCCGCGCCCTGGACCACGGCCAGGGTCGGGATCTTCAAGCCGTTGAGGTTGTACATCAGCTCGGCCAGCTCACGGGCGTCATTCAGGTTGGCGTTGTAGTCGAGCTTGGCCGAGGCCTGCATCCAGGCCAGGTCGGCGCCGGCGGAGAAGTGCTTGCCGCGCCCGCGCAGCAGCAGGAAGCGCAAGGTCTTGTCGGCGGCGATTGCGTCGATGGCGAGGATCAGCTCGCGGATCATCTCGGCGTTGAAGGCGTTGTTCTTGTCCGGGCGGTTCAGCCACAGGGTGGCGAAGCCGCGCGGGTCTTTTTCCAGCTGTACGGTAGTGAAGTCGGTCATGACGGCTCCAGGAAACTCGGTTGTGCTCCCTCCCCGCCGGGAGAGGGTTGGGGTGAGGGTAGTGGGCGAGTTGCACATGGCATCCCTCACCCCCGGCCCCTCTCCCAGAGGGAGAGGGGAGTCAAAAGCCTTACATCCGGAACACGCCGAACTGGGTCGGCTCGATGGGCGCATTGAGGCTGGCGGACAGAGCCAGGCCGAGCACGTCGCGGGTCTGCGCCGGGTCGATCACGCCGTCGTCCCACAGGCGGGCGCTGGAGTAGTAGGCGTGGGCCTGCTGTTCGTACTGGGCGACGATGGGCTGCTTGATGCGCGCCTCTTCCTCGTCGCTGAACGGCTGTCCGGCGCGGGCGGCTTGTTCGCGCTTGACCTGCACCAGCACGCCGGCAGCCTGCTCGGCGCCCATCACGCCGATCCGCGCGTTGGGCCACATCCACAGGAAGCGCGGGTCGTAGGCGCGGCCGCACATGCCGTAGTTACCGGCGCCGAAGCTGCCGCCGATGATCACGGTGAACTTCGGCACCTTGGCGCAGGCCACGGCGGTGACCAGCTTGGCGCCATGCTTGGCGATGCCGCCTTCTTCGTACTTCTTGCCGACCATGAAGCCGGTGATGTTCTGCAGGAACAGCAGCGGGATGCCGCGCTGGCAGGCCAGTTCGATGAAGTGCGCGCCTTTCTGCGCGGCTTCGGCGAAGAGGATGCCGTTGTTCGCCAGGATCGCTACCGGATAGCCGTGGATATGGGCGAAGCCGCACACCAGGGTGGTGCCGAACAGCGCCTTGAATTCATCGAACTCGCTGCCGTCGACCACACGGGAAATCACCTCGCGAACATCGAACGGCTGCTTGGCATCGGCCGGAATCACCCCGTACAGCTCATCACTGCCGTGCAGCGGAGCGAGCGGGGCGCGGACCTGCAGCTGGCCGAGCTTGCGCCAGTTGAGGTTGGCGATGCAGCGGCGGGCGATGGCCAGGGCATGCTCGTCGTCATCGGCATAGTGGTCGGCCACGCCGGAGGTCTTGCAGTGCACATCAGCGCCGCCCAGCTCCTCGGAGGTCACCACCTCGCCGGTGGCGGCCTTCACCAGGGGCGGGCCGGCCAGGAAGATGGTGGCCTGGTTGCGCACCATGATGGTCTCGTCGCTCATCGCCGGCACATAGGCGCCGCCGGCGGTGCAGGAACCCATCACAACGGCAATCTGCGGGATGCCCTGGGCGCTCATGTTGGCCTGGTTGAAGAAGATCCGGCCGAAGTGCTCGCGGTCGGGGAACACTTCTTCCTGGCGTGGCAGGTTGGCGCCGCCGGAGTCCACCAAGTAGATGCACGGCAGGCGGTTCTGCTGGGCGATGGTCTGGGCGCGCAGGTGCTTCTTCACGGTCAGCGGGTAGTAGCTGCCGCCTTTCACCGTGGCGTCGTTGGCGATGATCATGCACTCGACGCCTTCCACCCGGCCGATGCCGGCGACCACGCCGGCGGCCGGTACGTCCTCGCCGTACACCTCATGGGCGGCCAGCTGGCCGACTTCGAGGAAGGGCGAGCCGATGTCCAGCAGGCGGTTGATGCGCTCGCGCGGCAGCAGCTTGCCGCGCGAGGTGTGGCGTTCCTGGGCCTTGGCGCCGCCGCCCTCGTGGACGCGGGCGAGCAGGGCGCGCAGGTCGTTGACCTGGGTGAGCATGGCCGCCTGGTTGGCAGCGAACTCCGGCGAACGGGTGTTGATCTGGGTATGCAGGATGGCCATGTATGCCTCGTATGCTTTTGCTCCCTCTCCCTCTGGGAGAGGGCTGGGGTGAGGGTGCTGGTCAGCGCTCCCTCATCCGCCCTTCGGGCACCTTCTCCCAGGGGGAGAAGGATTATTTCGTTTCGTTGTACAGCTCGCGGCCGATCAGCATGCGGCGGATCTCGCTGGTGCCGGCGCCGATCTCGTACAGCTTGGCGTCGCGCAGCAGGCGGCCGGCCGGGTATTCGTTGGTGTAGCCGTTGCCGCCGAGCAGCTGGATGGTGTCCAGCGCCATCTTGGTGGCCATTTCGGCGGTGTAGAGGATCACCGCCGCGGCGTCCTTGCGCGATTCCTCGCCGCGGTCGCAGGCCTTGGCCACGGTGTACAGGTAGGACTTGGAGGCGTTCATGCCGGCGTACATGTCGGCCAGCTTGCCCTGCACCAGCTGGAACTCGCCGATCGACTGCTTGAACTGCTGGCGCTCGTGCACGTAGGGCAGCACCACGTCCATGCAGGCGCTCATGATCCCGGTGGGGCCGCCGGAGAGCACGGTGCGCTCGTAGTCCAGGCCGCTCATCAGCACCGCCACGCCACGGCCTTCGCCGCCGAGAATGTTTTCTTCCGGCACTTCGCAGTCTTCGAACACCAGTTCGCAGGTGTTGGAGCCGCGCATGCCCAGCTTGTCGAGCTTCTGGTGGCGGGAGAAGCCCTTGTAGTCGCGCTCGACGATAAAGGCGGTCATGCCGCGCGAGCCGGCGTTGATGTCGGTCTTGGCGTAGATCACGTAGGTGTTGGCGTCGGGGCCGTTGGTGATCCACATCTTGTTGCCGTTGAGCACGTAGCGGTCGCCGCGTTTCTCGGCGCGCAGCTTCATCGACACCACGTCGGAGCCGGCATTCGGCTCGCTCATGGCCAGGGCGCCGATGTGCTCGCCGGAGCACAGCTTGGGCAGGTACTTGGCCTTCTGCTCGTGGGTGCCGTTCTTGCGGATCTGGTTCAGGCACAGGTTGGAGTGGGCGCCGTAGGACAGGCCGACCGAGGCGCTGGCGCGGCTGATCTCTTCCATCGCTACCACGTGGGCCAGGTAGCCCATGTTGGTGCCGCCGTATTCCTCTTCCACGGTCATGCCGAGCAGGCCCATGTCGCCGAACTTGCGCCACATGTCCATGGGGAACTCGTTGTCGCGGTCGATCTGCGCCGCACGCGGGGCCAGCTCGGCCTGGGCGAACTGGTGCACCGAGTCGCGCAGCATGTCGATGGTCTCGCCGAGACCGAAGTTGAGGGTCGGGTAGCTCATGGGGTCACCTGTGTCTTGTAGTTGTAAATCAGGAAACGGGGGCTTCGGTGGCGGCCAGTGCTGCCAGGCAGCGCTCTTCGGCCGTATCTAGCTCCAGCTGCATCTGTTCGATGTCCAGCAGCTGCTGCTCCAGCTGAGCGCGGCGGGCGGCGATCTTGGCCATGAAGGTCTCCAGCTGCTTGCGGTTGCCGCTGCTGGGGTCGTAGAGGTCGATCAGTTCCTTGCACTCGGCGAGGGAGAAACCGATGCGCTTGCCGCGCAGGATCAGCTTGAGAGTCACCAGGTCCTTGGGCCGGTAGATGCGCTCCTGGCCGCGGCGCTCGGGAATCAGCATCTCCTGCTCCTCGTAGAAGCGAATGGCGCGGGTGGTGACGTCCAGCTCGCGGGCCAGATCGGAGATGGAGTAGGTGATGGACATGGCCGGCTCTCGTTTACCTTTACGTTAACGTAAACCTGTGCCAGTCTGACTGTCAATCTCGGGCTCCGGCCGCGGCCGCAGCGCCCGATCGACATTCATCGCTGGATGAGGAGTTGGCTTGTGCGTATCGAAGATTCCGTGTTCCTGATCACCGGCGGCGGCTCCGGCCTCGGCCTGGCCACGGCGCGCGAGCTGGTCGGCCAGGGTGGCCGAGTGCTGCTGCTGGACATCAACGCAGAGGCCGGCGCCAAGGCGGCCGCTGAGCTGGGCGAGCGTGCGCGCTTCCTGCGTGCCGACATCAGCAGCGAGGCCGATGGCCGCGCCGCCGTGGAAGATGCGCTGCAGGCCTTCGGCGCCGTGCACGGGCTGGTCAATTGCGCCGGCGTGGCGCCGGCCGAGAAGGTCGTCGGGCGCAATGGCGCCCACGGCTTGGACAGCTTCCGCCGCACCATCGAGATCAACCTGATCGGCAGCTTCAACATGCTGCGCCTGGCCGCGGAGGCCATGGCCAGGAATGAGCAGAACGAGGGCGGCGAGCGCGGCGTGATCATCAACACCGCGTCGGTAGCTGCCTTCGACGGGCAGATGGGGCAGTGCGCGTACTCGGCGTCCAAGGGCGGTGTGGCCGCCATGACCCTGCCGGCGGCGCGCGACCTGGCGCGCTCGGGCATCCGCGTGATGTGCATCGCGCCCGGCATTTTCGAGACGCCGATGATGGCCGGCATGCCCCAGGAGGTGCAGGACTCCCTGGCGGCCAACGTGCCGTTCCCGCCGCGCCTGGGTCGCCCGGCCGAGTACGCCGCGCTGGTCCGTCATATAGTCGAGAACGCCATGCTCAACGGCGAGACCATCCGCCTGGATGGTGCGCTGCGCATGGCGGCGAAGTGAGGTGAGCCGATGATTCCCGCCGAACAGGACATCCTGATCCGTGACATGGCCCGCCAGTTCGCCCAGGAACGGCTGAAACCCTTCGCCGCCGGCTGGGACCGCGAGCATCGCTTCCCCGCCGAAGCGCTGAAGGAGATGGCCGACCTCGGTTTCCTCGGCATGCTGGTGCCGGAGGAGTGGGGCGGTGCCGCTACCGGCCACCTGGCCTACGCCATGGCCCTGGAGGAGATCGCTGCCGGCGACGGCGCCTGCTCCACCATCATGAGCGTGCACAACTCGGTGGGCTGCATGCCCATTCTCAAGTTCGGCAGCGACGAGCAGAAGCAACGCTTCCTCCAGCCGCTGGCCAGCGGCGCCATGCTCGGCGCCTTCGCCCTGACCGAGCCGCAGGCTGGCTCGGACGCCAGCGACCTGCGTACCCGCGCGCGGCGTGACGGCGACCACTACGTACTGAACGGCGCCAAGCAGTTCATCACCTCTGGCAGCCACGCCGGGCTGGTGATCGTCTTCGCCGTGACCGATCTGCAAGCGGGCAAGAAGGGCATCAGCGCCTTCATCGTGCCGACCGATACCCCCGGCTATTCGGTGGTGCGGGTCGAGGACAAGCTCGGCCAGCACGCCTCGGACACCTGCCAGATCCAGCTCGACGAGGTGCGCATTCCGGCGTCGCTGCGTTTGGGTGAGGAGGGCGAGGGCTATCGCATCGCCCTGAGCAACCTGGAAGGCGGGCGCATCGGCATTGCCAGTCAGGCGGTGGGCATGGCCCGCGCCACATTCGAGGCGGCGCGCGACTATGCCCACGAGCGCAAGACCTTCGGCAAGCCGATTATCGAGCACCAGGCCGTGGCATTCCGCCTGGCCGACATGGCCACGCAGATCGCCGTGGCGCGGCAGATGGTGCATCACGCCGCATGCCTGCGTGAGGCCGGGCAACCGTGTCTGACCGAAGCCTCGATGGCCAAGCTGTTCGCCTCGGAGATGGCGGAGAAGGTCTGCTCGGCGGCGATCCAGACCCTGGGCGGATACGGCTACCTCAAGGACTTCCCGGTGGAACGCATCTATCGCGATGTGCGCGTGTGCCAGATCTACGAAGGCACCAGCGACGTGCAGCGCATGGTGATTGCGCGCAGCTTGTAGGCGGGTTGCGGTTTTCCCCTCTCCTTTGGGAGAGGGGCGGGGCGGCCCGCGTAGGGTGAGGGTCTTCCAGGCCACTCCGAGTCGTCTATCGCACCCTCACCCCAGCCCTCTCCCAGGGGGAGAGGGAGCTAGGTCTCAGGCCTGTTCGGCGGCCTTCTTCTCCTGGACGCCGATCTGCTGGGCCAGCTCGATCAGCTGCTCGCGCATCCAGCGGTTGGCCGGGTCCTGGTCGGTGCTCTCATGCCAGTACAGGTGGGTTTCCAGGGCCGGTACATCACTCACCGGCAGCTCCACGTAATGAAGGTTGTGGCGACGGGCGAAGCGCTCCGGCACTGTCATCGCCATGTCGGTGTTGTGCAGCACGGTGGAAGCCATCAGGTAATGCTGCGAGCGCAGGGCCACCTTGCGTTGCAGGCCCATCTTGCCCAGCGACAGATCGATGTAGCCGAGGCCGCTGCGACGGCTGGAGATCTGGATATGGGTCAGCGACAGGTATTCGTCCAGGCTGATCTTGTCCTTGGCCAGCGCATGGCCGGGGCGCAGGGCGCAGACGTAGCGGTCTTCCATCAGCTTGACATGGCGCACCTGCGGGTCGGTGTTGAGTACCGCGTCCACGGCGAAGTCCAGGCGGCCGGCGGCCAGTTCCTTGGTGGTCTCGCGGCGCTTGGACTGGAAGCTCTCGATCTGCACCGCCGGGGCTAGGCGGCGCAGGCGCTGGAACAGCGCCGGCAGCAGGATCTGCTCGGACAGGTCGGTCATGCTGATGCGATAGGTCTTGTTCGCCTGCTTGGCGTCGAAGGTGCGGCTTTCCTGCACCGATACGCGCAGCAGCTGCAGGGCGTTGCGCACCGGGCCGATGATGTTCTGCGCCATCGGTGTGGGCACCATGCCCTGGGCGGTGCGCACGAACAGCGGGTCGTTGAAGGTCTCGCGCAGGCGGGCCAGGGCGTTGGACACGGCGGGCTGGGTGATGCCGACGATCTGCCCGGCACGGGTCAGGTTGGCCTCGGTATAGATGGCATCGAAGACGATGAAGAGGTTGAGGTCTACCTTGTTCAAATTCATGGTCTTCTCCATGGAAACAAGCCTCATCACATATTGCTTATGAATGTTGATAAGGCAGGAAAATAGCTTAGATAAATCGTGGGTGCTGTTCTAGCATCATTCCACATCGAAGCCAACCACAAGGTGTCCCCATGGATTTCGCCTACTCCCCCAAGGTCCAGGAACTGCGTGAGCGCGTTACCGCGTTCATGGAAGCCCACGTCTACCCGAACGAAGCCGTGTTCGAGCAGCAGGTCAACGAAGGCGACCGCTGGCAGCCGACCGCGATCATGGAAGAGCTCAAGGCCAAGGCCAAGGCCGAGGGACTGTGGAACCTGTTCCTGCCGGAATCCGAGTACGGCGCCGGTCTGACCAACATGGAATACGCACCGCTGGCCGAGATCATGGGCCGCTCGCTGATGGGCTCCGAGCCTTTCAACTGCTCCGCGCCGGACACCGGCAACATGGAGACCCTGGTGCGCTACGCCACCGAGGCGCAGAAGAAGCAGTGGCTGGAGCCGCTGCTGTCCGGCGAAATCCGTTCCGCCTTTGCCATGACCGAACCGGGCGTGGCTTCCTCTGACGCCACCAACATGCAGGCCAACGCCGTGCGTGACGGCGACGAGTGGGTGATCAACGGCCGCAAGTGGTGGACCTCCGGTGCCTGCGACCCGCGCTGCAAGATCATGATCTTCATGGGCCTGACCAACCCGGACGCGCCGCGCCATCAGCAGCACTCGATGATCCTGGTGCCGAGCGACACCCCCGGCGTGAAGATCCTCCGTCCGCTGCCGGTATTCGGTTACGACGACGCCCCGCACGGCCACGCCGAAGTGGTGTTCGAGAACGTGCGCGTGCCCTATGAGAACGTGCTGCTGGGCGAAGGTCGCGGCTTCGAGATCGCCCAGGGTCGCCTCGGCCCGGGCCGCATCCACCACTGCATGCGCTCCATCGGCATGGCCGAACGTGCGCTGGAACTGATGTGCAAACGCGCCGTCAGCCGCACCGCCTTCGGCAAGCCGCTGGCCCGTCTGGGTGGCAACATCGACCACATCGCCAACTCGCGCATCGAGATCAACCAGGCCCGCCTGCTGACCCTGAATGCCGCGTACATGATGGATACCGTGGGCAACAAGGTGGCGCAGAGCGAGATCGCCCAGATCAAGGTGGTGGCGCCCAACGTCGCGCTCAACGTGATCGACCGCGCCATCCAGATCCACGGCGGTGCCGGTGTCTCCAACGACACCCCGCTGGCCTACTTCTACGCCATGCAGCGCACCCTGCGCCTGGCCGATGGCCCGGACGAAGTGCACCGCGCCGCCATCGGCAAGTTCGAGGTGGGCAAGTACGTGCCGCGTGAGGCGATGAAAGCCAGCCGCTGATTCCGGCTGCAATGCACGAGGCCCGCATCTGCGGGCCTCGTCGTTTCTGTAGCCCGGATGCAATCCGGGGCGGAGTCGCCTGTGTCCCGGATTGCATCCGGGCTACGGCGGCCTATTCCCTCTCCCCTCGGGGAGAGGGACAGGGAAGGGGGCTGCCAGCACACCCTCTCCCCCGGTCCCTCTCCCGTGAACGGGAGAGGGGAGCAACCGCCTTTCGCGGGCCTCGCTATTCAACCTTCCTTGCCGTTGTCGTCGCGTGCCTGCTGGCGCAACCAGCTGAAGCGCTGGTGCAACTGGGCGGCGAAGGTGCGCGCCGCCAGTTCCTCATGGAAGGTCAGGGTCCTGCGCCCCAGGCACACCAGCCACAGGGTGCGGCCTTTGCTTTCACGCAGCTCGATACGCACATCAGGCATCAGGGCCCGGTCTCCTGGTTGCGGGTCTTCAGCAGCGACAGCAGCACACCGCCGGCCAACAGTCCAAAGGTTACGCCGAGCGAGAGCAGGGCGGGAATCTTGCCGATAAAGCCGTGCAGGAAGATCTTGCCGCCGATGAAGATCAGCACCAGCGCCAGGGCGTACTTGAGGTAGACGAAGCGGTGCATCAGCGCCGCCAGGGCGAAGTACAGCGAGCGCAGGCCGAGGATGGCGAAGATGTTCGAGGTGTAGACGATGAACGGGTCCTGGGTGATGGCGAACACCGCCGGCACGCTGTCCACGGCGAACACCAGGTCGGCCAGCTCGATCAGCACCAGGGCGAGGAACAGTGGCGTGGCGTAGAGCAGGTGCTGGCTGGCGCCGTCCGGGCGCTTGCGGATGAAGAAGTGCCCGCCATGCAGCTCGTCGGTGACCCGCATATGCCGTCGCAGGAAACACAGCATGGGGTTCTGCGACAGGTCGGGATGCTGCTCCTCGCGGCTGAACATCATCTTCACCCCGGTGAACAGCAGGAAGGCGCCGAAGATGTAGAGGATCCAGTCGAACTCCTGCACCAGCGCCGTGCCCAGGCCGATCATGATCGCCCGCAGCACGATGACCCCGATGATGCCCCAGAACAGCACCCGGTGCTGGTAGCGCCGGGGAATGCCGAAGAAGCCGAAGATCATCGCCATGACGAACACGTTGTCCATCGACAGCGACTGCTCGACCAGGAAGCCGGTGTAGAACTCCAGCGCGCTCTGCGAGCCCAGCTCGTACCAGACCCACAGGCCGAACAGCACCCCGACACTGAAATAGCCGCTGTACAGCAGCAGGCTTTCGCGCATCTCGATCTCGTGCTGGTCGCGATGGAGGATACCCAGGTCCAGCACCAGCAGGGCGATGACGATGCCGAGGAAACTCAGCCACAGCCAGGTGGCGGTGCCGAGCATGGGGGTATTGAGGAATTCGAGTAGCTGGCTCATCGGCCCCTCCGTCGCTGTCAGTCAGACAGTGACTCCGACATCGCGGCGAGGGTTCGCCGCCAGAGGGGCCCGGCGTCACTGAAGGCTGCGTATGCAGCCGTCAGGGACAAGGCTAGTTCAGTCGCCAGGGGCAGCAACTCGGCGAAGGTGCCTGAATGTTTTCTCTACGTGCGGGAGATGGTGCCCGTAGGGCGGGTGAGGCAGACGAGCTTTGCTATGCCTAACCCCGGCCCTTCAATATACCCACACCTCGACGCGACGGTTCTTCAGGCGTCCGTCGTCAGCGCTGTTGGTCGCCACCGGCATCTGCTCGCCGAGGCCGGTGATTTCGCGGAAGATCACGCCGCCCTTGGACAGGCCGCGGCGCACGGCCATGGCGCGCAGCTTGGACAGCAGGGCGGCGCGCTGCGGATCGCTCTTGGCGTCGCCGAAGCCGACCAGCACCACCTTCTGGCGCATCTTGTCGTTGGCCTTGAGGTAGTCCAGCAGCCGGGCGATATCGCGCTGGGCCTTGTTGTCCAGCTCGGCGCTGCCTTCCTGGAAGCGGAAGTTGACCGACAGGCGCTGGGCCTCGTCGGCCAGCTTGCGGTAGTCCGCCGGCATCTGCGCCGAGGCCTCGACCTTGACCGCCTGTACGGTCTGCGGGATGAAGCCGGTCTTGGCCACGATGGCCTGACCGGCCGGGCTATGGGCGAATTGCACCAGCGACTGCACCCACTCGTTGGTGGTGCCGGGCGGGTTGTACAGGAACAGCCGACGCGACAGCGGATAGTCTTCGGTGGCGATCAGCGTGGTGCTCGGCAGCATCGGTTGCGACTGGCCATCGGCGATCGCCAGGGGCTTGCTCTGGCGCACGTACGGCAGGCCGATGAAGCCGATGCCGCCGGCGTCCTGGCTGACGCCGTCGGACAGCTGGTCGCTGGACTCGAAGCGTTTGGCCGCGCCACCCAGGCTCTTGCCATGGGCGGCCAGGACCAGCTCCTTGAAGGTATCGAAGGTGCCCGACTTGTCGTCGCGGGCGTACAGCCGGATCGCCCCGGGATTGCCGCCCAGGGCACTCCAGTCCTTGATCTCGCCGGCGAACACGGCGGCCAGCTGCTCGGTGGTGAGCGCGCTGACCGGGTTGCCGGGATGGACGATGATGGCCAGGCCATCGATGGCGATCACCTGTTCGGCACTGCCGCCGCGCATATCGCCAAGTGCCTGCAGCGTCCCGGCCTCGGCATCCTTGATCGGCCGCGAGGAGGCGGCCAGGTCGGCGCTACCATCCTGCAGGGCGACGAAGCCGGTGCCCGAACCATGGGCCGCCACGTTCACCTGCAGGGTACGGCCCAGCTTGTCCTCGGCCAGCACGCGCTGCTCGTTCTCCGCGCCTTTCTCGATACGCACGTTGGCAAAGCCCTGGCTCTCGTAAAGGCCGCTGACCAGGGCCGGGCCGAGCTTGGCGCCGATGGTGTTGGAACCCTGGATGCGCATTAGGGTGGTGCTGTCAGCGGCGAACACCGACCAGGGCAGGGCGTAGCAGATGAAACCGAGGAACAGCCATGCGTAAACATGGCCGAGGTTGTGCCGATCACTGACTGGCAGGGCGCGCGACATGTAGCAGACACCTTCTAGGGGGCTGGGAAAGTGCGCGCAGAATAAGTCGGTTAAGTTGCAGTCAGGTTACAGTGCGCCGCTCTGGAATGCGGGCTTGGCATAAAAAAGGCCACCTTGCGGGTGGCCTGGTTCGGGCGCTGCGAATCAGCTCAGTTCCAGCCAGATCGGCGCGTGGTCGGATGGCTTCTCCATGCCGCGCAGGTCGTAGTCGATGCCGCCGTCCTTGAAGCGCGCCTGCAGCGCGGCGGTGGCCAGGATCACGTCGATGCGCAGGCCGCGCTTGGGCTCGTCCTCGAAGCCGCGGCTGCGGTAGTCGAACCAGCTGAAGCGATCGTTCACCGCCGGGTTGAGGTGGCGGAAGCTGTCCGTCAGGCCCCAGCCCTTGAGGGTGGCCAGCCATTCGCGCTCTTCCGGCAGGAAGCTGCACTTGCCGGTCTTCAGCCAGCGCAGGCGGTTGGCTTCGCCGATGCCGATGTCGCTGTCTTCCGGGGAGATATTGATGTCGCCCATCACCACCAGCGCCTGGCTCGGGTCGAAGCGCTCCACCAGCAATTGCTGCAGGTCGGCATAGAAGCGCTGCTTGGCCGGGAATTTCACCGGGTGGTCGCGGCTCTCGCCTTGGGGGAAGTAGCCGTTCATCACGGTCACCGGGTTGCCGTGCTGGTCGGCGAAGGTGCCATAGATGAAGCGGCGCTGGGACTCCTCACCATCGTTGGGGAAGCCCTTGTGCAGTTCCAGCGGCGCCTGGCGCGAGAGCAGGGCCACGCCGTAATGGCCCTTCTGGCCGTGGTAGTGCACGTGGTAGCCGAGCTGGCGGATCTCGTCAGCCGGGAACTGATCATCGGCGACCTTGGTTTCCTGCAGGCCGATCACGTCCGGCTGGTGTTTCTCGATCAGCGCCTGCAGCTGGTGCGGGCGGGCGCGCAGGCCGTTGATATTGAAGGAAACGATCTTCATGAAGGGCTACCGGCAGGGAAAACCGCGATGCTAGCCCAGCTCCCGCGCGGCGGCCAGCGTCTGGCGAGGGTAGGGCGGCGGTGCTACCTTGGCTGGCGACCCGTCGGATGCATAACAACAAGAAACTCTCAACAAGAGGTCAGCCTGATGCCCCACCGTACCGCCGAAGTCCGCCTGCTCGATCATGGCTACAGCCGCGAGGCCCGCTCGTTGCTGTACCACGCCTACCGCCATGACCCGACCTTCGCCTACCTGTTCGAGAGCGAGCGCCCAGGCTTCGACCAGCGCGTGCGGGCCACGGTGCGCGAGCTGGTACATCAGCATTTCGCCGAGGAGCTGCCGGCCATCGGCCTGTTGATCGAGGAACGCCTGGTGGGCATCGCCCTGATCGCGCCGCCGATCCGCCGGCTGGGCATCACCGAAAGCTGGGGCTGGCGCCTGCGCATGTTGATGACCACCGGCTTCCGCTGCACCAAGCGCTATCTGGAATACCACGATGCGGTGCTCGCCTGCCTGCCACCAGGGCCATACCACGTGCTGCCGCTGCTCGGCGTGCACCCGCAGTTCCAGGGGCAGCGTCTGGGCGAGCAACTGCTCGCCGCGCTGCATGAGTGGTGCGCCGAGGATGCCGGCTCGCAAGGCGTGGTGCTGGATACCGGCAACCCGCACTACCTGGAGTTCTACAAGCGCCAGGGGTACGAAGAAATCGGCGAAGTGGCGGTCGGACCGATCCGCGAGCATGTATTCTTCCACCCCAATCCCCAGCCGGCGCAGCAGGCAAGCGCCTGACGGTCTGCTGCGCGTCGGCCATGCGTCGTTGGAAAAGGGCCGCGGGTGCTCATTTACTATTCAGTAAACTCTGCGCCCTCGGCCCTTTACGCGGGGCCGCCAAGGCCTAGCCTGGCTCTAGCTCGCTAGACCGTATGCAACTCAACCAAAGAAGGACTCGCAATGGCTCAAGTAACCCTCAAGGGCAACCCTATCCAGGTCGACGGCCAGCTGCCGCAAGCCGGTCAGCAGGCCCCGGCATTCAGCCTGGTGGCCAAGGACCTCTCCGACGTGACCCTGGCCAGCCTGGCCGGCAAGCGCAAGGTGCTGAACATCTTCCCGAGCATCGATACCCCGACCTGCGCCACCTCCGTGCGCAAATTCAACGCCGAGGCCAGCGCGCTGCCCAATACCGTGGTGCTGTGCATCTCCGCCGACCTGCCGTTCGCCCAGGCGCGCTTCTGCGGTGCCGAAGGCCTGGACAACGTGGTCAACCTGTCCACCATGCGTGGCGCCGAGTTCCTCAAGGACTACGGTGTGGCCATCGCCAACGGTCCGCTGGCCGGTGTTTCCGCCCGCGCCGTGGTGGTGCTGGACGAGCAGGGCAAGGTGCTGCACAGCGAGCTGGTCGGCGAGATCGCCGATGAGCCGAACTATGCCGCCGCCATCGCTGCACTGAAGTAATTTCCGCGTATCGCACGACGGCCTGCCAGCTGCAGGCCGTTGTCGTTTCTAAATTTCCAACTTCTTGTTACGTCTAAGAAGGGTAAAAAGGCGGTAAAGACCCTTTGCCTGGCTGCTGGGAGTACTTATCGTTCACCCTCCCCAGGATAGTGATCTCGCACCATGCCCGAATCCCGTCGTTTTCCTAAACTCTCCCGTCGCTGGCTGATCGCCCTGGCCGTGCTGCTCGGCGCCGTACTGGTGTGGTGGCTGCTGCCCGGCAAGCCGGAACAGAAGAAGGCGGGCAACAGCCCGTGGGAGGGCCCGGTGCCGGTGCGGCTGACCGAGGTCGGCAGCGGCGACTTCCCCATCGAACTCAAGGCCCTGGGCACCGTCACCGCGTTGAATACGGTCAACGTGCGCTCGCGGGTGGACGGCGAGCTGGTCAAGGTGTTCTTCGAGGAGGGTCAGCTGGTCAAGGCCGGCGACCTGCTGGCGCAGATCGACCCGCGCCCGTACCAGGTGGCGCTGCAGCAGGCCGAAGGCACCCTGGCGCAGAACCAGGCGCAGCTGAAGAACGCCGAGACCGACCTGGCCCGTTACCAGGGCCTGTACGCCGAAGACAGCATCGCCAAGCAGACCCTGGACACCCAGCAGGCGCTGGTCGGCCAGTACAAAGGCACGGTGAAGAGCAACCAGGCCGCCGTCGCCGATGCCCGCCTCAACCTGGACTTCACCCGTATCCGCGCGCCCATCACCGGCCGCCTCGGCCTGCGCCAGGTCGACCTCGGCAACCTGGTGCGCAGCAGCGACACCACGCCGCTGGTGGTGATCACCCAGGTCGAACCGATCGCCGTCAACTTCACCCTGCCGGAGAAGGACCTGCCGCCGGTGCTGGCCAAGGTGCGCGACAACCAGAAGCTGCTGGTACAGGCCTGGGACCGTGGCGAGCAGCAGTTGCTGGCCGAAGGCGAGCTGCACAGCCTGGACAACCAGATCGACGTGGCCACAGGCACCGTCAAGCTCAAGGCGCGCTTCAGCAATGCCAGCGAGCAGCTGTTCCCCAACCAGTTCGTCAACGTGCGCCTGCGCGTGGAAACCCGCCAGCAGGCCACGCTGATTCCGTCCGCCGCCGTGCAGTTCGGCGCCCGCGGCACCTTCGTCTTCGTCCTTGGTGCCGATGACAAGGTGCAGCTGCGCGATATCAAGGTCGGCGCCAGCGACGGCGCCACCAGCCTGATAGATTCGGGCCTCAAGGTCGGCGAACGCCTGGTGCTGGAAGGCACCGACAAGCTCAAGGAAGGTAGCCAGGTGCAGGTGATCGGCGACGAGCCGGGCGCCCTGGCGCAACCGCAAGGCAAGGCCGCACAGAAGCAGGGCGCATGAACGTTTCACGCCTGTTCATCCTGCGGCCGGTCGCCACCACGCTGCTGATGGTGGCGATCTTCCTCACCGGTCTGATCGCCTACCGCCTGCTGCCGGTGTCCGCGCTGCCGGAGGTCGACTACCCGACCATTCGCGTGCTCACCCTCTATCCGGGCGCCAGCCCGCAGGTGATGACCAGCGCGGTGACCGCGCCGCTGGAACGCCAGTTCGGCCAGATGCCGGGCTTGAAACAGATGTCCTCGACCAGTTCGGGCGGCGCCTCGGTGATCACCCTGCGCTTCACCCTGGACGTCAACCTGGACGTGGCCGAGCAGGAAGTGCAGGCGGCCATCAACGCCGCCACCAACCTGCTGCCCGACGACCTGCCGGCGCCGCCGGTGTACAACAAGGTCAACCCGGCGGATACCCCGGTGCTGACCCTGGCGATCCGCTCCAACACCTTGCCGCTGACCCAGGTGCATGACCTGATCGACACGCGCATGGCGCAGAAGATCGCGCAGATCAGCGGCGTCGGTCTGGTCAGCCTGGCTGGCGGCCAGCGCCCTGCCGTGCGCATCAAGGTCAACCCAGAGGCCCTGGCCAGCCATGGCCTGAACCTGGCCGATGTGCGCACACTGATCGCCGCGCAGAACGTCAACCAGCCCAAGGGCAACTTCGACGGCCCGACCCGTGTCTCGCAGCTGGACGCCAACGACCAGCTCAAGTCCGCCGACGAGTACCAGGATCTGATCCTCAAGTACGAGAACGGCGCGGCCCTGCGCCTGCGTGACGTAGCCAAGGTGGTCGACGGCGCCGAGAACGAGCGCCTGGCCGCCTGGGCCGACCGCAACGAGACGGTGCTGCTGACCATCCAGCGCCAGCCGGGGGCCAACGTCATCGAGGTGGTCGACCGCATCCAGCGCCTGCTACCGCAGATCACCGCGTCGCTGCCGGCGAGCCTGGAAGTGCAGGTGCTCACCGACCGTACCCAGACCATCCGCGCAGCGGTCAAGGACGTGCAGTTCGAGCTGGTCCTGGCCATCGGCCTGGTGGTGCTGGTGACCTTCCTGTTCCTACGCAAGGTCTCGGCCACCGTCATCCCATCCATCGCCGTGCCGCTGTCGCTGATCGGCACCTTCGGCGTGATGTACCTGGCCGGCTTCTCGATCAACAACCTGACGCTGATGGCCCTGACCATCGCCACCGGCTTCGTGGTGGACGACGCCATCGTCATGCTGGAGAACATCGCCCGCCATCTGGAGGAGGGCGAGACACCGTTCAACGCCGCGCTCAAGGGCGCCCGGCAGATCGGCTTCACCCTGATCTCGCTGACCTTCTCGCTGATCGCGGTGCTGATTCCGCTGCTGTTCATGGCGGATGTGGTTGGGCGGCTGTTCCGCGAGTTCGCCATCACCCTGGCCGTGGCCATACTGATTTCCCTGGTGGTGTCGCTGACCCTGACGCCAATGATGTGCGCGCGCCTGCTCAAGGCCGAAAAGGAAGAAGAGCAGGGGCGTTTCTACAAGAGTGCCGGCGCCTTCATCGATGGACTGATCGCGCGCTACGCCGTGGGCCTGACCTGGACCCTGCGCCACCAGGGCCTGACCCTGCTGGTGGCCCTCGGCACCCTGGCGCTCACCGTGATCCTCTACCTGGCCGTGCCCAAGGGCTTCTTCCCGGTGCAGGACACCGGGGTGATCCAGGGCATCTCCGAGGCGCCGCAGTCGATTTCCTTCAAGGCCATGAGCGAGCGTCAGCAGCGCCTGGCCGCGGTGATCCTGCAGGACCCGGACGTCTCCAGCCTGTCGTCCTACATCGGCGTCGACGGCGACAACCCGACGCTGAACAGCGGCCGCCTGCTGATCAACCTCAAGCCGCACCGCGAGCGCGATGTCACCGCCAGCGAGGTGATCGAGCGCCTGCGCCCCGAGCTGGCCAAGGTGCCGGGCATTGCCCTGTATCTGCAGCCGGTGCAGGACCTGACCATCGAGGACCGGGTCAGCCGTACCCAGTTCCAGTTCAGCCTGGAGTCGCCGGACGGCAAGCTGCTGGACGAGTGGACGCCCAGGCTGATCGCCGCCCTGAGTGAGCAGGCGGAGTTGCGCGATGTCGCCAGCGACCTGCAGAACCAGGGTCTGCAGGTGTTCCTCAACATCGACCGCGATGCCGCTTCGCGCCTGGGCGTGAGCGTCGGCGATATCGATGATGCGCTGTACGACGCCTTCGGCCAGCGGCAGATCTCCACCATCTTTACCCAGGCCAGCCAATATCGCGTGGTGCTGGAGAGCATGGGCGCCGGCGAGCTGGGCCCGCAGGCCCTGCAGCGCATCCATGTGG
Organism: Pseudomonas sp. GD04019; assembly: GCF_029837695.1. Lineage (GTDB taxonomy): Bacteria > Pseudomonadota > Gammaproteobacteria > Pseudomonadales > Pseudomonadaceae > Aquipseudomonas. The sequence goes on from NZ_JAOEEA010000007.1 coordinate 211,481, forward strand.
CCACCGCCAGCGGCGGCCAGGTACCGCTGGCCTCGCTGGCGCGGGTCGAGGAGCGCCCGGCCAGCCTGCTGGTCAACCATATCGGCCAGTTCCCGGCGGTCACCGTGTCCTTCAACCTGGCGCCAGAGGTGTCGCTGGGTGAGGCGGTGGCGGTGATCGAGCGAGTGGAGCAGGAAATTGGTATGCCGGCCGGCATCCAGACCCAGTTCCAGGGCGCCTCCGAGGCTTTCCGCGCCTCGCTGTCGTCGACTCTGCTGCTGATCCTGGCGGCCATCGTCACCATGTACATCGTGCTGGGCGTGCTCTACGAGAGCTATATCCACCCCATAACGATTCTGTCGACGTTGCCCTCGGCCGGCGTCGGCGCGCTGCTGGCGTTGCTGCTGACCGGCAATGACCTGGGTCTGATCGCCATCATCGGCATCATCCTGCTGATCGGCATCGTCAAGAAGAACGCGATCATGATGATCGACTTCGCCCTGGAGGCGGAGCGCAACCAGGGCATGGCACCGCAGGAGGCCATCTACCAGGCCGCGCTGCTGCGCTTCCGGCCGATTCTGATGACCACCCTGGCTGCGCTGTTTGGCGCCATCCCGCTGATGCTGGCCTCGGGCTCCGGCGCCGAGCTGCGCCAGCCGCTGGGCCTGGTGATGGTCGGTGGCTTGCTGCTGAGCCAGGTGCTGACGCTGTTCACCACCCCGGTGATCTACCTGGCCTTCGATCGCCTGTCGCGGCGCCTGCTGGGCCGTAGCGCGTCTGGGGTGCCGGCGTGAATTTTCCCGTCTGCACGGATAACTCCCTCTCCCTTTGGAAGAGGGTGCTATCGGCCGCTCGTCCCTCATCCGGCCCTTCGGGCCACCTTCTCCCGAGGGGAGAAGGACAGTGAACCTCTCCGCGCCCTTTATCCGCCGGCCGGTAGCGACCCTGCTGCTGAGTCTGGCGATCATCCTCGCCGGGCTGGTCAGCTTCCGTCTGCTGTCGGTGGCGCCGCTGCCGAACATGGATTTCCCGGCCATCGTCATCAGCGCCAATCTGCCGGGCGCCAGCCCGCAGACCATGGCTTCCAGCGTCGCCACGCCGCTGGAGCGGGCGCTGGGCAGCATTGCGGGCATCAGCGAGATGACCAGCCGCAGCGCCCAGGGCAACACGCGGATCATCATCCTGTTCGAGATCGGCCGAAACGTGGACGCCGCCGCTCGCGAGGTACAGGCGGCGATCAATGCCTCGCGCAACCTGCTACCCAGCGGCATGCGCACCATGCCGACCTACGAGAAGTTCAACCCGTCGCAGGCGCCGATCATGGTGCTGTCGTTGACCTCGCCGCAGCTGGACAAGAGCCAGCTGTACGACATGGCTTCCACCGTGATCGCGCAGAAGCTGTCGCAGGTGCAGGGCGTGGGCAAGATCGAGATCGGCGGCAGTTCGCTGCCGGCGGTGCGGGTCGAGCTGGAGCCGCGCCTGCTGGACCAGTACGGCGTGGCCCTGGACGAGGTGCGCAACGCCATCGCCGAGGCCAACCGCGACCGGCCCAAGGGCGACCTGGCCGACGCCGACCGCCACTGGCAGATCCAGGCCAACGATCAGATGCACAAGGCGGCCGAGTACCAGGACCTGATCATCCGCTACGAGAACAACGCCCCGGTGCGCCTTAGCGATGTGGCCAAGGTCCGCGATTCGGTGGAGAACCGCTACAACTCCGGCTTCTACAACGACGAGAAGGCCGTGCTGCTGGTGGTCAACCGCCAGCCGGGCGCCAACATCATCCAGACCATCGAGGATATTCGCCGCGACCTTCCGGCCCTGGAGGCCGTGATGCCGGCCAGCGCCAAGCTGGAAGTGGCGATGGATCGCTCGCCGGTGATCCGCGCCAGCCTGCACGAAGCCGAGCGCACGCTGCTGATCGCCGTGGGCCTGGTGATTCTGGTGGTGTTCCTGTTCCTCGGCCGTTGGCGCGCCTCGTTGATTCCGGCGCTGGCAGTACCGGTGTCGTTGGTTGGCACCTTCGCGGTGATGTACCTGCTGGACTTCTCGCTGAACAACCTGTCGCTGATGGCGCTGATCATCTCCACCGGCCTGGTGGTGGACGACGCCATCGTCGTGCTGGAAAACATCTCGCGGCATATCGAGGCTGGCGAGAAACCCATGGCGGCGGCCTTCAAGGGCTCCCAGGAAGTGGGCTTCACCCTGCTGTCGATGAACCTGTCGCTGGTCGCGGTGTTCCTCTCCATCCTGTTCATGGGCGGCATCGTCGGTAGCCTGTTCCGCGAGTTCGCCGTGTCCCTGACGGCGGCCATCCTCATCTCCCTGGCGGTGTCGCTGACCCTCACGCCCATGCTCTGCGCGCGCTGGCTCAAGGCCGAGGAGGAAGAGCGCGAGCCGGGCCGTCTGCAGCAGATCGGCGCGCGGGTGCAGGAGCGCGTGCTGGCCTTCTACGGGCGCAGCCTGGAATGGGCGCTGGCGCATTCGCGGCTGACCCTGTTCATTTTGCTGCTGACCATCTTCGGCAATTTCTACCTGTTCGCCACGGTGCCGAAGAACCTGGTGCCCGAGCAGGACACCGGCCAGCTGATCGGCTTCGTGCGTGGCGACGACGGCCTGTCGTTCCAGGTCATGCAGCCGAAGATGGACGCCTTCCGCGACGGCCTCCTCAAGGACCCGGCGATCCACAGCGTGGCCGGCTTTATCGGCGGCGAGAGTGGCATCAACAACGCCTTCCTGGTGGTGCGCCTGAAGCCCATCGCCGAGCGCGACATCTCGGCGCGCGAGGTGATGGATCGCCTGCGCGACAACCTGCCCAAGGTGCCCGGCGCGCGGCTGATGCTGATGTCCGACCAGGACCTGCAGTTTGGCGGCCGCCAGGGCCGCAGCTCGGAAAACGAGTACGTGCTGCTGGCCAGCGAGATCTCGCTACTCAAGGAGTGGCTGCCCAAGGTGCGCGACGCCCTGGCCAAGCTGCCGGAGCTGACCGATATCGACGCCAACGAGGGCGAGGGCGCCCAGCAGATCAATCTGGTGGTGGACCGCACCACGGCCCAGCGCCTGGGCGTGGATATGGCGATGATCACCAGCGTGCTGAACAACGCCTTCAGCCAGCGGCAGATTTCCACCATCTACGAAACGCTCAACCAGTACAGCGTGGTGATGGAGATCGACCAGAAATACGCCCAGTACCCGGAGGCGCTGGACCAGATCCAGGTGATCAGCGCCGATGGCCAGCGCGTGCCGTTGTCCGGCTTCGCCCGCTGGGAGCGCAGCCTGGAGGAGGACCGGGTCAACCACCAGGGCCAGTTCGCCGCCGAGAGCATCGGCTACACCCTGGCGCCGGACGTGACCCAGGACCAGGCCAACGCGGCGATCCGCCGGGCCGTGGCCGAACTCAACCTGCCCACCGAGGTGCAGGGCACGCTCGGCGGCACCGGTGGCCAGTTCGAGAAGGAGGCCCAGGGCCAGCCGGTGATGCTGCTGATCGCCCTGCTGGTGGTGTACATCGTCCTCGGCATCCTTTACGAGAGCTACATCCACCCGCTGACCATCCTCTCCACGCTGCCCTCGGCGGGGGTCGGTGCACTGGCGGCGATCCTGCTGACCGGCAGCCAGTTCAGCATGATGTCGCTGCTCGGCCTGTTCCTGCTGATCGGCGTGGTGAAGAAGAACGCCATCCTGATGATCGACCTGGCCCTGGAGCTGGAGCGCAACGAACACCTGAGCCCGCAGGAGTCGATCCGCCGCGCCTGCGTGCTGCGCTTCCGGCCGATCATGATGACCACCCTGGCCGCCATGCTCGGCGCGCTGCCGTTGCTGCTGGGCCAGGCCGAAGGCGCCGAGATGCGCCAGCCGCTGGGCCTGGCCATCGTCGGCGGGCTGATTCTCAGCCAGCTGCTCACCCTCTACACCACCCCGGTGGTCTACCTGTACCTCGACCGTCTGCGCCATCGGGTCAACCGCTGGCGTGGCGTGCGCACTGACGCCGCCCTGGAAACTCCGTTATGAAGTCCACATTGCCCCGCATTTCCTTCCTGTTCGCTGCCCTGGCCATGGCTGGTTGCGCCGTCGGCCCGGATTATCTGCGTCCGCAGAGCGCGCCCTCGGCCGAGTTCAAGCAGGCCGCCGGCTGGAAGTCCGCCGCACCGGCCGACACCGAGCTGCGTGGAGATTGGTGGAAACTGTATGGCGACGCCGAGCTGGATGGCCTGATCGAACGCCTCAACGCCGACAACCAGAACCTGGCCAGTGCCGAGGCCAAGTACCGCCAGGCGCGGGCACTGGTGCGTGGCGCGCGGGCCGGCTTCTTCCCCAGCGTCGGGCTCAATACCGGCGTGACCCGCGCCGGCCAGGGCGGAGGCGACAGCACCATCGGCACCACCGGTGGGGTCAGCGTCAGCGGCGCCAACGCCTCGACCGTGTCCAAGAGCTACGAGGCCAGCCTCGGCGTGAGCTGGGAGCTGGACCTGTGGGGCAAGCTGCGCCGCCAGCTGGAGTCGGAAAATGCCGGGCTGGATGCCAGCGAGGCCGACCTGGCCGCCGTGCGTCTCAGCCAGCAGTCCGAACTGGTGCAGAACTACCTGCAACTGCGGGTGCTGGATCAGCAGCAGCGCCTGCTGAACGAAACCGTCGCCGCCTACAAGCAGGCCTTCCGCATCGCCGAGAACCAGTACAAGGCCGGCATCGTGCCGAAGTCCGACGTGACCCAGGCGCTGACCCAGCTCAAGAGCACCGAGGCCGAGGCGGTTGACCTGGAATACCAGCGCGCCCAGCTGGAGCACGCCATTGCCGTGCTGATCGGCGTGGCGCCTTCCGAGTTCGAACTGGCGGTGCGCGAGGAAGTACCTGCGCTGCCGAGCGTACCGGTCAGCCTGCCGTCGACCCTGCTGGAGCGCCGCCCGGACGTGGCTGCCGCCGAGCGACGGGTGATGGCCGCCAACGCCGAGATCGGCGTGGCCAAGGCCGCCTACTACCCGGAGCTGAGCCTGAGCGCTACTGGCGGCTATCGCAGCGGCGGCCTGGACAACTGGATCAGCTCGCCCAACCGCTTCTGGTCCATCGGTCCGTCCTTCGCCCTCAACCTGTTCGACGGTGGCCTGATCCGTTCGCAGGTCGAACAGGCCGAGGCCAGCTACGACCAGACCGTGGCCGACTACCGGCAGACGGTGCTGGACAGCTTCCGCGAAGTGGAGGATTACCTGGTGCAGCTGGCCGTGCTGGAGCGCGAGGCGGTGGTGCAGCAGGAGGCGCTGGACGCCGCCCGCGAATCGCTGCGCCTGATGCTCAACCAGTACCGCGCCGGCACCGTCGAGTTCACCGATGTGGTCAGCGTGCAGACCACCGCGCTGTCCAACGAACGCACCCGCCTGACCCTGCAAGGCAGCCGCCTGACCGCCAGCGTGCAGCTGGTCGCGGCGCTGGGTGGCGGCTGGCAGGGGTTGCCGGTAGAAGAGTAGGGAGCTTGTGGGAGCGGCCTTGGCCGCGATTGGGCCGGCCAAGAGTCATCCGGAGTGCCGCCCCAGCCACTCCCACAGCGTGTTAAGGCTGGATCGTCGCCTCGATCCGCACGATCTTCGGCTCACCCTCGATCAGGCGCAGGCTGGCGGTCTCCTGCATGCCGGTGCTCATCTCGTGGCCCTGCAGGCTCAGGGTTTCCTTGGTGGTGTCCTTGACCGTGGCGCTCTGGCCGTCTTCGGCGATCTCGATCGACTCGATAGCCACTTCCATGCGGTAGCTGTCCAGGCCGGACCAGCCCTGCTTGAGCAGCTGGCGGTATTTGTCCGCGTCGAGCTCGATGCTGCCCTTGGCGGCAGTGATATGGATGCGCACGTCGTCGCTCATATGCGCCAGGGTGGCGTCGATATCGCGCTGCGAGGCGGCGGCCGCTATCTGGTCGTACAGGTTGCGGATGTTGTTCTCGGTCAGCGCCGGATCGGCGTGAACCAGCGGGGCGAACAGGCAGAGCAGGGACAGCGCGAGCTTTTTCATCGACCTTCCTTGTGGAGCGCGGTTACGGATGGCCGATGCTAGCGGCATCGCGCCGGCAAAAGGAACCCCACCGTGATGCAAGCTGCGGATCAGTCCCGGTCCGGTGCGCCCAGCGGGAAGAACGCCCGGTAGGGCCGGGCCTCGTCCACCGCGCGGGCGAACGACGGTCGCTGCAGCAGGTGCTGGCGATAGGCGCGCACCCGGGGGAAGGCTTCGCTGATCGGCTGGGTCCAGTCGGCATAGAAGAGGAAGGGCGCTGCCGCGCAGTCGGCCAGGCTGAAGCTGTCGCCGGCGGCCCAGGTGCGGCCCTGCAGGCGCTGCTCCAGCCAGGCGTAGGCGGTATCCAGCATGCGCCGCGCCTCGCTCACGCCGTAGGCGTCGCGATCATCCGGCGCGCGCAAGGCATCGAACACGCACTTCTGCTGCGGGCTGGAGATGTAGTTGTCGAACACCCGGTCCATAAAGCGCACTTCCAAGGCTTGATTCGGATCGTCCGGAATCAGCCGCACCGGCCCCGGGCGATTCAGCTGCAGGTGCTCGATGATGATGCTCGACTCCACCACCATCTGCCCGTCGTCCACCAGCAGCGGGAAGCGGCGCATGGGCCATAGCTCGCCGAGGCGCTGCATGTGCTGTGGCTGCTCGGGTGCCAGCAGGCGGTACTCGAAGGGGATGGCGTTCTCGTAGAGGGCGATCAGCACCTTCTGGCAGTAGGAGGAGAAGGGGTGAGCGTAGAGTTCCAGGGCCATGCGGTGGGTCTCCGTCTAGGTGGTTTGCTCTTGGTCGAACGGCGATGGCCTCAATCGACAGGCTGCTGATTTTCCTGCGCCGTTTCTTCCGCCAGCCAGTTCAGCAGCGCCTTGATCGCCGGCTGGCGCTCGCGCCCTGGCACGCACAGGGCCAGGTAGCGCGCGCCGGGCAGGCTGATATCGGCACGATAGGGCTGCAGCAGGCCACTGGCCAAGCTGTCGGAGACCAACACCGAGCTGGCCAGCACCAGGCCCTGGCCAGCGATGGCGGCCTGCAGGGCGTAGTGCTCGTCCGGATAGTCGCGGCGCATGGCGCTGGCTATCCAGCCTTCGTTCGCCTCGGCCGCCCAGGTTTCCCAGGCCGGCAGGCCGGACAGCGGTGCCTCCCAGCCCACGCCGATCAATTCAGGCCGCTGTGCGGGCAGGCGCTCCAGCAGCTGTGGTGCGGCGTAGGCGGCGAAGCGCTCCTCCAGCAGCGCTTGCTGGTACAGCTGCGGGTAATCACCCAGGCCGCAGCGGATGGCCAGGTCGATGCTGGCGTCGCGCTGCAGGTCGACCAGCTCGTTGCTGGTTTCGATGCGCACGCGGATGCCCGGATGGCGGCGGTAGAAGCGACCGAGGCGGGGGATCAGCCAGAGCGCGGCGAAGGCCGGCATGGTGCTGAGGCTCAGGCTCTGCTCGCCGGCCTGCGGACGCAGTGCCTCCAGACTGCGGTCGATCTCCAGCAGGGCGCCGTGCAGGCTGCGGCGCAAACGCTCGCCGGCCTCGGTCAGGCGCACGCCGCGACCCAGGCGCTCGAACAGCAGACTGCCGAGCCACTGCTCCAGGCCACGGATCTGGTGCGACACGGCGGTGGGCGTGACATTCAGCTCCAGCGCCGCAGCACGGAAGCTGGCCAGGCGCGCGGCGGATTCGAAGGTGCGCAGGGCGGTGAGGGGCAGGCGGGCGAACATGGGCGGCTCGTCGATAGGTGAGTTGGATTCATCCTGGCGAACTATAGGTCATTTGTCCGCGTGCCCGATCATCAATAGATTCAGCGTCACGGCGAGCTGCTCATGGTTCGGCCACGGGTGAGGTGAACTATGCAAGGCGCAAAACGCAAGGTGGTCCAGGCGCTGCTCTACGAGTTGATCGGCGCGCTGTTCGTATCGCCGGTGATCGCCTTCGCCTTCGACGAGAGCATGGTCTACTCCGGCACCCTGGCGCTGCTGCTGTCGCTGGTGGCGCTGAGCTGGAACATGCTATTCAACGGCCTGTTCGAGTACTGGGAAGCCCGGCAGAAGCGGCGTACCCGCACCCTGGGGCGGCGCCTGCTGCATTCGCTGGGTTTCGAGGGCGGCCTGGCGCTGATGCTGGTGCCGTTGATGGCCTGGTGGCTGGATATCTCCTGGTGGCAGGCACTGGTGGCCGATCTGGGGCTGCTGCTGTTTTTCTTCTTCTATGCCTTCGCGTTCCAGTGGGCGTTCGATCTGCTGTTCGGCGTGCCGAATTCGGCCGTCGAGATTTGCCAGGAATGAGCTGATCGGACCCCTTGCTTGCTCCGTATTGCCTGTCGGCAAGGTGCCGACGCGTTGGCAGACTAGTTGACCGAGTGGACCGGTTCGCTGGACGTGCCGCTGTGCTGGGCTAGGGTAATGAAGAACAGCTAGCGGCAACTGGACGCCTCTATGGACAGATTTTCTGTGCTGCCTTTCCGGCTAGCGGGGCAGCATCTGGCGGTACCTCTGGAAAACGTGATCCGGGTGATCCCGGCACTGCGCTGCACACCGTTGCCGGGCGCGCCGCAGACCGTTCTCGGCCTGGCCAATGTGCGGGGGCAGATAGTCCCGGTAGTGGATCTGGCACGGCGCTTCGCCTGGTCGGCGGCACCGCTCGCGCTATGGCAGCCGTTCCTCTGGTTGCGCAGCCGCACGCGCGAACTGCTGGTGCCGGTCGATGGCGTGGAGACGGCGACCCAGTGCTCCGCCACGGATGTGGTCGATTCGGCGCAGCCCCAGGTGCCCAGCGAGATAGTGCGCGGCGTGCTGCGTACCGAAGAGGGCATGCTGCTGATCCAGGACGTCGAGCAACTGCTGACCGACGCCGACGAACTCGAACTGCAGCGTGCCCTGGATGCCCGCGGAGCGGACCATGCGCCAGGCTGAGTCGATCTGTTCGCCGCGGCTGCTGGAGGTGCTGGTGAGCAAGGTGCACCAGCACCTGGGCATGGACTTCAGCGGGGCGCGTCGTCCAGAACTGCTGCGGCGCCTGCGTCAGCTGGCCGTGGAGCAGGGGCGTGATCCGGCTGCCTGGCTGGAGAGCCTGGCCTTCGCCGATTGGGACGATGCACAGATCCAGGCCCTGATTCCCGCCTTCAGCGTCGGCGAAACCTACTTCCGCCGTGATGCCGAGGCCCTCGACTGGCTGGCCCGCCACCATCTGGCGCCGCTGCTGCAGCGCCGCCGCGCCGCTGGCCAGCGCTATTTGCGGGTGTGGAGCGCGGCCTGCTGCACCGGCGAGGAGGCCTACAGCCTGCTGTTCCTGCTCGACGGGATGCTGGGCGCCGAAGCATCCAGCTGGACGCTGGAACTGCTGGCCAGCGATATCAATGCCGGTTTCCTCGCCCGTGCCGAGCAGGGGCGTTACGGGCAGAACGCCTTTCGGCGCAACGAGGAGGCGTTCCGCGCCCGCTATTTCCAGGCCGATGAGCGCAGCTGGCGGGTACGCCCAGAATGGCGCGGCCGCATCCACTTCCTGCGCCACAACCTGGCCGACAAGGCGCTGCCCAACCCCGGCCGCGGGTTGGCCGGGGTCGACCTGATCCTCTGTCGCAACGTGCTGATGTACTTCTCCATCGAACATGCCACGGCCGCGCTGCGCCGCTTGCTGGCCTGCCTCAGCGACGACGGCATCCTGGTGCTCAGCGCAGTGGAGGCCGGCCTCGCGACCCAAGCCGGGCTGAGCGGTTTCTGGGCCGGTAACAACTATGCGCTGGCGGCAGGCGCCGCCTTGCGGGCATCGCCGCCGGCGGCCAAAACGCAGCCCACGCCACCCGCGGTGGCGCAATTCAAGTTCGTACCAGCCGTGCTTCCCGAACTTGTTGCCAGCGCGCCGGCGCAGGTCAAACCCGACGCCCTGTGGCAAGACGCCGAGGCAGCCTTGGCCCAGGGCCGCATGGAGCGGGTGCGGGAACTGCTGGACGCCTACCTGGCGCAACCCGGGCTGGCCCCGGCCAAGCGCTACGACGCCTGCCTGCTGATGGCACGCAGTTGGGCCGATCAGCAACGCAGCGGCGAGGCCAGGGAATGGCTGCAGCGCGCCCTCGATCTGGAGGCCGCGGCGCTGCCGGCCTATTGGCTGCAGGCGCTGCTGGCCCGCCAGGAGGGCGACGTAACGGCGGCACTGCAGGCGCTGCACAAGGCGCTCTACCTGGACCCGGACTGCACGATGCTGCACTTCCAGCAGGGCTTGCTGCTGCGCGAGGCCGGGCGCCGCCAGGCCGGCGACAAGGCCCTGCGGGTCTGCGTGGGGCAACTGCAGTCCTGTGCCGCCGATGCGCAGTTGCCGCTCGGGGACGGCCTCAGCGCCGGCCAGCTGCGCCGGCTCTGTGAACAATTGCTGGAGGACCGCGCATGAACGAGACGAACAGCGTCGAGGAGCGCTGGACGCAGCTGCGCGAGCGCCTGGCGGAGTTCGAGCGGCGCATCGATCAGGGATTCTCCCCGGACCCCGGCGAGCAGCAGGAGCGCCTGCTGCAACGCACCCGCGAATGGGCGCGCAGCGTCGAGGAAGCCCGGCCGGACAGCCTCATCGAGCTGCTCAGCTTCACCCTCGGCGAGGAGCTCTACGCCATCGAGACCGGCCATGTCGGCGCGGTGCTGCCATTGCCGCACTTCACCCCGCTACCGGGCACGCCGCCCTTCGTGCTGGGCATCGTCAACGTGCGTGGGCACATCGTCTCGGTGCTGGACCTGCGGGTGTTCTTCGAGTTGCCGATCGAGGGGCTCTCCGACAAGAACTACCTGGTGGTGCTGCGCAACCAGGACATGGAATTCGGCCTGCTGGCCGATCGCATCCGCGGTATCGAGCAGATCCCGCGCGACAGCCTGCAGGCGGGCCTGGCCAACCTGACCGGCATCCGCGCGAACTACCTGCTGGGGGTTACCGCGGAGCAGACCACGGTGCTGGATGGCGCGCGCCTGCTCGGTGATCCGAACCTGCGCATCCACGCCGACGACTGACGACCCTGCAAGGAGGATTCATGCTGGCAAACCTGTTGAACCTGCGTATCGGTAGCAAGCTGATGCTGGCCTTCGCCGCGCTGATCCTGGGTTTTGCGCTGCTGCTGTTCACCACGCTGGAGCAATTCGTCGCCCTGCAGAAGAGCGAGGAGGAGCAGTTCGCCCGGCGCTATGCGCGGGTGACCGACGTCAAGGACCTACTGATCAGCATCAACCTGCAGCGAGTGGAGATGCTCAGCGCCCTGGGCGGCGATGCCCAGGTGCTGGAGGAAAGCATTCGCGCCGGCAGCGAGCTGAATGATCGCCGCCTGGAGCGCCTGCAGGCGGCCGTGCAGGGCGACGAGATCACCATCGAGCTGCTCGAACAGATGCAGAGCCTGCGCGCCGGCTATATGCGCAGCCGCGACAACGAGGTGCTGCCGCTGCTGCAGGCCGGCAAGCTGGACGAGGTGCAGGCGCTGGTCGCCGGCCCGCAGCGGCAACGGGTGGAACGCCTGCATGACCTGGCTGAACAACTGGTGGCACGCACCAACCAGCGCATCGCCGAGAGCACCGTGCAGTCGCAGCAGGCCCTGGAGGACCTGCGCAGCAGCATCTTCCAGGCCGGCCTGGCCCTGGTGCTGGGCGGCGCGCTGCTGGCCTGGCTGCTCAGCCGACATATCGCCCAGCCGCTGGCACGGCTGACCAACCTGGCCGAGCAGATCGGTCGCGGCGAGATTCCCCGCGAGCTGCCGGGGCATACGCGCCAGGACGAGGTCGGCCGTCTGAGCCATGCGTTCTTCAACATGAGCCAGTACCTGCGCGAGCTGGTCCAGGAGCTCGACGAAAGCATCTCGGTAGTGGCCAGCGCCAGCGAGGAGATCATCGCGGTCACCACCCAGGTAGCGGCCAGCACCCAGGAAACCGCCACGGCGATCAGCGAGATCGCCACCACGGTGGAGGAGGTCAAGCAGACGGCGGTGTTGGCCGGCAACAAGTCGCAGTCGGTCAGCGAGAGTACCGAGCGTACCCGCCAGGTGGCGCAGAGCGGTCGTCAGTCGGTGGAGGAAACCCTGCGCGGCATGGGCCTGATCCGCGAACAGATGCAGGCGGTGGCCGAGAGCATCATGCGCCTGGGCGAGCAGAGCCAGACCATCGGCGAGATCGTCGCCTCGGTCAACGACCTGGCCGAGCAATCCAACCTGCTCGGCGTGAATGCCTCGATCGAAGCGGTCAAGGCCGGCGATGCGGGCAAGGGTTTCTCGGTGGTGGCGCAGGAGGTCAAGACCCTCGCCGACCAGTCCAAGCAGGCCACCGCCCAGGTGCGTGGCATCCTCGGCGACATCCAGAAGGCCATGACCAAGGCGGTGATCCTCGCCGAGGAGGGCAGCAAGTCGGTGGAGGGCGGCTACCAGCGCGCCCAGGTCAGTGGCGAGGCGATCCGCACCCTGGGCAGCAGCGTGGAGGAGTCCAGCGAGATCGCCCTGCAGATCGCCGCCACCAGCCAGCAGCAGATGATCGGCATGGACCAGATCGGCAGCGCCATGGAGAACATCCGCCAGGCCAGCCAGGACAATGTGGCTGGCGCGCGGCAGGTGGACATGGCGGCGCGCAACCTGCACCAGCTCGGCCTCAAGCTCAAGGGCCTGGCGGCCCGGTTCAAGCTGTGAGGCGCCCGTGAGCTTCGATCGCGACGCACTCAGGCAGCGGCTGCAGGCGAGCTTCCGCGCCGAGGCGGACGAGCGCCTGGCGATCCTCGCCGACACCCTGGCCAACTGGCGCGAGGGCGGCGCCAGCGAGCAGGGCATCGAGTCGCTGTTTCGCGAGGTACACAGCATCAAGGGTGCCTCGCGGGCCGCCGGGATCGGCGAGATCGAGCGCATCTGCCACGCCTGGGAAAGCCTGCTTGGCGCCGTGCGCCACGCCGATATCGAGCTGACGCCGGAACGGGTGGACCTGTGCCGCCTGACCCTCAAGCTGGTGCAGCGCCTGCACGCCGGTCAGGAGGTGGATAGCTACGAACTGGCGCAGATGATCGACAGCCTCAACGACAGCACCCTGGGCCAGGAGGTGGAGCTGCCGGTGGTGGAGGCGCCGATCCCCGAGCTGCCGCAGGACCCGACCACCGTGCGCGTGGCCACCGAGCGCCTGGACGCACTGCTGTTCCACAGCGAGGTGCTGCTGCAGCACAAGCTGGAGGCCCAGGCCCACGCGCGCAGCCTGCAGGAACATGCGCTGGCCTTCGAGCCGCAGCGGACCAAACGCATGCTCGGCTCCGGCGCGCTCAAGCAGCTGCGCGAGAGCCTCGATGAGCTGCCGGGCAGCGCCCAGGACGGCCTCAAGAGTGTGCTCGATTACCTCGACTGGAGCCTGTCGCAGCTCGACCGCCTGCATTTCGGTGCCGCCCGCCTGGCCAAGTCCGGAACCCAGCTGGCCCTGGGGCTGGCGCAGTTGTCCGACGCGCTGACCGGCGAGATGCAGGGCGCGCTGCTGCTGTCCGGCAGCAGTTTGCTCGAAGGTGTGCCGGCCATGGTCCAGGACATCGCCAGCCAGGCCGGCAAGCGCGCGGAACTGCAGGTGCGCGGCGAGAGCCTGCAGATCGACAAGCGCATCCTCGACGAGCTGCGCATCGTCCTCACCCACCTGTTGCGCAACGCCATCGACCACGGCCTGGAGACCCCGGAACAGCGCAGCGGCCAGGGCAAGAATCCGGTGGGCAAGCTGCTGGTGGAGCTGATCCAGGAATCGGCGGACCGCTTCGAGCTGCGGGTCAGCGACGATGGCGCGGGCATCGATCCTGCCGGGTTGACGGCCAAGGCATTGGCTGCCGGCCTGATCGGCGCAGAGCAGGCGCAGGCCATGGGCGAACGCGAGGCGCTGGGGTTGATCTTCCTGTCCGGCCTGTCCACCAGCGGCATGATCACCGACATCTCCGGCCGCGGCCTGGGCATGGCCATCGTGCAGGACACGGTGGAGCGCCTCGGCGGGCGCATCGAGCTGGATTCCACGCGAGGTGCCGGCACCTGTTTCCACCTGCACCTGCCGCTCAGTCTGTCCACCTTCCGCGCCGTGATCGTGCGCAACGCCGAGCGGGTGTTCGCCGTGCCGGCCCTGGCGGTGGAGCGTTGCCTGCGTCTGCCGGCGAGTGCCATCCGCACTTTGGAGAATCGCCCGTCGGTGGCCTTCGAAGGCGAGGTACTGCCGCTCTGGCCGCTGGCCGATGTACTCGGCCTGGCGCAGCCGCCGATCATCGCCAGCGAGCTGACGCTGCTGCTGCTCAAGGTGCGCGGCGAGCGTTTCGTGCTGCTAGTGGAGGAGCTGCTGGGCGACCAGGAAATCATCGTCAAAAACCTCGGCCGCCAGTTGCAGCGGGTGCGCAACCTGATGGGCGCCACCGTGCTCGGCGATGGTCAACTGGTGCCCATCCTGCATCCCGCCGATCTCTATCGCAGCGCACTGGAGGCGCAGGACTCCAGCCTCAGCCAGCAGGCGCAGCCGCGCCGCAGCGAGGTGGTGCAGCGCCTGCTGATCGCCGAGGACTCGTTTACTTCGCGGGGGCTGCTCAAGGCGATTCTGGAGGCGGCGGGCTACCGGGTGACCACCGCCAACGACGGCTTGGAGGCCTGGAATGCCTTGAAGCAGGGACAGTTCGACCTGCTGGTGTCCGACGTGGAAATGCCGCGTCTGGACGGTTTCACCCTGACCAGCCGCATCCGCGCCGACCGCACCCTGGCGGATCTGCCGGTGGTGCTGGTGACCGCCCTGCATTCCGCCGAGGACCGCGCCCGCGGTCTGGAGGCGGGGGCCAACGCCTATCTGGCCAAGAGCGGCTTCGAGCAGGACAACCTGCTAGAAGCCATTCGCCGGCTCATCTGAGGGGACGGTAATGCGTGTGCTGGTAGTGGACGATTCACCGGTGAGCCGCATGCTGCTGCGCGCCGTGCTCGAGGGCGAGGGCTACGAGGTGCGCGAGGCGAGCACGGGGGACGAGGCCTTGCAGGTGCTCACCGGGTTCACCCCGGACATCGTCACCATGGACGTGCACATGCCCGGCATGGATGGCTACGAGACCACCGAGCGCATCCTCGAGAGCTACGCCTTGCCGGTGGTGATTCTCTCCGCCAGCATCAACCATCAGGCCTCGGCCACCGCCATGCGTGCGCTGGAAGCCGGCGCCCTGGCGGTGCTGGAGAAGCCCGCGGGGCCGACCGCGGTCGACTTCGAGGAGCGCATCGACGAGTTGCTGCGCACCCTGCGCAGCATGGTCCAGGTGAAGATCGTGCGGCGCAAGCGCCGCGCCAGCGAGATGGGCCCCGCCGATACCCCGCCGCTGGTGATGCAGACGGCTGCCTGCGCGCCGCAGCTGGTGGCCATCTCCGCCTCGGCGGGTGGCCCGCTGGCGGTCAAGGCTCTCCTGCAATCCCTGGCCCCGCAGCAGCCCTGGCCATTGGTGCTGGTCCAGCACATCGCGCCGGGTTTCCTGCCGAGCTTCCGCGACTGGCTGGCGACGCTGACGCCGATACCCATCGTGATCGCCGAACGCGGCCAGCGCCTGACTTCGGGAGCACTGCACCTGGCGCCGGATGGCCATCACCTCGGCTTCGCCGCCAACCGCAGCGTGATCCTCGACGACGCGCCGCCGGAAGAACACGTGCGTCCGGCCGCCAATTACCTGTTCCGTTCGGTCGCCCGTCACTTCGGCAAGCAGGCGATCGGCATCCAGATGTCCGGCATGGGCCGCGATGGCGCCCAGGGCCTGGCCGAAATGTGCCAGGCCGGCGCCCTGACCCTGGTACAGGAGCCGAGCACGGCGGTGATCGATTCCATGCCCAAGGCCGCCATCGGCCTGCAGGCGGCCCGTCAGGTGCTGTCGCCCGAGGGCATCGCCAACCTGCTCAACGCAATCGCCGCTCACATGGCTGCAGTGAATGGAAGTAACAGGAGGGAATGACCATGTATGCAGATGCCGAAATTCTGGTGGTGGAGGACAGCCACACCCAGGCTACTGAACTGCAGTACATGCTCGAAGCCGTCGGCTGCAAGGTGCGGGTGGCGAGCAATGGTCGCGAGGCGCTGGAGATGGTGGCGGTGCGCAAGCCGACCATCGTCATCAGCGACATCGTCATGCCGGAAATGGATGGCTACGAACTGTGCCGCCAGCTGAAGAGCTCGGCGCTGACCCAAGGCATTCCGATCATCCTGGTCACCGCCCTGGCCGATGCCCGCGACGTGGTGCACGGGCTGGCCTCGGGGGCGGACAACTTCATCGTCAAGCCCTTCGACGAGAAGTACCTGATGTCGCGCATCCGCTACTTCCTGGTCAACCTCGAACTGCGCACCCACGAGCGGGTACAGATGGGCGTCGAAGTGGTGCTGGAGGGCGAGCGGCATTTCATCACCGCCAGCCGCCAGCAGATCCTCGACCTGCTGATTTCCACTTACGAGCAGGGGGTGCGCCTGAACAACGAATTGCAGGCCAAGCACGACGAGCTGGCCCGTACCAATTCGCTGCTCAACTGCCTGTTCCACTTCACCAGCGGTCTGACCGATGCCAAGAGCGAGCGCAACGTCATCGACGCGGCGCTACGGCGGATTCTGGAGTTTCCCGATGCGATCGGTGCCTGGCTGCTGCTGGCCGACGCCAACGACCCGCATGAACCGGCTCACGTGGCCGGCGCCTGCGCCCGCGGGCAGAACTACTCGAAGCACGAACTCAACAACTGTGCGCGCAACTGCCCGTGCCGGCACGCCTGGATCAGCGACAAGCTGTCGCGGCCGAGCAATATCAGCGACTGCCCGGCGCTGGTCGACAAGCCGGGCGACTCCATTCACGCCAGCATCCCGCTGCAGCTGGGCGGCGAAATCATCGGCATGCTCAACGTGGTGCAGCGCGATGCGCAGCCCTGGTCGGAAGAATCGCTCAGCGCCCTGGCCTCCATCGGCCGCCAGCTGGCCATGGCCCTGGGCCGCGTGCGCCTGTTCGAGAGCATGGAGCAGCTGGTGGAGCAGCGTACCGAGGCGCTGACCAAGAGCGAGGAACTGCTGCGCAAGGTGCTGGACAGCCTGCCGGTGGGGGTGTTCGTCACCGACCAGCAGGGCCGCCTGATCATGAGCAACCCGGAGAGCAGCCTGATCTGGGGCGGCGCCCATCCCAGCGGCGCGGAAGGCTATGGCCACTACCGCGGCTGGTGGGCGGAAACCGGCGAGCGCATCACCGAGTCGGACTGGTCGATGATGCGCGCGGTGCAGCATGGCCGGGTGTCGCGCAACGAGGTGGTCGACATCGAGACCTTCAAGGGCGAGCGCAAGACCATCCTCAACTCGGCGGTGCCCTTCCTCGACGCCAGCCGGGTGATCCAGGGCGCCATCGTGGTGATCCAGGACATCACCGAGCAGCGTCGGCGCGATCTGGAGATCCGGATCCGCACCCGTGCGGTCGAGGCCAGCGTCAATGCGGTGATCATCACCGATGCCGAGCACCCGGATCAGCCCATCGTCTATGCCAACCCGGCCTTCGAGCGCATCACCGGCTACTCGGTGGAGGAAGTGCTGGGGCGCAACTGCCGCTTCCTGCAGGGGCAGGACCGCGACCAGGCCGAGCTGGACAGCATCCGCCGGGCCCTGGTGGCTAAGGAAGAGGGCGCAGCGCTGCTGCGCAACTTCCGCAAGGACGGCTCGGAGTTCTGGAACGACCTGCGGGTGGCGCCGGTGGTCAACGATCGCGGCAAGGTCAGCCACTTCGTGGGCATCCTCCACGACGTCACCGAGAGCAAGCGCTATCAGGAAGAGCTGGAACACCAGGCCAACCACGACAGCCTCACCGGCCTGCCCAACCGCAACCTGCTCAACGACCGCATCGGCCAGGCCATCGCCTTCGCCAACCGGGGTGGCGGCCAATTCACCCTGGCGTTCATGGATGTCGACCAGTTCAAGGTGGTCAACGACAGCCTGGGCCACAGCGCTGGCGACCAGTTGCTGATCGAAATCGCCGCGCGTCTGCGCGCCAGCGTGCGCGACATCGACACGGTGGCACGCCTGGGAGGCGACGAGTTCATCATTCTGGTGGCCGACGCCGTCCAGCTCAGCGAGCAGGTCGCCCTACTGGAGCATATCAAGGACACCATCGCCAGCCCGATGATGCTGGATGGGCAGGAGGTAGCGGTCAGCTGCAGCATCGGTTTCTGCTGCTTCCCCAGCGACGGGCGCGATGCCGGCACCCTGCTGCGCAACGCCGACACCGCCATGTACCAGGCCAAGCACCAGGGGCGTAATCGCATCTGCGCCTTCATGCCGGAGATGAACGAGCAGGTGCAGGCGCGCCTGGCCATGGAGCAGCAGACCCGCCATGCCCTGCAGAATCAGGAGTTCATCGTCTTCTACCAGCCCCAACTGGACCTGCAGAGCGGCCGCCTGTGCGGCTTCGAGGCCCTGGTACGCTGGAATCGCGGTGGCACCATCGTCTCGCCGGGCGAGTTCATTCCGCTGGCCGAGGAAACCGGCTGGATCGTCGATATCGACTTCTACGTGTTCGAGATGGTGTGCAAGCAGCTGGCAATCTGGCGCGAGAGCTTCAGCCAGGACCTCAGCGTGGCGGTCAACTTCTCCGCCATCAGCTTCGCCGACGAGAACTTCATCGAGCGCATCCTCAGCGTGCTGAAGAACCAGAACATTCCCTCGCGCTGGATCAAGATCGAGCTGACCGAAACCATCCTGACCAGCGATGCCGACGTGGTGCAGCGCAAGATGCAGCACCTGTGCGAACAGGGCGTGCGTTTCTCCATCGACGACTTCGGTACCGGCTACTCGTCGCTGGGTTACCTCAAGCGCTTTCCGTTCAGCCAGCTGAAGATCGACCGCAGCTTCATCACCGACATCCTCACCGAGCCGGACAGCGCCTCGCTGGCGCGCTCGATGATCTCCATCGGTCACAACCTGGGGATCAAGGTGATCGCCGAAGGGGTGGAGCAGTCGGAACAGATGAGCTTCCTGCGCGCGGCCGGTTGCGACGAGATGCAGGGCTATTTCTACTCGCCGCCGCTGCCACCGCTGGCCTGCATGCAGTTCCTGCAGAGTGGCGCGCCGCTGAGCCTGCCTAGCAATATTCTCGATGGTACCGAGCGCTATCTGCTGGTCGTCGACGGTAGCCCCGAGAGCCATGAGGCCCAGCGCCGTGCCTTGCGCCTGGAGAGCTACAAGATACTCACCGCCAGCGATGGCGCGGACGCGCTCCAGCTGATGGCCAGCTACCCGGTGGACGTGGTGCTGACCGACCTGAGCCTGGCAGACATGAGTGGCGTGGAGTTCCTGCGCAAGATCCGCAGCATCTACCCGGACGCCATCCGCCTGGCCCTGAGCGACGCGAGCCGAGTCGGCAGCATCCTCAAGGCGGTCAACGAGGGCGTGATCTACCGCTTCATCACCACGCCCTGGGAGCCGGAAGACCTGCGCAACCAACTGCGCGAAGCCTTCCAACAACGCGAACTGCACCGGGAGAACCGCCGCCTGCGCGCGCAGTTCGACATGGCCCGCTGAGTTAGGCAAAAAAATCCCCGCGGCCAGGAGCGAGCCGCGGGGAGCGCAATGGCCGACAAGGGCAGGGTCGGCCCAGGAGGGACTGTGAAGTCCGAGCGTGCTCGGACGAATTCGGATCAGGCGTTGGGCTGCCAGCCTCCGCCTAGTGCCTTGTAGATGGCGACGATGCCGCGATACAGCTCGATTTCGGCGAGGGCCTGGGCGTCTTCGGCGGCCAGGCGCTCGCGTTCGGCGTCGAGCAGCACGAGGAAGTCCTCGGTGCCTTCGCGATAACGCACTGCCGCCTGGGCCGCCGCCGCGCGGCTGGCCTCGGACTGGCGCACCAGCGAGACCAGGCGTTGCTGGCGCTTGGCGTAGTCGCTGAAGGCGTTTTCCGACTCTTCCAGGGCCAGCAGCACCTGCTGCTCGTAGCTGGCCAGGGCGCCGTCGGCATCGGCCTCGGCACCGCGCAGGCGAGCTCGCACGCTACCCAAGTCGAACGCCGCCCAGCTGATGGTCGGTGCCACGCCCCAGGCCCGCGCGTCGGCGGCGCCGAGCTGCGAGCCGCGACCGGCGGTGAAACCGAGGAAACCGGACAGGCTCACTCGCGGGAACAGATCGGCCGTGGCTACCCCTACATTGGCGGTGGCGGCGGCCAGCTGGCGTTCGGCGACACGGACATCCGGGCGGCGGCGCAGCAGCTCGGCCGGATCACCGATCGGCAGGGCCTTGGCGATCACCGGCAGCGGCTTGGCCGACAGGTCGACGGTCAGCTGTTCCGGGCGTTGGCCGAGCAGGGTGGCGATGCGGTGACGGGCACGCGCCTCTTCGGCCTGCAGTTGCGGCAGGCTGGCTTCGGTGGCGGCCAGGCGCGCATCGGCGCGCAGCACGTCCAGCTCGCTGCCGATACCAGCGTCGCGCAGTTGTTCGGTGAGGGCGCGCGACTGGCTCTGGTTCTTCAGGTTGTCGCGGGCAATCCGCTCCCTGAGTTGTGCGCCACGCAGGTTGCCGTAGGCGTCCACCAGCTCGGCGATCAGGCTGACCTGCAGCTGGTACAGCTCGGCCTCGGTGGCTTCGCTCTGCGCATCGCTGGCCTCGATGGTGCGCTGGATGCGGCCGAACAGGTCGAGCTCCCAGGCCATGTCCAGGCCCAGGTCGTAGCGTTCCTGACGGATGCGCTCCTCATTGGTTGGCGGCTGCTGGGCCTTGCCGAACTCACCACTGGCGCGGCTGGTGATCACCGGCATCTGGTCGTTGCCGACATCGTCGCGGATGGCGCGGGCGGCGCGCAGGCGGGCGAAGGCCACGCGCAGCTCGCGGTTTTCCTGGAGCGACTGCTGTACCAGCTGGCTCAGGGTCGGATCGTCGAACTGCTGCCACCAGGCCGATTCGAAATCGGTACGGTCGTAGTCGCCGGCCTCCAGCGCGGTGATCTGCGCCGGCTGGGTTTCTGGCGCCTTATAGTCCGGGCCGACGGCGCAGGCGGCCAACATAAAAGCGGGCGCGAGAGCGAGCAGGGCGGGAATCAACGGCTTCATGCATGTACCTCGTGAGCGATCTGGTTGGCCTTGCGCGCTTCACGCTTCTCCACGAAGGCGCGGATCAGCACGTAGAACACCGGGGTCAGCAGCAGGCCGAAGAAGGTCACACCGATCATCCCGCTGAACACCGCCACACCCATGGCATGGCGCATCTCGGCACCGGCGCCGCTTGAGAGCACCAGGGGCACCACGCCCATGATGAAGGCGATGGAGGTCATCAGGATCGGGCGCAGACGCAGGCGGCAGGCTTCCAGCACGGCGGCCATGCGGTCGAGGCCTTCTTCCTGTTTCTCCTTGGCGAACTCGACGATGAGGATGGCGTTCTTGCACGCCAGGCCCACCAGCACGATCAAACCGATCTGGGTGAACACGTTGTTGTCGCCGCCGGCCAGGATCACCCCGGTGATGGCGGAGAACAGCACGGTCGGCACGATCAGGATCACCGCCAGCGGCAGGCTCCAGCTCTCGTATTGGGCGGCCAGCACCAGGAAGGCCAGCAGCACGCAGAGCGGGAAGATGAAGATCGCGGTGTTGCCGGCGAGGATCTGCTGGTAGGTCAGCTCGGTCCATTCGTAGGTCATGCCGTTGGGCAGTTCCTCCTTGAGCAGCTTGGCGATGGCCGCCTCGGCCTGGCCGGAGCTGTAGCCGGGAGCTGCCGCACCGTTGATCTCGGCGGTGAGGAAGCCGTTGTAGTGCATCACCCGATCCGGGCCCGAGGCGCTATCGACCTTGACGAAGGTGGACAGCGGGATCATCTCGCCACGGTTGTTGCGTACCTTGAGCTGGCCGATCTGCTCGGGCTCCAGGCGGAACTGCTGCTCGGCCTGGACGTTGACCTGGTAGGTGCGGCCGAAGCGGTTGAAGTCGTTGGCGTACAGCGAGCCCAGGTACACCTGCATGGTGTCGAAGATGTCGCTGATGGCAACGCCGTGGGTCTTGGCCTTTTCGCGGTCGATGTTGGCGTCGATCTGCGGCACGTTGACCTGGTAGCTGGTGAACACCGACATCGGGTTCAGCTCCGGCAGCGCGCGCGCCTTGGCCAGGATGTTCTGGGTCTGCTTGTACAGCTCCTCGTAGCCGAGGCTGCCGCGGTCCTGGATCTGCAGCCGGAAGCCACCGATGGTGCCGAGCCCCTGCACGGGCGGTGGCGGGAAGATGGCGATGTAGGCGTCCTGGATGTCGGCGAACTGGGCATTCAGCTCGGCGGCGATGGCGCCGGCGGACATGCTCGGGTCCGTGCGCTCATCGAACGGCCGCAGCGGGGTGAACACGATGCCGCTGTTCGGGCTGTTGGTGAAACCATTGATCGACAGGCCCGGGAAGGCCACCGTGTTCTCCACACCCGGATGCTTGCCGGCGATCTCCGACATGCGCTTGATCACCTCCTCGGTACGGTCGAGGGTGGCGGCGTCCGGCAGCTGGGCGAAGGCGACCAGGTACTGCTTGTCCTGTTGCGGCACGAAGCCGGTCGGGGTGCTGGAGAAGCCCAGGTAGCCGAGCGCCAGCAGGCCGGCATAGACGAACAGGGCGATCGAGCTGCCGCGCAGCACGCGCTTCACGGTGCCGACGTAGCCATGGCTGGCGCGGTCGAAGAAGCGGTTGAAGGGGGTGAACAGCCAGCCGCCGAACAGCTTGTCGAGCACCTTGGAGAAGCGATCCTTCGGCGCGTGGTGATCCTTCAGCAGCACGGCGGCCAGGGCCGGCGACAGGGTCAGCGAGTTGAACGCCGATATCACGGTGGAGATGGCGATGGTCAGCGCGAACTGCTGGTAGAACTGCCCGGTGAGGCCGGAGATGAACGCGGTCGGCACGAACACGGCGCACAGCACCAGGGCGGTGGCGACGATGGGCCCGGTCACTTCCTTCATGGCCTGGCGGGTGGCATCGATGGGTGATTTGCCCAGGCCGATGTTCCTCTCGACGTTCTCCACCACGACGATGGCGTCGTCCACCACGATGCCGATGGCCAGCACCAGGCCGAACAGCGACAGAGCGTTGAGCGAGAAGCCGAACAGGTGCATCACGGCGAAGGTGCCGATCAGCGATACCGGTACGGCGGCCAGCGGGAT
Source organism: Pseudomonas sp. GD04019 (assembly GCF_029837695.1). Classification (GTDB taxonomy): domain Bacteria; phylum Pseudomonadota; class Gammaproteobacteria; order Pseudomonadales; family Pseudomonadaceae; genus Aquipseudomonas. The sequence continues at coordinate 234,520 of NZ_JAOEEA010000007.1, forward strand.
GATCGAGGCGCGCCAGGTCTGCAGGAACAGGATCACCACCAGCACCACCAGCACGATGGCCTCGAGCAGGGTGTGCACCACCGCCTCGATGGAGCCACGCACGAAGATGGTCGGGTCGTAGACGATCTCGTAGTCCACGCCCTGCGGGAAACTCTTCTTCAGCTCGGCCATGCGGGCCCGCACGGCGTCGGAGATCTCGATGGCGTTGGAGCCGGGGCGCTGGAATACCGGGATGGCCACCGCCGGCTGGTTGTTCAGCAGCGAACGCAGGGCGTACTGGCTGGAGCCCAACTCGATGCGCGCGATGTCCTTCAGGCGGGTGATCTCGCCATCGTCGCCGGCGCGGATGATGATGTTCTCGAACTCCTCCTCGCTGACCAGGCGGCCCTGGGTGTTGATCGACAGCTGGAAGCTGTTGCCGGCGTCCGAGGGCGGCGCGCCGAGGGCACCGGCGGCGACCTGGCGATTCTGCTCGCGGATGGCGGCGACTACATCGCTGGCGGTGAGGTTGCGCGAGGCCACCTTGTTCGGGTCGAGCCACACGCGCAGCGAATAGTTGCCCATGCCGAACAGCTGCACGTCGCCCACGCCGTCCAGGCGCGCCAGCTCGTCCTTGACGTTGAGCGCGGCGAAGTTGGACAGGTAGAGCATGTCGTAGCGCTGATCCGGCGAGGTCAGGTGCACCACCATGGTCAGGTCCGGCGATGCCTTGTCCACGGTCACGCCGAGGCGCTGCACCTCGGTGGGCAGGGTCGGCATGGTGCGGGTCACGCGGTTCTGCACCTGTACCTGGGCGTTGTCCAGGTCGGTGCCGAGGGCGAAGGTGATGGTCAGGGTCAGCTTGCCGTCGGCAGTGGACTGGGACGACATGTAGAGCATGCTCTCCACGCCGGTGATGGCCTGCTCCAGCGGCGAGGCCACGGTTTCACCGATCACCTTGGGGTTGGCGCCGGGGAAGTTGGCGCGCACCACCACGGTGGGCGGCACCACTTCCGGGTATTCGCTGATCGGCAGCTGGAACAGCGAGATCGCACCGGCGATCAGCACCAGCAGGGACAGCACGGCGGCGAAGATCGGCCGCTTGATGAAGAACTGGGAGAAGTTCATGGCGTTCTACCTCAGCCGCGCGGCGCGTTGCTGGATTTGGCTTGTTGTTCGGCTACGCGCGGGGCGTCGTGGCCATCCACGGCCTGACGCAGGCGCGCCAGTTGGGCGAGGGTGGCTTCGTCGGCCATCGGCACGGACTGCGGGTCGACGGTGGCGCCGGGCATGGCGCGCTGCAGGCCGTTGACCACGATCTTCTCGCCCTTGGCCAGGCCGCTGCGGACGATGCGCAGGCCTTCCAGCTTCGGACCGAGCTCGATGGCGCGGTAGTCCACGGTGTTCTTGTCGCCGAGGACCAGGACGAACTTCTTGCCCAGGTCGGTGCCGACCGCTTCGTCCTTGATCAGCGCCGCTGCATAGGTGCTGCTGCCGACCAGCTTGAGGCGGGCATAGAGGCCCGGAGTGAAGCGGCCGTCGCGGTTGTCGAACACGGCGCGGCCGCGGATGGTGCCGGTGCGCGGGTTGACCTGGTTGTCGAGGAAGTCCAACTGGCCCTCGTGCGGGTGGCCGCTCTCGCTGGACAGGCCTAGGTACACCGGGCTGGCGCCGCGGGCGTCGCTTCCGGCCTTGCGGGCCAGCTCGATGTACTTGAGGAACACGCGCTCGTCGGCGTCGAAATAGGCATAGACCTTGTCGGTGGACACCACCGAGGTCAGCAGCGACTGGCCGGCGCCGACCAGGTTGCCCTCGGTGATCTCGGCGCGGCTGACGCGGCCGTCGATCGGCGAGGTGATGCGGGTGAAACTGAGGTTGAGCTGAGCGTTCTCCAGTTCCGCCTGGATCGCCGCGACATGCGCCTGGGCGGCAGCGGCGGCGCTGCTGCGGGCATCGGCCAGTTCGGCGGAGATGGCGTTGCTCTGGCGCAGGCGATCACCGCGACGGGCCTCGTTGGCGGTGCGGGTGGAGTTGGCGCGGGCCTGTTGCAGCTGGGCCTGCAGGCGCTTGACCTCGGCTTCGAACGGACGCGGGTCGATCTGGAACAGCAGGTCGCCTTTCTTCACCAGGCTGCCCTCGTCGAAGGCGACGCGGTCGACGTAGCCGGAGACGCGCGGGCGGATCTCGACGGACTCGGGTGCCTCGAGGCGGCCGGTGAACTCGTCCCATTCGTTGATCGGCTGTTCGATGACTTCGGCGATGCTGACTTTGGCGGCCGGCATCTGCTGGCCGGCGTCCTCACCCTTGCCGCAGGCGCTCAACACCAGAACGGCCGCAAGGGCCAGGGGAAAACGCCAGGAGATATTGTTTGACTGTTCCATGTGTGACTCCGCCAGTCGGATTTGTGAATGGGCGGAGTCTGCTCGGCGCAGTTTGAAGGCACGAATCGAACGATCCGAAGATGAATATCATCCGGAATGATGATTCATGCTCTGGCGTTAATAGTGGCTGTGGCGCCCGTTGCAGAGCGCCTGGTGCGGTCAGACGAGGGTGTCGGGATCGCCACAGAACATCTGCAGGCGCGAGCGCAGCCAGCGTTCGGCCGGGTCGTTGTCCTGGGCGCCGCGCCAGACCATGTGCAGCTCGAAGGTGTTGCTCTCGAACGGCAGTGGTTCGGCGCGTAGGCCGCCGATGGCGATCAGCGCGGAGGCGGCGTAGTCCGGCACGGTGGCCACCAGGTCGGTGCCGGCGAGCAGTGCGCCGAGACCGTTGAACTGCGGCACGGCCAGCACCACGCGGCGTTTGCGTTCGAGTTTTTCCAGGGTTTCGTCGATGAAGCCGATCAGGCCGCCGGCGAACGACACCATGGCGTGCGGGCGCGCGCAGAAATCGTCCAGGCTGAGGTGGCCCGGCACGCTGTCGGCACGCAGCAGGCGCGAGCCACCGCGGCGGATCACCTTGCGCTTGGCGTTGGCCGGCAGCTCCTCGGTGTAGCTGACGCCCACGGAGATCTCGCCGGAGGCCAGCAGGTTGGGCATCAACAGGTAGTTGGCGCGGCGCACCACTATGGATACCCCGGGCGCTTCGGCGCGCAGGCGGCGCAGCAGTGGCGGCAACAGGGCGAATTCGACGTCATCGGACAGGCCGATGCGGAACACCGCGTTGCTGGTGGCGGGGTCGAAGTCGGTGGCGCGGCTGACGGCGGTGGAGATGGAATCCAGCGCTGGCGAGAGCAGGCCGAAGATCTCGGTGGCCCGCGCCGTGGGCTCCATGCTGCGTCCGGTACGCACGAACAGCGGGTCGTCGAACAAGCTGCGCAGGCGGGCGAGGGCGGCGCTGATCGCCGGCTGGCCGAGGAACAGTTTCTCCGCGGCACGCGTCACACTGCGCTCGTGCATCAGCGTCTCGAATACGATCAGCAGGTTCAGATCGACGCGGCGCAGGTCGTTGCGGTTCATCACTGTCTTCCATGTTGGGTGTGTGAAAGGTGCGGCCGTGGCAAGATAACGTCAAGAGCGAGGTTGACCTTATCGTCAACCTCGGCCGTCGGCGGGCCCGATCATCCACATTTATGGTGACTATCAATGTGCGCGGGTGGTGTCGATGGATAAGCCCATATAGAGTCCGGGGCCATAGAGTCCACGGCGAGGTGTGTGATGTCCCGCATGATCCGTTTCCACCAGTTCGGCGATGCCAGCGTGCTGCGTCTGGAGGAATTGCCGACCCCGAAACCTGGCCATGGCGAGGTGCTGATCCGCACCCAGGCGCTTGGCGTAGGCTGGCGTGACGTACTGTGGCGGCAGAACCTGGCGCCCGATCAGGCGGCGCAGCTGCCGGCCGGTGTCGGCTTCGAGCTGTCCGGCGTGGTCGAGGCCGTTGGCCCGGGCGTCGACGATCTAACCCCTGGCGTGGCGGTTGCCAGCTTCCCGGCCTTCAGCCCCAACCAGTACCCGGCCTGGGGCGATCTGGTGCTGATGCCGCGTAGCGCGCTGACCCGCTATCCCGACGTGCTCACGCCGGAAGAAGCGGCGGTGCACTATACCCCCTATATGCTGGCGTACTTCGCCCTGGTCGAACTGGCCGATGTGCAGCCGGGCCAGCGCGTGCTGATCACCGAGGCTGCTCACTGCCTGGCGCCCCAGGCGGTGCAGATGGCCAAGGCGCTCGGCGCCGTGGTGGTCGCCGCCACCAGCGAGGGTTCCACTCGTGCCTATTTGCGTGAGCTGGGCGCCGACAAGGTGATCGATACCGAGGAGCAGGATCTGGTCCTCGAGGTTGAGCGCTTCACCGACGGCAAAGGCGTAGAAGTGGTGCTGGACCAGTGCGCCGGCCCGCAGATGAAGCTGCTCGGTGATGTTGCGGCGACTCGCGGCAAGCTGATCATCTATGGCGTGAACGGTGGCAATGATGCGGCGTTCCCGGCTTGCGCGGCGTTCAAGAAGCATCTGCAGTTCTTCCGTCACTGCGTGCTGGACTTCACTGGCCAGCCCGATCTGGGCCTGCAGCGCGACGAGGAGGCGGTGCAACGTGCGCTGCAGCGGATCAACCAGCTGACGGCCGATCGTTTGCTCAAGCCGACCATCGCCAAGTCCTTCGCTTTCGAGGATTTCATCGCGGCCAACCAGTTCATGGAGACCTGTCCGGCCGGCGGCCGGGTTGTGATGAATATCCCCGGGTAAAGAACGTGATCATGCTGGCCAAACGCCGCCTTCGGGCGGCGTTTGCATTTCTTAAGGAAAAATCATGAGCAACGCTTGAATTGATAAGGATTATCATTAAGATGCGCAGCACGTTGCAGCCGAGGATTGGGCTATGGGAACGTTTCATCGTTGGGGGGAGCCCGCCGGCACACCGGTACGCTTGGCCTCCGACACCAGGAACAACGGGCTGGACAGTCTCTACGCCACACATCGGCGGGTATTGATAGACGCCGCCAAGGGCGTGCTCGGCTGCCGTGCGCGCGCCGAGGATGTGGTGCACGACGCCTTTCTCAAGCTGTGGGAGAGCGGCGACCGCCACGCCATCGAAGACCCGCTACGCTACCTGTTTCGCATGGTGCGCAACCTCTCCATCGACCGCCTGCGCCGCCAGGCCCTGGAAGGTCGCTACAGCGCCGACGAGGATGCGCTCGACGAGCTGCCGGCGCCGCAGTCCGGCCCGGAGCAGCGCGCCATCGGCCAGCTGGAGTGGCAGCGCCTGCAGCACGCCCTGGGCGAGCTGCCCGAACGCACCCGCACCGTGTTCACCATGAGCCAGTTGGAGGGCTACAGCCAGCGCGAGGTGGCCACCCATCTCAGCGCCTCGCCGACCCTGGTGCATTTCCTTCTGCGCGATGCTCTCAGCCATTGCCGCAGCCGCCTAGATACCGAGGCGGCCTGACTTCCGCCGTTCTGGACTTGCCATGAAACTGCTCAAGCTGCTGTTCCGTGATAACCGTCTGCCGCTCTCCGGCATCGTCCTGCTAAGCCTGTGCAGTGCAGTGCTCAGCGTTGGCGTGATCGCTTTCATCAACCTCAAGCTGATCCGCCTGGAAGGCGAACTGGCGACCACGCTGCTCAGTTTCCTCGGCCTGCTGGCGCTGTTGATGATCAGCTCGGGAGCGGGGCAGGTGGCGCTGCACACGCTTGGTCACCGCTTCGTCTACCGCCTGCGTCGCAGCCTGGTACGCCGGGTGCTGGACACCGACATCGAGCGCCTGGAGCAGATTGGTGGGGCACGCATCCTCGCCAGCCTGTCCAGCGACATCCGCAACATCACCATCGCCTTCGTCTACATGCCGGAGCTGACCTACGGCCTGATCCTCAGCATCGCCGCCTTCAGCTACCTGGCCTGGCTGTCGCCGGCGCTGTTCGGCATCACCGCCGGCTGGCTGGGGCTGACCCTGCTGGTGGGCTGGTTCTTCGTCGGCAAGGTCAATCACCACATCCGCCTGCTGCGCGAAGCGGAAGACCACCTGTACCAGGACTATCAGGCGATCATCGACGGCCGCAAGGAGCTGGCGCTCAACCGTGACCGCGCGCGCATGCTCTACGACGAGGAATTCGACCGCGACGCCCGTGCCTATCGCGACAACGTCACCCGCGCCGACATCTTCAACGGCCTGGCCGGCAACTGGGCCAACGCCATGGTGCTGGGCAGCATCGGCCTGGTGTTCTTCTGCGCCAGCGGCCTGGGTTGGGCCTCCGGCGAAGTCGCCGCCACCTTCGCCCTGACCGTGCTGTTCCTTCGCGCGCCGATGGTCGCCACCGTTGCTGCATTGCCCAGCCTGCTGGCCGCGCGCATCTCGCTGGACAAGCTGGAGGCGCTGGATCTGGCGCCGGAAACCAGCGATATCGCTACAGTACCCAGCCTCGGTGACTGGCAGAGCCTGCAGTTGGCCGGCATCGAATACCGTTATCCGGGCGAGGGCGAGGAGGCTGGCTTCGATGTCGGCCCCATCGACTTGGAGCTGCGTCGCGGCGAACTGGTGTTCTTGGTCGGTGGCAACGGCAGCGGCAAGTCGACTCTGGCGCGCCTGCTCACCGGTCTGCATCGCCCGGCTGGTGGCGAGATCCGCCTGGACGGCCGCGTCATACAAACCCATGAGTGGCAGTCCTATCGTCAGCTGTTTGCCAGCGTGTACACCGATTTCCACCTGTTCTCCCGCCTGCTCGGTCCGGCGGCAGCGGAGGTGGAGGAGTCGCTGGTCGGCCAGTGGCTGGATCGCCTGCGCCTGCGCCACAAGGTCAAGTTCGCCTCTGGGCGCCTGGCTGACACGCGCTTCTCCCAGGGCCAGCGCAAGCGTCTGGCGCTGATGCTGGCGATGCTCGAGGACCGCGACATCCTGATCCTCGACGAGTGGGCTGCCGACCAGGACCCGCTGTTCCGTCGCCTGTTCTACCGCGAGCTGTTGCCGCAGCTGAAGGCCGCCGGCAAGACCGTGCTCGCCATCACCCACGACGACCACTATTTCGACCAGGCCGACCGCCTGCTGAAGATGGATGGTGGTCGTCTGTTCGAGCTCACCGGCGAAGCCCGTGACCGCGCCACCCAGGATGCGGTCAGGGAAATCGGCGGCTCCATCCCGGCCTGATTGCAGTCGTTCCAGCCCTTGGTAACAGGGGCAGGCCCTGTCATGTCCGTGCAAACGAATTAAATGAAAATTATTCGCAGCTTCGTGCGTCTTTAAAGCGTGCCACCTTTTATGAGGGATACCCCATGAGTCTGGATAATCCGCAAACCACCTTCCTGGTGGTGGTCAACGACGAGCAGCAGTACGCCATCTGGCCCGCCTACAAGGCCGTTCCTGCTGGTTGGCGCGAAGATGGCGTGCGCGGCGACAAGCCGACCTGCCTGGCCCATATCGCCAGCGTCTGGACCGATATGCGCCCGCTCAGCCTGCGCGAGGCCATGGACGCCTGATGCAGCTGTTCTGCCTGGCCCATGCCGGCGCCAGCGCCATGCCTTACGCACGCTGGCGCAAGCGCCTGCCGCGTTGGCTGGACGTCTGTCCGCTGGAGCTGCCGGGCCGCGGCGCCCGAGAGGGCGAGCCGTTGTGCCAGGAACTTCCGGCGCTGCTGGACGACCTCAAGCAGGCCTGGCTGCGTGAGTGCAACGGTCCGTATCTGCTGTGGGGGCATAGCCTGGGTGCCATGCTCGCCTTCGAGCTGGCCCAGGCGCTGATTGCCGACGGCCATGACGCACCGCTGGCGCTGTTCGCCTCGGCTTCCCGCGCGCCGTCCCGTCGCCTGCAGGCGCCGCGCATGACCACGCGCAGCGACGGCGAACTGTTCGCCGGCCTGGACGGCTTCGCTCGTCTGCCGCGCGAGCTACTGGCCGACCCGCTGTTCCGCCGCGAACTGTTGCCGGTGCTGCGCAGCGACTTCGCCCTGGCCGAGAGCTACCGCTACCAGCGTCGCGCACCCTTGCCCTGCGCACTGCATGTGCTCGGCGCGCGCCGCGACTGCCTGAGCGAAGAAGACCTGCGCGCCTGGCGTCGCGAAACGCGCGGCCCTTTCACCCTGGAGTGGCTGGATGGCGACCACGCCTATCTGCGCCCCCAGGAAGATGAACTGCTGTCCCTGATCGAATTCCATGCCACGCGCCTGTTGCGGCGCGAGGCGGCTGGCTTGCCCCTGGGCGCCTAGGCCACTCTTTGCGAGGTACTGTCATGAACGCACGAGTCCCGTCGAACCTTGCCCTGGAATGGGCGCCGCTGTCCTTTGCCCAGCAGCGGCTGTGGTTCTTCAGTCGCCTGGAAAGTGGCAGCACCGCCTACAACATCGGCGGCGTGCTGCGCTTCGAGGGTGTACTGGACATGGACAGCCTGCGCCATGGCCTGGACCAGGTGTATGCGCGCCACGCGGCGCTGCGCACTGTGTTCCGCGAGCACGATGGCCTGGCCCAGCAGGCCGTGCTGCCGGTCGGCCCGATGCCCCTGGAGATCATCGACCTCGAAGGCGGTGCCGATCGGGTCGAATCCCTGGCGCGCGACTTTATCGAAGCCGACTACGACCTGACCCGCGGGCCGCTGGTGCGTTGCGCCCTGTATCGCCTGGGCGAGAACAGCCACGCCTTTGCCGTGGGCATGCACCACATCATCTCCGACGCCTGGTCGGTGCGCGTGCTGGTGGAGGAGATGGCCGAGTTCTATCGCGCCCGCCTGCAGAACCGCCAGCCGTTCATGACCCCGCAGCCGGTGCAGTACAGCGAGTACGCCGTCGGCCAGCGCGAGTGGTTGGCCAGCGAGGCAGGCGCCCGGCAGATGGCCTTCTGGCGCGAACACCTGGGCAGCGAGCAGCCGCCACAGAGCCTGGCTCCGGACTACCCGCACAATCCCCAGGCCGCGCGCCGCGCTGCCTACCGCACGCTGCAGGTGGAGCCGGCCCTGGTGGCCCGTCTCAGTGATCTGGCCAAGGCCAACGGCGCCACCCTGTTCACCGTGCTGCTGGCGGCTCTGCAGCTACAGCTGGCGCGCCTCTCCGGCCAGCGCGAAGTGCGCATCGGCGTCCCGGTGGCCGGTCGTGCCAAGGGCTACGAGCGTCTGGTCGGCTTCTTCGTCAACACTCTGGTACTCAAGGCCGAGCCGCGCCCCGAACTGTCGGTGGCGGAGTGGCTGGAGCAGGCCCGCGCCGGCCTCAAGCAAGCTCAGGCCAACCAGGAAATGCCCATCGAGCGCCTGGTGGAAGAGCTGGCGCCGAGCCGCAGCCTGGGCCAGCAGCCGCTGTTCCAGGTGGCCTTCAACTACCGTCGCCAGCATCCACTGGCGGCCAACTGGCTGCCGGGTATCGAGACTCAACTGGCAGAGCTGCCGTCCAGCCAGATTCCGTTCGACCTGGCACTGGATGCCGTGCGTGACCGTGGTAACGAGCTGTCGATCAACTTCGCCTACGCCGCCGACCTGTTCACCGAGAACAGCATTGAGCGCCTGATCGCCGGCTTCCTCGAAGTGCTCGACGGTTTCGCCAGCGCCCCGCAGGCGGCGCTGGGAGAAGTGGTGCTGGTGACGGCGCCTGAGCTGGCGCAGCTGAGTGAGTGGAACACCCCGCGTCAGGCTTTCGATGCTGCGCGCCTGCTGCCCGCGTTGATCGCCGAGCAGGCACGCCTGCGCCCTGAGGCCATCGCCCTGGTGCATGGCAGCGAGCGGATTGCCTTCGCCGATATGGAGGCCCGCGCCAATCGACTGGCCAACCTGCTGGTGGCCCACGGCGTGCAGCCTGAGTCTCGCGTTGGCGTCTCGCTGGAGCGTGGCAACGCGATGATCGTCGCCATGCTGGCGGTGCTGAAATCCGGCGGTGCTTTCGTCCCGCTGGATCCCGATTATCCGCTTGAGCGCCTGAGCTATATGGTCGAGGATTCGGGCCTGAAGTGGCTGATCACTTCATCCGATCTGGCCGAGCGCCTGCCGCTGGGTGCGGGCGTCGAGCCGCTGTATCTGGATCAGATCGACCTGTCAGCATTTGAGTCGTCTGCCCCGAGTGTACAGCTACATCCGCTGAATCTGGCCTATCTGATCTACACCTCCGGCTCCACCGGCCAGCCGAAAGGCGTAGCGGTCAATCACCTCGGCCTGACCATGCATGTGCAGACCATCGGTCAGCGCTATGGCATGACCCCGGATGATGTGGAGCTGCACTTCGCTTCCATCAGCTTCGACGGAGCTTTGGAGCGCTGGACCGTGCCGTTGGCCTTCGGCAGCCGTCTGGTGATTCGTGATCAGGAACTGTGGAGCGCGGAGAAGACCAGCCAGGTGATCGCCGACGAAGGCGTGACCATCTCCTGCCTGCCACCGAGCTATGCCCAGCAGCTGCTGGATTGGGTCGAGTCGCAAGGCCTGAAGCTGCCGGTACGCTCCTGGACCCTGGGTGGCGAGGCCTTTACCCGCGAGACCTACGAGCGTCTGCAGAAAGTGCTGCAGCCACAACGGATCATCAACGGCTACGGCCCGACCGAGACGGTGGTCACGCCGCTGATCTGGGAAGCCTTCCCGGGTGATTCGTTTGAGGCCGCCTACGCACCGATCGGTAATCCAGTCGGTCCGCGCAGCCTGTATGTCCTCGATGCCGAACTGAATCTGCTGCCCATCGGTGTGGCTGGCGAGCTGTATATCGGCGGCGAGGTCGGCCTGGCCCGCGGCTACTTCCAGCGTCCGGAGCTGACTGCCGAACGCTTCCTGCCCGATCCGTTTGGCGCAGCCGGCGAGCGTATGTACCGCACAGGCGACCTGGTGCGCTGGCGCGCCGATGGCACCTTGGATTACCTGGGCCGCGTCGACCATCAAGTGAAGATCCGCGGTTTCCGTATCGAACTGGGCGAGATCGAGAGCCAGTTGCTGGCCCTCGACGGCGTGCAGGAAGCGGCGGTGATCGCCCGCGAGACGCCAACCGGCAAGCAGCTAGTGGGTTATGTCGTCGCCCGCGACAATGCAGACGCCAATGCCTTGCGCAGCGAGCTGGCCAAAGTGCTGCCGGACTATATGGTCCCTGCGCAGATCATCGCCCTGGACAAACTGCCGCTGACCCCGGCCGGCAAGCTGAATCGCGCCGCGCTGCCGGAACCGACCTGGCAGAGCCAGAGCTACGAAGCGCCGCAAACCGATAACGAACGCATCCTGGCCGCCATCTGGACCGAGGTGCTGGGTGTGGAGCGAGTAGGGCGTCAGGATCATTTCTTCGAGTTGGGTGGCGACTCCATCGTCGCGCTGCAGGTGGTCAGCCGCGCACGGCAGCAGGGCCTGGGCCTGACGCCCAAGGACCTGTTCCAGCAGCAGACCCTGACCCAACTGGCCGGCGTTGCCCGCAGCGTCGCCGCACCGCTGGCCGATCAGGGCCCGGTAACTGGCGCAGCGCCACTGCTGCCGATCCAGGCGCGCCTGCTGCGGCGCGAGGGCCTGGCCCCGTGCAACCAGTATCTGCTGCTGGAACTGGCCGAGCCGCTGCCGAGCGCCCAGCTGGAGCAGGCGCTGCAAGCCCTGGTTCAGCACCACGACGCCCTGCGCCTGTGCTTCGAACAGCGCTCTGGTCAGTGGCAGCAAGTGCATGCCGCCGAAGCAGGCAGCCCTCTGCTGCAACAGGTCGAACTGGCCGCTGGCGAAGACCCGCAGCCGCACTACGACGCTATCCAGCGCAGTATCGATCCAGCCAGCGGCGCGCACCTGCGCGGCCTCTACCTGACACAGCCAGGCCAGGCCGATCGCCTGCTGCTGTCCATCCACCACCTGGTGGTCGATGGCGTGTCCTGGCGCGTGCTGCTGGAAGACCTGCAACGCGCCTGCCTGCAATTGGCCAGCGGCCTGGCGGTACAGCTGCCGAGCAAGACCAGCGCCTTCAAGACCTGGGGCGAGCGCCTGGCTGGCTGGAACGTGGACGCGCAACTGCCGTACTGGCAGGCCCAGCAGGCCGCTGGCGGAGAACTGCCGCTGCTGAGCAGCGAAACTGGTAGCGAAGGCACTCGCCAACGCCTGGAGCTGAGCCTGGACGCCGGCTTTACCCGCGACCTGCTGCAGGCCGGCCAACAGGCCTATCGCCTGCGCGCCGACGAACTGCTGCTGACCGCCCTCAGCCGCGTGCTGTGCAGCTGGAGCGAGCAACCAACGCTGTGCGTGCACCTGGAGAGCCACGGCCGCGCGCCGCTGTTCGACGATATCGACCTGTCGCGCAGCGTCGGCTGGTTCACCAGCCTCTACCCCGTGCGCCTGCAACCCGAAGCAGAGCTGGCCGCCAGCCTCAAGGCGATCAAGGAACAACTGCGTGCCGTGCCCAACCTGGGCCTCGGCTACGGCCTGCTGCGCCAGCGTGATCAACTGGGCGAGCGCGCCCCGCAACTGCTGTTCAACTACCTCGGCCAGTTCGACGAGGGCGGCCACGGCCTGCGCCTGCGCGAAGGCGGTCTGTGGCGCGAAGCCGATGCGCCGATGGACGCACCGCTGGTAATTAACGCCGAACAACGTGGCGGCGCCCTGCATCTGCATCTGGACTTCAACCCGCAGCAACTGGCACGGCCGACCCTGGAAGGCCTGATCACTCGCTTGCAGGACGAACTGCGTGCCATCGCCCAGCATTGCCAGAAAGCCCCGGCCAGCCTGACCCCCAGCGATGTGCCGCTGGCCGGTCTGAGCCAGGCCGAGCTGGATGCGCTGCCCGGCGTGGAGGACATCCACCCGCTGTCGCCGCTGCAGCAGGGCCTGCTGTTCCACAGCCAGCTGGAAGGCGCCGGTAGCTATGTCAGCCAATTGCTGCTGCCGTTCACCGGGCTCGACCCGCTGCGCCTGCAGAACGCCTGGCGCCAGGTGCTGGCGCGTCATGGCGTGCTGCGCAGCCGCTTCCTGCTCGGCGAGCGCCCGCTGCAACTGGTGCAGGCCGAGGTCGAGCTGGATTGGCAGGACCTCGACTGGCGCGGCGTCGCCGATTTCGATTCGCAGCTGCAGGCCTTCTGCAGCGCCGAGCGTGAGCGCGGCTTTGCCCTCGACCAGGCGCCGCTGCTGCGCCTGGCGCTGATTCAGCGCGGTACCGGCGATTTCGTGCTGGCCTGGACCCTGCACCACCTGCTGCTGGACGGTTGGAGCAACGGTCTGCTGTTCGCCGAAGTGCTGGCCCTTTACCACGGCGACCGCCTGCCGGCGCCGGGCGGCCAGTTCCGCGATTACATCAGCTGGCTCGACGGCCAGGATGCGGCAACCGAGCAGGCCTTTTGGCGCGAGCAGCTGGCACCGCTGGACGGTGCCACCCGCATTGCCGGCTGCCTGCCGTGCCGCGCACCGGAACAGGGCCATGCCCGCCATCCGCTGCCGCTAGACGCCGCCACCGAACAGCAGATTCGCGGCTTCGCCCAGCGCCATGGCCTGACCCTCAATACCCTGGTACAAGCCGCCTGGGCCTTGCTGCTGGCGCGCCTGACCGGCAAGCGAAGCCTGTGCTTCGGCGCCACCGTGGCCGGTCGCCCGACCGAGCTGGCCGGCAGCGAACAGATGCTCGGCCTGTTTATCAACAGCCTGCCGGTGGCGATCCAGCTGCCGGCCGAGCAGCCGCTGGGCGACTGGCTGGCCGCGTTGCAGTTGCAGAACCTGCAGCTGCGTGAGCACGAACACAGCCCGCTGCACGATATCCAGCGCTGGGTCGGCAGCGCCGGTGAGGCACTGTTCGACAGTCTGCTGGTATTCGAGAACTACCCGCTGGGCGATGCACTGAAGCAGGCCGAGCGCGGCGAACTGCGCCTGGGCATGCCGCAGAGCCATGAGTTCACCCACTACCCGATGACCTTGGCCGTGCTGCCGGGCAGCCGCCTGGAGCTGCTGCTGGCCTACGACCGCGCGCATTTCGATGCCAACGGTATTGCTCAGGTCGAGGCGCTGCTGCGCCAGGCGCTGCAGCTGGTCTGTGGCGATCCGGCCCAGCCGCTGGGCAGCCTGGCGCTAGTTAGCGAGAGCGAGCAGTTCCTGCTGGGCGAGTGGAATACCCCGCGCCAGGCCTTCGATGCTGCTCGGTTGTTGCCTGAATTGATCGCCGAGCAGGCACGCCTGCGTCCCGAAGCCATCGCCCTGGTACACGGCACTGAGCGGATTGCCTTTGCCGAACTGGAGGCTCGCTCCAATCGCCTGGCTAATCTGATGGTGGCTCACGGCGTGCAGCCGGAATCCCGCGTCGGTGTTTCTCTGGAGCGTGGAAACGCGATGCTCGTGGCCATGTTGGCAGTGCTGAAATCCGGCGGCGCCTTTGTGCCGCTGGACCCGGATTATCCGCGTGATCGCCTGAGCTACATGGTCGAGGATTCGGGGCTGAAGTGGCTGCTCACTTCCTCCGATCTGGCCGAGCGCTTGCCGCTGGGTGAGGGCGTCGAGCCGCTGTATCTGGATCAGCTCGATCTCGCTGCTTTCAACGCCTCGGCGCCTGCAGTGCAGCTGCATCCATTGAATCTGGCCTATCTGATCTACACCTCCGGCTCCACCGGCCAGCCGAAAGGCGTGGCGGTGAACCACCTCGGCCTGAGCATGCATGTGCAGACCATCGGCCAGCGCTACGGCATGACCCCAGACGATGTGGAGCTGCACTTTGCTTCCATCAGTTTCGACGGCGCCTTGGAGCGCTGGACCGTGCCGCTGGCCTTCGGCAGCCGCCTGGTGATTCGCGATCAGGAACTGTGGAGCGCGGAGAAGACCTGCCAGGTGATCGCCGACGAAGGCGTGACCATCTCCTGCCTGCCGCCCAGCTATGCCCAGCAACTGCTGGACTGGGTGGAAAGCCAGAACCTCATACTGCCAGTACGTTCCTGGACCTTGGGTGGCGAGGCCTTTACCCGCGAAACCTACGAGCGACTGCAGCGTGTTCTTGAGCCCAAGCGCATCATCAACGGCTATGGCCCGACCGAAACCGTGGTGACGCCGCTGATCTGGGAAGCCTTCCCGGGTGATTCATTTGAAGCTGCCTACGCACCGATTGGTAATCCGGTCGGTCCGCGCAGCCTGTATGTCCTCGATGCCGAACTGAATCTGCTGCCCATCGGCGTGGCTGGCGAGCTGTATATCGGCGGTGAAGTCGGCCTGGCTCGCGGCTACTTCCAGCGTCCCGAGCTGACCGCCGAACGCTTCCTGCCCGATCCGTTCGGCGCAGCCGGCGAGCGCATGTACCGCACCGGCGACTTGGTGCGTTGGCGCGAAGACGGCACCCTGGACTATCTGGGGCGTGTCGACCATCAGGTGAAGATCCGCGGCTTCCGTATCGAACTGGGCGAGATCGAAAGCCAGCTGTTGGCCCTCGAAGGCGTGCAGGAAGCGGCGGTGATCGCCCGCGAGACACCGACCGGCAAGCAGTTGGTGGGCTACGTCGTGGCCAAACACCCCTCTCCCCTTGGGAGAGGGGCCGGGGGTGAGGGAGCGTCCGAGCTGCACGGTGAGTCCCTCACCGGTACGCCGGCCGCCCCAGACCTCTCCCAGCGGGAGAGGGAGCTAAGAGCCGAGCTGGCCAAGGTACTGCCGGACTATATGGTCCCTGCGCAGATCATCGCTCTGGAAAAACTGCCGCTGACCCCGGCCGGCAAGCTGGATCGCGCCGCGCTGCCGGAGCCGACCTGGCAAAGCCAGAGCTACGAAGCGCCGCAGAGCGACAACGAACGTATTCTCGCCGCCATCTGGGCCGAAGTGCTGGGCGTGGAGCGGGTAGGGCGGCAGGATCACTTCTTCGAGCTGGGTGGCGACTCCATCGTCGCGCTCAAGGTAGTCAGCCGCATTCGCCAACAGGGCCTGCAGCTGCCGCTAAAGGCGCTGTTCGAGCAGAGCCGGCTGGCCGACTGCGCTGCCGCATTGCAGCACGAGAGCTTGGACGTACCCAAGCTGCGCGCCTTGCCGCGTGGCGGCGATCTGCCGCTGTCGCATGCTCAGCAGCGCCTGTGGTTCCTCAACCGCCTGGACCCGAACAACGGCGCCTACCATATGCCGGCCGGCCTCGACCTGCAGGGCCGCCTGGATCGCCAGGCGCTGCAGGCCGCTTTCGACCAGCTGGAAGCGCGCCACGAGTCGCTGCGTACCCGCTTCGTCGAGGTCAACGGCGAAGCGCGCCAGCGCATCCTGCCGGCCCAGGGCCAGCGTATCGATTGGCTCGACCTGCGCGAGCTGGCAGCCAACGAGCGCGAAGCCGAGGCCCGCGATTACGCGCAGAAGCTGCTCAAGCGTCCGTTCAACCTGGCCAGCGAACCGCTGTTGCGCGTCAGCGTGCTGCGCCTCGGCGACCAGGAATACCGCCTGCTGCTGATCCAGCACCACATCGTCTCCGATGGCTGGTCGATGCAGCGCTTTATCGGCGAATTCTCCGCCGCCTATGCGGCAGTAGCCGAGGGACGCACCGCGCAGTTCGCCGCCTTGCCGCTGCAGTACGCCGACTATGCCCAGTGGCAACGCGACTGGCTGAAGTCCAGCGAGGCCACGCGCCAGCTGGACTACTGGAAGGCGCGCCTGGGCGAACACCAGCCGCTGCTGGAACTGCCTACCGACCATCCGCGCCCGGCCCATGGCAGCCGCCAGGGCCTGCGCTGGCGCTTCGAGCTGTCGCCGCTGCTTACCGCGCAACTGCGCGCCCTGGCCCAGCGCGAGGGCAGCACGCTGTTCAGCCTGTTGCTGGCCGCCTGGCAGACCCTGCTGCATCGCTACAGCGGCCAGGAAGACATCCGCGTCGGCGTACCGGTGGCCGGGCGTAGCCTGGCGGAAATGGACGGCGTGCTCGGTTGCTTCATCAACACCCTGGTGCTGCGTGGCGAGCCGGCCGGGCTGAAACCCTTCCGCGAGCTGCTCGGCGAACTGGTCCAGGCCAGCCGCGATGCCCTGGCCAATCAGGAGCTGCCGTTCGACCAACTGGTGGAAGCGCTGCAACCGACGCGCAGCCTGAGCCATCACCCGCTGTTCCAGGTGGCGTTCAACCACCAGCAGGTGGATTTCAGCGCCCTCGGCAACCTGCCGGACCTGCGCGTGCAGCCGCATGATCCGGGTGCCGCCGGTGCCCAGTTCGACCTGGCGCTGGATACCGAGGAAGCCGCCGACGGCAGCCTCAGCGGGTTCGTCAGCTACGCCGGCGAGTTGTTCGAGGCGCGCACCATCGCCCGCCTGGCGCGGCATTTCGTGCGTCTGCTGGAAGGTATCTGTGCCGATCCGCAGCAAGCCATCGGCCTGCTGCCGTTGCTGGAAGAGGACGAACAGGCCCAGCTGGTTGCCTGGAACGACACGGCCAAGGACTACGGTCCGCTGGTCAACCTCAGTGAGCAGATCAGCCAGCAGGCGGCGCGCACTCCGCAGGCGCCGGCCCTGGTGTTCGGCGAGCAGACGCTGAGCTACGCCGAGCTGGAGCAACGCATCAATCAATTGGCCAACCGCCTGCGCAGCCTCGGCGTGCAGCGTGGCAGCCTGGTCGGTATCAGCCTGGAACGCTCGCTGGAGCTGGTGATTGGCCTGCACGCCATCGTCCGCGCCGGAGGCGCCTATGTGCCGCTCGACCCGGAATACCCGCTGGAGCGCCTGGCCTATCTGCTGGAGGACTCCGGCGTCGACCTGCTGCTGTCGCACAGCGCGCTAGTCGAGCGTCTGCCGCTGCCGGCCGGCCTCAAGGCGCTGGGCCTGGATCGCGAGGACTGCAGCGCCGAGAGCATCGAGCCGCCGCAGATCGAGCTGCAGGGCGATGACCTGGCCTACGTCATCTACACCTCCGGCTCCACCGGCAAGCCCAAGGGCGCCGGCAACAGCCACCTGGCCCTGGCCAACCGCATTTTGTGGATGCAGGAGGCCTACCAGATCGGCGCTGGCGACGTGGTGCTGCAGAAGACCCCGTTCAGCTTCGACGTCTCGGTGTGGGAGTTCTTCTGGCCGCTGATCACCGGCGCCTGCCTGGCCGTGGCCGCGCCGGGCGACCACCGCGACCCGCAGAAACTGGTGGAGCTGATCCAGCGTCACAAGGTCAGCACGCTGCACTTCGTGCCGTCGATGCTGCAGGCCTTCCTCCTGCACCCGGATGTGGAACAGTGCCAAAGCCTGACCCGCGTCATCTGCAGTGGCGAAGCGCTGCCGGCAGAGCTGCAGGTGCGGACCTTCCAGCGTCTGCCGCAGGCTGGCCTGTACAACCTGTATGGCCCGACCGAGGCAGCTATCGACGTTAGCCACTGGACCTGTGTGGAGGAGGGCCGGCATGCCGTGCCGATCGGTCGACCGATCGCCAACCTGCGCCTGCATATCCTCGATGCCCAGCTCAACCCGGTGCCGCAGGGCGTGCCTGGCGAGCTGTATATCGCCGGCATCGGCCTGGCGCGCGGCTACCACCGTCGTCCGGAGCTGACCGCCGAGCGCTTCCTGCCTGATCCGCATGGCCCGGCCGGCTCGCGCATGTATCGCACCGGCGACCTGGTGCGCTGGCGTGCCGATGGCGCCATCGACTACCTGGGTCGCATCGACCATCAGGTGAAGATCCGTGGCTTCCGCGTCGAACTGGGTGAGATCGAGGCTCAGCTCGGTGCCCAATCGGGCGTCGCCGAGGCCGTGGTGGTGGCTCGCGATAGCCAGATCGGCAAGCAGCTGGTTGGCTATGTAGTGGCCGATCCGCTGCCGGCGGATGAAGCCAGCTGGCTCAGCGCTATCAAGGCTGCGCTGAAGGTTGAACTGCCCGAGCATATGGTGCCGTCGATCCTGATGCGCCTCGACCGCATGCCGCTGTCGCCCAACGGCAAGCTGGAGCGCCGTGCGCTGCCCGAGCCGGTCTGGCAGGCACGCAGCTACCGCGCGCCGCAGTCCGTGCTGGAAATCACCCTGGCAGGCATCTGGCAGGAAGTGTTGGAAGTGACCCAGGTCGGCCTCGACGACAACTTCTTCGAGCTCGGTGGTCACTCGCTGCTGGCCACTCAAGCCGTGGCGCTGCTGCGCCAGCGCCTGGGCCTGGAGTTGCCGCTGCGCGCCTTCTTCGAGGCGCAAGACCTGGCGGCCCTGGCCGCGGCCCTCGATGGCCAGGCTGGCAACGCCGCCGAGGAAGAAGACCAAGACCTGCGCGACATGGCCGCGCTGCTCGACGAACTGGAGGCCCTGTGACCGCGCCCATCGACAAGGCCGCCCTGGCGCGCCGTTTCCTTGCCCTCGGGCCGACCGAGCAGAAGCGCTTTCTCGAACTGCTGGCAACCAAGGGCATCCGTTTCGACCGCCTGCCGCTGGTACCGGCGCCGCGGGGCGAGCACCTGCCGGCATCCCATGCCCAGCAACGCCTGTGGCTGGTGGCCCAGCTGGAGCCGGACAGCAGCGCCTACCACATGGTCGGTGCCTTCGCCCTCAACGGCGAGTTGGATCGTGGCGCACTGCTGGCGGCCCTGGAACTGGTGGTGCAGCGGCACGAGGCGCTGCGCACACGGTTCTACGAGCATGCCGGGCAGCTGTGCCAGCGCATTGATCCGCCGGGGCCGCTGGCTCTGGAGGAACGTGACCTGCGCGGTGAAGCACAAAGCGTCCAAACCCTGGCCGATGCCCATGCCGCGCGCACCTTCGACCTGATCGAAGGGCCGCTGCTGCGCGTGCAACTGCTGCGCCTGGACGAGCAGCGGTGGCGCCTGCAGATCGTCTGCCACCACATCGTCTCGGATGGCTGGTCCATCGGCGTGTTCGCCGAGGAACTGGGCCGCGCCTATGCTGCGCTGCGCCTGGGGCAAGCGCCACAGCTGGCCGAACTGCCGATCCAGTACACCGACTATGCCCAGTGGCAGCGCGCCTGGCTGGAAGCCGGCGAGCGCGAGCGACAGCTCGGCTACTGGCGCGAGCGCCTGGGGAGCGAGCAGCCGGTACTGGCCTTGCCCTACAAGCTAGATGCATCCGGGCAGCGGCATGCCGAACGCCAGAGCATCGAAGTACCGCCGGCCCTGGCCGAGCGCCTGCGCCAGCTGGCCCAGGGCGAGGGTGCAACCCTGTTTATGTTGCTGCTGGCGGCGTTCCAGTTGATCCTGGCGCGCTACAGCGGCCAGCGCGATATCCGCGTCGGCGTACCAGTCGCCAATCGCCAGCGTGCCGAGACTGCACCTCTGGTGGGTTTCTTCGTCAATACCCAGGTGCTGCGCAGCGAATTCGACCTGGCCCAAAGCTTTCGCCAGTTGCTGGCCGACGTGCGCCGCCACGCGCTGGACGCCCAGGATCAACAGGACCTGCCGTTCGATCACTTGGTGGAAGCCCTGGCGCCCGAGCGCAGCCTGGGCCAGACGCCGCTGTTCCAGGTGCTGTTCAACCACCAGAAACGCGACCTCGGCGCCTTGCAGCTGCCAGGCCTGAGCCTGGAGCCGCTGGCACAGGGCGTGCCGCATGCCTTGTTCGACCTGGCGCTGGACAGCCATGAAGACAGCAGCGGCCGTCTGCGCCTGACCCTGACCTGGGCCCGCGAGCGCCTGGACGATGGCCAGATGCGCCGACTCGCCGAGCACTTGCTGGGCCTGTTGGAGCAGGTTGGTGCGGCACCGGACCAGCCGCTGGTCAGCCTGCCGTTGCTGGATCAGCAGGATCAGGGACGCCTGGCTGAGTGGAACGCCCCGCAGCAGAACTTTGATGCGTCGCGCTTGCTGCCGGAGCTGATTGCCGAGCAAGCACGCCTGCGTCCCGAAGCTATTGCCCTGGTACATGGGGGGGAGCGGATTTCTTTCGCCGAGTTGGAGGCTCGTTCCAATCGCCTGGCCAACCTGCTGGTGGCCCACGGCGTACAGCCCGAGTCTCGCGTCGGCGTCTCGCTGGAGCGCGGCAACGCGATGATCGTCGCCATGCTGGCGGTGCTGAAATCCGGCGGCGCCTTCGTGCCGCTGGATCCGGATTACCCGCGCGAGCGTTTGAGCTACATGGTCGAGGACTCGGGGTTGAAGTGGCTGCTCACTTCGTCCGATCTGGCCGAGCGTCTGCCGCTGGGCGAGGGCGTCGAGCCGCTATATCTGGATCAGCTGGATCTCGCTGCTTTCAACACCTCGGCGCCTGCGGTGCAGTTGCATCCGCTCAATCTGGCCTATCTGATCTACACCTCCGGCTCCACCGGCCAGCCCAAGGGCGTGGCAGTGAACCACCTCGGCCTGACCATGCATGTGCAGACCATCGGCCAGCGCTACGGCATGAGCCCGGACGACGTGGAGCTGCATTTTGCCTCCATCAGTTTCGACGGCGCCCTGGAGCGCTGGACGGTGCCGCTGGCCTTCGGCAGCCGCCTGGTGATTCGCGACCAGGAGCTATGGAGTGCAGAAAAGACCTGCCAGGTAATCGCCGACGAAGGCGTGACCATTTCCTGCTTGCCGCCGAGCTATGCCCAGCAACTGCTGGACTGGGTGGAAAGCCAGAACCTCAAACTGCCAGTACGTTCCTGGACCTTGGGTGGCGAAGCCTTTACCCGCGAGACCTACGAGCGCTTGCAGAAAGTCCTGCAGCCGCAGCGCATCATCAACGGCTACGGCCCGACCGAGACGGTAGTCACTCCGCTGATCTGGGAAGCCTTCCCGGGTGATTCGTTTGAAGCCGCCTACGCACCGATCGGTAATCCAGTCGGTCCGCGCAGCCTGTATGTCCTCGATGCCGAGCTGAACCTGCTGCCCATTGGTGTGGCCGGCGAGCTGTATATCGGTGGTGAAGTGGGGCTGGCTCGCGGCTACTTCCAGCGCCCCGAGCTGACCGCCGAGCGCTTCCTGCCCGATCCGTTTGGCCGGGCAGGGGAGCGTATGTACCGCACTGGCGACCTGGTGCGCTGGCGCGAAGACGGCACCCTGGATTACCTGGGCCGGGTCGACCATCAGGTGAAGATCCGCGGCTTCCGCATCGAACTGGGCGAGATCGAAAGCCAGCTGTTGGCCCTCGACGCTGTGCAGGAAGCGGCGGTGATCGCCCGCGAGACGCCGACCGGCAAGCAGCTTGTGGGTTATGTTGTCGCTCGCGACAACACGGATGCCAATGCACTGCGTGCAGAGCTGGCCAAGGTGCTGCCGGACTATATGGTCCCGGCGCAGATCATCGCCCTGGACAAACTGCCGCTGACCCCGGCCGGCAAGCTGGACCGCGCCGCGCTGCCGGAACCGACCTGGCAGAGCCAGAGCTACGAAGCGCCGCAGAGCGACAACGAACGCATCCTTGCTGCCATCTGGGCCGAAGTGCTGGGCGTGGAGCGGGTAGGGCGCCAGGATCATTTCTTTGAACTGGGCGGTGACTCCATCGTCGCGCTGCAGATAGTCAGCCGCGTACGGCAGCAAGGCTTGCAACTGGCGCCGCGCGAGCTGTTCCAGTTCCCGCGCCTGGCCGAATTGGCCAAGGCGGCCCGTGTTGCTGGCGAGGAAGTGGCGCAGGAGCCGGTGACCGGCGAACTGCCGCTGGCACCGATCCAGGCGCACTTCTTCGCCATGGACCAGGCCGAGCCGGCGCACTGGAACCAGGCGCTGAATCTGGAGCTGCTGCGTCCGCTCGATCCGCAACTGCTGGAGCAGGCACTGCAAGCGCTAGTAAGCCACCACGATGGCCTGCGTCTGCGATTTAGCCAGGAGCAGGGCGCCTGGCGTCAGCGCTACGCAGAAGTGAATGCGGGACAACAGCTGCTGTGGCTGCGCGAAGCTGGCGGCGATGCCGAGGCTGAGCAGCTCTACCAGCAGGCCCAGCGAAGTCTCCAACTGGCTGATGGTCCGTTGCTGCGTGCGCTCTACCTCAAACAAGCCGGCCAGGCTGATCGCCTGCTGCTGGCGGTGCATCATCTGGTGGTGGACGGGGTGTCCTGGCGCATTCTGCTGGAAGACATCCTCGCGGCGTATCGCCAGCTGGAGGCCGGACAGTCCGTGCGTCTGCAGAGCAAGAGCCAGTCCTACAAGCGCTGGGCCGAGGCCCTGCAAGACTGGGCTGGCAGCGAAGCTGCGCAGGTTGAGCTGGATGCCTGGTGCAGCCGCCTGAGTGGCCCTGAGCTGGCCTTGCCGCGTGAGCTGGAAGATTCAACAGCCACACATGGCGACAAGCGCGAAGTGCGCCTGGCCCTGGACGTCGCCGAGACTAAACGCCTGTTGCAGGCGCCGGCGCAGCTCGGTGTGCGTATCGATGCCTTGCTGCTCACCGCGCTGACTCGCACGCTGTGCCGCTGGAGCGGCCAACCGGGTCTGCGGGTCAACCTCGAAGGCCACGGCCGCGAGGCGCTGGCCGGCGAGCTGGATCTGTCGCGCACCGTCGGCTGGTTCACCAGCCTGTATCCGCTGCAATTGCCGCAGGTCAGCGACGTGGGCGAGCACCTGCAGCAGGTTCAGCAGCGTTTGCAGCAGATCGAGTGCGGCGGCCAGGGCTATGGTGTATTGCGCTGGCTGGGTTCGGCCGAGGCGCAGGCCGCTCTGGCAGCCTTGCCGGCCGCCGAGGTCACCTTCAACTACCTCGGTCAGTACCAGGCCGGCGCCGCAGCGGACTGGTTCCGTCCGGCGGGCGGCGGTGGCATGGCAGTGGCTTCGGCAAACCCGCTGGCCAGCCGTCTGGCCGTCAATGGCCAAGTGTTCGACGGGCAGTTGCAGCTGTCCTGGGAGTACGCGGCCAATCAGTACTGTTCCGAGACTATCGAATGCCTGGCTCAGGACTATCGCCGGGAACTGCTCGGCTTGCTGGAGCTGGCTCGTGGCCAGGCAGCGCAAGGGCCATCACCAGTGCTGCGCCTGACCCGTCAGGAGGCAAGCACTTTGCCAGTGTTCTGTCCGCATCCGGTCACCGGCCGGGTCACTGGCTACCAGCCGCTGGCAGCACGCCTGGAGGGTGTGCGTGATGTTTTCGGCCTGCAATGCCGCAGCTTCCTCGATCCGGCCTGGCGTGATGCTTCGCTCGGCGAGATGGCCGATGCCTATCTGGCTGCACTGCTCAAGCAGCAGCCGCAGGGGCCGTACCGCCTGGTCGGTTGGTCCCTGGGCGGCAGTCTGGCCCTGGAACTGGCGACACGCCTGGAGGCGCGTGGCGAAGAGGTGGCCTTCCTCGGCCTGCTCGACTGCTACGTGCCGGGCACCGAGATCGCCGGCGACGATGCACGCCATCCGCAGGCGCGGGCCAAGCTGGTCGAGCATCTGCAGCTGCTGGCTCCGGAGTTGCCGGCCAAGGCCTGGGACGGTCTGTTCGAGCAACTACTGCAACTCGAACCGCTGGACTGGCCGCAGGCCTGCAGCGCCTGGTTCGCCGGCCAGCCGCTGGATGGCATGACGCGCCAGAGCCTGGAAGAACTGCTGTTCGCCTGGGCGGTGGAGCAGCATATGCGCCGACTGTGCGCCGGCTACGCGCTGCCCAAGGTCAAGGTGCGCCCGCACTGCTGGTGGGCGGCGCAGCCGGGTGGTCGCGCCGCGTTGCTGGAGAGTGGCCTGGAACAGGTGCAGGGCAGGGCGGCAGCGCACCGCCTTATCGACACCGACCACCAAGGCATCGTGCGTCATCCGCAGGTACTGCAGGAGTTGGTAGCCCTGCTGGGAAGCTGATACCCGCGCTGGCTGAGAAAAATCTCGGCCAGCGGCTAAATTTCCTTGCGCCTCGCTCGTCTAGTAGAGGCAATACACATAAATGCGAATCCTTCTAATTTGATTTCGTTGGGGAGTGTTGATGGAACAGCAAGCTAAGTACCAGGCCAAAGTACCCTTCACCAAAGCGCGTCTGCCTTTGGCCATGGCCTGTGCGCTGGGCGCGTTCAGCATGGGACTGCATGCCGAGGAAGCCGTACAGCTGGAAGCCACCAATATCAGTGGCGAGCTGGACAGCCCGGTCGGCGAAGATCAGGGCTACGTGGCCAAGAACAGCCGCAGCGCGACCAAGATCAACACTCCCCTGAGCGAGACTCCGCGTTCGGTTTCCGTGGTCACTGAAGCGCAGATGAAGGACCGCAACGTCCAGACCATCAGCGAGGCTCTGCGCTACTCCGGCGGTGTGCAGGCCGGCTTCTATGGCGAGGACAACAAGCAGGACTGGTTCATCATCCGCGGCTTCAAACAGGCCAACAACGGCCTGTTCATGGACGGTTCGCGCATCTATTCCAGCGCCTTCTATAGCTGGCAGATCGACCCCTACATGCTCGAGCGCATCGAAGTGCTCAAGGGAGCTTCGTCCGTGCTCTATGGTCAGACCCCGCCCGGCGGCCTGATAAACCTGCAGAGCAAGCGTCCGACCGCCGACAGCAAGAACGAGATCGGCATCCAGTACGGCAGCTTTGACCGCAAGCAGATCAATGCCGATGTAGGTGGCAAGCTGGATGAAGAGGGCAACCTGCTATACCGCGTGGTGGCGCTGAGCCGCGACACCGGCACCCAGGTCGATGACGTGGACGCCGCGCGCATCCTGCTGGCGCCGTCGATGACCATCAACTTCAACGAAGATACTTCGCTGACCGTACTGGCCAGCATGCAGAAGGATCGCTCCGATCCGCAGCTGCAGTTCCTGCCGTCCAGCGGCACTATCAGCCATAACCCGAACGGTGACATCGACACCGACACCGCGGTTGGCAATCCCGAGTACGAAACCTTCGAGCGTGATCAGTACACCCTGGGCTACGAGCTGAACCATCGCATCAGTGACAACTGGGACTTCCAGCAGAACCTGCGCTACGGCCACATGGATCTGGAACTGCGCCAGCTGTTCTTCTATGGAAACCTCACTGATCGCATCATCAACCGCGGCCTGACCTACAACGATGGCAAGGCAGACAACCTGTCGGTGGACAACCGCCTGCTCGGCAACTGGTTTGGTGATCGCTGGGAAAATACCCTGCTGCTCGGCTTCGATTACCAGCAGTTGAAGATCAATGATCGCAGCCCCAACGGTTATCCAAACTTCGGCGTCATCCCACCGCTGGATATCTTCGACCCGCGCAACAACACCCCGCTGGGTGGCGTTATTCCGATCGGCAACGATGCACCAATCGGCGATTTCGCCCTGGAAGACAAGGACACCCGCGCCGACCAGTTCGGTTACTACATCCAGGAGCAGCTCAAGTTCGACAACTGGGTGTTCCTGCTGGGTGGTCGCTACGACAAGTCGCGCACCGACTTCGACAACCAGACCACCAACGTCAGTCACGACGTACGTGATGAGAACTTCACCTGGAGTGGTGGGGTCGCCTATGTGTTCGACAATGGCCTGACTCCTTACATCAGCTACTCCGAGTTCTTCCTGCCGGTCACCGACCTCAACGCCGTTACCGGCGATCCGTTCAAACCGGAAGAGGGCGATCAGAAAGAAATCGGTATCAAGTTCCAACCGGAAGGGCTGGATGCGATGTTCACCGCAGCCGTGTTCGAGCTGACCCAGGAGAACGTCAAGAAGAACCTGTCCACTCCGACCGGTAGCGTGCCGACGCAGTTGGGTGAAGTGCGCAGCCGCGGTATTGAGCTTGAGGCTCAGGCCAACGTCACCGAGAACGTCAGCTTGATCGCCAGCTACACCAAGCTCGACCCGGAAACCACCGAAAGTACTCGTGAGGTTGAGGAGGGCAAGACTCCCGCTAACATCGCCGATGAAATGGCGTCGGTCTGGGCTAACTATCAGTTCCATGGTGGCCTGCTCGACGGTCTGGGCTTCGGTGCCGGTGCACGCCACACCAGCTCCAGTTATGGCGATAACACCGAGACTCTAGAAGTGCCGTCCTACACCCTCATCGATGCCATGGTCAGCTATCGCATCCAGGACATCCGCCTGCAACTCAACGCGAATAACCTCACCGACAAAGAGTACGTCACCGCCTGTGACTACTACTGCTGGTACGGCAACCGTCGCAACGTCATCGCCAGTGTGAGTTATGACTTCTAATCCGCTGCAACAACTACCGCTGCCCTCCGGGCAGCGCCTGGTCGCCCGCGATGACGGCACCAGCCTGGCCCTGCACCTAGACGAGCGCGCGCTGCTGCGCGCCCGTCGTCAGGGCGAGTTGCTGGTTCCGCTGGAGCTGGCTGTCGAGGAGCAAGCCAAGGCACTGTGGGCTCTGGCCTACTGGTGTTTCGCCAGCGAGCCCCAGTTGCAGGCCGTACGCCTGCAGCTGGACTCGGTCGCTCCCAGCCTGCTCGCTAGCGGTTTGCTGGTGGGTGAAGGCGACAGCCTGCGCATCGAGCGCTCGCTGTTCTGGCAATTGCCGGGGCCGTTCCTGCGCAACACTGGCAGTGCCGGTTACCCACAGCAGATGGTCATGCATGCCACCGGCCGCCGCCATCCGCGTCGTGCGCCCAAGCCGCAGGGCGAGGTCTATCGACGTTTCGATGCCAATCTGGGCGCCTGGATTTCCCTGCGCACCCTGGATATCGACAGCGACCTCGAACGCTTCAATCGCTGGCAGAACAGCGCCCGCGTGGCCGCGTTCTGGCAGGAGGAGGGCGACCTCACCAAGCATCGTCGTTACCTGGAAGAGCTGGCCGCGGACCCGCGCGTACTGACCCTGATCGGCTGCTTCGACGATGAGCCGTTCGCCTATTACGAGGCCTACTGGGCCAAGGAAGACCGCATCGCGCCGTTCTACGACGTGGCGGATTACGACCGCGGTATCCACATGCTGGTCGGCGAAGAGAGCCACCGTGGTCCGCACAAGGTGGCCAGTTGGCTGAGCGCGCTGACCCATTACCTGTTCCTCGACGATCCGCGTACCCAGCGGGTGGTCGCAGAGCCCCGTGCCGACAACGCCAAGATGATTGGTCACATGCAGGCGCAGGGTTACCACAAGGCCAAGGAGTTCGACTTCCCGCACAAGCGCGCGGCACTCATGGTGCAGTCGCGTGAAGTGTTCTTCGAACGCTGCCGCCTGGCATAGCAGTAAGGCCCGCGGTCGCTGTCCTTGGGCCCATAGAACAAAAGAGCCGCGCCCGAGCGTGGCCGTGAACTGATGAGGTTGGGCGAGGCGAGTGCCTCCAGGGGCTGACTTGGCCTTCACACGAACCATCCGCAGAGGATCGGGGCCTGACATGAGCATAGAAACACTGGAATACGATGTGATCGGGCTGGGCTTCGGCCCCGCCAACCTGGCCATTGCGGTGGCCTTGGATGAAGACCGCCGGGTGCGCGAGCACGGCCTGCGCTACTGCTTCCTGGAAAAGAAACCGGCCTTCGAGTGGCACGGTGGCATGCTGCTGGACGACAGCCGCATGCAGATTTCCTTCCTCAAGGATCTGGCCACCCTGCGCAATCCGTCCAGCCGCTACACCTTCGTCAGTTACCTGCACGAGAAGCGCCGGCTGGAAGCCTTCATCAATATCAGCACCTTCACGCCGTCGCGCCTGGAGTACAACGACTACCTGGGCTGGGCTGCGGCCCAGTTCAGCGATCGCGTGCATTACGGTGAGGAAGTCATTGGCGTCGAGCCGGTGCTCGATGGCGGCGACGTGACCCGGGTCAAGGTGATCTCGCGCCTGGCTGACGGCCGCACCCGTGCGCGCATCACCCGCAACCTGGTGGTCAGCATCGGCGGCGAGCCGGTGGTGCCCGAGGCGTTCCGCCCGCTCAAGGGTGACGCACGGGTGATGCACTCGTCCGGCTACCTGGAGCGCATCCAGGCTTGCGGCCAACCCAAGCGCCTGGCCGTGGTCGGCTCGGGGCAGAGCGCGGCGGAGATCTTCAGCGATCTGTGCGGCCGCTACCCGAGCGCCGAGGTCTCGCTAGTGATGCGCAGCCAGGCCCTGCGCCCGGCGGACGACAGCCCGTTCATCAACGAGATCTTCGATCCGTCCTACACCGACGTGGTCTACGGCCAGTCGCCGGAGGAGCGCGAGGCGTTCATCCAGGCCAATGCCCAGACCAACTACTCGGTGGTCAACCTGGACCTGATCGAGAGCATCTACCACCGCCTGTACCTGCAGAAGGTCACCGGCCATGCGCCGCACAACCTGCTGCCGCAGCGCAATATCGAGGCGGTGCAGGCCGGCGACGAGGGCATTCGCCTGACCCTGAGCGGTCCGGAAGGCGTGGAAGATCGCCTGTACGATGCCGTAGTCTTGGCCACCGGCTATCGTCGTGACGGCTACAAGCGCCTGCTCGGCGGATTGGCCGAGCACCTGGGCGAAGGCGTCGAACGCGACTATCGTCTGTGCTGCCAGCCGCAGATGACTGCCGGCATCTACCTGCAGGGTTGCTGCGAGGCCAGCCATGGCCTGAGCGACACGCTGCTGTCGGTGCTGGCCATACGTTCACAGGAAGTGGTCGACGCGCTGATGGACAGCCGTCGACAGCGCCAATCAGCAGGAGTCGCCAGCGCATGTGCTTGACCCAGGCAGGGGGCCGATGATCCCGGCCATTGCCCCGCTGTTCCAAGGGCCTTTCGCCCACTACCGCGATGTTCTCACCCTTGCGGATGACCCACGCCCGGCACTGTCCGGGCGTGAGTTCGTCAGCCCCGAGCGTCTGGAAGAGCAGATGCTGCGCTTCGGCCCGGAACATGCCGAGGGCGATCGGCGAGCGCTGATGTCGCTGTGGTCCAAGTACTACTTTCTGCGCCTGATTCCGCCAGTGCTGGCGGCAGGACTGATCCTCAACTGGCGCCTGCCGCTGGATTTCGACGAGATCCAGGTCGTGGTCGGCACCGACGGCCTGCCCGAGGCCTTCAAGCTGCCGCATGCCGGCGAACGCTGGAGCGCGGCCCCGGCAAACGGCTTTGAGCGCTTCTCCGGCTTGCTGGACGACAACCTGCTGCCCTTCATCGATGGCCTGCGCGCTCACCGCAAGATCGCCGCACGGGTGCTGTGGAGCAACGCCGGCAACTACTTCGAATGGTTCATGTCGACCCTCGGCGGCCTGCCATTCCCTAAGCCGATGCTGGCCCAGGGCTTCGAAGTGCTGGAAAGCAAACTGCGCCCGGATGGCAGCCGCAATCCATTGTGCGAACCGGTGATCTACGTGCCCCAGGGCGAAGGCTGCGCGCCCTGGCGACAGCGCAAGCTGTGCTGCATCCGCAACGAGCTGGGCATGGAGATGTGCGACAACTGCCCGTTGCTGGAAGAGCCTCCGGCGGAAGGGACTGCGGTGCTGGATTAAGGACTGCGCCGGGCTGTTCGCCTTGCTGGTGATTAGTCTTGGGCTATTGCCTGTAGCACAGTGCTTGGGGCATAGCGAATGCCCCTCTGGTGTACTGCCTACACCCTACGCAATGACGGTGCCGGTCGGCTCGGTCGTAGCCCGGATGCAATCCGGGAAATCGAGGGCTCGGCTCCCGGATTGCATCCGGGCTACAAAGTCAAATGAGCACTAGCGCGCCTTTAGTGTACTGCCTGCAGCGCGCGGTGCGCCGCCCGGTACGCTCTACATCGAATAATCCGCGGTGCTGCTCCGCGTAGGGTGGGCTCAGGAACGCAGCGAACAGCCCACCAACCAGCCCCTCAGCGCCGATACAGGCACAGCATGAAGTAGGCCCCGCCCAGCAGCGATGCCAGCAGCCCTGCTGGCAGTTGCGCAGGGAACAGCACCGTACGCCCCAGCCAGTCCGCCGCCACCATCACCAGCGCACCGAGCAGCGCCGCACCGAGCATCTGCGGCACGGCGCGAGCCAGACCGAGCAAACGGGCCAGGTGTGGCGCCAGCAGCCCGATGAAGCTCAGCGGCCCGACGATCAGGGTGGCGCCAGCCGTCAGCAACGAGGCCAGCAGCAACAGCGCGAAACGACTGCGCCCCAGCGGCACACCCAGGGCACGCGGCGTGCCATCGCCCAGCGGCAACAGCTCCAGCCAACGCCCGAAAGGCAGCGCGGCGACCAGCAGCACCAGGCTGCAGACCAGCACCCAGACCGCCATCTGCGGGCCGACGAAGTAGGTCGAGCCGGACATCCAGCCCAGCAGGTTCTGCCCGCGCGGGTCGCCGCCGGCCAACAGGATCACCTGCAGGGCGTCGAACAGCGCGGTGATGCTGATGCCGATCAGCAGCACCCGCTCGGGAGCGAAGCCGGAGCGCCGCGACAGACCGAGCAGCAGCAGAAGAGTCAGGCCGGCGCCCAGACCTCCCAGCGCTAGCTGGGCCAGGGGGCCGGAGTAGGGCAGCAGGAACAGCAGGGCGATCAGACCCAGAGCGGCACCGGCGCTGATGCCGAGCACCTCGGGGCTGGACATCGGGTTGCCGGTCAGGCGCTGGATCATGCAGCCGGCCAGGGCCAGCATGCAGCCTGCGGCTACGGCGGCCATCACCCGTGGCCAGCGCCAGTCGAGCAGGGTGGCGTCGCCCAGCGTCCACTGCCAACCGTCCAGTCCGCGACCCAGGCCAAGGGCGATCAGCAGCGCGCAGACAAGCACCACGCATAGCGGCAGCAGGCGCCTGGCCGGGAAGGGGTGACGGCTGAAGTGATGACCGTCGCCACTGTGCGGCTGGCCACCGGCCAGCCGCAGGCGCGGCAGCAACCAGAGCAGCAGCGGGGCGCCGAGCAGCGCGGTGGCGGCGCCGGTGGGTACCAGTTCGGCCAGGGAGCCGGCCAGGCGCTGGATGCCCAGATCGGTGACGCTCAGCAACAGGCCGCCGAGCAGCGGCGCCCAGCGCAGGCGCTGAGCGAAGGTGCGCGCACCGAGCAGGCGCACCAGGGCCGGCGCGGCCAGGCCGATGAAGCCGATCACGCCCACCGTGCTGACTACGCAGGCGGCCAGGTATACGGACAGGGTGAGGGTGACGAAGCGCAGAAAACGCAGGGGCACGCCCAGGCTCTTCACACCGCTGTCGTCCAGTTCCAGCAGGGCCAGGGGGCGCAGCAAGGGCAGCAGAAGCAACACGCCGACGGCCAGGCGCGGTAGGAGGAACTGCACGCCGCTCCAGCTGTTCTGGCTGAGTGAGCCGGAGCCCCAGATGAACACCGCGTTGAGATCCTGCTGCTGCACCAGCATCAGAGTCACGTTGAGCGCGCTGAGATACAGCGTCACCACCAGGCCGGCGAGGATCAGCGTCAGCGGCGCCAGGCCGCGACGCCAGGCCAGGGCGAACACCAGCAGAGAGGCCAGGCCACCGCCGGCCAGAGCCACCCATTCGCGGCCGAAATCCAGCAGCCAGGGCGCCCACAGAGTCGCTACCAGCAAGCCGAGTTGTGCGCCGCTGGCCACACCCAGGGTGGTCGGCGAGGCCAGCGGGTTACGCAGCACCTGCTGCATCAGAGTGCCGGCCAGGGCCAGCACGGCGCCACAGAGCAGGGCCATGCACAGGCGCGGTAGCCAGCTGAAGTGCAGAATCAGCTGCGCCATGTCGCCGGCTTGCGGAGCGAACATGGCCTGCAGCCATTGCCCACTCGGCAGACGCTGGCCGAGGTCGGCGAATGCCAGGCCAAGCGTCAGGATCAGCAGTACCCCACACAGCCACACGGGATGGCTGGAGAAACCGCGGCGGGTACGCACAGGCAACGCTCCCTGAGCCATGAGATCGCTCATTGCACGCTCTCCGGCGCCAGGCGCTCTTCCAGCAGGTTGGCGAAGCGCTCGGCAGCCATCAGACCGTTGAAGCTCCATACCGGCGGCAGGTCATACAGGCGTCCGGCGCGCACGGCAGGCAGCTGGTTCCACAAGGCGCTGGCAGCCAGGCCATCCTGGGTGCCGGGCGGCATGGGTTTCAGGTAGAGCAGGGCGGCCTCGGGCGTCTCTGCCAGGCGGTCGATGCCCTGCTGGCTGAAGCCCCAGTAGTTGGTCGGGCCCTGCCAGGCATTGCGCAGGCCAACGCGGTCCAGCACCCCCTGGTAGATGCTCTGCTTGCCGAACAGGCGCACATGGCGCTGGTCGAGGAAGGTCATGACATAGAACGGCGGCAATGCCTGCGGTGCCAGGCGCTGGCGGACCTGCGTCATGCGGGCGTCGATTCGGGCGATCATGGCTTCGCCTTCGCTCTGCCGGCCAAGCAGCTCGGCCAGCTCGCGGGTGACCCGTTGGGCACCGACATAGGCCTCGGCTTCCGGGGTGTAGATGGCCAGGGTATGCACCGGCGCTACCCGTTCCAGCTGCGCGCGGCTGGCGGCGAACTGCGGGGTGATCAGGATCATGTCCGGCTTGAGTTGGCTGAGCAGTTCGAGGTTGGGCTCGATGCGCAGGCCGAGGTCGACCACCTGCTCGGGCAGCTCGGGCGCCTGCACCCAGCGCCGGTAGCCTTCGGTCTGCGCCACCGCGATAGGCGTCACGCCCAGGCCAAGCAGGGTCTCGGTCAGGCCCCAGTCGATCACCGCGATGCGTGGCTGGCGGGTGTCGGCCTGGGCGACTGCCGCCAATAGGGCGAGCATGCAGAGCAGCCAGCGCATCACACCACCACGGCGATGGGTTGCTGGCCGCGCGGGTGGCTGAGCACCTGCATGGGCAGGCCGTAGATGGCCTCCAGGTTGCTGTCGGTCATCAGCTCGGCCGGACTGCCGTCCAGCAGCAGGCGCCCGCTGTGCAGGGCGATCAGCCGGTCGCAGTAGCGGCTGGCCATGTTGATGTCGTGCAGCACCACGATCACGCTTAGGTCCAGTTGGCGGCTGAGCTGGTGGACCAGGCCGAGTACGTCGACCTGGTGGGCGATGTCGAGGGCCGAGGTCGGTTCGTCCAGCAGCAGGTAGCGGCTGTTCTGTGCCAGCAGCATGGCCAGCCACACGCGCTGGCGCTCGCCGCCGGAGAGGCTGTCGACCATGCGTTCGGCGAAGCGCGAAGTGTCGGTCAGCTCCATGGCCTCACGCACTTTGGCGTGGTCCTCGCTGCCGAAGCGGCCGAGCAGGCCGTGCCAGGGATAGCGGCCGAAACCGACCAGCTCGCGGGCTGTCAGGCTATCGGCGGGTGGCAGCTGCTGCGGCAGGTAGGCGACTTGGCGGGCGAAGTCGCGGTCCTTCCAGTCGGCCAGTGGCTTGTCGTCCAGCAGCACGCGGCCGGCGCTGGCCGGTTGCTGGCGGGCCAGCATCTTCAACAGGGTGGATTTGCCGGAGCCGTTGTGGCCGATCAGGCCGACCATCTGGCCCTGTGGAATGTCGAGCGATAGCGGGTGCAGGAGCGTGCGCTCCGGCAGGCTGAAGCTGACCGCATCGAGTCGGAACATGGACAATCCTTGGCTCGCCGAGCTGTGCGCGAAGCCGGCGACTTTAGCCAAAATGATAATTCCTGGCAAACGCAGTGCGTTCTTGAGCGCGAAGCCATCCCTCCCAATGTCACCTTATCATGATTCGCATAATGGACCGGATTCATGGTGAGCCCCGCCTGGACAATGCGCAGCGCCAGGCGGGTTTCAGCCATAATCCGGATTATGCGATGCCCCGTTGACCTTCCCGCCTATCTGATCCGAGACGCCGAGCTGTATGCCCCAGGCCGCAAGGGCTCTGAGGCTGTCGAGTGGATCCTCGCCGACTATCCCCGCCTCGTTGGTGAGATTCGCAATTTGCGAAAATCTGCCGACAGCTTCGCTCAGGAGTCGGCCGAACTGGACCAGCTCGTCGACCAGCTCAAGGCCATCTGCCTCAGAATCCTCGACCTCTGACTGCTAGCGTTTTTCGTCCTCGAGGATCTTCACCAGGTTGAAAATTGCTAGCAGCTCTATCGATAGACTTGCTAGCATAATTGCACCTGGTGCGATCGGCGCCGGCTTAAAACTGCTAGCAGGGAGAATGCTCGATGCTTCTTACGATTCGTGATGTTTCCGAGGACTTGGTGCGCCAGGCCAAGATCGCAACCGGTAAAGGCACTGGTAGCCAGGCCTTCATTTCCGGCGTTGAGCTCATGCTCCAGCTTCGTGATCGTTGCGCCGATCAGCGTGACGAGATTGAGCGCCTACGAAATGTCGTTGCCCGTCAGCAGCAGGTGCTGGACCAGGCTCGCGACGCGGCCGCGCTGCTGGTCGAGGCTTGTGGCCAGGGCGATATGTTCTTTGATCGCTCCAAGAATCCGCTTCATCCGAACTATCGCCGCTAGCACTTCTCGTCCTGGAGCTGCTGCACCGCGGTTATTACTGCTAGCAGATTTCCTGCAGGATCTCGTCCAGGATCTCGCATCCTGCTAGCACCCTCTCGCGTGCGCCTGGCTCTCAGGCGCCGCAAAGCCACCCTCGCGCCATGATCACCCCAATACGGGTCGCACAGCGCCTGTCAGGGCACGTCCTGGTCGTCTTTCTCTGCTGATTCAGGTGTCCGAGGCTGGTTCAGGTCGACCAAGCCCGGCGGAAGGTGCTACGGCCGTTGCAGCCGCGCGGACGGGTGGGGGTGCTGTAACACCCCCACTTTGGTATGGAGGTCCATACTTTTTTCAGTACAGCGGCACTTTCGAGATCAGCCAGAAAACCAAAGCGAATGACGCCGTGAATGAGATCACTGACAGTATGGTGATCAGTTTCTTTTCGCTCATCAGTCCTTCCCCAGGACGCTCTCGCGGTACGCCTTAACGTCCTGCGCCGATAGCGTAGACAGGTGCTTCCAGATCAGCGCCCCCAGCAGATCGCTCTCTTTCACGTCTTCCTTTCGCTCGACGATCAGCTTGATCCGCTTGGCGTTCAAGGCCTCTACGGCCTCGTCTCGCAGTCTGTAGGTCTTGGCCATCTTGTGATTTCACTCCGCCATCATTCGTGATTTCCGACAAACGTGATTTTTGCACGTGTTGCAATGTCATGTGTGATTCAGCTATAAATCGCCGAAACATCATTTGTGATTTATCTACAAAACGCATGTGATGGTCTGCGGGCTGAAGGAAGCGCGATGTTTTACGACTGGATCAAGGCCTATCAGGACTACCCCTACGACCTACCCAAGGTCGGCGAGGTGATCTGCCGCCGCTCCTGCATCGAGACTGAGGAGTTGCTGTCGACCACCGTCCCGGCGTTCTACGCCGAGGGCAGTTACTGCACCACCTTCCGAATCCATGGGGTCGTTTGCGGGAGAGGGCGAAATCCTACGCTAAGGCTTTGGCCAACGATATTCTCCGGTAAGATTGATGTGTTCCCAGGGGATAGGAGAAGTCGCTTGATATCTAGTATGACGTCTGTCGCACCTGCTTGATCGCGGCCGCGATAGCTAGATCGCGTTGCTCCTCTTCTCCATCCGCGTTCCAAGCTGCGGAAAGGCACCCATAAGCGTACGCCTGGTCGAGCAGGCGACGCGGATCGACGTCCAGCGCACGAGAGAATGCGTCCGCCATCTGTGCAATGCGTCTAGGATCGAGACAAAGGTCGTCTCTGTCAGCCGGATCGTAGAACATATTGGCGGCGCCAAAGCCCACTTCACCGACCAGACCGACGGGATCTATCACCAGCCAGCCGCGACTGGAGAACATGATGTTTTCATGATGCAGATCGCCATGTAGCCCACGCAGTTCCGAGGCATTGCTCATCATTTGATCGGCTATAATCGCCGCGTGGACGTAGTCAGTTTGACAACCTGCGTTTTGATCATCGCGCGCCCGCTGAAACAAAGCTGCAAAGCGATCCCGGATCGGGAGAAGGGCAGAAGGCAGGGGTTCCTCAGATGCGGCATACAGCTTCGCCATTAGTTCCGCTGCAATTTCGGTCGCCTGGTAGTCGCCGTGCTCGGCAACGATGTGAGAGAGCATTCGCTCCCCGGCATATTCGAGCAACATCAGATTGTTCTCACGACCGAGCAACCGGACTGCTCCCCTCCCATTGCGCCATACCAGATAGTCGGCCCCGCGCAGTTCATCAGCAATGTCTTCTATAGGTTTCAATCCCTTGACGATTGCAGGAGTCCCGTCTGGCAATGAAACTTTCCAAACGAGGCTGGAAAAGGTGTCCGCAATGAGAACAGGTTGCGAAACGTGCCAATGAGCAGGAAAAACAGGCGGCATGAACATCAACCCCAAGTCAGAGGGTCCAATCGCAGATAGAAGGCAAGGCGTTCGCGGTCGGGGGCTTCGATCCCCAATACATTGAATAGGACAGCGAAGGCGCGCTCTGCTTCATCTGGCGCTGCCCAGTTCTCTTCGGCGTTAGCAATCATGAGTGCCAAATCGGCATAGCGATCTGCTGTTCCGAGCCGCCCAAGGTCGATCAGACCCGTGCATTGAAGAGTTTTAGGGTCCACCATGAAGTTCGGCATGCAGGGATCACCATGGCAAACAACCATATCGGTGCGCTCTTGGTCGAGCCGCACCGGTAGCTCTCGTTCGACACGAGCCAAAAGATCGAGCTGCGGCGTACTCTTGTCCTCGTCCGGTAAGAAGTCGGGATTGACGGCATTGCGGGACACCACATCAACGGCGCGTCCGAACATTCGCGACAGCCTGCGCTCAAACGGACATTGATCAACCGATAGGCTGTGAACAGCGCCAAGTTGCTGCCCCATTGACGGCCACGCTTTGAGCAAATCCGCTCCAGACAGATCAGCCGCCGGTACTCCCGGAATTGCCGTTATCACCAAGCATGCACCCTCCTGTTCCTCCTGCCAGTTGATCACCTCGGGGCAAGCCACACCTCGACCTTTGAGCCAAATGAGGCGGTCACGCTCTCCAGCGAGCTCACCGCGGCGGGAAGCAGGTGCGATTTTCGCGAAGGCATGCCCGTCACCACGTCGAAAAACAAAATCACCAGATTCTC
Organism: Pseudomonas sp. GD04019; assembly: GCF_029837695.1. GTDB lineage: Bacteria > Pseudomonadota > Gammaproteobacteria > Pseudomonadales > Pseudomonadaceae > Aquipseudomonas. The sequence continues at coordinate 271,895 of NZ_JAOEEA010000007.1, forward strand.
CGCCTCTGACAGGCAACCAGTCAGAATGCGATTCACCAAAAAAAATATTAGTTCGATTCAATGGAGGTTCCTTCAGTTTTCTGATGAAGCGCGGAGGTGGCTCAACCTGCGAAAAGAAACGAGTTGCTACGTAAGTCCGAGAACATGCTTTCCATGGTCTCTGAGCTCGCCTTTGGGACCGACATATCGGTAGAGAGTGACGCGCTCGATGCCGAGTTCCTTGCAGAGATCGGAAACTGAAGTATCGCGCTGGGCCATGGCGGCTTGCGCGAGACGCACCTGAGCTTTGGTGAGCGCGAATTTTCGTCCGCCCTTGCGACCGCGCGCTCTCGCGGAGGCGAGACCCGCCATGGTGCGCTCTCGGATCAGATCCCGCTCGAACTCGGCCAAGGTGGCGAAGATTCCGAACACCATGCGACCGGACGCAGTCGTGGTGTCGATCTGAGCGCCCTTTCCAGTCAGAACCCGCAGGCCGATCTTGCGGTCTGACAGCTCCTTCACCGTGTTGACCAGATGGGCAAGCGATCGTCCGAGGCGATCGAGCTTCCAGACCACCAGCACATCGCCGTCACGCAATGACTTGAGGCAGGCAGTCAAGCCAGGGCGATCATCACGACCGCCGGAAGCAAGATCATCATAGATATTGTCCCGTTCGACACCTGCGGCGCGCAAGGCGTCGTGCTGCAGGTCGAGAGACTGCGAGCCATCGGCTTTGGAGACGCGGGCATATCCGATCAGCATGTATCACAAACGTTGGTTTGAGGCGGCGCTTCGGCCACGATTGCATTGACCTCTGGAAATGTATCTCAACCAGCTTCATAAACAAAGCGTCTTGAACGCTATCAGATTTTGAAAAAGGAACATGTATGCCGCGTCGCGTCACTCTAACCGATCGGCAGAAAGACGCGCTGTTGCGCTTGCCGACTTCACAGACGGATTTGCTCAAGCACTATACGCTGAGTGATGAAGACCTTGGGCATATCAGGCTGCGTCGGCGCGCTCACAACAGGTTCGGCTTCGCCCTGCAATTGTGTGTCCTGCGCTATCCCGGCCGGGTGCTGGCTCCAGGCGAACTGATCCCTGCAGAGGTCATCGAATTTATCGGAGCGCAGCTTGGCCTGGGTGCCGACGATCTCGTAGACTATGCTGCCCGCGAGGAAACACGGCACGAGCATCTTGCCGAGTTACGGGGGCTCTACGGCTTCCGCACCTTCTCCGGACGTGGTGCGAGCGAGCTGAAGGAATGGTTGTTCCGAGAAGCCGAGATGGCGGTGTCGAACGAGGATATCGCCCGTCGCTTCGTAGCCGAGTGCCGACGCACCCGCACTGTCCTTCCCGCGACATCCACGATCGAGCGGCTTTGTGCCGCGGCTCTCGTCGATGCCGAGCGACGCATCGAGACGAGGATCGCCAGTCGGCTGCCTATGTCGATCCGAGAACAGTTGCTGGCATTGCTCGAGGAGACGGCTGATGATCGGGTGACCCGTTTTGTGTGGCTGCGCCAGTTCGAGCCTGGCTCGAACTCTTCGTCGGCCAACCGGCTGCTCGACCGGCTCGAATATCTGCAACGCATCGATCTCCCCGAGGATCTGCTTGCCGGCGTTCCTGCCCATCGGGTGACTCGTCTGCGCAGGCAGGGTGAACGGTATTATGCCGACGGCATGCGCGATCTCCCGGAGGACAGGCGGCTTGCGATCTTGGCTGTTTGCGTCTCGGAATGGCAGGCGATGTTGGCCGACGCAGTGGTCGAAACCCACGACCGGATCGTCGGCCGTCTCTACCGTGCTTCGGAGCGTATTTGCCATGCAAAGGTCGCAGACGAAGCGGGGGTGGTGCGTGACACCCTGAAATCCTTCGCCGAGATCGGGGGCGCCCTGGTCGATGCACAGGATGATGGCCAGCCGCTGGGCGATGTCATCGCGAGTGGGTCAGGGTGGGACGGCTTAAAAACCCTTGTTGCAATGGCAACCAGGCTGACCGCCACCATGGCCGACGATCCGCTCAATCATGTGCTCGACGGTTATCACCGCTTCCGCCGATACGCTCCACGCATGTTGCGCCTGCTCGATCTGCGAGCTGCGCCCGTTGCACTGCCGCTTCTGGAAGCGGTGACGGCCCTTCGTACCGGTTTGAACGATGCCGCGATGACCAGCTTCTTGCGGCCCAGCTCGAAATGGCATCGCCACCTTCGGGCCCAGAGGGCTGGCGACGCTCGCCTATGGGAGATCGCGGTGCTGTTCCATCTGCGCGATGCGTTCCGCTCCGGAGATGTCTGGCTTACTAGGTCCCGGCGCTATGGCGATCTGAAACACGCACTCGTTCCGGCACAATCCATCGCGGAAGGCGGTCGTCTCGCTGTGCCATTGCGGCCGGAGGAATGGCTGGCAGACCGGCAAGCTCGCCTCGACATGCGGTTGCGCGAGCTTGGCCGTGCCGCTCGCGCAGGCACGATCCCGGGCGGGTCGATTGAAAACGGCGTTCTGCATATCGAGAAACTCGAAGCCGCCGCGCCGACAGGCGCCGAAGATCTGGTGCTCGATCTCTACAAGCAGATCCCGCCCACGCGCATCACCGATCTCCTGCTGGAGGTGGATGCGGCGACCGGCTTCACCGAAGCGTTCACCCATCTGCGCACAGGAGCACCCTGCGCTGACCGGATCGGGCTAATGAACGTTATCTTGGCGGAAGGGATCAACCTCGGCTTGCGCAAAATGGCGGATGCGACAAACACCCACACCTTCTGGGAATTGATCCGCATTGGACGGTGGCATGTCGAGGGCGAAGCCTATGACCGGGCGCTGGCCATGGTGGTCGAGGCACAGGCAGCGTTACCCATGGCCCGGTTCTGGGGCATGGGCACGTCGGCTTCGAGCGACGGACAGTTCTTCGTCGCTACAGAGCAAGGTGAGGCCATGAACCTGGTCAACGCGAAATATGGCAATACCCCGGGCCTGAAAGCCTATAGCCACGTCTCCGACCAATATGCGCCGTTCGCAACCCAGGTGATTCCTGCAACGGCAAGCGAAGCGCCTTACATCCTCGATGGCCTGCTGATGAACGATGCTGGACGCCATATCCGCGAGCAGTTCACCGACACGGGCGGCTTCACCGATCACGTCTTTGCCGCATGTGCCATTCTCGGCTACCGGTTCGCTCCGCGCATCCGCGACCTGCCATCCAAACGGCTCTACGCGTTCAATCCGTCGGCCGCCCCGGCGCACCTGCGAGCGTTGATCGGCGGAAAGGTCAACCAAGCCATGATCGAGCGCAATTGGCCCGACATCCTGCGCATCGCCGCCACCATTGCTGCCGGGACCGTCGCGCCAAGCCAGATTCTGCGGAAACTCGCCTCCTATCCGCGGCAGAACGAGCTCGCGACAGCCCTGCGGGAAGTCGGTCGCGTCGAGCGCACCCTGTTCATGATCGACTGGATTCTGGATGCCGAACTCCAACGGCGTGCCCAGATCGGGCTCAACAAAGGCGAAGCTCATCATGCGCTGAAGCGGGCAATCAGCTTCCACCGCCGCGGTGAAATCCGCGACCGTTCCGCCGAAGGCCAGCATTACCGCATCGCCGGCATGAATCTGCTCGCCGCCATCATCATCTTCTGGAACACCATGAAGCTCGGCGAGGTCGTTGCAAACCAGAAACGCGATGGAAAGCTGCTATCGCCCGATCTCTTGGCCCATGTTTCGCCGCTCGGATGGGAACACATCAATCTCACCGGAGAATATCGCTGGCCAAAGCCTTAGCGTAGGATTCCGCCCCCTCCCGCAAACGACCCCTCCATGTGTGCGGACGCCGGATTACCGTCGACGGCAACCCGTCCCGGTTGAACCGCCTCGACAACGTTTTCGGCATCGACTCGCTCGATGGCTGTATGCGCGTGATCAACGCCGTTCTGGTTGAGCTTGGTCTCCCGGAAATGACCCGTTGCACCGCGACTCAGCAACTGCAAGACGGCTCGGTGATCGCTGACGGCGCGATCTTCCAGCGGCTGGACCTGACCAGCAATTTCTATGTAGGGCAGGGCAACGAGCGGGCGTTTCTGCGTGGCATTTCCAGCCAGCGCTTCCGTAACTCCATCGCCTACCTGTACCCGGACGGCAACACCTGCGTCTGGACCCCCAAGGGCGGGGAGAAAGCCGGCTCCCTGGTGTATCCCGGCAATTACAACAAGGCGGCCGAGCTGGACGCCCACCTTCTGCCCAAGGTCAAGCGGACCTTCGGCGAGGATTCAGACGAATTCCGCTACGTGCGGGAACTGCGCGACTGGTGTGCATCAGTCGGCATGGTGCGCTCCGAGATCAAGTGTCGGTCGGAGTATTTGAAGCGGGAGGGGCTCCGGTTCTGGGGCTTCTTCGACGAGCAGAAATTGCGAGAAATCCATAGGGGGTTCCTCATGGTCGGCAGTAAATGCGAGATCAATAACTTCGACGTTCTGACCGTGGCCGATGAGCTGCTGGCCAAGGGCATTTCGCCCAATCGTATGTCGGCGAATTACACGGCTGGCTACGTCCACCTCTGGCAGCAGGGCCAGGAATTCGACTTCAACAAGTCGGCCGTGAAGAAGCATCGCGCCGCCTTGCGCCAGATCGGTATCGACATCAAAACCCCGTTCGATGGCACCCGCCACGGCGTGGTCTTCATCCGCAACGTCCGCGAGATCGAGCGCACCTTCGACGTGGCGCTTCCCTCGTTCTACCGCTCGGCCGTAGTGCCGTCGCCGCTGCGGTTGGTAGCCTGATGACTCCCGCTGAAGAGCTTCTGATTGTCGCAGCCGGCGCGCTCATTTTCGGCGCCCTGGGCTTCTTCCTTTTCCCGTTGGTCATGCCTTCATGAACCGCGTGAAGCTGCAGGGCAGGGCGCCCACTCTCCTCGATCAGCAGCGCGCCGCCACTGCTCGCAAGGTCGCTCCTGCCGCCCTCGATCCGGCCGCCTTCGGTGGCGAATTCTTCGGCCCGCCTACCCCTCGTCACATCCTGATTTCCCGGCTCCCTGCGGACTGGGAAACCACCCGCCATTGGCGTGTGGCAGCCGACCTCAAGCGTTTTGGCCAGGTCGAGCAAAACCAATCGAGCGCGCCTTTCGTGGGTGACGCTTTCGGCTACGGCCAACCACCTCAAGAGGTTTGATCATGAAAATTCTTCGCGGCTTCGTCGCCGGTGTTGTTCAAAAGGGCACTCAAGAGAAGCCCTGGGCTTCTGTCGGCATCAACTGCATCACCAAGGATTTCGACGGTTTCGAGTCGACCAACGTCGTCAAATTCATGGTCGCTGGCCAGCAATACAAAGACGGCCTCCACAACGCCTACCGCCAGCTGATCGGCTCTGAGGTCTTCGTCGAGTACCGCGACGAGCTGGACGAATTCAACGGCAAGTACCGCATTCGCTACAGCCTCCAGGGCGTGCCGCTTCGCCTGCAGGACGCTCCAGAGCCTGCCAAGCCGGCAGCCACTCCGAACGTCGCTCCCGTGTCGAAAACGGCCTAAGGGGAGGGCGCCTCCGTGATCATCCGTGGCCAAGTCCTCTGCAACCTCTGCGGCTGCTCGATGGGCTTCCTGCTGATGCCTTCGGCAGTCGCCTTCCACGTTTGCCCTGACTGCCAGCTCGACGAGCTGGACACCGATTCCGAGGCCGCCTGATGGAAGGCGTGTCTCTCCAGGACCTGGCCGACATGCTCTATCTGATCGGCCTGGTGCTCGGCTCGATGGTTCTCTTCGGGCTGGGTTTCATCGGCGGAAACATGCGATGAACGAACTAGTCTCCGAACTTCTAAGTTTCTACGTAGTTGCTTGGGTGGCTGGTTTTACTATCGGCATTAAGTTCCGCGCATTTAGACAAGCTGCTGAGGCTATCGTATGAAATACATCGCTCAACTGTTCAAAGGGAAAGTTTCGACTTTCTTCGCAACTTCGCTCTCCCTCGTGTTCTCCCTGTTCGCCGTGAACGCTCACGCTGCCTGGACTGCTCCAACTGCTGCCACCGCGTTTTATACCGATGCGACCAGTGCTTGGACCTGGATCGAAGGCAACATGTGGACGCTGGGCGGCGCAATCCTGCTCGGCTTCTTCGTATGGCGTTTGGCCAAGAAAGCCGCCAACAAGTCCGCTTGATCGAAACTGCGCCCTGCCTATGGTGTGGGCGCAGCCCGGGCCATAGGCAGGGTGTAGTTTTATGCTCTCTCACTTCTCGCGTTACTTCTGTTTAGTTGTCGTCGTAGTTGCCGCGCAGCTTGCGCCGTCCCTTTCCGTTGCTTCCACACTCACTACGTATTGGATGCAGGGTCAGTCCTCGCGTTATTCCTCGCCTGACCTTGCCTGTAAGGCTAAATACCCTTCGGCCCACGCCATCGCAGTTACTGCCGAACTTGCTTGCTATGTAAAGTCCACCCCCACTGACCCTGGATATACTTACGTTGGCACTGTTCTTTCAGGCACTCAGAATTGCCAGTTCGGTGATAACGGAACTCAGTGCAATGCAAGCTGTGACTCTCCCAAAGTCATGATTGGCGGTCAGTGTGTTTCCCCCGCTGTGTGTATTGGTGAATCAGTCTTAAACCCTGCGACGAATAGTTGTGATCTCACTTGCACGCCGCCAAAGACTCCAAATTCTCAGACCATGACCTGCGAATTAATCCCCCCTCAGCAGTGCTCTGATGGCGCTACCTGGGACTGGGACAACAATCGATGCTCCTATCCCCAGGATGATGCATGCGGCTCCGTTGGTGCTCAGTGGGACCCGCAATCTCAGCAGTGCCAGTGCAGTTCAGGAAAGGTCCTTGCTGGCTCTGCTGAGATGATGCGCTGCGTTGACCAGGCGCCCGATCAGGAATGTACTGAGGGCTCTTCCGACTTCTCTGGATATATCAATAACACCGCTATCTGTGCCGGTCGTAATCGCTGCCCTGATGGCGGCAAGCCTGGCTTTGTTGGCACCGGTGATGACGTTAAAGCTGTTTGCATGGGTGGCCAGGACCCTAACTGCCCAGAGGGTCAAACTGGCGGCGTAATGAACGGTAAGCACTACTGCGTTTCCGATCCTGATGATGGTCATGATCCGCGTTGCGCGCTGAATGAAACTCCTGGCTATGTGGGTGCTGGCCCTAACGCCGAATTCACTTGTGTGCCGGATAGTTATCTCCCTGAAACATGCCCTCCAGGACAGTACGTTTGGAATACTGGTACTGGTGGTTTTGGCTGCGTTACTTCTGGCGGTGAACCTCCCAAGACGGATTCCAACGGCGATCCTGTAAAGCCAGGCACTGTTACTGGAACTATTGGTGGCTCTGAAGGAGAGGGCGGTGAACCTGGAGAAGAGGGTGAGCCTATCGAGTTGGATTTTGGTGCTCTTATTGAAGAGGCTCCAAAAGATAACTTCCAGAAAGACCTGGAGGAGTACGGCCAGGAGAAAATCGACGGCATAGATATTGATTCGCTTATTGGCGAATTCGATGGTCCCGACGGTGCATTTACAGAGCGCAGTAGTCTTGATGCCCTTTCTGACTTTGTTATTCAACATACTGTCGGTAGCAGTGTTAATTGTTCCGGTTCGATGCCTTTCTTTGGCATGTCAATTGGCTGCGACAAGATGGAGCGCGCTCACCGTATATGGCGCTGGATCATCTTTGTCGGAACTTTGATTTACATCTTCAAAACATTAACTCGCCCATCCGCATCGGGAGTTTGATATGCCATTACCTGCGATTATTGGTATTCCGTTCCTCGCCAGTGCTATCGGTGGTCTTTTCGCCGGTCTGGTGGGTTTTTTTGCCACCTGGATGACCAAGCGGCTCGCTCTGACCGCCGCCTTTGTAGTGGCCTCTCTGGCGTTGTTTGGCACCTTCTACGCCTTCTGCTGGGCGCTGATTCAGGGTATCCGCGTTGCCGCGCCCCCAGAGCTCGATATGGCCCTGGCGTTCATGGTCCCGAGCAACGCCCCGGCCTGCATCGGCGCCGCTCTTTCGGTCGATGTCGCCCGCTGGGTGTACGACTGGAATACCCGTGTCATCCAGTTCCGGCTGAACATCTGATGGCCGTCTACTTCCTGACCGGCAAGCTCGGCTCTGGCAAGTCGTTGGCCGCTGTCGGTCGTATTCGTGAGTACATCGCCCAGGGCCGGCCGGTTGCCACCAACTTGGATATCAACCTGGTCGAGATGTTCGGCGCCAAGGCCAAGAAGCCTGTTGTCTATCGCCTTCCCGACAAGCCAAGCATTGACGACTTCGAGGCGATCGGCACCGGCAACAACTCCTACGACGAGAGCCGCAACGGCCTGGTGGTCCTGGACGAGTGCGGCACCTGGTTCAACTCCAGGACCTGGGGCGATAAGGAACGCCAGGCGATCATCAATTGGTTCCTTCACGCCCGGAAAAAGGGCTGGGACCTGATCTTCATCGTTCAGAGCATCGCCATCGTCGACAAGCAGGCCAGGCTCACCCTGGCCGAACACGTCGTGTACTGCCGCCGCCTCGACAAGCTGACCGTGCCCTTCATCAGCACCATCACCAAGCTGTTGTTCAACAAGACGGTGAACCTGCCTCGGGTGCACTACGCCCTGGTGAAGTACGGCGATCAGCCGGCCTCACTGATCGTTGATCGCTGGGTCTACCTGGGCCGCGACCTGTACCGCTGTTACGACACCAAACAAGCCTTCTCAGACTTCTACGAACACTCGACTTACCAGCTGCTGCCGCCCTGGCTCAGCCGCGGTCGCTACATGGTCCCGATGACCTGGAGGAACGCCATGCGAATCACGAAAATCCACTGGAAGCGCTTCAGTCGCCCGATCATCGGCGGCCTGTTCTTCGCCCTCGGCGTCGCCTATGCCAATTACCAGGAGCCAGAGCTTCCTCAGCAGCCTCCAGCGCCTGCGGTACAGCCAGAGGTCGCCAAGGTCGAGAAAGACGAGCAGGGCGCTGCACAGGCTCACGCAGCCCCCAAGGAAAAGCCCGCTGAGCCCTCATCGCCTGAATTCCCGATTCGTGATCGCTACGCCGGTTGGCAGATCGACGGCTACATGACCATGAAGGGCCGCGACGCCTACATGGTCCGATCACCAGCTGGTGTCGTGCAGTCGCTCGATGCCATCGCTCAGGGCGACGTGGACGTGATGCCGAGGAACAACTGCCACGTGCGCATCGTCAGCGCTACCAACGTCCAGGACTTCGCCGACTTGTACCGGCTGAACTGCATCCCGGATGATGCCGAGCCGGTGGTGACCAACGCGATTGATCTGCTTCCCAAGAGTCAGGCCAGGCCGTCGCACCCGACGGCGGTCTATATCCCGTCGATGCCGTCTCAGCAGGCGATCACCAGCCAGCAACTGGCGGAAAGCTTCGGCATGGGTAAACCCT
>NZ_JAOEEA010000008.1 GCF_029837695.1 Pseudomonas sp. GD04019
CCCCTCTCCCATGAATGGGAGAGGGGAGCTAATCGAGCACTCTCTATGTGAACAGCATTACTGCCACGGCGGGGCTTTTCTTTGCCAATAAAAAAGCCCCGCCAAGAGGCGGGGCCGAGGAGTGAGGCGTCGAGCCTCCAAAGCACAGCTTGGTTCGTTACAGCAGCAGGGTGCGGATATCTCCCAGCACGTCGCCCAGGCGCTTGGTGAAGCGTGCGGCGGCGGCGCCGTTGATCACCCGGTGGTCGTAGGACAGCGACAGCGGCAGCATCAGGCGCGGCTGGAAGGCCTGGCCGTCCCACACCGGCTGCATTGCGGCCTTGCTCACCCCGAGGATCGCCACTTCCGGCGCGTTGACGATCGGCGTGAAGCCAGTGCCGCCGATATGGCCGAGGCTGGAGATGGTGAAGCAGGCGCCCTGCATGGCGTCCGGCGACAGCTTCTTGGTGCGCGCCTTCTCCGCCAGCTCGGCGGCTTCGCCGGCCAGCTGCAGCAGGCTCTTCTGGTCGACGTCGCGGATCACCGGGACCAGCAGGCCGTCCGGGGTGTCCACGGCGAAGCCGATGTGCACGTACTTCTTGCGGATCAGCGCCTTGCCGCTTGGCGCCAGCGAACTGTTGAAGTCCGGCAGCTCCTTGAGCAGGTGGGCACAGGCCTTGAGCAGCAGCGGCAGCACGGTCAGCTTGACCCCGGCCTTCTCCGCCACCGCCTTCTGCGCCACGCGGAAGGCTTCCAGTTCGGTAATGTCGGCGCTGTCGAACTGGGTCACGTGCGGCACGTTGAGCCAGCTGCGGTGCAGGTTGGCGGCACCGACCTGCATCAGGCGGGTCATCGGCACTTCTTCCACCGGGCCGAACTTGCTGAAGTCCACTTCCGGAATCGGCGGGATGCCGGCACCGCCGATGGCGCCGGGCGCCGGAGCGTTCTTGGCCTGTTGCAGCATGGCCTTGACGTAGTTCTGCACGTCCTCCTTGAGGATGCGACCTTTCGGGCCGCTGCCCGGCACGGCGGCCAGGTCGACGCCGAACTCGCGGGCGGTCATGCGCACGGCAGGACCGGCGTGGACCTTGCTGCCGTCACGTACCGGGGCGCTGACCGCAGCGGCAGCCGCGGACAGCGCGGCGATGGCGCCGACTTCGGCGGCCACCGCCGGCGCGGCGCCCGGCGGCGTGCTGTGCACGGCCGCTGGCGCAGGAGCAGTGGCGGCCGGAGCCGGTGCTGGTGCGGGCGCCGCGCCGGCAACCTTGAGCTTGAGAATCAGATCGCCGGTGCCGACTTCGGCGTCCAGCTTGACCAGCACTTCCTCCACCACGCCGGCGGCCGGCGAGGGGATCTCCATGCTGGCCTTGTCCGACTCCAGGGTGATCAGCGACTGGTCGGCGGTGATGCTGTCGCCAGCCTTGACCATGACCTCGATGACCTTGACCTTGCCGCTGGTGCCGATGTCCGGCACATGCACGTCCTGCACGCTCTCGCTGGCGGCCGCAGCCGCGCTCGGCTGGGGCGCCGGTGCGCTGGGCGCCTCGGCCTCGTCGACGGCCTGGGTCGGTTTGCTCGGTACCGGAGCCGCGGCGGGCTCGGCGGCCGAGGTGGCGCCCTCGACCTCCAGCTCCAGCAGCTCGTCGCCGGTCTTCAGCTTGTCGCCCAGCTTGACCTTCAGGCTCTTGATCACGCCGGCCTTGGGCGAGGGCACCTCCATGGAAGCCTTGTCGGATTCCAGGGTCAGGATGCTCTGCTCGGCCTCGACGCGATCGCCGACCTTGACCAGCAGTTCGATTACTTCACCTTCGCCGCCGATATCGGGTACGCGTATCAACTCGCTCACAATGCGTCTCCTCAGCAGTCCAGGGGGTTGGCTTTTTCGGGGTCGATGCCGAACCTGGCGATGGCATCGGCCAGCACCTTGGCTTCGATCTCGCCACGGTCGACCAGCGCCTCCAGCGCGGCCAGCACCACCCAATAGCGGTCCACCTCGAAGAAGTGGCGCAGTTTCTTGCGGCTGTCGCTGCGGCCGAAGCCGTCGGTGCCGAGCACCTTGTACTCCTTGCTGGGCACCCACTGGCGCACCTGCTCGGCGAACAGCTTCATGTAGTCGGTGCTGGCGACCACCGGGCCCTTACGGCCGGTGAGGCATTCCTGGATGAACGCCTGCCTGGGCTTCTGCCCCGGGTGCAGACGGTTCCAGCGCTCCACGGCCAGGCCGTTGCGGCGCAGTTCATTGAAGCTGGTGACGCTCCACACGTCCGAGCCGATGTTGAATTGCTCGCGCAGAATCTTCGCCGCCTCGCGCACTTCGCGCAGGATGGTGCCGCTGCCCAGCAGCTGCACATGGTGGGCGGCTTCCTTCTTGTCCTCTTCGAGCAGGTACATGCCCTTGATGATGCCGTCCTCGGTGCCGGCCGGCAGGGCCGGCTGCTGGTAGGACTCGTTCATCACGGTGATGTAGTAGAAGACGTTCTGCTGCTGCTCGATCATCTCCTTGATGCCGTGGCGAATGATCACCGCCAGCTCGTAGCCGTAGGTGGGATCGTAGGTGCGGCAGTTGGGGATGGTCGCGGCCATGATGTGGCTGTGGCCGTCCTCGTGCTGCAGGCCTTCGCCGTTGAGCGTGGTGCGGCCGGCGGTGCCGCCGATCAGGAAGCCACGGGCACGGCTGTCGCCGGCGGCCCAGGCCAGGTCGCCGATGCGTTGGAAGCCGAACATCGAGTAGAAGATGTAGAACGGCAGCATCGGCTGGTTGTGCGTGGAGTACGAAGTACCGGCGGCGATCCAGCTGGACATGGCGCCGGCCTCGTTGATGCCTTCCTCGAGGATCTGGCCCTTCTTGTCCTCGCGATAGAACATCACCTGGTCCTTGTCGACCGGCTCGTAGAGCTGGCCGACCGAGGAGTAGATGCCGAGCTGACGGAACATGCCTTCCATGCCGAAGGTACGCGCCTCGTCCGGCACGATGGGCACGATGCGCGCGCCCAGGTCCTTGTCCTTGACCAGCTGCGAGAGGATGCGCACGAAGGCCATGGTGGTGGAGATGTCGCGGTCGCCGGTGCCGTCGAGGATGGCCTTGAGGGTCTCCAGCGGAGGAGTCGGAATGCTGAAGCTCTGGTTGCGGCGCTGTGGCACGAAGCCACCCAGCGCGGCGCGGCGCTCGTGCAGGTACTTGTATTCCGGGCTGCCCGGCTCGGCGGTGACGAAGGGCAGGTTCTCCAGCTGGTCGTCCTTGACCGGGATGTCGAAGCGGTCGCGGAATTTCTTCAGGCTGTCGATATCGACCTTCTTGGTGTTGTGCGCGGTGTTCTTCGCCTCGCCCGCGCCGGTGCCGTAGCCCTTGATGGTCTTGGCCAGCACCACGGTCGGCTGGCCCTTGTGATTCACCGCCTGGTGGTACGCCGCGTACATCTTGTAGGGGTCGTGGCCGCCGCGGTTGAGGTTCCAGATTTCCTGGTCGGAGAGGTCCTTGACCATCTCCTTCAGCTCCGGGCTGTTGAAGAAGTGCTCGCGCACGTAGGCCCCGTCCTTGGCTTTGTAGTTCTGGTACTCGCCGTCGATCACTTCGTCCATGCGGCGTTGCAGGATGCCGTCGACGTCCTTGGCCAGCAGCGGGTCCCAGAAGCGGCCCCAGATGACCTTGTTGACGTTCCACTCGGCGCCACGGAACACGCCTTCCAGTTCCTGGATGATCTTGCCGTTGCCGCGCACCGGGCCGTCCAGGCGCTGCAGGTTGCAGTTGATCACGAAGATCAGGTTGTCCAGCTTCTCGCGGCCGGCCAGGGAGATGGCGCCGAGGGATTCCGGCTCGTCGCACTCGCCGTCGCCCATGAAGCACCACACTTTTTGCTTGCCAGCAGGGATATAGCCGCGGCTTTCCAGGTACTTCATGAAGCGTGCCTGGTAGATCGCCTGGATCGGGCCGAGGCCCATGGACACGGTGGGGAACTGCCAGAAGTCCGGCATCAGCCAGGGGTGCGGGTAGGAAGACAGGCCCTTGCCGTCCACTTCCTGGCGGAAGTTGTTCATCTGCTCTTCGCTGATGCGCCCTTCGAGGAAGGCGCGGGCGTAGATGCCGGGGGAGGCGTGGCCCTGATAGAAGATCAGGTCGCCGCCGTGCTCCTCGGTGGGGGCCTGGAAGAAGTAGTTGAAGCCGATGTCGTAGAGGGTCGCGCTGGAGGCGAAGCTGGAGATATGACCGCCCAGGTCCGGGTCTTTCAGGTTGGTGCGCATCACCATGGCCAGGGCATTCCAGCGCACCAGGGAGCGGATGCGGCGCTCCATGAACAGGTCGCCGGGCATGCGTGCCTCGTGGCCGACCGGGATGCTGTTGCGGTAGGGCGTGGTGATGGCGTAGGGCAGCTGGGTGCCGCTGCGGGTGGCCAGCTCGCCCATGCGGGTCAGCAGGTAGTGGGCGCGGTCTTCACCTTCTTTGTCGAGGACGGACTCGAGGGCATCCAGCCATTCCTGGGTTTCGACGGGATCGAGGTCTTGCATGGCTTGCTCCAGGGCGGAAAGGCTTCCAGAATCGGAGGCCTGGGCTCGTGCACGCTTTTTGGGCGGGCTACGGGAAGTCGTTATCGACCAGGGCGTTCATGGTCGTTTTTGTAGTTTTACTACATTTCGATGGCGCCTGTGGAGTCCGGGACACATTCTTTAGTAGTAAAACTACAGTTTCAGGAAGGGCAGTGGCGCCTGGGATAGATCGGGTCTGACTGCCCGCCCCCAAGGATAGACCATGAGTTTGCCGCCACTGGCTGCCCTGCCGACCACCCTGTTGCCCCACGCCGAACGCGCTGCCGCGCTGCTGCCATCCGACTGGTCGGGCGAGCGCGCGGAGGCGCTGCGGCGGGTCTGCGCGCTCAGCGATTTCGTTCATGAACAGGCCGTGCGTGCTCCCGAGCTACTGGCCGAGTTGGGCGCCAGCGGCGAGCTGGAGCGGCGTCTGCAGGGCGGCGAGTTGCGCGCCCAGTTGCAGGCCGCGCTGGCCGACTGTGCCGACGAGGACGAGCTGGGCCGGCGCCTGCGGCGCTTCCGCAACCGCCAACAGGTGCGCATCATCTGGCGCGACCTGACCCGCCAGGCCGACCTGGCCGAGACCTGCCGCGACCTCTCCGACCTGGCCGATGCCAGCATCGATGGCGCCTACCAGTGGCTGTTCCCGCGCCATTGCGAGCAGTTCGGCACGCCGATCGGTCGGCGCTCCGGCGAGGTGCAGCACATGGTCATCCTCGGCATGGGCAAGCTCGGCGCCCACGAACTCAACCTGTCCTCGGACATCGACCTGATCTTCGGCTACCCGGAAGGCGGCGAGACAGAGGGCGTGAAGCGCTCGCTGGACAACCAGGAGTTCTTTATCCGCCTCGGCCAGAGAGTGATAAAAGCGCTGGACGCGATCACCGTCGAGGGCTTCGTGTTCCGCGTCGACATGCGCCTGCGACCGTATGGCTCGGCCGGCGCGCTGGTGCTCAGCTTTAACGCCCTGGAACAGTATTACCAGGACCAGGGCCGCGACTGGGAGCGCTACGCGATGATCAAGGCGCGGGTGGTCGGCGGCGACCAGGCCGCCGGCAAGCAGCTGCTGGAGATGCTGCGACCCTTCGTCTATCGCCGCTACCTAGACTTCTCCGCCATCGAGGCGCTGCGTTCCATGAAGCAGCTGATCCAGCAGGAAGTGCGGCGCAAGGGCATGAGCGACAACGTCAAGCTCGGCTCCGGCGGCATCCGCGAGGTCGAGTTCATCGCCCAGGCCTTCCAGCTGATCCACGGCGGTCGCGACCTCAGCCTGCAGCAGCGGCCGCTGCTCAAGGTGCTGGCGACCCTGGAGGGGCAGGGCTATCTGCCGCCGCCGATCATCGCCGAGATGAAGGAAGGCTACGAATTCCTGCGCTACACCGAGCATGCCCTGCAGGCCATCGGCGACCGCCAGACGCAGATGCTGCCGGATAACGACATCGACCGCGCGCGGGTGGCCTGCATCATGGGCTGCGAGTCCTGGGCGCAGTTCATGGAGCACCTGGCGCAGTGGCGCGGGCGCATCGAGTGGCACTTCCGCCAGGTCATCGCCGACCCGGACGAGGACGAGGGTGGCGAGGTCGAGACCTGCGTCGGCGGCGAGTGGCTGCCACTGTGGGAAGAGGCGCTGGACGAGGAAATGGCCGGCCGCCAGTTGGCCGAGGCCGGCTTCAAGGAACCCGCCGCCGCGCTCAAGCGCCTGATCGACCTGCGCAGCGGCAGCCAGGTGCGCACCATGCAGCGCCTCGGGCGCGAGCGCCTGGATGCCTTTATCCCGCGCCTGCTGGCGCAGACCGTGGAACACGCCAACCCGGACCTGGTGCTGGAGCGCGTGCTACCGCTGATCGAGGCGGTGGCGCGGCGCTCCGCCTACCTGGTGCTGCTCACCGAGAACCCCCTGGCGCTCAAGCGCCTGCTGACCCTGTGCGCGGCGAGCCCGTGGATCGCCGAACAGATCACTCGCTTCCCGCTGCTGCTCGACGAGCTGCTCAACGAGGGTCGTCTGTTCAAGCCGCCGCTGGCGCCGGAACTGGCCGCCGAGCTGCGCGAGCGGCTGACGCGGATTCCCGAGGACGACCTGGAGCAGCAGATGGAGGCCCTGCGCCACTTCAAGCTGGCCCACGGCCTGCGGGTGGCCGCCTCGGAGATCGCCGGCACATTGCCGCTGATGAAGGTCAGCGACTACCTGACTTGGCTGGCCGAGGCCATCCTCGACCAGGTGCTGGCCCTGGCCTGGCGCCAGACCGTGGCCAAGTACGGCAACCCGCGCCGCGCCGACGGCAGCCTGTGCGACCCGGACTTCATCATCGTCGGCTACGGCAAGGTCGGTGGCCTGGAATTCGGCCACGGTTCTGACCTGGACCTGGTGTTCATCCACGACGGCGATTCCCAGGCCGAGACCGACGGCGCCAAGCCCATCGATGGCGCGCAGTTCTTCGCCCGCCTGGGCCAGCGCATCATTCACCTGCTGACCACCCAGACCACCTCCGGCCAGCTGTATGACGTCGATATGCGCCTGCGCCCTTCGGGTGCCGCGGGCCTGCTGGTCAGTTCCCTCGGCGCCTTCCAGCGCTACCAGGAAAGCGAGGCCTGGACCTGGGAGCACCAGGCGCTGGTGCGCGCTCGCGTGCTGGTCGGTTGCGCGCGGGTCGGTGCGGCCTTCGAGCGAGTGCGCGCCGAGGTGCTCGGCCGCGAGCGCGACCTGCCCAAGCTGCAGGCCGAAGTCAGCGAGATGCGCGCCAAGATGCGCGACAACCTGGGCACCCGGGAAACCGCCGCCGGCACCGCGGAAAATGCCTTCGAGGCGGCGTCTTCCTTCGATCTGAAGCAGGACGCCGGTGGTATCGTCGATATCGAATTTATGGTGCAATACGCGGCCCTGGCGTGGTCGCGGCAGCACCCCGAGCTGCACCGCTACACCGACAACATCCGCATTCTCGATGGCCT
Organism: Pseudomonas sp. GD04019; assembly: GCF_029837695.1. Lineage (GTDB taxonomy): Bacteria > Pseudomonadota > Gammaproteobacteria > Pseudomonadales > Pseudomonadaceae > Aquipseudomonas. Next base: position 7,447 of record NZ_JAOEEA010000008.1, read on the forward strand.
GCGTGACGTGGGATTGCTGCCCGCCGCAGACGTCGAACTGTTGCAGGAGGCCTACAAGGCCTACCGCTCCGCCGCCCACCGGCAGGCGTTGCAGAAACAGCCGGGCAAGGTCGGCGGTGACCAGTTCGCCGCCGAGCGCCGCAGCGTGATGCGCCTGTGGCGCGAGCTGGGCCTGAGCTGACCGACGATTTGAACGAGACGAACACTGAGGAGTGGCAACGATGTCGATGGCCGACCGCGATGGCGTGATCTGGTATGACGGCGAACTGGTGCAGTGGCGCGAAGCGACCACCCACGTGCTGACCCACACCCTGCACTACGGCATGGGCGTGTTCGAGGGCGTACGCGCCTACAACACCCCGCAGGGCACCGCCATCTTCCGCCTGCAGGCGCACACCGACCGCCTGTTCGACTCGGCCCACATCATGGGCATGAAGATCCCCTTCACCAAGGAGGAGATCAACGAAGCCACCCGCGCCGCCGTGCGCGAGAACAACCTGGAAACTGCCTACATCCGCCCGATGGTGTTCTACGGCAGCGAGGCCATGGGCCTGCGCGCTACCGGCCTGAAGGTGCACGTGATCGTCGGCGCCTGGCACTGGGGCGCCTACATGGGCGACGAGGCGCTGCAGAAGGGCATCAAGGTGCGCACCAGCTCCTTCACCCGTCACCACGTCAACATCTCCATGACCCGCGCCAAGGCCAACGGCAACTACATCAACTCGATGCTGGCCCTGCAGGAAGCCATTTCCGGCGGCGCCGACGAGGCCATGCTGCTGGATACCGAAGGCTACGTGGCCGAGGGTTCGGGCGAGAACATCTTCCTGGTCAAGAACGGCGTGGTGTACACCCCGGAAGTGACCTCCTGCCTGAACGGCATCACCCGCGCCACCGTGCTCACCCTGGCCAAGGAACTGGGCATCGAGGTGGTGGAGAAGCGCATCACCCGCGACGAGGTGTACATCGCCGACGAAGCCTTCTTCACCGGCACCGCCGCGGAAGTCACGCCGATCCGCGAAGTGGATGGCCGCCAGATCGGTATCGGCAGCCGCGGTCCGGTGACCGAGAAACTGCAGAAGGCCTACTTCGATCTGGTCACCGGCCAGACCAGCGCCCATGCCGAGTGGCGCACACTGGTCAAGTAAGGCCCAGACATTGAATGATCGTGACCAGAACCTTATGTATTGGTCACGATTGCCCCGTTCCGGGCTGCCGTGGTTCGCTCGGGGCATGTGAAACAGAGATAACAGGGTAGTGACTGGGGAGGCGTTAGCCTCCCCGCTCATTTCCGGAGTCGTGATGAGAATACTGATCGTGGGCCCCAGCTGGGTCGGTGACATGGTGATGGCGCAGACCCTGTTCGTCTGCCTCAAGCAACGCCACCCCGGCTGCGAGATCGACGTGCTGGCGCCCGAGTGGAGCCGGCCGATCCTCGAGCGCATGCCCGAAGTGCGCGCGGCGCTGAGCTTCCCGCTCGGCCACGGCGTGCTGGATATCGCCACCCGCCGCAAGATCGGCAAGTCCCTGGCCGGCCAGTACGACCAGGCGATCCTGCTGCCCAACTCGCTCAAGTCCGCCCTGGTGCCGTTCTTCGCCGGCATCCCCAAGCGCACCGGCTGGAAGGGCGAGATGCGCTACGGCCTGCTCAACGACATCCGCAAGCTGGACAAGCAGCGACTGCCGCTGATGATCGAGCGCTTTATGGCGCTGGCCTACGAGCCGGATGCCGAGATTCCCAAGCCCTATCCGCAGCCGCGCCTGGCGATCGACGAAGCCAGCCGCGCCGCCGCCCTGGCCAAGTTCGGTCTCGGGCTGGATCGCCCGGTGCTGGCGCTGTGTCCCGGCGCAGAGTTCGGCGAGGCCAAGCGCTGGCCGGTGGAGCACTACGCCAAGGTCGCCGAGATCAAGATCCGCGCCGGCTGGCAGGTGTGGCTGTTCGGCTCGAAGAACGACCATCCCGGCTGCGAAGACATCCGTAGCCGCCTGATTCCCGGCCTGCGCGAGGAGTCGGTCAACCTGGCCGGTGCAACCTCGCTGGCCGAGGCCATCGACCTGATGTCCGCCGCCGGTGCCGTGGTGTCCAACGATTCCGGCCTGATGCACGTGGCCGCCGCGCTCAACCGTCCGCTGGTGGCGGTGTATGGCTCCACTTCGCCGCAGTTCACCCCGCCGCTGGCGGACAAAGTGGAGATCGTGCGCCTGGGCCTGGACTGCAGCCCCTGCTTTGACCGCACCTGCCGTTTCGGCCACTACAACTGCCTGCGCGAACTCAAACCGCGCCCGGTGCTGGAGGCGCTGGATCGCCTGGTCGCCGACCCCATCGAGGTCGCCGGATGAGGGTGCTGCTGATCAAGACCTCGTCCCTCGGTGACGTGATCCACACATTGCCGGCGCTGACCGATGCGGCGCGGGCGATTCCCGGCATCCAGTTCGACTGGGTGGTGGAGGAGGGCTTCGCCGAGATTCCGGCCTGGCACCCGGCCGTGGCCCAGGTGATCCCGGTGGCCATCCGCCGCTGGCGCAAGCACCTGCTGCAGACCTGGAAGAGCGGTGAGTGGAAGCGCTTCAAGCAGCGCCTGGGCGAGGTCGATTACGACCTGGTGATCGATGCGCAGGGCCTGTTCAAGAGTGCCGTGCTGACCCGCTACGCCAAGGCGCCGGTGGTCGGCCTGGACCGCGACTCGGCGCGCGAGCCGATCGCCTGCCGCTTCTACGACCGCCTGTATGCCGTGGCCAAGGATCAGCATGCCCTGGAGCGCACCCGCCAGCTGTTTGCCCAGGCCCTGGGCTACGAGCTGCCGCAGCAGATCGGCGACTACGGCCTGGATCGCGCGGCCATGGCCGATGCGTCGGCGCAGCCCTATCTGCTGTTCCTGCATGGCACCACCTGGGCCAGCAAGCACTGGCCGGAGGCCGACTGGCGTGCCCTGGCCGAGCGCATGGCGGCGCAGGGCTGGGCGATCCGCCTGCCCTGGGGCAACGAGGTGGAACGCGAGCGCGCCCAGCGCATCGTGGCGGGCATCGATAACGCCGCGGTGCTGCCCAAGCTCAACCTGGCCGGCGTGGCCAAGGTGATCGCCGGCGCCACCGCCTGCGTCGCCGTGGACACCGGTCTCGGCCACCTGGCCGCGGCGCTGGATGTGCCGACCATCTCCCTGTACGGCCCGACCCTGCCGGGCAAGGTCGGCGCCTATGGCCGCGGCCAGGTGCACCTGTGCGCCACCGGCCCGCATGCGGGCCTGGGCGACCGCCGCAAGCCGTGCTTCGACGGCCTCGACGCCCGGCGCGTGGGCGATCAACTGAACGCCATGCTGTTGGCGCAGCAGGAGGCGGTCTGATGCAGCTGGCCTTCGTCCTCTACAAGTACTTCCCGTTTGGGGGATTACAGCGCGATTTCATGCGGATCGCCCTGGAGTGCCAGGCGCGTGGCCACGCCATTCGTGTCTACACGCCGATCTGGGAAGGCGAGATTCCCGCCGGTTTCGATGTGCGGGTGGCGCCGATCAAGGCGCTGTTCAACCACCACCGCAACGAGCGCTTCAGCGCCTGGCTGGCCGCCGACCTGGCGCGTGACCCGGTGGATCGCGTGGTCGGCTTCAACAAGATGCCCGGCCTAGACGTGTACTACGCCGCCGACGGTTGCTACGAGGACAAGGCGCAGACCCTGCGCGCGCCGATCTACAAGCGCTGGGGCCGCTACAAGCACTTCGCCGACTACGAGCGGGCGGTGTTCGCCCCCGAGTCGAAGACCGAGATCCTGATGATCTCCGAAGTACAGCAGCCGCTGTTTATCAAGCACTACCGGACGCCTGCGGCGCGCTTCCATCTGCTGCCGCCGGGCATCGCCCAGGACCGTCGCGCACCGGCCAATGCGGCCGAAATCCGCGCCGAGTTTCGTCGCGAGTTCAAGCTGGCGGACGACGACCTGCTGCTGGTGCAGATCGGTTCCGGCTTCAAGACCAAGGGCCTGGACCGCAGCCTCAAGGCGTTGGCCGCCTTGCCGCGCGAGCTTAAAAAACGCACGCGGTTGATCGCCATCGGCCAGGACGACCCCAAGCCCTTCCTGCTGCAGGTCAAGGCTTTGGGACTCTCCGACCAGGTGCAGGTCCTCAAGGGGCGCAGCGACATTCCGCGCTTCCTGCTCGGCGCCGACCTGCTGGTTCATCCGGCCTACAACGAGAACACCGGCACCGTGCTGCTGGAGGCTATGGTCTCCGGCCTGCCGGTGCTGGTCAGCGAGGTCTGTGGCTACGCCCGCTACATCGTCGAGGCCGATGCCGGGCGCGTGGTACCGGCGCCGTTCGAGCAGGATGCCTTCAACCGAATGCTGGCCGAGATGCTCGGTGATGGCGCGGCGCGGGTGAAGTGGGGCGCCAATGGCCTGGCCTTCGCCGCCAGTGCCGACCTGTATTCCATGCCGCAGCGCGCGGCCGATGTGATTCTGGCGGAGCGTGCATGAGTAGCGGGTTTTTCCTAGGAGCGAGCTCTGCTCGCGAAGCTTTTTCCGGGCCTGGTTCGCGAGCAGAGCTCGCTCCTACATGGAGGCTCGTATGCGCCTGATCCTCGCCGAACCGTTCCAGTCGCTGTGGGCCGGGCGTGATGCCTTCGCCGCCGTGGAGGCCCTGCAGGGCAAGGTCTACCGCGAGCTGGAAGGGCGCCGCACCCTGCGCACCGAGGTCGACGGGCGCGGCTACTTCGTCAAGATCCATCGCGGCATCGGCTGGGGAGAGATCGTCAAGAACCTGCTCACCGCCAAGCTGCCGGTGCTCGGCGCCGGTCAGGAATGGGCGGCGATCCAGCGTCTGACCGAGGCCGGCGTGCCAACCATGACCGCCGTAGCCTATGGCGAACGCGGCAGCAATCCGGCGGCGCAGCATTCGTTCATCGTCACCGAGGAACTGGCGCCGACCACCGACCTGGAGCAGTTGACCCTGAACTGGCTTCAGCAGCCGCCAGAGCCACGGTTCAAGCGCGCGTTGATCGCCGAGGTGGCGAAGATGACCGGCAACATGCACCGCGCCGGGGTCAACCATCGCGACTGCTATATCTGCCACTTCCTGCTGCACACCGACCGGCCGGTGACGGCGGACGACTTCCGCCTGTCGCTGATCGACCTGCATCGCGCCCAAGTGCGCAGCGCCACGCCGACCCGCTGGCGCAACAAGGACCTGGCCGGCCTGTATTTCTCCGCCCTGAACATCGGCCTGACTCGCCGCGACAAGCTGCGCTTCCTCAAGGCCTACTTCCAGCAGCCGCTGCGCGACATCCTGCGTGACGAGGCGGCGCTGCTGGCCTGGCTGGAGCGCAAGGCGGACAAGCTGCTGGCGCGTTACGCGCGCAAATACGCACCGGGAGCCCAGGGATGAGCGGTTGGCGGCTGAATGCCGAACTGCCAGCGCCCCTGGCGGCCGAGCTGGCCAGCCTGGAGCGAGTGTTCGCCCTGGAGGGCAAGCGCCTGACCCGCGACCCGTTGTCGGAAGTGATCCTGATCGAGCGCGACGGCGTGCGTTACTACGTCAAGCGCTACTGGGGCGCCGGCAAGGGGCTGCGCCGCTACCTGGGCCGGCCGCGGGTCAAGGCCGAGTGGCAGAACCTCAAGCACTTCGCCACATGGGGCATTCCCACCGCGCCCATCGTCGCCTACGGTCTGGAGCGCAAGGGCGGCGCGTTCCTGCGCGGCGCGCTGATCACCCGCGAGCTGGAAAACACCCAGGACATGGCGCTGCTGGCCAAGCGTCGTGACGAGCGCCTGCGCGATCCGCAGTGGGTGGACGGCATCAGCCGCCAGCTGGCGACGGCGACCCGGGCGCTGCATGACCACCACTTCGCCCACAACGACCTGAAGTGGCGCAACCTGCTGGTCAATGATCGCGCCGAGCTGTTCTTCATCGATTGCCCGACCGGCACCTTCTGGTGGGGGCCGTTCCTGCGCTACCGCATCGTCAAGGACCTGGCCTGCCTGGACAAGGTCGCCAGCCAGGTGCTGTCGCGCAGCCAGCGTCTGCGTTTCTACCTGCAGTATCGTGGCCGCGAGCGCCTGAGCGCCGGGGACAAGCGGCGGGTAAGAGAGATAGTGAAATTCTTCGAGGGCAGGGAATGAGCGACTTTATCGCCGCCGAGGATCGCGCGATCCTCGAACGCCACGGACTGGCGGACTACGACGCGCTGTGGGCGCTCAAGCTGGAGGCGGTGGACGAGCCCAACACCGAGCGCGGTGGTTGGAGCAGCGTCTATCGCCTGGACCTGGGCGAGGCGGCCTACTACCTCAAGCGCCAGAGCAATCACCTGACCCGCACCCTGACCCGGCCGTTCGGCGAGCCGACCTTCGCCCGCGAGTTTCGCAATATCCAGCGCTATAAAGAGCTGGGCGTGCCGGCCCTGCAGGCGGCCTTCTTTGGCGAGCGCCAGTTGCCCGGCGAGCAGCGGGCCATCCTGCTGACCCGCGCCCTGGATGGCTGGCAGGACCTCGACCAATGGCTGCAGCGCTGGCCGCAGCTGGCCGAGGCGCAGCGCAGCGCCATCCTGCAGGCCTGTGGCGAGCTGGCCGGACGCCTGCACGGCGCCGGCCAGGTGCATGGCTGCTTCTATCCCAAACATATTTTCCTGCGCGAGCAGGGCGCTGGCTTCGCCGCCCAGCTGATCGACCTGGAGAAGACCCGGCCGCTGCTGTTCGGCCGTCGCGACCGGATCAAGGATCTGGAGCCGCTGCTGCGCCGCGCCAGCGCCTGGAGCGAGGCCGACGTACGCCAGTTGCTGGTCGCGTATCTGGGTGCCGAGGCGGATATCGCGCCCTGGAGCCAGCGCCTCGGCGCGCGCCGCCGGCACAAGGAGGCACGCTGATGCAGCTCGCCGAGCTGGCGTCGTCCGGCCGCGCGCCGACCCTGCCGTTGGCGTTGCAGCTGGCTGGCGAGGAACTGGTCATCGAACGTCTGCTGCGGGTGCTGCCGGGGCAGCGCTATGTCGGCCTGGCCCGTTGGCAAGGCCGCGCCGTGCTGGCCAAGTTGCTGGTCGGGCCCAAGGCAGAACGCCACTTTCAACGTGAGCTGCTCGGCGCGCGCCTGCTCGCCGAGCAGGGCCTGACCACGCCGCAACTGCTGGCGCAGGGCTTTGCGGCGGAGCAGGGCGGCTGGCTGCTGTTCGACTACCTGGACGGCGCCGAGAGCCTGTGGGACGCCTGGCGCGCGGTGGAGCGCGAACCGCTGCTGTCCGATGCCCAGCAAGCGGTGCTGGGCGAGGCCCTGGCCGCCATCGGCCAGCTGCATGCGCGAGGGCTGTGGCAGTCCGACCTGCACCTGGACAACCTGCTGCGCCAGCAGGGGCAGCTGTACCTGATCGATGGCGGCGGTGTGCTGGCCGAAACGGCCGGCCAGCCGCTGTCGCGGGCGCGGGTGCTGGCCAACCTGGGTGTGTTCTTCGCCCAGCTGCCGGCGGAGCTGGAGCCCTTCACCGAAGAGCTGCTGGTGCACTACCTGCTGGTCAATGCCGAGCACGCCCTGCCGCTGGAGGCGCTGCTCGATGAGGTGGCCAAGGTGCGCCAGTGGCGCCTGCGTGACTACCTGAAGAAGGTCGCCCGCGATTGCAGCCTGTTCGCCGCGCAGATCGGCGCCTTCGGCCTGCGCGTGGTGCGCCGCGAGCGCGTCGAGCAGTTGCAGGCTCTGCTGGCCGATCCGGACGCGGCGATCTCCCGGGGCCAGGCGCTGAAGAATGGCGGCAGCGCCACGGTGGCGCTGGTGCAGGGCGAGAGCGGGCCGCTGGTGATCAAGCGCTACAACATCAAGAACTGGCGGCACTGGCTCAAGCGCTTCTGGCGGCCCAGTCGCGCCTGGCACAGCTGGGTCGAGGGTAATCGCCTGCAGCTGTTGGGCATCGCCACGCCGCGCCCGCTGGCGGTGCTCGAGCGGCGCTGGTGCTGGCTGCGCGCCCAGGCTTATCTGGTGACCGAGCATTGCGCCGGCGAAGACCTGCTCGCGCGCTTCGCTGCCCATGTCGACGGCGCACCGCCAGAGGCGGAACTGCAGGCCCTGGACCGGTTGTTCGCCGCGCTGCTGCGCGAACGCATCAGCCATGGCGATCTCAAGGGCACCAACCTGTTCTGGGACGACGGGCACTGGAGCCTGATCGACCTGGATGCCATGCAGCAGCACCGCGGCCAGGCCGGCTTCGTCCGTGCCTATGTCCGCGATCGGGCGCGTTTCCTGCGCAACTGGCCGCAGGATTCGGCCCTGCACCGCTTGCTCGACCAGCGCCTGCCGCGGCTCTAGAGGCCTCGGCGAGCGGACCGCATGGTCAGCTTCCTGGCGGAATACCCTAGGTCGGGTGCAGCGGCTATAATCCCCGGCTTTGTTTGGGCGAGCGCATGCTCGCCTTCCACCCTTCCGTGGCGGCACGCCCGCCCGCAGCTGCAAGAGGCTTTCCCGTGGCATTGACCATTCTCGGCCTGTCCGGCGCACTCAGCCATGACCCGTCCGCCGCCCTCTATATCGACGGCAAGTTGATCGCGGCGGTCGAGGAAGAGCGCTTCGTGCGCGACAAGCATGCGAAGAACCGCATGCCCTACGAGTCCGCCAAGTTCTGCCTGGAGCAGGCCGGGATCAAGCCTTCCGACGTCGACGTGGTGGCCATTCCCTTCGCCCCCATCAGCCTGTTCGGCAAGGCCCGCTGGCACTACGCCAAGCGCTACTGGTACGCCCCGGACCGCTCGCTCGACGCGATCCTGATGGGCAACCGCCGCTACAAGCGCTACCACAAGAAGATCCAGTGGTGCCTGGAGCAGCTCGGCTTCGACCTGAAGAAGGTCAAGATCGAGCCGGTCGAGCACCACCTGGCCCACGCCGCCAGTGCCTACCACTGCTCGGGCTTCAAGGAAAAAACCGCGATCCTCGGCATCGACGGCAAGGGCGAGTACGCCACCACCTTCTTCGGCTATGGCGAGAACGGCAAGATCCACAAGATCAAGGAATTCTACGATCCGGATTCCCTCGGCGGTCTGTACGGCGCGATCACCGAGTTCCTCGGTTTCGAGATGCTCGACGGCGAGTTCAAGGTCATGGGCATGGCGCCCTATGGCGATGCGGCCAAGTACGATTTCTCGCGCCTGGCCAAGTTCGAGAACGGCGAGCTGACTATCAACACCGACTACGCCAACGTCATCGGCTTCCGTCGCTACAAGGAAAACGGCAAGGGCTACTACTTCTCGCCCAAGCTGATCGAATGGCTGGGGCCGAAGCGCCAGGGCGACATCGCCGACGATCCTTACATCCACTACGCCGCCAGCATGCAGGCCCTGTTCGAGAAGCTGGCGCTGGAGATGATGGAGTACTACCTCGGCGACATCCTCAAGGAAACCGGCAAGATCGCCTTCGCCGGCGGCTGCGCGCTGAACGTCAAGCTGAACCAGAAGATCATCGCCCGCGACGACGTGAAGGAGCTGTTCGTGCAGCCCGCTTCCGGCGACGCCGGTACCTCGGTCGGCGCCGCCGCCTACGTTTCGCACCAGCGCGGCGTGCCGGTGGAGAAGATGGAGCACGTCTACCTCGGCCCGTCCTACTCCAACGAGGACGTGATCGCCGCCTGCGCCCGCCACCCGAACAAGCCGGTGTTCAAGCAGATCGACAACGTCGAGCAGCGCATCGCCAAGATCATGGTCGACGCCAACCCGGTGGCCTGGTTCCAAGGCCGCATGGAGTTCGGCCCGCGTGCCCTCGGCGGCCGTTCGATCATCGGCTGCCCGAGCGTGCCGGGCGTGGCCGACCGCATCAACGAACAGATCAAGTTCCGTGAGCGCTGGAGACCCTTCTGCCCGTCGATGCTCGACACCGTGGCCGCTCAGATGCTCAAGGTCGACCATCCGAGCCCGTTCATGACCTTCACCTTCGAAGTCAACGACGAGTGGAAAAACCGCGTCGGCGAAGTGGTACACGAGGACGGCACCTCGCGCGCCCAAGTGCTGGAACGCCAGTACAATCCGCGCTGGTACGACCTGATGCTGGAGCTGGAGAAGCTCACCGGCAACGGCGTGTCGCTGAACACCTCGCTCAACCGCCGCGGCGAGCCGATGATCTGCTCGCCAACCGACGCGCTGAACATGTTCTACGGCTCGGACCTGCAGTACCTGATCATGCAGGACATCCTGGTGGTCAAGGATGGCAAGGACTGGTATGACAACATCTGAGGGGGCTGGCCGTCGCCTGACTGAGCGAGCTAGCGCAGGGCTAGGCGAGGGGCGCCGAGGAAGCGGAGTTTACTGTGGTAAATGAGCAGTCCGAGGCGGCGCTCAACGACGCCCTGCCGACGCGCAGCCAGCCAGAGCAGTGGGTTCTGCAGTTCTGCCACGGCTATGACGGCCCCTTCCTCGATTGCGCGCGGCAGTACGCCGCGCTGTTTGCCGGTACGCCGTACAAGGTCTGCACCGTCTACCTGACCGGCGCGCCGAGCCGCGAGGTCGAGCAGGGCTCCGCTTCCGACGAAGTGATCTTTCTCGATTTCTCCAGTCGCCAGGTGCGCGGCCTCAAGCTCGCGGCCATTCGCGAGTTGCGGCGCATCGCGGCCTCGCGCGACTTCAAGCTGTGCATCGCCCATCGCTTCAAGCCGATCTACGTGGCGCTGCTGGCCACCGCGCTGCCGGTGATCGGCGTGCACCATGCCTTTGGCGTCTATGGCCGACTCAGCCGTCGGCTGTTCGTCAATCGCTTCCGCCGCCGTCTGCTCCTGCTCGGCGTATCCAGTGCGGTGCGCGATGAAATGCGCACGCACTTGGGCAACTGGCCGGTCGAGCGCATCGAGACGCTGTACAACCGTATCGACGTCGACGCCGCCCGCGCCGAGCTGGCGCCCCGCGAGGCGGCACGCGAGCATCTCGGCCTGCCGGCGGATGCCTGGGTGGTCGGCAACGTCGGCCGCCTGCACCCGGACAAGGACCAGGCCACGCTGATCCGCGGCTTCGCCCAGGCCCTGCCGCGGCTGCCGAGCGGTAGTCTGCTGGCGGTCATGGGCAGCGGCCGGCTGGAGGCGTCGCTGAAGGCGCTCGCCGCAGAGCTGGGCGTCGCCGATTCCGTGCGCTTCCTCGGCCAGGTGGCCAATGGGCGCCGGTATTTCCGCGCGTTCGATGTGTTCGCCCTGAGTTCGGATCATGAGCCGTTCGGCATGGTCCTGCTGGAAGCCATGGCCGCCGGGGTGCCGGTGATTGGTACCGACTGCGGCGGTGGGCGCGAGGTCATCGAGGGCGTGGGTGAGTTGTTCCCGCTCGGTGCGCCGGCCGATCTCGCGGAAGCTCTGGTGCGCCAGGCCCAGGTCCAGGATCTGCGGACGCTGCGTCAGGAAATGCTGGCGCGCCTGCAGCAGAGCTTCTCCGACCAGGCTGTGCGCCAGCGCTTCTGGGCATTGCCGCTACTTGCCGAGCTGAACTGAGGACGCCATGACGCAGGATGCCGTCGCCAACCCCTGGGCCGCCAAGGCCAGAGCCCTGGACCGCTACCGCTGGCTGCTGCTGCGCGAGCGTCATGGCCTGGTTGGCAGTGCCCTGCGCTTCGCCCGCGAGGCGCTGAGCGACTGGTGGTTCGGCGTGCGCGCGAAATGGCGTCTGGCCGAGGCGGGGCCTGCCGAGTCCTGCGATTTCCTGTTGCTGCAGTCGTCGCCCAAGGTGATCAAGCTGCAGCGCAAGAAACTGCTGATCGAGGCGTTGCGCGCACGCGGCCACCGCCTGATCGAGACCGCGCTGCAGGAGCCCAAGGTCCTCCTGCGCGAGCGGCAGCTCCAGCATCCGCCATTCCCAGTGCCGACCCGCTACTTCGGCATCGCCGCCCATGCCCAATGGCTGGTGGGGCATTATCAGCCGCGCGTGTTGCTTAATGATCGCAACGGCAGCCTGTATTCCCCTTTTCTGCGTCTGGCCCTGAACGCCCGGCAGAGCCTCCTCGTGCACCTGGCCCATGCCACCACGGGTGAAGGCTCGCGGCGCCTGGGCATGAACGACTACGACTACTACTTCCTATTCGGCCAGAGCTCGCTGGATGCCTTGCAGGCGCGCGAGCTGCGCTTCGGCACCTCGACGGCGGTGCTGGCCGGCTCGCACATGATCGACAAGGCCTTCGACCTGCCGCCGGCTGATCCGGCGCGGCGGGTGATGCTGGTGCTGGGCGTCGGTCCGGACAAGGAGAAGGAAGCCGGCTACCAGCGCACCTATGCCCTGTTGCGTGACTGGGCAGCGCGCAATCCCGACTATCAGATGCTAATCAAGGCCCACCCGCGCAGCCAGGTGCCGTTCTGGCAGGAGGAGGCACAAGCGCTGAGCAACATCGAGGTGCTGCCGCGCGAGTGTGGTCTTGCTGAGGCGCTGGCACGCTCCACAGTGGTGGTCAACATCATGTCCAACGCTGTGATCGAAGCCGCCTTGGCGCGGCGTCCGCTGGCCCATGTGAATGCCAGCGATGAGCCCGATATCTTTGGGCAATCTCATTTTTTCGGTGAGGCTGTGGGTTCAGTCGAGCGTCTTAGTGCCGCCGTTTCGGCTATTGAAGCCGATTACAGTCAGCATCTGTTGCAGGCCCAAGCTTTTGCTCATTATCACTTGACACATGGAAGCAAGGGGTTGGAGCACAATCTAGATCTGCTCGAGGCTCTGCTGCGAGGCGAGCCCTGCGCGGGCGAGACTTTGCCGGCTCGGGACCGGACGATTAACTTTTAGGAGGTTCCGCGATGAATCGACCCGCTCTGAGGCTGCTCGACTGCACCTTGCGCGATGGCGGCTATTACAACAACTGGGACTTCGATGCGGAGCTGGTACGTGACTACCTGCTGGCCATGCAGGCTCTGGGTATTGACTACGTCGAGCTGGGCTTTCGCAGTCTGGATCGCCAGGGCTTCCGTGGCGCCTATGCCTACACTACCGACAGCTTTCTACGCACTCTGAGCATCCCGGAGGGGCTGCATATTGGGGTGATGGTCAATGCCAGTGAGTTACTGCGCTATGCCGAGGGCTGGCAGAGCGCCGCCGCCCTGATGTTCGCCCCGGCCGAGCAGTCGCCGGTAGCACTAGTGCGCCTAGCCTGCCATGTGCACGAGTTTGCCGAAGCACTGCCGGTCTGCGACTGGCTCAAGGGTTTGGGCTACCTGGTGGGGATCAACTTAATGCAGGTGGCCGATCGACAGCCCCAGGAGATCGAGCTGCTGGCTCGGCGGGCCAGCGGGCATGGGTTGGACGTGCTCTATTTTGCCGACAGCATGGGCAGCCTCTCTCCGGCCAAGACCAGCGAGATTATCACTGCGCTGCGCAGGGGCTGGCAGGGCGAGATGGGTATTCACACCCACGACAATTGCTCCATGGCGCTGGCCAACACACTGCAGGCGATCGCCGATGACGTGCTCTGGCTGGACAGTACGGTCACCGGTATGGGGCGCGGCCCTGGTAACGTGCGCACCGAGTACCTGTTCATCGAACTGATGGCGCGCTATGGCCGCAGCGGCAACATCGCGCCCCTTATGAATCTGATCGCCCGGCATTTTCAGCCCATGCAGCGGCGATATGGCTGGGGGACCAACCCCTATTACTTTCTCGCCGGTACCTATGGCATTCATCCCACCTACATCCAGGAAATGCTTTCCGACTCGCGCTATGCCGAGGAGGATCTGCTGGTCGCCATCGAGTTTCTGCGCCAGCACGGCGGCAAGAAATACAACCCCGGCACCCTGGAGTCGGCCCGTCACTTCTTCAGTGGCGAGCCTCAAGGGCGCTGGGCGCCAAGCGCTCTGATCGAGGGGCGTGAGGTGCTGCTGCTTGCCAGCGGGCCCGGCGTGGCTCGACATCGCCAGGGACTGGAGGATTACATCCGTCGTGCCCGTCCTGTGGTCATAGCGCTCAATACCCAGAGCCAGCTGGCCTCCGAGCTGATCGACGTGCGTGCGGCCTGCCATCCGTTCCGGCTGATGGCCGACTGTCAGGAGCATCGCCGCCTGCCCCAGCCCCTGATAGTGCCGGCGCATATGCTGCCGGAGTCCCTCAAACAGGAGCTTTCCGGCAAGGAATTGCTGGATTTCGGCTTGTCGGTTCAGAGCGACCAGTTCGCCTTCGCCGAGCAGCACTGCATCCTGCCCACCTCACTGGTCGTAGCCTATGCCCTGGCCATTGCGGCCAGCGGCCGCGCGACCCGCGTACTGCTGGCCGGTTTCGACGGTTATGCCGCCGACGATCCCCGCGCCCTGGAGGTCCGGGGGCTGCTTGATGCCTACCAGCAGTTGCCGCAGACTCCTCCGTTGCTGGCCGTGACGCCGAGCCGCTATCAGGTGCCGAGCACCTCCATTTATGCCCTGTGAGGCCTGCATGACGAACTCCGTTCTCGACTATGCCGTCATCATTCCGGCCCGCTACGAGTCGAGCCGGCTGCCCGGCAAGCCGCTGGTCGAGCTCTGCGGTGTGCCCATGGTGGTGAGGACCTATCGTCAATGCCTGCAGGCCTGCCCGGCAGAGCTTATTTATGTGGCCACCGATGATGCGCGTATTGCCGATGTCTGCCAGGCCGAAGGTATTCAAGTCCTGATGACGAGTGCTGACTGCTTGACTGGCACCGACCGGGTGGCTGAGTGCGCCCGGAAACTCTCGGCACAGGTGCTGATCAACGTGCAGGGCGACGAACCGGTGTTCAATCCGCAGGATCTGCGCCAGATCATTGCCAGTCTCGCCGACTATCAAGGCGAGGTGCTCAATGGCTTCTGTGCCATCGAGGGCGAGATGATGTTTCGCAGCGTCACCATCCCCAAGGTAGTGATGCGTCCCGATGGGCGTCTGCTTTACATGTCACGCTCGGCGATTCCCGGCACCAAGCAGCAGTCCTTCGTGCGGGGCTGGCGGCAGGTCTGCGTCTATGCCTTCCCGCGGGCGGCGCTGGAGGCCTTCGCCGCTCAGCCGGGCAAGACTCCCCTGGAGGAGCTGGAGGACATCGAGATCCTGCGCTTCCTCGAACTGGGCTGGGAAGTGCGTATGCTGGAGATGTCGTCCGAATCGGTGGCGGTGGATACGCCGGAGGACGTTGCCAGAGCCGAGGCGGCAATCCGCGAGCGGGGGCTCTGATGGGCCCGCTCGAGCATTACCGTACCTTGGTCTTCGACTGCGACGGTGTTGTGCTGGACTCCAACCGAGTCAAGACCGAGGCCTTTCATGCCGCGGCTCTGCCCTACGGCAAAAAGGCGGCCTCGGAGCTAGTAGCCTATCACGTGGCGCACGGTGGCATTTCCCGCTACCGCAAGTTCGAATATCTGCTGCGGCATATTCTGGGCCGCCAAGAGAGTCTCGAAGAGCTTCAAGTGCTGCTTCAATGCTACGCCGGTTTGGTTCGCGAGGGGCTGCTCGGCTGCGCAGTGGCGCCTGGGCTGGTCGAGTTGCGCGAGCGTCTGCCCGATTGCCGCTGGATGATAGTTTCCGGCGGCGATCAGGCTGAGTTGCGCGAGATATTCGCTATGCGGGGGCTCGCGGAACTCTTCGATGGCGGCATCTTCGGTAGCCCGGATGCCAAGGACCTGATCCTCGAACGGGAGCTAAGGCGAGAGAGCATTCGCCAGCCAGCGCTGTTCATTGGGGATAGTCGCTTCGATCACCAGTGTGCGCGGCAGTCCGGCTTGGACTTTGTCTTTCTGCATGGCTGGAGCGAGTTCAAGAGCTGGCGCGAGTACTGCGACGCCGAGTCGATAGAGGCTCGCGGCCGCCTGCTCGACCTTCTCAGTTAAGAAGCCGCCCAAGGCGGTCGTTGTGTATTAGTGGATGACGTTTCTCATGCAAGCCTTTCTCTTCAATGACACTTCCTATGAGCAGCATCACGGCTCCCAGCTCGTGGTGCGGCAAATTTACCGCCTGGCCGCTGCTGCAGGCATTCGCATCAGTCGAGCCTGTCCCATGCGCTATGACTGGCAGGCGGACGAGCGCCTGAAGGCTGATATACGTCGTGTTGATCTGTGCCTGATCAATGGTGAGGGCACGATGCATGACGATGCGCGCCAGGCTCTGCGGCTGGGCGAACTGGCGGGCTACTGTAAGGCCCATGGCGTTCCTTGCTTTCTAATTAACAGCGTATGGCAGCGCAACGACAGGCTGAACGAACTGGCACGTGACTTCAGCGGGATATATGTGCGGGATCGTCTCAGCGCTCAGGAGCTTGAAAGCGCTGGAATGGTGGCGCAGGTGGTGCCTGATCTTACGCTGAGTCTGGATGAGCTGCCGCAGCCGGGGCCGCGCCTAGGCGGGCTGGTCAATGGCAGCGTGTTCGCCGAGCGTACCTGGGAGGCCTGGCAAGCGGCCAGGAACGCTGAGGTCGAGTACCTGAGCATCAAGGCGCCGCCCACTCTGCAGACGGGCAAAGGATTTCCCTCCTATGTGCTCAAGAGTCTGGCTCGGCGCATCAAGGCTGAGCTGAAACAACTCGCTAGCCGTGTCGCAGCTGTCCCCGAGGCTCGGAGCGAGAAGGCGCTGACTCACTTGCGTTGGCGTCACGCGACCAGAACGCTGTGGGCCTTTTTGCTGCGCCTGGGGCGTTCCGAATGGGTCGTGACTGGGCGTTTTCACTGCGTGACGCTCTGCCTGCTGACGCGCACGCCTTTCGTTGCCGTTGTTTCCAATACCCACAAGATCGAGTCGTTACTACAGGAGGCGGGCTTGCAACCCCGCTTGGCCGAGAGTTTCGCCGAAGCAGTAGAAAAGGCACCTCGCTGGCCGTTTTCTCCTGACGAGCTGCAGGCCCTGGAGGCTTTCCTGTTACGGTCCCGAGAGCAGGCGCAAGAGATGTTTCGCCAAATAGCCCATCACTGCAGTCAGCGGGAGTCGCGATGCTGATGGATTTTCGAGTGGTAACGGGGCGGCTGCCGCTGGTGTTTGCCTGGCTGTCTACGGCCGTGCTGTTGCTAGGTCGCTTCTGGTGGCCGGGCGAGACGTCGGCGTGGGCCAGTAGTCTTCGCATCTGTCTGGGCTTCTTTCTTCTTGCGGCGCTGCTGAACTGGCGTCAGGTCTGGTCTGAGCTCGCCGAACGTAACCTGCTGCTGGTGATGGCTGCCTTCACGCTTTGGGTCGTGGCTAGCGTGCTCTGGTTGGGGGGGGAGGCTGATATTCTGAGACGTGGACTGGTACTTTTGGTGTTCACCATGGCGGTTGCCTTCCTGACTAGTCGGTATCCCCAAGCATTCGTGCAGTTGCTGCAAGCGGCTGCAGTTCTCGGTGCCGTCGCCGCCTTGGTCACCCTCTACCTGGAGCTGCAGAAGAGCGGCTTCGGTTTCCGCTATCGGGCCTTTCGCTTGCACAGCTCGGGTATTCCCGGATTCGCCGAGTTCGGTAATCCGATCATCTCGGGCATGCATCTGGCTTTTGCCGGGCTTACCGTCTTTTGGTGCTTGTTGAGCAACCGGCGCTGGTCGTCTCGCCTATTCTGGGGGCTTCTGCTATTACCGCTGGGTGCCTATGCATTCTTCACATTTTCCCGTAGCGCCTGGCTGGCGCTAGCGGCCGGCGGTCTTTTTCTGCTATGGCGCCTTGGCAATCTAAGGGTATGGCTGTTGAGTGGCGCTGCGCTGATGGTGGTGCTGGCGTTAGTGCTGATGCAGTTTCCCGGCATGTTTGATATAGAGGCCTCCAGAAACGTGACCCATCGAGACCTGATCTGGCGGATGGTGCTGGATGCCATGCCCGGCTACTGGCTTCAGGGGCATGGAGCTGGGGTCAGCATGGAGGTGATGCACATTCCGGGTCAAACCGTGGTTAACACTCATAGTCTCTATCTTGAGGTGCTATTCCAATATGGTCTGACGGGTTTGCTGCTCTTCCTCGGCATGCTGCTGTTGGCGGTCAGGCGTCTCTGGCTGTGCTCGAACCCACTGGCGTTGCTGGCGCTTGCCCTACTGTCGGCAAGCGCGGCGGTGATGTTCTTCGAGTTGCATTCGTTCATTCACTCCCCGAATCTGATCTGGCTGTGGATTTGGTTGCCACTAGCCATGGCCTTGGGGTCACGAGGTAAGCCTACATGCTCGTTGGCATAGAAGCTTCCGGACGGCATTTGCAATTGACCGGCGGGGCTAGGGTCTGTCTGGGCGATCTCGCCAGCCTCCGTGGAAAGTTTTCGGGTTCGGTCTTCTTGGTAGCTTCCGGGCCCTCGGTTTCCCAGTTCCCGATGTCGCACTATCGTGATTGGCCAATGCTGGCGATGAACGGTTCCATCCAGCGCTTCCTCGAAGAAGGCATCAGCCCGCTGTTCTATCTGTGTGACGACAAAGGAGTTGCCCAACATAAGGGGCAGGCGGTCGCCGATGGTATTCGTCATTCACGATATGCTGCGCTGGGGCTTTCCTCTCTGGAACAGGTGGCACTAAATAGCCCGGATGCGTTGTGCAAGGAAGAGCTTTTTCTGCTCGAGCGGGTCAATCGCCTGCGTGGACAGGCTGAGCTATCGGATCGGCTTTTCGCCTGGAGCAACCGTCGCAACCCGGACATTTCGGTGAACTGGTCTCTGCTGCACCAGAAACGCAACCGTATTGGTTTTAGTCGTGATCTCTGCCAAGGCTATTTTAATGCGAGGACCATCGCTTATGCGGCCCTGCAGATGGCCTGTCACCTGGGGTTCAGTCGGGTATTCATGGTCGGGGTGGACATGAATCCGGCACATGGGCACTTCTACGACCCTGAAGGCAAGGTGATACCGAGCCGGCTGGCCGACGACTGGGATGACTACATTCGCCCGAGCTTCGATCTGCTGAAGGAAAAGGTGTTGGGGCCGGGCTTTCAGGTGTTCAATCTTTCCCAGCAGAGCCGCATTCCTGAGTCACTGGTGCCCAGGCTGGCTTGGGATCAATTGGATGCTGCGCTGCAAGCTGCAAGTTGATGCAGGAGCGTATGCCAGGAAGTATAAAATCTAGGTGATTTATCTGGCCGGGGGCGAAAGTGTGTGTTAGGGGCTCAATGGTTGGC
The DNA here is from genome assembly GCF_029837695.1 of Pseudomonas sp. GD04019. Taxonomy (GTDB): domain Bacteria; phylum Pseudomonadota; class Gammaproteobacteria; order Pseudomonadales; family Pseudomonadaceae; genus Aquipseudomonas. The sequence goes on from NZ_JAOEEA010000008.1 coordinate 26,378, forward strand.
TCTAGCGTGCGCTGATCGAGGATATCGAAAGCATCCCTGGCGGGCTGGCGTTGCTGGGCATAGGAGCACTGCTCAATCGGCGCTTCTGCGAGCAGATGCGAGATCCTGAGGTCGTCCATGTGCTTGGAACCGATGTCCATTCGTGGGCCCTTGGGTATGCACGCTGGAATCTGCTGGTGTCCGGTCTGTGCTGATAATGAGCTTGCGTGCCTGAACCTCAATCGCTTGCTTGGTATAGCGCCAGCAGCCGGTCGAGGGGAAAACGTTCCAGTTTGCGCCGCTGCAAGTAGCTGCGCAGGTGTTCGAAGTTGCGGCGGATCAGGCCACGGTTCAGCGGGAACGGATAGCAACGCAGATCCAGTACGTCGATCAGCCCGAACTGGCCAGGTGCAATCAGCAAAATGTTGCCAAGGTGAAGGGAGCGAAAGTATACGCCCTGGCAGTGTAGCAGGCGGAAGAAGCTTGCCAGCGCTGGCAGCTCCAGTGCTAGCCTCGGGTCATCATTGCGCAGCAGTTGTTCCAGCGACTCGCCTGGTAGGGGGGCGTAGAGGCAGGCGCTGAGCCCTTTGCGGCGGTTGAGCCAGAAAATCTCGCTGATGTCTGGGGTGGCGACGCCCCGCGCGCGCAGGCGCTCGGCGTTGTGGCGAAAGCGCCGGGCAGCGGGCCACAGGCGCGATTGCAAGAGCGGGCGTCGGGTGTGGAATATCTTCAGGAAGCGGCCATCGGAGAGCGCCACTACCTTAGGGCCGCGGGCGTCCCGCTCTAAAACCCTGCCGCTGGCTAGCCAGCTTTCCAGTTCCTGCGCTGTTACAATCCGCATCTCGTTCCTCTAGCCAGTCTATGGTGCCTCTCCGCATGGCCAATTCTACCCAGCAATCCAGCCTTAAGGTTTACCTGCGATTGCTGAAATACGTGGTGCCCTACTGGGGGCTGTTCGCCATCAGTATCCTGGGTTTTCTGATTTTTGCCTCCACGCAGCCCATGCTGGGCTACATACTCAAGTTCTTCGTTGACGGTTTGAGCAATCCGGATGCGGGTTTCTTCGCCACGGTTCCCTACCTCAAGGACTACGCCTGGCTTGCCGAGCTCAAGCTGCTGCAGGCGGTGCCGCTGTTGATCGTGCTGATCGCGGTTTGGCAGGGGCTCGGGTCCTATCTGGGCAACTACTTCCTGGCCCGGGTCTCGATGGGGCTGGTGCAGGACCTGCGCATCGCCCTGTTCAATAATCTGCTGACGTTGCCCAACCGCTACTTCGACAACCACAATTCCGGCCATCTGATTTCCCGCATCACCTACAACGTGACCATGGTGACGGGCGCCGCCACCGACGCGATCAAGGTGGTCGTGCGTGAAGGGATGACGGTGTTGTTCCTGTTCGCCAGTCTGCTGTGGATGAACTGGAAGCTGACCCTGGTCATGCTGGCCATCCTACCGGTGATCGGTGTGATGGTGGGCAGCGCCAGCAAGAAGTTTCGCAAGCAGAGCAAGAAGATCCAGGTGGCCATGGGCGATGTCACCCATGTGGCCTCCGAGACCATTCACGGCTATCGCGTGGTGCGCAGTTTCGGCGGGGAAGGCTATGAGCAAGAACGCTTTAGGGCGGCCAGCGAGGCTAACAAGGACAAGCAGCTGCGCATGGTCAAGACCAGCGCGGTCTACACCCCCAGCCTGCAGCTGGTGATCTACAGCGCCATGGCCGTGTTGATGTTCTTGGTTTTGCTGTTGCGTGGAGATGCTTCTACCGGTGATCTGGTGGCCTACATCACGCTTGCCGGTCTTTTGCCCAAGCCGATCCGCCAGTTGTCCGAGGTCAGCTCCACCATTCAGAAGGGGGTGGCAGGCGCGGAAAGCATCTTCGAGCAGCTCGACGAGGAGCCCGAGGTCGATCACGGCACTCAGGAGCGCGAGCGGGTCAGCGGCCGTCTGGAAGTGCGCAACCTGAGCTTCCAGTATCCGGGTGCGGAAAAGCCGGTGTTGCGCGACATCTCCTTCGTCGCCGAGCCGGGCCAGATGATCGCCCTGGTCGGCCGCTCCGGCAGTGGCAAGTCGACCCTGGCGAGCCTGATCCCGCGTTTCTATCACCATGAGCAGGGGCAGATCCTGGTCGACGATCTGGATGTCGAGGAATATCGCCTGCGCAACCTGCGCCAGCACATCGCCCTGGTCACCCAGCACGTCACCCTGTTCAACGACAGCGTGACCAACAACATCGCCTATGGCGATCTCGCGGGCGCTCCGCTCGAGCAGGTGCGCCAGGCGGCCGAGGCCGCCTATGCGTCCGAGTTCATCGACAAGCTGCCGCAGGGCTTCGATACCCTGGTCGGCGAGAACGGCGTGCTGCTCTCGGGTGGCCAGCGTCAGCGCCTGGCCATCGCTCGTGCGCTGTTGAAGAACGCTCCGCTGCTGATTCTCGACGAGGCCACTTCGGCGCTGGATACCGAGTCCGAGCGGCACATCCAGGCTGCCCTGGATCAGGTAATGAAGGGGCGTACCACGCTGGTCATCGCCCATCGCCTGACCACCATCGAGAAGGCCGACCTGATTCTGGTGATGGACCAGGGCGAGATCGTCGAGCGCGGCAGCCACGCCGGGCTGCTGGCGCAGAACGGCTACTACGCGCGTCTGCATGCCAAGCAGTTCGAAGATGGTGGCGAGCAGCCGCTGGAGCAGGAGTCCGTGTAAGCGTGCCGTCCCGAGCGCGGACGGCACCTGTCATCGGTAGTTCCCTTGCGGGCCGGCGCTGTTCGGGCGAGCGGGGGCCGGCCGGCGGGACTCGCATGCTATGATCCGCGGCGATTTTATTGCTGCCCCTGTCGAGAGTTCAGTGTCCATGAAGCTGTCCATGCCCCGTTACGATCAAGCCCCCGTTCTGGTGGTGGGCGATGTCATGCTCGACCGTTACTGGCATGGCGGCACGTCGCGCATTTCCCCGGAGGCGCCGGTGCCGGTGGTCAAGGTCGAGCAGATCGAGGATCGTCCGGGCGGCGCCGCCAACGTCGCGCTGAACATCGCCGCCCTCGGCGCGCCGGCTCTGCTGGTTGGCGTGACCGGTGAGGACGAAGCCGCCAACAGCCTCACCGATAGCCTCAACGCCGCCGGCGTGCGTGCGCACTTCCAGCGCATCGACGACCAGCCGACCATCGTCAAGCTGCGGGTCATGAGCCGTCACCAGCAACTGCTGCGCATGGACTTCGAAGAGCCCTTCCGCACCGATGCCGCCGCCCTGGCCAAGGACGTCGACAGCCTGCTCGCCGGGGTCAAGGTGTTGGTGCTGTCCGACTACGGCAAGGGCGCGCTGCAGAACCACCAGGCGCTGATCCAGCTGGCCCGCGCCCACGGCATCGCCGTGCTGGCCGACCCCAAGGGCAAGGATTTTTCCATCTACCGCGGCGCCAGCCTGATCACCCCCAACCTCAACGAGTTCGAGACCATCGTCGGCCATTGCGCCGACGAGGCCGAGCTGGTGGCCAAGGGCGCCAAGCTGATGCGCGAGCTGGAGCTGGGCGCGCTGCTGGTGACCCGCGGCGAGCATGGCATGACCCTGCTGCGCCCGGACCACGCACCACTGCACCTGCCGGCCCGCGCCCGCGAAGTATTCGATGTGACCGGCGCTGGCGACACGGTGATCTCCACTCTGGCCGCCTCCATCGCCGCCGGCGAGGAGCTGCCACAGGCCGTGGCCCTGGCCAACCTGGCCGCCGGCATCGTGGTCGGCAAGCTGGGGACCGCCGCCATCAGCGCCCCCGAACTGCGTCGTGCGGTGCAGCGCGAGCAGGGCTCCGAACGCGGCGTGCTGGGCCTGGAGCAACTGCTGGTGGCCATCGAGGACGCCCGCGCCCATGGCGAGAAGATCGTTTTCACCAACGGCTGCTTCGATATCCTGCATGCCGGTCACGTGACCTATCTGGAGCAGGCCCGCGCCCAGGGCGATCGCCTGGTGCTGGCGGTCAACGACGACGCCTCGGTATCGCGCCTCAAGGGCCCCGGCCGGCCGATCAACTCGGTGGACCGGCGCATGGCCGTGCTCGCCGGCCTCGGTGCGGTGGACTGGGTGGTGAGCTTCAGCGAAGACACCCCGGAGAACCTGCTGCGCGCGGTACAGCCGGACGTGCTGGTCAAGGGTGGCGATTACGGCATCGAGGGCGTGGTGGGCGCCGATATCGTGCGCGCCTATGGCGGCGAGGTGCGGGTGCTGGGTCTGGTGGAGAACAGCTCGACCACCGCCATCGTCGAGAAGATCCGCAGCAAGTGACAGTCGCGGCCACCCTCGGTGGCCGCATCCTCTTTACCCGGCCAGACGGCCGGGTTCCTTCTCCGCCTGATTCAGGCGTGCCTGCCAGTCCTTCCAGCGGATGCGCTCGTCGCGCACCAGCCAGCCGTCCTGGGCGGCAAAGCTCTCGGAGAGCCAGATACCGCGCGTGCTGGTCGGCAGCAGTGTGCCCTTGCGCAGGGTGAACAGCTCGGCGCCAGGTTTGCCGTGCTGCAGCGGTAGCAGGTAGATATCCGGGCGGCGGCGCTCCAGGCGCGCCACCAGCTCCGCGCCCTCCATGCGCTCATCGACATGGAACAGGCTGGGCTGGCGGCAGTCCTTCGGCAGCTCCAGGCGCAAGTCGTAAACCAGCTGCAGCGAGGCGGTGGGCAGGTGCACATAGGCACGCGGGCGTTCCATCAGCATCAGGTTGCCGCATTGCACCGGCCGCGCGGCACCGGACAGCGGGCTGAGGCGAAAGTGGTCGCTCTCGCGGTAGCGCAGCGCGCCCTGGTAAGGCGCAGGCAGCCAGGTGTCGGCGTAGCGGCCGGCCAGCCAGGTGCCGTCGTTCTCGATCAGGCATTCCTCGGCCACTTCCTGGATGGCGGTGAGCAGCGGCAGGTTCATCTCGTGGGTTGGCACGTAGCCGGAGATCAGCTTGAGAACCACGTCGCCGCGATCCGGGCGCTGCTGGCGCACCAGCAGCCAGTAGTCGCGGCCCTGCCAGGCCAGGGTCAGGCGTACCGAGATGCCGAGATTGGCCAGCTCCAGGGCGAAGCGCTGGTTGTCCGCGAGTTGCACCGGGCGACGCCGTTCGAGCATCTGGGCGAAGTTCAGCGGCAGGCCGAGGCCGCGATAGCTGAGTGCGTCCGCGCTGGCCTCGACATGTAGCGGCAGTGTCTTGAAATGACCCGGTGCTTTGCGGGCCAGCAGTCTCGACATATCGGCTCCTCGGTCGGCAGCCGTGCGGCTGCGGCGGATGGATGGGGCATGCGAGGTTCAGAGCGCGCCCAGAGCCCTGCAGTTTAGCCGCGGATCACCGCAGCGGCGGTGGCCGCGTTTGCCGCCAGATGTTGCGGGTTGATGGTGCCGACGATGGCGGCGGTGACGCCGGGGTGGCCGAACACCAGCTCGAAGCTGGCGCGCACCGGGTCTTCGCCGGCGAGTACCGCATGCCCGCTGGCCAGGGCTTTCTTGACCAGGATGCCCTTGTGGTGAGCGGCGGCGTGGTCGAGCACGGCGCGCTCACCCTGCTCGGCCAGGTTGTAGGTGACCATGGCGCAGTCGCCTTGCTGCAGAGCCAGCAGGCCGCCGTCCACGGTCTTGCCGGAGAGGCCGAAGGCGCGGATCTTGCCCTCGCGCTTGAGCTCGGCCAGGGTCTCGTACACCCCGCTGTCGCGCAGGATGGCGACATCGTTGCCGTCCGAATGGACCAGCAGCAGGTCGATGCGGTCGGTTTCCAGGCGCTGCAGGCTGCGCTCCAGGGAATAGCGCGCATGACGCGGCGAGAAGTCGAAGCTGGACTGGCCGCCGATGAATTCCTCGCCGACCTTGCTGACGATCACCCAGTCCTCGCGCTGGCCGCGCAGCAGCGGACCTAGGCGCTCCTCGCTGACACCATAGGCCGGCGCCGTGTCGATCAGGTTGATGCCCAGGCCGCGCGCCTGGTCGAGCAGGGCGCGGGCGGCGGCGTCATCGGGAATGGTGAAGCCGTTGGGGTACTTCACGCCCTGGTCGCGGCCCAGCTTGACCGTGCCCAGGCCCAGCGGCGAGACGATCAGGCCGCTGTCGCCCAGCGGGCGGTGCAGGTCGTGCAGGCTCATGGCAGTAGCTCCTCCCACACCGGCTTGGCCAGCGGCGGGCGCGGCAGTTCGGGCAGCGGAGCGTTGCCACCAGGCTGGATGCCGTCGCGCTGCAGCGCCGCAATGACCCGGTCACTGAAGTCCGGCGACAGTGCCAGCTTGGTCGGCCAGCCCACCAGCAAACGGCCTTGGTCGGCGAGGAAGGCGTTGTCCGGACGCACCAGGCCGGACTGCGCCGGTTCGGCGCGGTCGACGCGCAGGGTGGCCCAGCGCGCGCTGGACAGGTCGACCCAGGGCAGCAGATCGCCCAGCTCCTTCTGTGCGGCGCGGATCTGCGCCGCTTCGTCGCGGGCCACGCCATCGGCCTCGGCGATGTCGCCGCCGAGGTACCACACCCACTGGCCGTCGGCGGCCGGGTGGCTGGTCACGGTGATGCGCGGCTTCGGCCCGCCGCCCAGGCAGTGGGCGTACAGTGGCTTCAGGCTCGGGCCTTTGACCAGCACCATGTGTAGCGGGCGCAGTTGCTGCCTGGGTTGTTCCAGGCCAAGGCTGGCGAGCAGCTCGGCATTGCCCGAGCCGGCACTGAGCACGATGCGCTGGGCGCGGATCTCGCGGCCGTCGATCTGCAGGCCGATCAGCTCCTGACCCTCACGCAGCGGCGCGATCTCGCGAGCGGCCAGCAGGCTGTCGCCGGCCAGTTTGGCCAGGCGGGCGATCAGGCTGGGCACGTCGAGCACCAGCTCGGCCAGGCGGTAGACCTTGCCCTTGAATTTGGGGTGTTGCAGCGCCGGCGGCAGCTGGTCGCCCTTGACCTGGTCGACCCGGCCGCGCACCGCTTTGCTGGCGAAGAAGCTGGTCAGGTTGCCGGCCAGGCTGCCGGGCGACCACAGGTAATGGGCCTCGGACAACAGGCGCACGCCGGACAGGTCCAGCTCGCCATGGCCGGCCACGGCCTCGCGCCAGCGCTGCGGCATGTCGGCGATGGCTTCCGAGGCGCCGGTCAGCGCGCCGTGCAGGGCGTACTTGGCGCCGCCATGGATGATGCCCTGGGACTTCAGACTCTGTCCGCCGCCGAGACTGGCGCTTTCCACCAGAACGGTGGAGTAGCCGAGCTGGCGCAGGCGGGCATTGAGCCAGAGGCCGGCGATGCCGCCGCCGACGATCAGGATATCGGTGCTGAGGGATTGGGACATGCCGGGGCTCGCTGTGGAACAGGCGCGCAGTATAACCCGCGTCCGTCAGTGCCCGGTGCTGCCGGAGAACAGCTGGATCACCAGCACGCCGGCGATGATCAGGCCGATACCCGCCAGGGCGGCCAGATCGAGTTTCTGGCCGTAGATCACCAGGCCGGCGATGCTGATCAGCACGATGCCCAGGCCCGACCAGATGGCGTAGGTGACGCCCACCGGGATGCTCTTCATCACCAGGCTGAGCATCCAGAAGGCGATGCCATAGCCGATCACCACCAGGATCAGCGGCAGCGGTTTGCTGAAGCCCTCCACGGCCTTAAGCGCGGTGGTGGCGATGACTTCGGCGACGATGGCGATGGCCAGGTACAGATAACCGCTCATGGGGCTTCTCCTCGGGGGCGGCGCGCATTGTGGCACGTCCCTTTGCTAAGCTGCGCGCCCATGAACAGAACCCTCTACACCTTGATCCTGCATCTGGCTCTGCCGTTCATCTTCCTGCGTCTGCTGTGGCGCGCCTGGCGTGCGCCGGCCTACGGCAGGCGCATCGGTGAGCGTTTCGCCGTCGGCCTGCCGGCCTTCAGGGAGGGCGGCATCTGGATTCACGCCGTGTCGCTGGGCGAGAGCATCGCCGCGGCGCCGCTGATCCGCGAGCTGCTGGCGCGTCATCCCGAGCTTCCGATCACCGTGACCTGCATGACGCCGACCGGCTCCGAGCGCATCCAGGCGCTGTTCGGCGAGCGCATCCAGCACTGCTACCTGCCGTATGACCTGCCCTGGGCCTGCGCGCGTTTCCTCGATCGCCTGCAGCCGAAGCTGGCGGTGATCATGGAGACCGAGCTGTGGCCCAACCATATCCACGCCTGCCATGTGCGCGGCATTCCCGTGGCGCTGGCCAATGCACGGCTGTCCGAGCGCTCGGCGCGCGGCTATGCGCGCTTCGCCAGGCTGACCGCGCCGATGCTGGGTGAGCTGTCGCTGATCGCCGCGCAGACCGAAGCCGAGGCCGAACGCTTCCGTCAGCTGGGCGCCCGCCCTGCGAGCGTCGAGGTTACCGGCTCGATCAAGTTCGATCTCAGCGTCGAGGCCGAGCTGCCGCGCCGCGCCGCCGAGCTGCGTGAGCGTTGGGGCGCGGTCGCGCGGCCGGTGTGGATCGCCGCCAGCACCCATGCCGGCGAGGATGAGGTGATGCTGCAGGCCCATCGCCGGTTGCTCGACGAGCACCCGGATGCGCTGCTGATCCTGGTGCCGCGCCATCCCGAACGCTTCGACCAGGTGTTCGAGCTGTGCCGCCGGGAAGGCTTCGCCACGGTGCGCCGTTCCACCGCAGAGGCGCCGGGCGCCGGGGTGCAGGTTCTGCTCGGCGATACCCTGGGCGAGCTGTTGTTCCTCTATGCCCTGGCCGATCTGGCGCTGGTCGGCGGCAGCCTGATCGCCAATGGCGGGCACAACCTGCTGGAGCCGGCGGCGCTGGGCAAGCCGCTGCTCAGCGGCCCGCACCTGTTCAACTTCCTGGAGATCGCCGCCCAGTTGCGTGGCGCAGGTGATCTGCTGGAGGTAGGGGATGCGGCCCAGCTGCACGCGGCGCTGCGCATGCTGTTCGCCGATTCGGCGCAGGCGCAGCAGCGGGCGGATGCGGGGTTGGCGGTGCTGCGGGCCAACCAGGGCGCGCTGGCGCGCCTGCTCGGCGGGCTAGAGCGCTTGCTGGCGCGGGCGTAGCAACGCGCGCAGGACGACACCGACACAGGCCAGGGCCAGGCAGGGCAGCCAGACCCAGCGTGCCTCCGAGATCAGCACGTCCAGCCCGCGCTGGCTGAAGAAGCCATGCACGAAGGGCGATACCTCGATCGGCCGCCAGGGCAGGAAGAAGCGCTGCTCGCTCCAGGGCCAAAGCCAGGCCACGCCCAGACCGCCATCGGTAGCCGCATCCAGCAGGCTGTGCGAGGCGGTGGCCAGGCTGATCCACAGGAAGGCCTTGAGCGGTCCACAGTCGAGCAGGCGGCAGCACAGTGCGCCGAGCGCCCCGGCCAATCCGGCGAATAGCAGCGAGTGGCTGAAGCCCCGATGGCCGAAGGCGTCGGCATAGGCGATGCCGAACTTGAAGGCCAGCACATCGGCATCCGGCAGCAGTGTGAACAGCAGGCCCGCCAGCAGCAGGCGCGGCGGCACGAGGCGCGGGCCGAGGGCGACACCCAGTGCCAGCAACGGCAGCGGGTGGCTGATCAGGGTGGTCACGAGTGTTCGTGCATGCGCGCCAGCTGGCGCTCCAGCAACGATGGGTAGGGCTCGAGCAGGCGTTCGACGCAGCTGGCGCCCTCGGGGCTGGCTATGGCGCGGATGCGCGCGCGCTGGCGCAGCAACGGATCATCGGCCACGCTGCGCTGCACCAGCAGCAGGTTGCGGCTGTGCTGGGCCAGGGCCAGGGCATCCTGGGCCGCCTCGCTGAGCAGCACCTCGGCCTGGCTCGGGCTGATTTCCTCGTCGCTACGGGTCAGGCCCAGCTGCAGTTGCAGGGTGATGCCGCTGTCAGCCACCTCGATCTGCAGGGCGTGGCCGAGGGCGCGCAGCAGCTCGCCGCAGCACAGGGCGTGGGTCAGGTAGTCCTCGCCGCTCTGGGTGCTGTCGAATAGCAGCAGGCTGCTGCCGTCGTTGAGGGTGAACAGCTTGCCCTGGTACAACGCGGCGGCCTGCTCCAGGCAGTCGCGGTAGCGCTGCAATAGCTCCATCAGGCGCGCGCGCGGCAGGTGACGCAGCTGCTCCTGGGCGCCCAGCTGGATCGCCAGCACGGCGCTGCTGACCTGCTCCTGTGGCTCGTACGGGTCTAGCGGTGCTGGCGTTGGTAGCGCTGCTGGCTCTGGCTCCTGGATATCCTGATGCAGATCGCGCAGGTCGGCGAAGGGGTCGTCCTCGTCGTGGCGCACGGCCGGCACAGGGCGTGGCGCCGGCTCGGCGAATTCGTCCTGGTGGTAGTCGTCGCTATCGGCGCGCAGGTTCGGCATGTCGAAACCTGGTTCGCGCGGCTCGTCCTCGTGGAAGTCCTGCTCGTCATGCAGGTCGAGGTCGGCGTACTCGTCGTGCTCTTCGATCTGCGGTTCGGGCTCCGGCTTCTCCGGTACCAGGCGGGCCTGCAGTTGGCGGGCGAGGTCGCCGATCTCGTCTTGGCGGCCGGCGCCGGGGGCAGGGTCGTCCGGGTCGCGCAGCCACACGCGCAGCTGCATCAGCGGCGTGGAGATATGCCGGCCGAGGCGCAGGCTCAGGGACATGGCCAGGGCCAGCAGGATCAGGCTGAGCAGGCCCATGCTCTGCAGGCTGATGGTCATCGGCTGCTGGAACTGCTGCATGTCCAGGCTGATGCGCAGCTGGCCGGCGATGACTTCCTGGAAGGTGATCGGAGTGGAGTAGAGCCCGTCGGCTTCACCGAGGATGCTCTGGGTCGGGCGCGATCCGGCCTCGGCGAGGATGCGGTTGTCCACGCTGTAGATGGCGGCATGGGCCACCAGCGGGTTCTTCGCCAGGTTGCTGAGCAGCACGTTGAGGCTGAGGATGTCGTTGGACACCAGCAGTTCGGTGGCCGAGGCGGCGGTCTGCACGGTCAGGCTCTGGCCGAGGGCGTCGGCCTGCTGCTGCATGGCCTGCTTGAACTGCATGCCCATCACCCAGGCGTAGATCACCAACGCCAGGGCGACCAGCAGCAGGCTGTGGCTGGCAATGCGCAGGGCGAGCGGCACGCGGCGCTGGCGCAGGGCATTGAACAGCAGCAGGAAGAAATTGTCGGGCTTGACCTGAACGGGCCGGTTCACGGAGCGCGGCTCTTATCGACTGGAATTGCCGCGCAGTATAACCACCGCCCCCAGGCGGGCAAAGCGCCGCCCGTGCCATGCGCCAGGCGAAACGGGTTAGAATGTGCGCCTTTTCGCTGACCCATTTGCAAGCTGGAGTGTGCGCCTTGCGCGAAATCGTCCTGATCAACATCACCGGGGAAGATCGCCCGGGCCTGACCGCGGCCATCACCGGCGTGCTGGCGCAGGGCGGGGTGAACATCCTCGATATCGGCCAGGCGGTGATTCACGACACCCTCTCGTTCGGCATCCTGGTCGAGATCCCGGATACCGAGCAGGCCTCCTCGGTGCTCAAGGATGTGCTGTTCACCGGCTACGAGCTGGACCAGCAGGTGCGCTTCACCCCCGTCTCCGAGGCGGACTACCAGCAGTGGGTTGGCGGCCAGGGCAAGACCCGCTACATGGTCACCCTGCTGACGCGCAAGGTTACCGCCGAGCAGCTGCAGCGGGTCAGTTCGATCACCGCCAAGTACGGCCTCAATATCGACCATATCGATCGCCTGTCCGGGCGCATGCCGCTGGACATGCCGGCCGACCAGGGCAAGGGTTGCATCGAGTTCTCCGTGCGCGGCGAGCCGGCCGATGTCGACGCGCTGCGCGCCGAGTTTCTCAGTGTGGCCCAGGAGCTTGATGTCGATATCGCCTTCCAGCGCGACTCGGTGTTCCGCCGCAATCGTCGTCTGGCTGTGTTCGACATGGACTCCACGCTGATCGAGGCGGAAGTTATCGACGAACTGGCCAAGGCGCATGGCGTCGGCGACAAGGTGTCCGAGATCACCGAGCGCGCCATGCGAGGCGAACTGGATTTCCGCGCCAGCTTCAAGGAGCGCATGGCGCTGCTGCAGGGCCTGCCGGAAACCGTGCTGGCCGAGATCGGCGCCTCGCTGCGTCTGACCGAGGGCGCCGAAGTGCTGTTTGCCGAGCTCAAGCGCCTGGGCTACAAGACTGCCATCCTCTCCGGCGGCTTCACCTATTTCGCCAAGCAGCTGCAGGCCAAGCTGGGCATCGACTACGTGTTCGCCAACGAGCTGCAGATAGTCGACGGCAAGGTCACCGGCGTGGCGATCGAGCCGATCGTCGACGCCCAGCGCAAAGCCGATCTGCTGCGCGAGCTGGCCGAGAAGGAAGGACTGCGCCTGGAGCAGACCATCGCCGTGGGCGATGGCGCCAACGACCTACCCATGCTCGGCCTGGCCGGTCTCGGCGTGGCCTTCCGCGCCAAGCCGCTGGTCAAACAGTCGGCCAAGCAGGCGATCTCCACCCTGGGCCTCGACGGCATCCTCTACCTGCTCGGCTTCCGTGATCGCGACGGGCAGGACTGAACGCCGCTGCAATGAAAAACGGCAGGACAACCGTTCTTCACAGCGCAGCTGCTCGAAGGGCGGTGCACAGGGATATGCGCCATGAAAAAGCCCCGCGATTGCGGGGCTTTTTTGTGGGACGGGATTATTCGTCGCCGGCGGAGAAGTCGTAATCCATCGACTGGCTCGGGCCCTGCAGGTAGTGGCCCTGGATGTAGTTGACCCCGGCCTGCCAGAGGGTTGCCAGTACGGTGGCACTCTCCACGCAGGGCACAATGGTCAGCTTGGCCTGGGCATGCAGGCTGGCCAGCAGCGTTTTCAGCGCCTCCTGGTTCTCCGCGCTGGACAGATCCTGGGAGAAGGAACCGTCGACCTTCACGAAGTCCACGCTGAGGTGTTTGAGCGTGTTGAACGGGTTGATGGCGCAGCCGAACTGGCCGAGGGCGACTTTGCAGTGCAGCTCGGCCAGGCCCTGGGTGAGGGCCTTGGCCTGCTTGAGGTAGGCCACGGCGTCCGGTTCGCTGATCTGGAACACCAGCGAGTCCGACGGCAGTCGCGCGGCTTTGAGCGCCACGCTGAGCCAGGGCAGCAGGGTCTGGTCCTGCAGGCTGTTGGCCGACAGGTGCACGAACAGGCGGGTATTGTGGCCCTTGCTGCGGTGCTCGGAGAGCAGCTTGACCGAGTTGAGCACCACCCAGCGGTCGATCTTCTCGGCCAGGCCGGCGTCCTTGGCTGCGGCGAGGAAGTCCGCTGCCGGCACTTCTTCGCCCTGCGGGCTGAGCAGGCGCAGCAGCACTTCGTAGTGCTCGTCGCTGTCGCCGCGCAGACTGATGATCGGCTGGAACAGCAGGCGGAAGCTGTTGTTGTCCAGTGCCTGCTGGACCATCGCCACCAGACTGCCACGGCTGGCCGCGGCGGCCAGTTCGTCGGCCGGGTTGTACACCTTGATCGCGTTGCCTTCGACTTCGTCGGCGCAGCGGTGGGCGCGATCGATGACTTCCTGGGCCTTGCTGGTCTGCTCGCTGAGGCCGGCGACGCCGATCGACAGGGTGGTCTGCACGGTGCGTCCGGAAACGTCGAACAGATGGCCCTCGGTCTTCTTCAGCAGGCCGGTCAACTGCTCCTGGCTCTGCTGGGGCGCCACGCCCGGCAGCAGAACGGTGAACACGTCGTCGCCGAAGCGCGCCAGCTGGCTGGCCTCGCCGAAGTGGTTGCGCAGCAGGTTGGCCAGGTCGGTCAGCAGCAGATCGATGCCGGCCAGGCCGACTTCGCCGATGACCTCGCTGTAGCGGTCGACGCGGATATAGGCGAGGCTGGCGACCTGACCCTCGGTCACCGCGCGCTGGGCGGCACTGTCCATCAGTTCGAGGAAGTACGAGCGGTTGAACAGGCCGGTCACCAGGTCCTGACTGCTGATCTCGCGCAGTCTCTCTTCCAGTTCGGCGTTGTCGTTCTCGGCGCGGATCACCACCTGGATGCACGGCTCGCCATCATAGGTGGCCGGGGAGAACGACATGCGTGCTGCGAAGCGCTGGCCATCGGGCTTGACCCCGCCGCAGCTGAGTTCGGCGCTGCCTTCACCGTTGGCGTAGCTCTTCAGGAAGTCCTTGAAGCGGGTCTGGTCCTCGCCGGCGATCAGGTCGATCATCGGCATGCCTTCCAGCTCCTCGGCATCCTCGTAGTCGAACAGCTTGAGATAGGCACGGTTGGCATAGATGTGCATGCCATCGTGGACGTAGGTGATGGCGTCCACCGAGCTGTCCAGCAGCAGCTGGCAACGTTTCTCCGCTTCCCGCAGGGCCACTTCGGCAGCGCGGCGGGCGCGGCGTTCCTCGAGGTTGGCCAGTTCGCGGTTGGCCACCAGGATCAGGCGTTCGTCATCGCCTTGCGGCAGGGCATCCTGGGCGCCGAGCATCAGGGCTTCGGTGATGGCATCGGATTCGTTGTCGGCCACCAACTGGATCACCGGGATATCCTTGGCCTGGCGGCGGATGGCGGTGATCGCTTCGTTGGGGTCGATGTGCTCGCTGGTCGGCGCGCTGATCAGTAGATCCCAGCTCTGTTGCAGGGCCTCTGCCAGATTATCGCTGGACGTGATGCGGTGAACGCGGGTCGCTCGTCCGGCATTGCGGAACAGGCTGACCAGGCGTTCGGCCTCGTTCTGCGAATCCTCGAGGATCAGCAGCCGTATGGTTTTTTTTTCGATGGCCATGAGGTTTTGCTTGGAAGGCGCCGAAGAACGGGCGCAAAAAGGCGACGGATGGTCTGTTCCGGCAATCTACAGCGACTTCCAGAGTGAGTCAAAGTCTTCATCTCCGCCCTTGCCAGGCTCCTTCGGTGCTGTGACGGAGGTCCCGGATGGAGCCTTGGTCTCGTCCAGCACGCGGTATTCGAACTGGCTGAAACTGCCGGTGCTGGTCTGCTTGCGACTGAGTATGGCGCGGGTTTCTTCGCCGTTGTGGTTGATCACCACCTTGTTGCTTTCCTGGAAGGGCAGTCGGGGTGTGATCAGCGTAGCCGGACGCGAGATCACGCGAATCTCAGGCAGCAGCAGGGCGCGCAGGTATTGGCTGTTCTGTTCGCTCTTGCGCACCAGTTGCACGCCGCAAGGTTGCGCATGGGGCGCGATCAGCTCGATGCCCATCTGTGTGCCGCCGCCACGCACCTGGCGAATCCAGCGCACCACTGCCACGCTCCAGCCCTGATCGGGGGCGTCCTGGGTGCCCAGCAGCTCGCCGGCCTGCAACTGCACCGGGACTTCCTTGGGCCAGCTCAGGCAGTAACCGCCGGGGCTGTGGTTGACGATGGGCAGCTCGTAGCTGGGATAGGCGCCCGCCACTTCCTCGGCGGGTTGCTCGCCGGCCTTGGGGGCGGCCTTGTACTGAATCTCCTCCATGGGAATGCCGTCTTCCCACTGGCTCTCGCGTTGGGCGTCGAAGGCGACGGCCCAGACGTCCGGTCCTCCGCCCGAGCCCGGTTTGGCGGCCTTGAACTGAGCGCCGCGGGGCGTCTCCTGCTGTTTCAGTACGTCGGAGAAGCCGCGCTTGCCGGCCAGGTTGAAGTGCACGGCCGACATGCCGATGCACAGAGTCAGGCTGCCGCGTCCCGGGTTGCGCTGGAAGGTGCGCTCGGCGATGTCGCCCCAGGCCGAGGCCAGGTGCTGCAGCAGGTCGATGGGCATGCCCTCGGGAATCTGCAGGCGGCGTGGCTCGCTGCTATCCGGCGGTAGCAGCAGATGCTCCTTGAGTGCGTCGACCAGTGCGTGTGGATCGAGGCCCAGCAGGTTATGGCGCTCGCCATCGCCGAACAGCGATTTGTAACGTGGCGGGCCATCCAGTTGCGGGGCGATGGCGAATAGGCTGTTCGGATCATCGGCGCGGTGCAGGCTGGCCAGCGAACTCCAGCTTTCCAGGGCCTCGGCCAGGCGAGCGATGCCACTCTGGCGCATCTGATTGCAGCGTGCACAGCCGAGCAGCAAGGCGCCGAGGTAGATCTGCTCCTGGCTCAGGCTCTTGCCGTTGCGGGCCAGGTCATCACGCACTTGCACCTGCTGCAGACCATGCAGGCGAGCGATGCGGTACAGCTGGTGCAGTTCCAGCCACAGGCCTTCGGGAACCGGGCAATACAGCTGACTGGCGCGTATCAACGGGCCGCACAGGGCATGGCTGGCACGCTGCAGGGCGACGGTCAGCAGTTGTGCGCGCTCCTTGGCGAAGCGTGGCAGCTCCTGGGTGATGATCAGCTTGTAGCCAATGGCCATGTGGTTCTGCAGGGCCTGGCACAGGTTGGCCACCTTGCGCGGGCGCTCGTCAAGCACGATGGACTGATTGAGGAAGTGGCGCTCCAGATGGCTGGTGACGAAGTACACCTCGGGGCGCAGCAGTTCAAGCAGTTGCAGGCGGTTGTCGCTGGGCGTGATCAGCTGGTTCAGCTCGATCAGGCTCTGGTACAGCTGGCGCGCGGTCTCGCCGATGTTGGCCTTGGGCAGGGCGGCGATCCAGCGCTTCAACTCGCGCGGGTTGGCATCACAGAAGGACAGGCCCTGTCTGTCAGGAGTTGGGACGCGAAGGAGCAGGTGAGGGCTCTGTTTATCCATACCAGGGAGAGATCCGTAACTGGCGGGGCGGCGTCCTGGCCACCGGGTTTTTCGGAACTCTAGCAGCATCGCGGCAGGGCCGCAGCCCTGCTCGGGACAATTGCGGAGTCTTGCCGATTCTGACTCCGAGCGCCGCGGGATGTTCCTTAAGCCGTTCGACGAGGCCGCCGCCGATTGCCTGGCAGAAGCCCGGGGAGAAGGCTCAGGTGCGCGGCAGTGCCAGTGCCTGGCCCATGCGCACCGGGCTGCCGGCGACCACGCCTTCGGCCCACTGCACCTGTTGAGGTCCGAACAGCACGATGGCGGTCGAGCCCAATTTGAAACGACCCAGCTCGCCACCCTTGCTCAGCTCGATGGCGGCGCGGGCCGCCTCGTCGTAGCGGGTGGTCTTCAGCTCGCGCTTGGGCGGGGTCACCAGGCCGGCCCACACCGTCTCGACGCTGGCGACGATCATGGCACCGACCAGTACCACGGCCATCGGCCCGCGCTCGGTATCGAACAGGCACACCACGCGCTCGTTGCGGGCGAACAGCTCGGGGACGTTCTCCGCGGTGGTCTGGTTGACCGAGAACAGGCGCCCCGGCACATAGACCATCTCCTTCAGCGTGCCGGCCAGCGGCATGTGCACGCGGTGATAGTCCTTGGGTGACAGGTAGACGGTGGCGAAGTCGCCACCCATGAACGGCGCGGCGCGCTCGGCATCGCCACCGAGCAGTTCCTGTACGCTGAAGCTGTGGCCCTTGGCCTGGAAGCAGCGGCCCTGCTCGATAGCGCCGAGCTGGCTGATCGCGCCGTCGGCCGGGCAGAGGATGGCGCCGGGCGTCTCGTCCAGCGGGCGGGCGCCGTCTTTCAGGGCGCGGGTGAAGAAGGCGTTGAAGTGCTCGTACGCGGTCAGCTCCTCGACCTGGGCCTCGGCCATGTTCACCTGGTACTGCTTGGCGAACCAGCCGATCAGGCGATCCTTGAACCAGGCGGCGCGGCACTCGGCGGCGAAGCCGATCAGGCGCGACAGCAGGTGGTGCGGCAGCAGGTACTGGCTGAGGATAAACAGGCGCTGTTTCATCGGTATTCCTTGCATCAATGTTCGATCGGGGTGTCGGGCAGGTTGCCCCATTCGGACCAGGAGCCGGCGTAGGCCCTGACTCGCGGATAGCCCAGCGCCTTGGCCACCAGGTAGGTGAAGCCGGAGCGGCGATGGGTCTGGCAATGGGTGATCACTTCCTTGTCCTTGGTGATGCCGAGACCTTCCAGGACTTCGGCCATATCGGTGCGGATGCGCAGGCCGCGCTGCGGGTCCATGCCGGCAGTCCACTCGAAGTTGACCGCGCCGGGTACGTGGCCGCCGCGTGCGGCGAGCACCTTCTCGCCGCTGAACTCGGCTGATGAGCGGGCGTCCCACACCGCCAGGTCGGCTGCGCCCAGGCGGCTCTGCAGATAGTCGCGGCTGGCGGTCGGGCCGTCATGCAAGGTCAGGCTCGCGCTGTCGGTGGCGACCGGCGGAGTCGCCTGGCTCAGCTCGCGACCCTCGCTCAGCCAGGCCTGCAGACCGCCGTTGAGGAAGTGGTAGCGGCCGTGGCCGATCACGTCGAGCAGCCAGATGAAGCGCCCGGCCCAACCGCCACCCTCGTCGTCGTACACCACGTAGACCGCGTCGGGGTTGTGGCCCAGCTCGCCGAACAGGGCTTCCAGCTGCGCCTGCTGCGGCAGCAGTCCGGGTGCCGGCGGCTGACCCAGCTGGGTGCGCTTGCTGTCGATCCAGCGGGCGCCAGGTATGTGCCCCTCGGCATAGCGGGCGGCCGGGCTCAGGTCGACCAGAATCAGCTCGGGTGCCTGCAGGCGGGTAGCCAGGTCGGCCGGCTCGATCACCAGCGGCAGGCCGGAGAAGGCGGACATGCGGAGCCTCCGGAAATGGGAAAGGGCGGATTGTAGCGGAAAGGTCAGGTGCCGCGGCGGGCAAAGGTGGCCAGGGCGCGCTCGATGCATTGCACGGTTTTGCCGAACACTTGCAGGGGCGTGGCGCCGATATCGCCGCCGCCCTGGTCCGCCACCAGCAGCATCACCACCCGACCATTGCTGGCCAGTGAGCGCAGCAGCAGGTGCTCGCCATTGAACAGGGCCTTGAGCGTGCCTGGCAGCAGAGCGGAGACCTGGGCCAGGTTTTCCGGGCTCAGGCGCAGCTGGCCGGGCTCAGCCAGCAGGCGGCGCAGTACCTGGCTCTGTGCCGGATCGAGGCGTAGCTGCGCCGCTGCGTCCGGCAGGCCGGCGACCTGCTGGGCCATCAGGCGGCTGTGGGTGCGGTCGGCCAGCAGTATCAGCACCCGCTGCATGCCGCTGGCTTGCAGGGCCTGGCAAGCGCTGTCGGTCAGCTGCAGCACGTTGGCGAATGGTGAGGGTTGGGCTAGGAGCTTGCTGCAGTGCTGTTTCCACAAATCCAGTTGTGGGTTGACCGCCGGGGCGGGGGCCTGCAGGTCCTTCAGGCGACAGGCGTCCCAGGGCCACAGCAATGCTTCGGCCGGGTGCCATAGGTCGGGCATTTCGTACTGGCGGGCGCTCTGTGCGGCCTGCTGGTGAACCAGTTGTTGCATCTCCGGCAGGGCGACCTGCAGGTACAGTCCGGTCAGGCGCTGCCAGCGCAGGTGGTGCTCGCAGGCCCAGTTGTGGTGGCTGGAAATGGCCAGACCGTTGGCCAGCAGAATGCTGTTGCCCGGTTGGGTCAGCCAGCGGCGCAGGTTGGTATCTTCGTCGAGTACCTGCTGCTGGTGCAGCGGATGCTCGTTGTCGCGGGCGATGTGCAGGGCCTTGACCAGCAGGCGGCGATCCTCCACCAGCAGGCGATAGCCCTGGACGATCCACTCCGGCATGCGCCAGTGCCGGGCCAGGGCCAGGCACAGCGTCGGCAGCGACACGCCGAGCAGTTCGCGTTCGACCTTGCAGGGCGGCTCGCCGCGGCCGAGCACGCGGCGCTCCCAGGCCTCGAACAGCTGCGGATGGATGGCCACCAACGGCCACAACGGGGCGAGGAACAGCAGGCTGCCCCAGTGAATTTCCTGCCACAGGCGTGCCAGGCGGCCGGCGAACAGGCCATTGGCCTGTTGCGCGGCGTGCAGGCTGATCAGCTGCAACTGGCGCAGGGGCAGGGGGATCTGCGCCTCGTCCAACACCGGCATCTGCTCGACAAGCGTTTCCGCACGTTTCAGCCCGAGGCGATTGAGCGCCATCTCCAGGCTCTCGGCCGGCTCGCCAAGACTGCCGGTATGGCGATTGGTCTCGCGCAGGACGGCCAGGGCAATGGCCGGGCTGTCCTGCATCTGCTCGGCGATCTCGCGCAGGGATTTGCGACTGTCCTGCAGGGTGCGGCGCACCGCCTCGTGGTGGCGAGCGGCGATGGGCAGGCGAACCTCGTCCAGCTGCTTGAGCCAGGCGTCGAGACTGCGCGGTATGGGCTTGTCTGTGGGCATGCGGGTTGAGCCAAACTGGCTTTTCGCCTTTACTGCCTATAGTCTGGCGCAATACTTCCGATAATTAGAAGGGTTGTTTTACAGAACCCTTTCGACTGACTCTTCAAGCTTAAATTCCCATGGTCAAGATCATCGGCATCCTGGTTGTTTTCGGCTGCGTTTTCGGCGGCTTCATTCTGTCCGGCGGCAAGTTCATGGCGCTGGTGCACCCCTTCGAGGTGATGATCATCGGTGGCGCTGCCCTGGGGGCCTTCCTCCAGGCCAACCCCGGCAGCGCCTTCATGACCGTGTTCAAGAAGTCGCTGGCGATGTTCAGCAGCCGCTTCACCCACGCCTTCTATCTGGAAGTGCTGAAGCTGCTCTACGAGATCCTCAACAAGAGTCGCCGCGAGGGCATGATGGCCATCGAAGCCGACGTCGAGGATCCCAACGCCAGCCCGATCTTCAGCAAGTACCCGGCCATCCTCAAGGATGCGCAGATGACCGCGTTCATCTGCGATTACCTGCGCATCATGTCTTCCGGCAACATGGCGCCGCACGAGCTGGAAAACCTCTTCGACATGGAAATCTCCAGCCTAAAGGAAGAGCTGGAACACCCGGCCCACGCAGTGTCCAAGGTGGCCGACGGCATGCCGGCCATGGGTATCGTGGCGGCGGTACTGGGTATCGTGATCACCATGTCCATCCTCGCCACTGCGGACAACGCGCAGATCGGCGAAAAGGTGGGTACGGCGCTGGTCGGTACCTTCCTCGGTATTCTCGCCTCCTATGGCTTCTTCGCTCCGCTGGCCGACGCCCTGACGCACGACGCCAAGGAAGAGCTGAACCTGTACGAGTCGATCAAGGCCACCCTGGTGGCATCCGCCTCCGGCATGCCGCCGACGCTGGCCGTGGAATTCGGCCGCAAGGTGCTGCTACCGGCGCATCGGCCGAGCTTCAGCGAGCTCGAACAGGCCATGCGTGGCAACTGAGTTGGGTTGCTGAGCCATGGAGAACAACCAGCCTATACTGGTCAAGCGGGTCAAGAAGGTTGCCGGTGGCCACCACGGTGGTGCCTGGAAGATCGCCTTCGCCGACTTCGCCACGGCCATGATGGCGTTCTTCATGGTGATGTGGCTGATGTCCTCGGCCACGCCTGAACAGAAGAAGGCCATTTCCGGCTACTTCCAGGACCCCATCGGCTTCACCGAAAGCGCCAGCCCCTACGTCATCGACCTGGGCGGCACGCCGACGCCGGCGCCCGACCGAACCCTCAATCCCGAGTTGAAGGACGCGCCGGACGCCGCCGAGGCGGCGGTCGATGCCAAGGACGACCAGGCCGAGATGGATGCCAGCAAGGCCGAGACGCTGGCCGAGCAGGTCGAGCGCGAGCGTCTGGAGTTGCTGTTGCAGGAGCTGCAGACCAAGGTCGACGAAGATCCGCAGCTGCAGAAGTTCAAGGACCAGATCCTCTTCGAGATCACCCAGGACGGCCTGCGCATCCAGATCATGGATGCCGAGAACCGGCCGATGTTCGACATCGGCAGCGCCCGCCTGCAGCCCTATTTCGAAGACATCCTGCTGATCCTCGCCGAGACCATCAAGGCGGTGCCGAACAAGATCAGCGTCAGCGGCCATACCGACGCCAAGCCCTTCGCCGGCCAGGCCGAGTTCGGCAACTGGGAGCTGTCGGCCAGCCGCGCCAACGCCGCGCGGCGCACCCTGGTCGCCGGCGGCTATCCGGAGCCGCGGGTGGCGCGGGTGGTGGGGTATGCTTCGTCGGCACTGTTCGACCGCAAGGACCCGTTCAACCCGGTGAATCGCCGGATCGACATCATCGTCCTGACCAAGAAGGCCCAGCGCGCCATCGAGGGCGAGCAGGATGGCGACGGCGCGGCTGAGACCGCCGAACCGCCTGCGCCCACCGAGGCGGTGGCCCCGGGCTCGGAATCGGCGGCGCCGGGCGAGCCGGCCCAGGCGGACGAACTGCGCCAGCGCCTGAACATCTTCGAGGACGGCGCGCTGCAGTTCGACCAGCCCCAGGAATGAAAGAGGCCGCGATCATCGCGGCCTCTTCGTTTAGCGTCTCTATCAATAGTCGGGTTCGGGCAGGCTGGCCAGGATGTGCCGGTAGCTGGCCATCCGCTGTGGCTGGATGCGCCCCTCTTCCAGGGCCTTGAGCAGGGCGCAGCCCGGCTCGCGGTCGTGCTTGCAGTCGCGGAAGCGGCAGGTGCCGAGCAGGTCGCGGAACTCGATGAAGCCGGCTTCCACATCGTCACGGCTGACATGGCCGAGGCCGAACTCGCGGATGCCGGGCGAGTCGATCAGCTCGCCGCCGCCGGGGAAGTGGAACAACCTGGCGGTGGTGGTGGTGTGGGTGCCCTTGCCGGTGACTTCCGACAGTGGCCCGACGCGGGTATCGACGCCCGGCAGCAGGCTGTTGACCAGCGACGACTTGCCGACCCCGGACTGGCCGACGAACACGCTGACATGGCCGTCCAGGCGTGCCCGCAGCTGGTCCATGCCGTCGCCTTCGTGGGCCGATACTTCCAGCAGCGGATAGCCCAGCTGACGGTAGGTGGTGAGCAGGCCGTTGAGGTGTTCGGAGTTTTCCTCATCGACCAGGTCGGCCTTGTTCAGCAGCAGCTGCGGCTGGATGCCGGCGTGCTCGGCGGCGATCAGGTAGCGGTCGATCAGGTTGGCGTGGGCGTGCGGCAATGGGGCGAAGACGATCACGATCAGGTCGACGTTGCCGGCCACCGGCTTGAGCACGCCGCGCATGTCCGGGCGGCACAGTTCGGAAGTGCGTGGCAGCTGGGCGACGATCACCCCGTTGCCCTGGTTGCCGGGGCGCCACACCACGCGGTCGCCGGTGACCAGCGCCGGCAGGTTGGCGCGCAGGTGGCAGCGTTGCACCTGGCCGGCCAACTCGCCTTCCAACGCCTCGACTTCCACCTGCACGCCGAAGTGGGCGATCACAAGGCCGGTCTGCTCCGGGCCCAGGTCGCCACCCTCCAGCTCTTCGAGCATGCGCGACTCGCGCTTGGCGGCACGAGCGGCGCGCTCTTCCTGGACCTTGTCGATGCGCCAGTTCTGCCGGCGGGTGAGTTGGCGTTTGGCCATGGCCTTTCCGATCAATAAGAAAACGGCGGCGAGTTTAGCACGGGCCCCGGCTGGCCTCGGCTTCGGCCTGCTGGTACAACAGGCGCCATGTTCGAACTTCTGCGCTCCCGCTATCCTGCCGCCGTCGCGCTGCTGGCCCAGCTCCTGGCTGTGCTCGGCGTGGCGTTGGCGCTGTTTGCCCTGGCGCGTCTGGGGGGCTGGCGTCCGACGCTGTGGCAGGCGGCGTTGGTGCAGGGCGTGCTGGCGGCGGCCCTGGGGCACTGGCTGGGGCTGCGTCGCTGGTGGCTGCCGCTGAACCTGGCCTTCGTGCCCGGGTTGCTGGCGCTGCAGAGCCGCGAGTGGCCGGCCTGGTGGTTCCTCGCGGCCTTCGTCCTGCTGCTGCTGGTCAACTGGAACAGCTTCCGCGAGCGCGTACCGCTCTATCTAAGCGGCGCGCGTACGCGCCAGCGCCTGAGCGAGCGGTTGGCCGGGCTGCCAGCAGATTTCCGCTTCGTCGACCTGGGCTGCGGCCTGGGCGGCACCCTGGCGCAGCTGGCGCGCGACTATCCGGCCGCGCGGCTGGTGGGCGTGGAGACGGCGCCGCTGGTGTTCCTCTTGGCCTGGCTGCGCTGCCTGCCGTACCGCAACTGTCAGGTGCGCTACCGCAGCCTGTGGCAGGAAGACCTGGCCGCCTACGACGCCGTGTACTGCTTCCTCTCGCCCGCACCCATGGCCGAGCTGTGGGCCAAGGTGCGCCGCGAGATGCGCCCCGGCAGCCTGCTGATCAGCAATAGCTTCGAGATTCCCGGCGTGGCACCGGGTGAAGTCATCGAGCTGCACGACTGGCGCGATTCGCGATTGCTGCTCTGGCACCTCTGAGCGGCTAAACTGGCGCCTATCTAGAAGGAGCCGACCATGCCGCAGAACCCCAACAACCTGATCTGGATCGACCTGGAAATGACCGGGCTGGAGCCGGAGCGGGACGTGATCATCGAGATGGCCACCATCGTCACCGACAGCGAGCTGAACATCCTCGCCGAGGGCCCGGTGATCGCCGTGCACCAGAGTGACGAGCTCTTGGCCGGCATGGACGAGTGGAACACCCGCACCCATGGCGACAGCGGCCTGACCCAGCGCGTGCGCGAGAGCAAGATCGGCCCGGCCGAGGCCGAGGCGCAGACCATCGCTTTCCTCGAACAGTGGGTGCCGAAGGGCAAGTCGCCGATCTGCGGCAACAGCATTGGCCAGGACCGGCGCTTCCTCTACAAGTACATGCAGAATCTGGAAGCCTACTTCCATTACCGTTACCTAGACGTGTCGACCCTGAAGATCCTCGCCGGTATGTGGGCGCCGCAGGTCAAGGACTCGTTCCAGAAGCAGGGCACCCACCAGGCGCTGGACGATATCCGCGAGTCCATTGCCGAGCTCAAGCACTACCGCCAGCACTTCCTGAAAGTGTGAGAGGCAAAAAAGGCCCGCTAATGCGGGCCTTTTTCATGGTGGCGGGCCAGCGCCCAGTCCACATGTTCGCGCACCAACTCTGAGGGATGCTCGCGGCGCGCCTGCAGGGCTTCGAGCACCGGAATGGTCGAGGGCGCGTTGCCCAGGCCCACGGCCAGATTGCGCAGCCAGCGTTCGTAGCCGGCGCGGCGCAGTGGCGAGCCCTCGGTGCGGCTGAGGAATTCTTCCTCGCTCCACAGGAACAGCTCGACCAGGCCGCCACTGTCCAGGCCATGGCGCGGCTGGAAGTCGCCCTGCTGGGTGGGGCGGGCGAAGCGGTTCCACGGGCAGACGATCTGGCAGTCGTCGCAGCCGAACACGCGGTTGCCGATCGGCGCGCGCAGCTCCTCGGGAATCGGGCCCTTCAGCTCGATGGTCAGGTAGGAGATGCAGCGCCGCGCGTCCAGTACATAGGGGCCGACGAAGGCGTTGGTCGGGCATATATCTAGGCAGGCGCTGCAGCGCCCGCAGTGTTCGCTGGCGTGCGGTGCGTCGACCGGTAGCGGCAGGTCGACGAACAGCTCGCCGAGGAAGAACCAGCTGCCGGCCTTGCGGTTGAGCACCAGGGTGTTCTTGCCGATCCAGCCGAGGCCGGCCTTCTCGGCGATGGCCTTTTCCAGCACCGGGGCGCTGTCGACGAAGGCGCGGTGGCCGAACGGGCCGACGACGCCTTGGATGCGCTCGGCCAGTTGCTGCAGGCGCTTGCGAATCAGCTTGTGGTAGTCGCGGCCCAGGGCATAGCGCGACACATAGGCGCTCTCCGGCTCGGCCAGGCGCTGGGCCATCTGTGTGTCGCCAGGCAGGTAGTCCATGCGCAGCGACACAACGCGCAGGGTGCCGGGCACCAGTTCGTCCGGGTGCGAGCGCTTGCTGCCGTGGGCGGCCATGTAGTCCATCTCGCCCTGGTGGCCTGCGTCCAGCCAGCGCTGCAGGTGTTGCTCGTGCTCGCCCAGCTCGACGTCGGTGATGCCGACCTGCTGGAAGCCCAGCTCGCGGCCCCAGTCCTTGATGGACTGCGCCAGTTGAGCGAGGTCGAGGGTGGAATCGGGCATGACGGGACGGCAGGGCAGGGGAGATGGGTATAATTCTGCCAGACCTCGCCCGAATCGCCGAACCATGCCTGTCAGTCACGACCTGCCTCTTCCTCTCTATAGCGCCGCCCAGGTGCGCGAACTGGATGCCCGCCTGATCGCTGCCGGCACGCCTGGCTTCGAGTTGATGCAGCGCGCTGCCCATGCCGTCTGGCGCGCGTTGCGCCAGCGTTGGCCTCAGGCCGGGGCAATCACCGTGCTGACCGGCGCCGGCAACAATGCCGGCGACGGCTACCTGGTGGCCGAGCTGGCGCACAAATTCGGCTGGAGCGTGCGCGTGCTGGCCGTCGCTGCACCGGAGAAGCTGAGCGGCGATGCGGCGGCGGCTCGCGATGCTGCGCGGGCGGCCGGAGTCGCCATAGAGGGTTGGAGCGACAGCAGCGAACTGCGCGGCGTGCTGGTCGATGGGCTGCTGGGCACCGGCTTCAAGGGCGACCTGCGTCCGCCTTATGACAGCGCCGTCGAGGCGATCAATGCCTCCGGCCTGCCGGTGCTGGCGCTGGACCTGCCTTCCGGCCTGTGTGCCGATACCGGCCGGGTGGCCGAGCAGGCGGTGCGCGCCGATCTGACCGTCAGCTTTATTGGCCTCAAGCTCGGCCTGTTCACCGGCGATGCGCCGGACTGGGTTGGCGAGCTGTCGTTCGACGATCTGCAGGCCGATCCGCAGTTGGTTGCCCAGCAGGCATGCGTGGCCATGCGCTTGGCCGGTGCGGCGCTGCCGCAACCGGCGCCGCGCGCGCGTACCGCGCACAAGGGCCAGTTCGGTCATGTGCTGGTGATCGGTGGCGATCGCGGCTTTGGTGGTGCCGCCCTGCTCAGCGCCGAGAGCGCCCTGCGCGCCGGCGCCGGCCTGGTGTCGTTGGCGACCCGCCCGGAGCATGTGGCGGCCAGCCTGGCGCGTCTGCCGGAGGTGATGTGCCAGGCCAGCGAATCCACCTATCAGCTGCCCGGCCTGTGCGAGCGTGCCGATGTGCTGGTGGTCGGCCCCGGTCTCGGTCAGCGCGCCTGGGGCCGCAGCCTGCTCAGCGCGGCGGCGGCCAGCCCGCGGCCGCAGGTGTGGGATGCCGATGCGCTCAATCTGCTGGCGGATGGAGTCGTGACGTTGCCGGCCGACAGTGTGATCACCCCGCATCCGGGCGAGGCTGGCCGGCTGCTGGGGTGTTCGACGGCCGAGGTGCAGTTCGATCGTCCCGCAGCGGCATTGGCGCTGGCGCAGAAGTATCAGGCGGTGGTGGTGCTCAAGGGCGCCGGCAGTCTGGTGGCCGCGCCAGACGGTCGCCTGCGTCTGTGTGATCGCGGCCATCCGGCTATGGCCACCGCCGGCCTCGGCGATGTGCTGGCCGGTCTGATCGGCGCGTTGCGCGGCCAGGGCTTGGACGCCTTCGACGCCGCCTGTCTGGGCGTCTGGCTGCACGCCTGTGCCGGCCAGCAGCTCGGCGAGCAGGGCCGCGGTCTGGCGGCCAGCGATCTGATTCCGACCATTCGTCAGTTGTTGCAGGAGCATGCGCCGTGTCTGAGGTGACCCCGTCCAAGGCGATTCCACCAGTAGTGACTCTCTATGCCGAAGGCGAAGACGCCATGCACGCGCTGGGCGCCCGCATCGCCCAGGCGACCGGCGGTCGTGGCGTGATCTACCTGCATGGCGATCTCGGTGCCGGCAAGACCACCCTGTCGCGCGGCATCCTGCGTGGCCTGGGCCATGGCGGTGCGGTGAAGAGCCCGACCTTCACCCTGGTCGAGCCTTACGAATTGGGCGAGGTGCGGGTGTTCCACTTCGACCTGTATCGCCTGGCCGACCCGGAGGAGCTGGAGTTCCTCGGCATCCGTGACTACTTCGAGGGGGACGCCCTGTGCCTGATCGAGTGGCCGCAGCGCGGCGCCGGCGTTTTGCCAAAGGCGGACCTGGACATTACCATTAGCCCGCAAGGAGTCGGCCGCGCGCTGCAGTTGCAGCCACATAGCGCGAGGGCCGAGGCGTGGTGTGCTGCCTTATAAGAGTTTGTAAATAAAAATGGGGAAGGCTATGCGCATGCGTGCGCTGTTTGGCGGGATCGGGGTAATGCTGGCCGCGCTGGCTGCCGATGTACTGGCCGCCACGGAAATCCGCAGCGTGCGGCTGTGGCGTGCCCCGGATAACACGCGCCTGGTCTTCGACATGTCCGGCCCGGTGCAGCACAGCGTGTTCACCCTGGCCGCCCCCAATCGCATCGTCATCGACGTCAACGGCGCCCTGCTCTCCACCAAACTGGAGCAGCTGTCGCTGAGCAACACCCCGATCACCGGTATCCGTTCGGCCCAGCGCTCGCCCACCGATCTGCGCCTGGTTCTCGACCTGTCCGCCGCCGTGACGCCGAAGAGTTTCAGCCTGGCGCCCAATCAGCAGTACGGCCATCGCCTGGTGGTCGACCTGTTCGATCAGGAAGCCGGCGCGGCGCCGAGCGTGCCCCAGGCGCCACAGGTCAACGCACCGAACGTCGCTAGCAATCCTCCACCCGTGGTCGCCGCGCCTGGCGTCGCGCCGGCCAAGCTGCCGCCAGTGCCCGGCGGCAAGCGCGATATCGTCATCGCCATCGACGCCGGCCATGGCGGCGAGGACCCCGGCGCCCTCGGCCCGGGCCGCAAGATATACGAGAAGAACGTGACCCTGGCCATCGCCAAGGAGTTGCAGCGCCAGATCAACGCCGAGAAAGGCTTCCGTGGCGAGTTGGTGCGCACCGGCGACTACTTCATCCCGCTGCGCAAGCGCACCGAGATCGCCCGCAAGAAGGGCGCCGACCTGTTCGTCTCCATTCACGCCGACGCCGCGCCGCGTGCCGCCGCCTTCGGTGCCTCGGTGTATGCCCTGTCCGACCGTGGCGCCACCTCCGAGACCGCGCGCTGGCTGGCCGACAGCGAGAACCAGTCCGACCTGATCGGCGGCGCCGGCAGCGTCAGCCTGGACGACAAGGACCGCGTGCTGGCCGGCGTGCTGCTCGACCTGTCGATGACCGCCTCGCTGTCGTCGAGCCTCAACGTGGGGCAGAAGGTGCTCAGCAACATGGGCAGCATCACTTCGTTGCACAAGCGCCGGGTCGAGCAGGCTGGGTTCATGGTGCTGAAGTCGCCGGACATTCCGTCGATCCTGGTGGAGACCGGTTTCATCTCCAACCCCAACGAGGCGAAGAAGCTGTCCACCGTGGGTCACCAGCAGGCCCTGGCGCGCTCGATCACCGCGGGCGTGCGGCAGTTCTTCCAGCAGAACCCGCCGCCCGGCACCTACATCGCCATGCTGCGTGACTCCGGCAAGATCGCCGCTGCCCCGCGCGAGCATGTGGTCACCTCCGGCGAGAGCCTGGCGCTGATCGCCCAGCGCTACCAGGTCAGCCTGGCGTCGCTGCGTAGTGCCAACTCGCTGCGCAGCGACACCATCAAGGTCGGCCAGACCCTGAGCATTCCGGCGACCGCCCTGGCGGCCCAGCCATGAGCGAGCTGCGTCGCATCCAGCTGCTGAGCCCGCGGCTGGCGAACCAGATTGCCGCCGGTGAAGTGGTCGAACGCCCGGCCTCGGTGATCAAGGAGCTGCTCGAGAACAGCCTGGACGCCGGTGCGCGCCGGGTCGACGTGGAAGTCGAGCAGGGCGGCATCAAGCTGCTGCGGGTGCGCGACGACGGCGGCGGCATTCCCGCCGACGACCTGCCGCTGGCCCTGGCCCGTCACGCCACCAGCAAGATCCGCGAGCTGGAAGACCTGGAGGCGGTCTGTAGCCTGGGCTTCCGCGGCGAGGCATTGGCCTCGATCAGCTCCGTCGCCCGCCTGACCATGACCTCGCGCACCGCCGATGCCGAGCAGGCCTGGCAGGTGGAGACCGAGGGGCGCGACATGGAGGCCAGGGTACAGCCCGCGGCGCACCCGGTCGGTACTTCGGTGGAAGTGCGCGACCTGTTCTTCAATACCCCCGCGCGGCGCAAGTTCCTGCGTGCCGAGAAGACCGAGTTCGATCACCTACAGGAAGTCATCAAGCGCCTGGCCCTGGCCCGCTTCGACGTGGCCTTCCACCTGCGCCATAACGGCAAGACGGTGTTCGCCCTGCACGAGGCGCCGGACGCCATCAGTCGCGCCCGTCGCGTGGCCAGTGTCTGTGGCCCGGCCTTCCTCGAGCAGGCGCTACCGATCGAGGTCGAGCGCAGCGGCCTGCGCCTGTGGGGCTGGGTCGGGCTGCCAACCTTCTCCCGCAGTCAGGCGGACCTGCAGTACTTCTACGTCAACGGCCGCATGGTGCGCGACAAGCTGGTGGCCCACGCCGTGCGCCAGGCCTACCGCGACGTGCTGTTCAACGGCCGGCACCCGACTTTCGTGCTGTTCCTCGAGATCGACCCGGGCGTGGTCGACGTCAACGTGCACCCGACCAAGCATGAAGTGCGCTTCCGCGACAGCCGCATGGTCCACGACTTCCTCTACGGCACCCTGCACCGTGCGCTGGGCGAAGTGCGCCCGGAGGATCAGTTGGCGGCGCCTGCCGCCGTGCAGCAGATGGTTCGCCCCAGCGGCCTGGCCGCCGGCGAATTCGGCCCCCAGGGTGAGATGGGCCTGGCTGCCCAGGTGCTGGAGCAGCCGGTGGCCCAGGTGTCGGTCTGGCGTTCACCGGGTGCCGGCTACCAGGCGCCGCGCAGCGAGTCGGCGTTGCCGGCGGCCGAGGCCCAGGGCGCCTATCGCGAGTATTTCGCGCCGTTGCCCGAGTCCCAGGCGCCGGTTGGACTGCCGCAGAGCCAGGGCGATATCCCGCCGCTGGGCTATGCGCTGGCGCAGCTCAAGGGCGTGTACATCCTCGCCGAGAACGCCGTCGGCCTGGTGCTGGTGGACATGCATGCGGCCCACGAGCGCATCACTTACGAGCGGCTGAAGACCGCCATGGCCAGCGAAGGCCTGCGCGGTCAGCCGCTGCTGGTGCCGGAATCCATTGCCCTGAGCCAGCGCGAGGCGGATTGCGCCGAGGAGCATGGCCAGTGGTTCCAGCGTCTGGGCTTCGAGCTGCAGCGCCTGGGCGAGGAAAGCCTGGCGATCCGGCAGATTCCGGCGCTGCTCAAGCAGGCCGAGGCCACCCAGCTGGTGCGCGATGTGCTCGCCGATCTGCTCGAATACGGCACCAGTGACCGCATCCAGGCTCATCTCAACGAGCTGCTGGCGACCATGGCCTGTCATGGCGCCGTGCGCGCCAACCGCCGCCTGACCCTGCCGGAGATGAACGCTCTGCTGCGCGACATGGAACACACCGAACGCAGCGGCCAGTGCAACCACGGCCGCCCGACCTGGACGCAGCTGGGCATGGACGATCTCGACAAGCTGTTCCTGCGCGGCCGCTGAGGCCGCGACTCCGCCATGACCGAGCGCCTGCCTCCCGCCATCTTCCTGATGGGACCGACTGCTTCCGGCAAGACCGATCTGGCCCTGGCGCTCGCCGACGAGCTGCCCTGCGAGCTGATCAGCGTCGACTCTGCGCTGATCTACCGCGACATGGACATCGGCACGGCCAAACCGGACAAGGCCACGCTGGAGCGCTATCCGCACCACCTGGTCGACATCCGCGACCCGGCCGAAAGCTACTCGGCGGCCGAATTCCGCGCCGATGCCCTGGCGGCCATG
Organism: Pseudomonas sp. GD04019; assembly: GCF_029837695.1. Taxonomy (GTDB): domain Bacteria; phylum Pseudomonadota; class Gammaproteobacteria; order Pseudomonadales; family Pseudomonadaceae; genus Aquipseudomonas. The sequence goes on from NZ_JAOEEA010000008.1 coordinate 57,601, forward strand.
GCGGAAATCACCGCTCGCGGGCGTATTCCGCTGCTGGTCGGCGGCACCATGCTTTATTACAAGGCGTTGCTGGAAGGCCTGGCGGACATGCCCAGCGCCGATCCAGCGGTGCGCGCCGAGCTGGAGGCCTGGGCCGCCGCCGAGGGTTGGGAGGCACTGCACCAAGAGCTGGCGCGCATCGATCCGCAGTCCGCGGCGCGCATTCATCCCAATGACCCGCAGCGCCTCACCCGGGCTTTGGAGGTCTATCGGGTCAGCGGCCTCAGCATGAGCGAGCACCGCCTGCGCCAAGCGGCTCAAAATAGCGGCTCAGAGGCGCCTGGTACCGGGCAATTGCCTTATACTATCGCGCAATTCGCCATTGCTCCCGAGCAGCGCCAGGTACTGCACGAGCGGATCGCTCGTCGATTTCACCTGATGCTAGAACAGGGCTTTGTCGAAGAGGTCGAAGCGTTGCGCCTGCGGGGCGACCTGCACGCGGGACTGCCATCGATCCGTGCGGTGGGCTATCGACAGGTATGGGATTACTTGGAGGGTGGCCTGAGCCGCGAGGAAATGACGGAGCGGGGGATCATCGCCACGCGTCAGTTGGCCAAGCGCCAATTTACCTGGCTGCGTGGCTGGGAAAACCTGCACTGGCTGGACAGCCTGGCCAGTGACAATCTGAGGCGTACCTTGAAATACCTGAGGGCGGTCTCCATATTGTGATGAGACCCGTCTATTCGCCGTCTATCCTTGGCTTTTGAGGCTTATACGGCATAAGCCATCTTTGCTTTACTACATTTGACCCTTAAGGAGTGCGGCACATGTCAAAAGGGCATTCGCTACAAGACCCTTACCTGAATACCCTGCGTAAGGAACGCGTACCGGTTTCTATCTATCTGGTGAACGGCATCAAGCTGCAGGGCCAGATCGAATCCTTCGACCAGTTCGTTATTTTGCTGAAGAACACTGTCAGCCAGATGGTCTATAAGCACGCCATTTCCACCGTGGTGCCGAGCCGCCCGGTGCGCCTGCCTAGTGCGACCGAAGGCGAGCAGGTCGAGCCGGGCAACGCCTGATAGGAGCCTGACTTGTTCTTCGAGCGTCACGGCGGTGGTGAACGGGCCATCCTTGTCCATCTGGAAGGCAGCAACCCCGAGGTGGCCGAAGACCCGCAGGAGTTTCAGGATCTGGCGTTGTCGGCGGGTGCCGACATGGTGGCTCTGGTCACCGTGTCGCGGCACATGCCGACCGCCAAGTTCCTGATCGGCAGCGGCAAGGTCGAGGAGCTGCGCGACCTGGTCAAGGCCGAAGAGGCCGAGCTGGTCATCTTCAATCACACACTCACGCCCAGTCAGGAGCGCAACCTAGAGCGCGTGTTCGAGTGTCGTGTGCTCGACCGTACCGGGCTGATTCTCGACATCTTCGCCCAACGCGCGCGCACCCACGAGGGCAAGCTGCAGGTCGAGCTGGCCCAGCTGGACCATATGAGCACGCGCCTGGTGCGCGGCTGGACCCACCTCGAGCGGCAAAAGGGTGGTATCGGTCTGCGCGGCCCGGGTGAAACCCAGTTGGAAACCGACCGCCGCCTGCTGCGCGTGCGCATTCGCCAGATCAAGCAGAAGCTGGAGAAGGTGCGTAGCCAGCGCGAGCAGGCTCGTCGCGGCCGTCGGCGTGCGGACATCCCTTCGGTTTCCCTGGTCGGCTATACCAACGCCGGCAAGTCCACCCTGTTCAATGCGCTGACCACTTCCGAGGTCTACGCCGCCGACCAGCTGTTCGCCACCCTTGACCCGACCCTGCGTCGGCTGGAGCTGGACGATCTCGGCCCAGTGGTGCTGGCCGACACCGTGGGCTTCATTCGCCACCTGCCGCACAAGCTGGTGGAGGCGTTCCGCGCCACGCTGGAAGAGTCGAGCAACTCGGACCTGCTGCTGCACGTGATCGACTCCCACGAGCCAGAGCGTGACCAGCAGATCGAGCAGGTCATGGCGGTACTCGGCGAAATCGGCGCCAACGAGCTACCGATGCTCGAGGTGTACAACAAGATCGATCTGGTCGAGGGCGTCGAGCCGCAGATTCAGCGCGATGGCGACGGCAAGCCCGAGCGGGTATGGCTGTCGGCACGGGATGGCAAAGGCCTGGAGTTGCTGCGTCAGGCGGTCGCCGAATTGCTCGGCGAGGATCTGTTCGTCGGTACCTTGCGTCTGCCGCAGCGCCTGGGGCGTCTGCGCGCGCAGTTCTTCGCGCTGAACGCGGTACAGAGCGAGGCGCATGACGAGGCGGGTGATACGCTGCTGGCGATCCGTTTGCCGCGCGCCGAGCTCAATCGCTTGGTCAGTCGCGAAGGTTTGAAGCCGCAGGACTTCCTCGCGCAACACACTTTGCAATAAAGCCCGCGCCGCCGTTTTTGCGGCGGCTCGGGGGCTTTCGGTAGCATGGGCCGGCGCGCCGTGGGCGCGTCTTCGCTTTATTTGATGGAGAGCGCTATGGCTTGGAATGAGCCGGGTGGCAACTCGAACAACCAGGATCCCTGGGGCGGCCGCAAAGGCGGTGGACGCCAGGGCCCACCTGATCTCGACGAAGCCTTCCGCAAGCTGCAGGAGAGCCTCAACGGCATCTTCGGCGGTAAAAAACGTGACAGTGACGGCCAAGGTGGCGGTTGGGGCATCCTCCTGATCGGCGCGGCGCTGCTGTTCGCGGTCTGGCTGTGGAATGCCATCTACATCGTCGATGCCCAGGAGCAGGCGGTCATCCTGCGTCTCGGCAAGTATCACGAGACGGTCGGTCAGGGCCTGAACATCTACTTCCCGCCGATCGACAAGAAATTCCAGGAGAACGTGACCCGCGAGCGTTCCTTCTCCAAGGAAGGGCAGATGCTCACCGAGGACGAGAACATCGTCGAGGTGCCGCTGACCGTCCAGTACAAGATCAGCAACCTGAAGGACTTCGTGCTCAACGTCGATGCGCCCGAGATCAGTCTGCAGCACGCCACCGAGAGCGCCCTGCGCCATGTCGCCGGCTCCACCTCGATGGACGAGGTGATCACCCTCGGCCGCGAGCAGATGGGCCAGGACGTCAGCAAGCGTCTGCAGGACTTCCTCGACAACTACGGCACCGGTATCACCGTCACCCAGGTCAACATCCAGCGCGCCACGGCTCCGGCCGAGGTCAAGGATGCCTTCGACGACGTGATCCGCGCCCGTGAAGACGAGCAGCGCGAGAAGAACCAGGCCGAGACTTACGCCAACGGCGTGGTGCCCGAGGCTCGTGGTCAGGCCCAGCGCATCATCGAGGACGCCAATGGCTACCGTGATGAAGTGGTGGCCCGCGCCCAGGGTGAGGCCGATCGCTTCACCAAGCTGGTGGCCGAGTATCGCAAGGCGCCCGAGGTGACTCGTCAGCGCCTGTACCTGGACACCATGCAGCAAGTCTTCAGCAGCACCAGCAAGGTGCTAGTCACCGGGAAGGAAGGGCAGAACAACCTGCTCTATCTGCCGCTGGACAAGATGATCGACAGCCGCGGCAGCGCTGGCGCCAATGCCTCGGGCGCACCGAGCGCCAGTGGCGATGCCGGTACCCGCATCATCAATAACGTCGAGCGTGGCGATCTGCGCACCAGGGAGAGCCGCTGATGAGCAACAAATCGCTGTTTGCCCTGATTGCCGGGGTAGTGGTCGCCGTTCTGGCATGGAACAGCCTGTACATCGTCACCCAGACCGAGAAGGCCGTACTCCTGCAGTTCGGTAAGATCCAGGTGGCCGACGTGCCGCCGGGTCTGCACGTCAAAGTCCCGGTAATGAATCAGGTGCGCAAGTTCGACGCGCGCCTGCTGACCCTGGAGTCGCCGATTCAGCGCGTGCTGACCCTGGAGAAGAAGGCCGTGATGGTCGACGCCTACGCCAAATGGCGTGTCGCCGACGCCCAGCGCTACTACACCGCGACCTCCGGCATTCGCCAGATCGCCGACGATCGTCTGTCTCAGCGCCTGATCACCGCCCTGGCCAACCAGTTCGGTACTCGCACCCTGCATGAAGTGGTCTCCGGTGAGCGTGACGCACTGATGGCGGCCATCACCAAGTCGCTCAACGCCATGGCGCAGAAGGAGCTGGGCATCGAAGTGGTGGACGTTCGCGTCAAGGCCATCGACCTGCCGAAAGAGGTCTATCGCAGCGTGTTCGACCGCATGAGCTCGGAGCGTGAGCGCGAGGCCCGCGAGCACCGCGCCAAAGGCCGTGAACTGGCCGAAGGTATCCGTGCCGATGCCGATCGGCAGAAGCGTGTGATCCTCGCCGAGGCCTATCGCGAGGCCGAGGAAATCCGCGGTGACGGCGACGCCAAGTCCGCTGCCATCTACGCCGGAGCCTACGGCCAGGATGCCGAGTTTTATGCGTTCTACCGCAGCCTGGGCGCCTATCGCGACAGCTTCTCGAGCAAGAGCGATGTACTTGTGCTGGACCCGGATAGCGAGTTCTTCCGCTATCTGCAGCAGCCCAAGCCCTGATCGAAGGCGCCCCGAGGCGGCCGTTCGGCCGTGTCGGGGTGACCTCCGGGGAAAACGTGTTATCATGGGTCAGCCGGGAAAAAGCCCGGCTTTTTTGCGTCTGCGGGAATCATGTGGCAGGAACTGGGCATCGCGTTTTGTCTGATGTTGGTGCTGGAAGGCATCCTGCCCTTCCTCTATCCGCGGCGTTGGCGCGGAACGATCGCGCAACTGGCACAACTGCCCGACCGGCAGCTGCGTCTCATGGGGTTGGCCAGCATGCTGCTGGGGACCGCCCTCCTGTATCTGCTTCACTGAAGGCTGCCGCCCGTACCGAGAGGGGAATGGCGAAATGGCAACGGTAGACCGCTGGCTGCTGCCAGATGGCATCGAAGAAGTACTGCCGCCGGAAGCGGCACTGATCGAGGCGGCGCGCCGCCAGGTGCTGGATCTGTTCCAGCGCTGGGGTTACGAGTTCGTCGTCACCCCGCACATCGAATACCTCGAGTCCCTGCTCACCGGTGCCGGCCAGGACCTGGATCTGCGTACCTTCAAGGTGACCGACCCGCTGTCCGGGCGGCAGATGGGCTTTCGCGCCGACATCACGCCGCAGGTGGCGCGGATGGATGCGCACACCCTGCGTCGCGAAGGCCCGAGCCGCCTGTGCTATGCCGGCAGCGTGCTGCATGCCAAGCCGCGTGCCCTGGCCACCTCGCGCAGCCCGATCCAGCTGGGCGCCGAGCTGTACGGCGACGCCAGCCCGGCCAGCGACGTGGAAGTCATCAGCCTGATGCTTGATACCCTGGCCCTGGCCGGTGTGCCGGATGTGCACATGGACCTCGGTCATGTGGGCATCTACCGCGGCCTGGCCCGCGCCGCCGGCCTGTCCGGCGAGGCCGAGCAGCAGCTGTTCGACGCCCTGCAGCGCAAGGCCATCGACGAGGTCGATGCGCTTACCGAGTCCCTGCAGCCGCACCTGGCCAGCATGCTGCGCGCGCTGGTCGAGCTGTGTGGCGGCCGCGAGGTGCTGGACCTGGCCCAGGCCTGCCTGGTCGAGGCGCCGGCCGAGGTGCATGCCGCGCTGGATCAGCTGGTGGCCATCGCCGACCAGCTGGAGCTGCGCTATCCCGAGCTGCCGCTGTATTTCGACCTCGGCGAGCTGCGTGGCTACCACTACCACACCGGCGTGGTGTTCGCCGCGTTCGTGCCGGGCGTAGGCCAGTCCATCGCCCAGGGCGGCCGCTACGACGACGTCGGCGGCAATTTCGGTCGGGCGCGTCCGGCCACCGGTTTCTCCACCGATCTGAAGACCCTGGTCACCCTCGGCGACATGCGTGTCGACGAACCGGCCGCCGGGGTCTGGGCGCCAGATCATCACGATCTGTACCTGTGGCAGGCCGTACAGCGCCTGCGCAGTGAAGGCGTGCGTGTGGTCCAGGCTCTGCCCGGGCAGGATGTAAGCGCGGCGAGCGAGGCGGGCTGTGACCGCCAGCTGCAGCTGCGCGATGGACGTTGGCAGTTGGCGCCGCTGGCGTCCTGATGGTTTTCCGCCGGCTGTGGCCGGCATCGAGCTTCCAAAGAGGACAAGTGTTATGGGTAAGAATGTCGTGGTCCTGGGCACCCAGTGGGGTGATGAGGGCAAGGGCAAGATCGTCGATCTGCTGACCGAGCAGGCCGCCGCGGTAGTGCGCTACCAGGGCGGCCACAACGCCGGCCACACGCTGGTGATCGACGGCGAGAAGACCGTGCTGCACCTGATCCCGTCCGGCATTCTGCGCGAAGGCGTGCAGTGCCTGATCGGCAACGGCGTGGTAGTCGCCCCCGACGCCCTGATGCGCGAGATCACCAAGCTGGAAGAGAAGGGCGTACCGGTGCGCGAGCGCCTGCGCATCAGCCCGTCCTGCCCGCTGATCCTGTCCTACCATGTGGCCCTCGATCAGGCTCGCGAGAAGGCCCGTGGCGACGCCAAGATCGGCACCACCGGTCGCGGCATCGGCCCGGCCTACGAAGACAAGGTGGCCCGTCGCGGTCTGCGCATCGGCGACCTGTTCCACCGCGAGCGCTTCGCCTCCAAGCTGGGCGAGCTGCTGGACTACCACAACTTCGTGCTGGTCAATTATTACAAAGAGCCGGCCATCGACTTCCAGGCCACCTTGGACGAGTGCATGGCGTTCGCCGAGCTGCTGCGCCCGATGATGACCGACGTCACCGCCGACCTGCACGAGCTGCGCCGCGCCGGCAAGGACATCATGTTCGAAGGTGCCCAGGGCTCGCTGCTGGACATCGACCACGGCACCTACCCGTACGTCACCAGCTCCAACACCACCGCCGGCGGCACCGCCACCGGTTCCGGTTTCGGCCCGCTGTACCTGGACTACATCCTCGGTATCACCAAGGCCTACACCACCCGAGTCGGCTCCGGCCCGTTCCCGACTGAGCTGTTCGATGAGACCGGCGCCTTCCTGGCCAAGCGTGGCCACGAGTTCGGTTCCACCACCGGTCGTGCCCGTCGCTGCGGCTGGTTCGATGCCGTGATCCTGCGTCGCGCCATCGAGATCAACAGCATCTCCGGCCTGTGCCTGACCAAGCTGGACGTGCTCGACGGCCTGGAAACCATCAGCATCTGCACCGGCTACAAGGACGCCCAGGGCAACCTGCTGGTGGACGCGCCGACCGACGCCGACAGCTATATCGGCCTGCAGCCGGTGTACGAGGAAATGCCGGGCTGGAGCGAGTCGACTCTGGGCGCCAAGAGCCTGGAAGAGCTGCCGGCCGCCGCTCGTGCCTACATCAAGCGTGTGGAAGAGCTGGTCGGCGCGCCGATCGACATCATCTCCACCGGCCCGGACCGCAACGAGACCATCGTGCTGCGGCACCCGTTCGCCTGATCCGCTGTCACGAAAAAGGCCGCTGCGAGCGGCCTTTTTTGTGGGCGTGATTCCTGTGGGGCGGCAAATCGCAGGCAATAAAAAGGCCGGCTTGTGGCCGGCCTTCAGGGGGTGGTACTGGCTTATTTTTGGTAAGCCGCTACCGCCTTCAGAATGGCTTGGCGGGCTTCGTCGGCGTTGCCCCAGCCTTCGACCTTGACCCACTTGCCCTTCTCGAGATCCTTGTAGTTCTCGAAGAAGTGCTTTATCTGCTCCAGCAGCAGGGCCGGCAGGTCGGTGTATTCCTGTACGTCCTTGTAGATCACGCTCAGCTTGTCGTGCGGGACGGCGATCAGCTTGGCGTCGCCGCCGGCTTCGTCGGTCATGTTCAGCACGCCCACCGGACGGCAGCGGATGACCGAGCCCGGGGCTACCGGATACGGGGTCACGACCAGCACGTCGAGGGGGTCGCCGTCGTCGGCCAGGGTGTGCGGGATGAAACCGTAGTTGGCCGGGTAGAACATCGGGGTGGCCATGAAGCGGTCGACGAACAGGCAATCGGTATCGTGATCGATTTCGTATTTGATCGGCGCGTGGTTGGCCGGGATTTCGATGGCGACGTAGATGTCGTTCGGCACGTCTTTGCCGGCCGGGACTTTGCTGTAGCTCATGGTGGATACCCCAGGGTTGGGCCAAAAAAGTGGGCGGATTATAGGCACATTCCGGTGGCGTTACTACGCCCGCGTGCTCATCCGTTGGTCGTGTCGCGATAGTCCGGATGGCTTTGCTGCAGGCCGCGCAGGCGAGCGAGCGGGTCCTGACGGTAGAAGGCGGCGAGCTGGCCGTAGACCGCTGGGAAGGCCTCCTGCAACAGGTCGGGGGCGGTAAAGAAGTACTCGCTGGTGACGGCGAAGAACTCGGCCGGGTTCTCTGCCGCGTAGGGATCGATCGCGGTTTCCGCCTCGGGATTGGCGTCGAGCTGCGCATTCATGCCGTCATAGGCGGGCTGCATGGCCTGCGCCCAGTCCTGGATGCGCATGTCGCGGTGTAGCGGTGGCAGGCCGTTGGCATCGCCGTTGAGCATGTCCAGCTTGTGCGACAGCTCGTGGATCACCAGGTTATAGGCGTCCCAGCCGCCGCCGGCTTGCACGCCGGGCCAGGCGAGAATGACCGGGCCCTGCAGCCAGGCTTCGCCGCTGCGCTCGTCGTCCCACTCGTGTTCGATGCCACTGGCATCGCGGTGGCGCTGCGGGCTGACGAAGTCGTCCGGGTACAGGACGATCTCATGGAAGCCCTGGTACCAGTCCAGGTCGGCCAGGTGCAGCAGCGGCAGCTCGGCCTGGGCGGCCAGGGTCAGGCGGTCGACCTCGTCCAGCGTGACGCCGGGCAGTGCCGTCAGGCGCTTGTGATGGAGAAACAGGATGGCGCGCTGGAACAGGCGCTGCTCCTCGGTCTCGCTCAGGCCGTCGAGGATCGGCAGGCGTGCGCGTGCCGCGTGCCAATGGCGGGTGGTGTAGGGCGAGTGGGAGAGGATGCGCTGGCGGCGCCAGGCACGGAACGACCACATGGAAAGCTCTCGGGCGATGGCGGACGGGCAGACCGTCCGCCTGGCTGTCAGTCGCCTATTTCCAGGGTGTAGTTCTTGAAGCGGGTGTCTTCGCGGAAGCCGATGGACTCGTAGGTCTTCTGCGCCACTTCGTTGCTCACGCTGGTGGCCACGCGCATGCGCACGGCGTTGGTTTCCTTGGCCATCTGCTTGGCGGTCTGCAGCAGGCGGTCGGCGACCAGCATACGGCGGGCGTCTTCGGCGACGAAGATGTCGTTGAGGATCCACACGCGCTTGAGCGACAGCGAGGAGTAGCTGGAGAACAGCTGGCAATAGCCGAGCAGCTTGTCCTCGTCGTCGGCCAGGGCCAGGTAGATCACCGATTCCTTGCGCTTGAGACGGGTCTCGAGGAACTTGCGCGAGGAGTCCGGGAACGGCAGCTCGCCATAGAACTCACGGTACTTGATGAACAGCGGGGTCAGCAGGTCCAGGTGCTCCAGGGTGGCTTGGACAATGCGCATGGCGGGCCTCGGCGTCTATGGAGTGGTGAAATTGGCACTGTGCCAATGGTCGGGTCGATGCTGCCGAAAGCGGATGGAAAGCGCAATCCAAGCAAGCGTTTGATTCTGTTCGCGGCTCAGGCCGGCGGCGCTAGCCGCTCTGCGACGGCGCTCGCCGGCCTGGCCGAGGTGGCTCATAGGCGACCATGCACGGCGTCGGTAAACAATCTGGCGACGTTTTCCTCGGTCAGTGGCAGCGGATTGCCCCCGGCGGAAGGGTCGACCACCGCCATCTGCGCGATCAGCGCGGTCTTGCCGTCGTCGACGCCCAGCTCGGCCAGGCTGTGCGGCACGCCGGTGTTGGTGCGTAGCTGCAGGACCAGCTCGAGGAAGCTGTCGAAGCCCGGGTTGGCCAGTTGCAGGTAAGCGGCCAGGCGGGTGATGCGCTCCTCGATGGTGCTGCGGTTGAACTTCAGCACGTAGGGCATCAGCGTGGCGTTGGTCATACCGTGGTGGGTGTCGTACAGCGCGCCGATCGGGTGGGCCAGGGCGTGCATGCCGCCGAGGCCCTTCTGGAAGGCGGTGGCGCCCATGGCAGCGGCGGCGAGCATGTCGGCGCGGGCGTCGAGGTCGTCGGGTTGCTTGACCGCGCGTACCAGCGCGCCCTTGACCAGGCGCATGCCTTCCACCGCGATGCCGTCGGCCAGCGGGTGGAAGCCCGGCGCGCAGTAAGCCTCCAGGCAGTGGGAGAAGGCATCCATGCCGGTGCCGGCGGTGATGAAGGCCGGCATGCCCACGCTCAGTGCCGGGTCGCTGATAACGATCTTTGGCATCATCAGCGGATGGAAGATGATGCGCTTGGTGTGGCTGCGTTCGTCGGTGAGGATGCCGGCGCGACCGACTTCCGAGCCGGTGCCGGCGGTGGTCGGCACGGCGATCACCGGGGCGATGCCGCGCGGGTCGGCGCGGGTCCACCAGTCGCCGATATCCTCGAAGTCCCACACCGGCCGGGCCTGGCCGCTCATGAAGGCGATCAGCTTGCCCATGTCCAGGCCGCTGCCGCCGCCAAAGGCGACTACGCCGTCGTGCTTGCCGGCATGGTAGGCGGCCAGGCCGGCGGCAAGGTTACTTTCCACCGGGTTGGGCTTGAGGTCGCTGAACAGCGCGGCGCCGAGGCCGGCTGCCTTGAGCGAGTCGAGGGCGGCGAGGGTGATCGGCGCGTTGCCCAGGCCGCGGTCGGTGACCAGCAGCGGGCGCAGCATGCCGATGCTCTTGCACAGCTCCGGCAGCTCCTGGATGCGGCCGGCACCGAAGCGTACCGAGGTCGGGTAGTTCCAGTTGGCGGTCTTGCTCATGGCGGACTCCTTGTCAGAGCTGGTGGCGCAGGTGGAAGGACTTGGGCCGGGTGAGGTGCTCGTAGCCTAGGCGCGAGAGAGTGGCGCCACGCCCGGTGTGCTTGACCCCGGTCCAGGCCAAGGCCGGGTCGAGGTAGTCACAGCGGTTCATGAATACGGTGCCGGTCTCCAGTTGCTGGCCGATGCGTTCGGCGGCGTCCAGGTCCTCGGTCCAGATCGCCGCGCTGAGGCCATAGGGGCTGTCGTTCATCAGGGCGATGGCCTCGGCCTCGCTGGCCACCGGCATGATGCCGACCACCGGGCCGAAGCTCTCGTCGCGCATCACCGCCATCTGGTGGTTGACCCCGGTCAGCACCTGCGGCGCCAGGTAGGCGGTGCCGGGGGCGTCGTTGGCGAAGCTGGTGGGGTCGATCAGGGCCTTGGCGCCTTTGGACTTGGCCTCGGCGATCTGCCCGCGGACGAACTCGGCTGCGCTGCTGCGTACCAGCGGGCCGAGGGTGGTGGCCTCGTCCAGCGGGCTGCCCAGCACGTACTGCTTGGTCAACTCGACGAAGCCCTCGACAAAGGCCGGGTACAGCGCCTTATCCACATAGATGCGCTCGATGCCGCAGCAGCTCTGCCCGGAGTTGAAGAAGCTGCCGTCCACCAGGTTCTCCACGGCATGGGCCAGGTCGGCGTCGCCGCGCACGTAGGCCGGGTCCTTGCCGCCCAGCTCCAGGCCGACGCCGATGAAATGCCCGGCGGCGGCGCTCTCCATCAGGCGGCCGCCCTCGACCGAGCCGGTGAAGTTGACCTGTTGCACCTGGCCGGAGGCGATCAGAGTGGCGGTCTGGCCATGGTCCAGCACCAGGTTGTGGAACAGCCCGGCGGGCAGGCCGGCGCGCTCGAAGGCCTGGGCGAAGCGCTCGCCGACCAGCAGGGTCTGGCTGGCATGCTTGAGCAGCACTGCGTTGCCGGCCATCAGCGCCGGGATGATGGCGTTCACGGCGGTCAGGTAGGGGTAGTTCCACGGCGCCACCACCAGCACGGTACCCAGCGGCTCGCGGCGGATATAACGGCGGAAGCCGGCCTTGGGATCGGGCACCACGTCGGCCAGGGCGCTCTCGGCGATGCCGATCATATGGCGTGCGCGTTCCTCGAAGCCGCGCAGCTCGCCGGCGCCGAAGCGGATCGGGCGGCCCATCTGCCAGGCCAGCTCAGGGACTATCTCGTCCTTCATCGCCAGCATGGCGTCCACCGCCTTCAGACAGTAGCCGGCACGCTGGCCGATGGAAAGTTCGCGCCAGGCGCGTTGGGCCTGGGTGGCGGCGGCCAGGGTCTGCTCCAGGGCGCTGCTGCTGGCGATGGGGCGCTCTGCATAGAGGCTGCCGTCGACCGGGGAAATCAGGCGGATATGGTTCATTCTCGTGCGGGACTCCCTGTGATCATCCCCTCTCCCGCGTACGGGAGAGGGTTAGGGAGAGGGCGTGGTCCGTCCCTCTCCCCCGGCCCCTCTCCCATGAGTGGGAGAGGGGAGTGAGGTCAATAACGCTCGAAGCCGCGGCGCAATTCCCAGTCGGTCACCCGGCGGTCGTATTCCATCTGCTCCCAGCGCGCGGTGTGCAGGTAGTGCTCGACCACATCGTCGCCCAGGGCCTGGCGCAGCAGCTCCGAGCGGTCGAGGGCGTCGGTGGCGCCGCGCAGGGTTTTGGCCACTTCCGGCAGTTCGTCGTTCTCGTAGGCGTCGCCGGAGAAGGGCGCCGGCAGCTCCAGCTGTTCATCGATGCCGGCCAGGCCGGCGGCGATCAGCGCGGCATAGGCCAGGTAGGGGTTGAGATCGGCGCCGCCGATGCGGCACTCGATGCGGATACCCTTGCTGTCCGCGCCGCACAGGCGGAAGCCGGCGGTGCGGTTGTCGCAGCTCCACACGGCGCGGGTCGGGGCGAAGGTGCCGGCCTGGAAGCGTTTGTAGGAGTTGATGTAGGGGGCGAGGAAATAGGTGATGTCGCTGGCGTACTTGAGCTGGCCGGCCACCCACTGGCGCATCAGCTTGGACATGCCGTACTCGCCGGCTGGGTCGTGGAACAGCGCCGTCTCTCCGTCGAGGCTGAACAGCGAGTTGTGGATATGGCTGCTGGAGCCGGCCAGGTTGTAGTTCCACTTGGCCATGAAGGTGACGGCCTTGCCCTGCAGCAGGGCGATCTCCTTGCAGGCGTGCTTGATGATGCTGTGCCGGTCGGCCATCACCAGCGCCTCGGCGTAGCGCACGTTGATCTCTTCCTGCCCGGGGCCCCACTCGCCCTTAGAGTTCTCCACCGGGATACCGGCGGCCTGCAGGTGCTTGCGGATGGCGCGCATCACCGGCTCCTCGCGGATGGTCTGCAGGATGCTGTAGTCCTCGATGTAGTAACCGGCGGTCTTGGGGTTTTGGTAGTGCTGGGCGTGGATGTCCTCGTAGCTCTGGTCGAACAGGTAGAACTCCAGCTCCGAGGCGAACATGCCCTTGTAGCCGCGCTCGGTGAGGCGGGCTATCTGCCGCTTGAGGATGCCGCGCGGGCTGTGCGGCAGGTCGTGGTGGTGATGGTCCTGTACGTCGCACAGCACCAGGGCCGTGCCTTCCAGCCAGGGCAGCACGCGCATGGTGGAGAGGTCAGGCTTGAACACGAAGTCGCCGTAGCCCTGCTTCCAGCTGGCAGCGGCGTAGCCGGGCACCGGCTCCATGTCGATGTCGTCGGCCAACAGGTAATCGCAGCCGTGGGTTTCCTCGTAGGCGCTGTCGAGGAAAAACTCGACCTGGAAGCGTTTGCCGATCAGGCGGCCCTGCATGTCGACCATGCAGGCCAGGACGGTGTCGATCTTGCCGGCTACGGCGAGCTCGCGCAGGCCGGCCAGGGTGAGGTGGGCAGTCATCCGTTGGTCTCCGGAAAAGTGGCCGCACCCGCGGGCGCGGCCGGGGCTCATCAGTTATTGGTTTTGTCTTTTTCGCGCTGTTCCATGGCGAATTCCTCTTCTGGCGAGAGGATCAGGCGGTGGCGGCCGACGATGGCGAAGTAGGTGATGCCGATGGCGAACCACACGGCCACCCAGAACACGCCGAGGGTGTAGGCCGGGTCGCCGGTGAGCTGGAAGTACAGGGTCACGGCGGCGATCAGCATGGTCAGCACGGCGCCGGGTACGCCCAGCGGGCTGCGGTAGGGGCGCTCGATGTCGGGCATCTTGCGGCGCAGCAGAATGAACGACAGGGCCTGCATGAAGTAGGAGAACATGGCGCCGAACACCGCCATGTTGAGCAGGGTGCCGCCGATCACCGCACCACCCTTTTCCTCACCGAAGATGAACCACAGGGTCATCATCACGGCCAGCGCCATCAGGCTGCCAATCAGCATGGCCACGTGCGGGGTCTTGCGCTGGCCATGAGTGATCGACAGTTGCGGCAGGAAGTAGCCGGCACGGCTCAGCGAGTAGATCTGCCTGCCCATGGCGAAGATGATGGTGTGGAAGCTGGCCACCAGGCCGAGCACCGCCACCAGGGCCAGGAGCTTGGCGATGTCGTCACCGTAGATGGCCTTGAAGCCGTCCAGCAGCGGCTCGCCGGAGGAGCCCAGGGCGTGTGAGCCGACACCACTCACTGCCGGGTTCAGCCAGAGGATCATGAAGGCCGAGAGGATCAGGGTGAACATGCCGAGGATGATGCCCTTGGGCATGTCGCGTTTCGGGTCGACCGACTCTTCCGCCGCCAGCGGCAGCTGCTCGATGGCAAGAAACAGCCAGACCGCGAAAGGCATCGCCGCCAGCACACCGAGCAGGCCGTTGGGCAGGAATGGGCCGTTGCCCTCCGGCAGCTCGACGCCGCCCGGGCCGACGTTCATGGCGAAGCGGTTGAAGTCGATATGCGGCAGGGCGCTGATCCAGAACACCACCAGGCAGGCCAGGGCCAGCAGGGTGACGACTAAGGTGACCTTGAAGGACAGCTCGACGCCGATCACGTTGAGCCAGATGAACACCACGTAGAAGCCGATCCACCACAGCGGCTGGTATTCGCTGGGCGTGCCGAAGATGCTGCCCATGTAGCTGCCGATAAAGAACACGATGACGGCTGGGGTGAGCACGTATTCGACATTCTCCGCCAGGCCGGTGAGAAAGCCGCCCCACGGCCCCATGGCGCTACGGGCGAAGGAGTAGGCGCCGCCGGTGTGGGGCAGGGCCGGCGACATCTCCGCCAGGGAGAAGGTCAGGCCCAGGTACATGATGGCGATGATGATGGCGGCGATCAGCATGCTGCCCCAGCCATTGGCCAGGCCGAAGTTCCAGCCGGAGAAATGGCCGGAGATCACCGCGCCGACGCCCAGCGCCCAGAGCGACCAGACGCCGGCATAGCGGCGCAGGCCGCGTTGTTCGAAGTAACTCTTGTCGACCGTGGTGTAACTGACTCCCGATTGCTGCTTCATGGTCCTCTCCTGCATTTCGCGTTGGCTCGGGTTCTTGTAGGAATTGCGGCCTTGCTTGAAACGGGATGGAGCACAGCGGCTGACAGCGGGAGGATGCACGGAGGAGGAGCCCGGACGGGCTCGGGTGCCATGCACGCATGGCGGGTGTGTTGCTCCCCCGGATGCCGGGAAAGTTTCCCGGCGAGATCGAAGCGCAGACGGACATCCGGTCGCTGACAGCTTGCGGGCATGGACGACGAGGAACCTCATGCCACCTCGGTGTTCCGAGGCTCCTGACACTCTAGTCGAGATTTCGCGGGGCGGTGCGGCAGCCTGTCAGGTGCCGCCCTGTGCTACCCTGCGGCCAGTTCTGCCGGGGCTTCCCGGTTCTTTTCGAGGTCATCGATGCACATCCATATTCTCGGTATCTGCGGCACCTTCATGGGCTCCCTGGCCGTGCTGGCCAAGGAACTGGGGCACCGCGTCACCGGCTCCGACGCCAGCGTCTATCCGCCCATGAGTACCCAGCTCGAAGCCCAGGGCATCGAGCTGATGCAGGGCTACCTGCCCGAGCACCTGCAGCCGGCCCCCGACCTGGTGGTGATCGGCAACGCCCTGAGCCGCGGCAACCCGGCGGTGGAATATGTGCTCAACCAGAGCCTGCCTTATGTGTCCGGGCCGCAGTGGCTGGCCGATCATGTGCTGCAGGGCCGCTGGGTGCTGGGCGTGGCCGGCACCCACGGCAAGACCACCACCACCAGCATGCTGGCCTGGGTGCTGGAGCATGCCGGCATGAGCCCGGGCTTCCTGATCGGCGGCGTGCCGCAGAATTTCGGCGTCTCCGCGCGCCTGGGTGGCACGCCGTTCTTCGTGGTCGAGGCCGACGAGTACGACAGCGCCTTCTTCGACAAGCGCAGCAAGTTCGTCCATTACCGCCCGCGCACGGCGATCCTCAATAATCTGGAGTTCGACCACGCGGACATCTTCCCGGACCTGGCGGCCATCGAACGGCAGTTCCACCACCTGGTACGTACGGTTCCCGGAGAAGGGCTGATTATCCATCCGCAGGCTGAAGAGGCGCTGGCGCGGGTGATCAAGATGGGCTGCTGGACCCCGGTGCAGACCACTGGCGAAGGCGGCCAGTGGCAGGCGCGCCTGCTCAGCGAGGACGGCTCGCGCTTCGAGGTGGTGTTCGACGGCAAGGTCGAAGGCACCGTGGAGTGGGAACTGACCGGTCAGCACAACGTGGCCAACGCCCTGGCTACTCTGGCCGCGGCGCGGCATGTCGGCGTGGTGCCGGAGCTGGGCATCGCCGGCCTGTCGAGCTTCAAGAGCGTCAAACGGCGTATGGAGAAGGTCGCGGAAGTGCAGGGCGTAACCATCTACGACGACTTCGCCCACCACCCGACCGCCATCGCCACCACCCTCGACGGCCTGCGCAAGCGTGTCGGCGATGCACCGATAATCGCGGTGGTCGAACCGCGCTCCAACTCCATGAAGCTCGGCGCCCATCGCGACGGCCTGCCGGATTCCGTGGTGCAGGCCGATCAGGTGTTCTGGTATGCCCCGGCCAACCTGGGCTGGGACCTGGCCGCCACCGTGGCCGGCTCCAGCGTGCCAACCCAGGTCTGCGACTCGCTGGAGGCCATCATCGCGGGCGTCAAGGCCGTCGCCGCGCCCGGCACCCAGGTGGTGATCATGAGCAACGGCGGCTTCGGCGGCCTGCATGGCAAGCTGGCGGCGGCGCTGGCCGAGTAACTGACGCTGGGGTCGACAACTCCCTCTCCCTCCGGGAGAGGGTTGGGGTGAGGGTGTTATAGGCAGCTCGGAGTTGCCTGAAGGACCCTCATCCTACGCGGCCTGCCCTGCCCCCTCTTCCGGGTGGAGAGGGGCAAACTCACACACCGAGGAGCCTGCATGAACGGTCCCGAACGCATCACCCTGGCCATGACCGGCGCCTCCGGCGCCCAGTACGGCCTGCGCCTGCTCGACTGCCTGGTGCAGGAAGACCGCGAGGTGCACTTCCTGATCTCCAAGGCCGCGCAGCTGGTGATGGCCACCGAGACCGACGTGACCCTGCCGACCAAGCCCCAGGCCATGCAGCAATTCCTCTCCGAGTACACCGGCGCGGCGCCCGGACAGATCCGCGTGTACGGCAAGGAAGACTGGATGGCCCCGCCGGCCTCCGGCTCCGGCGCGCCGAGCGCCATGGTGGTGGTGCCATGCAGCACCGGCACCCTGTCGGCCATCGCCACCGGCGCCTGCAACAACCTGATCGAGCGCGCCGCCGACGTGGTGCTCAAGGAACGCCGCCAGCTGATCCTGGTGCCGCGCGAGGCGCCGTACTCCAGCATCCACCTGGAGAACATGCTCAAGCTGTCCAACCTCGGCGTGACCATACTGCCCGCGTCTCCCGGCTTCTATCACCAGCCGCAGACGGTGGACGACCTGGTCGACTTCGTTGTGGCGCGCATCCTCAACTGCCTGGGCATCCCTCAGGACATGCTGCCGCGCTGGGGCGAGCATCACCTGATCAGCGATGACTGATCTCTTTGTAGGAGCGAGCTCTGCTCGCGAACGGTTGCCGCACAGAAGCTTCGCGAGCAGAGCTCGCTCCTACACGGTTGGTCTGGCTATGCTGCTGGTGCTACCCGGCTGTGCCAGCGTGCGCACCCTGGATGCGGCCAAGCCCGGTGCACCGATCATTTATTCCGGCACGCGCCTGGACTGGTATTCGCTGCAGGGCGGCTGCTGCCCGGTGGAGCGCTTCGGCGCCGAGGCGCCCAAATACGCCGGCCTCGACCTGCCGTTTGCCGCGTTGCTGGAGACCCTGCTGCTGCCCTTCGCTGTGGCCGCCGAGCTAGGCATAGGCCTCGGCGTCAGCGGCGGTAACTGAAAGCCTGGCCAAAAACTCCGCTTGCTCAGCCATTTCCGCCACCGTTTGGCTTTAGCTAGCTCGCTTTTGACCAGGCTCTGCGGTCGGCGTTTACTCAGGCGAAGGCCTGACAGACGTCCACCCACTCGCCTTGCACCAGCTCGGCCATGCGCTTCGGGCAGATGCGCACCGCGCTGTGGATGGCGCCCGCCGCCGGCAACACTTCTTCATAGTCGAGCAGCGAGCGGTCGCAGTATACCGCCAGGTCGGTGGCCAGGCCGAACGGGCACACCCCGCCAACTGGATGCCCGGTCAGCGCCACCACGCTTTCCGCGTCGAGCATCTTGGCCTTGGCGCCGAAGGCTTCCTTGAGCTTGCGGTTGTCCAGGCGGGCATCGCCGCGCGCCACCACCAGCAGTTCGCGTTCGCCGATGCGGAAGGCCAGGGTCTTGGCGATCTGTCCTGGCTCCACGCCATGGGCCTCGGCAGCCAGGGCCACGGTGGCGGTGCTGGTCTCCAGCTCTATGATGGCGATGTCGGGGGCCTTGGCGGCGAAGAAGGCGCGGACCGATTCCAGGCTCATGGCGGTTTCCTTGGGCAAAAGCGCCATGCTTGCCGGCCGGTCCGGAGGAGTCAACCCGCCGGCATCAGGCGGCCCAGCCGCGCCAGACCCAGGTC
Organism: Pseudomonas sp. GD04019; assembly: GCF_029837695.1. Taxonomy (GTDB): domain Bacteria; phylum Pseudomonadota; class Gammaproteobacteria; order Pseudomonadales; family Pseudomonadaceae; genus Aquipseudomonas. The sequence goes on from NZ_JAOEEA010000008.1 coordinate 76,293, forward strand.
ATCGGCCGCGGGCCAGGCAGGTAGCTGCTCTGCACTTCAGCGATATGGAAGCCGCCTGCGGCAAGCAGGGCAGGGATGTCGCGATTGAGGTGGCAGCCACCGGCTAGCGGTTTCCACAACGGTGTGATGCGGTCCTGCCAGGCGCGTACCTTGGCGTCCGGCGCACGGCCATGTTCGCTGAACAGCAGCTTGCCGCCGGGCTTGAGCACCCGGCGCATCTCCAGCAGCGCGGCCAGCGGATCGGGGATGGTGCACAGGGTGAAGGTGCAGACGATGCTGTCGAAGCTGGCATCGGCGGCCTGGATCTGCCCCAGTTCCAGGGCGACCATCTCCACCGGAATGCCGATGCCTGCGGCGCGCTGGCGGGCCAGGCTCTGCATCTGCGCGGCCGGGTCGACGCCGACTATGGCGCTGACCTTGTCGCGATCGTAGAAGCTCAGGTTGAGGCCGGTGCCGATGCCGATCTCCAGCACCCGGCCTTCGGCCAGCGGCACGACCTGGGCGCGGGTCTTCATCACCTGGCCCATGCCGCAGGCGAAGTCGATCAGGCGCGGCAGGATCTTCTCGTCGTAGAACTTCATCAGCGCCCGAGGCGCCGTAGTTCGTCGGATTCGACAATGCGAATGCCGTCGTTCTCCTCCAGCGCCAGGCGCCACAGGGCGCGGGCCAGAGCGGCGACCTCGATGCCGCGGTACTTGCCGGGAATCCAGCGCAGCAGCGGCGCGGCCAGGCGTTCGCCGAGGCGGAACTCGCGGCGCGGGCCGAGCAGCAGGGACGGGCGCACGATGGTCAGCTGCGGCCAGTCCATCGCCTTGAGCGCCTCCTCGGTTTCACCCTTGACCCGGTTGTAGAACACCGAGGAGCTTGGGTCGGCGCCCAAGGCGCTGATCACCAGCAGGTGGCGGGTGCCCAGTTCGCGGGCGCGGCGGGCGAAGGCCAGCACCAGTTCCTGGTCGACGGCGCGGAAGGCTTCCTGGGAGCCGGCCTGGCGGATGGTGGTGCCCAGGCAGCAGAAGGCCGCGTCGATCTGCCCGTCGAGCTGTGGCAGCAGGTCGCTCAGCTGCCCGACCGGGTTGTCCAGGTGCGGGTGCTCGGCCAGCGGGCTGCGGCTTGGGGCCAGCACGCGGCTGATGGTCGGCTCGCTGAGCAGGCGGTCGAGCAGGTGTTCGCCGGTAAGGCCGGTGGCTCCGGCGAGCAGTATGTGCTGGGGCGTCAGGTACATGCTGGTCCTCCGCTATTACTGGTCAGCTTAGAGCGAATCGGCAGAAGCGTCCTGAAATTGATCGCCAATTAATGAGCTTTCGTCGCTGCGGTCAGCGCCTGCTCGGCCTGCTGCGTGCGCAGCTTCTTCCAGTGTTCCACTACGGCCCGTGGCGCCCATAGTTGCGGCTCGGAGGGCTCGAAGTCGTCGGCCTCTTCGCGTTCGGCGACCTTGGCCTTGGCCAGTTCGAAGGCGCGGTTCAGGTCGTCGGTCTCGTTCAGCGCATCGGCGAACAGGGCGCGACCGAAATAGGTGAAATCGTTCTCCTCGGAGCAGCCGAAGGACACCCGGTCGGCCCTGGCCGCAGTCATCACCAGGGTCTTGTCGTTCTTCAGTGGCGGGATGAAGCCGCCGGAATAGCAGGCCGAAATCACCACCACCTTGTGCCTGTCCTTCAGCGGTGCCAGCAGCGCCGCCAGTTCGTTGGCCGGCAGGTCGGCGAGCTGCAGGCGCGGCTGGTCGATGCTCAATTGATGGTCGCGCGAGCCATGGCTGGTCAGGTAGAGGAACACCAGGTCCTCCGGACCGCTGCGCTCGGCCAGCGCCTGTACGGCGCGGGTCAGGCTCTCGCGGGTGGCCAGCGGGCGATCGGCCAGGTGGTCACGATGGTTGGTCAGGGTGATGTTGCCGCGGGCGCCGAAGCGCTCGCGCAGCAGCTTGCTGACGTAATCGGCCTCTCGCAGGAACACGCTCTGCTTGCCGTCGCCGGCCAGGGTCAGGCTGTACAGCTCGACGGCCGGGGTTGAGGCGGGCAGGGCGTCCAGCGCCTGTTGCAACAGTTGACCCTGCTGCAGCAGGCCGAGTTCCAGCGGGTCCGGTCGTGCGGCGCCGTCGGCCTGGCGGATCAGCTCGCCGCCGCGCCAGGTGCCCGCGGTGCGGCTGCCGTCGAGGGCGGTCAGCTCGCCTGTGCCTGCGTACTGGCCGTTGGCGAACTGGCCCTGGTAGACGCTGCCGTCGGCCAGGCTCAGCTTGCCCTGGCCATGGAACTGCCAATGGCGGAATTCGCCTTCGTAGTGGCGGCCGTCGGCACCGCGGAATTCGCCCTTGCCGGTCAGCCCGCCATCCTTGAAGCGGCCGCTCCAGACTTCGCCTTCGCCGTTCTGGTAGCGGCCCTTGCCGTGGAACATGTCGTTGCGGAATTCGCCGCTGTAGCGCTCGCCGTCCTCGCCCTGGTAGCTGCCTTCACCTTGCAGCATGCCGTTCTTGAAGGTGCCGCTGAACTGGCCCTCGGCATTCTTGCGCACGCCTTCGCCCTGCGGCTCGCCGCGCACGAAACGGCCCTGGTAGCGGCTGCCGTCCGGCCATTCGAGGGTGCCGAGGCCATGGTAGCGATCGTCGCGGAACTCGCCGCGGTAGCTGACGCCGCCCTGCTGCAGGTGGCCTTCGCCGTGCATGTTGCCCTGCCTGAAACCGCCCTGGTAACGGGTGCCTTCGCCGTAGACGAATTCGCCCTGGCCCTCGAACAGGCCGAGGTGGAATTCGCCTTTGTAGCGCTCGCCGCTGGCGCCATGCCATTCGCCGAGGCCTTCGAGCAGGCCATCCTTGAAGCGGCCCTGGTAGTAGGTGCCGTTGGCATAGTCGATGCGGCCCTCGCCCTGCAGGCGGCCGTCGATCACCTCGCCGCGATAGCGACCGCCATCGGGTAGCACCGCATCGGGCGGCAGCAATGGTTCGCCATCGCCGCAGGCGGCGAGCAGCAGGGCGAGGGTGAGGGGGGCTAGGCGGCGGGGCATGACGGACGTCCTGGTCGGGGCATGCGCCGAGTATGCCAGCGCACAATGCAAACGGGGCGCCTGAGCGCCCCGTCGGTTGCGAACCGCTGTGCAATCAGACGAAGCAGAGCGACAGCGACTCGGCGATGTAGGCGGGTTTTTCCTGGCCTTCGATCTCCAGGGTGGCCTCGACCTTGAACAGCCACTGCCCGGGCCGCTTTTCGGTGATCTCGAGCACCTTTGCGGCCAGGCGTACCCGCGAGTCGACCTTGACCGGCTGGATGAAGCGCACGCTGTCGAGGCCATAGTTGACGGCCATTTTCAGGCCTTCAGGCGCGAGCATGAGCTTTTCCATCAGTACCGGGATCAGCGACAGGCTGAGGAAGCCGTGGGCGATGGTGGTGCCGAACGGGGTGTGCTTGGCCTTGACCGGGTCGACGTGGATGAACTGATGGTCGCCGGTGCACTCGGCGAACTGGTTGATGCGTTGCTGATCGATGGTCAGCCATTCGGAACGTCCGAGTTCCTTGCCTACATAGTCTTGCAGTTGTGCTACGGGTACGAGCGGCATAGATCCTCCTTGAGGATGCGCGGTTATTTATTGTTTTTGATGAACCAGGCTGGCCCTAGAACAGCATGGGCTGCGGGGGTGGGTCAAGCCGAAAGTCGCGGTTTATGGCGCACCCTCAGGCGTGTCTATAATGGCCGTCTTTTTGCAGCCGGAGTCTCTTGCATGCTGCTTCGCGGCCTGACCTGGCTGGTGCTGTTCCAGTTGCTCGGCACCGCCCTCAATGCCCTGTTCCTGCCCTTGCTGCCGGGGCCGATCATCGGCATGCTGCTGCTGTTCGTGTTCCTCCTGCTGCGTGGCGAGGTGGGCCAGCCGATGACCGAGGCCGCCGCCGGCCTGCTGCGCTACCTGCCGCTGCTGCTGGTGCCGCCGGCGGTGGGGGTGATGGTCTACGCCGAGCAGATCGCCGCCGACTTCTGGGCCCTGGCCGGTGCGCTGGGCCTGTCCCTGCTGATCTCCATGCTGTTCGCTGGCTGGCTGATGCAGAAGCTGATCGAGCGCCAGGCGCGCCGCGAGGAACGTCCATGAGCCTGGACTGGCATGGCGCATTGCAGGCGGTGGTGCATCACCCGCTGTTCGGCGTCGGCATCACCCTGGCCGTGTACCAACTGGCGCTGGCCGCCTACGAGCGCACGCGCTGGGTGTTCCTGCAGCCGGTGCTGGTGTCGATGACCGTGCTGATCGGCGTGCTGCTGCTCACCGGGCTGACCTTCCAGGAATACCGCGACAGCACCTTCCTGCTCAGCGTGCTGCTCGGCCCGACCACCGTGGCCCTGGCCGTGCCGCTGTTCCTCAACCTCAAGCGCATCCGCCAGCTGTTCTGGCCGACGCTGATTACCCTGCTGCTCGCCGGCGCCTTTGCCACCGTGCTGGGTGTGGCCCTGGCCTGGGCCTTCGGTGCCGAACGCATGATGCTGATGACCCTGGCGCCGAAGTCGGTGACCTCGCCCATCGCCATGCTGGTGGCCGAACAGATCGGCGGCGTGGCGGCCCTGGCCGCGGTGTTCGTGCTGATCACCGGCGTGCTCGGCGCCATGTGCGGACCGGAGCTGCTGCGCCGCATCGGCGTGCATCATCCGGCCGCCCAGGGCATGGCGCTGGGCATCACCGCCCACGCCGTGGGTACGGCGCGTGCCCTGCAAGACAGCGAGGAAAGTGGCGCCTTCGCCGCCCTGGCCATGAGCCTGATGGGCATGCTGACTGCCGTGGTGCTGCCACTGGTGGTGGTCCTGGTCGCCTGAGGAGTTGCCCATGAACTACCCGCTATTCCCCCTCAATACCGTGCTGTTCCCGGGCTGCACCCTCGATCTGCAGATCTTCGAGGCGCGCTACCTGGACATGGTCAGCGCCTGCATGAAGCGCGGCGAGGGCTTCGGCGTGGTGACCATCATAGAGGGCGCGGAAGTCGGCGAGGCGGCCAGCCGCTTCTCGGCGCTGGGCTGCGAGGCGCTGATCCGCGACTTCCAGCAGCGTTCCAATGGCCTGCTCGGCATTCGTGTCGAGGGTGGCCGGCGTTTTCGCGTGGAGCGGGTCGAGGTGCAGGCGGACCAGCTGACGCTGGCTGAAGTGGATTGGCTCGACGAGCCGGACGATGCGCCGCTGCTGGCCGAGCATGCCGACCTTGCCGCGTTGCTGGCGGCGCTTGCCGAGCATCCGCTGGTGGCCGGGTTGGCCATGGGCGGCGTGGTCGCCGGCCAGCAGGCACTGGCCAATCAGCTGGCCTACCTGCTGCCGTTCGCCACCGACCAGAAGCTGCAGCTGTTGCAGCTGGACGATCCGTTGCGCCGCCTGGAGCAGATCCAGCAGCTGCTGGACCAGATGCAGGGCGAGATGATCGCGTAGGGTGGATGGCCGAAGCCATCCACCTTGGTGGACAAGCCTGCGGCGTTGTCCACCCTACGAAAGATGGCGATCAGTACCGGTACTGCTGGATCGCCTCCGGCAACGCCCAGGCGCTCACGCCGCCGAGCAGGGCCAGGGTGGCGGGCAAGACCAACCACCACACCTGTGCGCCGAGCGGGCGCATCGGCTCGCGGCGCTGCAGCCAGGCCAGGCTGGCGGCGCATACGCTGCCGGCCAGCAAGGCACCGGCCAGGATGTCGGTCGGCCAGTGCACCCCCAGGTAGACCCGCGAGGCGGCGATGCTCAGCGCCGGCAGGCTGGCCAGCAGCAGCCAGGTCAGGCGCGTGCGCGCCGAGGCGCCGCGGCCGGCCAGCACGCCCAGGGCGAGGAAGAAGGCGAAGGCCGCCGAGCTGTGGCCGCTGGGCAGGCTGAAGGTTTCCAGTGGCTGGTGCAGCACATCCGGGCGGGCGCGGGCGAACAGCAGCTTGAGGCCGGTGGTGGCCAGGGCGGTGAACAGGGTGCAGCTGGCCAGGAATAGGGCCGCGTGGACTCTTCGAGATAGCAATAGCAGCAGGGTCACCAGCACGCCGGCCGCTACCTGGGTGCGGAAGTCGCCGAGCCCGGTGATCAACATGGCCAGGCTATCGACGCTGGCGCTGCGGTGTTCCTGGACCAGGGCGATCAGACCCTTGTCCAGCGCGTCGAGATGCGGGATGCCGATCAGCAGGGCCAGCAGCAGGACGGCGCTGGAGCCGGCGGCCGCCGGCACGGTCCAGCGCTGTTCGCGCAGGCTGCTGAGAATCAGCACCACCAGCATCAGGCCGACGCCGGCGGCGACTATGCCGGCGGCGCTCCAGAAGCCCTCCGGCAACGGCAGGCGGATGGCGGCGCCGGTGGCCCAGCCCGGCAGGATGTAGGCGATGGCCCAGCCGGCGGCGGCCAGCATGCTGACCAGGAAGAAACGCACCACGGGCATGTCGAGCATGCCGGCCACCAGCGGCAGCATCGGGCGCAGCGGCCCGATGTAGCGGCCCACCAGTAGGCTGGCCACGCCGTAGCGCTTGAAGTAGTGCTCGGCACCGCTCAGCCATTCCGGGTGGTCGCGCAGCACCGGCAGGCCGCGGATGCCCTGATGGAAGCGCCGGCCCAGGCCGTAGGAGATCGCATCGCCGAGCAGGCCGCCGGCATAGGCCAGCAGCAGGGTCTCGCTCAGGCCCAGGGCGCCGCTGCCGGCCAGCACGCTGAGGGTGAACAGCAGCACGGTGCCGGGAATCACAATGCCGGCCACGGCCAGACATTCCAGGCAGGCGGCCAGGAAGATGGTCAGGCCCAGCCATTCCGGGTTGGCCTCCAGCCAGTGCGACAGGGTCGCGAACCATTCGCTCATGCTTACAGCTCCTCGGGGTTCAGCAGAATGTAGTCGCGACCTTCGACCTGGCCACGGCGCAATGGGTTGCGTGTGCAGTGCCGGGCGTAGCCGGCATCGACGAAACGGTAGGGCAACTGCTCGTCACGGCCCTGGGGAATGCCCAGGCGGGTGGTCTGGATCACCTGCGCCGGACGCTGGCCGACATCCTCGACGAACAGCCGCTGCGGGTGGAAGCGCTGCGCATCCCACTCCGGCACCTTGAGGCCGAGGGCCTTGCACAGCAGGGTCTGGCCGGCGCACAGGCGCTCCGGATGGCGCTGGCCACCACCGGCCGCGGGGTTGTTGGCCTGCATGCGCTGCAGGGCATCATCGGCGCAGTGCTGGTCCAGCCAGGGCATGGCCGACTTGATCAATACGGCATTGCCCGGACCTTGGGCGCTGAAGTTCAGCGAGTCGCCGCCGCGGGCGTAGTACATGTAGATGTGCCCTCCGTCGAGGAACAGCGCGCGGCGCTTCTCGGTGTAGCCGAGCGAGGCGTGGCTGCCCTTTTCGGCCAGGTAGTAGGCCTCGGTCTCGATGATCCGCGCCGCCAGCCAGTGGCCGTGGTGGCGATGGCGGATGACCTTGCCCAGCAGCGCACGGGCGAGCAGCTGGGCGTCGCGGTCGAAGAAGCTGTCGGGCAGCGCGGCGGCTGCGGGCCAGGGCAGGGCGGTCATCGGTGATCCGGGGCGGGAAAAGGCGCGATCTTAGCAATGCCCGCCGGCACCGGCCGTGAATCTTGTTCCGCAATGTTGCACGGGTTGCACCATCCGCCCGGCAGTGCTGGGCGCGGCGGGGTGCGCCCGCTATAATCAGCCACTTTTTCCAACTGCCAGACCTCCGCCGACCATGACCGAGTCCGTGCTCGATTATATGACCCGCCTGGGCCGCGCCGCGCGCGCCGCCTCGCGGGTGCTCGCCCGAGCCAGCACCGCGCAGAAGAATAGCGCCCTGCAGGCCGCCGCCAATGCCCTCGACGCTGCCCGCGCCGAGCTGACCGCCGCCAACGAGCTGGACCTGGCCGCCGCCCGCGCCAACGGCCTTGAGCCGGCCATGGTCGACCGCCTGGCGCTGACGCCGAAGGTGATCGACTCGATGATCGAGGGCCTGCGCCAGGTCGCCACCCTGCCCGACCCGATCGGCGAGATCCGCGACATGCGCTTCCTGCCGTCGGGCATCCAGGTCGGCAAGATGCGCGTGCCGCTGGGCGTGATCGGCATCATCTACGAGTCGCGCCCGAACGTGACCATCGATGCTGCCAGTCTGTGCCTGAAGTCCGGCAATGCCACCATCCTGCGTGGCGGTTCCGAAGCGATTCATTCCAATCAGGCCATCGCCCGCTGCATCCAGCTCGGCCTGGCCGAAGCCGGCCTGCCGGCCAGCGCCGTGCAGGTGGTGGAAACCACCGATCGCGCCGCCGTCGGCGCGCTGATCACCATGCCGGAGTTCGTCGACGTCATCGTGCCGCGTGGCGGCAAGGGGCTGATCGAGCGCATCAGCCGCGATGCCAAGGTGCCGGTGATCAAGCACCTGGACGGCGTTTGCCACGTCTATGTGGACAGCGCCGCCGACCTCGACAAGGCCATCCGCGTCTGCGACAACGCCAAGACCCAGCGCTACTCGCCGTGCAATACCATGGAGACGCTGCTGGTGCATGCCGGCATCGCCGCCCGCGTGCTGCCGCCGCTGGCCGCCATCTACCGCGACAAGGGCGTGGAACTGCGCGGCGACGCCGCGACCCGTGCGCTGCTCGGCGGCGATGTGCTGGAGGCGACGGAAGACGACTGGTACGCCGAGTACAACGCGCCGATCCTGGCGATCCGTATCGTCGACTCGCTGGATGTGGCCATCGAGCACATCAACCAGTACGGCTCGCAGCACACCGACGCGATCATCACCGAGAACTTCAGCGATGCGCGGCGTTTCCTCACCGAGGTGGATTCGGCGTCGGTGATGGTCAACGCCTCGACCCGTTTCGCCGACGGTTTCGAGTACGGCCTGGGCGCGGAGATCGGCATCTCCACCGACAAGCTGCACGCCCGCGGCCCGGTCGGCCTGGACGGCCTGACCAGCGAGAAATACGTGGTGTTCGGCGACGGGCACATTCGTACCTGATGGGACGCACCTGATGGCGCGACGTAGCGACGCCCGCCGCATCGGGATACTGGGCGGCACCTTCAATCCGGTGCATATCGCCCACCTGCGCGGGGCGCTGGAAGTGGCCGAGTTCATGGCCCTGGACGAGTTGCGGCTGATTCCCAGCGCGCGTCCGCCGCACCGCGAGGCGCCGCAGGCCACGGCCGAGCAGCGCCTGGCCATGGTCGAGCTGGCGGTGGCCGGCGAGCCGAAGCTGAGGGTCGACGACCGCGAGCTGCGGCGCGACAAGCCGTCGTTCACCTTCGACACCCTGGAGTCGGTGCGCGGTGAGCTGGCGGCGGACGATCAGTTGTTTCTCCTGCTGGGCTGGGATGCCTTCTGCGGGTTGCCGACCTGGCATCGCTGGCAGGAGCTGCTGGGGCATTGCCATATCCTCGTGCTGCAGCGGCCGGATGCCGACAGCGAGCCGCCCGAGGCGCTGCGCGACCTGCTCGCCGCGCGCAGCGTGACCGATCCGCACGACCTCTCGGGGCCGGGCGGGCAGATCAGTTTCATCTGGCAGACGCCGCTGGCGGTGTCTGCCACCCTGGTTCGCCAGTTGCTGGCACAAGGGCGTTCGGTGCGTTTTCTGGTGCCCGACGCCGTATTGGCCTATATCCATGCGCACGATCTGTACCGTGCGAAAAACGATTCATGAGGTAACGATGCAAAACGAAGAACTGGTTAAGGTCGCCGTGGCGGCCCTGGAAGACATGAAAGGCGCCGACATCACCACCATCGATGTGCGCGGCAAGACCAGCGTCACCGATTTCATGGTGATCGCCAGCGGTACCTCCAGCCGCCACGTCAAATCGATGGCCAACGAAGTGCTGGAGAAGGTCAAGGAACAGGGCGTGCGCCCGATCGGCAATGAAGGCCTGGACGGCGGCGAGTGGGCCCTGCTCGACCTGGGCGACGTGGTGGTCCACGTGATGCAGGTCGCCACCCGCCAGTTCTACGATCTGGAGCGCCTGTGGCAGGGCGCCGAGCAGAGCCGCGCGCAGCACCAGGATCCGGCTGAGTAAGATAGGGTCTGTTCCCGTTTCGCCACGGCCGCGCCGGCGCCGGTTTTGGCGCGGGGCAAGGCATGAGGAGAGAAGTTTGGTCATTCCAAATGAGCGACGAATAACGCAGCACCGCGCCAAAACCGGCCCGGCCCTACGGGTTGCGCGGAAAATGGCGCCATGCGTCGTTGCGGGACTTGCCAAGGGAGTGACCATTGCCTGCGTCCCGCGCCTAGCCTGGCGCCATTTGGCGCAGCAACGCGGCTCGTGCCGAAACGGGAACAGACCCTAATCGTGCGTATCAAGCTGATCGCCGTCGGCTCGCGCATGCCGCGCTGGGTGGAGGAGGGCTGGCAGGAGTACGTCAAGCGCCTGCCATCCGAGCTGCCGCTGGAACTGGTGGAGATTCCGCTGACCACCCGCGGCAAGAACGCCGACGTCACTCGCCTGATCCGTCAGGAGGGCGAGGCGATGCTGAGCAAGGTGCAGGCCGGTGAACGCATCGTGACCCTGGAGGTCACAGGCAAGCCCTGGAGTACCGAGCAGCTGGCCGCGGAGCTGGAGCGCTGGCGCCTGGATGCGCGCACCGTCAACCTGATGGTCGGCGGCCCCGAGGGGCTGGCGCCGGAAGTGTGCGCACGCAGCGAGCAGCGCTGGTCGCTGTCGCCGCTGACCCTGCCGCACCCGCTGGTGCGCATCCTGGTCGGCGAGCAGATCTACCGGGCCTGGACCGTGCTGTCCGGCCACCCGTACCACAAGTAAGCAGTAGTCGATGCCGCAACCCATCCGCCTGAAGGACCATGAGAAGGACGCCCGCCTGGTGCGTCGGCGCGTGGTCGTGGGCGGTGTGGCGGTGGTGCTGCTGACCTGCGTGCTGGTGGCGCGCATGTACTACCTGCAGGTGATCCAGTACGACCACCACACCACCCTGGCGGAAAACAACCGCATCCACGTACAGCCGATCCCGCCGACCCGCGGGCTGATCTTCGATCGCAACGGGGTGATCATCGCCGACAACCGCCCCAGCTTCAGCCTGACCCTGACCCGCGAGCGCGCCGGCGACTGGCAGCAGGCGCTGGACGTGATAGTCGAGGTGCTGGAGCTGACTCCGGAAGACCGCGCCCTGTTCGAGAAGCGCATGCGCCAGGGGCGGCGGCCGTTCGAGCCGGTGCCGGTGCTGTTCGAGCTGTCCGAGGAGCAGATCGCCCGGATCGCGGTGAACCAGTTCCGCCTGCCCGGGGTGGAGGTCAGCGCCCAGCTGGTGCGCCACTATCCGCAGAAGGAGCGCTTCGCCCACTCGGTCGGCTATGTCGGGCGGATCAACGAGAAGGAGCTCAAGGAGCTCGACCCCACCGACTACGCCGGCACCCACCATATCGGCAAGACCGGCATCGAGCGCTTCTACGAGGAGCTGCTGCACGGCCAGGTCGGCTACGAGGAGGTCGAGACTAACGCCCGTGGCCGCGTGTTGCGGGTGCTCAAGCGTACCGACCCGACCCCCGGCATGGACCTGACCCTGAGTCTCGACGTGCGCCTGCAGGAGGCCGCCGAAAAGGCCCTGGCCGGTCGGCGTGGCGCGCTGGTGGCTATCGAGCCGGCCAGCGGCGACGTGCTGGCGATGGTCAGCCTGCCGAGCTTCGACCCCAACCCCTTCGTCACCGGCATCGGCTTCCAGGCCTATGCCGAGCTGCGCGACTCCATCGACCGGCCGCTGTACAACCGCGTGCTGCGCGGCCTCTACCCGCCGGGCTCGACCATCAAGCCGATGGTGGCGGTGGCCGGCCTGGACGCCGGGGTGATCACCCCGCAGACCCGGGTGTTCGACCCCGGCTATTACCAGTTGCCCGGCCACAGCCACAAGTACCGCAACTGGAACCGCTCGGGCGACGGCTCGGTGAACATGGAGTTCGCCATCATGCGCTCCAACGACACCTACTTTTACGACCTCGCCCGCAAGATGGGCGTGGACCGCCTGCACGACTACATGACGCGCTTCGGTCTGGGCCAGAAGGTGGCCCTGGACATGTTCGAGGAAACCGCCGGGCTGATGCCCTCGCGCGAGTGGAAGCGCGCCCGCTACCGCCAGGCCTGGTACCCGGGCGAGACGCTGATCCTCGGCATCGGCCAGGGCTACATGCAGACCACGCCGCTGCAACTGGCCCAGGCCACGTCGCTGATGGCCACCCGCGGCAAATGGATTCGCCCGCACCTGCTGAAGACCGCCGAGGGGCAGACGCCGCAGCAGCTGATGGCCGATGGCGCCATGGACGGGGTGGAGACCCCGCCGGACATCCTGCTGCGCGACGACAAGTTCTGGGACTACGGCCGCCAGGGTATGGAGGCGGTGATGCACGGTCCGCGCGGTACCGCGGCCAAGGTCGGCGCCACCTCCGTCTACCGCATCGCCGGCAAGAGCGGTACGGCCCAGGTGGTGGCGATCAAGCAGGGCGAGAAGTACGACCGCAGCAAGGTCCACGAGCGTCATCGCGACCACGCCCTGTTCGTCGCCTTCGCCCCGGCCGAGGCGCCGAAGATCGCCGTGGCGGTGATGGTGGAGAACGGCGAGTCCGGCTCCGGCGTCGCCGCACCGGTGGTCAAGCAGGTGATGGATGCCTGGCTGCTCGGCCCGGACGGCCAGCTCAAACCCGAGTACCGCCCGCCGGTGCCGGTAACCGAAGAGGCCAGTGCGCAGCAATGAAACGCCAGGAATTCGACCGCAGCATCTCCGACGAGGACGTTTTCAAGCGCCGCGCCACCCTGCTGCAACGCCTGCATATCGACGGCTGGCTGGTGCTGATCCTGCTGGTGCTGTGTGCCGGCAGCCTGTTCGTCCTCTATTCGGCCAGCGGCAAGAACTGGGATCTGGTGATCAAGCAGGGCACCTCCTTCGGCATCGGCCTGGTGGCGGCTTTCGTCATCGCCCAGTTCGAGCCGCGCTTCATGGCGCGCTGGGTGCCGCTGGCCTACCTGGCGGGCGTCGGCCTGCTGGTGGCGGTGGAGGTGATGGGTCACACGGCGATGGGCGCCACCCGCTGGATCAACATTCCCGGGGTGATCCGCTTCCAGCCCTCGGAGTTCATGAAGATCATCATGCCGGCGACCATCGCCTGGTACCTGGCGCGACATAACCTGCCGCCCAAGCTCAAGCACATTGCCATCAGCCTGGTGCTGATCCTGGTGCCCTTCGTGCTCATCCTCAAGCAGCCGGACCTGGGCACCGCCCTGCTGATCCTCGCCTCCGGTGCCTTCGTGCTGTTTATGGCCGGCCTGCAGTGGCGCTGGATCATCGGCGCGGTGGCGGCGGTGGCGCCGATCGCGGTGGGCATGTGGTTCTTCGTGCTGCGCGAGTATCAGAAGCAGCGGGTACTGACCTTCCTCGACCCGGAGAGCGATCCGCTGGGCACCGGCTGGAACATCATCCAGTCCAAGGCGGCCATCGGTTCGGGCGGAGTCTTCGGCAAGGGCTGGCTGCTCGGCACCCAGTCGCACCTGGATTTTTTGCCGGAAAGCCACACGGACTTTATCATTGCCGTGCTGAGCGAGGAGTTCGGCATGGTCGGGGTGTGTATCCTGCTGTTCGTCTACCTGCTGCTGATCGCCCGGGGACTGGTGATCACCGCCCAGGCGCAGACGCTGTTCGGCAAGTTGCTGGCCGGTAGCCTGACCATGACGTTCTTCGTCTACGTATTCGTTAACATCGGCATGGTCAGTGGCCTGTTGCCGGTGGTGGGGGTGCCCCTGCCCTTTATTAGCTACGGCGGAACCCATCTGGTGACGCTACTGTCTGGGTTTGGGGTTTTGATGGCGATCCAGACGCACCGCAAGTGGATCGCCCAGGCATGACAAGAGTGCAGAATTTGAAGCAAGCAATGCGCAGCTGGGGAGTGGCCATGGTGGCACTGCTCGGCGTGGCCGGCCAGGTCCAGGCCGCCGGGGAATATCAGGGTTCGCCGAAGGTCGCCGAGTTCATCGGCGAGATGACCCGCGACTACGGCTTCGCCGCTGAACAGCTGACCGGGCTGTTCGACCAGGTGGAGCGCAAGCAGGCGATCCTCGATGCCATTTCCCGCCCGGCCGAGAAGGTCAAGCCGTGGAAGGAGTACCGGCCGATCTTCATCACCGAGGCGCGCATCAGCAAAGGCGTGGACTTCTGGAACAAGCACGCCGCTGCCCTGGCCCGTGCCGAGCAGGAGTACGGCGTGCCGGCCCAGGTGATCGTCTCGATCATCGGTGTGGAAACCTTCTACGGCGGCAACACCGGCAGCTGGCGCGTGCTCGATGCACTGTCCACCCTGTGCTTCGACTACCCGCCGCGCGCCGAATTCTTCTGCCAGCAGCTGCGCGAATTCCTCATCCTGGCCCGCGAGCAGCAGGTCGATCCGCTCACCCTGAAGGGCTCCTATGCGGGGGCGATGGGCCTGCCGCAGTTCATGCCGAGCAGCTTCCGCGCCTACGCCGTGGACTTCGACGGTGACGGCCACATCGATATCTGGACCAACCCGGTGGATGCCATCGGCAGCGTCGCCAGCTACTTCAAGCGCCATGGCTGGACTACCGGCGAGCCGGTGGTCAGTCGTGCCCAGGTCAAGGGCGAGCAGGCCGACAGCGGCCTGACCCAGGGTCTCGACCCGGTGAAGAATGTCGGCGAGCTGCGCGCCCTGGGCTGGACCAGTGGCGACGTGCTGCGCGACGACATTCCGGTCACCGCCTTCCGCTTCGACGGTGCCGAAGGCCAGGAGTACTGGATGGGCCTGCCCAACTTCTACGTCATCACCCGCTACAATCGCAGCGCCATGTACGCCATGGCCGTCCATCAATTGTCCGGCGAGCTGGTCGCCAAGCGGGGTCGTCCTTGAAGTCCGTCCTGCGTACCCTGACCGTCACCGCCCTCGGGCTGGCGCTGGTCAGCTGCTCCAACAACCGCGCGCCGCAGCCGGTCGCGCCGGGCTCGCAGCCGATTTCCGGACCCGGCGACTACAGTCGCCCGCATCGCGACGGTGCGCCCTGGTGGGATGTCGACGTGTCGCGCATCCCCGACGCCGTGCCGATGCCGCACTACGGCAACTACAAGGCCAACCCCTACACGGTGATGGGCAAGACCTACTACCCGATCCGTGACAGCCGCCGCTACTCGGCGACCGGCACCGCCTCCTGGTACGGCACCAAGTTCCACGGCCAGGCCACTGCCAACGGCGAAGCCTACGACCTGTACGGCATGACCGCGGCGCACAAGACCCTGCCGCTGCCGAGCTACGTGCGGGTGACCAACCTGGACAACGGCCAGAGCGTGATCCTGCGGGTCAACGACCGCGGTCCGTTCTACTCCGACCGCATCATCGACCTGTCCTTCGCCGCCGCGAAGAAGCTCGGCTATGCCGAGAGCGGTACCGCGCGGGTCAAGGTCGAGGGCATCGACCCCCACGAGTGGTGGGCCGCCCAGGGTCGTCCGGTGCCGATGGTGCTGGCGCAGCCGAAGATGGCCAGCCAGGGTGCTCCGGCCGTCGCCGAGCCGGTGGCGGTGGCCCAGAGCCAGCCAATCGAGCAGTACACTCCGCCGCCGGCGCAGCATGCAGCCGCCGTGCTGCCGGTGCAGATCGACGTAAAAAAAAACGCTTCGCCCGCAGTCTCTGGCCTGTATCTCCAAGTGGCCGCCTTCGCCAATCCGGACGCTGCGGAACTCCTCAGGGCCAAGCTGAGCCAAACGGTGCCTGCCAAGGTGTTTATCAGCTCGGTGGTGCGCAACCAGCAGACCTTGCACCGGGTACGCCTGGGGCCGGTCGAAACCCAGGCTGAGGCCCTGCAGCTGCAGGACAGCGTGCGCCTGGCCAACCTCGGCGATCCCGCCCTGGTCAAGCCGGACTAGAACTTCGTGCGTCGCCCTCAGGGGCGGCGGTGAATGCAGGCGGGCCCCGGCCCGCCTGTGCCATTGTTGAATAGCTATTTCAGAGAGACGGATGAACATCGCCCGCTTTGCCCAACGCCTTTCCCTGCTCGTCACCCTGCTGGCCGCTCCTCTCGCCGCGTCCGCCGACGCGGCCATTCCCTCGCCGCCACAGCTGGCCGCCAAGTCTTACGTGCTAATGGACGGCGCCAGCGGCAAGGTGCTGGTGGAGAACAATGGCGACCAGCGCCTGCCGCCGGCCAGCCTGACCAAGCTGATGACCGCCTACATCGCCACCCTGGAGATCCGCAAGGGCAAGATCGGCGAGCAGGACCTGGTCACCGTCAGCGAGCACGCCTGGCGCACCGGCGGCGCCGCCTCCGGTGGTTCCACCATGTTCCTGCCGCTGAACAGCCAGGTGAAGGTCGATGACCTGCTGCACGGCATCATCATCCAGTCCGGCAACGACGCCAGCATCGCCATCGCCGAATACATCGCCGGCAGCGAAGACGCCTTCGCCGACATGATGAACGAGACCGCCGAGAAGCTCGGCATGAAGAACTCGCACTTCATGAACGCCACCGGCCTGCCGCACCCGGAGCACTATTCCAGTGCCCACGACATGGCCATCCTGGCCCGCGCCATCATCAACGAGGACAAGGAGCACTACGCGATCTACTCGCAGAAGGAGTTCTTCTGGAACAACATCAAGCAGGGCAACCGCAACCTGCTGCTGTGGCGCGACAGCACCGTCGACGGCCTGAAGACCGGCCACACCGAGGAAGCCGGCTTCTGCCTGGTGGCCTCCGCCGTGCGTGACGGCGCTCGCATGATCACCTCGGTATTCGGTACCGACAGCGAGAAGACCCGCGCCGCCGAAACCCAGAAGCTGCTGACCTACGGCTTCCGCTTCTTCGAGACCCAGACCTTCTACAAGGCCGGCCAGGAGCTGGCCAAGGCCCAGGTCTGGAAAGGCACCACCCGCCAGGTCAAGGCCGGCCTGGCCCAGGACCTCAGCCTGACCCTGCCCAAGGGCCAGGTGAAGCAGCTGCAGGCCAGCATGGTGCTGGAACCGCAACTGGTGGCCCCGCTCAAGGTGGGTGACGTGATCGGCAAGGTCGAGGTCAAGCTCGGCGCCGAGGTGGTGCACAGCGCCGACCTGATCGCCCTGGAGCCGGTCGACGAGGGTGGTTTCTTCCGCCGCCTGTGGGATAGCATCCGCCTGTTCTTCTACGGACTGTTCAACTGAAGAGTCGCCGAGCGGTCTTGAAATACCGCCGTTCGGGCCCCAGATTGGGGGCTAGCTGAAGACTGACAAGGACGCCCCGGAATCGGGGCGTTCGCATTTCACGGGTGAGCAACCCGGAGCGACCGCGATGACAGATACCGAAGTACAAGCCCCGAAAATCGAATTCCCCTGCGAGCGCTACCCGATCAAGGTGATCGGCGAGGCCGGCGAAGGCTTCTCCGATCTGGTGGTCGAGATCATCCAGCGCCATGCGCCGGGCTTCGACACCGCCAGTCTGGTAGTGCGCGACAGCCGCAACGGTCGCTTCCTCTCCGTGCAGGTGCTGATCACCGCCACCGGCGTGGAGCAGCTGCAAGCGATCCACATCGACCTCAAGGCCACCGGCCGCGTGCACATGGTGCTCTAGTGGCAGCGCTCGTCGTGCGTCATCTGGGGTTGGCGGAATACCTGCCGACCCTGGAAGCCATGCGCCGCTTCACCGCCGAGCGTGACGAGTCGACTGCCGACGAGATCTGGCTGCTGCAGCACCCGCAGGTGTTCACCCAGGGGCAGGCCGGCAAGGCCGAGCATCTGTTGGCACCAGGCGATATCCCGGTGGTGCAGGTCGAGCGCGGTGGTCAGGTCACCTACCACGGCCCCGGTCAGCTGGTGGCCTACCTGATGCTCGATCTGCGCCGCCAGAAGCTGGGCGTGCGCGAGCTGGTCACGGCCATGGAGAACGCGCTGGTCGACGTGCTGGCCGGCTATGGCATCGAGGCGGCGCCCAAGGCCGACGCCCCGGGCGTCTACGTGGCCGGCGACAAGATCGCCTCGCTGGGCCTGCGGGTGCGCAATGGCTGCTCGTTCCACGGCCTGGCGCTGAACGTCGACATGGACATGGCGCCGTTCCAGCGCATCAACCCCTGTGGTTACGCCGGTCTGAAGATGATCCAGCTGAAGGATCTGCTGGAAACGCCACCGTCGCTCGACGAGGTAGGCGAGCGCCTGGAGCGCGCTCTGCGCGAGCGTCTGGGTTACGTCTGAGGTTGAGATAGACAGCAAGCAAAAGGCCCTGGGGCGCATGCCACAGGGCCCTTCTGTTTCCAGGCTCAGGCTCAGGCTCAGTTCAGATTGAGCGCCGGAATCAGGCTGTTGTCCTGCTGCTGGCCCGGCACCGGTGCGGGCGCGGCCAGGCCCAGGTTGTTCTTCTCGAACACGCGGTCGGCGCGATAGCTGGAGCGCACCAGCGGGCCGGCGGCGACTTCCATGAAGCCTTTTTCCAGGCCGATGTCGCGCAAGCGATTGAACTCCTCGGGGCTGACCCAGCGTTGCACCTTGAGGTGGTTGCGCGTGGGTTGCAGGTATTGGCCGAGGGTAAGGATGTCCACGCCGATGGCGCGCAGGTCATCCATGGTCTGCAGGATTTCCTCGTCGGTCTCGCCCAGGCCCAGCATCAGGCTGGTCTTGGTGATGACGGTGGGGCGGTGCTGCTTGGCGTACTCCAGCACCTTGAGGGTCTTCTCGTAACCGGCGCGGGGGTCGCGCACCACATGGGTCAGACGCTTGACCGTCTCGACGTTCTGCGCGAACACCTCCAGGCCGGAATCCACCACGCGGGCGATGGCCTCATGGTCGCCGTCGAAGTCCGGGGTCAGGGCTTCCACCACTACCTGCGGGGTGTTGGCCTTGATCGCCTGCACGCACGCGGCGTAGTGGGCGGCGCCGCCGTCGGGCAGGTCGTCGCGGTCCACCGAGGTCAGCACGATATAGCGCAGGCCCATCAGTTCCACCGACTTGGCGGTGTTCTGCGGTTCTTCCAGATCCAGCCAGCCGTTCGGGTTGCCGGTGTCGACCGCGCAGAAGCGGCAGGCACGGGTGCACACCGAGCCCATCAGCATGATGGTGGCGGTGCCGTTGGACCAGCATTCGCCCATGTTCGGGCAGTGCGATTCCTGGCACACGGTGCTCAGGCGGTGCTCGCCGACATTGCGCTTGACGGCGTCGAAGCGGCTACCGCTCGGCGCCTTGACTCGCAGCCAGCTCGGCTTGGGCTCGACGACCTGCGGTTCGGCCGAGGCGCGGCGCTTCTGGCCGTCCTTGATCGCGGTGATCCCCTGGGGGGTGCGGAATTTCTCGCCGCTGGAGACGGGCTTGGACGGGGCGGTGTCGGACATCGAGATCTCGGCTCCGGTAGGAGGCTTCGGTAGCGGGGCTTTTGGCCGGCCGGCAGTCTACCACGGATGGCTGGTCTGCGGCTTCCGGCCCTTGTCCGACGCGCTCTGCAGCCCGCAAGGCACTGCCGCTTCGGCGTGCCCGACAAACTGCCGGGCAGCGCTGGAATTGCACTTTCCGCCCGCCGGGTTCGGCACATCGCCGTGCCGCTGTCAGGTTTTCAACTGGTTGGCGAACTGCTCCACCGCCTGCACCACTTGCTTGGCGCCGTCCTGGATCTCGACGATCACCGCGCCGGCCTCGTTGGCCAGGCTCAGCCCCTGTTCAGCCTGCTGACGGCTGCTGGCCATGCTGTCCACGGCGCTCTGGGCCAGATTCTGGTTCTTCTGCACCACCTCGACGATTTCCTCGGTGGCCTGACTGGTGCGGCCGGCCAGCTGACGTACTTCGTCGGCGACCACGGCGAAGCCGCGGCCCTGGTCGCCGGCCCGGGCCGCTTCGATGGCGGCGTTGAGTGCCAGCAGGTTGGTCTGATCGGCGATGCCGCGGATGGTCTGCATGATGGTGCTGATCAGCTGCGACTGCTTGCCCAGCGCTTCGATGCCGTCGCTGGCGTCCTGCATCTGGCGAGCGATGCGCTGCATCACTTCGACCGTCTGGCGCACCACGGCGGCACCCTTGTCGGCGCTTTCATCGGTGTGCTGGGAGATGCTGTAGGCGATGTTCGCCGCCTCGGCCACCGCCTGTTCCTGGTTGACCTGGTCGGTGATCACGGTGGCGAACTTGACCACCTTGTACAGCTTGCCGTGGGGGTCGTGGATCGGGTTGTAGGAGGCCTCCAACCATACCTCCCGACCGTGGCTGTCGACCCGCTTGAAGCGCCCGGCGACGAACTCGCCGCGGTTCAGGCGCGCCCAGAATTCGCGATAGGCCTGGGAGTTGTACTCTTCCGGGTCGCAGAAGGTGCGGTGGTGCTTGCCCTGGATCTGCTCCAGGCGATAGCCCATGCCGCTGAGGAAGCGCTCGTTGGCGGTCAGCACCTCGCCGGCCAGGTTGAACTCGATCACCGCGGTGGAGCGCAGCAGGGCGTCGATCAGGCCCTCGTGCTCGCGTGAGGTGGTGATGGTGCGGGTCAGGTCGTTGGCGCAGAGGGTGAAAAAGGCCAACTGGCCCTGGCTGTTCAGCACCGGTTGCCAGATGGCGCGTATCCAGGCCTCCTCGCCATTGCCGCGCAACAGGCGATAGGCGCCGCTGATGTGTTCGTTGCGGCGCAGGGCCTGTTGCAGCTTCTGGTAGTTGGCTTCCTGGTGGAAGGAAGGCGGGATCAGCGACTCCAGATTGCGGCCCAGCAAGGCTTCGCGCTGGTAGAGCATCTCGCCGAGGAAGTTGTCGTTGGCGTAGCGCACCCGGCCATCGGGCTCGAGCTCCAACACCATCATCTCGTTGTAGATGGAGTCCCTGATCTGACGCATGCTGGCGAGCTGCTCGCGCAGCTGCGCCACTTCTTCTCTCAGCTTGTTGTTGAACATCGGCAAGGCACCTTTGGATAGAGAACCTGGTGATCGTATGAAGGCATTGTCTCTAGTGATCGACCGCCAGCAGGAAATCCACAGTCTTCGCAGTGTAGTCTCCGATCAGCTGCCTTCCTTTCCTCTGCGAGAGCCCGATGTCGCGAATCGAACTTGCCCTGCCACTGCCTGCCGACTACCGCGTCGGCGACCTGCTGACCTTCCACCGCCGCGATGCGCAGGCCGTGGCCGAGCGGGTGAGCGACAGCGGCCTAGACAAGGGCATTCTCTGGCAGGGTGTGCCGGCGTGCCTGGGCATGCGTTTCGCGGCGGGGCAGGTGCGGGTGGCGCTGGAGGTCGATGGGGCCGTGGCGGACGATCAGGCGCCGTTGCGCGCTCTGGCCGAGCGCATGCTGGGCCTGAACCAGCCGGTCGCCGCTTTCGAGGCGGCACTGGCCGGGCATCTGCTGCTCGGCGGCTTGATCGCCGCCAATCCTGGCCTGCGGGTGCCGCAGTCGGCTTCGCCGTTCGAGGCGCTGAGTTGGGCCATCAGCGGCCAGCAAATCAGTCTGCCGGTGGCGATTTCCCTGCGGCGCAAGCTGATCCAGCTGGCTGGTCGCGCACATTCCAGTGGGTTGCTCTGCTACCCGGATGAGGCGGCGGTGGCGGCGCTAGACGAGGATACGCTCGGGCGCTCGGGCTTCTCCCGGGCCAAGTCCCAGTGCCTGCTGCTGCTCGCCCGCGAGATAGTCGAGGGACGCCTGCCGCTGGAGGATTGGCTGGAAGATGCGCCGGCCGAGCTGATCGGCGAACGTCTGCTGGCGCTGAAGGGGATCGGCCCCTGGACGGTGGACTATGCGTTGCTGCGCGGCTTCGCCCGCCTGGACGGTTCACTGCATGGCGATGCCGCGGTGCGCCGTCAGCTGCAGCGCCTGCTGGGCGCGGAGGACAAGCTGAGCCAGCCCTTCGTGCGCGACTGGTTGCTGCCCTTCGCGCCCTGGCGGGCGCTGGTGGCGGCGCATCTGTGGGCGATGCCTTAACCCCTGTAGGAGCGAGCTCAGCTCGCGATCAGGCGGCTGGTGAGCTTATTCGCGAGCAGAGCTCGCTCCTACAGCGCTTGATCAGTGCAGCTGCTGCAACAGCGCCGGGGTTGGATAGCCGTCGGCCGGTAGGCCCAGGCTCTGCTGGAAGGCACGTACGGCGCGGCGCGTATTGGCACCGATGATGCCGTCCGCCGGGCCCGGCTCGTAGCCGCGGGCGCTCAGGCCCTCCTGCAGCTCGATGCGCTCGCTGCGGCCCAGCGGGCGCTCGTCCTTCGGCCAGTTGGCCAGCAGCGGTCCGCCGCCATTCAGGCGCTGGCCGAGCAGGCCGACGGCCAGGGCATAGGACGAGGAGTTGTTGTACTTGAGGATGGTGCCGAAGTTGCGGAACACCAGGAAGGCCGGGCCGCGATGGCCGGCCGGCAGCAGCAGATAGCCGGTGTCGTTCGGGTCGACGTTGGTCGGCGTGCCCTTCACCCCGTAGCCGTACCACTCGCTGTAGGTCTTGCGGATCTCGCTGTCGGCCAGGGCGTAGTCGAAGCCAGTGGGTAAGGCCACCGGGATGCCCCAGGCGCGACCCTTCTGCCAGCCGGACGCCTGCAGGTAGTGGGCGGCTGAGGCGAGGGCATCGGCGCTGGAATTCCAGATGTCGCGACGGCCGTCGCCGTCGAAGTCCACCGCGTGGGTCAGGTAGGTGGTGGGGATGAACTGGGTCTGGCCCATGGCGCCGGCCCAGGAGCCGCGCAGGCCGGTGGCGCTGATGTCGCCGCTCTGCAGGATCTGCAGGGCCGCCAGCAACTGGTCTTCGGCGAACTGCGGGCGGCGTCCCTCGTAGGCCAGGGTGGCCAGGGAGCGGATCACCGACTGTTCGCCCATGAACTGGCCGAAGCTGCTCTCCATGCCCCAGATGGCGACCAGGGTCTCGCGGTCTACGCCGTAGCGCTGCTCGATGGCGTCCAGGGTGGCGGCATGTTGCGCCATCAGGGCTTGGCCTTTGCGCACGCGCACCGGCGAGATGGCGCCATCCAGGTATTCCCACACCGGGCGGGTGAACTCCGGCTGCGCGCCGTCGGCCTTGACCACGCTCAGGTCCGGGGCGATGCCGGCGAAGGCCTGGTCGAACAGTTGCGGCTGGATGCCGGCGCGCAGGGCCTTGATACGGAAGCGGTCGCGCCAGTCCTCGAAGTTCAGCGCCGGTGCCGGTTGCACGGCGACCTGAACCTGGGCGCTGCTCGGTTCTATGCGTTGCGGCTGCGCACCGGGCTTGCTGGAGACCAGTTCGGGAGCGGGATTCGGGGTTTCGGCACAGGCGCCGAGGAACAGGGCGGCGCCGGCGAGCAGGCAGCTCAGGCGACCGTTGGCGGAGAGGTGGAACATCGTGCGGTGTCTCGGTCTTGCCAAACAGACCGCGACCTTAACATGCCGGGCGGGTTTCAGAACCCTTGTGGGTGCTCGGTGCTGGTTCGGCAGGTGCTCAGGCCGCGCATTTCAGCAGGGCCATAAAACAAGAAGCCTCCCAGTGGGAGGCTTCGCGGCGGTAGCTGCCTTTGCCTTTCTTCGGCTGTTCCTGGCGGCTGCGGAACAGTGGCTGGGCGACTATGGACTTGGCCTTGTTCGGCCGCTTGGGGGCTTTCTTGCTCATCTGAATGGTCCTCGTACGCCCGCGGGATTGCGAGCGGCGCGGACTATGCGCCGATGGTTAAAAAATGTCCAGCGATGCGGTTTGCTCGTAGGGCGGACTTCACGAGCGGGGCTTTGGCGTACTGCCTGCGGAGGGTTTGTAGGGTGGATAACGCGAAGCTTATCCACCGGGACATAACGGCGACACCGCGCTCAGGGCGCGCCCGGGCTGTGCCCGATGGTGGAAAACGCGGCGCGGTTTTCCACCCTACATGGAGTTCTGCCTGCCGGGAGAGCGCTATTCGCTGAGCGGCAGGCGTTGGCCGGCCATCAGCAGGGCCAGACGCGCCAGGCTGCTCCAGGGATCGCCGGCGGCCTGGCCCTTGACCTGGGCGTCGATGCGCTGGGCGTCGATCAGCAGTTGGTTCCAGCGTGCGGCGGTGTGACGCTGCACGGCCTTGCTGATCAGCGGGCGGCGCTTGTCCCAGATCGGCGGCCGGGCGCTGGCGAAGGCCTTCTCCAGGGGAATGCCCTGGCTGAACTGCAGGGCGATGCCGGCCAGCTGGCGCAGCTCGCGGGCCAGCATAACCACGATGAACAGCGACTCCACTCCCTCGCCGCGCAGGCCTTCGAGCATGCGCAGGGCGTGGGCGGCCTCGCCGTTGAGCACGGCGTCGATCAGGCCGAACACGTCATAGCGGGCGCTGTCGGCCACCGCTGCCTGCACGGTGCCGGCGTCGATCTGGTTGCCTTCGGCGAGCAGCTTGAGCTTCTCGATCTCTTGCGCGGCGGCCAGCAGGTTGCCTTCCACTCGCGCGGCGATCAGCTCCACCGCTTCCTGGGTGGCGGCCAGGCCGGCCTGGGACAGGCGCTGGCGAATCCAGCTGGGCAGCTGGCTGGCCTCGATCGGCCAGATCTGCAGGAACTGGCTGTGCTGGCCCTCGATCAGGGCCTTGGCCCACTTGGTCTTCTGCGTGCTGCCGTCGAGCTTGGGCAGGCTGATCAGCAGCACCGTGTCTTCCGGCGGTCGCTCCAGGTATTCGAGGATGGCGGCGGTGCCCTTGTCGCCGGGCTTGCCGTTGGCGATGCGCAGTTCGATCAGGCGCTTCTCGGCGAACAGCGACAGGCTGGCACCGGCCTCATAGAGCTGGCCCCAGTCGAAGCTGGCCTCGGCATGGAATACCGTGCGCTCGCTGAAACCCTGCTGGCGGGTGGCGGCACGGATGGCGTCCTCGGCCTCCTGGCACAGCAGCGGCTCGTCACCGCTGACCACGTAGACCGGGGCCAGGCCGCCTTGCAGGTGTTTGCCGAGTTGCGCGGGATTCAGTTTCATCGAGAGTTGGGCGTCGTCGCTTGTGAAAAGGGCCGGTTGCCCGGCCCTCTCGTCTTACTGCTTGATCGGCAGCTGGATCGGCGACTGCAGCGGCGCCGATTCCTGCTCGGCGCGGCGGGCGGCCGCGGCGGCTTCCGCTTCCGCCTGGGCGCGGGCCTCGGCTTCCTGCTGCAGCTGCTCCAGCTGGGCCGGGGTCAGCAGTTGCAGGCGCAGGGACATCTGCTGGATCAGCTCGCGGCGCATTTCCTGGCGCAGCTGGGCGGATTCCTGGCCGGAGCCGATCAGGTTGTTCTCGTCGTGCACGTAGACGCTCTGCACTTCCAGCTTGTCGCTGAGCAGCAGCAGATTCTTCTCGCCGCGGATCTCGTAGTCGAGGTGGGTGGTCAGCTCGTACTCGGCGCTGCGGGCGCTGCTGGTGACGCTGGCGGTGCGCTGGGTTTCCTGCTCGTTGGCCAGGAACAGGCGGTAGGGCGCGCCGTTGTGCACCTTCACGCCGCTGTTTTCCAGCAGCTGCTTCAGTTGCTTGGCGGTTTCGCCGTAGGCGTTGCGCGCCTGCAGGTCGATTTCCTTGAGGGCGAACTCGGCGGTGCCGGTACCGCGCAGCTGGAAGCCGCAGGCGCTGAGCAGGACGGCCAGACCGATTACCACCAGATTCCGTTTCATCATTCTCTTCTATCCCCTTGGAGAGTCACGGCGCCACGCAGGCATGGCGCCGAGCTTAATCAGTTGGCGAGCGTTTTCAATTGGCCACGATGTTGACCAGCTTGCCCGGCACGACGATGACCTTGCGAATGGTCACGCCCTCGGTGAAGCGCAGCACATTCTCGTTGGCGCGGGCGGCGGCCTCGACTTCCTCGCGGCTGGCACTGGCCGGCACTTCGATCTGGCCGCGCAGCTTGCCGTTGACCTGGATCACCAGGGTCAGGCTGTCCTGCACCAGAGCCGCTTCGTCGACCTGAGGCCACTGCGCGTCGATGATCGAACCGCTCTTGCCCAGTTGCTGCCACAGTTCATGGCAGATATGCGGGGTGATCGGCGCCAGCAGCAGGGCGACGGCCTCCAGGCCTTCCTGCAGCAGGGCGCGGTCCTGGGCGCTGGCGGTCGCGGCTTTTTCCAGCACGTTCATCAGGGTCATCACCTGGGCGATGGCGGTGTTGAACTTGTGGTGCAGGCCGACATCGTTACTGGCCTGCTTGATGGCCAGGTGAATGGCGCGGCGCACAGCCTTCTGCTCGTCGTTCAGGCTGCTCTTGTCGAGCTCGCCCGGCAGGCCGGCGCTGACATGGCTATGGGCCAGGCGCCAGACGCGGCGCAGGAAGCGGTTGGCGCCTTCGATGCCGGCGTCGGACCATTCGCAGCTCATGTCGGGCGGCGAGGCGAACATCATGAACAGACGGCAGGTGTCGGCGCCGTAGGCATCGATCATGGCCTGCGGGTCCACGCCGTTGTTCTTCGACTTGGACATCTTCTCGGTGCCGCCGATTTCCACCGGCAGGCCGTCGCTCTTCAGCTTGGCGCCGATGACCTTGGCCTTGGCGTCGCGTTCGACTTCCACGTCGGCCGGGTTGAACCAGTCCTTGCCGCCATTTTCCAGGGTGCGGAAGTAGGTCTCGGCGACCACCATGCCCTGGGTCAGCAGGTTCTTGAACGGCTCGTTCGAGCTGACCAGGCCTTCGTCGCGCATCAGCTTGTGGAAGAAGCGCGCGTACAGCAGGTGCAGGATGGCGTGTTCGATGCCGCCGATGTACTGGTCGACCGGCAGCCAGTGGTTGGCCGCGGCCGGGTCGACCATGCCGCCGGTGTATTGCGGCGAGGCGTAGCGGGCGTAGTACCAGGACGACTCGACGAAGGTGTCCATGGTGTCGGTTTCGCGCTTGGCCGCGCTGCCGCATTTCGGACAGGTGCAGCTGTAGAACTCGGGCATCTTGGCCAGCGGCGAACCGGCGCCATCCGGCACCACGTCTTCCGGCAGCACGACCGGCAGCTGGTCGTCCGGTACCGGCACGTCGCCGCAGCTCGGGCAATGGATGATCGGGATCGGGCAGCCCCAGTAGCGCTGGCGGCTGATGCCCCAGTCGCGCAGGCGGAACTGGGTCTTGCGCGCGCCGTGGGCGGATGCTTCCAGGTCGGCGACTATGGCGTCGAAGGCTTCGGAGAAGTTCTTGCCGTCGTACTTGCCGGAATTGAGGGTAGTCAGGCCTTCCTTGTCGCCGTACCAGGCTTGCCAGGTGCTGGCGTCGTAGTCCTTGCCTTCGCCGGCATAGACTTGCTTGATCGGCAGGCCGTACTTGTTGGCGAACTCGAAGTCGCGCTCGTCATGGGCCGGCACGGCCATCACGGCACCTTCGCCGTAGCCCCACAGCACGTAGTTGGCGACGAATACCGGCAGCTTGTCACCGGTCAGCGGATGGAGGACGAACTGGCCGGTGGCCACGCCCTTCTTCTCCATGGTGGCCATATCGGCCTCGGCCACGGAGCCGGCCTTGCACTCGGCGATAAAGGCAGCGATGGCCGGATTGCTCTCGGCGGCGCGCTGGGCCAGCGGGTGCTCGGCGGCCACGGCCACGTAGGTGGCGCCCATCAGGGTGTCGGGGCGGGTCGAATAGACTTTCAGCTGGCCGTCGATGCCGATGCTGGCGACGTCGTAGTCGAACACGATGTCGGCGCCGAAGCTCTTGCCGATCCAGTTGCGCTGCATGGTCTTGACCTGTTCCGGCCAGCCAGTCAGTTCGTCCAGGCTACTCAGCAGCTCATCCGCGTAGGCGGTGATCTTGAAGTAGTACATGGGGATTTCGCGCTTCTCGATCAGCGCGCCGGAGCGCCAGCCGCGGCCGTCGATGACCTGCTCGTTGGCCAGTACGGTCTGGTCCACCGGGTCCCAGTTGACGGTACCGTTCTTGCGGTAGATCACGCCCTTCTCGAACAGCTTGGTGAACAGCCACTGCTCCCAGCGGTAGTAGTCCGGCTTGCAGGTGGTGACTTCGCGGGTCCAGTCCACCGCCAGACCCAGGCTCTGCAGCTGGCTCTTCATGTAGGCGATGTTTTCGTAGGTCCACTTGGCCGGGGCCACCTGGTTCTTCATCGCGGCGTTTTCCGCCGGCATGCCGAAGGCGTCCCAGCCCATCGGTTGCAGCACATTCTTACCCTGCATGCGCTGGTAGCGGGCGATCACGTCACCGATGGTGTAGTTGCGCACGTGGCCCATGTGCAGCTTGCCGCTCGGGTAGGGGAACATCGACAGGCAATAGAAGGTTTCCTTGCCCGGCTGTTCACTCACGACAAAGGATTTCTGCGCGTCCCAGTGGGACTGCGCGGCGGCTTCGATTTCACGGGGCGAATACTGTTCGTGCATGGGCTTTCGGCGCTGAAAATGAGGGCTTTCGAGAAGCGCCGTAGCATACATGACCCCCCTCGATTCAGGGAAACCCTGATTACGCGCCTTGCCCAGCCGCTTCGCCGTTTGTCGCGGCGTGCGGCCTCGCCTGCGGCCGGCGCTAAGCTTTGCAGAGAGAGGCGCGATGTAGGTGCCCGGTCGAGGTGATGGATGGCTGAGTTGCGGCGTTCGGAGGTTGGGGGCGGGCTCTATGAGCGGCTGCTACAGCGCCTGGCGCTGGCCCTGGAGGAAGCGGATACCGCCACCCGTCTGCACGAGGTGCCACCGGATGAGTTGGAGCTGCGCGGCCTGACCCCAGCGGAGCTGGAGCTGATCCGCGCCTACCTCGATCGCGATCTCAACTGGCTGCGTGGCTGGCATGCCGCCGCCGAAGAGCTGGCGTTGATCGAGCAGCAACCGACGCGCGCGAGCAAGCCGGCCGGCAAGCTGCCGGGACGGGTGGCGAGCAAGTCGCTGCCGCGCGGCAAGCCGGTGATCAAGAAGCGCCAGCAACTCTGCTGCGCCCTGTGCGGCGCTGTGGCCCAGGTGCAGCGCGGCGAGGGCGTGTTGCCGTGCAACGCCTGCGGTTCCAAGCTGTTCCGGGCGGGGCAACCCCGCTAGTCTTCGCGGGCACTGGAGGTGCCCATGGAACTGCGCTTTATCCTCAAACAACTGATTCTTCCCCCTGGCGGCCTGATGCTGCTGATCCTGCTGGCTTGGCTGTTATGGGCCTGGGCGGGGCGGCCGCGGCTGGCCGTGTTGTGCCTGCTGTTTGGTCTGGGCGGTTTGTGGCTGCTGAGCCTGCCGGTGGTGATGGAGTGGTCGGCGCGGCTGCTGGAGCGCGAGCCGGCGCTGGCCGAGGCGCAGTGGGCCGGGTTGGCGCGGCGGGCCGAGGTGATCGTGGTGCTGGGCTCGGGGCGCGAAGAGGCCGATCCGGCCTGGGGCAGCGACCAGCCCAGCGGCACGGCCATCGAGCGTTTGCGCTACGCGGCGCGGTTGCATCGGGCCTCCGGCTTGCCGCTGCTGATCAGTGGCGGCTTGCACTACGGCCAGCCGCCCAGCGAGGCGGCGATGATGGCCGAGGTGCTGCAGCGCGACTTCGCCGTGGCGACCCGTTGGCAGGAGGAGCGCAGTCGCACCACCTGGGAGAACGCCCAATTCAGTGCCGAGCTACTCAAGGCCCAAGGCGTGAACCGCGTGGTGCTGGTGACCCAGGCGGCGCATATGCCACGCTCGCGTTGGTGCTTCGAGCGCGCCGGGCTGGAGGTGGTGACGGCGCCATTGGGCTTCCTCGGCGTACCCAACGAGCGCCCGCTGGGCGGCTGGCTGCCGGAAGGCAAGGCGCTGTGGCAGAACACCCGGCTGCTCAACGAGGCGATAGGTTTGGCCGTCTATCCGCTGCTCTATCGTTAGGCGCAGTTTTTTTGTGGGAGCGAGCTCTGCTCGCGAACATCGGCAGCCGCGAGGCTCTTCGCGAGCAGAGCTCGCTCCTACATGTCTTCAGGCGCCCTGCAGGGCCATTGCGCGACTTTCGCGGCGGCGGGCGACGAAGGCCCAGCCCAGCAGCAGGCTGCACAGCGCGACCAGCGGCCAGGCGCGCCATTGCAGGTAAGGCGTAAGGCCCTGCATCGGCTGCACTTCGCCGTAGAGAACGGCCTGCTGGAACTGCGGGACCTGCGCGGTGATGCGGCCTTGCGGGTCGATCAGTGCGGTGACGCCATTGTTGGTGGCGCGGATCATCCAGCGCCCGGCTTCCAGGGCGCGCATCTGCGCCATCTGCAAATGCTGCAGCGGGCCGATGGAGGTGCCGAACCAGGTGTCGTTGCTTACCGTCAGCAGCAGGTCGCTCTGCGCGGCCAGGCCGGCGGCGAACTCCGGATAGACCACTTCGTAGCAAATGAATGGCGCGATTTTCAGGCCCTTGGCCTGCAGCGGGCCCTGGTCGGAAGGGCCGCGGGCGAAGTCGGACATGGGCAGGTCGAAGAAGGCGATCAGCCCGCGCAGCAGGTCCTGCAGCGGTACGTATTCGCCGAACGGCACCAGCTTCTGCTTGAGGTAAGTGCCTTCGCCCCAGCCGGTCACGGTGATCGCGTTGTAGTAGCGCTTCTCGCCGCGCTCGTTGCTCTGGCGCACCGGCACACCGGTGATCAGGGTGGCATCGCGGTCCACGGCGACGCGGCCCATCACCTTCAGATAACCCTCGGCGAACTCCTTGAGCACCGGCACCGCGGTTTCCGGCCAGACGATCAGATCCGCCGGTCTGCTGGCCAGGGTCATGTCGCGGTACAGGGCCAGCTGGGCGTCCAGTTGCTCGGGATCCCACTTCATATTCTGTTCGACGTTGCCCTGCAGGGCAGCGACCTTGAGCGGCTCGCCCATGCTGGATGTCCAGGCGTGGTCCTTGAGCGCCAGGCCGGCGATCCAGGGTGCCAGCAGCAGGACGACGCCGGCGGCCAGGCGCGGTTTGTCGCCCAGCAGGCGCGGCAGATTGACCAGCAGCGCGGCGCTCAGGGCCAGGGTCAGCGACAGCAACCACATGCCACCGACCGGCGCCAGGCCGGCCAGCGGGCCGTGCAGCTGGCTGTAGCCCGCGTAGAGCCAGGGGAAGCCGGTGAGGAACCAGCCGCGGAAGGCCTCCTGGGCCAGCCACAGGGAGGCGAAGGCCAGGGCGTCGGTGATCGGCTCGTCGTTGCGGCGCAGCCAGCGGGCCCAGAGCCAGGCGGGCAGGGCGAAGAACAGGGCGACGCCGGCGCAGAAGCCGAAAGTGAGGAAGCCGGCCAGGGCCGGCGAGGCGGCGCCGTAGTCGTGGATGCTGACGTAGATCCAGCTGGTGCCGGCGAGGAACAGGCCGAGGCCGTAGCACCAGCCGCGCAGCAGCGCCTGACGCGGGTTCAGCTCGCGCAGGCCGAGATAGAAGATGGCGATGGCCAGCAGGGCCAGCGGCCAGATATCGAAGGGGGCCAGGGCCAGGGTGGTGCAGGCGCCGCCGGCCAGGGCCAGCAGGTTGCCCGGCCAGCCGGGTTGGGTGATCCAGCGCATCGTGCGTCCTTGATCGGGAATCTGGCGGGCAAGGGTACTGGAAGGGCGGGGAGGCTGGAAGTCGAGCGGCTTGGGAGGGCGAGGTCGGCATCTCGCCCCTGCGGGGGCGTAGGCTAGAACGTAGCCCGGACTTCAGTCCGGGGCATGGCAGCCTGTTTCCCGGACTGAAGTCCGGGCTACGAGCCTATAGCGTGGAGTTGCCTGGGAGGCCCTCACCCCCGACCCCTCTCCCGGCGGGAGAGGGGAGGGTTTGACCTAGCGTTCCAGCGGGGTCAGGCGCAACAGGTGCACCCGACGGCTGTCGGCGTTGAGTACGCGGAAGCGGTACTCGCCGATCTCGGTCACTTCGTTGCGCTTGGGCAGGTGGCCGAAGGCATTCATCACCAGGCCGCCGACGGTGTCGAACTCGCTGTCGGGGAACTCGGTGTCGAAGGTCTGGTTGAAGTTCTCGATCGGCGTCAGCGCCTTGATCAGGAAGTCGCCGGACGGCAGCGGCTTGATGTAGCTGTCCTCCTCGACGTCGTGCTCGTCCTCGATGTCGCCGACGATCTGCTCCAGCACGTCCTCGATGGTCACCAGGCCGGCGACGCCGCCGTACTCGTCGATGACCACGGCCATGTGATTGTGGTTGGCGCGGAACTCGCGCAGTAGCACGTTGAGGCGCTTGGACTCCGGCACGAAGGTGGCCGGGCGCAGCAGATCCTTGATGTTGAACGGCTTGTCGCCACCCAGAATCAGCGGCAGCAGGTCCTTGGCCAGGAGGATGCCGATCACCTCGTCGAGGCTCTCACCGATCACCGGGTAGCGCGAGTGGGCGGAGTCGATGATGGCCGGGAGGAATTCGGCCGGGTTCTGGCTGGCCTTGATGCTGACCATCTGCGAGCGCGGCACCATGATGTCGCGCACCTGCAGGTCGGCGACCTGGATGGCGCCCTCGACGATGGTCAGGGCTTCGCTGTCGAGCAGCTTGTTCTGGTGCGCGTCGCGCAGGACTTCCAGCAGTTCCTGGCGGTTTCTCGGCTCATGAGCAAAAGCCTGGGTCAGCTTGTTGAACCAGGACTTCTGCTCGTTGCTCGATCGGTCTTCGCTCATGGTGTTTCTCGAGGCCTTCTCTGGCAGTTATTCGTCGGCGGCGTAGGGGTCGGGGTGGCCCAGTTCGGCCAGCAATTCCCGTTCCAGCGCTTCCATTTCCTCGGCTTCCTCATCTTCGAGATGATCGTAGCCGAGCAGGTGCAGGCAGCCGTGGATGACCAGGTGCGCCCAGTGCGCCTCCGGCGTCTTGCCCTGTTCGCGGGCCTCGCGCTCGACCACCGGCACGCAGATCACCAGGTCGCCGAGCAGCGGTATGTCGAGGAATTCCTCCGGCACGTCGGCCGGGAAGGACAGCACGTTGGTGGCGTAGTCCTTGTGCCGCCAAGTGTGGTTCAGCTCGCGGCCCTCGGCCTCGTCGACCAGGCGGATGGTCATTTCCGAGTCGGCCTTGCGCTGACGCAGGGCCAGCTCGCACCAGCGGCGCAGCTGCGCCTCGCTGGGCAGGTCGGTGGCGCTGGAGGCGTTCTGCAGGTCCAGTTCAAGCATCGCGCGGGCTGTCCTTGCCGGGCTGGCGCTCTTCGAAGCGCTCGTAGGCCTCGACGATGCGCTGCACCAGGGGGTGGCGCACCACGTCCTTGGGCTTGAAGTGGGTGAAGCTGATACCCGGCACGTCCTTCAGCACTTCCATCACGTGGCTGAGGCCGGACTTGGTGCCGCGCGGCAGGTCGACCTGGGTGACGTCGCCGGTGATCACGGCGGTGGAGCCGAAACCGATACGGGTGAGGAACATCTTCATCTGTTCGAGGGTGGTGTTCTGACTCTCGTCGAGAATGATGAAGCTGTTGTTAAGGGTGCGGCCGCGCATGTAGGCCAGCGGGGCGATCTCGATCACCTGCTTCTCGATCAGCTTGGCCACGTTGTCGAAGCCGAGCATCTCGTACAGCGCGTCGTACAGCGGGCGCAGGTAGGGGTCGATCTTCTGCGCGAGGTCGCCGGGGAGGAAGCCGAGCTTCTCGCCGGCCTCGACCGCCGGACGCACCAGGAGGATGCGTCGCACCTGTTCGCGCTCCAGGGCGTCCACCGCGCAGGCCACGGCCAGGTAGGTCTTGCCGGTGCCGGCCGGGCCGATGCCGAAGTTGATGTCGTTGTCGAGGATGGCCTTGACGTAGCGCTGCTGGTTGGCGCCGCGCGGCTTGATCGCGCCCTTCTTGGTGCGCAGGGTCACGCCGGCGTCGGCCTTGCCGCTGTCCAGCGCTTCCAGGCCGGACTCCTGCAGGTACAGGTGGATCATCTCCGGCGACAGCTCGGCGCTCTTGGTCTCGCGGTACAGGCGGCGCAGCAGGTTCTCGGCGGACTGGGTGTGCTTGCTCGGACCGACCAGTTCGAACTGGTTGCCGCGATTGCGGATCTCGATGGCCAGGCGCTGTTCGATCAGGCGCAGGTGCTCGTCGAATTGCCCGCAGAGGTTGGCGAAGCGGCGTGCTTCGTAGGGTTCGAGGGTGAAACGATGCGGTTCTATGGGAGCGTTCAATGGGGTCCGGTTGCCGCTGTGCGGCGGGAGTGATGATCGAAGGATAACCCCAGGCGCCCGAGGGCGAAAGTTCGGGCGCCCGGCAATCGGCTAGCCGTTAGTCGATAAGGGTGCCGCGCAGCGAGTTGGGCAGTGCCTCGTCGATTTCCACGTCGACGAACTGGCCGATCAGGCGCGGGTTGTCGCAGCGGAAGTTGACGATGCGGTTGTTCTCGGTGCGGCCTTGCAGCTGGCCCGGGTCACGCTTGGCGTAGTCGGTGACGAGGATGCGCTGGCGGGTGCCGACCATCCGTCGACTGATCTCGAAGCCCTGCTGGTTGAGGCGGCCGTTGAGGGTCAGCAGGCGCTGCTTCTTCACCTCGTCCGGGGTGTCGTCCACCAGGTCGGCGGCCGGGGTGCCCGGGCGCGAGCTGTAGATGAAGGAGAAGGAGAAGTCGAAGCCGACGTCCTCGATCAGCTTCATGGTCTGCTCGAAGTCCTTCTCGGTCTCGCCGGGGAAGCCGACGATGAAGTCCGAGCTGATGCAGATGTCCGGCACCGCCGCCTTCAGCTTGCGGATGCGTGACTTGTACTCGAGCGCCGTGTGGTTGCGCTTCATCGCCGACAGCACGCGGTCCGAGCCGGACTGCACCGGCAGGTGGAGGAACTTCACCAGCTGCGGGATATCGGCGTGGGCCTGGATGATGGCGTCGGAGAACTCCAGCGGGTGGCTGGTGGTGTAGCGGATGCGCTCGATGCCGTCGATGGTCGCCACCGCGTAGAGCAGGTCGGCGAAGTCGGCGATGTCGCCGTCCGGGGTCGCGCCGCGGAAGCCGTTGACGTTCTGCCCGAGCAGAGTCACTTCCTTGACGCCTTTCTCGGCCAGCTGGGTGATTTCCAGCAGTACGTCGCCCAGCGGGCGGCTGACTTCCTCGCCACGGGTGTAGGGCACCACGCAGAAGGTGCAGTACTTGCTGCAGCCTTCCATCACCGAGACGAAGGCGCTGGGGCCGTCGACGCGCGGCTCGGGCAGGCGGTCGAACTTCTCGATCTCGGGGAAGCTGATGTCGATCTGCGCCTTCTTGGTGCTGCGCGCGGCGTCGATCATTTCCGGCAGACGGTGCAGGGTCTGCGGGCCGAACACCACGTCGACATAGGGCGCGCGGTCGCGGATGGCGGCGCCTTCCTGACTGGCCACACAGCCGCCGACGCCGATCACCAGGTTGGGATTCTCCTGCTTCAGGGCACGCCAGCCGCCCAGCTTGGAAAACACCTTCTCCTGGGCTTTTTCGCGAATCGAGCAGGTATTCAGCAGGATCACGTCGGCTTCCGCCGGGTTTTCCGTGACTTCAAGGGCCTGGTGTTCACCCAGCAAGTCGACCATGCGCGAGCTGTCGTACTCGTTCATCTGGCAACCGTGGGTCTCGATATAAAGCTTCTTGGCCATCTGCGTGCGTCGGGCTGTTCGGATTGGACCGCGCATTATAGGGGGCGGTCAGCGGCGTTCCTAGCGTTGCCTGTCCGGGCGCTGGTAAGATTCGCGCCCTCGATTTCCAGCCGTCCTCTATCCTCCTTCCTATGAGCAAGCGCGAACCCATCTACAAGGTGATTTTCCTCAACCAGGGCCAGGTGTACGAGATGTACGCCAAGCAGATCTACCAGAGCGATCTGTGGGGCTTCCTGGAGGTGGAGGAGTTCGTCTTCGGCGAGCGTACCCAGGTAGTGGTCGACCCCAGCGAGGAAAAGCTCAAGGCGCAGTTCGAGGGTGTGGTACGCAGCTTCGTGCCGATGCATTCGATCGTGCGCATCGACGAGGTCGAGCGCCTGGGCACACCGAAGATCAGCGAGGCCAGGGGCGGGGGCAATGTGATGCCGTTCCCCATGCCGATGCCGGAGAAGTAGGCGGGTTTGCCTTAAGGGGCGAAGGCCGGGGCCTGCGGGCCGATGCTGGTTCCCGGTGCGCTCGGGGGGCTGAAGCCGGACGGCGCGCCACTGTCGATGTGCTGCAGCTCCAGCAGGTAGCTGCGGAAGATCTGCCCCAGCACCTGGCTGGCGGCCTGCAACTCCTCACGCTGCATGCGCTCGGCCACCTGGTCGGCGCTGTCCATCGCCTCGTCCGAGCCGTTCACCGCCGCCATCTTCAGCACGATGTAGGCCTGCACGTTGTTGGCCGGTACGCCTTCGCCATGGAAGAACATGTTGCCCAGGCGCAGCTGGGCCTGGGCGTTGCCCTGCAGGGAGGATTGTTCGAACCAGTGCAGGGCCTGGGGCAGGTCGCGCGGGGTGCGCTTACCGTCGTAGAAGAATTCGCCGAGTTCGAGCTGGGCCTGTGTATCGCCCTGCTTGGCCATTTCCTGGCAGGCGGCGAGGGCCTGGGGCAGTTCTTCGGGGGAGGCGTTCAGCGAGCAGCGCCCGATGGCGGGCACCAGCAGGGAGTTGTCGCCCGCGCTGGCGAGCAGCGGAGCAACGAGCGACAGGCAGCCCAGGATCAGGGTGCGGCCGGTGCGATTCATGGAAATCCAAGCGCCTCGCGAAACAGACGGGCCTCATGCCCGGCCGGCGAAACGCGCCGGCCATCACATTATGTGATAAGCCGGGGCGTCCTTACAAAGTCTTTACCGGGATTTCCTCGCGAGCCGGCATGCGCAGCGTCAGCAGCAACCAGGCCAGCAGCGGGTAAGCCGGGGTCAGCAGGGCATGGAACAGGTCGACCCGGCGTATCGGGCCGATAAAGCCTTCGGTACCCACGGCCACGCCGGCGATCAGGAACAAGCCCACCACGCCGATGGCCTGCAGGCCCGGCCGCAGCTGCGGCCAGCGGCTCAGGCCGGCGTAGAGGATCAGCAGCAACGTC
Organism: Pseudomonas sp. GD04019; assembly: GCF_029837695.1. Lineage (GTDB taxonomy): Bacteria > Pseudomonadota > Gammaproteobacteria > Pseudomonadales > Pseudomonadaceae > Aquipseudomonas. The sequence continues at coordinate 112,814 of NZ_JAOEEA010000008.1, forward strand.
ACCAGGTTGAGCGCCAGGCGGTAGCTCTGGTCCACGCCGAACACGCGGGCGCCGATAAACAGGCCGACCAATGCCAGCAGCCAGACGGTCCAGATAGGCCTGGCCCAGGCCAGTCCGCGGGCCAGCGCGAATGTGGCCAGGCCCAGCAGCGGCAGGCCGAGGGCGGCGCTGAGCTGGGTGAAGGAGCGGTGCTTGTCGATCCAGCTCGGGTCCAGCCCGTAGCGCACGGCGCCGCACAGCGCCGCCGTGGCGGTCAGGCCGAAGCCCAGCAGCAGGGCGCGCAGCACCGGCTGGCCGCTGAAGGCCGGGCGCAACCAGAGCAGGCTGGCCAGACAGGCCAGAGCCAGGGCTCCATCGCTGAAGGCGGTGCTGTACTGCATCACTTGAGCCTGGCGAAGGCGCGCTCGGCGGCGGCGAAGGTGATTTCCAGCTCCTTGTCGCCATGGGCGATGGAGGTGAAGCCGGCCTCGAAGGCGCTCGGGGCCAGGTACACGCCGCCTTCCAGCATCAGGTGGAAGAACTGGTTGAAGCGCGCCGCGTCGCTGGCCATCACATCACCGAAGGTGACGATGTCGTCGGCGCCGCTGAAGTACAGGCCGAACATGGCGCCGGCCTGGGTGGTGACGAACGGAATGCCGGCGGCATCGGCGCGCTCCTGCAGGCCGGCCAACATGCGGCTGGTGAAGTCGGAGAGCTCGGCGTGGAAGCCCGGGCGGCTGATCAGTTTCAGGGTGGTCAGGCCGGCGGCCATGGCCAGCGGGTTACCGGACAGGGTGCCGGCCTGGTAGACCGGGCCGAGCGGGGCGATGCATTCCATGATCGCGCGCTTGCCGCCGAAACAGCCGACCGGCATGCCGCCGCCAACGATCTTGCCGAAGGTCGACAGGTCCGGCACCACGCCGTAGTGGGCCTGGGCGCCGCCGAGGGCGACGCGGAAGCCGGTCATCACCTCGTCGAAGATCAGCACTACTCCATGCTTGTCACACTGCTCGCGCAGGCCTTCGAGGAAGCCCGGCGCCGGTGGCACGCAGTTCATGTTGCCGGCCACCGGCTCGACGATGATGCAGGCCACGGTCGAACCGACCTCGGCCAGGGTCTTCTCGACGGCGGCCAGGTCGTTGTAGGGCAGGGTCAGGGTGTGTTTGGCGAAGTCCGCCGGCACGCCGGCCGAGCTGGGTACGCCCTGGGTCAGCAGGCCGGAGCCGGCTTTCACCAGCAGGCTGTCGGAGTGGCCGTGATAGCAGCCCTCGAATTTGATGATGGCGTCGCGGCCGGTGTAACCGCGGGCCAGACGGATGGCGCTCATGGTCGCCTCGGTGCCGGAGCTGACCATGCGCACCAGCTCCATGGACGGCACAATGGAGCAGACAAGGTCGGCCATCTCCACTTCCAGGGCGGTTGGCGCGCCATAGGACAGTCCGTGCTGCAGCTGGTTACGCACCGCGTCGAGTACGTCGGGGTGGGCGTGGCCGAGGATCATCGGGCCCCAGGAGCCGACGTAGTCGACGTAGCGCTTGTCGTCCTCGTCGACCACATAGGCGCCTTCGGCGTGCTTGAAGAACAGCGGCGTGCCGCCGACGCTGCGGAAGGCGCGCACCGGCGAGTTGACGCCGCCGGGGATGTGTTTCTGGGCGTTGGCGAACAGGGCTTCGGAACGGGACATGGCAGCTCTCTTTAAGATCAACGGGCTCTAAATCAGGATTTGGCGAACAGCGCGCTGAAGGCGCGGGCGCGGGCCTCCACCTCGGCGGCGGAGGGCGCGGAGAACAGGGCGTGGACCACCGCCAGCAGGTCGGCACCCCGGGCGATCAGCTCGGCGCCGTTGTCCAGACTGACGCCGCCGATGGCGGTGATCGGCAGGCTGAAGCGCGCGCGGGCCTGCTCCAGTAGTTCTGGCGTGGCGCTCGGCGCGCCGGGCTTGGTCTGCGAAGTGAAGAAGCGGCCGAAGGCGAGGTAGCTGGCACCTTCGCGGACGGCCTGCTCGGCCAGTTCCAGGCTGGCGTGGCAGGTGCCACCGATGATCGCCTTGGCGCCGAGCAGGGCGCGGGCGGCGGACAGCGAGCCGTCGCCCTGGCCCAGGTGCAGGCCCACACCGAGGCGGGCCGCCAGCTCGGCGTCGTCGTTGATGATCAGGCTGGCACCGTGGCGCGCACACAGCTCGGCCAGGGCCTCGGCTTCGCGCAGGCGGCGCGCTGCGTCGTTGGACTTGTCGCGGTACTGCAGCAGGCGCGCACCGCCTTTTAGCGCCGCCTCCACGTACGGCAGCAGGCGGCCGTCGGCCAGCAGCTGGCTGTCGGTGATGGCGTAGAGGCCGCGCAACCGCTCCTTCACAACGAGAAGTCCAGCGGCAGGCGGCGCGGCACGAACTGGCCGCGGCCGGGCTGCTCGGCGTCGCGCAGGGTGCGCCAGGTGTAATCCAGGGCGCTGCGCACGGCGCTGACCACTTCCTCGCCCAGGGCCAGACGGCCGGCCAGGGTGCTGGCCAGGGTGCAGCCGGAGCCGTGGTAGCTGCCCGGCAGGCGGGCGCAGGTAAAGGTGTGGCGATCGCCGCCGCGCACGTAGAGGCGGTTGTGTACCTCGGCTTCGTCGCCGTGGCCGCCGGTAATCAGCAGGTTCTGGCAGAAGGGTGAGAGCTTCGCGGCGCATTCGTCCGCCGTGCCCTCGGGCAGTTCGGCGAGGATGCGCGCCTCCGGCAGATTCGGCGTGGCCGCCGCGGCGATCGGCAGCAGGCGTTCGCGCATGGCGTAGCCGACGTCGTCCTTGCCCAGCGAGCCGCCGCCGCCGGCACGCAGCACCGGATCGCACACCAGCGGTACGCCGGGCAGCAGCTGCATGATCTCGACCACAGTGTCGACCATTTCCACCGAGCCGAGCATGCCCAGCTTGACGGCGGCCACCGGCAGGTCGGCGATGATGGCGCGGGCCTGGGCCAATACCCAGTCGCGGTCGAGTACGCGGAAGTCGCTGACGTTAACCGTGTCCTGTACGGTCAGCGCGGTGACCGCCGGAGCGGCGTGGCAACCCTGGGCGAGCAGGGCTTCGATGTCCGCCTGCAGGCCGGCACCACCAGATGGATCGTGGCCGGACAAGCAGAGGACGACGGGGCGGGAGTTGTGTCTGTTCATGGCCGGCGAGCTTACCACCTGGCGGCGGGAGGCCCAATCGCCGGGGCGCGACATCTTGTCCGGGGCGACGAATTTTTACCCAGGGCCCTGTGATAAAGTTTCGCCCCATATAAATCAGAAGGATTCTGTGCGCCGTCCGCAACGGAGAGAGGGCTCCGGGACGGCTGTGCACGAGTTCATGCGGGGCGGCATGCGTTACTGGGTTTTACTTCTTCTGTTGGGCTGGTCCTGGCTGGCGCAGGCCGTCGAGTTCGACGAGCACGCCCGCTACCTGACGCTCGGCTCGAAGATGCAGGTATTCGAGGACGTGCGCGGCGACGCCAGCATCGAGCAGGTCAGCTCCGCCGCCCTGGACGCCAGCTTCCGCGACAACGGCAAACCGGTGCTCAACGCCGGCTACTCACGCTCGGTGTTCTGGCTGCGGGTCGACCTGCTGTACAACCCTGCCCAGTCCCGCAAGCCGAAGAACTGGCTGCTGGAGCTGGCCTACCCGCCGCTCGACCACTTGGAGCTGTACCTGCCCGATGGCGAGGGCGGCTATCGCCTGGCCGCGCGTACCGGCGACTCGCTGCCTTTCTCCAGTCGGCAGATCAAACAGAACAACTACCTGTTCGACCTCGAACTGACGCCGGGCCAGTCCCAGCGCATCTACCTGCGTGCGCAGAGCCAGGGCTCGATGCAGATGCCGCTGGGCCTGTGGGCGCCGGACGCCTTCATCGAGGCGCAGCCGGCGCGCATCTACACCTTCGGCCTGATCTACGGCGTGCTGTTGGTGATGCTGATCTACAACCTGTTCATCTTCCTCGCCGTCCGCGACACCAGCTACCTCTACTACATTCTCTACATCGCCTCGTTCGGCCTGTACCAGGTGTCGGTCAACGGTGCCGGCATCCAGTATTTCTGGCCGAACGATCCCTGGTGGGCCAACGCTTCCACGCCGTTCCTGATCGGTTCGGCGGCGCTGTTCGGTTGCCAGTTCGCCCGCAGCTTCCTGCATACCGCCGACCACAGCCCCTGGGTCGATCGCCTGCTGCGCCTGCTGATGGGCGTGGGCGCTCTGGTGATGGTGCTGGCGCTGACCACCAGCTACGCCAGCGCCCTGCGCCTGGCCACCCTGCTGGCCCTGGCCTTCACCGTGGTGATCTTCAGCGCCGGGGTGCTGGCCTGGCTGCGCGGCATGCGGGTGGCGCGTTACTTCATCATCGCCTGGTCGGCCTTCCTCGCCGGCGGGGTGATCAACACCCTGATGGTGTTGGGCTACCTGCCCTATACCTTCTTCACCATGTACGCCAGCCAGTTCGGCTCGGCGCTGGAGGTGGGCCTGCTGTCCCTGGCGCTGGCCGACCGCATCAACGCGATGAAGGAGGAGCGCGCGCGCATCCTGCAGGAGGCCGGGCGCGAGCTGGAAGTGCTCAACCGCGAGCTGGCCGACAACAACCGCCTGAAGGACGAGTTCCTCGCCACCGTCACCCACGAACTGCGCACGCCGATGAACGGGGTGATCGGCTCCCTGGAGCTGATGCAGACGGTCAAGCTCGACGTCGAGCTGGAGCAGTACCAGCGCACCGCCGCCAGCTCGGCGCGCGACATGATGCGCATGGTCAACGACATCCTCGCCCTCACCGAGCTGCAGGCCGGCAAGCTCTACCCGCGGCGCCAGCCGTTCAGCCTGCGCGGCCTGGTCGACGGCCTGCGTGCCCAGTACGGCGGCAAGGCGGCGGAGAAGGGGCTGCAGTTCGTCGTCGAACTGGAGGACAGCCTGCCCGATACCCTGGAAGGCGATGCCGCCAAGCTGGCCCAGGCCCTGGGCTACCTGCTGGACAACGCGGTCAAGTTCACCCACCAGGGCCAGGTGACACTGCGCATCGGCGCCGCCGGACCACTGGCCGGCAGCATGCCGCTGCGCCTGGAGGTGCTGGATACCGGCATCGGCTTCGTCACCCCGCAGGACGGCAACCTGTACCAGCGCTTCCATCAGCTGGACGGCTCCATGACCCGCCAGTACGGTGGCCTGGGCATCGGCCTGGCGATCTGCCGCCAGCTGGTCGAACTGCTTGGCGGCAGCCTGCAGCACCAGTCGCAGCCGGGTCGTGGCAGCGCCTTCGCCATCGCCCTGCAGCTCGACCTGCCGGCGCAGCGCCAGGACGTCGCCCCCGCTCCACGCCGGGTCGGCGGCGGCCAACCGCAGCGCCGAGCCGAGCAGTGCACGGTGCTGATCGTCGAGGACAACGCGATCAACCAACTGGTGACCCGCGGCATGCTGCTCAAGCTCGGCTACCGGGTGCGCACCGCCGACAACGGCGTGGAGGCCCTGGAAGTGCTGCGCAGCGAGTCAATCGACGCGGTGTTGCTGGACTGCCAGATGCCGGTGATGGACGGCTTCGCCACCTGCCGCGCGCTGCGCAACCTGCCCGGCTGCGCCGAGACCCCGGTGCTGGCAATCACCGCCCACAGCCACAGCGGCGACCGCGAGCGCTGCCTGGCTGCCGGCATGAGCGACTACATGGCCAAGCCGGTGAAGTTCCTCGAGCTGCAGGCCCTGCTGCACGACTGGGTGCTGTGCCGCGCGCCGACCTGAGTCTTTCCCACGAAGCAACGATCCGGCCGCATTTTGGCCGAATCGTCGTTTTCATCAAGAAGTGAATCGTGATTCACTGATCTGAATTCATGAATCCGGATTCAGCTCATGGCCTATCGCACCACCGCCGCCCGTATCGACCGTGCCCAGGAGCTACGCGAACGCATCCTCGTCTGCGCCCATGGCCGGGTCGCCGAGGGTGGCTTCGCCAACCTGACCATGCAGGCCCTGGCCGAAGACGTTGGCATCGCCACCGGCAGCCTGTACCGCCATTTCAGCGGCAAGGGCGAGTTGGCGGCGGAAGTGTTCAGCGATGCCTGCCGCATCGAGGTGGACGCCCTGGCCGAGATCCTGCGCGGCCCCGGTAGCGCCACCCAGCGCCTGGCCGCCGGCCTGGAGCAGTTCGCCGCGCGCGCCTGGCACAGCCGGCAGCTGGCTTTCGCCCTGATCGCCGAGCCGGTGGAGCCGGAAGTGGACGAGCAGCGCCTGCTGTTCCGCGAGGCCTACGCCGAGCTGTTCGTCGACCTGCTCGAAGAGGGCGTGCGCAGCGGCGAGTTCCGCGTGGCGCAGGTCAACCTGATCGCGGCCTGCCTGGTCGGCGCCATCGCCGAGGCCCTGGTCGGCCCGCTTTCTCCCCCGGCCCGCGCGGCCCGCGACGCCGGTCTGCCGGCGGCGGACCTGGCCACCGTCAGCCAAACCCTGGTCACCTTCTGCCTGCGCGCCGTCGGCGCTTCGGAGTCCTGATATGTCCCTGCAGCAATTCGCCGAAACCCACGAAGTGTTCAACCAGGTGCCGTCGCTGGATGGCGCCAACCTGTACCGCCTCGACCTGCCGCTGCAGGAATGGACCCGGCGCTTCGGCGGCGGCTGGGCCGAAGACCGCCTCAACAGTTATGGCGCGCTGGCCGGCGGTGCGCTGATGCAGGCCGGCTTCCTGGCCAACGAGAACAAGCCGGTGTTCAAGAGCCATGATCGCTACGGCAACCGTGTCGACCTGGTGGAATTCCACCCGGCCTACCACGAGCTGATGCGCACGGCCATCGAGCACGGCATTCCCTCGCTGCCCTGGACCGACCCGCGCGAGGGCGCCCAGGTGGCCCGCGCCGCGCTCAACTACCTGCACAACCAGGCCGAGGCGGGTAACGCCTGCCCGCTGACCATGACCTACGCCGCCGTGCCGGCGCTGCGGCTGCAGCCCAACCTGGCCGAGATCTGGGTGCCGAAGATCCTCGCCACCGAGTACGACCCGCGCAACGTCGGCATCGAGCAGAAGGCCGGCGTGACCATCGGCATGGCCATGACCGAGAAGCAGGGCGGCACCGACGTGCGCGCCAACACCACCCGCGCCTACCCGGTGGGCCTGGGTGGCCCCGGCGAGGCCTACGAGCTGGTCGGCCACAAGTGGTTCTGCTCGGCGCCGATGTGCGACGCCTTCCTCACCCTGGCCCACACCGACAAGGGCCTGAGCTGCTTCCTGCTGCCGCGCCATCGCCCGGACGGCACGCGCAACCAGTTCTACATCCAGCGCCTGAAGAACAAGCTGGGCAACTGGGCCAACGCCTCCAGCGAGGTGGAGTACCGTGGCGCCCTGGCCTGGATGGTCGGCGAGGAAGGCCGTGGCGTGCCGACCATCATCGAGATGGTCTCGCTGACCCGCTTCGACTGCATGATCGGCTCCAGCAGCCTGATGCGTCAGGCCCTGACCCAGGCCGCGCATCACTGCGCGCACCGCAAGGTCGGCGGCCGCGTGCTGGCCGAGCAGCCGCTGATGCAGAACGTGCTGGCCGACCTGGCGCTGGAGAGCGAGGCCGCCCTGGCCCTGACCCTGCGCATGGGCAAGGCCCTGGACAATCCGCACGACGAGCAGGAGGAAAAGTTCGCCCGCCTGGTCACCGCCATCGGCAAGTACTGGATCTGCAAACGCGCCCCCGCAATGATCAATGAGGCGCAGGAGTGCATGGGCGGCGCCGGCTACGTCGAGGAGACCATCCTGCCGCGCCTGTACCGTGAGGCGCCGGTCAACTCGATCTGGGAGGGCTCGGGCAACGTGCAGTGCCTGGACGTGCTGCGCGCCCTGTCCAAGGAGGCCGGCGTGCTCGACGCGCTGTTCGCCGAGCTGGGCGATGGCCACGGCGATGCGCGCCTGAAGGCGCATATCCAGCAGCTGCAGGCGGACTTCCGCGACACCGCCGATATCCAGTACCGCGCCCGCCAGCTGACCGAAGACGTGGCCGTGGCCCTGCAGGCCAAGCTGCTGCTGGAGGCCGGCAACGCCACGGTGAGCGATGCCTTTATCGGCAGCCGCCTGGCCGACGGCGGCCGCGTCTACGGCACCCTGCCGCGTGGCGTGGATGCCGAGGCGCTGGTGGCGCGCAGCACGCCGCATCTGGTCTGAGCTTGACGATCCCCGCTGTCTGCATGAGTCGGTAGCCCGGATGTAATCCGGGAATCAGGCCGCTCCAGCCCCGGATTGCATCCGGGCTACGCCGCCGGCCGATGCTGACGGCTTGCGCAGATGGGACTCAGCGGCGCTGCCAGATCATCTTGCCGGTGTTGCTCTCGGTCACCAGGTAGGGCGTGCTGAAGTGGTAGCGCGCTGCCGGCTGGTAGTCGCTGGCGCCTTTCAGCTGTACCAGCAGCAGGCCCTTGTCGCTGCGCCAGCGCCCGCTGTACTGCAGCTCGCCGGGGCGGTCGTAGCTCCACTCGCTGCCGCCGGCCACGCTGCGGCGCCACTGGTCGATGCTGCCGTCGGCGCGGATGCGCAGGGTGGTGACGGTGGTCATCGAGGCGAATTCCAGGCCCTCGCTGTTGGTCATCTGCTCGTAGATCCAGGTGCCGACCAAGGCGGCGTCCTGGTTCGGATCGGGCGGTGCGGGCGCCGGTCCCACGCGCTGGAACATGGCTTCGCGCACCAGCGTCTCGCCGCTGCGCGGGTCGCGGGCGGCCAGGCTGGTGGCAAGCATGCCGTTGGCGTAGTTGCCGTTCATGTTGGCCAGCGCCTGGCCGGAAGTCGGGTCGCTGATCTGCGCCTGCAATGCCTGGCCGTCGAAGCTGCCGCTGACCTTGAGGCGCAGATGCGTTCCCTCCCGGTATTCGCCCTCCACCTGCTGGCCCTGGCTGCGCAGGACCAGCTCGGTCGGCTGGTTGTCGACGCTGGCCTGGTACAGGCCGTCCAGTTCGGCAGCCAGGGCCGGGTTGCCGAGCAAGACGAGCAGAAAGCAGATCGACAGGGCGCGCACCGTGGCTCTCCTCGGGGTGGATGAGGAGAGCCTAGATGGTTCTCGGTGGCCTTGCCTCAGCTCCCATCGCCGAGCAACCGGCGCTGGCGAGGCGACCGTCGCAAGGCGCAAGATAGGGCCGTGATCCCAGCCAGGAAGCTGTCCCGTGACTGCCATGCCGCATACCGATTTCGTCGTCGCCGCCACCGCCGAGGAGGCCGTCGACCGCCTCGCCGACCTGCATCGCCAGGCCACCGGCGGGCTGAGCCAGGCGCTGAAGAACTACCTCAAGGAACGCAGCGTGCCGAGCCAGGCCGAGCGCGCGCAGTTCCGCTACCCGGAACTGCGCCTGACCTACCTGTGCCAGGGCGAGGTGCCGAGCACCGTGCGCGCCTATGCCAAGGTCCAGGTGCCGGGCACCTACCGCGCCACTGTGACCCAGCCGGAAGCCTTCCGCGGCTATCTGCTGGACCAGCTGCGGCCGCTGATGGAGGACTTCTCGGTCACCGTCGAGGTGGGTTTCAGCCAGCAGAACATCCCCTATCCCTATGTGGTCGAGCAGGGCGACGAGCTGGCCGGCAGCGGCGTCAGCGCCGCCGAACTGGCGCGAGTGTTCCCCAGCACCGATCTGTCCGCCGCCACCGACTCGGTGGCCGACGGCCTGTATGGCTGGGGCGACAGCAGCGACCTGCCGCTGGCGCTGTTCGACGCCGCGCGCACCGACTTCTCGCTCAAGCGCATCCAGCACTACACCGGCAGCGACTGGCGTCATGTGCAGCCGTGGATCCTGCTGACCAACTACCACCGCTATGTCGACCAGTTCATCCGTCACGGCCTGGAGCAGCTGCGCGACAACCCGCGCTTCCAGCGCATGGTGCTGCCGGGCAACGTGATCATCGAGCGCGGCACCTCCGAGGAGGACGCCCAGGCCGTGGCCGACGCGGTGGTCTGGCACCGCTACCAGATGCCGGCCTACCACCTGATCGCCAACGACGGCCATGGCATCACCCTGGTCAACATCGGTGTCGGCCCGTCCAACGCCAAGAACATCACCGACCACCTGGCCGTGCTGCGTCCGCACTGCTGGCTGATGATCGGCCACTGCGGCGGCCTGCGGCAGTCGCAGACCATCGGCGACTACGTGCTGGCCCACGCCTATATGCGCCGCGACGGCATCCTCGACCGGGTGCTGCCGCCGCATATCCCGATTCCGGCCCTGGCCGAGGTGCAGCAGGCCCTGCAGGAGGCGGCCGCAACTGTGACCGGAGAGAAGGGTGAAACCCTGAAGAAGCGCCTGCGCACCGGCACCGTGCTGACCTACGACGACCGCAACTGGGAGCTGCACTGGGCCCACGAGCGGCCGCTGATCAACCTGGCTCGCGCGGTGGCGGTGGACATGGAGAGTGGCACCATCGCCGCCCAGGGCTATCGCCTGCGGGTGCCCTACGGCACATTGCTGTGCGTATCGGACAAGCCGCTGCACAGCGAGATCAAGCTGCCCGGCTCGGCCACCGGCTTCTACCAGCGCGCGGTCAGCCAGCACCTGTCGATCGGCATCGCCGCCCTCGACCTGCTGCGCTGCCAGCTCGACTCGCTGCACTCGCGCAAGCTGCGCAGCTTCGACGAACCGCCGTTCCGTTGATCGAATGGCGTGAGCGCGCCGGAGTCATCCGCCCTGCGTAGTGCTCGGCGTAGCCCGGATGTAATCCGGGAAGCAGGCGACCGTCCCCGGATTGCATCCGGGCTACAACACTGCGTGGTGTAATGCCTGCGGCGAGTGCAGCCAACGGGGGCGGCGGGTCAGACGCTTTCGCGCAGCTGCAGGTGCAGCAGGGGGAAGGGCTTGTCGGCGCCATCCAGGGGCGAACGGCCGATCTGCTCGAAGCCCTGGCTGAGGTAGAAGGCCACGGCGCCGGGGTTCTGCTCGTTGACGTCGACCAGGCGCACGCCGTCGCGGTCGATGGAGTGGTGCAGCAGCGCCTTGCCGAAGCCCCGGCCATGGGCGGCCGGGTCGACGAAGAGCATTTCCAGGCGGTCCTCGGCGGTGCCGGCAAAGCCCTGCACGCGGCCCTGCTCGTCGCGCAGGCAGGTCAGGCGCACCAGGTCGAAATACCGCTCGCCGAGCATGCGCCGGTAGAACTGGATGTCCTCCTCGGCGAGAAAGTGGTGGGTGGCGCGCACCGCCGCCTCCCACACTTCCAGCAGGCGCGGGCGATCAGTGCCGTCCACCGCGCCTAGGTGCCACGCGGCGTTACGCCGCCAATGAAACAGGTCGGTCATTTACTCGCATCCAGCACCACCCGGTAGCGGGCCTTGCCGGCACGCAGGTGGTCGAGCGCGGCGTTCACCTGGCTCATGGGGAAGTGCTCGACCTGCGGCAGGATCTGATGGCGGGCGCAGAATTCGAGCATGGTCGCCATGGTCTTCGGCGAACCCACCGGCGAGCCGGACAGGCTCTTCTGCTGCGGGATCAGGCTGAACACATGCACCGGGATGGCGCTCGGCACGATGCCGACGAAGTGCAGCCGGCCCTTGCCGCGCAGGGTGGCGAGCAGGGCGTTCCAGTCCAAGTCGGCGCTGGCAGTGACCAGCAGGAAGTCGAGGGTGCCGGCGATCGCCTTCATCGCGGCGCTGTCGGTGGAGGCCACCACCTTGTGCGCGCCCAGGCGCTTGGCCTCGTCCTGCTTGCTCAGCGACGAGGTGAAGGCAGTGACGTCGCAGCCCCAGGCATTGAGGAAGCCCAGGGCCAGGTGGCCGAGGCCGCCGATGCCGACCACGCCGACGCGGTCGGTGGGCTTCACGTCGAAGTCCAGCAGCGGGCTGAATACGGTGGAGCCGGCGCAGAACAGCGGGCCGACCAGGGCCGGGTCGAGGCCTTCCGGCAGCGGCACAGCCCAGGCCCAGTGCGAGCGCAGGCGATCGGCGAAGCCGCCGTGGCTGCCGACGATGGTCGGCTTCACCGTGCGGCACAGCTGGTGCGAGCCTTCCATGCACGAGCCGCAGTGCATGCAGCTGCCCTTGTACCAGCCGATGCCGACGCGCTGGCCGAGCTTGAGGCCGCGCACCTGGTCACCGACGCGTACCACGGTACCGACCACTTCGTGGCCGGGGATAAAGGGGTAGCGGGCGTTGCCCCACTCGTTGTCGATCATCGACTGGTCGGAGTGGCAGATGCCGCAGTACTCCACCGCCACTTCGACTTCCTCGGCGCCCAGCGGGCCCGGGTCGTAGCTGTGGCGCTCCAGCGGCGCACCCGGCGCGGTGGCGGCCCAGCCGGTGAAGGTGGCGAGTTCGTTGCTCATGGCGGCATCCTCTGCAGTCGATTCGATGGCAGCAGCTTAGCCCGACGAGCGGCCGATTGGACCATCATCAGCGATCCTGATGATGCTCGGTTACACTGCGCGCTCTGCAACCGCACCGGAACCCGCATGTCGCGCCCGCCCCGTTCTCCCGCTCCACGTCGCCCCGGTCCCGCTCCCGCACGGCGGGTGGCCAAGGCGCCGCCGGCCGAGCCGCGGCTGATCGTGCTGAACAAGCCGTTCGATGTGCTTACCCAGTTCAACGACGAACAGGGTCGCGCCACCCTCAAGGATTTCGTCGCCGTGCCCGGCGTCTATCCGGCCGGGCGCCTGGATCGCGACAGCGAAGGCCTGTTGTTGCTGACCAACGACGGCCGCCTGCAGGCGCGCATCGCCGACCCCAAGCACAAGCTGGCCAAGACTTACTGGGTGCAGGTGGAGGGCGAGCCGAGCGAGGAGCAATTGCGCCAACTGCGCGAGGGCGTGCAGCTCAACGACGGGCCGACCCTGCCGGCCGAGGCGCGGCGCCTGGAAGAGCCGCAGCTGTGGGAGCGCAACCCGCCGGTGCGTTTCCGCAAGAGCGTGCCGACCGCCTGGCTGGAACTGGTGATTCGCGAGGGCCGCAATCGCCAGGTGCGGCGCATGACCGCCGCCGTCGGGCTGCCGACCCTGCGTCTGGTGCGGGTGCGCATCGGCCCGTGGAGCCTGGAAGGGCTGCAGCCGGGCGAGTGGAAAGACTTGCCGCCGCGGCTGTAGGAGCCCTTTCATGTGGGAGCGGCCTTGGCCGCGATAAGGAAGCCGAAAAAGCCATCGCGGCCAAGGCCGCTCCCACGGAGGTTCGTCGCGGGCCTCAGCCGTGGATACCGCGGCCCACCTCGATGAGGTAGGTGATCAGCGGCTTGGCCAGGAAGGCGAACAGGCACAGGCCCAGGCCTAGGAACAGGATGGCGGTGCCGAGGCGGCCGGCCTTGGACTTCTTCGCCAGGTCCCAGATGATGAAGAACATGAACACCATCAGCCCGCCCACCAGGACGTACATCATCAGGGCTTCGAACTGTTCGGTTTCCATGGCGGCCTCGCGGGTATGACTGGGACTTCGACGGGGCGGCGATTATACGCGCGCCCTCGCTACCTGCAGTAGACGCCAGTCGGCCCTGCGGCGTTCAGCCGCGCAGGTGTTCCAGCGGCAGTTCGGTGCTGGACAGCACCTGGTTGAGTACGAAGCTGGAGCGCACGCTGGTCACGCCCTCGATGCGGGTCAGCTGGCCGAGTAGGAATTTCTGGTAGTGGTCCATGTCCGGCACCACCACCTTGAGCTGGTAGTCGGCGTCCATCCCGGTCACCAGGCTGCACTCCAGCACCTCGGGACACTGGCGGATCACCGACTGGAAGTGTTCGAAGCGCTCCGGGGTATGGCGGTCCATGCCGATCAGCACGAAGGCGGTCAGCGACAGGCCGAGCTTCTTGCGGTCGAGCAGCGCCACCTGGCGGGCGATATAACCATCGTCCTCCAGCTGCTTGACCCGCCGCGAACAGGGCGAGGGCGACAGGCCGATGCGTTCGGCCAGCTCCTGGTTGGAGATGCGTGCGTCGCGCTGCAGTTCGGCGAGGATGCGCAGATCGTAGCGGTCCAGTTTGTTCATTGTGCGGCTTCTTTGTATTCGGATTGCGCTGAATAATCTCTCAGTGAGTGATTATTGCGCAAGTGGCGTATTGGTGAGCAATATTCGCAATCCTTTGGCGTGTTGCGCTGGTTAAGCTTTTCCTCAGTTTCATGGCCCGGACGTTATGTCCACCCGCGACGCCCAATCAGGTGCCGCGGCGCCGGCGGTCCTACCGGATCGTGCAGGCCCCCGGGTCCGCACCGCTCAACCAGGCGGGCGAGGAAAGCGGCGACACGATTGCCAGTGCCGGACAAGTAGTTCTAGGGGGAGGCCGAGAGGCCTCCCCCTTTTCTTTGCGCTTGCGGCAAGATCGGCCCATGCACCTTAGTGATGACCTGCGCCGCCGTGCCGGCCTGCTGCTCTGGGCCTTCGCTCTGCTATGCGCCTGTTGGCTGGCGCTGCGGGCCGGCGAGCGCCCGCCTGCGGCAACTACCCGCGAGGAGCGGGTGGAGGCGGCGTTCGTCACTCTGGGCAAATCCACCCGTAGGGCGCCGCTGGTATTGCTGGGCGACTCGATCAGCGCCGGCCACACCTGGAGCGCCGGCAGCGGCTGTAAGGCGCCGCTGAACCTGGCGGTATCCGGCGCGCAGAGTGGCGATCTGCTGCGTCACCTGCATCTGGTGGAGGCCGCCGGTGCCGAGCGGGCGCTGCTGCTGATCGGCATCAACGACCTGCGCCATGGCGTGAGCTACGAGCGCCTGCTGGCCAATTACCGGGAAATTCTGTTGCGCCTGCAGGCGCAGGGCGTGACGCCGGTGCTGCAGTCCACCCTGCGGGTAACGCCGCTGCATGAGCATCACCAGGCGCTCAACCAGCAGGTCGCCCGCTTGAACGAGCAGCTGCGCGCCTGGGCGCGGGAGCAGGGCTGGCAGTATCTGGATGTGCAGGCCGTCCTCGATGGGCGCAGCTATCGCGGCGACGGCCTGCACCTCAACGCCGGGGGTTACCGGGCGTGGGAGCAGCTGCTCGCGCCGATCCTGCGCGAGCAGCTGTGTGCGGGCTCAGACCAGGCCGGCCAGCTGCAGCAGCCACCAGGCGAGGATCAGCATCTGGGTCAACAGGCCGGCGAAGCGCAGCCAGACGAACAACGGGCTGGTGCTGATCAGGTGCATCAGCGACTGGAACAGGCGCGCGCCGAGTAGCACGCAGGCCAGCGGGTCGGTGATCGTGGTCTGCCCGGCGTGCATCGCGTAGAGCAGCGCGGCGGCCTGCAGCGGCAGGTTTTCCAGGCTGTTGGCGTGGGCCCGTACCAGGCGCTGGCCGAACGCGCTGGGCGTGTTGCTGCCGTCCGGGGCGAAGGCGTTGACCTTCATCCTGCCGCCGAGCACGAACAGGCCGCGCTGGTTGATGATCAGGAACATCAGCAGCAGCGGCCAGGCGACCAGGCCGAGCAGAGCGATGGCGGAGGGAGAAAGGGTCATGCGGCACCTCGTCTTGTTGTTGTGCCGGCAGTCTAGAGAAATTAGAGCAATTGCTCTAGTCGATTCTTTACCGCTTTCCCCACGCTCTTTACCCAGGCTTTACCCCGTCCCGGGTGGCGATCGGGGAGACTGGCGTCCACTCGTTCCGGACGCCATGCCGATGCGCAAGACCCTAGTGATCACCGATATCTGCCTGCTTCTGTTGCTCGGCCTGACGCCGCTGATTCCCCGGCCGTCAGCGGGCGACGACTTCGCTCGGGTCGGCATGCACCAGCACCTCGGCGCGGGGAAACTCGGCGCGGATCGCCTGCTCCACCAACACGCAGAGGCGGTGCGCCTCCCTTAGGCTGAGTTCGCCCGGCAGCTCCAGGTGCAGCTGGACGAACCAGCGGGTGCCGGAGATGCGCGTGCGCAGGTCATGGGCGCCGAGCACGCCGGGCACGGCGCAGGCCAGGGCGTGCATGCGCTCGCTGACGTCGGGCGCCAGCTCCTCATCCATCAGCACCGCCACCGCCTCGCGCACGATGCTGATCGCACTCCACAGGATGTAGGCGGCAATGCCCAGGCCGAACAGCGGGTCCAGCCGATGCCAACCCAGCGCCGCCAGCACCAGGGCGAGCAGGATGCCGGCATTGAGCAGCAGGTCGGAGCGGTAGTGCAGGGCGTCGGCTTGGATCGCCGTGGAGCCGGTGACGCGCACCACATGACGCTGGAACAGCAGCAGGGCGCAGGTCAACCCCAGCGACAGCAGCATCACCGCGATACCCAGCGCCTGGGCGGCGAGCGGCTCCGGGTGCTGCAGACGCTCCCAGGCCTGCAGCGCCACCAGCACCGCGCTGGCGCCGACGAACAGCGCCTGGGCCAGGCCCGCCAGGGCCTCGGCCTTGCCGTGGCCGTAGCGATGATCCTCGTCGGCCGGGCGCAGCGCATAGTGCACGGCGATCAGGTTGAGCAACGAGGCGGCGCCATCCAGCAGCGAGTCGGTCAGGCCGGCCAGCAGGCTGACCGAGCCGCTCAACCACCAGGCCACGGCCTTGGCGCCGGCCAACAGCAGCGCGGTGGCCAGGGCGGCGGCCGTGGCCTGGCGCAGCAGGCGGGCGTGCTGGGGCGCGATGGTCATGTTGACGTGTAGGAGGGGGAGGGGCGCCGCAGCCGAGCGGCGGGCGCCCTTTGCATCAGGCGGCCGGGCGCAGGCCGTAGGCGGCCAGTTGCTCGACGCTGCCGTTGTGCTGGATCAGGCGCGGGTCGTCCAGCGGCAGGTCGCGGCCGATCTCGCGATGGAGGATGGCCTTGAGCTTGATCGGGTCGACCTTGCCGTCCGCGCCGATGGCCTCGCGCAGTTTCTCCGGGGCGACCGAATACTGGTCGTTGGGCAGGTAGATGGCGCCGGTGGCGAAGTCGATGCCGAAGGCGATCAGCCCGGGGATCACGTAGAACAGGATGCCGATGGCGTTCAGGCCGGCCACCACCGGATCGACCTGGCCCTCGATCTGGCCACGGCGGTCCGGGAAGAACAGCGTGCCGCAGGCGGCCAGCTGGGTCAGCAGGGTCGCGGCGAGAACGCCGCCGATAACGCGAGAATGCATGCGCATGGGCACCTCCTGGAAATGGTGCGGCACTATACCAAGGCCGCCATTGCAGTTGGATGCCCCGCACCGCGCTTCGGTTCGACCAGGTGTTTCCTCTTCATTCGCCGCATCTGGCGAGCCGTGCCGCAATGCGCTTGGCCAATGCAGCGGGAACAGCCCCTATAATCGCCGGCTGTTTCGGAGAACCCATGAACCGCCTGCCCATCGACGACGTATTGCCCGCGCTGCGCACCGCCTTGGCCGAGCGCCACGAGGCCGTGCTGGAGGCGCCGCCCGGCGCCGGCAAGACCACCCGCGTGCCGCTGGCCCTACTCGACGAGCCGTGGCTGGCCGGGCAGAGCATCCTTATGCTCGAGCCCCGGCGCCTGGCCGCGCGGGCTGCGGCCGAGCGCCTGGCCAGCGAGCTGGGCGAGAAGGTCGGCGAGACGGTCGG
The DNA here is from genome assembly GCF_029837695.1 of Pseudomonas sp. GD04019. Lineage (GTDB taxonomy): Bacteria > Pseudomonadota > Gammaproteobacteria > Pseudomonadales > Pseudomonadaceae > Aquipseudomonas. The sequence continues at coordinate 130,141 of NZ_JAOEEA010000008.1, forward strand.
CTACCGCATCCGCCTGGACAGCAAGGTCGGGCCGCGGACCCGCATCGAGGTGGTCACCGAGGGCATCCTCGCCCGCCGCCTGCAGGACGATCCGGCGCTGGAAGGCGTCGGCCTGGTGATCTTCGACGAATACCATGAGCGCAGCCTGGATGCCGACCTGGCCCTAGCGCTGACCCTCAACGGCCGCGAGCTGCTGCGCGACGAGCCACTCAAGGTGCTGCTGATGTCGGCGACCCTGGAGGGCGAGCGATTGTCGGCGCTGCTCGGTGCTGCGCCGGTAGTCTCAAGCGAGGGGCGCATGCACCCGGTGGAGATGCGCTGGGGCGCGCCCTGGCAACCGGGCGAACGCATCGAGCAGCGCGTCGCGCAGACCGTGCTGCAGGCGCTGGCCGATGAGAGCGGTAGCTTGCTGGTGTTCCTTCCCGGCCAGGCGGAGATTCGCCGCGTCAACGAGCAGCTGCAGGAGAGCCTGGGCCAGCGCCCCGAGGTGCTGCTCTGCCCGCTGCACGGCGAGCTGGAGCTGAGCGCCCAGCGCGCCGCCATCGAGCCGGCACCGGCCGGCAAGCGCAAGGTGGTGCTGGCCACCAATATCGCCGAGACCAGCCTGACCATCGATGGCGTGCGCGTGGTGGTGGATGCCGGCCTGGCGCGGGTGCCGCGTTTCGACCCGGCCAGCGGCATGACCCGCCTGGACACCCAGCGCATCTCCCGCGCCTCGGCCACCCAGCGCGCCGGCCGTGCCGGGCGCCTGGAGCCGGGGGTGTGCTATCGGCTGTGGTCGCAGACCCAGCACGAGCAGCTGGCCGCCTATGGCGCGGCGGAAATTCTCCAGGCCGACCTGGCCGGCCTGGCCCTGCAGCTGGCGCGCTGGGGCGTCGAGCCTGCCGAGCTGGCCTGGCTCGATCTACCGCCGGCCGCTGCCTTCGCCCAGGGCCGCGACCTGCTGCAGCGGCTCGGCGCGCTGGATGAGCGCGGCGCGCTGACCAGTCATGGCCAGGCCATGGCCGAGCTGCCGGCGCATCCGCGCATTGCCCACCTGTTGCTGCGTGGCCAGGCGCTGGGCCTCGGTGCGTTGGCGGCGGACCTGGCGGCGCTGCTCGGCGAGCGCGATATCCTGCGTGGCGGTGGCGCCGACTTGCACAGTCGCATGAGCCTGCTGGCCGGCGAGTCGCGTGCCGCCGGTGGTTCGCGTGGCGGCGTGCAGCGCGCGCGGCAACTGGCCCGGCAGTTCCGCGGCTATCTGCGCGGCAAGGCCGATGAAGCCGTGGCCGATCCCGAACATCCGCGCTGGCTCGGTGCGCTGCTGGCCTTCGCCTACCCGGACCGGGTCGCTCGCCAGCGCAAGGCCGGTGGCGGCGACTACCGCCTGGCCAATGGCCGCGCCGCGCAGTTCGGCGAGCCGGATGCGCTGATGAAGCACGAGTGGCTGGTGATCGCCGATCTCGGCAGCCGCCAGGGGCAGCGTGAGGAACGCATCTACCTAGCGGCCGATCTCGATCCTTCCCTGTTCGACTCGGTGCTGGCCGAACAGGTGAGCGTGCGCGAGGAACTGGAGTGGGACGAGCGCGAGGGCGTGCTGCGCGCCGAGCGCCAGCGCCGGGTCGGCGAGCTGGTGCTCAGCCGGGAGGCACTGACCAGCCTGGACGAGGCCGCACGCAGCCGCGCGCTGCTCGGCCTGGTGCGGCGCAAGGGCTTGGAGCTGCTGGCGTGGACGCCCGAGCTGCGCCAGTGGCAAGCGCGGGTGGCGCTGCTGCGTCGCCTCGACCTGGAGCAGAAGGGCGCCAGCGAATGGCCGGACCTGAGCGACGCCGCGTTGCTGGCGACGCTGGAGGACTGGCTGCTGCCGTATCTGGGCAAGGTAAGCCGGCTCAGCCATTTCGCCAATCTCGACCTGTCGAGCATCCTCCAGGGGTTGCTGCCCTGGCCGTTGCCGCAGCGCCTGGACGAACTGGCGCCGAAGCACCTCCAAGTGCCGTCCGGTTCGCGCATCGCCATCGATTATTCCGAGAGCCCGCCAGTGCTGGCGGTGCGCCTGCAGGAGCTGTTCGGCCTGGCCACCACCCCGCGCATCGCCGGTGGCCGGCAGATCGTCCTGCTGCATCTGCTGTCGCCGGCCCGGCGCCCGGTGCAGGTAACCCAGGACCTGGCCAGCTTCTGGGCCAACACCTACCTGGAAGTGAAGAAAGACCTGAAGGGCAGGTACCCGAAGCACTACTGGCCGGACGACCCCCTGGTGGCCGAGCCGACGGCGCGGGCCAAGCCGCGCGGTACCTAGTCGACCTGCAGTTTCTCGCCAGCCGCCTGCAGCTCCTCGTAGGCACGATCCAGCTGGTCGAGCAGCTGCTGGCCGCCGGCGGCGTGGCGCGAGGCGATCAGGCGCAGCTGGATGTGCTGCAGCACCGTGTAGGGCAGCGGCGACAGGCCGAGGGCCTTGCGGGTCTGCTCCACCGGCGCCTGGTAGTCGAGCAGATAGTCGCCGCGCCTGCGCAGCAGCATCTCCAGGGCCGAGGCATGGGTGCTGGTGCGGTGGGTGCTGATGCTCATCGCCGGATCGGCGAGCAGGTCGTTGACCTGTTTCCAGTAGCTGTAGCCGGTGATGACGATGATGCCCTTGCCGCGCAGCCCCTCGGGAATCTGCGGCGGCGGCGTGTCCTGGCGGTGGTACAGCGCCAGGCTGAGGTCGCCCATGCTGTGCCGGGCCTCGTAGGTGTGGCCGGCCAGTTCGGTCTTGCCGCCGGCGCCGGCCCACAGCTGCACGCTGCCATCCTGCAGGCCGGCGTACAGGCGCGCGCCGGGCAGCGAGCGGTATTCGCCGCGGTAGCCGGCATGGCGCAGCAGGCGTTCGGTCAGGGCGAGGATCGAGCCGCGCGGCTTGCCGCTTTCGTCGGTCCAGGAATAGGGGGGGAATTCGTAAAAACCGACGGTTACCGTCGGATCGGGCGCATTCTGCGCGAGGGCACTTGCACAGCAGAGCCATGCCAGCAGGGCAGCAAAGAAGGTTCTGCGCATCGTCTACCGCGCGGCTCGTGGCCGTCTTGTTGTCGTTCTGGTCCCGAATATGGCGGCAGCCGCAGGCTTTGTCCAGAGCCTCGCGACAACTGCCTGCGTGGCCCGCGAGGCCACGGCTTGGCTGGCTTACGAGCTATGCTGAGCGAAGCGGCGCTACGCTGAGTTACCATGCCAGGCAGAAATTGGAGAACACATGTACCAGCCATTCGCCTTGCAGTTCGAGTGCGCTATCTCGCTCCAGTCGGTGCGCTGAGATCATGCTGCGCGCGCTCGTCCTGTTGCTGTTCAGCTGCTGCGTCTCGGCGCAACAGGCTCGTGAGCCTTTGCGCGTGGTCACCGACTACTGGCCGCCGTTCCGCATGCAGGGGGCCGGCGGCCAGCTGGAAGGGCTGGATATCGACCTGCTGGACGAACTGCAGCGACGTACCGGCCTGCGCTTCGAGGTGCGCCTGCAGCCCTGGGCGCGGGCGCTGGAGGACATGCGTCGCGGCCAGGCCGACCTGATGACCGGCCTGGCGCGCACGCCCGAGCGCGAGCAGTACATCGACTATCTGGAACCCACCTACTACGCCTGTGCGCCGCGCCTGTACGGCGCCCCGGAGCGTGCCGCCCTCGGCGACTATGCCCAGCTGGGCGGGATGCGCATCGGCTACGTGCTGCAGTCGGCCTACTTCGAACCGTTCGACTCGGATGCGGCGCTGAACAAGATCGGTGTGAAGAACGAGGAGCAGCTGCTGCAGATGCAGCTGCGTGGGCGAGTCGAACTGATGATCGGCACCGACTGCCAGGTGGATTTCCAGCTGCGCGACCCGATGCTGGCGCGGCAGCTGGTCAAGCTCGCCTATCAGCCGCCGGCGCAGACTCGGCTGTATCTAGGGCTGTCGCGCACTGGGCATGGCGCCGCGGAGCGCGAGCTGCTGGCCCGCACGCTGCAGCAGCTGCTGCAGGACGGCTGGATGGAGCGGGCGGCCCGGCGCTATCGCTGAGCTGCCTGGTTCGCCAGGCCGCTCAGTGGCTGTGCGGCTCGACGTACAGCTCGTAGACCATCTCCATGTCCCAGTAGGCGGCCTCGATCTTGTGCCCATCCAGGTCGCGGACGAAGCAGCCGTAGTAGGGCTCGCCATAGTGCGGGCGCGGGCCGGGCGGGCCGTCGGGACTGGCGCCGGCTTCCAGCGCCGCCTCGTAGAAGGCGTGCACCGCCTGCTTGTCCGGCGCGACGAAACCGAAGTGGGTGCCGTTGCCGACATTCGCCGGCTGGCCATCGATCGGTGTCTGTACCCAGAACTCCGGGTACTCGCGGCCCCAGGCCACGGCGCCGGGGTGTTCGAGGATGCGCTTGCAACCGAGGGCGTGCAGCACCTTGTCGTAGAAGGCTACGGCCTGGTCGAACTGATTGGTGCCGATGGAGACGTGGGACAGGATGCTGGGATTCTGCTCGGACATGGGGGGTTCTTCCCTGGAGGTCGGACGCCCCAAGCCTAGCAGCTGATTCGCGGGTTTTCTGTCGGCCGAGTCAGCTACTGTGGCTGTCTTCGGTCGGGCGCTGGCTGCACAGCATGTAGCAGCGGAACAGCACCACGCTGGAGAACAGCTGGAGGAAGCCGTTGACCACATCCAGCAGCAGGCTGCCGACCGCGTCCGGCTGCTCGCCGAGCAGCTGCAGGGTCCAGTCGTCCAGCAACCACAGCGGCACGATCACCAGCAGCACGCAGGCCAGCAGCGACCAGAAGTGGCCGATGCTGAGCAGGAAGCTCTCGCGCATGGCCTGCAACGGCGACAGCCCGCGCAGCACCAGCAGGTACTCGGCGAACGCCAGCTTGACCATCACCCACAGCGCCAGCGGCAGCAGCAGCGCGCCACTGAGCATGATCAGCAGGGTGCTCAGCCCGGCCAGCACGGCGAACGCCGGCCACAACGGCACGGCGGCGGCCAGCAGGTTGCGCACCGCCGGGCGCTGGCCCTGGCTGCGGGCGTCGAGGAAGAGGATCAGCGCGGCGCTGTACAGCGGGTAGAAGAACAGCCCGACCAGCAGCTCGTAGGCCGGCGCATGGGCGGGGTCGGTAAACCCGGACACCAGCGCGCGCACCAGGCATTCGGCGGCGATCAGCGGCAGGCACAGCGGCGCGATGCTGGCCAGGTGTCGGCTGAAGAACTGGAAGGAGTCACGCAGAACGGTAAGCGGGTTCATCGGCAGGCATCACGGCAGCACTTCATGCAGTCACTTTAGCCGATGGCCGGGGGCGACGAACATGCTGGCCAGTAGCGCATAATGCCGCTCCTTTCGTCCGGCCCTGTCTCGTGAAAAAAATCGCCCTGTTCGCCGATGTGCAGAACCTCTATTACACCGTGCGCCAGGCCCATGGTTGCCACTTCCACTACGCCGAACTGTGGCGCCAGGTGGCGGCGCTGGGCGAGATCGTCGAGGCGCGCGCCTATGCCATCGACCGTGGCGACGCCAAGCAGCGCCAGTTCCAGCAGATCCTGCGCAACCTCGGCTTCGAGGTGCTGCTCAAGCCCTATATCCAGCGCAGCGATGGCTCGGCCAAGGGTGACTGGGACGTGGGTATCACCCTGGATGTGATGGAAGCTGCCGAGCGGGTGGACGAGGTGGTGCTGGCGTCCGGCGATGGTGACTTTGACCTGCTGCTGCAGCGGGTGCGTGAGCGCCGCGGTGTCGCCAGCACCGTGTATGGCGTGGCCGGGCTCACCGCCCATTCGCTTATCCGCGCCGCCGACCGCTTCGTGCCGGTCGAGGGCTCCCTGCTGTTGAAAAGCTGAACTGCTGAAGAGCTGAGGAAGACCGATGCCAGAACGCATCGCCGTGATCGACTTCGAAACCACCGGCATGTCGCCGGCCCAGGGCGCGCGACCGACCGAGATCGGCGTGGCCATGATCGAGGACGGGCGCATTGTCGCCCGCTACCAGAGCCTGATGAATGCCGGTGCCTGGGTGCCGCCGTTTATCGAACAGCTCACCGGCATCAGCAACGCCATGGTCCGCGGCGCGCCACCGGTAGCCGAGGTGATGGCCGAGGCCGCCGAGTTCATCGGCGATGCGCCGCTGCTGGCGCACAACGCGGCGTTCGACGCGAAGTTTTGGGATGCCGAGTTGGGCCTGGTGGGGCGCCGCCGCGGTCGCGACTTCGCCTGTTCGCTGCTGCTGTCGCGGCGCCTGCTGCCGGAGGCGCCGAGCCACAGCCTGGGCAACCTCAACCGCTGGGTCGGCCTGCCCAGCACCGGCCAGGCCCACCGCGCGCTGGCCGATGCGGAGATGGCGGCCAACCTGACCCTGCACCTGCAGGAGTTGCTGTGGCAGCGCCACGATATCCGCGCCGACCACGGCTATCTATGCGGCCTGCAGAAGCTCTCGGCGGCCAAGGTGCGTGCGCTGCTGCAGGCGAGTGCGTAGCTGACTCCCCTCTCCCTCTGGGAGAGGGGCCGGGGGTGAGGGAATGCTGCAGGCTGCTCGCCGCTTCCCCTCACCCCAACCCTCTCCCGGAGGGAGAGGGGGCTACATCAGTGGTGCTCGCGAGTCGCGCGGAACTGGATGTCCGGCCATCGCTCTTCCATCAGGCTCAGGTTGACCCGGGTCGGCGCTAGGTAGGTGAGGTGCCCGCCGCCGTCCACGGCCAGGTTCTCGAAGGCCTTGTCCTTGAACTCCTTGAGCTTCTTCTCGTCGCTGCACTCGATCCAGCGGGCCGACCAGACGGTGATCGCCTCGTAGGCGCACTCGACCTTGTATTCCTCCTTCAGGCGGCTGGCGACCACATCGAACTGCAGCACGCCGACGGCACCGAGGATGATGTCGTTGTTGCGCTCCGGGAAGAACACCTGGGTGGCGCCTTCCTCGGCCAGTTCCTGCAGGCCCTGGCGCAGCTGCTTGGATTTCAGCGGGTCCTTCAGGCGCACGCGGCGGAACAGCTCCGGGGCGAAGTGCGGGATGCCGGTGAAGCCCAGCACTTCGCCTTCGGTGAAGGTGTCGCCGATCTGGATGGTGCCGTGGTTGTGCAGGCCGATGATGTCGCCGGCGTAGGCCTCTTCCAGCTGTTCGCGTTCGCTGGAGAAGAAGGTCAGGGCGTCGGCGATCTTCAGGTCCTTCTTGATGCGCACGTGGCGCATCTTCATGCCCTTCTCGTACTTGCCCGAGCAGATGCGCATGAAGGCGATGCGGTCGCGGTGTTTCGGGTCCATGTTCGCCTGGATCTTGAACACGAAGCCGCTGAACTTCTCTTCCACCGGTTCGACCACGCGCTCGTGGGCGGCGCGCGACAGCGGCTTCGGCGCCCAGTCGACGATGCAGTCGAGCACCTGGTCGACGCCGAAGTTGCCCAGCGCGGTGCCGAAGAACACCGGGGTCATCTCGCCCTTGAGGAAGGCGTCCTGGTCGAACTCGTGGCAGGCGCCCTGGACCAGCTCCAGCTCGTCAACGAAGCGCTCGTACATGTCGCCCAGGTGGGCGCGGGCCTCGTCCGAGTCCAGCTTGTCGATCACCTTCTGCTCGGTGCGCTCGTGGCCGTGGCCCGGCGTGTAGACGATGATCTTGTCTTCGCGCAGGTGATACACGCCCTTGAAGTCGCGGTAGCAACCGATCGGCCAGGTGATGGGCGCGGCCTTGATCTTCAGCACCGCCTCGATCTCGTCGAGCAGCTCGATGGGGTCGCGGATATCGCGGTCGAGCTTGTTGATAAAGCTCACAATTGGAGTATCCCGCAGGCGGCAGACTTCCATCAGGGCGATGGTGCGCGGCTCCACGCCCTTACCGCCGTCGAGCACCATCAGGGCGCTGTCCACTGCGGTCAGGGTGCGGTAGGTGTCTTCCGAGAAGTCTTCGTGGCCGGGGGTGTCGAGCAGGTTGACCATGTGCGAGCGGTAGGGGAACTGCATCACCGAGGTGGTGATGGAGATACCGCGCTGCTTCTCCATCTCCATCCAGTCGGAGGTGGCGTGGCGGTCGGATTTGCGCGACTTCACGGTCCCTGCGACCTCGATTGCCTTGCCCATCAGCAGCAGCTTCTCGGTGATGGTGGTCTTACCGGCGTCGGGGTGGGAAATGATCGCGAACGTGCGGCGTTTGGCGACTTCTGCGGCCTGGATGCTCATGGCGGAAAACCTGTCGACTCGGTCGTCGGAGTGTCAAAAAAGGCGGCGATTATACCGGTAAAGGCCTAGGGCTGTTTCCGTTTCGTCGCGGCCGCGCCGGCGCTGGTTTTGTGCAGCATTTCGGACGTTTTGTTAAGGATCGAAAACAGTCAATCAGGCAGGCGACAACCGGGTGCAAAAGCGCGGCAATTTTCGGTTGATCTGTGGGGCTCATGGTCCTAAAGTTCGCGCCCGAACGCTCATGCTGGAAACGATCCATCCGGCTCAAGTACTGACGACGAGAGACTCGGAGGCACTTGCAGAACCACCCCGGCGTTGTTGCTCCGCCTGGCCGTAGTCGGTCTACTGCCTGCGGCGAAGCGCCTAGCCATGATGATTCTGCAAGTGCCTACGGGGCCGCTACGGCAACTCGGCGACATGCCTTGGGAAGTAGGCGAACCAAAGTGGGGAAACTGATCAGGCGTTCGCGGCTCGAAACACAGAGCCACTCCCTCTTTCAATAACGTGTTTTGCCATTTGGAGTCCCGAGCATGTCGATCAAGGTCGAAGACTATTTCGCACCCGAAACTTTCAAGCGCATGAAGGCGTTTGCCGATCAGCAGGAAACCCCCTTCGTGGTGATCGACAAGCAGACCATCGCCAATTCCTACGATCAGTTGGTCAACTGCTTCCCCTTCGCCAAGATCTACTACGCGGTGAAGGCCAACCCGGCCATCGAGATCACCGAGCTGCTGCGTGACAAGGGCTCCAACTTCGACATCGCCTCGATCTACGAGCTGGACAAGGTCATGAGCGCCGGCGTCGGCCCGGAGCGCATCAGCTACGGCAACACCATCAAGAAAGCCCGCGACATCCGCTACTTCTTCGACAAGGGCGTGCGCCTGTTCGCCACCGACTCGGAAGCCGACCTGCGCAACATCGCCAAGGCCGCGCCAGGGGCCAAGGTCTATGTGCGCATCCTCACCGAAGGCTCGACCAGCGCCGACTGGCCGCTGAGCCGCAAGTTCGGCTGCAACCCGGACATGGCCCTGGACCTGCTGATCCTGGCCAAGCAGCTGGGCCTGGTGCCGTACGGCATCTCCTTCCACGTCGGCTCGCAGCAGCGCGACATCGACGTGTGGGACGCCGCCATCGCCAAGGTCAAGGTGATCTTCGAGCGTCTGAAGGAAGAAGACGGCATCACCCTGCAGATGATCAACATGGGCGGCGGCTTCCCGGCCAACTACATCCAGCGCACCAATGACCTGGAAACCTACGCCGAGGAAATCACCCGCTTCCTCAAGGAAGACTTCGGCGACGAGCTGCCGGAAATCATCCTCGAGCCGGGCCGCTCGCTGATCGCCAACGCCGGCATCCTGGTCAGCGAAGTGGTGCTGATCGCGCGCAAGTCGCGTACCGCCGTGGAGCGCTGGATCTACACCGACGTGGGCAAGTTCAGCGGCCTGATCGAAACCATGGACGAGTCGATCAAGTTCCCGATCTGGACCGAGCGCAAGGGCGAGATGGAAGAAGTCATCATCGCCGGCCCGACCTGCGACAGCGCCGACATCATGTACGAGAACTACAAGTACGGCCTGCCGCTGAACCTGGCTGCCGAAGACCGCCTGTACTGGTTGTCCACCGGCGCCTACACCACCAGCTACAGCGCGGTGGAATTCAACGGCTTCCCGCCGCTGAAGGCCTTCTACCTGTAAGCCTGTGTGGTAACGCCAAGGCCCGCCTCGTGCGGGCCTTTTCGTTGCTGGGCTAGGCTCAGTTGCACGGCCTGGCGATTTACGCGATAACGCGCGACTTCTAGGAGGAGCGCAGATGTCCCGAATACTGCTGAACTGCGACATGGGCGAGAGCTACGGCGCCTGGCGCATGGGCGACGACGAGCACGCCATGCCGCTGGTGGATCAGGCCAACCTGGCCTGCGGCTTCCACGCCGGCGATCCGCTGATCATGCGGCGCAGCGTCGCCCTGGCCGTGCAGCACGGCGTGAGCATCGGCGCCCATCCGTCTTATCCCGATCTGCAGGGTTTCGGCCGCCGCCATCTGTCCTGTTCGCCGGACGAGGTCACCGCCCTGGTGTTGTACCAGCTCGGTGCATTGGACGCCTTCTGCCGCGCCGCTGGTGTCCAGGTCGCCTACGTCAAGCCGCATGGCGCGCTGTACAACGACCTGGTGCGCGACGATGCGCTGTTCGGCGCGGTACTGGCGGCCTGCGCCGCGTATCGCCAAGGCCTGCCGCTGATGGTGCTGGCCCTGGCCGACAATGTGCGCGAGCGTCGTCTGGCCGAGGCGGCCGGCGTGCCGCTGCTGTTCGAGGCCTTCGCCGATCGCGCCTATCTCGCCGATGGCCAGCTGGCGCCACGGCGTCTGGCCGGTGCGGTCCACCAGCAGCCCGAGCGCATCCTCGAACAGGCCCTGGCCATCGCGGCGGGCGAGCCCTTCGCCGATATCGACGGCAAGTCCCTGCAGCTGCAGGCCGACAGCCTCTGCGTGCATGGCGACAACGCCGAGTCGCTGGCCGTGCTGCGTCGTCTGCGGGCCCAGCTGGACGCCCTGTGATCCGTCTCGAGCCGGCCGGCGCCGAAGCCCTGTTGCTGGTGCTGGCCGAACAGCCGACGCCCGACCTGTCGCTGCGTATCGCCGCGCTGGCCGAGCGCATTCGCCACGATCTGGGCCCGCTGCTGACCGATCTGGTGCCCGGCTGGACCAGCCTGCTGCTGCACTACGACCTGTTGCGCACCGATCACCTGGAGCTGGCCGAGCGGCTCACGCCTCTGCTGGATGCCTGGCTGGCTGCGCCCGTGGTGAGCGATGCCGGGCGCCTGCATGAAATCCCCGTGTGGTATGCCGGCGAGGATCTGGCCGAGGTGGCGCGCAGCTGTCGGTTGTCGGTGGAGCAGGTGATCGAGCTGCACAGCGCCACCGAGTACCGGGTCGGCGCCATCGGTTTCGCGCCTGGTTTCGCCTATCTGGGCGAGTTGCACGAGCGCCTGGCCCTGCCGCGCCGTGCCACGCCACGCACCCTGGTACCGGCCGGCAGCCTGGCCATCGCCGAGCGGCAGACCGCCATCTACCCGCAGGCCTCGCCTGGCGGCTGGCATCTGCTCGGGCTGAGCCCGTCGCCCTTGTTCGACGTTGCCCACACGCCGCCGTGCCCGCTGGCGCTCGGTGATCGGGTGCGCTTTCTGCCCATCGACCAGGCGCGCTACCGCGCCGAGCTGCGCCAGTGAGCGGCCTGCTCGTGGTGCGTGCGGGACCGCAGAGCCTGCTGCTGGATGGCGGGCGTGTTGGCTGGCAGCACCTCGGGGTCTCTCCCGGTGGGCCGCAGGATCTGCATGCGGCGGCCTGGGCCAACCGTCTGCTGGGCAATCCGGCGGGTACGCCGCTGCTGGAGATCGCCCTGGGCGATGTCGAACTGCAGAGCCGCGTAGATACCTGGCTGGCGCTGACCGGTGCCGATGCACCCTTGAGTGTCGAGGGTCGGGCGCTGCCTGGCTGGGCACGCTTCGCCGTGCGTGCCGGCCAGCGCATTCGCCTGGGTTATGCACGCAGTGGCCAACGTGCCTACCTGGCGGTAGCGGGTGGTTTTCATGCCGCGCCGGTGCTGGGCAGCGTCAGCACCCAGTTGCGCGAAGGCCTGGGTGGTCTGGATGGTCGGGGCGGCAAGCTGGCCGCCGCCGATGAACTGCCCTGTGGCCCGGCTCATTTCGCCTGCGCCGCCAGCGTGCCCTGGCCCTATCTGCCGGACTATCGCGCCGCGCCCCTGCTGCGGGTGATCACCGGTGGCGATGCGGTGGAGTTCAGCGAGGCCGCGCTGGCCACCTTCTTCGAGCAGAGCTGGCGGCTCAGCCCGCAATCCGATCGCATGGGCGCGCGCCTGCAGGGTGAGCCGGTAGCGGCGCCGCAGCGGCAGTGGTCGCTCGGCGTGGCTCGCGGCGCCATCCAGGTGCCGCCGGATGGTCAGCCGATCATCCTGCAGGCCGACCGCCAGACCATGGGCGGCTATCCCATCCTCGGCTGGCTGCATCCGCTGGACCAATGGCGCCTGGCGCAATGCCCGGCGCAACAGAAGCTGCGCTTCACCCAGGTCAGCGTCAGTGACGCCCAGGCCGAGTTGCGCGAGTTCCAGCGCTTCTTCAACAACTAATCGCCCAGAAAAGGCGAAGGCGCCACGGTGGGCGCCTTCTGGCTTTCGAGCTGTGCACACATCATTGCTTGCTGGCTCCTGACTCCACGGGGTTTCAGGCGATGCTGCTGCCGGTACGATCGAAGCCGTCTTCAGCCACGTTGCTACCGGTGCGGTCGAAACCGTCGGCGGCGATCTTGTCACCTGCACGCTCGGCGCCGTCTTCGGCGACGTTGCTACCGGTGCGGTCGAAACCGTCGGCGGCGATCTTGTCACCTACACGCTGGGCGCCGTCTTCGGCGACGTTGCTGCCGGTGCGGTCGAAACCGTCGGCGGCGATCTTGTCGCCTACACGTTCGGTGCCATCAGCGGCGATGTAGCTAGCGGTGCGATCAAAACCATCTGCGGCGATATTGCTGCCGGTACGGTCGAAGCCGTCGGCTGCGAAGATGATGCCGCTGGCGGCGAAGGTGGTGGCGAACAGGGTGGCGAGGATTTGCTTTTTCATTGTTTGGTGCTCCGGGGTAGGGGTTAAGTTGTCTACGGGGCCTATGTTCGGGGAAGGACTTCGCCGAGAGAACTTGAAGCGGTTAATGCTGCGCATCAGCGTTATCGATTGTTTGCGCGGCGGCTCTAGACCGGGGATCTTGCGTGCCATGCGGGCTGTTCGGGAGGCGCTCAGTCACGCGTTTCCGGGTGCTGCGTACACCTTGGGCGGATGCCCCGTCATGCCGATGAGGCTAATCTGGTGCCTATGAACGCCCGTCGACCTTGCCTGTATGTATTGGCATCGCCGATAGAAACGACGGGCACTGGAGCGTGATGATGTTGCGACGGCTGGTGTGCTGTTTTGCTGTATCTGCCTGGTTGTGTAGCGCCGCGGTCGCGGACGAGACGGGAGTCGATGCCAAGGAACTGCATCTGGGCATGGTCAATGCCCAGAGCGGGCCGGCGGCTGGCCTCGGCAAGGGCATGCTGGCGGGCGCCCAGGCCTACTTCCAACGGGTCAACGCGGCCGGCGGTGTCCATGGGCGGCGCCTGGTGCTGCTGGTGCGCGATGATGGTTACGAGCCTGCGCGTACGGCCCGCCTGACCGAAGAGCTGATCGACTCCCGCAGCGTCTTCGCTCTGTTCGGCTATGTCGGCACGCCCACTTCGCGGGCCGCGATGCCGGCCACGCTGGCCGCCGGGGTGCCGTACCTGTTTCCTTTCTCGGGTGCCGAGGTGCTGCGCGAGCCGCTGCATCACTGGGTATTCAATGTGCGTGCTTCCTACTTCGCCGAGACCGAGCTGCTGGCGGCGCACATGACCGAGGAGTTGAAGCTGAGCCGTGTCGCCCTGCTGATGCAGAACGACTCCTTCGGCGAAACGGTCAAGGGTGGCCTGGCCGGCGCGCTGCTCAAACGCGGCTTGCACGTCGAGGGCGAGGCACGCATCCTGCGCAACTCGCTGCAGATCGGCGAGGCCGTGCGTCAGCTGCTGCCGAGCCAGCCGCAGGCGATCTTCTTCGTCGGTACCTATAAACAGTTGGCCGCGGCCATTCGCGAGGCCCGCGCCCTGGGCATGCAGGCGCGCTTCTTCAGCGTGTCCTTCGTCGGCACCGACAGCTTTATCGCCGAGGCCGGTGCGGATGCCGAGGGCGTGTATATCTCGCAGGTGGTGCCGCCGCCCGAGGACGCCTCGCTGCCGCTGGTGCGCGACTACCAGGCGGATATGCAGGGACCGCTCGGTTACGCCTCGCTGGAGGGCTATATCGGCGCCGCCGTGCTGGTGGAAGCGCTGCGTCGGATCGGGCCGCAGCCGACCCGGGCGCAACTGGTCGATGCGCTGGAGTCCCTGGACCTCGACCTCGGCGGCTTCCAGGTGCGCTTCGGGCCCGATGACCACCAGGGCTCGGATGCGGTCTACCTGACCCGCATCGAACAGGGGCGGGCGGTGCCGGTGCAGCGCCAGCCCTGAGCGCACCTCAGCCGGAGATTTCCTCGGCGTGGTGGCAGGCTACCTGGCGCGCCTCGACCAGGCGCAGTTCCGGTACCTCCACGCGGCAGCGCTCGGTGGCGTGCGGGCAGCGTCGGTGGAAGGCGCAGCCGGGCGGCGGGTCGAGCGGGTTGGGCAGCTCGCCGGCGATCTTGATCTTCGGCTTGGCCGGGTCTGGATGGATCGCTGGAGTCGCGGATAGCAGGGCGCGGGTGTAGGGGTGCAGCGGCCTCTCGTAGATCAGCGCGGCCGGGCCCATCTCGGCCGGGCGGCCGAGGTACATCACCAGCACGTCGTCGGCCACGTGCTGCACCACCGCCAGGTTGTGCGAGATGAACACATAGCCGGTCTGGTACTGCTCCTGCAGGTCCATGAACAGGTTGAGCACCTGGGCCTGGATGGACACGTCCAGCGCTGAGGTCGGCTCGTCCGCCACCAGCACCTTGGGTTGCAGCATCATGGCGCGGGCCAGGGCGATACGCTGGCGCTGGCCACCGGAGAACATGTGCGGGTAGCGCTGGTAGTGCTCGGGGCGCAGGCCCACCTGCTGCATCATGCTCTGCACCTTCTCGCGGCGCTCGGTGCGCGACAGGCCGGTGTTGATCAGCAGCGGCTCGGCCAGCTGGTCGCCGATCTTCTGCCGCGGGTTGAGTGAGGCATAGGGGTTCTGGAACACCATCTGCACGTCGCGGCGCAGTTGCTTGCGCTGTGTTTTATCGGCGCCGGCCACCTCCTGCCCGGCGATCTGCAGGCTGCCGGCGCTGGGCTCCTCGATCAGGGTCAGGGCGCGGGCCAGGGTCGACTTGCCGCAGCCGGATTCGCCGACCACCGCCAGGGTCTTGCCGGCCTCCAGCTGGAACGACACGCCATTCAGCGCGCGCACCAGGGCATTGGGCTTGAACAGGCCGCGGGAGATTTCGTAGTGACGGGTCAGCTCGCGGGCCTCGAGGACGATGCTCATCAGGCCACCTCCGCGGTCAGGTTGAGGGGGTAGAAGCAGCGCACCGCGCCGCGCACGTGCGGTTCCAGCGCCGGGCGTTGCTCGCGGCAGTGCGGCTGGGCGTAGGGGCAGCGCGGCGACAGCAGGCAGCCGGCGGGGCGGTCGTAGCGGCCGGGCACGATGCCGGGCAGGGTGGCCAGGCGCTCGGCGCCCAGGCTGTGCTCGGGAATCGCCTTGAGTAGCGCCTCGGTGTAGGGGTGGGTCGGTGCGTCGAACAGGGTCGGCACGCTGCCGATCTCCACCGCTTGCCCGGCGTACATCACGCACACGCGCTGGGCGGTCTCGGCGACCACGGCCAGGTCGTGGGTGATCAGCACCAGGCCCATGCCCTCGCTGCGCTGCAGGTCCAGCAGCAGGTCCATGATCTGCGCCTGGATGGTCACGTCCAAGGCGGTGGTCGGCTCGTCGGCGATCAGCAGCTTGGGTTCGGCGGCGATGGCCATGGCGATCGCCACGCGCTGGCTCATGCCGCCGGAGAGCTGGTGCGGGTAGGCGTCGAGACGGCTGGCGGCGCCGGGGATCTCCACCCGCTCCAGCAGCTGCAGGGCACGCACGCGGGCGGCCTTACCCTTGAGGCCGAGGTGCTGGCGCAGCACTTCCTCGATCTGGAAGCCCACCGTGTAGCTGGGATTGAGCGCGGTCATCGGGTCCTGGAACACCATGGCCAGGTCCTTGCCCACCACCTTGCGGCGCTGGCGGCCCTTGAGCGTGAGCATGTCGTGGCCGTCGAAACGCAGGCTGTCGGCGCGCACGATGCCGGGGGCGTCGATCAGGCCCATCAGCGCCATCATGGTCACCGACTTGCCGGAGCCGGATTCGCCGACGATGGCTAGCACTTCGCCCTTGTCCACCGACAGGTCGAGGCCGTCGACCACGGGTACGGCATCGGCGGCGCCGAAGCGCACGGACAGGTTGCGAATATTGAGCAGGCTCATGCCGACCTCCTTGCGTGCGCGGAATTCCCCCTCTCCCATTTATGGGAGAGGGTCGGGGAGAGGGCGGCGTGAGTCGTTATACCCTCTTCCCCAGCCCCTCTCCCGCAAGCGGGAGAGGGGAGGACAAGCGCCGGCGTTGGATAGATGTTCATGCTGGGCACCTTACTGCGCATTCTTCAGTTTCGGGTCGAGCGCATCG
This sequence comes from Pseudomonas sp. GD04019, assembly GCF_029837695.1. GTDB lineage: Bacteria > Pseudomonadota > Gammaproteobacteria > Pseudomonadales > Pseudomonadaceae > Aquipseudomonas. The sequence continues at coordinate 146,481 of NZ_JAOEEA010000008.1, forward strand.
CGCAGCCCGTCGCCCATCAGGTTGATCGCCAGCACGCTGAGCAAAATGGTCAGCCCCGGCAGAGACACCACCCACCAGGCGCGTTCGATGTAGTCCCGCGCTGAGGCCAGCATGGTTCCCCACTCGGGCGTCGGCGGTTGCACGCCGAGGCCGAGGAAGCCCAGGGCCGCCGCGTCGAGGATGGCCGAGGAGAAGCTCAGGGTGGCCTGCACGATCAGCGGCGCCATGCAGTTGGGCAGCACGGTGATGAACATCAGCCGCGGCAGGCCGGCGCCGGCCAGGCGCGCGGCAGTGACGTAGTCGCGGTTCAGCTCGCCCATCACCGCGGCGCGGGTCAGGCGCACGTAACTGGGCAGCGAGACGATGGCGATGGCGATCACCGTGTTGATCAGCCCGGGGCCGAGGATGGCGACGATGGCCACGGCCAGCAGCAGCGAGGGCAGGGCCAGCATGATGTCCATCAGGCGCATGATCGAGGGGCCGAGCAGGCCCGGGAAGAAGCCGGCGACCAGGCCCATGAGGATGCCGGGGATCAGCGACATCAGCACCGAGGCCAGGCCGATCATCAGCGACAGGCGTGCGCCGTGGATCAGCCGCGAGAGCAGGTCGCGGCCCAGTTCGTCGGTGCCGAGCAGGAAGCGCGTCTGCCCGCCCTCCAGCCAGGACGGCGGGGTGAGCAGGGCGTCGCGGAACTGCTCGCTGGGGTCGAACGGCGCGACCCAGGGCGCGAACAGCGCGCAGAACACGATGATCAGCATGAACAGCAGGCCGCCGACGGCGCCCTTGTTGTGGGCGAAGGCATGCCAGAATTCCTTGAGCGGCGAGGGGTAGAACAGCGCCTGGTCGGCGGCGGTCGCAGTCATGGGTGCGCCTCCTGCTTGTGTAGGAGCGAGCTCTGCTCGCGAAGCTTTTGCGTGGCCGGGGTTCGCGAGCAGAGCTCGCTCCTACGGGAAGACATATGCGGCATGGCGTGTTCCTTAGCGCTGATGGCGAATACGTGGGTTAACCAGGCCGTAGAGGATGTCCACGACGAAGTTGACCAGGATCACCAGGCAGGCGATCAGCAGGATGCCGTTCTGCACCACCGGGTAGTCGCGGGCGCCGATGGCCTCGATCAGCCACTTGCCAATACCCGGCCAGGAGAAGATGGTTTCGGTCAGCACGGCGCCGGCCAGCAGGGTGCCGACCTGTAGGCCGAACACGGTGAGCACCGGGATCAGCGCGTTGCGCAGGCCGTGGACGAACACCACGCGGGCCGGGGACAGGCCCTTGGCGCGGGCGGTGCGGATATAGTCCTCGCGCAGCACTTCGAGCATCGCCGAGCGGGTCATGCGCGCGATCACCGCCAGGGGAATGGTGCCCAGCACGATGGCCGGCAGGATCATGTGCATCAGCGCGTCCTGGAACGCACCTTCCTCCTCGCTCAGCAGAGTGTCGATCAGCATGAAGCCAGTGACCGGCTCGATGTCGTAGAGCAGGTCGATGCGCCCGGAGACCGGCGTCCAGCCCAGGTACACCGAGAAGAACATGATCAGCAGCAGGCCCCACCAGAAGATCGGCATCGAGTAGCCGGCCAGCGACACGCCCATCACCCCGTGGTCGAACAGCGAGCCGCGCTTGAGGGCGGCGATCACTCCGGCGATCACGCCCAGAGTGCCGGCAAATAGCAGGGCGGCCAGGGACAGTTCCAGGGTCGCCGGGAACAGGGTGAGGAATTCGTCCCACACGCCCTCGCGGGTGCGCAGGGATTCGCCCAGATCGCCCTGGGCCAGCTTGCCGATGTAGTCCAGGTACTGGGCCGGCAGCGGCTTGTCCAGGCCCAGGCGGTGCATGGCTTCGGCGTGCATCTCGGGGTCGACGCGGCGCTCGCCCATCATCACTTCCACGGGGTCGCCGGGGATCAGACGGATCAGCGCGAAGGTCAGCAAGGTGACGCCGAAAAAGGTGGGGATCAGCAGCCCCAGGCGTCTGGCGATAAAGGACAGCATTGCGTTGTGGTACTCCGCATCAGGTTGAACCCGCGCCTTCGTGGGGCGCGATTGTTATGGCTTGCGCTTCACATGGGTGAAGTTGTTGGAGCCCAGGGGGCTGAGCACGAAGCCCTCGACATCCCGGCGCAGCACGGCGAACTGCTTGGGGTGGGCGAGGGCGATCCAGGGCGCCTGCTGGTGGAAAATCGCCAGCGCCTCGCGGTACAGCGCAGCGCGACGCTCCGGCTCGGCGACCCGGCGGGCCTCGCGGATCAGCTGGTCGAATTCCTTGTGACACCAGCCTGCCTGATTCTCGCCACTCTCGGCGGCGGCGCAGGACAGGTTGGGGGTGAGGAAGTTGTCCGGGTCGCCGTTGTCGCCGGCCCAGCCCATGAATACCAGGTCGTGCTCGCCGTTCTTGGCGCGCTTGATCAGCTCGCCCCACTCGAACACGCGGATGTCGGCTTGGATGCCGATGGCGGCCAGGTCGGCCTGCAGCATCTGCGCGCCGATGCCCGGGTTGGGATTGGTCGGGCCGCCGCCGGGGCGGGTCCAGATCGACAGTTTGAGGCCCTGGGCGTGGCCGGCCTCGGCCAGCAGTTGGCGGGCGCGTTCCACATCCTTGGGCCAGGGCTGCAGGCGCTCGTCGTAGCCGAGCAGGGTGGCCGGGTAGGGCGCCGCCGCCAGACTGGCGTTGCCCTCGCCGTACTGGGCCCGCAGGTAGGCCTGGCGGTCGAAGGCCAGGTTGATGGCCTGGCGCACGCGCACGTCGTCCAGCGGCTTGTGCCGGGTGTTGATGGCGACGTAGGCGGTGAGCAGCGAGTCCAGCTCCAGTACCTGCAGCTCCTTGTTCTCGCGCAGCTTCGGTACATCGCTCGGGCGGGGGAACACGGCCACCTGGCAGGCGCCGGCCTTGAGCTGTTGGATGCGCACGTTGGGGTCGGGGGTGATGGCCAGCAGCAGGCGATCGAGCGCCGGTTTGCCGCCCCAGTAGTGCGGGTTGCCGGCGAAACGCACCTGGGCGTCCTTGGCGTAGCGCTCGAAGACGAAGGGGCCGGTGCCGATGGGCTGGCTGTTGAGCTTTTCCGGTGTTTCGGCGTCGAGTAGCTGTTCGGCGTACTCGGCGGAATAGATGGAGGTGAAGCCCATGGCCAGGTCGGCCAGGAAGGGCGCCTCGGGGTGTTTCAGGGTGAAGCGCACACGGTGTTCGTCGAGCGCCTCGATCTGGTCGATCAGCTCGGCGAAGCCCATGGCCTCGAAATAGGGAAAGCCGCGCGGGGCCAGTTCGTGCCAGTCGTGGTCCTTGTCGTGCTGGCGCTGGAAGCTCCACAGCACGTCGTCGGCATTCAGCTCGCGGCTCGGCTTGAACCAGGGTGTTGCATGGAACTTCACGCCCTTGCGCAGGGTGAAGGTGTAGGTCAGGCCGTCGGCGCTGATCTCCCAGCTCTCGGCCAGGGCGGGAATGATGCGGGTGCTGCCGGGGGCGAACTGCACCAGGCGTTCGTAGACCGTCTCGGCCGAGGCGTCGGCGGTGGTGGCGGCGGTGTACTGGACGATGTCGAACCCTTCCGGGCTGGCCTCGGAGCAGACCACCAGCGATTGCTGAGCGAACGCCGGCAAGCCGGCGCAAAGCGCCAGGAGCATGAGGAGACTGCGCATGAACCGTTCCTTCTGCGGATGAAGCCGGGCGGCATGCAGCCGCCCGGAACTCGGCTTACTTGCCGACACCCACGCCGTAGAAGGAGTTGAGCGCGAACGGGCTGATCTTGAAGTCCTGCACGTTCTTGCGCATCGGTTGGTAGACGGTGGAGTGGGCGATCGGGGTGATCGGCACCTGGGCCTTGAGTACGTGCTGAGCCTGTTTGTACAGCTCGGTACGCTTGGCCACGTCGGAGGTGGCCTTGGCGGCCTTCACCAGCTTGTCGTAGTCCTCGAAGCACCACTTGGAGAAGTTGTTGCCGTCGACCGCGTCGCAGCCGTACAGGGTGCCCAGCCAGTTGTCCGGGTCACCGTTGTCGCCGCTCCAGCCGATCAGCATGGCGTCGTGCTCGCCGCCCTTGGCGCGCTTCATGTACTCGCCCCATTCGTAGCTGACGATATTGGCCTTGATGCCGATCTTCGCCCAGTCGGCCTGGAGCATCTCGGCCATCAGCTTGGCATTGGGGTTGTACGGGCGCTGCACCGGCATGGCCCACAGGGTGATCTCGGTGCCTTCGGCGATGCCGGCGGCCTTGAGCAGGGTCTTGGCCTTCTCGGGATCATAGGCCGGGTCCTTGACGCTGTCGTCGTAGGACCACTGGGTCGGCGGCATGCCGTTTACCGCCAGCTGGCCGGCGCCCTGGTACACGGCATCGATGATCGCTTGCTTGTTCACCGCCATGTCCAGCGCCTGGCGCACTTCGAGCTTGTCGAACGGTTTGTGGGTGACGTTGTAGGCGATGTAGCCGAGGTTGAAGCCCGGCTGCGAGGGCATGTTCAGGTTGGCGTCTTTCTTCAGCGACTCGAGGTCGGCCGGGCGCGGGAACAGGGTGATCTGGCACTCGCCAGCCTTGAGCTTCTGCATGCGCACCGAGGCGTCGGTGTTGATGGCGAAGATCAGGTTGTCGATCTTCACGTCTTCCGGCAGCCAGTAGTCCTTGTTGCCGGTGAAGCGGATCTGCGCGTCCTTCTGGTAGCGCTTGAACACGAACGGACCGGTGCCGATCGGCTTCTGGTTGATGTCGGCGGCCTTGCCGGCCTTGAGCAGCTGATCGGCGTATTCGGCGGACTGGATCGAGGCGAAGCTCATCGCCAGGTTCTGGATAAAGGCGGCGTCGACGCTGTTGAGGGTGAACTTGACGCTGTGGTCGTCGAGCTTCTCCAGCTTGGCGATATTGGCGTCCATGCCCATGTCGGTGAAGTAGGGGAATTCGGTGGGGTAGGCCTTACGGAACGGATGCTCCTTGTCGAGCATGCGCTGGAAGGTGAACAGCACGTCATCGGCGTTGAATTCGCGGCTCGGCTTGAAGTACTCGGTGGTATGGAACTTCACGCCCTTGCGCAGCTGGAAGGTGTAGGTCAGGCCGTCGGCCGATACGTCCCACTTCTCGGCCAGGCCCGGCACCACTGCGGTACCGCCTCGTTCGAACTGGCTCAGGCGGTTGAACATGGTTTCCGCGGCGGCATCGAAGTCGGTGCCGGTGGTGTACTGGCCCGGGTCGAAACCGGCGGGGCTGCCTTCGGAGCAGAACACCAGATTGCTGGCGGCGCTGGCGAAGGGGGCGCTGGCGATCAGCCCAGCGGCGAGAAGAGCCTGGATGACGGCGTTCTTACGCATGTTGACCTCATGTTTGTTGTGGTTGTGATCCTTGAGGGATGCCTTGTGGGCACCTTGCGTGAAGCTATGCACGGCATATGCCGCGGGCAAGCGTGAAACGCGATTGAGTGTAGAAGCTGTGGCGAAGCTGTAATGCTTTGTCGCAATTGTGCAAATTTCGCGGAGGGGTGTGGCGATGGGCCACTGCCGTTGGCGGTGGCCCATCGCTCCCGATCAGGGCAGCTGCACCTCGATCACACCGTCGGCGCTCATGCTCACGCGGCTGGTGCCGGCCTCGATCTGCGGCGCCGCTTCGCTCTTGCTGAAGCTGCCGCGATCCATGGCCATGGCGCGCATCGGCATCACCGGCTGGAAGCCGCCGCTGTTGAGGTTGAGGCTGACCAGCTTGTAGCCCTTGCCGCCGACCGCGTCGGTGGCCAACTGGGCGCGGGATTTGAAGGCTTCCACGGCCTGTTTGATCAGGCCGTCTTCGCTGGTCTGGCGGGTATCCTCGGCCACGGCGAAGCTCATCTCGGCCATCTTCAGCTCACCCAGCAGGTCGGCGGACAGCTGCGACAGGCGGGCGAACTCGGCGCTTTCCAGGCGCAGCTCGGCGCGCTCGCGCCAGGCGCTGATCTTGCTGCCTTCGTCCTCGTACACCGGGTAGCTCTGCCGGCTGCCGAGGCTGACTTTCACGCCCTGCACCTTGCGCGCCTTGTCGATGGCGGCATTCAGTGTCTTGGTCACGCCGGCGGCCAGCTCGGCCGGGTCGTCGCTCTGGGCCTCGGTGTAGAGGGTGACGTACATGCGGTCGTGGGCCACTTCCTGGCTGACTTCAGCGCGCAGCGATACCTGGTTGTAGCGCGGCTCGTCGGCCATGGCCGGCAGGCTGGCGAGAGTGGCCAGGCCGAGGGCGACGGTGGCGGCGAGACGGTTGAGTGCGTGCATGGGGACTCCTTGCGGGTGGTTGTCCTGGTGTTTGACGAAGTGGTCAGACTATTCGGGTTAAAGGTGGTTCGCAGGTTTTCTTTTTCCAGTTGTTGGCCCGTTCGCGGCTTAGTTCGGGCGAGGGCAGCGCTGCGTCCGGTTGACGCAGGTCAGCGGCCACCCAGGCCCTCTGGTTATACTCGCCGGCATGCCCGGAGCCTCTATGTACGCACCTGTCCAATTGCTGTCCGCCAGCCGCCAGAACCTCTGGCGCCTGACTCTGATTCGTCTGCTGGTGCTGGCCGCCCAGGCCGGTTCGGTGGGCATCGCCTACCTGTCCGACCTGCTGCCGCTGCCCTGGCTGCCGCTGTGCATCACCCTCGGCGTGTCGCTCGGCCTGTGCCTGCTCACCGCCCTGCGCCTGCGCGGGCCGTGGCCGGTCACCGAATTGGAATACACGGTGCAGCTGGCCTGCGACCTGGTGATCCACAGCCTGCTGCTGTACTTCTCCGGGGGCTCGACCAACCCCTTCGTCTCCTACTACCTGGTGCCGCTGACCATCGCCGCGGCAACGCTGCCCTGGCTGTATTCGATGTTCCTCGCCGGGCTGGCGCTGACCGGCTACACCGCGCTGCTGATCTGGTATCACCCGATGCACCTGAACAACGTGCAGCATGAGGCGATGCTGATCAGCCTGCACCTGTTCGGCATGTGGCTGAACTTCCTGCTGTCCGCCGCGTTCATCACCTTCTTCGTGGTCAAGATGGCCGGCGCCCTGCGCCGCCAGGACGAACTGCAGGCGCTGCGCCGCGAGGAAGGCATGCGCGATCAGCAACTGTTGGCCGTGGCCACCCAGGCGGCCGGCGCTGCCCACGAGCTGGGCACGCCGCTGGCGACCATGAGCGTGCTGCTCAAGGAGCTGCGCCAGGAGTACCGCGACAAGCCGACCCTGCAGGACGACCTGGCCCTGCTGCAGGAGCAGGTCAAGCTGTGCAAGGAGACCCTGCAGCACCTGGTGCGCGCCGCCGAGGCCGATCGCCGCCAGGCGGTGTTCGAGCAGACCGCCGTGCAATGGCTGGAGACCACCCTCAATCGCTGGCACCTGATGCGCCCCGAGGCCACCTACCGCTTTCAGTGCCTGGGCTCGGGCGCGGTGCCGCGCCTGCTGCCGCCGGCGGACCTGACCCAGGCCCTGCTCAACCTGCTGAACAACGCCGCCGACGCCTGCCCGGACAAGCTCGACATTCGCCTGGACTGGGACGCGAGCTGGATCAACCTGAGCATCCGCGACCATGGTGCCGGGGTACCGCTGGCCATCGCCGAGCAGATCGGCAAACCCTTCTTCACCACCAAGGGCAAGGGCTTCGGCCTCGGCCTGTTCCTCAGCCAGGCCAGCGTGACGCGGGCCGGCGGTTCGGTGAAACTCTACAATCACGAAGAGGGCGGCACGCTGACGGAACTGCTGCTGCCGAGGCTTGGAGATGAGCATGTCTGACGAACAACTGCACGATCAGGAAGACCAGCCGCACCTGCTGCTGGTGGACGACGACGCCACCTTCACCCGCGTCATGGCACGCGCCATGGACCGCCGCGGCCTGCGCGTGAGCGTGGCCAACTCGGCGGAAGAGGGCCTGGCCCTGGCCAAGGAAGACCTGCCGGACTATGCCGTGGTCGACCTGAAGATGGAGGGCGACTCCGGCCTGGTGCTGCTGCCCAAGCTGCTGGAGCTGGACCCGGAGATGCGTGTGGTGATCCTCACCGGCTATTCGAGCATCGCCACCGCCGTGGAGGCGATCAAGCGCGGCGCCACCAACTACCTGTGCAAGCCGGCCGACGCCGACGACGTGCTCACCGCGCTGCTCTCCGAGCATGCCGACCTCAACACGCTGGTGCCGGAAAACCCGATGTCGGTGGATCGCCTGCAGTGGGAGCACATCCAGCGCGTGCTGGCCGAGCACGACGGCAATATCTCCGCCACCGCCCGAGCCCTCGGCATGCACCGCCGTACCCTGCAGCGCAAGCTGCAGAAGCGCCCGGTACGCCGCTAAGCCTCTCGTGGCAATGACGTAGGGCGGGTGAAACCCGCGTTGGACTGACGCGCGGGTTGCACCCGCCCTACGCTGATTGAAAGCCTGGTGAAAGCCATTGTCCGACTGCAGCGGTTACCATTAGCCGCCTAATCAAGTAGTCGGGAACGCCATGCTCGCCGTTGTCCAGCAGACCCTCGCCATCACCGCGCCGGTGTTCTCCATGCTGTTCCTCGGGGTGGCGCTCAAGCGCCTGGCCCTGATCGACGCGCACTTCATCAATACCGCCTCGGCCCTGGTGTTCAACGTCAGCATGCCGGTCATGCTGTTCCTCGCGATCCTGCATGCCGACCTCAACACCGCGTTGCAGCCGGCGCTGCTCGGCTATTTCCTGCTGGCCACGGTCATCGGCTTCCTGCTGGCCTGGGGCTGGGCCCTGCTGCGGGTGCCGCGGGCCGAGCGCGGGGTGTTCGTGCAGGGCTCGTTCCGCGGCAACAACGGCATCATCGGCCTGGCCCTGGCCACCAGTCTGTACGGCGACTACGGCCTGTCGCTGGGCGGCATCCTCGGCGGGGTGGTGATCCTCAGCTACAACACCCTCTCGGTGATCGTGCTGGAGGTGTACAACCCGAACAGCAAGGCCAGCCCCTGGAGCATCCTGCGGGGCATTCTGCGCAACCCGCTGATCCTCGGAGTGCTGGCGGCCATTCCCTTCGCCTACTGGCAGGTGCGCCTGCCCGGCTGGCTGACCACCTCCGGCGAGTACCTGGCGCAGCTGACCCTGCCGCTGGCGCTGATCTGCATCGGCGGCACCCTGTCGCTGGCCTCCCTGCGCGCCAGCGGCGGCCTGGCCGTCGGTGCCAGCCTGATGAAGATGGTCTGCTTGCCGCTCCTGGCGACCGCCGGCGCCTTCGCCTGCGGCTTCCGTAATGCCGAGCTGGCCATCCTGTTCCTCTACTTCGCCAGCCCCACGGCGGCGGCCAGCTTCGTCATGGCCAAGGCGGCCGGCGGCAACCACGAGTTGGCGGCGGCGATCATCGTCCTCACCACGCTGGTGGCGGTGGTCACCACCAATATCGGCCTGTTCGTGCTGCAGTGGGGCGGCTGGATCTGACGCTGTTAAAGCCGTAGCCCGGATGCAATCCGGGGGGAGCGACCACTGAGCAGTCTTTCCCGGATTGCATCCGGGCTAAATGAGCGGCAAGCCAACTACGGCAAAAATTCCACCTGCAGCGCCCGGCTGGCGCTGCGGCCCTGGTCGTCGCTGACCCGAATGCGGTATTGGTCCGAGCGCGCGGGTCGCCATTGCAGGGCGGCCTGACTAGCCCTGGCCCACCAGGCCGTAGCCCGGATGCAATCCGGGAACGGTCCTTCGGCAAATCGCCCTTCCCGGATTGCATCCGGGCTACATGAGCGGCAAGTCAGCTACGGCAGAAATTCCACCTGCAGCGCCCGGCTGACGCTGCGGCCCTGGTCGTCGCTGACGCGGATTCGATACTGTCCCGAGCGCGCGGGTCGCCATTGCAGGGCCGACTGCGGCGGGCCCTGGCCGACCAGGGTGTGGTCGGCGAACCAGTACAGCAAACGGGCATCGGCGGCGGCATGGGCCGCCAGGGTGATGCTTTCCTGCGGTTGCGACAGGCGCAGGCTGTAGGTCACCTGGGTCAGCGGCGAGGTGATGCGCGGCGCCTCGCTGGTATCGATGGCGGCCTGTACCTGGCAGTCGTGCTGGGCGTCCGGTGGTGTGCGGCGGGGCAGGCCGGCGGCGGCGAACAGGCGCTGCAGGTCGGACGGCCAGAACTCGAATACCCGCAGTTCAGTGGTCGCCGGGTCGAAGGGCGGGCAGGCGGCCTTGCCGGTCCGCCGGTCGACCATTACCGGGCGGTGCAGGTTGGACACGCGGATCGGCGAAACACCGGGGATGTACCAGGTCTTGCGGGTCTGCGGGCACCAGCGGTTGGGCAGCTCGCCGGAGGCGGCGCAAACCTCGACGCGGGTCAGCCCCACTGGCGGCCGGTCGACCGCTGCGCTCACCTCCGGCAAGGCCAGCGGCAGGGCGTCGGCGATGCGGAAGAACAGCGGCGCGGCGGTCTTGATGCCGACGAAGGCCGGGTTCGGCGTGGCGTCGAAGTTGCCGACCCACACCACCAGTACGTAGGGCCCGACCAGACCGGCGCTCCAGGCATCGTGGAAGCCCCAGGAAGTACCGGTCTTCCAGGCTACCGGCCAGTCGCGACCGCGGGCATCGGCGGGCAGGCCGTCCGGGCGCGGGTTGTGGCGCAGCATGTCGCGAACCATGAAGGCCGCCTGCGGCGACAGGAGCTGGGTGCCCGGCTCGCTGCGCTCCTCGCGGGTCCAGCGCAGCGGGCGCAGGCGCCCGTCGCCGGCCAGCATCAGGTACAGCCTGGCCAGTTCGGCCGGGGTCAGCTCGCCGCCGCCCAGCGCCAGGGCCAGGCCGTAGAACTCCTCCTCGCGCAGGCCCTTGATGCCGGCGCGTTGCAGCAGGCCGTGCAGCGATGGCTGGCGCAGCTGGCTGGCCAGCCACACGGCCGGCACGTTGCGACTGCGGATCAGCGCATCCTGGGCGGTCAGCGGGCCGACGAACTTGCCGTCGAAGTTCTCCGGCTGGAAGGCGCCGAAGGCACTGGGCGCGTCCTCGAGGATGCTCATCGGCTGGATCACGCCCTGGTCCAGGGCCAGGCCGTAGAGGAAGGGTTTCAGCGTCGAGCCCGGCGAGCGGCGCGACTGCACGCCGTTGACCTGGCCGTGGATGCTCGCATCGAAGTAGTCCGCCGAGCCGACCAGCGCCTTCACCGCCTGGTCGCGGCTGTCCACCAGGATCGCCGTGGCGTTGCGCACACCCAGCTTGCGCCGGTCGGCGACGAACTGGCCGACCAGCTGTTCCAGACGCTGCTGCAAGCGTGGGTCGAGGGTGCTGTGCAGCTCGTTGCCCGCGTGGCTGGCCAGCAGCTGCTCGCTCAGGTGCGGCGCGCGGAAGGCCAGCTGGCGCCGGGTGCGGGCCTGCAGCGGCAACTCCAGCAGGCCATCGTTGCGCGGGTCGTCGGCGTGTTCGCGGCGCCACTGGGCCATCAGCTGCAGGCGCGCGCGCTGCAGCGCCGGGCCGAACCGGCCGCGCCCCGGCTGCTGGGGAATCACCGCCAGGGCCAGGGCCTCGCTGAGCGAGAGCTGCGCCGCCGCCTTGGCGAAATAGATGCGGCTGGCGGCTTCCACGCCTTCGATATTGCCACCCATGGGCGCCAGGTTGAGGTAGGCCTCGAGGATGTCGTGCTTGCTGTGGCGCGCCTCGATCCACAGGGCCAGGGCGATCTGCTGCAGCTTGCCGGGAATCTGCCGCGAGTTGAGGTCGTGCAGGCGCCTGGCCAGCTGCATGCTCAGGGTCGAGCCGCCTTGGCGCATGCCGCCGCCATAGGTGGACATGGCCGCGCGCACCAGCGCCGTGGGGTCGACGCCCGGATGCCGGTAGAAGTGGCGATCCTCCTTGAGCAGCAGGGCCTCGACCATGGCCGGCGCGATGCGCTGCAGCGGTACCCACAGGCGGTACTGGCCATCGCTGGCCAGGGTCATGCGCAGTAGTTCGCCGTTCTCCGCCAGCACCATGCGCGACAGCGGCGCCGCGTCACGCAGTGGCGCATGCGGCCACAGGCGCAGGGCCAGGAGCAGCAGGATGAATAGGCCGAGGCCGGACAGACAGCGTTTCAGTCGGGACATGGCGTTTCAAAAAGAAGCGGCCCTCGCGGAGGAGGGCCACTGGTTCAGGGTTTGACGATGGTCAGCTGGCCGGCCTTGCCGCGGGCCTGCTGGGTGGTGTCGTACATGCCTTCGGCGTAGGCCGGCGGCGTGCCGAAGGTGCCGGCGTTGGTGGCGCGCACGCGGTAGACGAAGGTGGCGGCGTCGCGGTAGACGGTGCCGTAGAGCACCACGCGGTCGTCGCGCACATCGGCAAACTCGGGCGACCAGTCGCTCATCGCCAACTCGCCCACCGGCGGCTGCCAGCTCGGCTCCTCGGTCTCTTCTTCGCTGTACTCGTCTTCCTCAGTGGCTTCGGTGACCGGCGCCGGCTGGTTGTACACCGGCTCGGTGCCGCCCGGCAGCAGGTCGACCACGGCGACCTGCTGCACCTGGTCGAAGTCCTTGGCGCGCAGGCGCAGGCGCACCAGGAACTCGTCGCCGACGCGCACCTGCTTGACCGGCTCTCCGTTCAGGTCGGTGTACTCGTGGCTGACCTCCAGGCCTTCGGTGATCACCTTGTCCGGCGCGCCGCGGTCGTAGCCGCCTTCGCTGAGCATGTAGAACACCGGTGCATCGCCGTCCTTGCGCAGCAACAGCATCTTGGCTGCCTGCGGCACGTCGCCGAGCGGCGGCTTGCCGCTCAGCGGTAGCGGCTGTTCGCCCTGCTTGCCCAGCCAGGCGCTGACGCGCAGGTTGAGGCCGTCCTCGGCGCGCTCGCCGTAGCTGTCCAGCGCCCGCAGCAGCAGGGCGGCGGACAGCGAGTTGTAGCGCTGTTCGCTGAGACGCTGGCCCATGGCGTCGAGCAGCTTCACCGGCACCTCGTCCAGCTCGGTGGGGAAGTGCTTGGCCAGCAGGCGCAGGTGTTCGGCGTCGTGCACCAGCGGGTCGTAGTACAGGCCGTAGCTGCTCCAGCCCTGCTCCAGGTTGCGCCACACTTGTTGGTCAAACAGCTTGTCGGCCTGCTTGTCCTGCTTCAGCAGCTTGTAGCTGGCGGCCAGGTAGGCAGCACCGATGTCCTGCTGCCAGTTCTTGCTGTGGTAGGTCTCGTAGCGCTCGCGGATATCCGCCAGCGCGCCGCTGGTGACCACGCCCTGGCGGGTCAGCAGGTAGGCGGCGTAGGCGCGGTTGCGCAGTTCCTCCAGGCCTTCGCTGGGGCCGTTGGCCAGTTGCGAGAGGTAGCCGTTGGCGCGATTGAGCAGGTCGCCCGGCACCGCGAAGTTGCGCTCCTTGGCCTCGATCAGGAAGTCGGTGGCGTACAGGCTGGCGAACGGCGCCACCTGCGGGTTGGCCGCCCACAGGCCGAAGCCGCCTTCCAGGTTCTGCCGCGAGCGCAGGATGCGCACGGCGTTGTCGAAGGACGGCACCGCCTGCGGGTCGACGCCCGTGGCCGAGCTGCCCCAGACCAGCGCCGGCATGGCCTTGGATACCAGTTGCTCGGTGCAGCTGTAGCCGTAGTCGTCCAGGTAGCTCTGCAGGCCGCTGGCCCAGACCAGTGGCGAGCCGGCGGCGGCGAAGCGCACGTCACGCAGCTGCGGGTAGAGGTCGCGGCTGACCTGTACCTCGCCGCTGGTGTCTTCCGTGCGGCCCAGGGTCAGGGCCACGCGGCGCTCGACCAGCGGGCGTACCGAGGTGGTCTCGCCGATCTTCACGCGGCGGCCGTCGGGCAGGGTGGCGACGAAGGTCATGTCCGCCGAGCCCAGGGTTTCCTGGGCCAGCAGGTCGATCTCCACCACGCCTTCCTTGCGCGGCGCCAGCTGCAGTTCGGCCTGGTCGATGGACTTCATCTTCAGCCCGGCGCTGGTTTCCACGCTGACCTTGACGGTGGTCGGCTGCTCCAGGTTGCTGAACACCCCGGCACTGACCTTGAACACGTCGCCCGGGGCGACGAAGGCCGGCACGTTGGGCGTGATCACCAGCGGGCCGCGTACCTCGGTGGCGCCTTCGACCACGCCGATACGGGCGTCGTCCACCGCCACCACGAACAGGTGCAGCTTGCCGTTGAAGTAGTCCGGTACCTCGTAGCGGAAGCTGTTGTCGCCCGCTTGCAGGTCGACCAGACCGGACCAGTAGGCCACCGGCGGCTTGCGCTTGCGCTTGAAGGGGTTGAGGTGGGCGCCGAGCAGGTCCTCGCCGTCACCACCGGCGGCTGCGGCGTCGAGCAGTCGGCTGAACTCCGGCAGCAGCAGGTCGAGAATCTGGCTGGTCTGCACTTCCAGCGCACGCTTCTGGAAGAACTGCGCCAGCGGGTCCGGCGCCTTGTAGCGCGCAACCTGCAGGATGCCTTCGTCGATGGCGTAGACCACGGCGCGGCCGGGGCGGTCGGTGCTGACCTTGATGTCCAGCGCCTGGCCCGGCTCGATATGCTCGGCGGCACTGACCTGCAGCGGGATGCGCCGCGCGTCCAGCTTGATGCGCAGCGGCGCCACGCCGTAGGACAGCGGGCTCATGTACACCTCGGGCGAGGCGCTGTCGCGGACGAACTGCACGTTGACGTAGGCGTTGCCCTCCAGCTCCGCGGGCAGGCGGATGCGCTGCACGCTGCTGGTGCTGTCGGCCTTGAACCACTGGTGGGCGTAGACCTTGTCGCGCTCGATGGTGATCAGGCCGGCGCCGGTGTAGGGCGCACGGATACTGATCTCGACCTCGTCGCCCTGGGCGTAGGCATCCTGGTTCAGGCGCAGCTGTAGCTCGGCGTTGCGTTCCAGCGAGCGACTGGCGTTGCCGTGGCCGGCGACGCTGTAGTCCACCTGGTTCAGCGGCGTGCCGTCGGCGGCCTTGAGGGTCAGGGTGAAGTCGCCGGGCTCGCTGGTGTTCAGCCTCTGCTTGCTGCCGCTGGCGGCGATGTTCAGCGGCTGGCTGCCCAGCGGGATGTTCTTGATCCGCGACTGGTACTTGTAGGTACCGTTGGACTGCTTGACCAGCACCGATACGTAGCGGTGCTCGACCAGCTCGGTGGACAGGCCGTCCACCGCCAGCGGCTCGAGGTCGGGCCCGATGGCCAGCCACTCGACTTCGCGCTTGGCGCCCTTGCTCACGTAGTCCAGCGCATCGACGCTCTTGACCCCGGCCAGCCAGGGTGCGGACGACACCATCAGGCTGCTCTGGGCGGCGACGTTGCGCCCGCCCTCGGCCTCGAACACCCGGGCCAGCAGGCTCAGGCGATAGGTGCTGGCGGCGTAGCGATCCAGGCGCAGGTCGAGGCTGGTCTCGCCGTTGTCGTCGGTCTGGGCTTCTGCCAGCTCCTCGGTGCTGCTGTCGCTGAGCGAGTTGTTGATGCGGAAGCGGTAGTCGGCGTACTGCTCGAAGGCCGCGTAGGCCGGCGACAGGGTCATCTCGGCGGTGACCCGGCGGCCCGAGGCCGGCGCGCCGAACAGGTGCATGGCCTTGACCTTGGCCTCGACCTGCTCGGGGGCGATCCAGCCCTTCACCGGGGTCTTGGCCAGGGTGGCGCTGACCTTCATGCGGTCTGGCTCGAAGTCGCGCACCTTGAAGTCGACGCTGCCCAGCTCGGTGCGCCGCTCGTCTTCGTCGATCAGGCTCAGGCTGGCGGTGTAGGTGCCGGCCGGCGCCGCCTCGCTGCTGTGGAAATCGAGGCTCTCGAAGCCGCTGGCGGAGAGCTTCAACTGCTGGCGCAGCACGCTCTGGCCGCGCGGGTCGCGCACGTCCAATTCCACCGGCAGGCCCTGCAATTGGCCGCTCCAGTTGGCGCTGCGCACGATCATGCCCAGGTGCGCGGTCTCGCCCGGGCGATACAGGCCGCGGTCGCTGAACAGGTAGGCGCCGAGGCGGTCCGGCTCGCCATTCTCGTACTGGCCGCCGACTTCGAAGCGCGACAGGTCGAGGCGGTGCTGGCTGGTCGCCACCGGCAGGAAGGACTGGTCGTTGCCGTAATTGACCACGTACATCAGCGGGGTCTTCTCGCGGCGCAGCTCGTCGAGCTTGGCGAAGTGTGCCTGACCGTTGCCGTCGGTATGGGCGCTGGCCACCGGCAGGCCGTTGCGGCCGAGGATCTGCACTTCGGCGCCGGCTACCGGGCCGCCCTGGCCGATCGACTGGACGAACAGGTCGTGGCTGCCGTCGCTGCTGCGTTTGGCGATGATGCCGAGGTCGGTGACCACCACGAAGCGCAGGTCGCGGGTCGGGTTGTCGTCGTAGTAATAATCGAAGGTGTCCTGGCTAGGGTCGTCCTCGGAGCTGAGCTTGATCACGAAGATGCCGCGCCGGCCGCCTTCGGCGTTCAGGTAGGGCGCCAGGTCGACGTGGCTGTACTGGGTCTTCGAGGGATCGCCGGCGTCCAGCGGCAGCTTGACCTGCATGCGCTCCACCAGGCGGTCGAAGTAGATGTTGGGCAGTTCGGGGCGGGCGAAACTGCCGTTGTTCTGGTCCACCAGGTGATGCAGCTGGCTGGGCAGCAGGCGCGAGATTTCCACCTGGGCGCCGGGCACGCCACGGCCGAGGATGCCCAGCTGCTTCTCGCCGTTCAGGCTGAGCAGCGCACCCTCCGAAAGGAAGGCCAGGGCACGAGGGTACTTGGGCATCTGCAGCAGGCTGTAGGTCGGGTCCTTGGCCAGGTAGCCGCCGACCGCCTCGACCTTGGCCGCCACCTTCACATAGACGTAGCGCCCCGGTTCGGCCTTGAACTTGAAAGCGTGCAGGCTGTTGAGCGGCTCGACGCTGGGCACATGGGTCAGCTTCACGCGCTCGGCGCGGGCCAGGGTCTGTTCGTCGACTTCCGACTCATCCCAGTATTCGCTGCCCTGATTGTCGCGCTCGGGCAGCAGCCAGACCTGCACCTGCTTGGCGATGGCCTCGTCGCTCACCGCGCTGGAGCTGCTGAACATCAGCACCGGCTCCGGTTCGCCGCGATCATTGTCGACGAACTGGATATTGCTGGCGCCGAAGGTCAGGCGATAGCGTCCCGGCACGCTGACGGAGGCGTGCAGTGGCTGGCCACTGGCGTTGCCGCCATCGCGGGCCTGAATGCCCTTCTCCACCTGCAGGCTGACGCCGGTGGTTTCCAGCGGGGTGGCCAGCGGCGCGGAGTGCACGTAGGCGGCCAGCTTGTTCTTGGCGAAGCTGATCTCCGGGGTCGGTGCCACATCCTTGTCGCGGTATTCCAGGCCACGGTCCAGGGCGATGGAGACGCGCTGGCGGAAGGACTCTTCGTCGACCGGGTGGGAGAAGCTGATGGTCGCCACCAGCTTCTTCAGGCTCGGCACCACCGGATCCTGGTACAGCTCGTGGCTGGTTACGTCGGCGGTGAACGGCTGGGTGCGCAGGTCGAACTGGTAGCGGTCGAGCAGCACGCCGTCGGCCAGCAGGCCTTCTTCATTCAGGCTGACCTGATAAGCCTGGTCGATCGGCCAATCGGCCGCCGGGGTGAACACCAGGCTGCGGTCGTTGGCCCAGTGCCAGGCACCTTTGACGGCCGGCTGCAGGCTGATGCCCTCGTGGACTTCCTTGCCGATCGCGTCCAGCGGGGCGGCGGATTCGTGGAAGTCGACGCGCAGGGTGTCGATGCTGATCGGCTCGTGCTGGTAGCCGGTCAGGTTCGGCGCGTGCACCGAATAGGCCACGGTGTGCGGCACCGGCAGGTTCTGGTACCAGTGCCAGGCGTAGGCACCGGCGCCACCGAGCAGGGCCAGCACGGCCAGGCCGGCGGCAGTCTTGCCGGGGCGTGCGCGCAGCCAGCTGCCGCCGGCGCACAGGCCCTGCCACAGCTTGCGCAGCCACAGCGGCGGCTGCCAGCTGCCGACCAGGGCAGACAGCAGCCAGCGCGCCAGGCGCAGGACACCGAGAATGACGAAGGCGAGTACGGAGAAGATGCGGCGCATGGCCGACTTGAGCGAAGCGAGCATAAACATCCCTGCTTATGAAGATACGGACATTGCGTCCGCGGCGCCGACAGCACTGCCTGTCGAGGGCGTGAATTATGCGCCTGCCCGCCATCCTGGCGAGCGGTGCGGATCGGTGAAATTCGAGCGCTTTGTGCGCTGTGTCACGCTTGCTCGGCGATCACTTCCTGGGCTGCGCGAAAGGCATCGATGGCCGCCGGCACGCCGGCATAGACGGCGCAGTGCAGCAGGGCCTCGCGGATTTCCTCCACCGTGCAGCCGTTGTTCAGCGCGCCGCGCACGTGGCCCTTCAGCTCCTGCGGGCACTTCAGCGCGGTCAGCGCGGCCAGGGTGATCAGGCTGCGGGTCTTGCGCTCCAGCACACCGCGGGTCCAGACCCCGCCCCAGGCGTGTTGGTTGACGAATTCCTGCAGCGGCTGGGTGAAGTCGGTGGCGTTGTTCAGGGCGCGGTCGACGAAGGCGTCGCCCATGACTTCACGGCGCACCTGTTCGCCGGCTTTGGCGTTGTCGTTCATTGCATGCTCCTGGTGATCCCTGCGATGGCGGGCGTTAGTTGTCCACGCTCTCGACGCGCACCTGGGCGACGCCGGCGCGCAACATGCCCAGTTCACGGGCGGCGGCTTGCGACAGGTCGATCAGGCGGCCGCGGGTATGCGGGCCGCGGTCGGTGATGCGCACCACCACCGAGCGGTGGTTACTCAGGTTGGTGACCTTGACCCGCGTGCCGAACGGCAGCTCGCGATGGGCGGCGGTGAAGGCGTTGTTGTTCAGGCGCTCGCCGCTGGCGGTGCGCCGGCCGTGGTGGCGCGAGGCGTAGTAGGACGCCTTGCCCTTGGCCTGGTAGCTCGGCTCTGCCGCCGGCTTGGTGTCCGCTTTAGCCGGTGCGCTGACGCTCGGCGCCGGCTTCGGCGGCGTGGCTGGTGCCTCGGGGCGCTGTGCGCTGGGCTGGCTGGCGCAGCCGGCCAGTAGCAACAGCGGCAGGAAGATGGTCGCGATCTTGTGCATGGCGGCTCCCAGAGAGAACAACGCCGGGTTGCCCCGGCGTCGCTGCGCTCTTAGTTTTCGAGCTTCTTCTTGAGAAGTTCGTTCACCTGGCCGGGGTTGGCCTTGCCCTTGGCGGCTTTCATCGCCTGGCCGACGAAGAAGCCGAACATCTTGCCGCGCTTGGCCTCGTCGCTGGCGCGGTACTGTTCGACCTGCTCGGCGTTGGCAGCCAGTACTTCGTCGAGCAGCTTCTCGACGGCACCGCTGTCGGTGTTCTGCACCAGGTCCTTGGCTTTGATGATCTCGTCCGGCGAGCCTTCACCTTCGGCCATGGCGGCGAACACGGTCTTCGCGGCCTTGCCGTTGATGGTGCCGTCCTTCAGGCGCAGGATCATCTCGCCCAGGTGCTGGGCGGAGACTGGCGACTGCTCGATCTCCAGGTTGTCCTTGTTGAGCAGGCTGGACAGCTCGCCCATCACCCAGTTGGCGGCCAGCTTGGCATCGCCGCAGGTCTGCTGGACCTGCTCGAAGTAGTCGGCCAACTCGCGGCTGGCGGCCAGCACGCTGGCGTCGTAGGCGGACAGGCCAAACTGCGCCTCGAAGCGCTCGCGCTTCTGCACCGGCAGCTCCGGCAGGCTGGCGCGAACCTCGTCGAGGAAGCTCTGCTCGATCACCACCGGCAGCAGGTCGGGGCAGGGGAAGTAGCGGTAGTCGTTGGCTTCTTCCTTGCTGCGCATGGAGCGCGTCTCGTTGGCCGCCACGTCGTACAGCACGGTTTCCTGGACGATCTTGCGGCCGGATTCCAGCTCGTCGATCTGCCAGGCGATTTCGGTGTTGATGGCGCGCTCGATGAACTTGAACGAGTTGACGTTCTTGATCTCGCGGCGGGTGCCGAACTCGGCCTGGCCCTTGGGGCGTACCGAGACGTTGCAGTCGCAGCGCAGCGAGCCTTCGGCCATGTTGCCGTCGCAGATGCCCAGATAACGCACCAAGGCGTGGATGGCCTTGGCGTAGGCCACGGCTTCCTTGGCGCTGCGCATTTCCGGTTCGGAGACGATCTCCAGCAGCGGCGTGCCGGCACGGTTGAGGTCGATGCCGCTCATGCCGTGGAAGTCTTCGTGCAGGCTCTTGCCGGCGTCTTCTTCCAGGTGCGCGCGGGTGATACCGATGCGTTTGGTGCTGCCGTCTTCCAGGGTGATGTCGAGGAAGCCCTTGCCGACGATGGGGTGGTCCATCTGGCTGGTCTGGTAGCCCTTGGGCAGATCCGGGTAGAAGTAGTTCTTGCGCGCGAAGACATTCTTCGGCGCGATCTCGGCGTCGATCGCCAGGCCGAACTTGCAGGCCATGCGCACGGCCTCGGCGTTCAGCACCGGCAGGGTGCCGGGCATGCCCAGGTCGACCAGGCTGGCCTGGGTATTGGGCTCGGCGCCGAAGGTGGTGGCGCTGCCGGAGAAAATCTTCGATTGGGTGCTGAGCTGAGCGTGGATCTCAAGCCCGATCACGGTTTCCCATTGCATGTCTTGATCCTTCCTCAGAAGCCGCTCGGTGCTTGTTTGTGCCAGTCGCTGACCTGCTGGTACTGGTGCGCGACATTCAGCAGGCGACCTTCCTGGAAGTAGTTGCCGAGCAACTGCACGCCGACCGGCAGACCGTCGACGAAGCCGGCGGGCATCGACAGGCCGGGGATGCCGGCCAGGTTGGCGGTGATGGTGTAGATGTCTTCCAGGTATTCGGCGACCGGGTCGTTGTTCTTTGCGCCGATCTTCCAGGCCAGGTTCGGCGTGGTCGGGCCGAGGATCACGTCGACCTCGTTGAAGGCCGCGACGAAGTCGTTCTTGATCAGCCGGCGGATCTGCTGGGCCTTGATGTAGTAGGCGTCGTAGTAGCCGGCGGACAGCGCGTAGGTGCCGACCATGATGCGCCGCTTCACCTCCGCGCCGAAGCCCTCACCGCGCGAGCGCTTGTACAGGTCCTGCAGGTCCTTGGGGTTCTCGCAGCGGTAGCCGAAGCGCACGCCGTCGAAGCGCGACAGGTTGGAGCTGGCCTCGGCCGGGGCGATCACGTAGTAGGCCGGGATGGCGTGCTGCATGTTCGGCAGCGAGATGTCCTTGACCGTGGCGCCGAGCTTCTTCAGCTCATCGACCACCGCCAGCACCCTCTCGCCGATGCGGGCATCGAGGCCGGCGCCGAAGTACTCCTTCGGCAGGCCGATGCGCAGGCCGGCCAGCGGTTGGCTCAGGGCGGCCAGGTAGTCATCGACCGGCTGGTCGACGCTGGTCGAGTCCTTCGGATCGAAGCCGGCCATGGCGCCCAGCAGCAGGGCGCAGTCCTCGGCGGTGCGGGCCAGTGGGCCGCCCTGATCGAGGCTGGAGGCATAGGCGATCATGCCCCAGCGGGAGACGCGGCCGTAGGTCGGCTTGATCCCGGTGAGGTTGGTCAGTGCGGCCGGCTGGCGGATCGAGCCGCCGGTGTCGGTGCCGGTGGCAGCCGGCAACAGGCGCGCGGCTACGGCAGCGGCGCTACCGCCGGAGGAGCCGCCCGGTACGCGGGAGGTGTCCCAGGGGTTCTTCACCGCGCCGTAGTGGCTGGATTCGTTGGCCGAGCCCATGGCGAACTCGTCCATGTTCAGCTTGCCCAGGGTGACGGTGCCGGCGGCGGCCAATTTATCGACCACGGTGGCGTCGTAGGGCGCCTTGAAACCGGTGAGGATCTTCGAGCCGCAGCTGGTCAGCACGCCCTTGGTGCAAAACAGGTCCTTGTGGCCGATCGGCGCGCCGAGCAGGGCGCCGTCTTCACCACTGGCGCGGCGGGCATCGGCGGCCTTGGCCTGGCTCAGGGCCAGCTCCTCGGTGACGGTAATAAAGCTGTTGAGATGCGGGTCAAGCTGCTGGATACGGGCCAGCAGGGCGCCGGTCAGCTCGGCGGAGGAGAAGGTCTTGTCCTTCAGGCCGCGGGCGATCTCGGCCAGGGTCAGTTGGTGCATGGGAAACCCTTTCCTTTTATTCGATGACTTTCGGCACGAGGAACAGGCCGCTTTCCACGGCCGGGGCAACCGCCTGGTAGGCGTCGCGCTGGTTCTGTTCGGTCACCACATCGGCGCGCAGGCGCTGGGTGGCTTCCAGCGGGTGGGCCAGGGGCTCGACGCCGCTGGTGTCGACCGCCTGCATGGCGTCGATCAGGCCGAGGATGTTGTTGAGGGTCGCGGTGGTTTGTGGAATCTCGCCTTCGCTCAGGCCGAGACGGGCCAGATGGGCGATTTTTTCCACGTCGGAGCGTTCGAGCGCCATCGTGATTCTCCAAGAAGCAGGCGGGTGACCGGGCGGAAGCAGGCGGGGAACGGATGCCGCATGGGGCGGTCAGATGCCGCGATTTGGGGCCCTAAAGGCCCGGAAAAGCAGGCAATTTAGCACAGACGCCGCCTTGCCCAAAAGGTCGCTCATTGATAGAGTTTGCCGCACTTTTTTACCCAGCGTTTTCATCGCGCTCTGTCTAGGGCTTCTTTCTCATGTTCAAGAAACTGCGTGGCATGTTTTCCAGCGATCTGTCGATCGACCTGGGCACCGCCAATACCCTGATTTATGTCCGCGAGCGTGGCATCGTCCTCAACGAGCCGTCCGTGGTCGCCATTCGTAGCAGTGGCAACCAGAAATCTGTGGTCGCCGTCGGCACCGAGGCCAAGCGCATGCTGGGCCGTACTCCGGGCAACATTTCCGCCATCCGCCCGATGAAAGATGGCGTGATCGCCGACTTCAGCGTCTGCGAGAAGATGCTGCAGTACTTCATCAACAAGGTTCACGAGAACAGCTTCCTGCAGCCGTCGCCGCGCGTGCTGATCTGCGTACCGTGCAAATCCACCCAGGTCGAACGCCGCGCCATCCGCGAATCCGCCCTCGGCGCCGGTGCCCGTGAAGTGTTCCTGATCGAAGAACCGATGGCCGCCGCCATCGGTGCCGGCCTGCCGGTCGAAGAGGCCCGCGGCTCGATGGTCGTCGATATCGGCGGTGGTACCACCGAAATCGCCCTGATCTCGCTGAACGGCGTGGTCTACGCCGAATCCGTGCGTGTCGGCGGCGACCGCTTCGACGAAGCCATCATCACCTACGTGCGCCGCAACTACGGTTCGCTGATCGGCGAATCCACCGCCGAGCGCATCAAGCAGGAAATCGGCACCGCCTACGCCGGCGGTGACGTGCGCGAAGTCGACGTGCGCGGCCGCAACCTGGCCGAAGGCGTACCGCGTAGCTTCACCCTGAACTCCAACGAAGTGCTGGAGGCGCTGCAGGAGTCCCTGGCGACCATCGTCCAGGCCGTGAAGAGCGCCCTGGAGCAATCCCCGCCCGAGCTGGCCTCGGACATCGCCGAGCGCGGTCTGGTGCTGACCGGCGGTGGCGCCCTGCTGCGCGACCTGGACAAGCTGCTGGCCCAGGAAACCGGCCTGCCTGTGATCGTCGCCGAAGACCCGCTGACCTGTGTGGCGCGCGGCGGTGGCCGTGCCCTGGAGATGATGGATCGTCACTCCATGGACCTGCTGTCCACCGAGTGATCTTTCCCGATGTGAGCCGAAGCCGGAAGCCGAACCTTCCGGCTTTGTGTTTTCTAGCCGTCAGCCGAGGGTAGCTGCCATCAAACCGCTATTTGCCAAGGGACCGTCGCTGGGCGTACGACTGCTGGTGCTGGTCGTGCTGTCGGCCGTGCTGATGGTGGTGGATGCGCGTTTCGAGGTGCTGCAGCCGCTGCGCGCCCAGGTCGGCCTGATCACCGAGCCGGCCTATCGCATCGCCCGCCTGCCGGTCACCCTCTGGGAGGATGCCAATCAGCAGCTGACCAGCCGCAGCGAGCTGATGGCCGAGAACGAGAAGCTCAAGGCCGAGTCGTTGCTGATGCAGGGCCGCCTGCAGAAGCTGGCCACCCTCACCGAGCAGAACGTGCGCCTGCGCGAACTGCTCAACTCCGCCGCCCTGGTGGACGAGCGGGTGCTGGTCACCGAACTGATCGGCGTCGATCCCAATCCCTTCACCCACCGCATCCTGATCGACAAGGGCGAGAAGGATGGCGTGTTCATCGGCCAGCCGGTGCTCGACGCCCGCGGCCTGATGGGCCAGGTGGTCGAGGTGATGCCCTATACCGCCCGCGTGCTGCTGCTCACCGACACCAACCACAGCATTCCGGTGCAGGTGAACCGCAATGGCCTGCGTGCCATCGCCGCCGGCAACGGCAATCCGGAGCGCCTGGAGCTGCGCCACGTGGCCGATACCGCGGATATCAAGGAAGGCGATCTGCTGGTCAGCTCCGGCATGGGCCAGCGCTTCCCGGCCGGCTATCCGGTGGCCACGGTCAACGAAGTGGTGCATGACTCCGGACAGCCCTTCGCCATTGTCCGCGCGGTACCCACCGCCGCCCTCAATCGCAGCCGCTACATGTTGCTGGTATTCACCGACGGCCGCACCGCCGAGCAGCGTGCCACCGAGGCTGCCGAGGCCCAGGAAGCCGCCGACCGCGAGGCCGCCGACGGCCAGGCCCGGCCCGAGACGCAGCCGACCCCGGCCGCCACGCCGCCGCAGGGTTCACCGAGCGGTGCGACGCCGACGCGATCCGCGGCCACCCCGGCACCTGCCGCCCCCGCCGCTCCGGCCGTCGAACGGGAGAGTCAGTGATGGTCCAGGTCAAGGCACACAACAGCTGGGTGATCTGGTTCACCCTGATCCTCGCCCTGCTGCTCAGCGTGGCGCCCATGCCGCAGTTCATGGAAATCGGTCGCCCGCTGTGGCTGGCCCTGCTCCTGTCCTACTGGGTGCTGGCCGTGCCGCATCGCATCGGCATGGTCAGCGCCTGGTGCCTGGGGCTGGTGCAGGACGTGCTGTTCGGCTCGCTGCTCGGGCAGAACGCGCTGATCCTCACCCTGATTATCTTCCTGGTGCTGTCCCTGCAGCGCCGTCTGCAGATGTTCCCCATGTGGCAGCAGAGCCTGGTGCTGCTGGTGGTGTTCGGCATCGCCCAGCTGGTGCAGCTGTGGCTCAACGCGCTGACCGGCAACCGCCCGCCGACCCTGGCCTTCGTCCTGCCGGCGCTGATCAGCGCCTTGCTCTGGCCCTGGGTGTTCGCCATCCTGCGTGGGCTGCAGCAGCGTTTCGCCATTCGCTGACCCGCCATCCCCACCTGACCCGGAGACCTCTGCATGGCCACGCTTCATCTGGCTTCGGGTTCCCCCCGCCGGCGCGAGTTGCTGGCGCAGATCGGCGTGCCCTTCGTCACGCTGAGCGCAGCCATCGATGAAACGGCATTGCCCAACGAGCCGGCAGAGCGCTATGTAGAGCGCCTGGCGCGGGAAAAGGCGCAGGCCGGGCTGGCTGCACTGGGGCAGGCGCAGACAGCCGTGGTGCTGGGCGCCGACACCAGCGTGGTGCTCGACGGGCGTATTCTCGGCAAGCCGGAGAACCGCGCCGAGGCGCTGGCGACCCTGGCGGCGCTGTCCGGGCGCGAGCACCAGGTGCTGACCGCCGTCGCCCTGGCCAGCAGCGAACGTATCGAATCGCGGGTGGTGATCAGCCGGGTACGTTTCCGCCCGCTACGCGCCGGTGAGGCCGAGGCCTATTGGCAAACCGGTGAGCCGTGCGACAAGGCGGGCAGCTATGGTATTCAGGGACTGGCGGCGGTGTTCGTCAGCCAGATCGAGGGTAGCTATTCGGCCGTGGTCGGCCTGCCGCTGTGCGAAACCGCGCAGCTGCTCGAGGAATTCGGGATTCCGTGCTGGCAGGCCTGACCTGCCGGCCCAAACAGTTAGCGTGGCAGCGGCCCCTGGCCAGCAGTCGCGACGCGCAGAGTAGGACGCATGAGCGAAGAAATCCTGATCAACATCACGCCGATGGAGTCGCGCGTGGCGGTGGTGGAAAACGGCGTGCTGCAGGAAGTGCACGTCGAGCGCACGCAGAAGCGCGGCATCGTCGGCAATATCTATAAAGGCAAGGTGGTGCGCGTGCTGCCGGGCATGCAGGCGGCATTCGTCGACATCGGCCTGGAGCGCGCCGCCTTCATCCACGCGGCGGAGATTTCCACCCGCGAAGGCAGCGCGGTGGAGTCCATCGGCGCGCTGGTCCATGAGGGCCAGAGCCTGGTGGTGCAGGTGACCAAGGACCCGATCGGCACCAAGGGCGCGCGCCTGACCACCCACCTGTCCATTCCCTCGCGCTATCTGGTCTACATGCCGCGCACCGCGCACGTCGGCATTTCGCTGAAGATCGAGGACGAGGCCGAGCGCGAGCGCCTCAAGCAGGTGGTGGCCGATTGCGTGGCCGCCGAGGGCATCGAGGAAGTCGGCGGCTTCATCCTCAGAACCGCCGCGGATGGCGCCGGGGCCGATGAGATCCTCGCCGATATCCGCTACCTGCGTCGCCTATGGGAGCAGATCGCCGCGCAGATGAAGACCGCGCCGACCCCCTCGGTGATCTATGAGGACCTGTCGCTGGCCCTGCGCACCCTGCGCGACCTGGTCAATCCGAAGATCGAGAAGATTCGCGTCGACTCGCGGGAGACCTTCGGCAAGATCATCCAGTTCGTCGACGAGCTGATGCCGGAGATCGCCGACCGCCTGGAGCACTACCCCGGCGAGCGACCAATCTTCGACCTGTACGGCGTCGAGGACGAGATCCAGCGCGCCCTGGAGCGCAAGGTGCCGCTCAAGTCCGGTGGCTACCTGATCGTCGACCCGGCCGAGGCGATGACCACCATCGACGTCAACACCGGCGCCTTCGTCGGCCACCGCACGCTCGAAGAAACCATCTTCAAGACCAACCTCGAGGCGGCCACCGCCATCGCCCGCCAGCTTCGCCTGCGCAACCTGGGCGGAATCATCATCATCGACTTCATCGACATGGAAGATGAAGAGCACCAGCGCCAGGTGCTGCGCACCCTGGAGAAGCAGTTGGAGCGTGACCATGCCAAGACCAACATCATCGGCATCACCGAACTGGGTCTGGTGCAGATGACCCGCAAGCGCACCCGCGAGAGCCTCGAGCAGGTGCTGTGCGAGCCGTGCAGCTGCTGCCAGGGCCGCGGCAAGCTGAAAACCCCGGAAACCATCTGCTACGAGATCTTCCGCGAGATCCTCCGCGAGGCCCGCGCCTACCAGGCCGAGGGCTACCTGGTGCTGGCCGAGCAGAAGGTGGTCGACCGTCTGCTGGACGAGGAGTCGGGCAACGTCGCCGACCTGGAGGCCTTCATCGGCCGGCCGATCAAGTTCCAGGTGGAGAGCATGTATTCCCAGGAGCAGTATGACGTGGTGCTGCTCTGAATGAACTTCCTCGCTAGCCTGCTGAACAGGCTGCTGCGCTGGGGCCTGGGCCTGTGCGCGCTGGTGCTGGTGCTGGCCGCGCTGTACGTCAGCCTGGGCCGCGAGCTGGTGCCGCTGGTGGCCGACTACCGCGACGAGGTCGAGACCAAGGCCGCCACGGCGCTGAACATGCCGCTCGCCATCGGCAGCCTGGAGGGCGGTTGGCGCGGCCTGGCACCGGTGCTCACGGCCCATGACGTGCTGGTCGGTGAAGGCGCCAGCGCCGTGCGCCTGGACCAGGTGCGCGTGGTGCCGGACGTGCTGGCCAGCCTGCTGGCGCGCCAGCCGCGCCTCGCCAACCTGCAGGTCGAGGGCCTGCAGCTGAGTCTGCGCCAGGACGCGCAAGGGCGCTGGGCGGTGGAGGGCCTGCCGCAGCGCGAGCCAGCCAAGCCCTTCGATCCGCAGAAGCTGATCGACGGCCTGGGCATGCTCAGCAAGGTTTCCCTGCTCGGCAGTCAGCTGACCTTCGAGCCCTTCGAGCAAGCGCCGCAGAGCCTCACCTACATCGACCTGACCCTGCGCAGCGGCAGCGTGCGCCAGCGCCTCGACGGTCGCCTGCGCCTGCCCGATGGCCAGCCGCTGGCGTTCAACCTGCGCCTGCGTCTGGACCGCCAGGACTGGCGCGCCAGCAGCGCCGACGCCTACCTCAGTCTGCCGCAGAGCGATTGGGCCGCTTGGCTGCCCCGGGGCCTGACCCGTGACTGGCAGCTGAGCAAGGCCCAGGCCGGCGGTGAGTTCTGGCTGGAGTGGGCGCAGGGTCGGGTGCAGCGCGGCGCCGCCCGCCTGCATGCGCCGGAGATTCGTGGCGCCTACGCCAAACGCGAGCCGGTGCAGGTCAACGACCTGGGCCTGAGTGCTTTCTTCGAGCGGCGCGCCGATGGCTTCGACCTGCTGGTGGATGCCCTGGCCCTGAGCCTGGGCGAGACCCGCTGGGGCGAGGCGCAGCTGGCGCTGCAACAGACCCTCGACGCCAATGGCCAGGTCGAGCGCTGGAGCCTGAGCGCCGACCATCTCGACCTGACCCCGCTGACGCCGGTGGTGCTGGCCCTGGCGCCGCTGCCGGACAAGGCCGCGGAAGTCGTCGGCGCGCTGCGCCCGCGTGGCGCCCTGCGCAACCTGCAGCTGGATTATCTGCCGCAGCTGACCGACGCCAAGCGCGTGCAGTTCTCGACCAATCTGGAGCGCGTCGGCATCGGCGCCTGGCAGGGCGTGCCGGCGGTGGACAATGCCAGCGGCAGCGTGCGCGGCGACCTGGGCGGCGGCGAGGGCCTGGCCGCCAGCGAGAATTTCGGCCTGCACTTCCCCAACCTGTTCCCGCAGATGTGGCGCTACCGCCAGGCCGGCGCCCGCCTGCTGTGGGAGCTCGATGACGAAGGCCTGACCCTGCAGAGCCCCTACCTGCAGGTGGTGGGCGACGAGGGGCGGATCGCCGGCGACTTCCTGGTGCGGATGAAGAAGGACCCGGCCCTGGAGGACTACATGGACCTGCGGGTCGGCCTGCAGGACGGCGATGCGCTGCAGGCCAAGAAGTACCTGCCGACCCTCTCCCCCGGCCTCAGTCCGGCCCTGGCCGAGTGGTTAAACGAATCGATCCGCAAGGGCCATATCGACGACGGCTGGTTCCAGTACCAGGGCTCCCTGGCCAAGGGCGCCGAGGATGCCTCGCGCAGCATCAGCCTGTACTTCCTGGTGGACGGCGCCGAACTGGCCTTCCAGCCCGGCTGGCCGGTGCTGCGCGAGGCGCGCGGCGAGGTGCTGATCGAGGACGACGGTGTCGATGTGCGGGTGCCCGAGGCGCGCATTCTCGACAGCCGCGTGCGCGATGTGACGGTCAACGTACCCAAGGCGCCTGCGGGGCAGCCGCCGCGCCTGGCGCTGAGTGGCGAACTGGACAGCAGCCTGCCCGACGCCCTGAAGATTCTCCAGGAAGCGCCGATCGGCACCGCCGAGATCTTTGCCGGCTGGCAGGGGCAGGGCCCGCTGAACGGCAAGCTGAAGCTGGACATCCCCCTGGCCAAGGGCCAGCCACCCCAGGTGCAGGTGGACTTCGCCACCGAGGGCGCACAGCTGCAGATCAGCACGCCCAAGCTGGCGCTGAGCCAGATCAAGGGCGCGTTTCGCTTCGATACCGCCACCGGCCTCAGCGCTCCGGATATCCGTGCCCAGGCCCTGGGCCACGCCGTGCGCGGCCGGGCCCTGGCCGAAGGCGCGCGTGGCAATGCGCGCACGCGCATCGAGGCCAGCGGCAAGATCGCCCTGGCCCAGCTCACCGGCTGGCTGGGCGTGACCCAGCCGCTGCCGCTCAAGGGCGAGATTCCCTACAAGCTGAACCTGGCACTGGACGGCGGCGACAGCCAGCTGCGCATCGAGTCCGACCTCAAGGGCCTGGCCGTGGAGCTGCCGGCGCCCTTCGCCAAGCTCGCCACTGACACGCGTCCCACTACCTGGCGCATGACCCTGCAGGGCAACGAGCGACGCTACTGGCTGGATTATGGCAACGTGGCCAGCCTGGCCTTCGCCGCCCCTCCGGGTGCGGCGCTGCAAGGGCGCGGCGAGCTGCGCCTGGGTGGCGAGCCGGCGCGCTTGCCCTCGGACCAGGGCCTGCGCGTCAGCGGGCGCATCGCCGAGCTGGACTGGAACGCCTGGCAGGCCGCGGCCAAGCCGCATGTCGGCCTGGCCGGGGATGGCCAGACCCTGCAGTTCTTCCGTGGTGCGGATCTGAACATCGACCGCTTCAGCGGCTTCGGTACCCAGGTCGACAATCTCGCGGTCAAACTGGCGCGGGCCCAGGCCGGCTGGCAGCTGGACCTGAACAGCGCGCTGCTGGAAGGCCAGGTCGGCCTGCCGGACGCCAAGGGTGCGCCGATCAGTATCGACCTGGCGCGCCTGAGCTTCCCGCCGGCCGAGCCGCGCAAAGCCGACCAGCCTGACGAGCCGGATGCCCCCGATCTGCTGGCCGCCGTCGATCCGCGGCAGATTCCCGCGCTGGACGTGCGCATCGCCAAGGTCATGCAGGGCGATGCGCTGATCGGCGCCTGGTCGCTCAAGGCGCGGCCGACGCCGCAAGGCGTGGCCTTCAGCGAGCTGTCGCTCGATCTCAAGGGCCTCAAGCTGGCTGGCAACGCCGGCTGGCAGGGCGCGCCGGGGGCCAGTTCCAGCTGGTACAAGGGCCGCATCGAGGGCAAGAACCTGGCCGATGTGCTCAGCGCCTGGGGCTACGCGCCCAGTGCCACCAGCGAGCGCTTCCGTCTGGATGTGGATGCCAGCTGGCCCGGATCGCCGGCCTGGTTCGCCCTCGAGCGCCTGTCCGGCCGTCTCGACGCCAGCCTGCGTAAAGGCCAGTTCGTCGAGGTACAGGGCTCTGCCTCGGCCCTGCGCGTGTTCGGCCTGCTCAACTTCAACTCGATCAGTCGGCGTCTGCGCCTGGACTTCTCCGACCTGCTCGGCAAGGGCTTCAGCTACGACACCACCAAGACCCTGCTGGTCGGCAAGGATGGTGTGTTCCAGACCCGCGAGCCGCTGCGCGTGGTCGGCCCGTCCAGCACCCTGGAGCTGAACGGCACCCTGGACATGGCCCGCGACCAGATCGACGCCAAGCTGCTGGTGACCCTGCCGGTGACCAACAACCTGCCGCTGGCGGCACTGATCGTCGGCGCGCCGGCTATCGGCGGCGCCCTGTTCGTGGCCGACAAGCTGCTCGGCGACCGCGTGGCGCGCTTCGCCAGCGTGCAGTACAAGGTCAAGGGCCCTTGGCAGAACCCCGAGATCAGCTTCGAAAAACCCTTCGAGAAGCCACGTTGAGGTCAGCACGGGCGACTTGCGGTAGCATGCGGGCAAGGAGGCGTTCATGTCCCTCGCCGTAATCCAGATGGTCAGCCAGGACGATGTCCTGGCCAATCTTGCCGCCGCCCGTCGTCTGCTCGAGCAGGCGGCCGAGCGCGGCGCGCGTCTCGCCGTGCTGCCGGAAAACTTCGCCGCCATGGGTCGCCGCGACCAGGCCGACCTCGGCCGCGCCGAGGCCGCGGGCGCTGGTCCGATCCTGCCCTGGCTGCGCCAGGCCACCCGTGATCTAAGGTTATGGGTAGTGGCCGGGACCATTCCCCTGCCGCCGGACGCCCGCCCCGAGGCCAAGGCCCATGCCTGCTCGCTGCTGGTCGACGAGCATGGCGAGCGGGTGGCGCGCTACGACAAGCTGCACCTGTTCGACGTGGATGTGGCCGACAGCCGTGGCCGCTACCGCGAGTCCGACGACTACGCCTTCGGCGAGCAGGTGGTGGTGGCCGAGACGCCCGTGGGGCGCCTGGGCCTGAGCGTGTGCTACGACCTGCGCTTCCCCGAGCTGTACAGCCGGCTGCGCGAGGCCGGCGCCGAACTGATCAGCGCGCCGGCGGCCTTCACCGCCGTTACCGGCGCTGCGCACTGGCAGGTGCTGACCCGCGCCCGCGCCATCGAGACCCAGTGCTACGTGCTGGCGGCGGGGCAGGGCGGTTCGCACCCGGGCGGGCGCGAGACCTTCGGCCACTCGGCGATCATCGACCCCTGGGGCCGGGTACTGGCCGAACAGGCAGAAGGCGAAGCGGTGCTGCTCGCCGAACGCGATGCCGCCGAGCAGGCCGCCGTGCGCCAGCGCATGCCGGTGGCGCGACACAGACGATTCATTGCGCCGGCCCAGCCCGGTCCGGCGCCGACGGAGCAGTTATGAGCGACATCCTCGGCCGCGTCAGCGGCCATCTGTTGGCCCCCGGCAACCTGACCATCGAGCAGTTGCCGGCGATCCTCGGCGAACTGGCCGGTCCCGGCATCGACGCGGCGGACCTGTACTTCCAGAGCCAGGTCTCCGAGTCCTGGGTGCTGGAAGACGGCATCGTCAAGGAGGGCAGCTTCAACCTCGACCAGGGCGTGGGCGTGCGCGCCCAGTCCGGCGAGAAGACCGGTTTCGCCTACAGCAACGCCATCCATGCCGAGGCTCTGAGCCAGGCGGCACGCGCCGCCCGTTCGATCGCCCGGGCCGGCCAGCAGGGCCGCGTGCAGGCCTTCGCCAGCCCGGCGGTGGTCGCCCTATATGGCCAGGACAACCCGCTGGAAGTGCTGGAGCGCGCCGAGAAGGTCGAGCTGCTCAAGCGCATCGACGTGTTCACCCGCACCCTCGACCCACGCATCAAGCAGGTCACGGTCAGCCTGGCCGGGGTCTGGGATCACGTGCTGGTGGCCGCCAGCGACGGCAGCCTGGGCGCCGACATCCGCCCGCTGGTGCGCTTCAACGTCAGTGTGATCGTCGAGCAGAACGGCCGCCGCGAGCGTGGCGGCCATGGCGGCGGCGGGCGCAGCGACTACCGCTACTTCCTCGAGCAGGACGGCAATGGCGAAGAGCGCGCCATGGGCTATGCCCGCGAGGCGCTGCGCCAGGCCCTGGTCAATTTGGAAGCGGTGCCCGCGCCGGCCGGCACCCTGCCGGTGGTGATGGGCGCCGGCTGGTCCGGCGTGCTGCTGCACGAGGCGGTCGGCCACGGTCTGGAAGGCGACTTCAACCGCAAGGGCAGTTCGGCCTACAGCGGCCGCGTCGGCCAGCCGGTGGCGTCCAAACTGTGCACCATCGTCGATGACGGCACCCTGGCCGGCCGCCGCGGCTCGCTGAGCCTGGACGACGAAGGCACTCGCACCCAGTGCACCACGCTGATCGAGAACGGCGTGCTCAAGGGCTATATGCAGGACAAGCTGAACGCCCGCCTGATGGGCGTGGCGCCGACCGGCAACGGCCGTCGCGAGTCCTACGCGCACCTGCCGATGCCGCGCATGACCAATACCTACATGCTGGCCGGCGAGAGCGACCCGGAAGAGATCATCCGCTCGGTGAAGCGCGGCATCTACTGCGCCAACCTTGGCGGCGGCCAGGTGGACATCACCAGCGGCAAGTTCGTGTTCTCCACCAGCGAGGCCTACCTGATCGAGGACGGCAGGATCACCACCCCGGTCAAGGGCGCAACCCTGATCGGAAACGGCCCGGAGGCCATGAGCAAGGTGTCCATGGTCGGCAACGACCTGGCCTTGGACAGCGGCGTGGGTACCTGCGGCAAGGACGGCCAGTCGGTGCCGGTGGGCGTCGGTCAGCCGACCCTGAAGATCGATGCGATCACCGTGGGTGGCACCGGCGCCTGAGGTGCCGGGCGGGAGAGTCTGAAGCAGGACGCGGCCTAGGCTGCGCCCGCAGAGGCAGGGTTAACGCAGGCCGCGCTGGACCTCGTCCAGATCGCGGATGTACTTGAAGATTTTGCGCGCGGCGGCTGGCGGTTTGTTCCGCACCGCCTCGTGCTGGGCATGACGGATCAGGCTGCGCAGGTGCTGGCGGTCGGCTTCCGGGTAGTCGACGACGAAGCTCTCCAGGGTGGTGTCGTCACCGGCGACCAGGCGATCGCGCCAGCGCTCCAGGGCGTGGAAGCGTTCGTTGTATTCGCGGGTGGAGCTGTCGACCTGGTCGATCAGGGCGAGGATGCCCTCGATGTCCTGGTCACGCATGAGCTTGCCGATGAACTGGACGTGGCGTTTCTTGGCGGCATTGGCCGTGTGTTTCGGCGCCTCGGCCAGGGCCTTGCGCAGGCCGTCGGTGATCGGCAGCTTGGCGACCAGGTCGGGCTTGAGGGTGGTCAAGCGAGCGCCGAGATCCTGCAGGGCGTGCAGCTCGCGCTTGATCTGGGTCTTGCTCTTCTCGCCGGAGAAGTCTTCGTCGTATGAATCAGCCATGGGGGCGGTCCGGATGGAAACGCCGCCATGATAACCAGTCAGGGAGGGCCTGTCCGCAGCGGACCGGCCGCCCGTCGTTGGAGTGCAACATGAGTTCAGCACAAGCAGTGGGCCCGCAGGCCCTGCCGGATCTGCAGGCGCAGGTCGAGCAGATCATCGCCGAGGCGCGCCGTCAGGGCGCCAGCGCCTGCGAAGTGGCGGTGTCGATGGAGCAGGGGCTGTCCACCACGGTGCGCCAGGGCGAGGTCGAGACGGTCGAGTTCAACCGCGACCAGGGCTTCGGCATTACCCTCTACGTCGGTCAGCGCAAGGGCTCGGCCAGCACCTCTGCCAGTGGCGAGGCGGCGATTCGCGAGACGGTGGCTGCCGCCCTGGCCATCGCCAAACATGCCTCGGAAGACGATTGCGCCGGCCTCGCCGACGCTGCGCTGATGGCCCGCGAGCTGCCCGAACTGGACCTCTACCATCGCTGGGCCATCGCGCCGGAACAGGCGGTGGAGCTGGCGCTAGCTTGCGAGGCGGCGGCTTTCGCCACCGACAAACGCATCAGCAACGCCGACGGCACCAGTCTCAGCACTCACCAGGGCTGCCGGGTCTATGGCAACAGTCATGGCTTTATCGGCGGCTACGCCAGCACTCGTCACAGCCTGAGCTGCGTGATGATCGCCGAGGGCGACGGGCAGATGCAGCGTGACTACTGGTACGACGTCAATCGCCAGGGCGAACTGCTGGCCGATCCGGCGAAGATTGGTCGCCTGGCCGCCGAACGCAGCGTGGCGCGCCTGGGCGCGCGACCGGTGCCGACCTGCGAGGTGCCGGTGCTGTTCGCCGCAGAGCTGGCGACCGGGCTATTCGGCCACCTGCTCGCGGCCATTTCCGGCGGCAACCTCTATCGCCATTCCTCATTCCTCGAGGGTGCGCTGGGTCAGCGCCTGTTCCCCGAATGGCTGAACCTCGACGAGCGTCCGCACATTCCGCGCGCCATGGGCAGTGCCACCTTCGACGGCGACGGCCTGGCCACTTATGCCAAGCCCTTCGTCGCTGGCGGCGAGCTGGTGTCCTACATCCTCGGCACCTACTCCGGGCGCAAGTTGGGCATGCCGAGCACGGCCAACTCCGGCGGCGTGCACAACCTGTTCGTCAGCCATGGCGATGAGGATCAGCAGGCGCTGCTCAAACGCATGGGACGTGGCCTGCTGGTCACCGAACTGATGGGGCAGGGCCTCAATCTGGTCACCGGCGACTACTCGCGCGGCGCCGCCGGCTTCTGGGTGGAGAACGGCGAGATCCAGTTCCCGGTGCAGGAAGTCACCATCGCCGGCAACCTGCGCGACATGTTCAGCCAGATAGTCGCAGTGGGTAGCGACCTGGAACTGCGCGGAAATATCCGCACCGGCTCGGTGCTGATCGAGCGGATGACCGTCGCCGGCAGCTGATAACGCAGCCGTCCAGCAAAGCCCGCCGCCTGCACAGGCCGCGGGCTTTTTGCTGTCTGCTGTTTGCCTGGTGTGGGATGCCCGTACAGTTAGTGTATTGATTATTCTTATCAAATAAGAATTAATATCAATATCGAGCTGCGACGAGTGCACCATGTCGTTTCCCTTTCTTTCTCCATGTCTGGACTGTTGGTACTGGCAGGGCTTCCGCATTCGCTGCGCGTTGCTGCCCGACGAGCCGCGCCTGCTCGACCAGCATGAGCTGCATGGCCGCCAGTTGGTGGCGCATGGGCGCCTCGGTGCCTGGCGCATGTCGCGCACCACGCTCGAACTCCTGCTCGACACCGCCTGCGATCCGGCGCTGCCCTGGCACTGGCGCAGCCTCTGCCTGGACCGCGCCTATCGACCGCTGCAAGCCATGCAACTGCTGGCTCGCGATCGGCGCCGGCAGCGCCGCCTGAACGATCTGCGTAACCGGCTGGCCACCCTGCGCTTGCCGCCCTCCCTCTCATTCAACGAACCGCTAGAAGGAAATCCCTATGAGTGACACCCGTATCGAACGCGACAGCATGGGCGAACTGGAAGTCCCGGCCGCGGCGCTCTACGGTGCGCAGACCCAGCGCGCAGTGAACAACTTCCCGGTTTCCGGTCAGCGCATGCCGGCGCCCTTCATCCGCGCGCTGATCCTGGCCAAGGCCGCAGCGGCACGGGCCAACGTCGAGCTGGAGCAGCTCAGCCAGGCACTGGGCGATGCCATTGTCACGGCCTGCCAGCAGCTGCTCGACGGCGACTTCATGGCGCACTTCCCGGTCGACGTGTTCCAGACCGGCTCCGGCACCAGCTCCAACATGAACGCCAACGAGGTGATCGCCACCCTGGCCAGCCGCCTGCTCGGCGACAAGGTCAACGCCAACGACCACGTCAACTGCGGGCAGAGCAGCAACGACATCATTCCCACCACCATCCATGTCAGCGCCGCGCTGGAGCTGAGCGAGAATCTGCTGCCGGCCCTCGGTCATCTGCTCAAGGTGCTGTGCGACAAGTCGCTGGAGGTGCAGCCCTATGTGAAGACCGGGCGTACCCACCTGATGGATGCCATGCCGGTGCGCATGAGCCAGGTGCTGGACGGCTGGGCCCAGCAGATCCAGGCCAACATCATCCACCTGCGCGCGCTGCAGCCGAGCCTGCAGGCTCTGGCCCAGGGCGGCACGGCGGTAGGCACCGGGGTCAACGCGCATCCGCGCTTCGCCGAACACTTCTGCCGCGAGCTGAGCGGGCTGACCGGCGTGCCGTTCAGCAGCGGCACCAACTTCTTCGCCCTGATCGGCTCGCAGGACACCGCGGTGGCCGTGTCCGGCCAACTGAAGACGGTGGCCGTGTCGCTGATGAAGATCGCCAACGACCTGCGCTGGATGAACTCCGGCCCGCTCGCCGGCCTCGCCGAGATCGAGCTGGAGGCGCTGCAGCCGGGCTCGTCGATCATGCCGGGCAAGGTCAATCCGGTGATCCCTGAGGCCGCCGCCATGGTCGCCGCCCAGGTAATCGGCAACGACACCGCCATCTCCATCGCCGGCCAGTCCGGCAACTTCGAGCTGAACGTGATGCTGCCCCTGGTGGCGGACAACCTGCTGCACAGCATCCAGCTGCTGAGCAACGTCAGCCGCCTGCTGGCCGACCGCGCAATCGCCAGCTTCAAGGTCAACCAGATCAAGCTCAAGGAAGCGCTGGATCGCAATCCGATCCTGGTCACCGCGCTCAATCCGCTGATCGGCTATCTGAAGGCCGCCGACATCGCCAAGCAGGCCTACCGCGAGGGGCGGCCGGTCATCGAGGTGGCGCTGGAGAACACCGATCTGTCGCGGCAGCAGCTGGAGCAATTGCTCAACCCGGAAAAACTCACCGAAGGCGGCCTCTGAGGTCGCCGCAACGGCCCGCGAGGGCCAGGAGGGCAGGCGATGGAGCATTGGAAGAAGACCATCGAGGCGGGCAATCGCCGCTTCGCCGAGGGCGACTGGGTGCAGGCGCGCGAGCTGTATCTGCAGGCGCTGGCCGAGGCGCAGGTGCTGTTCGGGCGCTGGGCCGACCATGACATGGCGGTCGCCGCCTTCGTCATCTCCCACCATAACCTGGCCGATCTGCACCTGATGCTCGGCCATCTGGAAGAGGCGGCGGAGAACCTCTGCGCCAGCCATGAGCGCATGTTGCAGACCCTGGCCGACACGGCCCTGGCGGAAGGGCTGCGCGCCGCCGCCATGCACCACAGCCGGCGCACCTACCTCGAGCTGCTGCAGTTCATCGCCGAACACGGTGCCTTTCCGCGCACCGACCGCCTGCTCGGAGCGCCGCAGCGTCACGCCTGGCCGCACAAGCCGAGCCCGGCCAGCCCTGGCCGCCACTATCACTGAAGGAGTTCACCGATGCCCCACAGCCTGCCGGCGTTGCCCTATGCCTACGATGCCCTGGAGCCGCACATCGATGCGCAGACCATGGATATCCACTACAGCAAGCACCACCAGACCTACATCAACAACCTGAACGCCGCGCTCGAAGGATCGTCCTATGTCGAGTGGCCGGTGGAACAATTGCTGACGCGTCTGGCCGAGCTACCGCAGGCGCTGCATGCGGCGGTGATCAACCAGGGCGGCGGGCATGCCAACCACAGCCTGTTCTGGACGGTGATGGCACCGGGCGGCGGTGGCGAGCCAAACGGCGACCTGGCCGCGGCGATCGATGCCCAGCTCGGTGGTTTCGCCGCTTTCAAGGAGGCCTTCACCAAGGCCGCGTTGACCCGCTTCGGCAGTGGCTGGGCCTGGCTCAGCGTGACCCCGGAGCGAAAGCTGGTGGTGGAAAGCAGCGCCAACCAGGACAGTCCGCTGATGCACGGCAATGTGCCGATTCTCGGGCTCGACGTGTGGGAACACGCCTACTACCTGCGCTATCAGAACCGCCGCCCGGAATACATCGGCGCCTTCTATAACGTGATCGACTGGGGCGAGGTGGCGCGGCGCTACCGAGATGCCCTGTGCGGAGACTGATCGGCATGTTGCAGAGTTTCTCCTCTGGCGGAAGCCGGACATTGCGCTATCTGATCGGCTTCTCGCTGGTCCTGCTCGGCTGCAGCCTGTTGCTAATGCAGGCGCGCGGGGTTGCCGAGCAGGCCATTGAGCCGCAGATCTGGCGCGCGCTGCAGGGCGGCCTGCTGTGCGCCCTGGGCACGGCGCTGGGGGCGCTGCCGGTGTTGTTCATGCGCAGCATCTCGACCCGCTTCGCCGATACCCTGCTGGGCTTCGGTGGCGGGGTGATGCTGGCCGCCACGGTGTTCTCGCTGCTGATTCCGGCGCTGGATGCGGCGGGAGCGCTGGGCTTCTCCAAGTGGGGTGCGGGTTTTCTCGCCAGCCTGGGCTTGCTGATCGGCGCCGGGGCACTGTTCGGCCTGGGGCGCCTGCTGCCCGAGGTGCAGCTGCGCGCCGGCGATGGTCAGCTGCAGGCGCTGGCGCCGAATATCCTGCTGTTCGTGGTGGCGATCATCCTGCACAACATTCCCGAGGGCATGGCCGTGGGCGTATCCGCCGGCGCCGGTCTGCCGGGGGCGGACAGCCTGGCCATGGGCATCGCCCTGCAGGACCTGCCGGAGGGGCTGATCATCTCTCTGGTACTGGTGGGTGCTGGGATGGGGCGTGGCAAGGCGCTGCTGGTCGGCGCCGCCTCGGGGCTGGTGGAGCCGCTGTTCGCCGTGCTCTGCGCCTGGCTGGTCGGTATCTCGGCGCTGCTGCTGCCCTGGGGGCTGGCGCTGGCGGCGGGAGCCATGCTGTTCGCCGTGGTCCACGAGATCATTCCCGAGTCGCACCGCAAGGGCTACGCCACGGAGGCCAGTCTCGGTCTGGCGGCCGGCTTCTGCCTGATGATGGTGATGGATACCGCGCTCGGCTGAGAACCTGTTTACGATCTCCTGGCTGTCGGCCATACGGCGTTAAAAACGGCCTCGGAATGCTCATTTACCATTCGTAAACTGCGCTTCCTCGGCCGTTTTTGCCTTGTCTGGCTTTAATCCAGAAATCGTAAACAGGTTCTGAGCGGGTTATTCGCCTTCGTCGAACTTGTTGTTGATCAACTCGACCAGCGCATCCAGCGCCTCGTCTTCGCGCTCGCCTTCGCTGAACAGGTGCAGGTTGGTGCCCTTGCCGGCGGCCAGCATCATCACCGCCATGATGCTCTTGCCGTCCACCTGGCTCTCCGCCGAGCGGCCGA
This sequence comes from Pseudomonas sp. GD04019, assembly GCF_029837695.1. Classification (GTDB taxonomy): domain Bacteria; phylum Pseudomonadota; class Gammaproteobacteria; order Pseudomonadales; family Pseudomonadaceae; genus Aquipseudomonas. The sequence goes on from NZ_JAOEEA010000008.1 coordinate 186,037, forward strand.
CGCGGACCTGGCAGGGGAACCCGCTGGCCACTCCGACGAACTTGGCGGCGGCACGGGCGTGTAGGCCGAGCTTGTTGATGATGGTGATCTCGCGGGTGGGCATTGCAGTCCTTAGCCGAGGTCGCGGTGGCGGACCTGGACATTCTTCAGTACGGGTTTCAGGGCTTCGCCCAGGCGATTGGCCAGGTATACCGAGCGATGATGACCGCCGGTGCAGCCGATGGCGATTGTCACGTAGGAGCGGTTGCTGGCGGCGAAGCGCGGCAGCCACTTGTGCAGGTAGGCCTGGATGTCCTGGTACATCTCTTCCACGTCCGGCTGCGCCGCCAGGTACTCGGCGACTGGCGCTTCCAGGCCGGACATGTCGCGCAGGTCCGGCTTCCAGTAGGGATTGGGCAGGCAGCGCACGTCGAACACCAAGTCGGCATCCACCGGCATGCCGCGCTTGAAGCCGAACGATTCGATCAGGAAGGCGGTTCCCGGCTCAGGCTTGTTGAGCAGGCGCAGCTTGAGGGTGTCGCGCAGCTGATAGAGGTTCAGGTGGGTGGTGTCGATCTTCAGGTCGGCCAGGTCGATGATCGGCGCCAGCAGCTGTGCCTCGTCACGGATGGCCTCGGCCAGGGCGCGTTCCTCGTTGGTCAGCGGGTGGCGCCGGCGGGTCTCGGAGAAGCGCTTGAGCAGGGTGTCTTCGTCGGCATCGAGATATAGCACGTCGCACTGGATATGGCGGCTGCGTACTTCCTCGAGCAGTTCGGGGAAGCGCTTGAGCTGGCTGGGCAGGTTGCGGGCGTCCACCGACACGGCGACCTGCGGGTGCAGCAGCTCGGTCTGCAGCAGGGCGCGTTCGGCCAGGTCCGGCAGCAGGCCGGCGGGCAGATTGTCGATGCAATAGAAGCCGTTGTCTTCCAGCACGTCGAGGGCGGTGCTCTTGCCCGAGCCGGAACGTCCGCTGACGATGATCAGACGCATACCGCCTCCCGTGCTCAGTGGCCGCTCTGAACGTCGACCACGACCTGATACAGGCTCTCGTTGCTCTGCGCCTGGCGCAGGCGCTCGCGCACTTCGCTGCGGTCGAGCATGCTGGCGATCTGGCGCAGCAGCTCCAGGTGCTCGTCGGTGGCCGCCTCCGGTACCAGCAGGACGAACAGCAGGTCTACCGGTGCACCGTCGATGGCGTCGAAGTCCACCGCCGCATCCAGGTGCAGCACGGCGCTGATCGGGGCGCTGCAGCCGGGCAGGCGGCAGTGGGGAATGGCGATGCCGTTGCCGAAGCCGGTGGAGCCGAGCTTCTCGCGGGCGATCAGGTTTTCGAAGATGTCCTGGGCGTCCAGATCGGTGAGATCGCGGGCAACCAGGTTGGCAATCTGTTCGAGTACACGTTTCTTGCTGCCTCCCGGCACGTTCACCAGGGAACGTGCGGGAGTCAGGATGGTTTCGAGTCGGATCATCTGGGAGGGGCTGTCAGCGAGCCGTGGCGCCTTGCAGGCGACCCAGCTGCTTTTCCTTGTGCTTGATCAGTTGTCGGTCGAGTTTGTCGGTCAGCAGGTCGATGGCCGCATACATGTCTTCGTGTTCGGCGTTGGCGACGATCTCGCCGCCGGCAATGTGCAGGGTCGCTTCGATCTTCTGCTTCAGCTTCTCGACCTCCATGATGACCTGCACATTGGTGATCTTGTCGAAATGGCGTTCCAGCCGGCTCAACTTCTCGCCGACATAGTCACGCAGAGCGTCGGTCACATCCAGTTGATGTCCACTGATGTTGACTTGCATACCGCTTCTCCTTGTTGCCTGGTGTAAGAGACAGACTAGCTTGCCTGCCGCCGTAACACGTTGGCTGAAAGGGCTGGTGCACTGCGGGCCATGGTTCCCCCATGCAGGGTATCTGGCGCTCGGTACGGTGGTGCAGAAGCCTTCCGCTCAGGGCCGCTTACATCAGTCGCTTGCGTTCGCTGGATGGCGCTATGCCGAGCGATTCGCGGTACTTGGCGACAGTGCGGCGGGCTACCTGAATGCCCTGTGCTTCCAGTAAACCAGCGATCTTGCTGTCGCTCAACGGCTTTTTCGCGTTTTCCGCGGCCACCAGTTTCTTGATGATGGCGCGGATCGCGGTGGACGAGCATTCCCCGCCTTCGGAGGTGCTGACGTGGCTGGAGAAGAAGTACTTCAGCTCGTAGATGCCGCGCGGGGTGTGCATGAATTTCTGCGTGGTGACCCGCGAAATGGTCGACTCGTGCATGCCCACCGCCTCGGCGATGTCGTGCAGTACCAGTGGCTTCATGGCCTCGTCGCCGTATTCGAGGAAGCCGCGCTGGTGCTCGACGATCTGCGTGGCGACCTTCATCAGCGTCTCGTTACGGCTCTGCAGGCTCTTGATGAACCAGCGCGCCTCCTGCAGCTGATTACGCATGAAGGTGTTGTCGGCGCTGGAGTCGGCGCGTTTGACGAAGCCGGCGTATTGCGGGTTGACCCGCAGGCGCGGCACCGCTTCCTGGTTCAGCTCCACAAGCCAGCGTTCGTTGTGCTTGCGCACGATCACATCCGGCACCACGTATTCTGGCTCGCTGGCCTCGATCTGTGAGCCCGGGCGCGGGTTGAGGCTCTGGATCAGCTCGATGACCTGGCGCAGCTCGTCCTCTTTCAGCTTCATGCGGCGCATCAGCAGGCTGTAGTCGCGGCTGCCGAGCACGTCGAGGTGGTCGCCGGCCAGGCGCTGGGCCTCGGCCAGCCAGGGCGTGCTGGCCGGCAGCTGGCGCAGCTGCAGGAGCAGGCATTCACGCAGGTCGCGGGCGCCGATGCCGGCGGGCTCGAAGTGCTGGATGCGATGCAGAACGGCTTCGACCTCGTCGGCCTCGATCTCCAGTTCCGGATCGAAGGACTCGACGATCTCGTCGATGGATTCTTCCAGGTAGCCCTGGTTGTTGATGCAATCGATGATGGTGACGCCGATCAGCTTGTCGGTATCGGACATCGGCACCAGGTTGAGTTGCCACAGCAAATGGCTCTGCAGGCTCTCGCCGGCGGAGGTACGGGTGGTGAAGTCCCACTCGTCGTCATCGTTGCTGGGCAGACTGCTGGCGCTGGTCTGGTAGACGTCTTCCCAGGCGGTGTCGACCGGCAGCTCGCTGGGGATGCGGTCGTGCCATTCGCCGTCTTCGGCGCTCTCGTTGTTGTTTACCGCGACGGTGCTGTCCTGGAAGCTCGAGCTGTCCTGCTGAGCAGAACTGTTCTGCTCGGCGTTGTCGGCCATCGGGTCGGAGTTGTCGAAGTCTTCGCCTTCCTCCTGACGTTCCAACATGGGGTTGGATTCCAGGGCTTCCTGGATTTCCTGCTGCAGGTCCAGGGTGGAGAGCTGGAGGAGACGGATGGCCTGTTGCAGCTGCGGAGTCATCGTCAGCTGCTGGCCCATCTTGAGGACTAGCGACGGTTTCATGGTGTGGGGCTGGGTACCTTGTTCACTTGCCGGCGCGCGGCGCCATCCACTGCAGGGCGGCGAAGCGCCCTAGGAAGCAAATTATATGCCTGACCTTGAATGATTCTAGCCCTTTGCGCAAGCCCCGTACGGGGCTCGGGCTCAGAGGCGGAATTCGTGGCCCAGGTAGACTTCCTTGACCAACTGGTTGGCCAGAATGGCCTCGGCATCGCCTTCGGCGATCAGCTGGCCGTCGTTGACGATATAGGCCGTTTCGCAGATATCCAGGGTCTCGCGTACGTTGTGATCGGTGATCAGCACACCGATGCCCTTGGCCTTGAGGTGGTGGATGATCTGCTTGATGTCGCCGACCGAAATCGGGTCCACGCCGGCGAAGGGCTCGTCGAGCAGGATGAACTTCGGCTCGGTGGCCAGGGCGCGGGCAATCTCCACGCGGCGGCGCTCGCCGCCGGACAGGCTCATGCCGAGGCTGTCGCGAATGTGGTTGATGTGGAATTCCTGCAGCAGGGCTTCCAGCGCCTCTTGGCGGCCTGCGCGGTCGAGGTCCTTGCGGGTCTCAAGGATGGCCATGATGTTGTCGGCCACTGACAGCTTGCGGAAGATCGAGGCTTCCTGCGGCAGGTAGCCGATGCCGGAGCGGGCGCGGCCGTGCATGGGCTGGTGGCTGATGTCCTGGCTGTCGATCAGCACGCGGCCCTGATCGGCCTGGACCAGGCCGACGATCATGTAGAAGCAGGTGGTCTTGCCGGCGCCGTTGGGGCCGAGCAGGCCGACGATCTGGCCGCTGTCGATGGACAGGCTGACGTCGCGGACCACCTGGCGGCCCTTGTAGCTCTTGGCCAGGTGCTGGGCTTTGAGAGTCGCCATTACTGCGCCTGCCCCGGCTGGCCGTTCTTCTTGCGTGGCTGCAGGATCATGTCGATGCGCGGACGCGGCGTGGAGACATCGCTGCCCGTGGCGCGGCCGGCGTTGACGATCTGGCGCTGGGTGTCGTAGACGATCTTCTCGCCTTCGAAGGTGTTGCCCTGCTGGATCACCTTGGCCTGGTCGATCAGGACGATGCGCTCGTTGCTCGCGTAGTACTGGATGGTCAGGCCGTAGGCCTTGACGATGTCCTTATCGACGGATGGCTTCTGCTCGTAGTAGGCCGGTTTGCCCACCGAGGTGAAGACCTCGATCTCGCCGTTGGCATCCTGAGTGATGGTCACGGTGTCGCCGGTGATCTTCATGGTGCCCTGGGTGATCACCACGCCGCCGCGGTAAACGGCCACACCTTGCTTGTCATCCAGTTCTGCGCTGTCTGCCTGGACCCGAATCGGTTGCTCACGGTCGCTGGGCAGGGCCCAGGCGCTGGCGCTTCCGAGCGCGGCGCTCAGGCTGAGCAGTAGGGGGAAGGTTTTAACGAACCTCATGCTGGCCTCTTACGTTGGACAGCAAGTTGATCTTGCCGTCGTTCATGTACGCTTTCATTCCCTGTGCCGTGGTCACCCCATTGGCGGCCTCGATTCTAACGGCTTGCTGGGTCTGCGCATATTCCTCGTCGGGGAATACGGTGACTCGGCTGCTGGTAATCACGGTCGGGCGGTTCTTGGCGTCGGTGCGGGCGATGCGCACGTTGTCGATCAGCTCGACCTGCTTGCCCTCCGGCGCCACCTCGCCCTTGTCGCTGCGCACGTGCCAGGGGAACTGGGTGCCGCGATAGAGTTGCAGGTCCGGCTTGTCCAGCAGGGTGATGTCGCTGGCCTTGATGTGTTCCAGCTTGGCGGCGGTCATCTCGTACTGCAGCTTGCCGTCTTCCTGGAACTGCTGGGTGCTGGCGCCGACCACGTAGAAGTCGATGGCGTTGTCGGCCTCGGCTGCCGCCCGGCGATCCATGAAGGTCTCGGGACGGACGTTCCAGTAGCCGAGCGCGCCGATCAGGGCGACTGCCAGCAGACCGATCACATAATTGCGCAGTTTGCCGTTCATGGGCAGGTCCTAGAGGTAGGCGGCCTGGGCGGCTTCGAGCGTGCCCTGGCCGCGCATGATCAGTTCGCAGAACTCGCGCGCCGCGCCTTCGCCACCGCGGGCGCTGGTCACGCCGTGGGCATGCTGGCGGACGAAGCCGTCGGCGCTGGCCACTGCCATGCCCAGGCCGACGCGGCGGATCACCGGCAGGTCGGGCAGGTCGTCGCCCAGGTAGGCGACCTGTTCGTAGCTCAGGCCCAGCTCGCCGAGCAGTTCATCGAGCACCACCAGCTTGTCCTCGCGGCCCTGGTACAGGTGCTGGATACCCAGATTCTGCGCGCGGCGCTCGACCACCGGGGTCTTGCGTCCGCTGATGATGGCGGTACGCACCCCGGAGTTGATCAGCATCTTGATGCCGTGGCCGTCCAGGGTGTTGAAGGTCTTGAATTCGCTGCCGTCGACGAGGAAGTACAGCTTGCCGTCGGTGAGTACGCCATCGACGTCGAAGATGGCGAGTTTGATGGCCTTGGTGCGTTGCAGCAGATCGGCGGTCATTTACAGCACTCCGGCGCGCAGCAGGTCGTGCATGTTGAGGGCGCCAACCGGCTTGTCCTCGTCATTCACCACCACCAGCGCGTTGATCTTGTGGTCTTCCATGATTTTCAGCGCCTCGGCGGCGAGCATCTCGGCGCGGGCGGTCTTGCCGTGAACGGTCATCACCTGATCGATGCTCGCCTCGCGCACATCGACGCCCTTGTCCAGGGTGCGGCGCAGGTCGCCGTCGGTGAAGATTCCGGCCAGCTTGCCGTCGGCCTCGACGATCACCGTCATGCCCAGGCCCTTGCGGGTCATTTCCAGCAGCGCCTCGCGCAGCGAGGTGCCGCGCTGTACCAGTGGCAGGCGCTCGCCGGCATGCATCACGTTCTCCACCTTGAGCAGCAGGCGACGGCCGAGAGCGCCACCCGGGTGGGAGAAGGCGAAGTCTTCGGCGGTGAAGCCGCGGGCTTCCAGCAGGGCGATGGCCAGGGCGTCGCCAATCACCAGGGACACGGTGGTGGAGGAGGTCGGTGCCAGGTTCAGCGGGCAGGCCTCCTGGGCCACGCGGGCGTCCAGGTTGACTTCGGCGGCCTTGGCCAGCGCCGATTCGGGGTTGCCGGTCATGCTGATCAGTTGGATGCCCAGGCGCTTGATCAGTGGCAACAGGGTGACGATTTCGGCGGTGGAACCGGAGTTGGACAGGGCCAGGACCACGTCGTCCTTGGTGATCATGCCCATGTCGCCGTGGCTGGCCTCGGCTGGGTGGACGAAGAAGGCCGGGGTGCCGGTGCTGGCCAGGGTGGCGGCGATCTTGTTGCCGATATGGCCGGACTTGCCCATGCCGACCACGACCACGCGCCCGCTGCAGTTCAGGATCATCTCGCAGGCACGCACGAAGTCGGCGTCGATGCGGCTCAGCAGGCTTTCCACAGCCTCGGCTTCGAGGCGGATGGTGCGCTGCGCGGACTGGATCAGGTCGCTGGTCTGGCTCATGAGATCTTCGTGGTGCTCGGCATAAAAGACCGGGAGTATAACGACAAAGGTGGCCGGCCTCACCTGGCACTCGGCGCGCTCGGTGCATCTTGTGACCAATTGTTATGAAAAAGTTGCAGCGACTTGGGCTGCAATAACCGCCAATGCTATATTCCGCGCCCTGTTCGGCCTGACCGCGGCGCGAGGTGTCCCTGCCGTGGGAACCTGCGTCTGTCCATGGAAGGGCCGCATCACAAGGAGTTTGGATGAGCGCCGTGAATGCCTATGCCGTCGAGTTGAAGGGCCTGACCTTCAAGCGTGGCGCGCGCAACATCTTCAATAATGTCGATATCCGCATCCCGCGTGGCAAGGTCACCGGGATCATGGGGCCGTCCGGCTGCGGCAAGACCACCCTGCTGCGCCTGATCGCCGCCCAGCTCAAGCCGGCCAGTGGCGAGGTCTGGGTCAATGGGCAGAACCTGCCGACCCTGTCGCGCAGCGACCTGTTCGACATGCGCAAGCAGTTTGGTGTCCTGTTCCAGAGCGGGGCGCTGTTCACCGACCTGGACGTGTTCGAGAACGTTGCCTTTCCGCTGCGGGTGCATACCCAGCTGTCCGACGAGATGATCCGCGATATCGTGCTGATGAAGCTGCAGGCCGTTGGCCTGCGCGGCGCCGTCGAGCTGATGCCGGACGAATTGTCTGGCGGCATGAAGCGCCGCGTGGCACTGGCCCGCGCGATTGCCCTGGATCCGCAGATTCTCATGTACGACGAGCCGTTCGTCGGCCAGGATCCTATCGCCATGGGCGTGCTGGTGCGCCTGATCCGCCTGCTCAACGACGCCCTAGGCATCACCAGCATCGTGGTTTCCCATGATCTGGCCGAGACCGCCAGCATTGCCGACTACATCTATGTGGTGGGCGATGGCCAGGTGCTGGGGCAGGGCACGCCGGCCGAGCTGATGGGCTCGGATAACCCGCGCATCCAGCAGTTCATGAAAGGCATTCCGGACGGTCCGGTGCCCTTCCACTATCCGGCGCCGGATTACCTCGATGATTTGCTGGGAGAGCGCTGATGCGTAGGAAGTCCCCTCTCGAACGCATCGCCCTGCTCGGGCGCGCCGGCATCGACGTGGTCGCGGCCATGGGCCGTTCGACCCTGTTCCTGCTCAGTTCGCTGTTCGGCCGCAGCGGCCTGCGCAATGGCGGGCAACTGCTGATTCGCCAGCTCTACTCCGTGGGCGTGCTGTCGCTGCCGATCATCGTGGTCGCCGGCCTGTTCATCGGCATGGTGCTGGCCCTGCAGGGCTACAACATCCTGACCAGCTACGGCTCCGAGCAGGCGGTGGGGCAGATGGTGGCCCTGACCCTGCTGCGCGAACTGGGCCCGGTGGTCACCGGCCTGCTGTTCGCCGGTCGTGCCGGCTCGGCGCTGACCGCCGAAATCGGCAACATGAAGTCCACCGAGCAGCTGTCCAGCCTGGAAATGATCGGCGTCGACCCGCTCAAGTACATCATCGCGCCGCGCCTGTGGGCCGGTTTCATCTCCATGCCGCTGCTCGCCGCCATCTTCAGCGTGGTCGGTATCTGGGGTGGCGCCATGGTCGCGGTGGACTGGCTCGGCGTGTACGAAGGCTCGTTCTGGTCGAACATGCAGAACAGCGTGGAATTCACCGAAGACGTGCTCAATGGCGTGATCAAGAGCATGGTGTTCGCTTTCGTCGTGACCTGGATCGCCGTGTTCCAGGGTTACGACTGCGAGCCGACCTCGGAAGGCATCAGCCGCGCCACCACCAAGACCGTGGTGTATGCCTCCCTCGCCGTGCTCGGCCTCGACTTTATTCTGACCGCCCTGATGTTTGGAGATCTCTGATGCAAAGCCGCTCCCTGGAAATCGGCGTCGGCCTGTTCCTGCTGGCTGGACTGCTGGCGCTGCTGCTGCTCGCCCTGCGGGTCAGCGGCCTGTCCGCCGGAAGCGCCGGTGATACCTACAAGCTGTATGCGAACTTCGACAACATCGCCGGTCTTACCGTTAGGGCCAAGGTGACCATGGCCGGCGTGACTATCGGCAAGGTCACCGCCATCGACCTGGACCGCGACAGCTATACCGGTCGCGTGACCATGGAGCTCGAGAAACGGGTCGACAACCTGCCGCTGGACTCCACCGCCTCGATCCTGACCGCCGGTCTGCTGGGCGAGAAGTACATTGGCATCAGCGTCGGTGGCGAGGAGGATCTGCTCAAGGATGGCAGCACCATCCACGACACCCAGTCGGCACTGGTGCTGGAAGACCTGATCGGCAAGTTCCTGATGAACTCGGTGAATAAGGAAAGCAAATGAACATGTTGAAGATCCTGCGCCGCGGCCTGTTGGTCCTGCTGGCCAGCCTGCCGCTGGCGGCCATGGCCGCGCCCAGCGCCCATGATGTGGTGAAGAGCACCACCAACGAGCTGCTCGGTGATCTCGAGGCCAACAAGGCCGCCTACAAGCAGAATCCACAATCCTTCTACGACACCCTGGATCGCATTCTCGGCCCGGTGGTGGACAGCGAAGGCATCTCGCGCAGCATCATGACCGTGAAGTATTCGCGCGGCGCCAGCGATGCGCAGCTGCAGCGTTTCGAGGACAACTTCAAGCGCAGTCTGATGCAGTTCTACGGCAATGCCCTGTTGGAGTACGACAACCAGGGCATCCGCGTGCTGCCGGCCAAGGCCGAAGGCGCCGAACGCGCCAGCGTTGGCATGGAAGTCACCGACAAGAAGGGCACCGTTTACCCCGTGTCCTACACCATGGTGCAGGTCGACGGGCAGTGGAAGCTGCGCAACGTGATCATCAACGGCATCAACGTTGGCAAGCTGTTCCGCGACCAGTTCGCCGACAGCATGCAGCGCAACGGCAATGACCTGGACAAGACCATCGACGGCTGGGCCGAAGTGGTGGCCAAGGCCAAGGACAGCGCCGAAGGCCAGCAGGCGAGCGGCCAGCAATGAGCGAAACCGCCATCCGCCAGGGCGCCAGCGGCGAGCTGCTGCTCTGCGGCGTGCTCGACTATCGCAGCGGTCCGGCCCTGCGCGAGAGCGGGCGCCAGTTGATCGCCGCCAGCCCGGCTCGCGAGCTGGTACTGGACTGCGCGGCGGTGGAGAAGTCCAGCAGTGTCGGCCTGTCCCTGCTGCTGGCCTTTATGCGCGATGCCGCACAGGTGGGGAAGAGCCTGAAGGTGCGTGGTCTGCCGCAGGACATGCAGGGCATCGCCCGGGTCTCGGGGTTGCACGAGCTGCTCGACCTGCCGGCCTGAACCCGCGCCAAAGCCCTCCGTCTGCCGGGCTTCGCAGGCGGGGGGCTTTTTTGTATCATTGCCGACCCCGCGAGCCTTGGGCCCGCCAGAATCCTTTTGCGCCGATCGAGGTTGAGCATGCAGGCCGTAGAAGTTAAGAACCTCCTGGAGGCCCAGCTGCCCAACACCCGCGTCGAGGTGGAAGGCGAAGGCTGCAACTTCCAGCTGAACCTGATCAGCGACGAGCTGGCCGCGCTCAGCCCGGTCAAGCGCCAGCAGCAGATATACGCCCACCTCAACGCCTGGATCGCCGATGGCAGCATCCACGCCGTGACCATGAAATTCTTCAGCCAGGCCGCCTGGGCCGAGCGTTCCTGAGCCTGCGGGCAGCGAGATCGAGATCCGAATGGACAAACTGATTATTACCGGCGGTATCCGCCTCGATGGCGAAATCCGCATCTCCGGGGCGAAGAACTCCGCCCTGCCGATCCTGGCTGCCACCCTGCTGGCCGACACCCCGGTCACCGTGTGCAACCTGCCGCACCTGCACGACATCACCACCATGATCGAGCTGTTTGGCCGCATGGGCGTACAGCCGATCATCGACGAGAAGCTCAGCGTCGAAGTCGACGCCAGCAGCATCAAGACCCTGGTCGCACCGTACGAGCTGGTGAAGACCATGCGCGCCTCGATCCTGGTGCTCGGCCCCATGGTCGCGCGCTTCGGTGAAGCCGAAGTGGCCCTGCCCGGTGGTTGCGCCATCGGCTCGCGTCCGGTCGACCTGCACATCCGCGGCCTGGAAGCCATGGGCGCGAAGATCGACGTTGAAGGCGGCTACATCAAGGCCAAGGCGCCGGAAGGCGGCCTGCGTGGCGCGCACTTCTTCTTCGATATCGTCAGCGTGACCGGTACCGAGAACATCATGATGGCCGCAGCCCTGGCCAAGGGCCGTACCGTGCTGGAAAACGCCGCGCGTGAGCCGGAAGTGGTCGACCTGGCCAACTTCATCAACGCCATGGGTGGCAAGGTCAGCGGCGCCGGTACCGACACGATCGTCATCGACGGCGTCGAGCGCCTGGGTGGCGGTCGTTACAGCGTGATGCCCGACCGTATCGAAACCGGTACCTACCTGGTGGCTGCGGCCGCTACCGGTGGCCGCGTCAAGCTCAAGGACACCGATCCGACCATCCTCGAGGCCGTGCTGGCCAAGCTGCAGGAAGCGGGCGCCGAGATCACTACCGGCAAGGACTGGATCGAGCTGGACATGAAGGGCAAGCGTCCCAAGGCCGTCAATGTGCGCACCGCGCCGTACCCGGCTTTCCCGACCGACATGCAGGCCCAGTTCATCTCCCTCAACGCCATCGCCGAGGGCACCGGCACCGTCATCGAGACCGTGTTCGAGAACCGCTTCATGCACGTCTACGAGATGAATCGTATGGGCGCGCAGATCCTGGTCGAAGGCAACACCGCCATCGTCACCGGTGTGCCGGCGCTCAAGGGCGCTCCGGTGATGGCCACCGACCTGCGCGCCTCCGCCAGCCTGGTGATCGCCGCGCTGGTCGCCGAGGGCGAAACCCTGATCGACCGCATCTACCACATCGACCGTGGTTACGAGTGCATCGAGGAAAAACTGCAGTTGCTCGGCGCCAAGATTCGCCGCGTGCCGGGCTAGTAAGGGCATTTCATGCTGACCATCGCGCTGTCCAAGGGCCGCATTCTCGACGACACCCTGCCGCTGCTCGCCGCGGCAGGTATCGAGCCGACCGAGAATCCGGAAAAGAGCCGCAAGCTGATCATTCCGACCACTCAGGATGACGTGCAGCTGCTGATCGTGCGCGCCACCGACGTGCCGACCTACGTCGAGCACGGCGCCGCCGACCTCGGCGTGGCCGGCAAGGACGTGCTGATGGAGTACGGCGGCCAGGGCCTGTACGAGCCGCTCGACCTGCAGATCGCCAACTGCAAGCTGATGACCGCCGGCAAGGTCGGCGCGCCGGAGCCGAAAGGCCGCCTGCGCGTCGCCACCAAGTTCGTCAACGTGGCCAAGCGCTACTACGCCGAACAAGGTCGTCAGGTCGACGTGATCAAGCTGTACGGCTCCATGGAGCTGGCGCCGCTGGTTGGCCTGGCCGACAAGATCATCGACGTGGTCGACACCGGCAACACCCTGCGTGCCAACGGTCTGGAGCCCCAGGAGCTGATCGCCCACGTCAGCTCGCGACTGATCGTCAACAAGGCCTCGATGAAGATGCAGCATGGCCGCATCCAGGCGCTGATCGAGACCCTGCGCACGGCGGTCGAAGCGCGATGACCGCCAGGGATGGCGGGAATGTCGAAAATGCAGGAGCATTTTTCGACCACCGAAGCTAATACCTTCGACGCGACCATCGGTCGCGTCCGCCTATCCGTGTCATAGCCAGAATTCTCAGGTGCCCGCGCGGTACGGCTGGTACTCTACGGGCGCCTGAGCAATAGCCAATCAAGAGGCCCGCTATGACCGCTCCTACCGCCATCCGCCGACTCAATGCCGCTGACCAGGACTTCGCGCGACACCTGGATCATCTGCTGAGCTGGGAAAGCGTGTCGGACGACGCGGTCAACCAGCGCGTGCTGGATATCATCGCCGCCGTGCGCAGCCGTGGCGATGCCGCCGTGGTCGAGTTCACCGAGAAGTTCGACGGTCTACAGGTCGCCGCCATGGCCGACCTGATCCTGCCGCGCGAGCGTCTGGAACTGGCCCTGACCCGCATCAGCACCGAGCAGCGCGCGGCACTGGAAAAGGCCGCCGAGCGCGTACGCCTCTACCACGAACGGCAGAAGCAGGGCTCCTGGACCTACACCGAGGCCGACGGCACGGTGCTGGGGCAGAAGGTCACCCCGCTGGATCGCGCCGGTCTGTATGTTCCCGGTGGCAAGGCTTCCTATCCGTCTTCGGTGCTGATGAACGCCATCCCGGCCAAGGTCGCCGGCGTGCCGGAAGTGGTCATGGTGGTGCCGACCCCGCGTGGCGAGATCAACGAGATCGTCCTCGCCGCCGCCTGCGTGGCTGGCGTCGACCGCGTGTTCACCATCGGCGGCGCCCAGGCCGTGGCCGCGCTGGCCTATGGCACCGAGAGCGTGCCACCGGTGGACAAGATCGTCGGCCCCGGCAACATCTACGTGGCCACCGCCAAGCGCCACGTATTCGGCAAGGTCGGCATCGATATGATTGCCGGCCCCTCTGAAATTCTCGTGGTCTGCGATGGCCAGACCGATCCGGACTGGATCGCCATGGACCTGTTCTCCCAGGCCGAGCACGACGAGGACGCTCAGTCCATTCTGGTCAGCCCGGACTCCGCCTTCCTTGATCGCGTGGCCGAGAGTATCGCCAAGCTGCTGCCGACCCTGGAACGCGAGACCATCGCTCGCACCTCCCTGGAGGGTCGCGGCGCGCTGATCCAGGTCGCCGACATGGCCCAGGCCATCGAAGTGGCCAACCGCATCGCGCCGGAGCACCTGGAACTGTCGGTGGAGAATCCCGAGCAGTATCTGCCGCAGATCCGCCATGCCGGCGCCATCTTCATGGGCCGCTATACGGCAGAAGCTTTGGGCGACTATTGCGCCGGGCCGAACCACGTGCTGCCGACCTCCGGCACCGCGCGCTTCTCCTCGCCGCTGGGCGTGTACGACTTCCAGAAGCGTTCGTCGATCATCCATTGCTCGGCCGAGGGTGCCTCCGAGCTGGGCAAGGTCGCCTCCGTGCTGGCACGCGGCGAGTCGCTGACCGCCCATGCACGCAGCGCCGAGTACCGCATCAAGCATTGATGGCCGATTGGTAGGGTGGACAACGCTTTGCTTGTCCACCGCTTCACCCGGTGGAAAACGCTTCGCGGTTTTCCACCCTACGCAAACCGAACGAATTCGAGGAGAGAAGGGCAGATGAGCAAATTCTGGAGCCCCTTCGTCAAAGACCTGGTGCCCTACGTGCCGGGCGAGCAGCCGAAACTGGCCAAGCTGGTCAAGCTGAACACCAACGAAAACCCCTACGGCCCGTCGCCCAAGGCGGTCGCCGCCATGCAGGCCGAGCTGGGCGACAGCCTGCGTCTGTACCCCGACCCCAATAGCGACCGCCTGAAACAGGCGGTGGCCGACTACTACGGCGTGAGCAGTGCCCAGGTGTTCGTCGGCAACGGCTCCGACGAGGTGCTGGCGCATGCCTTCCACGGCCTGTTCCAGAACGGCAAGCCGCTGCTGTTCCCCGACGTGACCTACAGCTTCTACCCGGTCTACTGCGGCCTGTACGGCATTCCGTACGAGGCCTTGCCACTGGACGACCAGTTCCAGATACGCCCCGAGGACTACGCGCGGCCCAATGGCGGGATCATCTTCCCCAACCCCAACGCGCCGACCGGCTGTCTGCTGCCGCTGGACGCCGTCGAGCGCCTGCTGCAGGGCAGCCCGGACAGCGTGGTGGTGGTGGACGAGGCCTACATCGACTTCGGCGGCGAGACTGCGATCAAGCTGGTCGACCGTTATCCGAATCTGCTGGTGACCCAGACCCTGTCCAAGTCGCGCTCCCTGGCAGGCCTGCGGGTCGGCATCGCGGTCGGTCATCCGGACCTGATCGAGGCGCTGGAGCGGATCAAGAACAGCTTCAACTCCTACCCGTTGGACCGCATGGCCATCGTCGGCGCGGCGGCGGCCTTCGACGACGAAGCCTACTTCCGCGAGACCTGCCAACTGGTGATCGACAGCCGCGAGCAGGTGGTGGCCGAGTTTTCCGGCCTGGGCTTCGAGGTGCTGCCATCGGCGGCCAACTTCATCTTCGCCCGTCACCCGCAGAAAGATGCCGGCGAGCTGGCGGCGGCGCTGCGTGAGCACGGCGTCATCGTGCGGCACTTCAAGCAGCAGCGTATCGCCCAGTTCCTGCGTATCACCATCGGCAATCCGGAACAGAACCAGGCGTTGCTGGATGCCCTGCGGCAAGTACTCTAACCAGAAGCCGTAACGTAAAAGGCGCCCCGCGGGGCGCCTTTTTTCATGGCCGTTTGTTTAGGGTTGCTGCGGCTGCTGCACTTCGGCCGGAGGGCGCACGCCGATCTCGGCGGTCAGCTCCAGGGTCTCGCCGCCGCGCAGCACTTCGATCACCACTTTCTCGCCGGGCTGGGTACGCGCTACTTGGTTCATCGAGCGGCGGCCGTCGACGGCGGCCTCGTCGGCGATCTTCAGGATCAGGTCGCCCGGCTGCAGACCGGCCTTCTGCGCCGGACCATCGCGGTAGATGCCGGCGACCAGGATGCCGGCGCGGCCCTGCAGGCCGAACGATTCGGCCAGCTCCGGGGTCAGCGGCTGCACTTCGATGCCCAGCCAGCCCCGGATTACCTGGCCGCGCTCGATGATCGCCTTCATCACGTCGCGCGCCAGCTTGACCGGGATGGCGAAGCCGATGCCTTGCGAGCCGCCGGACTTGGAGAAGATCGCGGTGTTGATACCGATCAGATTGCCGTGGGCATCGACCAGAGCGCCGCCGGAGTTGCCCGGGTTGATCGCCGCGTCGGTCTGGATGAAGTCCTCGTAGGTATTGAGGCCCAGCTGGTTGCGCCCGGTGGCGCTGATGATGCCCATGGTCACGGTCTGGCCGACGCCGAACGGGTTGCCGATGGCCAGGGTGACGTCGCCGATCTGGATCTGGTCGGAGCGCCCCAGGGTCATGGCCGGAAGGTTCTTCAGGTCGATCTTGAGCACCGCCAGATCGGTCTCCGGATCGCTGCCGATCAGGCGGGCCAGGGTCTCGCGGCCGTCCTTGAGTGCCACCACGATCTGGTCGGCGTCCGCCACCACGTGGTTGTTGGTCAGCAGGTAGCCCTCCGCGCTCATGATCACCGCCGAGCCCAGGCTCGACTCCATGCGCCGCTGCTTGGGCAGGTTGTCGCCGAAGAAGCGGCGGAACACCGGGTCTTCCAGCAGCGGATGGCTCGACGCTTTGTTGACCATCTTGGTGGTGTACAGGTTGGCCACCGCTGGCGCCGCGCGGCTCACCGCATCGGCATAGGACACCGGGCCTTCCTGGGCGATGCCATAGCGCGGCGCCTGCTGCAGGTGCACTTCGTTGCCGGGCAGGCCGACCCATTGCGGGTAGCGCTGGATCAGCAGCAGTGCCAGCAGCAGGCCGACCAGCAGGGGCCAGCCAAGGAAGCGCAGGGCCTTGAGCATCTAAGTGAAATCCTGAGGGTTGCGAGGGCCTGGAGCGGCCCTTAAGGTGGCGGCATTATAGAGGTGCCGCCGGCCGGAAGGGCAGCATCCGCAACAGTTTGATGAGGAAAAACCATGGCCATCGCTCTGACCACCCTGGTCGAGGAAGCCGACCGCTTCCTTAACGCGGCCCGCATCTCCGACTACTGCCCCAACGGCTTGCAGGTCGAGGGCCGGCCGCAGGTACGGCGCATCGTCAGCGGCGTGACCGCCAGCCAGGCGCTGCTGGATGCAGCGGTGGAGGCCGAGGCCGACGTGGTGCTAGTCCACCACGGCTATTTCTGGAAGGGCGAGGACGCCTGCATCACCGGCATGAAGCGCCGCCGCCTGCAGACCCTGCTGGGCAACGACATCAGCCTGCTGGCCTATCACCTGCCGTTGGACGTGCACCCGGAGGTGGGTAACAACGTGCAGCTGGCGCGGCAGCTCGATGTCACCGTGGAAGGCCCGCTCGACCCGAACAATCCCAAGGTGGTCGGTCTGCTCGGCTCGCTGGCCGAACCCATGAGCGCCCGCGACTTCGCTCGCCGCGTGCAGGAGGTGCTGGGTCGCGAGCCGTTGCTGGTCGAAGGGCAGGGCATGGTGCGGCGCATCGGTTGGTGCACCGGCGGTGGCCAGGGCTACATCGACAACGCCATCGCCGCCGGGGTCGATCTGTACCTGACCGGCGAGGCCTCCGAGCAGACCTTCCACAGCGCGCGCGAGAACGGCGTGGGCTTTATCGCCGCCGGGCATCACGCCACCGAACGCTACGGCGTGCAGGCCCTGGGCGACTATCTGGCGCGGCGTTTCGCCATTGAGCACCTGTTCATCGACTGTCCCAATCCGGTCTGAAAACCGAGCATATACCTAGATCGTTTCGATCTAAAAGCCGTCCTGAATAGAATAGGGTGCTGTGCTAGAGTGCGCGCTCGTCCACGGCCCGCCGGCCGTTCATTCCCTGATCTGTGATAAGCCATGCTCGACAAACTGACGCACCTGAAACAGCTCGAGGCGGAAAGTATCCACATCATTCGTGAAGTGGCCGCCGAATTCGACAACCCGGTGATGCTGTATTCCATCGGTAAAGATTCCGCCGTGATGCTGCACTTGGCGCGCAAGGCATTCTTCCCCGGCAAGCTGCCGTTCCCGGTCATGCACGTGGACACTCGCTGGAAATTCCAGGAGATGTACCGCTTCCGCGAGAAGATGGTCAAAGAGTACGGGCTGGATCTGATCACCCACATCAATCCGGATGGTGTGGCGCAGGACATGAACCCCTTCACCTACGGCAGTGCCAAGCACACCGACGTGATGAAGACCGAGGGCCTCAAGCAGGCGCTGGACAAGCACGGCTTCGACGCCGCCTTCGGTGGCGCGCGCCGCGACGAGGAAAAGTCCCGGGCCAAGGAGCGCGTGTACTCCTTCCGCGACAGCAAGCACCGCTGGGACCCGAAGAACCAGCGTCCCGAGCTGTGGAACGTGTACAACGGCAAGGTCAAGAAGGGCGAGTCGATCCGCGTCTTCCCGCTGTCCAACTGGACCGAGCTGGACATCTGGCAATACATCTATCTGGAGCAGATCCCGATCGTGCCGCTGTACTTCGCCGCCGAGCGCGAAGTGATCGAGAAGAACGGCACGCTGATCATGATCGACGACGAGCGCATCCTCGAGCACCTGTCTGACGAGGAGAAAGCCCGTATCCAGAAGAAGATGGTGCGTTTCCGCACCCTCGGCTGCTACCCGCTGACCGGTGCGGTGGAGTCCACGGCGACCACGCTGACCGACATCATCCAGGAAATGCTTCTGACCCGTACTTCCGAGCGCCAGGGCCGTGTGATCGACCACGATCAGGCCGGCTCGATGGAAGAAAAGAAACGTCAGGGCTACTTCTAAGGATTCCGCACCATGAGTCATCAATCCGATCTGATCAGCCAGGACATCGTTGCGTACCTGGCCCAGCACGAACGCAAAGAACTGCTGCGCTTCCTTACCTGCGGCAACGTCGACGACGGCAAGAGCACCCTGATCGGGCGCCTGCTGCACGACACCAAGATGATCTACGAAGACCATCTGGAGGCCATCACCAAGGACTCCAAGAAAGTCGGCACCACCGGCGATGACGTCGACCTGGCGCTGCTGGTCGACGGTCTGCAGGCCGAGCGCGAGCAGGGCATCACCATCGACGTGGCGTACCGCTATTTCAGTACCGCCAAGCGCAAGTTCATCATCGCCGACACCCCCGGCCATGAGCAGTACACGCGCAACATGGCCACCGGCGCCTCCACCTGCGACCTGGCGATCATCCTGATCGACGCGCGCTACGGTGTGCAGACCCAGACCAAGCGTCACAGCTTCATCGCCAGCCTGCTGGGCATCAAGCACATCGTCGTGGCCATCAACAAGATGGACCTCAAGGGCTTCGATCAGGGCGTGTTCGAGCAGATCAAGGCCGACTACCTGAAGTTCGCCGAAGGCATCTCGCTCAAGCCGACTTCGCTGTTCTTCGTGCCGATGTCCGCGCTCAAAGGCGACAACGTGGTGAACAAGAGCGAGCAGTCGCCCTGGTACACCGGCCAGTCGCTGATGGAAATCCTCGAGACCGTGGAAGTCGCCGGCGATCGCAACTTCAACGACCTGCGTTTCCCGGTGCAGTACGTCAACCGGCCGAACCTGAACTTCCGCGGTTTCGCCGGTACCCTGGCCAGCGGCATCGTGCGCAAGGGCGACGAAGTCATCGCTCTGCCGTCGGGCAAGGGCAGCAAGGTCAAGTCCATCGTCACCTTCGAGGGTGAGCTGGAGCAGGCCGGCCCGGGTCAGGCGATCACCCTGACCCTGGAAGACGAGATCGACGTGTCCCGCGGCGACATGCTGGTGCATGCCGACAACCGCCCGCAGGTGGTCGACAGCTTCGACGCCATGCTGGTGTGGATGGCTGAAGAGCCGATGCTGCCGGGCAAGAAATACGACATCAAGCGCGCCACCAGCTATGTGCCGGGCTCGATTGCCAGCATCGCCCACCGGGTCGATGTGAACACCCTGGAAGAGGGCGCGGCGAGCAGTCTGCAGCTCAACGAGATTGGCAAGGTCAAGGTTGCCCTGGACGCGCCGATTGCCCTCGACGGCTACGCACACAACCGCACCACCGGCGCCTTTATCGTCATCGACCGCCTGACCAACGGCACCGTCGGCGCCGGCATGATCATCGCCGACCCTGTCGGCGCTGGCGGCAGCACGCACCACGGTGAGCAAGCGCACGTATCGACCGAAGAACGCGCCGCGCGCTTCGGCCAGCAACCGGCCACCGTGCTGTTCAGCGGCCTGTCCGGCGCCGGCAAGAGCACCCTGGCCTACGCCGTCGAGCGCAAGCTGTTCGACATGGGCCGTGCCGTGTACGTGCTGGATGGCCAGAACCTGCGCCATGACCTGAACAAGGGCCTGCCGCAGGATCGCGCCGGTCGCACCGAGAACTGGCGTCGTGCCGCCCACGTGGCGCGCCAGTTCAACGAGGCCGGTCTGCTGACCCTGGCTGCGTTCGTCGCCCCGGATGCCGAAGGCCGCGAGCAGGCCAAGGTGCTGATCGGCAACGATCGCCTGCTCACCGTGTACGTGCAGGCTTCGCCGCAGGCCTGCGCCGAGCGTGATCCGCAGGGCCTGTATGCCGCCGGTGGCGACAACATCCCGGGCGAATCCTTCGCCTACGACGTACCGCTGGATGCCGATCTGGTGATCGACACCCAGTCCTCGTCGGTGGAGGAGGGCGTCAAGCAGGTGCTGGATCTGCTGCGTTCGCGCGGCGCGATCTAAGCATCGGCCAATAAAAAGCCCCGCATCTGCGGGGCTTTTTTATGCCTTTTCGATCAGCGCTTGAGGCCGAAACCTTCGTCCAGGGTGCCGGGGGCGTCCGGCTCCTTCGGTGCGTAGTCTTTCGGTGCCTCGGTACTGCGCGGCGGGGTCAGGCGTTCACGTGGCGCCTTGCCGTCGTCGGCATGCAGCGCGGCCAGCAGGCGCTGGCGGGTCACCTCGTCGGCGGCCAGGCGGTCGGCGCCATGCGACAGGTGCTCCTGCACGTCCTGGTAGCTCTGGGTCAGCTTCTTCACCAGGCTGGCGGTGGTGTTGAAATGGGTCACTACCTCGCTCTGGTAGCTGTCGAAGCGTTGCTGCAGATCGTCCAGCTGACGCTGGGTGCGGCTGGGAGCGGCGTTGGGCAGCAGGCGCGCGGCCAGGAAGCCGATGGCGACGCCAACCAGCAGGGCCATGGCGGGCAGCAGCCAGGGGGTGAGCGATTGTTCCACGAGTCCTTCCTCTGAAAGCGGCTTTGTTTTACGGTAGCGGCTCTCGCCGGCGCTGTATACCGCGGCAAAGCCCTGTTGTGCGATGTGCCTAACCAAGACGTGTCGACCCTGCCCGGGGTCACGGAGTTCCTGCTGTTGATCCGCGAAACCCCTCTGCTGCTCGACGGCCCCTGCGGCCAGCTCGAAGCCCTGTTCTGTGAAGTGCCGGACGCCCGTGGCGTTGCCCTGATCTGCCATCCCAACCCGGTTCAGGGCGGCACCATGCTCAACAAGGTGGTTTCCACCTTGCAGCGCTCGGTGCGCGACATGGGCTACCACACCCTGCGCTTCAACTACCGCGGCGTTGGTGCCAGTGCCGGCAGCCACGACATGGGCAGTGGCGAGGTGGATGACGCCGAGGCGGTGGCGCACTGGCTGCGTGGCCAATACCCCGAGCTGCCGTTGACCCTGCTCGGCTTCTCCTTCGGCGGCTTCGTCGCTGGCGCCCTGGCTGGGCGGCTGGAAGACCAGGGTGTCGCCATTCCGAAGCTGTTCATGGTGGCGCCGGCGGTGCATCGCCTGCAGGCGCCCGAGCATCTGCCGCAAGCTGGCGAGCTGGTGGTAGTGCAGCCGGAGCAGGACGAGGTGGTGGAGCCCGACGCGGTCTACGCCTGGTCCGCGGCGCTGCCGCGTGCCCATGAGCTGCTGAAGGTGGCAGAATGCGGCCACTTTTTTCACGGCAAGCTGCCCGAGCTGAAAGAGCTGGTTCAGCCCCGTCTCCAATAAGTTGAAGCGAATAGCCAGATGACCACCCGTATCCTTACCGGCATCACCACTACCGGCACCCCTCACCTGGGTAACTATGCCGGCGCGATCCGTCCGGCCATCGTCGCCAGCCGCGCCGCCGACGCCGATTCCTTCTATTTCCTCGCCGACTACCACGCGCTGATCAAGTGCGACGACCCGGCGCGCATCCAGCGTTCGCGCCTGGAGATCGCCGCCACCTGGCTGGCGCTGGGGCTGGATACCGACAAGGCGACCTTCTACCGCCAGTCCGATATCCCCGAAATTCCCGAGCTGTGCTGGTTGCTCACCTGTGTCGCCGGCAAGGGCCTGCTCAACCGCGCCCACGCCTACAAGGCCTCGGTGGACAAGAACGTCGAGCAGGGCGAAGACCCGGATGCGGGCATCACCATGGGCCTGTTCAGCTACCCGGTGCTGATGGCGGCGGACATCCTGATGTTCAACGCGCACAAGGTACCGGTCGGCCGCGACCAGATCCAGCACGTGGAGATGGCGCGCGATATCGGCCAGCGCTTCAACCACCTGTTCGGCCAAGGCCGCGAGCTGTTCACCCTGCCCGAGGCGGTGATCGAGGAAGAAGTGGCGACCCTGCCCGGCCTCGACGGCCGCAAGATGAGCAAGAGCTACGACAACACCATCCCGCTGTTCGGCACTGCCAAGCAGCTGAAGGAAGCGATCGCCCGCATCGTCACCGATTCCAAGATGCCGGGCGAGCCCAAGGATGCCGACGGCTCGCACCTGTTCACCCTGTACCAGGCGTTTGCCTCCCAGGCGCAGCAGGCCGAGTTCCGTGCCGAGCTGGAGGGAGGCCTGGCCTGGGGCGAGGCGAAGAGTCGCCTGTTCCAGCTGCTCGACGCTGAGCTGGGTGAAGCGCGCGAGCGCTACAACGCGCTGATCACCAAGCCGGCCGATCTGGAAGATATCCTTCTGGCCGGCGCCGCCAAGGCACGCAAGATCGCCACTCCGTTCCTCGGCGAGCTGCGCGAGGCGGTCGGCCTGCGCTCATTCCGCGAGCAGGTGCAGACCGGCGGTGGCGAGAAGAAGAAAGCGGTCAAGAGCGCGCGCTTCGTCAGTTTCCGCGACGAGGACGGCAGCTTCCGCTTCCGCCTGCTGGACGCTGCCGGCGAGCAGTTGCTGCTGTCCAAGTCTTTCGCCGACGGCAAGGCGGCTGGTCAGGCCAGCAAGGCCCTGCAGTCCGGCGCGGCGTTGGATGTACGCGGTGAAGGCCAGGTCTTCTCCGTGTGGCTGGGCGATGAGCGCGTCGGCGAGAGCCCGGCCTTCACCGACGCCAATGCACTGGAGGCGGCCATCGAGCGACTGCGCGAGGCGCTGACGCCGCAGGAGTAAAGGCCTGCGCGGCCACTGGCCGATTGCCAAGCACGGGGCGCGTCGCTAAAGTGACCGCCCCGTTTTTGTTACCGAAGTTCCCAGCATGACTCCTCTTGAGCGTTATCAGGCCGATCTGAAGCGGCCGGACTTCTTCCACGACGCCGCACAGGAAAACGCCGTGCGCCACCTGCAGCGTCTGTACGACGAACTGGTGGCGGATTCCCAGGCGTCTTCCGGGCTGTTCGGCAAGTTGTTCGGCAAGAAGCGCCAGGAGCCGGTCAAAGGTCTCTACTTCTGGGGCGGCGTCGGCCGCGGCAAGACCTACCTGGTCGATACCTTCTTCGACGCGCTGCCGTTCGAGCAGAAGATGCGCACCCACTTCCACCGCTTCATGAAGCGTGTGCACGAGGAAATGCGCACCCTCAAGGGTGAGAAGAACCCGCTGACCATCATCGGCAAGCGCTTCGCCGACGAGGCGCGGGTGATCTGCTTCGACGAGTTCTTCGTCAGCGACATCACTGACGCCATGATCCTCGCCACGCTGCTGGAGGAGCTGTTCAAGAACGGCGTGAGCCTGGTGGCCACCTCCAACATCGTGCCGGACGGCCTGTACAAGGACGGCCTGCAGCGCGCGCGCTTCCTGCCGGCCATCGCCCTGGTCAAGCAGTACACCGAAGTGGTCAACGTCGACAGCGGCGTGGACTACCGCCTGCGCGCCCTGGAGCAGGCCGAGCTGTTCCACTGGCCACTGGATGCCGAGGCCGAGATCAGCCTGGAGAAGAGCTTCAACAGCCTGCTGCCCGAGCACTGCAAGGTGGAGGAGAACAAGGCGTTGATGATCGAGAACCGTCCGATCATGGCGCGCAAGGAAGGCGATGACGTGGCCTGGTTCGAGTTCCGCGAGCTGTGCGACGGCCCGCGCAGCCAGAACGACTACATCGAGCTGGGCAAGATCTTCCACGCGGTGATCCTGGCCAACGTTGAGCAAATGGGCGTGGCCAAGGACGACATGGCGCGGCGCTTCATCAACCTGGTGGACGAGTTCTACGACCGCAACGTCAAGCTGATCATCTCGGCCGAGGTGGAGCTGAAGGACCTGTATACCGGTGGACGCCTGAGCTTCGAGTTCCAGCGCACCCTCAGTCGCCTGCTGGAGATGCAGTCGCACGAGTTCCTCTCGCGGCCGCACAAGCCCTAGCAAATCACCGGAAAGCTACTGCGCTCGGTCAGGCTGTGTTGAAAGCAGGCTCAGAATGCTTATTTACAACTCGTAAACTGCGCATCTTCGCCTGCTTTCGCCTTGCCTGCCCTTCGCTCGCTACGCTTTCCGGCAATTTGCGGTATCAATGAAAGAAGGGCTGCCCATGGGCAGCCCTTCTGCGTTTCAGGCAGTCTGCGACCAGTCGGCCCGCGCTCAGGCGCTGTCCTTGTGCTGGAACTGCCGGCGGTACTGGTTGGGTGACAGCTCGGCATGCTGGCGGAACAGGCGGGCGAAGAAACTGGCGTCGTCGTAGCCGACTTCGTAGCTGATGGTCTTGATGCTCTTGCGGGTGGCGCTGAGCAGGCCCTTGGCCGTCTCGATGCGCAGGCGCTGCAGGTAGTGCAGGGGTTTGTCGCCGGTCGCCGCCTGGAAGCGCCGCATGAAGTTGCGGATGCTCATGCCGTGCTGGCGCGCTACGTCCTCGATGCGGAATTTTTCGGCGAAGTGCTCTTCCAGCCACTGCTGCACCTGCAGGATGGCCACGTCCTGGTGCAGTTTCTGCCCGCCGAAGCCGATGCGCCCGGGGCTGTAGCTGCGCTGGGTCTCGTAGAGGATGTCGCGCGAGACGCCCTGGGCGATGCCGGCGCCGCAGTAGCGCTCGATCAGGTAGATGTACAGGTCGCAGGCCGAGGTGACGCCGCCGGCGCAGTACAGGTTGTCGGCGTCCGACAGGTGCTTGTCCTGGTTCAGCAGCACCTTGGGGAAGCGCTCGGTGAACTCGCGGAAGAAGCGCCAGTAAGTGGTTGCCTCCTTGCCGTCGAGCAGCCCGGCCTGGGCCATCCAGAACACGCCGGTGGCCTCGCCGCAGATGGCGCTGCCGGCGGCATGTCGTTCGCGTAGCCAGGGCAGGACCTCGGGGCAGCGCTGGCAGAGGGCGTCGAAGTCGCCCCAGAAGGCCGGCAGGATCACCACCTCGGCCTCGCCCAGGCTGCCGTCCACCGGGATCACCGCCTCGCTAAAGCTGGTCACTGCCTGGCCGTCCGGGCTGACCACGCGGATCTGGAACGCCGAGGTCGGTCCCAGGCCCTGCTGCTTGCCGTGGCGCAGCCCGGCCATGTGGAAGAAGTCCCGGGCCTGCATCAGGGTGGCGGCGAAGACGCCATCGGTGGCGAGTATGGCGATGCGGGTAGGCGACATGTTTGTTGTTCTTGTTAGTGATTAAACGGTCATCAGGTGGCTGGATCGTCTTATTTTTTGTCGCATGTGTCCAGTGCCCCTGGCAACGACGCTGGCCTAGAGTGGGGGCACCCAACGATCACTCAGAAGCAGGTGTAACAATGATTCCAAGAACCCTGTTCAGCTCCGAGCACGAGCTGTTCCGCGAGTCCGTGCGCAAGTTCTTCGAGCAGGAGGCGGCGCCTTTCCACGCCCAGTGGGAAAAGGACGGTCACATCGACCGCGCCCTGTGGAACAAGGCCGGTGACGCCGGCATGCTCTGCTCCCACATTCCCGAGGAATACGGCGGCATGAGCGCCGACTTCCTCTACAGCGCCGTGGTGATCGAGGAGCAGTCGCGCCTCGGCCTGTCCGGTGTCGGCTTCTCGCTGCACTCGGACATCGTCGCGCCCTACATCCTTCACTACGGCAGCGAAGCGCAGAAGCAGCATTACCTGCCGAAGATGGTGACCGGCGAAGTGGTCACCGCCATCGCCATGACCGAGCCGGGCACCGGCTCCGACCTGCAGGGCGTGAAGACCACCGCCCTGCTGGATGGCGATCACTACGTGATCAACGGCTCGAAGACCTTCATCACCAACGGCTGGCTGGCCGACATGGTGATAGTCGTCGCCAAGACCGATCCCAAGGGCGGCGCCAAGGGGATCAGCCTGTTCCTGGTAGATGCCAACACCCCGGGATTCTCCAAGGGCAAGCGCCTGGAGAAGGTCGGCATGAAGGCCCAGGACACCTCCGAGCTGTTCTTCCAGGACGTGCGCATTCCCAAGGAAAACCTGCTGGGCAAGGAGGGCATGGGCTTCGTCTACCTGATGCAGGAGCTGCCCCAGGAGCGTCTGACCGTGGGCGTGGGCGCCATCGCCTCGGCCGAGGCGGCGATCAAGTGGACCCTGGACTACACCCGTGAGCGCAAGGCCTTCGGCAAGTCCGTCTCCGACTTCCAGAACACTCGCTTCAAGCTGGCCGAGATGACCACCGAGGCGCAGATCGGCCGGGTGTTCGTCGACCGCTGCCTGGAGCTGCACCTGCAGGGCAAGCTGGATGTGCCGACCGCGGCGATGCTCAAGTACTGGGGTACCGACCTGCAGTGCAAGGTGATCGACGAGTGCGTGCAGCTGCATGGTGGCTACGGCTACATGTGGGAATACCCGATCGCCCGTGCCTGGGCCGACTCGCGGGTGCAGCGCATCTACGCCGGCACCAACGAGATCATGAAAGAGATCATTTCCCGCTCGCTGTAAGCCTCTCCTGGTTCGCCTGCGGTCGTCGCGGGCGAACCAGCCTCTGCCGATGTCGGTCTACCGATCCATTGCGGGATTGGAGTCGCCGATGCATACATCACCCTTCGCCGATTGGGACGGGACCGCGCAACAGGCGCGCGTGCTGCAGAGTGCGCTGGCCGAACGAGTGGTGCTGGAGGATGACTTCGCGCCGCCGCGGATAATCGCCGGCGTGGATGTCGGTTTCGAAGAGCAGGGCAGCATCACCCTGGCGGCCGCCGTGCTGCTCGATGCTAATACCTTGCAGCTGATTGCCCATAGCGTGGCGCGCATTCCCACCAGCATGCCCTATGTGCCGGGGCTATTGTCTTTCCGCGAGCTGCCGGCCTTGCTGCAGGCATTGCGCGATCTGCCGCAGATACCGGATCTGATCTACTGCGACGGCCTGGGCATCGCCCACCCGCGCCGGCTCGGCATCGCTTCGCACCTGGGCGTGGTGACCGGGCTGCCGACCATTGGTGTGGCCAAGAGCATCCTCGTCGGTACTCATGCGGAGCTGCCGCAGGAGAAGGGCGCGCGCGTGCCGCTCAGGCATGCGGGTGAGCAGGTTGGCTGGATGCTGCGCAGCAAGGACAAGGTCAAGCCGCTGATCGTCTCGCCAGGGCATCGCGTGAGCATGGCTAGCGCCGTCGAGCTGGTGCTGGCCTGCTGCCGTGGTTATCGCCTGCCCGAGCCGACCCGCCTGGCGGATCGGCTGGCTTCGCGCCGCGGCGAGATGCCGGCGCCCCGAGCGAGCACGCCGGACCTGTTCGGCTGAGCCTCAGGGCGCCGGGTTGGGTTGCTCGCGTTGGATGGCCTCGATGCCCTCCAGAACCTCTGCCGAGAGCCGGAGATCGATGCTGTCCAGGTTGCTCTCCAGCTGCTCCGGGCTAGTGGCGCCGATGATGTTGCTGGTGACGAAGGGTTGGCGGGTGACGAAGGCCAGCGCCATCTGCGCCGGGTCCAGACCGTGCTCGCGGGCCAGCTGCACGTAACGGTCGCAGGCGGCCTGGGCTTGCGGGTTGGTGTAGCGCGAGAAACGGCTGAACAGGGTGATCCTCGCGTTGGCCGGACGGGCGCCGTTGGCGTATTTGCCGGAGAGCATGCCGAACGCCAGCGGCGAGTAAGCCAGTAGGCCGCACTGCTCGCGGATCGCCACTTCCGCCAGGCCCACCTCGAAGCTGCGGTTGAGCAGGTTGTAGGGGTTCTGGATCGACACCATGCGAGCCAGGCCCAGGCTGTCGGCCAGTTGCAGGAACTTCATGGTGCCCCAGGGCGTTTCATTGGACAGGCCGATATGGCGGATCTTGCCGGCCGCGATCTGCTCACCGAGGGCTTCGAGGATTTCCTGCAGCGGGGTGAAGCCCTGCTCCTGATGGCGATAGCCGAGCTGGCCGAAGAAGTTGGTGCTGCGCTCCGGCCAGTGCAGCTGGTACAGGTCGATCCAGTCGGTCTGCAGGCGCTTCAGGCTGTCGTCGACGGCGGCGCTGATATGCGCGCGGTTGTGCTTGAGCTGGCCGCCGCGGATGTAGTCGATGCCATTGCCGGGGCCGGCCACCTTGCTGGCCAGGATCCAGTCGGCACGGTTGCCGCGAGCCTTGAAGTAGTTGCCGATGATGCGTTCCGTGGCGCCATAGGTATTGCTACGCGGCGGCACCGGGTACATCTCGGCGGTATCGAGGAAATTGATCCCGGCGGCGCGGGCACGATCGATCTGGCCGAAGCCATCGGCCTCGCTGTTCTGCTCGCCCCAGGTCATGCTGCCCAGGCACAGTGCGCTGACGCTAAGGTCGCTGCGGCCCAGTTGACGGTATTCCATGTGCGGCTCCTTGGTTCAAGCGGGAGCGCCCAGCATAAAGCAGGTTGCTATTTTCGCAGCAATCGGCATAATTCCGCGGCTTTCTCGGCGGGGATGCCTAGCCCGTACGAGAAGGAAGGTGGGGATGCCTAGCCCACCGAAACCCCGCCGTGGCGGACGCGCTGACCCGAGCCCCCGACAGCGTCTGTTTCCGGCTGTCTTTGACCTTGTCAAAGCAAGCACTATTCAGTAAGATCCGCCGTCTTATTTTCAGGGCGGCCCCTGAGGCTATAGCGAATGAAGACTTTTACTGCAAAACCGGAAACTGTTAAGCGCGACTGGTACGTCGTCGACGCTGCAGGTCAGACCCTGGGTCGTCTGGCCACCGAAATCGCGAGCCGTCTGCGCGGCAAGCACAAGCCGGAATACACCCCGCACGTTGATACCGGCGACTACATCGTCGTGATCAATGCCGAGCAGGTGCGTGTAACTGGCGCCAAGACCTCCGACAAGATGTACTACTCGCACTCCGGTTTCCCGGGTGGCATCAAGGAAATCAGCTTCGAGAAGCTGATCGCCAAGGCCCCCGAGCGCGTGATCGAGACCGCGGTCAAGGGCATGCTGCCGAAGAATCCGCTGGGTCGCGACATGTATCGCAAGCTGAAGGTGTACAAGGGTGCCGTTCACCCGCACACCGCTCAGCAGCCCCAAGAACTGAAGATTTAACGGAATAGTTCATTATGTCGGCGACTCAAAATTACGGCACTGGCCGTCGCAAGACCGCTACCGCACGCGTATTCCTGCGTCCGGGCACTGGCAAGATCTCCATCAACAACCGCACCCTGGAAACTTTCTTCGGTCGCGAAACCGCTCGCATGGTCGTGCGTCAGCCGCTTGAGCTGACCGAAACCACCGAGAAGTTCGACATCTACGTCACCGTTCTCGGTGGTGGTGTCAGCGGTCAGGCTGGTGCGATCCGTCACGGCATCACTCGTGCCCTGATGGACTACGACGAAGGCCTGCGTCCTGCCCTGCGCAAAGCCGGCTTCGTGACTCGCGATGCTCGCGAAGTAGAACGTAAGAAAGTCGGTCTGCGCAAAGCGCGTAAGCGTCCGCAGTACTCGAAGCGTTAATTCGCTGCTACGTTCAAAGACGCCCAGACTCTTCGGAGCTGGGCGTTTTTTATTGCTGCCTGTTTTTACTCTGCGACAACCTGTCGCATTGGTGGAAAGCCCGGTCTGCAAGGCCTGCGACCAATTTGTATCCGGTAATTACCTTGTCAGAAAAGGGGCTTTTCTTTACCATTCGGCAAATTTTGTGCGGCCCGATTTATTACTTAGTAGAGGCCTGACCACAGGCCACAAAGCTGATGGGAGACGACTGAATGAGCAATGACGGCGTGAATGCAGGCCGGCGTCGCTTCCTGGTGGCGGCCACTTCGGTGGTAGGTGCTGCCGGAGCGGTGGGTGCTGCGACCCCGTTCGTGGGGTCATGGTTCCCCAGTGCCAAGGCCAAAGCGGCCGGTGCACCGGTGAAAGTGAATATCGCCAAGGTCGAACCTGGCCAGCAGATGATCGCCGAATGGCGCGGTCAGCCGGTATTCATCGTGCGTCGTACCGAGGAGATCCTGGCCAACCTGACCAAGATCGACGGCAGCGTTGCCGACCCGGAATCCGCCGCCTCCGTGCAGCCGGAATACGTCGACAAGAAGACTCGCGCGATCAAGCCGGAAATCCTGGTGTTGGTCGGTCTGTGCACCCACCTGGGCTGCTCGCCGTCCTTCCGCCCGGAAGTGGCACCGGCCGATCTCGGTCCGGAGTGGGTCGGTGGCTATTTCTGCCCCTGCCACGGTTCGCGCTACGACCTCGCCGGTCGCGTCTACAAGGCCCAGCCCGCGCCGCTGAACCTGCCGGTTCCGCCGCATTCCTACGAGTCCGATGAAGTCATCGTCATCGGCGTGGACCAGGAGAAAGCATGATGGAAAAATTCATGGCCTGGGTCGATGCGCGCTTCCCCGCGACCAAGATGTGGGAAGACCATCTGAGCAAGTATTACGCTCCGAAGAACTTCAACTTCTTCTACTTCTTCGGCTCGCTGGCACTGCTGGTGCTGGTCAATCAGATCCTCACCGGTATCTGGCTGACCATGAGCTTCACGCCGTCCGCCGAGGAAGCCTTCGCTTCCGTCGAGTACATCATGCGCGACGTGGAGTTCGGCTGGATCATCCGCTACCTGCACTCCACCGGTGCCTCCGCGTTCTTCGTGGTGGTCTACCTGCACATGTTCCGCGGTCTGCTCTACGGCTCCTACCAGAAGCCACGTGAGCTGGTGTGGATCTTCGGCATGCTGATCTACCTGTGCCTGATGGCGGAAGCCTTCATGGGCTACCTGCTGCCGTGGGGTCAGATGTCCTACTGGGGCGCCCAGGTGATCATCTCGCTGTTCGGTGCCATCCCGGTGATCGGCGATGACCTGACCCAGTGGATCCGTGGTGACTACCTGATCTCCGGCATCACCCTGAACCGCTTCTTCGCGCTGCACGTGATCGCCCTGCCGATCGTCCTGCTCGGCCTGGTCGTGCTGCACATCCTGGCGCTGCACGAAGTCGGTTCGAACAACCCGGACGGCGTCGACATCAAGAAGAACAAGGACGAGAACGGCGTGCCGCTCGACGGCATCGCGTTCCATCCCTACTACACTGTGAAAGACATTGTCGGCGTGGTGGTCTTCCTGTTCGTCTTCTGCGCCATCGTGTTCTTCTTCCCGGAGATGGGTGGTTACTTCCTCGAGAAGCCGAACTTCGAGCAGGCCAACCCGTTCAAGACCCCCGAGCACATCGCTCCGGTGTGGTACTTCACCCCCTTCTACGCCATCCTGCGCGCCGTACCGGACAAGCTGCTGGGCGTGATCGCCATGGGCGCCGCCATCGCCGTGCTGTTCGTCCTGCCTTGGCTCGACCGTAGCCCGGTCAAGTCGATGCGCTACAAGGGCTGGCTGAGCAAGGTCTGGCTGCTGGTGTTCTGCGTGTCCTTCGTGATCCTCGGCGTGCTGGGCGTACTGGCACCGACTCCGGGCCGTACCCTGCTGTCGCAGATCTGCACCGCGCTGTATTTCGCCTACTTCATCCTGATGCCGTTCTACACCCGGATGGAGAAGACTAAACCGGTTCCGGAAAGGGTGACTGGCTGATGAAAAAGCTATTTGCTGCATTTGTTATCGCTGCACTGCCGGCCTTCTCCTTTGCCGCTGGCGGCCATGGCGTCGAGCTGGACAAGGTTGACCTCGACCTGACCGACAAGGCTGCCCTGCAGGATGGCGCGCGTACCTTCGCCAACTACTGCATGGGCTGCCACAGCGCCAAGTTCCAGCGCTACGAGCGCGTTGCCGATGACATCGGCATCCCGCACGAACTGATGCTGGAAAACCTGGTGTTCACCGGTGCCAAGATCGGCGACCACATGAAGATCGGCATGAAGCCGGAAGATGCCAAGGCCTGGTTCGGCGCTGCGCCGCCCGACCTGACCCTGGTTGCCCGCGTACGCGGCGCCGACTGGCTGTACACCTACCTGCGCACCTTCTACGAGGACCCGACTCGTCCGCTGGGTGCCAACAACAAGGTGTTCCCGAACGTCGGTATGCCCAACGTGCTGGTCGGCCTGCAAGGCCGCCAGGTCATCGGTTGCAAGCAGGTTCAGGTGGTCGAGGAAGGCAAGAAGCAGTACGACCCGCTGACCGGCGCGCCGATCACCCACGAGGCCTGCGACCAGCTGACCATCGTGCCGAAGACCGGCACGCTGACCGAGGCTGAGTTCGACGAGAAGGTCCATAACCTGGTGACCTTCCTCGCCTACTCGGCCAACCCGGTCAAGCTGGAAAGCCAGCGCATCGGTACCTATGTCCTGCTGTACCTGGCCTTCTTCTTCGTGTTCGCCTACCTGCTGAAGCGCGAATACTGGAAGGACGTGCACTGATACACTGCGTCACCGCTGTAAACGCACGCGCCCCTCAAGGGCGCGTGCGTTTTTCTGTTTCTGCCATTTCGAAAAGTGAGGGGCGCCATGGCCGCGACCAATAAGCTGGCCTGTTATTCCGACCCTGCCGACCACTATTCCCATCGCGTGCGACTGGTGCTGGCCGAGAAGGGCGTAAGCGCCGAGATCATCGATGTCCAGGCCGGGCGTTGCCCGCCCAAGCTGGCTGAGGCCAACCCCTATGGCGGCGTACCGACCCTGGTCGATCGTGACCTGGCCTTGTACGAATCCACCGTGGTGATGGAGTATCTCGACGAGCGCTATCCGCATCCGCCGCTGCTGCCGGTGTATCCGGTGGACCGGGCCAAGAGCCGCCTGCTGATGCACCGCATCCAGCGCGACTGGTGCAAGCTGGTCGACCAGATTCTCGACGCGCGCACCAAGGAAGCGGACCGGGCCGTGGCGCGCAAGGAGCTGCGCGAGAGCCTGACCGGCGTGTCGCCGCTGTTCGCCGACAAGCCGTTCTTCCTCAGTGACGAGCTGAGTCTGGTGGACTGTTGCCTGCTGCCGATCCTGTGGCGTCTGCCGAAGCTGGGCATCGAGCTGCCGCGCCCGGCCAAGCCGCTGCTGGACTATATGGAGCGGGTATTCGCCAGCGAGGCCTTCCAGGCCAGTCTATCCACCGTCGAGCGCGATATGCGCTGAGCCGAGGAGGCCGAGATGAACTCCAGTCGCCCCTACCTGGTACGTGCCCTGTACGAGTGGATAGTCGACAACGACTGCACCCCGCACCTGCTGGTGAATGCCGAGTTCCCCGGTGTGCGCGTGCCGGCCGGCTACGCCAACGATGGGCAGATCGTCCTCAACGTGTCGCCCAGTGCCGTGCGCAACCTGCACATGGACAACGAGGCGGTCAGCTTCGAGGGGCGTTTCGGTGGCGTGGCGCACTCGCTGTTCGTGCCGTCCGGCGCCATGCTGGCGATCTATGCGCGGGAGAACGGCCAGGGCATGGTCTTCGAGCTGGAGCCACCGGTCGACGATGACGAGGAGGAAGGGCCGGAGCCCGATGATGACGGTCCGTCCGGTGGTGAGCCGCCACGGCCCAGCGGGCGGCCCAGTCTGAAGGTGGTCAAGTAGCAATAAAAAAGGCGATCCGAGGATCGCCTTTTTCATGTTCGCGGCAAGCTGGCTTGCCGTGGCATCGCCTGTCGCCGGCTCAGTTGGTGTACTGGTACAGGGTGACGATCTTCTGCACGCCGGACACGCTCGACACCACGTTGGTGGCGGCGCCGCCTTCGGCCCGGGTCACCAGGCCGAGCAGGTAGACGACGCCATTCTCGGTCACCACCTTGACCTTGGCGCTCGGCACCTTGCTGTCGGCCAGCATCATGGTCTTGATCTTGCTGGTGATCAGCGCGTCGTTGCTGCGGGCCAGGGCGCTGGTGGGCTGCAGTACCTGGATCTCGTTGTGCAGTTTCTTCACGCCCTGTACGCCGTTGGCGGCCTGACCTGCTTTCTCTTTCAGGTCTGCGCGCGGAGTCTGGCCGGCCAGCAGGATCACGCCGTTGTAGCTGGTGACCACGATGTGCGAAGTCGGGCCGGTCAGGTCCGGATGCGAGCGCGACACGGCGCTGGCCACGTTGGGCTCGAGGAACTGGTCGTCGATCTTGTTGCCGATGCTGCGGTTGCTGCAGCCGCCGAGGGCCAGGCCCAGGGCGAGAGTGGCGAGAATCAGGGCATTGCGGGTCATTCTTCACTCCCGAACAGTTGACGATCAATCAGGTCGCACAGGCAATGGATGGCGAGCAGGTGCACTTCCTGGATGCGCGCGGTGACCTTGGAGGGCACGCGGATCTCGACGTCCTCCGGCAGCAGCAGCGAGGCCATGCCGCCACCGTCGCGGCCGGTCAGGGCCACGACCACCATCTCGCGGTCGTGAGCGGCCTGGATGGCCTGGATCACGTTGGCCGAGTTGCCACTGGTGGAGATCGCCAGTAGCACGTCGCCGGGCTGACCGAGGGCGCGGATCTGCTTGGAGAACACCTCGTTGTAGCTGTAGTCGTTGGCGATCGAGGTGATGGTCGAGCTGTCGGTGGTCAGGGCGATGGCCGGCAGGCTGGGGCGCTCGCGTTCGAAGCGGTTGAGCAGCTCGGAGGAGAAGTGCTGGGCATCGCCGGCCGAGCCGCCGTTGCCGCAGGTGAGGATCTTGCCCTCGTTGAGCAGCGAATGAACCATGACCTGGCTGCCGTGCTCGATGAAGGGTACCAGCACTTCCATGGCCTGCTGTTTGGTGTCGATGCTGGCCTGGAACATCTGGCGAATGCGGTTTTGCATATCCATGGGATGGAACCTTAGGTGTGCTGGCTGAGACAGCCGGAAATGGCGAAAGTCGCCGTGGCGCGCGATGAGCGGGGTTGTACCCGAAGACGGCGCCGCGGGTCGACTTGAAATTCTTGATCGGGCCTATTCACGTTTCGAAAGCGTTGCGTAGCCAGTTCAGTCCGGAATCGCCAGGGCCTATAGCCACCACGTCGAAGCGGCAGGGCTGCTTGCCCCAGCGATTCTCGCGCTGCAGGAACAGTTCGGCGGCGAGAGCCAGGCGCTGGCGCTTGCGGGCGTCGACGCTTTCCAGCGCGCCGCCCCAGGCGGCGTGCTTGCGGTAGCGGACTTCGACGAATACTACTGTATCGCCGTCGAGCATGACCAGATCGAGCTCGCCGCCGCGGCAGCTCCAGTTCTGCGCCAGCAGGCGCAGGCCCTGTTGCTGCAGGTGGTCGCGCGCCAGGTTCTCGGCGGCGCGACCGCTGTCCTGGCGCGAATTAATTGAGGCTGTCCGGCAGGCGCTGGACCTGGCCGTTGCGGAACTCGGCCCAGGGCAGCTGGCGCTCGATGCGCTGGGCCTGGTTCAGGCTGAGGTTGCCGGAAAGGCCTTCGACCTGGCTATCCGGCAGGGCCTTGAGCTGGCTCAGTCGCGGGGCCAGGCGGAAGGCGTCTACGCCCATGGCGTACAGGCGACCGAGGCTGCCGGCGGCTTGCGGCCATTGCTGGTCGACCTGCTGGCGCAGGGCGTCGTTGCTGTCCAGCAGCCATGGGGTTTCGCAGAAGCGGATGCCTTCCAGGTCCTGGTATTGCGCCGGGTTCTGCCCGCCGGTGTAGAGGTGCGAGGTGGCGTATACCGGTAGGTCGCCGGCGTACTGGAAGGCCAGAGTCGGTTTGATCTGCTGGGCCTGCTGCGGGGTGGCGGCGAGGAAGATGAAGTCGATGTCCTGGCGGCGCGCCGGCAGGGCGGCCAGCTGGGTGCCCAGGGTGTTCTGCAGGCGCTTGGCGCGGGCTTCGCTCTGGCGCAGCTGGAGTAGGTCGGCGATCTGCTGGGCCAGCTCCACCGGCTGGTCGACATGCTCGGCGGCGATCAGGTTGCCGCCGGCGGCCTGCCAGCTCTGCTGGAAGGCGGCCAGCACACGGTTACCCCACTCGCCACTCGGCACCAGGGCCACGGCGCTGCGCATGCCATCCGCCCAGGCGCGGCGCGCGACTTCGCGGGCCTCGTCTTCGGCGGCCAGGCCGAACTGGAATAGCTGGGCCGGTGCTTCGCGTCCGGCGTCGCTGTAGTTCAGGGCCAGGGTGGTCAGCGGCAGCTGCGGACGTTCGCTGAGTTGCTTGACCAGCGGTTTCTCCAGCGGGCCGACAACCAGTTGCGCGCCGTCGGCCTGAGCCTGGCGGTAGAAGTCGTCCAGCGAGGACAGGCGCGAGCTGTCGTAGAGCAGGATTTCCGGCGGGTTCTGCCCGGCCTGTTGGGCCTGGTAGTGGGCGGCTAGGAAACCGTCGCGCAGGGCTCGGGCCACCGAGGCCAGCTGGCCTTCCTGCGGCAGCAGCAGGGCGATCTTCTGCAGCGGCTGGCCGGCCAGTTCCTTCAGCTTGCCCAGCGCCTGCGGCAGCTGCTCCGCGGCTGGGTGCTGCGGGTGCTGGTTCTTCCAGCCATCGATGGCGGCCAGTTGCTGGTCCGGGGTGCCGGCGCTCTTGGTGGCCAGGGCCAGGCTCAGCCAGCCGTCCAGATCGCTGTCGCCGGAGCTGATCAGCTGGCTCTGGGGCAGGCTGGAGACCAGGGTCCAGATCGCCTGATGGTTGGCGTTGGCCGCTTCACCGCTGAGCAGCGGAGCGATGAACACGCGTTCGCGGGCGGCAGCCAGGGTCTGGCCATCGGCTTCCAGAGCGCGGGCCTGGACCAGCTGGGTGCGGATCTGCTGCTCCACCGGCAGCTCCGCCAGGCGCTCCAGGCTCGGGTGCTGCAGGGCCTTGAGGGCGCTCTTCGGTTTGTTGCGGGCCATGGCCAGTTCGGCATCGAGGGTGGCGGCGAACACTTGCTGGGCCGGCTTCAGGCCATCCAGCGAGATTTCATCGAGGATGCGTGTGGCGCGCCCGATGTCCTGCTGGCGATAGGCCTGGTCGGCGGCCGCCAGGCGCAGCAGGGCGGCTTGCTCCGGCTCGCTGGTGCTGGCTTGCTGCAGCAACTGGTCGATGCTGGCCTGAGGTGTGCGCGGCAGCTCGCCCAGGCTGGACGAGGGCGAACCGGCGCAGGCGGCCAGGAGGCCGGCAAGGCAGAGGGCGGAGAGCGGGCGCAGGCAGGCGATCATCTAATACGTTCCTGGTACTGATCAGAAAGAAGGCGGGATTGTACCCAAGCCCCG
Source organism: Pseudomonas sp. GD04019 (assembly GCF_029837695.1). GTDB lineage: Bacteria > Pseudomonadota > Gammaproteobacteria > Pseudomonadales > Pseudomonadaceae > Aquipseudomonas. Next base: position 222,961 of record NZ_JAOEEA010000008.1, read on the forward strand.
CGGCAGGCGCGATGTTGGTGCCTGGAAACGGGCTACAATGCGCGCTTTCCGCAATCGAGGTGCGCCCGTGAGTGCTTCCGCTGTTCCTGCCGCCGCCGGCACGCTGTACGTGGTCGCCACGCCTATCGGCAATCTGGACGACATCAGTGCGCGGGCGCTGCGCATCCTAGGTCAAGTGGCGCTGATCGCCGCCGAGGACACCCGGCATTCGGTGCGCCTGCTGCAGCACTTCGGTATCGCCACGCCGCTAGCGGCCTGCCACGAGCACAATGAGCGCGATCAGGGTGGGCGTTTCCTCGCCCGTTTACAGGCGGGCGAGGATGTGGCGCTGATCTCCGATGCCGGCACGCCGCTGATCTCAGATCCGGGCTTTCATCTGGTGCGCGCCGCGCGTGCCGCCGGCATTCGCGTGGTGCCGGTGCCGGGGGCATGCGCGCTGATCGCCGCGTTGTCGGCGGCGGGGCTGCCGTCCGATCGTTTCAGTTTCGAGGGTTTTCTGCCGGCCAAGACGGTCGGGCGCCGCTCGCGTCTGGAGCAGGTCAGGGAGGATGGTCGCACGCTTATCTATTACGAGGCGCCGCATCGCCTGCTCGAATCCCTCGCCGATATGCGCGACATCTTCGGTGCGGATCGCCTGGCGGTGCTGGGACGCGAGCTGACCAAGACCTTCGAGACCCTCAAGGGCCTGCCGCTGGGTGAGCTGCACGACTGGGTGACGGCGGATAGCAATCAGCAGCGCGGTGAGTGCGTGATTCTGGTCGCCGGCTGGCAGGCGCCGGAGGGCGACGAGGCGGTGAGTGGCGAGGCCTTGCGTGTGCTTGATCTGCTGCTTGCCGAACTGCCGCTCAAGCGCGCGGCGGCGCTGGCAGCGGAGATCACCGGAGTGCGCAAGAACCTGCTGTACCAGGTTGCTCTCGATCGGCATAAAGACGCTTGAGCTTGTCCTGAGTCGCCTGGATCGCTACCCTTGGCGGCGGAGAGTCGATCGGACAGTCGCCGCCTTCTTTATTGAGGGGGGAGGAAAGTCCGGGCTCCATAGGGCGGAGTGCCAGGTAACGCCTGGGAGGCGCGAGCCTACGGAAAGTGCCACAGAAAATAACCGCCTAAGCGTTTCGGCGCCGGTAAGGGTGAAAAGGTGCGGTAAGAGCGCACCGCACGGCTGGTAACAGTCCGTGGCTAGGCAAACCCCACTCGGAGCAAGACCAAATAGGGTTCCATCGGCGTGGCCCGCGCTGGAACCGGGTAGGTTGCTAGAGGCGTGCAGTGATGTACGTCGTAGAGGAATGACTGTCCTCGACAGAACCCGGCTTACAGATCGACTCTCCTCCTTTCTTCTATCTGCTTCGCCCCTCAATACCGAAAAATTCTTACTCTTAAGAAATCACTTTAAGTTCGAAGTTTAGCTTCATGAGCTTGAAGAATTTCGCCTCCGAAATACCTCTGTTTTGTTGCTGAAAAAGCCCCGCTAAGTTCGCTAAATCACCGTCCCATAAGGATTTTTCCTAGTTTGCGCGCCTTGACGCTAGGGTGTGCGCATTCCTATAGTGTGCCGAAGTGGCACAAAGTGGAAAAAAGTGGGTCATAAGGGCACGGAAAGCTAATAACAGTGGGGAAGCGCAGCCTTGTTTCGTGGAGCTAACGCCATCAGTCTCGACGCCAAAGGGCGACTCGCGATGCCGAGCCGGTATCGTGACGAGCTCGTTTCGCGTTGTGCTGGCCAGCTCATCGTCACCATCGATGCCGTAGACCCCTGCCTGTGTGTTTATCCCCTGCCAGAGTGGGAGCTGATCGAAGCCAAGCTCCGCGACCTGCCTTCCCTGCGTGAAGAAACCCGCCGCCTACAACGCCTGCTGATCGGCAACGCCGTGGATATCGAGTTGGACGGCAGCGGCCGCTTCCTCGTGCCGCCGCGTCTGCGCGCGCACGCGGGGCTGGATAAGCACGCGATGCTGGTCGGCCAACTGAACAAATTCCAACTGTGGAACGAGGATGCCTGGAACGCACTTGCCGATGCCGACCTGGCCGCCATCAAACAACCCGGCGCTCTGCCGGATGACCTGCGCGACCTGATCCTGTGACCACGACCAGCAGCTTCCGCCACATCACCGTGCTGCTCGACGAGGCCGTCGAGGCCCTCGCCGTGCGCGCCGATGGCTGCTACCTGGATGGCACTTTCGGGAGGGGCGGGCATAGCCGGCTGATCCTCGAAAGGCTCGGTCCAGAGGGCCGGTTGCTCGGGTTCGACAAGGACCCACTGGCAATCGCAAGCGGAAATGCACTGGCGGCCGAAGACGGCCGCTTCGTCGTTGTACAGCGCAGCTTCGCCGACCTCGGCGAAGAGGCTGCCGCCCGCGGCCTGGTCGGCAAGGTCGACGGCCTGCTGCTAGACCTCGGCGTGTCCTCGCCGCAGCTGGACGACGCCGAGCGTGGTTTCAGCTTCCTCAACGATGGCCCGCTGGACATGCGCATGAATCCGGATGCCGGCGTCAGCGCCGCCCAGTTCATCGCCACCGCCAGCGCCGACGAGATCGCCCGGGTATTCAAGGAATACGGCGAGGAGCGCTTCGCCAAGCGCATGGCTCGCGCCGTGGTCGAGCGTCGCGAGCAGAAGCCATTCGAGCGCACCGCCGATCTGGCAGCCGTGCTGACCGAGGCCAATCCTGCCTGGGAAAAGGGCAAGAACCCGGCGACCCGTGCCTTCCAAGGCCTGCGTATCCACGTCAACAACGAGCTGGGCGATCTCGAGCGTGGCCTCGATGCGGCCCTCGAGTCGCTGGCAGTGGGCGGTCGCCTGGTGGTGATCAGCTTCCATTCGCTGGAAGACCGCATCGTTAAACAGTTCATGAAGCGCCAGGCCAAGGGCGAGGCGGACAACCTGCCGCGCGACCTGCCGATCATCCCCAAGGCGTTCGAACCGCGCCTGAAGCTGCTGGGCAAGCCGATCTACGCCGGCGAGGCGGAGCTGAAAGCCAACCCGCGCTCGCGCAGCGCGGTGATGCGCGTGGCGGAGAAGCTGCGTTGAGCCGCCTGTACGCCAAGCCCCTGCCGCCCGGCAGCCTGCTGCTGGCGCTGCTGTTCGGTGGCGTGCTGCTGTCGGCTATCGCCGTGTCCTATAGCGCGCACTGGAATCGTCAGCTGCTCAATGCTCTTTATGCCGAGCTCAGCGTGCGCGACAAGGTGCAGGCCGAGTGGGGCCGTCTGGTGCTGGAACAGAGCACCTGGACCGCGCACAGCCGCATCGAGACCCTGGCCGCCGGTCAACTGAAGATGCGCATTCCCGAGCCCACCGAAGTCCAGATGGTGGCGCCATGATCGGCCTCGAAGGCGCTCTCTATCCCTGGCGCTTCCGCCTGGTGCTGGTCCTGCTGGCGCTGATGGTCGGCGCCATCGTCTGGCGCATCGTCGACCTGCACGTGATCGACCACGACTTCCTCCAGGCCCACGGCGACGCGCGCAGCGTGCGGCATATCCCGATTCCGGCGCACCGCGGCCTGATCACCGACCGCAACGGCGAGCCGCTGGCCGTCAGCACCCCGGTGACCACCTTGTGGGCCAACGGCAAGGAGCTGGCCAAGGCGCCGCAGCGCTGGAGCGATCTGGCCACCGCCCTGGGTCAGGAGCCACAGGCCTTCGCCCAGCGTCTGCAGCAGGCCAAGGAGCGCGAGTTCATGTACCTGGTGCGCGGCCTGACCCCCGAGCAGGGCCAGCGCATCCTCGATCTCAAGGTGCCGGGCGTGTACGGCCTGGAAGAATTCCGCCGCTTCTACCCGGCTGGCGAAGTGACCGCCCATGTGGTCGGCTTCACCGACGTCGACGACCGTGGTCGCGAGGGCGTCGAGCTGGCCTTCGAAGACTGGCTGGCCGGTGTGCCGGGCAAGCGCCAGGTGCTCAAGGATCGTCGCGGTCGCCTGATCAAGGATGTCCAGGTGGCGCAGAACGCCAAGGCCGGCAAGGCCCTGGCGCTGTCCATCGACCTGCGCCTGCAGTACCTGGCCCACCGCGAGCTGCGCAACGCGCTGATCGAGCAGGGTGCCAAGGCCGGCAGCCTGGTGATGATCGATGTGAAGACCGGCGAGATCCTCGCCATGGTCAATCAGCCGTCCTACAACCCGAACAACCGCCGCAACCTGCAGCCGGCCGCCATGCGCAACCGCGCCATGATCGACGTGTTCGAGCCCGGCTCCACCGTCAAGCCGATCTCCATGGCCGCCGCCCTGCAGACCGGGCGCTGGAAGCCGGAAGATAAAGTCGAGGTCTACCCGGGCTCGCTGCAGATCGGGCGCTACACCATCAAGGATGTGTCCAAGACCCAGGGGCCGATCCTCGACCTGACCGGCATCCTGATCAACTCGTCCAACGTCGGCATGAGCAAGATCGCCTTCGATATTGGCGGCGCGACCATTCACGACATGATGAGCAAGGTCGGCTTCGGCCAGGACACTGGTCTCGGCTTCCCGGGGGAACGTGTCGGCGAGCTGCCCAGCCATCGCGAGTGGCGCAAGGCCGAGACCGCGACCCTGTCGTACGGCTATGGCGTGTCGGTGACCGCCATCCAGATGGCTCACGCCTACGCCACCCTGGCCAACAACGGTCAGGTGCTGCCGCTGTCGATGACTCGCGTGGACAACAAGCCGGTCGGTGCCCAGGTGGTGCCGCCGGAAGTGGCCAAGAACCTGCAAGCCATGCTGCAGCAGGTGGTCGAGGCGCCGCGTGGGGTATTCCGTGCCCAGGTGCCGGGTTATCACGTGTCCGGCAAGAGCGGCACCGCGCGCAAGGCTAGCGTCGGTACCAAGGGTTACACCGAGAACGCTTACCGCTCGATGTTCGCCGGCTTCGCGCCCAGCTCCAACCCGCGCATCGCCCTGATGGTGGTGATCGACGAGCCGAGCAAGGGCGGCTACTACGGTGGCCTGGTCTCCGCACCGGTGTTCAGCAAGGTGATGGCCGGCTCCCTGCGCCTGATGAACATCACTCCAGACAACCTGCCGCCGCCAGTCGATCCGGCTGCGGCGCCGCAGCCGCAGCCGCAGACTGCCGACGCGGCCGCCAATCCGGGAGGGCGAATCTGATGCCCATGCCCCTCAATCAACTGCTGCCGCAGGCAAGCGGCGCCACCCTGATCCGTGAACTGACCCTGGACAGCCGCAAGGTGCGCCCGGGCGACCTGTTCCTCGCCGTACCCGGCCTAGCCCAGGACGGTCGCGCGCATATCGCCGATGCCATCGCCCGCGGGGCCACTGCCGTGGCCTATGAGGCTGAAGGCGCCACCGCCATGAGCGCGAGCAGCGCCGAGCTGGTGCCGATCAAGGGTCTGGCCGGCCAGTTGTCGGCCATCGCCGGACGCTTCTATGGCGAACCGAGCCGTGGCGTGCGCCTGGTCGGCGTTACCGGCACCAACGGCAAGACCAGCGTCAGCCAGTTGCTGGCCCAGGCCCTGGACCTGTTGGGCGAGCGCTGCGGCATCGTCGGTACCCTCGGCACCGGCTTCTTCGATGCGCTGCAGAGCGGCCGCCACACCACGCCGGACCCGATCGCCGTGCAGGCCACCCTGGCCGACCTGAAGCAGGCCGGCGCTCGCGCCGTGGCCATGGAAGTGTCGTCCCACGGCCTGGATCAGGGTCGTGTGGCGGCCCTGGACTTCGACGTGGCGGTTTACACCAACCTGTCCCGCGATCACCTCGATTATCACGGCTCGATGGAAGCTTACGGCGCGGCCAAGGCCAAGCTGTTCGCCTGGCCGGAACTGAAGTGCCGGGTGATCAACCTGGACGACGACTTCGGCCGCCAACTGGCGAGCGAAGAGCGCGAGTCGCGCTTGATCGGCTACAGCCTGAGCGATGCTTCCGCCTACCTGTTCTGCCGCGAGGCCCGGTTCGACGATCACGGCGTGCAGGCCAGCTTAATCACTCCCCAGGGCGAAGGTCATCTGCGCAGCCCGCTGCTCGGTCGCTTCAACCTGAGCAACCTGCTGGCCGTGGTCGGCGCATTGCTCGGCCTGAACTACGGCCTGGACGAAATCCTTCGCGTGCTGCCGCAGCTGCACGGCCCGGTGGGCCGTATGCAGCGCTTCGGTGGTCAGCAGCTGCCGCTGGTGGTGGTCGACTACGCCCATACCCCGGATGCGCTGGAAAAAGTGCTGGAGGCCCTGCGCCCGCACGTCACCGGCCGCCTGCTGTGCCTGTTCGGCTGCGGCGGCGACCGCGACCGCGGCAAGCGCCCGCTGATGGCCGCCGTGGCCGAGCGCCTGGCCGACGCGGTCCTGGTCACCGACGACAACCCGCGCAGCGAAGACCCGGCGCAGATACTGGCTGACATTCGCGCCGGTTTCGCCAAGCCCGAGGCGGCCGAGTTCGTCCATGGTCGCGGCGATGCCATCGCCCGCCTGATCGCCACCGCCCAGGTGGGCGATGTGGTGCTGCTGGCCGGCAAGGGTCACGAGGATTACCAGGAGATCGCCGGCACTCGCCATGCCTTCTCCGACCTGATTGAGACCGCCAAGGCTCTGCAGGCCTGGGAGGCCGCCCATGCTTAAGCCATTGCTGCTTAGCGAAGTGGCCCCGGCGCTGGATGCCTACGTGGTGGGCGCCGATGTGGCGTTTTCCGCCGTGTCCACCGATAGCCGCAAGATCGCCAGCGGCCAGCTGTTCATTGCCCTGGTCGGGCCGAACTTCGACGGCCACAACTACCTGGCCGAAGTCGCCGCCAAAGGCGCCGTCGCCGCCCTGGTGCAGCGTGAAATCGCCGATGCCCCGCTGCCGCAGCTGGTGGTTGCCGATACCCGCATCGCCCTGGGTCAACTCGGCGGGCTCAATCGCGCAGCCTTTGACAAGCCGCTGGCTGCCGTCACCGGCTCCAGCGGCAAGACCACGGTCAAGGAGATGCTCGCCAGCATCCTGCGTGCCGGCCTGAGCGGCCCGGTGCTGGCCACCCGTGGCAACCTGAACAACGACCTCGGCGCGCCGCTGACCCTGCTGGAGCTGGCTCCGGAGCACGTCGGCGCGGTGATCGAACTGGGCGCCAACCATGTCGGCGAGATCGCCTATACCGTCGACCTGACCAAACCGCAGGTGGCGATCATCACCAACGCCGGTCTGGCCCATGTCGGCGAGTTCGGCGGGCCGGAGAAGATTGTCGAGGCCAAGGGCGAGATTCTCGAAGGCCTGGCCGGCGACGGTGTGGCCGTGCTCAATCGCGACGACAAGGCCTTCGCCACCTGGCAGGCCCGTGCCAAGGGCCGCCGGGTGCTGAGCTTCGCCCTGCGCGACCAGGCGGCCGATGTGCATGCCAGCGAGCTGTGGCGTGATGCCCGCGGCTGCGCCGGCTTCGCTCTGGCTGGCGCTGCCGGCGAGGCGCGCATCCAGCTCAATCTGCTCGGCGAGCACAGCGTGGCCAATTCCCTGGCCGCCGCCGCCGCTGCTTACGCCCTCGGTGTGCCGCTGGTCGGGATCAAGCAGGGCCTGGAAGCGCTGCAACCGGTCAAGGGCCGCGCCGTGGCTGACCTGGCGCCGAACGGCGTGCGGGTCATCGACGACAGCTACAACGCCAACCCGCTGTCCATGTGCGCGGCAGTGGATATACTCGCCGCCTTCTCCGGCCGCACCGTCCTGGTGCTGGGAGATATGGGCGAGTTGGGCGAATGGGCCGAGCGGGGCCATCGCGACGTCGGCGCCCATGCCGCCGGCAAGGTCGATGCGCTCTATGCCGTGGGCCCGCTGATGGCGCATGCCGTCGCTGCTTACGGTGCCAATGGCCGCCATTTCGCCGATCAAGCCAGCCTGATCGAAGCGCTTCGCCTCGAGTCGGGCGACACCACCATTCTAATTAAAGGCTCGCGCAGCGCGGCGATGGAACGAATCGTCGACGCGTTGCTGCAACGGGCATCGGGGGAGGCTCACTAATCATGCTGCTGCTGCTGGCCGAGTACCTGCAACAGTTCTACACCGGCTTCGGGGTGGTCCAGTACCTCACCCTGCGCGGAATCCTCGGCGTGCTCACCGCGCTGGCGATGTCGCTGTGGCTGGGCCCGTGGATGATCCGCACCCTGCAGATCCGCCAGATCGGCCAGGCCGTGCGCAACGACGGTCCGCAGTCGCACTTGTCGAAGAAGGGCACGCCGACCATGGGTGGCGCGCTGATCCTCACCGCCATCGCCGTCAGCACCCTGCTCTGGGCCGACCTGACCAACCGCTACGTGTGGACCGTCCTGGCCGTGACCCTGCTGTTCGGCGCCATCGGCTGGGTCGACGACTACCGCAAGGTGATCGAGAAGAACTCGCGCGGCCTGCCGAGCCGCTGGAAGTATTTCTGGCAGTCGGTATTCGGCCTGGCCGCCGCCGTCTTCCTCTATATGACCGCGCAGAGCCCGGTGGAAACCACCCTGATCGTGCCGATGCTCAAGGATGTGGCCATTCCGCTGGGCGTGGGCTTCGTGGTGCTGACCTATTTCGTCATCGTCGGCACCAGCAACGCGGTGAACCTGACCGACGGCCTCGACGGCCTGGCCATCCTGCCGACCGTGATGGTGGCCGGCGCGCTGGCGATCTTCTGCTACCTGTCAGGCAACATCAAATTCGCCGAATACCTGCTGATTCCCTACGTGCCGGGCGCCGGTGAGCTGATCGTGTTCTGCGCCGCGCTGGTCGGTGCCGGTCTCGGCTTCCTGTGGTTCAACACCTACCCGGCCCAGGTCTTTATGGGCGATGTGGGTGCGCTGGCCCTTGGCGCCGCGCTGGGCACCATCGCCGTGATCGTCCGCCAGGAGATCGTGCTGTTCATCATGGGCGGCGTGTTCGTCATGGAAACCCTGTCGGTGATGATCCAGGTCGCCAGCTTCAAGCTGACCGGCAAGCGCGTGTTCCGCATGGCGCCTATCCACCACCACTTCGAACTCAAAGGCTGGCCGGAGCCGCGCGTGATCGTGCGCTTCTGGATCATCACCGTGATCCTGGTGCTGGTCGGCCTGGCTACGTTGAAACTGAGGTAATAGAGAGTGTCGCTGATCGCTTCCGACCAGTTCCGCATCGTTGTCGGCCTCGGCAAGAGCGGCATGTCTCTGGTGCGCTTCCTCGCGCAGCAGGGCGTGCGCTTCGCCGTGGCCGACACCCGCGCGAACCCGCCGGAGCTGGCGACCCTGCAGCGCGACTACCCGCAAGTGGAAGTACGCTGCGGCGAGTTGGACGTGGACTTCCTGTGCCGCGCCTCGGAGCTGTACGTGAGCCCCGGCCTGGCCCTGGCTACCCCGGCGCTGCGTGAGGTGGCCGCCCGTGGCGTGAAGATGTCCGGCGATATCGACCTGTTCACCCGCTATGCCAAGGCGCCGATCGTCGCCATCACCGGCTCCAACGCCAAGAGCACCGTCACCACCCTGGTCGGCGAGATGGCTGCGGCGGCCGGGCGCAAGGTCGCCGTCGGCGGCAATATCGGCACGCCGGCGCTGGACCTGCTGAGCGATGACGTCGAGCTGTATGTGCTCGAGCTGTCCAGCTTCCAGCTGGAGACCACCGAGCGCCTGGGCGCCGAGGTCGCCACCTGCCTGAACATCAGCGAAGACCACATGGATCGCTACGACGGCATGGCCCAGTACCACCTGGCCAAGCACCGGATCTTCCGTGGGGCGCGCCAAGTGGTGGTGAATCGTGACGACGCCCTGTCGCGTCCGCTGATCGCCGACCAGGTGCCGTGCTGGTCCTTCGGCCTGGGCAAACCCGACTTCAAGCGCTTCGGCCTGATCGAAGAGGGCGGCGAGAAGCAGCTGGCCTTCCAGTTCGAGACGCTGATGCCGACTGCCGAACTGAAGATTCGCGGCGCGCACAACCAGTCCAATGCCCTGGCGGCTTTGGCTCTCGGTCATGCCGTCGGCCTGCCGTTCGAGGCCATGCTGCAGACCCTGCGTAGCTTCGCCGGCCTGCCGCACCGCTGCCAGTGGGTGCGCGAGCTGCGCGGCGTGGGCTACTACGACGACTCCAAGGCCACCAACGTCGGCGCCGCCCTGGCCGCCATCGAGGGCCTGGGCGCAGACATTACCGGCAAGCTGGTGCTGATCGCCGGTGGCGACGGCAAGGGTGCCGACTTCTCCGCGCTGAAAGCGCCGGTGGCCAAGTTCTGCCGCGCCGTGGTGCTGATCGGTCGTGATGCCGATCTGCTTGCCACCGCCCTGGGCGATGCCGCGCCGCTGGTGCGGGTGAAGACTCTGGAAGAAGCGGTGCAGCGCGCCGCCGAGCTGGCCCAGTCGGGCGACGCCGTGCTGCTGTCGCCGGCCTGCGCCAGCCTGGACATGTTCAAGAACTTCGAAGAGCGTGGGCGTCTGTTCGCCCAGGCGGCGGAGGGCCTGCAATGACCCTGCTGGCCCGCCTGCTCGCCGCCCCGTCGCCGCTGCGCACCCGTCGCGGCATCGACCTCGACTTCCCGCTGCTGGCCGGTTGCCTGGCCCTGCTCGGCCTGGGCCTGGTGATGATCACCTCGGCCAGTTCGGAAGTGGCCGCGGCCATGTCCGGCAACCCGCTGTACCACATGATCCGCCACCTGATTTACCTCGGCTTGGGCATCTCCGCCGCGCTGCTCACCCTGCTGATCCCGATGTCGCTGTGGCAGCGTTTCGGCGGCAGCCTGCTGATCGTCGCCTTCGTCCTGCTGGTGCTGGTATTGCTACCGGGCATCGGTCGTGAAGTGAACGGCGCCAAGCGCTGGATCGGCTTCGGCCTGTTCAATCTGCAGCCGTCCGAACTGGCCAAGCTGTTCACCCTGGTGTTCATCGCCGGCTACCTGGTGCGTCGCCAGGAAGAAGTACGCGAGAAGCTCTCCGGCTTCCTCAAGCCGATGCTGGTGCTCGGGCCGATGGCCGTGCTGCTGCTGGCCGAACCGGACTTCGGCGCCACCGTGGTGCTGTTCGGTTCCTGCATCGCCATGCTGTTCCTCGGCGGCATCAACCTGGTGCGTTTCATTCCGCTGGCCGGCGTGGTGCTCGGCCTCGGCGTGCTGGTGATGACCAGCCAGGCCTACCGCCTGGAGCGCCTGACCAACTTCGTCGACCCCTGGGCCGACCAGTACGGCGCCGGCTACCAGCTGAGCCAGGCGCTGATCGCCTTCGGCCGTGGCGAATGGCTCGGCGTGGGCCTAGGCAACAGCATCCAGAAGCAGTTCTACCTGCCGGAAGCGCACACCGACTTCGTCTTCGCCGTGCTGGCCGAGGAACTGGGCATGGTCGGCGCGCTGGCCACCGTCGGTCTGTTCGTCTTCGTCGCCGTACGCGCCCTGTACATCGGCCTGTGGGCGGAGAAGGCCAAGCAGCTGTTCTCCGCCTACGTGGCCTACGGCATCGCCATGCAGTGGATCGGCCAGGTGCTGATCAACATCGGCGTGAACGTCGGCCTGCTGCCGACCAAGGGTCTGACGCTGCCGTTCCTCAGCTATGGCGGCAGCTCGCTGATCATCTGCTGCGTCAGCCTGGCCATGCTCCTGCGCATCGAGTGGGAGCGTCGCACCCAACTGGGCAGCGAGGAAGTGGAGTTCACCGAGTCGGACTTCTTCGACAGCGAGGAGGCCGGCCATGCGCGGTAATGTCCTGATCATGGCTGGCGGCACTGGCGGCCACGTGTTCCCGGCCCTGGCCTGCGCCCGCGAGTTCAAGGCGCGTGGCTATTCCGTGCACTGGCTGGGCACCCCGCGTGGCATCGAGAACGAACTGGTGCCGGCGGCCGAGCTGCCGCTGCACCTGATCCAGGTTTCCGGCCTGCGCGGCAAGGGCAAGCTGTCCCTGCTCAAGGCACCGTTCCAGCTGATCCGCGCGCTGTGGCAGGCGCGCAAGGTGATGCGCGAGCTGCAGCCGGTCTGCGTGCTGGGCATGGGTGGCTATGTCACCGGTCCGGGCGGCCTGGCCGCGCGGATGAACGGCGCGCCGCTGGTGATCCATGAGCAAAATGCTGTGGCCGGCACTGCCAACCGCAGCCTGGCGCCGTTCGCCAGCCGTGTGTGCGAGGCCTTCCCGAACACTTTCTGCAAGGGCGACAAGCTGCGCACCACCGGCAACCCGGTGCGCGAGGAGTTGTTCCTGGAAACCCCGCGCGATGCCCTGGGCAAACGCCGGCCGCGCCTGCTGGTGCTGGGTGGCAGCCTGGGTGCCGAGCCGCTGAACAAACTGCTGCCCGCGGCCCTGGCCAAAGTGGCCGGCGAGCTGCGCCCGCAGGTGTTCCACCAGGCCGGCAAGCAACATGATCAAGTCACCGCGGAGCGTTATCGCGAAGCCGCGGTCGAAGCCGAGGTCGCGCCGTTCATCAAGGACATGGCTGCTGCCTACGCCTGGGCCGATCTGGTGATCTGCCGCGCCGGCGCGCTGACCGTCAGCGAGCTGGCCGCCGCCGGCCTGCCGTCGTTCCTCGTGCCGCTGCCGCACGCGATCGACGATCACCAGACCCGCAATGCCGAATATCTGGCCAAGGAGGGCGCCGCCTTCCTTCTGCCGCAACATGCCACTGACGCGGACAAGCTCGCCGCGCAGTTGACCGAGGTTCTGATGCATCCCGAAAAACTCAAGGCCATGGGCCGCACCGCGCGCAGCCTGGCCAAACCGGACGCCACCCGCACGGTGGTCGAAATCTGCCTGGAGGTGGCCCGTGGCTAAGTCTCCCGCTGCTGCCCGTTCGGAAATCCGCCGCATGCGCCGCATCCGCCGCATCCACTTCGTCGGTATCGGCGGCGCCGGCATGTGCGGCATCGCCGAGGTGCTGCTCAACCTGGGCTACGAAGTCTCCGGCTCCGACCTCAAGGCCTCGGCCGTGACCGAGCGCCTGGAAAGCTTCGGCGCGATCATCTTCATCGGCCACCGTGCCGAGAACGCCGAGCAGGCCGACGTGCTGGTGGTATCCAGCGCGGTCAACACCAGCAACCCGGAAGTCGCCACCGCCCTGGAACGCCGCATTCCGGTGGTGCCGCGCGCCGAGATGCTCGCCGAGCTGATGCGCTACCGCCACGGCGTGGCCGTGGCCGGCACCCATGGCAAGACCACCACCACCAGCCTGCTGGCCTCGGTATTCGCCGCCGGCGGCCTGGACCCGACCTTCGTCATCGGCGGCCGCCTGAACGCTGCAGGCACCAACGCCCAGCTCGGTAGCAGCCGCTACCTGATCGCCGAGGCCGACGAGAGCGACGCCAGCTTCCTGCACCTGCAGCCGATGGTCTCGGTGGTCACCAATATCGACGCCGACCACATGAGCACCTACGGCGGCGACTTCAATGTCCTGAAGAAGACCTTCATCGAATTCCTGCACAACCTGCCGTTCTACGGCCTGGCCGTGCTCTGCGTAGATGACCCGGTGGTGCGCGAGCTGCTGCCGCAGGTGGCCCGCCCGACCGTGACCTACGGCTTCGCCGAGGACGCCGACGTGCGCGCCATCAACGTGCGCCAGGAAGGCATGCGTACCTTCTTCACCGTGTTGCGCCGCGACCGCGAGCCGCTGGATGTGTCGGTGAACATGCCGGGCAACCACAACGTGCTGAATTCCCTGGCCACCATCGCCATCGCCACCGACGAGGGCATCGACGATGCCGCCATCGTCGCCGGCCTGTCCGGCTTCCAGGGTGTCGGCCGGCGCTTCCAGGTCTACGGCGAACTGCCGGTCGACGGCGGCAGCGTGATGCTGGTCGACGACTACGGCCACCACCCGCGCGAAGTCGCGGCGGTGATCAAGGCCGTGCGCGGCGGCTGGGCCGAGCGTCGCCTGGTGATCCTGTATCAGCCGCACCGCTACAGCCGTACCCGTGACCTGTACGACGACTTCGTCCAGGTGCTGGGCGACGCCAACGTGCTGCTGCTGATGGAGGTCTACCCGGCCGGCGAGGAGCCGATTCCCGGTGCCGACAGCCGCCACCTGTGCCACAGCATTCGCCAACGCGGCCAGCTCGACCCGATCTACGTCGAGCGTGGCACCGAACTGGCCCCGATCATCAAGCCGCTGCTGCGTGCCGGCGACATCCTGCTGTGCCAGGGCGCCGGCGATATCGGCGGGGTAGCCCCACAACTGATCAAGCACCCGCTGTTCGCTGTTCAAGGTGAGTCGAAATGAGCCTGCATTCCACCCTCGATCCCAAGGCCTTCGGCCGCGTCGCCGTGCTGTTCGGCGGCAAGAGCGCCGAGCGTGCGGTGTCGCTGAAGTCCGGCGCTGCCGTACTGGAAGCCCTGCAGAGCGCCGGTGTGGACGCCTTCGGCATCGACGTGGGTGATGACTTCCTGCAGCGCCTGGTGGCCGAGAAGATCGACCGCGCCTTTATCGTGCTGCACGGCCGTGGCGGCGAAGACGGCGCCATGCAGGGCCTGCTGGAGTGCGCCGGCATTCCTTACACCGGCAGCGGCATCCTCGCCTCGGCCCTGGCCATGGACAAGCTGCGCACCAAGCGCGTGTGGCTGAGCCTGGATCTGCCGACGCCGGCCCACGCCGCCCTGGTCTGCGAAGAAGATTGCCGCACCGCGGCTGCCGAGCTGGGTTTCCCGCTGTTCGTCAAACCGGCCCACGAAGGCTCCAGTATCGGCATGGCCAAGGTCGCTGATGTCGACGCGCTGATCGCGGCGTGGAAAGACGCCAGCCAGTACGACTCGCAGGTGCTGGTCGAGCAGATGATCGACGGTCCCGAGTACACCGTGGCCATGCTGCGCGGTCAGGTGCTGCCGCCCATCGGCCTGGGCACCCCGCATAGCTTCTACGACTACGACGCCAAGTACCTGGCCAATGACACCCAGTACCGCGTTCCCTGCGGCCTGTCGGCCGACAAGGAAGCCGAGCTGAAGGAGCTGACCGCGCGTGCCTGTGAGGCCGTGGGCACCCAGGGCTGGGCGCGCGCCGACGTGATGCAGGACGCCGCCGGCAAGTTCTGGCTGCTGGAAGTCAACACCGTGCCGGGCATGACCGATCACAGCCTGGTACCGATGGCCGCACGCGCCGCCGGCCTGGACTTCCAGCAACTGGTGCTGGCGATCCTGGCCGACAGCGTCGAGGCAAGGGGCTAAGTCATGGTCGCCACTCTCCGTCACCACTCGCAGCCGATAGGAGGCGCCACCCGGCGTCAGCCTATCGCTGCGCGTGGCGCGAGCCGGATGGTGGCCAAGGCACCGCTGTCCGCACGCCTGCCGAAGGCGGATTTCGGCGGTGTCGGCCGTGGCCTCAAGCGCCTGGGCTGGCCGTTGCTGCTGGTGGCCCTGGGCCTCGGTACCTACGAGGGCGCCCAGCGCCTGCTGCCATACGCCGACCGGCCGATTGCTCGGGTCAGCGTGCAGGGCGAGCTGAGCTACATCAGCCAGCAGGCCGTACAGGAGCGCATCGCGCCGTACGTCTCGGCCAGCTTCTTCACCATCAACCTGGCCGGCATGCGTGCCGAGCTGGAGCAGATGCCGTGGATCGCCCACGCCGAAGTGCGCCGGGTGTGGCCGGACCAGGTGTCGATCACCCTGGAAGAGCAACTGCCGGTGGCCCGCTGGGGCAACGAGGCGCTGCTCAACAACCAGGGCCGCGCCTTCGCCCCGCGCGAGGCGGCCAATTACGAACACCTGCCGATGCTGTCCGGGCCGCAACGCGCCCAGCAGCAGGTGATGCAGCAGTACCAAGTGCTCAGCCAGTTGCTGCGGCCGATGGGTTTCACCATCAGCAGCCTGGAGCTGCGCGAGCACGGCAGCTGGTTCATCAGTACCGCCCAGGGCGTGGACATCCTCCTGGGCCGGGATCACCTGGTCGACAAGATGCGCCGGTTCGCCGGCATCCACGACAAGGTGCTCAAGCAGCAGATCGCGAATATCGCGCGCATCGACCTGCGCTATGCCAACGGCCTGGCCGTGGCCTGGCGCGAGCCGGTGCCGCCGACGGCAACCGAAACGACGGTCGCCGTCCAGTGAATCGAGGAGAACAGTAGAGATCATGGCAAGCGTGCAGAGCGGCAAGATGATCGTCGGCCTGGACATCGGCACCTCCAAAGTGGTGGCGCTGGTGGGCGAGGTGACGGCCGATGGCGAGCTGGATATCGTCGGTATCGGCACCAGCCCGTCGCGCGGCCTGAAGAAGGGCGTGGTGGTGAACATCGAATCCACCGTGCAGTCGATCCAGCGCGCCATCGAAGAGGCACAGCTGATGGCCGGCTGCCGTATCCACTCGGCCTTCGTCGGCATCGCCGGCAACCACATCCGCAGCCTGAACAGCCATGGCATCGTCGCCATCCGCGACCGCGAAGTGAGCCCGGCCGACCTGGAGCGCGTGCTCGACGCCGCCCAGGCCGTGGCCATCCCGGCCGACCAACGCGTGCTGCACACCCTGCCGCAGGACTACGTGATCGATAACCAGGAGGGCGTGCGCGAGCCGCTCGGCATGTCCGGCGTGCGTCTGGAAGCCAAGGTGCACGTGGTCACCTGCGCCACCAACGCCGCGCAGAACGTCGAGAAGTGCGTGCGTCGCTGTGGCCTGGAAGTGGACGACATCATTCTGGAACAGCTGGCTTCCGCCTACTCGGTGCTGACCGAGGACGAAAAGGAGCTGGGCGTGTGCCTGGTCGATATCGGTGGCGGTACCACCGACATCGCCATCTTCGCCGATGGTGCGATACGTCACACCGCGGTGATTCCGATCGCCGGCGACCAGGTCACCAATGATATTGCAATGGCATTACGCACCCCGACCCAGTATGCCGAGGAAATCAAGATTCGGTATGCTTGCGCCCTAGCCAAACTGGCGGGTCCAGGGGAAACCATCAAGGTTCCCAGTGTGGGAGACCGGCCACCGCGGGAGCTGTCCCGTCAAGCTCTGGCCGAGGTTGTTGAGCCCCGTTACGACGAGCTCTTCACCCTCATTCAGGCCGAGCTGCGGCGCAGCGGCTACGAGGACATGATCCCTGCCGGGATCGTCCTCACCGGCGGCACCGCCAAGATGGAAGGCGCCGTCGAACTGGCCGAAGAGATCTTTCACATGCCGGTGCGTTTGGGCGTACCCCACAGCGTCAAGGGACTGACCGACGTCGTGCGTAATCCAATTTATTCCACAGGCGTGGGCCTGCTGATGTACGGGCTGCGGAAACAGTCCGACGGCTTCCACGCGCCTGGGATTCAGTATGGCGATGAGCCCAAAACACCGGTACTGGAACGGCTGAAACGCTGGGTCCAGGGCAATTTCTGATGTGAAACCCGCGGTAGCTGTAGGCGATAACTAAAAAAGAAGGAGAGGGGAAATGTTCGAACTAGTAGATAACGCTCCACAAAGCGCAGTTATCAAAGTCATCGGCGTGGGCGGCGGCGGCGGTAACGCTGTCAACCACATGATCAAGAACAACATCGAAGGCGTGGAATTCATCTGCGCCAACACCGATGCCCAGGCGTTGAAGAACGTCGGCGCGCGCACCGTGCTGCAACTCGGCCCGGGCGTGACCAAGGGCCTGGGTGCCGGTACCAACCCGGAAATCGGCCGCCAGGCCGCCATGGAAGATCGCGAGCGCATCGCCGAAGTGCTGAGCGGTGCCGACATGGTGTTCATCACCACCGGCATGGGTGGCGGCACCGGTACCGGTGCGGCGCCGATCATCGCCGAAGTGGCGAAAGAGATGGGCATCCTTACCGTTGCCGTGGTGACTCGTCCGTTCCCGTTCGAAGGCCGCAAGCGCATGCAGGTCGCCGACGAGGGCATCCGCGCTCTGTCCGATGTGGTCGACTCGCTGATCACTATCCCCAACGAGAAGCTGCTGACCATCCTCGGCAAGGACGCCAGTCTGCTGTCCGCCTTCGCCAAGGCTGACGACGTGCTGTCTGGCGCCGTACGCGGTATCTCCGACATTATGCAGCGTCCGGGCCTGATGAACGTCGACTTCGCCGACGTGAAGACCGTGATGGGCGAGATGGGCATGGCCATGATGGGCACCGGCTGCGCCAGCGGTCCGAACCGTGCTCGCGAGGCCACCGAGGCCGCCATCCGCAACCCGCTGCTGGAAGACGTCAACCTGCAGGGCGCGCGTGGCATCCTGGTCAACATCACCGCCGGTCTCGACCTGTCCCTGGGCGAGTACGCCGCGGTCGGCGAGATCATCGAGGCCTTCGCCTCGGAAGCCGCGACCGTCAAGGTCGGTGCTGTGATCGATCCGGACATGCGCGACGAGCTGCACGTGACCGTGGTCGCTACCGGCCTGGGCGCGCGCATCGAGAAGCCGGTCAAGGTGGTCGACAACACCATCGCGGCTGCCGCCGTTGCCGTTCCGGCTGCCACCATCAGCGCCGCTCCTCGCGCTGCCGAGCAGCCGGCCGTCAACTACAAGGACTACGAGCGCCCGACCGTTCAGCGCCAAAGCCTCGCCGGCAGTGCCGCCGCGGCCAAGCTGAACACTCAGGACGACCTGGACTATCTGGACATCCCGGCCTTCCTGCGTCGTCAGGCTGATTGATGGTATCTATCAGGAGTATATCGGTGATTGGTGTTCAGCAAAGGGCGGTTCTGCTATCATCGCCGCCCATTGTTGAAAACAGTTCGCAACAAGCGCAGCCAAAACCATGATCAGACAACGCACCCTGAAGAACATCATCCGAGCCACCGGCGTTGGCCTGCACTCGGGGGAAAAGGTTTACCTGACCCTCAAGCCGGCCCCGGTGGACACCGGAATCGTGTTCCGTCGCACCGATCTGGATCCGGTCGTGGAAATCCCCGCCCGCGCCGAGAATGTCGGTGAGACCACCATGTCGACCACTCTGGTCAATGGTGATGTCAAGGTGGACACCGTCGAGCACTTGCTTTCGGCCATGGCAGGCCTGGGCATCGACAACGCCTACGTCGAGCTGTCGGCGTCAGAAGTCCCGATCATGGACGGCAGTGCCGGTCCCTTTGTATTCCTGATTCAGTCTGCTGGCCTGGAAGAGCAGGAAGCGCCGAAGAAGTTCATCCGCGTGCTCCGCGAAGTGACAGTGGAGGAGGGCGACAAGCGCGCCACCTTCCTGCCCTTCGACGGCTTTAAGGTGAGCTTCGAGATCGATTTCGATCACCCGGTGTTCCGTGGTCGCACCCAGACCGCCAGCGTCGACTTCTCCAGCACTTCCTTCGTCAAGGAAGTGAGCCGCGCACGGACCTTCGGGTTCATGCGCGACATCGAGTTCCTGCGTTCGCAGAACCTGGCACTCGGCGGCAGCGTGGAGAACGCCATCGTGGTCGATGAGTTCCGCGTGCTCAACGAAGACGGCCTCCGTTACGAGGACGAATTCGTCAAGCACAAGATCCTCGACGCCATCGGCGACCTCTACCTGCTGGGCAACAGCCTGATCGGCGAGTTCAAGGGCTTCAAGTCCGGACACGCGCTGAACAATCGTCTGCTGCGCACCCTGATCGAGCAGCAAGATGCTTGGGAAGTGGTGATCTTCGACGACGCCAGCACCGCGCCGATCTCCTACATGCGCCCGGTTGCGGCCGTGTAAGCAATACCCTTCCCTTCTGTTGTATTCAGGCCACCCTCGGGTGGCCTGTTTTTTTCTGACGCCTACCTCTACTACATCGAGAACTCAGTCGCGCTTGGCGTTGCGCGCCAGGCGCTCCAGGGCGGCGCGCAGCTTGGGGTCGCCGATACCTTCGGCGGCGCTGCACAGGCTGTCGGCGGCAGCCTCGGACAGCTCGCTCTTGTTTGCCTGATAGGTGGCGTGGGTGCTCGGTGGACGCACCTTGACCTGGATCTTCTGCAGCCCGGCGAACTCCGGCAGTACCTGCAACATGCGCTGCAAGCGGCGCTGCTGATAGTGCAGGCGAGTGGCCCAGTGGCCGTTGCTGGTCAGCAACAACAGACAGCCATCGTGCCAGCTGGCCACCTGGCAATGCTCGCGGGCGGCCGGCTCCAGCTGTGCCTCGACCAGCGCCTGCAGCTTGCCCAGGCGCTGGGCGGCACTGAGCAGCGCGCGCAGCGGCTTGTGCTCGCGCAGCAGGGCATCGGCGGTCTTGGCGGGTGGTGGGCGAAGGCTCATGGCGGCGGATTCGTGGGCTGGTGCGCCCATGTTAGCAAAGGCCCTTGCAGCTGTCGGTCACCGTCCCCATATAAGGCTTACGGCGTGCCTGCGGGCATGCTTGGCGTATCCGGCAGACTCGCAGGAGTTCACCCTTTTCTCGCCAACGTTTCCGAGTAGAATGCCCCCTTTGCACGCAGCCGAGCTGGCTGCCGGGCTGGCCTTCTGCGCCGCCCCCCATCCCCCAGAGTGGAAGAATCTGCCGATATGTTTGCGCCACTGTTGAAGAAACTCTTTGGAAGCAAGAACGAGCGCGAAGTCAAACGCATGCTCAAGACAGTGACCGCGATCAACGCCCTGGAAGAGCAGATGCTGGCGCTCTCCGACGAGCAGCTGAAGGCCAAGACCGAAGAGTTCAAGGCGCGTGTGGCCAAGGGCGAGAGCCTCGACCAGATTCTTCCCGAAGCCTTTGCCGTGGCCCGTGAGGCCGGCAAGCGGGTGATGGGCATGCGTCATTTCGACGTACAGCTGATCGGTGGCATGACCCTGCACGAAGGCAAGATCGCCGAGATGCGCACCGGCGAGGGCAAGACCCTGGTGGGCACCCTGGCGGTGTATCTCAACGCCCTGTCCGGCAAGGGCGTGCACGTGGTCACGGTGAACGACTACCTGGCTCGCCGCGACGCCAACTGGATGCGCCCGCTCTACGAATTCCTCGGCCTGTCCGTCGGCGTGGTGATTCCCTTCATGCCGCCGGAAGAGAAGCGCGCCGCCTACGCCTCCGATATCACCTACGGCACTAACAACGAATTCGGTTTCGACTACCTGCGCGACAACATGGCCTTCGCCCTGGAGGAGAAATTCCAGCGCGAACTCAACTTCGCCGTGATCGACGAAGTCGACTCCATCCTCATCGACGAAGCCCGTACCCCGCTGATCATCTCCGGCCAGGCCGAAGACAGCTCCAAGCTGTACATGCAGATCAACCAGCTGATCCCGCGCCTCAAGCAGCACATCGAGGAAGAGGAAGGCGTGGTCACTCAGGAAGGCCACTACAAGGTCGACGAGAAGACCCGCCAGGTCGAGCTCAACGAGGCCGGCCACCAGTACGTGGAAGAGATGCTCAGCGCCGCCGGCCTGCTGGCCGAGGGCGAGAGCCTCTATGCCGCGCATAACCTCAGCCTGCTGACCCACGTCTACGCCGGCCTGCGCGCGCACAAGTTGTTCCACCGTAACGTCGAGTACATCGTGCAGAACGGCCAGGTCATCCTGATCGACGAGCACACCGGCCGTACCATGCAGGGCCGCCGCCTGTCCGAGGGCCTGCACCAGGCCATCGAGGCCAAGGAAGGCGTGAACATCCAGGCCGAGAGCCAGACCCTGGCCTCGACCACCTTCCAGAACTACTTCCGCCTGTACAAGAAGCTCTCTGGCATGACCGGCACCGCCGACACCGAGGCCTTCGAGTTCCGCCAGATCTACGGCCTCGACGTGGTGGTCATCCCCACCCACCGTCCGGTGGCGCGCAAGGACTACAACGACCTGGTCTACCTGACCCAGGAAGAGAAGTACCAGGCGATCATCACCGATATCCGCGAGTGCCAAGCCCAGGGCCGTCCGATCCTGGTCGGTACCGCCTCCATCGAGACTTCCGAATACGTCTCCAAGCTGCTCGAGCAGGCCGGCATCGAGCACAAGGTGCTCAACGCCAAATACCACGAGAAGGAAGCCGAGATCATCGCCCAGGCCGGTCGTCCGGGCGCCGTGACCCTGGCCACCAACATGGCCGGTCGTGGTACCGACATCCTCCTCGGCGGCAACTGGGAAGCCGAAGTGGCCGCCCTGGAAGCGCCGAGCGACGAGCAGGTCGCGCAGATCAAGGCCGACTGGCAGAAGCGTCACCAGCAGGTGATCGAGGCCGGTGGCCTGCACGTCATCGCCTCCGAGCGTCACGAGTCCCGCCGTATCGACAACCAGCTGCGTGGCCGTGCCGGTCGCCAGGGTGACCCGGGCTCCAGCCGCTTCTACCTGTCGCTGGAAGACAGCCTGATGCGCATCTTCGCTTCCGATCGGGTGAAGAACTTCATGAAGGCCCTGGGCATGCAGTCCGGCGAGGCCATCGAGCACAGCATGGTCACCAACGCCATTGAGAAGGCCCAGCGCAAGGTCGAAGGCCGCAACTTCGACATGCGCAAGCAGCTGCTCGAATACGACGACGTGGCCAACGAGCAGCGCAAGGTGATCTACCACATGCGCAACAGCCTGCTGGCCGCCGACAACATCGGCGAGACCATCATCGAATTCCGCGAGGAAGTGCTGGCCGCCACCATCAACAACCATATTCCGCCGCAGTCGCTGCCCGAGCAGTGGGACATCACCGGCCTGGAAATGGCGCTGAACAGCGACTTCGGCGTGCGTTTGCCGATCCAGCAGTGGCTGGACTGCGACGAGAAGCTGTACGAAGAGACCCTGCGCGAGAAGATCCTCGCCGAGCTCTTGGCCGCCTACTCCGAGAAGGAAGACCTGGCCGGCGTCGAGGCCCTGCGCACCTTCGAGAAGCAGATGCTGCTGCGCGTGCTGGACGATCTGTGGAAGGACCACCTGGCGACCATGGACCACCTGCGCCACGGCATCCACCTGCGCGGCTATGCGCAGAAGAACCCCAAGCAGGAATACAAGCGCGAGTCCTTCACCCTGTTCCAGGACCTGCTCGACTCGATCAAGCGCGACACCATCCGCGTGCTGTCCCACGTCCAGGTCCGCCGCGAAGACCCGGTCGAGGAAGAGGCGCGTCTGCGCCGCGAGGCCGAGGCCATGGCCGAGCGCATGCAGTTCCAGCATGCCGAGGCATCGGCCATGCCGGCTGCCGAGGGTGAGGAGGCCGAAGGCGAGCTGGCGGTTGCTACCCCGGTGCGCAGCGATCCGAAGATCGGCCGTAATGAGCCTTGCCCCTGCGGTTCTGGCAAGAAGTACAAGCACTGCCACGGTCAGGTCGGCTAAACCGCACCAGGCCTGCTATACAAGAAACGCCGCGACCGGCTCTGCCGCTCGCGGCGTTTTTCCAATTGATGTGTCACTGTCCAAGTAAGGAGCGCTCCTATGGCCGTTGGTCTCGGTCCCCTGCCCACACTGCATCCGGTTCCCGGTTTCGAACTCGGCATTTCCTCCGCCGGCATCAAGCGCCCGGGGCGCAAGGACGTGGTGGTGATGCGCTGCGCCGAAGGCTCGCGGGTGGCCGGCGTGACCACCACCAACGCCTTCTGCGCCGCCCCGGTGATCGTCACCCGTGAGCGCATGGCCGGCGATGTGCGCTACCTGCTGACCAACACCGGCAACGCCAACGCCGGCACCGGTCCGGATGGCCTGAGCAACGCCCGCCGCACCTGCGCCGCGCTGGCCGCGCTGACCGGTGTGGCCGAGGAGGCGGTGCTGCCGTTCTCCACCGGTGTCATCGGCGAGCCGCTGCCGGTGGCCAAGATCGAGGGCGCGCTGCAGGCTGCCCTGGACGATCTGCACGAGGATCACTGGGCCGAAGCCGCCACCGGCATCATGACCACCGACACCCTGCCCAAGGGTGCCAGCCGCCAGTTCCAGCATGATGGCGTGACCGTCACCGTGACCGGCATCAGCAAAGGCGCCGGCATGATCCGTCCGAACATGGCCACCATGCTCGGCTACATCGCCACCGACGCCAAGGTTGCTGGCGATGTGCTGCAGGCTCTGGTGCGTGACGCTGCCAACAAGTCGTTCAACCGCATCACCATTGACGGCGATACCTCGACCAACGACTGCTGCATGTTGATCGCCACCGGCCAAGCCAAACTGCCGGAAATCACCGCGGCCTCCGGCGAGCTGTTCGCCAAGCTCAAGCAGGCGGTGCTGGAGGTGTTTATGGAAGTGGCCCAGGCCATCGTCCGTGACGGCGAGGGCGCCACCAAGTTCGTCACCGTGCAGGTCAACGGCGGCGGCAATCCCCAGGAGTGCCTGGATGTGGCCTACGCCGTGGCCCACTCGCCGCTGATCAAGACCGCGCTGTTCGCCTCCGATCCCAACTGGGGCCGTATCCTCGCAGCCGTTGGCTACGCCGGCGTGCCGAACCTGGACGTGAGCCTGATCGATGTGTTCCTCGGTGATGCGCTTCAAGGAGAGGTGCGTATTGCCAGCCAGGGTGGCCGCGACGCGGCTTATACCGAGGACCAAGGCGCGGCGGTCATGGCCCGCGAGGAGATCGGCATCCGCATCGAGCTGGGCCGCGGCGATTGCAGCGAAACGATCTGGACCACCGATCTGTCCCACG
Organism: Pseudomonas sp. GD04019; assembly: GCF_029837695.1. Classification (GTDB taxonomy): domain Bacteria; phylum Pseudomonadota; class Gammaproteobacteria; order Pseudomonadales; family Pseudomonadaceae; genus Aquipseudomonas. The sequence goes on from NZ_JAOEEA010000008.1 coordinate 247,185, forward strand.
AGTACGTGAAGATCAACGCCGAATACCGCACCTGAGCCATGTGCTTCCCCTCTCCCTGTGGGAGAGGGGTTGGGGGTAAGGGTGTTGCAGGCGACTCGCAGCCCCGGCTCTGTGCTGCCATTCCCCTGCTCATAGGGGCATGCGCAAGCGGAATTGTCCGCGGCCGGCGAGGCCGCGTACGCTCCGCCTACAACCTTTCTAGGAGAGCGAACATGTCCCTCAAGCTGGTGATCGGCGACAAGAACTATTCCTCCTGGTCGCTGCGCGCGGCCCTGGTCATGGACCTGACCGGGGTGCCCTACGAGGAGATCCTGGTGCATCTGTACCGGCCGGACAGCCGCAGCCAGCTGCTGGCCCATGCGCCGACCGGCAAGGTGCCGGTGCTGCACACCGAGGAAGGTCCGGTGTGGGATTCGCTGGCCATCGCCGAATACCTCGCCGAGCGCTTCCCCGAAGCGCACCTCTGGCCTCGTGGCCAGTACGCCCGCGCCTTGGCGCGCAGCGTGTGCGCCGAGATGCACAGCGGCTTCATGGCCCTGCGCAGCCACATGTCCATGGACCTGGCGCGCGACCAGGCCCTGGCCGAGATTCCCGCCGAGGCCCAGGCCGATATCCAGCGCGTATGCAAGCTATGGGCGGACTGCCGTCAGCGCTTCGGCCAGGACGGTCCGTTCCTGTTCGGCCATGCCAGCATCGCCGATGCCTTCTTCGCCCCGGTGGCGGCGCGCCTGCGCAGCTATCGCGTGGAGCTGCCGGCCGAGGCCGCCGCTTACGTCGACACCATCTACCAGTGGCCGGCCTTCCAACGCTGGTACCAGGCCGCGCTGCAGGAGACCAGGGCTTGAAACGCATTCATGTGGCCGCCGCGGTGATCCGTGGCGGCGATGGCCGGGTACTGCTCGCCAAGCGCCCGCAGGACAAGCACCAGGGTGGCCTCTGGGAGTTTCCCGGCGGCAAGGTGGAGGAGGGCGAGGCGGTCGAGCTGGCCCTGGCCCGCGAGCTGGAGGAGGAGCTGGGCATTCGCGTAGGCACCGCCCGGCCGCTGATCCAGGTGCACCACGACTACCCGGACAAGCAGGTGCTGCTGGATGTCTGGGAAGTCTCCGCCTTCAGCGGCGAACCGCACGGCGCCGAGGGCCAGCCACTGGCCTGGGCCAGCGAGCGCGAGCTGCTCGACTACGAGTTCCCCGCCGCCAACCAGCCGATAGTTGCGGCGGCGCGCCTGCCCGACACCTACCTGATCACACCCGAGGGCCTGGAGCCGGCCGAACTGATGCGCGGCGTGCGTGCGGCCCTGGCCAGCGGCGCCAAGTTGATCCAGCTGCGCGCGCCGAACATGTTCGATCCGCAGTACCGTGACCTGGCCGTGGATATTCAGGGCCTGTGTGCCGGCAAGGCGCAGTTGATGCTCAAGGGGCCGCTGGAGTGGCTGGGCGACTTCCCTGCCGCCGGCTGGCATCTGACGGCCGAGCAGCTGCGCAAGTACGTCGCCAACGGCCGGCCGTTCCCCGGCCAGCGCTGGCTGGCAGCTTCCTGCCACACGGCCGAGGAACTGGCACTGGCCGCGCGCATGGGGGTGGACTTCGTCACCCTGTCGCCGGTGCAGGCCACCCAGACGCATCCCGAGGCCACGCCGCTGGGCTGGGAGGCCGCTACCGAGCTGCTGCGTGGCTGTAACCTGCCGGCCTTCCTGCTCGGTGGCGTCGGCCCGCAGGATCGCCAGCGGGCCTGGCAGGCCGGGGCGCAGGGCGTGGCTGGTATCCGCGCGTTCTGGCCGCAATGACATCAGCGATGCCCTTGGCATCGCTATCTTTCAGCCTTGCGGCGGTTTCTCCGCCGCCTGCCACAGCACCTCGTCGATGCCCTGGCGGCGAGCGATCAGCCGGCCGGCGACGAACAGTAGGTCGGACAGGCGGTTGATGTAGGCCATGCCCACCGGGCGTAGCGGTTCTTCGGCGTTGAGCTGTTGGCAGCGCCGCTCGGCACTGCGCGCCAGGCTGCGGCAGACATGGGCCTGGGCCACCAGGCGTGAGCCGCCGGGGAGGATGAAGTTCTGCAGCGGGCCGAGTTCCTCGTTCCACAGGTCGATGGCCGCCTCCAGGCGCGCCACCTCGCCTTCCTGCAGGGCCTGGTAGTCCGGCATCGCCAGCTCGCCGCCGAGGTCGAACAGGCGGTGCTGGCAGGGCGCCAAGACCGCGATGATCTCGCCCAGTCCGGGGCATGTGGCGGCCTGTTCGGCCAGGTCCGCCAGCAGCAGGCCGAGCTGGCTGTTCAGCGTATCCAGCTCGCCCATGGCCTCCACCCGCGGGTGGTCCTTGGCCACGCGGCGGCCATCGGCCAGGCCGGTCTCGCCCTTGTCGCCGGTCTTCGTGTAGATCTTGCTCAGTCGGTGGCCCATCAGATGCTCGTGTTTTCGGCGGGGGCGGTCAGCGGCAATCGCAGGGTGAAGCAGGTGCCCTGGCCCTGGGTGGACTGCACTTCCAGCTGCCCCTTGTGGTTGTTGGTGACGATGAAATACGACACGGATAGGCCCAGGCCGGTGCCCTGGCCGACTTCCTTGGTGGTAAAGAACGGCTCGAAAATGCGCTTGCGCACCGGCTCGGGCATGCCGATGCCGTTGTCTTCCACCTGGATCTCCGCCCACGGCGGGTTGCAGCGGGTGCGCAGGACGATACGCCCCGGCTCGTCCTCGTCATCGCGCAGGTGGATGGCCTGGGCGGCGTTCTTCAGCAGGTTGAGCAGCACCTGCTCCATCTCGTTGGCGGTGGCCGGGACCGGGCCCAGGCTGGGGTCGAAGTCGCGTTCGATGGCGATGCCGCGGAAGTCGAAGCTCTCGGTCAGGTCGAAGTCGTTGCCGGCGATCTCCAGCGCCTGGTCGATCAGCACCGGCAGTTGGCAGGGCGCCAGCTGGCGGTTGCTGCGGCGGCTGAAGGCGAGCATGTGGCTGACGATCTTGGCCGCCCGCGAGCCGGCCTGGGCGATGCCGTCGAGCAGTTGGGGAATCTCGCGGGCGTCCAGGTAGGCGGTGACGTCGTCCAGGGCGATGCCAACCTCCACGGCCAGGTCCTGGTTCTTCGCCAGTTCCGGCGAAAGGCGCCGGCGGATGTTCTGCACGTTGTGCAGGATGGCGCCCAGCGGGTTGTTGATCTCGTGCGCCATGCCGGCGGCCAGGCCGCCCACGGAGAGCATCTTCTCCGACTGCACCATCATCTCCTCCAGCGACAGGCGCTGGGTGATGTCGTCGATACGGATCACCACGCCACGGCCGCCGGCGCCCATCAGCGGGTAGAAGGTCAGGGCGTAGTGGTGGGCGTCCTCGTCCTTGCGCCAGGTGACGCGCTCGATCTTCTCTACCTTGTGCTGTTCGGCGGTGCGCTTGAGCTGGGCGAGGAACGGCTTGAGCGGCGGGAAGGCGAGGAACACCGGCTGGTTCAGCGCCTCGTCCAGCGGCGTGCCGGAGAGGGCGCTGGCCTCCTGGTTCCATTGGGTGACGTAGAGCTGGTCGTCGAGGGCGATCAGCGCCGAGGGCATGGAGTCGATGATGTTGTTGAGGTAGTTCTGGAAGCCGGTGAGCTTCTTCTCGATCTTGCTGCGCACCTGCACTTCCAGCTCCAGCTTGCGGTTGGAGTGGCGGGTCTCCTCGGCCAGGCTCTGGGCCTGGCTGAAGGCGCTCTCGGCGTCGTCGCGGGCGCGCTTGAGCTGCTGCTCGCGGGCCTCGATGCGGCCGAGCATGGTGTTGAAGGCATCGGCCAGGCTACCGATCTCGTCGCGGTTGCCGCGGGCGGCGCGCAGCGAATAGTTCTCCTCGCGGGTGACCTGGCGCGACAGCTCCTCCAGCCGGCGGATCGGCCGGGTGATCAGGCGGCGCACCTGGCGGGCGATCAGCGCCCAGAGCACCACGCTGATGGCGAGGATCGCCAGGCTGGCGGTCAGGGTGCCGGTGTAGAAGGCGCCGGGCAGCTCGCTGGAGGCCACCAGCAGCAGGTAGCCGGGCGGCTGGCCCGCTTGCGGCAGGGGAATCACCTGGGTGGAGCGGAATTCGCGCAGGCGCCAGTGCTCCAGTTCGTCGCTGCGTGACGGCAGCTGCAGGGCGTCGCCCAGTTGCAGCTCGGCCAGGCGCACGCCGGTGCCGTTGTACAGGGCGGCGGCGCGTAGCGGGGTGTAGCTTTCCAGACGTTCCAGCAGCTTGTGTGCGGCTTGCGGCGTGGCCAGGGCGTGCCGGCTCAGCTCGGGGGTGGCGATCAGTTTGCCGATGGTCTGCAGGGCCTGGGGCGCGACGCTTTCCTGGGAGATCCAGTAGGCCGCGCTGATGAACGCCAGGTTGGCCACCAGCATGACCGCGGCCAGCAGGATCAGCAGCGCGAAGAGCAGCTTGCGGCCGACCGGCAGGTTGTCGAGGCGCTGGCGCAGACGGGTCAAGGGCGCGGCTTCCATTGAGACTGGAGGGGCAGGGTACCGCTCGTTCAGGTCACGGGCAATCCGCGGGCGGTGAGGTGCTCGCGCAGGCGCTGCAGCAGATCGTCCAGGCGCGGCAGCCTCAGCTGCAGGCGCTCGGCCTCGGCGCAGGCGTGGCCCAGCAGGTAGGCGATCTCGGTGCGCCGGCCCTGGGCCACGTCCTGGTGCATCGAGGAGTAGTTGGCCGCGGTGCCGTCGATCACCCGCAGTACCTCGGCGTACAGGTCCTCGGCGGCGTCTGGCTGGCCGGCCTGGCGCAGCAGCTCGGCCAGCTCCGTGCACAGCCCGGCCACTTCCTCCGGCCAGTCACGCAGGCCGCCGTTGCGGCAGTCGTGCAGCACGGTCAGCGGGTTGATCGCGCAGTTCAGCGCCAGCTTGCGCCACAGCTTGGCGAGGATGTCGTGCGTCCACTGATGGGGAATGTCGGCGGTCTGCAGGTCGTCGAGCCATTCCGGGGTGCGTCGCTCGCCCTGCACGCCGAGCCAGGTATGGCCGCGGCCGGCGTAGACCACACGGAAATCACCGTCGCGGAACGCGCCTTCGGTGCTGGAGGCGAACACGCAGCGCGCACGCGGCAGGCGCGTGGCAACCGCCTCCTGGCTGCCCAGGCCGTTTTGCAGCAGGATGATCTCGGCGCCGGGTGCCAGGCGTGCTGCCAGGGCGGCGGTGGCTTCTTCGGCGTCATAGGCCTTGCAGGCCACCAGCAGGCGGCGGATCGGCGCGCCATGGCTCGGTGTTTCCGCGGCGATGGGGTGCAGGTTGGCCTGGCCGTCTTGCACCAGGGTCAGGCCGCCAGCGGCGCGGTAGCGGGTCAGGCTGGCCTGGTCGCGTAGGATCAGTCTTGTCGGCACCCCGGCACGAGCCAGGCGGGCGGCCCACAGGCCGCCCAGGCTACCGGCTCCGAGTACGTGCCAGCTCACTGTGGTAGCGGCAGGCGCAGTGCACTGACCCGGCCGCTGGCGTAGGACTCCGGCAGCACGCGGCTGGCTTCTGCGAACAGGTAGTGCGGCTCGACGGGCAGCGATTTGGCGTCCAGGCCGACCAGCGAGATGCCGGCCTTGAGGCTGATGAAGCCTTCGCTGGTCTTGAAGGCCTTGAGGTTGAGGCCTTCGTGCAGGCGCTTGAAGCTGCTCGGCGAGCATTCGTGCAGGTCGTCGAGCATGGCGATCATGCCGAAGTGGGTCTCGTCGACGCGAGTCAGCACGTCCAGCGGACGAACCAGCTGTTGCAGGCGCCGCGCGACACCGTGCAGCACCTCGTTCCAGAAGCCGTTGCCGTACTGGCGGCGCAGCGCCTCGCCTTCCTGCAGGCCGATCAGCAGGTAACACAGGGCGCCGCCGCGGGACTCGACCTGACGCAGGCAGTCGTTGAGCTTCTGCTGCAGGTAGCGCGGGTTGCCCAGGCCGGTCAGCGAGTCGACCAGGTTGCGCTGCTCCAGGCTGGAGATGTTCTGGGTCAGCATGCGGTTCTCGTTGAGCAGGCGCTGCAGGGTGTTGCACAGGCGGTCGGCGGCGTACACGCGCGGCACCAGCTGTTCGTTCATCGCCGCCTTGCTGATGAAGTCGTCGACGCCACGGTCGAAGGCCTCCACCAGCACGTTCTCGCCTTCCTTGCCGGTGAGCAGGATGACGTAGGTGTAATGCTCGGCCGTCTCGTCCAGCTGGCGCACCCGCCCGGTCAGCTCGAGGCCGTCCATCTCCGGCATCAGCCAGTCTGCCAGCAGCACGCTGGCGGGACGTTTTTCCAGCAGGCGCAGGGCTTCCGCGGCACTGTTGGCGAAGCGCACATCCTGGTAACCGGCCTGGCTCAGGGCACGGCCGATCATGGCGCTGGAAAACTTGGCGTCGTCCACCACCAGGATGCTGAGATGGGGGTTGGGCATTGAGGGGCTCACTGGCAGGAAAGGGTGGCCGCCGCAGGTTGGCTGAGCGGCGTGGGTCAGACTGGTTATAATGGGCGCGCCAATTTTATCGTCAAGTCAGGCGCGCTCAGTCCGTGAGGGGGATCGCGCCGTCCATCAGGAGCAAGCCCATGCCTTCGTTCGACGTGGTGTCGGAACTGGACAAGCACGAACTCACCAACGCGGTCGACAACGCCGTCAAGGAACTCGACCGCCGCTTCGATCTGCGCGGCAAGTGCAGCATCGAGAGCAAGGACAAGACCATCACCCTGACCGCCGAGGCCGAGTTCATGCTCGAGCAGGTCCTCGACATCGTGCGCGCCAGCCTGATCAAGCGCAAGATCGATTGCCAGTGCATGGAAGCCAAGGACGCCTATGCATCCGGCAAGGTGATGAAACAGGAAGTGACCTTCCGCGAAGGCATCGACAAGGAGCTGGCGAAGAAGATCGTCGCCCACATCAAGGACAGCAAGCTCAAGGTCCAGGCCGCCATCCAGGGCGAGCAGGTGCGCGTCACCGGCAAGAAGCGCGACGACCTGCAGGAGGCGATCGCCGCCCTGCGCGCCAAGGAGTTCGGCATGCCGCTGCAGTACAACAACTTCCGCGACTGATCTGCCGGGAACCTCCGGCGTCGCACGCGCATCCTAAGCAGTACACCCCTCACCGCCATGGCCAGCCATGGCGGTGTCGTTTCTGCCGTCCGAACAGGAGTGCGCTCATGCAATTCTCATACGATGAACTGGTGCGGATGTCCCAGGCCTGGCTGCCGGTGGTGCTGGAGTACAGCGGCAAGCTGACCCTGGCGCTGGTGACGCTGATGCTCGGCTGGTGGCTGATCAACCGCGTGACCGGGCGCCTGCAGCTGCTGATGGAAGGGCGCAAGGTGGACCGGGCACTGACCGGTTTCATCGGCAGCCTGGCCAACATCCTGCTCAAGGTGCTGCTGATGGTCAGCGCGGCGACCATGATCGGCATCTCCACCGCCTCCTTCATTGCCGCCATCGGTGCCGCCGGCCTGGCCATCGGCCTGGCCCTGCAAGGCAGCCTGGCCAATTTCGCCGGCGGTGTGCTGATCCTGCTGTTCCGCCCGTTCCGCATCGGCGACTGGATCGAGGCCCAGGGCCAATCCGGCACCGTGGACAGCATCCAGATCTTCCACACCGTGCTGCGCACCGGGGACAACCGGACGGTGATTCTGCCCAATGGCGCGCTGTCCAACGGCGCCATCGTCAACACCTCGCGCCAGGCGACCCGGCAGATCGTGTTCGACGTCAAGGTCGACTACGACAGCGACCTGCAGAAGGCCCAGCAGGTGCTGCGCGAGATGGCGGAAGACCCGCGCGTGCTCAAGGACCCGGCGCCGGCGGTGGTGGTCGCGGGGCTCGGCGAAACCGCGATCACTCTATCGCTGCGGGTATGGACGGCCAACTCGGACTACTGGCCGGTGACCTTCAGGTTCAACGAGGAGATCCGCGACCGCCTGCGTCAGGTCGGCGTCGACATCGCTGTGCCGGGGCTGCTGGCGCGCACCATCAAGACCACCGCGCCGGCCTGATCAGGGTTCGCTGCGCGGCGTCGGCGTGCTCGGCGCGGGCAGCGGTTGGCTGCCCTGCTGGCGCCACTGCAGGATGATCAGCAGCAGGGTGGGAATGCCCAGCAGCGCGGTGGCGAGGAAGAACTGGGCGTAGCCGGCCTTCTCCACCATCACTCCCGAGTAGCCACCGACCAGGCGCGGCAGCAGCAGCATGATGGAGCTGAGCAGGGCGTACTGGGTGGCGGAGAACTTCAGGTTGGTCAGGCTCGACAGGTAGGCGACGAACGCCGCCGTGGCCAGGCCCGAGCTGAGGTTATCGAGGGTGATGGTGCCCACCAGCATCAGCATGTGCGGGTCCAGCGCCCACAGCAGATGGCTGACCGTCTGTGCGCCGTACAGCACCGGGTCGGCCACCACGCCGAGGCCGGAGAGGGTAGCGAACAGGAGGTTGGTGCCGGCCGAGGCCGCACCGCCCAGCAGCAGGATCGGCAGGATGCCGAAGCGCACGATCAGCAGGCCGCCGAGGGCTGCGCCGAGCAGGGTCATGATCAGGCCGAACAGCTTGCTGACGCTGGCGATCTGGCTCTTGGCGAAGCCCATGTCGATGTAGAAGACGTTGGCCATCACGCCCATCACCGTGTCCGACATGCGATAGGTGGCGATCAGGCCGAGCAGCAGCAGGGCCTGCCAGCGGTAGCGCAGGATGAAGTCGTTGACCGGCGTCAGCACCGGCGCCAGGCCGCGGCGGCCCATGCGCGACAGGCACACGGCGGTGAGGATGCTGTAGAGCAGGAAGCGCAGGGTGGCGCGGTCCTCGCGCAGCAGCTCGCCGAGGCCGATCTCGCCGCTGAACAGCAGGAAGATGTCGCTGCGGAAGAACTGGGTGAACATGGCTGGCACCGACACCAGCAGCACGATCAGCACCAGCACCGAGGCCAGCTGGCGGTACAGGCCGTAGCGCGCCGCGGCCATCTGGGTCTGCATTGGCACCGCGGGTTCGCGCATCCACAGGGTGGTGATCACCCCCGGCAGCATGAGCATGGCAAACAGCAGGTAGGTGCTGGCCCAGGCGCCGTGCTGGTAGCCGGCGCCGGGGTTGCCGAACCAGCCGGCGAAATACAGCGCGCCGGCGGTGGCCAGCAGGGCGGCGACCCGGTAGCCGGCCATGTAGCTGGCGGCCAGGGCGGCCTGGCGGGTGTCGTCGACGATTTCCAGGCGGTAGGCGTCCACCGCGATGTCCTGGGTGGCGGAGGCGAAGGCTACCACCACGGCCACGCCGATCAGCCAGGACAGGTGCTGCTGCGGGTCGCACAGGGCCATACCGATCAGGCCGAAGGCCACCAGGCCCTGGGACAGCACCAGCCAGGAGCGGCGTCGGCCGAGGCGGCCGAGCAGCGGCAGGCGCCACTGGTCGAGCATCGGTGCCCACACCCATTTGAAGGCGTAGGCCAGGCCGATCAGGCTGGCGTAACCGATGGTCTGGTGGGCCACGCCGGCCTCGCGCAGCCATACCGAGAGGGTGGAGAACACCAGCATGTACGGCAGACCGGCGGCGAAGCCCAGCAGGAGCAGAGCCAGGGAGGCCGGGTGGGCATAGGTGGCGAGGGCGGCGCGCCAGGTTCTACGGGGCATGGGCGTGTTCGGACGAGGGCTCGGACAAAGGGCGCACTCTAACCGTTAGGCTCCATCGGGCGCCAGCCGTGGCGGCGCATGTCGACGCGATCATTGCGGATGGTCAGGCCCTCGGCGCGCAGGCGTGCGCGCTGCTCCTCGCCGGAGGGCGTGCCGGCGGCCAGGCTGAGGCGTCCACCGGCAGCGAGTACGCGGTGCCAGGGTAGGCGGGTGTCCTGCGGTAACTGGCTGAGGGTACGGCCGACCCAGCGCGCGGCCCGGCCGAGGCCGGCCAGGGCGGCCAGTTCGCCATAGCTGATCACTTTGCCCTCGGGGATCTGCGCCATCACCAGGTACAGTGCCGCGCGGCGTCCTTCGGCACTTGCCGTGGGCTCCAGGGCTGGGGCATGTTCTGCCTTGTCGTTTCGTTCCTTCTTCGGTGATCTGGCCATGGTGCGCGTCCTGCTGTCCTGTCTGTTGCTGAGCCTGGCTTGGCCTGTCTTCGCGGATACCGTGTGGCTGAACAACGGCGACCGCCTGAGTGGCGAGATCCTGCTGCTCGATGGCGGCAAGCTGGCGCTGAAGACCAAGTATGCCGGGCGCGTGGTGATCGACTGGAAGGATATCGACACCCTGGCCTCGGACAAACCCCTGATGCTGCGCCGCGAGGGCCTGGACAGCGAGGTTGGCCACCAGCTCAAGGCGGCCGACAAGGGCAGGGTGCAGGTAGTCAACGGCAGTAGCGAAACGGTGGCGCTGGCCAGCATCACCCGTCTGGTGCCGCCGCGCCCGCTGCTCAAGGACCGCATCTGGGAGGGCAACCTGGACGCCAAGCTGGACATGGAGCGCAACGAGGACCGCACCGACGAGTGGAAGCTCAAGGGCAACACCCGCATCGAGCACGGGCGCTGGCGCCATGTGCTCAGCGGCGAGTTGGAGCACGAGACGGAGAATGGCGAGAAGACCGAGGACAACTGGGAGCTGGAGTACGACCTCGACCGTTTCTTCACCGATCACTGGTTCTGGCGCAGTGGCTACGAGCAGCAGGAGGACCAGTTCGAGGGTGTCACCCGCCAGCGCGTCCTCGGCACCGGGCCGGGCTATCGCTTCTGGGACAACGAGCTGGGTCGCCTCGATCTGGTCGGCCAGGTCAACCGGGTGCGCCTGGACTCGCCCTATGGCGATCTGTCGTTCGATACCTGGTCCATGGAGTGGGATTACAAGCGGCTGCTGTGGGGCACGCGCCTGGAGTTCTACAGCACCGCCGAGCTGCAGGTGCCGCAGATCGACGAGATCGACTACGTGTTCGATGGCGAGGCGGGGCTGCGCTATCGCCTCAACGACTGGGCGCGGCTGTCGTTGCTGTACGAGCTGAACCAGCTGAGTGGGCTGGGCACCACGGTGTCCGACCGGCATTACCTGATCGGTTTGGGCGTGGGTTGGTAAGCGGCTCGGCTGAACTTAGGCGGTCATTCGCCGGTCTGTGCTTGCTCATGCGGCGTGCATCCGGATAATGCGCGCCTTTTTCCAGGACCAGCCCGTTGTCGATGCCCATGAAGCCGTCCCGCTCCCTGCTCTGCCTGGCGCTCGCCGCCGTCCCCTCATCGCTGCTCGCCGATACCGTCTGGCTGAAGAACGGCGACAAGCTCACCGGTACCATTCAGCTGTTCGACAGCGGCAAGCTGCTGCTGCAGACCGAGTATGCCGGCAGCATCACGCTGGATGTGAAGAAGATCGCCACCCTGGAGAGCGACCGCGAGCTGCTGGTGAAGCAGAACGATTTCGTCGGTGAACATGCCAAGTCGCTCAAGCCGGCCGGGCAGGGCCAGGTCGAGCTGGTCAACGGCACGGCGCCGCGGGTGGTGGAGCTGGCGTCGATCAGCCAGATGCTGCCGCCCAAGCCACTGGTGCAGGACCTCACCTGGACCGGTTCGCTGGACTTCTCCGCCGACTACAAGCAGGCCGAGAACGACATCAAGGACTACGACATCGACCTCGATACCAAGGCGCGCCACGGCGCCTGGCGGCACGGCTTCGCCGCCGAGTATAACCACGAGACCAAGGACGACGAGCGCAAGACCGACCGGGTCGAGCTGGAGTACGACCTCGATCGCTTCCTGACCCAGAAGTTCTTCTGGCAGGGCCAGCTGAAGTACAGCCACGACCGTGTCGAGGACCTGGAGACACAGCGCACCATCGGTACCGGTCCCGGTTACCAGTTCTGGGACAACGAGCTGGGCGCCTTCTCCATGGCCGGCCTGTTCAACCGCAACGACTACGTGTTCGCCGACGGCACGAGCGAGCATTTCAACTCCGCCGCCATGGAGTGGGACTACAAGCGCTACCTGCACGGCAAGAACCTCGAGCTGTATACCCAGGGCGAACTGGGCGCGCCTTTCACCGACGAGGTCGAGTACGTCATCGATACCGAGGCCGGCGTGCGCTACAAGCTCAACAGCTGGGCGGCGCTGAGCCTCAAGGCCGAGTGGGACAAGGTCGCCAGCGAGCATGGCGACACCAATGAGCGGCGCTACATGATCGGCCTGGGCGTGGGCTGGTAAGCCGCTCAGTCGTACGCCGCTTCCTCGTGGTCGCCCAATAGCCTGCGCTGGCGCGGCGTGCAGGCGGCCAGCACTTCCGGATTGAAGCGCCACTGCAGATAGGGCGAGAACTTCTGCGCCACCATGCGCCGGCCGTAATGCACCTGCAGCAGGTAGCGGCTGCGGTCGGAGCTGCGATTGCGGCTGCCGGCGTGCCACAGCTCGCTGCGCAGGAACAGCACGTCGCCGGCGTGGCATAACACCGGTTGCGGTTCATGGCCGCGCCAAGTCTGCTCTCCCGACGCGGGAGGGCGGCCGGCACGGTGACTACCGGAAATCACCAGGGTCGGGCAGAGGTCCTCGTCGATATCGCTCAGGTACAGCTGCGCCGTGCAGATCTGCATTGGCAGCTCGAAGGTCGGATCGTCCAGCAGGCTGCTCGGCAGCTGCACCGCCAGGTAGTCGAGATGCAGCTCGGCACCGATAAAGCCGGGATGACAGCGCCAGGCGGTCTGACCGATGACATGGCAATCGGCGCCGAGCGCCGCCTCCGCCAGTTCGATCACGCCCCGCAGGTCCAGATAGGGCAGCCACAGCGGGTCGCGGTTGAACACGCACTTGTAATGGTCGAGCAGGCCGCTGTAGTCCCAGTGCTGGGGTTGCAAGGCATCTATGGCGGTGCGCAGCTCGGCGATCTGGCCAGCATCCAGCACGCCTCGCAGCAGCGCGAAGCCCTGCTGGTGCAATGACTGCAGGTGATCCGCGGTGGTCTGATCCATGAGTGTGCTCCGCTGGCGGAAGTCCACTCCATGCTGGCACGCAGGCAAATCGCAGGCAAAAAAAGACCCGGCAAAGTGCCGGGTCAATAACCGTGATTAGCCTGATGAGGAGATAATCTGAAGAGTCCGACTGCGTGGTCTCTTGAGCTTATCGGCTGATCTCGCGACCAGTTGTGGTAATAATAACAATTCTCATTTTGCAGTCAACACCTGGATGAGAATTATTTTCGACTGGTTGGCAAAACCCTGGAAAAACAAACCCCGGCCTGGGCCGGGGTCTGGTACGTCAGCTGAGGACTTACGTGGGCTGCAGTTGGGTGCGCAGCTGAGTGACCTCTTTGTTCAGCAGGTCGATGCGCCGCGCCATGCTCTCGATCAGGCTGTGGGCAATGCGCGGATTGCTCTGCATCAGGCTGAGGAACTGATCCTTGGGGATCACCATCACGGTGCAGGGCTCGCTGGCGATCACCGTGGCGCTGCGCTTCTCGCGGGTGAACACGGCCATGGCGCCGAAGATCTCGTCCTTCTGCACGTCGCCGACCTTCTGCCCGTCCACATGGGCCTCGGCGTGGCCTTCGATGATCACGAACACGTGGTCGGCGTCGTCACCCTGGTGGATCAGCTCCTCGCCGGCGGCGAAGTGCTGGAAGCCGGTTGCCGGGCGGATTTCCGGCTGCTTGAGGCGCGCCAGAGCGTCGGAGAGCAGGGCGGTGTGGCCGATCAGGTATTGGATGAACAGCTCCTGGCGCTGCTCGCTACCGTAGATGTGTTTGAACACCTCGTTGCGCGCATAGGGCACCAGACTCAGCTGCTCTTCGCTGCTGTAGCGGCAGCTGGGCAGGTCGATGCCCTGGCGCAGGCCGACCAGATCGCCTTCCTGCAGATAGAACAGCGGGCGCTCATCGACCTGGGCATGCAGCAGGCCGTTCTCGATGATGTACAGCTGGTTGCCGGGCAGGATCTTCGCCAGGTCGTCGACCTGTTCCAGGCGCAGGGAGGCACCGCTGGGCTGCAGCCCGTCGAGCAACTGCGTGGGAATGCTCTGCAGGCGTTGGATCAGCTGATCGGCGTAGGCCGGTTGCTCCCCGAGTAGGTACATAACGGTAATTCCTTGAACTGGCTGCGCTGACGATAAGGCACGCGGGTGTCCGCAACAATAGGTGGCGACGTGGTACAGGTAAATCCCGCCGCTCGGAGGTTGTGAGCTAGCTCTTGTTGCTTGTCCCCGGTTCGTCCAGTTGGCCGTTGAGTCTGGCCTTCAGCCCGGGGGGCAGATCGTTCCAATGGACGTCGAGCAAGGCGCCCTCGATCGCATAGAGCAGGACCTTGGACGCGCGGAAACCACGGGCGCGTACCGCCCGATAAGCGTCCACCGCGCCCAGGCGGCGCAGGTCGTTGGCGCTGTGAATGCCTACCGCGTGCAGCCACTGTGCCGAGGTCTTGCCCAGGTTCTTCAGGTGTTGCAGTTCATCGTTCATGGCGCCTCCTTGCCTTTCTGCGCTGTCACGAATGAGGCCGGGTCGGGAGGCCTGCGAGAAAGTGTAGCGGCCAACGCACAAAACGCTTTTGCTGCCCGTCGCCCCAGGCCCGGCGCAGTTTGGGCAGCAGTTCCGGCAGGGGATCGCGACCGCTGGCCTGCTCCAGCTTCTGCACGGCGGACCAGGTGCCGAGATAGCCCATCAGTTGCTGCAGATCCCACTCCAGCTCGATGGCGAAGGCAGGTACCTCGATGCGCGCGAACGGCGGCTGGATATCGCGGTAGCCGGCATCCACGCTGGCGCGGCCGCTGGGCCAGTAGCCGCCCAGAGTGTTCCAGTATAAGTCGTCGAGCACCGCGTCCAGCGCAGCGTCGATGCGCAGCAGGCTGTAGCACCAGGCGCAGAACAGCCCGTCCGACCTGAGTAAGCGGCGTGTCTCGGCGAAGAATGCCGGCGTGGCGAACCAGTGCAGGGCCTGGGCTACCACGATCAGGTCGAGGCTGGCATCGGCCAGGGGCTGGGCGCTGGCATCCGCGGCGAAGCAGTCGATGCCTTGCAGGTCGGGGGCGGCGCGCAGTTGTTCGGGACTGCCGTCACAGGCCAGCACCTGGTGGAAGTATTTCATTAGCGGGCGGCTGGCCTGGCCGTTGCCGCAGGCGATATCCAGCGCGCGCTCCTGGCCGGGGCTGTTGGCGGCCAGCCAGGTGAACAGGCCGTCGGGATACTGTGGGCGGAAGCTGGCATAGGCGCCGGCACGGTTACCGAACAGGCGGGTGATCTCGCTCATGGAGCCTCGGCGTCAGAGAGAGCGATAGCGCATGCGGGTGCCGAACTGCATGGACAGGAGAATCTCGTCGGCGCACAGCTGGGCCGGGAAATAGGCGCCGGAAATCTGCGCGTGAGCGATGCTCGCGCCTTCCAGATTGGCCTCGCGCAGGTCCACGCCGCGTAGGTCGGCGCCGCGGAAATAGGCGTCGGTGAAGTCGATGCGGCTGGCGTCCAGCACACGCAGGTCGAGACCGCGCAGATCGGCGCCGCGCAGGTCGACGGCGCCGTCCTTGGGTTTCTGCTTGTTGAAGTCGGCAACCTTCTCGTCACGCAGCAGGCGGTAGAGCGGGTTGTCCAGTTGGCGGGGCTGGCTCATCGGGTGCCTCCATTCAGGGCCTGCCGGCAGTATAGACAGGCCCCGAATGGTAGGGCTCAGAGCCCGGGCAGGCGCTGGCGGATGCTGTCGATCAGGCCGTCCAGGCTGGCCGCCTGGTGGGTGTCGACGCGGCGGCTGTGGGCCTGCTCGTCGGCGTCCAGCTCATCGCGGCTGGCGTGTTGAGCCTGAATCACGTCCAGGGTTGCGTCGGACGGGTCGTTGCCCTCGGCCTGGCGCTGCTGCAACCAAGCGGCGATCACGTCTTGCGGGGCCTGGCAGTCGAGGATCAGGAACGGCGCGCCGTTCTGCTCGGCGACCTGCCAGGCGGCGGCACGTTGGTCGCGCTTGAGGTAGGCGGCGTCCAGTACCACCGGGAAGCCGGCGTGCAGGGCGCTTTCTGCCAACTGGTGCAGCCGCGCATAGGTCGCGGCGCTGGCCTCGGCGCTGTAGATGCCGCCGTTCAGGCTGCCTTTGGCATTATCCGGTTGCTCGCCGAACAGGCGCTTGCGCTCCACGTCCGAACGCAGGCGGATGGCGCCCAGCGCCTCGACCAGACGCAGTGCTACCTGGCTCTTGCCGACGGCGGAGACGCCGCTGGTGATGGCCAGGAAAGGCGTGGGAATGGCGCTGTAGCTTTCTGCCAGGTTGGCGTAGTTGCGGTACTGGCGCAGGGTGGCGGCCTTCTGCACCGCATCGCTCTGGTGCGCCAGG
This sequence comes from Pseudomonas sp. GD04019, assembly GCF_029837695.1. Taxonomy (GTDB): domain Bacteria; phylum Pseudomonadota; class Gammaproteobacteria; order Pseudomonadales; family Pseudomonadaceae; genus Aquipseudomonas. The sequence continues at coordinate 263,337 of NZ_JAOEEA010000008.1, forward strand.
CTGAACAGCGCGACTTTAGCCCGCACCAGGGCGCGGTGGGCTTTATAGAGGTTGAACAGCTCCAGCGCGTCGTAATCGCCGCTGCGCTCCAGCCAGGCGCTGACGAAGCGCCGCGACAGGGCCTTGAGGCCACGGTCTTCCAGGTCCATGGCGAGGAAGGCGGCGTCCAAGGCGATGTCGATCAGGCGGAATTCCTCGTTGAATTCGATGCAGTCGAACAGCACCACGGCGCCGTCGAGCAGGGTGGCGTTGCCCAGGTGGATATCGCCATGGCACTCGCGGATCGCGCCGTTCGCCGCACGGCGGGACAGCAGTGGCTCCAGGCGAGCGATGCTGGCCTCCATCCAGGCCTCCAGGGCCTCGAGCTGGCGCAGGTCGGCGGCATCGGCGAGCAGCGGGCGGATTTGCTCGAAGTTCTGCCGCATCGGCGCGACGATGGCCTGCGGCGCGCACAGCGGATGGTCGACGGCCACGGCGGGAGTACGGCCGTGGAAATCGGCGATCTGCTGGGCCAGGGCGTCGATATGCGCCGGGGTCAGCTCGCCGCGCGACTGTACGGCGCTGAGCAGCTGGGTTTGCGGGAACTGGCGCATCTTCAGCACGTACTCGATGGCCGCGCCTTCACCGCCCAGTTGCGGGGCGCTCTCGCTGCCGGTGATCGGCAGCACATCCAGGTACAGGCCTTCGGTCAGGCGCTGGTTGAGGCGCAGCTCTTCGCCGCAGAAGTGCTGGCGCTTGCCCAGGTCGGTGAAGTCGAGGAAGCCGAAGTTGACCGGCTTCTTGATCTTGTAGGCGAAGGGACCAGTGAGCAGCACCCAGGAGATGTGCGTCTCGATGACCTGGAATCCTTCTACCGGATGGGGGTAGAGGGCCGGGTTCTGCAGGGCGGCGATCAGGGCTTGGCTCACGGTCTTTCCTTGTGCTTCTGGTATCGATAAGAGGCGGCATTATGGCCGCTGTGAGGCGCTCTGCAAACCGCCGGGGCGCGCCTGTCGGCCCCTGGCAAAGTGCGTATAATGCCGCGCCATGACTCGTTCCCGTACCCCCCGCAAAGGCGCCAAGCGCCGCGCCAGCAGCCGTTCCTGGCTGGGCTGGCTGTTCAAGCTGTCGCTGGTCGGCCTGGTGCTGCTGGCTGGTTTCGCCGTCTACCTGGACGCCGTGGTGCAGGAGAAATTCTCCGGCAAGCGCTGGACGGTGCCGGCCAAGGTCTACGCGCGACCGCTGGAGCTGTTCGTTGGCCAGAAACTGAGCAAGGAGGACTTCCTCACCGAACTGGATGCCCTCGGCTATCGCCGTGAAGGCGCTGCCAACGGCCCGGGTGCAGCGGCGGTGAACGGCAATCTGGTCGACCTGCATACCCGCGGCTTCCAGTTCTATGAGGGCAACGAGCCGGCCCAGCGGGTGCGGGTGAAGTTCTCCGGTGACTACGTGGCCGGCCTCAATCAAGGCAGTGGCGCCAAGCTGGCGGTGGCGCGCATGGAGCCGCTGCTGATCGGCGGCCTGTACCCGGCCCACCACGAGGACCGCATTCTGATCAAGCTGGACCAGGCGCCGCCGTACCTGGTCGAGACCCTGGTGGCGGTAGAGGATCGCGAGTTCTTCAACCACTTCGGCGTGTCGCCCAAGGGCATCGCTCGTGCCGTGTGGATCAACGCCACGGCCGGCCAGTTGCGTCAGGGCGGCAGTACCCTGACCCAGCAGCTGGTGAAGAATTTCTATCTCACCAGCGAACGCAGCCTGACCCGCAAGTTGACCGAAGCCATGATGGCGGTATTGCTGGAGCTGCATTACGACAAGCAGGAGATCCTCGAGGCCTATCTCAACGAGGTGTTCCTCGGTCAGGATGGCCAGCGTGCAGTGCACGGTTTCGGCCTGGCCAGCCAGTATTTCTTCAGCCAGCCGCTGGGCGAACTGAAGCTCGAGCAGGTGGCGCTGCTGGTCGGCATGGTCAAGGGGCCGACCGTATACAACCCGCGGCGCAATCCGGAATTGGCGCTCAAACGCCGCAATCTGGTGCTCGATCTGCTGGCGGAGCAGGGCGTGGTCACGGCCGAAATGGCCGAGGCGGCCAAGCAGAAGCCGCTGGGCGTGACCAAGCGCGGCAGCCTGGCCGACAGCTCCTTCCCTGGCTTCCTCGACCTGGTCAAGCGCCAGCTGCGCGAGGACTATCGCGAGGAAGACCTGACCGAAGAAGGCCTGCGCATCTTCACCAGCTTCGACCCGATCCTGCAGCTCAAGGCTGAATCGGCGCTGGGCGAGACCCTTAAGCGCCTGTCAGGGCGCAAGGGCGTGGACGAAGTGGAAGCGGCCATGGTGGTGACCAATCCGGAGACCGGCGAGATACAGGCGCTGATCGGCAGTCGCCAGCCGCGCTTCGCCGGTTTCAACCGGGTGCTGGATGCCAATCGGCCGATTGGCTCGCTGATCAAACCGGCCGTGTACCTCACTGCCTTGGAGCGTCCGAGTCAGTACACGCTGACAAGTTGGCTGGAGGACACGCCGTTCTCCGTGAAAGGCCAGGACGGCCAGGTCTGGCGGCCGAAGAACTACGACGGCAAGGCCCACGGCTCCATCTACCTGTACCAGGGGCTGGCCAATTCCTACAACCTCTCGACCGCCAAGCTCGGCCTGGAACTGGGCGTGCCGAACGTGCTCAAAACCCTCGAGCGCCTCGGTGTCGAGCGCGAGTGGCCGGCCTATCCGTCGATGCTGCTGGGCGCCGGCGCACTGAGCCCGATGGAAGTGGCGAGCATGTATCAGACCCTGGCGAATGGCGGCTTCAATACCCCGTTGCGTGGCATTCGTAGCGTGCTGGCTGCCGAGGGTGAGCCGCTCAAGCGCTATCCCTTCCAGATACAACAGCGTTTCGATCCGGGTGCCATCTACCTGGTGCAGAACGCCATGCAGCGGGTGATGCGCGAGGGCACCGGGCGCTCGGTGTACAGTCAGCTGCCGGCGTCGCTGAATCTGGCTGGCAAGACCGGTACCAGCAACGACTCGCGTGACAGCTGGTTCGCCGGTTTCAGTCAGGATCTGCTGGCGGTGGTGTGGATGGGGCGCGACGACAACGGCGTCACGCCGCTGACCGGTGCGACGGGCGCTCTGCAGGTCTGGACCGGTTTCATGAAGAAAGCCGACCCGCTGCCGCTGGATATGCCGATGCCGGACAATGTCGCGCCGGCCTGGGTGGACGCCTATAGCGGCCAGGGCTCCGCCGCAGGCTGTCCGAATGCGGTGGAAATACCCTATATCCGTGGCAGCGAGCCGGCTCCCGGTCAGCCCTGCGGTCTGCTGGAGGCTCCGGCAGGCGAGGTGATGGACTGGGTGCGTGGCTGGCTCAACTGAATTCGCTGAAGTGAGAAAATGCATGGCTAAGTGGTGGGTTTGCGTGGTGCTGGCATCGGCGGTTCTGTCCGGTTGCGCCAGTGTGCCCAGGGGCTCGATTCCGGTGCAGGACGCTTCGGGGCGTTTGATGGAAGACGAACAGGGCGCCTTCGCTGGTCGCGGCGCTGCGAGTGGCCAAGCGCCGCAGCAGACGCAGGCCCAGAGCCTGCCGGAGGATTCCGGTGTGGTAGTGATGGTGCCGGGCGGCGTGACCTCTGCACCCTTGGAAACCTATCCGGACGGTAGCAGTGCGACGCCGGCTACCTATGGCTCCGCCCCGCTGAGCACTGGCCCGATTTCCAGCGCCGGTGCCTATCAGCAGCCGAGTGCACCGAGCATGCCCAGCGGTATTCCTGCCGGCGGTAGTCTGGCCGGCGATGAGCAGCTGGATGGTCCGGTTCTGGCGTTGCTCACCAGTGCCCAGCAGCAACAGGGCAGTGGCGATCTTGAGGGGGCATCGTCCAGTCTGGAGCGTGCTCAGCGCATCGCTCCGCGGGAGCCGCAGGTGCTCTATCGCCTGGCCGAGGTGCGCTTGGCCCAAGGGGATGCGGCACAGGCCGAACAGCTGGCACGCCGTGGTCTGAGCTTCTCCAGTGGCCGACCGGCTCTGCAGGCTGGCCTATGGGGGCTGATCGGTCAGGCGCGGGAGCGCCAGGGCGATCCTGCCGGCGCCGCCCAGGCCCGCGAGCGCGCTCGGGTCAATCTCTGATGGATTCGCGCGTTTCGGCCTTGACCGATCAGTTGTTGCTGATCGAGCGTGAACTGCGAGTGCTGGGCTGGTGGTCGGTCGAGGCCCCATCGGCCGAGGCGCTGGCCAGCCAGCAGCCGTTCTGCGTCGATACCTTGGACTTTGAGGCTTGGCTGCAGTGGATTTTCCTGCCGCGCATGAAGCAGCTGCTGGAGTCCGCCGGGCCATTGCCGTCGGTATCCGGTATTCGTGAAATGGCGGAAATGAGCTGGCCCGGTCGTGAGGCTCAGGCGCGAGCGCTGTTGATAGCGCTAGGGGAGTTTGATCGATTGATCGGGAGCGCTCATTGAGCGCTCCTAGGCGGGCAGCGCTACTGGCAATTCTCTGCAATAGCCTTTTCAATTTCAGATATCTGAGCTTGGCGCTCCTCTTCTGAAAGTCGGCGTACCTCGCCTTTTACCTCAATACGAGCACGCGGATTGTTCTTGAGCTGGGCCAGATTGTAACGGGCCGCTTCGCAAAATTTTTTCCGTTCAGCCTCCTGTTTGGCAACTTCCTGCCTTACTTTCTCGTCGACAATGTCTTGCTCCGATTTTTCTGTGTTTTTGACTGCAGGAGTTGGGGCTGTCAGCTTTGGCTGGGCGATATTGGGGGTCACCGCCGCTGCATCCTGCCCCTCCGGCGGTTGCGAGCCGAAGTGAACATTGCCTTGGCCATCCACCCACTTGTAAATCTGGCCGGCAGTGGCACCGGTGCTCAGTGCGAGCAGCACACTGCACGCGAGAATCATGCGACGCATGTCGTTTCCTTTTTATCGGCAGCAAAACCTGCCCGTTACTATAACCAAAACCCGCGAATCTTCATCCTGCGCCATGTCACACGCCGGCAGAGCAAGAAACTGTGACGTATAACTTGACTTGGCGTTCGCTAATCCGAACAATCGGCCCTTCCTGCTGTTGTGAGGTCCGCCGCAAGCGTCCCTCAGCTCAGTGGAAAAAGGCGCTACCCGTGCCGACCCCCGTTACACCCGCAACGCGTTACCTCGCGCTGGGAAGGAAAGGCTCCGCAAGATTGGGCCGTTCCGCTACTCGTCAGGCAGACCCCTGCACTATCCGCGACCACAGTCGCGCTCGTCCGCTGACCAGTAAGACCTACTCAAAGGACCACTCGTTGTCGGGTGGTGATCTGGCGTTCTAGAGGTGAACAACGTGGAGCTTTTATCCGGCGCTGAAATGGTCGTCCGCTCGTTGCGTGACGAAGGCGTTAAGTACATCTACGGGTACCCGGGCGGTGCCCTCCTGCACATCTACGATGCCCTGTTCAAGGAACCGGAAGTTACCCACATCCTGGTTCGTCACGAGCAGGCCGCCACTCATATGGCCGACGGCTACGCCCGCGCCACCGGTAAAGCTGGTGTGGTGCTGGTGACTTCCGGCCCGGGGGCAACCAATGCCATCACCGGCATTGCCACCGCCTACATGGACTCGATCCCGATGGTCGTCATCTCCGGTCAGGTGCCCAGCACCGTGGTCGGTACCGACGCCTTCCAGGAAACCGACATGGTCGGTATCTCGCGTCCGATCGTGAAGCACAGCTTCATCATCAAGCATCCTTCGGAAATCCCCGAAGTGATTAAGAAGGCTTTCTACCTCGCCCAGTCCGGCCGTCCCGGCCCGGTGGTCGTGGACATTCCCAAGGATATGGGCGACCCGTCGCAGAAGTTCGAGTACAGCTACCCGAAGAAGGTCAAGCTGCGCTCCTACAGCCCGGCTGCCCGTGGTCATTCCGGGCAGATCCGCAAGGCTGCGGAGATGATCCTGGCCGCCAAGCGTCCGGTCATGTACTCCGGCGGTGGTGTGGTCATGGGCGGGGCCTCTGAGCCACTGACCGAACTGGCGCGCATGCTCAACATCCCGGTGACCAACACCCTGATGGGCCTTGGCGCCTTCCCCGGCACCGATCGCCAGTTCGTCGGCATGCTCGGCATGCACGGCAGCTACACCGCCAACCTGGCCATGCACCACGCCGACGTGATCCTGGCCGTCGGCGCGCGCTTCGATGACCGCGTGATTAACGGTGAGACGGCGGCCAAGTTCTGCCCGAACGCCAAGATCATCCACATCGACATCGACCCGGCCTCGATCTCCAAGACCGTCAAGGCCGACATTCCGATCGTCGGTCCGGTGGACAGCGTGCTTACCGAGATGGTCGCCATCCTCAAGGAAATCGGCGAGACCCCGAACAAGGAAACTGTCGCCAACTGGTGGAAGCAGATCGACGAGTGGCGCGGTAGCGGCCGCCTGTTCCCCTACAACGAGGGCGACGGCAGCATCATCAAGCCGCAAGCGGTGATCGAGACTCTCAGCGAAGTGACCCGTGGCGACGCCTACATCACGTCCGACGTGGGCCAACACCAGATGTTCGCGGCGCAGTACTACAAGTTCAACAAGCCCAATCGCTGGATCAACTCCGGTGGCCTGGGCACCATGGGCTTCGGTTTCCCGGCCGCGATGGGCGTCAAGCTGAACTTCCCGGAGGCCGACGTGGCCTGCGTCACCGGCGAGGGCAGCATCCAGATGAACATCCAGGAGCTGTCGACCTGCCTGCAGTACGACCTGCCGGTGAAGATCATCAACCTGAACAACGGTGCCCTGGGCATGGTTCGCCAGTGGCAGGACATGCAGTACAGCAGCCGTTATTCGCACTCCTACATGGAATCGCTGCCTGACTTCGTCAAGTTGGCCGAGGCCTATGGTCACGTGGGCATGCGCATCACTGACCTGAAAGACCTCAAGCCGAAGATGGAAGAAGCCTTCGCCATGAAGAACCGCCTGGTATTCCTCGACATCGCCGTGGATACCAGCGAGCACGTGTACCCGATGCAGATTCGCGGCGGTGCCATGCGTGACATGTGGCTGAGCAAGACGGAGCGGACCTGAACATGCGCCATATCATCTCCCTGTTGCTGGAAAACGAACCCGGTGCCCTGTCGCGTGTGGTTGGCCTGTTCTCCCAGCGCAACTACAACATCGAAAGCCTGACCGTGGCGCCAACCGAAGACCCGACCCTGTCGCGTCTGACGCTGACCACCGTGGGCCATGACGATGTGATCGAGCAGATCACCAAGAACCTCAACAAGCTGATCGAAGTGGTTAAGCTGGTGAACCTGTCTGAAAGTGCCCACATCGAGCGCGAGCTGATGCTGGTCAAGGTCAAGGCCACCGGCGCCCAGCGCGCCGAGGTCAAGCGCACCACCGACATCTTCCGTGGGCAGATCGTCGACGTCACCAGCAGCGTCTACACCATTCAGCTGACCGGCACGAGCGACAAGCTGGACAGCTTCATCCAGGCCATCGGCACCTCGTCGATCCTGGAAACCGTGCGCAGTGGTGTCACCGGTATTGCGCGTGGCGACAAGGTCTTGAGTATCTGATCGTCAGGTTGCAAAGAAAGCCCCGCCAAGTGCGGGGCTTTTTATTTTTAGCGATTCCAGAAGGCGGCGATCAGCGGGTCCTTGAGGCGCTTCTGCAGGGCGAACAGGCCGATGTCGTAGGCAGTCAGTGGCGGCTGGATGTCGTATATGCGGATGCGCGCGGTCAGTGGGCTGTTGTCCAGCACGATCTGTGGCACCACGCCGATGCCGAACCCCAGGCTCACCATGCTGACGATGGCCTCGTTGCCGCTGACCTGGGCGTAGATGCGTGGCTTGATGTTGTGGCTCTTCAGCCAGCGGTCGGTGCGGGTGCGCGCCAGGCCCTCTTCCGACAGGATCATCGGAACGTCCCGCCAGCTCTCCGCGCTGGGTTTTTTCAGCTGCTCATCGCTGAGTAGCTGGGATGACTGCGGGCCGATGAAGCGCAACTCGGAGCGAGCGATGGGTTGGAATTCGACGTCGGCCGGCAGGTTGTCCGGGCGGGCGCCGATGGCCAGGTCTTCCAGCTCCTGCTGTACGCGCTCGACGGCCTTGGCCGGGTCGCCGGTATGCAGCTTCATCTCGATGCGTGGGTAGTTCTGCCGGAAGCTGCTGAGGATGTCGTAGAGAAAGCTGTAGCTGGCGGTGACCGAGCAATACAGGGAAAGTTCGCCGTGCAGGATCAACTGGTCCTGCTTGAATGTCTGGCGAATAGCCTGCCAGCCATTCATGACTTCCTGGGCGTACCCGCGAAACTGCTGCCCCTCGCGAGTCAGGCGGACCGAGCGGTTGTCGCGCAGGAATAGCGGGGCGCCCAGTTCATCTTCGAGCTGCTTGATGCTGCGGCTGAGCGCGGAAGGGCTGACGTGCTGCTCGCGGCTGGTTTTGCCGAAGTGCAGGTTGTCCGCCAAAGAAAGAAAAAGCCTGAGTGCGTGGCTATCCATAATCGTTTCGTATATCGGCACGTTGTGTTGCAAATATATCATTTTACGCAATGGCGGGGATCGCTTAAGGTGCCTCCGTAGCGGTGCTCAGCACCCCCTCCATTCGATCCAGAAGAGCCAAGAACATGAAAGTTTTCTACGACAAAGACTGCGACCTCTCCATCATCCAGGGCAAGAAAGTCGCCGTTATCGGCTACGGCTCCCAGGGCCACGCTCAAGCGTGCAACCTCAAGGATTCCGGTGTAGACGTCACCATCGGTCTGCGTAAGGGCTCCGCTACCGTTGCCAAGGCCGAGGCCCATGGCCTGAAAGTCACCGACGTGGCCACTGCCGTTGCCAACGCCGACCTGGTCATGATCCTGACCCCGGACGAGTTCCAAGGCCGCCTGTACAAGGACGAGATCGAGCCGAACATCAAGAAAGGCGCCACTCTGGCCTTCTCCCACGGCTTCTCGATCCACTACAACCAGGTCGTACCGCGTGCCGACCTCGACGTGATCATGATCGCGCCGAAGGCCCCGGGCCACACCGTGCGCTCCGAGTTCGTCAAGGGCGGCGGCATCCCCGACCTGATCGCCATCTACCAGGACGCTTCCGGCAATGCCAAGAACGTCGCCCTGTCCTACGCCTGCGGCGTTGGCGGTGGCCGTACCGGCATCATCGAAACCACCTTCAAGGACGAGACCGAAACCGACCTGTTCGGCGAGCAGGCCGTTCTGTGCGGCGGTTGCGTCGAGCTGGTCAAGGCTGGTTTCGATACCTTGGTCGAAGCTGGCTACGCGCCGGAAATGGCCTACTTCGAGTGTCTGCACGAGCTGAAGCTGATCGTCGACCTGATGTTCGAAGGCGGCATCGCCAACATGAACTACTCGATCTCCAACAACGCCGAGTACGGCGAGTACGTGACCGGCCCGGAAGTCATCAACGCCGAATCCCGTCAGGCCATGCGCAATGCTCTGAAGCGCATCCAGGACGGCGAATACGCCAAGATGTTCATCCAGGAAGGCGCAGCCAACTACCCGTCCATGACTGCCTACCGCCGCAACAATGCCGCTCACGGCATCGAAGTGGTCGGCGAGAAGCTGCGTGCGATGATGCCGTGGATCTCCGCCAACAAGATCGTCGACAAGACCAAGAACTAAGGTCTTCCGATGCTCGAAAAGAACGCGGCTTAGGCCGCGTTTTTTTATACGCGCGGTGGGCTTCTGGTATAAAGCCCTCTCGCTTAACCGTGCCGCTGGCGAACCTGTGTCGCCGCAGTCGGTCGAAGTCCTATCAAATCGCTGCAAGGTATTGTTCATGAACGAACGTCCCGAGGATTCTGGCAAGGCTCTCGAACAGGAGAGTCTGTTGCCCATCGATGAGCACGTGGAAGAAGGCCAGGACGCCGAGGGCCGCAAGGTTCGCCACCGTGGCATTTACCTGTTGCCCAATCTGTTCACCACGGCTGCGCTGTTTTCCGGCTTCTACGCCATCGTCAACGGCATGAACGGCCAGTTCGATCACGCCGCCATCGCCATCTTCGTGGCCATGGTGCTCGATGGCCTTGATGGTCGCGTCGCTCGCCTGACCAACACCCAGAGCGCCTTCGGTGCCGAATACGACTCGCTGTCCGATATGGTCGCCTTCGGTGTCGCGCCGGCGCTGGTGGCCTTCGAGTGGGCCCTGGGCAGCCTGGGCAAGGTCGGCTGGATGGTTGCCTTCATCTATGTAGCTGGTGCGGCCCTGCGCCTGGCGCGCTTCAACACCATGGTCGGCAAGGCCGACAAGCGCTACTTCATCGGCCTGGCCAGTCCGGCTGCAGCTGCACTGGTGGCCGGTACCGTGTGGGCGTTCAGCGACTTCGGCATCAAGGGCTCGAACATGGCCTTCGTGGTCGCCCTGCTGGTGGCTGCTGCCGGTACGCTGATGGTCAGCAACATCAAGTACCACAGCTTCAAGGACCTGGATCTCAAGGGGCGAGTGCCTTTCGTGGCCATTCTCATCGTGGTGCTGGTGTTCGCCGTGGTGTTCAGCGACCCACCCCGTATCCTGCTGCTGATCTTCCTCGCCTACGCGGCTTCCGGTCCCGTGCAATATTTGTTGCAACTGCGCCGACGCAAAGCGGCCGAGTGATGTAATTTCCTCGCGGCTCCGCAGTCTACTGGCGCACTCGATGTCCAGGCTGTGGAGCCCGCCATGCTGATCAAGACTCCTCTCGCATCCGCCGCCCGCGAATGCGACATCACCCCCGAAGCCGTTTACCTCTCTCGTCGTCGTTTTATGGCCGCTGCTGGCGGTGTCATGGCGCTGGGTGCGTTACGAGCGCATGCGGACGTAGCGCGATATGCGGATGTCGAGCCTGGCCCTATGCCGGGCTGGTTTGCCGAGAAGTTGCCCGGCGTGCGCTGGCAGTCGGCTGCGATAGGTGAAGAGGCGCTCACGCCCTATCCGGATGTCACCCAGTACAACAACTTCTACGAGTTCGGAACCAGCAAGGGCGATCCGGCGCGCCATGCCGGCAAGCTCGAGGTGGAACCTTGGTCGGTGATGATCGATGGCGAGGTGGCCAAGCCAGGCCCGGTATCGCTTGAGCAGCTGGTCCAGCCCTATCGGTTGGAGGAGCGCATCTATCGCCTGCGCTGTGTCGAAGCCTGGTCGATGGTCATTCCCTGGCTCGGCTTCCCGCTGGCCGAACTCCTCAAGCGCGCTGAGCCGACCGGCAATGCCAAGTTCGTCCGTTTCGAAACCAAGGTGGCGCCACAACAGATGGCGGGGGTGCGCTCCGGATTCTCGCTGATTGACTGGCCCTATGTGGAGGGGCTGCGCATGAATGAGGCCATGCATCCCTTGGCGATCATGGCGGTGGGGCTCTACGGACGCGTTCTGCCTAATCAGAATGGTGCGCCGCTGCGTCTGGTGGTGCCGTGGAAATACGGCTTCAAGAGCATCAAATCTATCGTGCGTATCAGTCTGGTTGCCGAACAACCGAAAACTACCTGGGAAAGCCTGGCGCCCGACGAATATGGCTTCTACGCCAATGTGAACCCGGGCGTCGACCACCCGCGCTGGAGTCAGGCGACCGAGCGCCGTCTACCCAATAGTCTGTTCAGTCCCAATGTCATCGACACCAAACTGTTCAACGGCTATGACGAAGTCGCCAGCCTCTATGCCGGTCTCGATCTGCGGAAGCATTACTGATGCGCTTCCCGGTCTGGCGTGGGCTGGTGTTCGTCGTTGCCTTGTTGTTTCCCTTGTACTGGCTGTATGAAGGACTGCAGCGACTCACCGGCCCCGATCCCGGCAAGGTACTGGTGGATAACCTGGGGCAGGGTGGGTTGATCCTTTTGTTGCTGACGCTGAGCATGACCCCGTTGCGCCGATTGACCGCCTGGGGTGGCTGGTTGGCGGTGCGGCGTCAGCTGGGGCTGTGGTGCTTCTTCTATATAGTGCTGCATCTCTGTGGCTATCTGCTGTTCATTCTCGGCTTGCGCTTTGATCGTCTGCTGGCGGACATCAGTGAGCGTCCTTACATCATTGTTGGTGCGTTGGCGCTACTTGGGCTGCTGCCGCTCGCGCTGACTTCTAATCGCTACAGCCAGCGCCGCCTGGGGTCAGGTTGGCGCCAGCTGCATAAGTTGGTGTATCTGATTCTCGGCCTGGCATTGCTACACGTGCTGTGGGTAGTGCGCTCTGATATAGGTGAATGGCTGGTCTACGCGTTATGCGGTGCAGCTCTGATGCTGCTGCGTCTGCCAGGCGTGGCGACCGATTTGCCGGCCGTTCGCGAGAAGATGAC
>NZ_JAOEEA010000009.1 GCF_029837695.1 Pseudomonas sp. GD04019
GGCCATCTGCTCCAGTTCCTGGCTGATGCCGACGCTCTGCTGGGCCTGCCCGGCGCTGTGGTCGGAGAGCTGAGCGATGCGCGTGATCTGCCGGCTGATGTCCTCGGCCACATGGCTCTGCTGCTCAGAGGCGGTAGCCATCTGCTGGCTCATGCCGGTGATGCGCGTCACCGCCTGGCTGATGCCGTCCAGCGCCTCGCGTACCGCCTCGACGCTACGCACACTGTCGCGGGAGATTTCCTCGCCACGGTTGGCGGTGTTCACCGCCTTGTCCGCGCCGCTGCGCAGCGACGAGATGATCTGGTGGATCTGCTCGGTGGACTCGCGGGTACGCCCGGCCAGGGCGCGTACCTCGTCGGCCACCACGGCGAAGCCCCTGCCCTGCTCGCCGGCCCGCGCCGCCTCGATGGCGGCATTGAGCGCCAGCAGGTTGGTCTGCTCGGCGATGGAGGTGATCACGTCGGCCACGCTTCCGATCGACTGGGTCGAGTTGGCCAGCTCGTTCACCGCCTGGCCGATCTCCTGCACCGCACCGGCCATCTGCTGCATGGCCTGCAGGCTGCCGCCGGCCAGGTCGCGGCCCTGCTGGGCCAGGCGGTCGGCCTCCTCCGCCGCGTGCGAGGTGTTCTGCACGTTGTGCGCGACTTCCTGGATGGTCGAGGCCATCTGGTTGATCGCGGTGGCCGACTGGTCCGTCTCGTTGCGCTGCTGCTCCAAAAGCTCGGCCCCCGAGCGCGACAGCTCGGCGGACTGCGCCGCACGCTTGCGTACGCTCTCGCCGGCGTCTTCCAAGCGGGTCAGCGCCGTCTGCAGGCGCGCCTCCTCGCTGATCATCGCCATGTCCAGCAGCGCCTGGGCGCCGCGGGCGTCGCTGTAGGTCAGGGCCACCAGGGCGCTGGTGAAGGCCTTGGGATGCTCGGCCAGGGTGCGGCGGATCATCTGCCGCTTGCTGTAGAGCTGGAAGGAGCCGAGGCCGAACATCACTGCGAGGATGAAGCCGAGCAGCCAAGGGCCGCTGAGGAAGGCATGGCCGACGATGATGACCAGCGATGCGACGATCAGCGGCCAGCTGCGCACCAGGTCATAGGTCCAGGACTCGATCCGCGAGACCGGCGGCTTGCCGGCGCGCAGGCGGGCGTACAGCGCTTCGGCACGGCGCTTCTGCGCCTCGCTGGGCACCGAGCGCACCGACTCGTAGCCGGCCATCTTGCCGTTCTCGTAGATGGGCGTGACGTAGGCGCTGACCCAGTAGTGATCGCCGTTCTTGCAGCGATTCTTGACGATGCCCATCCACGGCTTGCCCAGCTTGATGGTTTCCCACATGTGGGCGAACACGCCGGGCGGCATGTCCGGATGGCGGACCAGATTGTGCGGCTGACCGATCAGCTCTTCGCGGCTGAAGCCGCTGATCTCGACGAAGGCGTCGTTGACGTAGGTGATCTTGCTGCTGAGGTCGGTGGTGGAAATCAGGCGATCGGCATCGGTAAAGGTGCGCTCACGCTGGGTCACGGGAAGGTTCTGACGCATATGCGGACCGTCCTTGGAGAAAGGTGAGGGAGACTTCCTGGCCTTACACCATTGGTTCTAGCACAGCCGTACCAAACCGGCATATGGCCAGCATCTGCCTCACATTTCCCTGACGAACGGTAGGGATTAGTCCCTAGGCGGCTTGCCGCCCGCTCACGCGATCAGGTCGGCCTTGCGCCGATAGGGGAACACGTCGATCACCTTTCCAGCACGAATCGCGTCCTGCAGCCCCTTCCAGTAGTCGGCCTCGTAGAGATCGCCGTGCAGCTGGCTGAACAGCCGGCGCTGGCCGATATCGACGAACAGGAAGCGCGGGAATTCCTCGGGGAACACATCGTTTGGCCCCACCGAATACCAGGGCTCGCTGGACATCTCGTCTTCCTCGTAGCGCGGCGGCGGGATGCGGCGGAAGTTCACCTCGGTCAGGTAGCTGATCTCGTCGTAGTCGTAGAACACCACGCGGCCGTGGCGGGTGACGCCGAAGTTCTTCAGCAGCATGTCGCCGGGGAAGATATTGGCAGCGGCCAGCTGCTTGATGGCCAGGCCGTAGTCTTCCAGCGCCTCGCGCACCTGGGCCTCGTTGGCGTGCTCCAGGTAGATGTTCAGCGGGGTCATGCGCCGCTCGGTCCAGCAGTGGCGGATCAGCACGGTATCGCCGTTCTCCACCTCCACGGTGGACGGTGCCACTTCCAGCAGCTCGGCCAGGCACTCCGGGTCGAACTTGGACAGCGGGAAGCGGAAGTCGGAGAACTCCTGGGTATCGGCCATGCGCCCGACCCGGTCGACGCTCTTCACCAGACGGTACTTCTCGATCACCGTACTGCGGTCGACGTTCTTCGACGGCGAGAAGCGGTCCTTGATGATCTTGAACACGGTGTTGAAGCCCGGCAGGGTGAACACGCTCATCACCATGCCGCGCACGCCGGGGGCCATGATGAACTTGTCATCGCTGCCGGCCAGGTGGTTGATCAGCGCCCGGTAGAACTCCGACTTGCCGTGCTTGTAGAAGCCGATCGAGGTGTACAGCTCGGCGATGTGCTTGCCCGGCAGGATGCGCTTGAGGAAGCCGATGAACTCCGCCGGGATCTCCACCCGCACCATGAAGTAGGAACGGGTGAAGGAGAAGATGATCGAGACCTCGGCCTCATCGGTGATCAGGGTGTCGATCTGGATGCCCTGGCCCTCGCGATGCAGCAGCGGGAACACCAACGGCCACTGCTCGTCCGGGGTGAAGATGCGCCCCACCAGGTAGGCGCCCTTGTTGCGGTACAGGGTCGAGGAAAACAGCTCGATGGTCAGGTCCTGGTCCTTGCACACCCAGTCCGGCAAGTTGTTGCGCAGCTGCTGCTCGAGCTTGGCCAGGTCGCGCTCCAGGTCTTCGAACGGGGCGTTGTAGCTGTAGTCGGTGAAGATCTGGCGCAGGGCCTGGTTGAGATCGCCGCGCGGCTGGTAGCTGCGGGTCTGCGGCGTGCGCTCGTGGGGGCGCAGCGAGGGCCGGGTGGTATGGATGAACATGCAGCCGTCGCTGATCTGGTCATGGCTGAACAGGCCGCAGAAGATCGAGTTGTACCAGGTCTCGGCCAGCTCATCGTCGTTGCGCAGATCGATCAGGCCGATGTAGGCGCTCTTGGCCAGCGGCCACAGGTCGATGTCCAGCAACTGCTCGTCGGCGAAGGTCGCACGCAGGCGCCCGGTGACTTCCGCCACCTTCTCCTCATACAGGTTGATACGTGCGGCCGAGGCGCTCTGTGCCTCCTGCCACTGGGCCTGTTCGAAGCGGGCGCGGGCGCCGTTGGTGATCTCGCGGAAGTGCGCGCGATAGTCGTCGAAACCGTCGAGGATCAATCGGGCGATATCGGCGGCCGGCCGTTGCTGCGACATGGGTAAGCCTCTGCTGCATGTGCGGAACCGCGAGCTTAGCCACAGCCGGCGCCGAGGAAAAGCGCAGCGTCCAAGAGTCCGGGCGGTCAGATTGCGAACGGGCAAAAAAAGAGGCGATGCCGGGGAGGACATCGCCTAAAGGCTCTCGGGTCGAGCAGAACGGTCAGATCAGTGCAGGCTGGCTGCCCGCGCGATCGGAAATACGGGCGTCATCGGGTGCAGCAGAAAGCGCTCCGAGCGGCTACGCCGAGGGAGGCGGAAGGACTGGGTAGGCAGTGGCTGGCGAAGCGCGGCAGCAGGAGTGCTTCGGCTTGGCGGGGCGCAGAGGGGCGCGGTGGGTTCGACATGGCATCCATTCCAGAGTCGTTACGCAGGCCGCATTTATGCACTGCCCCGCCCCGCTTGGCTCGCGCCATGTCGCCAGGCTGTGAAGCCGATCAAACAAATGTTCACTGACATAAAAAAGCCCGTCGGCAGGGACGGGCCAGGAGAGACCGCCCGCATGCGGGCGGTGAGAAAGCATTCAGACGATTTCGGCGCTGGCCGGCAACTGCGCCTTGCCACCGCTGGCCAGCTGGCGCTGCAGGGTGTCCTCGTCCAGCTGCTTGCACCACTTGGCGACGACTATGGTGGCCACGCCGTTGCCGACCAGGTTGGTCAGGGCACGGGCCTCGGACATGAAGCGGTCGATGCCGAGGATCAGCGCCAGGCCGGCCACCGGCAGGTGGCCCACGGCGGACAGGGTCGCCGCCAGCACGATGAAGCCCGAGCCGGTGACCCCCGCCGCGCCCTTGGAGGCGATCAGCAGCACCGCCAGCAGGGTCAGCTGGTGGGTGATGTCCATCGGCGTGTCGGTGGCCTGGGCGATGAACACCGCGGCCATGGTCAGGTAGATCGAGGTGCCGTCCAGGTTGAACGAGTAACCGGTGGGGATCACCAGGCCGACCACGTTCTTCTTCGCGCCGAGCTTCTCCATCTTGTCCAGCATGCGCGGCAGGGCCGATTCCGAGGACGAAGTGCCGAGCACGATCAGCAGCTCCTCACGGATGTACTTGATGAACTTGAGGATGCTGAAGCCATGGGCGCGGGCGATGCCGCCGAGCACCACCAGCACGAAGAACACGCAGGTGATGTAGAAGCAGATCATCAGTTGGCCCAGCTGCACCAGCGAGCCGACGCCGTACTGGCCGATGGTGAAGGCCATGGCGCCGAAGGCACCGATGGGCGCGACCTTCATGATCATGTTGATGATGCCGAACATCACCTGGGCGATGCGGTCGATGAACTCCAGCACCGGCTTGCCGTACTCGCCCATGCGCTGCAGGGCGAAGGCGAAGATCACCGAGAAGAACAGCACCTGCAGGATGTCGCCGGTGGCGAAGGCGCCGACGATGGTCGACGGGATCACGTTGAGCAGGAAGGCCACGGTGCTCTGCGCCTCACCGGCCTTGGCATAGGCGGCGATGCCGCTGGCATCCAGGGTGCTCGGGTCGACATGCATGCCCACGCCCGGCTGTACCACGTTGACCACCACCAGGCCGATGACCAGCGCCAGGGTGGAGACGATCTCGAAATACAGCAGCGCGTAGCCACCGGTCTTGCCCACCGCCTTCATGTCCTGCATGCCGGCGATGCCGCTGACCACGGTGCAGAAGATGATCGGCGCGATGGCCATCTTGATCAGCTTGACGAAGCCGTCGCCGAGCGGCTTCAGCGCCACGCCGGTCTCGGGGTAGAAGTGGCCGAGCAGGATGCCGATGGCGATGGCCACCAGGACCTGGACATACAGGCTCTTGTAGAAGGGTTTGCGGGTCATGGCAGTTCCTCGCTCGCCGCCGCCGGACCGCCTTCCCTGGGAGATCATGCGACTGCTCAAAGTGCTAACCCTCCTGCTCTGGAGGGATTTGTTGTTGGGAGCCCCGCCTGGGGCTGCAGCACTTATCGCAAGCGGTATGCCAGACCTATAAATACCTTAAAAATCTTTTAAAAACAGATACATATAAAATTTACAAGGAAAACGAAATGCCCCTATCTGGCGGCACCTCGCCACAGCGATGGCGGAATTCCGCCAAGCCGAACACTAGCGACAGAGGATGATTTGCTCCGGGTCGATGCACAGCTCGAGGGTCTGCCCCTCCTGCGGGCTCAGGCCATCGACCGCGCCATTGGCCACCAGCGCGGTCAACTGCACGGCGTCGTCCAGACCGACCAGCAGCTCGCTGTGCCGCTCGCCTCGGCGCACGGTCAGCAGTCGACCACGCAGCCGGTTGCCCTCTTCCCCCGCGCTATCGGCCAGCCGCACCCAGGGTGCCTTAACCAGCGCCACCAGCTCGCTGCCCTCGCACAACGCCAGGGCCTCGGTACTGCCCTGGGTGATACTCACCTGCAGGCGCTGGCCATCGGCCAGGCCGACTTCGACGCGGTCGCAGAGGTCGCCTGGGTGAATGGCCAGCACTCGCACCGGCAACTGGTTGCGTGCGCTGGTGCGTAGCGCAGGCGGCGTATCGGGCGCCTCGCCCAGGCTGTCGAGAAAGCCGCGGTGCTCACGCTGATGGCGGCGGAAGGTCTCGATCAACGCCTTGCCGGCAGCCGTCAGACGTGTGCCGCCACCACCCTTGCCACCGACCGAGCGCTCCACCAGCGGCTCACCGGCTGTCTTGTTCATCGCGTCGACGGCATCCCAGGCGGACTTGTAGCTCATGCCCATGGCCTTGGCGGCCTGGCTGATCGAACCGCTGTCGGCGATGCGCGCGAGCAGCTCGATGCGCCCCTGCCCGGCCAGGTTCTTGCCGTTGTGGGTGATCCAGAATCGTCCTTCCAGCTTCATCGCGCCTGCTTCATACATCGGTCATTGCCGCCGATGGTAGCGATTCAGTAGACGTCGCGCAGGTAGCGCTTGGCCTCGGCCAGGCCGCGGATATAGTCGGCGGCCTTGTCGTCGGAGAGGCCGCCATGGTCGCGGGCCACGTCGCGCAGGGCCTGGTCGACATCCTTGGCCATGCGACTGGCATCACCGCAGACATACACCTGCGCGCCCTCCTGCAGCCAGCGCCAGAGCTCGGCGCCCTGCTCGCGGATGCGATCCTGCACGTAGATCTTCTGCGCCTGGTCGCGGGAGAAGGCCAGGCTCAGGTGGGTCAGCAGGCCGTCGCGCTGCATGGCCTGCAGCTCGTCGCGGTAGTAGAAGTCGGTCGCGGCGTGCTGCTCGCCGAAGAACAGCCAGTTCTTGCCGGCATCGCCACGCGCGCGACGTTCGTGGAGGAAGCCGCGGAACGGCGCCACGCCGGTGCCGGGACCGATCATGACCATGGGCACGTCGCCTTGCTCCGGCACGCGGAAGTGCTTGCTGGTCTGTACGAACAGCGGCACCTCGCCTTCCCCCAGCCGGTCGGCGAGGAAGGTCGAGGCAACGCCCTTGCGCTTGCCGTAGCGCACCGCCGAGACGGTCAGGTGCACCTCGCCGGCATGCGCCTTGGGGCTGGAGGAGATGGAGTACAGGCGCGGCTGCAGGCGCTTGAGGCCGGCCAGCAACTCTCCGGCCGAGTGCTCGGCGGGGAACGCCTGCAGCACATCGGCCAGTTGGCGTCCCCACAGCCAGTCCTTCAGTTGCTCCTTGTTGCCGAGCAGGCCGCGCAGCTCGGCGCTGCCGCTGCGTTCGGCAATCAAGGCCAGGGCCTCGCTGCTCGGCCGGGCGACTTCATAGTGGCTGGTCAGCGCCTCGCGCAGCGGCAGGTCGCCGACCTTGGCCACGCTGACCAGTTGCTCGCCATCCAGACGCGCCAGTTCGAGCACCTCGCCGACCAGCTCCGGGCAGTTGCGCGGCCATACGCCGAGGGCGTCGCCGGCCTCGTAGCTGAGGCCAGAGTCGCCCAGGGCGAAGGCGAACTGGCGGGTGTCCTTGCTTGCGCCGGCGCTGTTCAGGCGCAGGTTGACCACCTGGCGCGCGGTAGCCGGCTGCTCCTTGCTGACCGGCGCCCGCATGGCGGCAGCCTCAACCAACGGAGCCTCGACCGACGCCGCAGCGGCGCCCTGCCGCGGCTGGAGCAGCGGCAACAGGCCGGCCAGCCAGGCGGCGGCCGGTTCGTCGAAATCGGTGTCGCAGTCGACCCGCTCGACCAGGCGGCTGGCACCCAGCTCGGCCAGGCGCGCATCGAGGTTCTTGCCGTGCTGGCAGAACTGGTCGTAGTTGGGATCGCCCAGGGCCAGCACCGCGTAACGCAGCTTATCCAGGCGCGCCTGGCTGCT
The DNA here is from genome assembly GCF_029837695.1 of Pseudomonas sp. GD04019. GTDB lineage: Bacteria > Pseudomonadota > Gammaproteobacteria > Pseudomonadales > Pseudomonadaceae > Aquipseudomonas. Next base: position 7,654 of record NZ_JAOEEA010000009.1, read on the forward strand.
GCGCAGGTCGTTCCAGAAGCCCTGTCCGCTGTCCGGCGCATCGCCGTCGCCGAAGGTGCTGCTGAGCAGCAGCAGATTGCCGGCAGCGCTGAGTTTCTCCAGCGGGTAGCTGGCCATCTCGGCCAACTCCACGGCGCAACCGGCCTCTGCGAGGCGCCCGGCGAAACGTTCGGCCAACGCCTCGCAATTGCCGGTCTGCGAGGCCCACAGCAGGGTCACCGGGGTCTTGGCGACCGGCTCCGGCAGCGCCACCACAGCGGCACCGCCCTGGGGCAGGGGCGCACGATTGAACATGCCGGCCAGCAGGCCATCCAGCCACAGGCGGGTGCCCTCGGCCAGCGGTGCCTGGGGCGGCAGGCTGGGCACGCCACCGCCGGGGTTGGCGCGCAGGCCGCCGATAAAGCCGGCCATATAGGTGCGCTCGCCCTCGCTCAGCGGCGGTGGCGCGCCCTCGGGTACGCCGAGCAGGCGGGCGAATGCGTCGATATGCGACATATCGAATTCCTCGGACAAATGTTCGGAAAGGGTTTCACAAGGGGGGGCAGCGCTCGCCACGGCGGGCGTCTGCAGGAACTGGTGGTCGATCAGCTCGACGCGGCGCAGGCTGACGGCGCAGAACTTGAATTCCGGCTGCTGCGAAATGGGGTCGACGGCGTCGCTGGTCACCGCATTGATCGCCAGGTTGTCGCCGTACAGGTCGTTCCAGTGGAACGGCGCGAAGCAGCCGCCGGGCAGCACGCGGTCGGTGACCACCACCGGCAGCACCGCATGACCGCGACGCGAACGGATCTCCAGATGGTCCTTGTCACGCACGCCGAGGGCCTCGGCGTCTTCCGGATGCACCTCGACGAAAGGCCCGGGGTTAAGCTTGTTCAGGGTGGCGACCTTGCCGGTCTTGGTCAGCGTGTGCCACTGGTGCTGCAGGCGCCCGGTGTTGAGCACGAAGGGGAAGTCGCCATCCGGCATCTCCGCTGGGTCCAGATGCGGACGGGCGAAGAACTGGCCCTTGCCGCTGGGTGTGGCGAAGGCGATGCGCGGGGTGCTGCCGTCTTCCAGGCGCTTGAGCTTCTGGCTGATGCCGTCGTTGAGATAGCGGATGGGCGCACGGTCCTCGCCCTCCGGCGCCGCGCAGGGCCACTGCAGCGGCGTCTGGCGCAGGCGCACATGGCTGGCGCCGCGGATGTCGTAGCCGGTCTTGGGGTTATGGAAGCGCTTGATCTCGTCGAACACCTCGGCCGCCGAGGCGTAGCTGAAGGCCTCGGCAAAACCCATGGCGCAGGCCACCTCGGCGATGATCCGCCAGTCGGCCATGGCCTCGCCGGGCGGCGGCACGGCCTGCTGCATCAGGCTCAGGTTGCGCTCGGAGTTGATCATCACCCGCTCCGCCTCGGCCCACAGGGCGCCGGGCAGGAGGATGTCGGCGTAGCGGTTGGTCTCGGTGTCGAGAAACGCGTCCTGGGCGATCACCAGTTCGGCGGCCTTGAGTCCCTCGATCACCTTGCCGCGATTGGCCATGCTCGCCACCGGGTTGGTGCAGATGATCCAGCAGGCCTTGACCTTGCCCGCCGCCATGTCCTCGAACAGCGCCACCGTGCCACCGCCCAGACGGGTATGCAGGGTGCCGGCCGGCACGCCCCAGACCTGTTCGACGAAGGCACGGTCGTCCTCCACCAGCACCGAGCGCTGGCCCGGCAGGCCAGGGCCCATATAGCCCATCTCGCGGCCACCCATGGCATTGGGCTGGCCGGTGAGGGAGAACGGCCCGCTGCCGGGGCGGCAGATCTTGCCGGTGGCCAGGTGCAGGTTGCAGATGGCGTTGGTGTTCCAGGTGCCGTGGGTGCTCTGGTTGAGGCCCATGGTCCAGCAGCTCATCCACTCCCCTGCCTCGCCGATCCACTGCGCGGCCTGGCGAATGGCTGCTTCATCCAGACCGGTGTGGGCGGCAACGTACTCGGGCGTGTACTCGGCAAGGAAGTCGGGCATCACCTCCCAGCCCTCGGTGAACTGCTCGATAAAGGCCGGATCGGTGTGGCCATTGATATGCAGCAGATGCAGCAGGCCGTTGAGCAGCAGCAGATCGCTGCCCGGCTTGATCTGCAGGAACAGGTCGGCCTTGTCCGCCGTGGCGTTGCGCCGGGGGTCGACGACTATCAGTTTGGCCCCGGTCTTGACCCGATCCATCATGCGCAGGAACAGGATCGGGTGGCAGTCGGCCATGTTGGCGCCGATCACGAAGAACAGATCGGCCTGGTCGAAATCCTGGTACGAACCGGGCGGGCCATCGGCGCCCAGCGACAACTTGTAGCCGCTGCCGGCGCTGGCCATGCACAGGCGCGAGTTGGACTCGATCTGGTTGCTGCCCAGGTAACCCTTGACCAGCTTGTTGGCCAGGTACTGGGCCTCCAGCGACATCTGCCCGGACACATAGAGCGCGATGGCGTCTGGCCCGTGCTCATCGAGAATGCTGCGCAGGCGCCGGGCGGCACTGGCAATGGCCTCGGCCATGGGCGCGCGCACCGGCTCGCGGCTGCGCTCCTCGCGCAGGTAGGCGTGCTCCATGCGCCCGGACTCGGCCAGCGGCTGATGGCAGGAGCTGCCCTTGGTGCACAGGCGGCCAAAGTTGCTCGGGTGCTGTTTGTCGCCCGCCACTTTGACCACCTTGCCGCCGGCAACCTGCATGACGATGCCGCAGCCAACGCCGCAGTAGGGGCATACGCTCCGTATCGTCTTGTCCGCCATCGCCGTACCCGCCCGCAAAAGCAAAGGCGCCATGCCGCCCTCCGCTATCGCAGGGGCAACACGGCGCCTTTGTCGTGAATGAGGCGATCGGCATTGATCGCGCTCGAACAAGCGCTAGCAACGCCCGCGCCAACTTCCTCAGCGACGGCGCAAGAGCTTGTTTATTCAGGCAATACGCGATGCTTCGCGGCAGATCGAGCGCTGGCGCTCGCCTCGCTATATGCACCAGAATATAGCGATGCAGCCCCGCCCTGGGGCCCTCACGCAAGGAACGACCGATGCTCTATATCGTCATGCTGGGAGGCAGGCACCCGCGGGCCAAGATCGAAGTCCACGATGTGCTCTTTGCCGTCGCCGACAGCCTCGAATCTGCCTATCCGCAGCTGCGCAGTGGCTGGTTTGGCAGTCAGGACGGGCTGCACATCGACTCCTGGCTGGAAGTGGACGGCATCGGCGACTGCAAGGTCGAGTTGAGCGATCTCGCACCAGCCGCCAATGACCCGCGCCTGTACTTCATCAACCTCGGTGGCTACGAGGAAGGCGTGTTCGGCGAGGCGCACCGCTATCTGCTGGTGACCGCCCGCGACCAGAAAGAAGCCAAGGCCAAGGGCAAGCAGCGCCTGCTGGCCGCCTGGCTGAAGCCGCACACCGACGCCCTGCTGGATGTGGATGATTGTCTGCCGGTGGACTGCGTGCAGGGCCGCTATGTGCATCTGGTGCCCGGCCCGCACCGCGGCGTGGTGCAGCGCAGCGACTACCTGCTGCTCAACCCATGACCCATGCAGATCGCCGTGCCGCGGAAGCCAACGTTCCGCTGCTCTCCTACGGCTGCCTGCACGGCCGGCCGGATGCCCTGGTCGGCTATAGAGCCTAGCGCGCATCACCGATCCACAGGTACGGGCCAGCAGTGGCAAGACCCAGCACCCGATAGCCTGCCCCAGCGGCGGACCATTACGATGTGGTCGACTATCGGCGCCTCAGCACCGTCCGCACCTTCAGCACGGCCTGGGTGTACATCAACGCCTGAAGGCATGCCCGGCATCAGCGCAGGGCAATTCTCCCCGAGCTGCACCGTTTTGGGTCTCACGCCCCCTTCTCCGGCACCGCCAACCCCGCTTAGCGATCGCGCAGGCCCCATGAAAAGGGCCTTGCGTAAAACTGGCACGGCCACTGCATTACCCGGTTCGAGCCCACGATATTGGGCAGCCCATTCGATCAATGGCGATCGATCAGCCGATGCAGGCGATGGGCGATCAGGCGCCTCTCGCAGGCGCCGTCAGAACAGGCAAAGGCGCCTGAGACCGAGAGGTTTCAGGCGCCTTTTTATTTGCCGGGGAAAAACCTGATGAGCTTTGGCCGGGAAACGCTATGAACAGCACAGACGCTACCACTGACAAGCAACGACTGATCGTCGTCGGCAACGGCATGGTCGGCCACAACTGCGTCGAGCAACTGCTCGCGGGCGGCGCCCTGGCGCACTACCGCATCGAGGTGTTCGGCGAAGAGGCGCAGCGCGCCTACGACCGCGTGCACCTGTCCGAATACTTCGGCGGCCGCGACGCCGAGTCCCTGGCCATGAGCGCGGCCTCCCTCTATGAAGCCGAAGGCCTGACCCTGCACCTGAGCAGCCAAGTGCTGGAGATCGACCGCGCCAAGCGCGAAGTGGTCACGGCCAAGGGCCGCTTCGGCTACGACAAGCTGGTACTGGCCACCGGCTCCTACCCCTTCGTGCCGCCGATCGAAGGCGCCGAAGGTGATTCGCGCCTGGTTTACCGCACCCTCGACGACCTCGACGGCATCCGCGCCGCCGCCCACGGCAAGCGCCGTGGCGTGGTGGTCGGCGGCGGCCTGCTGGGCCTGGAAGCAGCCAACGCCCTGAAGTCCCTGGGCCTGGAAGCCCACGTGGTGGAATTCGCCCCGCGCCTGATGCCGGTGCAGCTGGACGACTTCGGTGGCGCCGCGCTCAAGCAGCGCATTGAGGACCTGGGCGTGGGTGTGCACCTGTCCAAGGCCACCCAGAGCATCAGCGCCGGTAGCGAATACCGCTACCGCATGAACTTCGCCGGTGACGACTTCCTGGAAACCGACCTGATCGTGTTCTCCGCCGGCATCCGCCCCCAGGACGCCCTGGCTCGCGCCTGCGGCCTGGAGCTGGGTCCGCGCGGCGGCATCAACATCAACGACCAGTGCCTGACCAGCGACGAGCACATCTTCGCCATCGGTGAGTGCGCGGCGTGGAACGGCAGCATCTTCGGCCTGGTCGCCCCCGGCTATCAGATGGCCCGCCTGGTGGCGGCCCAGCTGTGCGGCCAGGAAGGCTCGCCCTTCCTCGGCGCGGACATGTCGACCAAGCTCAAGCTGCTCGGCGTGGACGTCGGCTCCATCGGCGACGCCCACGGCGCCATGCCCGGCGCCAAGAGCTACCGCTACATCGACGAGGCCACCTCCAGCTACCGGCGCCTGGTGGTATCGGCCGACGGCAAGCAGGTGCTCGGCGCCGTGCTGGTCGGCGACAACAGCTACTACGACACCCTGCTGCAGTACGCGCAGAACGGCATCAAGCTGCCGGAAGACCCGGCCAGCCTGATCATGCCGGCCGGCGAAGGCGCACCCGCGCTGGGCGCCGATGCCCTGCCCGATACCGCCACCATCTGTTCCTGCCACAACGTCAGCAAGGGCGCGATCTGCTCGGCCATCGACGGCGGCTGCAGCGACATCGCCGGGGTCAAGGCCTGCACCAAGGCGGCCACCGGCTGCGGCGGCTGCGCGGCGCTGCTCAAGCAGGTGGTCGAGCACGAACTCACCGCCCGCGGCGTGGAAGTCGACAAGAGCCTGTGCGAGCACTTCGCCTACACCCGCCAGGAGCTCTACCACTTCGTGCGCGTCGAGGGTCACGAGACCTTCGAAGCGCTGCTGGCCAAGCACGGCAAGGGCCACGTCGGCTGCGACATCTGCAAGCCAGCCGTGGGCTCGATTCTCGCTTCCTGCTGGAACAAGCCGATCATGAACCCGGCGCTGGTGCCGCTGCAGGACACCAACGACACCTTCATGGCCAACATGCAGAAGAACGGCACCTACTCGGTGGTGCCGCGCATCCCCGGTGGCGAGATCACCCCGGACGGCCTGATCGCCATCGGCGCGGTGGCGAAGAAATACGACCTCTACACCAAGATCACCGGCGGCCAGCGCATCGACCTGTTCGGCGCCCAGCTGCACGAGCTGCCGGAAATCTGGGGCGAGCTGATCGCCGCCGGCTTCGAAACCGGCCACGCCTACGGCAAGTCGCTGCGTACCGTGAAGAGCTGCGTCGGCAGCACTTGGTGCCGCTACGGCGTGCAGGACAGCGTCGGCATGGCGCTGCTGCTGGAGGACCGCTACAAGGGCCTGCGCTCGCCGCACAAGATCAAGTTCGCCGTCTCCGGCTGCACCCGCGAATGCGCCGAGGCGCAAAGCAAGGACATCGGCGTGATCGCCACCGAGAACGGCTGGAACCTCTACGTCTGCGGCAACGGCGGCATGCGTCCGCGCCACGCCGAGCTGTTCGCCACCGACCTGGATGACGCCACCCTGGTGCGCTACATCGACCGCGTGCTGATGTTCTACATCCGCACCGCCGACAAGCTGCAGCGCACCTCGGTATGGCGCGAATCGCTGGAAGGCGGCCTGGACTACCTCAAGGACGTGGTCATCCACGACAGCCTGGGCCTGAACGCCGAGCTGGAGGCGCAGATGCAGCTGGTGGTCGACCGCTACGAATGCGAATGGGCCAACGCGCTGAAGGACGAAGAGAAGCTCAAGCGCTTCCGCACCTTCGTCAACGAAGGCGGCGGCGATCCGGACATCCACTTCGTCCGCGAACGCGGCCAGCGTCGCCCGGCGCGCGACAACGAACTCGAACTGATTCCCGTGACCATGGAGGCCGTCTGATGAGCACAGCAACCCAACTCGAAAACGCCTGGCAGCCGCTGTGCAGCGCCGCCGACCTGGTGGCCAACTCCGGCGTGGTCGCCCTGGCCGGCGGTGAACAGGTCGCCCTGTTCTACCTGCCGGATTCCGAGCAGAAAGTCTTCGCCATCGGCAACCGCGACCCCAAATCCGGGGCCAACGTGATCGGCCGCGGCATCATCGGCCACCTCGGCGGCGACCTGGTGATCGCCTCGCCGCTGTACAAGCAGCACTACCGCCTGAGCGACGGCGGCTGCCTGGAATACCCCGAGCAGCAGCTGCCGGTATGGCCGGTGCGCCTGCACGGCGAGCGCGTGGAAATCCTCCGCTGACCCCTGGCGCCACCCAGCGTGGCGCCCCTCCCCTTTCCCGACAGAGAGCACAGCCATGTCCTATCTGGTCCCTGCCGAGTTCGCCAGCAAGATGGTCGATGCCGGCGAATCGAAGATCTACATGTCCACCCGCGACACCCTGATCCGCGCCTTCATGGCCGGCGCCATCCTCGCCCTGGCCGCCGTGTTCGCCGTCAGCATCAGCGTGCAGACCGGCTCGCCGCTGCTCGGCGCCGTGCTGTTCCCGGTCGGCTTCGTGATGCTCTACCTGATGGGCTTCGACCTGCTCACCGGGGTGTTCGTGCTCACCCCGCTGGCCCTGCTGGACAAGCGCCCCGGCGTCACCGTCGGCGGCGTGCTGAAGAACTGGGGCCTGGTGTTCACCGGCAACTTCGCCGGCGCGCTGACCGTGGCCTTCATGATGGCCTTCGTCTTCACCTACGGCTTCTCCACCGAGCCCGGGGTGATCGGCGAGAAGATCTCGCACATCGGCGAGGCCCGCACCCTGGGCTACGCCGAGTACGGCGTGGCCGGCTGGCTGACCATCTTCCTGCGCGGCATGCTGTGCAACTGGATGGTGTCCATGGGCGTGGTCGGCGCGATGATCTCCACCACCGTCAGCGGCAAGACCATCGCCATGTGGATGCCGATCATGCTGTTCTTCTACATGGGCTTCGAGCACTCGGTGGTGAACATGTTCCTGTTCCCCTCGGCGATGATCATGGGCGGCGACTTCTCGGTGATGGACTACATGCTGTGGAACGAGATTCCCACCGCCCTGGGCAACCTGGTCGGCGGCCTGGCCTTCACCGGCCTGACGCTCTACGCCACCCATGTGAAGACCGCGCCGAAGCGCTCCTTCGTCTGAGCCCCGCGGCCCCGCCAGCTGGCGGGGCCCACGTGCGCATCGCATGAGCAATCAGCTGCGGATTTCCGTCGGCCAGCACTCCGACAAGGGGCGCAAGGAGGTCAACCAGGACTTCCACGGCCTGTGCATTCCCGACGAACCCCAGCTCTCCACCAAGGGCATCGCCATCGCCCTGGCCGACGGCATCGGCAGCAGCTCGGTCAGCCATGTGGCCAGCGAGGCGGCGGTCAGCAGCTTCCTCGAAGACTACTACTGCACCTCCGACGCCTGGTCGGTGAAGAAGTCCGCCTGGCGCGTGCTGATGGCCGCCAACTCCTGGCTGCACGCACAGACCCGGCAGAGCCAGTACCGCTACGACATGGATCGCGGCTACGTCTGCACCCTCAGCGCCCTGGTACTCAAGGCCACCACCGCGCACCTGTTCCACGCTGGCGACACGCGCATCCAGCGCCTGCGCGACGGCGCCTTGGAGCGCCTGACCGAGGATCATCGCCTGTGGGTCTCGCGTGACACCAGCTACCTCAGTCGTGCCCTCGGCGTGGGCCCGCACTTGGAGCTGGACTACCGCCAGCTGGCCCTGGAGCCGGGCGACATCTTCCTGCTGACCAGCGACGGCGTGCACGAATACCTCGAACCAGCCGCCATGGCCGCGCTGATCCGTGCCTACGGCGACGATCTGGACGGCGCCGCCCGCACCCTGGTGCAACAGGCCTACTCGCGCGGCAGCGACGACAATCTCACCGTGCAGCTGGTGCGCATCGACCAGCTGCCGCGCCAGGATGCCGGCGAGCTGCAGCAACGGGTCGGCGACCTGGCCCTGCCGCCGTTGCTGCAAGCGCGCATGGAGTTCGACGGCTACCGCATCGTGCGCAAGATCCACGCCAGCAGCCGCAGCCATGTGTACCTGGCGCTGGACGGCAAGACGCCGGTGGCGCTCAAGGCCCCGGCCACCGAACTGCAGCACGACCGCGCGCATCTGGAGCGCCTGCTGACCGAGGAATGGATCGCTCGCCGCATCGACAGCGCCCACGTGCTCAAGGCCCCGGCGCAAACGCGGCGGCGCAGCTACCTGTACAGCGTCACCGAGTACATCGAGGGGCAGACCCTGCGCCAGTGGATGGTCGACAACCCCAGGCCGGGCGTGGAGAAGGTGCGCGCCCTGGTCGAACAGATCGCCCGTGGCCTGCAGGCCTTCCACCGCCTGGAGATGCTGCATCAGGACCTGCGCCCGGATAACCTGCTGATCGACGCCACCGGCACCGTCCGGCTGATCGACTTCGGTTCGGCGCGGGTCGCCGGCCTCAGCGAGCAGGCACCGCAGCGTGTGCAGAACCCGCTGCCGGGCACCCTGCAGTACATGGCACCGGAATACTTCATCGGCGAGGCCGGCTCGCCGCGTTCGGACCTGTTCTCCCTGGCCGTGATCACCTACCAGTTGCTCAGCGGCCGCCTGCCCTACGGCGCGGAAGTCGCCAAGTGCCGCAACCGCGCCGAGCAGCTGCGCCTGGTCTACCACTCGGTGCAGGACGCCGAGCGCAGCATCCCGCCCTGGATCGACGAGGTGCTGCGCAAGGCCCTGCATCCCGACCCGAACCGGCGCCAGGCCGAGCTCTCCGAGTTCGTCCACGACCTGCGCCAACCCAGCGCCGAATACCTCGACCGCGCCCGCCCGCCTTTGCTGGAACGCAACCCGCTGCTGTTCTGGCGTGGCACCACGCTGATTCTGGCTGCCCTGCTCGCCTGGCAGCTGCTGGGGCATTGATCGGACTGCAGGCCGACACACCCTCACCCCCGGCCCCTCTCCCGGTGGAGAGGGGTGACTGGCCTCAACGGCCCCGCGCTTCTATCCCCTCTCCCCTTGGGAGAGGGTTAGGGTGAGGGACTCCGTGTCCCGCACGACGCTCGCCCCCCACACCATTACCTCTCAACGCACTTTACCCCTCCTCCCCAGGAGAGGGCCAGGGCAAGGGGCCTTCAATAGCCGCGGCCAAGAACCTTGTTCCACCCCGCCATGGCGCCTTACCATCCGGGCACCTTCACGCCGAGCCACGCCATGCGCGAACGCACCATCGCCAGCCACTTCGTCCGCGCCGCCTTGCGTGGCGCCGACCGTCAGGGCTACGACTACGCCGCCTTGCTACGCGAAGTCGGCATCCAGCCGGCGCTGCTCGAAGAACCGCGCGCACGCCTGGCTCCCGAGCAGTTCACCCGCCTGCTGCAAGGCCTGTGGGCGCTGCTCGACGACGAGTACATGGGCTTCGGCGCCATCCCCAGCCGCCGCGGCACCTTCGCCATGATGTGCCACGCCATCATCCACTGCCACAGCCTGGAAAAGGCCCTGGTGCGCGGCATGCTGTTCTACGGCCTGTTCCCCGACGCGCCCCGGGTGCAACTGCAGCGCGAAGGCGAATGGGTGCGCCTGACCCTGGACAGCTCGGCCCTGTGGGACCCGGACCACTTCCTCACCGAGAGCCTGCTGGTGATCTGGCACCGCCTCGGCAGCTGGCTGATCGGCCAACGTATCCGCCTCGAAGAAGCCAGCTTCGTTCACCCCGAGCCGCCGCACAGCGCCGAGTACGACCTGCTGTTCCCCTGCCCGCGCCGCTTCGATGCCGACTGCACCAGCCTGCTGTTCCACAGCCGCTACCTGGTCATGCCGCTGCTGCAGGACGAACGCACGCTCAAGCAGTTCCTCGAACACTCGCCGGCCGACCTGCTGGCCCGCCCGGATGGCGGCGACAGCCTGACCAGCCGCATCCGCCGCCTGCTCGGCCGCGACTGCGCCCACTGGCCGGACTTGGAGAATGTCGCAGCCCAGTTGCACATCAGCCCGCAGACCCTGCGCCGCCACCTGCGCGAGGAAGGCAGCAGCTTCCAGGAACTCAAGGACCACCTGCGCCGCGACCTGGCCATCTACCACCTGGGCCGCGACGAGCTGTCGATCCAGGACCTGGCCGAACAGCTCGGCTTCTCCGAACCCTCGGCCTTCCACCGCGCGTTCAAGAAGTGGACCGGGCTGACACCGGGAGCCTATCGGGCGCAGGAAGGTTGATTCGCCACAGAACCGATCTCGCCATCCCCAACTGCTCCAGAGCAACCCGTCCTTCACCAGATCAACCGATGACCAGAGCCCTGCAGATCGACCGCAACACCGGCCACGTGCACGTGGCCGGCAGCCTTATCACGCCCGCAATCACGCCCGAGCAACTGGGCGCCGGCTTCCAGATCGGCGACTCGCGCCCGGTGCTGGTCGGCGACCGCGAGGTGCCCTGCCGCTTCGCCCGCACAAGCCTGCAGGAAGGCCATCTGGGCATCGACCTGAGCCTGCGCTTCGAGTCGGAACAACTGGTCAGCCTGTTCATCGCACTGACCGACCCGAGCATCCCGAGCAATTCCGACGACGACTTCTACGCCTCCATCCCCCTGCGGGAAAAGCTGCACCAGCGCTGGCTGAGCGAGCAGTTGGGCGAGCTGAACGGTACGCTCGCCCACTTCCCCTGGGGCACCGCCGGCATCGCCCGCGACAAGAGCGAGAACGTCTTCATCTACCTGCATAATCGCAACAACAGTTGGGTGTTCAGCGACTGAACCCCTGATACAACACCGCATGGATGCGCGATGAAAATAAAGAAACCCCGCAAACGCCACCTGCTTCTGGCCCTGCTGTTGGCCTGGCTGATCGCCCCCGAACGGCTCCGCGTGCCGGTACAAGGCGCTACCACTCGCGACTGGAACCAGCAGAGCTTCTGGTTCGAACCCTGGGGCCGCTCCGGTGTGCACAAGGGCATCGATATCTTCGCCCGCAAGGGCAGCCCAGTAGTGGCGCCCACCTACGGCCTAGTGCTGTTCCGCGGCGAAATCGACATGGGCGGCAAGGTAGTACTGATGCTCGGCCCCAAATGGCGCCTGCACTACTTCGCCCACCTCGACGACTACAGCGCCCTGCCCGGCCTACCAGTACTGCCCGGCAACCCAATCGGCGGCGTCGGCGACACCGGCAACGCCCGCGGCAAACCACCCCACTTGCACTACACCATCCTCAGCCTGCTGCCCTACCCGTGGCGCTGGGACGACAGCAATCAGGGCTGGAAGAAGATGTTCTACCTCGATCCAAACGAGGCCTTGGGCGGTGCGCGTGAAGCACCGTAGACAGTTGGAAAACAAGTCAGTAGCGTCGGCTGCAAGTCAGCACTGCTGGCATCTGATCTTGCCACTCTCGTGTCACTTTCCACCCCGCTGCTGTCGCGTTTGGCAAGGTAGTAGCGTTGAGAAACAATGACTTGCAAGGTGACAAGGAACGTTATCCGACATTTGCTCGGATGTTATGCGACAGCGATGTCGCCTAATAGTTAAGGGCCAAAGCATGATAAGGGCCTTTCGGCCCATTACTATAACCACAGTAATCGCCATCGTAGCTCTCGGCTGCGCTCTTGCATGGTCATATAAGTTTGGCACTGAGGCTGAACGCGCAGCGTTCATTCCAGCCAAATGGAAAGAAAGAGCCAATATTTATGTTTACAGCAACGGCCCCAGATGCATTCGTGGAGACATGGCGCTCGACATAGTTGCAACAGATATGCTTATTGGCAAAACGGTTACAGACACAAGGGTACTGCTTGGCGAGCCAAACAAGAGCACTGCTGACGCTTTATTTTATGAGTTAGGACATTGCTCTGGCTTTGGGTGGTATGAATCCGACCTAGTCGTGACACTCAGCAAATCTCACCTGGTATCAAAGGCAAAAATTGTGCGCGCGACCCCTAACTAGTGCTTCAAGCTGTTCGCTTCGCTCACTCGAGACCTCCAAAAGCTGCGATTTTGGCCACTCCTTAAGCAAACGTTAAAGGCCCAGCATGAAATTCTTTATAACCATTCTGGCATCAATGCTTTTTTCAAACATCGCCCAAGCCTGCAGGTGCTGGGCACCACCGCCGACAGAGGAAAACATAAGTCAATATCGAAATATAGCCAGAGTGGTGCCGTACGAGTTAAGGGTAGTAAATTTTATAGAGAACACCGAAGAAGACATGGCTATTGAAGGCATGGTTAAGGTCTTAGAAATTTACAAAGGCAGCGCAGAGTCAGTAATATCGTTCAAAAGCGCTGAGCCTCTTTCGAGTTGCGGACAAACCTTAAAGCTGGGCAGGGATTATGTAATTTTCTGGAATGATGATATTTCACCATCCCCATGCACTATAAATTGGACTGAACTAAAACGTATTGGCTGGCCTATGTTTAAAGGCAATCGCCCACCCTTTGTAAACCACCTTACAACCACAGAAATCATTAAAGAAATTAATAAAAGGCAAGGCCTCTAGCAACTGATTCAAGCCGCTCGCTTCGCTCACTCGAGATAGGCTAAAGCCCGCCCCTTAACCAAAAGTTAGGCTCATGAGACAAATCGCACAAACCCTGAGTCATTTGGAAGCATCAAAAATCAAGATCCGAGTTGAAGGCGCCGGAATACCTGTCATTGTTAGCGGCGAGGGACGTCGAAACTTATTTAGGACAGGTCTAGTTTCTGTTTGGGTAGCTATCGACTCACAGTACCAAGATGCATTAATCGCATTAGACAACCCAACACACGTTGCTAAGCAACCCGTGAACGTTGAAGAATTTCATGAGGCCGTAAGAAACACTAGTTTGCTGCCAAAATTCATCCTAAACCTAAACTATCCAGCGATAGCTGCATACACATGTATAACAATATTTATCACCATTGTTATCCATGCATTTGCAACGGCCTAACAACTAGTTCAAGTCGTTCGCTTCCGCTCACTCGGGGCCGGCTAAAGCCGGTCCCTTAACCGCAAGGGCTAACTAACTCATGCACATACCAGCCCTGATCATCATTGATATGCAACGTGGCATGCTCGATCCATCAGCAGGCACTCGCAACAATCCTCAGGCAGAGCAGGCAATCGCAGCGACGCTGAAAGCATGGCGGGGGGCGAAGGTGCCTGTTGTTCATGTGCGTCATATCTCGCGCACACCCGGTTCTCCGTTCTGGCCTGGGCAATCTGGCGTTGAGTTCCAGGAGCAGCTGCAGCCACTGGATACAGAGCATGCGGTTGAGAAGAATGTGCCGGATGCGTTCATCAACTCCGGGCTTGAACGCTGGCTTCACGCCAGAGGCATCGAGGCCGTTGCGATCGTGGGTGTGAGCACCAACAACTCGGTCGAAGCTACGGCTCGTACGGCAGGCAACCTTGGCTTCGCCACCTATGTCGCTGCCGATGCGACGTTTGCATTCGCCAAGGCCGACTACAACGGTGTTATGCGCAGCGCCGAGGATGTACATGCGATGGCTCTGGCAAACCTCAACGGTGAGTACGCCACGGTAGTCACCTCCAGTGAACTACGAGATTTGCTCTAACCATGCGTGAACAAGCGACTCTATCTTGGGTCCCGCAACGGCCCTTGCGTCGCTGGAAGATATCGAGAGCCAGATCCTGGACAGCCCTGCAAACCCGACGATTCGCACCCAAGCTGCGGCATTCGGTCCGTCGCTCGCCGCCACTAAGCCGTTGGTGGAGCAAGCTTCTTCGAAGATGCTCGCCACCAAGTAGCCTAGGTGAAGGCACGTATGGACATTGCTGCACGGCACTCCCTGAAGGTAGTGCAAGCCACAGCGGCGGTGCTCTTTGCTGCTCAGTTATTCCTGGATAAACAGACCATCGCCTGTACGGAGTGACCAGCCCGTGGAGAAGTGGCTGCGGCGGTGCTGGAGTCTGCTTGCCAAACAGTGGAGACCTGATCCGTGCCCAGAGCCATGTTGCTGCTTATCAAGATCGCCCTCAGCCTGCCCATCGCCTATGGCCTGGCTTATCCCTTCCTGCATCCAGGTGCGGGCGGCGGCATTCTCAAGGAGGTGGAGATGCTCGGTCCGGTCGGCAGCCTGATCGCCGTGCTGTTGTTCCTGATGCTGGTGGCGCTCTACTGCCGCGACCTGCAGCGCGCGCTGGCGCTGGTGCGGCCCGCGGCGCGCAAGGCGAAGCCGCGTAGCGTGTGGTTGATGTTTCTGCTGCCGTACAACTTCATCGAGGACTTCTTCATCGTCGCCAACCTGGCCGGCTCGCTGCGCGAAGAGGCACTGCATAACGAGCGACTAAAGCTGTCCAGGGATGCCGGGCTGGTCAGCGGTTGGGGCTGGTGTGCGGCGCAGGTGGTTTCGCTGATCCCCCATCAGCTGGGCTCGCTGGCCGGTCTGTTGGCGATTCTGCTGTGGGTGGTGCATTGGCGCTTCGTGCGGCAGGCCAATGCGGCGCTGGCCCTCAGCCCGGCAGCCGCATCCTGAAGCAGGCGCCCCCTAGCGTGGATTCCTCCAGCTGCAGCTGGCCGCCGTAGCTGTCGAGGATGTCCATCACCACCGCGGTGCCGATGCCCTGCCCGGGGTGCTGGGTATCCAGCCGTTCGCCGCGCTGGAGGATGCGCGCGCGCTGGTCGGCGGGGATGCCGGGGCCGTCGTCTTCCACCTGTAGCTCGTAGCCCTCGGCGGTCTGCCGGGCACCGACGCGGATCTGTCCCAGGCACAGGCGATAAGCGTTCTCCAGCAGATTGCCGAGCAGCTCCAGCAGCGCGCCGCGCTCCATGGGCACCTGCAGGTCGGCCGGGAAGTCACGCACCAGTTGCACGCGCTTGTCACGATAGACCTTGTCCAGAGCGCCGCAGAGGATATCCAGCGTCGCGCCGAACGGCTCGCGGTGGCGCACCAGCCCGCTCTTGCGCAGGCTGGCGCGCTGCAGCTGGTAATCGACCTGCTGGCTCATGCGCTCCACCTGGCTGCGCAGCACCTGGCCCTGCTCGCGGTCGCCGAGCACTTCGCCCACGCCCTGCAGCACCGCCAGCGGCGTTTTCAGGCTGTGTGCCAGATCGCCTAGGGAGTCGCGGTAGCGTTCGCGCTGGCGACGCTCGCCGTCGAGCAGGCGGTTCAGCGAGTCGGTCAGGCGCAGCAGTTCCTGCGGGTGCTGCTGGCTCAGATGGTCCCGCTGGCCAGCCTCTACCTCGTCCAGCTCGCGGCTCAGCCCGCGCAGGCTGCCGAAGCCCCAGGTCAGGCCCAGCCAGAGCAAGCCGAGCAGCACCAGCAGGGCACCGCCCAACCACAGCCACAGCTGGCGATTGAGACCATCGAGCATGGCCTGGTATTCGCTGGCGGGCTGCATGGTGACGATGCTGTAGGCGGCGGCCTGGCCGCGCAGCAGGTCGACCTCCAGGTCGTAAACGAAGTACTCGGTGCCCTGGGCATCACGCAGACGGGTGAAGTCGTGGCCCTGGCCGTCATAGCGCGGGCGGTAATCGAGGCGCTCGTCGCTGCTGGAGGGCGAGCGCCATACCTGTACGCCGTTGCGGTCGTAGATGAATCCCAGCAGCTTGGAGTCGAGCAGGTTGAATTCCTCGTCCGGCATGCGCGCGGGCATGGCCAGGCGCCCATCGTCGATGCGCGCGGCGGAGATGAGGGTGGCGGCGTCGGCTGCCAAGCGCTGTTCGATGACGTTCTCCAGGGCATTGCGAAAGGCGCCCTGCAACAGCGGCAGCAGCGCCAGCATGAACAGTACCGCCAGGGCGGCGGCACCGAGCATCAGGCGCGAACGCAGCGAGCGGATCATCGGCAGCGCTCGGTGAACAGGTAACCCTGGCCGCGCACCGTGTCGATCGGCTTGAGCGCGCAGGCGTCCTCCAGCTTGCGGCGCAGGCGACCGACCAGCACTTCGATCACGTTGGGGTCGCGCTCGTCGTCGCCCTCATAGAGCTGTTCCATCAGGCGATCCTTGGAGACCACCTGCTGCGGGTGCAGCATCAGGTATTCGAGGATGCGGTATTCGAAGGCGGTCAGAGCCAGCGGCTGTTCGTCGACCAGGGCCTGCTTGCGGTTGAGATCGAGCTTCAACGGGCCGGCCTCGACGCTGGCCTGCACCAGCCCCACGGAGCGCCGCAGCAGGGCATGCAGGCGTGCCTCCAGCTCCTCGAACTGGAACGGCTTGACCAGATAATCGTCGGCGCCGGCGGCCAGCCCCTCGACCTTGTCCTGCCAGTTGCCGCGTGCGGTGAGAATCAGGATCGGCAGGCTGCGGCCCTGGCCGCGTAGCTCGCGGATCAGGTCCAGCCCGCTCATGCCGGGCAGGCCCAGATCGACGATGGCGATGTCGTGGTTGAACTCGCGTACCCGGTACAGCGCCTCTTCGGCATCGGCGATGGCATCGACCACGAAGCCGCGTTCGCCGAGGCGGGTATGCAGGTGATGGCGCAACAGCGCCTCGTCTTCGACCACCAGAATCTTCATGTCTGTTCTTCCTCACAACAGGCCGGACGAGAGCCCGGCCTTTTCCCTGGTTGGTCAGAACTTGTAGTTGGCGCCGATGTAGACCTGACTGGTACGGTCCAGGTCGATGGAGCCGACCTTGCTGCCGCCGTGCGGGGCGACCTCGGTGCTGGCATTGGTCTTCATGTAACGGTAGCCAGCTTCGAGCGAGGCGTTCTTGCCCACGTTCTGCAGGATACCGGCCTGCAGGCCCGTTGCCATCCCGATGTCGCTGTCGCGCTTGAGACCGCGACCATCCTGCTCCAGCTTCACCGCACCGACGGTGGCACCGCCGAACAGCTTGGTGCCGCTGTCGTTCAGGGGCAGGAAGGCGTCGTAGCTGCCCAGCAGGTGTTGCTGGCGAAGCTTGTTGCCCTGGGAGTCGTCCGAAACGTTCTCGTAGGTGAGGTAGTAGCGGCCGTCGCGCATTTCCTGACCGGCGCGCACACCCCAGGTGCCGCTGCCATCGATCACCCGGTCCAGGTCGGGATTGTTGAGCTGGCGATTGAGCGAAGCGGAGTTGTCGATGCGGCTGTCGGTCTGGCCCCAGGTCATCCCGACGAAGCTGTCGGCGGCGTTGGCCGACAGCGCGGCGACGGACAGGGCGGTGGCCAGGGCGAATTGGCTGGTGATGTTTTTCATGGTGTTTTCTCCGAGTGGGATAGTGGCTGAACTCGGGAACCATGTTGCCGAGGCGGCGCTGAACCGCGCCTGAACCCTTGCTGAACCGTTGCTGAACGAGACTGCGATGGCCGCCCTGCACAAGAGCGGCGCTTTGCAATAGCCTTGGCGGGCCCTCGCCACGGACTCCCGCCATGTTCAAGAACAGCTTCCACTCCATCGCCACCACCTGGCTGGCCGGCCTGCTCGCCCTGCTGCCGCTGGCACTGTCGCTGGCCCTGCTGGGTTGGGTGGTGAGCCTGCTGAATGGTCTGGTCGGTCCCTCCAGCATGGTCGGCAAACTGTTCGCCGAGCTCGGCCAGCCCTTCGTCAGCAGCCAGGAACTGGCCTGGCTGCTCGGCACCTTGGTGCTGCTGGTCGCGCTCTACCCGCTCGGCCTGGCCGTGCAGCTCGGCCTCAAGGGCCCGCTGAGCCGGCTGTTCCACGCCACCCTGCGGCGCATCCCGCTGATCGGCCCGTTGTATGGCATGGCCGACCGCTTCGTCGGCCTGCTCGACAAGAAGGAGGACGCCGACCTAGCGGCCATGAGCCCGGTCTGGTGTTTCTTCGGCGGCGACGGCACCGCCGTGCTGGCCCTGCTACCCAACCCGCAGCCCATCGAGATCGACGGCCGCGCCTACCACGCCATCCTGGTGCCCACCGCGCCGGTGCCGGTGGGCGGCGGCCTGCTCTACGTGCCGGTGGAATGGGTCAAGCCGGCGGAGATGGGCATGGACAGGTTCACCAGCATCTACGTCTCGATGGGCATCACACCGCCTGGGCCGAACAGGACGGCCACTGCCTGATGACCATGCGCGTCTCCCTGGCCCGCAATGGCTTCCTGCTGACGCCCGCTCAGACCGATGAAGCGCTGCCCTGGTGGAGCTTCGGCAAGACGGTGATCGCGGCCGCCGCCCTGTCGCTGGTGCGCGACGGCCTGCTGGAGTTGGACGAGGCAGTCGCCGAGGGCCCCTTCACCCTGCGCCAGCTGCTGCGTCACCAGGCCGGTCTGGCGGATTACGGCGAACTCACCGACTACCACGCCGCCGTCGCCCACAACGAGGAGCCCTGGCCGGTCGAGGAAATGCTGCAGCGCCTCGACGCCGGCCGCCTGCGCTACCCGCCGGGCACTGGCTGGCGTTACTCCAACGTCGGCTATCTGTACGTGACGCGGCTGATCGAGCGGGCCACCGATCTCGCACTCAGCGAGGCGCTGCAGCAGCGCGTGCTGGCGCCGCTGGGCGTGACGCAGGTGCGCCTGGCGCGCACCCGTGTCGACTGGGGCGTGGGCGCGCCGCCCGCCTACGATCCCGCCTGGGTCTATCACGGTCTGCTGGTCGGCCCGCTGAACCAGGCGACGCTGTTGCTGGATCGTCTGCTGGGTGGCGATTTCCTGCCAGCACCACTGTTGCAGCAGATGCAGACGCCGCATCTGCTCGGCGGCCCGCTGGCCGGCCGCCCCTGGGTCGCACCTGGCTACGGCCTGGGCCTGATGCAGGGCCCGGACGCCAGCGGCCTGTACCTGCACGGCCATACCGGCGGCGGACCGGGTAGCGTGGTGGCGGTGTACCGCAGCGCCTCGGCGAGTTGCGCAGCCTTTCTCGATGGCGATGACCAGGGCGCCGTCGAGGCAGAAGTACTGCGCCAGCTACGCGCCATCGAGGCTACGCACGCCTAGCCGGCCGAACTGCCGACGGTGGGCCGCTGTCGATGCACAACGGACTAGGCTTCAGCCCTTCCCTCACTGCTCAGGAGATTCCCATGCGCGCCCTACTGACCGCTCTGCTGCTGTGTTGCAGCCCTCTCGCCCTGGCCGCCGTGCAGACCCAGGAGATTCCTTACACCAGCGCCGACGGCACGCGCCTGATCGGCTACCACGCCTGGGACGACGCCATCGAGGGCAAGCGCCCCGGGGTGATCGTGGTGCATGAATGGTGGGGCCTGAACGATTACGCCAAGCGCCGCGCCCGCGACCTCGCCGCCCTCGGCTACAGCGCCCTGGCCGTGGACATGTATGGCGAGGGCAAGCACACCGAGCATCCCAAGGACGCCGGCGCCTTCATGCAGGCGGTGATGGCCGACCCGGCCACGCCGCGCGCACGCTTCCAGGCCGGGCTGGACCTGCTCAAGGCGCAACCGCAGACCGACGCCCAGCGGATTGCCGCCATTGGCTACTGCTTCGGCGGCCGCGTGGTGCTGGACATGGCCCGCCAGGGTCTGCCGCTGGCCGCCGTGGTGAGCTTCCACGGTGCGCTGGTCACCGACACCCCTGCCACGCCCGGCAGCGTCAAGGCCAAGGTGCTGGTGGAGCATGGCGCGGCGGACAGCTTCATCACGCCGGAGCAGATCGCCGCGTTCAACGCCGAGATGGACCAGGCCGGCGCCGACTACCGCTTCGTCGAGCTGCCCGGCGCCAAGCACGGCTTCAGCAACCCTGACGCCGACGCGCACAAGGGCCATGGCCTCGATGTGGGCTATCAGAAGGAAGCCGACCAGCGTTCCTGGGCCGATATGCAGCAGTTGCTGAAACAGGTTTTCTGAGCAAAAAAAAAAACGGGAGTCCAAAAGGACTCCCGCACTCGATCAGTAGAGTAAAACCACGGTGGCGACACGCCTGCCGTGGCTACAACCTCACCAGCGTTCACAGGGAACGCATGGCCCATTCTTACCAAAAACAAGCGCTTGCTCTGTAGCGCTTCGTTATCGCCGTGCAAAGAAATGTAAACGGCTGGCCCGACCACCCTGGCCACGGCAGAATGCCGGCCATGACTTCACACATCCCGCCCTTCTGCCAGCTGCTGTCGCAGCCCTTGCCGCTACAGCTGCCCGGCGCACGCCTAGTGCGCGCCAGCTTCGATCCTGCGCACCTGGCGGCCGAGGACTTCCAACGCTGCGCCATCGAGCCGGTGCGCGGTGTGGCCAAGCGCCAGGGCGAATACCTGGCCGGCCGCCTGTGCGCCCGCGAGGCCCTGCGCCAGCTGTGCGGCCAAGCGCTGGTACCCGGGCGCGACGAGGACGGCGTGCCGATCTGGCCGGCTGGTATGGTCGGCTCGATCACTCACGGCGCCGGCCAAGCCGCCGCCATGGTCGCCTCGCGCCAGGATTGGCAGGGCCTGGGCCTGGACCTGGAGAAGCAGCTGAGCGCCGAACGCGCGGCCAAGCTGGCGGGCGAAATTCTCACGCCCGCGGAGATGGAACGCGCCGCCGGGCTGGACGCGGAGCGGTTCTCCCGCCTGGTCACCCTGACGTTCTCGCTCAAGGAGAGCCTGTTCAAGGCCCTCTACCCATTGGTGCTGCAGCGCTTCTACTTCCACGATGCCGAGCTGCTCGGCCATGACGATAGTGGCCACGCCGAGCTGCGTTTGCTGATCGACCTCAGTGCCGACTGGGCGGCAGGCACCAGGCTGAACGGCCGGTTCGCCGAGTTCGACGGCTACCTGCTCAGCCTGGTGGCCATCGCCGCCCACCCGGCGAGCCTGCCGTAGCCCGGATGAAATCCGGGTGGGCCACAGCGACGAGCTGCGCTCCCGGATTGCATCCGGGCTACTCACAACACCGCTAGACGAACGCCTGCTCGCCGAAGCCGCGAGGCAAGCGCTGCCGGCCCGGCAGGCCGCTGAGGCGTTGCGTCCAGGCGGTCCGCCAGTCCGTGCTGGCCCGCTCGCTCTTGTCTCTGCGAGCAGCCCGGCGAGCGGCGTTACGCGCGGTGCGGCGCGCCTCGGTAAAGGCTTCCGTCTTGCGACAGTTGCGGCACTTCACCTTGGCCAGGTCGGTAGTGGAAGGCAGCTTGGTGCCGTGTGAGCCACAGGCGAGGTGGCCGGATACCTTGTAGTGCATGACCATCGGGGCATCTCCTGCATTCGGGCGCGCCGGCCCGATCGACCGACGCGGTATCCCTGCAGGAATTCCGACTCCCGCAGCGCCGCTGCGGTTCAGGCTGAATACCCGAATTTCCTGGGCTGCAGCTCATCCATCCATGGGTGATGGCGCAAAAACGCCAAGGCGGGGCGCGGCACCTGCGTGCCCCGCCCCGCCTGTTCAGCGGTCTGGATCAGGCCAGTTCGGCACGCAGCTGGCGCGCCGCCGCCACCATGTTCACCAGCGCCGCCTCGGTCTCCGCCCAGCCACGGGTCTTCAGGCCGCAGTCCGGGTTGACCCACAGGCGCTCGGCCGGCACGCGCTGGGCGGCCTTGCGCATCAGGCGGACCATCTCGGCGCTGTCCGGCACGCGTGGCGAGTGGATGTCGTACACGCCCGGGCCGATCTCGTTGGGGTACTCGAAGCGCTCGAAGGCATCCAGCAGCTCCATGTCCGAACGTGAGGTCTCGATGGTGATCACGTCGGCGTCCATGGCCGCGATGGACTCGATCACGTCGTTGAACTCGCTGTAGCACATGTGGGTGTGGATCTGGGTTTCATCACGCACGCCGCTGGCCGTCAGGCGGAACGCCTCGGTGGCCCACTCCAGGTAGCCCTGCCACTGCGCGCGGCGCAGCGGCAGGCCCTCCCGGAAGGCAGCCTCGTCGATCTGGATGACCTTGATGCCAGCGGCTTCCAGGTCCACCACCTCGTCGCGGATGGCCAGGGCCAGCTGGCGCGCCTGCTGCTCGCGGGAGATATCGTCACGCGGGAAGGACCACATCAGCATGGTCACCGGGCCGGTCAGCATGCCCTTCATCACCTTGTCGGTGCAGCGCTGGGCGTACTCGATCCAGGACACCGTCATCGGCTGCGGACGCGACAGGTCGCCATAGATCAGCGCCGGTTTCACGCAGCGCGAGCCGTAGCTCTGCACCCAGCCGAAACGGGTGAAGGCGTAGCCGTCGAGCTGCTCGGCGAAATACTCGACCATATCGTTGCGTTCCGCTTCCCCATGCACCAGCACGTCCAGGCCCAGCTGCTCCTGGATGCTCACCGCGTGGCGAATCTCGCTGTGCATGGCCTCGGTGTATTCGGCGGCGGACAGCTTGCCGGCCTTGAACGACTGGCGCGCCAGGCGGATCGCCGAGGTCTGCGGGAAGGAGCCGATGGTGGTGGTGGGGAACGGCGGCAGATCGAGCAGCGCGCGCTGCTTGGCGATGCGCTCGGCGAAGGGCGACTGACGCTGGCTGTCGGCGGCGCTGATAGCCGCCAGACGAGCCTGCACCGCCGGCTTGTGGATACGCGGCGACTGCGCACGGCTGGCCTGCACTTTGCAGCTCTCGGCCAGCCCGGCCTGCACCTCGGCGGCCTGTGGCTCACGCAGGGCCTGGGCCAGCACGGCGACCTCCTGGCACTTCTGCACGGCGAAGGCCAGCCAGCTCTTCAGTTCTGCATCCAGCTTGTCTTCGCGGGCCAGGTCGACCGGGCAGTGCAGCAGCGAGCAGCTCGGCGCCACCCACAGACGCGAGCCCAGGCGCTCATGGGCCTGCTGCAGCACCTCCAGCGCGCCCTGCAGATCAGTGCGCCAGATGTTGCGGCCGTTGACCACGCCCAGCGACAGCACCTTGTAGGACGGTAGGCGATCTAGGATGGCCGGAAACTGCTCCGGCGCGCGCACCAGGTCGATATGCAGGCCATCCACCGGCAGGCTGGCGGCCAGGCCAAGATTGTCTTCCAGGCCGGCGAAGTAGGTGGCGATCAGTTTCTTGCCCGGCTCTTTCTGCAGCAGGTTGTAGGCGCGCTCGAAGGCGTTCTTCCAGTCCTGCGGCAGGTCGAGGGCGAGGATCGGCTCGTCGATCTGCACCCACTCGATGCCCTGGGTGGCCAGGCGCTGGAGGATCTCGCCGTACACCGGCAGCAGGCGTTCGAGCAGGTCGAGGCGATTGAAGTCGCTGCCCTTTTCCTTGCCCAGCCAAAGGTAGGTCAGCGGGCCGATCAGCACCGGCTTGAGGTTGTGGCCCAGGGCCTTGCCCTCTTCCACTTCCTCGAACAGCTGCTCCCAGCTCAGGCTGAACTGCTGGTCAGCGCTGAACTCGGGGACCAGGTAGTGGTAGTTGGTGTCGAACCACTTGGTTAGCTCTTGTGCGAGAAGGGGCTGCGCATGGGCGCCACCACAACAGGTGTTGTGGCTGCTCTTGTTTCCAGAAACCCCACGCGCCATGCCGAACAGGGTCTCCAGGGTCGGCTTGCCGCCATGGACATTGAAACGCTCGGGAATCACGCCGAAGGTCAGCGAGTGGGTCAACACCTGGTCGTACCAGGCGAAGTCGCCGACCGGCAGCAGCTCGATGCCGGCGTCCTTCTGCAACTGCCAATGGGCGGCACGCAGCTCGCGGCCCACGGCGCGCAGGCCGGCTTCGTCCAGCTCGCCTTTCCAGAATGCTTCCTGGGCTTTCTTCAGTTCGCGGTCGCGGCCGATGCGCGGAAAGCCGAGGTTGTGTGCCAATGCCATCTGTCTATCTCCAGTGTTCGTGAATGGCGCACATTCTCGACAGCGGGCAATGCATGAGACAAACTCAACATATTCGTGATGATCACAAGTTTCATTCATTGAGATTCGCTCATGTTGGAATTGCGCCACCTCAAGACCCTGCACGCACTGCGCGAAACCGACAGCTTGGTAGAGGCCGCCGAGCGCCTGCACCTGACCCAGTCGGCCTTGTCGCACCAGTTCAAGGAGCTGGAGGAGCGTTTGGGCATGCAGCTGTTCGTGCGCAAGACCAAGCCGGTGCGCTTCACCAGCGCCGGCCTGCGCCTGCTGCAGCTGGCCGACAGCCTGTTGCCGCAGCTGCGTGCGGCGGAGCGCGACATGGCGCGCCTGGCCGGCGGCACCGCAGGCCGCCTGCATATGGCCATCGAATGCCACAGCTGCTTCCAGTGGCTGATGCCGACCATCGACCAGTTCCGTGACGCCTGGCCGGAGGTGGAGCTGGACCTGGCCTCGGGCTTCTCCTTCGCCCCGCTGCCGGCCCTGGCCCGTGGCGACCTGGACCTGGTGGTGACCTCCGACCCGGTGGACCTGCCCGGCATCACCTATGTGCCGCTGTTCACCTACGAGGCGCTGCTGGCGGTAGCCAACCAGCACGCGCTGGCCAGCCGCTCCTACATCGTCGCCGAGGACCTGGAGAAGGAAACCCTGATCACCTATCCGGTGGAGCGCGACCGCCTGGACATCTTCACCCGCTTCCTCGAACCAGCCGACGTGGAGCCGGCCCAGGTGCGCACCTCGGAGCTGACGGTGATGATGATGCAGCTGGTGGCCAGCGGCCGCGGCGTGTGCAGCCTGCCCAACTGGGCGCTGCACGAATACAGCTCGCGCGGCTACGTCACCGCCAAGCGCCTGGGCGAGCGCGGCCTTTTCGCCACCCTGCAGGCCGGCATCCGCAGCGACATGCTCGATGCGCCCTTCATGCGCGACTTCCTGCTGACCGCCAAGGACACCTCCTTCGCCACCCTGGCCGGAGTCAGCGCCGCGCGCGGTTGAAGCGAGGCGGCAAGACGGCGCCGCGGACGCTACCCTTGCCTGGCCAGACCAGTCATAAGGAAGCTCCATGAGCCTGTCGCTGCTGAACCGCTATGCCTTCTTCGCGTTCTGCGTGCTGTTCACCCTGCTCAGCCTGCCCTTCGTCGGTGCCCATGAGTGGCTGTGGGCGCTGACCCTGCTCGGCGGCGTGCTCAGCCTGGTCGGCATCAACGACCTGCTGCAGACACGCCAGGCGGTGCGGCGCAACTACCCGATCCTCGGCAACATCCGCTACCTGGTGGAGAGCATCCGCCCGGAGATCCGCCAGTACCTGCTGGAGGCCGACGGCGACAAGCTGCCGTTCTCCCGCGCGCAACGCTCGCTGGTGTACGCGCGGGCCAAGAACGAGGGCGCCGACAAGCCTTTCGGCACCCTGAGCGACGTGTACCAGAGCGGCTTCGAATTCATCGGCCACTCCATGCTGCCGGCCGATCACGGCGACCCCGCCACCTTCCGCGTCACCATCGGCGGGCCGCAGTGCCGCCAGCCCTACTCGGCCTCGGTGTTCAACATCTCGGCGATGAGCTTCGGCTCGCTCAGCGCCAACGCCATCCGCGCGCTCAACCAGGGCGCCCAGCTCGGCGGCTTCTACCACGACACCGGCGAAGGCAGCATCAGCCCCTACCACCGCGAACATGGCGGCGACCTGGTGTGGGAGCTGGGCAGCGGCTACTTCGGCTGCCGTGGCGAGGACGGCCGCTTCGACCCCGCGCGCTTCGCCGAACAGGCCGCCAGCGCACAGGTGAAGATGATCGAGATCAAGCTTTCGCAAGGCGCCAAGCCGGGCCACGGCGGCATCCTGCCCAAGCACAAGGTGACCGAGGAAATCTCCCTGACCCGTGGCGTGCCCATGGGCGTGGACTGCATCTCGCCGTCCCGCCACAGCGCCTTCGCCACGCCCGTCGGGCTGCTGCAATTCATCGCGCAGCTACGTGAGCTGTCTGGCGGCAAGCCGGTCGGCTTCAAGCTGTGCCTGGGCCACCCGTGGGAATTCATGGGCATCGCCAAGGCCATGCTGCAGACCGGCATCCTGCCCGACTTCATCGTCATCGACGGCAAGGAGGGCGGCACCGGCGCCGCGCCGCTGGAATTCACCGACCATATCGGCGTGCCGCTGCGCGAGGGCCTGCTGTTCGTCCACAACACCCTGGTCGGCATCAACCTGCGCGACAAGATCCGCCTCGGCGCCAGCGGCAAGATCGTCAGCGCCTTCGACATCGCCAGCGTCATGGCCCTGGGCGCCGACTGGGCCAACTCGGCGCGCGGCTTCATGTTCGCCATCGGCTGCATCCAGAGCCAGTCCTGCCACACCAACAAGTGCCCGACCGGCGTGGCCACCCAGGACCGCCTGCGCCAGCGCGCCCTGGTGGTGCCGGACAAGGCCCAGCGGGTGTACAACTTCCACCGCAACACCATGAAGGGCCTGGCCGAGATGATCGCCGCGGCCGGCCTCAGCCATCCCTCGCAGATCGAGGCCAAGCACCTGGTGCG
This sequence comes from Pseudomonas sp. GD04019, assembly GCF_029837695.1. Taxonomy (GTDB): domain Bacteria; phylum Pseudomonadota; class Gammaproteobacteria; order Pseudomonadales; family Pseudomonadaceae; genus Aquipseudomonas. Next base: position 34,431 of record NZ_JAOEEA010000009.1, read on the forward strand.
GCGCATGTCGGCCAGCGAGATCAAGCTGTACTCGCAGCTGCACGTATTCCTCAAGCCCGGCGAGCTGCTCGATGGGCGCATCGACGGCGAGTTCTACCGCCGTATGTGGGCCATGGCACGGGCCGACAGCTTCGAGCCGAGCGCGACTTCGTAGTCAGCTGACGGTTCATTACACTGCGGCTTTTCTTCCCGCGAAAGGCCGCCGCCCATGCGTACCCTGTACCAGTTCCCGATCTCCCATTACTGCGAGAAGACCCGCTGGCACCTGGACCACAAGGGCCTCGACTACCGGGTGGACAACCTCTTCCCCGGCTTCCATCGCCTGCAGAGCAAGCGCCTGGCCGGCATCGTCACCCTGCCGATCCTGCGCGACGGCGAGCAGGTGGTGGGCGACTCCACCGCCATCGCCCTGCACCTGGAGCAGCGCTACCCCGAGCGGCCGCTGCTGCCGCAGGATGCCGAGCAGCGCGCACAGATTCTGGAGCTGGAAGAACGCTTCGACCGCCTGGGCGTACACGTGCGTCGCTGGCTGTACGGCCAGATCGAAGACTGGAGCACGGTGATGCACGCCATGCTCAAGGTCTATCGGCCCTGGTTCGGCCTGCGCGACCTGATGAAGCCGCTGCTGATCGACGGCGTGAAGAAGCTCTACGGCATCCGCCCGGACCGGGTGGCCAAGTCCCGCGAGGAGTTGCTGGCCGGCCTCGACCTGATCGAGCAACTCACCGGCGGCGACCCGGCGCGCTACCTGGTCGGCGACCAGCTGAGCCTGGCCGATGTGGCCGCTGCCGCGCTGTACGGCCCGCTGTTCACTCCGGCCGGCACGCCCTGGGAGCACATCGCCGGCCATGGCCAGGAGACCCAGGCATTCCTCGACCAGCTGTTCGCCCGCCCGGCCGGGCAATGGGTGCTGCGCCGCTACGCCGAAGATCGCCAGCGCCGCGCCTGAGATCTATTCGCTCCAGGGGTCATAGCTACCCACGCTCCACAGCTGGCCCTCGAGGTCGCGACAGGTGAAGCCGCGGCCGCCGTATTCCTCGTCCTTGATCGGGATGAGGATCTCGCCGCCGGCGCGCTGCACCCGGTCGTACGCGCCGTCGACATCCTCCAGCACCAGGTAGATGCCCTGGGTATTGCCGCCGACCTGGCGCGGATCGCGCAGGTTGCCGGTGTAGTCGCCGTCGCGCAGCGTGCCGAGCATCAGCATGCCGTTGCCGTGCAGCAGCTGGGCGTGGTGGATGCTGCCGTCCTCGCCCGGCACGCGCAGCTGCTCGCGCAGGCCGAACACCTCGCCCAGCCAGGCGATGGCGGCCGCGGCGTCGCGGTACAGCACGCAGGGAATCAGGCTGGAACCCTTGTCCATGATCGTTCTCCTCGAGGGGGGTGCCGCGACAGTCAAGCAGGGTTGCCCGTACCGCGCCGCCGCCCGATCGCGCCAGCCGACGAACAGCCACCGGTGGGGCGGAAACCGCTCTGCAACAGGCGATAAAAAGCCGTGCGGCGCCATGCGGCGAACTACGCTTGAAACAAGAGCAAGCATCCTTGAGCAGCCAGGCCAGTCGATCATGGGCGCACTTTGGCAATCGGACGCACCCCAGACTGCGCTCCCCGTGAGCGACCCGGAAGCGCTTTACACCCAGAATCCCCCACCGCGTCGACGCAAGCTGAAAACCCTGCTCTGGATAGGCCTGTGCGGCGGCCTTGTGTTGCTCGGTGTGGCCGCCTACCGCGAGTTCGAGACCGCCTATTTCCAGGCCCGCCAGTTCAGCCAGTTGGCCAGCGAGCTGAGCTACAGCCTGCAGCCCGGCCCCAGCGAAGACATCGCCTTCCCCAGCGACGGGCCGTTCGACAAACGCCTGGGCTACGCCCACCTGCCGCTGCTGCTGGAGCGCCTGCAACAGCGACACTTTCTGATCACCGCTCAGGCCCACCAATCTCCGGCCCTGCTGGCCTATGGAGAGCGCGGCTTCTTTCCGCCGTTCAGGGAAAAGGTCCAGGCCGGCCTGGCCATCAGCGACTGTCGTGGCGAGCCGCTGTATCTGTTCCACTACCCGCAGCAGTTGTATCCAAGCTTTGCCGACATCCCGCCGCTGGTGGTCAACAGCCTGCTGTTCATCGAGAACCGCCACCTGCTCGACCAGGACCAGCCGCGTGCCAACCCGGCGGTGGACTGGCCGCGCTTCGCCAAGGCGGCGCTGTCGCAGGTGGGCAAGAGCTTCGCTATCCAGGAGCAGTCGGCCGGCGGCAGCACCCTGGCCACCCAGCTGGAGAAATACCGTCACTCGCCGGACGGCCTGACCCTGTCGGCCATGGAGAAGCTGCGCCAGATGATCTCCGCCAGCGTGCGCGCCTATCGCGCCGGGCCGGACACCTTCGCCGCGCGCCAGCAGATAGTGCGCGACTACCTCAACAGCGTGCCGCTCTCCGCCGCCCCCGGCCACGGCGAGGTGCACGGCCTGGCCGATGGCCTGCGGGTGTGGTTCGGCGCCGACTTCGCGCGGGTCAACGCCCTGCTCGACCCGGCCCGCACGCCGGTGGCCAGCAGCGCCGAGCGTGGCCTGGCGCTACGCCAGGTGCTGGCACTGATGATCGCCCAGCGCCGCCCTTCCTATTACCTGGCCCAGGGCCGCAAGGAGTTGGAAGCGCTGACCGACAGCCACATCCGCGTGCTGGCCAATGGCGGCGTGATCAGCTGGGCACTGCGCGATGCGGCGCTGGCGCAGAAGCTGCGCTTCCGCGACCTGGAGCAGCACCCGGCGATCCAGCCGGTGCAGGGCAACAAGGGCATCAGCGTGGCCCGCTCGCGCCTGTCCAGCTTGCTCAACATGCCGCTGTACGACCTCGACCGTCTCGACCTCGCCGCCAGCAGCACCCTCAACGGCACGCTGCAGGACCAGATCAGCGCCTACTTGCGCCGCCTGGCCGATCCCGAATTCGCCGGGCAAATCGGCCTCTACGGTGAGCGCCTGCTGTCGCCGGAAAAGACCGCCGACGTGCGCTACAGCTTCACCCTGTTCGAACGCAGCCCGGATGGCGCGCGGGTGCGGGTGCAGACCGACAGCACCGACCAGCCGTTCGACATCAACGAGGGCAGCAAGCTGGAGCTGGGCTCCACCGCCAAGCTGCGGGTGCTGACAACCTACCTGGAAGTGATCGCCGAGCTGCATGCCCGCTACGCCGGGCAGAGCCCCGAGGCGCTGCGCAAGATTGAGGTGGCACCGCAGGATCACCTGAGCCGCTGGATGCTCGACCAGCTGATCGCCAAACCCGAGCAGAACCTGCGCGACACCCTGGAGGCGGCGCTGGAGCGCAAGTACTCGGCCAGCCCCTACGAGACCTTCTTCACCGGCGGCGGCGCGCACACCTTCGGCAACTTCAAACGCGAGGACAACGCGCGCATCCCTACCCTGCGCGAGGCCCTGCGCGAGTCGATCAACCTGCCCTTCATCCGCCTGCTGCGCGACCTGGTGCGCTACAGCACCTACCACGGTGAGAGCAGCAGCGCCGCCCTGCTGCAGGACGACAAGCACCCGCTGCGCGAGGGCTACCTCAAGCGTTTCGCCGATCGCGAGGGCACCACCTTCCTTCTGCGCTTCTGGCGCAAGTACCAGGGCCAGAGCGCCCAGGAGCGCCTGGACACCTTCCTCGAGGGCCTGCGCCCCACCGCCGTGCGCCTGGCCGCCGTGCACCGCTACCTGATGCCGGAAGTGGACGAGGCGACTTTCTCCGCCTTCGTCCGCGCCCACGCCAACGTCAAGACCGAGAAACTGACCGAGAAGAAGCTGCACAGCCTGTACCTGGACTACGGCCCCGGTGCCTGGAGCCTGCCTGACCAGGGCTACATCGCCCGCGTGCACCCGCTGGAGCTGTGGCTGCTGGGCTACCTGATCGAACAGCCACAGGCGACCTTCAAGGACGCCGTGGCGGCCAGCGCCGAGGAGCGCCAGGAGGTCTACGGCTGGCTGTTCAAGACCCGTCACAAGAGCGCCCGCGACAGCCGCATCCGCACTCTGCTGGAAGTCGAAGCATTCCTCGATATCCACCAGCGCTGGCAGCGCCTGGGCTACCCGTTCGAGCACCTGGTGCCGTCGTTGGCCACCGCCATCGGCAGCTCCGGCGACCGCCCGGCGGCGCTGGCCGAGCTGATGGGCATCATCCAGAACGACGGCATTCGCCAGCCTAGCGTGCGTATCGACCGCCTGCATTTCGCGGCGGACACGCCCTACGAGACACTGCTGCAGCAGAACAGCCAGCGTGGCGAACGGGTATTGCCCTCGGAAGTGGCGGCGGCGCTACGCGGCGCCCTGTCCCAGGTGGTCGAGGCCGGCACCGCGCGGCGCCTGCATGGCAGCTTCCAACTGGCCGACGGCACGCCGCTGGTGCTCGGCGGCAAGACCGGCACCGGCGACAACCGTATCGAGAGCACCACCCGCGGCGGTCATGTGCTCAGCTCACGGGCGATGAACCGCACGGCGACCTTCGTCTTCTACTTGGGCCCGCGCCACTTCGGCACCCTCACCGCCTTCGTTCCGGGCCAGGCGGCGGAAGGCTTCCGCTTCACCTCGGCGCTGCCGGTGCAGGTGCTCAAGGGCATGGCGCCGATCCTCACGCCCTACCTGGCGCCAGCCAGCCACACCGGCTGCGGCCTGCCACCGGCCGCCGTGCAGGTGCGCCGGCTATAGCCTCACTGCGGCAGGCACTGCTCGTTCAGGGTATGGGTTTCGCGCTCGCTGCAGTGGGCCAGCCCGGCCTCGCTGCACTCGCGGCCGATCACCAGTTGTTCGCCTTCCAGCGCCCAGCTCGCCTCCGGCAGCTCGACGCGGGCCAGCTGCGCACAGCTGCTGGTGTCGTAGAAGGTCAGCTCGCCGCCGGAGCCACTAAAGCTCTGCACCAGCAGGCGCTGCTCGCCGGCATCCAGCAGCACCGCGTTGCGCAGCCAGATGCCGCCATCCACTTCGCAGGCCTTACCGCCCTGCACCGGACGAATGCGCAGGGGCGGCTCGGGGAAGCTGTCCACCTCGCCGTCCAGCTTGTAGTTGTCGAACTCGACGCGCATCCGCGCGCCGGCGCCGACGTACAGCGCGGGCGTCTGTGCCTGCACCGCCACGGCGCGGTAGCTACAGTCGGCCAGGGCCGGCGCAGCCACCAGCAAAGCCAGGGCCGACAGCAGGGTCTTCTTCATCCTTGAATCCTCGGGCACAAAAAAGCCGATGCGGTGGCATCGGCTTCGGGGGAACGACTCGGCTTACTCGGCCTTGGCCTTCTCGGCGGCGTCCTTGATCAGGGTCTGCAGCTCACCCTTCTCGAACATCTCGGTCATGATGTCGCTGCCGCCGACCAGCTCACCGGCCACCCACAGCTGCGGGAAGGTCGGCCAGTTGGCGTACTTGGGCAGGTTGGCGCGGATTTCCGGGTTCTGCAGGATGTCCACGTAGGCGAACTTCTCGCCACAGGCCATCACCACCTGCGCGGCGCGGGACGAGAAGCCGCACTGCGGTGCGTTCGGCGAGCCTTTCATGTACAGCAGGATGGTGTTGTTGGCGATCTGCTCTTTGATGGTATCGATAATATCCACGACTCACCTCGTCTGAACTTCCCCGGACCAGCGCCGGGCGGGATGGCGCGATTGTAACCGAAAAACCCAGCAGCGGGCTCGGGGATGGCGCGGCAACTCCCTGGCGAGCCGCTGGATGGCTAGACTGGATGGCAGGCGACGGCAGGAGTCGGGGGGGGCGATGCAGTGAAGTGGCTGATCAAGGCGATGGGCATGCTGTGCCTGTGCGGCTCCGCGCAGGGCACCCTCGCCGAGACCTTCGAGGTGGGCTTCTACGACTATCCGCCGATGATGATCGAGGACGGCAGGCGCGGCATCTACCAGGACATCCTCGATGAACTGGCCAAGCTCACCGGCGACCGCTTCGACGTGCAGTACTACCCCTACCCGCGCATCGGTCTGCTGTTCAACGAGGGACAGCTGGACCTCGAGCCGGGCGTCTATCCCGGCTGGGTGCAGAGCCAACCGGTGCCGGGGCTGTTCTCCGCGCCCTTCGGCAAGGTGGTCGACGTGCTGGTGTTCACCCCACACAAGACTTTCGCAGTGAAGCGGCCGGAGGACCTGCGCGGCAAATCGGTGGGCATGGTGCGCGGCTACGCCTACCCGGAGCTGGCAGAGCTGGTCGCCTCGGGGCAGATCGACCGGCGCAATGGTCTGAACGAACAGCAGTTGCTGGGGATGCTGGCCAAATCGCGCTTCGATCAGATCATCGTCAACAAGGCCATCGCCCAGTACCACATGCGCGAAGAGCCGGAGTATCGCCGACTCGAGATCGGCGATGTGATCAGCTCATACGACGTGAGCATGCGCGTTCATCCCAAACATGCGGCCTGGCTGGACAAGCTGGACGCGGCGATCGTCCAGCTCAAGCAGCAAGGCATCATCGACGAGATCTACGCCCGCTACGGCGTGCATCTCTGAAGCGCTAGGCAGCTTCCACCCGCACCGGCACCCCATTCAACGCCGCGTTGCCGGACACCGCGTCCAGCTGGCGATCATCGGTCAGGTCATTGGCGCTGGCGCCCGGCTGGGCACTGGCGATGCCCATCTGCACGCCAGGGCGGGCATGGCCCCAGCCGTGCGGCAGGCTGACCACGCCGGGCATCATTTCGTCGCTGGCCACGGCCTCCACCTCGATCTCGCCGACCCGCGACTGCACGCGCACCCGCTGACCGTCGGCCAGGCCACGGCCGGCCATATCCTGCGGGTGCATCAGCAGCTGATGGCGCGGCTTGCCCTTCACCAGGCGTTGGTAGTTGTGCATCCAGGAGTTGTTGCTGCGCACATGGCGACGGCCGATCAGCACCAGCTCGCCCTCGGCCGGCAGCGGCTGGGCGGCGAAGCGCGCCAGGTCCGCGACCAGCAGCTCGGGCGCGGCCTCGATGGCCTTCGATTCGGTCTTCAGCCGCGCCGCCAGGTTCGGCTGCAGCGGGCCCAGGTCGATGCCGTGCGGCGCCTCGCGCAGCGCCGCCAGGCTGAGCTTGTGCTCGGACTTGTCGCCGTAGGGACCGAAACGCAGGCCCATGTCGATCATCTGCGCCGGCGGCATGCTCGGCTTGAGGTGGGTGCCGTTCTTCGCGGCGAAGGCCTTGGCCAGGCCGACGAAGATTTCCCAGTCATCCAGCGCGCCTTCCGGCTTGGCCAGCACCGGTTCGTTGAAGCGGGTGACGTTGCGCACGGCAAACAGGTTGAAGGTGGTGTCGTAGTGATCGTGTTCCAGCGGCGCGGTGGGCGGCAGGATCAGGTCGGCGTGGCGGGTGGTCTCGTTGATATAGAGGTCCACCGAAACCATGAAGTCCAGGCCATCCAGCGCCTGCTCCAGCTGACGGCCGTTGGGCGTCGACAGCACCGGGTTGCCGGCCACCGTGACCAGCGCGCGAATCTGCCCCTCGCCGGGGGTGAGCATCTCCTCGGCCAACGCCGCCACCGGCAGCTCGCCGCCGTATTCCGGCAGGCCGGAAACGCGGCTCTGCCAGACGTTGAAGTGGCCGCCAGAGGTGGTTGCCACCAGGTCCAGCGCCGGGCTGGTGCACAGCGCGCCGCCGACCCGGTCGAGGTTGCCGGTGACCAGGTTGATCAGCTGGATCAGCCAGTGGCACAGGCTGCCGAAGGCCTGGGTCGATACGCCCATGCGCCCGTAGCACACCGCCGAATCGGCGGCGGCAAAGTCACGGGCCAGTTGGCGGATGTCCTGCGCCGGCACGCCGCAGCGGCCACTCATGGCTTCGGCCGTGAATGGCGCGATAGCCTCCTTCACCTGCTCCAGGCCATTGACCGGCAGCGCGCTGGCGCGGGTCAGGCCCTCGGCGAACAGGGTGTTGAGCAAACCGAGTAGCAGCGCCGCGTCGTTGCCCGGGCGCACGAACAGGTGCTGGTCGGCCATCGCCGCCGTCTCGCTGCGCCGTGGGTCGACCACCACCAGCTTGCCGCCGCGGGCCTTGAGCGCCTTGAGGCGTTTCTCCACGTCCGGCACGGTCATGATGCTGCCGTTGGAGGCCAGCGGGTTGCCACCGAGGATCAGCATGAACTGGGTGTGGTCGATGTCCGGGATCGGCAGCAGCAGGCCGTGGCCGTACATCAGGTAGCTGGTCAGGTGGTGCGGCAACTGGTCCACCGAGGTGGCGGAGAAGCGGTTGCGCGTCTTCAGCTGGCCGAGGAAGTAGTTGCTGTGGGTCATCAGTCCGTAGTTGTGCACGCTGGGGTTGCCCTGGTACACGGCCACGGCGTTCTTGCCGTGCGCGGCCTGGATCGCCGCGAAGCGCTCGGCGACCAGCTCGAAGGCTGCGTCCCAGCCGATGGGCTGCCACTGGCCGGCGACTTTGTGCAGCGGCTGGCGCACCCGGTCCGGGTCGTTCTGGATGTCTTGCAGCGCCACCGCTTTCGGGCAGATATGGCCACGGCTGAAGCTGTCCTGGGCGTCGCCCTTGATCGACAGGATATGGCGGCCGTCGTCGCGGTCTTCGGTTTCGATGGTCAGGCCGCAGATGGCCTCACACAGGTGACAGGCACGGTGATGGAGGGTCTTGGTCATGGCCTAGCCTCTATTGTTCTGATCGAGACGACCGGTCTAGTCGCATGAGCCTGACTATGGCGGCTGCAGACTGGCTTGGCCAGGGTTCTCAGCCTCATGAATCGACGAGCATCATGGTCGCCGATTCCGCCCCGGCCGAGCGGCCGATACATCCGGAAAACCTGCCAACCGGGGCTTATTTGCTCCAGTGCGTCCTTTCCTTATAAGATCGCGCCTCCCCCATTTGTCGCCCTCTCGCGGCTCCAGCCGTTGTGTGGGCTGCTTTTCCCCTGAAAAACGGGGCCGCGACAGTTGTCGAATTAAGGTAGTGAACAAGATGAGCGCCAGGCACTTTCTCTCGTTGATGGACTTCAGCCCGCAGGAACTGAGCGGCCTGATTCGTCGAGCCATCGAGCTGAAGGACCTGCGCCAGCGCGGCGTGCTGTTCGAGCCGCTGAAGAGCCGGGTGCTGGGCATGATCTTCGAGAAGGCCTCCACCCGTACCCGCCTGTCCTTCGAAGCCGGCATGATCCAGCTCGGTGGCCAGGCCATCTTCCTCTCCCCGCGTGACACCCAGCTGGGCCGCGGCGAGCCGATCGGCGACACCGCCATCGTCATGTCCAGCATGCTCGACGTGGTGATGATCCGTACCTACGCCCACAGCAACCTCACCGAGTTCGCCGCGCACAGCAGCGTGCCGGTGATCAACGGCCTGTCCGACGACCTGCACCCCTGCCAGCTGCTGGCCGACATGCAGACCTTCGAAGAAGCCCGCGGCAGCATCAAGGGCAAGACCGTGGCCTGGGTCGGCGACGGCAACAATATGTGCAACACCTACCTGGAAGCAGCCGTGCAGTTCGACTTCCAGCTGCGCATTGCCTGCCCTGAGGGCTATGAGCCGAAGGCCGAGTTCCTTGCCGCCGCCGGCGACCGCGTGCGCATCGTCCGCGACCCGAAGGAAGCGGTGGCCGGCGCCCACCTGGTCAGCACCGACGTGTGGACCTCGATGGGTCAGGAAGAGGAAAGCGCCAAGCGCCTCAAGCTGTTCGCCCCCTACCAGGTCAACCGCGCCCTGCTAGATGCCGCCGACCCGAGCGTGATCTTCCTGCACTGCCTGCCCGCCCACCGTGGCGAGGAGATCAGTGAAGACCTGCTCGACGATCCGCGCTCGCTGGCCTGGCAGCAGGCCGAGAACCGCCTGCACGCGCAGAAGGCGCTGATGGAAATGCTGGTCGCACCGGGTTGCCGTCCGGCATGAGCGAACTGCTGCTGTCGCTGCGCGACCTGGCCTGCGGCTACCACGAGCACCGCATCGTGCAGTCGCTCGACCTGCACCTGAACGCTGGCGACATCGGTTGCCTGCTCGGCCCCTCGGGCTGTGGCAAGACCACCACCCTGCGCGCCATCGCTGGTTTCGAGGCGGTGCTGCAGGGCGAGATCGAGCTGGGCGGCGAAGTCATCTCCCGCGCCGGCTTCACCCTGGCGCCGGAGAAGCGCCGCATCGGCATGGTGTTCCAGGACTACGCCCTGTTCCCGCACCTGTCGGTGGCGGACAACGTGGCCTTCGGCATCCGCAAGCACCCGCAACGCGACAAGATCACCGCCGAGCTGCTGGAGCTGGTCAAGCTCAGCCAGCTGGGCAAACGCTTCCCCCATGAGCTGTCCGGCGGCCAGCAGCAACGCGTGGCTCTGGCCCGCGCGCTGGCACCGGAGCCGCAGCTGTTGCTGCTCGACGAGCCTTTCTCCAACCTCGATGGCGAGCTGCGCCGGCGCCTCAGCCACGAGGTGCGCGACATCCTCAAGGCCCGCGGCACCAGCGCCATTCTGGTCACCCACGATCAGGAAGAAGCCTTCGCCGTCAGCGACCAGGTCGGCGTGTTCAACAAGGGCCGCCTGGAGCAGTGGGACACGCCCTACAACCTGTACCACGAGCCGGCCACGCCCTTCGTCGCCAGCTTCGTCGGCCAGGGCTACTTCATCCGCGGCCAGCTGCAGAGCCCGGACACGGTGCAGACCGAGCTGGGCAGCATCCGCGGCAACCGCGCCTACACCCTGGCACCCGGCAGCGCGGTGGACGTGCTGCTGCGCCCGGACGATATCGTCTATGCCCCGGACAGCGCCCTGCAAGCACAGATCGTCGGCAAGACCTTCCTCGGCGCCGCCACCCTGTACCGCCTGCAACTGCCCACCGGCACCCAGCTGGAGGCGATCTTCCCCAGCCATGCCGACCATGCGCCCGGCCAACAGGTCGGCATCCGCGTCGCCGCCGATCACCTGGTGGTGTTCGCCGCGCAGGGCAGCGTGGCCGCCCAGGTCAGCCTGGGCGAGTCCGGCGTGCGGCGCTACAGCAGCAGCTGAAGCGCCAATCTGCTTTCTACTTCGCAGGAACGAAGGGACGCTCAGCCCTGCTTGGCGAGCCGAGCTCGCTCCTTCAGGTCACTGCCGAGGCTGAGCGGCGGGCTGCCGTAAGGCGGGTGAAACCCGAGACGAGGCAGCCTGCCTGCGCGGGTTTCACCCGCCCTACGCCTCAGAGAAACAGCTTGCCGCTGGCCACCAGCACGGCCTGGCCGGCGATCTTCACCCGCTCGCCTTCCAGCCGGCAGTGCAGCTCGCCACCACGGGCCGAGCACTGGTAGGCGCTCAACTCGCCCTTGCCCAGGCGCTCGGCCCAGTACGGCGTGAGGATGCAGTGGGTGGAGCCGGTGACCGGGTCTTCGTCGATGCCGATGCCCGGGGCGAAGTAGCGCGAGACGAAGTCATGCTCGCGGCCCGCCGCGGTGACGATCACCCCGAGGCCCGGCAGTTTCGCCAGCGCCGCCAGGTCGGGCTCGCACTCGCGCACCGCCTGCTCCGACTCCAGCACCACCAGCAACTCCTTGCCGCCCTGCACCGCCAGTACCTTCTGGCCGAGAATGGCCGCCACCTCGGCCGCCATCTCCACCGGTTCCAGCCACATGGCCGGGAAATCCAGCACCAGCCGGCCGCTCTCGCGGCTCACCGCCAACGCACCGGACATGCAGGTGAACTGCAGCAGCTCGCCTGGCTCGCCATACAGCTCGAACAGCGTATGAGCGGTGGCCAGGGTGGCGTGGCCGCACAGCGGCACTTCGCACGCCGGGGTGAACCAGCGGATGCGCCAGCCCGCGCCTTCGCGCACGGTAAAGGCCGTCTCGGCCTGGTTGTGCTCGGCGGCGATGCGCTGCATCAGCTCGTCCTCCAGCCAGGCGTCGAGCCGATAGACCACGGCCGGATTGCCGTGAAACGGTCGGTCGGTGAAGGCGTCGATCTGATGGAATTCGAGTGACATGGCTGCGCTCCCTGGCATTGGTCGTTGAGCTCGCCAGCATGCCGCGCCAGGGGCCCGGCGGCCCGATACAGTCATGGCCGATTGCGCCATTACAGCTGCACTGTCTCAAGGCGCCGCGGGCGAGCGCGGTGCAGGCGCTTTATCGCGAAAGACTCTAAATAGTCATTAATTCATCATAAATCAGTCACTTGCCAATCCTGGCATGCCGCCTGCTATGGCCGACCCCGGTCAGCACAACGGCGTGTCTGCCAACTCAACCGACAACGACGTCACAGAACCTCTCCCTCATCGGGCGCGGGCTGTGGCGTTTTTTTGCGTTATTGGCTAACAGGAACGACCCATCATGTGCATGAAACCGACCCTGCTGTCGCTCGCCATCGCCTCCGCCACCCTCGCCCAGGGCGCCTTCGCCGCCGAGGACTTCAGCAACCTGTTCACCCAGGGCAAGCCGATCCTCGACGCCCGCTACCGCTTCGAGAACGTCGATCAGGAGAACGCCCTGCGCGACGCCAACGCCCAGACCCTGCGCACCCGCGCCGGTTTCCAGAGCGGCAAGTGGTATGGCCTGTCCGGCCTGGTCGAGGTGGACAACGTCAGCCGCATCGGCGACGACGCCTACAACAGCACCCGCAACGGCCAGCGCGAATACGCGGTGGTCGCCGACCCGGACGGCAGCGAGGTCAACCAGGCCCTGCTGCGCTACGACCACAAGCTCGGCAGCGCCGTGCTCGGCCGCCAGCGCATCAACCTGGACAACCAGCGCTTCATCGGCAGCGTGGCCTGGCGGCAGAACGAGCAGACCTACGACGGCGCGCTGACTCAGCTCAAGCCCATCGACGGCCTGACCCTGAGCTACGCCTACCTCGACCAGGTCAACACCGTCTTCGGCCCGGACAACGGCCGCTACGACAACCGCACCAACCCGGCCAACATCGACGGCCACAGCCACCTGGTCAACGCCCAGTACGTGTTCCTGCCAGAGCTGACGGCCACCGCCTACCGCTACCTGCTGGACCTCGACAACATCGCCGTAGCGCCCACCGCCGCCGAGGGCACGCTTTCCAGCCAGACCACCGGCCTGCGCCTGAACGGCGCCGTCGCCGGCATCAGCTACGTGCTCGAATACGCCCAGCAGCAGGACCATGGCGACAACCCGCTGGACCTGGACAGCGAGTACTACCTGGCGGAACTCGGCTACACCCTCAAGGGCGTGCAGCTGAAGGCCGGCTACGAGGTGCTCGGTGGAGACGGTGGCGCCGGCAACCGCGCCTTCCAGACGCCGCTGGCGACCAAGCACGCCTTCCAGGGCTGGGCGGATGTGTTCCTCACCACCCCGGCCGACGGCATCGAGGACGCCTACTTCGGCGTCACCGCACCGCTGTTCGGTGGCACCCTGCAGGCCTGGTACCACGACTTCGCCACCGAGCAGGGCAGCGATGACTACGGCGACGAGATCGACCTGTCCTACGCCCATCCGATTCCCGGGGTGAAGGGCATGGTCGGCCTGGTCAAGTACGCCACCTACGACTCCGCGGACGAGGCCAGAACCGTCGACACCGACAAGGTCTGGCTGCAGCTGCAGTACAGCTACTGATCCGCGCGCAACGGCCGGCGCGGCGAGTCGTACAGGCTCGCCCGCCCGAGCCCTAGCGCTCCTTCACGCCATAGGCCTTGAGCAGAGCCCGCAGACGGCCGTCGGCGCGATAGCGCCGCAGGCCCTGCTCGAACAGCTCGACATAGCGGGCGCTGTCCGCACGGGTCGGCGAGAAGGCCAGGTAGATGGGCATATCCGGCTCGCGGCAGCCGGCCTCGCGCAGTTCGCCGCTGCGGCCGAGGTCGGCCAGGCGCGACTGGATCACCCAGCTGTTTTCCACCAGCACGTCCAGGCGGCCATGGCGCAGCTTGGTCAGGTTGAGGTCGAGGGCGTTGTCGCCAGCGGCCACCTGCACACGATCGCCGTCGCGGTGGGCGGCCACGTAGGCATTGAGCGGCTCGCCATAGCTGTAGTCGTTGATCACGCCCAGGCGCACCGGGGCCAGCGAATCGACGCCGCGGAAGCGCCAGGTGAAGTCCTGGCGGGTATAGAAGCAGTTGCGCGACATGGCCACCGGCGTGCGGGTGAACAGGAAGTCCGCGGCATCCTCGTGGCCGGCGCCCACCGCCGCGTTGATCTCGCCGCGGCGCACTTCCTGCAGCACCCGCGCCCAGTTGCGCGTCTCGTAGCGCACGGCGATGCCGTGCTCGGCGAAGATGTCGCGCGCCAGTTCGACGAAGATCCCAGGCTTGGGCGAGCCGGGAGCACAGTTGATCGGGCACCAGAGGTCGGCGGCGATGACCAGCGTCTCGCCACGCGCCGCAGGAGCGGCGCTCAGACACAACAACAATGCGGGGAGCAAGGCCGGCAGACGACTACGCAACGGCATGCAACGACCTCAGGAACAGACTTGGTACAGTTGTACCACCCTCAGCCTTCGCTGCGCACCCTCTTCACGGCGTCCAGCCAACCGGCGTAGAGCTTGCCCCGATGGACATCGGCCATGCGCGGAGCGAAGCGCTGCTGGCGATGCCAGTGGCTGGCCACTTCATCCAGGTCGCGGTACAGCCCGGCCTGCAGACCGGCCAGGTAGGCCACGCCGAGGGCCGTGGTCTCGGTCACTACTGGGCGCTCTACCGGTACGCCGAGAATGTCGGCGAGGAACTGCATGACCCAGTTGTTCACCACCATGCCACCGTCCACCCGCAGCGCGCTGGGCTCGGCGGCGCCGTCCTGGCGCATGGCCTCGAGCAGATCGCGGGTCTGGTAGCACACCGACTGCAGGCCGGCGGTGACGATCTCCTTGATCCCGGTGTCGCGGGTCAGGCCGAAGATGGCGCCACGCGCCTTGGGGTCCCAGTACGGCGCGCCGAGGCCGGTAAAGGCCGGCACCAGGTACACGCCGCAGGCATCGCCGGTCTGCTCGGCGAGCAGCTCGGTGTCGCGGGCGTCGCTGATCAGCTTGATGCCGTCGCGCAGCCACTGCACGGCGGCACCGGCGACGAAAATGCTGCCCTCCACCGCGTAGGTGACCTTGCCGTTCAGGCGATAACCGACCGTGGTCAGCAGGCGATTCTTCGATACCACCGGCTTGTCGCCGGTGTTCTGGATCATGAAGCAGCCGGTGCCGTAGGTGCTCTTGACCATGCCGGGCTGGAAGCAGGTCTGGCCGATCAGCGCGGCCTGCTGGTCACCGGCCATGCCCAGCACCGGAATGCCGGCGCCGAGCAGCGCAGGCTCGGTAACGCCGAAGTCGGCGGCGCAATCCAGCACCTCCGGCAGCAGGCTGCGCGGGATGTCGAACAACTGCAGCAGCTCGTCGTCCCACTGCTGGCTGTGGATGTTGAACAGCAGGGTGCGCGAGGCGTTGCTGGCATCGGTGCGGTGCGACTTGCCATCGGTCAGGCGCCACAGCAGGAAACAGTCCACGGTGCCGAAGCGCAGCTCGCCACGCTCGGCGCGCTCGCGGGCGCCGGGCACGTTGTCGAGAATCCAGCGCAGCTTGGTGGCGGAGAAATACGGGTCGATCAGCAGGCCGGTCTTGTCGGAGACCTTGGCCTCATGGCCCTCGGCCTTGAGCCCGGCGCAGTAGTCGGCGGTGCGGCGGTCCTGCCAGACGATGGCCGGGTGGATCGGCGTGCCGCTGACGGCATCCCACACCACGGTGGTTTCGCGCTGGTTGGTGATGCCGATGGCCAACACTTCGCTGGCCTGCAGGCCCTTGCTGGCCAGGGCCTCGCGACACACCTTGAGGGTGGTCAGCCAGATCTCCTCGGCGTCGTGCTCGACCCAGCCGTCCTTGGGGAAATACTGCTTGAACTCCTGCTGGGCGCTGGCCAGCGGCAGGCCCTGGGCACTGAAGACGATGGCACGGGAACTGGTGGTGCCCTGGTCGATGGCAAGCAGGTATTGGGACATGCGCGTTTCCTTGTTGTTATGCGTGGGCTCCGTCGAGAGCCGGATCATTCCCTGCCGATGGCGGCGAAGGTGCCCTGGGTGTGCAGGGCCAGCACCTCGGCCGCCAGCTCCACTTCCAGGCCACGGCGGCCGGCGCTGACATGGATGGTCGGGTACTGGCGTGCGGATTCGTCGATAAAGGTGCGCAGGCGCTTCTTCTGCCCCAGCGGGCTGATGCCGCCGACCAGATAACCGGTGCTGCGCTGGGCCTGCTGCGGGTCGGCCATATCGGCCTTCTTCGCCTCGGCGGCGTGGGCCAGGGCCTTGAGGTCGAGGCTGCCGGCCACCGGCACCACCGCCACCAGCAGCTCGCCCTTCTCGGTGGCGGCCAGCAGCGTCTTGAATACCCGCGCCGGGTCCAGATTGAGCTTTTCCGCAGCCTCCAGGCCGTAGGACGGCGCCTTGGGGTCGTGGTGGTAGCTGTGCACCTGGTGCTCGGCCTTGGCCTTTTTCAGCAGATCGATGGCAGGAGTCATGTTCGAATGTGAAAATCCCTGACGAAGGCGCGTACCTTAGCGGAAAAAGCCCGGCGGAGCAGCCCTCGCCGTCGCACAGGGTGGCTACCAGGGATGGCAGGTCATAACAGTCGCCAGCGGGCGGCACCTCGCTATAATCCGCCGGCCGATAAAAAAGGAAAGCCCATGAGCCTCCCGCCCCGCCAGCAGAGCATCCTCGAACGCGCCCGCGAGCGCGGCTACGTCAGCATCGAAGAGCTGGCCCAGGCCTTCGCCGTTACCCCGCAGACCATCCGCCGCGACATCAATCAGCTGGCCGAACAAGGCCTGCTGCGGCGCACCCATGGCGGCGCGGCGAGCGAGGCATCGAGCATCCAGAACACCGCCTACGCCATGCGCGCCGGACAGATGCGCGACGAGAAGCAGCGCATCGCCGAGGCCATCGCCGCGCAGATCCCCGACTACGCCTCGCTGTTCATCAGTATCGGCACCACCACCGAGGCCATCGCCCGCGCCCTGCTCGGCCGCAAGCACCTCAAGGTGATCACCAACAACCTGCATGTGGCCGCCACCCTGGCCGACAAGGCCGACTTCGAAGTGCTGGTGGCCGGCGGTAGCGTACGCAGCGACGGCGGCGTGGTCGGTCAGGCGGCGGCGGACTTCATCCAGCAGTTCAAGGTCGACTTCGCCATCATGGGCATCAGCGGCATCGACGACGACGGCAGCCTGCTGGACTTCGACTACCAGGAAGTGCGCGTGTCCCAGGCCATCATCAACAACGCCCGCCAGGTGCTGCTGGCCGCCGACTCCAGCAAGTTCGGCCGCAACGCCGTGGTGCGCCTGGGCTCCATCGCTCTGGTCGACCACATCTTCACCGACGCCCCGCCCTCCGCCGGTCTGGCCCGTCTGCTGGCCGAGCAGAAGATCCAGCTGCATATCGTCTGACGCAGCTACCGTAGCCCGGATGCAATCCGGGGTCGGTGCACCCCGCGTTCCGGATTACCTCCGGCCTGCGAGCCAGCGTAGGGCGGGTGAAACCCGCGTTGTGCCCCCGCTCGGCCCTCCCTCAAGCCTCTCCTTTCTGACATTTGGCCGTCCTGCGGGCTAGCGAAAACGCGCCTGCTCGGCTAGCATATTTTCGAAATCGAACATTCATAAGTTCATATCGAAACCTACGGTGCCTTGCCATGTCGCTCAGTCAGACGCCTCCCATCGCTGAAATCTACGACCTGGCCGTGGTCGGTGGCGGCATCAACGGCGCCGGCATCGCCGCCGACGCGGCCGGCCGCGGCCTCTCGGTGTTCCTTTGCGAACGCGACGACCTGGCCCAGCACACCTCCTCCGCCAGCAGCAAACTGATCCACGGCGGCCTGCGCTACCTCGAACACTACGAATTCCGCCTGGTTCGCGAGGCACTGGCCGAGCGCGAAGTGCTGCTGGCCAAGGCCCCGCATATCGTCAAACCGATGCGCTTCATCCTGCCGCACCGCCCGCACCTGCGTCCGGCCTGGATGATCCGCGCCGGCCTGTTCCTCTACGACCACCTGGGCAAGCGCGAGAAGCTGCCGGGCTCCAACGGCGTGCGCTTCGGCGCCGGCAGCCCGCTGAACGCCGAAATGGCGCGCGGCTTCGAGTACTCCGACTGCTGGGTGGACGATGCCCGCCTGGTGGTGCTCAACGTGATGGCCGCCCGTGAGCGCCACGCGCATATCCACACCCGCACCCGCTGCGTCAGCGCGCGGCGCAGCAAGGGCCTGTGGCACCTGCACCAGGAGCGCGCCGACGGCAGCCTGTTCTCGATCCGCGCCCGCGCCCTGGTCAACGCCGCCGGCCCCTGGGTGGCGCGCTTTATCCAGGACGATCTGAAGCAGAAATCGCCCTACGGTATCCGCCTGATCCAGGGCAGCCACATCGTGGTGCCGCGCATCCACGACGGCGAACAGGCCTACATCCTGCAGAACGAGGACCAGCGAATCGTCTTCGTCATCCCCTGGCTGGAGCGCTTCAGCCTGATCGGCACCACCGACCGCGAATACCAGGGCGACCCGGCCCAGGTACGCATCAGCGAAGAAGAAACCGAATATCTGCTCAAGGTGGTCAACGCCCACTTCAAGCAGCAGCTGCAGCGCAGCGACATCCTGCACACCTACTCCGGCGTACGCCCGCTGTGCGACGACGAATCCGACGAGCCCTCGGCCGTGACCCGCGACTACACCCTGTCGCTGTCCGGAGCGCCGGGCGAGGCGCCACTGCTGTCGGTGTTCGGCGGCAAGCTGACCACCTACCGCAAGCTGGCCGAATCGGCCATGAGCCAGCTAGCACCCTACTTCCCCCGCCTGTGCCCGGCCTGGACCGACAAGGCGCCACTGCCGGGCGGCGAGAACATGGATAGTCGCGAGGCTCTGGTGGACAAGCTGATCGCCCGCTTCGGCTGGCTCGACCGCGAACTGGCGCAGCGCTGGGCCAGCACCTACGGCAGCCGCACCTGGCGCCTGCTCGACGGCCTGCAGTGGCAGAACGAACTGGGTGAGCACCTGGGCGCCGGCCTGTATACCCGCGAAGTAGACTACCTGCGCCGCGAGGAATGGGCCGTGGAAGCCGAGGACATCCTCTGGCGCCGCACCAAGCTCGGCCTGTTCATGACGCCCGGCCAGCAGGCCAAGCTGCGGGACTACCTGCAGGCCAGCCGCCAGCCAGAGCCCCTGGCCAGCGCTCGCGCGGTCTGATCAGAGCGGCGACTGCGCCCCACTCTCCTGACGCTGGGCCAGCTGCGCGTCGTCCATGCGATGGGCGCGCAGATGCGGCAGCACGGCAGCCAGCAACGGCTCCTTGAACGCCGCCTGGAAGCGATGGGCCAGGCCCGGAATCAGCCTCAGCTCGCTGCCCTTTATATGGGCAGCCACATGCACGCCGTGCATAACCGGCAGCAGCGGGTCGGCTGTGCCATGCACCACCAGGGTCGGGACCTGCAGGCGATTGAGCAGTTCCACCCGGCTCGGCTCGGCGAGGATCGCCAGGATCTGCCGCTGCACGCCCTGGGGATTGAAGGCGCGGTCGTAGCTGTACTCGGCCTCCACCAGTAGCTGTGCGCGATCCACCGCAAGGCTCGGACTGCCGAGCGCGGCCAAAAGGTCGGCCTGCTGTTCGATGGCCGCGGCACGATCCGGCGCCTCGCGCCGCGCCAGCTGCTGCAGCAGGCGCGCATCCGGCGCCGGCAGGCCCGGCGCGCTGGAGCTGGTCATCAGCAGGGTCAGGCTCTCCACCCGCTGCGGCGCCAGGTCGGCCATGTGCTGAGCAATCATCCCGCCCATGCTGGCGCCCAGCACGTGGAAGCGCTGCACGCCCAACACATCCATCAGCCCCAGGGCATCGCCGGCCATGTCGCGCAACGAATAGGGCGCGGCGGCGCCGAGTCCCAACTGATAGCTGAGCAGCTCATAGCCCAGGCTCACCGACGGTGCCTCGCCGCGCCAGGCAGACAGGCCGACATCGCGATTGTCGAAACGGATCACCCGGAAGCCCTGCTCGCACAGGCGCGCGAGCACCTCATCGGGCCAGTGGATCAGCTGGCCGCCAAGCCCCATGACCAGCAGCAACGCCGGGTCGCTGTCGCGACCGATGCTCTGGTAGGCCAGGCGCACCTCGCCGACATCCGCCGTGGCGGTCGGCACCTGCAGATCACAGCGAGAAACCGCAAAGGACGGCAAGCCGCACAGCAGCGCGACGAAGAAGAGCAACGCACGCATCGAGAACACCCAGAACGCAGAACCCCAGTGAAGCGCGAGTCTGCGGATGTTCGTGCGTTGGCGCTGCCACAGTTCGATGACAATTTGATGAAGGGTGCCGAACGGTAGTGACTCGCTCTCAGAGCGGCTCCGATTCCGCCGGCTGCTCACGCGGCCATACCAGGCTGAAGTGGGCGCCGCCGAGGTTGGCGCTACGACCGACATGGGCGCGGCCGGCGTGCCAGTAGATGATCCGGCGCACGATGGACAGGCCCAGGCCGTGGCCGCCGGAGGCGCGAGTGCGGCTGTCGTCCAGGCGCAGGAAGGGGGTGAAGATGCGCTCCCAGGCGTCCTCGGGCACGCCGGGGCCGTCGTCCTCCACATCCACCCGGCAGCGCTCCGGGCCGATGTTATAGGTCAGACGCACCCGGGCATCGGCATGGCGCATGGCGTTGCTCACCAGGTTCTGCAGGGCGCGGTGCAGGTAGCGCGGCTCGGCTTCCACCAAGGCGCTGCCGTCCGGGGCATCGCGGCACTGGCCGCGGTCGACGCGGATATCGGCACGCAGCGGCGCCAGTTCCTTGATCACCTGGTCGAGCAGCGCGCGCAGGTCCACCCGTTGGTAGATCAGCTCCGGCGAGCCCTGCTCCAGGCGGGCGTAGACCAGCATCTCGTCGACCAACTTGTCCAGCTCCTGGATGTCGCCGTCCATGCCGTCCATGTACTTGCGCCGCGCCTCGTCGCTGTCGGCGTCACCGACCATCTCCAGGCCGAAGCGCAGCCGCGCCACCGGCGTGCGCAACTCGTGAGACACGGCACGGACCATCTCGCGCTGCACGTTGAGCAGGCGCTGCAGCTGCTCGGCCATGGCATTGAAGGTGGCCGCCAGGCGCCCCACTGAGTCGGCGCCCTGGGTCGGCGCGCGGGCATCCAGGCGGCCACTGGCCAGGTGCGAGGCGGCGTTTTCCAGGGCCAGCAGGCGGCGCTCCAGGCGCCGCACCAATAGATAGAGGATCAGCCCGGTAAGGGTCAGGCCGAGCACGCCGATCAGCACCAGCAGCTCGGTCGGATAGGGATTCATCTGGTAGATCGGGCCCACCTCCAGCACCCAGGGCGTGCCGACCATGCCGGCGATCACGCGGATCGAGTCACCGCCCTTGCCCAGCGCCAGCACGGTGTCGCCCTCGTCCACCCGACGCTGCTGGTCCTCGTCCAAGTCGACCTTCTCCAGGGTCACCAGGCGCAAGTCGAAGCCGAACTGCTTCTCTTCCTTCAAGGCCGCCAGTCGCTTGGGCTGCTCGACGATGGGGTAACGCACCAGCTCGTCCATCAGCAGATAGACGGTGGCGCGCGCCAGCTGCTCGCTGATCTGCTCCACTTCGGTGGTCAGCACCAGTTGTTGCTCGGCGCTGACCAAGGCATAGACCCGCGCCGCGTGCGGGCCGGTCTGTTCCACCAGCACCTGTCCACGCAGCAGACGCCCGCGGGCGCGGCCGTCTAGCGGCTCGGCGGTCAACTGCTGCAGTTCCAGCGACACGCCGATCAGCCGACTCCAGGTCACCAGCGCCCGGCGCCGGTCCACCTCCCCCATCGGCTGCAGGCTGTCTGCCATCAGGCGGAAGGTGCCGCGCGCCAGCTGCTCACGGTACTGATCGCTGCGCACCTCGTTGGTCAGCTGCAGGGCGCCGACGCCGAGCAGCGCGACCAGCACCAGGGCGGCGATGATGCCGCCATAGATGCGCAGGAAGATGGTGTTCATTGCAGCGCGCTGGCGGCCTCGGCGACGAACAGGTAGCCCTTGCTGCGCACGGTCTTGATCAGGCGCGGGTGCATCGGATCATCACCGATCTTTGGGCGGATGCGCGAGATGCGCACATCAATCGAGCGGTCCTGACCGTCATACTCGATGCCGCGCAGGGCGGTGAAGATTTCCTCGCGGGACAGAATCCGCCCGGCATTGGCTACCAGCAGCCAGAGCAGGTCGAACTCGGCGCTGGTCAGCTCGATGCCCTCGCCGCGCAACCAGGCCTCGCGCATGGCGCTGTCGATCACCAGCGGGCCGAACTCCAGGCGCCGCTGGTTTTCCGCCGTCGGCGCCTCGCTCACGCCCTCGCTGCGCCGCAACAGGGCACGGATGCGCGCCAGCAGCACACGCGGGCGCACCGGCTTGCACACATAGTCGTCGGCGCCCATCTCCAGGCCGAGCACTTCGTCCATGTCATCGGTACGCGCGGTGAGCATCAGGATCGGCCCGGCGAACTGGCCCCGCACCTTGCGGCAGATGGACAGGCCGTCCTCGCCCGGCAGCATCAGGTCGAGCACCACCAGGTCCGGCTGCTCCTTGAGGATGCGTGCCGCGGCCCGGGCGCCATCGGATTCGATCGCCACCTGCAGGCCATTGCCTTGCAGGTACTCCTGGGTCAACTCCGCCAGCCGCTGATCGTCCTCGACGATCAGGATTTGCCAGGCCTCTTGCTCCACGAACTCTCTCCAGCGGAAACGCCATAGTGGCGGCATTGTAACAACCGCGAACGGTTAGCACAGCGCATGCCAGAAACACTAGATATTGTGTTAGCTTCCGCGCCGGCCGAATACTTTTCCCGGCCGGCGAACCCGCTCGCCAAGGTCGACGAACGGTAGAAGCCAGGGTTCATGGGGCCTGCCGCGATTCCCGCGGATTTCACCCACAATTCACCCACAAGTTATCCACAGAATTGCTCTCTACCCTTCCCTTGCAATGCCCCCGTTAGCGCATTATCTTGTATCCCCATCGCGCCTCACACCTACATATGGTGTTTTCACGAGGCACCGGACACTAAGAAAAAAGAATGCAGAGGGGCCCGATCCGCTCGCTACCGGTAGCACTTCACACACATCCGCCGCAGCGGTGGATGGTCGCAGCACGGACAGCGCAGCAAGCCCCCTCAGATTCACCGAACAGGTACGCAGCCACAGGCGCCCACCACTATCCCTAGTGGTACAGCCATAGGCTTCGTCACCGACTTTGGAGCCAGGAAGGCGCTTGAAGTCCGCGCCCTTACTGCCCCAAAGAATGCTTTTCTCGATGCCTGGCTGGAACGCCGGATTTCGTGACGTTTTTCAATGGAATGAACACAAGGCACCTCAGGTGTCCAAACCAATTAGAAGTGGAGAACCTCATGCACACCGACACAACTCGCGAGAACCCGCAGGCCGTGGCGCCGCAGGCAGCCGAATCCAGTCAGGATCTGGCCGCCACCGCCCCGGGCCAGCTGCGCGTGATCAAGCGCAACGGCACCGTCGTCCCCTACACCGACGACAAGATCACCGTGGCCATCACCAAGGCGTTCCTCGCAGTTGAAGGCGGCAATGCCGCCGCCTCGTCGCGTATCCATGAAACCGTCGCGCGTCTGACCGAGCAGGTCACCGCCACCTTCAAGCGCCGCATGCCGTCCGGCGGCACCATCCACATCGAAGAGATCCAGGACCAGGTCGAACTGTCCCTGATGCGCGCCGGCGAGCAGAAAGTCGCCCGCGACTACGTGATCTACCGCGAAGCCCGCGCCAACGAGCGCAAGAGCAGCGCCGCCGACGTAGCCCAGCCGCACCCGAGCATCCGCGTCACCAAGGCCGACGGCAGTGTGCAGCCGCTGGACATGGGCCGCCTGCAGACCATCATCCGCGAAGCCTGCGAAGGCCTGGCCGAAGTCGATGGCTCGCTGATCGAAGCCGAGACCCTGAAAAACCTGTACGACGGCGTGGCCGAGAAGGACGTCAACACCGCCCTGGTGATGACCGCCCGTACCCTGGTCGAGCGTGAGCCGAACTACTCCTACGTCACCGCTCGCCTGCTGATGGACAACATCCGCGCCGAGGCCCTGAGCTTCCTCGACATCGCCAGCAGCGCCACTCACCACGAGATGGCCGACCTCTACGCCAAAGCCCTGCCGGCCTACGTGGAGAAAGGCAGTGAGTTCGAGCTGATCGACTCCAAGCTGAAGACCTACGACCTGGCCAAGCTGGGCGCCGCCATCAACCACGAGCGCGACCAGCAGTTCACCTACCTGGGCCTGCAGACCCTGTACGACCGCTACTTCATCCACAAGGACGGCATCCGCTTCGAACTGCCGCAGGTGTTCTTCATGCGCGTGGCCATGGGCCTGGCCATCGAAGAGCCGCGGAAGGAAGAGCGCGCCATCGAGTTCTACAACCTGCTGTCCTCGTTCGACTACATGGCGTCGACCCCGACCCTGTTCAACGCCGGCACCCTGCGCCCGCAGCTGTCCTCCTGCTACCTGACCACCGTGCCGGACGACCTGTCGGGCATCTACCAGGCCATCCACGACAACGCCATGCTGTCCAAATTCGCCGGCGGCCTGGGCAACGACTGGACCCCGGTGCGCGCACTGGGCTCCTACATCAAGGGCACCAACGGCAAATCCCAGGGTGTGGTTCCGTTCCTGAAAGTGGTCAACGACACCGCCGTGGCCGTGAACCAGGGCGGCAAGCGCAAGGGCGCCGTCTGCGCCTACCTGGAAACCTGGCACCTGGACATCGAGGAATTCCTCGAGCTGCGCAAGAACACCGGTGACGACCGCCGCCGTACCCACGACATGAACACCGCGAATTGGATTCCGGACCTGTTCATGAAGCGCGTGTTCGACGACGGCCAGTGGACCCTGTTCAGCCCGTCCGAAGTGCCGGACCTGCACGACCTGACCGGCAAGGCATTCGAAGAGCGCTACGAGTACTACGAAGCCCTGACCCAGTACGGCAAGATCAAGGTCTTCAAGACCATCGCCGCCAAAGACCTGTGGCGCAAGATGCTGTCCATGCTGTTCGAAACCGGCCACCCGTGGCTGACCTTCAAGGACCCGTGCAACCTGCGCAGCCCGCAGCAGCACGTGGGCGTGGTACACAGCTCCAACCTGTGCACCGAGATCACCCTGAACACCAACAAGGACGAGATCGCAGTCTGCAACCTGGGCTCGATCAACATGGTCAACCACATCGTCGACGGCAAGCTCGACGTCGAGAAGCTCGGCCGCACCGTGAAGACCGCCGTGCGCATGCTCGATAACGTCATCGACATCAACTACTACTCGGTACCGCAGGCGCGTAACTCCAACCTCAAGCACCGTCCGGTCGGCCTCGGCCTGATGGGCTTCCAGGACGCCCTGTACCTGCAGCACATCGCCTACGGCTCCGACGCAGCCATCGAGTTCGCCGACAAGTCCATGGAAGCAATCAGCTACTACGCGATCCAGGCTTCCTGTGACCTGGCCGATGAGCGCGGCAGCTACTCCACCTTCGACGGCTCGCTGTGGTCCAAGGGCATCCTGCCGCTGGACTCCCAGCAGATCCTGATCGAGGCCCGCGGCCAGAAGTACATCGACGTCGACCTGTCCGAGTCGCTGGACTGGGCCCCGATCCGCGAGCGCGTGAAGAAAGGCATCCGCAACTCCAACATCATGGCCATCGCGCCGACCGCGACCATCTCCAACATCATTGGCGTGTCGCAGTCGATCGAGCCGACCTACCAGAACCTGTACGTGAAATCGAACCTCTCCGGCGAGTTCACCGTGATCAACCCCTACCTGGTGCGCGACCTGAAGAACCGCGGCCTGTGGGACAGCGTCATGGTCAACGACCTGAAGTACTACGACGGCTCCGTGCAGCAGATCGAGCGCATCCCGCAGGACCTGAAGGACCTGTACGCCACCGCGTTCGAAGTGGAAACCAAGTGGATCGTCGACGCCGCCAGCCGCCGCCAGAAGTGGATCGACCAGGCCCAGTCGCTGAACCTGTACATCGCCGGCGCCTCGGGCAAGAAGCTGGACGTGACCTACCGCATGGCCTGGTTCCGTGGTCTGAAAACCACCTACTACCTCCGTGCCCTGGCCGCGACCAGCACCGAGAAATCCACCATCAACACCGGCAAGCTCAACGCCGTGTCCAGTGGTGCCATCGATGAGGGCAACTTCGCCGCGCCGGCCGGCCCGGCTCCGGTGCCGAAGGCGTGCTCCATCGACAACCCCGACTGCGAAGCTTGCCAGTGATGAGGGACGCACGAATCTGAGCGGCGCCCGCGTTGTTGCCCGGCAGGTCCGCCCCCATCACGTGCACTAGCACGCTCAGGGGCTCGAACCTGCCAGGCGCCTAGCGCTCACTCGCTCAGCTTCGCGCTCGCACCGAGTTGCCAAGGTAAACAGCCACAATCAACTCGGACGGTTTTTTCCCTCTCCCCTCGGGGAGAGGGCCAGGGAGAGGGGGCCAGGCCCCGCGCTAGCTCTCCCCCACGAATACTCCCCTCGCCCGCTCGCGGGCCTGGCGCCACCAGTCGGGTGGCACGGCTTTACCCTTGCGTGCAGATCGCAACGGAACATAATCAGAATCACTGGACATTCATACAGGCCGCACAGAACCCGGCCCGATGACCAAGCAGGAGACCACCATGCTCAGCTGGGACGAATTCGATAAGGAAGACGCCACCGAGGCGGCCGCCAAGCCCGCCGCTCCCGTCGTCGGCGCCGCCATCGACAAACTGGACGACGAAGCCGCCGGCTCCGTGGAAGACGCCCGCGCCGTATCGGCCGACGACTCCGACGCCGTCGCCCGCGCCAAGAAGGCCCTGAACGACCTGGACATCCAGGAAGGCCTCGACGACCTGGAAGGCGCCAGCGCCCGCGTACACGTCGGCGACAAGCAGATGATCAACGCCCGCGCCGACCTCAACCAGCTCGTACCCTTCAAGTACGACTGGGCCTGGCAGAAGTATCTGGATGGTTGCGCCAACCACTGGATGCCGCAGGAAGTGAACATGAACGCCGACATCGCTCTGTGGAAGAGCAAGGACGGCCTCAGCGACGACGAGCGCCGCATCGTCATGCGCAACCTCGGCTTCTTCTCCACCGCCGACAGCCTGGTTGCCAACAACCTGGTGCTGGCCGTGTACCGCCTGATCACCAACCCCGAGTGCCGCCAATACATCCTGCGCCAGGCCTTCGAAGAGGCGATCCACACCCACGCCTACCAGTACTGCATCGAGTCACTAGGCATGGATGAAGGCGAGATCTTCAACATGTACCACGAGATCCCGAGCGTGGCGAAGAAGGCCTCCTGGGGCCTCAAGTACACCCGCTCGATCTCCGACCCGCAGTTCCAGACCGGCACCCCGGAAACCGACCGCCAGTTCCTGCGCAACCTGATCGCCTACTACTGCGTACTGGAAGGCATCTTCTTCTACTGCGGCTTCACCCAGATTCTCTCCATGGGCCGCCGCAACAAGATGACCGGCACCGCCGAGCAGTTCCAGTACATCCTGCGCGACGAGTCCATGCACCTGAACTTCGGTATCGACGTGATCAACCAGATCAAGATCGAGAACCCGCATCTGTGGGACGCCCAGATGAAGGACGAAGCGACCCAGATGATCCTGCAGGGCACCCAGCTGGAAATCGAATACGCACGCGACACCATGCCGCGCGGCGTACTGGGCATGAACGCGGCGATGATGGAGGACTATCTCAAGTTCATCGCCAACCGCCGTCTGACCCAGATCGGCCTGAAGGAAGAGTACCCAGGCACCAGCAACCCGTTCCCGTGGATGAGCGAGATCATGGACCTGAAGAAGGAGAAGAACTTCTTCGAGACTCGCGTCATCGAGTATCAGACTGGTGGTGCGTTGAGCTGGGATTGATTCCTGGGTCTAGACCATTAGATTAGAAACGCTTTACCTGAGTACGGATGTTTGGGGTAGCGAGAGAAACTAAAGCCCCGCCTAACGCGGGGCTTTTCTATTTGTGTTCCCACAACAAATAACTACCAACATAAGCACGCATGAGATATGAGAATCTTACTAACCGCACTATTGATTATTTCAAACATTCCTCTCATCTCATTTGCCTCCGACCTAGATTCAGACAACCTAATTTCAGCCGTACGAACACTCTGCCTAGCAGGAGATGAATACCAGATCATTGCAAAAGGCGATGCAGGCCTATCAATATTGAAAAAAGGTGTTAGCGGAGAGGTAAATTTCTCAAAAAGAAAAATAAATGGCATCACCGATATCAAAGAAGACAAACTCAAATTAAAAGAGCTATCCGAAATCAGAGCTTGTACACAGCCACACATTTAAACCATTCTCAATCAACTAATTAAAGAGCGAGACAAGCAGCAAACAAGTAAATCAAATACTGAAATACGCGAAACCACAGCGCTGAACCGCTACCTTGAATTCACCAGTTTCCTATCTACAGATCTAACCACCCTATCCTCTTTAACAGATAGCGAAATAGAAAACCTAAGCGACTCTATAAGCCTAGATGAAATAGAGAAAATAAAGCTAAAGCACTCAGAGCAAAAAAATCCATCATTTCCAGGATCGCCAATAGATCAAATTACTGCCCTACAAAAGCTTTCTACAACGTGCAAGCACCTCTTAATAGAGGGAACCCCAGTAGAACTTATGCACGGAGAGCCATCATTACAAGATGCAGTAAGGGTCAAAGTTCTAGATGGACAGTGCGAAGGAAAAACCGGCTGGGTTCCATATACTAACCTGAGAAGTGTTTCATCCAAAATATAAGCACTTACTCCATACATGGCATTCAAAATCCCTCACCGGCCCGGATACTCGTAGAATGGGCAATGACCTGCCTGCCCATTATTAGAACAACAAGAAACTCCGATTTGGCTACATACACGCCGTAGCCGTTCCGGGGGCCGGCTTACAAGGGCCATCCCTGCCCCTTTAAGCCTCTCGCCGCATTCATGCAACTCTCCCTCCTACTTAACACCTCCACTCGACTTACTGACGGGGACTTAGGCCTTGAGTTGCCTGGTGTTTTTTCTGGGCGCTTCACGCTTTGATCGTTCCCAAGCTCCACGTGAGATTGGGCCAATAAATTACTTTCAGGCAACGCCAAACGCCCCTCCAGAAGGGGGAGTGGAATCGTTGTCGAAGGGGTTGAGCGGCATGGATGCCACGAGAGGCGCGATGGGCCAGGGACGGCCCTTCGCGCCGAGCCCCTGGAGCGGCGATGGAGCAAGTAGCCTGGATATCCTCGGTGGAAAACGCTTTGCGGTTTTCCACCCTACGCAGGTCGGCTTTTGTAGGGTGGACAACGCGAAGCTTGTCCACCATGGTTTCCGGCAACGCACTGCTCAAGGATGAGCCGCCATGCCCGATTACCGCCGCGCTCGTGTGCCAGGCGCGACTTACTTCTTTACCGTGAATCTACGCGACCGCAGCTGCGACCTGCTGATCCGCGAAATCGACTTGCTGCGCGATACGGTACGGGCCACCAAGGCCCGCCATCCCTTTCATATCAATGCCTGGGTAGTGCTACCCGAACACATGCACTGTATGTGGACGTTGCCGGAAGGCGATACCGACTTCGCGCTGCGCTGGAAAGTGATCAAGTTCGGTTTCTCCCGACGCCTGCCAAGCCATGAAACACTCACCGCCACACAACGCAAACGTGGCGAGCGCGGCATCTGGCAACGACGCTACTGGGAACATCTGATCCGCGACAATCAGGACTACCAACGCCACTTCGACTACATCCACTTCAACCCGCTGAAACACGGACACGTGCAGCGCGTTGTGGATTGGCCCTATTCGAGCTTTCACCGGGCGGTGCGTATGGGGCTTTATCCGCGAAACTGGTGTGGCAGTGCAGTGGCGGAAGAAGAGAGGTTCGGGGAGTGACGAGTGGTGGAAAACGCTTCGCGGTTTTCCACCCTACGCACTGATGCCACAGCCCAACGCGAAAACGAGCAACGACACCTAAAGCAAACAAGCAATCCGCCTGATCTCCGGGCTACAACAGCTATCCCGCACCGAACGCTCCAAGCGCATGAAAGGCTGATCCCCACACTGCCAGCGGGAATACAGCCCTCTACGCCCCAGCGTCCGCATGCCAGCAGCCCGCTATCAGGCCTTGTCGACGCCCTTCTTGATCGCGTCCTTCACGTCGCCTTTGACCTGCTGGACTTTTCCCTTCACCTGCTGAGCATCGCCTTCACCCTCAAGGCGCGGATTGTCGGTAGCCTTGCCGACACCCTCTTTGACCTTACCGATGGCTTCGTTGGCGTTGCCTTTGATCTTGTCTGTCGTGCTGCTCATGTGACACCTCATTTCCGATGGGTTACGGAGAATTGAGCCCGTTTGGCCTCAATCGTTTCGTATTTCTTTTGCTCGCTCATCCGCTTCGCGGAGCGATTAGAGGGGCTGGCAAGGGAGGGAATCCGCCGGAGCGGCCAGCCTGGCCTACTGCGTACAAAGCCCCCCAGGCACCGCCATCACCCACTCCCGCACCGCCCGAATGGCCGGGTCATCTCGCCGGCTCTCCGGGTACACCAGAAAGAACGGCTTACCCTCCACCTCCGGCCCGAACGGCTGCACCAACCGCCCTTCCCTCAGCTCATCCTCGATCAGCTGCCGGCTCATCAGCGCCACCCCCTGCCCACCCATGGCGGCCGAGATCGCGTGGGTCTCGTCAGAGAACACCAGCCCAGCGCTGACATCCAGCCCCGGCACCTTGGCCTGCTTCTGCCACAGCGCCCAGTCCAGCGGCGACGAGACGACCGCCTGGTTGCGGAAGTGGATCAGCGTGTGCCTGGGCAACTCCTCCACATCCTGCAGGCCGAGGCGCGGGCTGCAGGTCGGGATAAAGGTGTTGTCGAATAGCTTCTCCGCCACCAGCCCCGGCCAGCGGCCGTCGCCGTAGCGGATGGCGATGTCCGCGGTGACGCCATCCAGCGCCACCGGCTCATGCGAGGCGTGGATGCGCAGGTCGATATCCGGATGGGACTCGCGCAGCAGGCAGACCCAGGGCAACAGCCAACGCACCGCCACGGCCGGCGTGGTGCTGAGGGTGATGGCCTGGCGGCAGGGTCGCGCGTTGAGGCGCATGGCGGTGGTGCTGATGCTGTCGAACGCGGTCTCCAGCGTCTGCTGCAGCTCGCGGCCCTGGGCGGTGAGCTCCAGCTGGCGCGGCTTGCGCAGGAACAGCGCAACGCCGAGCGACTCTTCCAGGGCGCGAATCTGGTGGCTGATCGCCGTGGCGGTCACCGAGAGTTCTTCCGCGGCCTGCTTGGCGCTCTCGTGGCGAGCGGCAGCCTCGAAGGCGCGCAGGGCCGAGAGCGAGGGCAACCAGCGCTGACTCATGGATGAATTCCTCTCAGGCATAGCGAAAAATATTGATCGTTTGTCGCCAATACCTGGCGGCAATAGCCTGAGTCTGCTGCGAAATACAGATGAGCACAACTTCAAGCAGGAGACTCGACATGCCGCACATA
Organism: Pseudomonas sp. GD04019; assembly: GCF_029837695.1. GTDB lineage: Bacteria > Pseudomonadota > Gammaproteobacteria > Pseudomonadales > Pseudomonadaceae > Aquipseudomonas. Next base: position 65,759 of record NZ_JAOEEA010000009.1, read on the forward strand.
CTGCACCTGGATGCCAGCGCCCGCCCCGGCCTCGCCGGCAAGGACCTGCACGGCTCGCACAGCCGCAACCTGAGCCAGCGCTTCGTCAGCCAGTGGCTGGCCCGCCGCGCGCAGGACAGCCTCACCTACCGCGACATCGGCCAGAACCCGCCGACCATCATCGACCACGACTGGATCGCCGCCGCCTTCACCGCGGATGATCAGCGCGAGCCGTGGATGAACGACGCGCTGCAGGAGAGCGAGCTGCTGATCACCGAACTGCTGGCCGCGGACGTGCTGGTGATCGGCACGCCGCTGTACAACTTCAGCATGCCGGCCGCGCTAAAGGCGTGGATCGACCAGATCGTGCGTACAGACCGCACCGTGGCGTTCGACGCCAGCAACCCGCTCGATCCGTATATCCCGCTGCTGGCCGACCGGCCCCGGCATGCGGTGATCCTCGCGGCCCGCGGCGGCGTGGGCTTCGATGCGGGCGGTGCGATGGCGCACATGAACCATCTGGAAAGCAGCCTGATCACCGCCCTCGGCTTCATCGGCATCACCCGCGTGCACCAGATCGCCATCGAGGGCCAGGAAGTCGGCGGCGAACTGCTGGCCGCGTCGGTAGCCCAGGCGATGGGCCAGGTCGATGCGCTGGTGGAGCATTTGCAGCAGGAATTACAGGTGCGGCGGACGCCGGAGCCGGCGTGATGCCTGCAGCTTGATGCGGAAGCCGCCGGTCACGGCGGCCAACGCCGCCGCCAGCAAGCGGCCCGCTCTCCAGCTGGAAAACGTCGCCTGTTTTCCACCGCACACACTGTTGTTCAACCAAGGCTTCCCCGCAGGCCGGCTACGCCCTCAAAAACACAACTTCCCTTCCCGCCCGCAATCGCTAGAATGGCGCCCGCCCGAAAAGTGGCACATCGCCTCCATGAACAAGGACGCTCAATGAAGACCCTGCATTACGTTGCAGCAGCCCTGCTCAGCCTGAGCCTCACCGGCTGCGTCTCCTTCAACCCCGCCGGCCCCATCGGCGAACCCGCGCACAAAGCCAGCACACCTCGCCAACAGGCCGTCATGGTCGATGAGGTGGTGGTTTCGGACAGCAGCATCGACGCCGAAGTGCGCAAGAACCTGGGTAGCCAGTTCACCGCACAGTTGAACAAACGCATCGAGCGCGGCGAGTACTTCCGCGAAGTGATCAGCTTCCCGGCCACGCTCGGCGAGCAAGATGCCCTGCTCAAGCTGGAATTCAATTCGCTGAAAGGCAAGCGCACGCCCCATCCGGGCTACTTCCCCGGCGCCATCCTTACCCTGACCGGCTGGATCTGGTTCAACGGCCCGATCTATGTCGACAAGTACGATCTGACCGGCACCCTGACCTTCGAGGACGCGCAAGGCAGAACGCTCGCCAGCAGCCAGAAGACGCTGCAGCGCAAGCAGAACACCGGGCTGTGGGATGACGACTACTTCAACCTCGCCCTCGGCGCCACCCAGCTCAACGAACTGGTCGAAGACCTGCTGCAGGACAGCCTCCAGCAACTGGCCAACCAACCTCAAGGACGCACCCAATGAACCGGATTCTCAGCCTTCTCCTGGCCACGCTGCTGCTCAGCCTTACCGGCTGCGCCACCTACTCGCATGACGATCTGACCCTGGTCAAACAGTGGCCGCCAGCAGCTACCAACAGCGACAAGCCCAGCCTCTACCTGAAGGTGGAAGGCCAGCACCTGCTCAATGGCAATCCCACCGGTGCCAACATGAACCAGGCCAAGCTGGCGGAGTTCGTGCTCAAGGAATACCAGAGCAGCGAGCAGTTCGAGCGCGTCACCCTCGACCAGCAGACCTCCGACATCTACGCCACCGTGCAAATCACCAACCACGAGCGCGGCAGCATGGTCGGCGCCTTCATCACCGGCTTCACCCTGTTCGTCATCCCGGGCAAGTACGACAACACGCTGACCATGGAAACCGTGTTCAAGGACGGCCAGGGCAAGGTGCTGGGCCGCGTCGAAAAAGAGGAAACCACCACCACCTGGATGCAGCTGCTCCTGATCTTTGCCCTGCCTTTCAACGAATCGCTGGACAACGTCCTGACGCAGCTCGCGCGCAGCAGCCTGGAAGACGCCGTGCAGCAGGGTCTGCTCAGCGCGCGCTAAGTCCGGGGCACTCAGTCGGTCGGCATGGTCTTACAATGCCATGCCGCCGATCGAACCTGCCCGGAGCCCCCCTCCCGATGTTCACCCTCACCCACCTGACCACCCCGCCGCCCGAGTCCCTGAAGAGCCAGGTGCTGCAGATGGTGGTCGACTACTTCAGCGACCTCAGCCCCGCCCCGCTGACGCCCAGCAATCCGCTGTACCAGCTGTACCAGTACGTGATCGGCTTCGAGGTGCACCTGTACCTGCAGGCCATGGGCAGCGAGCCCGACAGCAGCGCCCGGCTGATCCTCGCCCTCGACGACCAGGACCCATCCCAGGTGCTGGGCTTCGCCCTCTACCTGCCCAGCGCGGATGACCCGGATGCCGGCACCCAGGCCTATACGGCCGTACAGGCCAGCCACCGCCGCCAGGGCATCGCCCGCGCCATGCTGCGCCAGATGCAGCTGCTCCACCCGCATGCCGCACTGGCCTGCGTGGCCAGCCGGGTGCCGACCTTCGAGGCGCTGGGCTTCCAAGTGCTGTCCGCCCGCGGGCCACAGGTGCTGATGAACACCCGCGACCACGCCTCGGACGGCTGGGTGGCGGTGCAGGACCTGGCGCCGATCTTCCAGTCCAAGGAGGTCGGACAGATCCACGCCTACCTGGTCAAACAGCACGGCCAGAGGGCCATGCGTGATGCGGAGAAGCAGCGTGACCGCCTGCTCGATCAATTGGCCCGCCAGGCCGAGGTGGTGGTCGAGGAACGACTCAGCGCGCGCCGCCTGCACTGAGCGACAGCGCGAGTTTTCCTGCTCGCGCACTAGACTCCTCGGCAGCCACCGCCAAAGGAGCCTCCACCATGCGCATGATTGCGACTTCGACCATGCTTCTGCTCGCCTTCGCCCTGAGCGGCTGCGCCAGCAACGGGGGCGGCGACCATGTCCAGGTCAAGTTGGCCGGAACCGCCAAGAACGCCGGCAGAATCGGCCAGGCGACGCTCTCGCCCCGCGGCGAGCTGACCGACGTGTCCGCCTTCATCAGTGGCGTGCCCTTCGGCACTACGCTGCCGGTGCGTCTGTACGCCTACATCTACCTGGGCAGTTGCCAGCAGCCGGGCGCACAACCCGTCTATGAGCTGAACAACACGGTGCTGACCGACCACAGGGGCTCGGCCGATGGCTGGCGCCTGTCACGCACCGCCAAGGTAGCGCTGACCACCCTGCGCGCCGAACCGCACGCGCTGATACTGCGCACACCACCCAGCGACGGCGGTCAGGACATCTTCTGCGGAGATATCCACTGATCGATCCTGGCGGACCAACGCCAACCTTTTGCCGATTCCCAGCGACATCACTCACGGAGTTGCCCATGCCCCGCATCGCCCGCCATACCCGAGCCATCATGCTGGTCACCGGTGTCCTGACCTGCACCATGCTCTATGCCGCCATCGCCCCACAGGCGGCTCTGTTGTCGATGTTTGGCGTTGCCCTGGAAGGTGGCGCACTGGGCGAGATTCTGGTGCGCAGCTGGGGCCTGCTGATCACCCTGATCGGTGCCATGCTGATCCACGGCGCCTTCAACCCGGCGGTGCGCCCGCTGGTGCTGACGGTAGCCGGGCTGAGCAAACTGTTCTTCGTTGCCCTGCTTCTGCTGCTCGGCGGCGAGTTCCTGCCCAAGACCCTCACCCCCATCGTCATCGATAGCCTGGCCGTCGTATTTTTCGCCTTGTGCCTGCCACAGGCCCTGCGCGATGCATCGGCACGCTGAGCCGACCGCTAGGCACCTCCGGGTGCCACCCTCCCCGATGCCCGTTACAATGCGCGCCTTGCCGTGTCACGCCTATAAAGAAGAAACACCATGTCCCTGCCCAAGAACCATCTGGAACTGCTCAGCCCTGCCCGCGATGTGGCTATCGCCCGGGAGGCCATCCTGCATGGAGCCGATGCCATCTATATCGGCGGGCCGAGCTTCGGCGCGCGGCACAATGCCTGCAACGAGGTCAGCGATATCGCCGAGCTGGTGAAGTTCGCCCGTCGCTACCACGCGCGGGTGTTCACCACCCTCAACACCATCTTCCATGACGACGAGCTGGAGCAGGTGCGCACGCTGATCCACCAGCTGTACGACGCCGGCGTCGATGCGCTGATCGTGCAGGACATGGGTGTGATGGAGCTGGATATTCCGCCGATCGAGCTGCATGCTAGCACCCAGACCGATATCCGCACCCTGGACCGGGCCAGGTTCCTCGACCAGGCCGGCTTCTCCCAGCTGGTACTGGCGCGCGAGCTGAACCTGCAGGAAATCCGCGCCATCGCCGACGCCACCGAGGCCTCCATCGAGTTCTTTATCCACGGCGCGCTGTGCGTGGCCTTCTCGGGCCAGTGCAACATCTCCCACGCGCAGACCGGGCGCAGCGCCAACCGCGGCGACTGCTCGCAGGCCTGCCGCCTGCCGTACACCCTGAAGGACGACCAGGGCCGCGTGGTGGCCTTCGAGAAGCACCTGCTGTCGATGAAGGACAACAACCAGAGCGCCAACCTGCGCGCGCTGGTAGAAGCCGGCGTGCGCTCGTTCAAGATCGAGGGACGCTACAAGGACATGGGCTACGTGAAGAACATCACCGCCCACTACCGCAAGGAACTCGACGCCATCCTCGAAGACCGCCCGGACCTGGCCCGCGCCTCCAGCGGCCGCACCGCGCACTTCTTCCTGCCCGATCCGGACAAGACCTTCCACCGCGGCAGCACAGACTACTTCGTCACCGACCGCAAGGTCGACATCGGCGCCTTCGACTCGCCGACCTTCACCGGCCTGGCCGTGGGTAACGTGGAGAAGGTCAACAAGCGCGACCTGATCGCCGTCACCCATGAGCCGCTGTCCAATGGCGACGGCCTCAACGTGCTGGTCAAGCGCGAGGTGGTGGGCTTCCGCGCCAACATCGCCGAGCTGAAGAACGAATTCGAGGAAGACGGCGAGAAGCGCTACCGCTACCGCGTCGAGCCCAACGAAATGCCCGAGGGTCTGTTCCGCCTGCGCCCCAACCATCCGCTCTCCCGCAACCTCGACCACAACTGGCAGCAGGCGCTGCAGAAGACCTCCGCCGAGCGCCGTATCGGCGTGAGCTGGAAGGCCGAGCTGCGTGAAGAACGCCTGCAGCTTACTGCCACCAGCGAGGAAGGCATCAGCGCCCAGGCGGAGCTGCCCGGCCCGTTCGGCGCGGCCAACAAGCCGGAGCAGGCACTGGACGGCCTGCGCGACCTGCTGACCCAGCTCGGCACCACCGAGTACCACGCCCTGGATGTGGCGCTGGACGCCCCACAGGCGTTCTTCGTGCCCAACTCGCAACTCAAGGCCCTGCGCCGCGAGGCGGTCGAGAAGCTGACCGAAGCCCGCGTCGCCGCCCATCCACGCGGCAGCCGCAAGGCCGAGACCACCCCGCCGCCGGTGTATCCGGAGTCGCACCTGTCGTTCCTGGCCAACGTGTACAACCAGAAAGCCCGCGACTTCTACCACCGCCACGGCGTGCAGCTGATCGACGCGGCCTACGAGGCCCACGAGGAAGAAGGCGAAGTGCCGGTGATGATCACCAAGCACTGCCTGCGTTTCTCCTTCAACCTGTGCCCCAAGCAGGCCAAGGGCGTTACCGGCGTGCGTACCAAGGTGCAGCCGATGCAGCTGATCCACGGCGACGAGGTGCTGACCCTGAAGTTCGACTGCAAGCCGTGCGAGATGCACATCATCGGCAAGATGAAGGGCAATATCCTCAATCAGCCGCAACCGGGTAGCGCCGCCCACAGCAAGATGGTCGCCAGCATCAGCCCGGAAGACCTGCTCAAGACCATCCGCAACAAGCCGACCGGCTACAGCCACTGACCACAGGCGCGCTTTCGTAGGGTGGGTCACGCTCCATCGACCCACCAGGCGGAGCCCAGGCCTCCACACCCTGGTCAGAGCAGCACCAGCAGCCACCCCGCCAGGTACAGGCCAGCGCCGAACACCAGATGGGTGAGCAGCGCCCGCATGCGGACCTGCCAGGGGTTCGCCGTGCGCGCTGCGGCGATGCCCATGCCGAACGCCGGCTGCATCAGCAGCAGCGGCGCGGCCACGGTCAGCGCACCGAACAGCAGCGCCGGCCATAACGTCGGCCGCTGCAGCCACTCGCCGCCCACCAACGGCAGGAACGCCCCGGCGAAGGCCAGCCCGGTCAGGTGGTGAAAGGCCCAGCCCAACGGCCGCTCGCCTCGTATAGGGGCCGCCTTGCCGATCGCCGCGTGACGAAACCGGCCATGGCGCATATGCCCCAGCCACCGCCCGACCAGACCATAGTCCAGTGACGGCACGCCGAAGAAGCGCCGCCGCGCCAGTGCCCAGCCATCCATCACCAGCGTCGCGCCGATACCCAGAACGATTGCCCGCACGATCATCTCGACTGTCATAGCCACCTCCATCTACCCTGTCTGAAAAGCCTTCATCACAAGGCTGCCAGTTGAAGTCGACTTGAGGTCAAGCGATGAAAGAGATGGATATCGGCAAGGTCGCGCGCTGGTCCGGTTTACCAGCATCGACCCTGCGCTACTACGAGGAAAAGGGGCTGATCCGCTCCATCGGCCGCAATGGTTTGAAGCGGGTGTTCGGCGAGTCGGTGCTGCAGCGTCTGTCGCTGATCGCCCTGGGCCGCACGGCCGGGTTCTCGCTGGACGATATCGCCGAGATGCTGGCGTCCGAGAACGGCCCGGCCATCGACCGGCAATTACTGGAAGACAAGGCCGATCAGCTGGACCTGACCATCAGGCGCCTGTCCGCCATCCGCGATGGCCTGCGCCACGCCGCGGTCTGCCCGGCCGAGAACCACCTGGCCTGCCCCAAGTTCCAACGCCTGATGGGTATCGCTGCCAAGCAGGCGGCGAAGAGCAAGCACACACCCACACCGCCGGAAAAGGCTTAGAACCTATTTACGATCTCCTGGCCGTCGGCCATACGGCGTTAAAAACAGCCTCGGAATGCTCATTTACAGCTCGTAAACTCCGCTTCCTCGGCTGTTTTTGCCTTGTCTCGCTCTAGTCCAGAAGCTCGTAAACAGGTTCTTAGGCGCTGAGCATCTCGATCTCGCGGATCTCGAAGTCGCGGCGCAGGTAGTCCATGCGCCGCTCGCTGAACGCGCGCATGTGCGGCAGGGCCGTGTGCTCGGCGAAGGCCTCCCGCGACGTCCACACCTCGAAGAAGATAAACAGCGTTGGATCGGCCGCGTCGCGCAGCATGTGGTACTGCACGCAGCCAGCCTCGGCGCGGCTGGGTTTTACATAGGCGCGGAACAGCTGCTCGAAGGCCGCGGACTGCTCGGGTTTGGTATAGGCGTGAAGGATAAAGCCGTACATGGTGCGCTCCGGGATGAGTGATGGGCACACCCTAGCGCAATAGCGCCCTCGGCATTCATGACTTGTCAGCAACAATCATTTGCTCGGCGGCGTCTGTTTCGCCCGGGGCTGCCTGCGTAACCTGCCGGCCATTCGATATGCCCGGAGGCACCCATGAAAAAGATCCTGCTCCTCAACGGCGGCAAGCAGTTCGCCCATTCCGACGGGCGCTACAACGCCACCCTGCACGACGCGGCCGTGGCCTACCTCGACCGCGCCGGTTTCGACATCAAGACCACCTTTATCGACGGCGGCTACGACATCGAGGAAGAGGTACAGAAGTTCTTGTGGGCCGACCTGGTGATCTACCAGATGCCCGGCTGGTGGATGGGCGCGCCCTGGACCGTGAAGAAGTACCTGGACGAGGTGTTCACCGCCGGCCACGGCAGCCTCTACGCCAACGACGGCCGCACCCGCTCGGACGCCTCGCAGAAATACGGCAGCGGCGGTCTGATCCACGGCAAGCAGTACATGCTCTCGCTGACCTGGAACGCCCCGCAGCAGGCCTTCGACGACCCCACCGACTTCTTCGAGGGCAAGGGCGTGGACGCCGTGTACTTCCCCTTCCACAAGGCCAACCAGTTCCTCGGCATGAGCGCCCTGCCGACCTTCCTCAGCACCGACGTGATGAAGATGCCGAACATCGAGCGCGACGTCGCTCGCTACGAGCAGCACCTGGCCGAGGTGGTGAAGGCGCTGTAAGCGCGGACTGGTTTATGGCGCGCCGAACAACGCCGTCCAGTAGATGCCGGCGTCGCTCTTCGGGTCTACCGCGTAGGCGGCGCCCAGTTCGCTGAGTTCGGCGCTCATCAGGTTGGCGCAGTGGCCGGGGCTGGCCAGCCAGCCGGCGACCACTTTCTGTGCGTTATCCAGGCCGGCAGCGATGTTCTCGCCGATGCGCTGGCCGCCGTAGCCGGCCAGTTCGGCGCGGTCGCCGGGCGTGCGGCCGTCACGGTCTCGGTGGTCGAAGAAGTTGCCGTTGGCCATGGCCCGGCTGTGCGCCTCGGCCGTGCTGCCCAGTACGTCGTTCCAGGCCAGCGGCGCGGCGGCGGCGAAGGGCTGCTCACCACAGTTGCGCGCCTGGCCGCGGGCCACGTTGATCTCCGCCAGCAGCTTCTTGCCTTCGGTCTGCCAGTCGCCCAGGCGTCCGCCCAGCAGCGGACGCGCCAGCACGATGCGCCAGTCGCGGTCGGCACGGCTCACGCCGACATCGACGAACTGCGGATCCAGCACCACCTTGCAGAAGCTCTCGCGCAGCGCCTGCATGGCCGCGGCCGCATCGCGCGGGCCGGACAGGGTGATGGCCTGCACATTGACCATCGGGTAGCCGGCGCGGGCCAGGGCGTCCTGCAGGTCCGCGCCCCCGCTGGCCGGCAGCACCAGGCGGATGTCCGCGGTCAGCGGCGGCAGCTCCGGCGAGGCCTGTTCGGCGCAGCGTTGCACCTGGCTGCGGTAGGCGTTGATCGACTCGATCAGTTCGGCCTCGTCGGCGGCCTGTGCGGCTGAGGCGAGCAGGCCGAGCGACAGGGCGGCGAGGCGCAGTGCGGATGACATCAGGTGCATTGGAATCCCCCAGTTCTTGTGGCCCCATCATGCCGCGTCTGGCGGCGGCAGGAAATGCCGGGCTTGCCCGCTGAAGACCAGCAGACTACCGTCACGTTCCCGAGCAATGGAGTGCCGCCATGGACAAGTCTTTCGCGATCAACCGCGCCAACTGGGACGAGCGCGCCGACCTGCATGCTGCCTCGCCGGATTACCAGGCGGACATCTTCGCCAGCGATCCGTCCCATCTGTCCGCCGTAGTACGCTTCGATCTGCCGCGCCTGGGCGATATCGCCGGCCTGCGCGCCGTACATCTGCAGTGCCATATCGGCACCGACACCCTGTCGCTGGCGCGTCTCGGTGCGAGCATGACCGGCCTGGACTTCTCCTCCGCCTCGCTGGCCCAGGCGCGTGGTCTGGCACAGCGTTGCGGCGCCGCCATCGAGTATGTCGAGGCCTCGGTGTACGACGCCGCCAGCGTGTTGCCGCCGGCCAGCTTCGATCTGGTGTACACCAGCATCGGCGCACTGAACTGGCTGCCGCGCATCGACGACTGGGCGCGCAATGTCGCCGCCCTGCTCAAGCCCGGTGGGCGCCTGTTCCTGCGCGAGGGCCACCCGCTGCTGTTCGCCCTGGACGAGGACTGCCAGGACCAACTGGTGATCCGCCATCCTTACTTCGAACACGTGCAGCCCATGGTGTGGGACGACGACAGCACCTATGTGCAGACCGAGCGGGCACTGACAGCCACCGTCACCCACGAGTGGAACCACGGGCTCGGCGAGATCGTCACGGCCCTGCTGCGCCACGGCCTGGATATCAGCGGCCTGGAGGAACACGACTGCATCCCCTGGGAGGCGCTGCCCGGGCAGATGGTGCTGGGCGACGACGAGGAATGGCGCCTGCGCAGCGGCCGCGAGCGCGTGCCTCTGAGCTACACGTTGCAGGCGATCCGAACCCGTTAAGGGTCTTCTGAATTAGAGCCAGACAAGGAAAAAGCGGCTGAGGAAGCGCAGTTTACGGGTGGTAAATGAGCATGACTCGCTTCGCTCGCCCCTACGGGGCCGCACTGAAGTGCGTTAGCCGCAAGCGGCTTGCCGAAGCCGCTTTTGACGCCGTATGGCCGACAGTCAGGAGAGCCTTAACGGGTTCTCAGACGTAGATGCTGATCCCGCCCTTCTCCTGCAACCAATCGCGGTAGGTGGTCAGCGAGTCGGTGCTCTTGTCGCCGTTGCTGCCGGTGAAGGCTTTGCTGTCGCCCAGGCCGGCGTCGATCAGCTTGTTCACCTGCACCAGCAGCTTGGCGGCGTCCTCGCGATCCAGCGCGGCCACATCCGGCAGCTCGATCTGGGTACTGTCGCCGCTCAGGTTGGGATTCAGCGAAGCGCGATCACTGGCCAGCTGCGGGCCACTGCCACCCTGCAGGGCACGCAACAGGCCGCCTTCGCTGCGGGCGACCATCTGCCGGGCCAGGCTGCGCAGCTCGGCAATCGGGTCCTTAGTGCTCTCGGCGGGCTTTTCCTGGCTGGCCGGCGTGGCGGCGGTGGCGGCCTTGCCACCACTGGCGAGGTAGCTGGCCAGCGGCGAGTTGTTGCTGATGGTGGTCATGGCGGTTCCCTGCTGAAGTCCGTTGCCCCTTCGTAAGCAGGATGCGGGCCATGCTGCCGCAGGCCCCATGATTACTGGCTTCGCAAGGTTTCTCGACGCAGTGGGCAGGAAAGACCTTGCCGTCGCGGGCAAGGCCTTGCCGCCCGAACCGGCTTACGGCATCGCTAGCTGGTTCTCAGCCTGGGTGACCATCTACCCGCGCCGTGCAGAACATCACCGCGTAGTGACGGAGGAACAGGGCAAACGCCAGGCACCACCCAGCGGCGGCCAGCCACAGACCATAGACGCTGAAGCCCGCCAGCAGCACGCGGCAGAGCGTTGCCCCGTGCAGCAGGGCAAAGGCCCAGGCGATGGCAGGTGGCGGCGTCAGTGGCCGGCCGGTATGGCCGAGGCTGACGCGCGCCAGCATGGCCAGGATCAACCCCCCCATGGCGCCCACCGCCAAGGCGTGGCTGGCCAGGCTCGGCTGCTGCAACAGGCCCAGGTGCCACAGGGCCATGCCGAATGCCGCCACGGCCATCCAGGCATAGGCCAAGTGCAGCGACCAGAGCAGCGGCACGCGCCAGATGCCCGGCTCGTACCAGCGCCACAGACGCAGCCCATGCAGGGCGGTCACTAGTAGGAACAGCGGCGCCAGCAGTGGCCGCGGCTGCAGGTTCAGCCCAGCGGCGTTAAGTGCGGCGATGGCCAGCGAGCCGCCGAGCAGGCTCCACATCAGCCAGGGGCTTGCCGGCGCCTGGCTGGCCAGGCCCAGGCCGCGCTGGGTGAAGAACGGAATCACCCGCCCGCCGATGATGCCCATCAGCGCCGCCACCAACCACAGTGCTGCCAAGGCGCCGCGACGCTGCAGGGCATCGTCGCCCAATGTCACGCCAGATAGGGTCAGGGCCTGGCAAGCGGCGAGCAGTACCAGCACCAGCACGATGGGCGCGTTGTGCTTCTGCCGCGCCTTGAATACCAGGCGGCCAAAGACCCACAGCAGGGCAAGGGCGAAGGCCAGTTCGATAGCCACAAGCGCCACCATGGGCAGCGGCAGGAACCAGGCCAGACGTCCAGCGACCCAGCAGGCGAACAGCGCGATCAGCGGGCGCCCGGACAGGCTAGGCAGTCCGGTCCAGGTCTGCACGGCGGTGAGCAGGAAGCCGGCAACGATCGCCAGGCCGAAGCCGAACAACATCTCGTGGCGATGCCAGGCCAGCAGGCCGCCCAGCGGTTGCAGGCTGGCGTGGCCGGACAGCGCCGCGCCCCACAGGGCCACGGCGATCAGGCCAAACAGCGCACCACCGAGAAAGAAAGGCCGGAAGCCCAGGCGCCAGAGCGGCGCGATGGCCAGGGCGGCGCTGCGCTCAAGCAACTGCACAGTTCGCCTCCCAGCCAGCCTTGCGCATGTAGTGCTGGGCGATCAGGCGCATCACGTAGCCGATCTTAAGCAGGGTCGGGCCGATCACCACGCCGGAGTGGGCGACCACCAGCGTCGGGATGCTGAGCTGGCCCTCCATGCCGTAACCGGCGCCAATGCCGGCCAGCAGGATCACCAAACCGGCAACCAGCAGTTGAGTGGATACACGCAGAACGTTTTTCGGGTAGCTGAGGAATTCGATCATGGCGGTGTCTCCCTGGAGAGCGGGGGCCGTATGTCCCCTTTGCTCTGGATGTATCAGGAAGCGTGCCAGCGAACTTAGCCCGTACTTTCAAGCACCTACGAGATCAGAGTCTTAATGACTGCCTGGAAATTGCTGTCATAAAAACAGCGCGCTGTTTTTATGACTACATCTCGTTCGACACTGTGACAGCCCGCTCGACATTCTCTGCTAACAGTCCCTTGGCCTTGAGAAAAGCCTGTATTTCGAGGCTGAGCGTATTCAGGTGTGCGTCGATCAGTTTCATGGCTTCCGGGCCAGTAGCACCGTCGGTATCTTGATCCAGTGGTACCGGCACATTCATGGTGAAGCCATAGCCACCCACGTAGCGCATCTGGCTCAGGTCGACCAGCTCAACCTGGCCACGCAGCAGAGCCCGGGGAGCCTCGCACGCCTCGTAGGTACGGTCACACTTCAGGTAATAGCCGTAGCTATTAAGAATGCGCCGGTCGGAGCCATCGTTGGAGGTCTCGTCTGCCACCATGGGCAACTGTCGAAGCAACACCAGATACTGATAGCCGGCGCCCTTCAGCGCGTGGTACTCGATACCGAACGCCTGCTGCAGATTGCTCTCCAGCGAAGGATTGGCGAATGCCAACATGGTCGGATTAGTCATCGCTCTGGGCAGCGTGATGTAGCCCTCCGCCGTCCCACCTTGTAGGCGCCGCTGGATCACCAGGCCGAGGCCGGCGATGGAGCGAGTTTCGTAGTTCCGAGGATCGTCGGCCAGGCTCGCCAAGAGCGGCTTGCCCAGCTTTTCATCCAGCTGCCAGCCCGGCTTCTCGGCCGTCTTAATGTTTTCATGCATGAAAGCGTTGCCGATCCAGACAGCTTGGCTGTTCTTGTCGAAGTCGACCATCACCGCGACCTTGCTGCCAACTGATGGAGAGACCGGTTGTGAAATGCGCTCAGGCGTAGAGGAACATCCGGCCAGAAACGCCAGCGCCATCAGCGGAGAGGAAGTACGGGCTTGCATGCTCAGTCCTTTGAGATTTTGGAAGGGGCGTAATGATACAGGCCAGTTGCCATCCATCCCAGCTACTGAAACTTTCCCGCCCAGCCGGCCACCAAAATCTTGGAGGACGAACGCCATGCCAGATCTCGAACAGGACGACAGTCAGAAAGAGCCAAACACGGTGGATGATCTACCCGATGAGGTAGTGGAAAACCTCGAGGAAGTCGCCCCGCTACCCGCCCCCATACCCGAGCCGGGACCGCTCTAGCGCCGCTGCGCTTGCCGCACTGCCGCTTCGCTAGATCGACCGGCGGTATATCCGCTCGTCCCTGATCGCTTAAACCGCCGTGGCCGATGCCGATAATCCGCTCGCGTGCCGAATCGCTGCCATTGCAGCGGCCCCTCGCGAGCGGAGCTCGATGCCGCCTGGATTGCCCATTCGTGGGCGCTGTATGACTGCACTCCGGGATCGCCATGACCAAACGATTTATCCACCGCCACCGCCGCCTGCTCGGTGGTGTTTCGCTCTGCATCGCCCTGCTCGCCATGGTCGTCGTCGGCTACTGGCAATCGATCCGCCCGACCACGCCGCCGCCCGGCGATATTTCGGCCGTCATGCTCAGCGAGCTGCAGAATTCCACCGCCCCCTGGACCGCGAACCGCCGCGACCTCTCCACCCTGGTCGGCGACATGCGCGGCGGACGCATCGCCAGCGCCGCCCTGAGCGACGAGGCGGTGTACGTCTCCACCCATGACGGCCGGCGCTACTGGCTGGCCGACCAATCCGGGCGCGTGGGCGAGATGATCCTGCGCGACTACGGCAGCGGCGCCGCGCTGTTCCCCATCGGGCTGTTCGATACCGACGGCGAGGCGCCCTGGTACCGCGAGCTGCAGGGCCAGTGGCCGTTCATTTTGCTGCTGTTGCTCGGTGCCGGGTTCGGCGTGTGGAAGCTGCGCCCGCAACAGACGCTGAAGCACAACACCGGCATCCGCTTCGCCGACGTGATCGGTGCCAGCGAGGCCAAGCAGGCCCTGCAGGACGTCACCAACTACCTGCGCGACCCGGCCGCCTTCGCCGCGCTCGGTGCGCGGCCGCCCAAGGGCGTGCTGCTGACCGGCGAGCCCGGCACCGGCAAGACCCAGCTGGCCAAGGCCCTGGCCGGCGAGTGCGGCGCGCATTTCATCCAGGTCACCGGCAGCGACTTCTCGTCGATGTACTTCGGCGTCGGCATCCACAAGGTCAAGACGCTGTTCCGCACCGCGCGCAAACATGCGCCGTGCATCGTGTTCATCGACGAGATCGACGGCATCGGCCGCCGTGGCGAGCAGAGCCGCGCCAGCGACGCCGAGGCCAACCGCATCGTCAACCAGTTCCTCACCGAGATGGACGGCTTCGCCGCCGACAGCGGCGTGCTGGTGCTCGGAGCCACCAACTTCCCCAACTCGCTGGACCCGGCCCTGCTGCGCGAGGGCCGCTTCGACCGCAATATCGCCGTGGGCCTGCCCAGCCTGGCCGACCGCGAGCAGCTGTTCCGCCTGTACGTCGGCAAGGTCAAGGCCGCCGAGGATATCGACCATGCCCTGCTGGCGCGCAACAGCGTCGGCCTGACGCCGGCGGCCATCGCCTATATCGTCAACCACGCCGCTCTGCTGGCCGCCCGGGGACATTGCGCCCAGGTGAACATGCGCCACTGCGTGGAAGCCCTGGAAACCTGCCGCATCGGCGAGCAGCCGCTGGGCGTCAGCGCCCTGTCGGAGGCCGAGCGCACCCGCATCGCCGTGCACGAGGCCGGTCACGCCATCGTCGCCGCCGCGCTCAACTGCGGGCGGGTGGAGAAGGTCACCATCCTGCCGCGCGGCCAGGCCCTGGGCGTGACCCTGGTCACGCCGGTGGAGGACAAGCGCCTGCACCTGGAATCCGAGCTGCGCGCGCGCATCCAGATGCTGCTGGCCGGCCGCGGCGCCGAGCGTCTGCATTTCGCCGAGATTTCCTCCGGCGCCGGCCAGGACCTGCACGAAGCCAGCAAGCTGGCGCTGTCCATGGTCGCCGCCCTGGGCATGGGCCCGAAGGGCTCGCTGCTGAGCCTGCAGGCGGTGCGCGAGGCGCACCTGGACAGCGACCCGCGCGAGGCATTGGCGGCTGCCGACCAGTTGCTGCAGGACCTCGACCACGACTGTCTGGCCCTGCTAAAACGCCTGCGCCCGGCACTGGAACACATCACCCAGCGCCTGCTGGAAGAGGAGACGGTGGCCGGCGAGGAAGTGCTGAACGCCGTGCGCGCATTGCTCGACGACCCGCTCGCTGCGCCCCACCCGCATCCGGCCCGTCCCTGCCACCTGGAGCGGGTCGCGGCCAGCCCGATGGTCGAGTTCGATCCGTTCTTCGACCTGGCGGTGGAGGAGCCGCAACCCGGCCCGGGAATGGCGTGAAGCAGTCGGCAACCCGGCACCGCCCGGCGCCGGGCGTGCCATGGACGGGCGGTTTGCGTTAGGCTCTGCGCCTCTTCAACTGGAGGTAATTCCCATGGCCCGCGCCACTGCCCGTCACATCCTGGTTTCCAGCGAAGCCAAGTGCAATGAACTGAAAGCCGCCATCCAGGGCGGTGCCGACTTCGCCCAGGTGGCCAAGGACAACTCCACCTGCCCGTCCAGCCGCGACGGCGGCAACCTCGGCACCTTCGGCCCCGGCCAGATGGTCCGCGAGTTCGACCAGGTGGTGTTCAGCGCCCCGGTCGGCGAAGTCCAGGGCCCGGTCAAGACCCAGTTCGGCTACCACCTGGTGGAAGTCACTGCCCGTCAGGACTGATGCATCCGGCGGAGGCTAGTCCTCCGCCACTCTCCACAACGTCGGCCACTCGCCCGGGTTGCCCGACGCACAGCGCGACATCAGCTGATAGGACTTCACCCCGAAGCGCTCGCCATCGAAGCGCCAGCTGCCAGCCTCGCCGCAATCGCCCACACCCCGCGCCTTCACCCGGTACTGCAGGATTCCCGTCTGCGGGTCGTATTCGACCCAGCCGGTTGGCTCGCTGCCGTGCAGCGGTAACGGATCCAGGCGCAACTCCACCTCCTGATAGGGCGGCTCACGCTGAACCCGGTACAGCGAGTACTCGCAGTTATAAGCCGCGCACCAGCTGCGTACCAGCACCAGCGCCTCGCTCGCGCTCAGGGCGAAGGCCTCGCCCACGGCAACCTCGCCCATTTCCTCCTCCTGCTGCGGATCACGAGTCGCCTGCAGCACCGCCTGCACGATGCGCTCGGCCTCGGCCGCCGGCATCGGCGCGGTTCCGGGATAGGCAGGCAGCTTTGCCAATGGCGGTGCTGGCGGCACCTCGGAGTCCGCACGGGCGCCGGGGCGATAGAGCGCGCCGCGGCTGTCCAGGCGGCCCTGCACCGAGTCCATCAGCAGCAACGCGGCGGACAGGCCACTTAGCGATACCGCCACCTCCTCGCCGCCATCCACCGCCATGCGCAGCCGACCGGCTTTGCGCAGTTCGGCCAGCAAGCCTCGCGCCGCCTCGTCATGGGCTTCCAGGATCAGCTCATTCTCGGCCGGCACCCGCCGCAGGGCGTTGGTCAGCGCATCCGGCAGCGGCCGCTCGTCCGCCAGCAGCGGGAAGTATTGGGTCTGGCCGGCATACACCAGGCGCAGGCGCGGCTGGCCCGCCGGGCCGGCATCACGCTGCAGCACCAGCCGTAGCGCGCTGTAGTCGCTGGCCTGCCCGGCACTGAGGGCCTGGCAACGGCGACCGTTGTCGCAGGCCACTACCCAATCCTTGATCTCGCGATACAGCGGCACCGCCTCGGGCGCAGGCTCGGGCGCGGCCTGGGCAACGCAGGCCAGCAGGCACAGGGGTAACAGACGTAACGAAGCGGGCATGGCGGCTCCTTGCGCATGGCCTGATGGCAGCAGCTTGGCACAGCCGAGGCGAAAACTGGTTGAGCGTTCCGCCCGCTTCGCCGGTCGCAAGTTAGGAAGTACCTTGCCGAGGACTCTTCCATGACTTGCCGACTGCCTTGCCTCTCCGCCCTGCTACTCGCCATCTGCGCCCCGCTGTACGCAGCCGACGAACCGCTCGACAGCACTGGCCAGATCAAAGACGACCAGTACCACGCCGTCCTGGCCGGCGACTGGCGTTCCCCCGAGCATCGCCTGCGCGACCCCGATCGCCGACCGATGGAAACCCTGCGCTTCTTCGACCTTTCGCCGACCCAGACCCTGATCGAAATCAGCCCCGGCGACGGCTGGTACAGCGAGATCCTCGCCCCGCTGCTGCGCGACAAGGGCCAGTACAGCGCCGCGCTACGCCGCAGCGATGATGCCGAACAACGCGAAGCCGCCAGCGCCCTGCGCAACAAGTTCGAGCAGGACGCCAAGCGCTACGACAAGGCCCGCCTCATCGAATTCGACCCGCGGGCGCCCAAGCTCGGCGAGCCGGAGTCGGTCGACCTGGTGGTGAGCTTCGACGACCTGCACAACTGGGAAGAAACCGGCAGCGAAAAGGCGATGTTCAGCGCCATCTACCAGGTGCTCAAACCCGGCGGCAAACTCGGTATCACCGCCTACCGGGGCGCCAAGAACGCCACCCTGGAGCAGACCAAGGGCACCGGCTACCTGCCCACCGACCACGTGATCGGCCAGGCCAAGGATGCCGGCTTCGTCCTCGCCACCATCGAGCAGATGCACTCCAACCCGCGTGACACCCGCGACCACCCCAACGGTGCCTGGAGCCTGCCACCCCACCTCAAGGGCGGTGCCGAGGAACGCAGCAAGTACGAGAAGATCGGCGAACCCGATCGCATGACCCTGCTGTTCGTCAAACCGAGCGAGCCAAGGCCTGAGTGATCAGCGCGACCAGAAGCGCTGGTCCAGCCCCGGGCACGGTATTGGCCACCAGGCAACTACCGAGACGCATGAGCGCGGCCCGAAGGGGCCGCCTCCGGTTCGCCACCCGAGGCCTCGCTGACAACCCTGTGCCGGTCTGCCGTGCACGGGGTTTTCTTTTGCCTGGCCAGTGGCGAAACTGCGCGCCCTTCTCCCTCCAGGAGACGCCGCATGGAACGCGTCGCAGCCACACCTCGCTCGAAGCTGAAGCTCGCCCTGTCCCTCTTCGCCCTGCTGGCCGCCGCAGCCGTGGCCTACGCCGAGTGGCTCGCCCTGCCCGGCTTCCGCTCGCTGTTCGATAGCTTCGGCGACATTCCCTGGCTCAGCCGCTGGGTGGTCGAGCATCCTAAGGAAGTCTGGATATCCCTGCGCGGAGCACTGATTCATAACTTCACCGCAATCTGCGCCTGGCTGTGGATCAGAGATCCCTCGGTCTCGGTCATGCTGGGGCTGGCCACCGCCTTCACCTGGGCATGCCTGGCCGTGGTGCTGGTCGCTTTTTACCTGCCGCTGCTGACCATCGCCGTCTGAGAGCGAAATCGTTAGAATCTGCCCCCTCAGCTCGCCCCGCCGCGCGGGGCTCCGTCAGACGCAACCCGCGAGAACACCGCCATGGGCGCACAGTGGAAAGCCAAACCTAAAGAAGCCGCAGCCAACGCCAGGGGCAAGATTTTCGGTCGCCTGGTCAAGGAGATCATGGTCGCCGCCCGTAACGGCGCCGATCCGGACACCAACGCCAAGCTGCGCGTCGCCGTCCACGCGGCCAAGAAAGCTTCGATGCCCAAGGACACCCTGGAGCGCGCGATCAAGAAAGGCGCCGGCCTGCTCGGTGAGACCGTCAACTTCGAGCGCACCACCTACGAAGGCTTCGCCCCGCACCAGGTGCCGGTGATCGTCGAATGCCTGACCGACAACCTGAACCGCACCGTGGCGGAAATCCGCGTGCTGTTCCGCAAGGGCCAGATGGGCGCTTCCGGCTCGGTGAGCTGGGACTTCAGCCACGTCGGCATGATCGAAGCCTCTACCGACAGCGGCGCCGACCCTGAACTGGCCGCCATCGAGGCCGGTGCCCAGGACTTCGAGCCGGCCGAGGAAGGCGACACCCTGTTCATCACCGAAATGACCGACCTCGACGCCGTGTGCAAGGCCCTGCCGGAGCATGGTTTCACCGTCAACTCGGCGAAGATCGGCTACATCCCGAAGAACCCGGTCAGCGGTCTGAGCGACGCGCAGATGGAAGAAGTCGAGGCCTTCCTCGAAGCCCTCGACAACCACGACGACGTGCAGAACGTCTACGTCGGCCTCGCCGGTTAATCGCCGCGCGTGAACCGCAGCCAGTTCCACCAGCAACACGCCGCCCGCGCCGAGGCCGAAGCCCGACGCCTGCTGGCGGAGCGCGCCAACCTCGGCGCGCGCTGGCTGGACTGGGTGGCGGCCGAGCTGTACCGCCTCACCCCGCCCGAATATGCAGCGATGGTGCGCCGTGAGCTGCAGCGCCTGAATACTCCGTAAGCCCCCCGCCTATGGCCGCACACGACCATCTGCGTCTTCTGCCGCCCAGCGGCAAAGCCTGGCGACGCACGAGCAAACCACCCGCGCACTTCGCGACTATGCTCTAAGCAGTGCACAGGTCAGGCTGGCTCAGCCTGGGAGGTGGAGATGACCGTCGAACCATGCCATTCAAACTGAATCGCCATTTTCGGAGGACTCCACCATGAGCAAAGGTCTGGATCGGCACAAAGAGGCGAAGAAAAAGCCTCTCAAGACCTCCCAGGAAAAACGCATGGCCAAGCGCAGCAAGAAATCCGGCAGCACCCTGCTCGGCAGCCACGCCCCTTCCAGCTAACCCTCCAGCACCCGGCCAACGCCGGGTGCTTCGTTTCATCCCCCCAGAACAACCAGAGCCTCTGCCGGCGTAGGCCTGGCCAGGCGCCAGTACCCATTCGTCCAGAACCGAGCGCAACGCTGAACTTCCCGGCGTAGACGGGTCGGAACCCCGACCGTTACGTTTACCTCAAGGAGGACCCGATGCTCGACCTGACCACCTGGAACCTGACCATTCCCGCCAGCGAATCGGCCACGGTGATCACCACCGAACGCCTCAACAAGGGCTACAGCAGCCAGTACTTCCGCCCGCAGAACAGCAGCGTGCGCTTCTGGGTGCCGGTCACCGGCGCCTCCACCGAGAACTCCCGCTACCCACGCAGCGAGCTGCGCGAAACCTGGCCCAACGGCGAGCTGCGCAACTGGTACCACGGCGACGCCGACAACCTGCTCAGTGCCGAGCTGACGGTCAACCAGGTGCCGAGCAAGAACAAGCTGGTGATCGGCCAGATCCACAGCATCAACCGTCCCGGCGATGTCGGCGAGCCGCTGGTGAAGCTGCAGTATCACTACCGCCCCGAGCTCAACAGCGGCAGCATCGAGGCCCTGGTGCGCAAGCATCCTGACGATGAGCATGTGCAGAACGTCATGCTGGTGAACGATGTGACACTCGACGAGCGCTTCGCCTATCGCCTGCGCCTCACGCCTAGCGGCCGCCTGGCCATCGCCGTGTACAGCGACGATGACAATGGCGCCTACCACCGGCAGATCGCCTCCAGCTGGAGCAAGCAGCTTCTTTACTTCAAGGCCGGCACCTACGCCCAGGACAACACCGGAAGCAGCGCCGAAGGCGGCCGCGCGACCTTCTACCAGCTCGATATCGAGCACCGGAGGCCGTAACCACGGCGTCGGCGCCGGGCTTGATCCAGAGCAAGGCGCCGCCCAGACCATTGGCTAGGATGGCCGGCAAAAAATACCTAGAGTCCCTTGCGCGCAACCCTCGACAACATCCACAGGAGGTTTGCATGAGCATCACATCGTCCACCATCTGCGCCGCCGCCGACGCCCTGCAGGGCCTGGTCGGCTACAACGCCAAGAGCGGCCAGCACATCGTGCGCTTCAGCGAGGACTCCTTCGGCCTCGACGTCACCGAAAACAGCATCCAGCCCTGCGCCGAATTCGTCTGGCAGCCGCTCAAGGGCGCGCTGATGACCCTCAGCCGCGAGCGCCTTGGCCTGCTCCTGGAGCAGCGCATCGACGAGCGCCTGAACATCTCCGAGCCGCTGCTGGTGTATCTGCGCCGCAGCGACCTGCCGGAGATCATCGCCGAGCGCCGTCGCACCTGAGCGACCGCACGGGCCCCTGCAGTCGGCGCGCGCCACCCGGGCTGGCATAATGCGCGCACCATGAGGATGCGCAAGTGCGCATCGCCCACGAAAGGATTGCAATCGATGCCTGTGCGGCGTCTGACCTGGCTGCTGGCCCTGCTGCTGAGCACCGCGCCCTGCCTGGCCGCGGACGGCGTGTTGCGCTACCCACGCGCGCCGATCGGCGACGAGTTCCGCCCCACCTACCCGCTGGCGCAGTTGCAGCTGGCCCTGGACAAGGTCGGCAGCAGCCTGCGCATCACCCCCTCGCAGCACCATATGGAACAGCAGCGCGCCCTGCTCAGCCTGGAACAGGGCGAGGCGGTGGACGTGGTCTGGACCATGACCAGCCTGGAGCGCGAGCGACGCCTGCTGCCGGTGCGCATTCCGCTGGACAAGGGCTTGTATGGCTGGCGCATCGCCCTGCTGCGGGCGGACCAGCCGAATCTGCTGCAAGGCGTGCGCAACCTGAACGACTTGCGCCAGCTGCGCGCCGGCCAGGGCCACGACTGGCCGGACACCAATATCCTGCGCGGCCACGGCCTGCGGGTGGAGGTCAGCTCCAGCTACGAGAGCCTGTTCCTGATGCTGGAAGCCGGGCGTTTCGACTATTTCCCGCGGGCCGTGCTGGAGGTGGAGGACGAGCTGCGGCACAACCAGCAGCGCCCATTGTTAGCCGACAGCCACCTGGTGCTGCACTACCCCACCGCGCTGTATTTCTTCTTCTCGCCGCACGATCCGCAGCTGGCGGAAACCGTGCGCCAGGGCCTGGAACTGGCCCTGGCCGATGGCTCCTTCGAGCAGGTGTTCCAGCAGTACCACGGCGCCGACCTGCGCCGCGTGGCGCTGCCGCGGCGCCAGGTGATCGAGCTGGACAATCCGCTGCTGCCTGCGCAGACCCCGCTGCAGCGCCGCGAGCTGTGGTATCGCCCCTAAGAACCTGCGATCTCCTGACTGTCGGCCATACGGCGTTAAAAGCGGCCTGGATCGCCAGCCCGGTCGGAATTCTCATTTACACTCGTAAACTCGCGTGCGAGCCCAGTGCGCTTCCTCGACCGCTTTTGCGGGGCCGCCTAGGCCTTGTCTGGCTCTAATCCAGAAGATCGTAAGCAGGCTCTCACGCCTACTGCTCGGGCACGGTACCGCTGATCGCATTGCGACTGTGCGCACCGAAGTGGCGGAACAGCTGCACCAGCATCGCCTCCAGGGCCGGATCGGACTGCACCGCCTGCAGGCGATTGCCCTCGCTGAAGCCCTTGGCGCTGTCGCCGCGGGCCATCCAGGAGCCGATCAGCGCGTCGAGCTCGTCCGCACGCGCATGGGATTCCGCCGCCACCACCTGGGCCGCGTAGTCCACGTCGAAGGCCGGGTAGCCGGCATCGTCATCGCGCTCGGCATAGGCCGTCAGCAACGGATGCTGCACCTGGCCAGCCTCCAGCAACGCCTGCATGCGGTCGAACTGGTACTGCTCGATGGCGGTGTGGCGGTCGGCCACGCGCTTGATCGCCGCCTCGCGCTCCTCGGGGTAGCCGGCCTCTGCCTTGGCCGCGATCAGCACCATGCCGGTGGTGTCCACGCCTGGCAGCACGCTGGCGTGGTACGGCTGGGTGAGGTCCTGCAGGTAGTGCATGGCCCAGCCGAGGAAGCGATAGCCCCAGTACGGATGGCCGCTGGCGAAGGCCAGGCGCGCCAGGCCGCTGTACTGGTACACGCGCCAGTGCGGCAGGGTCTGTCTCAGGTAAGGCGCGGCGGCGAAGATCAGCGCCGACTCGTGGTAGTAGCCGATATGGAACGGCGCCTGGGAGGAATACTCGAAGCGCGCATCGCCGAACGGCTGCGGGCCGAAGTTGTAGCGCTGGCCGACGGCACCCGGGTTGTCGCTGAACAGGTTGATGTCGTGGCCGTAGTCCGGCTCGTCCGCGGCGCTGGCCACCACCTGCAGGGCCGCGACCTTCTCGCCATCCTTCAAGCCCAGGTAGCGCCAGTGGGTCCAGGGCCCGACCTTGTGGAACACCAGCACATCCTCGCCGCTCAGCAGCGGGCGGCCACCGGCATCCTGCCCCGGCAGTTGCTGGATGAAGCTGGCCAGCTTGATCTGCGGGTTGATGCGCAGGGCCTGGAGGAAGGCGGCACGCCGATCGCCAGCACCGGCCGCCTGCCAGCGCAGCTCGTCCGGGCGAGCCGGGTAGTAGGAGAAATGCTCGCGGGCATAGTTCTCCTGCTCGTCCAGCAGACGCTCGATGGCCGGCGCCTGGTCGGCGAGGAAGGCCTCCAGCGGCTCCACCGTCACCTCCTGGCGCAGCTCGGGCATCTCGCGCAGGGCCAGCAGGCTGCCCAGCGAGTGGTTGGACCAGGCCAAGGCATGGGAGGACAGGCCGGCCAGCAGGCCGGCGCAGGACAGCAGAACGAGTGACTTCACGGCTACTCCGATGCGTGAGGAGAAGCGGCCAAGGCTAACCCCGCCAGCCTCGCCAGACACTGTCAGGCTGCGCCAGCGGCACTCACCGATCAGGCATCAGAGCAGTGCAGCGGCAGCCAGTCCACCGGCGATCAGCAGCACACCGATCACCAGGGCGATGCGCAGCGCTCCGCTACCGGCCTTGGCGGCAGGGGCCGCCTGAGCGCGTGCGGCGGCGCGCAGCGGGTTGGCCGTGGGTGCGGCGCTGCTCGCCGGCCGCGCCTGGGGCTTGGCTTTGGGCGTGGGCAGGTCGACGGCGCGCACGAACACCGTGGCGTCCTCGCTCTCCTCCTGCGCTTCCTGGGCGTCCACTTTGGGCCCGATCACCAGCAGGATCACCGAACCCATGCGCACCTGATCGCCCGGCTTGAGCACCGCAGCGGCGCTCTTCTCGCCGTTGACCAGCACGCCATTGGCCGAGGCCAGGTCCTTGACCTCCAGCACGTCGTCGCGCAGAAAAAACTCGCAATGCCGGCGCGACAGCTGGGCATCGCTGAAGCACAGCTCGCACTTGACCGAGCGACCGAAGGTCATCGAGCCGCTGACGTGAAACTTCTTGCCCTCGTGCTCGCCCTGCATCACCTGGAGGAACCAGCGCTGGCTGGCCTCGGCCTGCGCCTTGGCCTTGCCCGGATCGACCAGCAGCAGCTCGACCTCGCCCAGGCGCACGCGGTCCTCGGAGCGCAGCTGGTAGCGGCTGCCGATGCGTTCGTCGTTGACGAAGGTGCCCAGCTCGCTGTCGCAGTCGCTGATGTAGTAGAGGCCGCCGTCCTGGCGGATCTCGGCGTGGAATGCGTTGATCCCAGCATCGTCCAGGACCAGGTTGTTGCGTCGGTCCTGGCCCAGGGTGAAGCGTTCCTCGACCAGCCAGACCGGGGCCTGGCGACTGTCCTTGAAGTGCAGCTTGAGCATGTATGGGTCCTACTGGCCGAAGATGTTGTTCCAGGCTCGCTTGATCGGGTTGCTGGTGCGCTCACGCTCGGCCTGGGCCGCGGCAGCGCGTGTTCGGGCGGCGCGAGCCTCACCGAGCAGTTGTTTGTGTTCGCCGCGCATCTGCAGCAGCTCGGCATTCTGCGGCTCCACTTCCAGGCCGCGATCGATCATCGCCAGGGCCCCGGGGAAGTCGCTGCGCCGGTAGGCGGAATTGGCCAGGTCGCGGTACCGCTGCGCCACGTGGCTGAGGCCGGCCAGGGCGTCGGCGTTATCCGGCGCCCAGCCAAGAATCTGCCGGTAGTAGTACACCGCGCTGTCCTCCTCGGGCAGCAGCAGGCGCTTGTCGGCGATGCTCTGCTCGGCCAGCTGCAAGTAGCGGGCGATGCGCGCGTCCAGCACGCGCTGCAGACCGGCCAAGGTGGCGGCGTGCTGCGGGTCGATGGCCAGAGCCTGGCGGTAGTAGTAGTCGGCGCTGTCTTCGGCCGGCTCGGTCAGCAGGCCATCGGCCAGGCGCTGCTCGGCCAGTTCGGTGAACACCTTGATCCGCGCCTCGCGGATGCGCAGCAGGCCGGCCTGGGCCTCGTCGCTGTCTTCATCGAGCGCCAGCACCTGGTTGAAATAGTGCTCGGCGCTGTCCTGCGCCGGCTCGATCAGCTGGCCGGCTGCGAAACGCTGCTCTGCCTCGGCCAGCAGCGCGTCGATCTGCCGCTGTTCCTTGATGTACAGGCCGGCCGAGGTCAGCGTGCCGATCAGTACCAGCACGCTCAGCGTCACCAGCAGCGGCATGGCCGAGCGGCGCTTGCGCGGCGCCGGAGCCTCCACGGCAACCGGCTCGCTGATCGGCAGGGCCGGGCGCAGCTGGGTCTCTTCCAGATCGCTCAGCTCCATCTCGTCCAGTGCGGCGAGCAGTGCGCGGCAATCGGCGAAGCGCTCGTCCGGCTTCTTCGCCAACATGCGCGCCAGCAGACCGCGGAAGGCGCCGAGGCTGTCGGGCAGCGGTGGCGGCTCCATCTGCACGTGGTTGACCACGGTCTGGGTGTAGTTGCCGCCGCGGTAGGGATTGCTGCCGGTGAGCAGCTCCAAGAGGATCACGCCCAGGCTGTAGATGTCGCTGCGTGCGTCCAGCGGCTGGCACTGGGCCTGCTCGGGGCTGCTGTAGGCCGGGCTGCCGACGGCGACACCGAACTGGGTCAGCTCGCTGTCGATGTCCAGGTCCTTGGCCACGCCGAAGTCGGTGAGCACTGCCGTGCCGTCGCCACGGAACAGCACGTTGGCCGGCTTCACGTCGCGGTGCACCAGGCCCTTGTCGTGTACCACCGCCAGGCCGCTGGCGATCTCGCGGATGATCTGCAGTGCGCGCTCGGGGGCGAATAGCTCGCCCTTGTGCCGCGTCAGGTCGCCGCCGGGAAGAAACTCCATGGCCAGGTAGTAGCGACCATCGGCCAGACGGTCGATGTCATGGATGGTGATGATCGACGGATGGTTGAGCGAGGCGACTATGTGCGCCTCCTGGATGAAGCGTTTGCTGAAGGCCTCGTCCTCGGCACTACGCAGCACCTTGATCGCCACCTTGCGGCTCAGCGACTCCTGGGTGGCCAGGAAGACTTCGGCCATGCCGCCTTTGCCCAGCTGGCCGTGCACCCGGTAGCCGGGAATTTCAAGCAGTGTGGTGCTCATGGATGTGCGTCGATCATTCAGTGCTTGCGGGAATGGAGCCATCGGCTGAGGAAGTTGCGCGGCTTGGCGTCGATCTTCGTCGATTCGGCCATGCTGCGCCCCAGCACGATGCAGGAGATATTGTCCTTGCCGCCCAGCTGATTGGCCAGCCCTATCAGCTGTTCGACCAGATCATCGAGGGTCGCCGCCCCAGCACAGACCTCCTGGATCTGCTCATCGTTCAGTTCGCCGGTCAGGCCGTCGCTGCACAGCAGCAGCAGTTCGCCCGGCGCCAGGCTGCCCTGCACGCGGCCGACTTCGAGGGCCTGTTCGTTCTGCCCCAGGCATTGGGTGACGATGTTGCGCCGCGGATGCTGACGGGCTTCCTCGACGCTCAGCTCGCCGGCATCGATCATCGCCTGCACCCAGCTGTGGTCACGGGTGAGGCACGCAATGCCGTCCAGGCTGATGCGATAGGCGCGGCTGTCGCCGATCCAGGCCACTTCGAACTCGCTGTCGAAGAAGCGCACGGCGACCACGGTACTGCCCATGCGCCGGCCGCCGTCTTCCTGCACCGCATCGAGGATCGCCTGGTTGGCCGCATGGATTGCCGCTTCCAGATCACCTCCCGCCGAAACGGCCTGGCGCAGGCTGTCCAAGGCCATGGCGCTAGCCACTTCGCCGCACTGGTGGCCGCCCATGCCATCGGCCACCGCCCACAGTCCGAGCTCGGGAAGGCAGAGCACGGCGTCCTCGTTATGTCCTCGAACCCGACCCGCGACGCTCTGCGCCGCGAACCCCAGGGACTGCATCGGCATGACTGCTGGCTACCTTCTGAATCTGCACTGACGTGCATGATGCTGCGCCGGACTGCAGTCTGTCAGCCCGGGACGGCGGAACTGTTAAGCAGTCGTCAGCGGTTGCGCTGCACCTCGTAGCTGTTCTGCCCGGGATACCGCTGCACCTCGATGCCGCCGGGGTACTCGATGCTCTGTCGGATGCCGCCGCTCTGCCGGACGCTGGAGCCACCCTGGATGATCTGCACCTGACGACCATAACCCTGGCTCGGCACGGCATGGCCTCCATAGACGTCGTAACTCTGGCTGCGGCTGGATGAGCTGACGCTACCGGAAGCACCAGGACTGACGTATTCGATGGGAATCTCGCGGCGCACCGGCTCGGCGCCCAGCGCTGTGCCACTGAGTGCGGCGGCCAGCAGCAAAAGGATGGTTCGCATGAGGTTGCTCCTCGTCGATCGATAGCCTCGATGCTACGCCCCAAGGCTCCCGGCGAGTAGCCCTGGCCAGGCGTGCCACGATTGGCAGGCACTTTCTGATCGGTATGATGCGGCGCTTTTCCGGGATGCCGTATCCATGCCCACGCGCTTTGCCCTGCTGTTGCTCGCCTGTTGTCTCGCCCTGCCCGCCCTCGCCGCACCACCGCGCACCTTCAGCGAAGCCAAGAAGATCGCCTGGCAGCTGTACACCCAGCAGTCGGTGGAGTTCTACTGCGGCTGTCGCTACAGCGGCAATCGAGTGGACCTGAAGAGCTGCGGCTACCGGCCACGCAAGAATCCCCAGCGCGCGGCACGCATCGAGTGGGAACACCTGGTGCCGGCCTGGGTCATCGGCCATCAGCGACGCTGCTGGCAGCAAGGCGGACGCAGGCACTGCGCACGCAGCGACGAGACCTTTCGCCGCGCCGAAGCCGACCTGTTCAACCTGGTGCCGAGCATCGGCGAGATCAACGGTGACCGCAGCAACCTGCCCTTCGCCTGGCTGCCACAACAGCCGCATCAGTACGGCACCTGTCCGATGGTGGTGGACTTCCAGGCGCGCAAGGCAATGCCGCGCCCCAAGGTACGCGGCATGATCGCCCGCACCTATTTCTACATGACCCAGCGCTATGGTCTGCGGCTGTCGCACCAGGAGCGGCGGCTGTTCGAGGCCTGGAGCCGGAACTATCCGGTCGAGCCCTGGGAACGCCAGCGCAACCAGCGTATCGCCTGCGTGATGGGCTGGAGCAACCCCTTCGTCGGCACCGCCGATCTGCGCCGCTGCCCGGCGCCGTTTACCGGAAAAGGCAGAAATGATTAGGTAAATCAGCGCAGTGCCTGTAAGGTGGCGGGACTGTGCTGCATGTGTCACCGCAAATCGACCGGTTTAGATCTCGGTCCAACCCCCCTCGGTTTCTTTACTCTTTGCACTCAGTCATGGCCTGGGCTGTTCCAGCGCCGTGTTCACTTTGTTCAAGGAGACATCCCATGTCCGCACGTCAAACTGGCACCGTCAAGTGGTTCAACGACGAGAAAGGCTTCGGCTTCATCACTCCGGAAAGCGGTGCTGATCTGTTCGTTCACTACCGTTCGATCCAGAGCACCGGCTTCAAGAGCCTGCAGGAAGGCCAGAAGGTTTCCTTCATCGCCGTCCAGGGCCAGAAAGGCATGCAAGCTGACGAAGTCCAGGTCATCTGATCTGTACGACGTCCAAAGAACCGGCCTTCGGGCCGGTTTTTTTATCCCTGCCACTTCGCTGCGCCCTGCGTAGCCAATCATTCCTCGAGGGGGAACCATGCGAGTCAAGAAGTCCACCCAGCAGCCCAAGCCGCAGCCGGCTTCGGAAACCAGCGAATCCCTCGAAGCTCAAGTCGCCGCCTTCCTCAAATCCGGCGGTGAGATCCAGCAGATCGCCAAGGGCGTGAGTGGACAATCCTGGGCCCCCAGCCGCCAGATCAGCCTCGGCAAGAAGTAGTTTCCGCGGTACTTCGGTAAGCGCAACGATACTGGCACTTCGCCTAACAGTTCCTTGCCGATACGAGCAAAGCCCTGCATCCTTGGTCCATAACAATGAAATGGGCCACGAGCCAGAGAGCCGCGCTGATGTTCAAGCGACTGCGCAACGATTTCCAGCTGTCCATCATCACCCTGATGGGCATCATCGGCGTGCTCGGCATTTCACCCTATGCGGTCTATCGCCTGTTGCACGGCAACCTGCTGGTCGGCATCGCCGATGCGGTGATCGTGCTGTCCACCCTCTCCGCCGTGGTCTACGCCTGGCGCACCGGTGACACGGAAAAGCCCGGCCTCTACCTGGCCGGAGTGTTTTCCGTGGGCTCCACGCTGATCGCCATCAACCTCGGCGTCAACGGGCTGTTCTGGATCTACCCACTGATCCTCTTCAACTTCTTCATGGTCTCGCCCGGCAAGGCCATCGCCGCCACCCTGCTGGTGCTCTCCGGCCTGGTAGGCCACGCGCTGTGGATGCCGGGCAGCGTGTTCGAAAGCCACTACCAGATGATCTCCTTCCTGGTCACCAATGCCATGGCCGGAGTGCTGACCTTCATCTTTGCCTATCGCACCCGCACCCAGCGCGAGCAGCTGCAACTGCTGGCCATCCAGGACCCGCTGACCGGCGCGCGCAACCGCCGGGCCATGAACGAGGAACTGAAGATCGCCGTGTCCAGCAAGCGCCGCCACGGCCGCGGCTATGGCGCACTGGCCATGGACCTGGACCACTTCAAGCAGATCAACGACCTCTACGGCCACCAGGCCGGCGACCAGGTGCTGATCGACTACGTGAAGCTGATCAAGGCCTGCTCGCGCCAAGGCGACCGCCTGTTCCGCTTCGGCGGCGAGGAATTCCTCCTGCTGCTCCCGGACACCGATGCGGAAGGCCTGGCATCGGCGGCGGAGAACCTGCTGGTGGCGGTCCGCGACAACCTGCGCGGGCCTGGCGGGCCGGTCACCATGTCCATCGGCGGCGCCCTGCTGCGCGATGACGAACCCTGGAGCCACTGGCTGCAGCGCGCCGATCAATGCCTGTATCAGGCCAAGAGCAGCGGCCGCGACCGCACCATCATCGACCGCCCGACGGTCAACCTCACCCCCAGCCACTGACTAAAATCTAAGCAGGTCAACGTCGACCTGAGCATCGGCCGGCCGGGGGACCGCCAAGCAGAAGGTGGGAGGTATGCCATGAACCGGCACTACTACATCAGCGACAACCTGGACGATCTGGAGAATCTGGAAGGCGAGCTGGAGGCTCGCGGCATCAATACCGAGCAGATCCATGTGCTGAGCGAGCAGGACGCCGCATTGGAACAGCACCCGCACCTGCATGAGGTGCCCTCGATCCTCAAGCAGGACGTAGTCCACTCCGGCTCCATCGGCAGCCTGATCGGCATGGCGCTGGCGGTGCTGGTCCTGCTGCTGGCCTGGCTGAATGACTGGGCCTCGACCCCGGCGGGCTGGATTCCGTTCGTGTTTCTTGCCGCCGTGCTGCTCGGCTTCAGCATCTGGGAAGGCAGCCTGTTCGGCATGCAGCAGCCCAACAGCGCATTCCGCCGCTTCGCCGACCGCCTGCACGAAGGCAAGCACCTGTTCTTCGTCGATGTCAGCCCAGCCCAGGAGCCGATACTCAGCCAGGTGGTGGCGCACCATCCCGGCCTGGAGCTTGCCGGTACCGGCCCGGCCAGCCCGAACTGGGCGGTGGGCCTGCAGCATCGCTGGCATCAGTTCCGCCGCATGATGTGAGGCCGGGCAGGCGGGCCGCTGCGGGCTGCCACCGCCTCTGGGCTAGAATAGGTTGGCGGCCACCCCGGCCGCACATGACCCAAGGCTCCTTGCGCCCATGATGATCCGCCTGCTTCTGCCGCTGGCCACCGGGCTGCTGTTCGGCAGCCTGGCCAACGCCGCCCCGATCAGGCTGGTGACCGGCGACGAGTATGCCCCCTTCGCCGGGCAGAACCTGCCCAATGGCGGCATGCTCACCGAATTGGTGCAACAGGTACTGAGCCGGGCGGGTCATCAGACGAGCCTGACCTGGCTGCCCTGGAAGCGCGGCTACCAGGCGACGCTCAAGGGCCAGTTCGACGCCACCTACCCCTATCTGCCGACGCCGGAGCGCCAGGCGGAATACCTGTTCTCCGCAAAGCTATACGAAACCACCCAGCGGCTGTTCAGCAGAGCGGGGCATGCGCTGGAGCCAGATGATTTGCAACAGCTGGAAGGCAAGCGCATGTGCCTGCCGCTGGGCTGGCAGCCCCCTCCTCGTCTCGCGCCGTTACTGGCGGTCGGCAAACTGCAACGGCACGAGCCGCAGGACCTTACCACCTGCGCACGCCTGATCGACCTCGGCCGCGATGACTTCTTCGTGGCCGACAGCCTGCTCGGCGAGCGCGCCATTCATCGTTCCGGGCTGGCCGCCGAACGCTTCAGCGAGTCACAGGGCGTGGTCGGCAGCAACACCCTGCACTTCCTGGTGCCGCGCAGCCGACCGGGAGCTCAGCAGCTGATCGACGAGTTCGACAAGAGCCTGCGCCTGCTGCAGGAGAATGGCGAATACGCACGGATTTTGCGCGCCCACCGCCAGCATGCGCTGAGCGCAGAGTGATCCTCAGCCGCGAACGGACGCGGCCAGGATCAGTTGTTTCATCTCGACCACCGCCCCCTTGAAGCCGACGAACAAGGCGTGAGCCACGATGGCGTGACCGATGTTCAACTCGTGCACACCGGCAATCGCCGCCACCGGCTCGACGTTGTGATAGTGCAGGCCATGGCCGGCATTGACGATCAGCCCATGGGCCAGGCCGCAGGCCACACCATCACGGATGCGCGCCAGCTCCCGAGCGGCCTCTTCCGCAGTGTGGGCGTCCGCATAACGGCCGGTGTGCAACTCGATGGCTGGCGCACCGATGCGGCGGGCCGCCTCGATCTGCCGCTCCTCGGCATCGATGAACAACGACACCTCGCAGCCCAGCTTGGCCAGGCGTTGCACCGCCGCCTTGATGCGCTCCTCCTGACCGGCGACATCCAGGCCACCCTCGGTGGTCAGCTCCTGGCGGGTTTCCGGCACCAGACAGACGTGCTCGGGACGAATGCTCTCCGCGAAGTCGAGCATGAAGTCGGTGACGCCCATCTCGAAGTTCATGCGCGTTTGCAGCACGTCCTTGAGCAGCCGTACATCGCGCTCCTGAATATGCCGACGATCCTCACGCAGGTGCACGGTGATGCCATCGGCGCCAGCCTCTTCGGCATCCAGCGCCGCCTTGACCGGGTCCGGGTAACGAATGCCGCGGGCCTGGCGCAGGGTGGCGACATGGTCGATGTTGACGCCGAGGAGGATGCGATTGGCTTCAGTCACGAGCGGGTTCCTTGAGATTCATGAAGAGTTCGCGGCTGACCAGCGGTCGACCGCCCAGATGGGGAGCAAGGGCCTGGCGCATCAGGCGCTTGGCCGCAGCCAGGGCGCCAGGCGATGACCAGTCGGCCTCGGCCATGGCCAACAGATCGGCGCCCTGGAACAGACCAGGCTGCAGTTGGGCCACCGCCTCCAGGCCGGCATCCGGGCGCAGGCGGTAGAGGCCATCGACGGCAATCGCCTGGCCGGCAATATCGATATCCAGGGCGAAACCATAGCCCAGCTCGTCCAGCAGGCGCCATTCAAAGGCGCGCAACAGCGGCTCCAGCGGCGGGTTGGCGGCCAGGGCGTGGAGCGTCAGGGCGTAATGTTCGAACAGAGCGGGATGCGGGTCTTCAGCGGGCAGCAGGCGCAGGAGAAGCTCGTTGAGGTACATGCCGCTGTACAGCGTCTGCCCTTGCAGCCAGTGCGCGATGCCGCTGGCTTCGAGGCGGCCGACATTCTTCAACTCACCCCGCCCGCGCAACTCCAGCTCCAGCGGCGCGAACGGCCGCGCCAGGCTGCCGGCCTTGCCACGGGCGCCACGCAGCACCGCGCGCAACCGCCCTTGGGGGGTGAGGAAATCGACCAGTGCGCTGGTTTCCTTGTAGGGCCGGCTATGCAGGACGAAGGCCGGAAGCGCGCTGGCGAGCATGGATCAGAAGTCGGTGTAGCCCAGGGAGCGCAGCGCGCGCTCGTCGTCGGACCAACCGCCCTTCACCTTGACCCAGAGATTGAGCATGACCTTGGAGTCGAACAGCACCTCCATGTCCTTGCGCGCGTCCTGGCCGATGCGTTTGATGCGCTCGCCCTTGTCGCCGATGATGATCTTCTTCTGCCCGTCACGCTCCACCAGGATCAGGCCGTGGATGTGCAGCACGCGGCCTTCCTGCTTGAACTCCTCGATCTCCACGGTGATCTGGTACGGCAACTCGGCACCGAGCTGGCGCATGATCTTCTCGCGAATCAGCTCGGCAGCGAGGAAGCGGCTGGAACGGTCGGTGATCTGGTCTTCCGGGAAGAAGTGCTCGGACTCCGGCAGGTTCTCCGCCACCAGGCGCTCCAGGGTGTCGAGGTTCTGTCCGTGCAGAGCGGAAATCGGCACTACCTCGGCCTGCGGCAGCTGGGTGGCCAGCCACTCCAGATGCGGCAGCAGTTCGCTCTTGTCGTCCAGCCGGTCGGCCTTATTCACTGCCAGCAGGATCGGGCATTTCACGTACTGGACCTTTTCCAGCACCATCTGGTCCTCGTCGGTCCAGCGGGTACGGTCGACCACGAACACCACCACATCGACGTCCTTGAGGGCCGTGGATGCGCTGCGGTTCATATAGCGGTTGAGCGCCTTGTCGTTGTGCTTGTGCAGACCCGGGGTGTCGACGTACACGGCCTGCACGTCGCCCTCGGTCTTGATGCCGAGCATGTTGTGGCGGGTGGTCTGCGGCTTGCGCGAGGTGATCGCCAGCTTCTGCCCGAGGATATGGTTGAGCAACGTCGATTTGCCCACATTGGGCCGGCCAACGATGGCGACATAGCCACAACGGGTCACGGGTGCATCAGTCATGGCTATTCTCCACGCCCAGCGCCACCAGCGCGGCGGCGGCGGCGACCTGCTCGGCGATGCGCCGACTGGCGCCATGCCCCTGGGTCTTGTCGGTCAGCAGAGCTACTTCGCACTGCACGAAAAAGGTACGGCAATGGGGCTCGCCCTGGATATCCACCACTTCGTAGCGCGGCAGTTCAGCGGCGCGCGACTGGAGGAACTCCTGCAGGCGGGTCTTGGGATCCTTGTTGGTATCCACCAGGGTCAGACTGTCCAGCTCGTTGGTCAGCCAGGCCAGCACTCGCTCACGAGCCACATCCATACCGGCGTCCAGATAGATTGCACCGATCAACGCCTCGAGGGCGTCGGCCAGGATCGACTCGCGACGGAAGCCGCCACTCTTCAGCTCACCGGAGCCCAGACGCAAGTACTCCCCCAACTCGAAGCCACGGGCCAATATGGCCAGGGTCTCACCTTTCACCAACCGCGCGCGGAGACGCGACAACTGGCCTTCGCGTGCCTGGGGAAAGCGCTCGAACAAGGCCTCTCCGGCGACGAAGTTGAGGATCGCATCACCAAGGAACTCCAGCCGCTCGTTGTTGCGCCCGGCGAAACTGCGGTGAGTCAGCGCCAGGAGCATCAGCTCCTGGTTCTGGAAGGTATGGCCGAGCTGACGCTCAAGGCGACGAAGGGTATAGCTCACTGGACGCGAATTCGGAATTCTTTATCGAAGTTAGCAACGAGATCGAGGTTTTCTATCAGCGGTTCGCGTTTCTCATATTTGAGGTGGACAGTGAATTCGTTACCCTCAAGAGAAACCTTCATAATCTCCTTAGGATTCATGTCAATATTATTCAAGTCCATGACGCTACCCACATAGCCATAGAAGGATTCTACCCCTTGAATTTCACCAGAGGAGCGCTGATTAGCCTCCTCAATAGACTTCTTCAAAGTTGCATAGTCCATATAGTGCGGAAACATTTTAAAACCCGTACTGGCAAAAAAAGCCACCAGAGCAAGAACTACCATCCAGCCCAGCATGGACATGCCCTTCTGCGAACGCGAAAACTTCATGATCGACCCCAGTTGAGTGTTGTTTTAAGGCGATGACTATATATAAGCAGGCGCCGCTCGATTGAACAGCGCCCCGCAATTTCCAAGCATCAGTGGATCAAGCCGACTCGGGAGAAGTTCGGCAGGCTACGCAGCTTGGGGTCGGGCCAGCTCAACCACACGGCGAAAGCCTTGCCGACGATATTGCGATCGGGAACCATGCCCCACAGCTCCTTAGGAATGGCACCATCATTCCAGTAGCGACTGTCGTTGGAGTCGTCGCGATTGTCACCCATCATGAAGTAATGCCCTTGCGGCACCACCCACTCGTCACCGGGGCGCACATTGCGATGCAGCTGCTTGCGAATCAGGTGCTCAGTCTCGCCCAGCTTCTCGCGATAGACCAAAGTACGCCCCAGGGAGCGCGGCTCTTTACCCAGCAATGTCTCGACAATCGACTGGCCATTGACCAGCAGGCGCTTGTCCTGGGTATAGGCAATGCGATCCCCCGGCAACCCTACAACACGCTTGATGTAGTTGATGCTGGGGTTGCTGGGATAGCGAAACACCATCACGTCGCCACGCTGAGGATCACCCACCTCGACAACCTTGGTATCGACCACGGGCAGGCGAATGCCATAGGCAAACTTGTTGACCAGGATGAAATCACCCACTTCCAGGGTAGGCTTCATCGAGCCCGACGGAATCTGGAACGGCTCCAGCAGGAACGAGCGCAATACCAGAACAATGGCCAAGACTGGGAAGAACGACTTACCGTACTCGACTAGCAGCGGCTCCTTATTCAGACGCTGCAGGATCTGCTCATCCGGCTCGCTGACCTGGCCTTCATAGGTAGCGATGGCCATCCGCCGGCGCGGTGCCAACAACAGCAGGTCGAGCAATGCCAAAGCGCCGCAAACCGCAACGGCAATCACCAGAATCAGCGGGAAATTGAACGACATAGGATCAGCTATCCACCTTGAGTACGGCGAGGAAGGCTTCCTGCGGGATTTCCACACTGCCTACCTGTTTCATCCGCTTCTTACCGGCCTTCTGCTTCTCCAGCAGCTTCTTCTTACGGCTGACGTCACCGCCGTAGCATTTGGCCAATACGTTCTTGCGCAGCGCCTTGACCGTGGTCCGGGCGATGATCTGACCACCGATGGCCGCCTGAATCGCCACGTCGAACATCTGCCGCGGGATCAGCTCTTTCATCTTCTCGGTCAGCACCCGGCCCTTCTGGTGGGCACGGTCACGGTGCACGATCAGCGCCAGGGCATCGACCTTCTCGCCGTTGATCATCACGTCCAGGCGCACCAGGTTGGCCGACTGGAAGCGGTCGAAGCTGTAATCCAGCGAGGCGTAGCCGCGGCTCACCGATTTCAAACGATCGAAGAAGTCGAGCACCACCTCGTTCATCGGCAGGTCGTAGGACACCTGGACCTGGCTGCTGAGGAACTGCAGGTCGCGCTGTACACCGCGCTTCTCGATGCACAGGGTGATCACGTTGCCCAGGTGCTCCTGCGGCACCAAGATATTGGCGCGCACGATCGGCTCGCGCATATCGAGGATGCCGGCTGGATCGGGCAGCTTGGACGGGTTGTCGACGGACAGCGTCTCGCCGTTCTTCATCTCAACTTCGAAGATTACCGTCGGCGCGGTGGTGATCAGATCCAGGTCGTACTCGCGCTCCAGACGCTCCTGGATGATCTCCATGTGCAGCATGCCGAGAAAGCCGATACGGAAGCCGAAGCCCAGGGCGTCGGAGCTCTCCGGCTCGTACTGCAGCGCGGCGTCGTTCAGGGTCAGCTTCTGCAGGGCCTCGCGGAAGTCCTCGAAATCATCGGAACTGACCGGGAACAGGCCGGCGTAGACCTGCGGCTTGATGCGCTTGAAGCCCGGCAGCACGTCGACGTCCGGCGTATTGGACAAGGTCAGGGTGTCACCCACCGGAGCACCGTGAATGTCCTTAATACCGGCGATCACGAAGCCCACTTCGCCAGCCTTGAGGTCGGCGGTCTCGGTGTGCTTCGGGGTGAACAAGCCGACGCTGTCGATCTGGTGGGTTTTGCCGGTGGACTTGACCAGGATCTTGTCGCCCTTCTTCATCCGGCCATGCTTGACCCGCACCAGGGAGACGATACCCAGGTAGTTGTCGAACCAGGAGTCGATGATCAGCGCCTGCAGCGGTGCCTCGATGTCACCTTCCGGCGGAGGAATCACCTGGACCAGGCGCTCCAGCACATCGATCACGCCCATGCCGCTCTTGGCACTGCAGGGCACGGCGTCGGTGGCGTCGATGCCGATGATATGCTCGATCTCGTCCTTGACCCGCTCTGGCTCGGCCTGGGGCAGGTCCATCTTGTTCAGCACCGGCATGACTTCGAGCCCTTGCTCGATGGCGGTGTAGCAGTTGGCCACGGACTGGGCCTCGACGCCTTGGCCGGCGTCGACCACCAGGATCGCGCCTTCACAGGCGGCCAGGGAGCGGCTCACCTCGTAGGTGAAGTCGACGTGGCCGGGGGTATCGATGAAGTTCAGCTGGTAGGTCTTACCGTCCTGCGCGGGGTAGTGCAGGGTGACGCTGTGAGCCTTGATGGTGATGCCACGCTCGCGCTCCAGGTCCATGGAGTCGAGGACCTGGGCCTCCATCTCGCGATCGGACAGGCCGCCACAGATCTGGATGAAGCGGTCGGCCAGGGTCGACTTGCCATGATCGATGTGGGCGATGATGGAGAAATTGCGGATATGACTCAGGTCACTCACGGATCAACACTCGAATAAAGCCGCAGGCAGGCTGCCCGCCGAAAAATAGCCGGGGATTCTACCCGATTGGCGACCGACCCGTCACGCGCGCCACACCGACGCCAGCTACAAAAAAGGGCGGCAAATGCCGCCCTTTTTGCGCCCAACCAGGCCTATTCGGCCAGTTTGAAGGTGATGAAGCTGGCCCGCCCCTGGCGCAGCACGCGCATGGACACCGAACGGTTGACCGGCAGCTCCTTGGCCACCTGGGCAAAAGTCTTGGCCGAATCGATGGGCTGGTTGTTCAAGTGAGTGATGACATCGCCGGGGCGCAAGCCTATCAGCGCCGCCGGGCCGCTCTGCACCTCCTTGATGACCACTCCACCGCGCAGATCGAAAGCCTTCTTCTGCTCGGCGCTCAGCTCGGCCAGCGATACACCGAGGCGATTGCTGCTGCGCTCGACACCCGCCTCGCCAGCCACTGGCATCCCCTCGCCGTCCTCCGGCAGGGCGCCGATGCTCAGCGCAATGCGCTTACGCTCTCCCTCGCGCACCACCTCCAGATTGGCCTGACTGCCGGGCTTGAGTGCTCCGACCAGATGCGGCAGATCGGCCGACATGATGATTGGCTGGCCATTCAGACTGAGGATCACGTCTCCCACCTGCAGGCCACCCTTGGCAGCGGGTCCCTCTTCCAACACCTGAGCTACCAGCGCACCGGCCGGCTTGTCCAGACCGAAGGATTCGGCCAGGTCCTTGTTCACTTCCTGGATCACCACGCCCAGCCAGCCGCGACTGACCTTGCCCTCGGACTTCAGCTGGTTGGCAACATCCATCGCCACATCGATGGGAATGGCGAAGGAAAGCCCCATGAAGCCACCGGAGCGGGTGAATATCTGCGAGTTGATACCGACCACTTCGCCATCCAAGTTGAACAACGGGCCGCCGGAGTTACCCGGGTTGATCGCCACGTCGGTCTGAATGAACGGCACGTAGCTCTCGTTTGGCAGGCTGCGCCCCTTGGCCGAGACGATGCCGGCGGTCACCGAATGATCGAAACCGAAAGGCGAGCCGATGGCCAGCACCCACTCACCCACCTTCAGCGCCTGGGACTTGCCCAGCTTGACGGTCGGCAAGCCCTTTCCCTCGACCTTGAGCAGAGCCACATCGGTGCGCGGATCGGCGCCGATCAACTTGGCCTCCAGTTCGCTGCGGTCGGACAGGCGCACGATGATCTCATCGGCATCCGCCACCACATGGTTATTGGTCAGCACATAGCCATCGTCGGAGATGATGAAACCCGAACCCAGCGACTGGGCCTCGCGCTGGCGACCGCCTCCCGGCCCACGCGGCATCTGCGGAATGTTGCGCTCGAAGAACTCGCGAAACATCGGCGGCAACCCTTCCAGATCCGGCACTTGCCCCTGAGCCGCCACCTCGCGCTGCGGCAGGTTTTGTCGGGTGCTGATATTCACCACGGCCGGCGAGGCCTCCTCCACCAACTCGGTGAATTCGGGTAACTCGGCACGCGCCAGAGACATCTGCCCCAGCAACAGCAAGGCACACAGGCCGGACAGCGAGGATTTCAGGCTAAGCATCGACTTCAGCTCCATCCACTTAGAAGACAGGGATTTTTTACAATCAGTACAGCAGATGCGACAAGGCCGACTCGGAGCGAAAATCCACTCCGAATCGGCCCATGCCGCAGCGAATCACTGCGCAGAGCTCTCGACAGCCGTCGCAGTCTGCATCGATAGGGCTACGCGCTCGGCGGTACCCAGAGGAATCTCACCCACCACGGTGACCATCATGTCGCCATCGGCGGTGCTCATGCGGCGCGACACCACGGCAGTTGGCCCCAACTGGCTGCGCGCATCTTCAGCTCCGGCCCCGCGCAAAGGCTCGAGGAACACCGTGAAGCGAGCCAGACCATCGCCATACAGCAGGCAGGCAACGGGTTCGGACGAGACCGGACTGGTACGCTGCAGCGCTTGATTCAATTCGAAACCCGGCGGCACCCAGCCAGCCCTCCAGGATTGCGGCAACTCGGCCACCTTGCTCAGGCTGACCGGCTTGCACGACTCACCTGGTTTGAGCGCGGCGTCATCGACATTCGCAGTCAGATCCAGGCTGACGAACTGGAAGCGCTCCAGCAATTGCCCCTTCTCGCTGATCAGCAGCGACTTCAAAGGCAGCGCGGTCTCGTCGTCGAGGTGCAGTTCGAAGGCATAGCGATGCTGGTCGCGAGGAATCAGGGCGAGCACCGTGGCTGGACGCCCGGCTACGCGCGAACGTCCCAGCACGCGCATGTCATAGCGCTGCTCCAGTTGATCGGCATTGAGTTCACGTGCCGGCCACTGCGCATCGACCACCTGCTCGGCCAACGCACCGCTCATGCACTGCGGCTTGCCATCGACCCGCAGCACTTCCTGCGCAGGCCCATCAAGCTGCAGCAAGCGCTCGCTAACACCAGACTCACTACCCTTGTGCCAAATGCCGTGGGTAGAGAAGCTGCCATTGCGCTCATAGATGAAAGTGCCTTGAAAGCTTTGCCGGTCGGCCTGAGCCAACCGCTGCAACCAACTCTCGGCAGCCTGTGCGGGTAGAACCAGACAGCTGCCGAGCAGAGCTATAAGGGGGATGACGCGCATGTACCCTCTCAGCGATTTTCCAGGCTGGCGGCTCGGGCATATGGCAACGCGGTGTCGGCACCGCTTGCAGCAGCCTGTTGCGCATGCTGACGCAGATAAGCCGGCAGACGCTGTTCATGCCAACCCGAACTGGACTGTTCGGCATTCTGTTGCAACGGCGACGCCGCCTCAGTATAGCCAGCGAGAACAGCAGGCCCTTGCACCTGCGGCAAAGTCAGGCTGGGCTGCACGCCCTGCTGTGCCAATTGCGCGCCGGCCAGCTCATCCTGATTGTAGAAGCGCACACCAGCCAGCACGGCCAAGGTCACCGAGGCAGCTACCGCCACTCGCCCGACCATGCGCCACGGACTACGAGCAGTCGCAATCGGCATCACCTCCTCGGCCAGCGCCGCGGAAACGGCGGCAGCGATATCGAGACGCGGCTCGAGCAACTCTTTATGCATGACCGCGCGAGCAATCTGGTAACGCGACCAGGTGCCACGCAGTTCGGCATCGTCGCCGGCAGCCGCCAGCACTCGACGCAGTTCCAGTTCGTCCGCTTCGTTATCCATCACCGCGGACAGCGATTCCTGCAGGGCTTCACGACTCATGGTGTTTCCTCTCTTGGCTGTCGCCGCTGTCTCACATTCAGGCTTCCTGCAGCAAAGGCTGCAGGGCTTTGTCGATGGCCTCGCGGGCCCGGAAAATCCTCGAGCGCACGGTACCGACTGGACACTGCATGACGCTGGCAATGTCCTCGTAGCTCAATCCATCGAACTCGCGCAGGGTCAACGCCGTGCGCAGATCCTCCGGCAGTTGCTGAATGGTCCGATGCACCGTGGCCTCGATCTCATCCCGCAACATGGCGCGCTCGGGCGATTCGATATCCTTGAGCGCGTGATCTCCGTCGTAAAACTCCGCATCCTCTGAGCTGACATCGCTGTCTGGCGGACGCCGCCCCCGCGAAACCAGGTAATTCTTCGCCGTGTTGATGGCGATGCGGTACAGCCAGGTATAGAAGGCGCTGTCACCGCGAAAATTACCGAGCGCCCGGTAGGCCTTGATGAAAGCCTCCTGAGCGACATCCTGTGCCTCATGGCTGTCGTGAACGAAGCGCACCACCAGGCCGAGAATCTTGTGCTGGTACTTGAGTACCAGCAGATCGAAGGCCCGCTTGTCGCCGCGCTGCACCCGCTCGACCAGCTGCTGATCGTCTTCCTGGGCTAGCATGAATACTCCTCGTCCGTTCCGGAGGAGATCCGCGCTGGCCAGTCTTTCCGTCTGCCAAGATAGACTCGGGCGTTGCGCAAAAGTTCTCCCCTCCGAAGAAGCTTTGCTCGGCTCTCGATGGCTTTGCAAAGCGTTACAGCATCGTCGATTCGACTACTGCATGAATAATCTGGCCAATCTGGCCGCCGCTCCAATACGACAGGCACATTTGGCATCTGTCGTTGGAACTTGAACGACTAAGAAAAGTTCCAGAATGTTCTTCTACGTCATAAGCCCAGCTATTGTGCCGATCACCCCCTCTATATACTAGGCGGCGCCATTTCGATCCCTGCGGAATCAGCAGTAGATGAGCCAACACTATCAGCACGACGTTCTGGTCATCGGCAGCGGCGCTGCCGGCCTGACCCTGGCCCTGACCCTGCCCGGGCACCTGCGCATTGCCGTGCTGAGCAAGGGTGACCTGGCCAACGGCTCCACCTACTGGGCCCAGGGAGGCGTTGCCGCGGTGCTGGACGATGCCGACACCGTGGAGTCCCACGTCAGCGACACCCTCAACGCCGGCGGTGGCCTGTGCCGCGAAGACGCCGTGCGCTTTACCGTAGAGCACAGTCGCGAAGCCATCCAGTGGCTGATCGAACAGGGCGTACCTTTCACCCGCGAAGAGGAGCAGGATCGCGAGGACGGCGGTTTCGAATTCCACCTCACCCGCGAGGGTGGCCACAGTCATCGGCGCATCATCCATGCCGCCGATGCCACCGGCGCGGCGATCTTCAACACCCTGCTGCAGCAGACCCGCCAGCGCGCCAACATCGAGCTGCAGGAGCAACGGGTGGCGGTGGACCTGATCACCGAGCGCAAGCTCGGCCTGCCTGGTCAGCGCTGCGTCGGCGCCTACGTGCTCAACCGCACCAGCGGCGAGGTGGACACCTACCACGCACGCTTCGTGATTCTCGCCACTGGCGGCGCGGCCAAGGTCTACCTCTATACCAGCAACCCGGACGGCGCCAGCGGCGACGGCATCGCCATGGCCTGGCGCGCCGGCTGCCGGGTCGGCAACCTGGAATTCAACCAATTCCACCCGACCTGCCTGTACCACCCACAGGCCAAGAGCTTCCTGGTCACCGAGGCTCTGCGCGGCGAAGGCGCACATCTCAAGCTGCCCAACGGCGAGCGCTTCATGGCGCGCTTCGATGCACGCGAAGAGCTGGCCCCGCGCGACATCGTCGCCCGCGCCATCGACCACGAGATGAAGCGCCTGGGTATCGACTGCGTGTACCTGGATATCAGCCACAAGCCGGCCGAGTTCGTGAAGGCGCACTTCCCTACCGTGTATGAACGCTGCCTGCAGTTCGGCATCGACATCACCCGCCAGCCCATCCCGGTGGTGCCGGCGGCGCACTACACCTGTGGCGGCGTATTGGTCGACCAGCATGGCCGCACCGATGTGCCCGGCCTGTATGCCATCGGCGAGACCAGCTTCACCGGCCTGCACGGCGCCAACCGCATGGCCAGCAACTCGCTGCTGGAATGCTTCGTCTATGCCCGCTCGGCGGTCGAGGACATCCTCGCCCAGCTCGACCAGGTGCCGATGCCCCAGGCACTGCCGGCCTGGGATGCCAGCCAGGTGACCGACTCCGACGAGGACGTGATCATCGCGCACAACTGGGACGAGCTGCGGCGCTTCATGTGGGACTACGTCGGCATCGTGCGCACCAACAAGCGCCTGCAGCGCGCGCAGCACCGCGTGCGCCTGCTGCTGGACGAGATCGACGAGTTCTACAGCAACTACAAGGTCAGCCGCGACCTGATCGAGCTGCGCAACCTGGCCCAGGTCGCCGAACTG
Organism: Pseudomonas sp. GD04019; assembly: GCF_029837695.1. GTDB lineage: Bacteria > Pseudomonadota > Gammaproteobacteria > Pseudomonadales > Pseudomonadaceae > Aquipseudomonas. Next base: position 109,378 of record NZ_JAOEEA010000009.1, read on the forward strand.
ATGATCGAGTCGGCCATGCTGCGCCGCGAGAGCCGCGGCCTGCACTACACCTTGGACTATCCGGACCTGCTGCCGGAGGCCCGCGACACTATCCTGGCGCCGCCCACCTACGCCGGCTGAACTTCAGACGCACGCGCAGGCGCCGGTGCGCCTCGCGCGGCAACGCATCACGCGGGATGCACAGGCCACGCACGCGCCGCTCACCCGCCAGGCGAAAACGCATCACCACGACCAACGGCAGCGCCAGGCTGTCCGGACGCAACTGCACCGGCTGCCAGCCATCGCGCGCATTGCACAGCTGCCAGCCCTCCTCGTCGCGGCGCAACCCGGTGAAGGCGGCCGGATGACGCAGCAGGATCTGTCGCGGCAACACCCAGGCGGCATGCAGCAGGCAGACGCAGGCACCGAGCAGGGATGCCCAGAGCGGCAGTTCGACGACGAATAGGGAAATCAGCGCCAGGGCCAGCGCCGACAGGTAGACCGCCAGCAGCAGGCGCGAAGCCTGCCAGTGGCATTCGAAGACTTCACTTCGGCTGGACACGATCCAGGATCATGCGAACCATGCGACGCAGATCGGGGTCTTCCGGCTCGCCGCGCTGCATGAACCAGCCGAACATGTCCTGGTCCTCGCACTCCAGCAGCTTGCGGTAGCGCGCCTGATCCTCGGCATCCAGGCTGGCATAGACCTCCTTGACGAAAGGCACCAGCAGCACGTCCAGTTCCAGCATGCCGCGGCGGCTGTGCCAGAAGAGTCGATTGAGTTCGGTAGCGTCGGCCATGCAGCGGCTCCTGTGCAAAGGAGCGGCAGTATACCGGCGCCGCACGCACTCGGCACGCTGACAAGCCTCCGGGCGGCCTCTATGATGACGCCCTGTCTTCTGCAACCAGCGATCGCCCATGGCCGACTCCGCCTTCTTCACCCTCCTGAGCCACGAAGCCCTGCTCGCCGTGCGCGGCCCCGACGCCGCCAAGTTCCTCCAGGGCCAACTCACCTGCAACCTGAATTATCTCGACGAACGGACTTCCAGCCTGGGCGCCCGCTGCACGCCCAAGGGCCGCATGACCTCAAGCTTCCGCATTCTGCAGGATGGCGACGGCTATCTGCTGGCCATGGCCAGCGAACTGCTGGAAGCGCAGCTGACGGACCTGAAGAAGTACGCGGTGTTCTCCAAATCGAAGCTGGCCGACGAATCCGCCGCCTGGGTGCGCTTCGGCCTGGACGGTGGCGACGGCACCCTGCCCGCCCTCGGCCTGGACCTACCCCAGCAGACCGATGCCGTGGCCCGCGCCAACGGCCTGATTGCCATCCGCCTGCCCGGCGACCGTGCCGAACTGTGGGCGCCGGCAGACCAGGCCGAGCGTCTGCGTGACCAGCTGACTGCGCAGCTGCGCGAGGCAGCGCTCAACGACTGGTTGCTCGGCCAGGTGCGCGCCGGCGTCGGCCAGGTGTTCGGCGCCACCCGCGAGCTGTTCATCCCGCAGATGATCAACCTGCAGGCGGTCGGCGGCGTCAGCTTCAAGAAGGGCTGCTACACCGGCCAGGAAATCGTCGCGCGCATGCAGTACCTCGGCAAGCTCAAGCGGCGTCTACAACGCCTGAGCCTGGCCCAGGGCGAACTACCGGCCGTGGGCAGCGAGCTGTTCTCGCCGGTACACGGCTCCAGCGTCGGCGAAGTGGTGCTCGCCGCCGCTACAGAGGATGGTGCCGAGTTGCTGGCGGTACTACAGGAGGACGCAGTCGCCGATGGTCGAATCCACCTCGGCAGCGCCGACGGCCCTGGCCTGAAACTGCTGGAACTGCCGTACCAACTGGACGCGGATCGCGAAATCCAGCGCTAGGTAAAAAAGCTGATGCATGACCCGGGGCAAACGCGGTACAACCCCGGCATCCCTGAACGAAGTCCGCGTCAGTGCCTAAACTGAAGCGGTCGAGTGACCCGAGAACCGAGATGAGCAAGCTTGCCGAGAAAGTCCAGGAAGAACTGATCCACGCCATCGAGAACGATGAGCTGGTGCTACCGACCCTGCCGGAAGTGGCACTGAAGGTGCGCGAGGCGGCGGAAGATCCGAACATCAGCATCCCCGCCCTGAGCAAGGTGATCGGCAACGACGCGGCGCTGACCGCGCGCATCATCAAGGTGGTGAACAGCCCGCTGCTGCGTACCAGCAAGGAAATCACCGACCTGCAGATGGCCGTCGGCCGCCTCGGCATCAACTACACCTGCAACCTGGCCACCGGCCTGGCCATGGAGCAGATGTTCCAGGCCACCAGCGACGTGGTCGACCGCAAGATGCGCGAAGTCTGGAACAAGAGCACCGAGATCGCCGGCATTTGCCACGTCCTGTGCCGCCACTACACCCGCCTGATGCCCGACCAGGCCACCCTGGCCGGCCTGGTGCACCAGATCGGCGTGCTGCCGATCCTTACCTACGCCGAAGAGAACAACGCCCTGCTGGCCGACTCGATCAGCCTCAACCACGTGATCGAGAAGATCCACCCGATCATCGGCGACAAGATCCTGCGCGCCTGGGAATTCCCCGAGCCGATCGCCATCGTGCCGGCCCAGCATCTGGACTTCAGCCGCAACTCGGCCAAGGTCGACTACGTCGACATCGTCCAGGTCGCCACCCTGCAGAGCTACCTGGGCAGCGAACACCCCTACACCCAGCTGGACTGGAGCCAGATCCCGGCCTTCGCCAAGCTCGGCCTCGACCCGAACGTCGACATGCAGGCCGACGAAGACCTCTCCGCGGCCATGGAAGCCGCCGCCAGCATGCTGCAATAAGCCGAACGGGCGACGTTTGTCGCCCGCCTCCGCAGGCCACGCCTATCCTGACTAGACTGCAAGCAAGCCCGGCTCACCCCGGGCGGCGATAGAAGCCGGACGCCTCGGCACCGAAGGACTCGGTTCCGCCCCGCTCAGCTCAGGTAAGGAAACATGTCATGCGCCTGCTGCCATTGCTGTTCGCCCTGCTCCTCCCTCTGGCCGCCACGGCCGATGAGGTTCGCCTGACCAACGGCGAATGGAGCCCCTACCTCGGCCAGAACCTGCCCCACCACGGTGTCGCCTCGCGCATCGTCGAGGAGGCCTTTGCCCTGGAAGGCGTGCGCGTGAAATGGGAGTTCTATCCCTGGGCCCGCGCCCTGCGCAGCGCCGAACGCGGCAACAGCGATGGCAGCGCCGTGTGGCTGCGCAGCCCCGAGCGCGAGCAGGCCTTCTTCATCAGCGAGCCCGTGGTGGAGAGCGGCTACTACCTGTTCCACCGCAAGGACCGGCCCCTCGACTGGCGCCGAGTCTCCGACCTACAAGGCCTGAGCATCGGCGGTGCCATCGACTACGACTATGGCCAGGAATTCCAGCTGGCCGAGCGCGACGGCACGCTCAAGGTCAAGCGCCTGAGCAACGAGGAACAGGGCCTGCGCATGCTGCTGGCGGGCCGCCTGGACGTATTCCCGATGGACAAGGTGGTGGCCTTCGACATGCTGCACAGCCAGTTCAGTCGCGAGGAGCGCAGCCAGCTGTCCTTCCATCCGCTGCCACTGCGCAGCGACAGCCTGCACCTGCTGCTATCGAAGAAAGTGCCTGGCAACGAACAGCGCATGGCGCAGTTCAACCGCGGTCTGAAGGCCCTGCAGGACAGCGGCAAGGTGTCCCAGTACCTGCTGGAAATCCAGCAGCCCCTCAGCCTGGCCTATTAGGGTCTGCCGGCGGAAAGCTCACCCGCACCAGCAAGCCACCCAGCTCGCCCTGCGCCAGTGCGATCTCGGCGCGGTGAGCGCGGCAGATCTCGCCGACTATCGCCAGTCCCAACCCCGCACCGCTACCCTGCGGATTGCGCCGGTAGAAGCGCTCGAACACCCGTTCACGTTCCTCGGCGGGAATGCCCGGGCCGTCATCCTCCACCTCCAGCACGGCCGGGCTCAGCACCCGCAGCACCACATTGCCGCCGCCCGGCGTGTGCGCCAGGGCGTTGTCGACCAGGTTGTAGATCAGCTCGTGCAGCAGCATCGGCTCGCCGCGCAGCGGCACTTCCGCCTCGGCCTCCAGGGCCAGGGCGATGCCGCGCTGGTGCGCCAACGGCGCCAGGGCCAGGCCTAGCTCACGGGCCAGCTGGGCCAGCTCGACCCGCTCGGCACCGCCTTCTTCGATGGCGCGGGCGGCGCGCTCGATGCGCGCCAGGGACAGCAGCTGGTTGGCCAGGTGGGTCAGGCGATCGGTGCTCTGCGCCGCCTTCTCCAGGGTGCTATGCCACAGCGCCGGCTCACGCTCACGCAGGCCCAGTTCGATGCGCGCCTTGAGCGCCGCCAGCGGCGTGCGCAGCTCGTGGGAGGCGTCGGTGATGAACTGGGCCTGGCGCTCGAACTGCTGGCGCAGGCGTTCGGTGAAGTGGTTAAGCGAAGCCACCAGCGGGCGCAACTCGTCCTGTGCCTCGACCAGCGGCAGTGGCCGCAGATCGTCCGGCTGACGCTCCTCCACCGCCGCGCGCAGGCGCTCCAGCGGGCGCAACGCGGCGCTCACCGCCAGCCACACCAGGGCCAGGCTGATCAGCGCCAGCAGCCCCATGCGCCATAGCGTGTCGAGCAGCAGGCCACGGGCCATGCGCACCCGGGCCACGTCGGTTTCGGCCACGCGGATTTCCGCCATGCCGTTCATCCCCGGCTCGCTGACCGGCTGCAGCAGGCTGACCACCCGTACGCCAGCGCCATCGAACTCGCCGTCGTAGAAGCGCGCCAGCGCCGGGTAGTCATCAGTGCGCGGCGTGGCCGGCGGCGGTGCTGGCAGCCCGTCGTAGCCGGATACCAGCTTCCCCTGCAGGTCGCTGACCTGATAGAAGATGCGCCCCTCCAAGTCATAGGCGAAGGGGTCCAGCGCCACATAGGGCACATCGGCGCGCAGCAGCCCGTCCTCGGTATACAAACCGTCGGCGATAGCCCTCGCCGAGGCCAGCAAAGTGCGGTCGTAGGCAGCGTCGGCGGCCTCGCGGCCGTTCCAGTAGGCGCTCAGGCTGCCGATCAGCAGCGGGATCGCCAGCAGCGCCGCCAGGCGCCGCAGCAGCCGACCCCGCAAGCTGCCGGCGCGCGCCTCACTCACCCGTGGACTCCAGCAGGTAGCCGAGGCCGCGGAAGGTGACGATGCGCACCGCATCGCCCTCCAGCTTCTTGCGCAGGCGGTGGATATAGATCTCGATGGCGTCCGGGCTGGCGTCCTCGTCCAGGCCGAACACCTGGTCGGCCAGTTGCTCCTTGCTCATCACCCGCCCCGGCCGTGCGATCAGCGCCTCCAGCACGGCCTGCTCGCGAGAGGTCAGGTTGAGCAGCTGCTGGCCCAGGCTGAAGCGCCGCGTGCCCAGGTCATAGACCAGCGCGCCGCAGCGCGGCTGCTGTTCGCCGCCGAGCACGCTACGGCGCAGCAGTGCCTTGACCCGCGCCTCCAGCTCGGTCAGCTCGAAGGGCTTGGCCAGGTAGTCGTCGGCGCCCAGGTTGAGGCCATGCACGCGATCCTTGACCTCGCCTCGGGCGGTCAGCACCAGCACCGGCAGAGTCTTGCCGCGCCCGCGCACACGGGCCAGCACCTTGAAGCCGTCGAGCCGCGGCAGCCCCACATCGAGCACGGCCAGGGCGTAGTCCTCGCTGGCCAGGGCGTAGTCCTCGCTGGCCAGGGCATGCTCGGCGGCCACTCCGTCGTGCAGCACATCGACGGTCAGGCCCGCGCCACGCAAGGCCTGGGCCACGCTTTCGGCCAGGGGCAGATGGTCCTCGACCAGCAGGATTCGCACGGCGGCACACTCCACAAACCTTGTCGTTATGCGCCGAGTGTAACCAGCGCCGGCGGCCTGTGAAGGCCGCCGCAGGTTTCTTTCATGCTGAAAGCCTGGCGAAAGTTTCGCCCCCTAGGATCGCGACCAGGGTGGCGAGAACCACCCATAAAACGCCGGGTGCGTGGTTGCCCCGGTGTGACAAGAACAACAATCGGAGACCACATGATGCGATCTGCCCATCGGCAGGCCTCGGCGCCTGTCCGTCGCTTCAGCCTCAGCCTGCTCGCCTGCGCCCTGGCGCCTGCCGCCGCGCACGCCGCCTTCGTCGAAGACAGCAGCGCCACCCTCACCACCACCAACATCTACCTCAATCGCGACTTCCGTGAAGGCGATGGCCAGAACAAGCGCGAGGAATGGGGCCAGGGCTTCCTGCTCGACATCCAGTCCGGCTACACCGAAGGCACCGTCGGCTTCGGCCTGGACGCCCTCGGCATGCTCGGCGTCAAGCTCGACTCCGGCGGCGGCCGCACCGGCACCGACCTGCTGCCGGTGCAGGACGACGGCGGAACCCCGGACGAATTCGGCCGCCTGGGCCTGACCGGCAAGATCAAGCTGTCCAAGACCGAGCTGCGCTACGGCTCACACATCCCCGAGCTGCCGGTGGTCAAGGCCAGCGACAGTCGCCTGCTGCCGCAGGTGTTCGAGGGTGGCCTGCTGAGCTCCAGCGAGATCGACAACCTGAGTCTGCTCGGTGGGCGCTTCGACAAGGTCATCGACCGCGCCTCGACCAACTCCGAAGACATCATCCTCAACAGCAAGAACAGCCGCTTCGCCGGTGGCGTGACCGCCGAGCACATGGACCTGGCCGGCCTCGACTGGACCTTCGCCAAGGGCATGACCGCGCGCTACTACTACGCCGACGTCGAAGACATCTACCGCCAGCACTTCCTCGGCCTGCTCGCCAGCCAGCCGTTGGGGGGCGGCAGCCTGAGCGCCGACCTGCGCGTCTCGATCAGCGATGACAGCGGCTCGGCCGAGGCCGGCAAGGTCGACAACAACGCCTGGAACGGCCTGCTCTCCTACGCCCACAGCGGGCACAAGGTCGGCCTCGGCTACCAGCACCTGAGCGGTGACACCGGCTTCGCCTACCTCGATGGCAGCGACCCGTTCCTGGTCAACTTCGTGCAGATCAACGACTTCGCCAACGCCGAGGAGCGCTCCTGGCAGGCGCGCTACGACTTCGACTTCGCCACCCTCGGCGTGCCCGGCCTGAGCTTCATGACCCGCTACATCAAGGGCGACAACGCCCAGGTCACCGGCAGCGACGAAGAAGGCCGCGAGTGGGAACGCAACACCGAGGTCAAGTACGTGGTGCAGAGCGGCCCGCTCAAGGACCTCTATGTGCGCCTGCGCAACGCCAGCTTCCGTTCCAGCTTCGCCCGCGATGCGGACGAGAACCGTGTGATCGTCGGCTACAGCCTGCCGATCTGGTAAGCCACAATAAAACTCCACAGGAGAATGATCATGAACACTGCCCTGTCCCGTATCGCCCTGGCCTTCGGTGCCCTGGCCCTGTCCAGCCAACTGCTGGCCGAACCCAAGCGTCCCGAATGCATCGCCCCGGCCAAGCCCGGTGGCGGTTTCGACCTGACCTGCAAGCTGGCCCAGAGCGGCCTGAAGGACAACGGCCTGCTCAAGGCCCCGATGCGCGTCACCTACATGCCTGGCGGCGTCGGCGCCGTGGCCTACAACGCGGTGGTCGCGCAACGGCCGAAGGACGCCGGCACCATCACCGCGTTCTCCTCCGGCTCCCTGCTCAACCTGGCTCAGGGCAAGTTCGGTCGCTACGACGAGAACGCCGTGCGCTGGCTGGCCGGCATCGGCACCGACTACGGCGCCATCAGCGTGCGCGCCGACTCGCCGTACAAGACCCTCGACGACCTGGTGCAGGCCCTGAAGAAGGACCCGGGCGGCATCGTCTTCGGTGCCGGCGCCACCATCGGCGGCCAGGACTGGATGCAGACCGCGCTGATCGCCCGCGCCGCCGGCATCGATCCGAAGGCGCTGCGCTACGTGGCCTTCGAGGGCGGCGGCGAGACCCTCACCGCCATGCTCGGCGGCCATGTGCAGGTCACCTCCAGCGGCCTCGGCGAAGTCACCCCGCAACTGGCGGCGAACAAGATCCGCATCCTCGCGGTGCTCTCCGACCAGCGCCTGCCGGGCAAGCTGGAAGGCCTGCCGACCGCCAAGGAACAGGGCTACGACATCGTCTGGCCGGTGATCCGCGGCTTCTACATGGGCCCGGAGGTCAGCGACGCCGACTTCGCCTGGTGGAAGGGCCAGTTCGACACCCTGCTGGCCAGCCCGGAGTTCGCCAAGCTGCGTGAACAGCGCGACCTGTTCCCGCTGAACATGACCGGCGACGAGCTCAAGGCCTATGTGTTCAAGCAGGTGCAGGACTACAAGGCCCTGGCCGGCGAATTCGGCCTGGTCCAGTAAGGCCACCCCTCTCCTCCCGGGAGAGGGTGGCCCGCAGGGCCGGGTGAGGGAGTCGCATGCCCCGAGGCATCCCTCACCCCTAGCCCCTCTCCCGGAGGGAGAGGGGAACAACCATCCTTGCTCAGGAATACCACCATGTACGTCCGCCTGTTTGCCGCGGTGTGGCTGCTCGTCTGCGCCTTTCTCGCCGTGGTCGCCTGGGGCTTCCAGGCACCCTTCTCGTATGACCCGGTCGGCCCGCGCGCCTACCCGTTGCTGTTGCTGTTCCTGATGGCCGCCTCCGCCCTGTGGTTGCTGTGCAAACCCAACGGCGAACCGACCCTGCCGATCTCCTGGGCCCTGGCACGCAAAGTCAGCCTGTGCGTCGGCGCCATGCTCGCCTACGCCCTGCTGTTCGAGCCGCTGGGCTTCATCCTCAGCACGGCGCTGGCCGGTTTCAGCCTCGGCCTGCTGTTCGGCGGCCGCCCACTACTCAGCCTGGTCAGCGGCGCCCTGATGGGCGTGCTGCTGTACCTGCTGTTCGACTATCTGCTGGACGTGCCGCTGCCGCTCGGCCTGTTCGCCGCTTTCCTGGAGAGCTGAGATGGAAACGCTGAATTTCTTGATGCAGGGCTTCGATGTCGCCACCCGACCGACCAACCTGCTGGTAGCGCTGTTCGGCGCCTTCGTCGGCACCGTGGTCGGCCTGCTGCCGGGCCTTGGCCCGATCAACGGCGTGGCCATCCTGCTGCCGCTGGCCTTCGCCCTCGGCCTGCCGCCGGAGACGGCGCTGATCCTGCTGGCCGCCGTGTACCTGGGCTGCGAGTACGGTGGGCGCATCTCCGCCATCCTGCTCAACGTGCCGGGCGACGCCGCGGCGATCATGACCACCCTCGACGGCTACCCGCTGGCGCGCCAGGGCAAGGGCGGCATCGCCCTGTCGCTGTCGGCCATGAGCTCGTTCATCGGCAGCACCATCGCCACCATCGGCGTGGTGCTGTTCGCGCCGATCCTGGCCAACTGGGCGGTGGCCTTCGGCCCGGCCGAGTACTTCGTGCTGATGGTGTTCGCCATCGCCTGCCTGGGCGGCATGGTCGGTGACAAACCGGTGAAGACCCTGCTCGCCGCGCTGATCGGCCTGGGCCTGGCCACGGTCGGGGTGGATGCAACCACCGGCGTGTACCGCTTCACCTTCGACAGTGTCGGCCTGTCCGACGGCATCCAGTTCGTCATCGTGGTGATCGGCCTGTTCAGCGTCAGCGAGGTGCTGCTGATGCTCGAACACACCGCCACCGGCCAGCAGGCGGCCAAGGCCAGCGGACGCATGCTGTTCAACGCCAAGGAATTCGCCTTCACCTGGTGGAGCAGCGTGCGCAGCTCGCTGGCCGGCTTCGTCATCGGCGTGCTGCCGGGTGCCGGGGCAACCATCGCCAGCGCCATCACCTACATGAGCGAGAAGCGCATGGCAGGCAGCTCAGGCCGCTTCGGCGAAGGCGACCTGCGCGGCGTGGCGGCACCGGAGGCGGCCAACAACGCCTCGGCCTGCGGCTCGCTGATCCCCATGCTGACCCTCGGCGTACCCGGCTCGGGCACCACCGCGGTGATGATCGGCGCCCTGACGCTGTACAACATCACTCCCGGCCCGCTGTTGTTCGAACAGCAGCCGGACGTGGTCTGGGGCCTGATCGCCTCGCTGTTCATCGGCAACGTCATCCTGCTGGTGATGAACATTCCGCTGGTCGGCCTGTTCGCCCGCATGCTCAGCGTGCCGACCTGGATCCTGGTGCCGGCCATCACCATCATCTCGGTGGTGGGCGTGTACGCCGTGCACAGCACCACCTTCGATCTGGTGCTGATGGCCGCGCTTGGCCTGTTCGGCTACCTGCTGCGCAAGATGGATTTTCCGCTGTCGTCGCTGATCCTCGGCTTCGTGCTCGGCGAGATGATGGAATCCAACCTGCGCCGCGCCCTGTCGATCAGCAACGGCGACCTGGCGATCCTCTGGTCCAGCCCGATCACCGTCGGCCTCTGGGCCCTGGCCGTACTGATGCTTGCCCTGCCCGGCATCCGCTGGTGGCGCGCCCGCCGCAAGCTGCAGGCAGCGCATGCCTAACTGGCTGTTGACCCCCGTCGCCGGCGCCGCCGGCGGCTACCTGGCCAGCCTGATCGGCTGGCCTTTGCCGTGGATGGTCGGCTCCCTGCTAGCGCTGATGCTGCTGCGCTGCCTCGGCGGCTTCGATCTGGCCGAGGTGCCGGGTGCACGCAAACTCGGCCAGTGGCTGGTCGGCACCGGCATCGGCCTGCACTTCAGCCCGGCGGTGCTGGAGCAGGTGCTCGCCCATGGCGGTGTGCTGCTGGTCGGCGCCGTCGCCACCAGCCTGACCTGCCTGATCGGTATCGCCCTGCTGCGCCGCGCCGGCGTCGACCGCGCCACCGCGTTCTTCGCCAGCATGCCCGGTGGTGCCAGCGAGATGGTCAACCTCGGCCAGCGCAATGGTGCGCAGACCGGCGAAGTGGCAGCGGGCCAGAGCGTGCGTCTGCTGCTGGTGGTGCTCTGCGTGCCGGCGCTGTTCCAGTGGTGGCTGGGCGCCGCACCGACCCTGGCGCACAGCGGCGCTGCGAGCGACCTGCCGACCCTGGCCGCGCTGCTGGCCGGTGGCGCGCTGTTCGCCCTTCTCTGGCAGCGCCTGCGCCAGCCCAACCCGTGGCTGCTCGGGCCGATTCTGTTCTCCGCCGTCGGCGCGGTGTGGCTGGATCGCCCGCTGAACCTGCCCGGCGGCACCAGCGAAGTCGGCCAATGGCTGATCGGCAGCGCCCTGGGTTGCCATTTCAGCCGTGAGTTCTTCCGCCGCGCGCCGCGCTTCATCGGCCTGGTGCTGGTCGCCACCCTGCTTGCGATGCTCGCCGCGGCACTGGCGGCCGAGGCCCTGAGCTGGCTGGTCGCGCTGGATCACCGCTCGCTGATGCTGGGCATGATGCCCGGCGGCATTGCCGAGCTGAGCCTGACCGCCGAGGCACTGGCCCTGTCGGTACCGCTGATCACCGGGCTGCAGGTGCTGCGGCTGATGTGCGTGCTGTTCTTCGCCGAGCCGGCGTTCCGCCTGTGGCAACGACGCCCCTGAACCCTCGTAGGAGCGAGCTCTGCTCGCGAAGGCATTGTTCGCGAGCAGAGCTCGCTCCTACAAAAGCCGCGGCAAAAAAATGGGCGACCGAAGTCGCCCTAAATGCCTTGCGTGCACTGGTTCGGAGGGATCACTCGGCCTTGGCGATTGCCTTGGCCTTCTTGTGCGAATCCTTCCAGATGAACAGACCGACGCCGCCGAAGAAGGCGACCATCAGGGCGACTGTGCCGATGCCGGCGAGAACTACGGTATCGAGGAACATGGCGGCCTCCTGAGCTGTGCCGTGTCGTGATGGGCTCAGATTAGAGGAGGCGTGGCGGCGGGAATTGATCCGGATCAATGTCCGGTGGGGTGAGCGCCGCGACAGGGCGCCGCAGGCGGATGACGACTCGCGCGCGATAAGGCTCAGCGCTTCTTCTTGGGCTTGGATTTGCTCTTGCCCTTGAGCGGCATGGCCTGTTCGAAAGCCTGGCGCATGTCGTCCAGCTTCTTGTCGTGCAGGTCGTGGATGCGCTTGCCGCGCTCGGCGGCAAAATCGATCAGCTTGTCGTCGCTCATGGTCGGGACCGGATCAGGCGAAAGGTGAGGTTGATGCGTGGCGCCACCGGCTTGCGGGTTTTCGCCACCTGATGCTGCCAATGATGCTGCGTTGCGCCGGCCATGACCAGCAGCGAACCGCTAGCCAGTTGCAAAGAATGCTCGATGCGCCCGCTGCCCTTGCGGCGCAGGTCGAAACGCCGCGGTCCGCCGAGGTTGAGCGAAGCGACCAGCGGGTTACGCCCGAGCTCGGGTTCGTCGTCGCTGTGCCAGCCCATGGAGTCATTGCCGTCGCGGTAATAGTTGAGCAGCACGCCGTTGAGCGGCTGGCCTGCGGCCTCCTCCACCCGTCGGCGAATCTCGCTCAGCAGCGGCGTCCAGGGCAGCGGCTGGTGCACCAGGCCGGAATAGCGGTAGCTCGCCTCGGGGTCGCCATACCAGGCCAGCAGGCGCGGCACCGCGATGGACTGGCCATGAATCCGCAGCTGCGGTTGTTCCCAGGGCGTTTCGGCGGCCAGCTGCTGCAGCCAGTGGTCGGCGGTGGCGACATCCAGCCAGTGCGGTCGAAAATCCAGCTCGGCGTCTGGCAGCTCTAGTACTTGGGAATCGAACAGATCCACGCGGGTCAGACTTCCACGTCCACCCACAGGCCCTGGCGCGGCAGCTCTTCCAGCAGCTTTTCCTCCTCGGGGCTGTGGGCCTCCAGCTCGGCCAGCTCTTCCGGGGTGTAGCCGCGGCGCTGACGCCGGCGCTGTTCCTCGCGCAGCAGCTCCTCGGCTTCCTGCGGGTGCCGCTTGTCCAGGCCCACAGCACTCTCGTTGGCGCTCTCGTTGGTCGGCGTCACCGGCGGAATGTCCGGGCGCGGCTTGATCACGTCCTGCTGGGCGGTGACCGGGACCAGGCTATGGGGAATGGGCGGTAGCATCGGGGTCTCCTGTTAACCCTGCTGTCGGCCGGGTGCTGTGCGACTTGAACGACCGCTACACTTTCGACTCAGGCCGCACACATTGATTCAGCCACGGGCGTCGCCCTCGACGCGGCGTTCCGCTAACATACGCGGCTTTTTTCGCAGCTGGGGCATTTCATGGCAAGTAGTGGCATTGTGCAGTACCAACCGGGGCAACGCTGGATCAGCGACAGCGAGGCGGAACTCGGCCTGGGCACCATCCTCACTTCCGACGGCCGCCTGCTCACCGTGCTCTACCCGGCTACCGGCGAAACCCGCCAGTACGCCCTGCGCAACGCCCCACTGACCCGCGTGCGCTTCGCCCCGGGCGACGAGATCACCCATTTCGAAGGCTGGAAGCTGACCGTCCAGGAAGTCGAGGACGTCGACGGCCTGCTGGTCTACCACGGCTTCGATGCCCAGCACGCGCCCTACAGCCTGCCGGAAACCCAGCTGTCCAACTTCATCCAGTTCCGCCTGGCCAGCGACCGCCTGTTCGCCGGGCAGATCGACCCGCTGAACTGGTTCGCCCTGCGCTACCACACCCTGGAACACCAGAGCCGCCTGCTGCAGTCCAGCCTATGGGGCCTGGGCGGCGCCCGCGCCCAGCCGATCGCCCACCAGTTGCACATCGCTCGCGAAGTCGCCGACCGCATGGCCCCGCGCGTCCTGCTGGCCGACGAAGTGGGCCTGGGCAAGACCATCGAGGCCGGCCTGGTGATCCACCGCCAACTGCTCTCCGGCCGCGCCAGCCGTGTGCTGATCCTGGTTCCGGAAAACCTGCAGCACCAGTGGCTGGTGGAGATGCGCCGCCGCTTCAACCTGCAGGTCGCCCTGTTCGACGCCGAGCGCTTCGCCGAGAGCGATGCCAGCAACCCGTTCGAGGACACCCAGCTGGCGCTGGTCTCCCTGGAGTGGCTGAAGGACAGCGAGAAGGCCCAGGACGCCGCTTTCGCCGCCGGCTGGGACCTGCTGGTGGTCGACGAGGCCCACCACCTGGTCTGGCACCCGGAAAAGGCCAGCGACGAATATCGTCTGGTCGAACAGCTGGCCGAGACCATCCCCGGCGTGCTGCTGCTCACCGCCACCCCGGAACAGCTGGGTCTGGAAAGCCACTTCGCCCGTCTGCGTCTGCTCGACCCGGACCGCTTCCATGACCTGGAAGCCTTCCGCGCCGAAAGCGCCAACTACAAGCCGATCGCCGAGGCGGTGCAGGAGCTGCTCGACGAGGGCCGCCTGTCCGAGAAGGCCCACGCCACCATCAGCGGCTTCCTCGGCAACGAGGGTGAAGCGCTGCTGGCCGCCGTCACCGATGGCGACAGCGACGCCGCCGCCCGCCTGATCCGCGAGCTGCTCGACCGCCACGGCACCGGCCGCCTGCTGTTCCGCAACACCCGCGCCGCCGTGCAGGGCTTCCCCCAGCGCGAACTGCACCCCTACCCGCTGGCCAACCCGGTGGAGTACATGGAGCTGCCGCTGGGCGAGCACGCCGACCTCTACCCGGAAGTCAGCTACCAGGCCCAGGACAGCAGCGAAGACACCCGCTGGTGGAAATTCGATCCGCGCGTGGACTGGCTGATCGACACCCTGAAGATGCTCAAGCGCGTGAAGGTGCTGGTGATCTGCGCCCACGCCGAAACCGCGATGGACCTGGAAGACGCCCTGCGCGTGCGCTCCGGCATCCCGGCCACGGTGTTCCACGAGGGCATGAACATCCTCGAGCGCGACCGCGCCGCCGCCTACTTCGCCGACGAGGAATTCGGCGCCCAGGTGCTGATCTGCTCCGAAATCGGCTCCGAAGGCCGCAACTTCCAGTTCAGCCACCACCTGGTGCTGTTCGACCTGCCGTCCCACCCGGACCTGCTCGAGCAGCGCATCGGCCGCCTCGACCGGATCGGCCAGAAGCACGTCATCCAGCTGCACGTGCCGTACCTGGAAAACAGCCCGCAGGAGCGCCTGTTCCAGTGGTACCACCAGGCGCTGAACGCCTTCCTCAACACCTGCCCGACCGGCAACGCCCTGCAGCACCAGTTCGGCCCGCGCCTGCTGCCGCTGCTGGAAGACAGCGACGACGGCGTCTGGCAGGCCCTGCTGGACGAGGCCAAGGCCGAGCGCGAGCGCCTGGAAGGCGAGCTGCACAGCGGCCGTGACCGCCTGCTGGAGCTCAACTCCGGTGGTGCCGGCAACGGCCAGCAGTTGGTCGAGGACATCTTTGAACAGGACGACCAGTTCGCCCTGCCGATCTACATGGAAGAACTGTTCGACGCCTTCGGCATCGACAGCGAGGACCACTCCGAGAACGCCCTGGTGCTGCGCCCGAGCGAGAAGATGCTCGACGCCAGCTTCCCGCTCGGCGACGACGAGGCGGTGACCGTCACCTATGACCGCAATCAGGCCCTGGCCCGCGAGGACATGCAGTTCCTCACCTGGGAACACCCCATGGTGCAGGGCGGCATGGACCTGGTGCTGTCCGGCTCGATGGGCAACACCGCCGTGGCGCTGATCAAGAACAAGGCGCTGAAACCCGGCACCGTGCTGCTCGAGCTGCTCTACGTCAGCGAAGTGGTAGCGCCCAAGGCCCTGCAGCTGAGTCGTTTCCTGCCGCCGGTAGCCCTGCGCAGCCTGCTCGACCCGAACGGTAACGACCTGGCCAGCAAGGTCGCCTTCGACACCCTCAACGACCAGCTGGAAACCGTGCCGCGCGCCAGCGCCAACAAGTTCGTGCAGGCTCAGCGCGATGTGCTGGCCAAGCAGATCAACGCCTCCGAGGCCAAGGTGCAACCGCGCCATGCCGCCCGCGTGGACGAGGCGCGCCAGCGCTTCACCGCCACGCTGGACGAGGAGATCGCGCGCATGACCGCACTGCAGGCCGTCAACCCGACGGTACGCCCAGCCGAGATCGAAGCCCTGCGCAAGCAGCGCGAGAGCGGCCTGAGCTACCTCGACAAGGCTGCCCTGCGCCTGGAGGCGATTCGGGTACTGGTGGCTGGCTAACCAGGAGGCGATTGGTAGCCCGGATGAAATTCGGGAATGCTGTTGCTCCGGTCCCGGACTTCATCCGGGCCGCTTCAGTGGATGGTAGGAGCGGCGTGGCCGCGATGCTTTGCAAGTTGGTAATTGCGACCAATCCCGCCACATCCACCAGAAACAGAAAAGGGCAGCCCAAGCTGCCCTTTTTTCTTGCCTGCGACTCAGGCGCCGCCGATCTTGGCGCGCATCTTCTCGCACATCTTGGTCATCTCGTCGTAGATGATCTGCGGGCTCTGCCGCTTGATCGCCCAGGCCATGCGCCCCTGCTCGTGGGGCAGGATCATGAACTCGCCCTTGGCCACTTCGTCGTAGACATAGGCGGCGATGTCCGCGGCGCTGATCGGGCTGCCTTCCAGCAGCTTGCCGACCTGCTGCTTCATCTCCGGCGTCGGGCCGCGGAAGGAGTCCAGCAGGTTGGTCTGGAAGAACGATGGGCAGACCACGTGCACGCCCAAGCCCTCGGGCTTGAGCTCGATCAGCAGGCTCTCCGAGAGCGCCACCACGCCGGCCTTGGCCACGTTGTAGTTGCTCATCGCCGGGCCCTGCATCAGCGCCGCCATGGAGGCGATGTTGATGATCTTGCCCTTGCTGGCGCGCAGCAGCGGCAGGAAGGCCTTGCAGCCCTTGATCACGCCCATCAGGTTGATCGACAGCTGCCAGTCCCAGTCTTCAAGGCTGAGGTCGGCGAAGAAGCCACCGGCGGCCACGCCGGCGTTGTTGACCAGCACGTCGAGGCCGCCGAAGCGCTCCTCGCAGGCCTGGGCCACGGCGGTCAGCTGGCTGTAGTCGCGCACGTCGCAGCGCAGGGTGAAGCCATCGCCGCCAGCCTCGCGCACCAGCTTGAGGGTTTCCGCCAGGCCGGGCTCGTTGACGTCGCACAGCGCCAGGCGCCAGCCTTCACGGGCCCAACGCAGGGCGATCTCGCGTCCCAGACCGGAACCAGCGCCGGTGATCATCATGCGGTTCTGCATACTGCTTTGCCTTTGTTCTGTGGTGAAGTTGGGCCGAGTGTAGCCAAGGCATCCCGCGCGGCGGCACTGAATCAGGCGGCTGAATGACGGGCCACAAGTGCCGTCAGAACCTGTCGCTCACTGCCCTGCCCCATCGAGGCGCTGGATCACCGGCAGGATCAGGCTGGCGGTAAGCTTGCGGCAGTCCACCGTGCCCATGAAGAAGCAGCCTGTATGGATCACCGGCAGGCTATCGATACGCTGCTGCTCCATGCGCTCCAGCGCCTTATCCGCGAAGTGCTGCTCGCCAGCGATCAGCAGAAAAAGGATGGTTGAGGCATGCATCACCTGCGCTCCTTGTCGATCCGGGCCTCAACCCGCATCCGACACGCCGCCTCCGGCGCGCCGCGGCAAGTGCAAAGGGGTACCGCAGTTGTAAAGCCAGGCCTGCGCCACCCTGGCCCTAGAGCAGGTCGTGATAACCGTACCGCTCAGCGCCGCAGCAGGCGCCAGAGCAGCCACAGGTAGACCGGCACGTTGATCGCCAGCACCACCGCACCGAGCCATAACTGGATCTGTGGCGTCAGCCCGGCCGGATAGATCAGCGGAATCAGGTAGTGCTCGACGAAGCCACCGTCATAACCGGCCTGCCCCGCCGCCTGGCGCAGCTGGTTCTCCAGCGGCGTCAGCGGGCAATACAGGTGCAGCAACTCCACTGCCACGCCCCAGGCCGCCGCCGGCAGATGCAGCAGCGCCAGGCGCGGCCAACGCAGCACCAGCAGTCCGCCAGCGAGCACGAACAGGATGAACAACAGATGCACCACCACGACCGCATCGGCGGCTAATCGCAACAGCATTTCATTCTCTCCAACAGCCTCTCTCGCCCGCCTGTTGGAATATTCAACGGGCAAACTCGCCGACATTAAACAGGCGCTCAATCTTTCTCACCATATATCAATGAGTTAGCGTCAAAACGCAGAAGCTAAACATTCTTATTTATATTAATTTTTATATATAATTCAAAGACTTATATTTGACCAAAAGCAACTTCAGGCGCAAACTTCAAGCCTATCCAGCCGTATTCACACATCACCACTCAGGGCGAGGCGCATCATGAAAGGCGACAAGAAGGTCATTCAGCATCTGAACAAGATCCTCGGCAATGAGTTGGTGGCGATCAACCAGTACTTCCTGCATGCACGCATGTATGAAGACTGGGGCCTGGAAAAGCTCGGCAAGCATGAATACAAAGAATCCATCGACGAGATGAAGCATGCCGACAAGCTGATCAAGCGCATCCTCTTCCTCGAAGGCCTGCCCAACCTGCAGGATCTGGGCAAGCTGATGATCGGCGAGAACACCAGGGAAATGCTCGGCTGCGACCTCAGGCTGGAACAATCCGCGGTCCCCGACCTGAAGGCCGCCATCGCCTACTGCGAGAGCGTCGGCGACTATGGCACCCGCGAGCTGCTGGAAGACATCCTCGAGTCCGAGGAAGAGCACATCGACTGGCTGGAAACCCAGCTGGGCCTGATCGACAAGGTCGGCCTGGAGAATTACCTGCAGTCGCAGATGGAAGAATGATCCATTCGTAACGAAAAAGCCCCGCCAGTGCGGGGCTTTTTCGTTTCGGCCGTCAGGGCCTGGTGCTGGCAGCCACGTAGGGCGGCTCGTCGGCCTGCATGATCTCGTCGATGATCTTCGCCGACAGCGCCTGCACCTGGCGCTCGGTCATGTTGGAGAAGAACGTGCCCCAGCCAGACGAGGTGGTCCGGTAAGTGCGATTGCCCAGCAGCTCTCCCGACTGCAGATCGTAGAAGGCGACCTTGGCATCGACCCAGGCGTCCCCGGTGGTCGGGCCGAGGAGGCTGCGACGCAGCTGGCTCAGGTAGCGGAAGTTGGTCACGTCCACGCTGACCATCACCCCGGGAACGTCGATGGTCCGCCGCTCGGCCAGATGAGTCATGCGGTACAGCGAGTGGAAGGCCTGGTCGTCGAGATTCGACTGCAGGGAATGGCGCAGATCCTGCCAACTGGCATTGGCCTCGGACTGCTCGCTGCTATGGAGGCTGACCAGCACATTGCGCCTGGCCTGCTTGTCGATGATCAGATCGCCCGAGGTGGCGCTGGTATCCACCTGGGCGGCACAACCGCTCAGCAGGGCAACGGCAAGCATCATGATCGTAGCGCGCATGGTGGCTCCTAGTTTGATGGCGGAAGACTTGTTCACAGGCAGTTCATATCCGAGCCACAGGCATCGCCATCGGCCAGTGCCGGCGACTGCATACGCACCATGGCCTCGGAGGTGATGACGATACCGCGCCGCCCGGCCTGGCAAATGTCCGCGTAGTTGCCGACAGCAGCCCGCGAGGCCTCGCTGAAGCTGCCCTCGGTGCCGGAATTGTTGAAGCTAGAAGCAGCACTGAGCAGACGATCGACAATCGGCACCACCAGTTTCAGGCAGTACTGCACGCGGATCTTCAGCAGGTTGGCGTCCTGGATGCCGGTGCCGGGACGGTACATCAGGTTGTCGTTGGGGATGGCGTAGTCTGATTCGTCCGCATCGAACTCACCATAGGCACTGAAGTCACCCAGATTGGGGCTGATTCGGGTAACCAGCATGAAGTTATCCACTTCGGCCCCCGCCTCCACATTGGCCAGGTCCTTGCTCGCATCGGTGTTGTGATGAACGAACATCGGCGTGATGCCGCGAATCAGGCCGCGGCGAATACCTTCGTAGCTGGCATTGTTCACCGCCCCCAGGCGGGCGGCCTGGAAGGTGGCGAAGTTGAGGGTGTTCTTCGCCGAATAGATGAAGGCCGCCTGGATGGTACCGAAGATCAGCATGACCAGTACCGGCAGCACGATGACGTACTCCACTAGGGCCTGGCCATGCTGATTGCTTCGGCTCACCTCAAGGCTCCTGGCGATCCAGTGGCTGGAGAGGCACGTCGAAGGCCTGCATCACCGCCTCGGCCTTCTGCGCCACCGGTGCGACACGCGGGTCGTCGCGGTTGATGTGCAGGTACATCTCCGCCACCGTGTGACCGACTCCCTGCAACTGCAGATAGATCAGGTTGTGCCAGGCCTTGGCATGCTTGGAGTCGCGCACCACCGCCTCGCGGTAGGCCTGTATCGCACCTTCCACATCCCCCTGCTTGGCCAGGCTGTTGCCCAGGCGGTAGCGCACCTCGGCGTCCTGGGGCAACTCCTTGACCAGTGCGCGATAGCCCCGGGTGGAACTGGCGAAATCACCTTCGTTGTAGGCCGCGTTCGCCTCACGCTGCACTTCCAGCAGATCGCCACTCGGCATGCCGGCGCAGCCGGTCAGGGCCAGCAGCACGCCACAGATAATCAGGCCACGCATGTGATCACATCCCCCTCAACAATCTTCAGCCTCTCCGCTTCGCCTGCGGCCAGTTCCACCACACTGCACGCGCCGCGACAGGCGGCCATGCGCCAGGGGCGAAGCTGCGCGCAGAGCTTGAGTATCCGCCCTTCGCCATCGAGAAACAGCACATCGATGGCGTAGCCCATGAACCAGCAATGCACGGCATTGCAGGGCTTGAGCCAGATGCCCTCGCTGGGTAGCGGCTGCGGCCGCCCGAGCAGGCCGCGCGCACGGCGCAGCATGTCGAAGGCGGCTAGCAGATGCAGTTCGGCGATCGCCTCGCCTTCTCTCTGCACCCGTACCGCGCGATATCCCGTTTTCATCGTCATTGCGCCATGAACTTGACCGCGATCGGGAACAGCAGGATCACGAAGGTCAGCGGGAAGATGAACAGGATCAGCGGGATGATCAGCTTCACCGGTGCCTGCATGGCCGTCTTCTCCGCACGCTGGAAGCGCTCTTCCAGGCGCTGCTGGGCCTGAATTTGTAGAGTCGACTTGAGGCTGGAGCCCATCTTCTCGGCCTGCACCACGGCGCGCACGAAGGTGGCGATGTCCTTCAGGTTGACCCGCTGCTCCATGCGCATGAGCGCCTCGGCACGCGGCAGGCCGGAACGGATATCACGCAGGACGATGCGGAACTCGTTCTTCATCGCCCCATTGGGCCCTTTCTCCACTGCCTGCTGCAGGGCGCCGAGGAAGTTCAGGCCGGCGTCCACGCACATGGTCAGGTATTCGAGGAACACCGGCAGGTTGCGCACGATGTCGCGATCGCGGCGGTTACGGGTGTCGGTGATCCACAGCTCCGGCAGCACGGCCCCGAGGGCTATCATCAGCAGCAGCACCGACCACATCACCCCGCTCTTGCCACTGATCATTGGCAGCAGCGCGATCAGCGGCAGCAACAGGGCCAGGGACACGCAGAGGCCGAAGTAGTCTTCCGGGGTCAGCACATACAATGCGCCGGTACGCTGCAGGCGCTTGTCCAGCCAGTCGAGGAACTTGGGGGGCAGCATGGAGCCGATGAAATACGAGACCAGGCGCACCAGCGGCCAGATCGGCTTCATCAGCGGCGGCACCGGGTCCGTGTAGGAGCGGTTCTCGTCCGGCAGATAGCGGAACAGCGCCATGAACACCAGGATCGAGCAGGTGACTGCGACGCCGGTACCGGCACCGCTCAACAGGGCAAGTAGCTCGCTCATCAGGCGTCGATCCGGGTGATTTTCTTGATAAAGAGGAAACCGAGCACCTCCATCACCACCATCACCGCCAGCACCATCAGGCCCACGCGCGTGGTGTAGAGCTGACTCATGGCCTCCGGCTCGATGGCGCTGAGAATGCCGGCGAGGAAGATCGGCAGCATGGCCATGAAGATGCCCTGAGCGCGGCCCTGGGAGGTCAGGCTGTCGATCTTGCCTTCCATCACCTTCTTGCGTCGCAGCATGGTGGCCATGCCGTTGATGGTCTCCACCAGGTTGCCGCCCACTTCACGGCTGATGCGCACGGCCGAGCTGGCCATGATGAAGGACGGCAGCGGAATGCGCTCCTCCATCTTCACCAGGGCGTCCTCCAGGGTCACGCCCAGGCGCAGCTTCTTCACCAGCAGGCCGAACTCCTGGCTGAGGGGGGCCGGCGACTGCTGCACCACGTTCTCCAGCGCCATGTTCAGGCTGGCGCCGGACTGCAGGCTGCTGGACAGCAGCATGAAGGCGTCCGGCAGCTGCTCCTCGAACTTCATCAGGCGCTTGCGCTTGAGCATGCGGAAGAACATGCCCGGGACGAACAGCGTGAGGATCGCGCCGGCAACGGTGAGCACCAGGATGTCGAACAGCACGTGCAGGAACAGCGGCACGAACACCAGCAGCATCAGGTTGAAGACGAACAGCTGCTGGCCGCTGGCGAAAATGAACATGTCGGCCAGCTCCACCTCGGCGCTGGCGCTGAACTGGCGGCGGTAGAAGCCCATGTTGGCCAGGATCACCCGACCGAAGATCAGCGCCAGGCAGAAGGCGCAGAGGGCGATCGCCGCCACGCTGAGGATCAGCATCAGGCCGCCCATGTCAGACCTCCTGGTTGCTCTTGAAGATGCCCATGTCCACCGGGATGCCGCGGCTGCGCAACTCCTCGTAGAACTCCGGCACCTGGCCGGTGGCCATGTAGCTGCCCTTGACCCGACCATTCTGATCGAAGCCCTGCTGACGGAAGCAGAAGATCTCGTTGAGCAGAATGGTGCCCTGCTCCATGCCGGTGATCTCGGTGATGCTGGTGATGCGCCGCGAACCGTCGCCGAAACGCGTCTGCTGCACGATGATGTGTACCGCCGAGGCGATCTGCTCGCGAATGGCCTGCACCGGCAGGTCCATCCCCGCCATCAGCACCATCACCTCCAGGCGGCGCAACATGTCGCGCGGCGAGTTGGCGTGGCCGGTGGTCAGCGAGCCGTCGTGGCCGGTGTTCATCGCCTGCAGCATGTCCAACGCCTCGCCGCCACGGCATTCGCCGACCACGATACGGTCCGGGCGCATCCGCAGGCAGTTGCGCACCAGATCACGAATGGTCACCTGCCCCTTGCCCTCCATGTTCGCCGGACGCGATTCCAGCGACACCACATGAGGCTGCACCAGCTTCAGCTCGGCGGCATCCTCCACGGTGACCACCCGCTCTTCCGGCGGAATGAAGTTGGACAGGATGTTCAGCAATGTGGTCTTGCCCGAACCGGTACCACCGGACACCACCACATTGAGACGCTGCTCGACCGCCGTGCGCAGGAAGGTCACCATAGGCTCGTTGATCGAACCGTAGCGGATCAGGTCGTCGGTGGTCAGCTTGTGCTGGGAGAACTTACGAATGGTCAGGCACGGGCCCTTGAGCGCCAGCGGGGGGATGATGGCGTTGACCCGCGAACCGTCCTTGAGACGCGCATCCACCATCGGTGAGCTTTCGTCGATACGACGACCGAGTGGCGAGATGATCCGTTCGATGGTCGCCATCACCGTGGCGTCGGAGCTGAAGTTGATGCTGGAGCGCTCGAGCCGGCCGGACCGTTCGACGTAGATGTCGTCATGCCGGTTGACCATGATCTCGGTGATGCTCTCGTCGGCCAGCAGGTCCTCCAGCGGGCCGAGACCGACCGCCTCGTCCAGCACGATCTTGTGCAGTACCGCGCAGTCGATGCACTTCGGCAGGCGCGCACGGATCTGCTCCATGATCTCGTCGACCAGCTCGGCCAGCTTGGCCCGCACCTCGTCATGGGCCATGGTCTCCAGGTCCATGC
The DNA here is from genome assembly GCF_029837695.1 of Pseudomonas sp. GD04019. Taxonomy (GTDB): domain Bacteria; phylum Pseudomonadota; class Gammaproteobacteria; order Pseudomonadales; family Pseudomonadaceae; genus Aquipseudomonas. The sequence goes on from NZ_JAOEEA010000009.1 coordinate 132,865, forward strand.
GGCGCAGGTCCATGGCGCGGAACAGCTCGCCGTGGATGTACTTGGACCACTCCATGTATGCCGCCTGGTCGTGGCTGACGATACCGGCGGCCTCCGCTTCGTTGAGCGGTTGCCCCTCGTCGGTGGGCGGCATGTCCTCGGTCTCGACCACCAGCGGGCGCACCCGCACCAGGTAGCCACCGATACCGATCTGATCGTTCTCGCTCAGGGGACCGTAGCGTCCCACCAGCTTGCCGTTGACCTCCAGCTCGTAGCCGCGGCTGAGATCCTCGACGAACAGCCCGGCCAGGGAGCGCTCGATGCGTGCATGCACCGGCGCCACCCGCCAGCCGCGCAAACGCAGAATGCAGGTGCGCGCCTTGCCCAACTCGCACTGATTGGCGGCGCAGGTAACCTTGTCGACCGGCTGGCCGTTGCGGTAGCTGACTTCTAACTCGAACATCCGTCGCTCCTCAGTCCAGCAGGCCTTTCTTCACCGTTTTCTCGAAGTCGCCGAGCATGCGCTCGGCACGGTCCAGTTCACGCTGGTTGGCGGTGGCGGTGGTGCCGGTCATCAGCTCCGGAGTGATGAAGATCACCAGCTCGGTCTGGCCGCCCTTGAAGCTCTTGTTGCGGAAGAAGGGGCCGAGCACCGGGATATCCTGCAGCCACTTCACACCCTCGTAGGTCTGCTGGGTGTCCTTGTTGACCAGGCCGGACAGCACCAGGGTCTCGCCGATCTTCAGCTGCACCTCATTGTCGGTGCGGCGGGTCTTGAACGCCGGGTAGTCGCCTACCTGGTTGGCCTTGTCCAGCTGGCTGATCTCGGCCATCACCTTGGCCGCGACCCGGTCACTGCCGTAGATCTGCGGCGATATGTTGAGGATGATGCCGAACTCCTTGTACTCCACCGAGGGGCCGTTGATGCTGCTGGTCACCACCGGCACCTCACCCCCCACGGTCAGCTCGGCCACGCCACCACTACGCGCGGACAGGCGCGGCGAGGCCAGGGTCAGGGCAGAGCCGTTCTTCTCCAGGAAGTTGATGCGCGAGGTGATTTCGGTGGCGATGCCCCAATAGCCATTGGTGCCGGTATTGCCAACCGCATCGTTGAGATCGTCGAAGGTGCCCGAATCGCTGGGGAACTGGCCACGGAAATAGGGGTTGGTGCGTTGGTCCGACGAGAAGGCGAAGCTCGGGCCATTGATGCTGGTGCTCCAGTTGACGCCCAGCTCTTCGACATCATCCTTGGCAAACTCGGTGATGCGCACATCGAAGTAGATCATCGGCGCGACGAACTGCGACATCGGCTGGGCCAACACCAGCATGTCCGGGTAACGCTCCTGCAGCAGCTTGATGCGATCCATGTCGATCTGGTTGAGATCACCGTCCACCACGATCTGCCGGCCGACGGTCTTGATCGAGATGCCCGGAATCTGTCCGAGCATGGCACGCACTTCTTCCAGCATCAGGCCGGAGTCGGACTTGATGGCCGCGCCATTCTGCTCCTCGGCCAGCACCAGCACGTTGTCGTAGAACTTCACCGCGTCCTTCACCCGCTGCAGGTCCTGACTGTGCAGGCGTCCCTCCAGCACCACCTGACGGCCGACGGTACGAATCTTCAGACCGGGCACATCACTCAGCAGAGCGCGCAGCTCGCCGATCTGGCGATAACCGTTGGCCTTCACCACCACCACACCCATCTGCTCGCGGTGACCATCGGTGAACCAGGCCTGCACCGTAGTCTCCCCTTCGCCCTCGGCGGTGAGGACCATCTCCTGGTTCTTCAGCAGCGTGGCGCTGATCATTTCCACATTGCCGACCGCCAGACGCTCGATGCCCGGAGCTTCGAGCACCCGGACATCGCCGCTATACAGTGTCAGCTGCGCCGGCAGGCTCTCGGCCGCTGCCTGCGTCAGCGTGCCCATCCCCATCAGTAGAACCAGAAGTCGTGCTTTCATCGTTGTTGTCTCGGAGCCCTAGCGTTTCTTTTTATGCGTGAGCAGTGCGCCGCCCACGGAAATTCACACGTACACCGGTCGGCGAGCGCTCTCGCCGACCGAACACGCCACATCACTCCATGCGAATAGTCTGAATCGGGATGATGCCGTCCTTGCCGGTCCCCCCCGGAATGAACTGCACCATGCGGCTGGCCTGGGGCGCGGCGCCCTCCTGCGCCTCACCGGCCACCGCCAGCGCCGTATCGGCCTGGGCCTGGCCCTCGACCGCCGCGCTGATGCCGGACGCCAGCACATTACCGTTGGCATCCACCACTTTGCCGTCCACCAGCTTGCCCACCACTTTGCCGCTGGCGTCGTAAACGGTATCGCCCTTGACCGTGCCGATAGCCTTGCCAGACGCATCGCGAGCCACCCGCACCGCATCCTGCTGGACCTCGATGTCGACCGCATCGGCCAGCACCTGGCCGTCCTTGCCGATTACCTTGCCGTCCACCAGCTTGCCGACTTCGCGCCCCTGCTCGTCGAGCACGCGGTCACCGACCACGGTGCCGAGGACTTTGCCTGAGGCATCGCGAGCCACCCGGACGCCGTCGTCCTTGGGCCGGCCTTGCTCGTCGAGCATGACCTTATCGACCTGGCCCAAGGCCTTACCGTCGGCAGTCAGCGCCTTGCCGTCCTTGATCTTGCCGATCACCTTGCCGTTGCCATCAACCACCTGGCCATCGATCACTCGGCCGATGATCTTGCCGTTGGCGTCGCGCACCACTTCGCCTATCTGCCCAACGACCTTGCCCTGGGCATCCACCACAGCAGTGCTGACCTGCCCGAGTACCTTGCCTTCCAGGCCGACCGGCTTACCGTCCTTGACCACACCGATGACCTGACCATTGGCGTCGACCACCTTGCCGTCGACCACCCGGCCGATGACCTTCCCGGTGGCATCACGCACAATCTGCTGCTCGCTGCCCCGCTTCTGCGGGGAGGCCTGGGCAGTGGACTTGCTCATATCGATCACGCGCCCCTGAGCATCCAGAGCCGCATTGCGCTCGACCCTGCCGAGGGTCTCGCCCTTCAACCCCACCGCCTGGCCATTCTTGACCACACCGATGACCTTGCCGTCGGCGTCCAGCACCTTGCCGTCCTTGATGCGTCCGACCACGTTGCCGTCGGCATCGCGCACCACATCGGCACGCTCGCGCATGCGCAGCAGCGGGTCATTGGCGGCCACGTTCTTGGCTACCGTGCCCAGAGTCTTGCCGTCGAAAGACACGGCTTTGCCGTCGACCATCTTGCCGACGATGCGGCCCTGGGCATCGACCACATTGTCACCGACGATGCGACCGACCAGCTGGCCATCGGCGCCCAGCACCACGTCTGCGGTTTCGGCCGGTGGCGGGTCGAGCAGGTTGGCCACTGTGACCTGACCCAGCTTGGCAAAGCTGGTGTCCTTGGGATGGCGCAGCACGGCGACAAGCTCACCGCTCTTCTCCGCCAACTCGACGCGCGCCACCTGCTGCGGGGTCAGCTGCAGGGTGACGGTGGAGAAGTTCATGTTGAAGCCGTCGGCAGAATTGCGATCGAAGAAGGTCTCGTACTTGCGCCCGCTGGCGTCTTCGCGCCCGGCAGCTAGCACCACCACATTCTCCAGCACGGTCATGATCACGTCGTCGGCGTAGTTGGGCTGCTTCTGCAAGCCAATATCGGTGGCGCTGAAGGTACCTAACAGATCGACATGATCGCCGGGGCGCAGCAGTCCATCGAAGGAGTTGATCTTGCTGATCTTCACCGTCTTGCCACGCTTGCCCAGCTCTACGTTCTCGGAGAAACGGCTCACCGAGCTGCCTTCCACGGCGCTCCAGGTGATCGGCTTGCCCTTCTGCAACGGCGCCTCGACCATGCGCCCGTCGAGCTTCTTCCAGTCCTGGGCCAGCACTGCGCCAGACGGTACGAACTGCGCAGGTACATCCAGCGCGGCGACCTTTTCTTTTCTGATCACCTCGGCCTTGCCCATGTCCTGGCGCGGCACGATCAGCGTGACCTTGCGCTCCACCGGGGGCTTGTAGGCCTCACGGTATTGAGCCTCCTTGCTCTTCAGGTACATCCACGCCGCACCGCCTGCGAGAACCCCGCAGACCACGGCGATGATCAACAACTTGCTCCCCGAAACCGGCTGCATGCCCTATCCCCTAGCGAATCAAACTCTTGTTATGGCGGCCCGCGCCAGCACGGGCCTGTATGCTTGCGGCGGCTCTAGTAAGGCCCGCTCAGTGTCCAGTCGCTGGCGCCCTCGGTGAGCAGCCAGCGACCTGCGCAGCTGCCGCCCATATCGGCGCTGTCGATGTAACCCAGATTATTGGTTGGTGACTCCACCACAGCGTTGTCGGTGGTAGTCACCTGGTTGCCCGAACCGTCGTCTTCGGTCTTGTCGAAGGTGTAGTTGCCGCTGCCTGGGTAGGCGCTCAGCTCGCTGTTGACCCAGTCCAGGCTGCGCACGACGCAACGCGAATAACCGCTCCAGTTGTCGATGGTGGCCGACTGGCTCAGCACCATCTCGACCAATTCGCCATCCGGCACCTTGACGGTGGTATAGGTCTCGCCCGATACCTGAACCTTGGATAGGGAATAGATATAACCATCGACCTCGTAGCCGAAGTCGCTGGCCTGGCCACTACTGTCCAGCACCTTGACCAACCGGGTATCGACCACGGTAGCGTTGCTCGGCACCTTGTCGGTCAATTCGCCCTTGAGCGGATCGTAGTACTTGCCGTCCACTTCGTAGCCGAAGCCCCGCAGTTGGCCACCGACCAGGATGGCCTTGAGCGCGATCCGGTTACCGTTCTTGTCGACGAAGACACTGCCAATGCTGACGCCGGCAACCTCCTTGTCGCCAATCTTGACTACCTGCTCGCCGGTTTCCGGATCGAAGCTGTATTCGCCAATCTCCTCGCCACTGAGGTCGTAGATGGTGTTGCCGCTGACCGTTCCGATCACATTGCCCTGGTCGTCATAGACATAGCTGACCTTATTCAGTGACTCGGTGGGAGCCTTGTTCGGATCTTCCTCGCCGCCATCGCCGGGAATGGTGCTGTCATCCTCGACCTCACCGTCGTCCGCTGGCGGAGCAGCAACCTCGACATCGCCATAGTCCTGGATATCGCCAATGGCAGCCGAATAACCCTCGTAATTATTGTGTAGCGCGTCTAGCAAAGCAGGCACGCAGCCTTTGGCACTGCTGGCGACGGTACAGGGCGTCAGAGTCAGGGCCGCAATGATGCTGCCGCCGATGCCTAGCGCTACCAGGTACTCGGCCATGGATTGCCCGCACTGCGCTCTCATCAGCGATCCATCCGGTTGAGCAGGATCTGGGTCTGCTCGCCAGCGGTACGCAGGAACACCACCGACAACTGTTCACGCCCCTTGCTGTAGATCAGGGTGGCGTTGTTCTGGCTGGACTGACGACGATTCAGCTGCCAGCCGGCACGCACCATCTCGGCCTCATACCAGCGCGTAGCAACATCAAGGGTCTCGGGATAGAGCAGCATCACCAGTTGGCCATCGCGGAAGCGATCCTGGCTCTGCATGTCGGTCACCACCACCGCATCGGGCGGCATAGGCACGCCGCCGCCCAGAGGGCGCTGAGCCAGCTCCTCGTCTGGCGGGTTGACCAGCATCAGGCGCCCCTGGGTCTGGCCCTCTGCGGTGCGCAGCTGAACCATCATCATGCAGTCTTCGTTGATGTGGAGTATCTGCTGCCAGGCGCCGAACTCGGTGAAGTCCACCTCGCCTTCCCACTGTTTGCCGTAAAAGCCGCGCACCGTCTCCAGTGGCGCCTCGGTACGGAAGCCCTTGACGCTCATCGGCAGGTTATTCCACTGCACAGCCTCGGCTACCGTGGCCAACTGCATGCTGTCCGTGATCGGAAAATCGTCAAAATCACAGTCCGCACGGACGACTGCCAGAGGCAGTAGAGCCAGCAGCACAGCAACGGCCGGAAGGAGCTTAGTCATCTTCTTCATCGAAATAGCAGAAACCGAAATCGCACTTGGTCTCGGCCTCGGGAATGGGGTCGGTGCCGATATAGCCGAAGTCCACATCGCGGAAGCTGGGCTCAAAAACACCGATGAAACTGATCATCGCGTTGACGACGCCATTGTCCATCAGGGTGCCGATGGCGAAGTCGTCGGAACGCGACTTGAAATGATGCTCACCCTGGGCATTCCAGCCATCGGCCAGGATGGCGCTTTTGGCGGTGATGGTCAGGCTGTCCGGCAGGGCACTCGACTCCAGCCCAGTGTTGGCCAGATTGACGCTGGCACTGACCGAGGGTGTGAAGTAATTGTCCTGGGGATGAGCAACCTGGAGGAAATTGCCATCGGCGCCTCCGCCCACCCCGATCATGGTCAGCGGCTCGGTCAACAAACCCATGCCCTCGTTGTAGACACCCAGCACATCGTAAGCGAATGAGGGCGTCTCCTCCGGATTTAGACTGTTACCGGTCAGCCCACCGCCGTTGAGCATCTGCCCGCCGCTACTCCAGCGCCACAGGGCATGCTGAGTACCAGCCGGGACACCCGAAACATCGCTGGCGGATAGGATTTCGGGGGAGCTTGTGAAGGTCAGTAGGCGCTTCTGTGCACTGCCGTCGATGGCGCTATCGCTGCGCACGGCGATATCATTGCCCGGCTCGGTGGTTTCGCTCGGTTGGTCACCATTGTCGTACCAGACGGTACGTTCCCAAGCCATGTAGCGGGCCATCTGCTGGGTCTGGAAGCTCATGTCGAGCAGCTTGGCCAGCATGGGTACTACCAGGAACAGGATCAGCAGCACGCCACTGGCCATGACGATGAACTCCGTCATGGCCTGGCCCGAGCACTTCGACCTAAGGTACATACTGTTCCAGCCCATCTAGCATTAAGTCCTTCGGCGGGCCGGTGACCAGTTCGAATACATCATCTACCACCTGCTCGGCATACTCCTTGACCGGTGGCTGGACATTCTTCAGCAGCTGTTCCTTGGCCGGCTCGGTCAAGCTTTCAATAGCCTTGTCGATCACCCACTCAGCCACGCCCATGATGCCGCCGGACAGATTCAGCTCCTCCATCAGTTGGAAGGGATCGATCTCGCCACTGGCGATCATCATGGTGATGGCGCTCGGCTCGCGCAGGCGTGCATCCCAGAAGGGGCTGAACTGGCTGGCCACTTCCCCCTCGCGCGGACTGGCGAAATAGGTCTCGGCCGAGGACACCGTCATCAGCGCGTTGGGCTCCTGCCACAGGGCAGTGGCGTAGGCCGTGCTCAGGGTGCCGTCCACCGGCCCCTGGGTATCCAGTTGGAAACGGTACAACTGGTTGCCGGAACTGCCATTGATATTCAGCCCATCCGGGCTGTCGGTAGTAGGCACGTCACTGAGCTTCTTGGCTACCGCGATACTGAACTCGTGGCTGGTACCTGATTCGGCAAAAGAATCGTTGAGCGCGAAGAAGGATGGCGGGCCGGCGTATTCGGTCTTCACATCTGCCGGAATGGTGCCGTAAATATTGCGCACCTGGCCCCAGAACCAGCTCACTGCATGCACCATATGAAAGCTGTCGCCGTACATGCCAGGCGCCAGCCCCGTCGAGTCCATACCGGGGAAGCCCCACTGCGGGGCCGTTCGCATGGCATCGGCCCGCTCCGCCACCAATTGCTCCGTCGCCCCGCTGATGGGCATGCCGAAACCCAGAGGGATATGGCCGTCGATCAGGGTGAAGCACTTGGTGCCGACCACCGGGAACCATAAACACAGCTCGATGACCAGGTCGATGTCCAACTTGAAGCCTAGCGAGGTGTAGTCGACGGAGGTCCAGCCGTAGCGTTCGATGCCATCGCCGGTGGAGCTGGTACGCAGCGGGTTGTAGCGGTAGGCCGTGCCGCCGTCGTTGAACGAGCCCATCTCCAGGGTCAGGCTGAAACTGATCTTCAGCGGCCCCAGCGGCAACGTGATCTCCGGCATGCTGATGGGCGGGGGCCCCAGAGTGTAGTGACGCTTATCCAGCCAGTCGTTGCGGTTGTCGTTGATGATCGCCGCAAACTGGCGATAGGCCTCCTTGGCGTCGTCGTTGGCTGGAGGGTCCTGAGTGGCGCCTGGTTTCTTCTTGTAGCGCTCGGGGTTGGTGTCCACCAGCATGGTCTCGGGGCCGTTCAAGCCACCAAGAAATGAGCCGACCACTTCATCGGTGGTCGAAGGCTCCGGCTCGCTGGCGCCACCAGCTCCTCCTCCCGCGGCACCGCCGCCGCTATTCATAGCGCTGCTGGCCTGACTGTAGAGATTTTCGTAACTGAAACTGTCGCCGAAATAGGTCAGCGCGGCGTTCTGGGTGAGGAAGTAGTAGCCTAGCAGCGGAATATAAAGGTCATCGTCCGGATCAGCATCGCTCCGATTCTGGTGCTCCTCCACCACATCGATCATGCCCTCGATCTGCGACTCGACCGTGGCCATGGCGAAGGCCTTCTGAAACATGGACAGGGCCATATTGAAGTAGGACACGGTGGTCGGATAGAAGCCGATAAGAGGGGCGGATACCGCGTCTACGCCCGTGCCGATAGCGAAGTAAGGGAAGTAAACCAGGTTGAGCATGTCCGCCAGGGACGGCTTGGGCGCCGGCGGCACTATGGGAATCTGGTAGGCCGGGAAGGAGTTGATCCAGCTCGGTACCGTCTTGTAGCGCTTGGCCCAAGAGCGCATCGCCACCATCTGCCCGATGGACAGCTCATTGGCGATCATGGCGCGGTTGGTGTAAGCGATAAAGTTCTGGTTACGGGCGAACAGCTTGGCCTGGGAATACACCGCTGCATCGGCGGCGTTTTCCAGCTGCACGCGGTCGCGGGTGAGGATGCCGTGGTTGTACACCAGCAGCATCGCCAGCACGGCCACACCTAAAAAGAGCAGGCCAAAGACGATGGCCTGCCCTCTCTGGGCAGAGCGTTTCATGACCGCAGCGGGCAGTAAATTACTGCTCTTCTACCTGATCGAAGTTACCCAGTTCGTACTGAACCTGATCTTGGCCCTGTGCCGCAGTCGCTTTGGCTGCAGCGGAATGGTCAGCAGCGCCACCACTCAGCTCCGCCGCCATATCCCCCACCTGCCCACGAACGGTATCGCCGAACAGGTTGTAGACGACGATGGCAGCGATAGCGATCAGCGCCACGATGATGATGTACTCGGTCATGCCCTGGCCCAGTTGGCGAGCGCGCGCTTTGATATTCATGAGAGATGCTCCTAGTTTCTTATGGTGATGGCTTTTTTATGGCAGATGGCCAATACACTACCAAAGTTGTAGGAAATCGTCTCGAAAAACCCCAGAAAATTGCTTGACTTTGACCGAACGATCAGAATTTAGAGCTTATGATTTTCATCACATCTTTCTAGCTCGCGGCCCCCACTCAGTAGAATCATTTACCCCTCAGGCGAGCAGCGACTGCAACAGCGCCTTCCCCTCCGCCCAGTCCCCCAGACCGCTATCCCCGTTGATGTGCCCCTTCGCGCCGACGTTATGCCAGCGGCTGCGCCAGCGCGTGGCGGCGCCGTGGGCGTGCTCCAGGCTGCTGTAGGGATCGTCACTGCTGGCCACCACCAGGCTGGGGAATGCCAGTGGTAGGTCGGGCACCGGTATGAAGCCCTGGATATTCAGCTCCTTCGCCGGCCCTTCCGGATCGGGAGGGGCCACCAGCATGGCGGCGCGGATGCGCTGGCGGGTCTGCGCGGCCCAGTGGGCGACCAGGCCGCAGCCCAGACTGTGGGCGACCAGCACGGTCTGTGGCCCGCTGGCTGCCACGGCCTGCTCCAGCGTCTCGACCCACTCCGCGCAGACCGGATTCCACCAGTCGCGCTGCTCGACCCGGCGAAAGCGCGGGTCCTGCTGTTGCCACAGGCTCTGCCAGTGCTCGGGACCGGAATCGCCGTAGCCGGGGATGATCAGAAAGGTCGTATCCATCGCATTGACTTGTCGAAGAACCTGCGCACACCATGCCGCAAGCCATGCGCCGGCTCAAGCGTGGGGCTCAGCCGGCGCGGGACTGGAAGTAGAACACCCGCCAGCGCCTTTCCCCATCGCGGCGCAGCTCGACGGTCACTAGGCATGAACTCTTCTCGAAACGGAGCGAGACGCTGGGCATCTCCACCTCGTGGCCCGACAGCCAGCGGCGCAGGCGGTTGCCGTTGGACTGGGGCGGGTGCGGCTCTCCGACCAGCGGCAGGTGCTCGGCCGAACACAGTTGGCGAGCGGCAAACGGCTGAAAATCCGCCAGGTCACGCCCTACCAGGCTTTGCCTCTTGAGCGTCAACTCGTAGGCCTGCTCCAGCTGCCCCTCCTGCAACAGGGTGAGGAACTCGCGGGCCACGCCAGCCGCCGTTGCATGAGCATAAGGCGCCTTCAGCCAGGCATAGCCGCCCGCCCCCGCCGCCAGCAGCACGATCAATCCGAGCAGTAGCGCTGTACGCCGCTTCATAGATCCACCCCGTCCACGTCACGGAACAGCCGGCCGAGCTGGCGCAGCAGCCATAGCAGCAGGTTCACGGGCAATTCGACCAGCAGCTCCAGCGCATCGAACCAGGGGCTGTCCGCTTGCCGATTCTGCGGCCACAGCCAGTAGGCCAGCAGGAAGCACAGCGCCATGCCGAGCAGGCAGGGCCACAGCGGCCCGCCCGACAGGCCATGCACCAGGCAGGCGATGCCTGCGAGAAACACCAGCGTCGCGAGGAGCGCTCGTAGCGTCTCCATCAGTCGATCACTCCCGGATGACGAACAGCTTGACCACGAACCACTCCGCGCCCTTGTACAGGTAGCCCAGCGGCCCATAGATGGTGGCCGGCTTCGGCGGCACCTGCTGCTCCAGCGACACACGGATGGTGGACATCTGGATCTGGTCCTTGAGGATGCGCATGCGCGCCTCCATAGAGTCGATCTCGGACTGGATGCGGTTGAGCTCCGCCTCGATCAGCAGGATGTCCTTGACGTCCTTGGCCTTGGCCAGCAGATCGCGGAAGCGATCACGCAGCGCCAGGTTGTTCTTCAGGCGGGTCTCCACGTCGACATACTGTTCGGTGACGTCCTCGCCCTTGACGTGACGACGCTGCACGGTGCCACTGCGCTCCACATCACCCAACGCTTCGTTGAAGGCGTCCTTGGGCACGCGGTAGACGAAGCTCTGGCTCTGGCTGCCGTGGTCGCTCTTCTCCTCCACATAGCCGCCGAGGGTGATCATGCGCGCACTCAGCTGCTCGGCGGATCTGGCGAGATCGACCACTTTCACGGAAAAGTCGGCGGTCCATACCAGCAGGCGGCCGCTGGTCTTGCCCTGGGTAGCGGAGTAGCCGGCGCTAACCGGCTCGGCGCCCGCGCCGCTCATATCGCCGCCCTTGAAGGCGCAGCCCGTCAGCAGGCTCAGGCAGATAGCCAGGGCAATAGCGCCCCAGCGGGAGAAAAGCGTGTTCATCCTTGAGAATCCTCGGTTCATCCATGCGAATGGGCGGCGATCATACAGACGCCCATAAAAAAGGGCAGCCCGAAGGCTGCCCAGTCACACGGAGATATCGCTATCAGTGAGCCGAGGCACCGCTGGCGCCGAGGCCAGTCTGCGAGCGCACGAACTGCGGGTAGAAGCGCGCACGCTCCTCGTCCGCGGCGGTGGACTTGTCGGTGACGGAGAAGAACCAGATACCGACGAAAGCAACCAGGATCGAGAACAGCGCCGGGTACTCGTAGGGGTAGATCGGCGTGGCGTTACCGAGGATCTGCACCCAGATGGTCGGGCCGAGGATCATCAGGCCGACCGCGGTGATCAGGCCCATCCAGCCGCCGATCATGGCGCCACGGGTGGTCAGCTTCTTCCAGTACATGGAGAGGATCAGTACCGGGAAGTTGCAGCTGGCGGCGATGGAGAAGGCCAGACCGACCATGAAGGCGATGTTCTGCTTCTCGAACGCGATGCCCAGGCCGATGGCCAGTACGCCGAGGATCACGGTGGTGATCTTCGATACGCGCAGCTCATCCTTTTCGTTGGCCTTGCCCTTCTTGATCACGCTGGCGTACAGGTCGTGGGACACCGCCGAGGCGCCGGACAGGGTCAGGCCGGCAACTACCGCGAGGATGGTGGCGAAAGCCACGGCCGAGATGAAGCCGAGGAACAGGCTGCCGCCCACGGCATCGGCCAGGTGCACCGCCGCCATGTTGTTGCCGCCGATCAGCAGGCCGGAGGCGTCTTTGAAGTCCGGGTTGGTGCCGACCAGCAGGATCGCGCCGAAGCCGATGATGAAGGTCAGGATGTAGAAGTAGCCGATGAAGCCGGTGGCATAGAACACCGATTTGCGGGCTTCCTTGGCGTCGGAGACGGTGAAGAAGCGCATCAGGATGTGCGGCAGGCCGGCGGTACCGAACATCAGTGCCAGGCCCAGGGAGATCGCCGAGATCGGGTCCTTAACCAGGCCGCCGGGGCTCATGATGGCCTCACCCTTCGGGTGAGCTTTCACGGCTTCGCTGAACAGGGTGCCGAAGTCGAAGCCGACGTGCTTCATCACCATCAGCGCCATGAACGAGGCACCGGACAGCAGGAGCACGGCCTTGATGATCTGTACCCAGGTGGTGGCCAGCATGCCGCCGAACAGCACGTAGCAGACCATCAGGATGCCGACCAGCACGACTGCCACGTGGTAGTCGAGGCCGAACAGCAGCTCGATCAGCTTGCCGGCGCCGACCATCTGCGCGATCAGGTAGAAGGCCACCACCACCAGCGAGCCGCAGGCGGACAGGGTGCGAATTTCCTTCTGCTTGAGGCGAAACGAAGCGACGTCGGCGAAAGTGTACTTGCCGAGGTTGCGCAGGCGTTCTGCGATCAGGAACAGGATGATCGGCCAGCCGACCAGGAAGCCGATCGAGTAGATCAGGCCGTCGTAGCCGGAGGCGAATACCAGGGCGGAAATACCCAGGAAGGACGCCGCCGACATGTAGTCACCGGCGATCGCCAGGCCGTTCTGGAAGCCGGTGATGCCGCCACCGGCGGTGTAGAAGTCGGCCGCCGACTTGCTGCGCTTGGACGCCCAGTAGGTGATGTAGAGGGTGAAGCCGACGAAGGCGACGAACATGACGATGGCCGCCATGTTCAGCGGCTGGCGCTGCACATCGCCTTCGAGGGCGCCAGCGGCCCACAAGGCCGGAGCGGCAATCATCAGGCCGATGGCGGTGAGGAGACGCGCGATCATTTCTGCACCTCGTCCAGGATTTCCTGGGTCATGCGGTCGAATTCGCCGTTGGCGCGCTTGACGTAGATCCCGGTCAGCACGAAGGCCGAGAGGATCAGGCCGACGCCCAGCGGAATGCCCAGGGTCATCGGCGAGTCGTCGCTGATGCGAGTGCCGAGCAGCTGCGGATCGAAGGCGATCAGCAGGATGAAGGCCACGTAGAGGCCGAGCATGATGGCGGAGAGAATCCAGGCGAAGCGGTCGCGGGTGGCGACCAGCTCCTGGAAGCGCGGACTCTGCTCGATCCGCTTGTAGACGCTGTCGTTCATTGTTGTTGTCCTCACAGCACGAGTTACTGGTGAGGCCACTCTGCGAGCGGTTGACGAGGCGAGACAGACGACCTTAGTCGTAACTATCACGCGCTTTCGACCAAAGTCTTAGAACCTGTCTCGGATCTTGATCGTCGACCATGCGTGGTTAAAAACAGGCCGGGACGCGGCGTCTCGGACTGCTCATTTACACCTCGTAAACTCCGCACCCTCGCCTGTTTTTGCCTAGCCTGGCTCAAAAGACCGAGACAGATTCTGAGCGCCATCGTCGGCGACCTTGGCATTTGGCACGAACGTCTATACTCACCAACTCCTGAGCCTGTAGTCCCCTCCTTGCACCCTGTCCGTTGAGGTCGCCTGCTATGGATTGGCTAGGTCTGCGCTTTCTCACCACCGAGCCCGATGGGGCACAGATTCTGCTCGACTGCAGCCATGCCCCGGAGCTGGTGGTGCTGGCCTACCTGCTCGCCTGCGTCGCCGGTTACGCCACCCTCAGCTTCGCCGAACGCGCCGGCCATGCCGAACGCGCCGAGGCGCGGCGCAACTGGTGCGCGGTCGGCGCCTTGAGCCTGGGCGGCGGCGTGTGGGGCATGCACTTCGTCGCCATGCTCGCCTTCCAGGCCCCGGTGGCGGTGCGCTACGACCTGCCGACCACGGTGTTCTCCCTGCTGATCGTGATCCTCGCCGCCCTGCTGGCCATGCCCGGCCTGGCCAAGGATCGGCCGACCCTGCGCCAACGCCTGCAGGCGGCACTGTGCATCGGCATCGGCATCGGCCTGATGCACTACAGTGGCATGGCCGCCATGCGCTCGGAGGCGCAGCTATATTACCGGCCGGGGCTGTTCGCCCTGTCCCTGGTGATTGCCGTGGTCGCCAGCCTGGCGGCTCTGCAGCTATCGCTGTTCTTCCGTGGGCGCGAGGGTTTCCTTCATCAGTTGCTGCGCGTCATCGCCAGCCTGGTGATGGGTGGCGCCATCGTCTCCATGCATTTCACCGGCATGTGGGCCCTGGAGATGGTGGTGCCGCTGGGCACGCCGCTGCAGCTGCAGAGCCCGGCCAACGCTCTGCAGCTGGGCCTGAGCATCGCCCTGATCGCCCTCCTCGCCATCGGCGGCGGGCTCGGCGCGGCCTGGGCCGACCGCAAGCTGCAGCGCAAGGAGCACGACCTGTTGCGGGTCAACTCGCTGCTCAGCCAACTCAACCAGGCCCGGGCCTCGCTGCAACAGGCCGCCCACTACGACCCGCTGACCAACCTGCTCAACCGCCGTTCGTTCAACGAAGTGTTCGCCGAGAAGCTGAGCAGCCACGCGGCTCAGGGCAAGGCCCTGGCGCTGATGTTCCTGGATATCGACCACTTCAAGCGGATCAACGACAGCCTCGGCCACGACGCCGGCGACCAGTTGCTCAAGGAGGTGGCCGAGCGTATCCGCCACACGGTGCGCGACCAGGACGTGATGGCGCGCTTCGGTGGCGACGAGTTCTGCATTCTGGTCAGTCTCAGCAATATCGAGGAGGCGCGGGCTCTGGCGCGACGGATCATGGCGCGCATGAAGAAACCGATAACCCTGGCCCGCCGGCATATGGTGATGACCACCAGCGTCGGCATCGCCATCTACCCACGCGACGGCGAAACCTGTGAGGAACTGCTCAAGCACGCCGACCTGGCGCTGTATCAATCCAAGGGCAGCGGCCGTAACGCCGTGCACTTCTTCAGCGAGCACCTGCGCAACAAGGCGAGTATGGAGCTGGAGCTGGAGGAGGAGCTGCGCCAGGCGCTGAAGAAAGACCGCGGCCTGCTGCTGCACTACCAACCGATCCTCGACCTCGGCAGCGGGCGCATCGGCAAGCTGGAGGCCCTGGTGCGCTGGGAACATCCGCGCCTGGGCCTGCTGGCGCCGGACCGCTTCATCGGCATTGCCGAGGCCAACGGCTTCATCGGCGAACTGGATGCCTGGGTACTGCGTCGCGCCTGCCAGGACCTGCGCCAGCTCACCGCCAAGCAGACTCACCCCGACCTGCGCGTGGCGGTGAACTGCTCGGCACTCAACCTCAGCCACGACGACCTGCCGGACGAGGTGGCGCGCGCCCTGAAAGCCTCCGGCCTGCGCGCCCAGCGCCTGGAACTGGAGGTGACCGAGAACGCCCTGATGAGCAACGTCAACCAGGCCCTCAGCCTGCTGCAGCGCATCCGCGATCTGGGCGTGGGCATCTCCATCGACGACTTCGGCACCGGTTATTCGTCGCTGGCCTACCTCAAGCGCCTGCCGCTGGACACCCTGAAGGTCGACCGCTCCTTCATGCTGGAGCTGCCCAGCGCCAACGCCGACCGGCAGATCGTCCAGGCCATCGTCGGCATGGCCCACACCCTCAACCTCCAGGTAGTGGCGGAAGGTGTGGAGAATGCCGAGCAGCTGGCCTTCCTGCGCGAGCTGGGCTGCGACTACATTCAGGGCTACCTGCTCAGCAAACCGCTGCCGCTGGAAGCCCTGGCGCAGTTCCTGATCGACTTCGAGGCCGGCCAGGCAGGCACCGAGGTGCTGCCGACCGAGGGGCGACCAAATAAAATCGATTTCCTAAAATCGATATAGCCTGACTATCAAAGCTATCGCGAAGGTCGATTTCCAGACTTAGGAGGTCACGACTAAGGTTCACCTCAACGAAGAACAATTCTCATTCATCGAGGTGCGCCATGCTCAAGACAGTGACCTTCACCCTCATGCACTTCTGCATCGCCTTCAGCGTGGCCTACGCGCTGACCGGCAGCATCGCGGTGGGCGGCCTGGTGGCGGCGGTGGAACCGCTGTGCAACTCGGTGGGTTTCTACTTCCACGAGAAGATCTGGCAGCGCTTCGAGAAGCCCGGCCAGCCGCGCAGCGAGATTCCCAAGCACGCCTGGTTGCATCATCACGCGTGACGCCGCATTGCGCCCGAACTGTCCGCGGGCGCCCGGCTTCCGCTAAGATGCGCGGCTTTGCCACCTCGCAGCAGCAGCCGACATGACCCCCAGCCCACGCGCCATTCTCCTGCCCTACCTGTTCGCCCTTCTGCTCGCCCTCGTGGCGCTCGGCGCCGTCTGGTACGGCGTCGGACGGCCCGTGGAGCTGGGCGACGTGGCCAGCGCCACGCACAAGCTGCAGTGCGCCTCCTACACGCCATTCGGCAAGGACCAGTCGCCCTTCGACCAGCCGCTGCAGATCCGCCGCGAGCAGGTGGAAATCGACTTCGCCCAGCTGGCCAGCCGCTTCGAGTGCGTACGCACCTACTCGCAGATCGGCCTGGAGGCGGTGCCCGAGCTGGCCCGCAAGCATGGCCTGAAGTTGCTGGCCGGCGCCTGGGTGAGCAGCAACCCGGTGGATACCGAGCTGGAGATCAAGGCGCTGATCGCCAACGCCAAGGCCAACCCGGACGTGATCGAGGGCGTGATCGTCGGCAACGAGGCGCTGCTGCGCAAGGAGGTCACCGGCGGCCAGCTGGTCAAGCTGATCGAGCGGGTCAAGGCCGAGGTCGAGCAGCCGGTCACCTACGCCGACGTCTGGGAATTCTGGCTGCAGTACCCGGAAGTGGCGCCAGCGGTGGACTTCATCACCATCCACCTGCTGCCCTACTGGGAAGACGACCCCACCGGCATCGACGCCGCGCTGACCCAGGTCGCCAACGTGCGTCGCACCTTCGGCAACGCCTACGCGCCCAAGGACATCCTGATCGGCGAGACCGGCTGGCCGAGCGAAGGTCGCCAGCGTGAGACGGCGCTGCCGAGCCGAGTCAACGAGGCACTATTCATCCGCGGCTTCGTCAAGCTGGCCGAGGAGAACGGCTGGCGTTACAACCTGATCGAGGCCTTCGACCAGCCGTGGAAGCGCGACAGCGAAGGCGCCGTCGGCGGCTACTGGGGCCTGTTTGACGCCGACCGCCAGGACAAGGGCATTCTCGCCGGCCCGGTATCCAACCTGCCGCACTGGCCGCTGTGGCTGGGCGCCAGTGGTTTGCTGCTGCTCGCCGCGCTGATTCTCGCCGGGCGCCCGGCCTCCGCGCGCGCGGCCGTTCTGCTGCCATTCACCGCCGCCGTCGGTGCCGCCTGCGCCCTGGGCTGGAGCGAACTGGCGCTGATCACCAGCCGCTACTGGAGCGAATGGCTGTGGGCCGCCGCCCTGCTCGGCCTCAATCTGCTGGTGCTGGCCCATGCCGTGCTGGCCCTGTCGGCCCGCGGCGGCTGGCGCGAGCGCGCCTTCGCCTGGCTGGAGGCCCATGGCGGCTGGTGGCTGGCCGCCGCCGGTTTCGCCGATGCGGTGCTGATGCTCGGCCTGGTGTTCGATTCGCGCTACCGCAGCTTCCCCAGCCTGGCCCTGCTGCTGCCGGCACTGGTCTACCTGTGCCGCCCGGTGCGCGCGCCGCGCCGCGAGATCGCCCTGCTGACCCTCATCGTCGGCGCCGGCATCGCTCCGCAGCTGTATCAGGAAGGCCTGCACAATCTGCAGGCCATCGGTTGGGCGCTGACCAGCGCCCTGCTGGTCGGCGCCCTGTGGCGCAGCCTGGGCCTGTCGCGCGGCTGAGCGGAAGGGCAAGGATGCCCAGACTGCTGCTGGTTGCGCTCACGGCCCTGGGCCTGAGCGCCTGCGTGCCCTACCCCGCCTACCGCACCATCCAGCCCGAGGCCGAGTTGCGCGTGTTGGACGTACAGCGCCAGCCCCTGGTCGGCGCCAGCGTCACGCTGATCGGCCGCGCCCACCCGACGCCCGTCGAGCAATCGCGCGAGACTCGCCGAACCGATGCCGACGGCGTCGCCCGCTTTGCCAGCCGGCACGAGTGGCAGAGCGAAGTGCTGTTCCTGCACGGTCGCCTGGAGTACTACTGGGAGTGGTGTGTGACGGCGCCCGGCAGCGGCACCGTGCTCGCGCCTTATCAGACGCAGCGTCAGGTGGTGCAGCTGCGGCCAGGCATTGCCGAGCCCTGCCCGCCACCCCGACGCTGAGACTCAGGCGGCGCGTGGCGCCCGTACCAGGCGCAGCCCGGCCAGCACCAGAGCGAATACCGCCAGGCTGGCGCTGTACAGCACCAGCGCCGGAATGCCGACGAACAGGGCCAGGCCGGCCAATACGCGACCGACCTTGCCCGGTGCGATGAAGCCCAGTACGGCCAGCACCAGCGCCGTCCAGGCGATCACCCGAAAGTGGATCAGGTAGCCCAGCCCGGCACGGGCCTGGCACTCCCAGCGCGCCGCCTGCTCCACGCAGATGCCCACCCACTGGCCATCCTCCATCAGGGCGAAGCGCACGCCATAGCTGGCCGCCAGCCACAACGGCAATACCAGCAGCAACAACAGCAGGGGAAAATGGCGGGACATCTTGACGCTCCGGTGGTCCGAAAAAGGCGCCCAGCTTAATCCGCTCGCGCCCGAGCGCAAGACCGGAACACTAGAATTGCCCTCATGAACGCCCGCCGCCTGCTACTCACCCTGTTCCTGCTGACCGCCCTGGCGCTCGGCTGGCAATGGCTGCGCCCATCTCCCGAGCCGCCGACAGCGGTCACGCCGGACGGCGTGATCCGCCTCAACGGCCACACCATCACGCCGCTGCAACCGTTCCAACTGGAGGCCCGAGTGCTGGGCCGCGAGGACTATCGCTTCGACCGTGGCGCGCGGGTCTCGCCCACCGACCTGGCCCTGGGTTGGGGGCCGATGGCCGACCCGCAGGTGCTGGCACGCATCGACATCAGCCAAGGCAACCGCTGGTACCGCTGGCGCACCGACGAATTTCCCATCCCGCGTCGCGACATCGAGACCCACAGCGCCAACATGCACCTGATCCCGGCCGACGCCGCCGTGGCTCATGCGCTGGAGCGGGTCGAGCCGGGCCAGCGCATCACCCTGGCCGGGCAACTGGTGCGGGTGGATGGCGACGACGGCTTCCACTGGCTCAGCTCGCTGAGCCGCGAAGACATCGGCGAAGGCGCCTGTGAACTGATCTGGGTCCAGAGCCTCAGCTCTATTGACTAAACGAAACGGCACTCGCAACGCTTGCACTTGTCATAAGCCCAGTATTCACTTCAGCAGTCCTTCGCCAAGGAATTCGGCCATGCCACGCCTTCCCCTCCTTGCCGCCCTGTTCGGCGGTGTGCTGCTCGGTGCGCCCGCACTGGCGGCCGATGTTCCTCTCGCCGGCTACGGCTACCCCCTGGACAACCCCTTCGAGGCGACCATCGCCAGCACGCCGCCGGAGTTGCGTCCGGAGCTGCCCAGCGACGACGACATCGACCAGGCCGACTACGACCTCAAGCTGCGCCCGGAGCGCGAGTTCGAACTGCCGGAAAACTTCTGGCCGGTGACCAAGCTGCGCTATCGCCTGGCTGAGCAGGATGGCCGCGCGCCGCTGATCTTCATCATCTCCGGCACCGGCGCCAGCTACGCCAGCGGCAAGACCGAGGAGCTCAAGCGCCTGTTCTACGGTGCCGGCTACCACGTGGTGCAGCTGTCCTCGCCGACCAGCTACGACTTCATGAGCGCCGCCTCGCGCACCGCCACGCCGGGCCTGTCGCGCCACGATGCCGAGGACCTGTACCGGGTGATGATGGCCGTGCGCGCCCAGCACCCGAAGCTGGACGTCAGTGAATACCACCTCACCGGCTACAGCCTCGGCGCCCTTAACGCCGCCTTCGTCAGCGAGCTGGACGAGCGCCTGCGCAGCTTCAACTTCAAGCGCGTGCTGCTGCTCAACCCGCCGGTCAACCTGTACACCTCGGTGACCAACCTGGATCGCCTGGTGCAGACCAAGGTCGCCGGCATCGACAACAGCACCACCTACTTCGAACTGGTGCTGAGCAAGCTGACCCGCTACTTCGAGGAGCAGGGCCATATCGACCTCAACGATGCGCTGCTCTACGACTTCCAGCAGTCCGGGCAGAAGCTCAGCAACGAGCAACTGGCCATGCTGATCGGCAGCTCGTTCCGCTTCTCGGTGTCGGACATGGCCTTCACCGCCGACCTGATCAATCGACGCGGCCTGATCACCCCGCCCAATTACCCGATCAAAGAAGGCACCAGCCTCACCCCGTTCTTCAAGCGCGCCCTGCAGTGCGACTTCGATTGCTACATCGTCGAGCAGCTGATGCCCTACTGGCGCGAGAAGTACAACGGCGGCAGCCTGCCGCAGCTGGTCGACGAGGTCAGCCTGTACGCCCTGGAGAGCTACCTGAAGAAGAGCGCCAAGGTGGCGGTGATGCACAACGCCGACGACCTGATCCTCGGCCCCGGCGACATCGGCTTCCTGCGCCGTACCTTCGGCGAGCGCCTGACCCTGTACCCGCGCGGCGGGCATTGCGGCAACCTCAATTACCGCGTCAACAGCGACGCCATGCTGGAGTTCTTCCGTGGCTAGAAAATGGACTCTCTCGCTCGCCCTGCTGCTCGCCGGCGGCCTGACCCAGGCCGACACCGCGGTGGAGGAGGATGGCTTCACCAATCCCCTCGACCAGCTGCAGTTCAACCCCTATCTGGATCAGCGCGAGTTCGAGCGCTCCACCGCCAGCGCGCTGCATGTCTACGACCCCTGGGAGCCGTGGAATCGCCGGGTCTACCACTTCAACTACCGCTTCGACGAGTGGGTGTTCCTGCCGGTGGTGCGCGGCTACCGCTACGTTACCCCGAGCGTCGTGCGCAGCGGCGTGAGCAACTTCTTCGGCAACCTGGGCGATGTGCCCAACCTGCTCAACAGCCTGCTGCAGTTCAAGGGCAAGCGCTCGCTGCAGACCACCGGGCGCCTGCTGGTCAACACCACGGTCGGCGTCGTCGGCCTGTGGGACCCGGCCACGCGCATCGGCCTGCCCAAGCAGAACGAGGACTTCGGCCAGACCCTGGGCTTCTACGGCGTGCCGGACGGCCCCTACGTCATGCTGCCGCTGCTCGGCCCGTCCAACCTGCGCGACACCGGCGGCAAGGTGTTCGACTTCGTCGCCGAGAGCCAGATCAACTACCTCAACATGGCCGAGATCAGCAGCGATCATCCGGAGATCACCGCCCTGCGCGTGGTGGACCTGCGCAATACCACCAACTTCCGCTACGGCCAGCTGAACAGCCCCTTCGAGTACGAGAAGGTGCGCTATGTGTACCGCGAGGCGCGCAAGCTGCAGATCGCAGAGTGATCAATTTAATAGATAGATAACCCGCAAAACTCGCAACCATTAATCCAATCAACCGGAATAGCATGGGCACATTCCACAGATGGAGGTGCCCCATGACCCAGTTCCGCCAAGTGCTCGCCCAGCATATCGGCCAGCCCGCCTCGGACGGTGCCGGCGTACGCCTGACCCGCGTGTTCGGCGGTGCCGGTATCGAGCGTTTCGATCCCTTCCTGATGCTCGACGAATTCGGCTCGGAGAATCCGGACGACTATATCGCCGGCTTCCCGCCGCATCCGCATCGCGGCTTCGAGACCATCACCTACATGCTCGAAGGCCGCATGCGCCACGAAGACCACCTGGGCAACGTCGGCCTGCTGGAAAGCGGCGGCGTGCAGTGGATGACCGCTGCTCGCGGCATCATCCACAGCGAGATGCCGGAACAGGAACAAGGCGTGATGCGCGGCTTCCAGCTGTGGCTCAACCTGCCGGCCAGGGACAAGCTGGGCGAAGCCGGCTACCGCGACTATGCGCCAGAGGAAATTCCGCGCCTGACCACCGCCGGCGGCGTGGGTGTGACGGTGATCGCCGGGCGCTTCGACGACGGCCAGCTGCAGCAGGATGGCGCCGTGCAGCGCCCGCACACCGCGCCGCAGCTGTTCGACCTGCACCTGCCGGCGAGCAGCCGCCTCTCACCACGCCTGGGCGATGGCCAGCGGGTGATGCTCTACGTCTACGAAGGTGAGCTGGCGGTGAATGGCCACACGGTGGGACAGAGCCGTCTGGCGCGCCTGTCGGACAGCGGCGCCATCGAAATGGGCAGTGTCAGTGGTGCGCGGGTGCTGCTGATCGCCGGCACGCCGCTGAACGAGCCCATCGTGCAGTACGGGCCCTTCGTGATGAACAGCCGCGAGGAAATCGAGCAGGCCCTGCGCGACTTCCGCGACGATCGCCTGACTGCCTGAGCGCTGCCCGCTCAGCCCGCCGAGGTCGCAGCGGCTTCCGCTGCCTCTTCGGCCACGCCGAGGAAGCGGCCCAGGGCGTCTTTCTGCGCCATGGCGTCCTGGTAGCCCAGTTCGATCAGCTCGTTGCAGTAGCCGGGCTCGAACAGCAGGTAGCTGAGCACGCCGGCACCGCTGGCCCGGGTAGCCCCCGGCCCACGCAGGAAGAAGCGCATGGCCTTGGGCAGCTCGTGGCGGTGGCGCGCGGCGATCTGGTCCAGCGGCTGGCTCGGCGAGATCACCAGTACCTCCACCGGCTTTAGACCCAGACCACGCGGATGCAGGCCCGAGGGCACCAGGCGGCTCATGTGGTTGAGCCGCTCCAGGGTCTCGATATCGCCCTCCAGGCTGTCGATGAAGGTGCTGTTGAGCATATGCCCGCTGATCTGCGCCAGGGTCGGCGGCAGGCCGCTGCGCGGACGCACCACCTGCTGGTTGGCGCCCTTGCCCAGCGGGTTGCCACTCACCCCTACCACCAGCACCCGGTTGGCGCCCAGGTGCAGGGCCGGGCTGATCGGCGCCGACTGGCGCACCGCGCCGTCGCCGAAGTATTCGCGGTTGACCTTCACCGGCGGGAAGATCAGCGGGATCGCCGCACTGGCCAGCAGGTGCTCCAGGCTCAGGCGCGTGGGCACGCCGACGCGGCGGTGGCGGAACCAGGGATCGATGGTGGCGCGGCCCTGGTAGAAGGTCACCGCCTGGCCGCTCTCGTAGCCGAAGGCTGTCACCGCCACCGCGCGCAACTGACGCATGCGCACCGCCGCGGCGATGCCGGAGAAGTCCAGCTCGCGACCGAGCAGACCGCCCAGCGGCGAGCTGTCGAGCAGCGCCACCGGCAGGTCCTTGCCCATGCCCAGCATGCTGTGGCCGAAGAAGCGCCCGGCCTGGCGCAGCACGCCGGACCAGTCGCTACGGTAGACGTCGCCGCAGTGAAAGGCCTGCCAGACCTCGGTCAACCGGCGCACCGCGCTGGCGAAATGCAGGGCGCCGCAGGCCAGGCCGACGGCGTTGATGGCGCCGGCCGAGGTACCGACGATGACGGGGAAGGGATTGCGACAGGTTTCGCCGAGCAGGTCGGCGATCGCCGCCAGCACGCCCACCTGATAGGCCGCTCGGGCTCCACCGCCGGAGAGGATCAGCCCGGTGACGGGCCGCGCTACGTCTACTGCTTGGGTCATGGAGCGGTTTCCGCCTTTTTAAGCGAGTATAGGCCGCTACTTGCCGCGCTTGCGATACAGCCTGGGTTCGCCTGCCGGGCGCGTCTTGAAGCGTCGATGGGCCCACAGGTACTGCTCGGGATGCTGACTGACCGCCTGCTCGATCCACTGATTGATGCGCAGGCAGTCGGCCTCCTCGCTCTCGCCGGGGAAGTTCTCCAGCGGCGGGTGGATCACCAGGCGGTAACCGGCGCCGTCGGCCAGGCGCTCCTGGGTGAAGGGCACCACCCGCGCCTTGCCCAGGCGGGCGAACTTGGTGGTGGCGGTGACGGTGGCGGCACTGATACCGAACAGCGGCACGAAGATACTCTGCTTGGGGCCGTAGTCCTGGTCCGGCGCGTACCAGATGGCGCGGCCGGCGCGCAGCACCTTGAGCATGGCGCGGATGTCCTCGCGCTCGATGGCGGTGGCGTCCAGGTTATGGCGCTCGCGGCCGCGGCGCTGGATGTAGTCGAACAGCGGGTTCTTGTGCTCGCGGTACATGCCGTCGATGGTCTGCACCTGGCCAAGCAGCGCTGCACCGAGCTCCAGGGTGGTGAAGTGCAGAGCCATGAGGATGACCCCCTGCCCTTCCTGCTGCGCCTGCTGCAGGTGCTCCAGACCCTCGATATGCGCCAGCCTGGCCAGCCGGGCCTTAGGCCACCACCAGCTCATGGCCATCTCGAAGAAGGCGATGCCGGTGGAGGCGAAGTTGTCGCGCAGCAGACGCTCGCGCTCGGCTTCGCCCAGTTGCGGGAAGCACAGTTCCAGATTGCGCCCCGCGATATGCCGACGCGAGTCGGCCACTCGGTACATCAGGACGCCCAGACCACGGCCCAGCACCAGCAGCACCCGGTACGGCAGCTGAGCGATCAACCACAGCAGCCCCAGGCCCAGCCACAGGGGCCAGAAGCGCGGATGGAGAAAATAGGCACGAAACTGCGGGCGATCCATAGTGATTCCGGGCAGACAACAAGGCCCGGCATTCTACAGAAGTCCTCGCGGCTTGCGGCGCTGCAGCCTTCTCGTTATAAGTCGTGCCCATTCAATGCAGTGGGCGAACCATGAGCCAAGCCGATCTCCTCAACCAAGACCCCGTGTTCCAGCTCAAGGGCAGCATGCTCGCCATCACCGTGCTGGAACTGGCGCACAACGATCTGGAGCGCCTGGACAGGCAACTGGCTGAGAAAGTCGCCCAGGCCCCCAACTTCTTCCAGAACATCCCGCTGGTGCTGGCCCTGGACAAGCTGCCGGAAGGCGAAGGCGAACTCGACCTGGGCAAGCTGATGGAAGTCTGCCGCCAGCATGGCCTGCGCACCCTGGCCATCCGCGCCAGCCGCGCGGACGACATCGCCGCCGCCGAGGCCCTGGACATTCCCGTGCTGCCGCCGTCCGGCGCGCGAGAAAAGCTGGTCGAGCCGGTAGAGGCGCGCAAGAAGGAAGTGAAGCCGGCCGAACCGCAGTACAAGCCGACCAGGATCATCACCACGCCGGTACGCGGCGGCCAGCAGATCTACGCCCAGGGCGGCGACCTGGTGGTGATGGCGCCGGTCAGTGCCGGTGCGGAACTTCTCGCCGACGGCAATATCCATGTGTACGGTCCGCTGCGCGGACGCGCCCTGGCCGGCGTCAAGGGCGATGCCAAGGCGCGGATCTTCTGCCAGCAGATGGGCGCCGAGATGCTCTCGGTGGCCGGCCAGTACAAGACCGCGGAAGACCTGCGCCGCGACCCTTTGTGGGGCCAATCGGTACAGGTCAGCCTGTCGGGTGACGTGTTGAACATCACCCGCCTTTAACGGATACTGCGGCCCAATTTCAGGGACCAAAAGGGCATTCGGAAGCCAGTTTACCGGCGCCGGATTTCCCGATTTTTCATATATTTGGGGTGAATCACCTTGGCCAAGATCCTCGTAGTCACTTCCGGCAAGGGCGGCGTGGGTAAAACCACCACCAGCGCCGCCATCGGCACCGGCCTCGCCCTGCGCGGCCACAAGACCGTCATCGTCGATTTCGACGTGGGCTTGCGTAACCTGGACCTGATCATGGGTTGCGAGCGCCGCGTGGTGTACGACTTCGTTAACGTGATCAACAACGAAGCGACCCTGACCCAGGCCCTGATCAAGGACAAACGCCTGGAGAACCTCTACGTGCTGGCCGCCAGCCAGACCCGCGACAAGGACGCCCTGACCAAGGAAGGCGTCGGCCGCGTGATCGACGAGCTGGCACAGAACTTCGAATACGTCATCTGCGACTCCCCGGCCGGCATCGAAACCGGTGCCCACCTGGCCATGTACTTCGCCGATGAGGCGATCGTCGTGACCAACCCGGAAGTCTCCTCGGTACGCGACTCCGACCGCATGCTCGGCCTGCTGGCCAGCAAGTCGCGCCGCGCCGAACAAGGCCAGGAGCCGATCAAGGAACGCCTGCTGCTTACCCGCTACAACCCGGAGCGCGTCACCAAGGGCGAAATGCTCGGCGTGGAAGACGTCGAGGAAATCCTCGCCATCAACCTGCTGGGCGTGATCCCCGAATCCCAGGCCGTGCTGAAGGCGTCCAACCAGGGCGTACCGGTCATCCTCGATGACCAGAGCGATGCCGGCCAGGCCTACGGCGATGCCGTCGACCGCCTGCTGGGCAAGGATGTGCCCCATCGCTTCCTCGATGTGCAGAAGAAAGGACTCATGCAACGCCTGTTTGGAGCGCGCTAATGAACATTTTCGACTTCTTTCGTGAACGCAAGAAAGAAACCCCTGCGTCGATCGCGAAAGAGCGTCTGTCGATCATCGTCGCCCACGAGCGCGGCCAGCGCAGCCAGCCGGACTACCTGCCGGCCCTGCAGAAGGAACTGGTCGAGGTGATTCGCAAGTACGTCAAGATCGAGCAGGACCAGGTGCACGTGGCGCTGGAAAACCAGGGCAGCTGCTCCATTCTGGAACTCAACATCACCCTGCCGGATCGCTGATCCGTCCGCGGTGAGCGACGGCGGCCCTGGCCGCCGTTGTCATTTGTGGAATGCCCATGCCGCTGTCGAACATCGAGATTCTCCACCAGGACGCCGCCCTGCTGGTGATCAACAAGCCCACCCTGCTGCTCTCGGTGCCCGGCCGCGCGGAAGACAACCGCGACTGCCTGGTGACCCGCCTGCAGGAAAACGGCTACCCGGAAGCGCGCATCGTCCACCGCCTGGACTGGGAAACCAGCGGCATCATCGTGCTGGCCCGCGACCCCGACAGCCACCGCGAGCTGTCGCGCCAGTTCCACGACCGCGAGACCGAGAAGGCCTACACCGCCCTGTGCTGGGGCCAGCCGGAACTCGACAGCGGCAGCATCGACCTGCCCCTGCGCTACGACCCGCCGACCAAGCCGCGCCACGTGGTCGACCACGAACAGGGCAAGCACGCCCTGACCTTCTGGCGCGTGCTGGAGCGCTGCGGCGACTGGGCGCGGGTGGAGCTGACACCGATCACCGGCCGCTCCCACCAGCTACGCGTGCACATGCTGTCCATCGGCCACCCGCTGCTCGGCGACGGCCTATACGCCCACGAACAGGCCCTGGCCGCCTGGCCGCGCCTGTGCCTGCACGCCAGCATGCTCAGCCTGACCCACCCGACCAGCGGCGAGCGCCTGCGCTTCGACTGCCCAGCGCCGTTCTGAGCGTGGCCGATTTCGACGCCGCCACCTGCGGCGCGCCCGCCCATCCCACGCTGCTGGAAGCCCTGCTCCATTGGAACGGCCCACCTGGCTTCGCACTGGACCTCGGCTGCGGCATGGGCCGCGATAGCCTCGAACTGCTGCGCCGGGGCTGGCGGGTACAGGCCATCGACAATCGCCAGGCCGCCCTCGACGGGCTGAGCGAGCAGGCGGGCGCATGGTCCGAATGGCTCGAACTGCGCTGCGGCGCCTTCCAGGCGCTGGAACTGCCCGGAGCAGAGCTAATCAATGCCAGCTTCGCCCTGCCCTTCTGCCCGCCGGCGGACTTTTCCGGCCTGTGGCGCAGCATCGGGCAGGCACTGGTGCCGAGGGGGCTGTTCGCCGGCCACTTCTTCGGCGAGCGTGACCAGTGGCAGTCACGCGGCCTGACCCTGCATACCCATGCCGAACTCGAACAACTGCTCGACGGCTGGGAACCGTTGCAGTTCGAGGAATACGAATGGGACGGCAAGACCGCCACCGGCCACGCCAAGCACTGGCACCTGTTCGCCGTAGTCGCTCGGCGCTGAGCTTTTTCGCGGCTACTTTCCGGCATCAGTGCGATAAACTCGGGCCATCGCTGTCCGGAGTCCGTTATGCGCGCTGAGCTGAATCAAGGCCTGATCGAGTTCCTCAAGGCCTCGCCCACCCCCTTCCACGCCACCCGCAGCCTGGCCCAGCGCCTGCACAGCGCCGGCTTCCGTCCGCTGGACGAGCGCGAACCCTGGCACACCGAGCCGGGCGGGCGTTACTACGTGACGCGCAACGACTCCTCGATCATCGCCTTCCGTCTGGGCAACCGTGCGCCGCTGGACGGTGGCCTGCGCCTGGTCGGCGCGCACACCGACAGCCCCTGCCTGCGCGTCAAGCCGCAGCCGGAGCTGCAGCGCCAGGGCTTCTTCCAGCTCGGTGTGGAAGTCTACGGCGGCGCCCTGCTCGCCCCCTGGTTCGACCGCGACCTGTCGCTGGCCGGCCGCGTGACCTTCCGCGAGGGCGGCAAGGTGCAGAGCCAGCTGATCGACTTCGAACAACCGATCGCCGTGATCCCCAACCTGGCCATCCACCTCAACCGCGAGGCCAACCAGGGCTGGCCGATCAATGCGCAGAACGAACTGCCGCCGATCCTCGCCCAGCTCGCCGGTGACGAACGCGGCGACTTCCGCGCCCTGCTCGCCGACCGCCTGGCCAGCGAACACGGCATCGCCGCCGACGCGGTGCTGGATTACGAGCTGAGCTTCTACGATACCCAGAGCGCCGCGGTGATCGGCCTCAACCAGGACTTCATCGCCGGCGCGCGCCTGGACAACCTGCTGTCCTGCTACGCCGGTCTGCAGGCGCTGCTGGCGGCCGAGGGCGACGAGAGCTGCGTGCTGGTGTGCACCGACCACGAGGAAATCGGCTCCTGCTCGGCCTGCGGCGCCGACGGCCCGTTCCTCGAGCAGGTGCTGCGCCGCGTGCTGCCGGAAGGCGACGCCTTTGTCCGCACCATCCAGAAATCCCTGCTGGTCTCGGCCGACAACGCCCACGGCGTGCATCCCAACTATGCGGACAAGCACGACGCCAACCACGGTCCGAAGCTCAACGCCGGCCCGGTGATCAAGGTCAACAGCAACCAGCGCTACGCCACCAACAGCGAGACCGCCGGCTTCTTCCGCCACCTGTGCCTGGCCGAGGAAGTGCCGGTGCAGAGCTTCGTGGTGCGCAGCGACATGGGTTGCGGCTCGACCATCGGCCCGATCACCGCCAGCCAGCTGGGCGTGCGCACCGTGGACATCGGCCTGCCGACCTTCGCCATGCACTCGATCCGCGAGCTGGCCGGCAGCCATGATCTGGCCCACCTGGTGCGGGTGCTGACCGCTTTCTACGGCAGCGCCGAGCTGGCTTAAACTCCCTCTCCCAAAGGGAGAGGGGAATCGAACTTCTCAATCCGGCACCTCGACACTGACCCGCACCGCGTCGTGGCGCCAGTACTCCACGTCACAATCGATGATCCGCCCGTGCTGGTCGCGGTTGACCCGGGTGATGCACAGCGCCGGACTGCCCGGTGTCGCCTTGAGGTTGAAGGCGGCATCCACCGGCAGCGCGGTGGGCAGAATGTCGAAGGCCACTCGGCCATAGCGGATGTCGTAGCGGCTGGCGTACAGCTCGGTCAACGAGGCGGTCAGATCGGCCTCTAAGATGCCGGGGAAGTAGGCCGGGTTCAGATAGTGCTCGACATACAGCACCAGCCGCCCATCGATGCGCCGCACCCGCCTGATCTGCAGCACCGCCGATAACGCCGGCAGCCCCAGACGTCCGCAGACATCCACCGGAGCCGGCATCAGCCGCGCACTCAGTACCTCGGTCGACGGCACCCGGCCCTGCTCGCGCACCATGGCGTGGAAGTGGCTGCGCACCAGCGGGTTGTAGGCCAGGCGCCGGGGCGAGACGAACCAGCCGCGGCGCTCCTCGCGATAGATCAGCCCTTCCGCCTCCAGCTGGCCCAGCGCCTCGCGCAGGGTGATGCGAGTGGTCTCGAACAGCTCGCTGAGCTTGCGCTCGGCCGGCAGCTTGCCGCCCTGAGGCAACAGGCCGTGGTCGATCTGCTCCTGCAGGGCGCGGCAGATCGCGGTGATGGTACGGGGCGCTTCTTCGCGCATGCATTTCTCCCAATCTGGCATAGACCAGCACCAAGCCAGTGCAGGCGCAGATCATGCTAGGCAGCCTAGATGACTGTCCGATGACAGCCAGCTTTCCTGGGCAACAGCCTGCATGCCGCATGCCATCTGACTCCCAGCCGCTCTGACAAATCAGCCACTTAGCCATGGTCTACGCTTTCCAGCGCGTGCCTGGGTGCGCGGCATCGCCATAAAAGCGTCATACAAAGCCTCTAGATTTGGCCTGGGTCTTGCTGATCTAGACCAAACTTTCACCCTGACAAGGAGCTCCACATGAAACGCCTGCTGCTGGCTTCACTGCTGGGATCGGCCATCGTTCTGGGCAACCAGGCCATGGCCAACGAGGACTTGAAAGCACTGGAACAAGCCGCCCGCACCGAGGGCGAAGTCAACAGCGTCGGCATGCCCGATAGCTGGGCCAACTGGAAGGACACCTGGGTCGACCTGGGCAAGCTGTACGGCCTCAAGCATCTGGATACCGACATGAGCTCCGCCCAGGAGATCGCCAAGTTCGACGCCGAGAAGGACAACGCCACCGCCGACATCGGCGACGTCGGCGCCGCCTTCGGCCCCATCGCCGTGCAGAAGGGCGTGACCCAGCCGTACAAGCCGAGCACCTGGGAGCAGATCCCAGCCTGGGCCAAGGATGCGGACGGCCACTGGATGCTGGCCTACACCGGCTCCATCGCCTTCATCGTCAACAAGCAGTTGGTCAAGGAAGCGCCCAAGTCCTGGGCCGACCTGAAACAAGGCAAGTACAAGGTCGCCATCGGTGACGTCAGCGCCGCCGCCCAGGCCGTCAACGGCGTGCTGGCCGCCGCCATCGCCAATGGTGGCGACGAGAAGAACATCCAGCCGGGCCTGGACTTCTTCGCCGAGATCGCCAAGCAGGGCCGCCTGTCGCTGTCCAACCCGACCATCCAGACCCTGGAAAAAGGCGAAGTGGAAGTCGGCGTGGTGTGGGACTTCAACGGCCTGTCCTACCGCGACCAGATCGACGCCAGCCGCTTCGAGGTGCTGATCCCCTCCGACGGCTCGGTGATCTCCGGCTACACCACCATCATCAACAAGTACGCCAAGCACCCCAACGCGGCCAAGCTGGCCCGCGAGTACATCCTCTCCGACGCCGGCCAGATCAACCTGGCCAAGGGCAACGCCCGGCCGATCCGCGCCGAGCACCTGACCCTGCCGGCGGAAGTGCAGGCCAAGCTGCTGCCCAACGAGCAGTACGCCAAGGTCCAGCCGATCAAGGATGCCGCCGCCTGGGAAGCCACGTCCAAGGCCCTGCCGCAGCAGTGGCAGGAAAACGTGATCATCGAAATGCAGTGATGCCGTGCGGGGCCCACCCGGGCCCCGCTTTCGCTGAGGGATATCGCGATGAAGCACAAAGTCATTCTGGTCCTGCTGGACGGCCTCAACTACGAGGTTGCCCGGCATGCCCTGGGCCATCTGCAGGCCTACTGCGCCGCTGGCCGGGCCGCGCTGTACAAGCTCGAATGCGAGCTTCCGGCGCTGTCGCGCCCGCTCTATGAATGCATCCTCACCGGCGTGACGCCGATCGACAGCGGCGTGGTGCACAACGACGTGGTGCGCCTGTCGAAGGAACGCAGCATCTTCCACTACGCCCGTGACGCCGGCCTCTCCACCGCCGCCGCGGCCTACCACTGGATGAGCGAGCTGTATAACCGCGCGCCCTTCGTCGCCGCCCGCGACCGCCACACCAGCGACACGGCCCTGCCGATCCAGCACGGCCACTTCTATTACGCCGACCACTACCCGGACTCGCACCTGTTCGCCGATGCCGAGAGCCTGCGCCTGAAACACGCGCCGGACTTCCTGCTGGTGCACCCGATGAACATCGACGACGCCGGCCATGGCTACGGCCTCGACTCGCCGCAGTACCGCAACGCCGCGCGCCGTGCCGACGTGATCCTCGCCGACTACCTGCAGGGCTGGCTCGACGCCGGCTACCAGGTACTGGTGACCGCCGACCACGGCATGAACAACGACCGCTCGCACAATGGCCTGCTGGCCGAGGAGCGCGAAGTGCCGCTGCTGGTCCTGGGCGAGGCCTTTAGCCTCGACGCCAGCGCCCAGCCACGGCAGACCGAGCTGTGCGGCACCGTCTGCGCCCTGCTCGGCGCCACCCACGACAAACCCCTGTGCAAGGATCTGCTCAAGTGAGAGCCGTACTCCGCGGCAAGTGGCCGGCGCTGTTGTGCCTGCTGCCCTTCGCCGTATTCTTCTTCGCCTTCCAGATCGCCCCGCTGCTGTGGGTCGCCATCAACAGCCTGGTGGTCGGCGACACCTGGGGGCTGGGCAATTTCCAGAAGATCTTCGCCTCCAAGTTCTACCTGCAGGCGATCAAGCACAGCCTGCAGATCGCCTTCTGGTCGAGCCTGTTCGGCATCGCCATCGCCATCCTCGGCAGCTACTCGCTGCGTCAGGTGGACTCGAAGCTGCGCGACTTCGTCATGGCCTTCTCCAACATGACCAGCAACTTCGCTGGCGTGCCCCTGGCCTTCGCCTTCATCATCCTGCTCGGCTTCAACGGCGCACTGACCCTGCTGCTCAAGCAGGCCGGGCTGATCGAGGACTTCAACCTCTACTCCAAGACCGGCCTGATCGTGCTCTACACCTACTTCCAGATTCCCCTGGGCGTGCTGCTGCTCTACCCGGCCTTCGACGCCCTGCGCCA
This sequence comes from Pseudomonas sp. GD04019, assembly GCF_029837695.1. Lineage (GTDB taxonomy): Bacteria > Pseudomonadota > Gammaproteobacteria > Pseudomonadales > Pseudomonadaceae > Aquipseudomonas. The sequence goes on from NZ_JAOEEA010000009.1 coordinate 165,700, forward strand.
GGACTGGCGCGAGTCGGCCCAGCTGCTCGGCGCCAGCACCTGGGACTTCTGGCGGCACATCGGCCTGCCGGTGCTGACCCCGGCGCTGCTCGGCACCTTCGTCATCCTGCTGGCCAACGCCCTGGGCGCCTACGCCACCGTGTACTACCTGACCACCGGCAACTTCAACGTGATGCCGATCCGCATCGCCGGCCTGGTAGCCGGCGATATCAGCCTCGACCCCAACCTGGCCAGCGCCCTGGCCATGGTACTGGTCGGCCTGATGGCGCTGATCACCGTGGTCCACCAGTGGCTGCTGCGCAGGAGTTATCACGATGCGCGCTGATACCAAGCCCGCCGCCCTCTACCACCGCGTGGTGGTGTGGCTGCTGTTCTTGATCCTGCTACTGCCGCTGGCGGCCACCCTGCTCTACTCGCTGTCCACCAGCTGGTCGGCGACCATCCTGCCGGACGGTCTGACCTTCAAGTGGTACCTGGCGCTGTGGAGCGACGCGCGCTTCCTCGCCGCCTTCGGCCAGTCGCTGCTGGTGTGCGTCGGTGCGCTGCTGCTGGCGGTGGTGCTGATCCTGCCGCTGCTGTTCGTGGTGCACTACCACTTCCCCAAGCTCGACGGGCTGATGAACATCCTCATCCTGCTGCCCTTTGCCGTGCCGCCGGTGGTGTCCTCGGTGGGCCTGCTGCAGGTTTATGGCTCCGGGCCGCTGGCGATGGTCGGCACGCCGTGGATCCTGATCGGCTGCTACTTCACCGTGGCGCTGCCGTTCATGTACCGCGCCATCACCAACAACCTGCAGGCGATCAACCTGCGCGACCTGATGGACGCCGCCCACCTGCTCGGCGCCAGCACCTGGAAGGCTGCCTTCCTGGTGGTGCTGCCCAACCTGCGCAACGGCCTGATGGTCTCGCTGTTCCTCTCCTTCAGCTTCCTGTTCGGCGAGTTCGTGTTCGCCAACCTGCTGGTGGGCACCAGCTACGAGACCCTGCAGGTGTACCTGAACAACATGCGCAACAGCAGCGGCCACTTCAACAGCGCGCTGGTGATCTCCTACTTCTTCTTCGTACTGGTCTTCACCTGGGCGGCCACCCGCCTGAATAAGGACAAGGCATGAGTTACCTTTCCATCCGCAATCTGCACAAGAGCTACGGCACCACTCCGATCTTCAGCGACATCCAGTGCGAGATCGGCCAGGGCGAGTTCGTCACCCTGCTCGGCCCCTCCGGCTGCGGCAAATCCACCCTGCTGCGCTGCATCGCCGGCCTCACCGAGGTCGACGGCGGGCAGATCCTCCTCGACGGCCAGGACCTGGTGCCGCTGTCGCCACAGAAGCGCGGCATCGGCATGGTGTTCCAGAGCTACGCGCTGTTCCCCAACATGACCGTGCAGCAGAACGTCGCCTTCGGCCTGCGCATGCAGAAGGTCGGCAAGGACGAGAGCGCCCAACGCGTCGACGAGGTGCTGCGCCTGGTCGAGCTCACCGACTACGCCACGCGCTACCCGCATCAGCTCTCCGGCGGCCAGTGCCAGCGCGTGGCCCTGGCCCGCTCGCTGGTCACCCGCCCGCGCCTGCTGCTGCTCGACGAGCCGCTGTCGGCTCTCGACGCACGCATCCGCAAGCACCTGCGCGAGCAGATCCGCGCCATCCAGCAGGAACTGGGCCTGACCACCATCTTCGTCACCCACGACCAGGAAGAGGCGCTGACCATGAGCGACCGCATCTTCCTGATGAACGCCGGCAAGATCGTGCAGAGCGGCGATGCCGAATCCCTCTACACCGCACCGGTGGATGCCTTCGCTGCCGGTTTCATCGGTAACTACAACCTGCTCGATGCCGACACCGCCAGCCGCCTGCTACTGCGCCCGGTGAACAGCCGCATCGCCATCCGTCCCGAGGCCATCCAGTTGCACGACAGCGGCGCCATCGCCGCCGAAGTACTCGGCCACAGCCTGCTCGGCAACGTCATCCGCTACCGGGTACAGGCCAACGGCGTGGAGCTGCTGGTGGACGTGCTCAACCGCAGCGAGGGTGCGCTGATCGGCAAGGGCCAGTGCATCGGCCTGTCCATCGACGCCAACGCAATCCGGGAGGTGGCCTGATGGCCCTGGCAATCTTCGATCTCGACGAGACCCTGATCCACGGCGACTGCGCCTCGCTCTGGGCCCAGCACATGGCCGATATCCAGTGGGTCGACCGCGACTCCTTCGTGCCGCGCGAGCAGGAACTGATGGCACTCTACTCCCAGGGCAAGCTGGCGATGGAGGACTACATGACCTTCACCCTGGCGCCGCTGGTGGGGCGCACGCCGGAGGAAGTCGAGTTCGTCGTCGGCCCCTTCGTCGAGGACGTGATCGAGCCGATCATCTTCAGCGACGCCATGCGTTGCCTGGCCGCCCATCGCGCCGCCGGCGACCGCCTGCTGGTGATCTCGGCCTCGGCGCACTTCCTGGTCAGCGCCATTGCCGAACGCCTGGGCATCGAGGAAGTGCTGGCTATCGACTGCGAGCAGCAGCACGGCGGTTACAGCGGCAACACCGTCGGCGTGCTGACCTACCGCGAGGGCAAGGTCACCCGCCTGCAGGCCTGGCTGGAAGCCGAGGGCGAATCACTGGACGGCGCGCACTTCTACTCCGACTCGCGCAATGACCTGCCGCTGTTGCAGCAGGTGCCGCACGCCCATGCGGTCAATCCGGACCCAACCCTGCGCGAGCATGCCAAACGGGCTGGCTGGGAAATTCTGCACTGGCGCTGAGAACAGCACGGCTGCGGCGGCTATGCTGGCGCCCTTCTCCAGCCAGGGAACCCACGATGAGAACCGCGCTATTCGCCATCGGCCTGCTGTCCGCCTCGCCGCTGCTGGCGCAGGACTTCGTCTGCCCCGCTAGCCCGCAGTCGGCCTCTGCCGACTGGCAGGCATTTCCGATAGCCACGAGCCAACCACCGAGCCGTGCGCAGGCCGAACGTATCGAACTGTATGGCGGCGACCCACGCCTGGGCGCGCGCGCCATCGCCGATGACGCCAGCGGGCAGGTAGGCGTAGCGCCGCTGACCTGGACGTTGGCCGGCCAGCCGCTGTTCATGGTCTGCATCTATGCCGGCAGCGAACGGCGCCTGATGCGCGCGCTGCCCGCCGGCTTGAGTCACTGCCGGGCCAACAACGAGTTCGAGGACCTGCACCTGCAGCTGGAATGCCGCTAGGCGATGCTCTCGTCGACCAGCAGCACCAGCTTCCCCGCCACCCGATTGGCGGCCAGCTCGGCGAACGCCACCTCCGCATCCTTGGCCGCATAGGCCCGCTCCAGCTGCGGCTTCAGCCTGCCCTCGGCGAACAGCGGCCAGACCTGGCGCTGCAGATCGGCCATCAGCTCGGCCTTGAACTGCTCGTCACGGTTGCGCAGGGTCGAGCCGGTCAGCTGGATGCGCTTGCCCAGCAGCAGCGCCATGTCCAGCTGCGCCTTGGTGCCGCCCATCAGACCGATGTTCACCCAGCGCCCATCACGCGCCAGCAACTGCAGATTGAGCTCGGCGTAGCTGGCGCCCACCGGGTCGAGAATCACATCGAACGGGCCGAGGTCGCGCAGGCTCTCCAGCGCCTCGCCGCGAATCGCGCCGCCTTGGGCGCCAAGGCCCTCGCAGTAGGCCAGGCGCTCCGCCGAGCCGACACTGACCCAGCACGGATTGCCGAAGGCCTTGCACAGCTGGATCGCCGCCGAACCCACGCCGCTGGCGCCGGCATGCAGCAGCACCTTCTCGCCAGGCTGGAGCGCGGCCAGCTGGAACAGGTTGAGCCAGGCAGTGGCATACACCTCCGGCAACGCCGCGGCCTCGGCCAGGGACAGCCCTTCCGGCACCGGCAGCACATGGCGTGCATCCACCACCACCTCCTCGGCCATGCCGCCGCCGGCCAGCAGCGCGCAGACCCGCTCGCCGACTTGCCACTGACTGCCGGGCCCGACTTCGGCGATCACCCCGGAACACTCCAGGCCGAGGATATCGCTGGCCCCTGGCGGCGGCGGGTAATGCCCGGCGCGTTGCAGCAGGTCGGCACGATTGAGCCCCGCCGCGGCCACCTGGATGCGGACCTGGCCCACATCGCAGACCGGAGAGGCGCGCTCGGCCCAGTCCAACTGCCCCTCGACGCCTTGCAATGCCTTCATGCTGCCTCCATAGTGAGTGAGACCCCGGCATAGACAGCACGCGGCTTTGCGCCTGATGCCGGGCTTTTGCATTTTGCCGCCGGGATAGATGGAACCCGGCGCTCTACCAGACGGCCTAATATGCGTTATCACCTGCCTTCGCGTCGAACCAACATGCAGCGTTTCCTTCCCGCAACAGCCCTGGCCTTGCTTCTCGGTCTGCACGCCCTGCCCGCCGCCGCCAAGGCCGCCGCGGAGAACTGGGCCTACCTGCAACCGGACCGCGAGCAGGTGATCGCCAGCCTCAACGTGGTCGAGCTGCTCAAGCGCCATCACTACAACAAGCCGCCGCTCAACGACGAGCGCTCGGCGAAGATCTACGACGGCTACCTGAAGATGCTCGACCCCGCGCGCAGCTACTTCACCGCCGCCGACATCGCCCAGTTCGATCGCTGGAAGGGCAAGTTCGACGACCTGCTCAAGAGCGGCGACCTGGAGCCCGGCTTCATCATCTATCGCACCTACCTGCAGCGCGCCGAGGAACGCCTCGACCACGCCCAGGCCCTGCTCGAAGCGGGCGTCGACAAGTTCGACTTCAGCGTCGACGAGAGCCTGCTGGTGGACCGCGAGAAGGCACCCTGGGCCAAGGACAAGGCGGAGCTGGACGACCTCTGGCGCAAGCGCGTGAAGGACGAGGTTCTGCGCCTGAAGATCGCCGGCAAGGAACCCAAGGACATCCAGGAGCTGCTGCTCAAGCGCTATAAGAACCAACGCAAGCGCCTTGAGCAGACCCGTGGCGAAGACGTGTTCCAGGCCTACATCAACGCCTTCGCGCAGACCTACGACCCGCATACCAACTATCTCTCCCCGGACAACGCGGAGAACTTCGACATCAACATGAGCCTGTCGCTGGAAGGCATCGGCGCCGTGCTGCAGACCGACAACGAATACGTCAAGGTCGTGCGCCTGGTACCGGCCGGGCCGGCCGAGAAGAGCAAGCAGATCGTGCCCGCCGACAAGATCGTGGGCGTGGCCCAGGGCGACAAGGAAATGGTCGACGTGATCGGCTGGCGCCTGGACGAAGTGGTCAAGCTGATCCGCGGGCCCAAGGGCTCCAAGGTGCGCCTGGAAGTGATCCCGGCCAGCAACGCGCCGAGCGACCAGACCAGCAAGGTGGTCACCATCGTGCGCGAGGCGGTCAAGCTGGAGGAGCAGGCCGCGCAGAAGTCGGTGCTCAAGCTGCAGCACGAGGGCCGCGAGTACAAGCTCGGGGTGATCAAGATCCCGGCCTTCTACCTCGACTTCAAGGCCTACCGCGCCCAGGATCCCAACTACAAGAGCACCACCCGCGACGTGAAGCGCCTGCTGGGCGAGCTGAAAAAGGACAAGGTCGACGGCGTGGTCATCGACCTGCGTGACAACGGCGGCGGCTCCCTGCAGGAAGCCACAGAGCTGACCGGCCTGTTCATCGACCAGGGCCCGACCGTGCTGGTGCGCAACAGCGACGGCCGCGTCGACGTGCTGGCCGACGAGGAGCCGGGCGTGTTCTACGACGGCCCGCTGGCCGTGCTGGTGGACCGCCTCTCGGCCTCGGCCTCGGAGATCTTCGCCGGCGCCATGCAGGACTACCACCGCGCGCTGATCCTCGGCGGGCAGACCTTCGGCAAGGGCACGGTGCAGACTATCCAGCCGCTCAACCATGGCGAGCTGAAGCTGACCCTGGCCAAGTTCTACCGTGTCTCCGGGCAGAGCACCCAGCACCAGGGCGTACTGCCGGACATCGCCTACCCGGACATCGTCGACACCCAGGAAATCGGCGAGAGCGCCCTGCCCGAGGCCATGCCGTGGGACAGCATCAACCCGGCGCTGAAACCGGATAGCAACCCGTACAAGCCGTTCCTCGCCGAGCTGAAGTCGCGCCACGAGTCGCGCACCGCAGGCAATCCGGACTTCGTCTTCACCCGCGAGCGCCTGTCGCTGGCGCAGAAGCTGATGGCCGAGACCAGCGTCAGCCTCAACGAGCAGGCGCGCCGCGCCCAGCACGCCGACATCGAGGCCAAGCAGCTGGCCCTGGAAAACACCAAGCGCAAGGCCAAGGGCGAGGAGCTGCTCAAGGAGATCAAGGAAGAGGACGAAGACGCCGCGCCGGTCGAGCCCGAGAAGACCAAGCCGGAAGACGACGCCTACCTGACCGAGAGCGGGCGCATCCTGCTCGACTACCTCGGCCTGGAAGCCACCCTGGCCAAGCACTGACCCAGGCGTAATCAAACAGTCATCGTTCTGTCGTGAAATAAGGGGCCGGTAGCGATACCGGCCCTTTTCTTTTCTGGCAGACCGAGACACCTCCATGACCGTCACCGAGCAGTTGAGCGCGCTGGAATCCATCCTCGCTCACGGCGACCTTCACAGCCTGTTCCAGCCCATCGTCAGCCTGTCCGAGCGGCGCATTCTCGGCTATGAGGCACTGACCCGCGGCCCTTCCAACAGCTCGCTGCACGCCCCCCTGGCGCTGTTCAGCGTAGCGCGCAATGTCGGTCGTCTGAGCGAACTCGAACTGCTGGCACGCAAGAGCGCCTGCCGCCGCTTCCGCGACCAGCAGCTGGGCGGCAAGCTGTTCCTCAACGTCTCCCCGGAGTCGCTACTAGAGCCCAGCCACCAGCCCGGCCGCACCCTCAAGCTGCTGCAGGACTTCGGCATCCCGCCGGATCAGGTGGTGATCGAGCTGACCGAGCAGGCGCCGATCGATGACTTCCAGCTGCTCGACACCGCACTGCACCACTACCGCGCCATGGGCTTCTCCATCGCCCTCGACGATCTCGGAGCCGGCTATTCCAGCCTGCGCCTGTGGTCCGAGCTGCGCCCCGACTACGTGAAGATCGACCGCCACTTCATCGACGGCATCCACCAGGACGCCGTGAAGCGCGAGTTCGTCGACTCGATCCTGAAGATGGCCAAGGCCTCTCGCGCCCAGGTGATCGCCGAGGGCATCGAGCTGGTGGAGGAACTGGCGACTCTGATCGAGATGGGCGTCGACCTGGTCCAGGGCTACCTGCTGTGCCGTCCCCAGGAGCAACCGCCACGCGATGCGCAGAAGCTGCTGCCGCGCCTGGAAAGCGTGGCGCCCTCTCTGGGTGAGGACAGCGCTGATCTCTCCGCGCTGCTCAACGAGCAGCCCGCGGTCGCCCAGGACACCGCCATCGCCGTGGTGCTGGAGGCCTTCCGCGCCCAGGCCAATCTCAACTCCCTGGCGGTGCTGGACAGCCAGGGACAGCCGGTCGGCATCGTCCATCGCCACTCGCTGTCCGATGCCCTGCTCAAGCCCTTCGCCACCGACCTGTTCGCGCGCAAACCGATCAGCCGACTGATGAGCACGGACTTCCTCGCCGTGGACGTCGGCCAGTCGCTGCAGCAGGTCAGCCGCCTGCTCACCAGCCGCGCACGCCAGCGCATGGAAGAGGACTTCATCATCACCCAGCAGGGTCGCTATCGCGGCCTGGGCCGGGTGATCGACGTGCTCAAGCTGATCACCGAGCTGAAGATCCAGCAGGCCCGCCACGCCAACCCGCTGACCCTGCTGCCGGGCAACGTGCCGATCCAGCAGTGCCTCGGCCGCCTGTTGCAGCAAGGCCGCGAGGCGGTGGTGTGCTACGTGGATATCGATAGCTTCAAGCCATTCAACGACCTCTATGGCTACGCCCGCGGCGACGAGATACTGCTGTGCCTGGCGCAATGCCTGAATGAGCGGGTCGACCCCAGTCGCGACTTCGTCGGCCATATCGGTGGCGACGATTTTCTGCTGGTGCTCGGCCCGGGCAACTGGCGCGAGCGGCTCAACCAGCTGCTGGAGGATTTCCAGGCCCAGTGTCGGCGTTTCTACCGCGAGGAACACCTGCAGGCCGGCTGCTTCGTCAGCCACAACCGCCAGGGCAAGCGCGAGGAGTTCCCCCTGCTGTCACTGTCGATCGGCGTGGTGCATCTGCATCCACAAAGTTGCCCGCAACTGGACGCCAGCCAACTGGCCGGTCTGGCCTCGGAGGCCAAGCGTCACGCCAAGGCGGTGCCGGGCTACAGCCTGCACATCCTCGACACGCTCAGCCTCTCGGCCTGAAACCCAGTTCTTCGGCGCGCCGGGCGTAGCGCTCGGCCTGCAGCGCATCCGCCGCCAGACCGGGCCCGCCATCGCGATAGAGCTGGGACAGGCGCTGCGCCGCCAGCGGATGGGCGAGCGCTGCGGCTCGCTCCCACCAACGTGCCGCCTCGGACGCATCCGGGGCCTGGCGACTGTCGCCGGTGAGGTATTGCACGCCGAGCTGATAGGCCGCCTTGCCATCACCACCCTCGGCGGCCAGGCGCAGCAGACGCAGGCCCTCCTCACGCGCGCCGAAGCCCTGGCCACGAAACAGCAGCAGATGCCCGTAGAAGCTTTGCGCCGACGTATCCCCGAGCGCGGCCATGCGTGCGAACTGGCCCTGCATCCAGTTCCAGGCACGCGGCTGCTGCATCAGCCAGCGCCAGTGGAACAGGCGCCGCGCTGCCCAGTAGCCCAGGCGTGCGCGCAGTCGCCAGAGCATCAGGGCTCCTCGGGGTAGCTGAACTCGAAGACCCGCGCCACTTCGGCCGCGTGCCAGGAGGCAGCGGCGATGCCGTCGGAGGGACCGGAGAAACGTCCGAGGCGGTTCACGCATTCGAAGAAGCCGGTGCGCGGCAGGCGGCTGGCACCCTGGCTGATCACCAGCGCGCTGCGCAGGGGCCGCTCGGCACGGGCATCGAGGGCGGCCAGATGCTCCAGGGCGGCGGTCAGGGTCTGCATGGCCGGGCTCGGCAGCTGCAGGCGCTCGACCAGCGCACGGTAGGTCAGCAGATGGCGCTGGCGCCGCGCATCCTCCAGTTCGCCGAGCAAGGCCTGCCAGTGTTGCCGATGGATACGCACACTCAAGACGACTGCTCCCAGTCGCTCACGCCCAGCACCCGCCCCAGCGAACGAAGGATGGCGCCGTCCGGCGCACGCTCGCCGGTTTCGAACAGATTCAGATAATGCGGGCTGATGCCCACCGCACGCGCCAGATCGGCCTGGGACATGCCCTTGGCCTCGCGCAGGCTGGCCAGCTGATCGAGCCCGGAGCCGGTGGTCGCCGGCGCGGCGCTGGCGACGGATGCGGAGGCCTGGCCGGCAGCCTTGAGCAGGGCCTGGTATTCGGCCCAGGGCAACACGGCGTACTCCGCCTCGCCATCGCGCGTGATCACTTGCACACTCATACAACTCTCCGTGGACCGCAGTGCCGAAACGCTCGGCACCTCCCTTCAGGCGCTCATGTTAACCGCCCGGTTGCCCCAAGAGCGTGACCTATACTGACCCAGCAGACAAGAGTCGGCGCCATCATGCTTGCGCGAATGCCGGGGCAATTTGCATGCAGTTCACAGCTGCAGCTGATGGCGGTAGATATGTGGCTTCGGGCAGCGAGATACGGACCGCAGTGTGGCCATCGCCAATGCGATCAGGACCAGTGCCCCAAGAGAGCGCGAGCGGCATTGCGCCAGCATGCGCGATGATCGCGCGCTCGTTACTCGACGCGCTTTTCGTCCGGCGCCGGTAACGCCTCGACCCGACGCAGCACCTCGGGCGCCTGGGCATCGCGCCAGACTCGATAAGCCTGCAGTTCCGTCTCCCAGGTGCGCAGCACCCACGCCAGCACCGCCAGATCGTCCAGCAGGCCGACGCCCAGCAGCCAGTCCGGCACCATGTCCAGTGGCATCAGGAAGTACACCAGTGCGGCGACCACAGCCACCAGCGCCTGGCTGCCGATGGCGCGGTACTCCCCACGCCACCAGGCCGCACACAGCCCCTGCAGCAATTTCAGATCGCCACGCAGGCGGGCGAAACGGGCGCCGCCTTCGCCCTTGCGGGTCACCGCCAGCAGCAACGCGGGTAGTCGACCACCGGCCAACACGCGCTGTGCGAGCCTGAGGTAACGCATGGAATTGAAAGGGGGATTCATGGCCAACCTCCGCGATGACGCATGCCTGCTGGGCTCTGCCTGGTTATCCACCGAAGCTGTGGATAACCCTGTGAACAGTTGTTTGATGATTCGATCAAACGCCCGTACCACGGGGCTTCTCCACAGATCGGGTGTTTTTTGCTCATGAGCAAAAAACAATATAAATCAGCCAGTTACGATACGAGCATTGCTCAGGAAAGGCGTAACGGGCTTGCCAAGTATGGTAACCGGCGCAATGTGCATAACCGTAACACCACACGCGGCGTTACCCTCGTTCAGACCGATAGGTCGCCTGCCGGTTCGGCAAAAGAAAACGCCCCGGCAAGCGGGGCGTTCTCTGTCACCGAGGACTGTTACTGGGCAGCGCCAGCGGCAGCCGGGTCCTTGATGGCCAGCAGTTCCAGCTCGAACACCAGCACCGAGTTGGCCGGAATGGCCGGGCTCGGGCTCTGGGCGCCGTAGGCCAGCTCGCTGGGGATGTACAGCTTGTACTTCTCGCCCACATGCATCAGTTGCAGGCCTTCGACCCAACCCGGGATCACGCCGGAAACCGGCAGATCAATGGGGCTGCCACGCTCGACGGAGCTGTCGAACACGCTGCCATCGGTCAGCTTGCCCTCGTAGTGCACGGTGACCACGTCGGTCGGCTTCGGCTGGGCGCCTTCGGCCTTCTTGATCACTTCGTACTGCAGGCCGGAGGCGGTAGTGACCACGCCATCCTTCTTGCCGTTTTCCTCGAGGAATTTCTTGCCGGCCTGGGCCGACTCCTCGTTGAGCTTGGTCATGCGCTCTTCGGCACGCTTCTGCAGGAAGGCGAAGGCCTCGGCCAGCTCTTCATCCTTTAGCTTCTGCTCTTTCTTGCCGATGGCGTCTTCGATGCCCATGGCCACGGCCTTGGAGTCCAGGTCGGACAGGCCTTCCTGGGACAGGCTCTTGCCCATGTTCAGGCCGATGCCGTAGGAAGCCTTCTGCGCCGGGGTCTTGAGTTCCACTTCGCTGGTCTGCGCATCGCAGCCGGCCAGTACCAGGCCGACCAGGGCAACCGCCGCCGCTAGACGATGTTGTTTCATGCTTGTTCCTTGTTAGAGCCGCAGGGGCCGGAGAGAGACGCGAGCTTAGCAGCCTGCGGCAAGCACTGGCTACGGCACTGTAGGAGCCGCAGAAAGCGGATAAGTTCAGCCACCCAGGCCTTGCCAGGCACGCTCTGCGCGCCAGATGAAATCGCGGGCAAAAAAAAACGACCTTTCGGTCGTTTCTTCCAGTCTTGGTCTTCAGTCTAACCAAGGCTTATGTATGGCGCAGCGGACGGGACTCGAACCCGCGACCCCCGGCGTGACAGGCCGGTATTCTAACCGACTGAACTACCGCTGCGCGTAACTGCGAGATGGTGGGTGATGACGGGATCGAACCGCCGACCCTCTGCTTGTAAGGCAGATGCTCTCCCGGCTGAGCTAATCACCCTTCACTCTCGAAGTGGGGCGCATTCTAGAGAGCGACCCTGACCTTGGCAAGCTCTTTTTTAAAAAAAATCTGCAATCGTTCCAAAGGCTTAGCGATGGGTTGGCCAATCCGCCCCGGCGGAGAATAATGCGCGCTTTGCGTAATTGGAGAGTCAGCCCACATGTGGTTCCGCAACCTGCTCGTTTATCGCCTGACCCAGGACGTGCCGTTCGACGTCGAGGCCCTGGAAGCGGCACTGGCCGCCAAGGCCGCACGCCCCTGCGCCAGCCAGGAGCTGACCACCTACGGTTTCATGGCGCCGTTCGGCAAGGGCGGCGATGCCCCGCTGGTGCACCAGAGCGGTGACTTCCTGTTGCTGTCCGCGCGCAAGGAAGAACGCATCCTGCCCGGCAGCGTGGTGCGCGATGCGCTGAAGGACAAGGTCGACGAGATCGAGGCGCAGCAAATGCGCAAGGTCTACAAGAAGGAGCGCGACCAGCTCAAGGACGAGATCGTCATGAGCTTCCTGCCGCGCGCCTTCATCCGCCGCTCCAGCACCTTCGCCGCCATCGCGCCCAAGCTCGGCCTGATCCTGGTCGACACCGCCAGCGCCAAGAAGGCCGAAGACCTGCTGTCCACCCTGCGCGAGGCCATCGGCTCGCTGCCGGTACGCCCGCTGAGCGTGAAGATGGCACCGACCGCCACCCTTACCGACTGGGTCAAGACCCAGGCCGCCGCGCCGGACTTCTTCGTGCTGGACGAGTGCGAGCTGCGTGACACCAGCGAGGACGGTGGCGTGGTGCGTTGCAAGCGCCAGGACCTGACCAGCGAAGAGATTCAGCTACACCTGTCGTCCGGCAAGCTGGTCACCCAGCTGTCCCTGGCCTGGCAGGACAAGCTGTCGTTCGTGCTGGACGACAAGCTGGCGGTCAAGCGCCTGCGCTTCGAGGACCTGCTGCAAGACCAGGCGGCCCAGGACGGCGGCGACGATGCGCTGGGCCAGCTGGACGCCAGCTTCACCCTGATGATGCTGACCTTCGCCGACTTCCTGCCGGCCCTGTTCGAAGCCCTCGGCGGCGAAGAGATCCCGGAAGGCATCTGACCTGCGGACAACTTCCGCAATAACTGCACAGGGCCCGCCCGTCCTCTCGGGCTTGCCCTGTGCAGCGCCCTGTGCAGAATAGCGAACAACGCGAGGACGACCTCGCGGCTCCTTTCGAGCGATCATCCGGGACGGCCCGTCGCCTTTTCAGCAGTACGGAGCTACCACCATGTCCTGGATCATTCTGTTGTTCGCCGGCCTGTTCGAGGTGTGCTGGGCCATCGGCCTCAAGTACACCGACGGCTTCACCCGCCCCCTCCCCACCGTGCTCACCGTTGGCGCCATGATCGTCAGCCTGGCCCTGCTCGGTCTGGCCATGAAGGAGCTTCCGCTGGGCACCGCCTATGCCATCTGGACCGGTGTCGGCGCGGTCGGCACGGTGGTCGCCGGCATCGTCCTGTTCGGCGAATCCATGGCCCTGATGCGCCTGGGTAGCGTGGCGCTGATCGTCATCGGCCTGGTCGGCCTCAAGCTCAGTCACTGAATTCGCACCCAATAAAAAGCCCGCCAATTGGCGGGCTTTTTTGTTGGCAGCAGACTCAGCGGTGATCGCCACGCAGCAGCGATACCTGCTCCTGCAGCACCAGCCGCCCGGTGTCCGCCGGCAGCGCCGTGCCGGCGACTATATTGACCCGTGACCAGAAGCGCTTGAACAGGCCCTTGTGCGGCGCACGACTGAAGAAGCTGCCCCACAGGCCCTGCAGCGCCAGCGGAATCACCGGCACCGGGTTGGCGGCGAGGATGCGCTCGACCCCGGCCTTGAACTCGTCGATATCGCCGCTGGTGGTCAGCTTGCCCTCGGGGAAGATGCACACCACCTCGCCCTCGGCCAGGTACTGGGCGATGCGCGCAAAGGCCCGCTCGAACACTTCCGGGTCCTCGTTGCGCCCGGCGATGGGCACGGTGCCGGCGGTCCGGAAGATGAAGTTGAGCACCGGCAGGTTGTAGATCTTGTAGTACATGACGAAACGCACCGGCCGGCGCACCGCGCCACCGATCAGCAGCGCATCGACGAAGGACACGTGGTTGCACACCAGCACCGCCGCGCCCTCCTCCGGGATCACTTCCAGGTTCTGATGGCGCACCCGGTACATCGAGTGGCTGAGCATCCAGATCAGGAAGCGCATGGTGAACTCGGGGACGATCTTGAAGATGTAGGCGTTGACCGCCAGGTTCATCAGCGAGATGGCCAGGAACAGCTGCGGAATACTCAGCTTGGCGACGCTGAGGAAGAGGATCGACACCAGCGCCGCGGCCACCATGAACAGCGCGTTGAGGATGTTGTTGGCGGCGATCACCCGCGCCCGCTCATGCGCCTCGGTACGCGACTGGATCAGCGCATACAACGGCACGATATAGAAGCCGCCGAACACGCCCAGGCCGAGGATCGAGGCCAGCACCCACCAGGCCTCGCCCATCTGCAGCAGGCCCAGCCAGTCGTGCGCCGCGGCCGCCTGCGGGAAGCTGCTGGAGGTGGCCCACAGCAGGATGCCGAACAGCGACAGGCCGAACGAGCCGAACGGCACCAGGCCGATTTCCACCTTGTGTCCGCTCATGCGCTCGCAGAGCATCGAGCCCAGCGCGATGCCCACCGAGAACACGGTGAGGATCAGCGTCACCACGCTCTCGTCGCCGTGCAGCAGCTCCTTGGCGAAGGTCGGAATCTGCGTCAGGTACACCGCGCCGAGGAACCAGAACCACGAGCTGCCGATCAGCGAGCGCGACACCGCCGGGCGCTGGCCGAGGCCCAGGTGCATGATCTGCCAGGACTGGCGGAAGATGTTCCAGTCCAGCTGCAACTGTGGCAACGCCGCGGCGAAGTGCGGAATACCGCGACTGGCGACATAGCCGGCCACGGCGGTGCCGACGATGGCGATACCCACCGCCATGCGATAGCCCTCGCCGGACATCAGCAGGCCCGCGCCGATGGTGCCGGCGAGGATGGCGAGGAAGGTGCCCATTTCCACCAGCGCGTTGCCGCCCACCAGCTCCTGCTCGCGCAAGGCGGCGGGCAGGATCGAGTACTTCACCGGGCCGAACAGCGCCGAGTGGGTGCCCATGGCGAACAGCGCAGCGAGCATCAGGTAGAGGTTGTCGAGCAGGAAGCCGGTGGCGCCGACCACCATTATCACGATCTCGGCCAGCTTGATCGCGCGGATCAGCGTGTCCTTGGCGAACTTCTCGCCGAACTGGCCGCCGAGTGCGGAGAACAGGAAGAACGGCAGGATGAACAGCAGCGCGCAGAGGTTGACCAGCAGATCGCGGTCGGCGCTAACGCTGAGCTTGAACAGGATGGCGAGGATCAGCGACTGCTTGAAGATGTTGTCGTTGAACGCGCCGAGCAGCTGGGTCAAGAAGAACGGCAGGAAGCGCCGGGTGCCGAGCAGGGCGAATTGCGAATTCTGGGTCATCGTCCTTGTACCTGTCTGAGGCCGAGCGGGCCGTCCGATATTGGACAGCATCTGCCCCAGGCAAAGCCACACCCGCGTTGCGCTTTCGTGCCATGGCTCCCTCTCCCTCCGGGAGAGGGTTGGGGTGAGGGCGCCATAGACAGCTCAGAGCCGCCTGGAAAACCCTCACCCCCAGCCCCTCTCCCAGAGGTAGAGGGGAGAGTTAGATCGGCATCTGCCCCAGCCACCAGCGCAACAGGAAGAACACCAGCAGCCCGCCGCCGATGGTGGCCAGCAGATGGCGGGTCATGGCGGCGATGACGATGGTCGCCAGGCCGGCCAGCAGGTAGGCGTTGTCCAGGCTCAGCGCCCAGGTCTTGCCGTCCGGCAGCAGCATGCCGGGCACCACGATGGCGGTGAGCACGGCGGTCGGCACGTAGTGCAGGCCCTGGCGGATCAGCGGCGGGAAGCGCAGATCGGGGAAGGCGAACAGGCTGTAGCGGGTGGTGAAGGTGATCACCAGCATGCCGAGGATCAGGATCCAGTTTTCCATCAAAACACCTCGTCCTGCAGCAGGCGGTAGCGACGCTCCAGCAGCACACCGACGACGATGCCGGCGAAGGCCGCAGCCATCAGACCGAGCTTGTAGGGCAGGCCATGGCAGGCCACGGCAACTCCTGCGGCGACCAGCGCCGCCGCCACCTGCGGGCGGTTGCGCAGCATGGGCACGACGATGCCGATGAAGGTGGCGAGCATGGCGAAGTCCAGGCCCCAGTCCCCGATGTTCGGCACCGCCTGGCCGAACACCAGGCCGACCAGGGTGCAGGCCAGCCAGTTGACGTACATGGCCAGCGCCGCACCGAGGAAGTACCAGTGCTTGTGCGGCGAGGCATCGGTCTCGGCATAGCGGTGCTGGACCACGGCGAAAGCCTCGTCGGTCAGCCAGAAGGCCAGCGGCACGCGCCAGCGTTTGGGCAAGTGACGCACGAAGGGCTGCAGCGTGGCGCTGTACAGGGCGTGGCGCAGGTTGACCACCAGGGTGGTCAGCCACAGCACGGCCAGGGTCGCGCCGCCTCCGAGCAGGCTGATGGCGATGAACTGGGCGGAGCCGGCAAACACCAGCACCGACATGCCGATGGTCTGCCAGGGCGTGAGCCCGGCCGCGCCGGCCAGGCTGCCGTAGATGATGCCGAAGGGCATGGCGCCGAGCAGCATCGGCAGCATGTCGCGAGTGCCCTGCAGGAATTCGTGATGACGGGACATGGAACCTCCTTGAACCGAGGAGGCTAACCGAGCGCCGCTACCCGCGTCTTGAACGATCTTGCGCAGTGCTCTTCAGAAACCGGCACAGGCGCGACGATACTCGCCGGGGCTGACCCCGTAGCTCTGCTTGAACCGCCGATTCAGATGGCTCTGGTCGGAGAAGCCCAGCTGCAGGGCGACCTGCAACGGTGCACAGCCGGAACGCAACAGCGCCCGCGCCTGCTCCAGGCGGCGCTGCTTGAGCCAGGCGTACGGTGGCAGGCCAGTGGCGCGGCGGAACACCCGGGCGAAGTGGAAGGGCGAGAGATTGACCAGCGCGGCCAGCTCCTCCAGCGATGGCGGCTCGCCCAGGCGCGCAGCCAGCAGATCCTTGGCCAGAGCCACGGCGCGCGGCTCACGACCAGGCTCGGCCGCCTGGGGTATCCGCGCATGGCGCTGGAACAGCAGCAGAATCGCCTCGCGCCAGGCCGTCTGCTGCTGCAGGGCATCGGCGTCGCTGTCGAGCAGGCGGTGCAGATGGCCGAAGGCCTGGTGCAGGTCGAGGTCCTGCAGCACGCTAACGCCGAACGACGGCATGCCGCCGCTCGCCAGCCCCAGTTCATCCAGTACACCCTGCACCTGGGCCGGCGCCGGGTAGAATGCGCGGTACCACCAGCCCTGCTCGTGGGCCTTGGAGCCGGTGTGCACCTCGTCCGGATTGATCAATACCATGCTGCCGACCGGCGCCAGGTGGTCGCTGCCGCGATGGCGGAAGCGCTGGGCACCGCCCTCGATCACGGTGAACACGAAGCCTTCGTGCACATGCGGGGCGAAGCGCTGCTCGATGTAGCGCGCGTGCAGCAGTTCGACGCCGGTCAGCGCCTGGCTCTCCCAGAAGCGGGTCTGCTCGCCGCCGGTCACGACCTCAGGCGCCGAAGCGCGCCTCCAGGCCGGCCTTGACCTGTGGCCACTCGCTGTCGGTGATGCTGTACATCACGGTGTGATCGAGACGGCCATCGGCCAGGCGCCGGTGGTTGCGCAGCAGCCCCTCGCGCTGGGCGCCGAGCTTCTCGATGGCGCGCTGGGAGCGCAGGTTGCTGGCGGCGGTCTTCAATTGCACGCGCACCAGCTGCCACTCCTCGAAGGCGTGGCGCAGCATCAGGTACTTGATCATGCGGTTGAGGCCGGTGCCGTGCTGGCGGGCATCCAGCCAGGTGGCGCCGATCTCGGCGGCCGGCAGCACCGGATTGAAGTCGAAGAAACTGGTGGTGCCGACCAGCTCGCCGGCCAGGCGGATCGCGAAGACCACCTCGCGGCCCTCGCGCTGATCGGCCAGGGCGTTGCGGTACCAGTCCGGGCGCGTGGTGCCGCTCATGTACTGCTGAGATTCACGGTTGGCCTCGGCCAGCTGCAGCAGACCCGGCAGGTCGCCCTCGCTCAGCGGATCGAGGCGCAGCGCGCCCTGCTGCAGGGTGACGGGTTGAGGCTTGAACATGACACGAACTCCGGCAAAGCGACCACGGCCGGTCACGCTAGCAGGCGCCTGGCGGCGACTCAAGCCGGTTGCGACCTTGGTCGGCCTGACGAGTCGGGCGGCGCGTGCGAGACTAAACCCCATAGCCAATGGTCTTGCTGACCGTGCCCCACACGCGGAGTTCGCATGTCGCTGTCCGGCGGATTGATCGCCTTCGTCGCCCTGGCCTACATGGCCATCCTGTTCGCCATCGCCTTCTATGGCGACCGTCGCCGCACGCCGCTCAGGCCACGCCTGCGCGCCTGGGTCTTCAGCCTGTCGCTGGCGGTGTACTGCACCAGCTGGACCTTCTTCGGCGCGGTCGGCCAGGCCGCCGGCCAGTTGTGGTCGTTCCTGCCGATCTACCTGGGGCCGATCATCGTCCTGCTGTTCGCCCCCTGGGTGCTGGAAAAGATGGTGGCGATCAGCAAGCGCGAGAACATCACCTCGATCGCCGACTTTATCGCCGCACGCTACGGCAAGTCGCAGAGCCTGGCGGTAGTGGTGGCGCTGATCTGCCTAGTCGGCGTGTTGCCCTATATCGCCCTGCAGCTGAAAGGCATCGTGCTCGGCGTCAACTTGCTGATCGGAACCACGCCCAGCCCTACGCGCAGCCAGGACACCGCGCTGATCGTGTCGCTGATCCTGGCCCTGTTCACCGTGCTGTTCGGCACCCGCAGCCTGGATGTCACCGAGCACCACCGCGGCATGGTGCTGGCGATTGCCTTCGAGTCGCTGGTCAAGCTGCTGGCCTTCCTCGCCGTCGGCGTGTTCGTTACCTGGGGCCTGTTCGGCGGCTTCGGCGACCTGCTCGAACGGGCCAGCCAGGCCCCGGCCCTGGAGGGCTACTGGTCGCAGACTGTGAGTTGGCCGGCGATGCTGGTGCAGACCGGCCTGGCGATGACCGCGATCATCTGCCTGCCGCGGCAGTTCCACGTCAGCGTGGTGGAGAACATCGAGCCGGCCGACCTGCGCCTGGTGCGCTGGGTGTTCCCCGCCTACCTGCTGCTGGCCGCGCTGTTCGTGGTGCCCATCTCCCTGGCCGGCCAGTTGCTGCTGCCGGCCGGCGTGCAGCCGGACTCCTTCGTGATCAGCCTGCCGCTGGCCGAGGCCCACCCGGCGCTGGCGATGCTGGCCTTTATCGGCGGCGCTTCGGCGGCGACCGGCATGGTCATCGTCGAGGCCGTGGCGCTGTCGACCATGGTCAGCAACGACATGCTGCTGCCGGCCCTGCTGCGCCGGAAGAACGCCGAGCGGCCGTTCGAGGCCTTCCGCCAGTGGATGCTCAGCGCGCGGCGCCTGAGCATCCTGATCATCCTGCTGCTCGCCTACGTCTGCTATCGCCTGCTCGGCACCAACGCCAGCCTGGCCACCATCGGCCAGCTGTCGTTCGCCGCCATCGGCCAGTTGGCGCCGGCCATGCTCGGCGCGCTGGTGTGGAAGCAGGCCAACCGCCGCGGCGTGTTCGCCGGCCTGGCCGCCGGCTGCGCCCTGTGGCTGTACACCCTGGCCCTGCCGCTGGCCGCCGGCGGCCTGCGCTGGTCGCTGGACCGCTTCCCGCTGCTGCCGGAGCTGCTCTATTACCCGATCGGCATCGAGGTCGACCCGCTGACCCGCGGCGTGCTGCTGTCGCTGGCCGGCAACTTCCTGCTGTTCGCCCTGGTCTCCTGGCTGTCCCGCTCGCGGGTCTCCGAACACTGGCAGGCCGGGCGCTTCATCGGCCTGGATACCGGCGCCAAGTCCAGCGGGCGCAACCTGCTGGCCGTGCAGGTGGCCGACCTGATGACCCTGGCCGCGCGCTTCGTCGGCGAGGAACGGGCGCGGCAGAGTTTCGTGCGCTTCGCCTACCAGCAGGACCGTCCGTTCAACCCCACACTGAATGCCGACCCCGAGTGGATCGCCCACACCGAGCGCCTGCTGGCCGGCGTGCTCGGCGCCTCCAGCACCCGCGCCGTGGTGCGCGCGGCCATCGAAGGCCGCGACATGCAGGTCGAGGACGTGGTGCGCATCGTCGACGAGGCGTCCGAGGTGTTGCAGTTCAACCGCGCCCTGCTGCAGGGCGCCATCGAGAATATCAACCAGGGCATCAGCGTGGTCGACCAGAACCTGCAGCTGGTGGCGTGGAACCGCCGCTACCTGGAGCTGTTCGAGTATCCGGATGGGCTGATCGGCGTCGGCCGGCCGATCGCCGAGATCATCCGCTACAACGCCGAGCGCGGTTTGTGCGGCCCCGGCGACGTGGAAGAACATGTGACCAAGCGCCTCTACTGGATGCGCCAGGGCAAGGCGCACACCTCGGAACGGCTGTTCCCCAATGGCCGGGTCATCGAGCTGATCGGCAACCCGATGCCCGGTGGCGGCTTCGTCATGAGCTTCACCGATATCACCGCCTTCCGCCAGGCCGAGCAGGCGCTGCTGGAGGCCAACGAGGGCCTGGAGCAGCGGGTCGAGGCGCGCACTCACGAGCTGTCGCAGCTGAACCAGGCGCTGGGGGAAGCCAAGGGCGTCGCCGAGTCGGCCAACCAGTCGAAGACCCGCTTCCTCGCTGCCGTCAGCCATGACCTGATGCAACCGCTGAACGCCGCGCGGCTGTTCTCCGCTTCCCTCTCCCACCAGCAGGACGCCCTGCCCACGGAGGCCCAGGAACTGGTGCGCCACCTGGACAGCTCGCTGCGCTCGGCCGAAGACCTGATCACCGATCTGCTGGACATCTCGCGCCTGGAGAACGGGCGCATCACCCCGGAGCGCAGCCACTTCCCCCTCGGCCAGCTGTTCGACGCCCTCGGCGCCGAATTCCGCGTGCTGGCCCAGGAGCAGCGCGTGGACTTCCGCCTGGTGCCCAGCCGGCTGCGCATCGACAGCGACCCCAAGCTGCTGCGCCGGGTGCTGCAGAACTTCCTCACCAACGCCTTCCGCTACGCCCGCGGCCACGTACTGCTCGGCGCACGGCGCGACGGCGAGTTCCTGCGCCTGGAAGTGTGGGACCGCGGCCCGGGCATTCCCGAAGACAAGCGCAAGGTGATCTTCGAGGAATTCAAGCGCCTGGACAGCCACCAGACCCGCGCCGAGAAGGGCCTGGGCCTGGGCCTGGCGATCGCCGACGGCCTCTGTCGGGTCCTCGACCATCGCCTGGAAGTGCGCTCCTGGCCGGGCAAGGGCAGCGTGTTCAGCGTGCGCGTGCCGCTGGTACGCGGCGCCGCGCCGCAAATCACGCCGGCGCTCAGCGAGCTGAACGGCCACACATTGGGCGGCGCCCAGGTGCTGTGCATCGACAACGAGGACAGCATCCTCACCGGCATGCACAGCCTGCTGTCGCGCTGGGGCTGCCAGGTGTGGACGGCGCGCAATCGCCTGGAGTGCGAACACCTGCTTGACGAGGCGGTGCAACCGCAGCTGGCGCTGGTCGACTACCACCTGGACGAGGGCGACACCGGCACCGAGCTGATGGCCTGGTTGCGCACGCGCCTGGGCCAGCCGCTGCCGGGCGTGGTGATCAGTGCCGATGGCCGCCCCGAGCTGGTGGCCGAAGTGCACGCCGCAGGCCTCGACTACCTGGCCAAGCCAGTGAAGCCGGCGGCCCTGCGCGCGCTGATCAGCCGGCATCTGCCGTTGGCCTGAGCAATCCACCAAGCGCTCCTGCCTAGGCGAGTACAGCCTACGGCTGAGCCATGCGTAGGGCGGGTGAAACCCGCGCGCTCACTGAGCATGCTCGCAGCGCAGGTGAGCTTGCTCCCCCCCGCTAGCGGCCAGAAAAAACATCTATTTAACAGATAGGAATAACAGCCTTTTTGCGCTTTTTATCGATATCCGTTCGATAGATGATGCTCTCCATCCCTGCCGCGCAATACGGCGCCGCAGCCACGGAGTGACCACCATGATCGAAGTACGCCCATTCGCCTCCCTCGGCCATGCCCACCATGGCTGGCTGAATGCTCGCCACCACTTCTCCTTCGCCGAATACCAGGATCCGCAGCGCACCAACTGGGGCCGGCTGCGCGTGTGGAATGACGACGAGATCGCCGCGGGCGCAGGCTTCCCGCCGCACCCGCACCATGACATGGAGATCATCACCTACGTCCGCGAAGGCGCCATCACCCACCGCGACAACCTGGGCAACCAGGGCCGCACCGAGGCCGGTGATGTGCAGGTGATGAGTGCGGGCACCGGCATCGCCCACTCGGAATTCAACCTGGAAGAGGTCACCACCAAGATCTTCCAGATCTGGATCATCCCGGACCAGCAGGGCGAAGCGCCGTCGTGGGGTGCCAAGCCCTTCCCGAAGGGCGAGCGTGCCGGCCAGTTCGTGATCCTCGCCAGCGGTCATGACAGCGATGAAGAGGCCCTGCGCATCCGCGCCGATGCCCGCCTGGCCGCCGCCACCCTCAGCGCCGGCCAGAGCGCCGAGTACCCGCTGGGGCGCCTGCGCAAAGGCTATCTGGTCGCCGCCAAGGGCCGCATCGAGGTCAATGGCATCGAGGCGCTGGAGCGCGATGGCGTGGCTATCGCCCAGGAAGAAGTCGTGCGGGTCACCGCGCTGGAAGACAGCGAGGTGATTCTGGTCGACGTGGCCTGAACCGCGGGCGGGCGGGTTACTCGCCCGCCTCGTCCAGCAACGGCATGCCGGCGGCGCGCTCGATGAGATCCGCTGGCAGGCTCTTGCTGGCGCGGGCGCCGAGCAGCTTGAGGTTCTCGACCCGATTGATCAGGTTGCCGCGACCCTCGCACAGCTTGTTGCGCGCCGCGTCATAGGCCTTGTCCAGCTGCTTGAGGCGGCTGCCCATCTCGTCCAGGTCGGCGATGAAGGCGACGAACTTGTCGTACAGCTGGCCGGCACGCTCGGCGATATCGCGGGCGTTCTGGCTCTGCCGCTCCTGACGCCAGAGGCTGTCGATCACCCGCAGGGTGGCCAGCAGCGTGGTCGGGCTGACGATCACCACATGCTGCTCGAAAGCTTCCTGGAACAGCCCCGGGTCGGCCTGCAGCGCGGCGGCGAAGGCGGCCTCGATCGGTACGAACAAGAGCACGAAGTCCAGGCTGTGCAGACTTTCCAGGCGCTGGTAGTCCTTCACCGACAGGCCTTTGAGGTGGCTGCGCAGGCTCAGCACATGCTGCTTCAGGGCATGGGCACGGACGACCTCGTCCTCGGCGACGATCATCGCCTGGTAGGCGGTCAGACTGACCTTGGCATCGACGATGACCTGCTTGTCGCCGGGCAGCTGAATCAGCACGTCCGGCTGGAAACGCTCGCCGTCGGCTCCCTTGAGGCTGACCTGGGTGTGATATTCGCGGCCCTTCTCCAGGCCGGCATGCTCCAGCACCCGTTCCAGCACCAGCTCGCCCCAGTTGCCCTGGGTCTTCTGGCCCTTGAGTGCACGGGTCAGGTTGGTCGCCTCGTCGCCCAGACGCTGGTTGAGCAGTTGCAGGCGCTCCAGCTCCTTGGCCAGGGAGAAGCGCTCGCGCGCCTCGTTCTGGTAGCTCTCTTCCACCCGCTTCTCGAACGCCTGGATGCGCTCCTTGAGTGGATCGAGCAACTGGCCGAGGCGCTGCTGGCTGGTCTCGGCGAAACGCTGTTCGCGCTCGTCGAAGATCTTCCCGGCCAGCTCGGCGAACTGCGCGCGCAACTCGTCGCGGGCGGCCTGCAGATCGGTCAGGCGCTGCTGGTGGTGTTCCTGCTGTTCGCGCAGCTCGGCGGCCAGGCCAGCGCGCTGGCTCTCCAGCTGGCGCAGCTGACCTTCCTTGTTCTCCCGTTCGCGCGCCCAGTCCTGGGCGGCCGCCTGTGCAGCCTCGCGCTCGCGGCCGAGCAGCTCGCTCTCGCGGCGCAGGGCGGCCAGCTCGGCCTGCTGGCGCGCGCTCTCCTGCTGCTGGCTGCGCAGATCGTCGTTGGCGCCATCGAGCTGGGCGCTCAGGCCTTCCTGGGCGAGACGCGCCTGGCTCAGGCGCTCCTCCAGCAACAGGCGTTCGGCCGCCTGGCTCGCCAGCCCGCGCTGCTGGCGCCACAGCAGCACGGCCAATGGCACGGCGCCGAGCAGCAGGCCGAGCAGCAGATTGGGCAGATCGAGAACGAAGGAAACGGGCACGGGCGGACTCGCTGGCGGGAAAGGAATGCCCGGCAGTATACCCGCGTCGATCAGTGATCGAGACGCTGCAGCAGGCGCGCGGCCTCGTGGGAACCCTGGGCAGCCGCCAGCTCCAGCCAGTGCCTGGCCTGCAACGGCTCACGCTGGCGTGGCTGGCAATACAGGCGGCCAAGCTCCAGCTGGGCGCGCAAGTCACCGGCGCGCGCCGCCTGGCGCAGCAGCTCTTGGCCGATGCGGCGGTCACGCGCGTTGCCGCAATCGCGGCACAGCAATTGACCGAGGCGACTCTGCGCCGCGACCACGCCCTTGCGGGCCGGCTGCTTGAGCAGCCCCCCGGCAAAACGCTTGATGGTGGAATGGTGCCCCAGGCGGGGACGATCGAGCAGCCAGAAGGCCAGACGAACCGGCAGACGATTGCCCATGTCGGGCTGGTGCTGGGCGGCGGACAGAACGCGAGACTTCATGTAAGCGACGGCTGGCTTCGGGGCGCGCCACTCTACTCTCTTTTCTCGCCCGGTAAAGACTTGCCAAACGGGCAAAACCGCGCTCTAGAGCAACTACTCGGACAATCCACAGAAGCTGTGGATAACTACGTGGACAACTTGGTGGAAACCTTTCTCATCGCCCAGTGTCTGCGGCCTCCGCTCAAACTGATGCTTTTTTCACCAACGAAAAAATTCCTTATTTTTCATTGACTTGAAAAATGGTCATGGAGAATCAAGCGGTTACGACGCTTTGTGACAGAAGCTTGACAAGCTGCTTCGCCAATGTGCACAAGTGCCTCGCCCTCGCCCTCTTTCGGCGCAGGCGCAGGCCCTAGGCGGGCTGCGGCAGCTTGCCGTCGACCAGGTACAGTTCCAGGCCGAACAGGCGGGGAATATCCGGCGCCTGGGCACTCTTGAAGGCCACATATCCGGCGGTGGTTTCGCACAGCCAGGGCTGCAAGTTGCGCGGGCGCTTCTCGCTGAATGCGGCCGGTGCATAGAGGGCGACATTGGTGCCCCGTAACGGGCAGCGCGCCGAGGGATACTCGAACGCCTCCACCCCCGCCTCGCGCATGGCACTGCCCAATTCGTGGGTAGCCCGATAGTCGCTGCGATGAGTGAGCGACTCGCGATGCCGATCAAACGGCGGCAGCTGCAGGCGGATGCCACGCTCTACCTGGTAGCGCGCCTCGAAGGAGGAATGCTCGGAGAGGATGCGCCCGCTGGGCGGCGGCTCGGCCATGCCATACCAGAGCACGAAACGGTAGAACGCCGTCTCGGCCATTGCCGTTTCCAACTGGCAGGCGGCGTAGAACAGGCTCGGCTCGTGGCGTCGGCCAAAGCGCGAGCCCCAGCGCAGCGGCGGGTAGCGGAACGGCGTGTGTAATAAGTAGTGCAGCGGCTCGTCGCTGGGTGGCAGTGGCGGCTTGCTGCTCTCCAGCAACTGCTCGAGCAGGGCCTGCTCTTCCAGGGTATCCACCAGCTGCAGGGTGGCCACCTGCTCCTGGTTCTCCACCAGACGTACCAGCCGGCCACGCAGAGGAATCAGCTGTTCTGCGCCGGCGCAGGCCTGCCAGATATCCATATCGAGAACTCGCTTAGCCCCACTATGGCGGGACGTCGGGAAAGGAAGTCAGACCTTGCCGCGGATCGCGTCGAGGTACTCCACCACACGCACCAGCCCCTGCACCTGGCCCATCTGCTCCAGCGGCACGCCAGCCAGATGGCGGTTTTCCGTGCGCAGGAAATGGCGCATGTCATCGAGATTGCCGCCGAACAGGGCGAACAGTGCGCGATAGATGCGGATCAGCAGTAGCGCCAGCTCGCCGGTCTTGCTCTGCGGGCGCAGACCGCCGCTATCGCCCCAGCGGCTGATGGCGGAACGGTTGACTCCGACTATGCCGGCCAGCTCCTGCTGGGTCAGCCCCAACTGCTCGCGGGTATTGAGCAGGGCCTTGAGCAACACCGCATCGGCATCGACGCCGGGCTTGCTGAGCGCACTCATTGTCGTCTCCAGGTGTTCGTTTGAAACAAAAATAGCAAATTAATTGCGAAACGAACACTGGATGAGTTCTCTGGGAATTGCGTGCTTCGATACAAACAGGGAAGTGAGCAGACAACTTTTCCATAGCCCAGAAACGCAAAAACCCCTGAAGTCCGAGGACTTCAGGGGTTTTGCACTTTGTATGGCGGGAAGATAGGGATTTGAACCCGTTTAGCCCGCTCTCTTCGCCCAGCTTCTTTCCGCAATGCCTCTATTTTAGGGAGCTGCAGCCCAGGTGCATTCCCTATACCCGGCTTTGTAACGCTGCTTTCTCGACACTTTTTCGACAGCTTGGTTTTGCCAACTCGCCTGAGAGCCAGCGCTTTATCTGGGCCTCCCTGCGTTGTAGAGGGGGCCCCCGCTTGCGGGGGAGACTCTGCAACGCAGGGAGGCCCGGAATAAGCCATTACGAGCGGGCGCCTGGGACGTCCCTGTAGCACGTCTATGAATCGAGCGTGAGCGCCACTGTTATTCAGCATTGCTCCGCTATAGACACACTGGTCGCGCACAAGAATATATGCTAAACATATGCAAAACATATATAGGTTTAACATATGAGAAATGATACAAGGCAGCTTTGCCTGGATTACCTTGCTTGGCAGTGGGGCTATGGGCGCGGGAGAGCCAAGAAGGAGTATGCGCTTTTGACTCCAGAGGGGCGTGCGCCGCTTTTAAAGGCGGCTCAGGAGTGGGAAGCACGGGGCCGTAATCCGAGCGGACTACCTGATTTCGATGTGCCGCAGCAGCCATTACCAAGTTCGCCGCCAGTAGCGGCACCAGCTGCGCCCCCCGAGCGGCCAGCTGTAGCTCCTGAGGTGCTGGCCACTGCTTCAAAGGTGTTGTCTAAGCAGACTGCGTCAAAGCCCGCTCCAAGGGCCAAGAAAGTGATGTTCTCGATCCTCCTGCCTCCGGCTGATCTGGAGGCTATGCGGCATCTCGCGGATGAGTCGGGGGAGACGGTTGCTTATCACGTCAGAACGGCAATCAGGCGCTATCTGAAAGCTGCTGAGAAGGGGGAGTTATGAGAGTCGGCCTTGTTTATGTTCGTCCAGGGGTAGCGCAGGCCATGGAACTGCTCGGCAAGTGGGTTGTCTGCCGGGTCCGGTATGAGGGGGAGGAAGAGGAGCTGCACGACACTATGCCAGCCCAGGTTGTTGGGGCTGTGGTGCCTGCGCCTGAGGGGCCTGTTGAGGCTCAATTGCTCCTGAATTCGCAGCCTTGGGTTAAGTGCATTGAGGGCTATGAATTCGAGGTCTTTCTGGATACCGTGGTCCACATTCAGGTGGTCTCCCCCGCTCAGCCTTAGCGCTTCGCTTGCGCGACTAGGGCCCTCCTTGGGGGCTGGACTAGCGAAGTCTGTCCAGCCCCCAAGGAGGGCAAGCAAGCGAAGCGCGCTAGAAACTCGACACTCCGTCGACAGTTTTTCGGCCCTAGAAAGCATAAGCCCCCGAAATTCTAGGAATTTCAGGGGCTTATGGCTTTGAATGTGGCGGGAAGATAGGGATTTGAACCCTAGGTGCCATTGCTGACACAACGGATTTCGAATCCGTCCCGTTCGACCACTCCGGCATCTTCCCAAAGCGGTGCGCATGATATCAGCTGAGCGCCGTTAGTCCAGCAATTTTTCTTGTGCGATCAGGTGCTTGCGGCAGGCATGAAAAAGGGAGCCATGGCTCCCTCGTTCTTTCCAAGATCAAACTCAGCTGGTCAGCCGAGTCAGCGCCTCGCGGTATTTGTCGGCGGTCTTCTGCGCTACTTCGGCCGGTACGGCCGGTGCCGGCGGCTCCTTGTTCCAGCCGGTGGACTCCAGCCAGTCGCGCACGAACTGCTTGTCGAAACTCGGCGGATTGCTGCCTTCGGCGTAGCTGTCGGCGGGCCAGAAACGGCTGGAGTCGGGGGTCAGCGCCTCGTCCATCAGGGTCAGGGTGCCGTCTTCGTCCAGGCCGAACTCGAACTTGGTGTCGGCGATGATGATGCCACGGGTGGCCGCGTACTCGACTGCGGCGCTGTACAAAGCGATGGCCGTGTCGCGCACCTTGGCCGCCAGCTCGGCGCCGATGATGGCCTCGCACTGCGCGAAGCTGATGTTCTCGTCGTGGTCGCCAACGGCGGCCTTGGTCGAGGGGGTGAAGATCGGCTGCGGCAGCTTGGCCGCTTCCTTCAGGCCGGCCGGCAGCTGGATGCCGCAGACGGTGCCGCTCTTCTGGTATTCCTTCCAGCCGGAACCGACGATGTAGCCACGCACGATGGCTTCCACCGCGACCGGCTGCAGGCGCTTGGCGACCACCGCGCGGCCTTCCACCAGCGGCAGCTCGGCAGCCGGCACCACGTCCTCGACCTTGTCGCCGGTGAAGTGGTTGGGCACCACGTCCTTGAGCTTGTCGAACCAGAAGTTGGAGATGGCGGTGAGGATCTTGCCCTTCTCCGGAATCGGCTCGTCGAGGATCACGTCGAAGGCCGACAGGCGATCGGTGGCGACCATCAGCATGCGCTTGGCATCGATCTCGTAGAGGTCGCGGACTTTGCCGGAGTAGATCTTCTTCAGGCTCAGGGTGGTGGGAGTGGTCATGTCGAAGTTTCCGCCTGGTTTAAACGAAACAGGCGAAACCCGCCGGGTTTCGCCTATCGATTCGCTGCAGGCCCGGCAGGTGCCGGACCGGGATCAGCCGAGGTTTTCCTGGATCAGGGTCAGCACACGGCGGGCCACGTCTTCCGGGGCCACGGTGTTGATGTCCTTCTCCACGGTGACCTGCACGTCACCGCCGGCGCTGCTGGTCAGGCGTACCTGATAGCGCTCGGCGCGGGCGTCGATCTCTTCCTGGGTCGGCTCGCTGCCGAACAGGCCGCTGATGAAGCCCTTCTCTTCTTCCGGCTTCTTGGCGCCCTCGGCCAGGTTGACGTAGTACACGCCCAGGCTGCGGTTGATGTCGTCGACGCGCACGTCGCCCAGCTCGAGGGCGCGACCGACGCTGGACCAGGCACGGTCGAAGTCGGTGCTGAGGTTCAGTACCGGGTTGCCGGCGCCATCCTGGGTCAGGTTGATGCGGCTGGGGGCGTCGTAGTTACGCGCGGCCAGCAGAGACACCGAGCCATGCTCGGCGGTGCTACTGAGGTCGGCGAGCATGCCGTCGAGCAGCGAGGCCTCGAGGCTGGCGTTGCCGGTACGGGCCGGGAAGGCCACGTCGGCAGTGCTGCCTTCTTCACGCTCGGCGCTGACCACGAACACTTCGCTGGTATTGCGCACCACGCCCGGCTCGATGCGCACACGAACACGCACCTCATTGTCGGTATCGGCCATCAGGCTGCCCAGGCGGCGGCCCATGGATGGAGCCAGGTCCTCGGCACCCTGCCATTCGGTGATGAACTCACCGGTCTGCGGGTGCTCCTCGGCGATGCGGAAACCGCTGTTCTCGAAGTAGGAGCGAGCCACCGGCCAGACTTCCGCCGGCGCGCGCTGGGCCACCAGCCAGCGCGAGTCGCCGCTCTTCTGCAGGCTGAACTCACTGGCTTCGCCAGTAGTACCGAGAGCCTGCGGGCGCGGCACCTCGAAGCTCTGCGGGGTTTCGGAGCTGGTGGCGACATGCGCCGGCACCGGCAGCAGCGGGTCGATGCGCTTGGCGTCGACATTCGGCGGCATCTGCATCGGCGCGGTCTGGCGCGCATCCAGGTAGTCGGTGGAGCGGTCACGGAAGTAGCCTTCATCGCCCCACAGCCAGCCGCAACCGCTGGTGGTGGAGATGATCAGGGCAAGGGCAGAGAGTCCAGCCAGTCGCTTCATGCGCAAGTATTCCTCGATTAAGCCAGTACGCCGGACTGGCGCATGGCCTGACGCAGCGGTTCGTGACAGCGCGGGCTGAGCCAGGTCAGCGGCAGACGAATGCCGTCCTGCATCATGCCCATTTCCTGCAGGGCCCATTTCACCGGAATCGGGTTGGATTCGATGAACAGGTTCTTGTGCAGCGGCATCAGGCGCTCGTTGATAGCGCGGGAGGTAGCGGCGTCGCCAGCCATGGCGGCGGCGCACAGCTCAGCCATGGCGCGCGGGGCGACGTTGGCGGTCACGGAAATGTTGCCCTTGCCACCCATCAGCATCAGTTCAACGGCGGTAGCGTCATCGCCGGAATAGACCAGGAAGTCGGCGCTGACGCGATCGAGGATGTCCTGAGCGCGTTGCAGGTCGCCGGTGGCTTCCTTGATACCGATGATGTTGGCGACCTTGGACAGGCGCTCGACGGTTTCCGGCAGCATATCGCAGGCGGTACGGCCCGGCACGTTGTACAGGATCTGCGGAATGGCCACGCTTTCGGCGATATGGCGGAAGTGCTGGTACAGGCCTTCCTGGGTCGGCTTGTTGTAGTAGGGGGTGACCAGCAGGCAGGCATCGGCGCCGACGCTCTTGGCGTTCTGGGTCAGCTCGATGGCTTCGCGGGTGCTGTTGGCGCCGGTACCGGCGATCACCGGGATACGCCCGGCGACCTGATCGACCACGCGGCGGATGACTTCGACGTGCTCGTTGACATCCAGGGTGGCGGATTCGCCAGTGGTGCCGACGGCGACTATGGCGTTGGTACCTTCCTGCAGGTGGAAGTCGACCAGCTTGCTCAGAGCAGCCCAGTCCAGACCACCCTGTGCGTCCATGGGCGTGACCAGTGCCACCATACTGCCCGAAATCATGCAACCGCTCCTGCCGGAAAAAGAGAGCGGTAATGGTACTGGCGCCACCTGTGTTGCACAAGCGAACGGGACCCAGGCCAGCATTCCCCTGAGCGGCGCTTTTCGCTACCCTTCCCTCTTTGTTTGGCGCCTCATCGCGCTGGCCCTCATCGTTTCAGGAAAGCTGAATGTCCACCCCCCAGGTTCGCGAACAATTCCTTGTCATCAGCGCCCTCGGCGCCAACCCCATGGAGCTGACCAGCGTGCTCTGCCGGGCCAGCCAGGAAAACCGCTGCGGCGTGGTGAGCAGCCGCCTGACCCGCCACGGCGAGTACAGCTCGCTGACCCTGCAGGTCAGCGGCAGCTGGGACGCCCTGGCCCGCCTGGAAGGCGTTCTGCCGGCCCTAGCCAAGCGCCACAGCTTCAGCGTCAACATGATCCGCAGCGGCGCCCTCGAGGCTCGTCCCAATTCGCTGCCTTATGTGGCCTATGTCAGCTGCGCCTACCGGCCGGACATCCTCAACGAGCTGTGCCAGTTCTTCAGCGACCACCGCGTGGAGCTGGAAAGCATCACCTGCGACACCTACCAGGCCCCGCAGACGGGCGGCACCCTGCTCAACGCCACGCTGACCGTGACGCTGCCGCCCGGCACCCAGATCAGCTGGCTGCGCGACCAGTTCCTCGACTTCTCTGACGCCCTCAACCTGGACGCGCTGATCGAACCCTGGCGCCCACAGAACCCATAAGGAGTCCGAGATGGCCGTTTCCCTCGACCAGCCGGTCGCCGATTTCAGCGCCGCCGCCACCAGCGGCCAGCAGGTCAGCCTCAGCGCCCTCAAGGGCCAGCAAGTGGTGATCTACTTCTACCCCAAGGACAGCACCCCGGGTTGCACCACCGAAGGCCAGAGCTTCCGCGACCAGTACGCCGCCTTCCAGGCCGCCAATACCGTTGTCTTCGGCGTGTCGCGTGATGGCTTGAAGTCTCACGAAAATTTCAAGTGCAAGCAGGAATTCCCCTTCGAGCTGATCAGCGACAAGGATGAGACCGTGTGCCAGCTGTTCGATGTGATCAAGCTGAAGAAGCTCTACGGCAAGGAATACATGGGCATCGACCGCAGCACCTTCCTGATCGACGCCAACGGCTTGCTGCGCCGCGAGTGGCGTGGCGTGAAAGTGCCGGGCCATGTGGATGAAGTGCTGGCAGCGGCCCAGGCCCTGCACAAGGGCTGACTACGCCGAGACAAAAAAGGGCCGCTGATGCGGCCCTTTTTCATGGCGCTCGCTTCAGGCCTTCTTCAGCCAGTAGCGGAACACTCCAGCCTCTTCCTCCTCGCGCAGCAGCTCATGGCCGGCCAGCCGGGCGAAGGCGCGGAAGTCGCGCTGCGAGCCGGCGTCGGTGGCGGTCACCTTGAGCACCGCACCGCTAGCCAGGCGGTTGAGCTCCAGCTTGGCCTTGAGCAAGGGCAACGGGCAGTTCAGGCCGCAGGCGTCCAGCTCGGCGTCGCAGGCGGGGAAATCGGTCATGCAGTCTCTCCTCGAAGACCGGCAAGGATACCGCACAACCCTGGCCAGCAGAGCGGCGAGGCGGCTACAGTAAGGCCTTCGTTTGCCAAGAGCCCCGTGCATGACTCTTCTGCGCCCCTCCCTGCTCGCCCTCGCCTGCCTGGTGCTACCCGCCTTCGCCAGCGACCTGCCATCGCTCGGCGACTCCAGCTCGTCCATTGTCTCGCCGGAGCAGGAACACCGCCTCGGCCGCGCCTGGCTCAGCGTGCTGCGCGGCCAGGTCGACCAGCTCTCCGACCCGCTGCTCAAGGACTACGTGGAGACCAGCGTCTACCGCCTGGCCGAGACCAGCCAGCTGGAGGATCGGCGCCTGGAGTTCGTCCTGCTCAACAGCCCGCAGATCAACGCCTTCGCCGCGCCCGGCGGCATAGTCGGGGTCAACGGCGGCTTGCTGCTGCATGCTCAGACCGAGGCCGAATACGCCTCGGTCATGGCCCACGAACTGGCGCACCTGTCGCAACGCCACTTCGCCCGCGGCATCGAGGCCCAGCAACGCATGCAGGTACCGGTAATGGCTGCCATGCTCGCCGGTATCGTCGCCGCCGCAGCCGGCGCTGGCGATGCGGGCATCGCCACCATCATGGGCGCCCAGGCTGCGGCCATTCAGGAGCAGCGGCGCTTCTCCCGCCAGAACGAACAGGAGGCGGATCGCATCGGCCTGCTCAACCTGGAAAAGGCCGGCTACGACCCGCGCGCTATGCCGAGCATGTTCGAGCGCCTGATGCGCCAGTACCGCTATGACTCCAAGCCGCCGGAATTCCTCCTCACCCACCCGGTGACCGAATCGCGTATCGCCGACACCCGCAACCGCGCCGAGCAGTACCCGGCCAAGGGGGTCGAGGACAGCCTGCGCTACCAGCTGATGCGCGCGCGCACCCAGCTGATGTTCGAAGAGACTCCGGGCATCGCCGCCAAGCGCTTCCGCGCCATGCTCGACGGCAACCCCAAGCTGGATGCCGCCCGCTACGGCCTGGCCCTGGCGCAGATCAAGGCCGGCCGCCCCGAGGAGGCGCGCAAGGACCTCAACGAACTGCTGGCCAAGGCGCCCGACGAGCTGATCTACAACCTGGCGATGATCGACCTGGACGAGAACGCCAAGCGCCTGGGCGACGCCCGCCAGCGCGTCGAGCGCATGCGCAGCCTGTACCCGGACAGCTATCCGCTGGAGCAAGCGCGCATCGACCTGATGCTCAAGCAGAACCAGACCAAGGAAGCCGAGGCCGCCCTCGACCAGTTGCTCAAGCAACGCGACAACGATCCGGACGTCTGGTACCAGGTCGCCGAAGTGCGCGGCCTGACACGCAACATCATCGGCCTGCACCAGGCCCGCGCCGAGTTCTTCGCCCTGGTCGGCGACTACGATCAGGCCCTGGAACAGCTCGACCTGGCCAAGCGCCGCGCCAGCAGCAACTTCCCCCTGGCCTCGCGCATCGACGCGCGCCAGCAGGAGCTGATGGAAGAGAAACGCGCACTGGACAAGATGATGCGCTGAGCGCAGTAACGAAGAAGCCCGGCAGTGCCGTAATGCTGTTCACTTAAGAAAAACGCCACGACCTGCTTGCCAAGTCGTGGCGTTTTTTCTGGTTGGGATGATCTGTAGGAGCGAGCTCTGCTCGCGAATCAGGCCAAAGAGCTTCGCGAGCAGAGCTCGCTCCTACGCCAGGGGGCGCTACTCTCCCCAGAAACCCTAAGTGAACAGCATTACGGCACTGCTGGGCTTTTTCATGAATGCTTGCCGGTCAGGCGTTGCCAGCCAGCTTCAGCCGCGCAGCCTGAGTGAAATCGAGCATGCGCTTGAGCGGCTTGATCGCCCGCGGAATCAGCGCCGGCTCCACCAGGATCTCGTTGCTGCCCTCGCGCAGGCACTGCAGGGTGCGCTGCAGGGTATTCATCGCCATCCACGGGCAATGCGCACAGCTTCGGCAGGCCGCGCCGTTGCCGGCAGTGGGAGCCTCGACGAAGACCTTGTCCGGGCACAGCTGCTGCATCTTGTAGAAGATGCCGCGGTCGGTGGCGACGATGAAGGTCTTGTTCGGCAGGGTCTGCGCGGCCTTGATCAGTTGGCTGGTGGAGCCCACCGCATCGGCCAGCTCGATTACCGCCTCGGGCGACTCGGGGTGGACCAGGATGGCAGCGTCCGGATAGAGCGCCTTCATGTCCTCCAGCTGCTTGGCCTTGAATTCCTCGTGGACGATGCAGGCACCGTCCCACAGCAGCATGTCGGCGCCGGTCTCGCGCTGGATGTAGCGGCCCAGGTGCTGATCCGGGGCCCAGAGGATCTTCTCGCCGTTGTCCATCAGGCTCTCGACAATCTCCAGCGCGCAGCTGGAAGTCACCACCCAGTCGGCACGCGCCTTCACCGCCGCCGAGGTGTTGGCATACACCACCACGGTGCGATCGGGATGCTGGTCGCAGAACGCCGAGAACTCGTCCACGGGGCAGCCCAGGTCGAGCGAGCAGGTAGCCTCCAAAGTCGGCATCAGCACGCGCTTTTCCGGGTTGAGGATCTTCGCCGTCTCGCCCATGAACTTGACCCCGGCCACCAGCACGGTCTGTGCCTCGTGCTGATTGCCGAAGCGGGCCATCTCCAGGGAGTCGGAGACGCAGCCACCGGTTTCCTCGGCCAGGGCCTGGATCACCGGGTCGCAGTAATAGTGGGCCACCAGCACGGCGTTCTGCTTCTTCAGCTCGGCGGCGATCTCGCTGCGATAGAAGGCTTCTTCGTCCGGCGTCAACGACGTGGGCTGTTTGGCGTCGAGGTGAGCCTGAACCAACAGGCGTTCGGAAATCTGGGTCATGTCATCAGGCTCTGAATATGCTTTCAGTGCGGTCGATTATACCCACCAGGAGTTCTGGCGAGAGCGTTCTGATGGGGAGTATGCGAGGAGGTGACGCGAAGGAGGGAGTGGTGGGTCGTGTAGGATTCGAACCTACGACCAATTGGTTAAAAGCCAACTGCTCTACCGACTGAGCTAACGACCCAACGCGGAGCGCATGATACTGATTTGATTCAGAAAATCAACACTCCACGAAAAATTTTAGGTGTAACGGGTCGGGTCCGCCACTCCAGCCGCGGTAAAACCGGCGGCGCGCAGGCGACAGCTGTCGCACTTGCCGCAGGCGCGACCGTCATCATCGGCCTGATAGCAGGACACCGTCAGCCCATAGTCCACACCATGCTGCAGGCCAATCTGCACAATCTGCGCCTTGCTCAGGTTCTGCAGCGGCGCCTGGATACGGAAGCCACTGCCCTCCACGCCCTCGCGAGTCGCAAGATTGGCCACCCGCTCGAAGGCGGCGATGAACTCGGGGCGGCAATCCGGGTAACCCGAGTAGTCCACCGCGTTGACGCCGATGAAGATGTCATGGGCGCCCAGCACTTCCGCCCAGCCCAGGGCCAGGGAGAGGAACACGGTGTTACGTGCCGGCACGTAGGTGATCGGGATGCCCTCGGTCGGGCCCTCGGGCACGGCGATGGAGCTGTCGGTCAGTGCCGAACCGCCGATACCATTGAGGTTGAGGCCGATCACCTTGTGCTCGACCACGCCCAGCTGGCGCGCCACGCGCTCGGCGGCCTGCAGTTCAGCGCGGTGGCGCTGTCCATAGTCGAAGCTCACGCTGTAGCAGGCAAACCCGGCGGCCTTGGCCTGGGCCAGAATGGTGGCCGAATCGAGGCCGCCCGAGAGTAGCACCACGGCTTTCTTGTCAGTCATGTTCAGTGCCCCGGCTCGTCGTTCCACAGAATCTTGTGCAGCTGCAGCTGGAAGCGCACCGGCAGGTTGTCGGCGACTATCCAGTCGGCCAGATCGCGTGCACTCACCTGCTGGTGGCTGGGCGAGAAAAGCACTTCGCCGGCGCGCTCGTCTAGGCGGTACTCGATCAGCTTGCTCACGGCCCAGTCGTAGTCCTCACGCGAGCAGATGACGAACTTGACCTGATCGTTGCGGGTCAGCTCGGCCATGTTGCTGTAGAGATTGCGCGAGACTTCCTTGGAACCAGGAGTCTTCAGATCGACCACACGACTGACGCGCTTGTCGGTCGGGGCGATATCGATGGCGCCGCTGGTTTCCAGGGATACCTGGTAGCCGGCATCGCACAGACGCTGCAGCAGCGGGACGCAGTTGGGCTGGGCCAGCGGCTCGCCACCGGTCACGCAGACATAACGCGGCTTGTAGCTGGCCACCCGCTCGAGGATGGCGTCCAGGCTGGTGATCTCGCCGCCGCTGAAGGCGTAGGCGGTGTCGCAGTACTGGCAGCGCAGCGGGCAGCCAGTGAGGCGGACGAAAACCGTGGGCAGGCCACTGGTAAGCGTCTCGCCCTGCAACGAGTAGAAAATCTCGGTAATGCGCAGGGTTTCTTGCATATGAGCACCGGGCGTGACGGCTAAACAGGCCATCCGCCTCCGTTGCGGGTGATTCGGGGCGGCGATTCTAAACAAAAAAATTTCCGGGAGAAATTTTTAACGTCGCGCAGGCGACGACCCGCAGGGTGGCTGCCAGGGATGGCAGTCATAAAAAACCCGCGACTAGCGCGGGCTTTCTGACCAGCAGGGCTGGCGAATCAAGGCAGGCGTTGCAGGTCGCGCTGGGCCAGCTGGGCCGCCGAAGAACCAGGGTACTGAGCGATCAGCTGCTGCAGGATGCCCTTGGCGCGGTCGGTATTGCCCATGCGTTGCTCGACATCGGCCAGCTTGAACAGCGAATCCGGCACCTTGGCGTGGGTCGGGTAGTTGGCCGCGACCAGGGCGAAGGCCTTGCCGGCTTCCTGCAGGTTTCTATTGGTCAGATTGATCTCGCCCAGCCAGTACTGGGCGTTGCCGGCGTACTGGCTCTGCGGGTACTTGCGCAGGAAGGCATTGAAGGCCTGGGCGGCCCTGTCGAAGTCCTTGGCCTTGATCAGGTCGAAGGCAGCGTCGTAATACAGCTTTTCCTTCGCCGGGTCGGCCGGTTCGTTGCTGGCTGCCGGAGCCTGCTGGGCAGGGGCAGCGGGGTTGCCGGCGGCGTTGATCGCGCCATCGGCCGGGGGATTCTGTGCGGGCGCTTGCGCACCGGCGGCACCACCTTGCAGGCGGCTGTCGATGTCCTGATAACGGGCATCGCCTTCTTGCTTGAGACGCTGGATCTCGTTTTGCTGCTCTTCGAGCATGCCACGCAGTTGGGCTATCTCGTCCTGCATCTGCTGCAGTTGCATGAACAACTGGCCCTGCGCCGTGGCCGGGGCTTGCGCCCCGCCCCCGGCATAGGCGCCACTCGTACCATAACCCACCGGCGGATAGCTGCTACCGGAGCTGCCATCCACCACGGGAACCTCGGCCACGGCCGCGAGCGGCAGGGCGAGCACCAGAGAGGT
Organism: Pseudomonas sp. GD04019; assembly: GCF_029837695.1. Lineage (GTDB taxonomy): Bacteria > Pseudomonadota > Gammaproteobacteria > Pseudomonadales > Pseudomonadaceae > Aquipseudomonas. The sequence continues at coordinate 203,185 of NZ_JAOEEA010000009.1, forward strand.
CAGGATACGAGGGCACTTACGCATGGCAAATTACTTGCGCAGTTCGACGCGGCGGTTCTGAGCCCAGGAGGACTCGTCGCTGCCGGTAGCAACCGGACGCTCTTCACCATAGGAAACCAGTTCCAGCTGAGCCGGGGAAACGCCCTGCAGTACCAGGTAGCGCTGAACGGCCTTGGCACGACGCTCGCCCAGAGCCATGTTGTACTCGCGGGTGCCGCGCTCGTCGGTGTGGCCTTCCAGAACGACGCGAGCGCCGTTGCCTTTCAGGTCCTTGGCGTGTACGTCCAGAGCGCGCATGGCTTCCGGCTTCAGGTCGGAGCTGTCGTACTCGAAGTAGAAGGTAGTGATGGCGCGCAGAGCGGCTTCTTCGCTCAGAGCACCGTCAACGCCGCTGCCGCCAGCGTTGTAGCCAGCGTTCGGGTCAACAGCGCCTTCGCCGGAAGCGTCGCCGCCTTTGGACGAGCAACCAACAGCCACGGCCAGAGCCAGGCTCAGAGCGGCAAATTTGCCAAATTTCAGCATTTCCATGGTGTAGCTCCTAATGATTTCTAGGTGTGTTTACAGCAGAAAGTGTTTTACCGCATCAGTTCAGGAAGGGAGACCAGGAAGGTTCCCGGACATCACCTTGAGCGGTGGGAATCGGGAGCCTGACGCGCCCGTTGGTGGACACGAGCATCAGCACTCCCCGGCCCTGCTGGCGGGTGGCGTAGATTAGCATGGTGCCATTGGGCGCAACAGTGGGCGAGTCGTCCAGGCTGGTCTCGGAAAGGATGCGCAGGCGGCTGGTCACCAGGTCCTGAGCGGCCACCTTGAAGTTGGTGAAACCGTCCTGACGGTGGATCATCACCAGGGTCTTCTCGTCAGCCGAGAGCTTCGGGTTGGCGTTGTAGTTGCCGGTGAAGGTCACGCGCTGGGCGGCACCGCCGTGGATGCTCTGCTTGTAGATCTGCGGCTTGCCGGCGCGGTCGCTGGTGAAGTACAGGGTCTGCCCGTCCTTGCCCCAGAACGGCTCGGTTTCGATCGAACCGGAATTGGTCACGCGCTGGATATTGCGCGAGCCCAGGTCCATCACGTAGATCTCCGGGTTACCGTCCTTGGACAGCACGAAGGCCAGGCGATTACCGTCCGGCGAGAAGGCCGGGGCGCCATTGAGACCTTCGAAGTTGGTCAGCTGCTCGCGGCGGCCGGTGTCGATGTGCTGCATGAAGATGCGCGGGCGACGCTGCTCGAAAGACACATAGGCGATGCGACGGCCGTCCGGCGCATAGCGCGGCGACAGGATCGGCTCGCGCGACTGCAACAGGGTCACGCCACGGGCACCGTCATAGTCGGAGCGCTGCAGGGTGTAACGGGTGTTGTTCACGCCGAAACGCTCGGCGGTGACGTAGAGCATTTTGGTGGAGAAGGCGCCCTTGATACCGGTGAGCTTCTCGAAGGCCTGATCGGCGACATGGTGCGCCATGTCGCGCAGTTGGTCCGGAGTACCGCCAACGGTACCGGCCACCACCTGCTGCTGGGTCGCCACGTTGAACAGGGCGAACTGCACCTGCAGACGGCCGCCGTTTGGCACGATGCTACCGACCATCACGTACTGGGCGCCCAGGGCCTGCCAGTCGCGGTAGATGATCTCGGCCGCCGAGGTCGGCAGACTGATCATGTTCTGCCGCGGGATCGGCTCGTACATGCCGCTGTTGCGCAGGTCGTTGCCGATGACGGTGGACATGTCTTCGGGCAGCACGGTGCCGCCCTGCCAGCCGAAAGGCACCACGGCGATGGGGATGGCGCGGTCGCTACCACTGGTTACCACCAACGGGTCCGCTGCCTGCACGCTGCCAACCAGCAGCGCCATACCCAGCAGGGCGATACGAATCAAGGTATTCACAGAGACAAATCCTCCGGTTTGAAAATCATCCGCCGCTGACGGTACATGGCGTTAAAGGTTGCACTATCCAGCTGCTGCATCTCGGGAATACGAACGACGTTCTTGACTGCAGCCACAGCAGAACTGTCGAAGGGCGCGTCGCCACTGGAACGGGTGACAGAAGCATTGACGATAGTGCCATCGGGCAGCATCTGAATCATTACCTCGACACTCATGCCGTTGCGCGCCGACGGTGGACGCTGCCACTGCTCGCTGACCAGCTTGATGATCAGGTCGTCGAGGCTGCCCGCCACTTGATCGCCCACCTCGTCGGCCAGCGCTTGCTGACGCTCGGTGGTATCACCCAGCAACTCAGCAAGCGCCTGGGCCTTTTTGTCCTCGGCGGCCTTACGCGCGGCCTCCTGAGCCTTTTTCTTCTTGGCAGCCTCGGCAGCCGCCTTTTTCTTCTTGGCGTCTTCCGCAGCTTTCTTCTTCGCCTGCTCAGCCGCCTTCTTGCGGGCCTCTTCGGCAGCGGCTTTCTTCTTCTCTTCCTCAGACTTCTTCTTGGCGATATCGGCCTGCTTCTTCTGCTCGGCCTTCTTCGCCTCTTCAACTTTCTTGGCTTCGGCCTGCTTCTTCGCCTCAGCCTGTTTGGCCGCCTCGGCTTTCTTTTGTTCCGCCGCTTCTTGCTTCTGCTGCTCTTCCTTCTTGGTTTCCAGCTGCTCCACCTCGTACTGGCGAGCCTTGGTTTTCTGCGCTTCGCCGGCAATCTTCTGATTGGTCTGGGTGGTCGCCTGACTCTGGGATTTCAGCTGGTACAAGGTTGCCTGGACGATAGGTCTGGCTGGCGGTAGCTCAGGAGCAAAGTGGAAGCTGACAAACAGCATGGCGAACATCAGGGCGTGCAGAGCCACGGCCCAGACGGTTGGCCAAAAATAACTTTCCGATGAGGAGCGAACGCTCTGCTGCTGCATCAAGGCGCCTCGGTGATCAGCCCGACGTTGCCGACACCAGCCTCTTGCAGGCCACCCATCACGGCCATCACCGAGCCATAGTCGACCGCCTTGTCGCCACGCACGAAGACCTGGACTTTCTTACCCTGGCCGGCGTTCTGGCTCATGATCGCGCTCACCGTCTGCACCAGCGCCGGCAACGCGGTAGCGGTCTCGCTGGCCTTGCTCTGGTCCGGATCGACCTCGTCGCCCATGTTCCAGTAGTAGGTCTTGTCGGCCTTGATCGAGATGGTCAGCACGCGGGAGTTATTGTCCTGCGGCAGCACCTCGCTGGAGACCTTGGGCAGGTCGACCTTGACGCCCTGGTTGAGCATCGGCGCGGTCACCATGAAGATCACCAGCAGCACCAGCATCACGTCGATATATGGCACGACGTTCATCTCGGCGACCGGCTTGCGTCTGTTGCGAATTCTGGCCATGGGCTGAGCCTCAGTCCTCGCTGGTGTGCACTTTGCGGTGCAGGATCGCCTGGAACTCGTCGGCAAAGGTGTAGTAACGGCTGATCAGGCGATCGCCTTGCGCCGAGAAGCGGTTGTAGGCAATGACTGCAGGGATCGCAGCGAACAGACCGATAGCCGTAGCAATCAGCGCCTCGGCGATGCCCGGTGCCACGGTGGCCAGGGTGGCCTGCTGCACCTGAGCCAGGCCGCGGAAGGAGTTCATGATGCCCCACACGGTACCGAACAGACCGATGTAGGGGCTGGTGGAGCCGACGGTGGCGAGGAACGGCAGGCTGGTTTCCAGCTTCTCTTCCTCACGCGAGATGGCCACGCGCATAGCGCGGGCCACGCCGTCCATCACCGCATCCGGATCGACGCCGGACTGCTGACGCAGGCGGGAGAACTCCTTGAAGCCGGCGCGGAAGATCTGCTCGACGCCGCAGTCCGGGTCCGGATTGCTGCCGGCCTGGCGATACAGCTTGGACAGGTCGATGCCGGACCAGAAGCGTTCCTCGAACACTTCCAGCGACTTCTTCGCCGCTCGCAGCATGGTGCTGCGCTGGAAGATCATGATCCAAGACACCACCGAGGCGGCAACCAGGGTCAGCATGACCAGCTGCACCACGAAACTGGCGTTGCTGATCAGGCTCCACATCGACATATGGTCAACGGCGTTGGCTGTTGCTTCCACGCTACTCTCCTGCTGTGACTTGACCCATGCCGGCGAAGGCTGCGCGCAGCGCTTCGGGAATGGCACGGGGCTTCAAATTGTCGGTGCGCACACAGGCCACCACGAACTGCCCCTCGCAGAGCAGTGCCTCATCCGTTGCCCGCCGTACCTGTTGACGAAAGCGCAGGCTGGCACGGTTCAACTCGATTACCTCGGCAGTGATAAAAAGTTCGTCATCCAGCTTGGCAGGCGCGTGATAGCGCGCCTCGGCGGAATGCACGACGAACAACAGGTTCTCGCTAGCGAGCTGCGACTGGGCAAAACCCAGACTGCGCAGGCACTCGGTACGAGCCCGCTCCATGAACTTGAGGTAATTGACGTAGTAGACGATGCCGCCGGCGTCGGTGTCCTCGTAATACACCCGACATTTGAGGGCAAAAGGCTGGGCCTCGTTTTGCGCGCGCATACTCTAGTGTTTACTCCTGGCCTTGCCAATCCGGGCAAGCCCTTGTTTTGCAACTATTCGTCGCTGCCGGTGAAAAGGTCGGCAGTGGGTGGTTCGGACAGGCGCTTGGGCAGATTGAGCCCGAAATGCAGATAGGCATGTCGGGTCACCACCCTACCCCGTGGGGTACGCATGATATAGCCCTGCTGGATCAGGTACGGCTCGAGCACGTCCTCGATGGTGCCGCGCTCCTCGCCAATGGCGGCAGCCAGATTGTCGATACCGACCGGGCCGCCGTCGAACTTGTCGATCATCGCCAGCAGTAGACGTCGGTCCTGGTGGTCGAAGCCACGCTCATCGACATCCAGCATGTTCAGCGCCTGGTCGGCGATGCCACGACTGATCTGACCACCGGCACGCACCTCGGCGAAGTCGCGCACCCGGCGCAGCAAGCGGTTGGCGATACGCGGCGTACCACGGGCACGGCGAGCGATCTCGAAGGCGCCTTCCGAATCGATATGCAGGCCGAGAATACCGGCCGAGCGGCTGACGATGGTGGCCAGGTCCTGGCTGGAGTAGAACTCCAGGCGCTGGACGATGCCGAAGCGATCGCGCAGCGGGTTGGTCAACATGCCGGCGCGAGTGGTAGCGCCGACCAGAGTGAAAGGCGGAAGGTCGAGCTTGATCGAGCGGGCCGCAGGACCCTCGCCGATCATGATGTCGAGCTGGAAGTCCTCCATGGCCGGATACAGCACTTCCTCGACCACGGGCGAGAGGCGGTGGATCTCGTCGACGAACAGCACATCGCCGGCTTCCAGGTTGGTCAGCAGCGCGGCCAAATCGCCCGGGCGCTCCAGCACCGGGCCGGAAGTACTCTTGATCGATACGCCCATCTCCTGGGCGATGATATTGGCCAGGGTGGTCTTGCCCAGGCCGGGCGGGCCGAAGATCAGCGTGTGATCGAGGGCCTCCTGACGATTCTTGGCAGCCTGAATGAACAGCTCCATCTGCTCGCGCACCACTGGCTGGCCGACGTACTCGGCCAGCTTGAGCGGGCGAATGGCGCGGTCCTGCTGCTCGTCGCGGTCGCGACTGCTGGCAGTTATCAGGCGGTCGGCGTCTATCACTTCTTACACCATTCCTTTCAGGGCACGACGGATCAGCTCTTCGCTGGAAAGCCCTTCTTCCTGCACGGCCGCCACGGCCTTGCTGGCCTCCTGCGGCTTGAAGCCGAGGGATATCAGCGCGCTCACGGCGTCGCTCTCGGCGCTTGAGACTGCCACGCCGGCACGAGGTTCCACCACCAGCGGCGCGATGGACGGCATGCTTTCCCAGGCCTTGAAGCGATCCTTGAGCTCCACCAGCAGACGCTCGGCGGTCTTCTTGCCGACACCGGGGATCTTCACCAGGGTCGAAGTGTCCTGAGCCTGTACGCAGCGCACCAGCTCGTCCACCTCCAGGCCGGACATCAGCGCCAAGGCCAGTTTGGGGCCGACACCATTGAGCCGAATCAACTCACGGAACAGCTCTCGCTCGCGCTTCTCGGCGAAGCCGTAGAGCAGATGAGCGTCCTCGCGCACCACCAGGTGGGTGTGCAGCGTCACCGGTTGGCCCAGGGCCGGCAGGCGATAGAGGGTGGTCATCGGCACTTCCAGCTCGTAGCCGACACCGTTGACGTCGAGGATCAGGTGCGGCGGCTGCTTCTCCGCCAGGGTGCCCTTCAGGCGTCCGATCACGAATTGGTTTCCTTCTGGTTACAGGCGCAGCCGCCCGCTGCGCCGCTTGGCGCCGAGCAGGCCGTGGGGAATCAGGCTCTGCCGGTGGTGAGCATGGCAGAGGGCGATGGCCAGGGCGTCGGAGGCGTCGATCTGCGGTTTCTGCGTCAGCTTGAGCAGGTGCATCACCATCATCATCACCTGCTGCTTGTCGGCGCCGCCGGTTCCGGCGATGGCCTGCTTGACCTGGCTGGCGGTGTATTCATTGACGTCCAGCCCAGCCTCGATACTGGCGACTATGGCTGCGCCGCGGGCCTGGCCGAGCTTGAGCGCGGAGTCGGCGTTCTTCGCCATGAACACCTGCTCGATGCCCATGGTCACCGGGCCGTGCAGGCGAATCACCTCGCTGACACCGCGAAATACCACCTGCAGGCGCTCGGCGAGTGAGCCATCACCCGTACGGATACAACCGGAGGCGACGTACTCGCAGCCGCGCCCGGTATCGCGCACCACACCGTAGCCGGTGATGCGTGAGCCGGGGTCGATGCCAAGGATCAGGGTCATGCAGCGTTGCGCTCCGCGAGCCGGCCGAGCCGACACACTGTCTATTTATCCAGCCGCGAGTATACGGAGCGGCGCACATATAAAAAAGCCGGAAGCGCGCGAGGCGACTTCCGGCTTTGGCCGATGGATCGAAATCAGTCCAACTGCTCCATGATCTCGTCGGAGATTTCCGCGTTGTGGTAGACGTTCTGCACGTCGTCCAAGTCCTCGAGCATGTCGATAAGCTTGAGCACCTTCTTGGCGGTCTCCAGGTCAGCGATCGGCGCCATGGTCGAGGGAATCATCGCCACCTCGGCCTCCTCGCCCTTGAAGCCCGCAGCGGTCAGCGCCTCGTTGACCGCGAGGAAGTCGGAGAAGCTGGTTGACACCATGGCCGAACCGTCCTCCCCCATCTCGACATCGTCGGCGCCGGCCTCCAGGGCCGCCTCCATCAACGCATCCTCGCTCACGCCCGGGGCGAAGCTGATCTGCCCCTTGCGCTCGAACATGTAGGCCACCGAACCGTCGGTGCCGAGGTTGCCGCCGCACTTGGTGAAGGCGTGGCGCACGTCGGCGGCGGTGCGATTGCGGTTGTCGGTCATGGCCTCGACGATGATCGCCACGCCACTGGGCGCGTAACCCTCGTAGCTCAGCTCGATCATGTTGTCGGCTTCGGTGTTGCCGGCGCCGCGGGCGATGGCACGGTCGATCACGTCACGCGACATATTGGCCGTAAGAGCTTTATCGACCGCCAGGCGCAGGCGCGGGTTGTCCGCCGGCACGCCACCGCCATGCTTGGCGGCCACGGTCAGCTCACGAATCAGCTTGGTGAAGATCTTGCCGCGCTTGGCGTCCTGGCGACCCTTGCGGTGCTTGATGTTGGCCCATTTGGAATGACCGGCCATAACTCACTCCGTTTCTTTCGGTTTTGTAGTGCCTGAAATGCAAGGAGCCTGGCATGCCAGGCTCCTGTTGCTACCGCTTACTCAGCCTTGGGTTGTTCGCGCAGGCGGATATGCAGCTCGCGCAGCGCCTTGGCATCGACGATGCCCGGGGCCTGGGTCATGACGCAGGCCGCGCTCTGGGTTTTCGGGAAGGCGATCACTTCACGAATCGAGCTGGCGCCGGTCATCAGCATCACCAGGCGATCCAGGCCGAAGGCCAGGCCACCATGGGGCGGAGCACCGAACTTCAGGGCGTCGAGCAGGAAGCCGAACTTCTCCTGCTGCTCGTCTTCGCTGATGCCGAGCACGCGGAACACGGTCTGCTGCATGGCCTTGTCGTGGATACGGATCGAACCGCCACCCAACTCGGTACCGTTGAGCACCATGTCGTAGGCACGGGACAGGGCCGCGGCCGGGTTGGCCTCCAGCTCTTCCGGGGTGCACTTCGGCGCGGTAAACGGGTGGTGCATGGCGGTCAGGCTGCCATCGTCGTTTTCCTCGAACATCGGGAAGTCGACGACCCACAGCGGCGCCCACTCGCAGGTGAGCAGGTTGAGGTCGTGGCCGACCTTGATGCGCAGCGCGCCAAGAGCATCGCAGACGATCTTGGCCTTGTCGGCGCCGAAGAACACGATGTCGCCATCGACGGCGCCAACGCGGTCGAGGATGACCTTGAGGTTGTCTTCCGGGATGAACTTGACGATCGGCGACTGCAGGCCCTCGACGCCCTTGGCGCGCTCGTTGACCTTGATGTAGGCCAGGCCCTTGGCGCCGTAGTTGCCGACGAACTTGGTGTAGTCGTCGATCTGGCTACGCGGCATGGAAGCAGCACCCGGCACGCGCAGGGCAGCGACGCGGCCCTTCGGATCGTTGGCCGGGCCGGAGAACACCTTGAACTCGACGCCCTGCAGCTGATCGGCGACGTCTACCAGCTCCAGCGGAATACGCAGGTCCGGCTTGTCGGAACCGAAGCGACGCATGGCTTCGGCCAGAGTCATGTGCGGCAGCTCGCCGAATTCCAGGCCCAGCACTTCCTTGAACAGGTTGCGGATCATGGTCTCGGTGATGCCCATGATGTCGCTTTCATCGAGGAAGCTGGTCTCGATGTCGATCTGCGTGAATTCCGGCTGACGGTCGGCACGCAGGTCTTCGTCGCGGAAGCACTTGGCGATCTGGTAGTAGCGGTCGAAGCCGGCCACCATCAGCAGCTGCTTGAACAGTTGCGGCGACTGAGGCAGGGCGAAGAAGCTGCCGGCGTGGGTGCGACTTGGCACCAGGTAGTCGCGCGCGCCTTCCGGAGTGGCACGGGTCAGGATCGGGGTTTCGACGTCGAGGAAGCCGTTGTCGTCGAGGTAGCGGCGGATGCTGCTGGTGATGCGCGAACGCAGCTTCAGCTTCTCGGCCATTTCCGGACGACGCAGGTCGATGAAGCGATAGCGCAGGCGGGTTTCCTCGCCCACGTCGGTGTATTCGTTGAGCGGGAACGGCGGGGTTTCCGCCTCGTTGAGCACCTGCAGCTCGTAGCCCAGCACCTCGATGGCACCGGACGCCATGTTGGCGTTGCGCGCGCCCTCGGGACGCAGACGCACCTTGCCGGTGATCTTCACCACGTATTCGCTGCGGACGCGGTCGGCTTTGGCGAAGGTCTCGGCACGATCCGGGTCGAATACCACCTGGGCCAGGCCTTCACGGTCGCGGATGTCGAGGAAGATCACACCACCATGGTCGCGACGGCGGTGAACCCAGCCGCAAAGGGTGATTTCCTGGCCGTCCAGGCTCTCGTTCAACTGGCCGCAATAGTGGCTGCGCATCATGGTCGTGGTTCGCTTCTCTAGATCAGTCTTGAATTCGTACCCGGCCGGCCCGGGCATGTTTCCGCCGGATAGCGGCGGACATTTTCTTCAATTCGGAGGGGAAACCGCAGGAAAACGCGATCAAAGGCGCTACAGCGCCGCGATCGATGCGCTTCCGCATCCGGAGACAAGGGGCGCGATTATATAGGGTTAATCGCCCCCTTGCAGCCCACCGCCCGCGGCCTTTCTATACTGAGAGTCCAGCCCAGCGGAGACCGCCCCATGGCCTTAGCCCGCCCCGCCGATGTTCCCAGTGATCTGCTGGAGGAATTTCGCCTCGATACCGCCGATCACCTGCCGCGCTGCGAGCAGCTGTTGATCGAACTGGAACGCCACCCACAGGACGGTACGCGCCTGCGCGAACTGTTTCGCCTGGTGCACACCATTAAGGGCAGTCTCGGCCTGGTGGAGCTGAACCACCTGCTTCCGCTGCCGCAGGCCATGGAGGATGTGCTCGACCGTCTGCGTGAAGGCAGCCTGCAATTCGACAGTCTGCTCGGCGACATCCTGCTGCTCAGTCTGGACCAGCTGCGCAACCTGATCGAGGCCGCCCTGGGCCGGGCTGCGAACCCTGATCCGGGGCAGATCGCCAGCCAGTGCCAGGCCCTCCAGGCCCTGGCCGCCGCTCCCGCGTCGCGGCAGACCGAGATTCGCCGCACACTGCTGCAGCACCTGGCACCGGAGACCCGCCTGCAGCCGGTCGAAGTTGGCCACGGGCAGATTCCGCAACTGCTCGCCGACTACGGAATAGAAGTAGACGCCGACCTGCTGTTCTTCATCGAGCTGATGACCACCAGCGAGCACCGCTCGCCATTCTGGCACGGCCGCGGACTGCGCCTGCTCGACCTGGCGCTGGGCATGAACGAGGTTGCCGACCGGCCGGTGGAGCCCGCACAACTGGCTGCGGCGGTATGCCTGCACGACCTCGGCATGGCCTTTCTACCGCTCGACCTGCTGCACAAGGAAAGCGAGCTGAGCCGCGAGGAGCGGCGGCAGATGCAATCCCACCCACGCCAGGCCTGCGAGCTGCTCAAGCGCATGCCGGCCTGGAACACGGCGAGCGAGATCATCCTGCAGCATCAGGAGCATGCCGACGGCAGCGGCTACCCCAAAGGCCTGCGCGAGACGGAAATCCACCCCGGCGCCCTGCTGCTGAACATCGCCGACACCTTCGACGCCCGCACCCACGAGCGCGCCCACCAGACCATGAGCAAGCGCCCGCGCCTGCGCGCCATCCTGGAGATCAACAACCTGTCGGGCATGCAGTTCAGCGGCTACTGGGTCGAAGTATTCAACCGCACCCTGCAACTGCATCCGGAACTAGCACACCGGTAACAGACGGAACCGCCAGCGCGCTCATAGTCTCCAAGCATCGCCTTCATTGACATAGAACGGACGGGCAAACGCGGCCCCTGTGATAGGCTCGGAACCATCACGGGGAACGTCTACCCCGGCCACCTGAGAGGAGTAAAGGTATGGAAATCAATATTGGCATCGCCGAACAGGACCGCGCCGCTATCGCCGAAGGACTGTCGCGCCTGCTGGCGGACACCTACACCCTGTATCTGAAGACCCACAACTTCCACTGGAACGTCACCGGCCCGATGTTCAACACCCTGCACCTGATGTTCGAGGCGCAGTACACCGAACTGGCACTGGCCGTGGACTCCATCGCCGAACGTATCCGCGCCCTCGGCTTCCCGGCGCCCGGCACTTACGCCGCCTATGCCCGCCTGTCCTCGATAAAAGAAGAGGAAGGCGTGCCGAGCGCCGAGGACATGATCAAGCTGCTGGTCCAGGGCCAGGAAGCGGTGGTGCGCACCGCCCGCGGCATCTTCCCGCTGCTGGACAAGGTCAGCGACGAGCCAACCGCAGACCTGCTGACCCAGCGCATGCAGGTGCACGAAAAAACCGCCTGGATGCTGCGCAGCCTGCTGGCCGCCTGATCGCCCATACGCAAAAAAGGCCCGGCTAGACCGGGCCTTTTGCTAGGCGAAGCGCCCACAGCTACTCTATCCTTTGCCTTTCCCCATACCCCAGTGACGCGCATGAGCCAGCAGCCGAAAGCCCCCTCCATTCTCGAGCTTTACCCCGAAGAGACTCGCGAGGCCGCCGATCTGCTCAAGCAGGCCGTGCCACACATGGTGCGTCACGACATTCCGCCGAACCCGGTGCACTACGCACTCTGGTACAGCTACTGCAAAGGCTCCGACCCCGAGCTGAACCGACGGCTGGAAAAGGCCATCAAGGACTTCTCCAGCTTTCCGCCCGAGACGGCGGTCAAGCTGTTCCGCGACTTCATCATCCGCGGTGAACTGGAAGACGCCCGCGCCGGCCAGCATCAGGTTATCGAACTGGTGGACGATATCGAGGGTGACGTGCAGCGCAGCGTCAGCGGCAGCCAGCACTATCAGGCCAGCCTGTCCCAGGGACTTGCGGCCCTGCAGGAGCCGATAGTCGACGACCTGCCCAGCGTGCTCAACGAACTGCAGCTGAGCACCCAACAGATGCAGGACCAGCAGGAAAAATTCCTCTACCGCCTGCGCTCGGCCCAGGCCGAAATCCAGAATCTGCGCGGTCAGTTGGAGCGCGCCCAGGCCGCCGCGACTCTGGACAGCCTGACCCATGTTTTCAATCGCCACGCCTTCACCCGTCTGCTGGAACAGGCCCTGGCCGGAGACATCAAGGGCCTGGCCCTGGTCATGCTGGATATCGACCACTTCAAGCAGTTCAACGACCAGTACGGACATCCTCTGGGTGATCGCGTGCTGCAGCATGTCGGTCAGTTGCTGCGCGAATTGCTGCCGGCACGCGGCGTGGCCGCACGCTATGGCGGCGAAGAGTTCTGCGTGATCCTGCAGGACTGCTTCGACCTTGGCACCGCTGGCGACTTCGCCGAGCAGCTGCGCCTGAGGATCCAGGCCCTGCGCGTCAAGGTGCGCAGCACCGACAAGGTACTCGACACCATCACCGCCTCATTCGGCTTGGCCTTGGCCGAGATGGGCGACACCTTCGACAGCCTGGTCACCCGGGCAGACGATGCGCTCTACCAGGCCAAACGCAACGGCCGCAACCAGATCCACCCGCCCACCCCGGAAGCAGCGCTAAGCGCTTGATTTGAGCCGACATCCTCTTTGCGGTTAAATACTCGCCGTGCCGCATTGCTGCGGCATAGGCGAAGCGCGTTGCCCATCCACCGGGCTTGCGACTCCGCTCCTCTGATAGCCATTTCGAACAAGCGAGTTCATTGACCATGTTGAAAATCGTTCACCTGATAACAGGCGGCGGCGCCCTGCTGCTGTCCTTCGCCCCCAGCCTGCGCAGCGAAACGCTGCCCTACCTGCAACAACCCGACGCGATCTATCTGGCACTGTTCGGCCTGACCAACCTGCTGCTGGCGCCCCTGCTGCCGGTGCGCCATGAGGGTGTCCGCAACCAGCTGCAAGCCCTGGTATCGGCCCTGCTGGTATTCGCCAGCGTACTGCAGGCACTGATCCTGCTCGCCCCGCTGGCACAGATCGGCAATCAACCCGCCATCTCACTGAGTCTGGCCACCCTGCTGGCTGCCGCCCTGCTGCATCTGGCCATCAATCTGGGCAAACGCAGCCCGCGAATCGCCATGCCCCGTCGCGACCTCGACGACAGCCGCGAGACCGGCACCGTCAAGTGGTTCAACACCTCCAAGGGCTTCGGCTTCATTTCCCGCGACATCGGCGACGACATCTTCGTGCACTTCCGCGCCATTCGCGGCGAGGGCCACCGCGTCCTGGTCGAAGGTCAGCGTGTGGAGTTCTCGGTGATGCAACGCGACAAGGGCCTGCAGGCCGAAGACGTGATAGTCGCCCTGCCCGGCCAACGCTGAATAAATGCGTATAAAAAAGCCCGCTGATGCGGGCTTTTTTTGGGCTCAGTAATGAGGCGGCGGCGCATCGCCCTCGGCGATACCGAACTGGCCGACCATCTCTTCCTGGCGACGGGCCAACATGGCAACCTGCTGTTGCAGGCGCTCGATATCCCGCTGCTGCGCTACCACTACGTCATTCAGCGCCGCGATGGTGTCGTCCTGGAAGGCCAGTCGACTCTCCAGCTCGATGACACGCTCCTCCAGCTCCATCGCTCAAGCCTCCGCAAACTGGAAATCATTGGTGAGCACCAGACGCAGGCGCTCGCGAATCGAGGCCACCTCGCCGGCCTCATAGGCACGCGCCGGATGCCGCCCCCAGACAGGAGCTGGCCAGGCCTGATCCTCACGACGACGCACGATCACATGCATGTGCAGCTGGCTGACCACGTTGCCCAACGTGGCGACATTCATCTTGTCGGCAACGAAGGCATCCTTGAGGGTCTCCGCCAGGCGAGTGGTTTCCAACCAGAGCTGCTGTTGATCGGCAGTATTCAGCTGGAACAGTTCACTGACCGCCTCGCGACGCGGCACCAGAATGAACCAGGGGTAATTGGCATCGTTCATCAGCAGCAGGCGACAGAGCGGAAAATCCCCCATGACCAGGGTGTCCTGCTGTAAACGGGAATCAAGGCTGAACATCTGAGCTTCCTCCGGACCAGACCCAACGGCCGCGCAGCATAGCGGGATGGCCAGCGCAATTCATCTTCAGCGACTCGCTCACTGCGCCAAGATGATGCGCATGAACTCCCCGAGCGAACCAGATGACAGCCTAAAGTGTGGCCAAGCCTCGGCAGCAAAGAGGAGCGAGAGTTTTCCGCTCCAAAAGCGGGCACTCTCAAATCGGCAGCGCCCACAAATTGAACAAGCGCACAGGCAAAAACGTTACCGACGAGTAAATTCCACCTGCAGCAATGGCTCACGGTAACGATCGGACGCCTGCCCTATAAAGAAAATGATCCCATCGAGAGCAGGCTCGCCTGCTGTAGGGCCCATGAAAAGGGACTTGTAGCCGTGAGCCCACCCCGGAGAGAGCCAAAGAAAGAAACTTTCCATGGTTGATTAGCATTTTGTGCATGGAAGTTGCTTTAGGAGGAGCACCGTCAGCGTCGGCACGTTTCGAGCTGCCTGCAAAGCCCTAAGCGATTGGATTTGCAGTCTTTTCAGAACAAGCCGGAGCGCGGGACTGAAGACGACAAAACCTACAAAATTGCGACGTCAAAAATGCAGATTTGCGACGCGCACAGAGAGAACTTGTAGGGAATCAATGATATCTGTCGCCAACTTAAGTCACCGTGCTATAAGTTAGCGCCGACACAAAAAGAAAGAGCCGCCCAGAAAACAAGACAATGGGCAGCACAAATCTTCTAAACCAAAGGAGCAATCACAATGCAAGTGATGAAGTGGAGCGCCCTGGCTCTGGCCGTGACCGCCGGTACCACCCAACTGGCTTTCGCCAGCGCACAGTCCGAGTCCAAGGGCTTTGTTGAAGACAGCAGCTTCGACGTTCTGAACAAGAACTACTTTTTGCACCGCGATTTCCGCAACAATGGCGCAGGCAACGGAGGTAGCGCTGACGATCAGAACTATCGCCAAGAGTGGGCCCACGGCATTACCGCTCTCTACGAGTCGGGCTTTACCGTAGGCACTGTAGGCTTCGGCGTAGATGCACACGGCATGCTGGGCATCAAGCTCGATAGCGGCCGCGGCACTACAGGCACCGGCCTGCTACCGATCGACAGCGACGGTCGTGCGGAAGACGAATACTCCCAAGCTGGCGGCGCAGTTAAGGTTCGTGTTTCCAACACCACCCTCAAGTACGGCAATCTGATGCCAACCGCCCCGGTCTTCGCCACAGGCACCGCACGCCTGTTCCCTGGCACCGCAGAGGGCTTCCAGGTTCTGAGCAGCGAAATCGAAGGCCTCAACATTGACGCTGGCCATTTCACTTCTATTCGTGACGGTAGCCTTTCCACTAATCGCGACGGCGAAATCACTCTTGCCTATGCCGGCAGCATTGATGCACAGAGCGTTGACTACCTCGGCGGCTCCTATGCAATCAACGAAAACCTGAGCGTAAGCCTGTACGGCTCTGAGCTGGAAGACATCTGGCGCCAGTATTACAGCAACGTCAACTACAACATTCCGCTCAGCGACAGCCAGGCCCTGAATTTCGACTTCAACATCTATCGCACTAACGACGAAGGTAGTGCGCTGGCTGGCGATATCGATAACACCACCTGGTCTCTGGCCACCGCGTATAGCATTGGCGCCCACAAGATCACCCTCGCCCATCAGCAAGTGCACGGCGATGAGCCGATGGACTACATCTCGATGGACGGCGGCAACTATGGCGACTCGATCTTCCTGAACAACTCGGTTCAGTACTCCGACTTCAACGCCCCTGGCGAGAAGTCTTGGCAACTCCGCTACGATCTCGACATGGCTACTTTCGGCGTACCAGGCCTGAGCTTCATGGCCCGATACATTACCGGCAGCGATGTTGATGGCACCGATGCCGATCCGACCGGCGCCTATGCTGGCGCCTACGGCAACGATGGCAAAGAGTGGGAGCGCGATCTGGAAGTCAAGTATGTGGTACAGGAAGGCGCCGCTAAGGATCTGTCTATTCGCGTTCGCCACGCCACCTGGCGCAGCAACAACGACATGAGCTGGAACTACTCCGGCGGCTCCAGCGCTTTGGACGAAGTTCGCGTGATCACCGAGTACCCGCTGGACATCCTGTAATGTCCTAGCGGTACAGCATGTGAAAAAGGAACCCGGCCTAGGCCGGGTTCTTTTTTATCTGTCATCGCATCTTATTGCGGCAGCGCATAGGTCCCGGTGACATGCGCCACCAGCTCACCCTCCTCGCCTTGCGAGTAGAGCTGCACCTCGCATACCGCCTGGCGCCGCGACAGGCGCAGAATGCGCGCCTCGGCAATCAGGTCCACCGGCTTGGGCCGAGCCAGGAAGTTAATATTGAGATTGGCCGTCACCGCCATCTCCACCCGCCCGAGCCGCCCCAGCACCACCGCATACATGGCCGCATCGGCCAGCGACATGATGGTCGGCCCCGACAGTGTTCCACCCGGCCGCACCAGCTTGCCTTGAAAAGGCACGCGCGCCACCGCCAGATTGGCATCGAGACGGTCGATGCACAGGTCGATATCCTCGGCCATTGGCACTCCAGCGCGGATCAGCGCCTGCACCTGGCCAGCGGTCAGTTCCGCCATCCTCAACTCCCGGTCTGTCCTGTACGCCACATGGCTGGCACCGTACAATGCCGAGTCATTATTTGCCCTCGCAACCGACATAACGGCCAAACATGCGTACCAGTCAGTACCTGCTCTCGACCCTCAAGGAAACCCCCTCCGACGCAGTAGTGATCAGCCACCAGCTGATGCTGCGTGCCGGCATGACCCGCAAGCTCGCCTCCGGCCTGTACACCTGGCTGCCGATGGGGCTGCGCGTGCTGCGCAAGGCCGAGGCCATCGTGCGCGAGGAGATGAATGCCGCTGGCGCCCTGGAAGTGCTGATGCCAGCCGTGCAGCCGGCCGAATTATGGCAGGAGTCGGGACGCTGGGAGCAGTACGGCCCCGAGCTGCTGCGCATCAAGGACCGCCATGACCGCGAGTTCTGCGTCGGTCCGACCCACGAGGAAGTCATTACCGATCTGGCGCGCAACGAGCTGAACAGCTACAAGCAGCTGCCGATCAACATGTACCAGATCCAGACCAAGTTCCGTGACGAGATCCGTCCGCGCTTCGGACTGATGCGTGGCCGCGAGTTCCTGATGAAGGACGCCTACTCCTTCCATGCGGACCAGGCCTCGCTGCAGGAAACCTACGACCGCATGCACCAGGCCTACTGCAACGTGTTCACTCGCCTGGGCCTGAATTTCCGTCCGGTGCAGGCCGATACCGGCTCCATCGGTGGTACCGGCTCCCACGAGTTCCACGTGCTGGCCGAATCCGGTGAAGACGATATCGCCTTCAGCGACACCTCCGACTACGCCGCCAACATCGAGAAGGCCGAGGCCATTCCGCGCGAGAAGGCGCGCGGCGCGGCCACCGAAGAACTGCGCCTGGTCGATACGCCGAACGCCAAGACCATCGACGAGCTGGTCGAGCAGTTCGGCCTGGCCATCGACAAGACCGTGAAGACCCTGGTGGTACATGCCGCTGAGGAAGGCAAGCTGATCGCCCTGATCGTTCGCGGCGACCACGAGCTGAACGAGATCAAGGCCGCCAACCATGAGCTGGTCGCCAGCCCGCTGGTGTTCGCCTCCGAGGCCGAGATCCGCGCCGTCATCGGTGCCGGCCCCGGCTCGCTGGGCCCACTGAACCTGCCGATCGCCTGCGTGATCGACCGCAGCGTGGCCCTGATGAGCGATTTCGGCGCCGGCGCCAACGTCGACGACAAGCACTACTTCGGCCTCAACTGGGAGCGCGACCTACCGCTGCCGGCGATCGCCGACCTGCGCAACGTGGTCGAAGGCGACCCCAGCCCGGACGGCCAGGGCACCCTGGTGATCAAGCGCGGCATCGAAGTCGGGCATATCTTCCAGCTCGGCACCAAGTACAGCGAGGCCATGGGCTGCAAGGTACTGGGCGAGAATGGCAAGCCGGTGACCCTGACCATGGGCTGCTATGGCATCGGCGTATCGCGCGTGGTGGCCGCAGCCATCGAGCAGAACTACGACGAACGCGGCATCCTCTGGACCGACGCCCTGGCGCCCTTCCAGGTCGCCATCGTGCCGATGAAGTACGAGAACGAAGCGGTGCGCGAAGCCACCGACAAGCTCTACGCCGAGCTGACCGCCGCCGGCTACGAAGTGCTGCTGGACGATCGTGACAAGAAGACCAGCCCCGGCGTGAAGTTCGCCGACATGGAACTGATCGGCATCCCGCACCGCATCGTGGTCAGCGAGCGCGGCCTGGCCGAGGGCAACCTCGAGTACAAGCACCGCCGCGATAGCGAAAGCCAGCCACTGCCGGCTGCCGAGGTGTTGTCTTTCCTGGCAACCCGCATCCCCCGCTGAGTACCGAAGCCGCATGTTCCAGCGACACACCCTCAGTACCGGCGCCGCCCTGCTCGGCGCCCTCCTCCTCGGCGGCTGCGCCAACCAGCTGCCGCAGCGCAGCGAGCACGAGGAGCGCTTCGAGCGCCGCCTGCTCGACCACAGCCTGCAGATCGATGTAGGCGAGCCACGGGTGCTGGAGCTGCCGCAGCGCCGGGTACGCATCCACGAGCAGAAGACCTTCGAAGTCACCGAATTCGAGGTCACCCGCCGCTACGACCGCTACACCCCCTACCAGCCCTGGCGCGAGCTCTACGAAGTGCCGCTGGGCGCGGTGGCGGTGGTCGCTGGCGTCGGCGCCAATGTGGTCAACGTGATCGCGCTCGGCCGCCTGCCGGACAGCATGACCAAGGACTGGATCAGCTACGGCGTGGCCGGTCTCAACCCGGCGATGAACGTCGAGTCCAACGGTCGCTCCCAGCAGAACCTGGCGGCCATCGAGGAAAAGCAGCACGACAAGCGCATGGAGTATTCCAGCCTGCCCTGGGCGGAACGCCCGGTGCTGGTCAAGGCCGGTCGCGAGATCCACGAATTGACCAGCGACCGCAGTGGCGTGTTGCGTCTGAACCTGCTCGACGGCCCCTTTGCCGAGCATGACGCCAGCCAGGTCGGCACCCTGCTGCTGAGCGTTGAGGACCCGCAGGACGGCGCTCGCGCCGAAGCCACCCTGCTGGTCAGCCGCAACCTGCGCGGCAAGCTGCGCGAAGCCCACGCCCTGATCTACGACGATCTGGAAGACGACGAAGTGTCCCACTGGGTACACAGGGTCAAGCGCCTGTCCGACCTGGGCCTGGAGGAAGAAGCCAGTGAGCTGGAACAGAGCCTGATCGAGCTGACCCGCAACGACCCGGAACTGCAGCAGGAATTCCTTAAGGCCCTGATGAAGGACGCCGGCCGCCTCGCCGCCGACCCGGGCGAAGACTGATCAGCGCCTGACGACGAAGCCGGTGACGCCTTGCACCGGCTGCTGCTCCAGCTCCAACGCATCCACCCGCGCCGCCTGCGGGCCGTGTCCGAGCCAGCTTTCCAACTCGCGCACCGCAGACTCCTCACCCTCGACCAGCACCTCGACCCTGCCATCGGCCAGGTTGCGCACCCAGCCATTCAAGTCGAGGCGTTCGGCTTCCTCCTGAGTGCGCTGACGAAAGCTCACCCCCTGCACCTTGCCGCTGACGAAACCGTGCAAGCAGATCTGCATTTGCCTTACTCCTCCGCCTGCCAGTGAGCCAGCCGCGCCTGCAGGCCGGCGGCGGTCTGTTCACCGACCAGGCGCTCGCGCAGCCTGCCGTCGGCATCGATGATGTAGGTGACCGGCAACACATCGTTGCGCGGCAGTTGCAGGCGCGGCGCCGGGTCCTGCGCCAGTACGGTGAAGCGGATAGCGAATGCCTCAGCGGCCTTGCTCAGAGCCTCGCCCTGCAGCGCATCGAAGTTGACGCCGAGCACCTGGGCACCCTTGTCGCGCAAACTCTCGTTGAGCTTGTTCAGCTCCGGAATCTCGGTGCGACAGGGCTTGCACCACTCGGCCCAGTAATTGATCACCAACCACTGGCCTTCCAGTTGTTCAGCCGTTACCTTTCGTCCATGCTGATCGACGCCCCAGTCCTCGGCGCAGCCGGCCAGAAGAAGCCCGGCAACGACACCTATCACCATCTGGAGTGGCCTTCCCATGCATTCGCTCCTCGTGCACGCGGGGTTGATATGACGCTGGATGCTCTGCACCTGGAAGTGCCGGACATCCTCGAAGAGGATGCCACGCCACTCGCCGACCTCATGTCCGAGCTCGCCGGCGCACGCCAGCAGCCCCGTGAGGATGGCCTGCAGCAAGTGCTGAGCCTGCTGTTCCGCCTCAATCGCTGCGCCATGACCTTACTGGAAAGGCAGCGGGCCCTGCAAAGCTTCTGCGAAGAGTACCGCCACTACTGCCAGCCGCTGCGCGACGGCGCCATGCCCAGCGCGCTGTTCGTCCACCTGTGCGACGAGCTGGCTGCCGGCTTCAAACGCCTGCTGCTGCAGATACTCCAGGGCCGCCAGCCCTCGCGCCCGCACCTGGCCTGGTGCCTGTACATGGCCGAGCACTTCCTCGCCCAGAGCCTGCTGCGCCATTACCAGCTGTACCAGGAGCCACCGGCCTCGCTGTGGAGCGACAGCCACCTGCTGTACTGGATTGGCGAGCACCAGGGCTGCCTCGACGAACATGTCGCCGCTCCATTCCAGCCCGCCCCGGCCGGATCGTTGCGCGGCCTATACCAGCAAATGCTGGTGCTGGCCCTGAGCAATCCCTTCCACCTGGCCGAAGGCGAGTGCGCTGTGCTGTTCGGCGCCCTCACCCCCCTGGCCGACCTGGCTCGCCTGCTGCCATGGGACGAAGACGAAGAAGGCGAAGGCCCGCTGATCGACCTCAGCCAGGCCCAACCCTGCCTGCCCTACGACGCCGAAGTGCGAGGCGCGCCCGAATATCTGCGCCGCCTGGAGCTCGGCGCCCTGCTGGTAGCGCTGCATGAGCCGGCACCGCTGCAGAGCCCGCGCGAGCGCGAACTGCTGGAGCGGGTTCGGCAGAACTGGCTCGGCCGCCAGCAGCGCCGCCATCCGCGCGCCGATTTCAGCGCCGATTGCAGCCTGGTGATCGGCCTGCCGGCCATCCACGCGCAGCTGCTGGAGAAGCGTCCCACCAGCTGCGCCGCGCAGATGCTTGACGCCAGCCCTGGCGGCGCGCGCCTGCTCTGCCATGCCGACCAGGCGGTGCAGCTGCCAGTCGGGCAACTGGCGCTGGTGCTGACCCACAGCGGCACGCCGACCCTGGCTCTGGTACGTTGGCGCCACCTCAATCAGCAAGGTCTGCATCTCGGGCTGCGCTATCTCAAGGGCTTGCCCCGCCCGGTCTGGCTGCGCCGCGCACCCAGTGCCCAGACCCACCCCGGAGTGCTACAGAGCACCCCGGAACCCGGCGCCGGCTGGCACCACGGCCTGTGGCTGCCGTGTGGGCAATTCGTCGAGGGCGAGAACGTCTGGCTGCAGCTGGCCAACGTCAACAACCAGGCCGTGCTGCCGCTACCGGCGGCCAATCTCAGCACGCCGACTGTGGTCCGCCATCCGCTGAAATTAGCCTAAAGAAGAGAGACCGCCCCACCCGACTTATTCAGGTGAGGGCGGTCTTAGGGGTCAATGTTGTTTCTGCAGCTTATGCAGCAACACATCGCGACGGTGAAGCAGGTAATAGAGTACAGGCAATACCAACAGCGTCAGCAAGGTGGAGGAAACGATGCCACCGATAACCACAGTGGCGAGCGGACGCTGCACTTCTGCACCAGTACCGGTGTTGAGGGCCATGGGCACGAAGCCCAAGCTGGCGACCAGGGCCGTCATCAGGACTGGCCGTAGACGGACCAGAGCCCCCTCGATTACCGCTGTGAGCAAGTCACCCTTCTCGTGCCAGAGATCACGAATGAAGGCCAGCATCACCAGACCGTTCAGCACCGCCACACCGGAAAGGGCAATGAAGCCCACCCCGGCCGAAATTGACAACGGCAGGTCGCGCATCCACAGGGCAAACACCCCACCGGTCAGAGCCAACGGCACTCCCGTGAAGATGATCATGGAGTCCTTGAGTGAGCCGAAGGCCATCACCAGCAGACCGATGATGATGAGCAGAGTCACCGGCACCACGATCATCAGACGCTGACTGGCAGACTCCAGCTGCTCGAAAGTACCGCCGTAGTCCAGCCAGTAACCGGCCGGCAGATCGACCTCGGCGGCCACCCGCTGCTTGACCTCCATCACGAAGCCACCGAGGTCGCGCTCCCTGACGTTGGCAGTCACGACCACGCGACGCTTACCGTTCTCCCGGCTGATCTGCGCCGGCGCGGGGCTCAACTCGATACTGGCCACCTCGCCCAACGGAACATAACCACCGTCGGGTAACGGAACGGGCAGCTGGGACAGACCGTCGATATCGTTGCGCAGGCGCTCTGGCAGCCGCACCACCAGATCGAAACGACGATCACCCTCATAGATCAAACCGGCCTCCTCGCCACCAATAGCAGTGGCCACCAGGTCCTGCAGCACTTCGACGCTGACTCCGTAGCGGGCCAACACCAGGCGCTTGGGCGTGACGGTCAGCATCGGCAGCCCACTGACCTGCTCGACCCGCACATCTGCGGCCCCATCGATGCCCTCGACCACTTCCGAGATCGCGTTGGCGGTAGCCTCAAGCTGCTGCAGATCGTCGCCGAAGACCTTGATCCCGAGATCGGAGCGCACCCCGGAGATCAATTCGTTGAAGCGCATCTGGATCGGCTGGGTGAACTCGTAGTTGTTGCCCGGCAGCTTGGCGACGGCCTCTTCCATCTCGGCCACCAGCTCGGCCTTGGTCTTTTCCGGATTGGGCCACTGCTCCCGAGGCTTGAGCATCACGAAATTGTCCGCCACGTTCGGCGGCATCGGGTCGGTTGCCACCTCGGGTGTGCCGATCTTGGCAAACACCTTGTCGACCTCTGGAAATGCCTTGATGCGCGCTTCTAGCTGCTCCTGCAGGACGACCGACTGCTCCAGCCCCGTACCAGGAATCCGCAAGGCATGCAGGGCGATGTCGCCCTCGTCCAGTTGCGGAATGAACTCCGAGCCCAGGGTACTGACCAGCCAGACGGACAACACTACCAGCCCCATGGCCGAAGACAGCACCAGCCAAGGCCACTTGATGGCCTTTTCCAGCAGAGGCCGGTACAGCGACTTGCCAGCCGTAATAACGCGGCTTTCCTTCTCACTGACCTTGCCGCTCATAAACAAGGCCACCGCAGCCGGAACCAGAGTCAGCGAAAACACCATGGCCGCGAGCAGGGCCATGACGACGGTCGCCGCCATCGGGTGGAACATCTTTCCTTCGACCCCGGAGAGGGTAAAGATCGGAATGTAAACAACGGTGATGATGGCCACGCCAAACAGGCTGGGACGTACCACTTCGATAGTGGCCTCGTAGACCAGCTGCAACCTCTCCCGCAACGGCAGCAAGCCGCCGTTGGTGTGCTGCGCCTGGGCCAACTGGCGAATGCAGTTCTCCACGATGATCACCGCACCGTCGACGATCAGGCCGAAGTCCAAGGCCCCTAGGCTCATGAGGTTGGCGGAGACGCCGGTCTTTACCATGCCGGCGATGGTCGCCAGCATCGACAGCGGAATGATCGCCGCGGTGATCAACGCCGCGCGGAAATTACCCAGCAGCATGAACAGTACGACGATGACCAGCAGGGCGCCCTCCAGCAGATTCTTCTGCACGGTGGCGATGGTCTTGTCCACCAGCGTGGTGCGATCGTAGACAGCCTCCACCTTGATGCCATCGGGCAGGGAAGCCTTGGTCGCCTCCAGCTTCTGCGCCACATCCCGAGAAACCGTGCGCGAGTTGCCGCCCACCAGCATCATGGCGGTACCTAGCACAGTCTCCCGGCCATCGCGCGTCGCAGCACCCGTGCGCAGCTCCTTGCCAATCGCCACCTCGGCCACATCGCGCAGCAGCACCGGGTCGACACCCTGCCGCCCCACCACAACCGCTTCGATATCGGCGATGGACTCCAGCTGCCCCGGTGAGCGCACCAGCAACTGCTGACCATTGCGCTCGATGTATCCCGCGCCACGGTTGTTGTTGTTGGCATTCAGAGACTGGACCACATCCTCCATGCTGATACCGAACTGCAGCAGGCGCACGGGATCGGGGGTGACATGGTATTGCTTGTCGAAGCCACCGATGGTGTTGACCTCCACCACACCCGCGACTTGTGCCAACTGCGGCTTGATGATCCAGTCCTGCACCTCGCGCAGGGCGGTGGCGTCATAGGGCAAGCCATTGGCTTGCTTAGCGCCCGGTTCCGCCTCAACCGTATACATGAAGATTTCGCCGAGCCCCGTGGCGATCGGCCCCATCTCCGGTTCCAGCCCGGGTGGTAGAGCCCCCTTGATCGAACTCAAGCGCTCATCGATCAGATTGCGGGCGAAGAAGATATCGGTGCCTTCCTTGAAGACCACCGTCACCTGCGACAACCCGTAGCGCGAGAGGGAACGGGTGTACTCCAGGTCGGGCAGACCGTAGAGCGCCGTCTCCACCGGGAAGGTGATGCGCTGCTCCGCCTCCAGCGGAGAATAGCCAGGCGCCTCGGTGTTGATCTGCACCTGGACGTTGGTGATATCGGGTACTGCGTCGATGGGAAGGCGCTGATAGCTCCAGAACCCCACCCCCAGCAGGACCAGAATCAGGCTCAGCATTAGATAGCGTCTCTCGATGGAGAGACGCACGAGTGCTTCAATCATGTCGTTCTCTCTCAGTGATCGTGCGAGGCGCCGGCCTTCTCGATATCGGCTTTGATCAGGTAGCTGTTATCCACCACATAGCTATCGCCGGCCTTCAGGCCGCTCAGCACTTCGCTATACACCCCGTCGCTACGACCCAGTTCGAGGGGACGAATCTCATAACTGTCGCCGACCTGGATAAAAGCCACCGTCCAATCGCGGAAGCTCTGCAGCGCCAGATTGTTCACCGCCACCGGGACTTGCGTCTGCTCCACGACAATCGCGGCATTGGCCATATCGCCCGCGGCCAGACGGCCATCGGCGTTATCCAGGAGCACCTGCGCCACCACATAGGGCTTACCGTCGGTGGATGGAATCAGGTGCTCGATGCGCCCCTGGTACTGGCGCTCACCAACCCCGACATGCACTGCCTGACCGACCCGCACCTGCTCGCGCTGGCCGGGGAAAATCTTCAGTTCGGCCAGCAGTCGTGAATCGTTGACCAGCGTGAATAGCGGCGCCTCGGCAACCACCCCGCCCACATTGGTCATGCGGTTCTGCACCACACCAGCAATAGGGGCCCGAACGCTGTACTGCTGCAGACTCTCGTTGGACTCGACCTGGGCCAGTGCATCGCCCTTGCCGACCTTGTCGCCCACCCGCACATTTACGCCAGTCACCAGGCCCGAGAAACGCGCCCCGACCTGAGCCACCTGCTCCGGCGGTATGACCAGCACGCCGAAAGCACGCACCTGACGCTCGATAGTGCGTGCCTGGGCCGCCTCGGCACGGATACCGGAACTCTTCGCCATCTCTGCCGAAATCTCGACTCGCCCCTCATGGGAGTCCCATTCCCAGTGCTGCTTCTTGCCGTCCAAGGTCAGCTCGACCCTTACGTCAAAGGAATGCGGCTCCTCCACCGTGCCATTACCCCGCCAAAAGTCGCCGCTACGGCTGAAATCGAAGCGATCGACCTGGCCACCCAGGCGAGTCAGCTCGACCACCAGGCGCGCGCGACCATCGGCCACAGGCTTGCCGTCATCGGTGATCCAGGCGCGGAACTCCGGAGGCACGCCGCTCTCGAAGATCGACAGCTCGACGGCGGCACCATCCGCCTCAAGTAATCTGCCGCCATTCGGGCCGGTTCGAGCCTCCTCTTCGTGCCCCTCAGCCTCGCCATGCTCTCCATGTTCATCCCCTCCACCAGCCAATAACGCCTGCGGCAGGAAAAGCTGCAACACCAACAGCAACAAGATGCTTTTGACAATCTTCATATTGATTTCCGAATAGGGTCAGCGAGGCAGCAGCGACTGGACTTCCGCCAGCGGCTCCGCAGTCAGTTGTTCGATCAGTGCCTGATTGAGCAGCGCCGTACTGGCGGCATCGATCAGCGCGAAGCGGGCATCCAGTAATTCCTTCTGGGCCGCGATCCAGTCGATATAGCTGTAACGACCGCGCTGATAGGCATCGCGGGTCTGTACCAGGGCTTTGTCCAGCGCCGGCAGGACCTCGACCCTGATCTGCTCGACAGCCTTCACGCTGCTGCGATGGGCCTGCCAGGCCTCGAACAGCCGCGCGCGCAAGGCCAGCAACGAGGCCTCCCTGCGGTACTGCACCTCGTCACGGGCAGCCATCGCCGACTGGACCTCGCCGCGATTGCGCGTACCGGAAAACAGTGGAACCGAGATACCCGCAGTCAGCGCGGACTCGTTCACATCCTCGAAACGGCGTACGCCAACTTGCCAACCCACGTCGGCGACCGACTGGCTTTGCGCCAATTGCAGCTCGGCCTCGCGCAACCGCGCCTCACCGGCATAGACCTCAATCGTCGGACCGGCGGCAACCCGCTGATACAGGCTCTCAAAGTCGGAAACCGCATCGAACTTGAACAGATCGCCACTGAGTTTCGCAAAGTCGGGGCTTTGCCCGCCCCACGCAGTAGCCAGAACCATCTTGCGGCCCGAATACTCGGCGGATAGCGCCTCCTGCTCCATCTGGGCATTGGACAGCGCGGCCTTGGCGCGCAGCGACTCTGCCTCCGGAGCCGCCCCTTGGCGCACCCGTTGAAGAACCAGACGCTGATTCTCCTCGGCCAGACGCACGGCCTCCGAAGCAATCTTGAGCTTCTCCTGCAGAACCAGAGTCGTAATGAAGTCCTGAGTCACCCGCCCCAGCAGATCCAAGGCCTGAGCACGCTGCTCCGCCTCCGCCAGGGCATAGTTGGAATCGGCGACCGCTAAGCGCTGCCCGCGCTTGCCGCCCAACTCGATCACGGAAGACAACGAAAGGGTGAATTCGGCACTATCGAACTTTGAATAGTCGCCGCTGCCGAGCATATTCTCGCTATCCAAACCGACCGACCAGGCGGGAGCCTGATCCGCCGTATAGCGCTGCCCATCCAGAGCCTGGAAACGCCAGCGAAACACTTGTAGTTCCGGATTACGTTGCATGGTGCGAAGCGTGGCATCGCCAAGCGTCAGGGATGCTTCTGGGGCGGCATGAGAAAAGCCTGCCGGTAGCAATATTAAAGCTATAAGCAGACGCGCTCGTCGCGCAAAGTGCAGGCGCGCTGCAACCTGAGTAGACATAAATAGACCTCTTTGATCATCAAATGAATTCCGTCCAAAACCTTGGGGAAATCAAACGATGGGAGGCCTATAGATATCGAGAGGCAGCCGCGAGCGAGCCCCAAAGAGAGGGGCAGGACTATGAATCCGGCCACGGCTAAGGGAAAAGTCAAAACCTGCTGAAGTCAAACCAAAATGCGACGAGTGTCCATGACATCCACAACCGATATCACAGAAGGCTCCTGCATCCATATCGGACAGATCCGTGTAGACGAAGTCGGAATCTGCTGCAGCCCATGAATCGTTAACGGCAACGGTACAAGCACCGCCGGCCACTCCAGCCACATGAGAGGTATCCTTGGCACCCACTATGAAAAGCTGCAAGAAGAAAACCGCCGCCAGAACAGCGACAATCACCATCTTTTTGTTCCAGCCGTCCACATGCGTAGAAATGCTCACGGAGCCCAGACACCCTATTTCTGCTTACCCACTCAAGAGAAAGGCTCGGGTGTCAGAAATGCGCAGCCCCAAGCCTTGCGGCAATGATACCCCACGATATCCAGAGCCACGCAAGGGAAAGCCAGGGATTTCTCGAGAAAGTTGCTGCCCAATCCGACCCAAAAGTCCTGCACCAGGCCTGATCCTTCAGCCAGGTTCTGCGACGGAAGTCTCAGCCGCCGGAGCCTCAGTGCACAGTTTCGCCGGGGACCCCACGCCTATAATCCGCCCATTCCTATACCAACGAGTTCTGCCGGAGCCCTCCCATGTCCCAAGCCAACGACAAGCTGATCGGCCCAGTCCCTGCCAGCATCGTCAATAGCGCACGCCTAAGCGTTACGCCCTATGAGGGCCGGGTCGGGGAGTTCAACGTGGCGGTCTGGCTGCATCTGCCGGGGCTGGCCAACCTCCCGGTATCGCTGATGGTGCGCTACCGTGACGGCAGCCAGGTGCGCGAAGTGGCGGTGGATCATGGCAAGGTCAACGGGCACAACAAGGTCATGCTCTCCGGCATCGCCCGCCTGCCGATGAAGCAGAAGATCGAGGACATGCAGGTGCGCCTGCGCTCGGCGGTACCGGCGCAGACGCTGATCGTCGAGGAACTGTTCGTGCAAGCCGTGGAGATGCTGGACGCCGCTTCCCGCCAGGCGCTGGCCTGACACTTCCGGCTCTTCCCCACCCCCGCCTCGGCGGGGGTTTTGTTTTTAGGGGACTCAGAAAACCCCGAAGCGCACCACGCTGCTGGGTTTCGGCGGCTCGGCCTCTTCCGCCGCCTGGCGGGCCAGTGCCGCCAGCGACTCGGGCCAGCGCGAGAAGCGCAGGCCGGTGATGCGATTGAGCCGCTCCAGCGCCTCCTCCGAGTCCCGGGGCTGCAACGGCACTATCTTGTTCTTGCTACTGCTCATTCACTCGACTTCCCTGAGTCATTCAGGCCGCTAGCAGTGTGCCAGCATATAGCTGGGTAGTTGCCAGAAGCGTGCCAGCCTTCCTGGGCCGGTGGTTTCTGCGCCTCAGCGCACCTGCAGTCTCATGCGACAGACTGCACCTCGCCTTAAACTGACTTTTTTCGTCACTTCTGGCAAGCCTATTCCTTGGCCCTTAGCCACTGCGCGAGGCTGCCTTCGAACAGCGTCGCCTGCTGCTCATGCAGTTGCACCAAAGCCTGGCGTAACGCCGGATACCAGGCCTCGTCCAGCTGCTCCGGCAACTGCCCCGGACGCGGCAGCGGCCACGGGCTATGACCGAGCAGGCGATGCAGGCTGTAATGCTCCAGATCGCGACACAGCACCCAGCCCCCGCCGCTGGTGCGACAGATCAGCTGTTCGCGCTCGAGGAAGTCGAGGATTTCCTCCCACTCGTCCTCCGGCAGCAACCAGCCTTCGCGCTGCACATCGAGATGGCGCACCGGCCGCCCCCGCTGCTGACGATCATGGAATACCCGCAGTACACCGAGCAGCACCAGCAGGCGTGGTAACGCGCGGCGACGCCAGATGCGCGAGGACGACAGGTTGCATACCAGTTCGGCACCGAATAGCACGATCAGCCAGGACAAATAGACCCACAGCAAGAACAACGGCACGGTGGCGAAAGCGCCGTAAATCAGCTGATAACCGGGGAACAGGCTGACGAACAGGCCGAAGATGCCCTTGGCTATTTCCACCAGCACCGCGGCGAACAGCCCGCCGGTCAGCGCATGCGCCAGGGGCACGCGGGCATTTGGCACCGCCGAATAGATCAGGGTGAAGGCCGCCGTGCTGAACAGCAGCGGCGCGAAACCCAGCAGGGTCTTGGCGCCGATCAGCGCATCCGGCCCGGACAGCAGCGACAGCGAAGCGATGTAGGTGGTCACGGCGAAACCGGCGCCCAGCAGCAACGGCCCCAGACTGAGGATCGCCCAGTACAACAGGAAGCTGGAGATACCGCGGCGCGGCTGGCGCACCCGCCAGATCGCGTTGAAGGTCTTCTCGATGGTCACCAGCATGAAGAACGCGGTGACCGCCAACAGCGCCACGCCTACCCAGGTCAGGTGACGCGCCTGGGTGGTGAACTCGCGCAAGTACTGCTGCACCGTCTCGCCGGACGACGGCACGAAGTTGCGGAAGATGAAACTCTGGATCTGTTCGCCGGTGTCCTGAAACGCCGGCACGGCCGAGAGCGTGGCGAAGGTCACGGTCATCACCGGCACCACGGCGAACAGCGTGGTGTAGGTCAGCGCGGCAGCGCTGTTGATGGCGCGGTCGGCGAGGAAACGTTGCAACAGGAAACGCCAGAACTCCACCACATCATCCAGCCGCTGTCGCATGCCCACTCCTTAGAACCCGTTTCTTGCTCGACGCGGCTAGAATAGCGCCCTCATTCGCCAATGGGCACCCGCCATGACCGATCTGACCCTCTACCACAACCCGCGCTGTTCCAAGTCCCGCGGCGCGCTGGAGCTGCTCGAAGCCCGCGGCCTCACACCGCAGGTGGTGCGCTACCTGGAAACGCCGCCCAGCGCCGCCGAACTGCGCGAACTGCTGAGCAAGCTGGGCATCGGCGCCCGCGCGCTGCTGCGCAGTGGCGAGGATGAATACAAGGAGCTCGGCCTGACCGATGCCAGCCTCAGCGATGAACAGCTGATCGCCGCCATGGCCGCCCATCCCAAGCTGATCGAGCGGCCGATCCTGGTCGCTGGCAAACGCGCCGTGATCGGTCGCCCGCCGGAGAAGGTGCTGGAGCTGCTGGCATGAGTTCGCCCTACATCCTCGTGCTCTACTACAGCCGCCACGGCGCCACCGCCGAGATGGCCCGGCAGATTGCCCGCGGCGTCGAACTGGGCGGCCTGGAGGCGCGCCTGCGCACTGTGCCGGCAGTGTCCAGCGAATGCGAGGCCGTGGCCCCGGCCATCCCCGACGAAGGCGCACTGTACGTCAGCATCGACGATCTCAAACAATGCTCCGGCCTGGCCTTGGGTAGCCCGACCCGCTTCGGCAACATGGCCGCGCCGATGAAGTACTTCATCGACGGCACCAGCAGCCTGTGGCTGACCGGCGAACTGGTCGGCAAACCAGCCGGCGTGTTCACCTCCACCTCCAGCCTGCATGGCGGCCAGGAAAGCACCCTGCTGTCGATGATGCTGCCGCTGCTGCACCACGGCATGCTGGTCTGCGGCCTGCCCTACAGCGAAGGCGCCCTGCTCGACACCCGCGGCGGCGGCACGCCTTACGGCCCCAGCCACCATGCGGGTGCCGACGGCAAACGCAGCCTCGACGAACACGAAATCGCCCTGTGCCGCGCACTCGGCCAGCGCCTGGCGAACACCGCCGCGAAACTGGAGACCACCCGTGGCTAAAACGCCCAAGCCCCTGCCACACCTCGACTGGCTGGCCCCGCGCCTGAAGATCAGCCGCGCCCTCAGCCTGTTCAGCTTCTTCGCCATGCTGGTCCTGCTGCTGGTGTGGAACCTGGCCTTCGCCGACCTGCACGGTGCGCGTACCTGGGTGGTGCTGAGCATTCAGTTGCTGCCGCTGTTGCTGCTCGCCCCCGGACTGCTGCTGGGCAACGCCCGAGCCCACGCCTGGATCTGTTTCGTGGTGAACA
Organism: Pseudomonas sp. GD04019; assembly: GCF_029837695.1. Classification (GTDB taxonomy): domain Bacteria; phylum Pseudomonadota; class Gammaproteobacteria; order Pseudomonadales; family Pseudomonadaceae; genus Aquipseudomonas. The sequence continues at coordinate 234,573 of NZ_JAOEEA010000009.1, forward strand.
TCTACTTCATCCAGGGCGTGCTGGCCGCCATCGACCCGAACCGCGCCCTGTTCGGCGCCCTGGAGACGGTGATCAGCCTGCTGCTGTTCTGCAGCGCCCTGCTCTACGTGCGCTGGAAGTTTCAGTACGACCGCAAAGTGGCAGGAGAATAAGGGAAGTACATCTTGGGCCTTACCAGCCCAGGGTTTCCTTGAGGAACGGGATGGTCAGCTTGCGCTGAGCCTGCAGCGAGGCCTGGTCGAGGCGTTCCAGCAGCTCGAACAGCGCGCTCATGCTGCGCTCACCGCGGGTAAGGATGAAGCGACCGACTTCGTCGGTGAGGTGCAGGCCGCGACGCGAGGCACGCAGCTGCAGGGCACGCAGCTTGTCTTCGTCGGAAAGCGAATGCAGCTGAAACACCAGCGCCAGGGTCAGGCGCGATTGCAGGTCGGGCAGCTGGATCGGCAGTTCGCGCGGCGACACGGTGGCCGCCAGCAGCAGGCGGCGGCCGGAATCACGCAGGCGATTGAACAGGTGGAACAGCGCCTCTTCCCAGTCAGAACGACCGGCCACGGCGTCGAGATCGTCCAGGCACACCAGTTCGGCCTGATCCAGACCATCCAGCAACTCGGGGCCGTAATCCGCCACTTCGGCCAACGGCAGGTACACGGCCTGCTCGCCACGCTGCTCAAAGCGCAGGCAGGCCGCCTGCAGCAGATGGCTGCGCCCAACGCCCTCACCTCCCCAGAGATAGATCAGGCTCTCGGTCCAGCCGGCATCGGCCTCGCACAGGCGCTCGACATAGCCAAGGGCGGCCGCGTTGGCGCCGGGGTAGTAGTTGGCGAAGGTGGCATCGTCACGCAGACGCACACCAAGGGGCAGCTGTACAGGTTTCATGCGCTGGACGGCGGTTCTTGCGAATCGCCGGAAGACTCTCCGTAAAGTGCGGAAAGTTTATAGAAATCATGCGCATGGCGCAGCAATACCATGATCACCGCCGCCACCGGCAGGGCCAGCAGTACGCCGGTGAAGCCGAATAGCTGACCGCCGGCGAGTATGGCGAAGATCACGGCAACCGGGTGCAGGCCGATACGATCGCCGACCAGCATGGGCGTCAGCACCATGCCTTCGAGCAGTTGGCCGATGCTGAACACCACGGCGATGCCGATCAGCGGGTACAGATCGAAGCCGGCGTACTGGAACAGGGCGGCCACCACGGCGGCGCCGAAGCCGACGATGAAGCCCATGTACGGCACGATGCTGGCCAGGCCAGCAAGCAGGCCTATCAGCAGACCCAGCTCCAGGCCGACTGTCATCAGGCCAATCGAATAGATGGCGGCCAGGGCCAGCATCACCAGCAACTGACCGCGCATGAAGGCACCGAGCACTTCATGGCATTCGCCGACCAGGCGCACGACTAGACCTTCACGGGCCCGCGGCAGCAGGTTCTGCAGCTTGGCCATCATCAGGTCCCAGTCGCGTAGCAGGTAGAAGGCCACCACCGGGATCAGGAACAGGTTGCCCAGCCAGCCGAGCAGCGCCAGGCTCGACGCGGTGGCCTGGGCCAGCAGGCCGCCGACGATGTCGGTGGTCTTGCCCAGGTGCCCGGACAGCGCCTGCTTGACCTGTTCGAAGCGCCAGAAGCCCTCGGCCAGACCGAGTTGCGCCTGCACCCACGGCAGCGCATGGTGCTGGGCCCAATCCAGGCCCTGCGGCGCCAGCTCGTAGAGACGCACCAACTGGCGGCCGAGCATGGGAATCAGCACCAACAGCATGATCAGCAACAGCAGGCTGAACAGCCCGAAGACGATGACCACGCTCCAGGTACGGGACAGGCCACGCTTCTCCAGGCGATCCACCAGCGGATCGCCCATGTAGGCCAGCAGCATCGCCACCAGAAACGGCGAGAGGATCGGGGTGAGCAGGTAGATAAGCCAGCCACACAGGAACAGTCCGGCCAGCCATAGCCAACGCCGCGAATCGGTCATCTCAGGCACTCCGCCTCTGGTGATGGAACCTGCACGCCCACCGGGCAGTGCACCTATCAGTCCTTGAACGGCTAACCGCGGTTACCAGCGGAAGCGCATGAGATTGGCCGGCGCCGGAGCGGGTGCAGCCTGCGGATCGCTGCTGGCATCCAGCGGCGCGGCATCGGCCGGCACTTCCTGCAGGCCAGCCAGACCCAACTGGGCGCGCAGCTGTTCGGCGCTGGCGTTGACCTGCCAGACCATCTGATCACCCTTGATCCGCACCAGGCGCGCGGCGAAGGGTTCGAGCAGACGCTCCAGCTCGGCGTAGCGACCCAGGTCGGCGCCCTGGATTTCCAAGGTCAGGGCGCTGGCGGCGCCCGGCTTGACCAGGAAGCGAGGGGCCAGACGCTCGCTCACGGCCAGCAGCACGGCATCGGCCAGCGCCTTCTGGTCAGCGCCCTGGGCCTTGCCCTGCTCACGGGCGTCGCCCAGCCACAGGCGCCACTCGGCCTGCCACTGGCCACCCTCTTCACGGGCCTGCACGGCCAGCAAGGCATCGGCGCCGTAGCGCTCGGAGGCCGGTTGCAGCGCGTCCGGCTGACTGGCGGCGAGGTTTTCCGGAGTAGCGACCAGCTGTTCCTCTAGATCGGCCAGCGGCAGGCGTAGCGGCAAGCCGCGATGCTGGGCGGCCTGTTGCAGCGGCGCGGCCGCTTCCTGGCCATCGCCGATCAGGCTGACACCTTCGGCGCCGCTGTTCAGCCACCAGGCCAGAATGGCCGGGCGATTGGCGCCCCACAGCGCCAGGCCGGCCTGGCGCAGCTTGTTCTCGGTGGTCACAGGATCGAAGTCCACCACCAGGGTCTCGCCTTCATAGACGTATTGGCTAACCAGCTGTTGCGGGTCGTGGCGCACTCCTTCCAGCGCCGGGCTCTGCACCGCCTTGGCGTCGCCGGTCAGGCGCAGCACCAGGGTCTCCAGGGCGCGATTGAGGGCGGCGGTGCGCTCCTCCGGCTGCTGGCTGGAGACCGGCTCGCGCACCTGGTAGAGGCCGCTGACCGTCTCGGCCAGGGCCGGCAGGCTGAGCAGCGAGAGGCAAAGTGCAAACAGGCGGGCGGACAGGCGCATCGATTAGGGTCTCGGTTGGGGAGGATGTGCCTGGGCGGCACTCGAAGGGCTATACCTTAAACAGCCGCCTGTCCCCCGGCAACCGTCGCGCCAGGTGGCCGCTGGCGGGCAAGCCTGATAAAATCGCGCGCCTTCGCGGACCGGCCCGCGCCAATGCCGGTCGCCCACAGCATTCCCCCCTTCTAAAGGCCTGAACCCATGAGCAAGCAACCCTCCATCAGCTACAAGGATGCAGGTGTCGACATCGACGCCGGCGAAGCCCTGGTCGAGCGCATCAAAGGCGTGGCCAAGCGTACCGCGCGTCCGGAAGTCATGGGTGGCCTGGGTGGTTTCGGCGCCCTTTGCGAAATTCCTGCCGGCTACAAGCAGCCGGTACTGGTGTCCGGCACCGACGGCGTCGGCACCAAGCTGCGCCTGGCGCTGAACCTGAACAAGCACGACAGCATCGGCCAGGACCTGGTCGCCATGTGCGTCAACGACCTGGTGGTGTGCGGCGCCGAGCCGCTGTTCTTCCTCGACTATTACGCCACCGGCAAGCTGAACGTCGACGTGGCTGCCACCGTGGTCACCGGCATCGGCGCCGGTTGCGAACTGGCCGGCTGCTCCCTGGTCGGTGGTGAAACCGCCGAGATGCCGGGCATGTACGAAGGCGAAGACTACGACCTGGCCGGCTTCTGCGTCGGCGTGGTGGAAAAGGCCGAGATCATCGACGGCTCGAAAGTGGTCACCGGCGACGCACTGATCGCCCTGCCCTCCTCCGGCCCGCACTCCAACGGCTACTCGCTGATCCGCAAAATTCTTGAAGTCAGTGGCACCGATATCGAAGCCACCGAGCTGAACGGTAGCAAGCTGGCCGACCTGCTGATGGCGCCGACCCGCATCTACGTCAAGCCGCTGCTGAAACTGATCAAGGACACCGGCGCAGTCAAAGCCATGGCCCACATCACCGGCGGCGGCCTGCTCGACAACATCCCGCGCGTACTGCCGGAAGGCGCCCAGGCGGTGATCGACGTGGCCAGCTGGAACCGCCCGGCCGTGTTCGACTTCCTGCAGGAAAAAGGCAACGTCGACGAGCACGAAATGCACCGCGTACTGAACTGCGGCGTCGGCATGGTCATCTGCGTCGCCCAGGATCAGGTCGAGGCCACCCTGGCCAGCCTGCGCGCCTCGGGTGAAACTCCGTGGGTGATCGGCCAGATCGCCCAGGCCGCCGAAGGTGCCGAGCTGGTCGTGCTGAACAACCTGAAAGCCCACTGATGGCCGACTGCAATGTCGTGGTGTTGATTTCGGGGTCCGGCAGCAACCTGCAGGCCCTGATCGACAGCATCGCCAAAGACGGCAATCCGGCGCGCATCGCCGCGGTGATTTCCAACCGCGCCGATGCCTACGGCCTGGAGCGGGCCAAGCAGGCAGGTATCACCACCCGGGTGCTGGACCACAAGCAGTTCGACGGCCGCGAGGCCTTCGACGCCGCGCTGGTCGAGGCCATCGACGGCTTCGACCCGCAGCTGGTGGTGCTGGCCGGCTTTATGCGCATCCTCACGCCTGGGTTCGTCAATCACTACACCGGTCGTTTACTGAACATCCATCCCTCGCTGCTGCCCAAGTACAAGGGCCTGCACACCCACCAGCGTGCGCTGGAGGCCGGTGACAGCGAGCATGGCTGCAGCGTGCACTTCGTCACCGAGGAACTCGATGGCGGGCCTCTGGTCGTACAGGCGGTGGTGCCGGTAGAGTCTGGCGATACGCCGGAAAGCCTGGCCCAGCGCGTGCATTCCCAGGAGCACCACATCTATCCTCTGGCGATGCGCTGGTTCGCCGAGGGTCGCCTGCAACTGGGCGCCAGCGGCGCTCAACTGGACGGCAAGGACCTGCCGGCCACCGGACACCTGATCCGCACATAGGAGATTCCATGCCCCGCGTTCTGCTGATGCTGCTCGCCCTCCTGGCCCTGCCAGTACAGGCCGCCCTGGAGCTCAAGCCCTTCTCTGCCAGCTACACCGCCGACTGGAAGCAGGTGCCGATCAGCGGCACTGCCAGCCGCAGCCTGGAGGCCCTGGACAACGGCCGCTGGGAGCTGAAATTCGAGGCCTCGATGCTGGTGGCCAGTCTCAGCGAGACCAGCACCTTCCGCATGGAGAACGATGCCTTCCTGCCGCTGACTTATCGCTTCGACCGCAGCGGCCTGGGCAAGGCCAAGCAAATCGAACTGGACTTCGACTGGACCGAGAAGCAGGTGCTGGGCAACGACCGCGGCGAGCCGGTGCGCTTCCCGCTCAACCGCGGCATCCAGGACAAGTCGACCTACCAGCTGGTACTGCAGCACGACGTTGCCGCCGGCAAGCAGAGCATGAGCTACCAGGTGATCGACGGCGACGAGGTCGAGACCTACGACTTCCGCGTGCTGGGTAGCGAGCGGGTGCGCACCAAGGCCGGGCTGATCGAGGCGATCAAGGTCGAGCGCGTGCGCGACCCCACCCAGAGCAGCCGCAAGACCGTGCTGTGGTTCGCCAAGGACTGGAATTACCTGCTGGTACGTCTGCACCAGGTGGAGAAGGACGGCAAGGAATACCAGATCATGCTCAAGGACGGCCAAGTCGACGGCCGTACCGTCGAGGGCATCGCCGAGTAACACTCGCGTACACGAAGAAGCCGGGCACTGCCCGGCTTTTTTCTGCCCGGCAACCGGCCTAGCCTGTACTCATCGCCCCAGGGGGAAAGCGCCATGAACGACTATCAGCCGGTTTCCTGCAGCCTCTACGATCACCTCGAAGTGGCCTGCCTGCAGCACTACCGCCTGGCCATCGAGCTGCGCGACGGCACCCGCCTAGAGGCCGAGGCGATCACCACCGAGACCGATGAACAGAAGCGGGAATTTCTCGTGGTGCGCGACGCTCGGGGCCTGCACAGGCTGCGCCTGGATCACCTATTGGCGATCACGCCACTCACCGACAACGCCCGCTTCGACCGCATCGAACCGGGCCCGCGCTGTTGAATCAGCCCTGCCCCGCCGCCATCACCTGATTGCGACCGGCCTTCTTCGCCGCGTACAGCGCATTGTCGGCGCACAGGATCAGGCTCTCGCTGTCGCGCCCGTCGTCCGGATACAGGGCATAACCGGCGGAAAAGCTGAAGTGGCGTTGCGGCGCCACATCCAGCGGCGCCAGTGCGCTGAAGTCCTGGCGCAACTGCTCCACGCGCTGGGCCAACGCCATCTGACTGATGCGCGGCAGCACCAGCAGAAATTCCTCGCCGCCCCAGCGACAGAGAATGTCGCCGGCCCGCGCATGGCCGCGCAGCAGGTCGGCCAGGGCCAGTAGCACCTGGTCACCGGCCGTGTGACCGTAGGTGTCGTTGACCAGCTTGAAGTAGTCGGCGTCGATCAACACCAGTCCCACGCCATAGCCCTCGCGCTCGGCGCGGGCGATCTCCAGCGGCAGGCTGGCGTAGAGATAGCGGCGGTTGTACAGGTTGGTCAGCGGGTCGCGCTCGGCGGCGAAACGCAGCTGGTCCTGCAGCTGCTGGTTCTCGCGCAGCCGCTCGGTCAGCGCCTGGTTGCTCAGGCGCAGGGACCGGCTCAGGCGATAGAAGCGCTGCGCGACCCAGGCCAGCAACAGCAGGCCGCCGAGAATCACCAGGCTGACCCAGTTGAGCATGCGGCTGCCCAGGGGTTGCGGCACCTGATAGATCAGACCGTCAACGCCCGTCCCCGGCGGCAGCATGCCCAGCTCCTGGTACACCGCGGCGATGCTCTGCCAGCGCCCCTGATGCTGGTAACCCATCTCGATCAGGTCGGGAAACACCAGGCGGCGCATCTGCTCGGCCTCGAAACGCAGCTTGCCCTCGCTCAGCTCAGGGGCGTAACGCTGGCGAATCAACGCAATGCTGCCCTCGACATCGGCAAACGCCTCGCGCCAGCCGTGCAGACTGGCGGCGCGGAAGGCCTCGACCAGCGCCGGATCGCCACGCAGCAGGCGCTCGCTGGCGAAAAGCGCGTCGCCGTAGAAATCGATGCCCGCCGCCCGCGGCGTCATCTCGATGTAGTCGAGGCCCTGCTGCTGCAGTACATAGGCCTCGTCGGTGGAGTAACCGGAAATCACATCGACCCGGCCCTCCAGCAGGGCCTGCAGCTGATCGTCCATGGGCGGCACGCGCACCAGGCTGTCGCGGGCGATGCCTTCGTGTTGCAGGTAGGCGAACGGCTCGGCCTCGGCATCGTGCAGCACCACGCGCTTGCCTGGTAGATCGTGCACGCTGCCGATACCGGCGGCACGCCGGGCGAACAGCACGGCCGGCGAATGCTGGAAGATCACCGCCAGGCTCACCAGCGGACGACCCTGCACATGGGCCAGGACCAACTCCGAACCGGCAATGCCGAAGTCGGCGCGCTCGGCCTGCACCTCGTCCATGGCATCAATACCCGGCCGCCAAGGCAGGATGCGCAGGTCGATGCCGGCATCGCGGTAGTAGCCGCGCTCCAGCGCCAGATAATAGCCGGCGAACTGGAACTGGTGGCGCCACTTCAGCTGCAGACTGACCGGGCGCAACTCCTCGGCCTGGGCTGGCAGCACCAGCGCCAGGCAGATCAGCCAGATGCCGCTCAGGAGGCCGCGGCAAAAGCCGCGGCGCGGTGCAGGGTGAATATGGGACAAGGAGGCGGAACCTCGCGCGAGATCGCTCCTGTAGGTCTAGCAGAAGCGCAGCGGGATGAAAAACGCCGCATTCCGGCGGAAGGCGGCGTCTGTTCAGGCGTGGCGGGTGATCACCACATCAGATCGTCCGGCACCTGGTAGGCGGCGTACGGGTCGTCGGCGTCCGGCGCCTCGGTTTGGGTGTTTAGCAGCAGCACGCGGGCCGGGTCGCGCTCCTGGATCTTCAGCGCCGCTTCGCGCGGGATCACCTCGTAGGCGCCGCCGAGGCGGACGATGGCCAGCGACCCGCGGCTGAGCTTGTCGCGCATCAGGGCGTTGACCGAGAGGCGCTTGACCTTCTTTTCGTCGATGAAGTTGTAGTAGTCCTCGGTGGTCAGCTTGGGCAGGCGGCTGGTCTCGATCAGCTGCTTGATCTGCGCGGCGATCGCCTTCTGCTCGGCCTTCTCCTGCTGCTGGCGATTCAGCTCCTGGTCCTTGGCGGCCTTCTCGGCCTTGGCCTGCAGGGCGGCCTGCCTTTGCGAGTCGTCCACCTCGACCTGGTTCTTCTTCTCCAGGCGTTGCTGCTTCTGCTTCTGCTTGCCGGCCTGCTTGGCCTGCTTTTCATTGACCAGGCCGGCTTTCAGCAGCTGGTCGCGGAGGGAAAGGCTCATGGATACTCGCTCTTGATCATCAGCAGCCCGGGGACTGCTTTTCCAGTTTCTTGGCTTCGCCCCACAGGGCGTCCAGCTCTTCCAGGCTGCAATTCTCGATGGGGCGACCGGCGTCGCGCAATGCCTGTTCGATGTAGTGGAAGCGCCGCTCGAACTTGTTGTTGGCCGCACGCAGGGCCGTTTCCGGATCGACCTTGAGGTGCCGCGCCAGATTCACTGCGACGAACAACAGGTCGCCGACCTCTTCGGCGATGGCCTCAGCATCGTTTTCGCTCATGGCCTCCAGCACTTCGTCCAGCTCCTCGCGCAGCTTGTCCACCACCGGCAGCGCTTCCGGCCAGTCGAAACCGACCTGGGCCGCACGCTTCTGCAGCTTGGCCGCACGGCTCAGGGCCGGCAGCGCGTGGGGCACATCGTCGAGCAGCGACAGCTGCTCCGGCGCGGCGGCCTTCTCGGCACGTTCTTCGGCCTTGATCTCTTCCCAGCGCTGCTTGATCGCCGCCTCTTCCAGTCGCGCCATGTCCGGCGCGCCATACAGGTCGCCATCGGGGAACACGTGGGGATGGCGGCGCACCAGCTTGCGGGTGATGCCATCGACCACCGCAGCGAACTCGAAGCGCCCCTCCTCCTTGGCCAGCTGGCTGTAGTAGACGACTTGGAACAGCAGGTCGCCCAGCTCGCCGGGCAGGTGGTCGAAGTCGCCGCGCTCGATGGCGTCGGCCACCTCGTAGGCTTCTTCGAGGGTGTAGGGAACGATGGTCGCGTAGCTCTGCTTGAGGTCCCAGGGGCAGCCGTGCTGCGGGTCGCGCAGGCGGGCCATCAGGTGCAGCAGATCGTCGAGGGAATAACGGTCTTGCATGAGTCAGTCTCTAGGATTGGGCTACGCACTCCCCTCTCCCTCCGGGAGAGGGGCCGGGGGTGAGGGATCACGCAACTCCGGGTCGCCTATGGCCCCCTCACCCTACGCGGGCCGCCCGACCCTCTCCCAGAGGGAGAGGGGGAAATCAACTACCGCTGCGATTGCGCCGCGCCTCAATGATATTGGGCAGCTGGCTGATCCGCGCCAGCAGCCGGGCCAGGGCGTCCAGGCCGGGAATCTCGATGGTCAGCAGCATGGAGGCGGTGTTGTCCTCCTTGTTCGAGCGGGTGTTCACCGCCAGCACGTTGATGCGGTCGTTGAGCAGCACCTGGGTCACGTCGCGCAGCAGGCCGGAGCGGTCGTAGGCGCGGATAACGATATCCACCGGATAGGTCTGCACCGGCACCGGGCCCCAGCTGACCTGGATGATCCGCTCCGGCTCGCGCCCGGCCAGCTGCAGCACCGAGGCGCAGTCCTGGCGATGGATGCTGACACCACGACCGACCGTGATGTAGCCGACGATCGGATCGCCCGGCAGCGGCTGGCAGCAGCCGGCCATCTGCGTCAGCAGGTTGCCGACACCCTCGATCTGGATGTCGCCGCGCCGCCCCGGGCGTGGCGAAGTCGCGCGCCGCGGGATCAGTTCCAGCTGCTCGTTGCCACGCTCCGGCTCCACCTGCTGCTGAGCCAGGTTGACCGCATGGGCCAGGCGCAGGTCGCCGGCGCCGAGGGCCGCGTACATGTCCTCGACCGTCTTCAGGTTGCACTTCTCGGCCAGCTTGGCGAAGTCCACGGCCGGCAGCGCCAGGCGCGACAGGTCGCGTTCGAGCATGACCTTGCCGGCGGCGACGTTCTGTTCGCGGTCCTGCAGCTTGAACCAGTGGACGATCTTCGCCCGCGCCCGCGAGGTGGTGATGTAGCCCAGGTTGGGGTTGAGCCAGTCGCGGCTCGGCGCGCCCTGCTTGGAGGTGATGATCTCCACCTGCTCGCCGGTCTGCAGGCTATAGGTCAGCGGCACGATGCGCCCGTTGACCTTGGAGCCCCGGCAGTTGTGGCCGATCTGGGTGTGCACGCGGTAGGCGAAGTCCAGCGGCGTGGCGCCCTTGGGCAGGTCGATGGCGTGGCCGTCCGGGGTGAACACGTAGACCCGGTCCGGCTCGATATCCACGCGCAACTGCTCGGCCAGGCCGCCGATGTCGCCCAGTTCCTCGTGCCACTCGAGCACCTGGCGCAGCCAGGCCATCTTCTCCTCGTAGTGGTCGGAGCCGCCCTTGACGTCGGTGCCCTTGTACTTCCAGTGGGCGCACACGCCCAGCTCGGCCTCCTCGTGCATGGCGTGGGTGCGGATCTGCACCTCCAGCACCTTGCCGTCCGGGCCGATCACCGCCGTGTGCAGGGAGCGATAGCCGTTCTCCTTGGGGTTGGCGATGTAGTCGTCGAATTCCTTGGGGATGTGCCGCCACAGGCTGTGCACGATGCCCAGCGCGGTGTAGCAGTCGCGCACTTCCGGCACCAGCACGCGCACCGCGCGCACGTCGTAGATCTGGCTGAACTGCAGGCCCTTGCGCTGCATCTTCCGCCAGATCGAATAGATGTGTTTGGCGCGGCCGCTGATGTCCGGCTTGATGCCGGTGGCGGTGAGTTCGTCGCGCAGCTGCTGCATCACCTCGGCGATGTACTGCTCGCGATCGAGACGACGCTCGTGCAGCAGCTTGGCGATCTGCTTGTACTGCTCGGGTTCCAGGTAGCGGAAGGAGATGTCCTCCAGCTCCCACTTGATATGGCCGATGCCCAGGCGGTGGGCCAGCGGCGCATAGATGTCGAACACCTCGCGGGCCACGCGCAGGCGCTTCTCGTCATCGGCATGCTTGACCGCGCGGATCGCGCAGGTGCGCTCGGCCAGCTTGATCAGGGCCACGCGCACGTCGTCGACCATGGCCACCAGCATCTTGCGCAGGTTTTCCACCTGGGCCTGGGAGCCGAGCACCAGGGAGTCGCGCGGGTTGAGCGAGGCGCTGATGGCGGCCATGCGCAGCACGCCCTCGATCAGCTTGGCCACCACCGGGCCGAACTTGTCCTGCACCGCCTTGAGGCTGATCTTGCCCTCGCGCACGGCGCGGTAGATCACCGCGGCCACCAGGCTGTCCTGGTCCAGCTTGAGGTCGGCGAGGATCTCGGCGATCTCCAGGCCGGTCTGGAAGCTGGAGTTGCCTTCCGCCCACAGGTTCTGCGCGGCGTTGGCCTGCTGCTCCACCTCGCGGGCGAACTCGCAGGCCGCCTTCAGGGCTTCACGATCCAGCGCCGGGTCGACGCTCAGCGTGTGGTCCAGCCAGGCCTCGAGGTTGATGCTGCCGTCGAGGTTGATCGGCTGGTGTGCTCTCACCTGTACCATCTTCTGCCTTCCCTACGGCGGGTCGCAGCCCACCGGACTATCGCCGGCCTTCTGTGAGCCGGTCGGATTGCGCCGGCATCCTAGCCAGCCTCGAATAACGCCATCGCCTCCACATGCGCCGTCTGCGGGAACATGTCGAGAATCCCGGCCCGTTTCAGCCGGAAGCCCTGCCTGACCAGTTCGGCGGTGTCGCGCGCCAGGGTCGCCGGGTTGCACGAAACATATACCAGGCGCCGCGCGCCCAGCTCGCCGATCTGCTTGACCACCTCGAAGGCGCCATCGCGCGGCGGGTCCAGCAGGATCGCGTCGAAGCCCTGGGCGACCCAGGGCTCAGCGGCCAGCGGCTTCGACAGGTCGGCCTGGAAAAAGTGCAGATTGCCCAGGCCGTTGGCCGCGGCATTGGCCCGCGCCCGCTCGACCATGGCCTGCACACCTTCCACCGCCACCACCTCGCGCACCTGCTGCGCCAGCGGCAGGGCGAAATTGCCCAGGCCGCAGAACAGGTCCAGCACGCGCTCGCCAGTGTGCGGCGCCAACCAGTCTAGCGCCTGTTCGACCATCGCCTGATTGACCGCGCCGTTGACCTGGACGAAATCCCCAGGCCGGTACTGCAGCTCCAGGTTCCAGGGCTCCAGACGATAGCCCAGGCTCTGCCCGGGCAGATCGGCCTCCGGCTCGCCGGTACCGTGCAGCCACAGCTGCGCCTCATGCTCGGCGCAGAACGCGCGCAGGCGTTGCAGATCGGTCTCGCCCAGTGGCGCCGTATGGCGCAGCAACACGGCCGTCTGGGTGCCGTGGAACAGTTCGACATGGCCCAGAGCCTGGGGCTTATCCAGGCTGCGCAACAGCGCCGGCAAAGCACGCATGATCGATTGCAAGGGCTGTACCAGCACCGGGCAATCGGCGATGGCGACGATGTCCTGGCTGGCGGCGGCACGGAAGCCGACGTCCAGGCGCTTGGCCTTGACGTCCCAGCGCACGGCGATGCGCGCGCGGCGGCGATAGGCCAACTCGGGGCCGCTGAGCGGCGCCACCCATTCATCCGGCTGCACGCCAGCGAGGCGCTGCAGCTGTTCGGCCAGGGTGCGCTGTTTCAGGGCAAGCTGCTCGGTATGGGGCAGGTGCTGCAGGGTGCAGCCGCCGCAGCTGCCGGCATGCGCGCAGGGCGCTTCGCGGCGCAGTTCCACGGCGCGCAGCACGCGCTCGGTGCGCGCCTCCACCACCTGGCTGCGGGCGTTGAGTACGCGGGCTTCCACTTCCTCGCCCGGCAGGCTGCCGGCGACGAACCAGCTACGGCCGTCGATAAAGGCGATACCGCGACCATCGTTGGACAGGCGCTCGATCAGCAGCTTCTGCTTCTTGCCTACCGGCACCTGCGCTTTGCGCTCGCCACCGGCGGGCTGAAAGCGCAGCGATCTGTGCTTGCTCATGGTCAGCGGTTGAACAGGCCGGACGACAGGTAGCGGTCGCCACGGTCACAGATGATCGCCACCATCACCGCGTTCTCCACTTCCTGCGCCAGCTTGAGCATGGCCGCCACCGCACCGCCGGAGGAAACGCCGCAGAAGATGCCCTCTTCGCGCGCCATTCGCCGCATCATTTCTTCGGCCTCGGCCTGGGTGATATCCAGCACGCGATCCACGCGGCTGGCGTCGTAGATGCTCGGCAGGTATTCCTGGGGCCAGCGGCGGATGCCGGGGATGGCCGAGCCGTCCTGCGGCTGCAGGCCGATGATCTCGATGGCCGGATTCTGCTCCTTGAGGTAGCGCGAGGTGCCCATGATGGTGCCGGTGGTACCCATGGAGCTGATGAAATGGGTGATGCCGCCGCCGGTCTGCTGCCAGATCTCCGGGCCGGTGCCGCGGTAGTGGGCCTCGGGGTTGTCACCGTTGGCGAACTGGTCGAGCACCTTGCCCTTGCCCTCGGCCTGCATGGCCAGGGCCAGGTCACGCGCCACTTCCATGTTGTCCACCAGAATCAGCTCGGCACCGTAGGCGGTCATGGCCGCCTTGCGTTCGTCGGTGGAGTTGTCCGGCATGATCAGGACCATCTGGTAACCCTTGATCGCCGCCGCCATCGCCAGGGCGATGCCGGTGTTACCGCTGGTGGCCTCGATTAGGATGTCGCCGGGCTGGATGTCGCCACGCTGCTCGGCGCGGGTGATCATCGACAGCGCCGGGCGGTCCTTCACCGAACCGGCCGGGTTGTTGCCCTCCAGCTTCACCAGCAAGGTATTGGAGGTGTTGCCGGGCAGGCGTTGCAGGCGGACCAGCGGAGTGTTGCCGATGCAGTCGGCGATGGTGGGAAACTGCAGGGTCATGGCGAGACGGCTATCCGTTCACGAAACAGGTGCGCCATGATACCGGCAAACCGCCGCCGACCATATCGGCGGCGCTATTCGCCTCAGCCACCCACAACCCAGGCGATGCCCAGCACGAGGCTAGCCGGCAGCGGCCAGAACAGCGCCAGGCGCGGCCAGTAGGGCAACAGCAGGACCAGGGTGAAGCCGGCCAGGCAGATCTGGCCGAACCAGCCGACCGGACCCATGGCCCAACCCCAGGCGGCTACGCAGGCAGCGAAGCTGGCCGCGAGCAGAACCCAGCCGGCCAGGCGCAGGCCACGCCGCAGCCTGGGCGTAGGCACGCGCTGCCAGACCTGCTTGTGGTGGCGCTCCAGGCCCTGGCACAGGCCGACCATGCCGGCATACGCGAGCAACAATCCGCCGAAGAAGGCACTCAGCATCTCAGTTCACCTCCAGCGTGGTTCGCGCAGCGCGCCGTGGCGCCGGCTGCTCGCCCTTGCGCCCGACGCGCAGCGCGGTCCAGGCCAGCAGCGCGCCGCAGGCCAGCACGGCGAGTTCCAGCAGCAGGCGACCCTGGTCGACCCACGGCCACTCCAGGGTCAGCGCGCTGAGCAGCGGCAACCCCAGGCAGAGCAGCGCGGCCAGGCCCAGTTGCTCGCGCCAGGCCTGCAGGTGCGGGCGGCACCAGCCATGCAGCAGGCTCAGCGCCCAGATGGCGAAGAACAGGCGCAGCTCCCAGCCAGCGCGCTGGGCCAGTTCCACCGGCAACAGGCGATTGATCCAGAACAGGCCGATGCAGGCCAGGGCCAGGCCGGCGATCACCGCGATGTTCAGGCTCTCAATCAGGCGATTGCCGAAGCCCTGCGCCCTGCCCTCCTGCAGGTACTTGCGCCGGCGCTTGACGGTGAACAGCACCAGGCCGCTGGCGATCATCGCGCTGCCCACCAGGCCGCAGAAGAAGTACAGCCAGCGCATCGGGTAGCCACCGAACTGGGCGAAGTGCAGGCCGAACATCACCCGCTGGGTCAGCACGCTCGGGCGCAGCTCCGGCGGACCGGCGAGCAGCTCGCCGCTGACGCCGTCGAACACCATGTTGTGGCCCTTGCTCAGGGCGATGCGGTTGCCCAGCACGCGCCGCACCTCGACCAGCGCATCGGCCTGGCCGGGATGGCTGATGCTCACCGCGGCCAGCGGCCCCATGCGCTGCTCGGCCTGTTCCAGCAGCGGGCCGAGGGCGACCAGTTGCGCCGCCGGCGCGCGGCTCGGCCCGTGGTGGTGCGGCGGCTCCTCGATATGCTCCTGGTAGAAGGCCTCGAAGTCGCCGTCGTACAGCGCCTGCAGCGCCGCCGGCAGGTAGATCAGGCCGAAGATGATCAGCCCGGTGTAGACGATCATCAGGTGGAACGGCATCAGCAGCACGCCGGCGGCGTTGTGCGCATCCAGCCAGGAGCGCTGGCCCTTGTTCGGGCGGAAAGTGAAGAACTCCTTGAACAGCTTCTTGTGGATGACGATGCCGCTGACCAGGGCGGCCAGGGTCGCCAGCGCCACCAGGCCGACCACCCAGATACCGACCTGGCGCGGCAGGTTGAGGGTGTAGTGGAAGTGGAAGAAGAAACTGCCGCCAGCGGCCTCGCGCACCTTCAACGGCTCGCCACTGCGCGGGTCGAGATGGGTGGTGATGCCGTTGCGCCGATCACCGGCGGTGACCGCCAGGCCGGGCATGCGCTCGCTGGGCAGGGCAATGCTCCAGGCCCCGGCGTCGGCATGGTGGCGCTGCAGGTAGGCCAGGCCATGGGCGGCGGCCTGGGCGATGGGCACGTCCTGGCGCTGGATCTCCGGCTGCATCCAGTGGTCGATCTCCTGATCGAACACCGCCAGGCTGCCGGTGAGGAAGATGGCGAACAGCGGCCAGCCGAACAGCAGGCCGCCCCAGGTGTGCAGCCAGGCCATGGCCTGGGTGAATGTCTGTTTCTTCATCCCAGGCGCTCCAGCAGTTGTGGCCAGAAGCCGATCAGCGCCAGCGGGATCGCCAGCGGCACGCCAAGCCAGGCGCGCCAGGCGTCGCGCGCGGCGAAGGCCCAGAGCACGGCCAGGGTATAGATGATGAACATCGGCAGGCTGGCGACCAGCAGCGAATCGACCCGATCCAGCGGCAACAGCCGCGCCAGGCAGGCGGTGAAGGCGTAGGTGAAGACATATCCACCGAGCAGCGCGGCCATGGCGCGGGAGAACACGGCGCTCATCGCACAGCCTCCAACGGCGCCAGGCCGGCGAGTAGGCGCAGCGCCGGGCGCAACGAGGCGGCCAGCGCCGGACCGTGGTCCAGGCCGGCGAACTCATGAAACTCGGCGTGCAAGCCGGGCAGCGCATCCAGGCGTTCGGCCAAGCGCTGCGGCGTATCCGCCGGCAGCGCGGCCATGGCCAGCGCCCGCGGCGAGTCGGCAGCGAGCTGACCGCGCGACGGACGCTCGGCGCTGCCGCGCAGGATCAGCAGACGGGTCTGGGCATCGCTGCCGGCGAAATCGCGATGGCGTTCGAGCAGCAGGCCGGACTGCCACCAGAGCGACGGACTGGCGGCGATATAGAAGCGGAAGTCGCTCGGCGCGACGAACAGGCTGTCGAGCACGAACAGGCCACCCAGGGAATGCCCCCACAGCCCCTGGCGGTCCTGGTCCACGGCGACCCGCCGCAGCACCTCGGGGCGAATCCGCTGCACCAGCAGCGCGCGGAAGGCCGCCGCGCCACCTGTCGGGCGATTGCCGAGCATGGCGTCCGGCGTGCCGGGGCCACCTGACGGCGCCGGGGTGTAGTCGAGCATGCGCCCGTCCAGGTCCAGGCGGCTGTCGCTGGCCGGGCCGACCAACACCAGCAGCGGTGGCTGGCCCTGGCTCAGCTCGGCCAGCCAGTCCTCGCGCAGGGCGGCCAGGGCGGCGTTGCCATCCAGCAGGTAGAGCGCCGGGTAGCCGGCAGCAGGTGCGGCCTGGCGCGGAATGCCCAGGCGCACGCGGTAGTGGCGCTGGCCATCGGCCGAGGCCAGCTCGAAGTGTTCGAAACGGTAGTGCGCGGAACCGCGCTCGACCAGGGTCTCGCCGAGGCGCTGGTCCGGCTCGGGACGGGCCTGCGCCAGCGGCGCCAGGATGATCAGCAGCACGCCGAGCAGCCGGGGCAGAATGCGTTGCAACATCGGCACCTCACAAGGCAAAGCCCCGCAGAGCGGGGCCGAAGGCCCGCCATCGCGGCGGGCAAGGAGCATGGGCGATCAGAAAGAGGCAGTGACCGACGCGAAGTAGGCGCGACCCGGCTCGTTATAGGTGTTGGCGCCGGCTTCGGTGGCATTGCCCTCGCGGTAGATGCGCTTGTCGAACAGGTTGTTGATGCCGACGCGCAGGCTGTAGTTCTCGCTGAACTCGTAGCCGGCGCTGACGCCCATCAGCCCGTAGGGGTCGATGTCCTTCTGCGCCTCGTCCGGGATCGCCTCCTGGCGGCGCGGGTTGGTCGACGGCGACTCTTGTTTGCCGTAGTAGGTGCCGTTCAGCTGGAAGGACAGCTTCTCGGTGGCCTGCCAGTCGAGGCTGCTGTTGAGGGTGTACTCCGGAATGATGCTCAACGGCTCGCCGGTGTCCTTGTCCTCGGACTCGATCATGTAGGTGAAGTTGGTGTTCCAGTCCAGGCGCGGACTCAGCTCGACGAACAGGTTGCCTTCCACACCCTCGACCACCGCCTTGTCGGTATTTTCCCACTGCAGCACCCGGCGACCATTGGCCAGGCGGAAGACGTATTCGTTGCTGCCGACGATCTTGTTGCGATAGTCGTTACGGAAGTAAGTGGCGCTGGTACGCCAAGTGCCCTTGTCGAAGGACAGGCCGATTTCCTTGTTGATGCTGGTTTCCGGCTCCAGGTTCGGGTTGCCAGCCAGGTAACAACCGTTGCCGGTGTTGGCCTCGGTGGCGTTGCAGCCAAAGCCACGGCTGTACAGCAGATAGTGGGGGTTGGACTGGTACATGTTCGGCGTCTTGTAGGCACGCGCGATACCGCCCTTCAGAGTCAGTTCGTCGGTCAGTTCATGAGAGGCGTTGAGGCTCGGGCTCCAATTGCCACCGTACTCCTCGTGATCGTCGAAGCGCAGGCCTGGGGTGACGATGGTGCGCTCGCCAACCTCTATGTTGTCCTCGACGAACAGCGCATAGCTATGCGCGGTGACCTTGGTCTCACCACGGCTGAATCCGGGGATGGCACCCGGAGCCGGGTCCCAGGAGGCTTGCGAGCGCAGCGAGCCGGGGTCGTTAAGCGATTCGTAGAGATATTCGCTGCCGAGGGTCAGTACCTGTTCGAAACCGGCGCTGAGCGGCAGGCTAACCTCAGCATTGGCGCGGGTGTTGCGCAGACGCGACATGAAGGCGCCCGCGCCCTCGGTCGGCGCGCCTTCGGGGCCGCCGGCCAGGCCCTCGTTGAGGCGCCAGTTGCGGGTGTAGTCGTAACCCAGCGAGGCCTTGGAGCTACCCCAGTCGAAGTCACCCTTGTGGGTCAGCGCGTAGTTGGTGCGCTGCATCACGTTGGTTTCCTGGCCATACAGGCTGTCGATGAACGCGGGGTTGCCACCCCCGTTGTTGTTCATGGTGTCGCCAGCGTAGATGTTGCCCTGACGGCTATAGCCGGCCTCCAGATCGAGGGTCTGCTCGGGATTCAACTGCCAGCTGAGCAGGCCGTTGATGTCCTTGTTGCGTACCCCCTCACGGCCGGCAACCATGGCGTCCGCGCTGGCCTGGTGGTCGCGGTTGATGTCCGCATCGTCGGCGTCGGTGGTGCTGGCACCACCGTACAGACGGAAGGTGAAGGCGTCGCTGATCGGGCCGCTGAGGCTGAAGTTGCTACGCTTGCTCATGCCCTCGGCATCATCCTCTGGCAGAGAGGTGTAGGCGGTGACAGAGCCGCGGACTTCGTCGGTCGGGCGTTTGGTGATGATGTTGATCACCCCGCCCATGGCGCCGGAGCCATACCGTGCCGCGGCCGGACCACGCAGGATCTCGATGCGCTCGACCTGTTCGGCCGGCACCCAGTTGGTCTCGCCGCGAGTATCGCGATCGCCGTTCCAGCCATAGCGCACGGCGTTTCGCGAAGTGGTGGGCTGGCCATCGATGAGGATCAGGGTGTTTTCCGGGCCCATGCCGCGCAGGTCTATCTGGCGGTTGTTGCCACGGTTGCCGCTGGTGCTGTTGCCGGTCAGGTTGACGCCCGGCTCGCGGCGGATCACCTCGGAAAGGTCGTTGGTCGGCGGAAGCTTCTGGATGTCCTCGGCCGTGATGATCGACACGCCCGGGGCCTGCTTCAGCTCCTCCTCGGCGGTGCCCAGCACGCGGGTCTCCTCCAGCTGCAGCGCCTGCTCGGTGCCGGCCACCGGCAGGTCGGTGCTCTCCACCCGCACCTGGTCCGAGGCGGCCTGCAGGGCCTGGGGAACGGTGGCCATCATCAGCGCCAGGGTCAGGTGGCTGAATCGGAATCGCGGCTGCATCTACATCTGCTCCTTTGCATGCGGATCGATGCGCAGGAGGGGCAGAGTCATCCGTGCCCGCAGTGGCCTGCGCCAAGCGAGCGAGATGATATTTATTCCCATTTGATAGTAAAGCGCGTTTACAAACTATACATTTTGTAACCGCATGCTCAGGCGCAGGCCCTTGGCGCCGTTCTCCGCCCATAGTTCGCCACCCTGCAAACGGATGGCGCTGCGAGCGATGGCCAACCCCAGGCCGAAGCCATCGCCACCTGGACGCGCCGCGCACAGGCGGGTGAAGGGACGGAAAATGGTCTCCAGCTCGGCGCTCGCCACGCCGCCGCCCTGGTCCTCGATACACAGCAACCAGCCTGCGCCCTCGCGCCGGCCTACCAGGCACACCAGCCCATCGGCCGGCGAATGGCGGATCGCATTGCGCAGGATGTTCTCCAGGGCCTGGGCCAGGCCGTTGAGATGGCCCAGCACCCGGCAGTCGGGCGGCAGCTCGCAGCGCAGGCGCTCGCGCGACCAGCCGCTCTCGAAGCAGGCGTTCTCGCCGAGCACATCCCACAGCGCCTTGATATCGATGATCTCCAGCGGCAGTTGCGGCCGCTCGGTATCCATCCAGACCAGTTCCAGGGTGTCGTCCACCAGTTGCTGCATGCACTGCACTTCACGCTCCAGACGCTGGCGCAGCACCTCCAGATCGCCGGCGCATTCGCCCGCCACGCGCAGCCGTGACAGCGGCGTGCGCAGCTCGTGGGACAGGTCGCGCAATAACTGGCGCTGGTAGCTCACCGTATGCTCGAGGCGTTCGGCCATGTGGTCGAAGGCACGTCCCAGGGCGCCCAGCTCGTCGTCGCGATGGCTTACCCGCGGTGCCACGCGGGTACTCAGGCGATCGCCACGCAGGGCATCGGCCTGTTCGCGCAGGTGTTTCAGCGGCGCAATCAGCTGCCGGTAGATCAGCAGACATAAAAGCAGCGCCAGCACCCCCGGCACCAAGCCATGCACCAGCAGCTGGGTGCCGGGGGTGAAGCCCGGTGGCAGCAGGCGCTCCGGCAACTCGATGGCCAAGCGGCCTTCGTCAGGCGCCCCCGGGAAAGGCACCAGCAGGTTGGGCAGGCCGATGCTGCGCCTACTCATCGGCCAGTCGATGCGCCGCACGAAGGTCAGCCGCTCCAACTCGTCACCGCTCAGTTCGCGGCTGGACAACGAGTTCAGTCCCGGCCCCAGCACGGCGATCCAGCCGCTCTCACGGGTCTTCATCGCCTCCAGCCAGCGGTCCACGCTCTCACGACCACCCTCGCGCCACGCCCGCTCGGCCTCGGCGGCATAACTCTGCAACTGTTGCTGCGCCTCGGGGCGCAGACGATAGCCGAGCTGCTCGACACTGCCGCCCCAATACCACACCAGCCAGACGATCAGCAGGCAGAAGCCCAGCAGCAACGCTGCCAGGCGCCAGAACACCGAGTGTCGGGTCAGCATCTCTCACCCCTCCTCGCGCTGGAACAGGTAACCCTTGCCCCACGCCGTCTCCACCCGCCCGGCCAGGTAGCCGATGGCCTGCAGCTTGCGGCGAATGTGGCTGACGTGCATGTCCAGGCCGCGGTCGTGCTGCGACCAGGGGCGGTGCAGCACCTGCTGATAGAGGAAGGCCTTGCTCAGCACCTCGCCGCTGTGGCGGACGAAGATTTCCAGCAGGCGGAACTCGGTGCCGGTCAGCTGCGCCCACTGCCCGGCGTGGCGGGCATCCAGGCGCACCTCGTCCAGCTCCAGCTGCGGCGCGCTGGCGACCGGCTCGCGATCACGCCGCTCGTAGGCGACGCGGCGCAGGATGGCCTCGATGCGCACCTCCATCTCGGCCATGGCGAAGGGCTTGGGCAGGTAGTCGTCGGCGCCCTGGCTGAACCCGGCGATGCGATCCTGCTCGGCGCCCAGGGCGGACATCAGGATGACCGGCACCCGGCGCCGGCGGCGCAGCTCGGCCAGCGCCTCCAGGCCGTTGCAGCCGGGCAGCAGGATATCCAGCAACACCAGGTCGAAGGTTTCGCTACAGGCCAGCGCCAGGCCGGCCTCGCCGTCGCCCTGCAGAGTCACGTCGAAACCGCGGCGACCGAGGTGCTCCTGCAGGTGCGCGGCCAGCACCGGATCGTCCTCGATGGCGAGGATGCGGGCGGAAGTGGCAGACATGCGGACAAATCTCAAATAAGAATAAATATCGACAAGTCTGCCAAAAAACCATGCGGATTCCCACTCGACGACCGCTAAACTGCACCCATCAACCCTGCTGGAGAACACTGTGTTCAAGGACCTCGGCATCAAGGGCCGCGTGCTGCTGCTCACCCTGCTGCCCACCAGCCTGCTGGCGCTGGTATTGGGCGGCTACTTCACCTGGATGCAGCTGGCCGACCTGCGCAGCCAGCTGCAGCAGCGTGGCGAAACGGCGGTGCAGCACCTGGCACCACTGGCCGCCCAAGCCCTGGCGCGCGGCGATGCGGCGCAGCTGAAGCGTCTGGCCGAGGAAGCGCTGAATCAGCAGGACGTGCGCGCCGTCGGCTTCCTCTCCGCCGAGCGGCAGAGCCTGGCCCAGGCCGGGCCGGACATGCTCAACCCGCCGCCGCAGGCCACGGTCGAGCCGCTGGCCACCAGCAGCAGCCAGGACGCCACGCGCTTCCTGATGCCGGTCTTCGGCCGCCACCAGAGCCTCGCCGGGCCTGCCGAGGCGGACAGCGCCGACCGTCTGCTGGGCTGGGTCGAGCTGGAACTGTCGCACCACCGCACCCTGCTGCAGGGCTACCGCAGCCTGTTCGCCAGCCTGCTGCTGATCGTCGCCGGTCTCACCGTCACCGCCCTGCTCGCCCTGCGCATGAGCCGGGCGATCAACGATCCGCTGCGCACCATCAAGCAGGGCGTGATCCAGCTCAAGGACGGCCAGCTGGAGACCCGCCTGCCGCCGCTGGGCAACCATGAGATGGACGAACTGGCCGCCGGCATCAACCGCATGGCCGAGTCGCTGCAGAACGCCCAGGAGGAGCTGCAGCACAGCGTCGACCAGGCCACGGAGGACGTGCGGCAAAATCTGGAAACCATCGAGATCCAGAACATCGAGCTGGACCTGGCGCGCAAGGAGGCCCTGGAAGCCAGCCGCATCAAGTCCGAGTTCCTGGCCAACATGAGCCATGAGATCCGCACCCCGCTCAACGGCATCCTCGGCTTCACCGGCCTGCTGCAGAAGAGCGACCTGACCCCGCGCCAGCAGGACTACCTGGGCACCATCGAGAAGTCCGCCGAGAGCCTGCTGGGGATCATCAACGAGGTGCTCGACTTCTCCAAGATCGAGGCCGGCAAGCTGGTGCTGGAGAACATCCCGTTCAACCTGCGCGACCTGATCCAGGACTGCCTGACCATCCTCGCGCCGTCCGCCCACCAGAAGCAGCTGGAGCTGGTCAGCCTGATCTACCGCGACACCCCGCTGTCGCTGCAGGGCGACCCGCAGCGCCTCAAGCAGGTGCTGACCAACCTGGTGAGCAACGCCATCAAGTTCACCCGCGAGGGAACCATCGCCGTGCGCGCCATGGTCGAGGACGAGAGCGACGACCGCGCGCAGCTGCGCATCAGCGTGCAGGACACCGGCGTCGGCCTCTCCGACGAGGATCTGCGCGCCCTGTTCCAGGCCTTCAGCCAGGCCGACAACTCGCTCAGCCGCCAGGCCGGCGGCACCGGCCTCGGCCTGGTGATCTCCAAGCGCCTGATCGAACAGATGGGCGGCGAGATCGGCGTCGAAAGCAACCCCGGCACCGGCTCGGAATTCTGGATCAGCCTGACCCTGCCCAAGGCCCGCGACGATGCCGACGACCTGCCGCGCGCGCCGCTGCAGGGCCGCCGCGTGGCCATGCTGGAAAACCACGATCTGACCCGCCAGGCCCTGCAGCACCAGCTGGAGGACTGCAACCTGCAGGTGCTGGAATTCGCCAGCCTCGACCAGTTGCTGGAGCAGGTCACCCGCCAGCGCGAGGCCGGCCAGCCGATCGACCTGGCCGTGCTCGGCGTCAATATCCAGGAGCTGCCGCCGGAACAGCTCGGCCAGCGTCTGTGGGACCTCGACCGCCTCGGCTGCAAGGCCCTGGTGCTGTGCCCCACCACCGAGCAGGCGCTGTACCACGAGGCATTGCCGGAGACCCATCTGCAGCTGCAGGCCAAGCCGGCCTGCACGCGCAAGCTGCTGCGCGCCCTGAGCGAGCTGATCAGCCCGCGCCAGGTCAAAGCCGAGGCGCCCGCACCGCTGACCAGCCGCCCGCCGCGCCTGCTGTGCGTCGACGACAACCCGGCCAACCTGCTGCTGGTGCAGACCCTGCTCGACGACATGGGCGCCGAGGTCACCGCCGTGGACAGCGGCTACGCCGCCGTGCAGGCCGTGCAGCAGCAGGCCTTCGACCTGGTGTTCATGGACGTGCAGATGCCCGGCATGGACGGTCGCCAGGCCACCGAGGCGATCCGCCTGTGGGAGCAGGAGCGCGAGCGCAGCCCGCTGCCCATCGTCGCCCTCACCGCCCACGCCCTGGCCAACGAAAAACGCGCCCTGCTGCAGGGCGGCATGGACGACTACCTGACCAAGCCGATCAACGAGCGCCAATTGGCCCAGGTGGTGCTGAAGTGGACCGGCCTGGCCCTGCGCAACCATCCACAGCCGGCCGCGTCCAGCGCTCCGGCGATCAGCGCCAGCCTGCGCGTGCTCGACGCCGAGGAAGGCCTGCGCCTGGCCGCCGGCAAGGCCGATCTGGCCAGCGACATGCTGGCGATGCTGCTGGCCGGCCTGCCCGCCGACCGCCAGGCCATTCGCCAGGCCCGCGACGCCGGCGAGCGCAACGCGCTGATCGAGCGGGTCCATCGCCTGCATGGCGCCACCCGCTACTGCGGCGTGCCGCAGCTGCGCGCCGCCTGCCAGCGCAGCGAGACCCTGCTCAAGCAGGACGATCCCAACGCGCAGCACGCTCTCGACGAACTGGACGCGGCCATCGCCAGGCTGGCCGAGGAGGCCGCGGTCAGCGCCTGAGGAGCCTCGATGAAGATCATCCTGTTCAGCAGCAAGCCCTACGACCAGGCCAGCTTCGCGGCCTGCCCGCTGCCGGCCGGCTGGCAACTGCAATTCCAGGACAGCCTGCTGACACCGGACACCGCCGCCCTGGCCACAGGCTGCGAGGTGGTCTGCGCCTTTATCAACGACAACCTCAGCGCGCCCGTGCTGGAACGCCTGGCCGCCGGCGGCACACGCTTGATCGCCCTGCGCTCGGCCGGCTACAACCATGTCGACCTGCAGGCCGCCGAACGCCTGGGTCTGGTTGTGGTGCGAGTGCCCGCCTATTCGCCGCATGCGGTGGCCGAGCACGCGGTGGCGCTGATCCTGGCGCTCAACCGGCGCATCCACCGGGCCTTCAACCGCACCCGCGAAGGCGACTTCAGCCTGCACGGGCTGACCGGCTTCGACCTCCACGGCAAGACGGTCGGCGTGATCGGCGGCGGGCAGATCGGCCTGGCCTTCGCCCAGATCATGACCGGCTTCGGCTCTCGCCTGCTGATCAGCGACCCCTGCCCCATCACCGGCCTGGACGTCCTCGGCGCGCGCCAGGTGGCACTGGACGAGCTGATCGCCGAGAGCGACGTGATCAGCCTGCACTGCCCGCTGACCGAGGCCAGCCGCCACCTGATCGACACCGAGCGCCTGGCGCTGATGAAGCGCGGCGCCATGCTGATCAACACCGGGCGTGGCGCGCTGGTGGACAGTCCGGCGCTGATCGAGGCGCTGAAGAGCGGCCAGCTCGGTTACCTGGGCCTGGATGTCTACGAAGAAGAGGCCGAGCTGTTCTTCGAGGATCGCTCCGACCAGCCGCTGCAGGACGACGTATTGGCGCGCCTGCTGACCTTCCCCAACGTAATAGTCACCGCGCACCAGGCCTTCCTCACCCACGAGGCCCTGGCCGCCATCGCCGGCACCACCTTGGACAACATCGCCGCCTGGGCCGCCGGCGCGGCGGTCAACCGGGTGACATCCGCCGCGTGCTAGCATCCCGTGCAGCTCAGGAGGCTTCATGACCACCCACGATTTCCGCTACACCCTGCTCAACCCGCAACACACCCTCACCGAGTGCCGCGCCCTGGCACCGGGCCGCTACCAGGTCACCGGCAACGGCGGCGCCATCCAGGCCGGCGACAGCCTGCTGGTGACCCTCAAGGGCAGCAAGGAGCTGTCCATGAGCCTGGCGGTGGAGAAGGTCCGCCACCTGATCAACCCGCCCGGCCAATGGCTGGCAGTGGCCAGCGGCCCGGCCTTCCGCGAACTGGCGATCCACAACTGGCAGGTGGACTGCGACGGCTGCGCCAAGCGCATCGACCTGGAGTTCGCCGTCGATGCCTCGCTCGGCGCCAAGGCCCAGCAACCCGCCGCGGAAGCGCGCCTGCTCGAACTGGGCTGGGTGAGCCGCGGCGGCAAACACTTCTGCCCCGCCTGCACGGAGAAAAGCGCATGAAGCACGCCCTGGCTCCCGCCCTGCTCGCCGCCGCCCTGAGCGGCTGCGCCAGCGAACCGGTACAGCTGGAAAGCGACAAGACCTACCAGGTGGAATGGCTCGGCGAGCGCCCGCTGATCGAGCGCAGCCACCTGACCATCACCCTCGGCGCGGATGGCCGCGCCTACGGCAACGCCGGCTGCAACCACTGGTTCGCCAGCTACAGCCGCGACGGCGACAAGCTGAACTTCGGCCAGGCCGGCGCCACCCGCAAGATGTGCGCACCGGAGCTGATGGAGCAGGAGCAGCGCTTCCTCGAAGCCCTGGGCCAGATTCAGCGCTGGGATGTATCGGGCACCGACCAGCTGCGCCTGTGGCCTGCCGAGGGAAAGCCGATTCGCCTGTCCCCCGAAGAAGGCTGAGTAGCCCTTTCGCGATCTGTCGCCGCTGTAGCCCGGATGCAATCCGGGACAACCGGCAACTCCGCCCCGGATTACATCCGGGCGACTCCGCGACATCCCCTCTCCCGTTTACGGGAGAGGGCTAGGGAGAGGGTCGAAGCCAACGCCCTCTCCCCCGGCCCCTCTCCCACAAGTGGGAGAGGGGAGCCGCCTACTCGAACAGCTCCAGCTGCTCGTGCCGCCCGCGCAGATCCAGCAACCGCACCCCTACCCCGAGCAGACGCACCGGCTTGTTGCCGCGGGCGAAGGCCGCGCTCATCAACAGCTGATAGCTGTCCAGATCGCGACGCGCGCCGGCCTGTTCCAGGGTGGTCTGGCTAAAGTCGTGGAACTTGATCTTCACGAAGGGCTTGTCCGGCCGGTAGCTGGCGTCCAGGCGCGCCATGCGCGTGTCGAGCTGCTGCAGCAACTCCGGCAGTTGCTTGAGGCAGGCCGCCAGGTCCGGCAGATCCTGGTCGAAGGTGTTCTCCACGCTCACCGACTGACGCCGGCTGTCCACCTGCACCACGCGCTCGTCGATGCCGCGCGCCAGATTCCACAGGCGCTCGCCGAAACTGCCGAACTCGCGCGCCAGGGCCAGCTTGCTCCAGTCGCGCAGGTCCAGGCAGCTGCTGATGCCCAGCCGCTCCATCTTGCTGGCCGTGACCTTGCCCACCCCGTGCAGCTTGCTCACCGGCAGCGCGGCGACGAACTCCTCGACCTGATCCGGGGTGATCACGAACAGCCCGTTGGGCTTGCGCCAGTCGCTGGCGATCTTGGCCAGGAACTTGTTCGGCGCCACCCCGGCCGACACGG
Source organism: Pseudomonas sp. GD04019 (assembly GCF_029837695.1). Classification (GTDB taxonomy): domain Bacteria; phylum Pseudomonadota; class Gammaproteobacteria; order Pseudomonadales; family Pseudomonadaceae; genus Aquipseudomonas. The sequence goes on from NZ_JAOEEA010000009.1 coordinate 261,752, forward strand.
TGATGTGCAGCTCCTGGGACACCCGCCGGCGGATATCCTGGGCGATACGCGTGGCGCTGCCGTCGCAGTGCGGGCTGGCGGACACGTCTAGGTAGGCCTCGTCCAGCGACAGCGGCTCGATGATCTCGGTGTAGTCACGGAAGATCGCGTGGATTTCCCGCGACACCGCCTTGTAGGCATCCATGCGCGGGCGCACCACCTGCAGATCCGGGCACAGCTTGAGCGCCTGGCCCATGGGCATGGCCGAGCGCACGCCCCAGGCCCGTGCCTCGTAGTTGCAGGTCGCGACCACCCCGCGCCGATCCGCCGCCCCGCCCACCGCCAGCGGCCTGCCGGCCAGGCGCGGATCGTCGCGCATCTCGATGGCGGCGTAGAAACAGTCGCAGTCGATGTGGATGATCTTGCGCACGCCAAGCCCCGTACGGCCTGCCCTGAGACCCGAAGTCTACCATTCGCCCCGCGCTAAGCATCTGAGAAAAAACAGCTTTTTCTGAATCAGTGGTTGACACATAAGCTTTCGCCGCTAGAATGGCCGCCGCGGGATGGAGCAGTCTGGTAGCTCGTCGGGCTCATAACCCGAAGGTCGTCGGTTCAAATCCGGCTCCCGCAACCAGATTCAGAAGAAGGCCACTCAAACGAGTGGCCTTTTTTTTGCCTACGATTTATGTAATTGATTAAAAAACAGAAATCGATTGACACACACCAATCCCTGAGTAGAATGGCCGCCGCGGGATGGAGCAGTCTGGTAGCTCGTCGGGCTCATAACCCGAAGGTCGTCGGTTCAAATCCGGCTCCCGCAACCAGATCAAAGAACGCCTCGATGGGGAAACCCGTCGAGGCGTTTTCTTTTGTGCGGCGTATTTGCCGGCGGCGCTCGCCACTGACTAGAGTGACAACTTTCCACTCCGGTCCTCCCACCATGCTGCGCCAAGCCCTCGCCCGCTTTCCCCGCCTCGAACTGATCCCCGCCGCCACGCCGCTGGAACACCTGCCACGCCTGTCCCGGCACCTGGGGCGCGATATCTGGATCAAGCGCGACGACCTCACCCCGCTGGCCCTGGGCGGCAACAAGGCACGCAAGCTGGAATTCCTCGCCGCCGACGCCCTGGCCCAGGGCGCCGATGTGCTGGTCACGGCCGGCGCCATCCAGTCCAACCATGTGCGCCAGACCGCCGCCACCGCCGCCCGGCTCGGCCTGGGCTGCCTGGCCCTGCTGGAAAACCCGATCGACACCGCCGACAGCAACTATCTGAGCAATGGCAACCGCCTGCTGCTCGACCTGTTCGGCGCCGAAATCGAGCCGGTGGCCAACCTGGACAATGCCGACCAGTTGCTGGCCGACGCCTGCGAGCGTCTGCGCGCCGCCGGCCGCAAGCCCTACCTGGTGCCCATCGGCGGCTCTAACGCCCTCGGCGCCCTCGGCTACGTGCGCGCCGGCCTGGAGCTGGTCGAACAGATGCGCAGCAGCCAGGATTTCGCCGCCGTGCTGCTGGCCTCCGGCAGCGCCGGCACCCACAGCGGCCTGGCCCTGGCACTGGAACATGCGCGCCCCGGCACTCGCGTGGTCGGTGTCACCGTGTCGCGTCCCGACGCCACCCAACGCCCCAAGGTCGAAGGCCTGCTGCAGCGCACTGCCGAACTGCTCGAAGTGAACGTACCGGACACTCTGCGCATCGAACTCTGGGACCAGTACTTCGCCCCGCGCTACGGCGAGCCGAATGCCGGCACCCTGGAGGCGATCCAACTGCTGGCCCGTCTGGAGGGCGTGCTGCTCGACCCGGTCTACACCGGAAAGGCCTTCGCCGGCCTGCTCGACGGCATCGCCCAGGGCGTTTTCCCCGGCAAAGAGCCGCTGCTGTTCCTGCATACCGGCGGCGCACCGGCGCTGTTCGCCTATCATCCTGCTGGAGCCGCTTGAAACCTGTAAATTAACTCAGGAATAAGCAGATAATTTTTAATTATTTTATCGAATAAAAATTTGACCCTAGAGTTGCCCGACTTTCCGCCCACTGCATAAGAGGCATTCCATGAAATTCACTACTCTGCGTCGTCACTTCCTGCTCGGCAGCCTGAGTCTGCTGCTCGGCGCCAGCCTGGCCACCCCGAGCTTCGCCGCCGACCTGCTGAACGAGGTCAAGGCCAACGGCGCACTCAAGGTCGGCCTGGAAGGCACCTATCCACCGTTCAACTACCAGGACGAGAACGGCAAGCTCACCGGCTTCGAGGTCGAACTCGCCGAGGCCCTGGCCAAGGAACTGGGCGTCAGCGCCGAGTTCCAGCCGACCAAGTGGGACGGCATCCTCGCTGCGCTGGAGTCCAAGCGCCTGGACGTGGTGATCAACCAGGTGACCATCTCCGACGAGCGCAAGAAGAAGTACGACTTCTCCGCCCCCTACACCGTTTCCGGCATCCAGGCGCTGACCCGCAAGGCCAATGGCGACAGCATCAAGAGCGCCGCCGACCTGGCCGGCAAGAAGGTCGGCGTGGGCCTCGGCACCAACTACGAGCAGTGGCTGAAAGAGAATGTGCCGCAGGCCGACATCCGCACCTACGACGATGACCCGACCAAGTTCCAGGACCTCAACGTCGGCCGCATCGACGTGATCCTGGTCGACCGCCTGGCCGCCTTCGAGATGGTCGAGAAGACCGGTGGCCGCCTGGCCGTGGCCGGTGACGCCTTCTCCCGCCAGGAAGCCGGCATCGCCCTGCGCAAGGGCAACCCGCAGCTGCTGGCCGCCATCGACAAGGCGCTGGCCAAGCTCAAGGCTGATGGCACCCTGAAACAGCTCTCCGAGAAATGGTTCAAGGCTGACGTCACCCAATGATCGAAACCAGCCTGCAGCTTGCGCTGGACTCCCTGCCCTTCCTGCTGAAGGGCACCCTGTGGACGGTGGTACTGAGCCTGGGTGGCATGTTCTTCGGCCTGCTGCTCGGCTTTGCCCTGGCCCTGCTGCGGTTGTACGGCTACTGGCCACTGCAGTGGCTGTCGCGGATCTACGTCTCGTTCTTCCGCGGCACGCCGCTGCTGGTCCAGCTGTTCATGATCTATTACGGCCTGCCCCAGCTGGGCATCCAGCTGGAGCCGCTGACTGCCGCGCTGATCGGCTTCTCGCTGAATATGGGCGCGTACACCTCCGAGATTTTGCGCGCCGCCATCGCCTCCATCGACCGCGGTCAGTGGGAAGCGGCGGCGAGCATCGGCATGGGCCGGGCGCAGACCCTGTACCGCGCCATCCTGCCCCAGGCCGCGCGCACCGCGTTGCCGCCGCTGGGCAACAGCTTCATCTCGCTGGTCAAGGACACCGCCCTGGCCGCCACCATCCAGGTGCCGGAGCTGTTCCGCCAGGCGCAGCTGATCACCGCGCGTACCTTCGAGATCTTCACCATGTACCTGGCCGCCGCGCTGATCTACTGGATACTGGCCAGCATCCTGGCGCACTTCCAGGCGCGCCTTGAAGAGCGGGTCAACCGCCACGAGCAGGACTCCTGATGATTTCCGTGCGCAACCTGAGAAAGGCCTTCAAGGGCCAGGAAGTGCTCAAGGGCATCGACCTGGACGTCGCCCCCGGCGAGGTGGTGGCCATCATCGGCCCCAGCGGCTCGGGCAAGACCACCCTGCTGCGCTGCCTCAACCTGCTGGAAGAGCCCAGCGGTGGACAGATCACCGTCGGCAGCATCGCCATCGATGCAGACAAGCCGCTCAAGGCCCAGCAGAGCCTGGTGCGCAAGCTGCGCCAGCACGTCGGCTTCGTGTTCCAGAACTTCAATCTGTTCCCGCATCGCACCGCCCTGGAAAACGTCATCGAGGGCCCGGTGCAGGTGAAGAAGGAGCCGCGCACCCAGGCCACCGAGCGCGCCCGCGCCCTGCTCGCCAAGGTCGGCCTGGCCGGCAAGGAAGACGCCTATCCCAAGCGCCTCTCCGGCGGCCAGCAGCAGCGCGTGGCCATCGCCCGCGCCCTGGCCATGCAACCGGACGTGATCCTGTTCGACGAGCCCACCTCGGCCCTCGATCCGGAGCTGGTCGGCGAAGTACTGGCAACCATCCGCGGCCTGGCCGAGGAGAAACGCACCATGGTCATCGTCACCCACGAAATGAGCTTCGCCCGCGATGTGGCCAACCGGGCGATCTTCATCGACCAGGGCGTGATAGTCGAACAGGGCGAGGCCAAGCAACTGTTCAGCGCGCCGCAGGAGGAACGCACGCGGCAGTTTCTCAGCAAGTTCCTCGGCTCGGCCTGAGCCGCTGCGCCTAAAGCACCTGTCTACGATCTTCTGCGCGTCGGGCAATGGCCGCATAAGGCGCGGGGCTTCGCTGCGCTCTACCAGCCCCGAGTCTGCCGGGCTCGACGCCCACTCTCCCGCCGGGAGAGGGCCGGGGGTGATGGGCTCATCGGCCACTCAGAGCCGCCTGAATCACCCTCACCCGCCCTACGGGCACCTCTCCCGGAGGGAGAGGGATTGACACGCCTGGCGCCCTCGGGCGACGTCTCGCTTCAGATCTCCACCTGGGTACCCAGCTCGATCACCCGGTTCAGCGGCAACTTGAAGAAGCGCAGGTTGCTGTTGGCGTTGCGCAGCAGGAAGGCGAACAGCGCCTCGCGCCAGCGCGCCATGCCGAAGCGCTTGCTGGCCACCACCGTCTCGCGGCTGAGGAACCAGGTGGTGCTCATCGGGCTGAAGTCCAATTCGTTGAGGTGGCACAGGCGCAGCGCCTCCGGCACGTCCGGCTCCTCCATGAAGCCGAAGTGCAGGATCACCCGGAAGAAGCCGTCGCCATAGGCCTCCACCTCGAAGCGCCGCTCCGGCAGCACCCGTGGCAGGTCTTCGCTGACCACCGTGAGCAGCACGATCTGCTCGTGCAGCACCTGGTTGTGCAGCAGGTTGTGCAGCAGCGCGTGGGGCACGGCATCCGAGCGCGCGGTGAGGAATACCGCCGTGCCGCGCACCCGCAGCGGCGGCTGGCTGCGAATGCTGGAGATGAAGATCGGCAGCGGTAAGGCGTTGTCGTCCAGGCGCTCCACCAGCAGGTGGCGGCCGCGCTTCCAGGTGGTCATCAGGGTGAACACCGCCAGCCCGGCGATCACCGGGAACGCGCCGCCCTGGAAGATCTTCGGCACATTGGCGGCGAAGAACAGCGCATCCACCAGGAAGAACACCAGCAGCAGCGGAATGGCCAGCCAGCGCGGCGCCTTCCACAGCAACAGCACCACGGCCGCGGCCAACAGCGTGGTGATCAGCATGGTGCCGGTCACCGCCACGCCATAGGCGGCCGCCAGGGCATCGGACGACTCGAAGCCCAGCACCAGCAGTACCACGGCGACCATCAGCGCCCAGTTCACCGCGGCGATGTAGATCTGCCCCTGCTCCGCATCCGAGGTGTGCTGGATGTGCATGCGCGGAATGTAGCCGAGCTGGATGGCCTGGCGGGTCAGCGAGAAGGCTCCGGAGATCACCGCCTGGGAGGCGACTATGGTGGCGAAGGTGGCCAGCCCCACCAGCGGCAGCAAGGCCCAGCCCGGCGCCAATAGATAGAAGGGATTGCGCGCCGCCTCAGGGTTGTCCAGCAGGATCGCGCCCTGACCGAAGTAGTTCAGCACCAGCCCCGGCAGCACCAGCAGGAACCAGGCGCGAGCAATCGGCTGGCGACCGAAATGGCCCATGTCCGCGTACAGCGCCTCGGCTCCGGTCAGCGCCAGCACCACCGCACCGAGAATCGCCACGCCGATGCCCGGATGGGCGATGAAGAAATGGATGCACCAGTAGGGGTTGAGCGCCTGCAGCACCTGCGGCTGATGAACGATACCGTACACGCCCAGGGCGCCCAGGGTGACGAACCACAGCAGCATCACCGGCCCGAACAGGATGCCGATGCGCGCCGTGCCGTGCTTCTGGATCAGGAAAAGCCCCACCAGCAGGATCAGCGCCAGCGGCACCACCCAGTGCTCCAGCCCGGCGAAGGCGATCTCCAGGCCCTCCACCGCCGACAGAACGGAGATGGCCGGGGTGATCATGCTGTCGCCATAGAACAGCCCGGCGCCGAACAGGCCGAGCAGCACCAGCACCACCCGCAACCGCGGATAGGGCGCGGCCGCACGCCGGGCCAGCGCGGTCAGCGCCATTACCCCGCCCTCGCCCTGGTTATCGGCGCGCAGCACGAACAGCACGTACTTGATCGACACCACCCAGATCAGCGACCAGAAGATCAGCGACAGCACGCCGAGCACGCCCTCGTGGTTGACCTGCACGCCGTATCCGCCGTTGAACACCTCCTTGAGGGTGTACAACGGGCTGGTACCGATATCGCCGTAAACCACGCCCACCGCGCCAATCAGCAGGCCGATGGCGGACGAGGCATGAGGGGACTTGGTGTGCTCGGCGACGACTTCGCTCATGGGCGGTTTCCATCCGGACGAGTGGGCGTACGGCCTGTAAACGAGCCACTCGGCCCGTTCCAGGGCCGTCGCGGCTCGCTATGGGCGGCCAGGCTGAGCATAGATCAGTTGTCCGGCCAGGCTGTTCAAGCACGCAAGCTGCCGCTAGAATTGCGCACTTTTTGATCAGAGGCGCCCTCCCGAGCGCCCGTTTGAGGTTAGCCCCCGATGTCCACCGCCACACCGAAAGTCGGATTCGTCTCCCTGGGTTGCCCATAGAGCACATTATCTAAACCGATTATTCCAGACACAAAAAAGGCCCGGAGCCCCTGAAATAAGGGGCTCCGGGCCTTTTCGTTTCTAGGTTACTCGCCGAGGCGATCAAGCAGCCGTCGAGAGAACTTCACCAGGCTATCGAGCGCCTGGCGCTGATCGGCGCCTAGTCCAATGCCCTCAAGCTCCCTGGCCAGGGCCAGGGTGAGGCTGGCTTGCATCGACACGGCATCCACCAACTCAGCCGTGGCGGCATTGCGGTCAGCCTGCAGTGCCGCTTCCAGCTTCGCCAGGATCTCGGCATGCAAAGACCGGCCCGCCACCACGGAGGCCCGCTCGAGTGCAGCCCGCAGCTCCGGCGGCATCCTGAGGGGGTAAGGGGAGATGGCGTGGCGGTCAGACATGTGCGCTTCCACAGTTGGATTGTGCAATCCACGAATCGTGTAGGCGCTCAGTATGTAGGGTGGAGTCCTTTGGACTCAATGAGTCCACTTGACATCATAAAAACCGTGGAATCATATTGAGTCCACAGAAGACCGCCACCGAGGGGGACGCTATGCAAAAGCGGATCACACCGTACCCATTGCGACTGAGCGAGACCACGCGGCAAGCGGCCGAGCAGGAGGCAGAGAAGAATCGCCGCAGCCTCAATGCTGAATTGACCTTGCTCATTGAGGAGGCGCTGGAGAGCCGGAGAAAGAGGCGGCCGCGCGCCTAACCGCAAGGCCCTGCGCGGGCGATGTAATGGGCTTTGGCAGTCGTGTATCTCGGAAGTAAGCACATGGACCAAAGCACGGACCAACGCAACACCACCCTACTCGTCGACAGCCCTGAATCGGCGCTGATCCTAAACCCCGCCACCGACCCGCAGAGCATCGACGACATCATGCTCTGCGCGCTACAGCGCAACGCCGCAGTGGTCGACGTCCTCGCCCAGGATATCCTTGACCGCGATCAGTTCGCCCTGCCCATCCCCACCATCAGGAACCTGCTGTGGCTCCTGCAGGGGCAGTTCGATCAGATGAAGATGATCATGCGGGACTACCGCAAGCACAGGTAAAGCCTGAGGCCGCTGAGCGGGAGGCTATTCAGCCCCCCATTCCTTGGCGGCCCTCTCGAAGCCCACCCATTTCCCATCCCGATCAAGCCCCCGGCCAGCCATCAGCTGGGCAGCCACCGCCTGCGCGTCGACCTCACCCCTGGCCATGGCCTTGAGCAGTTCAGTCGGGAGAGGTTGCAGGTGCTCGAGCAGATTCATCAGGGTGGCTCCTTGGCCGTTTCGGTGGAGCCAGTAACGCTCTGGTGCCGCCCCATAGCAAGCACTTCAGAGACCATCGAACAAGCCGCCGAGAGCGGCCGGCGTCCAGTTCATGATCACCAACTCGCCGGTCAGGTCGGCCGTGCCTTGCCGCTGGTTAGTGTTGCTGTAGCGGATATCGATCCGCTCCATGTGGAAGCCGGCGAACGCTTCGCGGATATCGGGGTGGTCGTTGATGCTGACCATCACCTTGCCCTTGCAGCGCCGCATGAAGTCAGCCATCGCCAAGTACTGCTCGAAGGGGAAGTCCACGCCATAGCCCTCGGTCTGCCAGTACGGCGGGTCCATGTAGAGGAAGGTGTGGGCGCGGTCGTAGCGTTCGGCGCATTCCAACCAGGGCAGGTTCTCGACGTACACACCAGCCAGACGCTGCCACGCCGCGGAGAGGTTCTCCTCGATGCGCATGATGTTCGGCGCCGGTCCGGTGGTGGCCGTGCCGAAGTTCTGCCCGGTCACCTTGCCGCCAAAGGCATGGTGCTGCAGGTAGAAGAACCGCGCGGCGCGCTGGATATCGGTGAGGGTTTCCGGCCGGGTGATCTTCTGCCACTCAAACAGCTGCCGGCTGGACAGCGCCCACTTGAACTGGCGCACGAACTCCTCGACGTGGTTCTGGATCACCCGATAAAGCGACACCAGGTCGCCGTTGATATCGTTCAACACCTCGACGGGGGCCGGCTGCGGCCGGAGGAAGAAGAGCGCAGCGCCGCCGGCAAACACTTCGACGTAGCACTCATGGGGCGGAAATAGCGGGATAAGACGGTCGGCCAGGCGGCGCTTGCCGCCCATCCAGGGGATAACAGGCTGGGTCATGTGCAAACCTTTTACTGTATGGATAAACAGTGCTAGGCTCACCCTCGCTTCGTGCACGAGGCGGGAGCCTTGGCTGGGCTTGCAGGTACGGTCTGCGGGTTCGGCAACCTGCCCGGGTGTTCGCGCACCCAGGCAGGTTGCTCTCTTCATTGCGTAAGCGAATCGTAAGAGGCCTCGCAGGCCTGCCCCCTCACTCGGTTGTCGTCGGCGGCGGCAGCATAGAGTCCAGCAGCCGCTCCAACCCGGCCGAGCACGTGGGCACGCACTCTGGCTTCGGCTTCTGCTGCCTCGCCGAGCTGGGCAGTGATGGAATCACCGCAGGCTCGGCTACGCCGCTCGGACTCTGCGTAACGCAGCTCGAGGCGCTGCAGAGCATCACCAGCGCTAGCAGCATCAGCCTGCGCCACTTCCAGTTGTTCAGCTGCATTCCGCTCTACCTCTTCGTTGCGCGCCTGCCGGCGCTTGGTTTCCTCCAGGGCCACCAGCGCTGCACGCCGATCACGTTCGGCCACCTCCGTCCGGTAGCTGCTGTGCGCTGCCTTCTCGTCGGAAAGATCAGCATGAGCCGCGGCTAAGCGGATCTGCTGCGCGCCACCTACCAGGCCCGCCAGCAGCAACCCTACAAGCCCGGCCCACACCCAAGCAGGAACTAGCTCCACCAGCGCTCGCATGCTTCCTCCCAATTCGGCAGATCAATCGTCTGGCCAGCCAGGTGGTGGGTGCAGTCGCCCAGGTACTGGATACGCCCATCGGTGATGAACGAATGGCACACCCGCTCGCCATCGCTCCAGTTGTAACGGCACAGTACAGACGGCGTGAACGTAGGCGCCGCAGCGTTGCCGTTGTAGCCCCAGCGCGGGCCATTGCCCTCCCCGGTCTGGACGGTGTGTGGCATATCGCAGCCCAGGCAGAAGAACGAAAAGGCGCCAGGCGCAGACTCAGCCAAACAATGGGAAACCGCCTTGAACTCATAGCCGCTCATGCCAGCACCTCCCGCGCCCGGGTGTAGAGCTTCAGCCGATCCTGGTAGCCGTTCAGACCGCCGTTGATGCGCTGGGTGATCAGGCGGAACTGGCCCTGATCGGCCAGCTCGTTGAGCCCACGGCTCATCCAGTACCAGGCCGCCGACTCGCTCGCCCACTGCGGCTCCTCCAGCAGCTCGGGCTGAGCTAGCAGACGCTCATCCCCGAACAGGATCAGGCTCACCAGCTGGTAATTGCGCCGGCCGGTGATCTGGATCAGCCCACGCCCCCGGTACAACTTGCCGTCGCCATCCAGCTCGGGTGTGTTGCCCAGGTCGGTGCGGGTGTCGTAGCGCTTCTGCGCCTCGGTCGGCCCCCAGATCTCGCGGGCGTAGCGCAGTGAGCCGGACTCGTGGCCGATCTGCGCCAGGAAGGCGGCAATCCGGCGCGGGTTATTGATCTGCCGATGGGCCATGGCCGTGAGCAGGTGCGGCAGGTAGGCCGCCGCCTTGCTGCCGGCCTCGGGCAGGATCTGCAGCAGTTGCTCCAATGTCAGTCGCATCATTCCTCCAGGCACAAAAAAGCCCGCACGCAGCGGGCTTGGTCTAGGATTCTTCTGCCGCCAAGGAAGGCGGCTCTCGCGAGGTCAAACCTCAATGTCGTACTGAGGCAGGCTTGGCGCTGGCCCGGTGATCTGGCCATCGAGCACGAAGGCCAGACTGCCCACCGGCACGCTCACCCCGAGCACGAGGATCTGCGTACCGTTGCGCAGCTCGACCACGCTACTGCCAGTGGCGGTGCTGACGCTGATCACCTCGCCCACCGCCCGGCGACCACCAGGCAGCAGGTTAATGAACTTCTTCCAGGGATTGATCGTAGACATCAGGCTGCCTCCATGTAGTGCCGCTCCAGCCGCAGCACCTGACTGACCTTGCTAGCCCCGGTGCCGGTGGCGCTGATGTCCACCCCGAGGCACAGCCCTCGCCACCACGGCGACTCGCGCACCTCGCACAGATGGCCAGGTAGAACTAGGCCAGGCGCACTGCCGCCCTGCTGCATCAGTGGAATGGTCAGCGGCACCACCTCCTGATCGCCGCCCTTGCTCAGCTCGCAGATGCCCCGTGACCTGGCTGCATCGGTGGCAGTGATCAGGTCATCGAACACATCCGGTGCCGGGTTGTCGCCGGCCGTGCCGGTGCGCCGCACGTCCACCGCCACCCCTTGCGTGGTGCCACTGACGTAGACCACGTTCCACGCCGGCTGCGGTGACCACTCGCCCTCGATGTTGGTGATCAGCTCGCCAGGGATGATCCGATCCATGATCGACTGGTCCCACCACCACACCGCCTCGCGGTAGCGCGGCAGCACAGTGAGGCCATCGCCCGCCATATCCGGCCGCACGATGCCACCCACGGCCTCGGCAATACGGGCGATCACCTGCATGGGCGTCTGATCCTGGTAGCTCAACGCCCCGGCGGTGATCGTCCAGTCCGGCGGGCCGAAACCGGTGGCGTCCCAGTTCAGGGTGAAGCCGGTGAGGTACAGCTGATCCTCAGCCGCCTGGCGAGCGTTGATGTCCACGGCGTTCATCGCGCTGCGCCGAGGCGCATAGGGCGCTGCAAGCAGCTGGGTACGGCTGGCGCCGCTGACGCTGAAACGCTCCACCGGAAACTGCGCGGAACGGCTGTAGCGCTCAACCAGGATCAGCCAGACCCAACCATTGATGGTCACCTCGATGGTCTTACGGCCACTGCCCGAGGGTCGCACCAGGTTGAGCGAAGTCACCCCGTGCAGGGTGCAGCTGAACTTCCAGGCGAAGCTGTCGGCGTCCAGGCTCAGCTTGATGTCGGTCGCATCCAGCGGCGTGCGCTCGGGCAACACCACCACGCTGACGCTGTTGGCGATCATGTAGGTCTCCAGAATGTCCGGCTCGGTC